>CAWDIH010000001.1:0-3341155 GCA_963802415.1 uncultured Acidimicrobiia bacterium
CCGTTCTCGAGCTGCACGCTGCCGACAGCGAAGCCGTCACAATCCTCCCGTTTGCCTTTCCGTACATATACTCTCCTTTTCTTGGGAGGTAGGCCCGTCTCGGGGGGTCCGTTGAGACCGCAGCCTGCCTACCGCTTATGAATACATTATGGGAAGCGAGCGTTAGAGTTGTATTGGAGCGGCATTAGAGTTGCTTAATGTAAGAGCAACGGTACCTGCGGCCGACTGTGCCAGCTTTACAAGGCCCGACTTCCAACCTGTTTTCGTTTTCCGAACCTCTGAGAATTGACCTTCCGAAACCATCTGTAAATTCGGAATAAGTCCCGAATCGGAGCCTCCAGGGCCGCCAGAAGGGTCGATGGAGTCCTCTTCGCCACCTATTGGTAGGGACGCAGGGTCTGGTGCTCGAAGCTCGGGTTCACGGCGCACAGATCCAGGACCTTAAGAGGGCATCAAGCTCTTGCTGGATATCGCCGCGCGCGATCGTGTGCCCGGGCGACTTCTCACCTGTGGCTGGATGCGGGCTACACCGGCCAAGACAATGGCGCCGGCTCGATAGAGCGGTTGAGCAGCATGCCGGCCAGCCGGTCTCCGCGATCCCCCGCAAGGACGCGCCTACTGGTTGGACATGGTCGCTGGTGGGTTGCAGGGGGTGGCTTCGACGACGAACTAAGCCCCGGCGAACATCGCGGCCATCTTGTCGAGACACTGCTCCATGCCGGCCTTGGATAGATCGCGCGCCTCCTCGGTCGTGTAGCCGTGCTCGGTGACGGTCATCTCCGTCCCGATGTCCGTGGCCTCGAAGGTGATCTCGTGCGGAACGTCGTGCGGTACCCCCGGGGGCATGCCGAGCGCAGCGGGGTCGAGATGCGTCCCGTCTTTGTCGGCGAAGTTGGAGACGAACCCGATCCGCTCGTGCGGCTCGATCGTGGTGTAGGTCCACGTGTGGTACATGTTCTGGCCGCCGTACTCGGCCGGCGCGCGCATGCACACCAGCGACGCCCCGCCCACGCGGAAGTCCATCTCGGCGCTCGGCGAGGTGAACCCCGTCGGCCCCCACCAGCGCGTCACGTAAGCGGGATCGCTCCAGGCCTTCCACGCCTCCTCGACCGGGGTGCCGAGAACGCGGGTGACAACGACGTCGAACGTCTCAGCGTCGTCCCTTGTGCTTTTTTCCGACATGGTCGCAGGACCTCCCTTCCTTCGATCTGCTTCTCCTTGCTAGTCGGTGAACATCCCGCTGGTCACGTTGACAAACGTGCCGGTTATGGCGCCTGCCTTCTCAGAAGCCAGGAACGCGGCGGTGGCCGCAACTTCGTCCAGCCGGGGCGAGCGGCGCGTCATCCGCATGCGGTCCAGACCCTCGACCAGACCCCGAATAGCCGCTTCGTCCTCGAACTTGCTGTCGACCGCAGCGAGTCTCTCCTTGGAGAACGTCTCCGGGAGCCCGGCGGTCCAGATGCCCAGGACGCGGACGCCCTGCGGACCGATCTCGGCGGCCAGGTTGCGGATGAGGATGTCGGTAGCCGCGTCAGCGGGCCCGGTGCTGCCCATCATCGGGCTTCCTTTGGCGGAACCGGAATCCAGCGCAAGGATGACGCCCGAGCCCTGCCCGACCATGTGGCGCGCCGCCGCCCGCGCGGTGATGAAGTTGCTGCGGAGTCCGTTGACCACGGCCCGCAAGAGATCGTCTGTCGTCATCTCGATTAGCGGTATCCCCTGCACGTCCCCGCGCCAGATGAGGTTGAAGGAAATGTCGATGCTTCCCGCTTTCTCGACCAAGGCGTCAGCGTGCTCCTGGACCGACTTTTCGTCTAGGGCGTCGAGGACGGCCACCTCTGCGGGACCGCCATCAGCCTCGATGTCGTCGGCGACCGTCTGAAGCGTTTCGCGGGTGCGACCGACCAGGAAGACCCTCGCGCCCTCGCGGGCGAACTCGCGGGCGACCGCTCCGCCTATGGACCCACCCGCACCGTAAATCACGGCGTTCTTGTTCTCTAGCAACATCTCTGTCCGATCTCTTCTGCCGGGTTGTTAAGATGCTTTCACGATAACCCGGTGGAGGGAAACCGTCTTGTACGAAACGGCAAACTACCCCGACGTGCTTGACCGGGCGATTTGCGCGGGGGTATGCCCGACCCATTGCTTCAGGGATCTGGTCAGGTGAGGTTGATCGAAGTAGCCGGCCTCGAAGACGGCATCCGGAATGGACCCACCTTGCCGCAAGAGCGCAGCCGCCCGTTGGGCGCGCTCGATCTGACTAACGCGCCCCTGGGTCAGTCCGGTGGCCCGCAAGAAGCGGTGCCGCACCGTTCGGGGCGACAACTCTTGTGGCCGACCCCGCAACACGTCTTCCACGAGCGGGTCGCGGACCAGCACCCCGCCTCGCACGAGTCTTTCGACGAACGTCTCCGCGTTCCCCTGGTGTGGGAAAGGCCACGCGGACCCCTTCAGCCAGAAGGACCGGCCCGACGCGCCGGGCAGCAACGTCTCCGTGTCGAGAAACCTCCCAGCGGGCAGGTGTGGCATGAAAACGCCGAGCTTGAACTTCACCCACAGTATCTCGGCGCCCTCGCGGTAGCGTGCGATCCCGGCCGTCGTCCAAGGTCCGACGAACACCACCCGCGCCCGGCCGCCTTCCCTGACGAAGACCATGTGCCAGTGGCACTCGGCGGGACGGACGGGGGAATCATCGTCCAGGGTTCTGCCGTACATGACCGTCTCCACGTAGGACGAGTCCGACCCTCTCGCCAGGCAACTAATGCTCCGACGTCCGGTCTCCACGAGACCGAGCCCCGGTCCCGTCGCTCCCCCCGCCACGGAGGGCGTGCGGCCCGATATCCCGCCGTCCGCGCGTTCCTCGGAGCCCTTCAATCGAAACCTCACAGTCTTTCCCTTACGCGTGCCAGTCGGAGCATACCGTGATAGCCCGAAAACCCAAGGGCCGACCCACTCGCACGCTCTGGCCCAAGGAATGGCTCGGGAGGCCGGACCGGCGGCGGCCGAGATCTCAACCGTTCCCGCGGACGCCACCATCGTCACGGTGGACCTTGAGCGGCGTAGGGCGAAAGACGCCGCCCCTCCACGGGCAGCCCGTCATCCGGGCGCGTCGTCGCGGGGCTTCTCGGTCCGCATCGCGAGGAGTTCCGCTGGGCGCAGCACGAGTACACCGGCGACCTCTTCGGCCAAGAGGTCGCCGAAGTGCTTGCGGTCGCCGGTCACGAGGTACGTGGCGCCCGAAGCGACCGCGGCGCGCAGGATCGGCAGGTCCTTCTCCGGGAGCCCTGACGCCTCGATCTCCGGGTAAGCGGTTGGGTCCGCCAGGAGGTTCGAGACGCGCACGGCTTCGAGGAGCCCCCCGAGGTCCGAGCGGCGCTCGCCCGTGTCGAGGTTACGCCTCGCCTCCTCGACGGCGTAAGCCGAGGTGACGAGCTCGGCCTCCCGAAGATCCCAGAGCTTCCTCACGCCAGCGTCCTCGCGGTACGCCGCCGAGAAGAGGACGTTGGCGTCCAGAAAGAGGCGGTCCACCTCAGCGGGGGGCGGGCGGCCAGATCCCGAGGAGGTCGGGATCGACGCCGAGCTCCTCCCGCGCGACCTCGGTCGCCCGGTCGTAGTCCTCCGCGTCGACCGCGTTCTCCAACAACAGGCGCGCCCCACGCTCCGGGGAATAGACCTCCACGGGTACCGCCACCGCGGGCCTTATCAGGACGCCCTCCTCGGTGGCCTCCGCCACCACCAGCGTCCCCTCCTCTATGCCGAAGCGCCTCCTCAAGGACGCCGGTATCACCACCGCCCCCCGCTTGCCGACTTTGCTGGTCTGAGGGCTCGCCTTCATGGCCACCTCCCGCTCTGCCTTCGCCCGACAATCGGATAATCGGGCAAGAGGTCATTCTAGCACGGTGCCAGGTCTCTCGTGCCGACCCGACCTGCGCTCCTGGTAGGCGCGCATCTTGTGGCGAAGAGCCGCTCGACGAGCCCGGGGTCGGTCACCACCCCCGCCACGCCTTCCAGGATCACCACGTCGTCGCCGCTCTCCGGGTGCACCGCGACGTTGGGGTTCTCCGCGAGATTACGCCCCTTGCAGCGCGCTCGGGTCCTTGGCGCGAAAGAACAGCCCTCCTATGCCCGTCACCTTTTCCACGACTCGCCTCCTCCGAAACGGTGTTGCTCGTAGCAGTCTACGCCGGGAACCACCGGTTCCCAAGCCCCGATCGTTCCCGCCATCCCATCGACAGCGGTGCTTCGCAACGTCTGGCACTCCCTAACTCCGGGCGATCCGGCGACTGGTGCCACCGCCCGCATACCCCGACAGCGGCAAGTCTCTCTCCGTGGCCGGCAGGGTTGCACAAAAAGCTCGATCGCAGAAGGGGCAGTCTGAACCTTTCAAGAAAGGGGTACAAGCAACGCTCCGAGCATAGATTTGGTCGGTAGACCAAGGCCAGAAGGGACCGAACAGTATCGCTCCGGCGGCCTGCTTGGCCATGTTACAGGCACGCCCGCGACTCATCAGACAGTTTCGGGTGCAGGTTCTCCGAAGTACGGGGCGAGGCACAAGACGCCGGATGGCGACCGTGTGGGGCCGGGGCTTCGGCATGCCCTTGACCCAGACGATGGCATCCGCAAGCCGATGTGCACGCTCGTTGTGGAGTCATCGTTCGAAGGTTGACATATAACTATATAGTTATATAAATCAACCTATGGCACGAGCGGCGACTACGACGGACACGTTCAACGCGGTGGCCGAGCCCCGGCGGCGAGAGATCCTGGACGTGCTCGCCCTCGGCGAGCGTCCGGTGAACGATCTGGTGCGAGTGCTCGGACTATCCCAGCCGCTGGTTTCCAAGCATCTGCGGGTACTCCGGGAGGTGGGGGCGGTCGAGGTGCGCGAGGAGGGAAGGCAGAGGCTGTACCGGGTAAACGGCCGCGCGCTCAAGCCCATTCACGACTGGGTGAAGGGTTACGAGCGCTTCTGGTCGGGGCGCTTCGACCGGTTGGATGTCGTAGTGGAGGAATTGAAGAGAGGGGATGACGGCGGTGGCGAGTAGCGGGACGGCGACGGTGACGCTACCCACGGATGAGCAGATCCTCATCACGCGGGGGTTCGACGCGCCTAAATACCTGGTGTACAGGGCGTGGACCACGCCCGAGTTGGTCAAGCGCTGGTGGGGTGGCGAGCGCGGCGAGGTGACAAGCGCGGAGATCGACCTGCGGGTAGGGGGCACGTGGCGGTGCGTTATGGTGACGGAGGGCGGGTACGAGGTCGCCTTCCACGGCGAGTACTGTGAGATCGTGCCTAACGAGCGGATCGTCTCTACCGAGGTCTACGAGGGCATGCCTGAAGGGGAAGCGCTGAACACGGTGACGTTCAGCGAAACGGAAGGGCGTACGATCCTGACGATCCTCATCAAGCATGCGAGCAAGGAGACCCGCGACGCGCACATCGAGTCTGGGATGGAGGTGGGCATGCAGGAGGGGATGGACCTGCTGGAGCAGGTTGCGATCTCGCTCCGCTACTAGGCGCAGCGAGATCCGGCGGATACGAGGTCAGGTGAGATGCAGGATCCGAGAAGTAGGAGGATGTAATGAGCGACACCGGTTTCACCAGCGGCACGCGAGCCCAGCCCTGCGCTCAGAAGGCTGGACAGGCTGGTTGGCACCTGGGAGCTCTCTGGGGACGTGGGCGGAAGGGTCACCTACGAGTGGATGGAGGGCGGCTACTTCCTTCTCCAGCGCGTCGACCTCGGGCAGGAGGGTACGGGCATGGAGGTCATCGGCCACGAGCGAGGATTCCAGGCCGAGCCCAGCGCGGACGTCAAGAGCCGCTTCTACTCTAGCACGGGCGCCACGCTGGATTACGTCTACGAAATCGATGGTGACACCCTTACGATCTGGTTCGGGGAGAGGGGGTCGCCAGCGTACTACAGAGGCGAGTTCAGCGGCGACGGGAACACCCTCGCGGGCGCCTGGCACTACCCTGGGGGCGGCGGTTACGAGGCGATCTCGACCAGGGTCGGGTAGGCGCGTACCCGGCGGAGAAGGAGGCTAGTGGTTGCTGAGAAAAGCGGAGAGGGAGGGATTCGAACCCTCGAGACGGCTTAACACCGCCTACGCGATTTCCAATCTCAAAAGGTGCCGCTCACGGCTTCTCGCAGAGCGTAACAACCTGTTCTATTTTGTCCGTTTTACTAGTGATGAACCAGGGACACCATGATTTTCAGGTCCGTCCGGGACTCTACTCTTTAGGTGGTTACCTAGACGACCTAAGCTATTTAACCTGTACTTACCCGAGACTAAACCTCGGGAAGTCCCTTCGTACATTTGCCAAAGTTCAAATCCGGGCGCTCCGCCACCCGTTCCTCACAGACCTTCTTTCCTACTGTACTTCAAATTACCAGCGAGGCACCCGTGACAGGGTCGGTGCCTACAGCGCAATAGAAGCCACTTGGTTTTGCGGTAACACTAGACGCTACTAGCGCCAACATAACTGCTGTTGCCGCCAGGACCAAAAGTATGCGCCTCATAAGCGCCCCCTTTCACTAAGGGCGGAGCTAGGGGAAACCCCACGTAAAGCTGATCAACAATGCTAATTGTGAAGGGCTACAAAGCCTGGTGCAACTTCCGAGAACTCCGTAAAACGGAAGTTCAACTTTGGAGAGTTCACCTTTTCCACGCACTCCAGTGAATAGAGAGAAGAAGGGCCGAAGCTGCTAGACCTCGATCCTCCTCATGCTGCTGCTAGGCGCTGCTGTGGCGCGCACCCTTGCGCGGAGCACACAACCGTGCTACCTATGCTACTGATCCGTGATGGGAGCAGGTCTCAGCGACGATGTTGCTTCTGGGTGGTCGGGGACACAACGAAAGGGGAACGGACAATGACCGAATCGACCGGTGGCGGTGGCAGCGTGCGCTCAGAGGTGCAGCGCAGGCTCATACAGAGGAGCATAGAGGACGAGGACTTCAGGAAGAAGCTACTTAATGACCCCAAGTGGGCCTTGGAGCAGGTGCTGGAGACGCAGCTGCCTGAGGACGTTGAAGTAAGGGTGGTGGAGGAGAGCCCAAAGATCATCTACCTGGTGCTTCCCGGCACCGGCTTGCCGCCCGACGAAGGAGACGAGCTCTCCGACCAAGAGCTAGAGGCGGTGGCCGGTGGCGGCACGTGGTCGGGAAGCACATGCCAATGCCCGACTTGAGATGTAGCTGAGGGTTGATGAACAGAAGTTCCAACCCTCAGCCCCGCCTTGTTACGCAGCGTAGCCTAGTATGCAGGGTTACAACATCTGGCGGAGCTTCTGACATGAGGCCACGCCAGAACTTCTTTGTCTTCTTCATCCTCCTACTGCAGTTCACCTGCAAATAGTGGGAAAAAGCGGAGAGGGAGGGATTCGAACCCTCGAGACGGCTTAACACCGCCTACGCGATTTCCAATCTCAAAAGGGCACCTTACCAGTTTCGTGCGCGGCGTCCTAATCTATCCTATCGCGTCCGTTCGGACTGGCCTCTTGCGGCAATTGTCGAGGTACTCATATACCCTGGCGTCCATCGCGTACGCTCTCGTACTGACCCGGCTGCAGTACGGTTGCAGTAAAACCATTCGAGCAGCCTCGGATACCTGACCTGCTCATTACGAGGGATCCCTCAGGCGTTGCAGGGGTGTGCAGAGGCTTGCAAATGGCGCATTTCTAAGCCGCTTTCTCTGCTCCGGCTTGCCGCGTGTTGCACGGTATTGCGTTCCCGGTGGTGTCAGAGTGGTGTCAATTTAGCCCTTGCATCCGCGTAACACTGTCGCCTCCGACTAGTTCTTTTCGGTGTTAATCGATGCTGCGGCAGTCTAGTAAGGGGGCCGCCGGCGAACCGAGACATGTCATCTATCTATCATGACCGTGGACTGACATGCGGTCAGCGGCTAAGATTCTTCTTGTCATGCCCACGTCCCCCACTGTCTCACACGGTGATGCCGGAGATCAGATCTTCGGCCGCGAGCGCGAGCTGGCCCGGCTCGATGAACTGGTCGACGCAGTTTCCGAGCACGGCGCCGCGCTACTTGTGCGGGGCGAGGCGGGCATCGGCAAATCCACCCTGCTGACGGCGGCCTGCCGGCGCGCGGAGGATACGGGGATGCGGGTGCTACGCACGACCGGTGTGAAGTCCGAGGCGCAACTGCCGTTCGCGGGTTTGCACCAGCTCGTGCTCCCGGTACTCGGGCAGGCCGACCGGCTACCTACCCCGCAGCGGGCGGCGCTCTTGGCCGCCTTCGGGATGATACAGCAACGCGACGGTCCAGTGGCCGCCGAGCAACGCGACCAGTTCGAGGAGGAACCAGCCGACGCCGAGCCGTACACGCGGTCCCTGCACGTCGTAGACGACACGGAGTCGGCGATACCTGGCGGCACGCTTGGGGCGCGAGTGCTTGGAGCTCTTGCGCGCCCCGGGAGCTTGGACATCGGTCGCCGCCGCCGCCCGCTTCGTGACCATCAGCCACCCGAGACTGGTGGGAGCACCGCGACTTCGTCACGTTCGCTCAGCGCCGTCGCCGGGTCGACCTCCTCACCATTGACCCACACACGGCATGTCGCGAGCACCGCTGCGAACTGGTCGCCGTGGCGCTCGACCGCGTTCGCGAGCATCTGCTCGACGGTGTTGCCAGGAACCTCTTCGGCGTCCTGTCCCGGCTGCTTCTCGAGCGGATGCAAAGAGGCGCAGCACAGGCATGGATTCGACGATGTCAGCTCGTCGAGACTTCTGCCCATCCGTTCTTCACGACGACAGCTCCCGCCGAAGTCGCTTCGAAGGCATAGGCATGGACGTCACCGCGCTCACCGGCGTCGTACACGTCCACGTCGACGTCGTTGCCGGGAAACACATTGGCCGCGAATCGAACGGCGAGCCGCTTCAGGAGCGCCGGGTCGCCGTCGCACACCGTCTTGACGATCGCTTGGCTGCACATGGCCATCGTGCACAAGCCGTGGGCGATGATGCCGGGCAATCCGACGCTCTTGGCGAAGGCGTCATCGACGTGGATGGGCATCTGATCGCCCGACGCGTCGCGGTACCGGAACGTCTGGTCGTCGTCCACGTGGACGGAGAACGCTGTCACCTTCTCGTCGCGCACACCCTCGGGGAAGTCGTGATCGGGCTTGTCGGGTCCGCCGGACTCGCCGTCGCTCATGCCGCGAATGAAGACTGTGACGAATTGCGTGAGGACGGGACGGGTCTCGCCATCGGCACTCTCCACCTTGACGACAAAGCGCGTACCCGAGCCGCCAACCCGCACCGCGTACGCCTCGGACGTCGTGGTGAGCTCGGTGCCAGGCACGAGCGGTTGGTGAAAGTGCATGTCCTGTTCGCCGTGCACGATCATCATGAGCGCCTCCGGCGGGATCACGTCAGCCGACGCGACCAGCAACTGGCTCCATGTCGGCACGACGCCGAAGACGGGCGGCGCGTACTTGCCCGACTCGTACGCGGGGTTGTCGTCGTTCGTCGCGGCCGCGTACGCCTTGGCGCGCTCCGGGTCGATCACCGTCGAGTCGGGGTCGTACCGCGTGCCGAGCTTGTCCATGGGGAGGGCCATGGCCAGACGGTAGCGTCCGGGGGATGCCCAGCCGGCTGCTACTCGTACGTCACGGACAGTCGGAATGGAATGCGGTGGGCCGCTGGCAAGGGCAAGCAGATCCGTCGCTGACGGACCTCGGACGCGCACAAGCGCGCGCTGCAGCGCGCGCCATCGGTGGGGTAGACGCGGTCTTTTCGTCGGACTTGCAGCGAGCGCGCGAAACGGCCGATGTCATCGCCGAGTGTCTCGGCGTGGGACCGGTGATCGCCGACCCCGGCCTCCGTGAACGGGACGCGGGTCAGTGGTCCGGGCTGACGCGGGACGAGATTCACGAACGGTATCCGGGCTACCTGCCGGAGGCCAGACACATGACGTTCGCGCCCGGCCGCGAGGCCGAGCTTCGGCGCCCACCCGGATGGGAGACCGACGCTGAGGTGCTCGCCCGCGTGCTCGCCGCGATCCACCGCACGCACCTCGTGGTCGGCGACGGCGACGCTCTCGTGGTCACTCACGGCGGCGTGATCTACGTGCTCGAAGGAATGCTGGGTGAACCGTTCGCCCGTCTCGCCAACGGCGCAGGACGATGGATCGACGTCGAGGGCGACGTCCTCACGCTGGGCGAGCGCGTGCTGCTCGTGAACGACGATGGCACGCCCGTGACCGTGCCGACGGAGATCTGATGGCACTGCCGTTCCGAGTGGAAGTCGTCCGCTCGACGCGGCGGAAGAAAACCGTGTCCGCTTCGCTCGTCGGCGATGTCGTGCGCGTGCGGATGCCCGCATGGATGTCCAAGACGGATGAAGAGCGCTACGTCGCGCACCTGGTCGAGCGCATCGAGCGGCAGCAAAGACGCGGACACGTCGATGTCATGGCGCGTGCGTTGAAGCTGGCCGAGCGTTTCGACCTTCCCGCGCCGGCGTCGGTGCGATGGGTGTCGAACCAGGACAGCTTGTGGGGTTCGTGCACGATGCAGTCGCGTGACGTCAGGGTCTCCGACCGGCTAGCGGCGTTTCCGGCGTGGGTCGTGGACTACGTCCTCGTGCACGAGCTCGCGGATCTCGCGTTGCCGAACCACTCCGACCACTTCTGGAGGCTCGTCAACCGCTATCCGAAAGCCGAGCGGGCGCGCGGCTTCTTGATCGCGAAGGGACTCGAGTCCGATGCATCAGTCCCCTAGCTGGGGGCTTCGGCTTCCGCCTGGGTCTGGTGGGTGATGCAGAACCGCGTGGCCGGCATCGCATCGAGCCGATCGTCACCGATCTCCGCGCCGCACGCCTCGCACTTGCCGTAGCGACCGTCGTCGATGCGCCGGAGGGCGCGTTCGACATCGGCGAGCTCGGCCTCGACTTGTTCGAGGATCGAGAAGTCCTTCTCGCGTTCGAACGTCTCCGTGGCGACGTCGGCGGAATGCTGCGCGAGGTGCGAGAGCTCGGACATGCTGTCGTCCTCGGACTCGTCGTGGAGGTGCTCGGCGGCGAATCCCGCACGTATCTCCTCGAGACGGTCGTGTTCCTCGGCGAGCCGTCGGCGCACGTCCTCCTGATCCATCGGCCCGAGCGTAGAACGGCGCGCTGTCGCAATGCTCGTGACAGGATCGCCGGCCATGGGCACGCTGGACGGACATCGAGCGATCGTGACCGGTGGCGGAGGCGGCATCGGTGCCGCGATCTGCCGCCACTTCGCGCGAGCGGGCGCGCAGGTCGCGGTGCTCGATCGGCGCGCTCGAAGCGGCCGACGTGATCGCACGCGAGATCAGCGGCATCGCCATCGAGTGCGACATCGCCGACCAGCGACGCGGTCGCACGCGCGGTGGAGGCCGCCGCCGACGCGCTCGGCGGCATCACCGATCTCGTCAACAACGCGGGCATGGGACGGAACCGGCCGCTCCACGAGTACGGCGACGACGAGTGGGATCTCGTCGTCCGCGTCAACCTGACGGGAGCGTTCTATTGCATGCGCGCGGTCATCCCGATGCTGCTCGCCGCCGGCGGTGGCTGCATCGTGAACAACGCGTCGCTGAACGCGTTGCGACCGCTACCGGGCGAAGCTCCGTACTCGGCCGCGAAAGCCGGCCTCGTCAATCTCACGATGACGGCCGCGCTCGAGTATGCGCCCGCCATCCGGGTCAATTGCGTGTCTCCGGGGCTGATCGACACTCCCCTGACCGAGATGGTGACCGCGAACGCCGGATGGGTCGACGCCGCGGAACAGGGCACGCCCCTGCGACGAGTCGGATCGGCCGATGAAGTCGCCGCTGTCGTCGCGTTCTTGTGCTCGGACGCAGCGAGCTACATCACCGGACAGAACATCGTCATCGACGGCGGGTCGGGACTGCCGAACCTGCAAGCCGACTCGTTGCTCCGCACGATCATGGCGAGCTTGTCGAGAGGGTCGTCGTCCGATGCGTGAGTACGCTCCCGCCGGGCCGCTAGCTCAGCAGGCAGAGCAGGAGACTTTTAATCTCAAGGTGCCGGGATCGAGACCCGGGCGGCCCACTCCGGCACGTGGTCACCCGCCGCGTTTCGGCGTGCATTAGGCACATCCCGTGTGGCTGATGAACGCCGGAATGCCGTCGGCCGTCAGACGAAACGTGTGTCGTCGGTCTCGTCTCCCTCCACGAGGCGAGCGCACGTCGGGCAGTACCAGCGGGCCTCGACCGGCGTGCCGCAGGCGCTGTGGTGCAACGGGACGGCGTCCGGATGACCCGACGCGCCCCAGTGCGCAAGGAGTCGCAGCGCGCTCGCCAGCTCCGCGCCCGTTGCCGTGAGCCGGTAGTCGAACCGCGGCGGCCGGCGGGTGTAGGGCGTCGCGACGACGAGCCCGGACATCTCGAGGTGCCGCAACCGCTTCGACAGCACGTTCGGCGCCAAGCCGGCCATGCCGTCGAGCAGCTCGTTGAACCGGCGCGGCCCGTCGAGCAGTGAGTTCACGACCAGCAGCGTCCACCGGTCGCCGACCTGGGACATCGCCTCTTCGAGCGCGGTCGCTTCGGGCGGTTCGCTCGGCACCTTTTCATGTTGCCCGGCAGAAGTGGTTGTCGTCATGGACCGACCATAGTAACTTGCGAATTGCAACTCACTAGGGAGCAAGAGCATGAGCGTGTTCGAGGATCTGTCCCAGTCGGCGACGACGGTGCTGGCGAGCGTCGCTCCGTCCGTCGTGCGGATCGGTCGGCATGGGGGCCGCGGGTGTGGCGTCGTGATCGGCGACGGTCTGGTGGCCACGAATGCGCACAACATCCGGGGTGAACAAGCACTGGTGACCTTCGCGGGTGGCCGCGAGGAGGTTGCGTCGGTCGCCGCAGTCGATGTCGACGGCGATCTTGCTGTCGTCCGCGTGGACACCGCAGGCGCCCCTGCAATCACGTGGGCGTCGGCGAGCGGGTCGACCGGTGACGTGGTGTTCGCCGTGACCCGCTCGGCCGGAGGCGGCGAGCGCGTCTCGTTCGGCATGATCAGCGGCACCGAGCGGGCATTCCGTGGACCCCGAGGCCGCCGCATCAAGGGAAGCCTCGAGCACACCGCCCCCCTGCCGCGCGGCTCGTCCGGGAGTCCCGTCGTGACACTCGACGGAACCGTCATCGGCCTCAACACCAACCGACTCGGCGACGGGTTCTACCTCGCCATCCCGACAGATCAGGAATTGCGGGATCGACTCAACTCGCTCGCCGCTGGTCAGGAGAGGAGTCGGCGACGCCTCGGTGTCGGCCTCGCTCCGCCGCATGTTTCACGGGCGATGCGCCGATCGGTAGGCCTCGAGGAGCGAGACGGCCTGCTCGTTCGTGTGGTCGAAGACGACTCCCCAGCGGCTGCTGCCGGGATCCGCCAGGGCGATCTGCTCGTCAGCGTCAACGGGAGCCCGTTGACGAGCGCCGACGACCTCTTCGACGCGCTCGACGGCGCGCCCGACGAAGTTCGCGTCGGTGTCGTGCGCGGGACCGAGGACCTCGAGATCATCGTTCGTTTCGCGCAGGAACCCGATCAGAGCTGAGTCGTCTTCACACCTGATCACCGGCGACGTCCACGATCGCGTCGCCGTAGACGGCCCTCGCCCAATGCTCGATGTCCGGTCCACGTCGCAGCGTGTGCCCTCCGTCGATCGCGAGCACCTGGCCGGTGACCCACGACGACTCCGGTCCGAGGAGATACCGCACACCTGCCGCGATGTCGTCCACCGTGCCCAGCCGGTGCAACGGCATCTGCGCGAGATAGTCCGCCCGCACCTGCTCGTCGGCGACGAGCGGATCGGCCAACTCGGTCGGAACCAGGCCGGGACGCACCGCGTTCACGCGCACACCGGCGCGCCCGAGCTCGTCGGCCGCGTTCCGCACGAGCGTCTCGATGCCCGCCTTCGACACGGAGTACGGAGCCATGTACGGATGGGTCAGCGGACCGGCGATCGACGAGATGGCAACGATCGACCCTCCACCAGCGCGGGCGAGGACGGGAGCGGCGTGCTTGATGGTGAGGAACGTGCCTGTGAGGTTGACGTTGAGTACGCGCTCCCACTCTGACATCGAGGTCGCAACGACCGGTCCCATGGTTCCGGTTCCCGCGGATGCGACGACGAGCTGCAACGCGCCGGTCACCTCCGATGCCGATGCCACCGCCGCTCTGATGTCGTCTTCCGACGATGCATCGCCTGCAACCCATTGCACCTTCGGACCCGTGGCGGCGTCTGCCGCGAGCGCAGCCGCGGCGGACCGCAGCCGATCCTCCGAGCGACCCATGAGCGTGACCGTCGCGCCGTCCCGCACGAGACAACGCGCGGCAGGCCAGCCCGATCCCGCTCCCACCCCCGGTCACGAGCCCGGCCTGTCCGTCGAGTGAATCTGCCATGCGAGTGTTGTAGTCGGTGAAGCTCGAGCAGCTACGACCGATGAAGGCGGTCACCGGCACGCTGCCGGTCGACGAGGAGGGCTGGGCGTTCGAGATCAAGTGGGACGGGATGCGGATCCTGACGATCATTCGTCCCCAGCAACTCACGTTGCTGAGCGGCAACGGCATCGACGCGACGGGCCGCTATCCCGAGCTCCGCGCGCTCGGCGATGCGCTGAGCGGACACACCGTCGTCCTCGATGGCGAAGTCGTCGCGTTCGACGAGAGTGGGCGACCGAGCTTCGGTCGGCTGCAACATCGAATGCACGTCGGGAGCGCCGCCGAGGTACGCCGTCGGGCGGAGGAAGTACCGATCAACTACGTCGTGTTCGACCTTCTCCACCTCGACGGCAACGACGTCACGCCCCTGTCGTACACCGAGCGGAGGCGACTTCTCGCGGGGCTCGTACCCGACGACGGCGGTTGGATCGTTCCGCGGGAGCGGCCTGCCGGGGAGGGCAAGTCGCTGCTCGACGCCGCAAAAGCGCAAGGGCTCGAGGGCGTGATGGCCAAGCGGCTCGAAAGCTCGTACCTGCCGGGGAAGCGCTCACCGGCGTGGCGGAAGGTGAAGGCTCGGCTGCGACAGGAGTTCGTCATCGGAGGCTGGCAACCTGGCGAGGGCAACCGCGCCGGCTACCTCGGATCGCTTCTCGTCGGTGTGTACGAGGCCGGTGTGCTGCGGTACAGCGGCAAGGTGGGCACCGGCTTCAACAGTCGCGAGCTCAACCGGATCGGCGGGTTGCTCGCGGCGCGCGAGATGGACTCGTCGCCGTTCGAACCACCACCACCTCGAGTCGTAGCGCGGGTCGCGCGCTGGGTCCGCCCCGAACTCGTCGCAGAAGTCGAGTTCGGGGAGTGGACGGAGGAAGGGATCTTGCGCCATCCGAGCTACCTCGGTCTGCGAGACGACAAGGCACCGAAGGACGTCGTGCGCGAGGGTTGAGTGTGGCCGGCGAGAAGATCCGTCTGGTGCTCCCCGCACAGTCGCGCTACGTGGACGTCGCGGTAGCCACCATGGAGGCGCTCGCCGACCGCTGTGGCGTCGATTCCGAAGGCGTTGCCGCCATCCGCGCCCAGGTGTACGAGGTGCTCGGCGAACGCGTGAGCCGCTTCGTCGGGGACAGCGTCGTGCTCTCCTACGAGGTGGGCGACGGCTTCCTCGGCGTGCGTCTGCTGGAGGACACCTCGTACGCGCAGACATGACCGCCCGCGAGGAGATGGGCGACCCGATCCACCTTCGCGTAAGGGAGGACCTCGCGGATGAACTCGAGCTCGGTGCCGCACGCCGTGCCGTACCTCGAGGCGACCGCGAGGATGGCGCAGTTGTGCTCGACGATTCGGAACTTGCCGTCGGGTAGGTCGATCGCTTCTGCGAGGTAGCCGTCTTCGTCGAGGATGCGGGCCAGTTCGTGAACGCGCTGGGGTAGCGACTTTCCCTCGAGACGCGCGTGTTCGCGCGCTCGACTCGCCGGACACGACGGCGTTCGAACATCCGCTCCACGAGGTCGGGATCGACGGCTTCCGCCTCGGCCAGCAGGTCGATCGTGATCGCTGCGTAGGCCCGCGGAAACAGGCGATCGCCGTCAGGACTCAGCCGGTAGAGATGATGCGGCCGGCCCGGCCCGGCGCGGACCTCGCGATGGAGGACCCAGCCGTCGGCTTGCAGCGCGCTGAGGTGCTGGCGCACCGCACTGACCGTGACGCCGAGGGATTCCGCGAGCTCGTCGACGCGAGCCTCGCCTCGCCGCTTCAACGTGTCGAGCAGCGATCGCCGCGACGACGGAATCGAGTCGAGGAGCACGGCGTCGGTCACGGCCACCAGCCTAGATATTCACACAGCATCTCCTGTGCAAACCGCACGCGTGCTACGCGGTCAGGTCCCACTGCTGCCGAAGCCTCGGATGCCGCGTTCGCTGTCGGGCAACTGGTCGACGACGACGAAGGACGACGCTTCGACCGCTTGGACGACGAGTTGCGCGATCCGATCACCGCGTTGCACGGTGTACGGCTCGCTCGGATCGGTGTTGACGAGGATGACCCGGACCTCGTCGCGGTAGCCGGCGTCGATGAGCCCGGGCGTGTTGAGGCACGTGATGCCGTGCCGGAGCGCCAGCCCGCTTCGGGGTAACACGAATCCCGCGTAGCCGTCGGGGATGGCGATCGCCAGTCCGGTCGGCACGATGCCTCGCCCACCGCCGGGAGCAATGGTGATCGATGTGCCGGCACACAGATCGGCGCCGGCATCGCCCACATGCGCGTAGGTGGGGATCGGAAGACCCGGGTCGAGTCGAACGATCGGCACCCGGACCACCCGGCGAATCTATGGTGCGCCGGTGCTCGTGTGGATGGACCTCGAGATGACCGGGCTCGATCCGAGCCGTCATGTCATCGTCGAGATCGCGACCGTCGTCACCAGCGACGAACTCGACGTCGTCGGCGACGGCCTGGACCTCGTCGTGCATCAACCGCCCGAGGCGCTTCTCGCGATGGACGACTTCGTACGCGCCATGCACACCTCGTCAGGGCTCGTCGATGCGATCCAGGCGTCGAAGGTCTCGCTGGCTGAAGCCGGTGCACGCACGCTGGATCTGATCAAGTCGTATGTGCCGGAACCGGGCACGGTTCCCTTGTGCGGCAACAGCATCGGAATCGATCGCCGCTTCTTGGCCATGTATTTGCCGCAGATCGAGCAGTACCTGCACTACCGGTCTGTCGACGTATCGACGATCAAGGAACTCGTGCGCCGCTGGTATCCCGGTGTGCTGGCTGCGGCGCCCGAGAAGTCCGGCTCGCACCGCGCCCTCGACGACATCCTCGAGAGCGTGACAGAGCTGCGCTACTACCGCGAGACCGTGTTCAAGTCGCCGACCTGACGAATGTTGGTGCGCCGTGGTCGCCACAGCGGCCACGGCGACCCGGAGTTGCGAAGTCGGGCGCCGCCTGGCGGTCTTGACCGTTGGGTCAAGTAGCGTGAAATCCATGCCACGGCAGGAAGCGGAACAGGCCACGACGGACATCACCGAAGTCGCGCCGGGCATCCTCCGCATGCAACTGCCCCTCCACATGCCTGGCCTCGGCCACGTGAACTGCTACGCAATGGAAGACCAACGAGGCTGGACTGTCGTCGATCCGGGGATGCCCGGACCGCAACCGTGGAAGGCGCTCGTCGACCGGTTCCAGCGGGCCGGAATCGCATTGCGCAACGTCCACAGCGTCGTCGTGACGCACTCGCACGTCGATCACTTCGGTGCTTCGGGCAGGCTGCGCCAGCAAGCCGGTGCGAACGTGGTGACGTCACGCTCGTTCCGCACGTGGTGGGATCCGACGGATGCGGGCGAGCGCCAGCTCGAGGCCGCCGATGGCGACACGGACGTCGAAGTGCCGCCCGATCCCCGCCGGCCGTGGGACCAACCGACGCCGTGGGGTGGGAGGCACCCGAGGCCACCTCGTCGCGTACGCATTCGTTACCGGTTGCTGAGGCCGATGATGAAGCGTTGGTTCGCCACGCCAAGCCCGAGTGTCCGATTGGCCGACGCAGAGGTCATCGAGCTCGGCAAGCGGGAGTGGGTCGCCGTCCACACACCCGGTCACACGCCCGACCACCTGTGCCTCTACGACCCGGCGGGTGGCGTGCTGCTTTCCGGCGATCACGTGCTGCCGACGATCACGCCGCACATCTCCGGCATCGACGCCGGCCCTGACCCCCTCAGCGCGTTCTTCTCGTCGCTCGAGAAGGTCGGCGAGTTCGAGGGGGTCACGGTGGTGTTGCCGGCGCACGGCCACCCGTTCGACGACCTTCGCGGTCGGGTCAAGGACATCGAGCGTCATCACGAAGAGCGCCTCGCGCGACTTCGTGAAGCAACGAACGAGCTCGGACAGGCAACGGTCGAAGAGCTCTCACACCATCTGTTCCGGCAGCGCTCATGGGGTCCGATGGCCGAGAGCGAGACCTACGCCCACCTCGAACACCTGCGGCTGTCTGGCCAGGCGAAGCGAGAACAACACGAAGATGCGTTGTTCTATTCGCTGGCCTGAGCGGCCTGAGCCAAGTCTTCAGGAAGGGCCGCGGCGCGCGGTGTGACAAATATTGAGTTGACGGAGTGACAGCCACGTAGTTCGATTCCGGAGACGTTCGGGGTCTCCTGGCTCCGACCGACTCCAGATTCGAGGCAACCGGTGATGAAGATCGGCGCGTACTACCAGGCGAAGGGGATGCCCCACGCCGCCGCGCCGCGCCAGGCTGCTGGTTCGTCCCTCACTGGTATTTGCGCGTGGCGAGGCAACGCTCAGGCGATCAAGCCGGCCACCCGCATGTTCGTGGACGACCACCCGTCCCGACGGCTTTGGGAGCCCTCGCAGTAGGCACTGTGAGGGACAGAGATTCCAAAGGCCGTCGGGGCAACCCGACGGCCTTTCTGCATTTCTGGCTCGAAAAACACAACCAAGAAGAGGATGGGGAAGGGGATCCAATGTTTGCCCCGCAGACGGAAGCCGAGATAGGTGTGCTGGCGAGCGAACTGGCGTCGTCGACCCACTGGTGGGGCGACGCTCGCTGCAACGACCTCGCGGGCACCATGAGCGGGCTGTTCTTCAGCGAGGAGCTGCAGGACATCGCGCGGGCAAAGGCGATCTGCGCCATGTGCCCGGTCATTGCCGAGTGCCTCGAGGGCGCGCTCGAGCGGCGTGAGCCGTGGGGTGTGTGGGGAGGTCAGCTCTTCCTCAACGGCAAGGTGCTGGCGAGCAAGCGGCGCCGCGGGCGGCCACCCAAGGTGCCCCGCCCCGAGGACGAACTGCCGGACGTCCCGGTTCCCTTGCACCTGCAGGACCGCCTCCGCACCGCCTGACAGCCGGCAACAACCGAGATCACCCCGCAACCCCCTTGACACGGTGGGGGCGGGCCGGGACAACGGCAGCTTCGCAGAGCGTCCCCCCTCTGCGAGGCGACATGCGAGTCCCGGCCCGCCACGGCGGGTTTGCATTGAGGAGATGCGCTTTGCATGCCGGACCCGGGAAGCGCCAGCGTCGGGTCCGGCCGTCATGCGGAGGCAGGAGCGAAGCGACGCCCGGAGCATGCGCAGGTATAGCGGGCAGTACCGTCGTACCAATGCGACGCGTGGTTGAAGTTTCGATCGCGTGTGCGCTGCTGTGCGTGTCCGCCGGATGTAGCGGTGGCGGATCGAACAGCAGGACCCTCGACGCGTCCTTCACGCGCTTCGACGGGTCCCAAGCCAGCGTGCGCGACTATCGAGGCAAGCCCGTGGTCGTGAACTTCTTCTCGTCGACGTGCGTGCCGTGCCAGACGGAGATGCCGGCCCTCGAGCAGGTCCACCGGACTGCCGGCGCCAAGATCGCATTCCTCGGACTCGACGTACAGGACACCGTGGCGAGCGGCAAAGCATTCGTCGAGTCGGTGGGCGCCACCTACGACATCGGCCGCGATCCGGACGCATCGATCTTGCAGAGCCTTGGCGGCACCGGGCTGCCGATCACCGTCCTGCTCGATGCGGGCGGCAAGATCGTCTACCAGCACCTCGGAAAGCTCGACGTCGACGACCTCGGCAAGCAACTGCGCCAGCACGGGTTCATCACGTGATCGACGTCGACCTGGCACTCGCATTCACGACAGGCATGGTGGCAACCGTCAACCCGTGCGGCTTCGCCATGTTGCCTGCCTACCTGTCGTTCTTCATCGGCATCGAGGACCGCCACGAGGACGATCCACGCGCCAGCGTGTGGCGCGCACTCGTCGTCGGGCTCGCCGTGACGCTCGGCTTCGCCGCCACGTTTGCCGTAGCCGGGTTGTTCGTCAGTCGCGTGACGCGCAGCGTCTATGACGTTGCGCCTTGGATCTCGTTGGTGATCGGGTCCGGTCTCGTCGCACTTGGCATTGCGTTGCTGGCCGGCTTCCAGTTCACAGTTCGAACGCCGAGGCTCGACAAAGGCGGCCGCACTCGCGGACTCGGATCGATGGCATTGTTCGGCGTGTCGTACGCCGTTGCGTCCATCGGCTGTGTATTGCCGCTGTTCCTAGCCGCCATGTCGGGTGTGTTCGGCCGAAGCTTCGCGTCCGGCGTCGCGTACTTCGTCGCGTTCGCACTCGGATTCGGCGTCGTGCTCGTCGGGCTCACGGTCGCGCTGGCGATGGCACGGCAGTCGATGGTCCATGGTCTGCGTCTGGTGCTTCCGTACGTGAGCCGCATCGCAGGCGCGCTCCTGGTGCTGACCGGCGCGTACGTGGCGTGGTACGGGTGGATCGAGATCCGCGGGTCGACGAACGACGCGACCGTCGCCCGGGTAACGGACTGGTCGGCCCAGGCCGCGGAGGTCATCAGCCAGAACTGGGCGTTGCTCGCGGTTGCCTTCGCAGCAGTCGTTGCCTGCGCCGTTGCGTACCTGGCGTTCGTTCGGACCGAATCGCAGGACAAGCGCGACGTCGACGCGAATGTTGGTTGAGCTTCGTGTTCGAGGAGCTACTCGCTCATCCCGGCGTCGAAGAGGTCTGCGAGCTGCGCTCGGCGTTCGGGCTCATGGCGTTCCACGGCGGCAACCTCGAGAAGGCGACGGACACGATCGCCTCGCGAGTCGCTGACCGAGCAGGAGCATCGCTGTATGCCGTGCTGCAGCCGCGCGACCTGCGGTGGCACATTCCCTCGACCGCGGTGCAACCGTCCGGATCACCACGCCTGGCGAAGTTCCTCGACCACGTGGACGTTGCCATCGCCGTCCACGGCTACGGGCGTGAGGGTTACTGGACGACGATGCTGCTCGGCGGGGCCAATCGTGACCTCGCACGCCAGCTCGGTACCGCGCTGCGCGCGGCGGTCGGTCCCCACGGCTACACGGTGATCGACGAGCTCGACCGCATCCCGACTGCGTTGCGCGGCGTGCATCCTCGCAACCCGGTCAACCTCCCGCCGGCGCAGGGTGTGCAACTCGAGCTGCCGCCTCGCGTCCGTGGCACCACCCCGCTGAGCAACCCCGAGCACACCGAAGCGCTCATCGATGGCCTCGTCACCGCCGTCACGTCATGGGGCTAGACGGACGATCGCCCAGCCGCCGTCGTCGGTGCGGTCGTAGCGGAACCGGTCGTGCAGCCGGTCGGGCTGGTTGAACCAGAGGTCGATGCGGTCTGGCTCGAGGCGGTAGCCGCCCCAGAAGTCCGGGCGGGGAACGTCGGTGCCCTGGAAACGGGCCTCGAGATCGATCACCCGTTGCTCGAGCCAGTGCCGATCGGGAATGACCTCGCTCTGTGGTGAGGCCCACGCGCCGATCTGACTCGCCCGATCTCGCGTGGCGAAGTACGCGTCGGATTCACTCGCGTCGATGATCGAGACAGTCCCGTTCACGATCACCTGTCGCCGTATCGGGAACCACGGGAAGACCAGCGCCCCACGAGGATTGGCGCGCAGATCCCGAGCCTTCGCACTCTCGTAGTTGGTGAACCAGACGAATCCGCGATGGTCCAGGCCTTTCAGGAGCACGTGGCGGGCGGACGGACGGCCGCTCCCGTCGGCGGTGGCGAGCACCATTGCCGTCGGTTCGGGCAACGACTCGGTCGCGTCGGCCAGCCACCGCTCGAACTGCGTGATGGGATCCGGATCGATGTCACCGACGTCCATCGCTGTTGGTGTTTAGCTTGCCGCCATGGCGTACGACGAGTTCAAAACGATGCGTGTCACCTCGATGGGTGGCGTGGTGCGAGCTGTCATCGATCACCCACCGATCAACCTGCTCGATCTACCGTTGATGCTCGAGCTCGACCGGCTGGGGCGAGCGGTCGAGGACGACACGCACGCGAAGGTGCTCGTGTTGTCGTCCGCCGACGACGAGTTCTTCATCGCGCACGCGGATGTGAACCTCATCCTCGGCTTGCCGCGCGAAGCCAGAAGCGAGCCGAACGAGTCATTGGGGTTCTTCCATGCAATGGTCGATCGTTTCCGCACCATGCCGAAAGCGACGATCGCGGTGATCGAAGGAAGGGTTCGCGGCGGTGGCAGCGAGCTCGTCTCGTCCATGGACATGCGGTTTGCTGACATCGATCGCGCGGTCCTCGGTCAGCCGGAGGTTGCGCTCGGGATCATCCCGGGCGGCAGTGGCACGCAGCGACTGCCGCTGCTTGTCGGTCGCGCACGAGCGCTCGAGGTGATCCTCGGTTGCGGTGATGTCGACTCTGCCACGGCGGAGAAGTGGGGGTGGGTCAATCGGGCGTTGCCGTCGCGTGAGCTGCATGCCTACGTCGACGGGCTTGCGACACGCATCGCGTCGTTCCCGTCGGGCGCGATCGCCGCGGCAAAGGCTTCGGCGAACAACGCCTTTGCCGACCCGGTTCCAGGGCTGTGCGCCGAGGAGTGGACGTTCTCCCGCACGTTGCTCGACCCCCAAACGATTGCGCGCATGGAGCGGTTTCTCGACATCGGCGGTCAGACCCGGCAGGTAGAGCTCGACCTCACGGGTCTCTACAACAGTCTCAGCTGAGCGCCGTCGTCGATCTGGCGTACATCAGCCACATCCTGTGTGGCTGATGAACGCCGAAACGAGCGGGGCGGGCGGGGAAGGTGGGTGCGCGTTCCGTAGAGGCGGCGATAGTGGCCGACGAGGTGAGGATGGGTCTGCGCGAGGTGCGTGAAGAACACCTCCTTGACCCCCGGACGGAGATGCAGCATCACCCGCGTGATCGAGACGGCACCGGCTTCAGTGCACGCGCGCGTCACCGCCTCGAGCTGCTCGGGCGCATCGGACAGCTCCGGCAGGATCGGCGCCACCAGCACGCCACAGGGGATGCCGGCGGCGTTGAGCTGTTCGACCGCTCGAACGCGTTGCAGCGGATGAGGCGTACCTGGCTCCGTGGTCTTCCACACCGCTTCGTCGAGTGTGCCGATCGACAGATTCACACGTACGCGCCCTCGACCCGCAGCCTCGGCGAGCAGTGCCTTGTCGCGCAACACGAGCGTCGACTTCGTCAGGATCGAGAACGGATTGTCGTGCTCCATCAAGGTCTCGACGATGCCTCGGGTCAGGCGGTACTTCCCCTCGCATCGTTGATACGGGTCGGTGTTGGTTCCCATCGCGATGAGGTCACCGCCCCAGGTGCGGGCCCGCAGCTCTGCCCGCAGCCGCTCGACCGCGTTGACCTTCACCACGATCTTCCGGTCGAAGTCCTCGTCGGTGTTCAGATCGAGATATGCGTGGGTCGGCCGGGCGAAGCAGTACACGCAGGCATGGCTGCAGCCGCGGTAGGCGTTGATCGAGTACTCGAAGCCGAAGGGGGCGCCCTTGACCCGGTTGATGATCCGCTTGGCCCGGACGTGCAGGAACTCCATGCCGCGGAACTCACCCCGCCCCGGCTCACGCTCGAAGATCGGCTCCTCGAAGAGCGTGGCCTGGGGCTGAGGCTCGTCTGCGAGTGTCCAGCGCAGCTGACCGTCGGCCATCGCCGCACAGCCTAGCCGAACACGTGTTCGACCACCACCACTACTTACACGTTGAACTTCAGGCCGTACACCGATTTGAGGCCGAGGAGGCATGGCTGCCGCCTCGGGCACTCGGGTGGTCCTCCGAGCTTCAACGGATCCGTGACCTTGGCGAGATCCGACACGTTCTCGAGCCCGTATTTGTCCGCGGTCTGCTTCGTCACCACGTAGGTGTTGACGCTGTCGGCCGGCGCCGGCTTCGTGAGGGTGAATCCCTTGGCTTCGCTTCGCTGCTTGGCGTCGTTGAGCGTGGCCGTCAGGTCGTTCGACGGTGTGCCGCCGAGGAACGTGTCCAGGGTGCCGATGAACTCGGGGACGAGATCGAGCTGCCCCTGTTCCAGTGCCGGCAGGTATGCCTCACGCGCGCCAAAGTCCATCTTGTACGACACGTTCGCGCCTGCCTTCTGCAACGCCTGGCCGTAGAGCTGCGCGGCGAACTCCGACTCTGCAAAGTTGGCGCTACCCACGACGAACGTCCCGCTGGCTGTTGTGCCCGACGGAGGAAGGTTGTTGTCGGTCAGGAACTTCGTGGCGACGTCCTCGGGGTTCTGCCCGTCGATCGAAACCGACGCGACTGCGTTTTGGACTGCTTCCCTGGTCAACTTCGCGTCGACGGCGTCGAGGACGGCCGTGACTTGCGGCGTTGCCTTGGTCTTGTTGACTGCGGGCGCGAAGTTGTCGACGGGTTGCAGCTTCTTGTCGTCCTCGAGGGCTACCCACTTGTCCTTGTTCTTGATCAGCGAGCCGTCGCTCGAGAACAGCGTGGCGATTTGGATGTCGCCCTTGTCGAGCGCCGCTTTGGTGTTGGGACCACCGGCGTCGAGCGGCACGAACGTGAACGTTGCTGCTGCGCCGGACGACGAAGAGGCGCTGTTCGCGTTGTTCGAGCTGTCGTCTCCACACGCCGTTGCCAGCAGTACGGCGACGACCGCGGTGCCGAGGAGCACCCGCATCGGTTTCCTGATCACGAGCCGACCTTTCCGTCAGGGATGGATGTCGCTGCCACCGCGGCAGCTCCCGCTGTCACCAGGTCGGCGCGCAATCCCCTCGGCGTCAGTGCACGCTGGGCGAACCCGAGCGAGACTTCCGTTGCCAGGGAGAGCACGGCGACTAGCAAGGCTCCAGCGAAGATCTCAGTGTTGTCGAAGATCGCCCGTCCGTCGATGATGTACCGCCCGAGGCCGCCTGCTCCGACGAAGGCGGCGATGGTCGCGGTCGCGACGACCTGCACAGACGCCGTTCGCACGCCCGCCATGAGCAGCGGGACTGCCATCGGTAGTTCGACCCGACGCAGCATTCCCAACTCGCTCATACCGACACCGCGCGCCGCGTCGCGGATCTCATCCGGTACTTCCGCTACCGCGACGTATGAGTTGGTCACAAGCGGCGGAACAGCGAGCGCGACGAGGGCGATGAATGTCGTGAACGAACCGATGATCGGCAGTTCGAGCAAGCCGAAGGCCTGCGTTCCGAGGACGAGGATGGCGAACGAGGGAATGGCGCGCCCGACGTTCGTCACGTTGACGGCGAGCGTTCCGAACTGCCGGCGGTGGCCCAGCCAGACTGCGACTGGCATCGCGACGATGATCGCCGCGACGATCGCGCAGACCGAGTACTGGATGTGCTCGAGCAGCCGGTTCGGTATGCCGGGGTCGCCGCGCCAATGCGACGGGTCGTTGAACCACGTCGCGACGTCCTGCAAGAAGTTCATGTTCTTGCGCTCATGTTCATGCGGGGGCTGCGCCCCCGGACCCCATCTGCGTCCGGCTCCCTGGCGGTCGCTCGGCCGCCATGAGCTCGCTTCGCTCGCTCATCGCTCCGCCCGCGACCGCGCCCACGGCGTCAACAGGCGTTGCATGAGGGCGAGGATCAGATCGGCGGCAACAGCCAGTGCCACGGACAACACGATGCCGACGGTGATTGCCGTGCGGATCGGTCGGTTCTGTCCGATGTAGATGAGGTTCCCGAGACTCGGGATCGCGAGCAGTCCCGCGACCGCGGCAAGACCGATGACCGTCACGGTCGCGATGCGAACGCCGGCCATGATCGCGGGCACGGCCAGCGGCAGTTCGATGCGAACGAGTCTTCGGAAGCGGCCGTAGCCCATACCGTCGGCAGCGTCCTTGATGTCGTTCGGCACCCCGTCGAGGCCCTCCACGACATTGCGCACGAGAATGAGCAGCGTGTACGTGGTGAGCGGAATCAGCGCGGTCGTGCGCGACAGGCCCGTCACCGGAAGCAACAGGGCGAAGGCTGCCAGCGCAGGGATGGTGTAGAGCACGCCGGTGATCGCCAGGACCGGCGCGTACAGCCAGCGCCAGCGTGCCGCGGCCATGCCGAGCGGGATCGAGATCAACAACCCCAGGCCGACCGCACCCGCGGCGAGGATCACGTGTTCGCGCAACGACGACCAGATCAGGTCTGTGTTGCGACTGATCCAGTCCCACCACAACCAACGGTCGACGTTGCTAGCGAGGACCATCGCAGGCCGAGACTAGTCTCGCCTTGCTGATCTCCCCTCGGAACTCGTTCGTTCATTGATCCGCCTCGACAAGATCACGAAGCGCTACCCCAATGGCACGGTCGCCGTCCACGAACTGAGTCTCGACGTGGACGCTGGCGAGATCTGCGTGCTCGTTGGTCCGTCAGGGTGCGGCAAGACGACCACGTTGCGGATGATCAACCGGCTCATCGAGCCGACCAGCGGTCGCATCTTCCTCGACGGCGACGACGTCACCAAGATCGACCCCGTCGAACTGCGTCGCCACATCGGCTACGTGATCCAGCAGATCGGGCTCTTCCCTCATCAGACCATCGGCACCAACATCGCAACCGTCCCACGCCTGCTGGGCTGGCCCAAACAGAGGGTGCGGGCGCGGGTGGACGAGCTGCTCGAGCTGATCGGACTCGATCCGGCCGCCTACCGCGACCGCTATCCGAGTCAGCTGTCAGGTGGGCAAAGCCAGCGAGTGGGAGTGGCGCGCGCGCTCGGCGCCGATCCTGCTGTGCTGCTGATGGACGAGCCCTTTGGCGCGATCGATCCCATCAACCGTGAGCGGTTGCAGGACGAGTTCCTGCGCCTCCAAGCAGAAGTCAAGAAGACCGTGGTGTTCGTGACCCACGACGTCGAAGAAGCGGTCAAACTCGGCGACCGCATTGCCATTCTCCGGGAGGGCGGGTATCTCGCGCAGTACGACTCGCCGGCAGAGGTGCTCGGGAACCCTGCCGACGATTTCGTCGCCGACTTCGTCGGTGCCGACCGCGCGTTGAAACGGCTGAAAGTCACGTCGATCGATCTCGGGGACCTCGTGCAACCGCCCATGCTTGCGTTCGACCTCGACCTCGATGAAGCACGAAAGATCCTCGACGCCGAGTCACACGAATTCGCGGTCGTGCTCGACGACCATCATCGCTTGCGCGGCTACCTGCAACGCGAGCGCGCTGACGGCGACGGGAGGGTGGCGGACAGGCTGCAACGACTCGAAGCCTGGGTGCGCGTGTCGGACACCCTCAAGGACGCCTTCGGCGAGGTGTTGCTCCACGATGCCGGTTGGGTGGCCGTCCTCGACGACGACGATCGCTTCCTCGGTGTGCTCACACCCGACTCGCTGTACGCCGCCACCCGCCGTTCCATCGACGACCACCGAGACTGAAGCGCTCGCTCTCCGTTCTGGCGTCTTGTTCCTTAGTCGCCCACTGGAGCTTCGGCGGCGGCGCCTTTGTACGGCGTGCGGATGTACGGCTCGTGGCGGTGCTTCAGCATCCCTTGGGAGACCCAGTTGCGCCTGTCGGCCCACACGAGCATCGGTGGCAACACGACGAGCGCGCTCAGCAACGCGACGGTGACGTTCATGGCGACGATCCGACCGAAGTCGCGCAGCAGCGGCAACGACGAGAACGACAGCACCGCCACGCCGGCGATCGCCGTCAGCCCGGACACGATGAACGCGCGTCCGGTGCGGGAGGCAACCACGTCCACGGCGAGCTTCGGCTCGAGCCCTCGGTCGCGTTCTTCGATGTAGCGGAGGAGGATCAACGACGTGAACTCCGTGCACGCCGCGACAACGAGCGGTCCACCCACCGCCGTCATGGGGCTGAGCTTGAGGCTGAAGAGCCACGCCACCGTCGACGCCAGGCCGACCGCGATGAGCACCGGCACCAGCGAGAGCAACGCCCGGACGACGGACTTCAACCGGACCGCGAGGAAGAGGAACACGAACAGGATGGCGAGGTAGGTCAGAAGGATCCGGTTGGCCTCGAGGTTGTCGAGCAACCCGACGCCGACAACAGCCAGCCCCGAGGGCGTCGCGCGGATCCCCTCGGGCGGATGGGTGGTGTCCCGTACCGCTCGCACCATCGGGGCGCGAGCCTCCAACGATCCGGGGCCCGTCCGGAACACGACGTTCATCGCCCTCTGGTCGGCGCTGACCGTCGACGCCTTGATGTCGGGCGGTGCGACGTCGTACGCGGCCTCGATGTCCGCGCCGGTCGGCGCGATGTCGGTCGCCCCGGGCACGAAGATGAGGTCACCGATCGTGGTTTCGACGCTCGACGCGGTAGCAATACGCCCTGAGGGCTGGTACTTCGCCAGCGTGTCGGCGGTGAACGTGTGGACGAACTCGACGACATCGTCCGTGAACACATCGGGCGCGGTGACATAGACACCCATCTCGTTCGACGAGTGCACCTGCCGTTCGACCTCATCGATGTCCTTGATCACTTGCGACTTCTGGTTCACCCACTCGATCGGGTCGGTCTGCAGCGTCAACTTGTCTTCGACGGTGATGCCGACGACGAAGATCCCGAGGCTGAAGATGATCAGCGGGAGCGCACTCTTCGCCGGCAGGGAGCCCAGCCACACCACGAGACGCCCGAGTGGCCCTCCGCTGAAGTCTTTGCCCTTCGTCGGCGACCGGTACTCGCGGATCCCGAGAATTGCGAGTGGGAGAACGATCGAGCAAACACAGATGGCGGCGATGCCGACTGCGAGCAGCAAGCCGAACTGTCTGATCATGGGCACCTTCGCGAATCTCAGTGCGGCGAAGGCGAAGATGGCGTCGAACGTGACGACCAGCAGCGCAGGACCGAGGTTGCGGGCAGTCTCCTGGATCGGGTGCTCCGAGCGATCGATGATCACCTCTTCTTCGACGCGCGCGTGCATCTGGATCGCGTAATCGATGCCGATGCCGAGCATGACCGGCAGTCCCGCGATCGTGACGACGGTGAGCGGGATGCCCAGGTAGCCGGCGAGGCCGAACGCCCAGACGACGCCGACGAGGATGACGGCGAGTGGCAGCAGTCGCCATCGGACGTTGAACAAGACGAGGAGGATGATGCACATGATCACGACGGCGATGGCGCCGAGCGTGAGCATGCCGCCCCGCAGGTAGTCGTTGATGTCCTTCAGCAGGATGGAGGCGCCCGTCGTCACGGTCGTGGCGTCCCGCAGCTCCAGCTTCTCGGCTTCGCGCTTTGCCTGCGTCGCGGCCGCGCCTTCCTCGTCGAGCGACTCGTTGCCGAGCAGGCGCGTGATCACCTGCGCGTGAGTCGAGTCCGGGAAGAAGCTGAGCAGCGGTTTGCGGATGTTGCCGGTGTTGTCGTACAGCAGGAACTTGACCCACTCGGGGTTGTCGATCGTGCGCTGTTCGAGAGGGATCGCTGACAGCCGGGTCAACGTCTGCGCGTTGTCCGCGTTGCGCGCGTCGAGCTGCGGCGAGCCGGGTATTTCCTTGCCGAGCGCTGTCAAGGTCGCCTTGCCCGCGATGCTCGTTGCCGGGTTGCCGTCCGGACTCTGGACCAGTGAGTCGGAGAACTCCAACGCCGTGAGCGGCGTGATGATGCCCTGGTAGTCGCGGGTCGCGGTCAATGTGTCGTGCAACTGCGTGAACTGTTGACGACCTTCCGGCGTGAACAGCTCCTCGACGTTGTGGCCGGGATCCATCGTGATGACGGTCAGCATCGCTTGGCCGCCGAACAGGCTCTGGTACGCGACGTTGTCCTTGTAGACCTGATCGCTTTTGTTGAGGTAGCTGTCCTGACCCGTCGCGAAGTCGAGGCGGGTGATGCCGAAGCCGAGGATCAGCGTGACGAGCAACCCGACGAGGGACACCAAGCCGGCTCGCTTGCCGAGCTCGACGGCGAGTCTCGACCAGAACCGATACACCGGAGCGGGACCGTAGTCCTCCTGTCCTCAGCGCGCGATGGTGTCGAGTCCGCCGAGATACGGATGCAGCACCTTGGGAAGCGCGATCGATCCGTCGACCTGTCTGTTCGTCTCGAGCAGGGCGGCCCAGATCCGGGGCCACGCCAGGGCGGACCCGTTGAGGGTGTGGCAGGTCTCGGTGCCCTTGCCGCCTTCCGGGCGGTAGCGAACGTTCGCGCGCCGAGCTTGGAAGTCGGCGTACCACGAGACGGACGACACCTCGAGCCAGCGATCGCACCCGGGCGCGTAGACCTCCAGATCGAAGGTGCGGGCGTTCGAGAAGCCGAGGTCGCCGGTGCACAGGTCGACGACGCGGTAGGGCAGGCCGAGATCGACCAGGAGGCTCTCGGCGCGGCTCAGGATGTCGGCATGCACGCCCGCGGCCTGGTCGGGCGTGCAGTACGAGAACAACTCGACCTTGTCGAACTCGTGCGATCGAAGCACGCCGCGCGTGTCCGCTCCGGCGGACCCCGCCTCTCGGCGGAAGCAAGGCGTGTACGCACAGAACCGCTCCGGCAGATCGCGCTGCTCGAGGATCTCGTCGCGATACAGCGACGTGAGTGGCACTTCTGCCGTCGGTATGGCCCACAGGTCGTCGCGCTCCATGTGGTACGCGTCGTCGTCGAACTTCGGCAGGTGACCGCTCGACACCATCGTGTCGCTGCGCACAAATGTCGGAGGCCTGACTTCCTCGTACGCGTCGAGACCTGCGGTGTGACGGTCGAGCGCGAAATTGGGTGAGCGCGCGTACGAGGCGTGCACCCATGCCGCGGTACATCACGAACATCGAGCCTGACAGCTTCGCCGCCCGTTCTGGATCGAGGAGCCCGAGCTCGGCGCCGATCTCCCAGTGCGGAACGCGCTGATGGTCGCCGTACGCGTCTGGGTCGTACCCCACGACCCGCATCACGACGTTGTCGTCCGGTCCGGTCCCGTCCGGCACCTCGGGTGCAGGCGTGTTCGGTATGCCTAGGAGAATTTCGCGCAACTGCGACGCCAGGTCGTCGTAGTGCGCGTCGAGCTCGCGTTCGCGGTCGCCGAGCGCTCGCGCTTCGGCTTGGACGCGCTCGGCATCTTCGACGTCGCCGGAAGCGCGCAACGTGCGGACTTCGTTCGACAGTGTCCGAACGGCGGCGCGGCCGTCATCTCGCATCTTGGCGATGCGGCGCAGCTCTTGGTCGAGCGCGACCACACGATCGACATCGGCGACGACACTGGGATCGTTGCGGCGCGCGAGCGCAACCTTGACCCCCTCCGCGTCGGCGCGAATGCGCCGTATGTCGAGCATTACGGAACCGTAGCTGTCCCGTGTCTACGGCTCCGGCCTAGTTCTGAGCTCGGACACATGGCACTAGGGTCGACCGATGCCCGTGATCGACGTGGACGAGCTCGTCGTCCGCTATGGCAGCCTGGCTGCGGTCGACCACGTCTCGTTTTCGGTTGCGGCGGGCGAGGTGCTCGCGCTCCTCGGTCCCAACGGGGCCGGGAAGACCACGACGGTCGAAACGCTCGAGGGATTTCGTCGGCCGTCCGCCGGCAAGGTTCGGGTGCTCGGACTCGACCCCATCGCGGATCATGTGGCGCTCGTCCGTCGGGTGGGCGCCATGTTGCAATCCGGCGGCGTGTATCCGGGCATCCACGCGGTGGAGGCGGTGCGGTTGTTTGCGTCGTACTACAACGATCCCGAGGATCCTGATGCGCTTCTCGAGCGCGTGGGCCTCGCTCACCGTCGCACGACGACGTGGCGGCGGCTGTCCGGCGGCGAGCAGCAGCGCCTCTCGCTCGCGCTCGCCCTCGTCGGCCGGCCCGAGGTGGTGTTCCTCGACGAGCCGACGTCGGGGGTCGACGTCGCTGGACGGCAGCTGATCCGCGAGCTGATCCGTGAGCTGCGCCATGCAGGGGTCACGGTTCTCGTCACCACGCACGATCTCGAGGAAGCGGAACGGATCGCGGACCGCATCGTGATCATCGACCGCGGCGAGGTCGTCGCGAGCGGCACGCCGGCCGAGCTCATGCGGTCGAGCAACAACGACGAGATCCGATTCGGCGCGCCGCCGCGCCTGGACACCGCGAGCCTCGGACGCGCACTGAACGCGTTCGTGGACGAGATCGCCCCCGGCGAGTACCAGGTCTCCATGCCACCGACCCCCGCGAACGTCGCCGCGCTGACGGCATGGCTCGCGGAGCACGACTTGCCGCTGGCCGACCTACGCGCAGGCCGTCAGCGGCTCGAGGACGTGTTCCTGCACCTCACCGCAGTGACGGGCGAACACCCGAGGATCATGGCCGATGCCAACGATCATGACGGGCGCGGTCGCAGGTCTCGTTCCCCATGAACTCGCTGCGCCGCGCAGACGCGGGCCGAACTCGTTCTCACGCTCCGCCGCGGCGAGTCCTTACTGCTGATTCTCGGGATCCCCCTGCTGTTGCTCGCGTTCTTCTCGACCGTCGACATCCTGCCCAAGGGCGACTTCACCGACCCGATCGACTTCCTCTTCCCCGGCATCGTCGCGCTGGCCGTGATGTCGACCGGCATGGTGCAACTCGCCATCGGCACGGCCTTCGAGCGCCAATACGGGGTGCTCAAGCGGCTGGGCATCACACCGTTAGGCCGGCCACGGCTCCTGACCGCGAAAACGCTCTCGATCGTGGCGATCGAGATGGTGCAGATCGTCCTGCTGCTGGGGCTGGCGCTGGCCCTCGGGTGGGACGAGTACGTCCGGGCGGGCGCGTTCATCGGTGTCGCGCTGGGCACGATCGCGTTCGCCGGACTCGGCTTGCTGATGGCAGGCCAGTTGAAGGGCGAGGTGACCTTGGCCGCCGCCAACGGCCTCTACCTGATCCTGCTGCTGCTCGGCGGCATGGTCATTCCCTTGTCCGAGCTGCCAACGGGTCTGCGCCGTATCGCCGAGCTGTTGCCGTCGGGGGCGCTGACACAGGTACTGGTCGGGACGCTGAACGCAGGGCGCAGCGTTCCCGTGCACGCGTGGGTCGTGCTGCTGGCGTGGGCGGTCTTCGCGCCGTTGGCCGCAGCGAAGACGTTCCGTTGGGAGTAACCGTGCCGCTCTGACATGAGCAAACGCGGCCCTAAAATCGGCGGTGAGCCATGGCGCCAACATCAAACTGAACGACGCCGGGGAGGAGTACATGGCCCAGAGGCGTCGCGAACTGCGCCCCATCGACGGTGGTGAACGACACCCGGTGCTGCGGCGATTCGCGGCCTCAGTCGGCAACATCCAGGTGCGGCATCTCTCTCCGACGCACGTCGACCAGTGGTTCTTCGGGGACAAGGGTCTCGTGCGGACAGTGACCGAGCTTCTCGGTGTCGCGTAGGCGTTGACGCGGCGCGAAGAGTCCGCACGCGTGTCGGCTTGGGAGGCAGCCAGCGGGGCGACTGGTCGGACGCGGATGACACGGGATTGGCCGTCAGGCCAGGCGCACGCGAGACTCCCGACTCTGGGACGCGGTCGGCGTAATGGCGCATCGTCATTGGGGGGACCTGTCACGACGATGGTGCAACCTAAAGAGGCGCAGGCGGATGTGATAGAGCCGCAAGCGCATGTAGCGGCGGCGCGCCCGCAATGGTGGCCGGACGCCTTGGTCGCTGTCGTCCTCGGACTGACGGCGTTCCTCTACCGGGCTCACTTCCCGGCCGACGGGTTCTTCTACGACGACGGGTGGCAAGCGTTCGGCGCGATCAAGGGCTCGTTCTCCCAGTTCATCACGGTCGGACAGCCACAGCCCTGCTTCGGCCTCGAGCTGATGGTGTGGACCCGCATCTTCGGTGACGGCACGGTCAGTGTGATCACACCTGCTCTGATCGCAGGCGCGATCGGACCGCCCGCGCTGTATCTGGTGCTGCGGAGATTCGGCGTGGCGCGCTCGATCGCAGCCTTGCTGGGCGCGGCGTTGGCTGTGTGCACCGCCCACATCGTGTATTCGGGGCGGGTCAAGGTCTACACGTCCGACGTCATCGTCGTGTTGCTCGTGGCGTCGGTCCTGCCGTGGCTCGCTCGACGGTCGTGGCGTCTTTCGACGGCGGCCGGTTGGTTCGTGGGTGCGACGCTGCTGGCCGGCTTCAGCTCGTTCGCGATGGTGGCCTCCGTCGCCGCCGCGATCATCCTCGTCGTGCATCCGCGGGGCGACCTCCGTTGGCGGATCGGGGCAGTCGCGGCACAAGCCGTCGGTGTCCTCGTTGTGCTCGAGGCGGAGAGCCGGACGCACAGCCAGCAGGCGCTGGCCGACTTCTTCGTCCGCTACGACGCGTATGTGCCGGCGACGCTCAATCCGGCGACCTTCGTTCGCGAGACGTTCCATCACTTGACGCGGATCACCGCGGTGTTCCCCGGTGGTCCCGCGTGGTTCACGGTCGTGTGCCTGTTGGCGGCGGCCATCGGTCTCGGGATCGCGGCCGCACGCGGTGGTGCACGAGGTATCGCGGCCCGCTTCATGATCGCGATGGTGCTCATCGCCTTCGTCGGGTCGGTCGCGCAGCAAGTGCCCTTCGGACCGACGCGGTTTGGCGCGCGGCTGGTGCTGTGGATGACCCCGATCGTGGCGTTCGGGATCGCAGTGGTGCTCCAGCGAGCCCGTGGGGAGATCCGCGGCGGGGCTCGTCGTGGAAGCGTGCCTTCGACACGTCGGCGTTCGTCGTTGCGGGGTTGGTCCTCTTGACCGGGTTGGCGACGCAGCCTCCGTATCCGGCCGGCGGCGCCGCGGCGGCGAGCCGCTTGGCGATGGAACGCCTCGGGCCTCGGGACGTCGTGGTGGTGATGCCGCCGGCCATGATCTCGTTCGCGCTCGACTCCGGCACGTCCGCGCGCCTTCAGCCGGCGCCGGATCGCGATGTTGGGTTCCTCCCCGAGTTCGACGACCAACGCATCCACGTGCTCCTGGACTTCACCAAACCCGGGCTCGCCCAACTCGACCAGGTGGTTGCATCAGCCGATCGTGTCGTCGTCGTCGACTCGGGTCCTGACTTTCCCGCCTACCAGCGCTACCGCGACAGGTTGACAAGAGAGCTCGGGCGCGTCGGGTTCCAGTTCGAGAATCCGACCCCCGTGGGCCGAGCAACACTCACCATCTGGCAACGGCGCCGCTAGTGACGCCCCCAACGCTCCCACATTGCGGCATTGCCTCCGATACCACCCAGCATGGCTCTTCCTGCAACCACCGGGTGGCCATGTTCCGGCACGTCTGGACACTCGTGCTCGTCTTCCACAGCGCTCCAACTTTTCCCGCTAGCACCTGCCGTCGGGAGTAAGCAATCAGGATGCCGGCAGATCTGGATCAGGTTCGACGTCTCGGGCAAGCCGACCACGGCTTGGTGGTGGTCGCGGTCGCTCGACCGGATGGGACCGTGAACACGTCGGTGGTGAATGCCGGTGTGCTCGCCGATCCCGTCACGGGCGAGGAGGTCGTCGGCCTCGTCGCGCGTGGTGATGCCCGCAAGCTGCGCTACCTGCGTGAGACCAAGCGAGCCGCGGTGACGTTCCGGTCCGGTTGGCAATGGGTGACGGTCGAGGGACCGGCGCGATTGGCCGGCCCCGACGACGAGCTGCCCGGCCTGGCGCCCGAGCAGGTGCCGCAGCTCCTCCGTGACGTGTTCGTCGCCGCCGGCGGGACGCACGACGACTGGGACGAGTACGACCGCGTGATGGCCGCCGAACGCCGGACCGCCGTCCTCGTCACGAACTCCGGGTGGAAACGGGCGCTATAGCACCCACTTCAACCCAACATTCGCCTCTACGGCCCAGGTTCGGTGGGGGCGGGGCCGTGGTGCGCGAGCTCGTCGAGCTCGCGTTGGACGGCGTCCCACGTCAGGACGTCGCGCTCGGTGACGGCAACGCCGGCCCGTTCGGCCTCCATGTGCCGGCTGGACCACTTGAAGAACAGCACGAGGATCACGGACCAGATGTAGAACGCCTCGCCCAGCTTCATCATCACGCCCGCGATCTGCTGGTCCGTAACGGGATTGATGCCCCACAGGTGAAGGCCCGTGTCGTAGGCGCTGTACACCGGTTGCTCGGCGAAGATCAGCCATGCAGACGGGATGGTCGGGATGATCGACTGCAGGAACAGGTAGAACATCTGGCCCGGGAGCGACAGACGCATCTCTGGCAGTGGACCGCACACCGGCATCCACATCAGCAGCGCAGTCGACACGATCAGCACGTGCAGAGAGAAGTGCAGCGGTGCCGAGTGCACCGACGCGTTCACGGTCGCCGGCCAGTGCACGAACACGAACGCGGCGTTGAACAGGACGGCCGCCGGCACAGGCCGGCACAGCCGCCGCACGATGTGCCCCGCGAACCAGCCGTCGCCGACGATCAACCGCGCCAGCCATGTCGGCGTCGCGAGGAGAAACAGCGGCGGCACGATCATCGTGAGCAGCAGGTGCTGCGCCATGTGCATCGAATACAGGTAGCGCTCACCGATGTCGTGGACGGGCCAGTCGGCAGCAACCCACAGCGTGACCACGCCCAGCGCGAACCAGAATTTCTGGCGACCGGTCACGATCGGCGAGCCGTCACGCACCACCTTCGGTCCGATGACCCGGGTTGCGTACAACGCCAGGCCGATGATCCCCGCGATCAGCAGCCACACTTCGGGGTGGGCGTGGAACCGCCAAGGATCGACGGCTGCGGTCACGTCATCGGCCTCGCATGGTCATGCTCTGCCGTTGAACGTGTGGAAGGTCAGCAGCACGATCGTGTACACGGTCGCCGCAACGACGATCCCGGTGACGAAGAACCAGCGGAAGATGCGCGAGTCGAATCGGAGGTGCATGAAGAACATCGCGACCGTCGCGAACTTGATCGCCGCCAGCACGCCCAGGAGCGGGGCGTACACGCGGAAGTCGAGATCGACGTAGTACAGCACGACCTCGGCACCAGTGACGATTGCGAGGAAGAGCGCCACCAGCAGGTACACACCCTCACTCGGATGAGTGTGCTCGTGCTCGACGTGCGGTGCGTCCGTTGTGCCCATCGGCGTTGCCATCAGCGTCCCTTCGTCGCGCTCATGGGATCAGGTACACGACGGTGAAGATCACGATCCAAATTATGTCGACGAAGTGCCAGTAGAGCCCGACGATCTCGAGCACCTCCGCCCTCGCTTGCGACAAGCGTCCACGCAACGACATCACGAACAGCGACATGAGCATCAAGATGCCGATGGACACGTGGACGCCGTGGAAGCCGGTCAGCGTGTAGAAGGCCGACGACGCCGTGTTCGTCGTGTAGCCCATGCCCTCCTTGACGAAGGAAGTGAACTCGTACACCTGACCCGCGATGAACGTGGCACCGAGCATCGCCGTCGTCACGATCCATGCCCGGGAGCGATGTTCGTCGCCGCGCTGCAGCGCCGCGAGCGCGAGCACCATCGTCATCGAGCTCATGAGCAGCACGAACGACGACACCGACGTGAAGGGGATGTCGTACACGTCCCTCGGCGTCGGGCCCTGAACGGCGGTGTTCTTGTAGAGCAGATAGGTCGAGATCAGTCCGCCGAACAACAGACACTCGGAGCCGAGGAAGACCCACATGCCGAGCTTCTCGCTCGACACCCCCGTCTGCGTCCACCCGTGCTCCCCAGGCTTTGGTTCGTGGTGCCCGAGCTGCTGCGGGCCGACCGGAGCCGTGCGTTCCTCGAGGGTGCTCATGAAGGAACCACGTCTTCCTCTGCGGGCGCTGCCGCAGCGTCATCGGCGGTCTCCTCGCCCGGTGGGAGCTCCGCCTCGGCCCCGTCGCCGTCACCGTCGCCGTCCGTCTCGCGGTGGCCTTCGTGATCGTGACCCGCGTCCGGATCCATCGAGGGCTCCAGCGCCAGCCCGTACACCGCCACGAGGAGGACGAACGCACCGACGAACGCAAAGCCGAGACTGAAGATGACCCCGTACGCGATGAGCGGCAGGCTGGACGCCAGCACGATCGGCCAGTAGCTCGGAGATGGCAGGTGCACGCCGGTCGGGTCACCCGGCTGCACTACGTCCTCGGTGGCGGCGATGCGGACGGGCCGTCCTCGCTCGTCTTCGCCGTACTTGCGGTGCCAGAACTCGTCGAGATGCGTGACGATCGGCACCTCGTCGAAGTTGTGCGGCGGGGTGGGCGACTGCACCATCCACTCGAGGGTCCGAGCATCCCACGGGTCGGGCCCGACGACGAAGTGGTCGTGTTTCGTGATCGCCCGGCTGCGGTAGACGTTGAACAGGAAGATCAACACGGAGGCTGCGATGATGAACGCGCCGACCGTCTCGATCATGTTCCATAGGTCGTAGCCGAAGCCTTTCTCGTATGTGTACGTGCGCCTCGGCTGCCCTTCGAGTCCGACGATGTGCATCGGACCGAAGGTGAGGTTCATGCCGATGAGCATCAGCCAGAAGTTCCAGCTACCGAGCCTCTCCGAGAGCCTGTAGCCGAAGACCTTCGGCCACCAGTAGTACAAACCACCGAAGAAGCCGAGAATCGAGCCGCCGAAGATCACGTAATGGAAGTGGGCGACGATGTAGTACGTGTCGGTCTGCTGCAGGTCGGACGGCGACACTGCGTGCGTCACGCCGGACAGGCCACCGATGGTGAACATCGCCACCAAGCCGATGGCGAACTTCATGGCCGTCGAGAACCAGAGCTTGCCGCCGTACATCGTGGCGATCCAGTTGAGGATCTTCACGCCGGTCGGAACGGCGATGAACATCGTCGACACCGAGAACGCAGCGACGGCGAAGGGGCCGACGCCGGAGGCGAACATGTGATGGGCCCAGACACCCCAGCCCATGAACCCGATGGCGATTCCAGACAGGACCATGAAGGGGTACCCGAAGATCGGTTTGCGGGAGAACGTCGGGATGATCTCCGACACGATGCCGAATGCGGGCAAGATGAGGATGTAGACCTCCGGATGTCCAAATAGCCAGAACAGGTGTTGCCACAACAACGGGTCGGCGCCTTGCTGGACGTTGAAGAAGTTCGCTCCGAAGATCCTGTCGAACAGCAGCAGGAACAGCGCCACCGTGATGACGGGCATGGCAAAGACGATGAGCAACTGGGTAACGAAGGCCATCCACGTGAACACCGGCATCTTGAACAGCGTCATTCCCGGCGCACGCAGGTTGACGATCGTCACCACGAGGTTGATGGCACCCACCGTGGACGCGATACCGGTGATCAGCAGACCGAGCGCGTAGAAGTCCATGCCATGGGTCGGTGAGAACACGGGATTGGTGTTGGGCGCGTAGGCGAACCATCCACCGTCAGGCGCACCGCCGAGGAACCATGACGAGTTCAAGAAGAGGCCGCCGAACAAGAAGGCCCAGAAGCTGAACGCGTTGAGGCGAGGAAAGGCAACGTCTCGCGCGCCGATCTGCAGCGGCATGACGTAGTTCATGAATGCCGCGCCCAGCGGCATCACGACCAGGAAGATCATCGTGATGCCGTGCATGGTGAACACCTGGTTGTACTGCGCGGCGTTGAGCACGGTCCCATCGGCGTGCGCCAGCTGGAGACGGATGAGCAGCGCCTCGATACCGCCGATCAGGAAGAAGAAGATCGCGGCCGCGCCGTACATGACGCCGACGCGCTTGTGGTCGACCGACGTGACCCAGCTCCGCCAGCCCTTCGTTTGACCGGGCCGCGCGAAGACACCGAGTACGGGTGGCCGTACAGCGGTCTCACCGCTGGGCAGTGCCAGTGGGCCGCCGTGTTCGGGAGCTTCGATGATTGCCATCACAACCTCATGGCGAAGAAGTCGGCGGAGTGACGCCCTGCGGATACGGACCGAGCGTCTGGAGATAGGAGATGAGTTGGTCGATGTCGTTTTCGCTGAGCAAGAGATTTGGCATGCCGCGGCCCTCCTCCGCTGCCATGGGTAGCAGACCGGGTGGGTCGCGGAGCCAGGCTTCGAGCTGGTTGCGGTTGAAGATCTGGTTGCCCTTGGCGTCCGTGACGTAGAGCGGGAAGAGTCCGCTGACGAACACTGTGCGGCTCATGAGATGGGTTAGATTGGGCGCATAACGGGCCACCAACGCGGCGTGACCCTCGACATCGTTGACGGTGTTGATCTGGTGGCACTGCGCGCACTTCGCCTTGAACAGCTCGAGACCGGCTGCCGCCTGCGAGCCGACGGGCGGTGCCGGCGGACCGGCCTGCTGGCCGCGTAGCCATGCGTCGAAGTCCGAGGGCGACATCGCGATCGCACGCGCTCGCATGTTGGCGTGCGAGAGTCCGCAGAACTCCTTGCACTGCCCCTGGTAGACGCCAGGCTGGTCAGCGACGATCTGGAGCGTCTGCACGCGTCCCGGAACCGCATCACGCGTTCCGTTGAGCGCCGGGATCCAGAAGCTGTGGATCACGTCTCGCGATTGCACTTCGAGTGTGACCGGTTTGCCTGCCGGAAGCACGAGCTCGTTCGCTGTCTCGACGTCGGGAATGCCGTCACCGTTCACGTCGTACTGGTACGACCACCACCACTGTTGGCCGAACACGCTGATCTTCATCGCGTCCGACGGCGTGCGGTCGATGCTGATGAGTGTCGCGACCGTCGGGATGGCGACCGCCAGCAGGATCAGGAAGGGAACGATCGTCCAGCCGATCTCGACCCTCGTGTTGCCGTGGATCTGCGCCGGATCGTCCTCGACGGTGCGCCGGCGACGCCGGCCCGTGAGCATGACGAAGGTCAGCATCACCGCGACGATGAGGCCGACCACGCCGGCAGCGATGAACACCGGAACCTGGAGCCGGTTGATCTTCTCTGCGTTCGAGCCCTTCGGATCGAAGATGGTCTGCGGCGTCGAACAGGCCGTGAGAACGAGCGCCAGAGCAACGGCTGCACATCGTCGGAGGGCGCGCATCAGTTCTCCGGCAGTGAGGTCGGAATCGGCTGGTTGCGATCGGGCGGCACGAAGGGCTTCTCCTGCTCGTGCTTCTCGTAGTCACGAGAGCCCTGCGCCGCCGAGATCACGCCGCCTGCGATCACGCCCAGGAAGCCGAGGATGCAGATGACCGCGACCGCGGTCCGGGTGGATTTCGGCGAGGCCGCGAACACCCAGCCGAGCAGGAGCACGAGCGCGGCGAAGCCGATCGCGATCATCCAGGAGGCGCTCTCGCTGACCGCCAAGAGGACTCGAGACACACAGAACACGAGAGCGACGATCCCGATCGCGCCGAAGACCGGAATCTCGACGGGCTGGATGAGTCGGTCGCGGACCCGCCGGTTGACGGCCGGATCACCCGTTGCTCGCTCGGACCATGCCGACACCATCCACTCGAGCAGCACGACCGCGCCGACGAGGATCCCGAACACGAACAGTTGTGGGTTGACGACCAGACCGACGACACAGCACGCCGCGGCAACGGCGCCGAGCACCGGCCAGTAGCTGTTGGTGCGCGGCTCGCGCGCCGCTGGCAGGGTGTCCACGCCTGCGAGCGACTCGACTGCGTCGGGGTCGGCGTCGCGGAACGCGAGCGCGAGACTGCCGAGGAACGCGGCCGCGCCTGCCGCGGCGATCAGGACGGCGTACCCGGCGTGGTCGCCGACGCCACCGTAGAGACCGCCGGTGAGGACGCCGGTCAGCCCGCCGTGATTGCTCCACGCGAACACCGCCGCGCCGCCCAACGCCAGCGCTGCGAGTCCGAAGAAGAACTTGGCTCCAGTGGTGATCATCGGCTTGTGCTCATTTGGTGACGAAGATCGTGAACCAGATCACCGCGAAGATCAGCACGGTGACGTGCCAGTACATGGCTGCTGCGAGGATGCCTTCTCGGTCGCGGCCGGAGTACTGGCCGCCCAGTGCCCGAAACGCCATCAGCCCGACGAAGATCATCCCTGCACCCGCCATCGCGAGGTGCATGCCCGTGATGGTGAAGATCAGCAGACCGACCGGCTCGTGCACCGTGATGCCCATCTGCGTGTAGGCGAAGCCCATCCCGTTGATGTATGCCGCGCCGAGCAGAACGGTGAGCCCGAGCGCGAGATAGGCACGTGGGCGGTCGTCGTTGGCGATCGAGTACACCGCCCACTGCACCACGACGGCAGAGATCAGCAGACCGACCATCGCCACGTTCCCGGGCGTGAGATCGATGGTGACGTTCGTCGCCAACCATGGTTGGTTGGCTTCCAGCGCTGCGGATCGTCGACCGACGTAGAGCCCGATGAGCCCGGCGAACGCGAGCGCGATGCCGGCAAGCGCGAACCCCGTCCCGATGAGCAGGACGCGTGGACGTGCCGGCGGTGGCGCCGGGGGAAGCCCGATGGCGTCGTCAGCAACGACGAGCGTCATGCGGAGGCTCCTTCCGCCGCTTCCTTCGAGTCGAGCAGCGGCGTAGCGGACTCGACGGTGAGCGCCACGGGATCTGGTGCCCACTCCAGCGTCTGGCCGTCCCAGGGGTCGGCGACGGCGACAGCAGGCTCCGAAGCGAGCGATACCGCCAGGTTGACGATGAAGATGACGACGGCGAGCGCGACGAGGATGCCGCCGACGAACGACACGGCGTTCAGCGCCTCCACGCCGTCACGAACGGCACCGAGCGATCCACGGCGCTCGTCCAAGAGTCCCGAGATCAGATCCGGCACCGCGAGCGCGAAGACGCCGACGAGCAGCAACAGCGCGGTCACGACACCGAGCCCTTCCTTCAAGGGTCTCGTCAACACGTGCGGCCACCAGTAGTGGAGGGCGCCGATGGCGGCGATCGCCACGGCGCCGAGTGCGTAGTGCGCGATCGATGCGTCGGCGGTCGTGTTGACCAGGGCCAGCGAGTGCACCGCTCTGATCGCGCCGTCCACGACGCCGGCCAGCAGCATCAGCAGCGACGCGCCGGCGAACAAGAGCGGACTCCGGAGTCTCGGCCGCCCTCGCAGGAGGGTGTCCACGAAGAAGCCCGTGAACATGAGCACCGGCAACACGATGAGGAACGCGGTGACGACGAAGAGAAACTGTTGGTAGATGCGCGGGTTGTCGATACCTCCGAGGTACGTCCACGCGCCGAACGACAAGCCCGCAAACGCACCGATGGCGACCATCGCCATGCCTGAGCGTCGCGACCGCGTGCGGGCGAAGACGGGGACGACATCGCCTGCGAAACCGAGTACGGGGATGGCGTAGGCGAAGACCTGCGGTGGCGTCATCGTCCAGCGGAGCCACCGATCGATGTCGGTGCTCGACCCGAACGCGAACAGGCGGTAGCGATGGTCGACGTAGAGCAGCACGAGGAGCCCGAACAGCAGCCCGAGGCTGGCGATCCAGATCGTCGCCGCCGTGAGCACCGACCACGCGAACAGCGGCACTCGTATGAGCGACAGACCGGTCGTGCGCAGGCCGAGGACAGTCGTGGCCAGGCACACCGACGCGAGGACCAACGCGACGACCACCATGCCGAGAGAGGCGAGAAAGAGATCAACCCCCTTGTCGTTGCCTCCGAACGGTCCGCCGTTGATGAGGTAGCTCACGACGACCATGCCGCCGCCGATGAGGAACGTCCAGAATGCTGCGGCCGCGGCACGGGGAAAGGCGACCGTCTCTGCGCCCACTTGGCTCGGAACGACGATGATGGCGATGCCGATGAGGATCGGGAGAGCGAACAGGAACAAGCCGCCGACGCCGTGCAGCGACAGCGTCTGCGCATAGTTGCCCTCGTCGAGGATGTTGTAGGTCTCGGGCTTGAGACGCTCGGCGCCGAGGACTCCACCGAGCGCTCCCGTGACCACGAGGAAGACCAGCGACGTCCCGATCCACAGGCGTCCGACGGCGGCATGCCGGCCGGTGCCGAGAATGCCGGCGAGACCACCCACGGGGACGCTCTCGTCTGCTGTCGTGTCCGGGCCAGCGCGGTCAGGCGCGGCCTCGGGCCGAGTCTCGGTCATCGCCATGGCTGGCTCCGGACTCTATTCACGCTCGCCTCCACCGATCGAAAACCTGAGGTCGGCCGGCAAGCGGAGCCTCCGCTCCAGAACCCCCGCCCCTCCGCGCTGTCGCTCGGTGGCTGCATACTGCTAACGCCCCGACCGGAGCAACTGGTCGAGGGCGATCGCGCCGAAGAGCAACGTCACGTAGGTGATCGACCACGAGAACAGACGGATCGCGGCCTTTGGGGTGCATCGCTGTAGGAGTTGCACGGCGAGCACGGTGAAGACGCCTCCGAGCACGACGGCTGACGCGAGATAGAGGTCTCCCATGCCCGCCACCGGCGCGAACAGCAGGGTCAGACCCCACAGCAACAGCGTGTAGAGCAGGATGCGAGTGGCGGTCGTGCGTGCGCTGGCGACGACAGGCAGCATCGGGATGTCCGCTGCCGCGTAGTCATCCCGGTAGCGGATGGCAAGCGCCCAGAAGTGCGGCGGGGTCCAGTAGAAGATGACGGCGAACAGCACGAGCGGCGCCCAGTCGAGCCGGTCGGTGACGGCGGTCCACCCGACGAGCACGGGGACCGCTCCGGCCGCGCCGCCGATCACGATGTTGTGGCTGGAGGTCCGCTTCAACCACAGCGTGTACACGAAGACGTAGAAGAGGGTCGCGCTTACGGCGAGGACGGCCGAGAGCAAGTTCACCGTCGACCAGAGCAAGGCGAAGGCCAGAACCTCCAGGATCACGGCGAACACCAGCGCGTTCCGAGGCCGGATGACGCCCGTGACCAGCGGTCGCTTGCTGGTCCGCTTCATGAGGCGGTCGATGTCGCGGTCCACGTACATGTTGATGGCGTTGGCGCCGCCCGCGGCGAGGGCTCCCCCGACGATCGTGACGACGATCAGCCAGATCGACGGCAGCCCGCGCGCCGCCACGATCATGGTCGGCACGGTCGTGACCAGCAGCAGTTCGATGATGCGCGGCTTGGTCAGCGCCACGTAGGCACCGAGGCGCGAACCAACAGGAAGCCGGACGGACTGGTGCATGTGAAAGAACACACTAGGTCCGTCCCCGGAGCCCCTTCCAAGCGACCAGCGCCGACCAACGCATACGATTCGACCCGGAGCAGGGGCCGGTCCGACCGCCTCCGGAGCCAACGTGCTGTTCCCGACCATCCGCTTCGCGATCTTCTTCGCCTTGGTCCTTCCGACCAGCTGGCTGCTCATGCCGAAGCCGGTGCGCTGGCGCGTCTTCATGATCGCCGCCAGCTTCTTCTTCTACGCGTCCTGGAACCGCCACTACGCACTGCTCCTGGCGGGCTCGATCGTCGGCAACCAGGTCATGGCGAACGTGATCCACCGAGCCAAGGACGACCGCGCGCGCCGCGCCGCGCTCGTCGCCGCGATCGTGGGCAACCTCGCCGTGCTCGGCTGGTTCAAGTACGCCGGCTTCTTTGCGGACTCCACCGCCAGCGGGCTCGAGTGGATCGGCATCCACTGGCGTCCGCCGATCCCGAACGTGCTGTTGCCGATCGGGATCTCGTTCTTCACGTTCCAAGCCCTCAGCTACGTGATCGACGTGAGCCGGCGAGTGGCTCGTCCGGCACGGTTCCTCGACTTCGCCGTCTTCCTGTCGTTCTTCCCGCATCTCGTCGCCGGACCCATCGTGCGCGCATCGGAGTTCCTGCCCCAGCTCCGCCGTCCGCGCGACCCCAGACACGTTGATGCCGGACTCGCGTTCTGGCTCATCACCGCGGGTCTTTTCAAGAAGGTCGTCGTATCGAGCTACCTCGCGACGGCCGCCAACCGCGTGTTCGACTTTCCCCGGCAGCACGGCGGCCTCGACGCACTCGTCGGTGTGTACGCGTACGCACTGCAGATCTACGCCGACTTCAGTGGCTACACCGACATCGCGATCGGACTCGCGTTGCTGCTCGGCTTCCGCTTCCCCGTGAACTTCGACGCGCCGTACACGGCGACGTCGCTGCACGACTTCTGGCGACGGTGGCACATCACGCTGTCGCGCTGGCTGCGCGACTACTTGTACGTCGGTTTGGGCGGCAACCGCGGCGGACGCCTGCGCACGTACCGCAGCATCATGCTGACGATGCTGCTGGGCGGGCTCTGGCACGGCGCCGCCTGGACGTTCGTGTGCTGGGGTGCGCTCCAGGGCGGTGGTCTGGTCGTCGAGCGCTGGTGGCGCGACCGCCGGACGGTTGGGCAACGGCAACCGTCCGCCGTCGCGGCGGCGCGCTCAGGCGCGCCGGCGACGTTCGCCGGAGCACCGGAGTTCGAGATCCATGGGGCGAGGCGGGACCTCCGCGGACACATCTGGCTCCGCCGAATCGCCACGTTCAACTTCGTGTGCCTCGGCTGGATCTTCTTCCGCGCCGCAACCGTCGATGACGCCTTCACGATCATCGGGCGCGTTCTGTTCCACCACGGTGGCAAGGTCGACCTTCGCGTCGTCGCGGTCATCGGATTGATGCTGGCATCGCAGTACGTCCCGACCGACATCGTGTCGAGGCTGCAGTCGTCGATCTCGCGCTGGAGCGTCGCCGCGCAGGCAAGCGCGCTTGCCGGCGCGCTGATCGTGATCGACGCGCTCGGCCCAACCGGTATCGCCCCGTTCATCTACTTCAGCTTCTGACGAATGCCGACGACCACCGCTCGCACCGCCCGCCGCGCCGGCCACGCCGAGGACCATGGCCGCGGGCACACTCCACGGCGCAGGTTGGTGCCCGCCGGTCGCGTGCTCCAGACCATGGTGCTCGCGCTGCTGCTCGCTTCGCTCTTCTGCGCGGACAGTCTCGAGCGTGTCGCGCAACGGCAGCGGTTCGGCACGACGCGAGACATCGAGCTCGCCATCACCAAGCCGCTGCACTCCGTGAGCCACGCGCTGTTCCTCGACCGCCCCCGCCAGTGGTTGGAAGATCGAGCGGGCAACGGTGAGAAGCCGGTGGCGTCCGTGCTGCTCCCCACCGCGACGACGGCAGTTCCGTCGCCGACAGCCACGACGGTTGTCGGTCCGGCGACGACCACAGCGTCGACGGTGCCGGTCGTGCCATCTCGACGAGCCCCTACTCCGGCTACGCCCGTGAAGGTGCTCATGGCCGGCGACTCGCTGATCGGCAACATCAGCCAGGCGGAGGGCCGGTTCGTCGCCGACAACCCACTCGTCACTCTGCGCACGGACCTCCAGGTGGGCACGGGGTTGTCGCGACCGGACGTGCTCGACTGGGGGGCCGAGCTGTCCAGCACGCTCGCGGCCGACGACGCCGACGTCGTCATCCTCAGCTTCGGCGCGAACGACGACCAACCACTGCGCGACCCCACAGGCACCGTTCATGCGCTGTTCAGCGAGGGCTGGGCGCGGCGAGTACACGCGGCGTGTGGCGGCGATCATGGATCTCGCATCCGACGGCGGCCGACGGACGGTCGTGTGGATCGGACTCGCGCCTGAACGACCCGAACGACTCAACCAGGCCAAGGACACGTTCAACGCGGCCGCTCGTGACCAGGCCGTGCTTCGCACGGACGTGCACTACGTCGATCTCGTCAGTCAGTTCGGCGGCGGCGACGGCAGCTACAGCGACACCGTGACGCTTCCGGACGGTACGATCATCAACGCTCGCGACCGCGACGGTGTGCACCTCAGCCACGACGGCGCCAACCTCCTCGCGCCGATCCTCTGGCAGACGTTCGCACCCGAGTGGCATCTGACCGGCTGATCGCGACGGCCGTAGCCTCTTGCGTGGTGTCGTCTCGGCTCCCGCGACTCTCGCCCGCTACCTATCAGCGCATCACGCTGTTCGCGCTCGTCGCGCTGGCGGTCATCGTCGTGACCGGCGGCGCCGTGCGGCTCACCGGCTCCGGACTGGGTTGCCCGCAGTGGCCCAGTTGCGACGCGGGACACCTCACTCCGCATGGTCAGACCGGCTACCACGGCGCCGTCGAATTCGTGAACCGCACGTTCACGGGACTCGTTTCTGTGGCGGTCATTCTGGCCGTGCTCGGATCTTTCCTCCGGGAGCCGCGCCGCCGCGACCTGACGTGGTTGTCCTTCGGCCTGGTCATCGGCGTGCTCGCGCAGATCGTCCTCGGCGGCCTGACCGTGATCTACGGACTGTCGCCGCCCTGGGTCATGGCGCACTTCTTGTTGTCGATGGTCCTGCTCGCGGATGCTGTCGTGCTCCACATTCGGGCCTCCCGTCCCCAAGGAACTGTGCGGCCAGTGGTCGACGCTCGCGTCCGAATCATGGGCTGGGTCGTGGTCGTACTCACCGGTATCGTCCTCGTCACCGGGACGATGGTGACCGGCGCAGGTCCGCATGGGGGCGACGAGAACGTGCGCCGGCTGGACGTATCGGTCACCACGGTGGCCCGCCTGCACGGCGTCGCCGAGAACGTTCTGCTGCTGGCCGTGCTCGCGACGTTGTGGCTCGTTGTGCGCACGCACACGCCTGTGTCAGTGCGGCGCGACGCTGACATCCTGCTCGTCGTGCTGATCGCACAAGCGGGTGTGGGCTACGCGCAGTACTTCACCGGGGTGCCCGTGGTGCTCGTCGGCATCCACATCCTCGGCGCCGTGTGCGTGTGGATCGCCGCGCTGCGGTTCGCGCTTCGGATGCAACGAGTCGACACGCGCGTTGTGTCCGCACCCAGCGTCACGCCCCAGCCCGTCTTGACGGTGACATGATGTCGGCGCCGACGATCAGCCCCGCCGAAGTCGAACAGCCGACTGATGACACCGATGTCAGGCCAGATCGGCCGTGGGTCGTGATCGTGTGGAACGACCCCATCAACCTCATGGACTACGTCACCTTCGTGTTCCAGAAGCTCTTCGGCTACAGCTTGGAGAAGGCGACGAAGCTCATGCTCGACGTTCATCAGAAGGGCCGCGCCGTCGTGTCGAGCGGAACGCGCGAGAAGGCGGAGCTCGATGTGTTCCGCCTGCACGAGCACGGCCTGTGGGCAACGATGCAGCACGACGAATGAGACGCACGATCCGGCGGGCACGCGACGGTTCCTTCCAGCTGCGGTTGACCGACGACGAGCGCGATCTGGTCGCCGATCTCGCGGCTCAGATGCGCGAGCTACTGGTCAGCGAGGAGACTGACGGCCTCCAACGGCTCTACCCGCCGGCGTACGCGAACGACCCCGAACGCGATTCCGAGTACCGGGCGATGGTCCACGACGAACTGCTTGAGAAGCGGCTGGCGGCCGTCGACGTCGTCGAGCAGACCGCCGCGGCAAAGACACTGACGGAGGAGCAGGTCACAGCCTGGATGGGAGCGATCAACGATCTCCGCCTCGTGTTGGGAACGCGCCTCGATGTCACGGAGGACCAGGACTTCCCCGCGCTCGACGATCCGACTGCGCCAGCGTTCGCCGTGTACCAGTACTTGACGCACCTGCTGGCAGAGATCGTGCACGCTCTGTCGCGCGAATAGGAGTCAGTGACATCGGATGCTGCCCGCTCGGGTCGCGGAGGCGGACTGCTACCGTGTCTGGGCCCCGTGGGAACGAGCCCCCATCGTCTAGCGGCCTAGGACACCACCCTTTCAAGGTGGCGGCACGGGTTCGAATCCCGTTGGGGGTGCGAAAACCGCAGGTCACAGGCGGTGGTGCGGGGGGAGTTGGACGTTTGGCGGAGACATTGTTCTTCGTTCATGTCATGAAGACCGGAGGCACAACCGTCCGGCATCGCATCGTGCGCGAGCTCGGCGCAGAGGAGGACCGCACCGAGGTAGACGTAGCGGTCGGCGCGCACCACCGCATTGGTCCACCATCGGCTGGTGGAGGTCGTGGTGGCAAAGAACAGGGAGGCCGCGGCCAGTCCCAAGGTGCCGCGAGTGTGACCGCATTGACCTCAGATCGCCTGGTGATCGCGCGCGCCAGAGGAGGACCATCCCAATCACGACCACGGCGGCGAGCAGCCATGCGACCACGGTGTAGCGGCGCGGCGTAACCTCATGCCCTCGGATGCGGGACGGAGCGGGTGACGTTGACTGGGCTCCGACGCCGGTGCCCGTTGGCGAGTACAACTCGCGTCATGTGCGAACGTCGGCCCGGCCGGGCAGTGGCCGAGCGTGCGAGGACGACAAGCCATCGCCGGCCCGGGCTGACCTCTCTCAGCTCCTACCCCCAACCGCCTGTCGCCTCTCTCATAGGGTCGTGTAAAGTTCGCAGCCCACACAAGAAAAGTCCTGCGCAGGCGTTTACAGGACAGAGTCCAGACCCTTTCAAGGTGGCGGCACGGGTTCGAATCCCGTGGGGGGTGCAACAAGACAGCACAATCCTGGTCCCGTGGTGCAGTTTGGAGTGCACGCCGGCCTGTCAAGCCGGAGGCCGCGGGTTCAAATCCCGTCGGGACCGCGGGTGGTTCACCCAGCTTGGTCGGGTAGCTCAGTCGGCAGAGCGTCCGCCTGAAAAGCGGAAGGTCACCGGATCGACGCCGGTCCCGACCACCAGAAACATGCAGGTCAGACCGGCTACCGGCGATATGGCGCTCGGCCTGCCCAAACTCCATCCCGCGAAAATCCCGCGAGCGGATCCGCAGCGCCCGCGAAGTTCCTCGACGATGCCGCGTGATGCCGTCTCGTTCGGCCACGGAATGTGGCCTGCATGGTCGACGCATCAGAACACTCGGAGCAGCGAACACAACCGCGTACCCTGACGTTCATGGGGCCGCTGCGCCGTCTGGTTGAGGACCACCGTGCCCGCATCGACGCCGCTGTACGACGTCATCGCGGCCGCTCGGTCGCGATCTTCGGCTTGGTCGCGCGTGGCGACGAGCACGACAAAAGCGACATCGACTTCCTCGTCGAGTTCGAGCCCGGCAGCTCGCTGTTCGACCTGCTCCACCTGCAGGACGAGTTGCGGGACATCCTGTGCGTGCCCGTAGATGTGGTCTCGGTCGGCGGACTGCGCGAGCGCGACGCGCACATCCGCGGCGAAGCGATCCCTCTGGGATGAGCCGCAGGGACGACGAGCGACTCGCGGACATACTCGAGGCCGCTGGCGAGTTGGCCGAGATCGTGGCACTGGGCCACGAACGCTTTGCACGTGAGTCAGTGCTGCAGCGTGCCGCTGAACGTTGCTCGAGGTCATCGGCGAGGCGGCCAACGCGGTCGGCGACGACACCCGTGCGCGCTTGAGCAGCGTCGCCTGGTCGGACGTCAGCCGACTCAGAGTCCTGCTCGCACACCACTATCACCGCGTGGACGCAGACCAGGTGTGGTCGATCGCGGAGAAGGACGTACCTGTGCTCGTGCTCGCAATCGAGGTTGCCAGCTAGGTCGGTGCACGCGGAGGGCGTTACGGCGGGAGCAGGCGAGCGTGCTGCAGTTCGGCGATCGCCTGGTCGGGGGTGCCGACGACATCGAGATGCACGATGTACCGACAGCTCGGCCGTCAAGGATGTCGACGACGCACGCAAGGAACGGCTCAAGCGGACACCCGCGGGCGCATCTGGTTCTCCATCGTCGAGATCGCGGCCCGCAAGCCCAGCGACTCGGCGGCCATACCGCACTTGTCGGAGCTAGCCCGCTTGTTTGCTATCCCGATGGTCGCCGTCGCGCTCGTCGTCGTCATCGCCTGGCAGGGGTACCCGAGGCTGTCATCGAGGTGATTCGGGGCTGGTTTGCTCGCGCTCCTCGTCGCGTTCCTCTTGGTCGATCTCGGACCTGCCCTGATCTCACGGCGGCAGCAGGGTGCGAACGTGAACAGGTACTGGGAATGATGTGGGCGCTGGGGTTCTTGCTTGCGGTCGTGCATCGCGAAGTGAGTAGTCGACGAGCCCTGACAGCCGGACTCGTCGCGTATTGCTCCGATCCGCTGATTGTGTTCGTCCCTCCGTTGCGTACTGCGATCAGGCGACCAAAAGTGGTCGTGTCAGCGGCGATGCCACGCAACACCGTTCGGTCGATTGATCCGGCGATCGTCGCCTAACGCGCGCTCACACCTGGTGTACGAGGGCTCCTTGGGGTGATCAGCCCACCTTGACGAACGAGGTCTGGCCCCATCAGGCAACCTGATCGACCTGTTGGCAGCCGGTGAACCAGCTGACTACCTCGTCGACGCGCTCATCGAGCGTCGCTTCGACGCCGTGACGCCGTTCGCGCCGCTCGCCGGGGCGTAAGTGGCAGAAGGGAGACGTACCAGCATCGAATACCTCCCGGCGCTGAACGCGCTGATGAAGGCTGGCTACGCCGCGGGCGCCAACGGGGCGCCCGCGCCACTCCTCGGACGCAAGCCGGGCCAGATCGATCTGTCGTGACCTCGCGCGTGCTTCGCGGACCCACACCCGCGGGCGTGCGTCATCAACGGCGCGAAGGCCCACCGCGGGATCCACGATCGTAAACCGGACGCCAAAGTCGGATCGGGCGGCTGACGAACCTAGTTCTGCGATCCGCCTACCAACGGCCAATGAAGGTTTCGTTCTCCCATTCGGAGGTCGGGATGTTCTTCTGGTGAAGCACGGACTCGACCTGCTGGAGGCGCACCGGCAACCCGTACGTCGACATGTTTGCGCTCGCGGTGTTCTGATGGATGGGGTCTTTGGTACGCCCCCGGACGGCGAAGCCGAGAAAGGCGTCGAGGTCCTCCCGCCACATCGGATTCCGAGTGACGTTGACAACGATGAAGTCGTCGGGCTTTGTCGCGTCAAAGAAGCGGATCACCGCGCGGTGGTAGAACTCGCGGCGATCGATCCAGTCGGATATGGCGCGCTCGGCATCATTCAAGTACTCCCTCGCCATCGGTCCGCTCCAAAACCCCGGCTGCGGACCATCGAGCGAGCCCGGGTCGGCGATAGCCGCGCCACCTTGCCGGAATACGTGCTTGATCCTGCTCTCGAGCCACCTCTTCAACTCCCGTGTGTTCAGGATGAACTTCGCCTCGGGATACAACTCCGCCAACCGTGCGTAGTCGGCCCGTTCGCCGTCGGTGAAGGCGTCGTGCGAGTCGAGATAGCTACGCAACTCATCTTGTCCCAGGGTCCGCGTCTGCTTCTGATACGTCGCGTCATGACTGCTATTGAGGCCTGCTAACTCGAAATAGCGATGCAGAGTCGTCGTGCCGGTCTTGTTGAAGCCGATGCAAAAACCTTCGCTCTCGACTTGCGGCCGGCCTCGCCGCCCATCTCGCCCACCATTGGCGATCTCCCACTCTCGGTCAGGACGAGATGGTAATTGGACATTCACCGGCCCGCGAGCGACGGCGCCGTGTTCCAGGTCTCGGCCAAGGCGGGCGCGACGTGCACCACCGAAAGCACCCATTCCCGTCCGCGAGCCGTGAACCTCAGGTGGTTGTGAGATCAGCTGAATCCGGATGCACGCTGGCCGTCCATCAGTTTCGACCATGCCGTCTACGTTTGGCCCATGACTCGACCCGCGAAGCAAGCTCCGGGAGCGCTCCCTCGCTGGGCTCGATCGTCTCACCGAGTGGCGATGGTCCCATCTGTCGAGCCTGAGCGATGGCGATTCGAGCGATCGTTGTGCCGGATCGAGCACGTCGTGGACGGAGTGCTTGCCGAGCACGGCACGAGCTACTGGATGCGGCCCGTACGTCGCCGCGAGTTCGCGCTCGCTGGGGACGAGTACGGAATTGTTTGGACCATTGAGAGCGAAAAAGTGCTCGAGTTCCGCTTTGCACAACGGGGTCCTGCATCTCTGGTCGTCCACGACTTCAGTCTGTTCGAACCACTCCGGAGGTTGCTACGTACGCGCCACGTGCAGATCCGGTTCGCGACTGCCGGGGAAGCCTCCTGCTGTTGAGCCGGCTGGTCAGTCCGACCGCGACGTCAAGAACCCCTTCATGCTTGGCCCGGGCTCGACGAACGGGCGATCTGCGTGCGCCTATGTCGTGGAACTCAGGTCCGTGCGATGGAGGCAAACCACGAACGCGCGGGTTCTGCTCGTATGGTCACTCGGAGTTCGGTCGGCTCGATTGTCTCAACCCGCCAGCCGTGAACGAACGCGTCATTGATCTCGCGTTGCGTGACGCGGTGCGGTCCCCATCCAGGCGGTTCCATCTCGCTGAAGCACAGCATGAAGTAGTGACCGCCGGGCCGGATCGCGCGCGCAAGGCTCGCGGCAAACGGTTCCCGGTCCTCATCGTCGAATACGTGGAAGAGCCCACAGTCGAGAACCGTGTCGAACTGCTTCCCGAGCGACTCTAGGTTCCGGGCATCTCCCACGATGAAGTGCGCACTTACGCCGCGCTCGCGGGCCTTTGCTTCGGCCCGGCGGATCGCCGTCGAGGTGATGTCGATCCCCGTCGCCTCACACCCTGCGGCGGCCGCCATCAGCACGTGCTCTCCAGTACCGCAACCGACGTCGAGCACCTGTCCGCGCAGGCGACCGTCGGCGGCCAGGGTTGCGAAGGCGGGTTGCGGCTCGCCGATGTCCCAAGGCGGCGTTGTCTCGTACGCGGCTTCGTAGTGGGCCACGAGATCTCGGTGTCCGGAGTGCTCCTCACGCATGGCCGTTGTTCCCCGTTCGGCTTCCGCGGTTCGCGAACCGGGCCCGATCGGCGGGGAAGCAACCCCGCGCGTTCGTTACAGCCGCTCGCGTCGCGGGATCCGCGTCCCGTGGGGGGAAACGTCGCACTTGACGCCTGACCCGAAGGGGAAACGGATCGTGCCCGGTTCGCTGTGGCGGTCGGTCCGCGAGAAGGGCGGGTCACTGATCGGCAAACCCCGACCGAACGCTTGACGTCGTACTCCGTCTGACCTGCTCAAACGTCCTCGAAGCGCAGCGTCAGCGACGTAGCCACCTGTGAAGCGGACGGTCACCGGATCGACGCCGGTCCCGACCAAATGCAAGCTGTTTCGGCGTTCTGTCTGGCCCCTCTGGCCACGACGTCCGCCGAGATCATCCGCGTTCGTCGAGAACTCGTCTGGAGTATCGCCCGCAATTGCGGCGGTCGCGGCGCGGCGCCGTCGACGCCTGGTTTGACGGGCGGAAGACCGCGGTTGCGTAGCGCAGTAGCGCCGGAAATCCGCATGCGGCGCTAACGGACCTGACCACCATTGCCGATGCTGATCGGATGTGGTTCAAGTACTTCGTGGGTATCGCGCTGATCGCGATCGCCATTGCGTTCGGCGTTCAAAAGCTCCAGGAGAAGGGCACAAGCACAGGACCGACGGTCGTTACCGTGAACGTCCCCAATCCAGTCCCGGGCGGTAACTCCCCCAACGGAGGCGGTGCGATCTACGTCCCCTGATCAAGGAATGAGCGCCCGGGCGCCGTGTCGAGGGCGGCTCCTCACCGCAGACTGAGGACGGACGTGTCATGGCGATTCACTTGGGCAAGCTCGTCATCACGAGCCCGGCGTCGAGCACGGCAGCAGGATCTCGGATCGCCACAGCAGCGTCGGAGCCGGCGTGTCGCCGCCGCTCGCTTGGACGAACCCGCCCAACGGCACGGAGTCCTTTGCGGTCCACATCATCCGGGCCAGGCGTGGTGCACGACCGGAGTCAACGGCCGCGGCGCGAAGCGGTACTTCTCCGCTAGCCCCACCAGCAGGCCGCGGCGACCACTTCTAACTAGTATCCCGGCATGTCGGTACGGGTAGCCGGGCGGGCCAAGGCCTTCGTCGCGCGGGCGGGCCAAGGCCTTCGTCGCGGCGTGAAGGACAAGGCCCCAGGTCGACTCGGGCGCGGAGATATCGACGAGTCCTCGATCTGGCCGGGCATCGTCGAGGGCACAAATAACCGCGTACGGCTCGAGACCTTCAGCGCCATCGTCGGCGAGGGCAAAGGGCGTCGCCTGCTCGACCTCGGGTGCGGGCCCGGTTACTTCTCGAAGCAGGCTCGGGACAACGGCTGGGACGTGACCGCAATAGACGCACGGACCGAACGGTTGAGCGACGACCTCGACGGGATCCGCTTCGTCCAGGCCGATGTCCGGGAGGCCGACGTCTCCGGCTACCACACGATCGCGATCCTCGGCCTCCTCTACCACCTGCGCCTCTCCGAGCAGGAGCAGTTGCTGCGAGCTTGCAGCTACGCACGTGTGATCCTGGAGACACAGGTCCACGTGGCCGGCCACGTCCCGCCGGCGTCGAAGGGCTGGGGTGGCAAGATCGTGGTCGAGGACGGCCTCGAGGGAGTGCTCTATCCCGAGAACGTCGAGTTGGCGACCGCCTCGGTGGGAAATCCCACGTCGTTCTGGGCTACAGAGCCCTCGCTCCTAGAGCTGTTCCAGCGCACTGGCTACGACAAGGTGCAAGTGGTCCAACCGATGCACAACTCGAAGTACGGCCCTCGCCGCTTCTACATCCTGAATACCGGCCGCTGACGGTCGAGTACACCAAACGCTTTCGCATCGAGGTTGCATCGCGGTCGAGCCAACGGACTTCGAGGGCGTCGAGCAGGTTTTCGAGCGCGGTGGGCATGTCGACGGGCTCGTCGGCGGCGGCGTTCACTGTCCCCCCTCTCGGGGTCGAAGCCAAGCGGTCCTCCAGGGAATAAACGTGAAGTACTAGCTAGGACCTCGAGCCGGGCCTCGACAAGACGACACTGCGGCAGCAGATCGACGACAAAATCATCGAGCGAGCAAGGATCGTCGGCACTTCAGCCGCGGATGATCCAGCTTCGCCACACGGTCGGGTGCCACGATCGCGCCAACGCCGCACCGGTGCGAGATGCGCGACGCTTCACGAACCTTGGAAAGGAGCAGCCGAATGGACATTCTCCGCGTCTTCACCGGTAGCGACGGGCGGTCACACCTCGAAGACTTCACGGTCGCGCTCGAGGATCACGGCGCGTGGGGCGAGATCTCGAATGTCTGGCCGGCTAACGGAGTCCAGTTCCGAACGGTTCCCCGGAACTACTTCCTGGACTTCCACACGGCCCCCCGTCGTCAGCTGGTCGTCAACCTCTCCGGGTCCGTCGAACTCGAAATGGGGGACGGCAACCGCAGGATCCTCGGTCCCGGAACGATCGTCCTCGCCGAGGACACGGCCGGGCAAGGGCACATCAGTCGCAGCGTTGACAACCAGCCGCGTACCTGTCTGTTCGTCCACCTCGACGGCGATCTGCCCGCGCCACAACGGCGCGCAGTGCCCTGACCTGAGCTGCCAGATGATGAGTTTCCCAAGCGAGCCGCCTCCTGTGACCGCGCGTCCAGAGCTCTTCGTTGCGCTCGGGGGCCGCGAAACGGTCGGCATCATCGTGGACGGCCTCTACGACCGTCTCGAGCGCGATGCAGAGCTTGCTCGACTGTTTCGCAGTCGGCGGTCGGGTGAACGAGATCGTCTGAAGGGGTTCTTCGAGACGATCTTCGGGGGCGAGATGCGCGGCATCCGGGATGTGGGCACGCAGCGCCGCCACGTCCATCGGCTGATCAGTGCCGCCGAGTCCGCTCGGTGGCTGGAACATTTCGGTGCGGCCATGGACGACGCCGGCGTCGCCGACGACACGCAGGTCGCCGTAATGGACCTGCTGCGCGGTGCTGCCGCTCGTCTCGTCAACGACGGCGCACCCAAACAAGTGCTCAAGCAGGCCATCGTTTCGGCGGGCAAGGGCGATGAGGATGCCGTCGCGTTGCTCGTCGCGGAATATCCCCGCCTGATCGATCAGCGGGGAGACGACGGAGTCACGATGTTGTGGGCGGCCGCCAGACGGGGACGGATGCCGCTTGTTCGATGGCTCGTCGCCAGCGGCGCGGATGTCGACATCCCCGGCTCGGCCGTCCACGTGACCCAGGTGATGGTCTCGCCATACTGCATCGCGGTGCGATCTCGGCGAGCAGCGGTGGCGCAGTTTCTACTCGATCACGGTGCACGGGCAGACGTGTTCTGCGCGGCGTTCTTGGGTGAGCTGGACGCGCTTCGCGGTTTCGTCGCCGCAGGGATGGCGAACGCGCAATCGCCGCACGAGGACTTTCATCCCGTCACACCGCTGCACCATGCGGTGGACGGGGGATCTGTTGCTGCTGCGATGCTGCTGCTCGAGAACGGAGCTGAGGTGGGTCCCTCGGGTGGACGGCTCCTGAGCTCGGCGGCGAGGCAGGGCTCGATCGAGTTGGTGCGCTTGCTTCTCGACCATGGCGCCGAGGCCGTGAAGGCAGAGCACCTCGGCCCGGTCGGTTCCGATCGAACCATCGGTGAGCTGCTCGTGGCGCGAGGGTTCGACCTGAACGTTCCCATCCGCGATCAGGAAACGCCGCTGACGATGGCGTGTCGAGCGGACAAGGGAGAGCATCTCGAAACCGTCGCGGCCCTGCTGGCGCTGGGTGCGGACCCCAACGCACCGAACGCGAAGGGACGGACGGCGCTGTCGATCGCGACGGGTGCGGGATTCTCCGACACGGTCGCGCGGTTGCTCGCCGCGGGAGCACGCTGAACGAACACCCTCTCGACCAGTCAGGTGGGGTGCGACAGCGAGAATCGGTTCCGTCAGGAGCGCGGAACCACGCCACCCCGCCGCCGCCTGGTGGCCGCCAGACTCCGTCAGCATCCTGGTCCATGCCAGCGGCCCACTCGAGGGCTGGACCTCTCAGCCGGATGATGGAGCAGTGCCGGGACGCAGCCACACGGTGACCCTGCCGGTCCCGACCCTGGTTTGTCCCTTCTGCTGTTTGAACCCCTGTGACGCGACCAGCGCGGCCAGGTCCGCCCGGTACTGCTTGTAGCCGGCGGGGTCCACGGTGCTGTCGACGACGTATGCCCGGTTCGCCTTCTTCAACGCCGAGACGAGGTCTCGCTTGGCCGCTGACGAGAGCTTGTCGACGGGGTGCAACCGATCGTCCTCGAAGGTCGGCTTGAACCCGATAATCAGCGCAGGCGTCGGCCGAAGCTGCACGGGCGTCTCGGCCTCGAGCGCGAAGGTGTACATGGCCGACCTCGCGATGATGATCAGGTCTTGCGGTCCCGCCTCCGCCATCGCTTGCTTCGTGGCGAGCGCTGCACCGGCATGATACCTCCGCTGCACGCCGATCGCACTCACCAGCAACAACGCGGAAAGCACGAACGCCACTGCATCGAAAGCCAGGCGCGTCGCGTTGCCGCCAGCCGCCGCTGCTCGATAAACACGTTGCAGCACGACCGCGAGACCGAAGGCGACGACCGGCGCGAGCCAGAGCGTGACTCGTGCGCTCGACGGCGTTGGGCCGAACGGGACCCGACTTGCGAGCGCACCGGCCATCGCCAGCAGGACCATGAGCACGAGAAAGCGTCCGACCAGCGCCATCGACCCGCGCCGTGCCATTGCTGCCAAGCCCACGACAGCCGCGACCATGCATGCCACGCTCACCCAACGGGGACCACCCGGAAAGATGTCCGTCACGCGTACGAGGTGCTTGAAAATCTCGCTGCCGAACGTCACCGGATTGAGGTGGAACTGGATGTATGAGGCGGACCCCTTGAAGGAGTCCTCGAGGCTCTCCGCATTGTGCGTTCGGTCTTCCGCAGCGAAGAGTCCGAGCAGCGCGACCGCCTGAGCGCCGACAGCGCTGATGCGAATCTTGCGATCGCCCTGCGCATGGAAGACGAGCACCGCGCCCGCGGCGATGCTCGCGAGCAGCGTGAACGAACTGAAGGAGGCGATGGCTATCGATCCCGCGAACCAAGCCACCGCGATTGCGGCGGTCCACCGCTTCCGAGCCAGCCACGGCAGCAGCACGCACAACAACAAGATGAAGAGCACGTCTGACGTGTACGACTTCACGTGCCCCGAGTAGAGGATCGCCGTCTCGCACACCGTCAAGGCCGCTCCGAGCAGCAGCGACACCGACACGGCGTATCCGAACTTGCGGAGCACGAGATACAGCGCCGGCGGCCCGAGTGCTCCGGCGATCATGGCGGGGACCACCATGCTGGAGGCGCCGCTCCCGAAGACCCGACTCCACACCATCAACTCGAGGCCGAAGCCAGGCTGCGTCTGGCCGACCGTGAAGAGCTGCCTGAAGCTCCCCTCCACTGCGCCGAATGCCTGCCAAGCGTCGTCGTAGAACAGGCCATCCGGCGGAAAGTGCCAGCGAAGGAGGAGTGCGACGATGAACAGACCGATCGCGAGCATGGCGTCGACGATCAATGGCGTCGGTGGACGCCGCTGCTGCGGTTGCGACGCCGCCGACGCGTCAAGTGTCGACGCGACCATGTCCAACACTAACCGTGCCCATGAGCGCACTCGCCGACGTCGACGTCACGCCGGCGCGCGACGCCCGAGCACCGTGAGCAGGCGCGTCTGGCTGGCCGCGTCGTCCGGAACCTGGACCTCGGTCCCGAACGCGCCGCTCCCCCTGAGGAGGTTCCGCTGCGGACGCACGACCTCCCAACACGTCTGCGCCAATCCGGAGTCGAGCATGCTGTCCTGGCCTGTGGCCACATCCAGATCCCAGCCGAGGATCAAAACGTCGATGAATCGATGGCCGGCTCGTACGACACTCAACCCCCCGTCGGCGCCGAGTTCGGACACCGACCGATACACAGCATCAACGTCGACGATCAGCACGAACGGTTCTAGCGGACGAAGCCGCCGGCCCGGTCCGAGGGCGTGCGAAGCGTCCCGATTGGATGAGGGTGGCCAGATCGGACGGTCAACTCACCAAGCCCATTGCGTGGACCCTTGAACCTGCTCACCTCGAGGTGGTGCCATGCGGCTGGTGGACACCCGCGTTTCGCGATCACTCGCGGACAGCGCAAACCGTCAGCGTGTCGGAGGTACGGAGGCTCGTCAGTCGGAGACTACGTCGTACTCCACGACGGGTGTCCTCATCTTCGCGTTCGGTTCGAGCTCGAACATGTACTGATACGCGAACAGGGTCGGGCGCAACGAGACGGCGAAGCCGTCGAGGGCGCGGACTGCTTGACGGCCTCTCCTGTCCGAACCGCTGCCGCGGCCACCGCGATCGATCACGTCGAACGGCAGCCCGAGCGTCTCACGCCGTCGCACAGCGAAGCCACATCTGGCGATCATGGCCTCGACACTTCGCTTGGTGAAGAATCGGACGTGGTCGCTATCGAGGATTCCTCGACGGTCGTAGTCGAAGCGTCCGAGCGCCACTCTCGAGCGAGGATACCAATGACCGAAGTTCGGGACGCTCAACACGACTGTTCCCTGAGCGGCGAGCCGGTGGCGAAGGTCCACGAGAATTCGATCGGGATTGCGAACGTGCTCGAGGACGTCTGCGGCCACCACGACGTCGTAGCCGCAACCCACTTCCGGTGGGAGTCCGGCGTCGAGGTCGCACTGCACGAACCTGTCCACTCTGTCGCGAACCCCGGACAGCTCGTGCACATCGACACCTGTCACGGTGTGCCCGTACGACTTGAGCCTCTCCGCAAAACGACCGTTGGAGCACGCGAGGTCGAGTATCGAGCTGGGCTGACGTCCGCGCAACCAGGCGAGGATCCGCTCGTGGGATGGGTCTTGGTCTGACGTCACCTCGTAGCGGTCCTCCTCGGCAAGGACCGTTCCACCAACGCCGAACCCACTCGCATGAAGCCGGTAGCGGACGGCGTGACCGACGACCTCCTTCGCGTATTTGAGACCGTTCACACGGGAGATCTCGTCGCCGTAGTAGGTCGGGATCGGCACCTCGACGATGCGAAACCCGCCCGCCTGGAGTTGGAGGATGATCTGGGTGTCGAAGTCGAAGCCGTCCGAGTTCGACTCGAACGTGATCTGCCGCAACGCATTCGCGCTGTACGCCCGGTACCCGGAGTGCCACTCGCTGAGCTCCATGCCCGCGAGGGCGTTCTCGACCCGGGTGAGGATGCGGTTGCCGAGGTACTTGTATCGGGGCATGCCACCGCGGCGCGCTTCACCCGGGATGAGCATCCGCGATCCAAACACCGCGTCGCACACGCCGTTCTCGAGCGGCTCGACGATGTCCGGCAGCACCTCGGGTGCGTACTGGCCGTCACCGTGGAGGAGAACAACGATGTCGACGTCGTGGTCGATCGCCCACCGGTAGCTCGCTTTCTGGTTGCCTCCGTATCCCAGGTTCTGCTGGTGTCGCACGACAGTCAGGGGCAGATCGGTCTTGAGTTGCTGGTACCCGAGACCGACGAGATATGTGGAGTCATCGCTGGCGTCATCACCGACGAGCACATGGTCAATCCGCCCGCGAAAGTCAACGGGGATGCGATCGAGCACCTGCGCCAGGGTCGAGACCGCGTTGTAGGCGACGACGACGATTCCGATTCGCTTCATGATGCGATGCCCCCGCTACCCCCTCTGGACGTGTCGGCCGCCACCTCCGCTCGGTCAAATGTAAGCGATGGAGGCAGCCTGCTCATCCGGAGGCAGCGCCGACAGCCTTCGGGCGCCATATGGCGACGCTGGCTGGGGGAGCCAAGATCCTCGGGAGGAGCTGCAGGACCACTCAGAGGCGATCGCCCGGTGGCAACGAGCGGACGCCCCGGCGTGCCCAGGAGATGTTCGGTGGTCTTCGCAGACTCTCGTACTCGGCGACCGTCGACACAACTCCGTCGCGTGATCATCCGGACGGCGACTCTGTGCCCGCTGGCTGCCACACGCTGATCCTTGCAGTCCCGATCGTGGGCTTGCTGTGCAGTTGGGAGCCCTCCGAAGCGATGAGCGTGGTGAGATCGGCCCGGTACTGCTTGAAGGCCTCGTATCCGACGCGGCTGTCGACGACATACGCCCGGTCCGTAGTCTCGAGCGCTGAATCGATCTCGCGCTGGTCGCGAGGGTGCAACCCGAGCGTGAGCAAGCGCTCGTCGGCGAAGCGGGGGCTCGAAACCGATGACTTGGTCGGGCTCGGTCGTAGTCGCATCGGCGTGTTCGCTTCGGGCGCAAATGTATACGCGGTCTGCCGGGTGATGAGCATGACGTCATGCGGACCCGCTTCAGCCATCGAGCCTCACACTTCCGATTCGCCTCGCGGCTCAGGCGGAGGCGCGGCGTCCGAGCACGGCCAGCAGGTGCGTCTGGCTGTCAACGTCCCCCGGAACCTCGATCTCGGCCCCGAACACGCCGCTCCCCCTGAGGAGGTCCTGCTGCGGGCGGACGATCTCCCAACACGTCTCCACCAGCACGGGATCGAGCGTGCTGTCCTGGCCCGTGGCGACAGCCAGATCCCAGCCGTGGATCAGCACGTCGATGAATCGATGGCCGGCGTAGACCTCGCCGGGCACCGGTCCGTACGACACGGCAACCGGAACCTCCATCGCGCCGGGCCGTGCGAACGCGTCGCCCGCGACGCGCGCTGATGTCTCATAGGCGGCGCTCGGGTCGTCGCCGACGACATCACCGTCGTACACATCGCCGACTTCCTCGATCGTCTTGCCCGACACCAACGGCTCGACCCACAAGTTGCCGCTCACCACGTGGTTGAGAAGGCCGCGCACGTCGAAGACCGCACACGGTGTTGCATCGGACATCTGTCCGGCGCCGATACCGCGGACGATGCGCCCCGTCGCGTCGAGCGCGTTGCGATGCGCCTCCGGAAGAGAAGTCATGCCTCCGCCTCCATCTGCCTCACACGCTCGCGCACGTACTGCCGGCTTCCTTCGATGAACGGACCGATGTTCGCGTACCGGCCCGACACGATGTCGACGAACCATTCGGGCACGTAGATCTCGAACACGTCGGCGTCGAGTTGCTTCAGCACCGCGTCGGTCAGCGCCTCGACCGGCAACGCCTCGAGATCGGACAACGACGGCTCGTTGTCCGGCAAGTGGAACAGCTCGGTGTCGATGATCCCGGGGTTGACCAAGTGGATGCGGATGTCGGTGCCATCGAGGTCGACCGCGAGCGATTCCATGAAAGCACTGATCGCTGCCTTCGTCGCGCTGTATGCCGCCTCGCGGGGCGGACCGAGCCGGGCCGCCACCGATGACACCGTGAGAATGCGTCCATTTCCTCGATCGACCATGCGCGGCAGCAACGCCGAGCGTCAGCCGGACCGGCGAGAGGTAGTTGATCCGCATGACCTCTTCCACGACGTCGGGCGTGAGGTCGAAGGCGTGGCGCCGTTTCGGGATCCCGGCGTTGTTGACGAGGAGATCGATGCCACCGAGCTCGTCGTCGGCCGTGATCGCGAAGGCCGTCGCCGCGTCGAGGTCACCGAGATCGATCGTCCAGGAGCGCGACTCCGGCGAGGTGCGCCGGCAGTCGGCGAGCACCTCGGCCAATCGGTCGGCGCGGCGGGCGCAGATGCCGACGGTCGCGCCCGCGGAGGCGAAGGCACGCGCCAAGCCGGCGCCGATGCCGGAAGACGCGCCAGTGACGAGCACCTTCTTCCCCGCCAGGTCATACGCCATTTGACCCCCCCTCTGAAGCGCACTGCTCAGGTGCCGGCACGTCCAGCGCCGGGTTGCGATCGAAGAAGCCGAATGGGATGAGATGCAGGCCCGCGTACTCGACCGGCATCACCGGCCAGTCCTCGGGCCGGGCGATGTGCGTGACGCCGAACGTGTACCAGAGCACGACGTCCGTATCGACGAGCGAGCGTTCCGCCGCTGTCCATCGCGGGAGCCCGTCTTCACCGGATGACTGGTTCGGGTACGGTCCTGCCGCTCGTCGTTCGCTGGGTTCGTACGGCGTGACCCACAGGTTGCGGGTGGCGAACGCCGCGCGGCGACCGACCGACGATGAAGGATCGGCGAGCAGCGTCGGCGTCGACCCGGGCACGAGCTTGTAGGCGACAGGCTGGCCGAGCGGGTTGCGGACGCTCGGGTTCACGATCTTCCACGTCCGGCTCCGTGCCGGGTCGACCACACGCTTCGCATCGCGCTCGTTCTCGAGGCGCGTTGCGTGCGGCCGGAACGCGTTGCCCATCGGGTTGGCGTCGCCGGCGGGATCGGCGACGACGTCGACCTCGTACACCTCGTTGAGCGGGCCGTCGACGTCCATGTCGAGCCGAAGGGAGAACAGGTGCTGATGGTGCGGGGCCGCCAGACCATCAGCGACAACTGCTCCATGCGACGGCTCGCCCACGGCGGGATCGAACGCCATCGTCGACATGATGCCTGTCAGCTTCACCTCGAGCTGGATCGAGCCGTCGAGATAGAAGTACCAGTAGAAGCCGTACTCGTAGTTGCCGACCGTCGCGATCGAACTGATCACCAACCGGCGCGACCGTCGAACCTCGGTCGTGTTGGCCTGCATGTCGTGGTGCTTCCAGAGGATGCCGTAGTCCTCTTCGTGGATGCAGATCGCGTTGGCTGTCGTCGAGGCTTTGCCGTGCTCGTCGGCGAGCACCGCGTCGAGGTAGCGGATCTCGCCCACGCAGTCACACCCGAGCGCGAGCGAGTTGGCGAGGCGGCCGAGTCCCCACTCGCCGGCATCGAATGCGTTCTTCCATCCGTGGAGCGGGCCCGGATCGCCGTATGGCACGACCATCTCGCTGATCGACCGCGCGGTGCAGGATCGGCCTAACGCGGCCGCCGTCCTCGTACCCAACTGTGTGGAGGACGAGGCCTTCGTACGGATCCATCGACACCCGGAGGGACCACCGTTGCCAGCACGATCGCATGGCCGTCGATGGTGAAGCTCGGGCCGTCCGATTGCACGATGTCGAGCGGTCGGAGTCCCGAGCGCGCCGGCACGTTGTCCTCCGGGAAGTACGAACCCTTGTCCGCGGGGACCGGTACGACGCCGTGATCCTCGACCTCCAACACCTCGCTGGTCGCGAGATCGACGAACACGACGACGCCTTCGACCGGCCGGGCGTATCCGTTGTCGTTCGGTTCTTCGCGCAGGTACGACAACACACGCGTGATGCGCCGGTTGGTCTCGTGGGGGACGCCGAACCGTCCCGCAGGCCACGGGTCGAGCTGCACCTTGGTGAAGTCCTCGATGCCGCGCTTGCGCATCGCTTCCTTCCACTGCTCGTTCTCCATGACGGCGGCGATGGCGTTGAGCGCCTCCTCGAACAGCAACGCCGAACGCACGTCGTGGATCTCGCCGCAGCTCGACACCACTTCGTCGGTGAGGGACACGACCGCTTCGAGCAGGTCAGCACCCGGTCCGGGTACGACGGTGATCGCCGCTCGGCGGTCAACGGCTTCTTCCGCGAGCTCGTCCTTCGTCGGTTCGTCGAGCACGACGCGAGCGATGAGCATCGAGTCCTCGACCCTGTCCTCCTTCCCGCGCAGGATCTCCACAGCGCGCTCGATCTCGTCTGCGGTCAACGGTTCGAGTGGATGAACGGTCATACTGGCTCCCCCTCACGCAACACCGCGAACTGACGGTCAGGATCGTCGCACGGCCGCCGCGCTCGGGGCGGCCCTTCCGAAGGATCGCCGATGAGTGTCTCCGCACCGCGGGCGCGTACTGCAGGATGTACGCCTTGCGCACCTCGTCGGTGAGGTTCGGCCCGGTCAGGTGTGGTGTCAGCGACGAGAACACGACCGCGCCTCCAGCCGCGACCAGCGCGGCGGCGGCACCCGGCGGGTCGCTGAAGCACTCGTAGCCGAGCGGTTCGACATACGTGTGGGCGAGGGTCCCCATCCGATGCACCCCTGGTGCCACGACCGGGCACCCGTTGTCCTGTGTCGCGTCGGTGAGCGCAAGCCAGATCGTCAGATACTGCTGCGGCTCGATGTACGTGTAGCCGTTGTCCTGGTGCCACGGCACCCGTCGCGGCTTCTCCGGTTTCTTGTAGACGGCCTGGTCCCAGTAGAGGTTGACGTCGGGACCGAGCAGGTCCGCGCAGAAGTCCGTCAGCGCCGGCGAGGACGCCAGTTGCCGAAGGACGCGCGACCGGGCTGCGAGGTGGATCGACACCGTGATGGCGCCGGCCTCGGCGATCGACATCCGCTCGTCGGGCTGCGTTCGGAGAAAGGCCTCGACCTTGGCCTCACGCCGGTCGATCTCGTCCGTGACCGCGGCCAGCGTGTGGTCGTCGACGACGCCGTCCACGACGAACCAACCCTCACCGTCGAACTGCGCTGCCTCCGAGTCGGTGACCCGGCGGTACGGCGGCCGGGGGCTCTGCCACGTGAACGACGTGTTCCACGGGTGCGGTACCGGCTCCCCCACGGCTCGAGAGCGTAGAGGGACACCGGTGGCTGGGCATTCGACAAGCGTTTGCGGCTCCGACAGCATTCCGGAGTGCTGCAGCGTGTGGCGGACCTCTGCTACCGCCATCGATGGCGAACACTCATCGGCTGGGTCGTCCTCCTGGTCGGCATCAACGTCATCGCTGGCGGAGTGGGCAGCAGCTTCAGCCAGACGTTCAACCTTCCGAACACCGATTCGCAGCAAGCCTTCGACCTGCTCGACCAGAAGTTCCCCGCACGCGGGGAGACCACGATGGCGGTGTTCAGGGCGAACGCCTCAGTCGACGATCCCGCGACACGAGCGTCGATCGACCAGGTGGTCAACGAGCTCCGACAGGTTCCCGACGTCGTCGCCGTTCGATCTCCGTTCGACCCCGACGCGCACGGGCAGATCTCCGAGACCAAGCCGATCGCGTTCGCCGAGATCCAGTTCGGTGGGTCCGCCCGCGGCCAGCTTCCGGATGCAACGCGCTCGGTGGTGAGAGACATCGTGGCGTCGTCCGATACGCCGACATTGCAAGTCGAGCTCGCCGGTGACTTTCAGAACGGCCAACCGCCCGCCACCTTGGGGCTCGGTCTGCTCGCCGCGATCGTGATCCTCATGGTGGTGTTCGGTTCGGTGCTGGCGATGGGCCTACCGATCATGAATGCGCTGTTCGGTCTCGGCGTGGGCCTCGCGGCAATCACGTTGGTCTCGAACCTGATGTCGGTGCCCGAGTTCTCCACGCAACTCGCCGAGATGATCGGCATCGGTGTCGGCATCGACTACACGCTCTTCATCGTCGCCCGCTACCGGCAGGGAATCCACGCCGACCTCGATCCTCACAGCGCTGTGGTCAAAGCGGTCTCGACGTCGGGCAAGGCGGTCTTCTTCGCGGGCTGCACGGTGATCATCTCGCTCGCCGGCATGTACCTCATCGGCATCGACTTCGTCAGCGGGCTCGCGACAGGAGCGATCATTGCAGTGGCGATGACGATCGCCACGTCGCTCACGCTGCTGCCCGCGGTGCTCGGCTTCGTCGGCAAGAACATCGACCGCTTGCACGTACCCTTCGTCAGCCGGTCCGATCACCAGCGTGACGGCTTCTGGTACCGGTGGAGCCGCCACATCCAGCGGCACCCCCTCCCCTCCGCTGCCCTCGGGCTGGCGATCCTGCTCGTGATCGCATCGCCGGTATTCGCGATGCAACTCGGCAGCTCCGACGCCAGCAGCCGGCCGACTCGCGACACGACCCGCCGGGCCTACGACCTGCTCGCACAGGGATTCGGTCCGGGGTTCAACGGTCCGCTCCTGCTCGCCATCGAGCTACCGCCCGGAGCCAACGATGCGGCGCTCACCACGATCCACGACCGCGTGGCGCAGACCCCTGGCGTGGCCTTCGCCGGCCCGGCGCAGTTCAACCCACAGCACGACACGGCGGTGATGCAGGTCTTTCCCGCGACATCACCGCAGGATCAAGAGACGGTCGACCTCATCCACCGGCTGCGAAGTCAGACACTGCCGGCCGCCACGACCGGCACCGGAGTCGTCGCCCACGTCGGCGGCATCACGGCCGCATTCGACGACGTCAGCGCACTGCTGCAGGAACGGTTGCCCTACTTCATCGCGCTCGTGCTGCTGCTGAGCTTCCTCCTGCTGATGGTCGTGTTCCGCTCGATCCTGGTTCCGGTGAAGGCCGTCATCATGAACCTGCTCTCGATCGGCGCCGCCTATGGCGTGCTGGTCGCCGTGTTCCAGCAGGGCTACGGCGCCGACTTCTTCGGCGTGGGCACGGGCCCGATCGAGAGCTTCTTGCCGATGATGTTGTTCGCCATCCTCTTCGGCCTGTCGATGGACTACGAGGTCTTCCTCCTCTCGCGCATGAAGGAGGAATACGAGCGCACCCATGACAACGGCACGGCTGTCGCCGACGGTCTGGCTGCCACCGCTCGCGTGATCACTGCGGCCGCACTGATCATGGTCGTGGTCTTCGGCTCGTTCGTCTTCGGCGACGAGCGCGTGATCAAGGAGTTCGGCCTCGGCCTCGCCGTCGCGATCTTCGTCGACGCCACAGTCGTTCGGATGCTGCTCGTGCCGGCAACGATGGAGTTGCTCGGCGACGCCAACTGGTGGCTGCCGCGCTGGCTCGATCGCATCCTGCCGAACGTCCACATCGAAGGCGAGCCCGATCTCGATCACGAGCTCGACGAACTTTTGGAGCATGATCGCACCGGGGTGGGGTAGGACAGTGCCGTGCCCCTCCGCGATTGGCCGGTCGTCCGCCAACTGATCGACGGCGACATACGCGGTCTCGGCGCGTCGAGCGCGGTCGAGGCGCACAGAGCAGCTGACTGCTCGCACTGAGCAGGCCGATCGTGTGGTCCGGTCCGTGTGCCCGTACTGCGCGGTCGGCTGCGGTCAGCTCGTGCACGTGAAGGACGGTGCGATCACCAACATCGAAGGCGACCCCGACTCGCCGATCTCCCGCGGCCGCCTGTGTCCGAAAGGGGCGGCCACCTTCCAGCTCGTGACGGGTAGTCACCGCGAACATCGGGTGCTCTACCGCCGCCCGAACGGGACCACGTGGGAGCCCATCCCGCTCGAGCACGCCATGAACATGGTGGCCGAACGAGTCAAGCGAGTCCGCGACGAGCACTGGGAAGATCACGACGAGGACGGCAAGCCATTGCGGCGGACGATGGCGTTCGCTCACCTGGGCGGCGCCACCCTCGACAACGAGGAGAACTACCTCATCAAGAAACTGTTCACCGCGCTGGGTGCCATACAGATCGAGAACCAGGCGCGCATATGACACTCGTCGACGGTCCCCGGTCTGGGGACCAGCTTCGGTCGAGGCGGCGCCACGACCTTCCAGCAGGACCTCCAGAACAGCGACTGCATCGTGATCCAAGGGTCCAACATGGCCGAATGCCACCCAGTCGGCTTTCAATGGGTCATGGAGGCGAAGGCGCGCGGAGCAACGATCATTCACGTCGATCCGCGGTTCACGCGTACGAGCGCGGTCGCCGACATCCACGTGCCGCTCCGCGCCGGCAGCGACATCGCGTTCCTCGGCGGCCTCGTCAAGTACATCATCGAGAACAATCGCTTCTTTCGTGACTACGTCGTGCACTACACGAACGCACCGGCGATCCTGAAAGACGAGTTCCGCGACACCGAGGATCTCGATGGGCTGTTCAGCGGATGGGACGAAGAACAGCACTCGTACAACCCTGCGTCCTGGGCATACGAAGGCGTCGACGTCGCGCCCGCCGCCGGCCAGCGGGAAGAGTTCACGAGCGAGCCGTATTCGGCGCGGGGCACCGCGCACCACGCCGTCCACGTCGACCTCACGCTGGAGCACCCGCGTTGTGTGTTCCAGGTGGTGAAGCGCCACTACGCGCGCTACACGCCCGAGATGATCGAGGACGTGTGCGGCATACCGCGCGATCTGTTCTTGCAAGTGGCGAACGCAGTGTGCTCCAACTCGGGTCGCGATCGCACGACCGCGTTCTGCTACGCCGTCGGGTGGACGCAGCACTCGATCGGTGTGCAGTACATCCGCACGGCCTCGATCGTCCAGCTGTTGCTGGGCAACATCGGCCGGCCTGGCGGCGGGATCCTCGCGCTACGTGGCCACTCCACCATTCAAGGCTCGACCGACGTGCCGACCCTCTACGACTTGCTGCCCGGCTATCTCCCGGTTCCCAAGGCCAAGAGCGACGCCACGCTCCAGGAGTACCTCACGAACAACGGATCGAACTCCGGCTGGTGGAGCGAGTTCCCGAAATACGCGGTGTCGATCCTGAAGGCGTGGTGGGGTGAGAACGCGACCGAAGCGAACGACTGGCGCTACGACCACCTGCCCCGCCTGACCGGTGACCACTCGCACATGGTGACGGTGGCTGACATGGCCGACGGCAAGTTGAACGGCTACTTCGTGATGGGCGAGAACCCGGTTGTCGGCTCGATGCACGGCAAGCTGCAGAAGAAAGGCTTGCGCGAGCTCGAGTGGTTGGTCGTGCGCGACTTCTCGCTCATCGAGACCGCGGAGTTCTGGCAGGACGATCCGTTGGAGGTCTCGACCGAAGTGTTCTTCTTCCCCGCGGCGACACACACGGAGAAGGACGGTACGTACACGAACACGCAGCGGCTGCTCCAGTTCCATCACAAGGCGGTGGAACCTCCTGGTGACTGCCGCAGCGAGTTGTGGTTCATGTTCCACCTCGGCCGCAAGCTGCGATCGCTGTATGTCGACTCGCCCGCTCCGAAGGACGCTCCGCTGTTGGAGCTCACATGGGACTACCCGACCATCGGTGACCACGAGGAGCCGGACGTCAACGAGATCCTCAACGAGATCAACGGCTACACGGTCGAAGACGGCTCGCCGGTATCCGGTTACACGGACTTGCAGGACGACGGGTCGACGGCGTGCGGTTGCTGGATCTACTCCGGTTGCTGCAAGGGCGGCGTCAACCAGGCTGCTCTGCGCACGCCGGCGTCCGAACAGACGTGGGTCGCGCCCGACTGGGGCTGGGCATGGCCGGCGAATCGCCGGCTCATGTACAACCGAGCCTCCGCCGACCCCGACGGCAAGCCGTGGTCGGAACGCAAGGCGTACGTGTGGTGGGACGAGGAGCTGGGCAAGTGGACGGGCCACGACGTCCCGGATTTCATCGCCGACCGTCCCCCGAGCTATCGGCCGGGGAGCGACGCGGAAGGCATTGACACCATCGCAGGCGACTCTCCGTTCATCATGCAGGCGGACGGGCGCGGGTGGATCTACGCGCCGACCGGGTTGCGCGACGGTCCTCTGCCGACGCACTACGAGCCGCAGGAGTCGCCGTTCGACAACCCGCTGTACCGCCAGCAGCGCAACCCGGCACGGAAGGAGTGGCGTCGGCCCGACAACCCGTATCACCGTCCGTTCGGTGACCCGGAGCATCCCTACGTCATCACGACGTATCGGCTGACCGAGCACCACACGGCAGGTGGTATGTCGCGCTGGCTGCCGTGGTTGTCGGAGCTGCAGCCGGAGCTGTTCTGTGAGGTCTCACCGGAGCTTGCGGCAGAACGCGGCCTGCGCAACGGCGGGTGGGCGACGATCTCCACGGCCCGCGCCGAGATCGAGGCTCGTGTGCTCGTGACCAGCCGCGTGCGGCCGTTGCGGATGCGCAAGCGGACGATCCACCAGATCGGACTTCCGTATCACTGGTCGAGCAAAGGACTTGTCACGGGCGACACCGTGAACGAGCTGATCTCGTTCGTTGCCGACCCGAACGTGTCGATCCAGGAGTCGAAGGCCCTGACCGCGGACATCCGCCCCGGCCGTCGGAGCCGCACATGAACGAGCGCAGCGAGGGCCTGCCGGCACATGTCGGCTTCTTCACCGACACAACCGTCTGCATCGGGTGCAAGGCCTGCGAGGTGGCGTGCAAGCAGTGGAACCAGTTGCCGGACGACGGGCTGCTGTTCAGCGGCATGTCCTACGACAACACCGTTCATCTCGGCGCGTCGACGTGGCGGCATGTCGCGTTCGTCGAACGCCCGATGGTCGAGAACACGAAGTTCTCGTGGTTGCTGATGTCGGACGTGTGCAAGCACTGCCGAACCGCCGCATGCCTCGACGCCTGCCCGACCGGGTCGATCATTCGCACAGAGTTCGACACCGTGTTCGTCCAACCGGACATCTGCAACGGCTGCGGCTACTGCGTGTCCGCATGTCCATTCGGGGTCATCGATCGCCGCGAGGACGACGGCCACGCGTGGAAGTGCACGCTCTGCTACGACCGACTCGACGCGGGGATGACGCCGGCGTGCGCGAAGGCGTGCCCGACAGAGTCGATCCAGTTCGGTGATCTCGACGAGCTCCGGGCGCGCGCCGGTGATCGCGTACGGGAGTTGCACGACGCCGGTGTAACCGAGGCCTATCTCTATGGTGACAGCGCGCCGGCACAACCGGGCACCGACGGGTTGAACGCCTTCTTTCTGCTCCTCGACCGGCCGGAGGTCTACAACCTGCCACCCGATCCGGTGGCGCCGCGGAAGACGGTCGCTCGTTCGTGGCGCTCGATGGCGTTTGCATCGCTGGCGATGGGTGTGACCGCGCTCGTGTCGGTGCTGGGCCGTCGCCGATGAGCGACGTCACCTACTACGACGTGCCGGTCCTGAAGGCCCCGGTGTGGAGGTGGTACATCCCCGGCTACATCGTCGCTGGAGGTGTGGCAGGCGCGTCGTCCGTACTCGGTGCAGTGGCGCACGATCTGCCGGGCCTGCGCCGGCGATGCCGGCGCCTGTCGCTGGGCGCGCTCTCGCTCGGAGCGGCTGCACTGATCGCTGACCTGGGCCGTCCGTCTCGGTTCGCCAACATGTTGCGCGTTTTCCGTCCGACGTCGCCGATGAGCATGGGTTCGTGGTTGCTGGCTGCCTACGGACCAGCCGCGGGCGCGGCCGCCGTGCTGCCAGGCACGGTCGCCGACGCGGCCGGCGTCGTGGCGGGCGTTGCAGGGCTGCCTCTGACGGGCTACACCGGCGTGCTCGTCGCCGCCACGGCCGTGCCCGCGTGGCAAGAGGCGAGTCGATCGCTGCCCGTGCTCTTCACGGCGTCCGGCATCGCAGGTGCGGCGTCGTTGCTGGCGATCGGTGATCACGGCGACGACGAAGCGGCGGTGCTGCGCCGCTACGGCATCGCCGGCAAGGTAGGCGAGCTCGCGGCATCAGCCGCGCTCGAGCGGGAGGTCGGTGCGGTCGAGGCAGTCGCCCGTCCGTACAAGGAGGGCCGGACTGGTTGGATGTGGCGACTCGCCCATGGGCTCACGACAATGAGCCTGTTGCTGTCGCTCCCTCGTAAACGGGCTCGCGGCCGCGAGCAGCTGAGCGCCGTGACCGGGCTCGCGGGCTCAGTGCTCGTGAAGGTGGCGGTGATGGAAGCGGGCAAGGCGTCCGCCGAAGACCCCCGAGCGACCTTCCATCTGCAGCAATCGAGGAATACCGGCGCGACGGACGGTCGTTGAGGCTCGCATGGCAGTCAAGCGTCTGAACCACGCAGTGCTCTACGTCCGCGACGTCGACCGCAGTGTTCGGTTCTACGAGGAAGCGCTCGGCTTCACCGTCGCCGTGCAGTTCCCGGGCGCCGCGTTCTTGAAGGTGCCGGACTCACACAACGACCACGACCTCGGCCTGTTCGCGATCGGTATGAAGGCGGCGGACAGTCCCGCCGGCCGCGGTGCGGTCGGTTTGTACCACCTCGCTTGGGAGGTGGAGACGCTCGGTGAGCTCCAACAAGTGGCCGATCGACTGAGCCGCATGGGCGCGCTCGTCGGCGCATCGGATCACTCGACGACGAAGGCGTTGTACGCGAAGGACCCCGATGGCATCGAGTTCGAGGTGGGCTGGCTCGTGCCTGCAGAGCTGATCGACGACGAGACCCGAAAGGCAATGGCGAACACTCGGCCGCTCGATCTGGCGAGCGAGATCGAACGCTACGGCGCAGATCGCCGGGGACTGGAGACGGTCGCCTACAACTGAGCGTTTCGGCGTTCGTTAGCCACATCCCGTGTGGTTGACGAACGCAATTTGGTGACGAAGAGGCCGTAAGTCAGACGCCGAAGCGCTCCGTATACGCACGCAACGCGCGACGGCGTTCCTCCGGGTCGATGCCGAAATCGGCGAGGTCGTACTCGATCGTGCCGTGCCGGCCTCGTGGGTGCGCTTGCATGAATGCCGACATCGCAGCCCGGACCTCGTCGCCGTACGGCTGGCCGGCGATGTCATAGATCGCGTGCACCAGTCCGTCCTCGTCGGCCATGAAGTCGTCGAAGCGCACGTCGAGGGACTGGTCAGCAGGCAGCAAGTCGCGGTCCCGCACGCAACCGAGTAACAGATCTTCGACTCGGGCCGACCAGTACTCACCGATCGCGATCGGGTCGGGATGGTCGACGCGAAGGCGGGCCGTGTAGCCGAGCATCGTCACGAGCGACGCTGTCACGGCGACGGGATCGCGGTGCGTCAGCACGAACGTCGCGTCGGGAAACGAGGACACGAGTGGACCGAACTGTTCGAGATGCTGTGGCGACTTCAACACCCAACGCGTGCCTCCGCGTTGCCAGGTCAGTACTTGCAGCACTCGTCGCAGGTACCGGTACGACGGCGTCTGGTCGCTCGCCTTGTAATGATCCCGCCAGCCGGTCATCAGAGCGGTCGTCTCGTAGAACATCCCGGCCACATCGATCGCGAGGAGCTGGATCTCCTCATCCGCGTGATCAACGGTCATCTCGTGCATGCGCTTGAACAGCGGCATGGTCAGATCGAGCATGTCGCACGCTGCCGCGCATCTCGCAACTCTCGGATCCGGTTCTCGCGGAGCGCCCACCTCGTTCGGAAGGGGGAGCGGTTCGAGACTCTCCCAGTAGGGAAGGTGGCGCAGCGCGGGATCGGACGACAGCAGGTTGTGCAGGTGTGTCGTGCCGGTGCGCGGCAGGCCACACACGATGATGGCCCGCTCGATCGGGACGTCCTCGATCTCGGGATGCTTCGCGATCAGGTCCTCGATCAAGAGCCGGTTGCGCAGCGGCTGCAACAGAGACTCGTACGTCAACGCGACGCCGACCGAGTTGAGCGGGACTTCTTCGCGCAACGACCGGCAGAGCACGTCGAGCCGTTCGCGGAAGGCGCCGTCACCCCAGGTGTCGAGACCCGTCTGTTCCTCTGCCGCGGCGCAGAGCACATCGGGCTCGAGCGACATGGTCTTGCCGTGTTCGGCGAGCACGTCGAGGATGGGCCTCGCATCCGGCAGGAACTGCGGGTTGCGCAAGTCGTCGACACGAACGGGATCCGGGCGGCTCACAGCGACACGACCTCGCAGCGGGGGCGCTCCGGGGTCTCCGACGGAAGGAACCACCGGAACCACAGCAGACCCCGCTCGTGGCCTTGCGTGCTGACCCAGTTCGGATGCCCGGGATCCTTGGCGGCCACCACGATGCGCCAGGAGCCATCCTCGTTCGGACCGACCTGCGAACCGTTGATCGTGACGCGTCCGTACGCGTCGTCGAAGGTGTGCAGGAACGGGTTCCACAGACACAGGTTCCAGAACGCGCACTCGGGCGACCGGCCGTCGACCACCAACGCCTCGTTCTCGGCGAGTCGAAAGCTGCCCATCGCGTAGGCCGCGTCACCTGCCGCCCAACCGAAGGTTGTCGACGGCACCGGGTACGGCTCCTGTACCTCGTTCGGAGGGTCGACCCGCACCGGTGAGATGCGCGCCTGTTCGTCGAGAAAGACACGCGCGGCCCTGAACTTCGCGGCGACCGTCGTCACCGAGTCGTTCTTGTCGACTGGTGGATCGACTGCTTCGATCGTCCACTCGGCTCGTCGCGCCGAAGCAGGATCGTTCACATAGTCACGCGTGATCGCGCAGACCGCGTCTGGCCCGAGTTCCAGCCAGTTGCCCTGGTGCGGTTCCGTGCTCAAGACGAGCTCGAATGACCCGTCGGGACTGCGTGCGACCGACCGATCATTCGCCGACGCGACGATCCGTTCGCTGTAGTGACCGTCGCTCGGCCCGCCGTAGACCGTGAGCGACAGGTAGACAGCGTCACCTGGCATGCAGCGCACCTTGTAGGTGCGTCCTGGGTCGATCGGTGCGTGCTTGTAGAAGGCGTCGGTGTTGTCGCCACCCCACTTCTTGTTCGGACCGACGATGTCGACGAAGCGCGGCCGGCCCGTGTCCGCCCAGACGTATGCGTCGAGCGCGACTTGGAGCACGCTGAAGATCCAGCGATAGCTCTCGACGCGCTCATGCTCGTCGAGCGCCGGCTGTGCCTGTTGCAGCCGGTGCTCGATGGCGACGAGCTCGTCGATCAGTCCCGTGAACGCGTCATGCAGTTCGTCCCCCACAGGCGGATTTCAGCACGATCAGCCCTTCCTTGTCTGGATGCGACCCTTCAACCATGTCGCGTCTGCCACCGCGTCCCCGTGCCAGTCGTTGTTGAAGTACGCGAACACGTCGCAGCCGCCGTCGAGCCAGGACTGCATTTGTTGTGCGGACCGCCACAACCGACGCCCGCCGTAGCGGCCGACGTACTTCTGCGTCTGGGCCGCCGGTCCATGGAACCGCACGTAGGTCCAGTCGGTCGTCAACTCCCACGGATGGTTCGGGAGCATGTCGTGGATGCACAACGCGGCGCGATGGCGACGAAGCAGCGAGAAGACGTCGTCGTGCAGCCATGACGGTTCGCGGATCTCGACCGCCCATCGCAACGACGACGGCGCCAGCGTCAGGAACTCGTCCAGTCGCTCCACGTTGCGCTTCCACCGTGGAGGTAGCTGCACGAGCGTCGGTCCGAGCGCGGGACCGAGCCGCTCGACGCGGTCGAGGTGGTTCGGCAGCCACGACACCGCATCGCGAAGCTTCATCCGATGCGAAGCGAACTGGCCCAGCTTCAGCGAGTACGTGAACCCCGAAGGTGCCTGTGCCGCCCACCGCTCGACCGTCGCCGGAGGCGGCAATCGATAGAACGTGTTGTTCAGCTCGACGGTGTCGAACAGCCTCGCGTAGAACTCGAACCAACGGCGCTGTGGGAGGTCGCTCGGATACACGATCCCGCGCCAGTCGCGATACACCCACCCCGAACACCCGACGTGCGCGCGTCCTACGGTGTGCGGCCCTGCGTCAGCCAAGGGTCACGGCAACTCGGCCACGAGCTCCGGTCGATAAGGAACGTCCTGCAGGCGAGGCCGGCCGGCAGGTTGCAGGGATGGCAGCAACGCACGACGATGCGACGACGAACGGTTCGGTGACGACCGGTGCACGAGGAACGCACCGAAGAACACGACGGATCCGGCTGGCAACTCGAGCGTCATCTCATCATCGAGATCCAAGGCGGCAGCATCGGCGAGGAACCCGGTCGGGTCGTTCGGATCCCGCCTCGCCGGGCGATGACGATGCGAACCGGGGAGCACGCGCAATGCGCCGTTGTCAGCGGTGGCATCGTCGAGGAACAGCACCGCAGTGGCGATGTCTGCAGCGTCGGCGCCGACAGCGACATACCAGTACGGGTAGTCCTGGTGATACGGGAACTCGGATCCTTCGACGGCACGCTTCATGTTGAGCTTCGACGTGAACGGCGTGACCTGTTCACATCCGACTGCGTCCTTCATCGGCTCGTGCACGCGTGGGTCGTCGAACAGGGCGCTGAGACGCGGATGCAGATGATCGCAAGGTTCGACCAACCGGATCTCGTTGGACCCCTCCTGCCATTCCCATTGGATGGCGGCGCGGCTGGAGAACTGGATCCGATGTCCATCGCCCAAGGTGGCTTCCGGTCCCGCGCCGTAGCGCCGGGCGTGGGTGGCGACGGCAGCAGCAACGGATTCCACGACCACGCGGAACTCGTCCAGTTCCTCGTCGCCGAAGACAGACGCGCGAGCGACGAAGCCGTCCCGCGCCCATTGCCGACGCTCGCGGGTGGTGAATCGCAGTGCAATGGACGTGCTCATGAGCGTGAGACAGGGACCGTATCTAACATTCGCCCGTGACCGAGCTCGAGATCACGCCTCTGCGCCGCCTGACCACGGCGCTGAGCGCGGCCATATCGAGCGACGAGGTCGCCGCTGCCATTCTCCACCACGGCTTGCTCGAGCTCCGCGCGCTCGTCGTCAGCCTGTGGCTCATCGACAACGAATCGTCATCGCTCGTCTATGCAGGCGGCGCGGGCGAGGTGCCGACAGGCGTCGAGCGATTCGCGTCGATCCCGCTCGGTGCCGATCTACCCGGCACTGTCGTCGTGTCGACGCGCGAACCGATCGTGTACGAGTCGTTGGACGAGCGCAATCGGCGGTGGCCGGAGCTTGCGTCAATCTCCAGCACGACCCAGGCATCAGCCGTTCTTCCGCTGGAAGCGCGCAACGAGGTCATCGGGTGTCTCTCGGTTGGCTTCGACGACGAGCGCGAGATCGACGCTGACGAGCTCGCTCAACTACTGACCGCAGCAGATCAGTGCGCGCTGGCTCTCGACCGGGCTCAGCTGTTCGATCGTGAACGACGAGCGCGCGAGACACTCGAGTTCCTGGCCGAAGCGACGCGGCTGATGGTCAGCGCGCTCGATCCGATCGACGTGCTCGACCAACTGCTGAGCCATGCGGTGCCGCTCATGGCCGACTGGTGCACCGTCTTCGTCCACGACAATGGCGTCTTACGCCGAACGGCCACGAAGATTTCGGGCCAGCCGCAGCTCGCCGAACGAATCCTCGCCGAAGCTCCAGCGATCGCGGTGACCTCGGACGTACCGATCGCCCGCGCGTGGCGAACCGGCAGGGAGGAACACATCATCGAGCCGAGCCGAGCTCTCGTCGACGAGCTCTTCGGTACGACGGCGGGCGACGTCCGGCACCTCGGATGGCGAGACGTCGTGGTGTGCCCGATCGTCGCGGGAGGCAGGCGCGTCGGCGTGATCACCTTCGCGTTCACCACGTCGAATCGGCGCTACACGTCCGAGCTCCGGATGGCCGCCACGGGGCTGGCGGCACGAGCGGGAGTCGCCCTCGACGTGGCCGAGCGCTTCGAACGGGAACGCACGACGGCGGCCACGCTCGTCGCCGCGATCATGCCCGACCGATTGCCGGTCGTCGATGGCTGGTCGATCGCCGCCCGGCATCTGCCCTCCGGGGACGCAGTGTGCGGCGACTGGTACGACGTGTCGCCGCTTCCGGACGGGCAGTTGCTCGTCGGCGTCGGTGATGCGGCGGGCCATGGGCTTGCGGCGGCGACATTGATGGCTGAGCTGCGCAACGCCGCGCGAGGAATCGCCTTCGCCGGCCACACGCCGGCGCAGCTGCTCGCCGGTCTGTCTTCCCTGGTCGCCCAGAACGGCATCGACAGCTTCGCGACCGCCGCGTACGGCCGAATCGATCCGACCACGGGGTCCGGATCGTGGGCCGCGGCGGGCCACCTCCCGTTCCTGCTCCTGCCCGTCGACGGGCCGCCCACCTACCTCGACGTGCCCGGTTGCCCACCGCTCGGCGTCAGCGGGACGGCAACCGAGCACAGGGTCGACCTTCGCCCCGGCGACACACTCCTGCTCTACACGGACGGGCTGGTCGAACGGCGGCACGAGCACATCGACCGGGGCCTGGCGCGCTTGCATTCCGCCGCGGCCGCGCCTGTGGGGGATGTGGCTGAGCTCGCCGACCAAGTCGTCGCGGACCTGTGCCAGGACCTCGCCGACGACTGCTGCCTGCTGATTCTCCGTCGAAATCCCCGAAGCCGGAGTGACGGACCCAAGCCGTGGGTATCCAAGCCAGAGTCGTCATGAGCAATGTCGAAGCAACACCGAGCCCCACGTCTGCGTTCCGCCACGAGGCGCTGTTCTACGCCGGGGAGGACGAGTTCCTCGCCGGCACCGTGCCCTTCATCGTGGACGGGCTGGAACGCGGCGAACCCGTTCTCGTGGTCGTGAACGCTCACAAGATCGACGCGCTCCGGAACGCATTGAACAGCGCAGCCGACGAAGTGCAGTTCGCCGACATGTCTGACATCGGACGGAACCCGGCCCGCATCATCCCGGCGTGGCGTGACTTCGTGAATGCGAATGGAGGAGGGACCCGTCGCCTGCGGGGCATTGGCGAGCCGATGTCCACTGATCGCAGCGAGGCCGCGGTCACCGAGTGTCACCGCCACGAGTCGTTGCTCAATCTCGCGTTCGCGGACACTGGCGAATGGTGGCTGGTGTGCCCGTACGACACGGCCACCGTTCCGGCCGAGGTCGTGGCGGAGGCGTATCGCACGCACCCGTTCCTCTTCGAGGCGGGACGGCACCGGTCCAGTCCGTGGGCACGCGATCCGAGCGGGGTCGGCGCGCCGTTCGAGGATCCGCTCCCGGACCCGCCGGCGAACACGGCGGAGCTCGCCTTCGACGCCGGAGGCTTGGCCGCGGTGCGCATGCTCGTCCGCGACCTCGGCGCCAAGGCGAGGCTCAGAGCGACGCGCCTCGCCGATCTCGTCCTCGCGGCCGACGAGGTCGCAACGAACAGCATTCGCCACGGCGGCGGAGGCGGCACACTGCGGGTCTGGCTCGATGATCAGGCTGTCTTCTGCGACGTCCGTGATTCCGGTCGGCTCGACGACCCGATGGTCGGGCAGCGCCGTCCGCGGCCCGACCAGATCGGCGGACGAGGCCTGTGGATGGTCAACCAGTTGTGCGAGCTGGTTCAGATCCGGTCGTCGACAGCGGGAACGACCGTGCGCCTGCACGTCGAACGAGCCTGACCCCATCCTCCATGCCGTTGCCCGGCGCGTTCAGGACGACACGTGATGCCCTGCACGCGCTCGCCTGTTACGTCATCTCGCCGGCTCGCAAGGCGCGCACTGGACGGATCGCGCTTCGCGCTGTGGACGGTGGCTTCGGCACCCCTCCGTTCGACGACGGATCACGCATCGTCGTGCACGGAAACAGGCTGGCCCACGACCCCGGGACCGAAATCGTCATCACGACGCCGAGAGCAGCGGGTGCCTTCCTCGGCGTCGAGCTGACTCCCGATCCCGGCGTCGGCACCGATCTTCCGCCGTTCGAACCCGATGCGGCGCTCGCCGTGGGGGTCGATGCGTCGCTCTTCCTCGGCCATTGGTATGGGATGGGGCAGTCCGTCATCGACCGGCTTCCGGACCGTCTGGGCCGAGACACCGCAAGGCTCTCCGAGGCACAGCTCTGGCCGGAGCACTTCGATCTCGCCGTCGACGTGGAGCTCGTCGGCGGCCGTCACGTCAATGTCGGCTTCTCCCCTGGCGACGGCTTCGTCGACGAGCCGTACGTCTACGTCGGGCCGCACGACATGAGGGGCCTCGAAGGCGACTACTGGAACGCCGGCTTCGGTGCCTACCTCCGGTACTCGACGATCGACGAGAACCACCAAGTGGAGAGCGCGCTCGCGTTCATCGAGAACGGATTCGCGCTGGTCTAGTTCCGGTAGCCACCTACGATGCGCGGCCGATGGCCGATCCCCCGCTCACCATTCCACGACTGGTCGCGCGCGCTGCCGAACGTTTCGGGGACGGCGAAGCCGTTGTCGACGGCGACGTGCGTCTCTCGTTCCGGGAATTCGCTGACGAGATCGACACGGCTGCGCGTGCGCTGCTCGCGACCAACATCGAGCCGGGTGACCGGGTCGCGATCTGGGCGCCGAACACCTACGAATGGGCAGTCGCGGCTTTAGCCGTCCACGCGGTCGGAGGAATCGTCATTCCTCTCAACACGCGCTTCAAGGGGGCCGAGGCCGGCTACGTGATCGGTGTCGCCAAGGCGCGACGCCTTTTCACCGTCACTGACTTCTTGGACACTGACTACGTCGCGCTGCTCCAAGGTGTGCCGGGCACCGAGTCCCTCGACGAGATCATCGTGCTCCGCGGCACCGTGCCAGACGGCTGCACGTCGTGGGCGGACTTCCTCGCCGCGCGGATGGCGTCGATCCGCCGTTGTCCGCAGCACGCGCCGCCGCTGTCGCGCCGGACGACCTGTGCGACATCCTTTTCACGTCCGGCACGACGGGCGCGCCGAAGGGTGCGATGTTGTTCCATTCCGCGAGCATCCGCTCGTACGAGACGTGGTCCGACGTTGTTGGACTGCGTGAAGGCGATCGTTACCTCGTCATCAATCCGTTCTTCCATTCGTTCGGATTGAAGGCGGGCATCCTTGCATGCCTGTTGAAGGGCGCGACGCTCCTCCCCCATCCCGTCTTCGATGTGCCGTCGGTGATGCGGCGGGTCGCCCAAGAACGCATCACGATGCTGCCGGGTCCGCCCGCCATCTTCCAGACGATCCTCAACCACCCCGACCTGAGCACGTACGACTTGTCTTCACTGCGCCTGGCGGTCACCGGCGCTGCGCCGATCACGACACAGATGATCATCGCCATGCGAGAGACGCTCGGCTTCGAGAACGTCGTGACCGGTTACGGCCTCACCGAGGCACATGGCATCGCCACGATGTGCCGCCACGACGACGATCCCGAGACGATCGCCATGACATCAGGGCGCGCGATCCCGGGCGTGGACGTACGCCTGATCGATGAGGACGGCAAGGAGGTCGGCATCGGCGAGCCCGGCGAGGTGCTCGTACGTGGCTACAACATCATGAAGGGCTACCTCGACAATCCCGAAGCGACGGCCGAGGCGATCGACGAGGAGGGATGGCTCCACACGGGGGACATTGCAGTGTCGGATGCCAACGGCAACCTCGCCATCACCGACCGTAAGAAGGACATGTACATCGTCGGCGGGTTCAACGCGTATCCCGCCGAGATCGAGCGGATCATCAGCGGACATCCATCGGTGGCCCAGATCGCCGTCGTCGGCGTGCCCAATGATCGTCTCGGCGAAGTGGGCAAGGCGTTCGTGGTGCCCACTGCCGGAAAGAACGTGGACGTCGACGAGCTCCTCGCTTGGTGTCGCGAGAACATGGCCAACTACAAGGTGCCGCGCTCTGTCGAGGTCGTGGACGCGCTGCCGTTGAATGCATCAGGCAAGGTGCTCAAGTTCGACCTTCGGGCGCGCTCGTGACACCGAGAGATGCCCGAGGGCGTCTCGACCGTCGACGACTATCTCGCGTCTTCCTTGCGTCCGCCTATGCCGCGATCGACGATTGACGACGCGGGTATCGTCCGGTCGCGCATGACGGACCGGCCGCCGCTCCCCACCTTCATCATCATCGGCGCGCAGAAGAGCGCGACCCGTTGGTTCCGTCACAACCTCGGCCTACACCCGAAGATCTTCACCGCGCCCCGGGAGGTGAAGTACTTCAACCATCCGAAGCGCTGTCGCCTGCTCGGGCCCGGTTGGTACCGCGAACAGTTCGAGGGGTGGGCGGGCGAGCCCATCGTGGGCGAGGCCACGCCGGGCTACATGATCCTGCGTCACGGTCCCGCGGCCGTCGCTGAACGCATCGACGAGACTCTTGCCGGTGTGAGGTTGCTGGCACTTCTCCGCAATCCGGTCGACCGGGCCCACTCCGCGCTGCTGCACCACGTGCGCCGAGAGCGCGTGCGCCCCGGCACCCGCCTCCTCGACCACGTCCGGACGCGGCCCCCGGAGGACGACTGGCTCGCCGTCGTCACCGGGGGCTGGTACGCGGCCAGCCTCCAGCCCTACCTCCAGCGGTTCGGCGAGCGTCTCCTCGTGCTGCTGCACGACGATGTTCAGGCCGACCCAGCCGGCATCTACCGCGCCGCGTTGGAGCACGTGGGCGCGACGCGCGACGTCGTGCCGACCGAGCTCGATGTCATGGTGAACAGCAACCAGGACGGCGCTGCGCTGTTGGTGCCCCCGCTGTCCGCCGAAGAGCGGGCGGAGCTGTTCGAATACTTCGCCGACGACGTGGCCCGCTTGGAGCAGTTGCTCGGTCGCGACCTGTCGAGGTGGCGCCCGGCCGCGGATCAGGCGGGTGCGGTCGCCGCCGGCGGCGGCGCCTCCTGAGGCCGCGTCGGGGCTCGTCGACGACATCCTTTCACAGCGTCAGGAGCCCACGACCTGGCGCAGGCGGCGCAGGATCTCTTGCCCCGCGTCCCGACCGGCCCGGCCCACACCCCGCTGCTGCACGACCCGGCGCACCCGCCGAGCCTGCGCGGCCAGCCCGCGGGGCGCCTTGGACGGCTCGGCCCCACGGGACGGAGGCCGGGCTGCGGCGGCCTTCTTGGCCTCGGTCAGCTGGGCGTAGAGCTGGCGGTTGGCCGCGGCCATCGCCCGCAGCTCGCGACGTAGATGTTCGTCGTCGTTCACCGACGTCCTTCCTCGAGGGCCCGCACGTCCGGGATGGCGGGGGGACAGGTAGAGGGCGGCGTAGCGGTCGGCAGTCGCTTCGACGGAGCGCAGCTCCATCTCCACGGCGCGGGTGGTGGCCCGCAGGACCTCGGGCCGGCACCGGTCCAGGTTCTCGATGAGCTCGCGCATGCCGCCGACGTCCTCGGGGTCCACGGTCCAGCCCACCTCGTGGGTACGGATCCGTTCGCCCAGCGCCCCGGTGCGGTTGCCGATCACGGGGACGCCGCCGCCGATCGACTCGGTCATGACGTGGCCGAAGGTCTCCACGAAGGGGCCGGGGAGGAGCACGACCTGGATGCCGGCCCTGGCCAGGAGCTCGGGCAGGACGTTGTTGTCGTAGGTGCCATGGGTGTGCACCAACGGCGAGATCGCCTCCCGCAGCTCCCCGAAGTGATGCAGCTCGATGCTCGAACCGGCGAACGCCGCCGCCAGCTCGTTGACGGCGGGGAGGCCCTTCTTGGCCCACCCGATGCCGACGAACCCCACCCGCAGCGGCTCGTCGAGCACCCGGCCGGGATCGACCTCACGTGTGGACCGGCGATGGTCGATGATCGCGCCGTGCTCGATGAGGACCACGCGGGCGGGATCGAGGTCGTACACGCGCAGCAGGAAGTCGACGGCACTCTGACTGGCGAACACCCAATGGTCGACCGTGTCCAGTCGAGACGCCACCGTCTCGCGGAACGCCTGCAGGTACGCGACGTCGAGGCCCCGCGTCTCGGGCAGGCATCGGGCGCAGTAGGAGAGATCGTCGGGGATGCCGCAGGCGTCACGGTTTCGGTACAGCAACCAGTGGTGCGGGCAGGCCAGGTACATGTCGCGGACCGAGCACACGACAGGGCCGTCGAAGTCGGCCAGCACCGCGAGCGGGGCCAGCGAGTGGTTGAAGATGTTCTGCAGGTGCACCGCGTCGAAGTCGAACATGTCGAGCACGGTTCGCAGGGCAGTGGCTGCGGCGGGGTCGTCGATCTCGTTGCCGCGGGCGTCGTCGGCAGGGATGAGGAACTCGTGGCTGACCGGCGCACCGTCACCGGTGTTCCAGAAGGTCGAGAGAAGGAAGCCGTCGCGCCGACGTCCCCTCCCTCGGCCCGACTCGACGGGTTGGAGGATCGAGCAGTCGATCTCGTCGAGCATCCCGTGCATCAGTTGGAGCAGGTGCTTCTCGGAGCCTCCGATCTGTCCCGGTGAGCTGTGGAGCACCTGCAGGACGTGGGGTCGCTCCGGGCGCCGAGGTGCCAAGCCCAACTCCAACGCGGCGAACGACACCCGCAACGGGTCCTCCGCCCGCTCGGCGAGGTTCATCGTCCGGAAGTAGGGATACCGGCGGTGGAGCAGCTCTGAAGACCGCTTCAACCCCTCCTGGCGCGCCTCGGCGAAGGAGCCACCGCCCCGGTGGTACACGAACGTCGCGTCGTCGGCGAGATGGCGGAAGCCGAGCACCGACGCCCGCAGGCAGAAGTCGACCTCCTCGCCGTAGCCGGCGCCGAACGTCTGGTCGTCGAAGGGCCCGCAGGCGTCGAGCGCGGCGCGGGTCACGTACATGCAGAAACCGACGCCCGTGATGACCTCGGGCCGACGGCAGGGCGAGTGTTCCCGGATGAACTCGGCGCACTCGTCGATCCGCGGTGTCGCTCCGTTCAGGTCGAACGCGGCGATCACCGACTCCGGAAGCGTGCAGATCGAACCGAAGTTGGTCAACGGGGTGACGCTCGCCACGTCGGGTTGGCCAGCGGCGATGCAGAGCCCATCGAGCCACCCCGCGGTGACGACCGTGTCCGAGTTGAGCAGCACGACGTCGCCCACCGTCTCGGCGAAGGCCCGGTTGCACGTACGGACGAAGCCGAGGTTCTCCTCGTTGTGGAGCACGGTGACGTCGGCGAGGCCTTCGAGGTAGCTCCGCACCGCGGGGTCAGGTGACGCGTCGTCGATGACGAGCACGTCGAACTCGGTCGCACCGACGGCGCGATGGCGGACGACGCTCTCGAGGCAGCGGGCCACGTCGTCCCCGCCGCCGTACACCGGCACGACGACGGTGACCGGCACCGTCACGATCGGGCCTCGTGACGAGCCCACCCGAGGAAGCGGTTCACCACCGCCGCCGCGGAGGCCGGCCCGTAGAGGGCGTCGAACAACGCGGTCGCCTCGGCCGCCCGGCGTCGGCGCTCGTTGTCGTCCTCGAGGACCGTCGCCACCGCGTCCCACCCGGTGAGCGCCGGCACCACCAGGCCCTCGGCTGCGGCGGGGTTGTCGGCGGCCACGATCGTGGGCACGCCGAGGGCGTGCGCCACCACCGCCGGGCCAAGGTCGCCGTCGGCCTCGGCCCGCACGCTCGGTGCGGTCCAGATCTGGGCCGTCCAGGACGCGAGCTCGTCCAGGCTCGGCTCGCCTGCGGCCACCCGCACCCGCTCCTCCGCCGCCAACGCACCGGCCGCGTCGGTCGCCCGGCCGACCACCTTCACCGTCAGCCGGGGGTCGGCGGCCAGGAGCTTCTTGACCATCTCCAACACCGCCGCCCGGGCCTCGTCGCCGCCCGGCCCGTCCGGCCCGGTGTGCCAGCCCAGGACGGGCTCGGCGGATGGGGACGGGCGAGCCCGTCGTTCGGCGAGCGCCGCGGCCCGGGCCCGGGTGAGCAGCGTCGGGAGGAGCAGGGCGCGGGCTCCTCGCCCGACGAGAAGCGCCCGAATGGCTCGCCCAGCGGCCGTCGCCAGCCCGCTGGCGTCGACCAACGTGGCCGCCGTCGCCAGCAACGCCGGCTCGGCGTGGGCCTGGTCGTGGCCGAGAGAGAGGTCGTCGGGCCCAACGTCGACGACCGTGGGTAACCCGCGGCGCCGCCGGCGGGCCACCAGCTCGTGGGCCGCGTCCGAGAACGACAGGCCGCGCAGCACGACGAGGTCGGCCCGCTCGGCGCCGCGGGGGAGGTCGCCATCGACCCACGTCGACGTCACGTCGGCGACGGCACCGGCCGCCTGGTCGACCAGCGCGTCGACGCGGGCGTCGTCACCCGCGGTCAGTACCACCAGCGAGGTTCGTCGTACCTCGACCCGCCGGGGTGACGCGACCGTCCCGACCGCGTCGTCGGCGTGCTCGTGCGGCGCGAGCGGTTGCGGCCCGGAGCACAGCCGGCGCACGAGCGCGGCCAGGGCGTCGGCGCGGATGCCCCGTCCGATGCGGGCCCGCACCCGGCCCCGGGCCTCACCGATGCGCCACGACACCAGCTCGACCGCGTCGGTCGTGCCCGGAGACAGCTCGACGATCACCGCGGCCCGGTCGCCGTCGAGCCACTCCGCGCCGCGGGCCACCGCCTGCTCGTCGAGCGCGACGACGACGTCGGGGCGGAGGGCTACGACGGACGCCTCGGTGGGCGAACACGGCCGAGTGAGGTGCAGTCCGCCGGTCGGCTCGGGCAGGGCGATGCGGCCTTCGGTGCTGCCGCGGACGAGCTGGTTGACCGACGCCCGCACCCAGTCGGCCAGGTCGGGGTCGGTCTCGAAACCGAGGAAGAGCACGAGCGGGCGGTAGGGGAAGGGCGGTCGCCCCAGCCCGGACGCGGGCTCGAGGGCACCGAACCCGGCCCACGGGTCGTAGGCGACCGCGCCCCGGTCGACGAGCAGGTCGCCCCGGTCCACGTCGACGGTCGTCGCGCCCACTGCGACGCCGACGTCGCCTCGCACGAGCACGGCGCCGGTGACCGAGCAACGCCCCGCGGGGGCGGTGTCGCGATCGGAGACGAGCGCCCGTCGCTCGGCCACGACGCGGTAGCTCGCCCCGGGCGGGAGATCGACCCGCTCGGCGACGACGCCCACGACCTCGGCCGGCGCCTGCTCGAGGCGCCGGGTCAGACGGTCACGGCTGATCGCGTCGACGACCCACCCCTCGGGGAGGGCGAGCACGAGCGACGCGGACGACGTCACCTCGCGGCGACGTGGCCGGCGAGGCAGCGGGTGCGTTGGAGCGCGGACGAAAGGTGCGGGGCGAGTCGGTCGATCGCGGCCAGCGTCCCGGCGACCGCCACGAAGTGGATCATCGGCCGGCGGCCACCGCCCGGTCGATCACCTCGAGTGCCTGCGCCACCCGCATCTCCCACGACAGGGGGGCGAGCGCCTCGCGGTCGGGCGCCCGCCGACCAGCGAGCAGCGCGCCCTCGACCGCCGCCGCGAACTCCCTCTCTCCGCGGGCGAAGGTGATGAGTCCGGAGAGGTCCGACAAGTTCGCCACGGGAGTCGACACCACCGGCGTGCCCGTCGAGCAGTACACGAACGCCTTGAGTGGGTTCATCGACCGGGTTATGTGGTTGTCGAGGTGGGGGATGAGGGCCACGTCGAAGTGCTCGATGAATTGCAGTGTCTCCTCGTAGCGCTTCACCCCGACGAAGTGGACGTTCGGCTCGTCGCCGAGCCGGAGGATAGAGCGGTCGAAGTGGGCCGAGCCGACGAACACGAACTGCCAGCTCCGGTGGGTGCGGGCGAGGGACTCGAGCAGCGGTACGTCGAGGCGGTCCTGCGACAGGTTCCCGACGTAACCGAGAACAGGTCCGTTCAGGCCGCGTAGCTCCTTCGGTCGAGGGCCGCGCCCGTTGGTGCTCCTCAGCTCGAGCCCGTTGGGCACGACGTGTACTTCCGGAGCGAACCGCAACATGGCCTCGGCCACGGTGTCGCAGTTGGCCAGCACGACGTCGGTGCGGGACAACACCTGCTCGTAGTTGGTCTCGAACTGGTCGTGGAGCGGCGTGTCCTTGTCGGTGAAGGTGCGCTGGTCGTCGACGATGTCGGCGACCACGATGTCGGGATCGAGCCGGTCGAGCACGCGTGGCATGTCGTAGTGGGTGGGGTACACCCAGAAGATCGTCGGGCGCTCTCCGACGCCGTGCTGGCGCAGCACCTTCTCGACGTAGTCGACGAACCGTCGTCGCGGCCGCAGACCGACCTTCTCGGTGAACCGATCGCCGTACAGATAGGTGTGGGCGTGCACCCGGTCGGTGTCGCCCCGATGAGCCAGCCGGTTCAGAGTGTGACGCACCACGAGACGGCTCTGGTCGGCCGTGTCGTTGGCGTTGCGGTACAGCTTGTACAGCGTCTCAGGAGTCGTGGGCCGGTCGAAGTGCACGATCGAGTGCACGCGATCCGACTTCGCCAGGTACTTGAGGAACATGTCCTGGCGGCGGCCGTAGATGCCGCTGTCGTTCTGCTTCCAGAACATGACGACGTCGTACTGGGTGTCCGTGCTGATCGGTCGCGACCGCCGGCCGGGAACGCGGCGCACAGCCACGCCCAGTTCCTCGGCGAAGACCTGACGAGGGGCGTCCGCCAGTCGCGACAACCCGGTGCTCAATGGCGGCGGATCGGCGAGAAGGCCCTCGAAGATCGGCGCGACCGCCGCGCTCACCGCTTCGTAGCTGTAGGTCGCCTCGAACACCTTGCGGGCCTTGGCCGCCCGGTCGAGGGCGTCGTCGTAGTGGTCGAAGATGCCGGCGATGCGCGAATGGAGCTCCTCACCCTCGCCCAGGACCTCGAGCACGCCCTCCTCGATCAGCGATCGCAGCGGCGGGACGGGCCGGACGAGACAAGGGACGCGCATGGCCATGGCGTCGGTGATCTTGGCCGGGAGCTGGTAGCGCGCCACCGGGTGATCGGGGTTCTGCAGCACGCACGCCAAGTCGGCTGCTCCCACCAGCCGCGGGAGCTCGGCGAAGGCCTGGGCGGGCAGGGGAAGCACCCAGCGCTCGAGCGGCCCGACCTCGCGGCGGATCTGGTCGAACTCCCTCGTGCCGAAGAGCAACACGCGGTAGCGATCGTCGCCGAGGCGGTCCAGCGCCTGCAGGATGTCGAAGATGCCCTTGTGGAGCCGCGGTGTGCCGCCGAAGAGCAGCAGTCGGTCGCGGTCGGTCACGCCGAGCTGGCGCCGGGTCGCGGCACGGTCGTAGAGAGCCGGGTCGAAGACGCGCTCGTCGCGGGCGTGGGGCACGATCACACCACCGAAACGGTCCTGCAGGGCGACGTTGGAGACGGTGAGCGCGTCGGCCGCATCTATGAACGGCTCGCACGCCCGGGTCCAGGCCCGGCCGAACGGCAGGGTGAGGTCGTCGTCGCCTCGCAGGCCACGAAGGTTGCGCAGGTCGAGGCCTGCGTCCTCGTCGAAGAAGGACAGCTCGTGGTCGTCGACGTCGAGGACGAGCGGGCGGTTGCGGGCCCGCTTCGCCAGGATTCCCAACCCGAGGGATGGCAGGCGCGGCTTCGACACCCAGATGGCGTCGGCGTCGATCTCCCCGGCGATGTCCGTCATGGCCTGCAGGTGCTCCGGGAACGAAGTGCCCGGGAACACGTGGATCGGCACCGGCGCGTCGCGCAGCGGGGCCCACACGTCGTTGCCGTAACGGTCGAACTGCGCCCCCCAGACCTCGACGTCGTAGCGGCGCCTCAACAGGTCGGCCAGCACGAAGGCGCGCCCCAAGGGGTTGTGGCCGACGTCCCATGCCAGCACCGCGACCTTGGTGTCGTGGGAACGGCCGGTGGTGCCGCGGCCTGCCAGCCGGTGCCGGGACTTCTCTCGCCCTCCGCCGATGGTGGCCGGGGCGGCGGAGGGCGACGTCTTGCCGGCGTCGTTCGGGTCCTCTCCCAACGACTCGCGAGAACGGCCGATGCTGGTGACGACGCGGTCGAGTGGGGCGTTGCGACGCTTGGGGCCACGGCGGCCGAGCGCCTTGAGAACCGACGTCATCCGCCACGCCACCTTGTAGGTGGTCGAGTTCGCGACGGCGCGCACGTCGCGCTCGACCGCCTGCAGGCGTTCGTCGGCGACGCGACGCAGCCGGGCCTCCTCGTCCGCGGCGCGCGCCGACTCCTTCTCTGCGGCGGTGGCCCGCTCGTCGGCCTCCCGGGCTCGGGCGTCGGCCGCGACAGCCCGCTCTTCGGCCGCGACCGCCCGGGCGTCGGCCGCGACAGCCCGCTCTTCGGCCTGGGCGGCGCGCGCGTCGGTGGCCTCCAGGCGGTCGCGCAGCTCGGCCAACTCGGCTTCGAGCGACTCGAGCCGCGCCGACAGCTCCGCGTCCCGGGCGCGGTCCTCCTCGCCCTGGCGCAGGACCTCCGGCGTGGCGTCGGACACCGAACGCTCGCTCCGGTCGAGGATCGACCCCTCGTCGATGGCGGCAGCGAGGCGAAGCTGCGGTTCGGACATCCATGCAGCCCGGCTCTCCGCCGAGCGCCGCTGCCGGTACAGCTCGGGCGAGATGAACGCGGTGATCTCGCGCTCGGTGGGGACGCGCAACCCGTGAACCTCGAGCGCGGTGAGCTCCTCGACGAGCCTGGCCGTCGTCTCGACCGGGTTGGCCATGAGGTCCTCGTACCGCACGTGGATCCGGGGCAGGCCCGCCGACGCGGCGAAGCCGTGCACCATGTAGAGCTCCCACAAGGCCAGGCCGACCGGTGTGGGCAGGCCGTTGCGCGTCCGCAACGAAGCGGCGACCTCGAGGGGCTCGCGGGTGACATGGATGCAGACCGGCACCTCGAGCAGAGGCCGTACGAGAGGGAACAGCAGCGACAGGCGCGGCTCCTTGATCACCCATGGCCGGTGGGCGTCGAGCTCGAGCAAGATCCGACGCAGCTCGCCGAGATGCCGATCGCGCACGTCCTGCGGGATGGCGTCGAGCGAGAAACCGGACAACACGGCCCAGTCGAACCCCGACTCCTGGAGCAGGCCGTTACAGACGCTCCGGATGTCCAGTCGCTCCCAGAAACCCTTGAGGTTTCCTTCGTCCGATCCGTTCGACATGCCCTCGGGCCCGAAGTAGGCCCCCGCCATGTTGAGGAGCCGCGTCACACCGGACGTTCCCGAACGGTGCATCCCGAGGACGAACAGCTGCACGTCGACGACTGTACCGGTCCGCCTCGCTCCCATTTCCGGGCGGGGGAGGGGGGCTCTTCGGTCGCTCGGCCGCCGGCACCTGCTCGTACTCCGTGACGGACCCCGCCTTCTGGAAGACCTTCAGCTCGCTCGTCCACTCGCCCGCCAGGTAGCTTTGCCGCCGTCGATGAACGTGGTAGGGCGCAGTGATCGCCCGCTCGACCACTGCAGAGGGTTGGCGCGCGTTCGCCGAGCGGCGATCGCCCGACTGGATCCCCGAAAACACTCGTCCCGACAGCCGGCTGTGAGCCGAGACAGATGCTGACCAGCGAATCGCGAATCCTCACGACACACGCGGGCAGCCTGCCGCGACCTCCAGCGCTGGCCGAGCTCCATGGGCGGCGGAGCACCGGCGAAGCCATTGACGTCACAGAGCTGCGCGCCGCGATCGAGGACGCGACGGCCGCGACCATCGCGGCGCAGATGGAAGCAGGCATCGACATCGGCAACGACGGCGAGCAGGCTCGCGAGAGCTTCTTCACGTACGTCCGTCACCGCATGAACGGCTTCGGGGACACGAGTCAGCGAATGCTGATGCGCGACCTGCTCGAGCACCCTGACTTCCTCGAGCTCATGATCCCGCGGTTCCAGCGCATCAAGGTGAACCTCATGGCGGCACCGGCCGCGATCTCGGAGGTCACGTACGGCGACACGACCGAGCTCGAAGCGGAGTGCGCGCTCGTGGCCGGCGCGCCGTTCGCCCAGACGTTCATGACCGCGGCATCACCCGGCATCGTCGCCGCAGCCATGGAGAACCGGTACTACCCGTCACAGGAGGAATACGTGCGCGCGGTCGCGGCAGCGCTGCAGACGGAGTACCGGTACATCATCGATCAGGGGCTACTGCTTCAGATCGATGCGCCGGACCTCGCGCTCGAGCGACACACCTTGTTCGCCGAACGTCCGCTCGACGACTTCCTCGTGTGGATCGAGCTCGTCGTCAGCGCGATCAACAACGCGCTGACAGGTATCGACTCGTCCAACGTGCGACTCCATGTGTGCTGGGGCAACTATGAGGGCCCTCACACACTCGACGTGCCGCTCAAAGAGATCCTCTCCCGGCTCTACGAAGCGAACGTCGGCGCATTAGTGATCTCGATGGCCAACGCTCGTCACTCGCACGAGTACGCATTGTTCGCGCGCGAGCCGCTTCCGGAGCGCATGGTGCTCGTCGCCGGCGTGATCGACACCACCAGCAACTACGTCGAGCATGAGGACGTCGTCGCCGATCGTCTCGAACGCATCGCCGCCGCGGTTGGCGACCCGAGACGAATCATCGCCGGCACGGACTGCGGCTTCGATACGTCCGCCGGGCTCGGTGACGTCGCGCCGTCGCTCGTGTGGGAGAAGCTGCGGGCATTGCGAGCTGGGGCCGACATCGCGACCGACCGATTGTTCTGACGCCCTACGTGGCCGGCTGCACGGCGGCGGCGCTTCAGCAGACACAGACGCGCCGTCGTGTTCTGTGTCGATTCAGCCACAGGAATGGTGGCTCAGCAGACACAGACGCGACCAACCTGCCGTCTGTGTCGACTCAGCCACCGAAATCCGTGGGTGAGTCGACAATGTGCGCGAGCGGGGCTCGAGCGGTTGCTTTCGTCAGAGGGGCTCGCCTTCTCCTGCCCGCATCGCCGCGCGCGCAGCGGGAACCGCGCGACGGCTCTACGTTGTGCGAGGCTCCTGCGGTGGACCTCTACTGGGACCCGTTCGATCCGGACATCGACGATGATCCGCATCCGACCTGGCGTCGTCTACGCGACGAGGCACCCGTCTATCGCAACGACAAGCACGACTTCTTCGCGCTGAGCCGTTACGCGGACATCGAGGCCGCGCACCGCGATCCACGAACCTTCAGCTCGGCGCGCGGCACCGTCCTCGAGCTGATGGGGAGCGACCTGGCGTCGACGGAACAGATGATCTTCCTCGATCCGCCGGAGCACACGCGGCTACGCCACCTGGTCTCGCGCGCGTTCACGCCGCGGCGTGTCGCGGAGCTCGAAGACCAGATGCGCGCCATGTGCGCTTCGATGCTCGACGTTCGGATCGGCGGCGAGGGGTTCGACTACCTGCAAGAGTTCGGTGCTCGCCTGCCGTCCATGGTGATCTCGTCGTTGCTGGGTGTTCCGCCCGAGGACCAAGAGACGTTCCGGCACACGGTCGACCGCCTGTTCCACATCGAGCCGGACAGGGGCATGGTCAACGAGATCTCCGTCAAGGCCGGCTACGAGCTCGGTACGTACCTGGCTGGACAGCTCGATCAGCGGCTGGGTGCACCACGCGATGATCTGATGACCGCTCTCGTCGAAGCCGAGATCACGGACGACAACGGCGTGGCGCGGCGGCTGACGAAGTCGGAGGGCGCCGCGTTCACCGTGCTACTGCTGTCCGCGGGGACGGAAACAGTCGCCCGTCTGCTCGGATGGGCAGCCGTGATCCTCGCGGTCCACCCTGGCCAGCGAGCCGAGCTCGCGCACGATCCCTCCTTGATCCCGAATGCCATCGAGGAGCTCCTCCGCTACGAAGCACCGTCACCCGTGCAAGGACGATGGACGACGACGGACGTCGAGCTGCACGACGCGGTCATCCCGAAGGACTCGAAGGTGCTCCTGCTGACGGGGTCAGCTGGACGAGACGAGCGGGAGTACCCCGAGGCGGACCGGTTCGACATCCATCGGGAGATGCGCAATCACGTGTCGTTCGGCTACGGGATCCACTTCTGCGTCGGTGCCGCGCTGGCACGACTCGAAGGACGTGTCGCGCTCGAGGAGACCTTGAAGCGGTTTCCTGAGTGGGAGGTCGACCTTGCTCGTGCCGTGCGACTGCACACGAGCACGGTGCGCGGATATGCCGAGGTGCCGATCCTGCTCCCGTGACGGCGGCGGTGTTTTCCAGGAAGGTGTACTGCTCGGGTTACAGCTGGGACAGCACGTGCTCGCAGGAGCTGACGTTCACGCCGGGACCGGGCTCGACGTCGAGTTTTACGATCGTGCCGTCGTCGATCAGAGCCGAATAGCGCTGGGAACGGGTGCCGAGGCCGAAACCAGAGCCGTCGAAGGCCAACCCCATCGCGTTGGCGAACTCGGCGTTTCCGTCCGCCAGCATCAGGATCTTGTCGCCGGCGCCCTTCGCCTTGCCCCACTCGTCCATGACCCAGGCGTCGTTGACGCCGATGCAGGCGATGGTGTCGATGCCTCGCTTCTTCAGTTCGTCGGCGCCACTCACGAACCCGGGAAGGTGGATCTTCGAGCACCCGGGAGTGAACGCACCGGGCACCGCGAAAAGCACGACCTTTCCTCTCCCGAGCACGTCGCCGGTGCGGACCGGGGTCGGGCCCTCAGCGCCCATGGTGCGAACTTCGACGTCGGGAACCTTGTCGCCAACCTTGATCGTCATGGGGGCGCACGTTACCCACATCGATTCTTGACGCCCGTGGAGGAATAAAGTAAGAAGAACCTGTCTTTACTGTGAGAACCGAAGAAGGGGAGGCTCACCATGCAGGTAGCCATCATCACTGGAGCGTCCCGGGGTCTCGGTCTCGCCCTTGCGACGAAGCTCGCAGATCGGGGTTGGGCGCTGGTCATCGACGCTCGTGGGTCCGACGCACTCGGCGCGGCAGAGTCCGAGCTCGCGTCGCGCACGACCGTGCGGGCCATCGCCGGCGACATGACGGACCCGGCGCACCGGCGGGCGCTCGTCACGGCCGCCATCGAGCTCGGCGGAGCCATCGACGCAGTCGTGAACAACGCCAGTTACCTCGGCCCGAGCCCGCAGCCGCCGCTCGCGCACTACCCGCTCGACGTCGTCCGTCAGGTGTACGAGGTCAACGTGTTCGCGCCGCTCGCACTCGTGCAAGAGGCGCTGCCGTCACTCCGGCCGGGTGCTCGCATCGTGAACATCACCTCAGACGCGGCGGTCGAGGCGTACGAGGGTTGGGGCGGCTACGGATCGTCCAAGGCGGCGCTCGAGCAGCTGACCGCGGTGCTCGGGGCCGAGCGGTGCGACTTGCGGGTGTACCGGGTCGATCCGGGTGACCTCCGAACGCAGATGCATCAGGAGGCGTTCCCGGGCGAGGACATCTCCGACCGGCCGCTGCCCGAGGTCGCAGTTCCCGGACTCGTCCACCTCCTCGAAGGTGACGAGCCGTCCGGCCGTTACCGGGCGCAAGAGCTGGTACCGGCGTGAGCGCCGCCACCGTCGTCGCCGCCATCGATGCGCTTCCGGTGACGAACCGCGTGCGGTTCGAGCTTCCGCCCGAGCTCGAAGCATCCGTGCCGCCGGAGGCGCGTGGCACCGCACGCGACCGGGTGCGGCTGATGGTCGCGTACAAGTCCGAGCGTCGCTTGGTGCACGCCAACTTCTCGGACCTTCCTTGTTTCCTCGACGCCGGCGATCTCATCGTTGTGAACACCTCGGGCACGCTCGCGGCCGCGGTGGACGCCGTGGGGCCGGACGGCCTGCCGCTCGCCGTCCATCTGTCGACGCAGCTCCCGGCGAACCTTTGGGTCGTCGAGCTGCGGCGCGACGGTGCTCCGTTCCGCGCCGCCGCGCCAAGTTGGGTGCTGCACTTGCCGGACGGAGGCACGGTCGCGCTGCTCGCGCCCTACGAGCGGTCGAACGGCCGCCTGTGGATCGCATCGCTGCACCTGCCCTTGCCGTTGTTGACGTACCTCGCGGTGCACGGCCGGCCGATCCGGTATGGGTACGTGCGCAACCGTTGGCCGATCTCGATGTACCAGAACGTCTATGCCACGGAACCCGGCAGCGCAGAGATGCCCAGCGCGGGGAGGCCGTTCACACCCGAGGTGATCACGCGGCTCGTGGCGAAAGGCGTCAGCGTGGCACCGCTCGTGCTGCACACGGGTGTGTCGTCGCTCGAGTCGGACGAATCGCCGTATGCGGAGTACTACCGCGTCGATCCGCACACCGCGCATTTGGTGAACGACACGCACCGGCAAGGCGGGAGGGTGATCGCCATCGGCACGACGGTCGTGCGCGCCCTCGAGACGGTTGCGGACGAGCGCGGTCGAGTGCACCCCGGCGAGGGATGGACCGAAACGGTGATCTCCCCCGATCGCGGCGTGCGCGCCGTCGACGGGCTCCTCACCGGATGGCACGAGCCCGAGGCATCACACCTCGACATGCTCGAAGCGCTCGCCGGCCGCGACCTCGTGGAGCTGTCCTACGACACCGCCCTCGCCGAGGGCTACCTCTGGCACGAGTTCGGCGACGTCCACCTGATCTTGCCGTAATTCGACACGAACTCGCTCCCCTACGGGTCGCTCGTACGTGCTGTCGGCTCGTCGCTGGCGTTTACTTGATCGCCCTGGGATCCAAGTCCTCGGACAGGCGCTGCATGTTCTTGTCGGGCACCTTGTCGATGGGTTGCGCGATCTCGTCGACCGTGGGCCCGTACTCCGCCGCAAGCGGCGCGAGCGTGTCGAGGTCGAAGTCATAGAGGCGCGCGGCGTTGCTCGCGAGGATCTCGCGTAGCTCCTTCTCAGGCACGTCGTGGAAGCGCGACCGCAGGTGCTCGCGGGTGTAGGGCCACGTGCCCTCGTCGTGCGGATAGTCGCTGCCCCACATGAACCGCCCGGCGCCGATCCGCTCCCGAGCGGCCACGTCTTCCGGTCCCGGTTGACTGACGCCCATCCACACGTTCTGGTGGAAGTACTCCGTCGCGTCCTGCGGGAGGACGTGGTCCTTGCCGTAGCGGATCTCGCCGGTTGCGCCCGTGTCGCGTATGCCACGGATCACGTGGTCGAGCCGGTTGAGCAGCGGTGGCACCCATGCGCAGCCCTGCTCGGTGAGGACGACCTTGAGTCGAGGGAACCGCTCGAGGATGCCCGACAGGATCATGTGGACAAGCGGACGCTGGCTGTAGAAGGACACCTCGGTGATGTACAGGAGCATCGAGACCGGGTACGGCCCGTAGTCGGGTGCACCGGTGCCACCGTGGATGTTGATCGGGACTTCGAGGTCCTGGCAGACCTCCCACAGCCGGTCGTATTCCGGGTCATAGATGGGCTTCATCCAAGTCGCCGACGGCGGGATGTTCGGTAGCAGGACGCCGCCCCGCAGACCGTTCTCCTTGATCCATCGCACGTCGGCGACGGCGTCGTCGATGTCGTTGAGGAAGATCTGCCCGATCCCGGCGCGGCGCGCCGGGAACTCGTTGCACCAGTCGACGAGCCACCGGTTGTGCGCGCGGATGCCGGCCAGGCGGTGTTCGTAGTGCTCAGGTTCCGGCGGACCGGCGAACAACACGAAGCTCGGGAAGAACGGCGGCACCGTGTTCGGAAAGATGACCTCGCCGACGATCCCGTCCGCCTCCTGCTGCGAATTGCGCATCTCGTTGTCCCAGTTGCGCAACCGGCGGTTGTCCCCGAGGTCCTTGTACGGGTTCTTGTACCTGCCCCGCCAGGCGTCGAAGTCCTCGAGGTACTCAGGATCGAGGTACTCGCGGTAGGCGGCGTGACTTCCGCCGGCGTGGCAGTCGGCGGAGATGATCGTGTAACGGTCCGCGACCCCGGTCGTTGTGGCCATGGATGGCGTCCTCCTCCGGTGCCTGTCAGGCGCCGTCAGCTCTCAGTCTGCCGGGCAGCCCCTTGGTGAAACAAGAACGCGTTCTGACTTTCGCGGCGCTCGAGCGGCCTCGGCGTCCCGGTAGGCGGTCTCGGCGAACCGCTCGCCGAAAACGATCTCGCCGGGGCTCTTGCCGTCGACGTGGCCCATGATGCCCTTGTAGAGCTTGTAGCCGAGCAGCTCGAGCAGCCGGTCTTGGAACGTCGCGGCGAGGTCGGCCGGGATCCCGAAGTACGGGTTCTGTTGCTGGCGGACGAACCCCGGGCAGTACTGGACGTTGACGCCGAGCCGCCAGTCGTCGGCAGTCGTGTTGGCGCCGCCGCCGTGCCACATGCTGCCGTGGAAGACCATCACGCTGCCGGCTTTCATCTCGAGGGACCGAACCTCGACCCCGGCCAAGGTCTCCGGTCGGGGAATCGTCTCCCACTTGTGCGAGCCCGGCACGTAGTTGGTGCCCCCGTTCGCCCGCGTGAAGTCGGTGAGCGCCCAGATGGTGGTGACCATCATCGGCGCGTGCGGACGGCGGAGATGGCGCGACATCACGACGTCGTCGCCGTGCAACGGTTGCGCGTCCTCGCCAGGCCCGATGTCCATCGCCGTCATGCCGGACAACAAGCACCCCTTGTCCAGCAACCGCTCGACGAGCGGCAGCACGTTGTGATGAATCGGCATCGCGGTGAACACCTGATCCTTCGCGAGCAGGTTGTACATGCGTAGCGTCGAGTGGCCCTCAGCGGCTGTGCCCAGAGGACGGATGTCGAGATCGCGTTCGAGCCGTCGAATGGCGTCGCGCAGGTCGGCGACGAGCGCCGGTTCGATGGCGTCCTCGATGATCGTGTAGCCCTGGGCATCGATCTGCTCGAGGTGCTCGGCAATTGGGACCTCATGCATCGCAGCAGTCATGCGAGGATCCTCCGATGGAGCTCGGCAACCCGGTGTGGCATGCGCTACGCGGGCCGCAGGCAACGGTAGCGGAAGGTGGTCCGCTCGCCGTCCGGTACCAACAGGACATGGCGCTGTTCGCTGCGCTCCCGGACGACCCGACGCCCGACGCATGGGAGCAGCTACGCGTACTCGTCGGTCCGAAGGGGTACGCCTTCCTCGCCCGTGACGTGCTCGAACCGGGCGACGGTTGGGAGCAGGCGTATTCGATGGCAGCGGTCCAGATGGTGGCGACGTCGGTCGAGGGCGAGCTCGACGCCGCCGCGCAGCCGCTGACCGCCGACGACGTGCCCGACATGCTCGCGCTGATCGAGCGCACACAACCGGGCCCGTTCGGGCCGCGCACGATCGAGCTCGGCGAGTACTTCGGCATCCGCGACGACGACGGCGCGCTGATCGCGATGGCAGGCGAGCGAATGTTCCCATCGCCGTATCGCGAGATCGAGCGCGGTGTGCACCGACGAGGCCCACCGCGGCAAGGGACTCGCGGCGCGACTCACGCGTCACCTCGCCGCTCGCATTCGGGCACGTGACGAGACGCCGATCCTCCACGCCCGCGCCGACAACGACAACGCCATCCGGCTCTACGAGCACCTCGGCTTCACCCACTCGAACCCCTTCGCCGTGGCGGGCTACCGCGCCCGGGCGTGACCCATCCGCCGCGTTTCGGCGTTCGCTAGCTACATGCCGTGTAGCTAGTGCACGCAATTTCGGGAGGACGGGCGGTCAGGAGTCGTCGAGGTCCGATGCCAGGCGTTGGGTGACGTCGATGTACTCCTCGATCATCTCGTAGACGACCTGCTTCGTCGTGCGCACCTGGTTCATCCGGCTCACGATCTGGCCGACCGGCATCCCCACCAGCTCGCGCGGCGGGTTCGCACCCATCTTGCGATCCGCATACGAGTTCAAGATGAACTGCAAGGGCATCGGCAACGGGCCCGGAGACTCCGGGGCCTCCCATGCGTCGGTCCATGCGGTGCGCAACTGGCGAGCGGGCTTGCCGGTCAATGCGCGCGACCGCACCGTGTCAGACGACGTCGCGGAGAGCAGCTTCTCGGTGATCACACCGCCATAGTCGTTCTCTATCGTCGTCAACCAGATCGAACCGGTCCACACGCCGTCAGCACCGAGGGCCATCGCCGCGGCCATCTGCCGTCCCGATCCAATGCCTCCTGCTGCGAGTATCGGAACCGGCGTGATCGCATCGACCACATCCGGCACCAGCACCATGGACGCCACTTCGCCGGTGTGGCCCCCCGCCTCGTAGCCCTGGGCGATGATGATGTCAACGCCCTGCTGCACGTCGCGGATCGCCTGCTCGACCCGCCCGATCAGTGCCGCGACCTTCACGCCTTGTTCGTGGGCCTGGTCGATGGCGGCCTTCGGCGGTGGACCGAGCGCGGACGCGAGCAGCGAGATCGGATGCGCGAGCGCGATCTCGATCTGCGGCGCTCCGGTTGCTTCCGTCCAACCGAGCACGCCGGCACCCATCCCGGACCCCGACTCGAGGACCTCCCCATCGCCACTGACGTCGACACCGTGGTCGGCGAGGATCTTGTCGACGTAGTCCCAATGGTCCTGGCTGATCATCGCCCGAAGCTGCGCGCCGATGTCGTCGACCTCGTGTAGGCCGGCGTCTCGGTCGGCGGTCTTCACCGGCATCACGACGTCCACGCCGTAGGGCTTGCCGGCGACATGCTCGTCGATCCACTTCAACTCGAGCTCGAGCTGGTCTGGCGAAAATGCAAGCGCGCCGAGCACGCCCATGCCGCCGGCGTTCGTCACGGCAGCGACGACATCGCGGCAATGCGAGAAGGCAAAGATCGGGAACTCGATCCCGAACATCTCCGCAAGACGATTCTTCATTGCGTGACCTCCATCGCATCCATCGCGAGCCGGCGTGCCGCGCGGGTAGTCAGGCTTGCCGGACGGTTGCCGCGGGATCTCGTCGACGAGGTGCAACGCACGCGGCACCTTGTAGCCGGCGATACGGGTGCGGCAGTGCTCCACGAGGTCACCGAGCGACGGCTGCGTGCGCGCACGCGGTTGTACGACCGCCGCAACCTTCTGACCCCAGCGCTCGTCGTCGACCCCGACCACCAACACGTCATACACCTCGGGATGGGCTTTGAGCGCCGCCTCGACTTCTTCGGGATAGATCTTCTCTCCACCGGAGTTGATGCACTGCGAGCCGCGGCCGAGCAGCGTCATCGTCCCGTCCTCCTCCAAGCGGGCGAGGTCGCCTGGCACCGAGTAGCGCTTGCCGTCGACCTCGATGAACGTCGCCGCCGTCTTGGCCGCGTCCTTGTAGTAGCCGAGCGGCACGTTGCCGCCCCGCGCCATGCGCCCGACCGCACCCGGCTCGACCGGCCGGTTGTCGTCGTCGAGCACGATCGTGTCGGGACCCATGTTGACGTTGATGAGCCCGCTGTTGTTCGCGGTTCCACCCTTCTCGAGCAGGCGCAGTCCGTTGAACCCACTCTCGGACGAGCCCACCGCCTCACTGATGAATGCGTTCGGCAGCAGCTCGAGGAACTGCTCCTTCATCACAGGCGAGAACACCGCAGCCGTCGAGCTCACTGAGTACACCGACGACGTGTTGTACGAACTGCGTTGGTTGGTCGGCTCCGACGGCTCGCTCCGCTCACTGTCTCCGCCTCGGTGCGGCTCGTCGCTGGCGCTTCCCTCGCCGCGCACGACAGAGTTGGGGCGTCCTTCCATCAGCGCTTCGATGAGCGGCCGTGCCATCGCGTCGCCGGTGATGGCGAGGCCTCCGATGGCGTACTCCTCCACCGCGGCCCACACGTCGTGCGGGTCGAACTTCGGCAGCAACACGACGGTCGTGCCTCGGAACAGCGCGCCGAACGTCGTCCACTGGGCGGCTCCGTGCATCAAGGGCGCCAGCACGAGCGCGTGGCCGAGTGGATTCTCGGCGCCCGAGCGCGCCAGCGCGAACTCGTCGCTGATCCACTCGCCGGTGACGAAGTCGATGCCGCCGCCGAGCGTGCGAAACACGTCCTCGTGGCGCCACATCACTCCCTTCGGGAAGCCGGTCGTGCCTCCCGTGTAGAGGATGTAGAGATCGCCGTCGTCACGCTCACCGAAGTCGCGCTTCGGCGACGCAGAGGCCAACGCGTCCTCGTACTCGACTACACCGTCGATCTCGCACGGCCGGTCACCGAACACGACCAGGTGCTGCAACATCGGCAGGCGGTCGCGCACGGCGGCAATGCGCGGCGCAGAATTCGTCCTGGAACACCGTGGCAACGACGTCTGCATTGTCGTACAGGTAGACGAGCTCGTCTTCGACGTAGCGATAGTTCACGTTGATGGGCACGGCGCGCAGCTTGTACGCAGCGAACATCGTCTCGACGAACTCGATGCTGTTGTACGCGTAGATGGCGACGTGCTGCCCTTCGCCGACCCCATTGGCGGCGAGATGATGCGCGAGCCGGTTGGCCCGCTGCTCGAGTTGCGCATAGGTGATCGACCGGTCGCCGCAGATCAGCGCCGTCCTCTCAGGGACGGCATCGACGGCGTGCTCGATGAGATCGGCCAGGTTGAACGCCACGCTCGGAAGTAGAACACGTTCTCTGTAGACCGGCAACGCACGCCGTCTGCCTGCTGCTTGTCGCTCAGAACTGGAATGTGTTCTACTGCGCGCGTGTCAGCCGCGGAGACGACCAACGATGCGACCAAGCCGCGCCCTGAGGTCACTCCTCCCGACCAGCATCTGCTCGTCGAGCGGGACGGAGACGTGCTGATCGTCACCATGAATCGCCCCGAGCGCCGCAACGCGCTGTCGCCGTCGATGATGGAAGGGCTGTCGGCCGCGTGGGACGAGGTGAATGCAAACCCGGACATCCGCGTGGCCATCCTCACGGGCTCGGGCGGTTGCTTCTGCGCCGGCGCAGACCTCCAGGCGATGACCGAGACCCACCCGGGCGACGTGTTCGCCGAGCGCGACAACGAGACGACGTCCGACTTGTCCGGAGGCGTGATCAAGCCGCTGCTGAAGGGTTTCCTCCTCGACAAGCCGCTCATCGCCGCGGTGGAGGGCCCGGCGGTCGCGGGCGGCACCGAGATCCTGCAAGCGACCGACATTCGCATCGCCGGCGAGAGCGCGCGCTTCGGTGTGTCCGAGGTGCGTTGGAGTCTGTATCCGCTCGGTGGGTCGGTCGTCCGGTTGCGCCGGCAGATCCCGTACACCGTCGCCGCCGATCTGCTCCTGACCGGGCGCCACGTCCGTGCGCCAGAGGCCAAGCAGATCGGTCTCATCGGCGAGGTCGTGCCCGACGGTATGGCGCTCGATCGTGCACGCGAGGTCGCCGCCGCGATCGCCGCCAACGGACCGATCGCAGTTCAGGCCGTGCTACGCGGATTGCGAGAGACCGAGTGCGTGTCAGAACAGGAGGCCATGCGCATCGACTCGAGCATCGGGATGCAAGTGTTCATGAGCGACGATGCCAAGGAAGGCCCGCTGGCCTTCATGGAGAAGCGAACGCCACAGTTCAAGGGACAGTAGGGAGGAGCCCATGCAGTTGGCCGAGATCGACCTGCTCGACCGCGACAGGTTCACCGAAGGCATTCCTCACGAGTGGTTCACATGGCTGCGTGCGAACCATCCGATCTACAAGCACACGGAGCCGGACGGACCGGGGTTCTGGGTGATCACGAAGCACGCCGACATCATCCAGTGCAATCGCGACGCCGGCACCTTCTCGTCGGCGCAGTCACGCGGCGGTGTCGTAGGGCTCGAGGAACAGAGCATGATGCAGACCGAGGCCGAAGAAGCCGGCGGCCGGATGATGCTGATGATGGATCCCCCGGATCACACTCGGTATCGCAAGCTGGTCAATCGCGGCTTCACGCCCCGGATGATCGGGCAGCTCGAGCCCCACATCCGTGAGCTCACCGACAACATCCTCGACGAAGCGCTCGCGAAGGACGATTGCGACTTCGTGGTCGATGTCGCAGCCGAGCTTCCCCTCGACGTCATCGCCGAGCTCATCGGCGTGCCGCGCGAAGACCGTCACAAGATCTTCGAGTGGAGCAACCGGATGGTCGGATCGGAAGACCCCGAGTACATGGTCGAGGACACGGAGGTGTTCCAAGCGCAAGTCGAGATGTTCATGTACGCGCAGGCGCTCGCCGACAAGCGTCGGGCCCATCCGCAAGACGACATCATCACCGCGCTGCTGTCGGCCGAGGTCGACGGCGACTCGCTGTCCGACATGGACTTCAACCTGTTCTTCCTACTGCTGTCGGTCGCAGGCAACGAGACGACGCGCAACGCGATCGCCCACGGGATGAACGCGTTCTTGGAGAACCCCGACCAGTGGGACCTGTTCGCGAGCCGACATCGACGGACGCACCGCCGGCATGACCGAAGAGGTCCTCCGGTGGGCGACGCCCGTGATGTACTTCCGCCGCAACGCCACTCGAGACTTCGAACTGCGCGGCGAGACGATCAAAGACGGCGACAAGATCGCCCTCTACTACATCTCCGCCAATCGCGACGAGGACGTGTTCGACGATCCGTTCCGGTTCGACATCGAGCGCGATCCGAACCCGCACATCGCGTTCGGGGGCGGCGGCCCCCACTTCTGCCTCGGCGCGCAACTCGCCCGCATGGAGATACACGTCCTGTTCGAAGAGATGGCGAAGCGGGTGAAGCGAGTCGAGGGCCTCGGCGCACCCGACCGACTGCGCTCGAACTTCATCGGCGGCATCAAGCACCTACCGGTGCGCTTCGCCTCGTAATAGCAGTCCGTCCCGGCCGGTGCCGTGCACCTCGACGTGCCGGGCCAACGCCTCGACGACCGCGTCAGCGAGCGGGACGGTGCAGTAGGACCGTGATCTCTTCGGCGGCGCGAACAACTCCGGTCCTCGGGCTGCGAGCTGGCGGTCCACGACTAGCTCGCGTTTGAGGAAGTTGACCCGGTCGAGCGTCAGTCCCGTCGCTTCGTTCTGTCGGAGGCCAGCGCGGAGACCGAGCGTCAACGCGACGTCGAACCAGTCCGGGCGATCGGCGATCCTCATGTCGCAGGTCCAACCGGGCTCGCCCCTCGACTAGAGGCGTTGGAGGAGGTATTTGGGTTAGAGGCGGGGGATTCTCCTTACAGGCCTTCGATTGCTGCCAGCCCCACCGCTCTCGGTTCAGGCGCACAGCATCGTCGGTTCCCTCGTTGCGGCCGCGACCCAAAGGTCGATCGGCGCAACGGCCTTGAGCGCGATCGAGTCTGGGTACGGCCGGTAGATGACGCGTCCCACCGAGCGTCCATTGGCCGCCAGTGCGACTTGGAGGCGACCACCTTTCGACTGGAGCTGCTGACCCTTGGCCAAGCGGCGCTCGACCGGTTTACGCCCGAGCGGGACACACGACGCCGCCTTTGCGATTGGCGCATGCTGCTCGAGCGACAGTCGGATCGTTGCTTCTGCTGCCGTCGTCGGCGACGGATTCGACTTCGGGATACGTCCCGCATCGGCGTTGTCGACGAGCCAGCCGACGGTGAGGCGTGGCTGTCCAGTCAGATCAGGTTGATCGCGCGCCGGAACTGTCGCGCGAGTGGCGCGTGCGCCATGGCCATGGTGACGTCGGGATCGCCGAACCTCGCGTTCGCAACCGTGTTCAGGTTGGTAGGGATGCCGGCGACGAGAAGCGCGGCGATGACGAGTCCGGCGGCGCGTCGCAGGTTCGTCAACGCGTTGACCGCGACGGCGATCGCTGGCGAGGAAAGGGCCAGGACGATGTGTCCATACCGGCTGCGCTCCGCGAACTCGGTGCCGAAAGTGTCCGCTCGTCCATAGCCCGCAACCGCGAGGAACACCAACGCACCAACGAGCATCGCCCCTGGTACCGCGAACGCATGGATCCGACTTTCGCGGGAGCCGGACTGCCGCCACGCCAACGTCAATCCCACCGCGAGCACGAGCAAGAGGAGCGCTGCCGTGCCGCTCGTCCATCCGACGTTCTCGAACGCGGTTGTGATTCCCCGCCAGACGAATTGGAGGGTTTCGCTGACGGACCACTTGCGAGCGTCGTACGCGTCTCGTCCCATCCACATCCACCACACCGCAAAGCCCGCCGTCGGTGGTATGACCTGCAACAGAGCCACCCGCCAACCACGCCGCAGGAGCATCGCGAGACCGACGATGAACACCATCGTGACGGCGAGGCCTGCGCACATCACGCCCAGCACGCCGCACGCGATCCGCGAGATAGTCACGTCGATCGACACGACCGTCGTGGTCGGCGAGCAACAGTTGCGCGAGGCCGAACACCAACGCGGCGTTGAAGCCGAGTTGGAAGTCCCAGATGATGTCCTGGTAACCGGCGCCATAGAGCACGAACACTGAACCCACGAGCGTTGCGATCCACGGCCGCACACCGACCCGACGGATGATGATCCACAGCAACACGCCCGCCGTGAGGTGGAGCACAACCACCGGCAACGCGTAGAGCTGGTAGTGATCGAGCCCGAACAGGTGCCACATTCCTCGGTACAAGAGGATGGGAAGCGTCTGCCAGTGCTCGTTGTGTGGGCGAAACAGGTCCTGCGGGCTTCCGGCACTGCGCGTTGCGAGGTAATCCCAGTCGTCATTGTTGAACCAGACGTTCCGGCTGAGTGCCAGATAGAAGGGAAGCGCGACGACCACCACCGCAACGAACGCGCGAGTCGCCCACCGGTCGTTCGGCGTTCGTGCGGTCCCCCGCCGGTGTTCGCCGGGCGCCGCCGGAGTCGCGAGTTCGAGATCGGTCAACGGTCGCCCCGCTTGTCCCCCGCCGTAAAGTAGCCAGTCGAGCAACTGCCGTTCTCGGCATGCAACCGCTGCGGGCGCGGCGGCATCAAGCACCTACCGGTGGGATTTCGCACCTGAGCCTTTGTGGGCTTGCGCCCACGTGAGACCCGCCTCGACGTCGGTGTCGTGAGGAAGGCCGAGCAAACGCTCGCCGATGATGTTGCGCAGTACCTCGGCGGTCCCACCCCCGACGGTGAGCGCAGGGCTGAAGAGGAAACCGGCCGCCCATTGATCCCAAGAAGCGTCCACATCGCCCATGGCGAGCATGCCCTCGGCGCCCATCATGTTCTGCGCGAGGGTGAACACACGCTTGCCGTGCGGGTCCTTGAGCGCCTTGCGCAGCGACGCGTCAGGTCCAGGCTTCTTGTTGACCTTCGCCGAGATCTGCCGCAACTGGTGGTAGCGCATGATCTCGCCCTCGATGTACACGTCCGCGACTTGCTGACGCACGACCGGATCAGTCACGCCCCCGCGCTTGCGAACGAGTTCGAGCAGATCGCGCACCGTCGGGCCATGTCCCCATTGGAGTCCTTCGCGTGACAACGAAACGCGTTCGTTGGCCAGCGTCTCCTTTGCCATCACCCAACCACCGTTGAGCGACCCGATGAGGTTCTCCGCCGGTACGTGGACGTCGGTGAAGAAGACCTCGCAGAAGCCCGCGTCGCCGAACGTCCCGACCATGTTCCGCAACGGCCTGATCTCGATGCCGGGGAGGTCCATCGGCACGATGAAGTACGAGATACCGGTGTATTTGCTCGTGTCCGGATCGGTGCGGGCGATGAGGATGCCGAACTTCGCCACCTGCGCGAGCGAGGTCCAGATCTTCTGACCGTTGACGACGAACACGTCGCCGTCGCGAACGGCACGGGTCGACAGGTTGGCGAGATCGGATCCGGCTTCGGGCTCGGAGAACAACTGACACCACAGCTCCTCGCCACGGAGCATCGGGGGGACATACCGCTGCTGCTGCTCCTCGGTGCCGTGCACGACGATGACGGGACCACAATGGCCGATCCCGATCGGGTTCATCGGCTTCGTCACGCCTGCACGTTTGATCTCGTCGTCGATGATGAGCTGCAGCTCGGGCTCGGCGTCGAGTCCCCACGGCGGCGGCCAGTGGGGCACGACGTAGCCGGCCTCGACGAGCTCGGCGGCCGTCGGGTCGGGATGTGCGTCGAACCACGCACGCACCTCGAGACGGCGCGGGTCGTCCTCGTGGGGAAGGTCGATGTCCACGCCGGAGATTGAAACAGGTTCTCGCACCGCCGCCTGACGAGACCGTCGCCATGCGAACTCCGGGGTGAAACGGGCGCCATGGCGCCCGTTTCCACCCAACATTCGTCTAGGACGTGAGGCGGGGCTCGACGGCGTAGGTCCAGTCGGGTTGCTTCAGCGGGACGCGGGTGTCGTAGACGACGTTGCCGTCCGACAAGTCGACGATCTTCGGGAACACGATCTCGCGGGGACGCGGACAACGACCGAGTTGTAGGTGCTCCGCGAACTCGTCGCCGAACGTTCGCAAGATGCTGGCGACCAGAACCTGCTCTTCCACGGCGAGATAGCAGCGGTTGCCATCGGTCACCTTGTCGATCCAGCTTGCGATCTCGGCGATGTCCTCGTCCGTGCCGTTGCCTCCCTCGATCTGCTCGAGACGCTCGGTGATCTCGCTCGAGCCCCGCTTGCACGCCGGGCACTGGCCGCACGACTCGACCCACAGGAAACGCGAGAACAGCCGCGCCGCCTCGACCATGCACGCGCTGTCGTCGAGCACGATGAACCCGGCCGCGCCCATACCACTCCCGATGGCGTCGAAGCCCTCGTAGCTCAGAGGCACGTCGAGGTCGCGCGCATCGACCACGGGGTTGGCGACTCCGGAGAACACGGCCTTGGTCGACCGTCCGGCGTGGGAGCCGCCGCCGATGCCGTCCAGAACGTCACGTAGCGGGGTGCCTAGCTCCACCTCTCCGACGCCCGGCGCGACGACGTCGCCTACGACGGTGCACACCTGTGTGCCCGGTGACTCGCTCGTTCCCAGCGACCGGAACCAGTCGTCACCACGAGCCAGGATGTGCGGGACGTTCGACAGCGTCTCGGCGTTGTTGACCACAGTCGGATTCGACTCGGCGCCGCGCGTTCGATGGACGCCGCGTCCCTCCCAACCGGTTTGGGGCGCGGTCGCGAACAATCCGTGCTCGTACGGCGGCAACAGCCGCGGCAGCGGGTCGCCGCCCTCGATCACTTCGAGGAGCGCCTTCTCCTCACCGAACAGGTACTCGTCGGGGCCACCCACGATGTTGACGACGCAGTCGGAACAGATGCCGGCAAGTTGCATCTCCTGTACCGCGCGGGTGACGGCTTCGAGCTCTTGCGTGAAGTGCGACTTCATCGCGATGAACGCTTCTTGGGCACCGATCGCGAACGCGGCGATGACCACGCCCTCGACGAGCTGGTACGGGTTCGCGCGCATCAGTGCGCGGTCCTTGAACGTGCCGGGCTCGCCTTCGGCACCGTTGCACACGAGATAACGGCGAGCCGCGTCCTGCGTGGCGACCCCGGACCACTTCCTGCCCGTGGGAAACCCGCCACCACCGCGCCCGCGGAGCCCCGAGCGTTCGATGACCGCGCGCGTCGCTTCAGGACCGATGTCCTGGGCCCGAGCGACCCCGAGCCCGCCCGTATCTGTCGCGAGGTACTCGTCGATCGTGGTGATGGCCTGGCGCGGAAGGAGGTGTCCACCGGTTGCCATGCGATGTTCCTACCCGCTGCGACGAGGGAAACCGCCTCGCTTCAGGACACCGCTGTCCTCCACCATGGCGACGTGGGACATCGCACGAGGGCAGAGCTGCTCGCGGGACTGAACCAGGTGGCGGGAGCGCCGAGTGATGACGGCCGGCTCGAGCTGATCGTCCGCCGGCCCGTGCCCGGCGAGCGGGAGACGGTCGATTCCGGGAAGCTGACGCTCGAGGACGGCCTCGTCGGTGACGGGTGGCTGGCGCGTGGCAGCCGCGACTCGCCGGACGGATCCGCGGAGCCTGCTCGTCAGATCACGTTGATGAACTGCCGAGCCGCGGCGCTGTTCGGTGGCGATCGATCGCGCTGGGTGCTCGCCGGTGATCAGCTCTTGGTGGACTTCGATCTGTCCGAGGCCAACGTGCCCGCCGGCACGCGTCTACGCATCGGCACCGCCGTCATCGAGGTGTCGGTCGAGCCGCACACCGGTTGTCAGAAGTTCACCGAGCGATTCGGTCTCGAGGCGACGAGGTTCTTGCGATCGGCCGAGGGCAGGCCATACCAGCTTCGTGGCATCAATGCGCGAGTCGTCGAGGCGGGAACGGTGAGCGTCGGCGATTCGGTTCGGAAGGTGCCAGTGTCGTAGGAGGTACGTGTGGCGCGAGGGTCGGTGCGCCACGGCGCCACGGCGCCGCACCGCCGCACCGCCGCGGCCGCCGTCCGTCGCCGTCCGTCGCCGTCCGTCGCCGTCCGTCGCCGTCCGTCGCGCACATTGTCGACTCACCGACCGATTTCGGTGGCTCGCTCGACACAGACGAGAGGTCGGTCGCGTCTGTGTCGACTGAGCCACCGATCCAGTCGTTGTGTCGACACAGAAGCCCCGGCGACGAAGACTGTGTCGACTGAGCCACCGATTTCGGTGGCTCAGACGACAATGTGCGCGAAAGAGGAGCAAGGACGACCGCGTCATCGGAGAGGCTGGAGCCCATGACGCGGTTCATCGACCTCAGTCACGACATCGTCGACGGGATGACGACGTATCCCGGGCTGCCGGCGCCGCGCATCACGACGCACATCAGCAGGGAGCAGTCCCGTGAACGGCTGGGTGGCGCCGCATCGTTCCACATCGGCCGCATCGACATGATCGCCAACACCGGGACCTACCTCGACAGCCCGTGGCACTTCCATGAAGGCGGCGTCGACCTGTCCGGCGTGGACCTCGACCGGCTCGCTCACCTGCCACTGACGGTCGTGCGCCGGACGGAGACGCAGCCGGCCGGCATCGAACGCGACGCGCTGCCGTCCGGTTCCATCGCCGGGCACGCAGTGCTTTTCCACACAGGGTGGGATGGACATTGGGGCACCGACGCCTACGGAACCGGCGCCCCCTACCTCACGGCGGATCTCGTCGTCGCCTTGATCGAACGCGACGTTGCACTCGCCGGCATCGACTCGGTCAACATCGACGACGTAGAGGATGGCAACCGTCCTGCGCACAGCCAGCTGCTCGGCCGTGGCATCACCATCGTGGAGCACCTCACGAACTTGGGCGCGCTCCCCGACAGTGGCGGCCGGTTCTTCGCGGTGCCACCGAGGGTACGCGCGTTCGGGACATTCCCCGTGCGCGCATTCGCTATGTGCGATTGACGAGGAACGATCGGAGTGCCGCGTCGAACTCGGCGGTGTGCGTCATGTTGGGCGCATGGCCCGCGCCGGGAATCAGGACGAGATCTGCGTTGGGAAGCTTCTCAGCCATGTACATGGAGCCGGGTAGGAACATCTCGTCGTCCTCACCGATGACCACGAGGGCGGGGACGTCGATTTCCGCCAACGAGTCGATCACACGTGAGTCTTCCTGGCTGAGAATGCCACGCGCCGCCAGGATGAGCCCGCTCGCGTCGCGGTGCACGTCGGCTCTCAGCTCGGCGCTGCCGGGCAAGCCCGCGAGACCGCGCGTCGTCAGGCTCTCGGCATAGCGTTCGCCGATCCGGTTCCACTTCTCGCGTCCCTCCGCCTTGCGGAAGCCCGGTCCGGTGCCAACGAGGACGAGTCCGTCCGTCCGCTCGGGATGCTCCAGCGCGAAAAGCAGCGACAGGTAGCCACCGAGCGAGTGGCCGCCGACGACAGCATGGTCGGCGCCGACGTCGTCGAGGATCCCAGCCATGTCGTCGATCGACGCGTCGCGCGTGTACTCCACGGGGTCAACGGGAGAGTCGGTGGCACCGTGGCCCCGCAGATCCCACGCGATCACCGTACGACAGTCCGCGAGCGCTGTCGCGTTCGACTCGAACATGTGTGAGGACGCTCCAAAGCCGTGTGACAGCAACACGAAGGGACCCGTGCCGGCCTTGCGGTAGGCGATGTGCACGCCATTGCGATCGACGGAGTGCACGAATGACTCAGTTCGATCCGGTCGAGAACGCGGCGCGCGCGACCTTCAATCCCTCCCCGGCGCGATCGAGGTAGCCGTACGTCCCTTGCTCGCGAAGTTCGTTTGCCGCTTCAGCGGCCGCGCCCAGGGCCACCCAGGCGAACGCGCCGCCGACCGAGACACGCGCCACGCCGACGTCCGCCAGTTCGGCCACGGTCGGCGCGCCCGGCCGTGCGATGACGTTGACGGGGCGATCAACCGACGTCACCAGCGCCCGGATGTCATCCAGCGAACTGAGGCCGGGCGCATACAGCACGTCCGCGCCTGCCTCCTGGTACGCCTGCAGCCTCGCGATCGTGTCGGCGAGGTCCGGACGGTCGCGAAGGAAGTTCTCGCATCGCGCGGTGAGCACGAGACGCGCTGGTCCGTGCCGCGCGGCTTCGGCCGCAGAAGCGACTCGTTCTCGGGCGAGACCGAGCTCGTAGATCGGATCGGATCGATCCTGAGTGAAGTCCTCGACCGAGCATCCGGCGAGACCAGCGCCCAGCGCGCGGTCGATCGTGGCGGCAACGCCCACCGGATCATGCGCGTAGCCGTTCTCCAAATCCGCCGACACCGGGACGTCGGTGGCCGCGACGAGCGTCGCCGAATGTGCGATCGCTTCGTCGAGCGAGACCGAGCCGTCGAGGCGGGCGAGTGTGGCAGCGAAGCCGCTGCTCGTCGTCGCTACGGCGTCGAACCCCAACGACTCGAAGAGCCGTGCCGAACCCGCATCCCACGCGTTCGGCATCAAGAGCGGTGTGCCGCCGTGGTGCAGCGCCAGGAAGCGGTCGGCCTTCGTCTCGTCGCTGCGATCCGTGTCGGTCATCAGCGGCGGAATCTATGGCTCGGTCCGCCACGGACACCACGTGACGTTCTTCACACGACGTTGTTTTCACACGCCTGTTCACACGGCGGCGGCAGATCGTCGTCCTCAATCGCAGCATCGACAGAGGAGGAGACCCATGAGTTTCGTGCAGACCATCACGGTCCGCAGCACGAACGTGTCCGCACTCGCCGAGCACCTCGCCGAGTGGCACGCGGATCAGTGCGGTATCGCACCCGGTTATCAGGGCGCTCGATTGCTCGCCGACTGTGATCGGCCGGATCAGTTCACGATCGAAGCGGCGTTCTCGTCGGAGGAAGAGGCGGCCCTGAACAACGGCCGGCCCGAGACGGTGGCGTGGGCAGAAGGCCTTCGCAACCTCGCTGCAGACGAGCCCCGCTTCGTCGAGCTACGGGTGCTGCTCGAGACGTTGCCCCGGCACTGAGTCGACTACTTGCGGGCTGCGCCCCCCCGCCGCCTTTGGCCCGGGCGTGATGCACCCGATTCCGGCCCCGGTGGCGACGAGATCGGGCATGATTGCGCGGGAGGCGGGCGGATGGACGTGCAGGTGACCTTGCTCGGGCAACCGAGCATCTCGCGCGGCGGTGAACGCGTCTTGCCTCCGAAAGGGCGCAAACCGTGGGCGTTGCTGGCCTACCTCGCGCTGGCGGAACGACCACCCACGCGCCAGCGTGTCGCTGGTTTGTTGTTCGGTGAAGCCGACGACCCGATGGCCGCGCTTCGCTGGAACCTCGCGGAGCTGCGACGCGCGCTCGGGAACGCGGAGATCCTGCGGGGCGATCCGATCGAACAACTCCGCGATGGCGCCTCGATCGACGTCGACGTGCTCAGCCATGGCCAGTGGACAGACGCGATCACGCTCGATGGACTCGGTCGGGACTTGCTCGAGGGCATGGAGTTCGGCGCGGCGCCCGCGTTCGACGCGTGGTTGCTCACGACGCGCCGGCATCTGCGCGCGCTGGCGAGCTCGATGCTGCACGAAGCCGGTCTGGCTCTCGTTGCGTCGGGCGAATACGCAGCGGCGATCGACGCGTCGGCGCAACTCGTCGAACTGGATCCCTTCGACGAGAACGCGCAGACGCTGCTCGTGCGCAGCCTCGCGGCGTCCGGCGACCGCGCCGGCGCGCAAGCGCGCGTCCGCATGTGTACGAAGCTGTTCCAGCGCGAACTGGGGATCGAGCCGTCGGCTGGACTGCGGCTCGCAGCGGAGGTGTCCCCTGGCACCTCGACGCTGGCGGCAGTCGGCGGCCGCCCTGCGGTGCGGGCGCAGCTCGAGGCGGGCGAGGCCGCAATTGCGGCCGGCGCGGTCGAGGCAGGACTTCAGTGCTTGCGGCGAGCGGCGGCCGAGGCCGAAGCCTGCGCTGACGAGGATCTGCTCGCTCGCTCTTCAGCCTCGGCAGCGCGCTCGTGCACGCAGTGCGCGGGCGAGACCTCGAAGGCGCAGCTGCACTGCACGACGCGATCGCGGTCGGCGAGCGGACCGGCGCCAGCACAGTCGTCGCATCCTCGTGTCGGGAGCTCGGCTTCGTCGACGTCCAACAAGGCCGTCACGAGCGAGCCGAGCTGTGGCTCGCGCGGGCCGAGGCGATCGCGGGCTCCGACGTGGCGGAGCTCGCACGCGTGGACGGCATCCGCGGCATGGCGTTGTCCGACTCGGCTCGATACCCGGAGGCGATCGAGACCTTGCACAGGTCGATCAAGTTCGCGCACGAGGCGGACGCGGCGAAGCAGGCCGCGTGGTCGCTGTCCCTTCTCGGTCGTGCCCATCTCCTTCGCGGCGACTACGAGCTCGCGACTGCTGCGCTCGACGAGTCACTCGGTCTCGTTCCGCGGAGAGCTGGACCGCCTTCCGGCCGTGGCCGGAGGCTCTGAGCGCCGAACTCGAGTTGCTCGATGGGGACGTCGAGCGCGCCGCGGAGGGCTTCGACCACGCGTTCGCGCTCGCGTGCCAGATCGACGACCCTTGCTGGCAAGGTCTCGCGGGACGCGGTGCAGGCCTCATCGAAGTCGTGCGCTCGTCCTCGACCAGCGGCATCGAGCGTCTGCAAGACGCCCGGACGAGATGCAGCGGCTTACCCGATAGTTACCAGTGGGTGATCGCGTACGTCCTCGATGCGATGTGCGCGACCGCAGTGCGCGGTGGACATCCCGCGGCGCCGGCGTGGATCAACGACCTCGAGCGGCTCGCGGCCACGACCGGCATGCGCGAGTTCGTGGCGCGCGCCTACGTCCACCGAGCCGGACTCGGCGAGGCCGGCGCAATCGACGCCGCCAGCGGCCTGGCCGAAGACATCGACAACCCGCGTCTGCACGACCTCGTCGCGGTCACGCCGTAGCGGCGAGCAGGAACCATTCGTCGCCGACCCAGTCGCGGTAGACATCGGCGCCCATGTCCGCGTAGAGCAAAGTCACCTGGCTCACCTGTGCGCGGAGAGCGTCGACCTTGAGGTCGACGATCTCGTCGCTGAGGCGGTACGCGAGGTCGGTCTCGCGTTCGGGCGTTCGCGGTGGGCCCTCGCCGAAGGCCTGGCGGTGGGTCGGCAACCACGCGAACCGGTCGTCGAACTCTGCTGTCTTGGTGGCGTAGTACAGCCGTGCTCCTGGTCGGGCTGCCTGATCGAATGCCTTCGTCGTCCAATCGCACACGGTCTGGTGGTCGAGGTGGCCGGTCATGCCGTCCGGACCGAAGGTCAGCACCGTGTCCGGCGCCACGTCCGCCATGATCTCCGCCAGCCGCGCGACGGCGTCGGTCTCGGGGATGTGGGCGCACGCCCCGTCCGGGTACTCGAGCCAGTGGTGCTCGCGTACCCCGAGGACACCGAGCGATGCCGTCATCTCGACCGTACGGACGTCCGCGAGCGTTGTCAGGGGCCACCGCCGGACATCTGGCGAGCCGAGCTCGCCTCGGGTCGCAGTGACACACACCACACGTGAGCCGGCGCGCATCGCCATCGCCATCACACCGGCGGACAGGTACGCCTCGTCGTCGGGATGAGCCCAAACACCGAGGATCGTGCCGAGACCGCGCACGTCCATCGTTCAGCGCCTCACGGATGTGAGGGTGCCGGCGGTGCGCCCTCGACATCGAAGAACAACTCGTCGGCATAGCACCACCACCAGTCCTCGTAGGGTTCGTACGAGCGGATCAGCGGGTGATCGCCGTGCGCATGCCAGTGGGCGGTCGCGTGCCGGTTGGGCGAGTTGTCGCAGCAGCCCACGTGGCCGCAGGACATGCACAGCCGCAGGTGCACCCATCGACCTCCGATGCGAAGGCAATCCTCACAACCAGTGCTCGCCGGCGTGACGTCGGCAACTCGATCGAGGTGCGTGCAGGTGCCGGCCATCGAAGGTTCCTACAGGGGATCGACAGTGAAATGCACGCCGCCGATATCAGTCGTTCGTTGGCCGGTCACGGTGGCCAGCGCGAGGCCGCAGCCGGTGATGCCTTCGTGGCGGGCGTCGCCAGCGTGAACGAACCACAACTCCTGTCCCGCGTCGTCGAGGTGAACCGTCGTGTCCACCAGACGAGCGTCGGGGCCGAGTACCTCCGCCCATCGAGCGGAAACCTTGCCTGGATCCAACGCGGCGACCGTCAGCGACGTCACACCACCGCGGAGTCCTGCCGGCGCGCCACTTCTCCAGGCCGGTCCTGCCCACCGCCAGGACTCCGGCGGATCCGCCCAGTCGAGCGACACGATCGCGCTACCCGTGTCGGACGGATGAAGATGCGTGCCGGCCATGTCGTCGAAGTCCGCTCGCCAGACGATGCGAACACCGACGTCGGAGGCGCGCTGCCGCAGCGCAGCACGTTCTGCAAACTGGAAGATGGCCATGTAGCCGCCGTCGTCGCCGCCTCGGCGGGCCAGATAACGCGCGCCCGGGGAGTCGTCGGTGATCGGTGTGATCACCTCGACAAAGCAGTCGCCAGCGGGATACACGCGGTTCTCGAGACCGAACTCGCTCACGCCGGGATCGATGAACGGGTCCGACAGCCCGAGCTCGCGCTCGACGCTCGCTGCCACGGCGGCGAGATCGTCGGTGATCAACACGACCTGCCGCAGGCGGACCGGCACCGACACAGGGACCACGCTAACCCTGAACCCGGGCCGTCACGGCAGGATCACGGTCCCGTCGAGATAGCCGAGCTCGAGCAACTTCGTCCGCGGGGCCGTGCGAGCGAGCTCGTCGCGGATCGGAGTCAGGTCCGTGTCGACGGAGAACCCGGGCAGCCAGTTGTCGTGATGGGACAGCACCACGCGACTCGCGTCCAGCAGTTCGACCTCACGTGCCACGAATTCCGCGAGCGAGCCTTGGATCGGCTCACCGTCGATGTTGCCGCGGCCCGCCGCGGCCACGATCGCGACGTCGGGGCGGAGGTCACGCACGATCCCTGACCAGTGACCGGACGTGTCCTGGTACAGCAGGGTGCCGTCCGGCGTGTCGAACAGGTAGACGAGCGCGCCTCCGTCCCCGCGGTCACCCTGTTGTGCGAGGAGGAGATGATCGAGTGACTCTCGAGACAGTCCGGTTGAGAAGTGCTGCGCGAGCTCGGCGAACAGCGCACGCTGCTCCTGCCAGGTCACTCCGAGATCGCCGATGCACACGTCGCCTGCTTGGCTCATCTGACGGTAGGACCAGACGCACGAGTGCTGACTCGGGTACACCGTGACCTTCACGGTCTCCGAGAGGGCAACGGTCTCGCCTCCCGCCACGCAGATCATCTGATCGACAGGGACTCCCGCCTGTTCCATGACGCGGACGGTCTCGTAGCTGCCGATGATGCGAGCGCCAGTGTTGGCGGCGATGCGTTCGGCCCCATAGAGGTGGTCGAAGTGGGAGTGACCGACGACGATCCAGTCGCACACGCCGACGTCGTCGGCCGTCAGCCCAGTACCGGGAGCGTCCGGCGACCGGTCGATGTATGCGTCGAGGAAGATCGTCAGGCCGCCAGTGCGCAACCGGAACGTGGCGCAGCCGTACCAGTCGAGGGTGGTTGCCATGATCGTGTCCGGCGGTCAGAACACCGGGTGGCCGTACATCTCGCCGAGCGGATCGCTGATCAGCTCGATGCGCGCGCCGTCGGGATCGTTGAGGTACAGCGACGCGCCGTCGAGGTGCAAGTACGGCACCGCTGCAGCATCGAGCTTGTCCTTCAGGTGTTGCCAGCGTGCGGGCTCGACGGAGATGGCGAGATGGTGCAGTCCCCCGAGCACCTCTGCGTACGGCCCGAGATCGAGGCCGGGGAGATCGAAGAACGCGAGCGCGTTGCCGTTCCCGATGTCGAAGAAGAAATGTGTCGACCCGCCGTAGTCCCGGTTCTCGAACATCTCGGTCAATGGGAACTCGAGCAGACCTTGGTAGAACTCGACGGTCCGCTCGACGTCGTTGCTCAACAGCGCGACGTGATGCACGCCTCGTGCGGACGAGGCCGGCCGGTCCGGTCCCTTGTCGAGCTGGCGCGCCCCTTATCTCCTCGCGCCGACGCGTCGCCTCGTCGCGTGCAGCGCCCTTGAGACCTGCCTCTGGTTCCTTGTGCGTGGTCATGCGGTCACCCAGATCAGCACCTCGGCGCCGTCGGCGCCAGCGCTCAGCTTCGGTTCCCCGGCACCGACCAGCCGGGCCGAATCGCCGGCGACGAGCGTGCCGGCGCCTTCGAGCTCGACCTCACCCTCCGCGACGAACAGGTGCGCGTTCGGGCCGTCGGGCACGGCCACGGACTCACCGGGCTTCAAGCGTCCCCCCCACAACACCGCGTCCTCCTGCCGGATCGAGATCGCGGCATCGTGTCCCTGGCCGGAAGCGATCGGTTGCAGGCCGCCCTTGTCGAGCTCGGTGTTGATGTCTTTCTGCTCGTAACCGGGGTCGATCTGCTCGGTGTCGGGTACGACCCACATCTGGATGAAATGCACGTCCTCTGTCCGGGACGGATTCATCTCGGAGTGCCAGATGCCTGAGCCAGCGCTCATTCGCTGCGCGAGCCCGGGATACAGCTCGCCGCGGTTGCCCTCGGAGTCCTGGTGCTCGAGCCGGCCGGACAGCACCCAGGTCACGATCTCCATGTCGCGATGCGGGTGCGTCGAAAAGCCGGTGCCCGCTGCGACCCGGTCATCGTTGGAGACCAGCAGCAGGCCATGGTGCGTGTTGGCCGGGTCGTAGTGTCCTCCGAAGCTGAAGCTGTGGTGGCTGTCGAGCCAACCGAGCTTCGTGTGGGGCCGGCTCTCGGCCTTGCGGACTTCAATCGTCTTCGTCATCGGTCGTACTCGCCTTTTCAACGTGCGGCACAGGACGTGCCACCTCGAACTCGTCGTAGGTGCCGAAGTCGAGGTTCCCGCCGGACAGGATCACCCCGACCCGCTCCGGTAACACCTCCGGGTGCGCAAACACTCCCGCCAGTGCGGCCGCACCACTCGGTTCGACCACCAACTTGCAACGCTCGAAGAGAGCCCGCATCGCGTCGAGGATCTCGCCGTCCTCGACGCGCACGATTCCTTCGACGTGCTCGCTCAGGATCCCGAACGTGCGAGCGCTCAATGCCGCGAGCAGACCGTCTGCGATCGTCGACCCCTCCGTCCGCGGCTCGAGCTTCTTGCGCTCGAGCGACCGGTAGGCGTCATCGGCGCCGGCCGGTTCGGCGCCCCAAATCCTGCACAGGGGCTTCATGCCGTGTGCTGCGATAGCCGTTCCGCTCAGTAGTCCGCCGCCGCTCACCGGAGCGATGACCAAGTCGAGGTCCGGATGCAGCTCGATCAACTCGATCGCCGCGGTCCCCGCGCCGGCGATCACGCGCGGGTCGTCGTAGGGATGCACCTCGTGCGCGCCGGTCTCCGCGAGCACCTCAGCGAGCTTCGCCTCGCGGGCGTCCATCGTCGGGGCGCATTCGACGACGTGGCCGCCGTAGCCGAGGACCGCGTCCACCTTCGCTCGAGGCGCGCCTGCCGGCATCACGACGTAGCACGGGATTCCACACTCACGGGCCGCAAGGGCAAGGGCGCCGCCGTGGTTGCCGGACGAGTGTGCTGCCACACCACGAGACGCTTCGGCCTCAGGCACTTGGAGCACCGCGTTGAAGGCCCCTCGCGCCTTGAATGCGCCACTGCGCTGAAAGTTCTCGCACTTGAGATGGAGGTGTGTACCGGCGCGCTCGTCGAGTGACCGACTCGTCATCACCGGTGTCCGATGGACGTGCGGCGCGATCCTCGCATGGGCCGCACAGACGTCGTCGAACGTGATCACACGCCGACGCGGTACAGGTCGCGTGCGTTCTGTCCGAGGAACGCGGCGCGACCATCCTCTGAGAACGAAGCAGCGAGCTCGTCGAGGTCGAGCACGTATTCAGGCGTGTGGTCGGCGTGCGGGAAGTCCGACGCCCACATGAACCGGTTGCCGAAGCGCGCCACCAAGGCCGGGATCGTGCGCTCGTCGGGATCACAGGAGATCCAGATGCGGTCTCGGAAGTAGTCGCTCGGCTTGTGCTCGAGCGGCACGCGTTGCCCGATGAAGGTGTGGCCGTACACGGCGTCGATGCGATCGAGCCAATAGCCGATCCATCCGCCACCCGACTCGAGCACGACGACTCTGAGACGTGGGAACCGATCGAACACGCCGTAGTCGAACAGAGTCGTGAACTGTTGGCGCACGCCGTCCGATGCGGTCACGGATGCCAGCAGGCGAAGCTGCTTCACGTTGTCCCACGAACCCATGCGCGTCCCCTTCGTCCACTGCGGCTCGAACGTCGGGTGTATGGCGAAAGGAACATCGAGATCCTGCGCGGCCGCGAAGACGGGATCGTTGTCCGGATGGCCGAGCGGCCGGCCGTCGTGGGTGAACGGCGCGACGTAGGCGCCGCGTGCGCCCTCGCCTACGGCTCGCTCGAGCTCCTTCGCGGCGGCCGGCGGATCACTCAACGACAGGTGCGCAGTCGGAACCAGTCGATCGCTGCTCGAGCAGAACTCACAGATCCACCGGTTGTACCGCGCGTGTATGCCTGCGACAACTCGGGATCCTCGAGCTCGGCCTCCCAGAGCAGGCCGATCGTCGTGTACAGCACCACGGCAGCGATGTTCTCCGCGTCGAGAAGCTTCAGCCGCTCGTCGGGATCCATGCTGCCGAAAGGTGCCTCGCCGAGGTACGTGCGCTCCGGATCGAGCTGCATCGAACGGAGATCGGGATCTCCCATCGCCCCGAGCGTCGAAGGGAAGCCGCGCCGGCTGAGCTTCGATCGCTCGCCTCCGATCTCGAGCTCCTCGAGATCGTTCTCGTCACGCGCCATCCGCAGCACGCGGTCTCGGTACTCCGGGTCGATGTAGGTCTCCCACAGGTCGGGTGGCTCGAGGATGTGGCCGTCTGCGTCGACGGCACCGTCGAAGGACAACCGCTCTGTCTCGTGGAGGGTCTTGGCCATGGCTTCAGTCTCGTCCATGGGCCTGTCATCGCGATGCTGTGGCCATGGCTCCGCGGCGTACCCTGAGCGCGACCGTTCGAGGAGGTCGCAGTGAGCCGAGTTCGCCGAGGGTTCAAGCTGGCGGCAGTGAGCTGGCGGGTGATCGTCGCGGAGCCAGCGATCTTGGCCGTGCTCGCGGTGGGGCTCGTGGGAATGGTGATCCTGTCGGGCGGGCTGTTCCTGCTGCTGTTCCGGCGGTTCCCGATGGCCGACGACTTCCAGTTCCCGAACTACCTCGTCGCTCTGCCGGTGCTGTGGCTCGGCTCCATCGTGACGACGTACTGCAACGTGGTCGTATCCGTGATGGCGGACCGCAGGCTCCGCGGCGACGACGCGACAGTTGCGGACGGCATGAGTGTCGCCTCCGCGAAGCTCAACCGGATCGTGTCCTGGACCATGGTGTCGATCGCGGTCGGACTCTTGCTCCAACTCATCGCTGAGCGCTTCCGGCTCGCCGGCGTGATCGCCGCACGGCTGTTCGGGATGGCGTGGAACCTGGCGACGATGTTCGTGATACCGGTGATCGCGTTGGAGGATCGTCCGGTCAGGGACTCGATCCGCCGGTCTGCGTCGATCTTCAAGTCGAAGTGGGGCGAATCGGTTGTCGCGCAAGGCACCATCGGGCTGGCCGTCATGTTCGCGGCGTTCCCGGCGATGTTCGTCGTGCTCCTGTGCGCCGCGATCTCGGTTCCGCTCGCCATCACCGTGGGCGTGGTGCTGATCGGCTCACTGATGCTGGTGTCCGGTGCACTCGACGCCGTCGTCGACGTCGCGCTGTACCGCTACGCCATGGACGGCACCGTGCTCGGTGCGTTCACCGCCGAAGACCTGGACGGCACCTTCCAACCCAAGCGCCGCGAGCTCTGACACGGCTTCGAAGACGGTCAGTCCACCCGCCGCAACAGGAACAGCTGGATGGGCGAGAAGTTCCCTTGCGGCGGCAGAAAGCGAAAGAACCGTACGAACTCGGTGTTGTAGCGGATGTCCGCGCGCGTGACGGCAGGGTAGAGCACCCGGCTCACGAAGTAGTGCGAGCTCAGGAAGTTGGAGGGCGGAAGACCCTCGGCATCCAGATCGACGACGTCGAACCAACCGTCAAGTGCCTGCCGGAAGCGATCCGGCTCGAACCACAGGTTGTGGTACGGAGCCGTGTTGGGCGGTAGACCGAGCTCGTTTCGTGCGATGTTCAGGTTTTGCAGCCCATCGGTGAACGCCTCGATGAACACGACGTGGCCCCCCGGGCGCAGGACGCGGTGGAGCTCACCGATGGCGGCTCCTTGCGCCTCAGTGTCGAGCAGATTGACGAGGCAACGCTCCGAGACAACCGCGTCGAAGCGAGCATCGTCGGAGGAGAGCGCCCGCACGTCCTCCCGCCGCACTTCGCAGCGCTCGATGCCACGGGACGCGGCCAGCTCCACCATGTCGGGCGAGTAGTCAGCCCCGACGAGCGCGGCGTTCGGATACCGGGCGCGGAGGAGCGCGAGCAGGTGGCCGTTGCCGCACCCGATCTCGAGGATGTCGCCGTCCGGCGTCTGCTTCGCGAACACCGCGTCGAGACAGGACAGGATCGCGGCGATCTCGAGCTCGCGGGTCGTGGCGTCGGCCATGGTGGACGACGCATCGTGGCCGTGCTGTTCGGCCTCCTCACGGTAGTGCTGCAGTATCGCTTCGTCGTCGCTGGTCGTCGCCGTCGGTTCGTCAACCAATGCCTTTGTCTCCCTCGATTGGTGGGCGTTCGTCGCTCGTGCCGGCGAGCGGGCGATCATCGGTTCCCATGAATTCCGGCGTCGTGACGTGCCCGTCTGAACTGATCCCCTGCCGTCGCACGACTGCGGTCAAGGTACGCCAGATGATGCGGGCGTCGAGAACGACCGAACGATGGTCGATGTACCACACATCGAGGTCGAGCTTCTCCTCCCAGGTCAATGCGTTGCGGCCGTTCACCGCGGCCCACCCCGTGATGCCGGGTGGAACCTCGTGCCGTCGGGCCTGGTGCGCGTTGTAGCGCGACAGGTACTGCATCAGCAAGGGACGTGGCCCGACGATGCTCATGTCCCCCTTCAGGACATTCCACAGCTCAGGGAGCTCGTCGAGGCTCGTCGAGCGCAGGAAGGCGCCGACGCGACCGAGCCGTTCCTTGTCCGGCAGCAGACTGCCTTCGGGACAGCGCGCGTTGCTCATCGTCCTGAACTTGATCAATGTGAACGGCTGGCCGTGCAGGCCGGGACGAACCTGCCGGAACAAGAGCGGCGTTCCCAGAGTGAGCGCCACAACCACAGCAACGGCCGCGATCAGAGGGCTGAGGATGATCAGTGCCGCACCCGCGACTACGACATCAAAGGCACGCTTTCCGCTGAATCGGTGCATTGGGATGGTCGAAGTCCGGCCGATCGCCTCTACGTACTGTCGGGTCTGGTCGGTGCGGCCGGTGCGGCTCGACGATCTGCAAGACGCGGCCGAAGAATCATCTCCTTCAACTTGCGGCGGGCGGCTCGTCGTTGCCCGCGCTCCATACAGGGTCAGTTTAGGGATCCCCCGATATCCGGAGTAGTCGACGCCAGAACGAGCAAGGGTCTCAATCCTTGCGGACGGCGCGGTCGACCAAGTCGGCGACGTCCTTTGCTGTGCGACGGCGGCTGGGACGTCGTGAGTGCAACCCGTGAACGAGAGCGCCGTGGACGCCGTGGAGCACGAAAGCCGCGGCGGTCCGCACGTCCTGGGTGCGCAGCTCGCCCGATTCGACACCCTCCTCGATCAGATCCGTGAGCTCGTTGCGCACACTGGTGAACGCATCCTCCTCACTGAACCCGGCCTCGTGGAACAGCAGGTGATGCAACTCGTGGTGATCAACGGCGAAGTCGAACAGCCCGATGATCATCTGCCGTATCCGCTCGGACACCGGCCTTCCCGGTGACGGCCGCAGGGCTGCGGCGTACTGGTCGAGGTATCTCGACCGGAGCGCCGCGAGCAGATCGTCCTTCGACTCGTAGTACAGGTACATCGTCCCCTTGGCCACGCCCGCGGACTCGGCCACGTCCGCCACGGTCGTGGCCCGCAGCCCGCGCTCCAGAAGAACGCGCTGCGCGGCGTCGAGAAGCTGCTCACGCCGCACATCGGGAGGTCGGCGCCGCGGCGCGGCCTTGGCCATGCGTCACACGGTACGCCATTGCCGACTGACCGTCGGTCATGTATGTTGCTCGCATTCGACTGACCGTCGGTCAGTAATCCGCACGTTCGCCCACCTCGAGGAGGCCCACCATGACGGATTCGCACGAGCCGGCTGTCCCCAATCACCACGCAAGCCACGCGCCGTTCTCGGGTGCGACGGGTCTGCTCGTGGGCCTCACCATGGTGTGGGGCCGCGGCGCGGTCGCCGGGTTGGCCGCCGACCTCACGGACATCACAGAGCGGGATCACGTCGTTGACGTGGGTTGCGGCCCCGGCGCGTTCGTGCGAGAAGCGCAGCGGCGCGGCGCACGTGTCAGCGGCGTCGATCCCGCTCCCGTCATGTTGAAGCTTGCACGGGCGCTCACGCGCAAGAACGTGCTCGTTTCCTGGACCGAGGGCGCGGCCGAAGCACTCCCCCTGCCCGACGCGTCGGCCACCGTCTTGTGGTCGGTGTCGACCGTCCATCACTGGACCGATGTCGAGCAAGGTCTGCGAGAGGCGCACCGCGTTCTTCGACCGAGCGGGCGGCTGCTGGCAGTCGAACGGCGCGTGAGCCGCGGAGCAACCGGCCACGCCAGCCATGGGTGGACCATCGATCAGGCAGAGATGTTCGCTCGCCTGTGCGAGGCGTCTGGCTTCGAGACGGTCCGCACGGAGACGCACGTGGCCGGCCGCCGTCCGATGGTGGCCGTCCAGGCCGTGCGGTCACCCGCAACGTCACGCGCGGAGGACGTCGCGGGTGCCGCGCGCGATCTCGATGTCCTCACGAGCCTCGATCACGAAGACCTCCGCGTCGCTCGCGAACCATGACACGTGATCGAGCACGAGGGCTCGCAACGATGCCGAGTGCTCGCCGATGCCACCCGTGAACACCAGCCCGTCGACCCCACCGGCGGACACGGACATCGCCGCCACCGCTTGACTCACGCGCTGCACCCATACTTCTCGCGCGAGACGGCGTGCTCGTCGTCACGTTCGGCCGCCGCTTCGACCTCACGCATGTCCGCGGTGCCGGCGAGTCCGAGCATCCCGGACCGATGCTGCAGCCCGTCGGCCAGTTCCTGCTGGTCGAGGCCCGCGTCGAGCAACCACGTGAGCATGCCGACGTCGACGCTCCCCGAGCGCGTCGCCATCGGGACGCCCTCGTTGGGCGTGAAGCCCATGGTCGTGTCGACGCAGCGCCCGTCGACCACCGCGCTCAGGCTCGACCCCGCGCCGAGATGGCACGTCACGAGCCGGTGCAGCGGATGCCCGGCCAGCTCGACCGCGCGCCGTGATACGTACGCATGCGACAGACCGTGGAACCCGAACCGGCGCAGGCCGAATCGCTCGCGCCACTCCGAGGGCAACGGGTAGGTCGCCGCCGCCGGCGTGATCGATGCGTGGAACGCAGTGTCGAAGCAGGCAACGGCGGGCACCTCGGGCAGCAGCTGCCGCAGCAACCGGATGCCCGCGAGCGCGATCGGCTGGTGCAGCGGAGCCAGGGGGACGAGCGCCTGGAGTGCTGCGAGCACGTCGTCGTCCACGCGACACGGGCGCACGAACCGCAAACCCCCGTGCACGACCCGATGTCCGACCGCATCGACGTCGCCGCAGCTCTGGACGAATCGCCGGACCGCGTCGTCGTCGCCGGGTGACACGTCTTGACTGGTGACAATCTCGTCGTCGTCGTCGAGCAACCGAAGCTTGAGGCTCGACGAGCCACCGTTGACGACGAGGACACGCACCGCTGGCGAGGATGTCAGCCGGGCCACATCCAATCGCGGACGTGCGGCGGGTCGTCGCCCACTTCCCTGGTGTACGCGCGAGCCTCCACCGCACGTCGACCATGGACTGGCGCAACAGGGCGCAGCGAGACGAGAGCCTCGGGACCCGGTCGATCACGTCGATGACGAGGTGGAAGCGGTCCATGTCGTTCAACATCACCATGTCGAACGGCGTCGTGGTCGTTCCCTCCTCCGTGTAGCCGCGCACGTGGATGTTGCTGTGGTTCTTGCGTCGGTAGGTGAGGCGGTGGATCAACGTCGGATACCCGTGATAGGCGAACATCACGGGCCGGTCGGTGGTGAAGATGGCGTCGAACTGCTCGTCGGGCAACCCGTGTGAGTGCTCGCGTGCGTCCTGGAGCCGCATGAGGTCGACGACGTTCACGACGCGAACCTTGAGGTCGGGTAGCTCCTGCCGGAGGAGAGCGACGCGCCTGCGAGCACCTCGAGCGTGGGGATGTCGCCGCAGCAGGCGAGCACGACGTCGGGTTGGCCATCGTCGGAGTTCGACGCCCATTCCCAGATGCCGAGGCCACGCGTGCAGTGCAACACCGCTTGTTCCATCGAGAGATAGTTCAGTGCTGGCTGCTTGCCCGCGATGATCACGTTGACGTACTGGCGCGTCTGCAGGCAATGGTCGACGGTCGACAGCAACGTGTTCGCGTCCGGCGGCAGGTACACACGCGTGATCTCGGCCTTCTTGTTCACGACGTGATCGATGAAGCCGGGATCTTGATGGCTGAACCCGTTGTGGTCCTGGCGCCACACGTGGCTCGACAAGAAGTAATTGAGTGAGGCGATCGGCCGCCGCCACGGGATCTGATTCGTGACCTTCAGCCACTTCGCGTGCTGGTTGACCATCGAGTCGACGATGTGGATGAACGCCTCGTAGCAATTGAACAACCCGTGGCGCCCCGTGAGCAGGTAGCCCTCGAGCCAGCCCTGGCACAGATGCTCGGAGAGGACCTCCACTACCCGTCCGTCTGGCGCCAGGTGATCGTCGCCGGCCTCGGTCAACGCGACCCATGCTCGGTCGGTCACGTCGAAGATCGCGCCGAGACGGTTCGACGCCGTCTCGTCGGGCCCAAAGACGCGGAAGTTGTCGGGGTTCATGGCGACGACGTCCCGCAGATAGCCGCCGGTCACTCGCGCCGCTTCGCTCGTCGTTGCACCGGGCGCAGGGACCTCGACCGCGTAGTCTCGAAAGTCGGGCAGGCGCAGGTCGTGCAGCAGTTCACCGCCGTTGGTGTGCGGGTTCGCGCTCATGCGGCGAGGGCCGCGGGGCGCAAGGTCCGCGAGGGCGGACCGCAGCGTGCCGTCTTCGTCGAACAGCTCTGCGGGCCGGTAGGAACGAAGCCACTCCTCGAGCATCCGTCGTTCGTCCTCGTCGGTGCGGGGCTTCGCCAGCGGCACCTGATGGGCGCGGAAGGTCCCCTCGATCGGCTTGCCGTCGACTTCCTTCGGACCTGTCCACCCTTTCGGCGTACGCAGGACGATGCACGGCCACGCGGGTCGCTCGAGGTCGCCGGCCCGCGCACCTTCCTTGATCACGGCGATCTCGTCGAAGACTTCGTCCATGCACGCAGCCAGTGCCTGGTGCACTTCGGTGGGCTCGGATCCCTCGACGAACCATGGTCGGTGGCCGTAGCCCTCGAGCAGCTTGCGGAGCTCGTCCTCCGGGATGCGCGCGAGCACCGTGGGGCTGGCGATCTTGTACCCGTTGAGGTGGAGGATCGGCAGGACGCTTCCATCGCGAGCAGGGTCGAGGAACTTGTTGGAGTGCCATGAAGCAGCAAGTGCTCCCGTCTCCGCTTCGCCGTCACCGATGACGCACGCCACGATCAGGTCGGGATTGTCGAACGCCGCGCCGTGTACGTGTGCGTGAGGGCGTAACCGAGCTCACCGCCTTCGTGGATCGAACCAGGCGTCTCCGGTGCGACGTGCGACGGGATGCCGCCCGGGAACGAGAACTGGCGGAAGAGCCGCCGCATGCCGTCCTCGTCGAGACCGATCTGCGGATAGACCTCGCTGTACGTGCCGTCGAGCCAAGCCGCTGCGACGATCGCCGGACCGCCGTGACCTGGACCGGTGATGAAGATCATGTCCACATCGCGCTCGCGGATCACGCGGTTGAGATGGCAGTAGACGAGCGCGAGGCCGGGCGATGTGCCCCAATGACCGAGTAGCCGGGGCTTGATGTGCTCGGGCGCCAACCGGTGCTTCAACAAGGGGTTGTCGAGCAGGTAGATCTGCCCGACAGCCAAGTAGTTCGCGGCCCGCCACCACGCGTCGAGCAGTGACAATTCCTTGTCGTCGATCGATGGCATCGCGTCTCGATCCTCGCGCCGACTCGATCACCACTGTTGTCCGAGGGTTGCCTCCTCGACGCTCAGGCGGGCGCGACGGAGGCGGCCACGGGCGGCTCGATCTCGGCGTCGACGAAGGCGGCCCCGGCCTCGTCCAAGGGCTCCCGGCGTTCGATGCGGCGGAAGGCCAAGACCGCGATCGCGTACATCGCCACCGCGCCGAGCTGCACGGCGCGGAACCCGAATGTCATCGACAACATGGTCGTCAGCACCGCCCCGATCACGGAGAAGAACCCGTTCACCGCCCATCCCCAGGCCACGTATTCCTCGGCATGAGGCGTCAACCTCGAGACCGCCGCCAGACCAAAAGGCATGAACATCCCGAGGCACAGCCCGAGAGGGAAGAGTACGACGACGGACACGATGACGCGCACCGCGAGTCCGTGTTGCTGCAGACCATCGGTCACCGAGTCGAGACCGAGCTCGTAGAAAGCGGTGAGCAGCGCGATCGCGACGAGCAGGACGGGCATGACGAAACGTGCGCGCGGCATGAGCCGCTGACTCACGAGTGCGCCGATGCCCGTCGACACGAGCAGGGCGGCGAGCGTCACCGTCAGCGAGTACGTGGGGTACCCGAGAAACCGAGTCAACCGCTGAATCATCGTGATCTCGAACAGCATGAAACCGAGTCCCAGTGCGGCGAAGTAGACCGCGGAGGTGCCCTTGGCCGGTAAGGCACGCCACTGTCTTCGGACGACGACGAAGGGCAGCAGAAGGAAGACGCCCGCGAACAGGACCGAAAGTCCGAACAGCAGTATCAGCACCCGCTCGCCGATGGAGTCCTCAGGATCGCGAACGTCGATCGGGTGCAGATAGTCGCGAAGCACGTCGCTGAACTTCGAGAAGTGCCAGAAGAAGGGCGCGTCGTCGGAGATCGCCGAGATGTCCCTGGAGTACGAACCGACGAGCTGCTCGACCTGGTCGTCGCTCCCGGCGGCAAGCCGGCTCACGAGATAGTCGGGCGTCGGTGTGCCCGGCGCGTGGAACGTCGTCTCGAGGGGGATCCTCGCCACTCCCGTCGTGAACTGCTGGACCTCGGCGCTCGTGAACGGCGTGCGCTTCACCACGATGGTCGACAGGTCGCCCGACGTGCCGCTGAGATAACCGGACACGAGTAGATGGTTGCTCGGGTCCTCGATGCCGATGTCTTCGAGCGCGGCGCGGGCCGTGACGATGTAGCGCCCGGTGCGGTTCGGCGCGTTCCTCATGTCGAGCTCACCGAACTGCACGACCATGATCCCGTCGTCGGAGAGATGCCGCAGTGTCTCGGCGATCATCTGCCTCGTGTACAGGTAGCTCTCCGAAAGCACGAACGCACCGGAGGATGCCGCGTTGGTGGCCGCGTAGCTGTCGGGCGCGACGTACCAGACGAGGTCGTACGCAGTGTTCGAACGCGCGAGGTAGGTGCGGCCGTCGCCCTGGGTGAGCTTGACGTCGGGGCGATCGGCCAGGTGGCCGGTGTAGTCGGCGAACTGGTGCTCGAGGAGGCCGACGGTGACCGGGTTCAGTTCGACGGCCTCGACGTTCGGGGCGCCGAAGTACAGCGACGCGAGGATCTCGTTACCGCCCGCCGAGCCAATGATGAGCTCGCGGCTCGGTGGCTTCCCCAGCACCTGGAAAGGCGTAGCACGGGGATCAGTTGCGAATTGCCCGAGCGTGGACACATCGCCGTTGAACTGATGGATGCTGGATCCGAACGTGCCGTCATGCACGAGCAGATGACTGTTCGTGTCGCCGAAGTTGAGGACGTCGACACGGAAGACTGGGCCCCAGTCCGAGTACAAGACGTCCTCCGCTCCGATCTTCGTGTCCTCGACGCGGACGTCGGGAAGCGCGCTGCGGTGGATCACGCCGACCAGAAGGAGCACCACGCTGCAGCCTGCGACAACGAAGAGCACCGACCGTGGGGCGAGGTTGGCCACCCCGACGACTGCGAAGAGCAGCGCGGCAAGGATGATGACCGCTGGCGGACCGAGCCGCGTGATCAGGGGCACGGCGACGAGGCATCCGAGCCCCGCACCGACGAGGTCCGCGAAGTACACGCGTCCGACAGCGTCGCCTGCTCGACCGAGCAGCACCGAGACGATGATCCCCAACGCGATGAACGTGGCGAACAACGCGAAGCAGATCACACCGAGAAACACGAGGTTCTTGACCGACCCACGGGTGCCGTAATCCCAGATCAGCCGCGTGTCGATGGGGAAACGCGCGACGACCAGGTATCCGATCGCGATGCTCACTGCGCCCAACGTGGCGAAGGTACCCACGATGCGATCGCTCGACCATTGCCGGAGGGGTCGGGCGATGGCGACGATCACGCCTCCCGTTCCGATGCCCAGCAGCGCGAGGCCGATGACGAGGTACGTGTAGTAGTACCAGAGCTTGTAGGAGACGATCCTCGTGTAGCCGACCTCGAGCAGCAGCCCAGCGAGGCTGACGAGAAGGATGGCCAGCCATCTGGGCATTCGGATGGCGGGCTCCGTCCCCCAGCTCATGCATCGAACCTAGGTGATGCACAGGGGTGGCGATGGTGTTGTCCCGTCGTGTAGTCGACGACGTCAGTCCTCACGAAGAGCTAGCGAGATGGGGTCGCGTGGATCGGCCAGCACACTTCGGTCTGCATCGCTGCGGGATCGTCGGTGTCGTCGTCCGTCACGAGGTAGTGCTCGCGGATCGGTCCGTTTGCTCCCAGCTTGCGCTCCGCCACGTGCGTGCCGAGCGCGGCGTAGGTCTGGTCGAGGTCGTCGAACGAACCGTGGTGGACCGTGATCGCCAGCATGGCACCCGGGATCTCCACCGTTGCGACTCGCCCGGTCCGCTCGGATGGCGATTGCGCCACGGGAACGAAGGCCACGACCTCACCCGCATGAGCCTCGAAGAAGGCCGGGCCGTAGAGCGCGCCACCTGGGCCGTCAGGAGTGATCTGCCGGCGTTCGAGCTGGGCGTAGAGGTCTCCGAACGCTCCATCGAGCCAGTCCGGCGCCGAGTCCCAGTCCACCGTCTCGCGCACCGCATACGCCGTGGCGGGATCGACCTGTCGGTATTCCACGGCCACGGTCGACATGCGACCGTCGAGCAGCGCCCGGAGTGACGCGATGGTCGCCTGTGTTTCCTCGAGCTTTCCTTCCATCCGCTGCAGGTGTTCGAGGATGGCCGCGTCGCGAGAGTCGACGTCCGGCGCGCCGAGCACGACGCGCACCTCCTCGAGGGGCATGTCGAGCTCTCGAAAGCGCCGGATGAGCCTCGCCGCGGGTACTTGAGCCGTCGCGTAGAGCCGGTAGCCGGTCATCGGATCGACATCGGTGGGCATGAGCAGACCCAAGTCGTCGTAGTGGCGCAGCGCTTTGACGCTCAGGTGCGTAGCACGTGAGAACTCACCGATGGTCAACAACGAACTCATGCTTGGCCTCCCACGACCACGAGAGATGGCTCTGGGACCACGAAGCTTTGTCGCCGCGCTCGGTCGCGTGCAGCTGCGCCGATGCGTCGAACGATGTCGTCGGCGCAGAGGTGTGCGAGCGCGAAGTAGCGACGCTGCTTCCGTCCGGTCCACCCCTCGATGTGGTGCGTGGCGGGACGGACTCGCAACTCGCACAGCCGCGTGGTCCACACCCCGATCTCGAGCTCGATCCGATACGTCCGTTCGAGTCGGTGCTCGCGACGAACGAGACGCGCCTTCGCGCACGCGGACTCGCCGGAGCACTCGTCCGGGAGGAACGCACCGTCGAGGCGCCACGCCTCGAAGCCGCCGATGTCGAAAGTCGCTCCGGCGGGGAAAACCGTCGCGTCGAACAACAGTTCCTGCACCGGCCTCGGCGGAAGGTTGACGCGCCGCGACACCACTTCGAGCTCGGACCAGTACAACGGGGTACCAGGACGGAAGTCACTCATGAGCCTGAGCGTCCGGCCTCCCGCGGTGGGAGAGTCAACCCCCTCCCGAGAGCGAGCGATGAGTTCGGGGTTCGGCGATCGTCTGAACGGCATGCCGGCGCCCATAGGCTTGCGGCCGATGGCAGTGCGTCGCGATACCGAAACCGCGCCCGGCCCCGACCTCACACCTCAGCACCTCGAGGTTCATCGCCGCGAGCTCACTGGTTACTGCTACCGGATGCTGGGGTCGGTGTTCGAGGCCGACGACGCGGTGCAGGAGACGATGGTCCGAGCGTGGCGGAACGCGGAAGGCTTCGAAGGTCGTTCGACGGTGCGGTCGTGGCTGTACCGCATCGCGACGAACGTGTGCCTCGACATGCTCCGTAGCCGGCAGCGCCGCGCTGTGGCGATGGACCTCGGTCCTTCGTCGACCGCGGACTCGTTCCTCGGCGCGACCAAGCCGGAATCGGCGTGGGTCACGCCCATCCCGGATGCACGCGTGGTGCCGGAGGACGGCGACCCGGCTGAGCTGGCCGCCTCGAGGGAGTCGATCCGTCTCGCGTTCGTCACCGCGCTCCAACACCTCCCTGCGCGACAACGCGCCGTGCTCATCCTGCGCGAGGTGCTCGGGTGGCAAGCCAGCGAGGTCGCCGAACTGCTCGACACCAGCGTCGCATCGGTCAACAGCGCGCTTCAACGGGCCAGAGCGACACTGTCGAGCCGCGAGACTGTCACGCCCGAAGTCGAAGCCATCGATCAGCGGCAGCACGAGCTGCTCGCCCGCTACGTCGATGCCTTCGAGCGCTACGACATCGCATCGCTCGTCTCGCTGCTACGCGACGACGCCGTGATGTCGATGCCTCCCTACGACTTCTGGTTGCGCGGACCGCAGGAGATGAGCCGATGGTTCCTCGGTGCGGGGGCCGGGTGCCGGGGCTCCCGTCTCGTCGCGACGACTTCCAATGGATGTGCGGCGTTCGGCTCTTACAGGGTCGACCCGCTGGGCGGCCATTTCCCCTGGGCGATCCAGGTCATCGAGGTCTCAGGAAGCCGGATCGTCGGGCATCACAGCTTCGTCGACACAAACCTCTTCGTCGCCTTCGGTCTCCCCGACCATCTCGACCCGTAGGACACGCGGCGTACCGAGCACGTCGGCCAGCCCCGCGAGGTCGAGCAGATCCGTCAGCTCCGGGGACGGATCACGGACTTCGATCCTGCACCCGATCCGGTGCGCGAGCAGCTGCAGCCGAGCCAGGGTGTTGACGATCGCCAGGTCGCGCTGGTCCCAGTTCCTCATCGCCCAGATCGCGACCTCGTCGCCGGCGCACGAGAGGACCACAGTCGCCTCGCGCTCGCGCCGATCCACGAAGGTACGACGATGGCTTCGGCGGGGATTCATCGGTGACCGATGAGTCCTCGCTACGCCGGCCGTCCAATTTGCGAGCGGACAACGCAATCGACAGAGGAGAACGCGATGAGTCTTCCGCGAGTGGCGTCACGAGAGGAGTGGTTGGAAGCACGTAAGGAGTTGCTGACCGAAGAGAAGGCGATGACCCGGGCGCGGGACAGGATCAACACCAAGCGGCGCGAGCTGCCCATGGTCAGGATCGACACGGAGTACGTCTTCGAGGGTCCGGACAGCAAGGCGACGTTGCTGGATCTGTTCGAAGGTCGGCGGCAGCTCGTCCTCGTGCACTTCATGTTCGACCCGAGCTGGGACGTCGGTTGCCCGAGTTGCACCGCGGGAGCGGACGAGGTGTCGCAGGGTCTGATCGATCATCTCCATACGCGCGACACGACGCTGGCTTACGTGTCACGTGCGCCCATCGACAAGATCGAGCGCTACAAGGCCGAGCGGGGTTGGACGTTCCCCTGGTACTCGTCGTTCGGAAGCGACTTCAACTACGACTTCCACGTCACGGTCGACGAGTCGGTCGCTCCGATCGAGTACAACTTCCGCACGAAGGCGGACCACGCGGCACGGGGCGTGGACTTCGACAGCGGTGCGTCCTCCGAGATGCCCGGGCGCAGCCACTTCCTGCGCGACGGCGACACGATCTTCCACACCTACTCGGTCTATGCGCGAGGGCTCGAGTCGATCGGTGGTTCGTACTACCTGCTCGACGAGACCGCGCTCGGACGGCAGGAAGAGTGGGAGGAGCCGAAGGACCGCGCCGCCGAAGCACGCGGCCCCGTGCCCGATTTCGCGAGCTGAGCAGTCGAGCATTCCGGCCCCCACTCGCGCACATTGTCGACTCAGCCACGGAAACAGGTGGGTGAGTCGACACAGACTTGGTGGCTGCGAACTCTGTGTCTGCTCGGCCACCGGATGCGTGGTTGAGCCGACACAGACGTGACGGCTCTGCAGTCTGTGTCGAATGAGCCACCGCAATCGGTCGGTCAGTCGACAATGTGCGCGAGGAGCGCGCGCCGCTTTGTGCGAACATGTGTTCGTGTACGGTGAGGCGACGATCCTGCACGCCGATCTCGACTCCTTCTACGCGTCGGTCGAGCAACGCGACGACCCGCGCCTGCGCGGCCGGCCGGTCATCGTCGGCGGCGGCGTAGTGCTTGCCGCCAGCTACGAGGCCAAGGCGTACGGCGTGCGGACCGCCATGGGCGAGATCCTCGCCCGTCGTCTGTGTCCGGACGCGCTCGTGGTCTCGCCCCGGATGTCGGCCTACGCCGAAGCCAGCAAGGCCGTGTTCGCCGTGTTCAACGACACCACTCCCGTTGTCGAAGGGATCTCCATCGACGAAGCATTCCTCGAGGTCGGCGGGCTCCGCCGGATCGCGGGAGCACCGATCGAGATCGCGCGTCGGCTGAAGCGCGACGTCGCCGAAAGGGTCGACCTGCCGATCACCGTTGGCGTCGCACGAACGAAGTTCCTCGCGAAGGTGGCCAGCAGAGTGGCCAAGCCCGACGGTCTTCTCCTCGTGCCGCCGGACGCCGAGCTCGACTTCCTCCATCCGCTTCCCGTCGAACGGCTGTGGGGCGTCGGCATGGTGACGGCCGAGAAGCTCCACGCCCGCGGAGTGAGCAAGGTGGGCGAGGTCGCCCTGCTCCCCGAAGCGGCCCTCGTGTCGATGCTCGGTCGAGCCGTCGGCCGACAGCTCCACGCGCTGTCGCACAACCGTGATCCTCGACGCGTGCAGGTCGGCCGGCGCCGCGGATCCATCGGATCACAGCGTGCCCTCGGACGCTCGCCTCGATCGCGTGCAGATCTCGAGGCGTACCTCGCCGGGCTCGTCGACCGGGTCACGCGCCGGATGCGGGCCGCCAATCGCGTCGGACGCACCGTCGTGCTACGGCTGCGCTTCGACGACTTCTCGCGAGCGACCCGTTCGCACACGATGCCCCGTTCGACCGCGCACACGCAGACCATCCTCACCGCGGTCAAGCGGCTGCTCGCCGGCGCGATGCCGATGATCGAACGGCACGGCATCACGATGGTTGGCATCTCGGTCTCCAACCTCGACAACGACGACGCCGTCCAGCTCACGCTGCCGTTCGACCGGTACAGCGACGCGCTCGACGCGGCACTGGACGAGCTGCGCGAGCGGTTCGGCTCGTCGGCAATCACGCGTGCTGTTCACCTGGGACGCGACCCCGGGCTCACCGTCCCGCTGCTGCCTGATTAGCGCCGTCTTCAGTCGGCGCTCTTGTCCTCGGCGCTCTTGTCCTCGGCGCTCTTGTCCTCGGCGCTCTTGTCCTCGGCGCTCTTGTCCCCGGGGAAGGCGTCGACTTCCGACTGGTGCCAGACCGGACTGTCGCCGGCCGTCTCCACGTTGAAGCCGTAGTCGAACACGAGCGTGCCTCCGTAGGTCGCTCCCCAGGACACGAGCACCGCGATCACGATCGACAGGATCATGATCGGGAACGGTGTCGACTTCTCGGTGTGATAGCTGTTCAACCGAAGCGCGATGTCGGCGACCGCGAGGACCGTGACCGTCAACATGATCGTGGCGTGGGTGTTCACGGTCCGGCGCGCTTGTGTGCCCTGCTCGGTCGAACGCAGCCAGTCGAAGAATCCCGTCAACGCCGTGAGCACCGACACCGCTGCACCACAGACGAACACGAACGTTCCTGCATGCCAGAGCTCCCGTGCAAAGGTCCGGTTGTCGCGACCGATGACGGATCCGACGTCGAAGAGGGCGCCGAGCACGTACGCCACGATCGGGAAGTCCGTGAGGGGTGGATGGAACGGCTTGCCTGCCCAACCACGCAGTCCCTTGAACTGCCTGCCGCGCAGCGTGATCGCCGGGCGTACCGAGAAGCGTCGCATCGGGGCCTCCTGTCCTGGGCCATACCAGCCCATCCTGGTACCGGGAAACTTCTATCGTCGAACATTCCTGATTTAGAATCGTCACATGACTGAAAGGGTGCCACGCAAGTCCGGCGACGACGGGTTGGACGCCGCTGCCGGCCTGGTCGATCCCCTCCGGCGGAGGCTCTACACGTTCGTCGCTGGTGCGGACGAACCCGTCAGCCGCGACGAGGCCGCTGAGGCCGCCGCCATCGGCCGCTCGCTGGCGGGGTATCACCTCGACCAACTCGTCGAAGACGGGTTGCTCGACGTGAGCTACTCGCGCCGCACCGGCCGGACGGGACCGGGCGCGGGGCGCCCCGCGAAGCTCTACCGGCGAGCGAACATCGAAGTCACCGTCCAGTTGCCGCCCCGCGACGACGCGTTCGTCGCCCACCTACTGGCAACGGCGATCGAATCCGACCCCTCCGGAGTGGCCCGGACCGCACTTCGCAACGCGACCCGGGCCGCCGGCCGCGCGCTCGGTCGCGAATTGGCCGGCACGTCCATCGACGAGGTCGTCGACGCCCTCGAGGCACACGGCTATGCGCCCGCAGTCAGCGACGACGGCATCAGGTTGCGCAACTGCCCCTTCCATCATCTCGTCGCCGATCACCTCGATCTGGTGTGCATGCTCAACCGAGATCTGCTGGGCGCCGCGGTCACGACCGCCGAGCTGGGACTGCGAGCCGACCTGGACCCGCGGCCCGGACAGTGCTGCGTCGTGCTCCGCCCTCGGCACAGCCACAGCTGATCAGCCGTTGCGCGGAAGATCTCGGAAGGGCGTGTCACGGTCGCCGGCCGGCTCACGGGGAAGACCTAGGACCTTCTCACCGAGAATGTTGCGTTGGATCTCGTCAGTACCGCCGGCGATCGACTGCGCGGGAACCGAGACGAGGATCTCGGCGACGATGCCGTTGAGCACACTCGTGGCACCGGTCAGCATCCCGTCGCTTCCAGCCAGCATCGTGTGGACACGAGCCGCCTGGCGCGCGACCTCGCTCAGCGCCAGCTTGCCGATCGATCCCTCAGCGCCCGGTGGTCGCCCGAGCGCACGCGCTGCTCGCGCACGATCGGCGGTCCACCCACTCGCTCGGTGCATGGACAGCAGCTTGGCAATCGCTTGGCGCACGACCGGGTCGTCGGCGCGACCCGAGGCACGAGCGCGATCGACGACGAGGTCTACCCGGCCAGCGCGCTGTGGGTACCACGCGTACGTGGCGAAGTGCTCCTCGGCCTCCCTTCGCGCTTCGTCGAGCGCACGACCCGGGCGGGCAGAGAACTGCGGTCGGCCCATGCCCCCAAATCGACGTTCGTACGCGAGCGTCGTGAGGGCGACGGTCCAACCGTCACCGACGTTGCCGACGACGAGGTCGCGGCGGAATGCGCGCGTCCGTGATGAACACCTCGTTGAACGAACTGTGGTCGTTCATTTGGCGCAATGGGCGGGCTTCGACTCCCGACTGTCGCATCGGAAGCGCGAAGTACGTCAACCCGCGATGCTTCGGCGCGTCCCAGTTCGTTCGCGCGACGAGCATGCCGAAGTCAGCGTGGTGCGCGCTCGTGTTCCACACCTTCTGTCCGTTGACCACCCACTCGTCACCGTCGAGCTCTGCCCGCGTCGTGAGTCCGGCCAGATCGGAACCGGCGCCGGGTTCGCTGAACAGCTGACACCATGTCTCTTCGCCGGTGAGGATCGGTCGAAGCAGGCGCTCGCGAAGGTCGTCCGGGCCGTGCTCGAGGATCGTCGGACCCGCGAGCCACGCGCCGCTGCCGAGTGGGAGACCGACGGCGCCTGCGGCGCGGATCTCGTCGCCGACGACGTCGTCCGCCCACGCCGGCAGGCCGCGCCCGTGCCAGCGCTGCGGCCACGATGGGATGGCCCACCCCGAAGCCACCAGCACCTTCCGCCATTCGACGAGCGGCAGGTTCGGATCCCAGGTCTCCGCGAGCCACGTTCGCACCTCGCCGCGGATGCCTGCGGCCGTGATGGTCTCGGTCATCGCGCCCCTGGCAACTACGACGACGCGCCGAGGTCCGCATACGCGCTGAAGGCGATGCCGGCGCCGCGGAAGTCGCCGAGCGTCCCCTCACCCATCTTGTTCATCACGTAGGCGACGACCATGCGTGTGTCGAGATCCACGAGGACGAGCGAACCGCCCCAGCCGCCCCAGAAGCATGTGCGCGGGTTCGGCCCGAGCGGCGTGTCGGCCGAGTTCAGCCCGTAGCCCATGCCGAAACGGAGCGGTACGCCGAGCACCAGGTCGGTGGTGTACGACACCTCTTCGAGCACGGCTTCGCAACCGGCCTCGGACAGCAGGCGGACACCGTTGACCTCACCTCCGGATGCGAGCACCGACTGGACCGTCGCGACCGAGCGCGCGTTGCCGTGGCCGCCGGCAGCGGGGATCTCGCTACGCCGCCAGTCGACCTCCCACGACTGCTCCGCCGACAATGGCGGGTTCGTGAGCGTCCGGACGCGGATGCTGTCCGGGTCGAGCTCTTCCAGCGGCAACGGCGGCGGCGGGATCACCTCGGCAACGCGCTCGTCGTGCTCCGGCCCCGTTCCGATGTGGAAGTCCGCGCCGAGCGGACGCGCGATCTCGTCCTCGAAGAACCTGCCGACGCTCGTACCGGTGATGCGCCGGACGATCTCACCGACGAGATACCCCTGAGTGATCGCGTGGTAGCCAGACGCTGTTCCCGGTTCCCACCACGGCTCCTGCGCGGCGAGTAGCGACGTCGCCTTGTCCCAGTCGTACAGGTCCGACGGTTGCATCGGCTCCTGCCAGCCCGAGAGGCCGGCGCTGTGACTGAGGACGTGGGCAACCTCGATGCCTTCCTTGCCGTTCTCCTTGAACTCCGGCCAATAGCGCGCGACAGGCGAGTGGAAGTCCAGCTCTGCCCGGTCGGCGAGAACCAGCGCACACAAGGCGGCCATCGTCTTCGTCGTCGACCACACGTTGATGATCGTGTCGCGCTCCCAGGGCTCGGTCCGCGCTTCGTCGTGGTGTCCTCCCCAGATGTCGACGACCGTCATGCCGTCGACGATCACGGCCACACTGGCGCCGACATCTGCGCCGCTGTCGAGGTTCGCCGAGAGCGTGTCGCGCACGCCCTCGAATCCCGGTTCGACCGAGCCCTGGATCTCTGCCATCTGCTCCCCCTTGTCCGCCCCACTGTCGCATAGCAGCCCACCCACCTCTCGACGCAGGCGAACTCGACGGCCTGGGCGGGGAAGATGAGTGTGTGGAGGACGAGGCCGACGCCGGGGTGATCGAGGCGTCCCTGCGGGATCCCGCGCGGTTCGGCGTCCTGTTCGATCGCCACGCGACAGTGCTCCACCGGTATCTCGTCCGCCGGCTGGGACCGGACGAAGCCGAAGCCATGGTCGGCGACATCTTCCGCATCGCGTTCGAGCGGCGCGCCACGTACGACCTGTCGCGACCGGCTGCGCGCCCATGGCTCTACGGCATTGCCACCAACCTGGTCGCGAAGCACCGGCGCGGTGAGGCGCGGCGTCTTCGCGCCGTCGCTCGGCTCGCCGCGCAACGCCTGCCGCCGATGGACATTGCCGATCGGGTCACGGTCGAAGTCGACGCCGCTGACGTCTGGCCCCGGGTCGTCGACGCGGTGACCGCCCTGCCTGAACCCGAGCGCGACGCCCTGATGCTGCACGCGTGGGAAGGACTCAGCTACGAGGATGTCGCGGACGCGCTCGGCGTCCCGATCGGGACGGTGCGCTCACGCCTGCACCGCGCCCGGCAACGTCTCCGCGAATTCGCGCCGGCGAGCGGGAGAGAGGCCGTCGACAACACCACCGACCGCCGTCCTGGAAGGATCCAGTCGTGAGCGACGACTTCGATCCGCTCCGCCGGTTGCGACCTGATCGCATCGAGCCGGACGACCCGGGGGACCCGGCTGTGTTCTCCCGAGCAAAGGAGCGATTCATGTCCACGATCGACGAGAGTCATGCGCACTCCGAAGTCCTCACCACGCCTGACATCTATCCACGGCTCGCGTATCGCGACGAACTCGCCGCCGTCGACTACCTCACGCGGGTGTTCCAGTTCACAGAGAACCGCGAGGCGCGGATGGAGTACGACGGCAAGTACCTGTGCTGGCTTCGGGTTGGCACCGGCGTCGTGATGCTCGGCCGCGCCAACCCCGACATCCACCTCATCCACAGCCCACTCGAAGCCGGGCTCACGACGGTGATGATCAACGTCTACATCCACGACATCGACGCGCACTACGCGCACGCCGTCGCCGAGGGAGCGAACATCACGATGGAGCTCCAGGATGCCTTCTACGGCGAGCGGCGTTACGAGGCGACGGATCCCGAGGGACACCGCTGGCACTTCGGCGAGCGCTTCGACGACATTCGGGCCCGCGGCGGGCGCCCACCCGAAACGGACGCATGACGACGACGGCGACCGCGCGGCACGAGCCCCCTCTCATGCGGCGCGGTCGCCGTACTACCCCGGGAGTCTGCTGAGCACGCAGCAGACTCCCGAAGCTGGATCAGCGCGAGCGGGCTGAGGCCCTTGCCACGCGACGGCCGGCCATCGAGAGCCCGTAACCGGCGCCGAGCAACGCGATGCCGAGGTACAGCAGCTCGGCGTGGAAGCCAGTGCGAGCGAGCCCCGTCGAACGAGTCACGCTACCGGCGCCGCTCTCGCAAGCAATTCCGTCGTTGTCGGCGTCCAAGCCGTTGGGATCACTGGGGTCGGCATCAAGTGCCGCCTGTGCCGCAGCCGGCGTCGCGAAGTCGGCGCAGTTGACTGCGCCGCCACCCGGCGGGGTGAACGGCAGCGTCGGCACCGGCGGCTGCGTCGTCGGAGCCGGCGTCTCCCCTTCCACGTCGTTCAGCGTCAGCGGCACCACCGCCCCGGTCGGCGTGCAAATCAGCTGCAGCGCTATGCCGCCAGAGGTGGTCGAGGTCGCGGTGGTGGAGACCGGCGAGATCACGACCGGAGTCCCCGTGCCGTCCCGCGTGAAGGTCAAATTGACGGGGGCTCCCTGGAACGGCACGTCGACGGGTGCCTCGGTGGGTGGGGGAAGGTTGATGTCCGTCGGTCCCGGGTCCGTAGCAGTGGACGTGCCCGTCGCACCGCTGGTGGCGCTCATCGTCAACGCCGAGTTCGTTTGGATCAGGGTCGTGGTTTGCGCCTGCTGGGCAACCTGGACCACCGCTGCCGGCAAAATGAAGTTCGCTGTCATGGACAGGGTGAACTCCTCACCGTCCTCGGGACTGTCGATCGGGTTCGTGGTGATCTCCGTCGGCAACGGGAAGTTATTGACGTTGAACGTGGTGAGAATGATGGTCGTCGTGCCACCATCGAGAGCGTCGTTGCCGGTGCAGCTCAAGTTGAACGTCGACGACCCGTCCGGCTCCAAGAAGCTGTTCTCGATGACGGCGTTCGCGCTCGTCGGTGCGAACGCCGCGACAAGCACGATGATCCCGGCGACGAGCATCGACATACCGATGCGCCGTTGCCGTCTGCCTGCTCGGGGTTTCGATCCGAATTCGTTGACGGACTGAGTGGCACGCATCTCGTTGGCAGCTCCTGTATCGCCGAACCAAGCATCCGGGCGCGCGACATGGGTTCGATGACGAATGCGAGTCATGCGTTCCCCCTGTCCCCCTCGTGCGGGCAACCCCCAGGCCCCCGCATTCTCGCCCCCTCGCGACGGCACGTGCGGTGACGTCGGGCGCTATCTGACTAGGCGCGTCGCCCTCCCGTCAAGGCCACCGTCTTCGTGATCCGATCGAGCTGTACGGCCGTGGTGCGGCGCAGAACCAGAGAATCGGGGCTATCTGCGCAATGAAGCAACCGCAGCCCGCACGCGCCGCACTTGTTCTTCCCACGACCACTGCGGTGCGGTCGCGAGTGCGCCGGCATGCAACCGCTGCCGGCGCGGCGCATCGACGGCCAGGCTCTCGAGGGCGCACCGAAGCCCGTCGACCTCGCCGGCCGGGTAGAGAACGGCGTTCCCCTCGGGGTCGAGGAGACTGGCGAGAGGCTCGACATCGGGCGCGACCACGGGCAGTCCGGCCGCCAGGTACTCAGCGAGCTTCAGCGGCGAGTAGTGGAACGACCGGGGGTTGGCCGTCACGACCCCGACATCCATGGCAGCGAGTTGACGCGGCAGCTCCGACGGCGACACGGTTCCGGTGAAGACCGCGTCCACACCCGCGGTCGCGGCCAGCGTCTCGATGCGGGATCGCTCCGGGCCGTCGCCGACGAGCAGCAGCACGGTTTCCGGCGTCCGAGGCGCGGCGGCTATCAGTTGCTCGAGCACGTGGAAGCCACGAAAGCTTCCGGCCCAACCGATGACGACTTTTCCGTCGAGGCCGAGGCGCTTCCGAACCTCGTCGCCGTCCTGGGGAGGCGTGAAGCGATCCAGGTTGACGCCGGTCGGAGTGATCAGCACCTGGTCGGGCTTCACGCCGAGCCGCACCACCTGGTCCGCCACGACGCCGGTGCCGCAGGCGACGAGCGTTGCCGCGAGCAGAGCCGGTTGCTCTCCGTGTTGCTCGAGCCTTGCTGCCCAACCGGGCCGTTTCACGCCGTGCTGCTGCGCCTGCCACACGTGCAGCGCGGGCACGAACAAAACCGACGGAACGTCGAGCGTGCGAGCAAGCTCGACACCGGCGGTGTGGAAGAGCTCGTGGCGCTGCCACACGAACTCCACCTGCTCGTCTGGGGCGGTCCACGGCCCATGGGCATCGACATGGAATCGCCGCGCCCTTCCCCACTCGCGCACATCTTTGACCGCGGTCTTGAGCGTCAACGGCGTGGCACGAAGCAAGGACCGACCGATCGGAATTCGGGCCGGCGCTCCCACCGGCGCCTGGTGCGTCGCTTGCTCGCGCACCGTCTCGACATCGAGGACGCCGTGCGGCGTGACCACCCATGCCTTCCCGAGCACGCGCTCCGCCGCCGCCGCCCAACCGCTCGTACTGATCCACCCCGCGACCGGTCCGAGCTGGCCTTGCGTGGTGGTCGGCAAGACGAAGACGACCCCTGTCTGTCCGGACGGTGCCGTCACCGGGCGAGAGTGTAGCGATCGGTTCAGCACCTCTTCGGCCGCTGTTGACAGCGTGCTTGACAAGCCGTGCCACGATGGCTCGATGCGCATCGTGCATGTCGTCACAAGATCGCACCGGCGTGGAGCCGAGATCGTGGCGATCGAGCTCGCGGATGCGCTCGACGCTCTCGGGCACGACGACGAGGTGGTCGCGATGGCGCTCGCAGTCGACGGCAATGTCGACCCGCGGCTTCCACCGCTCGTTCATGCGGCTTCGATCGGACCCGTCACGATGCTTCGAGGTGGATGGCGACTCCGACGGAAGTTGTCTGCCTCGCCTGCCGACGCCGTCATCGCGCACGGCGGTTCTCCCGCCCAGGTCACCGCGTTCGCCTTGTGGCGAACTCCGGGTCGGTTGGTGTGGCAGCGGATACTCGGCATTCCCGAGCGCGCGTGTGGCATGGATTGCGCGGGGCGTATTGGCGCGCCCTCGCCCGACGCTTCGACGCCGCAGTCGTGATCAGCCCGGAGCTCGAACGCGAGATGGAACGACTCGCGTTCCGCGCTCCGATATGGATGATTCCGAACGCGCGCGACCCGGCTCGGTTCGAGACCGTGGATCGCTACGACGCGGCCGCACGCCTGCACGCGGAGATCGACGTCCATGAGGACGTGTTCCTCGTCGGCTTCGTCGGTCATCTCGTCGCTCAGAAGCAGCCCGAGGTCGCGGTGGACATCCTCGATCTGCTGCGACGCGACGGCTGCGACGCACACCTGGTGATCGCCGGCGACGGCCCTCTTCGCTCGAGCGTCGAACAACGAGTTGTCGAGCGCGGGCTGCAGTCGTTCGTGACGCTGCTCGGCCATCGTGACGACATCGAGTGGGTCTACGGCGGCGTCGATCTCGTGGTCATCACCAGCGAATCCGAAGGGGTGCCGGGTGTGGTGATCGAAGCGCAGATGGCCGGCTGCCCGGTCGTGAGCTTCCCCGTCGGATCGGTTGGCCAGGTCATCGACAACCTCGAGACGGGCATCGTCGTCGATCAGCCGGATGTGGGTTCGATGGCATCGGCCGTCGCCGGGTTGCTCGCTGACGAGCCGGCGCGTCTTGCGATGGGCAAGCTCGGACGGGACGGCAGCGCCAAGTATTCGACAGCGAAAACCGCGCTCGTCTTCGACGAGCGCCTGCGCCACCTCGTGAACGATGGCGGACCACCGTGACGCGCGCCCGCAAGTGGGGCATCGGCCAGAATTCTTTGTCGAGATTCTCCGACTTGGGAGGACCTGTCCCTTCCGAAATCGGACAAAACGTGACAGCATCTGAAGGAGCGCTTGCGACCACCCGGATGGGGTGGTTCAGTCGTGCCGGGGTTGGCCACGGAACGTGGTAAAGGGGGGCGGTGCGGTGATCCGGACTGCATCGGCAGGTAGACGAGCGCGCAGGGCAACGTCCACGTTGCGCACACCGCTGTACGGCATCGCGCAGCGATACGACAAGTCGCTCGGCCTACGGGTGCTCGATATCTGTGCCATCGGCGGCGCGTGGTTGATCGCCGGCGTGGCGGCGTTCGACGATCGGGCGAATGCTGCATCGCTGCGCAACCTCTTGTGGTTCGTAGGCATCCCAGTCGTCATCTCGATGGTCGTCAACCAGGTCGCAGGCCTGTACGGACCGGTGTGGCGGTACGCATCGGTGGACGAAGCCGTGCGCGTCGTCGTCGCGGTCGCGGTCGGAACGACGCTGTCGTCGCTCGCCGTCATCGGAGTCCTGAACATCGAGGACATAGGGGTCTCGATGCTGGTGGCGTCGCCGATAGCCGCGCTGCTCACCTTGGTCGGCGTCGGTGGCACTCGTTTCCAATCGAGGTTGTACGCGGTCGAGCGCACACGCGAGAGCGCGCCAGAACGTCAGGCCGTGCGCGCCCTGATCGCCGGTGCGGGCGACAGCGGTGCGGCGCTCGCCTACGAGCTCAGCCATTGCATGACAGACGACCCGGTCCGAGTGGTGGGGTTCGTGGACGACGACCCGCACCTGAAGGGGCGATCCGTCCGCAGTCTTCCTGTGCTGGGGACCTCGTCACAGCTCCACACCATCTGCGAGAAGCACCACATCGATCGGATCCTTGTGACGCTGGCCGAAAGCGAGCATCGCAAGACGGTCATCAACCGCGCGCTGGCGACCGAGTCGCAAGTGAAGGTCCTTCCTCCGACGTCCGAGCGCGTTACCGGCTCGCTCCTCAGCAGCCTTCGCGACCTCGACGTCACTGACCTGCTCGGTCGTCCGCACTCGCCCGTCCATTCACACGACGTCGAGCGATACCTCGCGGGGGCCACTGTCCTGGTCACGGGCGCCGGCGGCTCGATCGGTAGTGAGATCGCCCGCCAGGTCGCCGAGTACGGACCGAAGAAGCTGATCCTGGTCGACCGGGACGAGACGTTGCTGCACGAGCTCGCACTCCAGGGCTTCGCCAACGCGGAGACCGTGCTGGGCGACGTCACCCACGAAGAGCAGGTCGACCGGATCTTCGAGAAGTACCTCCCAGAGGTCGTCTTCCACGCCGCCGCCAACAAGCACGTTCCAATCCTCGAACAGCACCCCACCGAGGCCGTGCGGGCGAACATCCTCGGCACGTGGTATGTCGCGCGGGCGGCGGCGAAGCATGGCTGCGTGGGCCTGGTGCACGTCTCGACCGACAAGGCCGCACACCCGTGCTCGGTCATGGGCGCCACCAAGCGGGTCGCGGAGCAGATCGTCTTCGAGATGGGACGGCGCTACGACCGACCGTTCGTAGCTGTGCGCTTCGGGAACGTGCTCGGCAGCCGCGGCAGCGTCGTGCCGACGTTCCTCCACCAGATCCTCGACGGCGGACCCGTCACGGTCACGAGCCCCGACATGACCCGCTACTTCATGACCATCCCCGAAGCTGTGAGCCTCGTGCTCCAGTCCGGCTCGATGGCCGGCCAACGCAAGGTCTTCCTGCTCGACATGGGCGAGCCGGTGTCGATCCTCGACCTCGCCCGCCAGATGATCCGGCTCGCAGGCCTGCGCCCCGAGCACGACATCCCGATCACGTTCATCGGGCTTCGCCCGGGCGAGCGCATGGAGGAGCGGCTGCACGACGACGCCGAGATCCTCCGCCCGGGTGATCACCCGTCCATCTCCGTCCTCGAGCCGAGGATCTCGCTCGAGTGGGAACAGCTCCACGCCGACGTCGACGAACTCGCGACAGCCGTAGGCGATTGCGACGACCAAGCCGCCGTGCAGCTGCTGGTCGACATCCTCCACGCGCAGAGCGTTCCGTGCGAGCTGGCGGGCCACGAGATCGACCTCCGAGCAACCGAGGAGCACTCGCCGGTCGAGATCACGCCCTTGGAAGGCGCTCGCGTCCACCGACGCGGCGGACCGGGGCTCGCCGTCCTGGGAGGCCGCCCCGCGTTCGACATCGCGGTCCCGTTCGCCCGACCCGCCCGGCCACGGCTCGACCGTGTGACGAAGCGCTTGGCGCCGTCGTACGACTCGGGGATCCTGACCAACGGGGCACTTGTCGCCGAGCTCGAGGAGCGGACCGCCGAGCGTCTCGGTGTCCCGCATGTCGTCGCCGTCAGCTCGTGCACCTCGGGGCTCATCCTGACGTTGCAGGCACTCATCGAAGAACGGCCGGGGCCGGTCGTGATGCCGAGCTTCACGTTCTCCGCCACGTGCCTCGCTGCTTCATGGAACCAGCGCAGGCCACGGTTCGTCTCCTCCGTTCCGGCAAGCTTCCAGATCGACATCGAGAGCGCCATGGCCGCGCTCAACGGCGCGAGTGCGCTGATCGCCACGCATGTGTTCGGCGCACCGTGCGACCCGGCGAGCGTCGAAGCACTAGGCCGCATCGCCCGCGTGCCCGTGCTCTTCGACGCCGCGCATGCGTTCGGCGCCCGGACCGGCGGGGCCGAGATCGGCGGCTTCGGCGAGGCGGAGGTGTTCAGCCTCACGCCGACGAAGGTCCTCGTCGCCGGCGAGGGCGGGCTCGTCGCGACAAGAGACGACGCCCTCGCGGCCCGGCTCCGCATTGCCCGCAACTACGGGAACCCCGGCGACTACGACACGTGGTTCCCGGGTCTCAACGCGAGGATGTCCGAGCTTCACGCCGCGGTCGCACTCGAGTCACTCGACGCGCTCAGCGTCACACTGCGACGACGGCGCCAGCTCGCTGCGGTCTATCGCCGTTGCCTCGACGAGGTGCCCGGCATCAGCTACCAGGCGGTGCCGATCACCGACGAGTCGACGTTCAAGGACTTCACGATCACCGTGGACGAGCAGGCCTTCGGCATGACCCGCGACCAACTCGTCGCCGTGCTCGCGGCCGAAGGCGTCGACACTCGGAACTACTTCGACCCGCCGCTGCACCTGCACCGAGCGTTCGACGGTGAGCAACCATGCGATCTGTCGTCGGTCGAAGCGCTCTCCCGCTCCGTGACGTCACTGCCGATCTATCCCGACTTGGCCGTCTCCACCGTCGAGCGGATCGTCGAGATCCTGCTCGCCGCGCACGAGAACGCCGAGCACGTGGCCGCTGGAGTCACCGAAGCAGCCCGGCTGGACACATCCGCGCTGGACCTCCGGCGCTGACCTCGTCCTCATCTGTCATTCTGGCGTCAACCACCCCGGAATACCGCGGCGGTTGACGCCAGAATGCCGAGTCGGTTCCGGCTGAATCCCGTTCGCACTTATCCTTGGTCCCGTCGGAACAGAAGGGGGTTCACAAACAGATGTTTCCGCTTTGGGACGCAGCGATCGCGCCGGTGCTCGCGTGCCGCGCGACCGAGGCGCTTGGTGGAGATCGGGGCACTCGCGCGGCGAGACCACGACCCTCGCGCTCGACTTCCTCGGACCCGACGCCGAGCTCCACGCCATCGATCCAGCGCCGACCTTCGACACTGCCGAGCCCGAGCAGCAGTTCTCCGGGCGCTTCTTCTTCCACGGCGACCTGAGCCTGCGTGTGCTGCCCGAGCTGCCGCCGATGGACGTCGCGCTGATCGACGGCGACCACAACTGGTACACGGTCCACAACGAGCTCAAGATGCTCGCCCAGGTCTCCGCTGCGGCCGGCGCGATCCTTCCGATCCTGATCATGCACGACGTCGGATGGCCGTACGGCCGCCGCGACCTGTACTACGAGCCCGATCAGATCCCTGACGAGTTCCGACAGCCCTACCGGCGCGCAGGCATGCAGCCCGGAACGAAGGAGCTGCTCGACACCGGCGGCCTCAACCCGATGATGTGCAATGCGGAGGTCGAAGGCGGCCCTCGCAACGGCGTCATGACCGCGCTCGAAGACTTCCTTGCCGAGTACGGCCGTCCGGTGCGGATGGTCATCGTCCCGGTCTTCTTCGGTCTTGCGATCGTGGTAGACGAAGAGCGGCTGCAACACCGACCAGTCCTACGCGACACCCTCGATCGGATCGAGGGCACCGAGGCCTCGCGAGAGCTCTTGGGCGTGGCCGAGTCCGGACGACTTCGTGTCCAGGCGCGGCTACACGGCACGATTGAGCGAAGCGATCGACGCTTGGCGCGTGCTGCCAGCAGATACCTCGGCCTCCTGAAGGGCGCACTGCTCGACGAGCACTACCTCGAGAACGAGATCCGCCTCAAGTACCTCGCGAAGTGCGCAACCACCGGCGAGCAGGTAGAGGCGGACCGTGTCCGCGATCCGGTCCGAGCGCAGCCCGGCGTCTACGAACACCTCCTTCAGCGTCGGCGCGCCGGATCGTCCGTGGCAGCTGACAAGGAGAACGGCTTTCTTCCCTATGCGACCATCGGCCGTAGGAGGCTCGATCATCTCGAACAATGCCTCGACGTCATCAACACCGATTCGATCGCGGGTGATCTCGTCGAGTGCAACACCGGCCGGGGAGGGGCAGGCATCTTCCTGCGCGGCTACCTCGCCGCACACGAGGATGCCGAAAAGAACGGTCTGGATCGCGGACGAGTTCCGCGCCAGTCCGGCACCCGCGAAGGAAGCGCTGAGAGTCGACGAGACCATGGCCGACATGCAGGCCGATCTGAATCTCGTGCGAGACGCGTTTCAGCGCTTCGACCTGCTCGACGGTCGCGTTCGGTTCCTCGTCGGCATCTCCCGACGCCACCTTGCCCGCGTCGGAGATCGACAGCGTGGCGCTACTGCGGTTGGGCGAAGGGGTCGGCGGTTCGGCGCCGTGGCGTACTCGAAGCGATGTACCCAAAGGTGTCGATTGGCGGCTACGTCGTCATCGACGACCACGTCGACCCGGCCTGCGCGCGGGCAGTCCGGGAGTTTCGCGTCGCACCACGGCATCGACGATTCACTCGAAGGCGTCGACTGGTCGGCGGTGGCATGGCGCAAGACGGCTCCAGTCCAGGTCCAGCCAGGTGGCTGGCGACCGACAGAATCGCCACTGCTCTGGCTGCCGCTGGCGCCGCCAGCCCCACGCAACGCGATCGACCTAACGGTTGTCGTGGTCTTCTACAACATGCGACGAGAAGCAGCCCGCACCCTGCGATCGCTGTCGCGGGCGTACCAGCTCGATCTCGAGGACGTGACGTACGAGGTCATCGCCGTCGAGAACGGGTCGAGGCCCGACCAGAAACTCGGCGTCGAGTTCGTCGAGAGCTTCGGGCCGGAGTTCCGCTACATCGATCTGGCCGACGACGCCCGCCCATCACCCGCGCACGCCCTCAACGTCGGCATCAAGGAAGGCCGCGGCGAGAACTTCGTGCTGATGATCGACGGCGCGCACGTTCTGACGCCGAGCGTGCTGCACTTCGGGCTCAAGGGATTGAAGACCTACGCCCCCGCCATCGTGGCGACTCAGCAGTGGTACGTCGGGCCGGGCCAGCAGGCCGACGCCATGAGCGACGGTTACGACCAGGCGTACGAGGACCGGCTGTTCGGTCGCATCGGCTGGCCCCGAGCCGGCTACCGGCTCTTCGAGATCGGCCACTTCGTCGGCGGACGTGACTGGCTCGACGGCGTGTGGGAGAGCAACTGCATGTTCGTCCCGCGCGCACAACTCGAGCAGGTAGGCGGGTTCGACGAGAGCTTCTCGATGCCGGGTGGCGGGTTCGCCAACCTCGATCTGTACGAACGGCTCGGCTCGTCGCCAGACGTCACGGTCGTCAGCATCATCGGCGAGGGCTCCTTCCACCAGCTGCATGGCGGCGTGACGACCAACCAAGCCCGAGGCCGACGGCGTACCGACCGCATCTTCGGCTACCGCGAGCACTTCGCCGACCTGCGGGGCCGCCGGCTTCCGCGGGCCGGGCAAGCCGGTCCACTACGTCGGCCGCATCAGCGTCGCCCGGACGCTCGCCGCTCTCGTCCTCGTCGGCTGACCGCCGAGATCTTCGGCACCGGCCGCGGCCGCACCCGAGCCGGACGGCCTTCCCACCCGCCCCGTGCCGATCCCCGAGGACCTGCGATCCAGTTTCATCGACGCGGTGTGGCAGAGCCTCGCATGGAAGCGCACCACATGGCTCGGACATCCCATCGAGAGCGCACCGACCGATCTCATCGCATACCAGCAGGCCATCGCGTCGGTCCGTCCGGATTGCATCGTCGAGACGGGTACTGGCGACGGTGCGCGCACGCTGTTTCTGGCATCGATCTGCGATCTCCTCGACCATGGGCAGGTGGTGTCCGTCGGCGAGGGACTGTCGGAGGACCTTCCCGCCCACCCGCGCATTACGTATGTCGACGCCGTAATCGACGATGACGCGACGCTCGACCGCGTACGTGCCCTCATCGGCCTGGATGCGCGGACACTCGTGGTTCTCGGCAGTCGAGAGAAGGCCGAGCCGACCCGCCGGAGTTTCGAGCGCCTACGCCGCCGCTCGTCACGGTTGGCTCATACGCTGATCGTGACCGACACCATCGTCAACGGCCACCCTGTGTGGACCGGATTCGGACCCGGGCCGTACGAGGCGCTCAGCACGCTGCTGCAACGGCATGGTGAGTTCTTCGCCGATCCAGAGCTCGAGCGCTTCGGGCTCGACGTTCAATCCCGGAGGCTTCCTGCGGCGCACTCGATGAAGACCTTCTGCCTCGGCCTCAACAAGACCGGCACGCGATCGTTGAGCGAGGCGCTGGAGATCCTGGGCTACCCGAGCCTTCATTGGGGTGGTGACGACCCCGACATGGCTCTTCGGCGCGGGCCGGAGATCCGAGTCGCCGTGGAGCGCGCGCTCGCGGACGGCCGTCCACTGCTCGAAGATGTCGACGACGTGGACGCGTACTCGGACATCCTTGCGCTCAGCACGATTTCGACGTTCTCGATCGGCAGTACCCGGGGAGCAAGTTCATCTTGACCGTGCGGGATCTGGACGAGTGGCTCGACAGCCGCAGGCGCCATGTCGAGACGAACATCGAACGGCACGAGCGCGGCGAGTACAGCGGCACGTTCCTGGTCGTGGACTATCCGGGCTGGACATCGGAGCGAACGGAGCACGAGCGTCGCGTGCTCGCATACTTCGCCGACCGCCCGCACGACCTGCTCGTCCTCGACATCGCGGCCGGCGAAGGGTGGGAGGCGCTCTGCCCCTTCCTCGGCGTTCCCGTGCCGGACAAGCCTTTCCCGCGTCGCGGTTGAAGCTCCACGAGCGAGGCGGGAACTGGCGCTGAATACACTCCAACCGATGTCTCGCCGGGTCCTGCTGCATGTCGGCACGCACAAGACCGGCACGACGTCGATCCAGCAATTCCTGCGCGACCAGAACGACGACCTCGTCGCCAAGGCGGGCGCGGCGTACGCGAACGGATTTCTGATCCCGATCGTGCACACCGAGCTCCCGTTGCTCACGATCCGAGCGGACCGCACGTGGCCGGCGCGGCTGCGGTTTCCCGAGACCCAGCGCACCTCGTGGCGGGCAGCGGCGGAAGCTCATGTCCGCAACCAGGTGGCCGCGCCGGCGCCGGACGTCCTCGTCTACCTGCACGAAGATCTGAGCTATCTGCGTCACGACGACGAGTTCGCGCGGTTGCGCGAGCTGCTCGGCGATCGGGCCGTCACTGTCGTCGTGTTCTTGCGCGATCGTGAGGCGTTTCTGCGGTCGTACGCGTTGCAACTCGAAGGGACCGGGTTCGAGCTAAGCGACGACCCGACCTCGTTCGCGTACGTGCGCCCCGACTCGTGGCTGCTCGACCACGACGCGCTGCTCGATGGCTACCGCCGCTGCTTCGGCGCCGCGAACATCGAGACGTTCGACTACGACGAGATCATGGAGCGGGACGGCACTGTGATCCCCACCTTCGCGGAGTTGCTCGGCATCAGCAGGTCGGCGCTGCCACCCCTCGACGGCTACTTCTTGAACGCGAACGGCGCCCACATCCGCCTGCCACCGGCTCACCTCGACGCCATTCGACAACGCCTCGCGCGTCTCTATCCGTGAGCGCACCATCGGCAGGCGAGCGGATCCGGTGGACGTTCCTCGTTCCCGGCCTCCTCCGGCCTGCCGGTGGGAACTTCGCCATGTTCGAGCACGCGAACGCCATAGCCGGGCGAGAAGACAACGCTGTGGTCCGAGTCGTGCACATGCCGACGGACGAAGGCAGGCTTCGAGATGCGTCTGACATCTCGTGGTTCGCGTTCCACGCCGCCATCGAACACGTCTTCTTGGCGGATCTCGATCCCGACTCGCTACCGGACGCCGACATCGTCGTTTACACGATCATGGCGGTGGCGCTCGGTGCCGGATCGGAAGCGGACTCGCTCGGGCGGCGCCTGGTCGAACAGCTCCAAGCGCCTACGAGCCGAGCGGGACTACCGGTGCTGTTCGTCCAGGCGTTGGGCATCTTTCCCGACTCGATCGAGGAGCTTGCCTTCCGCGGGTCGGGCCCGAAAGTCTGCGTCGCGTCGTGGATCGCGCGCGGACTCGTCGACGGCGGATTGCCGTCCTCCGACGTGGTGCACATTCCGAACGGGATCGACCACCGGACCTTCCGTGTGTCGCAGCCGATCCGCGAGCGCGAACTGCGGGTGGCGATGAACTTCAACTCCCATCCGCTGAAGCACATCGACGCCGGCATCGATGCGCTGCGCCGCCTCTACCGTGAGCACGGTGTCCCTTCGATCCTGTTCGGCGCGCGGCTCCCGGGCGAACCGCTCGGTCCGGGCTTGCGCTTCGCGCTCGCCCCGCACCAGACCGTCGTCGCGGAGAGCATCTACAACCGTTCGACCATGTACCTCCAGCCGAGCGTCACGGAGGGATTCGGCTTGTGCGCGCTCGAGGCGATGGCGTGCGGTTGTGCGCTCGTCACCACGGCGAACGGCGGCTCTGCCGACTACGCCAGCGATCGCGAGACTGCGCTCGTGTGCGGGACGGAGGTCGACGAGATGGTCGACGCGCTCAGCCTGCTCGCTCGTGACGATTCGCTGCGCGCGCGCAACTTGCGGCCAACGGCGCCGCTTTCGCCGACCGCTTCGACTGGTCGGCGAGCGGCGAACGCTTCGCGCGACTCGGGGCCGCGTACCTCGCAGCCGCTCAGCAGCACGGGTTCGCCTCACCGACCCCGTGACAGCGGGCCGGTCAAGCCCCCGCGATTACCCTTGGCCGATGTCCACCGGGCCCTTGTCGGGCCAGCCCCAGCATCGTCGTCGACCAACGGATGCGCGGTGGAACACCGCGGCCGCCGCTGAAGGACCAACGGATCTCGATCGCATCTACGAGTCTCGGTTCAGCGACGACGACGCGACCGACAAGGACCGGATCTGGGTGGAGATCTGTGCCTTTCTGCAGCGCTACGTCGACCACGAGCACCCCGTGCTCGATGTGGCTGCGGACCGGGGCTACTTCATCCGCAACATCAGCGCAACGGAGCGATGGGCCACCGACCTGCGGGACATCCGCGACGCGCTCGACCCTGATATCGAGTTCGTCGAGGCGAACGGACCGACGATGTCCGAGAAGTTGCCTCACGACTACTTCGGCACCGTGTTCATGAGCAACTACCTCGAGCACCTGCCCGACTCGTCTGTCGTCCTACGACAGCTCCGCGAGGCGTTCGCGGTCACTCGTCCAGGAGGAGCCGTGCTGATCGTGCAGCCGAACATCCGGCTCGTCGGCGCGGCGTACTGGGACTTCCTCGATCACCACACCGCGTTGACCGAGAAGAGCTTGCGGGAAGCCGCCGAGCTGGCGGGCTACGAGACCATCCAGATCATCACGAGGTTCCTTCCCTTCACGACGAAGAGCCGGCTGCCGCAGGCACCGTGGCTGGTGCGGTGGTATCTGCGGGTGCCTGCCGCTCGCTGGCTCCTCGGGAAGCAGTCGCTCTACGTCGGCATGCGACCCTCCTAGTTGGGGGCTGCGCCCCCTCGGCGCCTTCGGCGCCTGCCCCATCGCCGCCCGGCTCGCTGGCGCTCACTCGGTCGGCCTCTGCTCGGTGCAGACTTGCCGAAACGTCATGACTTCCGCGACCGAGCAGAGCTAGCTGGGGGCTGCGCCCCCTCGGCGCCTTCGGCGCCTGCCCCATCGCCGCCCGGCTCGCTGGCGCTCACTCGGTCGGCCTCTGCTCGGTGCAGACTTGCCGAAACGTCATGACTTCCCGCGACCGAGCAGAGCTAGCTGGGGGCTGCGCCCCCTCGGCGCCTTCGGCGCCTGCCCCATCGCCGCCCGGCTCGCTGGCGCTCACTCGGTCGGCCTCTGCTCGGTGCAGACTTGCCGAAACGTCATGACTTCCCGCGACCGAGCAGACCTAGCTGGGGGCTGCGCCCCCTCGGCGCCTTCGGCGCCTGCCCCATCGCCGCCCGGCTCGCTGGCGCTCACTCGGTCGGCCTCTGCTCGGTGCAGACTTGCCGAAACGTCATGACTTCCGCGACCGAGCAGAGCTAGCTGGGGGCTGCGCCCCCTCGGCGCCTTCGGCGCCTGCCCCATCGCCGCCCGGCTCGCTGGCGCTCACTCGGTCGGCCTCTGCTCGGTGCAGACTTGCCGAAACGTCATGACTTCCGCGACCGAGCAGAGCTTGAGCTGATCGACAGCGCGGCCGACCCGATTCGCCCCTGATCGCTCACAACATCCCTTGGGCGATCGCCTGCCGGATCCAGGGGATCACTTCGTCGAGCATCTCGGAGAGATTCGTGTTGGCAACGAAGCCGAGAACCCGCTTGGCCTTGTCGACTGATGGAACACGGCGCTGGACGTCGTGCTCGAAAGCGGGGTCGGACACCCAGCGGAACGGTACGTCCGGGCCCTTGACCTTGGTCCATATGAGCTCTGCGAGCTCGAGCACGGTGGTAGACGTGGCTGTGGAGAGGTTGAAGTCCTCGTTCTGAGCATCGGGATGCTCCATGGCAGTGACGATGCCCCCAGCCAAGTCGCCGCCGTACGTGTAGTGCCGAATCTGGCTGCCGTCCCCAAGGATGTGGAGCGGGTCTTGACCCTTCAACACCTTCTGCGCCAGGTCGGGCACGACGTGGCTGAGCGCGAGCTCGAGGTTGCCGCTCTGGATCTTCAGCTCACCGGTCGCGCGCGCCTCGCCGATGCCGACACAGTTGAAGGGGCGGACGATCGTGTACGGGAGCTGGAACTGATCCCACGCAGCGCGGGCGAAGTACTCGACCGCGAGCTTCTGGAATCCGTACGACGAGGACGGCGGCGGCACCTCCCGCTCCTGGCCCTCGTACGCCGGCCACGAATCGGCCGCCTCGAAGACCATCGACGAGCTGATGAACGTGACCTTCTGCAGCCGTCCGTTCCGCTGTGCTTCGATGGCCGCGTCGCATGCGGCGGCTGTGATGCGCTCGTTCGTCGCGAGCAGGTCGTAGGCGTAGGCGTGGAAGTACGAGATCCCACCGATCATCGCAGCGCCGGCAATGAAGTGGTCACAGCCGGCAAGCGAGTCCCGCATCAGGTCGACATCGCGTGCATCGCCCTCGATGAGCCGGTAGCCGGCCGCATCGTCGATCTTGCGGACCACGCGCCCGTACTTGGAGAAGTTGTCGAGACCGACCACCTCGTACCCGCGATCGAGTAGCTCCTGCACCACGTACCCGCCGATGAAACCGGCAGAACCGGTGACGAGCACGCGTGCGTCATCGGCGAGACCTCGTCTGCGCCGCCAGTTGCTCCGGCGTGAGCTTGGGACCGAACGCGAACAGGTACCACTGCACATAGCGAGGGATCCACTCGGTGAGGCGGAAGTTCGACTGGCCGTGCGCGCGATCGAGCCAGATCGTCGGGATCTCCGCGACGGGCAGCCGAAGGCGGCGCGCCTTGGCGACGAGCTCGATGCCCACTTCGAACCCGGCGTCCGAGTCGATGCCGACGGTCTGCACGAAGTTGCGGCTGTACGCCTTGTAGGAGTTCGTCGCGTCCCGGGTTCCGACGTTGCCGAACAACCAGAGCGTCAGCCCCGCGAACCGGCTCAGCGAACCCTTGAGGCGGGGACCACCGACCTGCTGGCCGCCGCTCGTGTAGCGGGACGCCGCCGCCACGACGACACCCCGCTCCACGAGGCGTGCGAGATCTTCGATCTGCGACGGATCGTCACAGCCGTCTGCCATGGTGACGACCACCACGTCAGCAGTGGCGTGATCGATGCCGTACTTGATGGCGCGTGCTGGGCCCTTGCCGTACGTGTTGAGCGTCGGTACGACCCGCTCGTCGCGTTTCGCATATTCCTCGACGACCGGGGCCGTCGTGTCGTCGGCACTGTCGTACACGACGAGCACCTCCACGGGCACCTGAACCGCCTCGAGAATCCGGTTCAGGTGAACAACGATCGCCGTTCCCTCGTTGTGTGCGGTGACGACGACCGAGATGCGCGGCGTCACACCCGTACGCCGCGGCCGACCACGTTCCAGATGTCGACGATGGGCTTGCTCGTGTCGAGATCGCGATACGGAGCGTGCGGAGCGGCGATGACCAGCAGGTCCGACCGGTCGATCACTTCGTCGAGCGGCAGAAGGTCATCGTCGCACGACACGTACGGATCTGTGCACAAGACGTCAGCAGCTTTGAAACTAAGGATCCGCTTGAGCTTGTAGCTCAGGCTCGACCGCACATCATCGGACTCCGCCTTGAACGCCATGCCGAGGATCCCGACGGTCAGGAACTCGAGGTGGTACCGCTTCTCGAGACGCGAGATCAGGTACTGCGGCAAGCCTTCGTTGATCATCATGCTCGCGTGGCCCAACGAGAAGTTGTTGTTGTCGAACGCTGCCAGTTGCATCGTGTCCTTGAGCAGGCACGGGCCCGCGGCGAAGCCAGCTGCCGCGATGTCGGCGGCGCGTGGATAGTCGACACCGATCGCGACTCGGACTCGCTCGAAGTCCACGCCGAAGTCGTTGGCGATCATGTAGAGCTGGTTCGACGCCGCGAACTTGATGTAGCGCCACACATTGGTGAACAGCTTCGCCAACTCGGCCTCTTCTGGAGTGAGCGGCACCGTCGTCGGCGTGAGCGTTCGGAACAGGTTGGTCGCCCGCTCCATGGCCGACGGAGTGCGGGCCGCGACGATTTGCGGCAGCTCGAATAGCTCGGTCATCGCACGACCTTCGGCGATGCGCTCCGGACAGAACGCCACGTCGACGGCAAGCCCGAGACGGACGAACAGCCGCTCGACCTGTGCCGTCACGCCTGGATAGACGGTGCTTCTCAGCACCAGGAGCTGACCGTCTCGGAAGTAGTCGCCGATCTCCTCGAGCGCCCTCGGCACGGCTTGCGGATCAGGACTCAAGTGCTCACCGAGTGGCGTCCCGACCACCACGCAGACGTTCGCGGCCCGGCTGATCACGGCGGGGTCGGTCGTCGCGATCAAGGAAGACCCGTTGACACGTTGCAAGACCTCGAGCGCGCCGGGCTCACTCGCCGGCAGCTCACCGCGATTGACCAGCTCGACCTGGCGAGCGTCGACGTCGTAGAGAACGACGCTCAGGCCCCGATCGGCGAACGCGAGGCCGAGGGGCAGCCCCACATGGCCGCAGCCCCCGATCAGCACGATGTCCGGCCGGCCCCCCACCGAACCCGAGGATAGACCACGCTCAGCGCGCACCGTTCCGGACCGCCGTAGAGCTCGGCTCACCGACACAGCTCCGCCGGCTGGTCCGTTGGTGTCGGCCGGACGACGAGCTCGAGCGGCTCACCGACGATCCGCAGGGTCCGACCGAGTCGCGCCAGATAGGTCGCCTGGACCGGCAGCTGTCCGACGATCCGGCGCCGCAGCGTCACGAGCCGGCCGTTGATCTTGATGACATCACCATGACGCACCTGCAGCCGATCGCCCGACCGGATGTCGGCGCACGTGCCGCCCGGAGGATCGTTCGTCTGGTAGACGGACAACATCAGCTCGGCGGCCGCAGTGGCTTGCGGGTTCGCGAGTGCGAGCTTGGGCACGCGCCCACTCGCCACACCGTCGAGCAACCATCCGATCGAGAAGCTCAAGCCCCCTGCGTCTCCGGGCGAAAGGTCACGAGGGACATCTCGCGCAAGCGGTAATCGTGCCATCGTGAGAACCAGGTCCGGATCTCCAAGAGTGGCGACCTCGCCTCCAGTTGCGCGGAGGCTTGCCACGTTCTGCGGCAGGCCGATGAGGAAGAGCGCGACCGCGACAGGCAACACAAGGGGCCAGCGATCGACGAACGTGGACGCGGCGAGCGCCACGGTTGGTAGCAACAGGGCCGCGACGATGTGAACGTACCGCGTCGCCGATGCGTCGGTGTGAAAGCCGGTACCGGCGGTATCCAACGCTCTTGCGTAGCCGGTGGTGACCACGAAGCTGACCGCGGCCAGGGCGAGCCCCACAGTGGGGCCATCGAATCGCCGGAACTCTGACCATGTCTGTCTCATGAGTGCGAGCGGGACACCCACGACAACGACGAGGCCGAGCACCACGCCGATGCCCGGAGCTTGGCCGAGGCCATCGAAGACGGAGGCGAACGCCTCGCGTACGAACGTAACAATGTTCGAGAGGTCAGCCTTGCGCCCGCCGTACGCGTCGCGTCCGAACGTCGCCGACCAGAGCACGAATACCGCGGCCAACGGCGCAGTGTGAGCGACGGCCATCCGCCAGCCCCTGCGCACGAGCACGGCGATGCCGGCCGCCATCGCCATGGTCACGCCCACGGCCGAGCACATGAGTGCCAGCAAGCCGAAGCCGATGCCGATCACGTCGCGCCGGTCGAACGAGCCGTCGTGATCCGCGAGCAGGATGTGGGCCAGGCCGAAGGTCAACGCGCCCGTGAAAGCAATCTGGAACGCCCAGACGACGTCCTGCCGACCGGCGCCGAAGAGTGCGAACAATGATGCCGCGGCCGTGGCGATCCACGGATTGACGCGGGCACGACGCATGACGGCTCGCAGCAGCACTGCGGCCGCGAGATGGAGCGTGATCACGCACAGCTGATATGGCCAGTAGTGGCGGAGGCCGACGAGCCACCACAACGCTTGGTACACCAGTACGCCGAACGTGGTCCAGTGCTGGACGTGCGGCGCCATGAGGTCGTGGAAGCTTCCCGCGCTGCGGTTCGCAAGAAAGTTCCACTCGTCGAGGACGAACCACTGATCACGCCCCTGGTACAGGATCAGGGGAAACGCGATCGCGATGACTGCCGCAAACGTCCAAGCCGCCCAGCGGGCGCTCCGATCGTGGGTGCCGCCGGTCGACCGAAGGCCATGTGCCTCGACACCGGCGCCGTCGACGGCTGCGGTCGCGGTCGACCCCGCCGCCGCGACGTCAGCCACGTCGCGCCCCATCACCCTTGCACTGTGGCACACCGCCGCCGCGGGCCTGACATTGGCTGCACCCGCGGCACGTGCCACGTGAGCCGCCATCATGGTCGCCGCGTGGACCGGTACTCGATGAAACGGCGGATGATGCGTCCGGTGACCGCATGGCGGCGACGTCGGGCGCACAAGCTCGGACCGATCAACCGGCATGTATGGGCAGCTCAGGACTACAGCGCCGCCATGCGGCGCTTCTACTTCGCGGTGAAGCAGAACCCGGGGCTCCTCGTCGACGTCGACCTGCGCAGTCCTGCAGTGGTGCTCGACGTCGGCGCCTACGAGGGCTCATGGTCGATGCGCCTGCTCGGCCGAACACAGCTGCGAGAACGAGACGATGTCCGAATCCACGCCTTCGAGCCGGAGCCAAGTGCGATCGAACGATGCCGGCAAACCATCGCGGACGAGCCACGGATCAAGCTGCATCCGTTCGGCCTTGCCGGTCGCCGGCGCAACGAGCAGCTGACCGTCGGCGGACCGGGCAGCTCCATCTACGCCGATCCGCGCTCGGGCCGTACGTTCGAGTCCATCGAGATCGAGTTGCACGACGTTGCCGACGTATTGGACGCGATGGACCTTGAGCGCATCGACTTGATCAAGATCAACATCGAGGGCGGCGAGTACGAGCTGCTGGATCGCCTTCACGAGACCGGCTGGCTGCGCCGCATCAACACCGTCATCGTGCAGTTCCACGAGTTCGCGCCGGATGCCTACCGATCTCGACGGCGGAACCGTCGCCAACTCGCCGAGACACATCGATGCACGTGGAACTATCCCTGGGTCTACGAACGGTGGGATCGCAGCCAGGAGTGACTGATGCGCGACAAACCGGTCGAGACCGGGTGCGGCGGGTACGACCAGGCCGAGATCTGCGGGCGTCCGGCAGTGAGTGCCGCGGTCACGGGCGCCGCCCGAGCTGAGTGCCGTACGCTCACGCTCGCCGCTCCCCATCGGCACGATCACGGCCGATCCAGCGGAATGTGGGCTCGCTCAAGGTGGGTCTTCGCGGCTCCTACAGTTCAGTCGCGTGACGCCAGCAGCGTCCCCGACGCCAATCAAGGATGCTTTCGACGTGTTCGCTCCACTGCACCTCCTCGCGTGTGGCTGCGCGAAACAGTCGATCGGTCCGGCGGCCTAGGACGGATCGAGGCCCGTGAACAAGTATGCGATCAAGCGACGACTCTTGCGTCCCGTGACAGCCTGGCGGCGGCGTCGAGCGGGTGCACTCGGGCCCTACAAACGAGCAGTGCTCGAAGCTCACGACTATCGGCCGGCTGTGAATCGGTTCTTCGGTGCCGCTCGTCAGAACCCTCAGCTCCTCTACGACATCGATCTGAACGATGGCGCGGTCATGGTCGATGTCGGAGGATACGAGGGCCAGTGGTCCGGGCAGATACTCGGCCGCGCCGAGACGCAGGGAGCTCGTGCCGTCGAGCTTCACGTGTTCGAACCAGAGCCCAACTCACTCGAGCGGCTTCAGCGAGCATTCGGCGACGACGCGAGAGTCCGTCTGCACCCATTCGGCTTGGCAAGTCATGATCGCTTCCAGCGAATGGCCGTAGGCGGCCCAGGGACATCAGAGTTCAAGAGCGGGTCGCAACCTGGCTTCTTCGGAGCCGCCGATCTCGAGTTGCGTGACGTGAGCACTGTCCTGACGACACTCGGCATCGACCACATCGACGTGATGATGGTCAACATAGAAGGCGGCGAGTACGAACTACTCGATAGGCTCTACGAGACCGACTGGCTGCCGCGCATCGAGTGCGTGCTGGTTCAGTTCCATGAGTTCGCGCCGGATGCCTACCGTGCGCGGCGGAGGAACCGTCGACAGCTCGCCAAGACGCATCGATGCACGTGGAGTTACAAGTGGGTCTTCGAACGGTGGGACAGGGCCATGTCGACGCGTCCAGTACGGGAAGTCTCGGATGCGCACGTACAGTCGCGAAGGTGAGTGCCTCACTACCGACACCCGTCGGCAGCGTCTTCGAAGTCGACAACACGAGATTTCGGATCGATTACTTCCATACCTCGACTCCGAAGCAGATGATCATTCGCAAGCCGGCTGACCTGATCGATGGCTACCCGAGTCTCCTCGAGCAGTTCCACCCTCAGACGATCGTGGAGCTGGGTATCGGTTCCGGTGGAAGCACGGCGCTACTCGCACTCCTGACCGACCCTGAGAAGCTGGTTGCGCTCGAGCTAAAACCGGAACCGGTTGCAGCGCTCACACAGTTCATCGACGGCCGCGGACTCGGCGACCGAGTCCGAACGTATTACGGCGTCAACCAAGGCGACCGAGCGCGGCTGGCGGAAATCGCTCAACAGGAATTCAACGGCAATTCCATCGACCTCGTCATCGACGACGCATCCCACTTGCTGGACGAGACCCAGGCCTCGTTCGAAGTCCTCTATCCACTCGTCACGCCGGGGGGCGCATACGTGATCGAGGACTGGTCGTCCCACCACCTCTACGCCGACATGGCTGCTCGACGCGCTGCGCTGTCTGCGCATTCACCACCCAGCCGACCGAACCAGGTGCTCGAGGTGCTACATCGAGTACTGCAGATGGACGACCCACGCCGGTGGCGACCGGTCACGAGGCTGGTGATCCAGCTGCTGCTCGCGAGCCGCATCCGGTCAGGCGGTGGCAGAGCTGCAGATCAGCGGGCACTGGATCGTCATCCGCCGTGGGCCCGGCGAGCTCGACCCTGCATCATTCCGGGTGACAGATCTCTACACGGACCACTTCAACCAGGTCAACTGAGAGACGCGTGCGAACAGGCACTGTCCGTCGTTGCAATGCCCGAGTCGCGCCGAGGCCGAAGTACCGCGACCGCAGCTCTGCGCAGTAGTTGCAGAAATCAACCCCGACCGCGCTGACGCAGAACCCGTCAGTTAGCTGGGATGAAGTCCTGCCACCATTCGCGCCCACCACCACAACGGCTTACCATTCGGCGATGCGACCGGGGGGCGGGCGATGTCGGCTCCATGGAAGCACGGCTTGAGCGGCACATCGTGACCGCCACTGCCACCGCGAGGACCGAGCCCCACACCCGGCCAGGCCGGCGCTCGAACTACCGCCCCTACATCGACGGGCTCAGAGCCGTCCCTGTGTACCTCGTCGTCGCCTACCACTCGGACATCGGGGCGATGTCGGGCGGATTCGTCGGGGTCGACGTGTTCTTCGTCCTCTCCGGCTACCTCGTCACGCTGCTGCTGCTGCGGGACATCGAGGTGGTGAACCGCATCAGGCCGGTTCGCTTCTACGCGCGCCGGTATCGCCGACTGTTGCCCGCTGCGCTCGTGGCCCTCATCGCGATCGCGGCGATGTGGGCGGTCGTCGCATCCGCAGCGGAAGTCGCAGACGCGGTCGGAGCCTTTCGTGCCTCGTTCCTCTACGACGCGAACTGGTACTTCATCGGGCAGTCCGCTGACTACTTCGCAGCTGACATCAACGGCAGCCCGGTCATCCACTTCTGGTCGCTCGCGGTCGAAGAGCAGTTCTATCTGGTATGGCCACTCGTGCTTGGCGCGCTGTTCGCCGCGTCTCGTTGGTTCGGCAAGCGACGCATGACGTTCGTACGAGGGGCTGTCGTCGTGCTCGGGCTCGCATCGGTCATCGCCGCGCTCCAGGTGTCCGATTACGACCTCAGCCGCGCGTACCACGGCACGGACACGCGGGGCTACCAGCTCCTGGCCGGCGCCTTTCTCGCCTTGACCCCGAAGTTGTTCGCGCTCGGCCGGCGCGCAACCCGCTTCGGCGGCATCGTCGCGTTCGGAGGCCTCGCGGCGATCGTCGTCCTCGCGACGTCGGCGCTCGACATGGATGCGATCCATCGTGGTATCGCGACCACGATCGCGACCGTTGCGCTCATCGTCGCGATCGAGAACGTGCGATCGGCCTCGGTGACGCAGACGCTGGGACGACCCCTCTGGCGTACCTCGGACGGCTCTCTTACGGCACGTATCTCTGGCACTGGCCGGTGATCGTCGTGCTGACTCGCGAGCTGTCACTCGGACACATGGGGGTGCTCGCAGTCACATGCGTCGTCGCGACCGCACTGCCGCAGGGAGCTACCACGCGCTCGAGCTTCGAGTGCGCTTTTCGCCATGGCTCGATGGATTCCCGAAGCAGGTCGCCGCGACCGGGCTGGCGCTCAGCCTGATCGGGGGGCTCGTCCTCGTCCCCCGGATCCTCCGCACCAACGGAAGCGTCGCTGCCCACTCGCTGGACTGGAAGGCAGCAAAGGACGACATACCGGCGCTTCCCGATTGCTTGCACGATCGTCCACGGATCCGGTCAGCACGTCCTGCTGCTCGGTGACAGCAACGCTCGGATGTACATCCCGACGTTGCAGAAGATCGCTCAACAAGACGGGCTCACGCTGTCGGTGGCGGCTGGACCGCTCTACCCGTGGCAACGAGGGCTCTACTACCTCATAGGTGTCCAGGACTGTCCGCCCAAGCACAGGGACTGGTACGGCGCTTGGTGGACGCGCTGCATCCCGACGTGGTCGTCATGGTCGATCGGCCGATCGACGACATGACGAACGCGCCGCCCGTGATCTCTCGCGGACGGACGTTCCAGCCCGGCGATGACGGCTTCGAGAAGGCCCTGACCGACGAGTCGGCGGCGAGCATCGCCAAGCTGCAAGCGGACGGTCGCAAGCTCGTGATCATCGAAGCGATTCCGATCGCGCCCAAGGATGGTGATCCCATCAACTGTCTGTCGAGTGCCAGCCGCGTCGACGACTGCATCTACCAAGCCAACCCGCAGCCGACGCCACTCGAGAACTTCTACCGGGATGAGGCAGCGCAGCGCTCGGTGTGGTCCTCGGTCGATCTCGAGCGGTTGGTCTGCCCGCGCCTGCCGACCTGCGATCCGGTGGTCGACGGCACCATCGTAAAGCGCGACTCGAACCACATCACGGGGACGTTCGCCGCCCACATCGCCGACCGCGTCGATGCGATCCTCCGACAGGACGGCGTGCTGTAGGCGCCGCTTCCGACCCCCTGCGCCGGGCTTGTGGGGGCGGCACAGTCCTGGACGAAGCCGGCGAGGGAGACGACGTTGCGCAGGACCGAATTCCTGGGCGGTCGGTATCCGCAGTCTCGTGACGCTCCGTCCGCCCTACGCTGCCGACGCCCGTTCGGCGATGACGACACGGCATCGAGGCCGGCTGCCAGACGTCCTCGCACGCGCAGTGCCGCGCAGCGCGTCGACCCAGGAAAACCCGCCCTCGCCGCGCCACGTCATCAATCTGCCACAGCCAGGGGCCGATTCTGACGCCGCCCTGGCCATGGCTATCGTGAGGTGAACGCACGGGGGGTTGGGATGAGAATCGGGCCGGGTCCGGCGCGAACTGCGGTGGAGACCGCGCCCAAGACCGGCGCGCCCGGATCGGTGGCGACGTCCGACAAGCCCGACGCCACCGACAGGCCCGAATCGACCGCCCTCAGGTCGTCTGGCCTGAACACGACCACAGCTGAGCCGCCGGTTACGGGGTGGGGGGATGGGTGGCATCACGCTGGTCGCGCTCGTCCTGCGGACAGCGGCATTCCGGGGCAGCTTCTTCGGAACAACCTGTTCACGCAGGAGGCCTCCATGAGACGGAGGTTGGATGACGTGCTCGCAGGCGTGCGCTCGAAACTCGAGATCACGCCGCCGCTCCGGCGACGTCGGAATCCGGTCGTGTCGCGACCGCCTACCATCGAGCCGTCGTCGCAGCGGTGCGAGTCGTTCCGGTGAGGAGTTCCGTGCGCTACACCTTGGTGCCAGTCCCGAGCGAGTACGTGCTCGACGTCATGCGATTCGTGCTCTTCCGTGCTCCGGACGAGGACGGCCCGAGCAAGGGCCGAAACAAGGCCCGCGTGGTGCACCTTCTGGACACGCTCGACGACTTCAAGCGCTCCCTGCTCATTCTGGTCGCCACGTCAGTCGTGCAGGAGGACTCGCTCCAGTTGCGCGATGCCGCCGAGCAGCTCAACCAGCCGCCGCAGGTCGTCAGCGGGGCGGTGCGTGCCATCAATTCGCAGGCGGTCTGGGGCAGGGACGTCCTGATGCTGCGGGCCGAGACCGTCGTCGGAATCCATGGTCAGACCGGCAAGCATTTGAGCATCACCATGCGGCCCGACATCGCCCGCTTCGTAGTGGCCGCCTCGAGGTCGGCGAATGCCTCAGGCGAGTGACACGGACGGATCGTCGTCGCGCCGCTACTTCTTCATCCATGTGATGAAGACCGGTGGGACCGCGCTCGTCACAAATGTCTCGAAGAACTTCACAGTCGACGAGGTATACCCTCATCCCGTCCTCGACCTCGCCGACTTCAGTTCGGACAACGTTCGCTTCCGAGCCGTCACGATCGACTATCTCTGCTCATTGTCCGAGGAACGGCGAAAGGCCATTCGCCTCTACGCGACTCACTTTCCGTTCATCGCGTGCGAACTGCTCGGCGGTGGCTTCCGCACGATGACGATCCTCCGCGATCCGGTCGACCGGACTGTCTCGCTCCTTCGCCAGTTTCAGCGCCACGATGCGTCCACGCCGGGGAACGATCACGCCGGCGACATCGCACTCGAGGAGATCTACGAGCAACCTCACGTCTACGAACCGCTCGTGCACAACCATCAGACCAAGATCTTCTCGATGACCGTCGCCGACCATCCCAAGGGGTACATGCAGACGATCGACGTCGACGCAGCACGGCTGGCCGATGCCAAGCGGAACCTCGAAACGGTCGACGTCGTCGGCCTGACAGAGCGCCACGCCGACTTCGTGGCGGATGTGGCGGAACGCTTCGGCTGGCGCCTCAAGCGTGAAGTGCGCGCGAACGCGGCACCCGGCGAGTCCCCCGAGGTCGGCGAGTCGTTCCGGCGCAAGATCGCGTCGGACAACGCCATCGACATCGAGTTCTACGAGTTCGCGCGGCACCTCGTCGCTGCTCGGAGAAACTGACGTGCGACGACTGTGGCACGCAAAGGCGATGCGCCACACGACCCAGTCGGCCACGCCGTCCACAACCAGCGACCTTCCCCGTCCGCGCTACTTCTTCATCCACGTCATGAAGACCGCCGGACGCACGCTCGTGCGCCACTTCCGGGGCAACTTCGAGCTCGACGAGATCTATCCGTACGGCAAGCTCGACATCCGCTACGACGGCGACCAGGTCGACATCCGTCATCACTTGGAAGTCGCCTGTCTGCTGCACCTGCCGGAGGAGCGGGTACGACGCATCCGTGTGTACAGCGGCCACTTTCCGTACGTGGCGAGCGAGCTGCTCGGGGGCGAGTTCGTCCGGTTGACGATCCTCCGCGATCCGGTGGAGCGCACGATCTCGCTGCTGCGGCAGTTCCGGCGAAAGGACCCCTGGGCCGACCCGAATCTTCGCCACAGCGCTCCGATGGAGGGCTTGACGCTCGAGCAGGTGTACGAGAACCCCTTCGTGTACGAGCCGCTTGTTCTCAACCACCAGACGAAGATCTTCGCGATGACCGCCGACGACCAGCTCGACACGTATATGGATGTGATCGACGTCGACGACAAGCGGCTCACGATCGCGAAGGAGAACCTCGCCAAGGTCGACTACATCGGACTCATCGAGCAGTACGAGGAATTCCTCGACGTGCTCGCGGCCGACACCGGTTGGGACATCCTGCGCCACCTCCGGAAGAACGAAACCCCTCCGGAGGGTCTCAGACCGGTGAGCGACTCGTTGAGGCGCCGGATCGAGGCCGACAACGCGATCGACATGGAGTTCTACGAGTACGCCAAGGAGCTCGTTGAATCACGAAGGCGTCGACGGCTCGTCGCCACCTGAGTAGGAATCGGACACCGACGTCTCGGCTGCCGCGCCTTCGCGTTCGCGCTCCGCGAGTGCGGCGTCACGCTGGCGTGAAGCCACATACGCGGCACGAAGGCGCGCCTCCGAAGCTTCAGGGTTGATCCGACGGCGGATGTTCGCGACGGGATAACGCACGAAGCGCATCCATGCTGCGGTGACGCGCATGCGCCACTGCTCGTTCCTCGACAGGGGCGCTTCGTGGATCATCTCGGGTCGAACACAGCGGTCCAAGGCCGACCGGATGTCGTCCGCAGAAGCACCCGGAGCGACGACCGCCAGCTTCTCGTGCGCGTACGCAGCATCGGTCGCGAACCGAGGGAACTCCAGCATGGTGTACGGCACGTCGAACTCGGTCAGCGCGTCGACGATCTCGTCCTGCATCCGGACCAGGACCTGTTCCTGCTCGGTCGCGTGCAACGTGCCGGTGAGGGCGCCGCGTCGAAAAGGACGCCGTCCGTAGTCGGCGGCGCGGACGCGGCTGGCCACGGCGATGTCGAGTCGCCGGGTTGGGATGAGGACATGCGCAATCGACACCTCGCCCTCCTCGAGGATCTGTCGCATCCGGAACCCGAGCGTCATGTCCTTGACGATCGTCGGGGCATCCGGGTCGTCGACACGACATTCGAGCCCGGCGCGGACCCCGGGCATGTACGGATTCAGCTTGCCGCTGTCCAGACCCGTGTCGAGCCCGAGTGCATCGAGGATCCGCACCAAGACGGTCGTCCCGGCCCGACCTGTTCCGGTGATGACGATCTTGGATTCGCTCACAACGAGTAGACCGTCGACTGCCGAACCGGCGTCTTCGGCCAGAGCAGGAAGTGACCGGTCACGACGCGGACGTCGCCGCCGTGCACGCGCAACCGCTCGACGAAGAAACGGGCGGTGCGCGTCGGGCTGGTAGACGATCTTGCGGAACTCTTCGAGCTGTAGCCCGCGAACTTCCTCAGGAATGTTGTCGACCGAAAAGTCGCGATCTTCCACCAGTTGTACCCACCGCTCTGCAGGAGACCGTCGCACACCGCTCGTACGTCGCGGCGTTCCCAGAAGCCCTTCGGGTTCTCGTCGTTGGGATCGGTGGCGATTCCCTCCGGACCGAAGTACGTCCCAGCGAGATTGAGCAACCTCGTGACACTCGACGTGCCGGACCGGTGCATACCGAGCACGAGGAGTTGCATGGCCCGAGATCAACGATCCGTTGTCAGCGCTCGAGCCGAGCGGTCGCCCGTTCCCGTTCGTCACGAACCGACCAGAACCCACGAAATCGGGCGGTCTCCTCAGGGGCATAGAAGTGCTCGACCATCAATCGAGATCGTCGGTTGAGAACGAGTTCGCATCGATCCGGCAGTATCTCATGTACACGTTGACGACGTCATCCGGGTCGCCGTACTCGGCGACCTGTCCCTGATGGAGCCACAGTGCCGATGTCGCCATCATCCGCACGAGCGACAGCCCGTGGGTCACGATGACGATGGTGCGGCCGTCGCCGCACAGCTCGAACATCTTCTCGGCGGTCTTCTCCTTGAACTTGACGTCGCCACCGGTGATGGCCTCGTCGATGAGCAGGATCTCCGGGTCGAGATGCGCAGCCACCGAGAACCCGATCCGCGCCTTCATACCGCTCGAGTACGTCCTGAACGGATAGTCGACGTACTCGCCGAGTTGCGCGAACTCGATGATCGACTCGGTCAGATCCTCCATGTGTTCGGGTGGATGCCCGAACGCGAGGCACCCGAGTCTTATGTTCTCCCGGCCGGTGAGGTCGGGGTGCATCCCCAGCCCGACCGACAGGAGGGGCGAGATGCGACCACGCACGACGATTCGTCCCTCCTTCGGCGCGAGGATGCCGGCCACTGTTCGCAGTAGCGTCGACTTGCCGGCACCGTTGCGTCCGATGACGCCGAGGACCGAACCCTTGGGTACGGTGAAGGAGACGTCTCGCAGCGCCGGTACCTCGCGCACATCGGACTGACTTCGCGTGGCGAGTCGCGCGCAGACCCCAGAGACCGGCCCGGTGCGTGCCGCGGATGGTGTACGACGCGGACACGTGATCCGCCTCGATCGCGGGTGCCTGTCCGTTGCCTGCGTCAGACATAGAGGGCAAAGGCACGCTCGTAGCGGAGGAACGCCCAACCACCGATCATCACCAGCACCACGGACCAGAGCAGACACGCAAGGATCTGGCCTCCCGTAGGTGTCTGGCCGTTGATCACGCCTTGATACGCCGAGAAGAGCGGGAACAGCGGGTTCCAGATCAGCAATCGCTGAATGTTCGGTTGGAGGGTCGCGACCGGGTAGACGACGGGCGTGGCGAACATGAGGACCCGCAAGATGTAGTTCAGGAGAGTCGATACGTCCTTGAAGTACGTAGTCAACGTCGAGAACAGCAGCGCGAAGCCGAGGTTCATCGCGGTCTGGAACAGGAGCAACAGCGGTAGCACCAAGAGCGCGGGCGTCACTGGTGCCCGCAACGCCAGATGGATGACCGCGTAGATGGCAAGCGCCGGCGCCGTGGAAATGAGGCCCTTGTAGAGCTCCGCAACCGGGAGCAACGCGCGCGGGAAGGTCGCGTTGAGCACGAGACCCTTGTGGCGGAGGATCGAGCGGCCGCCGTCGCCGATCGCGATGCGCGTGTAGTTGAAGAAGAACACACTGGAGATGATCACGGTGATGTACGCACTCGAGTTCTTCCCACCTGCTCCGCTGCGGATGACGACGAACAAGAAGTAGTAGATCGCCGCTTGGAAGATGGGATCCACGAGCGCCCAGAGCTCGCCGAGGACCGTGCTCGACTGCTGACCGCGGATCTCGGCAGTGGCGAGCTCCCTGATAAACGCTCGCCGGTCGAGGACATCACTGATGTAGTCGCGGAGCCTGGGAAGTGTCCTCGTGTGCGGTTCGAAGACCTGGACGACGTCGCTGTACTCGCGATGCGACTCGGTGCCGCGAGCGCTGACGTTCACTCGGGCGATGTCACCGAAGACTCGGCCTCGGAAGAGTTCGCCGGCTGCTCGACCCCGGCCAGAGTGGCACGTTCGTGCGCTCGGATCATGCGAGCCACCGGTTCAGTCATGATGAAGAGCCATTTCTTCGCCACTCGCCCGTTGCGGAGGACCACAGAGGCTTCGTTCGCCACGAGAGGCGGCGCCAAGCTGTTCCCTCGCGCAGCGTCGTTGATCTCACGAGCAATCTCTTTGATCTCGCGCTCGCTGAGCTCGAGCGCCTCTGACGCGGTGTCGTAGCCGACCTCCTTGTCGGCGACGGTGTACCGCGCGACGAGCGACAGCAGCGCCTTGGCGGTCTCATCGAGGGGGTCGAAGAAGTCTTCGACGGCTTCCCTGGTCCACGGAATCACCGATGCCCGGGCGACGAGGCGCGTGACGTACTGCATCACGTCGACGACGAACTCGTCCGGCACCGGAACCATCACGTATTCCATCGGCGGAAACCCCCTGCGGGGACACAATAACGGCTACGGAGGAGCGCTCCGGCCGGCTCAGTTCGCACTCGAGGACGACGACGAACTGTCCGGTGCCGGTGCCGCCGGGGCGGTAGTCGGTGGCGGCGTCGGCGCGCCGCCGCCCTGGGGCACCTGGAGCGTGACGCCCGCATCTGAGGGCAGCACCCAGAAGCTGATGTTGCCCGACTCGATCGCTCGGAGCAGCACGTAGTTCATGCCGGCTTGGGACAGTCCGACGTTGAGCGCCTCGATGGCCTGCGCCTCCGCTTGCCTTTGCAGGACCGTGTTCTGGCTCGTCTGCACCTGGATCTGTGATGTGCGGTTGTCCTCGAAGGCCTTCACCACATCCGGTGGGATGTCGATCTTCTTGATGATGAACGTCGGTGCGGAGCAGGCGTGGCCTGGTTCGTACGTCGGCCCGCACAAGAACGGCTGGCCGAGGGCGGCGACCAAGCGGTCGCTCAGCTTCTGTTGGACCGAATCCTGGATCGTCGTGAGGACATCGGCGTTGCCGTAGAGGTCGGCGACGTCGTACTTCCGGGTCTCCTCCTGCAGTGCGTTCTCGATCTGCTGGCGGAACGTGTCGGTGATGAGCCTCTTCCATCCGCCCGACGTGTACGCCGCATACTGCAGGCCAAGCGACTCGTGGAAGGCCCTGAGCCGGTCGACGTTGAGCCTGAAGTACACGGCGATCTGGTACTCGATCTGTACTCGGTCCTTGGAGGGCGACAGGATCGAGTCGGGCTGGGTGACCGCTCCCTGACCAGGGACCTTCGACACGATGTAGTTCTGCGTGTCGGCGGGGTACAGGTAGAGCGGGTCGAAGAAGCCGTTGAAGAAGAGCCCGCTACCGGGTTGGACGATGCGTTGGAAGTGCGCTGCTTCGAACGGACCGCCGCCGTAGCTGATACCGACCATGTTCCGTGGGGTCTTCTTCAGGGTCGACGCCACGAGCGGTACCAGGGCGAGCGCAACGATCACGATGATGGCGAGGACCATCTTCCGGCTCGGCCGGCGCAGCGATGACAGACGCCGTGCGCGGGATCCGCCACGCTCCTCGCCCCGAGATTGAGCGGAAGCCGGCAGCGTCGGCGCCGCTCCCAGATCGTCGAAGTCCTCGCCCCCGCCGGTCGACTGCGGACCATCGGTCATCTGTTGTGGGTCCCCCGTTCCGTTTGCGCGTCGCGACCGGCACGAATCGCCCAAAACCACTGCACGACGGACAAACGCTCACGGATCGCACGACGTGCCGCACGGCTGAGCCGGCACAGCACCCGCGAAGATACAGAACGCGCGACAGGGCTTGGATTCACGGCGGCGCATCGGCGATGCCGTGCTCGTTCAAGCGGTCCAAGAGCTGGCGCGCCCTGTGGTCGAACGTGTGCTGTGCGAGCACTGTGGCGCGCCCGCGTGCTGCGACGGCACGGGCGTTCGCGGCATCCTCCAGCGCATCCCGAACGAGATCGCCGAGATCGGTGGCGGACGAGTACGTGGGAACGGCGCCGTCGAACAACTCCTCGATCTCTGGAAGATGGTCCGAGATCACCGGCGTGCCGCACCCGAGCACGTCGAAGAGGCGGTTGGACACGAAGCCCCACGCACGCATCGTGTCCCAGTGGTCGTTCAAGACAACGCCGGCTGACCGGTACACCTTTGGGAGGTCGGCGTTGTCGACGTGATCTGCGACCACGAGGCTCGGGTCGACGAGCCCGCCCCAACCGCCGCCGTAGATCGCGGGTCGAATGCCCATCGCCAGCGCGTCGCGCACGATCGGGCGCATCACGCCTCGTGTCTTGGCGACGACGGTGACGGGATGTTCGTAGACGGGCTCGGTCGGACCGGGCCGGAAACGATTGTGATCAGTTGCCTGCAGGAACACCTCAACCGGTGTCGACGTGCGCCGGCGAAGATGTTCGGCGAAACGCGGTCGACGCGACGAGAACGAGATCAGCGGCGTCGCAGTCCTCGACGGCGAGCGACTCGGGATGACTGATCACCCAGAGGATGTGGCGCTGTCCGCTCGTTCGTCGCACAGGTGCGAGGCCCCGCAGCACGAGGTGGAGGTCAGCCGACCGAGCGGCGAGTGAATCGGCGCGGTCGTGCGGTTGGACGTCGACGGCCTCGCCGAGACGTCGCAAGGCCTGGGTCAGTCCTTCCGCAAGATGCCAGTCGCCCCAGCGCGCCGCCACCTTTGCCGATGGCGCGGCCGTCGTGATGACCCACCGCCGCGCCGACCGCGTGCGTGACCGCGCCGCGCTCGACGATCATCGGACCACGTCGATCGATCAGCATCCGCCACGAGGGGCTCTTGTCGTCCACCGGCCGATACAACGCGACACGCGACAGTACGGGACGGTCGTCGAACAATGCAGCGTCGGGCACGTGCACCACGCGGCCACCGTGCAGCCGCAACCGCGCGCACACGTCGATACCGGTGACGTCCTCGTCATCGACCATTTCGAGCCCGCCCGCAGCGACGAACGCCTGTCGATCGACGACAAGCCCCCGCAGCGACGCAGCGACGACCTCGTGCGGGTCACCACGTAAGAGAACCGATTCACCTGCGTTTCGCGCCGACACGACCGGCGTGCCTTTCTCATCGACCTCGACCTCGAATCCCGCGGCGCGCACGCGCAGGTAATGCTCCGTGACGGCTAGACCGGTACGGGCCGGATGAACGAGGGTCGGCGTGGCCGCCACGACGTCGCCACACACGGCAGCGGCGAGGCGTCGCACCCATCCCTCCTCCAGCGGCGTCACCGCCGGAGGTACGAAGCAGAGCAGATCAGCAGTCGAGTCTCTGGGCGCGGAACCGATCTCGATGGTGGCGACTGTCCGCGATGGTTGCGGCGCCGGTGGCAGCGCTGCGACCTCAGCCACCAGAGCGGCGCGGCGCTTGCCGTGATCCCCCATCGACGCGGCGGCGGCGGCGGTCACTGCCGCCTTGCGTCCCGAGGAGCGCCAGCGCTGCCAGCGCGTGCTGACAGCTCGCCGGCCTGGCTCGAGCCGGCGATCGAGCGCTAGCGCGGCGCGCACGAGCGGCCGCCGCTTCAGTCGCTGGAGCTCCGCTGACCTCTCATCGGCCATCGCGCGCCAGTGGTCGGCCTCCACTCGCGCGGTGTCGTCCCCTTCGTCGCCCGCCGCGTCAGTCACGACCGTGCGAGCGCCTCGTAGATCGCTTCGACTCGCCTGATCGAGTCCCCCGCCGACAGCGTCATGGACGTCGACCGCGCCGCGGACGCCGCACTGGCGCGCTGGTCGTCGTCGGTGAGCAGCTCGACGATCGCAGCCGCCAGGCGGTCGGGACGGCGAGGTGGCACGAGACGACCGTGCACGCGATCGACGACCAGCTCGGCCAAGCCGCCGACATCGGTCGCGATGATCGGCAGACCAAGGGCCATCGCTTCCATGACTGCGATCGGCAGCCCCTCGTGGTGGGAGGCCAGGCAGAACAGGTCGCATCCGGCCATGATCCGAACGGCGTCGGGTCGGAACCCGAGGAGGCGGAAGCGGTCGCCGAGACCGAGTTGCTCGTGCAGATGGTGAATCTCCTCCTCCATCGGACCCTGACCGACGCCCAGAAAGACGGCGTCGCCGACCTCGTCGAGCACCTGCCGGGCGGCGGCGAGGAGGTCGGGCCAGCCCTTCGTGGCCCGCATGTTGGCGACCGTGCCGACGACGAGGCTGCCGTCGAGGCCGAGCTCCCGGCGAACGACCTCGCGGTCGACCAGTGTCGCGGCAACTGCATCGACGTCGATCCCATGACGCACCACCTCCGTGCTCGCCTGCAATCGGGCCGGCATCGAGGCGCGTACCGCGGAGGAGACGGCGAGGCGTGCGTCGTCGCCAGTGGCGGTGAGCGATGTGGCCGCACGGGTCAGCCGAACGTGGCTCTGCCAGAGGTTGTGCTCGGTCGTGACCATTCGTGGCCGGCGCGACCGAGGAATCGTCCACACGATGATCCGGGCGACCGCAGCCGAGACCGGCGAATGGGCGTGCACGACGTCGATCTGGCGCTCCAGCAGCAGCCGTCGCAGGCGAAGGGGCCACCGCACGTGGGCCGAGCCGCGCGCGCCGAGACACGTGACCGTGACACCCTGGGACTCGATGTCGGCGACGAGGGCGTCCTTGTGCGGCAACAAGTAAGCGACGTCATAGGCGAACGCGCAGTCGTGGCTTTCGCGCACCTGCGCTGCCACGAGTGCTTCAGCTCCGCCTCGCCCGAGACCCTTGATCAGACAGAGGATCCGAATGGGTCGCTCGTCCGAGGACCTGCGAATTGGACCAGCCACGACCTGCGTTACTGTAGCCACCGTCCGAATGGTTGATTGGATGAGCTTGCGGCGGTGTTGAAGACGCGGGCGCTGAGGGGGTCGTAGACCGCGTGCAATTGAGGGATATCGGCACATCGCTTCGTCGGCACTGGCTCATAGCGCTCGTGATCCTGCTCCTGACGCCGATCGTCGCCGGCGTCTACCTCTGGAACAACCGCAATCCTTCGGCCCCGCCTGCGACTTACACGACAAGCGCCGACATGCTCATTCCCGCCAAGGACAAAGACGGCAACCGGCCGCCCGGGGTGCCTGCGGTGCTCCTGCAAGGACAGGTCGACCTGGCGCTCAGCGGGAGAACTCGCGCAGCCACGCTCCAGGGGTCCAATCTCGACCCGAATGGCACCGAGGACGTCACGTTCAACGCCGTGCTCAGCGAGGAGGGCGACATCCTCACGCTGAGCGTCACGGCGCCCCAACCCGAGGTGGCCCAGGGCGTGCTCAGCCAGTACGTGACAGCATTTTCGAACGGTCGCACGCAATCGGTGCTCGATGACGCCGTCGGGCGGGCGGAGAGCGACACGAGGACGATCAACACGCTCGCCCGCAAGCTCACCGACATCCAAGGGCAACTTGCCGCCGCCGGGGTTCCCATACCGGCCCAAGTGCCGGACGGGATCCCCCTGGCCGCGCCTGAGGGGACGCCGAACGAGACCATCCTGCTCCTCTACCAGCGCAATGCCATCCTCAACGAGATCCAGCGCCGGCAGAGCGACTTCGGGTTTCAGACCACCCTGGCTACGATTCCCAGTAGTTTCACGCAGACGGTGCAGCGGCGGACGGTGGCTCGAATCGCGCCGGCGTCCGAGTCCAACGTCGTTCCCGCTCTCGTGATCCTCGGCGTCGGCTTGTTGCTCGCGGTCGCCGTTCCTGTCCTGATCGATCGATTCGATCGTTCGATCACCGACTCGCGGTCGGCGGCCAACTCGCTCCGGTCGCGTGTGCTGGTCTCCGTGCCTGCGATCCCGCGTCGCGTGCGCCAGGGCTACGCCCCGCGGGGATCGTCGTGGGATGCCGCGTTCCGCTCACTGGCGGCCACGAGCATCTCGACTGACAGCCTGCCGAAGGCCTTGATGGTCAGTTCGCCGACCGGTTCGATACAAGACACTGTTGCGGCCAACCTCGCCCGCTCGCTCGCTCGCCTCGGTGTCAAGGTGGCGTTGATCGGTACGGTGCCTCGCCAGCGCTGGTACACCAGCACGACGCCACAGGAGCTTCTGCCCGACCAGGAAGAGGACTACGCCTACAACGGCGAGGACGACGGAGGCGACGACGACGGCGACGACGACGGGGGCAGCACACCGCCGATCACGTCAGCTGACTCTTCCGTGGTCGCGGGAGAGATGCCGCAAGTGAACGGACAGCATGCGGATGAAGAGGAGTTCGACCATCCCACGTTCGTCGATCTGCTCCGCGATGCCCAAACGGGCCGCCTTCCTACCGACTTCCGTGACACGCTTGCGACGGTCGAACACGTGCCGAATCTGTATGTCATTCCTCCTGGCCCAGAGGCCGACGTGCCCCTCGACGGGCTTCCACCGTTGCTCGACGCGTTCTCGCGCGACGGAATCGACACGGTCGTCATCGGCGGCCCGGCCTATCTCGAGGATCCGAACGCGACGATCATTGCCTGGTCGACGCGCAACATGCTGTGGGCGCTGGAGATGGGTCGCGTCGATTCGCGCGACGCTCTGCTCGCCGCGGACCGCCTCGACATTGCCGGCGTCGCACCGTTCGGCATCGCCGTCGTCAAGCACCACGGCTGATCGAAAGGCCACGCGGTGACGCCACCCATACCGCCGGCGTCGAGCTCGATGGCTCGGGCCGGGAAGGTGGATCCCAGCGTCGCCGGCGCGCCCTGGTGGGCATACCGGCGTCCACCCGCGAGGCAAACCGCGCGTCCGGAGCCTCGCGGCCAGCGCGCAGAGGCGACGACGCCTCGACCGCCGACGGCGGACAACCCGGACACCGTGGGCGCGACACAGCCACCTCCCCGGCCAACCGCCGCCTACGGCCCGTACGGGCAACCGGCGTTCATTGTCGCAGCGTCGCTGGTGGCGGCGGCGATCATCGGCACCAGAGTGCTCGGCAACAACGCGATCGGAGTCTGGCTCGTGCCGGCAGCCGGAATCGCGGCGGCGGTGTCCTTCGGACAGCGTTGCATGCGAGTACATCCGGACGAACCATGGCTGCCGCGCTTGCTGCTGCTCGGCGTCGTCGCGAAGCTCGCGGGTTCATACTTCCGCTACGTCACGTTCACGGACGCCTACAACGGCGCAGGCGACGCCGGCGTCTACGACCAAGTCGGCCGCCAGTTGGTAACGCAGTGGACCGGCGGCCCGAAAGCACCCGACCTCCCGAACCTGCAGTCGACCAACTTCATCAAGTGGTTCACCGGCGTCACGTACTACCTGTTCGGCGAAGACCTGGTGGGCGCGTTCTTCTTCTTCGGCTTGGTGGCATTCATCGGGTCCTACTTCTGGTACCGGGCGCTCGTGGACGCGGTGCCGTTCGTCAACCGCCGCCTTTTCTTCATCTTCATGGTGTTCGCCCCGAGCATCGTGTACTGGCCGTCGTCGGTCGGTAAGGAAGCGCTGATGCAGTTCGGGCTCGGCGCCATCGCGTGGGCGACCTCGCTCGTGTACAGGGGTCGACTCCTCCAGGCCCTCCCGTTGATAGCCGGTGGCGGTTGGTTGCTCTTCACCGTCCGCCCGCACCTACTGGCTCTGGTCACGCTCGCGGCCGCTGTTCCGTACTTCTTCGGCCGGATCGGCGGGCGCAAGGCAGGATCGATCCTGACGCGGCCAATCGGCATGGTCGCCGTCGCGGTGCTCGTCGTCTTCACCGTGACAGCCGGTGCGAAGTTCCTCGGCATCCAGAAACTGTCGGTCGAATCGATTGAAGACCAGCTCAACGAGGAAACGGAGCTAACCGCGCAAGGCGGGTCGGAGTTCTCGCACGGCGACAACTCGCTGAGCCCGCTGTCGGTTCCGAACGGCGTCGCAACGGTGCTCTTCCGCCCGTTTCCCTGGGAGTCCCACAGCGGACTTCAGCTCCTCGCATCGCTCGAGTCGGCGGCGCTGATCGCACTGATCGTGTTCCGGTTCAGTTCCATTCGTCTCGCGTTCAAACGATGTCGAAAGTATCCGTTCATCCTCTACTGCTTGATATTGCTCCTGCTCTACTCGATGACGTTCTCGTCCTTCGCCAACTTCGGCCTGCTCAACCGGCAACGTTCGTTGGTCCTCCCCGCGCTGTACGCACTGATCGCGCTCGAGCCGGCGCTCGCACGCGGCAAAGATCGGCTGGACTATGTCCCGCAGCCGGATCCGGTCAGCGGCTGACCGGGGTCTGCGCTCGGCCGTCAAGGTCGTCGCCGGCGCCGCGGATGTCATTCGACGCCCGGACACGGGCGTCGTCATCCTGCTTTACCACCGAGTCGGCGCGGGCACGGACTCGTCGGTGGATCTGCCGGCCGCGATGTTCGACGAGCAGATGGCAGCGCTTGCAGCGACCGCAGATGTGGTCAGCCTCGGTGACGCGCTCGATGCATTGAAGGGAGAGCCAGACGGAGCTCGTGTGGCCGTCACCTTCGACGACGGCACCGCCGACCTCGTCGACATCGCGTTGCCGATTCTCGTGCGCCACCAGATCCCCGCGACGTGGTACCTCGCCACGTCGTTCATCGACGAGCAGCGCCCGTTCGAAGCCGGCGCTCCCTTGACATGGTCGGCGGTGCGCGACGCATGCTCCACGGGCCTCGTCGCCATCGGCTCGCACACCCACCGCCACCGCCTCCTCGATCGGGCGCCCGAGGAAGAGGTGGTGGACGAGCTCGATCGGTCCATCGGATCCATCGGCGACAATGTCGGCACCGCGCCGTTGGACTTCGCCTATCCGAAGGCCCTTCTCGGGTCCGCTTCAGCGCAGAGGGCGGTACGGTCGCGATTCCGATCAGCGGCGCTTGGCGGCACGCGGCGCGAACGTCGCCGGGAACACGGACGTGTACCGGCTCGCACGGTCGCCGATCCAGGTCAACGACCGACGGGCGTGGTTCGACCGCAAGGTGGCCGGTGGCATGTCCTTCGAGCACTCGATGCGCCAAGTCGTCAACCGGTTCCGGTACGCGAAGGCGTCGACGTGACGCCCGCGCCGCTCGTGATCCACGTCGCCACGACGGACATGAGCCTCGAGCTGCTCCTCGGGCCGCAACTCTCGGCGTTCGCACACGCGGGCTACCGCGTCGCGGGTGCATCCGCAGCGGGCCCGTATGCGTCCGCCCTCGCTGATCGCGGCATTGAACACATGCCTCTCGCGCACGCGACGCGCTCCATGGCGTTGTCGGAAGACGTCGCGCGCGTTTCGCGAGTTGTTCGCGCTGTTCCGTCGGCGGCGCCCGGCGATCGTTCACACGCACAACCCGAAGCCCGGTGTCTACGGCCGGGTCGCGGCCCGCATGGCGGGGACACCGGCGATCGTGAACACCGTCCACGGCCTCTACGCCCTTCCCGAGGACCCGGTCACCCGGCGTGCCGCGGTCTACGGACTCGAGCGCACTGCGGCCGCGTTCTCGCACGCGGAGCTCGTCCAGAACGAGGAAGATCTGGCCGTGCTGCGTCGCCTGCGGGTGCCCGACGACCGGCTCGCGTTACTCGGCAACGGCATCGACCTGGAGCGATTCGTCCCGGAACGCTTCAGCGCGGAGGATGCCGCGTGGGCGCGCTGCGAGCTGGGGGCGGGCGGGGCGAACGAGGTGGTCGTCGGCGCCGTCGGCCGGCTCGTGGTCGAGAAGGGATATCGCGAGCTCTTCGCGACGGCGAGCACGTTGCCGGCTCCGGTTCGCGTCGCCGTCATCGGGTTCGACGAGCCCGACAAGCGCGACGCAATGAGCGCGGACGAGATCGACGCAGCGACGGCGGCCGGCGTTCGGTTCCTCGGCGGACGTCACGACGTCGATCGTCTCTACACGGGCATGGACATCTTCGTCCTGGCCTCGCACCGCGAAGGCTTCCCGCGCTCCGCGATGGAAGCGGCCGCGATGGGCGTGCCGATCGTCGCGACGGACATCCGAGGCTGCCGGCAGGTGGTGGCACATGGCGTGACGGGACTGCTCGTACCGCCCGGCAACCAGGTCGCACTCGGGTCCGCGATCGTGCGGCTTGCCGATGATCCGCAGCTTCGGGCCCGCATGTCCGTTGCGGCGCGCGAGCGAGCCGGCCGCTTGTTCGATCAGCAGCGATGCATCGACACGACACTGTCCGTGTACGAGTGCCTTCTGCAGCGCCGCGGCATCGCGGCGCCGGCCGCGACGGCTCGATGACCGCGGTCGACAGGATCCGGCGGGGGACGCCGTCCGACGCTGCCGACGTCACCGCCTTGCACACCGAGTCGATCTCGATCGGGTCCCTGGTCGTCCTCGGCGATCGCTTCCTCGAACGGCTCTACCGCCGCGTCGCTGCGGACGATCGGTCGTTCCTGCACGTACACGTCGATCCCGCGAAATGAGTCAACGGCTTCGTGGCCGTGGCCGAGGACACCGGACGGCTGTACCGCGAGCTCCTGCTGCGTGACGGCGTGCAAGCGGGCGTGCGGGCGTCGCGGCGTGGGCGGTTCCGGCGTTCACGTCGCCGGCCTCGTCTGACAGATGAGCGGCAACTGAAATGGCGCTCAGAACAGCAGGGGGACCTGATCGCTTGGGTAGGCCGAGGGCGCGAAGAACCACGACTCGATCGCATAACGCTCGCGGACCATCGCCGACGTCGACGCGGTGCGATGTACCAACCGGTGGTCGAAGAGGAGCGCGTCACCGGCTTGGAACTCCGGTCGTACGACCGCGATCTCTCCCGCGGCTTCCATCACGGCTTTTTCTGACAGAGACCAGTCGAAGATCGCGCCGTCGTCGCTCGGCAAAACGCGGTCGAAACGGCGAGGCACAATATCGAGCCCGGGCGCGTCGCGACCACAGCTCGTCAAGGTGATCCACACGTTGAATGCGCCCACGCGGTCGCCCAGGAACGCGCCGTCCTGATGCCAACCCGACAGCATGTCCTCGGGCGGCACCCTCCTCAGCGTGCACTTGTTGGCCGACAGAAGTGGACGTTCACCGAGGAAATCGGTCATCAGCTTGCCGACGCCGGTTTCGCGGACGACCTCGATCAACTCGAAGAGCATCCGTGGCGAGTAGTACGTGCAGAGCGCCCCCATCTCCCGGTTGAGCTTCCGGGCGATGCCCGCGGATCCGGATCGATCGTGAATCCACCGCTTCGAATACCAACCTTGATCGACAGAGGTCTCGCCCGCCTCGGTGGCGTCGAAGGCGCTGAGAGCAGCATCGATGCCCGATGACAGGCGAGAGGCCCGTTCGGGCTCGACCAGACCGCGGACGAGTAGACAGCCGCTGCGCGCCCATCCCGAACGCACTGCCTCGACGGTCATGCCGGACGCGTCCACCTCGACCACCTCACCCGTGGACGGCTCTGATTCGATCGGCGCGCGGATCGCGTCCCCCGGCTGGGCTGCTGTCCAGCGCCGCCTTCGAACCGGGTGTCGACGAGCGCACGCTCGAGCCGCTGAGTCGTACCCTTTCCGGTTCGCCGCCGTGAGTCGATCGATCGCGCCGCGGTAGTCACCCTTGGCACGCAGCGCGTTTACTTGGCGTAGAACGTCGTCCACTGCGTCAGCCAGTGCCGGCTCTGCCATCCTTTCCCCTCCCATCGTGGAACCGTAGTGCACTCTTGAAGATCGCCGCATACGCTCGGAGGCCCGGTGTCGAGGAGCACGAAGCGACCCAACGATCGAGCACGCGGCGTCTGAAGTCATGAAGCATGTCGCGCGCCCGCCACCCGAAGCTGGCTGGTGCGATCGCGGCCGACGCCCGCGCCACCGCGGCATATCGAGGCGAGCGCTTCGAGTTCCGATCGCGACAGGACCTTCTGGTTCAGATCCTGCGGTTGATGGTCGTCTCGGACGCCTTTCTCGCCCAGGTCTGCTATCGTGTGAAGACACGGTTGCAAGCGCACGGTGTGCCGGTGCTTCCGCGTCTCGCGCACCGAGCCGCGATGCTGCTCGCGGAAGTGTCGATCGGCGACCCCGTCGTGATCGCGCCGGGGCTGTACTTGTTGCACGGACAGGTGGTGATCGACGGATTTACGGAGATCGGACGGGGCGCACTCATCGCGCCGTTCGTGACCATCGGGCTCCGCGAGGCGCAGTTCGAAGGGCCCTCGGTCGGATCGGGTGTCTCGATCGGCACTGGCGCGAAGATCATCGGCCCGGTTCGAGTCGGCAACGGCGCACGCATCGGGGCCAACGCAGTTGTCGTCACCGACATACCAGCCGGCGCGACGGCAACTGGCATCCCCGCCAAGGTTCACCGGCCGACCGCGGCCGAGTGACCTGTCGAGCTCGGGCCGGTGCCGCCAGGGAGACGCGGCATTTGCAAGCGCGACCGAGCTCGCGAGGTACGACCGGTACTGCGGAGGCACCGACCCCACGAACACCGGCTCGTTCGTAGGCGGACGGTGCGGCTCGCCGCGGATCGTCTCGTACTCGGCCCGCATCTGCTCGGTGGACACTCGTGACGAGGTTGCCGCGCCCCCGTGGATCTGGTGGAACGTCCCTTCGCCGAGCACGACCACGAGTTGCACGTCGTCGAGCAGGCAGGCACGGCGATAGAGGTCGTGGTTGACGAGTCCGCCGCCGGGCAAGACGAAGCGCTCGTCGAGACCGCCGACCTCGCTCCACAGCGCATGTGGCATGAACAGCGAGCTGGACTCGCCCATCGGACCGAACAGACCCCGCTGTGAGGACGCTGCCAGCGTCGCGACGGAGAACAGCTCGTAGCCGTCGTCCTCCCACCGCGACGCTTCGAGGAGGTCGTCTTCCACGTGCTGGTCGTAGCCGACAGCTTCGGCATGCGCGTGCAGCGCCGGGCCGAGATGCCATGCCGGCGCGGTGACGATCGATCGCGCCCCGATTCGCGCGGCGCGCCGCGCGCCGCCGACCAAGGCCGGGGAGGCCATTCGCGCGCCGTCGACGATCAAACCGATCAGTTCGCCCCGTGCAAGGGCGATGCCCTCGTTGGCGGCGCGTGCCGGCGATGGTGGTGCCGGATCGAGCCGATGCAGCTTGACATCGGACGGACTGCCGGGAAGTCCGTCGACGCGAACCGGGACGGGCGAACCGTTGTCGACGACGATGATCTCGTAGTCGTCGACGTCGACGTCGCGCTCGATACGGCACCGACAGCGAGCGCAAGGTCCGCGGTAGCTCGCGTGCCATTCCATAGGCGACGACCACGATGCTCATCGCCGGCGGGCGGGAGGGCATCGCGGGGAGTCGGGTTCAGCCAGCAGCGGCGAAGTGGTCGGAGTCGCGCCGCCGGCGGAAGAAGATCACGACTCCGACGACGATGACGACCGCTGCGGCGCCCAGCACTCCGTACAGCACCCACGGCGTCGAGCTCGAACCAGAACCTGACACCGTCGGCGTCGGTGCCTTCCTGGGCGCGGCGGCTTGTTGGGTACCGCCCGTCTCGATCAGCGTGGCGGTGCCGTTGAACGCGTCGATGGTCCGCGGTGGAGGGACGAACCAGATGGTCGGTGGTGGCGGCGGCTCGGTCGGCGTGGATGACACGGCCTGATTCGGAAAGGAGACGAACGCGGTGGTGCCGTCGGACGCGTAGTACACGGTCTGGTACCCGATCTGGGGTTGGTCGCCCCCCCACGAGCCCATGATGTCGAGGCGGTACACCGGGACGTCGGCGGGAGGGTCTCGCACCTCCGGCTTGCCGAAATAGGCCAACGGCAACCACGACTGCACGAACACGGCCGTCTGGTACCCGTTCAGGGATCGGGGCGTCGGGTCCGCCGGCGAGGTGACCGTCGCACCGGTGAACGCGAAGTTGCGGTCGATCGCCGTCGACCCCGGCAACGTCGTCGTCGTCGGCGCCGTGGCCGGTGTCTGCGCGCCGCTGGCGCCTGCGCTCGGCGCGGCCGCCATGGCGGCCACCACCACCCCCACCACCACAACAACGAGTCGGATGTGCTTCACCATGAAATCAATACCAGAACGTAGAAGCGGGGTGGGCCCGGAGGCCCACCCCGCGTACAGCTGGTGATGCACCTGCAAGCGGCAGCGTCAGCCGTCGCCGCAGACGAAGTCGATGACCGCAGGACCAGCAGGAAGGGGGCCGCAGAGTCGGTTGAACTCCGCGCCGGTCCACATGACTCCACCACCACCGGGCGCTGGCCCTGGTCGTCGGTGAAGAAGATGGACGACGTCGCCCCGGTGGTCGACGCCCTGGTCGAGCGCAGCTGCGCCGTGCCCGGACGACCGAAGCCGGTCGCGATAGCCGCCTGACTGGTGGTCTTGACCGTTGATCCCGATCGAGTTCCCGAAGCCTGATGACGTCGCTGTGCTCGGACACAGCGCAGCTCCGGTGGGCACGTTCGGGAACACCACGTTGAAGTGGTAGCCCCCGATCAGCGGGTCGATGCCCAGCCCGCCCGGAATCTCGAGGACGTAGGCGGCGAACGAAACCACCGACGTCGTGAACAGGATCTGGCCGATGGCCTTCGAGGCTGATCCGGTGCCGGGGGTTGGGGTTGGGCGCCCGGCTGCGTAGACGGGTTGACGAAGGAGCCGGGATTGACCCAGGTTCCCTCGATGCCGAACCCTGCGGCTGATCCAGCCGCACACGGCGCCGAGCCGGGGACCAGCACCGGATTCAGCGGCAGCTGGACACTCTGGTTGAGGACCGTGTCGGTCGGGAGCGGGGCAGTCCTGCTCGGGTCACCGATGGTGAAGTATGGTTGAGCTCCGCTGAGGTCGTTGGTGCGACGACAGGGTCGCGTTCGTCGCCGTGTTACTCACCGTGATGAAGCACGGCACCGGGAAGGCCCGCACCGGCGGATCTGCAGTCCCACGTCGCTGGCGAAGAACCTCGCGGCCGTCGACGTCATCTGGTTGGCCACAGGGTACGTGCCGTCGTTGAACGTGCGGGTGGTGGTGATCGGCCCGAGCGGAGCGGCGGAGCCGCCGTCGAGCGTGCCGCCGATGGTGATCGTCTGGTTCACTCCGTTTGCTGTGGGCGCGATGGAGATGTTGGCCGTCGTCGGCGTCAGCACCGTGAGCGTCGCCCCAGCGGGGATGTTCGTACCATCGACGCTCATACCGTTGTCAGCAGCCGTGAAGTTCAAGATGGTCGACGTGAGGTGCGGCGCCACCGTCGAAACGGTTGCCTCGCCTGTCGAGCGGACGGCCGAGTTCTCGACCAGGAACGAGTTCCCATTCGCAACCCCTGGAGCGACGATCGCCTTGTTCAAGTTGAGGGTCCCCCCAGGCGCACACCCTCCGACGATCGACGTCACGTCGGTGCGATTGGCAAGGCCCGGGCCCGTGATCCCTCGGTTCACGAAGGCGGCCGGCCCCCTGGCAGTCCGCGACGGAGATTGTCGTCGCCCCAATCCCTGAGGCCGCGTTGGCCGTCATCGTGCGGGCAGCGCCGTTGTGGTAGATGACGTTGGCGAAATCGTGGATCGTGAACGTGCTCGACACGAAGTCACCCGGCGGATTCGGAAGCTCGCGTGCTGGAAGATGCACGCCACCCGTAGGTAGCTCTGGTCCCCAGGCCACGCTGGATAGTGACCCATCTCAGCGGCGGCCGTGGTCGTGTTCTTACAGCCGTTCAAGAGGTTGGGTGCCGCCTCCGCGGCGGACGGCGCAATGACGACCATGCCTATGGCCGCCAGTGCGAACGGAATCACCCAACGCAACCGCAATCGGTGCATACGCAATATCCCCCCTGGGTTTGCTTTTGGATTGGGGCGCCACCCGATCTTCGGGCCGCGCCAGCGCCTCGCTCCGCAGGTTCTAACAGGATCGGATCCAGCCGGTCCACTGTCTCTTACGGCAGACTTTCTCAGAACGTGCCGAATCGGTCAGAAGTACGCACGAGCGCAGTCCGTTGGCCGCCACCCGCCAGGTCACCCTAGGTGGTGAAGGGCTCAGGGTGACCCGTTGCTGACCGTGAGCTCGACGTCGGTGTCGGCCGGCACGTCGATACCGGGAAGCGGATTCTGCGACATGACGACATTCTTCGCGACCGTGGTCGAGGACGCCCACACCACCTTGTACTTCAGCCTCAAGTCGCTCAGCAGCTTGGCCGACACGAAGATCGTCCTGGCGGTTGCGTCCGGGACCTCGACGAGCTCAGACGACGGTGTGTTCTCCGTCGAGGACGTGGAGAGGTCACGCGTCCGCCAGAGCGCAGCGCCGCTCGTCGCAGTCGCCAGTAGCGCCGCCACGATGGTCGCGATCGCAAGGTTCCTCATACGACCTATCGTAAGTGCATCGGTGACCGTGCGTGGTCGCGACCGCTTTCCGCGTCAGCAGCGCGATCGCCTCGACCACCCAAGGCCTCGTACTCTCGGGACCGGAGCGATCGCACCCGGCGGTCGTGAGCGGCACGATCCGGCGGATGGTCGAGATCCAGGAAACCTCTTCGAAGCAGACGCGAAGGGACCTCGACGGCTCGCTCGCGGGCGACGATCCGCACAGAGGGCTCCACCGCGATCCGGTAAGGGGACGTTTGACGGACATCGACCGGGCGCTCGTGTGGCTCGTGTCGATCGTGAGCGCAGCCGGCGCCGCCGCGGTGCACGCCCATCCGACCGGTTCCGGCGTGAGCGACGTGCTCGTCGCCGTCTTCTTCGGCGGCTTCGTCGCCGCCGCCGCCTCCCGCGCTCGCCCCTGGGCGCTCGCCGTTGCCTCCGGCATCGCCGCGGCGGCGGGATCAGGTCCGTGGGTTGTGGTCGCGTGCGTCGCGCTCGCCGTGTGTCTCGTCGACGCCATGGTCATCGACGTACCGCATCGACGCGTGCTCGGCGCGTTGGTCGGGGCGGTCGATGTCCAAGTTCTGCTGCGCATGCCCGAAGGTCGGCTCGCCGTCAACTCGCTCGCAGCCGTCGTCGCAGTCGGATGCATCGTCTGGTCGGGTCGCGAACTTGCCCTTGCGCGCATCCGTCACCGATCGAAGCGCGTCTGGATCGTGGCAGGCACGCTGGTTGCACTCGCGGTCGTCAGCCTCCTGCTGTCTGCGCTCCATGCGCGGCACGCGGTGGACGTCGGGATCGACCGCGCCGAGCGTGGGCTGCGAGCCGCGGCGATGGCGACAGCGACAAGGCAGCGCGATTGCTCGACGAGGCGAGCCGGGCATTCCGATCGGCGCACCACGACGTGGGCGGTTGGTGGACGAAGCCGTCGCTGTTGCTCCCGGGCATCGGCCAGCAAGCGCAGGCGTTGGATCTCTTGTCGAAAGGTGGCGCAGACCTCGCGCAAGCGGCGTCGGCTGCAGCACGATCCGCCGATGTGCAATCGCTGAGGGTCCGAAGCGGCAAACTCGACCTGGACCGCGTTCGCGGCATGGCAGCTCCGCTCGCGTCAGTGACGAGGGCGCTCGACAGCGCAAACGTCGTGTCCGCTCGAGCCGCGTCGCCCTGGCTCCTCGCGCCGGTCGCGCACCAACTCGACGTGTTCACGACCACTGTCGACGACGCAACCTTCGACGCAGGCACGGCGTCCGAAGCCATCGCTGTACTCCCCGACGTGCTCGGCGGCAACGGTCCACGCGAGTACTTCGTCGTGTTCGCGACGCCGGTGGAGGCACGGGACCTCGGTGGCTTCATGGGCGCGTACGGGGTCCTCAGCGCGAACGACGGCAAGCTCACCCTGTCGAAGACCGGTCGCGTGCGCGACCTCAACAGCGCGGGAAACGGTCGCACGCTCACCGACCCCGCCCGGTTTCCCGAACGGTTCCTCGCGATGCAGCCGAGCCGCTTCTGGCAGGACGTCACCGGAACGAGCGACTTCCCGACCGTGGCAGAAGCCGTGCGCCAGATGTGGCCGCAGTCGGGTGGCCGGCAACTCGACGGTGTCCTGTACCTCGATCCGGAGACGTTGGCGGCGTTGATGCGGTTGACGGGACCCGTGATCGTGGCCGGTTACGACCAGCTCCTGACCGCCGACACCGCGACCACGTTCCTCCTCCGCGATCAGTACACGCTGTTCCCCGACGACAACAGGCACGAGTTCCTCGTCGACGCATCGAAGACCGTGTTCAAGAAGCTGACGTCCGGCACGCTGCCGCCGCCGAAGAAGATCGCCGACACACTGGCGCCTGCCGTCGCCGAGCGACGGCTGATGCTGCACAGCTTCCATCCCGCCGAGCAGGCGCTGTTCGAGCGTGTCGGCATCGACGGTGCCATACCGCCGATCGACGGCGACTTCCTGTCCGTACGTGCGTCGAATCGCGGGCTGAACAAGATCGACGCGTTCATGCGGCGGACGGTGACGGACGACGTGACCGTCGACCCGGGACGCAACATCGTGCGCGCCACCGTGACGGTGACCGTGCACAACGACGCACCCGGGTCAGGACTTCCGTCCACCGTCATCGGCAATCACCGCGGCAAGCCATCCGGAACGAACTCGACCACCATCGCGGTGTCGACACCGCTGAAGCTCGTGGACGTCAGGCGAAACGGAATCCCGGTCCCACGCGGGACGTCGGAGGAGTACGGACGGTCCGTGTACACGGCACTGGTCGATGTCCCTCCCGGGGCCCAGCGGACAGTGAAGTTCCTGCTCGTCGGAGCCATCGATGTCAACGATGGCTACCGGCTCGAAGTCCTCCCGCAACCACTGGTCAATCCCGACCGCCTCGACGTCCGTGTCCACGCCGCGTCCGGTTGGGAGGTCGACAGCGGCGGCACACTCACTGCTGATCTACGCGAATCGGCGATCGTTGTCGCATCGTTCTCACGCTGACCACTCGCAGACCTGGGCAGTCATCAGGCACATTTCGGGCGAAGCACGCTGTGACCGGCACGGAGGTGGATCGCGGTGGGCAGTCTCGGTAATACTGCCGGCGGTCCCGCTCGCAGGGAGCGGTTGCAATGGGGGGGTTCACCGCTCGATGATGCGACGAGTAGTCCTGATCGCCAGTCTGATCACCGCAACGTTCTTCGTGTTCGCGGGCGCGGCTCGCGCCCAGGACTACGGCGGCTGCACCGCGACTGCGTCGGCGACGAACGTCGCGCCCGGCGACACGGTCACGATCAGCGGAACAGGTGCAGCGCCCAACGGTACGGTGACCGCTTCGGTCAACGGATCCAGCATCGGGTCGGGCACGGCCAGCGCGACGGGTAGCTACAGCTTCACCGCGACGGTGCCGACCGGCGTCTCCGGCGCCGTTTCGGTATCCGTGGCCTGCGGCGACCCGTCCATTGTCGCCGCCTTGACGCTCACGGTTGCGAGCACCTCGGGTGCAGGTCTCGCCCGGACCGGCTCGTCCGACGCGATTCCCGCCACGACCATCGCCATCGGTCTCATCACCGCCGGCGCCGTCGTCCTCGGCGTCTCTCGCCGCCGCCGACACAGCAAGACCGCGGCGTAGCGCACGAACTCCGGGTCGCAGTGGTCGCCATAGCGGCCACGGCGCACCACATTCGCCCCCGGAGTGTCAGGTGTCGAGCCAGGTTTCGACGGGCGTGCCGCGGAATGCGGCCTTCAACTCGTCGTAGTTGGTGAGGAGCAGTGAGAGCGGCTCGGGATTCTGCCGCAGCGTCTTGCCCGTCGGAGGGGCGGGCGCGACCCGGAGGAAATCGGTGATCCGGCCGTACTCGTGTGTGGGCGACGACACCAGGTCCTCGTAACACAGCTCGAGCAGCGGCCGGCCCTCGAACCGGTGGATGGCCTCGTGCTCGAGTCGCTGAATGCGCTCGACCCCTGACCGCACTTGGTCGACGGTCAGCGCGACGCGTTTGGGCTCGGCTGGAACCGCCTGCGTAGGCCGCGTCTGCAGCCATTCGTCGCGCTGTGCCGCGATCTCTCGCGACACGATGGTTCGCAGGATGTTGCGCCGGCACAGATGCACGACATGCAGATCCGGGATCGCGTCGAGCTCACGCCACAGCTCACCCGAGCGGTCGCCGAGCGGGTGGTAGTAGAAGACCTTGCAGCCGGCCGCCGCGATGGTGCGGGGCACACGCCGGCGGAAGGTCCGCTCCACTGTCACGTGGAGTGCGTCGGGCTTGACCCGAGCGAAAACCTCGCCGCGCACCAGCACCTGCGGATGCGACCGGAGCATCGACAGCAGCATGTTCGAGCCTGTACGGGCGTGCGCGAGCACGATGAAGGGCATGTAGTCCTCGTGGCCTGCGGCGGAGGCGATCAGGAAGCGAGCCTGTGACGCGGCGCGGAGCGGATGCCGTGCCGCCTTGCGAATCGTCGCGGCCATCTGGGTCATCCGGTCGATCACACCATGTCCTCAGCGGCAATGTTGGTGCGCCGTAGCCGCTAGAGCGGCCACGGCGACCCGGAGTTCGGTGCGGGGCCGCTGTACTGTCCGGCCCATGTCCGATGCCATGGTCGCCGAGACGGTGTCGATCACCGGTCACGACGGCGACGAGATCGAGGCGTACTTCGCCCGGCCCCTTGACGGTACCGACCAGCCGAGCGTCGTGGTGATCCACCACATGCCCGGATACGACCGGTCGTCGAAGGAGATCGTGCGCACGTTCGGGGTGTACGGCTACGCCGCGTTGATGCCGAACTTGCATCACCGCTACGCGCCCGGAGCGAAGGCAAGCGACGCGGCGGCGGCCGCACGCGAGGCCGGCGGCGTGCCTGACGAGCAGTGCCGCGGTGACGTCGCGGCGGCGATGGAGATGCTGCGGGACCGGCCCGAAGCGAACGGAAAAGTCGGCGTCATCGGCTACTGCTCGGGGGGGCGCCAGGCGTTCATGATCGCGTGCACCCTCGACATGGACGCCGCGGTGGATTGCTACGGAGGCCGGGCGGACATCAGCCTCGCCCCGAACTTGCGGTGCCCGTTGCTCGGTCTGTTCGGCAACGACGACCAGAGCCCGTCGCCGGGCGACGTCGCGGCCATGGCCAAAGCACTCGAGGACAACGGCAAGGACTTCGAGTTCCACTCGTACGAGGACGCCGGACACGCCTTCTTCTCTGTGGACCGACCGACGTTCCGGGTCGAAGCGACGAAGGACGGATGGAAGCAGGTCTGGAGGTTCTTCGATTCGCACCTGAAGGGGACGTGACTCGCCTGGGGTCGGGGTTCGGCGTTCAGGCAGGATAGACGTCGACCTCGGTGGCTTTGATCGCCACCCACACGTCGACGCCTTCGTGGAGGTCGAATTCTCGCACCGCCGCAGCCGTCACCTCCGCGACCACTGAAGGCGTGGCGTCGACCTCGATTCGATAGCGGTCGCCGACAGGTTCGACCGTGGTCACGACGCCCCGCCACGTGTTCCGTGCCGAGCCTTCCGGATGGACGCGATGCAACGACACGGATCGCGGCTGGACGACTGCGAACACCGGACCGGGCGCGCGGTGATCGGCGGCAGTGATCGTGCCTCCGCTGTCGAGATGCACTCGTCCATCCGCGTCAGAGGTGCCGGTGAACAGGTTCGTGCCGGTGAGCTCGGCGACCCAACGGGTACGCGGCCGGCTCGTGATCTCGGCCGGTGTCCCGGCTTGCGCGAGGCGCCCGTGATCGAGGACGACGACGAGATCGGCGAGCACCGCCGCGTCGACCGGATCGTGGGTGATGAGCAGCCGAACACCAGAGAACGTCGCCAAGTGAAGACGGAGGTCGCGCCGCACCTCGTTCCGGGTCGTGGCGTCGAGCGCGGCCAGTGGTTCGTCGAGGAGCAGCATCGCCGGATCCGACGCGAGGGCGCGAGCGAGCGCAACCCGCTGCGCCTGCCCGCCGGACAGCTCCGCAGGCCGGGCACGCGTACGTCCGTCGAGGCCGACCCGTTGTAGCCAGTCGCCCGCGCGTCGACGCGCCTCGCGCCGGCTGAGCCCTCGGGCCCGCAGGCCGAAGGCGACGTTGTCGAGCGCAGTGAGATGCGGGAACAGCAGGTTGTCCTGGAACATCACGCCGACCGGCCGACCCTCGGGCGGTACGTAGATGCGTGCGTCCGGATCGTCGTACACCGTGCCGTCGAGCTCGATGCGGCCGGCACTCAGTCCGCGCAGCCCGGCGAGCGCCCGCAGCAGCGTCGTCTTGCCCGCGCCGTTCGGTCCGACGACGGCAACGGTCTGGCCCGGGGCGATGGCGAGGTCGACGTCGAGCGTGAACCCGTCGAGCTCGATCCGGACGTCTGCGGCCAGCGTCATGCGACCAGGGTCATCGTGCCGTGAGCCACCGGTCCCGCAGCGCGATGAGAACGACGAACGAGATGACGAGGAGCACCAACGAGAGAACGATCGCGGAGTCCGGATTCGATCCTTCGAGCTTGATGTAGACGAACAGCGGCAAGGTCTGTGTGGTGCCTTGCAGGTTGCCGGCGAACGTGATCGTGGCCCCGAACTCGCCGAGGGCCCGCGCCCAGCACAGCACCACACCGGCGATCAGCGAGGGTGCAACCAACGGCAACGTGACGCGGCGGAACACGGTGAACCGCCCGGCGCCGAGAGTGCGAGCGGCGTCCTCCAATCTCCGATCGGACGAACGGAACGCGGCCTCGAGCGTGAGGACGAGGAACGGCATCGCGACGAACGTCTCCGCCACGACGGCACCTGCGGTCGTGAACGGAAGGTTGACCCCGACCTTGTCGAGCTGGCTGCCAACGATGCCGCGCCGCCCCAGCGCGAGGAGCAGCGCGACGCCGCCCACGACCGGAGGCAGCACCATCGGCAGCGTGGTCATCGCGCGGACGACCCGCTTGCCGGGATAGTCGACGCGCGCTTGCACCCAGGCGAGCGGTACGCCGAGCACGATGGCGATGCCCGTGGCCGACAAGGAGGTGACGAGCGACAGTCGCAACGCGTCTCGCGCCGCTTGCGTGCTGAGCACCTCCCATGCCGATCCCCACGGCGCCCGCCAGAGAAGTCCCGCCAGGGGCAGCGCGAAGAGCAGCGCACCCAGGACGGCGACGACAAGCGGCGCGACCGCCGGCCGGTCGGGGATTCCCTCGGCGCGAGCCCGGCGCCATCGGTGTCGCGTCTCCTCCTCCATGCGCTACTCCGCGGGGATCTCGATCACGACGCTGGTGGACTTCACCGCCGCGACCGCGAGGACTCCGGGTGTCAGGCCGAGCTCATCTGCCGCTTCCCGGGTCATGAGCGACACTACGCGGTGGGGACCGGCCTGGATCTCGACGTGCGCGGTGACCTTGTCCTTGATCACGCGCGTCACGATCCCGGGAAAGCGATTGCGGGCAGACCGACCGACCACGACGTCGGCTTCGCGCTCGTTCGTCAGCTCGACCGCGAACTCGGCGAGGGCGCGGCCGTCGACCAGGCGGCGACCACCCTCCGTCCGGGTTGCGCCGATGCGGCCACCGTCGACCCATCGCCGCACCGTGTCCACGCTCACCCCCAAGAGGTCTGCAGCCTGTCCGATTCGGTATGAAGTCACGGCGGTGTCACCTCGCATTTGCTGATGTCACATCACGGGTAGGAAGCCGCGCTTCTGCAGCGCGTCGCGCCCACTCCCGTGAACCATCGCATCGACGAAGGCGGCTGCGCCGGCGTGGTTCTTCGTCGCCTTCAAGATGGCGATCGGGTAGTCCGCTACGACGTTCTGGTTGTCGGGGATCTCGACGCCTTGACCCTTCGCGGCCGCGGCGGTCACATCGGTCTGGTACACGATCGTGGCGTCGGCCTCGCCGCTGGTGACCTTGGCCACTGCGGCCTTGACGTCGGTCTCCTTGGAGATCGGGTCGACGGAAACGCCGGCCATCGACAACGCCTGCGCGGAGTACTTGCCGGCGGGCACGCTGTCGTCTTCGGTGACATACCCGACGTCGGGACGGGCGAGGTCAGCGAGGCCCTTGATGTTCTTGGGGTTGCCCGGTTGCACGAGGATCTCGAGCTTGTTGTGCGCGAAGGTGACGGGCGTTTCGACAGATCCGGCGTCGACGAGCCTCTGCATCGATGCAGTGTCGGCGGTTGCGATGACGTCGACGGGCGCGCCCTGCTGGATCTGGGTGACCAACGCGCCGGATCCGCCGAAGTTGTACCTGATCGACAGGTCAGGTTGCTCGGACTTCAGCGTCGCCATCTCGTCGTTGAGCGCCTCCGTCAACGACGCCGCCGCCGAGACCGTGATCGATCCGGACGCACCGGAGCTCGCAGCCGTCCTATCGGGCTCGTCCGAACTGCACGCTGCTCCGGCCAGTAGCAGAAGAGCGGCTACGAGAGTGGCGAACTGAGTTCGGCGAGACACGAAGGCACAATAGCCAGCATTTGCACGTTAGATCTCCTTGGATCGCCGCAAACCCGAGTTCGGTCGGCGGTGAGGGTGGATCAGCGGGCGAGCGAGCGCAAGGACTCGACATCGAGCACGACGATGCTTCTCCGGTCGGTGGCGATCAGTCCCCGCCGGCGCAGCAGCGCCAGAGCGCGAGCAACGGCCTCCCGCGACGAACCGGTCCAGCCGGCGAGCTCGGTCTGTGACAGCGGCAGCGTGATCCGTACGCCCACGGACGACATCGAGCCGTGCTCGTCCGCGAGCTGGACGAGACGGCGAGCCACCCGCCCGGTCGTGTCGTACGCGCCGAACTCCAACCGCTGGCGGTCGGCGTCTCGAAGCTTCCCCACGACGGTGCGCAGCAGGACGGCGCCGACCTCCGGCTGCGCCCTCATCAGTTCCATGAACCGGTCTGCGGTGATGAGCACCGCCTCGGCCGGCTCGATCGCCGACACCGTCGCCGAGCGCGGCGAGCCGTCGAACAGGGACAGCTCACCCAGGAGGTCGCCCGGCCCTCGGAACGCGAGCACGGTGTCGTATCCCTCCGCGGACGTCGAGGCGACCTTGAGGCGGCCGGCCAGCACGACGACCGCGAACTCGGACGGATCGCCTTCGCAGAACACCACATCACCAGCCGCGTACTTGCGGAAGCGTCCGAGTTCGAGCACCGCTTGGCGGGCCGCTGCGCCGAGCGCGGCCATGAAGCCGTATCGCCACGCCGGTTCATCCGGGCCTGCGCGAGACGGCATCCGCCCCAGTCTCGCAGTGTCGGTGAGCACGGACTCCGCCCACGTTCTGCCGGCACGTCCGACTGTCGTGCATCGACACGTCCAGCAGCCGAGTCAATGCACGATGGTCGAGAGCGCGACGACTCCGACGAGCGCGACAACGGCGACGAGCGCGACGAAGCCTATGAAGCCGATGCAGTTGCTACAGCAGGTCGGCGATCATCGCCGCCGCCCGGGCGGCCCCGTCGGTGGCAACCGGCTCGTACGCCACCGGTCGCCCCAGTTCGCCGGCGATCGCTTCCGCGATCGACTCGGGTGTGGACGTCGCGAAGTCCATGCACCGTCCGGCCCGGTAGCGATCGAGTCGGTGGCGAACGTGGATGCCCTGCTCGAAGTGGTGCGCGAGCGGGAAGTACAGGAACGGCCGCGCGTTGGCCGTCAACTCCATGCAGGTGGTGAGTCCTCCCTGCACGATGCCGAGGTCACAGGCCGCGAGGTACCGGTACAGGTCAGGCACGAACGCAAACGCTTCGAGCCGCGCAGGCGGCTGGGTCCCGATCAACGACGCGGGGTCGATGCGCGGTCCGGCGACCACCACCATCCGCAACTCCGGCACCGCTCGCTGCGCCAGCGGGAAGGAGTCGATGACCTTGCGCAGCAACGGCCGGCCGACAGCGGTGCCGCCCACGCTCACCACGCACACCATCTCGTCGGGCTTCCAACCGAACGCGGCACGCAAGCCAAGGCGGTCGGTCGGCTCGACTGGATCGAAACCGGTGACGTAGCCGGCGAAGTCGAAGTTGGCCTCGGTCCACTCGCGTACGCCGGGGAGGTTCGGGCCGAGGAGGTCGGGAACGAGGTCGCTCGGGTCACCCACGAAGATCGACCGGTCGCGGACACGGCGAAACCTGTCGACTTGCTCGATCATCTCGGCGTTGAACTCGGCGGTGAGGAACGCTTCCCGCTCTCCCCCATCGGGCATCGGCAGCATGCCGACGAAGTCGGTCATCCACACGAACGAGGTGTGCTTCAGCTCTGGGTTCTCGTGCAGGAAGAAGTCGACGTCCCAGGCCTCGTCGCCGATCACCACGTCATACGGCTCGCCCTGGAGCAGGTCATGGAACACGCCGAAGTTGTGGACGAGGATCTCGTCCATGTTGCGCAACGCGTGGAACGCGTGGAGATCGTGCTCGGCGGATTCACCTTCGAAATGCGCGGACTCGTTGGCGAGCGACGCAGCAGCCGGATGGACGCGTTCGCCCGCGACTCGAGCAGCGAGCTGACCGGATGCTGTGTGAGCCAGTCGATGTCGAGATCGGGATGAAGCTTGCGCAACTGGTCGGCGATCGCCACGTCACGACGGGCGTGGCCGAGGCCGATCGGTGAGGAGAGATAGAGGGCCCGCTTCGGGCGCACCAGCGCGCGAGTCCATGTGCGCGGCCGAGCAGGCTCCGGCAGCACGCCGTCGACGAAGTCGCGCACCAGGAGATTGAGGCGCACCGGTTCAGCCGGGACGTGGCCGTTGCCCTCCATCTCTGCGAGGTCCCACCCGTACATCCGCGACGCGGCCCGGCTCCATTCGATCGGAGAGATCGCATCCTCCGTGCCGTGGATGATCAGCACGCGGCAGCGCACCAGGTCGCACATTGCACGAAAAGCGGCGGCGAACGTCTCGCCCACTGCGTCCTCCGTCAATCCCGAGCCGATGTACGTGTTCGCTACCGCGGCGCCAGAGCCTTCTAGGCCCCATGCGACGAAGTCGTCGACCATCTTGTGCTCGTATGGCTCGCTGACGCACAACCGCATCCACGTGTCGACATAGTCGGCGTAACGCTCGATCATGAACGCACGGTTCGACCGCTCGGTCGCCTCGTAGTCGCGCAGCGGCGCGTGGAAGTGCTCACCGCTCAGGATCGGGATTTCGTACGGCTCCGCGAACGGGAACAGCGGCCCTATCAGCACGATCCCCGCCACCCGATCGGGTGCCATGGCGTTCGTGACCAGGATCGGGGCGGTGGTCCACGACGTGCCGTGCAGGACGGCGCGCTCGACATCAACCTCGTCGAGCACGGCCAGCGTGTCCTGCGCAGCAAGCGAGGCTCCATAGGCCTCAGGGTCGCCGGGTCGGTCGGACCGACCGTTGCCCCGGGGATCGATCGTGATCACGCGGTAGTCGACGCGAAAGCCAGGGTGCGTACATCTTCGCCGCCCGTGCGTGGAGCACCGGGTTGGTGGGCCCGAAGCAGATCGTTCGGTCGTGGTCGGCTCCGAAGACCTCGTACGCGACCTTCACCCCGTCGCGCTCGACGAACCCCTCGACGTCAGGTTCCCGTGCCCGCATGTTTGGCATCCTCCCCGCTCCCGGACGGCGCGTCGACGTCATTTGACACAGAAGGAGCCGCGTCCCGCCACACGACCGGGACCACCATCTGCGATCCGGCCACTCCCCTCAGTTCGACCTCTTCGCTCACGCCGAACACGAGGTCGTCGGAACCGAACAGAATGTCACGCGTGAGTGCGGACACGAGAACCTCGCCTCCGTCAGCCCGGTCCACGATGCGCGCCGCGAGGTTGACGTGCCGGCCGAACAGGTCATGCTCCGCCTGCAACGCCTCACCGGTGTGCACCCCGATCCGCACCCGGACGACATCGTCTCCTTCGAGCCCGATCGGCTGCGCTTCGAGCACGCGCTGGATGGCGACGGCGCACTGCACCGCGCGCCGAGCACCGGCGAACGCGAGCATGAACCCGTCACCACGCGCCTTCACTTCGACGCCTTGGTGACGACGCAGCTCTGCTCGGACAACAGCGTTGTGGGCGCGGAGGACTTCCAGCCAGCGGCGATCTCCGATGCGCTCGGCGCTCCTGGTCGAGTCGACGATGTCGGTGAACAGGATCGTCACCGTGCTGCCGGCCTCCGCCTCGGGGAACAGTGACAGCAGGTCCGGCTCCTCGGACGACACCGCCGCGGCAACAACGTCGATCGAACTGTCCGTGTCGCTGTGGACGGCGCCTTGAGCTTCGAGCTTCGTAGCGAGCGCGTGCTCGACCAGCATCGTCATCGCGTCGCGCGCGCCGACTTCGATGGCCTCCGTCGTCGCGCGCAGCGCGTCGGCCCGATCACCGGGCCCGTCACGTCGCAACAACGCCCGCGCGAGGTCGAGTTGGTTCCGCGCCTGCCATGGCTCGCCCTTCACGGCCCGAACGCGGTCGGCAGCGTCGCGCAACTGCGTGACGGCGTCGTCGATCTCACCCACGGCGAGCGCTGCCAAGCCGATGTAGCGGGTCTTCGGACCGAGATACGCGCCGCACGCGCCGAACACGACATTCGTTGCGAGATCGCGGCGGAGAGGATCCAGCACAGCAGACGCGACGTCGACGTCGTCGATCGCGACGGCCGCCTCAGCCGCCATGCTCAGCGTCGCCAGCCGGAATGCGTCCGTGCGCAGCGACGGCAACTCGGACGCGAGCCTCGCCAAGAGCGCGGCCGTTTCCTCGACCCGTCCTTGCTCTGCACGGATCACCGCGAGCACGCCGACGTAGATCGGCATCGTCGGCAGTTCGTCCGCGAGAGCCGACAGCTTCTCCGCGAGCGGCTCGAGATCGACCGTCGTCCGCCGGGCGACGAAGCGCTGCATCACATGCCCTTGCCTGGCGTCGATGGAGGAGACTCGGAAACCGAGCACGAGCGCTTCGTCTGCCAGTTGCAACCCTTCCGCGAAGCGACCTTCGAACAGGGCCTGCGAGGTGCGGAACCAAGCCCCGTGCCAGAGATACATCGGCTGTTGCAACTCTTCGGCCGCGGTGGTGAACCGTTCGATCTCGGCGTGCGCTTCGTCCATCCGATCGATGAGGAGCAGATTCCACGCCCGGTACAACCGCGAGAGCGTGGCGATGTCGCGATCGCCGGCGGCAAGGCTCGCATCGATCGCCTCGGTCGCCATGGCCAGCTTGTCTGGCACTCCCTCGCCGGCGATGACCGCCATCAGGAGCGTGTAGCCGAGAGCCCCTTGGTCGCCGGCCTCGCGAGCGACGTTCACGGCGTCGCCGGCGATCACGCCCATCCGCTGCAGGTCCAGGACGTAGTGATCCGCGGCGAGGCGACCCAGCAACCTCGCCCGCAGGGCGCTCGGCTCCGGGCCGAGCGCCTCGAGCGCCTCGCCGGCGAAAGCCAGCGATTCCTCGTCCGCGATGCCGGCCTGCATCCCCGGCCGGCCGAAGCCGAGGCCCGCTCGCCCCATGAGGTCCGCTTCTCCGAGCACGCGCCCGATCCCGAAGGCGACCCGGAACGCCTCGCGCGCCTGATCGACGTCGCCGGCCCGCTTGTAGGCCAGGCCGACGCACATCACCAGTTCGGCCCGGCGCGCCTCGTCGACCGGCTCCACCATCTCGAGCGTCTGGGCGGCCACGGAGTGCAAGCGGGCTGCTTCCTCATAGGCGAGCGCGGCATCCGCGAGCTGTGCCGCGAGTTCTGCGTACGAAACCGCACGGTCGACGTCTCCGCCCGGCGCCGCCATGGCGAAGTGGTGCGCGAGCTCAGCAACGGCCGCTTGATCCTCGAGCTTCGTCGTCGGCTCGAGGGCGAGCGCGATCTTGCGGTGCAGCCGGATGCGTCGGTTGACCGTCAACTCGTCGTAGACGGTCTCGCGGATGAGAGCGTGGGCGAACGTGAAACGCGTCGCAGTACCGGCGACCTCCGCGACGAGACGGGCGCCTATCGCCTCGTCGAGCGCTGTGAGCACGTCCATTTCGTCGCGCTCCGACGCATTGACGAGCGGATCGAGCGCGAACGTGCGGCCGCACACCGCTGCGATGGTGAGCACATCGTTCGTCGCCTCGTCCAGGTGCTCCAAGCGGCGGCCGATGACTTCGCGCACGCCCTGCGGGATCGTGACGCTCCAACGGTCCGGTCGTGTTGTGTCGAGTCGTCCGTCCGCGGCGAGCAGCCGTACCACTTCCGCGACGAAGAACGGATTGCCTTCTGTCTGCTCGTACACCGCGTCCGTGAGACCGGCAGCCGGGACATGGCCGGCGGTGATCTCGAGATAGCGGTCGACGTCCTCGCGAGGGAGACCGTGGAGGGCGATCCTCGACGTGACGGGATGTCGCGCGAGCTCTGCCAGCGTGCCGGCGAGCGGATGGTGACGACCGAGCTCGACGTCGCGGTACGTCGCCACGACGACGATGCGGCCGACGGTCATCTCGGCGGCGAGGTAACGAAGCAGCAGAAGCGACGGGTCGTCAGCCCAGTGCAGATCGTCGAGCACCAGCAGCAAGGGCTGGCGCTGCGCCGCGTTCTTCAGGAACGCAGTGATCGAGTCGAACAGGCGGAACCGCGCTTGCTCGGGCTCGAGCAGAGGCGGCGAGGCGAGGCCGACCACACGGGCCGCAACCTCGGGAACGACCTGCGCGATCACCGAAGCACCCGAGCCGAGCTCGGAGCGCAGGTCGTCGGGATCCCGCTCGTGTGCGTACGACCGCACGACCTGCACCCATGGCCAGTAGGCAGGAGCGCCTTGGCTCTCGTAGCAACGACCGGTGAGCACTTGCGCGCCGCGCAGCCGTGCGTACGTGGCGAGCTCGTCGCAACACCGCGTCTTGCCGATTCCGGGTTCACCGGCGAGAAGTACGAGACGGCCGCGCCCCGACAGCGCGTCGTCGACCTTGGCGCGCAGTTGCGTCATCTCGCTCTCTCGTCCGACGAAGACACCCGCTGCGAGACGGTCGAGCGGGTTCGCTCCCACGCTCGCCGTCGTCGCCTCGGTGTCGCTACCGCTCGCCAATATCGCGCTCATCGCGACCAGCTGGTCGTACACAGTGGCTGCCGAGGCGGGCCGGTCTTCGGGGTTTTCGCCAGGAGTTGGAGCACGAGCGATTCCAGTGCGGGCGGCACTGAGGGGTTGTGCCAACTCGGTGCCACGGGCGCGGTGTGGAGATGCTGCGAAATGACCGCGACCGCATCGTCTCCGACGAACGGGGGCCGGCCGGTGATCAGCTCGTAGACCAGCGCGCCGAGCGAATACAGATCGCTGCGCGGGTCAGGCAGCCGGCCGATCGCCTGTTCCGGCGGCAGATACGCAACCGTCCCGACGATCATGCCCTCGGTCGTGAGACGCGATGATTCCGCCACAGCCGCGAGTCCGAAGTCGCCCAGGCGCGCGGTGCCGTCGCCGGCCAGCCACACGTTGCCGGGCTTCACGTCCCGGTGCACCGTGTCGTGCGCGTGCGCATGCGCGAGGGCGGCGGCTACATCGGCCGCGATGCGCGCTGCTCGCTCGAGCGACAGACGGTGGTCCGGACTCGTTTGCAGTAGATGCTCGACATCGCCGCCGGCGAGGTATTGGCTGACGATGAATGGTCGCCCGTTGTCGTCGCCGACGTCGTACACCGTGACGACGTTCGGGTGGTCACCGAGACGTCCCATCGCGCGCGTCGCGCCGGACGCGATCGAGGCCCGCCGCGTCGAGTCCTTCCGTGCGCACGAGCGCCACCGCGACCGTGCGATCGAGACGTGTGTCGTGGGCCCGGTACACGCGCTTGCGCCGCGCCTTCGCCGAGAAGATCGCCGATCTGGTACCGGCCGCCGCCGAGCGATGCTGGGCGACCGGGATCGATGCTCGGTCGCGTCTGCCCGGCCGCGGGCGACGCCGCGGGCTTCGATGGATTGAGCGGCTGCCCACAGCGCAGGCAGAAGGTGCTGCCACTCGGGTTCTCCTGGCCACACGTCGCGCACGCCGGCTGGACAGGGGTGCCGCAGTACGGGCAGTACCAGCCGCCGTCCGGGCACGCCCGGCCGCACGCTCGGCAGGTGGTCACCTGCGCTCGACCCGCCTGGTCATTGCGCTGACAGAGTCGTTCACACCGGCCGCGCCGTCAACGGTAAGGCGCCAGTGCGCCGCCACGGCAGTCATGACGGCGAGCCCGGCCACGCCGAGCAGTCCGGCCGCTGATCCGGCCAACGCGGTTGTCGCTCCGACGAGCGCGGGTCCCGCGACGAAACCGAGCTGTCCGACGGCGCCGACCGCTGCCACCGCCGCAGCGGGCCGTGCGCCGATGCCGCTGCGTGCCAGCAGCAGCGGCACCAGGAGCGCACCCGCCACCGCGGCCACGGTGAGACCGACGGCACTCGTCCACGCGATGGTGCCAGTGCACTCGATGATCAGTCCGGCGGCGAGCAACCCGCTGGCCACCACCACCGGCTCGGTGCGACGAAGGTTCGACGATGGCACGAGTTGCAGCCGCGCCGCGACTGCCACGGCCTGAGCGACCGCGTAGGCGCCGGCGCCGACGACGACTGACATGTCGTGTTCAACGCGCAGGAAACGAACGCCCCACGTGTCCACGGCGCTGGCCGCGGTGACCGCTGCGAAGAGGAGTAGGGCGAGATGGCGGATCGCAGAGATTTGCAGTAACGACAACACTGAGCGCATCGATGTTGGCGCCGCGCGCGGTGCCTCGGATCGGTTCTGAACTCGTGCTGCGGGGACGACGAGCAGCGAACCCACTAGGGCGAGCGCCAACCAAACCACGCGCCACGAGGCACCGACACCTTCGATGATCGCGGCGATGACTGCGCCACCGAATGCTCCAGCGCTGTACGCGGCGTGGTAATGCACGAACTTCCGCGTGCTCCCGGCGACGGCGCCTGTCGCGCACGCGTTCAGCGTCGCATTGAGTGCACCTGCGCCGGCGAGCACGGCGACCACCGCGACGGCGAGCGGCACGGTGGCTGGTGCGACCACGGCAGCGACGACTGCAGCGGTCCAGAGGGGCACGATGCGCCGCAGCGCGCCGCCCTCACCACAACGCTCCACGAGCGCACCGCCTGCAAGCTGCGCGCACGCACCGAGGGCGAACCCGGCGGCCAGTACCGCACCGAACGCACCCGGCCCGAGGCCGATCGACTTCTGCACGTCGAGCGCGATGACCGCGAAACTGCCGAGCACCGCGCCGAACCAGGCGAACACGCCGGCCAAAGGCCAGCGCGCTCGCCCGGCTGTGCTCAACGGCCGAGCTTGTCGCCGACCAGCGCGGGTCCGACCGTGAGCGCGCTGCCGAGGTCGCCCACGGCCTTGTCGACGAAGCCCATCAGCACTGCTTCATCAACTGCCATCACGTTCCTCCGCATCCGAGTAGGGATGCGTCGAGTGGACCGCCGATCGCCGCGGGCCACCACGTCAGATGACACAGACGCCCCACGAACTCCGGGTCGCCGTAGCCGCTATAGCGTCCACGGCGCACCAACATTCCGCTGTTGCTACCGCGATCGGACGAGTGGTTCGTCGAGGTCGACCTCGGCCGCGGGCTGCTTGCGTGTCGGGCTCACTCCCCCACGATCGCTATGTCGAGGTCAGAGAGGCGGTCGGGGTCGGCAACCATCTCGATCTCGACGACCTTGCTGTTCTCGACGGTGAAATCGAACACCACTTGGGCGCGGCCCCGCGGGGCCCAGACGAGGCCCGCGATGCCGTCGAGCAGCGCGACGCGCGCGGCGCGAGCGCGCCCTGAGAATGTTTCGGCGACGCCGACCGCACCGAAGATCTCCCCCGGTGCTCCTGTTGCCACGGCCGGCGCGTCGGCACGGAGCACGACATCCGGATCGAGCAGAGCGACCAACGCCTCGAAGTCGCCGCCCCGCGTGGCAGCCAGAAACGCGTCGACGATCTCACGCTGACGGGCGGGGTCCGTGCTCGACGTGGCTGCGCCCTGCACGCGACGGCGAGCGCGGCTTGCAAGCTGTCGGGCCGCGTCCGGCGAGCGTCCCACGATGGCGGCGATCTCGTCGAAGGGGACGCCGAACATGTCGTGCAGGACGAACGCGAGACGTTCCGGGGGAGCCAGTGTCTCGAGCACCACGAGCAGCGCAGGACCGACGGAATCGGCCAGCACCGCTTCGTACTCGGGGTCGATGAGCCGTTCGGTCGATGTGACGCGCTCTGGCAGGCTCCCGTCCCATGGCTCCTCACGGCGACTGCTGCGAGAGCGCAGCATGTCGAGGCACACGCGGGCGACGACGGTCGTCAACCATCCACCGAGGTTGTCGACGTCGCTCGTGTCCGTTCGACTGAGCCGGATCCACGCCTCTTGCACCGCGTCGTCGGCTTCGCTTGCGGAGCCAAGCATGCGGTACGCCACAGCCTGGAGGTGGGAGCGGTGTTCCTCGAAGCGCTCGGCGAGCAGATCACGGTCGTTCATCGTCACATTCCCTGATTGCGTCCGTCATACCAGTGACGGATCGGACCGAGCCGACGTGACAGTTTCAGCGCTCGAGAAACCACGCGAGATCGGAGCAGACTGCGATGTACTGCGCCGCGCCCACTGGCATCGACCGCCCTGAGTACCCTGCACCGCTGATGCTCTGCGTCAACAAGTATCCCCGGGACTACGTCGATTCGGGTCGCGCCCGGTTCGACGCGCAGCTCGCGGCTTGTCGGACGCTCGCCAGTGTCGCGGGCGGACTCCGACGCGCAGGCGGACTCCGACGCGCACATTGTCGCCTGAGCCACCGAAACAGGTGGTTCAGTCGACACAGAGTTGGCCGCACTGGACTCTGTGTCGACTCAGCCACGAGATCGGTGGCCCAGGCGACACAGACGCCACCGACCTGCAGTCTGTGTCGACACAGCGACCGATATCAGTCGGTGAGTCGACAATGTGCGCGACGGCCGCGACGGGCGCGACGGGCGCGACGGGCAGGCGGGCCGGTCGTACGGGAGCTTGCCGCCGTCCCGGAAGGCCACTGCTGAGCCCGATGCCCACGGTCACTGCGAACGGCATCGCCGTCTACTTCGAGCGAGCCGGCAAGGGTCCGCCGCTGTTGTTCCTCAACGGCTCTGGATCGACGATCGAGACGAGCAGACTCCTCATCGACTTGTTCACGCCGCGATTCGACGTCGTCGTCCACGACCAACGCGGGCTGGGCAACACGGAGATCCCACCCGAGCCGTACTCGATGGCCGACTACGCGGCCGATGCGCTCGCACTGTTGGACGAAGTGGGCTGGCAACGGTGCCGCGTCGTCGGGGTCTCGTTCGGCGGGATGGTCGCGCAGGAGTTGGCTGTCACCGCTCCAAGCCGCGTCGAACGGCTCGCGCTGGTGTGCACGTCGCCCGGCGGCGTCGGTGGGGCGTCGTACCCGCTCCACGAGCTGGCGGAGCTCGATGTCGACGTGCGCGCCGACGCGCATACACGATTGATGGACACGCGGTTCGACGACGCGTGGCTGGCGGCGCATCCGAGCGATCAGGCTCTGGTCGACATGATGAACGGCCGGCGAGCGGGCGAACGCAGCGCGGACCAGCTCGCGGCGAACGCGCACAACTCGAGGCGCGCCGATACCACGAGGTCTGCGACAGGCTCGTGGTGGTGGCGTGCCCGACACTCGTGGCGTCCGGCCGCTACGACGGGATCGCGCCGCCCTCCAACGGCGCCGCCATTGCCGACCGCATACCCGGCGCCGAGCTCCGACTGTACGAAGGCGGGCACGCGTTCTTCGCGCAGGACCGTCGCGCCCTCCCCGACATCCTCGACTTCCTCGCTGCCTGAGCTGGGACCGTCAAGGGCCGGGAAACAGGCCGCGGAGTTGCCGAGGACGTCACCGTCTCCCTTGACTGCGGGCGTGTGCTCGGCTGGCGCCGGCAGGTCGGTCGCCCTCTTTCTGAGCTGACGACCTGATCACCACGGCGGACCGCCGGCGGCGGGCGGTAGCGTTGCTTGTTGCCATGAACGGCCGCGGTCACGTTCACGACGGTCACGCCGACCCTGCGCACTCCCACGTGACCCGCTCGACCCAACGTCGTGCGCTGTGGATCTCGTTGGTCGCCAACGGTGTCTTCATGGTCGTCGAGTTCTTCGGCGGCCTGGTGTTCCAGTCGTTGGCGTTGATCGCGGATGCGGCGCACATGCTTTCCGACGTCGCCGGCCTCAGCGTCGCGCTCGTCGCGCAGCACCTCGTCGACCGGCGCGCGACTGCTCGTCACAGCTATGGCTTGCAGCGCGCCGAGGTGCTCGGCGCGCAGGCCAACGGCCTCGCACTGCTCGTGGTCGCGGCATGGGTGATCTATGAAGCGGTCAGACGCATCGGCGACCCCGCTGACGTCGCGGGCGGTGGACTCCTCGTCGTTGCCACCATCGGCCTAGTGGTCAACGTCGTCAGTGCGGTGTTGCTCGCTCGCGCGCAAGGTCGCAGTCTCAACATGCGCGGCGCCTTCGTCCACATGACCATGGACGCAGCCGGCTCGGTCGCGGCCATGGTCGCGGGCATCGCCGTCGTCGTCTGGAACGCCGACTGGGTCGACCCTGTCGCTTCGATCCTCATCGCCGTACTCGTTCTGTGGTCGGCGTGGGGCTTGTTGCGTGACACCGCGCACGTCCTCCTCGAAGGCACCCCCCGGGGCCTGGATCCTGCGTCGGTCGAAGCCACGCTCGCCGCCGATGACGAAGTCGAAGCCGTGCACCACCTGCATCTGTGGAACCTCGCCTCGGATGTGCCGGCGATGTCCGCGGCACGTGGTGCTGCGCGGTGAGGTGAGCCTGCACGACGCACAGACGAGTGGGGACCGGCTCAAGGCACTGCTCGAACGCCGATTCGGCATCACCCACACCACCCTCGAGCTCGAGTGTCACCCGTGCGACCCGGCCCCCGACGAGCACACCAGGAGCGGCGACGGCCATCCACGCTGAGGTCGCTGAGGCCGCCGGCGGAGCGTAAGGTCCGAGGCATGGACTACCGCCATCTCGGACGTTCAGGCTTGCGCGTGAGCCCGCTGTGCCTGGGGACGATGAACTTCGGTCCGCAAACGAGTGAAGCCGACAGCTTCGCTGTCATGGACAGCGCGCTCGACGCCGGCATCAACTTCTTCGACACCGCGAACGGCTACGGCGGTGGTGAGACCGAACAGATCGTCGGCCGGTGGTTCGCACAGGGCGGTCGCAGAGAGAAGGTCGTCCTCGCGACCAAGGTGTACGGCAACGTGGCCGGCGACTGGCCGAACGACTCGAAGCTGTCGGCCCGGCACATTCGTGACGCGTGCGAGGCCAGCCTTCGCCGCTTGCAGACCGATCACATCGACCTGTACCAGATGCACCACGTCGACCGCGCGACGCCATGGGACGAGATCTGGCAGGCCATGGACCTCCTTGTCGCGCAAGGGAAGGTCATCTACGTCGGCAGCTCGAACTTCGCGGGCTGGCACATCGCCGCGGCCAACGAAGCAGCCCGCCGTCGCAACTCGTTCGGCTTGGTGTCGGAACAGAGCCTCTACAACCTCAAGACCCGCACGATCGAGCTCGAGGTAGTTCCTGCGTGCGAGGCCTACGGCGTCGGGATCCTGCCGTGGAGCCCGCTGGGTAGCGGCCTGCTCGGCGGCTCCGTCGGCCAAGGCGACGGCCGGCGCTCGAGTGACGGTATGAAGGCGGCCGCGGAGTGGCTGAAGGACACGCTCGACGCGTGGGAGAAGCTGTGCGCCGAGCTGGGTGAGCGGCCGGCGGACGTCGCGCTCGGCGTGGCTGTTGACCAACCCGGTCGTCACCGCTCCGATCATCGGCCCGAGAACGATGGAGCAGTTCGACGGAGCGCTGCGTTCGCTCGACATCGATCTCGATGCGGAGACGCTCAGCCGCCTCGACAAGATCTTCCCCGGTCCAGGCGGGCCGGCCCCGGAGGCCTACGCCTGGTAATCGTCCCGCGATACGCAGGGATCACGCGTCACGTATCGCTTGCCACACGCGCATGGGCGTGAACGGTGGATCCAAATGGTGGATGCCGAGCGGCGCGAGCGCGTCGACGACCGCGTTCCAGAACGCGCTGATCGAGCCGGTCGTGCCGGACTCGCCGATGCCCTTCGCGCCGAGCGGGTTCCGCGGTGTGGGCGTGACGGTGTGCGCCGTCCGGAACGACGGCAGCTCGGCGGCTGACGGAACGGCGTAGTCGACGAGCGTCGCCGTGAGCGGATTGCCGTCGCCGTCATAGCGGACCTCTTCGAAGAGCATCTGCGCGATGCCCTGGGCGAGGCCGCCGTGGACCTGACCACCGGCGAGCAGCGGGTTGATCACGACGCCGCAGTCGTCGACGGCGACGAGATCGCGGATCGCAACCTGGCCGGTCTCGCGGTCGATCTCGACAACGGCGACATGACAGCCGAACGGAAACGTGCCCGACTGCTCGAAGTCGACGGCGGAGGCCAGCGGCATCTGGCGGGCGCGTGCGGCGACGGCGAGCTCGGCCCAAGTGCGTCCTGTGACCGGCACACCCGCGACACCGACGCGCCCGTCCTCCAACACGACCACGTCGTCGACCGCAGCCTCGAGCAGCTCGGCTGCGAGCGTCCGCGCCTGCAGCAGCACTTGCTCCGAAGCGCGTAGCACCGCGGACCCTGCGAGCTGCAACGACCGCGATCCGAACGTACCGGTGCCGTGATCGACGCGTGCCGTGTCCGAGTGCACGACGCGCACCGACTCGAACGGCACGCCGAGGGTCGCGCTCGGCGATCTGCGCCCACATCGTCTCGTGTCCTTGGCCGTGTGGGACGCTGCCCGAGGTGACCTCGACGGAGCCGACGTCGTCCACCGCCACCGCGCCGAATTCACCGCCGTTGCCGGACGTCTCCACATAGCAACCGATGCCGATTCCGAGCAAGGGAGCACTGTGATCACGGCGCCGGCTGCTCTGTTCCTCTCGCAGCTCTCGGTAGCCGACGAGGTCGAGCGCCGTGTCGAGCGCCTTCGCGTAGTCACCGGTGTCGTACACGGCCCCGGTCTTCGTGGTGAATGGGAACTCGTCCGGAGCGGGAAAGTTCCGCCGACGGATCTCGGCGGGATCCATGCCGAGCTCCGCCGCGACGAGATCGACCGCTCGCTCACAGATCGCCGCCGCTTCCGGCCGGCCGGCGCCTCGATACGGACCTGTCGGAGTCGCGTTGGTCAGCACTGCGGCCGCGCTGTAGTCATGACGCTCCCACCGGTAGACGCCTGCGGACATGAACCGCGTCACTAGTGGGATGAACGTGCCGCGCACCGGATACGCGCCGACGTCCGCCCAACCGCGGACACGCAGGCCGCCGAGCGTGCCGTCGCGCCGAGCGCCGACCGTCACCTCGTGCACCTGCGCGCGTCCATGTGTCATGCCGAGCAGGTTCTCGGTTCGCGTCTCGACCCATCGCACCGGACGGCCGAGACGTCGAGCGAGCGCAACCACCATGATCTGCTGGACGTAGGTGCCGCCCTTTGCTCCGAAGCCACCGCCGATCCACGGCGCGCGGACACGCACCTCGTCGGGCGCCAGGCCGAGGACCGTGCAGACTTCGTCGCGCACGCCGAACACGCCCTGCGTGGATGCCCACAACGTGATCGAACCGTCCGCCTCGGGCATAGCGAGCGCACCGTTGGGTTCGAGCGGCGCCGGTGCGATCCGCTGGTGGGTGAGCCGGGCGCTGACAACAACGTCGTCGCCCGCGAAGAACTCATCGTCGAGCGTCGTGATGCCGCCCACCCACGATGTTCGTTCCGTGCTCGGGGAACAGAAGCGGCGCGCCTTCGGCCGCAGCTTCCACAGCACCGAGCGCCACGGGCAGAGCCTCGATGTCCACGACCACGGCCTCCGCCGCATCGACGGCCGCCTCGTACGAGTCCGAAACGACAACCGCAACGGGCTCTCCCACGAACCGGACGCGGTCGACGGCCAGCAGCGGCCGAGCCAGCCCCCCGAGGTGTGTCGAGCCTTGGGCGGGCAAGTCCAGATCACGTGCGGTCAGGACGGCCACGACCCCAGGCAGGTCGATCGCCGCAGTGACGTCGAGGTGTCGTAGCAGCGCCGTGCGCAACGGTGCTGCCGACGAACACGGCATGAAGGAGTCCGTCGACCTCGATATCGGCGAGGAAGCGCGCCTCGCCCGTGAGCAGCGTCGGGTCCTCGACACGACGGATCTCGTGGCCCAGCACGGTCGTGGTCATCGTGAGGAAGATAAAGCCGGTGCAGACACTCAGGGACGTGCTCGTGGAGGTGGCGGGCCGCGGCGAGACGATCACCTACGAGCAGGTGCGGTCACGGCTCGCGCTGACCGGTGACCTCGCCCCTGCGCTCCGAGCGCTCTCGGAGGACGAGGACGACGCCGGTCGGGGCCTGCTCACCGCGGTTGTCGTGCGTTCGGACACGGGCCGACCGGGGAACGGATGGTTCAGACTCGCGGCCGAACGAGGCCGCGATGTCACGCACGCTGACGCGGCCTGGCAGGCGGAGCGGGCTCGGCTGAGACTGGCGCACGGTGGCTGAGGTCGAGACGGCGCAGAAGTTGCGCGTTCAGCGCGACGACGACCGTCGACGCCGACATGAGCACCGCACCGACGGCGGGGGACAGCGTGATGCCGGCGAAGGCGAAAACACCGGCGGCGAGTGGGATCGCGACGAGGTTGTAGCCCGCTCCCCACGCAAGGTTCTGCACCATCTTGCGATAGCTCGCTCTCGACAAGCGGATCACATCGACAACGCCTCGGGGATCACTCGATGCGAGCACGACATCCGCTGACTCGATCGCGACATCGGTACCGGCGCCGATCGCGATCCCGACGTCGGCGCGTGCCAACACGGGCGCATCGTTGACCCCGTCTCCCACCATGGCGACCTTCCACCCGCGCTGGAGACGGGCAACGGCACGATCCTTGTCCTCGGGGAGAACCTCGGCGAGGACTTCGTCGACGCCCACCTCCGCACCGACCGCCTCGGCAACTTCGCGCGCATCACCGGTGATCATGACGACGCGCACCCCCTGCGCGTGCAACTCGTCGACAGCCGTTCGTGACTCGGGTCGAACTTGGTCTTCGAGCGCCAGCGCGCCGACTACGCGGCCGTTCAGTACGACCTGGAGCACCGACGCGCCGCGAGCACGCCACGCAGACGTTGTCGCCGCCACGTCTTCGGGCTCTGCAAGTTCACGTTCACGGAGCAAGGCCGGCCCACCAACCGCAACGGAGTCGTCGCCCACGAGCGCTTCGACACCTCGACCGGTAATCGACCGGAAGCTCCGTGCCACGGGGATCACGGCCTGCTGCTCCTCGGCTGCGCGCACGATTGCTTGTGCGAGCGGGTGCTCACTGGCCGCCTCCACGGCTGCGCCCAGCGCGAGCAGGTCACCGTCGGCGACATCGACGGCTACGAGTCCGGTGACCGCGTGCTCGGCCTGTGGTCAGTGTCCCCGTCTTGTCGAACAACACCGCGTTCACGGTTCGCATGCGTTCCAGGGCCAGCCTGCTCTTCACGAGAATGCCGGCGTGTGCCGCGAGGCCGGTCGACACCGCGATCGTCAGTGGGATCGCGAGCCCGAGCGCATGAGGGCAGGCGATGACCAAGACCGTCACGGTGCGCTCGATGGCTTGATCGACCTCGCCCAACGCCGTCCACACCACGAACGTGATCGCGCCGGCGCCCAGCGCGACATAGAACAACAGCGCCGCAAACCGGTCAGCCAACGCTTGGGCACGGGACTGCGAAGCTTGCGCTTCCTCCACCAGACGCTGGATGCCCGCGAGCGTGGTGTCGGCGCCGACGGCGGTCACCCGCACGCGCAGTGCGGAATCGGTCGACACGGTGCCCGCCACGACTCGATCGCCGATGTCTTTCGGGACCGGCCGCGACTCGCCGGTGATCATCGACTCGTCGAGCTCCGCCTCGCCGTCCACGACCGCACCGTCCGCGGGGACACGACCACCGGAGCGGACGAGAACGACGTCGCCGACGTTCAGCACGTCGAGCGGCACGGTTTCGACACCGTCCGGCGTGACTCGTTCGGCTTGATCCGGTAGAAGCTCCGCGAGCGCGGCGAGCGCGCTCTGCGCCTGGCCGATCGCCCGCATCTCGAGCCAGTGACCCAGGAGCATGACCGTGACGAGCGTCGACAGCTCGAACCAGAGGTCGACGTCGATCCAACCGAATTCAGTCGCGATCGAGGCACTGAACGCGACGAGCAAACCAAGCGAGATCAGCAGCATCATGCCGGGCTGCCGAGCGCGCAGCTCTTCCCATCCCCCACGGAGGAAGACCGGGCCGCCCCACAGGAACACGAGCGTCCCGAAGACCGGCGCGACGAAGGTATCCCCGGGGAACTGCGGCGCGGTGTAGCCCAACCAGTCCTGAACCATGTCGCTGTACAGCACCGTCGGCACGGTCAGCGCGAGGCTCACCCAGAACCGGCGACGGAACATCTCGGCGTGGTCACCGTGACCGCCGTGATGGTCGTGACCGCCGTGATGCTCGTTCGGCCCCTGCATGATCGACGACCTCCGCCGCCTTTCTACCTGCGGCGGGGCCGACACCCCTCAACGGCTGCGTACGATCGGGGCATGAGCGTGGCCGTGTCACTCGAGGAGCTGCACGCTCGAGCCGCCGAGTTCGGCGAGCGTGCGTACCTGACCACCACCGGTGCGAACGGTCGAGCGCACGTCGTGTCAGTGCGAGCGACGGTCGATGGCGACCGCGTTCTGGTTCGAGCCGGGCGGACGAGCAGCGCCAACGTGGGGATCAACCCCGCCGTCACGCTCCTGTGGGCCGCGCCGGCCGACGGGCCCTACTGCCTGATCGTCGACGGGGACGGCACGGTCCTCGACGGTGAGGAAGGCGAGACCGAGATCCGCCCCACGCGAGCTGTCCTGCATCGCGTCGTCGGCGCGTCGCCGGATCTCCCGAGCTGCATCCCACTCGAACAGCGCACCTGAGTGCCCGCGCGCTCGTGCGTGCTGGCGCCCGTGCCGTCCGATGAATTGCCGTGCTCCGCATTGTCTGCAACGTGATGGCTTCGTACGTCCTGCTCCACGGCGCCGGTTCGGACTCCTGGTACTGGCACCTGGTCGCCCCGAGACTCCAGGCATTCGGCCACGACGCCGTCGCGGTCGACCTGCCGTGCGACGACGACTCCGCCGGGTTGGCGGAGTACGCCGACACGGTCGTCGACGTCGCCACCGGCCTCGAGCACGTCGTCGTCGTGGCGCAATCTCTCGCGGGGTTCACGGCACCGTTGGTGTGTGATCGTCTGCCCGTCGACCTGATCGTGCTCGTCGCCGCGATGGTCCCCCGACCCGGCGAATCCCCCGGCGACTGGTGGACGAACACAGGCCACGTGTTTCCGGACCCCTTCGATCCAGAGGTCTTCACCCACGACTTGACGCCCGAGTTGCGCGCCGACTCGCCCGAGCACGTTCGCGACCAGTCCTCCACGCCGTTCGAGAAGCCGTGGCCGCTCGACGCGTGGCCGGACGTTCCGACACGGTTTCTCCTGTGCCGAGATGATCGGTTCTTCCCAGCCGAATTCCAGCGCCGTGTCGTGCGAGAGCGCCTCGGGTTCATCCCTGACGAGATGGACGGCGGTCATCTGCCCGCGCTGGCGCGTCCTGACGAACTCGTCGAGCGCATCGAGGCATACCGCCTCGCGCTCTGATCGTCATTGCACGACCGTCGTGGTTGTCGTCGTGGTCGAACCGGTCGGGCGCGTCGTGGTCGTCGTCGGCGGTTGTTGGGCTGTGGTCGGTGGCGGGGCCGTGGTGGGGGGTGGCGGCGGAGGCGGTGGCGGCGGCGGCGGGGCAGGAGCGTCGACCGTGAATGTCGCATGGGCCACGGCCTGCGGACCGGTACCGGGGTCGCACCACGCCTGGACGTCGGCCGGTCCTGGTGGGACATCGGCAGGAACGACCACCGTGGTGGTGCGGTGGTCGTCTGTCGCGCCCGCCTGCGAGGCCGACTGCGCCGGCCCGATGGTGACGTACCAGCCGGCGGCGCACTGGTTGTAACCGGTGCCCTCGGCCGTGATGGTCGTCCCTCGATCTCCGCCCGCCGGTGCGACCGTGAGGCTGGCGATGATCGCGGGCGGCGCGAGCAGTGCGAGCGGCGGGTCGGGGAACTTGTGGGGCGGGATGTCTGCCAGCGCGGCTGCCATGAACTGGTGCCAGATCTGCGCGGGGAGTGTTCCGCCCGTGACCGTGATGCCGTGGACGTTGTCCATGGGTCGGCTGTTGCTTTCGGGATACCCCATCCACACCACCGCGGCGTAGTCCGGCGTGTAGCCGGCGAACCACGCGTCGCCGTTGTTGTCGGTCGTGCCGGTCTTCCCCGCAACGGGTCGGTCGAGCTTGGCGCTGGTTCCCGTGCCACGATCGATCACCTGTTGCAACACGAAGTCGACGAGATGGGCGGTGTCCGGCTTCATCGCCGGGGACGTCTTGGGATTCGCGGCGAACAGCGTGCGTCCGCCGGGTGCCTCGACCTTGGCAATGGCGAATGGTTCGACGCGCTCACCGTCGCGGGCGAAGGTGAGATAGGCGTCGGCGAGCTCGAGGGGCGACACGTCGCCCGCGCCGAGTGTGACCGACGGTTGGGCCGGGAGGTCGGACGTGATGCCGGCGGCATGGGCGAGGGCGGCGGCCTTGTCCGGCCCGACCTGCAGCACGAGTTGTGCGTACACGGTGTTGATGGAGTGCACCGTGCCGTCGATGAGATCCGTCGGGCCGAAGGCCTCGTCGCCGAAGTTCGACACCGTCCACGGACCCGACGGCGTCGGAAGGGTGATCTGCGCTGGCGCAGGGAAGGCCTGCTTCACGGTTCTGCCTTGTTCGGCGTTCGCGGCGAGGACGAACGGCTTGAAGGTCGATCCCGCCTGCCGTCCCGTGCCGCCTCCCTGCTGCCCGCGCGAGGTCGACCTTGAGTGCGTTGTAGTCCCGGCCGCCGACATACGCACGGATCGCGCCGCTCTTGTCGAGCGCGACAAGGGCGGCCTGTGGATCGTCGGGTTGGTTCAGCACTTGTGTGACTGCGCTCTCTGCCGCCTGTTGGTCGTCGAGATCCAAGGTCGTGGTGATCCGAAGGCCGCCGCCATACACCGTGCTCTCACCGAATCGTGCGATCGCCTCCTGCCGGACGAGGTCGACGAACCACGGCGCGACACCAGGGAGAGGTTGTGTCAACAGGGCACGATCGAGCGCGCCGATCGGTTGCTGCTTGATCGCCGCGGCGTCGTTCGGGGCGAACTTGCGATTCTCGACCATCGCGTCGAGGACACGGTCCCGCCGCTGGCGCGCCGTGTCAGGGTGGGTGGTGGGGTCCGCGGTCTCTGGGCTTCGCAGCAGCCCAACGAGGAACGCAGCTTGGTTGGCGTCGAGCTTGTCCGCAGTCGTGTTGAAGTACACATGCGCCGCTGCTTGGATGCCGTACGCGCCGCGACCGAAGTACACGATGTTCAGGTAGCGCTCGAGGATGTCGCGCTTGTCGTGTGTCTGCTCGAGCTTGATGGCCAACACCGCTTCCTTCGCCTTGCGGCTCAAGGAACGGTCGCCGTTCAGGTAACTGTTCTTGACGAGTTGTTGGGTGATCGTGCTGCCGCCTTGCAACGATCCGCCGGTTGCGTCGTGCCACAACGCTCGCACGATGCCACTCGGATCGACGCCGTTGTGATCGTAGAAGTGGCGATCCTCCGCGGACAGCAGGGCGTCGACGACGACCGGCGACACCCGATCGAGCTTCACCAACTCGCGAAGACCGTTCTGGTCGAAGTTGGCGATGGGACGACCTTTGGCATCGACTACGACCGAGGACTGCACCGGTGGAAGGTCGCTCGGCAGGTTCACCGAGTGCCAGAGCCACAGGAAGGCGAGGAAACCGACGAGGAAGAGCGCACCGATACCTGCGACCGGCCACCGCGCCCAATGCCAGTGGCGCCGAACCGTTGACTTCCATGTCGCCGGTTCGGCGGATGCTTCCTCGGTCGGGGGTGGGTCCTCGACGGGTGTCATTCCCGCAAGGGTTCCCCGATTCTCCGCTCGTCACTCGGAACCTGACATTTCGACTGCTTGCGCGCTCGGGCCCCTGCTGCGAACTTCGGGTGCGCGTGGCCGCTATAGCGACCACGGCGCACCAACATTCGTTGCACGACGGCAGCGGATGGCGAGGTACCGGGGGATCGAGGACGACTCGGGCTCGGCGAGTACTTCGATCACGAGTCCGGCGCGCGACGAGCGTGTTGACATACGTGGACAGCATTCGGTGGTTCACACCGGCGTGGCCGCGCACACCGACGCCGCCCGTGCTCCACCGTCCCTCCGAGGTGTACCCGCGATCCGTCGGCCAGCTCGACGCGACCGGTGGATCGCCCGGACCGCCGGGAAAGCACGGGTGCAGTACCGAGGCGCTGAACCACCCACCCGAGTTCAGGACCGTGGCCGCGCTCGTCACGGCGCCACCGAGATCGTCGATGTCCATGAGCGCCATGTTGCAGAGCACGCCGTCGAAGGGCTCGCCGTCCCACCACTGCGTCGTGGTCACGTCGCCGTGGACGTACTGGATTCCCAGCGGCTCTCGCACTTCCATGTCGACAGCAGGCGCAAGCAGCTTCTCCGACACGTCGACCGCGGTGACGATCGCTCCTCGTTGGGCCAGATACCGGCTGGCCACGCCGTAGCCACACGCCATGTCCAGAACGCGCGCGCCGCGAACGACGTCGGGCACGATCGCGACCGGCTCTCGTGGCCAGTCACGTGTGAAGTCGAGGTACCAGTCCGCGATCTCGTCGTACCTCGAAGGCATGCGGGCTACTTCGCGGTGGCCGCCTTCTCGGCGTTCTCGGCGATGGCGTCGATGACCTGCGGCCAGAGCGGGATCGGAAGGTCGTGGCCCATTCCCTCGAGGTTCAGCAACTCCGCACCGGGGACGGCCTTGGCAGTGGCCTCGCCGCCGCTCGGCGTCACCAGAGGGTCGTCGACGCCATGGATCACGAGCGTGGGAACGCTGACGCCTTGTAGCCCGGGCGTCCTGTCGCCCGAGGCCATGATCCCGACGAGCTGGCGGGCCATGCCGACGTCGTCGTGGTCACGGTTCCAGGATTCGACTGCCCGCGCGTGGATGCGCTCCTCATCGAGGGGATAGCGCTTACCGCCGATCACCTTCGACGCGAGGACCGCCGCGTCCGCCGCATCCTCGACGGTCTGCGGCGGCCCGCTCATCAGCAACTCGAGCGCGTCCGGTGCCGGCTGGCCCACGGCGGTGTCGCCGGTCGTCGACATGATCGAGCACAGCGACAGCGTCTTGTCGGGATACTCGATGGCAAACGCCTGCGCGATCATCCCGCCCATCGACGCGCCGACGATGTGCGCGGCGGGAATTCCGAGCGCATCGAGCAGGCCGGCGGCATCAGCGGCCATGTCGCTGAGGGTGTACGAAGCCGACGACGTGTCGCCGGCGATCGCTGCCATCACGTCCGGCGTCGGAGCCTCGTGGAAGTGCGTGCTCAGGCCGACATCGCGGTTGTCGAAGCGGATGATGTAAAAGCCGCGGTCCGCGAGACGCTGACAGAACTCTGTGTCCCACACGATCATCTGGGCACCGAGGCCCATGATCAACAGCAACGGCGGGTTCGACCTGTCTCCGAATGACTCGTACTCGATCTGGATCCCGTTGGCGGTGACGTTCGGCATTTCATGAGGCTACGACGCTCGCGTAGGCCGCGTTCCAGAAGTCGGTCGCCACCTCCGGTGGCTCCGGCGACGTCATGGCCCGCTGCGTCAACAAGATCCCGGTGAGCCCCACGGCAGGATCGGTCCGCCAGGAGGTACCAGTGCCACCTTCCCACCCGTAGCCCCTCGGTACGCCGGTCGATCCGTCTGCCGCGGGCACAGCCATCATCAGTCCCCAGCCGCTGTGGTCACCGACGAACAGGGCGCTGTCCGCGCGCTCCTCGGCGGACATGCGGTCGATCATCATCAACCGCACGGACTCCGGAGACAGAAGTTCGCCGCTGTCGCGTGCCAGCATCGACGTGAACGCAAAGACGTCGTCCACCGTCGACACGAGTCCCCCGGCCGCGCTGGGCAGCTTGGGTGGCACCGACCACCAGCCGTCGGGCCGATCGAGCAGCCGCAGCTTGCCCGTCTCGTCGTCCGGCGCGTATTGCGTCGTGAAGCGGTCGAGCTTGTCCGCGGGAACGCTGAACCCGGTGTCGACCATGCCGAGAGGGTCGAAGATGCGCTCGCGCAGGACATCGGCGAGCGGTTGACCGGCGACTCGCTCGATGAGGACGCCAGCCACGTGTGCGCCCGTGTTGTAGCGCCAGCCCGCGCCCGGCTGGTGGAGGAGCGGCAAGCTCCCGAGCGCGGCGATCCACTCGTCCGGTGTCAGATCGGTGGGCGGCCACGGCTCCGAGTACGTCTTGAGATCCAATGCCCGCTCGGCCCGTTGGATCGGATAGGAGTCGGGCATCGCCATGACGCTGCCGTAGCCCAGGTGGAACGACAGCACGTCTTCGACGGTGATCTGCCTCTCGGCCGGCACTGTGTCGTCGAGCTCGGACTCGAGGGTGCGAAGGACCCGCGGCTCGGCGAGCTCGGGCAGCCAGCGCGCGACAGGATCGTCGAGCGACATCGCGCCGTCTTCGATCAGGAGCATCGCGGCGACGCCGGCGATCGGCTTCGTGATCGACGCGATGCGGAAGATGGCGTCCCGTCCAATGGGCGCCGTGTCGCCGAAGTCCTTGTGTCCAATTGCTTCGACGTGCACATCGTCGCCGGACGCCACGAGCGCAACGAGCCCGGGCATGTCCCCTCGCTCGACGTGCCGCACGAGCGCGGCGTGCAGGCCTTCGATGCCTTCGGTGGTCAGTCCGCGGCCCATGCGTCTCCTCTCGTTCGTCACCGACTCAGACGAAGTCATCCCACCAGACTCATCGCCGCCCGGTGACCGCGGCGACGACCGGACGACGGCGCCCCGCTCTGCGCACATTGTCGACTCAGCTACCGAAACACGTGGCTGTGTCGACACAGCTGGTCGGCGTCCGCGTCCGTGTCGACGGGGCCACCGAAACCGTGGCTGAGTCGACACAGACCTGCGCGTGCGCGACGAGCGACCGCACGGGCTCAGCCACCGAAGCGCTCCGATCGGCTGCTCTCGGCGTGTGAGCGCGGGGCCGCCCGCAGCGAGCGGCGATCAGTGAGGTTCTGGAACGATCCGGATGTAGGGCTTCGGCTCCTTCCAGCTGCCGAAGATCTCCTTCGCCTCGTCATTGGACACAGAACCGGCGATGATCACATCCTCACCCTGCTTCCAGTTGACCGGTGTCGACACTCGATGGTTGGCGGTCAGCTGAAGCGAATCGATGACCCGCAGCACTTCGTCGAAATTGCGCCCGGTCGTCATCGGATAGACGAGGACCAGCTTCACCTTCTTGTCCGGACCGATCACGAAGACGTTGCGTACGGTCTGGTTGTCGGCCGGGGTGCGTGACTTCGCGTCACCTGACGTGTCCGCCGGCAGCATGCCGTAGAGCTTGGAGACCTTGAAGTCTGCGTCAGCGATGATCGGATACTCGGGACGAGCGCCCTGCGTCTCCTCGATGTCGTCGGCCCACTTCTCGTGATCACCAGTCGAGTCGACCGACAGGCCGAGGATCTTGACGTCGCGGCGATCGAACTCGGGTTGGAGCCGGGCCAAGTAGCCGAGCTCGGTCGTGCAGACGGGCGTGAAGTCCTTGGGATGCGAGAACAGCACCGCCCAGGAGTCGCCCATCCAGTCGTAGAACTTGATCCTCCCCTTCGTCGTCTCGGCCTCGAAGTCGGGCGCCGTGTCGTTGATGGCCAGGGCCATTTCTGCTCCTCTCGTCGTTGAGTTCGTCTTCGCCGCCCCCGAGCGCCGTGTGAAGCGCGGGCCGCATCAGCTGCGAGACTCCGAGCCTATGGTTCTGCCGGTCCGCCACCTACTGCGGGCGAAGGATCTCGCTGACGGCCGGTACTTCGAGCCGCTGACGGTGGCAGACCTGGCTCGCGCCGCCGGCGTGTCGCGGGCCCATTTCAGCCGCGAGTTCCGACGGGCATTCGGCGAGACCCCACACCAGTACCTGCTGACCCGGCGTCTCGAGCGCGCCGCGGCGCATGCTCCGCAACACCGATCGGGACGTGACCGAGATCTGCTTCTCGGTTGGGCTCGCCAGCGTCGGCTCGTTCACGACCAGCTTTCATCGCGTCTACGGCCTCACCCCACTGCCTATCGCGCGTCGTTCCCTCCGGCGGCGCGGCACATCCGCGTTCCACGGCTGCGTCGCCCAGGCATACGGTCGCCCGCAGAACCGCACGTTCGGAGAAGTCGCCTCGAACGCTTCCTCGTAGCGTCGCTGTCGACCTACGAGGAGGAACCATGATCAAGATCGCCAACGCGCAATTCTGGGTGCACGACCAGGACGAGGCGCTCGTCTTCTACACGCGGACGCTCGGCTGGGAGGTTCGGGCGGACGTCACGATGGAGGAGTGGAACTTCCGGTGGCTGGTCGTCGGCCCCGCCGGACAGGAAGACGTCGGCCTCGTGCTCATGCCGGTGCCGGGACCCCCCATGCTCGACCGGGAAGCCGGCGCGCAGCTCACAGAGCTCGTAGCCAAGGGCGCCGGCGGCACGCTGTTCCTCGAGACCGACGACTGCCAGAAGTCCTATGACGGATCTGGCGGCGCGAGGCGTCGTGTTCAACGACCCACCGACCGCACAGCCCTACGGCATCGACACCTCGTTCCGCGACCCATCCGGCAACAACATCCGTTTGACCCAAGTGCTCGAGTTCTCGATAGACCGTCGCTGAGCTCAGCCACGTGCGCGCCCACGCACACGTAGGTTGAGCACCGTGACACTGTTCGATACCGAGATCACGCTGACCGGTCCGTTCCGGCAGCCGGCGCAGATGCTGGCTGCGCAGGAGTACGGAGGCCACAGCAGCATCCATGACGCGGAGACGGCCGGCGACTTGGGGCTCACAGGTGCTCCGATCGAAGCGCCCACGCACTTCAGTCAGTTCGATCCGCTCGCCGCGCTGGTGTGGGGCCGCCACTGGTTCGAGCACGGATGCATCAGCGGTCACTTCACGACGATGGTGGTCGAGGGGGAAGAGGTTCGAGCGGATCTCATCGTCGACGGTTCGAGCAGCGGGCGCATCACTGCGATCAAGACCGACGGAGCCAGGGTGCTGTCGGGTACGGCCTCGATCGGGCCGCAGTATGGAGAAACCGAGCTCGATGTGCGCCACGCCCGTCAGCGTCCGCCGGGCGAGTTGTTCGTCATCGACCAACTCGAGCTCGGCATGCGACGCGCCGCCGGCGAAGTCACGGTCGACCACCCCACGGGCAACGGTCCGCTGTATCCCTTCTCGCTGGACGACAAGTTGGCCCGCATCACGGAGCCGCATCCCTGGTACACCTCGGATGGCGGCACGTCATCGCCGTGGGGGCGAGCGGTCCTCCCGATGGAGATGATCAGCGTGCTCGCGCACAAAGGCGGGCTCGGCTGGCCGATCCGCTCGCCGTCGTTGGGCCTGTTCCTCGATCTCGAGATCCGCATGCTGAACGGACCGGTTTTCGTCGGACAGCCTTACGCCGTCGAGAGTGAGATCGTCGGTCTCGGGGAGAGCCGGCGAACCGAGTCGTACTGGACCCGCACGACGCTCACCGATGTCGACCACCACATGCAGGTGGCAGTGGTCCTGCTGCATTCGGGCATCTTCAAGGACTCGTACCCCGGCTACCCGACCGAACGGCTCGGCTGACCGCGGCCGCATCTTGACGAATGTTGGTGCGCGTGTCCCATGCGGAGAGCAGCAGCTCGAGGAATGGTTCATGCAGGTCGTCTTCGCCTTCGTCGATCAGGCTCGCGAGCTCGAGACCGTCGCCCACGGCGAGCACGACGCGCGCCAATGTGAGCGCGGGAATGCGCAGGTGGACTCCGAGACGTCCGGCTTGTTCCTCCATGAAGTCGGCGATCATCCGGGCGACCGCCTGGCGATGCTCAGCGACGCGAGCGCGCGCGTCCGGATTGCGGAGCATGTAGAGGGTGAACTCCATACCGAGCGCGATCTCGTGCGGGTCACGTCTCTGCAGCTCCTGCCACCGCTTCGCGATCGAAGCGAGATCGATGTCCTGGGGCAACGTCGAGGGATCGATGAGATCGAGGAACGCCACCAAATAGCGTTCCTCGTACCGCTTGTTGACTGCGAGGAACAGCTCCTCCTTGCTCGCGAAGTGCTTGTAGATCGCACCCCGCGTGTAGCCGGCGGTGTCCGCGATCTCGTCGAGCGACGCACCATCGAACCCCTTGGTCGCGAACATGAGTTCAGCCGCTTCGAGCAGCAATACACGCGTGTGCTCCCGTCGACGCTCCTGGGTCCACCGCTCGACCACACCCTCCATTGTGCCCGTTAGATACCCTCTTGACAGGAAGAAACGGAGTCGTATCTTTCTAACGTGAGCGAAACCACCTCGGTGATCGAGGTCGCCGGTCTCAGGAAGGCCTACGGCACCCGAGCGGTCCTCACAGGCATCGACTTCGAGGTCCGCCGTGGGGAAGTGTTCGCCCTGCTCGGACCGAACGGTGCCGGCAAGACCACAACGGTCGAGATCCTCGAGGGCTACCGCGAGCCCACAGGGGGAACGGTGCGAGTCCTCGGTCAAGACCCGTGGTCGCACCCCATGGAGTTGCGCGAACAGACCGGCGTCGTTCTGCAGGAATGCGGCTTCCCGAGCCACGTTCGCGTCGAAGAGCTCGTCAACGCGTGGCGTGGCTGCTACCGCTCCCCTCGCGACACCGATGACCTCCTCGGAATGGTCGAGTTGACGCATGAGCGGTCGACGTTGGTCCGGCGGCTGTCCGGCGGTCAGCGCAGGAGGCTGGACTTCGCGCTCGCGCTCTCCGGCGATCCCGAGCTCATCTTCCTCGACGAGCCCACGACCGGATTCGATCCCGAAGCCCGGCACCGCTGCTGGTCGGCCATCGACAACTTGCGCCAGCTCGGCAAGACGATCTTGCTCACCACGCACTATCTCGACGAGGCCGAACGCCTCGCCGATCGCATCGCCATCCTCGCGGGCGGACGGATCCGAGCCGCCGGCACCGCCGCGGAGCTCGCCCGTCTCGCCGGTGCCCCAACCGTGGTCCGTTTCCGTTGCCCGCCCGCGGTCGATGTCGCCCGGAACCTGAGCAACGACATCCAGTGGAGTCGGGAGGCCGACCGGGTGACGATCCGTACCCAGCGACCATCAGCGATGATGCAACGGCTGCTCCTCACGTTTGGCGACGTCGACGACCTCGCGGTGACTCCGCCGACGCTCCAGGACAGCTATCTCGCACTCGTCGCCGAGACCAGGGTGCGCACCGAATGAACGCGCGCCAGCTCCTGCGTCAGACCCGTTTCGAGCAGAGGGCGTTCTGGCGGAATCCCGAAGGCGCGTTCTTCACGGCAGCTCTTCCCGTCGGGCTGCTCCTCATCTTCGGGGCAACCTCCGGTGGCGACAAGATCCCGGGCCGGCCCGAGCTGCCTTCACTGACGTTCTTCGTCCCCGGCATCCTCGCGTTCGGGATCATCGTCGCCGCCTATGCCAACCTCGCCGCCACCGTGACCATCCTCCGCTCCGATGGCGTACTGAAGCGCATCCGCGCAACGCCACTGCAGCCGGGTGCCTACCTCGCCGGTCACTTGACAAGTGTCCTCGCCACCTCACTCGCGATCGGCGCGGTCACGATCGCGCTCGGACAGATGGCGTTCGGCGTCGCGCCTCCGCACGCCTTCTCCTTCGTGATGCTCGCAGTGATCCTGACGATTGGCATCGCGTGCTTCGCCGCGCTGGGGCTCGCCATCAGTACCTTCATCCCCGACGGCACCGCGGCGGGCGCCATCACGAGCGGCACCTACATTCCCCTGGCCCTCGTGTCGGGAACATTCAGTACCGACCTGCAGCTACCCCACTGGCTCGACACCATCGTCACCCTGCTGCCGGTCAAGGCACTCACCGACGGACTGCGGGCCGGCTACGACCCCGCGGTGCATACCTGGCCACTGGCCAACCTCGTCGTTCTCGCAGTGTGGACGCTGGTCGGCATCGGGCTCGCGCACCGCTACTTCCGATGGGAGCGTCGATGATCACGTCTGTGTCGTACATCGATCGCCGGCGCGTATGGAGTCGACCAGCCTGGCGATCAACCGCGTCCAATCATCGTGGTCGACCTCGGGGACGTCGAGTACCGCGGTGAGGAAAGAGCCGAGGCCGAGCATCGTTGCGAGCCGGCTGACGGTCGCGGGGCGGAACGCGTCGTCGAGCGTCCCGGCGCTCTGTGCCTCTTCGATCGAATCCGCGAGTCGTTGTTCTCCACCCTGCAGCCACGAGCTCACGAGATCGGCGACCTCCGGGTCGCGCTTCGCCGCGACGATTGCCTCGATCACCAGCGCGGCCTGTCCGGGCCGGCGACGATCGAAGGCCGACCCACCGATGGTCAGGAACTCGGTGACGTCGCCGCCGGCCTCGTCGCCGAGCATCCTGCGGTACTGGCGGTGGCCGTGCTCCTGGAGGACGGCAACGAAGAGCTCCGCTTTCGAGCCGTAGTGCGCGTAGACAGGGCCCGTGCTGAGCCCGGCCTCTGCGCAGATGTCACCGATGCTCGCACCGTCGTAGCCCTTGAGTGCAAAGACGCGTGCCGCCGCCGAAAGCAGCTCCGAGCGAGTCTGCTCCGCGGTCACTCCCGGTCTGCGGCCCATTGTCAGTCCGCGCCGTGTGGTCTGGCGGCCGTGCCGGACTTGGGGAGTTGGTTGAACGGAAGGCGCGAGAGGTCGCCCGGCTCTTTCGGGAGCCCCAAGACGCGTTCACCGATGATGTTGCGCTGGATCTGATCGGTGCCGCCGAAGATCGGCATTGCTTGCGCCCTCAACGCTTGCGCGGTGACGGCGTGAGCCGCCCGTCCACCGCGAAGGTCAACAAGGCTCGCGCGCTGGTCGTCCTCGTACGCGTGGAGCATCCCGCGGGCGCCGAGGATCCGCATGCCGAGGTCGCGGTTGAGCCGGAGGACGTGTGCCATAAGCAACTTCGAGAAGTTGGCGATGCCCGGGATGTCGCCGCCTGCCGCCCGCACGGCCTTGTGTCGTTCAGTGTTGAAGCGTCGGAGCTCGCCGAGGATGTGAGCCTGGGCCAGCTCCTGCCTGATCGTCGGATCGCGGTGCTGTCCAGTCTGTCGAGCGAGGTCGATGTAGAGCTCAGCTGGTGACGTCTGAGGTTTCGACTCCGCGTCGGCGCTCAGCGCTGTGCGCGTCCTGACGAAGTCGCCGGCTCGCCGGTGGAGGTCGCCGGCCACCGTCCCGGGCCGCACCATGAACCCGACGGCGGGCTGATTGCTACCGGCGCCCATGCCCGAGCGCTCGTAGAGCAGCGTGGTGTTGGCGACGCTCCAGCCATCATTCACCTCACCGATGCGGGCGCGGTCGGCGACAACCGCGTCCGTGAAGAAAACCTCACTGAACAACGTGGTGCCGGTCATCTCCCGCAACGGGCGGACCTCCACGCCCGGCTGGTGCATGTCGAGCACGAACCAGGTGATGCCCTGATGCTTCGGCGCCGATGGATTGGTGCGCGCGAGCAACATGCCCAGATCGGCAAGATGGCCGCCGGAGGTCCAGACCTTCTGACCGTTGACGACCCACACGTCCCCGTCGCGCTCGGCGCGGGTCGACAAGCCCGCCAGGTCGGAGCCGGCGCCGGGTTCGCTGAACAGCTGGCACCACGCGAGGCGGCCGGTCACGATGTCGGCCACGTAGCGCTCGATCTGTTCACGGGTTCCGTGTGTCGCGATGGTGGGCGCCGCGAGTGCGAGCCCGAGACCGGCGGGCGGTCCGAGCGCACCGGACTCGGCGATGATGCGACCTACGTGTAGCGCGTCGCCGCGGCTGAGGCCGCGCCCGTGACAATCGACAGGCAGCATCGGCGCCGCCCAGCCAGCCACACCGAGCCGTTCCCACCAGTCACCGACGCGCATGTCGGGGTCCCAGCTCGTTTCGAGCCAGCGGCGCAGTTCTTCGAGCGGGTCGGTGGTCATGTGCCATCACCTGAGGAGTAGGTGTGGGGCATCAGTCGCTCCCCGCGTTGGTGCCGCCCTGCATATTGGCGTTCGGCTGTGCGTCTGTCACGAGCGCAGCGACGATCTCACCGAGCTCTGCTGGGTCCCATCGCCGTTCGACGGACCGTGACGGTCCCGGGTGCCATCCCTCGGCGACGCCGATGCGCCCGCCTCGGACGTTGAACACGCGGCCGGTGATGCCCGCTGACTCGCGGCTGCCGAGCCAGACGACGAGCGGTGCGATGTTCTCAGGTGCGGAGGGATCGAAGCCCTCGACCGGGGTCGTCGGCGCGACACCGCGCGCAACACGCAAGGGGATCGTCATTCGAGTAGCCGCTCCCGGCGAGATCGCGTTCACGGTGACGCCGTAGCGCGCCAGCTCCATCGCAGCGATGATCGTGAACGACGCGATGCCGGCCTTGGCCGCGCCGTAGTTGGTTTGACCGACGTTTCCGTAGATGCCGGACGGCGAGGTCGTATTGATGATGCGAGCATCGACCTCCTCGCCGGCCTTGGCACGGTCGCGCCAGTACTTCGCCGCCACGTGCGACGGTCCGAATGTGCCGCGCAGATGTACACGGATGACGTCGTCCCATTCGGCGAAGGTCATGTTGACGAGCATCCGGTCGCGGAGGATGCCCGCGTTGTTCACGAGCACGTCGAGGCGGCCGAACTCCTCGACTGCGCTCGTGATGAGCCTCTGGGCACCCGCCTCGTCCGTGATGTCGTCACCGTTGACGATCGCCCGCCGGCCCATCGCGTTGATCTCAGTCGCAACCTCCTGCGCCGGTGCGATGGAGGCGCCGGAGCCGTCGACCTCGCCCCCCAGATCGTTCACGACGACAGCCGCGCCCTGCCGCGCGAACTCGAGCGCGTGCTCACGTCCGATGCCTCGCCCGGCCCCGGTGATGACGACGACACGACCGTCGCACAGGCCACTCACGTTCGACTCTCCCCTGTCGCGGTCCGCGGGGCGCGGTACGTCTCGCGCAGCCGTCGCTTGTAGATCTTGCCGTTGTCCTCCCGCGGCAACTCCGGCACGAATTCGAAGTCGCGCGGACACTTGTAATGCGCGAGGCGATCGCGGCAGTGCGCGAGCAGCTCGCCTGCGAGCACGTCGGAGGGCTCGAGCCCGCGTTGGAGCTCGACGACGGCGAGGACTGTTTCGCCCCATTCGTCATCGGGCACACCGATCACCGCGACGTCCGCCACCGCTGGATGCTCGAGCAGCACGCTGTCGATCTCGGCCGGATAGATGTTCACCCCGCCGGAGATGACGAGGTTCGCGCTCCGGTCGGTGAGGTACAGGTAGTGCTGGTCATCGAGGTAGCCGACATCGCCGAGTGTGAAGTAGTCACCTCGGTACGTCGACGACGTCTTCGCCTCATCCTTGAAGTACTCGAATCGTGTCGCATCACGTGCCTTGATGTAGACGAGACCGATCTCACCCGCAGGCAGCGGATTGCCCTCCTCGTCTCCCACGATCACCTGGTCGGGAAGGAACGGCTGGCCGACCGTTCCCGGGTGTTCCAGCCACGTCGCCGAATCGACGAAACTGCCGAGCCCTTCGGTGGCTGCGTAGTACTCCCACACGATCGGGCCCAACCATTCGATGATCCGTCGCTTCACGGGCACGGGACACGGCGCGGCGCCGTGTAGCACGTACCGCAAGCTCGACAGGTCGAACTTGCTGCGCACGTCTCGTGGCAACGACAGCAGACGATGGAACATGGTCGGGACCATGTGCGTGTGCGTGACGCCGTACGCGTCGACCAGTCGCAAGCTCTCCTCCGCGTCCCACCGGTTCATGAGCACGACCGTTGCACCAAAGGTCTGCGGGATCCGCAACGAGAAGGCCAGCGGCGCAGCGTGGTACAGCGGGCCCGTGCACAGGTGAACGTCGCCACCGGGCTCGGCGTAGCCGCCGATGTCGGCGAGCGGCGACGCGGCCGCGGTTGGCGGTCGCCGTACACCCTTCGGACGTCCCGTCGTGCCCGATGTGTAGATCATGGTCGACCCAAGCGTCGGATCGGGCAGCGGCTCGCCCGACTCGGAGTCCATCGCATCTTCGATCCGTTCGAAGCCTTCGACGTCACCGCCGGCGACGAGGGCGATCCTGCAGTCACTCGCTCGCGCCATGCACGAGCTCGCGACACCGGCAGCGTCGATCGTCGTGACAAGTGCCTTCGCCTCGCAGTCCGAGACGATGTAGCTCGCCTCGTCGCCGGTGAGGTGCCAGTTGACCGGGGTCAGACGGAATCCGGCCCGCAAGCACGCGTAGTACGTCTCGACGAACGCGGGGTGGTTCCCCGCGATGAGGGCGACCGCGTCGCCGACGACCAGTCCCCGGCGACGCAAGGCTCGAGCCAGCCGGCTCGCGTTCGCATCGACCTCGGCGAACGTTCGCGTTCCGCCGGACCAGACGAGCGCCGCCGCATCCGGCGTCACTGACGCCCAGTGGCCGAGTTCAGGCATCTGACCCCCCGAGTGGCGAGAACAGCGGCAGGTGGCGACCGTCCGGCAGCGGTTCCCACGTGACGCTCACCGGCATTCCCACCGTCACTTCCGAGGGATCACAGTCGACGACGTTGCTGAGCATGCGCCACCCGTCGTCGATGTCGATCAGCGCGATCGCGTATGGAGCGCGGCTCGCCATCCGGGGATCCTGGGGGCGGTGCTCGACTGTCACCGCGTAGACGCGTCCCGTTCCGACCGAAGTGCGCCACTCGAGCTCGGTGCCGAGGCAGCTAGGGCAAACCGCCCGTGGGTAGAAGACGGGGCGATCGCACGTGAGGCACCACTGCACCAACAGCCGTTGCGCACGGGTCGCGTCCCAGAACGGGGTCGACACCGAGGACATTGTCGGCTCGGAACGAGCGGTCTCACCGACGACGCCGCTCACAGGGTCACCTCCGTACCGAGGACGACCGTCGACATGCACGACAGCACCATCCCGGCGCCGTGCGCGACCGCGACCTCGGCGTCGGGCACCTGCCGTTCGCCGCACTCGCCTCGCAGTTGGCGCACTGCTTCGACGATGAGGAACATCCCGTACATGCCGGGATGGGTGTACGACAAGCCGCCGCCGTTCGTGTTCATCGGCAACGTCCCGCCTGGGCCGAGCTTGCCGTCGGCGACGAACGGACCGCCTTCACCTTTCGGGCAGAACCCGAGATCCTCGAGGTGCAGCAACGCGGTGATGGTGAAGCTGTCATAGCTCATCAGGACGTCGACATCGTCTGGCTTGATCCGCGCCATCGCGAACGCAGCCGGACCACTCACCGCGCCGGGCGTCGTCGTGAGGTCAGGCATCTGCGAGATCATCAGGTGGTCGTGGCAGGTGGCCGCGCCCAGCACGTACACCGCCGGCTTGGCGAGCGAGGCTGCGCGCTGCGCGCTGGCGAGTACGAACGCTCCGGCGCCGTCGGTGACAAGACAGCAGTCGAGCCGGTGCAGCGGGCTCGACTCCATGGGCGACGCGAGGACGTCCTCGATGGTGATCAGGTCCTGATACCGCGCTCTCGGGTTTCGGGACGCCCACTCGCGGGTGCTCACCGCGATCTGCGCGAGCTGTTCGGACGTCGTACCGAACTCGGCCATGTGCCGCGAGGCAGCAAGCGCGTAAGGGCCCATCGGCATCCGGATCCCGTAGGGCATCTCCCACTCCGTCCTCGGGTCCACGCCATCCGCACCCTGTCGTCGTGGCCGGCGGATGCCGCGGCGGCGATCGCCGCGCGGTGTCGCTGCGTAGACGCCGACGACCACGTCGCAGACACCTGCGGCGATCGCCGCCGCGGCGTGCTCGACATGAACCTCGAAGCTCGATCCTCCTGTGCTGGTCGAATCCGTGAACTTGGGAGCGATACCCAGGTACTCGGCGAAGCCCACCGACGACACGTGATGACAGACGCCGTCCACGTCCCGCAGTTCGAGTCCGGCGTCTTCGAGCGCCGCACGCACCATGGCCGCCTCGAGCTCGCGGCCGCGCCGGTCGAGCTCGCCTGTCGGCGACACTTCGTCGGCCACGCCAACGAGCGCAGCAGCGCCCCGAAGTGTGCGGTCAGCGCGTGGGATCCCGGTCTCCTTCGAAATTGCGTGCGAGGTGGCCCCTGGAGGGGCCCATTCGAACGCCGAAACAGTGAGGCGGGAAAGTAACAACCGTTCGTTTCCTTGTCCAGGGCGCTGGGGCGAAGATGTCGGTGTGGCCGACCAGTCGAGTTCGTTCATTGATCTGTTGATCGCTCGGGTGGGAGCCGGCACCGTCCGAACCGATGCAGCCGTCGTCGACGACGAGTCGCACGACGAGGCGCTCGGTGCGACGGCCGTGACGCCCCGTGCCGTTGTCGTGCCCGAGCGCACCGAGCAGGTGGTCGACGTACTGCGCACGTGCACGGAGTACGGCGTGCCGGTCACTGCACGCGGCACTGGCTCCGGGCTCTCGGGCGCGTGCATCCCACCGGACGGTGGTGTCGTCGTGTCGTTCCAACGGATGAACTCGATCCTCGAGATCGATGAGGAGACACATCTGGCCGTCGTGCAGCCCGGCGTGCAGTTGGACCAACTCGATGCCGCGCTCGCGCGGATCGGCCTCGCGTACCCCGTCTATCCCGGCGAGTACAGCGCGACGATCGGCGGCAACGTCGCCACGAACGCCGGCGGCATGCAAGCGGTGAAGCACGGTGTCACGCGGCATCACGTGCTCGGGTTGGAGCTGGTGCTGGCGACCGGTGAGGTCATCCGTACGGGCGGCCGCGTGGTCAAAGCGTCATCCGGCTACGACCTGACCCAGCTCGTCATCGGATCGGAAGGGACGCTCGCGCTCGTGACCGAAGCGACGCTCAAGCTCGTTCCCCGGCCCGCGTTCCGCGCGACGGTGCTCGCGCCCTTCCCCACGCTCGATGAGGTCGCGTCGGCGGTGCCCCAGGTCATCGCCAGCGGTCTCGCACCATCGATCCTCGAATACATCGACATGCTGACGATGGCAGCGATCCAGCGCGAGTACAGCGTCGAACTCGGCGTTCCCTCGGATGTCCAAGCGACTGCGCTCGCCTACCTCGTCGTTCGTATGGAGAGCGACCACGACGACCGTCTCGACGCCGACGTCCAAGCAATCGCTGAGCTCCTCGTCAAGCTCGGTGCGGTCGACGTGTATGTCCTGCCGCCGCACGCGGCGGCGCAACTGGTCGAGGCACGCGAGAAGGCGTTCTGGATCGCCAAGGCCAACGGTGCCGACGACATAGTCGACATCGCCGTGCCTCGGCGGACGATCCCCGAGTTCATGGCCAAGGCTCGCGAGATCGGTGACGCGAACGGCGCGCTGATCGCGGGATGCGGCCACGCCGGAGATGGCAACGTCCACCTCGCCGTGTTCCAACGTGATCCGGTGGCGCGCAAGCGACTGATGCTCGAGTTGTTTGCTGCCGGCATCGACCTGGGCGGCGTCATCTCGGGTGAACACGGCATCGGGACGACCAAGAAGCCGTACTTCCTCGAGCTCGAGGATCCGACGAAGGTGGCGCTCATGCAGCGGATCAAACGCGCCTTCGATCCGAGGGGCATCCTCAATCCCGGGAAGATCTTCGACTTGGAGGGCGAATCGTGAACGGCGCCGAAGCATTCATCCGCACACTCGTCGCGAGCAGCGTCGACACCTGCTTCATGAATCCCGGCACGTCGGAGATGCACTTCGTCGCGGCCCTCGACGCCGTCCCGGAGATGCGCGGTGTGCTCGGCTTGTTCGAAGGGGTCGCGACCGGCGCGGCCGACGGCTACGCCCGGATCAAGGGTCATCCGGCCGCGGTGCTGCTCCACCTCGGTCCGGGTCTCGGCAACGGGCTGGCCAACCTGCACAACGCGCGCAAGGGCAAGGTTCCGATCGTCAACATCGTCGGCGATCACGCCACGTACCACAAGAGGTACGACGCTCAACTCGAGTCCGACATCGAGACCGTCGCGCGGAACGTGTCGTCGTGGATTCGGACGTGCAACTCGACAGAACAAGTCGGGGCCGATGCCGCGGCGGCGGTGGCCGCCGCGCTCGGACCTCCCGGTCAAGTGGCCACCGTCATCCTTCCCGCCGACACGTCGTGGAGCGACGGCGCCGAGCCCGCTGAACGCGCGGCGACGCCGGCGCGCCGCACGGTCGATCCTGCCACCGTGGAGCTCGTCGCGAAGGTGGTGCGCTCAGGCGAACCGGTTGCCCTGTTCCTCGGCGGGTCGGCGCTCAGCGAACGAGCACTTCTCGCCGCGCAACGAGTCGCGGCCGCCACGGGCGCACAGCTCCTGGCCGAGACCTTTCCAACTCGAATCGAGCGCGGAGGCGGCCTTCCGGAGCCCACACGGTTGGCGTACCTGGCCGAGTTCGCGACGATGCAGCTCGATCCGTTCCGTCATCTTGTCGTCGTCGACAGCAAGCCGCCGGTGTCCTTCTTCGCGTATCCGGGGAAAGCCAGCTACCTCGTGCCCGACGGATGCGACGTGTCCACGCTCGCGACGGACGACGAAGACGCGGAAGCCGCGCTCGAAGCTTTGGCCGACGTGGTCGAGGCGCCCGAGGTGTCACGGGTGGCCGGATCACGACCGGAACGACCTACCGGTGCATTGACCGTCGATGCAGTCGCCGCAGCCATCGGTGCACTGCTGCCCGAGGGCGCGATCGTGTCCGACGAGGCGCAGACATCCGGGTTGTCCAATCCCGGCGCGACCGTCAACGCGCCGCGGCACACGTGGATGTGCCTCACCGGCGGCGCGATCGGACAGGGGCTCCCCGTCGCGACCGGCGCGGCAGTCGCGGCACCTGGCCGTCGCGTGCTCGCCCTAGAAGCTGATGGGAGCGCGCTCTACACGATCCAGTCTCTGTGGACCCAAGCGCGGGAGGGTCTCGATGTCACGACCGTGCTCTACAACAACCGGTCGTACTCGGTTCTCAACATGGAGTTGAGCCGTGTCGGCGCCGAACCAGGTCCGAAAGCGAAGAAGATGCTCGACCTCCACCACCCGGACATCGACTTCGTCTCGATCGCCAACGGTCTCGGCGTGCCCGCCAGTCGAGCGGAGACCGCCGACGAGTTCACGGCGCAACTCGAACGATCGCTGTCCGAGCCCGGTCCCATCCTCATCGAGGCCATCGTTCCGCCCATTCTGTGAGGCGGTGTGTGTGCGAACCGACGCCACAGGGCGGTTGGCGCACACACCTCGTGAGGATGTGAATAAAGTTTCTTCGCGACGGAGGACCAATCGGCCTCCGTCGCGACAAGGGGGGTCGATGTCAGCACGCGTTTCTTTGCGCACGTCCATCGCGGCATTCGTCGTGGTCGCTTGTGTTGCCGCAGGTTGCAGCGAGAGCAGCAGCTCGAACGGCGGCGGCGGCGCTACGGCCCCGACGTCGAATCCCTCGTGTACCGGTGCGCCGCTCAAGCTCGCCTCGATCGGGACCCTCAGCGGTCCCTTGTCGTACCCGAGCCTCGCGACCGAGGCGCAGAACGGACAGAACGCTGCACTCCGCGCCGTGAACAGCGAGTGTGCACTCGGAAGACCCATCGACCTCGTCGTGTGCGACGACAAGTCCGACGCAAACGAGGCGACGAAATGCGGCCGCCAAGCGCACGACGACGGCTCCCTCGCGCTCTTCGGATCGAGCGGTACATACCCTGACGGCACGAGCGCCGCAAACCTGCCGGGCATCCTCACCGGGGGTGGAAGCGTGTTCGACTTGACCGATCCGAGGTCGTTCTCGATCAGCTCCCCGCTGACGCTCGTCGTCGGCGGCTCGGCGACTGCGGCCGCCGCCGGCGTCCACGACGCCCTGATGGTCTCCATAGACAGTGCCGCGACGAGGACGTTCGTTCAGACTTCTCAGCAAGTCGCGCAAGGACAGAACGTGAAGTTGGACTCGCTGTTCATCCCGCCCGACACGACCGACTTCGCGCCGGTCGCGGCCCAGATCGCGAACCGCAAGCCGAGCGGTCTCGGCTTGATCCTGACGACGCAGATCGTGCCGTTCTTCAACGCACTCGCTGACGAAGGGATCTCGCCGCATGACATCCCGATCTTCACTGCTGTGACCTTGATGCCGCCGGAGGTGCTGAAGCAGCTCGGCAGCAAGGCCGACGGTGTCTACCTGCTCACGCAGCAGGCGCCTCCGTCGGACAGTGACAACCCTGGCATCCAGCAGATGCTGACGGAGCTCAAGGCCGCGGGGCTCCCCTCGAACGGTGACGAGCTCAGCCCTGCCAGCACCGGCGCGTGGGCGAATGTGCATGCGCTCGTCGACATCCTGAAGAAGCTCCCACCGTCGGAGATCGCGACGCTCGACTCGGCCAAGCTTGTAGACGCCATGGCGAAGGCGGGGCCGATCAACCGTCCGGAGATCGCACCGTTCGACTTCACCAAGACTGCGTTCCCCGACATCTCGTCCCTGTCCGCGTTCCGCATCTTCACACGAGACGCGATGGTCACGCGGGTCGAAAACGGGAAGTACGTCCGCGTCTCACCCTTCAGTGACGCGACGAAGCCGTTCAAGCTCGAGAACTGAACGTGCTCCTCGCGACCGAGTTCCTCAGCCAGACCACGCTGAGGTTCGTCCTCCTCGGGATGGCAACCGGTGCACTCACGGCGCTCGTCGCATTGTCGCTCGTCATCGTGTACCGGGTGTCAGGCGTCCTCAACTTCGCCGCCGCCGCGCTCGGTGCCGTTGGCGCGTTCGTCTGCTACTCGCTACGCGACGATCATGGCTGGCCCGTGCCGCTGGCCCTCGCCGGCGGGCTGGCCGTCGGGGTGGCGTTGGGCATGCTCACGTACGCGATCATGGCGGTGCTTCGTGAGACATCACTGCTCAGCCGGCTGATCGCAACGCTCGCGCTGCTGAGCGCAGCGCAAAGCGCGATGCTCGTCACCTGGAGCAACCAGCTCAGCGCGCCGACGTCGCTGCTGCCTGACCGGTCGATCGTGATCGTGGGCGACCTTCGCATCTCGCAGGACCGTCTGATACTCATCGGGGTCGTACTCGCGCTGGCCGTCGGGTTGCGCTTCGTGTACAGCGGCACGTTGTTCGGTCTGGCGACGTCAGCGGTCTCCGAGAACCGTCGCGTCGCAGCCATCGCACGATGGGCACCGAACAGGGTCGAGTTCGTCAACTATGTGATCGCCGGCTTCCTCTCTGCGCTCGCGGCCATCTTGCTGGCACCCATCGTGGGACTGAACGCGACGGTCCTGTCGATCGCCGTTCTTCCCGCGCTGGCTGCCGCGCTCGTCGGACGGTTCTCCTCGTTCGCCCTCACGGTCATCGCCGCGCTCGTGATCGCCGTCATCCAGAGCGAGCTCTCGTTGTTCCAGCCTGACCTCGCGCACGCGTTCTCGGTGAGCACCGCTTCGCTCACCGGCCTCACCCAGGCTGTCCCGCTGATCATCATCCTGATCGTGACGGTGTTCTCGGGCCGCGCTCGGCCCACGCGTGGTGAGGTGGCTGCGCGACTTCCGTTGCCGGGAAGCGGCCGGGTGGCACGCGTCCCGCTCGCGGTGGGCATCGCCGCTGCAGTCGTGATGATCATCGGCGTACCGAGCTACGCGGACGCTCTCATCGTGACGTTCGGGATCGGCATCATCATCGCGTCCGTCGTCGTGGTCTCCGGATACGCGGGGCAGCTGTCGCTGTGCCAGTACACGCTGGCGGGATTCGGGGCATGGGCTGCAGCCCGAACTGCCAACAGCTTCGACGTTCCTTTCGCCCTTGCCGTCGTTGTGGGCGTGGTCGTCGCGACAGCGATCGGCGTGCTGGTGGCCCTTCCCGCCATCCGCACGCGGGGAGTCACGTTGGCCATCGTCACCTTGGCGCTGTCACTCGTCTTCAGCGCGCTGATCTTCCAGAACGCGTCGCTCACCGGCGGCTTCGAAGGGATCCGCGTGCACAGTCCGGAGATCTTCGGCTACGACCTCGATCCGTTCGCGCACCCGCAACGGTACGCAGCGCTCATGCTCCTCGCCCTGCTCGCAACGTCATTCGTCGTGGCGAACCTTCGAGTAGGAGCAACCGGGCGCCGGATGATCGCGGTGAGGAGCAACGAGCGGGCCGCCGCCGCGCTCGGCATCAGCGTGGTCGGCGTCAAGCTCTACGCCTTCGCGGTCGGCGCCGGCATCGCGGCGCTCGGAGGCATCCTGCTCGCCTTCCGCCAGACGAACGTGCAGTTCAGCTCCTTCGATGTCTTCGGTTCGATCCTCCTGGTGCAATACGCGGTCATCGGCGGTCTCGGCTGGATCTCCGGCGTCGTCCTCGGCACGGGCGCGGCACCCGGCGCCATCGCCACGCGGATCACGAACGACCTCCTGCCGAACCTCGACAACGTCGCTGCGTGGATCGCCATCTTCAGCGCCATCGGCGTGGTCCAGCTCCTCCGCCAGGCGCCGGACGGCGTGGCATCGATGTGGGCGAGAATCGGCACACGCCTGTCCCGGCATCGTGTTGCAGCACCAGCGGCAACCGCTCGCGTCGCCCCGCCGGAGTTCCGACTGACCGGGCGTGATCTCGAGGTCCGCGGCGTGTCGGTTCGCTTCGGTGGTGTCATGGCGGTGGACGACGTCTCCTTCGAAGTGCCGCCCGGTGAGGTGCTGGGACTCATCGGTCCGAACGGCGCCGGGAAGACGACATTGTTGGACGTCATCACCGGTTTCACCCGCCAGCAGTCCGGGCTGGTGCTGTTCGATGGCGTGGACGTGTCCACGTGGAACCCGGAGCGACGGGCGCGGGCCGGCATTGCGCGCTCATGGCAAGGGGTCGAGCTCTTCGAGGAGCTGACCGTCCGCGACAACCTGCTCGTGGCCGAGGACAGCAGATCCCGTCGGTCGTACGTCCGCGATCTGGTGTGGCGTGACCGCCGGCCGCTGTCGGCCGTCGCCGAGTCGGTCGTCGAAGAACTCGGTCTCCGCCCGGCTCTCGACCAACGACCGACCACGCTTCCTCACGGCCTCATCAAACTGGTCGGGATCGCCCGGACGATCATCTCGAATCCCGGCGTCGTGCTCCTCGACGAACCGGCCGCGGGCTTGGACCACGAAGAGAGTCGTGAGCTGGCCACGCTCATCCGGAACTTCGCGCAGCGCCATGGCGTCGCGGTCGTCGTCATCGAGCACGACATGGCGCTGATCCTCAACACGTGCGATCGAATCGTCGCGCTCGACTTCGGTCGCAAGATCGCCGATGGGACGCCACCGCGAGATCCAGACCGATCAGGTAGTGATCGAGGCTTATCTCGGCGAACCGATCGAAGATGCACCTCCAGCACGGCCGGCAGCCGTCGAGATGGGCAGCTCGTGAGCGCGCTTGTCGAAGCCAAAGGACTCGTGGCCGGATACGGCAAGGTGATCATCGTGCGTGACCTGGATCTCGAGATCCGGGAAGGTGAGCTCGTCGCATTGCTCGGGCCCAACGGAACCGGCAAGACGACCACCATTCTCACCTTGGCCGGAGACCTCGCCCCCCTCGGCGGCACCGTCCAATGTCTGGGCCTCGACCAGACGTCATCGCTGCACCAGCGTGCCCGCGCCGGGCTCGCGCTGGTCACGGACGCGCGCGCCGTGTTGACACGTATGACAGTGGCCGAGAACCTTCGGGTGTTCCGCACGACGCCCGAGGCGGTGGTCGAACTCTTCCCGGAGCTGGAGGCGCACTTCGACAGACGAGTCGCGCTCTTGTCGGGCGGGCAGCAGCAGATGCTCGCGCTCGGTCTCGCGCTGTCCCGTCGTCCGGCTGTAGTCCTGGCCGACGAGTTGTCCATGGGCCTCGGGCCGATCATCGTCGACCGTCTGTTCGCCGCACTTCGAACCGCAGCCGACGGCGGCGCTGGTGTGCTGCTGGTCGAACAACACGTCCACAAAGCGATGACCATCGCCGACCGCGTCTACGTCATGGATCGGGGGCGCATCTCGATCAGCGGCACAGCTGATGACGTGCGGCAACAGGTCGACGCCATCCAGTCGTCCTACCTCGCCGATAGGTCAGCGTGACGACGCAGGGCGCGCCATCTCGCTGAGGAGGCGAGCGAGAAAACGCTGCCATGCCTCGCTGTCGGGGACCGGTTGCCCGGCACCACGCTGCACCAAGAGACCGAGTTGCAGTGTCTCGATGAAGTACACGATCGACTCGAAGTCGGCCTTCGGGCTGGCGGAGCCCTCTGCGATGGCACGCTGCACCAACGGCTCGACGATGGTCGTACGGAATCGCTTGCGGTTCTCAGCGATGGCGCTGGCGATGTTCGGCTCCCTCCCGCGGCGATGAAGGCTTCGAGCTGCATGGCCTCGACGTCGTCGAGCGGACCTTCGGCGCGGCTTGCCTCGACCATCGCCTGGGCGACGGTCCTTCCCTCGAACCGCTGCGCGATCGCGTTCTTCTCGACCTGGCGCAGGATCGCCTCCATCAAGAGCTCGTCCTTCGACGCGAAGCGGCCGTACACCGCGCCGCTGGACAGGTCCGCGGCCTTCACGATGTCCATGATCTTGGTACCGAAGTAGCCCTTCGACGCGAACACCTCCGCGGCAGCGTCGAGCAACTCCGCGCGCAAAGGGTCGTCGTCGGTGTTCGCGCCGGAGTCGTCTACGGCGCTGTCGCTGCTGGCGTCGCCCACGAGCCGCGAGGCTACGCCCGCCCCAACAGGTGTGTGCGTGAAACGACGCCACAGGTCGCTAAGTGCACAACCCCTGGCCAAGCGTCAGCGGCGACCTCGCACCAATCGTCCCGGCAATGTGCCGGTCGGCTCACCGTTCGCATAAGTCTCCACGCCGGAGACGAACGTGTGCAGGTAGCCATCCGCTCGCTGCAGGAATCGGCGTCCGCCCGCGGGGAGATCGAACGCGAGGTACGGGCGCCGAGCGCGCACTGCGTCGTGGTCGATCACGTTGAGGTCGGCTCGTAGCCCCGGTTCGAGGGCACCCCGGTCGAGCAGACCCACTGTCTCGGCCGTGGCGCGGCACTGTCGCGCGACGAGCCACTCGAGCGGCAAGCCCGGCTCGCGGTCACGACCCCAGTAGGCGAGCAGAGTCGTCGGATAGCTCGCGTCGCAGATCGTTCCGACATGCGCGCCGCCATCGGACAATCCCGGGACAAGGTACGGGTCGGCGAGCATGGTGCCGATGGCGTCGAGCGAGCCGTCGACCCAGTTGTGGAAGGGCAGGTAGAGCAAGCCGTTCCCGCCGTCGGCGAGGAGGAGGTCGAGCGCGATCTCGGCCGGCTCGACTCCAGCGCGGGCAGCGAGCGACGCCACGCTGTCCCGGGGTGCCGGCTCGTAGTTGGGCGGATCGGTGAGGTTGTAGATGCGCTCGAACGCCCAGGGCGCTCCATGCGATGCGACCTGGGCGATCAAGGCCGCGCGCCGATCCGGGTCGGACAGCGCCTCCACCCGCTCGTCGAACGGCAGCGTTGACACCTCGCGGTACGCCGGTGCACCCGAGAACGGATTGAACGTCGTCTGCAATCCGAGCACGACACCGATCGCGCGAGCGCCCACCTGGCCGCGCATCGTCAGCCCGTCAACGGCCGCCCCCGCGATGCGATCCCGAAGCGCAGTCCACGGCGCACGGTGATCTTCCGCCGCCACCGAAATCGACAGCGCGCATCCGGACGCCTCGACCATTTCCCGCATCAGAGCGAACTCGGCGTCGACGTCGGTGAAGTCCGAGACGACTTGGAGGACGCCGGTACCGGCGATGGCGCGGGCGATCCCGACGAGCTCGTCGCCTGCGGCGCGCAATGTTGGTGTCGGTTCACCCCGACTCGTGCGGTGGTTGGTCGTGCGCGACGTCGTGAACCCGAGAGCACCGGCTGCGATCGCCTCACGAGCGATCCACCCCATCGCTTCGATGTCCTCGACAGTCGCGGGCTCCCCGCGCGCCCGCGCTCGCCCATCACATAGAGGCGGACGGCACCATGCGGCACTTGGGCAGCCACGTCGATGTCGAAGGACCGCGCCGACAAGTGGTCGAGGTACTCGCCGAATGTCTCCCAGCTCCACGGGATGCCCTCGTGCAGCGCGGTGCCGGGAATGTCCTCGACGCCTTCCATCAGCTCGATGATCCGATCGTGGTCGTCGCGCCGGCAGGGCGCGAACCCGACGCCGCAATTGCCCATCACCACCGTCGTGACGCCGTGCCACGACGAAGGCACCAACCGGTCGTCCCAAGTGACTTGGCCGTCGTAGTGGGTATGGATGTCCACGAAGCCGGGCGTGACCAGGGCGCCGTCGGCATCGATGACGCGCCGCGCCGAACCGTCCACGTCTCCGACCGCGACGATGACTTCCTCGTCCACGGCGACGTCCGCAGTGCGCGGCGGCCGACCGGTGCCGTCGACCACAGTGCCGCCACGGATGAGCAGGTCGTGGTGCGCCACGGCGGCGAAGTCTACGGCTGTACCTCAGTGGGGCGATGAGTTCCGCGAGTCCGTGAAGTCCGTCTACCGATCCGCGCCGACGGTGACTGTCGTGCATTGACACAGCCAGGAGACGAGTCAATGCACGATCGTCGGACGCGTCACGGGTGACAGGGATCGCTGCCGCACTCGTCGACGAACGCGCCGTCGACCTGCAAGAACCGCGAGACCTGGTCGCGCACGGCCGCGACGTTGCGTGCGGCACCGTGCGGGTCGCTGCCGAATTGCGGCGGCCGGGGCGGAACGCTCTCGATGGGCGGCGCAGGCGTGCCGAAGTCCCACAGCTCCAGCACCGAACCGGCGAACGGCGACGATGGCACCGCAGGGATTCCCCACATCGGCGTCACGTCGTTGCTGCGGCCGGGTGCGATGACCGGCTGTCGCACGAACGCGCCGATCGTGCGCGCCTCAGTCTCGGTCCCGATGTTCGCGACCTGATGGTCGCCGAACGCCTCGATGAGCATCACTTGGTGGTTCGGCGTCCCCGGATACGGGTCCGAGATCATGTGTTGCGCGTAGCCGTTCGGCTCACCGCGGTCCCACAGGATCTGATTCATTGCGACCCCCAACGTGTACCGGCTCTGGTCGGGATACGACACCTTCAGCAACGCGAGGAACGGGTCGAAGTCGATGCTGCGCGGCAACAAGACGCTGTAGTTCATCGCGGGGACACCCAGCACGGCACGAGTCCATTCCTTCGAGATAGCGGTGGCCGCGCCGCCGAATATCCCGCCCTGGCTGTTCCCGTTGTAGAACACCTGGTTCGGAACGAGCGGCGACGCCGCGGGCGTGCCGACCTGGAACGCCGGGTTCGCGCCGAAGCCACGCGGATCCTTCAACAACCGCGCCAGGAACTGCATGTTCAGCAGGCCTTGCTGGAGACGATCGGGTACCGACGCGAACGTCGAGAAGTCGGCGATCGTGCGGACGATGTTCGGGATGTCATCCTGCGCCATGCCGATCTCGGGCGTCGCGCAGATCAACATGTCGAACTGGTTGATGAAGGGCGCGAACCCTTCGATCTCGTTCGTGCCACCGAGCAGACCGTGCCCGTACGCGAGCCCACGCCCGGGGTTCGCCTTGCCGTCGGCGCCGACCGCTGAAGCAGGGATTAGACAGCGGAACTCGGCGTGGAACGTCCCGACACTCATGGGCAGCCCGTCGGCGCCGAGAACCAGGCGTCCACCGGGCGCGCCACCGTTCGTCATGTAGAGCGGAACGTCGAATGTCCCCCGCACGCGACGCAGCACGTTGCTGTTCGGGTTCTGGTCCACTTGGGTCACGTTCACGACGGGCACTCCGTTGCCGAGCTGCGCGTACGCGTCGTCGCGCATGTGCAGCATCCCGCCCGCGAGGTTCTGCTCGCTCCCTACGGTGAAGTCCCACGCGAGGTAGAGGCTCTGGCGGTGCACGCCCACACGTTGCAATCCGGCGAGGATCCTGTTCATCGCCTGGCGGCGCTGGATGACGGCTGGGTCGAAGCTCGGCCGGTGGTCACGGAACGTCACGAACGCCGGTGATGCGGGAATGACGTTGCCGCCGGGGTCCCTCATGTTCCGCAGCGCCACGATGATGTGGTGTCCCTCGGCGAAGTTGCGCGCCGGCCGGACCACCAACGCCCGAGTCGACCGGTCGGGGTTCCACGTGTCGAGCTCCGCCCAGTACGGAACGCGCGCTCCGGTGTCCGTGTCGAGGAGGACGATCGGCGCGTCCGGATCGAGCGAGCGGGCGATGTCAGTGATCGGCGCCGCGCCCGTTTGCGCGAGGTCGATGCCGGGGACGCGGGCGATGACTGTGGACCCCGGACTGAACCCGTCGCTGCGGTTCATGTCCGTCGGGTCGACATGAACACCCATGCCGTTGGCGGGCATCTTGTCGCGCGGGTAGTTCAGACGGTGGCCTGTCGCCTTCGACGAGTCAGGCGTTGTGAAGAAGTCGTCGGGGAACGGGGTCAAGCACTCCGTCGTGTCGATGGGATCACACGCGGCAACCGACGGCTGCTTCTTCAACTGGCCAGCCGGTCCCCCGTGCGGATTCTCGGCTCCGCCCGGCCCGGCGGCGAACGTCATCGCGACAACCAAAGCGGTCGCGACCGCGACAGACGTCACGACTCGGTTTCGACCCATCCTCTACTCCCCCTGTAGGTGTGTTTCGATTCGCCTGGCACCGCTGGCTAGAGCGCGAAGCAGTTGAGGAAGATGGAGCGGTGGGCGAGCGCGTCCTGGATCCCGCTGTACACCGTGCCGTCGAGCGGGAGGCCGATGTGCCCGACCACCCGCAAGAAGCACGGAGACTGGACCAGCACGTTGCGGTTGTTGCCGTCGTTGTTGAGGAACGCGTTCCAGTACGGCGTCACGATCTCGTCGAGCGCAGACGCGATGTTCGTGTAGACGACGTTGCCGATGGTGTCGTCACCTGCATTGAGGTTCGCGAGGAACGACGATCCGATGGCCATCTGCTGGCATGCAACGACACCGAGGCAGGATCCGAGTCCGAGCAGCGTGGCGAGGTTCGCGAGCGACGTGCCGTAGTGCGGAGCACCGAGGCTGATCATGCTGTCGACCTCGTTCGCGCCGCCCAGGTTCTTGACGTAGTAGCGGCCCACGAGCCCACCCTGGGAGTGCCCGATCAGGTCGACGCGCGACGCGCCCGTCTCGCGCGCGCACTTGATCCGCGAAGCCGTTGAGCGCTTGCGAAGTGTCAGCGATGTCACCGAGACCGGCGCCGGGCAAGCCGAAGATGAACGCCTGATAGCCGTCAGCACGCAGCCGCGCGGCGAGCGGCGCGTAGTACACATCCGCTGTTCCTTCGCCCGCGAACGTTCCAGCGACGATGATCACCGGGTCCCTTGTGGTCTCCGCGCCGGCCGATGATGCGACCGTGGCGGGAACGACGAACGCAGCAGCAAAGACGACCACGGCCATGAACGACGCGCGAACTCGCATGGGACCCCCTCATGATCAGCCCGCGCGGCGAAGCCTTGCACACGACCGGCTCCGATGCTCGCACGACTACGCGCTGCGCTCTATCACACCCGGAGTGCCGCGCGCGCAGGCGCGTGACGGACGTCGGACTCGTCGAGCGTCCTCGTCCAAGATGCGAACTCGAGCATCGTGTCGTTCGGGTCGCGGAAGTACATCGAGCGGATGAACACATCACCGTCGTCTATCGCGGAGTCGTAGTCCGGCTGGTGGCCGCCGTCGAGAGAGTTGGCGTGGTTGATGATCTCTGTGACCTGCACACCCTTGTCGAGCAGCCTTGCTCGGTACTCCTCCATCTTCTCCGGCGGTACGTCGAAGGCGACGTGGTTCATCGAGCCGATCGCGCTCATGCCGTTGCGGCCCTGGATCGCCTCGCCGCGCACACCCTCGGGAGCCTCCGGGAACCAGAAGAACGCGATGCCGTCGGCGCCGTTGCCCATGTCGAGGAAGAAGTGCTGGCCCCGACCGCCCGGGAGCTCGAGGGTCTTGACGAGTCTCATACCGAGCACGTCCTCGTACCAGGCCACGGTCTCGGCCATGTCGCGACACACGAGCGCGAGGTGGTTGATGCCGCGCAACTCGAACTCGGTGTTGGTGTTGCCGGTCGCAGCCATGGGCGCCTCCCCGAGACGTTTCCGCCATTGCACACCATCCGTCGCGATGGGGTCAAGACATCGCCGTCGTCCGGCAAGGCAGAAGCACACTTCGTATACAGTCCTGCCGTGCCGAGACTCCGCGAGATTCCAAAGTCCGAAGCCAGCGCGCCCATCGTCGTGTCGATGTACAAGCGACTGTTCGGTGACCGGGACCCGGTCGCCCAGCCGGGTACGTCGACGGGCACGCCCGGCGACTGGTGGACGGTGTTCGCCAACTCGCCCGACGTGATGGAGCACACGTGCCGCGGCTTCGCGCTGTACGCAAGCCCCGATCGCAAGGTTGCGCCGGAGCTCCGCGAGCTCGGCCAGACCCGCGGCGGATGGCTCGTCGGCAGTCAATTCGTGTTCTCACAGCATTGCAAGTCGTTGCCGCGCCCTCGGCTACTCGGAGGAGAAGATCGAGGCGTTGAAGGCGTGGCAGGTGTCGGATCTGTTCTCGCCAGTCGAGCGCGCACTCCTCGCGTACACCGATGCGCTGGTACTCGGGTTCGGTCGCGTCGATGATGCCGTCTTCGATGCGCTGAAGGATCACATGACCGACGAGGCGATCCTCGAGTTCACCTACATCACGATGATGTACTCGATGCACGCGGTCATCTCGCGCGCGCTGCGCCTCGAATACGACGAACGCGACGACCCGATCATCGAGATCGCTGCCCCTGCCGATTACGAAGCGGAGAACCTCGGACGTCAGATCGGCTACGGGCTCGAAGAGAAGGAGTGAGCGATCAAGGCCCGCTCAGCGGTGTGGGGGTGACGGCATGAGCACGACGTCCGACGCCGTCGGCGCCGCCCACGCGTACTCGCGGGTCCGGGCGGCGATAGTCGAGAACCGGTACCCACCCGGTCATCGGTTGGTCGAGCAGCGCATCGCCGAGGAGCTCGGCTTGTCGCGCACCCCCGTGCGCGAGGCGCTGCGGATGCTCGAGGCCGAGGGACTCGTCGTAAGCGAGCGAAATCGTGGCGCGATGGTTCGCCCGCTCTCCGAGACCGAGATCGTCGACCTCTACGGGCTCCGGATCCGGCTCGAGTCCTACGCCGTCGAGATCGCGACGGAACGAATCACCGAGCCCGAGCTGGGCGCTCTCGCCGATGCCGCAGACTCGTTCGGTGAGGTGCGCCGGACCACGGACGTCGACTCCGTCGAAGGCGCGCGGATGCTCCACGAAGCGAACCGGTGCTTCCACGACGGGATCCTCGCGGCCGCCCGCCACCACCGGCTGGCCGCGATGCTCGCTCGCACGGTCGACACACCCCTTGTGTTTCAGGCGTTCCGATCGTTCACCGCAGCGGAGATCGAGCGCTCTGACATGTTCCACCACCTCATCGTCGACGCGATGTGTCGGCGCGATGCCAACCGCGCGTCGGCGTTGATGGCGGAACACATCGCGCAGGGCCGCGACGCGGTTCTCGACGCCATGGCGTGGACCGACGCCAACGTCGACAGCTGAGCGGCGCAACCCAGCGAACTTCGGGTCGAATCGTCATCCCGCTCACGCCCAGCACATCGAGGTGTGATAGTTCTCACGATCTCACACACGAGGAGCGGCGATGGCCACCTTCGATCAGATCGCGGCGGAGTTGGAGCGGCAGGAGATCGAGCTGCCGTCGTGGGCGTTCGGCAACTCGGGGACGCGCTTCAAGGTGTTCGCGCAAGCCGGTGTGCCGCGCGACCCGTTCGAGAAGATCACGGACGCCGCGCAGGTGCACATGCACACCGGCCTGGCGCCGTCGGTGGCGTTGCACATTCCATGGGATCGCGTCGACGACTTCGACAAGCTTCGCCGTCATGCCGAGGATCTGGGTTTACGGCTCGGGACGATCAACACGAACACGTTCCAGGACGATGACTACAAGCTCGGAAGCTTGTGCCATCTCGACGAGCGAGTCCGGCAGAAGGCGATCGCGCACATGCACGAGTGCATCGAGATCATGGATGCGACCGGGAGCCGCGATCTCAAGATCTGGCTACCCGATGGCCTCAACTATCCCGGACAGGGCGACCTGCGCGACCGGCAGGAGCGGCTCGCGGACTCCTTGCAGAACGTGTACGAGCGTCTTGGTGGACACCAGCGTCTCGTCCTCGAGTACAAGTTGTTCGAGCCCGCGTTCTATGCGACCGACGTGCCCGACTGGGGCACCGCGTACGTTCACTGCGTTGCCCTGGGCGAGCGCGCCGTCGTGTGCCTTGACACCGGACACCACGCGCCGAGTACGAACATCGAGTTCATCGTCATGCAGCTGCTGAGGCTCGGACGGCTGGGCGCGTTCGACTTCAACTCGCGGTTCTACGCGGACGACGATCTCGTGGTCGGCGCCGCCGATCCGTTCCAGCTCTTCCGCATCCTGTTCGAGGTCGTACGCGGTGGCGGCTACCCGGGGAACGCCGAGAACACGGTGAGCTTCATGCTCGACCAGTGCCACAACATCGAAGCCAAGATCCCCGGCCAGATCCGCTCTGTGCTGAACGTGCAAGAGATGACGGCGCGGGCGTTACTGGTCGACCGCGACGCCCTGCGCGGCGCAGAGCGCACCGGTGACGTGCTCGCCGCCAACGGAGTCCTGATGGACGCGTTCTACACCGACGTACGCGCTGACCTGGCTACCTGGCGCGCGTCGCGTGGTCTGCCGGCTGACCCCATGGCCTCGTACGCGGCGAGCGGCTACCAGCAGCGCATCGTCGCCGACCGTGTCGGCGGCGAGCAGGCGGGATGGGGCGCGTGACGGTCGTCGACGACCTCCTCGTGCGATCGCATCGGCTCGGTGCAGACCGCCGAACCACCAACTACGCGGGCGGTAACACCTCGGCCAAGGCCACCGACGTCGACCCCGTCACCGGCGAGGACGTCGAACTGCTCTGGGTCAAGGGCTCCGGCGGCGATCTCGGCACGCTCACCGAGGCTGGCCTCGCCGTTCTTCGCCTCGATCGACTTCGATCGCTCGTCGACGTGTATCCGGGCGAGGCGCGAGAGGACGAGATGGTGGCAGCGTTCGACTTCTGCCGCCACGGGCTCGGCGGCGCGGCACCGTCGATCGACACCGCGATGCACGCCCTCGTGACCGCGACGCACGTCGACCATCTGCACCCCGACAGCGGCATCGCCATCGCCACCGCGGTCGACGGCGAGCACCTCACCAAGGACATCTACGGCGACAAGGTCGTGTGGGTGCCGTGGCGGCGGCCCGGTTTCCAGCTCGGGCTCGACATCGCCGCGGTGCAGCGCGCCGACGCAGAGATCGTCGGGGTGATCCTGGGCGGGCACGGCATCACCGCCTGGGGTGCGACGAGCGACGAGGCGGAGCAGAACAGTCGCTGGATCATCGACACCGCGCAGGCATATCTCGATGAGCACGGCGAACCGGAGCCGTTCGGTCCGATCGTCGACGAGCGCCGTCCGCTCCCTCCCGAGGAGCGGCGCAGGGTGGCAGCTCGGCTTGCGCCAAGGTTGCGCGCCATCGCCTCACACGACGCCCGCATGGTCGGCCACTTCGACCACAGCGACGTGGTGCTCGACTTCCTCGCTCGCGAGAAGCTCGATGAGCTCGTGCCCCTCGGCACTTCGTGTCCCGACCACTTCCTGCGCACGAAGATCAAGCCACTGGTCGTCGACGCGACCGCGATCGATGACGAACTGGCGGAGGTACACCAGCGGTACCGCGACGACTACCGCGCCTACTACGAACGGAACGCTTCAAGGGACTCGCCACCGATGCGGGGCGCGGATCCCGCGATCATCCTCGCGCCGGGCGTCGGCATGTTCTCCTACGGGCGCGACAAGCAGACCGCACGCGTCGCAGGCGAGTTCTACGTCAACGCGATCAACGTGATGCGCGGTGCCGAGTCGGTGTCGACGTACACGCCGATCGACGAGTGCGAGAAGTTCCGCATCGAGTACTGGGCGCTCGAGGAGGCGAAGCTGCAGCGGCTGCCGAAGCCGAAGCGTCACGCAGGACGCATCGCGCTCGTGACCGGCGGCGGCAGCGGCATCGGAAAGGCGATCACGGAGCGGCTCGTCGACGACGGCGCGTGCGTCGTGGTTGCCGACCTCGACATCGAGCACGTGGATGAAAGACCCGATCAGCTCGTGAGCGTGCGGACCGACGTGACCGACGCCGCATCCGTACACGACGCGATCGTCACGGCGCTCATCGCCTTCGGCGGCATCGACCTCGTCGTCAACAATGCGGGCCTGTCGGTCTCAAAACCGTTGCTCGAGACGACCGAGCGCGACTGGGATCTCCAGCACGACGTGATGGCCAAAGGAAGCTTCCTCGTCGCTCGAGCGGCGGCCAGAGCCATGATCGACCAGCGACTCGGCGGCGACATCGTCTACATCGCATCGAAGAACGCCGTGTACGCCGGACCGAACAATGTCGCGTACGGTGCGACCAAAGCCGACCAGGCGCACCAGGTCCGGCTCCTGGCGGCAGAGCTCGGCGAGCACGGCATCCGCGTCAATGGTGTCAACCCCGACGGCGTCGTCCGCGGGAGTGGCATCTTCGCCGCCGGATGGGGCGCGCAACGCGCTGCGGTCTACGGCGTGCCCGAAGACCAACTCGGCGCGTTCTACGCGCAGCGCACGCTCCTCAAGCGCGAGGTGCTTCCCGAGCACGTCGCCAATGCGGTCGCTGCACTGTGCTCGGACGAGTTCAGCCACACCACCGGGCTGCTGCTCCCCGTCGATGCCGGCATTGCCGCTGCCTTCCTGCGGTAGGAACCTGGTGCCAGTCTTCGCTGCTGTTGACGTAGGCGCGTCGGGAGGCCGCGTCATGCGTGGCACCGTCGACGGCGACGGCATCTCACTCGAAGGTGTCCATCGCTTTGCCAACGGTGTCGCCGACGTCGACGGCCACCTTCGCTGGGACTTCACCAGATTGCATCGTGAAGTTCTCGTCGGGCTCGAGCGCACCCCCGAGGCAGCGTCGGTCGGCGTCGACACCTGGGGTGTCGACTATGGACTTCTCGACACCAACGGCGAACTGCTCGGTGAGCCCATCGCCTATCGCGATGAGCGCACGTCGAAGGAGATCGACGAGGTGCACGGTCTCGTTGGGCCCGAGGCGCTCTACGCGATGACCGGCATCCAGTTCTTGCCGTTCAACACCATCTATCAGCTCGCCGCTGAGCAGCGCGGCCCCCGCTGGGGGCGTGCGCGGCACGCGGTACTGCTGCCCGATCTGCTCGCGTACTGGCTCACCGGTGAGTTGCGTACCGAGCTCACGAATGCGTCGACCACGGGATTGCTCGACGCGCGAACGCGCGAGTGGTCGCCCGCGCTGTTCGAGCACCTTGACATCCCGCGTGACCTGTTCCCCGCGCTCCAGCCGCCCGGTGAGGTCCGCGGCACGACGGCGAGCGGGATGCGGGTGGTCACCGTCGGCTCGCACGACACCGCGTCCGCGGTCGCGGGCGTGCCGGCGACGACCGACCGCTTCGCCTACATCGCCAGCGGTACATGGTCGCTGGTCGGCGTCGAGCTGGGTTCGCCGGTTCTCACAGAGGCAGCGCGGCACGCGAACTTCACCAACGAGCTCGGCGTCGACGGCCGGACGCGATTCCTGCGCAACGTCGGCGGACTGTGGCTGCTGCAGGAGTGCCTGCGCGCATGGCAACGAGACGACATCTCCGCGCTGCTCGACGCGGCGGGCGAGCTGCCTGCCGGGGGACCGCGCATCGACGTCGATGATCCCGGTTTCATTGCGCCGGGACAGATGCCGGAGCGCATCGCCGACGCGGCCGGCACGTCGATGACGCCTGTCCAGACGACACGCTGCATCGTCGACTCGCTCGCCGACGCCTATGCCCGTACGGTGCAGCAGGCAGTGGACCTGTCCGGTCGCGATGTCGACGTCATTCACATCGTGGGGGGCGGATCGCAGAACGTGTTGCTGTGCCAGCTCACCGCGGACGCCGCCGAGCTACCGGTGCTCGCCGGTCCCGTCGAGGCGACCGCGCTGGGCAACGTGCTGGTCCAGGCGCGCACCCACGGCGTCATGTCCAGCTCGCTCGAGGCGATCCGAGCTCGGCTCGCCGCTTCGACCCGACCGCGGAGGTACCAACCGTCATGAATCCGTCCGAGCACGAGTGGCAGGCGAGGTGGATCGAACCGATGGAACCCGAGGACGGCCCTGACGCGCAGCGTCCCGCCTATCACCTCGCCGGCGAGTTCTCGATCGAAGGTGAGGTGGTGTCCGCGTCCTTGCTCGCGACGGCGCACGGCGTCTACGAGGCGTTCCTCAACGGCAGCCGCGTCGGCGATGACGAGTTGACTCCGGGCTTCACGGCGTACCGCAAGCGGATCCAAGTGCAGACGTACGACGTCGCCGACCTCGTCGTCCGAGGGGCCAACGCACTCGGCGCGCTCCTCAGCGATGGATGGTGGCGCGGCCAACACGGCATCGTCAGAGCCGTCGACACGTACGGGCAGACGACGGCGTTCCTCGCGGAGCTTCGCGTGACACTCCGATCGGGCGAGACGCTGGTCTTCGGCACCGACGGTTCGTGGCGATCGACGCCGAGCCACGTGCTGGCTGCCGACCTCATCGCGGGCGAAGTCCACGATCTGCGCCGGCAGGTCCATGGTTGGTCTGCGGCGGGCACTGACCGCTCGGCATGGGACATCGTCCGCGTGGCAGATCACAGCTACGAAGAACTGTGCACGCCGATCGGGCCACCGGTCCGGCGCGTGGACGTGTTGCCAGCGGTGACGGTCACGGAGATCGCGCCAGGACGGCACATCGCCGACTTCGGTCAGAACAGCAACGGCTGGGTGCGCCTCACCGACCTCGGCCCCGAGGGCACCACGGTCACGCTGACGTACGGCGAAGCGCTCGACCCACTCAGCGGTGACGTCACGCAGGAGAACGTGAAGCACGCCGGTTTCGCTGAACCCCGAACGGTTGCCCTGCCGTTCCAAACCGACGTCGTCACGTCGGCGGGCAATGGATCGGTGTTCGAGCCGCGGCACAGCACGAAAGGCTTCCGATACGTACGCATCGAAGGACAGCCCGGGTCGCTCGATCCGGCGTCGATCGCCAGCGTCGTCGTGCACAGCGATCTCCGCCGCATCGGCGACTTCGCCTGCTCGGACGGACGCATCAACCGGTTGCATCGAGTCGCGGTGTGGAGCTTCCGGGGGAACGCCTGCGACATCCCGACGGACTGCCCGACCCGTGAACGATCCGGTTGGGTCGGCGACTGGCAGCTGTACATCGACACGGCCGCGTACCTCTACGACGTCTTCGACTGGTCCGCGAAGTGGTTGCGGGATCTCGCCGCCGATCAACTCCCGAGCGGCGCGGTGACGAACATCGTCCCCGACCCGAGTCCTGATGCTCCGGTCTGGAGGAACGGCCACGGCTCGTCCGGCTGGGGTGATGCTGCCGTGCACGTCCCGCTGCAGCTGTATCGCGCCACGGGTCGCACCGACGTACTCGCGGACCAGTTCGACTCGATGAAGCGTTGGGTCGATTTCGCTGCCGAGCGCGCACTGCTCGGCCGTCACCCATCACGCGTCGAACGCAACCCTGACCCACTTCCGCACGAGCAGTACGTGTGGGACAGCGGCTGGCACTTCGGCGAATGGCTCGAGCCCGGCACCAACATGGACGGCATCTTCCGTGAGCTCCTCGTGGAGGACCACGGCCCTGTAGCCACCGCCTACTTGTACCGATCGGCGCGCGAGCTCTCCGCCACCGCCGAGGTGCTTGGCGAAGCCGGCGCATCGGAGCAGTACGACGAGCTCGCTGCCCACGTGCTCGACGCGTGGCGCACGGAGTTCATCGACGAGAAGGGTCACGTCCAGCCGGCCACGCAAGCGAACCTCGTGCGTGCGCTTGCGTTCGGCCTCGTCCCGGACGATCTTCGTCCTCAGACCGCCGACGACCTCGTGACGTTGATCCGCGCCGCGGGCACCCACCTCGCGACAGGTTTCCTGGCCACGCCCTTCCTGTTGCCGGTGCTGGCGGACGCAGGCCATCTCGATGTCGCGTACGCGCTGCTCTTCCAAGACACCGAACCGTCATGGCTGCGAATGTCCGAGAGTGGAACGACGACGATCTGGGAGGACTGGGATGGCGTCAAGCCTGACGGCACCGTGTCGCACTCGCTGAACCACTACAGCAAAGGCGCGGTCATCTCGTTTCTACACCGTTACGTAGCCGGGTTGCGGTTGGTCGAGCCGGGCTATCGCCATTTCCGCGTCGTACCGCAACCGGGCGGAGGCGTCACGTGGGCAGAGACCCACCACCACAGTCCCCACGGCCGAATCGACGTGCGATGGGAGCAGCACGACGACCGACTCGACGTTGTTGTGACGGTGCCTGCGGGCACCACGGCGGAGGTTGTGTTGCCCGACGGCGACACTCGGACCCTGACCGCCGGCCGCCACACCCTCTTCGGGTAGACGTCCTCGTCGCCGCGGCGCCAATCCGCCCGCCGCGCACATTGTCGGCTCAGCCACCGAAACAGGTGGCTGAGCCGACACAGAACGTCGGCCGATGAACTCTGTGTCTGCTGAGCCACGGGTCCGGTGGCTGAGTCGACACAGACGCATCACGGGCGGAGCTGGCGCCCTTGCCGAGCCGGGCGCCGTCCGGCGACACAGCGACGTAGCCGACGACAGCAAGATCGTGTCGTCGTCGCATGCGAGCTACACGATTCTGGAACACTCGACACGGACACATGCCACGGAGGTACCAACGATCACGTCGCAAAGGAGCACGGCTCCCCGCGGGCGCTGTCGTTGTGACGCGGCCGACCAAGTGGGGAAACCCGCATCCGTTGGAGCTCGGTCGCGCCGAGGCGATTCGCCGCTACCGAGAGGATCTGCTCGCGGGGCGATTGAACGTGACGGTCGCGGATGTCAAGCGCGAGCTTCGCGGGCGCGATCTCGCCTGTTACTGCCCACTCGACGAGCCGTGCCATGCCGACGTGCTGCTCGCCGTCGCCAACGACTGAGAACGCGACGTCGAAGTTCAAGCCGGCGAGCGCGCCCGCCGCCGCGTCACCACCACGAGGCCGAAGCCGCTCAGAAGGAGCAGAGCGCCCAGTAGGGCCGACAGGTCGTCGGGACCGGTGCGCGCCAAGGGCGAGTGCGCAACGGGCGGGGGCACGACCGTGCCGCCAGCGGCCGTCACCGAGCTGAGGACGCAGGCCTGGTTGTCACTCGGATCAGCCGCGGTGGTCGACGCGAGCACGGCGACCGTCTGCGTGGCAGGTGTCGTGGGTGCAGCGCACTCGGGTGGGGGCGGGCACGTGCCGTTCGGGCAGAGCGGGTCCTCGCGGGAGTCGGCCGTGACCACGTTCTCTACGGGGCCAACCGTGCCTGCAGCGACGCGCGCCGGAACGACGATGGTCACCGTGTCGCCGACGGCGAGCAACGTCGTGATCGTGCACGTCATCGAGCTGCCGGACGGGGGTGCGCAACTCCCTGCTGAGACAGGCATCGACGGCGTGCCCGCGAACTCCAATCCCGAGCCGATCGTGTCGGTCACGGTGACGGGAGACGACGTCGCGAGCGGTCCCTCGTTGGTCACGGTGATCGTGTAGTTGAACGGATCACCGCCCGCGACCGGAGTCGCGCCGTTGGCTGTCTTGTGCACGACGAGGTTCGCGAACACCCACGTCTTCGTCGCAGTCAACGGCACCACCTGACCTTGCGCTTGGCCGGGCGCGCCGGCCGTGGTGAGATCCACCAACCGCCCTGCGCTGTCGGTCAAGCTCGCCACCGTCAGCGTGCCCGACCCTGCTGTCGATGACGTCACGGTGACAGTGCACATCCCGGCCGAGTCCGTGGTGCACGCACTCGCAGGGGTGCTCGACTCTGTGCCGGACCACGTGAACGCGATCGACGCGTTCGTCGCAGGTGTCGACGTCTCCCCATCCGTCATCGTCGCCGTGATCGCGAAATCGTGCGGCGTGCCCGCCAGGTTGGTCGCAGACGGCGAGACCGTCACCGTGTAGGCAAGCCACGTCTTCGAGGCGATCGCTGGGACGCTCAACGGGATGTCGCTGAACGGGACACCATCGATGACCGTCGTGCTGATCGCAGTGACATCCAAGGTCAGAGTTCCCGGCCCGTTGTCGTGGACGATGAACTGGCACGTGCCGCCGTTCGTCCCTGCGGTGAGACATTGCGACGCCGGATCCAAGAAGCCCGACCCCGAAGGTGTCGCTGTCAACGTCGTCCCGTCCGGCACGGCCGTCCACTCCGCGTCGGCGTCGGCCATATCGGTCTGTTGTACCGTCGCCGTGAACGTGTGCGCCACACCGGTCAGGTTCGTGGCGTTCGCGCTCAACAACACCCGGTAACGCAACCACGTCTTGGACGCCGTCAGCGGCATCGTCTGACCGGGCGCCTGACCGGGCGCGCCCGCAACCGTGAGGTCGACCACCCGCCCGCCGCTGTCGGTCAAGGTCGTCACCGTCAACGTCCCCGACCCCGCCGACGGCGACGTCACGCTCACCGTGCACGTCCCCGCCGCGGTCGTCGTGCACGGGCTCGGCGTGACCAGCGAACCGGCGCCCGACCACGTGAAGGCGATCGACGCGTTGGCCGCCGGGGCCGGCGTGGTGCCGTCGGTCACCGTGGCCGTGATAGCGAAGTCATGCTGCGTACCCACCGGATTGGTGGCCGTAGGTGAGATGGTCACCGTATAGGCGAGCCACGTCTTCGTCGCGGTCACGGGAACGACCTGGCCGGAAGCCTGGCCGGGAGTTCCCTGAGTCGTGAGGTCGACCGTGAATTCCTGGCCATTGACCGTGAACGTCACCGAGGTGGCCGAGAACGTGCCGGCGCTCGCTCCGCCGTTGTTGAACGTCACCACGCACGTGCCTGCCGTCGTTCCCGTCGCGCATGTGTCGTTGCTCACGGTGTCCGATCCGCTGAACGTCCAAGCGACTGTCGCACCGTCGGCCGGCAGGGGCGCCGACGTGCCGTCGGCACCGGCCACGTCGACATGGACCGTGAAGGTGTGTGGATCACCCGACAGGTTCGTCGCGCTCGACGGCGTCACCGACACCAGGGCCGCGACCCACGTCTTCGACGCGCTCGCCGGCGCGCTCAACGGGATGTTGGTGAACGGCACGCCGTCGACGGTCGTCGCCCCGATGGCGGTGACGTTCAACGTCAACGTTCCCGCGCCGGTGTCGTGCACGATGAACTGGCACGTCCCGTCGCTCGTCCCGACGACAGTGAGACACGTCGACGCCGGATCGAGTGTCCCCGACCCCGAAGGCGTCGCCGTCAACCTCGTTCCGTCGGGCACCGCCGTCCAGTCCGTGCCGGCCGGGCTCGCCACACCGGTCTGCTGCACCGTAGCTGTGAACGTGTGCGGGACACCCGTCAGGTTCGTCGCGTTCGGACTCAGCAGCACTCGGAACTGCAGCCACGTCTTCGACGACGTCAGCGGTACGACTTGGCCCGACGCCTGGCCGGGCGCGCCGACCACCGTCAAACCGACCGTACGCCCGGCGCTGTCCGTCAGGCTCGTCACCGTCAACGTGCCCGTCCCCGCAGAGGGCGACGTCACACTTACCGTGCACGTGCCCGGCGCGTCGGTGGTGCACGGACTCGGCGTGACCAACGCCCCGGCACCCAACCACCCGAACGCGATCGACGCGCCAGCCGCCGGTGTCGTCGACGCTCCATCATTGACCGTCGCCGTGATCACGAAGTCGTGCTGCGTACCCACCGGGTTGTTGGCCGACGGCGAGACCGTCACCAGGTAAGCAATCCACGTCTTCGAGGCTGTCGCGGGCGCGCTTAACGGGATGTTGTTGACCGGCAGACCGTCCACCGTCGTGTTCGCGATCGCCGTCACCGTCAGTTCGAGCGTGCCCGCTCCGGTGTCGTGCACGATCAACTGACAGGTTCCCCCGCTGGTCCCCGCGGTCAGACACGACGACGCCGGATCGAGCGTCCCCGAACCCGAGGGCGTCACGGCCAGCGTCGTGCCGTCGGGCACTTCGGTCCAATCCCCCTCGGTCGGGTTGATCACTTCGGAGTGCTGCACCGTCGCCGTGAACGTGTGCGCCACCCCCACCAAGTTGGTGGCGCTCGGCGTGAGCAATACCCGGTACTGCGACCACGTCTTCGAGGCCGTCAAAGGCACCGCTTGGCCGGGTGCCTGACCCGGCGCGCCTGCCGCGGTGAGGTCGACCACGCGCCCGGCGCTGTCGGTCAGGCTCGTCACCGTCAACGTGCCCGACCCTGCGGAAGGCGACGTCACAGTCACCGTGCACGTTCCTGCCGTGCCCGTCGTGCACGGACTCTGCGTGACCAACGCTCCGGCACCCGACCACCCGAACGCGATCGACGCGCCCGCCGCCGCTGTCGTCGACGTCCCGTCATTCACCGTGGCAGTGACCGTGAAGTTGTGCGGCACGCCGACGGGATTGGATGCCGACGGCGACACAGTGACCGTGTACGCCAGCCACGTCTTCGACGCGGTCGCCGGTGCGCTCAACAGGATGTCGGTGAATGTCACGGCGTTGACCGACGTGGACGCGATCGCCGTCACCGTCAACGCCAGCGTGCCCGGCCCCGCGTCGTGCACGATGAACTGGCACAGCCCGAGCGTCGTCCCCGTAGTCAGACACGTCGACGCCGGATCGATCGTCCCCGGCCCTGGGGTCGACGCGGCCAACGTCGTTCCGTCCGATGCCAATCCCCAATCGCTCTCGATCGGGTTCGCTACACCCGTCGTCTGGACGACCGCCGTGAACGTGTGCGGCACCCCCACCAGGTTGGTGGCGTTCGAACTGAGCAGCACCCGGAACTGGACCCACGTCTTCGACGCCGTCAGCGGCACAACCTGACCGGGCGTTTGCCCAGCCGCGGCGGGCACCGTGAGGTTGACCACACGGTTGCCGCTGTCGGTCAAGCTCGTCACCGTCAGAGTGCCCGTCCCCGCGGTCGGCGACGTCACGCTGACCGTGCACGTACCTGTCGCGGACGTCGTGCACGGACTCGGCGTGACCAATGAACCCGTGCCTGACAACGTGAACGCGATCGACGCGTTCGCCGCTGGGCTCGTCGTCGTCCCGTCGGTCACCGTCGCTGTGATCGTGAAGTCGTGCTGTGTCCCCACTGGATTGTTGATCGACGGCGAGATCGTCACCGTGTACGCAACCCACGTCTTCGTCGCTGTCGCCGGCGCGCTCAACGGGATGTCGTCGGTGACCGGCAACCCGTCCACCGTCGTCGCGTTGATGGCGGTGACGGTCAAGGTCAACGTCCCCGGGCCGGCGTCGTGCACGACGAACTGGCACGTCCCACCGGTCGTCCCCGGGGTCACACACGACGACACCGGATCCAGCGTCCCCGGCCCCGTGGTCGACGCGGTCAACGTCGTCCCGTCCGGCACTGACACCCAATCGCCCTCGGTCGGGTTCGGCACCTCGGTGTGCTGCACCGTCGCCGTGAACGTGTGCGGCACACCGGTCAGGTTCGTGGCGTTCGCGCTCAACAGCACCCGGTACTGCGACCACGTCTTCGTCGCCGTCAGCGGCACCGTTTGGCCCGGCGCCTGCCCGGGCGCCCCGACAACAGCGAGGTTGACCACCCGCCCGCCGCTGTCAGTCAAGCTCGTCACCGTCAACGTGCCCGACCCCGCCGACGGCGACGTCACACTCACCGTGCACGTGCCCGCCGCGTTCGTCGTGCACGAACTACTCGGAGTCGGAGTTCCAACCCCCGACCACGTGAACGTGATCGACGCCCCCGCCGCCGGGACCGTCGACGTCCCACTGTTTACCGCCGCCGTGATAACGAAATTGTGCGGCACACCCACCGGGTTGGTGGCCGACGGCGAGATCGTCACCGTGTACGCGAGCCACGTCTTCGTCGCTGTCGCCGGCGCGCTCAACGGGATGTCGTCGCTGACCGGCAACCCGTCCACCGTCGTCGCGTTGATGGCGGTGACGGTCAAGGTCAACGTCCCCGGGCCGGCGTCGTGCACGACGAACTGGCACGTCCCACCGGTCGTCCCCGGGGTCACACACGACGACACCGGATCCAGCGTCCCCGGCCCCGTGGTCGAGGCGGTCAACGTCGTCCCGTCGGGCACTGACACCCAATCGCCCTCGGTCGGGTTCGGCACCTCGGTGTGCTGCACCGTCGCCGTGAACGTGTGCGGCACCCCTACCAGGTTCGTGGCGCTCGGAGTCAGCAAGACCCGGTACTGCGACCACGTCTTCGTCGCCGTCAGCGGCACCGTTTGGCCCGGCGCCTGCCCGGGCGCCCCGACAACAGCGAGGTTGACCACCCGCCCGCCGCTGTCAGTCAAGCTCGTCACCGTCAACGTGCCCGACCCCGTCGTGGGCGACGTCACACTCACCGTGCACGTGCCGGCCGCGTTCGTCGTGCACGGACTCGGCGTGACCAGCGACCCCGCCCCCAACCATGTGAACGCGATCGACGCGTTGACCGCCGGCGCCGGCGTCGTCCCGTCCGTCACCGTCGCCGTAACCGTGAAGGCGTGCGGCACACCCGCAGGATTGGTAGCCGACGGAGACAACGTCACCGTGTACGCGAGCCACGTCTTTGTCGCCGTCGCCGGTGCGCTCAACGCGATGTTCGTGAACGGCAACCCGTCCACGGTCGTCGCGTTGATGGCGGCGACGGTCAACGTCAGCGTCCCCGGGCCCGTGTCGTGCACGACGAACTGGCACGTCCCACCGATTGCCGTCCCCGGAGTCAGACACGTCGACGCGAGATCGAGCGTCCCCGGCCCGGTAGTCGACGCGGTCAACGTCGTCCCTATCGGCACCGCCGTCCAGTCCGCACCGGTCGGGTTCGCCAAGCCCGTCTGCTGCACCGTCGCCGTGAAGGTGTGCGGCACCCCCACCAGGTTCGTCGCACTCGGGCTGAGTAGCACCCGGTACTGCAGCCACGTCTTCGACGCCGTCAACGGCACAGCCTGACCTGGCGCCTGACCGGGCATGCCCGCAACGGTGAGATCCACCGTCGCACCGCCACTGTCGGTCAAGCTCGTCACCGTCAACGTCCCCGAACCCGCCGACGGCGACGTCACACTCACCGTGCACGTCCCGTTGGCGCCCGTGATACACGGACTGGGCGTCACCAGCGACCCTGCCCCCGACCACACGAACTCGATCGACGCGTTCGCTGCCGGTGTCGTCGTCGTCCCGTTGGTCGCCGTCGCCGTGATCACGAAGTCGTGCTGCGTGCCCATCGGGTTGTTGATCGACGGCGAGACCGTCACGGTGTAGGCAACCCACGTCTTCGCCGCGGACACCGGAACGATCTGGCCGGGTGCCTGGCCGGGAAGGCCCGCGGTCGTGAGGTCGACAGTCAGCGGCGTGCCGTTGACGGTGACCGTCACCGACGTGGCCGTGAACGTGCCGGCACCCGCCCCGCTGTTGGTGAACGTCACCACGCACGTCCCTGCCGTCGTGCCCGTCGCGCACGTGTCGGCGCTGAGCGTCCCCGGCCCGGGGAATGTCCACGCGACCGTGGCGCCTTCGGCCGGCAGCGCCGTCGCCGTGCCGTCGGCGCCCGCCACATCGACATGCACGGTGAACGTGTGCGGGTCACCGGCGAGGTTGGTCGCACTCGGCGGCGTCACCGACACCAACACCGACAGCCACGTCTTCGTCGCGATCGCCGGTGCGCTCAACGCGATGTTCGTGAACGGCAACCCGTCCACGGTCGTCGCCCCGATGGCGGTGACGGTCAAGGTCAACGTCCCCGGGCCCGTGTCGTGCACGACGAACTGGCACGTCCCACCGGTCGTCGTCCCCGGAGTCAGACACGACGACGCCGGATTGAGCGTCCCCGGCCCGGTGGTCGACGCGGTCAACGTCGTCCCTATCGGCACCGCCGTCCAATTCGCCTCGGTCGGGTTCGCCACACCGGTCTGCTGCACCGTCGCCGTGAACGTGTGCGGCACTCCGGTCAGGTTCGTCGCGTTCGGGCTGAGCAGCACCCGGTACTGCAGCCACGTCTTCGACGCCGTCAACGGCACCGTCTGACCCGGCGCCTGCCCGGGCATGCCCGCAACGGTGAGGTCAACGGTCGCACCGCCACTGTCCGTCAAGTTCAAGACCTGCAATGTGCCGGTCCCCGCCGCCGACGACGTCACACTCACGGTGCACGTGCCGTTGGCGTCTGTGACACACGGGCTGGGCGTCACCGGCGACCCTGGCCCCGACCATATGAACGCGATCGACGCGTTGACCGCCGGGCTTGTCGTCGTCCCATTCGTCACCGTCGCCGTGATCACGAAGTCGTGCGTCGTGCTCACCGGGTTGTTGGCCGACGGGGTGATCGTGACGAGGTAGGAGAGCCAGGTCTTCGTCGCAGTGACAGGCACGACTTGACCGGGGGCCTGGCCCGGAGCGGCCGCGGTGAGGTTGACCGTCAGCGGCGTGCCGCTGACGGTGACGGTCACCGACGTGGCCGTGAACGTACCCGACCCTGCAGCGCTGTTGTCGAACGTGACCACGCAGGTCCCTGCCGTCGTGCCCGTCGCGCACGTGTCGGCGCTGACCGTCCCCGGCCCGGGGAATGTCCACGCGACCGTGGCGCCTTCGGCCGGGTGCGGCGTCGCCGTGCCGTCGGCGCCCGCCACATCGACATGCACCGTGAACGTGTGCGGATCACCCGACAGGTTCGTCGCGCTCGACGGCGTCACCGACACCAACACCGACACCCATGTCTTCGTCGCGCTCGCGGGTGCACTCAAGCCGATGTTGGTGAACGGCACGCCGTCGACGGTCGTCGCCCCGATGGCGGTGACGTTCAACGTCAACGTCCCCGGGCCAGCGTCGTGCACCGCGAACTGGCACGTCCCACCGGTCGTCCCGACGGTCAGACACGTCGACGCCGGATCGAGTGTCCCCGAACCCGAAGGCGTCGCAGTCAACGTCGTCGCGTCCGGCACCGAGACCCAATCGGCCGCCGTCGGGGTCGTGATACCGGTCTGCTGCACCGTCGCCGTGAACGTGTGCGGCACCCCCACCAAGTTCGTGGCGCTCGGGCTGAGCAGGACCCGGTACTGCAACCACGTCTTCGACGCCTCCAGCGGCACCGTCTGATCCAGCGACTGACCTGGCGACCCCGCGACGGTCAGATCGACGACGCGCCCGGCACTGTCGGTCAAGCTCGTCACCGTCAACGTGCCCGTTCCCGCCGACGGCGACGTCACACTCACCGTGCATGTCCCGGCCGCGTTTGTAGTGCACGAAGTACTCGGAGTCGGGGTTCCAGCCCCGGTCCAAGTGAACGCGATCGACGCGCCCACCGCCGGGACAGGGGCCCCCGATCCCTGGACGTCCGCCGTGATCACGAAGTCGTGCTGTGTGCCCACCGGGTTGTTCGCCGTCGGCGTGATCGTCACGGAGTAAGCGATCCACGTCTTCGTCGCGGTCTGCGAGGTGAACCCGATCGCATTCGGCGCCGTCGTCGGGTTCACGTCGGTGAACGTCGTCGGCGTACCGCCGACCGTCACCGTGGCGCTCGACAAACCGTTGAGGGTGAGGATCCCGACTCCCGGGTCGGCGGAGTTGACCGTCACTGTGCAGGTGCCGGCAGCACCGAGCGTCGGGCACGTGGTGGGCGCGGCGACCGCGCCGGCTCCTGTCCGCGTGAAGTCCACCAAACCAGTTGTGAGCGGCTGGAAGACATCGGGCGCTACCGCGAACTCGGCGGTGACGATGAACGTGTGCGAGACGCCGGCGAGATTCGTCGCGCTCGGTGACACGCCGAGTCGGAACTCGACCCACGTCTTGGTCGCGCTCGCCGGCGTCGCGTACGCGGCTGTTCCCGGCGCCACGGTCACCGGCACCCGCACGCCAGTGCCGTTCGGTAACAACGTGCCGTTGAGCAGCGACACGGTGATTGCGCCGGGTGTCACTGTCACCGAGCCGGGATCGGTCGAGCTGACTGTGACGGTGCAGGTCCCGCCGGTCGTACCTGTCGCGCAGGTGTTGCTGACGAGCTTCGCCGGATCGGTGAGGACGACTGCCAGCGTCGTCCCGTCGGGCACCGCGACGAACCCGGCGCCGCGGTCCTCTTGCACGGTGATGGTGAACGGGTGCGAGGATCCGGCGAGGTTCGTCGCGCTCGCTGAGATGATTGCCCGGTACGCGATCCACGTCTTCGTGGGGGTCGCAGCGGTCGGGAACGTGAAGCTGACCGTGCTCGGCGGCGGCGTTGGCTGCGGGATCGAAGTCGACGCGATGCCGGTGATCGTCAACGTGCCGGTACCCGGCACGGTCGGCGACTCGATGACGACCGTGCACTGACCTGGCCCCGGGTCGCCAGTCCCCGAAGCGTCCGCTGGATCACATGTGCTGCGACTGGTGTCCTCGGCCGAACCGGCGGGTCCGCTCCACAAGTACGTCATCGTCGTGCCAGGCGAGACTGGCTGGAAGCCAAATCCGTCGGTGTACTGCACGGTCAATGTGAACGTGTGGTCGGTTCCAACGGGATTCTCAGCGGGACCACTGACGTCGACGGCGAAGTCCCACCACGTCTTGCTGGCGCTCAGGTTGGACCCCAGACCGAACATCGACTGCGGAATGGTGACTATCTCCTGCGCGAACTCGGTCGGATTCGGAATTGGATCGGTGGGAGCGCCCCTCTGACCATTGCGATTTCGGTCGAGCCAGGTCGACGCGATTCCTTGAATTGTGAGGGTGCCCGTCGTCGCATCTGTCGCAGTGACCTCGAACGTACAGGTGCCGTCCAAGGCTGTCCCCGTCGTGAGGCATGTTGAGTCCGCGGTGTTGACACTGCTAAAGCCGACGGGGTTATCCGTCCACTGGTGCTGGAGCAACGCACCCGTGGGCACCGGCAACCAGTTCGCGCCGCCATCTCTGGTGCGCTGCACGGTGGCGGTGAACGTGTGAGTCACGCCCAGAGGGTTGATGGCGTCGTCGGACAGGATCACGCGGTACTGCCACCACACTTTGTCCGTTCGGATCGGCAGCACCGCGTCCGCGCGCACGCCGCGCGCGCCGGGAACGAGGTCGATCACGAACTCTTGCCCGTCGATCGTGACCGTCACTTGTTCGAGTTGCAGTTCGATCGAACCGGAGGCCGGGGCCGTGACGGTGATCGTGCACTGGCCGGTCGCGTTGGTTCCCGGCGTGGTGCAGGTGTCACCGGTGACCGTGGCACCGCCCACCGCCGAGACGACGCTCGAGGTGACGGTGGCGCCGGGTACGCCGCCATCGACGAACGGTCCGTCGCCATCGGTGCCCGTCACCTGCACGGTGAAGGTGTGCGGTTCGCCCGCCAGGTTGTCGGCGCCCGGCGTGATCGTGACATCGATGAGCACCCAGCTCTTCTGTCCGGTCGCGGCGCTGAGGTCTAGCGTGCTCGACCCGAGGTCGTCGGTGAGGGTCGTGGTCTGCCCGCCGATCGTCACGGTCAACCCGGTCACCTGGAGAGTCCCGGTGCCCGGTTCGGGCGGCGTTCCCTGCACGACCGTGAACGTGCACGTCCCAGCGGCCGACAGGGCGGGACAGGTAGTCGGCGAGCCGGCGTCCGCGACCGCGCTCGTCCACTCCAAGACGACGCTCCCGCCGCTCACCGGCTGCCACACACCCGGTGTTGCCGCGAACTCAGCCGTGACCGTGAACGTGTGCGGCTGGCCGACGAGGTTGACCTGTTCGCTCGGTTCGACACGGACACGGAACGCGATCCACGACTTGGTCAAAGCGGGCAGCGGCACGCTCAGGGCCTGGTCGCCGACGCTCAACGTGTGCGAGGTGCTGCCACCCAAACCGTTGGGCAACGAGACGGTGATGCTCGTCACCGTGAGCGTGCTCGTCTCGGGCTCGTTCGCCGCCGCGCTGACGGTCACGTCGCACGTCCCGCTCCCGTTGACGGTGCACTGACCAGCCGGACTCACCGTTCCTGCGCCGCTCCACGTGTACGAGATCACCGAGCCCGCGGGCAAGGCTGACTCACCGGTGCCGTCGTTCTGGAACCCACTCAGCGTAAAGACGTGGGGCGTGTCACCGACGAGGTTGACGGCGGACTCGCCTTCGACGTGGTAGGTCGTCCAGAGCTTGTTCGATGAGACGGGAGCCGGAAGCGTGAAGGGTTGCCCCGGCAACGGGCCGTTCGGACCCTGGTTCGTGAACCCGTTCACGGTGATCGTGAACGGGCCGGGACTCGTCGAGTTCACCGTGACGGTGCACTGCCCGCTCGCGTTCGTGCCGGGCGCCGTCTGGCACGTGTTGGCGATGACGAGAGCAGGGTTGCTGAAGGTGAGATCGAGCAGCGCGCCCGTGAGCGGCCCGGGGGGCGCGACGCGCGTCGCTGTGAGCGTGAAGGTGTGCGGCCGTCCGGCCGGGTTGGTCGCCGCCCCGGTCACGTTGACGTCGATGGCGGTCGTCGTGTTCGTCACCGTGCAGGTGATGACGAGCTGGTTCGGGTCCGTGAAGTTGGTGGGGATCTCGACCTGGTTCGTCGTCGAAACGGTCGCTCCGGCTCCATTGGTGCACAGCCACGACTCCACGTACCCGGGCGGTCCGGTCTCGCTCAACGAGAATGTGCCGCGCGTCACGTGCCGGTCGGTGACGGCGAGCGCGCCCTCAATGCCCGAAATCGCGCTCCCGTCGATCGAGCCGGGATTGTTCGCCGACTGCTGGGCCGTGAGCGTGAACTGGCCCTCCGTGGCGGTGCCGCCGACGACTGTCTTCTGCAGCGTGAGCCGCGCGAGGTCATCAGCGGTGTTGCTGATAGTGCACGTGACGTTCGCTGTCGCGCCGAGGGTGACCTGGTTCCCGCCGCTGACGGTCACGGGGTTGCCCGCGGCGTCAACACACGTCCACGCGCTGGCGATGTAGCCGGCCGGCGGCGCAGGGGTCGTGTTGGGCGTCTCGGCGAGCGTGTAGGTGCTCGGTGCGACCACCTTCGTCATGCCGGTTGACGTGCCCGGTCCGTAGTCGATCGCTGCACCCGGAGGGGTCGGCGTGGCCGAGAGGTGCCACATATTGGGCGTCGCGGGAGCGTTGCCGACGGTGTTCACGACCCGCTTCGCCAGCGTCAGCGAGGGCGCCTGGTTGCTAATCGTGCAGTCGGCCGCGACAGTCACCCCCGCCGGCAGCAGACCGGTCGGCGCCACGACGAAGGTGTTTGCGTTCGGGGTGCCGTCAGGGTTGGTCAGCACCACGGTTGCGGGCGTGGCTTTGAGGTTCGCGTCAAGGACGGCCGGGTTGAAGTAGTTGCAAGCAACCGATTGGCGCGACCACGGTGGCGGTAGCGGGAGATTCTCGACAAGGCGGTAGCCACCCGCCGCGAAGATGTTCGAGAAGTTGTCGGTGGGCGAGGTGGGAACCGTCAACGACCCGGTCAGCACCGAAAGCGATGGGTCCGAATCAAGGTTCGGCGCGACGAGCGGCGTGTTGTCCTGCACCGGACCGCCGTCGACACGATTGAGGTTGTAGGTGAATGTGGCCGCTGTATCCAGAACGGCCGGCGTCGTGGCCTTCGTGATCCGGACCGCCGAGCAGTTCGAGATCTGGAGCGGTGGTAGTCCGACGAAGTCCTCGAGGTCGGCGTTGCCGTTGCCCGCCCGAGTGACCACGTAGTTCGACACGACGGAGGTGCACGTCTGCGACGTCGGCAGGACACCGGCCGCGGTGAGGTCGACCGCGAACTCGCCGAACGCCGGCGAGTTGCCCAGCTCGACCTGACTCTGGAACGCGCTCGCTGGCGGCGCCGGCACTTTGGGGACCCACGCGCTCCCGTTCCACGAGAGGAGTTCGACCGACGTGCCAGAATTGGGGTCGAAGTTGAAATGGACGAGGGTGATGGTGCTCTTGGTCTGGCCGCCGATCAACGGGACGAAGAAGGACATGTCGCCGGGGACGGCGTTGCGCCGCCAGCCTCCGTAGAGGACGTAGTGAATCGAGGAGACACCGCCCTCGGTGAAGTTGACGGGCTGCCACGCGACGAAGGCCTGACAGATGTTGTTCTTGATGGTGATGTTGTCCGGCGTCGGGTTCGGTGCGAACCAGTCGAACTCGTCCAACTTGCCAGTGACCGCGCTCGGGTCTGGGTTGATGCACGCCTCGATGGGCTGGGCGGCGTCCTGCAGGAAGGACGCCGCGTTGGCCCAGTCGATCCCCGCCCCGCCACTTGGAGGCGTCGGACCGTTGACCGCCTGGTTGGCGTCGATCTCGAAGTTCGTCAGGCCGCCGAGCGCGGCGTGCGCGTCGGGTTGCTTCGGAATCTCGACGAGGACGCTGACGACGAGCAGTAGGGCGAACGCGCCGAGCAACCGACGTCTTCCGAGGCGCGGGCCGGACCGACCCAGAGCCCGACGAGATCGTGCGTGCCGGCCCGCGGCAGCGCGCGTCACTTCGTGCGTCCCGCCCGTCGGGCTCCTCGTGACACGAGACCCCTCCCTGCCGCTGCTCGGCCGCCGGCGACCGATCGGGTTTTGCGTCCAAGTCGGTTTCGTGCGGCATTCTCGACCATTGCGCCGCAGTTGGACATCACCCTGTTCGGGTGGTTTGGGCGAAGTTAACACTTTGCTGTGATGTGATCGCGGTGTCCTGAGATGGCTGCAGGCATCCGCATCTGCAACGGAGATCGACACGGACACGCCACCACCCCGCGCAGTTGATCCGACCTCGCTGACCGCGGTCCTCGCCGAGGCGTGGTCGATCGACGCCGGAGATCTCGAGTACGTGCCCAAGGGAGTCGGCAGTTACCACTGGCGCGCCGTGGACAACGGCCGAGCGCGCTACTTCATCACGGTCGACGACCTCGACACGAAGCCGTGGCTCGGGCGCGAGCGAAGTTCGACCTTCGAACGCCTTGCTCGTGCGTACGCGACTGCGTGGACGCTGCACCATTACGACGGACTCTCGCTCGTCGTCGCGCCGATTCGAGCGGGCAACGATTTGATCGCCGTCCGCTTCGACGACCGGTACACCATCGCGGTGTTCCCCTATGTGGACGGAACAGCCGGCACCTGGGGGCAGCCGATCGCACCGGATGAGCACACGCTCGTCGCCCGCGAGCTCGCGTACCTCCACAACGCGGAACACGGTCGACGGGCAGGCATCGAGCGGCGTCCCCATGCATTGCCCGAGCGAGCCGCGTTGATGGATGCGCTCGAGTCCCTGGGCCGGCCTTGGACGGGCGGTGCATTCTCCGAGCGGGCGCGCCACGCATTGCACGACAACGTGGCGAGCGTTGTCGTTCGTCTTACGCGGTTCGACGAGCTTGCAGCGCACCTCGATCGCGCAGATGTCACGCCCGTGGTGACACACGGCGAGCCGCATCCCGGCAACCTCATCTGGACGTCCATGGGTTTGCGCCTCATCGACTGGGATACCGTCGCGCTCGCTGAACCAGAGCGCGACTTGTGGATGCTCGGCAACGAACACGCGCACTACTCCGAGGCGACCGGTCACACCCTCGATCCCGCCGCGATGGAGTTCTACGCACTGGCGTGGACGCTTTCCGACATCGCATCCTTCACCGACCTTTTCCGTGCCGAACACGAGCGCACGCGTTGGGCCGAACAGAAGTGGACGGGGTTCGTGTCGCTCCTGGAAGGAGGCACGTCACGTCCGTACGGCTCGTCGTGACGCGCTCCGCGGCGCCGAATCTAGGGTGGCGCCATGGCGGCTCCCAGGGAACCCAAAGACGTCGTCCGCCGGTTTCTGGATCACGGCTGGAGTCCGGACGGCTGGAACATGGACGTCATCGAAGAGTGCTTCGACGATCGCTACTGGTCGCACACCTGGCAGGGCGACCTCGCGCACACCGGTGCTCGACAGGGCCGGTTCTTCGCTTCGCTCGAGTTTCTCGAATCGCTCGAGAGCCAACTCGTCGCCGAGGGGGATCTGGTCGTGCATCGGTCTCGACGACGAGTTCGTCACGTCGGCGAGATCTTCGGTGTCGCGCCGACGGGGCGTGAGGTGGTCGTCGATCACGTGGAGATGTGGCGCGTCGACAACGGCAAGATCGTCGACCACTGGGGCGGTCTCGGCGCTGGTGGCCAGCTCTATCGAGCGCTGACAACGCCTCTGTAACTCGTCAGCGAGTGGATGCGGGAAGCAACCGGGCCCCTCAGGCGTTGCATACACACCTTTCCCATGAAGGAACACGTATGACCAGCACCTTCGCCGACGAATCACCCCAACCGCCCGAAGCCGACGCGCTCGATGCCTACTCCCGCGTCGTCACGTCCGTCGCCGCCGAACTGACACCCAGCGTCGCCGCGCTGCAGGTCGCCCAGCGCGGCCGCAGCGGTCGCGTCGAAGCAGGCGCCGGCTCCGCGGTCGTCTTCACCGAGGATGGCTTTCTGCTCACCAACGCCCACGTCGTCGGAAACTCGACCGACGGGACCGCCGCATTCGCCGACGGGACCACATCACCGTTCCGCGTGATCGGCACGGACCCGCTCTCGGACCTTGCCGTCGTCCGCGCCGACGGTCCCACCCCGCACCAAGCCAAGCTGGGTGATGCCTCGAAGCTGCGCGTCGGACAACTCGTCGTCGCCGTCGGGAACCCGCTGGGATTGTCCGGCAGCGTCACCGCCGGCGTGGTCAGCGCGCTCGGACGGTCATTGCCGAGTCGGTCAGGCAGCACGACCCGCATCATCGACGACGTGATCCAAACCGATGCAGCACTGAACCCGGGCAACTCCGGCGGCGCGCTCGCCGTGTCCTCCGGCGAAGTCGTCGGCATCAACACGGCCGTCGCCGGATTCGGACTCGGTCTGGCGGTGCCGATCAACGACACCACACGAAGGATCGTGGCCTCGCTTCTCACTAAGGGCCGCGTCCGGCGGGCCTACATCGGCGTCGCCGGCATGCCGGCCCCGCTCCCGCCCGGCATCGCCGAACGAACGGAGCAGCGAGTCGGGCTCCGCGTGCTCGAAGTCGTCACGGGCGGACCCGCGGCGCGCGCCGGCATCAAGCAAGGCGACATCATCGTCACGGCCAGCGGCCAACCCATCGCCGGAGCCCAGTCGCTCCAGGGACTGATGTTGGCCGACACCATCGGCTCGAGGGTTCCGATCACCGTCGTTCGCAACGGCGCGCTCGTCGACGTCATCGTGACACCCACCGAGCTCACGTAGCCGGTGCGCGATCTCGCGTCTCGTCATGCATCGGAGCCGTCGACGAATCGGGGAGGCGTTGTGTCGCGAGTGCTGGTGACGGGTGGGAGTGGGTTTGTCGCGGGCTGGTGCATCGTGCAACTTCTCGAGGCCGGGCACGACGTCGTGGCCACGGTACGTAGCCCGGAACGCGAGCGCGAGGTTCGTGCCGCACTCGAAGCTCGAGGCGGCACGTCCTCTCGTTTGCAGTTTGCGGTGGCCGATCTCGCAGGCGACCGTGGATGGGACGACGCGATGTCCGGGTGCGACTACGTCCTGCACGTAGCCTCGCCGTTGTCAGTCGACGGCGGCGATGCCGATTCGATCGTGTCCGTCGCGCATGAGGGGACATTGCGGGTCCTCGACGCGGCCGACCGCGCCCGCGTCGGGCGGGTCGTACTGACGTCATCGTCGCGCGGCGGCAACACCGCACGCGTCACAGCTGTCGGGAACGGTCGACGAGTGGTGTTGGACCGATGAGGACGAGCCGGGGCTGTCCGCGTATCGGCGTTCGAAGACGCTGGCCGAGCGTGCCGCTTGGGACTACGCCGCCCACGGTTCCAGCTTCGAGTTGACGACGGTACTGCCCGCCGCGGTGTTCGGCCCGTCGTTGACAGCCTCGTCGTTGGGTTCGCTACAGATCATCGCCGCGCTGTTGGACGGCTCCACGATTGCGATCCCGCGGCTCGGATTCGAGGTGGTCGACGTGAGAGACGTCGCCGCCGCGCATCTACTCGCTATGACCACGGCTGATGCGGAAGGTCAGCGCTTCATCGTTGCCGGTGACGTGTTGTGGTTCGCCGACATCGCCCAGATCTTGCGTGAGAACCTCGGTGCAGATGCGTCGCGAGTCCCGACCGAGACTTTGACCGACGACGCGTTCCGCTCGGTCGTGGAGATGAGTCCCGACCTGCAGACGCTGCTTCCGCTGCTCGGGCGCGAGTTGCAACATTCCTCGGCCAAGGCTCGGCAAATCCTCGGCTGGCAACCGCAACCGCAGATCGACACCATCGTCGACTCGGCCCGTTGCCTCCTCTCCTTCGACGCGATCCATTGATGACCGGGTTGACAGCGACCAGATCGTAAGTTGATACTTACCGTTAGTGGCGACGAACGTTCTGGACCGGATCGGCGTACTGGGCGATCCCACCCGGCGAGCGATCTTCGAGCTCGTGGCCGAGCGCGCCCAGCCGGTCGGCGAGATCGCTGCGCAACTGCCCGTGACGAGGCCGGCGGTCTCGCAACATCTGAAGGTGCTCAAACAGGCCGGACTCGTCATCGACCACGCGGCCGGCACCAGGCGCATCTACCACGTCGATCCCGAGGGACTCGCAGAGCTGCGGTCCTACTTCGAACAGTTCTGGAACAAGGCGCTCGACGCGTTCAAGGACGCGGTCGAGCGCCCGAGCAAGGAGGAGCGATGACCATCGACACCACTGATACCGCGGTCCAAGCGACGACCCTGGTCAACGTGCCCGTGGAGCGAGCTTTCGAGGTCTTCACCTCGGAGATCGGAACGTGGTGGCCACCCGAGCACCACATCCTCCAAGCCGAGCTCGCGGAGATGGTCTTCGAACCGCGCGTGGGCGGGCATGTCATCGACAGCGGCGTCGACGGCAGCGAGTGCCGCTGGGCGCGCGTGCTGGTCTACGAACCGCCTGCGAGGGTGGTGATCAGCTGGGACATCAACCTCGAGTGGCAGATCGAGCACGACCCCGCGCGCACGAGCGAGATCGAGATCAACTTCGTAGAGGAAGAGCCCGGACGGACACGCGTGGTCCTCGAGCATCGACATCTCGATCGCCACGGCGCCGGCTGGGAGCAGATGCGGGAGGCGGTCGGCTCACCGAATGGCTGGAACTCCGGCCTCGAGCGCTTCGCGGCGCGGGCTGCCGCATAGCGAGCGCGTGCATGTCCGGCTATCTGTTCAAACTGGTCCCGCCTCGTCCTGACTTTGCGTTCACGATGTCGGACGACGAGAAGGCAACGATGCTCGAACACGTGCGCTACTGGGGCGAGCTCGCGTCCGCAGGGAAGACGGTCGCGTTCGGACCGGTGAACGACCCGGCAGGGGGCTACGGCGTCGGCATTGTGCTCGCGGAGAAACTGCAGGATGCCGAGCGACTTCGCGACGGCGACCCCGCGATGCGTTCGTCGCATGGTTTCCGGACCGAGATCTTTCCCATGCTGAGCCTCGTCACTCCGTCCGCGAGGTACGGCGCGGCCGGCTGAACGGTCGACGTGTCGCCTTCGGCGAAGACGTACCCGTCGTTGCAACACATCTAGGGTCGGACGCGTGACGCGACCGGAGCCGCTCCCGGAACTCGGCTTCTACGGCTTGCCCGGACACACCGACTCGCCGCGCGACCTTCTCGACGAGTGCCGGCGGGCCGAGGAGATCGGCCTCGGCGCGTGTTTCATCAGCGAGCGGTTCAACGTGAAGGAGGCAGCGTCGCTCACTGGCGCCGCTTGCGCGGTGACCGATCGGCTCGGCGTCGCCACGAGCGTGACGAACCACAACACGCGCCACCCGATGGTCACCGCTGCATGGGCGACGACGCTGCACCGCCTCTCCGGGGGTCGCTTCGCGCTCGGCCTCGGCAGAGGCTTCGATCCGCTGTTCTCGGCGATTGGCCTGCGGCCGATCACGATGAAACAGATCGAGGACTTCGTCGGGATCGTGCGCCGACTCTGGAAGGGCGACACGATCCTCGGCCACGACGGTCCCGCCGGGACGTACCCATTTCTCCGCCTCGACGAGCGCTTCGACGAGGACATTCCGGTGCTGCTCGCGGCCCTCGGGCCGAAGACGATGTCGTGGGGCGGCGGCGTCTTCGACGGCGTGATGCTGCACACGTTCTTCACCGACCAGACGCTGCGCGAGTGCGTCGACCGCATCCGCACCGGCGCCGACCAGGCGGGGCGCGACCCGAATCTCGTCCGCGTGTGGGCTGTCCTCGCCGTACTGACAGACCTCCCCGAGGAGGCTCGCCTGAAGATGCTCGTCGGCCGCATGGGCACGTACCTGCAGGCGTACGGCGATGCGCTCGTCTCGATCAACGGCTGGGATCCAAGGGTGCTCGCCGACTTCCGCGCCGCGCCGCAAGTGCAAGCGGTGAGCGGAACGATCGACGCCGTCGCCACCACGTCGCAGCTCGAGGCGATCGCCGAGCTCATTCCCGAGGAGTGGCTGGCGGCATCCGCGGTCGGCGCGCCCGAGCACGTGGCGTCGCGCATCGAGGACCAGCTCTCGGCCGGCGCCGACGGCGTGATCCTCCACGCGTCGACCCCGGACCAGCTCGCAGCGGCGGTCGACGCGTACCGCGCCCGACGACCCGCCGATCGCTTCACCGGTCGCTCGACGAACCCGGGACGCTGATGGCACGGACGCTGGTAGCCGATCCCGACCTCGTCACGCCCCAGTGGCTGACTGATGTGCTGCGGTCCGGCGGTGCGATCGGCGACGCCACACGCGTCGTCGCGTTCACTGGGTCCTACATCGGGACAGGGCAGGTAGGTGCCAGCGTTCGTTACACGCTGACGTACGAGGGGGCGCCCGGTCCACCGACGATCGTCGCGAAGTATTCGTCGCGCGACCCGCAGAGCGCGGCGACGGGGATCGCCACGCTCACGTATGAGACGGAGGTCGCGTTCTACAACGAGCTCGCGTCGACCGTCGACATCAGCCGGCCCCACTGCTACTTCGCCGAGCTCGAGCACGGCACCGCCAACGTCGTGCTGGTGATGGAGGACCTCGCGCCGGGCGAGCAAGGCGACCAGATCGCGGGCTGCGACGTCGACGCCGCGACTCTCGCGATCGACGAGGCGGCGAAGCTGCACGGGCCGCGGTGGGGCGATCCAACGCTCGAGAAGCTCGCCTGGCTCGACCGCAGCAGCCGTTCGGCCGGCATGGCCGCGATGCTTCCCGCTGTCTGGGACTCCTTCGTCGACCGCTACCGGTCGACGCTGCATCCGGTCACGCTCGATGCCGGCGCTGAGCTCGTTTCGCTGGTCCCGCACATGATGTCGTACACGCCGGCCGCACTCACGCCCATCCACTACGACTTCCGCCTCGACAACATGCTGTTCGGCGGGCGCCGTCCGCTCGTCGTCGTCGACTGGCAGACGGTGCAGCTCGGCATGGGTCCGCAGGACGTGGCTTACTTCCTCGGCAACGCGTTCCGGCCAGACGTGCGTCGCTCGTGCGAGCGCGCCCTGCTCGAGCGCTATCACCGCTCTCTCGTCGACGACTTCGGTGTCGACAACTACCCGCACGACCAGTGCTGGTCGGAATATGTGTGGTCGAGCTACGCGTCGCTGATCATGGCGGTCTTCGCGTCGATGATGGTGGGACCGACCGAGCGCGGCGACGCGATGTTCATGGCGATGGCCAATCGGTCGGCGCAGATGGCCGCCGACCTCGACGCACGCACCATCATCCGCGGCCGGTGAGCGTCACGCAGTAGTCGCCTCGCTGGATCCATCTGTCGATCTCGACCACCACGATGCTTCGGACTCTGTGTCGCCACAGCCACGCCTTCGGAGGGTCAGCAGACACAGACGCGACCTGACCCCGGTGTGTGTCGACTCAGCCACCGAATTCGGTGGGTCAGTCGACAATGTGCGCGACCGGGCGAGTCCGCCAGCGAGGGAGACGGATGATCGTGCCGTCGTCAGCCTCCCGCTCGTCCCACCACGCCTCGACGGGCACGCCGATCTCGACCTCGCCGTCGATGTCACCGACGACGCGGACGTGCGGTGCGTCGTCGAGCGAGACCAGCACCACGGTGTAGGGCACCGACTCCGCCAGCGCAGAATTGGCCGGATAGTGCACGACGGTGTAGCTGTGCACCGTCCCACGCGGCGCCAATACCTCGACGCCGAAGGTCATGTGGCCGCAGGCATGGCAGGTCTCCTCAGGCGGATGCTGGAGCGTGCCGCAGTCGTCGCAGCGCTGAACGGCCAATGCACCGGACGTGAACCACGCCTCGTTCGTCGCCGTCAACTCCGGCAGTCCCCAGTCGCGCGGCAGCTCGCCCATCACACCGTCCCGAACAACACGGCGGATCCCGGCGCGAAACCAGGTCCCGACACCGACAGGCTCAGCTCGACATGGGGCATCTGGCTCGTCGACTCACCGCGGACCTGGCGGACCGCCTCGACCAGGTTGCCGAAGCCATGGATGTACGCCTCGCCGAGATTCCCACCACTGGTGTTGATCGGAAGGCGCCCGTCGGGCCATCGGATGTTGCCATCAGCGACGAAATCGTTCAGCTCACCGGGTTCGCAGAAGCCCATCTCGGCAATCGCCATCAACACCGGCCCGGTGAAGTTCTCGTAGAACTGCGCCACCTTGATGTCCTCAGGTCCGACGCCGGCCCGCTTCCACAGAGTGCGGCCCACATGACCATGATGAGCGGTCGGGAAGTTGGCCTCGTTGAACGCGCTCACGCCGTCTCCGCGTTCGAGCCCGTGCGCGCCGGCGACGATCGCGACCGGCGGCTTACGCAGGTCGCGTGCCCGCTCCACGGTCGTGATCACCATCGCGGCCGCGCCGTCGTTCTCCGGACAGCAGTCGTAGAGATGGAATGGCTCCGCGATCCAGCCGAGGCGTGGTACTCCTCGCGGGTCAGTGGTGTGCCATAGCGGATCGCGCGCGGGTTCCGTTGGGCGTGCTCGTACGCGGCCAGCACGACCTCAGCCAAGCTGTCCTGCGTGATGTCGTGGTCATGCATGTAGCGCATGGTCTGCAACGCGCAGATCTGCGCCGGCGTCGTCAGCCCATAGGGCACCGTGAACGCGCCGGCACCACGTGACCGGCGCGAGCGTCCGGTCCGGCCGTAGCGGTGGAACTGTCCCTGCGCCAGCGATCGGAACACGACGATGCATTCGGCGTAGCCCACGGTGATGGCGGCATCAGCGATCGTGACCGCCGCGCCGGCGCCGTTGCCTCCGCCTCCGAACGTCTGCGCAGTGAAGTCCAAGTCGCCGGTCCCGAGCACGGCGCTCAAGCGAACCGGCTCATTCCGTTCCATGTACGAGACGAATCCGTTGACCTCGCCGAGGGTGAGCCCGGCGTCCTCCACCGCATTCCGAATCGCGATGCACGCGAGCTGGAACTCCGACTCAGGCGCATCGCCTCGCTTGTAGTACGTCGACTCGCCGACACCGACGACGACAGCAGCCCCCCGCATGCGTGTCCGGTCAGAGCCCGAAGATGCGCTGCGCGTTCAGACCGAGGATCTTCGCCCGCGACTCCTCGCTCAGATTCGCCATCTGGCGCTCGATGCTCGCGGCCGAGTGCGGCCACGAACCTTCGTGGTGGGGATAATCGTTCGCCCACAAGTAGTTGTCGACGAGGTCGCAGTGCTCGGCGGTATCGAGACCCGCGTGATCTTCCTGGAACGTGGCGAAGCAGTGGCGGCGGAAGTACGTCGACGGCAGCTCGGCGGTCATGGGGCGAACCCAGAAGTGATGGGCCCTGTACGCGTGGTCCATCGTCTCCAGCATCCACGGCACGAACCCGATGCCGGACTCGACCAGACCAGCGCGGACACCGGGATGGCGCTCGAACACACCAGATGCGATCAGCTGCACCAAGGGCTCGATCGTCGTCTCCATCGAGTGGCAGACATAGTTGACGATCGCGCCACCGCTGCCGCCGACGGCCGCGGGTCACGGCCCGTCGACACATGGAACGTCACCGAGAGGCCCGTCTCCTCGATCGTCGACCACAGCACCTCGAACGCGGGGTCGTTGTACTCGATGTTGCCCCACACCTTCGGCCCATAGATCGGTGTGTTGCCGAGGCACAGCCCGACAAACCCGTGCTCGGCTGCCCACCGAACACTCCGCAACGCGGACTCGACATCGCCGGTCGCGACGCATGCGAGCGGAAGAGTGCGGCCTTCGTTCCAACCGTCAGCGCCGCCGTGGAAGTCGTATGCCCAGCGGTTCCACGCGGGCACATTGCATCGGCAAACTCGGATCAGGTGTCGCCCAGCACATCAAGCCCTTGTTCGGAAAGATCAGCTCGATGTCGACGCCATCCGCTCGCTGGTCCGCGAGGCGGTCCTCGATCGTCCGTCCGGCCCCGCTGCGGAGAATGTCCTCCGGCTCCATCCTCGTGCCGAAGAAGCGGTCGTCGCCTTTCGCTCGCGCCATCACGTCACGCGAGGGCTTGATCAGCTGCGGCCGGGCGCCCTCGTTCACCGCCCACTCCGAGCCGTCGTCCCGCACCTCCAGTCGTGGGATCCGTCGCTGGTATTCGGTCTCTATGTAGTCGGCGAGATACCTCGCAGGCTCGTTCGTGTGACAGTCACTCGAGATCATCAGGAGCTTGTCAGGTGCGCCAGGCCGTACCGACTCCGCCCAGCCGGCTAAGCCTGATGTCTCCTGACGCCAGCTGTTCCGCGGAGACTCGACCGTCGTCATCGACGCCGAGTCTTGCGCACGCCGTCGCGTCGAGTTGCGTGGCGCCGTGCCGGTCGTCGACGCCGACCGGGACCACGGTGGCGTAGCATCCGCCGGACAATCACAAAGGGAGGGCGGAGATGGGCGAGGGAACTGGTGTCTTCGAGTCATGGCAGAAGGCGATGCTCGCAGGCGACGCCGATGCCATCGGCGAACTGTACGAAGAAGACGCGGTATTGCTGATTCCGTCGATGGAGATCGTGGCCCGTGGCAAGAAAGAAATTCGTGACGCATGGGCTGGGTTGATCGCCGCCGGGCGGCTCGACTCGATCGACGTGAGCGAGCACGACCAGACGGTGGTCGACGACATCGCGTTCTCGATGGTCGCTGGAGTCATGAAGGGTGAGATGGGCGGCGAGTCGGTTGAGATCCCGTTCCGGGCCACCGAGGTCCAACGCCGCGGCGCCGACGGCACCTGGCGCTACGTCCTCGATCACGGCTAAGCGCTCGCACGTCAGGAGTCTCGCCGGTTGGATCGCCTGCCGGGCACTCGGCGATCCCACCTGCGACGCTAAGGTTCCCATGGACATCCGGGGACGGGGCATCCGGGGACGGCTCGCAGAGATCGGGTTCGACGCCGAAGGCCTCCGGTTCGAGTCGACGAATGAGGAAGCATCGCCGCGTCGTCACGTTCGGCTCCACCGAGCGCTGCAGGCGAGATCATCACACATGAGACGAAGGCGGATCGAGTGGGTCGTGCGGGGGCTCTTGTGTTTGCCTGCTCTACGCTCTCGTCGCGTTGCCGGACCGCCGGCATGAGACGTTTCCCTTCTTCTCGTGGGATCTGTTCTCGAGCGCGCCGAATCCGATTGGCACCGACTATTCCGTGCGCCTGATCGCCGCCGACGGTCTCACCACGCCGCTTCCCGTGTACTACGAGCGCTCAGGCCTGCAACGCGGAGGTCAACAGATCCAGGGTTACACGGCACTGCAGCGGCTCGGCCAAGCAGTCGACCGAGGTCAGACGTGACTGGTTGCCACCCTCCGCAGCGCTTTCGAGTCGACCTATCTCAACGAGCTGACCCATCTCCGCTACGAGGTGGTCAGGCGCAAGTTCAACATCCGTGCCCGCGTCGACTGCGATTCCTGTTTCATCGACCAGACCGTCCTCGGCACCTACGGAACCGGCTGACTTGCGAGCGAGCACGATGGAACCGCAGCGCACACAGCCGGTCGTCACGAGATTCTTGGCCAAGCGATTCTGGAGCTCGACCGCGCATCCGACGCTCGCCGCCTCGGTTGCGTTCCAGCGGCGCGGTGTACAACCGAGCGTCGGTGCTCGTGCGCGCCTACTACGCCGTCGGTGTTCTCTTCGCCCTCCAGGCGATGGGCGGCTGGCCTCGCTACGCCGGCCTGCAGCAGGCCTCGCCGCAGTGGCCTGCGGCATGGTGGTTCGACTGGTTCAGCGTTCGTACCAGCGTCAACCTCATCTTCACTGGCTACCTGGCTGCCAGTATCGCCGCCGTCGCGCTGCCCGAAAGACGATGGGCCCGGGCCGTGTACGCCTTCACGTTGCTGCAGTACATGGCGTTCATCAACGGCTTCGACAAGATCAACCACAGCCTGCACTCATGGCTGTTCGTCGGCGCGATCCTGACCTCTGCTCCCACGAGGCCCGTGGGAAAGCCGAACCCGCAAGCTCGATCGTCAGTACTTCCTTGCTGTGTTCTGGTCCGCGCAGCTCGTCGTGCTGTTCTTCTACTCGCTCACCGGGATGTGGAAGATCTACTTCTCCTTCAAGGCACTCTTCGAGGGGAGGATCGGTGGCTTCAGCTTCGGTGGCTTCTCGTACATCGTGGCCAACCGGATCCTTCAAGGCAACGAAGACACCGTTCTCGGAGACTTCTTCGTCCATCACGAGATCATCGGCTGGGCGCTCTTCATCGGCACGATGTACCTCGAGGGCGCTTCCATTCTCATCGTGTTCCGGCCGCGGCTGCATCGTGTCTGGGGTGTCGGCCTCATCCTGTTCCACTTCGTGATGCGACTGACCATGGGATTCGCCTTTCCGGAGAATGTCGCCCTGGTCGGCCTGCTGTTCGTGTGTTCGCCGTTCACTCCTGAGAAGGTCAGCGTCAAGGAAGCGATAAGCGACCTACCTGGCCTGCATTTCGTCGTACGCCGGTTCGCGAGGGCGCGACGCCTGCGCCGTGTGCGCCGAGCCGTCGCCCGACGTCGACACCACGCCTTCCGCGGTGTGACGCCGTCCACGGCGAACGAGACCACAGCCTTTGCCCCGTTTCCACATTGTCAGCGCGCGACGCCTCGCCTCGGGCGTCGAACGTCACGCCCGTTGGTGGTGAGCGAGGACACGGTCGATGCGCTTCGATAGCCACCGGGTGAGGCTTCCGGTTCCGTCGATGGCCCAGGTGACGAGGGCGCCGTTGTAGACGACGTACAAGGTGTCGGCGAGCTCGGCGGTATTGGTGGGGTTGATCTCGCCGTTGCTGATCGCTTCGTCCAGGAGCTTTGTGATGGCTCGTCGGAAGAGTCGGCCCTGTGTCGCTGCGTGTGCGCCGAGGTCGGGGTCGGTGAGGTCGAGGTACAGGAACGCGAGATTGTTGGCGATCGCGTCTCGTGAGCCGATGCCGGCAGTGAGCTCGAGCAGAGCGGCTCGCAGCGCCGAGAGCGCGGTCGGCGAGCTGCCCCGGACCTTGTTGAACACGTCGTCGACCGCGGTGGTGGCCGCTTCCGCGGAGGCGAGGAGCAGGCTCCGTTTCGACCCGAACCGCTGGGTCAAGGCGGGGGCCGAGAGCCCGACCCGGTCGGCCACCGCCCCGAGCGTCAACCCCGACGGGCCGACCTCGGTCACGACCGCGGCGACCGCCTCGAAGATCGCGTCGTCGCTGACCGTCCTCGGCCTGCCGGTGCGCATGGACTTGCACGATAGCACCTTGACTTTATGAATGAAAAGAAAGTAAGTTCGGGGCATGACCAACACCCCGAAGAACCTCAGCGACCGCGTTGCAGTCGTGGCCGGCGGCACCCGAGGGGCGGGCCGCGGCATCGCGGTTGAGCTCGGCGCGGCGGGCGCCACCGTGTACGTGACCGGTCGCACCACCACCGGTGAACGCTCCCCCATGGGGCGGCACGAGACGATCGACGAGACCGCCCGCCTCGTCGACGAAGCCGGCGGTACAGGGATCCCGGTCCGCGTCGACCACGCCGACCCCGATCAGGTGCGAACCCTGATCGGCCGCCTCGCCGACGACGGCGGCCGCCTCGATATCCTCGTCAACGACGTCTGGGGCGGCGACCCCCTCACCGAGTGGGACACCCCCTTCTGGCAGCACGACCTCGCCAACGGCATCGCGTTGTTGCGCAACACGGTCGAGACCCACCTCATCACCAGCTGGCACGCCGCCCCACTGCTCGCCAACACCCCCGGATCGCTCATCGTCGAGATCACCGACGGCGTCTCCGACCGTTACCGCGGCTCGCTGTTCTACGACCTGGCCAAGACCGCGGTCATCCGCCTCGCAGTCGCCCAGGCCGAGGACCTCCGGCCCCACGGCGTCACCGTCGTGGCGTTGACGCCCGGGTTCCTGCGATCCGAGGCCATGCTCGAAGGCTTCGGCGTCGACGAGGCGAACTGGCGGGCCGGGGCCGAGAAGGACCCGAACTTCGCGTTCTCAGAGACGCCCCGCTACATCGGCCGCGCCGTCGCCTGCCTCGCTGCCGACCCGGACAAACACCGGCGCACTGGCACCGCTACTGCCACCTGGGAGCTCGCCAAGGCCTACGGGTTCGTCGACGTCGACGGCACACAGCCCGACTGGGGACAGCGGGCACGAGAACTAGGTGTGTCGCCATGACCACGGCCGCCACCGCGGTGCTCGTTGTCGGGCGGCTCCCCGCAGCACCTCCACACCGCCCCATCCCACACCCAACTCGGTTCTGAAGGAGGCATCCATGACCACCATCCCCATGACCACCACCCCAGCGGCGAGCGCTCATGCCGCGACCACGCTCATCGGCATACCGGCAGCGGCAATCGCGACCGGTGCGCTGGCCGGCGCCGCCCGCTCCTTGCTCGACCTCGACCGCCAGTTCCCCGGCGTCGATCCGGGCACCGTCGCAGTGACGACCCTCATCGCCCTCGCGGTCGGCTCCGTCCTGGCCGCAACGCTGCGTCGCCTCGGCCGGCCGCACCTCGTGCGCCCGGCCCTCCTCGGCGGCGCCGCGCTCTCGCTGATCGGGCCCGCGACCGTGCTGTTCACCGAACCGCCCGACGGCCCCGCCCACAGCAACCCGCAAACCGCGCTCGTCCTCCTCTTCCTCCACGCACTGGCCGCGCTCGCCGCGCTGCGCCTCACCAACTCCCTGTCCACCCTGCAGCAAGAACATCGATGACCACCACCAAGGCACAGCTCGAACCGTTGTCCAGAGTCGCTCCTCTCGAGCCGCCCTACTCCCCTGAGATCGCCGGAGCGGTCCGCGAGCTCACCATCTCGCTCCGCCAGCGCGAGATCGTCATCGATCGCACCCGCGCCCGGTCCGGCTGCGAGTACGAGTGAGGCGTCCATATCGCCTTCTTCGCGGCCCGAGCCCGACTCGACGGAGCTCAAGTCACGTCACTGACCCATGTGCGTCGTCATGGTCAGTTGAGAACGGTGTGGTGGTGGCGACGCCGAGGCTCGGCGCGGGTATCGGCGCCGACGCCGACATCGCTCAGGCCTGAGCCGGGGCGGGAACGCCGTCGAGGATGGTCACCAGGAATACCCGGTCAGTCTTCTGCTCGTAGGCGGAGATCGTCGGCCGGGCCGCCCAGGCCAGAGGGCAGCACCCGCCTACCACCGGTTCGAGCGCGGACAGGCACGCATTGGTGGCGATGCGGTAGAGCCAGGTACGCAGCGAGGAGCGGCGCTCGAACGTTCCGTACGAACGCCATGCCCGCAAGTACGTCTCCTGCACCAAGTCCGCGGCCTCATCCACCGAACCGACCATGCGGTAGCAGTGCGCCAGCAGCTCGCGCCGAAACGGCTCGGTCTGCTGCACGAAATTCCTCTGACCGCTCCGTCATCACCATGTCGTCGCTATTGCCTGACACCTCGATCATCACTGGCTCATAGGCTGACCTTCGGCCTCATCCTCGCTCGGTCCGGACAGACCCCAGATCCCAGCGCGGAGAACGCCTCAGTAATGCAGACCGCCTGCGCCAGCGAAAGGAATCGGTCTGGCCCGCAGGGTCCCCGAGCCTGGTTCTGGACCCCTGAATGGCAGACCGGCGAGCGAGAAGCCGACCTCGACCGCAACGCTGGCCGAGTCGAGGAGTTCGAGGCCAGCTCGGCATTCCCGACGTCCTGCACTCGATCGCCAAGCCCAAGCGCACTCGCGCCGCGTCGACACCGTCGATCTCCCGATGTAGGTAGACGGGCTTCCGCCGCGACCTCGGCTCACAAGCCGCCACGCGACTTGCTCCGTGCGTCGGGTGCGGCGACTGAGCGCTGGACCAGATCTCTACCCGACGGTGCCGGCCTACCGTGCGGATCATGCACGAGCACGGACACGACGAGCACCGATTCGCGACTCCGGCACAGGCCGCCGAATGGGACACGAGATACACCGAGCACGACGGGTTGATGTGGAGCGGACGGCCGAACGGGCGGCTCGTCGCCGAGGCCGCCGGCCTGACTCCGGGCAGGGCGCTAGATGTTGGTTGCGGTGAGGGCGCCGACGCGATCTGGCTCGCGCAGCGCGGCTGGACGGTCACTGCGATCGACATCTCCGATATCGCCGTAGGCAGGGCGCGGGAGGCCGCCGAGCGCGTCGGCGTGGCGGTCGAGTGGGTGTGCGGGGACGCCCTGCTGGCTCCCTTCCCCGCTCGGTCGTTTGACCTCCTGTCGATGCAGTACCCGGCGCTGCCGAAGACCGTGGGCAACGCCGCCGTGCGGGCGTTGCTCGACACGGTGCGGCCCGAGGGGTTGGTGCTCGCCGTCTACCACGACCTCGATGACGCCCACCGGGAGCACATGAAATCGCGGGGTATCGACCCCGCTGACTACGTCGGTGCCGACGACGTCGAGTCGCTGCTCCGTGACGACTTCAAGGTCGAGCTGCACGCCGTTGAGCCGCGCATCGACCCGCCGCCCGACAGTCCGCACATCGCCGATGTCGTCCTGCGAGCCCGGCGTCACTGACCGAGTGGCCGCGAGCGCGTGAATGTCAAGTTCACCTCTGAACGGCGGACAGAGCGGGCGTTCGGGGGCAGTCCCGCGCATCGTCGTCATGTACGCACCTCGGCGTGGCAAGAGGGCGCCAGTCCAGTGCGGGGCGGCATGTTCCGCGGCCATCGTGTCGTCGTCCGCTGCTGTGCGGGACGCATGTCGTCATGGCGACAGCGACAGATCGCCGAAACGGTGCGACGGCGCGACCTGTTGCTGCGAGCAGGTGGTTCGTCCCGTGTCCGTTGTCAGATCACGAAGGGCGGGTGCGGCTCGTCGGTGCCGGCGATGGTGCGGGCGAGATGAGGTCGCAGCCCGCGGTTGAACATGGCGTGCTGGCGCGCTGTCTCGACGTCTCGAAGCGCCCGCAAAAGCGGGCTGGTTCGGTAGGCGGCGGCGCCACCCCCGAGTCGGTGGGCGGCGGCGCAGACGTCGACGGCGACGTCGGTGCAGTGTTGTGCCGCGAGGAAGGCACGCGCTTGGAGGGCGCGGTCGATCGGGCGGCCGTCTTCGGCTCGTGCCCAGCACTTGTCGATGGCGTCGAGGAGGCCGGCCCGCGCGCCGCGCAGCTGCATGTCGGCTGCGGCGAGGTCGCCCATGCCGACGTGATCGTCGAGCAGCGAACCGCGCATTTGGGCGCGGCGAGTGAGCGCTTGGCGGTTGATCTCGTCGAGTGCGCCTCGGGCGACGCCGAGCGACACGGCGGCAAGGGGCGGGGCGAGGGCGACGAACAGGGGCAATCGCCACAGCGGCCCGTCGGGCCAGGGCCGGTCGGTGAACGAGCACGTGCGCCGGCGGTCGACCGGAAGATCGATGAGCTCGGCATCATTGCTTGCCGTTGCTCGCAGCCCGGCCACGTCCCAGGTCTCGTGGATCACGACGTCGGCCCGGGGCGCGAACACGAGCCGGGGCCCGACCTCGCCTTCGAACAGGGCGGCGAGGCCTATCCACGCGGCCTGCTCGCAGTTGCTGGCGAACGGCCACCTGCCTGACAGTCGCTCGGTCCCGTCCGCCGTCGCCGACACCTTGCCGAGGGGGGCGAACATGGCAGCGTTCGACTGGTCGGGATCGGCGAACACCTCCGCCGCGCCGTCGGGGTGGAGGTAGCCGGCGAAGACGTTTGTGCCGAACCCGATCGCGGCCGTCCACGCCGCGCTCCCGTCCATGGCAGCGACGCATTCGACGACCTCGACGCCGCGTCGAGGCGACGCCGCTGAGCCGCCGAGCTCAACAGGAAGCATGAGCCGGTTGATGCCAGCGCCAGCGAGGGCGGTTACGACGGCCGGGTTGAGGTGCCCGTGCTCGTCGTTGGCTACGGCGTGGTCGGCGACAAGGGCGAGGACGTCGTCGCCCAGCTCGACGTCGTCGGCGATGGTCGTGGTCATGGGCGGTGCTTCTTTCTCTTGACGCGGGCGAGGAACATGTCGATGGCGGGTCCAAGGTGGTCGACGAACCGGCCGCCGCCTGGATCGTTGGCGAGCTGCTGTTCGGTCAATCCCATCTGGATCGCCGTCCACAGGTCGACGTCGGCCTGCTCGGTGACACCGGCGGCGGCGAGGGCGCCGACCATGTCTTGGTAGGACTGCCACGCCAGCGCCATCGACGCATCGCTGGGCACGAAACCGGGGATCGTGCGCTGGAACAGCAACTGATATCGCACCTCGTCCCGCAAGCAGAACTCGGTGAACAGCCGCGAGCCCCGCTTGAACACGTCGACGGGCTTGCCGGTGCGGTCGACCTGCTCCATGTGGGCGTGCAGCTCCCGGTGGCCGAGCGCGAACAGCGCGTCGTATATGGCGTCCTTGGACGGGAAGTACTGGTACAGCGAGCTGGCGTGCAGGCCGACACGAGCGCCGATGTCGCGCATCGAGATCGACGCCAAGCCGTGCACTCGTGCCAGCTCGCGGGCCGCAGCGAGGATTTCGTCGATCGTCGCCTGTCGGCGGCGCACACGAGCTGACTCAATCACTGTACGGATAGTCCAACAGCGTTTGGGTTGCTGTCAACCCCCCACTCAGCGGCGCGCGCCCATCCGCACCTATCCGAACTTGCACACTGCGCATCCGCGAAGTGGTGTGGAAGATGCTCCGTCGGACGTAGATACCGACATACTCTCGTTCCACAGGGACCTTCTTTCGTCGTGAGGGTGTTGCTTTGTCGAGCTCGAGTGTTGTCGCACTCGACCCCACACGACGAGAGGAGGCCCTCTTGTTCCCGGTCACGATCGTCATCGCCGGACTCCCACACCTCGGCGCTGGCCGACGTACCACCGAGCCTGTCACGCAGCAGCGGCGACCCGCTGCTTCATCGCGATCACGTTTGCGCTCACCAGGATGGTGCCGATGGCTGCCTGCGGCGCGTCGTTATGGGCGGGCGCGTCGTGACGGCGATGGGCGTCCGTAACCGTCGTTCGGTGACGCGCAGGGATGGTCGCGCTCGAGAGCGCGCACTTGGGAAGCGACAAGGGCGCACCACGCAGCCGGCGTATCCCAGGAGCGATTCGTGCCGGAAGCATTGGATGCATCGCACGACGTCTTCGCCCAACAAGCCGTGAGACCCTAGGCTGCCTCGGTGTACCCGGATGTTCGTGACGCGGTGAGTGCCTCGCATCTCCGCGACCTGCCCCCCGAGGTGCTCGACGAGTTGCTTGAGAGCGCCGTTCGAAACAAGGTTGCCGCTGGCTCGGTCGCGCACCGGGAGCTCGAAGCGGACCAATATCTCGAGCTGGTGATCACCGGTGTCATTCGGGTCTTCGTGACCGCTCCCGACGGCCGGACGATGACCATCCGGTACTGCCGGTCCGGCGAGCTCTTGGGCGCCATGTCGCTCTTCTCGGACGAGTTCGCCGAACCCGCGACGAAGCAGGCGCTCGTGGATACGGAGTTGCTGACGCTGTCCCCACCGACAGTCCGCGCTCTCGCCCAGCGAGATCTGCGGGTTGCGCGCGCTCTCTTGATCGAGCTGAGCGAGCGGGCCCGCAGCTTCGTTAACGAGATCCCCGGGACCGCTTTCGCGACGGTTCGTCAACGCGTTGCGCGTCAGCTTCTCGACCTGGCCTCGACCCATCAGCAAGACAGCGACCCGAACGGAGAACTCGCCGTTCGCATCACTCAGCAAGATCTGGCGGCGGCAGTCGGTACCGTGCGCGAGGTCGTGGTTCGGACGCTGCGACAACTTCGCGATGCGGGGGTCGTGCGGACGGAACGGGACCGGATCGTCCTTCTCGATCCCGCGCAGTTGACCGAAGAGGTCAAGTGGAACATAAGTCGTTAGGGCATCGCTGACTGTCGATACTGCGCACATGTCGATCGAGAAGGCCCCGACCATTGTTGTCGGGGCGGGCCCGGCCGGACTGGCCGCGAGCTATGAACTCCAGTGTGCGGGAATCGACCACATCGCGCTCGAGCGGGGACGTGTCGGGCAGAGTTGGCGTGACCGCTGGGACAGCTTCTGCCTCGTGACACCAAATTGGTACGTGCAGCTGCCCGGCGGCGAGTACGCAGGTGAGGACCCCGACGGCTTCATGTCCCGAGACGAAGTCGTGGCTCATCTCGAGCGCTACGCCCGAGGGTTCGGCGCCCCGATCCTGGATCGGACCGGGGTCAGCGCTCTGCGCTCGGACCCTGGTGGCGGGTTTGTGCTCGACACCTCGGAGGGCCAGATGCGTACCGATGCAGTCGTGCTCGCGACCGGCGCGTTCCAACGGCCGCTCCGCCCGCGCGTGGCGGACCTCCCTGCCGGTGTTCTCGTCACCGGCGCCGAGAGCTATACGAGCCCGGATGTTCTCCCCGCCGGTGGTGTCCTCGTTGTCGGGAGTGGCCAGACCGGCTGTCAGATCGCCGACGAACTGCATCGGAGCGGCCGCCAGGTGACCCTCGCGTGTGGCAAGGCCGGGTGGGCACCACGCCGTGTTGAAGGACGCGACATTGTCTCGTGGCTCATCGAGACCCCGTTTCTCGAGCAGTCGGTCGACGATCTTCCGGGCCCGTTGGCCCGCCTTGCCGCGAACTTCCAGACAACCGGCCGCGACCGCGGTAGGGACCTCAACTATCGGACGCTTCTCGCCGACGGCGTGACCTTGACCGGGCGTCTGACCGGATGTAGCGGACAGCGCGATCCGCTTCGCGGCCGACCTCAACGAATCGGTGGCATGGGGTGACGCTCGCTACGCAGACATCTGCAACCTGTTGACACAGGCCGCGCTGAACCGCGGCACGCGTCCTCCGGAGCTCCCCGAGCCGCAGCCATTCAAGGTGGATCCTCCGGACGAGATCAGCGCGCGCGATCTCGGAGCCGTGGTGTTCACATCGGGGTACCGTCCCGCGTACCGCGACTGGGTGCAGTTCCCCGAGGCGTTCGACGATCTCGGATTTCCGATCCAGCGGGACGGCGCCAGCACCGTGGTGCCGGGCCTCTACTTCATCGGGACGCACTTCTTGAGGAAGCGGAAGTCCTCCACCCTGTTCGGCATGGGGGAGGACGCCGAGATCATCGCGCGCAAGGTCGCGGAGCGAATGCGGTAAAGAGCGCCGGCGGTGCCGTTCCGGGCGAAGCAACCCCAGCGAGCACGAGCGGTGCCAGCGACGGCCCGTCGTGTTTGCGTGCGGACCCGATTCGGCGATCTGTCGTCGCGAGCTCGGACCGAGAGCACGCATAATCGCGGTCCCGTCCGCGGCATAACCACTGCCGTCAGGTCAGCGCGAAGCCCGCGACCGAGGTGCGCGCTAATGCCGAATCACGCGACACCCCGCGCGCCGGCAGATCATCTGGTATCGCTCGAGCGGGGCGTTACCGGATGGGTCGCGCGATCTCACGACCATCCGGAAGCGGCATCTCTCGGAAGTGCTCGATGACCGCCAGAGTGGCGACGAGCCGCAAACGCTCGAGTCAGCTGGGCAGCCGAGGGAGATCTTGTCATGTCCTCGCGCGGCGAAGGCCGCCGGCGAGACGGCTCATGATGTGCCCGTAGCCGCGCAGCTCGGCGGGGTGCCCGGGTGAACCGCTCGGTGCTGGTCTGGTTGATGGGACACCGACAGCGGTGGCGAGCAGCGGTGACGCCTCAGTGTGGAAGTACCGGGACACGAGCCGGTCATAGAACGTCAGACCGGTGGCGCCGTGATCGAGTGCGACCGCGGCCAGCGCCAGGCGCCCCGCGGTGATCCCTGCTTCCAGGTGCGCAGCCCGATAGCCGCGGCCTCCCAGCGCGTCGAGCAGAGGCGCGAGGTCAGCGGAGTGGAAGACGGTGTAGGCGGCATCCCCGCCGAGTGGCTGGTCGAGGCAGAGGTGCGCCGCCGCGGCGCGGGGATCGTCGCTCAGCGTACGTGGCTCGAACCCGCCGAGCGGCGTATAGCGGTAGCCGCCGGGGTCGGTACCAGCCACGTCGTGCACGTTGGCGAAGTGCTCGAGCAACGTGCCGGCGGGCGCTACGTCGAGCGGCGCGGCTCGCGCCGCTGACGCCATGGCCCACCTCAACAGGTCGGCGGGTGTCTGCTGGCGGCGGAACAGCCGGGTGGAGCCACGGCGAAGGATGACCTCCTCGATCCGATCCTCGGGATGAGACGGAGACGGAGGGTCGATCGTCGCCGGCGCGTACCGGGATAGGGCCGAAGCCGCCTGCTGCCATCGCCCGACGGCGTCGGCAATGAGCGCGGTGTCGTGCTGGGCGGCGACCGCGAGCGGGAACCGCAGCACGCGGCGGGCGACCGGCTCGGCCTCAGCCGCGACACTCGGCAGCGTTCCGCGCCGTGGAATGCGCACCTCGCCCGCGCCCAGATGTACCAGCGCGAGCGGAACCTCGTCGATGCCGTCAACGCCGACCACGTCGGCCACCGCGGCGTCGTCGAACCCGGTGACGACCCGTGCTGGGACACCGTGTGCATCAGCGGCCGCCAGCAGGTTGGCCACCAGAGCACCGGCGTCCCACCACAGGTGCCGCCATCCGCGCTCGCCGTACTTCCAGGAGGTGCGGAACGGAACACCGGTGAGCACCAGGGTGGTGCCGTCACCGACGCGCACGCCGTGGCGCAGTGGCACCAGCGCATGCGCCAGTGGCTGGTAGTGGGACACGTCGTCGCCCACGACATACACCTCGACGGGGTGCAGGTTTCCCGCCGACATCGCGGCGCGGAACCAGATGTGCCCGCCGTCGGCCCCGCGAGCGGTCCGGGTCACACCATTGGCAAGGAACAACAGCGTGCCGAGGAGGCCAGCGTCGAGGGCCGCAGGCTCGCCCCGGCGGCCCGACAGCACCTCGATCGCGGGCAGTGACGATGATCGCAGCTCTCGTGGAAGCGGCACGGGCTCGACACCCGGATACCTCTTGAACCGGGCCGGCGGATTCGTCGGGTCCAACGGCCGGAACGCGAGCAGTTGCCCAGGGTGGGCCGGAGGCTCGCCGTGCATCGTCGAACGGTGCAAGGCATCGACCGACTCCCTGCCGAACACCGCTCCAGTGTGCCCACGCGCGGTGGCGGGTTCCTTGTCCAACTCAACCGGACTGGTTCAGCCCATGGCGCGGGCTGCCGCCTCAACCCAAGCTAGTCACGGCGTCCCGTTGGGACACCATGGCGGCCGCCGGGGCGCGGGAAGAGTGCCAGTAGGGGCGCGGACGCGATTTCGACCTCCAGGCTGCCGCGATGACGAAGGCGCCTTCGCCTTCGTGCATGGTCAGGCGGATGCTCGACCGTGAGCGCGAATCTCGGGAGTCCTTCGTCGTTGGGCGTTGCCGTGGACGCTGCGGCTCGTTGCGTCGGTGGGCCACCCGGATCAGGCCGATGTCGGTTCGGTGCGCAGTGGCAGGGCGTTGATCTGGTCGCCGATGCAGCGTCCTTGGGTGATGCCGTTGTCGATGGCGGACCGAAAGTGGATGCCGCCGTAGAGGCGTGAGATGGCGGCTTCGTCGGCGGCATGAAGAAATGATGTGAAGGTGCGTGGCGCCAGGCCGAGGCTGTCGTGGGTGTGGTCGGTGAACCTGTAGCCATCGCCGAACATGGCCGTGAGCACCTGGAATGCGGCCGCGGACTGGACGGAGTGCCCCGACGGATACTCGGGAAACGGGGGGGTCACGAGGGTCGGGGTCCAGTCGGGGTCGATGAGGCGCTGGAGGTAGGTGACGGGCCGGAGCAGGTTGGCCGTGTACTTGCCGTGCCAGCAGGCGACGAATGCATCGGAGATGGCCATGCCGACCGTGGCGTATGCCTCCGCCGCCGTCGCCAAGCTGGCGCCTTCCCGCTCCAGGACGGCGGTGGCAATGGCGATCGAGTGGCCCGGCGGGGTTGCTGTTCGACCGGGGTCGTCGGACCAGAAGCGCGCGATCGCGAGCCGCTCGGGCGTCAGATCGGTTCCGGCCTCGAAGACCTCGAGCGCCTCTTGGTAGAAGGCCGAGGCCGGATCCTCGGAGTACGAGGGGTGGTCGCCGGTCGCGCAGGCGGCGCCGTCTCGGAGCACGAAGCACCGGTTCGCGCCCCAGAACGGCTGAAGGGCGGGGAGGAGGCCTGGCGGTGTCGGCACCCAGAAGCCGGGGCCGGTGGGCGGGTCGTAGGGCGGGAAGTTCCGCAGGTGGCCGTCGTGGCCGCCGTCCCGCTTGGCCCAGTCCCAGAGGGCAGCAGCGACGGTCCGACCGCGGGTGATGGAGCGGTCGACCATCCCCGGCGGCAACCCAGCACCGAGGCGAGCCGCGAACGTCGTTTCGAGCGCATCGACGGACGCTCGAGAGGCGGCCGTGCCCGTGGCGAAGAGTTCGCGCAGGATGGCGGCGAGCCCGGCGTTGGCCACCAGTTCCCAGTCGTAGGCGGCGCTGCGACCCGCGACCGGCGTCTCGGCGAGGTCGGGCAGCAGCCCGGCGAGGGACCGGAACCCTCCCATCCCGGGCACGACGGCTTCATACAGCGTCAGCCCCGCGTAGGCGACCGCCCGTGACGCCACCGGCGGGCTGTAACCAGCGGTCGTGCGCACGAGGTCGAGCGCCAGATCGAACCAAGCCCTGGCGACCGTCGCCTCAACGGCGCCGGCGCCGGAGAACCTGCCGGCGCCAAGCGCTCCCGGAGCTCGGTTGGGGGTCAACAGACCCCCAACCGAGGCTGCGCCGAGCGCTCCCGCGGCCCGGTTGGGGATCATCAGACCCCCAACCGAGGCGCTCGCCGCCACAAGGAAGTGCCGCCGCGACAAGCCTGACGCGCGCATCATCGTCGTCCTCAGGCCTGGTGGACGGCGAAGTGGATGCTGCGGCACGTGTTCGGACCGCGTTCGCCGTACTCGGGCCCCGTGTATGCGTTGAACGGCGACGCCACGCCGGGCGCCGGGATGCCGGCCTCGGTGCAGCCACCCGCCACCGACTGGATCATGTCGGGCAGGTACTGGGCGAGCTTCGGTCCGTGCTCGTGGACGACGAGATGGATCTCGGCACCCTCCGGGTTGACCAGACCGAAGGCCGGGAGCCCGATCGGCTCGCTGATCGACCCGCTGTCGTCGCCGGCGGGGCGGTAGCCGCTGAAGGTCGCCTGCCCGGAGCCGCCGGCCACATGTCCGGTGCCGTACACGATGTCGGGCATGGCGGCGGGGTTCCCCACGTCATCGGGGCTGCAGCTCGAGATCGGCGTCGGCGCCTGGCAGCCATCGGGGTTGTTGAAGATGACCAGCCACAACGTGTAGGCGTTGCCCGGCACGAGCTGCGTGGTGGCCAGGCTGAAGCTCACGCCTTCGCTGCTGCGGGCGACATGCGAGGTACCGACCTGCGTGAGATCGGCGAAGGTCAGGACGGGCTCACGCTTCGCCGCCGCCGACGCCGACGCCGGTGCCTGGGTGGCCAGGACAACAGCCAGCAAAGCCGCCGCCCCGATCGTGCGTACTGCGAGATGTCTCATCGTGTGTCTCCTCCATAGGGTGCTCATGGGTTCCTTCTTCCGGGCCGCGATGACCGCCGTGATGGCTCGGTCGCGGACGCGTCGGGGGCTCAGGTGCTTCGGTGGTGTCGAGCTCACGTGCTCGCCCCGGTGTAGAAGTACGGGTCGAGCACCCGGACCTCGGCGATCGCGTCGATCGGCAGGCCGTTGGCGGCGCCGGCTCGCCGGATCGCATCCGGGTTCGGTGCGTCGTAGACGCAGTAGGTCTTGGTCTTGTCGATCGAGACGTACGACGTCACCCAGGTGACGCTCTCCTCGGCGTTGTTCTCGACCACGGCGAGGCACGTCTTCGCGCCCTGCTCGGTGGTCGGGATCTCGAGGCCGTCCGGGAAGTTCCGTTCGACGATGAAGCGAGACACGGCGTGCTCCTCTGTCGTGGCTGCCGGGCGCCGATCTGGCGTCGGTGGTTCCACGGGACCACGGGGCGGTCCAGTCCTGGTCCAGCGCCGCCGACCGGCATGTGGCCGATGCCGTATCGTTCGGTCGTGCGGATCAGCCTGCTCGGCCCCCTGCAAGTCGATGGCGAGCTCGGAACCGTGGTGCTCAGCGCAGCGAAGGACCGGTCGCTCCTGTCGATGCTCGCGCTCAACCCCGGCTCCATCGTGCCGACCGATGCGCTCATCGCCGCCCTCTGGGGTGATGAGCCGCCGTCCGCGGCGCGCAAGACGTTGCAGACCTACGTGTGGAACCTGCGCCAGGCGTTCGGCGGCGACCTCATCGTCACCGAGCCCTCCGGGTATGCGCTCTGCGTCGCGCCCGACGACGTCGACGTCGGCCGGTTCCGAGCCCTTGTGCGCGCCGGGGATGACGCCATACGCCGCGGCGACGCCGAGCGCGCTCGCGGGCTGTTCACCGACGCCGTCTCGCTGTGGCGCGGCGACCCGTTCCCCGGCGTTGCCTCACACAGCGGTCTCGCCAACCAGGCGGTGCGGCTCAAGGAGGAGTACCTGTCGGTCCTCGAGGCGCGCATCGCCGCTGACCTCGCCGCCGGCTGTCACGGCGAGCTCGCGGCCGAGCTCGAGGCGCTCGTCCGTGAGCACCCCTACCGCGAGAAGCTGTGGGGCAGCCTGATGGTCGCGCTGTACCGCAGCGGCCGACAGGCCGACGCCCTCGACGCCTACCAGCGGGTGCGCGAACTCCTGCTCGACGAGCTCGGGCTCGAACCCGGCGGCGAGCTACGCCGGCTCGAAACGGCGGTGCTGAACCACGACCCCCTCCTCGGCACGCCGCTGACGCCGGTCGACGGCCGCTCGAACGGAATGCACCGCTCGCCGGTGCGGTACGCACGCTGCGACGACGGCGTCAGCGTCGCCTACCAGGTCGCAGGTGAAGGACCGATCGACATCCTCGCGGTACCGGGGTTCGTCAGCCACCTCGACATCTGGTGGAACGCTCCCACCGACCGCCTCGTTCGCCGGCTGACGGCGATGGGCCGGCTGATCTGGTTCGACAAGCGGGGCATGGGTCTGTCCGACCGACCGGACCACGTCGAGGCCGAGCGGTGGGTCGACGACGCACTCGCCGTGCTCGACGCAGTCGGGTCAGATCGGGCGGTGATCCTCGGCGTCTCGGCCGGCGCGCCGACGGCATTGCTGCTCGCGGCGCGGCATCCAGAACGTGTCCGCGCCCTGGCCGTGCACGGCGGCTTCGCACGAACGCTCGCGGCGCCCGACTACCCGATCGGGTTCGACCGCGCCCTCGTGGAGGCGTTCGCGGACAACCTGGAGGAGGGTTGGGGCACCGGCGTCGCCATCTCCGCAGTACGCGCCGAGCCGGGCCCGGGATCCGTTCGTGCGCGACTACTGGGCGCGCTACCAGCAGCTGTCGGCGAGCCCTGCGTCGGCGATGCGGTTCTTCTGGGCGGCGATCGAAGCCGATGTGCGTCACGTCCTGCCCGACATCAGGATGCCCATGCTCGTGGTGCACGCCGAGCGTGACTTCATCGCGCCCGTCTCCTTCGCGCATTACATCGCCGACCGCGTGCGCGGGGCAGAGTTCGTCGGGCTCGACTCCGATGTCCACTTGATCTGCGTGTCCGACGTGATCGACGAGCTCACCGACGCCATCGAGTCCTTCATCTGCCGCACCATCCACTCGTGACGCGGCTGCCACAGCGGCCACCCACTGGGGAGCAGCTGCTAACGGGACTGCCGCAGGTTCGGTTGACACGGCTCGAGGCGCGCGCCGGGGGGACAACCGCGATCGTGAGCGCGAATCTCGGGGACTGCTTCGATGTTGGGAGTTCCTACCCACGCCGACGCTGAGGCCGGAAGCGACGCGCATTCTGAGCGCGGTTCGGTACACGAGAGCTGGCGCGTAAGGCCGATTCGGTCGCGAGTCAGGATCCGCGTCGATGCGATCGCTCCGGCGGAGGGCGGGCTCATGTGTGGGGCGGGCGTGGACGGGCGTGTTGTTGACTCAGGATCAGATGACGAAGGGCGGGTGAGCTTCGTTCGTGCCGGCGAGTGTGCGAGCGAGGTGGGGGCGCAGGCCGCAGTTGAACATCGCGTGTTGTCGCGCCGTTTCGACGTCTCGGAGTGACCGCAGCAATGGACTGGCGCGGTAGGCGGCCGCGCCGCCGCCGAGCCGATGGGCGGTGGCGCAGACGTCGACGGCGACGTCGGTGCAGTGCTGCGCGGCGAGGAAGGCGCGGGCCTGCAGCGCTCGGTCGATCGGCTCGCCAGCTAGGGCCCGGTCCCAGCAGTGGTCGAGGGCGTCGAGGAGCCCGGCGCGTGCGCCGCGTAGCAGCGCATCGTTGGCACCGAGGTCGCCCATGCCGACATGGTCGTCAAATAGCGAGCCTCGCATCTGCGCCCGGCGGCTCATGGCTTGGCGGTTCACTTCGTCGAGCGCGCCGCGGGCGATGCCCAGTGACACCGCCGCCAGCGACGGGGCGAGGGCGACGAACAACGGCAGCCGCCACAGCGGCCCCTCGGGCCACGGTCGTTCAGCGAACGAGCAGGTGCGGCGGCAGTGGACCGCGAGTTCGTTGACCGCGGTGTCATTGCTCGCCGTGGCCCGCAGGCCGACGACATCCCACGTCGGGTGGATCGTCACCTCAGACCTCGGGGCGAACACGAGGCGTGGAGCCGGTTCGTCCGGGAACCGGGCACGAAGCCCGATCCAGGTTGCTTGCTCGCAGTTGCTGGTGAACGGCCAGCGCCCCGTGAGGCGCAGAGTTCCGTCGCAGGCTTCGGTGATCTCCCCCAACGGAGCGAACATCGACGCGTTCGACCGGTCGGGATCAGCAAACCCGGCAGTCGATGATCAGCTGGTCCAGATCCGTCCTCATGACCCGTTCGCCTCCCCGTTCGTGAGCTGCGCGACGATGCTTCCGCCATCGAGCCAGACGTTCTCGCGGCTGATGCGACCGTCGCGGAACTCCCACACATGCAGGATCCGAAACGTGATGCGCTTGCCGTGCCCGGGCACGTCGAGGAACTCCCCAGGGACGGTGCCCGTCGCGTCGTGCTCGATCACGCAGAAGTCGTCGCCGTAGTAGCTGTGCGTCGGCACCATCTTCTCGGTGACGACGTTCTGCGTCAGGAACTCGTAGAAGCCCTGGGCGGCGTCCCTGCCCTGGAGCGGACCAGTGGGCGAGCCCACCACGTCATGCTCGACATCGTCGGTGTAGACGGCCACTGCGCCGGCGGTGTCGCCGGCCGACTCGGCCTTGATGTGTGCCTCGATCAACTCGTCCATCTCTGTCACGTTCATCGTCCCTCTTCGCTTGTCGCGTTGTGCGCTGCTAGGATCGTAATGAGATGCCTCTCTCACGTCAAGACGATTCTCTCAGCACGGGCAGGGCTAATCAGCGAGCGCGGACCCGTGCCGCCCTCGTGGATGCCGCGGTCACGCTGATCCGCGCCGGCCGGCCACCTTCCATGCCCGAAGCCGCTGAGCGCGCGCTGGTCTCGGTCGCAACCGCGTACCGCTACTTCCGCACCGCCGAGGAGCTGTGGGAGGACGCGGCGCTCTTCTCGGCGACCGTGATCGTCGACTCCGACGAACTCGAAGCTGCGATCGAGGCGGCCGGTGACGACGTCGAAGCCCGCGTGGAGGTCGTCATCCGCACGCTTGGTTGGGGGTTCATCGACCACGAGGTGATGGCGCGCCAGGTCATGAAGGCGAGCCTCGACCGATGGTTCGCACAGCAGGGCGGTGACGGGGAACCCCGACCCGTGCGCCCCGGTCAGCGTAACAAGTGGAACGCCGTTGCCCTGCAACCCCTGCGAAGCAAGCTCGAGGACTACCAAGTGGACTCGCTCGTGGAGGCTCTCGGCTTCGTGCTCGGCGCAGAGGCCGTGGTCACCTCGCTCGACGCGCTCCAGCTCTCCCCCGAAGCGGCCAAGGAGCGCCAGCTGACAACCGCTATGTGGATCCTGCGCGGCGGCCTCGCCGAGATCGCCACGGCCGACACACCCAAGCCGAAGAAAAAGCCCAGGCGTCCTCACGCGCCCTGACCCTGGTCCGACGAGGGTGAACGCCGGCTTCCGCTCTCCAAACGCCAACCCGGCAGCGCGGTTGTCCCCGAACGCGCGGCACATCGACGTGCGGCATCGCCCCGAGGTGCCGTACCGGGGCAGGTGATATCGCACTGGAGCGGACGCCACACGCACCTCCGGTCGGGCGGCCCGCCGCACAGGCACGCGAACACCGCCACGCGGCTGGTCCGCTTCATGAGCATCTGTCAGAGCGACAGAAGGTAGACACCTCTAATTCCAGCACGATCGCGCGGCGCACGCCGAACTCTCCCCCCACAGTCGTGTCCCAGCGTGCTGCCACGTGCCCATATGTGTCCACGCTTTCCCCCACGGTTCAGCATTCCGATGACGGGAGCGCGGACACCGCCGAGGTTGCAACGCTGTGAGCAGCACTTTCGAGAGTCTGGTTGCGCGCTCGGAGGGACTCGAACCCCCAACCTTCTGATCCGTAGTCAGATGCTCTCTGCGAGATATCAGAAGGTTCGCGGCGCTTGGCCAGGGCGTTTGCGGGGCTTCCCCCAACCGCCGCAGCTGGTTCCCCCGGCTTTCCCCCAACTGCTCGACTGTGACCACGTGTGGCATCGCCTGAACACACATGGACACGACCAATGAGGTCCTCGAGTTCGACTGCACCGTTCGCGTCTACCCGCCCGCGGCTGCACACGCCTACTGGCGAGTCCGGTGGGAGGAGTCGGGCCGTCGACGCGACACCACGGCTCGCTCACGATCCGACGCCATCGCTCGTGCCACTGAGTTGGTGGCACGACTGTCGCGCGGCGCCGCGACTGATCTGGGTCGAGCGACTGGCGCTGATCTGATCGACCACTACTTGGATCCCGCGCGTCGGCCGGCGCGCTGTCACCCGTGGTCCGAGCGCCACCGCGACGAGCAGGTCCGGTATTGCGCCCGCTATGTCGCCCCGCAGATCGCGTTGATGGCGTGCAGCCGCCTCACCCGCGTTGACCTGCAGCGCATCTTGGAGCAGGCCCCCACTGCGTCAGTCGCCCAGCACCTGCGCCGCTGCCTCACCGGCCTAGTCAACGCCGGGCTCGACGAGGGCCACCTCCTGGCAAGACAGGATCTGCTCCGCGGCCTGCGCTGGCAGCCCGCCGACGCGGCGGCCCAACCGCCGCTCGAGTTCAGTGGGCGGGCCATCACGGACGCCGAAATCCCCACAGCCGACGCGGTACACGCGCTCGCGGCGGCGACCGCCCACCGCCGACGACGGGTGTGGTGGCGAGAACTCGAGATTCTTTTGGTCGCCTATAGCGGCTTGCGGTGGGGCGAACACGTCGCCCTCACTGCCGACCGCGTCGACCTTGAGCGTCGTCGCATCATCGTCGACCGACAGATCATCGAGACCCGCTCCGCCCTCGAGCCCGGCGCTCCCAAAGGCCGACGTCATCGCGTCTCCATGTACCCCGCGGTGACACCCAACGGTGTCGATCTCGCCGTGCTCGTGGACAAGCGCCTCGCCGAGATCGGTCCCGACGACCTGCTCTTCCCGGCACCGTACGGCGGATGGGCGCGACGATCGAACTACGGCCGAAACATCTGGGATCCTGCCGCCACCGACGCGGGATGGCTGCGCCGCAAGGAGAGCCGTCGCTGGGAATGGACCTTCCACTCTCTTCGACACGTCTTCGCGACCTGGGCGCTCAACCAGCCCGGACTACGACTCGAAGACGTCTCACGGCTGCTCGGCCACAGCTCCACCCGCGTCACCCAAGACATCTATATCCATGTTGCCGACGACCTCTACAGCCGGTTCTACGACGCAACCGCGTAGCCAAGCCGGGCCCAGCTGGCGAGGTTTGCCACGGCTCGACCGAGCAGCAATACACCACTGCGTGCAAGTGCCTCTGCGCTGATCCGCTGAGCGTCTCAGCGACGCTTGGGCCATGGCGAATGTGAGCTGTTAGAGCGTACAAAGCGTCGCAAGCCCACAACCGCGCTAGGTCACGACCGTTGTCAGGGAACTGAGCGGAGCGATGTCGCCGCCAGGCTCAGCGGAGCCGACGATCCGGACAACGGCGGCGTGGGTCTCCACGGCCCCGAGCGCTTGGGCTTCGGCGGCCCTCGTTCGGACGCCCAGATCGGTCACGACAACGGCGTCGACGACTAGCACTCGGGGGTCGCCCGGCCGCCACGGTCGGAGGCGATCGTCGTTGACGAGCATCGCGCCGACAAGCCGATCGCCGGCGTTGCTGGCCCCGAGAACCGCTTCCACGTCGCGATGCCGAGCGACGTTGACAAGCGCGGTCACCGTTGGTTCTAGGCTTCCGTTGGCGAACAGGTCCTCGGTCTGACGCTCGGCTGCCAGCACCGCCTCCAGGAGCGGTCCGGCCTGCTCGGGTCTGGATGTGGCGGTCATGCAAGAAGTTTGCCAAGTTTGGTTCCAGAACGAGGGGATCTCGGCGCGACGCTTGCTGAGATGCCACATCCTTGCAAACACTTGTCGATATGCTGGACGAGATTTCGACTGCCGAAGCAGGCGATCTGCTCGGCGTGTCGGCCCAGACCGTCCGACAGTGGTGCGAGTCCGGTCGACTTCGGGCGCGGCGTGTCGGCATACGAAACGTCTGGAGAGTCGCCCGCCAGAGTGTCGAGGAATTGTCCAGCGCGCGGCAACGGCGGGGCACCGAGCTGGCACCTGGCGTCGCTGCTGATGTCCGTGCCCTGCGCGAAGCAGTCGAAGCGCTTCAGCAGCGGGCCGACGCCTCGTCCGTCCTCGTTGCCGCCGTAGAACGAGAACGGGATCGGTACCGAGCGGAGAACGCCGCACTTCATGAAGCTGCGATGCGGGTCAACGCGGCAGCGCGGGAAACCCATAGCGCCGTGCGACATCTCGCCGCCGTCCTGGAGGAGCAGTCGTCTGCTCTCGAGCAACTGCTCGCGCCGGCATCGCCGCTCGACGTCCTGCCCTGATCTACGCAAGGCCGACGATGGCCGCGGCGGCTGCCTCGAGAGGAGCGGTGGGAAGGGACGCGGCGGCGTGGTCGTCGAGGCCGGCCTTGTCGTATCCCGCCATTGCGGCGAGGTCCTTTCCTGGCACGACTGTGACTGACCGCACCTCGTCCATGGCTGCCGCGACTAAGGCTCCCTCCGCGAGGAGGCGGAGCCGGGGACCCTCCTTATTCGACGGCTTGGGGGGGACGTCGGCGCGGCGCACCACGACGCGATCTGGCTTCAACCCGCTCAACCGTGACCGCAGGCCAGTCGCTAGGTCGTGCAGCTGCTCAGGGAGTGTGTCGTTGGAACTTGTGAGGTCAAACGCCTCGACGAAAGTTGGCGCTGAAGTCGTTCCCTCGACGAGGACACAGCGCGCGGTCGGGCGGCCCTTCGTCGACAGGTTCACGGCTATCCCGAGTGCGCGAATCGCGCGACCGTAACGTCGAAACGTGGTACTCGTTGCCGGAGCCATCATCGACGGTCGCTACGTTGTCCGGTCGTTTCTTGGCAGCGGGAGCTATGGCGAGGTCTACGAGGTCCTCGACAGTCACCAGGGCGGCGTGTTTGCCCTCAAGCTCTTCACGCCGATGCCCGGCGCTCCGCCGTGGCACGAGGCACATGTCCTCACGCACCTTGAGAGCGATTACATCCTCCCAGTCCGCAACGCGGACATCGCCGCGGGCGTGCCATACCTCGTTACGGAGCTTGCGACGCACGGAACCGCGGAGCACGGGTTCGCGCCGCTCGGGGTCGAGCCTGACACAGCTGTGCGCTGGATCAGGGCCGCGTGCCGGGGCGCAACGCGCACTCACGACGCCGGTCTTCTCCATCGCGACATTAAACCCGGCAACCTCTTCAGGACGGCGACGGGTGACGTGGTGCTCGGTGACTTCGGCCTCGCCGTCCTGATGAATTCGGCCTGTCAGGGCCCGCCGAACGGCACTCCGGTCACGGTCGCACCCGAAGTCGCCGCTGGCGGACCTACCACCGTTGCAAGCGACGTCTACTCACTTGGCGCCACGCTGTACGCCCTACTCGCCGGCCGCTACGGACACAACGAGCCCACCGCCGCAGCCTGCCTCGCCGCAGTCGCCGTTGGGCCTCCGCCGTCCCTGCGTGACCTCGCACCTCACGTTTCCTTGGGGCTCGCACAGCGAGTGGAGAGGGCTATGGCGCGCAACGCTGCTGATCGATACCCGACACCCGCAGCGCTTGACGCCGCACTTGGCCAGCTCACCGCAGCGACGCGTCGGTGGCGGCGCACTGACGAGCATGGTCACCATGCTTGTTGGCGCGGGTCGGGTCATGGCGCAGACGTGACGGTGTGCGTCTTGCCAGTCGGGCCGCGGTTTGCGGTCGAGGCTCGGTACCAGCCGAGCGGCAAGGCGCTGCCAGGCGCTGCCCAGCCCGCGGTACCCGTGAGCCAACTACCGCGCCGTGTGCGAGCGGCGATCGCTGCCGCCAGTTGACAGCGCCGCCGCTCAGGCAGAAGGAACTAGCCGACCTGCTGGAAGCGTCGCAGCGACGTGCCCTTGGCCGAGGGCGTGAACAGCGCGATCAGCGCGTACGGAGTTACGACGGTCTCGACGTTCATCTCGACGAACGTCGCGGACAGATCGACGGCGAAGAAGCTTGCGACACCGAATGAGGATGCCGCATCACGCGAGGCGGCACGGGCTTCCTGAGGCAACGGAGCCGTCGCCCATCCGAACCGAGCCTGAAACGTCGGTGAGCAGTACACGTGATAAGGACCGACACCGCCGCTGCGGCCACGGAACCGGATCGCCATTGCGGCGTCCTGCCGTGTCTCCTCGGTCATACGTCGGCAAGTCGCCTGTAGCGAGATCTCGTACTTGGCGCTCAGTCCCGACAACAGCGAGATGCTCAGGGGCGAGTCGTCCGCCTCACTGCGGAGCGCATCCCCTTGGGCAAGAAGCTCGATAGCTGCTTGATTCGCTTCCCTCTCGAAGCGGATGCGAACGTCATCCCTCAGGCGCTTGTCGTCGTCGAGGTAGGCGAGTTCACGCTGCCATGGCAGGAGGTCGTGCCCGATCTCATGTGCAGTCACGAACCTCCTCCGCAACTCGTGCAGATCTGGCTGCACCCAAATCTCGCGGGCGCGCCGGTGCAGCACTCCTTGGAGGAGGTGATAGACGCGGTCGACCAGCGGCCCGAACAGGTTGCGCAGGCGGCGCTTCTCGACCTCATCGAGTGTTATCTCACCTGCGGCTACCAGTCGGGCTACGTCCATGACCTGAGCCAGCGGTGTCGGCACGTCGCCGAGGGCATCCGATCGACGTAGCAGCAGGAGCACTTGCGCCCGGATCGCCTTCCGCTCCTGAGCGGTGAGATGACTGTCAAGGCGCTCTGCCTCGGCTCCAAATGTTGAGCGCCTCGAGCGAATGACGTCGATCACCGCGCGGATGGCTTCGAGCTCCTCGCCGGTGACGTCGTCGCCGAGGTACTTGAGGGCGATCGCCTGGTTGGGGCTGAGGTCGCTCGCGGCCTCCTCGACGTATCCCGCCCACTGCATCAAGACGGAGAAGGGGACGTCGTAGCCCGCGGCGACCTTATGGAGCATCGACGGAGCCGGCTCGGCCACGTCGCCACGTTCGAGCTGAGACAAGTAACCGTGGTTCACCCCTGCCTTCGCCGCCACTTCCCGAAGGCTCCAGCCGCGCGACTCCCTCAGCTCGCGGAGGCGATCGCCAAGACCCGACGGCCTCTGTCGACGCGGCACGCCGTCATTGTCTCACGGCGCGGATGAGACCTACACCACCATGGTCATGGTGTAGACCGTAGACAGATTGGTTAGAATCTGTATCACCACGTAGGGAGATGCCAAGGCGAAGGAGGACCCCCAATGTCCGAACCCACCCCCATCCGCCGGCCCAAGACCGTGAACTTCAGCATCGACGGCCGGTCGTTCAGCACCGACGACGCGCACCAGACCGCCTCGGCTCTCCTGACGCTCGCCGGGCTCGACCCGAGCGGTTACGACCTCGGGGAGATCCGACCCGGCAATCCCGAGCCCAAGCGGTTCAAGGACGACCAACCCGTCCACATCCAAGATGGGGATCGCTTCGTCTCCATCCGCGAGCGGGCCGAGGTCGCCTGAACGTGACCATGGAGTCGGACACCGGTCTCGACGGCTTCCTGGCGGGCCTGCGCCGATGCGGACTCGAGCCTGTCGTCGAGGCCGGTGTCGTCACCTTCGTCGTCGAACCGTTCTCCGGCGCGCGGACAGGCATGCCGGTCGAGACGGGCGTAGACGTCGGCGAGCTCGCCATCTGGCCAGCCGCACCTCCACATTGGGTGCACTTCCCTTCCGACGCGCGCTTCGTGCACAGCAACACACAGCCGTCCAGCAAGCCGGGCTGGACAAAGCACTCGCGCCAGATCAGTCGGTGGGGCAACGCGGCCGCGCCCGCGCAGGCGTGGGTTGCTCACGCCCGATCCGTGGCAGGCGAGGCGACAGCGTGAGGCACGCAGTCGCCATGACCGGAGCCGCCCAGGATGCGCTCCGACGACACCTCCTACGTCACGATGGCCAAGAGGATGTGTGCCTCGCGACATACCGGCCGTCTACGGGCGTCCACCGTCGGTCCGCCGTCCTCCGCACCATCGAGCTGCCGCGGGTGGACGAACGGGCGGTCCACGGAAACGCGTCGTTCACCGGGGAGTACGTACTGCGGGTCGCATCAACCGCCGCAGCCGACAAGTGTGGCGTCGCCGTCCTTCACTCGCACCCCGGTGCGCGCGGGTGGCAAAGGATGAGCGGCCCCGACGCCGATGCAGAACGCTCCTTCGCATACCTCGCCCACGAGATGACTGGCCTACCTCTGGTCGGGATGACACTCGCGGGCGCCGATGGTCGGTGGTCCGCCAGGACCTGGGCATCCGACGACGCGCCGTTCGAGTGCGAGAGCGTCCGGGTGATCGACGACACCCTCTCGGTGTCGTGGAACGACTTGCTGCGGCCTGCGCCGGAACTGCAGGACAGCCAAGTACGTACGACGTCCGGTTGGGGACCAAGGGTTCAAGCCGATCTCGCTCGACTCCGAGTGCTGGTCGTGGGTGCGGGCAGCGTCGGCCTCGAGGTGGCGTTGAGACTCGCGGCGTCCGGAGTCGAACACGTCGCAGTCATGGACTACGACACGGTTGAGATCATCAACCTCGATCGTCTCATCGGTGCGACGCGCCTCGACGCGCTGCTACACCGCGCCAAGGTCGAGGTCGCCAAACGGCTTCTGCTTCGGTCAGCGACGGCACTGAGGCCTGACATTCACACCTTCGACCTCAGCGTGTGCGAGCCAGCAGGGCACTCCGCAGCGCTCGACTATGACCTCATCTTCAGTTGCGTCGACCGACCGTGGCCGCGAGCCGTGCTCAACATGTTGGCCTACGCAGACCTCATCCCCGTCATCGACGGCGGTCTTCATATCGATGCGTTTGCGGACGGCGGGATGCGCAACGCGACATGGCGGTCGCACGTCATCCGTTCGGGCCGACCGTGTCTCTCTTGCAACTGCCAGCTCGAGCTGGGCGAAGTGGCGGCCGACCGAGAAGGACTCCTCGACGACCCCGCCTACATCCGTGGCCTCACGGCCGACGCCCCGGGGCGGCAAAACGTGGCGACCCTCGCCTCAAGCGTTGTCGCGGGCTTGCTCAGCCAGTTCGTGAGCTTCGTCGCTGAGCCCGGCGGGCTCGGAGAGCCGGGAGCGCTGCAGTACGTGCTCTCGACGCACTCGCTCATGCACCTGGACGTCGCCACCCAGAGCAACTGCTACTTCGAGAAGAGCATCTCGGCCGGCGACCAGCGGCTCGACCTGACGGGACCGCATGGGAAAGCCGACGAGGAGCGCCACCTCCGTCAGGCGCGACAGCGGCGCGCGATGGTTCGCTGCGTGCGGCAGGTCGACCGCGCTATTGAAGGAGTCCGTCAACTTCTTGAACGAGCCCTCCAGGCGTGACAAGTCGATCGCGCCGAAGGAGCTCGACGTGAGAAGCCCGACCCACGCTCAGGGCGGCGGCAACGACCACGGTAATGAACTACAAGACGGCAATACTCGGTGCGCGCCCAGCCCGTTGGTCACAACTGAGATCAACTGAACACGACGAAGGGAGGAAGGCGAAGCCGCTGATACGCAGGTCAGCGTGGGTTCTCAGGGAGAACTTGCTGGTCGGTGGCTAGCGCGCTCGGAGGGACTCGAACCCCCAACCTTCTGATCCGTACGAGGATCAGGGTGGTGGTGCATCGTGCTTGCTAGTGACGTTCGATACCCCTGGGCAGCGCAAGTAGCTCGGATCGATGCCACCTCATGACGCTCCCGGGAGGTGAGTGACGCCCGATCCGATAGAAGATCCGGTAGAAGGCACTGAGCTGTAGACAACCGGTCGCAGCCGGCTTGACGGGCCTGCGTGACCACTGATCCGGTGCCGAGGGCTCGTGCCGGGCCATCCGGTGGAGGGGAGTGGAAGCCGACGCGATGAGCCGCCGCAGCTGTCTTAGGCGTGATATCGCGGTTGTGATTGCCTTGTGATCGACGCTGCCGTATCCTCGTGGTATGGCAGGTGCGACGATGAGCCGACCGGAGCTTCGAGCACACGAGCAAGCCATGCGTGTGCCGTTCGAGACCGCAGTGAAGGAGTTGCGAGACCTCCTCACGCCGCGACTCGTCGCCTATATCGGCGGCGTTCGCGAGACCCGCGCCGTGCACCAGTGGGCCGAGGGGACACGCGAGGCGAAGTCGAGCGAGGTCGAGGATCGGCTGCGATTTGCGCTGCAGGTCGCTCTCCTCCTCAGCGAGCAGGACGCGCCGCGAGTCGTACAGGCGTGGTTCCAGGGGCTGAACCCTCACCTTGAGGACCGCTCGCCGGCTCGACTGCTCCGCGACGGTGGTCTCGACGAGGTCGGTCCGCTCGTCCTCGCCGCTGCACGCGCCTTTCTCGTCGGCGGATGAAGCAGGCCGACCTTCCGGCGCAAGTGTTCCGGCTCGGGCGACGGCCAGATCCGTGGGCGTGGCCGGACTGGGCGTACGCCGAGGCAGACGGCACCTTCGGCAACCGCTACGACGACCCCCAGGGGATCTACCGCGTGCTCTACGTGTCGACTCAACGCGTCGCCACGTTCGTGGAGTGCCTCGCCTACTACCGCCCTGACGTCGAGGTCATCGCCGAGCTGGAGCAGATAGCTGGTGAGGGCGGCGACGAGGAGCCTCCGACCGCAGGCGTGGTACCGGCGGAGTGGGTCGACCAGCGCTGCGTCGGATGCGGCGCTCTCGTCGGCGACTACTCGGACGTCGGCCATCACGAGTCCCTCGCTGAGCTACGAACCGCGCTAGCGGCACGCGTCGTGCACCACGGCCTCCACGACCTCGACGCCGCCACCCTCCGCCTCACGGCACCGCGGGCCTTCACCCAGGAGGTCTCCCGCTACCTCTTTGATCAGACCATCGCAGGTCACCGGCGCTGGAACGGACTCTCCTACCTGTCGAAGCACGGCGACGACCTGAGGAACTGGTCCGTGTTCGAACCGACGACGCCGGAGGTCATCGACGTCACCCACTTCATGCGTGACGACATCGATCTGGTCACCGCGCTCGCGCTGCACCATCTGCAGCTCGACTAATCGCCATCTGACCTTCCATACGCTTGACAGGGTGAGCACGGGCAGCGCGGGGCCTACCTCAAACGTGGCGTCCATCCAGACGACGACGTCCAATTCTGTCGTCGACAGACAGCCCTCGAAGAGCATCAACCACGACGGTAATGTCGTTACGCGCGGTCAACGTCACCTTGACGTGGGTGATCAGCGCATCAACCCCGCCGATCAAGTGCGCCCATGCTCGTCACCCGGGGCAATGGCTCGCTGGTGGAGCATCCACAACGACCGACGATGGCACGAGATGGCCGGCGCCGATCCAGGGTGGGTATCCCGTCCAGATGACGGATGGATCTGTCTCCGCATGGACGTACAAGGGTCCGCGTCGAGCCCGAGTGTGGACGGCCGACGCAATGGTCCGATCCGCCGTTGCACCGGCTATCGCGCCAACCACGATCGACCCGAGATCCACACGCCGAGCGTACGTTCATGCTGTGTCTCACCCACCGAGAGCCTGGGCTTCTTGCGCGCACTCGAAGGCTAAATCGAGATCGAGAAAATCACCGTTCTGAGGACTCGAACTCTCGCCGGACGGCTGACGGCGGATGTCGGCGAGTTATCGATAGGGCGGTTGAGCCGTACGCATTTCCAGATGTTCAGCCGATCATGTCGACTGACGGCTGCTCCGCGACGTTCGTGACCATGACGTGACCACGCGGTCCCCTGTCTTCAAGAGGAGTAATGAGACCCTCGCGGAGTTTCGCGGTCTAGATCGATGGTGCGACACGCTCCCGATGACTACGGACGCCTCGGGCCGGTAGCAAAGTGGCCACATGCGAGGCTGACGCACGGCACACGCCCATCTGCAACGTTAGGGCGAGCACGTTGGTTCAAGGGCGGTCCGGTTGCTGGGAATCGAGGCCGTCGTAACAACGCGACCTTCCGCCAACATCGCGCGGTCCCGCGCATCGCCTGCCGGCCGCGGACCTGCTTTCACGGTTGGCGTCCTTCGATCTGGCTCGATCGTCGTGTCGATGTCACACCCCCGTGGGATCATGCAGACCATGTCGGAGAACGAGCTCGCCCGCGACAGCGACGACGATCGTGAAGAACCGGGCGAGCTCAGGTCGACTCCGGCAGCCGAGCCGAAGACGGACCCGGATGCTTTGACGGTGGGCGAAATCGTCCGCATGGAGAACTCGGCCGATCCCACGGAAACGAAGCGCGCGCGAGAGATCTGGCAGCAGCAGATGGGCCCGGCACTAGAAGCGTTGGCGTCGATTGGAAACAGGGTCACACGCGAAGTCGCCGGGCCGCTTCTGCACACGTTCTCAAGTCAGTTGAAGGTCGACGAGCTCCTCAAGGCGTCTCTGCTCACCGACGCCATCACGCCGCAGTTCGACATTCCTGCATTTCAGGTGCCTGGCTACGCCTTGGACACGTCGATCATTGCGGATGTCTCGGCGACACAGGGAGCCCGTGAAGCCCGACGCGACCAGGCTGCGTCGGCCGCGGTGGACACCGCTGAAACGGTCCGAGAGTTGGTCGAGGTATCTCGAGAGCAACACCGGCAGCTCACCGCAGTGACCGAGGCGCTCGCGACCTTGGCGGTCCAAGGGGATACGGCCCAGAAGGCCGGTCGCCGACAGTTCCGAGCAGGCTTCTTGGTCGGCATCGCGACCCTGATCGTGGCAGCCGCGACGCTCTGGTTCAGCTGGCAAATGTGGCTGGCGGCGAGTTAGCTGCGCGCGCCTACCGGGACGTGTTCGCGAGGTGCCGGTCCGTGACCCACGGTTGACACCGCCCGGGAAGCAGTCAAGCGAGCCTGGGCGGCGCGACGGAAACACACCACACCGAGGGAGCACATTCTCTGCGCGAAGAAGGCCGCCGCTCGAGAGAGCAGATCACGCTCCATGCGCAGCACCCGGTTCTCCCGACGCAACTCGACCAGCTCCTTACGCTCGGCCGTGGTCAGCCCGGGCTTGGCGCCCTCGTCGACATCGGCCTGGTGTAACCAGTTCCGCAACAACCCTCGGAGATCTTCAGATCCCGCGACGATGATCCTGGCGCAACGACGCAGGACCTCGGGATCGCCGTTCACGATCCCACGATGCCATGCGGGGGTCGGTTACGACCGCTGGCTCAACTCGCTCGATAATCGACTCCACCGGGTTCGTCGACATGACCGTGCGCAACAAGGCGCCGGTGACACCGAGGCGGGTGACGGTGACCGGCTCTGCCAGTTCTTCGCGCAGACTCCCGGCGGCGTCGGGGTTCACCTTGTCGAGCTGGTTGGCGAGCGCGTTCAGCGCGGCCTCGGCCTCATCGGCATTGGGGTTGGCCCACGCGGTGCGCAGTTTGCGGCGGACCCACGGGCCGCGCCGTTTCGGGGAGATGGTCCATCACGTTGCGTCCTTATGGATACGGCAACGGAGCGATGACGGCCTGGTCGCCGAACACGTCACGCACTGCTTTGTGCAGCGCCTTGGCGCTGTCAAAGCCGAACAAGATGCTGTCGCTGGCTTCCGGGCCGCGGTCGCGCAAACCGGTGATGAGACCCCGCACCACCGACGCGTTATCGGTGGAGCCCTCGACCACCCCGAGGGGCACCTTGGTGCCATCGGCGGTGACGCCGAGCGCACCGACCATGGCGTGACCGGGGAAGTCGAACCCGTCGATGAACACGATCAGCCACCGCCGGTCGTCCAGCGGCCGGGCACGCAACTCGGCGAGACGCTCGGCGGTGGCCGTAATGAAGCGGCGGCTCACAGACGACTGCGATTTTCCCGACGCGCATGCCTCCACCTCCGCGCCGACCGGTTCGAGGGCGCGGTGGTAGCGGCGACCGGACAGCCCGGCCAGCATCGACGCCACCATGTGGTCGGCCAACAGATCGACCGAGGCGAACGTGTCGTAGGACTCCAGATGCACCTCGCGCTCGACGCCGGTCTCGTCGGCGATGGTGCGCACTCGCGGCCGGCGCACCGGGATCCGCCGGCCGCCCAAGGTGACCTTGCCGTCCTCGGTCCCGTGCCGGGTCGCGGCTCGGTTCGGATCATGCTGACCTTTTGGGCCGGCCACGTCGGTGACCTCGGCGTCGACGAGCCCATCACGGCCCAAGCCGATCGCCACCACACCCACGTAATCCTCCTGGCGCCGCGAGTGGGGCCGCGGGCGCCGGGATGCGATACTTAACCCCAGTGGAGCGCAAGAAGAAACTGGACCTTCCCGGCATGGGCGAAGTCGAGGTGACCGAGATCGGCTTCCACGCGAGCGGGGAGCATTGGAACGAGTACCTGGCGGATGACGGCTCGGTCATCCGCATCAAGCTCGTTGCGACCGAAGTGCTCCGCGTCGATGGGCAGTACGATGCGGAAGGCAACCCTGCCTACTTCGTGAAATCCACCAACGTGACCAACGTGTCGGCACCAGAGGACCTTCGGAGGAAGCCGTGAGCGATCTCGTCATCGACTCGCGCCCGTCGCGCCCGAGCGACCTGCTCGACTCGCGCTCGACGCCGCAGACGACGACGGATGAGTCATGGAGTGCGGCGTTCGTGTTCGAGCCAACGAACGCCGAGCAACTTGTCGACGGCGGCGTCATTTCTGCTGAAGACGTTGAGGGTGTACCGCTTGGGATCGTGCGGCTGTACGCAGAGATCGCGACGCGACATGCGATCACGCGTCAGATCGAACCCGGTGTGTGGGTTGCCACCGTTGCTGGCCTCGAAGGTGCGTGGGGTGATGGCGACTCGCCAGAGGAAGCGGGGCGCGAGCTCGAAGAGGCGATCGTCGGATGGATCGCGGTGAAGCGACGTGTCGGCGCGAGGGACATCCCGCCGATGGAAGGCATCGACCTGAACCCAGGCGCGTAATACGCCGCGTCGTGTCGCTGCCGGCGGCGACGAAACGTCGTGACCTCATCAAGCGGTTCAAGGCGCTCGGTTGGACCGGGCCGCACAAGGGCGTGGGCGATCATCCTGAGTACATGGAGAAGAACGGCCGCGTCGTCAAGGTGCCCAACAAACACTCACAACGCAGTGATATTGGGCGTGTTTTGTTGAAGATGATCCTTGACGAGGCGGGGATTTCGGTCGATGAATGGGTAGGCACCAAGAGGAAGACAGGCGGCAAATCTGATGGTGGTCAAGAAGCAGACGCACACGACATCGACGACGACGACAAAGACATCGGTGGTGACGAACCTCCGCGTCGTCCCCCGAGTCGGTGGGAACGAGGATGAACGAACCGAGTTCGAGAACTTCGCCGACTTGGCCCGTCGTCTCGTGCAAGTACCCAAACACGAGATCGACGAAGAACGCTGCGAGGGTTAGCTTCCCGTTAGCTCGCTCCACGTCAGCCGTCGACCGGCGACGTTGTTGAGCACCATCGTGAACCGTCCGAAGTCGGTCAGGTCGCGATGGTTGAACGTGAACACACGCTCGTCGATGAAGCGGAACAGGTGTATCGGGGACACCGACACGTAGGTCCCATGCAGGCCCCTCTTGAGCAAGCTCCAGAAGTTTTCGATGCCGTTCGTATGCACGCGACCGCTCACGTAGGTGGTCCTGGTGTTCGACTTCGAAGAAGAACATGACGATCTCCCTGCAGGACAGATAGCCCGCACGCCGGCTTCCACAGACTTTCCCTCCGGGATCGGACCGGCGGCATGAGCACGCCCCGCTCCAGTCGGGTTGTCACGTACGTGTCAAACCTTTCTGCCTCAGGTCGTCAGATAGTCCTTGACACCGGCGCTTCACGCGCGTCAGGTAGTCCCTGTCACTCGGAGGTTCCCACGATGCTTCGCCCGTCCACCGCCGACAGCACCCACTGGCTCACCATGCACGATCCGCTGACCGTCGTTCCGTGGCCCGACGCCATCGTCGAGCGGTTCGGGCACGCGCCGCGGAGCGTGTACGTCGAGACCTACTGGCTGCCGATCCTCGGGCCATCGGCAACGTGGGCGATGCGGCGACTGATCGCGTGGCTCGACGCCGAGCCCGATGGCTACGAGCTCCCGCTCGCCGAACTCGGACGCGCACTGGGCCTCGGATCGGGCAGCGGCCGCAACGCCGCCGTGACCCGCACGCTCTCGCGGCTCATCACGTTCGGCATGGCGACACCGCTCGGCGACGCGCTCGCCGTCCGGCGGATGCTGGCCCCGCTCACCCGCCGCCAGGTGCGGATGCTGCCCGACGCTCTCGCGGCCCGCCACGATGCCGAGCCCGCCGCCGCCTACCGGCCACTCAGCGGGACCCGGCTCGAGCCCGCAAGCACGACGCTGTGTGACACAACATCCCTGGTCAGGGTCGCTCCGGCGGTCGAAGACGCCCGCCACGGTGAGGCCGGCACCGGGACGGCGGCACGGTCGGGGAAGCCGACCGCCGTCCCGCCGGCGTCCGTCCGCTGCGCCGACCATGGAGGCGCCCGATGAGTCGCCGCATGATCTGGCTCCACGGCGCCCGCGGCGGGCATGGCACGACGACCCTCGCCACCACGCTCGCCCTCTACGCCGCTGGCCATCAGCCGACCGCGCTAGTGAGCAGCGATCCCGCTTCCACCGCTGCGCTCATCGGCATCCCGTTGCCCGTCGCCGACGACCAGGTGCACGTCGCACCGAACCTCATGCTCACGACCGAGCTGGACAGCGCTGGCGAGTCCGCACCGGAGATCGTCGTGATCGACGCCGGACTCGGCCTCAGCGAGGCTGACGCGCGGCGGGCGACGAGCACTACGTCGTCCTCCGGGGACCGTGCTACGTCGCCCTGGCCAGCCTCCTGGCGGCCTCTGGCGGCCGACCCGACGGGATCATCCTTGTCGCCGAGCCGAGGCGCAGCCTCACCGCCCGCGACGTGACCGACGTGCTCGATGTCCCTGTCATCGCAATCGTCAACGCCACCCCCGACGTCGCCCGAACCATCGACGCCGGACTCCTCATCTCGCGCCTGCACCGCCTACGTGAGTTCGACCCTCTCCGCGCCCTCGCAACCGACCCCTACGCCGGACGACTCCGACCCTCCACCGCGCACCGCGTCAACGACTCAACCTACGAAAAACGCGGCACAGACTTGCCGTTATCGCAATGCGATAACGGCGCTGAGGTGTCGCGCGCCGAAAATCGCGTCGCGCTTTTGGGCTCGCGACCGTACGTGGATGAGGTATGGGACCGTCCCTGCGGAGCGAGCCGTGCTGAACATCGGCAGGCTCGCGCCCGGAGCGGCGGACTACTACATCGGCGAGGTCGCGACCTCCGCCGAGGACTACTACACGGGCAAGGGCGAGGCGCACGGCCGGTGGGTCGGGTCGCTCGCTGATCGGTTCGGCCTGCGCGGCGGAGTGACGCCCGAGGCGTTCCGTGCGGTCCTCGATGGTCGCCACCCGATCACGGGCGAGCAGCTCGCCCGATCCCGCGCGGGATGCCACACGCACCGCACCGGCGATCCGAATCAGCGTGGTTTCTTCGACGACGACGTCTTGGACACTGCACGGGTCGCGTCGCGCCTGCGCGTCACCGTCGGCCGCGTCCGCCAGCTCGCGCTGGCCGGCCAACGGGTCGGGAGCCTCGCTCGGACGGCTCACTACCTGCGCGGCGAGCGGGTGGCGCGGGACGGACACCGTGGTCCGGCGGCGTGGGTCTTTCCCCGCCACGAGGTCGAGCGCTTCGAAGCCGAACACCGCTCGACCAAGGCGCGTCCCGGCTACGACCTCACACTGCGACCGCCCAAGAGCGTGAGCATCCTCTGGGCGCTCGGCACACCAGAACAGCGCGCCACTATCCGCCAGGCGCACGCCGAGGCGGTCGACGCCGTTGTCGACTACATGGAACGCCACGCCGTGTTCGCTCGACGAGGTAGCGGCGATCGCGGCCGGATCGAAGTGGACGGGGTCGTCGCCGCGGCGTTCGATCATCGGACGAGCCGAGCCGGTGACCCGCTGCTGCACACGCACGTGGTGACCGCGAACCTCACGCGCACCGCCGACGATCGCTGGCAAGCGATCGACGCTCGGGGGTTGTTCGAGCACGCTCGGCCGGGCGGCTTCCTCTATCAGGCCCAACTGCGCCACCTTCTCACCGCCCGGCTGGGCGTCGCGTGGGAGCCGGTCCGCAATGGCTGGGCCGAGGTCAGCGGCGTGCCGCGCGCCGTGATCCGCGCGTTCTCGAAGCGGCGGGACGAGATCGAGGAGATGGTGGCCGAGTCCGGCTACAAGTCCGCCCGGGCGCATCAAGCGGCCACACTCACGACGCGGAAGGCCAAGGCGTACGGCGTGACTGCCAACGCGCTCGATGCGAAGTGGCGTGACGAGACGGCGGAGCTGGGCTTCGGTCCCGAGGACGTGGCGAACTGCTTCGGGAAGCAAGCGGAGACCAAGACGCCGGTTATCGACCGGGATGCGGTGTTCACTGACCTTGCGTCCCCGCTCGGACTCACTCGGCAGGCTTCGACCTTCGGGCGCGGCGAAGTTGTGGAGGCGCTGAGCGAGCGCCTCGCGGGCTGTTCGGCCGCAGACATCGAGCACTTCGTCGACGAGTTCCTCGTCTCGGCCCACGTCCAACCGCTCGCGCCGGACCGCTCCGTAGGCGAGTGGGTCTGGCGCCGCGGCGGCGACCGGACGCGCAGCAACGACCTGGCCCGCTACTCGACACCCGAACTGCTGTCGCTCGAGCGCCGCCTGCTCGCGTGGTCGAGCGACGGGTTCGGAGCACCCACGCCGGGCGCGGCTGAACCAGCGGTGGACGCAGTCCTCGCCACCCGTAATGAGCTGTCGATCGAGCAGGAGGCGATGGTGCGCTCGGTCTGCTCGGTCGGCGCACCCGCCATCCAGCCCGTCGCCGGTCGCCCGGGCGCCGGCAAGACGTACGCGATGGCCGCCGCGGTCGAAGCGTTCACTGCATCCGGTATCCCGGTTGTCGGTTGCGCGCTCTCGGCGACGGCGGCGACCGAGCTGGAAGCTGCGACTCATCTCGGCGAGCTGACGGGACGGGAGGCCTCGACGATCGCTCGCCTCCTCATCGACATCGACCGGCAGGGTCTGGCGCTCAGGACGGTGCTCGTGATCGATGAGGCTTCGATGGTCGGGACCCGCGACCTGGCCCGGCTTGCCGAGCACATCTCGCGAGCACACGGAGCCTTGAAGCTCATCGGCGACCCCGACCAACACGGTCCCGTCGAGACCGGCGGCGTTTTCCGCACACTCGTGGCCGCCCAGGGCGATCGTCTCGTGCAGCTGGTCGAAAACAACCGTCAGCTCGACGACGGCGACCGCGTCAGCATCGACTCCTACCGCCAAGGCCTCGTCGAGTCTGCTCTGTCGCGCTACGACGCCGCCGGAAGGATCGTTCGCTCACCCAACGCCCGTGCCAGCTACGACGCCATCGTCAACGACTGGCACGAGACCGTTGCTGCCGGCGGGCGCGACCCGATGATCGCCGGGCCGAACCGTGTTCGCGTCGCGTTGAACAACGGGGCTCGCGCTCGGCTCATCGCGGATGGCGTGATCTCCGGCGAGCGGTTGGTCGCGGCCGAGCGCGAGTACCGCGTCGGTGAGTGGGTAGTGGCGCGGCGCAACGACCGCCGCCTGGTCGGCGACCAGGGTTCGTTCGTGAAGAACGGCAGCGGCGGGCGCGTCGCCCTGGTCGATCGCCGCAAGCGCCAACTCACGGTCGACTTCGACAAGGAGGGCCGCGTCGTCCTGCCGTCCAAGTACCTCGACGCCGGCTGGCTCGACTACGGCTATGCCCGCACGACCTACGGCGTCCAGGGCGCGACCCTCGAACGCGCGCTCTATCACGCGGGCGACGAGTCGAGCTTCGAGGAGGGTTACGTCGCGCTCACCCGTGGGCGGATCGACACGCGTATCTACCTCGTCGACGGCACGACGGCGGTGGACGATGAGAGTGGGCACCGCGCGCACGATGCGGGTCCGACGGGGCTCGACACCGTCTCGGCGGCCATGGAGCGCCGGCGTGCGAAGGCATTGGCCCACGATGTCGATTCGACCGCCGATCGGGTTCGGTCCGAGTTCGGCGGGTGGGATCTCGCCCGAGTGCGCCACGAACGCAACCGCCTCGAGTCCATGCTCGCGAGCGCTCCGCCGGAGGTGTCGCAAGCGCTCGAGGCCGCTGGCCGACGCCACGATGCACTCGACGCGAAGCGGCGCAGTTGGATCGAACGGCTGGCGGTCGCCCAACGCAACGCGCGCTCATGGAACCCGCGGACAAGACGCCTAGCACCTGCGGCCATCGCGAGAGCGCAACGTGAACTCACCACGATCACAGAGTCGCTCGGCGGCCTCGACGTTCGAATCGGCTTGCTCCGCGCTCAGTGGCAAACCCGTCGCTCCTACTTCGAGCTGCACGCCGACGAAGTCGAACGCTTCAACCTCGTGCGGCATGCCGAGCAAGCGCGTGAGCTTCAAGTGCGAACGGCTGCCCGGCTGCATCCGCCCGACGCAATCGTCGCAGTTCTCGGTCTCGAGCCCGATGTTGCCTCTGAGCGGCAAGCGTGGCTTCATGCGGTGGAGACCCAGGCGGTGCACAACGAGCGCTTCGGAACAGGGCTGCACACGAATGCCGAGGCGCGCTGGTCCGACACGATTGCAGAAGCGTCCATCGCCGTGGCGCGAGCAGAGCTCCGTGGCATGGAACTCGCCGACGCTGAGCTTAGCTTGCTCTAGCTCCACGCCCTCGACTGTCCACTCCGACGGTCGCGGCTGGGCGCGCCCCCGTCGGCACTTCGGTGCGGCCGTCGACGGCCCGGGAGCCTTGCCAGTCGCATTTCAGCGGCCGAGATGGCGATCGAGGCTTGCAAGAACCATCTGTGCAACAGAGCACGCCTCTCGAACTACGAGCAGTGCCATCTCCGGTGTCATGGCGGTTGGAAGCGTGCGTCCGTGGCCTGTGCCTTCAATGTTCCGCAGCTCGTTCGTCAGCCGCGCGATCGACCAGGACGACTGCAGCATCTCGCGAACCTGCGGCCCGCCGGGCTGTGATACATCCACGTCCTTCGGATGGACCCCAAGTCGGTCTCTTGCGTGAAACCAGAGCTGCTCGAAATCTGTGCCCGACGAGTACGGTGTCGAGAACACGTCCAGCACGTACTTCGCTGTCGACTCGAGCATCTCTTTCGCTGTTCCGAGCAGCAGCGCCGGATCATCGGTGGCCCGCCGGAGCCGAGCGAGTTGATCCTCGATCGCGGGCCTACCCAGTACTGCGGACACCTGGCCGACACCAGCAGGTCGCAACTGGCCGTCGTCACTCAGCTCCCAGTCGATCCGTGAGAACACGCGCTGCAACATCAGCACGTTGTCCCGGCGGCGTTGCTCCTCGCTCGGGTCTTGGCACGGCGTGAACACGCCCGCGACTCGGAACTCCGCGAGCAGGCCGTCCATCAACTCGCGCGAACGGGCTGGCTCTCGGACGGCCGCCGAGACAGTCTCTCGGATGCGATCCTCCTTGTTCATCTGTTGCGTCTGGCTCTGCGAGTCGTATGGGGCCGCGTAGCCATAACCAGCACGCGCGAAAGCCCGCGTCAGCACGGAGTGGCGTGGTCCAGCGCCACCGGCGACGAAGGCGCCGAGTGCTGCACCGACCTCGTCGCTAACGGGATGTTTGGTCATGACACGGTCCGACAGATCGACTGACTACGGGCATTTGATTCTGCCAAGGCGCCCATACGGGTGCGATCGCGATTGGCGTCGGCGTGAACGTCGAGCGGCCCTCTCTTGTACGGCTCGCTGGCCGTCTCGTCGACAGCCGTGATCCAATAGTGGACCTTGCCGACGAGTGCGCAGGCCTCGTGTGCCCGCCCCAGCCACCTCCGCATGAGCTCAGTGACCACGTCCTCCTTCAACTTCATCGTGCGCGTGTAGGAGTGCAGCTTGAGCGGGGGCCAGCTTGCGACGTCGACTCGGTGAAGTTCCACCACAGCTCCCCATGAGCGGCGCGTTGCGGATCTCGCGAAGCTCGTGGAGCTCCTTCGTGAAGCTTGGTCGCGCACTGTCTATTGACCCACTCGAGCTGGTCGCTGGTCAGCGATGTCAGGAGTCTGGGGAGTAGATCCGATCAGAACATCGAACAACAGGTGCAAGGACAAGAGCGCTTCGAGTTCGCGGGCCCGATCAGATCGGACCGGGTCGAAGTACGCCGGTGATCGTGGTTCACCTTGACGCATGAACTGCTTGCACGATCACCGGCATGATCTGCACATATGCCGCCCGGAGGGCTTGGTGATCGTCAGATCACCGGCATAAGCCTCCGATCCAGTGCGCTCATTTGGCGGGGCAATGGCAAGCCCAGATCCAACCTTTGCCCGATCGGTCAGCTTACGGAACTCGTCGGGAAAGGTCTTCGCCCCGCAGGGTAAACCCAAGCTTCGGCGGAACCGCAGCGCTGGCGTGGTTCGCCTGGTCCATGCGGATAATCACTCGATCAAACCTCAGCCAGGCAGTCAAACACGGCGTCAGTCACCGCGCCCGCGGCGGCGGTGGCGTAGCCGCGGCCGGTGCGGTCCGAGCGAACCCAGTAGCCGATCTCGGCGTTCTTCTCTTCCTTGGGGTGCAGCCCGATGCCGCCAACGAGCTCGCCGGAGTCGCGTTCGAACAGGAGGTAGCCGTAGTCCTCGTCGCTGTCGAATGCACGCTCCTGCTCGCGAAGAAACTCCAACTCGGCCTCTTCGGTTGGTAGGGGTCCGCACACGGCAGCCATCGTGTGAACTCCGGCGGACTGGCCTCGATGGCGGCCATCAGTTCGGCGAGATGCGACATCCGGGTAGGCCGCCGACGTGCTCGAAGCCGCGCACGTGGCCGTCCAAGAACACGGCCTGGCACTCGTTGAGGTAGGCGCGCGTGAACCCTTTGCCCGACGCCGACAGGCGCATCAAGAACACCGGCAGCTCAGTGAGCGCGCCGGCCAGGTAGACGTGGATCGAGCCGAAATCGACCTCGGCCTCCTCACCCAGCCGATGGTGCTGCGGGACCATCACCTCGATGAGCGGCACCGACTGGCGCCGACGGACCTCCGCGACATAACGGCGGACCGTCGACTCGCCCACCTCGACACCGAGCTCCTCGACCAGGCGCTGCCACACCAGGCGCGCCGTGTGACGCTGCTTACGTGGCGCGTTCTTGTCGGCCTCGAGCCAGCCGTCGATCGTCGCCTTCCACGGGCAGCACCGGAGCAGGGCGAACGACCGGCTTGCGCGGCGGCGGCACCGCCGACGACAACGCTTGGCGCACGTCGCGGCGATGCACATGGAACCGATCCGACAGTGCTCGGATCGACAGCTCCTCGCGCTCTTGCGCCTTGGGGGCCTGCTCGAACAACTCCACCTTCGACCTTCGGTGTGGGCCACCCCGGGTCGCGTGCAGCGCGGATTAGGTGGTGAGAGCCGCCGAGGCGGCTGGGTTGTGACGGTACCAATCGGCTTCGTGTTCGGCTGGTGGAATGTCGCCGATCTCGCTGTGGAGGCGGACTGCGTTGTACCAGTCGATCCATTCGATGATCGCGATCTCGGTGGCGTCGCGGGTGCGCCATGGGCCGTGGATCTTGATGAGCTCGGCCTTGAACGTGCCGTTCAATGATTCGGCCATGGCGTTGTCGTACGATTGACCGCGTGAGCCGACCGACGCGGCGACGTTCACCTCGGCGAGACGATCGCTGTAGCGGAAGCTGAGATATTGACACCCCTGTCGCTGTGATGAATGAGATCGCCGTGGGTGAGGTCCCGTCGCCACAACGCCATCTCGAGCGCGTCGAGCACGAGGTCGGTGCGAAGATGGTTGGCGAGCTGCCAACCAACGATCATGCGCGAGTGCACGTCGAGGATGAACGCGACGTACAGCCAGCCCTGCCACGTCGACACATAGGCGATGTCGGCGAGCCACAACTGGTTGGGTCGCTCGGCGACGAACTGGCGCTCGACCAGGTCCGCCGGCCGCGCCCCGTGTCGTCGGGGATGGTCGTGAACTGCTTGCGGCCCCGCTGCACGCCGCGCAGACCGATGTCGGCCATGAGCCGGGTGACGGTGCAGCGGGCGATCACGTAGCCCTCCTTGCGCAGCTTCTTGTAGACGCGGCGCGACCCATAACACGAGTAGTTCGACGTCCACACCCGTCGGATCTCGATCTTGTGCCGCTCGTCGCTGATCGACCGCGCCGACCGCGGCCGAGTCTTGGCCGCGTGGAACGTGCGCTCAGGCAGGCCGATCGTTCGGCACAGCACCGCCACCGTCCAGCGCCTGCGGTGCTCGTCGACGAAGGAGACCATCACCGCGGTCGCGGGTCGGCCTCCCGCGCGAAATACGTGGTCGCCGCCTTGAGGATCTCGATCGTGCGCTCCTGGTCGGCCACCTCCCCGCGCAACGCCTTGATCTCCGCCAGCTCCTCGGTCGTCGAACCGGTCACCAGCCCGCGATCGATCCGCGCTTGCACCACCCAACGCCGCAGCGTCTCAGGCGTCGTGATGCCGAGCTGCTTCGCCACCTCCGGCACCTTGCGGTCTCGCTCGAGGACCTCATCGATCGCTCGACGACGAAGCTCATCGGAATACTTCCGGGGACGACCCATGATCAACAGTCTCCTTCTCCGGGCCCGAAAGCCACGGAACGAGCACTGCATCAAACCCGGGGTGCCTCAGGGCCATGCGCCCCACGGTCCGGTGCGTCAACCCGCTCCTGGTGGACCCCCTCGAACAGCCCCCAGGGGGGGCCAAAACAGACGAGCACTACCGCCCGAGGCGGGGGCCAAATCAGATGAGCACACTCAGTCGTGACAACCGATCCAAACACCGCCATCACGAATCCGACGATCAGAGCGATGACACAGGCGACGGTGCCGAACGAAACAAACACGCTGGGGGCTAATCCCGGTTGACATTCCATTGCTCTCACAAACACGAAGATCGCGAGGCCCTGACCCGCGTCGCGGATGGTCACCTGCACCTCAGTCCCTACTTCAACGCGAAGAGCCCGATTAGCCTTTGGACACTCGGCTTGGCTCATCCCAGCCGTGTTTATCCAAGTCGCGACGGCGAACCAAGAGCCAATATTCGGACGAATCTGAGCAATAGATAACGATCAGTCGTCGCCGCGAAACCTTGGGATCAAGCCACCGTAAGAGGGTTACGCGCTCAATCGGAAGAATAGACTCACGCGCTCCTCGCGCTCTCCATCGCTCCGATGGCTGCCACAGATAGTCTCGGCCGGTCAGCGTGAGTGATCCGGAAATGTATGCACCTCGTCCTCGCCATCGGGAAGCAAGGCTTCTTCGAAGCGCGTCATATCGCTGGGCTGCCGGTCCTGTAAGCGCCTCGAGGACTAACCAGCTGGGGGTGTTCGGTTTCGCATCAGCGGGTGGTTGGTCCGCCGATCCCCACGGGTTTACCTCCCCCGCATATACCGCAGCTATGGCGATCGGAATGGCAGCAACTATCCATATTAGAGCGACCCGTACTCGTGCGACTCTTATGAAAAGCCACTTCTGCCGAATCTCACGAGTAGCAGGCTCACAAGCGAAGCGCGGAGATGTCAACGTCGCGATCTCCACCGTCCACAAGTGATTCCTCCGGGCACACGACCGACCCGCGACAGGAGGAATCGGAGTACGAGCTTGGCAGCAAAGATCTCCTGAGCAGGCAAGTAGGTCAATGTCGCGACACAAGCCACCATTCGAGGGTGCGTCGCGGCTCTAACAGCTCGGCGGTTGCGACATATCAAAGAGCGCGGCGCAGGTGAGGGATCGCCACCAGTCACGGGCAGTTCTTTGTCCTCCGTGCCAGGCCCTGGCAACACCCGACACGACCTTGCCTCCCGTGGCATTCCACGCCTTGCGGCACCAACGGCAACTCGGCCACGTGCCCGCAAGGTCAAAGCCGTTGATGGGATCGGCGGAAACGTAGTCGTAGTCGTTTGCGCTGCCGCCGTCGACAGGGTCGACTTCGAGGAATCGTCCGAGAGCGGGGAGGTATTGGCGGGCGCCCATTTCGATGGTGTTGATGCCGGAGGCGTGTTCGAGTAGTCGTTGGTGTTCGCCCAGCCAGCCGTAGTCGAGGGTGTTGGCGTTGTTGTCGGGGATCCCGGTGAGCGGTTGGCCGTAGGGGTCGTATTGGTAGGTGCCGCCGGTTTTGGTGCCGGTGCCGTCGCTGGTGGCGACGGTGTCGCCGTGGACGTTGGGATATGACCATACGTCGGTGGCGGTAGTGCCTCGTTTGGTGATGGTGGCGCCGCCGGGGAGGGTGATGGTGCGTTCGACGATGTTGCCGGCGCCGTCGAGGGTGGCGTCGGCGGTGTCGCCGTCGCCGGTGTAGGCGTAGTGGGTGACGGAGGTGGCTGCCGGTTGGAGGGCAATCGTGTGGGCGACGGCGGGGGAAGTCGTACTGATGGTGAGGGTTCGGGTGCCGGTGGCCCCGGGGGTGGTGAGAGGTTGGTCGTAGGCGGCGGAGCGGAGGGTGTTGGTGGTTCGGGCGTATTGCTGGGTCATGCCGGCGGGGCCGGTGGTGATGGTGGCCCCCATGCGCCAGCCGTAGAGGGTGACGAGCCGGTCGTTGGCGGTGGTGGTGGTGACCGACGGGGCGGCGATGGTGGCGGTGGATTGAGCGGTGACGACGTAGGTGTCGATGGGGTTGGTGGTGTTGACGTTGCCGTAGGCAACGATGCCGCCTGACCAGTTGTAAGCGGTCGGGATGGTCCAGGTGTAAGTGGCGGGCTCCGTGGGGCCAGCGACGTGCCAGTAGATGGCGTCGCGGATGCTGGTGCCTTGGGCGTTGGCGTTGCCGGCAGGGTCGACCGCGGTCCACCCGGCGGGTGGCGTGATGGTGTTGCCGGTGCCGCCAGCGACGGTGACTTGGGCCAAGAGCACGTCGCCGGTTTGGCGGGTGGTGGGGACGGGGAGGGTGATGTTCTGGTTGGGGAGCCCGCTGGATGCGGTGGTGGGCCCGCCGCGGCTGACGATGGGTTCGGTGGCGGTGCGGGCCACGATGCGGTCGGTGGCGTCGCGGGTGTAGCCGATCGAGGTGGTGGCGTTGGGGCCGACCTGGGTGGTGAGGTGTCGGTCGGCGCCGTCGTAGCCGATGGTCTGGTTGCCGAGGGTGGTGGTGTTGCCGTGGCTGTCGTAGGCGATGGCGCCGATGGTGGGGTCGGTGGTGGAGGTGACCCGGTCGGCGTTGTCGTAGCAGTAGGTGTAGTTGCCGCCGGCGGTGTCGGTGAAGTTGGTGCGGTTGGTGTTTTTGCCGGCGGCGGGGTTGGCGCCGCACCCGCCGGTGGCGGCGAAGTTGTAGGTGTAGGTGTGGCCGGACGCATAGGCGGTGGCGAGCCGTCCGGCGCTGTCGTAGGCGAAGTTGTCGCCGGTGTGGGGGTCGACCCCGTCGATGGTTTCGTCTCTGATGTCGCCGGCGAGGCTGCGGGTGACGGTGTCGGAGGTGATGTTGTTGGCGGCGGCGGTTTGCCAGTTGAGCCCGACCTGGCGGCCGTAGGTGTCGTAGGTGACGGCCGCGAGTTTGGTGCCGTTGCCGCCGTTGCCGGTGCCGGTGGGGTAGTCGACGGAGGCGAGCCGGCCGGCGGGGTCGTAGTCGGGGGTGGCGACAATGGTGCCGTCGAGGGATTCGGTTTGGAGGCGGTCGGTGCCGGACACGTAGGCGAGGGCGATGGTGCCTTGGGGTCCGCTGGTGCCGGTGGTCCGGCCGATGGGGTCGTAGCTGGTGGTGGTGGTCTTGTTCCACACGTCGGTGTAGGCGAGCGGGCGGCCCAGCAGGTCGACCACGGTGGTGACGGTCCCGGCCGGGTCGGCGACGGAAGTGGTGAGGGGGTCGCCTCCCACCGCGTAGTTGTAGGTGACGGTGCGGGGCGAGGTTTGCACGCCGTAGGGGGGCACGGTCTTCGAGCTGACGTGGCCGCGGGCGTCGTAGGCGGTGCAGGTCCAGGGGTCGGTACCGGTGCGTTGGGCGACGGGTCGGCCGGCGGCGTCGTAGCGGGTTGCTTCGGTGATAGCGGATCCGGTGGCGGGGGCGGGACCGGTGCTGGCGCGGAGGGCGCCGGCCTGGTCGACGGCGGTGGCGCCGCCGGGGCACACGGTGGTGTTGGCGGTGGCGGGGATGAGGTCGGCGCCGTAGTAGCTGTAGGTCCAGGTGTTGCCGGCGGGGAGTTGACGGCTGGTGCGCCGCAGGAAGTGGTTGGCCACCCCGGCGGTCTCGTAGCCGGTGGTGGTGGTGAGGTTGAGCCCGGCGGGGTCGACCGTTTCGGTAACGGGGAGGCCGAGGGCGGCATCGATGCCGTGGGCGACGTCGGCGTAGCTGGTTGCTCTCTTGCGGCCGTCGGCGTCGATGGTGCTGGTGATGAGCCCGTAGCGGGGTTTGAGGACGGCGTCAGGGATGGTCGTCTGGGTGCCGCCGGGCGGGATCCATTGGATGGTGAACGAGCCGGGGCCGCCGATGTTCTTGTACTCGACCCGGACCCGGCGCACCCCGGCGGTGAAGGTCCCCCATTGGTGGTCGGCTTTGACCCCGACGGGGGTGTTCCATTCGTCGTAGATCAACACGTCGTCGATGAACAGGCGCACCCCGTCATCGGCGGTGGTCTTGAACGTGTACACCCCGGCGGCGGGGAGGTTGATCTCGCCGGTGAGGGACAGTTGGAACACGTTGCTGGCCAGCCCCGATGGCGTGCTGGTGCCCCAGTCGCGGTTCAACCCGCCGGTCCCCAACCCGGTGCTGTGCACGTAGGTGACGTTGGTGGTGTTGGTGTTCCAGAACGTGGCGGCCAAGCCGGTGAGGGCTTCGTCGTAGTTGGTGGTGGCGACGGGGACGATGGCGCCGGGCGCGATGGTGCCGTCGGGGTTGAACGATGCCGCCGGGGCGGGCCCGTTGGTGGCGACGGGCCGGTTCTCGAGATCGTAGATGGTGGACGTTTCCAGCCCGGCGGGATCGACGGTGGATTGCAGCACATCGCCGGCGGCCTTCCACGTCTGGGTGGTGACCAACCCGGCGGGGTCGGTGCTGGCCAGTTGGCGGGCGGCGTTGTCGTAGGTGACCGACCGGGTCATGGTGGGGGTGCCCACCCCACCGGCGGCGAGGGTGGTGACGGTGGTCGCGCCCGGCGTCGAGTAGCTGTAGGCGTGCTGGATGGAGGTGGTGTCGGTCGGTTGCGCTCGGGGCAGGGTCACGGTCGCCACCCGCCCCGACGCGTCGTAGGAGACGACAGTGGTGGCGTTGTCGGTGTCCCGGTTGGCGGGGTCGACTTGGACCCAGTCGTATTGCAGCGGAGTGCGGATCTTGTTGAGCCGCCCATTGCTGTCGTAGCCGAAGTCGGTGATGTCGTCGCCGGGATCGGTGACGCGGGCCAGCTGGCCGTTGTTGTAGGTCACCGTGGTGGCGGTGCCGTCCCAGTAGGCGATGCGGCACAGCATCCCGGTGGGCGCACTCGTGCCCGCGCAGGCGCTATCGGGCCCGTAGTTGAGGGTGATCTGGCGTTGGGGGGCGGCAGTGTCGGCCCGGTCGACGATGGCGGTCAGGCGGGGCGGGATGCTGCCATCGTATTGGTAGATAGGCGCGGCTGGGTGGCGGTCGTCGCCCGCCGCTTGGGCGTCGACCAGCGCCCCGGTCGCCCCGAACCGGTAGGTCATGCCGTTGTCGAACAGCAGGTACTGGCCGTTGTCCTGGGCTTGCAGGACGCCGTCCTCGCCCGCCGGTGGGGTCCAGCCGCTACCGGTGCGCTTGTACTCGAAGCTGGTGCCGTCGGGGGCGGACAGCACGATGCTGTCCTGGCCGATACGAGCCGACGAATAGGCAATGGTGCCGTCGAGGTCGGCCGACGCCGTCCACCGCTCCGGCAGGGTGGGGGCTTGGGGTGACAGCCACGAGCTCGGCACGGGGAACTCGGCGCCGGTGGCGGTGTCCTTGGCCCACAGGTGCACGCCCGCCGACGCCGCGTTTTCGTAGTAGTCGAGTCGAAGCTGCTGCTGGGTGGCCGAGTAGGTGGCCGTCGAGTAGACGGGGGCGCCCATTGCGTGGTCGCTCCACAGGTCCACCACCGGGGTGCCGTTGAGGTACAGCCTCGACCCGTCGTCGCTTTGCACGCCCAGCTGGTAGCTGCCGGCGGGCACGCTGATCGTGCCCGTCCAGCGGGCCAGGAAGTTGTCGTTGCCCACCGTGGGGTTCGGTGACCCGGTCCCCCAGTCGAACTGGACGCTGGCGTCGACCCGGCTGAGCTGCACCGGGTGGTTGGGGTTGTCGAAGTTGTGGTCGGTGGGCAACACGTCGAGCTTGTACACCCCGGTCAGGCCTGTGGCGGGGGGCTGTTGGGCGTTGTAGGTGAAACTGATGCCGACGTCGCCGCCCACCGTCGGGAACGACGGGGTCGCCGTCTGCACCACCGCGTTGCCGGTGGCCAGATTGACCGACACCTGCCCGGCCGTGTCGTAGGGGGACGGGCCCGAGGCGCCGTAGCGGTGATTGACGGTGAAACTGCGGGGCGGTTGCGCCCCAGGCGTGCCCTGGAACAGGGTGCCGTCGGTGGTCAGCACATGCCAGTAGTAGGTGCCATCGGGCAGCCACTCCGGTACCTGCCACGTCGTGGCCGACATCCAACCGGAGTTAGCCGCCTGCAGCCCCGATTCGGCGTCGGTGCCGGTGGTGACCCGGAACCAGTAGCTGACCGGCTGGCCCTCTTCGTCGGTGACCGGGTTGACCTGCAACGTCGGGTACTCGGCCGGCGAGTTGGCCGTGATCACCGCCTTGTCCACCGGGGCCACGAACGCTGGCACCGGCGGAGTGGTGTTGTAGGTCAGATCCAGGGTGACCGACCACGACTTGTAGGTGTAGACCCCCCACCCTTCCTCGCCCCGCAACCCCAGGTACACGCCCGGGATGCCGGCGCCGCCGTTGCCGGTAAACAGCGTGTCGTACAGCTCGGTGGCGTCCAAGTCGCCGCCGGTGTCGATGTAGTTCTGGTCCCACGGGCCGTTGCCCACCGCGCCCGCATAGTTGGGGGCGGTCGCCCAGTACAACGACGTCTCCGCCGCGTAGTTGGGCACCCCCGCCAGCTCCGTCAGATGCACGATGGCGCCAGTGACCCGCCGGCGGGGCCCCATGTACGGCTCGTAGTTGAACTTGACGATCGACCGCCAATAATTGTCGGCGTTGCCGACCCGGGCGTTGCCGGTGCGAGCACCACACGACGTACCGCACCACGTCACCCCGTCGCTGAAATAGCTCGCCCAATCGCTGCCGCCAATGGTGACCGTCGGGTCGACCACGATCGGGAACTGATCAGCCCGCAACGACTGGAACCACGACTGGTCCACGGCAACGGTCACCACCGACGACCCGTCGCTGTCCGGGGCGACGTCCAGGGTTGGTTTCGCCTCCGGGTCCACCGGGGTGCCGGTGGCGTCCAACGCCATCGGCGGCGCGAACGCCACCGTGTCCGACAAGCTCCCCGCAACGGTGAGCCCACCGGACCCGTCGGCCGCCTTGGCCACCATGCCACCCTCGACATCGAACGAATACGCCGCACCGGCCGACGGCGAGCGGATCACCAGCATCTCTTCCACCGCGTCGACCCGGACCGTGTACATCAGATCCACCCCCGGCCACACGTCCCGGTACATGACCGTGTCCCCCGCGCCCGGGTCGACCTGCGGTTGCACGTCGGCCGCGCCACGGGGCGCGAACGACAATCCGCCCGCACCCGTGCTCACGGACACGCCGCCCGCCGTCAGCGGGCCGAACGTCACCGACCACGAGTTGGCCGCGTTCGTGAACGTTCCCGGCGCATCAGGAACGGGGACCACATGATTGTCGATCGGCACCCACGTCCCGCCCTGCTCAAAGAACATGGGTGACAACGACAAGTGCGCCGTCTCGGACCCGTCCGTATTCAAGAACACCGTGCTGCGGGCGGTCCGCTGATCGACCAGCTCCCGCGCCACCGTCTTCGGCTCCGCCTTCCGGGTCGGTGCGGCTTGGCCCGGCACCGGCGGCGGATTGGAGAAATCACCGGTCGGCACTCGAGGCTCCGCTGCCGGCAACCCGCCCGCCGCCAACAACGGCACAGTCCCGGCCTGCTGGCCGGCCGTCGGCGCCGCCGACGCGTGAACCGTCGGCAACTCGACCGCCACCACCACCACCGCCACCACCACAACCGCGACCCGCCGAAACCACCGGCCACACGCGTAATGCACCCACCCCCCCATCGCACACCCCCATCTGTGCCCTAAGCGGGCGGCAGGATACTCATACCCGGCAGCACCACGCAAGATCCACAGGTCACAACACCGCGAACAGGATCTCGCTGCGCCAGCATCGCGTTGCAGTGCACTTGCGACCGACTTCGGCTGCGACGATCGATCTCTCTGTTGACCCGCTCGAGGCAGGGATCGGACCGGGGCGCTGTCACGCTTCGCGTGGTGCGCTTCCCGGCCCGCACCTCCGAACCGGACGTCCGCGTTCCCACGCATCCGGCTCTCCACAGGTTTGGGTCGGCTGGTCAGGCGACGCTGTTCTCGCGCGCCAGGACCATGGGGTCGTGATGTGATGACTTCGGTAGCGGTAACGGCTGACCGTTACCTTGCCGATGTCGAACAACACCCCGTCACCATCCGTCGGTCACCACCCGAGCAGGTACCGCCGTTGGAGCCACTTCCAGTTGGCGTGCGGGTGTTTGTGACGAAGCCAGCAGATCACCCGGCGCGTCGCGCACGTAGTCGAATGTCGACTTCGACACACCGTGACGGACGACTTGGCCCAGCACCGCAGCACCGGGGCGAGCCGGTAGCACAGGACCGCGAGCGGTTGGTTCGTCGCTCCTTTCGTCATCGCCCGCGCCTTGGCCTTGATCGAGGCGAACGCCTTCTCGAAGGGGTAGGTGTAGACGAAGGACTTGTTGGTGCCTCGCTTCCGGTGCGGCTGGATGCGGAACCCGAGAAGGTCGAACCCCTCGTCGATGTGGCAGACCCTTGCCTTCCAGCTGCCAGCTCTCCAAGGTCAGTGACCCTCCGCGTGCACCCGGCACCTTCACCATTACCGACTGGCGGCCGTGGCCGTGCGTCGACGGCGCTCGCAGATCTGTCTCGAGATGTCAGCGAGAAGCATCAGATATTCCGCGTTCCGTTCGGATCATCGAATCGCGGGTGCCTCGACGCTCCGAAGAATCGCGCACAGTCCACCGGGCGATGCGCCCCACAACGCGCGTCCCCGAACGCCACCAACAGCTGCCCGCCAACGCCGGCTTATGGTCGCACCGCTCGTCGTCGCCAAGCTGCAATTCGAGGCCGCATTGGTCCCCAGGAACGAGTCGATCGAGACGTGCGCGCCTGAACGTAGACATGCCAACAGCGCTCTCCACACAACGATTAGTTCGCCGCTCGGCTCGGCCCCAACACGGCGGAGAGCGCGAGGATGCGCGAGGTGATCGACGAAGTGTGGATCGAGGAGTGGGCGAACGAGTACCCCCTTGAGGAAGACGCCGAGGTCACCGCGCTCGCCGGGCGGAAACCCACCCTGGAGGGGGTACGAACCATCGTCCGGTGGAAGAGCGCACGGAGCCTGGGTTACTTCGCGCGCAACAACGATGCCAATCTACTGACGGTGACAGTTGTGGCAGCACTTGACGATGCGGACGACACAAGTGCTCTTCGGACGCTCACGAGACTTCACGGTGTGAAGGAGCGCGTCGGAAGCGCCATCCTCGCCGTTTATCGACCCCACCGCTACACCGTCATGGACCAACGGGCGTACAAGACGCTCGTAGCCTTGAAGGAACTGCCCGACCTGCGCGGGACGTCCTGGCTTGGAACTTGGGCGCCGTACCTGAACGCGTGCCGGCGTATCGAGCAGCGCAGCGGGTGCGGCCTTCGCACAATCGACCGTGCCCTATTCACGGCAAACGGACGCACCGAGCTTCCCGCGGACTGACACGCGCGATCGGGTCGGCGCGCCAAGGCGCGCCTATTTCGTCGAGCGGCGTTTGTACCAGCGGGTGTGGTAGCCGTCAGGGCCGAGACGGAAGCGTTCGTCCGCGGCTTGTCGTGTCATCCCGAGCGCGGCACCTACGTCGGCCCAGGACGCGGCATCGAGTTCCCTCGCAGCCATGACTTCAACGCGCGCGTATGTGTCGGCGTCTGCAGCGAGGCGGAGCGCGACCGCGGCACGTTCGAGGTGGGACGACGGGTCACCGCCGCTCGCGGTCACAAGGTCGCGGACGACAGCTTTGACATTGAGCTGCTTGGAGCGCGCCATCACCGCAACGTAGTCGGGCCGCGCGCAGGTGTCAGGCACCACCTGACATCAGGCGATTGATCGCGTTGGAAGTATCGGCAGACACGGCGCCTTCGAAGCGGCCACACCACCAGCCGAGGTCAGCGAGAGCCTGACCGAGGATCGTGACGTCGTCCTCGTGCCCGGCAACGCAGTTCCAGCGGTCGTACAGCGCGACGAGTCGGTGGGCGATCGATCCGATGCCTTCGATGGCGTCGAGCAGTAACGCGTCGGTCAGCAGAAGCTGAAGTGTGGGCTCGTCCATGGCGATGCCTCCCTGTTCGATGAATCACAGGAGAGAGGCGTGACGTCGCCGCTCGAACGATGCACGAAGGATACCGCAGCACCCAAGCGGCGGACGAGGATTCGATCCGTCGTCGATGGCAGCTCCCTTACGGACCGTTGATCTCAGTGCCGTCGTCCAGCTCGGTCACTTCTCGCGCCGCAGCCGCCGGCCCCCGCGGAAGGTTCTCGCCCGCGTCGAGACCCGAATGGATCGTGGCCGCCGCCTCTCGCTCCCCGAGGCCAATCGCCATGGCGTTGCTCTTGAGAAGACCCTCGATCTCACCCTCGTCGAGCTGACCGCTGGCGATGATCTGCCCGAGACGGAACGCCACCCGGTTCAGCGTGTTGTTCCGCATGCCGGGCTGCGCGAGTCGTAGCCGCTCGAGCTCGCCCTCCACCGCTGCCTTCGCCCAAACCGAAGCGTCGCCGGCCGGTCGCCACTCACGCGCGACTGCAGTCGCGCCGGCCGCGGCGGGTCGACGCGCTGCAACTGACCAAGCAACCAGTCGGGCAGTTCTGGCAGGACGTCGCCATGACCCGCAACCCTGTACTGCCCACCCGACTGGTGGCGCGAGGGCGGGGCGATCACGTACCCGCCGTCACCGCGGACGTCGAGACCAGGACCGAGCCGGCGCCCGGCGTCGTTGCGCACGAGCACACCTGGATGCCGGAAGTAGAGGTGACGGCCGCCGCTCCCGGTCTGCACCACACGACCGCCGGGCAGCGGTCCGTGAGCGGCCACGAGGCGTTGAAGGCTGCTGTCGCCACCGTGCTCGGGGTCGATGTCGACGACGAGGAGACCACTGGCGGCGCCGGTCCGCAGACCGACGTTGGCTCGCGGCCACTTGGTCCACCACGCCTCGATCTGCCCGGCATCCGTCGTCGCCGATTTCAGCCCGCCAGCGACGCGAGGGTGCTTGGCTGGTGAGCTGCAGTCGTTGACACCGCACGAGCAGCCGCCGGGAAGCCGCGCTGGCACGTGGCAGGGGAAACCGGCCAGCCTCGATGCGCGTAGACGACCGCGGCGTCGATCGGTGCACGACCGTGAACCTGCCTCACAAGCTGATCTCCGGGCCGAGGCGTTCGAGCTCACGGTTGAGCGCGATCTCGCTGACTCGCTCCGCGGAGGCGTCGATGACGGCCGCGTAGTCATGATCGAGTGATCGTGCGAGGGCTGACACGAGCGGCGTGCGAACTCGGCCCCACGTTGCGAAGTCGATCCGGACCGCGCCGACATCGGGGTCGGCCTCCTCGACCACGCCAAGCGTTCCGGGTTCGGGGCCGTCGGGCACTTCACGGGTGACGATCACACGGTCGCCCGCCTGCAGCTCGCGCCCGAACGCCTCGACCGCCGGTCCGGCGAGGGTGCCGTCGGCCTGGAGAAGCGCTCGCGCGAGCATCGTCAGTCGCGCCGCGTCGGTCTCGTCGGCTACCGCCATCGGCTCGCTGTGCAGCGTTCCGACGCGCTCGTACCACGAGATCAGCCGGGGATCGTCGCCGCCCTCGGAGATCAACCGGTCGACGCCGGCAGCTTGCTCCGGCGACCGTCCGAACGGGCCGTCACGCAATGGGTCCACCACACCCGCGGGGTCGCCCAGCCCGCGCGTGCAGGGCGCTCAGTCGTGCGTACCGCCGCGTAGCGGTGCGAGCGCGGCGTGGTCGGGGCGGCTCGATGCCCTGAGCGCACGCTCGATCCGTGCACGCTTCTCGGCGACGACTTCGCGGAGGCGAGCCGTGCGACGGTCCGTTTCCACCGCGGCGCGCCGCCGGTCGAGGAATGAGTGATCGACCACCGACTCCACACCGACGGCAGAGTCGACCTCGGCTCCCGTCGAGAACTCACTGCCGCAGACCCCGCACACAACGGGACCGCGCGCCAGCACAGACGGGGCCATCCGAAGCTTGCGCCCGCAACCGCACTCCGCCGCGAGCGAACCCTTGGCCTTCAACTCGTCTCGGCCGTTGCCACCGCCGAGACGACCCTCTATGCCCTGTTCACCCTCTGCGCCGATCTGCACGTCGCGCTCCAACTGCCGCGCTATGCGGATGGCCTCGTCGAGCCCGTCGATCGTTGCGGCGTACCGCTCTGCTCCCTCGGAACTCAGCTCGGTGGCGGCCAAGCCGTAGGGGCGCATCGCTCGGACCACCAACAGCACCTCGCGTGCGGTGTCGGCGAAGTGTTGATTGTGGTAGCGCCCGCCGCGGCTCGTGTCCTTGATGCCCCGCGCCGCATTGAGCCCGTGCGCGGCTTCGTGGAGCAGGACCTCGAAGACCTTGTCGGCGGGAAGGTGAAGCGCTTCTCCGGCGAGCAGCACTTCGCCGCGCACCTCGCCGTCGGCCAGCCACCGCCCACCCCACCAGTGCCCGAGCTTCACGAGCCGTCCTCGCTCCACGCCCGACCCGAGGATGATCACCGCGTCCGGCAGTTGCGGGTGGTGGTCGCGGATGTCCGACCAGGCGGCCTCGCACGCGGACACGACAGCGCTCGCGGTCGCCGTGCGGTCGATCGGGTCCGGCGGTGATGCGCTCTTGACCGTCTCGTCGACAACCGCGTGCGAGGGCTGCTCGAAGGCCTCGCGCTCGATCAGCTCACGGTTGGCTTCCATCCACCGCCACACTTCGCGGGCTGGGACGCGGAAGCCTTCGCGCTCTGGGAGCGCCGCGATGATGTCGTCGCGGAAGCGGAGGTAGACGGACCCGGCGACTTCATCACCAGCCTCGATGGTCAGCATCGAGTGCGCGAGGTCCGCCGCTCCTGGGCCACGGTTGCCCCAAGAGAACCCCTCCGTGGAGTGGACGCGCCGGTGCACGAGGGCATGCGGTGGGCGTACGGACTCGGCGGCGTGGATGCGCGAGATGAGATCGTCCTTGCGCGCAGTTACTTCGGCGCGTTGTGCCGGGTCGGTCGCCGTCAGCGCGCTGATCGAGCGAAGCTCCGCGAGCAATGCGGTCACTTCGGCGAGGTCGGGCCGCGGCTCTTCCTGCGTGACCCACACCCGTGTCCGACCGTCGGCGGTGTGCTCACCGACGTAGACGCGCACGCGGCCTCCCTCCGGGCCCGATCAGCTCGTCGCAGTCCGCGGTGGCCTTGAGGTCCCTCGTCCTGAACCACGGCCGGAGCCGCACGTGGGCCGGCAGCTCGCTCCCGTAGAGCAGCACGGCCTCGTCGGTACTGATGCGTCGCACGACGTCAATCGGCGCGGCCCGCCGGTAGGTCGAGTGTTCGCTGATCGACCTACGGCCACCGGAAAGGTCGGTGCTGACATTGCGCTCGAGTTGTTGCTGGTCGCCGATGAGACGGGAGACGAACTCGAGCGTGTCGGGGTCGGAGATACCGGTGCCGAACAGCTTCGCTCGATGGTTGTTGAGCACAGTCTGGGCGCGGGCGTGGTAGCTCGCCTTGATCTGGCCGAGGTCCTGCCAGACGGTGACGAGGGTCATGCCGTGGCTCCGCGCCGTCGACGCGTAACCGGGTAGGTCGGGCAGCGTGACGGTGTTGCCGGCCTCGTCGATCAGGAGGAGGCACGGCAGATCGAGCCTCCCACTCTCCTGCCGCGATGCCTTGTCGTATGCGTGCCGGATCGCTTGCTGGAGCAGCACCGTCAGCACGGGGCGAAGGCGCGCTTGCTCGTGCGCGGTGGCGACGACGTAAATCGTGTTGTCGCCCTTCAGCCACTCGTCGAGGTCGATCCGGTACGGACTCGGCTGTGCGGTGTAGCCAATCGACGGATCGGCCCACGACGAGAGGACGTTCTCCATGGTGGCGAACACCGAGCCCCGCAGGCGCGGCTCCTTGCTCCACAGTGCTCGGGCCGAGATGAGCGGGGCGTCCGGATCGCCGGCGAGTGTGGCCTGGTCGCCCTGCCACTCCGCTTCGACGCTGTCGCCGAGTTCGTCGAGCAGGTCGAGCGGCCAGTCCTCGAAGGGGCGGTCTGCGAGCTCGGCGAGCGGCCCGGTTCCCTGGCGCACCATCCGTCGGAACATCGCAACAGTGGCGACGTAGATCTCCTGCCACCTGGCATCGTTCGCCGCCTCGGTCTCGTCGTCGTCGACTGCCAGGCGCGACGCGCGGAGTGCCGCCGAATCCTTCAGCAGGTCCTCGACGGTGAGTTGCTCCTGGCTGTCGACCCAGCGGACCACTTGCCCTATGCCGAAGCCACCGGCGGCCGCGGCATAGAGATAAGGCGCGATGCCCTTGCGAGCCTGCGAGTACCAGTAGTCGGCGTCGGCGACGCTGTCGCGCGCTGGCTGGACGGCCTCGACCATCCACGCAGCGGTGCGCAGCGCGCCCTGCCACGTATCACAGGCGTCGATGACCGACCAGGGCGCGGGATCCTCGGCGCTGCAGCGCGTCGGGTCGTAGATCCAGACCGTTCCGCGCTTGCGGCGGTGCTTGATCGTGGCCGCCAGCAAGTCGCCTTTGACCGAGGTGGCGATGATCGGTCCGCTCCATTCGAGGAGCGCGGGGATCGCGAAGCCGGCCGTCTTTCCGCACCCGCTCGGACCGATTACTGCGAGGGAGGCCTGCGGTTCGCACGCGAGGAGGTGACCGCTCGACCAACCGAGCGTCACGCGCCCCGCCTTGGGAGCTTTGACGATGAGCCGGCGGAGGTGGCGGCGCCGCGGCGAATCCCGCGTCGGGTGTCACGCCGAGCGGTCCCTGGCGATCGGTGAGCCGCTGCTTGGCCCACCAGATCCCGACGCCGAGGGCGACGGCGGCGCCGACGACAGCGAGCTGCGCCGCCCAGTAGCCGACTGGTCCGGGTAGCGACGAGCGGACCGTTTGTGGCCAGGCTTCCTTCGGGTCGCTGAAGTTCGGCGGCAACTGCACGATGGCCGCGCCGGCATCGGAGAAGCGGATGTGTCCGCCGTGCCCAGTGAGCGTCGACGCGAGGGCGGCGCCCGCCCACACCAGCAGGACGGCCGCGCCGAAGATCCCGACGACCCACGGGAACAGCTCGTCGCGTTGCGGACCGGTCGGCGCCGCGGGCTGAGGTGGGATCCATGGTCGCATCACGCGGCCATCCCGGAGTTCGAGGCGAACTCAGCGGGGTCGCCGCGCATCTTCTGGTCTGTGTCACAGAACTCGCGCTCGGCTCGGCCGATCGCGTGCTGGACCACCGCGGTGTGGCCGCCGACCTTCCAGAGCGCGCGTCCCCGGCAGAGGCGCCCGAGGACCAGCGCCTCTGTGGAGGTGAGCCCGAGCAACGAACGCGCGTCCGCGACCTGGTCGGATGCTTGGCGGAACAACACGCGGCTTTGCGTGTCGGCGAGGAGTCCCATCGACACCTTGGCGGCCGCGGTTCCATCGTCGGCTTGGGCTCGAAGGTCCGACAGCCGGTGGACGATGGCGACATTGGCGACGCCGTACGCGCGCCCGAGCTTCCAGCACGACTGCAGATAACGGCTCGTCCGTTCCGACGCGAGCAGCGACCACGCTTCGTCGAGTATTTGCAGCCGCGGTGGACCGTCGGGCCGGGCGAGCACGGCCTGCAGCCACGCCGTGGTCGCGAGCATGACGAGAGTGAGCGCTTCAGGTTCGTGGTGCACGGCAGAGAGGTCGAGCACGATCCCGGGACCGGACCAGTCGAGGTTGACGTTGGTCGGTCCGTCGAACATGCCCCTCAACGAGCGATCGAGGAGCTTGCCGAGCCCGTAGACCGCCGCGTCGACGGAACGCGCCAGCTCGAGCGCTGGGACGCGCGCACGCGCCGCCATGTCTTCCGTCGGGTTCGCCATAACCGACGCAAGAGCGGCGAGCGTCGGTTGCGGCGTGCGCTCCGAGCAGCGCGGCGAGGTGCAGCGTCGCCCACCCGAGTACCGCGTCCTCGACCGGAGTGAGGTCGCGGTGCAGCACGGAGCCAAGCAGCGCGCCGACGAGCGCCGACTGACGTTGCGCCACTTCGTCCGGTCCGTCAAGCGCGGCTGCGGGACCGGGGTCGAGCGGGTTGATCCGGCAGCTCCCGCCAGGGTGAAGCTTGATGACGGAGAGTCCGAGCGCGCCGGCCACGGCGAGGTACTCCCCCTTCGGGTCGGCGATCGCCACCCACCGGCCGAACACCCCGCAGGCGCGGTAGACGAAGCACTTCGCGGTCGCCGACTTCCCGGTGCCGGGCTCGCCCGCGAGTAGCACGTTGGGGTTGGTGACCAATCCGGCGCGGTAGGCCTCGAAGGGATCGAACGAAAACCCGCCGCCTCCGGTGAGCACGTTGGTCCCGAGGTAGACGCCGGACGAGCCCAGCCCAGCCTCAGCGAGAAAGGGGTACGCAGAAGAGAGGTGTGCGGTCGTCGAGCGGTGCCGGCGGATCCTGAGCCGATCGAGGAGCCAGCTCACGCGAGCCTCCTCGGCTCGATCCCCCGTCCGAGTGGGAGCCCGCAGACGACACCAAGGTCGTGCCTGCCCTCCAGCGCACGCAGCTCCAGGCCTGCTTGCGCGGCGACTTGCTCGTACTCCGCGCACGACCGCTGCAGCGCTTCCGGCGTCGCCGCGGAGATGGTGACGAAGCCGGCGTACTCGAGCTCGGCGTAGCCGGCGACCAGCTCGGCCTCGCGTTCGAGGACTGCGGCCTCGCGCGCGCCGGTGGCGCGCCCCGATGCGGAAGCCGGCCCGTGAACGCTGCTCCTCGTCCGCCGCCAGGCGCGTGGAGTCGCGATCGACGCGGCGCTGCGAGCGTGACGGGGGCACCGGTTCGTAGTGCATGGCGAACGTCCGCACACCGCCCGCGTGGAGGATCACCGGCTCGAGCCAGTTCGGCGCGACATCGAGCCGCGGCCACTCGGCGACCCAGTAGGTGCGGTGGCACGACGCGTCCACGCGCAGCTGTCCCCACTCCGACGCCGTCGCGATCGGGCCGGAGGAATACGGCGAGACGACGCCGGCGAGCTGCGCGAGCGACGCGGCGCGAGCCGAGATGCGCGGCACCGCGGTTGGGTCGAGGCGAACCCGGAGGACCTCCGCGGTGCGCACCGCCGACAGTGGCGGGTCGACTGCGAGTCGGGCCGCTTCCAGTCTGACGGTGAGCAGTCGGAGTTCCTCGAGCAGCGTGTCGACGGCGGCGGCGTGTGCGTCCTCGCCGCGTTTGCGCGCTCGTACCTTGCGCGGGTCGACGGTGACGGTCATCAGCGCTTCGTGGCGGACGGCCATCGGTCCGGCGTCAGCGAGGAGCTCGTCGTACGCTCGGCGCGCTTCGCTCGTGGCTGGGTCGGCGCCGTGCTCTGCGACGAAGCGCTCGTGATCGCCCACGCCTGACAGCGCCGACCACTCCGTCACGCGGACGCGAACGACCGCGCCTCGTTCGGTGCAGAACCCTGCCAGCGCGTCGCCCCACAGTTGGACGATCCGTTCTTGTTCGGCACGCTCGACGAGTGAGAACTCGCGGCCGCGTACGCCGACCGACGCGGAGACGGTGCGGTCGCGTCGATCGCGCACGACTCCGACGCCGTGGTCACGGGAGGAAGGACACCAGCGGACCGCGCCAACGTCGATCAGCTCGAGACCGGCGAGGAACGGTGGCAGCGATGGCGCCTTGGCCCGATCCGCTGTGGTTCCCGCGAGGAGCGGGATCGTTGCAGTCCAGCGCTGGCGCCGGAGCAGCCTCGTCGCGCCGTGCCGGAGTAGCACCGGCGCCCACTCGTGTACCGCCCGGCCGTCCCACGACCCGAAGGAGAAGAGCACGGCGACCAGTACGGGTGCGAGAACGAGCGGGGCCGGCGCGTTGGCTTGGAGCAGCGACCCCGCGGCGAGGCAGCCGACACCCAGCGCGATGCACTGCACTCCGCCCAGGCCGAGGATCCAGCCACTGCGATCGAGAGGCGCGAAGCGATAGGTCCGCTGTTCCGAGGGCTCGACCGTCGTCATCGGTCTTCGCTCTCGTCGGTCTTCGGCGCGTCAGCATTGCGCGCTGCCGACGCGGCTGATCGTTGGGCTGCTTCTTTTGCCTTGCCTGCGGCGGCGCCCGCGCCGACGATCACCGCGCCGCCACCGGCCGCACCCGCAGCGGTTGCGCCAGCGCCCGCGGTAGAGGCACCGCTGCCACGGGCCGCGGCCGCGCCCGTGTCCGGCGCAGCGGCCTCAGGCGGTGCAGACGGACCCAACGAGTACGCCCCGTTGCTCCCGGGCGAGCCCGACAGGCGGGTGAGCGTGCGCGTGCTCGAGTACGTCGACAACCCGGTCTGAGCGGTCCGGGCCGGGCCGTGCGAGATCCCTTGCGCGAGGAGCGCGCCCTCAGCGACAGGGATGAGCTTGAGCACGATGAACGGCGAGAAGGCGGCGAGACCGAGCAACACGGTTCCCACCAGCAGCGTGCCGAGGCTCGCGCCTCCCGCTCCGGGCGCGCTCTGCCCCGCTCCCGCGTCACCCGCCCCGGCGAGCGCCGCCACGCCGATCGCGAGCGCGACGCAGATGACGAACTTCGAGACGATCACCGCGAGCAGGATCTCGACCGTCTTGCGCAGGAATCCGCGTGCGGCGGGCCACAACGTCGCGGCGAACCCGAGCGGCGAGATCGCGACGAGCAGGTACACGAGCGACGCGCGGACGAGCAGCTCGATCCACAGCAGGAGACCGGCGATCACGGCGACGAGCCCGACGACGACGGCTGCGAACCCGCCGCCGGCCGATGTCACCTCGACCCCGAAGCCGGACAAGAAGTGGAGCGCTTGCCCGTCGCTGCTCGAAAGCACCGCGTTCGACAGCGCGTCGGTGAGGTCGATCAGCCGGGCGACGATGGCAGTGGTGATCACCATGCCGGCCACCGCGGCAGGCAGGTTGCCGACGACGCGGCGCAGCATGCCTGCGGCGTCGCCGTGCAGAAGCCCTTGCAGCAGGCCGAGCAACACGAAGCCGACGAGGAGAGCCGCGGCGATGTTGCGGACGGTGGCGTATGGCGAGTTGGCGCCGGAGAACCAGATGGCTTCCACGTCGGGGCGAGCGGAGCTGCGAAGGAAGTCGAGGACTCCGTTGACGAAGAATCCGACAGCGCCGAGCACCCAGTTGGCGATGCCTTCCGCCACCTTGTCGAACGCCCATCCGGCGGCGCCGCTGAGCAAGCCGGTGATCGGGTCCGTGACGATCCCCACGGGATTCGGGATGTCGGCGTGCGCCGGCGCGGCGTTCGCGATTTGCATACCGAGGACCGCTCCCGTGGTCATCGCGACACGCGCCGCGAAACCCGCACGCTGGCGAACATCGCGCTTCACGCTCAACGCGCCGCTCCAAAGTCGGCGAAGCCGGTCAGCGCGGCTTCGAGCTGCGCGCTCGTGGCCGGCGCGGTGGAGTCATCAAGGATTGGCGCGGGACCCGGCTCGATCGTCTCGGACCACACGTGCCAGTCGTCCCGCTCCCACACGAGATCGAAGGTCGAGATGGCCCAGCTCGCCTGCGGTGGCGCGATGCCATCGCGGGAGAGGACGCTCACGTTCCAGATCGCGATACGCGCACGATCGAGCGTGAACGCTTCGGCACTCCACGCCAGCACCGACTGCCGATAGACAATCCGTCCCGTGCCGCGGCTCAGCGCAGCCCGCGCCGCTGCAAGCTTCTCGAGCAAATCGCGCGCGTGGTCGTCGGCCGTCGCCGCTGCGGACATCTCGCGGACCGCTTCTTCCGCTGCGAGCGGGTCCATGTCGAGAAGCTCCTGGCCGGTCGTCACGAACGCCGCCGCCGCCGCAACCGCTCCGCCCTCGGAGCGAGCGAAGCCCGCGGGCATGCCGCTTCTCGTCCGAGTCGGACCCGTGGGCGCAGCGTCACCGTTGGGCGCGGCCGCGCCGGAGCCGGTCGTGTTCGGTTCGCCAACGGAGCCACCGTGGCTCGGGATGAGGCCCCCGCCGGCCAGTCCCGTCAGGAACGCGGCGACACCGACAAGCACCGCGCGCCGCCGAGACCGGCTACCGGGGGAGGACGTGGCGAAGCGCACCATCAGTGGTTCGCCGCGCTCGAAGAGCATGTTCACGGCAGTCGGCGCGAGCCCAGCGAGCACCGCCCCGACCGCACCAGCCACCACGAGCTGCTTGCCGCGGTAGGAGTTGGAGTAGGTCGCGGTGTTCTGGCCGAGGCCGTAGACGGCCGCGCCGATGAGGATGCTGGCTAGCGAACCCCAGAGCGCGACCTGTGAGAGCCAGCCGAGGATCTGCTGGATCAGTGCGGCCCCGGGCATCCCCGTCGGGTCAGGACCGACGGTGACCGGCGGCGGGGGTGCCTGGGCGACGAATAGACGGAACACGGATGCCTCCGTGGGGTGGCCAGGTCGGGCGCCCGGCTCACCCCACGCCACATCCACGTACGCAAGAGGGCGCGAAAGCGCGACGAGAAATAGCTGATCGCGGATTTCGACCTCCGCACGTACGTGGATGTCGTGGTCCGCGCCGACCCCTGGACGCGGATCAGGAGGTCAGGTCGTGAAGCGGTTCGCTGCCGCAGCGGTTGCGTTCGTGTTCGCCGGACCGGTCGCGCTGGCGGCCGTTTTCACGGGACCGAGCGGCACGCTGAGCACCCCAACGGAGACGGCCCGCACGGAGATTCCCGCGGACCTCTTGCCGGTGTACATGGCCGCGGCGCTCACTTGCCCCGGCCTGCCCTGGCCCGTCCTCGCCGCGATCGGATGGGTCGAGTCACACCACGCGAACCGCCACGCTGATCCACACAGCGGCGATGTTGTGCCACACATCATCGGTCCGGCGCTCGATGGACGAGACGGCTACGCCGCCATCCCGGATACGACGCAGCCCGATGGATGGGCGCACGCCCTCGGGCCGATGCAATTCCTCTCGACCACATGGACGGCCTGGGGCCGGCTCGCGCCGGATCGCCCGCCCAGCGCGACACCCGACGTCCAGAACGCGTGGGACTCGATCTACTCCGCGGCCGCGTACCTCTGCGGCGGACAACCGACCCTCGGCGACCTCCACTCGGCGGTGCTGCGATACAACCACTCGGAGGTGTACTTCGAGCAGGTCATGGCGAAGGCGGCGGAGTACGGCCTCGGCTCCGCCCGTTCAGACGGCGCCACGCTGTCCGGGTCGGGCGACGCCGTTGTTGCCGCGGCGATGACCCAGCTGGGCGTGCCCTACGCATGGGGCGGCGAGACGCCAGGTGTCGGCTTCGACTGCTCTGGCCTCGTGCAGTGGGCCTACGCGCAGATCGGCGTCGCGCTCCCACGCACGACGACAGAGCAAGTGCTCGTCGGCGTCGCCATCACGAGCGCGGCTGATTTGAGCGCGGGCGACCTGCTCTTCAAGCGCAGTGTCCAGAACGGGGTCACCGTCGACCTCGGCCATGTCGCCATCTACGCCGGCGGCGGCACAGAGGTCGTCGCCCCGAAGACCGGCGAGGTCGTATCGCTCAGGCCGGTGGCGTTCGCGGCCCTGCAAGCGGCGCGCCGCATTGTGACGTGATGCACCAAGGTCGCCGTTGCGCGGGCCAGGGAGTCAGGCCACGCGGTCGAAGTACCCGGACGATTGATCTGTCCCTCTGATCTCGGAAGGGGCGAGGCGATGAGCAAGGCGCGGTCAGCGCTGCGCGGCGACATGGTCGACCGTCTCGGTCCGCGTCTTCGCATCGCAGTCCTCATCGCGGCGACGACATCGGCGACCGTCTCGACGTCGATCACCACCTCAATGTCGGTCTCGCCAACGGCCAGTACCCGAATGCCGTCCAGTGCCAGCAGCGCCTTTGCCAGACCGTTACCGCCGCTCGCGTCAGGGGTCTCGATGCTCTTCGGTGTTGTCACAAACAACGAAGTTCGCGAGGCCCTGACCCGCGACACGGATGGTCGACTACACGTCACTCGCAACCCCAACGCGAAGAGCCCCATTGACATGGTCGAGGGCAATAGCGCTGATGACGTGCGCCAACCAAGACCCCGACTGGCTCGACGCGATCAGGACAGTGGCCATCGATCAGGCCGAGTCGTATCGGGCCGGGCTCGAGAACGAACACCTCGCCAACGCGGTGCGGGTCGCGGATCCGTCTCATGTGGTGCGCGTCGCCAACCGCTGTGTCGAGCGGGTCCGACGTCGAGTACAGAACGTCACGGTGGGGCACCGAGGTCGCAACCACGACCCGCTCTACCGCATCCGCAAGCTGCTGCTCACCGGCCGCGAACGACTCGATGAACGTGGCACGGACCGCATGCTGTTGGGACTGCCCGTCGGTGACCCTGACGACGAGCTCTCGGCGCGTGGCTGGCCAAAGAGTCGGTGCGCGACATCTACCTCACCGACGACCCGGACGAGGCCGCGCTGCTGATCGACAAGGCCATCACCGGCTGCGCCGACGACGACGACGTGGACGAGATCCAAATGCTCGGACGCACGCTGGAGTCGTGGCGCACCGAGATCCTCGAGCACCACAACACCGGCGCATCCAACGGCCAAACGAAGGGCTGAACCTGCGCGTGAACAAGGCTAAACGCTGCGGCCACGGCTTCAGATCCTTCGAGCACTACCGACTGCGAGTGCTCCTCCACGCCGGCGGAGTCACCTGGCCAACGCGACCAGCGCAATCTCGCATCAGAACACGCACTCCCCACTCAGTCGCGTAGAGCCCGATTTCTCGTCGGGCCGTGGTCGCCGTGACCGGGTCCTCTGAATCGGCCTGGGTTTGATCGAGGCTCACCCGTTTGGGTTTCTCAGCCGCGTTGGGCTGAGATGTGTGACGATACGCGTCTTCGACTTCGGCGGGGGTGAGGTCGTTGAATTCGCCGTGGATGTGTTCTTCGTTGAACCACGACAACCATCCGCAGGTGGCGATGTCGAGATCGTCGAAGCCGCGCCACGGAGCGCCGTTCTCGCGCGAGAGCGGCGGGGTTGCGGTGCAGCTCGGTCTTGAACAGGCCGATGGTCGTTTCCGCGAGCGCGTTGGCGTAGCTGTCGCCGATAGTGCCGATCGACGGCGCCGCGCCGATCTCGTCGAGCCGGTCGGTGTAAGCGATCGAGGTGTACTGCTCGCTGCCGGCATCGGAGTGGCAGATGACGCCGCCGATGTCGACACCTCGCCGGGTCCAGGCGGCCATGTTCAACGCGTCGAGCACGAGGCTCGTGTGCATGGCGCGGGCTGCCTTCCAGCCGACGATGCGCAGGGAGAAGACGTCGACGACGAACGCCACGTAGGCGATGCCCGACCACGTGGAGCAGTACGTGAAGTCGGCAACCCACTTCTCGTTCCGGCGCGTCGCGGTGAAGTCACGGTTGACGAGGTCCGGCGCCCGTGCGTGGGCCGGATCTGACTTGGTGGTGAACCGCTTGCGGGCCCGGGCACCCCGGATGCCGAGCTGGCGCATCAACTGGGCCACCTGGTCTCGGCCGACGTCGTGGCCGGCCTTGCGGGCGCCTTGGTCAGCTTGCGGCGCCCGTGGACCGAGTAGTTGCGCACGCACAGCGCCAACAGCAACGGCATGAGCCGCGTCAGCAGAGCGCCCGGGCCGACGGCGGCCGCGTCTTGGCCGAGTAGTAAGTGGAGGGGGCGATCCCCAACGCGTGGCAGATCGGCTCGACCCCCACCGGACTCGCGGGCCCGGTGGACGTCGATGAAGGCAACTACCTCTTGGGACGACCGTCGAGCTCAGGTCGCGACGAAACCGACGCAGCCTTCAAGATGTCGTTCGCTCGCCGCAGCTCACGCACCTCGCGCTCGAGCTCGGTGATCCGTTGCGCATCCTCGGTCGACGTTCCCGAGCGACGGCGCCCGTCGATGTCGGCCTCGTTCACCCAGTTCCGCAACGACTCGACGCCGACGCCCAACTGCTTGGCGATCCGCGCGATCGCACCGCGCTTCTCACCGGTCCCGGCGCGCGCGTCCAAGACCATGCGCACCGCTCGTTCCTTCAGCTCAGGCGGATACCTTCGCTGCCGTTGGGACGCACCAGAGACTTCCATGCTCCATCCTCGTTTCAAAGGTCAGGAGCCTCCGCGGATCCCAGGCCGATTCACTCGGACAGTGGTCCACCTGTTGTGGGGGTCCAACGCCCAGCATGCTGGGATGGAGGACACCGCGATGAAGGGACATCGACGCACTCCCGAGCAGGTGGTGCGCAAGCTCCGTGAGGGCGACCGCCTGAACCCGAGGAGAAGGACCTAGCCGAGGTGTTGCGAGATCTCGAGCGCTATGGCATCAGGCGCTGCTACCCGATGCTGACCGACGGGCAGATTGCCGAAGCCGGCATCCAGTACGACGACGGTGACTCACTCGCGACATCGGTCAGCAGCTCGGTCAGCAGCTCGGCGTCCGCCACACGACCGTGCTCAACACTTCCGCAAGGCAGGCGCGGGACCAGGCCGCAGCAGGGAGGACGACGTCCCGAAGCCGTCTGCTTGGACGAATTGTAGGCAGTCCACCACCACGCCAGACGCGTCATCGAAGCGAACCGGCGACGTAACGCTCCCGACACAGGGCTCGTTGCAGTTTGCCAGAGGAGGTTTTCGGCAAGGAGCCCGGGCGGACTAGGACAACGTCAGCGAGTGAGACACCGACTGATTTCAATACTGCTTGCGCGATGTTTCGACTCACCATCTTTGAGTCGTCCTTGACCTCCGCAACGATGACCAATAGCTCGCGGCCGTTCTCCTGTTGGATACCGAATGCCACTGTGTTCCCGACCCGCACGCCTGAAACGGATTCAGCAGCTCGTTCGACATCTTGAGGAAGGATGTTGCGGCCGCCGACGATCACAATGTCCTTTAGACGGCCACAGACATAGAGCTCCTCCTCGTAAATATAGCCGAGGTCGCTGGTTCGGAGCCAACCGTCCACCACCGGACGATCAATCATTCCTACGTCTCCGAAGTAGCCAGCCATGACGCAGGCGCCGCCGACTTCGATTTCACCAACCACACGTTCTGCGTCGATAGGGCCGCCCGACGCCGGCCGAATGCGTACATCGACGCCCTCGATCGCGCGTCCGACGCTCACAAACTGGCTTGCCGAACTCAACGCCGACACCGGAGCCGCACGGAACGCTGTTCCGAGGGTCGCAGCCTCCACATAGTCCACGCTCATGCCTGAGCCAGGCTCTGGAAATGACACCCCAAGGGTTGCTTCGGCGAGCCCATACACGCAGTACATGGACTCGGTTGCCAAACCCGCCGCTCGTCCAGCACCAAGAAATGCCGTGACAGTCCCAGGTTGAATTGGTTCCGCACCATTGAAGGCCAGTCGGAGCGAGTCAAGCGATATTCCAGGACGGAACGTCCGAGCTGCGACTCCGTACGCGAAGTTCGGCGCTCCGGTTACCGTAGCGCGGCCGTGCGCTATCGCGTCAAACCAAGACGCTGGGTGCGCAATGAATTGCTCTGGTGACATGAGTATCAGGCTCGCGCCGGTTAAGAGGGGCGTCAGAAAGAAGCCGACTAGCCCCATGTCATGAAATAGAGGGAGCCAAGAGACCCACACGTCGTCAGCGGATAATCCAGCGGACGCTGCTATGCCCCTTACATTTGCCACGACTGCACGATGTGGGACCATGACAGGTTTCGGCGTCGTAGTCGACCCGCTGGTGAACTGGATAGTCGCAATATCTGCCGTGGTTACGGTCGAGGCAAGGTTCGGCGAGCGAGCACGATGATTAATGATGCGATTCATTCGAACAACCGGGCATGGAAGAGCCTCAGTCGGCAACCATGCGTTGATCTCGTCGCCAACGATCAGGAGAGACAACTCACTGATAGTCGCCATGTGTACGGCATCGACGATGATGTCCTCTACCGCTCGCCGTCGCCGAGAGGACGGCAGGATGACAAGCGTTGACCCACTCAACCAGATTGCTTCAATCGTGATTATAAGGTCGCACGTCGAGTCGCCTATAACGCCGACACGGCTACCTCGACCGAAACCAGCGTCTTGCAGAGCACGCGCCACTTTGAGAGCACGATCGAAGCACTCCGTCCATTGGAGCGTTTGCCATCCCGCTCCCGTAGCGAAAGTTACGGTGCCGTGAGACTCAACTCCGGCACGGGCAAGCTCATCGATCAGGGTCGTTCCAGCTGTAGCGGTCCGGTACCGGTCAGGTTCGCGGCTCATCGGCCTTCTGGGCGAAAACTGGCGTAATGAGTACGCGGCTTGCCTCTGTGACAAGGACGATAAGGATCATTGCAGCTACTGCGAGAAACACGGACGCGGCAGTCAATGATGTCGAACCTCGAACTGCGGCCGCGCCCGCAAACACTACGAGCGCCGACGTTCGCACGATCGTAGGCGCACCTACATCCTCACGCCTTCCGAACGAGAAGCAACCGCAGGTCGTTCGTACTCGGCGCAGCACAACTGATACCTGGGCAACCGTGAAGACCGCAAGCAACAGAGACGTCGCGGCAAGGCCACGTCGACTGTCCACTGGTAAGACGCCGGCCACAGCGATCTCCGCCATAACCACCGCTGCTCCGAGAACTGCAGTGAGGCCAGCAGGCACCCCGTAGCCGGCGAGGGCTTGGAGGAACTGTGGCCAGCGCAGCATCTTGCTGGATGCCGTCGCCAACATGACGACGAAGAAGAAGATCGCCGCAGCAGTGGTCATAACCGATTCGATGGACGGCGTGTTGAAGCAGAACGCAGAATCTGCAGAAGATCCTCGACGGTTTCGATCTTACGCATATCGGACTCTGAGGGTTCGGCGCCGAACTCGCTGAGAACGGCGGCGATCTCGACGAAGCCCAGAGAGTCCACGCCTAGGTCAAGCTCGAGCCTTGCCTGCGGCGCGAAATGTGAAGGTGTGCGGTTGAGTGCGGTCGCCAAGCTTTCAATGAACTCCTGTTCCCGCATCGCTGCCATCTTCACCTCACTCCGCCAAAGCTACCGTTCCGTACCAATTCCGTACGACGTCAGGCTGACCCTCAAAAACGATACTCCCCTGACGTTCACCGCACCGCTTGGCGCGTGCATGCGGCGTACCATCGGTGAAGGGCACGTCAGTGGGCGGCTCTTCAGATGAGCACGGCGCCGCGTCGACAGTCACGTGGATGGATGCACCATAAAGTTCGAGTTGACCGAACCCAGTGGCGTCTTGGCGCAAGAACCCCGGCGGCGCCGCCCACGAGAAGCGACCCGCTGCCGTCCTCGCTGAAGCTCACGCTCCTGGCCCAGAGACCGCGATTCGGCTCGGCCAAACCGCCCGCCAAGAGCCGGACAGTCCAGTGCGCCGTGTGAGCGATCAGATACTCGATGCCGCGTTCATCGACGAGTGCCCACGTGCTTCCATCGGCAGCGGTGTAGCGCGCCAACTCAACTCCGCCACGGTCAATATTTCCGAACTCGGCAGTCAGGTCCGTGGCGCCACAGGCTTCGCTGCAGTCGAGTCTTGCGCGTTGAACGACGTGCAGCCTTGCGAGCCCCTCTGCGACGTCGATCGGCGCCACGATGCGCATCGCCGTACCGTTCACGAGACGGACGCCAAACGAGCGGGAGCCGGCCGTGGCCGTCTCGGATACGACCCCCGTGGCCACGAGTTCGCCTAGCGTTGCTAAGTCTGTCGCCGCGACCGGCGCCGTGCTCGTTGGCGTCGAGGGCGGTCCGACAACCACCTGTTGGCTCGTGCGCTCATGGCGAGCGCCCACAATCACTGCGAGCATGGCGAAGCCAATCACAGCGACAAATACAACACCAACGGCGATCTTGAGGTTGTGAGCACGTCGCGCTCTGCGCACAATGCCGTCCCAGACGGCGTCGATGTCGACCGTGCCCTCATGAACACTCGAGTTCAGTCGTTGGCGGATTTCGCTATCTGCACTACTCATTTCGTATTCCTCCGAGCGCTGGTGACAGTTGCTGTCGCACCTGGTGAAGAACGGCCTTGACGGTGCCCTCCTTCACGCCCAGTTGCCTAGCCACCTCCCGAACTGGAAGGTCAGCGAAGTAGAACAGGCCGACAAACGCTCGTTGCCGCGGAGTGAGCGCAGCAAGCGCGCGCTCCACATCTAGGCGCGCGACCAAATCTGCGTCTGTATCGCCGCGTTGCCGTGTGGCGCTGGCGAGCGAAAACATCTTCTGCGCACTACGCAAAGCTCTGCGGCGTTGACTCAGAGCGCGGTTGACGGCGACACGACGGACCCATGAGACAGGGTCGTCGTAGTCTCGAACCCGGTGCCAATGACGGACTGCTTGTACGAAGGCGTCTTGAACCGCCTCCAACGCAACGTCAGGGCCCCAGATCGGCGTAACCGTACGAACGAGCTGCTGACAGTTGTCTCGGAACAGGCGCTCGAGGTCATTCGTCTGATGCGGCGCCACGCCCAATTACACCACCCGGTGCTTCCAGCGGTTTAGTCCCCGGGACAAGATTCTTCCACAGCTAGCCCGCTGCCTCCCCGTCCACCGCTGCGACCAGGTGCCGGGCGGCGCTCCGCCACCTGTCCGCATAGATCGCGTACCGATGCATGTCGCGATACGCACCGTCTAAGAACTGGTGTTCGCGCAAGGTGCCTTCATGGCATGCATACCGATCGAGCGTGCCGCCGAACTGCGGAAGATTGGTGTCGAGGACATCAAGGTAGACCTTCCGAAAGTCCCACGTCTTGAAAGCGTACTCAAGAGTTAGAATGGCGGCCTCCATTACCAAACCAGTCCCATGGGCGCGCGGAACGGACACGCTAGAGAAGTGACAGTAGCGGTCGACGAAGTTCGGCGAACTAAGAACGACAAGTCCTAAATACTCATCGCTGGCTCGTCCGGCGACGACGAACTGGGCCAACACATGAAACCATAGCTCAGCGCTGACTTGCTCCGGACTGGGTGTTGAGCCGTGATACTTAACGTTGCCAGCCGCGGCGGGATCAACACTCAGATAATAGAGAAACTCGCTGTGGCTACCCTCCACCGTTTGCAGCACCACACGCCGACCGACAAGCACGTCACAGCACCTCCGCCGTAAAACCGACCGTCACGATCGCAATGGCGACAAGCTTGATCGGCTTAAGGGACCTGAGCAACGCAGCGTCCCATGCGCGCATATCGCCGGACATTGCTCGCGAGAGTGGTGTAGCTGCACGGCCAAAGCCGAATCCGGCGCCAGCGGCGAGCACACCCCAGAATGGAAGATCCAACAAGAGTATCGCAGACGCGAGGACATACGGCGCAGACGCTGAAACGAAGGTGAGCAGTCCGGTGCCCATTTCGAAACCAAAAAGCAGAGCTGCGTGGACCGCGCCACGATCGAAGATTGAGGTCGGCACCTGGCGATTAGTCTGGGGAAACGGCACTGCCGCAATGCCGAGGTCCTTGAGCACACCCGCCGCTGCGATGCACGCAACCAACAGCAGACCAACGGGTAGCGGCATCGAGGAGAAGAGTCCACTCAGGGACCATAGGCCTCCGGACGAGATCAACCCGCCCACAATCAGGCCGACTGCGAAGACGGACAAGATTCCGATATAGGAGTGAGCCCATCCCCGCCGCCCGGGCGAGGCCAACGCGTTAGCGCTGTTGTACGTTCACACAGACGCCGACAAGCTAAAGCCGGCGCATGCTCCCAGCCCAAAGTAGAGCATCGGCGAAAACTGACTTGATGCGCCAATCACCGCCATCGTCGCCAAGCCGCCTATAACAAAAAGAGGTCGAGTTGTAAACGGACGACTGTGCGCACCGATGCTCACTGCTGTCTGCACCCAACCAAATAGCTGCAGATGGAGGGATTTGGCGGCATCGGGGGGGGATCACCGTAGTTCTTGAATCCATCGTGGCACCGGAAGTCAGCAGTGTTGTAGAACGGCCAGCAGGGGTAGCATTGCTGTTTGTGACCCCACTTCCAACCGTCCCAATAACTAGCGCTGCATTGGTCTGCGCGAAGGGTGAAGCAACCGAAGCACGTTCCATTGTTCTTGTGGAAGCCGAAGTAATGTGAACCCTGTTGACGGTCACATGCATCTCCGAAGATCGTTGACGGCCCACACGGCCGATCGCAGTTTTCTAGGGGGGGAGTCTGGTTGTACCACCCGCCGGTATCGGAACAATCACCCTTAATCTGGTAGCCCTGCACCGTCCCGGAAGAGTGATTGGCGTACGCCTTTGGCATGCCGACGACACCTGCAATCCGCAGCGTCAGAACACTCGCCGCACCGACCACACCAGCACGCATCAGGGCCCGTCTACTTGGCCGTCCCGAAAACACCGGCTCGCGACGCGGGGCGGGGCCGGCACTAGGGCTGGGCTGGTCCAACCGAACGACATCCGCTAGTAGCACCTTCATTCAGAGGCACTCCTCATGGTCGTAGGCATAGAGTCCGGGGCGCTCGCCGCCACATCGTCAACCACGGCAAACAGTCTGTCGATGGCGTCCGTGGATCCGAGCGCCGCGCTCGCCACCATCCCGCCGCCCTTCCCCACAATGACTGCTGCGGGCGTAGCATGCACCCCGAAGGCGTGGAACGCCATGTCGCTCTGTACATGTTGCAGATCGCGAGGCGCAGAGGGCGGCAAGTGTGGAGCTGATCCGCTCGGAGACACTATGGCGATCTGAGCGCGAGCAACCGAGTGATCGGCTCGCTGGAGGAGATGCGGCATTAGCTCTTCGCACGATCGACATCGACGTTCGGCAAATATGAGTACCGTGGCATTTGCACGCTCATAAGCGATGCCATCCACCTGAGGTGCAGGGGTATTGCCGAGACGGGCTACGGATGTCGACGAACCAGGCCGTTCTCGGAGGGCCGAAGTCACAACGTTGATCTGCCGGATTATTCCCACTAAGACAAGAGTCAGTATCGCGATCGCGATCCAAGCGAGAACAAGTGCCGACGCGACGAAACTCACGCTCAGGTCCCCCCGGGCTCCGTTGACCAAGCGCACAGACAGTTCGACATGAGGTCAACACAGGACTGAGGATCAGCCTGCGGCACGGGTACGCCTCGCACGACAGCTGTATCCGTTACGAGCGTGAGGTCGCGCAATGAGTCAACGCCATCTTCGTCTGCCTCATAACGCGCGTAAAGCTCACCACCGCGAACCGTCGTCCCGCCGTGCCTTGGAAGCCGCTTTGCCTCAACCGAGGTTAACGGCCTGATCTCAAGCTGGGTGGTCCCGCGTTCTTCCGTGACGATTGAGGGAGTCCGAGTCCAGTTCAGGGCCTTACCATTGGAGCTGCGCGCCGTCAGTCCGGAACGCCCTTCGGAGAGAGACAGGGTGGCAAGGATCTTCAGCAGCTGCTCTGTAGGTGACGCAGACTCGTGAAGGTACAAGGAGTATCGGTTACCCACCCACGCCAAGAAGCTCATCGGAACCCAGCGTTCTAGGCCCAAGTCGATGGTCTGGCGCTCCATGTGCGCGATCGTCACTTCGCCCTGTTGGGCCGAATAGTGCTCTATCGATACCTCGCGCCATTGACCGGACAGTCGCGCCGCATTCAGCATGACGTCGGGGAGAACAGGCAAGCTGGCCGTGAGTTCCCGACCTTCGAGCAAAACCCCGTTCGAACCATGAGACTCCAACGCGGAGTCCGTTTCCATCCCAGCCCGACCGCCATCCAGAGCGGTCATTTCGTACGCGACCACGCCCACCCCCTTTGGACCGGCCACCAGCAACTTTCTTTTAACACAGATGTCAAGGGCGACGCGGCGAGCTGAGACCGGCCGCACCCGCGCCACCCTGCGGGTGACGCGCATCTGCGCTGGCCTCGACGACGTCGGTGGTATGGTCGACCAGGAGCCGGGGCGTTCGTAATCGCCGAAGCCATCGACGTCACTCGCGACCCGACATGCTTCAGGTATGCGACCGGTTCGTCGAGAGGATGCACGTGACCATCGCACGGACCACGCTCGTAGCAGGCCTTCAGCATGCGACTAATCCTCTCATCGATCAGTTTGGAAGCATTCGTCTCGTTATTAGCCATCTGGATCCCCTAGGCAGTTGAACGCAGCTCAGGTAAGCCTCGTGCTGGGGTACTCGCTGAGGCATGGCAGATAATCGAGACGCCGTTTCGGAATCCTGGGATCAGTCTCGGGCACGGCCCTGTTGAAGGCACGACGACGAACCTGTGCCAGAACATGCCCCTACAACGCGCTGCCTGCTGGCATCGGCGGCGTGGCCGAAGTGCCGGTAGGTGCGAGGGTTCAGCAGAGGTTCAAGACTCAAATGCGGGCGGCGCGGTCTTCGCTGTCACTGGACGCAGCATCGGTTGCGGCTTGAAGTTGAAGCTCGTCGATCAACGCAGCGAGCCGATGCGCTTGACCTTCCTCGTATGCCCATTCGTAGCCACGTTCGGACGCTTCGAACGGAAGGCCACGCACGAGACGCAGCACCTCGGGGCTGCCCTGACCGGTTGCGTATCCCTCGAGTAGCGACGCGTCCGCAACTACGTAGGGGCCGACGCGGTAGCGCCCGTTGTCGACGGGACGGAGGTGGTGCGCGCCCTCTGCGTCGAGACCGAGCAAGCGTCGCGCGCGCGACACGGTCTCGTTGAACGCCGCCTGCGTGGGCGCGGCCTCAGGCCAGAGAACGTCTCTGAGCCGAGAGTCATCGACGCCCTCTGGGTGAAGCGCGAGGTACGTCACCAGCTCGATGCTGCGGCGACGGTCGATAGGTTGAGACCCGCCGACGATCTCGACTGGACCGAGCACGCGCACCATGACGTGGCCCGGAGGAACGAGGAGCTGCCCACGCGTATCCAGCTCGAGCGGCGCGTGGTCCGGACCGATCGTGAGGCCGCGTTCAACATCGCCGTTCGAGTGGAGGTCGAGGTCGAGTTGTTCGCCGGGATCGAGATCGGCTGCGGCGCGCAGAAGGTCTCCCGTCGCGCACAGGACGTCGGAGGGAAGAGCAGCGGGCACCAACTGGAGACCGAGCGGCTTTACGATCAACGTGTCGCCTTCGACGCAGAGCTCTCGGTCGAACTCGCCGTCGACATCGGTCGCCGCGACCACCGCCAATCCGGAGTGGTTCGAAGCAGCATCGAGGAGGCGGTCGAGCACCGCCTTGCGGGGCGCCGATGCGACGAGCACGACCGTCGGTGTCGCGGTGTCGGATGGATCTGCCGCGCGAGCGTCAAGCGTTGAGCATCGCCGTCTTGCAGCGAGCGTTGTGGTTATGGCCGCTGCCTCGGCTTCGAGCTCGTCAATGACGTTGTCGATCTCGTCGACAATTTTCACCCGGTCGAGTACATCGATCCCGGCCGGAGGCCGGCCGCACAACACCAGGTTCACGTCGTCAGCACGGTTACTCGTCGCCAGCTCGATTGCGATGGTCCACAGCAGGCGTTCCGCGTCGGCGCGATCACCACCCACCAGCGTGCGACTCCCCGCTTCGAGATCAATCAGCACCGAGCGCTCATCGACGGTTCCGACGGTGACCAGGGCGGGTGCCGGTCCTCCCTGTGAGTGGGCGACGGGATGCAGGTCGTCGTCTGGGACCGACGCTGGCAGGGTCCACGCGCGGCCACCGGCCGTGACAGTGAAGGGCGCCGTCGGCGCGTCGACTTCTTCGGTGAGCAGGATCTCGATCGCGTCTGGGCCCACGCTCACCGCTGCGATGGCTGGGCATGCTCCCGGTCGGCGACGGCCGAGACAGTGTGCGAAGAGCCGGAGCGCGAGGTCGACCCGCTCAAAGGGAGCGTCGACCGCGGCGCGGCGGAGGTGGAGCTCGGCGCGTGCCGCTGAAGGTTCAGGAAGTCCCGGTGCACGGCCGGGTGCCCTGTGTTGGCGTTGGCGCCGGCGCAGCCGCGAGACGCTGGCGACTACTCCGGCGGCGACGAGCGCTGAGCCCGCCAGCAGTGGTGCAATCGAGTAGTCAGGATCGTCCGAGGAGTCGCCCGATGCGGGCATCTGATCGTGCCCGTTGCTCGAAGCCGATTCGGCGCTCGCAACGGTCGTTGGAGGGCTGGTGATCGTCGTACTCACCGGTGATGGCGGAGATGACGGCTGGACGGCGGGACGCGGTGGCGGTGCGGGCGAGTCGGCGACGGGGTCGACTCCGCTCGCGTCCGCGGGGAGGACCAACACCCAGCCCGGCTGGATCAAGTTCGGGTCACCGAAGTGCCGGCCATCGGGGAACGCCCGGCCTTGATTGAGCAACCAGATGTCGCGCCAGCGAAGGCCGTCGCCGAGGTGGTCTTCGGCCAGCTTCCAGAGCGAATCGCGGGGCACGACCGTGCACGTCGGGAGCGCGGGCGCAGCGTTCGCTGTCGGAGCAGGGTCGTCCACGCTTGTCGCGAAGATCGCGGGTTCGGCGCGCGCAAGCATCACGGTTGGTGCCTGGTGCGACGTCACGACGGTGGACCCCGCAGGTCGGAGGCTTCCGACGAACAGGGTGGCGGAGACCACCAGCTCGCGCACGATGGGCTGGAGGAGGCTGGCGAGAGGAACCTCGCGTGCTTCTGTCCCGCGCACCCACGCCGCGAACCTCGACGGCGAAGGAGACGGCGAGCATCGCCCACAGCACCCACGTTGCACAGGCGAGCGACTTGATGAGCACCGCATCCGAGATCGAGGCGCCATTCAACGCCTCGGAGATCTGGGCCCAACTCGGCAGGGCGCTCGGCAGCGGCCATCCCACGAAGCGGCTCAGCGTCCAGGGCACGCCCGCGAGCAACACCGTCAACGCGATCGCGGCCGCGATCGATCGCGCGAGCTGGCGAACGAGGCGCGGCGTGATCGCCATCAGCCGGTCCCGTCCTGTACGGCCCGGACACCGTGCGCGGTGCCGGACGCTGTCCATCGTGACGGGACCGACGCCGAAGAGCCCGAGAATGGTGAGTTCCTGTGTCACGCGTACATGGACCGTCACGGTGTCGCCGCTCACGTCGACAGTCCCCTCGTGCCCGGTGCGGGCGAGGTAGTCGGCGACTCGCTGCCGCGCCGCATCCGGTTGGACGATCACAACACCTCCTTGGCGGAGGGCGTTCTCGTCGATGGCCTGCGCGCCGGCGCGGGCGGCGGCCTCGGCTTCGTCATACGCGGCGCGCCGGGCGGCCAGCATGTAGCCACCGTCGACGACGAGCCCGGCGACCGCGAGGAGTGCGACGGCGAAGATGACAATGAACGCGGTCACGGTGCCGTCTTCTCCGCGGCATCGGCTCGTCACGGTTGTGTCCCGCGGTAGACGTCGACCGATTCAGTGAACGTGGACGTGAAGGTGCGCGATGCCGGGAGTTTGAGCCCAGTGAGATCACCGAGGTCGACAGTGCAGTCAACGGTGGCCGTCACCCAACCTCCTGCACGGAACTGTGAGGTGTCGAGCGAGACCGTCAACGAGCGGCACGTCACACCACCTTCGTGCAGTCGATCCCGCGCCGCGGCCTCGCCGCCCGCAATCGCGGAGTCTGGACCGCGCGCGATCGATCCCGCGCGAGCCGCATCCCTCGCTGCGGCATCGACGTCGGTGCGCGCTTGCGCGTAACGCCCACCCATGACGACAAGCAGGAGTAGCAGCACGACCGCGGGCGTGAGCAGGACGAGCTCGAGCGATGCCGAGCCCCGATCGTTACGCACGGGGTGACGACGGCTCATCCGGGATCCTCTCTGAACCGCTCCACGGGACTGGTCGCAGATGCGTCAACCGAGAGGGTGAACCCCGGCACCACGGTCGCGGCGTGGCCGTGCACCGAAACGGTCGCGGTCTCGGCGTCTCGGCTCGCGGTGACGCTGACGTCCTGCACGATGGTTGGTCCTGAGGCGGCGAGGAAGTCCGCCGCACGCGCCCGTCCCGCCTCCGCGGTTGCTCCTTCGACCCGCGCCGAGCGCACGCCCTCTTGTGCCGCGGCCTGCGCGACGTGCTCGGCGTGGTACCAGAGCCCGAACTGGATGACGAGCATCACGAGAAACAGCATCACGGGCGTGAGCAGCACGACCTCAGTCGTCGCCGAGCCGCGCTCAGGGTCCGGCCGGCGCATCGGTCGGGATGCTGTTCGCCTTTTGGGTGACCTTGAGGACGATGATCGCCCCAGCGGCCAGCGCAAGCGCGGCGAAGATCGCAGTGATGATCACCTTCTCCGTGGTCTCGCCGCGCTCGTCGTGACGCATCTGGCCAACTCGGAGCTCCAGCCAGCACCGCAGGTAGTCGAGGGCGGGGTTGTCAAAGAGCCTCACGGCGTCTCTCTTTCTCCGGATTCATGAACTCGCGGCCTTCTCAGATCCCATGAAGCACCTGGTCGATCGCGGGGTAGACGAGGAACACGATGAACCCGAGCATCAGCAGCACGACCGGCAACGTCATGCGTTCGGTCGCGGCTTGCGCGGCTGCTTCGACATCGGTGAGTCCGTGCAGCCGTAACGCGCGGGCTTTCGCCGCCAGCGAAGACCGGACCCGCGCCCCTTCGTCTCCGGCGAGGGCCGCGCTCGCCGCCAACTCGCCGAGCTCGGGGACGGCCAGCTCGTCACCGAGCCGCGCGAGCCCGGACCACGGCGTTTCACCCAGCAGCCGCGCCTCCAGGAGCGCGCTGCGCAGCTCGTCGAACGCCCACCCCTGCCCGGCCTCGGCGCCGTCGTGCAGCGCGGAGTCGACGCCGCGGCCACCCGCCAAGCTGATGGACACGATGTCGAGGAACGAGCTGAAGGCGTGTCGGAAGCTGCGCCGGCGGTCGGCGGCCTTCCCCTTGAGTAGGATCACCGGATACAAGAAGCCGACGGGCGCGAGCACGACCGAGATCCAAAGCGGAAACGCGACGCCGACTTGAACCCCGCCGGCCCACATCAATGCGGTCGTGAACGGCGCCCAGAGCAGGCCGACGAGCACGAAGGCGACGCGCTGGCCGTGGTGCTCTGCGGGAGTCGTACCCGTGATGCGCAGGTCGGGCGCGAGCGGGGCGACCAATCGTGCTCCGATCGGCGATTCGGCGAGTCGCTGACCGAGGAGTCGCGCGACCAGCGACACGCGCTTGGGCTCACGAAGGCCGAGCGGGTCGGGCTGGCGGCGGTGAAGGGTAGCGATCGCGTGGTCGAGCGGCACCGGCGAGGGTCGCAACCCCGAGAGCACGAGGACGAGCCCGGCGCCCACCCCGAGGCCGGCGATGAGCGCGGGTGTCACCGATCGACCTCTGCGGTCGGGCGCAGCGCAAGGAACCGCTCGGGCGCGACGAACTCGCTCATGCGTGCGAGCCACGTCAATGCGACACCCCAGCAGAGCGCAACGGCACCGAGGACGACCTGGCCGGTCGGCGTCCCGTACACGTCGAGATAGCGACGGTTGAGAAGGATCAAGCCGATGGCCGTACTGGCGGTGCAGGCGGCGATGACCCGAACCGCGGTGCGGAGCCGAGCGCGCGCCACATCGACACGCAACCGCATTCCCGCCTCTTCGCGGGCCGACACCGCGAGCGTGCCGAGAAGCTCACCGAGCTGGCCGACCGATCCTTGCGACGCGAGAGTGAGCGCCGACACGACGAGATCGCCGGTCGGGTGAGCGAGGTCCTCCGCGAACTGGCGCAGCGCTGTCGTCAGCGGTTCGCGTTCCAGCCGCACCGCCAGCGCGGTCACCTCCGCCTTGATCGGACCTGGCGCGACGATCGCAGTTGTGGCCACCGCCTGTTCGAGACCGTGAGCTCCTGACATCGTGTCGCGCAACATCTCCGTCCACGCGGCAATCGCCTCCGTGCGCGCGGTGGCCCGCTCCTGCGACGCCTTCGAGCCGAACAGCTCGGGCGCGAACCAGCCCACCGTGCCGAGCCCGATCGCCGCGACGGGCCAGCGCGTGATCAAGGCGGTCGGCAGAGCAAGCGCTAGCGCGACCGGGAGCCGCCTGCCCAAGCCAACGCGATCCAATCTGGGTTGCAAACGCTTCGGCGGTCCCTGTTGGACCGGTCGGCGCTTGAGGCCATCGACGACCAGCCATAGCCCCCCGCCGAAGCCGGCGCCGGCAAGAACCGCGAGCAGGCTCACCGCCACCACCCCCGCGGGTTGCTGTGGAGTTCGCGGTCGTAGCCCTCGCAGACCAACTCGTCGAGAAGGTCCGCCGGGATCGGCGTTCCCGGAACTGCACGCCCGTCGGGGTCGGGACAGAAGAGCTCGTTGGTGAGCACCTGCTTGCCATCGAATCCCGTGACCTGCCGGATGCTCGACACGAACCGTCCACGGTTCGTCTTGGCGATGAAGACGAGGAGGTCGATCGCAGCCGAGGCCAGCAAGAGCGTCGCCTCCATCGGGAGCCGCTCGGGTGCCTGCATCGCGTAGAGCGCGAGCTTGCGGAAGACACCGCCCGACGAGTCGGCGTGGATCGTGCACATCGAGCCGTCGTTGCCCTGGCTCATGGCGTTGAGCATCGGGATGACCTCGTCGCCGCGTACCTCACCGACGATTACGCGATCGGGGTTCATGCGCAGCGACATCCGCACGAGCTCGGCCGCAGTCACTACGCCGACGCCCTCGACGTTGGCCTCGCGAGCTTCGAGCGCAACGCAGTCGGGATGCAGTTCCGGGTAGCGATCCAGACCCAGCTCGAGCTCGGTTTCGATCGTCACGATCCGCTCGTCGGATGGGATCTCCGAGGCGAGCGCGCGCAACATCGTCGTCTTTCCGGCGCCGGTGGCCCCCGCGATCATCAACTGCTTGCGCGCGGACCGCGGCCGCAAGGAACGACGCGATGCCGCGGTCGATCGCACCGAGGCCCTCGAGGTCGGCGAGGTCGACCTTCAGGTACCGATGTCGCCGGATCGCGAGACACGGACGACCACACACCCAGGCCGCGGCGAACAGTCGAGACCCGTCGGGCAGCTGGAGGTTTAGCTGCGGCTTGCTCGCGTTGAACTCGCGTTCCGACAGACCGTGGCGCCTGCCGATCTCGCGGAGCAGCTCGATCAGCTCCGCGTCGCTCGCCGCGATCGGTGGACCACTCACCTTGGTCCCGTCGGCGTACTCGATGAAGACGGTGTCGCAGCCATTGGCGTGGATGTTCATGATCCGCTCGTCATCGAGGAGCGGCTGGAGGCGGCCGAGCTGGAAGATGCGGTCGTAGACCGCTTGGGCGATCGCCGCCTCTTCATCCGCCGTGAGCACCAGTTCGTTGCGGGCGAGGCAGTCCCGGGCGTGCTGTTCGAGTTGATCGTCGATGAGACGGCGAGCGAGCGCGGCCTGGTCGTCGGCGTCGAGCCGCCGTCCACCGGAAGTCAACGCCGCGCTCGTCCGCTCGGTGAGGCCGGTCGCGACGGCGGTGCGCAGGCGGAGCACGAGCGCCTCGTCGAGGTAGGTCGTTCCGGTCACGCAAGTACTCCTTCGACGCGGGATGCCTCGATGGTGTCGAGGATCGATCGAGCCGCCCGTACGAGCCGGCTCCTGCGAGCCGCCCGCGGCGTCGACTCGCCGGTAATCGCGCCGGCTCCATGCGCGTCGACGGGCATCTCGAGAACGAGCCGTAGATATGTGATGGAGCGGACTGCCTCGACGTCGTACGGGCGGTCACCCGCAAGCACGACACCGACTCGCCCATGGGCTGCGGCCGACAGCCCCTCGAGGCGTTGCTCGAAGTGTTCGATGCCGGCCACGTCGGGACGCAACACAACAAGCGTCAGGTCCGCGCCGCGCATGACCTCGGTCGCGGGCGACCCTGCGGACCACCGTCCGCAGTCGGCAACGCCCCCGCCGCCGGCGCGGATGCCCACATCCAGCCGCGGCGCCACCGTCGCGATCGCCGTCGCGGCCTGCTCAGGGTTGAGCGGTGCGAGTACAGCAGCGGCACCGCAGGGGAGCTGCTGCGCGTGATTGGCGAGATCGAGTTCGGAGCCGGCGTGGCGAGCGGACGCGGCGAGCGATACGAGTCCGGGGTCGAACCCGACGCCGAGCCGGGCTGCGAGGTCGCCGCCCGCCGGGTCGGCCTCGACGAGAAAGGGCGCCGCCAGTGATGTCGGCGCTGTCGCCCACGCGGTGACGAGTGCCAGCGCGAGCGTCGTGGCCCCGGGCGAGTGCTTCGTCGAGCACACGGCGATCACGATCATCGGGCTGCCAATACGAGGGTCACACGGCTGCGCGCGCCTGCGACCGCGAGCGGAGCCGCATCGCCGGGTGCGACGGCAAGCGATACGGACAAGCCGCCGCCGCTGTCGGCGAGTTGCGCAATGGCAACGATGGTCGCGGTTACCGGCGCGTCGATGTGATCCTGGCCGGTTGACGACGCCGCGTCAGGAGGGAGAACGATCGCCAACACCGTGTCGCCGGATCGCAGACCGGCGGGAAACTCGCCGGGCTTCAAGACGACTCCCACGACGGCATCGGCCGGGTCGATGGTCGGCCTAGTTGCGAGTTGGCTCGGGTTGAGAAGGCTGCCAGGAACCAGAGCCATGGCCGCAGTTCGGCCGACGGCCGACGAGCGTTCCGACCATGACAGCGTGTTGATCCCGTCGACCGATGGCGCGAGCACCTGCACGAGGTCGCTCTGCTGGATCACCTGCCCCGCCGACACTGGCCGCGCGATTGCGACAACTGGGTGGCGGTCCCCGAGATTGGCGTAGAGCAATCCTGCGAAGAGAGCGCTCACGACCATGACGAGCGCGCCGACGATGATCCGAGTCCGGTTCCGCGCCGCTGCCTTCGCGGTCGCACCGATCGTCGGTGACGGCTTGCGTGAGGTCGCGCTGGCCGCGCCGTTGCCGATCGTGGCCGTCGGGGTTCGTGTTGTCGGCACAGCGCCTCCTGTCGGATCGGGTCCTACCGATTCACCGCCTCGATCTCGGCGACGCGGACCGCGAAGGCCGTCGTGCGAGTCGCGGTGCCGAGGTCACCTCCGCCAGCGATTCCTGCCGCAGTCCATGTGACGTGCCACGTGATCGTGGCGCTCGCCGTGAACGCGCCGCCGGGCGCCGAGGCCGAACTGTGACGGTAGACATAAGTGCAGTCCGAGTGCTGCTCGCTCGACGGGCGGTTCGGGTCGTACTCGGTGCCGGGGCCGGCGCAGTTGACGGTGTCGGCGTTTCCCATCGCCCAACTCACCGATTCCGGTTCCGCGGTCGCCGTCACCGTCACGCCCCCGGCGCTCGCAGTCGCACTCACTGGCTGCCAGATCGAATGGTCAATCCACATCCAGGAGGTGAGGTTCACGACTTGCTCGCCACTCTCGGGCGGGTTGAGGTGGACCTCCGGCACGGGTATCAGCGTGCGGTCCGAGGCCTGCTGCGCCAGGACAGCTGGATCGACCGCCGGGGCGGGCAACCACACGATCGTGGCGGTCGACTGGCCGCTCGCGTCGTAGCAGATCTTCCGGTACCAGGTGCCGGGCCCGGTTCCGGGCTGGGGGCCGTACTCCCCTTGTGCCAGACCCTCTGCAGCCTGGATGCCCGCGGCGTCGAGCGCTTCGTACACACAGTTCGAATGACCGCTGCCACCGCCACCGCCCGCGCTCCCGCCAGCACCGCCACTGTTGCCGGCGTCAGCCCCGACTTGGGTGCCGTCGTTGAACGCGTCACCGCCTCCGTCGGCCACGCGACGGTCGGCGTAGCGACCATGAGCAGCGTTGCCGCGGCGAGGGCGATCAGGCGGCGGTGCATCCGTCTCCCTCCTTGTGGAGGTCGCTGACCTTCCACGTCCCTCCCTCCCGTACGAGCGAGGCCGTGATCAAGTGGCGGACGCCGGTCGCGGTGTCCTTCCTCGTGCCGGTGGCAGCGTCGTAGATGCCGGTGTTGTCGAGGTAGCAGTCGCGCGCGGTCGCGCTCGTCGCCGACGATCGAAACGACACGCGGCGCGAGGTCGAAGCTGCCGCGGATGACCTCACCGCCCGACCGGCGAGCGATGAACGCGGTGCGGACCGTCTCGAGCTCGGTACCGGTGGCGTGGTCGGCGAGCTTCTGGCTCAGCGGGTCCATCGGGTCGGCGGCCGCCAGGTAGGCGTCCCAGAACCCGCGGTACGCGTCGAGCACCTCTTGGTCGGCGGCCGGCACCGATGACGTTGTCGGCGCTCCCGATGACTGACTCAGCGTGGTCGACGAGGCCGTACTTCCTCCTCCCGAGCACGCGGCGGCGGCGAGCACGAACGCGGCCAGGAGTCCCATCACCCATCCACGTACGGTTGAGGGCCCAAAAGCGCGACGGGCTTTCTTCGCTGCTCGACACCGCGCTGGGCTCGGACCGATCTCTACCCTGAGGCGGCGCCGCGCCGTCCCGGAGGTCGGCACTCGGGGCCGGCCGGAAGTCGGTTTATCGCCCTGGGTCGTGGCGACCTCCCCAGACTCAGCCGCGCAACGTGAAGGTTGCCTCTTCCTGGCGTAGGGCGCAAGGGGTGCGCCGCGGAACGCCACGATGGCCGTGACCTGCGATGTTGACTCACACAGCGTCGATGCGCTGCGCTCGGCGAGCTCACCACGCTGTGTGACACAGCTGCGCTTCATCGTCTTGCTGAGGTTTTCGCTGAGGGTGGTATCGCACGATCCCCGCCGACGGCCGCGCCGCGGCCCCGACGACGGGAGATCGCCCATGGAAGCCGACCTCTTCACCCTCCTCGACAACGACTGGCACGAGTGGCGACGCCGCCGCGGCGCGAACCGGGCTCTTGGTTGCTGGCAAACCATCGAGCCCGTACTGGGGCAGGTCGATACCATCGACCAGCTGCTCGCGGTCTTCGAGGACCGTGGCGTGCTCGACACCCGCGATGAGCTCCTTCGAGCGCTCGTCACCGTGGCCCAGCGCGATCAGGACGCACACCGCGTGGTGCTGAAGGTGCTCCGGCCAGGGTTGATCTCGCTCGCCACCCGAGCCGCGCCATGGTGGGGGTGGGAAGACGCGTCGAGCGCGGTGATCGCCGCGGCGACCGATCGCATCTCCCGGTACCCGCGGCACCGGAGGTGCCGGGTCGCAGCCAACCTCCTCGGCGATGTGTGGCACTCCGTCTGGGCGCAGCGCCAGATCGAACTTCACCGGGTCGCTGGCTGCGATGCGGCTATCGGTCTCGGTGCAGCCCTGTTCTTGGAAGACGACCGGCAGCCGGGTCAGGGCGACGAGGCCCTCGCACTGATCAGCGAAGCCGTTCGCCAGCGCCGGATCACCCCACACGCCGCCCGCCTCGTCGCGCTCTACCGCGTCGCCGGTTACTCGAACGTCGAGGTTGGCCGCATCGAGGGCATGCAACCGTGCACCATCCGCAAGCATCGCCTCGCCGCCGAAGCCAAGATCGCCGCTCTCGCAGTCGCGTAGGACTGGCAACGCCGCCCGCATGCCAGCCGGAGGGTCTGCCGCACGAGCTCCAAACGAGGATGCCCGCCAGCAGTCGGCGTTCTGGGACATCAGCGACATTCAGTTCCACTGCCGGATCAGCCGGTCGACGGCGTGGCGACTCGTACGCACCGAGGGTTTCCCGCCTCCGGCTGTGCTCGGCAAGCGTTCGGTGATCTGGCCGCGCGGCGAGGTGCTCGACTTCGTGGAGAGTCGGCGCGAGTCCAAGCACTACGGCCTGCCGATGCCGGTCGACGACTCGACGGCGCCCGCGACGTTCACCGTGCGGACCATCCGAGCGCGTTCACGTCGATGACGAAGCGCGCGCCTGCAAACCGGGCGGTACGGGAGGTGCTCGAGTTCGACCACGGCGTCACGGCCATGGAGCCGGCGCGGGCGCAGGAGTACTGGCGGCTCCGATGGGAGGAAGCGGGCCGCCGACGTGACACGACGGCGCGGTCCCGTACCGAGGCGATCGCCAAAGCGACCGACTTGGTCGAGCGCCTGGGTCGAGGCACCCCCGCAGGCCTCGCTCGCGCCCGCGGATCTGAATTGGTTGACCACTACCTTGACCCCGCGCGCCAACCGCCGCGCGTCGAACGCTGGTCGGATCGCCATCGAGACGAGCAGGTGCGCTACTGCCGCCTTTACGTCGAGCCGCTCATCGGTTCGATCCCGTGCCGCAAGCTCACCCGGACCGACTTCCAACGGATCCTCGACCAAGCGCCCACTCGATCCGTCGCCGCGCACGTGAAGAGCTGCCTCACTTCGATGGTCAAGGCTGGTCTCGACGAGGGTCACCTCGTGCCCCGCCAGGACCTGCTGCGTGGTGTGCGCTGGCGAGGTGACGGCAGCACACCGCCGAAGCCGATCGGGCGAGCGATCACCGTCGAGGAGATCCCTACGGCGGCACGCGGTGCACGACCTGGCGCGGGCCGCCGCCGAGCACACCGGCGTGTACTGGCGACAACTCGAGATCCTCCTCGTCGCCTACACCGGGTTGCGCTGGGGAGAACACGTTGCGCTCACGGCCGACCGCATCGACCCAACCCGACGAGCGATCAGCGTTGACCGCCAGGTCGTCGAGACGCGCAGCTCCCTGAAGCTGACGCTCCCCAAGGGTCGACGGCAGCGCGTCACGATGTTCCCCGCGCTGACCGCGGCGGGATGCGATCTAGTGGCCATGGTCGAGAACCGCCTGGCCGAGCTCCCGCTCGACGGGATCGTCTTCCCCGCTGCGCGTGGAGGGTGGGCTCGACGATCCAACTACGGCCGCAGCATCTGGCATCCCGCGGCCATCTCAGCCGGGTGGCCGCGTCTCGCGGACGGGCACTGGGCCTGGACATTCCATTCACTACGCCACGTGTTCGCGACCTGGGCGCTCAATCAGCCCGGCATCCGCATCGAAGATGTCTCGCGCCTACTGGGTCACAGCGGCATCCGGGTCACCCAGGACATCTACATCCACATCGCCGACAACCTCTACCAACGCTTCTATGACGCCACCGACGACGCGGGCCGCACCCGAGCAAGCGAGGACTCATGAGCGACCTCGACGATCTTCCGATCCTGAACCCGGCGCGCCGAAACGGAACGTTCCTGGTATTCGCGACGGTTGGGTGCACATGATCTAACGGCGTTGACCGCTCCGCGTTGGAAGATCGATGCCGTCGCCGCGTGATAGCGCGGAGTACGGCTCCGTCGAACACGCCGGGCAACCCGGCTGTGGACTCGGCTCCACGATCGTCACGTGAGCGCCATCGCGTCCTACCGGTCGGTTACGAAACACACGGTGGGCTGGTTCGGCACCGCCAAGTCCAACCGCGGAGAGCATGAAGTCATTCGCCGCGAACCCTGACCCCAATGCGTTGAGCGTGATAACGCTCGGCGCTTCGATGTCAGGGTCGTCGATGTAGCGCTGGCGGCGAACCTGTTCGGGGTCGCCGACTGCCTCCTCGGAAAGGCGGACTGGGTCGATGAGTCCGGCGCAACGGAGGCAACCAGGCTCGAGGCCAACATGCCGGACAACGGCGAAGGCGTCTGTAACCGAACCGGAAGCGGGATCGACGAGGACCTTGGAGCCCACCTGGTACGTCGGGACGAGGTATTGGTAGGCGAGCTGGTTGACGACGTCACGCGCCAGCATCGTGTCCGCTGCCAGAAATATGTAGTCGGCATCTTGCGCGAGCGTGGCGATGTGGTCATCGGCAATGTTTCCCCTGATCGACACGAGTGTGACCTTGGCGTTCGCTCGTCGCGCGACTCTGCGAGCGACTCTGACCTTGGGAGCGGCGAGCCGCCTCGCAAGTGTTCGGATCCATCTCGGGAACGACTCGCTGTCCAGGAACTCCATGGCATCGAGTCGGGTCGCCTCAGGGAGCCGGGGGAGGTTGGTCGGGTCGACGCGGTCGGGGTCGACAACCGTGATGTGGCCCACCCCGAGACGCGCGAGGCACTGCACGAGGAGCATCCCGACGCCGCCGGCTCCAACGACTACGACGCGGGTCTTTGCGAGGAGTGCCTGGCCGTCCGCGCCGAACAGGAGTGCTTGGCGGCGGAATCGCTCATCAGTACGAGCTGAGGATGGCTGCTTGGTTGGCGTGAGGGACTCGTGCCGGGAGCCGACTACGTCCACGCGGTCCAGCGCGACACGACTCCCGTCGGGGAACCATATGTCGCCCGCGACGGCGCGCTCCGCGCAGACCAGGGCACCGACAGCTAGCCGGGCCAGGCCCAGGAGCGTCGGGTAAGCGCGTTCGTGCGAGTCGAGGTCCGGTCGTGAGAACCCGACGGTGTCGGTACCTCCGTGGTTGTGCACCGCGAGGTACACGAGCCGGTGGTCCTTGGCCCGCCGGATCTGCGTCGACACGAACTCGCCGGTCAGGTGGCGATAGCCCCGAGTGCCGGGCACGTAGTCCCGGCCATCGTCGGCGAGAACCAGCTCCCGGAGTAGTAGACGTGTGCCGCTGGACGTGGTGACGGATCCACACAGAAGCGCGGCACCATGTTCGTCACCGTCTCCCGGGAAGAGGTGCGCCATCAGGGCGGACCAGTCGGACTCGCGAGCCGCGCAGTTCGATGCCGCCGGTAGTCGTCACCGTGAGCGGATCCAGGCGAGGACCTTCTCGACCTTCTGCGCGGGTGTCTGTTGCACGAATCGTCCCTCTCGCGTTCGCCGCGAAACCTGTACTACCGAGCGCGGTTGAGTCTCGCCAGGTAACTGCACCTGTGTGGCTTGGAACCCCTCGCCGAGCGGTTGCCCGTCGGTCCGCGCCAAGTCGGGTCGAACGAAGGCCGGATACACGTCGGCGTTTGGGAGGTTGAAGGGCAGAAGGCAGACGAGGAACGTCGTGTCGTGTACGTAGGTGTCACCGAGCTCGAGTTCGTTGACCTCGACCCACGCGCCGCCCTGACGGTCAGGGAACTCGCGGCACGTTGCCCTCGCCGTACTGCGCCTGGATGCCGACGACAGCGCCGCGGACAACACTCTTCACGTCCGTGACAGTCACCTGAAGGCCTCTAGGAGTTGTCGTCGCCGGGGATCGCCCAGAACGCGTCCCCGTCCTTGACGTTCACCCGCTCGTCGTCGGCGATGATCCGCTGCTTGCCGTTGGGACGGACCTCCGAGAGCACGAAGTCGTGCTGGATCGGAACGCCTGCGGCGATCGCTGCTGCCTTGATCTCGGCGCCGGTCTGCTTGCGGTCCTCGAGAACAACGGGCTGGTCGTTCACGGTCACGGTGACGGTCCGGTCGCGAGCCTCGTCGTCGCGGCCGTCTGGAGCCGCTGCGCTGGTCTGCTCAGTCATATTTGTCCTTCAGAAAGGCACTTGCGAAAATCACAAAGGCATGTATACCCTGATCTTGTGCTAATCGCAAGCGCGTTGTTGCGGGAATCGCAACTTCGGGCGTACTCTCATCGGGTGGCCGTGAGCAATGCCTCGGTAGGCGCGCGTGTCCGCACTCTGCGTGAGCGGGCAGGGATGAAGTCCCAAGACCTGGCCTGGGCCATCGGGATCGACCCGAGCGCGATGTCGAACATCGAATCGGGTAAACGAGGGGTCAAGACCGATGAGCTGACTCTGATCGCGAAAGCGCTGGGCGTGTCCCCGCTCGCGATCCTCGACGAGTCTTCGCTCGTCGCCCGAATGCCCGTTTCGCATCGAGTGGACACCGGAGCGCCAGGCACCGCGTCCGTCCTGGCTCGACTCGAGGCCCTAGCTGAGCTCCATGAGGTGCTGGCCACGGACGAGGTCCCGGCGCCAGCCAAGTTGGACGACGTTCCCGTCATTGACGTTCGTGACTGGAAGGAGTCGGCGGAAGCCCTGGCTGCATGGGTGGACAAGACGCTCGGTGTCACAGCGCAGGGCGACGAGCGGTTCACCGCGCTCGCCGACGCGATCGAGGAGCGACTACAGGTCGATGTGCTGATCGAGGACGTCGGTGACGGCACGCTGGGCGCTGCCATCACCGATCGCTCGTTCCCTTTGGTCTTCGTTCGAGCCAGCCAGCCTCGGCCACGTGCGCTGTTCACACTGGCGCACGAGCTCGCGCACGTGCTGGCCGGTGACGGCGACACGTTCACCGTCGACGAGAGCCTCACCGCACACACCGATCGTGAACGATTCGCCAATGCCTTCGCGGCGACGTACCTCATGCCGGCTGATGAAGTCCGTCGACTGACTGAGGATGGCATCACCGCGCCCAACGTGGCTCGGATGCTTGTGCGGTTCGGCGTGAGTTTCGAATCGCTCGTCTACCGGCTCCACAACCTCGGCTACATCAACTACCTCAGTCGGAATCGTCTGCAGAGCAGCGGAATACGCGGCTTGCTCGCCGACCTGGACGACCAAGAGCTCGCCCGCATCCTTCTTGCGAGGCTCGGCGAACGCGGCGACGTAGAGACGCGGCCACCGGCCTGGCTCGCGGTGCGTTCACTGCTCGGGTACCGGCGAGGGATTGTGAGCGCGAGGCCCCTTGCCGGGCTGTTGCGTCAGGATCCCGACGACCTGCTCGAGACGCTCCAGGCATCCTTCCCCTACGAAGACGCGGCAGCCTTGCTACAAGCTGGTACCGAGGGCTCAGAGGAAGAGCGCTACAGCGGTAGCCCTGTGTAGGCCGTCAGCGCTGGGGACGTGCGATGACCTCCGAGCCGATGCTGTTCGACGCCGTGACGCTTCGACACTTCGGCGCTGCCGAAGCTCTCGACGTCTGCCGCCAACTCACGGATGATCGCGACCTCCCGCGCTGGACCGACGGAGTCAGCAACGAAATCGCTGAAGGCGTTCGGCTCGGCCTCGACGAGTGCGTGTCTGTACAGGAGTGCGCGTGGCTGGGCCCGCCGGTCGAGCCCGATGTGCTTGACCTGCGATCGATCGCTCGATTGCAGCGCGCCTTGAGCGCGGGCCCGAGCTCAGACGGGAACGCCGGCGAGGCGGAGTCCATCTACTTCGCTGAGCGCCTGGGGGGCGTCTTCGCGACCGACGACGGAGTTGCCTTCGACTTTGCGCGTCGGCGACTCGGCCGCGATCACGTTGTCGACACGGTAGACCTGCTGCGCCAAGCGGTGAACGATGGGATCATGACCGCTTATGAGGCCGCCGATTACGCGGCGTGTGTAACCGACTCTGGCCGCCACCTCCGACGGGGGAGAGACCCCTATCCCGGGTGGACTTATTTCGAGGTGGACTGACGTAGGCGCAGCTCGGTCGATTGCCATGGCAAGCACGCGGAACACTCCGTGCCAACGTTCATCTCGGACCCTTGCGCCATCTCATCAACACCGCCCACCACCTCCAGATGGACGGCCACAGCTGCCGGCCCGACAAACGCCCAAGGCCTCACCGCGCCAAGGAGACGCCGTGAGCAAGTAGACCTTCATCCCCAAGAGCCAAGTGGGGAAATGCGCGATCACAAGCTCGGGAATTGCGTGATCGTCTACGTTCGGTCGCCGGTTGCGCGCCGCCGGCGTGCTTGGGCTCGATGGGCACCATCCGCGACGCCTACGACAAGGCGTTGGTTTCATACTGCACCTCCTGTTGTCGGTTCGATGAGGACTCGTTTGGTGAGCTTGTTGCCCATGCGTTTGACGAGCCGGGGGTCGCCGGGGGCGGGCGGCTCGAAGAGACGCTCGTTCTTGTCGTTGGCTCTATGCGAGACGAGCAGGCCGGCGCGATGCCAGGCCTTGATGGTGGACGGGTGCACGCCGAGATGGTCGGCGACCTCGTGGAGGGTGAGCATCCCGAGGGCGCGGAGGCGTTGCGCGTGGTTGGGTGGCTGATGAGCGCGGCGTAGGTGCAGCACGATCAGACGGGTGGCCCCTGCGTTGAGCGCGGCGGCGGTGTCGGCGTCGGTGTGATCGTCAAGGAGCCGATCGAGGAGCGCGAAGGTCTCGAGTTCGGTCTCGCGGGCCTTCCACGCGGTGGGCGGGATGGGGATGGTGGGGCTGATGGTGTGGCCGCAGCGGAAGCGGACGTTGAGATGGACTGGCCGGTCTTGGCGAGGGTGACGTCTTCAAGCAGCAGTGGTGCCATCCGTTTGCGTTCTCGTTGCGGGGTCGACGGGTCGGACCACAGGGCGGGGAAGTCGCAGGCCAGCGCGCGGATGCGGGCCTTGTGGTCTTCGTCGAGCGCGGCGACCGACTCGGCGGCTGTTTGGTTAGTCCTTGTGCGGGGGTCTGCGGTTGGCGGAGGGCGTCGTTCCAGTCAGCTTCGAGGCTGTCAGCCACCAACCGGTTGTCGCGGTCAACGGCGAGGTAGCGGCGACGGGCGAGTTGGGCGCGGTGGCGGGCCCGTTCGACATGGGAGCGGCGGAGCTGGTCGGCTCCGTCGGCGCGGGCTTCGAGGCGACTCGCCAAGTGAACAGGAGCGGTCGGCAGTTCGACCTACCTCAGGAGTTCGCCTCATGGAATGCGCGCTGTGCCTCGGGCCACCCGCTCGACAGAGTCACAGCTCGAAACCTACGAATGCCGGGCACGCTGGATCGGCGTTCATACTTCTGCGCTCCTTCATCTGGTGTTGAGGATGCATCAGTCCGAGACCGGGGTCCAGACCATATTGGGACGTTGCACAGCTCTCGACGTCTCGAGAGCCAGGCGTCGGCCGCGACGTCGACCGTCGAGGTCTCGTGATGGCAACGGTGTGCTACCCGGGGCCCGACCTCTTGCGGACACGTGTTGATCTGGGGTGAGTACGGGGAGGTCGGGAGTTCAAATCCCCCATCCGACCAACATATTCCCAGGCAACCTTGGCTTTCGGCCTCGACGACGAGGGTCGTGCGATCGGCAGACGCAATCACAAGTCGGCGATGTACTGGCTGGCATGTGGCGGAACCGCACGCCCCGTCTCAGTCAGGCGTCTCGTTGCGCGGCATGGAGGGGAGATAGAGGGAGGCAAGCGATGGTGACACCGCGTCCCAGGCTTCTCTCGTGATGGAAACGACTCGATAGTCCCAGAATCGGCCATCGAAGAACTCGTGATCCTTGAGCACGCCCTCCAAAGTGAAGAAGCCTCCAGCTCCGGTTTCGAACTGCTCCCAGTTCCACCCCGAGATCTCGGCATACAGCTTGCGAAACGGCCATGTGCGGAAGAGGAAAGAGATGAACAAGAATCCACCCTCGAGCATCTCGGAACTCTGTCGTGAGGGCGAGGAAGCCACACGAGTAAATCCCAGGTAGGCCCAGCCCTGATCTACGCGGGCGTTGTAGCACGAGGTCAGGCCGACAACTCGACCGTCCAACGTCCGCTCGATGAGATATTGGGAGAGAACGCCAGCGAACAAGCCGGATGCGAAGTCCGCAAAGCTGGGGGTTGATCCGCGGTATCGCCACCGATGGCTCCATTGGGGATCCAGCGCTGAGGCGTAGAGCGACGGAAGGTCAGGTTCTGCGATTGGCCGCAACCTGACCTGGGCGGTACGCATTCCGTCGAGGGCCAGCGCCAGTGCATCGAAGGCACCTTGCGCGGGAGCGTCCTCCTGGCGCACGCAGTACCAGTCGTACGCCTCCCCCAGGGTTGCCAGCGACGCGAGTAGTTCTTCTGGCGGATTGTTCAGCGCCTTGCGCAACCCCGCCCAGAGCATGCCTTTGGTGATCTTGTCTCGCGACTCGAGGAGCCCGATCGATGAGGCTGGTGTGAGATCCTGCCCGAGCATGGGCACGTGTTCTCGAAGGAGGGCAACGAATTGCTCCCACGATGGAGCAATCTCGTGCAGGTCAGCCACCGGCAGACCCTATCGAGGTTGCCGTCCTATCCAGCGACCGCCTTCTATGGTCCAGTCGTCAGACTGTTGACGGTCGCTCCGAGCGTGTACATCACTTCGTTGATCCGCGAGCCGAAGCAGTCCGGACCATTGGTTGCCTTGGCGATTCCCTGTGCAATGTACCCGTAGCCGGTGGGCCAGATCATCGGCGCACCGCTGTCGCCGCCGATGCATGCAGCGCCCGACACAAGGAACACCCCGATGGCACCATCCGTGCTGGGGAAGTCGGTCACGGTGACAGTTCCGCACCGTTCGAAGCCAAACGAGCCTTCAACGCAAACCGCGTTGTTCGATGACGGGTTCGCGACTCCAGCAACCCACTGCCGCGTGGCGCTGTCGCCCCCGCCCTTCCAGAAGAGCTTGCTCGTCGACCCACTGATGCTCTGGACGTCGACTCTCGGACTTGGTCCATACCAGTCGTTGAACATCGTCTGGCCCACCAGTCGGGACAGGGTATACGAAGGGTTGGTGTACCGCGTGTTGTAGAAGGCGTAGCTCAAGTTTGCAATCCCGCAATGGCCAGCGGTAGTCCCGAACGTTCCCGCCGAGTTGTGGACTCCGAATCCTGATGTGCAACCACCGCCGGTCTGACTGTTGACGAGTTGATTGCCGGCATTCCATGGAGCCACGTCGTCATATCGACCGACATCCTTGGGTTGGCCGACGACCCGGACGTCGATCGCGTCAGTGTCGAACTCCTTGGAGAGCTCGTCCTTCAATCCAGCGACGGGTCGATCGACGAGGACGACGGTGGCGTTATGTGATTCATCAATTCCGACCGTCCACGCCCCGTCGTCGGTCCACTCACCGAGTCGATCGAGGATCGCGTCGCGCAGGTCGTAGAGCTCACGCAGTGTGTGCGACGCGGCCGAGTACCTCAGCTCCGTCCTCGACTCCGGTGCCATCGTCCGTTGGAAGTCCGCCGAGAAGTCGCGAACGGAGTTCGAATTCTCCGTGACGAGAACTGTGAACGAGTCGTCCTCGTTGTTGAAGAGACCGCCGAACTCATCGGGGTAAGTCTCGAGGAGACTGCTCCGCAGCGAGTCGAGGGAAGCTAATCCGACGACGGCCTCGAGATCCTCCTTCGACGGCTGCGGCGGCAGGGTGGCGTCCGACGTCCCGGAACCAAGGTCGTATGATGGAGCGCTTCCCGCGCCGGTCGACGCCGACGATTGCGAGGCCGGCGCCCCAATGACCGCCACGAGCCCCGCAAGGCTCGTGACCACCGCAACTGGACCACGTCCATGAGGCATTGCCCCCCCTTACCTCTGAGAATCGGTGCGCTCGCACGGTACACCGACGCGCAGCCGTCTGCCGCGGGCACGAACGTCCCACGATTTCTTCTCCGATCGCGTGGTGCAGACCAACGCCGTGACACTCTCTAGCTCATGGTGGGACGTTCCACTCGACAGAGCAAGGACTTCAACTCCTTTGTGGCTGCCTCGGAACCGCCGCTGCGACGTGCGTTGGTCGCGGCCTACGGCCCCGAGGTCGGCAGGGATGCCACCGCAGACGCGCTCGGCTGGGCCTGGGAGCATTGGGGCGAGGTCACGGAAATGGGCAACGCGACCGGCTACCTCTACCGGGTGGGCCAGACAAGCGCTCGAAAACTCTTCAATCATCGTTCCGCAGAGGGCCCGCAAGGCGACCTCGTTTCGTCGACTAGTCCGCCCTGGATCGAGCCGAGCCTGTTGCGTGCGTTCGAGACGCTCACGGAGCAACAGCGAGTTGCGGTCGTCTTGTGTCATGCCTTCCAGTGGACTCATCGGGAGGTCGCCGATCTGCTCGGGATCTCGCCGTCATCAGTGCAGAACCATGTCGAACGAGGGCTCGCCAAGCTTCGTTCCGAGTTAGGAGCACCGGCTCAATGACAGAGCTTGACAAGAGCCTTAGGAGCTGGGTTGAAGCCGTGCCACCCGTGACTCCAGACGAGGTCATCGCGGCTTCCAGGTCCGGCGCCGTGACCGGCGGCTCCGATCGGCCTGATCGATCATGGACTCGACCAGCATTGATCGCGTGTGGCGTCATCATCATGATTGGCCTTGCGGTGGTCGTCATTCCAAGCCGGCGAGACCCCGAGCGAGAACCGGTTCTCACCGGTCCCACGAGCACCACGACCTCCGGCTCGACCAGCCCCGAACCCTTGTCCGTCTCGCTCGTGCGTGCTGACACCGGGCCCCTCACGGTCCAGCTCGGTGAGCCGCAGGAGACTGCCGCGGACGGAGCATGGATGCAGCACGAAGTCACCTTCGTGAACGACGGGACTAAAGAGGTGTACCTCGCCGATACCCGAGTTGCTGAGGTCATCGGAAATGCTGCGCGACCACTCCTCGTGGGTGGAGACGGATGTGCCTTCGGAGTTCACCCAGAGGAAGGCACGGTCGTGCCGTTCTGCAACACGGACCTGCGGGGCTACGCCATAGGTCCCGGCCAGGCCGAAACTCTGTTGTTGCGAATCTGGCGAGACCTTCCCGGTGCGGGTGCGTCGCTCGGTGAGTATGAGTTCACTCAGCCGATCGCGTTCACAGACGATCCGGACCTATTCAGGCGACCTCCCGACGATCCGAGACTCACGCACGGCAGCTTGGTCCTCAAGTACTACGTCGCCGCTGCGCCGGATAAGTGACCGCTCAGAGCCCTAGTTCGAGGCCGTGTTCTCGTTCGAGACCGCGTTCGAGGCTACGGTGGGCGACGTTGTCGAGGCGCTGGATCATGTCGATCTGACGGTCGAACTGGTCGAGGCGGTCGAGTTCTTCGGCGTGGCGTTTCCGCCACTCGACTCGCTCCCAGATCTGCGGCGCGTCCTCGACGCGATCGTCCAGGTAGATGAGCTTCGCCTGGGTGTGATCTACCTCCGTGTTGAATCCGGTCAGCGAAGGGGAACGACGGGACCGGTTGGTGCTCGCCAGCACGGCTTTGGTCGTGGTGTCGCGACCGAGGTCGTCAGTCGCGCCGCGAACGAAGCCGCGGAGCCGCAGGACGACCGTCCGCTGGCTCTGGCCGCGAGCCGTGACGTCGCGGATGAACGCCTCGTGCTCGCGTTTGAGCTCGAACAGCTTCTCGACGTCGAACAGGTCGAGCTGTCGGAGGTCGTCAATCTCGGCGTGGCAAGGGAGGCACAGAAGGACGGCGTTGTCGGCGGTGTCTCGCTGGCCCTCGGGCAAGGGGTTGAGCCCACGCGGTGACTTCGCCGACTTCTTGCGTCCGACGTTGTGAGCGAACTCGCCCCGGGTTACCTCTCTCGCCGTGAGGCCAGACTCGAGGAGATGCTGCTTGCAGATCGTGCAGATACCCTCGGCTCGGACCACAGCTTCAGCCGTTCCTGCTCCGAGACGGTCATCGCGTTCCATCATGACGAAAGGGTGTGACAGGGACTCCATGGACGTGCCCCGGTCGGCGTGCAAGGTCAGTTGCCCGTCATCGACGGGTTGTTGGTAGATGGCGTCGGCGATGAGTTCTTCTGCGAGTCGGGCTGATTCGTGGGACGCGACGAGCGAGCCGACGACGTGACGGGAGTAGATGTCCAAGATGACGTAGAGGTGGAACCAGTTCCAATTGTCGGGGCCGGCGAGTTTGGTGATGTCCCGGGACCACACCTGGTTGGGGGCGGTGGCGATGAGTTCGGGTTTGACCGTCGGCGGCCGGCGGGCGATTGCTCGCCGCTCGCGGACTTGGGCTCGAGCCCGAAGCAGCCGGTACATGGTGGCGATCGAGGCCAGGTAGGTGCCTTCGTCAAGCAGCGTGGCCCAGATCTGGGCGGGAGCCTGGTCGCAGAACCGTTCGCTGTTCAACACGGCGACGATGGTGTCGGCTTCGGTGTCGGTGATCGCTCGCGGTGACCGGGGTCGGGGTGAGGGCGGGCCGTGCACCGGTCGCCGGGCCCAGTAGTGGCTGGCCCGGGACCGGCCCAGCGCGGCGCACGCGGTGGTGCGGGCCACACCGGCGTCGACCAACTCGTCGACGGCGGCGTCGAGGACTGCGGTGACTACTCGTCGGTGGCCGCGCTCTTCGAGATGTCCTCCAAGAGCGCGTGCACTTTTCCCTGGACCTCGATGATCACCTCGGCCTGGGCGAGCTTGTTGCGCAGCCGCTCGTTCTCCGCCCGAAGCCTGGCGACCTCGGTGCGCGACGGGCCGCTCCGTTCCTCATCGCTGCGCGCGGTCCGGCGCGAGGAGCTCGCGGAGCTGCTGTGGCCCGAGCAACTCCCTGACTCGTGGACCGCGTCGATGAGCGCGGTGATCTCGCGCCTTCGCCGCCTGTTCACGGAGGCGGGCTTCGACGGCGCGGCGGTGGTGGCCTCGACTCCCGGCGCGTACCAGCTCCACCTGCCCGCGGGCAGTCGCGTCGACCTCGACACGCTCGTCGCCACCGTTGCAGACACCGAGAACGCGGCGGCTGCAGGTGACGTTCCTCGCGCGCGTTGGCCGCCGCGGTCGAAGCCGAAACCATCGCGGCGCGCGGATTCCTAGCGGACGACTGCGCGTGGGTCGACACCCGCCGCGACGCCATACGCGAGCTCCGTGCGCGCGCCGCGATCGCGCAGTCCATCCGAGCCAAGGTCGAACCGGGCTCGGTGCCGCTCGCATTGGAGCACGGGACGTTCAAGAGCCTGCACCTCTTCGAGCTTCCGGAGGTGATGGAACGCCTCGAGTTCTTTCTTGCGTCGAGGTACACCATCAAGCGACGCAGAAAGATCCACACGCATGTCGGCGACGTCAACGTCGAGCTCCCGAGGGTGCTCGCGTCCGGAGTGATCGCGCGCGATAGAACGTGCTTCGCGTTTGTGGATCCGAACTCGACAGAGATCGATTGGGACACGATCGCGGAGCTCGCCGGATACAAGTCGCTCGTCCCCAACACGAAACTATGCAAGGTCGAGATGTGGATCCTCGTGAACACGGGCCACGAGTTGCAGCGGATGTGGCCGCGTGACCGGTCGGAACTCCCGCCGGCGGATGTCGCGAAGTCGCTCGATCGAGTGATGGGCGGCCGCTCCGCGTGGAAGGACCTCTTCGTGAGCGGACAGTCATCGACGCAGCTCGCGTATCGCTATGCCGAGCGGCTACAGTCCGAGTTCGGCTACCTGTACGCGGTGCCGCACAAGATTCGACGGAACACGTCATCGAGCAAGGTTCAGTACTTCATGGTGCACGCCACTGATCATCCCGCGGCGATCGACTTCATGACGTGGGCGGAGAAGAATCGCTCGGCAGGCGCAGCTGAAGTTGTAATCGAGGTTGGGTTGGTGCCGTGTTGTTCTCGTCGACGTATCTGAGTCCGCGACGTACAACCAATGCTCCGCCCGCCGGACTGTCGCTCACCGGGTTCGACGTCTTGGCCGGCGACCAACGCCGCACACGGTCTTCGCTCGTGAACGCCAGCGGAGCGATCCGCGGCACGCTCATCCCTTGGGCGGACCACAACACGATCGTGTTGCACCTTCGAGGTGGCAGCGCTCTCGACGGCTCGACTAGTCGATTGTCACGGCATGGACGCTCGGTATCGCGACGGTTGGCCGCACGGTCGCACGTGACGAGTTATGGCGACACGCGCACTAACTCGACGGACCTGGCGGCTCAATCACCCAATGCGACAGCTTTCCGAGTTGTCGGGACTTCCCGCTCGACGGCGGCGGAACGACGAGGGCATGAGCTGGGCCTGGCTCTCGATCAGCGAACACCCTGAAGCCAAGGCTTCGACAAGCCGCCACTCCGATCTCGGCCACACCCCAGCGATGTGGGAACTCCTGATCAGCTATCAGGATCTCCGGCCCGTTACCGAGGGCCTCGTGGATCCTTGCCGCGCTCGACCGACAAGCCGTCCTCTGTGCCTTTAGTCCGGAATGTATCGCCTTGGGGCACAACTCGCGGCGGTGTCTCCTCGTTCCACTTCAACCGTCCGGGCGGCACACGTCGCCAGAGCAACTCGCTGTCCTCGAGCTCTTCCTCCATGACCCCAGCGTGCGAGAGCGCGCGCTGTTACTCGAGTACGCCGTAAGAAATGCGTTGGAGGGCAGACCGAAGCCTGTCGTCACCAAGAGACGAGGTACGCCATTCGTCAACTGTGACACCGTCGTCGACCACCACTTCCACGTCGCCGACGTCGTCGACCTCAAGCTCGAGCGCGTAGGCCCCACGCTGCCACTCGACATGGAGGTAACCGTCCGGGGAAGGCGAAACCCAGGGCGCTGGTCCGCCGAAATCGAGCGACGTCAGAAGCTCCACAGCGCGGAGAGTCGCCTTCTCCCGAAGTGGCTCTCCGCCGTACGAATCCCAGTTCGATCCGTAGGTCGCGATCCGGTTGACGTCGCGTTCGAACACCTTCATCCACGGTGCCACGCCATCACCGACCTCGAGATGCCAACTCGGTCGGTCGGACATTTGGTCGCGGGTCAGTGACCCCAGAGGTGCGGTATCACTAGATGAAATGCGGCACACCGATGTGAGAGACGAGCGGTAGACACCCGCCCCGCTCAGGGTCGACCGCAAGTCAAACGTCCTTGTTCCGGTCATTGGGTCCTTCCCCATAGGCGGTGCATCGCCTCAGTCGTAATGGTAGTGAATCCTCTCACAATCCACTCATGCGCCCTGTCCAGGAAGGCGACCGCGCCCTTGACGCTGTTCGCCTCCGGAACCCCACGAGCCATCACAGTCACGAGGTAGCGCGGATGGCTGCTCTGGTCGAACACCGGTTGAACAGTCACGATCAAGCGTCCCACTGGATCGCCATCCGCACCGACCATCCGATACCGAGCCGCGATCTGCACATCCTCCGGCGTCGGCAGGAATCCTTCCGTGAGGTTGTTGGTCCAAGGCGTCAAGATGGCGCCTAGCTCGCCATGGTCGCTCCACACATCGCCGTCGGGCGCAACGGGATTGATGTACGTGAGCTCGACCTGGGTCAGATTCGCCGAGCCAAGGTCCGCCTCGGCAAGAAATTGGGTGAACTCTTCGAGGTCACGCTTGAAGGCGGGAAGCAGACGCCCATAGCTCGGGTAAGGCGCCTCTACTCCAGAACGGATCCAGTTTCGAGTGAACCGATCCCGCTGAATCTGGAGCAGTTCGGTTCGATCGTGTGAGAAGAACCACATCGCCGGTGCAGGCAGGCCATTGCCCAAACGAAGCTGAAACGTCGGGCCCCGCGGCACCCCGAAGGTCTCGATCATCGGCTCGATAGGCGGACGCTCCTCGCAAGTGGGGTACGTCTTCCGCCTCTGTGGCGTCCACCACGCGCCGAGGTGCACAGGCGTGAGAGCGGTGATGGGATCGAACTGCACGGACATGACGACCTCCGTTACCGGAGGCCTGTTGTACTTCGGGAGGTCGTCGCGCGCGTGATCTGTCATCAGGTCGCTGTGCGGACGGAGCCAGCCGTCCCGAACGCCAAGCATGCCACGGGCGTCACGGTACAAGGGGGATAGTGGACTCTCCAGGCGCGTTTGCCCGGACACGTACCCGAGGCCCTGGCGGCGATGCCCCGCGTGGTTGAGCGTTCACGCACTTTGTCCTCCGATGGCAGAACGTCGGTCGGCAGGCTCGACAAGAGCGCTCTACCTTCGGGAGTTCCCACCGCAGACGCAGACGCGTCGGAGGCACTCTTGTACCCGTGGGCCCGGAAGACAGCGCAGACCGATGGACCCTTGGTGGCGCTTGGCCGCGCCACCTGCCCCTGAAATTCCGGGCTCGATCCCACCGGTTCCCGTTTCTGCGCGCCGCCACTTGTCTGCGTCATGGTCCGAGGCCAGCAATGACAACACCGTCGACCTGTTGAGGGCGAGGTGGCACCCGTATGGCTGCCCATCCGGCCGAACAGATGGAAGCTCACTTACGACGGCGACAACGTCTCGCTCTCCCCATCAGTCGGCAACTGGAGCTTCCCCTGACCGAGACGGCGGTGCGGGCGTGGGTGAAGCAGGCCGACATCGATGACGGCCACCGCGATGGCCTCACGACCGGTGAGCGTGAGGAGCGGCGCGGCTGCGTCGGGAGAACAGGGTGTTGCGGGAGGAGCGCGACATCTTGAAGCGAGCGACGACCATTGCAGCGTCCGGCGCCCCGTCGGCTCCTCTCGCCAGACGAACAACTAACTTCGACGACAACAACCGGCGCGACGTCGGACGACGTCGTCGACCGAAAGGCAACCGGCCGACATGGCGGCCACGCGTTCGACGACGTGGGCTTCGCCGATGCGGGGCTCAAGATCACGGGCCACGCTCGACGCGGTATTGCCGGGCTGACGGTCCAGCTCGACGACCTCCGCCTTGAACGCCTTGGTGAAGGACCGAGCGGGCGCTTCGTTCGTCCCATCGTCTCCATTGTGGACATCCTCTCCGGGGCCACGCCCCTGATCGTGGATGTCCGTCAAACCGGGTCAGGCCCAAACTCGTCCAACCGGTTCTGTCTGCGAAATTGCGATTGCTTGTGCGGGAGGCGATCGAGCACAGTCAAGGCCGCCCTTGCCGGCACCGCAGCGTCGGCAAACTGACCCCGCTCGAGCTTGTAGTCCCGTTCGCGCCGGATGCCGCGACCCATCCCATGGAAAGCGACTCAGCCCGCCGCCAGCGTCGCTGAAATCAGTCGGTGCAAGTCACACAATGTGCATTGCGGAGCCAGTGAGCGGCTCACGCCCGACACCGCGGCTGCGAACTGCATGATCGGGGGACGATCACTGTCGATCCCGGTGCAACAGTCCCATATCAGGACAATCGGCACACATGGTGACTGAAGGCGGACGTTCCGGCTAGCAGTTCGGCGGCCTTCGCGTTCCGGGGTAGAGGGGATCGATGCCACCATTCTTCTGAGGTACAGTGTGTGTGGACCACGTCGATGAAACGAGCGTCGGACGACGGCAAGCCCATCTAGAGGTGGAGGACCTCTCGAAGCACACGATGCAGCGCTAGACGACCACCCTTGTGCAGCCGCGGCAAATTCTCGTGACGGACTAAACATTCCTGCCCACTTGGCGCCTCTAACGGTCATGAGCCCAGGCTCCGCCCTCGCCTCTGAATCCACACGGCAAGGGTCCAGGGATTTTCAGTCGTGGTATCGCGCTACGTGGCCTTCTCTTTCGGCGGCGATGCTACCCATTGTGGGATCGCTCAGCGATGCCGAGGATGCTGCTGCGTACGCCGTTTCGGAGGCGTTCACACGTTGGCCTGACCTTGAGAATCCCTCAGCCTGGGCGTATCGAGTAGCAGTCAACCACGCACGGCGGCGTTTCCGAAAGCTTCGGCGTGAGGCGGCAAGCGATGCGTAATTGGCGGGAAGTCGCTGTCTTTCTTCCGGAAGTCTCCCCACAACTGTGGGCCGCCGTCTGTCGGCTTCCGTATCGTCAGCGCGTCGCGATAGCTCTTCGATACGTGTTGGATCTGCCGCAACGCGAGATAGCGGCGGCTATGGGTATCGCACCTGGAACTGTGGCCGCCACCTTGAACGCCGCGCGGCGTCGGCTTCGCATCATGCTCGACTGGGACGAGTAGGAGGATTGACGTGCCGAGCCTTGAGGAGGAACTTCGCAACTTTAACTCGTTCCAGCGGAGCCCACCCCCACCAGACCAGCCCGTAAGAGCAATCCCGCCTGGCAGTGGTCGGAATGGTGCGCGTCGACACCTGGTCGTTGGTACGTTGGGTGCACTTGTGGTTGCACTTGCAACCGTTGCAATTTTGAGCAATGGTCCGAAGCACAAGACACCGGTTGTAACTCTGTCGCCGGAAATCGGGTCATTTTCATCGAGCGTTCAAGGATCGAGCTCAACTACGGCCAGAGTCGTGGATCTAGAAGTGGTTTCAGACGAACTCCGGGCAGAATTTCCGGCTACGTTTGGCGGATTAACGTCCGCTCCCGAGCAGACTATTACGATATATGTGGTCGGACCGCCAGATGCCGTGCGGGACACCGCGGAGCACATGCTGGGCAAGGGCTACACGATTGTGACCCTGCCAAGTGAGCACAGTCTGCAGGACATGTTTAATCTCAAGAACCAAATCGAGTCGGACCGTGATATGTTGATTCAATCTGGTATTCCACTTGCGCCAGCGATGGGCATTCGGATTGAGGAAGCTGGCCCGCGGGTACTGGTTGGCGTGGCTCAAGACACTCCGTCGGTCGAGGCCATGTTGCATGCTCGCTATGGGGCAACAACCCTGACAATTCTGCAGTACAGTGGGATCATCGAACAGAGTGGACACTGAGCTCTGCTGGATTATCTATTCGCAGAAGCGAAGCTCATCTGTGCGTGTGGGGGTCTGACAGGTAGGTTAAGGAGTGCTTGCCGCGTTCCGTCCCTGAAACCGCTCATCTCGGCCGACTAGAGCGGAACGTCGCAAAGTCGCACTTGACTGTCACGCGAGACGCCGCGACCCTCTCACATTAGGCGGGACTACCGTGCAGAATGGAGACGGGGACATGATGCGGATCCTACGCCACTGTGCGCCGATACTCGTCGCGCTTTCGCTCGCCGCGCTCTCAACTACCACTGTGCCTCGCTCCGCGGGCGCGGATCCGGCGAAACCTCCCACAACTGATAAGCCGGCGAGGTTCGTAAAGGAATTCGTAGATCTCGGCGCGCTTCGGGACACTTTGGAGCAGGAGTTTCCCAGCACGTTCGGAGGTCTCACGCGCACCGGAGAGAACACTTTCACCATACTTGAGACGACGGCATCGGAGCCACTCCACTCCGTTGTACGGTCATGGTTCGACGATGCTGCGGCAAGGACCGGTGTTAGCACATCACTTGCTCCCTCCCCATCTTACGGGGTTGCGGGTATCTCGCTTCACGGCCTTCATCAGCTAAAGGAGAAGATTTTGGCCGACGCTTCCCAGCTGGAGGCGAATGGCGTCAACGTTGTCGACATCGGTGTCTTGGACGATGCAAACGCGCTTCTAGTTGGTGTGAGTTCTCCCGAGGCTCAAGCCGACGAGGTTCTCAATGCTAGTTACGGAAGCCATTTGAGAGTTGAGCCTTGGGGTGGAGTCGACCGTCAGGTAGTCGATCGATACAATGATGTTGCACCCTGGAATGGCGGTGATCAGATCGTTCCGGAGGTTACCCCCGGTGCCTGTACGACGGGCTATGGAGTGCACACCTCAACGGGCCACTTCATTACGACTGCGGGACACTGTGGGACGCACTATTGGTGGAACTCCAACGCGCTCTACCCGCTGAGAACCAGTGACCGCCTCATCGGCGGGACGAACCAGCTATATTACGGAACTTACTCCGGCTATGATGTCGACGTGCAGCGGATCGGTGCTATCAGCGGATCGAGTCCGATAATCTGGACCCAAACTGCGACCCGTCAATGGATGACTGGTTGGGCCGGAGTCGCCCAGTACGATAGTTCCTGCATTGAGGGAGCGGTCGGGCCGACAGAGAGTTGTGGATACGTCTCCGCCGCAGACTTTGGCGCAGGAAATAGCCAGTATCTAGTAACTAACACTAATTTCAACAACACCAAAGGCGGGGACAGCGGCGCGCCGGCCTGGCGCTCTACTGGATTTGGTCCCATAGCTCAAGGAACTCATATCGGAGTACTCGGCGGTCATCCAGACCTTGCCGTCGAGATGAAGATTAACTTCGTCTTGTTCTTCTTGGGAGTGTCTCTCAACACAGTGACGGATCCCTAGAGGCTGGCTTGACGGTGTGGCGGATATCCGCCGCTCCCGCCGCGTTTCTTGCATCGAGACCTTCCGCAACCGTCGGACGGTGCCGCTCGACTCGGCATGGAAGAGGGCACGTTGTTGCATTAGCACCGGCTCGACCTGCACGCGGCTTCCTTTGCCGCATGACCTTCGGCTTGGGGGGAAGGAGGTCCCGCTCCACGGCATCCCCTCGGCGACCGCCTCGTTATCGTTCGGCGGTCTCACCAGTGGGATCTGGATCCTCCCCCTCTGTTCTCGCGGGACCAAGGGCCAATCCGATGAGGCGACTTCCATAGCAATCCAGTGGATTGGATGGTCGTGTCAAACCATGCGCCCGGCTTCGTCCGCGAACGCCGGCGCACCGGCCCTCGCGAGGCGCCAGCAGATCTGTCGGGGTCAGTTGGGGGTAGCTGGTGTGTGCTGCCTGCTCGCGCAGGGCGTCGAGCACGATCCGAGGCGCAAGGTCGAGCTGATCGACGAGGAAGTCGTCTGGCTCGACCACCACGATCCCGAGTGGTGCCAGCACGTCCTCCGGGAAGTCGCGGATGTTCGCTGTGACGATCGCGTCGGCACGGCCGCGCACAGCGGCGGCAACAACATGGCGGTCGTCGTCGTCCGGGAGCGCCAGCATGGGCTCATGAGCCTCCCCGCCTTGGACGCATGCGTCCTCAAACGTGTCATTCATCGCGGCGAGCTCGCCATAGGCCCGGTTCAACTTCGGGTCATACAAGTCCGGGCGATCGACACCGGTCTTCAGGTTGTCGGGCACCAGCCGGGCGGGCGCGCCCCCGAAGAACGCGAACGCCTCGACGTGGGCGACAACCCACGCCCGCTGGTCCATGCGCAACACCGGACGCACGAACATGTGCCGCGAACACGCCAGCACCATCACGAACGCCCACACCCGACGCACCCGCTCGGCGATCGGGTCGAACCAGTTGCCCAAGAACCCGTAATCGATCTGGGCCTCCTCGCCCGGCGCGACCTCGGGACGCAGCACCGTCACCTTGCTCGCCGCCGTACGTTCGGGGAACTCGACGCTCACGTAACGACGGAAGCTGGCAATGCTCACGGTGAGGCCGTGCTCGTCGCGTAACCGTTGATGCACCGTCGACACCGTGTTGGTCGCCAGCATCGTGCGGATCCGCTCGCGGTGCGCGTTGATCGCCCCGAACGTGAGACTGCGCACCTTGGCGTCGACCAGCTCCGGGAACCACCCGGCCACCAACGCCGCCCACTCCGCCCGGCTGCGATCACGAGATCGTCCTACGGCTACGCCGGCCGCAATCCGCTCAACTACTCGGACCCGACCGGCCTGTGCTTTGTTTCGTTCTGCGACGACTGGGGAGACAAGGTCAACACCGCCTGGGACGTCACCGGCGGCAAGGCTGTCAGCTATGTGAACGACCATGCGGAAGGCATCGTTGAGTCCGCACACGAGGCATCTGGGTACGTAACCGCGGCCGCTGGTCTGTGCGTGGTCGCAGGAGCCGCGAGCATCGTCGGCGCTGGAGTAGCCGGCCTGTGCGCAACAGTTCTCTTCTACGCCACCAGTACCAACTTGGGCACCAGCGTCGCTCTGCGAGCTGCGGGGAATGAGTCGACGGCAGCGCTCGTCACCGACGCAGCGTTCGCAGGAACTGAGGGCGCAGCCGGCGAAGCGATGGCACGGGGCGCATGCCGGGCCGCGAACGCTACGGGGTTGGCTGCGGAACTTGGAGGCGTTGTCCAAGCAGGTTTCGCGAGCGGGGTGGCGGCGAACCTGTACTGGATCGACGCCCTACGGACGGCGCGAAAGGCCGCGGCCCTTCGAGTCGTGGAAATGAGAGCGTCGATGTGATCGTCGACGCTGGTGTGGCTGCTGCTGCTGGTTATCCGGCGAGCAGCTCGTTGCTTCTCGGTCGCAACGTACCGGTGTTGGGACCGATCCCACTGTCGAGATCGACCACTCGGCCTGCGGGCGCGACGACTGACGCGGGCGCCGCTGGTACGTGTCCGTCGGCGGGGGTCTGTGTTGATCCCTCGAGTACTGGGCCGTCGTGCGCGAGTGCCAACCGATTGCTCCAGGCGCACGTCACCGATGCTTTTTTGCAGTCGTTCGGTCTTGTAGTGCACGTCCCACACGTTCGAGCGTCGCTTGGAGCTCTTCGATAGTGTCTCAGCCCGTCAGGTTGAAGAACACGGCGCGCCTGATCTTGTGCATCCGTTCGATCTTGCCGGTCGTCGTCGGCGAATGTGCTCGAATGCTTCATCGCCGCGCGAGACGCCACTCGCGTTGCGGCGGTCAACGTCTTTATGGGTCCGGAAACGGTCAGCAAACTCCGTACGCAACCCCGAACCAATGGTGTTCGGTCTTGGGTGGACTATTGAAGCGGAACACCTGTTCCAGAGATCGTCGCTGTACATGGCGGGGTGATTTGCCGACCATCAATCGCTCCGATCTCGTATAGCAGCCGGAAGCCGTAGGTCCCCGGCGCGAGGCCACCGCTTGGTGCAGCGATTCCGATATTCACCGGTTCGACTCCGGGCACGACGAGTGGTGTTAATGCCGTTGTATACGAGATCGACCCTTTGCCAACCGGTGCGCCACTCGTCGGTTCGAAGAACGCCGCCGCTTCCACTCCACCGGAGATCAGCATCGGGTGGGTCGGGCTCGGCATGAGCGTCAAGTGACCGACAGCGACATCGTTCTGAGCTGCTGCGAGCCCGTCCGTCTCGACGCGGGTGACGGCAAGTGAGCTCCGAACATCCGTAGTGCATGAGCTTGCCTCGATGGAGAGCGGAATCGAGGACACTTGGTCGGGCACGCTCGCGGGTGCACTTCGTTTGGTTCCAGCAACATCGGTCACACTCCGCCCGCTGAGTTCGGTGCGCTGTGAACAGCCAACGGCCGTACCGATCAGGAACAGCAGGACAATGGCGACAACGGATGCCGGCCAAACCGACCGGGGAATTGTGGCGATCACCGCAATCCATGGTAACGATACCGGTGCCGGTGTGCTGGTTGCGCCGCGCGGATAGTGACGGCGAGGTGCCGTTCGATTGGCAATGGGGACGGGGAAATGACGAACCGACACACCACACATCGCTACACGATCGCGGGTTCGCTTGTCGTCGTGTTTGCATCGCTGATCGTGTGGCTCACGATCGAACCGGCTCGTGGTGATGTGCCGCCCGGTGCGCCGCCGGACATTGTCAAGAACGTTGACCTCGATGCGCCCGAGCCGCCGGTCACGAAGAACATGATCGACGCACAGAACCCCTACCTCGGTTGGGAACTCGAGATGGTGAGCCAGTATCCGGAGTCCTATGGCGGGCTCGTCTTCGATAACGCAACGACGATTCAAGTGCTCGAGGCCAAAGTCGACCCCGCGTTCGAGGCGCTCGCGCTTCGAGGCCCGACGCCGACGGCCGACGCATTCCCGGTTCAGAGGCCGACGACGACACGCATCACGAAGGTCGCTGTTCCCTTCGTTACACTGATGTCCGCTCGCGATGAACTGGCGAACGAACTGCAAGATCTCACATCGGTCGGAATAAACGGAGTGGGACTTCGTGTGGCGGAGAACAAAGTCGTCGTCCTCGGGACCGACGAGGACACGGCCATGTCAAGACTCGCCAACTCCACCGCGTCCAAAGATGAGCTGCTCATCTTCGAAAAGTCAGAGATTTCCACGACATCGGCGACCCGTTACGTCGACAGCCCACCATGGAACGGCGGTGATCGGATCTGGGGCGGGTTCCAACCAGGTGGAGTCTCGTGCACGACCGGGTTCGGGACCCACGCAGGCACATACAGCACGCGTCAGATTTCGACCGCAGGTCACTGCGGCACCGACGCTTGGTTCAACAGTCCCTTCTACCCGGGCGGCAACCTCGTCGGGTCAACCGATCAGATCATGGTGGGTTACTTCGGTATGGACGCGCAAACGATCCCGACGTCGTCGTCATGCATTGTCTGGAAGGGCGCGAGCACGGATCCGAGCAACGTGGCCCGTTGGCTGATGACCGGTTGGTTCGATCTCCCTTCGGGACCTGTGTATCTGGAGGGTTCGTGGGATCTTGAGCAGTCCGGCAACTTGTACGATTCGAACATGGACGTGCTCGTGTACGACGACCACTCGCACACGTTGTACACCGTGACGCACGCATTCAAGGTCACAGCTCCCAACCTGGGCGGCGACAGCGGCGGCGCGATCGTGCAGGACAGCGGTTACGGGCCGCTTGCTACCGGCACAATCATCTCGCAAAACGGACCGACCGGCACCGTTGGTCAGTACTTCAGTGCCTACCTCTACACATTCGCCCTGCAGCTGAACAAGACAACGAACGCGTCATACTGCAACAACGCCTGAACTGCTCTGTCCCGCTGAAAGACAAGATTTTGAGAATTCGATTCTCGCCTGCGCGCTGAAGAAATCCCAACGAAGCGATCCAGCGACGAAGCCGAAGGCCGCCCTCTTGAACCGGACGGTGTGACAGGAGCCTAAGCCGGTGATCCAGTTCAGCTGACGTCGCCATGCGGCTTTGACGGGGCTTCTAGATGACGAGGCCGTCGAGGACGGAGGCCGTCGGGGTCTGCGCCCAGTCGACGAAGCCGCGACGAGAGTCATGCATCCGTCTTTCTCGTTGTCAGGCGCCGACGCGGTTCGTCGCTCCTTTTCCAAGCTTCGTGACATAGCGGTCACAGGTGCTCTACGAACGAGTACCAGCCGCGTTCAGCGTCGGGTGAGGGATCCAGTCCTTTCCGTCTTCAAACGCCCCGCTCGATCCGCCGCACGACGCCGCAGTTCGACGATGCCTCCGGGAATGCCTGCGAACACGCAGATTCGCGAGCACTCAAGGCGACTTCGCTCATCCTTCGATCGCCTAGAACACACGCCGGCCCCAGTAGAGGCGGTCGTACCGAGCAGTGCTGTAGGGCTCGAAGATCCTGAGGTCAACGAGCGAAGCCACGGCGTTGCGGTTCGCTTGGTTGGAGCGTCGCTGTGGTTCGAACACCGACAGGATCGGGAACGCGATGAGGTCGTCGGCGATCTCCACCGCGAGTCGAGCGCGAGGGAGCGCCGAACGGACGGTTTCGCCGATCTCCTCCCGAGACGCGAGCGGGCACATGATGCGGTCGTGCCCCGCTGCCAGGGGCTCCGCGGGTCGGCGCAGAACACCGGGATGCCGGTGTCGATCTTGAATGCAGCGTGCGCGGACAGCTCTTTGCCGCGGTCCCAGGTCAGCGATCGTCGCAGGTGCTCAGGTAGCGAGCTCATCGCCGACGCGAGAGCGTTCTTCATCGTGACCGCGCCGTAGCCGGCGAGCGCCGGCCCGTTCTTCGGCGTTTGCTTGTGGCGGTAGCCGTCCTCGCGTGGGAGATGGCTGAGCATTGTGAACCTGGTCGTTCGCTCGACGAGGGTGCCGATCGCGGAACGCTCGAGTCCGATCAGCAGATCGCCTTCCCAGTGGCCGGGGACCGCACGATCCTCCACCTCCGCGGGCCGTTTGTGACCGATCACTGAGACTCGCGTTCTGCGATCACGTGAATTCGCGTTGAGGATCGGGTTTCTCCTGGCCTGATCTCAGCCATCCACCCGTGGGGTGGGTGGCCCCTCCAGCGTGTCGAGCTGCCAAGCCACGACGCGACTGGAGGGGCCGTAGCCATGTTGAACCAGGAGGACTACGTGAAGGTGTTGGACCTGCATCGTCAGGGTTGGAGCAACAAGGAGATCGCGGCGGAGCTCGGGTATCACCCGGCGACGATCGCGAAGCGTCTCAGGAGCGGACCGCCGGCTGCGCGGCTGGTGCCTGATGATGAGCTGGTGATGAACGCGCGGTGGCGGAGCCGTGTCGGCCTGTTGCTGGACACGTATCCGCGGCTGTTGGCGGTGAGCGTGTTCAACAAGATCCGCGCTGAGGGCTACACCGGCTCGTATCCGACGGTCGTGCGCGCTGTCCGCGCGATCCGGGGTCCGCGGTTCCGAGCAGCGCCGGCGGTGTCGGTGCCGATCCACACGGACCCAGGCGAGGAGGTCCAGTTCGACTTCTGCGACCTCAGCGATTGGGCGACCCGCTGGGGTGGTCGACACCGCTGTTCTGCTTCGGCGCGATCTTGTGTTGGTCGCGCGTGCGGCTGTGGTGGTTCACCACTAGCCGAGGACCGCCAGCACACCTTCGAAGGCCTCGTCCGTCTCTTCGAACACGTCGGTGGAGTCCCGGCGACGTGTCGCACCGACCGGATGGGCGCGCTCGGCACGTCGCAGGGCTCGAGGTTCCGGCTGCACCCACCGACGATCGGGTTCGCCGCGCATCACGGCACCAAGGTCACGGCGTGTCGGGCTGGTGACGCGAAGCGCAAGGGCAAGGTCGAGCGGCCCTTCCGGCAGCTGCAGGAGACGTTCCTGCCCGAGATCGAGCTTGACGGCATCCCGTCGGGTGTCGATGAGCTCAACGTCGCGCGCAGCCGCATGGCTGATCGAGCGAGTGCACGCAGTGCCGTCGCGCACGACCGGAGAGCCGCCGGTGATGCGCCTCGAGGTGGAGCGACCGTTCCTGTCCGCGTTGCCGCGGGCGCGGTTCGACACCGACTACGTCGAGACCCGACGGGTGCACACCAGCTTCCCGTTCATCGTCATCGACAACATCCGCTACTCGGTGCCGGCGAAGCTGTTGGGCCAGCTCGTCGAGATCCGCCGAGCGGTCGACGCGGACCGGTTCGAGATCCGATGGGCCGGCCAGAGCGTCGCCACCCATCCGATCATCACCGGCGGTCGTGACACGATCGTGTGGGACCCGGGCCACCGCGTCCAAGCCGAGACCGAAGCGCTATCGCGTTCACCGCAGCGGCATCTGGGCGTCATCGAAGACATCGTCGAGCCGAGCCCAGCAGCGGCTCCAGCTCGTCGCCGACGTCGACGTCGACGAACCCGATCTCGGCGAGCGCTACGCGTTCGGCGCCGTCGACGACCAGGAGACCGGCGCATGACCGCAGGCCTCTACGAACAGATCAAGGACGACCTCGGCTACCTCGGCCTGACGCGATCGACGGAGTGCTTCGCCACCCTCGCCGACGACGCTCGTTCACGTGAGTGGTCCCACATCGAGTTCCTCGCCCGGCTGGTCGCCGAGGAAGCGGCCGCGACCGCGACCGGCGCATGGCCGCCCGGCTGCGCTACGCGCGGTTCCCGTTCCACAAGACCATCGACGACTTCGACTTCGAGTTCCAACCGAGCATCGACCGCAAGCTCATCGAAGACCTCGCCACGCTGCGCTTCGTCGACGAGAACCGACCCATCCTGTTCCTCGGCCAACCCGGCTGCGGCAAGACCCACCTCGCAGTCGCGCTCGCGATCAGCGTTGTCGAGGCCGGCTGGCGCGGCTACTTCACCAGCGCGGACCTCATGTGCCAGCACCTCGTCGCTGCCACCATCGACGGCAGCTTCCGCTCCAAGCTGAAGACCTACACCGCGCCCACCGTGTTGGTCATCGACGACGTCGGGCTCCTGCCGCTACCGGATCGACGCGCCGCGTCAGCGCTCTTCCACGTCGTCAACGACCGCTACGACAAACGCCACCCCACCATCGTCACCACCAACCGCGGGCTACCCGACTGGGGAGACGTATTCGGCGACGCCGTCGTCGCCTCCGCCATCTTGGACCGGCTCATGCACGACGCCGTCGTGTTCAACATCCGCGGCCCATCATGGCGGCTCCGCGAGCACAACGGCCTCGAGATCGCCACCACCAACCCCACCGAACGGAGGCGCCGCTAACCTCACCGACGGCCAGCGAACCCGATCACACGACGCGAACTCCGATGATCGCCGATCGCGAGTTCGGATGATCGCTCACACCGTTCGCTGATCATCACCTCCGGTGTCACGTGCGCCCACGCATTCTGTAGAGACCGCGCTCTTGGGACTCGCAGCGCCCGGCCGGTGCGGAGACACGCGACGAGCTCGCGTTTGAGCGCACCGCGGCCCTGCACGTAGAGGGCCTGATAGATCGCCTCGTGGCTGATCCGCATCGACTCATCATCGGGGAATTCGAGCGGAAGACGCTTCGCTATCTGTTCCGGGCTCCACGCCTGCACCCACTGGCGATCGCCCCGGTGCGGCTTGTTCTTGCCCGTCCACATCGGCGCCTTCGGCCCGACTGTGGCCCCGTCGGGGAGCTTCACCTCACCGGCGAGCCGGTCCTGCACCCAGACCCGAAGCCGCTCGTTCTCGGCGAGCCTCGCGACCTTCGGTCGATGCGCGCGCCGCTCGGCATGCCACTGAGCGAGCGACGCTCGATACTCGAGACGGAACGTCCGACTTGATGCGTTGCGGCGCAGCTCCCGCGAGATCGTGGACGGCGACCGACCCAGCCGACGAGCGATCTCGCGCACACCGAGCTTCTGCGCGTGCCAGATCGCGATGTCCTCGCGCTCGACGAAGGACAGGTAGCGACCCGACACCGTTGAAGGCAGGCAAGGGTTCACGCCGCCAGCGTGACGGAACCACCTGAACCCAACCGGGGATGACACGCCCGCCTCTACCGCGGCGTCTTCCGTCTTCGCGCCGCGCGCGATCGCCGCCCAGAACACGACACGATCCTGACGCCACGCCACCGTCGGCCGGCCCGGTGATGGAACCTGACCCCGGTAAAGCTGAACAGCTCGCTGCCGTTCTTTCATCGTCGCCATCGACACCTCCACGATCGAGGTGTTGCGACGACCAGTTGAGTTCGCCCAATACACGAGCTTGGCGTTCGGCCGGCGTCTGCGCGCCGCGGGCCTGTTGGGCTCAATGGGTTCGATCGGTGACTGCTACGACAACAGCGTCGCCGAGAGCTTCTTCGGCACCTTGCAACTCGAGCTCCTCGATCAGCACCGCTGGGACACACGCCACCAGCTCGCCGTCGCCGTGTTCGAGTGGATCGAAGCCTGGTACAACCCGCGCCGGCGACACTCGTACTGCTCGATGCTCAGCCCCGCCGACTACGACGCCGCCCACCGAGCCGATGTGCTCGAAACCGCAGCGTGACCGCGACCGCCGCGAAAACGGGCGCTCAGATGCCCGCAGAGGCCCGCCAACAACTCGGGTGGTATCAACACACCCGGCGATCCCAGCCTCTGGCGATCAACAGCCGACCACACAACCAACGTGTCCGCCGCACCGGGGGAAGCTCATGCATAGGACTGGGTGGGGTGACCCCTGCGTCGCTGGCGCTGCTGGGACCCTTGGCGTTTGACGTGATCAAGGCCGTTGGCACCGACACTTGGGAGGCCGTGCTCGGCGTGTTCGTGTTGACCTACGTTCTCCTCGTTCGCGCTGCTGTGTTGGCAGATAGTTCTGGCGATCCGAAGTCGGTGAGGCGCTCCACAATGCGGCACGTCAAGAGCCGTTGCGACCACAGTAGGTGCCACTCGACGCTGAAGAACCGCCCGAACGAGTAGGTAGTCATCGGCGTGGCCGCGAGCCGATCGTTGCCGACGGCGCACGGGATGTCGTCCGTCGCGAGTATCCGATCCGTGAACCGCTTGGCGCCTTTGACGAACGTCTCGATCCGCTCATGACCAGTGGCCTGCGGGGTCGGTTGCTATGAATGGCCCCCGTGTCGGTGCTGAAGCTCTCGGGGCGGTGCCCCCTCCTCGGGCTGGAGGATGTGCCTGGCTCGTGGGACCCGGGCACCATCGACATGAGCGAGCTGGAATGGATCACGCCCTTTGAGGTTGCCGGGCTCGCGGCCCTGTGGACCCGGCTGCAGCAGGACGGCCGGGCGCCTGAGGTCATCCTGCCGAGCGACCGCGAGGTACGCGCGTACCTGGTCGACATAGGCCTAAGCGACGTGGTGCCCGGGGATTGGAGCGACGGCGGTGGCAGCCGAGTCGAGCCTGCGTGGTTGCGACTAGTCCGGCTTGGCACGGGCGAGGATTGGGATGACCTGGCCCAACAGGTGTGGCCGAGGGCGGCCGACCTGTTGGGCGACGCCAAGCTGACGCGGCACACCATGGAGGCGATCAGCGAGTTGATCGACAACGCGGCGACTCACGGCCGCAGCGGCGTCGGTACGTTGGTCTGCGCCGAGCGGTATACAGGGGCCACGAGCCACCTGCCGCCGGGGATCTGGGTCGGGATCGCCGACGCTGGGGTCGGTGTGCCGCTCCATCTGCGGCGCAACCCCAAGTACCGCGACATTGCCGAGGACGAGCAACTCATCCGCCTGGCCAAGGAGCCGGGGGTCACCGGAACCGCCGACCAGCGAGGGTGGGGGCTGCCCGAGGCCTTCGACGACGCGACCGAGGTCGGGCCCAGCCGGGTGGTCATTCGGTCTGGTCACGGCGAGGGCGCCTTCCTGCTACGGCAGGGCCGAGCAGTCGCTGCCCGGTATCGTCAGCTCGCCCCGGCTCTTCCGGGCACGTGGGTGCACCTGCGAGTTGGCGGTGCTTGACCACCGACCGGCCATGAGCTACGCTTTCACTGAAGTCATGGAAAGCGTAGTCACCGAGGAGGCCGGCTGATGCGATACGAGGTAGCCCGTTGGAGTGTGTTCCTCGCCACTCGCGAGCGCGGTCGCCGCGTCCGGGAGGAGATCGAGCAGCGACTCACGGAGCTGCCCGTCGGCGACACCCTGGTCCTCGACTTCAAGGGGGTCGAGGGCATCACCGTGTCGTTCGGCGACGAGTGCGTGGCGAAGCTCGTCATCGGCCGGCAGGCCGGTGACTTCGCGGATCGCGGTCTGATCATCGAAGGCGCGAACGAGGATGTGCGTGAGACCTTGGACAACGTCCTGTTTCGGCGGAAGCTGGCCGCGGTCAGCTTGTCGTCGGACGGAGCACCGCACGTCCTGGGCTTCGGCGAGTGGCTACCGGCGACGATTGACGCAGCGGTCGAACTGCGGTCATTCAGCGCCAGCGATCTCGCACACCGCCTTGGGATCACGCCTCAGGCGGCGAACAACCGTCTCAAGGCTCTGGTCACCTCGGGCGCCGTCGCAAGGGAGCGCGTCGTGCCCGAAGGAGGCGGCAAGGAGTTCAGCTACAAAGTTGTATTACCAGCATTCGCCTAGCGACGGGCGGGGTCCTCGCGGCCCCGCCCTCTCTTCGAGGGTCGGTTTCCACGATGACGGTGAAACCCATGAACACGTATCGGGTGAGCATCGCCCCCCGCTCGTCGGGTGCGGAGGTTCACGCGGCGATCCACGCGATCGACGGTGGCCACAGCGAGGTGGCGCTGATGGCGGGAAGCCTGCGGTTCGCGACGCCGCACGAAGTATGCGGGCTCCGGGCGCTCATCGAGCACGCGGCGCTCCATGCGGATCTCGTCTTCTTCGACTCCCCTGTCGACGACCAGGTGAATCGCTATCTCACGCGGATGGATTTCTACGCGGACCTCCCGGGTCAGGTCGTGCTCTCCCGGCCGGCGCCGACGGTGCGGCGATGGGATCGGCGAAACCAGCTCGTTGAGCTGCGGCGCGTGGCGTGCTGCGAAGACGTCGAGATCCTGATCGACCGAGTCGCCAACGTGGCCGAGGGACAGTTCGGCAAAGGGACGAGCTCGACAGCGTGTGCCACCGCGCTGGGAGCCGCGACGGAGAACGTCATGGACCATTCCGAGAGTCCGGTGGGCGCGTGGGTCGCCGCCCAGCGATATCGGCGCACGGGCCTGGAGCTGGCGGTCGTCGACCTGGGTCGCGGGATCCCGTCGACGATGGCCCTGACCTACGCCGACCTCACCGATCTGGAGGCCCTGGAGAAGGCGCTCGAAGACGGCGTCACGTGCACCGGGGAAGCGGGGCGAGGCGCAGGGCTGGCTGAGCTGGTTGCTGCGGTAGAGCAGGCCGGCAACTCGACGCTCACAGTGCGATCTGGGCGCGGTCACCTGACCATCAGCCGCAGTGGCAACGCGACCCAAGTTCAGCGGTCGACGCCGTCGTGCTTGGTGCCGGGGACGTGGATCGCCATTCGCCTTCAGCCCTAGAGAAAGGAGGAGCTATGGAAACGAAGACTGAGATCGTCAACATCGTCATCGATGGCAAGCACTACAAGGTGAACACCCACGAGATGACGGGCGCGGCGCTGAAGACCCTGGCTGGTATCCCGCCGGAGAACCTTCTGTTCCGTGAGGTTCACGGCCCAGGCGACGACGAGCAGGTGCAGAACGACACGCTCGTTCACCTGCACGACGGCGACCACTTCTACGACATGCCGCCCGGCACGTTCGGTCGGCGGTGACCGGAGGGAACGTCGCCGTGGATGTCCTGGACGCTCAGATGGACGAGGTCGGGCGCCTCCACCCGGAAGCTCGGCTGGAGGCGTCGGACGGCAACCGGGTGTTGGTCATCCCTAACTTCGCTTTGCCCGCGGGATGGAACAGGGAGGTGGTGACTCTGCGCGTCCTGGTCCCGCGCGGCTTCCCCCACGTGAAGCCGGACTGCTTCTTCACGGAAGCCGACCTCCGACTGGTCAGCGGAGCCGAGCCGGGGAGCAGCAACACCCAGGCAGTCCTTGGCGGCCAGTACCGCTGGTTCTCCTGGCATCTCGCCGCCTGGGACGCGGTGACCGGCACGCTCATGCAGTACGTGCGCTTCTGCCAGCAGCGACTTCGGGAGGTGCGGTGACGGCCGCAAGCGTCGACGTAGCCGGCCCGCACTGGGAGGAGATTCGAGCCGACCTTCTGTCGACGCCGGAGTTGGAGCGGGCGGCTGTCGGCTTCGCCGGGATGGCGCGCAACGGCTCTGCGGCTCGGTTGCTCCTGCGCGACTGGTGGCCGGTGCCAGCTGAGGAGTACGTCGTCCAGCTGGGCTATCACCTGGAGGTGAGCCCAGTGTTCTGGGCTCGCGCTGCTAAGCGGGCCAGGCAGACCGGGGAAGCGCTGATCGTCATGCACAGCCACCCGGGCGACCCGAACCCGCCGCGGTTCTCTCCGTCGGACGACGCTGGGGATGACCGGTTGGTACCGAGCATCCAGGGCAGGGCAAGCGTGCCGGTGGCGGGGGTGGTCGTGTCACCGGGCGGCGAGACTGCCCGGGTCACCGAACTCCATGGGCAGCGCTGCAACGTCCCGGTGCATGTCCTCGGCTGTGGACGGCGGTCGACGTCCGGCGGACTCGAGTCCGAGTTGTACGACCGCCAGGTGCGAGCCCTGGGTCGGGACGGCCAACGGACGCTTCGCGCTCTGCGGGTGGGCGTTGTGGGCGCGGGGGGCCTGGGATCACACGTGATTCAACAACTCGTGCACCTTGGCGTCGGGCAGATCATCGTCGTGGACCCCGACGCGGTGTCGGCAAGCAACCTCTCCCGCCTCGTCGGCGCGCATCGAAGGGACGCGTGGCGACAGCGCCGAAAGACCAAGGTGTTCGTCCGCCTGGCCAAGCGGTTGGGAGGTCGGACGCGGATCGTCGAAATCGCGCAATCGGTCACCGACGCGACAGGGGCGGAGGCACTGCTCGACTGTGACGTGGTCTTCGGCTGCACCGACAATCACTGGAGCCGTATGGTGCTCAACGCCATCGCCTTCCAGTTCTACGTGCCGATCCTCGACCTTGGGGTCGAGCTTCAGGCGCGCGGCTCTGGCGGCGGCCGCGTCGCCTGGCTCGCGCCCGGGTCGGCGTGTCTGTGGTGCATGCGGATACTCGACGCTGAGCGGGTGCGCATCGAGCAGCTCCCGCAGGCCACCTACGACGACGAGGTCCAGCGCGGCTACATCGAGGGCCTTGACGAACCAGCCCCGGCGGTCGTGAGCATCAACGGAGTGGTGGCCAGCCTGGCTGTCACCGAGCTGCTCGCCCGGTGGACGGGGTTCGCCGGAGCCGCCCCACGAGCTTCAATGCTCCTCTATCGGCTTGCAGACGGTGTGGTCCGACGGACCTCACCAGCCCCTCACGAGGGCTGTCCCACGTGCAGCAGGGCGGGGCTTCTTGGCGCCGGCTCTTTGAGCGCACCGCCTTGGCGATAAGTGCGGCTCGATTCGATGGTGGAGATCTGTTGGTTTCGCGATGGGCCTGCATGGAGCCGGATAAGTGTCTGCGCGCACTGTGTTCGTGGCGCTCAACGGACCGCGCCGCGGTCAACCGCTGTCCCCCGAGGGGCTCGACGAGATCATCTGCGGCGCCCGGGCCCGGGCCGGTCTCGCCCATGGCACCTGTCACGAGCTGCGCCACACCTGCTTCACCCGGCTGCGGGAGGCGGGTATGAGCATCGAGGCGTTGCAGATCCAGGCCGGGCATCGTTCGATCGCGTCGACCCAGCTCTACTTGCATCTCGGCGATGGATGGTTGGCGAACGAGTACCGGCGAGCGGCCGAGGCCATAGAACCCCAAGCATCGGTGGGGATGCCCCGATGAGCGCGGCAGGAGCAGCGCGCGCCGACAGGTCGCAGACCAACTACCGCCAGCTCACAGTGCAGCAGCGTGGCTCTGGACGTTCCACAGCCTCCGCCACGTCTTCGCGACATGGGCGCTGCATGACGCGCGCATCCCGATCGAGGACCTATCACGCTTGATGGGCCACTCGTCGACGCGGGTGACACAGGACATCTACATCCACGTCCGCGACGACATGTTCGACAGGTTCTTCGACGCCACGCTCACCCTCGGCCTTCGGAGAGCATCACGGGGCGGTCGTAGGGCTCGGCGCGGATCCAGTTGCGTCCGCCGCGACAGCTGCCGTGCTGGAGCGCGTACCGCTCGCCGACGGCGCACGAGATAGCGGTAGCCGAGCCGGCGTTGCATTACGCCAGTCTCGGTGCGCGTCGGCCGAAGCTCGACCGAATTTGTCCTACGGATCGACGCCCGCGATTGCGTGACAGAGGGCTTCGACGTTTCGGATCGCCGTTCGCGCGAGGCTCTCGGAAGCTCGCAGACGCTGCCCGGGGCGCAGGCCGGTGGTCGGGGCTGCCTGCAGATACTTCTCGTCGACGATGCCGTCGCAGTGGGTGAAGACGTGGCGGGCAGCCCAGGCTTCCAGGAGCTCACGCCAGGCCGGGCCGACCGGCTCGCGCACGTCGCGTCCTGCTTGGGCTCGGAAGAGGTCGGCCAGGTCCCGGAGCCGCTGAAAGACCTTGCCCCTTCCCTTGAGTACCTGGTCGGCGCCCGGCACCAGGTCTCGGAAGGTGCGCTCCGCCATCGCTTCGACGAGGCCGACGACGTTCTCGATGGCGTCGGCGTAGGTACGGTCGAGCACCCCGGACTCCTGAAGCTGGCGCCGCGTGTCCGGCGGCAACTCGGCGAGGGCGTCGAGCCGGACGGTCTCGGCGGCGAGCGCGTCGCTGGCCGTGACGAGCGGCGCGAGCAACCCGCACACCGGGCAGAAGCGGTGCTCGCCAAAGACGGCGTACCGAAGGCCGCACTGGTCGCACACACGCTCGCGAACCAGCCGCTCCTCGTCGATATCGGGCAAAGGCGCCGGATAGAACGGCTTCGAACGGTAGGAGATCGTCACAAACGAGTTGCGTGACCTGCGCGCCATACGCCGGAAGCTGTGGTCGAGGGCGCGACCGAGGAGCTGCATCGCGTAGTCGGTGGCGGCGCGCATCACTCGATCGCGTTGCTGCTCGGTCATGAACTCGCTGTGATCGTCGTGATGGCCGCAGTAGACGCACCACAACTCGAGATCGTCGGGCAAGCCGTCATAGTCGTCGTGCGCGATTCGGAAGTTCTGGTGACACGCCGGGCATTCTCGGCCGAAGAACCCGTCGTCGTCGAGCGGGATGCAGACCTTGAACTGGGCGTTTCCGTCGCCGTCGTCGCCGAGGAACTCCATGCCATCGGGGAACCGAAAGCTCACACCGCCCAGTGTGCACGTCGGGTGTGACAGCGATCTGCATGTCGGAACGGAGAGGCAAAGCCGCATCACGACAGCGTCATCCCTTCTCGACTGGACGACACGAGCCGACGGCCCTGGCTACCATCTGGCATGCCGCCGTTTCCCCCGGGATTCCCCCACGGCGACCCTCGGGAAGACCATTTCCCCCGGTTTTCCCCAAGTCCGGTGAACACACATGGACACACCTGAACACGATGAGAGGAGGTGGCGGAGCCGACGAGTCGCAGGTCAGCGTGGGTTTTCAGGGAGAACTTGCTGGTAGATCGCTAGCGCGCTCGGAGGGACTCGAACCCCCAACCTTCTGATCCGTAGTCAGATGCTCTGGGCGTCCGATACGTCCGTGACTTCCACCCCGTCCGTACCACCTGCGACTTTACCGTCCGTCCCGTCCATTGGATCCAGGGCGTCCACGCAGGGGACTCGCGGGAGACTTGCATCGCGCTTCGTGTGACTGCCCTCCAGCGGCACCTCGGGGCGATGACCCACGTTCGATATGGCTGCGCGTTCGGGGGCCTCGACGGCCACGTTTACGCGACCTGAACCGTCGATCCGTTGCTCGCGGCGGGCAGCAGAGCGGGAGCGTGGGCTGCCGAGGTGCGTCACTCAGCCGGCGTTCTGGGGGGCGAGGGCGCGATTCCCTGCGTCGTTACTGAAGGCGGTAGCGGAGGTGGACGACGCCGCTGCTGAATCGGTGCTCGTCGATGAGCTCAAGATCGGCGCGCGTGTCGGTCGGCAGTGCGGGGTTGCGCCCACCGAGGACGACTGGCCACACGAACAGGGCCAGCTCGTCGACCAGCCCGGCGACGAGAGCCTGTGCTGCGAGGTTCGGGCCACCAACCAACAGATCCGTACCGGCGGCAGCCTTCAGCTCGTGTACTGCGCTGGGGTCGAAGTGGCGTTCGAGCCGAGTGTTCGCGGTGGGCGGCGTGGTCAGGGTCGAGGAGTAGACGACCTTGTCCGCCGCCTGCCATGCGCTCGCGTAGTCGGCCATGAGGTCCGGCTGCGCGGCCAGGGTGGCGTCGGTCTCCCACACGGCCAGCGTCTCGTACATGCGCCGCCCGTAGAGGTACGTGCCTGCGGACCGCATGAGCTCGGTGATGAACGCGAAGACCTCGTCGTCCGGCGGGGCCCAATCCAACGCCCCGCATTCGTCCTCGGTCCAGCCGTCGAGGGACATGTTCGACGCGTAGATCAGCTTCGCCATGACCGCTCCTGCGTCACCGTCGACACTCTCGACATCCTCGCCATCCAACGGTCGACCGAGGCTCCACGGCTGCGCCTGGAACTCAGTCAAGGCGCAATTTCAGGGCGCTCTCACTCCTTCGCCGCTCGAGTTCTTGCTCCAGCTGCTCAATGCGAGCGTCGCGAGTACGGAGGGCGGCGTCGAGCAGGCCGTCGGCCGATCGGGCGTTGGCCACGAGTCTTACACTTGAGGGAGCCGAAGGGTGCGGGAGACGTCATGCAGCTGTGGTCCGAAGAGATAGACGCGATGCGAGACGAGGCGCGGCAGGTGGTTGCGGCCGGGATGGCCGCTATGGCCGAGATGTTCCAGGCCGCGGGCACGCCACCCACCGACCGGCAGGCCCGCGTGCAGCAGTTCCGGGACCTGCAGGCGCGCGGCTACGCCGCGGTCCCGGAAGCACAGGTCAGGGAGATCGCCGGAGTGCCGTGCCGGGTGTTCCGGCCCGATGGCCCCGCCACCGCCATCTACCTGCACTTCCACGGCGGCGGGATGATGATGGGTGCACCCGAGATGAACGATGCGGGGAACCTCGAGCTCAGCCGCCGCCATGGGATGGCTGTCGTGTCGGTGGACTACCGCCTGGCACCCGAGCATCCCTTCCCCGCCGGGCCTGACGACGGCGTCGCGGTCACGCGGTGGCTGCTCGACAACGGCGGTGCCGAGTTCGGCTCGGAGCGGCTCCTCATTGGAGGCGAGTCCGCCGGCGGGTACATGGCCGCCGCGGTGCTCCTGCGCATCCGCGACGAGCTCGGCGCGATCGATCGCGTGGTCGGGGCGAACCTGGCCTACGGCCTCCACGACTGGGGCCGGTCGCCGAGCCATCGGGGGCTGCGTGCGCACGAAGGTCCCGACATGCTCAACCCCGAGGGCATCGAGTTCTTCACCGAGTGCTACCTGCCGGGTCTGTCCGAGGACGCGCGCCGAAACCCCACTGTCTCGCCCGCATGCGCCGCCCTGCGCGGGCTGCCCCCGGCGCTGCTCAGCATCGGCACGTGCGACCACCTGCTCGACGACACGCTCATGCTGGGATCGCGCTGGGCTGCGGTCAACGGCAACGCCGAGCTGTTCGTCGCCCCCGACATGCCACACGAGTTTCCGGCCTTCCCCTGCGGCATCACTACCGCGTGGTCGACGCGCACGAACGAATGGATCGCCGCGCGGTTGTGACGTGGCCGCTCGCGGAGCCGAGCGGATGGGCCGAGGAACGAGGCCTGTCCGTCGAGGCGACCCGGAAAGCACAGTGCGCTGTCGCGCCGAGGAACGAGGCGCGACCATGCCGTGGCGATGCTCCCGGTAGAAGATCGGTAGAACTCCCGCGGTTCAGACCGACGTTCGGCAACCCTGCGATCAGCGGGGGACGTCGCCAATGCACCACGCATCGCCGCATCGTCCGCCGCTGCGGGAAGTGGTCGGTGAGCGCCCGGTGGCAGGCGGCCACCTCCTCCCAGATCGCGACGTCGCCCGCCTCCCAACGCCACCGCACCTGGACGTGGGGGTCATCGAGGAGCCCGTTGAGGTCGCGCAGCTTGCGGTCGCCCCGGCGCCGTTCGATGCCGATCAGTCGCTCGAGGTAGAGCGGCGACAGGAACAGCAGCGCCTCACCGGTGACGGGGTGCGTGCGGACCAGGGGGTGGGACACGGTCGGGTTGGCCCGGCGGAGGCGCATGGCGACCTCGGGACCGTGGTGGTGCTCCACCGAGCGCAGCAGAGTCGCATCGGCCGCGTGGTCGGCGCGGAGGTCGCGGCACGCGTCCTGCACGTCGACGGGGAGAGCCGCGAGCGCGGCGGGCAGGCTCGCCCACAGGGTGTCGGCCCCGACCGCCGGTATCTCGACGGCACACAGGATCCCGAGTGACGGCGGGCCGCCGTCCAGCTCAGGTCGGTGTGCCAGCCGAACCCGGCCGGCGGGCGCTCGGCGTCGTCCTCGATGGTCGACATCGTGCGGCCCGTGCCGAGGAGCCGGTGAAGTGGCGACACGGCGAGCGGACCGAGCTGCTCACCGAGGCGGCGGTGCTCCCGGACGGCGAAGCCCTGTACGGCCGTCGCGACCTGATACCCGGCAAGGCGGCAGTTGTCGGGTTCACCGACGCGGGTCGCCGACGGGGGAGCTCGAGCTGACCGGGCGCGCCGTCAAGGCGGAGATGGTCGTGAGGTCCTCGAGGACGCCCGGATCCCCGGGCCGCCGCCGCGAGCCAATCCCGACCGTCAGTGTCCTCGATCGCCGGTATTTGGACGTCCCCGAGCCGGTGTGTGGGGCGTCGTTCGGTGCGAGGGGGGTGACTTGCCTGTAGCGCGGCGGGTCACGAGGTGATGTCACGGGCGCGGAACGCAACGAGTGAGATGATGATGGCGACGATGCCGTAAAGGACGGTCAGGGCGAGAGCCGTGATCCAGGCGAGTTGGCTGGTGCCTCCGGAGACGAGTGCGTTGAGCGTCCCTCCGGGCAGGTACACCGTCGAGTCGGGGGCGACGATTCCGATCAGGTTCTCGACGACGAGCAGCCATCCGATGCCGACGCCGATCGCCAGTGCGGAGCTGCGGGTGAGGACGGCGATCATCAATCCGATCAGCCCCCACACCAGGCCGGCGACAGCGAAGTTGAAGTACGAGCTCAGCAGATGGGCGACGAAGTCAGTCTTCCATGCGTCGATCTCGATGCCTTCAAGCCGGGCGAGCGGTCGAGCGACGAGCACTACTGCGAGCGTCGTGGTCAACGTGGCGAGCACGGTGAACATGGTGAGGGCGAGGATCTTGCCGGACAGCAGATTGATGCGGTTGGGTTGGGCTTGCACCAGGATTCGGATCAGGCCCGTGCTGTAGTCGCCGGCGGCGGCGATGGCCCACAGCGCGAGCAGCACGACGCCGGCGAGCCCGCTCACCGTTGCGAGTGCGGTGAGGAAGCCGCCGGGTTGGGCGATCTCGGCTGTCGAGGCGAAGCCGGGGCCGAGTCCGGCCGCGGATGGTTCACTCGGGACGTCCGTTGCGGCGGTGTAGACGAACACTGAGACCAGCGCCGCGAACCCTGCCGTCACCCCGATACCGCCGAGGAGGAACGACCCTTGCCAGATGCGGATCCACTCCGAGCGGACAGTGTTGCGAATCACGACGGTCCGTCTTCTCGTTGTGCGCCACGCTGCTCGGCAAGCTCAGCGTCTGACGAGCCGGTGAGATTAAGGAACACGGTCTCCAACGTGTCGCGTTGGGGATGGAGCATCCGCAGCGCCAACCCGGCTCCGCTGGCGGCGCGATCGAGGTCGGCTGCGCGTTCGGGCGGCATCGTGATGATCAGCTCGTCGCCCGCGGCTTCCCACGCCCATCCGTTCGACTCGACGATGGATGTGAGGCGTGGGAGGTCGGTGGCGTGTTCGGGGGCGGCGACGACGCGTTCGGTCGCTTGCTCCATCAGGTCCTCCAGCGGGCCGGAGTAGAGCACTTCACCGAACCGGATGACGACGAGGTAGTCGACCATCGCTTGGATCTCGCCGAGCAGATGCGAGGACACGACAACCGTTCGTCGACCGTCAGCCAGACTCATGAGCAGCGTTCGGACCTCGACGATGCCCGCTGGGTCGAGTCCATTCGTCGGCTCGTCCAGGATCAGCAGCTCGGGGTCGGGCAGCATTGCAGCGGCGATGCCGAGTCGCTGCTTCATGCCAAGCGAGTACGTCGATGCCCGATCGTTCTCGCGTCCCAACAAGCCGACGATGTCCAACATCGCGTCAACTCTCGACATCGCGAGACCGCGCAACGCCGCCAAGCTCCGCAGGTTGTCCCGAGCCGACAGGCTTCCCACGAACGCGGGGGTCTCGATCAGTGCACCGACGCGACCAGCGAAACGTTGAGGTTCTTCGATCGGCTCGCCGAGCACGGTGCCGGTGCCGCTCGAGGCGGCGATCAGGCCGAGCAGAACCCTGATAGTGGTCGACTTCCCCGAGCCATTTGGTCCGACGAACCCGACGACACCCCCAGCAGGGACCTCAAACGTCACATCGTTCACGGCCACCAGGTCACCGAATCGGCGCGTCAGCCCGTTTGCCGTGAGGGCGGTCATCGTCGACCTGGCCGCATTCCGCCATACTGGCACGGGCGCGCGCGGTCCGGAGGCTCCGATCAGTCGCGGAGGTCGACGAGTTCGCGAGGCCGTTCTCTGACGCCTAGTTCACCACTGTTCGGCTAGCGCAGCGGCCGGAACGCGGCGCGCAACTCTTCCGAGAAGAGCTCCGGTTCCTCCCAGGCGGCGAAGTGACCGCCCTTGTCCACCTCGTTGAAGTAGATGACGTTGGGGTATGCCCTCTCGACCCAGCTGCGCGGGGTCCGCCAGATCTCCCCGGGGAAGGTGGTGAAGCCGACCGGAATCGAGACCGGCGTGGGAGCCTGGCCGGCCGCCCGAGCGTTCTCTTGTCCTTCCTCCCAGTACGACCGCGCAGCCGAGGCCCCGGTGCCTGTCAACCAGTACAGCGTGATGTTGTCGACGATGTGTTCGCGGGTGAGATTGCCCGAGGGTTGCTTGTCGACAAAGGCGCGGGCGATCTTTTGGTAGCTGTCCGTATCGTGATCGATCATCCAGGCCGCCAGGCCGATTGGTGAATCCAGCAGGGCGTAGCCAATCGTCTCCGGGCGCGTCGCTTGCTCCACGAAGTAGCCCGTGCCGGTCGCGTGGAATGCGTCGAGCTGGTCGAGCGCAGCACGCTCTTCTTCGGTCGGTGGCGACGCGCTCAGGGCATCGACGTCGCCCAGCGCCGGCGTCAGCAGGTTGGTGTGGATGCCGAGCAAACCGTCGAGTCCGAGGCGGCCCATCGCGTCAGTGACCTGGGAGCCCACGTCGCCGCCCTGCGCGACGTACCGGCGGTAACCGAGGCGCCGCATGAGCTCATGCCAGGCCTGTCCGATGCGGATGGGGCCCCACCCGACCTCGGTCGGCTCCTCCGAGAAGCCGTAGCCGGGGATCGACGGCAGCACGAGGTGGAACGCGTCCTCGGCGCGTCCGCCGTGCGCGGTCGGGTCGGTGAGCGGGCCGATGGTCTCGAGCAGCTCGACGATCGAGCCCGGCCAGCCGTGCGTCATGATCAACGGCAACGCGTTCTCGTGTGTCGACTTCACGTGGATGAAGTGGATGTCGAGCCCGTCGATCTTGGTCTTGAACTGTGGCAGCGCGTTCAGTCGCGCCTCGCACCGGCGCCAGTCGTATTCGGTCGTCCAGTAGCGGGCGAGCTCCTGCGTCGCCGCCAACTGCACACCCTGCGACCGATCGGCGACGAGTTCCTTGGTCGGCCAGCGGGTCGCATCGATGCGGCGGCGCAGTTCTTCGATCTCGCGCTCAGGAACTTCGATTCGGAACGGGCGGACCCTGATCTCTGCGCTCGCGGTCGTGGTGTCGCTCATGATCGTGTCCTCCCGGTTGCGTCGCTCGTGTCTTGTCGATCGCTGAGTGTCGCGACGTCGAAGCGACATCCCTCGGTGAGCGTAGAGCCGAAGGCCCGAGGAAGCGAGAAGCGGTTTGTGTGCCCCTCGGCACCGCTGGTGTGTTCGACTTCTTCCCAATCGGGAGTACTTCCGGGAGTGCGAACGGGAGTGCTTCCGGGAGTTGCGCGGCGCATGACCGGGTGCAAACGCCGACGCTGAGCCGCTCATCGTCGCAGTATCTGCGCGCGACCAAGCGCGGCCTCGATGCGCGGCCCTTTGCTGAGTGGCCGGAAAGCGGTTCGAAGCTTCCTCGCAGAAGAGTTGTGGTTGGTCACTCCTCAGTAGCGAGCGAGGTACCGGCGTGGCCGCGAGCGGCTGTCAGCGGCACGCCTCGATCCGTCGGCGCATCTCGCTGACGTCCGCCTCGGAAAACCTGATCTGCAACCCGCGGATCTACCGTCCGCGTTGACCACGGCCGTGGACATGCGTCCCACTCACATTGTTTGGCGCGGACGACAACCACGCGCCGCGTGTCGTGCCCTGGCGGCGCAGCAGGTATTGCGGTGTGCGCCGAACTCGGCGAAGCTGCGGACCGCTCAACCGAGAGACGTGTCCGCCCCGACGCCTCGAGCGAGATCGGAGCCCTTCATGCTTCGTCATCGCAATGAGTTCCCCGTTGAAGGCAAGCTGCCGGCGTTCGACGGGGCGACGGCGTGGCTGAACGCCGAGCGGCTGACAGCTGCGGACGTTCTGGGTCGGGTCTTGCTCGTCAGCTTCGGCACCTACACGTGCATCAACTGGATCCGCTCGCTTCCCTATGTCCGAGCGTGGACGGACAAGTATGCGAGTGAGGGACTCGTGGTCGTCGGCGTACAGACGCCAGAGTTCGATTTCGAGGGCGCTGTCGACAACGTGCGCCGCGCCATCAAAGAGATGGATGTCCGCTATCCGATGGTGGTCGACAACGACTACGCCGTCTGGCGCGCGTTCGACAACCACTACTGGCCCGCGTTGTACTTCGCCGACGCGCAAGGTCTGATCCGGCACCATCATTTCGGCGAGGGCGAGTATGAGGAATCGGAAATGGTCCTCCAGATGCTGCTGCGCGACGCGGGTGCTGACGTTGAGCAGGGCCTCGTGCGCATAGAGCCTGCCGGTGCCGAGGCGGCCGCCGACTGGGCAAGCTTGGGCTCACCGGAGAGTTACGTCGGCTACGAGCGCGCCGTGGGTTTCGTCTCGCCGGGAGGCGTGGTCCCCAACGAACGTCACGTCTATTCCGCGCCCTCCAGGTTGGGTCGCAACCAATGGTCGCTCGCAGGCGACTGGTCGATCGGCGCCGTTCCCGCGCGTCTCAATGCGCCAGGCGGCTCCATCTCGTATCGCTTCCACGCCCGTGACCTTCATCTCGTGATGGGGCCGCCGGCCGCGCACACGGCTGTGCGATTCAGGGTCCGTCTCGACGGCGAGCTACCCGGGCGAGCGCACGGTATCGACGTCGACGACAACGGCAACGGCATTGCGGACTACCAGCGGATGTATCAGCTGATCCGCCAGCCCGCGCCGGTCGGCGACCGGCTGTTCGAAATCGAGTTCCTCGACCCCGGAGTCGAGGCGTTCGTGTTCACGTTCGGATGAGAACGACAGAGGAGCCATCACCATGTCCCAGACTGGAACGAATTCTCCCTTGACAGTCGTGCTCGTGCACGGCGCCTTTGCAGATAGTTCGAGTTGGGCCGGTGTCATCGAGCGGCTGCAGGCCAAGGGCACCAAGGTGATCGCCGCTGCCAACCCGCTGCGCGGTCTCAAGAGTGACAGCGCGTACGTCGGCGCTTTGATCGATGAGATCCCTGGTCCGGTCTCGCGGTCGGGCACTCCTACGGGGGTGCGGTGATCTCGAACGCCGCGACCGGCAAGAGCAACGTTGTCGGCTTGGTCTTCGTGGCTGCCTTTGCGCCGGACGAGGGTGAGGTGCTGCTCGAGGTCACGGGAACCTCCAAGGACAGCGTGCTCGGTACGGCGCTGGTGCCGCACCAGTACGCGATCGATGGCGGCACCTGGGCCGAGTTCACGATCGATCCTGCGAAAGCCCGCGACGCGTTCGCATCAGACCTCCCCGACGCGCAAGCGAATGTGATCGGGACCGTCCAACGGCCGACGAGCGCATTCGCGTTCACAGACCCGTCCGGTCCACCGGCGTGGAAGTCGCTGCCGTCGTGGGCGGTCGTGGCCACCAGCGACCGGGCCGCCGGGACCGACCTCGTGCGCGCCCACGCCGAGCGCGCGGGCGCCGACATCACCGAAGTCGCCGGTTCACACGTAATCATGATCTCGCAGCCGCAAGCCGTGGTCGACGTGATCGAATCGGCGATCGCGAAGGTGGGCTGACATGGCGCCGGCGTCGTTCGGGCCGGTGCAACAGATCGACGCCGGTCCGCTTGACGTCGGATACGTGGAGGTCGGACCGCCCAACGGTCAACCCGTGGTGCTCCTCCACGGTTGGCCCTACGACATCCACAGCTACGCCGAGGCCGCGCCCACGCTCGGGGCCGCGGGGTACTGGGTCGTCGTGCCGCATCTACGCGGTTACGGCACGACGCGATTCCTCTCGGATGACACCGTGCGCAACGGCGAGCAGGCGGCCCTGGCCGTCGACGTGATCAAGCTGATGGACGCCCTGGCCATCGACTCGGCGATCGTCGCCGGTTTCGACTGGGGCGCCCGGTCGGCGAATGTCGTCGCTGCGCTCTGGCCCGAACGGTGCAAGGCCATGGTGTCGGTGAGCGGTTATCTGATCGGCAGCCAAGCGGCCAACAATGCGCCGCTTCCGCCGCCCGCCGAGCTCTCGTGGTGGTACCAGTACTACTTCGCGACCGACCGGGGCCGAGCCGGCTACGACAAGTACCGCCACGACTTCGCCAAGCTCATCTGGCACACCGCGTCGCCGCAATGGACGTTCGACGACGAAACGTTCGACCGGAGCGCGGCATCGTTCGACAATCCCGATCACGTCGACATCGTGATCCACAACTACCGGTGGCGCCTCGGCGTCGCGTCCGGTGAGTCGCAGTACGACGAACTCGAGCAGCAACTCGCCACCGGACCGGTCATCACCGTGCCCACGATCACCCTCGAAGGTGACGCCAACGGTGCGCCTCACCCGGACCCGAGCGCCTACGCAACGAAGTTCTCAGGCAAGTACACCCACCGCACGATCTCCGGCGGCGTCGGACACAACCTGCCCCAAGAAGCACCGAAGTCATTCGTCGAGGCGGTTCTCGAGGTCGACGGCTTCGCGTCGTGACCGAAAGTAGGGAACGGGAGTACTTCCGGGAGTGCTCTCGGGACTGGTTCCGGGAGCGTAGGGGAGTGCATGATCGTGGTCGCGCAGCGGTAGCGAACTGGCCGGCAGCGGGAGCGCGTGGGGTCAGGGGTTCGAGTCGCCCTCCGACACTGCATCGCCGCATGTGAGGGGTCCGCTGAGCGTTCGGTCACCGGCCGCTGGGTCACAACTTGGTCACGAGAGGGCGCGCGCATGGACTGGACTCTGTGGATGCACGCGCGGTCGCAGGGTTGGCGACGGGCGTCATCGGAAGCGTGGTCGCGCCGTGGGTACATCACGCGTCGAGACGCCGCGCACAGCAACAGCGTCGAGCAGGAGTCCGTCGTTGCCTGGCGCGAGATGATCAGGCTCTACCTCGGCGGTGGACCAGTGTCTGGTCCATCTCAGATGGCGAGTCACGGATCGTGGCTTTCGCTTCGGCCGCATCTCTGCGACGGGACGCGGAAGCTCATCGAGCCACCCGGCAATCAGGTCACCATCGTGCAGGGCGCGCAGGAGACACGACGCACGGCGTCGTGTCTCCGATGAGATCGACAAACCGGAACGAGACTGGAAGCTGGTCTAGTCGCCGAGATGATCGCGGCGACCTTCTCGCGCGGCGCGTCCCGGTCTTGGCCGCGCGCGGTGACGATCTTGTGATCGACGAGTGTGATCGTCGGACGGATCGACAGCCGCCCGGCCGCGAGGTCCATGTCACGCCATCGAAGGCCGAGAACCTCACCGCGGCGCATCCCCGACGTGCTGAGGACTAAGAACGGCGCGCGGCAGCGGCTCTCTTTCAAGAACCGACCACGGTCGTTGCATGACGACGACGATGCAACAACGTTCGTCGAAGCGGTGCAGGCCGCGTACGACGACAGCGACGCATGCGCGCTGCCGTGGAGCACGCTCGACTACGACCTCGACGAGTAGGGACTCAGAACATCGTCCGGTAGGGATATCACTCCAGAGCGAACCCTCTGGGCGCACTCGGCAGTAGAGCAGTATTCGCTTCTTGACATCCCCGCTTACCGGCGTTATCGCGTGTGGGACACTCTCTCTCGGAGGGGGCCCCATGGCCACATCGGACGGCATCGGCGCGACGGGGATGCCAGACCAGGGGGCGGCAAAACTCCTGGGCAACGACGTTCGCGAGGGCTACGCCGAGGTCGGCGATCAGCGATTGCATTACGTCGAGGCCGGGGAGGGGCCGCTGATCGTTTTGCTGCACGGCTTCCCCGAGTTCTGGTATGGCTGGCGACTACAGATCAAGCCGCTCGCGGAGGCGGGTTTCCGCGTCGTGGCACCCGACATGCGGGGCTACAACCTGTCATCGAAACCGGACGGCGTAGCGGCCTACGATACGGACCATCTGACTGCCGACATCGCCGGTCTCATCCACGAACGTGGTGCCCAGTCCGCGCACCTGGTCGGTCACAACTGGGGCGGAAGCGTCGCATGGGCCACCGCGATGAGCCACCCTGAGGTCGTAGACCGGCTGGCTATTCTCAACGCGGCCCACCCGTGGAAGCTGTCGGAAGGGCTGCATCACCCGGGGCAGCTGCGCAAGTCCTGGTACTTCTTCTTCTTCGCTCTCCCGGGACTGCCCGAATCTGTCGTGCACGCGAACGAGTGGCACTTTTTCCGGCACTTCATGGACGATGCCAAACCGGCGTACACGTCGGAGGAGATGGAGCGGTACATCGAGGCGTGGTCGCAGCCGGGGGCGGCAACCGGGATGATCAACTACTACCGGTCTTCGGTGCGAACCCCGCCTAAGAAGGCGGAGGCGGCGATTGAGCCGATCAAAGCGCCGACGCTGGTCATCTGGGGGCAAGGCGACCGGTTCCTCGGCGAAGACTTGGCCGAGCCCGACCGCGACGACGTACCCAACCTCGATCGCGTCGAGCGCCTTCCCGACGCGTCGCATTGGGTGACATCACGACGAGTCTGCGCGCGTCACACAACTGCTGATCGACTATTTCGCCCCCGCGAAGTGAACGGTCACCGGAAACCGACAGCGGACGACTGCGGCAATCGCCTGACCCGCACACCTCGAACGAGGGTGGGGAACGCCCCGCTCGCCTGACGTTCGCCGCGGACGGCCTTCGATCGGATCGAGAATGATTTGGACGCACGCAGAGCGACATATCTGCTGTCCCGCGCTCGCCGCGGCGCTTCGGCGTCTCGCCGAAGATGGCAGGGTCTACGACTCCGATCGGCTCATGTTCCTGCGCGCGTATCTGTCTCAACTGCAGCGGGCCGCCTCCGAAGGAGTTCCGGTCGACGGCTACTTGCTCTGGACGCCCAGGACAACTTCGAATGGATGGATGGCGTCGCCAACCGGTTCGGGCTGGTCTACGTCGACTTCGACACCCAGCAGCGAATCCCAAAGCGCAGCGCCGAATGGTTCCGCGAACCGGCCCGACGAAACGCGGTGGTGTGACGCGGGCTGGACATGAAATGCCCGTTCGGGGAGCAATTGCGGGAGTCCTCTCGGGAGTAGTCGCGGGAGTAGGAGAGCGCATCATCGAGGTCATGCAGCGATACCGAACTGACCGGCAGCGGGAGCGCGTGGGGTTAGGGTTCGAGTCCCCCTTCCGACACTTCAGGTTTAATCTGAGATCGTTTGCTGTGCCCGCACTCGAACGCGTGGCGCGATGGAAGCAACAGTGAAGTCCAACGAAGGTGCCACTCGACAGTGCGGACATGCGAGAGCTCAAAAGGTGTACTCCCGACACGCGCTTAGTTGGCGGGCTGTACGTCACGCGCGAACAGGTCACGTCGCAGCGCGACGAACTCCTCGACGGACTCCGCGGGTCGGCCGGTGATTTCCTCGACCGTGGCGGTCACGCGGTCATACCGATTCTCGCGATGGAGCCGGGCCATGGTCGCGATGTGCTCATCGACGTACGGTCCGAGGTTGGCGTGTGCGAGCACTTGCTCGGCCCACGATTCCCACGGGACGTCCACGTAGGAAACCGGTCTGTCCAGGGCCCCGGCGCGACGTCTGAGCCCTCTTGACGGCTCAGATAATTGGTGGAACCATTCCACCACGTTCGCTTCGAGACGCGAGGGACGCATGATCGACAGACCCGCTCGACGGTACGAGCCGTTGGCGAAGGAGGACCTCAGTGAGCGGGCGGCGCGGGAGCTCCGTGGCGCCATCCTTGGGGGTGAGTACGCACCGGGGGACCGCCTGCCATCCGAGCGCGAGCTCGCCGACCAGTTCGGCGTCGACCGCCACACGCTCAGATCTGCGTTCCACGAACTCGAGCTGCTCGGTCTGATCATTCGCCGGCAGGGGGCCGGCGCGCACGTGCTTCCGTACCGCGAGACGGCAACGCTCGATCTGGTTCCCCATCTCGTGACGAAGCCGGGGACGGACGAGCCCGATCCTGAGGTCATCGACTCCATCATCGACGTCGAGCGGATCATGTTCGCCGGGATGGTCTCCCTCCTCGTCGAGCGCGCCACCGACGATGACTTTGCTGAGATGCACGCGGCCTTCGCGGATCTCGAGTCGGCGGCCAAGGCGGGGACGATGCAACACGTCGCCGTCACCAAGCTGGTTCTCATCCGGTCGATGTTCCGCGCGACGCATTCGATCGTGTGCGAGCTGTTCGTCAACACCTACCAGCGAATGATGCGCGGGGCGATCGACCCGACGGGGCACCTGCAAGATCTGTGGGTGCAGCGCGTGGCGAGCGGGACGCACGAGCTGTTCGGCGCGCTGGTCGCTGCAGCCGAGCAGCGTGATGAGGCGACCGCGCAGCAGCACCTGCAAGCGATCCTCGACGAGATGGTGGCGATCGGGAGGGACCCAGGCGCACGGGTCGATCGGGTAGCAGAGGAGGAAGCCGGCTAGGCGGCTCGCCCAGCAGGCCCACGCCCGCCGGAACGCGCCAACCGTTCGACAACAGATTCGGAGGCGCGCGGCCGCGCTCCGGTCCGCGCACCTACAACGCCGGAAGGCAGCGACACACATGACGACCACATTGATCGACGACGAGGTCAAGGCTGCCGAGCGGCGGTCAGCCATCGACGCGGGGGCCCTCGCTCAGCTGTTCTCCGACGCTCACACGTATTCGGCGTGGCGGGATGACGACGTTCCCCGGTCGCTGCTGCGCGAGCTGTACGAGCAGGTCAGGTGGGCGCCTACGAGCATGAACGCCAACCCGGCGCGGTTCGTGTTTGTGTGCTCTGACGAGGCCAAGGAGCGGCTCCGACCGCACCTCGCCAAGAAGAACGTCACACAGACCATGTCGGCGCCGTGCTGCGCCATCGTCGCCGAGGACGTCGAGTTCTGGCGGTACATGGATCGGCTCGTGCCCGCCCGCCCCAACGTGCGTGAGCTGCTGCGCGACAACCCGGACGCAGCCCGGAGGCAGAGCCGTCTGAACACGACGATGCAGGGCGCGTACCTCATCCTCGCTGCCCGAGCGCTCGGCCTCGACGTCGGGCCGATGCAGGGCTTCGACGACGCGGGCGTCGACGCCGAGTTCTTCCCCGACGGCCGGTGGAGGAGCAGCTTGCTCGTCAACCTCGGCTACGGCGCCGAGAACGGGCATCGACCGAGAAAGCCCCGGCTCGACTTCGACGAAGCCTGCCGCGTCCTGTGACACCGAAACTGACCAAGGAGATCCAGCATGACTACCACCGACACGCCGCCGCCCGCCTCGACTGAGGAGAAGCACGCCTCGATCAAGCTGGTCACCGACAACGCGCAGCGAGTCTTCCAGTGGAACTACGACCGCGAACGCGACCAGCTCGTCACCCTCTACAACAAGGGGATGGCGTCGCAGTGGAACTCGGTCACCGACCTGGACTGGGACACCGACGTCGACCTCGAGCGAGTCGTGCGCACCAAGTCGACCCCGATCCCGTTCGTGGAGATCGCGCGGGCTGCCGCGAGGATCAGCGGTTCGCCGTTCGCGAAGTGGTCAGACAAGGAGTACACGCAGCTCGGCATCGAGAGCTTGAAGTCCCAGCTCTCTCAGTTCATGCACGGCGAACAGGGAGCGATGCTGGCGGCAGCCAAGATCGTCGAGACCGTCCCGTGGATCGACGCGAAGTACTACGCGTCCACGCAGACGATGGACGAGGCCCGTCACACCGAGGTGTTCGCGAAGTATCTCCACACCAAGCTCGGCGAGGCGTATCCGATCAGCCCGTTCCTCGACGCGGCGCTGACCGCGCTGATCGAGGACGGACGGTGGGACATCACCTACCTCGGCATGCAGATCGTCATCGAGAGCCTCGCGCTCGGCGGCGTTCGGCGGAATGATCCAGGCGGTCGAGGAGCCGCTCCTCAACAAGCTCCTGCGCTATGTCCTGGCCGACGAGGCGCGTCACGTGGCCTTCGGCATCCTGTCGCTCAAGGAGCACTACGAGAACCTGTCGGACGCCGAGCTCAAGGAGCGGCAGGACTACCTCGCGGAGAACACCCTGAGAAGCCGGAACCGCGCTGTCGCTCCCGAGATGTGGGAACGCCTTGGCATCGACTTCGACGCGGCTCTGCCCTCGATCATGGAGGCCGCCTCCACCATCGACCAGAGCCTGTTCACCAGCTTCGAGCGCGGCTTCTACTCCAAGCTCGTGCCGAACGTGCGCAAGCTCGGGCTGCTCGACGCGAACAACGGCTACCTCCGTCGGCTCTGGGGTGAAGCCGGACTGCTCGAGTACGAGTTCGCGGAGGACACCGCCTCGGACTACGAGACCTACGACGCCGTCGCCCGCGACCGTGCGGCTGGCACGACGGCGTAGTCGACGCCGGGCCAACCCACTCCTCCACGCGATCGGATGACGATGACAACGACCTTGACCGATGAACAGCGCACCTATCTGACGGACCGCATGTGGGCGGTGCTGGCCACCGGCCGGACGGACGGGTCGCCACAGGTTTCGATGATCGGGTACGTGCTCGATGCCGAGGACCGGCTGGTCATATCGATCAAGAGCTACACCGCCAAGTGGAAGAACGCGCTGCGTCAGCCGGGCGTCGCCGTCATGGTCGTCGACGGCCGGACCAACGCCACCATCTATGGCACGGCCGAGTGCATCGATACCGACCCGCTGCGCGCGGAGCTGACCGCCGACGTGTTCGAGCGCCTCATGGGCCAGGAGCGGCCAGACCCGGCTTCGATCATTCCCACGCTCGACGAACAGCAGCGCACCGTCCTGCGCATCACCGCCGACAAGTTCCTGTTCAACGTTTGAGACCGGAGGCACCCGAAATGCCCACCCGATCCTCTACTCCGCGGCTGATCCGGCGTTGACCGCAGGAGCAGCCGTGCCCGGCGAGACGCCGACGAGTCGCCCATGGGCCGCGCCCGACCCCGGACGGCTGGTCGGGCGCGGGCACCCTGCTGGAGACTTCCTCGAGGCATGGGCGTGGGATGTCCTCGATGAGGACGAGGGGTACCTGCGCGTCTCGGCCCACCTGCCCGACCACGTGCGCAACCCGCGCGGGCAGCTCTTCGGCGGGTTCACCCCCACCTACGTCGACCTCATCGCGCTGTTCACCGTCAGGTCGCGCGCGCAGCGAACCGACCGCGCGCGCCACCGCTGGCTGGCGACGACCAGCATGCGGGTCGACTACTTCGAACCGATCGTCGGTCCCAACTTCATCATCGACAGCCGGCGCGAGAAGCAGCGAGGACGCACGCACCACGTGCTGACACGGTACCTGCAAGACGACGAGCTCGCCGTTCTCGCGGCAACCACGCTGCGCGAGCTCTCCCAAGACCACCCACTCGGCGACGCCTGAACGCGAAGGGTCAGACCGGTTCTCCAGACACCGATCGGCTCCGCCTCGGCCTGAGCTCGACATCACAACCAAGCAACTAGAGCAGCGACATGAGCTGCCACAAAGACGTCGTGTGTTGGCCGGATCGAGCAGCCGGTACGACTGCGTCGGCGACGTTCCGAGCGAACGCGCCACCTGACGAACCGACAGGCCTGAGCTCCCGAGTCGATTCCGAAACCTTCTTGAGCCAAGCGCCTCCGTTTTCCAGCGGAGGTAGCCGACGTAGACGTCGAGCGAGTCGGACGCCAGATCGAGGTCGTGCGGTCCGGTGCGGTCGTGTTCGGTCCAGTAGATGGCCAACCGGATGGCCAGCGGTCGAAGTGACCGTCCTCGGTTCTCGCGACGACTGCACCAGTCACGGTCGCGAGGTTCAGCTGATCTCGGCTCCGGTCGCCTCGCCGTTGACTTGGCGCGCGAGGTCGAGCAGTCGTTCGAGGTCACCAAGCTGTTGGTCGAGGTCAGCGTCGGGGCCGCCGTGGAGGTTGGCGCGCAGGGTCGTGATGCCGGCGTCGCGTTAGAGGCGCAGCCGGTCGCGCACGAGGTCGTCGGTGCCGATGAGGTTGGTGCCGAGCCCGATCGCGATAGGGAGTTGTTGCTGGGCGGCGTCCTTGTCGCCCGCGAGCCAGAGCCGTTGAACCTCGCTGATTTCGGCGCCGTAGCCCTGCCGCTCGAACGCGTTGGTGTAGAAGTTCGTCCCGGCCGAGCCCATGGCGCCGATGGTGAACGTGTACCCGTCGGCATGGCGGCGGCCGGCGGCTTCGACGTCGTCGGTGAACTCGACGCCGACCGCGACGCTGAGGTCGAGATCGGTGACGTCGCGTCGTGCATCCACTGCGCCTTCGCGGAGGTGATCGAGGAACACGTCCGCGGTCTCCGGGAAGAACGACGTGCCGATCCACCCGTCGGCGAGCTCACCGGTGAGTCGGAGGTTGGCCGGGCCGAGCGACGCGACGTAGATCGGCAGGTGCGCCTGCGGCATCAGTGAACGGATGGCGCGGCCTTCGCTGTCGGGGAGGGGCAGCTCGTAGATCTGCCCGTGGTAGTCGAGTCGCTCGCCGGCGGTGATCGCCGAACGATGTCGATGGTCTCGCGGGTGCGGCGCACGGGCCTGTCGAAGGCGACCCCGTGCCAGCCTTCCATCACCTGTGTTCCGCTGGTTCCGATGCCGAGGATGCACCGTCCACCCGACAGCGCGTGCAGTGATTGGGCGGTCATGGCGAGCATCGCCGGTGTGCGGGCGCCGAGCTGTGCGATGCCGGTGCCCAGCTTGATCGTGGAGGTGTGGGCGGCGCGATAGGCGAGCGGTGTGAACGCGTCGCCGGCCCAGAACTCGGGGCACCACACCGAGTCGACGCTGAGCCGTTCGGCCTGGCGCACGAACTCGACCGCTTCGGGTCCGAACGGCGCAGCGCCGATGCCGACGCGCATGGTCATCGCGTCTCTTCAGCGAGCTGTTTGACGCCTTCGACGGTCCGCTGCATGTTTGCCTGGACCTCACCGATGCGGCGACGCAGCACCCGTACTTCCTTGCCGGGGTTGTTGGTGATCGCCATGGTCGTGCCCGACGGCCCCGGTCCCATGACGTAGGAGAATCGCAGACGGGTACCACCCTCGCGGGGTTCGAGGACGAACCGCCACCGCGCCCCGGGGTTGTCGGCGTCGGAGGTGCGCCAGCCGAAGGCGCGAGGTTCGTCGCGGCTGTCGATGAAGCATGGGATCGTCCACTCCCCGAGGGCGGGGTGTTGGTTGCGCCCGTGGAACATGGCGCCGACGCCGCGCTCGTCGCTCGCCCACTCGGCACCGACGAACTCGTCGGAGAACCGAGCTGGGAGGTTGATGTCCGACACCAGCGACCACACCGTGGCTGGCGAGGCGGCGATGTCGACCTCGGCGACGGCGCCGGGACCGTCCTCGAAAGACAGCTCGTCGCTCGGGCCGCGCTCGGTCGTCAGGCCGAAGCGGTCGAAGTAGGCGATCGACCGGGCGGGGTGGCGCGGGGCGCGCTTGAAGTCGGTGCCCTTCGTGTAGGCGACCGGGAGCAGGACGATCTCGGTCATGTCCTCCGGGATGCGGAGGATCTCCTTGACCTTCGCCGTGTCCTGCAGCGCGGCGGTCACCCACGTGGTGCCCAGCCCGCGGGCGCGCAGGGCGAGGCAGAAGCTCCACGCCGCCTGGATGACAGAGTCGAACAGGCCGGGCCGCCCGCTGCCGTCGTGGCGGCCGATGACGGTCGGGATGACGATGGCGGGTACCTCGGCGAGGTGTTCGGCGAGGTACGTCGCGGATGCCATCACCTTCTCGCTGGGGTGGCCGGTGCCCTGCAGCCGTCGGGCAGCGGCGGACATGAACGGCAGCGCGGTCTCGCGGTAGAGCTCGCCGAGCTGGGCCTTGACCCGCTGGTCGCGCACGATGATCCATCGCCGGCTGCCGAGGTTGCCGCCGGTCGGTGCCTGCTCGGCGAGGTCGATGCAGTCGAGCAGCAGCTGGTTGTCGACCGGGCGCTCGAGGTCGAGACGTTTCCGGACCGCTCGTGTCGTGGCGAGCACCTCGTCGATCTGGGCGACCTCGAAGCTCATGCCGGCCTCCGCTACTGGTTGCGTACTGGAGCGGACATTAGGAGCCACATCTCGCGGACGCGATCAGGCGCCTGCGAGCCGGGTTTGACGGGCGGCCGCGAGGACTCGGCCGTCGGGCGCCCACATGGTGGCGTCCTCGACGGCGAACCCTTCGCTCGACAGCGGGGAGCGGCAGGACAGGTAGACGTACTCGCCGGGCACGATGGACGGTTCACCGGTGGCCAGGTGGACGACGTACTCAATCGTCGCCGCCGCGACCGGGCCGGTCGTGCGGCTGAACACCGCCGGCGGGAGCAGGTCGCACATCGTGACGAGCCAGGCGGCGCTGATGGGTTCGCCCTCGAGTGGCCTCAACCACGCTGCTAGGAACGCCTCCTGCCCGCCGGCGAACAGGACGGCCTCTGGGTCGAGCCGCACATCCGCGTTCTCGAAGTGCCCAACGCCGCCGGAGGACTCGAACCGCGGAGTGTCGCCAGGGTCAGGGCCGCGGGGGCGTACATGGTCGTCGTAGGCGAGGCCGGGCCGGGTCGTCGAGCTCGCGGCGTGGGCGACCTGCAGCACCCGTCCCTCTTGGAGCAAGCGGGCGCTGGTGGTGGTCATCGACTTGCCGGTGCGTTCCAGGGTCACCTCGATGTCCACCGGTCCAGGGCGAGGGATGGCGGCGAACTGGGTGGCGAAGCTGCGAAGCGCCCGCGAGGGATCGTCGACCGCCGCGGTCATGGCGTTGACGACGATGGCGGCGGTGTAGCCACCGTGGATGCCGACGAGGGAGGCCCACTGCTCGTGCAGCTCGGCGGCGAAGCGGGCGGGGCCGACCCGGATCACGGCGGTGTCGTCGGCGAAGCTCATGCCGCGTCCGCCCGGGCGAGCACGACGGCCGCCGTGGCTTCCGCGGGTCGGCGGTGGAACGACGAGATGGCGGCCGAGCCGAGGGCAGCGGCGGCGCCGATCAGCCAGGCGATGCGGAAGCGGTGCAGGGCCTGGTCGACCGAGGATGGGGTACCGACGATGGCGATGAGAAGGGCGACACCGAGCACGGCACCGATCTGCCGGGCGGTCTGGTTGATGGCGCCGCCGGTGCCGAAGCGTTCTTGCGGCAGGCCGGCGACGGCGGCGGCGCTGAGCACGGGGAACGAGAGCGCGACGCCCACCCCGACGAGGAGCGAGCCCGGCAGCCAGTGCGTGAGGTAGCTGGCCTCGAGGTCGACCGTCGTGACATAGCAGAGGAGCCCGGTAGCGAAGGTGAGGCCGCCGGCGACGAGCACCGGCCCGTACCCGACGCGCGAGGCAAGGCGGCCGCTCGGGCCGCTGAGCGCGGCGACCAGCAGCGGCCCCGGCGTGATGGCCAGCCCCGCCTCCAGCGTCGAGTAGCCCCACACCGAGGTCAGGAACAGCACGTTCGCCAGCAGCATCCCGAAGAAGCCGACCGAGTACAGGAACGTGGCGGCGTTGGCGAGCACGACGGTCCGGGACCGAAAAACGTCGAGGTCGATCGCCGGCGTCTCATGGTGCGTTGATCGACGGATGGCGATCGGAGCGAGCACCGCGGCGGCCGCGAAAGAGCCAACGATGCGGGAGCTGGACCAGCCCCAGTCCCCGCCCTGGGTGATCGCCAGGGCGAGGGCCGCCACCGCGGCTGAGAGCACGGCGACACCGACGAGGTCGGGAACCGGCCCTCCGACGACCGATTCGGGCACGACCCGCCGGGCGGCGACCCCGGCGACGAGCGCCACAGGCAGGTTGACAAAGAAGGCCCACCGCCACCCGCCGGCATCGATGAGCACCGAGCCGAGCGACGGCCCGGTGGCGACCGCGAGGGCGGACACACCGCCCCACATCGCAACCGCCTGAGCCCTGGCCGCCGGCGCGGTGGCGGACAGCAGCAGCGCGAGCGACGCCGGCATCAGCAGGGCTGCACCGACGGCTTGGACGACCCGCCCTGCGATGAGCACCCACGCCGAGGGCGCGATGCCGCACAGCAGCGACCCGGCAGTGAAGATCAGCAGACCGAGCAGGAAGATGCGCCGGCGTCCGGAGCGGTCGGCGATCCTTCCCGCGCCGAGGAGCAGGGCGCCGAACACGACGCTGTAGGCGGCCAGGACCCACGACAGCGTGGCCGTCGAGACCTCGGGGAACGACTGGCGGATCGACGGGAACGCCACGTTCACGATCGACAGGTCGAGCGCGACCATGAACGCGGCGGCGACGGTCACGGCGAAGACCGGCCACGGGATCCCCGATCGTTCGAGCTGCTTCACGGATCAAGCTGCTCGGCGCTCGAGGACTGCGACGGGGATCCGGCGTTCGGTGAACTGTTGGTAGGAGTCGAACCCCGGGTACACGGCGGCGGCGAGCGACCAGCACTCGTCGCGCTCGGGACCGTCCTCGAGCTCCCGAGCAGCGACGGACCAGCGGTCAGCGCCGACCTGGACATCGGCGCCGCTGCCGGCCAGCAGGTTCTTGTACCAGTTCGGCGTGGTGGCGCTGCCGCCGGCGGATGCGACGACCACGAGGTCGTCGCCACGCGGGACGTGGATCAACATGACGGGGCGCCGCTCGCCGCTGGATCGGCCGACGACGTCGAGGAGGAACACCGGTCGCCCAACGATCGTGTTGCCCCTCCGCCCGCCACTGGACCGGTACTTCGCGACCTGCCGTGCGCTTGCGCTGCGGCCGACGGCGGGGAACCGGCGGGCCACGAGGTTCGCGAACCGGGCGGACGCCTTCATCGTGACGGTCATCGCGCGGTGACCGCCGCTGCATCCCACTGCGCCTGCAGGGACGGGTACAGCGCGGTCAGGTCGTCGGCCAGCGCCGCCTTCACCATCTGGCTCGTCGGGTCGGCCAACACCTCCTCGGCGCCGGCCTCGATGGCACCGACGATCTGGGCGGCGACCGACTGGGGGCTGATCTTCGGCGCGTCGATGCCGGCGGCCATGTCGGTGTCAATGAACCCGGCGTGCACCGCAACCACGAGCGTCCCTTGCCGGCGGAGCTCCATGCGCAGCGCGTTGGTGAGCGACCACGCCGCCGCCTTCGACGCGCTGTAGGTCGCGGCCTGGGGCATGGAGACGAACGACAGCACCGACAGCACGTTGACCAGCGCGCCGCCGCCGTTGTCGCGCAGGACCGGCGCGAATGCCCGGGCCATGCGCATAGGCCCGAAGTAGTTCGTCTCCAGCTCGGCTCGCGCCGCGTCGGCGGCATCCGGGCCCAGCGACGTGGAGGCGCGGCCGATGCCGGCGTTGTTGACGACGATGGAGACGTCACCGCAGATCCGCGCGGCGTTGGCGATGTCATCCAGGCTGTTCACGTCGAGCAGGACCGGGATCACGTCCTGGTTGGTGATGGTCGTGTTGTCGCGGGCCGCGCCGTAGACCTTGGCGCCGGCGTCGACGAGCGCTTGCGCGATGGCGGCGCCGAGCCCGCGGTTGGCCCCGGTGACGAGTGCGGCAGCACCTTCGACCTTCACGACAGCCCGCCGAGGAACACGAGCGCCCGCTCCACGAACTGCTGGTGGAACTGGAAGATGCCGCCGTGGCCGGCGTCGGGATAGATCACCAGGTCCGCGTCGGGCAGGCGCTGCGCCAGATCGAACGAGTTGCTGGTGGGGACCATCCGGTCGGTCTCGCCGTTGGCGACGAGGACCGGCTGGTCGATGACCGACAGGTCGGCCGGCGGCTGCTGGCCCCAGCTGTGGATGGCCTTGAGCTGGGCGCCGTAGGAGCGCAGCGAGATGCGCTTGTCGCGGTTCTGGGTGCGCTCCTTGAGGCGCGCCAGGAACTCCTTGCCGGCTCGACGCCCCTCGGCGGTCCGGGTGAAGAAGAGGAACTGCTTCGGGTCCTGCAAGGTGAGCAGCCCGCGCAGCGTGTCGAAGTGCGCGATCCGGGTCACGTTCGTGATCCCCTCGCCGCCGGCGGGGCCCGTGCCGGCGAGGATGACCTTGCGGACCAGCTGCGGTTCGTCCGCCGCGATCAGCTGGGCGATCATGCCGCCCATCGAGAAGCCGAAGAGGTCGACCTGCTCGAGACCGAGCGCCCGGATGAACGCAAACGCGTCCTTGGCCATCGCCTCGATGGTGTCGGGCGTGGACCCGCCCGAGGCGCCGACACCTCGGTTGTCGAAGGCGATGACCCGGTGCTGCGCGGCGATGCCGTCGACGACTCGGGGGTCCCAGTTGTCCAGCACTGCGGCGAGGTGGGTGAGGAAGACCACCGGGACACCGGTCGCCGGGCCGAGCTCGCGGTAGGCGAAGTCGACGCCGCCGACCGAGATGGTGCGGGTCGACGCGGCCGCGTACGACGTGATCACGTCGCCGTCGTCTTCTTGATCGGGCCTGGTGGTCGTGGCGGTCATCGTGGGCTCCTCGCTATTACATTATGATCGTACTATAATCACGTCTGGAGGGAAGGCAACGTGTCGTTCGACACGAGGAGGAGCCCGTGGCCCGGTACGGCAAGGAACACAAGGAAGCCACCAGGCGCCGGATCGTCGAGGCGGCCGGTCGACGGTTCAAGCGCGACGGGATCGACGGTTCGGGCATCGCCACGCTCATGGCCGACGCCGGTCTGACCAACGGGGCGTTCTACGCCCACTTCGCGTCCAAGGAGGACCTCGTCGCCACCACCATTGCCGACCAGCTGCGCGAGCAGCGGGAGAGCTACTGGCAGCGGCCGGGTCCCGGCGTCGAACAGCTTGTGCGCGAGTACCTCTCGGTCCGGCACCGCGACGACCACGAGCACGGCTGCCCGTCCGCCGCCCTGCTCGACGAGATCGGTCGCTGCCCCGCCTCCACGAAGCAGGCCTACACCGAAGGCGTGCTCGCCATCGCCGACGAGATCTCCGCCCGCCTCGCTCCCGACGACCCCGCATCGGCGCGGGCGACGACACTCAGCCTCTTCGCACTGCTCATCGGCACGCTGCAGCTCTCTCGCGCCCTCGCCGATCGGCAGCTCGCCGACGAGGTGCTCGAGCAGGGCGTCGACAACGCGCTCGCCCTTCTCGCCCAGACGTAGCGCCTCGCGTACGCGAATTCAGAGCGGGTCGTCGACTGAGGACGCCAACGGCACAACGAACGCGGCCATGGTGCGGTTGGCCCGCAGTGGGTTTTCACCGAGATAGATCTGGGTCGCGGCGATGGTGTCGTGGCGGAGCACGGCTCGGATGTCCTGGATCGGCGTGTCGCGGGCGTCCAGCGTCCCCGCGAGTGTGCGGCGCAGGTCGTGCGGTCGCAGGTAGGCAAGCCCGATCTGTTCGCCGCGGGCGTGCACGACGCGTCGGATGCCTTCGATGGTCAACGGCCGCAGTGGCCCGCGCAGCACGTGCTCGGTGCGACCGGCGGGGCGGGTGACCTGCGGCAGCACCGGCATGCCATCGACTTCGTCGACGCGGCGGTGCAGCGTGGCGCGCCAGAGATAGAGGTATGCGCGCAGCTGGGGGGCGATGCACGCCGAGCCGGGCTTGGCGGCTTTGCCGATGACCTCGATGAGCCCGTGGTCGAGGTCGACGTCGCGCCAGCGGAGGCGGTGCATCTCGCCGGTGCGCAGCCCGGCGAACAATCCGACCATGAGCACGGTCCGGTCTCGCATCGACACGAGGTCGTCGCCGGCGGTCGTCGCGAGGAGCGCGGCGATCTGCGGTTCGGTGAGCCAGTGTGGTTGCCATACGCGGACGCGGCGGATGCGGACGCGGTGGCCGAGGCGCCAGGCGGGGTCGAGGTCGATGCGGCCGGCGTGATGGGCCCATCCGAAGAGCGACTGCAGCGCGGTGCGGTAGTTGCGTGCGGTGGAAGACGCCCACCGTGGTCCATCCCAGTCGCGTTGGGTGACGAAGGCGACGAGGTCGTCGGTCGTGAACCCGCTGATCGGCTTGCCGGGGTGGAGTCGTTGCATCCACCGGTAGGTGTAACCCCACGACTTGCGCGTCGCCTCGGAACGGATCGAGCACGCTCGGTCCGCGTAGAAGGCGGTGACGGTGTCGGGCCACAGCGGCAGTGCGGCCAGCGCGGGATCGACTTCCGGCATGGTGTTCCTCCTCGTGCACGACAGGGGCGTCGTGGACGGCAGGACACTCGGAACGTCTGGCTGCCGATCAGCCGGAGGGGCTCGACAGCGAGGTTCGGTGGACTAACACCGGGCGTCTACCACCAAACTCGCGTCCTCCTCCTGCTCGAAGGCTCCGGTCAGCGTGCTATGTCGCTGACCAGGGACTTCTTGCGCGCTCGGAGGGACTCGAACCCCCAACCTTCTGATCCGTAGTCAGATGCTCTCTCCAATTGAGCTACGAGCGCAGGTTGCGTCAGGACAAGCGAGTCTAGGCAGTCCCAACGCGCTGCCAAGGGACAGATCGCTCTCGATGATCGGCCCGGTCGACATCCGCCGCGGGCGTGAAATTCGGTGACCAGAGTCGTGTTGCACGCGCCGCCATCTGACGCGACCGTGCAGATCCGTCGGTTCGAGAGGTCTTGGGTCTCGGTCGGTCGCATCCCGGCGGGAACAACCGCAGCCATCAATCCTCCCGCTTCTGATCGCTCAGGCGCCGTGGATCCTGCAGGCCGACACGGCGTGTGACGTGCAGGGTTAGCGCCCGGGTCTCGGCAAACACTCAGCCTTCTCTCGCTGGGCGTTGACACCGCGGTCCTACCGTATGGCGAGTGGCGTCGGCCAAGGTTCATCCCGCGGCGCGGGCACGCAAGGCGGTGCTGTGGGGTAGCGCGCTGGCCGCGGCCGGACTGACCGGGTATCTGGCAGTCGCCGCGCCGGCACCCGCGAGCAGCGTGTCGACGACGTCGGGTTCCGGCACGAGCTCGAACCAGATGGACGACGCGCCTCCGTCGACACCCTCGACGCAGGGCACCATCCCGCGAAGGGGCCGTAACCGAGTGCCCGTCCCGGTGCCCGCGCCGTCCGCTCCACAACAGTCGCAGCCGCGGACCCTGTCGGCCGGTAGCTGAGCACGGATTCGGCGCTCCGGTTCCGCGCCATGGGCACCGACGCTTCTCTGCGGCCTTGCCTTGAGCACACGTGCCCTCGGTCGCATGCCGCGTGGACCGTGGTTGCTCGATCTCCACCGCTACCTCGGCGGTCTCAGTGTCGCTTTCGTCGGCGTGCATCTCGGCGCGCTGATCGCCGACAACTTCGTCCGCTTCACCGTGGCCCACCTGCTGGTGCCGTTCGCCACGAGTTACCGCACGACCGCGGTGGCGTGGGGTGTGCTCGCGTTCTGGCTCCTCGTCGCAGTCGAAGTGAGTTCCCTCGGCATGCACCAACTGCCGCGCAAGGCCTGGTACGGCATTCACCTCACGGGTTACATGATCGCCGTCACCGCCACGCTGCACACGCTCTACGCGGGGTCCGACACTTCCAATCCGGCGTTCCTTTGGGCCGGGCTCCTCACGCTCGGCCTCGTCGGCTTCTTCACCATCTATCGCGTGCTGGCCCCGACCGAGTCACGAGGGCGGAACTCGGCCGGAGCCAATGCACGTCGTTATGCCGCCCACCTGCAGCCCCAGGGTCCCCAACCACCAGACTGGTTGTAGAGCCACCTCGCATACTGGGCGTTGGCGTACGGATCCAGCACCGCCGACCACGGCTGTCCCGTGACCGCTTGGAACTGTGCGGTATGCACCACGTTGATCTGGAACAGGCCCCAGTTGGCGCCGCCGGGACTGACCGCTGCCGGGTTGAGGCCGGACTCGCACTCGGCCACCCGAGTCGCCTGTGGAGCGAGCGTCCCGAAGTTGATGCTGATGGCGTCGAGCGCAGGAGAACGAGGCACAGCCCCGGACGCGCCGGGGGCGCACGCGGCGAGGCCGAGCGTCCCGACGAGCACGAGCCCGAGCAGGGCCCCGCGGAAGCGCTTGGTCATGGTGGTTGGTTCCTCCTGGTTCGTGGACTGGTTCGAGGACCCGAGTCCGCCCGCGCGCCAGTACGGCGATGCGGGAGGGACGGCACAAGGGGCGCGCCGCCTGGGAGGAGGAAGCTGCAGGCCGGTGCGATGAGCTCGACGACTCGCCGCGGTGGCTCGGAGTCCGAGCGCCGCCACCGACGTCGTCGGCTACAGCGCGGGTCCCAGCGCGGGTCCTATGGCGTGTTCGTCTCAGGATGGCAAAGTTCGTCACACGTTCGCAATACAAGGTGCTGTGAACTCGGTCACGAGCAGGTAGAACGGCCTTGTGATCAATATGACCGTGTTCTAGGTTCAGCGCGCATGGCGATCACACGAAGAACGCCCAGGGCTCGCACTGACCGAACTGATCGGCCCGCTCGGTTGTATCGCTCGCCTCTGCGCGAGCAGCGGGCCGCCGAGACGCGCCGCGCCCTCGTCGAAGCTGCGCATCGTCTGTTCGTCACGAAGGGCTGGTTCGGCACCGGGATGCGCGACGTCGCCGGTGAGGCGGGTGTCGCGATGGAAACCCTGTACAGCTACTTCTCCTCGAAGCGAGTTCTCCTGCAGCACGTCGTCGACATCGCACTTGTCGGCGAAACCAAACCCGTCGCGATCGCGCAGCGTCCAGAGATCGCCGCCATTGGCCGCGGCACGCATGCGGAGCGCACGGCGGCTGCGGCGCGGTTACTGACTGCCGACTACGGCCGCGTTGCTGCTCTGGCCAAGGTGATCCGAGAAGCGGCCGCGACCGACGCCGACATCGCCGACATCGTCCGCGATGCGCGTGAGCGCCAACGAGAGGACGTGGCCAGCGCTATCGAGTTGATCGTCGGGCGCGAGCCCACAATGGCCGAGCGCGACGGCGTCTGGGCGTTGACCAGCCCTGAGGTGTACCTCCTCCTCGTCGAGGCCTCTGGATGGAGCGACGCCCAGTACGAGACGTGGATGGCCGAGACGTTCGAGCGCGTCATCCCTCGCGCACGAACCAACGAGAAACGTCGGTGACAGAGCAATTCGAGGCATCAGCCGGCGGTGGGGACCGTCCGGGATGTCTCGCGACATCACACAGCGGAGCGGGAGGGATTCGAACCCCCGGACCCTTGCGGGCCAACGGTTTTCAAGACCGTCGCCTTCGTCCACTCGGCCACCGCTCCATGCACACGAATGCGCAGGTCAGAACCCTAGACGGCGCTCTGGCGGGGCATCGCGACCACCTCCGGTCCGCGAAAAGTCCGCGAAAAGTCCGCGACTTGTTCGCGAACCGCGGCGTCGAGGCGGTTGGCGACCCCGTCGAGCTCGTCGCCGAATAGGTGGCCGTACAGATCGAGGGTGAGGGTCGCGGTGCTGTGTCCGAGCATGGCCTGGACGCCCTTCACCGACGCTCCTGCCGCGATGGCGAGCGATGCCGCGGTGTGTCGCAACTCGTGAGGAACCAGACCCTCGAGGCCGATGCCGGCTGCAGCCGCATTGAACTGCGATCGCCGAAAGGTGCTGTTGCGCAGCACTCCACCGCGAGGTCCGGGGAACACGAAGTCCTCGCGGTGTGAGCCGGCCAGCTGCACCACGAGCTCGTCGCGCAGGAACGCAGGGATCGGCACCATCCGGCTCTGGTGCGTCTTCGGGGTCCCGAACACGAGATGGCCGTTCACCTCGGTCACGGCCTCGGTGACGTGGATGCGAGCGCGCATCAGGTCGACGTGCTTCGCTCGCAACGCGCTGACCTCGCCCCATCGCAAGCCGGTGTAGGCGAGGGTACGGACCAGCACCCGGTACGGACCGCACGCGTCAGCGAGCGCGGCGACCTGGCCGTGGTCGAGATACCGCTGCTCCTTGCGTGGTAGCCGAGGCAGGTCGACCGCGGCCGCAGGGTTCGATGGCAGACGCTTGTCGCGCACTGCCGCCTCGAGCATCGAGGAGAACAGGTGGTATGCCTGCCGTACGCGCGACGCGGACAGACCACCGGCTCGGAGCTTCGCTACCCACGCCACGACATCGGCGTTGGACACCTTCACCAGGGGGACGTCCTTCCACGTCGGCAGGATGCACGTCGTCAGCAATGAGTGGTAGCCGGCGATCGTCTTCGGCTTGAGGTGCACGCGCCCCGCGAGGAACTCGCCTGCCCACGACCCCACCGCGACCCGTGCGCGACGCGGATCGACGTACTCGCCGCGCACCACTGACGACGTGACCGTATCCAGCCACGCTTGTGCATCGCCACGGCGTGCGAAGTGCTGAGCGTGCTCCTTGCCGGCATCGTCGCGGTAACGGGCTCGGTACGAGCCGTCGGGCCGCTTCTTGATGCTCATCAGGCGTTCCTCGCTTTCCCTCGTTGTGTCTTCGGCAGGAGGCCGAGCTTGCGTGCCAGCCACACCTTCTTCGTCGCGGTGGATGGCGCGACCCCGAGCTGCTCGGCGACCGCCTTGTTCGGGCGGTAGCCCGCGGCTGTCGCCATCCGGTAGATACGAGCGACGTAGTTCTCCTCGGGCTCGTCGTCCAACCGTTGTGTCCCGATCCAACTCCAGACCCCGGGCGCGACCTCGGTCATCGTCCACGACTTCACGGCGAACATGGCGAAGCGATCGACAAGTGTCGCCAGCCGGAAGCGGCGCATGACCTCTGGCATCGGAGGCGCAGCCGGGCCCCGCATGATCTTGAGGTCCTTCACGTCGTACCGGCCGAGCTCGGGATCGAAGACGAGTGTCGCGGTGGCGGTGGCGTCGAGGTCCTCGTCTTCGAGGGCTAGCTCGAGCTCTCGCTTGACCTGGAGGCCGGGCCCGAGGTCGACGAACTCATACGACTCCACCAGGTCCGCGGACGCTCGCAGCCGTTTACGGCTTCGGTTGGCTTCGGTTGGCATAGAGATCAAGCTACGCCTGCCGAAATCTATTTACAAGAACTATTCCGAAGTATCAGAGTGTGGCCTATGGCTGAAACCGACCTTCTGACCGTCGAGGACGTCGCCAGGCTGATCCACACGTCACCGGGCACCATCCACTACTGGCGCTCGGTGGCCCCCGAAAAGGCACCGCCCGCGTTCAAGGTCGGGCGCCGGCTCCTGTTCCGTCGCGCCGACGTCGAGGCGTGGCTCGCGGCGAAGCCGCTCACGCAGAGCGCCCGCGCCTGAGACCGAGTCGGCGGCAACCGGCTGCCGGCATGACAACGGCCCCACCGGTGCTCCGCCGGTGGGGCCGCCCACATTCCAGAACCCCTCAGCGAAAGGGATCCTCCATGGATGAGCGTAACGAGCGGGTACGACAGGAGTGGGAGGACGAGCTCCTGGCCGACTCGGCCACCCGGCTACGCGTGGTCAAGATGATGATCGGCGAGGCCGGGAAGCTGGCTGAGCGGACCGCCGCTGACCTCGATCGGCTGGCGACCGGCCGACTCCCGGGCCCGGGCCCGGATCTGCTTTGAGGCGCGGGCAGATGGCCGGCGATGCACAAGAGCGCGAAACGAGCGGGCACTGCCAACAGCACGACCGCGAGAACTGCGCCTTCTGCGGGGTGACCGCACCGCCGGATTACTCCGGGCACGAGAACCTGTTTGGTGAGGCGTCGTCGAAGCGACCGCGCAAGCGCCGCGCCCCCGTTCCCGACACGGCGCGAGGATCAGCACCTCGTTGCGCCGGTTGCGGCAAGCGGTCGGCGGAACGGACCTTTGTTGCCGGCCTCTATCACGACGTGTGCGAGAGGTGCCGGCGCAAAGGCGTCGTGGCGCAACGACTGCCGCGCGACTGATGCTCGAGGCGGCGCTCGTCTACGCGGCACGAGGAATCGCAGTGTTCCCGTCGCACGCCTCGAACCAAGAGGCCGGCAAACCTGCATGGGTTCCACGAAGCGACAACCGACATCGCGATGATTGAACGCTGGTGGTGGCAGACACCCGAGGCGAACATCGGCACGCCCACCGGGGTCACGTTCGACGTCGTCGACTTCGATCACCGCGTCGCGTACGAACAGATCCTTCGCGATCACGGTCTGCACGGACCTCAGGTGCGCACCGGGCGCGGCGCCCACGTACACATCGCGGTCACCGGCCGGCGCTGCACGAAGCTGACACCTGACATCGACTACAAGGCTGTCGGTGGCTATGCGCTGCTGCCCCCGTCGCGGCATCCGAGCGGCGCGATCTACACGTGGATCGAACGGGGCGAGCCGCAGTGCGCGCCGGGCTGGTTGCGCGACCTGTTCGCTCAACAGAACTCATACAAACCTGTGGACAACGTACGGCGCCGGTCGCGGCCAACACCGCGGTCGGTGGCCTCGTTGCGCGCCATGGCTGAGCGCCTCGCGCACGAGTCCGAAGGCAACCGCAACGACTTCTTGTTCTGGGCGGGGTGCGCGGCGGCCGACACGGGCGCCAGCGTCGACCAGGTCGAGATCATCCTCACCGACGCCGCGCAGCGGGCCGGGCTCGACGAGCGCGAGATCACGCGCACTCTCGCCTCCGCCTTTGCGAGGTGGACGTGAGCGACGACCGCACTACCGAGGCGGTCTTCGAGGAGCTCGAGGACCTGGTGCTGCTCATCGCCGCGCCGAGTGAACCGATGGCCGTCGCCCGCCAGTTCGTCACCGCCCACTACGAGCGCGACGACGTTCTCCTCCTCATCCGCCACGGCGGCAACTGGTACCAGTACGACGGCACCTGCTGGCCGGAGCTCGCCGAGGTCGCACTGCGCACCGGCGTGTACCGCTGGACCGAGCACACGGTCTACAAGCAGGAGAAGACGACGAAGGAGGGAACGACCGAGCGGCTGATGCCGTGGCATCCGAACCGCTACAAGGTCGCCGACGCGGTCGATGCCCTTGTGGCCGTCGTCCTCCTCGACAGCGACGCGGTGGCGCCGTGCTGGATCCACGACACGGTCGGGGCCGATGCCGCCGGCGGCGAGCGCGACTACCCCGCCACCGAGGTCGTCGCCATGCGCAACGGCCTGCTGCACCTGCCGACGAGGATGCTGCTGCCCCACACGCCCGCCTTCTTCGTCCACCACGCTCTGCCGTTCGAATACGACCCCGACGCCCCCGAACCGGTCCGCTGGCTCACGTTCCTGGATGACCTGTGGGAGGACGACAGCGAAGCGATCGACACGCTGCAGGAGGCGATGGGCTACGTCCTGTCCGGCGACCGCCACCAGCAGAAGATCTTCCTGCTGATCGGTCCGAAGCGTTCCGGCAAGGGAACGATCGGACGGGTCCTCACCGGGCTGCTCGGACATCACAACGTCGCGTCGCCGACCCTGGCCGGCATCGCCACCAACTTCGGGTTGTCCCCGCTGATCGACAGGCCGCTCGCCCTCGTGTCGGACGCGCGGCTGTCGGGACGCACCGATGCCAGCATCGTGGTCGAGCGGCTGCTGTCCATCTCCGGTGAGGACATGCTGACCGTGGACCGCAAGTACCGCGATCCGTGGACCGGCTACTTCCCCACCCGGTTCTGGATCCTGACGAACGAGCTGCCCCACCTGACGGACTCGTCCGGCGCGTTCGCCTCCCGGTTCATCGCGCTCATCCTCACCAAGTCGTTCTACGGACGGGAGGACCAGACGCTCACCGAGCAACTGCTGGCCGAGGCGCCGGCCATCTTCAACTGGTGCCTCGAGGGCCTCGACCGGTTGCGTAAGCGCGGCGCGTTCGTGCAACCCGAATCGGCACGAGAAGCTGTCGAGGCGCTCGAGGATCTGGCCTCGCCGGTGCGGACCTTCGTCGAGGAGCGCTGCGAGACCAGAGCCGACTACGCGGTCCCGGCCCATGACCTGTATCGCGCCTGGCGGGGTTGGTGCGACGAGCACGGCCTGGAGCCCACCAACGTCGCCCTGTTCGGTCGTGACCTCCGCGCTGTCGTGCCGTCCGTACGCAAGGAACGACCTCGAGCGGGCGAGGCGCGACTCAACCAGTACCGCGGCATTCGCCTCTACAGCTCGACGCGTTAGTTAGCCGAACATTCCCCGGTCACGGTGACCGCTATGACCACGACCCCGATCCGAGCCTCTGGTCATAGCGGTCACGGTGACCAAGGAGTGTTGAGCCAAGGAAGAAACGTCACCGAAGCAACACCCCTGACAGCACCGAAAGGACCCCAGTACATGACCACCACCACCGACAGCGGAGACGGCGTAGCCACAACCAAGGTTGTCCCGAGACCGGCACCGAGGGCCCGGTACCGGGAAGGCAAGGGAATGCTCGACAGCATCGGCGCCATCGACAGGTTCATCTGCAACGGCGTCGTCCGCCGCGTCCAGGAAGGCGAAGGTCTGCTCGACGAGCTCGAGGCGTTCCATCTCGTCGTGGTCGCCGCATTCGAAGCCGAGAGCTACTTCATCGGGTGGCTGCTCGACAACGACATGGCATCCACCGCCGAGATCGCCCTGGCCGTCAACAAGACACAGCAGGCGATCGCCAAGCGGTACGCCGGCCGTTCCCGCCGACGCGGTCGCGACTGGCGCGCACGATGATCGACGACGAGCAGCTCGCCCTGACCGGGATGCCCGAGCGCGCTGTCCTCGCCATCGACGAGCGGCCATCGAACGCCGAGCTCATCGTCGACTGCGCTCGCCTCGGCTACCTCCGCAGAGAATGGCGCACCCTCGATCCGACCTATGGGCTCGGCGTGTTCTGGCAGCAGTGGCGGCCCGACGTCCTGGTCGCCAGCGACCTTGACCCTGCCAAGTCCCCGACCGGCACGAGTGTCGATGCAACCCACCTGCCCCATCCCGATCGGTCGTTCCCGTCGGTGGTGATCGACGGCCCGTACAAACTCAACGGCACCCCGACCGCATCCGTCGATGGACGCTATGGCGTGCACGAACCGACACGATGGCAGGACCGCATGATCCTGCTCGAGCGGATGTTGACCGAAGGCGCCCGTGTTCTCGGTGACGCCTACCTGTTGTACAAGTGCATGGACCAGGTGTGCTCGAGCAAGGTGCGATGGCAGACGTTCGTCTTCACCCGCCATGCCATGACCCTCGGTCTCGGACTGGTGGACCGACTCGACCAGGTCAGCTATCGACCGCAACCCCACGGCGTGCGCCAGCTGACGGCACGACGCAACGCTTCGACCATGCTCGTCTTCCAACGCGGGTGGACGTCGTGACAATCACGCGCGAACGCGCGGGTTGCGACAGCAATCGACCCCCACCCCGGGGGGTGCCATCACGACGGCGCGCCACTCATCGGCGCGCAACACAGCCGATCCGACAGATTTCCCTCTAACGCGATCCGGGGGGTCGTCACGTGACAAAACCGGGTGATCCGAGGGGAACGGCGCGATGGCTGCGCTTGCGAGCTCAAACGCTGCGCGAACAGCCGCTCTGCGTCGTGTGTGGGGCTCGAGCGACCGAAGTTGACCATCGGTTGTCGGTGGAGACGCACCCTGAGCTGGCGCTGAGCAAGGCCAACCTTCAGAGCATGTGCCGGCGCCACAACCGGGAGAAGTGGATCACGCCGGGGATCGTCTGCGCCTTCCATGATCCGCCGACTCCGAGCTGCCCGCACTCGAGGCAATGGTGAGCCGAGAGGAGCTGATCGACGAGATCTGCGCGCAGATCCCCGACAGGGAACGTGTGTGGGTGGCTGACGTCCTCGACAACTCGCCCCGATGGGTGAACGACTGGGGCGACGTCAGGATCCTGGGTCTCGACGACATGGTCTTCCGACCCGAGGTGCTCGAGCCGTAAACCTCCGCCGCAATGAGGTTTAATCTGGTGATCGCCGTGGAGTCGTTGCCCGGGCTGGGCGCGGTGACGGTGCTGTTGTACCGAGGTAGTGACCGGCGGTCGAGATGGACCGGCCGGAGTCCGCTGCTCGGTCCCGAGTTGCGCGGACGCGCACAGCACCCATTGAGGTATCTCCATGAACCATCCACCCACCCGCGACGAGCTCGCGGTTGCCGGCGCAGCGGAACTGCGCGCAGCCATCGCTCGTCTCGACCAAGACCTTCAGTCGTTGCACCTGGACGACCGAGGCGAACCCCGCGATCTCACGGCCGAAGAGCAGGCCCGGTTCGCCGAGCTCATGCAACTACAGGCGGACGGCGAAGCGTTCCTTCGTGTCCGGTCCGCCATCGGGAACCCGAAGGCGGTCGTGTCCGGCTTCCCGACGTTCAACACGAACACCCGTCAGCAGATCAGTGCTGCCGACGCATTGAAAGCCGATGGCGAGTCGGTGCGATCGAGCGCGACCGCGTTGGCCGGCAGTGAAGATCGGCTGACCCCGGAGCAGCAGGCGCAATTCGAGTCGCTCGTCCGGCAGGACACCGACAGCTGCGACGGCAGCTACATCGCAAGACGTGCACTGATCACCGAGAGCCCCGCCTATCGGAGCGCGTGGGCGCAATGCGTGACGCAGGTGCATCCGATTCTCACCATCGAAGAGTCCGCCGCGTTGCGAAGCCTTCGTGATCTTGATCGCAGCGAGAACAGAGCAATGTCGGAAGGCACGACTACGGCCGGCGGCTTCGGCGTCCCTACATTCATCGATCCGACGATCCTGATGTCGAGCCAGGGTTCGGCCGATCCGTTCCTGCAGATCGCCCGGGTCGTGCCGACGACGACCTCGGTCTGGAAAGGCGTCAGCTCAGCCGGCGTGTCATGGTCATTCGATGCTGAAGCCGCGACCGTCTCGGACGACAGTCCGACGTTGGCCCAACCGACGGTCGGCGTCTACATGGCCCGAGGCTTCGTCCCCTTCAGCATTGAAGTTGGGATGGACTATCCCAACTTTGCGACCGAGATGGCGGCGCTGCTCACAGCCGGTTACGAAGAGTTGCTGGCCGAGAAGTTCGCGACCGGCTCCGGTTCCGGCGAACCGCGAGGGGTTCTCACCGCGTTGGCGGCGACCGCCTCCAGTCAGGTGACGCCGACGACGGATGGTGCCTTCGGCCAGGAGGACGTCTACAAGACATGGAAGGCGCTGCCGGAACGATTCAGAAGCCGCGCCAGTTGGGTGATGTCGGTCGACGTCAACAACCGGGTTCGCCAGATGGGCACGTACACGCAGTTGCACGCGGTCACGACGCAACTGACGGAAGCCGCGGCTGACCGGCTGCTGAGCAGAAACGCGTACACGAGCAGCTATTTCCCGGATTTCACCGGGACGACCGGTCAGGCCAACATTCTGGTCGTCGGCGACTTCTCGAACTATGTGATCGCGCAACGCGCCGGTATGAGCATCGAACTGGTGCAGCACCTCGTCGATGTCACGAGCAACCGGCCGACGGGCCAGCGAGGTTGGTTCGCGTGGGCTCGCACCGGCGGCAACGTCGTCGTGGAGCAAGGATTCCGTTTGCTCTGTAACACGTAAACCTGATCCACCGGCCAACCGAAAGGATCCACATGGCCGACTATGTGGTGGCCGATGCCACCTTCGATTTCGGGGAGTCCGGGTCACTGCGGGCCGGCACCATCTACCGGGCCGACGACCCGTTGGTACGGGCGCATCCCGAATGGTTCACCGACCTCGAGGAGTCCGGGTTGCTGGTCTCCACCGCTCCCAAAGCGGTGACGGTGGAGGCGGCGACGGCGGCGCCGGGCGAGAAGCGGGCCACGAAACGAGCCGCCAACAAGTAGGTCTGTGCGGCTGCCGGCGTCCCGTCCACGCGTCGCTCGTTCCTTTCGGGGGTGGCGCCTGGCGCGGGGGGGTGTCTTCGGGGATGGCTCCCGCTGTGGGCGCTGAGCAGCCGTGCAGTATCGAAGTCCGGCGCTTCCATACTCAGCGGATCTAAATTCCGCGGCTGGTGTCGCTCGCCGAGCTCGTCACCTCCTATCAACCGGCGTGGCAGCGACTCGGCGCGTGCACCGATCCACTTCCTGGGCTTCGCTGGCAGCCACCGTTCAGAAGTCGGCGTCTACTGGCGGCCGCCAAGGACATTTGCGCAACGTGCGAGGTCCGCGGCCAGTGCCTGGCGTTCGCGCTCGAGGCCGACCCCGAGGTGGTCGGGATCTGGGCCGGCACCACGACTGCCGAGCGTCAAGAGATGAAGCAATCGCGCGATTGCATCTGCTGCCGCGCAGCGGCCCCAACACGCGGACGGACTGTGCGCTGTCTGTTGCCGGCGCTTTGCTCGGTGGCGGCTCACAACCGGCAGCGACGACCGCGGCGCGTTCGTCAGTCGTCGTCGGGCTCGCGGGCGTCGTCGAGCTCGGCCTGAAGCTCGTACGACCCCGTGAGGAAGCCGATGACGTAGTCGAGGCCGTCGGCCGCGTCGAAGGCGACTCGGTCCCGGTAGGCGTCGGACCCCGGGGTGCGCACGTGCGCACGTTCGACGAGGGCGCGGGCGTCGGCGCAGGAGCGGTGGACCGACTCGAGGAATTCGTCGGCGTCGAAGCAGGCGGCCACGTCGCCGGCTTTGATGCGCGCTGCAAGCTCGTCGGCCTGCGGGCGCAGTGCGGCGAGGCCGGTTAGGTCGAGTCCGGTCATGTGATCTCCCCAGGTCGGTCCACGGTTAGTCCGCGAAAAGTCCGCGAGATTCTCTCAGTTGCGCTCAGACCACCAAAGTCATTAACAGCTATACGTGCAGGTCGGAGGACTTATTTCGACTTGGCCGCAGGTCACGAAATCGCCCGGAACGGTTTTCAAGACCGTCGCCTTCGTCCACTCGGCCACCGCTCCGTCCTGATCGTCGCACACGCGGTACGCTCAGCGGTCCACGAGGAGAGGTGGCTGAGTCCGGTCGAAAGCGCCTTCCTGCTAAGAAGGTGAGGGGTGTTGAGCTCCTCCGTGGGTTCAAATCCCACCCTCTCCGCCGAGTCGTCCACGGTCGTGCGGGTCCGACCGGATGCGTCCACGCTACCAACGCTGTGACCTGGAGTTTTGTCCGCCTCCGTCCAGCTCTGGCTGTAAATGTATACAGCGCGTGACTGCCACGGTTGCTACCATTCCGGGTGGCGTTGCTTCCATCGTTGCTTCCATTTTCAGCAGCGCCTCGAGCGTCGTCGGAGGTGCTCATGCCGAAGCGCCCAGTGGGCAAGCGGTCGGTCAGCGACGGTGGGATCCACGTGCGGGGCAAGGCGTCGAACGGCGAGGGTTCGGTGTACTTCGCGAAGGACGGACGATGGCACGCGACTTACCGCGTCCCGGGCGAGGGCCGTCCGCGCACCGTCAGCGCACGCACGCGCGAGCTTGTCATCGTGGCTCGGCAGCGCAAGCTGGCCGAACTTGCCGAAACGGCCGATTCGCCGCTGTCGCTACCCATCTCGACCTCGGTGGGCGACCTTGCTCGGTGGTGGTTGCACAGCGTGCAGAAGCACCAGGTGCGTGCCTCGACGTGGTCGCAGGCCGAGGACCGGGTCGACAAGATCGTCGCGACCATCGGCTCGACAGAGGTGCGCAAGCTGCGGGTCGAGCACTCGCCGGTCCGCCACTCATGGCCGACTCGCACCCGGCAACCCCCGCCACCCGCCGACAACGACGCGCTACCAATGCACGAACGCGCCCCGAGCCGGCCGCGACCCCGGCCGAGCGGCCTCGCCCTCGACACGCACGCCGCCCGCCGGCATCCAGCGCCCCCGGCCGACGGAAAGGCGTGAGACACACTGGCAGGTTCCGCAAGCGGAACCGGCGGGCAACCCCGCCCGGCTCGCCGGGCAACCCCGATCCGGTCACAGAACCGGAGGCAGCCGCCCGGTCCTGTCGGCATGCGCGACCGGCGCGACGGCTGCCCACCGTGCTCGTGAGCATCACTACGCTCGGCTCTCGCACCGGCCACGGCGCCGGCGCCGCCCGACGTTCCCAAGGCCCGCGGCTCCGCGGCCTACTACGCCGACTTCGGTCGAGGGTCCCGGCACGCGGGTTTGCCACGGCGTCGAGTGCGTGACGATGGAGGGCACCGTCGAGCGAAAAGGTTGCCCGGCACCCCCACGCTGGAGACAACCGCTTCCGCAGCGGTTGGTCACAGCGGGAGTTGGCCAGCAGCGGCGTCGAGCGGTGGGCTGACAAACGCCTTCCAGTTCTGGCTGCTCATCAGGAGGAGTCGTGCAGCACCGGTTGCTCGCTGGCCGGAACTGCGCGTTCAACTGCTGCCGAGGCGACGCACCGTCCACCGAGCCGATAGACGACAGGTCCCTAGAGTGCGAGATGGAGCCGAAGTGCGTCGTCCAGTGACTGCAGGAGGTCCGCGTGGAGAACGCCGATGCGGCTGCCGATGCGCTCGACCGCGACGGACCGCACTTGCTCGGCCTGAGCCTTGGAATCCTGGCCCAATCCGGTGGAGGCGGCGTCGAGCAGAACCTGGAACGGATACACGCGGTCGGTGTTCGACGTCACGGGCACGACCGTGATGAGCCCGCGACGGAGGCGCTGAGCGGTGGCGTTCGCCCCGTCGTTGCTCACGATGACCGCCGGCCGTCGCTTGCTCGCCTCGGCACCCCGCACCGGATCGAGATCGACCCAGTGGATCTCGCCGCGGCGCATCAGCTCAGCCCGTCACCCGCTGTTGACTCCCAAAGCCGGCTGTCGTCGCTGTCCGACCACTCGGTCCAGGCATCCTCGTAGGCTGGGCCCAGTTCAGACGCTCGGAGCAGTCGCACGGCCTTCTGAACTGCGGCCGAACGGGAACCAATCCCTCGGGCGGCCGCGAACTCGTCGAGGAACTCGACATCGTCGTCGGGCAGGCTCACGCTGACCTTCATACCAAGATGCTACTCGCAGTAGTACATTGTGGCTACCGCCCATGCACGACATCCGCGGCGCGCCCAGGTTCAGTTACGGGCGCGAGACAAAGTCGACGGTGTCGTCGGTTTGCTGCGAGCTCTTGACCTCGCACCACCAACGTGAGCGCCGTGTACGAGCCGGTGTACGAGCGTCGCTTCCGGCTGCACGAGAACGCCACGAGACCGGGTTTGCGACCGGGAGGAGCGACTGTTCGAGAGGTCAGCTCCCCAACGGAGTTCATGATGAGCGTGATCGCGGCCACAGCCGCGGTGCCGGTGGGTTGGCGGGTAGCGGCCGGGTGTTCAGCCAAGCCTGGTCGACGCCGCCCGGCGCCGTGGGGCCCGCCTCCTCTGACGATCGCCTCTCTTGTGTTCCAGGCTGCAACCTCGATTCCAGCGCGCGCAGTATGCCCGAGCCGCGCGGTCCGGGGTTCGGATGGTGGCTGTCCCCGACCGTGGCTCAGCGGTGGCGTCGCTGAACAGGCGCAGACGCGATCGCACGGCCCTTGCCGCTGCGGGCTGCCCACCGTTCGACCTCCGGCCAGTACCAGAGCCGCAAGCCACCCCGACCAGGAGCGCCCTGCCACACCGGCGCGGGGAAGGTCTCGTCGGCGCCGACGAAGTAGTGAACAAGCTGCGGCCGGGGAAAACCGAGGCGGACAGCGATCTCGCGAGCGTCGACCAGAAGTTCGACATCGAGCTTGCGGCCCATGGGCTCACGGTAACCACCTCCTGCGATCCACTCAGACGCGTCACTGTAAAGGTATACAGCGCCTCACTATAAACATATACACCGGGGCTTGACGACGGGCGAGATCCGCGTGCGCAGCAAGACGCGCCGTGCCCTACCGTCTCACATCTGATCTGATCCGGCCGGGTCGCTCGAGACGAAGAGTGTCGGCTCGTGGCGGCGTTGGAGCGGCCGCTGTGCGATGGGCTTAGGGTCGGGTCGTGATCAAGGAGACGGTCGCCGAGCTCCGGAACATCGCCGTGGACGCCGACGACGCGTCCGGATACTTCCCCGCGTTGTATGTCCGGGTCACGGACGAAATCGCCGAGGGGATCCTCCACGACAGGTTCGAAGACGGCGAGCGCATGGAGCGGTTCGTCGACACGTTCGCTGGCCACTACATCCGAGCCCGCGAGGCCCAGATACCGGTAGCCCGTTGCTGGCAGGCGACATGGGACGTTGCCGGCGACCCCAATCTCGTGATCGTGCAACATCTTCTCTTGGGGATCAACGCGCACGTGAACTACGACCTGGCCCAGGCGGTTGTCGAGGTCGCCTCGCACGAGGGCGGTCTGGAGGCTGTACGTGACGACTTCGACACCGTCAACGATGTATTGGCGAACACGTCCGTCACCGTGATCCGCGACCTCGACCTCGTATCTCGTTGGGCCGGCGAGGCCGCCTCGTTGGGCGGAGGCCGACTCTTCAATTTCTCGTTGCGGGTGGCTCGCTCGCAGGCCTGGGGCGCCGCCGAGCGCCTCTACCCGCTGAACGAGCCGCGGCGGCGGGAGTACCTGTCCGAACTCGACGAGCTGGTGTCGGTCGTGGCCTACTTGATCACGCGACCCGTGTGGCCCGTGGGAGTGGCCGTGTGGCTAGCGCGCCGTTTCGAACAGCGGGAGCCCCGAGCCGTGACTCGGGCACTTCTCGGCACCTGACCAGCCTGGAGGTCTAACGAGAGAGATGCCGGACAGCCACGTCTACGACTTTGACTTGGCACGCATCTCAGGTGCATTGCTGGAGCGCGAGCACGGCGTTGGGCGGTATCGGAGAAAGGAGCGATCACGCGGAGTCGTATCTGCCGATCTCGGGTTTCGCGTTCGGTGATGGTGCCTTCTGGCGGGTGGTGAGGTTTGCGGGGCTCCTTTCGTCGGGGAGGGTGGTGGCGATCTCGAAACCGTGGTGTTCCCGTAGCCGCCATGACGAGCAGCGGATGTTGAACACGATGGCGTCGTGCATGAGCCGATCGAGGATTGCGGGCCACGACGGCGTCGCCGAACACGTCGCTCCAGTCGGGCGGCCCGCGATACGTGGTGACGGTGGTGGGGTGTCGTCGCTCGTAGCGGCTGTTGACGACGTGGAAGAACGCGGACGCGGCGCGCCGGCCCGGGAGTGGAACGCGATCAGAGGTGCTTCGCGAAAAGCGCCGACTAGGACGTTCGTCAGCCCAAGCGCGGCGCGATTACAGCTCGAGTGGACTGGTCTTCCCAATGACCTGCTCTCCGCGTCGGGGCGCCCCGCCTACGACTGCACGAACGGCGGATGTCACTCGTTGGATGCGCCAGCGAGCGTCACGAACCGCACCCGGGACTCGAGGTCCCACGCCTTGATCGGATCCAGCGCGGCGCGAGCGTCCCATCCCTCGCGTACTCGTCCCATGTCAGCTCCACACGCTTCAGACGCCGGTCAACCTCGACGCATCGTTGACGTCATCAGCTGCTGGGCCAGGACGATCGAGGATCCCGGACCGAGTACGGTTTTACAAACGGCTGAGATCCTGCTCAGCGCTCGCCGCGGAGGCGCAGATGCGCACCCTTCGGTCGTCGTCGATCGACCGACATGACGACCATCCCAACCGCGACGAGCACGAAGCCGAGCACAGCGATTGGTGCCGCGTTCCAGCCCGTCCGGGTGAGACTTCCCGAACGTGTAACGGCACCGGTGGTGCTGCCTGTCCCTCCGGTGCCACCTGTGCCGCTGGCGCCACCCGTGCCATCCGCAGGTCCGGTCGTCTGCGCAGCGAGAACCGTGACGTGCGCCGTGCCCGTGATACCTGTCGTCTGCTCAGCCGCCGGCTGAAGCGCCGCAGCCTGCGGCGCGCGTACAGCGGCGGTTGCGACAACGGAGCCATCCGTCACTGTGTACGTGAACTCGTCCGGGCCCGTGTAGCCCGAAGTCGAGGTGTACGTGCACGACCCTGAGGACGTGCACGCGACCGTGCCATGTGCCGGCTGTGTGAAGCTCGAGACGGTCAACGAGTCACCGTCTAGGTCTGTGGCGGCCGCAAGCACATTGAACGTGACCGCTGTGCCGCTCACCGCCTGCACGGCGACCGTGCCGAGGACCGGCAGGTCGTTGACCGCGTCCACGACGATCGAAACGGTGCCGATCGTCGAGAACGTGCCGTCGGTGACCATGTAGGTGAACGAGTCACTGCCGTTGAAGTTGGCCGCGGGGTGGTACATGCAATTCGTCGCCGTGCACGTCGCGGTGCCATGCGAAGGGTCGGTGTGCTGGGACACGGTCAGGGTGTCGCCGTCTGCATCGGTGTCGTTGGCCAGCACGTCGACGGCTGTGGGGGGATCATCCTCGGTCATCGTCACGTTGTCGGCGGTCGCTACGGGCACGCCCGCGACAGTGAACGTTCTCGTTACCGTCGACGTCTCGTCGGCGGCGTCGCCGTTGTATGTGGCGACCAGCGTGTGAGTTCCTTGGGTCAACCGGCCCAGGTCGACTGTTACGTTGCCGCCCGCCAATGTCACGTTCGGTAGCGGTATTCCGTCGAGCGTGAGCGAGATGTTGCCCGTCGGTGCTCCGACACGACCGATGACGGTCACCAGTGCAGACGTCGTTTGGCCGTCGTTTGGCACGGCGGGAACGAAGCTTGCTGAAATCGTGGTGTCGTCGTCGGTGATCGCCACCGCAATGTCGCTGGTTCCGATGCCGTCGACACGGAACGGTGCGGTGGCGTATGTGGGGTCGGTGCTCGAGACCGCGTTGTGCACGATTCCGTCGTGGGGAGTTGGTTCCACGACGGTGTCATCGACGACGTTGACGGTGACGGGCTGAGGGATATCCCAGTCGACGTTGGAGAACGTGAGTGGTCCTCCGGTCACAGTCGTTTGGCCGTCGTTCACCGACGGCGTCACTGTCACATCCGCGAGAGGCTCGGAGTTGAGCACCACGGTGAAGGTTGCACTCGTACTGGGTGTCGCTTCGCTAAGGGTGAGGGATCCGGCCACGATTGTGACACCGGCCACGTCGTTGTCGGTAACGACTCCCGCCGCGTCGGGCACGGTGATGCCCTGGTAGTTGGAGTCGCTACTCGCGACGGTGTGCGACACGGTGCAGTTCTGTGTATGCACGATGTCGTCGTTGCCGGGTGTCACCGTCACGGTTTGCGGGGCGAACCAGTCTGTGCCGGTAAACGTCAACGGGGCGGAGACCGTGCACAGCCCGTCGGCCACCGGGGTCACGGTGACCGATCCGGTCGGCTGTGTCGCCAGCGCGATCGTGTAGCTGTCGGTCGCGCCGGCCTCGGTGAGCGTGAGGCTGGTGTCAGGGATCACAACTCCGGCCGTGTCGTTGTCAGCGATCTCGACACCGATCGCCGTCGCGGTAGTGCCATCCACCTCGATGATGGCCGCGGTGTCGTATCCCGGCGCGGTGCTGGCGACGCCCAAGTCGATCGAGCCAGTGTGCGTGCTCGCTTCATCGACGGCGTCGTCGACGGCCATGACCGTCACCGTCTGGCTCATGTTCCAGTTGTCCGTGGTGAAAGTGATGGAGGGCGTGACGGTCGTCTGCCCGTCGGGCGTCGCGAACGTGATGGTGACGTCCGCGGTTGGCTTCCCGCCGAGCACGACGTCGAACGTGTCGCTGGCGCCCCCTTCGGCCACCTGAACCGAGCCCGCGGTGACCGAGACGAGGGGCTGGTCGTTGTCGGTGACCGCGGCTGTGGCCGACGCGGTCAGACCCTGGTAGAGGAGATCGGTGCTGGCCGCCGTGGCGGTCAGCTGACAAGAGTGAACGGGCGCTTCGACCACATCGTCGTCGACCGCGGCGACGGTCACCGTCGTGGGCATGTTCCAGTTCGCGGCGGGGATCGTGATGACCCTGGCGGAGCCGCCGTCGACAGTGCACTGCGGATCAGCCGTCAGAGTCACGGTTACGTTCTGGTAGGGATGCGTCGCCAGAGCGATCGACACGGTGTCGGTGGCCCCGCCCTCCGCGACCTGCGTGCTGCCACCGGTCTCGGTGAGCACCACGGCCGATGTGTCATTGTCGGTGATCGAGGCAGAGACGGTCCCGGAGTCGAGCGTCGCCACTCCGTCGACGACGACCTTCCGCAACGTCGATGAACTGAATCCCGGCGCGGTGGACGAGACGGTGACGTTGATACCCGCGATGTGGGTGTCAGGCTCGTCGAAGTCGTCGTCGACGGCGCGCACCTCGACCGTCTGAGCGATGTTCCAGTTGTTGGCGTCGAACGTCAGGGTGATGGAGTTGGCGGACGGTTGGGTGGCGTTCGCGACTTGCAGCTGCACACCCTCGACAGCCGGGTCGGTCGGGGCCGTGAGCGTGACGGTCACCGGCGCGCCCACGGGAGCGCGCAGGAGGCTGACGTTCATCACATCGGGGATGTTCGGCGTGGCCTCACTGACGGCGAGCCCATCGGTCGTATTGACGATGACGAACGGTGGATCGTCGGTGATGCCCGGCGGGGCATAGTCCTGGATCTGCTCGGTGATCGTCGGTGGAGTGCCGGCGAACGGCGGCGCGTCGTCGAGGTTGGCGTACACGGGGTCGGGGCTGATGATCGAGGACGTCACCGTGCAGCCGTGCAGCAGCTCGACCTTGAGGTTGTCGCTCGGCTTGACATCCAACGTTTGAGGGACATTCCAGGTCGAGTCGTCGAACAAGAAGCTCTTGGCGACACCGGGACCGTTGCCGACATCACAGGCAGCGTCTGGTGTGATCACGACCTGCGTCGGCCCGCGGGGGACGCTGGGGAGCGGCTTTCCGGGGTCCGGCGGCGTCGCGAGATCGATCGTGTAGGTGTCCTTGTCAGTCGATCCCTCGGCGAAGGGACTGCTCCCGCTCACGTGCACGACGTTCACGCCGGCGACATCGTTGTCCTGAACGGTGACCTCGTACGCGTCCTGGGTGTTCTTGTAGACGGGGTCGAGGCTGGTGAAGGTGAAACGGAGCTCGCAGACGTGGGTTGCGGCCTCGTTCCGGAGGTCTTCGTCGTAGAGGTCGTTGACCGCGAAGACGTTGAAGGTGTGTGGCAGCTGCCAGTCCGCGTTGAGGATCGTCATCTGCAGCGGTGAGCCAGCCGAGCCGGTACTGGCGCCGGACTTCACGATGCAGTCACGATCCGGTTCGACGCTCATGTTGACGTCGGCGGGCGGTCCGGTGACCGAGAAGTTGTTCGGATCCGGACGTGACAGGTCGGGTCGCGACTGGAGGTGGACCGAGATGGCATCGCCCACGAGCGGTGTGGCCTCGGCGACGGTCGTGCCGTTGCCGCCGTCGTCGACGACGACACCGGCCTGGTCGTCGTCTTGGATCGACAGCTCGTGTTCCTTCGGCTCCGCGATCGATACGCCGGGAGTGCCGCCCGGAACGAGATCGATCAGGGCGTTCTCGCCGAAGGCCTCGGCGACGTCGTCCTGATGGACGTTCACGACGAGATTGGCGATGGCGCCGTCGACCGAGCCGACAGGAAACGTCACGTGGTTACCCGGCACGTCTATGTCGTTGAACTGCGGGTCTGGGCCGATCGAAGCGGTCGACCCCGCCCCCAGTGCGATGTTGACGTTGACCGCGGTGGCGAGAGGCGACGAGCTCGCGTCGAGGATCCGCAGCTTCACCGGGATGTTGACGGTGCCCGCGTTCTCGTTGACCGAGCTCGTGCCCGTGGTGAAGTTGACGACGTATTTCGCGTACTCGTATGCGCCGATGTCGCAGTCGCCCTGCTGCGGGCTGTTCGGTGTTCCGTCACCGTCGACCCCCCGCGCCACCGACCGCGCGTCGATCGTGCCGCAGTAGGTCTTGTCGCCGTTGTCGATGGCGTTCGACGGTGGGTTGAGTGCGAAGGTCTGCTGTACCTGCGGTCCACCGTTCTGCGCGAGCGACGGCGCCAATCCCGTCACGTCGCCGATGTCGCTCGCCCCAAGGATCGCGCAGCCCGAGCCGGCAAGGAGGTTGCGGCTGCCGGTGTGTCCCGGGCCGCCGCCCGTATTGGTGCAGGACGAATTCCCCGTGACGATCGAGTTCGCCATGAACCCTCCGCCACCCCGGAAGATCTGACCGCTGTTCACGAACGTGTCGCGCAAGTAGGTGTACGTCTGCCGACTCGAGATGGTGAAGAGCACCGAAGTGTTGTTGAAGAACGTGCTGTCGGTGACGTTGAGCACCTCGCCGGATCCTGAGTCGTCCGCGTAGAAGATGCCGCCGTTCGCCGCGCTGTTGTCGCGTAGGAGGCTTCGCTCGAAGTGGGCGAACGCTCCCGCCCCACCCGGGTTGGTCGCGATCGCTCCGCCCGCGAACGACGCCACGTTGCCCTGGAGGAGCATGGCGTAGCCGTTGATCGTCCACGGGCCGCCCTCGACGAAGATCGCACCGCCACGCCCGAACGTGCCGCCACCGGTCGCGGAGTTGCCGATGTAGGCACCGCCGTTGTTCGTGATGGTGGGGGCAATGCCGTAGATCGCGCCGCCGCGTGCGCTGCCCGTGACGTGGTTGTCGCGCACGTTCACGTTGTCGAGCGTGAGCTGGGTGCTCTGGCCGAGGTAGAACGCACCACCATCACCGTCGATGGCGAAGCCGAAGCCGCCGTTGTCGTTCCCGTTGCCGTGCGAGACCGTTAGATTCGCCAGCTTCAAGTTCCCGGCCTCGAGGTTGAGCACGCCCACGTCGAACGGCCGGACGACGTCGCCACCGCTGATGACGAACTGAGTTGGGTCGGTGGTAGGGCCGATGATCTCGAGCGGGTTGGTCGGACCCGTGATGTTGTCGAAGGGCTGCACGCCGTTGGCGTTGGCGTAGGTCAGCGTCATCGTCGAACCGGCGAGGCTCGGATCGATGTGGATCGTGTCGAGCACGCCGTTTCCGAGGCCGGTGGCGCAGTCGACGTCGTTGGCGTTGCTGTTGAACTGCGCCGCTTGGATGGCGGCGCGCAAGCTGCACTTGCCATCGGTGGGGAAGTGTCCGGTGGTGGCGTCGGGCGCGATGTCGAGGGCGGTGTTGACGGTGATGCTCGTCGCCGCCGCCGGTGTCGTGTCGATGGACACCAGCAGGCCGGACGCGAGAACGCACAAACCCAGCACACGGGCCGCCCGCATAGGTTTCATCGCACCCCGTCCGCTGGGAGCTGTTGGCAAAGCCGAAGAGGGCAAACTGTAGATCAAAGTGTCCCCGCCGTCGCATTCCTGTTGCTGCACGCCCGCCGGAGTGCGACACATGCCTCCCACGAAGGGATAGCTCTGCAGCGACCTTCCGTTAGGGCGGCCCTACGGCCCGGCATGGGCTCAGCATCCGAATCACAACCGACGAGCGGAAGGCGGCAACGTCCGGGCACATCCGAAGGCATTCGGAGCCGTTGCTTCCATTGTTGCTTCCATCGGGCGGTCGCGGGCCCGGCGCAGTGCTCTGACCAGCATGTGCGACGTAGGGCCCGCGGCAGTCGAATCCCACCCTCTCCGCCAACCGGCAGCTTCGGATCCATCCTCCGCCGCGTGAGCGTGTCCGAGCGTCTGGTCGTATCCACTTGCGTGCGGCTTAAGGTCACGTCATGTGGGCGATTCGACACCACCTCGCGTTCGTGGTGCTCGCGGGCGCCGCGCTCGTGGGATGCACGGACGACGGGATGGAGCGAGGGTCGGGGTCGTCCGAGGCGTCGGCCGCGCCCAGACTTGCGGTGCTCCACGCCACACGTGGCACCAACGCCGCCATCCTCGACGACGCTGGCCGCCAGGTCCGCCTGCGGGGCGTCAACGTCAATTCGCTGGGCGACTACTACCAGGCCGATCCTCGTTTGCCGACGGTTGTCCCGGTTACCGACGCTGATTGGGCCGACATGGCGAAGCAGGGGTTCAACGTCGTGCGGTTACTCGTCAGCTGGTCATCGTTGGAACCAACTCGTGACGCCTTCGACGACGCCTACGTCGGGCGGGTGCACGATGCCGTTCGGGCCGCGAGCGCGCATGGCATCTACTCCGTCATCGACATGCATCAGGACGCGTGGAGCAAGTTCATCGCTAGTCCGCCGGGCGTGGTGTGCGCCCCCGGCTCGGAGCCAGCGATCGGCTGGGACGGAGCGCCGCAATGGGCGACGTTCACGGATGGAGCCGACACGTGTCAGCGCGGATCACGGGAGAGTTCCGAGGCAGTCATGACCGCGTGGGACAGCTTCTACGCGAACCGCGACGGGATCATGGACGAGCTCGTCGAGGCATGGGCGAAACTGGCCACGTCGTTCCGCGACGACCCGGCGGTCGCCGGCTACGACCTCTTGAATGAGCCCAACCACGGCCACGACGGCGAGCGAGCGAAGACGGCACTCGGAACGTTCTACGCCAAGGCCATCAACGCGATCCGGTCAGCCGAAACGACGACCGGCTCGATCCACCACATTGCGTTCTTCGAGACGACGGTGTTCGGCGTCCCCGTCGCTCCCGGGTTCACCACCGACGACAACATCGTCTTTGCTCCGCACAATTACGCGGAGTCGATCGACGACCTGCCCATCGACGGCATCTTCGACTACTTCGCCGGTCTTGCCGCGCAGTACGGCACCGCCATGTGGGTCGGCGAATACGGTTGGTTCAGCGACCCGCCCGCAAGCGCCGAGAAGCTCGCGCGCTTCGCCGCCAAGGAGGACTCACTCCGCACCGCGGGTGATACGTGGTGGCAGTGGCGACAGGCCTGCGGCGACCCGCACTCCATCGGTGAGCCAGGCGGAACGCCAGACGCGATCCTGATCCACTTCCGGCGCAACGGCTGCCCGGGTGATCACGACCTCGGCATCGTGCCGGAATGGAAGTGCGTGTCCCGCCCCTACGCCCGGGCCGCGCCCGGATATGTGACGCTCGCCGCGGCCGACTGCACGAACCACTTGACGCTCACCGCTCACACCGACCAGGCCGGCCGACTCGAGGTCTGGTTCCCAGATGCCAACACCGGAAAACCCGAGGTGCATGGCGACCACATCACCAACGTTCAGATCGCGGCCGTGCCCGGTGGATGGAACGTCACCGCGCAAGCCGACGGGGACTACTCCCTCGTCGCGTCTGGAAACACCGGAACGACATCTTCGTAGTCAACACATACCGCGGGGCAGCTGCCAGCAGGGGCGCCCTACTTCTCGACGTAGGCCGTGAGCGGTGGGACGACGCCGTGGCGTTCCATGGCGGCGGCCGCCTCAGCAGGAGGGGCAGCAAGGCCCGCGACCACACCTGCTACATCGTCTGTGTCGAAGGTGACAGCGATGGTCTTGCTTCCATCGTTCGCCACAAGGTCCACGACGTTGGAGCCTCCCATGCCACGGATGGCTTCGGCTCGTTCCGACTTGCCCTCCAGCCACTTGTCCAAGTCGACGACGCTGTGGGTGACGACCATCTTCGCCATACCGTCTCGTCTCCTCTCACGAGCGTCGTCCCGATGGCGACGCCGTGGCGTCTCTTTCTAGCCCCCTACGCACTCTGAGCGGCACCGTGCCGACGCGCCCACGCGTCGCTGACCGCTCCAAGACGCGAGAGAGCCCGAGGTCGGCTACCGCCCGGGTGGGACTTGACCGCGGAGGTTGCGGACCCACTCGTCGGCGTACCGCCATGCCGCATCGGCATCACGCCGTCGGGTCTCACCGTGCTCGCTTGCCGCGGGGTACGAGCCCAGGAACTTCACGTCGGCCTGCTTGCTCTTGAGGTCGCGCAGGCAATCGGCCACCAGTTCGTCGGCCACATGGCCTTCGAGATCGATCAGAAAACAGTAATCACCGAGGCCGCGCTTGGTCGGTCGTGAGTGCAGGTTCGTCAGGTTGATGGCGCGTGCTGCGAACTCCTGGAGGATCGCCAGCAGGCTCCCAGGTTCGTCCGCCTTCTGGAACACGACGATCGACGTCTTGTCGTGGCCGGTCGTGGCGGGAATGGTGTCGCGCGCAACGACGCCGAAACGGGTCTCGTTCTCGGGATGGTCCTCGATGTCCGTAGCAAGGACGTCGAGGCCGTAGATCACTCCCGCGAGCGCCGTGCCGATCGCCGCGGACGACGGATCGCCCTCCGCGACGATCTGGCGCGCGGCTTCTGCGGTGGAGTTCGCGGGAAGGAGCGCCGCATCGGCGAGCTCCTTGCGGAGGAACGACCGGCACTGCGCGGTCGCAACCGGCATCGTGTACACCCGCTCGATGCCGGTCATCGTCGCTCCGGGTACGCCGAGAAGGTTCATCTGCACCGAGATGACGATCTCGCGTTGAAGGAGCAGGTCGGCCTCGAATGTCAGCGTGTCGAGCGTGACGTTGACCGCTCCTTCGATGGCGTTCTCGAGTGGAACGACGCCAACATCGACGTCACCGTTCGACGTGGCTTCGATGACGTCGGTGATGGACGCCAGCTCCACGAGCTCACCAGCGGCGAGATCGGGCTGCGTCAGCAGCGCCTGCTCCGAGAACGTGCCCGGTGGACCGAGATAGCCGACGCGCACCCGGCCGCCCGTCGCTACGGAATCGGCGGCGCCGGGCATGACGGAGCAGGATAGGTGACGTGGACGAGGCAACTGTCCGGCGTTTCCTCGAGGATGTACGTACCGGCGCGCTCTCACCTGACGACGCGGTCGCCGCGCTGCGCCGGCTGCCCTATGCCGATCTCGGCTTCGCCCGCGTCGACCATCACCGCGCGCTGCGACAGGGACGACCCGAGGCGGTGTACGGACCGGGCAAGACCCCGGAGCAGTGCTCGGCCATCGTCGCCGAGCTGCTCGACGCCGGCGCGGCACCCGTGCTGCTGACCCGCACCTCGTCCGAGCAGGCGGGCCTGGCGCTGGAACGCAACCCGGGCGGCGAACGGCGAGCCTCCACTCTCGTCTGGCGGCCGAGCGCGCCGCGCCCTGAACGGGTCCTGGTGATGACTGCCGGCACCGCCGATCTTCCCGTGGCCGACGAATGTGCCACGACCTTGTGGGCGCACGGCGTCGAGCCGTCGCGGGTGGCGGACGTGGGCGTCGCCGGCGTCCATCGTCTCCTCGCGGTCACCGACGATCTCTTTGCGGCAGAGGCGGTCGTCGTGGTCGCGGGGATGGAAGGTGCGCTCGCAAGCATCGTCGGCGGTCTCACGCCCGCGCCGGTGGTGGCCGTGCCCACGTCAGCCGGCTATGGCGCGGCGCTCGAAGGCATCACGGCGCTGCTCGCCATGCTCGCGTCGTGCGCCGCCGGAATCACCGTGGTCGGCATCGACAACGGCTTCGGTGCAGCGAGCGCAGTGTTGCGGTTGTTGAAATGACGGTCACCGCTTGGTTCCACTGCTTCTCCGGCATAGCCGGGGACATGGCGCTCGGCGCGCTCGTCGACCTCGGTGCAGACCTCGACGAAGTGCGGGCGCTGTGCGAACGCATCCCGGTGTCGGGATGGACCCTGGACGCATCGCCGGTACTCCGAGGCGGACTTGCGAGCACGAAGATCAATGTGAAAGCCGAAGAGACGTCGGTCGTTCGCACCCACGGTCACATCGCGGCGATGGTCGAGGAGGCCCGCCTCCCAGAGCGGGTGCGCTCGCGCGCGCTCGCCACGTTCGAGGCGCTGGCCGTGGCGGAAGGACGGCTGCATCGGCGTCCCCCCGAGCAGGTCCACTTCCACGAAGTCGGCGCGCTCGACGCCATCGTCGACATCGTGGGTACGGCGGCGGCACTCGAAGTGCTCGAAGTCGACGACATCCATGCCTCACCGATCGCGAACGGTGTGGGGATGACGCGGTCCGCGCACGGCGTGTTGCCGATCCCGGCGCCCGCGGTCATCGAATTGCTGCGCGGCGCGCCGACGTATGGCGTCGACCTACCCGTGGAGCTGACGACGCCGACAGGTGCGGCGCTGCTCGCGGCGAACGCCACTGCGTGGGGGCCCATGCCCGCGATGAAGGTGCGCGCGGTCGGCTTCGGGGCGGGAAGCCGAGAGATCGACGGACGACCGAACGTGGTGCAGGTCGTGACCGGCGACGCCATCACCGACGTCGTGCCCGGCCAGCCCGTCGTCCACCTCGAGACCAACGTCGACGACGCCACCGGCGAGACGCTCGCGCACACGATCAACGCGCTGCTCGAAGCGGGCGCGCACGACGCGTGGGTAACGCCGATCGTCATGAAGAAGGGACGACCCGCGTACACGCTGTCCGCGGTGTGCGATCCGGTCCTGGCGGAACAGGTCTCCTCGGTGCTTGCCCGTGAGACCGGTTCCCTGGGCGTACGCGGCACGACTGGTGAGCGCTGGCCCGCGGCGCGCTCGCAGGGCGAGGTCGAAGTGCAGGGCTATCCGGTTCGGGTGAAAGTGTCGGCTGGGAGAGTCAAGGTCGAACACGACGATGCTGCTCGTGTTGCGAAGCGAACCGGACTGCCGTTGCGCGAGGTGATCTCGTTGGCCGAGGAATCGGCGCGCCGCGGCCACGGCGTCGTGTCGCTGCCGTCCGGTGACACACCCGGCGACGACACCGCGTGATCCTCGTCGACGATGCTGTCTGGCCTTCGCGTGGACGGCGGTACGCGCACTTGGTAAGTGACTCGTCCTACGCGGAGTTGCACGAGTTCGCGGCGCGACTGGGCCTACCGGAACGCGCCTTCCACCGCGACCACTACGACGTTCCCGCGGAGCTACGCGAAGCGGCGATCGCGCTCGGCGCCGACCCGGTTCCGTCCCGGGAGCTCGTGCGCCGTCTGCAGGCGGCCGGGCTACGACGCCGCAAGAGCGGCGAGCTCCGCACGTAAGTTCTCGCGCGCCCGCTGTTCCCGCTCGTCGCGCAACTGTGAGGAGTGAAAGAGGACCTCTCGATCCAGGAACGTCCTGACGACGGCAGCCCGCCCCCGCCGCCAGTCGTCGTCGGTCAAGTGCGCGTACTCGCTGCGCACCTGCCACACATAGCGCTGGTACCGATCGGCAGACGCACCGAGAATGGCGAGGTCGGCGTCGGCGAGAACCTGGCCGTTGTGATCGCCGTCGTCGGGATCGTGGTGCACGGTCGACTCGACGAGACGCGCGACTTCCGCCACGACCGTCGCAGGCGCGCCGAGTTGCTCGAGCAACGCTCGTGTGAACGTGGCGCTACGCGCCTCGTTGTCGGGCATCCTCGTGTCGTAGATCACATCGTGCAGCCACACCGCACAGGTCACCTCGTCGCTGGCACCGAGCCGATCGGTCACTGCGAGCATGTCCTCGATGTGTTCGAGCGTGTGATAGCGCCGATGGGGTTCGTGGTACCGGTCGGCGACCTCGGCTGCAGCCTCGGCGACTGCGTCCGGGTCGGCGCCCCACGACGACAACAACGAGATCAGGCGGGGCGGGAGGACAGCTTGCGCCACAGCGCACGGTACGTCGGGTACTCGAGGCTCGGTGTGATCCAGCCCGACGCGGCCAGTTCGGCATGCATTCGCGGCAGGTTGCGCCACGGCACACCCATGTCGACGTGGTGCGCAAGGTGGTAGCCGATGTTGTACGGCACCATGAAGAACCGGGCGGCGTGCGACTGCCGGACGGAATGGGTGGTCAGCCGGCGGTCGTTCGAGCGTTGCATCCCACCGTGTTCGGCGATGGCGCGAAGGCGGTTGATGACGCGCCACTCGGTCATCCATGGAAGGAACCACAGCAGCAGATACAGCTGCGGCCAGCCGGCGAGCAAGAACAAGGCAAAGACCACGGCCTGGCCGCCGAGGATCCGGAGGGCGTGCACGCGGGTGATCTCGTAGCGCAGCCCGCGGAACAGGCCCTTCAAGTTCTTCCAACCGCTGTTGCCGAACAGGTCGCGTCGTAGCTTGCGGGTCATCGACGCCGCCGTGATGGGATAGCCGTTGTAGAGGTTCATGTCGGGCTCGTTCGGCCCGAACTCGTCCTTGTGGTGCGCCATGTGCCCGCGCCGGTAGAGATCTGTCGACACGAACACCGGATAGCCGAGCACCCACCGGCCGACGAGGTCGTTGAGACGCTTGTTCGAGAACAACAGACGGTGCGCGGCTTCGTGAGCGAGGCTGGCGAACCGGGCGAACTGCGGTCCCATGAGCATGAAGGCGGCGAGCCACGCAAGTGGATGATCGACCCAGATGGCAGCGGCGATGATGGCGACCGTGCTGGAGACGAGCGCGACGACCGACCATGCGTTCAGCAGATTGGGAATGCGGCGAAGCTCGGCTCGCAGTTCGGGAACCAGCTTGCCGTTGGGGAGGAGACGCTCCGTGGGGAGGACATCAGGAAGCTGGTCCGCCGCCGGGCTCATGGTCAGCGTCACCGGTGAAGTATTACAATTCTTGTACGCGTGATGCAAGTCCGTAATAGCCACCGTCAACTCACCGCGCGGTCGGTCCTCGCCAGCACGCTGCTCGGCACCGAGCCGCCCGTCCTGTCGGCGCGGATCCTCGTGCGCGCCGCCGCCGTGTTCGGGATCACCGAAGGCGCAGCACGAGTCGCGTTGTCCCGCATGGTCGCCGCGGACGAACTCGCGTCCGAGGACGGTCACTACCGGCTGATCAGTCCGCGCCTGCTCGAACGACAGGCGCGGCAGGCAACGAGCCGTTCGGCCCGCACCCGAGTGTGGCGCGGAGGGTGGGTACTCGCCGTAGTGACCGCCGAACGGCGCGAGCCCGCAGCCCGATCGGAGCTGCGCGAACGGTTGAAGAGTGCCCGGCTGGCCGAGTTGCGGGAAGGGGTCTGGGTTCGTCCCGAGAACATCGACGTCGTGTGGCCTGCGGTCGTGACCGACCACTGCACGATCGTGACCGAGGCGCGCCTGGAGCCGGGCGCGGTCGGGCTCCTGTGGGACCTCGACACGTGGTCATCCGGAGCGCGCGAGCTGCGGCGAGACATGCGGACCCTCGCCCCGCTCGAACGCGGCGACACCAGCGCTCTGGCCCCTGGATTCGTCACGTCCGCCGCAGTGCTGCGCCATCTGCAAACCGATCCGTTGCTGCCCGATGCACTGCTCCCGCGGAGCTGGCCGGGAGCCGCTCTTCGCGAGGACTACGAGCACTTCGACGCCGCCTACCGGTCGGTGCTGCGCGAGTGGTTTCGTTCGAACTCGTGACTGCTCCGTATCCTGCCGGCATGGAAGACCGTCTCTACTTCCGCCAGCTCCTGTCCGGACGCGACTTCGCGACACACGATCCGCTCGCGCGCCAGATGGTCAACTTCGTGTATCTCGTCGGTGACCGGGAGACGGGCGAAGCCGTGGCCGTCGATCCCGCATACGACATTCGCGGACTGCTCGACATCCTCGCGGAAGACGACATGCGGCTCGTCGGCGCCCTCGCGACGCACTATCACCCCGACCACGTCGGCGGTGACATGGCGGGCTACACGATCTCGGGCGTGCGCGAGCTCTTGACGATCAATCCGGTACCGATCCATGTGCAGACCGACGAGGGCCCGTGGGTGATGCGCGTCACCGGCGCTTCCACCTCCGACCTCGTGGAGCACATGTCCGGCGACACGGTCACCGTCGGCGACATCCCGATCGAGTTGATCCACACGCCAGGGCATACGCCCGGAAGTCAATGCTTCCTCGTCGACGGTCGCCTGGTCGCAGGCGACACCTTGTTCCTCGAAGGATGCGGGCGCACCGACCTGCCGGGCGGCGATCCGCGCGCGCTGTACGAGAGCATCACGCAGAAGCTGGCGAAGGTCCCTGACGACGCCATCTTGTTTCCCGGACACCTCTATTCCATGGAGCCTTCGGCATCGATGGGCGAGACGCGCCGCATGAACTTCGTGTTCCGGCCGAAGACCGCGGAGCAGTGGCTCACGATGTTCGGCAACTGACGTCGACCCAGTCGGCGCCGCCCGTGCTGGGACACGCCCCTGGCCTCGTCCACCCGCGACCAGGGGTCACGCGTCCCGCCCCGGTCCCCGCCGGGGTCGGTCGAAACGTTACGACCATGGATCGCCCGCGCGCCGTCGGGCGAGCGGCTGCTAGGAACGAACCGATGCCGGCGCACGAGGTGTCGTTCGCACCGCTACCCACGCCGTGTCAGCCGATGGATCGGTTGGGCGCGGAGCTCGGCTTCCCGTCCGGCAGCTTGGTCGTGAAGCGAGACGACCTCACCGCGCTCGCCGGTGGTGGCAACAAGGTCCGCAAGCTCGAGCTCCTCTGCGCCGATGCCCTCGACCACGGCGCCGACGCGCTGGTCACGGGCGGCGGACGGCAGAGCAACCACGTGCGCACGACGGCAGCCGCGGCGAACCGTCTCGGGCTTGCCTGCACGGTCGTGCTGGCGTCGGACCGGCCAGACGTCTCGACCGGCAACGTCGTCCTCGATGAGCTCCTCGGACCCGAGATGGTGTGGGCAGGAGATCTGGACTATCCCGCACTCGAGGCTCGCATCGTGGCCGAGGCGGACAGGTTGCGAGCCGACGGCCGCACGCCCTACGCGATACCGATCGGCGGTGCATCCACGATCGGCGTGCTGGCGTATGTCCGCGCGGCGCGCGAGCTCATCGCACAAGAGCACGACGTGGACGTCGTCGTCGTCGCCGACGGCTCGGGCGGGACGCATGCCGGACTGGCCGCCGGCTTCGGCGATCACAGCAAGGTGCTCGGCGTCGACGTGGGCACCCGTCCCGACCTCGACGAAGCAGTGCCGAACATGGCGGCCGACGTCGCTGCGTTCGCCAAGATGCCGTCACCGTCGGGACGTGTCCAGATCGACCACGAACGGGTCGGTGCGGGCTACGGCGAACCCACCGATGCGTGCCGCGAGGCGCTGCTGCTTGCGGCTCGACTCGAAGGCATCGTGCTCGACCCGGTCTACACCGGCAAGGCAATGGCAGGTCTCATCGCGGCGACGCGCGAGACACGCATCGATCCGTCGTCGCAACGTGTCGTCTTCCTCCACACCGGCGGCATGCCCGCCTTGTTCTCGTCCCGCTACACGGGGTGGATTCAGTAGAAGGCAACGGTGTGCACCAGTGACGTGTGGCGTCGGTTCACGCACACCTCGTCGCGTTGCGCGCGGCCTAGCCTCGCTTTGCGTCCCCGGCGGCTGCGAGGTTCGGAGTGGAGTCCCCCATCATCCCGGAAGAGGTGCTCGGTCGTCCGCGGGCCTCGGACATCGTGCGGGCCGCGCTCCGGACCTACCGCGAACGGTTCTGGCGGGTCGCAGGGACGGCGTTCACCGTTTTCGGCACCGTCGCGGTGGTCGATGCGATCGCCACCGTCCTGGTCATCGACCGCCACGTGTCGCGTCCTATCGGTGCCGCGATCACGTCGTCCGTCGCGGCCGCCTTCGGAATGGCCGGCGTCGTCGTGTACGCGGGCATCCTCGACAAGGTGGTCGGCGCGCACCTGCATGGCCATCCGGACCTCACTCTCAAAGAGATCTGGCACGCTCTCCCCTTGCGACGGTTGATCGCTGCCGACGTCGTGCTGGCCATCGCGACCGTCGTGGGCCTCGCACTCTTCGTCGTGCCGGGGATCATCGTCTTCACGCTGTGGTCGCTCGTCGGACCGGTGATCACCATCGAAGATCGTCCTGTCGCCTCCGCGCTCGGGCGTTCTTGGCAGCTCGTGCGCCCGTCGTTCTGGTTGACGTTCTGGCTCGTCACTGTTCCACTCCAGGTCGAGCAAACCGCCCTGCACGCGATCCACTACACCGAGATCTTCGAACATCCGCTCGTACCGGCGTTCTTGGTCAACGGCCTGCTCGGCATGGTGATCGGCTCGATCGTGGGATTGGTCGAGGTCGTGCTCGCCTACGAGCTCATCGCACGACCACCCGCGACCCGGACGAGATCGGCGATCGTGGTGTGAGACAGGACGTGGACTGATCTCGCGGTGGGCGTCCGGCCGATCGCGTGACGGAGAAGGCGCACCCGCAGCGCTCCCGGCTTGGTTTCGAACACGAGGGGCGGCGTCAGCGTGAGTGCCTCGCCGTCCAGTCCGATCTCGACCGGTCCACTCAACGCGCGTAGACGACGAGCACGATCGCGGCCACGAGCGCCACGAGCGCCACCAGGGCAGCAATGCGCTCGCCGAACGGAGGACGGCGCGTGCCGCGATCGATCATGGAGCGCCGGGCCTGTCCGTTTGCGGGCCACGTTGGCCTTGCGCGCGTTCCCACTGAGCACCGGTCTCACGCTGGAACGCCTTGGTGGCGTCGCCGACGGTGGGAAAGAAGTGAAGTGGGTTGATGGTGCGCGTCAACTCGTACCGTTCGATCTTGCGCCGGACCGGGTCCTTCATCTCCGCGAACACCAGGCTGATGTCGCGGCCGTTGAGATCGTCGTCCAAGTCCTCGAGCATGTCTGCCGCCGTGGTGTCGACATCGGTCATCGGCTCAGAAGCAACGACGATCCACGACGGCGGCGGGTCCGAGGCGGCGAGCGCTCGGATCTGCTCGCGGAACGTCCTCGTGTTCGCGAAGATCAGCGGTGCGTCGAACCGGAAGATCACGCATCCCGGCAGCAACTCCGCGTCTGGATAGCTGCGCACGTCGTGATACCCGGGCATGCCCGGTACGCGTCCGAGGACGGTCTGATACGGCCACCAAGCGCGACGGAACACGTTTCCGACGGACAGCGCAACCGCGATCGCGATGCCCGGAAGGACGCCCAGGAGAACGACGCCGAGGAACGCTGCCATGCTCAGCAGGAACTCCGTGCGACGCACCGAGTACAGGCGCCGCGTACCGGCAATGTTCGCCAGCGACATCGAGGCCGCGATCACGACTGCTGCGAGCGTGGGCTGCGGCAGATTGCGAAGCAGTCCGGGAACGGCCACGAGGATGACCGTGATCGCCAACGCTCCGACCAGTCCGGTTACTTGCGTCTTCGCGCCGGCCTGCTCGGCGACAGCGGTGCGGGAGCCACTCGTGCTCACGGGAAAGCCTTGGAACATGCCCGCCGCGATGTTCGCGGCTCCGATCCCGATCATCTCGCGCGTGCCGTCGACCTCCTCGCCGGTGCGCGCCGCGAAGGATGAGGCAGTCGAGATGGTGTCGGTGAGCGACACGACGGCGATGGCGAACGCTCCCCCGACGAGCAGCCCCAGATCGGAGAGCTCGACGCGCGGGACTGTGAGCGGCGGGAGGCCGCGCGGCAGCACGCCAACGAGCGACACCCCGTGGCTGGACAGGTCGAACAATGCTGCAGCACAGATCGACACGACTACGGCAACGAGCACGGCCGGTACCTTCGGGAGCCAACGCTGGAGGCTCGAGATCAGCACGAGTCCGAGCACGCCGACGGCCAATGCGGCTGGCACGGTCTCGCCGTTCGCCACGCCGCGGACAAATCCGCTGATGTCCTCGAGGAAGGTGTCGCCCTCCACGGAGAACCCGAACAGCTTCGGAAGCTGACCGACGAGGATCGTGACCGCCAGCCCGTTCATGTAGCCGAGGATCGTCGGTCGGGAGATGAGATCCGCGATGAACCCCAACTTCGCCACACCGACAAGCGTGGTCATGAGTCCGACGAGCAACGCGAGTGCAGACGCCAGGGCCACCGCACGTTGGGGATCGCCCTGCGCCCCGACGAGCGGGACGATCGTCGCCGCGATCATCGGACCGAGCGACGAGTCCGGACCCAACACCAAGATCTTGGACGGGCCGAAGAACGCATAGCCGACGAGGCAGAGGATCGTCGTGTACAGCCCCGTGATCGGCGGCAAACCTGCGAGCTCCGCGTATGCCATCCCCTGCGGGACCAGCAAGGCGGTGAGGACGAGTCCCGCGACGACATCCGAGCGCAACCAGCGCGCTCGGTACGACGACAGCAGCGTCAATCCCGGAACGAAGTCCTTGTTCAAGCGCCGCGACCATCGCCGCGTCGCGATGGACGGCTGCTATACGTCGGACGGATGATCCCTCCATGTGGAACCTGCACGCCCTTGCGTACGACTACCCGTTGCTGGCGGTGTTCTGGACCACAGCGGTGGCTTTCATCCTGATCGCGTGGTGTGTGGCCGTCTTCGGCTTGCTGCTCGATGTCTTTCGTAGTCGCGATCTGTCACCGTGGGGACGAGCGGGATGGGTGCTCCTCGTGATCGCTCTACCCCTGCTCGGCGTCGTCGTGTACTTGATCGTCCGCGGCGACCACATGTCGCAACAGGTCCACGACCTCGATCCGAGGGACCAGAACGAGCCGCCGTTCCCTCGCTTCGCGTGATCGCGCTGGGTCAGACCGGTGCGTGAGGACCCGCAGTAGGGTCCCGAAAGTGCGGCTGCTCAGGGGCGGGACCAATTGGAGCGACATCTTCCTGGTCGCCGCCGGCGCATTCATCGCGCGCTGTCTCTACTGGGCTCTCGTCACGCCGTCGTGGATACCGAACTCGGATGCTGACCAGTACGTTCTCCTGGCGCGAGCACTGGCGGATGGAGACGGGTACTCGCTCGATCTATCCCCAGCTCGAGATGCACGCGACCGCGTTTCGTCCGCCGCTCTATCCACTGACCCTCCTTCCAGCCGCCTTCGTGACGCACGGACTCTGGGCAGCGCGGCTGACCAGCGTCCTGCTCGGTACCGCTACGGTCGTGCTCGTCTTCGTGACAGCGCGAAAGATCGCCGGGCGCACCGCCGGTCTCGCGGCCGGCGCGGTTGCCGCGATCTATCCGCCGCTGCTCGCGAACGACACGGTCACGTTGAGCGAGCCTCTGTCGTTGCTCCTCCTGCTTGCGGTTGTTCTGCTCGTCGACGATCGACGTTGGGGTTGGGCCGGCGTTGCGTGCGGAGCGTTGATGCTCACACGAACCGAACGCGTACCTCGTCGTCGCAACCGTCGCGGTCGTCGCGCTCATCAAGGCTGGTTGGAGGCCCGCGACTCGTCTCCTCGTGATGGCGGCTCTCATCACCGTGCCGTGGATCGTCCGCAACGAGATCCAGGTCGGAACTCCCGAGCTCGTCACGTCCGATGGCTTCACCCTCGCTGCGGTGTTCGCCGAGCCTGCGCAGAAACAAGGCACCTTCGTCGATCCTGTATTCAACTCCGTCTACGAGGACGACCTCGACCTCAAGCTTTCGCAATTCGATGAGGCCGAGTGGAGCGACAAGCTGCTCCACCGCGCGTGGGACGGTGTACGGAGCAACCCTCGGTATCTCGTCACCAATGCCCGAAGGAACGTCGAGGAACTTCTCGAACGGTCCGACAACGATGTCGCCGAGAGACTGGACGGGCGGAACCTCGACTTCCGCCACGCCACGCTGCCGCTGTTCTATGTCGTCACGTTCGTCGGCATCGCCGGCTTGTGGCTTCACCGCCGCGACTGGAGAGTCCGATTGCTCGCAGTCCTCGCGGCCGAATTCGCGGCCTTGATGGTCTTGATCCTGGCACCCCCGCGGCTCCGCGCGCCCATAGACATCATCTGCTGCATCGGAGTCGGTCTCGCGGTCTCCAGCCTCTGGCGCCGGCATCGGGAGCGACAGCGACGCGATCCCGACCGCGTTCTTGTTGCCGCGCAAGAGCCCTAGGGCGCTGCTCCTACCGGACCACCACCGTCGGGCACGACGAGTGTGTCAGACAACGGTGACTCACCGACCCCAGCAGCAAGTCGCGGAAGCCGCCGAGGCCACGGGCGCCGACGACCAACAACTCGGCGCTCGCCGCAGCCTCGACGAGAGCTTGCGCCGGGAGATCGTTGACGACGGTCGACGTCACGTTGGCGGCATCGCTGTCGAGCGCGGACCGTACGGCGTGCTCGACGAACTCGTGCGCATCTTCAGCGCTGTATGTCGGGTCGAACCGAGCATCGGCTTCGATGTGGTACTGGTCGAGCAGGCCCCAGGCAAGGAGCGCGGTAAGGCCGGCTCCCCGCTGCTGCGCCTCCCGGTGTGCCCATGTCAGCACGCGGGCAGCGTGAGCCGAGCCGTCGACGCCGACGACGATGCCCCGCCCATCACCCGTCCACTCCTCGGGCACGACCGCCACTGGCGACATGGCGTGATGCGCGAGTTGCACGGCCTTCGGCCCGATCAGCTCGCGCGAGAAGCCACTGACGCCGCGTCGGCCGACGACGACAAGCTCTGCGTGCCGCGAAGCCTCCACGAGGGCACACGCTGCGGATCCGTGCACCGGTGTCCGCCTGATCTCGATCGTGTCGGGGAGGTCGGCACCGATGGCGTCGAGTTCACGATCGATCAGTCGCACGGCGGCCTCGTCAGCCGGTCCATACTCGTCTAGTTCTGGCTCGTAGGTCCCACGTTGGAACACGAGCGACCCGCGCCACACGTGCATCACCTCGAGCGGCGTGCCCCACAGTTGCGCTTCCGCGAGTGCCCATCGCAGAGCAGTTCGCGACGGTGGCGACCCATCGATGCCGACGACCACGGTTCGTTGCGTCGTCATGCTTGAAGGATCGCTCGAAGGCCGCTCGAGCAGAAGGGTCCTTCGCCTCTTCTGACTTGGTCGAACGACTGGCGTGTTCTCAGTCGCCGCGCTTCAGCTCGGTCGGTTGCTGCTCGAGCTCGGCGCCCTCTCCGTAGACGTCTCTGACGGCGTGCGCACGAGAACCGCGTCGGCGGTGCGTCGGTCTCGACGTCTCGTCGTTCGTTCACCGGGCTCTCCGTCTGGATCGGCGGTGTGGGCACGGCACTGTCCGCGGGGAGACCACGCCGGGCCAGCGTATCTCTCAGTCGCGCGTTCAACTGACTTCGTTGGCGGCTTCCTTTACGATCTTGTCAATGTCCTTCGAACTCACGTCGAGTTCTTTGGCCACGTGCTTTTTCGGCCTTCATGTCGGCCTTGTCGCACGCCGATTCGAGCTTGGACTCTCCGACGATCAAGAGGGCGGCCTCGCGTCGTCGATGAGCTCGCCGAGCTCTTTGACATCGGAACGAGACATGCGTTACCACAGATGACGCCGATACCGCCGACGCCTGCGCCGACGATCGCGCTGCCGATGAGCGAAGGTGGGAAGAGAATCCCAACGACCGCGCCGACCGCCGCGCCACCCAAGCACCGTGACGGGTGAACGTCTCGTCGTTGTTGACCCGCACCTTGCCGTTCTCGTCCTTCGTGCGACGGAGGCGTCCTACATGCCGACCGCGCCCGCCGCGTGGAGGTCCTTCACGACCTCATGATTCTCGCGTGCCGCCATGTCGCTGGGATAGGTCCCGATGTAGATGAACACACGATAAGGCTTTGCCATGTCATTGCTTCTGGGAGCGTCGCCTCGAAGCGGCAGCCGGGTGGCGCCGCTCGATCGACCCTGTGCCCCGATCTAGGAAACAACCAGGGCCTGCCGGTCGCGACACGGACCGGTGGGGAGATCCTGGATTTGCGTCACTCTCGGACGACTGGTCCGCCGGGCTGCGCCTTCGTGCGGCTCGCTATGAGGTACTTGATGCCCTCCATTGCGAGAAACGAAGTGACGACGGCGATCAGGATCGGTGCGGTTTGCAGCGCACCGACCTGGGTCATGAACGCTCCCGTCAGTGCCATCGCGAACGGCGCCGCCACCAGGGCGCCTGCGACGGCCGCGAACATGCAAGAGAACGCGAGGCCCAGGGGCACGCTGGAAAACGTCTCATGCACCGCAACCCCTGCGGTTCCCCCGATGAACAACGAAGGGAAGATCGGCCCACCGATGAAGCCGCTCCCCATGCACAACGCGAAGGCGAGGATCTTCGCAAACAAGATCGCCACGAGGAGACCGAGGCCGAGGGTCCCTGCGTCCTGCAAGACGCTCTTGAGTTGGTCGCTGCCAGTGAACAGGGTCAGCGGCAACGCGACTCCGATGAAACCGAATGCTACGCCTCCCAACGTCGGCTTCGCGATGCTGGGAATCGGCAATCGACTGAACAAGCGGGTCAACGCCGCGATCGACGAGACAATCACGGTCGCGACGACGGCGGCGAGCAGGCCGAGCGGAATCGCGGCCAGTAGTTGCCAATCTTCGAACTCGTACGAAGGCACCTTGTAGGCATCAAGGAAGACCGCGCCGACGATCACGAAGTAGATCCCGAACGAGACGCTCGAAGCGATGATCCCGCCGACAAGCGCCTTGGCGAATTTCTGACCACCTGGGCGGGCAACCTCCAGGATCAGCATCACCACGATCACGGTGCTCGAGAACAGCCCGCCGTACGCGCCGGCGAACCCGTTCAGGACGTTCGCGTCACCGTCTTCCTTGTCGAGGCCCTTTCGGCGGGCCATCCACGTGGCGGCACCACCGCCCATCGCGCCAAGTGCTTGCTCCGGTCCAAGGCTTGCGCCGCCTACCAGTGACACGGCTGAGACAGCCACGATCCCGGGGACGAGGCCGGTGTCGACGTGCGCGCCCTCGATGTCGGCGATCAGGCCCGGGATCCTCGCGGGGAGCTTCGTCAAGGAGCGCAACAATCCGACCACGACGCCGGCCCCTGCCGTGACTGCGATCCACCACCATTGGCCCCCGAACCAGCCAGGATCAGAAACGTCGTACCAGTTGTTCCCGGCATCGGTCACGCCCAGGAACACCAGACCGGCGAGCGCGCCGACAACCCCGAGCACTAGCGCGTACCCCATCAGGATCCAGAACTCGCGCGTCTGACCGAACGGAATCGGCCCCGGCTCGGAAGCAGAGCTCATTCGCGGACGCTACCGCGACTCCTCTGAAGCGGCGCTTGGGTGCACCTCCACTTCGGCCGAGGCGCTAGATCTCGTCGCGTAAGGAGATTCCGATCCTCGAAGTCGGTCTCATCCGCACCGCCTTTGGGGCCGAATGCGTTGTCCTCGAAGTTCGTGCCGCGGCTGAACTCGCGGAGGGTCATAGTTGCCGCGAAGCGGCGTCGTTCGTGCAGGGGTGCGTCGAGCTCGGGGACGAGGTGGCGAGGGTTCATACCTTGTGCGTGGCGATGCTTCGTCGGTGTCGCGGACGTGTCGCGTGTGCTTCATGTCGGTCAACACGGTCAAGACGCATTTGAAGGGCATCTACGCCAGCTGGGAGCGTCGACACGTTCAGAAGCTGTTGATCGAGCCCGGCGCCTGCAGCTGCTCAGATCAGACCGCTCGCTCGGTTCCTTCCTCGGGCAGCGCGCCCTTCTGATCGAGCACGTACAGCAACGCGAGGGCAGGCAGGATCGTCACCGCGGCGATCGCAAAGACGACGATCACCGCTTGGAGCGTGCCGTCTGGCGCGGCGGCCTGCGACACCTTCAAGCTCGTCGGCAGCATGTACGGCCACTGGGCCACGCCCCACCCGATGACCACGGCAGCCACTGCTCCGATCGACAGCAGCGCGTGCACCGCGCTCGTTGCGAAAGAGCAGCAGCAAGGATCCCGCACCGCACAGCGCAGAGAGAATCACGAACGGCAATGCCCGGGACTTGAGACCATCGAACACATAGCGGGCGTCGCTGTGGAGCACGAAGATCCCTACGAACGCGATGAGCCCGGCGATGATACCGGCGGCGATCGCGCGACGGCGGAAGTACTCCGCCATCTCTTCGTCATGCAAGCGGCGCGAGTCCCAGACGAGATAGACGGCAGCGAGATACGCGCACATTGTCACGGCGAGGACGCCGCCGAGGATGGACGTCGGGTTGATCCAGCTCGACACTGGTTCGCCGGCCTCGCCGCCGGCAGGTACGCGACCGGACGCGATCGCGCCGGCTACCGCCCCCATGCAGTAGGGAACGAGCACAGACGACGATGCGAATGCGGCACCGAAGTTCCGTTGATCCCGGGTGCGGAACACGGCCTTGCGGAACACGAAGCTCGAGCCGCGGAGCACGATGCCGAACGCGGCGAGCGTCAGCGGGACAAACAAGGTGAGCGTGATCGACGCGAACGCCTCCGAGAAGGCTGTCCACAGCACGACGAGGATGAAGATGAGCCAGACGTGGTTGGCTTCCCAGACCGGGCCGATGGAGTGGTCGATGACGGCACGTGGGCGTTCGCCGCGGGTGGCGCCACCGGCGATGAGGTCCCAGAATCCGGCTCCGAAGTCGGCACCACCGAACACCGCATACGCAGTCACGCCGAAGAACAACACGACGGCAACCGCGTCGCTCCAACTCATCCGACGGGTACCTCGTCCGGAACCGCGGGAGGCGGTGCTGAAGGACCATAGGGAACGTCGGTCTCTTCACCTCCCCCGGCCGCCCGCCACCGACGGCTCATGCCCCGCAGCACGAGGATCGTGGTCACGCCGACGACGAGGTAGATGCCGATGATCGCCACGAACGTGACCCACACGCCGCTGTTGGTGGTCGCGGCGTCCTCGACGCGCATGTAGTTGTAGACGATCCACGGTTGACGACCGACCTCGGTCACCACCCACCCGGCTTCCATCGCGATGACGGCGAGCACGCCCGCGCAGGCGGCGATGCGCAAGAACCACCGTGTCCGCGGGATGTCGCGTCGGAACAACCACGCGGCCCCGTACCACAGCGACAGCAGGGTCAGGAGCGTGCCGAGGCCGATCATGATGTCCCAGGCCAAGTGAACGATGTTTGTCTCGGCCAGCGTGGGCTGGTCGTCGGCTGGGAACGCGTTCCTGCCTTGCACGACTGTGCTCGTGCCGTCGGCCGGATCCGAGAGGAACGAGGCAAGACCGGGGATCTTGATGCCCCCGCTCACGGACCCGTTGGCGTTCTCGCGACCGAGCAGGATCTCGGGCACGTCATCGCCGGTGTTCGCCACCAGTTCGATGGCGGCGAACTTGGCGGGCTGGTTGTTGAAGACCCAGCGAGCGAGCGTGTCGCCCACGGCCATCTGCACCGGTGTGGCGATAGCGGCGACGGTGAAGGGGATGATGAAGCCGAGTCGGTAGTAGCGAGAGTTGCGACCGCGCAGCATCGCCACCGCGTAGACCGAGGAGACGAGAAACCCACCGACCAGGTAGGCGGCGACCAACATGTGCGCCGCTTCGTACGGCATGGCCTCGTTGAAGATCACGGCCAGCGGATCGACGTCGACCACCTTGCCGGCCGAGTCCAACGTGAATCCCGACGGAGCGTTCATCCACACGTTCGCGGCGACCACGGACACGGTCCCACCGATGCCGGCGATCACGATCGGCACACCGGTCCAGAAGTGGGCCCAGGGCTTCAGTCGCTTCCAGCCGTAGATGTAGATGGCGACGAAGATCGCTTCGGTGAAGAAGAACAGACCCTCGAGCGCGAACGGAACACCGAACGCCGGTCCCCACGTACCCATGAAGCGCGGCCACAGGAGCCCGAACTCGAACGTGAGGACCGTGCCCGTCACCGCGCCGACTGCGAAGGTGACAGCCATGTACTTCGACCATCGCTGCGCCAGCAGCAGAGCGTCGGAGTCGTCGTGCTTCAACCCCCGGTAGTTGGCGATCAGCGACATGGCCGCCCACGACACGCCGAGCGGTACGAGGATGATGTGGAACCCGAGTGTGAACGCCATCTGTGATCGGGCCCACGGCACTGGGTCGACCGCGAACAAAGTCATCATGGCGAGGCCTGGCCTGACGTCAGGCCATGCGCTCCGTCAGGTGCTGACCAACCCGTAGTGCGTTGGCGATGATCGTCAGCGTCGGGTTCACTGCGCCGATCGACGGGAAGAAGCTCGAGTCGACGACGTAAAGGTTGTCGAGCTCGTGGGCTTTGCAGTCGACGTCGAGCGCAGAGGTCGCCGGGTCGGTCCCGAACCGCACCGTGCCCGCCTGATGGGCGGTCGCAGAGATGTCCATGGCTTGGTGGAAATAGAGCTTTCGTTCGTGGAGGCGGTGGTGCATCCCGAGATCGGTGAGCATCGACTCGAACTTCTTGCGGAGCCGCTTGAGCCCTTCGGGGTTCGTCTCGACGAGGCTGAGCGTGACCTCGCCCTCCTTCGTGACGGTGACCCGGTTGTCGGGGTGTGGCAGGTCCTCGGATGACAGCCAGAAGTCCACGGCGTGGTGAGCGACCATGTCGATCGATCGGTGGGGGACGAGCTTGGTGGCCCACGCGACAAAGTGCGGTGCCTTCCCTTTCAGTTGCTCGCCGTCGGACTTGCCGAGCATCTGGATGCCACCCCACGGGAAGTCGGTGTCCTCGCCTTTGAGATACCAGTCGTTGAGCGCAAGGGTCTTCTGGAACTGCGTCGGGTTGGGCTCTTCGGACAGGGCCAGCATGGCCACGTTGTTGTGGCGCATGTAGTTCCGGCCTACCTGGTCCGATCCGTTGGCGAGACCGTTCGGGTGTGCGTCGTTGGCGGACCGCAGCAGCAACAACGCGGAGTTGAGCGCACCGCACGCGACCACGACGACGTCACCGGAGAACCGCGCCTCCGAGCCGTCGGCCATGGTCGCGACCACTGCCGTCACTGTGCGGCCGGTTGCGTCGGTCTCGAGGCACTCGACCCTGGCCTCGGTGACGAGGTCGAGGTTCGGGTGCGCGAGGGCCGGGTCGACGCAGACGGTATGCGCGTCCGCTTTCGCGTCGAGGACGCACGCGAATCCGTCTACCCGGTCGCAACGAATGCAACGGCTCGTGCGCGTCGGGGCGCCGTTCTCGTCCTGGTCGAGCATGACTCCGATCGGGAGGTGCGACGGGTGCAGGCCAAGCTTCTCGAGATCGTCGCTCAGCTTCTGGATGCGCGGCTCGTGTTGCACCGCCGGGTACGGATAGTCGGAGCTCCGAGGACCGTCGGTTGGGTCCTCTCCGGCCGCGCCGTGCACGAAGTACAACTGCTCCGCCTCGGCGTACCACGGTTCGAGCTCCGTGTAGGTGAACGGCCAGGCCGGTGAGACGCCGCCGTGATGCTGAATGACGCCGAAGTCCTCGGGACGCAGACGGAACAACGCCGCACCGTAGAACTTGGTGTTGCCGCCGACGTTGTAGTTCTGCTCCGGCGTGAAGCTGTGGCCGTTCGCGTCCTTCCAGGTTTCGTCCGTCGTGTACTTGCCGTTGATGAACACGGCGTCGGTGTCCCAGTTGTCACGCTCCCGCGGGAGGTAATGGCCTCGTTCGAGCAGCAGGATGCGCTTGCCGGTCGGCGCCAACTTCCAGGCGAGCGTGCCGCCGCCGGCGCCGCTGCCGATGATGACGATGTCGTAGTGCTCGGCCAAGGTCATGCTCCTTCGGTCACGCGCGAGGCGAGCGGTGAGGGGTGGGCGTCGGAGAGGTGCGACGCGGAGACGATGAACCCGAGGTGCGAGAACGCTTGCGGGAAGTTACCGATCATCCGCTTGGCGTCGGTGTCGTACTCCTCGGAGAAGATGCCGACGTCGTTCTGCAAGCTCCGTAGGCGATCGAACAGTTCGCGCGCTTCCTTGTCGCGGCCCATGAGCGCGAGGTTGTCGACGAGCCAGAACGTCGTCAGCAGGAACGTGCCCTCACCCGCGGGAAGACCGTCGACGGAGTCTCCGTCGGACGTCGGGTAGCGCTGCACGAATCCGTCGACCATCAGTTCGCGCTCGATGGCCTCGACCGTGCCAATGATCCTCGGGTCGCTCGGTGGGAGGAACCCGACGCGGGCGAGCATGAGCAGGCTCGAGTCGAGCTGATCGGAGCCGTAGTACTGCACGAAGCTGTTCTTCTCCTTGTTGAACCCCTTGTCGCACACTTCGGCCTTGATCTGGTCGGCGATCTCCCGCCACCGATCCGTCGGCGTTCCCTGACGTCCTGTGTGCTCGACGATCCTCACCGCTCGGTCGAACGCCACCCACGCCATGACCTTTGACTGGACGAAGTGGCGCTGTGGACCTCGGATCTCCCAGATCCCGTCGTCTGGTAGCTGCCACACCCGCTCGAGGTGCTCCATCATCGCCGGCAGCAATTCGGCCGCTTCTGGGTGGTGGGCGGGGAGCGCGCGAGGCCCGCGCAATCCCGCCTCGACACCGGTCAGCGCCGCGTCGGCGACTTCGCCGAAGACGTCGAGTTGGAACTGCCCACTCGCCCCGTTCCCGACCCGCACCGGTTTCGAGGCCTCGTAGCCGGGAAGCCAGTCGAGCTCCACTTCCGTGAGACGGCGTTCGCCCCCGACGCCGTACATGATCTGGAACTCGCCCGGGTCACCGGCGACGGCGCGCTGCAGCCACTGCTGCCACGCAGCTGCTTCCTCGGTGAACCCGCTCAACAGCAGCGCTTGGAGGGTGAGCGCCGAGTCCCGCAGCCACGAGAAGCGGTAGTCCCAGTTGCGAACGCCGCCGAGCTGTTCGGGCAGAGACGTCGTCGCCGCGGCGCACACCGCGCCAGTCGGGGCGTACTGCAGCGCCTTGACCGTGATCACCGAGCGCACGACCTCGTCCCGCCACTCTCCCTTGTACGTGCACCGCTCCACCCACTCCGCCCAGTACTGCAGGGTGCGGCGGAGCGCGGCGGGCGTGTCGAGAGGTGGCGGCGGATCTTCGAGCGCCGAGTAGTACGCGAGAGAGAAACCGCGCCGCTGCCCCTCGCGCACGGTGAACTCCGCGGTCGTCGTCCGGTCCCGATCCTGGAGGGGCACGGGACTGTGGAACCGAAGCGCGTCGTTGGCCGCTACCAGCGTCAAACCGTCCCCTGTTGCTTGCGCCCACGGTACGACCGACCCGTAGTCGAATCGGGCGATCAGCTCGACTTGCATCTCCACCGCACCGGACTGCCCGTCGACCAACCTGAAAATCGTCGGATGCTGCAACCCGGGAGACATGAAGTCCGTGACCTTTACGGTCCCGTCGGCCGTGTCGTATTCGGTCTCCAGCACGAGCGAGTCGCCCGCATACCGGCGCCGAGTGGACGAGACCTCATGCTTCGGAGCGATGGACCACCGCCCGTGCTTGGGCTCGCCCACGAGCGCCGCGAACACCGCACCGGAATCGATCCGGGGCACACACCACCAATCAATCGACCCGTTGCGTGCGACCGCAGCGACGGTCCTCGTGTCCCCGATGATGGCGTAGTCCTCGATGGGAGTGGACATGTGCGTCCTCCTCAGTTCACTTGGTCGAGGGTGAGAGCAAACGATGCGGTGAAGGGCTCGCCGCGGCGAGCAATCGGCGTGTCACCGCTCACAAGCGCGTTCGTCGGTGCCGACATCGGTTCGAGCGCGGCGAACGGGCGGCCCTTCGGCACCCACACCTGCGCAAACGGATAGTTCTTGCCGCACTGCAATTCGACCGAGTGCCCGTCATCAGCTTGTAAGGCAAGCCTTCGGTCGCGACCGAGTCCGTACAGATCGTCGAACGTGCGCGTTCCCACTCGGCCGTCCTCGGCGCGCTCCGTGTGTGTGGCGCCGTTCGGGATGCCGCGATCGTCGAGCACGCGATGGAGACGGTCAGGAAGTCGCAGCCGCCACTGGCTTCGACGCGCTCCGGCAAGGCGCAAGTACGGGTGCCAGCCGAACGCCACCGGCACCGATCGCCGCCCGAGCGCCGCGATGGTCGTATCGATGCTGAGTCCCGAGTCTCGTACGGTCGCCGCGACTTCGATCCGATGTGGGAACGGAAACTCGGGAGCGTCGACGTCGATCGACGCACGAACGCTGGCTGTGTTGCCACGGGTTGCGAGCCGGCCCACGGACCAGCCATCGCGACCGATGAGAAGTCCGTGAATCGGAAGCCCGTTGTCGTCCACGCTTAGGCGCCGCCGGGCAAGATCGACCTCGACCCCGGCGGCGCGATACCGGCGTTGCGACAGCCGGTTGGCCCACGGCGCCAGCAACGGCAGCCCGGTCGTGCGGCCGGCGCGCAAGGCGTCCAGCCCACCGGGAAGGGCGAGGTGCTCCGAGCCACGACATCGCAACGAAACGCCAGTCATCCCGAGACGGGGCACGAACAGGGCCGTGGTCGACCCCGCTGTCAGCGCGATGGCCGGCTCACCTCGGAATCGGCATTCGTCGGCACGCGCGTTCGCGGGCATCGACTCAATCCCAGTCGATGTGTGCTGCCTCGGGGCGATCGATGATCGCGGAAGGTCGGGTGTTGGCGACGTAGTCCCATCCCCATGTCATGAGCGCGTTGAACCGCTCGCGAAAGCCGCTGAGCAGCCACGCGTGCACGCCGAGCCACGACACAAATGCGAGTCCCCCGTGAAGTTCTCGGCGCTTCGGACCCATTTCGGCGACGGCCGCGTTGCGGCCGATCATCGCCATGATTCCCTTGTCCTTGTAATGGAAGTCCGTACGGGGTTTGCCGTCGATATCCGCGAGGATGTTGTCGGCCGCCGAGCGGCCTGCTTGCAGCGCGACGGAACCGAGTTGCGGGAACGGCTTGCCGTCAGGCCCAGGAGTGTTGGCGACGTCGCCGACCGCATACACACCCGGGAAAGCTGGGACGGTGAGGTCGGCGGCCACGTCGAACCTTCCGCCGTGTCCCTGGGCGATACCCGAGTGGGCGGCGACGTCGGGCGCCTCGATCCCGCCTGCCCACACGACCGCACGAGTGAGGATCTCCCGACCGTCCGAGAGGGTCACCCTGTCGGATGCGACTTCGGTGACGCGCAGACCGAGCTCGAGCGTGACCCCCATCTTCTCGAGGGTCTCGCGGGCGTACGTGTGGGCGCGATCGGAGAAGGGAGCGAGGACGACGGGTGCGGGGTCGATCAAGTAGATGCGTGCCGCGGCGATCCCCAGTTTTTGGACGCGGCGGGGGATGATACGGCGGATGGAGTCGGCCAGCGCGCCCGCAGTCTCGACGCCGGTCGCACCGGCGCCGACAACAACGAAGTTCAAAGCGCCCTGGTCGATGAGCTTCGGGTTCCACAACGCGTCCTCACAGACAGCTAGCAAGCGCGACCGCAAGCGTTCGGCGTGTTCGAGGCTGTAGAGCGGAAACGCGTTGGTGTCCGCGCCCGGCGTGTTGAAGAAATTCGGCTGCGAACCCATGGCCAGCACCAAGAAGTCGGCCGACATCGAAATGCCGTCCGCGCTGGTCACCGTCTTGGTGGCTGGATCGATGTTCGACACGTTCGCCACGCGCACCGAGACGCCGGCGCGCTTGGGGAAGACCTGGCGAATGGGTCGCGCCACGTCGGTGACGTTCACCTGCGCGGTGGCGATCTGGTACAGCAGCGGTTGGAACTGCGTGTAGTCGTGCTTGTCGATGAGGATCACCTGAACCCCGTGCTTCGACAGACGCTTCGCGCAGGCGATTCCAGCGAACCCGCCGCCCACCACGAGCGCAGTCGTCTCAGGGCGCGTGCCCGCCGCCATCGAACTACAGCCCGGGACTGCTGTGCATGATCCCGCCGTCCACGAACACGGTCGTGGCCGTGATGTAGCTCGCGGCATCACTGGCGAGGAACGCGACGACGTTGCCGATCTCGTCCGGATCGGCCATGCGCCCCAGCGGAATGGCGGCGTCGAGCGTCTTCATCTTGGCCGGATCTGCCATCGTCGCGGCGTTGATGGGTGTCGCAATCGCACCCGGGCCGACCCCGACGACCGTGACGCCATGGGGACCAAGTTCGACGCCCGCGGTACGGGTCAGCATCCGCACGCCGCCCTTGGACAGGCAGTACGGGGCGTTGCCCGGCATCGGCCAGTCCTCGTGCACCGAGGTGATGTTGATGATCCGGCCGCCGCCGCCCTGGGCGATCATCTGCTTTGCCGCCAGTTGGGTGCCGAAGAAAGCGCTCTTGAGGTTGATCTCGAGGACCTTCTCGTACTGGTCTTCGGTGGTCTCCAGCACCGACGAGCGCGTCTCGATGCCGGCGTTGTTGACCATGACGTCGAGCCGGCCGAACTGCTTCACGGCCGCGTCGACCAGTGTTTGCAAGTCGTTCACCTTGCTGACATCGGCCTCGACGCCGATGGCGGTGTCACCGAGAGCGGCGACCTGCTTCTCCAAATCCTCGGTCGCTTCAGGGTTGGCGATGTAGTCGATGACGATGCTCGCACCCTCCCTCGCCAGCGCGAGCACGATCGACTTGCCGATCCCCGTGTTCCCTCCCGTGACGATCGCAACCTTGCCGTGAAGCGTCATCGGTATCCCTCCCTGGCCGAGACCATCTGCGCGCGTAGCGTCGTTCGACCCGAGTCTCACATCTCGAGGGTGATCGCGCCTCACCCCGGGGGGATGAAAGCTCAGGGCGGCGTCCGACCCGGGTTACTGAAAAATGTTCACGGCTCGAGCGATGACCAGGCTCAGGATCAAGATGGAGATCATCGACTGGATCAGCATCGCCGCCTTGGCCCAATGAGCGATGGGCATCGCATCCGTGGGGCTGAACGCCACCGCATTCGTGTAGCCCAGATACAGGTAGTCGGAGAACAGCGGCCTCCAGCCGGGCGACGCGAGGGCGGGGTTCATGTGCGGCGGGAACGCGAAGTCGGGATAGCGCCGGGTGTGGTACAGGCGTGATGCTGGCCCGTCGCTGTCGAGCTCCCAGTACAACAGGCTGAACACGATCCCGTTCTCGATCCACACGACTGCGCCGGTGCGGAGCAGCTCGCCCGCCGAGTTCGTGACTCCGCCGCCCCGGATGAGCTCCGCGATCAGCGCCTCTGTGGCCCATCCCACCGCAATGACCAACAGCAAGAGCATCACGATGGACAGGACCCGGACGCTCGTCGATCGCCGGTCGATGCGCCCCGGATCTGCGACCGTGACAGCGACGAGCAGTACGCCGACCAGCGCCGGGAAGATCCAGGGCGCTCCGAGCGTGAGCCGATCGGGGATGAGCAAGAACAAGGCGATCGCGACCAGGATGGTCAACGCGACCGGCCAGCGACGCTCGCCCACCCCGGAGCCTTCGGGCACAGGCACATCGGTCATCGATGTGCGTTCTAGCTCTGCTCGCCCCTGCGTCGATGGGATGCGAACCTGTGATGTGCTCGTGTTCGTGAGCCGAGGGAGTTGAGATGGACGCAGACAAAAGCATCGCCAAAGGGCGAGCGGCTCGATCCAAGGTGCCTCGTTCCAGCCACGCGGACTGGCACCCCGCACCGGACCGGCGAAGTCCCATCGAGATCCTCGACGAGCAGGACAGGACACGGCTACCCGATCTCGTGCCACTGCGCCACACACGGATGCTCGAATCACCGTTCGCGTTCTACCGAGGTGGGGCGGCGATCATGGCCGCCGACCTGGAGGGAACACCGACGTCGGGAATCCAGGTGCAGTGCAGCGGCGACGCGCACGTGGCCAACTTCGGCGGCTTCGAGTCTCCCGAGCGACGCATGGTCTTCAGCATCAACGACTTCGACGAGACGTTGCCTGGACCATGGGAGTGGGACCTCAAACGGCTCGCGGCCAGCCTCGTCGTGGCAGCGCGAGACCGGGGGTTCGATGACGCGATCGCGCGCCGATCAGTCGCAGAGGCGACCCGTCGTTATCGCACCGCGATGCGTGACTTCGCCGCGCAACGAAATCTCGATGTGTGGTACGCACGCCTCGATCTCGAAGGCATCATCGGCCGTTGGGGTGCCGACGTCTCGAAGACTGACACCGTCCGCCTGGAGAACGTCATCCGGAAGGGCGAGTCGAAGACCAGCTTGAAGGCGTTCGCCAAGCTCACCGAGACAGTCGATGGAACCGTGCGGATACGAAATGATCCGCCGCTGGTGGAAAGGATCGACGCAATCCTGCCTGCCGCGGAAGCCGCAGCTTTGGAAGCCCGGACGCGCCAATGGATGCAGGCGTACAGCCGGAGCCTGCCGTCCGACCGTCGCCGCGTGCTCGACGGCTTTCACTTGGTCGACTTCGCCCGCAAGGTCGTCGGCGTGGGCAGCGTCGGTACACGATGCTGGATCGCGTTGTTCCTCGGGCGCGACCAAGGTGATCCCCTCTTCCTTCAAATCAAAGAAGCCCAGAACTCCGTGCTCTCGAACTACGTCGGCAAGAGCAAATACGCGAACCAGGGCCAGCGCGTGGTCATGGGCCAGCACCTGATGCAAGCAGCGAGCGACATCCTCCTGGGCTGGGAGCGGGGCGTGGGAATCGACGACGTTCGCCGGGACTTCTACGTTCGCCAGCTCTGGGACGGGAAGATCTCGGCAGATCTCACCACGATCGACGTCGCCATGCTCCCCATCTACGGACAGATGTGCAGCTGGACGCTCGCACGGGCTCATGCTCGATCGGGCGATCGGGTCGCGATCGCCGCATATCTTGGCTCCGGCGATGTCTTCGACCGCGCGATCGTCGAGTTCGCGCTCGCGTATGCCGACCAGAACCAAAGGGACTTCGATGCCGCGACGGCCGCTACGCGCGCCGGCCAGTTCGTGACCGCATCGTGATCGACGTCGCAGCATGCGACGGGTCAGGTCGGCGGCACCGGGCGCTGGAGGATCAGGACGAGCGCGACGACGAGTAGCGCCAAACCGACGGCCACGAGCGCGTACCGAGCTCCGAACAGGCGGAAGGTGCTCCCGATGCCGATCATGAATAGCACGGCAGCGAGGATCACGGTGATGCGTACGTAATCGTCGGCGTAGCCACCGGCCTTCTCGCCGGAGGCGAAGGTCTCGTCGGCCGTGCGGTCGAGGGCTTCCGCCTCATCCTTCTGCGGCTGCTCGTATTCGGGCATGTAGGTCGGCCCGGGGGGTGCGTTTGGATTCGTGTCCGGGTTCGTGGCGCGCCACGCATCGAACGCCACTTTGAACTCGGGGCGGAATCGACGGATCGCAACGGCTTCCGCGCTCGGGTTGCCCTGCACATACGCGGTGAACCAGGACTGAAAGGTGCTCGAATCGAAGTTGCGCAACTCCATCGCCTCGAGGTCGTTGCGACTCGCCTGGGCGCGGAGCGTGGACGCCTTCGCCAGCTCGACTCGCGACTCGGTGCTCCACTTGGCGGCTGCGTAACCAGCCCACGCCGTCACGATGGTGACGAGGGCGAGGAGCACCGCCTCGGCGATGTAGATGCCGCGGTGTTTCCGTTCGCCGGACTCACGTCCGCCTGCTTCCGCCTCGGTGTGCTCCGACGCCTCGCGCTCCTGTTCTTCGCGGTGACGGCGAGCTTCGTTGCCGACCTCGGCGGCCGACAGTCCCTCGGGCATCTACCAGGACGCCGCAACAGAGCAGGCTGTGAGCGGCGCGCCGAACATCGACAGCATGATGGCACCGCCGAGATCGCGTCCGCGTGCGGAGGGGTGACGAGGGAGACTCCTACCGCGGCCTTACTCCGATTGCGGGCTCGACGTTCCGAACGCGTCACTGCCGACTCGCCACCCCTTCGCGCGCTGGTCACATCGCCGGGTTCGCCCGGCGGGGGGTTGCAGGCTCGATGCGGAACACCGGATACCGCTCGGCGACTTGCTCGAACGCTTCCAAGGGCGCGCGTCGATCAACAGGAATGTGGGGGCGAGCTCCGGGAGCGACTTCCAGGTAACGGCGCAGGACAGGGGCTCGCTCCGAAACTGCAACCTCCTCGAGTTTCACCGCCTCGCGTCGACCGTGGTGCAGCACTGCTCGCCCTTCGTCGGCTCGGACGTTGCCGACCCAGTTCGCCCGTTCACCGAGCATCGACACCAGGTAACGGTTTCCGTCGAGGTCGGTGATGACGACGGGAAACGTCACCACTCGACCGCTGCGGCGGCCGATGACGTCGAGCGCGGCAACGCATCTCGGCCAGAGCCCTGCTCCGAATGCCAGTGCCGAAGCTCGATTCTGGAGACGCGCGAACCAATGAGGACGCCGCCCCCGATAGAGCCAGCGGAGGTAGTCGTCGTAGACCTTCACGTCCGTCTCCCTTCGAGCAGTCTCGCGATCGAGCGTGACCTGTGCGGCTCGTGCACGCCAGAGGCGAACGGCCGACCGTCCGGTCAAAGGACGACCGGACGCGACAGAGCGGTCACTCGAGCGCGACGAAATTGTCAGCGTCCAGCGCGTCACCGAGCCTCCACCTGCACCATCGGGTAGACCACCCGCCCGAAGGGCCGGTCCTCAGGCCGTGGGTGTGGCGGACAGCCCGACATAGGGTCCGTTCAAGAATCAGTTCACGGCGACCGGTTGCCACGACAGCGTGCTGTAGGCCGCGCGGATACGTGGCGGACCGAAGCCGAGCCAAAGGAGGACCGCTATGCCCGCAGCCCCGGCCGCACTCGCTTACATCGCCGCCGGCGCCCAGGTCATCGGCACCGTCAAGGCGACCGCCGACATGGCCACTGGAAGCAGTGGGTTCAACATCGGCAAGTCCCACGTGCACTACCCGGCGCAGTTCCCCGCCAACCAGTTCGCCCACAGTGGACAGGTTGTCGGCTGGGACATCATCAAGTTCACGGCCGTTGGCGGATTCTGGGACAACGAGCTGGCCGTGGCGGCGTCCGGCTACCTGAGCAACGACAACACCGCACTCGTCGGCCGGCCCGACTCCGCCACCCCGAACGTGCCCGTCAACCGGTTCCTCGTCCTCACATTCGACAAGTCCGGCAGCTCGGAGAACATGTCGGTTGGGCTGCTCAACGTGGACATCACGCCGTGGGCGGGCGACGCACAGATCGCCGAGGGCACAGCCGATGATCCGTGGGTGGCGTTGCGTGTCTCTGGCCGGTTCGACCCGATGGGCCCGGGCGACTTCCAGTTCAGCTTCAAACTGGACATCAATCAGTACGGACGGCTCAACCTGAGCAGGGAGACGTTCTCGGGAACAGGCATGCCGGGTACGCCCGGTATGACGTTGTCCAACGCGGGCTCCCACATCCAGGTGACGCTGCACTGAGCCAGGCACCGATCTCGAACGGCGCATACGACAGACCGTCAGTGTCGATGGGGGTGACCACGCGCTAGCAGCGATATCGGCCCGTTTCTGCGCTCCTGACGCAAGCTGCACGTGTCACGTCGGGCTGCGCCGGTACACCCGATGATGGTGGCTGAAGTAGGCCGTGATCGGATCGAGCGCCTTCAGTCGCCGGATCGATGCCACTGCAGCCTCCCGCAGATCCGGAGCATCGACGTTGGCCTCCGTGGCTCGTTCGTCGTCGAACTCGGCGACATCCCACACTGCCTGGGCGGCGATCACGACAACTTCGCCTTGCGCCTCGACGAGGACCGATTGGTGACCACGAGTGTGCCCAGGTGTCGCCAACACACGAACACCGTCAACCAACTCCTCGTCGCCGCGCATTGCACGCAGCTGGCGATCGGGCACGGATGCCCACTCGTCCACCGTGTAGAAGCGTTCGCGTGCGGCCTCCACTTCCTCGGCCTGCACGAACACCGGCACCTCGGTCCCGTAGTACACGGGGTTCTGGCCACAGTGATCGAAATGAAGATGACTGTTGACGATCGCCGTCACCCGGGTCGGGTCCAGACCAACCGCCGCGAGTCCTTGCGCCAAGTCGAGCACCGACGGCCGGTACACCTCATCGACGAACGCGTTGCCACGTCCCACTCCGGTGTCGACGACGATCACTCCGTCGGGATGGTCGATGGCAAAGCCGAACACCACTGCATCACGACTGCGGTTCGCCTCCGGATGATTCTCGGGCAGGGTCAAATCAGCGAGACGCAGCCGTTCGATCCGAGGCATCGTACCCAACGTCACAACTGCTCTGTACCACCCGAGAACAGCCCGCTCGCCAAACGCTTTCATCACCAACCCGAGTCTGTCTGCACGCCGCCCGCTCCAGGCACTGAGTGCGTCAGCGCCGGACGGCGAGAAACACGTACTCCTTGCCGGGTCGATCGGGCGCGTCTCGGAGCTCGCCCAGCTCGAAGCCAGCTGCAATGAGCGAGTTGACAACCTCGTCTCGGGAACGGAAGCGCAGCGTCGACTCCGAGAGCAACGGGCTGCTGTCGGCCTGAAAGATGATCGTGCCGCGAAAGGTCACAAATGGCAGGGCGACCCCGATGACCTCGTTCCACGTCTCGACCAGCCCGACACCGTCGATGTCGATCCGCTGGTAGGACTGCTCCCTGTTCCATTCCAACCAGGCTTCTCTCTCGGGGTCGCGCGTCTCGAACACGAGCGATCCCCCCGGGCGCAACACGCGGTGTGCGGCCATGAGCGTTTCGAGCCAGGAGTCATCATCGAGGAACACCTGGGCGACGTTGCCGGTCATCGTCACCAGATCGAGCTGCAACGGCGGGAGATCGGTCGCAGTGCCGTGGACCCAGGCCACCCGGTCGGCTCCGTCCTTTCGGCGAGCAACCGTCAGCATCGCTTCGGCAGGATCGACGGCGACCACGTCGAGACCCTTGCGGGCGAGCAGGCAGGCGAAGGTCCCGGTGCCGCAGCCGACGTCGGCGATTGAACGCGCGCCGAGCTCCTCGGCAAGCGCGGCGTACACCTCGAGGTCGCTTCGGTCCGGATCCAACGGGTCATAGACAGCGGCCAGCCTCGGTTCGTTGAAGATCGGGTCAGGCACGCAGCCTCCCGTTGGCCCCCTCCCGATCACGCAGCCCCGGTTGACCACTTGACGCGATAGGCGTCGACGACCTGCTGCTTACCTTTCAGCACCATGTGCTCGAGCACCCCGGGCGGATCTTCGAGGTAGCGCGCGCGAGCCGCGCTGACACGATCACCTCGCCGCTGCCCGCTTGTTCCTGGAGGCGCGACGCCGTGTTCACGACGTCGCCCACGGCGGTGAAGTCACGGACGGCGTCGTCGCCGATGTTGCCGATGATGCGCTCGAGCAACTGATGAGCATGGTCGCTCAGGGGCTCGCCCGGGCGCTTCCGCGCCTTCTTGAAGAGCAGCTTGAGCATCCGCCGCTGCCAGAGCGTGGGCTGCTCCGTCGGCTGATCGCGGTTGCTCGCTTCGGTTCCGTCAGCCGCCACCCGTACATACTGGCTGCCAGCCCCCCGCGACGTGGGCTGGTTCACGCGTGGATCGAGGGTGGATCCACGGGCTGTGACCTCCCGACCAGCTACGTGTCAGCGATCGGTGAGGCGCAACCGGTCGCGTGCACGGTGGGCGAGACTCGAGTGGTCGCTGGTCGGGTGACGGAGGGGAACGCGATGTGATCGAGGTCCGTGAGCTGGGTTCGGAGGATGTGCCCTCGTTGGTCGCGTGCGTGCGGTCGTGTTACGGCGACTCCTACACGGAGCCGGAGTTCTACGACGATGCATACCTTCGACGCGAACTCGACACATCGCGTCTGCTGTCCGTCGGAGCGGTGACCGAAGGCCGGGTTGTCGGCCATATCGGCACCAGGATCATCGCGGACGACGACCCGGTCGTGGACACGATCGCCGGGATCGTCCACCCCGACTATCGCGGCCAAGGACTGACCGCCGCGATGGGGACAGAGATGGTGGCTCGCTACCGTGACCGCGGGATCGTCGGTCCGCGACACGTCGCGACCGGTGCCCACGATCGCACGCAACGACTGATCGCGGAGTCCGGTGGAGTGGCCACGGGCGTTCTCCTCGGCCATGTCGCCTCGGGCACGCAGTACCGCGGCATCCCGCATCAGTTCGGCCGAGCCCGCATCGGTGTCGTGGTCTACTTCCAGGCCTACGGTCGACTTGCCGCACTCGACGTGTACCTGCCCAGCCGCTACCTGTTCCTTGGCGACCTCTACCGGGACCTGTCCCTCGAGCGCCGTCTACTCGAAGCGCAGTCAACCAGCGGATCCCTCGAGGACTGGAGCGGCTCCGTTCGCCATGAGGCACGACGGGGCATCTCCTTACTCCGCTTCGGCGCGTTGACCGTCGGCACGCTCCGAGCCGCAACCGAAGTCGTGCAGGCGGCACGGGGTCCCTGCGAGCCGGTCGTGTACGCAGACCTGCCCCTCGCCGACCCTCGAACTCCCGCAGCAGTGGATCGGCTCCACGACGAAGGCTTCTACCTCGGCGCGCTCCTCCCCGGCACCAGCACATCCGAGACCCTTCGCCTGCAGCGGATCGATCCCCAAGTCGCAGCACCCGAAGCCATCATCACCGCGTCACAGGGCGGTCAAGCACTACTCGAACACATCGCCCACGAAAAACGCGAAGCCACCCGCGCTGCCGACACTCGCGCTCGCCTCGGTTGAGACTCGAGCTCGGCGACGCTGAGACTACGTACCGGCGCAAACCAGGTCGGATGGCGAGAACCGCCGTGTTCGTGCTTCAGGTTGGTTCACCCCGGACAGGCCGGCCGGGGAGGGCGTCAGGTAGCAGCGAACCGCCGCGGACGACGAACGTTCCGTCGACGAGGACATGCTCGATTCCCGACGACGGACGGGTGCTGTGCGCATAGGTGGCCTGATCGGTGATGCGATCGGGGTCGAACACGATGAGATCGGCGTCGGCGCCTCGTCGGACGCGGCCTTTGGCGCGCATTGCCGGCGCACACGCTTCGAGCACACGGGCGGGCAGCAGCGTGCACCGTTCGATTGCGTCCAGCAGCGGTGCGCCTTCCTCGCGCCACAGCCGCAAGGCGCGGCTGAATGTGCCCGCCGTCCTGGGGTGAGTGGTGTGGGTCGAGGGCAGCGGCCAGTCCTTGGAGTCCGACCAACCAGCGGGCCCGACCGCTGGCATGGCGTCGCTGGCTACCACCGCGTCGGGGAACTGGAGCGACCGACGTAACAGCGCGAAGTCATTGGGATCGTTCTCGTCGAGGAACTCGATGATGACGCCTCCGGCGGGATCGAGTTCGCGCAGTTGGCGCAAACGGGCCGCGTCCGAGACCCGCTCGCCAGTCGGCAAATAGGTCATCGAGGCTGGCGTGAGTCCGCGTTCGGCGAGCCGCTCCGGCGCGAGAACGCGGCGCCGATAGCGGTGGCGCCGGAGCCGTACGGGTATGCCTCGATCGTCACCCGCCCGCCCTCGTGTTGGCACCGTTCGACGAGCGTGAGGACGCGGTCGATGTGTCGACTCGACGTGCTGTTGATGTGGCAGTTGTGCATGTGAGCGCCGGTCTGCCCTGCGGCGCGCACGAGCTCGTCGGCACCGTCGATGCGCGTGTCCGGCGTGAACTCGACGAGATCCCGGCAGTGTGTGAACGTCGGCGTCCCCGCCTCAGCGGCGAGACGTGCTACGGCCAGGTACTCGTCGGGATGGACGCCCGGTGCATAGCCCATCAGCAGTCCGATCCCGAGCGCCCCGTCAGCGAGGTCAGCCGCGATTTGATCGATCACTGCCGCCACTTCCGTCACCGACGCTTCTCGCTGCCAGGCAGGATTGCCGAGATTGGCGAACATGGTGGTCATGCCGGCGCGCAGGTCGACGTCGGCGACGGCGTGCATGCGGGCTGCTGCCCACGATGCCGAGAATCCGTAGTGCACTGGGGAACCGTGGGCTGCGTCGCGGGCGTACGCGAGGTCGATCGGCGCCCGACCCGCTTCGAGGTCCAGCGCAGTGGTAACGCCGTCACACACCTGCAACCGTCGGCCTGACAACGTCTGGGCATGGCTGTGCAAGTCGATGAACCCTGGCGCGACGACAAGCCCGTCAACATCGGTCACTGTGTCGCCATCGAGCGATTCGTCCGACACCGCGCTGATCCGACCGCTGGTGATGCCAACGTCGCGCCGAGCGTCCAACCTCGACTCGGGGTCCACCACCCGCCCGCCGTGCAACACCACGTCATATGTCGCCGTCGACACTGGTGCGCGAACCTAGCTGGCGGTTGCGGAACACTCCGTTGGGTACAGCTCCGCGTACCGGTGATGCGAGCTCAGCGGTTTCGGGCGAGCAGTGCGAGCATTTTGAGGATCGAGATGTACAGCCAGACGAGAGTGACCATCAACCCGAACGCGCTGTACCACTCGAGTTCCTTGGGTGCTCCGACCCGCACGCCAGCGTCGATAGTCGCGAAGTCGAGCATGAGGCTGAGGGCAGCCAACACGATCGCGATCACAGTTACCACGATGCCGACGGTGCGGAAGCTGTCGCTGTACAGCCAGCTCCAGCTGAAGATCGACAGGATGAACACGAACGTGTAGAGCAACGCAAGGCCGCCGATGCCCGCGACCACGACGAAGGCCATCTTCTGCGTGGGCTTGACGATATGGGTGGCGTAGAGAAACAACGCCGCGACGAACACGCATACGGTCGACAAGATCGCGGCGCCCACGATTCCGTCGGTCTGCGCGTCGAACGCCGCCGAGATGGCTCCCAGGCAGAACCCCTCGCACACCGCGTAGATCACACCCAGTAGTGCTGCGCGTCGCGGGTTCACCACGATGAAGATGCCGAGGAGGAACGCGCCGAAGCTGGCAAGCCAGAAACCGCCCGGGATCGTGACAGTCGTGTTGGCGTAGCCGCCGCCGAGGTCGACGCCGACGGGCTTGGTCGCCGCGGCCCACCCCCAGGCACCACCGGCAACCAAAACGGCCAGCAAGATCAACGTCTTCACGCTGACGCCCGCCACCGACATCCGCTTCGTGTCGCCCACGACGAGATAGCTGTCGACGAACTTTTCGCTCAGCGCCGGGTTGCCGGAGTGCAGTCCGCTGCTTGCTGTCATCGTCTGGGTCACGAGCGCAGCCTCCACGAACACCTCATGTCGACTGTGCGCCAGCCGACCTCACAGGGCGGCTCACGCACACTCGATGGCGATCACTGGAAGGCGCCGAGCGGTCTTGTATCAAATCGCTGATCGGGTGTCGACGCAACAGGTCGAGGCGGACGCCTCGGGCGCGCCGATGCTGGGCAACGGCCTCGGCCCCTGCCCTCGGTGACGCGGTCGACCAGCACCTCAAGGGCGGCTCGGGTGACGCGGTAGTGGGGTTCGACACTGGGGTAGGCATCGGTGTAGGCGCCGACGCACGCTTGGGTGGATCGGCGAAGTCGTCCAACTCGGAGCGCAACCGTTCGGCGATCTCGCCGGCCAGATAGAGCGGCACCGACCGTCCCTGTGCGGTCGTGATGCAGTAGGTGCACGCGATGTCGCAGCCGCTGTAGGTGCTGAGGATCCACCCGTCGATGACGGCAAGCTCGGCGAGCAGGGGAGGAGGTGGACGCACCGTGCGCTGTTGCTCTCCCTCCGGCGACGGCTCGCTGCTCACGACTCGACTGTATGCAGCCTCTTCCGTCCCCGAAGCGTCGATCGTCCCCGCGATGATCGGCGATAGGTCTGGCCGTACCGCAAACAAGGGTAGGTGTGCACCATGCGCGTGACGATTCGCGTGTGGGCGAGGGGGAACTCCGCCGAAAGCGCGTCGGCCCGCACCCGCTGATGGCCCGGACTCACGCTGAGCAGGACTTTCGTCAGTCGGCATGTCGATCGGTGACGTCGGATGATGGCCTCTGGCGCAACGTTCGTGACCAATCCGTGATCACCAGCGAAGCCGAGGTCGACCTGGAGCGACCTAGGTGAGGCCGGCCGCTGTTCGCGCCCCCAAATCGCCGATTTCACCCTGTCGGGGTGGTTCGGGGCGAAGGCCTTGGCCCGTACCCTCGGGTGGACCAAACCGGAACGAGACCCGACGACACCGAGCGCGCCGAGCCCGCGAGAGCCGGACGTTTCAGCCAAGACGACCTCGCGAGGAGACGAGGCAGCGGGGGAGCACCGACGGTGGCCCCCGCGACCTAGGGACCAGCGGTGGGGGTCACAGTCAGCACAAGGGAGGTTCGAGCGTCATGGGCTCTTCTCGCCCGTGGTCAGGGATGAGTCGGCGAGCGTTCATTCAGTCAGGTGCGGCCGCCGCGCTTCTTGCGGCGTGCGACCCCGCGGAGTTCGCCGCTTCGCCGAGGGGCGGCTCCGATGACTTCTTCTCCGCGACGATGGCCTCTGCGTCGAGGCCGAACCAAACTGTCTACAAGATTCCCAATTCGATTCGGTCTGATGGTTCTCGCGAAGTCTCCCGGGACATCAACGACTGGATTGCGTCGATACCGAACGGCACAGCCGGTGCATACAACACCGCCGCGTTCGCGAACAACGGGATCTACTGGGTCGACGACACGATCGAGCCTCACTCCAAGTCGTACATTGCGTTCTCCGGTAACGGGTCAACGTTCGTTCGACGCAATGAGCTACCGGGCACGGCGACCGTGATTCGCAAGCGAGCACACTGGCGGTTCAACGAGTGCGCCTGGTTCAGCTACGACGATCTCCACGTCGAGGGTCAAGCGGACCCGGCCGTCGGCTACAACTCGGCGTTGGAGGCGCAGCACACGTTCACCCACACGTCGTCGGTGCACTCGCTGTCCAACAACTGCACGGCGAACAACGTGTGGGGCGACGCGTTCAACTTTGCCAACAGCATTTCAGGTCTCCCGTCCGCTCACCACAACGTCGCGTATTTCACGTCTGGTATCGCACATCGCCACTCGGTGTCAGTCACAACCGGCGACGACATCACATTCAGTAGCTGTCACTTCGAGCGTAGTTGGCGCGCCGGTGTCGATCTCGAACCGAACAGCAACAATGGTCTCGCTACCCGCATTCTGTTCGAGGATTGCGAATGGGGCTCGCACCGTCTGCACTGGCTTGCGGCGGCACCGCGATGCGGAGTCGTGTCCGACGTGACGATGACCCGCTGTACGGACGGCTCGCCGTTGCTGGTGGCAGTGACATGCGACCCGACCTACACGGTCGGTGGTATAACTCCGCGGCGGGCGGACTTCACGATTGATTCGTGCACGTCGACCGCGTCCCAAGGCGGTCCTTCCGGTGCGGTCATGGATTTCCACTACACGGACGGGTTCGTGACCGTGACGAACAATGTTCAACCGTTGCAGTCGGGCCGTACGCCTCCGATCCGCGTCGCACGGTTCGACACGCACACGGTGGAGAATGCGGCTATCACGTACGAGGGGAACACGCCTGACCTCGGATAGCGCGCGAGCGACCGTCAGCTGATCCGCGAACAAGTGTCGGTCGCCGAGGCGCTCGACAAACTGGAGCTGGAGCCACCCGGTCGTGACGGGGGAGATCTCGTCCCCGTTCACGAGGAGCTGACCCCGTCGTGTCACCGGCTTGTCACGGCAGGGTGATGCCAGATATTTTCCAGGTATTACCCAGTCCTCGATGGCGCGCCGGTTGGGCCACGCGGTTCGCCATCGCGCGCGGCGAATCCTGGGCAATCCTTCCAACGATGGTGAACGTCTCCGACACGCGGTCCACATGGTGCGCTTTGAGATGGCCTCCGCCCTCGGACGGGAAGCCGTGATCCCCTTCGGCGAACGATCTCGGATCTATGCGAGGAAGGTCGGCGACAGTTCGTCTCGCCCTCCGCTCGCTCGACTCCCGGACTGGCCCGAGATGGCAGTGTGGCAGGCATGGCTGAAGCCAGGTGCTCTGTTTGTCGACATCGGCGCGAACGTGGGGCTGTACACGCTTCTGGCAGCGGAGTGTGGCTCCGAGGTGATCGCGGTTGAACCTGTCAACGCCACAGCGGCCGCTCTACGCCGCAACCTGGAACTCAATGGAATCGCCCACGGAGTGCACGTTGAGGAAGTCGCGCTTCTCAACCGCAACGGAACAGCGATGCTCGAAGGTGAGGACTCCAACCGGCAGTCTGCACGATGGTCTGATAATGGAGAAGTTCGCGCTACAACACTTGATGAGGTCCTTGGGCAGCGGACGGCCTTAGGCGTGAAGGTGGATGTCGAGGGTAATGAACGCCTGGTTCTCGAAGGCGCGACCCGTGCGCTCGGCGAGCATCGGATTGGCCTCATACAGCTCGAATGGAACCACACGTCGATGATGGCACTCGGCGAGGGAAGAGCTCCCGCCGCTCGGCTGATCCGGCGTGCCGGCTACGCACTCGTCCGAGTAGGTGCAACAGGTCGGAACCTCACCGTCATGGACGATGACGAGGCCGAGCGTGCCGGGCCTGATGTCTTCGCCATACCAGAAGAGCGACTAGACGAGCTAGTGGCCTCACTGACTCTTTCTGTTAGACGGAGCGGTCGTATCTATCGGGTTGACCGAACGTCGTCGTAAACCGCTCGCAAGATCGGCCCGACAGACTTGTAGTCATGGCGAGTTGCAGCCGCGTCCAACGCTGCAGCTCTGTCCTGGCCCGCCAGCAACGAGCGCATCGCGCTAGTAATCACGTCGGCGAGCGTATCCGCGTCGTTCGGTGGCACTACCCAGCCGGTTTCGTCATCTCGGACTGTCGGACCTATCGCCCCGACATCTGTGACCACGAGCGGCACTCGGTATCTGTAGGCCTCTGCGAGTACGGCGCTTTGCGAATGGAATGTCGTGTACGGCAGAACGATCATCGACGCGGTTGAATGCAACTGGGCCATGCGATCCGGCGACACCCAGCCGATCTCGCCATGAATCCATGGATACGCGGCGGCCGCGGTGCGCACCTCGGCCTCCAGCGCCGGGTCGCCGCCGCCGGCGATGCGGATGTCAAACCCGGGGTCGCGGCCCAGTGCTCGCGCCGCTCGAAGCAGAATCCGGACTCCCTTGTTCGCCCGCAGGCGGCCAAAGAGGAGTACGAAGGGTCGTTCGAGCGTTCGGCATTCTCGAAGTCGTGCGTCGCGCCCATCGATCGGAATAGGAATCACCGTCACTCGGGCGGCGTCGACCCCGAACTCACTAATCAGCTCATCTCGCAGGACCTCATGGAAGACCACAAGTCGGTCTGTCGCGCCCGCTCCGTACAGTCGCCGGAGAAGCGCTGTTTCCACACGAGTTGGCAACTTCGATACGTGCGGTCGCACATCGTGGACAGTCGCAACAACCGGCAACCGGCGCCTGATCCCCGGCAAGTCCAGCCAATCCGATTGATAGGTAAGGAGTTCTATTTGGGCGATGTCGAAGCCGCGGCGCAACAACCTACGACGGGCACACGCTCGACCGGCTGCGATCGAGGCTCGCCTGCCAACTCGGGCAGGGGGCCACCGTGGGACCATCGTCGGATCAGGCAGATCTCGGACGATTTCGTACTCTGAAACGGTACGAAACGTCTCACCAGCGAGTGACGGCAGCGCCTCGACCGTGAGCGTGTCATCTGGTCTCATCGTGGCGAGCGCCAGCTGACTTGCGGTCCGGTGCGGATGAGGCCAATACCAGTAGATTCTCAAGCTGCACCCTCAACCCGTAGGTTGGCTGAGCACCGCCTGTGAGCCTCCGCTACGCCACGATGCAAACACCGAGCTCGAGCTATGTCCGTGTTTGGGTCGGCGGTTCGTGCTTGGTGCACGGTGCACAAGCGACGAGGCAGCGGTCACTTGAGACAGGCCTTATGACGGGTACCAGCGTAGAGATCAAGCGTCGACTCCACGGATTGATCGACACTGAATCTGTCGGCGAAGAGCGCGAGGCTACAGTGCGCCATCGCGATGCGCCGTTGATCATCGAGGAGAACATCGCTGATCGCTTCGGCAAGCGCAGCCGGATTGCTGGCATCGACCAGGTCCGCATTGCCAAGCGGCTCGACGATCTCACGAACGGGTCCGATGTCATTCGCAACGATCGGAAGTCCGAGCGCCATCGCCTCGATCACTGCGCCCGGCATGCCTTCGAAGAGCGAAGGGAAAACGAAGACGTCGCCAGCGGCCAACACTTCCGCGATCGAGGGCAGGTGACCAAGAAACCGTACGCTCTCACCGAGCCCGAGGCGCTCAACCTGTCCTCGAAGGCCGGGCGTCATCGCACCTTCACGACCAGCGATCAAGGTGTAGCAATTGGGGTGCGTAGCGAGCACATGAGGTAGAGCATTGAGCAGATGGGTTTGACCCTTCTGATACTCCTGGCGACCGACGTTGACGACAACTGGCGCGCCGTCGGCAACGCCAAGAGCCGCTCGTGCCGCCTCACGGCGCTCGGCTGACGGCCAGCCAAGCCGCTCGCGGCTCCGTCCGCGGGGGATTACCGTGACGCGCTCCGGACGCACGCGCAATGTGCGCACGGCATGATCCTTGACATGGTCGGAAACAGCATGGAACGCGTCTGTGCCGAGATGCGCAGTAATCGCGTCAGCCACTTGCGCCAGGCGAACACGCGCTGGGCTCAATGCCGGGTCGTCGAGCCGTGCACGGTCGTAGCTCACGTTGACGAGACTGGTCACCACGGGCACGCCTGTGCCCACGGCGGCAAGTCGTCCGACTTGGTCGGCGCGGTACAGCATCGTGTGAATCAATGCGGGACGAACCGTTTGGATGATGGCGCGGAGTTGGCGGACTCGACCGATGAGACCGGCCTGCGCGAGGACTCGTATGTCGAAACCATCGCTGCGCAGCTGCCGCTCGACGCCCTCTTCGCCGCGAGACTTCAGGGTCACAACGGTCGAAACGACACCGCGGGCACGGAGCCCGGGCAGCAGTTCAGCGAGGGACATCTCAGTGCCCCCCTCGCCGAGGGCTTCGATCACGTACAGCACGCGCACGCGGATCGGCCTAGCCCTGTCCGAGCCGGCCTGTCGATGTGTCCCGACGTGACAGTTTTCCGGCGAGCGCAGCGCGGAGCGCGTGCGTGCCGGCCTCGTAGGTGGACCACGACGGGGAGATGGCGCGGACGATCGGCGTGGCAAGCACAAGCGACATCTGCATGTCGCGCGGGTTGCGATAGAGAGGCGCGTCGGTCGTCACGGGCGGGTCACCGAGATAGTCCACCAGTCCGGTTGGCACAGCAGTCGGACTGGGGGTTGGCCGACCGCTGTGGCCGGAGCGGCAGCGAGACTAGCTCGCGTGTCGCTTGGTCGCTACGACACAGCCCGGCATCCGCCGAGTTGGCAGAGCGCGGGTAGAGGTTCACGCCGATGTAGTGAACAGCGGGCCGCCGTCCGGCCGTACGCATCTCGCGCACGACGCGATCACGCTCATCCGGGTCGACCCGCACCTCGTAGAGATGCAGCGCATGCCTCTCGCGTAGCGTGCCGGGGCCATGATCGACGATCCGCACGCCAATGGTTTCACTCCGGTCCCCCAAGGCAGGCGAGACTACCAAACCCTCTTCACCGTGCCGAGATCGCCAAGACCATGCCGTTCTCGGCAACTGGGACTATTGAGAGAACGCCGACACGGGGTGAACGAGCCCGCGTCTGCAGCTCGATCGTGTCGGCCCGTCAGCGGGGCGAGTGATCGACGGACCGCACCCGTCATCCTCGTCCGCCCCGGCGCGATCTTCGAGAAGCGAGAGCCCATCGAGCGATCCGACGGTCAGGACCAGGACGCCGCGCAATCAATGGAAGAATACCGATCCACAGGTCTTGACGATTCGTCGGCTCAGGCACCAGTCTCGTCGAGCATGTCAGATGCCATCCGTGTCCACCCGCTACCGTTGGACTACTGGCGGTTCACGCCACACGGGCTTCGGAGGAATGACATCGAGGTGCCACTCAATCTGTGGCCCATTGCGACGAAGTCTTGCCGCGATCGTGTACGCGTCTTGTGACACGCCGTATGTCGACGCGTCACCACTTCCGCGCTGAGTGGGGCGCTATCGCCAAAGTGGCGCTCGTTTCACTTCTCGGCGCGCAGTTCGAGGCCGCCAGCCTCGTACTCCTCGTACCCTTGGCCAAGCTGATCGCGGCCGAAGACAGCTCCTACCGGGGCGAGCTGGGCCCGTTTACGTTGGACGTTGGCGCAAACGAGCTCGCTGGGCTCGTCGCTGTATCGGTGATGTTCGCAGCGCTCGCAAGCGTCTTCGTGGCGTGGCGCGGCGCCCGCGTCCGCCGCCGCGTGGGAACTCCGCCAACGGCGACGCCTCGTCCAGGGCTACCTCGCGGCGGACTATGCAACGCAAACCGCGGAACGCCAAGGAAAGTTGGAGACGCTGAGCACTTACGCGGACGCCGGCCGGCGCGTTCTTGGTGCAACTACGTATGGCATCCGTGCAGGACTGAACCTCGCAGTGTTCGTGACCGCGGCCGTCGTCCTCGACTACCGGACCGCGTTCGCCATCTTTGTGATGGGCTTCATCCTGTTCAGCCTGCTCCGCCCGGTCGCAGCCCGGATCCGCAGATACAACACCTCGTTGGCTGGTGTGCAGGTCGCGTTCAACGAGCATCTCTCCGAGACATCGCGCTTGGCCCGGGAGATCCGGGTCTACAGCGCCGCATCGACGGCGGCGGATCGCCTCGACACCGTGGGAGCACGTATCGCTCGACTCAAGCAGCGCACCATGTTCTTGTCGACGGCGGCATCGCCCGCGTATCAATACGCAGGGCTTCTCCTGATCGTCGCCATCCTGGTAGGCGCGCCGCGTGCGGTTGGTTCTGTCGAAATTGGCGCGCTCGGTGCTATCGCGCTGCTGTTGCTTCGCAGCGTCAGCTTCGGTCAGCAACTGCAGACCGCCTACCAAACGGTGCACGAGTACGGGCCATACGTCGACTCGCTCGAGGAACTCGACGCGCACTACGAGATGCACCCCACTCCTGACGGAACGATCGCACTCGAAGCCATCCATACGGTTGACCTCGACGACCTCACCTACTCCTACGACGGAGATCATCCAGCCGTGGACTCCGTCAGCGTTCGCCTACGATGCGGCGAAATCGTTGGTGTCGTCGGTCGCTCAGGAAGCGGTAAGTCCACGCTGTCCCAGTTGTTGCTCAGGCTTCGCGTGCCAACCCGCGGCTCGATCCTCGTCAACGGCACGCCGGCCGAGGAATACACGCTCTCCTCGTGGTACCGGAACGTGTCGCTCGTGCCCCAGGACTCCCGTCTGTTGCATGGGTCAGTTGCGGAGAACATCGCCTTCTTCGATGCGAGCATCGGACGTGACGACGTCCAAGCCGCCGCCCAAGCGGCCGGTGTGCACGACGTGATCATCTCGCTGCCACAAGGCTACGAAACCTCTGTCGGCCCATCCTTCCGCGACCTGTCCGGCGGACAGATCCAGCGGATCGGGATCGCCCGGGCACTTGCTCGGAATGCCGACGTGGTGGTCCTCGACGAGCCGACCAGCGCTCTCGATGTGCACTCCGAGGCCGTCATTCAAGCGACGATCGAGGCTCTTCGAGGGAAAGCTCTCGTCGTGATCATCGCGCACCGTCTTTCGACGCTGAGCATCTGCGATCGCATAATCGTGCTCGACAACGGCCGGCTGGAGTCGGTCGGAAGCCTGGCCGAGGTCGCCGAACGCAGTCCGTATTTCCGGCGGGCACTCGAGGTCGGCACGCTCGAGATCGGGTCGACCGAGCAGGACTCATCGAACGTGCCGGTCGATGAGCCCTGACGTGTAGGCAGCCGGGGCCTAACAAATGGTTCTTGCGTGAATTCGTCGCGCGTCGGCAGCGGAAGATGATCGAGAGCCAACAGGGGGTCGCAAACGATCACCCGCGAGGGATCAGATCCGAACCGAAGAACGATCGCGCTCCTTCCTCGATACTAGAGCGCTGATACCGTCACCTGCCCGACAACGAGGAGGAGCGGTGACCGAGTTACCCGGCGGGGCCGCGCATGGCGTTGCCGCCATCGTCGTCTCGTTCAACCGCCGCGCGGTCTTGGCCGACCGCCTCGCGTCGCTGAGCGCGCAAATCCCTCCGGTCGAACAGATTGTCGTGGTGGACAACGCGAGTCGCGATGGCACGATCGGGATGCTTCGCGCCGAGTTCCCCGACGTGACGCTGCTCGCCCTGTCGGAGAATCTCGGCGCCGCCGGCGGCTTCGCGACCGGGATCGAACACGCCCTCGCGTGCGGGGCCGACCGGTTGTGGCTGTTCAACGACAACGACCGCGCCGAGCCCGGCGCACTCGCCGCGCTTCTCGCCAGCGGTGGACCTGTGGCCGACAAGGTGATCGCCGGTTGTGCCACGACGGTCGGTGAAGGCGTGCGCCGGGTGGGGTTCCGCTGGGACCACGGCTTGCGTCCACCGCTTGCGGCCCCGCCCGAGCAGACGGAGTACGAGGTCGACGTGTCCACGTTCAACGGACTGCTCGTCCCCGCGGACGCGTTCCGTAGAGTCGGAGTGCCGCGCGCCGACTTCTTCATGATGTGGGAGGAGTACGAGTGGTGCCTGCGTGCCCGCGACGACGGATGGCGCATCGTCCTGCTGGAGACGCCACTCGTCGACGCCCGCGACGACGGACCGCCGACGCACGTGTACCCGCCGTGGCGCGGCTATTACCAGGCGCGTAACGCGCTAATCACCGTGCTCGACCGGCGCAACCGGCGCGCCCTGTGCTGGTACGCGATGCGGGAACTGAGGTACTTGCTGGCGATCGTCCGGCGTGACCGGCGAGCGCGGCGCTACGCACTTCGGCTCCGGGGAATCGTCGACGGGTTGCGCCGGCGCACCGGACGAGTGGTCGAACCGACCGCGTGATCACGAGATCGAGTAGCCGCGGATTGCAACAAGCTGTCGCACAGATCTGGCAGATCTGGCGCGGCGTGTGCGCCTCCTCTCAATGATCCTGCGACGCTGTGCTACAAGTTGTCGCGGCCAACCTGGACACCGCTTCTGATCCGCGCCGACTGGGTGCCGCTAGTCGAAGAGCCTGCTTCGTGTCGCGTCGGCGGTGTCCCGCGGAAGGGCGAGGATATTTCTTCCGGCATCGGCACAACGCTGGCCAGACGCTTCCTCGAGTTGACCATGCCGCCAACACACCCAGTAACTCGTGTGCGTTGGCTCGAGACTCTGGATCACAGCATCAATGCTCGACCCGAACCTCGCAAGGTGATCCGCTTCCACCTCCACAAGCAACGCCTGAACGTCGACGACACCGAGGCAGGGCACGAGGCCCGCGAGTACCCGTGCCTCCGCCCCCTCCACGTCGATCTTGATCACCCCGACCCGCGTCTCGCCGATCTCTGACAACACCGAGCACAGAGACCGCACAGGCACGCTGTTCGTCGACCCCGACTCATCACCAATGCGCTCCAAGTGGGAGAGGGCAGATTCGCGATCCTTGACGAAGCGCGCGGAACCGTCTTCTTCGGCGACCGCGAATGGAAGTACTTCGACCAGCTGGCCGATATCAGGGTTCGCACGAAGATTCCGATCGAGGACGCGACGCGCTTCGTCGTTGGGTTCGAACGCGAGGACTCGGCCTTCTTCCCCCACCCTGCGCGCGGCGAGCAACGTGTACCAACCACGGTTGGCGCCCACATCGATGAAGGTGCTCCCGGGCTCGATCAAGCGCCACAGAAGCGCAGTCTCGAACGGTTCATCGAACACGGGTCGAATGAAGCCATGGTCATTCCTTGACGAAACAATCGTGGCGAAAGAAGTCGTCAGGCGGACAACCGGGGGCGAAAGCAGCCGCAGTGCCACAGCCTTGCCGTAACCGCGTACCTTCCTGGGAAGGCGCTGTACAGCTGGCAGCGCCGTACGGAGCAGCGTTCGTTCAGGAACGATCCGGCTTTCCGGCGGACCGGACTGACGATCCGCCCACGTCATCGCCTCCGCCGATCGAATCGGCCCAACGACCGGCTCCATCGCGACACAATGCCCGTTCTGGAGGGCCGTCGCACAGCAGCGGTAATGCATGATACGTGGGTGATCTTCATGCACCCTCGGGATGCAAGATGGATCACCCGTGTATTGGGCGATCTGTTCGATCGGCGAACCGACGAGTTGCACGCGGGTCTTGTCGAGGGTTGTGAGATGGTCACTCATCCGGGGCGGACATGCAGACCGCTCGGTCACTGGGCAACTATCGCCCAGTGCAGATGGAGACCAGGCGAGGGACACGCGTCGACCTGGATCGCGCATCGGAGGTGCTCGGGGAGGCGTTCGCCGACTATCCCTGGACCCGATGGACGGTGGATCCCGAGAATCATCTGCTTCGAATCACCGCGTTGCAGCGGCTGGCGTTGCAGCACTACGGGTTGCCGTTCGGGCAGGTGTGGGTGAGCACCGTTGACGGCGTCGTGCACTCCGTTGCCGTGTGGATGGACAGTGCCGTGGTCGTGCCCACCACCGTCGATGAGCAGCTACATCCGCTCATGGTCACGCTCGAGGGTTCCCGCCACGATGCGTCGCTCGCAGCGCAGCACGACGTGCGCGACTGGCGGCCGGACCGTCGTCACTACTACCTCGGCACGATCGGAACGACGCCCGCAATGCAGGGCAGGGGGCTGGCTCGGGCGACGTTGACGCCCACGCTCACGTTGGCCGACGACGAAGGTGTCTGCGCCTTCCTCGAGACGTCGTCTGCGTCGAACGTCGCGTTCTATTCGAAGCTCGGCTTCGAGGTAGCAGACCATCGTCGGATCGGCGGCGGCGGTCCCGACGTCTGGGCGATGCTCCGTCAGCCGCACGCTGGATGACGCGGAAGCCAGCCGGGCGACATCACCGCCCCGCACAGAGCACCACCACGGGATCGGCACATAGGCGCTGCCTCTACGGCGTGCGCTACGGGCGGCTGTTGGGGCACGATGACGTCCGATGGCCTGGCTGAGCGCATCCGATCAGCTGGAGTTGTTGGCCGCGGACGAGGCCGATCCGGACGAGCTGCGCGACGCCGGGATACGTCGATGCGAGGCACTCAACCCAGCGGTCGGCTTCCTGGTCGCTGCGCTGTACGAGCGTGCGCCGGGCGGCGTTCCCATGTTGCTCAAGGATGCGGGACAGGAGATCGCCGGAACACCGCATTGGGTTGGTCTCGCTGCGTTGCGCGAGGCAGGACACCGGTCGGCGCACACCACGGCACTCGCAGCGCGGTTCGAGCACGCGGGCTTCTCGATCATCGGGAAGTCAGCGTGCCCACTGCTCGCGAATGGTGTCACCACGGAGCCCCCAGGTTTCCCACCCACGCGCAACCCGTGGAATCTCTCGCGATCCGTTGGCGGATCGAGCGGAGGCGCTGCGGCTGCCGTGGCGTGCGGCGTCGTGCCGATCGCGCACGGCTCGGATGCCACCGGTTCGCTCCGCTTCCCCGCCGCTCTGTGCGGCTTGGTCACCCTCGTTCCGACTGCAGGGATCGTCGAAGCCGTCCCGCCCTGCGGCCGACCGCCCAACGGTGTCTGGCGTGACTTCGTCCTCGCCCGCGACGCTCGCGACCTGACCCTTCTGTTCGGGATTCTCGCCGGACCGCATAATCCCGAGCCTCCGAGATCCGATCAGCGTGTTCGGGTGTTGGATCACGACCCCGAACTCGGGCTCTCGGTCGATCCCGCGTGCACCCGAGCTGTCCACACCGTCGGAACGCTTCTCGAGGAACTCGGCTACGACGTCGAGGCTGGATGGCCGGCCGCACTCGACACGCTGTGGCAACGCGTTGGCCAAGCGTTCGCGGTCACCGCCGACGCCACCCGCCCACCGGTACTGCGGTGGATCGAGGAACAACTCGGCCGGCCGCTGGAAGACGGTGATGTTCCGAGCGACGTGATCGAAGCGGCCGAACGCGACGAGGCGCGAACTCCCGCCGAACGTGAACGCGCTCGGTCCGTCATCGACTCTGCGATTCGTCCGCTCCTCGGCTGGTGGGACGACCACGACCTCCTCGTCACACCGGCGACGTTCATGGCCGGCTGGCCGCTCGGTGACCAGCCCGGTTATCCGGAGTGCGGGACGCTGGCGGCGCCGTTCAGTCTGACGGGCCAGCCGAGCATCGTCATCCCCGTGCTCGACGACGCCAGCCGAGCACCGGTCGGAGTGCAGATCGTCGGCTGGCGCGGCGGCGACGGCGAGCTGCTTCGGCTGGCCAATTCGCTTCAGACCCACCTCGAGTGGCTCTCGTTCGCACCATCGGTATTCGCGACCTGAGCGTGTCCCCGAGTGCCGATCGGGGACGTGAGCAAGTGCGCTGAGTTGCCGGGCACACGGCGGGTTCGCGTCACCCCCGATGAGGCGTGTTGTCGCACCAGCTCGCAGCCAATCGTGGCCAAGCCGCGGCCATGGTGCGGCGTCATCCGTGTCGGTGCTTCCTCGCCGCCGCGCGCCGCTCGGCGCGGTTGAGGTGCCGCTCGACCGGGATCGCATCGCGCTGCTGTTCCCACGAGTCCGGGAGCGCGTCGAGCGCTGCCTGGGTTTTCTGTCGATCCGGAGGTGTATCGGTCTTCAGGGTGTCGAAGACGTCGTTGGCAACGACTGACGCCAGCATGTGCAGGATCTCATGGCGCTCGTACCCGGCCGCGAGGAGCCGCTTCGCGGTCCGCCAGACTTCTGGGGGGTTGTCGTCCCATAGCTGGTTGGCGACGACCTCGTGCATCGCGATGTGCAGCGCAGGGTTGATCGTCTCGCCGCGGAGGTGGATTTCGTGACGACCGGACTCGAGTGCGGCGTGTAGTTCGGGGTGCTCTGCCTCGATGAGGATGTGACGCTCGTCCGGGTCCGCCGGATCCAGCAACGCCAAGTCGATTTCCAGGTATTCGCCCGTTGCGGGCGGTACCGCGAAACGTGTGCGCTCTTCATCCATGCCACCCAGACGTTACGACCGGCTCCGGTAACGCGCACGAGACCAGTCGCGATCGCACAACCGCCCTGTACCCGGCAATCCCGCCGCTCGTTCAGCTGATGGTGACCACGACTTTGCCGAGGGCGTGTCCTTCACCGACATAGGCGAGGGCCTCGGGCACGTCGTCGAGTCCGAAGGTGCGGTCGATGTGGATGTTGACGTGCCCTGTGACGCACATGTCGGCGAGGGGCTCGAAGTGGGCGGGCCCCTCCTTCACGGCGAGCACGCCCATCCGGCGGCCGGTGAGCCGGCTGGCGATCCAGCCGATCGTCATCGCACCGAGCATCGCTCCTACGGACCCGCCGACGCACCGGTAGCGGCCGCCGGGGGCGAGCGCTCGGCGGCGGGCGAACATCGAGCGGTGCGCGACGAGATCCAGGATCAGGTCGTAGGGCTGGACGGGGCGGGTGAAGTCCTTGCTGCGGTAGTCGATCACGTCGTCGGCGCCGAGCGACCTCATGAAGTCGAGCTTGGCGGGGTTGTCCACCGCCGTGACCTGCGCTCCGAGTCGCTTGGCGAGCTGGATCGCGAACGAGCCCGAGCCGCCACCGGCGCCGTTGATGAGCACTCGCCGACCGGCCGCGGCGCCGTCGGTTCCTTGCAGCGCGATCGCTCCCCCCTGAGGGATCGTCGACGCCTCCGCGAACGTGAGCTCTGCTGGCTTGTGGGCGAGCGCCGACTCGGCCGCGACGGCATACTCGGCGAAGCCGCCCTTGAGCGCGAGGTTGTCGCCGTACACCTGGTCACCGGGCCCGAATCGACTCACGCCCTCGCCGACGCCCTCGACCCACCCGGCGATATCCGAGCCCAGCGTGCGCCGTGCCGGTGAGCGCAACCCGCCCAGCCGGGCATACAGGGGCGAGCCTCGCAGACACTCCCAGTCGCTGAGGTTGACCGACGTCGCTGCCACCCGGACGAGCAACTGGCCGGCCGCAGGAGACGGCATCGGGACATCGTCGACCCGCAGCACCTCTGGCGGTCCATAACGGTCATAGACGACCGCCCTCACCCCCGTTCTCCGGTCCCAACCGTGCACCCGTCCACGCGGCGTGAACCTACCGGGGGGAGCCCGAGCACTCGGTCTGTGCCGCACCCAGACGGGTGGCCCGGTGCCCAACCCATCCGGCACCGCGCCTCGAGCGATTCCGAATGGCTGACCATGCAGCGGAGAGTCACGAGATCCGGCATTCCCGCCGGTGTGCGTCGGGTCGCTTGGGCGTCCTGTCATCCTCTCGATGACAGATCGCCCAGGCGTCGATGGCCGAGCGTTGCGTGAGGCCGAGGTTTTACGGTACCGCCGGGGCCGTCATCAGCGTCCATCCCATCCTCGTCGTGGTCGTTCCACGGCGCTGACTAAAGGCCTGCGACGCGGCCCAGCCATCATGGATAGGTGATTCCGACCGCAATCGTGGCGGGGCTTGCTCTGGGCATGTGGCTTCGATGGTGGGCCGTGTTGGTCGTCGCCGCGGCATGGGCTCTCGTCATCGGCGTCTTCATCGACGGCGCGGCGGTCATTGGCGCGTTCTTCCTCGGTGCTGCCAATGCTCTCGTTGGGGTTGCGTGTGGCGTGTGGATTAGGCGCCTCGCGAAACGAACAGCTTGAGCGGTGTCGGACAGCGCGAGACGTACCGCTCCCGGATGGGTGGCCCGGTGCGCGACCCGTCCGGTAAAGCGCGCTTGAGCGATCGCGCGGATGGTTGACGATGGAGCGGCGTGTCGGGTGATCGGGCAATCCCGCCGCTGCGCGATAGCACTCCGAACGGGTACTACGCGACCGGTGGCTTGCCTCAGCAGCAGTCCTCTGCGTGCTCGGCGGTGAGTGCCTCGCGGCCCTCGTGGATCAGGAAGGCGACTACCCCGAGGGCGGCGAGGGGATCGGCCCACCACCAACCCAGCGCGGCGTTCAACACCAGCCCGACGAGCACGACGATGGACAGGTACACGCATGCCGAGGTCTGGGCGCTGTCCGCTTCCACCGCCTTGCTACCCATCGCGACGCCAACCCGCCACTTGGTGCGGGCGAGCCACTGCATGACGACGACCGACACCGCGGTCAGGACGATCCCGACAATCGAGGAGTCCGGTTCCTCCCCGCTCACCAGGGACCGGACCGACTCGACTGCGACGAACGCGGCGAGCACGAAGAAGGTCACCCCGATGAGCCGCAGTGCCCGTTGCTCGACCGCGTCCGCCCGCTCGGGGTCGCGTCCCTCGGCATACAGCCGCCACAGGAGGACCGACGCCGACAACGACTCCACGCCGCTGTCCAGCCCGAAACCAAGTAGCGCGCTGCTGCCCGCCGCCAGCGAGGCCGCAATCGCGACGATGCCCTCGATGACGTTCCACCCGACGGTAAACCACGCGAGGAACAGCGCACGGCGCAGGAGCGGCCGTCGCTCGGTCTGCACACCGGCATGGTAGGCAGCGACCACCAAGTGGCGGTCAACTGCCCGGAACTGTGCGGCGAATGCTTCAATTTCGGGCGACCTGGATGTGCCTGAATGGAGAATGGGCTGACGCGACGACGTTGTTCGTAGCGCCCAGGGTGCTGGCGGTACGGCTCTTGAAGTGCATGCCGACTGAAGGGTCTGGCTGTTGAACGAACAGCCGCGCCGATCAAGCTGACCCACCGAGATCTGACTCGCCCGAGCTCACGATTTGGACGCAGACCCAACTTCGAGTCTTCCTCGACTCGATGCGCGGCGATCGTCTGTACGCCGCATGGTTGTTGGCCGCCACGCTTCGCCTCGCACCGGGACGTTGCAACCAATTCGAGTTGCAAGATGGTTGCAACGAACGCATCCGCTCTCCGTCGACCGCGTCGTGACTTTATGAACGAGCACGTCAGTCGAGGGGGTGGGTGGGCGAGGGGGGACTTGAACCCCCACGTCCTTGCGGACACAGGAACCTGAATCCTGCGCGTCTGCCAATTCCGCCACTCGCCCGAGTGACAAGTCGGTCACGATACCAACCCCGCATACAGTGTCGCCCCGTGGGTCTGTCCGGGTTCGAGCGGCGTCTCGAGCGCATGGTCGAAGGCGTGTTTTCCCGGGCGTTCCGCAGCGGTCTCCGGCCCGTGGAACTCGGCCGGCGGCTCGTACGAGAGATGGACGACAACCGATCTGTCGACGTTCGTGGCCGCACGGTCGTCCCGAACCACTTGACCGTGCTGCTGAGCGCGGAGGACAACGCGCACTTCGCAGAGATCCACGACACGTTGTTGCGCGAGCTGTGCGACGCCGCCCGTGAGCATGCACGCGACGAGGGGTACACCTTTCTCGGCCCAGTCGAGGTCGAGCTCGTCGAGGACGACCGGATGCACACTGGTGCCTTCCAGATCGAAACCCGTATGCGTGAAGGGGCTGGCGGCAGCGGTGCCGGCAGTCTCGTCCTTCCGACGGGTGAACGAGTGGTGCTGGGCGAGCGGATCATCAGTGTGGGACGGATGCCCGAGTCGAACATCGTGCTCGCAGACCCGAATGTCAGTCGCAACCACGCCGAGATCCGCCCCCGGGGAACCGGCTATGTCGTCGTCGACCTCAGCTCCACGAACGGCACGAGGGTCAATGGAGTCCGTGTGCAGGAGCAAGCGCTCACCGACGGTGACGAGCTTTCCTTCGGCAACACGAGAATGCGCTTCGAAGCCAGCTGAGTTCGTGCCGTCACAGGCCACGCGTAGGCTCGCCGCCGATGTCGGAGCAGGTCCTCAACGTCCTCAAGTTGTGTCTGCTCGCGCTCGTTTATCTGTTCCTGTTGCGGGTCGTGCGGGCAGTCTGGGCCGAGGTGGCTGCACCCAAAACCGCCCAAGCGGCCGGGCGAAGAGGCCGTCGACGAGCGCCTGTGAGCGCGCCGGCGGCTGCACCCGCGCCTCGGCGCGGCCGTCGCTCGCGAGGCGCCGCGACCGAGCTCCTGGCCGTCGAGCCGGCAGCGAACGCAGGCCGGCGGTACCCCCTCGGTGACGAGATCACCGTCGGACGAGCCGCTGGATGCCAGGTAACCGTGGACGACACATACGTGTCGCAACTCCATGCCCGCGTCTTCACACGTGACGGCCAACTCCTCGTCGAAGACCTCGGTTCGACCAACGGCACCTACCTGAATCGCGTCAAGGTGTCAGGTCCGATGGCGATGCAGAAGGGCGATCGGCTGCAGGTCGGCAACACAGTGCTGGAGGTTCGATAGATGGTGGCCCAGCTCCGTTGGGGAGCGGCCACCGACGTCGGTCGGGTGCGGTCCGGCAACGAGGACGCGAGCCTCGCCAACGACTACGTCTTCGCGGTGGCGGACGGCATGGGCGGTCATCGCGGCGGTGCGGTCGCGAGTCGAGTGGCGCTCGAGTCGCTCGAAGCGAGCTTTACCGACGCGTCGAGCGACGCGCTACTTGCCGCAGCCCGCGATGCGAACGACGCAGTGTTCGAACGGGCCAACGACGACCCCGAGCTGCAGGGGATGGGGACGACGCTCGTCGCCATCGCTCCCGTCGAGGACGACGACCTCGTCGCATGGGTTCACGTCGGTGACTCCCGCATCTATCTCTTCCGCGACGGCGAGCTCCAGCAGCTGACCGAAGACCACAGCCTCGTCGAACAATGGGTACGGGAAGGAGCGATCTCGCCCGAAGAGGCGCGGTCGCATCCGCAGCGGAACATCCTGACGCGGGCGCTCGGCATCGGGTCCGATGTCGGCATCGACGCGGGCACCGTGATCCCATACACCGGTGACCGCTTCGTGTTGTGCAGCGACGGTCTGTTCAACGAGATCGACGAACCGCGTATCGAGTCGACGTTGCGCCGTCTGGCCGACCCCCAGGAGGCCAGCCGCGACCTCGTTCGTCAGGCGCTCGACGGTGGCGGTCGCGACAACATCACGGTGATCGTCGTGGATGTCGTCGACGACGACGCCGTGATGACCGCAGCAACCGCGGCGAGCAGTGGGACTGTCGAGGGACATGCAGAGGCATCGGCCGCGCAGGCGTCGAAGGTCGGCCGCCGGCAGAAGAAGAAGGACGGGGAGCGCGAGCCTCGGCCGCGACGTGTCACCTGGCGCGTGGTCCTTTTCGCGCTGCTGTTCCTCGCCATCCTGGCGGGCGGTGCCGCGGCCATCGGCTACCAGGCCCGGCACACGTACTACGTCGGGTTCAGCGGTGACTCGGTGGTCATCTTCAAGGGCAAGCCAGGCGGCACGCTGTGGTTCGACCCGACCCTCGAGCGTGACACCGGGTTGACGCGGGCTCAAGTCCCGGCGTCCGAGATCGATCGGCTGACCAACGGTCAGGAAGAAGGCAGCCTCGCCGGTGCAGAGGCCTACGTACAGAGCATCCGCGACCGCACGACGACCACGACAACGACGACCACGACAACGACGACCACGCCCACGACAGCTCCGACCATCGTCGCGACCTCGACCGCATGATCGCCGTCCTTCGAAGGCGAACGGAGCTCGGGCTCATCCTGCTCGGCACGGTGATCGTGGGCGGGGCGTACACCCTTGCAAGCCTTGGTCGAACGTCGTCGATACCGGCGAACATCGGACCGTTCCTCGGCATCATCCTCGGCCTGTTCGTCGCCGCGCACATCGCCACGCGCAAGCTGGCGCCCGGGGCGGACGGTCTGTTGCTGCCGATCGCCGCCCTCCTGAACGGCATCGGGTACGTGATGATCACCCGCCTCGACGAGGCGAGCCGCAATCCGCAGGGACTGGCCGTCGCGCAGGCCGGTTGGACAGTCATCGGCATCGGCGCGTTCATCGCCACGTTGATCGTCGTCCGTCGAGCGCGTGATCTGCAGCGCTACCGCTACACGTTCCTCTTGGTCGGCCTGCTGTTGCTGATGGCGCCGCTCGCGCCGGTGGTCGGCCGCGAGATCAACGGTGCTCGCATCTGGGCGTACATCGGACCGATCAACTTCCAGCCGGGAGAGTTCGCCAAGGTCGTCCTGGCCATCTTCTTCGCCTCGTACCTCGTCGAGCGACGCGAGCTGCTCGGCATGGCCACGTGGCCTCGGTTCCGCCCTGCTCTGCCGGATCCGAAGCATCTCGGGCCCGTGGTGGTGGCGTGGGCGGTGTCGATCGTGATCATGACGTTCGAGAAGGACCTCGGCTCGTCGCTCCTCTTCTTTGCGCTGTTCATGCTGCTGGTGTGGGTCGCGACCGGACGCGCGGCGTACGTCGTCGTCGGCGCGCTCTTGTTCGCGGCTGCTGCTTTCTTCGCCTACAACACCTTCGGCCACGTGCAGGAACGCGTGGACATCTGGCTCGATCCGTGGAAGGACTACAGCGGGTCGGGCTTCCAGGTCGCGCAGTCGTGGTTCGCGATGGCCTGGGGCGGAGTCGCCGGCACCGGACTCGGGCTCGGCAACCCGAATCAGATCCCGGTCGTGACCACGGACTTCGTGTTCGCGGCCATCGGCGAGGAGTTGGGCTTGCTCGGAGCGTCGGCTGTCATCTTCTGCTTCATCTTGTTGGTCGGATGCGGGCTGCGCATCGCCGTGCGGGCCGAGCCCCCGTTCGAGAAGCTTCTCGCCGCCGGCCTCACGATCCTGCTCGGCTTGCAGTCGTTCATCATCATGGCGGGCGTCACTCGCTTGTTGCCGCTGACGGGCGTGACGCTGCCGTTCGTCTCGTACGGCGGCTCGTCGCTCGTCGCCAACTACGTGCTGTTGGCCCTGCTCGTTCGCATCTCCGACGACACTGCACGGCGCGTCGGCGAAGTCTCGGCCGACGGCAAGGCCGCGGCGAGCCCCGCTGACGCCACGAGGGTGTCGTGAACCGGCAGTTGCGGCGCCTCGGCTTCGGCTTGATCGTCTGTTACATCGCGCTGTTCGTCATGATCAACTACGTCCAGGTCTGGCACGCGCGGGCACTGAACGAGAACCCCCTCAACAGCCGCAAGATCGTTCGCGACTTCGATCGGCCGAGAGGCCAGATCATCTCCGCAGACGGCGCGGTGCTGGCCAGGTCCGTGCCGTCCGCGCCGGGCGATCCGTTCGCCTTCCAGCGCCAGTATCCCGAAGGCGATCTGTTCGGTCACGTCACCGGCTACCTCAACTTCAACTTCGGAGCCACCGGTGTCGAACAGCAATACAACGACCAGTTGAGCGGGCAGACCGTCTCACAGGAGTACGAGACGCTTCGCGACCTGTTCGTCGACCGCGACCACACCGGCGACGTCACGTTGACCGTGCGCAAGGACCTGCAGCAATCGGCACGCGATCTCCTCGGCAATCGGAAGGGCTCGATCGTCGCGATGGACCCGCGCGACGGATCGATCCTCGCGCTGTGGAGCTTCCCTTCGTACGACCCGAATCAGCTGTCCTCACATGATGGCGCTGCGACGCAGACCGCCAAGAAGTTGCTCGAAGCGAGCCCGGCTCAACCGTTGCGTGGTCGGACGTGGCAAGAGCGGTTCTTCCCCGGTTCGACGTTCAAGGTCGTCACCGGATCCACGGGACTCGAGACGGGCACGGTCACTCCCGACAATCCGAACTTCCCGCAGACGAACGCGTACAAGCCGCCCGACGGCCTGCCCATCGCGAACTTCGGCGGCGAGGTGTGCGGCGGCACGCTGTTCGAGATCCTGCGCGTGTCGTGCAACTCCGCGTTCGCGCAGATGGGCGCCGAGGTCATCGGGCAACAAAGAATGGAGGCGGGTGCGCGGTCGTTCGGTTTCAACGAAAGGTCGCCGATCGATCTTCCGGCCGCAGCCGAGTCGGTGTTCGGGAACACCGAGAACTCGAAGGCGCTTCTGGGCCAAGCGTCGATCGGCCAGCGTACGACGCAGTCGACGCCGCTCGAGATGGCGCTCGTGACGGCCGGCGTCGCCAACGGCGGGATCATCATGTCGCCGCACGTGATGAAGGAGATACGAGACGACAACGGCAAGGTGATCGACACCTTCGACTCGAAGCCGTGGCGCACGGCTGTCAGTCCCCAGACAGCCGCGACGATGCGTCAGGCGATGATCGGGGTCGTGCAGGGGGGCACGGGAACGGCGGCGCGGATCAGAGGCGTCGACGTGGGCGGCAAGACCGGCACCGCCGAGCTCGATGACGCCGGATCGAAGTCAGAAGCGTGGTTCACATGCTTCGCCGGCCCGCCTGGAGCACCTCCGCAAGTCGTCGTCACCGTCCTCGTCGAAGACCAGCCCGGAGCCAGTGAGGGAACCGGCGGCCGGGTGGCGGCCCCGATCGCCGCGCAACTCGTCCAGCAAGCACTCGCCATCCAATAGGTGCGACGTAACCAAGCCCGCACCCCGAGCGTCAGTACTCTTCAACTGATCCATGACCCAACAAACCGTGTTCAACGGCCGCTACGAGCTGCACCGGCGCTTGGCGCGCGGGGGTATGGCCGATGTCTTCCTGGCCCGTGACCAGCTGCTCGACCGCCCCGTCGCGGTCAAGGTCCTGTTCCCCGAGTTCGCCACCGACCCGTCGTTCGTCGAGCGGTTCCGCCGCGAGGCGCAGAGCGCGGCGAACCTGAACCACCCCAACATCGTCTCCGTCTACGACTGGGGCGAGGAGGGAGGGACGTACTTCATCGTCATGGAGTACGTCGACGGACGCAGCCTCGCCAGCATCCTGAGCACCGAAGGACCGCTCCATCCCCAGCGGGCCGCCGAGGTGACGTCCGACATCGCCGCCGCGCTCGGTTTCGCGCACCGGAACGGCGTCATCCATCGTGACGTGAAGCCCGGCAACGTACTCATTTCGCCGCAGGGTCAGGTCAAGGTCGCCGACTTCGGCATTGCCCGCGCCATGGCTGCGGGCACCGAGGACAACCTCACGCAAACGGGGTCTGTGATGGGGACAGCGACGTACTTCTCTCCTGAGCAAGCACAAGGTCTGCAGCTCGATCCGCGGAGTGACCTCTACTCGCTCGGCATCGTGCTGTACGAGATGGTGACGGGCAGGCCTCCGTTCTCGGGTGAGAGCCCTGTCGGGATCGCGTACAAGCACGTGCAGGAGCAACCAGTACCGCCGCGGCAAGTGAACGCCAACGTGCCCGCAGACCTCGATGCGATCGACATGAAGCTGCTCGCCAAGAGCCCCGGGTCGCGCTACGCGTCGGCGGAAGATCTTCGTGCGGACCTCCGGCGTTTCCGCGAAGGCCAACCAGTGCTCGCGGTCGGCGCAGTAGGAGCCACGCAAGCAATGGCCGCGACGAATGCGGTGCCCGCGTACGACAGCACCACCGCGGTGCCGGTCGAGGAGTTGCCGCCCGCCGAGCCGAAGAAGCGGTCGTGGCCGTTCATCGTGGTGTTGATCCTGCTACTGCTCTTGCTCGCCGGCTTGCTGTTCGCTCTGTCTCGACTGCTCAGCAACGGCTCGAACACCGACACGGTTTCGTTGAAGGTGCCCACCGGCTGCTGCGTCAACAAGTCTGAGGCCCAAGCGCGTGCCGCGCTCGAAGGCGCCGGATTCAACGTCACCGAAGAGCTCCAGAAGAACGACCTCATGCCCGCCGGCAACGTCATCACCGTCGACCCCGCCGAAGGCACGAGCATCGACGTCACCAAGGGTCAGAGGGGCAGCGCCAAGCTGACGGTCAGCAGCGGCGCCAACACCGTGAAAATGCCGAACGTCGTCGGCTCGCAGCTGGATCAAGCGACCAACACCCTGAAGGCAGCGGGCCTCAGCAACATCACCTCCCGACAAGCGCCGTCCGACGATCCGAGCGTGCAGGTGGGCGAAGTCACGCAACAGAACCCCGGCTCCGGCTCGGACGTCCCGAAGAACCAGGCGGTCACGCTGACCGTCTCCTCCGGGAAGTCGAAGGTGACGATCCCGACGGACGTGGTCGGCCAGGATGCCGCGACGGTTGGCGCGACGCTCGGCGGACTGGGCCTCGACGTGTCCACTGAATCTCGTTCCGATGCGAGCGTGCCAAGCGGGAAGGTCGTCGGAACGAATCCCCAGCCTGGCACGCAGGTCGACAAGGGCTCGTCTGTGACGATCATCGTGTCAACTGGTCCTCCGCCGACGACGTCGTCTTCGTCTTCGCCGTCGTCCTCGTCGTCGAGCTCAAGCAACAGCACGACGCCGTCGACGAGCTCGTGAATCGTCAAGCTTTGGTGGTCACCTGATCGAGGAAGTTGCGCAGTAGGTCGTGCCCCGACACGGTCAGGATCGATTCGGGATGGAATTGCACGCCTTCGACCAGGTGCTCGCGATGACGCAGCCCCATGATCGTTCCGTCGTCGGTTTCTGCGGTGATCTCGAGCTCGGTGGGAACCGACGCGCGATCCACGACGAGTGAGTGGTAGCGAGTGGCCTCCAGCGGGTCGGGCAGGTTGGTGAACACACCGCGACCGTCGTGACGGATCACGGACGTCTTGCCGTGCATGACCTGAGGAGCACGAACGATGCGACCACCGAAGACCTGCGCGATGCACTGGTGACCGAGGCAGACACCCAGCACCGGACGTTCACCAGTGAATGCACGGACCACGTCCATCGACAGTCCGGCATCGTCGGGCGTACCGGGTCCCGGCGAGATCACCACGCCGGCAGGGTCGAGCGCCGCGATCTGATCGAGCGTGAGCGCGTCGTGACGATGAACCACCGGTTCGACGCCGAGCTCACCTAGGTATTGCACGAGGTTGTACGTGAACGAGTCGTAGTTGTCGATGACGAGGATGCGCGTAGCCATCAGCACGGAGAAGATACCGCCGTGCTGGCGTGTACCTTCTGGGGCGATGGCGAAGCCGGCGAAGCGGCGAGTATCGGGCGGCCAGGCTGGCCAGTCCGGCCGCACGACACCCCGCGGGGGCCCGACCCGCACGCCCAAGCAGACGACGGCCAACGAGCCGACGGGGCGCTACACACCGCCGATCCCCCGCGACGTCAAGGTGAGCCCGATGTGGGTCCCCATCGTGATGTTCGCCTTCCTCGGAATCGGAACGGGGCTGATCCTGATCAACTACACCGGCGTCGTGTGGGACACGAGCAACTGGGTCCTGCTCGGAGGCCTCGGGCTCATCCTCGCCGGGATCATCACAGCCACGAAGTATCACTAACTTCCGGTGTCGGACGAGTTACAACGATGTGACTCTCCCCAGGTCCCTCCACATGCTGTGGACAACTCTGGGGGATTTCTTCGTCGCGCTTTCGGTCGGCTCCGAGCGCTCGCTGTGCTCGCTGTCTCCGCCGACTGCCGGCTGGTCCCTGGCGGGACCGACGCCGGCCGCGCTTTCGGTCGGCTCCGAGCGCTCGCTGCGCTTCCGGCGGGGTCACTCGATGGGCGCCACCAGGTCCATGTCCTCTTGGCAGTGCCTCGGCGGGTCGGGGACCTCGTCGTTGGCCGAGGTCATGCGGACCTCCGTACCACAGATCGAACAGCGATAGCGGAGCCGAACCTTCCGGAGCTCACCGGCGGGTGGCGGCTCCGGCACCGGACGGACGAGTCCCCCGAGCATCATGGCGCCGACCTTCCAGATCAGGAGCCCAGCGACGATCGCGATGCCGATCTTGAGCACGAGATCCATCTCGCCCTCATTCTGGCGTCAACCACTCCGGAATACCGACGTACGTGACGCCAGAACGCGCTACAGGCGCTCGATGATCGTGGCGTTGGCCATACCGCCGCCCTCGCACATGGTCTGCAGGCCGTAGCGGCCTCCGGTGCGGTCGAGCTCGTTGACCAGCGTGGCCATGAGCTTGGCGCCGGAGCACCCGAGTGGGTGACCGAGGGCGATGGCGCCGCCGTTGACGTTGACCTTGGCCATGTCCGGGTGGAGCTCCTTCTCCCACGCGAGCACCACAGAGGCGAAGGCTTCGTTGATCTCGGTGAGGTCGATGTCGCCCATCGTGAGCTTGGCCTTCTCGAGCACCTTCGCGGTCGCCGGGATGGGGCCGGTCAGCATGGTGACCGGGTCGACGCCGGCAAGTGCGAAGTCGACGAACCGGGCCCGGGGCCTGAGGCCGAGCTGGTTCGCCTTCTCCTCGCTCATGATGAGGACGGCCGCGGCACCGTCTGTGATCTGTGACGAGTTGCCGGCCGTGACCTTGCCGTCGGCCTTGAACGCAGGCTTCAAGGCGGCGAGCGTCTCAGCCGTCGTTCCTGGACGGATCCCTTCGTCGGACTTGACGAGATCCTTCGCCTCGATGACCTTGCGAGTCTCCTTGTCGAGCCGCTTCTCGACCACGGGGATGATCTCGCGGTCGAACCGGCCCTCGTTCGTAGCTTGCTCCGCGAGCTGCTGGCTGCGGGCACCGAAGGCATCGAGGTCTTCACGCGACAGCCCCCACTTGTCGGCGATGATCTCGGCTGAGATCCCTTGCGGGACGAGGCCGCCTACGTCCTGGTAGCGCAGGCCCACCGTTGGGCCGAACGGAATACCGTACGAACCGTCGCCCATCGAGGCGCCCATCGGCACCAGGCTCATGACCTCGACACCGGCGGCGATGACGATGTCGTACGCGCCGGCGATGACGCCCTGCGCGGCAAAGTGGGCGGACTGCTGCGACGAACCGCACTGACGATCCACCGTCGTGGACGGAACGGATTCGGGGAAGCCGGCGGCCAGCACGGCGTTGCGCCCGATGTTCACGGCCTGGGCGCCCACCTGCATGACGCACCCCATGATCACGTCGTCGATCTGGGCAGCGTCGAGGCTGTTGCGCTCGATCAGTGCCTTCAGGGTCTCCGCAGCCAGATCCGCCGGATGCCACCCCGAAAGCTTCCCGTTTCGCTTTCCACCCGCGGTGCGGACGGCGTCGACGATGACGGCGGTAGTGCCGGTGGTTGCCATGCTGGCTCCTTGTCGTGGTTCCACACTTGACCGAACGGTCAAGTCTGACGTTCGTTCCTCGGGCTGGTCAAACAGTGCGACACCGAAGACGATTCCGGCCCCGCCTTCTCGGAAGGCGAGGACAATGGTGGAGGATGGGTCGCCGGCAGGAAGGGAGCAGCGACATGGCGAACATGACCTCTGCAGAAATCGATCGCAAGGTGGAGGGCACGACCGTCGCCACTGCCTTCCTGCAGACGGTCGCCGCTCACGGCGACATGGTCGCGTTGCGGGAGCGAGGCCCGCACGACGAGTGGTTCGAGTGGACATACACGGAGTACGCACAGCACGTTGCCGGTGCCGCGGCTGGTCTGCGCGCCCTGGGTGTGCGGCCAGGAGACCGGGTCGTACTGATGATGCGCAACGTCGTGGCGTTTCACATGCTCGACATGGCCGTCGTGTTCTGTGGGGCCACGCCCATCTCGATCTACAACTCGTCGTCGCCCGAACAGGTCGCCTATCTGACCGGTCATTGCGAGGCGAAGATCGGCATCGTCGAGGACCCCGGCTACCTCGAGCGGTTCCTCAAAGTACAGGACGAGATTCCGTCACTCGAACGGATCGTGATCATCGACGATCCAGACGGAGTCGCCGGACCCGACGTGTGGACCTTCCCACAGCTCGTGCACGAACACGGCGCGGTCGATCTCGATGAGGGGGCTTCGCTGGTGAGTCCCGACACGCTCGCGACCGTCATCTACACGTCCGGTACGACGGGGCCCCCGAAAGGCGTGATGCTGTCCAACTACAACGTGATGTGGACGGCGGAGAGCCTGAAACGAGCGTTCGGCCAAGACATCGATCTCACCGGCTACCGCCTCGTTTCGTACCTGCCGATGGCGCACATCGCCGAACGCATGACGAGCCACTACATGCAGGCGATCAACGCATACGAGATCACGAGTTGCCCGGACCCGGGTCAGATCGCCGCATACCTGCGCGAGGTTCGCCCGAACGTCATGTTCGGCGTGCCGCGCGTGTGGGAGAAGCTGCACGCCGGCGTCATGGCCGCGATCTCAGCGGACAGCGCGAAGGCGAAGCAGTTCGTCGAGGGTGTCGAAGCGGCGCAGCCGATCTCGATCGCGCGCTCATGGGCCAGGTCGACGGCGGAACAGGATGCAACGTGGGACTTCCTTCAAGCAGTCGCCTTTGAGCCGGTGAAGGTCACGCTCGGTCTCGACCAAGTCGAGTTCGCGATCTCCGGCGCCGCGCCGATCACGCGTGATCTCCTCGAGTGGTTCAACGCGATCGGTGTGCCGCTATCCGAGATCTATGGCATGTCTGAGTCGTCCGGCCCGATTACGTGGACGCCGCTGCGCATCAAGCCCGGCACCGTCGGTCCCGCCATTCCGGGCTGTGAGGTCGAACTGGCCGACGACGGCGAGGTGATCTGTCGGGGAGGGAACGTCTTCCGCGGCTACCTGAACGATCGCGAAAAGACAGACGAGGCCTTGTCGGACGGTGGTTGGCTGCACTCGGGCGACATCGGCGAAATCGACGAGGACGGGTACTTCAAGATCGTCGATCGCAAGAAGGAGCTGCTCATCACGGCGGGCGGCAAGAACATCAGCCCGGCCAACCTCGAGGCGGCGCTGAAGACCGTGCCGCTGATCGGGCAGGCCTGCGCCATCGGTGACCAGCGACCGTTCGTCTCGGCGCTCGTCGTACTGGACCCGGAAGCGGCACAGGTGTGGGCCAAGGCGCACAACGTGGCTCGGTCGTCGCTGCCCGAGCTCGCCGAGAATCCCGATGTCGTCGCGGAGGTCGAAGCGGGTGTGACGGAAGCGATGCGGCAGTTCAACAGCGCCGAGCGCGTGAAGAAGGTGAAGCTCCTCGGCGAGGAGTGGCTACCGGATTCGGAGGAGCTCACGCCGACGTCAAAGCTCAAGCGCCGAGGCGTCCACGCCAAGTACGCCGCGGAGATCGAGGCGCTGTACAGCAAGTAACCGCTGGCGCCGGCGCTCGACGACCCGCCACCATCGTCGGTCGTGAGTGCAACGCTCCTCGCCCGCGGCCTAACCGTGACGTTCGGCGACCATCTGGTGCTCGACGAGGTGGACCTCGTTGTCGCGCCGCGGGACCGCATCGGACTCGTGGCGCCGAACGGCACCGGAAAGTCCACGTTGCTTCGGGTCTTGGCAGGACGCCACGTGCCCGATCGGGGCACCGTCACGCTCGCTCCGCCTTCTGCGACAGTGGGGTATCTCCCGCAGGAACCCGACCGCCGGGCTCGGGAGAACGTCCGTGCCTTCCTCGCCAGGCGAGCGGGCGTCACGGCAGCTCAAGCGGAGTTGCACCGCGCAACTGCGGCCATCGCCGAGGTCGAGCCCGATTCTGCGAGGCGCTACGACGTTGCACTCACGCGATGGCTCGCGCTCGGCGGCGCAGATCTTCACGCCCGCATCGCGCCGGTCTGGGCCGATCTCGGTCTCGAGGAGCGACTGCTCGATCAGGACATGACGACGCTTTCCGGCGGCCAGGCGGCCCGGGCTTCGCTGGCGGCCGTCTTGCTCGCACAGTTCGACGTGTTCCTGCTCGACGAGCCGACGAACGATCTCGACTTCGCGGGGCTCGAGCGCCTCGAGCAGTTCCTCGACGGCCTCGCGGGAGGTGCCATCGTCGTCTCCCACGATCGCGCCTTCCTCGACCGCACCATCACGTCGGTGCTCGAGTTGGACGAGCGCAGTCATCGTGCGTCGCGGTTCGAGGGCGGCTGGGCGGTCTATCTGGCCGAACGCGCCATCGCTCGCAAACACGCGGAGACCTCGTACGAGACCTACGTGGAGAAGCGGCGTGCACTCGAGCAGCGCTCGCGCGAACAGCGGCAGTGGGCAGTTCAGGGGACGCGGAAGCTCACGAAGCGGCCGAAGGACAACGACAAGGCGCAGCGCGACTTCTTCGTCGATCGCACCGAGAAGCAAGCGGCGAAGGTGCGGATCACCGAGAAGGCGCTCGACCGGCTCGAGGTGGTCGAGAAGCCGTGGGAAGGATGGAGCCTTCATCTGGAGATCGCCGCCGCGCCCCGTTCAGGTGCGATCGTGGCGCGACTCGACGACGCGGTGATTCGCCGCGGTGACTTCACGCTCGGACCGATCCACCTGGAGATCGGGTGGGCCGAGCGAGTGGCTGTTCTCGGAGCCAATGGGACTGGAAAGACAACGATGCTCGGGGCCTTGCTGGGTCGGATCCCGCTCGAGTCGGGGACGCAATGGCTGGGGCCCGGTGTGGTCGTCGGCGAGATCGACCAGGCACGGGAGCAGTTGTCCGGGGATGAGTCCACGCTCGACGCGTGTTCACGCGCGCCAGTGGTCTCGTCCGTCACCAAGAGGCGCGCTCGTTGCTCGCGAGGTTCGGACTCGCTTCCGACCACGTCGGCCGTCCCGCGACGTCGTTGTCGCCCGGTGAACGCACCCGTGCAGTACTCGCGCTGTTGATGGCGCGGGGCGTGAACTGCCTCGTGCTCGACGAACCGACCAACCACCTCGACCTGCCTGCGATCGAGCAACTCGAGCAGGCGCTCGACACCTTCGGGGGCACGGTCATCCTCGTCACGCACGACCGTCGGTTCCTCGACTCCGTCCGCGTCGATCGACGGATCGAGGTCGCTACGCTCGCTCATCGGTGAGCGACGCCACGTCTTCGGATGATGCCTTCACCGTGCTCGGTCACGACGTTCGCGGGCCGGTGGAACACCTGGAGACCTTTGCGGCGCCGGCCACCTGCACGCGAGTTCGATTCATGTCGGATGAGCTCACGTCGGTGTGCCCGATCACCGGACAACCCGATTTCTCGTCGATCGAGATCGACTACCAGCCGAACCTTCGTTGCATCGAGTCGAAGTCGCTGAAGCTGTACCTGTGGTCGTTCCGCGACCGCGCCGCGTTCTGCGAGCAACTGGCGGCGGAGATCGCTGCCGAGGTACGACGCGCCGCCGACCCGTTCCGCGTCCGGGTGACGATCACGCAACACACGCGAGGCGGAATCGTGACCGAAGCAACCGCCGAACTGCCTTAGCCGGCCGGTCACCGGCACGGCACCGCGCGGGCGCTCTGTCGATCGCACGTGCAATGGCGTGTCGTTTGACACGCAGACGCACGTGCGACGCATCCGCGGGCCCGGTGCTCGCCTTCAGGCGGCGTCGACCGACCACCTACGAACGCTGAGGATCAGGTCGCGGACTTCGTCAGGCCGCTTCGTGAGATGCACGTGCGTGAACCGGAGTACGCGGTAGCCATTCGCCTGCGCGACGTTGTCTCGCCACCGGTCGGCATCGAAGTCGTGAACACGGGCATGCCATCGACGGCCATCTGCCTCGAGAATCGTTCGCCACTCGGGCAGCAGTGTGTCAACTCGACCTGCGCCCGCCTGCCACCACGGCATGGTGATCTGCCGTATCACCACCGGATCGCCGGGCAGGTCTCGCAAGACCGTGGCCAGTGCGGCTTCGAGCTCGCTCTCCGGTGGCACCCACCCGTCCTCGGACCGCTCGTCGATCAGCGCCCGCCAAATCGCAATGCCGGCTTTGCGGCTGCCGTCGTACGCACGCCGACGCTCCGCCAAGTCGTCGACAGACGTCTTGCGCTCGAGTAGCGCACCGTCCATAGCAAGCTCGAGCCGGTCCAGACGTACCCGAGTGAGCACGTCGAACAAGGTCTGCGCGACAGACGTCACTCGCATCCCCCTCACGGAGACGGTGGGCACGCCAAGACTGCGGTGAAGGACGGCGAGCTTGTTCCGTGTCGTGGTCGTGTAGGGCACGACGATTTCCGGGCGCACGACCTTGAACGTTGCCAGGCCGTGAACCTTCGCGGCAGCGAGACCACAGAGGCTCGCATCTCGGGCGCTGAGCTCGGCCGCCTTGTACTGGCGTTCCCACGACGACGGTGCCGAGGGGAGCGCATACACACCGGGAGCGAGATGCAACCATCGCCGTGCCTCGAGGCGTCGGTGCACCATGGTCTGAGTACAGCCCAAGGCGACGGCTTGGTCATGGTTGAAGCAACCGTGCTGCGAGCGGGCGAGGCGCTCAATGCGACGGTCCGGAGTTTCGACGCCTTTCATCCCGGACTTCTTACTCATGGGGTGTGACAGTCAGGCCTTCAGGTCGAACGCACGTGCAATGACGTGTCGTTTTGACACGCAGATGCACGTGCGACGCCGACCGCGGGCCTCCAAGCTGAGGTCCTGCCAGACCTCCATCAGGGAATGCCGAGGTACTTGTGCGTCTGCACGCTGAGCCGCCACTGCGGATGGGCCACGCAGTAGTCGATCGCGGCGAGCGTGTTCTTCTCCCGCTCCGGACCGTCCATCGGTTGCACGAAGAAGTGATCGAACGCCAGATGCGCGTACCGGTCGGGTTCACCACCCACTTGGGGGTACACGAGCTTCAACTCGTCGCCCGACGTGACCACGAGATCGGCCTCGGCCTTCGGGCTCACGCACACCCAGTCGACGCCAGCGGGCACTGGAATGGTGCCGTTCGTCTCGATGGCAACGATGAACCGACGGCTGTGCAACTCGTCGATGAGCGCACCATCGAGTTGCAGCAGGGGCTCGCCGCCGGTGCACACCACGAACGCGTTCGTATCGCTCCCCGCCGGCCAGGTCGCTGCGATGTGCTCCGCCAGCGAGGCCGCGTCGACGAAGTGCCCGCCGCCGACGCCATCGGTGCCGACGAAATCCGTGTCACAGAACCGGCAGATGGCGCTCGGCCGGCTCGCCTCGCGACCGGTCCAGAGGTTGCACCCGGCGAATCGGCAGAGAACCGACACACGACCGGTGTTGAAGCCCTCACCTTGCAAGGTGGCGAACACTTCCTTGACCACGTAGCCCATCAGGTCGCTCCGGTCGCGTACCGCGTCGGGTCGCTGACGCCGGCTTCCGCAAACCCCCGCGCTCGTAGCTGACAGGAGTCGCAGGATCCGCAGGCGGCGCCGTCCGCTGACGGGTCGTAGCAGCTAATGGTCATGGCGAAGTCGACACCTAGCGCGGTTCCCGTTTGGATGATGTCCGCCTTCGTCATCTCGACCAACGGCGCATGGATGCGAAGGTGCTGCGTCCCATCGACTCCTGCCTTCGTGGCGAGCCTCGCCATCACCTCGAATGCCGTGATGAACTCGGGCCGGCAGTCGGGGTAACCGCTGTAGTCGAGCGCGTTCACGCCGATGAACACGTCACTCGACCCGGTCACCTCAGCGAAGGCAAGCGCAAATGACAGAAAGATCGTGTTGCGGGCGGGCACGTACGTGACCGGGATGTCGGCGAGCGCGTCGACCTCCCGGTTCTTCGGTACCGCGATGTCGTCGGTCAGTGCAGAGCCGCCGAAAGCGCGCAGATCGATCTCGACAACGCGGTGCTCAGCGACGCCCAGATGAGCAGCAACCTTGGCTGCGGCGTCGAGCTCGACAGCGTGACGTTGTCCGTACCGAAAGCTGAGCGCGTGGACGTCGAACCCTTCGTGTACCGCCATGGCGGCGACGGTGGTGGAGTCGAGCCCACCGGACAGGAGTACGACGGCCGGCGCACGCATGACAGCTCAAGCGTAGGATCCTTCGGACACCTGGGGTAAGGCCGCGATCCACAATGATCGACGATGACATGGGGGACCGATGAGGAAACCGCTGGCTGTACTTGCCATCACCATCGCGGGGCTCTTCAGCGGCGGCGCGGCCTTGGCGCTGACGGGCGGCTCGGCTTCGCACGACCGGAGTCCCGCCACGACCGACTCCTCGCCGTCGAACGACTCCACCGAGTCCGAGTCGACCGAGCCCGAGTCGACCGAGTCCGAGTCCAGCGAGCCCTCCGAGTCCGAGTCCAGCGAGTCCGAGTCCAGCGAGCCCTCCGAGTCCGAGTCGACCGAGTCCGAGTCCAGCGAGTCCGAGTCGAGCGAGTCCGAGTCCAGCGAGCCCGCCACTCACGAGCATCCCGACAATCACGGCGCCGACGTGTCGAAGGCGGCCCACGAATGTCCGACGGGCCCCGGTCACGGCCAGTGCGTGAGCGCAGTGGCCCACGAGCACGACTGACCCACGTCAGACCGGCAGTACCTGGTCGACGAACTCGGTCACGCGCTCGTACAAGATGTCACCGGCGCCTGACAACAGGTGCCCCTCGTTCGGCAGGACGACGAGTTCACCGGTGCCGGCGATGAACTGGACCATCTCGCTCGCCTGAACCGGCAGCAGCTCGTCCCGATCACCATGGAACAGCAGCAACGGTCGTCCGTTGAGCTCCTCGGCCTGCTCACACCCCGCCGATTGGGTCGCGAACGTCACGACCCCGGCGACGGCGTCGCCCAACGCGCACGCCGTGCGCACCGCGATCGCGCCGCCGAACGAGTGTCCCATGGTGATGGCCCGCCGCGCACCGCTGCGGGCGGCGAGATCGACCGCGGCGCACAAGTCGATGGTGCACCGGTCGAGATCGTTCGGCTTCCGGTAACTGACTCGCAGCACGCCGACGCCCGTGGCGGCAAGTGCTTCGCCGAGCCGCTGATACAGGCCACCCGACGGTCCGAGTAGGCCACCCATCGCCCCTCCGCAAGCGACGACGATCCGCTCCGCATCACGCGGCCCATGCCACAGGATGGTGAGCAGTCCACCCATCGTGAACACCTCGACGTGGCGGATGCCAGGCGCGAGCTCGACGTCCTGCATCGCCAGCGCGTCGAGCAGCTCGAGTGGCGCGGTCATGTCTCGAGGTGACGGATCGGCCACCGGCGCGCCGACAGCACCACCGTGCACCAGGTCAATGTGAGGGCGACGGCGACCACGATCACCGCGAAGCCGACGGTCCTACTGATGCCGGCGACACGGCTGCAGACCACGACACAACCGCTGTGCGCGGCGACGAGGATCCGGTCCGAAGGAAGCGCGAGTCCGCCAACGAGGACCAACACCCCCAACGAGCCGAGCGCGCCAACGATGGCTGCAGGGCGGCCGATGCCGCCACCAGCTGCGATCCACCCGAACAAGCCCACCAGCGCCATGGATCCCGGCCGGCCGAACGCGACTCGCGGGTCGGCGACCGCGACGATCGCCGCGGCAATCGCGACCGCCGCGAGCACGAGGATCTGCTCGGTGTCGGGCAAGCACACAAGCGCGCCGACCGCAGAGATACCGAAGAGCGCCGGCGCGATGCCGTTGCCCGCAGACTTCTCGTCGAAGCGTGCCATCGACAGCGCGCCGCGCCACACGAACGCGGCAACCAGCAGCGGCACCCAGTCCTCGCGATGCGGGGCCGTCGTCCCCACTGCGAGAGCCGCTGGCGCACTGAGCCAAACAGACCACCGCCGCAGCGGTCTCCAACCGCAGATCGCGATCGCGCCGACGGACAGCGCGCCCTTGACAGTCACCGGCGTCGACGTCAGCGACAGCCACAACATCGCGACGCCCGCGGGCAAGAGACCAAGAACCTGGATCCATGCGTGGGACGGGCGGGGTTTGTGCTCAGAAGAGCTCGACGTCACCGAGCGACAGCTTCCAACCGCTTCGAGCAGGAATCTCGACGTTGCTCAGTGCTCTAGCCGTCAGCATCGGTCCCCGACGAGGCACGCGGCTGAGTCCGTCCGCCACCTTCACGACGACATCTGCGTCGACAGAGCGGCGGACACGGCGAAACAGCTCGGACCTCGCGCGCCGGTCGCCTTCCGGAGCGAGCAGCTCACACACCGTCGCCTCCACGATGACGGAACGCCGCCGAAGTCTGAACACGGCGAAACCGTCGTGCAGCTCGCGGCCACGAAGCACGACGCGGTAGGCCAGCGGCGGGAACCCATAGCGCCAAGCCAGGTACTCGGGCGTCCGCAAGGTTCGGAACGCGCCGCTCGGTGGCGCTGGCTGGGACGAGAGGAGTTCCTTGACGGCTGTTGCATCTTGCAGTGCGTCCTCCGCCGACAGCCCGATGCCGGTGGGCTCCGACCACTTGAGCGCGGGTTCCATCGATCGCGCCACCTTCAGGATCGAACGAAGGCGGTGGAGCGAGATGCTGACCGGCACTCTGCCGACCTCGCGCCATCCCATCTTCAGATAACCCGGGCGGCTCTTGTCGTTCGGAGTGTTGAACACGAGCGAGACGGACTGCGCCTTCAGATCGTCGAGTGCGGCCAGTGTGAGTGTGGTGAAGATCCCTCGGCCTTGATGATCGGGATGCGTGGCGGTGTCGACAGCACGCACCGCGTCGACCTGTCCCCCACGCCGTTCGAATCGCCACCGCAGCATCGTCCGATACCCGACGATCTCATCTTCGACACAGGCCACCCACGCCGGCGAGACACCGAACGGGTTCTCGCGATGCTTCCAACGGAAGAAGTCGGCGTCGTGCTCGCTCGGTCGCCAGCCGAGCGATCGGCGCAGCAACTCGAGGACAGCATCGTCGTCATGTTGTGTCGCGGCCCGGACCGACGGCGAACCGACGCTTCGATCGGTCACTCGGCCATCGGGATGCCGACCGTGGTTCGGACGCATTGCCCCTGGTTCGAGAACGGGACCCCGGACGCATCGATGAGGTCCTGCCACCCACCCTGCTTGCAGTCGGCTTTGGACGGGGGTGGAGTGAGCGACGCGATCGGGACGGCACCGACGACTGTCGCGGCGTCCGGTTCACATGACACCGACAAGGTTCCGCCCGCGTCAGGCACGATGGTGTACGCGAACAACAGGAATTGCACCGAGATCACGGAGCCCGATGGACCCGTCGCGGTGAGCTGCTGGTCGAGCGAAACCGTGGAAATGAAGTCGCCCGCGTTGAAATGCGTCGAGGGGGGTGCGAGCGTGAATCCGGCCGGAGTCGCGTTCGACGCTGAGAATCCGAATTGCGAGTCGATCGTCCCGGCGAACGGAGCGGGAATGCCGAAGAACTCACCGACGGCGATATCGAATTGAACCGTTGACGTCGCGCCGGGAACGACGCTGTCCGGCGCGGACATGCTGACGGTGAACTGGCCCGTGATCGGTGGTCCGAAGTCCGTCGTGCACGTCATCGCGACCTGCGTACTCGTTTGAGCCGCACCCGCCATCGATGGCGCCAGCAGACCAGTCGTGATCACCACCAACGCGATCGTGGCGATTGTGAGCTTGACTCGCATTGCACCTCCCCGTCGGGCACGTTCGGCGATCGTGGAGGCCGACCGTAGCAACGAATGCGGTGAAGATCTTGGGGAAGCCGATGTCTACGCTGTCGCCACGGACCGACACCGCCTACGCAAAAGCGTCGACCACCCGCACCGTCGCATCCCGAGCCGACGAACAGCCATCGTCCTTCTCGGCGGTCTCGCGGCTGCGGGAATAGCGGTTGGTGCGGTCCGCATCGTCGACCAAGACTCGGCAGGGCAGGACGTCGCGCCGAGGACCGAAACACCTTCCACACCGTCAGATGGCGCCGAAGCATCGAAGGCGGGCCGGCCGTACTTCCGGGCCGCATCCGGCTGGGAAGCAGTCCAAGTCGGTTCCGCGGTGACCGCAGCCAACGTTCCCTTGAGCCAGGCCGCGTTGTCGGGAAGCGTGCCGTGGGACACGGTTGAGCACCTCGACGACGGTGACGTCGTTCTGTTCGCGATGTTGGTGCCGGCGGGCGAGAGCTCGGCGGTCGACGCGATCTTCCCGCGGCGTGAGATCCCGTTGTCCCTCCGCGACGCGCAACGAGGCGGGCTGGAGGGTCAGCCGGATGACAGCTATGCCGAGCGACTCGCGGCCCAGGTCAACGGGTGGAACATCGACCTTCTCATCTTCTACGGAGGGACCGATCCGATCGGGGTTGCGCCATACCGCACAGAGCCGGGCGCCGACGCCAGGGCCGCGGCCGAGGAGGAACTGGCGCGGCTCGTGGTCCCGGAAGGCGCGTAACCGCGCCGGCTCTCGGATCTCACGTTCGTACTCGCGTAACGGACCCGGCTCAGCCGACGTCGAGCCTCCAGGTCTGCTGGTTCGGAGCGTTGTCTTCGATGATCTTCCAGCGCGTGACGGTGCCGCTGTCGGTGTCGGCGATCCAGATGAGGGTGAGTTTGCGCTCTTCGTCGTCGGGGAGCCCAAGGTGGGAGCCGGTGGTGTGGCCAAGGATGGCGACGCTGCCGTGCCGTTCGGCGATGCGGTGGGGATAGACGACGTAGCGAGGAAAACTGTCGAAGTAGCCGCGCCAAGCATTGGTGTTGGCTTCCTTGCCGGCGAGCGGTGCTTCGTCGAAGACCTCGAGACTGTGATCAGTGCTCATGAGCGCCGCGAGGCTGTCGAGGTCGCGCCGGTTGATCTGGTCCACGAAGCTGATCGCCACGGCGACGGGAGGAAGCGGTTCGGTCATCGGAACCCTGTGCTCACTCCGACGTCCCGTCAGCGGCAAGTGCGGCCGCGAGAGCACCCCCAAGGCCTCCGCCGACCACAAGACTCACGAAGAGACTGGCGAGTACTGCCGGCGCGCTGAGCAACGACGCGATCGCCAGCACCACGATCAGAGCAACGAACGCGATGACGAAGCCGATGAGGAATCCGGTGATGGCCGCCCGCCTCACGTCCTCTGCGTTGCTCACGGCGTCCCCTTTCGGCTCACCCCTCCGCGCTTGCCGCTACTTCTAGCGTCCGCCGGCGTGCAGATCGAGATTCGGTCGCCCTCCGGCGTGCTATCCAACGTGACTACGAACTCGACCACGCTCACGCCGAAGACGAGATGCTCGAGCTGGCTGAGCGGTGGCGGCCCTACCAGAGCCTTGCCGTGAGCTACCTGTTCGCGTCCGAATTCAGCGGAGGTATCTGATGAAGCGAATGAACGGCCCCATCGGAATCATCGGCGCCGGGCGGCTCGGCCAGGCGATGGTACGCACGGCGCGGCGCGCCGGCCGTCCTGTCGTCATCGCCAACAGCCGCGGCCCCGAATCGCTGGCGTCGGTGGTCTCGGCGCTGGGCGATGGAGTGTCGGCGGGGACCGTGGCCGACGCGGCGTCATCAGGGCTCGTCGTCATTGCCGTCCCCTGGGACCGCGTGCCTGCCGCCGTGCGCGGTATCGACTGGGACGACCGGATCGTCATCGACGCGACCAACGACTGGGCTGCCGACGACCTCAACGGGAGCACGTCGAGCGAGATCGTCGCCGGCCTCGTCGCCGGCGGCAGCGTCGTCAAGGCCGCCAACACGCTCGGCGCCGAAGTGCTCGGATCAGATCCGCACCAGGCCGGCGGCCAACGCGTGATCTTCATCTCCGGCGACAACGTCGAAGCCAAGTCCGTGGTCGCCGTGCTCTTCCAGGACGCGGGCTTCTCCACCATCGACCTCGGCGACCTCGCAACAGGCGGCGCGATGCAACAGATCCACCACCCGCTCGCCGGCGCCAACCTCATTCGCCTTCCCGACCCCAACTAGGTCGACGCGATCCATATGAGGCGCCCGTTGGGCCCGTTCTCGGTGTCGGCCATCGGCTTCGGGGCGATGCGCCTCACAGGACCGGGCGTCTTCGGCCCACCGAGGGATCACGATGAGGCGCTCGCGGTATTGCGCGAGGCCGTCGACAGTGGCGTGGATCACATCGACACCGCCCAGTTCTACGGGCCGGACGTGGTGAACCAGCTCATCCGCGAGGCGCTCTACCCCTACCCCGAGGACCTGATCCTGGTCAGCAAGGTCGGGGCGCGGCGGGACCGGCACGGCCGCGTCGTCGCCGCGCAAGAGCCCGCCCAACTCCGCCAAGACATCCAGGACAACCTTCGGACGCTCGCCATCGATGTGCTTCCGATCGTCAACCTCAGGCTGATCGGAGGCTCCGAACCGGACGCTTTCTTCGACGAGCAACTGGCCGCCATGATCGCGGCGCGCGACGACGGTCTGATCACGGCAATCGGGCTCAGCAACATCACGTCCGCACACCTGCTCCACGCGCAGCAGGTGACGGACGTGGCCTGCGTCCAGAACGAGTTCCACCTCGGCAATCGTGCGTCCCAGCCCGTGCTGGACGAGTGCGCCCGCCGCGGGATCGCGTTTGTGCCGTTCGCCTCGCTGGGCTTCGGTGCGCCCGGCCCGGATGCTGTCCTCACCAGGCCCGAAGTCGTCCGGGAAGCGGCGCGACTGGGCGTCACGCCCGCGCAGGTCGCGCTGGCCTGGGCGCTGGCCATCTCTCCGAACGTCCTGCTCATCCCTGGAACGTCGTCCCGCCCTCATCTGCGGGAGAACCTGGCGGCGTCAGGTGTCCATCTCGGGGCCGACGCTTTCCGCCGGCTGTCCACGCTGTAACCGCATACTCGTCTTCGCGCTCGGCGGCGCTCAGTCGGAGCGTACGTCGTCGCCCAGGTTGGCGAGAACCCGGTCGAACACCTTCGTGAGCACGTCCACTTCCTTGTCCGAGAGCAAGTCGAAGAAATGGCGGCGAGTGGCGGCCACATGGCCGGGCGCCGCTCGTTCGATCGCGGCGCGGCCCTCCCCGGTCATGCGCACCATGGCGCCCCGCGCGTCCTCAACGCACTCCTCGCGGACCACGAGGCCCCGCTTCTCCATGCGGCCCAAGTGGTGGGACAACCGGCTGCGATCCCACAGGATCTCCCGCCCGAGCTCCCGCGCCCGGAGCATTCCGTCGGGAGCCTCCGAGAGCGGTACGAGCACGGCGTAGTCAGCGCCAGACAGCCCGCTCTCCCGACTGAGTTGATCCACGAGCGCGCTCGGTAGCTCCTGGTTGAGCCGGAGCCAGCTCCGCCAGAGGTGCGCCTCGCGCTCGTCGAGCCATCGCGGTTTGGTCACGGGAATAGCGTAACCCGCCCTTTGTTGACACGTCAGCCTTTATAGGTTATTGTGGACACGTCAGCAACTCGGAAGGGGAAGATTCCCATGTCGGATCGAACAGTCAGTGTCCTGCGAACCCGCGATGACCGGCTGATCCCGGTCGCCGGCGTGTACGACATCGACGGCGCTCACACGTCCGTCGAGTTCGTCGGCCGTCATCTCATGATCACCAAGGTGCGGGGCCGTTTCAGCGATGTGCGCGGCCGAATCACGATCGCCGAGGAGCCCGAGAAATCTCACGTCGAAGTCGAGATCGGCGCCGCCAGCTTGAGCAGCGGCAACGACGACCGTGACGCCCACCTCAAGAGCGGTGACTTCTTCGACGTCGAGCACTACCCGACCATCGTGTTCAGGTCGACCTCGGTGAACGCGCTGCGCGACAACACCTGGGAGCTCGACGGCGATCTGACGGTGCGGGGCACCACCCGTCCGGTCACGTTGCAAGTCGACTTCGACGGCGCCGACATCTCTCCATTGGGCGACGAGCGCATCGGTTTCAGCGCGGCCGCCGACATCAACCGTGAGGACTTCGGGCTGACCTGGAACATGTCCCTCGAAACCGGCGGACTGCTCGTCGGCAAGACCGCCCGTATCGAGCTCTCCGTCCAAGCCATCGCCGCGAACCAAGCCGCGGTCGCCTGATCGTCCCGCGACGCCTCTGCAAAAGAAGGAGTGATCGCCATGCCGGCCATCACCGTTGAAGACACCCTGGTCCTGCCCCGCCTCCCTGTGGCGGACCCGACGGCGCTGCCACGTCCCGTGGCCAAGGTCGTGACATCGCGCCGTGAGGCCGAAGGCGCCGGCTTCGTCGTCGCCCGCCCGTTCCCCGGTGAAATGTCGCTCGCCGAGGCCGATCCGTTCCTGCTGCTCGATCACGTCGGGCCGTTGGTGAACGCGCCGGGCGAAGCCAAGGGCGCCCCGTGGCATCCGCACCGTGGCATCGAGACTGTCAGCTACATCCTCGACGGCGAGATCGCTCATCACGACTCCAACGGCGGTGGTGGCGTGATCGCCGAGGGCGACACGCAATGGATGACGGCCGGTGGCGGCATCCTGCATGACGAGCTGCCCAGCGAACGCGCATACAAGGCGGGCGGGCCGTTCCACGCCGTGCAGCTGTGGGTCAACCTGCCCCCAGCACTCAAGATGACTCAGCCCCGCTACCAGTCGATCACCCGCGACGGACTCCGACTCCTGACCTCGAACGACGGTGGCGCGCTGATCCGGCTCATCGCCGGCGACCTCGCAGGTTTCGAAGGCCCCGGCGCGACCCACACGCCGATCACATACGCCCACGTCACCCTGGCACCGGGCGCGCAGCTGTCGGTCCCCTGGCGTCGCGACTTCTCCGCGTTCGCCTACGTCCTCACCGGCCGCGGCACGGCCGGCGACGAGAATCGACCGGTCGAAGGCGACCAACTCGTCGTGTTCGGCCCCGGTGACCATGTCGTCCTGACCGCCGCCAGCGGCCAACCCGACCCCTTCGACGTCCTGCTGCTCGGAGGACTCCCGATCCGAGCGCCCATCGTGCACTACGGGCCGTTCGTCATGAACACCCGCGAAGAGATCATGCAAGCGCTCGAGGACTACCAGGCCGGACGCCTAGGCACCATCCCTGCTGACCAACTCGCGCCCCGCAAGTTCGCGTGACGCCTCCGCCTGTAGCCATCGCACCCGGACGGCCACCACTGGCACTACCCCGACTACGAGTTACCGCTCAAGGGAGGTGCTCCCAGTGACGTCGGTACGACACATCGCCCGCGCCGTCGGCACGACGACCACCAGCGCAGCCCCGTATCGGGTGGACCTACGCGCCGGATCCCACCACCTCGTCGCGGACGAGCCGGCAGCCAGTGGCGGCGGCGACACCGGCCCTCCGCCGTTCGGCCTTCTCCTCAGCGCGCTCGTCGCCTGTACCGCGATGACGCTGCGCATGTACGCCGAGCGCAAGCAGTGGAACGTCGCGTCGCTCGAAGTGGACGCTCGATATGACGTGGACGACGACGGTGCGGCCTCGATCAATCGGACGATCACTCTTCCCGCCGAGTTTTCTGCGGAGCAACGCGATCGATTGGCCGAGATCGCGGAGCGGACACCAGTGACCCTGGCCATCCGGGCCGGCACGCCCATCGCCACGACCTTCCGTTCTGTCGCGACCGATGACGTGGGATCGGGCTGAACAACGCAAACCGCTCAGCCGCGTCCCTGATTCGCCGGCGAGGGCGAATGGTGGAGGCGATGGGACTCGAACCCACGACCTTCTGGTTGCAAACCAGATGCTCTAGCCAACTGAGCTACGCCCCCTTGATCGTCAACACGGGAAGCAGTTGCCAGCGTTGGAACCACTCGGATTCAACGCTCGCCATCGCCGGGTTCCACGGAGCCACCGATGGTCTCGCTGCCCTCGCGGCGCTTGACGCTACGACACCTGCGGGACGATCGCCGTACCGGCGCCCGCGCCGATCTGCTCCCCGAGCCGTCCAAGCGCACGTCGTCCTCACGGCCAACGACCACGCCATCCAGCTCAGCGCCAACCCGGACCCTTCGTCTGCCCGAGGTCGAGCGCACGCTCGGCTCGGCGCTCGATCTGCGCGAACCCCCGCTCACGGGCGATCTCCCGGGCATCGACGAGCATCTCGCGCGCCCGCTCGGCGTCGCCCTGCGCGCCGCGTTCGAGCAGCAGCGCGCTCCACTCGAGCCACGTCCGCGACGAAAGAACGGCGCACGCATCCGCTCGTGCACTGCCGCGGCGTGTGCGAAGTGCGCGTCGGCGGCGTCGAGATCTCCGAGCGTGCGGGCGAGAGCTCCGAGTGGGTGGGCGACCGAACCCCGGCAGATCGGGCCGGCCCACACGAACCTGTTCTCGTTCGGCGCGAGGATTTCGTAGAGCAGTGCCGCGGCCGGCTCATCGCCCCGCCGAGCGACGATGTCAGACAAGATCGACGAAGCCGCCGGCCAGGCCGCGTCGCGGGGGAGCGCTCGGACCACCGCGGTCAGATCGTCGCCCGGCTCAGCGACGGACAATGAGAGCGGGAGTCGCAGGATCGCGAGGTGAGGATTGTCGTCCGCCACCCCCGCCATGAGGCCGGCCAGCTCGGCCTGCCGTCCTTGTTGCCACCGAATGCCGACGAGCGCAGAGTGATAGAGGACCTCCGTGCCCGGCAGCCGGATCTCGGTGCCGAGTGCGCGGAAGGCCTCGACGAACGACTCGGCGGCCGCGAGATCGCCGTGCAGCGTCGCCATCGCGCACTGCATGTTCAGCGCCAACACGCGGAAGTCCGGCCGTCCGATCTCCGCCGCGGCGCGGACGATCAGCTCGAGCATCCGGTCAGCCCGTTCGATGTCGGCGGTCTGGATGGCGGAGCCGGTGCCGCGGTACGCGGCGCGAAACACCACCGACGGATCACCGAGTTGCTCGGCGAGCACGAACGACTCCTCCACCTCGCGTACGCGCCCGCCGAGCCACGCCGCCTGCCAGTTCGCCAACACGAGCACGTCCGAGAGCGTCGCGGGATCATCGAGCCGGCGCGCCATTGCGACCGCCTCCGTGCTCAAACGGCTTGCGAGCTCGGGATCGGTGAACGTCGACTCGTACCCGATGCGGACGAGGATCTTTGCGCGGTCCACCCGATCCTCGTCGGGGAGATGCTCGAGCGCGCTGTTGAGCAGCCAAGTCACCTCCGGATCGGACTCACTCGTGATGCCGCGCTCGAGCTCGATCAGACTGGCCGCCGCGATCAGCGTGGGGTCGCCCAGCCGCAGCGCCAACTCGGCCGCGGCGCGGCGCGCGCGGCGGAAATCCTGATCGCCGGCGCGCAGCTGCGCCTCGGCGAGAGCCAGCAACAAGCGGCAGCGTTGATCATCGTCGATCTCGATCAAGCGCTGCTGCAGCTCCAGCGTCTGCCGGTACCAACGCACCGCTTCGTCGGGCGCGAGCGACGCAAGTGCGTGATCGCCCGCGGCCGTCGCGTACGCGATCGCGTCGCTCACCTCCGAGGTGGTCACGGCACCCTCGATCGCGTGCCGCGCGAGCTCGGCGATCCGTATACCAGCTGGGCCGATTGCCTCGATCGACTCGGCGACGGCGAGATGCAGCCGGGCGCGCCGGGTCGGTGCGAGCTCGCCGTAGAGCGAGTGCTGGACGAGCGTGTGCGCGAAGGCGAAGCGGCCGGGCGCGATCGTCTGCACGAGGACGGCCGATTCGGCTCGTTCGAGCGCGTCGAGCACGGCATCCGGATCGCGATCGAGCACGCGGGTGAGAAGTTCCAGGTCGAACTCCTGCCCGAGGACGGAAGCCGCCACGAGGGTCGATCGCACGTCGTCGCCGAGCCGCGCGACGCGTCGCGCGACGAGGCCGCGCACGGTATCGGGCACGCCCGCCGTGTCGAGGTCGGTGCCGGTCTCGCGCAGATGGCGGATCAGCTCCGTGGCGAACAACGGATTGCCGCCGGTCTCACGGTGCAGCGCAGCCGCAGTGTCGCCGTCAGCGCCGGTGAGATCGAGAACCTCCTCGATCGTGAGGCCGCGCAGCGCGATGTGGCGCGACGACGCCTCGCTACGCAGCATCGGAAGCACGTCGACGAGGGGCGTGTCGGGCGCGAGGTCGGTCTGGCGGTACGTGCCCAGAACGGTGATCGCGCCGCCCGCTGCCGACGCGAGCAGGTGACGCAACGTCACGAGCGTCGGCTTGTCGGCCCAGTGCAGGTCGTCGATCACGAACAGGACCGGCGCCCGTCGCGCTGTCTCGACGAACACCGCGACGACGGCGTTCATGAGGAGGTAGCGCTCGGTTTCCAGGTCGGTGGCCTGCGGCGACCCGACGTTCGGCCGCCGTTCGGCAACCGCGGGCACCAGGCGCGCCAACTCGGCGAGATGGCGATCGCCGATCGCATCGAGCGACGCGTCGGAACAATGCTCGACGAGCCGTGTCAGCGCGTCGACGAACGGACCGTACGGGACACGTAGCTCCTCGTCGCACCGGCCGTAGAGCACGTGCGCGCCCGATGCGTGCCCGATGGCCGCCGCCCTCGCGACCAGCGCGGACTTGCCGATGCCCGGCTCGCCCGCGACGAGCACCAGCCCAGTGCCCGCGGCGGCAAGCGTCGCGAGCTCCGCCTCCCGGCCGACGAATTCGATGGCCGTGGCGGTCGCAATCCGTGCCGGCAACGGCGGCGGCGTCGCGAGCAGCGCCTCGGCTTCGCGCACGACGCCGTCGCACTGATACTCACGCGCGACCGTCACCGCTGAACTGAGGATGTCGCGCGCCCGCTCCGCATCGCCCGGAAGATCACGCGCGAGAAGCATCCGAGCCCACGCAACGCGGTGCCGAGCGAGGTAGAACGGCGCGCGGATCCGCTCGTTGATCTCCTCCGCCTCGGCAAAGTAGCGGTTCGCGTCGTCGTACCGACCCAACTGCGCCGTGAGCACACCGACGGCGCCCGCGACCGCCCCGACCCAGTTGTAGCCGCAAGCGCCGACCTGCGCGTGATACGGCTCGAGCAGAGAGAGCAACATGCGCGCCTTGTCGACGTCACCGACGATCTCGTTCACGTCGACCCAGATCGCGGCCCAGCCGGTGTACAGCGAGGTGTCGCTCGTCCAGAGGTCCGAGAGCTCGCTGTCGAGCAGGTCGCGTGCGTCGTCGGTGCGGCCGGCCTCGAGGTGTGCGAGCGCCAGCTCGCCCCGGTTTCGACTCAGTCCAATACGAGACTCGATGGACTCCCGCCGTGCGACGAGGCGCGTGAACTCGTCGGCGAGCCGGCCCCGATGACACGCGATGCCAGTGATGAGTGCCTCGGCAATGGTGGCTACGTCGTTGGCCGCGACCCCAATGCTGGAGGCTTCGGTGCGGGCCGCCAGGCGCTGGGCCTCCTCGATGTCGCCGTGCAGTAGCGCGAGCGCCCCGCTGTACGCGGGGCTGCTCCACTGGATCGCGGGATACCCGGCCTCGGCCGCGATACGCCCCATCTCGGCGAGCCAGTGCGCGGCCTCGTCGACCTGTCCGGACTCGACCAGCGCTTGCACGCGCCACATCGCCGCCCAGTGCAGCAGCGGACCGCCGCCGAGCCGCTGCGCGAGCGTCACGGCTTCGGCCGAGAGTTCGAGGCGCTCGTCCAGGGTGCGCGGATGCCAGATTGCCCACAGCGTGAGGTTCAACACGCGTACGAGCAGCGCCGCGTTGTCGAGTCGGCGAGCGATGGCGACCGCCTCGTCGCACAACTCGCGGATGCGGTCCCAGTCGTAGCCCCACCGGATCTCGGCAGCGAGGGTGGCGAGCACGCTCGCTCGGCGCGCTCGAGTCGCCCTGCTCGCACACCTGTAATGCGGCTTCGAGCATCTCGACCCGCTCGTCGTTTTCAGCGTCGACGGGCCCGCTGAAGCCGCGGCTGTTGGCGAGGGCGGCGTATACCAGCAGCTCGTTGTTGCCGATCTGCTGCGCCAGCCGGGCCGCCTCGAGGAGAGTGGCGCGATGCACCTCGTCACCGGCATCCCGTTGCGCGCGACCGAGCAGCACGAGCAGGTCGCACCGTGCCGTGTCGTCGTCAGGCGACTGGGCGAGGAGATCGAGTGCATTCGAGTACCAGCGGATCGCGTCGTCGGGTGCGAGCGACCGCATCGCAAGGTCGCCCGCTGCGCGCGCGTAGTCGAGCGCCTTGCTGAGATGATCGGGCGCAGTCGCCGCCGCCCAGTGCCGGGCGAGCTCGGCGACGCGCGAACCCGCCGGATCGATGGCCTCGATCGCCTCCGCGACGCTGCGGTGCAGCAGTGCGCGCCGCGTCGGCGACAGCCCCGCGTACTGCGTGTGCGCGACGAGCGTGTGCGCGAAGGCGTATCGCCCGGCCGCGACGTTGGTGAGCAGTCCTGCCGACGCGGCCGCCTCGAGCTGTTCCAGCGCGTCGTCGTCGATAGTGCCGGCAGCGCGGGCGAGCGTAGTGAGGTCGAACTCCTGGCCGATGACCGCGGCGACCTGCAGGATGCGGGCGCCGCTGTCGCCCAGCCGGGCGACGCGCCGGTCCATGACCTCCCGAACGCTGTCGGGCAGGCCCGCCTCGTCGAGGTCGGCGCGCGGTATCCAGCGCCCGTCGTCGTCGAGATAGACAGCGCCGGTCTCGGCGAGGTGCCGCAGCAGCTCGGTTGCAAAGAATGGATTGCCGTCACTCTCGCGATACACGGCGTGCACGAGATCGAGCGCGTCGGGTTCGAGCTCGCGGCGCGTGCGTGACTCGACGAGCGCGACGACCTCGCTGTCGCCGAGCCCGCGCAGCGTGATGCGCTCCGTGGTCTGCTCACGGCGCAACGCTGCGAGGACGTCGGTGAGCGGGTGGTCGGCCGCCAGCTCGCTGTCGCGGTACGTGCCGACGATCAGCAGCCGCGCCATGCTCCCTGCCTCGACGACATGTCGCAGCAGCAGGAGCGTCGGCTTGTCGGCCCACTGCAGGTCGTCGAGCACGAGGACGGCGGACGCGCCGGTCGACGCCGCAGCAAGCAACGCGGTCACTGCGGTGAACAGCGACCATCGGTCGGCCTCGAGATCGGTCGTCGGCGGCGCGTGCACGCCGGCCACCCGGTCAGACACGGCGGGCACCAGCCGGGCCAGGTCCGCCAGCTGGCGGCGGCCCATCGCCTCCAGTGTGGGTTGCGGGAGGTGCGCGACGAGGTGACCGAGGGCTTCGACCCACACGCGGTACGGCACGGCGCCGTCCTCGTCGCACCGCCCGAACAGCACGGTCGCGCCGCCTGCGTGCGCGGCGCGTCCGACCTCGGCCGCAAGCGCGGTCTTGCCGATGCCCGGCTCGCCGGCGATCACCACGACGCGCGTGGATCCGATCCCCGCGTGCTTCAGCGCGGTGTCGAGCACCTCGCGCTCTGACACGCGCCCGACAAAGCCCATCGTCGGCGCGGCAGTCAGCCGCGCGGGCAGTGGGACACCATCTCGCGGCTCCTCGACGAGCGAAGGCGTGACCGCTTCGCCGATCGGCGAAACGACGAACACGGTCTCCGGACGGTCGAGGTCGCGCAGCTCCTGCACACCCATCTCGACGAGGCGATGATCCTCCGGCATACGGTCGACGACGAGTTCCGCCGTGGCCTGACTCACCATCACCTGCCCGGGCAGTGTCGCGGCGCGCAGGCGCGCGGCGCGGTTCACCGCCCGGCCGTAGTAGTCGCCGTCGCGTTCCAGCGCCTCGCCGGTGTGGACCGCGATTCGAACCTCGAACCGACCGGGCGTCGGCCAGCGTGCTTCGCCGAGCAACCGCTGCGCATCGGCTGCCGCGGCAACCGCGTCGGTCGCGCGCGGGAAGACGCTGACCGTCGAGTCGCCCTCGCCGCGGTGCTTGAGGAAGACGCCGTTGCGCGATTCCACCGCCGCGCGAAGCAGTTGTTCGTGTTGGTCGACGGCATCGGCCATCTCGCTGGGCGCGGTCTCCCACAATCGCGTCGAGCCAACGACGTCGGTGAGCAAGAACGTGACCACGCCGGTCGGCAGCGAGCGGGCCGGCGCGGGCGCAAACCCCGGGACCTCGACTTCCTGGCGCAGCATCCTGGCTTCGAGCTGCTGCAGTTCCGGGCTGGGATCGATGCCGAGCTCCTCCGCGAGCGTGCTGCGGAGCCGCTGGAAGGCGCGCAGCGCGTCGGCCTGGCGGCCGTCCCGGTACAGCGCCGTCATCAGCAAGGCCCACAGCGACTCGCGCAGTGGATGCTCGGCGACGGCCGCTTCGGCTACCGCGACGACATCGCGATGCTCGCCGACGGCGAGGCGCGCCTCGATCAGCGACTCCGTCGCGACGAGCCGCAACTCGTCGAGGCGTGCGATCTCCGTGACCGCCCACGCCGCGCCGGCCGCATCGGCGAACGCCGGACCGCGCCACCTCGCCAGCGCACGCCGCAACGCATCCGCCGCGCGGTTCGCGTCGCCAGCGCGGAGCGCATCGCGGCCGGCGGTGAGTTCGGCATCGAACTGCGTCGCATCGAGGTCGCCGGCGTCGACGAGCAGGACGTAACCGCCCGGCTGCGTGGCCACGCGATCCGGCCCAATTGCCTTGCGCAGGTGCGAAACGTACGTTTGCAGGGTCTGCGCCGCGGATCTCGGTGGCTCACCCTCCCAGAGGTCCTCGATCAGCCGCTCGGCCGGGACCGGGCGGTTGGCATCGAGCAGCAGCCGGAGCAGGAGCGCGCGCGGTTTGCTTGCGCCGAGTGCGATTTCCGCGCCGTCGTCCGATACCTCGAACGATCCGAGGACCCGATAGTCCAATTGAACCCCGCCTTGTTCGGTTGCAGCGTACGACACCGGCTGGAGCGGTGCTCCAGCGATGTCCAAGGTTCGCTCCAGCGCGGGGGTTCATGGTGGGCCCATGTTCGAAACACGCATCGCCACCACCCAGGCCGAAAAGGACGCCGTCTTCCGGTCCCGCTACGCGATCTACGTGGAGGAGATGGGCCGGTACCAGGCCACGGCCGACCACGCCAACAAGATGCTGTCCGATCCCGAAGACGACTGGAGCTGGATCGTCTACACGACCGAGGGCACCGATGTCGTCGCGTCGACCCGGATGACATGGGGTGGCCACTGCTTCTCGGACCGCCAGATCGCGCACTACGGCCTCGCGCCGTTCCTCGCCGAGCTCCCGCCGGAGACGATGCTGGTCGGCGAGCGCACGATGATCTCGCCGTCGTGGCGGGGCTTCGACCTGTTCTCCGTCCTCACCGACGGCATGGGCGGCCTCGCCGAGCGCCACGGCGTGCGCGTCGTGTTCGGCGCCTGCGAGCCGCACCTCCTGTCCTTCTATTGCCGGTATCAGCGCACGTACGCGCCGCGCAACATCAACAGCGCCGATGCCGGCTACTTGATCCCGCTGATCTCGTTCGTCCCCCATGTGGACGCGCTCGACGGCCTGGGCGGCGAACCGGGCCTCCCGCAGTGCATCCGGGCGGTTGTCGAGGGCGACGGAGCGGTGACGAGCCCGATGCTCTCTGATCCGGTTGCCTACGAGCGCGGGGTGGTCGAATCGATCCGGAATCTGCCCGGCTCGGTCTTCGACGGCTTCACCGACGACGAGATCGGGTGCTGCATCGCGCGCTCGAACGTCATCGAATGCGCCGGGGGCGACCGCGTGCTCAAGAAGGGCGGCGCGGCGCGCAACGTCTTCGTGGTGCTCTCGGGTGCGCTCGAGGTCTCCGACAACGGCCACGTCGTGGGCACCGTCCAGCCGGGGGAGATGTTCGGGGAGACGGCGTACCTACTGCACGGGTCGCGCACGTACGACGTCGACGCCCTCGCCGACGGCACCCGCATCCTGAGCTTGAGCGAACGTACGCTGCGCAATCTGACCGAAGACGCACCGGTCGTCGCCACGAAACTCCTGACGAACATCTCGAAGGTGTTGTGCCGGCGGCTGAGCAAGGCCGGCTGACCCGAAACTGCGCATGCTTCGGCGCACGCCCGACGGTGCTCGTCAGCCGGATTCGAGCGCGACTTCCTTGATGGGTGCCTCACGGCGAGGAAACAACACCCAACCGACGGCGAAAGCGCTCAGCGCCACGGCGAAGCCCACCACCATGGCGGCGCGGACGCCGGTGATGAACGCGTCGTCGGCTGCGTTCAGGACCCTCTCGTCCTCCACGACGTTCTGGGGTAGCGGCCGACCCGGGCCGATCAAGCCGGCGACGGCTTGGGGATTGGCGTCGTCGACGACCCGCTGGACGACCTGGTCGCGCGTGATGGGATCGATGATGATGGGTTCGAGGTTCTGGGGGAGCGCAAGCGACACGGTGGCGGCGAGGACGCTGCCCATGATCGCGAACCCGGCCGTCGAGCCGATCGCACGTTGTGAGCTCAGGATGCCTGAGGCCATCCCCGATCGTTCAGGGGGTATCGACGCCATCGCCTCGCTCGTGGCGGCAGCGACGGCCAGCCCGGAGGCCGTGCCCACGAACCCGAGCGCCACCAACGTGAGCGAGAGGTTCGCGGCGGTGCCCGCGACGAACAGGCCGGTGCCGATCGCCAGGCATCCGAGTCCGGCGAGTGTCGGGTCGCGCGCGCCGCGCGCCGCGACGACGCGTCCTGTCAGAGGCGACAGGACGATCACCGGGATCGTCATCGCGAGCATGAGCACGCCTGTCTTCTCGGGGCTGTAGGTGCGCACGTTCTGGAAGTACTGGGTGATGATGAACAACGTCCCGTAGACGCCGAACAGCGTGGCGAACACGGCGTAGATGGCCGCGTCGTACACCCGATCCTTGAAGACCCGTACGTCCATCATCGGATCGCTCGTGCGCAGCTCGAAGCGCACGAACACAACGATGAACACCGCAGCCATCACCAGGCAGCCGAGGATGATGGGCGACGACCAGCCGGTATGGCCTCCTTGGATCAATGCGTACGTGAGCGCGCCGATAGCCGCGACGAACAGGAGCTGGCCGGGAACGTCGAAGCTCCGGCTCGCTGGGTCTCGCGACTCCGCGACGCAGCGCAGTGTGAACACGATCGCGAGCGCCCCGATGAAAGGGTTGAACAGGAAGATGCTGCGCCATCCGACATCCTCCGTGAGGACACCGCCGAGCGTCGGGCCGATCGCGAGTCCGATGGCGGCAATACCCGTCCAGATCCCGATCGCGCGCGCCTTGCTCTTGGGATCTGGAAACGCCGCACCCACCAACGCCAGTGACGTGACATTGACGAGGGCAGCACCGACGCCCTGGGCGCCTCGGGCCACGATGAGTACCCCGATGCCCGGTGCGAGCCCGCACGCAACCGACGACACGCAGAACACCACGATGCCGCCGATGTAGCCGAGGCGCCGACCGAAGTGATCGCCGAACGTGCCGCCGGACATCATGAACATCGCCATCGTGAGGCTGTAGGACGCCACCACCCACTGGATGCCGGTCTCGCCAGCGCCGAACTCGCGTTGGATGTCGGGAATGGCGACGTTCACGATCATCGCGTCGAGGAAGATCATGAACAGTCCAAGCCCGGTCGCGACGAGCGTCCACGCTCCCCGTCCCGCGACTGCTCCTCGTTCCACCGGGACGCGAAGCTACGCCGCTCGCACGCAGCAGGCGTGAGGCGCGCCAGCCGCCCGCGCTCAGCGTGACGGTTACAGTCGCCGCGACCGCCGCGGTGCCGCCTGCACCACGGCGCGACAGCTATTCGGAGGCGCCATGTTGTTCCTGTACCGGCCGCGCGAGACGTGGATGCCCATCCGAATGCCTCGAAACCTCACGCAGCAGCGGGCGTACAACCGCCAACTTCAGGAGCGGTTCGATCAGACTCGACAGCACGCACCTGCGGCATCGACGCCGGATGCAGCACCACGCGATCCGATCAGTGCGCTGAAGGAGCTCGCGCAGCTCCATGACGCCGGCGCGCTCACCGACGAGGAGTTCGCGGCAGCCAAGTCGAAGCTGCTCGATGCTGACGACGCGTCGGCATGACATCGAATGCCGATCGCGCCGCCATCCTCGTACGCGCGCTGACGGCCGGCGTCACGGGCAACAGTGAGACGCTCCAACAGCTCTGCACGCAGGACGTGAAGGCTTGGACGCCCGCACTCGCCGGATCTTCTCTATCCGAAGTTGTCGCGCAGCTCGAGCGGCGCGACGACGCGTTCTCGAACGTGGAGCTCGACGTCAATCCGCTCGATGTCGGAGGCGACTACGCCTGCGCAGAGTGGACCGTGGCGATGACACACACGGGACGCCTGTCGTTGAGCGACCACGGTGTGGTCGAGCCGACCGGTCTTCCGATCACCGTCAACGGCGTCACCGTGGCCGAGTTCCGAGGCGAGCAGATCTGTTCGGTCCGCCAGTACTGGGACGAGCTCACGGTGTTCGAGCAGCTCGGGCTACTCCACGAGGAGCCGTGACGCCGGCACCGAACGGCATCTCGACTTCACCCCTCCGCGACGAGCCGCTCCAATCTCAGCCCGGGCTGCTCTGCCTCGACTCGGTCGAGCCAGTACGGACTCTCGAACAGCGCAAGCATCGTGCCGTCGGTGCGTGAGAGCACCGTCACCCCGGTCATCGCTCGCAGCGAGCCCGCCGACTCGCGGTCGGTGCGGCGCGCGACTCGGTACCCGGTCGTCGACAGCTCGACCGGTGCGCCGAACTCGTTCTCGAGCCGGTGCAGGGCCACCTCGAACTGCATGGGACCAACGGCCGCCAGCACCGGCGCCTGGTCTCCGGTCGCGTCGTCGCGCAACACCTGGACGACTCCTTCCTCGTCGAGTTGCGCGATGCCCCGGCGGAACTGCTTGAACCGTCCCGTGTCGCGCACCCGTGCGACTGCGAAGTACTCGGGCGCGAAGTTCGGGATCGTCGGAAACGTGACCGGCTCGTCGACCCACAACGAGTCGCCGACCCGGACGTCGGTGGCGTTGACGAGTCCGACGACATCACCGGGGTACGCCTCGTCGACAGTCTCGCGCTCCTGACCGAACACCGAGTGCGCGTACTTCGTGGCAAACGGCTTGCCTGTTCGTCCGTGCGTGACCACCATGCCTCGCTCGAACTTTCCGCTCGCCACTCGCACGAACGCGATGCGATCTCGATGCGCGGGATCCATATTGGCCTGCACCTTGAACACCAGCGCAGAGAACGGCGCGTCGAGGTCGCGGGGCTTTCCGTCCTCGTCCTCCAGCGGTGAAGGCGATGGCGCGAGGTCGACGACGCCGTCGAGCAGCAGGCGCACGCCGAAGTTCGTGAGCGCGGAGCCGAAGAACACGGGCGTCGTGGTGCCATCCAGAAACGAGTCGGAATCGAAGTCAGCGCCAACTGCATCGAGCAGCGCGAGCTCCTCCCGCGCCGTCGTCCACGCCGCGCCTTCGTCTTGTGCTGCTCGCGACGGATCGACCACCTCTTCGACTGCCTGCGTGACGCCTCCCGCGGTGCGGGTGAAGCGGATGAAGCGATCCGTGCGGCGATCGATCACGCCGCGGAAGTCGCCGGGGATGCCGACTGGCCACGTGACGGGCGTCGGGACGACGCCGATCAGCTGCTCGATCTCGTCGAGCAACTCGAGTGGAAGGCGTCCGGGGCGGTCGTACTTGTTGAGGAACGACAGCAAGGGCAGGCCACGATCGCGGCAGACTTCGAACAGCTTGAGGGTCTGCGGCTCAATTCCCTTCGCAACGTCGAGCACCATGACCGCGGCATCAGCAGCGGCGAGGACGCGGTAGGTGTCCTCGGAGAAGTCGCGGTGCCCGGGCGTGTCGAGCAGGTTCAACACGTGGTCGTGGTAGGGGAACTGCAGCACGGTCGAGGTGATCGAAATGCCCCGCTTCTGCTCCAGCGCCATCCAGTCCGATGTGGCGCGCCGCCGTTCGCCCCTCGCTCGCACAGCTCCCGCTTCCTGGAGAGCGCCGCCGTAGAGCAGGAACTTCTCCGTCAGCGTCGTCTTGCCCGCGTCGGGATGACTGATGATGGCAAAGGTCCGGCGGCGCGCCGCCTCGAAGGACGGCAGAGGAGTCACCCCGCCCAGTGAATCAGGCGCGAACCGCGTTCAGCTACGGATGCCGGCCGATGACCAGGTACTGCGCGCCAGCGGGAACGTGCCGAAGCGATGGCTCGATACGCCGCAGTCGTCGCATGGCGTGCGGAAGGAAGAAGAGGTAGGTCGGCGGGCTCGATGTCCGGAAGCCGACGTCGCGGAGCAACCGGCGCGCTCTCGCGGGACGCAGCATTTGCGCGTCACGATCGAAGGGGATGCGTCGCATGACCATCCGGGCAGGCGGGCTCCACGGATTGTTCTCGAACAGAGCCATGACGCCGCCAGGACGGAGCAGGTTGAAGATGCGCTTCGTCACCTCCGGACGCTGCGCCGGCGGTATGTGATGGTATGCGCCGTTGACATAGCACAGGTCGAACCGCGCGCCGTCGGGCACGGCATCGAGCAGGCCGAACTCCACACGGTCATCGTCGACACGCCGCCGCGCCTCCTCGACTGCACCGGCGGCGATGTCGACACCGAACACGCTGGCACCGTCGAACGCCGCCGCCAACCGCGAGGACGCGTCGCCGACACCGCACGCGAAGTCGAGCACTGAAGTCACCGGCGAGCCGCCGCCCTCGGCAATACGGGCGCGCAAGTGATCGATGCGGCCATCGATGAAGTAGTCCTTCGACTCGCCGGACAGTGAGATGCCCTGCTCGAGCATCTCGTCGTAGGAGCTGCCGAGCTCGAACAGCTCGTCGTGGGTGTCGTTCGTCATGATCGGGCGGCTCGTTGCGCTGCAACATTGCGCTCGTATCGGAGCCGTTCCGCGACCACGTTGACGAAGCGATCGAGCAGTCGGGTGACGCCCGCAAGTACCGCAGCGGCACCCAACACGACCATGCTGAACAGGCCTCGTCCTCCGCCTTCCGTGAGACCGCCGACCAGGCCTGCCGTGATCCCGGCCACGGTCAGAACCCCGGGGATCGCCCAGAACCAGCGTGCGCCGATGATCCCTTGCAACAGCCGCTGCAACCGTCCACCGCTTGGCACGCGAAGCACGACCTCGACGATGCGTGCCGCGAGATAGCCGGCCGTGATGAGCAACGCTGCTGCCGTCAGCAGTACCGCGCCCGCAGCGGCCTGCGCGCCTCGGACACCCGCTGGCCACACGCCGTCCTCGAGCCAGTCCGCCACGGGCAGGGCGAGCAACAGCACGGCGAACACCAGGAACGGAATGGCGGTCAGGCCCAACAGTCGCGACGGCCGGAAGAGGAGCGCGGTCTTGAGGATCACCTTGAGGAAGCGCAGGCCATCCTTGCCGGCCCGCAGCTTCGACTCTCCTTCGCGCTCGTGGTACGGCATGTCGAGCTCGGCGATCCGCAACTCGCTCGACAACATCACTCGAGCGCTCATCGCGGGCGTGAAGTGCAGGCCATTCGGCAGCGGATAGAGGTGCTCGAGTGCTTCTCGACGAACGACCCGCATGCCGCTCGCAGTGTCACGAACGCGACTCGAAGACAGCGCGCTGAGCAGCGACGCGAACAGCGTGTTGCCCACCCGCCGCAACATCGGCATCTTGCTGTCCTGGTTCAGGCGGCAGCCGAGCGCGACGTCGACGCCGTCCTGGATCACTGCATTGCACAACGGCACGAAGAACGCCGGGTCGCACGTGCCGTCGGCGTCGAGGAAACCCAGCAGGTCGGCGTCGGACCGTTGCCATCCTTCCTTGATCGCGGCCCCGTAACCCTTGTTCTTCTCGAATACGATCAGATCGATCCACTCGCCGTATCGGCTGGCGATCTCCACTGTTTGATCAGTCGAGCCATCGCTCACGACCGTCACGTCGACGGCGCGCAGGCCCGTGGCGTGAACGATCTCCGGTACGGCGGCCAGGCAGCGCTCGATGATCGAAGCAATGCTGTCTTCCTCGTTCAGCGCAGGAATGACGATGAGCAGCTTCTTGCCGCGAGTGTCCTTCGCCGACTCCCCCGTCGCCCCTGGAGGGGGCAACTCGACGTCTACCATCCCCGAACGATAGACGGGCCAGAGAAGCCGACGCTCAGGCTCTGCGCGCCGTGGTTGGACTACGCGAACGCGATCGGAGCGCCAACCGCTTCATAGCTCGCCTGGACCAGCCCGCGTGTGCGCGGATCGCCCGAGAGGTTCTGTGCCATCCGATTCATCACGTAGCCCGCGGCGATCTCGTTGTCGGGGTCAGCGAAGCCCATCGAGCCTCCCGCACCCGAATGACCGAAGGATCCGGCGCCGCCATACGGCGCGAACACCGAGGCGGTGAAGTACCCCAGCCCGAAGCTGGTATCGAAGTAGAGGCAACGGTCGCTGCCCTCTGTCTGGGTTTCCCGTGCCGCGTCGATCTGCGCCGGCGAGAACAACGGTGCGGCCGGCGCGTCGGACAGCGGACCGACGAGCCCGGCGTAGAACCGCGAGAGTGACCGTGCATTGGTGACGCCGTTCGCAGCGCCGATCTCGGCTGCGTGCACGGTTCGGTCGTTCCAGGAGTCCGTGTCGAACGCGCCGTTGAGGGTCAACGCCCTGCCGAGCACGGAGTCGGGTCCGGTGAACTGCTCGATCAGCGCCCTGAGCTCTTCGGTCGGAGCTTCCCCCTCGGGAACGAGAGTGCCGATGATGGGCGCAACTCGATGCTCCTCGGATTCGGGAAGGCCGATCCAGAACTCCAGCCCGAGCGGCTGCGCGATCTCATCGGCGAAGAAAGTGCCGAGGCTTCGGCCGTCGATGCGGCGGACGACTTCACCCACCAGCCATCCGAAGGTCAGCGCGTGGTATCCGTGCGCGGTCCCGGGCTCCCACACCGGCTCCTGGACTGACAGCGCGGCGACGACCGGGTCCCATGCGAGAGCCTCGGCGAGAGACAACCGCTTGTCGATGACTGGCAGACCGGCCTTGTGACAGAGGAGCCATCGCACCGGGATGTTCTCCTTGCCTGCGGCACCGAACTCCGGCCAGTAGGTGCCGACGGGTAGGTCGATGTCGAGCAGTCCACGTTGCATCAGCAGGTTCGCACAGGCAGCGGTCGCACCCTTCGTTGTCGAGAACACGAGCTGCAACGTCGATTCGTCATAGGGCTGCTTCGTGGCCTGGTCGGCGACACCGCCCCACAAGTCGACGACCTTGCGGCCCTCGACGTGCAGACAGAAGCCCGCCCCCACGTCACCGTGCTCTTCGAAGTTGCGCACGAACGCGTCGCGGACACCTTCGAATCCGGGCTCGACGATCCCATCCACGTTCACCTGATCCCCTCTCGTCGCTCCGTTGTGTTCTAGGAGCGCCGCTGGATCGCGTCCAAATCACCGCTCGAGTGCGAGGATGCTGCGGTGACCCCATCGGCTGCACCCGCCGTCGACGCCGAGTTGTTGGACGAAGCCGTCGCGCTGGCCCGTGAAGCCGGAGAGAACACGCTGCGCTGGTTCGGCGCAGACGATCTCATCGTCGACCGAAAGGGCGACGGAACACCAGTGACGGAGGCGGACCGCGCGACCGAGCGTTTGATCCGCACGCGACTCGCGGCCTCGCATCCGAACGACACGATCATCGGCGAAGAGGACGTCGACCACCTCGGAACCAGCGGCCGGCGCTGGATCGTCGATCCCATCGACGGCACGAAAGCGTTCACGCACGGCGTTCCGCTGTACTCGACACTCCTCGCGGTCGAGGACGAGCACGGCCCCGCGATCGGCGTGATCGTGCTGCCCGCACTGGGCGAAGTCGTCTACGCGGGACGCGGTCGTGGTTGCTTCCGCAACAGCCGTCCCGCGCGCGTGAGCGAGCGGGAGCGGTTACCGGGCAGCTACCTCACGACGTCGGGCTTCGAGTACTGGCCCGAGGCCGCGCTCGCCAAACTGCGAGCGTCCGGCATGTTCATGCGCACGTGGGGCGACGGGTACGGCTACGCGCTCGGTGGCAACGGGCCGCGTCGATGCAATGGTCGATCCCTCTGCCGCGCAGTGGGATCTGGCGGCCATGCCGGTGATCATCGGCGAGGCCGGCGGTCGGTTCACTGACTACACGAACGTCGAGCGTGCCGACGGAGGCAACGGCGTTGCGACCAACGGCCGGCTCCACGAGCAAGTCTTGGCCCTGTTGAACGGGTGACGACTCGACGCTCAAGCGGTGAGGACGTCGACGCCGTCTCGTGTCACGAGGACGGTGTGCTCGAACTGCGCCGAGGGCGAGCCGTCGAGTGTTGCGATCGTCCAGCCGTCATCCCATTGCACGACGTCCGCGTCGCCGAGCGTGAGCATGGGCTCGATGGTGAACGCCATCCCCGGGCGCAACCGGGTTCGATCACGCGGTTCGTCGTAGTGGTGCACATACGGCGCGGAGTGGAACTCCTCGCCGATGCCGTGGCCGACCAACTCGCGGACGATGCCCAAACCGTGTTGGTGCGCGCGCGCTTGGATGGCGCGACCGATGTCGCGCAGCCGGCCGCCCGGGCGAACGGCGGCAACGCCGGCGTCGAGACTCTGCGCGGTCACCTCGACCAGCCGCTCGACGTCGGGAGCCACCGTGCCCACGAGGAACGTTGCCGAGCAGTCACCGTGCATGCCGTCCAGGTAGATCGTGATGTCGCAGTTGACGATCTCGCCGTTACCGAGGGGGCGGTCGTCGGGGATGCCGTGGGCGACGACTTCGTTCACGGACGTGCAGATCGACTTCGGAAAGCCTCGATAGCCGAGCGGGCTCGGATACCCGCCTTCGGCGATGTAGAGGTCGTGGGCGATGGCATCGAGCTCGTCGGTTGTGATCCCGACGCGCACAGCGGTTCCGACGCGGTCGAGCACCCGACGTGCCGCTGCGCACGCGCCTCGCAGGCGAGCGATCGACGCCGGATCGGTGAGCAGGCCGAGCGTGCGTCCCGATGGCTGGCCGCCCTTCGCGACATACGGCGGCCGCTGAATGGCCCGAGGAACGACACGGGTCGGGCTCACCACCCCCCGCCGCACCGGCTGCCGTGTCTTCGTCACGCCGTCCATGATGTCGCTCATGACGCCGGCTGTCCTTTGCCAACGCACGGCTGGTCCGGCTCGGGCGCCTGCTTGCTGCCTGCGTACGCGTCGATGAACTGCTGCACCCGCGGGTCGTTCACGGACGGGACCTCCAGTCGCCGTTCCCACGCCACCAGCACGACCGGCGAGTCGAGTCCCGTGTATGGCGACACGATCACCTTCGGATGCTTCGCAAGCTCCTTGAGCACGGCAACGTCCGCCGCGGGGGTGGTCGGCGAATACGCGACCCATACGGCGCCATGTTCGAGGGAGTGGACGGCGTACTCGTCGGGCGGCTGCTGGTCGTAGTAGCCGCAGGTCAGTGGGACAGGGTTGTGGTCGCCCCCGGACGGCGGCTTCTTGCCCTGGTACTGGATCGGGCCCAACCGGTGACTGCGACCCGGCGCCCGCTCGATCGCCACGCCGGGAATGTTCTTGCCGGGGTCGTTGCCACCCCCGCCCCCACAGCCCGCGACCGCGACTGCGACTGCGACCGCGACCGCGACCGCGACAGACCAATGGCGCAGCCAGCGGGGCATCCAGCGGAAGCTACCGGTCCTTTCGCCCCCCGGGAAGGCGCGGTCGCCGATCCGCCCTCATCCGAAGGACACCACCACCCCGAGACCGGGCCGACAAAAGACCCGGACACAAATGAGCCGGACGCCTCATGCGCAGGCCCGCTGTTTTTCGTTGACTGTCGTGGACAACCACGACCGCGAAAGCGCGTGTCGTCGAAGGGAGATCCGGACCATGGCTGAGCGGACGGCTGACGCTCAATTGATCGAGCAGCACCTGCCACTCGTCAATCACGTCGTTCTGCAGGTCGCTGTGCACTTCCCCCGCTACGTCGACCGGCAAGAACTTGCGCGAGCTGGGGCGCTGGGTCTCGTGGAAGCTGCCCGCCGGTTCGACGTGTCACGGGGCGTGCCGTTCGATCGGTTCGCCGCCCGCCGTATCCGGGGCGCCATCCTCGACTCCGTCCGGTCTGCGGACTGGGCCCCTCGGTCGGTGCGCACGCTCGGCCGCAGGCTCGAACAAGTCGAGCAGCAGCTCGCCAGCGCCGACGGTCAGCTTCCGTCGAACCGAGAAGTGGCCGACACGCTGGGCATGACCCACGACGAGCTCCACCGCCTGCGTGACCGGGTGTTCCGCTCCGTCGTGCTCGCCCTCGAGCACATCGTGAACGCGCCGGACGACGACGACCTGTCTTTGATCGACGTCCTTGCCGACCGCACGGCGGTCGAGCCGTCCGAGGAGCTCGAAACCCGCGAGCTGCTCGGCTACCTCCACGATGCTGTGGGTCTGCTGCCCGATCGCCATCGAACGGTGATCGTCGGCTACTTCCTCGAAGGAAGCAGCTCGCTCGACCTGGCCCAGCAGCTCGAGGTGACGGAGTCCCGGATCTCACAGTTGCGTAGTGAAGCCCTGCTGATGCTGCGCGAGGGCATCGAGGCCCAGTACACCCCGGCGTCGGAGCCGGCGCTGCAGGGTCGTGCCGCTCGTCGTCGGGCTGATTACGCCGCCGCCGTCGGCGAGGCCAGCCCCTGGCGCGATCGGCTCGCCGGCGCGGCCAGCGCCTGAGAGGCGTCAACCGGCCGCGGCTCCTTCGAAGACTGCGGCCTTCACGCCCCGCTGGGCGAGCTCGGTGAGGAACGGGATCGGCTCGACCATCTCCGCCAGGCCGGCTGCGCCCGGTCGGCGCAATGCGCCGTTGCCCGCCGCGATCGACGCCAGCGCCGAGACGGCGCCCGCGGCTACTGCCGGACGGTCCATCGCGCCGAGCACGTGGACGGCTCGCGAGGCGCCGCGGTGTCCGCGGACTTCTACCCGCACAGCACCCAGGCCGCCTTCGGGATGCGGTGGTCGAAGCATCGGAAATCGGGCGGTCACCCGATCTCGCCGATTCGCTGCCAGTCGAGCGGTGATGCGATCAGCGCCGGTGAACACGGGCGCGAGCAGCAACGCATCGGGCAAGGACGCGCGGTAGCAATCCGCACCGCCGATCGGGTCGGGGAACCAGCACAGCTCTCGCCCGGATCCCGCGCGTCGCTTCACCCAGCACGCCGTCGCGCCAATCGACGGAGGCAGACCCGAGCGCCCGGTGATGCGTCGAGGCACATGCCGGCCCGCCCGTTCCGGCCTTGGCGATGTGAATCTCATCGACCCCGTCGAACAACGCAGCTGCGTGCGATGCGAGGACACACGTGAGACCGGGAGAGAAGCCGGCGCCGATCACGATCGACAAGTTGTTCGCTCGTGCCAACGAGTCGAGCTCGAGCAGCGCACTCACCTCGTTGACATCGTCTACGACCGAGACCACTGCGATCCCCGCCTCTGCATAGCGGCGCGCGAGACGTGCGTGGGTCGAGCGAGGTCCGGCGAGCAGGGCGACGGACACGCCGGCGTCGATGCCGGGTGTCGTTTCCTGGGCGCGCGCCGCCTCGGCCCTCGAACTACCCAGCGATCGCACGACCGAGTCGACCTTCTCGGCATCGACGTCGCTGATCACGACGCGGTCGACCTCGTCCGAGGAGGCGAGCTGCCGGGCAGCGCGAGCTCCGACAGCGCCGGCGCCGACGACGACGACGATCAATGCAGGTTCAACGGAGGTCGGGGCCGCTCAGCTCGCGCCATCCGCCATCCTGCGGCGGCACCCCTCCACTCCCTCGGACGCGCAGGATCGCTGCGATCACGGCCGCGATTCCCAACGCCATCAAGACCCGTCGAATGCTTTTCACCAGTGGGGCTAGCTGGAATCGAACCAGCGACCTCATCCTTATCAGGGATGCGCTCTAACCGACTGAGCTATAGCCCCGGAGTGCGAGGCGCAACGCTAGCAATCGAGCCGGCGGAATCGAATCCTGGTTCCGTCAGCGTCAGAGCCTGCCCCATCGCCGCCCGCTCCCGTGCCGACGATCGTGCATTGACACGTCTTGGAGACCAGTCAATGCACGACGGTCACGTGGGTCCGGCGAAAACGCGGCGAGTCCGAGGGGGTCCGGCTAGATGAGGGCTCGCTGGCGCTCGCTCGGTCGGCCTCTGCTCGGTGCAGATTGCCGAAGCATCATGACGTCCCGCGACCGAGCAGAGCTAGGACCGCCGAACCGGTGCGTCCGCCACGCTGATCGGACGCGCTGACTCCTCTTCGATCACGGTGATGCGAACGCCACCCATCAGATCGCTGATGAGGTTGAACAGCACCGCGAGCAGCACATTGAACGCCGTGCCCACGATCACGAGGATCAACCCGACGAGCAAGGAGGCGCGAAAGATGGTGAATCCGTCGAAGCTGAACGTCTCGAACGCCCCGGCGTCTTTGAAGAAACCCTCGATGTCGGAGATGGTTCCGGCCGCGGCGGCGACGTTCCACAGGACGACTCCCGCCACCATCAGCACGACGAACAAACAGAAGTAGAACAGCAACGAGACCTTCAGCACCGACCACGGCTCGACGTGGCGGACGACGCGCTTGACCTTGCGTGCCCGCAACCGGCGAAGCTGCCGCCGCTCGCGTCGGGTCAGCTTCTTCGGACGCTCCGCACCTTGTACTTCGCCATCGGCATCGCTTACGGGACCGGTGCGGTCGGCCCGGGTAACGGGAGGGACAGCTCCCTGACGGCCGGTCGGGGCACGGTTGCCGTTCGGCGAGCGGTCGAGAACCGGATCGCCGACCGAGGCGGGGGCTGCGGCCATGCCCTCGGACGTGGTCATCCGCGGTTGGTCGGCTGACACGCCCGAGAGTGTAGGTGCTCGGGTTCCGCGAACTGTCGGCATCCCTCCCCTCGCTGTGCACGCGCCGTGGCATGCGTGTCACCGACGTGCACGGTGACGTCGACAGCAACACCGTCGGTGACGAAGGCGTCGATCACTGCACCGTTGGCCGCCGCGACCGTTTCGGCAGCGGCGCGGCCCTCGACCGCGCCGGCGAGCGCGGCTGCGTCGGCCGCGGTTCGCGCGCGGGCCCGTCGATGCGCCAGTTGCCCGAGGTGCCCCACCAACACGACGGCACCGCAGGCGACCAGCAAGATCACGGCGTACAACGGCAGCAACTGTCCCTCATCTCCACGAGCGCGCACTTCCCACCTCCGAACGTCGAATCAGGTGTCGGGGGAAGGAAGCGAACCCAGGTCCGCCCGCTGATCAGTCGTCGGTGGACAGCACTGGTGCGACCGCCGCAACTGACTGGCCGTGATCGAGGTTCATAACACGTACCCCTGTGGCATCGCGACCCTGAGAAGAGATGTCGCGCACGGGCATGCGGATCACCACGCCGCCGGAGGCGATGACGAAGATCTCGTCGTCGAGGCCGACCATGAACGCCGACACGACGAAGCCCTTCTTCGCGGTGAGCTTGATGGCCTTGACACCCTGCCCCCCTCGGCCCTGGCGGTTGAAGTGCTCGAGTTGCGTGCGCTTGCCGTAGCCGGCGTCGGTCACGATCAATATCGCGACGTCGTCACGACACGTGTCGAGCGACACGACTTCATCGGTGGCTCGCAGCTTCATGCCCCGAACGCCGGCCGCGGCGCGACCCATCGGCCGCACGTCGTCCTCGCTGAACCTGATGGCTTGGCCGAGGCGCGTGGCCATGAGGATGTCATCGCCTCCGTCGGTGGGGATGACCTTGACCAGCTCGTCGCTCTCGCGGAGGTTGATCGCGATCAGGCCGGTGCGCAAGGACGAGTCGTACTCGTTGAACTTCGTCTTCTTGACCTGTCCGTGCTTCGTGGCGAAGAACAGGAACCGGTTCGTCTCGTAATCGCGCGTGTCGATGATCGCCTGGATGCGCTCTTCGGGCTGGAGTTGCAGCAGGTTCACGATCGCGGTGCCTCGCGCCGTGCGCTCCTTCATCGGGATCTCGTGCGCCTTCAGGCGGTACACACGGCCACGGTTCGAGAAGAACAACAGATACGCATGCGCGGTGGTGGTCAGGATCTGCGTGACGTAGTCCTCGTCGCGCAGCTTCGCCCCGGCCACGCCTCTGCCTCCCCGCGCTTGGGTGCGGAAGGTGTCGGCGGGCATGGTCTTCACGTAGCCCTTGGCCGAAAGCGTGACGATGAGATCCTCGTCGTCGATGAGGTCCTCGATGTCGATGTCCCCGGTGTCGAAAATGACCTTGCTGCGCCGCTCGGTCGCGAACCGCTCACGGATCTCGCCGAGTTCCGCCTTGATGACCGATCGCAGCCGCTTGTCCGAGCGGAGGATCGCCTCGAGCTCGGCGATCGTCTCGCGCAGCTTGGTCATCTCCTCTTCGAGCTCGGTGCGACCGAGACGGGTGAGGCGGCCCAGCTGCATGTCGAGGATGTACTCGGTCTGCACCTCGGTGAAGCCGAAGGGCTTGGCCATGAGCGCGGACCGAGCGGCGGCCCTGTCCACTGAAGCCCGGATCTTGGCGATGATCTTGTCGATCATGTCGAGGGCCTTGAGGAGGCCTTCGACGATGTGCGAACGGTCCTTTGCCTTCTTGAGGCGGAATTCGGTCCGGCGGCGGATGACCTCGATCTGGTGAGCGACGTAGTGCGCCAGCGCCTCACGCAGATTGAGCGTGCGGGGCACGCCGTCGACGAGGGCGACCACGTTGACCGCGAAGTTCGTCTGTAGCGGGGTGTGCTTGTAGAGGTTGTTCAGGACGACGAGTGCGGGAGCGTCCTTCTTGAGCTTGACCACCAGTCGCGTCTTGCCGCTAGCCGACTCGTCATTGACGTCGGCGATGCCGTCGAGTTGGCGCGTTTCGACGAGTTCTTTGATCTTCGCCGCGGTAGACGAGATGGACGTCTGGTACGGCATCTCGGTCACGACGATGAGATCGTTGCGGCCGCCCTCTTCGATCTCCGCAACTGCGCGCAACTTGATCGATCCTCGGCCTGTGCGGAACGCATCGATGATCCCTTGGCGACCCATGATCTGCGCGCCGGTCGGGAAGTCGGGGCCCTTGACGAACTCCATCAGGTCGTCGGGCGTTGCGGTCGGATGATCGAGAAGGTGAATAGTGGCGTCGATCACTTCGCCTAGGTTGTGCGGCGGAATGTTCGTGGCCATGCCGACCGCGATGCCCTGGCTCCCGTTCACGAGCAGGTTCGGAAACCGGCTCGGCAGGACAACGGGCACCTTGAACTCACCCGAGTAGTTGTCGATGTAGTCGACGGTGTTCTCGTCGATGCCGTCGAGCATGCGCATCGCGAGTTGCGACAGCCGGCACTCCGTGTAGCGCGACGCAGCAGGACCGAAGTCAGGCGAGCCGAAGTTGCCGTGGCCGTCGATCAGGGGATGGCGCAAGGAGAAGTCCTGGGCCATCCGCACCAGTGCGTCGTAGATGGCGCCCTCACCGTGGGGGTGGTACTTGCCCATCACGTCGCCGGTGACGCGGGCGCACTTCATGTGGGTGCGGTCGGGCCGGGCGTTGAGGTCGTACATGCCCCACAAGATCCGGCGGTGCACAGGCTTCAACCCGTCGCGCGCATCGGGCAGCGCCCGCTGCGTGATGACCGACATGGAGTAGTCGAGGAAAGACCGCTCCATCTCCTCTTGGATCTCGATGGGTTCGATGGCCCCGAACGCGAGGGCGCCCTGGTCGCCATCGGGCGGGATATCGCTCACCTCAGTCCTCTCAAATGTCCAGGAAACGGACGTCGTTGGCGTTGCTGATGATGAACTGCTTGCGCTCCTCCACGTCGTCGCCCATCAGCTTCGAGATGGCGGTGTCGGCGAGGGCAGCGTCTTCCATCGTCACTTGGAGCAACGTCCGCCGGTTCGGGTCCATCGTGGTTTCCTGCAGCTCCTGCCAGTCCATTTCGCCGAGACCCTTGAGGCGTTGGAAGTCCTTCTTGTGGTTGGGGTTCTCTGCGAGGAACTGAGCCTTGGCCGCGTCGTCCTTCAGGTAGATCTTCTCGCGGCCCACCTCGGTGGAGAACAGAGGCGGCTGCGCGATGTACACGTGACCGAGCTCGACCAGTTGCTTCATCTGGCGGAAGAAGAATGTGAGCAGCAACGTGCGGATGTGCTGGCCGTCGACGTCGGCGTCGCACATGGCGATGACCTTGTCGTAACGACGCTTCTCGACGTCGAACTCTTCGCCGACGCCGGCGCCGATAGCTGAAATCAGCGCCTGGATCTCGATGTTCTTCAACATCTTGTCGAGCCGCGCCCGCTCGACGTTCAGGATCTTGCCTCGGATCGGCAGGATCGCTTGCGTCGCCGGATTGCGTCCCATCACCGCAGGGCCGCCGGCGGAGTCGCCTTCCACGATGAAAAGCTCACGCTCCTCTCGCGACTTCGACGTGCAGTCCTTCAGCTTGTCGGGCATGCCGGCGCCATCGAGCAACGTCTTGCTGCGGATGACGTCGCGCGCTTTCTTCGCTGCCATCCGCGCCTGTGACGCGGCAATCGCCTTCTTCGTGATCTTGTTGGCCTCGGTCGGGTTCTCTTCGAGCCAGTCGGCGAGCTTCTCGTTGGTGACCCGTGTGACGAGAGATCGCATCGACGTGTTGCCGAGCTTGGCCTTGGTCTGGCCTTCGAACTGCGGGTCACGCAGGCGCACCGAGATGATGGCGGTCAGACCTTCGCGAATGTCTTCGCCGAGGAGGTTCTCGTCTCTCTCTTTCAGCAGGTTCTTCGAGCGCGCGTAGCGGTTGACCACACCGGTGAGCGCGGTCTTGAACCCTTCCTCGTGCATGCCACCTTCGACGGTGTTGATGCCGTTGGCGAAGGAGTGGATGCCGTCTGCGTTGTAGCCGGTGTTCCACTGGAACGCGAGCTCGACCTCGTGGCCGTCCTCGGCGCCGTCCAAGTAGCCGACCTTGGCGAACAACGCTTCCTTCGTCTTGTTGACGTGCTTGACGAAGTCGATGATGCCGCCGGCGTACTTGTAGGTGACCTGTTGGTTCTCGTGCTCTTCGCGTTCGTCAGTGAAGCGGATCTCGAGCCCCTTGTTCAGGAAGGCCATCATCTGCAGCCGTTCGAGGATCACGCGCGCCGAGAACTCGACGGTGTCGAACACTGTTGGATCGGGCCAGAAGGTGACGGTGGTGCCGCTGCGACCTCGAGGCGCGTCGCCGATGACTCGCAGCTTTCCCTTGGGGACACCCCCGTCCTGGAACTCCATGCGATGGCGCTTGCCATCGCGGTCGACGTCGACGACCAACCGCTTCGACAAGGCGTTGACGACAGACACGCCAACCCCGTGCAGGCCGCCGGAGACCTTGTAGCCGTCGCCGCCGAACTTCCCGCCGCCGTGCAGCTTCGTGAGCGCGATCTCGACGCCGGACAACTTGTACTGACGGTTGAAGTCGACGGGAATGCCGCGACCGTTGTCGACCACCTTGCAGCCGCCATCCGCTTGCAGCGTGACGTCGATGCGGGTGGCATGACCCGCCATGGCCTCGTCGACCGAGTTGTCGACGACCTCCCACACCAAATGGTGCAGCCCGGTCGGGCCGGTGCTGCCGATGTACATGCCGGGCCGTTTCCGGACCGGTTCGAGGCCTTCGAGGACCTGCATGTCCCCTGCCCCGTAGGTGCTACTTCCCTTCGCCAAGACGCGCCCTTTCAAGGGATGGATCTCCAGGTGCTCCCATGGGGCCTGAGCAGGGAATTCGCAGGCCATCCGACGGGTTCACGATGATCAGAAGTCTACCAGCGGGGTGCGACATCGAAGGGCGTTCTGATCCACGTTTCGTGCGTCGTCGCGCGCCTTTTTCAGCCTCGTACGCGGACGTCGATTCGCGTCACCGCGCCCTCTCCGAGCTCGTCCGCGAAGCGCTGCAAGAGGCTCGCCTGCTCGTACCGGAATCGGGTCGCCCATCCGGGCTCGTCGACGACGACGAGGAGACATCCACCGTCGAGCGACACCGGCCTGGCGTGGGCCGCCGTGTCCGGACCGACCAGCACGGCCCAATCGGAGAACACGGTCCGCACCGCGCGGACGCCTGGGCCTCCGAGCTCTCGCAGCACATCGTCGAGCGACGACGACAACGGCCGCGGCTCGTCCGCCTCGCTCACGACTGAACCACCCTGCCGTCGTGGAGTCGCAACACGAGTGCGGGCTCCACCCCTGCAGGCAGGCCGGCGGCAGACGTCAGGACCGTCTGCGCGGAAGGCAGATGGTGCAAGAGCGCGTCGCTCCGCGACGCATCCAGCTCGGAGAACACGTCGTCGAGCAGCAACACCGGCGCGGTTCCCGTATCCGTGGTGACGACGTGATGCGCCGCGAGGCGCAAAGCGAGTGCGAGCGAGCGTTGCTCACCCTGCGACGCGTGCGTTCGCGCTGGGAGTCCGGCGATCGCGAGGCGCAGCTCGTCTCGGTGGGGACCGACGGTCGTGATGCCTCGGCGAAGGTCGTCACGCCTCGCGGCCGCGAGCGCCGTTGTCAATCCCGTCTCTGCCCACACCGCCTCGTAGCGGACTGCGACGTCGACCTTCCTTCCGACCGTCAGCGACCCGTAGGCGGCCGCGATGACAGGGCCAATGCGCCGGGCCAAGTCGCCCCTGGCCGACGCGAGTGCCTCGCCGGCTTCGGCGAGCTTGGCGTCCCAGACATCGAGTGTGAACGCCGCCGACTCGTCGAAGCGGTTGCCGCCGAGCGACTGCTTGAGCAACGCGTTGCGCTGGCGCAAGATCCGTTCCACCTCGGACCGCAGCTGATCGAAGCGGGGATGGAGCGCGACGAGCGTCCCGTCGAGATATCGCCGGCGCTCCGTGGGCCCGCCCTTCACCAACGCCAAGTCGTCCGGGGAAAATACGCTCACCCGAAGAGCGCCGAGCAAGTCACGTGACCGCTGCAGTCGTTGACGGTTGACTTGCACGCGATTCCGACCGCCTGCAACGAGCTCAGCTTCGATGAGCAGCTCACGACCTTCGCGTACCGCTTCAGCGCGCACCACGGCTCGGGAGGCGCGGTCACGAATCATCGTCTCCGGCGGCGCTCCTCGAAACGACTCGAGCGTGGCCAGGTAGCCGACGGCCTCGAGCAGGTTCGTCTTGCCCTCACCGTTCGCACCGAGCACCACCGTGAGGTCGTCGGCGAACCCGATGTCGGCGGATGCGTACGACCGGAAGTCGTTCAGCCAGAGATGCCGTACTCGCAACTCACGACACTCGGACCGGCATCAGGAGGTAGAGAAACTCGTCGCCCTCGGTCGATCGGATCACGGCCGGCTTCAAGGCATCGAGCGTGGTGACGACCACCTCGTCTCCCGGTGTCACCTCGATGCCGTCGAGCAGGTACTCGGGATTGAACGCCACGGTGAGCTCCGTCCCTTCGTACTTGGCATCGATCTCCTCGTGGGCCTGGCCCACGTCCTGTGTGATCGCAACGAGCTCGAGGCCGTCGGTACGCATGACCATCCTCACGGGCGTCGCCTCGCGCGCCATGAGCTTCACCCGACGAACTGCTTCGAGGAGCGCTTCACGACCGACTGTCAGTCGGTTGGGATAACTGGAGGGGATCAAGCCCCGATAGTTCGGGAACTCGCCCTCGATCAGCCGGGTGGTGAGACGAATCGAGCCGACCGCAAACGACGCGTCGCGCTCGCCGAGCCGTAGCTCGATCGAATCCGAGCCGGGCAACACGCGCGTCAGCTCCGACAGCGCGCGGCTCGGCACCAAGACGTGCTGGCCCTCTGCGAGCACTGCCGCACCAGGAAGATCCCGCACGGAGAGCCGGTACGAGTCAGTGGCGACGAGCCGCAACCCTCCTTGCTCAGCGGCGAGCAGCACGCCGGTGAGGATTGGACGAGCGTCGTCCGAGCTCGCTGCCGGCACCACCTGGCGCAATGCCGTCGCAAGATCTGCTGCGGACAGCGTCAGTGGGTCGCCGCCCGGCTCCGGCAGACGCGGGTACTCCTCGGCAGGCAGGATCCGTATCGCGAACTCTGCCCGACCCGAGGTGATGTGCGCCTCGTCGTCGTCGATGTCGACCACAACGGCACCTACAGGCAGGGCGCGCACGATCTCAGCCGCCAGCCGACCGGGTAGCACCACCACGCCGTCCGCTTCGCCGTTGACCACGACCGAGACATGGATCGTCAGGTCGGTGTCGCTGCCCGTGAGCTGCAACTCGCTGCCTGTGAGCTGTGCCCGGATGCCCGACAGGACCGGCATCGCTCCACCCCGCGTCGACACAGCACGTCCCGCCGTGCCCAATGCATCGACGAGAACGTCTCGTTCACATCGGAACTTCACAGCTGCTCACTTTCTGGATTCTTGGTTCCGTAGGAACGGTGATAGGGCCTGTGAATTGTGGACGACCCCCCGTTCGTGCTGGTCAGAGCCGTGGGAGCAACCCGGTGGTCGTCCCCAGCGTCGCGCGCTGCACGCCTATCGCTGCGGACCCCTCTGGACAACCCGTCACCTGTCCACCGCCGTGGCGGGTTGTCCCCGAGTTCACCCACCGGAATTCCTCCGGTGGTTCCACAGCCGTCATGTGGCGTTCCTGATCAGTTGGGTCAGCTCGTTGACCTGGTCGTAGATCTGGCGCTTCTCCCCCATCTGCTTCTCGATCTTCTGTACAGCGTGGATGACTGTCGTGTGGTCACTCTTGCCGAATGCTTTGGCGATCTGGGGGAAGCTGAGGTCCGTCAGCTCTCGGCACACGTACATCGCGATCTGGCGTGCGTTGACCAGCGGACGGGTGCGGCTGCTCGACAGGAGCTCGTCACGCGAGAGGCCGAACATCTTCGACGTCGCCTCGAGGATCCGCTCCGGCGTGATGACCCGAGGCTGGCGGTCGTCGAGCAGGTCTCGCAGCACGCGTTCGGCGGACTCGACCGACATCGGCTCGTTGTACAGGCTGGCGTACGCCGATACGCGTGTCAGCGCACCCTCGAGCTCTCGGATGTTGTCGGTGACGTGCGTGGCGATGTACTCGAGGACAGCGTCGGAGATCTGCGCGGGGTGGGACTCGGACTTCTTGCGGACGATGGCAAGCCGAGTCTCGAGGTCAGGCGGCTGGATGTCGGTGACGAGCCCGGCCTTGAACCGCGTACGCAGTCGGTCCTCGAGCGCAGGAAGGTCGTCCGGACGTCGATCGCTCGACAGCACGATCTGACGTCCGGTCTCGTGCAGCGCATTGAACGTGTGGAAGAACTCCTCGAGCGTCTCCTTTCCGCGTTCGAAGAACTGGATGTCGTCGACCATGAGCACGTCGACGCCCCGGTAGCGGCGCTTGAAGGAGTCGGCGACACCGGTCCGGATCGAGTCGACGAACTCGTTGAGGAACGTTTCGCTCGACACGTATCGCACCCGGTAGCCGCGGTAATTCTCGTGAACGTAGTGGCCGATCGCCTGAAGCAGATGGGTCTTGCCGAGGCCGGCGTCGCCGTAGACGAACAACGGGTTGTAGGCGAGACCCGGTCGCTCGGCGACCGTGAGTGCGGCGGCATGCGCGAACCGGTTGGACGAACCGATCACGAACGCGTCGAAGGTGTACTTGGGGTTCAGCGTGTCGGTCGTGCGCTCACGCAATGGGCGCTCGACGAACTCTGCTCCGTTCGTGTGGGCGCCATTGCTTTGCCGCCCGGTGCTGCGGCTCGCGTGGTCCTGGTCGTCGCGTGGGAACCCGAATCCGTCGAGGGGATCGTCGGCGACGGGCACGAGTTCGGCGATGTCAGGACGGATCTCGATCTGCAGCTCGGGCCTGGGGGCACCGACGTCGGCGAGCGCTGCCCGGACCATCTCGAGGTAGCGGCCTTCGATCCGCTCCTTCACCCAGTGGCTCGGGACCGACAGAACCAGCCGTGCCCCATCGTCGGACAGGGCGGTGATGTTCGCGAACGACGACACCCAAACGGCCTCGGACACCTGCTCCCGGAGTACATCAGCACACGCCGTCCACAGGAGCTGCGGTTCATCCACCAGCGCCTAGCCTCCTGTAGTCTGCTCGAGTCCACAATGTCGTCCACAGTCTGTGGAAAAACGCGGCTCAAAGGTCGTCGCCGACCAGCCGCATCGTCCCGATTGCGCCACATCCTTCGTGGCCGATGGGACGCGATTTGCCCGGTTCGAGCGACCCTGCAGCCCCTGGTCCGCGAGTGGCCCGGGCACCGTAGCACTCTGTCCACAGGGCGTGCGAGGGTCGATTTCGGGACGAATTTTGACGGTTTCTTGCCCGACGGGCATCGGTTGACGTTGCTCAGCGGCGGGTTTGTCCTCTACCGTTCCGGGCGGCGCGGCGATATCCGTGCCCGGTTCGCGCGCCATCGGTGCTCACGGCAGCGCAGCACCGGGTTTCGCCGATTTCCTGCGCGTCGACCGTTGTCACAGCCGCTCTCCCAACGTCGAGGACGGCTTCGAGGGAGGCACCACCGAGGTGAAGCGGACCTACCAGCCGAACAATCGCAAGCGGGCCAAGCGCCACGGCTTCCGACATCGGATGTCCACACCGCGGGTCGGGCTGTCCTCAAGGCACGCCGGCTGAAGGGCCGGCACCGTCTGTCGGCCTGACGACCGGTGCTCGGCCTTCCCCGCAGATGACGATCTCACCATGGCATTGGGCCGGGTGCGCGACCAGCGCACCTTTCGGGCGTTGCGGCGCTCCGATGCCCGAGGGCGGTCCGGGCCGGTGGCGGTGACCGCCCTCCTCGACGGCGACCGTGACGTGGGCGACGCGCGCGTCGCCTTCGCGGTGGGGCGTCAGGTTGGGTCCGCGGTCGTACGGAACCGTGTGCGACGCAGGCTTCGTGCGGCCGCACGCGAGCTCGACCTCCGGCCCGGCGCCTACCTCGTCACCGTGGGTACCGAGGGGGCCGGGCTCTCGTTTCCCGAGCTGCAGCGGCATGTCACCGACGCCGTGAGAAAGGCCACGTCGTGAGAAACGCGACGGTCCCTGCTCGGGTACTCTCGCTCCCGGTCCGTGCGTATCGAGCAGCGCGTGCCGGCCGGTCGTCGCCGTGCCGCTTCGACCCGAGTTGTTCGACCTATGCGCTCGAAGCCCTCGAACGCCATGGTGCGCTCCGTGGTGGGTGGCTCACGCTACGGCGCATTTCTCGCTGCCACCCCTGGGGCGGCCACGGGTGGGATCCCGTGCCCGCCAGCCCTCGACAACAGATTGAGAACACATGTTCGTAGCCGTGGATTTCTTCGCGCCCGTCGCCCAGGCGCTGTCGTTCTTCTACAGCCTCGTCCCGAACTACGCCATCGCCATCGCGATGCTCACGCTGGCGGTGATGATCGTCCTGACGCCGCTGACCCTCAAAGGGACGCGGTCGATGATGATCATGCAGGCGCTGCAGCCCGAGATGAAGAAGCTGCAGGCGCAGTACAAGGACGACCGCCAGAAGCTCAACGAGGAGCTGCTGAAGTTCTACCGGGAGAACAACATCAACCCGCTCGGTGGCTGTCTCCCGCTGCTGATCCAGCTTCCGGTCTTCTTGATCCTGTATCGAGTCATCGCCGGCCTCACCCATCTCGGCCCTAATGGCACGTTCGAGCCGAAGTACCTCGACCAGTCGAGCGAGCTGTACCGGAGCCTGAAGGGACAGACGGAGATGCGCGCCTTCGGCATGGACCTCGCCGAGTCGGCGACGAAGGCGCTCCAGCACTCGTTCGTGTCGGTGCTGCCCTTTCTGATCTTGATCATCGGCGTCGCGGCGACCAGCATCATCCAGCAACGCCAAATCAGCGGGCGGAATCCTGCCGCGGCCGCCAACCCGCAACAGCAGATGCTGATGAAGCTCGGGCCGATCATGATCACCGGCTTCTCACTGATCGTCCCCGGTGCCCTCGTCATCTACTTCTTCGTCTCGAACCTGTATCGCGTCGGTCAGCAGGCACTGATCTCGCGAACCATCTACAGCACCCCTGAGGCGAAGAAGCTGCTCGAGACCCAAGCCCGAGATGCCGAGGCGCAGAAGAAGAACCCGCAGGCGCAGAAGGGGTTCTTCCAGCGGATGCTCGGTGATGCCGTCCCGCCCCAGATCGGCAAGGCCAAGCCGGCACCGAACGGATCCGGTGGCAAGGCATCACCCGGGAACAAGGGTGGAACGGGCACCGGCAGGCCGCCGGCGGCCCGGGGCAACGGCGGTAGAACCACGCCGTCGGGCGGCCGGTCCGCGGCCGCCCGCAAGAAGAAGCGGAGGAAGTAGGCCGATGGAGTGGGTCGAGACGACCGGACGCACGGTCGACGACGCCAAGGAGGCCGCCCTCGACCAACTCGGCGTGGACGAGCGTGACGCCGAGTTCGAAGTGGTGGAGGAGCCTCGCACCGGTCTGTTCGGTCGTATGCGGGGAGAAGCCCGTGTCCGGGCTCGTGTGCAACCGGTGGCTCCCCGGCCCAAGGTGGAGCGCCGAGACCGGCGCCGCCGACGGTCGAGCAGTGGTCAGCCGCTCGCGACCGAGCAGGTGAATGACGCCGGGAGCGCGGAGGCAGTCTCGACCGTCGAGACGGCGACGTTTCCCGACGGGTCGGGGGCGCCGGGTGGGGCAGCCTCGATGCGGACCTCGTCCGCGACACGGCGCAGACGATCGCGGTTGACGCCTGGCCGCGAGGCGAACCGGGCGTCCGACAACGAGACTGTCGGTGCATCGACAGAGCAAGGACCCGACATGACCAACGACGTGACGGTGGAGGAGCAGGCCACCATCATGAGATCCTTCCTCGACGGGTTGATCGACGCGTTCGACTTCGATGCGACGATCAGCGACGAGAAGGTGGACGACGACACGATCGAGCTTCGGGTCGAGGGCGAGGACCTCGGCTTGCTGATCGGGCCGAAGGGACAGACCTTGCAGGCGGTGCAGGAGCTTGCCCGCACGGTTGTGCAGCGGCAGGCGAGCGGCACCCATCACGGCCGGGTCCGCATCGACGTTGCCGGCTATCGCCAGCGGCGTCGAGAGGCGCTCGAGCGATTCACGCACCAAGTCGCAGCAGATGTGCTGTCCTCGGGTGTCCCCAAGGCGCTCGAGCCGATGCACCCGGCGGATCGCAAGGTCGTCCACGACGTCGTCAACGAGCTCGAGGGTGTCTCGACCACGTCGGAGGGTGAGGAGCCTCGACGCCGCGTGGTCATCCTGCCCGCTACGCCTGCCGAGCGCTGAACAACACCATCGATCCCGTGCTCGCGCAATGGCGGCGAGCACAGCGGCTGGGGTTTCTCGGCCCCGGCGACGTCGAGCGGCACGTGCAGCAGGCTCGAGCGTTCCGCGCTGCCGTACCGGCGTCGGCGTACGTCCTCGACCTCGGTTCAGGTGGCGGCGTGCCCGGGTTGGCCCTCGCATGGTGGTGGCCGTCGTCTCGATGGGTCCTTCTCGACGCGGGCGACCGACGGGCGGTGTTCTTGACGGACGCGGTGAAGGAGCTCGGGCTGGCGGATCGCGTCTCGGTCGTGCACGCGGCTGCGGAGGATGCGGCGCGTGACCCCCGGCATCGCGCGCAGTTCGACCTGGTCGTCGCTCGCTCGTTCGGACCGCCGGCCGTCGTCGCTGAGTGTGGCGCACCGTTCCTCGGCGAGGGCGGACGGCTCGTCGTCAGCGAGCCGCCGGAGTCGGACATCGGCCGGTGGCCGGCCGACGAGCTGGCGCGGCTCGGTCTCGAGCTGGAGGCCATGCCTCGGTTCGACGAGGGCTCCGTCGTCGTGCTCCGGCAGCGACGCCTCGCGCCGACGGATGTGCCGCGGAGGGCTCGAGTCCCGGCGCGCCGGCCCCGCTGGTGACGTGTTCCACGTGAAACGTCCCAGCACGCGCCGTTTCCCTTGGAACGGTGCTTGACCGTCAGCAGCTTCGCCGCAAAGATTCGGGTCCAGTGAGCGATGCCCCTTCGGATCTCGTTTCCCGCGGGCGCGCCATCTTCGAGCGACTCCGCGCTCCCCACCAGCCTGACGCGGAAGTCGAGGGTTCAGACCCAGGGGCGATGAGCACCCCGGCGGTCGGGGAACCAGCGGCTGACGAGGCCGCGGAGCGGCCGCCGGCGTCGGCCGAGCCATCACCCGCGCTCCCCGCGGATCCGCCTTCAGCGCCGGCAGTGGCCGAAGCGCGCGAAGCGTCGGAGCCGCACGATTTCCGTCGTCCGCTGCCCCGGACCATCGCGGTGACCAACCAGAAGGGCGGAGTGGGCAAGACCACAACGGCCGTGAACCTGGGAGCCGCCACCGCCGATCTCGGCTACAGGGTCCTCGTCGTGGACCTCGACCCGCAGGGCAACGCGACGACCGGCCTCGGTCTGAACACCCGAGATCTGCAGTCGTCGATGTACGACGTCATCCTTCACGATGCGGCGATCGAGGATTGCATCGAGGCCACCTCTGTTCGAAACCTGTTCGTGGCGCCGGCAAGTCTCGACCTCGCCGGCGCCGAAATCGAGCTCGTGCCGGCCTTCAGCCGAGAGTTGCGACTGCGACGGGCGTTGGACGAGATCCGTGACGACTACGACTTCATCTACGTCGACTGCCCCCCGTCGCTCGGTCTTCTGACCGTGAACGGTCTCGCCGCCGCAACCGAGGTCCTCGTGCCGATCCAGTGTGAGTACTACGCCCTCGAGGGCGTCGGGCAACTCCTGCGCAACGTCACGCTCGTGCAGAAGAACCTCAACCAGGCGCTCGAGCTGAGTGTGATCGTGCTCGTGATGTACGACGCCCGGACGAAGCTCAGCGACCAGGTCGGGCAGGAGGTTCGAGCACATTTCGGCGAGAAGGTGACCAGGACCGTTGTTCCGCGGACGGTGCGACTGTCGGAGGCGCCATCGTTCGGCCAGCCGATCACCGCGTTCGATCCAACATCTCGGGGTGCGATCGCCTATCGGGAGTTGGCGAGGGAGGTCAGTGGTGGCGCGCCGTAGCGGTCTCGGTCGAGGTCTGGGGGCCCTGATCCCGTCGGAAGCGGCGGCGAGCGACTCCGGTCCGCTGCGCTTCACCGAGATTCCGGTGAGCGGCATCGTCTCGAGTCCCCACCAGCCTCGCCGCGGTTTCGACGAGGACACGCTCGCGGCGCTGACCGCATCGGTGCGAGAGCTGGGCATCCTGCAGCCCGTCCTTGTGCGGCCGCTCGGCGACGATCGCTACGAGCTCGTTGCAGGCGAGCGGCGTTGGCGCGCCGCCAAGCGAGCCGGGCTTCCGTCGGTCCCGGCAATCGTCCGTGACGTCGATGACGCCACCTCGCTCGAGCACGCGCTCGTGGAGAACATCCACCGTCAGGACCTCAACGCACTGGAAGAGGCAGCCGCGTACCAGCAGCTCATCGAAGACTTCCACCTCACCCACGACCAGGTCGCCTCCCGAGTGGGCAAGAGCCGCGCTGCCGTGAGCAACACCCTCCGGCTCTTCCAACTGCCGCCCGCCATCCAGAAGATGGTGGCCGAGGGCGAGCTGTCCGCCGGTCACGCCCGTGCGCTGCTCGGGACCCCCGATCGCGCCTACCAGGAGCAACTCGCCCGCCGGGCCGTCGCCGACGGGCTCTCGGTGCGCGAGATCGAAGACGCGGTTCGACAGCGGACCGAGCTCGCAGGAGAGACGCCTTCCGGTGCGAGCATCGAGGGCGAGTCCGGCGGCCCCGGCGCCGACGTCGCCGCCAGCACCGTGCGCCGGCTTCGGGCGCCGGGCCTGCTCGAGCTCGAGGAGCTGTTCTCGCACTACCTCGACACGCGTGTCAACGTCACCATGGGGCCCCGGCGCGGAAGGATCGCCATCGAGTTCGCCGATCTCGAGGATCTCGAGCGCATCTACCGCGCGATCACGGGCGAGGCGAGCGACGAGAGCTGACGCCGTCGCAGGCTGTGACGCGGGTCACGCCTTCAAGTCTCGATACCGGCTCGAAGCAGGCGCCGAGTGAACCTTCCGTTCACGTTGTCCACATCCTGTGGCAAAAGCTGTGGGTAGAACCTGCAGGTCAGCGCTCTACCGGTAGCTCGACCCATCGGCTGAACGCGAGCGTGAGGGTTCGTGCGAGCTCGCCGGTGTGCTCGACGACCACCGAAGGGGGACCGATCTCGCACAGCACCGCTGGCATGCGGGTCTCCCTGAGGACGGGCATCCGCATGCCGACGGTTGCGCCGCCGGCGACAAAAGGTTGCGCGGTCAGAACCTCGAGGGCGAGCTCTGCCAGCCGCCGACCGCCGATCGACTCGAACGTGGCCGCGGCGTAGAAGTAGGTGGCACAACCCGGCGCTTCCCGAATGGCGATCCCGAGGTAGGCGGCCGCGCCGAACGCGTTTGCCTCGTCAGCCTGGACGGACTCGTCCGGGTGGTGCAGCACGGCCACGACGGCGCCGGCGTTGGTGAGCGAGCGACCTATCGCGTCCGCGAGCGCGCCCAGCCCACCGGTCTCGCCGATGCAGAACCGGCGGCCCTCGAGCTGGTGTGGCGCCTCCCGCATGGCCTCCATCTCCCGCACGACAGCGACGGTCGGCGCCGCGTCGGCGCCCCGGGCAACGCGGCGAAGCGCAGCGATGGTGTCAGGACCGCAGACACCGTCGACGGTCACGGCGATGTTGCGTTGGAACCGCTCGAGCGCGTCCTTGGTACGGGGCCCGAAGATTCCGTCGACGCGCCCGGCGTCGAACCCGAGGGCGCCGAGGTCCTGCTGTAGCTCCTCGACGTCGTCGCCCCGAAGCATCGGTGCGGCGACATAGAGCAGCCGATCACCGAGGCGATAGCCCGCTTCGACCAACGAGGTCCACGTGTGCAGACCGCAGATCCCGTCGGCTCGGAGCCCTCGACGTTCCTGGAACCCGAGCACGGCCCGTTCGGTCGCGGCACCGTACGAACCGGGCTTGTCGCCACCGGTGTCATAGCCGAGAGAGCTGAGCCTGCGCTGGATGTCGCGCACGGCGTCGCCGGCCGACCCGGACCGAAGAGGGAGATCGTTCGTCAAGCGCGAAAGAGGCCCGGGTCGGACGACCCGGACCTCGCAACCTACAGCACTGCCCTGCGATCAAGCGATGTAGTCACTCAACTCCTGCATGAGTTGGCCCTTGCCCTTGGCGCCGATCATGCGGCGAACCGGCTCGCCATCTTGAAAAACGATGAGCGTCGGGATGCTCATCACTTCGAAGCGTCGCGTGACGTTCGGATTGTCGTCGACGTTGAGCTTGGCGATCTTGACTTTGCCGGCGTGCTCGGTGGCGATCTCCTCCAGGATGGGCGTGACCATCTTGCAGGGCCCACACCATTCCGCCCAGAAGTCCACGACGACCGCCTCAGTGGCGGCCCCGATCTCTTCGTCGAACGTGGTATCGGTCAGGGTTGCGATGTCCTGGGCCATCTTTGTTGTCTTCCCTTTCGTGGAGTTCGTCAGCCGGGCGGCAGTTCAACACGGGCCCGTCGCTGAGTCGTGACGTCTAACACGTGTCTGTCGGCGCTCATTCCTGTCACCGCGCGCTAGTCGGATTCGGGATGGTTCTCGAGCCAGCGCTCGGCATCCATGGCCGCCATGCAACCTGAACCGGCCGCCGTGACGGCCTGGCGGTACACGTGGTCTTGCACGTCGCCAGACGCGAACACGCCGTCCACGTTCGTCGACGTCGCGCCCTCGCCGAGTCCTGTCACGAGATAGCCGCTGTCCTCCATCGTCAACAGGCCCTTGAACAAGTCGGTGTTCGGAACGTGGCCGATGGCGACGAAGAGGCCGCCCATCGGCAGCGTCGTGATCTCGTCGGTCAGCACGTCGCGCACACGAAGTTCTTCGACCTTGGCGTCGCCCTTGACGTCGTCGACGACGCTGTTCCACAGGAACGTGATCTTCGGGTTGGCCCTGGCTCGGTCCTGCATGATCTTCGACGCTCGCAACTGGTCCCGGCGATGGATCACCGTCACTGACCGAGCGAACCTCGTGAGGAAGATGGCCTCTTCGATCGCCGAGTCGCCGCCCCCGACGACGGCGATGTCCTGTTCGCGGAAGAAGAAGCCGTCGCACGTCGCGCATGTCGAAACGCCGTAGCCGAGGAGACGTTGCTCGTTCGGCAGCCCGAGCATGAGGGCTTGCGCACCGGTCGACACGATCACGGTGCGCGCCCGGTGCGTGGGCTCGGGAGCATCCGGGTCACCGACCCATACGCCGTAGGGGCGCGACGAGAAGTCCACCTTGGTGGCCTTGACCGTCTGCAACTCGGCACCGAACCGGGCAGCTTGTTCGCGGAAGTCGAGCATCAGTTGGGGACCGAGGATTCCCTGCGGGAAGCCTGGATAATTCTCGACGTCGGTGGTGAGCATCAGTTGCCCGCCAGGCTGGTCGCTCGTCGAGGACGGCTCACCCTCGAGCACCAGCGGGGCAAGGTTGGCGCGGGCGGCGTAAACGGCAGCGGTCAAGCCTGCGGGGCCCGACCCGATGATGATCACGTTGCGGACGTCGTCGTCGACGGCCATCAGCTTCTCCTCGTCATGGTTCGCCGCCCTCAACCCGAAGAGCCCTGTGCGTGTTCCCGGAGGTCACGCCTCCGCTTGCTTCGGCTCTCGCTTCAACCAAAGCCAGAACGCGATGAGGCACAGCAGCACGCCGACGATGAAGTAGGCCGCCCACACGTGGTCCTCCCCGAAGACGGCGTCGGGCAGATAGTTGTTGACTACGCGGATCGCCAGGATGATCACCAGAACGAACGCCACGCCGCCGAGGATGGCGGCGAACGTCCCGAAGACGATGCCTCGGGCGACCGTCGTGACCGGCCCCGTCACCTTTTCCTGCACGGTTCCGACGACCTTGACGATCTGGTCGGTGGCCTGCGCCGGCCAGTCGTCGGTACGGACGGTGGACGTCGACATCTCGACCCTGTCCGGCATGGGCGCAGCGTAGTCTGCGATGATCGCGGGACGTCAGAGCGGCCGCGTGAACACGACGGCACAGTTGATGTCGTCGACCTCTAGGGTCTGCTGACCGGCGCTGCCCGAAACGATCACGATGACCGGCTGTCCGGACAGTGAGGCACGCGTGACAAAGGTCACGTCGGAGCGCGACGCGCACGGCTCGCCCGGGGAGGACGAGCTGGCAGGAGCGCGAGGCGCGGCTTGGAGGTTCTGGGCCTCCGACGTCGCGCGTGTCTTCACCGCGTCCACAAGCTCTTGCGGTGTCTCGAACGAACCGAGCTCGGCGAGGCCATCCGTCGCAGCCGCGGACTGGTCGGCGTGGAAGGATGGCGACGTGCTTTCTGCTGCTGCCGGCGCAGTGACGGCGGAGGAGGGTGCCTGACCCGCCGCTGTGCTGCCGGCCTTGCGGCTGTCGCGGGCCGAGAGCGCGGCGACGGCGCCGACGAGGCCCCCGACGGCGAGGAGCGCGGCGGCGATGGACGCGACGCGACGCACTCGCCGTCGGCGACGGTCGCGCAAGTCTGCGGTGGGCCGCGCGGCCGCGGTCGCCTCCGCTGACGTCACGGCAACCGCGATCAGCGCATCTCGTTGCTCACTCCTCGGGAGGGTGACGGACGTTGCGATCGCGTCGCGGGCGGCCCGCAGCTCGGCGAGCCGAGCGGACAGGGCCGCGTCGCCGCGGACGCGAGCCGCTTCCTCGTCCGTTGCCTCGCCGTCGAGAACAGCGGAGACGAGCTCGTCGTCGGTGAAATCGGTCATGCTCGCGGGATCTGACGATCGTCGGGGGTGTCTTGGTTCCCTGCCAGATGCGCCGCGACCGCAGCGCGGCCGCGGGCGATTCTCGAGCGGACCGTACCGGGCGGAACGCCCAGAACTTCAGCGATCTCGGCGTAGTCGAGCGCGCAGACGTCGCGGAGCACGACGGCCGCGCGGAACTCGGGTGGCACGGTCACGAGCGCGTCGTCGATGCTCAGCCGGTCAACGACGCCATCGGCGAGGTCCCCACCGGGGACGGGCGGGGCCAGCTCGTCCACCGGGACGGGTCGCCGCCGGCGACGGCGCAGCTCGTCGAGGCAGGTGTTGGTTGCCACACGGTACGACCAGGTCACGAACGACGAGCGTCCGTCGAACCGTGGCAGACCGCGGACGAGCGCCAGCAGCGCTTCTTGCGTGGCGTCGAGCGCGTCGGCGTCGTTGCCGGTCATGCGCCGGCACAGCCGGTACACGCGGTCGTGGTGCCGGCGCAGCAGCTTCTCGAGCGCATCGTCGTCACCCGCCCGAGCGGCGGCGACGAGGGCAACGTCGTCCGGTCCGCTGATGCGCGGAACGCTACTTCGCTTTGACGCTGAGCTCTGCGATCTGCGCGTGGATGCGGCCCGAGGAATCTCCGCTGCCGTCGCCGAGATCGGTGATCCACAGCAGCACCGCTGCGCCGTTCCGCCCCCCGAGGTCGAAGGAGGTCGTACCTGCGGTGATGTGATCCTTCGACGCGGCCGGATCCCCCCAACTTGCGAGGTCGGGATGGGTGCCGCCACTCACGAAGATCTGCGCCGACCAGTCGTTGGTCGGCGACTCGACCGTCAGCTTGTCGAGGGCAGCAGACTTGTCGAGGGTGAGTGCGACGCCCACGCCGCGCTTCAGGTTTCCGAACGAGCGGCTGTTGTAGCCCTCGGTCTGCCAGACCGTGCTCGGGTCCCCGTCGACGGTCTTCGCGACGTCGCCGTCGTCCTCCTGTCGGTTGCCAGGCGGCGGATCGAAGGCGGCCGCAGAGGCCACCGCGACCGTGCCGCCGGCACCGGTGCTGTCGGTACTCGACGTCCCGCTCTTGTGGCTTCCGCTGACGAGGACGCCGGCGACGATCAACGCCGCCGCGACCAAGATGATCACGAACGTCGGGAGCAGCCAACCCCGCTCTGTTCGAACGAACGCGGGCGGCGGTGCACCGGGGGGAGTGGCGTCTCGTGGTGCCAGGACCGGGAAGACGGCCGCGGTGGCATCGGCGCCGCTCGTGTCGGCTGGGACAACCGGCGGCGCAGGTGCGTGTCGTCCGGCGGCGAGAAGGGCGGCGCGAAACGCAGCCGCGGACGGGAAACGTTGATCGGGATTGCGGGCCAGCGCGCGGATCGTGACGTCCTCGAGTGGCCTCGGGATGCCTGCCAGCACGTTCCGTGGTCGCATTGGAACCTGGTAGAGACGAGCGAGCGCGGTCGCCGCTTCGGTGTCAGCGGTGAACGGCGCGCGGCCGCAGAGCGCCTCATAGAGCACGACGCCGAGGGCGTACACGTCCGTGCGAGCGTCGACTGCGCCACCTTCGACCTGCTCGGGCGCGAGGTACTTCGCGGTGCCCAGTGTCGTATTGGTCGCGGTGAGGTCGGTGCCAGCCTTGGCGATGCCGAAGTCGGCGACGAGCACTCGTCCGTCGGTGGACAGCAGGATGTTGGCCGGCTTGATGTCGCGGTGGACGACACCGCTGCGGTGCGCAGTGTCGAGTGCGTCCGCAACCTCGGCAAGGATCGCCACTGCCTGCCCCGGCTCGAGCACTCGGTGTTCGTTGAGGTAGTCGCGCAACGTCGAGCCGTGTACGAGCTCCATCACGATCGCTTCGACTTCACCGTCCGAGCATGTGTCGTAGATGGAGACGATCGCGGCGTGCGACAGACGCGCCGCCGCGACGGCTTCACCGCGGAACCGTTCGACGAACGACTCGTCGGCCGCGAGATGCGGGTGCAACAGCTTCACGGCCACCTTGCGGGCCAGTGTCCTGTCGGTTGCCTCCCACACTTGCGCCATGCCGCCGCTGGCGATCAGACGGTCGAGGCGATAGCGGCCTGCGATCAACCGCCCGGTGAGGGAATCGAGTGACGAGCGCTCAGTCACGGTGGAGGCCAACGTAGGCGCACGCTCCAACGGGGTTCATGTCGCCCCCGGAGGTCGTTGCCACGTCACCCCCATGACGCGGGGTCCAGCATGCGTGCCGATGACGGCACCGATGACACCGATGCGAATCTGGTCACGCGGGTAACGCGACGCGATCAAGTCGAGGAACTCGTCGAGGTCCGGCGCCTCTCCATGCGCGACGGACAACCGCTCCACGGCATGTTCTTCCAGCAAGCGGCTGGCGAGCCACTGCAACGCCTTCTTGCGAGTCCGCGCCTTTCCGGCTTCCTCCACCCGCCCGGTGCTGACGTCGATCAGCGGCTTGATCGACAGGAGGTTCCCGAGGAGAGCTTGAGCACCGCCGATGCGGCCCCCCTTCTTCAGGTTCTCGAGCGTGTCGAGCGCGCCGATGACCCGCGTGCGGGACGCCATGGCTTCCACCATGACGACGATCTCGGCTGCGCTCTTCCCGTCGCGCGCAGCTTCGGCCGCGGCGATCACCTGCGAACCGAGGCCGAGCGTGATCGATCTGGAGTCCACGACGCGCACATCAAGGATTCCGTCGAAGGCCTTCGCCGCGGTGAGTGCCGACTGGAGGGTGGCGGACAACTCGGACGACAAGTTGATGCATACGACTGCGTCGGCACCGGCGTCCGCGGCAGCACGAAAGGCGGTTTCGAACGCGCCGGGCGACGGAGCCGCGGTCTCCGGAAGTTGGTCGGACTCGGAAAGCCGCCGGTAGAACTCGGTGACGCTGAGATCGACGCGGTCGGTGAACTCCTCGGTCCCGAAGCGAATCGAGAGCGGCACGATGAGGATGGCGAGTTGGTCGGCTTCGTCCTGGGACAGGTCGCACGAGCTGTCAGTGACGATGCGGACGCCCATGGGTAGGTGAGGTTAGAGCCACTCGGCCCTCCCTCCGGCCATGGAACTGCACGACGTCACAGCGAATTTACGGAGCAATGTGCCGGGGACGCCTTCGTCCTCGCCGCGCGACGACGATGTGGCGGCCCCACCACAGCGCGAGGAACGTGCCCGCGCCGACGGACAGCACGACGCCGACGCCGGAGAAGGCGGTTGAGCGCACGGTCACGCGGGTCCTGTCGATGACAAGACTGCCGTCGGGGGTCTGCAGGGTGACATCGAGCGCGGAGTCACCGGAGGCACGGGTGCGCACATTGATCGGGACGCGAGTCGTCTCGTCGGTCAGCGTCAGAGGAATGTGACCGTCTTCGTGCTCGGGGAGCTCGAGCTTCTCGCCCTGCAGGAAGAGGTCGACCGTGACGGGGTACCCGGTGGTGAGCCTGAAGGTGAGCGACACCACCCCGTCGCGTGCCGTGAAGTTGATCGACTGCCTCGGGGGCGCCTGGATCTTGTCGAGCTCGCCGTGGACGGCGTCGCTCGCGCCGTCGAGGTACGAGGTCCGTTGTTGGTCGGAGAGCCCGTTCGCACCGGCGACGAGTGCGCGTCGTTCGAAGTCGTCCGGCAGCGGGTTCGGCGCGACGACCATCGTCCGGTACGAGGAAAGCTCCTCGTTCGTCGCGCCGAGGCGTCGAGCAAAGCTGCTCAAGTCAGCGGAGGGCTTGGGCTGGAGGGTCCTCGCCAGCGGCGGGCGGCTGCTGTCGACGTCGCCGCGAGTACTGACGACCGGCACGCTGCCGAAGATCCCGGGGAGGGTGATGGGTCGCAGGATGCGGTTCACGGTCGGGCTCAACCCGCCGAGCAGCGCGTCGAGGAACCGGGAGTCGATGGGCCGATCCTCGGGGAGCACGAACGTCGCGGCGCGCTCGATCAGGGGGATCGTCGAAGTACAGGACCGACAGATCGGCGAGGAGATGGTTGGCGTCGATCACGGGATCGCCCGTCGAACCCAGATGCGCGGCGAGCCCGGCGTCAGCGGCGACTGCCGTGATGCCGTCGCTGTCGCGCAAGACGAACGGCTGGGTGAGCGTCCGGTTGAAGACACGGACGTCGAGGCCGCTGAGTGCGTCATCCGGAACGACCATCGACGTAACTCCACGCGCACGTAGGAACCGTGCCGCTTCCGAGGTGAGCCGGTCGTCCGCGACGAAGACCGAGCTCGCGGGCGGTGCGAGTGCCGCGGAGAGGGATTGGGTGCCGCGGTCGAACTGTTGTCCGAGCTCGTTGTCGAGGCCGCTGGTGATCCACTCGCTCGGTTGGAGCCGCACGTACGGCGTCGAGGTGAGTGGCCGGCCGGCGACGGCTGCCTTCAGTGCCTCGATCGACGCTGGTTCGAGCGCGTCGACCGTCTCCGGCGTCGCCGTGATCGTGAGCGGCACGTCCTCGTGGGCGGACAGCACCGACGACGAGCTCAGCACCGCGCCCTTGGTTGCTTCGTCGAGCGCGACCGTGCCGTCGGGCTGCAACGCCGGTTTGCCTCCCAGTGGCAGCACGACCGCGACACCGAGCGGGGCGAACTCCGTGCTGACCGGGAGCCGCACCATGTAGGTGAGGAGTTGCTGGATCGTGGTGCGACCGTCGAGCAGGGCGATCGTCACCGGGAACACGCCCTCGCCGACGCGTACGGTCGGGCGTTGAGGGTCGGCCGGCGTCGTGCTCTGCAGATCGCGCGTTCGCGACCTTGACGACGACGGTGCCGGACACGTCGGGTGTCGCCGGTACGGTCGTCGGGTTGCCTACGGGCGCGCGTAGGTTCCGGCCCTGCATCGACGCTTGGAAGTCGGTGCGGGTCGGCATGCGGCCGTGAACGTCGACGCGGATCGTGGCGCCGGTGGGCGCTCCGGTCACCCGCAGGCGGATCGTCAGGTCGCCATCCGGCTCGACGACGGGTGTCTGGCTGATCAGGCCGAGGATGTCGGTGCGAGTCGTCTGCGCCGTCGAAACCGGGGTCGCGGCCGCGAGCGGCGCGATCGCCCCCGATGCGGCGAGGAGGCACGCGGCCGCCCAGAACGATCGGACCACATGCTTCACGCCAGCACGGTGTGCAGCACCGCAAGGCCACCGGGTTGAAGCCGGAAGCCGAGTCGCTCGTAGAGCTGCAGCGCGTCGTTGTTGCGTTCCTGGGTGTTGACCATTGCGCGCGCCGCGCCGCGCCGCTTCATCCATCGAAGCCCGTCGAGGACGAGCGCGCTGCCGTACCCCCGGCCGCGCGCAGCGGGAGCAACCGCGAGCCGCTGCAGAAAGCCGCGTGCCCCTGCCCGGCCGGACACGGCATAACCGACAACGCCATCCGGACCGTCGATCACGCGAAACCGGCTCGACGGCGTCGCGTCCACGGCCTCGTCGAGACCGGCAGGGTCGAGGCGCCAGAACGGGTCGAACGAGCGGGCGTCGACGTCGAGTGCCGCGGCACGGTCGCTTCGCCGCGCGCGGCGCATCGTCACGTGCGGGCTCACCGCCTGCGGGTCGTCGACCGCGACGAGCTCATGAGCCAAGAGGTGCAGTCGCTCGCGCACCGTGAACCCAGCGGCGAGGAACGCATTGGCTTCGGACGCGGCCAGCGCGGCGGTCACTGCTTCGTTGTACCCGCGCTCGCGGAGCAGCGCTGAGCAGCGACGAACGGCATCCGTCGACGGCGGCCCAGATTCCGGCAACGGCGCGATGTAGGCGACGTGCGCATCGCCGCGCCACGATCCGACTCGAAGACGGTCGCCGCCCCAACGCAGGAGGTCCGCACTCGTCCGAGGAGCCATCGGAGTCTCGACATTAGGACCCGCAGGCTCGGAACGAGGAGTTGCGCCGGTACTGTCGGGCTTCGTGTCGGTCCTGTTCCTGACCCATGCTCGCTACCTCGACCATGTCGCCGGTGCTCGGCATCCCGAGCGACCGGCACGGCTCGAGGCAGTGCTCGAGGGGGTTCACCGGTCCGACGTCGCTGACGCGCTGATCACGACCGAGCCACGGCCGGCGACCCGAGCTGAGCTCGAGTTGATCCATCCAGCCGCATATCTCGACGCGGTGGAGCGGTTCTGCGCCGCCGGCGGTGGGCGTATCGACGCGGACACCGGCGCGAGTGCGGACTCGTACGACGTCGCGGTGCTGGCTGCCGGTGCAGGTCTGGCCGCGATCGAGCAGCTCGATGCCGGAACGGCGACCGCGGCCTTCTGTGCAGTACGACCGCCGGGTCATCACGCACTGGCCAGACGCTCGATGGGGTTCTGCTTGTTCAACAACGTGGCCGTGACGGCAGCCGCACTCGCGCAGCGAGGCGAACGAGTGCTCATCGTGGACTTCGACGCGCATCACGGCAACGGTACGCAAGACCTGTTCTACGGCGATGCGCGGGTGCTGTACGTGTCGATGCACGAGTGGCCGCTGTACCCCGGCACCGGCGCCCTCGACGACATCGGGACCGGTGAGGGACGTGGTTCGACGGTGAACTTCCCGCTTCCGGCCGGCGCGACCGGTGATGTCTATCTCTCCGCCATCGACGAGGTCGTTGTCCCCGTGGCGGAGTCGTGGCAGCCGACGTGGTTGCTGGTGTCCGCGGGCTTCGACGGTCATCGCTGTGATCCGTTGACAGGGCTCGGCTTGTCGAGCGGTGACTTCGCGGACGTGACGTCGCGGCTGACTCGCCTCGTCGCGCCCGGCAGGGTGGTGGCTTTCCTCGAAGGTGGATATGACCTCGAGGCGCTGGCTGACTCGACTGCCGCGTGTCTCGGTGCGCTGGTGGGCACCGACCATCGCGCCGAACGTGCTACATCGGGAGGTCCTGGGCGCGAGGTACCCATCGCCGCGCTGAAGGTTCGCGAGCGCGCGTTGGATCGCTGAGGGCCGTCCATAGCCGACCCTTCCCGCGGGGGCTTGCCTCTACGCTCGCAACGTTGATCAAGGAGCAGCTGGCCCCGTTACTCGACCTCACGCGGCCGTTGGCCGAGCGCTTCGACGCGGCCGGGAAGCGTCTGTACCTCGTGGGCGGGATCGTGCGGGACTTGCTCGCCGGGCGTCCTCTCGACGAACTCGACATCGATCTCACAACCGACGCCCGGCCGCCGGAGACGAAGCAAATCGTCGCTGACTGGGCTGACGCGATCTGGACCCAGGGCGAGCGTTTCGGGACTATCGGCGTCAGGCAGGGCCAGCGCTCGTTCGAGATCACGACACATCGAGCGGAGGCGTACCAGCCCGGCTCGCGGAAACCGGATGTCGTCTACGCAGACGCCGTCGAGGCGGACCTTTCGCGACGCGACTTCACCGTCAACGCCATGGCGCTCACGCTTCCCGATCCCGAGCTGGTCGATCCCTTCGACGGGAGCAGGGACCTTCTCGTGCATCGCCGGCTGCGGACGCCGCTCGTGCCCGACGATTCGTTCTCGGACGATCCGTTGCGCATGCTCCGCGCCGCGCGCTTCATTGCGGGGTATGGCCTGAAGCCCGACAACGAACTGATCGATGCGGTTGTCCGGCTCCGGCAACGACTCGAGATCGTTTCCGCGGAGCGCATCCGTGACGAGCTCGACAAGCTCATCGTGGTCGACGACCCGACACCCGGTCTGTGGTTCCTCTACGACACTCGTTTGTTCGAGGAATTCATGCCCGAGATACCGGAGCTCCGTCTGGAACAGGATCCCGTCCACCAGCACAAGGACGTGCTCTCGCACACGTTTGCGGTCGTCGCCAACGTCGCGCCGCGTCGTCGAGATGGCAAGCCGAACAAGACCGTGCGCCTTGCCGCGCTCCTGCACGACATCGGCAAGCCGAAGACGCGTTCGGTGGGTCCAGGCGGCGTGTCGTTCCACCAACACGAAGTGGTCGGGGCACGCATGGCCCGCGAGCGCCTCACCGCGCTTCGGTATCCGGCGCACGAGGTGGACGCGATCAGCAGGCTCGTCTACTTGCACCTCCGCTTTCACGGCTATGCCGAAGGTGATGGAGGCTGGACGGACAGCGCGGTCCGACGTTACGTGCGTGATGCGGGCGATCTCCTGGATGAGCTCAACGAGCTCACGCGATGCGACTGCACGACGCGGAACGAGCGACGGGCCCATGAGCTCACACGCCGCATGGACGCGCTCGAGAGCCGCATCGAGCGGCTCGCGGAGCAGGAGGAGCTGAAAGCGATTCGTCCGGACCTCGACGGCAACGAGGTGATGGACCTTCTCGGCATCCCGCCCGGCAAGCCGGTGGGCGAGGCGATGGCCTACCTCCTCGAAGCCCGCTTGGACGAGGGGCCGCTCGGCAAGGAGGAGGCCCGCGAGCGGCTGCTCGAGTGGTGGTCGACCCGAGGGTGATCGAGCTGCTGGCGCCGGCCTGGCGCGCTCAAATTCCCTGCTTCCGTGCGCGCACGATGAGCGTGGAGGGCACGACTTGCATCACGTCGGTCCAATAGCTGCTGCGGTGTGCAGTGTTCGTCGGTTCGGGCTCGAGGACCGCGTCCACACGGAAGTTCGCCCTCGTCAGGCTGGTGAACAGATCGCTGATGGTCAGCGGGTAGTCGTTGCCCGAGTCGTCACCGATCGTCCACGGCAGCGGCCTTCGGTCGAAGTACGAGCGTTGGAGCGACGGTGGGTCGCCGCCACCTTGCATCGCTCTGAAGGCGGGATGCGGTAGCGAGATCACGAGCGGCGCCTCCGGCCGCAACACGCGGTGAACCTGGCGGAACACTCGGTCGAGGTCAGCCACCGCGCCGAGTGAGTAGATGCTGACCGCCACGTCCACGGTGTCGGCTCTGACGAACGCAAGGTCTGCCAGATCGCCTTGATGCAACTCGAGCTTGACCTCTTCGCGCTCGGCAAGTCGTCGCGCGTGCATCACCTGTTGGACCGACTCGTCGACTGCGATGACACGCGCTCCTTGCTTCGCCATCGCGATGGACATCGTTCCGCCGCCGCAACCAAGCTCGAGGATCCGCTTGCCGTCGATCGGACCTAGCAGTCGCAGGTCCGCTTCGGTCGGGATGTCGGGGCCGTAGTGCACGGCATCGAGTGACAGGTCGTCCCAGGCCGGCCATGCCGTGAACGAACGCGCTGTCAGCATCCGCAGTTCCGGTCCGGCGTACTGATCGGGATCGGACGCGTCGCTCACACGCCAGAGCTTTGCAGGGTTCCGCGCACCCGACTCGTTCCGGTGTGCGTCGTGGCCCTTCTACGGCCGTCTCGTCAGCGAGAACGCGTTGGTCAGCTCTTGATGAACAGCTCGAGCGCGTCGCGGGCATCTTCGTCGTGCACTTGTACCGGCGGCGACTTCATGAAGTATTGGCACGCCGGCATTACAGGGCCACCGAGTCCGCGGTCCTTGGCCACCTTGGCGCAGCGGAGGGCGTCGATGATCACGCCCGCCGAGTTCGGCGAGTCGTGAACCTCGAGCTTGAGCTCCACCGTCAACGGCACATCGCCGAAGTTGCGGCCTTCGAGTCTGATCAATGCCCACTTGCGGTCGTCGAGCCAGGGCACGTGGTCGGACGGACCGATGTGCACGTCGTGATCGCTGATGCCGGCGTCGATCTGGCTCGTCACCGACTGGGTCTTCGAGATCTTCTTCGACTTGAGCCGGCTGCGTTCCAGCATGTTCATGAAGTCCATGTTCCCGCCGAAGTTCAGCTGGTACGTGTGGTCGATCGTCGTGCCGCGGTCCTCGAACAGGCGGGCGAGGGTGCGGTGCACGATCGTGGCGCCCACCTGGCTCTTGATGTCGTCACCCACGATCGGCACACCTGCGGCTTCGAACTTCGCAGCCCACTCGGGGTCGGACGCGATGAACACCGGGATCGCGTTGACGAAGGCGACACCCGCATCGAGACACGCCTGTGCGTAGTGCTTCTGCGCCTGCTCGGATCCGACAGGGAGATAGGACACGAGCACGTCGGTCCTCGTCTCACGGAGAAGTTGCGCGACGTCGACCGGCTCAGCGGGCGACTCCTCGCATGTCTGTCGGTAGTACTCACCGAATCCGTCGAAGGTCGGCCCGCGCTGCACGATGACACCGAGATGCGGCACGTCGCTGAACTTGATCGTGTTGTTCGGCCCGGCGAAAGCCGCTTTGCTCACGTCGATGCCGACCTTGTCGGCGTCGATGTCGAACGCGGCCACGAGCTCGATGTCGCGGATGTGGTAGCCGCCGAGCTCGACGTGCATGAGCCCGGGTACCCGTTCAGATGCATCGGCGTCCTTGTAATACTGGATGCCCTGGAGCAACGAGCTCGCGCAGTTGCCGACACCGGCGATGGCGAGACGGATCGTACGGTCGGTCATGAGGGGGCTTCCTCCGATGCTTGGCCTCGCTCGACGGCGATGAGCCGGTCGAGCCAGGCGAGGTCGTGGGAGAGGGTCTCGTCGTCGTGCTCGCGCAACAAGCGGTGGTAGCGATCGGGAACACGATCACCGGATCCTCTGCCGCGCCGTCGCTCGGTTGCACGAGCGCGCAACTCCGCTCGACGGCGCTCGAACATGGCCAGACGCTCGTCGGACGACAGGAACCCGCAGAACGCGACGCGCAGCGCGAAGGTGCGGTCGTCGCACGGTTGCGGATCGGAGAGCAGCGCGAGCAACTGCGCTTCGCCTCCCGGCGTGATGCCGTAGACCTTCCTGCTCCGGCCGCTCCGACTCTGGAGGTGGCGTGCCCGGAACGCAGCGAGCTCGCCCGCGAGCGAGCCGGTCGAAGGGACGGGACGGTTCGTCCGAGTGTTGGCCTCGACCGCTTTGACCAGTCCCGCGCGCTCGAGTCGGGCGAGCGCGGGGTAAAGGGAGCCGAACGACACGACGCCGGATCGCGCGCCGGGCACCTCGGCGAGGCGCTTGCGCAGCTCGTAGCCGTGCAGGTCCTGCTCCCTGAGGAGCCCGAGGATGGCCAGGTCGATCACGGCAAGAGCAGCATAGCGCGTCGACATATCGAATCGATGTATCGATTCTTTTTGGTCGGCTCCGGGCGTCGCTGCGCTCCTACCTCCGCATGAGGGCCGGCCCGACGCTGGCGCTTCCCTCGCCGCGTGCGTGGTTCCGGTCGGCTCCGGCCGTCTCCCGCGTTTCGGCGTGCATAACCCACATCTCGTGTGGCTGATGCACGCCAGAACGAAGGGGGGGTTGGTCAGGAGGTGGCGTCGAGGGCGTCGCTGCGCTCCTGTCTCCGCCGGACTCCCGGCCCGACGGCGGCGCTTCCCGGGGCCGGCATGCCTCCAGGGCCGAGCAGACTCGTCCTCTGCACGTGAAGAAGTGAGCCGATACCCTCCGCGTGCAGATGTTCCGGCCCGAAGCCATCCAGGGGGCGGCCGCCAGCCAGCCCGGCACGGTTGACTACCGCCTCGCCCGCCAGGCCCTCATCGCGGAGTATCGGAAGAAGCGGCTCGCCCGGCACGACGTCTGCGACGCCCATCCCGAGCTGGTGCGAGCGGCCCGCGAGCTCGGCGAGTCCACGTCGATCGAGTGCCCGATCTGCGAGGACGCCAACGTGGTGCTCGTCTCGTACGTCTTCGGGCCGGGATTGCCGCCGTTCGGACGCTGCATCAGCTCCAAGGACGAGTTGGCCAAGCTCGAGCAACGTCGTGCCGAAATGGCGTGCTACGTGGTCGAGGTCTGTCCGAGCTGCTCGTGGAACCACCTGGCCCGCGTGTTCCCGATCGGTCGGTCCCGCCGCCGAGCCTGACAGCGCGGCGGCGCGGGGTTGTTCCCCGTGCTGCCGGGGATCGTCGTCGCCCTGTTGCTACGATTCTCGGGCCCCCAGGTGATCGTCCCCCTTTGATCGCGCCGTTACGTCGGGGCCACGACTCTCCATGCCACCGCAGACCGGCCGTACGAGCGCACGGGCGAGGCCAGGTCGAGCAAAGCGCAAGAAGCCGCCGAACCCGGCCGACCTGAAACCCAACGGCAAGCGCAAGAGCATCGTGTGGCGTTGGCGCCGCGCGTTGTTCTTGGTCGGGCTGCTGTTGGTCGCCGGCGTCGCCGGCCTCGGCTACATCGTCGCCCACGTCGAACTGCCACCCGAGCGCATCCAGGCGCAGACATCGTTCATCTGCGGTGCCGACGTCGCAGCCAACTGCACCGCCGGCAATGCCATCGCCACCGTGCATGGCGAACAGGACCGGCAGAACGTCACGCTCGACCAAGTCCCGCCTGCGATGATCGACGCGGTCCTCGCCGCGGAGGACCGTCACTTCTTCGACCATGCCGCCATCGATCCCGTCGGAACGTTGCGCGCGCTATGGAGCAACACGCGCAATCAAGGATCGACACAGGGCGGGTCAACGATCACGCAGCAGTACGTGAAGACCGTCTATCTCTCGAGCGAGCGCACACTCTCGCGCAAGCTGAAAGAGGCGATCCTGTCGATCAAAGTCGAGCAGGAGTTCACGAAGCAGCAGATCCTCGAGCGCTACCTCAACGCCGTCTACTTCGGTCGCGGCGCGTATGGAATCGGTGCCGCAGTACGCACCTACTTCGGCCACGACGTCTCACAGGTCACCTTGCCGGAGGCCGCGTACCTCGCCGGGCTCATCCGCTCGCCCGGCAACGCGGACGGCGCCAACCCCGGTCAGGTGAGCGAGGCCGAGTTTCGGCGCCACAGCGTGCTGCAAGGCATGCTCGAGATGAAGAAGATCACGGCGCAGCAGGCGCAACAGGCCGATGCCGTGCCCTTCAGCGTGATCGGCGCCGGCAACCCGAACGGCACGATCCTGCCGCCGCAGGAGACACAGGGAATCGACTATCTGAAGGGCGCCGACGTCGGATCGCAGTACTTCGTCGAATACGTGAAGCAGCAACTGAACCAGCGCGGCTTCTCGGACGCGGAGATCTTCGGCGGCGGGCTCAAGGTGTACACGACGCTCGACCTCGGTATGCAGGCGCAGGCATGGACCGCGGTCACGAGCACCCTCGACCGGCCGGACGATCCGTCGGCGTCGCTGGTGTCACTCGATCCGGACAATCACGTGAAGGCGATGATCGGTGGTCGCGACTTCGGGAGTGACAAGGTCAACCCGCGGTTCCCGGGGGAGGAGGAAGCGGCCGCCAGGCAGGTTCGTCGATGAAGCCGTTCACCCTCAGCGCCGCGGTGCAGCAGGGCATCTCGCTCAAGTCGTTGTTCAACGCGCCGAGCCGCGTCACGATCCCGAAGGCGAACGGTGGCAAGAACTGGGTCGTGAGCAACGCGGAGCCGAGTAGTGGCGTCCTGAACCTCATCGACGCGACCAAGGAGTCATCCAACACCGTCTTCGCGCAGTTGATGGCCAAGGTGCATCCGGAGAACGTCGTGCCGGTCGCGCAGAGCATGGGCATCACGACAAAGCTCGATCCGGTCGCTTCGCTCGTACTCGGATCGGAAGAGGTGTTCCCGATCGACATGGCTTCGGGGTACTCGACCTGGGCGCATCGCGGTGAGCACATCACGCCGACGGCAGTCCTCAAGGTCGAACGCCCCGACGGCACCGTGGTCTCGTTCGATCAACCACGCACGCAGGTGCTGACGGAGCAGCAGTCGGATCTCGTCACCTACTGCCTGCAGCAGGTTGTCCATGGCGGTACCGGCTCCGGCGCCTACTTCGGCAAGGAGATCGCAGGAAAGACCGGCACGACAGAGGACAACACCGACGCCTGGTTCGTCGGCTTCACGCCCAACGGCTACACGACTGCCGTGTGGATGGGCTACGACAACGCACCCGGCGCGCCGCCACGGTTCATGAACAGTGTCCATGGTCGCGTCGTGTTCGGCGGGACGTTCCCGGCCACCATTTGGCACAAGTACATGCAGGGCATCACCGATGGCATGGGCGTCGGCAGCTTCGCCGATCCGAAGTCGTTCCCCGGCCAGGTGCTGAACTCGAGCTTGACCACCACCACGACCACAACCCCGCGGAGGCCCCCGTCGAGTTCGACGACCACCCCGGGTGCGACAACGTCCTCGACCCCATCGACGACCCCCGCCTCGACGACGTCGACGCCCAATACCGAGCCATCGACGACCGCCGCGCCGCCGGCAACCGGCCCTGGTCCCTAGCCCGACAGCTCGGCGCGCTCAGAGCTCCGGCTCACTGGCGCCCACCGGCTGGTGTGGATAGTGACTACGACACACGAAGCACCAACGTTCGACCTCGTCGACGACCTCGACCTTTCCTTCGCGGTCCCAGGTTTCCGGCGTCACGTAGACGCGATGCACCTCGACCAGATCTTCCTCGTCGCGCCCGCACGAATCGCACCGTCCGGAAGGTGACTCGACCACGGCGGCGACGGTACAGTGCGTGCACCGCCGGCAGCCATGTGGCGCTGGACGGGAAGGGAGGCAGCCGTGGCTGCATCGATCACCGCGCCGGCGGTCCGTTCTCGCAAAGTACGCAAGGGCGCAGACCCGCTGGTCATGGTCACCGCGTACGACGCGCCCGGCGCGCGTATGGCCGACGAAGCAGGGGTCGACCTGATCCTCGTGGGTGACTCGCTCGCGATGGTCGTTCTCGGGTACGACGACACCTTGCAAGTCACGATCGACGACATGGCGCACCACGTGGCCGCAGTCGCCCGCGCCAAGCCACGACCACTGCTCGTCGGGGATCTGCCGTGGCTGAGCTACCACGTGTCCGTTGAGGACGCGGTGCTCAACGCTGCCGTCCTCGTGCGCGCGGGTGCGCAGGCCGTGAAGCTCGAGGGCGGACGCAAGCGATTGCCCGTCATCGGGGCGATCATCGATGCCGAGGTCCCGGTCATGGGGCACCTCGGCCTCACGCCGCAGTCGCTTCACGCGATGGGCGGTTTCAAGGTGCAGGGCAAGGAACGATCGGCGGCGCTCGCGCTCGTCGACGACGCGCACGCGCTCGAGGAGGCGGGATGCTTCTCGATCGTGCTCGAGGGTGTGCCGGACGAAGTGGCCCGGATGGTGACGGACGCCGTGTCGGTGCCGACGATCGGCATCGGCGCCGGCCGCTGCTGCGACGGACAAGTGCTCGTGTTCCACGATGTGCTCGGTCTCGAGGACCGCATCATCCCCAAGTTCGTCCGCCGCTACGCGGACTTGAAGGCCGCCGGTGTCGCCGGGTTGAGCGCGTTCGCGGCTGACGTGCGCGCGGGACGGTTCCCAGCGGACGAGGAGAGCTACCACCTCTCCGACGACGTCCGATCGTCGTTGCAGCTCTACGGCAGCGACACCCGATCGGCCTGAGCGGCGTCGCTCACTGTCGTACCCCTCCTGCATGATGTGCGGATGGGACGCGACCCCACCTTGTCCAGTACGCTGCACGCTTCCATCGAGACCCTGCTCCGCACCGTGCGGGGCCCCGGGTGACCGGGTCCACAGGGAGGTGACGACTCGCTCATGCGAGCTTACGAACTCATGGTCATCGTCGACGGCGAGGCCGACGACGCGGCCGTCGAATCGGCCGTTCGCCGCATCGGTGAACAGGTCCAAGCCAAACAAGGCGAGATCAAGACCACCGATCGCTGGGGTCGCCGCCGCTTCGCCTACGAGATCGATCACAAGCACGACGGTTCCTACGTGGTGTTCGAGATCCTGGCCGAAGCCGGCACACTCGACGATCTCGAGCGCCAGCTCCGCCTCGCGGACGACATCGTCCGCCACAAGCTGATCCGTCTGCCCGACCGGGAGGCCGCTCGCCGCGGTCTGCTGGGCGAGGCCCCGGCCGCTACGGCCGGTTGATCCGAGGAGAGCCTCGATGCCCGACAACTCTGTGACCCTCGTTGGCAACATCACCCGCGACCCGGAACTGCGGTTCACCGCGTCCGGCCAGGCGATCGCCAACTTCGGCCTCGCCGTCAACCGCCGCTTCCAGCGCAACGGCCAATGGGAGGAGCAGACCAGCTTCTTCAACGTGACCTGCTGGGGACAGATGGGCGAGAACGCATCGCAGTCGCTGCCGAAGGGCGCCCGCGTCGTCGTCACCGGCCGGCTGGAGCAGCGGTCCTGGGAGACCCAGGACGGCGAGAAGCGCTCGACCGTCGACATCACCGCCGACGAGATCGGCCCCAGCTTGCGCTGGGCAACGTGCGAGATCACCAAGAACGACCGGCGCGAGCCGGGCGAGTCCGCTGGCAGGCCGGTCACCAACGCCGCACCTGCGCAGGGGCCGTCCTACGGAGACGAGGAACCCTTCTGATGGCGAAGAAGACCCCTCGCACGAAGAACAAGGACAACGCACGTCGGTCAAAGAAGAAGACGAGCGTCCTCATCCAAGAGAGCGTCGACTACATCGACTACAAGGACGTGAACCTGCTTCGGCGGTTCATGTCCGACCGCGCCAAGATCCGCGCCCGCCGGGTCACCGGCAACGACGCCCAGCAACAGCGCGAGGTGGCGCGGGCGGTCAAGAACGCTCGGGAGATGGCGCTGTTGCCGTACACGAATCGCGTCACCACGCAGCGCACGTCGCGCGACCGGGGTCCAGGCGGACCGGGGCGTGCCGAGGGGCCGCCACCGCGGCCTGCCGGCCCACCACCGATGACCGGTGGCGACGGTTCGACCGATGAGATACCCGAGCTCGACACCGAGTTGCTCGACCACATTGTTCTCGACGACCAGCTCGACGACGGAGACGAACGGTGAAGGTGATCCTGCGCGCCGACGTGTCCAACGTCGGCAAGAAGGGCGACATCGTCGACGTCGCGGCCGGCTTCGCTCGCAACTACCTGGTGCCGAAGGGCTTCGCACTCCGTGCGAGCGAGGGCAACGTGCAGCAAGCGGGCTCGATGCGCCGGGCTCGCGACCTGCGCGACGCCAAGGACCGCGGCGCGGCCCAGGAGGTGGCGCGCGTGCTCGTCCCTGCGATCATCACCGTCCGGGCCAAGTCGGGCAACGAAGGCCGGCTGTTCGGCTCGGTTACGACGACCGACGTGGCTGCCGCGGTGCAGGAGCAGACAGGGATCGCAGTGGATCGCCGCAAGCTGCAACTCGACGAGCCGATCAAGTCCGTGGGCACGCACCAGATCCCGACCAAGCTGCACCCGGACGTCGAGTTCGCGATCACCGTGGAGGTCGTCGGCGGCACCTGAGCACGGGTCCGCACTGCGACTCATCCCCCGAGGTACACTTCCGAACATGTGTTCGGCCGTGGGTAAGCGACTGCGTTGTGGGCAACCGGGGTTCGCGTCCACAACGAATCCCCATGGTTGTGCTCTTTCTACGCACATGCGCGTCGGGGGAGAGTGAACGTCGCATGTCCGGCGCGAGAGTGGTCGATGAACCCCGCACGACGAGAGCGGCTTCGCATCGGGTTCCACCACACAATCTCCAGGCCGAAGAGTCCCTGCTCGGGGCGATGTTGCTGTCGAAGGACGCGATCGCGGCTGGTGTCGAGCTCCTCGACGTCGAGGACTTCTATCGGCCGGCGCACGGCCACATCTTCGAAGCGATCACCGCGCTGTACGGCGCGGGCGAACCGGCGGATCCGGTCACAGTCGCCGACGAGCTTCGGCGGGCAGGTCTGCTCGATGCGATCGGCGGCCAGGGAGCGTTGGTCACGCTGCAGACGAACACGCCGGCGACCACCAGCGCAGCTCGCTACGCGAAGATCATCGAAGAGCACGCGCTGCTGCGGCGGATGATCTGGGTGGCCGGCGACATAGCGGAGCGCGCCTACGCCTTGCCGGACGACGTCGAAAAGACGATCGACGAGGCCGAATCCCTGGTGTTCGCCGTCGCCGAGCGCCGGCTCGCCGACGCGACCGCGCCAATCGGCGACCTGCTGGACATGACTCTCGACCGACTCGAAGAGCTGTACGCGAGGGGCGAGTCCATCACCGGGATCCCCACGGGTTACTACGAGCTCGACGAGCTCTTGTCCGGTTTGCAACCGAGTGCGCTCGTCGTCGTCGGCGCGCGCCCTTCGATGGGCAAGACATCGTTCGCGCTCGGCATCGCGCAGAGTGCGGGGCTAAGGGCACAGCGACCCGTGCTGCTGTTCTCGCTCGAGATGAGTCAGCTCGAGGTGACCCAACGCATCCTGTGCGCGGAGGCGAAAGTCGACGCGACAGCGCGTTCGCAACGGGAAGCTGTCCGAAGCGGACTGGAGCAAGATCCACCACGCCGTCGGTCGGTTGGCGAACGCGCAGCTCTTCATCGACGACAACCCCAACATCACGGTCATGGACATCCGGGCCAAGGCGCGGCGGCTGAAGAGCCGCATCGGCGACCTCGGTGTCGTGATCGTCGACTACATCCAGCTCATGAGCGGCCGCATGTCGGCCGAGAACCGGCAGGTCGAGGTAGCCGAGATCAGCCGGCACCTGAAGATCCTCGCACGCGAGCTCGAATGCCCGGTCATCGCCCTCGCACAGCTCAACCGCCAGCTCGAGACCCGAGCCGACAAGCGACCTATGCTCGCCGACCTTCGTGAGAGCGGAAGCATCGAGCAGGATGCGGACGTCGTCGTTTTCCTGTACCGCGACGAGGTGTACAACCCCGAAGCGCTGGAGAACAAGGGCACCGCTGAGGTCCTCGTGGCGAAGCATCGCAGCGGTCCGACGGGAAAGATCCGGCTCGCGTGGCTCGAGCAGTACGCGCGCTTCGAGAACATGGCCCGCGGGGTGTAGCAGGCGTCGGGAGCAGACAAGACTGTCAGCACCGTGCAGACCGTCGACGTCGAACCGCGACAGACGACCCGATGGATGTCGGGTTGGCGTCTCGCGTCGGTGTTCCTGCTCCTCGCAGTCGTCACCCACCTGCCGAGCTTGATCCGGACCGAGGCGCTCAACCCCGACGAGGCGTTCCTCGCCACCGAGGCCCAGGTGCTGAACGACGGTGGGCATCTGTATCACGACGTCGTGGACCGCAAGCCGCCGATCGTTCCCTACGTGTACGCGGCCGTGTTTCGCGTGACGGGCTCCGACGATCTCTTGGGCGTTCGCGTGCTTGCCATAGGTGCGTATGTCGTCAGTGCGTTGTTCGTCGCTGCAATCGCGCGACGGCGGTGGGGTGAACGTGCCGGGCTCGCCGCGGGGTTTCTGTATCTGGTCGCGAGCGGTGGTCTGGTGCTGGAGGACAGCCAGCCCGCGAACTTCGAAGTGTTCATGACGCCGCTCATCTGCGCGGCGATGTACTTCGGTGATCGCGAGCGGACAGAGATGTCCGGTGTGTTCGCCGCGCTGGCGACGCTCGCGAAGCAGACGGCGGCTACGACGATGTTGCCATTGGCTTGGATGTCGTGGCGTCGGGAGCGCTTGAGGGGGCTCGTTCGTCTCGGCGTCGCGTTCGTCGTTCCCATCGTCCTCGCGGGGTTGCTCTTCGGGTGGGGCGACTTCATGTTCTGGGTGTTCACCGGAACAGGCAGCTACCTCGATGCCAGCGGCTCCTGGGGTGTCGCCGCGAATCGCGGTCTCGCCAGCACCGGCATCTTCCTCGGCGCGAACGTGGCCGCGCTGTTGTTGGTCATCGGCGCGGTGCGACGCTGGCGCGAGGACATCGACCTGTGGTTGTGGCTCATCGGTGCCTTCATCGGCGTCGCCGCCGGCTTCAGGTTCTTCGGTCACTACTACCTGCAGCTCGGTCCACCGTTCGCTGTGCTCGCAGCAGGAACGCTCGCCCGCGCCGATCGCAGGTTCTGGATCGGTACGGCGTCGGTGGCTGCCGCATCGAGCGTCGTGTTCGTCGTCCTCGGTCTCACCGCCCACCCGATCCTGCTCCACCGCTACGACCGGATCTCGGCCGCGATCGACACACGAACGAGTCCGAGCGACCGCATCTTCGTGTGGGGCCAGTTCCCGCAGGCGTACTGGGCGTCCGATCGGCGACCCGCGACGAGGTTCCTCACCGCTGGCTTCCTGACCGGTTCGAGCGGCGGACGCTCGTCGGCGCGCGTCGGCATGGAATATGCGGTGAACGGGGCGTGGGACGACTTCCAAGCGGATCTCGCCGCCCACCCCCCGGAGCTGATCGTCGATGCTTCGCTCGGCACGGCCTACTCGGTCGCCCAGTTCCCGGTCTTCGATGCGTATTTGCAGGCCAACTACCAGCCTGTCGCCGCGGTCGACGGCGCGATCTTGTATCAGCGGCGCGAGGCCGGGTGAGAGTCGCCACGTGGAACGTGCGCCACGGCCGGCCTCGTCACGGGTTTGCATCGAACCGGCGATTGGCGAGAGCAGTCGCCGACCTCGACGTCGACATGCTCGCGGTGCAGGAGGTCGACCGCCGCGTGATCCGATCGTGGTTCGCTGACCAGCCCGGCCTCGTCGCGGAAGCGATGGACGCCGATCAGCATCACTTCGCAGCCGCGCGTCACTTCCTGCTCCTGACCGGTGAGGACGGGATTGCGCTCTGTGTGCGTGGCGAACTCGACTGCCGCCGCGTGCTCGAGTTGCCACGAGCGGATGGCGCGCAGCGACGCGTTGCGATCGTCGCAGACGTCACGGTCGGCGACGACGACGCGACAGTCGTGGCGACCCATCTGCACAACGACGCGTCCGTCGCGACAAGACAACTCGACGCGTTGCTCGAAGCAATCGCGGACGAGCCTCGCCCACGGCTGCTGCTCGGCGATCTGAACCTGCGGCCCGACGACATCGCCGGTGCCCTCGCCGCAGCCGGTTTCGCACTGGTCGACGCGGACGTCACGCAGCCGGCGTGGGCACCGATGCAACGTATCGATCACATCGCCGTGGACGGCATGGTCGCCGGGCAGTCATTCGTCCCTGCCGTCGCTGTGAGCGACCACAGGCCCGTCGTGGTGGAGGTCAGGCCGGCGTCGCCACCGGCGCCTTGAAGAACTTCGGTTCGGGCGGCTGCTCGAGTGGTGGCTCGGCGGTGTCCATCGCCGCTTGTGCTGCGACGCGATCTGCTTGCGTGTACGGCTTCGTGTCGGTGCACCACTCGACGAGGATCCCGTTGGGATCGTTGGCGTAGACCGAGACACAGAAACCGTGGTCGATCTCGACGACGTCGTAACCGGCGTCGAGCCAGCGCTGCTTGCGCGTTTCGATTTCGTCGAGGTCACGTGCTCCAAACGCAACATGGTTGACCCAGGGCTCGAGCCCGAGTCCGGTGGAGATCGCAGGGTCGAAGTCGACCATCTTCGGGTCGTGCAGATCCCAGAACGCGATCATCCCCTCGCCGGTGTCGTAGAAGGCGTGGCGCGCCCAGCCGCCATTGGGGGTGGGCGCGACGACAGCCTTCACGAGGGTGAAGCCCATCACCTCCGTGTAGAAGCGGTGGGTGGCGTCGATGTCACGAGTGGCCAGGGCAACGTGATGGAAGGCCATGGCCGCACACTACTTTCCAAACGTGGAGCACGGTCGGGCGCCGGTGCCGGTGGTCGTGGCGCTGGTCGTGCTCGCCGCCGGCATGGTCGCCGCCTTTGTCATCGGTTCACCTTCCGGTACAGCGCGCGGTCCGTCCGCGGTGCAGTCGTTCCTCGCTGGGTGGGAGCGCAGTCGGTTGGCGACGTATGTCGTGCAGTCCGACTTCGTGCGGACGCTGCCGGACGGCCAGCAGTTGAAGTCGAGCACGACGACCGTGCAACAACCACCCGACACGCGGCTCGTGACGGGGCTCGGCTCGGTCTCCGGCCGTTTGAACGGCAAGGTCGTCGGTTGCGCGGGCTCGCCCGATGACGCTGCCGGTTGTGTGACCGGCGCGCCCGCTCCTGACTACGGCGGCGAGGTCGATGCAGAACTGCAGCAACTCGAGTCATACGTGACCGGGCCGCGGCCCCTGTACCGAGTCGTCGACTTCGGCGACGCCCCGACGCACTGCTTCCGGCTCGACCTCGCCATCGCTCTGCCCTCCCCGCCCTACGGCGACCATGCGCTGTTCTGCTTCGACCGGCGGACCGGTGCACCTGCACTCACCGAGATCCATCGTCCGGAGGCGACGGACCGGACGATCGCCCACGCGATAAGCACAGACATCAGGCCCGAAGACCTGCAGATCCCGGCTGACCGAGGCGCCGTGGTCGGCGTGCCCGGACCCGGCGCGCCGGGAGGCTGATCCACGGCCTACCCTCGGAGCTGTGTTGTTCGGCGGGCCCGATCTGCTGCTCCTCCTGGTCCTCGCGCTCGGTGGCGCGCTGCTCGTCGGCAACGTGCTCGCGCTCGTCCGTCCACCCGAACGTCCTCGTGAGGACGAACTGACCCGCGCGCCGGTAGCCCGCAGCGTCGGCATGGCAGTGCTGGGCGCTATCGCCGCCATCTGGGCCTTGGCGACGTTGTTGGCCCGCTGACGTCCAACCGGCGACCGCGAGGGGACGCGCCCCGAGCGTGGGCGAGGTCGGTCGGATGGCGGCCCGCCCTACCATCGCCAGGTGTGTCGCCGGTCGCTGGGAGTCGTCGTCGCGCTCGCGCTCGTGCTCGTCGCGTGCGGAAGAGATGATCCGCGGCCCTCCGCCAGCGGCTCCACAGCAAGCTCGGAGCACGATCACGCCGGCTCGATCGCAAGGTCCGATCTTCCCCAGCCGGCACCGCCGCCGACGACCCCGTCCACCGTCGACATCTACGCCGCAGACCGGCCGAACGAGTTGAGTCCCACTGTGGTCTCGTTCCCATCGCTCGTGTACGTCCCGAACTCCGAGAGCAACACCGTCGACGTGATCGACCCGGCGACGATGCTCGTCGTCAACCACTTCGACGTCGGCGAGGAACCGCAACACGTGGTGCCTTCGTATGACCTGAAGACCCTGTACGTCGCGGCTGACAAGGGCAACACCCTGACGCCGATCGATCCTGCGACCGGGCAACCGGGTGCGCCGATCCCCGTCGAGGACCCGTACAACTTGTACTTCACGCCCGACGGCCGTTTCGCCATCGTCGTTGCGGAGCGCCTGGCGCGGCTCGACTTCACCGATCCCCACACGTTCGCCGTCGTCCAATCGATGCCGGTCCCCTGCTCGGGCGTCGATCACCTCGACTTTTCCGCCGACGGTTCCTATCTCATCGCGAGCTGTGAGTTCTCGAGCGAGATGGTGAAGGTTGCGCTCGGCGCCGATGGGCCGTCACTCGTCGGGACACTCGGGTTGTTCGCCGGTTCGAAGCCGCAGGACGTCAAGCTGTCGCCGGACGGCTCTGTGTTCTATGTCGCGGACATGGTGAGCAACGGCTTGTGGGAACTGGACGGTGCCAGCTTCAGCGTCACCGGCTTCTTGCCGACCGGCGCAGGCGCGCACGGCCTCTATGTCAGCCGCGACTCGAAGGACCTCTACGTGTCGAACCGCGACGAGGGCACGGTCTCCGTGGTCGACCTGACGACGCGCGCGGTACGAGTCAAATGGACAATCCCCGGCGGCGGAAGTCCTGACATGGGTGGCGTGTCGGCCGACGGCATGACGTTGTGGTTGAGCGGCCGTTCGAACAGCGAGGTGTACGCGATCGACACGACGACAGGCCAGCTGCGAGCACGCATTCCGGTGGGCAACGGTCCGCACGGGTTGTGCGTGTATCCACAGCCGGGCCGGTTCTCGCTGGGCCATACGGGAGTGTTTCGGTGAGGTCGCGTAGTGTCTGACCGTGCGCGATCCCTCCGCGCCGCGTCGTCCCACTTCGACGTCGGCCTTCGGCGTCTCACGTCGTGAGAGTCACGACGCGTCGGCGTTCTACGAGCGCTTCACGCCGCCGGCGGTCGCTGCGGACTCGGAGGTAGCGACTCGCCGCGAGATCGACGACATCTTCTGTGGCGATGCAGCCGACATGGACAAGGTCGACGACAACTCCGTCGCGTTGGTGGTGACTTCGCCCCCGTACTTCGCCGGCAAGGAGTACGAGATTGCGCTTGGTGAAGGTCTTGTCCCAGCCGGTTACGCCGAGTACCTCGCGATGCTCGAGTCGGTGTTCGCGGACTGTGTTCGCACGCTCGAGCCGGGAGGACGCATCGCGGTCAACGTCGCCAACCTCGGGCGCAAGCCGTACCGGTCGCTGTCCGCCGATGTCATCTGGATCCTCCAAGACCGCCTCCGCTTGCTCATGCGGGGTGAGGTCATCTGGGTCAAGGCGCGCGGTGCAACCGGTTCGTGCGCGTGGGGTTCGTTCCGGCGACCGTCGAATCCGGTGTTGCGGGACTTGACCGAGCGGATCGTGATCGCGAGCAAGGGCCGGTTCGATCGCGCAGTCGCGGAGCGCGCTCGGCGCGAGCGCGATCTGCCTTCGCGCCCATCGTTGACGAGCGACGAATTCATGGAGGCGACGACGGACGTGTGGGAGATCGCGTCCGAAAGTGCCACGCGTGTCGGGCATCCGGCGCCCTTCCCGGTCGAGCTGCCGGAACGGCTCATCCAGCTCTACACGTACGAGGGCGATCTCGTCCTCGACCCGTTCATGGGCTCGGGTACCACGGCCGTAGCGGCGGTGCGAACGGGCCGCCACTACGTCGGTTACGACACCGACCCGGCCTACGTCGAGCGGGCGAAGGAACGCGTCGACGCCGAGCGTGCCAATGTGACCGTCCACGTGCCGCCGGACGTGCCCACGGCGCGGGACCTCGCACACGACTTCCTCGTGCAGCGCGGTTACACGGACATCAGGACCGATGTCACTGTCGTGCGTGGCGTCGACGTGAGCTTCACGGCGCGGCACTCCGACGGCACGGTTCGACACGTCGAGGTCGGCGGGGGACTGACCGCCGTTCGTCCGGGACTACAGCGAGCCGACGTCGTCTGGAAAGTGATCGGGAAGGCGGCCGTGCTGCACGAGACCCATCCAGACGTGGGCTTCCTCGTACTCACAACCGCGTGCCCTTTGCCGGGACCCTCGGCGGCTGCGCTCGACGCCGTGGTCGGACCGGGCAAGCCCATTCGCGAGATCATCGAACTGCCTGGAATGACACCGGCGTAACTACGTCCACAGCGTTCTACAGAGCGCTGTGGAGGACCGTTGATCCTCGCCCTCTTAGAGGACCGCATCGATGAGCGCGCCGCCCAGAACCAGCGTCTGGTCGCGGATGCGTCCGGCCCGGCAGGCGTGTTGACGCTGCTCGAGAACTTCGAGCGCGACAGCGAGGTCGAAGCCGGGGCGCGAGCACTTGTCGAGTTCCGCGCCATCACCATGCGGGATCCCGAGCTCAACCGACGATATGCCGAGCGGCACGCCCGCACGGTCGAGCGGCTGGCCGAGCTTCTCGGTGAGCTTCACAGCCGTGCCGGTGTCGAGCCGAACGTCCCGCCCGCATCCTGGCCGAGTTCATCCTTGCGCTCGGTGCGGGCATGGCGCTCGAACGAGCCGCCGACCCGCAGGCATTGCAGTGGCCGGCAATGGCTCGAATGCTGAGCAGCGTGATCAGTCCCGCATCCGACGATGATTCGGTCGTCCCTCTGGGCACCACGGAGGCGGTCCGTTGAAGCACGACGCCGAGACCGCGTCGTTCGACAGCATGCGCAGCACGTTGCGCCGCCGTGGCCACAGCCACGATCGGCGCCGACGCCCGACCTCCGAACCGCGTCGTGTGGGGGTTCCGTCATCCTGTCGATGACACATCGCCCAAGCGTTCGCGGAGCGACAAGAGCGAAGGATGACGCTTCGTCCTGACCGCCGCGACCGCACAACGTCACCGCTCGCAGGCGATCACCGCGCCGGCGCAGCTCGTGGATCAACGTCACCACCATCCGCACACCGGTAGATCCGAGCGCGTGGCCGAGAGCGACCGAGCCACCGTTGACGTTCACCGCCGACTCGTTCGCTCCGAGCATGCGCGTCGAATGGAGCGCCGCGCCGGGATTTGAGCAGCGACCCGTGAGAATCGCCGAGCTCCGGCGTCGAACTCCGTGTTGGCCCGTCGTCGAACTTCGCGAGCGACTGCGGGGTCAGGGTTGCAGCGCTTGGCAGTGGGTGCTCGGGTGATCCGGCGTCGTCGCGCCAACGTTGGCGTCGAGGACGCTCGTGCCGGCCGGGAACTTCGCCGGCGGACGATCGGTGATCGTCAACGTGTTGACATCGACCACGCCATTGTGGACCACTGGCGCGGCAAAGTTGGACTGGGTCGGGTCGGCGATGCCGGGGGGCTCGAGCTCGGCGGTCGCCGTGATCACCCCGTGTCCACCCCCGCTGCAGTAGGCCGCAACCTGCTCATGGATCACCGCGCCCGCCGGACCGACTCCCACTGTGAGAACAACCGCGCCACCGAACACGGACGCGATCGCGTACTTGAACCGCCGCCCCATCGCCCTACCTCCTCGTCGCCAGAATCAAGCATTCCAACACGCAGCGGTCCGGGTGTCGACCCCAGCGCTCTATCACCAGCATGATCTCCACCTGTGCCCGAAGGGTTTGATGATCGTCCCATCACCGGCACAAGTGGATTGATCCAGTATGTTCCCGTTGGAGCATGATCGGCTCGTGGGTTCGGCCGACGAGAAGGACTGGGCTGGCTTCGTGCCGACCCTGGATCCCGAGCAGGTGCGGTGGATCACCGAGTGGCACGAGCGGGCCTACCGAGATGGCCGAGCCGAGGGTGCGCGGGACCAGGGGTTCGACTACCTCGGCGCGACCATTGTTGTGCCGCCCAACGTGATGCCGATCACCCCCATGTCCCATTTGCTCGGCGAAGCGGTTCTGGCTGAGGCGAAGTCCGGCCACCGGGTCCTAGACATGGGTACCGGCAGCGGCGTGAACGCGGTGCTCGCGGCGATGCGTGGCGCGGAGGTGGTCGCGGCCGACATCAACGCAGACGCGCTCGCCGCTGCGACAGCGAACGCCCAGCGCAACGGTGTGGCGGACCGAATCGAGGTTCGCCGTAGCGACGTGTTCTCTGCAGTGACCGAGACTTTCGATGTGATCGTGTTCGATCCGCCCTTTCGTTGGTTTCGTCCCCGCGATCGCTTCGAGCTGGCCTCGACCGATCACGGCTACCGGGCCATGACCCGTTTCTTCCGAGAGGCCCGATCTCACCTCCGCGACGGGGGTCGGATGCTGATCTTCTTCGGCACGTCAGGAGATCTCGGATACCTGGTGCGCCTCATCGAGGCCGAACAGTTTGACGCTGTGGTGATCGCGCACGACGACCTCACACGAGACGGGGTCACCGTCGACTACTTCACTTACAGGCTGACGTAACCGCGCTGGAAAGTGATGTCGTACCCGTACCTCTAACGCGAGGTAGCAAGCGAGTCGCGTAGGTCGAGCAGCGGCTGACGGAACGCCGGCGCGAATCGCTGAGGGTAAGTGCTCGTCTCGCCCGGAACGCCGAACCCTTCACTATCGGTTGTGTCGATTTGGACAAGCGTGCCGAAGAGCCGGTCCCAGACGGTGAAGATTCCGCCGTAGTTGTTCTGCGTGGTTGCCGGGATGTGGTGCCGGCGGTGAAGGCGCGGCGTGACGAGTAGAGGTTCTATCCAACGCAAGTTGAGGCCAATGTTGCTGTGGTTGGACACCCCATAGATGGCAGCGATCGCCACGGAGGCGGCGACGACGCCGACCGGCATTCCGATGAGGAACAGCAGTGCCTGTGGAGGGACGAAGCGCATCATGTTCTCGATCATGTGGGTGCGGGTGGTGGCGAACCCGTCGAGTTGCAGGGTCGAGTGATGGACCTTGTGGATGTTCCACAGCAGGTCGTAACGGTGCAGCGCTCGGTGCACCAGGAACGACACGAAGTCGAAGACGACCACCCCGATGAGCAGTTTCAGCGCGAAGGGCATACCGGCGACTGCGGTACGTGCCGGTCCGATGCTCATGTTGGTCAGCAGTGGACGGAACAAGAACACTGACGCAGCCGTGGCCGCCACGGCCACTGCGTACCAGGCGACGTCGGTCGCCAGGAATGGACGCGGTGACGACAGCGCCCGGAACCGCAACGACGGGAGACGCTCGAGGCGCGCGACCACAAGATAGATGAGGGTGAGAACGGCAACCGAGGCGAGGAAGCTCATCGAACACTCCTGATTGATGTAACCGTGGTTACACCGTATCTTGCCGAGCTTGCGATTGCAACCACGGTTACATCGTTCTAGGGTGGCCGTGTGGCTGAATCGGACTGGGTGCTGCTCGCCTACCGGATGCCGCGGGAGCCGTCGGCACCGCGAGTGACGGTGTGGCGCAAGCTGCGTCGACTCGGTGCGGTGCAGATGGTGGATGGCCTGGTCGCACTGCCGGCGAATGCAGTGACGGTGGAGGCGTTCGGCTGGTTGGCCGATGAGATCATGGAGGCCGGCGGCGAGGCATGGACGTGGCGAGCCTCGGGCTCGAAGCAGCAGGACCGTGCGCTGCGCCAGCAGCTGCGGGACGCGGTGGTCGAGGAGTACACGGCGCTCACAGCTGACGCGAAGGCCGCGTTGGACGAGCCGCAGCGGCGGACGGTCGAGCGGCTGCGGCGGAGTCTGCGCGACATCGAGCGCCGCGATCACATCGCGCCGAGGGAGCGCGATGAGGCCCGTCGAGCCGTCCAACGTGTGATCGAGTCGTTGGACTCGGCGACTGCCAAGGAGCGGTCAGGGTGATGTGGGCCACGCGGCCCGGGTGTCATGTCGACCGGGCGGCGTGTGCATGGTTGCTGCGCCGGTTCGTCGATCCCGCTGCCACGTTCGTGTTCGTGGAGGACACCGCCGACGTCCCCGCCGAGGCCACGCCTTTCGACATGCGTGGGGTTCAGCTGTCGCATCACAACGGCGACTGCAGCTTCGAGACCATGCTCCGCCATTTCGGTCTGGACGATCCCGTGCTGTGGGAAGTGGCGCAGGTGGTCCACGAAGCCGATCTGGCGGACGACCGCTTCGACGAACCCGCCGCAGTGGGTCTCGATGCGATCTGTCGCGGCCTAACCTTCGTGGCGGACGACGACCGCGTGCTGGAGGTCAGCGCGGTCATCTTCGACGGCCTGTTTGAGCAACGCCGGCGCGCGCTGTTGGGTGATGCGGGTTGAGCATCGACGCTCGTCGCATACTGGTGGCGCAGGCCGCTCGCGCTTTCGGCTATGGGCTGGGCGCGGTGCTGTTGGGAGCGACACTCGAAGAGCGCGGGTTCACCTCGCTCGAAGTGGGGCTGATCCTCGGCTCCGTTCTGGCGGGAACCGTCCTGGCCTCGTTGGTGATCGGCCGGTACGGCGACCACATCGGACGCAGACGCTGCTACCTCACCCTGTATGCGCTCCTCGCCGCCACGGGCGTCGCGTTCGCCTACGGCACCTCGGTGTGGCTGTTCGTCGCGGTGTCCTTGTTGGGGGCGTTGTCGACGGAGGTGATCGAGTCCGGGCCGTTCACGTCGCTGGAACTGGCGATGCTCGCCGGCCAGTTCGAACAGCGCCGCTTGGCCCGAGGGTTCAGCGTGTACAACGCGGTCGCGGCTGCGGGCGGTTCGCTGGGTGCTCTCGCCGCGGCGGGCATCGGTCCACTGCGCGACGCGCTGAGCGATCCGCCTGACCAGCAGCGATTTTTTCTCCTGCTGGTTCCCGCCGCGCTCGTCGGCGTGGTGCTCGCGCCACGGTTGAGCGGTACGGTCGAAAGGGCATCGGAGCCGGTGAAGTCGGAAGCCCCGAAGGTGTTGCGCGACTCGCGGCCGGTCGTGTTCCGTCTTGCCGCGCTGTTCAGTCTCGACTCGTTCGCGGGCGGCTTCACCGTGCAAGCGTTCGTCGCGTTTTGGCTGGCGCAGCGATTCGGGGCCTCGGTCGCAACAATCGGGGTGACGTTCTTCGCCTTTGGTGTGCTGCAGACCGTGTCCTTCTTGTCGTCTGGGCGACTGGCAGAGCGATTCGGGATGCTGCCCACGATGGTGTTCACCCACCTGCCGTCCAACATGGTGCTCATCGCGGTCGCGTTCGCTCCCAACCTCGCTACCGCCATCGCGTTGCTGCTCGTACGGGTGCTGCTCTCGCAGATGGACGTTGCCCCCCGTCAGGCCTACGTGATGGCGCTCGTCGAACCGTCGGAGCGGACAGGTGCAGCGTCGGTGACGAACACGGCGCGCTACGTCACTCGCCCGGCGGGACCGGTGTTAGCCGGCGCGGCACAGTCGGTCGCGCTCGGGTTTCCGTTCGTGATTGCCGGCGGCCTCAAGAGCCTCTACGACGTCGTGCTGTGGCGGTGGTTCCGCCATGTTCCGCTTCCCGACCATCAGGAGGTGTCGGTGTGATCGTGTGTCTGCGCACGGTCGACGTGCCGCCTGAGCAACGCGATCGCTACCTGGACTGGATCGCGGCGGGCAGCGCCGTGCGAGAAGCCCACGGCATCCTCGCCGAATGGGTGCTCGAACCATCCATCGACAAAGGCGACATCGTGGTGGTCACGGTGTGGCCGTCCCATGAGGTGTTCGACGCCTGGATCGCCACTCCCGAACGCGACGCGCTGACGGCATCGGACGTCCACCAAGCGGTCGACCACCGGCCCATCAGTCGGTACGACGTCGCCGGCGGCTATACCGCCAGCGCGCTTGCTGCGGAGATCATCCCGTGAAGTGGGTCACCCGGGCGCGCCCCAAGACGGACCGGATCGCCTGTCCCTGGTTGATCCGCAAGTTCATCGACCCCGACGCCGAGATCCTGTACGTCCCAACCGACCAGGTTCTCGCTGTCGCCGAACGCGAAGACGGCCACGGGTTCGACGCGTCCGGTGCCGACTACGACCATCGGGGCAACAAGTGCACGTTCGAGGTTCTTATCGACGAGTATCACCTCGGCGACGATCCCGCGTTGGTGCGCCTCGCTCGCATCGTGCATGCCGCCGACATCTCCTCCGAGATCGAGACCGACCCGTTCGCACCCGCACTGTTGGCGTTGGCGTTCGGCGGTCTCGACGTCGAAGTGGACGACCATCGACTGCTGGAGCGGGCCAGCTTTGTCTACGACGCCCTCTACGCCTGGTGCGCCCAGGAGGTCGCGGCAGGTGCTGCATGACGCATATCGGTTACGACCCTGCCGAGTGCACACGTTCTGGCGTTCATTAGCTACACGGCGTGTGGCTGACGCACGCTGTTTCGGCGTTCGATCTGGCCGATAGACGCCCACCGGGTCTGCCGAACGCGAGGATGCGTCCCGGTCTCGAGGGCCCTTTGAGTGGTTCGATGAACGGCGTCCGGATGAGCGAAGCTTCTTCCATGGTTCCCCTCGGTCGCTTCGACTCGTTGATCGTCGCCCTCGACTTCGGCCCACTCGCCGACCGGATGCTTCCGATCGTCGGGCGACTCGCCAGCCGCGGTCAGCTTCCGATTCGAATGGTGACAACGGGGTCACCGGGGCTCGAGCAGTACGACCTTGGCGACCTCGCTGAGCGGACTCGACGAATCCATGGCTGTCCCGTGACATCCGTGGTCATCGACGGGGACAAGCCCGCGGATGAGCTTGCCGATTTCGCCGGCAGCCACCCCGGGGCGTTGTTGTGCCTTGCATCCCACGGTCGCACCGCGATCGGCGAGGTACTGCTCGGCAGCATGACCGAGGACCTGTTGCGACGGCACGTTGGCCCGATGCTGGCGATCGGCCCGGACGTGCCGGACGAGTACGAACTGGCCGACAAGTTGGTCGTTGGCATCGACGAGAGCTCTCTGCGCACCTCACTTCTCGACGTGTCGATCGAGTGGCAGACAACGTTCGGCGGCACGGTTGAGCTGTTCGAGGCCATCACACTTGGATCCGCCCAGGTGCCGATCGAGCCGACCGCCGAGTTGCGAGCCGCTCACGAGTTGATCCCCGCTGCGGTGATGACGGTTGTCGAGTCGCATGATCCCGTCCGCGCGATCGGCGACGCGGCGATGGCTTCGCGCAGTGTCATTGCAGTCGCGGGTCATGCTCGGGGTGGTCTCCAGCGGGCCATCCGGGGAAGCGTGACCGAGGAACTGCTGCGCTGGAGCATGGTTCCGTTGCTGATCGTGCCCGGCTGAGCGCGACGGATGACAGTGCGACTCGCGGTCCTCCTCGAGGAGCGCACCGAGCTCCGGGACGCCAGCATCGTCCGGCTGATCGACTTGCTCGTGACCCCTCGGTGACCTCGAGCCATGCCCGGGCAACCTGGCCGCGTTGTGTTCGGTCACCAGGCGGATGCTTGGGCAGCCTTTCGTCGACCTCGAGGAACCACACAGGGAGTGCCGTGCCCGTACCCAGCGTCGGGCATTACCGCGGGTTGGGCCGCTGCGATAGCAAGGAGTGAGTGTGGGGCAGTGGAACCGCGAGCGCGAGCCGCGCGACGTTGCTGTCTCGGGGTGTCAGCTTGGAGCGGGCGACCCTCGGTTGGAACGTCGCGGGGGTGGTCGTTCTCGGCTGGTCGGCCGTTGCTGCTCGGTCGGTGGCGCTTGCGGGGTTCGGTCTCGACAGCGTCATCGAGATCGGTGCGAGCACAGTTGTGCTGTGGGAGCTCGCGGACTCGGGCCGGGAGCGGCAATGCAGAGCGCTGCGACTCATCGGCATCGCGTTCGTCGTCGTTGCCGTCTATATCGCGGTGCAGTCAACGGTTGCGCTGCTCACCGCCCACCACGCCCAGCCGAGCGTAGCGGGAATCGTGTGGACTGGCCTTACTGCGGCCGTGATGTTCAGCCTTGCTGCCGCCAAGGCATCTACGGGGCGCGCGTTGAACAACCCTGTGCTTCAGACCGAAGGTCGCGTAACGCTCATTGACGCCGTTCTCGCGAGTGCGGTACTCGCGGGGCTCGCCTTGAACGCTGCCCTCGGCGTGTGGTGGGCAGACCCACTCGCTGGGTACGTGATCGTCTTCTACGCCGCTCGAGAGGCTCGTGAGATCTTCACCAACCATGAGTGACAGCAACGACAACCCCGCCCTGGATGTGTGCCCGGGTCAGGTGTCGGGGGTGGGACGCGTTTCAGGTGTCGCTCTGTTCGCGCGCCTGTCGACGCGCCGCAAGAAGCCCAGTTGTACGACGAGCCCCACCGCGCCGACCACGATCAGGATCGCGACGTTCAACAGGAGTTGAATGACCGAGCCGCGAGCCTCACTCCAGTTCTGGAAAGCGATCGACACGCCTATGTCTGCGGCGGCCGGGATCGTGGTCACCGAGATGAAGACCCCGATCAGTGCTCCGGTCCGGGCTTCTACGAGAGACACCACGCCGACGATTCCGGCAAGGGTCGCGACCACAACGGAAAACACGTTCGGACTGTCGATCAGATCGGACACGGGGCGAACTCCGTGGCTGAAGGCCTCGGACTCCCAACCAAACGCTCGAACGACCACGCTGAAGACCAAGGTGAGGAAGATCGCTGTCGAGAAGCCGACGATGAGCGCGTCCGCGCCGGCGCGGATCCGCCGACCGTCGCGCTTGATGAGAGCGAGCGCGACGCTGATGATGGCCGCATACTCGGGGCCCACGACCATGGCGCCTACGACCAGAATCTGCGAGTTGGTGAAGATGCCGACGGCGGCAATGAGAGCGGCGATTGCCAGTCGAACGAACCAGCTCGGCGGATAACGCCCGCCCGCATGGATCCTGGCTTCGGCTTCCTCCAAGATTGGTGGCTGGCTGAGTCTTCGCGGCGCATGATCTTCCGCCGTGGTCGCTCGGTCGGAGATCGCAGCCCCGATGTCGTCGAGGATGATCGACCCGCGCCGGTCCACCCCACGGGCGCGCAGATCGCTGAGTACTCCGTTCGCCTTCGCGTTGATCACGTCGAACTACACGGCGTCGCCGTCGGGATTTCGTGCGGCACCCTCGAGGACGATCAGGTTCACGACTCCGGGATTGGTTGCAAGTGCGTCGACCAGGCTCGGCGTGATGTCTTCGGGACTCACTGCGCGAATGTGAATCATGTCGAGAGACTCGCTCCAATCGCGTCCCACGACAACCGACACGCCCCAAGCCGTCCTGGGGGAACTTCACTGACTGAAGGCAGCCAGACGACCGGCGCCGCGACGAATCGGTGAAGCGTGAGCGCGCGTCACGCACATGAGGACGGCAGCAACGACTACCCAGAGCCGGGACCGACGTTGTCGAGGCGACTGTGCGTTACGTGGAAGCGTCGGGGTTACCCGGCAAGGTGAGCCAGCTAAGCTGAATCATCGGCAGCGATTCTTCTGACGTCGGCGGCGCGGCGGGCATGAGCAGCGCCGAGTTCGCCGGGCTCTATGACCGCCTCAAAGCCGAGGCTCGTTGGGGAACGCACGAACAACCGGGTGCGCTCGGCAACCTTGTGGCCGCGCACGTGCGTGACGCCGCGAGCGAGGTTCGTCTTGGCCGATCCGTCTCCTTGGCTGCGCCCATGGAGACTTGGCCGACGGCGGACAATCCTGAGCCGGTGCGGCACGAAATGATGGACGGGGTTGACGGTCGAGTCGAGCCGTCCGGTTGTCATTTCGCGCTGGACCGTTTCGCGATGAACGTGCATGGCAATGGCGACACTCACATCGATGCGCTCTGTCACGTCATCTGCGACGACACCTTGTACGGAGACGTGCCAGCGAGTGCCATCACGCCAGTGGGCGCAACCGCCTTGTCGATCGATGTCGTCGCCAACGGGATCGTCGGGCGAGGCGTTCTGCTCGACATTCCGCGTGTGCGCGACGTTTTGTGGCTCGAACCCGGTGATTGCGTGACGATCGACGATCTCGTCGCCGCCGAGGACAAAGAGCACGTCCGGGTCGCTCCCGGCGATCTCCTGTTCGTCCGTGTCGGTCACCGGCACCGACGAACCCAGCTCGGACCATGGAACGCGGCAGAAGCGCGCGTCGGACTGCATCCGCGCGCGCTCGAGTTCGTGGCGGAACGCCGCGTGGGCCTTCTCGGCAGCGACGGCAACAACGACTCCGCTCCGAGTGCTGTCGAAGGCGTCGCCTTCCCCGTCCATGTCCTAGCCATCCACGCGATGGGCCTGCATTTGCTCGACTACTTGCAGCTCGAAGATCTTGTCCAAGTCTGCGAGCAGCTCGACCGGTGGTCGTTCCTCTGCGTCGTCGCGCCGTTGCGGCTTCCGAACGCCACCGGCTCGCCCGTCAATCCCATCGCGATCATGTGACCTGCGCGACTACAACTTGGGCGCGCACCTCTGAGACACACCGGGACCCTCGGACGCTACGAAACACAGCGGCGTCGTTGCCTCCGAACCAACCAGCAGGGCAATTCTGTATCCCAACCCCGTCATAGTCCGATGCTGTTGCCGCTCCTGGTCGGTCCGCCTGTGGAACCCACACAGGCGTCATGATCCGTTCGTGACCGATATCGATGCGACGGGGCAGATTGGCCACGCCCGGTCAGCCGCGGACGCTGAGGCGCTGGCGCGCTTCGACCAGCGGATGGCGTTGCCGCTGGTCGTGTCGGCCGTCGTCCCGCTGTTCCTGTTGCCGGGCGGGGCCTACCCGTTCCTCGCCGCGGTCGTCTTCATCGCAGCGTGGCTGGTGTTCCTCGTCGACCTTGTGGTTCACGAGCGCCGACTCGTCCATTACCTCGGCACCTGGCTTGGGCGTTTCGACCTGGTGGTCGTCGTTCTCACCGCACCCTGGTTCCTCATCGTCGGGACCGGCACCGGGAAGTTCGTCATCCTGATTCGGTTGGCGCGGGTCGCCCGTGTCGTGATGGCCACACGGGGCGCGCGCCGGTTGTTCGAGCGGCTCGGCGCTGTCGCACTGGTCGCCATGGGCGTGGTCATCGTGGGGGCAGCGGTGGCCTATCGCGCCGAGCATGCGACCAACCCAGAGTTCAAGACGTTCGGCGACGCGCTGTGGTGGGCGGTCGTGACCTTGACGACTGTGGGGTACGGAGACATTGTGCCCGAGACAACTGCGGGTCGCGTCGACGGAGTCATGGTCATGATCGCGGGTGTCTCAGTGCTCGGCCTCCTCGCGGGTTCAATGGCAAGTTTCTTCGGCCTCGGCACTCCCACGTCAACCAGTCCACCAACTCCGGCTTCGGACGAAACGCGGTCCCGCTACGCGAGCGCGACCGACATCGCCGAGCTCCAGACCCAGGTCGCGCGTCTCGTCGACGAAGTGGCGCGACTGGCCCAGCCTCACGATGGCGCAGCCGGCCAATCACCCCCACAAGTCCCGGACTGAGCTAACCGGACGTAGCGCGTAGGGATGTGGTGACGCCCGGACACTCGAGAGCGGGTGACGGGAATCGAACCCGCGTTCTCAGCTTGGGAAGCGATTACGCGCAGATCGAAGCGGACGGCTGCGGACGAAGACGCTGGTCGCAGCGGGTGCGCGTACTGGCGTGGACGGGTCCGATCGAAGGCGGATGCCGGATGAATGGCGGATGGCGTCGACCCGTAGCGAACGCGGCGGCGCTCATGTAAGCGACATCGGCGCGGCGGATCCACAACGGAGGGCCCGGTTCAATACCCACCGCCGACCCAGGCACGCACGACCCCTGCTTGCAAAGCAGGGCCGACAACTTCGACTACCTGCCTCGAGTAGTGACGCACCCGTTGAACAGCGGATTCATTGACCGTCATTCACCGTCGCTGACACGGTGGTCCGTTGCTTGGGGCACGACTGGGTCACGCCGCTGCAGCTAAGAAAGAAGTCGCGCGACCGCTTGCGTTGCATCGTCCTGAACGAGACCAACGCGCTCGGCGGGCGTCAAGATCCGGAAGCTGCTGCCGGCAGAGGGACTGTAAGTCACGGCGAGGACGTCTTCAATGCGCTCGGCCACCGTCTTGACGTGACTGATGACGGCGACGAGCCGTCCGGCCTTGGCTCGCCCTTCGAGCGTGTCGATGGCGATGTCAAGGGTCTTGGCATCAAGCGAGCCGAACCCCTCATCCAGGAAGAGAGAGTCGAGTCGGCCGCCGGCGCGACCGGCGAGTTCGACCATCGCGAGAGCGAGGGCCATGCTGGCGAGGAAGCTTTCGCCTCCCGACAGAGTGCTCGTCGAGCGGGGCTGTCCGGAATAGCAGTCGACTACCTGGAAGTCCTGAGAAAAGCCGAAGCGTCCGCCACTCATGTCGCCAAGTAGCGCAGTGGCTACGCCGAGGAGCGCTTGTTGGCGGCGATGCATGAGGAAGCCGATGAACTTGGAGTTCGCAAGGAGATCGCGGACGGCTTGGAGGTCTTCGAGGAACGGGCGCGAGCGTTTGATGCGGTCGTCGAGGTCGGTCGCACGCGGGATCTGAGCAAGGGCCGTTTCCTCTTCCTTTGCCGCGAGCTGCGTGATGGTGGCCGCGGCCACGATCTCGTTCTCCAGTTCGTCCATCCCGGTGACGCCGGCCTTCGCTAGCCGGTCGTGTGTGTCCCTGCGCACATTCGCCGCTTTGGTTCGCGCCGCAAGGGCTCGTTGGGAGAGCTTTTTGGCGGCGCTCGTCGCCGCCTTCTCGATAAGGGCTGCCCACTGTGAGAGGTCCGTGGGATCGTCGCTGTCGGGACGCTCGGGCGGCGCCGCCTGGTCAAGCCGGACTACGGCGTCGGCCACGCGGTGGCCAGCTTCTCGGCACGCCGCGCCGCGTTGGCAGTCGGGCCCGCGACATCAGTATTTCCAGCGTGCACGTAGATCCTGCAGTTGCTCATCGAGAACCTCGCGTTCTTCGCGGGCCGTGGCGCCGTTCGCCTCGATACCGCGAAGCTCAACGAGAGCGACGCGGACCTTCGCAACGCCTTCGTTGACTCGCGCCGCACCCAACCCGACGCGGCGTTCTTCGGGCGTTGCGCTCAGGTCGAGCGCTGCTTCGTCCGCGACAACGGGACGTACGAGCTCCGGAAGCTTTGCTGCTCGGGCCCGCATCCCGGCGCAGGTCTTGGCGAGCCTGTGCATCGATGAGCGGATCCCTCGCTCGCGCTCGGCGGCCTGCTTGGTGGCAGCCTTGGCGTTGGACCGAGTCTCGGTGGCGTTGTCTCGAAGATCCGCCGCACGCGAAACGGCTTCGTCGCGTTGGGCCTCGGCCTTTACGGCGTCCAGTTCGACACGCTCCAGGACGGTCGTCTCGTCCTCGAGCCTTGCCGTCAGCTGCTTTGGAGTCAGCTTGGTTGCTTCGGCAAGGCGCGTGAATGCCTGCTCAGCAGCGCGCTGAGCGCGGCTCACAGCCGTGCGAGCCTCCTTCTCGCGTTCAGCGGCAGCGGTGCGGCGGCCAGCTGCCTTGTCGGCGTTCGTCCTCGCCGTGTCTCGTGCTTGCGTGGCCTGGTCGCGTTGCCGCCGCGCTGTTTCGGTCTTGGGTTCGACGGGCGCCCGCCAGGAGTTCGGCAGCTCCCGGGCACATACGGGGCATGGATCGCCGGGCCGGCAGTCGTGGCTGGCCGTTGCGGCTGCTGCCGTCTTCTCGAGTTCTTGCAGCCGGCGCTCGGAGTACTCGGCTTTGGCCGATGCTTCGCCGCGCCTTCGCGGCAAGGTTCTCTAACTCGGACTGGCGAGTTTCCAGATCCTCTTGGCACCCCCGAAGTTCCTCGACCCGGGTCGCATGGTCGTCGGCTTTGGCGCGGTGGACAGCCAACGCGTCGCGGGCGGTATCTCGTACCTCGGTCGCTTGTCTTGCCGATTCGGTGGTTGCCGTCGCCTTCGCTCAGCGCGTCGTTCGCCTTCTTCTCTGCTGCGTCAGCGGCCTTCTGCTGTTGCTCGGCTTCTCGCTGAGCTTGCTCGAGCTCGGCCGTATCGCTGACTGCTTGGTTGATCCCCTCGGTGACCGCCTCGATTTCGTGGGCGAGTGTCTCCAGCTCTGCCTCGGCTCTCGTCAGTCCCTGAAGTCCGACGCCGTCACGTGCGGCACCGTCGAGATGTTCTGCGGCTTCCTTCTCGCGTTGACGAGCGGCCTTCCGGGCTTTGTCGAGTGCGGTGCGTGAGGTCGTCAGCTCGCCTGCGGCAGTCGCCAACCGGCCGAGTTCCCCGGCTGAGCCGGTGAGGTCGTCCTGATGAAGGTTCGTCGCGAGCACGTCGAGCTCGCGTGCTTCGTTTTCACCGGTCTGCACAGTGTCGTTGAGTTGGCGAACGAGCCTCCGTAGGTCGTCGAGCCGCTCTTGCCGGACGCCAGCCTTCGCGCGTCGCTCACCGGCCTCGACGGCTGCGGCTTTGGGATCCTCTAGATACAGGGATCGCTCCGTGCGAAAGCCCTCGTATCGAGGTTCCCACCGCGTGAGCAACCTGTCGCTGGTGTCGCGCGCCGCGACTAGTTCGTCGACGCGGAAGATGTTCTGGAGGATCTTCCCTCGCTCCGTCGGGGTCGCCTTCAACAACTCCGCGAATCGTCCTTGCGGGAGGATCACAGATTGAAGGAAGGCCTTGCAATCCAAGCCGACCAGTCGTTCGATGTGTGCGTTGACTTCGTTGCGGCCGTTCACGACCAGCCCATCGTCTTCGCAGATGAGGTGGTGGACAGGCGCGGGGTAGCCGTCGCGCGACATCGACCGCGTGACCTGCCATCGCTTGCCATCAGCCTCGAAGCGGAGTGCGACCTTCATTGTGCGGACACCGTCAGCGATCAGCTCTCCGGGTTGGCCCGTCCACGTGGCCGACGAATAGAGGGCGTAGGTGATGGCCTCGAGGATCGACGATTTGCCAGCTCCGGTGTCACCGACGATCGCGAGAAGGCTGACGTCGGAGAAATCGAGCGTGACCGGACGGCGGTAGCTGCGTAGCCCGTCGATCGTGAGCGTGAGGGGTCTCATCCTTCGCTCGCCGGGGTCGCGAATGCAGTCTCGTCGTCGAACAGGCTGGCTTCGGCGAACTCGTCGCCCGCTTCGTCATCCGTTGAGCTCACAAGCTTGGTAAAGATTTCGCGGACCCGGGCGGCGCGAGCGCCCTTGAGATTGGGCTGGACCGTGGCGAGGTAATTGGCGAACAGCTCGTCGACGCTGGGCTCGACTTGGATGTCACCGTCTTGCGCGGCAACCACGGAGATGCGTCCCGAGGCGTACGGGTTGTAGGCCTCGAGGAGTGTCGCCTTCGGGTACATCGCTCGGAGCACATCCGTGAGGTTCGGAATGGCGTCCTCGCTGTGGACGATCGCTGTGAATATCGACCGACCGACCTCGTCTCGTCTTGCCTCGAGCTCTCCCAGTGTCCCCTCGATGCGCAGTAGTGGGCGGCCACCGGACAGCGGTATTACCTCGACTTTCGCAGTGCGCCCTGGTTCGGCCTCCACGGTGACGACAGACTTGGTCTCACCCTCCTCGCCGTAGTCGATCTGAATTGGCGAACCTGCGTAACGGGCTCGCTCCAGGCCCCGGATTCGCTGGGGCCGATGGATATGGCCGAACGCGCCGTACGAGACCCGAGGGAGCTGCTCGGGTCGGGTGGCATAGCTGTCGCTGACGTGCAGCACCCGCTCCGACCTGCACAGCTCGGCTCCGGCGACGAATAGGTGGGCGGCGAAGACGTTGATGTGTCGCGCTGGGTCGTAGTCGGCGCCCAACCCGGCGGCGAGGTTCTCCTCGAGCAAGGCGATCTGGTCGGCGTACGACGCAGTCCATTGCTCGGGTCGTGTACCGAAGACGTCGAGCAGCGCGTTCTGCGGCACGAACGGGACGGGTGCCAGCCGAATCTCCTCCCTAATCCCGGCGCGCTCGTCGCCGGGAAAGCGCAAGATGCCGCCTGCGTCGGCCATCCGAGCGCGTGGGATGAAACGGAGCCGGTCGCCGACAGCCAGACCGCCGAAGCTCAGGAGGAGGTTGAAAATCTCGAACAGCGGGGGTGAATCGTGGTTCCCGGCGAGCACCACGATCGGCGCGATGCCCGCGAGCTCCTGGAGGTAGGCGAATCCCCTGCGAAGGTCCTCGACCGCGGGACGGGATTGGTCGAAGAGATCGCCGGTGTGCACGATCAGATGTGGCTTGAGGTCGCGTGCGATCGCCATCTGTTCATCGAGGACCTCTTCGTGATCGGGTGCTCGTGAGAGCCGACCGTGGGTGACGCCGAGGTGCCAGTCGGAGATGTGTAGCAGCCGCATGTGCGTGGTTCCTTGAGTCAGAGCTTGGCGAACACGACAGCCTGCTCGTCCTTGCGAGCTTCGTCGGTGCGGTGCCCTTCCTCGACTGCGGTGGCAAAGGCGGGGAAGGGGAAGCGCAGCGGGATCGGTGCCGGGATCAAGGGCTGGTCCATCACCATCGTTCCCGGAAGGAAGCGACTCGCCCGCTCACGCAGTTCGGGCGACAGAAACCGGTACTCACCGGACTCGCCTGCGTCGAGACGCCCAACGACCTTCACTGCGGCGTTGCGGATGATGGCCGGTGCGACGGCGCTCGCCGCCTGTTGAGCTCCGATGAGTAAAACGCCGAGGGCTCGACCCCGCTCAGCGATGTCGACCAGGAGATCCTTGAGCGGGCTCTGCCCTTCGCGAGGCGCGTACTTATTGAGTTCGTCGAGAAGAACGAAGCGCAACGGCTCCCGGCCGAGTCCCATCTTGGCGTCGAACACTTGACTGAGTAGCGAGCCCACTACGAACCGCTGAGCCGAGTCATGGAGTGAGTGGATGTCCACGACGGTGAGCGCCGCGTCACCCTCGAGATCGACCGGTGTCACGCCCGGCACGATCAGATGACCGAGCCGGGGAACGAGCGCGTAGAGCCGCCGGATGAATGCCATCGCGGTATTCGGTTGCACATTGCCGGTCCATGCAGGGTCGGCCGCGTCGATCAGGCGCACGGCTAGGAACTCGACGAGATCGGCAAAGCTTCGTATGGCGTCGCCCTCGCCGGGGCCCTTCGCTTGCCGTCGGTGTGGGGTGAGGCGAGCGAAATCGTTGGGCGTGTGCGGTTCGGGATCGGCCAGTACGACCGCGCCTGGCTCGCCGTCGAGGGGGTACGCGTGGCGCGCCAGTTGGAGGCGCACACGCTGCTCGATGAATGACAGTTGATTCCTCGCGTCATCGGCGTCGGCGAAGCAGAAGGTCAACAACCCCCGCCGGATGAACTCCATCGGGCTCCAGCCGTAGACGCGGACCTCGTCGACGGAGCGGCTCGTGACGTCGGGCGTGAGCGAGCCGTCAACGCCGGCGGCTCGGGGGACGTACAGCTCGACCGATGCGAACGCGCCGGGCGCGGTCACGCCGAGTGATGCCCAGCCTTCGCGGGCTTCAGGGTGATCGCCAAACCGATTGTTGAGCCGGTCAAGCTGGAGCAGGTCCTCGCCCTTGACGCAGAAGACGAGAGCTCGCGTGCTGGGTGCGGCCGTCCCCAGCATCTGCCTTCCTTCAGCCGTCTCAAGCAACATGTACAGCAAGAACAAGGCATAGGAGGTCTTGGTCGCCACGCCCGAGATCCCCGAGATGTTGACGTGTCCCCCCTTCTTGCCGTTCAAGAAGGAGAAGTCCACATACATCGGCGCACCAGACTGGTCGAAGCCGGCCGGAAGCGGTTGATCCATCTGATCAAGAAACAGCGCCTCGCGCCGCGTGTCACCGGTAGCTCGAACGACTACCGAACCCGGTTCGGGAGCAAGCCACAGCTCGGGAAGGGTGCGCAGGACTTGTACCTCGACGCGGCGTGATGTCTCTCCTGGCATTGTCTTGGCCCTGGCAATGCGATCAGTGTCAGATGCGTAGGACGCACCTTCGATCTCTCGTACTGCCTCGACCACGATCCCGTAGTGCGTGACGGAGCGGCCATCGGGGAGCTCGTGCTCGCACGCGACGAGATCGTCGAGTTGTACAACTGCTTGCTCGGCGAGAACAACGGTGAAGCGTCGGGTGGAGGCCGGCACAGCGCCGTCGACCAGACCGATCACCTCCTCGGCATCACCCTTGCCCTCACTGATCGTCTGTCCGTCGAGCGGCATCGTCTCATCGCTCATTCGCTTCGTCTCCTTCTCAAGCCACCGGCACTGCCGGTGTGCCGGCTTGGTCCAGCAACGCCACGGCCTCGCGCACTGCTCGCATTGCAAGCCCGTGATCGCCGAGCAGGTGCCGCAAATGTCGCTCCAATGAGCCCACCGGTTGCAGGTTCTGTGGCGCGCGCGGGTCGACGTGGGCGATACCCGCGTACCGCGGCAGGGTTGCAGCGGCGCGCTTCGCCGCTTCGCACGCCGCCCGCAGTCCCGTAGACGCTGGTACTTCCAGCCGGACAATTCCTGCCCACGGGCTGGCGTACTGGCCGCGGTCGGTAAGCCGGAGATAGCACGAGTACACGTCAGGTCGCTTGGTGAAGAGCGACGTGCGTTGCCCGGCGCCGAGCTCAGAAACGCGCCGATGGTGGTCTCGTGGAAGCTGGGGTTCGTGTTGTGTCTTCACGAACCCCACGACAGGAACGTCTCTGCTCCTAACGAAGTTGAGCGGACCGTCGACTACCGCGATGTAGCCCTCGACGCAGAGCTCCTCCGCCAACCGCCCCTCGGTCTCTCGCATGCGGTATTGCAATTCCTGGAGGGGCGCATCGGGGTGGTCGCGCGGGGTTGACACCGCATGCCACGACCAGCCGCCGGCGACCGGCGGGATGCTTGCGATAAGGCCGGAGCCCCATACGACCAGGCGTTGAATGCTGCAGTGCTCGAAGCGGGGACGTTCTCCGGGCTCACAGAGCACGGCTCCGATGCCGTGGGATCCGGTGATGCCGCGAGCCATCGCCCCTGCGTCATCGGTCAGGTACAGCGTCGCCTCCGCTCGGCGGACGCCATCGACGAACGCCACGGGAACGTCCAGCGTCTGTTCGCTGCCGCCCCCGTGAAACAGGAGCTCGTCGCCGTCCTCGACGAGACTCGCTACCCGACCGTCCTCTGGCTCTTCCACAACGAGATACGGCGACCCGTATCGCGCAGACCAGTCCTCGAGGAAGATGGGCACGACTCGGCTACCTCCTCTCGCCGGCGGTGGCGGCGCCGGTGCAGCGTAGGCACATGCCCTCCCGCGATTCTGACGGCGGCAAACTCAGTTCTGCTTGCCGTGGGCAATCAACCGGATCCGTGAAAGCTCCCCCACCCCAAAGGGCGCTCTTGTTCGTCTGTTCGCGTGTTACCGGACAGCAGACCACTCGCTGTCGGCGCTCGTCGAGCGCGTGGGCGGCAGGGATCACTGTGACCGCTATGACATTCTGCCCCGGACTCTCGAACGCGCGGCCCGCGCCGCGCGCTGTGGATGTGGCCGGTGCATTCCGACTGTGAGTACGACTTGGTCGAGTGAAGCGACCATTCCGCCTTGCAGCAGATCCCCCGTCGCGTCGTGCTTTGAAGACGGCGAGAAAGACATGGCGGCGCTGGAACAGCTAGCGGTGGAGCGACCTGATCGAAACTGTCTCCACCGATGGGCTCATGCGCTGTCCCAGATCGCGGTCGGCGACGCAGCCGTCGGGAGGCTGCTGCGGCTCTACTCAAGAGCTCTGCATGCTTCGCACAGCCTCGGCTTCCGGCCCCGGGTTCGAGGTCGTTGCCACTGCACGCCACATCGGTTGCACGTGAGCGTCTCCACCTCGGTCGCCGTCATCGTCCTCGTGGTCGCCTTCGGTTGCCGAGGCAACGGAGGGGCCAGCTTGGCGATGAAGGACGCCTCGCGCTTACGGAGGTCGTCGACCCAATCCTGGCTCGACGCATCCTCGCCGTACACCTCGAGCCCTCGGCGGGCCCAACGACGGCCCTCCGCCCAGTTCTTCGCCTTCTGTTGGCGGATGGCCTGCTGCTTGTAGGTCTCGAGCAATGGCATCTTGCCGAACTTTCCGCACAGCGCAGGACGGATGGTGACCATCTCGGCATCGTGTGCCTGACAGATGCGGTCATAGTCGCTGAGCGCGTCGGGTTCGACGTCGCGGAGTCGGTAGAGGCGGGCTTCGAGCTCGGAGAACATGAAATGGCGGTCGATCGGATCCGGATCGTGGTCGAGGAGTTCTTGGAGTTTCGAGGCGGCACGTCTTGTGTCGTCTGGTAGTGCCTGAAACCAGCTCAGGTCGTAGGAGTCGTCCGCGAGGTCGGTGGCGAAGGCCTCACTCAACCCGGTCCGCAGTTCCCACGCTGGCGGACCGGTGAGCCCGAAGTCGGTCGGGTCGTGATCGAGGAAGATCCCGAGCAACGGCGGCCCGCCGCGCCCTCCACCCACGATCGTCGCGGCCAGGGCGACGGGTCCGTGCTCGGCCAGTCTCATTAAGCCAGGGCGATAGTCGGCCGCATCGTCGCGAGACAGGAAGCCGACCTGCAGGCCCTCAACCCAGACCGATATAGCGTTCGCGTCGTAGATGTTGTCGGTCTCGGCGATGAGAACCGCATGGCAGGCATGCTGGATCCGGTCGTTGCATGGCTCGCACCCGACAATCCTCCACAGGTTCGCCTGGCGGTACGACTCGCCCACCACCTCGAGCATCTCGTGCCCGCCGTACACCGGCGACACGATGCCGATGACCGGCGGCAGAGGAGGTTCCGGTGCGGCGGCGGGAGGCGAAGATTGTGAAGACGGGGCATCGGCTCGATCGACGCCAGTCGGCTGCGGGGGTGCCCAGGCCGGACCTGGCGAAACGTCGGTATCGCGTCCCAGCAGCTTCTTGAGGAAGCCCACGTCGCCATGATCGCGCCTCGGCCCGAGACCCGCCGCGCCGAGACGACGCCCCTGCGTGCAAAGCGGGATCGAGACGCCGAGCCACCTGTGGACACGTCGTAGAAGTGCTGGTCAGCGATCGTTTCGGTTGACGTTCACGACAGCCGACTGACGCCTCTGTCCACGTAGTGGGCACGCGATAGGCACGGACGTGCGCTGCCGCGGGCGGGCCCGCGGTGTCCCACCCACGTTGCGCTTACTGCGTGCGCCGTCGGAGCGCTGCAAGCAGCACCTCAGCGACCTCACTGTCGATGAGGTACACGCGTCGTCCGTAGTTGCGGGCGAGCGGCTGCGGCGCGGCCATGTTGCGCAACGCGAAACCGACTGATGCCATGACGCCACCGGTTGCGACACCGTCCATCCCGAGAGCGTCGAGGACGCTGTCGAAGGGGATCTCGGGCGCGTTCTCACAGATGACCGTGAGCGCGTGTCGAGCGTTGTCCGTGATCTGACCAACGAGTTGGTCGGCTCGTTCCGGAGTCCACCAACCCTCGTCATCCGGTGAAGGCTCCGTGACTACCTCCTGCGGCAACACCGCAGCGATCGAGGCGAGGACTCCGCCGACCTGGTCGGCCTCGCCAACCAACTCGAGGGTTGCTCGAGCCTGCATGTGAATCACCTCCTTCCAGGGTAGAGACATAGAGACTACCTAGTATTTTGTAGGAGTCAACGGAACAATCAGGGGTCAGCGAAGACTGTTCGTGGTTGAAGCAGTTGCTGAAGCAGTATGTGCTGACTTACTGACCACGAGCAGTCGAACCCATGGTCGGGTACTACAGGGCCATGCCTCGACCGTCGCCGGAGGACGCAGAAGCGATTCTCGTGCGCGAACTGGCCGAGATCGGTGCTCAGGGTCCAGGCGTCGAGCTGCCCGAGGTCCAGAAGGCGATGGGACTCGTCATCGCAGTGTTCCGCTCAACGCTCAGGCGAGCGAACTACCCGCCCCGCGGCATCACCGCCATCGTCACAAAGTTTCGAGACGCAGGTCGAAGATCCGCTCCATGGCGACCGACGTCCTCCGCGTGCCAGGCCTGCCGCAGGATGGCGCCGATGGCAACCGGCAGACCCGGTGGCTACTGCCCGAGGATCACAAGTTCTATGCCGACGAGCGAGACGCCACGCTCGTGGAGCTGAGGTACTTCCTTCAGGCGTTGTCGATGCGGGGAGCACCCTGCGTGGTCGACGGAGACGCGCTCAACAGTTGGGGATGGCTCCTGGAGGGCAGCTTCGGCGACGGCGAGTACCTCGACCCCGTAAAGCTGATTCCGATCAACTTCGACGAGTTCTTTGCCACGCCGCGCCTCGTGACCTCTGGCCACCTCGTGCCACTTGACCGCGGCGGTCGCCATCAGCCACACAACACCTTCCTCACCCTCAAGGAGTCGAACGACCTTCAAGGGAACCTCACGCTCGATGAGCTGCTCGAGTCGATCTACTACATCGTTGAGGCGCATCGGCGCGCGCGTGGATGGCGTTCGCCCTCCTAAGTCGCCAACGATCGCTCGATCAATACAGCCTCGATCTCGGCGACTGCGTCTGTGATTCCCCGAATCGCTTCGTCGCGGGCCGCCATCGCTCGCGCCAGTGGTTCCGACACCGCCGCAACAGCCTTCTTCGCCTTCGGCACCGGAATCGGAATGCTCGCGACATGTTCGGGAGTGATCTCGTCGATAACAGAGCCGAAGATGCCGGACGCGAGAAGGGCCTGACCGACTGAGCTTCGCAGGAAAGTCTCGAGGTAGTGAGGGTCGAGCTTGTCAGGATCCGGAACGACACGGATCACATGTTCGGAGAAGGCCGCGCCTGCCCATTCCTTCGGCACTGACGAAACGATCCCGGTCGAGCCGCTCCGCGTGATGAGGATCCACCCCGGCTGAACGCGCAAGTCCGCGAGGTTTTTGGCATCCGCTGCGAGGAACTTCTCATTCGTCGGAATCAGCTGGCTGATCTGGCTACCGCCCAGGAACGGCACAGCCTCCTCGCTCTTGTCGACGTACGAGCGCTTGAAGCGCGTCGGAAAGAAGATCCGCGACGTCACCTCACCGACGGTTGTGACGCGGAAGGCGGCCGAGTCATCAAGCGCGAGGACGCGAGACCGAGCTTCGGTCGCGTTGGGTCGATAGAAGGCGCCGTTGAGACGCTGGTCGTTCTCAGGCGCGATGCGCTCGGCCGAAACAGCGAAGGAGTTCTCGTAGATGGAGCTCGGGTCCTCACCAGATCGGAAGGCTGCAAACGCCTCGGCGATCAGCGGAAGGTCCGTCTTTACAGCGCCGGACGCCTCGAGAACGGGATGGCCGCGCCGGTCGTGTCCGATCTGATCCGCCACCGCCATGAAGACGTGGTGGTTGGCGTCGACGGCTGGATCCCACACGTCGAGGGCTTCGGTTCGGCGCTCGAGGACGAGAAGACTGGTCTTCGTGCCGGTCCATGGCTGGAACGTCTCGACCGGGAGGTCGATCACTGCGCGGATGCGGGCGTTCCGAAGGACCCACTCGCGGACGAACCCCAGCTGTGGACCCGAGAGAATCTGATACGGGGTAACGAGAGCCATCCGACCCCGGCCCGGCTCCAGCAGCCGCAAGTTGCGCTCCACGAACAAGATGTCCGGCGGCCGCGGCGAGAGTCGATTGGCCTTGACGTCCCAGCGATCCGACCTCTTTGACCACGTCCGCGCGAGGTCGTACCGATGAAGTACATGCAGGTCCTTGATCGTGATCTTCGTGCCGAACGGCGGGTTAGAGGCTAGGCATAGATGCGTCCCCGGGATCACTGCACGGCGCACCTCAACAGGCCATTCGTCGGGCGTGAGAAGGGAGTCAGCAGTCAGCACGAAGTCCCACTCTGAGCCGAGAAGCGAGATGAGGGACGAGTTCGCCGCAGCCGAAAGATCCGGATCGACCTCCAGACCGTGGATGATGGGGGTCCCGGTCGTGATCCGCTCTTCGGCGAGGCCGAGGTCGCGCACCCATCGAGCCGCAGCAAGCAGGAAGCCTCCCGTGCCGGCGCAGATGTCGACGAAGTCATCCCCATTGCGCGGGTCGAACTCCAACAAGCGGACGGAAAGATCGGTGACGCGCTGATCTGTGAAGAACTGGCCGCCAAGGCGCTTGATGTTGAGCGACCGGAACACCTCCATGGCGTCGCCGAGCCAGTCGCGAGCGACGCCGGAGAACAGGACGCCGTCCAGCTGCGCTCGCGCGTACGCAACGCTCGCAGGGTCTAGCTCGATCTTGGTCGTGCGCGGATAGCGCTTGAGCTGCTGATTCATAGCTCGGAACTGGTCGGCGACTTGACGCGCGAGCTCCGCGACGGCGCTCTGCTCTCCGTGCAGAGCCGCCTGTCGCACGCCTCGCTCAAGCACCGTGACCCCTCCAATGCCCTTCTGAGAGGCATGCATCAGGGCCAAGAGGATCTTGCCAACCTCCTGCGCGATCGCCTCGTTCGTGCGGACGTTGGCGTTCGCGTAGAGATGGTTGTGGATGTCTCGCACGAGCGCCTCAAACCGGTGCTCGAACGCGTGCAGGTTCTGCATGACGTCACCTTTTAGCAGTACGCAGGATTTGCGTGGTGGATGCTTGGGTGGCGTCAGGAGTGACCGAGGTCGCGGACGCGCCTACCGAGGCTCTGATCAGAGGTGAGCAGCCTCACGAGAGTGCGCAGAACGTCCGCGTGGCTCATCCGAGCGTCGTGTGCCCAATCGCGCAGCTCATCATAGATCGCCGCGTCGAGGTCGACCGTGACGCGCACACGGCGGCGATCGTCGTCGCGGCGCTGCTTCGCTGCGCTCATCATCGGTCACCTGGGTATGGATCGGCTACGAACCTAAAGCGTAGGTCAGTACTTACGCCGGCGGCTGTTGGTGAGTTGCGCTCCAGCCAGCGGCCTTGCCCCCCGCTGCGGCGGATCACCTTGTTCGCCGATGACCACGTGATCCAGCCCACCTGGTCACCGGAGACCAAGGCGGCGAACATCCCGGTCACTGCGACGGAGTCGGCGTGCGTTCGCTCCGAACCGCCCGCGGGCCGCCCATCGGCTCACACGAAGGACGCGCCCGATCTCGTCCCACGTTGCGCCACCAGCCTGCGCTTCGACGACGAGCCGAACATCGACCTCCTTGAGCAAGCGTGTGGCATCCGTCGAGCCCGCGAGCGCCGGCGAGAAGGTCTTCGCAGTGGACGGCGCGGTCACGATCGTGTGACACGGGTGACTCCCTGGCAGTTGAGGAACCGCGAGGGAGCCGTACGATCCGATTCCGAGCGTGGACATCCTCGCGCCTCATCAATGTCATCGTCGTCCGCCCCGCGTCGACCCGTCGCGTAGCCGGTGACCAACACACCTCAGAGGCCTCTACGGACTTGCCGTTATGGCGCCGCCACAACGGCGTGCCCGCCGCGCCGATATCGCTACGTGATAACGGCAAGTCTGTGTCGGTTTGCAGGGTCTTGGTCACCGCACCGGTGCGGCGGGACATGGATGTCGTGGCGCACGTCCAAGAGCTTCGGTGAGAACCTGTGTCGCGTTTCGGCTCCGCGAGGCACCTATCACAGGTAGGGACCGCGGAGGAGGTAGCGGTGGACAGGTTCTTGCTACGGCCGGAGGACGCGGCGCACGCCCTCTCGATCGGCCGGTCGAAGCTCTACGAGCTGATCGCGAGCGGCCGGCTGGCGTCCGTCATGATCGATGGTTGTCGCCGCATTCGAGTCGAAGACCTCGAGACGTTCGTCGCATCCCTCAGGGAGCAACCGGTCGCGTCACACCCGACGTCTATCGTTGCGCTCGGCGACGAGCCCTCGGGCGTCATCGACCTTCACGTCGAGCAGCCCCTCCTGTTCCCCGACACGCCCGCCCGAGCGCGGCGTGGGCGGCCTGCTTCCTGAGGAGGAGCGATGGCCATTGGGACGAGGCGGCTTCGGAACGGCAAGACCGCCTACGACGTCGAGCTGCGCCGGCCCGACGGTACGAAGTACAGCAGGACCTTCTACACGAGGCGCGACGCCCAGACGTGGGAGGCCGAGCAGCGAGCCGACCGGGCGAGAGATCGCTGGGTCGACCCGACCGCTGGACGGATCCGGCTGAGCGAGTACGCCGACGAATGGGTGCGGACACGCCGGCTCGCACCGCGCACGCGTGAGGTCTACGCCAGCCAGTTGAAGCACATCGCCGCAACCTTCGGCGACGTGCCGCTGCACGCGATCACGCGCCACGCGGTGCGGGCCTGGTACGCCGAGCTGTCGGAGCGCGTGAGCCCTCTGCAGGCGGCGAAGTGCTACCGGCTCCTCATGGCGATGCTGAACACGGCGGCGGACGACGACCTCATCGCGAAGAACCGTTCCCGCGTTCGCGGCGCGGCGAGCGAGACGAGCGACGAGCGCCCGCTCATCCCGGTCAGCCAGGCGCTCGCGCTCGTCGACGCGATTGACCCGCCGTACGGCGCGCTCCTGCTCCTCGCAGCCTCGTGCGGGTTGCGTCTCGGTGAGCTGTTGGGGCTCACGCGGGGCGACCTCGACTTCCTGCACCGGCGCGTGATCGTGAACAAGCAGCGTCAAGAGCTCGCGTCCGGCATCGAGATGCGCCGTCCGAAGACGGCCGCCGGCGTCCGCGATCTCGCGATGCCGGAGTCGATCGTCCCGTTCCTCGAGGCGCACCTCGGGCGGTACGTGGGCCCGAGCCCCGACGCGCCGTTGTTCGCCGGGCCGAAGGGTGGCGTGCGGCGGGCGTCGTTCTACAGGGCCTGGCACAAGGCGCTCGCCCAGATTGATGTGCGCCCCGACCTCAAGCCGCACGACCTGCGCCACCTCGCGAACACGATGGCCGCGAAGGTCCCGGGCACGACCCTCAAGGACCTCATGGTGCGTCTCGGCCAGACCTCGCCACAGGCCGCGCTGCGCTACCTGCACCGCACCGCGCAAGCCGACCGCGCGATGGCGCAGGGCATCGACGATGAGCTCCGGCAGGCCATCGCATCCGGCGAGCGCGCGCCGGACGGCGAATCCGATGCCGGATGAATGGCGGATGGTCCGCTGACGCGCAAGAGGCCGGCCAGGACGTAGTAGGCCCTGACCAGCCCCTTCACTAGAGAGCGGGTGACGGGAATCGAACCCGCGTTCTCAGCTTGGGAAGCTGATGTTCTGCCTCTGAACTACACCCGCGTGGGGACGGTGCGAAACCTGGCTCGCATGGTCCTCACGACCGCACGACGATAGACGAATCGCTGCAACGTGCGTTCAAGAGACGGCCGTGATCCGCGGCGCCGTGAAACGTGTATTGAGGTTGGGTCATACGAATCTGGGCGCGCAGAACTACAGACGGAGGCCGGTTCAATCCAGATCTAGGGGACAGCCGATCCGGCGAGGTCCGCGACAACCTGGCCGGTGAGCCGACAGAAGGCGATGAGCGCTCGAAGGTTTGGGAACACGGCGCCGCAGAGAAGCGAGAAGCGCTGCTGGGAGCGGCGCTTGCACGGTGCTCGCTTGTCACGGGCGCACAGATCACCCGTATGACGGCAGTTGGGCGCGGCATCCGGCGCGCGACATGACCGTGGCGACGGTCGTCGTGTTTAATGCTGCGTGGCCCAAGGCGGCGCACCCGGCATTGACCGAGGCCGTGTTGGTCGGTGGCGATCGGAGCGCGCACGGGCGCGGTTTCGGATGATGGAGGACGCGCTGTGGCGTGAGGCACCCGGCCCCGCTCCCACCTCGATCGACGTCAGTACGGGCTTGGGAGTCACGCGTGCGTACCGGTGGGGCGGGCATGGCACGCCGATCGTCTTTCTCCATGGCGGAGGCATGACTTCTGTCTGCTGGGCGCCCTACGCGCAGAGGTTGTCGGGTCGCGATGTATATGCCGTCGACATCATGGGCGACGCAGGCCGCAGCGAACCGGTCGCCCGGGTCTCATGCGCGGCTGACTTTGCGACGTGGCTCGATGAGACACTCGCGGGGCTTGGCGTCGAACGCGCTCACCTCGTCGGGCACTCACTTGGCGGTTTCGTAGCGCTCAGCACCGCTGCGTACCGGCCCGACCGGGTGTCCTCGCTGGTGCTGCTTGACCCGGCCGGCATCGCGCCGATCAGAATGATCCGCTTCATGGCGTGGGGGTTTCCGGTTCTTCTGGGCTCCCTGGCCCCGGCGCGCGTTCGCCGCTGGCTCGGCCGACGACTACGAAACCCCTTGCTCGAAAACAAGCGCGCGTCACGCCTGCTGTTGCACTGCATGGTCTGTCACGCACCCGGCTTTCCACTGCTCGGACCTCTGAGTGACGACGAACTCCGGACGGTCTCGGTGCCCGTCGCACTGCTGATCGCTGCCGAGAGCGAGCCCTTCAATCCGAACGAGCTTGCCGCCCGAGCCGAGGCGCTCCTCCCACTGGTCAGCATCGAGCGGCTCCCCGACGCCGGACACGCACTCACCGTGAGCCAGTTCGACATCTGTTCTGCGCGAATCGCGCTTACCCACACCTGACCGCGGGCCGCCGCTACACACGCTCAGATCGCCCGTTCTGGAGCGCCCGCGCACAGCGGCGGGAATGCCGGATTGCGAGCGGCGTCATCGCGATCACTTCCCGGATGGGGTTACACGCCAGCTTGGTGTGGTTGACCGCCGATGCTGCGCACCCATTGCGCCACGTCGTCGAATCTGTTGGAGGTGGCGGCGTCGAAGGCGGTCTTGTCGTCCCATCCGTTCCAGTTGATGTCCGCACCTCGGGCGAGCAGATAGCGGGCTGTCGCCAGTTGGCCTCCGTAGCATGCACCCCAGAACGCCTCGGTCACGTCCTCGGTGGACGGGGACGGATCGGCGGCGAACGCTCCTTCGACGCGGTCCATCAGACCCATGGTCGCTGACTCCCAGAATGTTGGCTGGCCGCCGAACTCCAACAGTCGCCGCGCCGCGGCCCATTGCGCGAACGCGGTGGCGTCGGACAGCGCCGTTCCGCCGCCGATTACCGCGCCCCGCGTTTCGATATCCGCACCGGCGTCGAGCAAGGCGTCGAGCACCTCGACGTCGTCACTGCTGGCGGCCCAATGCAACGGTGTCTCGGTGTGAGGACCAGTGAAGCGTGCGTTGACGTCGGCGCCTGCGCCGACCAGGACTGCGACCGTGATTGCACCGTTGGGGAAGTGGCCCGGCCAGTCGGTGACGACGTGCAGCAGGGTCCGGGTCATCCCGGTGCCACCTTCGGTGCCGAGGCGTGCAGCCGCGAGACCGGGGTGGCCGTGCAACAGTCGTTCCAACGCGGCGACGTCGCCCGCATGGATGGCGGCCACCGCCGCAACGGCCACAGGATCAGCGGTGTCGAGCAGCATGTCGCGGCCACTCTTCCACTCCGACCTCACGCCACGAATGTCCGTGTGACCTTCGGTAGCTACAGCAGCGTGCCTGGCGGGCCCCGGACCAGCCCGGCCGGGCGCGTCCCGTTCTTCGATGCGAGACTGAGTCGATGCGCACCGCGGTCGGCAACGCCGACTATCCGCTATGGCGTGGATGCTTGTGCTGCGGGCGCACCGATGCGGAAGGCTACGTGCCCGTCGCCGAGCGCGAGTTCCTGTGCTACCGCTGCCTAGACAAGCTCCACGCGGAACGACGCGAGAACGCACGGCTGATCCGTCGTTGAGCGTGGCGCCGCCGGTTGACAAGCTGGACGCGATGGCCGCGCCGCCGCCACTGCTGAGCCTGGACGTTTCTCCCCGAGGGATGGGATTGGCGCGGCGACGACGAGATGACTGTGACGTCTGAATCGCCAGGGGCGCGGATCCAGTGGGCCGCGTTCGAGGAGTTACGTCACGGACGCGCGGCGAAGCCGCTGGCGCTGGCGGCGACAGTGGGTATGACGAAACAGGCCGTCGTACAACTGCTCAGAGCACTCGCCGCCAACGAACAAGTCGAGCTCGATGATCGCGGCACAGTCATCGGCTCGCGGGGATTGACGTTGACGCCAACCGTCCACCGCCTCGTGCTCGCCGGTGTTCCGCTACACACATGGTGCGCGTTCGACTCAATCGCCATCCCTGCCGCGCTCACGGCCGACGCGCAGATCGACACCGCGTGCGGGGACTGCTCACGTTCGCTCCATGTCGACGTCGACGGCGGCGAGCCCCGCGCTGAGGCTGAATGGGTCGTGTGGCTGCCTGCCGGGAACTGTCGCAACCTACGTGCTGACTTCTGCGCGTTCGCCAACCTGTTCTGCAGCTCCGGCCATGTCGATCGATGGCGAGCCCGCGCCGCCGATCCAACAGGCGACCGACTGGAAATCGGTGCAGCAGCCCACCTCGGCCGACATTTGTGGGTAGCTCCCTCGCTTCCGCGCGTCACTCCATAGAACTCATTACGACCGACCCCCGCGACCGAATCGACAGCGCGGGACTGCCGGCTCCCGCGACATCCCGGTCCATGGTCAACCATCCTTGGTCTCCACCTCGCCACTGTCTCGCGTGCCACGCCAGGCGATGCGGGACAACCACCTTCTCGCCCTCCGCGATGCAGTCGAGCACGCTCGTGTCGAGGCCAGTGAAACCTGAGCGTGCGGCAGCCACGACGCGACAGAAGCCGTCAGCTCCCAAGATCGGGCCGTCACCACGTCCCTGGTGATCGACGTACTCGTCTGTCACGACCGAGGCGGCCTTCGTCGTGTCTCCCGGGGCGAACATCGTCACCATCGACCGGATCGCGACATGAGGCCCGGCAGTCACACGGCAAGCGGGAACGGCTCGTCGCGCGCCGACACCGAAGCCAGCGTGGACAACGTGGCAACACGCTCTCGAACGACACGTCGTAGCGTCACAACCCGATGGCTATCGCCCCGATCAGCTCCCGCCGGTTGTCCCTGGTCGCCCTCGATGCCGACACGCTCACACTGATGGCGAGCGGGCAGCCGTCCCCCCAGTTCCGGTGGCCGGCTTGGTGGCCCGATGCGGACGACCGTCGACACCTGACACTGTGGCGACGACGCGCCATCGAAGCAGGTTCGAGCGACTGGGGACCTCGCGCCGTGGTGACCGACCATTCGACCATGATCGGCCACGCCGGCTTCCACCTCCCCCCACAGCCGATCAACGAGGCTCTGGCCGATCCCACCTTCGACGGAGTGTGCCATGACCCGTCGGGAAGCACCGTCGAGGTCGGCTACACGATCTTTCCTGAGCACCGGCGTCGTGGATACGCCACCGAAGTCCTCACTGCCCTCGTGACGTGGGCGTGGGCGACAAGCGACGTCCGTAGCATCCTCGCGTCTGTCGCCGAAGGGAACAGGGACTCGGTCGGAGTACTCAAACGCGTGGGCGACTTCCGCGTGATCGGGAGCTGCCGAACCAGCGACGGCACTCGCGAACTGGTCTACCGACTGGACCGCTGACACGACCTACCAATCCGACATCGATCCTCGCTGTGCCCGCGACCGCGATCGGCTCTGCGCTCCGAAGGTGCCTACGAACGACGCGGCGGCCAGGCAGGCCAGCCAACGCTGACTGCGCGCGTCGTAATGTCGCTCCGGGACCCTCGACCGCCTTCACCACCGGGGCGCCGAGCGTCGCCGGGATCTCGAAGTCTCCGACAACCTGTTGTGACGAACACCACGCTGTTGGCTATCGACAGCGGCTGCGTGTCGGGCGATCGTTCGGGAATGGCCGACACCGTGAGCCCCGCGGATCTCGACGGAATTCTCGGAAGCATCTTCCTCACGCCCGAGGGCAAAGCCGACCCGTATCCCGGTTATGCGACCGTGCGGGAAACGACGGCGTTGCACCACAGCGCGCTCAACGTCTCCGTGCTCAGCCGCTACGAAGACTGCCAGGCGGTCCTCCGCGACAACCGATTTGGCCGCGGAGAGCCTGGCATCAGGCCCGAGTTCTTCGGCCTCACCCAGGACGAGATGGACATTCGCTTCCCGCGACTGCGGGGACGTGCGGAATCGATGCTCGGCCTGAATCCACCCGATCACACCCGCCTGCGAGCCCTGGTCGCCAAGGCGTTCACACCGAAGACGATCGAGGCGCTGCGCCCCCACATCCAGCGTCTAACCGACGCTCTCCTCGCGCCGCTTGCAGGCGAGGTCGAGGTGATGTCCGAGTTGGCCCTCAAGCTGCCCATCACGGTGATCGGCGAGATGCTGGGCGTCCCCCAGCAGGATCACGCCGCGCTGCTGCCGTCGATCAAGGTCGCGATCCGATCGCTCGCGACGTTCGAACCTGACATCGATGAATTCACGGCGGTCTACAACGCCATGGGCGTGATCGACGACTACTTCATGGATCTCGTCGTCTACAAACGCGCGCACCCGGGCGGCGACATGCTCACCGAGCTCATCCACGCCGAAGAGGAAGGCGACAAGCTCACACAGGCCGAGGTGTTGTCCACGGTGATGCTGCTCTTCGTCGCCGGCTACGAGACCACGACGAATCTGATCGGCAACGGACTGCGGGCGCTTCTTTTGTTCCCCGCACAACTCCAGCGATTGCGTGAGGACCGTTCGTTGCTCAGGACCGCGATCGAGGAGATCCTCCGCTACGACAGTCCTGTGCAGCTAACCGCGCGCATCGTGCTCGACGACGGCGTCGAGGTCGCCGGCACCCCCGTCGCCAAGGGTCAGGAACTCATCACCCTCCTTGGCGCGGCCAATCGCGATCCACGCGCCTACCAGGATCCGGACACGTTCGACATTGGTCGCAACGGTCCGGCACCCATCAGCTTCTCTGCCGGCATCCACTACTGCCTCGGCGCCGCGCTCGCCCGCGCCGAAGGCCAGATCGTGTTCGACGCGCTCGTGAATCGCTTCGCCACGATCACACCCGCATGGCCCGATGACAACCCACCGGCGTACCGGAACAACCTCGTCCTACGGGGTCTAGAAACCTTGACCGTAGAGCTCGTCGCCTAAGGGGTCACCGACGGTGAAGTGCGCGGTGTATCGGCAGTGAGGATGCACCTGCCGCGTTGTTGATGCTGATAGGCAGCGGCCAGGGTCTCACTCACCCGGTCTGACCGGTGTATCGGCCGACCCTCGCGAGAGGTGTCTTGTAAGTGATCTGTCGGCCGGGTGTGTGAGGTCCTGTTGTGCACGCACCGGACGAGCGTCCGTGACCGAAGAGGCGCCTGTGCAGAGGCCCCATCACTGTCCTGTCCGCCCGCCCGGCGGTGCGTGCCACTCCTCATCCGTTGACGCAGAAAGAGGTGGCATGGCCACGATGGCACGCGAGTCGCTCGGTCAGATGATCGGCGGGATCGACACGCACAAGCATGAACACGTCGCCGCGGTGATTGACGACCTTGGTCGCATCCAAGGGGTCGCGTCGTTTCCGACGACTCGTCACGGCTACCGGAAGTTGTTGAGCTGGATGCAGTCGCACGGCGAGCTCTTCGCCGTCGGTGTCGAAGGGTGCGGCTCATGGGGTGCGGGGGTGGCTCGTTATCTCGCGGCGCGCGATGTCCGCGTCATCGAGGTCAACCGGCCCAACCGTCAGAACCGGCGCCGCCGCGGCAAGTCCGACACGGTCGATGCCGAAGCCGCAGCGCGGGCCGTGCTGTCCGGTGAAGCGACCGTGACCCCGAAGTCCGGTGACGGTCCGGTCGAGGCGTTGCGCCAGCTGAGAGTGGCTCGCAACGGTGCGATGAAGTCTCGGACGGCGGCGGCGAACCAGTTGCACAGCCTCATCGACACTGCGCCCGACGCGTTGCGGGAACGGTTGATCGGGTTGACGTTGCGCAAGAAGATCGCCGTGATCGAACGGTGGCGGACCGGCACCGCGCACACTCCCGAAGTGGCGACCAAGCGCGCGCTGGTCAGCGTGGCGCGTCGGTGGCGGGCACTCGATCTCGAGACCCGTGAACTCGACCGTCACCTCCACACGATCCTGCGGACAATCGCGGCGCCGCTGCTCGCTCGTCACGGCGTCGGCTATGAGACCGCCGGTCAACTTCTCGTCACCGCCGGCGACAATCCCGATCGGATGCACAGTGAAGCGAGCTACGCCGCGCTGTGCGCAAGCTCGCCGGTCAACGCGTCGTCAGGAAAGACAAAACGACACCGGCTCAACCGAGGCGGTGATCGTCACGCCAACTCCGCGCTGTGGACGATCGTGCTCACCCGCATGTCGAACCATCCACCCACACGCGCCTACGTCGAGCGGCGAACCGCGGAAGGGCTCTCCAAACGCGAGATCATCCGCTGCCTGAAGCGCTACGTCGCACGCGAGGTGTTCCCGCTCGTCCGCAACATCGTGAACGAACACGACACGCCACTCGCTGCTTGACAAGCAGAGGCGCCCTCACTTCCGAGCGGTACCCGCGCCGCCTTTCGCTGTCAGCTCGTCAACCAGATCGCGACGTAGACCACCGCGAACAGAACGACGATCGCGCCGACAACGATGCCGACAAACGTCGCGTAGTTGTCGACCGCCAGAAGGAGAGACCCCTCGGGGTCCCTCCCTCGCGTCCAGCGTGGTGAACGCGTTCCGCAATTCGAGAGTTCGCGTTCCGCGGTGGGTGCTTGCCACCCCCCTGACCAGCGTGGGGTGGATTTCGCGCGGTCCCCCACCCGCGTGTCGTGGTCGACCAGCACAAAAAGTCCTAGTCAACGCCTATCTCGATCGCTTGGCCTCGCTTGGTCCGGAAGGCCGTGGCCCGGCGTGACCTAACGGTTCGGCAGCCGGAGTCACTTCACGGCACGGGACGGTAGCAAGCGATCTGCGTGTGTCTGGCGCAGCGGGCCATGGGCCGCTGGACATGAACCGTCCGTGTGCCAACGTGATGCGGTGGAACCAGCAGTCGAGTTCCGAAGGTTGGGCCGGACCGAGGTGTCGAGCGTTGTCGAGATCGACCGCAGGGAACGCATCGACGTGCTCTACGACCAGCACGGCACCGAACTCGTCGCGCGGCACGGCAACTGGAGCGCGCCGGCCTGGGACCCGGACGGCCACGGCGAACACTCCGTCGAGGCCCAGGTGCACACGCTCGAGCACTACGTCGAGACCGGCGGGATCGCGCTCGGTGCGTTCGCCAGCGAACGGCTGGTTGGCATCGGTGTCGTCGTGCCACACCTTCGGCCCAGGATTGCGCAGCTGGCATTCCTCCATGTCAGCGCGCCGTTGCGTGCGACGGGTATCGGCAGCCGTCTGTCCGAGCAGCTCGAGCAGATCGCCCGCGACGCCGGCGACTCAGACATGGTCGTCTCGGCGACGCCATCGGAGAACACCGTGCGGTTCTACCTCGGTCGCGGCTTCCAGCCCATGGCGGAACCGCTGGTCGAGCTGTTCGAACTCGAGCCCGAGGACGTGCACATGCGCAAGGTGCTCTGAGCGCCCCGTCACGTCGGCCGGCGATCCGCTTCTCGATCAACGCCGCGCCGCGCACCGAACAGTGCCCGTCCTGATCGCGATGAATCAGTGGGGCGCTGGTGCTGTGCGTCGGGCTGGGTGGTGTGTCGGGCTGGCGCCGAGGTGGGGGAGGCCGCGATGTCGACTGTGACCGGACGACCGGGCGCCTCCTCTGGTCGTGTGGTCAAATGCAGCGACACACGAACTCGCGCGTCACCGGGACGCTCCAGCGCGCGACGGAGTTCTTCGTCGGTTGCCGGGGTGGATGTGGTTGTTGGTCGCGTGCGACAATCCCAGGCCCGCAAACCATGGGATGGGAATGCCCAGCGTGCTTCGCAGCCTGCGAGCGGTATCGAACGTAGCCACGCCGAGATCATGATTGTCGGTGAGGAATGCCCACACCGAGACGTTCTCGAGTGCGTGTCCGCGACAGAGGCGATGGTCGAGTTCGCTGATGATTTCCAAGGTGGTGACGAAGTGGGGTCGCGCAGTGTCTACTGCGCCGGTCAGGAGTGCGTGTATTGCGGCCATTTCGTGAGCGTGGGCAATGGGGATGAGCAACCCGCTGCGTTCTGCACAGTGGATAGCGTTCGCGACTTCGGTTGGCGCGGCGTCCAAGTCGCGGTAGTAGAGGGCAAGGTAGAGACTGTGCAGCGCGACTTCTGTCTCGGCCTGGGCGTCTCCGTCAGCGCGGGCGTGTTCGGCGACCAGTGCTAGTTCGGCACGCGCCTCGTCGACGCGGTCGAGCGGAACGAGGATCCTGGCTCGCAGGGATCGCAGGCTGGAGTGGTGAATGAACCCGAACGTTGGGTCGACAAGCGCGGCACGGTCGATCCACTCCAGTGCTCGCTTGTGGTCACCGTTGAGGTCGCCTATTGAGGCGAGCGCGAAGAGGCCTGCCTGCTCGACCGAGGGATCCAGGGCGTGCGGCTCAGCCGACTCGACCAGGGATTGAAGGCGCCCGTACCCTTCGAGGAACGCACGGGTGACCCAGAACAGAAGCAAGGCTGCGGCGGTGAGCAGAGCTCGGCCTTGTCGACCGGTCTCGGATGCCCAGTCGAGACAGGAACGGATGTCGTCTATTCCGGACTCGAGCTCACCGATGATCGACTGGTGTAACCCCGCCGCACCGAGCTCGACGTAGGCGCGATATGCGAGTTGCTCAGCCCATCGTAGAAGCGCCTCCCGCCCCGGCTCATTGTCGGAAGACCGTTCGAGCTGGCCGCGGCCGAATGCCCGCAGGGTCTCGAGCAGGTAGTAGCGGTCGCGGTCCTTGACAACCATGGATTTGTCGACGAGTCCCAGCAAGGGCTCGACCACCGCTGTCCCGTCCCATCCAGCAACTGCTTCGGCAGTATCGAGGTTGAACGATCCCGCGAAACAGAAAGACGCCTGAACGCCGTGCGCTCCTCGTCGGTGAGCAAGGCATGGCTCCATTCGACGGCCGCTTCAAGTGTGCGTTGCCGAGACATCGCGGTCCGAGCTCCTCCGGTGAGGACGCGAAAGCGGTCATCGAGGCGAGAAGCGAGGTCACGAGGTGACATCACGCGGGTTCTGGCAGCTGCAAGCTCGATCGCCAGCGGAATACCGTCGAGCCGGCGGCAAACGTCGCTGATGGTGTCCTGCTCCTCGTCGAGATCGAGATCGGGGCTGGCGGCGAGGCCCCGCTCCGTGAAGAGGTGAACCGCTGACCATGAATCGAGGGGCAGGACTGAGTAGATGTGCTCGCCGCCAACGTTCAGCGGCTCGCGCGACGTGGTGAGCACATGCACGCCCGGACATCTCGACACGAGCTCATGGACGAAGCCCGCGACCGCGTCGATCACATGCTCGCAGTTGTCCACGACAACGATCAGTTCTCGGGTCGCGACGTGATCGAGCACGGTCTGCATGAGCTCGACACCGGGTCGAACCGGGGCACCCAACGCTGCTGCCGTAGCGTCGGGAACACGGTCGGCGTGCTGTACCGGTGCCAGGTCGACGAACCACGCGCCGTCGGCGAACATTGATGCCGCGTCGGCTGCTACTTGCAACGCCAACCGTGTCTTTCCCGCGCCGCCCGTGCCGATGAGAGACACGATTCGGGCCTTGTGGATCAAAAGCCTGATCGCCGCCAGGTCTTCATCCCTGCCGATCAAGCTCGTCACGGCAAACGGCAGATTGTTGGGCGCGATATCCAGCGTTCGGGGCGCCCCAAACTCCGCACGCAACTCCGGGTGCAGTACCTGGTGCAGCCCGACCCGGCCGTTGAGGTCCTTCAGCCGATGCAAACCGAGGCTCTTGAGCGTAACCCCGTCGACTGCGCCCATCTCCGCCGCGACCGCATCTGTGATCAGAATCTGCCCGCCGTGAGCAGCCGACATCACTCGCGCTGCCCGATTCACCTCCGGGCCGAACCAATCGTCACCAAACGCGAGAGCGGTACCGGCATGTACGCCAACACGAGCACGCAGCGGCTCAGGCAACGCCCAACTTGTCATGAGCAGCGCCCGTTGAAGCGCCACCGCGGCCGCCACCGCGGCCGATGCGGCATCAAACGTGGCGAACACGCCGTCGCCCGTATCCTTCACCACCCGCCCACCGCATCCCTCGATCTCCCGAACCACGATGGACCGATGAACGTCGAGTGCCGCCGCCATCTGCGCAGGTACCTGCTCCCACAACCGTGTGCTGCCCTCAATGTCCGAAACAGAAACGAGACGCCCACGACCACACACTGTCACGCTCAACAAGATCTTGACGCGAGCTCTGCGTTAGTTCACGCGGACGCCGTCGATCGCGACGTGGTCGACCAGACAATCGATGCGGGTGAGATCATCACGTTCGTCATGTTCGCGTCGCGAAACGTCGCCCCGGTGAGATCGACACCCCAGAAGACGGCACCGCTGCGATCCAGTCCTTCGAGCAAGCTGATGGCGCGGCACGCGTGAGGACCTTGATGTTGTTGCGCCACGCGAAGTCGAGCTGGGACGAGCCCGCGCTCGACGACCACGACCGGCCGCTGGCGCAACGAGGAGTGCGCGCGCGGCGCGACGGATCGCGGCACATCTGCACGAGGGTCAACTGCTCCCGGATCTCGTGCTGTGTTCGTCCGCTCGCCGCGCCCGCCAGACCCTCGACGCGCTTCGGTCGGTCCTCAACGACACGGTCGACGTGCAGATCGACGACGAGCTGTACGGCGCCAGCGCGCACGCTCTCCTCCGCCGACTGCGGATGGTCGATGCCTCAGTCGTATCCGTGATGGTCATCGGACACAATCCCGGACTCGAGGACTTGGCCGTCGACTTGGCGACCGATGGCAACCCCGCCGCGATGAGGCAGTTGCACACCAAGTTCCCGACTGCTGCCCTGGCGATCTTCGATCTCCGCCAGGACGAATGGGCTCATCTTGGCCGCGGTCACGCATATCTGTCCGCGAGATCGTGTTGCCCCGACAGCTGGCTGGCTGACTCATCGCAAAGGTCGCGGTGGCTTCGTCGGGGGCCGAGCACCCGCAGCGGCCGCCCCGGGTACGGCCCGAGCGAACACGACAATCGCGCCCTACACGACAGAGGCCCCGGGCGAACCCGGGGCCTCTGGTCGTACCTACGTGTTGGTCAGATCAGGGATGGTCCCCGGATCGCTCCGGGGACTTCCCTCAGATCAACCCCTAGATCAGGGGTCGATGGAGATGGTGCAGGTGAGTGTCACCACACCAGGAGCGGTCGGCTCCACGTCCAGCACGTCCAGGTGGCCGTCGCCGTTGGCATCGGTGTCGACGGGGGTGCCGCCACACTCGATGACCGACGCCGTGCCGCCGTCAACCTGGCTGTCAACGCTGACAGTCACGTTGGTCAGCGGGATGTTGACGAACTCCAGCGGGGTGGCGGTGGCACAGGTCGTGCCGTTCACCACGCTGTAGTCCTGGACATCGTCCTCGCTGTGATAGCCATCCGGGACCGTCTCGGTCACGGTGTAGGTACCGTCGAGGCCCGACACCGGAACGTCCGCCACGCAGGCGTTGCCGGAGGCGTCGGTAACGACGTCCTCGTCAGTGCCGTTGGCGTTGGTGACCGTAAAGGTCACGCCAGCCTGGTCAATCTCGTTACCTTCGGCCGCGGCGTGCTTGGCCGACTTGTGGATGAGCACCGAGCCACGGTTGACCACGTTGACGAAGGTGCAGGTGACATCGTCACCAGGCTCCAGCGTCACTGCGTCGGGGGTGTCCCCGTTGTCACACGTAGCGGAGGTGTTTGTCCAGTTCGCCTCGCCGTCCTCGGACACGTCGTAGGAGCCGGGGACCAGGTCAGCGAAGTCCTGCTGCTCGCCATCGGCAAGCTCGAACGTGGCCGGGGAGAGCGGGCTCTCAGCGGTGAAGCTGAAGTCCACGCCCGGACGCTCGGCGTCCTTGACGATGTGAAGCTGAGCCCGAGCGAGGTTGGTGGCCGTGCAGGTCACGTCCTCGTTCGCACCGAGGGTGATGTCGGAAGGATCGTCACCGTTGTCACAGGTGAAGGTTTCCAGGTCCCAACCGGTGGGGAGGTTGACCTCCTCAGCGGTGAAGGAGCCGGGCGACAGACCACCGAAGGTCGTTGACCCACCGTTGACGAGGCTGAAGTTGCCCTCGTCGGCCGGGGTGTTCGGGTCATCGATGCCAGCGCCGTTCACCTCGAAGTCGAACTCGGTCGTGGTGTCCGTGTCCGGGTCCGTGACCTTCGCGAAGGTCAGCGACGAGCAGTTGTCGAGGTTGATGTCCTGCGGGGCGATGAAGTCCTTGACCGCCGACGTGAAGGCGTCGGACGCCCGTGACCGCACCCATGCCGACGAGAAGGGCGAGCAGTCGCCCTCTTCGATGAGCCCGAGCCCGGACAGGTTGATGGCAGCCTCACCGAAGGTGAACGCCGGGGCGACCGCCGGGGACGGAGCAACGGCCAGCGGGTTGGCGAGAGCGCCACCACGGTTGACCTCGGCCTCGCCAAACTCGGCGGCGATCTGAACCGGAGCGGACCACGCTCCCGTCTGGCCAGCGGCGCTGTTCCAACGACGGAACGTCAGGGTGGGCTTCTGGGACCCGCCCTGGAAGTCGTAGCCGATGAGGATGTCATCGGGGATGTCGTCGTCCACGCCGTTGCCGGTACGCACCAGCGTCTTCGCGCCGGGCGTGGTCAGGTCGGGCTGAGCAAGCTGGTTGACCTCGATGTCGAGGTTGACCGTGCCCGATGTGGTGACTCGTGTGACACCCAGGTACATGTAGGTGTCGCCGTTGATCTCCTCGGACGTGATGTAGCTGTTGCCGAGGTCGGCCTTGTTGTTCGGGATCTGGCCGCTGACGACCGACACGTTCACGCTGTCGGTCTTGGTGCCGTTGCCGAAGCTGTTGTCGGTCTGGCCGGACAGGAGGTCCGGCTTGACCGACAGGTTCGCCTGCTGGAGGGCGTTGAGCGCCGACCAGTCGGTGTTGCCGGAGGTGTTGACGACGAAGTTGCCGTCACCGCCCTCGAAGGTGGATCCGGCGATGTTGGCCGAAGCGTTTGGTATCGCGTAAGCGAGGGCTGAGAATCCGAGGATTCCAGCCAGTACTGCGGCAGTCCGCCGCCTTCTAGTCTTGAACAAGGAATGCTCCTGTGTCGCTCAGGGGCCGATCTGGCCCGCCCGAAGGACAGGCGTCGTGGCCCAGCAACACAACCCGCCATCGTCCGCCTCTCCCGCAATTGGGGAAGGTACAGCATGTCCCAGAGGATTGCCAGCGCGGGATCGCCGGATGGGCCGGACAGGAGCGTCAGCTCGGGACATGAGCGGCGCTCGCCGGCATCGACGTCGACTTCGCGACCAATGTCGATCTGGAGCACCAGCCCGGTCTCCTCGACTGCTGTCGCAATGCGCGATGCGCTCGACTTACTTCATCGATGACGGCGGCAACGTCGCCTTCCTCTCCGACAACACGTGCGACCGGCAGGTACCCATCGAAGGCACGCGCATGGTGTGCTACGAGCACCGTTCTCGAGGATCCTCTTCATTGCACCGACCAACAGCACCTCACGACGACGATGTGGCCGGATCCATCGGCTCGCCCATTGGCTTCTCGAAGGAACGGGACTCGCGCGCTTTGGTTTGCTCGGCGCGTCATCGACGACGGTCCGCTACGAGTGCGACGGCTGCGATCTGACGACGCGCAACGCTCTGCCGGTCGCAACGGGCGCGGGCGTCACCCCTCCCGACTTCGCTGTCGTCGCGACGGCACCGGCGACAAGCTCTTGGGGCCCGGCAGTTGCCGGAGCCCCAGAGCCGTTTCAGTCTTCTCGAAGCAGGCCTCGAGAAAGTCGATGCCCTTGCCGTCGCAGGCATGCTGCGGCGTCACTGAGGCGACCGCGACCGTTCCGCCGATAAGACGATCGCGGCGTGAGCCAGCAGCCGAGGGCGCCGAGTGTGCGCCAACCGACCTCAGGCGTCGGCGCACGCACACTCGCTGGAAGTCGCAGGGGGACAACTAGGGTCCGACACGATGACCGCGTTCGCCGTGCCTCGGCCCGGGGTGCTGCCGGCGCAGTGGCTCGACAAGGCTGTCGGCGCTGGGCTGATCACGTGGGATCGCGCCGCGCTGCCGGAGCCGGCGATCCAACCGGCGAGCGTCGATCTGCACCTCGGAGACGTCGCCTACCGGCTCCGCTGCAGCTTCCTGTCCGGCAGCCATCACACGGTCGAGCAGCGGCTCGAGGGCTTCGTGATGGGCGAGGTCGATCTGACTCGTGACGGTGCGGTGCTCGAGCGCGATCGTCCGTATTTGATCCCTCTCATCGAAGCACTCGACTTGCCGCCGGAAGTCCGCGGCAAGGCGAACCCGAAGAGCTCGACCGGCCGAGTCGACGTCTTCACGCGCCTGTTGACCGATGAAAGTCATCGGTTCGATCAGATCGCCGCGGGATACCGAGGGCGGCTGTACCTCGAGGTGATCTCGAGCACGTTCACCGTCAAGGTCCACCCTGGGCTCGCGTTGAACCAACTACGCCTCATGCACGGGCGGGCCATGGTCGGTGACGACGAGCTACGGCAGGCGCACGCTCGCCATCCGATCCTGTTCCGGCACGGGTTGCGCGTGCCGGAGCCGCAGCTGCACCTCGACGACGGCCTGTTCTTGAGTCTCGATCTCACGGACGGCAGCGACGGTCAGCGGATAGTGGGCTACCGCGCCAAGCGCAACAGCCGACTGCTCGACCTGTCACAGATCGGTGGCCATGACCCCGCGGACTACTGGGAGCCAGTCGTGTGTGAGCAGGGCGACCAGGTCGTGCTCGAGCCGGAGGAGTTCTACCTCCTGCTCTCGACGGAAGGCGTCTCGATCCCGCCCGAGTACGCGGCCGAGATGGCGGCGTACGACCCGACGAGTGGCGAGCTTCGTACGCACTACGCGGGTTTCTTCGACCCAGGCTTCGGTTACGACGAGTTCGGCCTTGCGGGCAGCCAAGCGGCGCTCGAAGTGCGTGCACACGATGTGCCGTTCATGGTGCAGAACGGCCAGCGCGTCTGCCGCGTCACGTTCGAGCGGCTCGTCGAACCGGCCGAGATGTTGTACGGCGAGTCGATCCGCTCCAACTACCAGGGTCAGCAGAGCACACTGAGCAAGTACTTCCGACGGCCGCGGCCGGCGTCGCAGCTCCAGTTCCCGATCCGGTAGCGACCTGGCACGCCGCGATCAGTCGTCGGCGGCCGGCGACACCAGCTCCGACGAAGCGCGGTCGTCGGCGCGCTCGATCGCCTCGAGGACATGCATCGAGATGTCGCCGACCTTCACGCTGTCGTCTTCGACACCCATGCCCGGTCCGACGCCCTTCACGCCGTCGTCGATCATGATGTAACAGAAGGGGCAAGCCGTCGCGATCCTCGACGCACCCGTCTCGATCAGCTCACGAGAGCGGGCGTCGTTCACCTTTGTCCCGACCGTCTCCTCCATCCACATGCGCGCGCCACCTGCACCACAGCACATGCCCTTCGTGCCGTTGCGCTCGGCCTCGACGATGTCGATGCCGCCGAGGGAACCGATGACGCGCCGCGGCGCGAGGTACACGTCGTTGTGGCGACCGAGGTAGCACGAGTCGTGGTAGACGACACGTTCGTCCAAGCGGGCGTCGGTGAGATCGAGCTGACCGGTCTGGATGAGCCAGTCGAGGAACTGGCTGTGGTGCAGGACCTCGTAGTTGCCGCCGAGTTGCGGGTACTCGTTCAGCAGCGTGTTGAAGCAGTGCGGGCACTGCGTGATGATCTTCTTCACGCCCATCCCATTGAGTGTCTCGACGTTCTGCATGGCGAGCATCTGGAACAGGTATTCGTTGCCTGACCGGCGCGCGGGATCTCCCGTGCAGTTCTCTGCGGGGCCGAGGATCGCGAAGTCGATGCCGGCGCGCTGCAACAGCTTGGCCATCGCGATCGTGACCTTCTGATTCTTGTCGTCGAAACTTCCTGCGCAACCGACCCAGTACAGATATTCGTGATCGAGCGGTGACGACCCGTCGACGATCGGAACACCGTCGACCTTGCTCGTCCATCCCGCGCGATCACCTTGGCTCATGCCCCACGGGTTCGCGTTGTTCTCCATCGAGCGGTACGCAGTTCCGAGCTCGGTCGGGAAGTTCGACTCCATGAGGGACAAGTAGCGCCGCATGTCGAGGATCTTGTCGAGGATCTCGATGTGCACGGGGCAGATCTCGTCGCAGGCCTTGCACGACGTGCATGCCCACACCTCTTCGGGCGTGATGCGCTCGAACAGCGAATCTGCTGTCACAGTGATCTCGGGCACGACTCCGAGGGGTGGTGACACTCGAGGCGTGCCGGTCATCGCCATGACCTCGCCCGCCTTGAGGACGATCTCGCGCGGATCGAGCGGCTTGCCGGTTGCGTGCGCCGGACACACCGACGTGCAGCGACCGCACATCGTGCAGGCATCGGTGTCGAGCAACTGCTTCCACGTGAACTCCTCGACGGTTGACGCGCCGAAGGTCTCGAGCTCGGTCTCCATCAGGTTGGGCATTGCTCTCATCGCACCCTTGGGGCGCTCGCGGTCGCGCAAGTACATGTTCAACGGCGAGGTGAACATGTGCCGGATCATCGTGACCGGCAGCATCACCAGGAACGTGAAGAACAGCACGACGTGCGTGGCCCACAGCGCCTGATACCAACCGTGCAGGTGATCGCCGTTGCGGAACAACCACGACAGGGGATAACCGACGAAGCTCCACTTCTCGTAATCGGGGCGGCCGAGGAAGGCGATACGCAGACCCTCGGCGACGAAGCCGGTCACGCCGAGGAGGAAGAAGACGCCGAGGATCGCTGCATGCTCCGGCCTGGTCTTGATGCGGATGCGGTAGGGCCGCACGACGTACCGCCGCACGAGCGCCCACCCGACGCCGACCACGAAGACGACGCCGGCAGCGTCGCCGACGAACGAGTACGCCTGGTAGGTCTGGCCGTGGAGAAACTTCCATCCCTCCGGCACCAGATCCTGGATCTGGGAGACGACGGTGACGGCGAAGAGCACCAGGAACGAGAAGTAGATGAGCGAGTGCATGACCCCGGCAGCAGGATCACGCAGCAGCGTCTGCATGTAGACGCCGGCTCGATAGTCCTTGAGGCGGCGCGGCAGCGACTGGGGTGTGAGCGCCCGCCGGTCGGGCATGCCTCGTTCCCAGTTCTTGACCCGCATGGCGAACGTGTAGCCGCCGTACACGAACAGAACGGGGATCACGGTGTAGAAGACGAGCTTCCACGAGCCCGGGATGCCGATGAAGACCTCTCGCTGACGGATGGAGTCGTCGAACCAGTCCGTGAGGAGCGGGAGGACGCCGGACGCGATGCCGTACAGACCCAGCACTACCCCCAACCCGATCACGAGCTGGTACGGCCGGATCCGTTGCTTCACCGAGCCGAAACCTACTCGGCGCTCGAATTGCCGGACGAACCGCGGAGCCCTGGTGCAAGGCTCGCGGGTGTGACGATCGTCCGCATCGCCGACTTTCCGTTCGAGGTCCCGGATTCCGGGATCACACTGAAGTTCGAGGTCTGCGGCTTCGGCGTTCGCACCGGCGACCGCCGCATCGTCATCGACCCGTGGCTGGCGTTCGACGCGAAGCGGGTCGAACCTGATGGTCCGGAGCGGTGGGCCGGCATACGCGACGAGCTGAGCGCCGCCGATCTCGCACCCGATGAGGTCGACACCGTCGTGTACACCCATCTCGACGGTGTGGGGTGGGCGGTCGGACCCGACGACCGCGCGCCCAACTTTCCCAATGCGCGTCACCTCGTCCCGAAGGGCGAGCTCGACGCGTTCGACGAAGGACTCCGGGTCGAGACCGAGGGGTTGAATGCGCTCCGCGACAACGACTTGGTCGACCCGATCGAGGCGCTACATCCGATCGCACCCGGGGTGGTGTTCGAACCGTGGCCCGGCCACACGCCGAGCAGCGGCGTTGTGCGCGTGCGGGATGGCGAGGGCGAGGCGGTCTTCTTCGGTCACTTGTTCCTGCACCCGGCGCAAGTTCGGCGCTACGACCGAGCCGAGATCGAAGCAGACCCTGAAGCCACCGTCGCCGCCCGCCTGCGGTTGCTCGACGAAGCCGTTGCGCGCGGCACCGTGCTGTACGGCGATCTCTGGGAGGCGCCCGGCTACGGCACCGTCACCAAGGCCGGCGACAGCTACGACCTCGTGTGACGCGTGCCGGAGCCGTACGCGGTCTTGTCCAGCTCCCTGACCTTCGAAGCGAGCGCGGCAAGGATCTTGCGGGCGAGGCCCGGTACCTCTTCGAGAACGCCAGAGAACTCGCGTGGGCCCAGGACCAAGACCGTGAGCGGGCTCTGCGCGATCGCCGTCGCGGTCCGGGGGCCCTTGTCGAGCAGTGACAGCTCGCCGATGCACGCCCCTGGGCCGAGCGACGCGATCTTCTTGCCGTTGCGCTCGACCTTCACCTCACCCTCGACGATCACGAAGCACTCGCGCCCGGTCTCGCCCTGGCGGGTGAGCACACGTCCGGCGGGCAGCTTTGCTTCATCTGACGCTCGGGCGATCCGCTGCAGGTCCTTGCGCGAGCAGGCCGCGAACAGCGGTACGGCTCTCAAGTGATCGAGGTAATCGTCTTTGCGGGCCATGCGTCCTCCCGAGCCGTGCGCACCCCCGGCGGGCGAGATGGGCGCCGAGCGTAGGCGGTCAGAGCGCTTCACGTTCGTGAAACAAGCGCGAAACATCATCGTCGTACGGTCGCCGCATGGACATTGTCCTGGTCCGCTGGCCCGCTGAGGAGTCGCGGCGCGTCGAGTTACGCGACGACCGAGTACCGCGGCTGTTGCTCGTGGACCAGGGTGTCCCGCCGCCGCAGTCCGCCGACGACCTCGAGGACTGGGTGCGCGTTCCGGCCGACGAGGTCGACCTTCACGCGCGGGTCGAGAACCTGCATCGTCGAGCCCAGACCCGGACCCAGGTCGAGCCCGTGCTCGACAGCGACGGTGTCTTGCGGGTCAACGGCACGTGGGTGTCGCTGCCTCCGGTGGAGGCACGCCTGACCGGCGCGCTGCTGACCCGCTACGGATCGGTGGTCAGTCGAGACGCCCTTGCTTCGTCCGGTTGGCCCGAAGGTGCACCGGGGCGCAACGCGCTCGACGTGCACGTCCTGCGACTACGCCGCCGGATCGCCCCGCTCGGGCTGACGATCCGAACGGTTCGTTCTCGCGGCTACTTGCTCGAGTGACCTCCCCGCTCTCTTCCCCCACCATCGTGCATCGACTGGTCCACTGGACGTGTCAATGCACGATCGTCGACGGCGATCACCCGGCTTGGGCGGCGACCTCAGCGGCGCCGGCGGTGGCTGCCTCCGGGTCGAGGTATGCCTTCGACACCGGCGTGAGCGACTCGTCCAGTTCGTACACGAGCGGGTTCCCCGTCGGGATGTTGAGCTCGGTGATCGCCGCGTCGCTGATCCCGTCGAGGTGCTTCACCAGCGCCCGCAGAGAGTTGCCGTGGGCGGCAACGAGGACGACCCGCCCGGCCCGTAGGTCCGGCACGATCGCGTCCTCCCAGTAGGGGAGCGTGCGCTCGAGGGTGTCCTTGAGACACTCGGCTCTCGGGATCACGTGGGGGGCCAGTTCCCGGTAGCGAGGGTCGTCGGCGACGTCGAACTCGCTTCCCGGCTCGATGTCGGGCGGCCGGATGTCGTACGAGCGCCGCCAGATCTTCACCTGATCAGCACCGAACTCCTGGGCTGTGGCCTTCTTGTCCTTGCCCTGGAGGTCGCCGTAGTGGCGCTCGTTGAGCCGCCACGACCGATGCACGGGCAGCCACGTCATGCCCATGGCGTCGAGTGCGATCCATGCGGTGCGGGTCGCCCGCACGAGCACGGACGTGTGTACCACGTCGGGATGCAGACCCGACGCTCGCATCAGCTCGCCGGCCCGACGGGCCTCGGCGACGCCTCGTTCCGAGAGGTCGGCATCGACCCATCCGGTGAAGAGGTTCCGGTCGTTCCAGTCGCTGCGGCCATGACGGAGCAGCACGAGCACGGAATTCACGCGGTCGAGCCTACGAGGTTGCCAACGAGGCACTCAACTTTTATCCTGGTCCCCAGTTCAAGATCTTGAACGTCCCCTGCACGTCTACTCCGGAGGCACCCCATGCCAAAGGCCGTCGGTATCGACCTCGGCACCACCAACTCGGTCGTCAGCGTCCTCGAGGCGGGCGACCCTGTGGTCATCCCCAACTCCGAGGGGTCGCGCACGACTCCCTCGGTCGTCGCGTTCGCCAAGAACGGCGAAGTCCTCGTCGGTGAGGTGGCGAAGCGTCAGGCCATCACGAACCCCGATCGTACGGTCCGCTCCGTCAAGCGCCACATGGGCACCAACTGGACGATCGACATCGACGGCAAGCAGTACACGGCCCAGGAGATCAGCGCACGCACGCTCATGAAGCTCAAGCGCGACGCCGAGGCGTACCTGGGCGACACGGTCACCCAGGCCGTCATCACTGCCCCCGCGTACTTCGACGACGCGCAGCGCACCGCCACGAAGGAGGCCGGCCAGATCGCGGGCCTCGAGGTGCTGCGGATCATCAACGAGCCGACGGCCGCGGCGTTGGCCTACGGGCTCGACAAGGAGGGTGCCGATCAGACCATCCTCGTGTTCGACCTCGGTGGCGGCACCTTCGACGTCTCCATCCTCGAGATCGGCGACGGTGTGTTCGAGGTCAAGGCCACGCACGGCGACACGCATCTCGGTGGCGACGACTGGGACCAGCGCGTCATCGATTGGCTGGTCGATTCGTTCAAGGCCGCGCATGGTGTCGACCTGTCGAAGGACAACATGGCGCTGCAGCGGCTGAAGGAAGCGGCCGAGAAGGCCAAGATCGAGCTGTCGCAGGTGCAGCAGACGCAGATCAACCTGCCATTCATCACCGCGACGGCCGAGGGCCCGTTGCACCTCGACGAGCAGCTGTCGCGCTCGAAGTTCCAAGAGCTCACGGCTGACCTACTCGACCGTTGCCGTGAGCCGTTCGACATGGCGATCAAGGACGCGGGCCTGAGCAAGGACGCGATCGACCACGTCATCTTGGTTGGCGGCTCCACGCGCATGCCTGCGGTGCAGGACCTCGTGCTGCAGTTCACCGGCAAGGAGCCCAACAAGGGCGTCAACCCGGACGAGGTCGTTGCCGTCGGCGCAGCCATCCAGGCCGGCGTGCTCAAGGGCGATGTGAAGGACGTCCTCCTGCTCGACGTCACGCCTCTGTCCCTCGGCATCGAGACCAAGGGCGGCGTGATGACGAGGCTCATCGAGCGCAACACGACGATCCCGACGCGGCGCACCGAGGTGTTCACCACCGCCGAGGACATGCAGCCGTCGGTCGAGATCCACGTGCTGCAAGGCGAGCGCGAGATGGCGCAGTTCAACAAGACGCTCGGCAAGTTCCAGCTCGTCGACCTGCCACCCGCGCCGCGGGGTATGCCGCAGATCGAGGTCACGTTCGACATCGACGCCAACGGCATCGTCCACGTGTCCGCCAAGGACCGCGCCACGGGCAAGGAACAGTCGATGACGATCACCGGGCAGTCGTCGCTCGGCAAGGACCAGATCGACCAGATGGTCCGCGACGCCGAGGCACACGCCGAGGAGGATCGCCGCCGTCGCGAGGAGGCCGAGGTTCGCAACAACGCGGACACGCTCGTGTACCAGACCGAGAAGCTGCTGCGTGAGCAGGGCGACAAGATCTCGGGCGACGAAAAGACGTCGGTCGAGTCGGCGCTCGCCGATCTGAAGACGGCGCTGTCCGGCACGGACGTCGAGGCGATCAAGTCGGCTACCGAGCGGTTGATGACCACGTCGCAGAACTTCACGCAGAAGCTCTACGAAGCGGCGTCGTCATCTGATCAGTACGCGCAGTCCGGCGCGGCGGGCGGCTCGACGCCTCCGCCGAACGACGATGACGTCGTCGATGCCGAGATCGTCGACGAGGACAAGACGGCGTGAGCGAGCGAAGCGAGCGAGGCGCAGCCTGACCATGTCCGACTCAGAGCCGGTGTTCAACGAGGAAGGCGCGTCCGAGCTCGTCAACGACGACGAGCTCGCGGCGGCCGCGAAGGAGATCGAGGAGGACATCTCCGCCGTCGCGGAGCAGCGCGACGAATATCGCGCGCTTGCACAGCGGCTGCAGGCCGACTTCGAGAACTACAAGAAGCAGACGTTGCGCCGCAACACGGAAGTGGTCGAGCACGCGAGCGCCCGCCTCGCGGAGAAGCTGCTGCCGGTTCTGGACGCGTTCGACAACGCGATCATCCACGGTGTCGACGGCGTCGGCCCATTGCACAAGGCGCTTTTCGACGTGCTGCACAAAGAAGGACTCGAAGTCGTCCCGACGGATGGCGTTCCGTTCGATCCGAACCATCACGAGGCGGTGCTGCACGAGTCTGCCAACGACGAAGACGCCGAGCCCTCGGTCAGTGAGACGTTGCGCACCGGTTACACGTGGAAGGGCAAGGTGCTGCGTCCGGCGATGGTGAAGGTTCGCGGGTAAGGGCGGGGCATCATGGCTCCCCAGCGGGAGTGGTTCGAGAAGGACTATTACGCGACCCTCGGCGTGCCGGAGACGGCGTCTGCCAAAGAGGTCAAGAGCGCGTACCGGAAGCTGTCGCGCAAGTACCACCCTGACGCGAACGCGGGCGACCCCGCGGCGGAGGAGCGCTTCAAGGAGATCTCTGCCGCGTACGACGTGATCGGTGACGAGGAGCGCCGCAAGGAGTACGACGAGGTGCGCCGGATGGGACCGGTCGGCGGCTTCGGCGGCGGTGGCGCGCCTGGTGAAGGGTTCGCGTTCACCACGGACAACCTCGGTGATCTCGGCGACCTGTTCGGCAACCTGTTCAACCGCGGTCGTGGACGAGGACGCAATCGCGCCGGCGCGACCGTTGGTCCCCAACGGGGTACCGACCTCGAGACCGAGTTGCAGGTGTCGTTCGAGGGTGCGGTGCAAGGCGTCACCACCACGGTGAACATCACGAGCGAGGTCGCGTGCCACACGTGTCACGGCACCGGCGCAAAGCCCGGCACGATGCCGCAGGTGTGCCCGCGGTGCGGCGGCCGCGGGATCATCGATGACAACCAGGGCTTCTTCTCGTTCAGCCAGACGTGCCCGCAATGTGGTGGGACCGGCGTGATCATCGAAGACCCCTGCCCGACATGTCACGGCTCCGGTACCGAGCTGCGCGCCCGGCAGGTCAAGGTTCGCATCCCACCCGGCGTGCAGGACGGGCAGCGCATCCGGCTGAAGGGCCGCGGTGGCCCCGGCCACAACGGTGGTCCGAACGGCGACCTCTATGTCATCACCAAGGTCGAACCGCATCCGCTGTTCGGCCGTCGCGACAACGACCTGACGGTCACGGTGCCGATCACGTTTGCCGAGGCTGCACTCGGTGCCGAAGTGAAGGTCCCGACCCTCGATGGCTCGCCCGTCACCATCAAGGTCCCGCCGGGAACGCGCTCCGGACGTACCTTCCGAGTGAAGGGCCGCGGCGTTCCCACCACCAAGCGTCCGGGCGATCTCCTGGTGACCGTCGAAGTGGCGGTGCCGGCGAAGTTGTCCGCCGACGAACGCAGAGCAGTCGAAGCATTGGCGGCGGCGTCCACTGAGTCGCCGCGCGCCCATCTGGGGGTGTAGCGCATGGCAAGCCAACGCGATCGTGCGGTCTACGTCATCTCCGTCGCAGCGGAGCTCGCCGGCGTGCATCCGCAGACATTGCGCATCTACGAGCGCAAGGGCCTCGTCGACCCGGCTCGCACCATGGGCGGCAGTCGCCGCTTCAGCGACGACGACATCAAGCGAGCACGCCGCATCCAAGAGCTCACCACCGCGGGTCTGAACCTCGCAGGCGTCAAGCGCGTGCTCGACCTCGAAGCGCAAGTCGACGAGCTGCGCCGAGTACTCGAGGAAACCCGAGCCGCTTCGCAGGCCGCGCTCGACCGCGCGCACCGGCACTACCGCCGCGACCTCGTCCCCCTGAAGCAAGCAGTCGCACTCTTCAATCGGTGACCCCGAACTCCCGTCGTTTCCAACCAGATCTGTAAGGACTCATTCATGGCCCTCGACCCGAATCGCTGGACGATCAAGACCCAGGAAGCGTTCACACAAGCCACCGAGGCGGCGCGAGCGAACAGCAATCCGGAGGTCACGCCCGATCACCTGCTCGCCGCGCTGCTCCGTCAAGAGGAAGGCGTGGTGCTGCCGATCCTCAACCGCGTCGGCACCCAGCCCCTCTCCGTGCGTAACGCGGCCGACGAAGCCGTGTCGAAGTTGCCGAAGTCCTACGGCACCGACGTGCGCTTGTCGCGTGAGACCCAGCAGACCATCGAGGCGGGTGATCGCGCGCGAGCGGAGATGGGCGACGAATACCTGTCGACCGAGCATCTGCTGCTGGCGCTCGCCGACCGCCTCGGCGTCAACCGCGAAGACCTCTTGGCGGCTCTGCGTGAGGTGCGCGGCAGCCACCGAGTGACGAGTCAGAACCCGGAGGAGCAGTATCAGGCGCTCGAGAAGTACGGCCGCGACCTCACGGAGGAGGCGCGCCGAGGCAAGCTCGATCCGGTCATCGGCCGCGATGACGAGATCCGTCGCGTGATCCAGGTGCTGTCTCGTCGTACGAAGAACAACCCGGTGTTGATCGGCGAGCCGGGCGTCGGCAAGACCGCGATCGTCGAGGGACTTGCTCGCCGCATCGTCGAGGGCGACGTGCCCGAGAACCTGAAGAACCGGCGCCTCGTCGCGCTCGATCTCGCGTCGATGGTGGCGGGCGCCAAGTATCGCGGGGAGTTCGAGGAGCGATTGAAGGCGGTGTTGAAGGAGATCGCCGACGCCGAGGGCGAGATCGTCACGTTCATCGACGAGCTGCACACGATCGTCGGCGCCGGCGCGGCCGAAGGCGCAATGGACGCGGGCAACATGATCAAGCCGATGCTCGCCCGTGGCGAGTTGCGGCTCGTCGGTGCGACCACGCTCGACGAGTACCGCAAGCACATCGAGAAGGACGCCGCGCTCGAGCGCCGCTTCCAACCGGTCTTCGTCGGCCAGCCGTCTGTCGAGGACACCATCGCGATTCTGCGCGGCTTGAAGGAGCGCTACGAGGTACATCACGGCGTGCGCATCCAGGACGCCGCGCTCGTCGCGGCAGCCGTGCTCTCCGACCGCTACCTGACCGGACGCTTCCTCCCGGACAAGGCGATCGATCTCGTGGACGAGGCGGCCAGCAAGCTCCGCATCGAGATCGATTCGATGCCGCTCGAGATCGATGTCGTCGAGCGTCGCATCCGCCAGCTCGAGATCGAGCGCGTCGCGCTGCCGCGAAGGAGACCGACGCGGCGTCACAAGAGCGGCTCGCATCGATCGACTCCGAGCTCGCCAACCTCACGGAGCAGAAAGCGGGCATGGTCGCTCACTGGCAGTCCGAGAAGGAAGCGATCGACACGATTCGAACGGTCAAGGAGCAGCTCGAGGAGCATCGCAGCGAGCTCGAGCGCGAGACCGACCTCGAGCGCGCCGCGGAGATCCGCTACGGCGTGATACCGGAGCTCGAACGGCAGGTCGAGGACGCCACCAAGCGCCTGGCGGAGCTGCAGGCCGATCAGAAAATGCTCAAGGAAGAGGTCGACGAGGAAGACGTCGCCGAGGTCGTCAGCAAGTGGACGGGTGTCCCTGTCAGCCGGCTCATGGAAGGGGAGATGCACAAGCTGCTCCGCCTCGAAGACGTCCTGCACGAGCGCGTCGTGGGACAGGACGAGCCAGTGCACGCGGTTGCGAACGCGATCCGTCGTAGCCGCGCCGGGTTGTCGGACCCGCATCGACCGATCGGCTCGTTCCTCTTCCTGGGTCCGACCGGCGTGGGGAAGACGGAGTTGGCGCGGGCGCTGGCCGAGTTCCTGTTCGACGACGAACGGGCGATGGTTCGCATCGACATGAGCGAGTACCAGGAGAAGCACACGGTCTCCCGGCTCATCGGTGCACCTCCGGGCTATGTCGGCTACGACGAGGGTGGACAGCTCACCGAAGCGGTGCGGCGCCGGCCGTACGCGGTGGTGCTGCTCGACGAGATCGAGAAGGCGCACGCCGAAGTCTTCAACGTGCTGCTGCAACTGCTCGACGACGGACGGTTGACCGACGGCCAGGGACGAACGGTCGACTTCACCAACGTCGTTCTCATCATGACGTCGAATCTGCCGGGAGATCCGAAGGCGTTCTTCAAGCCCGAGTTCATCAACCGGATCGACGACATCATCCGCTTCCGAGCGTTGACCGAGTCGGATCTCGATCGCATCGTCGAGATCCAGATCGGACAGCTACGGGATCGGCTCGCGGCTCGCCGGATCACGCTCGACGTGACACCCCCCGCGATCGTGCTGATCGCACGTGAGGGCTATGACCCGATGTTCGGTGCGCGCCCTCTCAAGCGAGTCATCCAGCGTGAGATCGGCGACCGGTTGGCGACAGGATTGCTCGACGGCACGATCAGCGAGGGTGACCACGTCACCGTCGACGTCGATGGCGAGGAGCTCGTCGTCTGGACCGGTTGACCCGCGCGAAGGTCAGGCACCACGACACTTGCGTCACTTCGAACGGGCGCCGTACGTTGACCCTTGCGGGGGAACGCACGGCCTGGGGGGTTCGCAATGCAACAGCCATCACACGAGGTGCCGCGCCCGTGCTGCTGATCGTGGCCGGCGTCCTGATGATGCTCGCCGGTCTCTGCTTGACCCTCGCCAATCGCTCGGCGCTCCGACCGGGCAGCGATCGCACGGGATGACGCCATGTTGTCCCACAAGGTCGGCGAGGGAAGCGCCAGCGACGAGCCGACACCACGTACGAGCGACCCGCAGGGGAGCGAGTTCGTGTCGAGACACGGCCACGGCGTCCGCAATTTGGGTGGGCCAGTAAGCTCCCTCGGTCCTGTTCGCAGCTAGAAGGAGCACACGTGCCTGCGACCGTTCTCGTCGGCACGCAGTGGGGCGACGAAGGCAAGGGGCGGTTCACCGATCTCTTTGCGAAGGAGATGCACGTCGTCGTCCGCTACCAGGGTGGCCACAACGCCGGTCACACGCTCGTGACCCCGGACGGCGAGAGCTTCGCGCTCCAGTTGGTCCCGAGCGGCGTGCTCTACGACCACATCACTCCGGTGATCGGCAACGGCGTCGTCGTCGATCCGGCTGTGCTCCTCGCCGAAATCGACGGACTGACCCGGCGGGGCGTGGACTGCAGCCGCCTCAAGGTCTCGACCAACGCCCACCTCATCCTGCCGTATCACCAGGCGCTCGACCGCGTGACCGAGCGGTATCTGGGCAAGAACAAGCTCGGCACGACGAAGCGGGGAATCGGTCCCGCCTATGCGGACAAGGCGTCGCGGGTCGGCCTGCGCGTACAGGACCTGTTCGATCGGAAGATTTTCCAACAGAAGCTGGACGTCGTCCTGAAGGAGAAGAACAGCGTCCTGGCGAAGGTCTACAACCAGTTGCCGATCGAACGCGACGCCATTGTCCGCCACTACCTCGACGACATGGCGCCGCAACTCGAGCCGTACGTCTGCGACACCGTCCGCTTCGTGCACGATGCGCTCGAGGTCGATCAGCACGTGCTCCTCGAAGGGGCGCAGGCGACGTTCCTCGATCTTGACCACGGCACGTATCCGTTCGTGACGTCGTCGAACCCTGTCGCGGGTGGCGCGTGCACTGGTGCAGGTATCGGCCCTCGCCACATCGATCGCGTCGTTGGTGTGGCGAAGGCCTACGTCACGCGGGTCGGCTCGGGTCCATTCCCGACCGAGCTCGACGACGAGACCGGCGATGTGCTGGTCGAGCGCGGTCACGAGTACGGCACGAACACCGGGCGCAGGCGCAGGGCGGGATGGTTCGACGCGGTCATGCTGCGTCACGCGGTGCAAGTCAACTCGTTGTCGGAAGTGGCGCTGACGAAGCTCGATGTGCTCGATCCTCTGGAGACCGTGAAGGTCTGTGTCGCGTACCAGGTCGACGGTCAACGCATCGAGCACTGGCCCGACAGCCAATCGGTGTTGCACAAGGTGACGCCGATCTACGAGGAGCTCCCGGGTTGGCGCGCGGATCTTTCGGCAGCGACCGAGGCCCACCACCTCCCCGCTTCGGCCACCCGTTATGTGGAATTGTTGCAGGACAAGGTCGGCGTCCCGATCCACCTGATCGGGGTGGGGCCGAAGCGGGATCAGTACGTCCACGTCGGAGGCTGACCCGACTACCGTCCCCGCTCGTGAGAGTCGTGGTCGTGGGTGGAGACGGACGCGCGCATGCGCTCGCGTACGTCCTCGGTCGCACGGCTGACGCCCTGGTCGTCAGTGGTGGCAACGCGGGAACGCCGCACGCGGTCGACACGCCGCCGGAGGAGCTCGACGCCGATCTCTTCGTGATCAGTCCGGAGGCACCACTGGTCGAGGGACTGGCCGATCGGCTGCGAGCTCAGGGCAAGCGCGTCTATGGACCGGGCGCCGACGGCGCGCGGCTCGAGGGGTCCAAGGCCTACATGAAGCGTCTCGTCGAAGAAGCGGGCGTGCCCACGGCGCGCCATGGCGCGTTCGACGATCCGGAACGTGCTCTCGCTTTCCTGCGAGCGCTCCCACCGCCGTACGTCGTGAAGGCCGATGGGCTCGCTGCCGGCAAGGGTGTGTTCGTCACCGAGTCGCTCATCGAAGCCGAGGACGACGTCAAGGCGAAGCTCGCCGGAGCGTCATTCGGCGACGCCGGGCGAGTGGTCGTGATCGAAGAGGGGCTCTCCGGCCCGGAGCTCTCGGTTCTCGCAGTGTGCGACGGGACTCGTGCTGTTCCACTGGCGCCGGCGCAGGACTTCAAGCGCGCCAACGACGGTGATCACGGTCCGAACACGGGTGGGATGGGCGCCTATTCACCAGTGCCCATGGCGGGCGACGACCTGGTCGACATGGTCATGGACGAGTTCATCGAGCCGACGGTCCGCACGCTTCAGAAGCACGATGTCGACTACCGGGGAACGTTGTATGCGGGCCTCATGATGACCACGGACGGCCCCAAGCTGCTCGAGTACAACGTGCGCTTCGGCGACCCGGAAGCGCAGGTCGTGTTGCCACGACTGACGTCGGACTTGTGCGAGCTACTCGCATCGGCGGCCGACGGGCAGCTCGTGGCCGACACACCGGCCTTCGTGGACGATGCGGCGGTGTGCGTGGTCGCGGCGTCGCCCGGCTATCCGGAGGCGCCGCGCACCGGTGTGCTCATCGACGGCATCGAAGAGGTCGCCGCGGAGGACGGCATCGAAGTGTTCTGCGCCGGCGTCGCCCGGGAGGGAGACGGCAGACTCGTGACCGCGGGTGGCAGGGTCCTCGACGTTGTCGGTTTCGGTCCCAACATCGCTGCCGCGCGCCTGCGCGCGTATGAAGCTTTGCGGCGCATCTCGTTTCCGGGCATGCGCTATCGCAACGACATTGCCGCTGCTGCGGCGAAGGAGGAGCAGTCGCAGTGAAGGTGGCGGTCTTGATGGGTTCACCCAACGATCGCGAGAAGATGCAGCCCGCGGTCGACACACTCGAGAAGTTCGGGATCGAGGCCGATGTCCGCGTGCTCTCGGCTCATCGCAACCCGACGGGCGTTGCCGAGTTCGTTTCAAGTGCTCGTGCAAACGGCTACGCGTCGATCATCTGCGGCGCCGGCATGGCGGCCCACTTGGCGGGCGCCGCGGCCGCGCACACGACGTTGCCCGTGGTGGGTGTACCTCTGTCACGAAGTGCGCTGAACGGCGTCGACGCCTTGTACTCGACAGTGCAGATGCCGCCGGGAGTGCCGGTCGCGACCGTCGCGGTCGATGGCGCCCGGAACGCCGCGCTGCTCGTCGTCCAGATGCTCGCGATCACCGACGCAAAGCTCGCCGCTCAACTCGACGACCTCCGCGCCGAAGGCCGCGCCTGACACCCGCAAACTCCGATGTGTCCCGTTGGCCTAGACCACGGAAGTGACCTAACCGGAGGTCGGGCAACCCTGCAGCATGTTTCGCAGCGCGCTCACTTCGCGTTCGTCCGCAGTGAGATGCCATCGAACTTTGATGGTCACCCAGGCTGAGGCGTATGCGCACCATTCTTCTCGTGACGGCGGCTGCCAGTTGGCGGGGTCCTTATCGCCTTTCGACCGGTTCGTTGCGGCCGTAACTGCGAGTAGTTCGGGTGAGGCAAGGTCGTTCGCGAAGGCCGTACGTGTCGGCGCGTCCCATGCCGCCGCGCCCGATAACCAAGCCTCGTGAAGGGGCACGACGTGATCGACGTCGAGTTCGCTGGAGTCCGGAGTCGTGTAGCCGTCATACGCAGAGAGCCATCCACCGCCGGGTAGTCCCGCGAGGTCCATGCGGCGTTGCCGCTTGAGCACCTCGCAGCGGGTGTCGCAGCTGTCGCGGTTGGCGTCGATCCAATGCACGAAGAGATCGCGGTCGTAGCCGACGTCGCGATCGGGCGGTGCAACGGTGAGCGCGTCGACCGTGCTTCCGTCACCTCCGGTCGCGGGTGGCGGCGTGACGGTCGTGACCGGTGCTGTAGTGGGCTGCGCAGTCGTCGTCGTTGCCGGTTCCGCCTTGTCGTCCGACGAGCACGAACCGAACGGAAGCAACACCACGAGGCCAGCCAGGAGGGCGACCGTGATCTGCGCAGATCGCGGCCATGCTGCGATCCGTCGAAACGTACGCCTCGGACTCCCGTTCACCTCAGGCCGCGAACCAGCAGTCGCTGGCGGATGGGCGGCGACTGGGTACTGGCCTGGCAGCGTGGACTCGGCTCCGGGCGGCGGATACTCAGGGTGGGGCGACGACTGATCACTCACGAGCCCGCGCCCAATCCTTTTGAGCGGTCCGGAGACGCTGACAGTGATCCCCCCGGGTTCGCTTCGCGGTCCGTGCCGAGCATCTTGGACGTCGAAGTGGCCCGTCACATCACCCCGATCGGGTGGTTTGGTCAACTTGAAGCCGAACGAGCTCACATCGGCAGTTCGTCGCATTCTTCAAGTGCGGCCGCCGGCGCTCCGAGTATCGATACGAGCTCGCCCCCTGTGGGTTTGCTCGGCGCTACCGCTTCGCTCGCCGGGCTAGGCGTTCGTCGACAGGCGCACTTCGGGCCACAGCGGCGACGGCGTCTCGAGTGCCGGCTTCCTGGCCCGTGGAAAGCGAAAGCGCCGGAGGGCCGACGTCCCCCGATTCGTGCCGGCTGATGCTCGGATGCCGGCGGCCGCTACCGCGCACTGAATGCACAGCGGCGGCTTCTTCGGTCCGAAGGCGTAGACGAGGCACTCATCGCAGAACTGGCCGCCGCACGTCGCGCACCCGGCCTCCGCCCCCTCGAACACGTGCTTGGCGCATTGGGTTTGCATCTGGCTCGATTCCACCGCCGTGGCTTTCCCGACACTCGACATGAAGTGCGCGCCGGCCGCGAGATACTTGAAGCCGAATGAGCAGTCGAGGATTATGACCGAGTTCGTCCCGAATGTCCTAGCTGGGCGCTACGCGTCTGCACCGCTGGCCCAGCTCTGGTCGCCGGAACAGAAGATCGTGCTGGAGCGCCGGCTCTGGCTGGCCGTGCTCCGAGCGCAGAAGGAGCTCGGCGTGGACGTGCCGAGCGGCGCGATCGAGGCCTACGAGGCCGTGGTCGACAAGGTCGACCTGGCGTCGATGGACGCCCGCGAGCGGGTGACCCGCCACGACGTGAAGGCCCGGATCGAGGAGTTCAGCGCGCTGGCCGGCCACGAGCAGATCCACAAAGGGATGACGTCTCGCGATCTGACCGAGAACGTCGAGCAACTCCAGGTCCGCGCCTCGTTGGAGTTGATCCGAGACCGAATGGTGGCGGCGATCGCGCAGCTCGGCCGGCGCGCAGCGGAATACGCCGAGCGCGTCATCGTCGGCCGTTCACACAACGTCGCCGCGCAGGCAACCACGCTCGGCAAGCGGTTTGCGTCCGCCGGCGAGGAGCTGCTGCTCGCGCTCGAGCGCGTCGAGGAGCTTCTGGAGCGTTACCCCTTGCGCGGCATCAAGGGACCGATGGGGACGGCACAGGACCAGCTCGACCTGCTCGACGGCGACCTCGACAAGCTCGCGCAGCTCGAGCAGTCGGTGGCGCGCCATCTCGGGTTCACGCGAGTCCTCGACTCGGTCGGGCAGGTGTACCCACGATCGCTCGACCTCGACGTCGTCGCCGCGCTCGTGCAAGCGGCAGCGGGGCCTTCGTCTCTGGCGATCACGATCAGGCTGATGGCGGGACACGAGCTCGTGACGGAAGGCTTCGCGCCGGGTCAGGTCGGGTCGTCGGCGATGCCGCACAAGATGAACACGCGCTCGTGCGAACGCATAAACGGATTGATGACGGTGCTCCGAGGTCATCTGACGATGGCTGGCTCGCTCGCGGGCGACCAGTGGAACGAAGGCGACGTCAGTTGCTCGGTGGTCCGGCGTGTCGTCCTGCCCGACGCGTTCTTCGCGACCGATGGCGTCTTCCAGACGTTGTTGACGGTGCTGGACGAGCTCGGCGCATACCCGGCGACGATCGAACACGAGCTGGATCGGTATCTGCCGTTCCTCGTCACGACCAAGGTGTTGCTGGCCGCGGTCCGCAACGGCGTGGGCCGCGAGATCGCTCACGAGGCCATCAGAGAGCACGCAGTCGCCGTGGCCCTCGAACAACGCGAGCACGGCACCGAAGGCAACGATCTGTTGCAGCGGCTGGCCAGGGATACGCGACTGCGGCTGAGCCCGGATGACCTCGCGGCGGTGATCGCCGATCCGCTCTCGTTCACGGGTGCAGCGACGTCTCAGGTCCGCAGGTTCGTCGAACGCGCGGCCGAGGTGACCGCTCGCCTCCCCGGCGCGGCGAGCTACGTGCCCGAGCCGATCGTCTAGCCGGGTATCTTCTCCGCGCATGGGGGCGGCGGTGTGTCTGGTTGTGGGTCAGGGCTATGTCGGCCTCCCCGTCGCTATACGAGCGGTGGAAGCCGGGTTCGACGTGATCGGGTTCGATGCCGACAGGTCCCGCGTGAAGCGGCTGAACGCCGGCGACTCCTACGTGGAGGACGTCTCCGCCGAGATCGTGGAGAGCGCCTTGGCCACCGGGCGATATCGCGCTGTCGCGACGCTCGACGACATCGACGGGTTCGACGTGGCCGTCGTCTCCGTCCCCACACCGCTGCGCGAAGGCGCTCCCGACCTCGGCCACATCGAGTCGGCTGCGAGGGAGGTGGGCGACCACCTGCGCAGGGGCGCGACTGTGATCCTTGAATCGACGACCTATCCGGGAACGACCGAGGAGCTTGTCGCTCCGATTCTGGAAGACCGGTCTGGTCTCGTCGCCGGCCGCGACTTCCATCTCGGATACAGCCCGGAGCGCATCGACCCGGGAAACCCGACGTGGACGTTCGTCAACACGCCAAAGGTCGTGTCCGGAATCGACGAGGCGTCACTGGCCGCCGTTCGCGGGTTCTACGACCAGCTCGTCGAGCAAACCGTTCCCGTCTCGTCGCCGAAGGAAGCCGAGCTCACCAAGCTGCTGGAGAACACGTTTCGTCATGTGAACATCGCGCTCGTCAACGAGCTCGCCATGTACGCGCATGACCTCGGCATCGACATCTGGGAGGCGATCGACGCGGCGTCGACGAAGCCCTTCGGGTACCTGCGGTTCACGCCCGGGCCGGGCGTCGGCGGTCATTGCCTCCCGGTGGATCCGTCCTATCTCTCTTGGCGAGTGCGCCGCCGTCTCGGTCAGTCGTTCCGGTTCGTCGAGCTGGCCAACGACGTGAACGACCACATGCCTGACTATGTCGTGCGCAGGTTGGTGGTGTCGCTCAACCAGCGCGGGATGGCGCTTCTCGGCCGTCGGGTGCTCCTGCTCGGCTTCGCGTACAAGAAGAACACGGGCGACGCGCGCGAGACACCCGCGGCGTCGATCGCACGTCAACTCGTCGGTCTCGGGGCGAACGTGTGCATCGCCGATCCGCACGTGGACGAGACGCAGCTGCCGTCCGATGTCGAGAGGGTCGACTTCCATGCGGACGAGCTCGCCCGCGCCGATGCGGTCGTGCTCCTCGCCGATCACGACGTCTTCGACTTGAGCGTGGTCGCGGGAGCGTCGTTCGTGCTCGACTGCCGTCACCGGCTGAGCGGACCGAACGTCGAGCAGCTGTAGCGGCCTTGGCTCCCGGCCGTGGCCGCACATTGTCGTTTCAGCCACCGAAACACGTGGGTCAGTTGACACAGACCTGGTGTCGGCGCTCTGTGTCGAGCCAGCCACGAGATCGGTGGCCCGGCCGACACAGACGACGCTGGTCTGCTGTCTGTGTCGAGTCGGCCACCGAAATCGGTGGGTGACTCGACAATGTGCGCGATGGGGGGCAAGTTCCGGGGTTGGCAGGGCGACCTCGGATACGGTCGCCTCATGGCGCTCGATCATCTGTACTCCGGCAAGGTGCGCGACATCTACGACGCCGGCGAGGGCCGGCTCCTGATGGTCACTTCCGATCGCATCTCCGCGTTCGACGTCGTGATGGCGGAGCCCGTCCCGAGCAAGGGTCGGGTCTTGACCGCGATGACGGCGTTCTGGCTCGAGCACCTGAAAGACGTGGCTGGAAGCCATCTGATCTCGACCTCGCTGCGCGACGTCCCCGAGGAGGCGCGACGGGACGACTGGGCAGGCAGGGTGATGTTGTGCCACCGGGCCGAGATGCTCCCGGTCGAGTGCATCGTGCGCGGCTACCTGTCGGGATCGGCATGGAAGGAGTACCGCTCCGCCGGCACGATGCACGGCACGCGCCTGCCCGACGGGCTGCAGGAGTCGGACCAGCTCCCCGAACCCGTCTTCACGCCTTCTACGAAGGCAGAGATCGGCGATCACGACGAGAACATCAGCTTCGAACGTGCCGTCGAGCTCGTCGGACAAGACACAGCGGAGCTGGCGCGACACATCAGCCTCGAGCTGTACCGGCGCGGGTCGGCATGGGCCGCCGAGCGCGGCATCATCATCGCCGACACGAAGTTCGAGCTCGGCTTCGTCGACGGCGCATTGGTCGTGTGCGACGAGGTGCTGACCCCTGACTCGTCGCGGTTCTGGCCGGCGGACGAGTGGAAGCCGGGCATCACGCCGCCGAGCTTCGACAAGCAACCGGTGCGCGACTACCTCGACAACCTCGACTGGGACAAGAAGCCGCCGCCGCCTCCGCTACCCGCTGAGGTCGTCGAGCGCGTCGGCGACCCGCTATCGCGAGGCGTATGAACGCATCACCGGCAACTCGCTCAGTGATTGGCCGGGCTCCTGAGGCGACGACCCGTAGAGTGGGCGGGTGAAGTTTGCGGTCGTCGTCGAGGTGCAGCTGCGCGAGGGCGTCGCCGACCCGCAGGGCGCGACGATCGAGCGATCACTGCCGCATCTCGGCTTCGACGGCGTCAGCGGCGTCCGTGTCGGCAAGAGCATCCGGTTCACGATCGATGCCGAGGACGAGGCAGGTGCGCGGCGCGAGATCGACGAGCTCTGCGCGCGCTTCCTTGCCAACCCCGTGATCGAGGACACGGAAGTCCGCGTCGAGGAGCTGGTCTCGTGAGCCGCGCGGTAGGCGTTGTCCTCTTTCCGGGTTCGAACTGCGAACTCGACGTGATGGAGGGCATTCGCGTTGCCGGCGGTGACGCGAGGATCCTTTGGCATGGCGACCGGTCGGTCGGCGATGTCGACGCCGTCGTCGTTCCCGGAGGGTTCGCACACGGCGATTACTTGCGGCCTGGCGCCATCGCTCGGTTCTCGCCGATCATGTCCGCGGTCGAGAAATTCGCCGGTGACGGAGGACCGGTCGTGGGCATCTGCAACGGGTTCCAAGTCTTGACGGAGGCGGGCCTGCTGCCGGGCGCGCTGCAGAAAAACCGAGGTTTGAAGTTCTTGTGCACTTCGGTCGATCTTCGTGTCGAGACCGACGCTTCGGTCCTCACCTCGAATGCCGAGGTCGGCGCGATCCTGCGAATACCGATCAATCATTTCGAGGGGAACTACACGTGTTCAGCCAGGACGCTGGCTGAGCTGCAGGCAGATGACCGGGTCGTGTTGCGCTACGTCGACAACCCAAATGGCGCCCTCGACGACATCGCTGGAATCTGCAACGACGGTCGCAACGTGGTCGGGTTGATGCCCCATCCCGAGCGCGCCAGCAGCCCGTTGCTGGGTTCGGACGATGGCCTCGTGCTGTTGCGCTCGCTCCTGTCCTCGGCGGGGACGTCGGTCAACTCGCGCGGCTGATTCCAGCCTGCTTCAGCACGGCCGGCGAGACGCCTGCCTCTCTCCACGTGGCGTACGAGATCCCTTTTCGGTCGCCGTATGCCTTCGCTGCCGCGATGAAATCCTTCTCCACCCCTGCAAGGTCGACGCTCGTGTCCATTCCCGCGAGCTCGTCTTGCAGGTCGCGACGCTCCTGTCGCAGGTGCAGGGCGTGCAGCTTGTCGGCCGAGGGAAGCTCTGTGTCGATGGTCTGCAGGCGCTTCTTGATCGAGTCAGGCGTCCGCTTGCGACCTCGCTTCGGCCGGTTGGCGTCGAGCGCTTCGAGATACGCGCGCACCGCGCGCCCTTGCGTGCGGCCCTCGGCCAACGCGGCTTTGTGCTCGGCCGACATGGGTCGTTGACTCTTCCTTGCAGCCATCGTTCCGAGCGTACTTGGTGTATTTCGGCCATTCCATGCCGCCTCTTTCGGGCAATGAGCGATTGCGGACCGGTTCTCGTGGGGGAATCCGCTTCGCTACCGTGGAAGGTTTGGAGCGCTTGAACGGTCGGGTTGACAATCCCTGGGAGCTGACTGATCGCCAAGCGGTGGGGCGGTTGATGCACGACCTCGTTCGGGAGATGTACCCGATGTGCCGGAGCATCACGGGTGACGGCGTACGCGAGACGCTGGCCATCGTCGGACGCGAGATTCCCCTCGACGTGAGCGAGGTTCCCTCTGGTACCGACGTCCTCGACTGGACGGTGCCGCGTGAGTGGAACATCCGCGATGCGTGGATCAAGGACCGCGCCGGCAACCGGGTCGTCGACTTCCGGGAATGCAATCTCCATGTGGTCAGCTACAGCGTGCCGGTACGCGCAACCATGGGTCGCGCCGAGCTCGAACCGCACTTGCACTCGCTGCCTGACCATCCGCACTGGGTGCCGTACCGAACGTCCTATTACAACGAGACGTGGGGCTTCTGCCTCAGCGAGAACCAACGCCGGGCGCTTGTCGACGACGAGTACGAGGTGTGCATCGACTCCGACCTGAGCGATGGTCACCTGACATACGGCGAGTGCGTGATACCAGGATCGTCTGGCCGAGAGGTTCTGATCTCGAGCCATGTCTGTCATCCGTCGCTGTGCAACGACAACCTCGCGGGCATCGCGCTCGGTGTGCACCTCGCGCGCCAGTTGGGAGACGTCGACCTTCGGTACACATACCGGTTCGTCTTCGCGCCCGGGACCATCGGCGCGATCACATGGCTGGCGCGGAACCCGGAGGCGACCGCGCGGATCGACCACGGGCTCGTGCTCACATGTGTCGGCGATCCGGGACGGTTCACGTACAAGCGGAGCCGGCGCAGCGACGCGCCGATCGACCGGGCGGCGGCCTACGTGCTCGACCATCTTGGCCCGGGCAACACCGTCGTCGACTTCCATCCGTACGGGTACGACGAGCGGCAGTACTGCTCGCCCGGCTTCGACCTCGGTGTTGGTTGCCTGATGCGCTCGCATCACGGGCAGTTCCCCGAGTACCACACGTCGGCGGACGACGTCGACTTCGTGCAGCCGGATGCGCTGGCGGGCTCGCTCGAGGCGTGCTTGCGCATCGTCGACGTGCTCGAACACGACCGCCGGTATCGCAACCTGAACCCGTACGGCGAGCCGATGCTGGGCAGGCGCGGCTTGTACCGCAGCATCGGCGGCGAAGCGGACGCCAAGACGAGTGAGCTCGCGCTGCTGTGGGTCTTGAACCAATCCGATGGTGAGCATTCCCTCCTCGACATTGCAGAGCGCTCCGGGCTCGAGTTCTCGTTCGTGCGTAGAGCGGCTGCGACCCTGGTCGAGCACGACCTGCTCGAGCCGGTGTCGTGAGGTTCACGAAGACGGCGATCGACGGCGTCGTCGTCGTCGATCCCGAGCGTTACGAGGACGACCGCGGCTTCTTCGCTCGCAGCTTCTGCGTGGATGAGTTCGTCGCGCACGGTCTCGACCCCGCGGTCGTGCAGTGCAACATCTCCTACAACGCGCGCGCCGGAACCGTGCGCGGCATGCACTATCAGGCTCCGCCGGCGTCGGAGACGAAGCTGGTGCGCTGCACGCGGGGCGCGATCCTCGACGTGGTCGTGGATCTCCGTCCGGACTCGCCCACCTACCGGCAGCACGTCGCCGTCGAACTCACCGCGGCCAACCGCCGTGCTCTCTACATCGCGAAAGGTCTGCTTGCCCACGGCCTCCAGACCCTCGAAGACGACACCGAGGTGTCGTACCAGATGGGTCAGCGCTACACGCCCGGTGCCGACCGCGGCGTCCGCCACGACGAGCCGGCCTTGGGCATCTCCTGGCCATTGCCTGTGTCCTCCATCTCGGAGAAGGACACGGCATGGCCCCTTCTGTCATGACCGGAGACGTGGTCGACGTGCTCGTCGTCGGTGGCGGCATCGTCGGGCTGGCGACGGCACATCGGCTGGCCGAGAGCCGACCCGATGTCCGCATCACCGTGCTCGAGAAAGAGGCAGCGGTGGGGCGGCACCAGAGCTCGCACAACTCGGGCGTGCTCCATGCCGGGCTCTACTACGCACCGGGTTCGAGGAAGGCGGAGCTGTGCCGGCGAGGCAAGGCTGCGGTTGAAGCATTTGCAGAGGCGCACGGCATTCCCGTCGTGCGCAACGGCAAGCTGGTGGTCGCGGTCGACGAGCGCGAACTGCCGGCGCTCGCGGCGCTGACCGAACGCGCCCAGGCGAACGGCGTACCCGAGTTGCGCACCCTCGACCGAGACGAGTTGCGCGAGATCGAGCCACACGTGGCCGGAGTCAGGGCGCTTCATTCGCCGACGACTGGGGTCATCGACTTTGGCCTCGTGTGTGATGCCTTGGCCGGCGAACTCGACGTCCGGACCGGAACCGGTCTCGTGGACCTGGTCGAGAACAACAATGGACGCGTCCGGGTGACGACGACGAGCGGGGAGATCGAGGCGCGCGCGGTCGTCGTGTGTGCCGGGCTGTGGTCGTCGCAGCTCGCCAAGCATGCCGGCCTTGTGACCGACGTGCAGATCGTGCCGTTCCGTGGGACGTGGCTCGCGCTGCGGCCATCCGGGGCCCACTTGGTGCGCGGCAACATCTACCCCGTCCCCGATCCCGAGCTGCCGTTCCTCGGCGTGCACTTCACACGTCGCGTCGACCGCAGTGTCTGGTCTGGTCCCAACGCGGTGCTCTCGCTCACTGAGCGTTCGGTCGTCCGTGACGCGCTGCGGTTTCGCGGGCTGTGGCGGCTCGGTATGCGCGAGGCACGCGTCGCGGCTCGTGAGTTCCGCTTGTCCCACTGGCACCGTGCCACGCTGCGCGAGCTCAACCGGTACGTCCCTGAGTTGAAGCACGAGGACATCGACTGGTCGAACCGCCCGTCGGGCGTTCGCGCGCAAGCGGTGCGCCGCGACGGCTCACTCGTTGACGACTTCGTGATCGAAGGCGATCGCCGAGTCCTCTGGGTGCTGAACGCGCCGTCGCCTGCGGCCACGGCCTCGCTCGCGATCGGTGAGGTGCTCGCCGGAGAAGCGTTGACCCGCTTGTAGCGTGACGGCGTGGGCGTCACGGACCGACAAGACCACATTCATCGCGCGCTCGGACTGACCGACGACGAGCGCGATCGCATCGAGCAGATCCTGGGACGACCGCCGAACCATCTCGAGCTCGCGATGTACGCGGTGATGTGGTCTGAGCACTGCTCGTACAAGTCGTCACGTCTCCACCTCCGCCGTCTGCCGACAGAGGCGCCGTGGGTCCTCGTCGGGCCGGGCGAAGGCGCTGGTGTCGTCGATGTCGGCGAGGAAATCGCGGTAGCGATCCGCATCGAGAGCCACAACCATCCGTCCGCCGTAGAGCCCTATCAAGGAGCGGCGACGGGCGTCGGAGGGATCCTTCGAGACATCTTCTCGATGGGCGCCCGCCCGATCGCCGTGATGGATCCGCTCCGGTTCGGCCCGATCGACGACGCGCGGAGCCGCTGGGTGGCGGAAGGCGTCGTGTCCGGCATCTCCGGCTACGGCAACTCGGTCGGCGTCCCCACGGTCGGTGGGGAAGTGGTGTTCGACGAGACCTACACGGGGAACCCCCTCGTGAACGTCCTGTCCATTGGCGTGCTCCCGGTCGACCGTTTGGTGCTCGGACGGGCGACGGGCGTGGGAAACCTTGCGGTGCTGCTCGGATCGTCGACCGGCCGCGATGGGATCGGTGGCGTGAGCGTGCTCGCGTCCGCGGGGTTCGGCAACGACGAAGCCGACGCTGCGAAACGACCGAGCGTGCAGGTCGGCGATCCCTTCGAGGAGAAGCGCCTCATCGAGGCGTGCCTGGCGTTGCTCGACGCCGGGCTGGCGGTGGGCGTGCAGGACCTCGGCGGGGCCGGGCTCACGTGTGCCACGAGCGAGACCGCGGCCAAGGGCGGCGCGGGTATGGACGTCTACCTCTCGGAGGTGCCGCGACGGGAGCCGGGCATGCAGCCGTTCGAGGTGATGACGAGCGAGTCGCAGGAGCGGATGCTCGCCATCGTCCGGCCCGAGGATCTCGACGAGGTCCTTGAGATCTGTGATCGCTGGGAGGTGCGCGCTGCGGTCGTCGGGACCGTGACCGGATCCGGCCGGCTGCGCATCTTGAGCGACTACGACGGCGACGTCCTCGCCGACGTTCCCGCCAAGTCATTGGAAGACGACGCCCCGCTCTACGACCGCCCCCGCCGCGCGCCGGAGCATGTCGCCGAACTCCGGGGAGAAACGGGCGCTATAGCGCCCGTTTCCATCCAACATTCGCAGGGGGAGCGACTCCTCGGGATGCTGGCGGACACGGTATGGGTGTGGTCGCAGTACGACCACCAGTTGTTCTTGAACACAGTGGTCGGGCCGGGTGGCGACGCGACGGTCCTGCGGTTGAAGCATCCGACGACCGGCGTCGACACCGGCCGGGCGCTGGCGTTGACCACCGACGGGAATCACCGGTGGTGCACGGTCGACCCTCGTGTCGGCACGGCTTGGGTGGTAGCCGAGTCCATGCTCAACCTGGCGTGTGTCGGTGCGCGCCCGCTGGCCGTCGTCAACTGCCTCAACTTCGGCAACCCTGAGCATCCGGAAGTGATGTGGCAGCTGTCAGAAGCCATCGACGGCATGGGGGACGCGTGCCGTGCGCTCAAGATCCCGGTGGTCGGCGGGAACGTCAGCCTCTACAACGAGTCACGTGGGCGCGACATCGATCCGACGCCGGTGATCGGGATGCTCGGGATCATCGACCGGCTCGGTGACTCGCCGCCGCCTTCCGTCGGACTTGCCGACGGCGATCGCGTCGTTGTGCTCGGCCCGGCTGCGGGGACGGCGCTCGACTTCGACACCCACCGCAAGGTGTGCGAGGTCGTTGCTTCCCTCGTGAACGATCGAGTTGTCGAAGGTGTGCACGACGTGTCCGAAGGCGGGCTCGCACTGACGCTCGCAGAGATGGCCGTTCGCTCGCAGGTCGGATTCCGCGTCGACGCTGCGGACGTGTTCGTCGAGTCACCATCACGCGTCGTGGTGTCGGCGGCGGCCGCGAACTTGCCGCGAGGTGCATCGCCGCCACGTCGAGGCCGGCGTCGACGCCGTCCTGCTCGGGGAGGCGGGAGGCGATCGGCTGGAGATCGAGGGGCAGTTCGACATCGAGCTCGACGCTGCGATCGCGGCGTGGCGCGACCGCATCCCCGAGCGCACTCGGTGCGGGTACCGCGCAGAGCTGAGCTACGAAGCCGTCATCCCGCCGTCGACGACGAACTCCGATCCGGTGCTGTACGCGCTCTCGTCCGACGCGAGATAGAGCGCAAGTCGCGCCACCTCGACGGCTTCGGCTTTGCGCCCGACCGGTACACGCTGCATGACGGCAGCCATGATCCCCCACCGCTCGAACTCTTCGAGCATCGGCGTCTCGATGATGCCGGGATGGATGGAGTTGACCCGCACACCGAACGGCGCGACCTCGAGCGCCACCGCCTTCGTCATCCCTCGCACCGCCCATTTGCTGGCGCCGTACGCGATCATCCCCGGACTTCCCATCAAGCCGGCGACCGACGAGATGTTGATGATCGATCCGGTCTGACGCTCCACCATGTGTGGCACGACGGCCTTCATGCCGAGGAACACGCCGATCTGGTTTACGTCGATGACCCGCCGGTAGTCCTCCTCCGTCGTCATGAGCAGGGGCGAGATCGCGACGATCCCGGCGTTGTTCACCAGAACGTCGAGCTGGCCGTGTTCCGAGAGGACGGCGTCGACGACGCTCGCCCACTCCGCTTCACGGGTGACGTCGTGATGGTGGTACGTCGAACGGTCACCGATCGACGCTGCGGTCTGCTTGCCTTCGTCGTCGAGCACGTCGGTGATCACGACCGCGGCTCCCTCGCTGGCGAAGAGGTCTGCTTCCTGCGCTCCTTGTCCCCGTGCCCCTCCGGTGATCAGGGCCACCTTGCCGTCGAGCCGTCTCATCCGCCGGACCCTACAAGAACGGTGTCGGACCCTCCGGGTGCTCGTGCGTCACCTTGAAGAGGATGCGATCGAGGACGAAGAACTTGGCGAGCCACAGCACGCCGAACCCGAGCACGTTGCCGACGTTCGCGAGGATCGGGCTGTCGGGATAACGATCCTCGAGCAACACCACGAACAGAGTCGACAGCAGGAGCCCGAGGAACGTCATCGTCCAGAACGGGATGATCTCGGCGTAGATGCTGCTCTTCCCCCGCTTCTGCCAGACCCACGCGCGGCTCAGGTAGTACGTGGGCACCGTGCTGATTGCGACGGCCGTGACGTTGGCCCATCCCCACGACCAGCCGAGGACGGAGGCGAACAGGAAGATGAGCGTCTGACCCATCACCACGCCGACGACCGACGTCATCGAGTACTTCCAGAGCTTCTGCACCAGCGGCCGGTCGTAGAGCTCCTGCAGCCATTCGGGTCCGGGGATGCGCGACGTCGACGTGCTGGGCACGTCCGCAGGCTAACGGCCGCTTCCGCCCGCGGCCGCAGAAGACACTCACGGGCGCCGTCCGTCCGTATCATGAGGTAGTGACCTCTTCCGAGCGGCGAGCGAGGCGCGCGCCCGTCGAGCGATCATTCGGAGGCAAGAGCGACGACGCGCTCGAGGAGGCCTGCGGTGTCTTCGGCGTGTACGCACCGGGACAGCCGGTCGCGCAGCTGACCTACCTCGGCATGTTCGCCTTGCAGCACCGGGGCCAGGAGGCCGCTGGCATGGCGGTCAGCGACGGCTCCGAGATCATGGTCGTTAAGGAGCAGGGCCTCGTCGCGACCGTCTTCGACGACCGCACGCTCGCACCCCTCGTCGGACACCTCGCGATCGGGCACACTCGCTACTCGACCACGGGCGCGAGTGAGTGGCGCAACGCGCAGCCCGTGTATCGAAGTGTCGGTGACACCGCGGCCGACACGAACCAGTTCGTGCTCGGACACAACGGCAATCTCGTGAACACCCAAGCGCTCGTCGACGAAGCGGGAATGTTGCCGGGCACCGCGACGAGCGACAGCGACATCGTCGCGGAGCTGCTCGCGAGATCGATCATGACGCGTCGCGATCAGCAGAGCGACGATCGTGCGCTCGAGCGGGCCCTGCTCGAGGTGCTGCCGCTCCTGCGGGGCGCCTTCTCGTTTGTGCTCGCCGACGAAGGCCACGTCATCGGCGTACGTGACCCCCACGGGTTCCGGCCGCTGTGTCTCGGCAAGTTGGAGAACGGTTGGGTCCTCGCGTCCGAGACTCCCGCGCTCGACATCGTCGGCGCTCACTTCGTCCGCGAATTGGATCCAGGTGAGATGGTGGTCATCGACGCCACCGGCTGCCGTTCGCTGCGCCCGTTCCCCGAGTCGGATCTCGCCCCGGCCCTGTGCCTGTTCGAGTTCGTGTACTTCGCCCGACCGGACAGCGTCCTGTACGGACGCAACGTCCACCAGGCACGGGTGCGAATGGGCGAACAGCTCGCGCTGCAGGCCCCGGTGGAAGCGGACATGGTCATGGGCGTCCCCGAATCCGGTGTGCCGGCCGCCGAGGGTTTCCCGCGTGAGCGGCATCCCATATGGCCAGGGTCTCGTCAAGAACCGCTACATCGGTCGCAGCTTCATCGCACCGAGCCAGGCCATGCGTGAGTCCGCGGTGCGCATGAAGCTCAATCCGCTCCGCGAGAACGTTGCCGGCAAGCGTCTCATCGTCATCGACGACTCGATCGTGCGGGGAACGACGCAGCGCCAACTCGTGAAGATGTTGCGCGAGGCGGGAGCGGCCGAGGTCCACCTGCGCATCACGTCACCGCCCGTGAAGTGGCCTTGTTTCTACGGGATCGACACCGGCAATCGTGGTGAGCTGCTGGCTGCCCAGCTGACCGTCGACGAGATCCGCGACTATTTCGGTGCCGACAGCCTCGCCTACCTGACCCTCGACCGGTTGCAGGAGGCGACTGGCGCGGTCGGCGCCGGCTTCTGCAATGCGTGCTTCACCGGCGACTATCCGGTCGAGGTCCCCGTGACGCTGCGCAAGGACGTGCTCGAGCGCAACACCATGCCGCCGGGCGAGCTCGAGCGCATCACGCACGAGCCGCAACTACCGACCGGTTGACCGTGCCGGAGACCTACAAAGCGGCCGGCGTCGACATCGCTGCCGGTGAAGAGGCGGTCGAAGCCATCAAGGCGATGGTCCGGTCGACCTACCGTCCCGAGGTCATCGGGGACATCGGCGGCTTCGGCGGGTTGTTCGCGTTCCCGCAGCATCGGTTCACGAACCCGGTGCTCGTGTCTTCGACCGATGGCGTCGGCACGAAGGCGCTCGTCGCACAGGCGGTCGGGCGGTTCGACACCATCGGGATCGATCTCGTCGCGATGTGCGTCGACGACCTCGTGTGCCAAGGCGCCGAGCCGCTGTTCTTCCTCGACTACATCGCGGTCGGCAAGCTCGACGCGGGGCACATCAAGCAGCTCGTCCGGGGCGTGGTCCAGGGATGTCAAGAGGCGGGCTGCGCGCTCATCGGCGGCGAGATGGCCGAGCATCCCGGTGCGATGGAACCGGGGGAGTTCGACCTCGTCGGCTTCGCCGTCGGTGTGGCAGAGCGCGACCGCCTCATCACGGGACAGCGGGTGCAAGCGGGCGATGCCCTCATCGGCCTGCCCTCGCCAGGACTGCGGGCAAACGGCTACTCGCTGGCGCGGCGCGTCTTGCTCGACCGCGCCGCGCGCCCGCTCGACGGACCAGCGTTCGAGGGTGCGCACCACGATCTTGCGGAGGAACTGCTGCTTCCGTCCGTCATCTACACGCCAGCCGTGCTCGCGCTGGAGCGCGTGGTCGACGTGCACGCTGTCGCCCACATCACGGGAGGTGGCATTCCCGCGAACCTGGCGCGCACGCTTCCGGGCGACGCCGACGCAGTGGTCGATCGGTCCTCGTGGGAACCGCCCCGAATCTTCGACGAGATCAAGAACCTGGGCGACATCGACGACGAGGAGATGGCGAAGGTGTTCAACCTCGGCATCGGTATGGTCGTCGTGGTTCCCTCCGACGACGCGCATCGCGCCATCGACGTGCTCCGTGGCCACGGGCACGCAGCGCGCCAGATCGGTGTGGTGGAGCAGGGCGCGGGTCTCGTGCGACTCGTGACGGCCGCCGGCACGTAGGAGCGGGAATGCCGAACCGGCGACTCGTCGATCATCTGCTGGCGAACAGTGTGAAGCGCGGTGACTTCGTTCTTCGTTCGGGGAAGAAGAGCGACTGGTTCATTGATGCGAAGCAGACCACCTGCTCACCCGACGGCATGTTGCTCGTAGCCGACGCATTCCTCGACGTGTTGCCGGCCGACATCGACGCGGTGGGCGGTCTCACGATGGGGGCGGACGCGATCGCCTTTTCCGTGGCCGCCATCGCCGCCACGCGAGGCCGGATGCTCCGCAGCTTCAGCGTCCGGAAGGAAGAGAAGGATCACGGCGCCGGCGGACGCATAGCGGGTGCCCTGTACGCCGGCGATCGTGTCGCGTTGACCGACGACGCCATCACACGGGGCGTCGCATTTGTCGAGGCGGCGGCCGCCGTGCGGGCGGCGGGCGCGGAGCCGGTCATCGCCATTCCCGTCGTGGACCGTGGTGGCACTGCAGCCGTGATGTGCAAGGAGGACGGCCTCGAGTTCACCGCGCTCGTGACCGCACCCGACCTCGGGTTCCCCTACGAAGGCTGATGGTCGCAGCTCTCGCCACCATCGTGCATTGACTCAGCCCCTGAGCGTGTCAATGCACAATGGTCACGTGCGCGCCGCTGCGAGTCGTGCCTCGGCGTAGCGGTCGGCGGCTTCGGCCGGTGTCACACCGTGCTCGTCTGCCAGCGCGAACACGACGGTGAGGTTGTCGCGTATGCCGGCGATCCGATCCCAGGCGCGGGCGTGGTCGTACCCGCCGTCGCCGAGCTCGTGCGCGATGTTGATGACACCGCCTGCGTTGACGACGTAGTCCGGCGCATAAAGGACGTCGCGTGCCGCGAGACGTGCGCCGTCCTCCAGTGTCGCGAGTTGATTGTTGGCGCAGCCGCAGATCGCCGCGCATCGCAACTCGGGAATCGTCGTCTGGTTCAAGACCGCGCCGAGCGCGCACGGGCTGTAGATGTCGCAGACGACGCGGTGGACGTCGGACGCTTCGGCCACTTCGGCGTCGACCTCGGCCGCGACTGACGTGGCGAGCTCGGCGCGGACATCGGCAACGGTCAGTCGCGCCCCCGCTTCGGTGAGATACCGAGCCAGCGCGTGTCCGACCTTGCCGACACCGCTGATCGCGACGTGACGTCCGGCGAGCGACTCGTCGTCCCAGAGGCGAGCGGCAACGGCATGGAGCGCGTTGAGCACTCCCCACGCGGTCGCTGGCGACGGATCGCCCGAGCCGCCGAGCCGTTCGCTCACACCTGTCGCGTACGGCGTGATCGTCCGGATGAGGTCCATATCGGTCTGCGTCGTGCCGACGTCCTCCGCTGTGAGATACCGACCGCCGAGCCGGTCGACGAAGCGGGCATACGTGCGAATCAGGTCGTCCGTTCGCAGCGTCGCGGGGTCACCGATGATCACTGCTTTGCCACCGCCGAAGGCGTTTCCGCACGCAGCGTGCTTAAATGTCATCCCGCGGGCGAGTCGGAGCACATCAGTGAGCGCTTCTGTCTCGGTCTCGTAAGGGCGGAAACGGGTCCCGCCGAGGCCGGGGCCCAGGATGGTGGAGTGGATGGCAACGATGGCACGCAGACCGGTCTCCGGGTCGGCGGTCAACGCCACCTGTTCGGCGCCGTACGCGTCGACGAGGTCGAGCACTTGTTCCAGCGTTGCACGAACATCTGGCCTTGAGCCCTGTCTAGTCAGTGACAACCTCGGCAAATGGCCCCACCGGGCTATTGCCCGAAGGTTCTCACCTTCGTATCTTCCTGGCAGGAAACGGACATGACGGCCGAACGGTCGCGGTCCCTCGCACGAAAAGGATCACCAGATGACGCAGACTGACGAGTTCGGCGCTCCGGAGGCGTTGCTCACCCCCTCAGAGGTGGCGGCGCTCTTCCGCGTCAACCCGAAGACGGTCACACGCTGGGCGCGAGCGGGCAAGCTCACCGCCATCCGCACCCTCGGAGGCCACCGGCGTTTTCGGGTTTCCGAGATACGCCGTTGTCTCGAGGAGATGTCTCAAGAGGAGGTCTGACCCCTCGGAGGGTTCTCTCGCGATTTGTCGCAAGGTCGTCCGGGCGTGGCGGGCTCGTCCGGGCGACCCGGCGCGTTTGGCGCAGTGGGCTAGTTCGCATTCCCACGCACCGCACCACAAGTCGCGCGCTACGGCGTCACCACGACGAACAGCATCGACGCCTCGCACGCGACGCGGCCGTTGACCTTCGCGGTGCCCGAGCCGCGTCCGGCTGTCGCACTCAGCCGATCCATCCGGGTTTCGAGCGCCAGCGTGTCCCCCGGTCCGACTTGTGCACGGAAGCGAGCCTTGTCGATGCCGCCGAACAGCGGCAGCTTGCCGGCGTAGCGATCGTCTGCGAGCACCGCGATCCCTCCGACTTGGGCCAGCGCCTCGACCATCAGCACGCCGGGCAACGTGGGCCGGCCCGGAAAGTGTCCGGCGAAGAACGCCTCGTCACCGCGTAGGTGCCAGCGACCGCGGGCTGATTCACCGGGGACGACCTCGTCCAGTTCGTCGACGAAGAGAAACGGGGACCGGTGGGGGAGCACGTCCTCGGGGCGCATCCCGTCAACCTATTGCCCCGCTTCAGTCCGTTCGGTGGTAGGCCTCCTGGATGCAGGCCTCGAGACGATCGACGCCGTCGGCCTTCTCGCAGTACACGTAGCCCCTCCTCCGGGACTCCTGTCCGAGCCGCCGGTCGAACAGCGAGCTGAAGATCACGATCGGCTGGCCGGCGCGTCGCTCGCGGATCTCCTCGGCAACTTCGAGGCCTTCCCGGTCCGGCATCACCTCGTCGAGCACGATGACGTCAGGGTCGAGGTCGTCGAGTTGCGTCAGCGCGTCGTCGGAGGCGGTCATGCCGACGACCTCGTAGCCGTCGTCGGTGAGGATGCTCCGCACGAGCGCGACCATCTTCGGATCGTGCTCGATGAGCAGCACCCGGAGATGATCGTCATCCGCAGTCGTCACCGTCCGATCTTCTCGCGTTCCGGACGCGTGTGGTGACGCGCTCCGGCGCGTTGCACTCCAGTTCGCTTGCCGCGGGTCCGGCGCGTGAAAGTTGACCGTGCGCGACGACGTCATCGACTTCCCCGGCGCAAGGCGACCGAACCGGCAGCGCTGGGTGACCGACCACGGACTGCGACTCTCGGTGTGGGAATGGGGTGATGAAGACGCGCCGCCGTTGCTGCTCGCACACGGGGGGTTCGACTTCGCCGGCACCTTCGACGTGTTCGCACCGCTGCTCGCGGACGCGGGATGGCGGGTCGTGTGCTGGGATCAGCGCGGCCACGGCGACTCGGACCACTCCGTGCTCTACAGCTGGGACGCGGACGTACGCGACGCGCTCGCCGTGCTCGACAGCACGACGCGACGTCCGGTCCCGTTCGTCGGGCACTCGAAGGGGGCCGGCGTCGTCATGCAAGTCGCCGACACGCTGCCGCACCGGTGTACTCACCTCGTCAACCTCGACGGTCTGCCCTCTCGGCGGAGCTCGCCGGACGTGCCCGACCACGAACGGCGCCGCCTCATGGCCGGCGAGCTGCGCGCCTGGCTCGACCACCACGCCGCATCGTCGGTGAAGGAGCGCCGGCCCGGCACGATCGACGAGCTCGCGGCGCGGCGGCAGCGAATGAACCCGCGCTTGACGATGGACTGGCTCCGCTATCTCGTTCCGATCGGCGCGGAGCGGGTCGACACCGCCGACGGCTTGTGGCGTTGGAAGCTCGATCCAGTCCTTCGCTTCGGTGGCTTCGGTCCCTGGAGGCCCGAATGGTCGATGCTGCGTATGCCGGGACTCGCGATGCCCGTGCTCGGTGTGCTCGGGTTGCAGAACGAGGCCATGGGTTGGGGTACCGAGACCGACGATGTCGAGCCGTACCTTCCGCCCGATCCGCGGTTCGTGCCGCTGGACGACGCCGGCCACTTCGTGCACATCGAGCAGCCGGCGAAGGTGGCGGGCCTCGTCCTCGAGTTCTTGGGTGGTTCGCCCGCATCCGCCTCCGGTTGGGGATCCGTCGGGCTCGGCACCCCCGCCCCAGCGCGCTTGGCGCCCGAACCAGCCGCGCCGTCGCCCGCGCCGGTGCGTCGTCTGGCACGCGGACGCGCTCGACTCGCCTTGCACGGGCTCCACGGCGGTGCCGGTCGTCCGCTGCTTCTTCTGCACGGACTCGGCGAGCGGGCGCCCGTCGAGATACCGAGGTACCTCGACGGATGGGACGGGCCCATCGCCGCCCTGGACTTCACCGGTCACGGATCGTCGACGATCCCGTACGGCGGCGGGTACACGGCGGAGGTGCTGCTGACGGATGCCGACGCGGCGCTTCGCCGCGCTCGGACAGGCGACCGTCTTCGGCCGTGGGCTCGGTGCATACGTTCGCGTTGCTGCTCGCCGGCGCGCGACCCGATTCGGTGTGCGGCACGGTGCTCTTCGATGGTGCCGGCATCCTCGGCGGCGGCAACGGTCCCGGTTCGCCGCTCGTGAGCGAGATCGACACGAACGCGCTCGCACCTCCCGATCCGTTCGCGCTCGGCGAGCTCTCACGGGACCTCCGACCGCCGGACTACGCGACGAGCTTCGCCCGCCTGGCGACGCAGGCATCGCCGCTCGACCAGCCCATTGCGGTGTCAGCGGTGAACCGCCCCGAATGGCTAGAAGCAGTCGTACGCGAGCCAGGAGTCGTCGCGCTGCCCCTGGCTGCTGCACTGGCGCTGTACCGACAGCTCGAGGCATCGGACGCGGGGGTCTGAGCCCCGCCCCGTCGGGTCAGCGGTCTCGCCAGGCGACGTAGTGCGCGAGCTCGACGAGCGCAGCGCTCGCGTCGAGCTTGATGGGCGTCTGTTCGATGGCGGCGATCGCATACGTGGTGAGCCGATCGATCGTTGCCTCGATCTCTGACACCGCACCGGTTTCGGTCATCACTGACTGAATGGTGGAGACATCGCTGGGCGAGAGATCCGGTTGTCCGATGCGACCGAGCACGGCGCGCTGCTCGCTGTCGGCGCGTGCCGTCGCCACCGCGAGGAGCGGCGTCGGCTTGCCCTCGCGGAGGTCGTCGCCGACCGGCTTGCCCGTGACGGTCTCCTCACCGAAGGCGCCCAGCATGTCGTCGCGCAACTGGAACGCCTCGCCGAGGGGGTCGCCGTAGGCCGACAGCGCCGTGTGCAGCTCGTCATAGCGCCCCGCCAGGGCCGCGCCGACATGCAGAGGACGTTCGATCGTGTACTTGCCCGACTTGTACCGTGCGATTCGGCGCGCCCGAGGCAGATCCGTGTCGCCGCGAGCCGTGCCGAGGACGTCGAGGTACTGGCCCACGTTGAGCTCGACCCGGAGCTCGTTCCAGATGGCAGCGACCTCGTCGGGCGCGCCGGCCACGAAATGGTCCGCATAGACGTGCGCGAGGTCGCCCACCAAGATCGCGACGCCTTCGCCGAAGCGGCGCGGTTCGCCTCGCCAACCTTCGATCACGTGGCGGTCGGAGAAATCGAGGTGCACGGTGCGCGCTCCCCGCCTTGTCGCCGACCCGTCCATCACGTCGTCGTGCACGAGCGCGAACGCCTGCAACAGCTCGAAGGCGGCGCCGATGTCGATCACCGCCGCATCGCTCTCGTCGCCGCCCGCTCCCACGTACGCCCAATGGCAGAACGCCGGTCGCAGCCGCTTGCCGCTGCCGACCACGAACCGGCGCAGGACGAGCAATGGCTCGATGAGATCGTCGTCGAGCCGCGCCCCACCGCGCGATCTCGGTGTCGAGCAGCTCGGCCAGTCGGTGCTCGACTCGCTCCGCGACCAGGACGAGGCCGGCCGGCACCGGGACGGTGCGTGTCGGGACGCTCATTCGCCAGAGATCGTAGGGCGGACCCCCCTCTCGGCCCCCATTCACGCGTGTGCGGACGTGCCCCGATCGGAGGGATAGCTTGCTGCCCCGTGGCGCTGGCGGCGGTGATCTTCGACTGGGGTGGAACCCTGACCACGAGGGACCTCGGTCGGGCGGACCTGCTCGATCTGTGGCGTTTCGCCGCCCACCGTCTCGATCCGACCCGTGAGGACGAGCTGGTCGCCGCCCTCGCTGCAGTCGACGAGAGGTTCTGGCAGCGGACCACCACGACCTTCGAGAGCTGGCGGCTGGCCGACATCCTCGAGGCTGCGTCCTCCGACCTCGGGCTCGATGTCACCGACGCGGTCATCGAGGAGGCGGCAACCCACCATCTGGACGGGTGGACGACCCACATCCGCCACGAGGCCGAGGCCGCCTCAGTGCTCCGCCACCTGCGCGCGCTTGGCCTGCGCATCGGGCTGTTGTCGAACACCAACTGGCCCCGGGCATTTCACGAACATTTCCTCGAGCGCGACGGCTTGGCAGCGCTCATCGATGCCCGGCTGTACACGAGCGACCTGGGCTACGTGAAGCCGCACCCGTCAGTGTTCCTCCAGGCCCTCGCTTCGGTCGATGTGGACGATCCCCAGCAGGCGGTGTTCGTCGGTGACCGGCCGTATGACGACATCTACGGCGCACGCCGGGTGGGTCTGCGGACGGTGTTGCGAGCCAGCCCGGATGTACCGCCGTACGACGTCGAGCCCGACGCGGTGATCAGCCGCTTGACCGAGTTGGTCGGGCTGATCGATGGCTGGAACACTGCGACCACTGAAGTCCAGGCCGTCGGCGACCGATCATGACGGTCCACGTGCTCGGACGCCGAATCGGATGACAACCTCCACCGCCTTCGACAGGTCATCTCGCCGGCTGCACCGCGCGCTCGCCCGGGTGGTCGTCGTGGCCCTGATCACCAGCGTGTGCGCCGTCCTGTCCGCACCGGGCCTCGGCGCGTCAGCGCCCGGCGCGAACGCGTCTCCGCTGCAGGTGGAGCCCCCCACTTCGACGAGCACGACGACCACGACGACGACTACGACGCTGCCGCCGCCCCCACCGACCGACCCGCCGCCGCCACCGACCGACCCGCCACCCCCGCCGCCACCCCCTCCGGGGTCACCGCCCCCTGTGGCTCCCCCGCCTGCACTGCCCACCGAGATCCCACCACCGTTGCTGCCTCCGGATCTGCCCGTGATCGCTCCGGCGATCGATCCGAACCTGCCGCCGCCGCCGCCGGCGCCTCCCCTCCCGGATCCCTCGCCGCAGGTCGCCGCGGTCCTCGCCCGGTTGCAGATACTCGGCCCCGGCACGACATTGGGCTCGGCGAGAACCAAGCTCGACCAGGCCTCGGCCATCGAGGCGGACGTACAGGCGATCGTCGACAGCAGCGTCCGCGATCGAGACGCGAAGCGCAAGGCGCTGACAGACGCGGCGACGGCTGCGTACGTGCAGGGTGTCGTCGATCAGGCCAGCGACCGCGCACCGTTCTCAGATTCAGCCGTACTCGTCTCGGCCGAGTCGGTCCGGATGCTCGCTGGCAGGGCGATCAACCACACGCACGACGAGTTCGTCGCGGCGGAGGTGGGGGTGCGGATCGCGCAAGCGGTGCTCAAGCAGATGCAGGAACGATTGGCCGACGTGCGCGCCGCCTTCTATGGGGTGCAGACCGAGACGGACGGCGCGAACAACACTGTCACCTCCGTCGATGGCGGTGACACGCCCACCGACATGTCGCCGACCGTCCTCGGTGAACCGACCTTGACCGCGGACGAGATCGCTGGTTGGTATCAGTCGAAGGGTGTCATCGGATGGGCCGGTGCCGTCGATTTGCCGACGACCGCAGCCTTCTACATCGCAGAAGGCCAGGCCGAGGGTGTGCGCGGCGACGTCGCGTTCGCGCAGTCGATGGTCGAGACCGGCGCGTTCACGTCACCTCTCACCCGTCACAACAACTTCGCCGGGATCGGAGCATGCGATTCCTGTGCGACCGGGTTCGACTTCGACACGCCGCAACTCGGTGTCCGCGCCCAGATGCAACTCCTGCACGCATACGCCGACAAGTCCTTGAGCCTCCTGGATCTGGCGAACCCGGCGGTGGGTGCGGACCCCGATCGTCTCTCGGTCCGCGGGTGCTGTCCGACCTGGAACAGGCTGACCGGGACATGGGCCACCGATCCGAACTACGGGCCGAAGATCATGACCGTGTACCTGTCGATGCTGCAGTACGCGCTCGCGCAACGGACCGCGGCTGCGTCGGCCGGTGTGTCGCCGGCGACCGCTCCTCCTGCGGTTCCGCCCTCCGCGCCTCCTCCCGGTTCACTCTGATCCGGCTTCGTCGTCCACGCTGAGAACGATTCGGTCGACCTCGACTCGGGCCGATGCGATGCGGGCTCTGCAGGCCTCGATCAGCTCGGCCGCCCGCGCCACTCGTTCGGCCAGGCGGTCGACGTCGATGTCCTCGTGCTCGAGCTCGTCGAGGATGCCCCGCAGCTCGGTGACAGCGCCGGCGTAGGACGCGCTCGGCGCGTCGTCCGAGTCCTCCGCGCTAGCCATCGACCGTGCTCCGAAGATCGCCGTCGGCGACGGTCGTGACGAGCTCCGAGCCGGGCGCGACATCGGCGACCGACCGGACCAATGTGCCGTCGCGGTCGTGTGTGATGCTCCAACCGCGAGCGAGCGTCCTCGCCGGATCGAAGGCTCGGACCTGTGACTCCGACGCGTCGATCAACCGGCTGGCGCGGTCGAGCGCGCGACCGGGGGACGAGGCGAGCCGTCGTGCGCAGTCGTCGACCGCGGCTTCACGCAGGCTCAGATGGTGCGACGACGCGCGTGCGATGGCGTTCCAGGTGCTGTGCAGCTCCTCGCACCATCTGGTGACATCTTCCACGAGCGCCATCGCGCATGCGGTCGGTGTCCGGAAGCTTCGGTGTGCGACAGCATCGGCGACAGTGGTGTCGATCTCGTGACCGATGCCGGTCCACACGACGACCGGAGCGAGGGCTATCGCGCGCGCAACCGCCTCCCGGTCGAAGACCGCGAGATCTGTTCTCGCTCCGCCACCACGTACGAGGCATATTGCGTCGAAGGGCGGCGTGGAACGGCAGGCGGCTTCGATGGCTTGAAGGATCGAGCGCTCTGCAGTCGCGCCCTGCACACGCGTGTCGAGCAGCGTGACCCGCCACGCGTGACCGCTTTCCTCCAGGGTGCGGAGGAAGTCGTGCGCGGCTGCGCTGCCATCGCTCGTGACGAGGCCCACTCGCAGCGGAACCAGCGGCACAGTCAGGTTCGCCTGACGGCGAAGGAGACCTTCCGATTGCAAGGTTCGCAGCAGCAACTCGCGCGCCTTCGGCCAGGCGCCCCAGCGTGTATGCCGTGTCGAGCGACAGCATGCGCAGCGAAACCCGACCGCGCTCCGCATACCAAGACACCCGCACCCGGATGCGCACGTCCGTGCCTTCCGTCATGCGCACGGCACCGCCGGCGCGGCGCAACACGGCATTGACCACTTGTTTGTCCGCCGCCCACAGGGTGACGCCGAGCGCGCAGCCGTCGCCCACGAGGTCGAAGTACACGTGACCTGACGGCGGACGGTTGAGGTTCGCGATCTCGCCTCGGACCCACACCTCGTCCGGGAAAGCCCTGCTCAGTACCGCTCCTATCGCGGCGTTCAACTCGGCGACCGACATCGTCGGCTCCTCGCTGAACAGGGGTTGCTGCATCGCGGGCGAGGCTACGGCAGAGTGGGTTGATGCACACCCGGATCGGACCCGGCGTCATCCAGATCGACACGTTGCTCGGGGGGATGGCACAAGGTGACCGCGGGCTACCTGATCGAAGGCTCCGAACCCGTGCTGGTGGAGACAGGCAGTCAATCGTCCGTCGGCGCCTTGCTCGACGCGCTGGCCGACCTGCACGTCGCGCCCGACACACTCGCCGGCATCGCAGTCACGCACATCCACCTCGATCACGCAGGCGGCGTCGGTGACGTGGCTCGTGCGTTCCCCGACGCCACCGTGTACGTCCACGAAAAGGGCGCCCGCCATCTCGTCGATCCATCGAGGCTCGTGCAGAGCGCGGCGATGGTGTACGGCGATCTCCTCGATTCGCTCTATGGTCGGCTGGACCCCACGCCTGCCGAACGCGTGCATGTCCTCGAGGACGGCGAGACGATCAGCATCGACCCCAACCGCACGCTGACCACTGTCGACTCCCCAGGGCACGCGAAGCACCACCTCGCGCTGCACGACTCCGAGAGCGGGCTGCTGTTTGCCGGCGACGCGGTCGGTGTGCGTCTGCCCGACGCCGGCGTGCTTCGCCCTGCGACCCCACCACCGGACTTCGACCTCGACCAGGCGCTCACCTCGCTACGACGGTTCGCGGAGCGCCGCCCGACCGGAGTCGCGCTGGCGCACTTCGGCCTCGTGCCCGATCCCATGGAGACGCTCGCGGAAGCGGAGGGCATCTTGCGCGCCTGGGCGGAGGTGGCCGAAAAGGCGTACCGCGAGGATCGCGACATCGCCACTGCATTGGACGAGGCCTTCGGTCAGGAGCTCAAAGGGGTGGATCCCGAACACAGGGAGAAGCTCGAGACGCTGAACGGCATCCATTCGAACGCCGCGGGCTTTCGGCGGTGGCTCGAGACCCGTGGCAACGGTCACGCGCACGACCACCTCCACGCCCATCCGCACTGAATGAAGCTCGTCCTCGATCGAGTCGAGACGCGCTGCCCTCGCGGGCGTGTGACGGTCGACGTCGAGTCCACGGATGGCATCGCGTTTCGTTGGTGGATGATGAACGAGTGCGACGGGGCTGCGACGGTCGACGCGGTTGCCGTGGTGTGGCGGATCGTCGACGTGAAGGAGCCCGTCCGGATGTTCCGTCACGGGTACCAGTCGTGGTCCGCGTCCGGTTGGGCGACCTTCGGGATCGACGAGGACCCGTCGCGAACGCCTGGCGCGGTTTCTCTGGTCCTCGACATGCATCACGCAGATCCCGCGACCGCCGAAGCTCACGAACTGCGGAGCGAGCTCGTCACGGTTCTCGACGACGAGTCGCGTGATCCGCCGCTCGTGGCCGGATTCTTGGGCGGTACCGAACACGACGGTACGTTTCGCCTTCGCCGGCGCGATGACGGTTTGGAGCTCTGGGCCGAGGCATTTCTCGGCGGCGTCGCGGTCGAGCGTGGGTCGGTCCGACGCTTGCACTCGGTTGGCTCGTGGCAGGGCGCCACCGACCTTCGCGTCGCGCTCGACGAGTGGGCGGCCGCGATCGGATCGTCCAGCGGAGCGCGACTGACCTCGCCGTATCAGGTCGGTTGGTGCTCCTGGTACCACTACTTCGACGCTGTGGCCGAGCGTGACGTGATGACCAACCTTGCGCTTGCGAGCTCGTGGCCGTTCGAGGTCTTTCAGATCGACGACGGCTTCCAACCCGCAATCGGCGACTGGCTCGCGACCAACGACAAGTTCGACTCGTCGTTGGAAGAGCTTGCGGCCGGCATCAGCGCGGAGGGGCTCGTGCCAGGACTCTGGATCGCTCCGTATCTCGCCGCTCCAACGGCGGCTGTGGCACGGGAGCATCCGGGTTGGTTCGCGTCGCGCCACACGTCGTCACATCCCTTGGTCGGGATGGTGAACGAGAACTGGGGCGGACCGGTGTACGTGCTCGACACGACGCAGCCCGAGGTGCTCGAGCATCTCGAGCACGTCGCGGACACTCACGGCAGCCGGGTTCCGTTACCTGAAGCTCGACTTCACGTACGCGCCCGGTCTCGCGGGCCAGTACGCGGACGCCTCACAGGCGCCCGCGGAGCGCGTCCGTGCAGGTTTCGACGCCATTCGTCGAGGAGCCGGTGACGACGTTTTCGGTGCTGGGCTGTGGCGCGCCGCTCGGTGCGTGCATCGGCGCCGTCGACGGCATGCGCATCGGACCGGACGTCGCGCCGTGGTGGAACCCGCCACGGGAGAGTTGGTCGCCGCCCGGCTACGCCGAGACGTCACCTGCAACTGCGTTCGCGCTCGCGGCCACGAAGGCGCGCCAGTTCATGCACCGTCGCCTGTGGCTCAACGATCCCGACTGCGTGATGCTGCGGACGCGTCAGACGTCGCTGTCAGAAGAACACGTCCGTCGCTGGGCCTTGGCCGTCGGAGAGAGCGGCGGCATGGCGTTGGTGTCCGACGACCTGTCTCTGCTCGGCACCACCGAGCGCTCGCTCTTCGACGAGATCATCATGCTCGGCCGCGCCCGCGATGCTGCGTACGGGGTCAGCTGATCGGCTCGACGTCTGTGCGAAGCAAGGTGCGGTAGAGATCGGCGTAGAGACCGTCGGCCTCGAGGAGTTCGTGGTGCTCGCCGCGTTCGACGATGCGACCCTCGTCGACCACGAGGATCTGATCAGCGTTGGTGATCGTCGACAGGCGATGGGCGATGACGACGGCGGTGCGTCCCGCGAGGGCGGTTGCGAGAGCGTTCTGCACCGCGGCCTCGTTCTCCGAGTCGAGATGGCTCGTGGCCTCGTCGAGGATGACGACCGCGGGGTCCTTGAGCAGCACCCGCGCGATTGCGAGTCGCTGCTTCTCGCCGCCCGACAAGCGGTACCCGCGCTCGCCCACCACGGTGTCGTAGCCGTCGGGCAGACCGATGAGGACGTCATGGATCTGCGCGGCGCGACACGCCTCGTGGATGATCTCGATCGACGGCGTCGGGCCGCGCATAGCGCAGGTTCGACAGCACGGTGTCGTGGAAGAGATGCGGGTCTTGCGCGACCACGCCGATGGCGGTGCGCAGCGATGCCTGTGTCACGCCGCGCACGTCGTGGCCGTCGATGCGCACCGCCCCCGACGTCACGTCGTACAACCTCGGGATCAGGTTGCTGATCGTGGTCTTGCCGCCTCCCGACGGCCCGACGAGCGCCACGAGCTGACCCGGCTCGATGTTCGCGGTGACGCCACGCAGGACGAACGCGCCGGGCGTGTCCGGCAGCGGCCGCCCGCTGGTCGGGTCCGACTCGAGCGACGCGAGCGATACGTCTGACGCCGCGGGGTAGCGGAACCAGACGTCGTCGATCTCGATCCGGCCGAGCGGTCGGTCGAGGTCTGGCGCTCCCGGCGCATCGACGATCGCGTTCGGTGTGTCGAGCACCTCGAACACGCGCTCGAACGAGACGAACGCGCGTCATGATGTCGACGCGGGCATTCGTGAGCGCGGTGAGCGGCCCGTAGACACGCGTCACGTATGTGGCGAGTGCGACCATCGTCCCGAGCGTGAGCGTGCCGGAGATCACGAGGTGACCACCCACGAGGTACACCGCGGCCGTTGCGACCGCCCCGACCAACGTGAGGGCGATGAAGAAGACCCGCCCGTACATCGCGCTGCGCACGCCGATGTCGCGCACCCGTCCGGCGCGGTTGGAGAAGTCCTCGGCCTCGTCGTCGTGACGCCCGAACAGCTTCACCAGCAGCGCGCCGGCGACGTTGAAGCGCTCGGTCATCGTGGTGTTCATCTCGCTGTTGAGGTCCATGCCTTCACGGGTGATCGCCTGCAACTGCCGGCCGATGCGCTTGGCGGGCGCGATGAACAACGGCAGCAGTACAAGCGTGAGCAGGGCCAGCCGCCACTCGAAGAACGCCATGGCGCCGAGTGTGAACGCGACCGTCACGATGTTCGAGACGACCGAGCCGAGGGTGCCGGTGAGGGCGCGCTGCGCGCCGATGACGTCGTTGTTCATGCGGCTGATCAACGCACCGGTCTGCGTGCGAGTGAAGAACGCGATCGGCATCCGTTGCGCGTGATCGAACAACGATCGTCGCAGCTCGAAGATCAGACCTTCGCCGATCTTCGCCGACCACCAACGTTCGCCGAGGGAGAGCAGCGCGTCGCCGATCGCGATCGCCACCATGAGAACGGCGAGCGCGGTGACCATGCTGTCGTCCCGTTGGGGGATCGCGGTGTCGATGATCCGCCTGATCAGCAGCGGCGGGAGATGCCCACGAACGCCTCGAGCACGATCGTGACGAGGAAGCCGAACAGCATCGGCCGGTACGGCCGGGCGAAGCTCCAGACCCGCCGCAGGAGGTGCCGGTCGACGTGGGCACCACGGACCGCCGCGGGATCCGTGCCGAGCATGTTGTGCGGGCCCATGTGACGCATCGGGGGAATGGTAAGCGGATCCTGCGTAAATCCCGCCTGGCTAACGTTGTTCCCGGAGGGTTGCCTGAGTGGACGAAAGGGGCGGCCTCGAAAGCCGTTGTGGCCTCCGGGTCACCGTGGGTTCAAATCCCACACCCTCCGCCGAGCCGTCCACGGTCGCTCGTGGGCCGCTGCGCTCCGTGTCCTCGCTCCATTTGCGACGCACCGCGGCTCGGAACCCGAGGGCCACCCCACACCGCGCAAGGAGCGCGCCATGACCACGAAGACCAACGACCGCGCTGGCGCTCTGCTCGAGCGCCTCCACACAGAAGTCGCCGCGCTCGTCAGTCGCGCGCCCTCGGCGGCTCCCCGTTGAGGGTGCTCTGTCGCTCTCGTAGGGTGGGTCGCCCGGGTGACTGGCCCTGCGACGATGGGTTGGCCCGAGCGGCCAGCTCGATGCTCACCAGCCGCGCGGAGGTCAGAGATGAGCAACATCGACATGGGCGGTGACCCGCCGGCGCCGCTACCGCCCGAGCGCATCGACCAGATGGTGGCCGCGGCTCGCGGGGGCGCGACATGGCGCGCCGAGCTCGGCCTTCCGGAGCCGTCCCCCCGACTCGCCGACGCGATCGAATCGCTGGGCCGAGTGGCTCGAGCGGCCCCGTTGCAAGCTGGCGGGTCGGCGTTCGACGCCGTGCTCACCGCAGCCAGGGAGGATCACCCCGGCGAGACAGCGCTCGACCAATTGGTCCGGCGTGCGCGTTGCTCTCGATGCTCGAGGAACGGCGAACCAGGCGACCAACCGGAAGCCAGTGACACACGGTGTGTAGTCGCGCTCGTGGCTGCGAGTAGCAAGCTCAGCTGCTGCCGGTGCGCCGATCCGAAGATCGACGGCTAGGACCTGCTGGCGGTCAGCTGACGCAGGGTTTCGAGAACCTCGTGTAGGGCAGCAGCCCGTCCGGCAGCGACGTCAACGCGAAGATGGCCGAGTGACGTACGGAGCCAACCAGGATGGAACCGACGGAGGCGGTGCTCGGCTACCTCGAAGGCGGCACCACCGGCCGACGGGGGCCTGAGAGGGGCGGGCCGCCCGCACCAGCGCCACCGGACGTTCCCGAGGCCAGCGGCCCCGCGGGGGTAGCTCCGCTCGGCCGGGTACACGCGTGGTCGCCGACCCACACGTCGTGACGCCGAGTTCCTCGGTATGCCTTGCGGCCCGGACGACTGGTTGGCCGCTCGCGACTCGACCGTACTGTGTAGGTGAATCCCGTACGTGATGGCCATCCTGCGAGCATGCACCTATGAGCGCACCTGACGCGGTCGTCGTCGGCGCCGGCATCATCGGCGTCACGACGGCCATTCGCCTCGCAGGCGCCGGCCTCGATGTCACCATCCTCGCCGCGGACGAACCGGGTGACACGACATCAGTGCTTGCCACTGCGATGGTCGGGCCGTCGTTCGGCATGCTCGGATCGCGCGGCACGCACTGGGAGACGCAAACGGTCGCCGCGGTTCTGGCCGACGAGAACGCACCCGGGGTTCACGTGTGCCGAGGAAGGTTCATCGCAAGGCCCGCGGGTCTCCTTCCGCCTGGCGCCGACTCGTTGCCCGGGTTCGAGCTCTGCACCGATGACGAAACGCCGCCTGGCTACGGGACCGCATTCTGGGCCCGGGTTCCGCTCATCGACATGACGCGCTATCTGCCGTTCCTTGCCGAGCGCGCCGCTGCCATGGGCATCGCGATGCAGCGACGACGGCTCGAGTCCCTGAGCGAAGCCTCCGAGATCGCTCCCCGCGTTGCGAACTGTTCAGGGCTCGGTGCACGCGAGCTCGTCCCCGACCCCGAGGTGACGCCACTGCGCGGACCGAAGATCGTCGTCGCCAATCCAGGCATCGACACCTTCCTCATCGAAGGGCCGCCCGGACCGGAAGGCACCAGCTATCACCCACACGGTGATGTCGTCGTACTTGGTGGAAGCGCCAAGCCGAGTAGCGACACGACGCCAGATCTCACCGAGGAGCGCGCCATCATCGCTCGATGCGCCACGATCGAACCTCGGCTCGCGGACCCGACCGTGATCGAACACCGTGTTGGTCTGCGACCGTCTCGCGCGGACATCCGGCTCGAAGCGGAGCGCAGTGGTTCGGCGACCATCGTGCACAACTATGGACACGGCAGTATGGGCGTGTCGCTGGCCTGGGGATGCGCCGGCGAAGCTACGCACCTGCCGCACGCCAACAGGTGCGACTGACGCGCGCTATGGGACACCTCGAGCGACACTTGCGATGACACTCCACGGGCGCGATGTGTCGTACGGTCGCTTCTTGTGGGGGACCATGTCGCCGTCGGCTTCCGTTGCCACTCCGGGTGGGCTGTTGCCGTGGTTGTTGCGGGGACTGTTCGTGCCCCAGTCGTGGTGGATCGCAGACGCGTCGAGCTGGTCGAGCCCTCGATGCCCCGGCAGCCGTACCACGCGGTTGCCGAATACGGATCGCCCTCCGACGTCATCGACGTCGTGACGGACGCTGCAAGGCGTGCGGCGGTGGAAGCACTGCAATCCATGCCCGCGTGTTGACGTTGTTGGTCTTGTCGGAACCGAGCGCCGCATACCGGGAAGCCTCGATCAGATCCTTGCCTCCCATGCACTACTCCACGCGGCCGAGGGACAGCTGTTCGAGCGAGCCGTGATCGAGGCCGCCAACGATGCTGGCCTCTCCGTTCACGTTGTGGAGCCCAGGTCGATCGAGATATCCGAGACAGTTGACGCCTTGCGACGTTCCGTTGGTGCGCCTTGGCAGAAGGATCACAAATGGGCGACCACCGCGGCGCTTGCCGCGCTGGCGTCCGTTTGACCAGAAGCCAGGCAGCGCAACTCCTCTATGACGCGAGCGACGCATCGCGCATGGCAACCGGTGCGGGCCGTCGGCGGACCTGCATTCAAATCGAGATCGCGCAAGACTCCGCGCCGTGGCGGACACCGAGGTTCGGTATGCGGCGCATGCCGGGCGCTACTCGCGTTCTCGGTGTTCGGGGAGGGACCGCACGACCTTGCGGTTCAGCAGTGGCGTTGGCCGATCGACTTGATGTGGGACCTCCCCCAACTGGCCAGCTTCATGGAGTCGTTGGGCCGCATGGCTCGGGTCATCGTGTACGACACGCGGGGCATTGGTGCGTCCGACCCTTCTTCGGGTACGGCTGCAGTGGAGGATGAATCCGATGATCTGCTCGCCATCCTCGATGCGGCCGGCTCCGATCGGGTAACCGTGTTCGACATGCAGACGGGCAGCGGGGTGCTGTTCGCGGCGACATATCCGGAGCGTGTCCGGTCGCTGATCCTCGCCCACTTTCGTTCGTCGTATCCGGAGCTTCGTCAACTTTCCGCCTCGGACCGCGTGAAGCTCGTGATGGCGCTGCGCAATCCGGAGATCCTGCACGACGAGAACCCGCGGGTGGCCCACGACCCACTGCTGCGACGGTGGTGGGGCCGCGCGTCCCGACTCGCAACTACTCCGGAACGACAGCTACGAAACATCGAGCGGGCGGCGAACATAGATTGGCAACCTGTACTTTCGACGATCCGAGCACCTACGCTCGTCTTGCACCGTCGCGACAACCGGATGTGGGGCATCGACCAGAGTCGAGAAGCCGCGAGCCGAATCCCGGGTGCCCGATTCGTCGAGCTACCCGGCGCCGAGAACGACCTCTTCCTCGGTGACACCCGACCTGTGCTGGCGGAGATCGAACGCTTCTTGAACGCACCCCAAGCCGACGTCGAGCACGATCGACCGCTGGCAACGGTGCTCATCACGGACATCGTGGAGTCCACCGAGCAGCTTGTCGCACACGGTGATGCTGCCTGGCGCCATCTCCTCGACGACCACGATCAAACCATGGATCATGTCGTCACGGCGTACCGGGGGCGCGTCGTCAAACAACTCGGGGACGGCATCTTGGCGACATTCGACGGTCCCGCCAGAGCAGGGCGGTGCGCGGCCGCGATCCTCGACGCAGCAAGGAACCACGGCATCATGCTGCGAACCGGACTGCACACAGGAGAGATCGAGATCCGAGCATCCGACGTCGCCGGCATCGCCGTGCACATCGCGAGTCGCATCGCCGCTCTCGCCGACGCGAACGAGATCCTCGTTTCCCGAACGGTCGTCGACCTCACCGCCGGGTCAGGTATCCAGTTCGTCCCGCGCGGAGAGCACCAACTCAAGGGCGTGCCCGGCAGCTGGCCCACCTATGCCGCTGTCACCAACACGTAATCCGGGTCGAGTGGTAGCTCGGCGGGATCGAAGCCTGACCTACCCGAAGTGCCCGTCTTCAGGGTGCAAGCCGAACTTACGATTCAGGCATGGCGGCCAACCCGGTGATCTTCCTCGTCGACGACGACTCGGCCGTCCTCGACGCGCTGACGTCCGACGTCGAGGTCCGGTTCGGCGGCGACTGCCGGGTCGTGGCCGAGTCGTCGGCGTCCGCCGCACTGACCGCCATGGCCGAGTTGCGGGACCGGTCGGAGGAGGTGGCGGTTGTCATCGCCGACCAGGACATGTCCGAAATGATGGGCATCGACCTCCTGACCAGGGCCCACGCGCTGCACCCCGACGCCCAGCGCGTCCTGCTGGGAGACCGCGACTACACCGCGGCCAACCCCATGGTGAGGGCCATGTTGCTCGGCCAGATCGACTACCAGCTGGCCAAGCCCTGGTTCGTGCGGCGTGGCCTGTACCCCTTGCTCACCGAGGCACTGGTCGAGTGGGCGAGAGCGCAGGAGCCGCTCGTCAAGATGTTCCGCGTCGTCGGGCCGCAGTGGGCGGCGAGCTCGCATGCGATCCGTGACGTGTTCTCGCGGTTGGGGATCACCTACGCCTTCCACTCTGACGACTCGAACGAGGGCCAGCAGCTCCTCCGGGAGATCCGCCACGAGGGCGCAACGACGCCTATCGCGGTGCGCAGCGACGGGCAGGTGCTGGTGGACCCATCCGTGGCTGACCTGCTCAGCGCGCTCGGCGCCGCCACGCGCCCCGACCCGGGAACGTTCGACGTTGCGATCGTCGGCAGCGGGCCGGCCGGGCTGGCGGCCGCGGTCTACGCCGCGTCGGAAGGCCTGCGAACCCTCGTGCTCGAGCGCGACGCGCCCGGCGGCCAGGCCGGCAGCAGCCCGATGATCCGCAACTACCCCGGCTTCCCTCACGGCATCAGCGGCGACCGCCTCGCCTTCCGCGCCTGCGAGCAGGCGTGGTTGTTCGGAGCGAACCTGGTGGTGGGTCAGGAAGCGGCGGGACTCGAGGTGGTCGGACCCGAGCACGCGGTGCGCCTCGTCGACGGGACCCGAGCGCCGGCCCGGACGGTCGTCGTGGCCACCGGCATCGCCTGGCGCCGGCTGGGCGTCTCCAGCCTCGAGTCTCTCGTCGGTGCGGGTGTGTTCTACGGCGCCGCCGGCAGCGAGGCGCGTGCCCTGGAGGGTGAGGACGTCTACGTCGTCGGGGCCGGCAACTCCGCCGGCCAGACCGTGATCCACCTCGCCGAGCACGCGGCCGCGGTGACCCTGCTCGTCCGCGGTGACACGTTGTCCAAGAGCATGTCGGACTACCTGGTGAAGGGAATCGAGCAGGCCGACAACGTCACGGTCCGGCTCCGGACCGAGGCGGTCGGCGGTAGTGGCGACGCGCGGCTCGAACGACTGACGCTGCGCGACTGCGACAGCGGCGCGACCGAGGAGCATTCGGCCGGTGCGCTGTTCGTGATGATCGGAGGCGAGCCGAACACCGCGTGGCTACCTGACTCGATCTCCCTCGACGACGGCGGGTACGTCATCACCGGTCGCGACGTCGACTCGCCGCTTCCGCTGGAGACGAGCGCACCCGTCGTGTTCGCTGCCGGCGACGTGCGGCACCGCTCGATCAAGCGGGTCGCTTCCGCGGTCGGCGAAGGTGCCATGGTCATCCAGCACGTCCACGAGTATCTGGCGGAGCGTTAGACGCTCACCGTCCGCCCGGCACCCCAAGGCCACGGACGGTCCGGCGCCCTCGGTGAACAGGACGCAGTTCCAGCCGACGTCGCTCAGCGACGGACGTGGGCGCTCGCGATCGCGCCGACAGCCACCGCGCTCAATACGTGCCACACGCCGTGTCCTTGTAGTGCGCAGTCGGGACAGCACAAAGGCCGGTCCGTCCGGCTGAGCCAGTGCACGGCGATGCCGGCGCTCCCGCAAAGCACTGCGATCAATGCAGAGCTCGAGCGGATCGTGGGGCGCGACAACACGATGGCAATCGCCGCCGCAGCCAAGGCCAGGGCGGAGCTGTCATGGACCAGCTTGCCGGCGCGTCCACCCGGTCCGTGGTACGCCATGCTGCCCAAACCGGCCGCGAACGTGAGCGCGCCCAGCACCTTCCAACGAGCGCGGCCATCGGTACGCCCACGCCGCCACACCCAGACGCCGACAGCGCAGTACGCCGCGCTCGAGACAAAGTTGGCCGGTTGGGCGATGAGCCCGTCGCGGATCCGCTCGCAGTCCGACCCGGCGATCTGGTTCGAGAGATCAGCGAGCGACACAGCTGTTGGGTGATCGTGCGGCCGACGCGCCGCGGATGGCAGTGCTCCACGATCACCCGCGCAGCGCGTACATCTAGCGCGATCGTGTAGACGAACCTACTTGGCGTCCCACGCCTTGTGCGCCTGCTTCTGCGCCGCTTGCTTCTGGTTCTTCGCGGCGCGCTTCTCTTTCAGGCTTCGCCCCGGCTTCTTGCCTTGGCCGCTCGGTTTGGATTTCTGTCCCACACGGCCAGCTTACGATTGCGCCCGCTGGTCGAGCAGTATCGCCACTTCCAGGTTGCTCGGAGGCCTACATGCTGCCGCACAGATCGCGGCAGCTCCGTGTGCAGTTCGTGACCCGGGTGCTACTCGACCTCGTAGAGGTGCCACGGGTCGGGGATGCCCTTGAGGCTGTGGCTACTCCGATCCAAGAAGGAGATCCCGGAGCCGGCCACGAGATCCTTCACTGTGCTGGTGGCAAGCACCTGAGCGGGTCCCGCCAGCGCGGCAACGCGCGCACCGATGTGCACGGCGATACCGCCGTAGTCGTCACCGCGAACTTCGCACTCACCAGTGTGCACACCGGCGCGCACGTCGATCCCAGCCGCTCCCGCCTCTTCGATGACTCGCTGCGCACAACGGATCGCCCGTGCCGGTCCATCGAAGGTTGCGAAGAAACTGTCGCCCGCTGTGCTGATCTCACGACCACGAAACAAACGGAGCTGTGCGCGGACCATTTCGTCGTGACGGTCAAGCTGCTCACGCCACTGGCGATCGCCGACGGTCGCGACTCGCTCGGTGGACGCCACAATGTCGGTGAACATCACTGTCGCGAGCACCCTGTCGCTCACGGGCGCCGGACGCGTGCCGGTAACGAACTCCTCGATGATTGCCGTGCGCTCGGGCGTCTGCCTACCGAAGTAGGTGTCCCCTCCTGGGAAGGACGCGAGGCGAGCGTTTGGAATCCGCTCTGACAAGAAGCGCGCATGGTCAGCCATACCTGACGATTCGCGTGGGAACGCAATGAGCGTCGGAGCCTGCACGAGCGGGAGAACGTCCCGCACATCGGTGTCATTGACCAGTGTGATCGAGGCAAGGGCCGGGCTGACGCTCGCCTGCTGGACACGTGCGAGCACCGCGCGAAAGCCCACCTCGTCGCAGCGGCTGGGGGCGAAATGATCAAAGCCAAAGGGACGGTCGACGTCGCCCCAGCTCGCTTGTATTGCGCTCATCCGGGCCTGCGCTCCGTTGGGTTCCAAACCGAACGGATAATCGTGGGTGCGAACCATCCGCGCCCAGGCATTGGTCAGAACCAGCGCCTCAACGCGCTCGGGATGCATCGCCGCGCACAGGATCGCGACCTGACCACCGTCACCGACCGTGCTGTACAACACGGCGCGTCGAGACTCGACAGCGTCCATCACGCCAACCACGTCCGCGACGCGTTGCTCCAGCGGAGGGGCCGCACCTTCACGCAGGGGATCTGACAAGCCCGTGCCCCGTCGATCGAACGAGATCAGACGAGTGAAACCCGCCAGCTGGTCATAGTGCGCCTCAGCGACGGGGTCGAGATATGCGGCGAGAACGCTCGACATTGATCCCGAGACCCGAACCAAGTCCCGCGCGCCGCCGCCACGTACCTCATATGCGATTCTCACGCCTTCCGCGTCCGCGTAGCGCACGAGCGGAAACTTGAAATGACTCACCCGCACCTCGTACCGCCCCAGTCAGGAAGCCAAGCGTAATGCGTTCTGGAGCGCCGTTGCACCGCGGCGGGACTACATCGGCTTCAGGAGGCCGGCCGAGCTGAAGCGGTCACCTTGGCGCTTCGAGGGTGCGCACCAAACGTCCCCACATCGGCGCGATTGGGCGAGAGGCGAGGTGTGACCTCTGACGAGATGTTGTCGGTGTGCCGGCGATCTCACTGATGACATCGCCGGCACACTGCATCAGTCAGGGGGAGCCAGCGTGCTGATGTCGACGATCCCGTGGTCGGGTGAGCCGTTGTCGATCGCCGTGTGCGGCAGCGCGTCACCCTCGGGCCCGACGATGTAGGTCATCACGTCGACGCTGCCGTCCCCGTCGAAGTCGATCCCAACCAGGCCGTGGAATCCTTCGCCGGAAGCGGGGTCGATCAGCCCCTGGCCGACGCGGTTGACGACGCCCGCGTTGGCCGACTCGATCGAGCCATCGGTGTCATTGATGACGACCTGGACCCCCTTCGAGGGGTCACGCAGGTCCCTTTGGATGTTGGTGCAGTGGTCGGCGAACGCCGTGCCGCCCATTCCCAGTGTCGCCAGTGTGGCGACGCCAACGCCCGCAAATACCTTGTGCATGTGTGCCTATCTCCTGAGTTGTTGTGACGCCGTTCGTTCGGCGTCGGTTTCGGCTCTCGCTCCCCGGCGGCCGATGGGCGACCACCACGGCGGTGGTCGGATCAGTGTTCTGCCATTGACGTACCGCTCCGCCGACCTCGGCACTGTTGCCGATCGGGCACCTTGCGGACAACTCGGAACGTGAGTTGCCGCGTCCGCGCCGAAGGTGACAGCGTCACGAACCTCAACTGCGCCTACGCGTTGGACGCCGCCGACTACAACGTCGGGATGACTGCAGCATCCGACGATGGCGCAAACGTGTCGAACATCGAGATCGTGAGAGCGTTCTATGCGGCGATGGCGGAGCGCGACTTCGCCCGTGTGCTCGGGCTGCTCGATCCGGCGTGTGTCGTCACGCAGGATTCGGCTCTGCCGTGGGGCGGCCGTCACGTCGGTCACGAGGGATTCGCGGACTTCGGACTCGCGTTGAGCGGCACCATCGATTCGGCGGTTGCGATCGACGCGGTGTTCGAGGCGGACGGTGACGTCATCCAGTTCGGCCACACGAGAGGGACCGTGCGCGCCAACGGTGCGACGTTCGATATCCCCGAGGTTCATCGCTGGACGATCAGGGACGGGAAGGCCGTCGCCGCGCACTTCGCCATCGACACCGCCGCGATGCTCGAGGCATTGGGCCGGTGACGAGGCTGGTGACATGGTTCAGAGGCCGATGTCTCGACGGTCTCGGCAGACCGGCTACCCTCTATCCCGGCCGGCGCCGCGCCACGCTGTCGGCCGATAGAGCGACTGGTTTCATCACGACTCCGACTGCTTGTGAACGTGCGTGGCTACATGGAGGAGTGAGGAATGCCTGTCGGCACCGTCAAGTGGTTCAACGCGACGAAGGGCTTCGGTTTCATCGCGCCTGAGGACGGCGGCAACGACGTCTTCGTGCACCAGAGCGACATCCAGGTGCAGGGCTACCGAGAGTTGGCGGAAGGCCAGAAGGTCGAGTTCGAGGTGCAGCCCGGGCAGAAGGGCCCCAAGGCTGCGAACGTCCGGCCGCTCTGAGAGAATCTACGAATCGCGTCGATCGTCGGCGCGCAAGTCAGCGAAGAACCTGTCGAGTAGTGCGCGTGCTTCGTCGGCGCGCACACCGTGGGCAACGCTGATCTCGTGGGTCAACCGCGGATCGACACAGAGGTTGTAGAGCGATCCGCACGCACCGCCTTTCGGATCGTGCGCGCCGAACACGAGGCGGTCGACACGCGCGGCGATCAAGCTCCCGGCACACATGGCGCACGGTTCGACGGTCACCACGACGGTCGCGCGCTCGAGTCGCCAGCCGGTGCCGATTACGCGTGCGGCATCGCGGACGGCGAGGAGTTCGGCGTGCGCGGTCGGATCGCCCGAGCGTTCGCGCTCGTTGTGCCGGCGAGCGACCACAGCGCCGTCGACCAAGACAACGGCACCGATGGGGACGTCGCCGTGGACCAACCCGGCGGCCGCTTCCTCGAGGGCGATCCCCATTGCGGCCGCGTCGTCCACCGGCCCGACGGTAACGGAGCGCTGGACGCAACTCCCGCTCAATCGATGCGGAAGCCCCAGACCGCGAACAAGGGATCGCCGTGGTGCGGGACCGGTGTGCGTCGCTCCACGGTGAGCGCGCCCCAGCCTCCCGCGAGCCGGAAGTACGCCGCGACGATCTTGCAGTGCTCTTCGTCGGTCGTCGCCAACCAGCCACGAATGGCCTTCGTTGGAAAGCAGCGGTTGGAAAACGTGCAGACGAACGGACGTCCCGCTTGCACGACGCGACCCACCTCGGCGAATACTTCGATCGGCCGAGTGAGGTAGTCGACGGAGACGCAACACACAGCGGCGTCGAAGGTGTCGTCGTCGAACGGCAAGCGCGGGTCGCGGTTGAGATCGTGGACCACCGTCGCCGTTGCCTGTGGGTTGGCTGCGAGCTCTTCCTCGTTCATGCCCAGAACGGTGAGGTGTCTCGGTGGCGTTTGGAAGTGCGACACCCACGAACCCATCAGGTCCAGCACCGTTCCGTTGAGACCGAGCTCCGCGTAGAGCGCGCCGACAGCAGCGATCGCGCTGTCGTCGATGTGCGTGACGAGCCGCGGCCACGAGTAGAACGCGTCGTCGGGCTCTTGGTCGTCTCGGTCGAAGAAGCCGGGCGGGAACACTTCCTCCTCGATCACGGGCCGCAGTCCTTACGACGGCGGCGCCCACGGCGTCATCCACGGCGTGGCCGGCCACCCTTCGGCGGCAGCCATCAGCGGAAATGCCGTGGCCCCGTCGATCGACTCGCGGACGATGTCCGCATGTCCGGTGTGACGTGCCGTTTCTTGGATGAGGTGCAGGAGCACCCACCGAATCGACCACGCGTCCACGTCAGCCGGGTACCACGGGACGCCCTTGGGCACGGGGACGGGATCATCGAGCTCGAACCCGGCGATTACGTTGCCGGTCGCGGCCGCGGCGACTTCGTACAGCATGAGAACGTCGGCGAGCGTCTCGTCCGATGCCATCAGGAAGTTCGTCTCGTAGTCAGCCGCGTCGCCCGTTCGCTCGCCCTGTCGGACCGTGTCCATCCATGAACGCTCGACCGACGCGACGTGCTTGATCAGCCCGCCGACGCTGAGCGAGCTCACCGTGGGCGTCGCCCGCGCCTGTACGTCGGTCAGTCCAAATGCGGTGAGCCGCATTACGAGGCGCATCTGGTCGAGGTACGCCAGCAGGCCCTCGCGCTCGTCCTTCACCGGCGGAACTTGCCCGGGCATCGCGTCGTCCTTTCGTCGTCGGATGTCGTCCGATGATGATCGACAAATCCGGCCATCTGATAGCCGGTTCGGTTCTTTCTATATGCAGACGCCGTAGCCTCGCCCGGTGCTGCACCACCTCACGCTCTGGGTTCCCGATCTCGAGCGTGCCGAAGAATCGTGGAGCTGGCTGCTCGGTGAGCTCGAGTACGTCAGCGACCCTTCGATCGACAATGTGCTGCTGCTCCGCCACTCGAGTGGGTTCTCGGTTGCGTTGGAGCAGTCGTCGGACATGGTGCCGGGAATGCTCCACAGCCGGCTCCGCCCGGGCCTCAATCACATGGCCTTCGTCGTGCGGTCCGGCGACATCTTGAGCGACCTGCTCGAGCGCGCAGGCGACCATGGCTGGTCCGCGTTGCCTTTCGAGCGGCATCCCATCGCCGGCGGCGGCAAGGTTGCGTACCTCGAAGACCGCGACGGCTTCGAAGTCGAGCTCGTTCTCATGTCTTCCTGAGCAACGGTTCGAGCACGGCGATGTACTCGAAAAGGCGCGTGCCGACCTCGACGGGGAGATCAGGATCGGAGAGATCCGGGTCGACCCATGTCTCGGACAGCCGGCGCCAGGAGTCGCGCCCGAGGAACGAACCGGCGATGACGTCGGGCCCGAGCGCCTTGCGCCACTGGCGTTCACTCCTGAGAAGCGCTTCGAGGGTTCGCTCGTTGTCCCCTGCGTTCGGGTGCTCGCTGTGAAAGCCGACCTCCAACGCGAGAACCGTTGCCTCCGGTACATAGCGCGCCCCGACCACCTGAGCTTCGTAGTGCTCCTTCGTGGGATCGCTCGGGCCGAACCACACCTTGATCCCATAGCGGCGCGCCCTGATCCGAGCCTCGTCGAGCTCGCGGCGGCAGAAGACTGCGCAATACGTCACCCGCCTCGATGAACGGCCCGTCTTCCATGCGCTCGACCTCGGCCGGCGAGCGTAGAGGTCAGACGAACGTTGGCAGCAGGCTGTCGGCGTCAGCCGTTGCGCGGCAGGCCCGACAGCGTGAACGGCGGCGTGTTCGTGGTGAAATCGGCGTTCACGACGAGGTACCGGTCGTGTGCCCGGGCAACCGTCGAGGGCCGCTGGAACGTCGGGTCCGTACGGGTCTCGACGAGCTCGGCTGCCGTGCGGTCGCCGTTCAACTTCAGGAATGCCAGCTCTTGGGTGCTGCCGAGCACGACGACGAGCTGACCCCGGTCGAGCAGCAGGCCGTCCCCGTTCAGCGTGGGCGAGGCCACCTGAGTGATCGTCCGGCCGGAGCCGCTGAACGTGATCCTGTAGAGGGTGCCGAGCGCCGAGTGGACAACGATCAGCTCGCTCCCGTCACCGAAGGCGACTACCCCGTTGAGGGCGAACCCGCCACCGAACGGGATCTCGGGCGACACCGGAATGACCTCTGGGGTGCCACCGCCTGCCGCGACCTGCTCGGCGGTCACCCGCCACAGGATCGGTCGAAGCGAGTCCGTCACGAAGACACCGTTCGGGGTGACGACGAGGTCGTTGAGGAACCCGCCCGAGCCCGTCTCGAAAGCCGCCACGACCGAGGCAGATGCGATGTCATAAACGGTGATCCTGCCGGTAGGCCCGCCTGCCACGTACAGCAGGCCGCGGTCGACCTTCATGCCGATCGCCGCGCCGCCGGGCGCACCCGGGATCCAGACCTCGACGGTGGGATCGTCGAGCGAGCCGCGGTAGAGCGTTCCGTTACCAGTGGTGCCCGTGAAGAAGGTCTGGGTTGCCGGGTCCCAGGCGACACCCTCGGGATTGCCGTTGTCCGAGGGTGTGAGCGTGTAGACGCTCGTCTCCCGGTCGGGCGCACCAACGGCCACCGGTGCAGTGAACGCGACGAGGGCAACTACAACGAGGGTGAAGCCGGTCCAACGGGTCACGGTCATGGTGATGCTCCCATTCCGAGGCGTTGATCGGTGAATGCAGGCTACCCCCGGCGGCGAGCACGGGAAGGGCGGCGCGAGACCACGACGACGGTGACGATTCCCGCGACCACGACTGCCGCCATCACGGCGACGACGGTCGCGCCGCCGGCACCGCCGGAGTCGCCTGACGCAGCGGTCGGCGCCGCGGCGACCGACGGGAAGTTCGGGATGACCGGTGCCGACGTCGGCACCGGTCCACGCTCTTTCGGTGGCGGTTGCGCGTCCGCGAGGAAGATCGGGTTCCCGACAGCGGTCAATGCCACGTCACTGGCGACGTCGACCCGCCAGAACGTCCCGAGCGGACCCTCTGCGGGATCGCGGTCGATCGGTATCGACGTCGAGAACGGATCAGACGTCACAGGGATGCGTTGCAGCTCCGTCCCGTCGCGACTCACGACCAACGTCTGAGCGTTGGCTCCGTTCACCGTGACATCCAGCGTCGCCGCCGTGCCGACCAGTGTGTCACCGAAGGTTGCGTGCGTGCCGTCCGCCGTATGCGCGTCGATGTCGTAGGTCGGGCTCCCGTCGGCGCCCAACGTCTGCACGTATGCATGCCCAGCGCGCAAGGCGTCGACGATGGCGGGCCGGGACAGCGACTCGGCGTGGATCATCGTCGCGGTCTGGCCGTAGTCCGGTCCGAGTTTGTCGTCGGATCCTGACACCGCGGTGATGTGATGGCCCTGCTGCAGCAGCGACTCCCACAACTCGATGGCAGACGCTACGAACGGGTTTGCTATGCCGCTCCCACCCGGCGGGGGACGGTCGAACGTGGACAGGTCGACGACAGCCGGGCCGGTCACGACCTCGAGCGTGTCGACCAGATCCCAGTCGACGTGATCGGCCAAACGGAACTCACATCCGCGGCAGAACGCCTGGAGTGCCTCGCCGGGGAAGATCGTCGGATGCGCGATCGAGAACAGGGCACCGTCGCCCGCTGCCGCGCGCTGGATGTCGCGCAGATCGACTCCCTCGAAACCCTGACGGTAGTCCACCGTCGACGGCGTCTCGCCCAGCACGATGACATGACCGAAGTACGTGATCACCTCTCGGCCGGGGAACAGCAACAGACCCGGATTGGCGCGTTGCGTGGACCCGAGTTGGCCCCAGTGTGTGTTCGTGACGTACTCGGTGACCGGCGCGACGTCGAGCTTCGCCGTGCGGGCGAACTCGATCATGGCCGCAGGATCCGGACCCTTCGGGTTCGAATGGAACGCGTGCAGGTGGAGGTCGGCGCGGTACCAACCGGGTTCGGCGCGGCGCCACATAGGACGGGTCGACCGGATCGGGTGTCCACACCGGTCCGGTCGCCGGCGCGCGACAGGTCACGGTCACGTGCCACGTCGCGCCCGCGTCGTGCACCGCACCGAAACCGAGCTCGACGTACCACGTTCCCGCGTTGACCGGTCCCGGCACATAGCCGCGTTCGGCGCTGTCAGCCTGCAGGAAGATCGGGGTCTGGCCCTCGGCGACCTTTCCCTGCCGGCTGCCCGACCATCCTCGGAAGCCGGCGGTGGCATGCGGGCCGTCCTCGTCCCAGACGCCGAGGTCGACGACCGTCTTGTCGAGGTCGGTCTCGGGCCCGTTGCTCGCCCAGGAGTACCCGACCTCGATCCGGGTCGTCCCGGCGGCGACCGCGACCGGCAGCTCAACGTAGGTGCTGCGATCAGCAGCGGTGACGTCGCCGGTGAGGTCGACGGACTGTCCCCCCGGGCGGCAGTCGGCCGCGCCCTGCTGCGACGGCTGCGAGGACTGCGCGCCTGAGATCGGTGTCACTGCGACGACAGCGAGCAACGCCATGGTGGCCGCAGCGGCGAGCGCGGCACGACGTCGAGCCGGTCCCACGATCACGAGCGAATCATGAGCGCTCGGCGCAGACTATTGCGAACCCGTGCTGGGGAGCGGGAAACATCCGGTCATGGATGAACAGACGCGACTGCTGCGTGAGATCCGCACGCTCATCGGAAGTCGTTGGATCTCCCAGGCGATCTACGCGGCCGTCGAGCTCGGGATCGTGGACACGCTTGCCGGGGAGAAGCGCGCAGCCGAGCAAGTCGCGGATGCGGTCGGTGCGGACGCCGGCGCGACGGCTCGGTTGTTGCGCGCGCTGGCGACGCTCGGGATCGTCGAGGCCGTCGTCGACGGCGAGTTCGCGCTGACGCCGCTCGGTTCGCTGTTGCGGTCGGACCCGCGCACGGCGCCGGTTCGGTTCGTGGCTCGGTCATGCTCACTCTCGGACCGAGCGCGTGGCGAGCTTGGGGCGCACTGGTCGACTGCGTGCGCACCGGCGACCTCGCGGCGAAGGTCCTCGACGGTGTCGACGACCCCTTCGACGCCTTTGCAACAGACGATGCAGAGCGCGTCTTCAACCAGGCCATGGCCGAGGGCACTCGCTGCATCGCGCAAGCCATCGTCGACGCATACGACTTCTCGGGTGTCGCCACCTTGGTCGACGTCGGCGGCGGTTATGGCGCGCTGGTTCCGCCCGTGCTCGCCGCTCATCCTGCCATGACCGCGATCGTCTACGACCTTCCTCGGTGCGAGCGCGGCGCAACTGACCTACTTGCCGACGCCGGCGCGAGCGATCGATGCCGCTTCGAAGCGGGCGATTTCTTCGTCGACCCGCTTCCATATGGTGCCGATGCGTACGTGCTCAAGAGCGTCGTGCACGACTTCGACGACGAACAGGTGGCCAAGCTCCTCGACAATTGCCGGCGTGCCGCTGCGCCTGAGACGAGGCTGCTCGTCATCGAGACCGTCGTCCCTGACGAGATCGGAACGTCGATCGAGGACCGGTGGATGGCGGCGGCGGACCTCAACATGTTGATCGCGACGGGCGGGCGGGAACGGACCGAGTCCGAGTACCGCACGCTGCTGCGCGCCGCCGGCTTCGAGGTCGCCGCCATCGTTCGGAGCGCTTCCGGACTCGCAGTCGTCGAGGCGCGCTGTGGCTGAGGCCCAGGACAACATCACCGCGTTCTGGAGCATGATCGCGCCTGGCTACGAGGCGCACCCCGGCAACGTCCCCGCCTACGGCACGCCGCTCTACCGCGCCTGGGTGGATGAGATCGAAATGCTCGTCCCGTCGCCACCGTCGAACGCACTCGACCTTGCTACCGGCACCGGCTTCGTCGCGTTGATCCTCGCTGCACTCGGGCATCGAGTGACCGCCATCGACCTGTCCACCGACATGCTCGACCTGGCAGCGGCCACCGCGAACAGCCGCGGCCTCGAGATCCAGTTCACGTCCGGCGATGCCGTGCAGCCGGCATTCGACGGGCCCAGCTTCGACCTCGTCACGTGCCGGCATCTGCTGTGGACGCTCCTCGAACCGGATCGCGCGCTCGCGAACTGGCGGGCGTTGATCCGCCCCGGCGGAAAGCTCGTCGCGTTCGACGGCTTCTGGTTCGACCCCGAGCCCGGACCACGAGACGACGAGCCCGAGCCGTTCCGACAGCACTACACCGCCGACACGCGAGCAGCCCTGCCCTTCATGCACATCGATCGTGCCGACTCGATCATCGCTGCCATGGAGGAAGCCGGGTTCTGCGACGTTGCGGTCCGCTCACTGCCCCATCTCGTGGACCGACCGGGGTCCCCCGTTCCTTATGTCGTTACTTGTGTACGTCCATAAGCGCTCGAGCGGCGCTCGGTCGCGTCCGCCGAATCGGCGTGCGTAAGCCACACCCTGTGTAGCTGGTGCACGCCGAATCCTCGCCACGCGACCCACGACCGTGGATCGGCATCGGCGGAGGGAGTGGGATTCGAACCCACGGTGGGTTGCCCCACACACGCTTTCCAAGCGTGCCGATTCGGCCGCTCTCGCATCCCTCCAGACGGCGTTGACCCCGCCCTCGCACGTGGCGGCCAGGCGATCTGCGGCACACCGCGGGGTCCGCTGAGAGCTGCTGCCTCCCGGCCCTGACTCGGTTCACGGTCCGCAGTTGCACAGGACCCGACCGCCACATGCGAAGACGGGGTCTGCCGAGGTTACCGCCTTCCGCGTATCGGTAGAGTCGGCGCGCATGTCGTACCAGTCCCTGTACCGGCGTTACCGGCCTCGCCGATTCGCTGACATCCGGGGGCAGGATCACATCGTCACGGCGCTGCGCAACGCCGTACGGGACGGCCGCGTCGGCCACGCGTACCTGTTCAGCGGGCCCCGAGGGACCGGCAAGACCTCGACCGCCCGCATCCTTGCCAAGGTCCTCAACTGCGCCGGGCCGGTGGACGGCGAACCCGATCTCGTCTGCGAGTCGTGCCTCGCCATCGAAGCGGGCACGAGCTTCGACGTGCACGAGCTCGACGCCGCGTCGAACAACAAGGTCGACGACATCCGCGATCTCATCGAGCGAGTTGCGTTCGCGACACCGGGACGGACGAAGCTCTACATCCTCGACGAGGTCCACATGTTGTCGAACGCGGCGTCCGCCGCGTTGTTGAAGACGCTCGAAGAGCCGCCGCCGGGCGTCGTGTTCGTGCTCGCCACGACCGATCCCCAGAAGGTGATCGAGACGATCCGCAGCCGCACGCAACAGTTCGACTTCCACTTGCTCTCAGCGGGCGCGTTGGAGGACTACATCCGGTTCGTCGTGGACGACGCCGGCCTCGACGTCACCGCCGACGCGATCGACTTTGCAGTCCGCGCTGGACGAGGGTCCGCCCGTGATGCCGTGTCGGCACTCGAGCAGGTGGTGGCCGCCGGCGGTGTGACGGAGCGCGAGGTGTCGGTCGACGACATCATCGAGGGGTTGGCCGACCGCGACATGGGACGTGTGCTCGCGGCGGTGGCCGACGCCGTGAACTCGGGCCGCGATCCCCGACTGATCGCGCAGCTGCTCGTCGTTCGTCTACGCGACGTGTTCCTCGGCGCGATGAAGGCGCCACTCGACCACCTGTCCGACGCCGATCGCGCACGAGTCGAGCAGCTCATCGAGCGATTCGAGCGACCGATGATCACGCGATCGATCGAGGTGCTCGGTGACGCACTGACCGCCATGGTCGAGGCGGTCGACCAACGCATCGTGCTCGAAGCTGCGCTGGTGCGGCTGGCAAATGTGGAGGTGGACACCTCGCCGGCGGCGCTGCTCGAGCGGATTGAGCGCCTGGAAGCGGCAGTGGCCGCGGGCGGCGTCCGCCCGCCCCCATCCTCCGCACCGGACACACCGTCGCCGGCAACGGGTCCCGCCGATGCGGCACGCCAGTTGTTGCGCGAGCGCCGCGCTGACGCGCCGCCTGCGCCTGACCTTGCGCCACCGGCGCAGCCTGAGCCCGAGCAGAGGGCGACCGGTGACCTACCGACGCGCGACGAGTTGACGCTGGCATGGGGCGACGCGTTGCTGGCGAAGGTCCCGCGCGCCGCGAAGCCGCGCTACGCGGGTGGACGGTTCATAACCGTGGACGAGCGAGGTGCCGTGTTCGCGCTGCCGAACGCTGCGCATCGATCGCGATGTGAGGAACATCGGGCCGGTGTCGAGCAGGTGCTGTCCGATCATTTCGGCCGCCCCGTACCGCTGGTGCTCGTGGTCGACGACGGCACCACCATCGCGACACCACCGATGCCGGCGATCGCGATCGACGCACCGGTCGAGGAGATAGTCGACGTTCGCGAGCTCGATGACGCGCCGCGCGACACGCGCAGCGACGTCGACCGCATAGCTGCCGCGTTCCCGGGTGCTGAGCTCGTGGAGGAGGAAGACGATGGCTGACGACGAAACCCAGGTTCCCGATCTCGGCGGACTGCTCGACAGCTTTCAACGCGTCCAAGCCGCTCGTGAGGCCGAGTACGAGGGGACCGCGGGGGGCGGCGCGGTGGTCGTCCGCGCGAGCGGCGACCTCCAGTTCGAGGCGGTGACGATCTCGCCCGAAGTCGTCGACGCTGCAGAGGTCGAGATGCTCCAAGACCTCGTGCTCGCCGCGCTGCACGATCTCGCCGCGGTCATGGCGGCCGCACAGAAGGACGCGATGGGCGCGCTCGGCGGCCTCGACCTCGGCGGCCTCATCCCGGGTGCCGCGCCGCCCGGCGAGACTTGATGGCGATCTACGCGAGCCCGGTTCAGGACTTGATCGACGAGTTGGGCCGGTTGCCCGGCATCGGTCCGAAGTCCGCGCAACGCATCGCGTACCACCTCCTCAAGCTGTCGCGTGACGACGCGGCCCGGCTAGCTCAATCCATCGTCGATGCAAAGGACAGGGTGACCTTCTGCCGGCGGTGCTTCAACATCGCCGAGGGCAGCGGCGACGCGTTGTGTGGGATCTGTTCCGACGACCGCCGGGACAGCTCGGTGGTGTGTGTCGTCGAGGAACCACGCGACATCGTCGCGGTCGAGCGAACGGGTGAATACCGGGGCCGCTATCACGTGTTGCAGGGGGCGATCAATCCGATCGAAGGCGTTGGTCCCGATCAGCTGCGGGTCAGGGAACTGCTCGCGCGGCTCGAAGGCGAAGGCGTGCAAGAGGTCATCCTGTGCACGAACCCGAACATCGAAGGTGAGGCCACCGCGCTCTACCTCGCGCGGTTGCTCAAGCCGCTCGTCACACGCGTGTCACGGATCGCGAGCGGGCTGCCGGTGGGTGGCGACCTCGAGTACGCCGACGAACTCACCCTCGGACGCGCTCTGGAAGGCCGTCGCGACGTCGAGGCATGACACGACGTGTTGCGAGCCGGATGAACTCCGGCTCGGACTCTCGACCGTTGTCCGCTTACCAGCCGAAGTCCGCAGGGTGCTGATCGTCCGCCAAAACGTCTGAAACCCGTGCGCCGCCCGGGCGGGTCGGGCGCGGGCGGACGAGATCCGGCCCGCCCGGTGCGGCACATCGGGTTTCGCAGGCCCGAGCTAGGTGGGTGGGTACCGAACTCAAGCCGTGTGTTTCGGTCAGGTTACAACAGTCACGAAGTCGTAACAAGAGGTGTTTCGTCCGCGACCAATGATTGCGATACCCGGGCGCGTGCAAGGCCAAACCAACATTCAAAGAATTTGTTTCTTCGGCCGGATTGGCCTTGTCCTGCCGTCAGGCGACGGACAGCACTATGGCGTCGCCCTGGCCGCCGCCGCCGCACAGGGCTGCAGCACCGAGACCGCCGCCGCGGCGGCGCAACTCGTGGAGCAGCGTCGAGCGCGAGACGATTGCCTGACATGCCGACCGGGTGCCCCGAGCGCGATCGCGCCGCCGTTCACGTTGACGATGTCGTCGCTGACCCCGAGATCGCCCATGGCGGCGATCCCGACGGCGGCGAATGCTTCATTGAGCTCGAACAGGTCGATGTCACTCACGGACTTGTCCGTCTTCTCGAGCGCGCGCTTGATGGCCCGCGACGGCTGGGTCAGCAGCGACGGATCCGGGCCGGCGATCTGGCCATAGCCGACGATCTCGCCGAGCGGTTCGACTCCCAGTGCGTCGGCCCTTCCCTTCGAAGTGACGATGACTGCGGATCCACCGTCGGAGATCTGGGACGCGTTGCCCGCCGTGATGTTGCCGGCTTTGTCGAAGGCGGGCCGCAGGCTGCCGAGCGACTCGACGGTCGTGCCGGGCCGAACGCCTTCGTCAGTGTCGAAGAGAATCGGGTCACCCTTTCGCTGAGGGATCTCGACGGGGACGATCTCGTCGGCGAACTTGCCGTCCTTGATCGCCGCGGCGGCCCGCTCGTGAGACTTGGCCGCTAGCTCGTCCTGCGGCTCGCGGGCGATGTTGGCCGAGGCGGCGTACTTCTCGGTAGCGCCACCCATGGCGACCTTGTCGAACGCGCAGAACAGGCCGTCGTAAGCGCACGAGTCGACGAGCGTGCCGTCGCCGTAGCGGTAACCGGCCCGTGCCTGAGGGAGGAGGTACGGGGCCTGGGTCATCGACTCCATGCCGCCGGCGACGACGATCTCGGCGTCACCGGCCTGGATCATCTGGTCCGCGAGGTAGATGGAGTTGAGTCCGGAGAGGCAGACCTTGTTGACCGTCGTCGCCGGCACGGTCATCGGGATTCCCGCGTGCACTGCGGCCTGCCGGGCGGTGATCTGACCGGTGCCCGCCTGCAGGACATGACCCATGAACACGTAATCGACCTGCTCCGGCGTGAGCCCGGCACGTTCGAGCGCCGCCTTGATGGCGAATCCGCCGAGCTCAGCGGCGGAGAACCCCGCCAGCCCGCCGGACAGCTTGCCGATCGGCGTGCGAGCGCCATCGATGATCACGGATCCGGCCATGAGGACCTCCCCCGGGAGAAGCGAAGCAGTCCGGTCAGTTTACGGAGATCCCCCCCGAGAGCGAAAAGGCAGCGCACCGGCGGGCCGGGTGGTTCTGTGGCACCACACGGCAGTAGCTTCCGCCGGATGCAGGAGATTCTCGACGCCATCGTGTCCGGCGCGTCCGGCGACGACATCGCCGCCCTCGGCATTCCCGAGTCGTATCGAGCGGCCTTCGTCACGCGCGACGAGCAGACGATGTTCGAGGGACTCGACTCGTCCGACAAGGATCCACGGAAGTCGCTCCACGTCGATGACGTGGCGACGCCCGAGTTGGCTCCCGACGAGGCATACATCGCGGTGATGGCGAGCGCCATCAACTTCAACACGGTGTGGACCTCGATCTTCGAGCCGCTGCCGACGTTCCTGTTCCTCGACCGTCTCGGCAAGGAGTCGCGGTGGGGGGCGCGTCACAACCTGCCGTACCACGTCGTCGGCTCCGACGCGGCGGGGGTGGTGCTCGCGGTCGGCGATGCAGTGCGCAACTGGAAGCCGGGCAATCGTGTCACCGTCCATTGCAACTACGTCGACGACCAGGATCCGTCTGCGCACGACGACTCCATGCTGGCGACGAACCAGCGCATCTGGGGGTTCGAGACCAACTTCGGCGGGCTCGCCGATCTCGCTGTGGTCAAGGCGAACCAGCTCATGCCGAAGCCCGCCCACCTCTCGTGGGAAGAGGCAGCCTGCAACGCACTGTGCAACTCGACGTCGTATCGCATGCTCGTCTCGCACAACGCCGCGCAGATGAAGCAGGGCGACACGGTGTTGATCTGGGGCGCCACCGGCGGCCTCGGTGGCTACGCCGTGCAGTACGTGCTCAACGGGGGCGGAACGCCCGTAGGTGTCGTCTCGTCGGCAGACAAGGTCGAGCTGCTGCACGAGCTCGGGTGCGACGCAGCCATCGACCGCAAGGCGGCCAACTATCAGTTCTGGAAGGACGAACACACACAGGACGAGAGCGAGTGGCGCCGCCTCGGCAAGGACATCCGTGCGCTCGTCGGCGAGGACCCCAACATCGTCTTCGAGCATCCCGGCCGTCAGACGATGGGTGCGTCGGTCTTCGTGTGCGCACGCGGTGGCATCGTCGTCACGTGCGCGGCGACGACCGGCTACATGATCGAGTACGACAACCGGCATCTCTGGATGAAGCTCAAGTCGATCAAGTCGTCGCACTTCGCCAACTACCGAGAGGCGTGGGACGCCAACCGTCTGATCGCCAAGGGCATGATCCAGCCGATCCTCTCGGCGGTGCATCCACTCATCGACGTCGGCGAAGCGGCGTACTCCGTCCACAAGAACCTGCACGAAGGCAAGATCGGCGTGCTCTGCCTCGCGCCGGAGGAGGGGTTGGGCATCGACGATCCCGCGTTCCGCGAGAAGGTGGGCGAGGACAGGATCACGTTGTTCCGGAGACACTCATGAGCCCACTGACTGCCCGAAACCCGAACGAAGACCGAGCGGAGGCCAGCGTCGAGTCCGGCCAGACCGTCCCGTTGCTGACGGAGATCGACCACGTCGCAATCGCGGTGCGCGATCTGGGCGCGGCCATCGACTACTACCGCGAGACGTTCGGCGCGCTCGTCGACCACCGCGAGATCGTGGACTCTGACGGAGTCGAGGAGGCGCTGCTCAAAGTGGCGGACTCGTACATCCAGTTGCTGACGCCGACTCGCGATGACTCCCCCGTGGCGAAGTACCTCGAGCGAAGAGGTGAAGGCCTGCACCACGTCGGCTATCGGGTGCGCGACTGTGGCGAGGCGCTGCAAGCTGTCAAGGACCAGGGTGGTCAGGTGATCGACCAGCAACCGCGGCCTGGCTCACGGGGCACGACCGTCGCCTTCGTGCATCCGAAGACGGCCTTTGGCACGCTCATCGAACTGGTCCAGGAGTAGCGCTGTACGGCGTCCCCACCGCGGATCTGGACGCTGACCTCGAAGGCGCGCTGCTCGAGTGGCGACGCATCCGGCGCCGCAAGCGGCTGGCCGACATCCATTGGATCGACGCGCTGTACCAGGCGTACCTCACTGCGCTCCTCAGCGGCATCGCCATCCTGGTCGGCGCCGGGCTCATCGGCGACGGTGAGCTCACGCCCTCGCAGGTGGCCCGGGTCAAGACCGACGGTGCGGACTGGCTCGCGGTCGTCGTCGCCATCGTCGTCGCGGTGGGTCTGCGATCGGGCAGCCGCGGCGGGCCGCTCGCGCTGGAACGCGCCGACGTCCGTCACGTGCTCCTCGCTCCGGTCGACCGGACGACTGCCATGCGTGGTCCCGCTATTCGCCAGCTCAGGTTCCTCCTGTTCGTGGGGTCGATTGTCGGCGCCATCGGCGGCGTGTTGGCCGCGCACCGGCTCCCCGGATCGCTCGCCGAGTGGGCGGCCTGCGGCGCGCTGTTCGGTCTGGCGACGGTCGCGCTCGGCTACGGCACCGCGCTGATCGCGTCGAGCATCAAGCTCCAGTCCTGGCAGGGCTCGCTGCTGGCCATCGTCCTGGTCGCTGCCGCGATCCTCGATGCGCTCGCGTCAGGCCGCCAGGCGGGCGCGGTCTTCGGCAGCCTTCCCCTCTGGCCGTTGGAGTTCGAGCCGCTCGCGCTGCTCCAGATCGTGCTGGCTGCGGGCGCCATCGCGCTCGGGTTGCATCTGGTCGGCGATGTGTCGGTGGAAGCGGCCGAGCGGCGTTCGACGCTGGTCGGTCAACTGCGGTTCGCGGCGACACTCCAGGACGTTCGCACTGTCATCGTGCTCCGCCGCCAGCTGGCGATGGAGTTGCCTCGCATCCGCCCTTGGATCCGCGTGCCTGTTCGGGGCACCGACCGGTTCCCGGTATGGACACGGGGCCTGCGCGGCATCTTCCGTTGGCCGGCCGCTCGTGTCGCGCGGCTTCTCCTCCTCGGTGCCGTCGCGGGGCTCGCGGCGCGCGGGGCATGGGCGGGCACGACGCCGCTTGTCGTGGCTTCAGGTCTGGCCCTGTTCATCGCCGCGCTCGACGCAGTCGAGCCGCTGGCGCAGGAGGTCGACCATCCGAGCCGTCGTGACAGCGTCCCGGTGGACGATGGCTGGGTCGAGCTGCGTCACGTTCCCGTCGCGGTGCTGACGATGTTGCTGGTGTCGATCGTCGCCGCCGCAGCGGGCGTGCTGGCTGGACCATCGACGGCTGCGATTCCGATTGCGGCCGCGTGCGTGATCCCGGCAGCGCTCGGCGCGGTCGCCGGTGCAATCTTCAGCGTCGTGGCCGGCGCGCCGAGCGCAGGCGGAGGCGATGCATGGAGCCTGCTGCCTCCCGAGGTCGCGGGCTTGCGCCTCGCCTTCCGAACCGGCTGGCCTCCGGCCCTCGCCGTGATCGGCACGTTGCCCGTGCTCGCGGCGCGGACCGCGGCACGCAACGCCGCGCCGGCAGCCGAGGCGGCTCTCGCAGCCGGCGCCGGCGTGGTCGTCCTGTTCGTGCTCGTGTGCGGTTGGGTGCGGCTGCGCAGCCGCTTCCACGCATGGTGGAAAGCGCAAATGGAGCTGGCCACCCGTGGCTGAACCACTGCTGGTCGTGAACGGCGCGAGCAAATCGTACGGTGATCTGGCCGCGCTCGAGCCGCTCGACTTGACCGTGCCGGACGGTCAACGGGTAGCGCTCGTCGGCCACAACGGCTCGGGGAAGTCGACGCTGTTGCGCTTGATCGCGGGACTTCTCGAGCTCACCGACGGCACGATCGACATCGACGGCTTCCCCGCGGGGTCAGCCGAAGCGCCGCGCTGACGAGCTACGTACCGGACGACCCCGTGCTGTACGACGACCTGAGCGTGCGTGAGCACCTTGCGTACGTGGCGAGCCTTCACGGAGTCGACGCGGATGCGACGGACTTCGACGAGCTGCTCGAGATGGTCGGGCTCATGCACCGCGCGGACGACCTGCCGGCGAGATTCAGTCGCGGCCTGCGTCAGAAGACGTCGCTCGCGCTCGGGATGGTCAGGCCGTGCCAGCTGCTGCTGGTCGACGAGCCCTTCGTCGGCCTCGACGCAACCGGGAAGCAGGCGTTGCTCGACCTCCTCGACGGCTTGCACGACGCGGGCGTCGCGACCCTCGTCGCAACGCATGACGCGCAGTACGTGCAGCGAGTGTCGCGGTGCGTCGCGCTGCGCGATGGCGAGCTCATCCACGACGGAAAGGCGACACCGGACGACGTCCTGCGCCTCGTCGGCGCGTAGTCAAAGCAGAGACGCCGGGGCTACTGGCTGCGCAGAGCCTTCGTGCACAACGCCGCGCCGTGGAAGAGCGTGCCGTCTCCGTCGCGCCCGACGTACGTGAAGGTCACGGACGAACTGTCGTCGCGCACCGTCGCGACACCGCCGTGGTCTTCGAGATCCTGGCCCACTTCTCCGTCGGTGTAGGTGACAGCGAGGTCAGCGGTCCCGTCCTGCTGGGTCGTGACTCCGAACGAGACGACGCGCCGGCCGCTCGCGGTCGTGTCCTTCGATGCGAATTCGCCCTCGGACGAGAAGTTGATGCGCCATTGCTTGTCGCCGAAGAGGCTGTAGGAGCAACCCACTGTTCCCGTGCTCAGGATCTTGCTGGTCCCCTCGAACCGACCCGAGTCGACGACGACGGTCGCAGCCATGACCGCGCCGGGTGGCACTTGCGGAACGGCGTCCTTGACGGCTGGCAGAGGTGCGAGGGATGAACCACTGGTGGAAGGTGGCGCCGAGTCTGATGACCCGAGGATGACGTCTGACGTGACATCCCCGCTCTGCGAGTTCGATGACGATGAGCTGCACCCGACGGTGACGGCGAGGAGCGCAGCCACCGCGCCGGTCACGAGCAGTCGTCGAAAATGCATGAGGCCACTGTCTACTTGACGCTGTAGGGACGATTCGCCTCGCTCGCTGGGAGTGGCGCTAGAACACAAGCGTGGACGTTCATCTCGTGGACGGCACCTACGAGCTCTTCCGCTACCACTTCGCGCCGAACAACAGGGATCCACACAACGGCGCGACGCGGGGCGTCCTGGGGTCCGTGCTGATGTTGCTCGAGTCCGGTGCGACCCATGTGGGCGTTGCGACGGACCACGTGATCGAGTCATTTCGCAACGATCTGTGGGCTGACTACAAGACGAGCGCAGGGATGCCCCGCGAGTTGCTCGCGCAGTTCACGCAGCTCGAGGACATCTTGGTCGCGGCGGGAATCACGACGTGGCCCATGGTCGAGCTCGAAGCGGACGACGCCCTCGGCGCCGCCGCGGTCGTCGCGGCAGAGGACGACGGCGTCGATCGAGTGCTGATCTGCACGCCTGACAAGGACCTCGGGCAGTGCGTGGGCGGCAAGGTTGTCCAGTGGGATCGGCGGCGTGACTTGTACTTCGACGCCGCGGGCATTCGGGACAAGTTCGGCGTCGATCCGGAGTCGATTCCCGATTACCTGGCTCTGGTGGGCGACAGCGCAGACGGGTTCCCGGGACTGTCCGGCTTCGGTGCCCGCTCCGCGGCCGCGGTCCTGGCCAAGTACCGACACCTCGAGGACGTTCCGGCCGCGGGCGAGGACTGGGGGGTCGGCGTTCGCAACCCGGGTCGCCTTGCCGCCACACTCCGCGACGACTTCGAGCTCGCCTTGCTGTTCCGCCGTCTCGCCACGCTGGAGACCGACGCCGGCGTGCTCGCAGACGTCGACGACCTGCGCTGGACTGGACCCGAACGCGAACTGGTCGAGCTGGCCGAGCAGATCGGCGGTCTGGGCTTGGCGGAGCGAGCTGTGCGCCTCGCGGAGCGACGAGGAGGGAACTGATGGCGCCGAAGTCGGTGACCGAGATCGAGGTGGACGGCCGGGTGCTGCCGATCACCAATCCCGACAAGACGTACTTCCCGACCGCGGCGAGACGAAGATGGATCTCGTCGACTACTACGTCGCGATCGAGGACGCGTTGATGGCGGCGATGGGGGGACGGCCACTGCTGCTGCAGCGATTCCCCGAAGGCGCGACCGGCAAGTCGTGGTTCCAGAAGCGCGTACCGGACTCGCATCCCGACTGGCTGCAGACCACGGTCGTCAGCACGCCGAACGGCACCACGAGCGACGCACTCGTCGCCCGCGACCTCGCGCACGTGTTGTGGGCGGTGAACCTCGGGTGCATCGGATTCCACGTTTGGCCCTATCTCGCCGACGACCCCGAGCACACCGATGAGCTGCGCATCGACCTCGATCCGTCTCCCGGCGTCGTGTTCGAGCAGGTCCGTGAAGCGGCGAGCGAGCTGAAGACGTTGTTGGACGAGGACGGTGTCGCCGCGCATCCCAAGACCACAGGTAACCGTGGACTGCACGTCTACGCTCGGCTCGAACCTCGATGGACGTCGTACGACGTGCGTGCCGCGGCGGTCGCGGTCGCGCGCGAGCTCGAACGCCGCCGCCCCGATCTGATCACCGCAGCGTGGTGGAAGGAAGAACGAGGCGCGCGCGTGTTCATCGACTTCAACCAGAACGCGCCCCACAAGACCGTGTTCGGCGCGTGGTCTGTGCGACCGCGAGCCGGCGGCCAGGTGTCGACGCCGTTCAGATGGGATGAGCTGCCAATGGTTCATCCCGACGAGCTCACCTTGACCGTGGTGCCTTCGCGCGTTGAGCGCGACGGTGATCCGTGGAACGGCATCGCCGACCATCCGCAGTCACTGGAGCCGTTGCTCGAACGCTCGAAGCGCGACCTCGAATCCGGGTTGATGGACGCCCCGTGGCCCCCGGTGTACCCGAAGATGCCGGGCGAGCCCCGGCGTGTGAACCCGAGCCGCAAGAAGGCCGACTGACCCCATCGCCACGACTGGCCACGAACTGCGGGGAGAAACGGGTGCCATAGCACCCGTTTCCACCCAACATTGCGCAGAGGTCAGCGGCCTTCGGCGAAGACCTCGGCGAGCTCGCGTGGAATGGCAACGTCGAGCTGTGCGTACGTGCACGAGTCCGGAGTGCGGTCCGGACGCCAGCGGATGAAGCGGGCGACACGCCGGAACCGGCCAGATTGCAGCTGGTCGAACTCGACTTCGATGACCTGCTCGATGCGCACGGGATCCCACGACAAGTCCTTCTGGGCGTTCCATCGGCTCACGGCGCCGGGCATGCGACCACTCTCATGCGCGGACATCTCGGCCCAGTCCTTCCACGGATGGTCGTCGAGCGCGTTCTTCCGCAACGGCTCGAGTGTCTCAGCGAGCTCACGGCGGAACGATGCCGTGAACGACGCGCACACGCCGACGTGGTGCAGCGTGCCGTCGTCGTCGTACAGACCGAGGAGGAGCGAGCCGACTCCCTCGCCGTCCTTGTGCGTGCGGAAGCCCGCGACCACGCAGTCCGCGGTGCGGTGGTGCTTCACCTTGAACATCACACGCTTGTCCGGTTGATACGTCTGCTCCACGGGCTTCGCCACCACGCCGTCGAGTCCCGCACCTTCGAATCGTCGGAACCAGTCGCGCGCTTCGTCCATCGAATTCGTTGCCGGTGTGACATGGATCGGCGGAGCGACGTTTTCGAGCACGTCGCACAGCCGTTCTCTTCGCGCGCTGAAGGGGAGCTCCGTGAGGTCTTCATCGTCGATGCCGAGCAAGTCGAACGCGATGAACGACGCCGGTGTCTTTGCCGCGAGCATCTGCACTCGCGAGTCCGCCGGATGGATTCGCTGTTGCAACGCGTCGAAGTCGAGGCCCGTTGCGCCCGGCACGACGATCTCACCGTCCACGACGATCCGTGCTGGCAGTTGCTGGCGCAGCGCGTCCACGAGCTCGGGGAAGTACCGGGTCATCGGACGTTCGTTGCGGCTGCCCAACTCCACCTCGTCGCCGTCCCTGAACACGATGCAACGGAAGCCGTCCCACTTCGGCTCGAACACGAGATCAGCGCCCTCAGGCAGCGCCTCGAAGGAGCTCACCGACTTCGACAGCATCGGCTTGACCGGGGGACTGAGGGGCAACGTCATAGTGACCCAGACTACGAAGCCGACATTGGGACAGTCCCGCGTCGCGCCGCTACCGTGAAACCCGCCATGGCCGAACACCCGCTGAGCGAACGCCTCGAGCAGCTCAACAAGCGCAAGGAAGAAGCGCTCAACGCCGGCTCGGAGGCGGCGCGGCAACGGCAACACGACCGGGGCAAGATGCTCGCTCGCGAGCGGGTCGAGTACCTCCTCGACCCAGGCTCGTTCCACGAGTTGGATCTGCTCGCCCGCACAAGGTTGCCCGAGGCGATCGACCGGCCGTACACCGACGGCGTCATCACCGGATGGGGCACGGTCGACGGGCACAAGGTGTTCGTGTTCAGTCAGGACTTCACGATCTTCGGAGGCGCGCTCGGCGAGGTGTTCGCAGAGAAGGTGCACAAGCTCATGGACATGGCGCTCAAGGTCGGAGCGCCGCTCATCGGGCTGAACGACGGCGCGGGCGCCCGCATCCAGGAAGGTGTCGTCAGTCTCGACAGCTACGGCGGGATCTTCTACCGCAACGTGCAGTCGTCGGGTGTCATCCCACAGATCAGCGTGATCATGGGACCGTGCGCCGGCGGCGCGGTGTACAGCCCGGCCATGACCGACTTCGTGTTCATGGTCGACGGCACGTCCTACATGTTCATCACCGGCCCGGACGTTGTGAGGACCGTGACCGGCGAGGAGGTCACGCAGCAAGAGCTCGGCGGCGCGGTGACCCACGCGTCGAAGTCGGGTGTGTGCCAGTTCATCTCGGCCAACGACAAGAGTTGCCTGGACGACGTTCGGTACCTGCTCAGCTTCCTGCCGCCGAACAACCTCGAAGAGCCTCCTGTGTATGCGGCTTCCGACGACCCGCAGCGTCAATGCCCCGAGTTGGTCGACCTCATTCCCTCCTCACCGAACCAGCCCTACGACATGCACAAGGTGATCGAGGCCGTCGTCGACGACGGTGAGGTCTTCGAGTACGCGGCCCGCTGGGCTCCCAACATCCTGTGCGCGTTCGCGCGACTCTACGGCCGCCCCGTCGGCGTCGTCGGCAACCAGCCGATGCACCTCGCGGGAGTGCTCGACATCGAGTCGTCCGAGAAGGCGGCACGGTTCGTGCGCACGTGCGACGCGTTCAATGTGCCGCTGCTCACCTTCGTCGACGTCCCCGGCTTCCTGCCAGGTGTCGACCAGGAGCACGGCGGCATCATCCGTCACGGCGCCAAGTTGCTCTACGCCTACTGCGAGTCCACTGTCCCTCGCATCCAAGTGGTCGTGCGCAAGGCCTATGGCGGCGCGTACGTCGTGATGAACTCCAAGTCGATCGGTGCCGACCTCGCGTTCGCGTGGCCGTCGGCCGAGCTCGCGGTGATGGGACCACAGGGCGCTGTCGAGATCGTGTACCGCCGCGAGCTGCAGATTGCTGCCGACCCGGACGCGCGCAAGGCGGAGCTGGTCGAGGAGTACACCGAACGGTTCGCCAATCCCTACGGCGCCGCAGAACGAGGGTACGTCGACGACGTGATCGATCCGGCCGACACCCGAGCGAAGATCATTGCCGGCTTCGAGCTTTTGCGTTCGAAGCGCGAAGAGCTTCCCCGCCGCAAGCACGGCAACAGCCCGTTGTGACGACCGAGCTCGCGGCCCCGACCGACGACGAACTGGCTGCGATCGTCGCCGCCATCGAGCTGGCGTGGCCGAAACCGCAAGCGGCGGCGCCCATCACGAACACGCCGATGCGATGGCGGTTCGCAGGTCGTTGGTGGACGAAGCCGGTCCCCGCGCGTCGGGACCGCCCATGGTGACCGGTACCGTGCGGTCATGAACGAGCGGAGCGAGCTCATTGCGACCGTGCGACCGCCAGGGAGCCGGGCGCGGATGGGGTCCGGGGGCGCAGCCCCCGCAGAGACATGACTGAGCCGTTCCAAGATCCGGAGCCCGGCGCGCAGCCGCCCGAGCCGACGCAGCCGGCACCGTCCGGTTACGCGGGCTATGGCTACCAGCAACAGGGCTACGGCTTCAGCTACGGGCCAGCCGTCTCGAACTACTCCGGGTTCTGGCGGCGTGCGGCGCGCGTTCGTCCTCGACGAGGTCATCATCGGTGTCGTCGGCAGCGTTCTCGCGGGAGTCTCGGGCGACAACGGCGCCATCGGCTGGCTCAACCTCGTCTTGGGCATCGCCTACTTCTCGATCTTCGAGGGGATCAGGGGACAAACGATCGGCGGGATGGCTGCGAGCGTCCGGGTCGTCGACGCGGACTCAGGCGCCATCATCGGCATCCGTCGCGCGATCGTTCGCAACGTGGCCCGCATCCTCTCCGGTCTCGTCTTCGGCCTCGGGTACCTGTGGATGCTGTGGGATCCGCGCAAGCAGACCTGGCACGACAAGATCGCGAACACCGTCGTGGTACGCACGGCCTGACGCGGCAAGGCGGGTAGGAACGTGGGTCCCGAAGTCACGACCGTTGCCGACGACGAGGTCGTCATCTACGACGGCACGGCCGTGCGGCGCTACGAAGGCCTCACACCGGATACGGAGCACGATCTCGATGGTGTGACCGTGCGGACACAGGCTCGCCCCGGGTCCGAGCTCCTCTGCCGGTTCGCAACCGTGAACGACGTCCACTTCGGTGAGACGGAGTGCGGCATCCTCGAGGGTTACGACCTCGGCCCCGTCTTCAGGAGCGAGCCCGGCGACGATCCCTACCCCGAGGTCATGAACCGTGGCGCGGTCGAGGAGATCAGCGCGCTCGATCCCGCGGCTGTGGTCGTGAAGGGTGACCTGACAGCGTGGGGCACGGTCGCGGAGTACGAACGGTTCCTCGAGTTCTACGGCGATGCGTTCGGTTCGAAGCTCCATCACGTGCGCGGCAATCACGACGCGTACTACGGCGGAACGTTCGCGGCGGACGCGCCGTTCGTCGTGGAGCTCCCCGGCGCGCGACTCGCGGTGGTCGACACGACGATCCCTGGTTCGGAGAGCGGGCAGGTCACCGCGTCCACGCTCGAATGGCTCGAGGACACAGCAGCGTCGGCGACGAACGACGGTGTCCCGCTGCTCGTGTTCGGTCATCACCACGTGTGGAGCCCGCTGTCGAAGCGTCGGGAAGCGCGTTATTTCGGCATCAACCCTGATGACTCGGATCGCTTGATCGACCTCGCCGCCCGCCGACCCGCGTTCGCGGGGTACTTCGCCGGACACACGCATCGCAACCGAGTCCGCCGTTTCCCCGCGACCGGCAACAAGCCCTGGGTCGAGGTCGCGTGCGTGAAGGACTTTCCCGGAACGTGGGCCGAGTACCGCGTCTTCGACGGGGGCGTCATGCAAGTCCACCGCCGCATCAGCACCGACGAGGCACTCGCGTGGTCCGAGAAGACGCGTGCCATGTTCGGAGGCGTCTACACCGACTACGCCTTCGGCAACCTCGACGACCGCAACTTCATCGTCTGACGACTCATCTCGGAATGTTGGATGGCAACGGGTGCTATGGCGCCCGTTTCTCCCCGGAGTTCGGAGCGCGGCGGGTCCGTCAAGACCGGTGCGCGGCGACGAGATCGACGATGTCGGCCATGATGCGGCCCAGCTCGAAGTCCTTCGGCGTGTAGACCGCGGCGACGCCGGCGGCCACGAGGCGCGGGCGGTCGTCCTCGGGGATGACGCCGCCGACGATCACAGGCGCGGTCACACCGTTGTCGCGGAGCAGACGAACCACGTCTGGCACGAGCTCGAGATGTGAGCCCGAAAGGATCGACAATCCGACGACGTCGACGTCTTCGTCTCGCGCGGTGGCCGCGATCTGCTCCGGTGTCAGCCGGATCCCTTGGTACACGACCTCCATGCCCGCATCGCGGGCCGCGACCGCGATCTGCTCCGCGCCGTTCGAGTGTCCGTCGAGGCCGGGTTTGGCGACGAGCAGGCGCGGTGGGCCGCCGGCCATTCGCTTCGTTCGCTCGGACACGGCTTGCAGATCCGATGTCGTTCCCGCGTGACCAGCGGCTGCGTTCACACCGGTCGGCGCGCGGTACTCGCCGAACACCTCGCGCAGCACGCCTGCCCATTCACCGGTCGTCCCGCCCGCGTGTGCGAGCGCGATGGTCGCGGGCATCACGTTCTCGCTCGACTCCGCGACCTTGCGCAGCTCGTCGAGCGCTCGTTTCACTGCGTCGGCATCCCGGTTCGAACGCCATGCCTGCACGTCTGCGATCAGCGCATCTTGGACGGCCGGATCGACTTTGAGGATCAGCAGCTCGCCTTCGAGGGGCGACGTCGCGGTGTCGGTGAACACGTTGACGCCCACGATCTTCAACTCGCCGTTCTCGATCCGACGTACCCGCTCGGTGTGGCTTCGCACGAGGCGGCCCTTGAGCTCGTCGATGGCCTCGAAGGCGCCACCGCGGTCGAGGACGTCGTCGAGCTCGGCAGAGGCGGCCTCGGCGAGGTCGGCGGTCTTCGACTCGACCACCGTCGAGCCGTCGAACAGGTCGTCGTACTCGAGCACGTCGGTCTCGAACGCGAGCACTTGCTGGATCCGCAGCGACCACTGCTGGTCCCAGGGGCGAGGCAGGCCCAGCGCCTCGTTCCATGCGGGCAGCTGGATCGAACGGGCTCGGGCCCGCTTCGACAGCGTGACACCGAGCGCTTCGAGCACGATGCGCTGCACGTTGTTCTCCGGCTGTGCTTCGGTGAGCCCGAGGCTGTTCACCTGCACGCCGTAGCGGAACCGCCGAGCCTTCTCGTCGGTGATGCCGTAGCGCTCGAGTCCGATGCGGTCCCACAGCTCGGTGAACGCGCGCATCTTGCACGTCTCCTCCACGAACCGGATGCCGGCGTTGACGAAGAAGCTGATCGACGCGAACACCGCGGGAAACTGATCGTTGTCGACCTGGCCGGACTCTCGCACGGCGTCGAGGACACCAATCGCCGTGGCGAGCGCGTACGCAATCTCCTGCACCGGCGTCGCGCCCGCCTCTTGGAGGTGGTAGCTGCAGACGTTGATCGGGTTCCACTTCGGGATGCGCGCGGCGCAGAACGCAATCATGTCGACGATCAACCGCCGGCTCGGCAGCGGGGGGAAGATGTACGTGCCGCGGGACAGGTACTCCTTGACGATGTCGTTCTGCGTGGTGCCCCGCAGTTGTTCGGTGGCGACGCCGTGGTCCTCGGCGTTGGCGACATAGAGCCCGAGCAGCCACGCAGCGGTCGCGTTGATCGTCATCGACGTGTTCATCTCGCCGACCTGAATGCCGTCGAGGAGTTGCTCCATATGACCCCGGTGCGCGACCGGCACGCCGACCTTGCCGACCTCGCCGTGGGCGAGGGGATCATCGGGGTCGTACCCGGTCTGGGTCGGAAGGTCGAACGCGATCGACAGGCCGGTCTGGCCGCGGGCGATGTTGGTCCGGTAGAGCTCGTTCGACGCTCGGGCTGTGGAGTGACCCGAATAGGTGCGCATGAGCCACGGCTTGTCCGGCATGGCCTCCATTCTCCCGTCAGCGAAACGCAACCGGCAACGGCAGCCTCAGTGCGGCGGCCAGCAGGCCGAGATACGACGTCCGCGACACCTCGACAGCGCCGAGCGTGGCCAGGTGGTCAGTGCGCCATTGAACGTCGAGCAGCCGGCCCTCCGGCCCGGTCCCACCCGCTGCCGTGTCCTGCAGCCGCTCGACGAGTCCGACCAGCGCGACCTTGGAGGCGTCGGCTCGCCGGTGGAACATGGACTCGCCGGCGAAGAGGCCACCGATGGTCACGCCGTAGAGGCCGCCGCACAACGAGTTGTCCTCCCGCGACCATGCTTCGACGCTGTGCGCCCAGCCGAGCCGATGGAGCTCTACGTACGCATCGCGGATCTCGTCGGTGATCCATCCGCCAGGACGGCGGCGATCGGAACATGCCTCGACCACGTCGGCGAAGGCCGTGTCGATCCTCACCTCGAACCGCCTGCACGACTTCCGCAGTGAGTGGCTGATCCGCAAGCCGTCGAGCGGGACGATCGCTCTCGGATCCGGTGACCACCAACCCATCGGGCCGCCGCGCTCCAGGGGCATCGGGAACATGCCGTGTCGGTATGCCCCCAGCAACGTCGACGGCTCGAGATCGGCGCCGACGCCGACGATGCCGTGCTCGTCCGCCGTCTCGGTAGGCGGCAGATCCCACTTCGACGGGCCGACGTCGTCCGGCAGGCTGTCTACTTCCTGTAGTCGTAGAAGCCGACCTTCGACTTCCGCCCGAGATGGCCGGCCGTCACCATGCGCCGAAGAGTCGGGACGGCGGAGTAGTTCGGATCACGGAACTCTGCGTACAGCGCGTCGAGGATCGCGAGCGACGTGTCGAGGCCGACGAGGTCGAGCAGCGCGAGGGGGCCCATCGGGAAGTTGCACCCGCCCTTCATGGCGGCATCGATGTCGTCACGAGTCGCGGTGCCCGTTTCGAGCATCCGCACCGCGTTGTTGAGATACGGGAACAACAGCGCGTTGACGATGAAGCCGGCGCGGTCCTTGACCTCGACCGGCTCCTTGCCACAAGACTCGGCGAACTCGCGCGCCTGCGAGATCGTGTCGTCGCTCGCGGTGAGCGGACGCACCACCTCCACCAGGCTCATCGCCGACGCGGGGTTGAAGAAGTGGATGCCACACACCCGTTCGGGGCGTTCGGTCACCATCGCCAGCTCGACCACCGGAAGCGTCGAGGTGTTGGTGGCGAGGATCGCCTCGTCCTTGACTGCGAGGTCGAGGCCGCGGAACAGCTCCTTTTTGACGTCGAGGTCCTCGACGACCGACTCGAGGACGAGATCGCACTCGGCCAGCGCGTGCAGGTCGTGGGTGGCTGAGACCCGCGAGAGGACCTCTTCGCGCTCGGCCTCGCCGAGCTTGCCCCGCTCGACCTGCTTGGCGAGCGACTTGCCGAGTCCCGTCACCATGGCGTCGGCCGTCTGCTGCTGGCGGGACCGGAGGATCACCTCGATGCCGGCCGTGGCCGCCACCTCCGCGATCCCGGATCCCATGATCCCCGAGCCCACGATCCCCAAGCGCTTGATCATGGGCCGTGAAGTTACCGGGCGGTCACATCAGGGTCCAAAGGCCGCAGTCGCGCCGTGGAAAGGGGGCAGGCTCTCCCAGGCTCTAAGGTCCCGGCCCGTGGTGGAGGGCCGGCCCCGGTGAAGTCATGAGCGGTCCGTTAGCCCTCGTGGGTGGCGGCGAGTGGCGGGATGGGTGCGACTTCGACCGCGACCTGGTCGACGCGGTCGGGGCCGAGGAGGTCGTGGTTCTTCCGACCGGCTCCGCGTACGAGCATCCCCAGCGGCTGGTGGATGCTTCGCAGAAATGGTTCGACCAACTCGGCGTTCGTGCCCGCGGTCTGATGGTGCTCACCCGCACCGACGCCCTCGACGAATCCAACGTCGACGAAGTGCGCCGGGCGCGATTCGTCTACGTGGCGGGGACGTCGCCGATGCATCTCCGGTCCGTGCTAAAGGACTCGCCCTTGTGGGATGCTCTCATCGAGTCCTGGGACGGTGGCATGGCGCTTGCGGGCTCGTCGGCCGGAGCAATGGTGATGTGCGACCCGATGGTGGACCCGCGCGGCGGAGCGTTCACATTGGGGTTGGGTCTCGTCGAGAACATGACGGTCGTCCCCCACCACGACAACTGGTCCGAGGAAAAGGCACATCGCACACTCCAGTTGGCGCCGAAGGGTTTGATCGTTGTTGGTGTGGACGAACGCACCGCCGTGGTGCGCGACCGGGCGGGCGGCTGGCGAGCGGAAGGAGCGGGCAAAGTGACGGCATGGCGGGACGGCACCGAGTTGCCGCTGGCGGATCTACCCTGAAGGGCAACGCCTGGGCAGAGGCGATCGAATCACCATCGATGGGTCACTTGGACTATGGCGCGACATAGTCGCTCTCGTCACCATTGGCAGATGGCGACACGCGCGCGCTGCGTGGGCGCTGGCGCGTCGGTTTCGAATTGGCGATCGGAACCGTCGTCGTCCTCGTCGCGGCCTGGGTCGCGTCGCGGCCGTTCGCGGTCGGACTGCTCGTCGGGCTCCTCGCCGCCGGCGTCGCGCTGACGTACCTCGGCCGTGCCGCGCCACGCACGGCCGGGCCGGCGACGTCGGAGATCGACCGCCTCCACGGTGCCGAACTGGCCCTCGCGACGCGGCCGACACCGAGGCCGCCGCTCGTGAGCTCAGCAAGCTGGCGAAGGCCGTGCTCGAGGCGCCCGGAGTCGTCGTGATCATCGACGGCGTGGGCGACGCCATCCACATGGAAGCGGGCGACACCACCGGTCACCCCGTCGACCAGCCGGGCTCCCGCGGGCGTGTGCTGTCGGCCGACGGAAAGCCCCGCGGGACGATCGCCGTCGCCCCTCGCCCAGGCCGACCGTACGGCGAGCGCGACGAGCAGATTCTCGAGGCGCTGTCGGATCAGATGTCATTCGTCTTGCATCGCCTCGCGTTGTTCGACGACCTTCGAGCCCACCGTGCCGTGCTGGCCGCCACGCTCGAGTCGTCGTCGGACGGAATCTTCGCGGTCGACCCCGAGTTCAACATCCGCTCGTGGAATGCTGCGATGGAGCGCATCACGAACATCACGGCGCATACAGCGATCGGACAGCAGTGCTGCGCCGTGTTCCGTCCGCTCGACGACGACGGCGAACCGCTCTACGACGACAAGTGTCCAGGGCGCAAGGGTGCGCCGGTCGAGGCGATCGCCGAGCTTCCCGTCGAAGATCGCGATGGCGACACCGACGACGACGTCATGCTGCGACTCGACTGCGCGTTCGCACCGATGCCGGATGACGGCTATGTCGCGATCGTCCGAGACATCACTGCTCGTCCGCGGATCGAAGACGACAAGGCCGAGATCCTCGCCGCAGTGAGCTACGAGTTGCGCATACCGCTCCGGCCGATCAAGAGCTACTTGGATGCGTTGACCCAGCGCGACAGCGAGCTCGACGACGAGCAACGACGCCACGCCTACGACGCGATGATGCGCGAAGAGCAGCGCCTCGAACGACTTGCCCGCCAGCTGAACCGCGCTTCGTCCCTCGAAGAGGCCGTGTTCCAGGTCGTCCCCGAGCGACTCGACTGGGGCAAGGCCGTGCTCGACCAAGTCGAATGGATGCGCCGCCAGCACCCGAACCATGAGTTCTCCCTGATGATCGCTGACGGCCTTCCTGCGATCCTGGCCGACGACCACTTGACGGCGCAGGTGCTGGCGAGCCTCCTGTCCAACGCGGTGAAGTTCTCGCCGGACGGTTCGCCCGTGGACGTGAACGTGGAGTATCCGCGTGAGCGCGTGTTCACGACGATCACCGACGAGGGTGAAGGCATCGAAAGCGATGACCGTGAGCGGATCTTCGACAAGCTCGCAGTTGGCGACCGCCAGAACAACGGAGACCGAGGTCTCGGACTGGGTCTGTACATCGTGCGCCGATCGGTCGAGGCCATGGGCGGCATGGTCTGGGTCGACGACGGCCCGAGCGGCGGCTCCGCGTTCACCTTCACACTCCCGGCAGTGCCGGCGCAGGGCAGGAGAGCTCTCAGGCCTCGGTGATCGTGACCTTGTTGATGGTCACCGGCGGATTCGGCGGAGCTTCATCCTGTGGTGCAGACGCGAGGATCTTCTGAAGAACGTCGAGCCCTTGTGTCGCGCTGCCGAACTTCACGTATGTACCTTGCCACGTCGAGGTTCTTGACATTGTCGTTGACGCCGAAGAAGAACTGCGCCGAGGCGCCGTTGGGCGCTGCCGCCCTCGCCATGATCAGGTCGCCGGCCGCGTACTTGTACGGACCGCCGGTCACGCCGTTGTCCCCCTGCGGCAGGGAGGAATAGTCGAAACCCTCGTCGGGGAGCTGGTACCCGGGCCCCGGGTCGCTAGCCGAGTTGGTGTGAGGCGAGCCGCCTTGGATGATGCCGATCGACTGTGCCGTTCGGAACAGGGTGGTGTCGTCGTAGTAGTGGTACCGAGCGAGCACCACGAAGTTGTTCGCGGTGCTCGGTGTCGTCGTCGTGTCGAGCTTCTGGACCACCGTGCCGGCCGTGGTGTCGAACGTTGCCGTGTACGTCTTGGCCGGATCGATGCAGGTCGGAGGAGGCGCACTGAAGTCGATCGTCCGGGCTGAGGAGCCGTCCGCGTTCGGACACACGGTCGGCCCGCCGCTGCTGCTGGTCGAGGCCGTCTGCTCGTTGTCGCTCTGGTTGTAGCGGGACAACACGAACAACGCCACGATGATCACGACGACGAGGATCCCGAAGTTGCGGATCGTCCGGATGCGCTTACGGCGCTGCTCGGCGACCTGTTCCGCGGCGAGCCGGGCCTGCCGTCCCTCTCGTTGCCGGTCGCGCTTGGCCGTCCCCACGGGGCCGGAAAACTACCCGGCAGCCCATCCCGAGCGGTATTCGCGTCTCAGCTGCGAAGAAAACGGGCAGGTCCCGGCACGCCGTGTGGCCCACGCTGGGAGGTACCCGCGAATGACCAATGCGGCCGACGATGAGATCCAGTCGGCTTTCTCGATCGAAGTAGGCCAGCGATTGCGCGCCGTGCGCCGTGCCCGCCGGCTCTCGCTCGACGACGTCGAACGGAAGGCCGGCGGCCGGTGGAGCGCTTCGGCCATCGGCGCCTACGAGCGCGGCTTTCGCAACTTGAGCGTGCCGCGGCTCCATGAGCTGGCCGTGTTCTACGAGGTACCGATGAGCGCGCTGCTCGGCGCGTCCGAGGAGCCAGGCCGCGCCACCGAGGCAACGAGCCGGCTCGTCATCGACTTGGAGGCGTTGGGCCAAGCGCCCGACGTCGCCCCTATCCTGCGCTACCTCCAGACGATCATCGTCGCGCGGGGGGACTTCAACGGACGGGTCCTGTCGGTCCGACGTGACGACGTCCGAGCCCTGTGCGCCATCTGCCAGCGCACGGAGAAAGATCTGTTCGAGACGCTCGACGGGTGGGGCGCGTTGCTGAGCGGAGGCACGGATGTGAAGAGCGCCCGGTAATTTCCCAGGGATGTCGCTGCTCGTCCAGAAGTTCGGTGGGACGTCGGTCGCCGACCCGGATCGGATCCGTCAGGTCGCCGACCACGTGGCCCGAACCAGGCGCCACGGCCAGGACGTGGTGGTCGTCGTCAGCGCCATGGGCAAGGAGACCGACGAGCTCATCCGTCTGGCGTCCGAAGTGGCGAAGGTGCGTCCCGGTCGCGAGATGGACATGCTGATTACCGCGGGCGAGCGCAAGGCCACCGCCCTGCTCTGCATGGCGCTGCACGACATCGGCGTTCCAGCGGAGTCGTTCACGGGGAGCCAAGCCGGGTTCGTCACGGACACCAATCACACGAACGCGCGCATCCTCGAGATCCGCCCCGATCGCGTGCGGGAGTCGCTCGAACGAGGCAACGTCCCCGTGGTGGGCGGTGCCCAGGGGGTGTCAACGGACCGCGACGTGACGTTCCTCGGACGCAACGGATCGGACGTCACCGCGGTCGCGCTCGCCCATGCACTGAAGGCGGACGCATGCGAGCTGTATACGGATGTGTCCGGTGTCTTCACGGCAGATCCCCGCGTCGTACCGAGCGCGCAGCGGATGCGCCACGTGAGCTTCGACGAGATGTTGGAGATGTGCGCCACCGGTTGTCCGAAGCCGTCGATGCGCGGCGCCGAGTTCGCCCGGAACTGGCGTGTGCCGTTGCACGTGCGCTCGAGCTTCACGTGGGAGCCGGGTACCTGGGTGATGGAGGAGGACCCTTCCATGGAGCAAGCCATCGTGTCCGCGGTCGTCCACGACACGTCCGAGGCCAAGGTGACGCTCGCCGGCGTGCCCGACAAGCCCGGCATCGCGGCGCGGGTGTTCCGCGCCCTTGCAGATGCGGACGTCAACGTCGACATGATCGTCCAGAACGTCTCTGATCACGGTGTGACCGACATCAGCTTCACGGTGCCGCGCGACGATCTCGACAGCGCGACCCGGATCACGGGAGGGTTGGCGGACGAGATCGGCGCGACGGGTGTCACGACCGATTCGGCGATCGCGAAGGTCAGCCTCGTGGGCGCGGGCATGAAGACGAATCCGGGCGTCGCCGCGAAGATGTTCGAGACGTTGGCACTCGCAGGCGTCAACATCGAGATGATCTCGACGTCCGCCATCCGCATCTCGTGCGTCGTCGCCGAACCCGACATCGAGCGCGCCGCCCAGGAGCTTCACGCCGCCTTCGAGCTCGACATCCCGTCCTGAGCCCGACCGCTCCCGAAATTGCGTTCATTAGCCACACGGGATGTGGCTCATGAACGCCGAAACGAGGGAGGGGTGAGGGAGGGGTTACGCCAGGCTGCCGCTGCCGGGCATCCAGCCGCTGGTGTTGTGGAAGTCCGAGACGAACTGGCCGGGCGGGACGACGTCGTCGACGGCGGCGACAGCGTCCGCGTCGAGCGGCAGATGGTCTGCGACGGCCAGCGACTCCTCGAGGTGTTCGACGGTGCGGGGGCCGACGATCGGGCTCGTGACGCCCGGACGGTCGCGCAACCACAGCAGGGCGAACTGGCCCGACGTCATATCGCGCTCCTCGGCCAGACGGCCGACCGCGTTCACCGCCGCCACTGCCTGCTTCGTGACACGATCACGCAATCCCGCCATCCGCTCCACGCGTGAGCCCTTCGGCAGCCGGCCCACGGTCTTGTAGCGCCCGGCGAGGATGCCGCCGGCAAGGGGCGACCACGGCAGCAGCGCCATGCCATGTCGCTGCGCAAGCGGGACGAGCTCGTTCTCGACCCGTCGGTCGAGCAGGTTGTACGGGGGCTGCTCGCTCGTGTACCGGCACCAGCCGTGCTGGTCGCTGACGGCAAGGCATTCGCGTACGTACCAGGCGGGATGGGTCGAGCACCCGATGTTCACGACCTTGCCGGCGTGCACGAGGTCGTCGAATGCCCGCAAGGTCTCCTCCGGGTCGATCTCGAATGACGGGCGGTGGAGCTGGTACAGGTCGATGCGATCCGTTCGCAGGCGGCGCAGTGAGGTTTCGCACGACCGGACGATGTGCCGGCGCGACGCGCCCCGCTGGTTCCGGTCGGGTCCCGACGGCAACCCGACCTTCGTCGCCAGCACGATGTCGTCGCGCCGGCCCGAGCGAGCCAACACCTCCCCGACGATGCGCTCACTCTCGCCGCCGGTGTAGACGTCGGCGGTGTCGACGAAGTTGATTCCCGCGTCCAGTGCGGTGAGGAGCAGCTTCTCCGACGTCTCGTCGTCGGCGGGTCCACCGAAGTTCATCGCCCCCAGGCCGAGGGCGGAGACCTGCACGCCGGTTCGTCCCAGTGGTCGTCGCTCGATCATGAGGCGACGCTATCCATTGGGGTTCCGGGACGGCGCCTCCCTAACCTTGTGTGATGCGCGTTGGTGTCTTCGGTGCGACCGGCCAGGTCGGCGGTGTCGTGCGGCGACTGCTGGTCGAACGATCGTTCCCGGTCGATGAGGTCCGATTTCTGGCGTCGTCCCGCTCTGCGGGCCGCACCCTCCCGTGGAGGGACGGCGAGATCACCGTCGAGGACGCTGCCGTCGCCGACTACCACGGCCTCGACGTTGCCCTGTTCTGTGCGGGCAAGTACGCCTCCAAGGATCTGGCCCCAGCCGTGGCTGCTGCGGGCGCGACTGTGATCGACAACTCAGCCGCATGGCGGATGGATCCCGACGTGCCACTCGTCGTCTCCGAGGTCAATCCACATGAGCTCGAGCGGATCCCGAAGGGCATCGTCGCCAACCCGAACTGCACGACGATGGCATTCATGGCGGTGCTCGCGCCGTTGCACCGTGCAGCAGGTCTGCGCCGCATCGTCGTGAGCACCTATCAAGCCGTGTCCGGATCAGGCGGAGAGGGTGTCGACGAGCTCGACGAGCAGCAACGCAAGGTCAGCGACCGTGCCGCCGCGCTCACCTTCGACGGTCGTGCCGTTGATTTTCCCGCCCCAAGGAAGTACGTCGCACCGATCGCGTTCAACGTGTTGCCGATGGCCGGCTCCATCGTGGACGATGGTTCGCTCGAGACGGACGAAGAGCAGAAGATGCGCAACGAGAGTCGCAAGATCCTCGGCATCCCCGATCTCCGAGTCGGCGTCACCTGCGTACGAGTGCCGGTGTTCACGGGACACTCGATGGCGATCAACGCGGAGTTCGAATGCGCGTTGACACCGGAGGAGGCGACCGAGTTGCTCGCCGCCGCGCCGGGCGTGTCGCTTGCCGACGTGCCGACGCCGCTGCTGGCCGCGGGTGCCGACCCGTCCTATGTCGGACGGATCCGCCGCGACGACTCCGTGGACGACGGTCGAGGCCTCGCACTGTTCGTGTCGAATGACAACCTGCGCAAGGGTGCCGCGCTCAACGCCATCCAGATCGCGGAACTGCTCAACCGCTGACGAGCACCGCGGCCAGCGTGGCGGACGCGATGTTGCGGCCCGTCACGATGACGGCCGTGGTCCCTTCTCCCGCCGGCTCGATCGCGCCCGTCTGCAATGCCGCCACTCCAACCGCGCCCGATCCCTCGCTGACGACCCCGTGTTCGAACGCGAGGAGGCGCATGCCGTCGGCGATCGATTCCTCGTCCACCTCCACGATCGAGTCGACGTGCTGTCGCGCGATGTCGATCGTGATGGTCGCCGGCTCCAGATTGCCGGCGAGCCCGTCAGCGAGTGTCGGCTCCACGGATACCGGTTCCACGTGTCCGGCCTCGTACGCGCGCAGCATGGCCGGGGAGGCCGCTGCCACCACGCCCACGATGCGCACGTTTTGTCGCGCCTTGGAGGCGAGACCGAGCACGATTCCCGCGATGAGTCCGCCACCACTGACCGGCACCACGACCGTGGTCAGGTCGGGAACCTGTCGGAGCAACTCGAGCCGCGATGGTCGACTGCCCGGCGATCACGTCCGGATCGTTGTAGGGCGACACGAAGCGCTGCTCCCGGTTCGCCGCCGCGAGCGCGAGGGCGTGTTGCTCGGCGTCGTCGTAACTGTCTCCGTGGCGTACGAGCGTGCACGGGAACTCACCGAGCGCCTGCAGCTTCTTGGCTGACGCGTTCTCGGGAACGACGACGGTCGCGGGCACCCCGAACCGCGCCGCCCCGTACGCGACCCCGAGGGCGTGATTGCCCGCCGACGCGGCAATGACCGAAACGCCGTCCCCGGCAGCCCGGGACATCGCAGCCAACCCACCTCGAACTTTGAACGAGCCGGTTGGTTGCAAGGATTCGAGCTTGAGCATCACACCGTCGCCCGAGCGCGGCGATGCGACGATCGGCGAGGGCTCGAGCTCGCGGAACACCACGTCGGCGGCGCGCCTGAGATCGTCGTCCACCGGCATCCGCACTGCTCGCACATCGGACACGTGGTCATCCTTCCACCGGCACTCGGCGTACGTGCCACCTACGATCCCGTCGCATGAAGGCAGCCGTGTACTACAAGACCGGTCCGCCCGAGGTGCTGCGGTACGAGGACGTGCCCGATCCGACATGCAGTGCCGGCGACGTGCTGATCGAGGTCGAGGCCATCAGCATCGAAGGCGGGGACACGCTCAACCGTCTCGGCGGGATGATGACGTCCACGCCGCACATCGTCGGCTACCAGTGCGCGGGCACCATCCGGGAAGTCGGTGATGCAGTCACCGACCGGGAAGTCGGTCGAGCGCGTCGTCGCAACGATGTTCTCCGGCTCGCATGCCGAGTTGGTCGCTGTTCCGGCACTGATCACATGGCTCGTGCCCGATGGCGCCGACCTCGTGTCGATCGCGTGCGTGCCCGTCGCGTTCGGCACCGCTGACGACTGCCTGTTCGAGTTCGGACGCCTGCACGGCGGCGAGACCGTGCTCGTCCAGGCCGGTGCGAGCGGTGTCGGCGTCGCCGCCATCCAACTCGCGTGCCGCGCCGGTGCCACCGTGATCGCGACCGCGTCGAGCGAGGAACGGCTCGAGCCGCTCTACGACGTCGGTCTGAACATCGGCATCAATTACTCGAAGCCGGACTGGGTCGAGCAGGTCCGCGCCGCGACGGACGGGCAGGGCGTCGACCTCGCCGTCGACTCCGTCGGCGGTTCGGTGCTGACTGGCAGCATCCAGTGCCTGCGCTACCGCGGACGGGCGATCACGGTCGGACGAGCTGGCCGAGATCCCGAGCCGCTCGACGCCTCGCTGCTCGGCATGGGCAACCACTCGCTCACCGGCGTGTTCCTCGGGGCCGAGATCGCGACGGGGCGTGCGCGCCGGATGATCGAGCACCTCATCACGGAGGTCGAGGTCGGGCGGTTGAGGGTGCTCGTCGATCGCACGTATCCCCTCTCCGAAGCCGCGGCCGCCCATGAGTACCTGGAGAGCCGCCAAGCCGTGGGCCGCGTCGTCCTCATCCCGTAGCCCGTACGTACGAATGTTGGTGCGCCGTGGTCGCTATGGCGACCACGGCGACCCGAAGTTCGTCAGGGGAGGTGGCGGTGGCGGCGGGCGCGGATCTTGAGGACGGTCCTCATGACCACCAGACCGCCCAAGGCGATGAGCGTCACGTCGACCGCCGGCATCCAGCGGACGTTGCCTTCCTTGATCACATACGCGCCGATCGGCCAGGTGATTCCGCCGACGCCGCTACCGGTGGCGCCGGCAACTCCGTCGGGCCCCTCCAGCTCGTCGCCGCCGCCACCCCCGCCCGCAACGAACGCGACCGGGATGACGACGCAATCGTCACGCTCGATGATCGGCCCGAAGGCCGTCCCCGCGTTCAGACCCCCTGTCGCCTTCGAGAGCAGTTCGTCGATGGTCATCACGATCCTCCTAGTACGGCGCGAATCTTGTGGATGCAGGCGTCCTGTTCGCTCCTCGTCGTCACCCGCATCCGCTCGAACTCGTCGGCGAGGCGGACATCGGCGAACGTCCCCGCGGGATCCTCGTGGAAGTGGATGAACGCCTTCGAGCCTCGATAGAACGTTCCCCGGCTCTTCTCCTTCAGACCGGGCAGCACTCGGAGCGCCACCAGCATCGGTTCGATCCCGTCCAGCGCGGCAGATCCGGCGTGCTTCACGACGCGAACAGGTACCGGTCGATCATCTGATGCATGTGCAGGACGTTCGACTCCTGGCGCTTGTTCAACCGTGCGCCCCGGAACCCGCGCGACTTCATGCCGCTCTGGACCTCCAGCATGTTCCCGTAGTCCTGGTTCGTGATCTCGCCCCAGTCCTTCTCGGTCCAGTCCGGGTAGAAGCGCTGCTCCCACTTTCCCTCGCCGTCGCCCTCGCGGGGCCACTCGAGCGTCCACGTGTCCTTGATGCTGCTGTCCGGGTCGAGTCCGTTGGGGCGGATGCGGAAGACGATCGCCGAGCCCGGGTAGATCGGTCCGACGAGGTTCGGGAAGCAGTACACGTCGTCCGCGCTCGTCATCTGGTCGAGCGACAGCTCCGACACGTCGAGCCCGCGTGACGCGAGCAGTTCCCGGCGCCGCGCCTGAAACTCTTGGAGCAACGACATGCCGGGTTGGCGCGGCGACCATCGAAGCTCCTCGACGATCTCCAGCTCGTCGCGCAAGAAGAGCCGACCGAGACCCCCGACCAGCCCGGCGAGGATCTCGCCTTCGTCGTAGTCGCCCGGCTTCAAGCCGAGGCGGGGACTGGGCCGCAGCTCGCGTCGCGCCTCCGGCAGGCGACCGTAGTGCGAATGAATGCCGAGTTGTTCGTACGCGATCGACACGTCGTCCGTCCATGGGAGCAGCTGCGGATGCGTGCCCTGGACGTGGTACGCCTCGTTGAACGCGTCGACGACGACCTTCCAGTTCGCGGGGAGGATCGTCGTCTGGTAGGCGCGGAACCGCATGCGTTCGAGGTGGTACGCGGACAGCAGCTCCGGCAGCGGCTGCAGGAACTCGAGCAACGGCTCGGCATCGGGATCGAAGTTGACGAAGACGAAGCCACCCCAGCACTCCGTCCGCATCGCGCCGAGGCTGAGACCCTCGGGCATCGGATCGAACTCGTCCGCGTCAACGACGTCGATGAGGCGCCCGTCGAATGCGTAGCGCCACGCGTGATAGCGGCACTGGATGTGTCCGTCGTCGAAGCGTCCGCAACCACTCGCGAGACGCGTGCCGCGGTGCAAGCAGGCATTGTGGTGGGCTCGAATGAGCTCATCCTCCGTCCGCACCACCAGAACCGACTGATCTCCGATCGTGTACTCCACGAACTGCCCCGGCGTCGCAACTTCCTCCTCGCGGCACGCGACCTGCCACACGCGCGGCCAGAGACGCTCCATCTCGAGGTCGAGGAAGGCCTGCGAGATGTACCGCTCCTTCGGGACGAAGCCATCGTCACCGACGAGCATCGACGTCACGTCGTTAGTCATTGCAGAATCGGCAGCGTAGTGGCAGCCACCTTCAACATCGCCGACATCTTCGAGCTCGTGGCGGGCGCGGTACCCGAGCGCGAGGCGATCGTGAGTGGGTCGACCCGCCGTACCTACGACCAGCTCGATGATCGAGCGACGCGTCGCCGGACGCGCTCGAAGGCGAGCTCGGCGTGACAGCCGGCGACCACGTCGGCGTCGATCTCCACAATTGCTGCGAATACGTCGAGACGATGCTCGCGTGTTTCAAGGTGCGGGCGGTCCCCATCAACATCAACTACCGGTACGTGGCGGCCGAGCTGCGTTCGCTGTTCGTGGACGCGGGCGTCGTGGGCGTCGTGTGTGACCGCTTCACCGAGGCCGATGTCCGTGCCGCCGGAGCCGGGGAGTGGATCGTGCCGACGGGTGATCCTTACGAAGCGCTGGTCGCCAAAGGCGCACCGGATCGCGTGTTCGAGCAGCGGTCGCCGGACGACCACTACATCCTCTACACGGGTGGTACCACGGGCATGCCCAGGGGTGTGGTGTGGCGCCACGAGGACATCTTCTTCACGGCGCTCGGCTCGGGCAACCCGGGTGGTGCGGCGATCGAACGACCGGAGGACGTCGTCGCGATCGCCCCGGTCAACACGGCGCAACGAGTTGCGCCCTTCCTCGCCCCGGACGACCCCGGCCCGGATGAGTTCGTCGCGCTGTCGCTCGGACCGATGATGCACGCGAGCGGCCAGTGGCTCGCGCTCGGCACGTTGCTCGGCGGCGGCAAGATCGTCATGTACGAGCAGCCGCATCTGGACATGACGAAGGTGCTCGACCTGGTCGAGCGCGAGCGTGTGGTCATGCTGAGCATCGTGGGCGATGCCGGCGCGCGTCCGCTCGTGGCTGCGATCGACGAGCATCCCGGCCGCTGGGACACGTCGTCGTTGCGACTGCTCGGATCCGGCGGTTCCATCCTCTCGGGGGACATGCGCGAGCGGTTACTCGCGTCGTTGCCATCCGTGCTTGCAATCAGCGAAGCGGTCGGGTCCTCCGAGGCGCCTGTGCAAGCGATCGCGCTGCGCGCGACGCGGACGAGCCCACCATCCCGTCGCTCGCGTTCCAGGCCCGGCCGGGCGTGACGTTGGTCGTCGACGACGATCTTCGGCCCGTGGTTCCGGGCTCGGGACGGTCCGGCTGGCTCGCGGCGGGCGGGCGCGTTCCGCTCGGCTACCACAACGATCCCGTCAAGTCCGCCGCTACGTTCGTGACGATCGACGGTGCCCGCTACTCGCTCCCGGGTGATCGTGCGGAGGTCGACGCCGACGGAACCATCCGGCTCCTCGGGCGCGGCGCGCTGTGCATCAACACTGGCGGTGAGAAGGTCTATCCGGAGGAGGTCGAAGCGGTGCTCAAGTCCCATCCCGACGTCGCGGATGCGGTGGTCGTCGGTGTCGCAGACCAGCAATGGGGTCAACGGGTGTCAGCCGTCATCGAACCGATGGCCGGCGCCGTCGCGCCGAGCCTCGCCGACGTGCAGGCGCATTGCCGCGAGATGCTCGCCGGGTACAAGGTGCCGCGCTCACTTGCCGTCGTCGACGCGATCGAGCGATCGCCGGCGGGAAAGGCGGACTATCGCTGGGCTGCCGAAGTGGTGCAGGCACGATGAGGGCGGTCGGCGAGCAACTCGTGGACGCCGGGTACGTCGTGATCCCCAATGTGTTGCAGGACGAGGAGATCGAGCAGCGTCCGCGACGCGCTCGACCCGCATCTCGCACACGGCCCGCGCGGCCGCAATCCGTTCGAGGGATACGACACGCAGCGTGTCTATTGCCTCGTCGCGAAGTCGCGCGGTTCGACCGTCTGATCCTCGACCCTATGGTGCTCGAGGTGACCGAGCGCGCGCTCGGTCCCAACTTCCTGCTCACCGCGACGCTCGCCATCGACCTCCATCCCGGCGAGTCCGCGCAGGACTTCCACTGGGACGACACCTTCTACAAGATCCCGCGACCACGGCCACCGGTGTCGATCAGCACCCTTTGGGCGATCGACGACTTCACCGCTGACAACGGCGCGACGCTCATCTATCCCGGCAGCCACAACTGGGGCGACAAACCACCGGCCGAGTTGCCCGATGTCGTGCCCGCGGAGATGTCAGCCGGGTCGGTGCTCGTGTACGCCGGCACGCTCGTGCACGCGGGCGGTGCCAACACGTCGGGCAGTTGCCGGTTGGGCGTGTCGATCCAGTACTGCGCCGCGTGGGCGCGGCAGCAAGAGAACTTCATGATGGCGATCGGGACCGACGGCGCCCGTTCCCTTGCACCACGCCTGCAAGAACTCATCGGCTACAGCATCCATCCGCCGTTCATGGGCATGATCGACGGGCGGCACCCCATCAAGCTGCTCGAGTGACCCGGTTGACACGCGATCGTCATCCGGTCGGCGTCGCGATGTCACGTGGATCGTCGACAGTGGCGTCGTGCTTCACCGCAAGCCGAATGCCCCATCGGCGAAGGTGTGGGACCCGGGTCGGCCTGCGACGTCTTCCAGCCAGGTCGTGATCCGGGCTCCACGCGCTGGAGACGTCAAGGCGGCGACAACCCCACGCCTCACCCCCAGCGCCGCCTGACGTCAGACACCGCGCAACGTCTCCGCCAACAGGTGCAGGTGTTCCAGGTCATGCAGATCCAACACTTGGAGGTAGAGACGTTGCGCGCCCGCATCCCGGTAGGCCGCAGCCCGCTCCGCGACCTCGTCGGTGGTTCCGCCGAGCTGGTTGGCTCGTAGCCCGGTCGGGTCCTGCCCGATCGCCTCGGCGCGTCGCGCGAACACCGCCTCGTCCTCACCGCAGCACGCGACAACTGCCACGGACATCATGAGCGTGGACGGCTCGCGACCGACCGCGTCGCACGCGCCGCGCACCCTGTCGAACTGCTCCGGCACGTTGGCCACGGGAGAGAACGGAAGGTTGTACTCGGCGGCGTGTTTCGCTGCCAGTCGCGGCGTGCGCTTCGCGCCCCAACCGCCCATCACGATGGGCGGCCCGAAGCTGCGGGACTCGTGCTGGACCGGCTTGGGCAGGCCGGGGGAGTTCTGCACCGAATGGTGTTTGCCCTCGTAGCTGAACGTCTCGCCGATGGGTGTGCTCCACATTCCCGAAACGATGGCGAGCTGGTCCTCGAGCATCTCGAACCTCGTCCCGGTGTCGGGAAACGGAATCGCGTTCGCCGCGTGCTCAGCCTCGTTCCAACCGGCGCCGAGGCCGAGTTCGACACGTCCACTCGACATCGCGTCGACCTGCGCGACCTCGATGGCGAGCTGACCCGGCCACCGGAACGTCACGGGTGAAACCAGGGTGCCGAGGCGGATGCGAGACGTCTCGCGCGCGAGTGCGCCGAGTGTCATCCAGGCGTCGGTCGGACCGGGGAGGCCGTCGCCACTGAAGTCGATGTAGTGGTCCGATCGGAAGAAGGCATCGAAGCCGAGGTCCTCCGCCGTCGTCGCCACGCGCAGCAACAGGTCGTACGTGGCGCCCTGCTGTGGTTCGGTGAAGATGCGAAGGTCCATCGGCGCAACGTATCCGTGTCGCGCTCTCAGCGACCTGTCAGCAACTTCACAGCTCCAGCCGCGACGATGGTGCGATGTCCCTCATCGAGGCGGCCAAGCGCCGCTGGCTCTGGCTCGTGATCGGTGTTCCCATCGCTCTCGTCGTGCTCGTCGTCGGCGGCACGTTCGTCTACATCCACTTCATCGCGGCCGACCCGCCACCGCGGCTCACGTTCTCGTCCGACCCGTCGAGCACCGGTAGCGACTCGTCGGCCCCTGCGGCCCCCGCAGGCGGTGTGGACGGCACCTGGAACGCAACGAATGCGAGCGTCCTCGGCTATCGCGTCAAGGAAGTGTTGTTCGGCCAGGACCACGAAGCGGCCGGACGTACGAACGCCGTCACCGGTGACCTCGCCATCGCGGGGACGACGGTCAACACCGCCAAGTTCACCGTGGACATGACGAAGGTGACGAGTGATTCGGGCCAGCGCGACGGCCAGTTTCGCGGTCGCATCATGCAGACATCACAGTTCCCGACGTCGACCTTCGAGTTGACGCAACCGATCCAGTTGCCATCGATACCGGCAAACTTGCAGGAGATCTCGGTCCAGGCGGCTGGCAATCTGACTCTGCACGGCGTGACCAAAGCCGTTGCCGTCGATCTCAAGGCGAGGCTGAACGGATCGAACCTCGAGGTGAACGGAACCATCCCGATCACGTTCGCGGACTACAACATCTCGAATCCCTCGGGTGGACCGGCACAAGTCGGCGACAACGGCGAGCTCGAGTTCCTGCTCGTCTTCCAGAAGGCCTGAACGGACGCGATCCGCCACAGTTCTGGAACGTCCGTCACCGACGTTTGGGCGTTCCGTCATCGTCTCGATGACAGGTCCCCCATGCGTCGCAAGAACGCTGGCGAGAACAGTGGTCGGGAAGCGGCGCGAGCAGGTGCTTGCCGAGGTCGTCGCACAGCGAGCGTGTGAGTCCGATCGCGCGCTGGACGCCGTTCTGGGTCGCTCTGAGCTCGACGTGGCCGCGCACGACGGTGAGCGCCTCCACGCTGTTCGCGCCACACCGATCCGACAACCGCGCCACTGGTGTCGCACCTTGAACTCGCTGCCCATGAACGCCCGACGTCTGCAACCTCATGCCGCCAGCCGGGTGAGATGGACCAGGTTGGCGCAATCGGAGTTGACGTCGCTGTCCGCACCACCGCGCTCGCGGAACCGGGCCAGATCCTCGTAAACAATCCGGTTGCCGAAGTGGTCGCCGGTGCTGGCTATCAGTTCGCGCACCACGGGAGCCATTCCTTTCGGGGAGTCCCTGCACCAACGGCGGTCTGGGTATGTGCTTCGTTCGAGCGCCAGATCCTCTTCACCATCGCAGCTGCCACGAAACGGCGGACTTCCTCGGAACACGCCTCGGGGTCCTCCACGACACAGGCATGGCCGAGCTTCGGGAGCACAACGAGCTGCGATGTCGAGATCGCGGCGTGGAGTGCCTCGGCGTTGGCGAGCGGCGACCGAGCATCGGCCTCACCGTGCAGAACGAGGGTGGGCAAGTCGATAGTGGGCAGCACCGGGCGGAGGTCGGCCTCCGCTGCGGTGTAGCCCGCCGCGCGAATCGTTGCCGGGCGGATGTTCTCTCGCATCATCGCGGCCAACGCGGCGTCGCGGTCGGCCGGTATGAGGTCGGAGAACAGGCCCGGGTATGCCTTAGGGTCGAACGCGGCGCCCAACTCGGCCATGCCGACGAACATCTCGAGCCGTCGTGCCACCTCGTCTGGCGGCAGCGAACCGGCCCAACCCGCGTAGCCCCCGATAAGCACGAGACTCGCTGGTACCGCGGGGTGACGCTGAAACAGTGAGAGGGCGATCATCGTCCCGAACGAGTGACCCACGAGGTGCGGCCGCTCGAGGCCGAGCGCGGCGATGAAGGTCGCGAGGGCGTCGGCGAACTGTGGCGCTCGCCAGCTGTCGTCGATGTCCGACGACTCCCCGAAGCCGGGCGCGTCCCAAGCGAGGACGGTGTGGTCGCGTGCGAGGTCGGGGAGCATCCACTGCCATATGCGGTGATCGCTCGGCGCACCGTGCAGCATGACGACGGCCGGGCCGGAGCCCGTACGGATGTAGGTGACCCGCATCCCGTCGACGTCGACGTACTCCACACCTGAATCCTGCCGCAGAACCCGACGGCAGCGCAGGGGCGCAACATCGGTGCACTGCGACCCTGGCATCGAGTCGGGACTCTGAGATGAAACGGACCGCACGACCGATCAGCGCGCGCTCCGAGGACGTCGATGATCCACGGAAATGAATGTCGTCTGTCTGTGGTCTGTCGCCCTATCGAAGCGGTACGCGTACGACGCGGAATGGGCTGTGACCAGCACGTTCCATAGTCGGGGAGGCGGGATTTGAACCCACGACCTCTGCGTCCCGAACGCAGCGCGCTGCCAAACTGCGCCACTCCCCGTGGAGCGGTCGACTGTATCCGACCGCTCCACCTGGAAGTGTGTGCGCCAACCGACCGCAGAGGTCGACGGGTTCACGAACAGAGAACCGTCTACAACCGCAACGGTTCGGCGGCGTCCTCCGGGACGCCTTCGGTATAGCGACCGCCCGCGAGCAACGCGGTGGCAGCCTTGCGCAACCGGAAGGCGTCGATCGGCTTGATCAGCCAGCCGTCGGCATCGGACCGGCGGGCGAGGAAGATGTCGGCTTCACGGTCGAGCAGCATGAGCACCGGTACCCGGGGCAGACGTCCGGCGCCACTCTCGAGCCGCAGCGCCATGCACGTGGCCATCCCGCCCATGTTCCCGATCTGCAGGTCGAGCACGACCAGCTCGGGTGAGAGCTCCGCCACAGCGCGTGGCACGTCCATCCCTCGACGTACCCACCGAACGGCTCGCTCGGGCGTGGCCAGTGCCGCCTCGACCTCGTCGTGGATCCAGTCCGCATCCGCGGCCACCAGCACATCGGGCACGGCGGGAGGCTACTGGCGCGCTCGCGTGGGAAGCATCTCCGGTGGCGCTGGCTACGATCGGACCCGCATCCGCACCTTTTCCGGAGGACGAGTGCTCGAGATCCAGGTGGAGTCTTCCGCCGACTACGTCGTCTGCCGACCTGTCGGTGAGCTCGACGCGTACACCGTGGGACAGTTCCGTGAACGTCTGGCGGAGCTCGCTTCCTCGCCTCGGTTGCTGATCGACCTCTCGTCGGTCCCATTCATGGACTCCGCCGGTCTCGGTGCGCTCATCGGCGGCATCCGGCGCGCTCGTGAGGCGGGGGGCGACGTGGCGGTGGCCTGCAGCCGGCCGACGCTGACGCGGCTACTGCACACGACTGGATTCGACCGCATCGTTCCTGTCACGGAGACGGTCGAGGCTGCCGCCAATGCGCTCGCAGCCGTCGAGGGCGGAACGAGCTGAGCCGAGCGAGCCAAACGAGCGAACCCGAGCGAGCGAGTCAGTCGAACAGGTACTCGCCGACCTCGGAGAGTCCTTCGAGGTCGTGCACGTCGGACCGAAGGAACGGCACACGCAGCACGGGTGCCGGTGCGACGCGCTCCGCCACTCCGACGAGGTGCTCCTCCTCACGTGACGCGACGAGTCGAAAGTCGGCGAGGTTGGCGTAGAGGCCGCCGAGATCCGTTCCGTCCAGCGTTCGCGCCCGTTCACGGGTCGCCTCCGCCAAGCCGTCACCGAATTTCGGATGCATGCGATTGACGATCAGCGCGCGGACGTCGATGCCGGCCTCGAGCAGGCGCCGAGCGAAGAAGTCTGCGTCCTCGACCGTGTCACGACGCGGAGATGCGACCAGCACGAACGCAGTCTGCGGTGAGGCGAGCAGCGCGAACACCGTGTTGGCGCGGTGCTTGAAGCCTTCCTCCATTCCCGAGAACGCGGTGAAGAACGTGATTGCGTCGTCGATCACCTCCGCGCCCACGACCTTCGACAAGGTGCGGACGAAGGCTTGCGCGGCGACGTTCGCGGCCTTCATCAGTCCACGGGTCGGCGCCATCAGGATGCGATACAGCCGATGATCCAGGAACCGCGTCAACCGCCGCGGCGCATCGATGAAGTCGAGCGCATGACGAGTCGGCGGCGTGTCGACGACCACGAGGTCGAAGTCGCTGTCGCTATGGAGCTCGTACAGCTTCTCCATCGCCATGTACTCCTGGGTACCGGACAGCGCGCCCGAGATGTTCTTGTAGAAGCGATTGCCCAGGATGCGATCGGCTTGCGCCGGGTCCACGGAGTGCTTCATCACGAGATCATCGAACGTCGACTTCGTGTCGAGCATCATCGCCCACAGCTCACCCTCCCATGGCCCCTCGATCCGCGCCGGCGCGTTGTTCAAGCCTTCGAGCCCGAGTGCATCCGCAAGACGCTTCGCCGGATCGATGGTGACGACGACGGCACGCCGGCCGAGGCGCGCACCTTCGAGTGCGAGCACTGCGGCGGTTGTGGTCTTGCCGACACCGCCAGAACCAGCCGTGACGATGATGTCGGCCTCGCGCACGAGCCGGCCGAGTTGCGTCACGAGGTGGTTCCTTGCAGCGCCCCGATAGCGGCGAGCAACTCGGTGGCGAGCACCTCGAGATCGGCTCGTCCGAGGTCCGCGTTGAACAGGTACGGCAGCTTCAGCTGCGGCAACGGGAGCTGCGCAGCCAGCCGCTCCACTTGATTGCGCTGCAACTCCATCCGATGCAGGCGGAAGTCGGCCGCGGCGGCGAGGGACGCCGCCTCGCCGCTCCGCAGCCCGCTGCCTGCACGCTCCGCGGCGTCCACGGGATCGACGTCGAGACCGCGGATCTCCGGGTAGAGGCCGTTGACGACCACGGGACCCAGACCGACGCCGACGCGATCTTCGAGGTGGTAGGCGGTGTCGACCAGTTCGTTGATCGGCGTTTCCTCCGGCAACGTGACGAGCATGACCTGGCATCGCTCGTGGTCGGTCAGCATGTCGAGCACGTCCCGCGCCTGGCTGTTGATCGGCCCGACGCGTACCGCGTCGAGCAGTGCCCGTGCCGACAGGAGGAACGTGATGGCGTGGCCGGCCGCCGGTGCGTCGAGGATCAGCAAGTCCGTCTTGGCCGTCCGCTCCAGCTGCTTGACCTTGCCGAGGATCAGGATGTCCTTGATCCCCGGGGCGGCCGTGGCCACGACGTCGAGGGCGCCGGTCGAAACCAGGCGCTTGGAGATCCTCGACATGCCGTGGTCGCGCAGGTACTCGAGCAGCGCGTCGTCCGGCGTCAGCATGCGTCCGCGGATGTCGGCGGCGCCCTCGGGCCCACCGCCCTGGGACAGCGTGACCTCGTCGTACGAGAGGGGCTCGCGGCCGAACAAGCTGGCGAGACCGGACTTGCCCTCCACCTCGACGATCAGCGTCGACAGGCCCGACCGTGCGGCGGCGCGGGCGAGCGCGGCCGAAACGGTCGTTTTGCCGACGCCGCCCTTCCCGGCCACGATGACGAGGCGGGATGCAGCGAAGAACTGCGCTGGATCCACGGTCAACCCTTCGGAGCGAGCGTGCGCAATCTACCCAGAGGGCTCGCATGCCTCGGCATTCTGCTGCTGTCGTCGGGCGTGGTTGCCCCGTCCGCCGCTGCGCAGCAGCCTGCGCCCGCCCCACCACCCACCCCCGCGGACGACGGTCTCGTGACGGTGATCCAAGTCAGCGGCTATCTCGATCCGATCGAGGTGAGCTTCATCGAGCGCTCCGTCGCTGACGCCGAAAGCGACCAGGTCGACGCGCTCGTGATCCAGCTCGACAGCCCCGGCGCCGTCGTCGACGACGACGCCCTCGACCGTGTCGTGAGCCGGGTGCGCGACGCCACGGTCACCGTCGGCGTGTGGGTCGGCCCGTCCGGTGCCGAGGCGTCGGGAGATGCGGCGCGTGTCGTCGAAGCGGCGAAGTACCGCGGCCTCGCTCCGGGTAGCCGGCTCGAAGTCGACGGCCAGCAGATCGGCGCCGACGAGGCGTTCCGTACCGGCAAGACCAACATCCCTGCGACCTGCGATCGCCAGCGCGGGTCCACCGAAGGATGCTCAGCCACCATCGGGGACTTTGTCGTCAGCATCCCGGGCGTTCCCGTGCGAGAGATCACGGTCGGTGAGCAGACGCGGAAGGTGCCTGCGGGACAGACCAAGTTCTCGCAGGTGTCGGTCCTCGACCGCCTGATGCACTCGGTCGCGAGTCCACCGGTCGCCTACCTGCTCTTCGTGATCGGGATGGCGTTGCTGCTGTTCGAGTTGTTCACGGCCGGCGTGGGCGTGGCTGGGGTCACGGGGGCGGGCGCCTTCCTGCTCGGGTGCTACGGCCTCGGCGTGCTTCCGACCCGCCCGATCGGCGCCGCCCTGCTCGTGTTTGCCATGTTCGCCTACGCCGTCGACATCCAGACCGGGGTGCCGAGGGTGTGGACCGGCATCGCCACCGTGTCGTTCGTGATCGGGTCGCTGACGCTGTACGAGGGCATCTCGCTGTCGTGGATCACACTCCTGGCGGGGATCGTCGGCATGACGATCGCCATGCTCACGGGCATGCCGGCCATGGTGCGAGCCCGGTTCTCCACGCCCACCATCGGGCGGGAGTGGATGATCGGTGAACAGGGCACGGCCCGCACCGCGGTGTCGCCCGACGGGGTGGTCGAAGTGCGCGGCGCGTCGTGGCGGGGCCGGACGAACCGGGCCACCCCCATCGGTGCGGGAGATCCGATACGGGTGGCCGCCATCGACGGACTAGTCCTCGACGTCGAGCCGCTCACCGGAGCCGCCCGCGACTACCGCGAGCGCCGCTCCTCCCACCCGTCATGACCTGCGCTTTCGTCCCCTTCGTCACGTCGAGTACCTCGCGAAATTCACCCTTGATCAGCGGATTTTGGGAGTTGTAGGGTCGCCTCGCAGTCAGAAAAGGGGACGGGGATGAGCGCACTCCGCACGGACGACGCGTGGCAGGCGAAAGCCGCATGCCGCGGTCCGCAGGCTGTGATCTTCTTCCCGCCGTCGCATTTCGAGCGCAAGGACGAAAAGCTCGAGCGTGAAGGCCACGCCAAGGCCATCTGCACGACCTGCCCGGTTCGCCGCCCCTGCCTCGAGTACGCGGTGAAGATCAAGGAGCCACACGGCATCTGGGGCGGGTTGAACGAGATCGAGCGCAAGCAGCTCCTCGCCCACCGCAGCCTCTAGCAGCACCACGTTCCGCCCGCATACCTGCGACGGCGTGAGCGGGCCGGTGGGTCGCGCCAGCAGGTCATCTCCCGTGCCCGCGAGATGGCGTGGCCGAGCCCCTTCGGGGCGGGTTAGGAGGACGAGCCCACGTCCGGAAGGCGTGGTCCCGCGATCCTGACGTCGCCGCGGCGGCGGGTGATGCCTCGAGCGTCGAGAATGGTGAGCAGCGGAACGGCCCACTTCCGCGTCGTGCCCAGATGCGCCCGCACGTCGGCAACCGCGACACCCTCCGGCGTGGCGGCGAGCATCGCTGCAACTGACAGCGCCGCATGGTCGATGGCGGCGGGCGCGAACCACACGCCGTCTTGTTCGACGACGAGCCCACGGCGGACGAGCTCGCGCAGCTCCACAGAATCGACGCCGAACTCCGTCGGAGACGGCGGACGGAACGGCTCTGCTTCGAGTGCGGCCACGTAGGGATGGCCGGCAAGCGAGTCCGCGGCTCCGGCACGCACAGCGCGGCCGCCGCCGACCGCAACGTCGCCGTCTCGTGTGAGCGTGTCGAGCACGGCGCGGTCGCGTTCGTCGAGTGTGGCGATGTCGAGGCCCAGGACGGCAGCGGCCTCGATGCGGGCGACGACACTTTCACGTGCGGCGTTCAGTGTGTCCGGGTCGACCACCCAACGTCCGGCCGTCGCGTCGCGATGCTCGCCGGTCAGCCGTTCGAGCTCGGCCTCCGTGATCCAGCCGTGCTCGGCCACCACTCGATCCACTGAACGGTCAGGGTGGGCACGTGCGGCGCGCACGACAGGATCGACGTCGAGGATCTCGCCGCCGCCGACCGTCTCGGAGCGGCCACTCTCCCGCAGGACATAGTGGTCGCCGGGTATCAGCGGCAGCGCATTCGACAGGTGGAGCCGTGCGAAGCCGTCGTCGCTCGGACCCAGGGTGCCCGTACCGAGGATGCGGACCCGTACAGCGTGTTCGCCGCTGCCGATGTACGCGACGAACGCACCCCGGCGGGAGACGTCGTGATCGACTGAGGCGAGCACGTGCAGCGACGCGTCGAAGGTCCTCGTACGATGCCATTGACCGGGCCGCACGAGGGCGTCCCCGCGGCCGATCTCGTCGTGGTGGACGCCGGCGAGGTTCACCGCAGTGCGGCTGCCTGGTCCGATCGAGTCGCGTGGCCGACCGAGCGATTGCAGCCCCCGCACTCGAACCCCCCGTTCGCCGCGCCCGTGGAGGGCGACGAGCTCATCGCCGACGCGGAGCTGTCCACCGGTCAGCGTGCCAGTGACGACCGTGCCGGCGCCGGCTGCCGCGAACGAACGGTCGATCCAGAGTCTCGGTCGATCGCGGTCAACGGCGGCCGGCGTCCCTTCCAGCAGGCGATCGAGTGCCAGCCGTAGTTCGCCGAGCCCGACGTTGCTCGGCGCATCGACAGCCACGATCTCGGCGACGTCGAGGAACGTTCCTGCCACGTGATCCGTGATGTCGAGGCGAGCCAGCTCGACGTATTCGTCGTCCACCAGCCCGACCTTGGTGAGCGCGATGACCCCGTGGCGTCCGCCCAGCAGCTCGAGGATGCGCAAGTGCTCCTCCGACTGCGGCTTCCAGCCTTCGGTGGCGGCGACGACGAACAGGCAGGCATCGACGCCGCCGACACCGGCGAGCATGTTCTTGAGGAAGCGAACGTGACCGGGCACGTCGACGAACGCCACGTCGTTTCCGGACGGCAACATCGTCCACGCGAAGCCGAGATCGATCGTGAGTCCGCGCTGTTTCTCCTCGGTGAAGCGATCGGGGTCCATGCCGGTGAGCGCCAACACGAGCGTCGACTTTCCGTGGTCGACATGACCGGCGGTGGCGACGACCCGCATGTGCGTCAGCGGCTGTCGAGCAGCAGCGACTGGATCGACCGGCCGATCGAGCCGGCCTCGTCGTACAGGTCACTCACGGCGATGCCGATGCCCTCGGGCTCGTAGCGGCTGCGGGCGTCGAGACAGATCCATTCGCCCACGGGCAGTCGGCTGAGGTGGATCGTGAGGTCCGGGTTGATGAACAGCAGGTCGTTCATCACGTCGAGCCCGCTGATCCCGTTGCCGAAATCTGCTGCCGCGGCAACGCGCTGGAACGGCGAGGGCTGTTCGTCAGGCACCAGCGGCAGACGCAGCCGTATCCAGTCCGTGGCCGGCCCGGGCTCGCCGAACACACCTCGCACGAAGCTGTGTTGCACGCCCTTGTTGTGGAACGCCTCGTAGGGATCGAGTGAACGGTCGGGGTCGGATCCGGCCTCCGGGCCGGCCGGGCGTTCGGTCGGCTGTTCCACCACGGTCAGGTGCTTCGTCCGTATGCCGAGGGCGACGACCGCGGTCGCGACTGCGGTGCCGTCGTGCTCGATGCGGGCCTCGGCGATGCGGATCTTGCGGCCGTCACGGGTCAAGCGTGCGGTGACGTGCAGCGGCGCCACCGGTACCCGGCGCAGCAACTCGACAGTGAGACGGGTCGGTTGAAGTGGTGCAAGGAGCGGCTCGACGGCTCTTGCGAGCAGCGCGGCCGTCGGACCGCCGTGGAGTGCATCCGGGTCCCATGGACCGCGTGCGAGGTCGTTGGGGAGCCACGTGTCGAGGCCCCCGGCGTCGAACAGCGAGCTCACTACAGATCCTCCAGCGCGTCGGCGACGAGATCGTCGTCGGCGGGGTCGACGGTACGGAGATCGAGCACCGTGCGGTTGTCTTCGACCCGCGCGATCACCGGCTTCGGTTGAGCGGCACGCAGGGCCGCGGTGACGTCGCCGTCGACCGAGACGCCGGCGGAAGGGATCTCGACGCCCGGCGCAGCGCCGCCGCCGGTCACCGACGCACACTCGATCACTGCTCCTGCAGCGAGCACGCCCGCGCGGCACCGGAGCTCGTCGACGCCGACCGTCGCCATCCGCCAGAACGGCATCGCGTCGCGATCGCGGCTGAGGTATGCGACCGCGACCTGTTGGAGCGCGGCGAGCACCAGCCCACCCGGTCGCAGTGCCGCGATAGAGCGGATGGCGCCCGCACGCGTCGATCAGGTCGGCGCGACCCGCCAGGATGCCGGCTTGCGGGCCGCCGAGGAGCTTGTCGCCGGAGAAGACCACGAGCGCGGCGCCCGACGCGATCGTCTGCCGCACGGCGGGCTCGTTGCGCAGCCAGGGCGGTGGGCCGGCGGGCAGCCAGGGACACGCCGAGTCGAGGAGCCCGGAACCCAGATCGACGACGACCGGTGGCCCGAGCGCCGCGAGTGGCTCGACGGGTGCGTCCTCGGTGAAGCCAGTGATGCGGTAGTTCGACTGGTGCACCTTGAGGATCAGCTCGACATCGCTCGCGACCGTCTCGTAGTCGGCGGCACGCGTGCGGTTGGTGGTCCCGACCTCGATCAGACGCGCCCCCGACTCCTCCATGACCTCCGGGATGCGGAAACCGCCGCCGATCTCGACCAGCTCGCCCCGCGAGACCGCGACGCCGCGTCCGCGTGCGAGAGCAGCAAGCGCGAGCAGCACGGCGGCCGCACCGTTGTTGACGACGAGCACTGCTTCGGCGCCGCACGCTCGGGCGAGCAGCGATCCGGCATGGTCTCGGCGTGATCCCCGCTTCCCTGTGGCGAGCGACAGTTCGAGGTTCGTGTAGTCGGCCGGGTGCGTGAATCCGAGCGGGGCGCGCCCGAGGTTCGTGTGCAACAGCACGCCTGTGGCGTTGACCACGGGCCGCAACATCGCCTGCCGCGTCGCCTCGGCGATCGCGCGAGCGTCATCAGGCTGGCCCGCCGCGATCGCAGCGCGCGCGGCGTCCACCAGCAACGGATGCGGTAGGTCGACGTCCGCGATCGAGCGGGCAACGGCATCGACGGACGGCGGGCGCACGGCCGCGCATGCTACGGGCCGGCACGGCCACCCCCCACTTCCGAAATTGCGTACGTGGCGCCCCCTGGACGGGCCACTTCGAACGCCGAAACGGGAGGTTCAGGCGGTGATGGCGGTCACCGCGTGCAACTCGCGGTGGGTGATCACGTGGTCGATCATCCCGTAGGCGAGTGCGTCTTCGCCTCGCATGATGTAGTCGCGATCGGTGTCCACGACGATCCGCTCGAGCGGTTGGCCGGTGTGGCTGGCAAGGATCTCGTTCATCCGCTGGCGCATGAACGCCATCTCCTTGGCTGCGAGCTCGACGTCGGTGGTCTGACCCTGCGCGCCTCCATGGGGTTGATGGATCAGGATGCGCGCGTTGGGAAGGGCGAGCCGCTTCCCTGGGGTGCCCGCCGCGAGCAGCACTGCTGCGGCGGACGCGGCCTGTCCGACGCAGATCGTGCTGATCGGACACTGGATGAACTGCATCGTGTCGTAGATCGCGAACAACCCGGTCATGTCGCCGCCCGGTGAGTTGATGTAGAGCTGGATCTCCTTCTCGGTGTCCTCTGCCTCGAGGTGCAGCAGCTGCGCGGTGACCAAGTTCGCGACTGTGTCCTCGAGTTGGGTCCCGAAGAAGACGATGCGGTCCTTCAGCAGCCGGGAGTAGATGTCGTAGGCGCGTTCACCGCGGTTCGTCTGCTCGATGACGGTCGGAATCAACATCAGGGCTCCTCGGGTGGACCAAATATGTGCAACCATAGAGTTGCACATATCGTCATCTTGTGCAACTGGAAGGTTGCACTATGCTGTGGCAATGCGCGTGCAACGTGAAGTGGTTCTGGACGCTGACAGGGACGAGGCCTGGCACTTGCTCACCGATCCCGACGAGCTCGCTGCGTGGCTCGGCACGCCACTCAGCCTGGACCTTCGACCGGGAGGAGCCGCTGCGTACATCGAGCCCGACGGGGCCCTGCGTCACGCGGTCATCGAGCACGTGCGCGAAGGCGAGCGGCTCTCGTTCGTGTGGTGGGACGCGGACGTCGGGACAGCGAGTCGTGTCGTGTTCGAGCTCATCCCCGTCGAATGCGGAACCAAGGTCGCCGTAACCGAGACCGCGCGCATCCGTGGCAGGAGGCAGCCTTCGCCTCTCTCTCGGCGCGATGTGGGACGACCGTCTCTTCGACCTCGAACGCCACTGCATCACGCGCCAGTTCGCCCTGGTGTGAGTTCGTCCTCAGAGCAGGTCTTCGCCGCGCTCGGCGACCCGACCCGGCGTGCGGTGCTCGCGCTCGTGGGGCGGCGCGGACCCTTGACCGCGACGGAGCTCGCCGAGCGGTTACCGGTCAGCCGGCAGGCCGTGATGAAGCATCTCGACCTGCTCCGCACGGCTGGGCTGGTGGCGAGCGAAAAGGAAGGACGCGCCGTGCGCTACGTTCTGCGGGCCGAACCGCTCGAAGACGCGGCTGCATGGATGGCACACGTCGGGTCCGCATGGGATCGCCGTCTGGCTGCCCTCTCTGACCGAGCGAAGGCGGCGAAACGGAGACGGTGACGGTCTGAATGTCCTCCGGCGTGCAAGCGTTGAGGGTGGTGCTTCGCAAGCTCGGACGCGCTCTCGCCTCCATGGTGATGATCCTGTTCACGCCGATCGTGGCCGTGGCGGTGGTGCTCGCGACGCTGATCTTCATGCCGTTGCCGGCCACGTTGCCGCAGCCGAGGCCGGGTGTCGAGTCGAGTGTGAGTCACATCCTCGACGCCGATGGCAACGAGATCGGCATCTACAAGCAGTTCGAAACCAACATCCCGGTCAAACAGGCCGACATCCCGCAGGTGTTGAAGGACGCCGTGGTCTCCGCGGAGGACAAGCACTTCTATGACCACGGTGGGGTCGACGTCGCCGCCACGGTCCGAGCGCTCATCGACGACCTGCAGAGCGGCGAGGTCGTGCAAGGCGGCTCGACGATCACGCAGCAGTACGTGAAGAACGCGTTCACGAACGGCGATCGCACGATCGCCCGGAAGATTCACGAAGCAATCCTCGCCGGTCAGCTCGATCGCCAACTCGACAAGGACACGATCCTGTATCGCTACCTGTCGGCGATCTATTTCGGTAGCGGCTCGTACGGAGTCGGCGCGGCCGCGCAGACGTACTTTCGCAAGCCGGTCAACGAACTCGGCTTGTCGGAGGCGGCACTGCTGGCCGGTGTGATCCCTTCACCGAGCAAGTACTCCCCGCTGGTCGATCCCCCGCTCGCTGAACAACGGCGCCGCTTGGTCCTCGATCAGATGCTCCAGCAGGGACGCATCACGCAGGCCGCGCACGATCTCGCGTCGCTGGTGCCGGTCTGGCTGGCGGTCAACGGGCCACCGCCCGGTCCCGCCACGATCGTGTATCCGCCGGAGCAGCAACAGTCGTCGGAGCCGTGGTTCACGGACTACGTGCACTCCTGGCTCGAGACGCATCTGCCAGGCTGCCAGCTCCACGCGTGTCCGCTGCTCGACAAGGGCGGCTTGCGCATCATGACGACGCTCGACCCGCGACTGCAACAGGCCGCACAGGACGAGGTCGCGGCGACGATGGGCGACAACGATCTCGAGCTCGAGATGTCGCTCGTGTCGGTCGAACCGCCCACGGGATTCGTCAAGGCGATGGTCGGAGGCCGCGACTGGGGATTCTCGCAAGTGAACACTGCGCTCGCGCCACGACAACCGGGCTCGTCGTTCAAGCCGTTCGTCCTGGCGGCCGCGTTCGATCAGGGGATACGGCCGTCGAAGGTGTACTCGGGCGCGCCGTTGCGCTTGCCGGACGGCACGACGATCCGCAACTACGGAGGCGGGCAGTTCGGCAGCCTCGACTTGCGGCAAGCGACCTGGAACAGCGTCAACGGTGTCTACGCGCCGGCTCGTGCTCGATACGGGCGTCGACAAGACGATGGCAATGGCACAGCGACTCGGCGTCGGCATGCCCCCGTACGACCCAGCGGTCTACGGCGCGAGCGTCGCGCTCGGCGTCATCGACGTCTCCCCGTTGGAGATGGCATCTGCCTTCGGCGTGTTCGCAGATCACGGAAAGCGAGCACCGCCGACCCCGGTCCTGCAGGTCTTCGATCGCGACGGCAACTTGATCCTCGACAACACGCACGCCGCCGATCAGGCTCAGCAGGTCGTCTCCGACGTCGTCGCCGACAATGTGACCGACGTGCTCCGCGGTGTGCTCGTTTCCGGTACCGCGAAAGGAAAGGGCTTGGGTCCGCAACCTGCTGCGGGCAAGACGGGCACGGCCGAAGACGCCGCCAACGCGTGGTTCGTCGGCTATACGCCCACGCTGTCGACCGCGGTCTGGATGGGACACATGCACTGCGGCGCTGGACCGCAGTGCGGCTTGCGCTATGTGAACGGTGTGCGCGAGGTCACGGGCGGAACGATCCCGGCATCCACGTGGCAGCGTTACATGAAGCGCGCGCTCGACGGTGTTCCCGTCACCGACTTCAACCAGCCGGCGCCGATCGAACCTCCGACGCCCGCACCGGAACAGGACGCTCGCAAAGGCTTCGACCCGGGCAACCGCCGGTACCCCTCAGCCGTGCCACGCGAGGGCCCGTACGTCTACGACATCCAGGCGCCGAATGCCAGCGCGCCGGCGACCGCCACGACGACCACCACGACCCCGCCCACGACCACGACGTCCCCACCGCCGCCCGCAGTGCCACCCCCTACGGCCATCGCGGACTGAGAGCGCGGGACCGAAGGGCTCCGCCCTTCGGCGCGAGCTCTCAACCTCCGGGCTGGGGATTGCCGTTCGGGCACCTCAGCACGGTGTCGCATGACACGCGCACGAGCGGCGCGAAGAACACCGATTGGGGCTGGAAGCCGAGGGGCGAGTACACGCGTGACGCCACGGCCACGACCTCACCGTCCGAGCTGAGCAGCGGCCCACCTTGGAACTGCATGCCCACCGGAGCGTCGTGCTGCAAGCCATCGGCGGAGACGTCCGCGACGAACCCCTGCGTGATGGCCGCACCGGTCGAGCCGAGACCGGAGATGGCGAAGACGCGGTCCCCGATCTTCGACGGCGGATCGGCGGTCGCCCAGGGCAACGCGGGCAGGCTCGGACGGGGGACGCTCAACAGTGCGAGATCATGTGCCTGGTCCCACGTGAACACCGTCGCCGGAAGGTCCGGTTCGCCTTGCTTGCGCAGCGTGACCGCCGGTCCCGGTTGCTGCGTCGCTGCCTGGATCGTCGTGTACGACGTGAGCAGGAACGACGTCTGGTCGTCGGAGAACACGACGAACGCGGAACCCACCGACGGGGCTCCCGCCTGATCGAGCGTGCTTACGAACCACACCGACGGTCGTGCCTTGTCGAGCAGGCCTGTGAGCGTCGAGCCGCTCGCCGCGAACTTCTGGAGCTCGTCGAGCTGGTTGCGGATCTCTTGCTTCGCGGCGTCACCTTCACTCTGGATGATCTTCCTCGCCGAGTCGAGCTGCTCGCTGAAGCCACCGACGAAGTTGTCGACCTTGTCCACGGTCTGTTCCTGCCGTGACTCGTAGTAGGCGTACAGCACCGCGCCGCTGAATGCGGCTGCGATCCCCATGAAGAACAGCAAGGCCGACAAGCCCAGCACCGTCCTCGGGAAGAAATGTAGGCGCCGCGGCCTGCGCACCGGCGTGCCGCCCGCCGAAGTCCCCTCGGAAGGCTCCGAGGCCGCGACCGAGGCCTCCTTCGTCGCCATCGGGCAGACGGTAGCGAACGGTACGATCTACGGATGCTCGCCCTCCTCGTGGTGCTCTTCATCGCTGAGCTGTGGGTGATCGTCCAGGTTGCGTTCGCCATTGGCGTGCTGGAGACCGTCGGCCTGCTCATCGCGATCACGATCATCGGCGTCTGGCTCGTGAAGCGCCAGGGCGTCGCGGTGCTCGTGCGCCTGCAACGCACCCTCGACGAAGGACGGGTTCCGCACCGCGAATTGGTCGACGGGTTCTTGATCCTTGCGGCCGGAATCCTGCTGATTCCTCCCGGCTTCATCACGGACGCGGTGGGGATCGCGCTTCTCGTGCCTCCGATACGGATCGGCATACGGCAGCTGCTCATGCGCAGTTTCCGCAAGCGGTCGTCGGTCGCGGTGCGAATCATCGACGGGTTCGGGCGGCGGGTCGACTACCGCGATGTCGGGTCCCGCGAGTCGCGATCGGGTGATGTCCGGTTCCCAGAGCCGGGACAGGGGGGTGGGCCAGGTGCACGCCGACCACCCGAGCTCGAGCGTTGACCTCACCGGAATTGGTGCCCGTGCGGGAGGCTGCCACGGTCGCCGTCGTGCGCGACGGCCGTGACGGTCTCGAGGTGTTCATGGTCCGCCGCACTGACGCGGCGGTGTTCTCGCCCGGAGCGCACGTCTTCCCGGGTGGTGCCCTCGATCAGGAGGATCGGCGGGTCGAGTTCGAGCTGCGATGCGACGGACTCGATGACGCCACGGCATCCGCGATCCTCGGCGTGCCCACGGGAGGTCTCGGCTATTTCGTCGCGGCGGCGCGTGAATGCTTCGAGGAAGCGGGCCTGCTGCTCGCCCGCCGCGACGGTGACCTCGTCGCGGACGTCGACCGCTATCGCGCCCATCGCGACACGCTGAACTCCGGCGAGCGGTCGATGCACGATGTGTGCGTCGCGGCGTCACTCACGCTCGCGGTCGATCTGCTGCTGCCATTCGGGCACTGGATCACTCCCGTAGGACCGCCACGCCGGTTCGACACTCGCTTCTTTGTCGCGCCCGCGCCTGCTGGACAGGATCCGAGCCACGACGGCCAGGAGACGACCGAAGGACTGTGGATGCTTCCGGCGAACGTGCTTGCCGCGGCCGACCGGGGTCACGTCGATCTCATCGAGCCCGACGCGCCGCACGTTGTCGGCTTTGGCGGAGCACGACTGCGTCGACGACGTGTTCGCGACCGAAGTCGCGGAGCTACCGCCGTGACCGTGCTGTTGATCTCGCTTCGGCTGCGCCTGCGCTCGATGGGCGGCCGGACGCTGGCGCTTTCCCGGCCGCATTCGGTACGGCGGCCCATCGAGGGACCGCCGTGACCGTGCTGTTGATCTCGCTTCGGCTGCGCCTGCGCTCGATGGGCGGCCGGACGCTGGCGCTTTCCCGGCCGCATTCGGTACGGCGGCCCATCGAGGGACCGCCGTGACCGTGCTGTTGATCTCGCTTCGGCTGCGCCTGCGCTCGATGGGCGGCCGGACGCTGGCGCTTTCCCGGCCGCATTCGGTACGGCGGCCCATCGAGGGACCGCCGTGACCGTGCTGTTGATCTCGCTTCGGCTGCGCCTGCGCTCGATGGGCGGCCGGACGCTGGCGCTTTCCCGGCCGCATTCGGTACGGCGGCCCATCGAGGGACCGCCGTGACCGATCTCGACAAGCCGCCGCCGAAGCCGCTCGTCACCGGAGTCGCGTCGGCGCTGAGCCCGATGGTTCGGCGGGTGCTCGCCCCGAATCCAGGCGTGATGACAGGGCCTGGTACGAACACCTATCTCGTGGGCATCGACGAGGTCGCTGTCATCGACCCCGGCGTGGACGACGAGGCCCACCTCGATGCCATCGTCGGCTGCGGCGGTGACCGCATTCGGTGGATCCTGTGCACGCACACGCATCCGGACCACTCGCCGGGAGCGGCACCACTGAAGAAGCGGACCGGCGCCGAGGTGCTCGCGTTCGCGTCGCGCGATGGACTGGAGGTCGACACCCAGATCACGGAGGGCTTCCGCATCGAAGCCACCGAGTTCCGGCTTCGGGCAGTGCACACGCCGGGCCACGCGTCCAACCACCTGTGCTACCTGCTCGAAGGGGAACGGCTTCTCTTCTCCGGTGATCACATCATGCAGGGATCGACGGTCGTCATCGCACCGCCCGACGGTGACATGGCGGCGTATCTCGAGTCGCTCGAACGGATCCGATCGATGCGCCTGCGCTTCATCGCACCGGGTCACGGTTACTTGATCGATGATCCTCGTTCGACAATCGACGAATACATCGAGCATCGCCTCGAACGCGACAACAGGTGCTCGCATCGGTGCACGCTGGCGACAGAACCGCGGACCAGATCGTCGCTCGGCTCTACCCGGACCTCGTCGACGAGCTGGTGCGCCGCGCAAAGCAGACGGTCCACGCTCACCTTCGCAAGCTCGCGGCAGACGGCAAGGTGACCACGCAGGACGCGGACGACGCGGACGGTGAGTGGTTCCCGACGCGCAACCGCAGGTGACGCCGCGAGCCGATCCTGTCGGCGCGAGGGGTGCGCAAGACGTACCGGGCCGCGGCCCATGACGTCGAGGCGCTTCGGGGAATCGACGTCGACATCACATCCGGCGAACTCGTGGTGGTGATGGGTCCCTCCGGCAACGGCAAGACGACGATGCTCAACTGCCTCTCGGGTCTCGACAGCATCGACAACGGCACCGTCGTCGTCGACGGCGTCGACATCCACGCTCTGAAGGACGCGGACCGAACCGCGCATCGAGCGCGGCGCATGGGCTTCGTGTTCCAGAGCTTCAATCTCATTCCCGTCTTCACCGCGCTCGAGAACGTCGAACTGCCGCTGTTCGTCATCGGTAGGAAGGCGAAGGCGGCACGTGAACGAGCCACCACGTTGCTCGAGCGAGTCGGTCTCGGCGAACGGCTCGACCATCGTCCCGCAGAGCTGTCCGGAGGCGAGCAGCAACGGGTGGCCATCGCACGTGCACTCGTCGCGGCGCCGGCGATCGTGTGGGCCGACGAGCCGACCGGCAACCTCGACACACAGACAGCGGCAGCAGTGATCGATCTTCTGCTCGAGGTGCATGCCGCCGGCCAGACCGTCGTCCTCATCACCCACGACCGGGCCATCGGCGCGCAGGGCGATCGCGTGCTCCAGGTTCGAGACGGTCTGATCACGGTGGACGGTCCGCCCTCCGTTGCGCTCGGCGACGACCCCGGCGGGTACTGGACTCGGTCGGAGCGAGCTGCATCGCCCTGATGCGCTCCGGTCTGTTCGCCGTCATCGTGCGGCTCGCCAGCCGCAACACGCTGCGGCGCAAAGGCGAAGCATTGCTCGTCGTCCTCGGCTCACTGCTCGGCACCGCGATCATCACGTCGTCGTTCGTCGTCGGTGACACGCTGCACGCGACGATCCGCGACCAGGCTCGCACCCGTCTCGGCCCGATCGACGTGATCGCGGTCGTGCACGATCTCGCTTCGCTCGATCCTGCGTACCAACGCATAACCAGCCAACCGTTGCCGGAAACGGACGGTGTTCTTCCCTCGGCGACCGCCAGCGTCACGGTCACCGCGCAGACGAAGGAAGGACGGCGCATCTCGCAGGCGGACTCGTTCGCACAGGAGCTCGACTTCGATGCCGGTCGCGCGTTCGGCGGTCGTCCAGAGGACACGGGGCTTGCGGACGCCGGTCCCACGCCGACAGGTAGCGAAGCGGTTCTGGGCGTCGACCTCGCCAACGCCTTGCACGTGGTCCCCGGCGACCGGATCGGCCTGTTCGCATACGGTCAGAACCGCGCGCTCACCGTTCGCAACATCGTCCCCCGCCTCGGCGTCGCCGGGTTCCACCCGAGCTTCGCCAACCGGGCCCTGAACGTGTTCGTTGCGCCCGGCACCCTTGCTTCACTGGCCGGCACCGCGCCCCCCGGCGCCTTGATGCCACAGGGACAGGTGCTCGTCTCGAACACGGGGGGCGTCTTCGACAGCACCGGCCCGAGTGATGCTGTCGTGCTCGAGTTGCAGATCCGCACGGCGGGGCTCGGTCCCGTTGAAGTCACGGACGAGAAGCAGCAGACGCTCCGGGTCGCCGACCAGCAGGGCGACAACTTCTCGCGGCTGTTCGGGCTGATCGGCAGCTTCACCGTGATCGCCGGTGTGTTGCTCCTCATCAACACGTTCGTGATGCTGTCAGAGGACCGGAAGTCCGAGCTGGGAACGCTGCGCGCCTTGGGCTTCAGGCGCAGGCACCTCGTGCGTCTGTTCGGCTTCGAAGGCACGGCGTACTCGCTCGTCGCCGCTGCGTTCGGCGTGCTGGCGGGCATCGGCGTCGGTGCAGTCGTCGCCGAGGCGACGGAGGGCATCTTTGCCCAGGGCTCGCGCGACATCGGCGGGCTGAAGTTCGCTGTCACGCCCGGGAGCTTGCTCGCGGGCTTCGGGATCGGCCTCACGATCGCACTCATCACGTTGTGGGGAACGAGCGTCCGCATCAGCCGTCTCAACATCATCCGCGCCATACGCGACACACCGGCGCCGCCGCAGCAGACGACCGCCGCACACCTGCGGCTCGACGCCGCGGGTGTCGTGCTCGGCGCCGCGATCTTCACGTTCGGTGTCGTCCGCCATGAACCGCTCACCGCGCTGCTCGGCCCTGCGCTGGCCGCGATGTGCCTCGTGCCGCTGCTCGCGACGCGAGTGTCGCGCCGTCTCGCGATCTCCCTTCCAACTCTTGCCTTGCTCAGCTATGCCGTGCTCGCGTTCAGCCTGCTGCCGTCGGTCTTCGACGACAGCGACATCCCGGTCTTCCTGGTGCAGGGACTGGTGCTCGTAGTGTCGGGCGTCGCCCTCGTTGTGGCGAACGACGATCGGTTCCGATGGCTCAGCAGGCGTCTGGCCGAAGCCGGCGGCGGGCTGGCCATCCGTCTCGGCTTGGTGAATCCACTGGCGAAACGCTTCAGAACGGCGCTGCTGCTCGGGATGTACGCGCTCATCGTGTTCGTCCTCGTCTTCATGGCGGTGTTCGCCGCCGTGTTCCAGGCACAGGCACCACGCATCACGGCAGACACGAGCGCGGGCTACGACTTGCGGGTCGACAGCAGCCTCGGGAATCCCGTCAACGCTGCGCAACTCGAATCAGAGCCAGGCGTCGAGCAGGCGATCCCGTTGGTCCGGTCGCAGGCCGAGTTCCAAGCCCGGTCGGACAGCACCAGCGTTCCGCAACGTCTGACAGGGTTCGACGAGTCTCTGCTCGACCGTGGTGTTCCCGCCCTGTCATCCCGAGACACTCGTTTCCCCACCGATGACGCGGCCTGGCGTGCTGTGCTCACGTCCAGCGACTTCGTGATCGTGCCCGCCAACTTCCTGGGCGTGGGCACTGGTCCTGCGCGCAACTCGGTACGCGTCGGCGAGCAGTTGATGTTGATCGATCCGGCCACGGGCCGGCGCGCTCCGCTCACCGTCGTGGGGATCGACGGCAGCCTCGATCCGGCGGAGAACGGCGCGATGGTGGGAACGACCCGGTTGCCGACCTTCGTCGATCGCACATCGGCATCGCGCTTCTATGTCAAGGTAGAACCCGGTGCTCAGCCGGATGATGTCGCGCAGCGATTGCAGAACGACTTGCTGCCATACGGCGTGCAGGCGAGCACGTTCCGCTCGCTCGTCGACGACCGGCTGAGCAGTCAGGCACAGTTCATCGCGCTGCTCGAGGGCTACCTCTCACTGGGACTGCTGATCGGAATCGCCGGACTGGGTGTCGTGATGGTGCGCGCCGTTCGCGAGCGCCGGCGTGAGATCGGGATGCTCCGCGCCATGGGCTTGGCGTCGTCGGTCGTGCGGCGCGCGTTCATGGTCGAGGCGTCGTTCATCGCGGTGCAGGGCATTCTCATCGGCGGTGTTCTCGGGCTCGTGACCGGTTACTCGGTCGTCAGCAACTCGGCAACGTTCGGTGGGCAGCAGGTTCCGTTCACGATTCCGTGGGTGGCGTTGTTCGTGCTGGGTGCAGTTGCGCTGGGCGCATCGTTGATCGCCGCTGCCGCGCCTGCTGCGCAGGCCGCCCGCATCAAGCCGGCTGTAGCACTCCGGATGACTGACTGAACTCTTGAGCGTCCTTGCGTCGCTGCCACCACCGTTCGATGTAGTTCCACGAGAAGTGCGCGCCGAACGCGTAGGCGACGCCGAGCATGATGTCGATGACGTAGTGCTCGCCCGTGGCGACGAGGGTGAGCCCCATCAGCGCGGGGTACATGGCGAGGAAGGGCCGACACCACCGAGGCACGGCCGGCCACAGCGTGATGGCGACGAGTGTGGCGTACCCGGCGTGCAGTGAGGGAATGGCCGCGACGAGGTTCGTCGTCTTCGTGCCGGTGTCGATCATGTTGCGCACGACGTGGAGGTGGAGCCACCCGAAGCCGCGTCCCCCCATGCGGCCCACCGCCGGATCGAGAAAGCCTTGCTGCGCAGCCATCCACGGGGGAGCCGCCGGGAACGCCACGTAGGTCAGGAACCCGAGAGCGCTGAGCGTCGCGAACCGCCGGACGTAGGCCTGGAAGCGCGCACGTGACTTGACCCAGAGCACACCAGCGAGGATGAACGACACGAGGTAGTGCGACAGGTACGTGAGGTCGAAGACGACTTCGAACCACTGCACCGGCACCGTCGGCTGCACTGCGATCGCGAGGTGCCCACCCGAGATACCGGCGACGATGTCGGTTTGGAACAGGTTGCGCTCGAGCCACTCTGTCGGCACGTGACCGAAGAACAGCACCTTGTCAGCGTCGATCTGCGGCGTGAAGTGCACGGGAAAGCCCGCGCTGTCGGCCCAACCGCGCGAGAGGTCATATGCGATGACCACGAGCAGGAACGGGCCCCAGTCGATGAGCAAGTGCACGAACGACTTCCACGTTCGGCCGATCGACGCGCAGGCCAGGCCGACGATGATCCACAGGAAGATGTAGTCGTGGCCGATCGGCACGCCGTACTTGCCGCACCACAGAAAGAGCACCACCGCATATGTGGCGAGGGCGATCCACCGCACGGTGACCCACGGCGAGCGAGCTTCGGTGGTTTCGGTCAATAGGCCAGCCAGTACTCACGCGCTCGGGCCTGATCGGGCGTCAGTGGCCGTCCGGCCCAGATCGGGTAGTAGAAGAGGAACGCGGCGACGAGCAAGACGGCGAACACGGGCGCGAGATGGCGAAACCACCGTTGCGCGAACAGGATGGCAATCCACAGCGCGAACACGGGGATGAGAGGCGCGATGTAGAAGCTGTACGAGTGGCGATCGGTCACGGCCCAGAACAGCCACTGGTACGTGCCGGCGAGCAACAAGAAGAGCATCGTCATGTCGCGGCGCCGGATCGTGAGCACCACGATCACCGCGCCGGCACCGAGCGCCGTGAACCAGACAACGGGATTGGCGACCGTGACGATCTCCATGATCTTTCCGTCACCCGCACCGCCGCAGGCTCTGTCAGACAAGTCGTCCGGCGCCTGGTTGAAGGCCGAGTCACATTGCGTCCGGAACATCACAGTCGGGTGCTGCTGGTTCACCCACTGCCACGCAGGCGCAGCGTTGCTGTTCGTGTCCTGCTTGCTCGAGCGCTGGAACTCGAGGATGCGGTTCTGATCTTCGACGAGCTGGCGGATGCGGTTCGTCAGCGCGAGCGAGCAGTCGTCGTCGCGGCGGCAGTCGACGATGTGCTGGTAGGTCTTGTCCGCGTTCACGATCCAAGGCACGTACGCAACTGCATAGACAGCGGCGGGCACCGCGGTGAACAGGAGAACCGTCGCTGAGTACGGCGCGCGCTTGCCGGTGCCCCTTCGGTTGCTTCGCATTGACCCAGAGGAATGCGAGCAACACCGCGAGCAGCAGGTAGACGGCGCTCCACTTCACCGTGAGGCCGAGTCCCAACGACAGAGCCGCGCCCGCACCGACACCAGTTCACACGCCGTTGGTTCTCGGGATGACGCAGCGCGAACACCGTGAACGTGACGGCCAACATGGTGAAGAGCGCGAGGAAGACGTCGAGCATCCCCACACGCCCTGTCGTGAACGACACACCGTCGAGCGCGACCGCGCCCGCCGCGAGCGCTGGGATGACGTGGCCGCGCACGAGCTGACGCGCGGTCACGTACGTGAGCAGCACGATGAGGCAGCCCGCGACCAACGCCGCGAAACGCCACCCGAACGAGGTGAAGCCGAAGACCTTGATGCCCCCGGCGATGAGCCACTTGCCTCCTGGCGGATGGACGACGCCGCCCTGTTCGACCCCGTTCCGCAGGATCGATGCCGCGTCCGGGGCGTAGTAGATCTCGTCGAAGACGAACGCTCTCGGCGTACTCAAGTACGGCAGGCGTGTCGCGGCAGTGCCCGCCACGAGCGCAGTCGGGACGGCGATGTCGACCCACCTGCGCCCTGGGCTGGCCTCTCGGCGCTCGACCTCATCCGGTGTCGCCGGAGGTTCGAGCGTGACGAGCTCACTCACTTGCGGCTGGCGTTCTGCGGCTTGCAAGGGTTGTCGAGCATGTCCTTGGGAGAGCGGTCCGCGGCACTCGGATCGTCGAACTTGTACGTGTCGGGACCGCGGAGACGTTCGAGCGTCGCGTAGAAGGCCGCCGGGTCGTCGAGGTCGAGCCGCTGGCCGTCGAGCTCCTTCACCGGCGGTTCGGCTTGGACGACGTTGCGCTCGATGAGGCTGGTGCAGGCGCGAGCGAACGCCACCTTTTCCTGCCGATCGAGCTTGGACGGCGAGCTGCATCCGGCCGCCGCCACCAGCGCAACGAGCGCGGTCGCTGCTGTTGCGGCGCGCCGTGTTCGCCGGCTCAGCACGTCGAGCAACGGTACTGCAGGTGCTTCTCCCCGCCGCTTCGGGCCGCCCTCCTACTCGAATGTTGGTGCGCCGTGGTCGCTATAGCGTCCACGGCGACCCGGAGTTCGTTGTCGGAGGCGGGTCAGCCGGCTTCGTTGTCGATGTCGTCGAGCGCCTGCAGCGCAGCTTCGAGGACTCGGGCGCTGCAGCCAGCCATGTCCATGGGCGGCACCGCTTCTTCGACGATGCGGGCAGCGATCGCACGGAACGCATCGGCGGCAGGGCTGTCGCCGACGACGACTGGCGTGCCGGTGTCCGCCCCTGAAGAGACCGCGGGCTCGAGCGGTACCGATCCGAGGAGCGGTGCGCCCGCCTCTCGGGCGCAGGCCTCGCCGCCGCCCTCCCCGAACAGCGGATACCGCTCGCCGTGCGCACACGTGAACGCGCTCATGTTCTCGATCACGCCGGCGATACGGAGATAGTTCTTGCGGGCCATCGAGGCAGCGCGGACAGCGACCTTCTGCGCCGCGAGCGCGGGCGTCGTCACGACGATCACCTCGGCACGCGGGACGAGCTTCGCCACGCCCATCTGCACATCGCCGGTGCCCGGGGGCATGTCGATCAAGAGGTAGTCGAGGTCGTTGCCCCAGTCGACGTCTTGGAGGAAGTGCTGCACACCTCGATTCAGCATCAGGCCCCGCCACATCAACGCCGAGCCCTCGTCCTCGACGAGGAACCCCATCGACACGACCCGGACGACGCCGTCGCCGATCGCACGTTCGTTCGGAACCATGAGCTTGCGGTCGTCGCGCACTGTGCCCGCGAGCCGGCCGTCGACACCGAGCATGCGGGGCACCGAGAAACCCCAGATGTCAGCATCGAGCACCCCTACCTTCGACCCCTGGGCCGCCAGCGCGGCCGCGAGATTGACGGTCACCGAGGACTTCCCCACACCCCCTTTTCCGGAGGCGATCGTGATGACGCGGGTCGTCGGCGCGACCGACGTCTGCTCGACCCGTTGGCTGATGTTGAAGCGCGCCCGCTCCATGGCGGCCGCCTTCTCCTCGGTGTTCATCTCGGTCCAATCGAGGTCGACCCGCTCGACACCCGGGAGGGATCCGACTCGAGAGCGCACGTCGCGCTGGAGCTGTGCCCGGAGCGGGCAACCCGCGGTCGTCAACGCAAGCGTGACCGTGACCGTCGTGCCATCGATGCGCGCGCTCCGAATCATGCCAAGCTCGACCACGTCGGAGCCGAGCTCAGGGTCGATCACGCCTCGGAGCGCGCCCATCACATCGCTGAGATCGGGCGTGACCGATGAAGGCATGGAGGGATTCTACCGGCGGAGGCCGTGCAATCTCGGGTGTAACCTTTGCTCTGTGACCGCAGACGCGCCTCGTCTCGACCTGCTCAAGACGTTGGGCGACAACACCCGGTACGCGATCTACCTCGAGCTGGCGCGTTCGACGCAGCCGTTGGCCACCGCCGACATCGCCGAGACGCTCGGCCTGCACGTCAACACCGTGCGACCCCATCTCGAGCGCATGCGCGAGGTCGGGCTGCTCGAGGTGCAGAGCGACAACCGGGGAGCTGTCGGCCGTCCTCAGCATCGCTACCTGCTGGCGGCGGATGCTCCTTCACTCGGGCTCGAGCCACCGGCGTTCCCCGTCCTAGCCCGGATGCTTCTGCGAGCGGCCGATCTCGCCGGAACGAGCGCCGAGGAAGCTGCGGATGCCGGCCGCGAGCAAGGCCGGGCCGATGGCGCCAAGGTCAGGCGCCGTCCGTGTCTCGATGCTCTGGTTGCCGAGCTCGACCTCCTCGGCTTCGACCCTGCCGTCGCGGGTGACGAAGAGACGGCCACGATCGCGTTCGCGCACTGTCCGTTCCGGGAGCTCGCGGAGGCGAACCCGGATCTCGTGTGCAGCCTCCACCGGGGCCTCGTCGAGGGTTTCGTCGAGATGGTCGGTGCCGGCGAGGTCGAGGTGGTGGACTTCAACACGCTCGTCGATCGCACGCCCTGCCAGGTGGAACTCGTCGGTGGTGGCACCGGCGAGTGACCGGGGTACATTGTGGAAAGCTCCAAGGAGGATCCCGGTGATCACGATTACCGATGCCGCTGCTGACAAGGTGAAGGGTCTCATCGAGGCCGAAGGCGAGCCGGATCTGGCGTTGCGCGTCGCCGTCCGCCCGGGGGGTTGCTCGGGGTTCAGCTACGAGATGTTCTTCGACAGTGACGTCGCCAAGGACGACCTCACCGGCGATTTCGGCGGCGTACGCGTCGTCGTCGATCCGTCGAGTGCGCCGCTCCTCGAAGGCGCAGTGCTCGATTACAAGGACGGGTTGCAGCAGGCCGGGTTCTCCATCAACAACCCGAACGCGGAGAGCACCTGCGGCTGCGGTCAGAGCTTCTCCTAGCTCGACTCCACGATCGTCACTTCCGCGCCAGCGGGAAGTGAGTTGAGCAGCGCCTTCAGAGTCTCTTCGGGCAGCCAGGCCGCGGGCGCGACCAAAACGATCGGCCGGTCGATCTCGGCGCAGGCCTCGCGCCACGCTCGAGCCGCTTGCAAGCGCTGGCGGGCACCCTCTGCGGTGCCGCGGCCCGCTCGACTGAGACGCTCGAGCTCCTCAGAGGCCGAGTCCGCCTCGGGGACGTCGTCATCCTCAGCCGCGCCGGCCAGCAACGCCGACGCTTCGCGGCCGACGCTGCCCTCCTCGCGCACGTGCATCCGGATGCGTCGCGCCAACAGAACGGCAACGAGCAGGCCGGCGACGAACACGAGAAGCGAAACGACGATCGGCACGCCGGCTTCGACGAGCACCACTGCGCCGCCCGTGAAGAACACAGCGACACCGACGGAAAGCGCAGCGGCACGCCGGTTGTGCTCGAGCGCCGGTTCATCGAACAGATGGGGGTGCACGGCGACTTCGTGGTCTTCGGCGGGCGCGGCGGATGACGGGCGGCTCGCCGCGAGCTCGTCCCCACGCCGGCGCGGTTCCTCAGGGGCGGTCTCCGGAATGACCGGACCGGGGGCGTCCGTGGCGTCGGCGGCGCGCGCCTCGAGCTCGGAACGCTCCGCGTCGTTCAACACGACCGGCTCGACCCGTCCAGCGTCCGACCGGGCCGCGAAGGCGCGCTGGGCGTGCTCGAGGTCTCGAATGATCTCGGCCCCCACCTCGTCCGCCAGCCGCAACGGCGTGCACGGAGGGGTCGGCGTGACGGACGACTCGCACGCCGAAGACGCTGTCCACGTCGAGCACGTTCCCGTGCAGCTCGTCGACGGGATCGGCTCCCTCGCCCTGCGTCACCATCGAAAGTCTGTCGCGACCTACCTGGTTACCGTTTTCGGTGCTCAATCAGCTCGTGAGCCTGGTCAACGCATCGTGCAGCTCTGCCTGGTCGAAGATGGTGTCGAGCCGGTCGACGATGGTGCCGTCCGTCCCCGCCAGGTAGAGCGCAGGTTCGAAGGTGAGGCCGTACGCAGCGACCACGTCCGTGACCTCGAGCACGCCCGGTTGGGCGTCCGCGAACCGTGGGATACACCTCGCTGGCAGCATTTGATGCCGGGGAATGCACTCCTTCTCGCTCAAGAGGACATCCAGGACGGGCCCACAGATGGCCTGCTGGCAGAACTGGGGCGTCGCAACGAGGAAGGCCACGGGTCGCTGGCCGCGAGCGCTTGTCGCAGCGTGATGTCGTGCAGCGGGCGCACAGGTGGGTTCCGGGTACACAGGAGCTCGACGCCTCGCTGGTCCGCCACCTCCGGGTGTCGAACGAATGATCTTCTGACCGATGGGGACCACCGACGTGTTGGTGCTGATCTGGATCGGCACGTCGACGGCGTGTTGTTCACAGTGGCGCCGACGTAGTACACGCCCGCAGCGGGAGGGGTGAACACGATCGGGTAGTAGGCCTTCGGGATGCTCTGCGTGTGCGCCGCTACCGTCACGGGATCGCCGACACGCTGACCGTTCGCTTCGACGGTGAACACGATCGGGTCCTTCGCCGGCGGGTTCGTGAGGACCACGCCGTCCTTGTCGGCGAAACCGATTGTGATCCGTTGCGGCTTCGCGGGCACCAAGGCCGAGGTGTCGGAGAACGAGAGCATCGTGAGATCCGGACGCGGGCTGTTCGAGGCCGCGCCGGACTGCTTGCCGCTACCGCCACTGCTGCACGCCGCGAGGAGCACGGCGCCCGACCCGACGAGAAATGACCTGCGACTTGGGCCCGCGACCACCGGGCGAACCTATCGTCGGACCGTGGCTGTGGACAGTCAGCTCACCCTCATCGTGAACGGTCGGTCGATGACCGTCGCTGACGACGGCGCCTCACTCCTCGAGGTGCTGCGCGACCCGCGCCGGAATCAAGTCCGCGAAGGATGGGTGCAGTCCGCAGGGCCAATGCGGCTGCTGCACAGTGCTCGTCGATGGCGAGCCGCGGGTCGCGTGTGTGACGCCGGCCCGCCGTGTGGCCTCTCGATCGATCACCACCCTCGAGGGCATGGGCGAACGAGCGCTGCGGTGGGCGGACGCCTTCTGCGCAACCGGCGCGAGCCAATGCGGGTTCTGCACTCCGGGCATCATCGTCCGCCTCCACGCGTTACGAGAGCGCGGTGTCGAGCGCGACGACACCGACCACGTCGAGCGAGCGCTCCTCGCACACCTCTGCCGCTGCACTGGCTGGCGCACGATCCTCGACGCATGGCGGGCATTTGAGGCCGACGCCGCCCGAGGCGCGAGCCGCGATCTCGAGCGTGCAGCTGCTCGCGCTGCGCTGGAAGGCGGCTCGCCTCAGCGGGTCGGACCCGATGTTGCGCTCGGTGGTGGAGGCTTCGCGGACGACACCGCGCCAGCCGATGCGCTCGTCGCGGTCCCCGATGGCCGTGGCGGCTGGTCCGTCGCCGAGACGCTCGTCGAGGCACGCCGCCACGCGGCGAAAGTGCAGGGTCGGCGCACGACGGTGGACGTCCGCCCTCCGATCGGGTTGCCACCCGGCGACTGGAGCGTGACCCTGCAGACCCAGTGGGTCGAGCCGGCCTATCTCGAGACGGACGCGTCGTGGTGTGCGCCGGGCGGCGAGCCGGCGTCACCGCTCGCGAACGGCGGTGCGTTCGGCGGGAAAGTCCATTCGTATGTGACGGCCGCGGCCCGCGACCTCGCCGATCGGCACGGGCGTGCAGTTCGCGTGCTCGCGTCACGCGAAGACGCAGTGCGTCTCGGCCCCAAGCGTCCACCCATCGCAGCTGGTGTGCGTGGTGACGGAAGCGGCGTCGTGCGGGTGGCACGGACGCCCGGGATCGCAGACGTCATCACGTCGTGCGCCCCCTTGTTGCGAGTCGAGGAGGTCGACGTCGCGGGGCCACCGACTTCTTGCGACGTGCGCGCGTCGGGCTGGGCCGAGGCTGTGGCGCTGCAGGCCGGCGCGAGCGGGCACGGCGACGTCGTTGTCGCACCGAATGGTGCCCGCGCGCAGGCGATCGTCGACGCGAACGGCGTGCACGTGCGCGTCGCGGCCGGCGAACCACTCGACGAGATCGTGCTGCGATCCTTCTGCACCGGTGCTGCGCACATGGCGCTGGGCTGGGTCACGTCGGAGGGCATCGCCGTCGACGACGCGGGCGGGCCGCTCGATCTCACGATCCGTTCCTTCGGCGTTCTGCGCGCGGTGGACACGCCATCGGTCACGGTCGAGATCGAGCCCGACGACCGCGCACCCCGCAACGGCAGCGATGCGGTCTTCGCGGCGGTGGCCGCCGCCACCTGGGTCGCGCAAGGCTGTCCGCCAACCTTTCCAACAGGAGTCAAGCTTCGATGACAGAGGCAGGAGCGCAGCGACGCCCGGGGCATGCGAAGTGACACGTCCGTATACGCCAGCCGTGCGAGCGGGTGACTGGCTCGTCGTCTCTGGTCAAGTCGGCACCGTCGACGGGAAGCTCGTTCCGGGAGGCCTCGAACCAGAGCTTCGCCAGGCGATCTCCAACCTTCGCCGCCAACTCGAGACGAACGGCGCGGCGTTGACGAACGTCGTGAAGACAACCGTGTTCCTTCGGCACATGAGCGATTACGCGCTCATGAATGAGGTGTACATGCAGGAGCTCGGTGAGCATCGTCCTGCGCGATCGGCCATCGGCGTTGCGGAGCTGCCGCTCGGTGCGCTGGTGGAAGTGGAGGCATGGGCCTGGATGGGGTAGACACGTGTCGTGGCTGGTGTCGTCATCATCGTGCTCGTGCTCGTGGTCATGCTGCCGATCATCTTCATCGTCAGCGGTCTCCTCGTGGCGATCATCCTCGGTGCTGCGCTGAAGCAGAACGGCGAGGCGACGCACAAGGGCAGCGAGCTGATCGATCTCAACCTGTAGGCACCGCGTTCACACGCTCACACTGCGCGGTCGCTAAGGTGCGCTCCGTTATTCGTTGGGAGCAGGGCTAGGCGCTTCGCAGGGCGAGTCGTCAGAGCCCACAGGGCGCGAAGGGGCTACCGGCATGGCGACCGGCACAGTGAAGTTCTTCAATTCTGAGAAGGGCTGGGGCTTCATTGCTTCGGACGACGGCGGTGATGAGCTGTTCGTCCACTACAAGAACATCCAGGGCTCGGGCTTCAAGACGCTCGAGCAGGGCCAGAAGGTCGAGTTCACTTCCGAGCAGACCGACCGTGGCCTCCAAGCAAAGGACGTGCGCCCCGTCTAGCCACCCGCCTGCAGGCCAAAACCCGGGTCGCCGTGGTCCCTCTGGGGTTCGCGGCCCACCAGCACTCCGAAGGACGCGAGCGCGTCGCGCTCGCGTGTCAGGGCGTCAGATGCTCCACCGGCTCTGTCCGAACCGGTACCCGACCGAGCGCACGGTCTGGATGAGGTTGGCGTGCTCCTCGCCCAGCTTGGCGCGCAGCCGTCGGATGTGGACGTCGACGGTGCGGGCGCCGCCGTAGTACTCGTACCCCCACACTCGCGAGAGCAGCGTCTCCCGAGTGAACACCTTGCCGGGATGCGCGGCGAGGAACTTGAGCAACTCGTATTCCATGTAGGTCAGGTCGAGCGGCCTGCCCCCGCACGCGGCCTGATATGTCTCGAGGTTCAACATCAGGTCGCCGTACTCGATGAGCTCGGGGCCGGCGCCGCGCCCGACGCGGAAGAAGAGGTGCTTCACCCGCGCCTCGAGCTCGCGAGGATGGAAAGGCGTCAGGCAGAAGTCGTCGAAGAGGTCGTCGCGCAGCTCGAGGTCGTGCAGCCGCGAACCCGGAAGCAGTAGCAACAGCGGCTCGAGGGGCGCGTCCCGCTTGCGAAGCACGCGGCACAACGCGAATGCACTCTCGGCGTCGACATCGGCGCACACGATCGCGCCGGCCCAACCGTCATCGGGTTCGCCGGCCTGAGCCGCCCGCTCGTCCGCCACCGCTTTCCACGGATAGCCGCTGAGGTCGAGTGCTTGTGCGAGCTCGACCGGAGGCGGGTCCGGGTACAGAAGCAGCGGCTCCATCACAGGTTGCGGTAGTAGCGGTCGAGCTCGAACTGGCTGATGTGTGTCTTGTACTCACGCCATTCGGCGCGCTTGTTGCGGATGAACCACTCGAACACGTGCTCACCGAGTGCTTCGGCCACGAGCTCCGAGTCGTCCATCACGTCCAAGGCCTCCGACAACGAGCCCGGCAGCATCTCGATGCCTTCGGCGAGGCGTTCTTCCTCGGTGAGCTGGTACAGGTTCGCCGTCGTCTCGGAGGGCAAGTCGTAGCTCTCCTCGATGCCGCGTAGGCCGGCGGCGAGAACGACCGAGAACGTCAGGTACGGATTGCACGCAGGATCCGGCGCGCGGAACTCGATGCGCGTCGATTCGGCCTTGCCCTTCTTCGTGTGCGGGACGTTCACTACGACGGACCGGTTGTTCCGTGCCCACGAGATGTACACCGGCGCCTCGAACCCGACCACGAGCCGCTTGTACGAGTTGACCCACTGGTTGGTCACAGCGCTGATCTCGCGAGCGTGGCGCAACACGCCGGCGATGAATCCCCTGCCGATCTTCGACAGGCCATACGGATCGCCCGGATCATGGAACGCGTTCGTGTCGCCCTCGAAGAGCGAGAAGTGCGTGTGCATCCCCGAGCCCTGCACTTGTTCCATCGGCTTCGGCATGAACGTCGCGTGGACACCGTGTACGTGCGCGACCTCTTTGACGACCAGACGGAAGGTCATCACGTTGTCGGCCATCGTGAGCGCGTCGGTGTAACGGAGATCGATCTCGTGCTGGCTCGGAGCATCCTCGTGATGCGAGTACTCGACCGGGATGCCGAGCGCTTCGAGTGTGTGGATGGTCTCCTTGCGAATGTCCCCGGCTACGTCCGCCGTCGTGAGGTCGAAGTACGACGAGGTGTCGAGCGGCTCGGGCGGCAGGCTGGGGTCGGCGGAGCCGAAGTAGAAGAACTCCATGTCGGGCGCGGCGTAGAACGTGAAACCGCGCTCTCGGGCGCGCTCGAGGTTGCGCTTGAGAACCTGCCGAGGATCACCTTCGAACGGTGAGCCGTCGAGGTTCGCGATGTCGCAGAACATCCGAGCGGACGGCGCGTCGTCGATGCCCCACGGCAACAGCTCGAAGCTGTTCGCGTCAGGGCGAGCGAGGACGTCGCTCTCCTGCACCCGGCTGTAACCGTCGATCGACGATCCGTCGAACTGCATTCCTTCCTCGAACGCGTTCTCGAGCTCGGCCGGCGAGATGGCGAAGGACTTGAGCTGCCCGAGTACATCACTGAACCAGAGCCGGATCAGCCGGACGCCCCGCTCCTCCACCGTGCGCAGCACGTAGTCCTGTTGACGCTCGATCACCCGTCCATGTTGACACGACCGGACCGGGCTCCCGGCCGCTCGTGCACCGGTTCACATGCTGTTCACAATGGGGCAACGGCTCAGAAACGGGCTGCTGGGAGCCTTCTTGGCCGGCAACCACCGATCGACAAAGGACACACATGAGCTACAAGGCGGAGTACATCTGGATCGACGGCACGGAACCGACAGCGCGGTTGCGGTCGAAGACCAAGATCCTTCCGGACGGCGCGGAGCTGCCGATCTGGGGGTTCGACGGGTCGAGCACCAACCAGGCGCCGGGCAGCAACTCGGACTGCGTGCTGCAACCCGTCCTCGCTGTTCCCGACCCCATCCGCGGCGGCGACAACAAGCTCGTGATGTGCGAGGTCCTACTGACCGACATGTCGCCGCATCCCACCAACACACGCGCGCACCTGCGTCCGATCGCCGAACGGTACGCGTCGCAACAGCCGCTGTTCGGGATCGAGCAGGAGTACACGTACTTCAAGAAGGCGCACCCGCTCGGCTTCCCGGCCGGCGGCTATCCCGCACCGCAGGGCTTCTACTACTGCGGTGTCGGCGCCGACGAGGTGTATGGCCGCGACGTCGTCGAGAAGCACCTCGACAACTGCCTCGACGCTGGGCTCGCCATCTCGGGCATCAACGCCGAGGTGATGCCCGGCCAGTGGGAGTTCCAAGTCGGTCCGCTCGGACCGCTCGACGTAGCGGACCAACTCTGGTTGGCGCGCTGGTTGCTCTACCGAACGGCTGAGGACTTCGGCATCTCGGCGACGCTCGATCCGAAGCCGGTCAAGGGCGATTGGAATGGCGCGGGCGCGCACACCAACTTCTCCACGAAGGCGATGCGCGAAAGCTACGACCCGATCATCACCGCCTGCGAGGCGCTCGGCGCCAAGGCTGACGAAACTGTGCAGAGCTACGGCGCGGACATCGAGCACCGCCTGACCGGCGCGCACGAGACAGCGCCATGGCACTCCTTCAGCTACGGCGTGTCGGATCGTGGCGCCTCGGTGCGCATCCCGTGGCAGGTCGAGGTGGACAAGAAGGGCTACATCGAGGACCGCCGGCCGAACGCGAACTGCGACCCGTATGTCGTTACGCGGATGATCGTCGACACGGTCTGCGCCGCGCTCGAGCACGAACTGCAGGCGTAGTCGCGTCGTCGCGAGCATCCCGGTGCGGCGGATCCCCCCCTGCAGGGGGTCGGTCCACCGATTAGCTTGCGCCGGTCCGCATCGCAAAGGAGGAGCCCGTGCAGGAGCGCACACCCGACGAAGTCCTGGCATTGACGAGGGACGAGGGCGTCGAGATCGTTGATTTCCGGTTCTGTGACCTGCCGGGACTGATGCAGCACTTCTCTGCGCCGGCGCACGAATTGAGCGCCGACGCCTTCGAGGAGGGACTCGGGTTCGACGGCTCGTCGATCCGAGGCTTCCAGGAGATCCAGGAGTCGGACATGATCCTCGTGCCCGACCCGAACACCGCGCTCATCGATCCGTTCCGCGCCCACAAGACGCTCAACGTCAACTGCTTCGTGCGCGACCCGATCACACTCGAGTCGTACTCGCGCGATCCGCGCTACGTGGCGAAGAAGGCCGAGGACCACTTGGTGTCGACTGGTCTGGCGGACACGGCGTACTTCGGGCCGGAGGCGGAGTTCTTCATCTTCGACGACGTGCGGTTTCACTACGACGAGCACTCGGCATCGCACTCCGTCGACTCGATCGAAGCGGCGTGGAACACCGCGCGCGATGAAGGCGGCAGCAACCTCGGCTACAAGATCAGGTACAAGGAGGGTTACTTCCCCGTCCCACCGATGGACCAGTTCCAGGACCTGCGGTCGGAGATGATCCTGACCATGGAGCGGCTCGGCATCGAGGTCGAGATCCAGCACCATGAGGTCGGCACTGCGGGCCAGGCCGAGATCGACATGCGCTTCGACACGCTGTTGCGCATGGCCGACAAGCTCATGCTCTACAAGTACGTCGTCAAGAACGTCGCCAACGCGGCCGGCAAGACGGTGACGTTCATGCCCAAGCCGATCTTCCAGGACAACGGGTCAGGCATGCACACGCACCAGTCGTTGTGGAAGGGCGGCGAGCCGTTGTTCTTCAGCGAGACCGGTTACGCGGGGATCTCGGACATGGCGCGGTGGTACATCGGCGGACTGCTCAAGCACGCACCTGCGATCCTCGCGTTCGCCGCCCCCACCACGAACTCGTACAAGCGCCTGGTGCCGGGCTACGAGGCGCCGGTGAACCTCGTGTTCTCACAACGCAACCGCTCCGCGTCGGTGCGCATCCCGCTGTACTCGAAGAGCCCGAAGGCGAAGCGCCTCGAGTTCCGCTGCCCCGACCCGTCATGCAATCCGTACCTCGCGTTCTCGGCCATGCTGCAAGCGGGACTGGACGGCGTCAACAACCGCATCGAGCCCCCGCCGCCGGTCGACAAGGACCTGTACGACCTGCCGCCCGAGGAACTGGCGAAGGTGCCCCAGGTACCGAGCTCGCTCGACGCGGCCCTCGACGCGCTCGAGGCCGACCAGGACTTCTTGAAGGTCGGCGGGGTGTTCACGTCCGATCTCATCGACATCTGGCTCGCCTTCAAGCGAGAGAACGAGATCGACGCCATCCGACTCCGTCCCCACCCCTACGAGTTCCAGCTGTACTACGACATCTGATCGATCGGGGCGCTGACCTGCGGTTCTAGGTCTCATCGAACGGTTTGGTCCGTCTGTGGTCCGTCGCACTGGCGGTCGCAGGCGGATCATCGCCGTCTCGGGCGCTCATTCCGAGGTACCGGCCGGCGCTGCAATCTGGCGCGCTGTCACGACGGGCGGTTGCCGTCCGGACACGTTTTGTCGCGATTCAGGATGGTGGGCCACCTTGCCCATACAGCGCGCACCGCAGAACACGATCGAGCCACTCGATGGCGTCATTCGTATTGGTTGCCGAGGCGTCGCCATCGGCCGCGACGCGGCTTGAGCACAGCGACTCATCAGCGATGTCGTCAATTCCGGACAACAGCGACTCGTCCGTGAGCAACACAGTGTCACTCTCCGCCGTCTGCCGCCGGACTCCCGCTCTCCATTGCGAACCCATCTCGCCGCCTTTCCACGAACAAAGGGGACAGCGTCATCCCGGGTCACATCGAACCGCGAGCCATTGAGTCCGTCGTGAGTATTGGCTACTCATTGGGTCGCTCGGGTGGTTCATCCCGCGATCCGCGCCAGAGGAAGCCCTGGAGTTGGCGGGCAATGTGCTTGACCGCGGGCGGTGTGCCAACTGGCAGGGCGTGTGCAGCGCCATCCTCGAAGTGTCATTCCCGCCGAGCTACCGCGACCCCAATTACGTTTCCGTGTGCGTCAGTCGTCAGCCAACCGCTATCGCGCGACCCGGGCTGTGATGACGTAGATCGCGGCGCCGAGGCGCACACCGTCGTGGCCGTGGTAGGCGGCAAGTGTGTCGACAACAGCGGCGATGGCCCGGGGCCGATCCGGTTCGTCGACGGTCTCGAGCACCGCCCGGCCAGGGCCGGAGTCGCCTAGATACTGCGCCGCGTGCGCCGGGTCGTCGCCGAGTTCGAGCGTCGAGCGCGACGGGTGCGACCTCGACGTCGTGCCAACCCGCCGCGTGCAGCACGTCGGCGACGACCGTCGGGTCGGACTGGGCGAACATGCCCGATCGGCCCTCGCCCAGATCTGGCACGGATCCGAACCGGAGCAGCGCAACGCCGGGCACGGTGAGCCACTCGTTGGCGGCGAGCGACTGCCAGGTCGCCAGGCACAGGCGCCCGCCGGGGTGCACCGCGGCGGCGACGTTGGCGAAGGCGGCGACAGGATCGTCGAAGAACATCGTCCCGAAGCGGCTGATGGCCACGTCGAACGTGGCTGGGGTGAAACGGTGCGTCTGGGCGTCCGCGCGAAGGAATGTGACGCCGGCGCGGTTCCCCGCGCGTTGGCGGGCGACGTCGAGCATCGGCTCGGACAGGTCGATGCCCGTCGCCCTGCCCGGTCTGACGGCGGCGGCCGCGGCAAGGGTGGTGATGCCGCACCCGCAGCCGATGTCGAGGACCGTCTCGCCGGGACGGAGGCGGGCGGCGTCGAAGAGCGCGTCGGCGACCGGTTGCGTGACGTGGTCGCGCCGGTCGGCGTCGGCGGCCCAGCGGTGTCCGCTGTCCCCGTTCCAGGTGTTGGCCTTGTCTCGGTTCGCCGTGGTCATCGGGAGTGCTTCGCCGGCCGCCGGACCGAAGCGGTGCGATTGTCGAGCTGTTGGCCGAGGGTGTAGATGGTGAGCCGGCCGGTGCCGTGGGCGAGCAGCCCGCGGCCGCGGGTCGCCAGCCGGGCGAGTTGCGCGTCGTCGAGGCCGGTTGGTGGGCGGGCCAGCAGCTTGGCGGCTGTGGCAGCGACCAGCGTGGCGGCGTCGTGGACGGCATTGAGCAGCGTGAGCACCTGACGCGGCGTGTAGCCAGCGGCGAGCGAGTCGATCGTGAGCTGCAAGAGCGAGGGGCTGGTCACGCAGAAGCGGTCGGGCCCGCACTCGTCGATGAGTCCGACGGCGAGCAGGTCGTCGAGTCGCTGCGGCACGAGTGCCGGCAGCAAACGAACCAGTTGGTCGAGCGTCGCCGGGGTGCCGGGTTCGTCGAGGTGCACGAGCTCATCGGGGGACAGGCCGAGTACGTCGGTGAGCTCCTCCCCGTCGCGCCAGGAGGTGAGCAGGTCGCGGATGCCGGCCAACGAGTAGCCCCGCTCCTGGAGCCGGCCGATCAGCTGCAGCCGGTGCAGATGGGCGGTGCGATACACGCCCACGCGCCCGCGCTTCCTGGGGGGTGGGACCAGACCCATGGTCTGGTACTCGCGGATGGTGCGGGTCGGCAGCCCGACCCGGGCGGCGAGCTCGTCGACCGAGAACTCGTCCGTGCTTTGCTCGTCCACTGTCGCGGCCACGTCTAGACACTACCGGCTGTAACCGTTACGGTAAATACTGTGACACTTGTGGCGCCTGGGCTCGCCAGCGGGTTGCTGGACGTGCTGCGCGCGGTGACCGGCCGGCCGGCCCTCGACTTCGACGGTGCCCTCGAGCCATTGACCGGTGGGTTCTGGGCCGAGTTGATCTCGTTCCGGTTGCGCGGCGGGCCCGTCGGGTGGGACGGACCGCTGGTCGCTCGGATCATGCCTGAGCCGGCGACCGCGGCGAAGGAGACCGCGTTCCAAGCAGAGGTCGCGGCGGAGGGTTTCCCGACACCGGCGGTTCATGCCGCTGGCGGTCCCGAGGTCGGCGTGGATGGCCGGGCCTACATGGTGATGGACCTGGCCGCGGGGCGGCCGATGCTCTCGGGGCTGGACGGTGTCGGGGCGCTGGCCCTCCTGCCGTCGTTGGCCCGGCGTCTGCCGGTGACCCTGGCCGATGTTCTCGCTCGACTCCACCGGCTCGACCCGACAGTCGTGGAGCGGCGACTGGACGCGGCCGGCATCGCACGACCGGGGCAGGAGGCGATGTTGGTCAGCCTGGTCGACACTGCCGAGCGGTGGGGGCGGGACGATTTGGTCGCGGCCGCGTGGTGGCTGCAGGCGCACCCTCCCGCGCCGGAACCCGTAGTGGTTTGCCATGGCGATCTACACCCGTTCAACGTGCTGGTCGACGACATCGGCTCGGTGACGGTGCTCGACTGGTCGGCCGCGCTGCTGGCCCCGGCCACCTACGACTTGGGCTTCACCTCGTTGGTGCTGGCCGAGCCGCCGCTGTTGGCGCCCAGTCCGTTGCGGCCGCTGGTCCGGGCCGCCGGTCAGGCACTGTCGCGCCGGTTCATTCGCGCCTATGAACGCGCCGCGGCCCGACCCGTCGATAGCGACTCGTTGCGATGGCAGCAGGCGGTCGTGTGCCTGCGCGCCTTGGTCGAGGCGGCCGGCTGGGTGGCGGCGGGAACCATCGACGACCGCGGCGGTCACCCGTGGGTGATCGCCGGGCCCGCGTTTGCCAGACGACTGCGGGCGATGACCGGCGCGGCTGTCACACCTCGCTGAGAACGGCCGCTGGCGGTGTGGTCGACGGCTCGTCCCGCGGGTGGGTCTCGTACATCCGCGCGAGGACTGCGAATCCCGAGGCGGCGGTGAGCGCGGCGACCGCCCAGATCGCCGCGGTGATCGACACGACATCGGCGAGGATCCCGGCTAACAGGGCGCCGACGGCGAACCCGCCGTCGCGCCACAGCCGGTATACGCCGACTGACCGAGCCCGCCACGACGGGTGAGCGACGTCACCGATGGCGGCCAACAACGTCGGGTACACCATCGCGGTACCCGCGCCGAGCACCACCGCGCCCATGGCCCACGACCAGAACCCGGCGGCGGCCGCGATCCAGCCGATCGCCGCCGCCTGAGTCAGCATCCCGCCGGCAATCAGCGGCTTACGACCGACCCGGTCCGACAGGGCCCCGGTGACGAGCTGGCCGACCCCCCAGACCGCGGGATAGAGCGCGGCGAGCACGCCAATCCGGCCGACGCTCAACCCGGCGTCAGCGAAGACGATCGGGAACAACCCCCAGGCGAGGCCGTCGTTGAGGTTGTTGACCAGCCCAGCCTGGCTGCACGACGACAGCGCCCGCTCCCGGAAGCTGGTGAGCCAGAACACGTCCCCGGTAGACAGAGCGTCGTTGTCGCCGTCGTGGCGGGTCGCGAGCTGTGCCGCCTCGAGATAGGCGTAGCCGCGGGTCTCGCGGACAAACAGCGTCGACAGTCCGAGACCGAGTCCGGCGAAGACGAGCCCGAGGTAGAACGGTTCAGGACGCAGGCCGGCGTGCTCGGCGATGTACCCGGTGGCCAGCGCGGTGATCGCAACGGCGCCATAGCCGGCGGCCTCGTTGAGCCCCATGGCCAAACCCCGCCGTTCGGGGCCGACGAGGTCGATCTTCATGATCACCGTCGTGGACCACGTGAGCCCTTGGTTGACTCCGAGCAGGACGTTGGCCGCGATGACCCACGCCCAGCTTGGTGCCCACATCAACAGCAACGGCACCGGTAGCCCGATCAGCCAGCCGGCGACGAGCACTGGCTTGCGGCCGTAGCGGTCCGACAGGGTCCCGGCGAAGAAGTTGGTGGCTGCCTTCACCGCGCCGAAGGCGGCGATGAACGTCAGCGCGGCGGTGAACGCGGTGAGCTTGAACTCGCGCTCCGCAAGCAACGGCAACACCGTGCGTTCCTGGCCGATCATCCCACCGACGAGCGCGTTGACCCCGACCAGCAGGCTGAACTGCGCGAGGTTCTGGCGCAGCCCGAGCGTCGGTGTGCCGGTGTCGGTCACCGCCCCGTCTCGAGACGGCCACCATGATCCGCCCACTCGTCGAGTCCGCCGATCACCACCGCGACACCGGTGCGGCCCTCGCGTTCGAGGAGGCTGACGGCGGTGGCGGCCCGTTCACCGTGGCCGCACATGGTGGCCAGCGGGCCACCCGGAACCGCATGCGCCCGAGACGCGATCGTGCCGAGCTCGATGTGCAGTGCGCCGGGCACGTGACCGGCGGCGTACTCGTTGTCTTGGCGGACGTCGACCACCGGGCGATCCAGATCGGCGGCGTCGAGGACGGCGGTGCGGTCGATCGCCAGCCCGGCGCCGCGCCAAGCGTCGACATCGCCGGTGAGTGCGCCGAGCAGCTGGTCGTACCCGATGGTGCGCGCCTGGCGCACTACCTCGCCGGCGTCCTGGCCCGGGTCGAGCACGAACACCATCGGGCGGTCTTCAGCGGCCAGCCAGCCGAGCCACGACCCGAACTGGGGCCGCAACGGGATGGCGAATGCGCCCCGCAGATGGCCCCCGGCCCATGCCGCGACTGGGCGGGCATCGACGACCTGCGCCCGAGTGTCGACTAGCGCCGGCAGGTCATCCGGTGCGATGGCGGGCAGCGGGGGGAACGGCGAGCCGAGCACGTCGGGACCCAACCTGTTCCGTTCCCGGAGCCGCTGGAAGTACGGCGGGTAGGAGCCGTAGCTGGCAAGCAGCTCGTCGACGAAGGCGTCCTCGTCGGGCGCGGCCAGCAGCGGGTTGGCGGCGCGCTCCCGGCCGATCGTCGTGGTGCGCTCCCCGTCGGTCGGCGCGGCGCAGAACGACCCCGCGCCATGGGTCGGATACACCGGCACGTCATCGGGCAAGGTCAGGATGCGTTCCTGCAACGACCGCCACATGGCTCGGGCTAACGGCTCGGTCCGGTCGGGCGCGATGAGATCGGTGCGCGCCACTGCGTCGACCAACAAGGCGCCACCGGAGAACAACCCGACGGGCCGGTGCCCGTCGGACAGCAGCCAGCTCAGGTGCTCGGGGGTATGTCCCGGTGTGGCCACGGCCTGCAGCACAAGGCCGCCGAGGTCGAGCTCGTCCCCGTGGTCGAGCCCGCGGTGGGGCCATTCGATCCCGCCGGCCCGCGGCGCCAGCACCGTCGCCCCGCGCGCGCGCCAGCTCGCGGCTGCCGGTGAGGAAGTCGGCATGGAGATGCGTCTCGACGGCGTAGGCGATGGAGAGCCGGGCCCGGTCGGCCGCCGCCAAGTAGGGGGTGGCGTCGCGGGCGGGGTCGACTATCAGGGAACGGCCGTCGCCCAAGTCCACCAGATATGACGAGTTGCCTAGGCCTTCGTCAACGAACGCGACCGGTTCGATCGTGCGACTCGTCACGCGGGCTTGGTCGCGGCCACGGTCAGCTTCGTCATCGCAGTCTCCTCCCCGCCGCAGGACCCATTCATTGTGCGCGCACCGCCAGTTCTTGTCAAGTAATCACTTGAATACTTGACAAAGGAGTGGATGGGGTTGACGATGCCGAGCGTGGGTGAGCGAGCGGCCAAGGACGCGCTGTACGACGGGTTCGCGGAAGTGGCCAAAGCACTCGCCAACGGCCGCCGGGCCGAGATCATCGACGTGCTCGCCCAGGGCGAGCGGTCCGTGGAGCAGATCGCCGTCGAGATCGACCAGAGCGTGGCCAACACATCGCACCATCTGCGGGCCATGGCCCGGGCCGGGCTGGTCACGACGAGGCGCGACGGCACGCGGATCTTCTATGCGCTGGCGAGCGAACGAGTCGGTGAACTGTGGGCGGCCTTGCGTGACGTCGCCGATGAACACGTCGCTGGACTCGAGCGGCTCGCGGCCGCGTATCTCGGCGATCGTGATGGTATCGACGTCGTTGATCGCAAGGAGCTCGCGGCGCGGTTGAAGCGCAGCGAAGTGGTGGTGCTCGACGTGCGCCCGACCGCAGAATACGAGGCTGGTCACATTCGTGGCGCGCGATCGGTGCCGATCGCCGAGCTGCGCCGACACTTGCGCGCGCTACCCAAGGACACCGACGTCGTGGCGTACTGCCGGGGTCCGTACTGCGTGTATGCGGATGACGCGGTGCGCGAGCTGAACCGTCGCGGGTTCCGCGCTCGGCGGTTGATCGACGGGTTCCCCGAATGGAAGCGAGCCGGCCTCCCCGTGACGGCAGGCACCGGAGGTGGCACCGATGGCTGAGGATCTGGTTGTGGACCCCGATGCGTTGCGCGAGGAAGTGCGGGACAAGTACCGGGCGGTCGCGACCGACCCGAAGGGCACGTTCCACTTCCACACCGGCCGCCCCCTCACCGCGCGCCTTGGCTATGACCAGGGTGCCGTCGACGCCTTGCCCGATCGCGCCGTCGAATCGTTCGCGGGTGTCGGCAATCCGTTCTCGCTGCGTCGACTGGAGCGGGGCGAAAATGTCGTCGACGTCGGCTCGGGCGCCGGGTTCGACAGTTTCATCGCCGCCGACCTAGTCGGCACCACCGGGAGGGTGATCGGCGTCGACATGACGCCAGAGATGCTCAAGAAGTCGCGGAGCATCGCTGAGTCTCTTGGCTATGCGCACGTCGAGTTCCGCGAAGGCCTCGCCGAACAACTCCCGATCCCCGACGGCTGGGCCGACGCCCTGATCTCCAACGGCGTCATCAATCTGTGCGCAAACAAACGCGCCGTCTTCGACGAGATTCGTCGCGTGCTCAAGCCGGGCGGCTGCTTGCAGTTCGCCGACATCGCGAACGGCCGCCCGGTGCCGCCGGAGGCGTTACGGGACATCGACCTGTGGACCGGCTGAATCGCGGGCGGGCTGCCCCGTGCGGGCTGGCAGAAGATGCTCGAAGACACCGGCTTCGTCGACGTGATCATCGGCGACAGGGCCGACACGTTCGGCGGCGCCAACGGCGAGGGTAAGGCGCGAGCATTCGAGGTGTACGGCTACGCCTTCCTCGCCCGCAAGCCTTGAACGAAGGAGCACGCATGACTGCGACACTTGGGCTCGTTCTCGACGCCGTCGATCCCGACACCCTGGCTGTCTTCTGGTCCACCGCGCTCGGCTACACGACCCTTGGAGGGGCAGACAACTACGTGATGCTCGTCGACGAGAACGGCGTGCAGCCCAAGTTGTTGCTCCAACGCGTCCCGGAACCGAAGGTGGTCAAGAACCGGATGCATCTCGACATCGAGTGCGCCGACGTCGACGGCGAGGCCCGCCGGCTCGAGGGTCTCGGCGCGGTCCGCGTCGAGCGGCCGCTGTCGGAGCACGGCAGCTCATGGGTCGTGATGCACGACCCGGAGGGCAACGAGTTCTGCGTGTGCGACGGCGGGCAACCCGGATGACGACCCGAGACCAGGACGACGCGCTCGCGCACTTCCGCGAGCGCTACGCCATGCCCACCATCCCGGTGGTCGACGAGATCGAAGCGCAGGTCATCGGCGCCACCTGGGGCGCCAACGGGTACACCACCCTCGACCAGGCCGATGAGCTTGCTCGCCGGCTTGGCCTCGGTGCGGGTGTCCGACTTCTCGATGTGGGCACCGGCCGTGGATGGCCGGGCGTGTACTTCGCCGTCCGCTACGCGTGCGAGGTCGCCGGCACCGATATGCCATTCGACGCGCTCGCCGCTGCATCGGCGCGTGCCGGTCGCGAGGGAGTGGCAGGGCGCTATGCCGCGGTCGCCGCGGCCGGGGCCCAACAACCCTTCCGGCCGGCAGTGTTCGATGCGGTCGTGCATACCGATGTGTTGTGTTGACTGACCGCGAAGCTCGCCGTGCTGCGAGCACTCGGCAAGCTGATGCGACCGGGAGGCCGGATCGCCTTCACGACCATCCACTTGGCACCCGACCTGCCGCCGGCGTCGCGGCGACGAGCGCGCCGCGCCGGGCCACGCGCCGTCGCATCTCGCGCTTCGCAGGCGCGGCTGCTCGAGGCCGCGGGCTTCGGTGACGTCGACGAACTCGACATCACCGAGGCGTTTATCGACACGCAGCGGGCGTGGCTTGACGCACGCGCTCGTCACCGCGACGAACTCGCCGCGCTCGAGCCACCCGGCGCGTTCGACCAGCGCCAGGCCGATCATCGTGCGCAACTCGTTGCGACCGAAGCAGGGCTGCTCCGCCGCGCGATGCTCTCCGCGGTCAGAAAGTGACGACCTTGTCCGCCCAGAGCGTCCAATCCGTCAACCCGTCGAGCGTCGAGCGATGCACGCCCTTGGTCAGGTGCGCCTAGTCCATGCCCCCGCGTCGAGGCATGTGCCGTAACAGCCCACGTCGGCCGCATGAATCGTTCCGACCTCGACAGTGCGTCCTCGGGTCCGGTGGGACGTGGCCGAACCGCGGAGCGAACGAGCTCGCGTCGGCGTCCATCTGGGCCGCCGTGAGCTAGTCGGTGAGCGCGTCCTCGGGGATCACCGCGCTCAGCCGGGGCTCGCCCAGCCCGAGGCGACTACGAGCGCTGAACATCTTGCCGCGGGCCTTTTCGAACGGCGCGAATGACATCATGCCGATCGGGTTAGCCATGTCGTCGTAGATCGCCTCCATCCCGCCGCGCATGAAGTACGTCTCGTGCCAGAAGCCCGTGCCGGAGGAGTCGCGCAGGAAGTCCTTCCACCACTGCTGGTGGGGCAGGTCACGGGTCCAGCGTTCCAGGGCGTCGAGGTCGCGCCAGTACTGCCGGCATTACCGAGCACGTCTTCGTGACTCCGACCAGCACCTCGGGGACAGTCATCGTCGGGGGACGTGGATAGGTCGATCACTCTGACCTCGAATGGCGGACCAGGCACCAGCAGGGCAACCGCTCGCTACGCGACCATCTGGTCATGGTTCTCGTGGATCTCGAGCCCGGCGATTCTCGTCTCGACCACGACGTGCTTGGGGTGTTGCGCGAGTTGCGTCCCCACCTCACCGCGGGGGGCTTCGCTGCTGTATATGAGGAGGGCTACCCACAGGGGCTTCGGTACCTCGCGGCTTTCGAGGGTGACCGTTGCGTCGGTGTCGCCGGCTGGCGAGTGGTGGCGACGACGACCGCGATCAGAAAGCTGTACGTCGACGACCTCGTTACTCTCGCGTCCGAACGGAGCCGAGGGGTCGGTGCACTGTTGCTTGCCGAGCTCCTGGACCGGGCGAAGGTGAGTGGCTGCCGGATCCTAGACCTGGACTCGGGCGTCCAGCGCGTCGACGCGCACCGCTTCTACATCCGCGAAGGGCTAACGATCGCTTCCTTTCATTTCGTTCGACAGGTGCGCTGACCTCACGGTCATCGGCTCGGCCTCCTAGTGGATCCGAGGTCGTCGTCGCGCCCGGCCCGGATCCGCGACCACTGGGCGGTCGGGCAGCCGTCCAGCCGAAACCGGCCACCTTTGGAACCCCAACGCTGCGGCCATTTCCAGATCGCGGCGCGGCCTGGCCGAATGCTGTGCCGTGTCGTCCCTCATCGGTGTGAACCTTCGGGTTGTCGCCGTCGTACTAGAGGACCATCGAAATCGGAGCAGCAACCTTGATGAGCCTCGTCAAGCGATTCGCCGGACGCCGCGGGGGCGCCGTTCTCGTCGCCGCGCTCGGCGCCGTGGCACTTTCGGGGTGCAACTGGCAGTCGTTCGGTTTCGCCGCCGCGCAGACCCGATTCAATCCCGAGAGCAATCGTCCGTCTGCGCTGACTGCCCGCTGGACCGCCCAGCTCGGTGGACAAGTGGAGTCGTCGCCGGCGGTTGTCGACGGCGTTGTCTACGTTGGAAACGATGACGGTAGGGTGAACGCGCTGAACGCCGCGACCGGCGCGCTCGTGTGGAGCTTTACGACCGGCGGTGCCGTGGAGTCGTCGCCGGCGGTCGTCGACGGCATCGTGTACGTCGGCTCCGAGGACGGCAACCTCTACGCGTTGCAGGCAGCGAGCGGCGCGCGCGTTTGGAGCTTCAGGACCGGGGGGCGTGTTGTCGGATCGCCCACCGTCGCGGGCGGCATCGTTTACTTCGGCTCTGTCGACGCGAAGGTCTATGCGCTGGACGCGGCAACCGGCGCGACGGTGTGGACCTTTACGACGGGCAACGCCGTCATTGCGACCCCGGCCGTCTCTCGAGGTGTCGTGTACATCGGCTCCGGGGACCACAACGTGTACGCACTGAGCGCTGCCGGGGGTCACCTCGTGTGGACCGCACCGACTGGTGCCCCGATCCAGGCAGCTCCGGCTGTCGCCAACGGCACCGTCTTCATCGGCAGCGAGGACGACAGGTTCTACGCCCTGAATGCAGCTACTGGCGCAAGGGTGTGGACGTTCACATCCGGCGGCATCCTGGTCGCCTCCGCCGCCGTTGCGAACGGCACTGTCTACGTCGGCAGCTTCGACCAGCGGGTCTATGCGTTGCGCGCCGTCGACGGTGCGCTCGTCTGGACGGTGACCACTGGTGAGCTCGTATCGTCGTCCCCGTCAGTGGCAAACGGCGTCGTCTACGTAGCATCGCTCGATGGAATCGTGCGTGCGCTCAGCGCGACAACGGGTGCGAACGTCAGCCCACCGTTCGCGGCTGGCTTCGCCATCGATCTGTCGTCGCCGGCGGTGGCGAACGGCGTCGTCTACATCGGAACCCTCGACGGCAAGGTCTTCGCACTCGCGTGAGCCCGCGTCCCGCGCCCGCCACCGGTCACGAAGGCACGAGGAAAAGCGTGTGAAAGCGGCGCCGCGCCGGAGCCACGGCAACCGTCCGCAAGGAGGCACCGCATCGGGTCCGTCAGGCTCTCTGGAGAATGACGAAACCGAGCGCGCCCCAGAACGCCCAATCTGGGAGCGCCTAAGTGCCGATCGCACGCACCTTGAGCCGGTGGGTGTCCTCGACGAAACCCGCCCGGTATCGGTGATGCTCAGGGGAGGGCGTCGCGCCGTGGTCCGTCTGTGGTCCGTCTGTGGTCCGTCAGACAGTGGTTGATGGCCATTGGCAGTTCCTGCTGGGCCGCGTTTGTCGAGGTCACGCTCGCTTTGTGATGAGGAGCCGTTGCCGCGCTTGCCCGCCATTCTGAACTACGACATCTAACGGGGACCTTCGTGCGAACCGACGAGTTCGGAGTCGATCATCATCTCTCGGCGACTTCGCTGCTCGTCTCGTCGCGGACCGCGGCCTCGGACGCGGCGCGCAGCTGATCGCTCGCACGCGGTGCATCCGGGTCGGGGCGCGGGACGCCGAGGTGGAGCTCGCGCAGTTCGTCCATCATCGCCGCTACCAGCTCGGGGCCCCCGTCGCGAAGCAACTCGGCGCGGACCCGTAGGCGGCGGTCGCCCTGTCGGTGGGCAAGACCCCATTTGCCGAGCGCGGCCATGACCGGGAGCACTTGGATGCCTGCCTCGGTGAGCGAGTACGCCGCCCGCTGCCCACGGCGGGCGTCGTCGCGAGTCAACAGCCCGGCGGCCACGAGCTGCTTGAGGCGACTGGCGAGGATGTTGGTGGCGATGCCCTCCTCGGAGCCGGCGATCAGCTCGCGGAAATGGCGGCGGTTCCCGAACATGATGTCGCGGAGTACGAGCATCGCCCACGGGTCGCCGAGCACCTCGACGGCAGCGTTGATCGCGCATCCCGAGCGGGGGACAGCGTCCATGCGATCCTCCTCAAAGTGCTTGCAATCGGCCACTGCTTTCGCTAGGTTAGCCCAAAGCAGTTGCACATCGCAACCACCGTACCGCTCCGGAGGCAGCCATGTCGCAGGTCCGTGTCCACAACTTCTCGATCTCCCTTGACGGGTTCGGGACCGGCGCCGGCATCACGTTCGACGCCCCGTTCGGTCACGCCGGGGAACGCCTGCACGAGTGGAGGTTCTCGACCCGATCCTGGCGCTCGATGGTCGGCGAGACCGGCGGGACCGCGGGTGTCGACCACTCCTTCGCCGAACTCCATTCCCTCGGCATCGGTGCCGAGATCATGGGCAGGGGCAAGTTCGGCCCGCCGCAGGCCGGTCCGTGGACCGATGTCGGCACCGACGACGAATGGCGCGGCTGGTGGGGGCCGAACCCGCCGTTCCACACGCCGGTGTTCGTGCTCACGCATCACCCGCGCCCGTCGATCGAGATGGAGGGCGGCACCGTGTACCACTTCGTCGACGCCAGCCCGCAAGAGGCGCTCGACCTCGCCCGGGAGGCAGCGGGCGACCTCGACGTGAGCATCGGCGGTGGCCCGACGGTTGTCCGCGACTTCCTCGCCGCCGAACTCATCGACACGCTCCACGTCGCGCAGGTGCCGATCCTGCTCGGCCGGGGCGTTCGCCTGTGGGACGGCCTCGAGGGCGTCGAGGAGCGCTACGACATCGAGGCTGTCTCGTCACCGAGCGGCGTCACCCACATCACCTTCACACGTCGATAGCCGATCCCGCGGACGTCCGTCGAGGGTCGGCGGGGTAGAGCAGTCCGGGAACTCCTTGCGGCGTCGGTGCGACTACCTCCCATGCTCGGCGTGAGCGGCCTTCTCCGCGCGCGATGACCGTTCGTCGTCTCGTCGTCGGTGCCGCCCTCGCCGTGGTCGTTGTCCTGGTGACCGCCGGCCCTGCCGCCGCTCACGCGACCCTGGAGGCGACGAGCCCGGCTGACGGGGCGCACCTGGACACCGCCCCGCACGCGGTGAGCCTGACGTTCAGCGAAGACGTGAGTGCACCCCTCGGCGCCGTCAGGGTCTTCGACGCGCAACGCCATCGTGTCGACAACGGCGATGTCGTCGCCCGCGACAACACCGTGACCGTGGGGATGAATCAGGTCGGTGACGGCGGCTACATCGTGACGTGGCGGGTGATCTCTGCCGACTCGCATCCGGTGAACGGCGCCTTCACGTTCACAGTGGGTAACGGCGCGGCTGCGAGTTCCGAAGCCGTGTCGTCGCTGCTCAACTCCGGCAGCGACAAGAAGTGGGAGCTCGCGGGCAACATCGCTCGGGGGATCGGCTACGCCGGGACGTTCATCGCCGCCGGCGGCGCCATCTTTCTCGCGGTCGTGCTCGACGATCGTTCGGATCGACACTGGTTGGCAAAGGTCGTGTTGTGGGCGGCTCTCGTCGGTGCGGTCGGGGTCGTCGTGCAGTTGCCGATCTCTGCTGCGCTCGCCACGGGACTCGGCCTGGGGTCCATCACTCACGAAGGCGTGCTCGGCGACGTGCTCGCCGACGGCGTCGGCACGCAGACGATCGTCGTGCTGCTCGGTCTCGCAGTCGCGACCACAGCAGTGCTCTGGAGGCGCACGACGGCGACGCGCGTTGCCGCTGTGGTCGGTGGGTGCGCCGCTGCGATCGGGTTCGCGTTTGCAGGACACACGACGATCACGTCGCCTCGATGGCTCGTCTACACCTCCGACGTGGTGCACGTCCTCGCCGCCGCGGTGTGGTTCGGCGGCCTCGTGTTCCTGTTCCTGTTCTTGCGACGCCAACGAGCGGAAGCAGGCGATGCCGTCCATGCCGGTGGCGTGGTCGCTCGGTTCTCACGACTCGCCGCCTTCGCGATCATCTCGGTCGGTATCGCTGGCGGCATCCTCGCGTACGAGGAGATCCGCGCGCTCAGCGCGCTCACATCGACGACCTACGGCCAGATCGTGCTGGTCAAGCTCGGTGTGGTGGCGCTCATCGCCGCTGTCGCCGTTTACAACCGCTACCGGCTCGTACCCGCGCTCCGGCGCGCCGAGGCCCGCGGTCGCAACGCCTGGTCGCACCTCGCGTCGACGGTCCGCGTCGAGATGATCGGCATGGTCGTCGTCCTTGGTCTGACCGCAGTGCTCGTGAACCAGGTCCCGGCAAGTACCGCGGCTGGCATCGGCACGATCTACTCGGAGACCAAGCCGATCGGGAAGGACACGGTGAACCTCGTCGTCGACCCGAATCGCGCCGGTCACAACTCGATCCACATGTATTTCCTGGACGCCACCGGTCGCGTCGCCGAGGTGGCTGGCGGGGTCACGCTGGAGATCTCCTACCCGGCCAACGACATCGGGCCACTGAGCCGGACGCCCTTCGTCGCCGGCCCCGGGCACTACCAGCTCGACACCGACGACCTTTCGACACCTGGTCAGTGCACGATCACGGTGCGCGCCCAGTTCTCCAGGTTCGAAGCCCCCACGACCACCTTCGACGTCAAAGTAAACCCATAGAGAGGAACAACCGCATGCGTACCCGCAAGATCATCGGCGCGAGTGCTTTGGCCTGCGCGGCGGTCGTGACGATGGTTACTCCGGCCTTCGCCCATGTCACGGTCAATCCGGAGACCGCGACGAAGGGTGGCTTTCAGACGCTGACCTTCCAGGTGCCGAACGAGATGGACAACGCCAACACGGTGGGGCTCGACGTGCAACTTCCGCCGGATCATCCGTTCTCGTTTGTGAGCGTGCAGCCCAAGGCGGGCTGGACCTACGTAGCGACGAAGAGTCAGCTGCCGACGCCGGTCACCAACGACGAGGGCCAGCAGGTCACTGACTATGTGTCCGAGATCAAGTGGACGGGTGGGCAGATCAAGCCGGGCGAGTTCGACACATTCGTGGTCTCCGTGGGCACGCTGCCAGACGACACCGACTCACTGACGTTCCCGGCGATCCAGAGCTACGACAACGGCCAGGACGTGTCGTGGATCGACCCGACAATCGAAGGTCAGCCGGAACCCAGCCATCCCGCGCCGGTGCTGCACCTGACCGCCGCCGCAGACTCGGGCTCGACCAGCAGCGATGCGTCGTCGGCGCCGACTTCCACCAACCCGGCTGTGACCGCGACCGTGGTGAAGAAGGAGACGAACAACACGCTGGGCATCATCGCCCTGATCGTCGGCGCTCTCGGACTCATCTTCGGCGCAATCGCATTCACGCGTTCGCGCGGAGGTCGAGGCGCACAAACGTGACGTCGTAGGTCCCGTCCGGACGGCGCAACTCGTCGACGCGCTCGTCGACGGCGGCACGGAGGCACGCGCGCTCGTCCGGATCGAGACCGACCTCGTACGCCTGGATCACCTGGCTGTGCAACCAGCCGAGCAGTCGGTTGCGATCGAACGATCGACGTTGCGCCACGGTGCGAACGAAGCCATCGCGGACCTCGAAGCCGACGTCGAGCACCATGTCGAGGTACTCGCCAGCGTGGAGGAACGTCCACGGCGCGCGCACGGCGCGGGATCCTGCGACCGAAGCGGCGATGCCGTCGAGGAACGCGACGACATCGCGCGTGTTGTCTCCACCTCCACACTCGATGCGCAACAGGCCGCCTGGCCGGAGCACCGCGCCGCACTGCTCGAGGATCGAGCGATGGTCGGCAGCAGGAACCCAATGCAAGACGGACCGGCTCATGATCACGTCGAACGGCTCGGCGCCGGCTGCGCGGCGAGGTCCTGTGCGGGCGCGAGCACGAACGACTGGTTCGGCTGGGCGCGCCGGCGCGCGATGTCGATCATCGTTTGCTGCGGCTCGAGGCCGACTACGTGACCGTCGGGTACGAGCGCAGCCACCTTGGCGGTGAAGTCGCCGGAACCGCACCCGAGGTCGAGCACCCGATCGGTCGAGCGAAGATCGAGCGTCGCCAGGAACTCGTCGTCGTAGCGGCGGTGATGGCCGGTGTTGGCGGCATAGGCCTCACCGTCCCACGGAACGAGAGTGTCCATAGATTCGATGTCCATATGTTGGGACGAAGATCCTGCCATACGGACACACTAACAGCCCGACATCCTGATCGCTCGCTCATGTGCCGCTAACAAAGGCTCGGCATCCTCGACTACATGAAGAAGCTCCTCGCATCAGTCGCAATCGTCGCCGCCATCGGTGCCGGTGCCTTCGCCATCAGCACCGTGTTGCCCGCCGGTGCACAGTCCAGCGCGCCGAGCACATCGAGTGCGCCCCCGGCGACCGGCAGCCGGGCAGAGGCGGTGAAGTCCGCGCTCGACGGGCTCGTACAGAACGGAACCATCAACCAGGAGCAGGAGAACGCGGTGATCGGGGTCCTGAAGGGCGCGCTGTCCGGGGACGGCCACGGACGCTTGCACGCCCGCATCGTCAGGGGAATGGTCAAGGTTGCGGCGGACAAGATCGGCGTCCAGCCAAAGGATCTCATCGAGGCTCGGCGCAACGGCCAGTCCATCGCTGATGTCGCCAACGCACACCAGGTCAACCCGAGCGACGTGGTCAGCGCCATTGTGGACGCTGTCAACCAGCGGATCGACCAGGCAGTGGCGAGCGGTCGGTTGACGCAGGACAAGGCCAACGAGTTGAAGACCAAGGTCCCGCAGCTCGCGGACAGGTTCGTCAACGCCACGGGCGGACACCGCTGGGACTCTTCGAGTTCGACGCCGCCGTCTTCGTCATCGAGTTGACCTGAAAGACTCGGAGTCACGTCCGAGCCACATCCCCTACGCAACTTCTTCACGGAGGCCGCCTACGGGCGGCCTCCCGTCGCGGATGGCTCCATCACGATGCTGCCCGCGGTCCATGCGCACATGCACGCAGTCGCGGCGTTCGCGGCGCACCACGTGATCGCCGCCGATATCGGTGAGGAGGTTGTACGACAACGGCTGCCGAGGGGCGACTTGGGCGCCCCGATGTCGGCGTCGTTCCTGTTGTTCTTGGCCGGATGGCTGGGAGCCGAGCCCGGCACGCTCGATCTCGTCCTCGCGAAGACCGACGGGCTCGAGGAACCTGCCGTCGAGGTCTGGTGCCGTGAGGATCTGAACGATCATCCGCGCGTGCGCCGCGCCCGTCGGTATCGACCCGACGCGGTCGTGTACGCGGACCGCGCGCAGGGCGAGCCCGACGGAGTGCTCGTGGTCGGGCAAGGCGTCGCCGGCCGCTGGGAGATGGCGTTCGAAGTAGCGCCGGCTGCGCGGGGACGGGGCCTCGGCCGCCGGCTCGCGGCGGCGGCGGTGGCGGTCGTACCCACCGGCCAGCCGGTGTTCGCGCAAGTCGCGCCGGGCAATCCGGCGTCGGTGCGCGCCTGCTTGGCAGCTGGCTACGTCGCGATCGGCGCGGAGGTCCTGTTCGTCGCCCGCTGAGCAGCCGAAGCCCCGTCGCGCCCCCGTCGCGACCCGGTCGCGCACATTGTCGACACAGCCACCGATTTCGGTGGCTGAGTCGACACAGATGGCAGGACCACCGCGTCTGTGTCTGCTGAGCCACCATTCCCGTGGCTGAGTCGACACAGAAGCCAAAGCGTCGCGGTCCGTGTCTGCTGAGCCACCTGTTTCGGTGGCTCAGCAGACAATGTGCGCGCCAGCGTGGCCGCCAGCGGGTGCCGCGATCAGCGGGCGTAGAAGAGCCGTTCGAACACCCGCCGCGCCCGGCGCGTGACCCGGCGGTAGTCGTCACGCAGTTGGCGCGCCGTGGTCCCGAGCGACACCGCGAGCCGCTCGAGCTTGTCGAGCCGCGGAGGCAGGAAGTCGGCGGGCGCGCTGTTCAGGAGGAACAAGCGGTTCCGCGCTCGCTCACAGAAGCGGTACGACTCGACGAGCACACCGTGATCCGACTCGCTCAAGACGCCGGCAGCGCGCAGCGCATCGAGCGCCGTCAAGGTGCCCGATTCGCGGATGTCGTTGTCGAGCTGGAGCAACTGCGCACAGAACTCGACGTCCGACAACGTGCCGCGACCGAGCTTCAGGTGATATTCAGGATCCTCATTGGCCGGTATGCGCTCGTTCTCGATGCGCGCCTTGATCCGGCGGATGTCGCGACGATCGTTCTCCGTGATCGGCGTGCCCCACACGAAGTCGTCACGCAGTTGCATGAACGAGCGCGCCACCCCCCGATCACCGGCGACCGGCCGAGCGCGGACCATCGCCAGCCGCTCCCAGGGCTGCGCCCACCGGCCGAAGTACTCGCGGTAGCCCTCGAGGCTGCGAGCGAGCGGGCCACCCTTCCCCTCGGGCCTGAGGTCGGCGTCGATGTCGTAGACGTGCGGTCGGTTGCCGCCGATCGACGACAGCAGCGACGTCGCCACGCGCTCTGCTACCGCGAAGTCGTCCGCGGTGGACCCCTCGTACACGAACACGACGTCGAGGTCGCTTGCATACGACAGCTCCGCGCCGCCCAAGCGACCAAGTGCGATCACGGCGAACGGCGACGACGGCTGGAGCACCGCCAGCGCCGCCTCCAACGACGCCTCGGCGAGGTTCGTCAGTGCGTACTCGACCTGGTGGACGTCGAGGAGGTCCAACACGTCGTGCGCCGCGATGCGCAGACCCTCACGATCGGTGAATCGCTTGAGCGCGAGCCATCGTTCGGTGGTCTCGCCGCGCCAGTCGAGCGCCGCGCGAGTGCCGTCCACGAGCTCGTCGCGCGATCGCAGTCGCAACGCGTCGGGATCACCCAGCGAATCGATCATGTCGGGGTTGCGGCGGAGAAGCTCGCCGAGCCAGCGGCTCGTGCCGAGCAGTCGGCACAGCCGCTGCGCAACTTCGGGCGATTCACGGAAGGCGGTCGCCAACTCCATCGACCGCTGCGGCCCGGAAGCGAGGTTGCGGAGGCCAAGCAGCCCGAGATCAGGATCCGGCGAAGAGGAGAGCCAGTCCAGGAGCAGCGGCAGCATCTGCTGCATGAGTCGCGACGCGCGCGTGAGGCCGCGGGTCAGCTCGCGGACGGCTTGGCGCGTCCGCTCGACGTCCGTGAAGCCGAATGCGGCGAGCCGGGTTGCTGCGACCTCCTCAGTGAGCAGCCGGTCATCCCCTCGGGCGAAGTCCTCCAGCAGCGGGCGGAACCAGAGACGCTCGTGGATGGCGCGTGCGACCGACTGTTGGTGACGCAGTTCGTCCATGAAGCGCTCGGTAGCGCTCGCGGTCGTCGTGCCCGAATAGCCCAGCACGCGCGCCAGCCGATCGAGCTCGAGCTCGTCGGTGGGCAGCGCGTGGACCTGTCGCTCGTCGTCGAGCTGGAGTCGATGTTCGACGGTACGAAGGAAGCGGTACGCCACCGAGAGCTGCTCGGCGTCGCGGCGGCCGACGTAGCCCGCGTCGGCGAGCTCGTCCAGCGCCGCGAGCGTGGTTTGCACACGGAGCTCGGCATCGGCGCCGCCGTGCACGAGTTGCAGCAGCTGCACGGAGAACTCGATGTCGCGTATGCCGCCGGGTCCCAGCTTAAGCTCGCGCTCGGGCAGCCCGCGCCGCGCGACTTCACTCTCGCTCCGAATCTTCATCGCGCGAACGGCCCGCAACGCCTCGGCGGAGAACGGCCGAGACCACAGGTGCCTCGACGCCGACGCGTCGAAGGCACGGCCCACGTCGCGATCGCCGGCGACACTGCGCGCCCGTAGCAGCGCTTGGAACTCCCACGGCTCGGCCCATCGATCCCAGTACGCCTCGTACGAGGCGAGCGTGCGCACGAGCGCGCCGTTGCGACCCTCGGGTCGCAGGTTGAGGTCGACTCTGAAGCACCGGCGGGCTATGTCGACCACGGCCTTGCTGTCGTGTGCCGCGACCGCGGGATCGACGTCGGCGGCGCTGACCAACATCAGGTCGACGTCGGACGCGTAATTCAGCTCGCAGCCTCCGAGCTTGCCCATCCCGACGACTCCGAGCCCGGCGGCAGATGCGAGCTCCACCGAAGCGTCGAGCACGTCCGCGGCCATGTCAGCGAGGGCGCCGGCGACGGTCTCGAACGGGTCGATGCCGACGAGATCGCGCGCCGCGATCCGAAGGAACTCGTGACGCTTCCATCGCACGAGCGCGTCGACCGATGACCGGTTGACGGGCGCGCGGTCGTCCAAGTGCACGAGCACGTCGCGCGCATCAGGGTCGGCGTCGAGCAAACGCGACAGCGACCGGCTGGCCATCCGGACCGCCTCGACGGCCCGCTCCGCGGTCGGTGCCTCGGTACCGGTCACGAACGCAGTCTTGCCCCCGTATGCATGCTCGGTACGCTGAGAAACATGCCGCGGGTCCGCGTGGCGCTCTGCCAGCTCAACACAGTCGTCGGAGATCTGGACGGCAACGCCGCCAGAGTCCTCGATGCGTATGAGCGAGCCGAAGCCGGCGGTTGCGACATTGCGGTGTTCCCCGAGCTCGCCATCACCGGTTACCCGCCTGAGGACCTGCTCCTGAAGCCTGGATTCGTTCGCGCCAACCGTGAGGCGCTCGACAAGGTCGCCGCGGCGACGGGACGGTGCGCCGCGGTCCTCGGCTTCGTCGACGCCGACCGCGATCTGTTCAACGCCGCGGCGGTGTGCGCGGACGGACGCGTCGCGGGCGCCTATCACAAGCGCAACTTGCCGAACTACGCGGTCTTCGACGAGCAGCGCTACTTCACGCCGGGCACCGATCCGCTCGAGCTGTTCGAGATCGCCGGTGTCAAAGTCGGCGTGTCGGTATGTGAAGACGCATGGAGCCCGTTCGGCCCTATCGGTGAGCAGGCGGCGGGCGGCGCGGAGTTGATCGTCAACGTGAATGCGTCGCCCTACTACCGCAACCGTCTGGTGGAACGCGAGCGAATGCTCGCGACTCGCGCGGCGGATGCGTCGTGCGCCTTGGTCTACGTGAACCAGGTCGGCGGCCAGGACGAGCTCGTGTTCGACGGCGCGTCGCTCGTGTTCGACTCGGAGGGCCACTGCGTCGCTCGGGCGGAGCAGTTCGTCGAAACGATGCTCGTGGTCGACATCGACGTCGTGCCCGTGTTCCGGAAGCGGCTGCTCGATCCCAGAGGTCGGGCCATGGCGCCCGACTTGCCGATCGTCGCGGTCACCAGCGAGCACGCCGACCACGAGAGCCGGCGCGCACCGACGATCGCGGAGCCTCTGCCGACCGCACGCGAGGTCTACGAAGCGCTGGTGCTCGGCACCCGGGACTACGTCGAGAAGAACGGGTTCTCGGACGTCGTGCTCGGACTGTCCGGCGGCATCGACTCGTCGTTGGTCACCGTGATCGCGGCCGACGCAATCGGGGCTGAACGAGTGCATGCCGTCGCGCTGCCGTCGCGGTACTCATCGGAGGGCTCCATCACCGACGCGGAGCGACTGTGCAGCAATCTCGGCGTCGAGTTGAGGACGATCCCGATCGAGCCCGCCTTCACCGCGATGCTCGAACTGTTGGCGCCGTCGTTCAGCGGCGTCGAGCCCGACATCACGGAAGAGAATCTCCAAGGCCGCCTTCGTGCCGCGCTTCTCATGGCGCTGGCCAACAAGTTCCGCGGCTGGCTCGTGCTCATCTGTGGCAACAAGAGCGAGCTCGCCGTCGGCTATACGACGATCTACGGCGTCGACATGGCGGGTGGGTTCGCCGTCATCAAGGACGTGTTCAAGACGAAGGTCTACGAGCTCGCACGCGCTCGCAACCAGTCGGCGGGCTACGACCTCATCCCCCAGTCGGTCTTGGACAAGCCGCCGTCGGCCGAGCTGTCACCGGGGCAACGCGACGACCAGAACCTTCCGCCGTACGAGCTGCTCGATCCGATCCTCGGCGCGTACGTCGAACGCGACCTCACGCGCGCGGACTTGATCGAGGCCGGGTTCGATCCGGTGCTCGTCCACCGCATCACGCGTCTCGTCGACGTGGCCGAGTGGAAGCGTCGCCAAGCTCCGATCGGCGTGCGTGTCACTCCGAAGGCTTTCGGCAAGGACCGTCGCCTTCCGATCACCAACAAGTACGCAGGCTGACGCAGACGGACGCGTGCCTGCGATCGAAGCCATCCTCTTCGACTTCAACGGCGTGCTCACCACGTCGCCGTTCGAGCACATGGCCGCGCTCGGGACCGACAACGGCGTCGACGGTGAGGTCGTCCTCGAGCTCATGCTCGGGCCGTACGACGAGGACACCGATCACGCGTGGCATCGATTCGAGCGCGGTGAGATCACGGTCATGGAGTACGGCACGGACTTGCTCGAGCGGGCTGCCGCGGCGCAGATCGAGATTGATTTCACGCAGCTCGCCGATCTGATGTCCCGGCTCGAGGTGCACGACGTGGTGGTCGACAGAGTGCGCGAGCTGCGGTCCGCCGGCTATCGCACTGCGCTCGTCACCAACAACGTGAAGGAGGCATCCAAGCAGTGGCGGGTGCTCGTCCCGGTCGAGGAGCTCTTCGAGGTCGTCGTCGACTCATCCGAGGTGGGGATGCGCAAGCCCAATCCGGCCATCTACCTGCACGCCCTCGACCTGCTCGGTGGCGTTGCTCCGGATCGTGCCGTCTTCCTCGACGACGCTTCTGGCAACGTCGCGGGCGCCCGTCGTGCCGGCTTGCACGCCATCCTCGTGGATGCGGCCGAGCCGTCGGGCGCCTTGGCCCAGCTGGACGTGCTGCTGCAGCGTTCTTGACCGCGGGGTCAAGTTCGCGGGAGTCTGCTCTGACGTAGCGACGCTGATCAGGGGGATCGATGGCCGATACGAAGAAGGCGCGGGCGCCCTTCGCACCGTGGGACCGCCGGGAGCTGCCCGGTTCGTTCTCCGTCGAGGAATCGGCTCGCCGCGTCGGCAACTACAAGTGGATCGAGATGAAGCTGTTCGAGGCCCTCGGCGGCTGGGTTGCCACCGTCCCCGAGCTCGACGTCAAGATGCGCCTCGGCACCCACTGCTATCACCACGCCTGGCACGCCGACCTCTGGCACAAGCGTCTGCCTGAGTTGCGTGAGATGAACCAGGACCGGCTCACCATGCCGCCGAACGACGAGATGGTGGCCTTCGTGGACGCGATGACCGAGCCCGAAGCACCCGAGCTGACGATCGAGAAGCTCGTCGGTGTCTACCGCGTGCTGATCCCGCACAAGATCGCGGCATACACCTACCACCTCAACAACACCAGCACCGTCACCGACGCGCCGACCATCCGTTCGCTCAAGTTCGCGTTGCAGGACGAGTTCGAGGACTACCGCGACGGGGAGATGCTCATCGAGTCGCTGATCGAAACGGAAGAGGAAGTCGACCGGGCAATGGCGCACCAAGCGCGGCTCGAGAAGTTGATGCTCAAGGCCGGCGGCATCGCCGGTCCTGGGTCGATCGGAACGTCGTATGTGACGGCCGAAGAGGCACAGGAGGTTCCAGCATGAGGAAGATCTTCCCGGCGGACCTGCTCGCGCGCGACGAACGGTTCGTGCGGCTGACGACCGAAGATCGCTTCAACGATCCTCGTTCGCCCGGCTCACGTGCGGGCGGCCGCGGGGCGACCCGGCTGACGCCGTCGCGACCTGACGCGTCGGACGCGGCGCGCACGTTGATGCACGGCATCTTCGTGGGTGAGGTGCAGGCGCTCGAGGGTGCCGGCCGTACCTGTTGGGACTTCGAGACGGGCGACGGTCCGGAGGACACGCCGTTCGCGCTCAAGCTCGACATGGCGCGGCAGTGCTGGGACGAGGCCCGTCACACCGAGATCTCCTGCAAGCTCATGGATTGGATGGGTACCGAACTCGGTGAGTTCTCCGAGTCGACGTTCCTCTACGAGGCCGCGTGCAACCCCGATCCCGTCCTGCGGCTCACCGGCGTCAATCGCGCGCTCGAAGGCCTCGCCATCGACGTTTTCAACACCATGAAGGAGTTCGGCGACCTCGCCGGCGATCCGGTGCTCGAGTTCTGCGAGGACTGGATGCTGGCCGACGAAGTCACGCACGTGAAGATGGGCAGCGACTGGCTGCGCCGGCTCACCGAGACCGACAAGGAACGGCGCGAGCGCGCCCTCGAGTTCCAGCGGGTCGTCGACAAGCTGTTCTCTCTCGGTGGATTCCGCGGCGAGGAGGACGACAGCCCGATCAAGCTCGCACGCCGGTTCCGGGAGCTCGCGGGCTTCGACAGCGACGAGATGGACGACCTCGCGCGAGATCTCACGACAGGCGAGGGAAGACGCCGAAGCGCAGCGCCAGCGTCTGGCGGCGCAAGCATCCGCATGAGCGTCACCGTCACGCCGGACGAGTTCACGCTCGTCAAATTCGACGGGTCCGAGATCAAGACGGTGGCCGAGAAGTTGATTCCCGCGATCGGCCTACCCGCCGATCTCGACGTTCGGATCGAGGTCGACGAGTCCACCCCTCTGGGACGGGCCGTGGTCACGTCCTACGGCGAGCCGGTGGTGATCGCGGTGGAGAGCGGGGCGCTCGAGGACCCGAAGCGGCCGAGGCAGGTGTCCTCGACCGGTTCGGCAGACGTGCTCGGCCGGTTGCTGTTCCGGGTCAAGGACAGGCGAACGGACGGCTTCGGCGAGCCACCTCCCGACGCCGACCTCACGATGGCGCAGTCGGTGGCGTGGGACGTGTACTGCATCGGCCGCCTCGTCCGCCTCGGGTTCAAGCACTACGACAACCGGCAGCGACGCCTCTACCACTTCCGCAACCGTCATGGCTTCACAGACGCCGCCGACGAGGCGTTCGAGCGCCTGTGGACGGCGGACGACCTCACCTGGTCCGACATCGCCGCCCTGTCCGAGAAGGCCGCGACTGCGGCCGCCTGACCCCCCGCCGTCTCGAATGTTCGGTGCTCCGTGGCCGCTCTGGCAGCCACGGCGACCCGGAGTTCGAGGGACGACTAGTGCAGGTCGTGGGCGGAGATCGGCTCGAGCAGGTCGATCACCGGCGGCCGGGTGAGCAGTCCGGTGCAGGCGGTGGCCATCTCGACCATCTCCGCCGAGTCGAAATGTGCTCGCTGCGCCGTCGGGCGACTCCCACTTCTCGACGACCACGAAGCGGCCGTCGGTGGTGGCCGAAACGCAGAGGTCGATGTTGCGGCAGCCCGAGTGGCCGCGGCTCAAAACCACATATTTGGCGAGAACCGACTGCAACCCTTCCGGATCGGACGAGTCGAACACCATTGTGACCATGGTGAGCTCGACATCCTCGGCCATGACCACGCACCGTAGAGCAGCCGGATTGGGCGGTATCACCGAAGCCCTTGACCGGCTCTACCGAAAACCACAAGTTGGACGCAGAGCGCCGTCAGGTGCCCGCAGCAGAACACACAGGGTGAACTTGACAATGGCGGAGAAGCAGTGGGTTGGCTCTCTTGACCAGCCCAGTATCGTAAGGACCACAACTCGGGCCGTGCGACGGCCGAGTCGCTCGGCGGGCTGACCACTCCCCGTCGCTAGCGTTTCCGCCGTACGTCAACAGTCAGATTCCGAGCAGAGAGGCCTGTCTTGCCCAAAGAGCGCGTCGAGCGCGACGAGGAAGATCTCGTCCGCCTGTACCTGACCGACATCGGGCAGTACCCGCTGCTCACCAAAGACGACGAGGTCCGGCTGGCCCAGGCGATCGAGGGTGGCAACGAGGCCCGCCTGAACATGCAGCGTGCCGGGCGTGACCTGACTCCGGCTCGCAAGCGGGAGCTCCGCCGGCAGGCCCGCGAAGGCGAGGACGCGGAGCGAACGTTCGTGCAGTCGAACCTCCGGCTGGTGGTGTCGATCGCGAAGAAGTACCAAGCGTCCGGCCTCCCGCTCCTCGACCTCATCCAAGAGGGCAACCTCGGCCTCATGCACGCCGTCGAGAAGTTCGACTGGCGAAAGGGCTTCAAGTTCTCCACGTATGCGACGTGGTGGATCCGCCAGGCCATCACCCGTGGCATCGCCAACACCGGGCGCACGATCCGGCTCCCGGTCCACGCCGGCGACACGCTCGCTCGCCTCCAGAAGGCCCGGGCCCGGCTCGAGCTCAAGCTCGGTCGGCCAGCCACGTTGGCGGAGCTGTCGGACGAAGTCGAGATGCCCGAGGACAAGGTCACCGAGGCGCTCCGCTTCGCGGCCGAACCACTCTCGCTGTCGGAGCCCCTCCGCGAAGACGGTGACGCCGAGCTCGGCGACGTCGTCGAGGACCGTTCGGCCGAGTCGCCCTTCGAGGTAGCTGCCACCGCGCTACTACCGGAGGAGATCGCGCGCCTGCTCGCGCCGCTCGACGAGCGTGAGCGCGAGATCCTGAAGCTGCGCTTCGGACTCGACCGCGGCGAGCCTCGCACCCTCGAAGAGGTCGGCGAGCACTTCAACCTGACGCGTGAGCGCATCCGCCAGATCGAAGCACGTGCGATGTCGAAGCTGCGCCACCCGTCCAGCGACACCGGCGCCCGCGACCTCCTCGCCGTCTAGGACCGACGCCGCACCGCCACGCGGCGAATGTTGGATGGAAATGGGCGCCCTGACGCCCGTTTCTCCCCGGAGTTCGGCGGTGATCTATGAGCGGCAGCGGGCGGGGGACAGATCCGTTTCCGTGACGCCCATCGCCAGCAGGACCTCGGGCAGCCGTCCCTCGACCACGAGCGCGGCGGTTGCGCGCGCCATGGCCGGCGCTGTCTGGATGCCGTAGCCGCCCTGTCCGGCGAGCCAACAGAACCCGGGAGCGTCGGGATCGAAGCCGACGACCGGTGTGCGATCGACGACGAAACAGCGCAGGCCGGCCCACGCGCGGCGCACGTGCCGCAGCCCGAGCGTCGTCGCCTCGTTGATGCGCTCGATGGCCAGGGCGATGTCGGCTTCCTCCGGCTGCGCGTCACACGGCGCTGACGGCGTCTCGTCGGCGAGTGAGCACAACAGCTGCTGCCCTTCAGGCTTGAAGTAGAAGCGGTCGTCGACATCCGCTACCAGCGGCCAGCCGCGCACGTCGACATCGTCCGGTGCGGGACAGGTGAACGCAGTTCGTCGCAGCGGCTGCAAGCCGATCGGTTGGGTGCCTGCCATCGCGGCGACCTGGTCCGCCCACGCTCCGGCCGCGTTCACCACGACGTCACTGCGCCACGACGCCGACGGCGTGCTCACGTCCCAGCCGTCATCATCTCGACGAAGGCCGGTCACTGGTGACGAGCGCACGATCTCGCCACCCCGGTGACGCGCGCCCCGAACGTAGGCCTGGTGGAGCGCGGCGACGTCGATGTCCATGGCATCCGGCTCGAGGATCGCAGCCGCCGCGTGCTCGGGACGGAGGACCGGACACCACGAACGTGCTTCCTCCGCGCCGATCAAACGAACGGACGGAACCAGAGCCTGTCCCGCGGATGCCATCGCTTCGAGCACCGGCCGCCGCGCTTCGGGGCCGATCCACAACAACGCTCTCGGCGAGAGCAGCTCCGGTGACTCCAGCTCGCGAGGAGGGTCGGTGAAGAACCCGCGGCTCGCGATCGTCAGGCGCCGCACGGTCGGACTGCCGTACGTCTCCAGATACGCAGCGGCCGATCGACCGGTCGTGTGGTGCGCGAGCTGCTCCTCACGCTCGAGCAGCACCACGTTCGCGTCGCGCAGCGAGCTCGTACGCGGCGGACACCCCGGCGATACCGCCACCCACCACGATCACGTCCACGTGCCCGACGATACGGTGGCCCGATGGCGACGACGTCGTGTTGGACTACCAACGAGAAGTCAGCGAAGGCCCACGCGATCAGTCTCGGGGCGAGTCAACCTCCGTACTGGCGGATGAGCTTTGCGACGAGCGCGGTCCATCCCGTTTGATGCGACGCGCCGAGTCCTCGTCCGGTGTCGCCGTGGAAGTACTCGTTGAACGTCACGTGATCCTTCCAATGTGGATCGAAGTCGAAGCGGTCCACGCCGCCATTCGTCGCGCGGCGGCCGTTGTTGTCGGGCACGAAGATGCTGGTGAGGCGGTGGGAGAGCTCGCCGGCTACTTCCCACAGCGTGCACTCGTGTCCTGAACCCGTCGGGAGCTCGACCTTGAAGTCGTCGCCGAGGTAGTGGTGGAACTTCTGCAGTGCCTCGATCATCAGGTAGTTGAGCGGGAACCAGACCGGGCCGCGCCAGTTCGAGTTGCCACCGAACAAGTGGGTGTCGGAGTTCGCCGGCTGGTACCGGACCTCGTACGCCTCACCGTCGAGATCCAGCCGTACCGGCTCGGTCTCGTGCACCTTGGAGACCGACCGGAGTCCGTAGGGTGACAGGAACTCGGCCTCGTCGAGCATGCGCATGAGGATCCGGCGCAGGCGGTTCGGACCGACCAGCGAGAGGAAGTGTCGCTCGCGAGCACCGCCGAAGTCGGCGACGTGGAAGTTGCGGCACTGCTCGGGCCGCTTGCGAATGAACCACGCGGCTCGCCGTCGGAACTCGGGCAGGTTCTCGATCAAGCGGCGGTCGAACGTCTCGACTGCGAACAGTGGGATGAGTCCCACCCACGAGCGCACCTTCAGCGGCATGCGGTAGCCGCTCTGGTCGACGAGCACGTCGTAGAAGAACCCGTCGTCTTCATCCCAGAGCGAGTACCCGGCGCGTTCGGTGGCTGCCGCTCCGATGGTCAGGAAGTGTTCGAAGAACTTCGTGCACACGTCTTCGTACGTCGGATCGTGGTGCGCGAGCTCGATCGCGATGGCGAGCATGTTGAGGCAGTACATGGCCATCCACGACGTGGCATCCGACTGTTCGAGCACTTGTCCGCTCGGCAGCGGGCGCGAGCGATCGAACAGGCCGATGTTGTCGAGCCCGAGAAACCCTCCCTCGAACAGATTGTTGCCCTCGACGTCCTTGCGGTTGACCCACCAGCTGAAGTTCATCAGCAGCTTGTGGAAGACGCGCTCGAGGAACTCCCAGTCGCGGTCACGCTGCTGGGTGGCGCCGATCTTGAACACGCGCCAAGCGGCCCACGCGTGGACGGGAGGGTTGACGTCGTCGAATGCCCACTCGTACACGGGCAACTGGCCGTTGGGATGCATGTACCACTCGCGGCAGAACAGCAGGAGCTGCTCCTTGGCGAACTCCGCGTCGACGAGCGCGAGCGGCACCATGTGGAACGCGAGATCCCAGGCTGCGTACCACGGGTACTCCCATTCGTCGGGCATCGACACGATGTCGGCGTTGTAGAGGTGGGGCCAGTCGCGTTGCGGCCTTGGTCACGACCGGCAGGAGGGGGTGGCAAACCGGGGTCGCCCTGGAGCCATGCGGTGACGTCGTAGCGATAGTGCTTCTTTCCCCACAGCAATCCCGCGATGGCCCGCCGCTGCACGTCGCGCGCCGCACGCCCGGCCCCGGGTGCGAGTTCCTCGTAGAACTCGTCGGCCTCGGCGCGCCGGGCCGCCACGGTTTCGGCGAACGAGACGCCGAACGGATCGTCGAGCCGGTCGGGGCCGAGACGCAGGCGCACCGTCTCGGTTCTGCCGGCGTCGATGGTGAGCTGGAACCAGGCGGCGGCCTTCGTGCCGCTCTTGGCCGGGTTGATCGTGCCGGTGCCGTGCACGACGTGGTCGTTGATCCCGTCTTTCGGATATGGGGTCGAGTTCGGCGATCCGTAGAGGCGCCGGAAATTCGTTTCGTTGTCGCAGAACAACCAGGACGCTGCGGTCGCACCGTCGGCAGCGAGCCAGCGCTGCCCGGACAAGGCGTGTGACGCTTCGACCCGGTCGCCGTCGAGCTGCAACCACGGGTGGCGATCGTCGCGTCCCCACGCCCATGTGTTGCGGAACCACAACGTCGGTAGCACGTGAAGAGCGGCAGGATCGGGACCTCGGTTGGTGCACTCGACGACGATGCAGATGTCCTCGGGTGCCGCCTTGGCGTACGTCAAGTCGATGTCGAAGTACCGGTCGTCGTCGAAGACGCCCGAGTCGACCAACTCGTATTCGGGGTGGTCGACGCCGCGCCGGGCGTTCTCGGCGACGAGATCGTTGTACGGATACGCGCGCTGCGGGTACTTGTAGAGCCACCGCATCCACGAATGTGTCGGTGTGGACTCGACGGCCCACCAGTACTCCTTGACGTCTTCGCCATGGTTGCCTTCGGAGTTCGTGAGTCCGAACAGTCGCTCCTTCAGGATCGGGTCGTTGCCGTTCCACAGCGCGATTGCAAAGCACAGGTGCTGCCACCGATCGCAGATGCCGCCCAAGCCGTCTTCGCCCCACCGGTAGGCGCGGCGAACCGCGTGATCATGAGGGAAGTAGTCCCACGCGGTGCCGCCGGCGCTGTAGTCCTCGCGCACCGTTCCCCACTGCCGAGCAGAGAGATACGGGCCCCACCACTTCCACCTCGCGGTGCCTTCGCGGTCTTCGTCGAGCCGTTGCTGTTCCGCGTCGCCGCGCACTGCCGCACAGTACGCGGGTCAAGCGATAGGAGCGTTCCAGGCTTCGATCGCTGGAACGTGATGCTCCCATGCCAGAACTGACAGAGTCGCGGGCGAGAGCACGAGGTGGCGTCCGAACCCGGGGTCGACGTCGAGCCAGCGGGAGGCGAGGACGCGGAGGAAGTGTCCGTGCCGCGAACGCGAGCACGTCACCGTCAAGCGTGCGGACGCGCCTTATCACGCGGTCGGCGCGTGCCGCCACGTCAGAAAGTGTCTCGCCGTTCGGCACGCCGTGTTCCCACAGGAGCCAGTCGGCGTCGCCCGATCTCCGGATCTCGGGCGTGGTGCGTGCTTCGTAGTCGCCGTAATCCCACTCTCGAAGATCTTCGTCAACAACGGCGTCCGGGAAGCCGGCTATCGCGGCGGTGTCGCGAGCGCGTGCCAGCGGCGACGTGAGCACCAGCGCGTACGTCCGATCACCGAGTGCTTGGGCCAGCTTGGCGGCGACTGTTCGACCCACGTCGGTGAGCGGAATGTCGGTGCGCCCCGTGTGCTTGCCGTCGCGGGACCACTCGGTCTCGCCGTGGCGCACGACGGTCAGCCGGTTCTCCGCCATGACGTCAGCGAGATTCTCGGTACCGGTGGATCAGCGCGTTCGTCGACGAGTCGTGCCGTAGTTCGGGCTCGGCCGGTGATTCGAGCTCGAGCATGATGCGGTTCGCCAGCGCCTTGCCGAGTTCGACGCCCCATTGGTCGAACGAATTGATGTGCCAGATCGTTCCTTGCGTGAACACCTTGTGCTCGTACAACGCGACGAGCTGGCCGAGCACGCGGGGCGTGAGCGCCGGCGCCAGGATGGTGTTGGTCGGGTGGTTGCCTGGGAACGTGCGATGCGGAACCTGGTGCGCAGGCACTCCTTCGGCTTCGACCTCTTCGGCGCGTCTTGCCGAACGCGAGTGCTTCGGTCTGTGCGAAGAGGTTCGCCATCAGCAGGTCGTGATGGATGCCGAGGGCATGCGCTGGACGGTCGAACCCGAGGAAGTCGCACGGGATCAGCGTGGTGCCTTGATGGATGAGTTGGAAGTAGGCGTGCTGCCCGTTCGTGCCGGGGGTACCCCAGACGATCGGGCCCGTGTCGGTGTCGACCGGGTTGCCTTCCAAGTCGACAGATTTGCCGTTCGACTCCATGTCCAGCTGCTGCAGATAGGCGGAGAACCGAGAGAGGTAGTGGTCGTACGGCAGCACGGCCTGGCTCTGCGCGCCGAAGAAGTCGCGATACCACACACCGAGCAGTCCGAGGAGCACCGGCACGTTCCGTTCGAACGGCGTTGTGCGGAAGTGCTCGTCGATCTCGTGGAAGCCGGCGAGCATGTCGCGAAAGGCGGTGGGTCCGATCGCAATCATCAGCGACAGCCCGATGGCGGAGTCGTAGCTGTAGCGGCCTCCGACCCAGTCCCAGAACTCGAACATGTTGTCGGTGTCGATGCCGAACTCGGCGACCTCTTCGGCGTTCGTCGACACCGCGACGAAGTGGTTCCGGACGGCCGCATCGTCACGGAGGCGCCCGACCAGCCAGTCGCGAGCCGACTTCGCGTTCGTGATGGTCTCGATCGTGGTGAACGTCTTCGACGAGACGATGAAGAGCGTCTCCTCCGGGTCGAGGTCGTGCGTCGCTTCCCAGATCTCACTGCCGTCGACGTTCGACACGAACCGGCAGGTGAGGTGTCTGTCGGTGAAGTCTCGTAGCGCGTCGTATGCCATCGCGGGTCCGAGGTCGGAACCACCGATTCCGATGTTGACGATGTTGCGGATGCGTTTGCCCGTAAACCCCGTCCATTCACCGGATCGGACGCGGTCGGAGAACTCGCTCATCTTGTCGAGTACGGCGTGCACATCGGCGATCACGTCCTGCCCGTCGACGACGAGCGTCCGGTCACGGGGCATTCGCAACGCGACGTGAAGTACGGCTCGGTCCTCCGTGACGTTGATGTGCTCGCCCCGGAACATTGCCTCGATCCGGTCCCGAAGGCCGATTGCTTCGGCGACCGCAACCAGTAGCTCCATGGTGTCCGTGCGGACTCGGTTCTTCGAGTAGTCGAGATGGAGGTCGCCGGCGTCTGCAGTGAACAACTCACCGCGGCGGGAGTCCTCCGCGAACAGATCTCGGAGGTGCACGTCCTTGAGCTTCTCGTAGTGATCTGCGACCGCCTGCCACTCGGGCGTGTCGACGGCTCGCACCACTACTTCATGCCTTCTTTGCTGACGGTCTTCTCGTGGTGTCCGCCGAACTGCCTGCGCATGGCCGACTGCAGCTTGTTGGCGAAGTCCGCGTCGCCTTGGGACGCGAACCGTTCGTAGAGAGAGGACGTGAGCACGTGCGCGGGCACACCGACATCGACGGCCGCCTGCGTTGTCCACCGTCCCTCACCCGAATCGGAGACGCGACCGGTGAAACCCTCGAGATCGGGCGACTCGACCAAAGCCTTCGCGGTGAGGTCGAGGAGCCACGAGCCCACGACCGAACCGCGGCGCCACAGCTCCGCGATGGACGGGATGTCGAACGCGTACTTGTAGAACTCGGGATGTTGCAACGGCGCGGTCTCCGCGTCCTTGTCGCGCTCACGTAGACCGACGTCGGCGCGTTCGAGAATCGCGAGCCCTTCTGCGAACGCGGCCATGATCCCGTATTCGATGCCGTTGTGGACCATCTTCACGAAGTGGCCCGCGCCACTCGGACCGCAGTGCAAGTAGCCGTCTTCCGCTTGGATCGGCTCACCGGTGCGGCCAGCGGTCCGCGGCGCGGCATCGATGCCGGGTGCGAGCGCCTCGAAGACAGGATCGAGCCGCGCAACCGCTTCGTCGTCGCCACCGATCATGAGGCAGTAACCGCGCTCGAGTCCGAAGACGCCGCCGCTCGTGCCGGCGTCGACGTAGTGGATCCCGAGGCCGGCGAGCTCTTGCGCGCGGCGGATGTCGTCGCGGTAGTAGCTGTTGCCACCGTCGATGATCGCGTCGTCCTTCTCGAGCCATTTCGAAAGGTCCGCGATGGTGGAGTCGACGAACGTGGCGGGCACCATGATCCAGACGTTGCGCGGTGCGTTGAGCTTGCCGACAAGGTCATCGAGGTCGCGCGCTCCGACAGCACCTTGGTCGGCCAGTTGCTTCACGGCGTCGGGGTTCACGTCGTACACGACGCAGTTGTGGCCCTTTCGCATGAGCCGCAGCACCATGTTGGCACCCATCCGGCCGAGACCGATCATGCCCAGTTGCATCGCACACGCTCCCGTCCCTGTTGTCGAGGCCTTTCCTACCCTGTCGCGGCACGCTTCGCTCGTAACCACTCGGCGACCGACCACGCCTGAAAGGGGCAGCCGGACGCTCGATGAGGAACATCGCCGTCCGCTGTCTCCGACACCGATCCGACGCCCCATTCCGCGAGGTGGGCCAGCGCTCCGTCGATCACACCGCCGATCGGCACGCCGGCCTTGCCGCAGGCGTCGACATACGGGCCGAGCAACCATGGCCACACCGTCCCTTGGTGGTAGGCCCGGTCACGTTCGCTCGGACCGCCACGATGTCGGCCGGCGTAGCGGGCGTCGCCGGGCGCGAGCGACCGAAGGCCGATCGATGTGAGCAAGGGTGCACACGCTCGGACCACAGCGGCAGCAGTCGACGGGTCGTCGATGGGTGCGTTCGGGAGACTGACCGCGAGCAGCTGGTTGGGACGAACCGACCCGTCGTCGGCGTCGACGACATCGAACAGCCCGCCACGGTCCGACCGCACGAATCGCGCCCAGAAGGACTTGCATGCGTGACTGGCGACGCCCTCCAGCTTGTCGGACAGCGCACTGTTCGACGTCTCCAGGATGCCGGCCAGCGTTCGGAGCCCGCTGATCCACAGTGCGTTCACCTCAACCGGCTTGCCACGGCGCGGCGTGACCGGTTGGCGATCGGCGCGCGCATCCATCCATGTGAGAGCCCGCCCGTCGGCTCCTTGTGTTACGAGCCCGTCGTCATCCACCCGGATGCCGAAGCGGGTGCCTCTGCAGTAGTGCTCGACGATGCTGTCGACCTGCAATCCGAGCGCGTGCAACACATCGTGGTCGCCCGTGGCGACCGCGTGCCTGCCGAGCGCGTGGAGCAGCCACGGTGCCGCGTCGACGGTGTTGTATTCGAGCACGCCCGTGTCGGCCGTGTTCGCGAGCATCCCGTCGCTCAACGTGCCGGCCATGCGTTCGAGCAGCTCTCGTCCCTCGTCGAATCGGTTGGTGGTGAGGAACAGTCCTTCGTACGACGTCAATGAATCGCGTGACCATTCGCCGAACCACGGGTAGCCGGCGACCACGGCCGGGCCGTTCGGCGTGCGGACGACGAAGTGGTCGGCGGCGAAGACGAGTTGTCGATCGTCGTCGTCGACGGGTCGTGCTCGCTGGGCGACTTCGGTGGCGCGTCGCCGGGCGCGTGCCACGATCACCTGCGCTGCCGCTGGCGGCAAGAAGAGATCACCTGCCCATGCCTCGATGTCCAACGCGTCGCCCGTGTGGAGCTCGGCGGAGAACCGTCCCGCCATCCACACGTCTTCGCGATCGCTGAGACCTCGGGCGGCTTCTTCACGATGGCGGTCGCCGCGCCACCACGCTGCACCGAGCGGATCGAAGTTCGGGCCCCGCACGCGGTATGCGTCCTCGAAGACGAAGCCGTCGCCCGTGCGCTCGATCTTCGGATCGGACCCGCCGACGAACTGTTCGCCGTGCGCGTCCCGCCATGTGCACAGGGTCTCGAGCTCGAGCCGGACGGTGCCCGGGGCTCGGACGAGCCGGTGGGTCACGCCAACGGCCGGTCGTCCATGGGTCATGGCAACGTCGGCTTCGACGACGATGTCGCCGATTCCCCACCGCCACACCGGAAGGCCGTCGCGCAGCGAGAACGACTGCAGGAGGAGGTGGCCCGCCGGAGCGATTGCGCCATCGGCCCACTCGTGCGTCGCCAGCCGGATGCGCTCATCGCCGAGCACGAGAACCGGATCGAGCGCCACCAGGCCGACCATGCGCCCGATCGGCGGCGCCGTCGCGACAACGAGCAGCGCGTGGTAATGCCGTGTGCGGAGTCCGCCGACGGTTCCCATCGCGTAACCGCCGATGCCGTCGGTCACCATCCACTCGCGCTCGGACGCCTGCACGAGGTCACCGGTCACCTCCCGCCCGAACCGGATCTCTCTCGCCACCACCCGCAATGTTGGTGCACGGTGGACGCTCGAGCGGCCACCATGACCCGGAGTTCGAACGGTGGAGCGGAGGTGGACGGGAATCGAACCCGCCGTCGTGGGATCGCCACGACCACCCGCTTTGAAGGCGGGGGAGCCCACCAGGTACCCAGACACCTCCGCCGCGGAAGTTAGCTGGTCAGCGTGGGTGTGCTCGCACGTAGCGCTTGTGGACAAGCGTTGTCGATGCGAGGTGGCAGTCATAAGGGATCCATCCCTGGATGCGAACATGCATGAACCCGAACTCGGGGTCGACGAGATACAAGTAGTGGTGCAGGCATTGGCGTTCCTGGCGGAACAACTCGAGCCGTCCGCTGTCGTGACGCTTACGAACCTGGAAGCTGTAACCCGGTTCGACCGCGCTGATCAGACACACGATCCCCTCCGTGACCTCATCACGGTGAGCGATCTGCTGGGCCAGCTCGTCCTTGCGTTGCGCACGATTCCGGGTCTTGACGTGATCGAACGAGATCACCGGCCGACCCGCATCGACGACCATCTTGCGAGCAGCGTTGGCGATCAACGCCGTCGTCGCCTTGGCGTGCTCGGTGAAGTCCTTCAACGCCACGCCCTGCGACCACAGAAAGCACCGAACCCCATCCGGCCTGTACAACGAAGTGAGATAACCCTTGAAGATCATCCGATCGAACATGGCCAACGACCCCGAGATCCGATCCTGATGCACATCCTCGAACGCGCCCACCCCTCACCTCCCCATCCACGCGGACACCGAGGAGTTTTGCCCTGCGAGATGCAAGGGCACAGGGCCGGCTCCGCCGGCCCGACACCAACCATGCCGTTCGCCACGCCCGCCCATTGGTTGCGGCCGAGCGGAGCGTAGCGAGCGAGGCTGCGGTAGGCGCTAGCCGCAGGTCGTTGGGAGTGCCTTCGATCGGACATCGTCGACGCGACTGCGAGATGAGACCTTCGCCCTTGTGCTCTCGAACCAGGAGGGACGAGAGTTGCGGGGTAGGCCAATCAAGGGGCGATCCCATGCGAAGACTCCCGACCCTGAGGCTCGTGGTGATTGCGACTATGACCGCAATGTTGGGCGTGGCTGCCCAGTCGGCACCGGGAGTCCAGCTTGCTGCGTTCGCCTTACCCGGCGGCTCCATTGCGGTAACCCCGAACTCGGGCTTAACCGACGGTCAGATCGTCTCCGTCGAAGGTACCGGCTGGTCACCCGGCGCCACAGTCGGCTACTGCCAGGGCGTATCGATCGATCCCGCTGATCCCAGCAACTGCAACGGCGGCAGTTACTCGACGGTTACGGCGGACAATGCAGGCACGTTCACCGTCGCTGTGACGCTCACGCGAATCGTCTACATCCCGAGGCTCGGCGTTCTCTTGGATTGCGCAGATCCGGCGACACAATGTGTGATTGGCGCGGCCGATGTCGGTGATGTTGTGAACACGGTCGCCCTCGCGCCGATCACATTCGCTGCCGCGCCACCGACGGCACCCATGATAGGTGTCGTCGTTGCCGGCAACGGGGAGGCGACCGTGTCGTGGACGGCACCGACCTTCGACGGCGGATCGCCGGTGACCGGTTATGTCGTCACGCCGTATATCGTCGACACGCCGCAGCCGCCGCAAGGCTTCCCCACTTCCACCACTACCGAAACTGTCACGGGGCTCACCAACGGCGTCACCTACCGCTTCGGGGTCCAAGCCATGAACGCCGTTGGGACGGGCGCCTCTTCATCCCTATCCGACGCGGTTACCCCGGGCACTCCGGGACCGCCGACGATTGGCACCGCTGTCGCCGGTGATGGACAGGCAACTCTGTTCTGGACAGCACCGACCGTGGACAACGGCTCGTCGATCACGGGCTACGCGGTGACCCCTTCCATCGACGGCGTCGCGCAGCCGCCGGTCACGTTCGACTCCACCGCGACCACACAGACGGTCACGGGGTTGGTCAATGGTGTCGCCTACACCTTCACTGTCGCCGCCATCAACGCCTTCGGCACCGGAGTCAGCTCCGCTGCCTCGAATCCGGTCACGCCCGCCACGGTGCCCGGGGCACCGACGATGGAGACCGTCACCGCCAGAAACGAGGCCGTGACGGTCTCTTGGAGCCGACCGGTGTCGGACGGCGGCTCACCCATCACCGGCTATGTCGTAACCCCTTCCATCGACGGCGTCGCGCAGCCGCCGGTCACGTTCGACTCCACCGCGACCACACAGACGGTCACGGGGTTGGTCAACGGTGTCACCTACACCTTCACTGTCGCCGCCATCAACGCCTTCGGCACGGGCCCCGAGTCCCCTTCTTCCAATCCGGTCACCCCAGCGCCAACCGCGCCAGACCCGCCGACCATCCTGCGCAACGCCACCGCCGCCAACCAGTCCGCCACCATCTCGTGGCTCGCCCCCGCGTCCGACGGCGGTTCGCCGATCATCGGCTACGTCGTCACCGCATACGTCGGCTACGCGCCGGTGACTTGGCGGCTCTTCAACTCCACGTTGACTACACAAACGGTCACCGGCTTGACCAATGGCACCCAGTACCGGTTCCGGGTTCGCGCCTACAACGCGATCGGCTTCAGCGACTACTCCAAAGTCACCAACCCCGTCACGCCCAGCGCCTAGACGCTCCTCGTGCACCTGCCATCACCGGCGCGCGTGATTAGCGCATAGGTGCCGCACTCACATCGAGTGGCCCATCACTGGTCTGCCAGCACCCGCGCCAACAGCCCCTTGACAACACATAGGAGCATCGTTCCCGCCGCTCACCAGTCGGGGCGTGGTTGTGCTTCGCCGGCGCTTGCTGAGCGCCTTCTTGACGGCAGCGTTCCCGCGTCCGCTCGCTCTGCTTCGCCGCGTCTGAGAGATCCGCGAAAAGTCCGCGGACCATCGCGAATCGAGCATCACGAGGCATCACAGGCCGCTACGAAATCTGTGCGTTGACCTGCGCACAAGTGGATACCCCCAGGTCACGAGCGCCGGCCAGGACCGCTTTGAAGGCGGGGGAGCCCACCAGGTACCCAGACACCTCCGTCGCGGAAGTTAGATGGTCAGCGTAGGTGTGCGACACGCAACGACATCGCGTGGCGGAAGCCGGCACGGCTCACGCGTTGAGCACCCGTCTCGAGCACCGTCGCCGGGCGCGCACCGGGAAACGGGAACGGCACGTACGCCTATCGACGCCGCAGCTCGAGGAGGCGCTTCAGGAAGTAGACGCAGGCGGCGTCCTCGGTGTCGAACGACATCTCTTCGAGCCGCTGGCCGCGCTCGCTGATGAAGACCCTCCACGTCTGTCCTTCCGGAAGGATGCACAGTCCCTCATCTGATCCGCCGAAGAGGAGGTAGTAGGTCGGGTCGACGTGGGCTCGGCAGAGGAGCTCTCCGAGATCGTCGACGTTCACTCCACGATTCTTGCGCGCCGTCCGCAATCAGCACGTAAGAGCGACTCCTGGCCTCGTTAGGAGCTGGCAGGGAGGCGAACCGATTCCGTCAGCCGTCGATGGCGTCTGACTCGGCGACGGCGTTGCAGAACTCGGCCTCGAGGTCTGCGGCTGACACGTCGGACAGAATCGTGGTTGACGAGTGCGCCAGCAGAGGTCTGATCTCGTCGTGATCGTGGTCGAGCGTGACAACGACGAGCACGGCTTGGGTGCTCTCGAGGAGATCGCTCATGCCGCGGAGCTCAGCTTTGGGGACGTTGTTCCAAAAGTGCTCGACGATCGCGCCGACCCCCGCCCAATCAGTGTTGGTGGCCAGCTCGGGTACGAGATAGAAGATTCCAAGCGGCGCGGCAAGGACTATGAGCGCTCCACCGAGCACGACCGCGCCGTATGCGAAGCGATCGGCAGTCTTCTGGTGGTCGATCGTGAGTAGACCGTCGGCGCCCTTCTCGACAATGGCAGCGGCGACAGTCGAACGCCCCCCATCGGGGCGGGCGCCGCACAAGGCCTCGAGGTCGCGTTCGGCGACCGCCCGGGAGGGATAGCCGGCTACGGCCATGACCACGGCTTGATCGCTCACGTCGCTCTCCGGATCGAGGATTGACGCCCTGCCGTCAGTGTCTGACCCATGGGTGGGCGAGTCGTCATCCCGAGCGGATGAAGCGGCGGGTTCCAAGGGGCCGAAGTAGCCTCACTGCCGTGCCGACGAGGGCGATTCGGCGTGCCACTTCCGGTTCCCGCCCCGTGCAGCGCGCCGGCCTCGACCCGCCATTCGAGCTCGACGAAGCCAAGCTTCGCGCGCCGGAGTTGCGCCGGGGCATCGTGTTTCGCGTCGCGCTGGTCGAGAAACTGCTCGCATCGCGGAGTCAACGAGCGATCGCCGTCGTCGCCCCCGCGGGGTACGGCAAGTCGACGTTGTTGGCTCAGTGGGCAGAGCACAGACACTCAAGGGTTGCGTGGGTCTCCCTCGACGGTCGTGACAACGACCCGACCGTGCTGTTGGCGTATCTCGCGGTCGCGCTGGACCGGGTCCAGACGATCGAGCCCACGGTGTTTCGGCCGTCGGCGTCGCTGGGCGCAGGCGTCGCTGACGTGGCTCGGTTGGCGTCCTCGATCGCCACCACGGGAGCGCCGATCGTGCTGGTGCTCGACCACGTTGAAGCGCTCAAGAGCGCCGAGTGCAAGGACATGATCGCCGAGCTGATCCTTCGGCTCCCCAGCGGGTCACAGGTGGCGATGGGATCCCGACACGAGGTGCCGGGGCCGGTCTCGCGCCTTCGCGCCGAAGGCAACATCATCGAGATCGGAGTGGCCGATCTCGCGATGCACCGCTTGGAGGCCGAATCGCTGTTGTCCGAGGCCGGGGTCGAACTCGAGGCCGCGGCCGTTCAGGACTTGGTGGAGAGAACCGAAGGGTGGCCGGCGGGGCTCTATCTGGCAGCGCTCGCGATGAGCGCCGGAAGTGTGAACACCGGCGTCGAGTTCATCTTCACGGGCGCGGATCGATTCATGGGCGACTATCTCCGTTCGGAGTTCCTCGATCGCGTGTCGCGACGCGACGTCACGTTCCTGACGCGCACATCGATCCTGGATCGGCTTTCGGGACCGTTGTGCGATGTCACGGTTGGCCGGCAGGGATCTGGTCGACTGCTCGATCGAGTGCAGCGCACCAACCTGTTGGTTATCCCGCTGGACCGGGTTGGTCAGTGGTACCGCTACCACCACCTGTTGCGCGACTTGTTGTACGCCGAACTCTTGCAGCGCGAGCCGGAGATGATCCCCGAGCTACACGCGCGGGCCGCCTCGTGGTACGAGGCCAACAACATGCCGGAGGCGGCGGTCGAGCACGCCCAGCAGGCACGCGACGCCGAACGAGTGGAGCGCCTTGTTCTCAGCATCGCCAATCCGGTATGGGCGAGTGGGCGCCTCGACACGGTGCTGCGCTGGACGGGATGGTTCGCGTCGGAGGGCGCGATCGAGGACCACCCTGCCGTGGCCGTGCACGGCTCGCTGATCTACGCGCTCGTTGGCAAGGCGAGCGACGCCGAACGATGGGCCACTGCGGCGGAGCGCGGCTCCCTCACCGGCATGCTCGACGACGGCAACACGATGGAAGGCACACTCGCGTATCTGCGCACGCTGCTCTGCCGCCGCGGCCTGGATGAAATGCGGCGCGACGCGCGACTTGCGCTCGACGGTCTGAGTCCGACGAGCCCGTACCGGCCGGCGATACTGCACGCTGAAGCCGTCGCCGATCTGCTCCAGGGCAACACCGACCGATCGGACCTGCTTTTTGCGTCGGCCGCCGACGAAGCGGCCAGCAGCGAGATGACGCCATTCGTCGCTCTACTGCTGGCCGAGCGCGGGATCATCGCCATGCACCGTGGCGCATGGCAGGACGCCGACGCGCTGGCCTCCCGGGCATTGGCGCTCGTCCGCGATGGTCGCTTCGACGATTACTGGACCAGCGCCCTTGTATTCGCGTCCGGCGCTCGCGTCGCGTTCCAACGGGGCGAGGTTGCGAGAGCCCGCGACCTCGTCCGACGGGCGGCTCGACTGCGGACGCTTCTCACCTACGCGCTCCCGATCGTGTCCGTCCAGGCGCTTCTCGAACTGGCACGCGCGTACATCGCGCTCGCTGACCCCGCTGGCGCGCAGGCAGTCCTGAGTCAGATCGACGACATTCGTCAGCACCGGCCGGACCTCGGCACGCTCCACCCGCAAGCGGACGAGCTGCGCTCCGCGCTCAAGGTGATCAAGGGCGAGATGCTCGGTCTTTCGTCGCTCACGACCGCCGAGCTGCGACTGTTGCCGCTGTTGCCTTCGCATCTGTCCCTCGCCGAGATCGGTGAACGGCTTTTCATCTCGCGCAACACCGTGAAGACGCAAGCGATCTCTCTCTACCGCAAGCTCGGTGTCTCGACCCGTCGCGAAACGATTGAACGCATGCATGAACTCGGCGTGATCGTCGAGGCGTAGCCGGCCGACTCCACGGTCACATCGGTCGAAGAACACCGAGCGTGGGTCGAGCAGTGGCTGCCTCGCCAGTTCCGCCGGGCACAGGTCAGTTGGACTCGTCTTCGAGTTCGGACTCGAGGGCGGCGATCGCGAACCCGAGGGCTCGTGTGATGTTCCCCGCGGCGAGCAGGGTGCGGGGCGTACCGATGATCGGTGCGACGGCAATGAGGATCCCTTGGACGTCTTCGAGGGTGATCCCGGCATCGCTCGCGGCGCCGGCGTTCAACACATAGGACGCAGGCGGTGCGCCGACCGCGGCAAGCGCGGCGATCCGCGCGAGCATCAGATCCCGCGGCTCGAGACTGCAACTCTCGACCGACACCGCCGTGAGCATGGCAAGCGTGGTGAGAACTGGCGTGTCCTCAGTGAGATCTACGTCGGCCATCTCGGTCTCCCGTCCGTTGGTGGTGCCCGACCCGGTTCCGCGCTGGGAGGGGCTCGATGGAGTCACTGTCCCATCTCACCGGGGTGACGGGCATCATCCGCTTCGGGTGACTAGGCGGGATCCCACGAGAAGTTCCCCGCCGCGAAGCTCAGGACGGTTGGAACAGGTTGACCTGCCGGGTGCTGTACGAGCCGTCGTCGGCGCGAACCAACAGGACGGCGACGGTCATCCCGGCGGTGAGGTCGGGGTCGACGCAGGACTGCGCGCCGGCGGCGTAGGCGGTGTCCGGTCCGGTCAATGCGGTCACGGATTGGCCGGCGAGGGGCCCGTCGAGGATGTTCAGCGACAGCGAGCCCGGCGGCGCTGACACGACCTGGGCCAAGCTCTTGACGTAGCGCGACGCGTCGGCGCCAGCGGCGGCCTTGGCGGCGTCGTCCAAGGTTTGGTCCGAGGGGCGGTGGTCGGATGGGACGTCAGCGCCGCTGGAGGCTGCTGGTTTGCCGGAGCTGGGGGCGTCTTGCTTGGTCGCGTCACCTGCTGGACCTCCGGCGGCGGGAGGTGTGAGCGAACCGGGCGGAAGCGCGGCCAGCACTGCGCTGCATGTCGGCGGCGGTGACGGGGCCGAGGCCGAGGTCGGCTCGCTCGCCGCCGGCAGGATCGACACCTGCGTCGAGCCCGGACGTGCCGCGGCGAACGCGGCCGCGCCTGCGGCGCCGGCGACGGCAACGGCGGCGACGGTGGTGTGTGCCACCCGCCGCCGGCGAAGTCGGCGTGCTCTGGCGTGGACGTTGCTGAGGCGTCGTGGGTCGTCTGGCATCGTTCCGGCCAGGTCGGCCAGAGCGACGTGGAGCGCGCCCCGGCCGCGCGTGTCGGTGCTCGTTCGGTCGGGTGTCGAGTCGTGAGTGCTCATGTTTCGTTGTCCTCCTCGATTGGGATCGAGCCGTCGGTGAGCAGCGCTCGCAAGCGCGCCAGGCCCTTGGCCGTCTGACTCTTCACCGTGCCCACGCTGCACCGCATGGCGAGCGCCGCATCGGCAACGCTCAAGTCCTCGTAGAAACGCAGCACCACCGCAGCGCGCTCGACGGGCCGGTACCTGCAGCAACGCCCGGCGCAAGTGCTCATGTCGATCGACGGCCATGCGGGCCTCAGAGGTCGACGTCTCCGGTAGCGGCGACGTCGGCACCTCCCCGTGCCAACGGCGGCGCCGCCATGCGATGGCGGTGCGCACGATGACCATGCGGACATAGGGCGCGGGATCGCCTTTGGCCACCACCCGATCCCACCGCAGCGCGGTCTTGGCCAGCGCCGCCTGCACCAGGTCTTCGGCGAGGTGATGGTCGCCGGTGAGAAGGAAAGCAGTTCGGCACAAGCGCGGGGCGTGCCGGCGCACATAGGCGTCGAACCCGACGTCGCCCGCCAAGTTCACCTCGGGACCGACCTCGACCACGCTCGGCGTCGCCGGCTGTGAGATCACCACACCATCTCCACGCGTAGGCAGAGCCAAAAGGTTGCACCAGAGCGCACTAGATGTGAGTCAGCGCGAGCGACGGCTATACATCCAGGTGCTTCAGTGCCCTCTCGACGTTCTCCTCGAGTGGACGCACCGTGTCGATCACAAGTCGCGGGCCGCGCCACGGCTCGGTCTCCGCTCGACGCTTGATCACGTCGTCCCAACTGAGCTCCGGGAGGGGATCGAGCTTCCGTCGGCGCGTGTGCAGCCGATGTCGATGCTCGCTGTCGTCGCTGCAGATCACTTCGATGGCACGCCAGTTGACCCCGGCGGAATCGGCGGCCGCTCGCCAGTAGTTCCTTCCGGCCTCGAGGTAGTTGGCGGCGTCTGCGATCACGGTCAGGCCGAGCCGAAGCTGTTGCTCCGCCACGAGCGCCCCAACCTTGTAGGCGGCGAGCCCTGTCTCGAAGGACTGCGGGATCCCGGACCGTATGATCGCCGCCTCAATTGGATCGGCAGAGATCACCGGTGCGCGGAGTCGCCGACCAAGTCCGTCGGCGAACGCAGACTTTCCGACGCCGGGCAGTCCCGCCAGCATGACCAGCACGGAACCAGTCTGTAGTCGACCGAGCGGTAGTCAGTTGCGGGCGAGCACGTCCGGTCGTTGTTCGTACGCGAAGAGGTGGTGTGCGAGTGCCCCGAATCCGATCGCGATGGTTGCCCACAGCACTGCCTGAGTGGCGAACGACGCGACGCGGAAGCGCCACAACACGACGGGCGGGAACGTCGTCTGCGCGTCAGTGACCGCTGGGACGACGCCCGTGACAACTTGTTGCGGCACCTCGTTGACGCCCGGAAGCAGTACGAAGCACAGCACCATCGCGGCCAGGTAACCGCCTCCGGCGATGAGCGTCGCGTTCCATTCGCCGAACCGGTACGCGAGCCGCCGTCGCACCACGACGGCGACGACCAGGGCGGCGATCGACAGCAGCAGCATCACCAGGAAGAGCGTGGTCCTTCGCCCGATCGTGTCGGGGTTGCCGATCGCTGGCGGGTTCGCCGGGTACTTGAGCACGGGCACCACGTACACGCCGAGGAAGCCCAAGAGTCCGAGCACGGCTGCGGTGCCACGAGCGGTCATCGTGCCGAGCCGACCGTACGCCGCAGCGAACACGAGAGCGAAGAGCCCACCGAACGCGACGCCGTAGAGGATCGCGCCGGCACCCAAACCGCCCGAATCCTGCACAGCACGGCTGACCGGCGCGTCCTCGGGCGCCTCGTGATGCACGTTGTATTCGACGTAGTCCTCGAACGCGATCGCCTTGTTGACCTGCGGCTCACCGAGGACGCGGGCGACGCCGAACGCCAGGAGCCCCGCGGCGAGACCCACGAGCATGCCCCGCAGCAACAGGCTGCGGACGAGCAGCTGGCCCTCGGTGCTCAGTGGCAGGGGAAGCCCAGGAGGTGACGCGAGTCGTGGACGAGCTCGTGGATGTAGCTCCCGCCGACGAGTGACATCGCGCCTTGCTCGGCTCCGACCACGTACAAGACGAACAGCAGGAACACGCCGGCGAAGACCGCCCACGGGACCAACTCGCGAACGGGTATGCGTACGGGCTGGGGAAGGGTCCGGGGAATCGCAGTTGCGGCCATCTGCTGTGGCTACTCCTTCGGGATCGTGCGTCCCTCCGAGCGTTCGTGACGCCTGCCGGGTCTGACTCGAGCGGTGCTCATCACAGTGGCGCGACCGTGTCGGCATCTCACCGACTTCCGGCATGCGTCGCGTTGGACTGCGTGGTTCTACCAGTGGGTTCAACCGGTGTCCAGTGACCCACGAGACCCTTGCGAGTCGCCTACTAAGGTGCGCTTCGCTCGTCGGGAACGCCGGTGTGAGTCCGGGGCTGTCCCGCAACTGTCACCAGGGAGTGAACCTCCACGACGCCACGGCCGGCCCGGCTGGAAGGCGGAGGGGACCAACGATCTGGGAGCCAGGACACCGCCGAGCATCGAGACGACCACGAGGATGGAGATGGCATGGACGCCTGCGAGCTGCTCGCGCAGGTCACGGCGACGGTCGACTACCTCCGCATCTCCACGGGCGCAGCCGACGATGAGCGGCAGTGGCTGCCGTGTCGTCCGCTGCTCACCGAGCCCGAGACGCTCCTCGCCCTCGTGCGAACCACCGCGGCCGGCCGAGGGACCGACCGTGACGACGTCGCGATGTCGTTGTTCCTGCAGGGCTACTCCTTCCGTGTCGCGTCGCTGGCCGTCGGCGGTTGGTTGATCGGCGACTCGGTGCTCGACGTGTCGCCGGCTTCAACGGCGATCGCGTTGGGCCGCGACCGACCGAACGCGGTCCGGGTCGACCAGCCACGCGTCGTCGACGAAGACCTGCATCACCACCTGATCGACGCGCATCTCGCGCTTCTCGTCGACACCGCGCATCGTGCCTGCCGCGTCGGCGAAGCGCTGCTGTGGGGCAACGTCGGAGCGTCATGCGCGTCGTCGTTCGGTGCCTTCGTCGATCCGCTCCCTGATCGCCGCGCGGAGATACGCGCCCGCGCCGAGGCGTTCTTCGCGGCGGCCCGTCCGGAGCTCGCTCGGTCAGGCCGGGTGGTCGGCGTCGGCACAGGCACCCGGTGGGTCTGGGAGCGAAACGCGTGCTGCCTCTGGTACCAGACCGAGGCCGGGTTCAAGTGCGAGGACTGTTCGCTGTGGACCGCATCGGAGCGTGCCGCGCGGTACGCCGCGATGGAGCGCGAGGACGCGTTGCCGTGATCCTGTTCGGCTCGAACGCCGACACCGAACTGCTCGCGCTCCGTTCGGTGGTCGAAGATGTCCAAGGCGACATCGGGCCTGTCCATTGGTTCCATCCGGACCGCATCGATGACATCCCGTCGCTCGACGGCGTGAGCCTCGTCGCGGTCCGCTTGCTCGGCGGCGTGGAAGCGTGGTCCGAGGGCTTCGGCGCCCTCCGCCGAGCATGCGCGGCGGGCGCCATCCCGCTCGTCGCGGCGGGCGGCGAAGCAACTCCGGATCCGGACCTGGTTGCAGCCTCGTCCGTGCCGACTGGCGTCGCGGCGCAGGCGCATACGTACCTCGCGGCTGGCGGTCCCCGGAACATCGCCAATCTCCTGCGCTTCCTGTCCGACACGCTGCTGTTGAGCGGCGCGGCGTTCGAGCCGCCTGCGGCGGTTCCGGACGTCGCGATCTGGCCCGGAGCGGGTCTCGGCCGGGACGGAGCGGTGCGCGACGTCAGCCGTCCGCTGGTTGCGGTCATCTTCTACCGGGCCCACGTCGTGGCCGGGAACACGACATACGTCGAGGCCTTGTGCGACGCGCTCGACGCCGCCGGCGCCGACGTGCTTGCGATCTGGACGTATTCGCTGCGTCGCAACGCCGACGGCGCAGTACCGGCGCTGGATCTGTGCCGGGCACATGGCGTCGACGCGATCATCACGTCGACGCTGGCGTCGGGCGCGGCCGCAGCGGACGGCGACGGGTGGGACGTCCCAGGGTTCGAGGACGTCGGCGTTCCGGTCATCCAGGCGCCGGCGGTCAGCCGCTCTCGAGCCGAGTGGCGCGCAGACGATGCCGGCCTCTCTCCGCTCGACGTCGCCGCTGGCGTGGCGATCCCGGAGTTCGACGGACGGGTGATCGGTCCGTCGTTCGCCTTCAAGGAGATGGTCGACGCGGATGGTCGCAGCCAGGAGATCGTTGCCACGCCGCGCCGATCCCGAGCGCACGCGCCGGCTCGCCGCGCTCGCAATACGAACGGCGCGTCTCGCGGCGAATGTCCGTCGCCGAGCGGCGCGTGGCGATCGTGTTGTCCGCCTATCCCACCAACCGGGCGCGGCTCGGCAATGCGGTCGGTCTCGACACCCCAGCTTCTGTGATCGAGCTTCTCGACGCGATGCGGATTGCCGGCTACCGCATCTCACACGTCCCGAGAGACGGCGACGCGCTCATGGAAGACCTCGCTGCCGGATTCACCTACGAGCACGCGCAGCTGAGCGCGACCGAAGTGGCGCGCGCCGCCGGCTCGCTGACCGTCGACGCGTATATCCGTTGGTTCGCGACGCTGCCCGACAGTGCGCGTGCGGGCGTCGAAGCCATGTGGGGACTCGCGCCGGGCGACATCTATGTCGACGGAGGCGCGCTGCACTTCCCCGGCAAGGGCCTCGGCAACGTGCTCGTCACGATCCAACCGCCGCGCGGCTTCGGTGCCGATCCGATTGCCACCTACCACGCGCCGGACATGCCCCCGCCGCACCACTACCTCGCGTTCTATCGGTGGCTCGGGACGCCTGTCGCCGAAGGAGGGTGGGGCGCGGACGCGATCGTGCATCTCGGCAAGCACGGCACGCTCGAGTGGCTACCGGGCAAAGCGCTTGCACTGTCGGACGGCTGTTATCCCGACGTTGCGCTGGCGGACGTTCCACTCTTCTACCCGTTCGTCGTCAACGATCCAGGCGAGGGCACACAGGCGAAGCGGCGCTCGCACGCCGTTGTCATCGACCATCTGCCGCCGCCTCTCACCCGGGCCGACACCTACGACGATCTGGCGCGACTCGAGCAACTACTCGACGCGTACGCCTCCGTGTCGGTGATGGATCCGCCGAAGGCGCCGGCGTTGCGCGACCAGGTCTGGCGGCTGCTGGTCGATGCGGAGATCCACCGCGACCTCGAGCTCGGCGACGCGCAGCCGCATGAAGAGGTGTTCGACAATGTCGTGCTCCACGTCGACGGCTACCTGTGCGCGCTCAAGGATGCCCAGATCCGAGGCGGGCTCCACATCCTCGGTCAGGTGCCGGAAGGGAACACACTCATCGACACCGTGCTCGCAGTCACCAGGTTGTCGCAAGGCGCGATCCCGTCGCTGCGTGCGACCGTCGCGTCAGATCTCGGCGTCGCCCTCGAAGGCGGGTCGCGGCACGACATCGACGATGTTGAAAGGGAGTGCCGCGCGCGCGTGTGGTCGCACTCGCGGAGCGCGGCTGGGACCCGGGCACGACGGAGGATCCGACGTTGCGATGGACGGGCACCCGACTCGTGCCCGCGCTGCGCAGAACTCCGCAAGAGATCGGCAATCTGCTCGCCGGTCTCGCCGGGCACCACGTTCCTCCCGGTCCGAGCGGCGCGCCGAGCCGTGGCGGTGCGCACGTGTTGCCGACAGGTCGCAACTTCTACTCAGTCGATCCGAAGGCCGTCCCCTCGCGGCTTGCGTGGGACGTCGGGGTCGCACTGGCCCGCGACGTCGTCGCGCGCCATCGAGCGGAGTCCGGCGCGTATCCAACCACGGTCGGGCTCGTCTTGTGGGGAACCGCCGCCATGCGGACGATGGGCGACGACATCGCGGAAGCACTCGCGCTGCTCGGCGTTCGCCCGACTTGGAACGAGGAGAGTCAGCGGGTCACGGGTCTCGAGGTGATCGCCCTTGCAGAGCTGGGCCGTCCGCGCGTCGACGTGACGCTGCGCATCAGTGGCTTCTTCCGAGACGCGTTTCCTCACGCCATCGCGCTGCTCGACGACGCTGTCAATCTCGTCGCCGGGCTCGACGAACCAGCGGTCGACAATCCGATCCATGCCGCCGGCAGCCACGACGCGAGATTGTGGGGCCCGCCGCCGGGGGGTTACGGCTCGGGCGTGCTCCCGATCATCGAGCGCGGCTCGTGGCGCACGCAGGCGGACCTGGCAGACGTGTATCTCGCGTGGTCCGGGTTCGCATACGGCCGAGCGCGTCACGGAGACGCCGACAGCGACGCCATGCGCCGGCGCTTCGCGGCCATCGAGATCGCGGTCAAGAACCAGGACAACCGCGAGCACGACATCTTCGACTCGGACGACTACCTCCAGGATCACGGCGGCATGGTCGCGGCGGTGCGGGCGCTGACGGGATCCGCTCCGAAGGCGTGGTTCGGCGACACGGCGGATCCGGCGAACCCGCGCGTGAGGTCGCTGCGCGAGGAGGCGGCGCGCGTCGTTCGCAGCAGAGTGCTGAACCCGAAATGGATCAGTGCGATGCGCCGCCACGGCTACAAGGGCGCGTTCGAGCTCGCGGCGACCGTCGACTACCTGTTCGGCTACGACGCCACTGCCGAGGTCGTCGAGGACTGGATGTACGAGCGCGTGACGCTCGCAGTACGTTGCGGACCCGGAGATGCGCAAGTTCTTCGGTGAGTCGAACCCCTGGGCGCTTCGCGCCATCGCGGAACGGTTGCTCGAAGCCGATCAGCGGCGGATGTGGGACGCGTCCGATGCAGCCCGTACAACCCTGATCGAGGCCGTGCTGGAAGCCGAGGGTTACGAGGAGGCGAGATGAACGTCTTCCCGTTCGACGCCGTCGTCGGTCAGGACGACGCAAAGCTCGCCTTGCGAATCGCGGCTGTCGATCGCCGCGTCGGCGGCGTGTTGCTGCGGGGCGAGAAGGGATCGGCCAAGACGACGCTGGTGCGCGGTTTTGCCGCGCTCCTCGGTGACGTTCCGTTCGTCGAGTTGCCGCTCGGCGCCACCGAGGATCGTGTCGTCGGCTCACTCGACACACGCGCCGCACTCGTCGGGGGCGAGTTGCGGTTCCATCCCGGCCTGCTCGCCGGTGCGCACGGCGGTGTGCTGTACGTCGACGAGATCAATCTGCTCGCCGACCATCTCGTGGACGTGTTGCTCGATGTCGCTGTATCGGGTGTGAACATCGTCGAGCGTGATGGTGTGTCGCACCGTCATCCGTGCCGGTTCGTGCTCGTCGGATCGATGAATCCCGAAGAGGGCGAGCTGCGACCACAGTTGCTCGATCGCTTCGGGTTGTGTGTCGAAGTTCGCGCGCCGGCGGCCGTGGAAGATCGCGTCGAGTCGGTCCGCCGCCGGCTCGAATTCGATCAGACCGGCCGCGTTCCGGTTGACGTCGTCTCGACTTTCGCCGCATTGCCTACGGCCGGCGCCGACCTCACCGACGACGTGCTCGAGGCCGCGTCCCGGCTTGCGTTGCAGGTCGGGGCCGAGGGCTTGCGAGCCGATCTCGTGCTGTGCCGGGCGGCGTCTGCGTACGCCGCCCTCGATGGGAGGGACAAGACCGAAGTCGAGGACGTCCGGCGCGTCGCTCCCCTCGTGCTCGCGCATCGGAGTCGGAGAGGCCCCTTCGATCCACCGGTGCTTGCGTCGGACGAACTCGAGCGCGCGCTGGAGACGACGACCGACACGGACGGCACCACCGACGACGACGGCGCTGCGGGTGCCGCAGCTGCCGCGCCGGACCGGCCGTTCGCAACGGGCACGCCGCGGCAGCCGCCGACGCCCGCTCCTGCGACCGGCTCGTCCTCGCGCGGACGAGCGGTCGGTGACGCCCCCGCGAAGCCGGGCGACGTCATCTCGGTGCTTCCGACCGCGAAAGCCGTCGCGTCGCGCCGGGCGGGTGATCCCGACGCCGAACTGACGATCGATGACCTTCGCTCGACTGTTCGAACGAGTCCGCGCACCCGGACGGTCGTCGTTTGTGTCGACCTCAGCGGCTCCATGGGAGCGCCCGAGCGAGCGAATGCAGCGTCGGGAACGGTGCTCGGACTTCTCGGCGACGCATACCAGCGGCGCGATCGGGTCGCGCTCGTGGGTTTCCGCGGTGCGGATGCAGAGGTGCTCGTCTCACCGACATCGAGCACCGAGGTGGCGCGCAACCGGCTCGACCAACTCACGACGGGGGGCGAGACCCCGCTGGCTGAAGGCTTGCTCGCCGCATTGCGGATCGCCGTTGCCGTCCCACCGGGGGATGACGTGCTGTTGGCCGTGCTCACGGACGGCCGCGCCACCGGCGCACCGGACGCATTCGACCGAGCGCTCGAGGCCGCTGCTCGCGTGCGGCGTGCGGGCGTGCGGGCGATGGTGCTCGATTGCGAATCCGGGCTTCGGCCCCTCGGGCTCGCCCGGCGCCTGGCCGAGGCGATGGGAGCAGCGTGCACGCGCGCCGACGACCTGCAACCCGATCGACTCGCCAGTGTGATCGGAACCTATGCCGACCATTAGCCGAATGTTGGGTGGAAACGGGTGCTCTGGCGCCCGTTTCTCCCCGGAGATCCGGTCAAGACCGGCGGGTGAGGGCGGTGAGCAGCTCGGTGTCGAGGTGGGCGTCGACGGCGTCGGCGAGGTGGTCGAACGTCTCCTCGAGCGGGTCGCGCACCCGCGTGCCGCACACTGCGTGGATGACGTCAGGGTCCTCGAGGAGCCCGTGCACCGTCGTCGCGAGCACGGAGCCGCGTCGCCATACGAGCGGCGCGACCTCGCAACCGTCGGCATGCACGACGCCGTTGCGGATCTCGTAGCCGTGCGCACGAAGCCCGGCCAACGCGGTCCATGGTTCGTCGAGTTGAGGGAGGTCGACGTGCACGCGACGTGTCGTCTTCGACGGCGACATCTCTGTCCGCAGCGGGAGCAGCCCGACCCCGGTGGTCGCGCCCTCGACCTCGGACGGGTCGCGGACGTCCGTTCCGAGAACCATCGCGCCACCGCACACGCCGAGCACGCGGCCGCCCGAGGCGGCAAAGGCGTGGAGCCGGGCGTCGAGGTGCTGGCTTCGCAACCACGCAGCGTCCGCAGCGACGTGCTTCGAACCCGGGAGCACGACCAAGTCGACGCCGTCGATGTCGTGAGGACGTGTCGCCCATCGCACACGGGCCGCGTGCGGTAGGAGCCGTAGCTCGTCGAGATTCGACGCGTACGGGTAGCGGACGACCGCGACCGACGGAGCGCCAGCCGGCGGGTCGCCGCGAATGCTCGCCCCTTCCTCGTCCGGTAATTCGTGGGGCAACATCGGGAGCACACCGGCCATGGCCATGCCGGTGCGTGCGGTGATCGAAGTAGGCCCTGGTTCGAGCAGCGACGCGTCGCCTCGGAACTTGTTGAGCACGAAAGCCGCCAGCCGACCGCGGGTCTCGGGCGGCACGAGCGCCCAAGTGCCGTAGACATGCGCGAACGCGCCCCGCGATCGATGTCCGCGACGAGTATGGCGGACGCATCGGCGTGCTGCAGCATGCGGTTGTTCACGAGATCGACGAGGTTGATCTCCGCGGGGCTTCCCGCTCCTTCGAGGAGCACCAGTTCGTGTTCCCGGGCGACGCGGTCGTAAGCCGCGGCCATCGCCGGCCACAAGTGGGGAGCGCGGTCTCGCCACGGCAGTTCGGTGAGGTCGCGCCGAGCCACGCCGGCGACCACGACCTGGCTCCGTGTGTCCGCCTCGGGCTTCAAGAGCACGGGGTTCATGTCGACAGATGGTTCGATTCGAGCGGCACGCGCTTGGAGCCACTGCGCGACACCGATCTCGCCACCGTCGACGACCCTCGCGTTGTTCGACATGTTCTGCGCCTTGAACGGAACGACGTCGACGCCATGTCGCGAGAACCACCGTGCGAGCGCAGTCACCAGCAAGCTCTTGCCCGCAGTCGACGTGCATCCGAGCACCATCAGGGGGCGGCGAATCGTCACGGCCGGACCGACGCGAGCCAGGCGAGCGTGTCATTCGCGTTCGTGAAGCGACGCTCGGCGACGATCTGCTGACGGTGCACCATCACGACCGGAAGACGCGCGGTGCGGGCCGCGACGAGCTTGGCGTCGTCCCCGCCTGCGTTCTTCGTCACGAGGAGCTCGATGCCGTGCGCAGACATCACGGCGGCCTCCTCTTCGACACCGAAGGGCCCGCGGGCCTGCACGACTGCCGCGGGCCGGAAGGGAAGCGGGTCGGGGCTCTCCACTGTGCGGACCACGAAGGCGACGGGCTCCAACCCCGCGAACGAAGCGAGGTCGAGCCGGCCGATGGTCAGCATGACGGGAGACAGGCCGAGGCGCGCGACGACACGGGCGGCGTCGGCGACGTCACCGGCGTCGATCCAGCGGTCTTGGTCCGTCGGCGTCCACGGTGGGCGAACGAGACGCGCGTGCGGTGTGCCAACTGCGTGTGCGGCTCCAAGCGCGTGGCGCGGCATGTCCTTCGAGAAGGGATGGGTCGCGTCGACGATCGCGTCGATGGCGTGCTTCCGCATGAACGCCACCAAACCGTCGATGCCACCGAAGCCACCGACCCGCACGGGGCACGGCAGAGCGCGCTGTTCGGGAGTGTGCCCTGCGAAGGATGCGATGAACTCGATGTCGGTGGCACAGCGGGCGAGCTCCGCGAGCTCACGAGCCTCGGTCGTACCAGCGAGCAACAAGACCTTCATCGGCGGCGGCGAAACAGGAACGTGTCGAACAGCCATCCTCGTTCGACGCGAGCACGAGTCCGCTCCTGATCGATGAATTGGCGCTGTTCGCCGAGCCGGCCTGCAGCCAACCGTTCGCCGCTCATGCCGGTGAACGCCGACCACCACACGTCGTATTCGTCGTCGAACGCACGCCAGGCGTCGTCGGCGTCGAGCATCACCACGACATTGTCGATGGTCTCCGGCACGCCGTCGCGAGCGAGCCGCCGTCCAGTCGTGATGAGGATCGCCTCGCCGGAGCGGTTGAGGGCAACGCGGTGTCGCGCCGCGAGCGCAGAGACGCTGCTGATGCCGGGGATCACGTCGACCACGAACTGCAGGTGCCCGTTGCCGCGCACCTCGTCGAGGATCGCGAGCGTGCCGTCGTACAGCGTCGGATCCCCCCACACGAGGAACGCGCCGGTCTCGTTCGGGCCGAGTCCGGCCACCAAGCGCTCATAGGCGACAACGCGTTCGCGTCGCCATCCCGCGATGGCGTCGTCATACGGCCCGTCGCCCCGGTCGCGGACAGCGTCGAGCGAGACCTCGACGATGCGATAGGAGCACGCAGGGTCGATCACGCGCTCGCACAGTTGTCGCCGGGTGTCACGCAGGTCCGCGCCAGCCGTCCCCTTGTCGACGATGAAGACCGCGTCCGTCTCGTTCAAGGCCCGCACGGCGCCCACCGTGAGGTGCTCGGGATCACCCGGGCCGATCCCGACAACGAGCACACGTCGTCCCTCGGCCCGACCCATGCCCTACGTATTACCCTACGTGCGTGCGGAAGACCTCCGTGTACCTGCCCGACCAGCTGAAAGCCCAGCTCAGCGCTCTCGCGGGCCGCACTCGGCGGTCGGAAGCGGACCTGGTGCGGACGGCCGTCGAGCACGTCGTGGCCGAGGGTGCCCCGGCCGCCGCCGAGCCGCCCGAACATGCCGTTCCCGGCCGGCTCGTCGGCGTCGGAGTCGGCCCCGGCGCAGCAGATCTGCTCACCGTGCGGGCACTGCGCGCCCTGCATCGGGCGACACGTGTCGTCGCGCCGTGTACCGACGTCGGCGCGATGGGCCGTGCCGAGGCGATTGTCCGCGATGCCGCTCCGGACGTCGTCGTCGAGCGGGTGGTCTTCGCGATGACTCCGGAATCGCAGAGCGCGCGGTGCGTCGGTCCACGATGCGGCGGCGCGCGTCGCGTCACTGCTCGACGATGGGGAAGAGGTCGCGTTCATCACGCTCGGCGACCCGAACCTCTACTCCACGTTCGCGTCCATCGCCGCGCGAGCTCGCGTCCATCCGGCCGGAGTCGATGGTGGTCACCGTGCCGGGCGTGATGGCATTCCAAGAGCTCGCCGCGCGCTCCGGCACCGTGCTCGCGGACGACCAACAGTCGTTCCTCGTTCTGCCAGCCAGCGACCAAGCGGCCAGCGCGAAGGGCGGCTCCATCGCCACCGCGTTACAGGACGATTCGCGCGCTGTCGTCATCTACAAGGGCGGCCGTCACGTCGAAGCGGTCGCACGCCGGCTGCGCGACGCCGGACGTCTGCAAGGCTCTGTGCTCGGTGAGTTGCTCGGCCTGCCCGGCGAGCGGATCGCGCCGGTCGCCGACGTCGCCGACCGACCGGCCAGCTATCTGTCCGCGCTGATCGTTCCAGCGCAGTCGCATCGGTGATCTCGTTCGTCGGTGCCGGCCCCGGCGCGCCCGACCTGCTCACCCTCCGAGGCGCAGATCGCTTGCGGAACGCGGAGATCGTCGTGTGGGCGTCCTCACTCGTGCCGGAGGCAGTCCTCGACCACTGCGGCGCCGGTGTCGTGCTGCACGACTCGGCAGCAATGACCCTCGAAGACGTGATCGACGTGTATGCCGCCGTGGATGACGCCGCCGCGATCGTGCGCCTTCATTCCGGCGATCCGAGCGTCTATGGCGCGATCGCCGAGCAGCTCGACTGGTGTCGGGCCAACGACAGGTCGTTCGAAGTGGTTCCCGGCGTGATGTCGATGTCGGCGGCGGCGGCGGCGCTGCAGCGCGAGCTGACCGTCCCGAAGCTTTCACAGTCCGTCGTGCTCACCCGCCTCGCCGGCCGTACGCAGGCTTCGATGCGGCCGGGTGAGGGCGTTGCCGCGTTCGCGGCCGCGCAGGTCTCGATGGCGGTGTTCCTGTCGGGCGCCCGCCCCGACGAGCTCCAGTCCGAGCTCCTGACCAGTTACCCACCCGAGACACCGGCCGCCGTGGTCGTGCGGGTGACATGGCCGGACGAGACGATCGTGCGGACGACTGTCGGCGAGCTCGCCTCGTCGATCCGTTCGACGGGCTCGGACCGAACCGTTCTCGTGCTGGTGGGAGAAGCGCTTCGTGACGCACCGGTTCCGGCCCGCAGTCACCTCTACTCGCCGGCGCACGGCACGTCGTTCCGCTTGCCGAGCCGCAACGGATCCACGACGGGACGCCCGGGCCGGCGGCGCAGGACATGACGGCGACATGACGGCGACATGACGGCGACACCTGTGTCCGTCGTCGGACTGCACGGCGGCGCGTGGTACGGCGCTGCTGCCGAAAAAGCGCTACGCGACGCCGACCTGCTGGTTGGCTCGGCGCGGCAGCACGACGACCTTGCAACTGCGGCACTGCCCGGGACGCCGGTCGAGCTGTGGGGCCGCATCGACGAACTCGCCGAGCTCTGCGACGAGCGCTCTGCTGAAGGAGCGCACGTGTGCGTGCTCGCGTCGGGCGATCCAGGTTTCTTCGGCATCGTGCGCGCGCTGGCCGCACGACTGGGTCGACAGCGGATCGCCGTGCACCCCGCGCCTTCGTCGATCACGCTCGCGTTTCGCGCGCGTCGGGCTTCCGTGGGACGATGCGGTCATCGCGACGTGCCACGGCCGTCCGGTCGAACAGGCCGCCGAGTCCGTCGTGCGTCATCACAAGGTCGCCGTGCTCGTCTCACGTGATTCGCCGGCTGAAGCCCTCGGCCGCGCCGTGCTCGGTGCGGGCTGCGCACCACGAGACGTGTGGGTATGCAGCCGGCTCTGTGAAGCGGGCGAATCGGTGACACAGACAGATCTCGCTGGGCTGGCCGCCGGCCGCTTCGATCCGTTGTCGGTTGTCGTGTTCGTCACTCCCGGGCAAGGCGTCGCGGCAACCGCGGCGACTGGTTGGGGCAGGGACGAGTCACTGTTCGCCCATCGCGCCGGCCTCGTCACGAAGGCCGAGGTGCGCGCCGTGGTACTCGGCAAGCTCGAGCTGCCGCCGCACGGCGTGGTCTGGGATGTTGGCGCCGGCAGTGGGAGTGTGGGGATCGAGGCGGCCCGACTCGTTCCGAGCCTGCGGGTGTTCGCGATCGAGCGCGACCGCGATGCCGCGGCGCAGATCGACGCCAACGCGATCGGCACTGCGGTCGTCGTGGTCAACGAAGTCGCACCAGAAGCATTCGGCGATCTGCCAGATCCCGATCGGCTCTTCCTCGGCGGAGGCGGCATCGCCGTACTCGACGCCGCACTCGAGCGGCTGCGTCCCGGTGGGGTTGCCGTGGCGACGTACGCGACGCTCGGGGCCGCGACGGCAGCGGTCGAACGGTTGGGGGCGCTCGTGCAGTTGCAAGTCAACCGCGGCAGGCGGATCGGTGCGGATCGACAACTGCGGTTGCAGGCTGAGAACCCCGTGTTCATCGTGTGGGGGACGGGATGACGTCCGATCGCGTGCTGGCGGTTTCGATCACGTACGCAGGAGCGGAGCGTGCCAATCGACTGCCGTACGAGCATGCGCACGGCGACCTCGCGAGGACCGTGCGCGAGAACTGGTCACGCGCCGATGGGCTCGTGTTGTTCTGCGCCACCGGGATCGCCGTCAGGGTCGTCGGCCCGCTCCTCCGCGACAAGAAGCACGACCCTGCGGTGGTGTCTGTCGACGAAGCCGGGCGCTTCGCGATCGCGCTGTGCGGCGGCCATGCCAAGCGCGCCAACGATCTCGCACGTGACGTGGCAGCACTCATCGGCGCCGATGCCATCGTGACGACGGCGACCGACGCGATGGAGGTGCCGGCACTCGACGAGTTGCCTGGATTCGTCGCCAGAGGCGACATCTCGGGCGTGACGCGCGTATGGCTCGACGGGAAGCCGCCGCTGGTGGAGCGCACACTCGAATGGCCGGTGCCGTTCGCGGGGGGCGATGGTCCCGCTCGTGTGCTCGTGACCGACGAAGCGGTCGCCCCTGATCGCGATCTGGTGGTCCTGCATCCGCCGTCGCTCGTCGTCGGGGTCGGCGCGTCGACGGACGCATCGCGGATCGCGGCATCGGCGCTGCTCGACGAGGCGCTTGCGGACAGCGGCTTGGCGATGCATGCGCTTGCCTGCGTCGCGACCATCGACCGTCGAGCGGCTGACGCCGCTGTCACCGCGCTCGGCCTGCCAGTACGCGCCTTCGACGCTTCGATCTTGGCCAGCGTCGACGTGCCCAACCCCAGTGCGGTCGTGGAAGCCGAGGTCGGCACGCCGAGCGTCGCTGAAGCTGCTGCGCTCGCCGCCGCAGGAACCGGCGGGGAGCTTGTCGTCACCAAGCGCAAGGCTGCGACCGTCACCATCGCGATCGCCCGGCGAGCGCAACCCGAGGGCTCGATACAGGTGGTCGGGCTCGGACCGGGACATTCCCGTCATCGCACCACTGCCGCGGTCGCCGCGATCCGCCATGCCGACGTCGTGATCGGTTACGAGCGATACGTCGACCAGTGTGCTGATCTGCTGCGGGCAACGCAGCACGTGGTCCGGTATCCCATCGGTGCCGAGGCCGATCGGTGCCGCGACGCGCTGAGCCGTGCCGCGGCCGGGGCCCGCGTCGCGCTCGGTGTGCTCGGGCGATCCGGGCGTGTTCGCGATGGCGGGACTGGTCCACGAGCTCGCGGCGGCCAGCGGGTCGCCGCCGATCGACGTGGTACCCGGCATCACAGCCGCGTCGGCCGCCGCCGCGTTGCTGGGAGCGCCGCTCGCGCACGACCACGCCTTCCTCAGTCTGTCGGATCTTCTGACACCGTGGTCCCTCATCGAGCAACGGCTGCGCGCCATCGCTGCCACCGATCTCGCCGTGGCCTTGTACAACCCGAGATCGACTCGACGTACGTGGCAGCTGGAAAGGGCGCGCTCGATCCTTCTGGAGTCGAGGTCTCCGTCCACTTCCGTGGGCGTCGTGACGGACGCCGCCGGGCCCGACGAGCACGTGCTCGTCACCACGCTGGAAGCGCTCGACTGTGGTGCGATCGGCATGCTGTCGATCGTTGTCGTCGGGACGTCGTCGAGTTTCGTGACGAACGGACGGATCGTCACGCCGCGGGGCTACGCGCTGTGACCTCGATCGAGCGGCACCCGATCGAAGTCGAGAGCTACCGGATCATGTACGGACGAGTCGACTTCTCGATGTGGCCCCCGGGACAATGTGAGGTCGTCGCGCGCATGGTCCACGCGACGGCAGACGAGAGCTTCGCGACGTCCACGCGAATCGGCGCTCGCGCTCTGCCTGCGGCACTCGACGCGCTTGACGGCGGCGCGCCGATCGTCGTCGATTCGGTGATGCTCGCAGCGGGCGCACGCGGTCTCGACACCACGTGTCTGCTCGACGAGATCGCAACCGCTCCGCGCGGCTCAACCCGCAGTGCAGCCGCGGTCGCTCTCGCGGCGGAGCGTCATCCTGTCGGCGCCATGTGGGTCGTCGGCAATGCGCCGACGGCGCTCGCCGAACTTCTGGCCTTGCATCAACGAGGTGACATCGTTCCGGCCGCCGTGATCGGACTCCCCGTCGGCTTTGTCGGCGCCGCAGATACGAAGGCCGCCCTCTGGGCCGGACCGCTGGCGTCCATCTCGATCACCAACGTCGGTGAGCGCGGCGGCAGCGCCGTCGCCGCCGCCGTGCTCAACGCCCTGTCCCGCCTTCGCGAAGGAGGCCCATGTTGACCAATGGGTGTATTGACGGGCTGTTGCTCGTCGCCCACGGCTCGAACAGTCCGGCGGGTGTCGACGAAGCGCTCGCGCTCGGGGCGGCCGTTGCGTCGGCTCGTCCGGACCTGCACGTCGATCTCGGCTTTCTCGAGCTGGCCGATCCGCCGGCCGGGTCGGCGCTCGATCGGCTCGTGGAGCGTGGCTGCGCGCGGATCATCGTGCAGCCGCTGATGCTGCTCGCGGCCGGACACGGCAAGAGCGACGTGCCCGCGATCGTGCTCGAAGGGCGCGCCCGCCATCCATCGGTGGAGTTGGTGTTCGGCTCCCCGCTCGGAGTCGTGCCCGAGCTCCTCGCGATCGCGCATCGCAACCTGCAGGCGGCCGGTGTGGCCGGTTCCCCCTTGCTGCTCGTGGCGCGCGGGACCTCTGAACCCGATGCCAACGCCGAGGCCTGCCGCGCCGCCCGCTTGCTGGCGGAGTGGGCGGGCGCGCCCGATGTCCATGTCGGCTTCACCGGCGTCACCTGGCCCTCGGTGCCGGAGGCACTCGAGCGGATGGCGCGGCTCGGTCACCGGCGGATCGCGCTGTTCTTCTGGTTCCTCGCGACCGGAAAGCTCGTCGAGCGAGCGCGACGCGAGGTGCACGAGTTCGTCGAACGTACGGGCGTGGACGTCGTCGACGCCGGCTACTTCGGGCCCGAACGAGACCTCGTAGTCGTGATCGAGCAACGGTGGCGGGAGGCGCTGCACGGCGCGCATCGGACGAACTGCGACACGTGCAGCTACCGCGCTCCGTGGCCGGGTCGTGAAGACCGCGCCGGCCAACCACGAGGCGTCGGCCACTCACATCTCGCGGTCGACCACCGTGGCCACGGCTCCGCCCACGTGCACTGATGCTGGGCGCCCGCATCGTCGTTGCCGGAGTTTCATCGGGCGTCGGGAAGACGACGGTCGCAACGGGGCTGCTCGCCGCGCTTGCAGCCCGCGGCACCGCGTCGCGGCGGCCAAGGTCGGTCCCGACTTCATCGATCCGGGCTACCACGCCGTCGCGTGCGGACGGCCGGCGCGCAACCTCGACCCTTGGCTGTGCGGAACCGACGCAATCGTCCCGCTCGCGTCACGCGCCGCGAACGGTGCGGACCTCCTCGTCGTCGAAGGCGTGATGGGCCTCTTCGACGGCGCCGTCGACGGCGAGCCTTCGTCCACGGCCGACGTGGCACGATTGCTCGACGCGCCGGTGCTGCTGGTGGTCGACGCGTCGGCGATGAGCTCGTCCGTTGCCGCGCTCGTACGCGGCTACCGCGATCACGATCCGAGCGTGCGGATCGCGGGCGTGGTGTTGAACCGCGTCGCATCCGACCCGCACGAGCAGGTGCTGCGCGAAGCCATGGAGTCACTCGATCTGCCCGTGGTCGGTTGTCTGCGTCGCGACGAGGTGTTCATCTGGCGTGATCGCCATCTCGGCCTCGTGCCCGTCACCGAGCATCCCGCGGCGGTTAGGACGTCGCTCGGACAGCTGGCGAACGCCGTCGTCGAAGGCTTCGATCTCGAGCTCGTCGAGGCGATTGCTCGCACGGCACCGACGATGGCTGCGCCGCCGGTCCCGTTGCCCGGATTCGTCGGCGCCTGTCGCATCGCGGTCGCCTCAGGGTCGGCGTTCACGTTCTCGTACACAGACAACGTCGAGGCGCTCGAAGCTGCGGGAGCGGAGATCGTTCCGTTCGACCCGCTCCGTGATCAGTGCTTGCCTCCGTTCGTCGACGGCCTGATGATCGGTGGTGGCTTTCCCGAGGTCTACGGCGAGGAGCTTGCCGCCAACGTGCCCCTCATGACGGAGGCGTCGGAGCGCATGGCGCAAGGCCTGCCGACGTGGGCCGAATGCGGCGGATTGCTGTGGCTCTCGACGGAGCTCGACGGCCGTCGGATGGTCGGCGCGATCCCGTCACGGGCGACGCTAGGGAGCCGCGTGGTCCTGGGCTACCGGCACGGCCGTACGACCGTCGACAGCCCGATCGGGCCGGCAGGCACGGCCCTGCGCGGCCACGAGTTCCACTACTCGGTGTGCGAGCCCGCTGGCGACGCCGTCGAGCTGTCGAGCCGGTTCGGTCGACGTACGGATGGCTTTGCGACGCCGACCCAGCTGGCGACCTACCTGCACCACCACGCGGGTGGCGATCCAGGCCTCGTCGCTGCGTTCGTCCGAGCCTGCTGCGGTGGCAGCGACGTTCTCCCGACCCCGCTCCGAGAGAGGACCGATGCCTGAGCGAGACGCCGACGACATCCCTACCGACGATCCCCGTCCCGACACGTTGCAACGGGTGCCGTCGCTCGTGCTCGTCAACACCGGCCCGGGCAAGGGAAAGACCTCCGCCGCGATCGGCGTCGTCGTCCGCGCCGTTGCGCGCGGCTGGAACGTCGCGGTCGTGCAATTCCTCAAGTCGGGCTCGTGGCGCACAGGTGAAGAGAAGGTCTGCAAGCAACTCGGCGTCGACTGGTGGGCCATGGGCGAGGGCTTCACCTGGGACTCGGAGGACCTGACACAGGATCAAGCAGTGGCCGCCGGCACGTGGCGCGCGCCAAAGCATTGATCGAAACCGGCGACCATCAACTCGTCGTGCTGGACGAGGTGACGTACCCCGTCAACTGGGGCTGGGTCGACATGGATGACGTCGTCGAGACCATTGTTCGACGACCAATGCATGTCAACATCGTGTGTACCGGGCGCAATGCCGCCGCGTCCTTGATCGATGTCGCCGACACCGTCTCGGAGGTGGCGGAGGTCAAGCACGCGTACAAGGCCGGCATCCACGCGAAGAAGGGCATCGACTACTGATGCGACTACCTGAACTGTTGATCGAGTTGTACGACCGCATCCCGCCGCTCGTGTACGGCGTCGCCGACGGACTCGACGCCGCAGACCTGCAGTGGCGTCCCTCACCCGAGGCGAACTCGATCGCCTGGTTGCTCTGGCACCTGATCAGAGTGCAGGACCACCACATCTCCGAGGTACGCGAGGCGCCACAGGTGTGGACGACCGGCGACCGGTCGAGTCGTTTCCATCTCGAACCGGACCCGCGCAACACCGGCTATGGCCACTCGGCCGACGACGTGGCCACGGTCCGCCCCGACGGGCCGGAGGCGCTCACCTCCTACTGCGACGCCGTGGCGTCCCAGACCCGCATCTTTCTGGCCGGCCTCGACGAGCCAGCCCTCGATCGCGTGGTCGACGAGCGCTGGGATCCGCCGGTAACGCTCGGTGTCCGCCTCATCAGCGTGGCCGAAGACGACATCCAGCACGCCGGCCAAGCCGCGTACGTGCGGGGACTGCTGCGCCGCAGGTAGGGCCTCTCGCCCAGAAGGAACGCCGAAGGTCCAGCCCAACTGGCGTGCGTTGCCCTCATCCCGTGTGGCTTACGCACGCCAGAAGCGGGAGGGGGCGAAGGTCAGAGACCGCCGCCGGGCGAGCCGTGCACGTGGTCGCAGTTGGTGACCTGGCCGGGGAGGACCTGTCCGGCACCGACACCCTCGAGCGCGGCGAACGGGCCGCACGGCTGCTTGGTGAGCCACACGTGGATCATCGGCACCGGCTCGAGCTTGACCGTCGGCGGCCGGCAGTTGCCGCTGCCGTTTGTCAGCCCCGCGACGTGCGGCGCGACAGGATCGTTGGTGAAGCAGAGATTGTCGTGGATGTGCCACTGGGTGAGCGCGCCCCCGACATCGGGGACCTTGTCGAGGGTCGAGCCGGGCGGGAGCATGAACATCGCCGACTCGAGGACACGATGACCGCTGCGCACGTTGTACACGAGCGACTCGGGATAGTCGGGGTCGAGGATGTGGTCGTCGTTGATGTAGTTCCAGTTGACCAAGTGCTCGAAGCCCGTGACGCCGTCACCGATGGACTTGAAACCGGCGGCTTCCGCCTTCGCCGAATCGGCCCACTGCGGAAGCCGGATCAGCGTGATGGCCACGAGGTTCTCGGCTCGCGCCTGCTGCTCGGGTGTCACGCCCGGCACACCGCCGAGATCGATCGGCAGGTTCGGGTCGTACGGATGTGTCGGCACTGCAGCGGATGCGGTCACCACCTGCGCCGTGCCGTTCGCCCCGACCACGATCGCCTGCCCCGGTGAGCCGTGGCTGTGGACATGGTTGCCGGCTTCCACCATGCCCGGAAGAGCCAGCGCCACGAGCACGGCGGCGGTCCCGGTGGCGAGCACCGGACAGCGGCTTCAGCGAACGGAACGAGAACGCGACCTTGGCCGCGGCGATCGTGGTGACGAGCGCCAGCGCGGCACACAACGTGTCGGCGAACTGGGGCGACTCCTTGTCACCGAGGCCGTCGATGAACGGCAGGCCGCGCATCTTTGCTGCGACCCAACTGATGAACAGGACGCCACTCAACGCTGCACCGAGAAGACGCGATGCGCCGCGTCGGGCGAATCAGCGCCAGCACGCCCCAGCCGACCTGCACGAGTGCAACCACGGCGAAGGTCTTCGCGGTCTGCGGATGCTCGGCATGGGCGCCGATGGCGCCGGCATGGATGGCGCCGGCGCTGATCGATGCCGCGCCGGCGATCAGCAACGGCCGGGCGACCCTTTGCAAGGTGTCGGTCAACGGCGCGGCGATATCCCGAAGAGGAAGTTCAACGGTCGTCACAGGGGCTCCTCGCACTCTGAGTGCACAAAGAGTACGCCGCGACAGCCGGCGGGGGAATGGCGGCGACCTTGCTCAATCGTGAATTTGTTGCGCAAGGTACTGCGCTTCGCCGACCTGCGCGATGAGCCCGAGTTGGGTCTCGAGCCAGTCAGCGTGCTCTTCTTCACCCTCGAGCACGTCGTCGAGCAGTTCCCGTGATCCGTTGTCGGCGGCGTCGACGCATTGCTGGATGCCGCGGTTCAAGCGGTCGATCGCCTCGCGCTCGAGATCGAGGGCGAGCCGAAGCTTCTCCTCGACGGTCTCGCCGACCCGGACCTGTCCGAGCCGTTGCAGATTCGGCACGCCCACGAGGTAGAGAACGCGCTCGATGAGGTGCTCGGCATCTTTCATCTCGTCGACCGACTCGTCGTAGAACCGCTTCGCCAGCCGTTCGTAGCCCCAGTTCGCGTACATCTTCGAGTCGACGAAGTACTGGTTGATCGCCGTCAGCTCTGCGGTCAGGACCTCGTTGAGGAGTTCGATGATCGTCGCATCACCCTGCACGGACCGAAGTTATCCGCCGACGTCGTGTGGAGCCGGGACGATCAGCTCGCGAGCGGCAACGGCGCGCTTCGCACCTCGAGACGGATGTCCTGGCACAGGCGCCGGATCTCGTCGAGGCACGAGCCACAACGCGTTCCGGCCCCGCATCGATCGCTGACCTCGTCGGCGTCCAGGGCACCGAGTTCGATCTCCACGCGAATCGTGCTGTCGCTCACGGCTCGGCAGTGGCACACGTACATCAGGCCGCGGTCTCCGCGGTTCGGGCCGTGGAGCGGCGGACGACCACCGGGTAGTGCTCCGCGAGCTCGAGCCCTTGGCTCACACTGACGGCGCACTCGGCGGGGATGCGGTGGCCGACGCCGATGGCGGTCGCCGTGACGTCCTCGCCGGACAGCTCGAAGCGGACGAAGCAGACGCGCCGCATACCCGCCACGGCCGGGCGGCCGGATCGCCGAAATGTAGGGAGCCCACGCACTTCTTGTAAGGTTGCCCGAACACCCGCCCACTCGTCAAGGCCCCCGACGGTCCTTTCCTGACTCGACTTGACACCTGATGTTAGGCATGCTTTCTATAGCCAGCCAACCATCACGGGAGGAGCGGGATCATGCGTCGGATGCGGTCAGGAGCGATGGCGGCCATGACGATTGCGCTCGCGCTCGCCGCCGGGGCGTGTTCGAGCGACGACGACAGCACGGTCACGCCGGCCGCCGGCGCGGGCCCGAGCGAGAACGAGAGCAAGGCGCCGGAGGACGTCCGGGTTTCTGCGGCAGAGGTCTCGGCGGGCTTGACGCAGATCAGAGACCTCACCGCGCAGGCTGCCCAAGCGGCGGGCTCCGACAAGGCGAAGGCGCATGAGCTCCACGAGCAGATCGAGCCTGTGTGGGAACACGTCGAAGGAACGGTGAAAGCCAACGATTCCGATGCGTACATCACCTTCGAGGACAGTTTCGCTGAGCTCGGCAACGCAATCGACGCCGGCGACTCCGCCAAGGCCCAACAGGCCGCAACCACCGTTGCCACGGCCGTGACCGCGTATCTCGAGAAGTACCCGGGCTGACGGTCTGATGCGCCGCGCCGCGCCCGTGGTGGCGAGCGCGATGGTCGCGCTCATCGGGTTGTTCCTGTTCGCCCCAGCGTCGTTCGCCTCGCCGCGCCAATCCACGAACGTCTCACGTGCCGAGGCTGTCCGCCAGCTCGACGTCGTCCGCCAATCGATCGATCGCACCCTCGAGCTGATCAAGCAGGGCGACGCGCAACAGGCGTTCGACGAGGCGAAGAGCGGCTACCTCAGCCACTTCGAGCTCGTCGAGGTGCCTTTGCGGGTCGTCAGCCCGAGCCTCACTGCCGACGCCGAGACGAAGTTCGCCGAGATCCGTGGGTTGATCACGGACGGCGCGTCCGTCAACGAGATCCGCTCGAACGTCGTGGACCTGCGCGGCCTCATCGACGACTCCGAGCGGCAACTCACTGACGAGGGTTTCAGCGCCCCGGCCGTCGTGTTCGGCCAGTCGTTCGTGATCATCTTCCGCGAAGGACTCGAGGCCGTGCTCTTGGTCACGGTGCTCCTCGGCTACCTCGAGGCGGCGCGAGCCAATCAGTATCGGCGGCCCGTTCTGATGGGCATGGCCGCCGCGGCCGTCGCAACCGTGGTGACGTTCTTCGTCCTTCGCACCGTTCTGGCTGCGCTCCCGTTCGGTCGTGAGGTGCTCGAGGCAATCACGGCGCTCATCGCGGTGGTCGTGCTCTTCTATGTGTCGTTCTGGCTCGTGGCGAGGCTCGAGCAGAAGCGTTGGCTGGAGTTCCTCCGAGCCGCGTGTGTGGAGCGCGGTGTCGGTCGGATCCACGGCTGCGCTCGTGCTCGTCGGGTTCACCGCGGTGTATCGAGAGGGGTTCGAGACCGCGTTGTTCTACCAGGCACTGTTGTCGTTCGGTCCCGGCCTCGGCGCCTGGGTGGCGGCGGGATTGGCCGCAGGCGTGCTTGCGCTCGCGGCCGTGTCGTGGCTGATCTTCCGCCTCGGACGCAAGGTGCCGATGAAGGCGTTCCTGTCTGCGGCGGTGGTGCTGCTCATGGCGACATCGATCGCGTTCCTCGGCAATGCAGTGCGTTCGCTGCAAGAGGCTGACGTCGTCGCGTTGCATCGCTGGCCCGACTGGCCGCGGGCTCCGATCTTCCTGTCCCAATCGCTCGGCTATTGGCCGACCCGTGAGACGATCACAGCGCAAGCGGTCCTCACAGCGGTGTACGTGCTCGGCGCCGTGTACGCCTTCGTGCTCCGGCCTCGGCTTCGCCGCAGCACGTCGCCTGCAGTCGCGCCAGCCGCGAGGTGACTGTTCGAGTCGGCGTCGACGTCGGCGGAACGTTCACCAAGGCCGTGGCCTTCGACATCCATCGAGGGCAGGTCGTTGCCGAGGCCATCGTGCCGACCACGCACGCGCACGCCGACGGCGTCGCGGCCGGTGTGGTCGACGTCGTCGCACAGCTCGCGCGACTCGATCGGCGCCGCGAACGTCGAGCTGGTGACGCACTCGACGACGCAGGCCGTGAACGCGTTGCTCGAAGGCGACGTCGCCACGGTAGGGATGATCGGCTTGGGGCGAGCGCCCGACCTCCGCAAGGCGCGCAAGCGGACGATCGAACCGCGGATCGAGCTCAGCGAAGGCCGCGCGCTCGCCACCGTGCCCGAGTTCCTCGATGTCACGAACGGACTCGATCCCGCAGTGGCGCGCGAAGCTGTGGAGCGGGTTCGAGCAAGAGGCGCAGAAGCCGTTGCCGTGGCGGAAGCGTTCGCACCGGATGACCTCACGAACGAAGGCGTGGTCGCCACTGCTGCAGAACAGCTCGGGCTGCCGGTGACGACGTCTGCAGAGCTGTCCGGGCTCTACGGACTCGAACTCAGAGCCGTCACCGCAGCGCTCAACGCGTCGATCTTGCCGATCGCGCTGCGAACCGCCCAAGTCGTCGGTGACGGTGTAGCCGGCGCGGGTGTCACGAGCCGCGGTGATGGTCATGCGGGGTGACGGTGGCGCGACCGATCTCGCTGGATTCCGGCGAGCACCCGCCGCGCACGTTGTATTCGGGCCCAGCGGCGTCGGTCGCGGGCGCCCTGCGCTCCCACCGCATCGACGACGGCGTCATCGTCGAAGTCGGAGGCACGTCGACCAACGTCGCGCCGATCCGGCACGGCCGTCCCGCGCTCTCGTACGTACAGGTCGCCAGCCACGCGACGGCGATCCGCGCACTCGACGTGCGGGTCCTCGGAGTGGCCGGAGGATCGATGCTGCGCTCGCGGCGCAATTCCGTGTACGGCGTCGGACCGCGATCCGCACACATCGCCGATCTGCCGTACGCATGCTTTCTTCAAGCCGACGACTTCGAAGGCGCGACGACGGCCCTCATTTCGCCGCGCCCTGGCGATCCGGAGGACCACCTCGTCGTTCGGCTCGCGGACGGCCGCGCCATCGCGCTCACGAACACCTGCGCCGCGAACGTGCTCGGCATCGTCGAGCCAGACGACTACGCGGCCGGTGACGCCGTCGCTGCACTTGCCGCGTTCGCCATCGCCGGCCGATTCCTTCGTCTGGCCCCGGAGGAGGTGGCGCGCCGCATGCTGCAAGCGTCGACACAGGCCGTTGGTGACCTCGTCTCCACGGTGATGCGCGATCACCATCTCGCTCGTCCGGTCCTTGTTGCCGTTGGTGGAGGCGCAGGCGCTCTCGGCCGAGCGGTTGCGAGCGCGATGGGCCTCGAGATCGTCGTCCCGGCGAAAGCGGAAGTGATCAGCGCCGTCGGTGACGCGCTGTCCCTCGTGCGCGCCGAGCGAGAACGCACGATGGAACGGCCCACGCCCTCGGACATCGAGCGTCTCGTGGCGGAAGTCGAAAGTGAGGCGTTGGCCGCGGGCGCGGCGGCGTCGACCCTCGACGTGCGGGTTGAGAACCTTCCCGAGCGCAGTGCGGTGCGTGCTGTCGTGACGGGCGCGGTCGCCTTGAGCTCGGGAGCCCTTCCGGGACGTCGACCAGCTACGGCATCAGAAGCTGACGAAACGGCGCGGGGCCGTGGGTACGGCGGCACGGATCCAGTCGGCCAGTACTGGATCGCGACGACGGATGGCCGCTGGCGGCGCGTCGTCGCGCTCGATCGCTACGGCGACGTCGCCGTCGAGGTGGACGGTGTGGCCCTCCGGTTGGTGAGCGCTGACCCCTCCGGCGCCGAGGCGACGATCGCCGCTGCCCTCGAAGCGAACGCGCGGCGTGTCGGCCCGGCCTCGATCCCGGCGGATGCCTGGGTGATCAGTGGCAGCCGGTTCCTCCAGGTCCCGAGGCCGGATGCCCGCGCCGTCCTCGACACCGTGCGTACGGTAAGCGGCGGGGCCATCGACGACGCGGTCGTCATCATCGGAAGAGACTGACGCGTGGCCCTGTACATCCCTGCTTCCCGCCGGCGACGTCGGACGATCCTGTTTGTTGCGGCCGCGCTCGTGGTGGGTCTGATTGTCGGCGTGTTCGCTGGTCGCGCCTCGTCGCCGTCGCTGACAGACCGGGTCAATTCCGTGCAGGAGCGGGCGCGTGAGACGGCTGCCGGATTGCGTGTGCTGTCGCTGCACCAACAAGCGGACGCAACGTCGGCCGGAACCCTCGGCGACGGCGGCGCCGATCTCGTCCTCGACAGAACGCGCGGCGAGCTCCAGAGCGAGTTCTCCGACGCACCGTGGTTGGACGCAGCTGCCCGCGAGCAGTTGCTCGACGAGCTCGACGCGCTCGACTCGCAGACCGACCGCACCTCACCGGCGTTCGCGTCCGCGGCCGACGCGCTCGCATCGCACATCGAGGCGACCTTCGGGCTGCGCCAATGATCAACCTCGGATCCCGTCGACGACGAGGATGATGCCGAACACGACAAACGCGACGAAGGCGCCGATCCGGATCGCTCGTTCCGGCAATCGAGTGCCCATCTGGTGACCGACGAGGATCGCGAGTGCGTCAGCGGCGACCATCCCCAAGGTCGAGCCGGCCCACACGCCGAGCAGGCCTTCGCTCGTCGCAAGTGTGATCGTCGCCAGCATGGTCTTGTCGCCGAGCTCGGCGAGGAAGAACGCGACCGACGCGGCGACGACAACCGAATGATCGGTTCGCTGCGCGCGACCCGCTTCGGCTTCTTCGAGCGTGTCGCCTCGGAGCGACCACGCGGCGAAGCCGAAGAAGGCCACCCCCGCGATGATCGAGAGCGCACGGGTCGGGAGGGCGGCGCCGACGACGGCACCGATGAGCACCGACATCGCATGTACGAGCGCCGTCGCGATCGTGATGCCGATGAGAATCGGCAAGGCGCGATAGCGCGCGGCGAACGCGAGCGCCATCAGCTGGCTCTTGTCGCCGAGCTCGGCGACGAAGATGACGCCGAAGCTCAGGAGGAACGCGTGCATGCCGCGGCGTCAACTGGAGGGGACGAGCACCGCGGCTCCGGTGAATCTGTCGTGGGCGAGATCGGCGAGCGCACGGTCGGCGTGCTCGAGCGGATAGGGCACGACGGTTGGACGAATGGGGATCTGCGCCGCCAAGGAGAGCAGCGCCTCTCCGTCTCGGCGTGTGTTCGCAGTGACACTGCGCAACTGACGCTCCTGAAAGAGGTGCGTCTGGTACTGCAGTCGCGGAATGTCGCTCAAGTAGATGCCGGCCACCGCGAGCGTCCCGCCCCGGTCGAGTGCCGCCATAGCCACCGGGACGAGCTCGCCCGCCGGGGCAAACAGGATCGCCGCATCGAGCTTCTCCGGCGGCTCGTCGGTGGCACCCTGGACCGATGCGGCACCGAGTTCGCGTGCAAGGCGTCGCGCGTCGGCGGCGCGTGTCATGACGTGCACGGTCGCACCTTCGTACATCGCGACCTGCGCGGCGAGATGCGCGGATGCCCCGAACCCGTAGATACCGAGCCGTCCTCTTTCGGGCAGAGCACTGCGCCGCAGTGCCCGGTAGCCGATGATGCCTGCGCACAGCAGTGGGGCGGCCTCCGTATCGGTGAACGCCGGTGGGATGGCATACGCGTAGTCCTCGTGAACCGTGGCGAGGCCGGCGTAGCCGCCGTCGGCGTCCCACCCCGTGAACGCCGGCGCCAGGCACAGGTTCTCGCGGCCGCTCCGGCAGAACACGCACCTGCCGCACGTCCATCGCAGCCATGCGATGCCGACGCGATCGCCGATGTCGAAGCGATGTGCGTTGGGTCCTTGCGCGATCACGTGGCCGACGATCTCGTGTCCCGGGACGGTTCGCGGTCGATGTGGTGGGAGGTCTCCCTCGGCGAGGTGGAGGTCGGTGCGGCAGACGCCACAGGCCGCCACGCTCACCAGAACCTCGTTCGGTCCCGGAGTCGGATCAGGTCGCTCGCCGGATCGCAGCGGCGTGCTGTCGATCGGGCCCGGCTCTTCGACCCACCACGCGAACACTGCGCGAATCATCGCACCGGCGCGACGATGCAGTCATGACGACGCCGGCCGCGACGTCGGAGGGCGTCGCGGTTGCCCTGACGGAGGCTGAGGCAAGGGCCCGCGCTGCGGCGGGCCGGGCCAACACGGTCGTCGACCAGACGAGCCGTCCTGTGTCGGCGATCGTGCGTGCCAACGTCCTGACGCGGTTCAACGCGTTGCTCGGCTCGTTGCTGGTGGTGATCCTGATCGTCGGTCCAATACAGGACGCGCTGTTCGGCATCATCCTGGTCGGCAACACCTTGGTCGGCGTCGTCCAGGAAGTGCGTGCGAAGCGGACGCTCGATCGTCTGGTTGTCGTCGGCGGAGCCACGGCGACCGTTGTGCGAGCGGAGGGCAAGCGCGAGGTGCCGTCGCGTGATGTGGTCGAAGGCGACATCGTCGAGGTCGGCCGCGGTGACCAGATCGTGGTCGACGGTGTGGTCCTGTCGAGTGACGACCTCGAGGTCGACGAGTCGTTGCTGACGGGCGAGTCGGAGCCAATGGCGAAGCCGCAGGGCAGTACGTTGCTCTCCGGCTCGTGGGTTGTCGCCGGAAGTGGCCAGCAGCTCTCGGAAGTCGTCGGCGAAGCCTCGTATGGCAGGCGAATCGCCGCCGAAGGGCGGCGCTTCGTGCTCGCGAAGTCGGAGCTGCGCGCCGGAGTCGACGTGATCCTGCGTGGCGTCACCTGGGTCCTCGTTCCCACCGCGATCCTCTTGGTGGTCAGTCAGCTCGCACAGGCGAGCAATCTGAACGAAGCGCTGCGGGTCTCGGTTGCCGGCGTCGTGAACATGGTCCCCGAAGGCCTGGTGCTGTTGCTGAGCACAGCGCTCGCGGTCGGAATCATTCGACTGGGTCGCAAGCGCGTGCTCGTCGGTGAGCTTGGCGCACTCGAAGGTCTCGCCCGCGCCGACGTGCTGTGCGTCGACAAGACGGGCACGCTCACCGACGGCACGCCCGATCTCGTAGCGATCGAACCGCTCGGCGAAGGAATCGACGTCGACGACGTGTTGGCGGGTTTCGCGGCAAGCGATCCCGACCCGAACGCCAGCTTGCTGGCCATTCTCCGCGCCCGACACGGCACGCCGTGGCCTGTCACGTGGCGGGTGGCGTTCTCATCCGCGCAACGATGGTCGGCCGTCGGCACCGGTCAAGGTGGTTGGGCCCTTGGAGCGCCCGATGTGCTCATGGACTGGGTGGCGCCGCCGTACCGCGAGATGTTGCCGCAAGCCACGCAACGCATTCGGGAACACGTCTCGGTCGGACGTCGCGTGCTGCTGTTCGGCTGGTATCCAGGGGAGAGCCCCGAGGATCGTCCCGACGGACGATTTCAACCGGTGGCCATCGTCGCCCTGGGCGAGCAAGTGCGCGGCGACGCCATGTCCACGGTGTCGTGGTTCGCCGAGCAGGGCGTGACGTTGAAAGTGCTCTCCGGTGACGAGCCGACGACGGTCGGCGCCGTCGCGTCGGCGGTCGGCATCGAAGGATCCGATCAACCGACGAACGCACGCGACCTTCCTCGCGATGATCCTGTCGCCTACGCCAACCTCGCCCACGAGCGCAACGTCTTCGGTCGCGTCGGTCCCGACGAGAAGCTTGCAATCATCTCCTCGCTGCAACAGCACGGCCATACGGTCGGAATGATCGGTGACGGGGTCAATGACGTGCCGGCCCTGAAGCAAGCTGACCTCGGCGTCGCCATGGGATCGGGCTCGTCAGCCGCCCGCAGCGCGGCGCAAGTGGTGCTGCTCGACTCGCGATTCACGGCGCTACCCGCGGTCGTTGCTGAAGGCCGGCGAGTCATCGGGAACATCGAACAAGTGGCGAAGTTGTTCGTGACGAAGACCGTCTACGCGTGTCTTCTCGCCATCGCTGTCGGTGTGGCGGAGCGTCCCTTCCCGTTCTATGCGCGCCATCTCACGCTCGTGAGCTCGCTGACCATCGGCATTCCAGCGTTCGTCCTCGCGCTCTCGCCGGGCGAGGAACGCGTTGAACCGCGCTTCCTGACTCGTGTCCTCGGCACCGCGCTGCCCGCTGGTTTCGTTGCCGCAGGTGCAACATTCGCGGGCTACGAGATGGCGCGCGAAGAGGGCTTGAGCCTCGACGAATGTCGGACGGTGGCGACGCTCGTTCTGTTCGGAGTCGCCACGTGGGTGTTGACCATCGTCGCTCGGCCGCTCACACGCGCTCGTGTCGCGCTGATCACCCTGATGATCGGCCTGTTCGTGATCGCGTTGGCGTTGCCCGGCACGCGCACGTACTTCTCACTGGATCTTCCAGATCTCGTCATGTTCATGGCAGTGATCGGAATCGTCGCCGTTGCCGGAGCGCTGCTGGAAATCGGGTGGCGAGTCTCGAGCTTGGTGTCCGCCTGGTGGCGCTCCCGTCATTGACGTCCTGATTGTTGGTCTTGCCGTTCTCGGCGCTTCGTCAGCACGACTCGGGTGATGAAGGCAGCGGCGACCAGAGCAAGCAACACGTACGAGACTTGCCCGATGCGTTCCTCGACCGCCTTGTACGACGAGCCCGCCAAGTAGCCGACGATGAGGACAGCTGGAATTGCAACTATCGCGCCTAGAACGTTCCACAACAGGAACTGTCTGTACGGCATGCGCGCATCCCCGGCGATCGCCGGCACGACCGCGCGGAGGACGCCGATGAATCGCCCGAAGAAGATCGACACGCCGCCGCGGCGATGGACATATTCGTGCGCTCGTGCCCAGCGCTTCTCACCGACCTTGCGACCGAACCACGACGAACGGAGTCGAGGTCCGACGTGACGTCCGATCTCGTAGCCGAGCGAGTCGCCGAGTATGGCACCCACCACCGCGCACACGATGCAGAGCGCGAGCGAAAGCCTTCCTTCCTGCGCGAGCACGCCCGCGATCAGCAAGGCGGTCTCACCCGGAATGAACAACCCGACGAAGGCGGACGCCTCGAGCAGGCACAGCGTGAACAGGAGCACATAGCCCCAGGGATCAACCGCATCACCGAGGGCGTTGACCGCGTCTTCGATCACCGGCTCAGCTCAGCAGAGGCAGGCGGCTCCGAGCACGTCGCGGCACGCTCGTGTCCGACTCGCGCGTTTTGGACCGCTGGGCGGAGCGAGATGGCGAGGACCGCTCTAAGATCCGACGCCATGAAGAAGCTGCTTCTCCTCGCCGTTCTTGTCGCGCTCGCTGCTTTCGCCGCCCGAAAGGTGCGCGCCGCGTAGCGGCAACTGCTTCCGACCGTCCGGCCGAACGCTTTGCGGCGTCGCCGGGGTCGCGCCGCAACCACCACCACACCGCACCGCCGCCGACGGCAGCTGCCACGAGCCCGCCCACGGCAGTTGTCGGTCCCGGTCGAGAGGTCGGCATTCGATCGCGTAGCCGCACACGGCGCGTGAAGGTCCGAATCTCCCACCCGTGCTCGCGCGCCACTCGCTGCAACTCGCGATCGGGATTGACTGCGGTGGCATGACCGACACACTCCAGCATCGGTATGTCTGTCGCCGAATCGCTGTACCCATAGGACGCTGCGAGATCGATACCCCGTTCCTTCGCAACCTCGATCATGACCTCGGCCTTCTGCGGGCCGTAGCAGTACAGCTCCGTCGTTCCCGTGTACCGCCCATCGTCGTCCACACGGCTCCGGGTGGCGAGGTAGCCGTCGACCCCGAGGTAGCGCGCGAGTGGCGCGACGATCTCTTCCGGTGACGCGGAGACGATGTAGATGAGCCGTCCTGCCTCGCGATGTTCTCGGATGAGATCGAGTGCCTCGTCGTAGACGATCGGCTCGACGACGTCCTCCAAGGTCTCTTCGACGATCTCGCGCACCCTTTCCTGATGCCACCCCTTCGTGAGTGCCAGCACGGAGTCGCGCATGCGCGGCGAGCTTGGCTTCGTCCGCACCGAGGTACATGTACACGAGCTGTCCGTAGAGCGCGCGCAGCAACAACCGCCGTGAGATGAGCCCCTCGCGGTAGAAGGAACGCCCGAACGCGACCATCGACGCCTTGGCGATGACGGTCTTGTCGAGGTCGAAGAACGCAGCCTCCACGCGCCGCGACCCTAACGGGGCCACATCACGAACCGGTGTCCGCACGATGAACGGTCGCATTCGGATCCGAGCGATCGCACGTCAGTCCGCGGCAACCATCGTGCATTGACCCGGCTACTGGCTGAGTCAATGCACGATGGTCGGGTGTTGGGAGTCGGGGACGCGAGCCCCCTTGTCGCTGTCACACCATCTGCGTAGGGTGGGACTCGCCGTCACCGGCTCGCCTTCGGCTCTCGCCCCCGGCCCTCGCTTCCCTCACGCATCTGTCGTTCGTCGCGCCTGGGAGAGAAGCGTGCTCGTGTGTTGTTGGTCCTCGAAGGGTGGATCGGGCACGACTGTCGTGACCGCTGCGCTCGGGGTCATGCTCAGCAGGTCGTGTCCAGCTGGCGCGCTCATCGTGGATCTCGCCGGTGACGTTCCCGCGGTACTCGGATTGGCAGACGAACCCACCGGCGCCGGTGTCGCCGATTGGCTCGACGGAGGTGAGCTCGTGCCTGCTGACGGACTCGCTCGCGTCGAGATCCCGGTCCGTCCCGGGCTGGCCTTGCTACCACGCGGCAACGGCGTGCCGCACTCGTCACGAACCACTGCGCTCGCGGCCTTGCTCGCCACCGATCCACGTTCGGTCGTGGTCGACGGCGGGTGCGTCGGCGCCGATGCGCCGACGGGTCGGACGGAGCTCGTCGCCGCCGTCGCGGCCAACGCCCACCACTCGCTGCTCGTCGTACGGCCGTGCTTCCTCGCCCTCCGACGAGCGGTGCAGGCACCCATACGACCGACGGGCATGGTGCTCGTGGCCGAGGAGGGTCGCGCCCTGACGGCTTCTGATGTCGAAGACGTTCTCGGCGCTCCGGTGCAGGCAACGGTGAGCGTCACCGCACAGGTTGCCCGGGCGGTCGACGCTGGGTTGCTGGCCAGCAGGTTGCCGCGCACGCTCGAGCGGGAGCTTCGTCATGCCGCCTGAGCCCAACACGGGGAGCGGCGGCGTCATGGTCAGCGACGACCTCGATGGCTTGATCGAGTCACTGCATGCGCGTGTCGCGGTCGACGACCCGCGGGTGGCGACGACGAGAGAAGACGTCGCTCGTCTCGCTCGCCGCGAGCACCCGCTCGCAGGCGCCGAGGTCGTCGACGATCTCGTGGATCGGATCCTCGCCCGCACGACGGGACTCGACGCACTCGAGCCCTTGCTCGGTGATCCCGAGATCACCGAGATCATGGTCAACGGTTCCGGACCGGTGTGGGTCGAGCGCCAGGGTGCGCTCGATCGCACGGAGCTCCGGCTCACCGCCCGGGGCGTGTACCAGCTGATCGACCGGATCGTCACGCCTTTGGGTCTTCGCGTCGACCGCACGAGTCCCGTCATCGATGCCCGTCTGCCTGACGGATCGCGGGTCAACGTCGTCATTCCCCCGCTCGCCGTCGACGGTCCGTGCGTCACGATCCGGCGCTTTCGCGCCCGTCCGATCGAGCTCCGCGAGCTGTGCACTCCGGCCATCGCTGAACTGCTCGACTGGGCCGTCCGGAGACGCAGCAACCTCATCGTGAGCGGCGGAACCGGGGCAGGCAAGACGACGTTGCTCAACGCGCTCGCGGCCGGCATCCCTCCCGGCGAGCGCGTCGTCACGGTCGAAGATGCGGCCGAGCTGCGACTTCCCGGCGAGCATGTCGTGCGCCTCGAAGCGCGCCCGGCAAACGCGGACGGCCTCGGCGCGGTGACGGTGCGCTCGCTGGTCCGCAACGCGCTCCGCATGCGCCCTGACCGCATCATCGTCGGCGAAGTGCGGGGCGGCGAAGCCCTCGACATGGTTCAAGCGATGAACACCGGGCACGAAGGCTCGTTGTCGACCTGCCACGCGAACTCGCCCGCGGACGCTTTGCGCCGCCTGGAGACCATGGTCTTGATGAGCGACGTCGTAATGCCGCTCGAAGCGGTGCGCGAGCAGTTGTCGGCCGCCATCGATCTGGTGGTGCACATCGTCCGAGCGGGTGACGGCTCGAGACAGGTCGCACAGGTCGCGGAGGTGACGACGGCGTCCGCGACCGAGCGCGTGCGGCTGCTCGCCATCGGCGGTGCCCTGCAGTCGTTGCCGCGACGAACGATGCGAGCAGCGGGCTCACCTGCGGATGTGAGGTGGCTGCGATGACGTATGCCACGCGCGTGCGGCGAAGCATCGAGCGACGCCTCGACGACGCCGCGCTGCCGTGGTCGCATGACGTCGTCATCCGCGCTGCCGCCGGTGCATTGGCGTCCGCCGAGGTGATCGCGCTGGCTGTGGGCGGGTGGTCGACGGCGGCCGTGATCGCTATCGCGTCGGTCACCGGTGCGTGGGCCACCTTGGGCGCGGTGCGAGGGAGGGCAGCGTTGCGGGTCGATCTCGCGCTGCCCCAAGTGCTCGAGGCCACCGCGCGGTCGTTGCGATCGGGCACTTCGTTGCGCATCGCGTTGTCGGAGTCGGCTGGTCACGCGCCTCCTCGGTTGCGTGAGGGTCTCAGGGCGGTGGTCGTCGCGGCGGAGCGAGGTGTTCCGCTGGTCGACGCCATCGACGCGTGGGCGACCTCGATGACCGGCGACGGCGCACGTCTGGCCGGTGCCGCGCTCGCGCTGTCGGCGGAGCTCGGTGGTGCCGCGGCGCGCTCACTCGACGGTGTCGCCGCCACCTTGCGAGACCGCAACGCAGTGCGACGCGAGGTCCGGGCGCTGTCGAGCCAGGCTCGTGCATCCGCCGTCGTGATCGGCGTCGCACCCTTGGGGTTCGCGTTGATCGCCGCGGCGCTCGAGCCGCGCACGATTGATTTTCTGCTGCGGACGCCCGCCGGCATGGCGTGCCTGGTCATCGGTGTCGTGCTCGACGGCGTGGGTGCAGCATGGATGCACCGACTGGCGACGATCCCATGAGAGCTCCGACGTGGTTCGGCATGGCCTGGTTCGTCGGTGCGCTCACCATCGCGATCGTCGTGCATCCACACGCGGTTCGCCGTGGGCTGCCTGGGGTTCTTGTCCGCGGTCGGCTCCGTCCGCCCAGCGCGGCGCAAGTCAGGGACGTTCGTGTTCGCTATCTCACGCGTCGGCGTCGCCACCGGGCACTCGCTACTTCCGCTCGAGAGCTCCCCGACGTGGTCGACCTGTTCGCTCTCGCGATCGGCAGCGGACTCAACCTGCGCTTGGCGCTCGTCGCGGTCGCAAGCAGGGCACCACCGTCGTGGGTCGATCCGTTGACCGCCGTCGTGGCTCGCATCGAGCGAGGCATCGGGGTGGCCGACGCCTTCGACCAGCTTCCCGCCATGAGTGGCGAGCACGTGCATCCCCTGGTCAGCGCACTTGTCTCATCGGAGCGGTACGGCACCCCGTTGTTGCCGTCACTCGAACGTCTAGCTGGTGAGGTCCGTCTCGATCGTCGCCGGCGCGCGGAAGAAGCAGCACGACGCGTGCCGGTGAAGCTGCTGTTTCCCCTCGTGCTGTGCATCCTCCCCGCGTTCGGCGCGCTCACGATAGCGCCCTTGCTCGCCGGCGCCCTCGGGTCGCTGAGCCTCAGTTGATGCGTGCAGCGTCCGCGCTGGCGGACGCTCGACCAACGGGAGTCTTCATGCTTTCTGTATTCGTGCATCTGCAAGTCGAATCGCTTCGGCTGCGACGTGATGACCGCGGCCAGACCACCGCCGAGTACGCCTTGGTGCTGCTCGGCGCGGCCGCGGTCGCGCTCGTACTCGTCGCGTGGGCCACGAAGTCCGGCAAGATCACGCACCTGTTCGACGCCGTGATCGATCACGTGCTGTCGAAGCTGTGAAGGAGGCGCCGGCGTTCGGTGTTCACCGCGATCCCAGTGGTCAGGCAACGGTCGAGGCCGCTCTCGTGCTGCCCTTCGTCGCCTTGCTGCTCCTTGCCGTCGTACAGGTGGGCATCCTCGTCCGAGCGCAGGTGCTGGTGACGCACACGGCCCGCGAGGCGGCGCGGGCCGCTGCCGTCGATCCCGACCGCAACGCCGCGGTCGACGCAGCAGAACACGCTTCTTCGCTCGATGCGAGACGCATGCGGGTCGACATCGAAGGCCGCGGTGTCCGCGGAAGTCATGTCACCGCGCGCGTGACCTACGACGCGCCGACGGATGTACCGCTCATCGGCGCGCTGATCGGCGACATCCACCTCGGAGGCGAGGCCACCATGCGCGTCGAACATCGCTGACGTCGGTGGCGACGCGGACAGCGGACCGCCGCTAGCAGGTGGACCGATGATCGAGGAGGTGACGCAACAATGTGATCGACCCCGCCTTGTCGAGCGGCTCGTTCCAGTTGCCACACTTCGGTGATTGGATGCACGACGGGCATCCGTCAGCGCATCCGCATCCCTCGATCACCTCGAGGGTCGTCGCGAGATGTCGGTCGGCCGCGTCATAGCCCAGCTCTGCGATACCTGCGCCACCGGGATAGCCGTCGTAGATGACGATCGTCGGCAACTGCGTGTCTGCCTGGCGAGCGGTCGAAACGCCGCCGACGTCCCAACGGTCGCAGATCGTGAACAAGGGAAGGATGCCGATGGCCGCATGCTCGACCGCATGCAGCGTCCCCGGCCACGCCCCGGGCTCGACCTTCGCGCGACAGGTCGGAAGGTTCCACCGTGTACCAGACGCCGCGGGTCACCAGGCGGGTCGGGGGCAGGTCGAGCGCTGCGGTGCCGAGCACTTCTCCCGACGCGACGTCTTTGCGCTGGTATCCCGTGACCTGTGAGGCCACTTCGATCGATCCGAGATGGAGTCCGGCACTGCCCACGAAGCGGCATCGGTCACGGTTCAGCACCCGCATCGTGACGTCCGTGCGGGCGACGGTGTACTCGCGACCGTCGCACATCTCGACGATCGCCAGCCGGTCGTGAAGGTCGAGATCGACCACACGGTACGTCGTCCCCTGGTGCATGTAGACGGCACCGGGATGGACCATGTCGAAGGCTCGTGCTTCGTCGACGGTGCCCACGAGCGTGTCGTCGTCGCGGACGATGCGGTAGTCGCACGTCGAGCCCGAGCGCAGTCCGATGCCGTGTGCGGGAAAGCCACGACCTGCCCACACAGCAGTCGGAGATGGGCGGCGAGATGTGGGTTGCCGAACCTTCAGGCGGTCGTCGAGGACGAGCGCGCGCACGGCATCGTCGAGGTCCGGCCACCATCGCTCGTCCGCAGGGGTCAACGGCAACTCGAATGCGGCACAGCCGAGATGTGGCAGCAGGATGAAAGGGTTGGACGGATTGATCACCGCTGGCTCTGGTGGACGGGTGATCACTTCGGTGGGATGGGCCATCAGCCACTGATCGAGCTGGTCTTGTCCGGCGACGAGCACCGCGAGGGACTCCTGCCGCTCTCGGCCGGCACGTCCCATCTGCTGGCGCATCGACGCGATCGTGCCTGGGAAACCGTCGAGCACGCAGGCTTCGAGACCGCCGATGTCGACGCCGAGCTCGAGCGCGGTGGTGGCGACAACGCCGCGGAGGCGCCCACCGAACAGCTCGCCTTCGATCTCGCGTCGCTCCTCGGGTAAGTAGCCGCCGCGGTAAGGACGAACGAGGTCGGCGAGATCCTCCGGAAGGCGACGACGGACGTCGGCGGCGACGACCTCGGTACCGCGACGGCTGCGGCAGAACCCGATCGATCGATGGCCTGAGGAGATCAACGACGTGAGCAGACCTGCCGTTTCCGAGTGCGACGAGACGCGCACGTCGTCGAACTGCAGCGGATTGCACAACGCGACGATGCGCTCGCCGCGGGGCGATCCGTCCTCCGTGATGGCAGTGACAGGATCTCCCCACAGCGCGGCTGCCAGCTCCGCGGGTTCCCCGATCGTTGCGGACCCCGCGATGAAGCTCGGCGTTGCGGCGTAGGACTCGCACACCCGGCGCAACCGGCGAAGTAGGTGAGCGGTGTGGGTACCGAACACTCCCCGGAACACGTGCAACTCGTCGAGCACGATGTACCGGAGGCGCATCAGGAACGTTGCCCACCGCGCATGGTGCGGCAACAACGCGCAGTGCAGCATCTCCGGATTCGTCAGCACGACGTTCGCGTTGCGACGAACCCACGTCCGCTCCTCGGGCGTGGAGTCGCCGTCGTACGCCGCCGCGACCAAACCGGCGAGCTCGAGATCCGAGAGCGCACGCAACTGGTCGTGGGCGAGTGCCTTGGTGGGAAAGACCATCAGCGCCGTGCCGGGACGGATCGGATCCGTCGCCGCTTCAGCAACCGGTACCTGGTAGCACAGCGACTTTCCGGAGGCAGTGCCGGTAGCAACCGCAACGTTGTTGTGGTCACGGATGAGATCGATGGCCTGGGCTTGGTGCGACCAGAGCACGTCGATCGGGAGCCGCTCCCGCACCTCGGGCCGCAGATGGTTGCCGCGGAATCCCGGTACGGGCAGGCCGCGGCGCGATCCGCTCGGTGTGCACCAGCCGGCCGTCCGCCTCCAGGTCGGCGAGCAGGTGCGAGAGCCCGGCGACCGGAAAACCTTGTTCGAGCAGCGCCATGACACGCGAAAGCCTAGGCGTTCCATCGGTGTAGTTACAGAGGTGTGATCAGAGGCGGCTCCGGTCGTCGGGTAGGGTCGTTGCTTCATGGATTTGGGCCTCGTCGTACACGAAGAAGGCGAGTGGACCGTCCTCGTCGTGAGTGGCGAGATCGACATCGCCACTGCCCCCAGCCTGCGCGAGAAGCTGCACAGCCTCCTCGCCGACGGCAAGCGGCACCTGGTCATCGACCTCGACGAGGTGACCTTCCTCGACTCCACCGCGCTGGGTGTGCTGGTCGGGGTCTTGAAGAGAGCGCGCACGGAGGGTGGTGAGCTCCGCATTGTCTGTAACCAGCCACGGGTGCGGAAGGTGTTCGAGATCACCCGGCTCGACAGCGCCTTCGACCTCTGTACGTCGGTCGAAGACGCCGTCAAGGGCGGCGCTCGGGAGTAACGCTGGGGCATGGGCGATCGCATCGAGCTCGATGTTCCCGCCCGGCCCGAGTTCCTCTCGCTGGTCCGCTCGATCGTCACGTTGATCGCAGAGACCGGTTCCAAGCTGCCCGACCGGCGCATCGAGGACCTGCGCCTCGCGGTAACCGAGGCGTGCGCCAACGCCATCGACGCCGAGCGACGCAAGCCTGAGCTCGAACGCCAGCCGGTCATCGTCACCTGCGACCTCGAAGCAGATTACGTGGTCGTCGAAGTGCACGACGAAGGAGGCGGCTTCGATCCCGACGCGATCACTCCGCATCCCGATGTGAGCAAGCCGGCGCGTCTGATGTTCGAGCGCGGGCTTGGGATCCCCTTGATGCGTGAGCTGACCGACGAGCTCGAGTTCCGTCGCGAGGGCGATGGCACGACCGTGCGGTTGCTCGTCAGCACGCACCTGAGACGATGAGCCCCCGGCACTTGGTGTTTCGTCACGCACACGGCGTGTGGGTAGCGAACGCGGGTTCGCGTCATGAGTGAGCCGATCGAAGCGATTCCGAAGCCGGACGAGCTCCTCGCGTTGCACGACGTGACCGATGACTTGTTCGGCATCCTGCGACGCTGGTTCGACGTTCCTGCGTCGGTGCCGATCGATCTCACCGACATCGACTCGGCGGTCGTCGAGCTCGGGGATCCGCAGATGATCGCCGCACTCGCCATGCGCAAGCTCCAAGCGCTCCACCTGCTGGCGACCCCCGGCGTCCGCACGACGACGGACGTCGTGGTCGCGATCGTGAACGACTTGGACCGAGCGCTCTTGCAGGCGCCGGACCTGCGGCTGCGCCGTCAAGCGGCGGGGACGGACTGGGACGCGGCGCTCGAGCAGCTCAACATCGGCGAGTCAGCGGCGGACACCGACGAGGTCGAAGAAGCAGAGTCATTCGACGAGGAAGTGGCGCTGTTCCGGTCGCTGCACCAACGTCTGCACGAGGCTGCGATCGCAGTCGTCGAAGCGTCGCAAGGCGAGATCCGAATCTTCGAATAGCGCGGCGCCCGCCAGAACGAGAGCGACTCTCTCAGCGGCTGAACAGCGAGCTGAACGCAGATGTGAGCGAGCTGAGGTCGGACTGGCTCAGGTCCGAGAAGTTGCTCGTGAGGCTGGACAGATCGCTGAACTGGCTGAGATCGCTCAAATCGCTGAGATCGCTGAGATCACTCAACCGGTCGCTCAATGAGCTCGACAGGCTCGACAACCCGGTGCTGCTCGACGAGGGCGGAGTGCTCGACAGGTCGATGCCGCACTTGTCCTTCGCGTACTTCGCGACGTTCTGCTCCGCTTGGTCGATGCCCTTGGTCTGGTCAGAGAACTGTCGCTCGAGTTCGCTCAGCTTGCTGACATCGTTGTTCTGCGACGCTGAGCTGAACTGCTCCGCAGCCGAGAAGGCGGACTTCACAGCATTGGCGAGAGTCTGCATGTCACCTTTGATCTCGCTCGGCGCCTTCTCGGCGAGATCGTCGAACGCGGCCTGCGCGATCGACTGACTCTGCGAGTTCGTCAGATCGGATTGGTTGGACAGATCGCTGAACGCGCTCACGTCCTTCTTCAATGCGTCACAGAACGCTTGCTGGCTGTTGCTGCTCCCACCCCCACACGCCACCAACACTCCGCCGAACACGACGACACCGACGAGCGAACACGCCAAGAACTTCCGCATCACATCTCCTGTGTCCCGAACTGGGACGGGCCGCGCGCAACCGGGGTTTCCGGAGATTAGCGGGCGGGGCTCGCCGCTTCTGCAACCTCGGGGTACTTGCGTAGCTCTCGACGCGCGACCGACATACGGTGCACCTCGTCCGGGCCGTCGGCGAGCCGGAGTGTTCGGATGTGCGCGTAGAGCGAGGACAGGCCGAAGTCGTCACCGATGCCGGCGGCACCATGCGTCTGGATGGCGTGGTCGATGATCCCCAGTGCCATCTGCGGCACAGCCACTTTGATGCCGGATATCTCGGTGCGAGCGGCCTTGTTTCCCTGCGTGTCCATCAGCCACGCGGCATGGAACGTGTAGAGCCGCGCTTGATCGATGTCGATGCGGGCGTCGGCGACCCACGTTTGAATCACGCCCTGCTCCGCAAGCGGCTTGCCGAATGCAGTGCGTGACTGCGCCCGCCGGCACAACAGTTCGAGCGCCCGTTCGGCCGCACCGATCGTGCGCATGCAGTGGTGGATGCGGCCTGGTCCGAGTCGAGCCTGGGCCATGGCGAACCCGCCTCCTTCCTCGCCGAGGATGTTCGAACGCGGCACCCGCACGTTGTCGAAGGCGAGCTCACAGTGTCCTTCGCGGTCCTGGTAACCGAACACCGGTAGCGCACGCAGGTTCGTGATGCCGGGCGCGTCGACCGGAACGAGCACCATCGACTGTTGCACGTGGCGGGGACCACCCGGATCGGTCTTTCCCATGAGGATGAAGAGACGGCAGCGCGGATCTGCCGCGCCAGAGATCCACCACTTGCGACCGTTGATGACGTAGTCGTCGCCGTCACTGGCGATGCGACATTCGATGTTCGTTGCGTCGGAGGACGCCACCGCTGGTTCGGTCATTGCGAACGCGGAGCGGATCTCGCCTTCGAGCAGCGGTTGGAGCCACTGCTCCTGCTGCTCGGCGGTACCGAACATCGCGAGCAACTCCATGTTGCCGGTGTCGGGTGCCGAGCAGTTGCAGGCTTCGGACGCGATCCCTGACCGTCCCATGATCTCGGCGAGCGGCGCGTAGTCGAGGTTCGACAGACCTTCGGTCCACTGCGTCTTGTGTGGAAGGAAGAGGTTCCACAAGCCCCGCTTGCGGGCTTCGACCTTGAGCTGCTCCATCACCGGAGGATGAAAGTGCGGATCGCCCGAGGCCTCGAGCTGTTCGCGGAACACCGGCTCGGCGGGATACACGTTTTCGTCCATGAAGCTGACAAGCTCGTCGCGGAGACGGCCGGCGGTCGGCGACAGCGAGAAGTCCATGGAGCGCACACTAGGTTCCTCGATCGTGACGGTGTCCTTCGGACAAGACGGTTCGGTCGCGGTCATCGGACTCGACGACGGCAAGGCAAATGCGATCACGCTCGATGTCCTAGCCGGCATCGACAGCGGACTCAGCAAGGCGCACGACAGCCGCGCGTCCGCCGTGCTGCTCACGGGCCGGCCAGGTCGCTTCTCGGCGGGCTTCGATCTGTCTGTCATGACCTCGGGCGAGGACCAGATCCGCGAGCTGGTCACGGAAGGTGCGGAAGCGCTGATGCGCTTGTTCACGCACCCGACGCCGGTCGTGTGCGCCTGCACGGGGCATGCGCTCGCCATGGGCTCGCTGCTCCTGCTCGCCGCCGACGTTCGCATCGGAGCCGCCGGCGACTACAAGCTCGGTTTGAACGAGGTGGCCATCGGCATGGGGTTGCCGATATTCGCCATCGAGCTCGCCCGCTACCGGTTGACAGCCGCGGGATTCAACGCGGCGCTCCTCGGCGAAGTGTTCGGCCCGCACGAGGCAACGGCGGTCGGTTACCTCGACCGCGTCGTCCCGGCGGACGCCGTGGTCGACGAGGCTTCCGCCATCGCGCGCCGCGTGGGCGAGTTGCGCACCGGTGCGGTCGCTCACTCCAAGCACCACGCGCGGAGCGAGCTCGCGGCCGCGGTCCTCAGCACGCTGGAGGCGGACATGGCCTCGCTGTCCGGGCCGAACCCGCGTTCGTGACGACCGGACGGACGGTCGTCGCACCCCGCCCGGGCGCCTGCTGACGCCCTTGTGCCGCAACGGATTCGAGGCTGCAGGTTGACAGCACGGCGCTCAGGCCCCTACGTGTTGACCCAATGCCCAAGTCCCTGGTCATCGTCGAGTCGCCGGCGAAGGCGCGCACGATCGCGGGCTTTCTGGGCCGCGACTTCGTGGTCAAGGCGTCGATGGGCCACGTCTGCGACCTGCCATCGAAGGGTCTGAGCGTCGACACCGAAAACGGGTTCAAGGTCGACTACGAGGTCCATCCCAGCAAGAAGCAGGTCATCAAGGAGTTGCGCGACGCCTTGCGTGCCGCCGACGAGCTGTACCTGGCGACCGATGAAGATCGCGAAGGCGAAGCGATCTCGTGGCACCTGCTCGAAGTACTGAAGCCACGCGTACCGGTGAAGCGGATGGTCTTTCACGAGATCACGCAGCACACGATCGCCGATGCTGTCGCTCAGTGGCGAGACGTCGACTACGGCTTGGTCGACGCGCAGGAGAGCCGCCGTATCGTCGACCGCCTCTTCGGCTATCCGGTGTCGGAGGTGTGCTGGCGCAAGATTCGAGCCGGGTTGTCTGCCGGGCGCGTGCAGTCACCGGCCGTCCGCCTGGTCGTGCAACGAGAACGAGACCGCATGGCCTTCGTCGCGGCGGCGTACTGGGACCTCGAAGCCGCCTTCCCGACGGACCCTGCGTTCACTTCGTCGCTGGTCGCAGTCGACGGCGCGAAGGTCGCGGAAGGGAAGGACTTCGACGCACGTGGCCAGCTTCGACGCGAGGCCGATCTAATCGTCCTCGACGAGGTCGCGGCACGGGGGCTGGCATCACGGCTCGACGGCGCCGATTTCGTGGTGCGCACCGTCGAGACGAAGCCGTACACGTCGCGGCCCAAGCCACCGTTCATCACGTCGTCGCTCCAACAGGTCGGTGGGAGCCGGCTGCGCATGAGCGCCCAGCACGTCATGCGCGTCGCCCAGGGGCTCTACGAGCGTGGCTACATCACGTACATGCGAACGGATTCGACGACGCTGTCCGACACCGCCCTCGCGGCAGCCCGGTCACAGATCCAGGAGCTCTTCGGTCCCGACTACTTGCCGGACGGTCCTCGCACCTACGCGCGAAGGTCGAAGAACGCCCAGGAGGCTCACGAGGCGATCCGGCCGGCGGGTGAGGCGTGGCGGACACCCGACCAGCTGCGCGGTGAGCTGCGCGGCGACGACCTCCGGCTCTACGAACTGATCTGGCAGCGCACGATCGCGTCGCAGATGCCCGATGCCCGCGGCTCCACCGTCACGGCACGTATCGCCGCCACGACGTCTGCGAACGAGGAGACGGAATGGACGGCGTCGGGCCGCACGATCACCTTTCCCGGTTACCTTGCCGCGTACGGCTTCGGTGGCGACGACGCCGAGGCCGATGGCGACTCCTCGGCCAAGCTGCCGGAGCTGAGCGATGGTGTTGCGTTGCCGGCACCCGACATCGAGGCCCTCGGTCACGCCACCCAGCCGCCCGCCCGCTACACGGAGGCGACGTTGGTCCGCGCGCTCGAAGAAAGGGGAATCGGCCGTCCTTCGACGTACGCGTCGATCATGCAAACCATCCAAGACCGCGGCTACGTGTGGAAGAAGGGCCAAGCGTTGGTGCCGACCACGGACACGTTCGCGGTCGTCAATCTGCTCGAACGTCACTTCGCTGATCTTGTCGACTACGACTTCACAGCCCGCATGGAGGACGATCTCGACGAGATCGCGGAACGACACCAGCAGCGCGAGCCGTGGCTCGGGAAGTTCTGGTTCGGCAACGGCACTCCCGGCGTGAAGGCGCTCTGTGCCAAGGCCATCGACGAGGCGGATCCAGCCGAGATCAATGCAGTTCCCTTGGGCGTCGGCGAAGACGGTGAGGTCATCGTCGTCCGGAACGGCAAGTACGGACCGTATGTGAAGCGCGGCGACGACACGGCTGCCTTGCCTGAGGGCATCGCGCTCGACGAGCTCACGATCGATCGCGCCATCGAGTTGCTCGACGCGCCGAAGGGTGAGGAGCCGATTGGTCTCGATCCCGATGCCGGACTGCCGGTGTACGCAAAGAACGGACGCTTCGGACCGTACGTGCAACTCGGCGACGCGGAGACGCTTCCGGACGGCGAGAAACCGAAGATGGCGTCGCTGTTCCAGTCGATGTCGCTCGACACGATCACGCTCGAAGATGCACTTCGGCTGTTGTCCTTACCCCGAGTCGTCGGCGAAGACGACGACGGCGTCGACATCGTCGTTGCCAACGGTCGATACGGCCCGTACCTGAAGAAGGGCGAAGACACCCGCAGCCTGGAGTCCGAGGAGCAGCTCTTCACGCTCACCGTCGACGCGGCGCGGAACATCCTCGCTCAGCCGAAGCAGTTCGGCCGCGGCCGGTCCGTACCGGCGCCTCCGCTCCGTGAGCTCGGCAACGATCCCGGCACCGACAAGCTCGTCGTGGTGAAGGACGGACGTTTCGGTCCATACGTGACCGACGGCGAGACCAACGCGTCGCTGCGAAAGGGCGACACCGTCGATGGAATCACCGTCGAGCGCGCCAGCGAGCTGCTCCAGATTCGTCGCGAGACGACACCGACGAAGCCCAATCGGGGTTCCAAGAGGTCTGGTGCCAACGCGAAGGCGCCGGCCAAGAAGGCCGCTGCGAAGAAGAAGCCGCCGGCGAAGAAGGCTGCCGCAAAGAAGCAGGCGCCCGCGAAGCGAGATGCGACGACCAGGACCGTCGCCGAGTCATGACCGAGGTCGCGGACGGACCGGGGTAGCCCAGAGCGCCCGAGCCGCGCCGGTAACCTCGGAAGCCGTGGCTGAACCGGCCTCCCACCGGGCTTCGGCCGACCCGTCCCGGCCGCACACCGAACCAGCAGCAGAACCTGCGTCAGCGGCCGGTTCGTCCGGTCCATCCGACGCACACGACGTGGGCGACGCTTCGAGCCCAATGGGGCTCGGAACAACAGGAATCGACGTACCGGTCGTACCGTTCCCCGCCTTTCTCGAGGAGAAGGTCGAGCCGCCCGCACATCTGGCGCTGCACGTCCGGCTGTTCGGCAGTCACGCGTTCTTCCGGTTGTGGATCGCGCAGGTCGTTTCTTCGCTCGGCGACTGGCTCGGGTTCCTGGCCATCACGATTCTGGCCGCGTCGATCGGATCTGGCTCCGGCGGCGCGGCCGTCGGCCTCGTCATGTCGGCGCGCATCATCCCCGGCTTCTTCTTCTCGCCGGTCGCTGGCGTCCTCGTCGATCGGTGGGACCGCAAGAAGATCATGGTCACGTGCGACGTCATCCGCGCCGGGATGATCTGCACGTTGCCGTTCATCCACAGCGTGCTCGGCCTGGTGCTCGTGTCCCTCGTACTCGAGATCTGCACGCTCCTGTGGTCGCCCGCCAAGGAGGCGTCCGTTCCCAACCTCGTTCCGACCGACCGATTGACCACCGCGAACTCGCTGTCGCTCGCAGCTGCGTATGGCACGTTCCCGATTGCCGCTGTGCTCTTCGCGTTGCTCGCGCAAGCCTCGCGCTGGCTGGGCACCGTCGACGCACTGAACTTCCTCAAGACCGATCAAACAGCGCTTGCGTTCTATGTGGACGCGGGCACGTTCGTCGTGTCGGCCATCATGATCTCGACGTTGGCGTTGCCTGAAGCTGCGCGCCGAGCGCGGACAAAGAAGAACGGCGACAAGCGAATCGACTTCGGGCAGTCGTACGAACAGTTGAAGGAAGGCTGGCGCTACATCTTCATGAACCCGATCGTTCGATCCGTCAACCTTGGGCTCGCAGCGGGGTTGATTGGCGGTGGCATGGTGGTGCCGCTCGGATCGATCTTCTCGACGGAAGTGCTCGGCGCGGGTGCGGCCGGTTACGGCGTGTTCATCACCGCGCTCGGCTTCGGCGTCGCGGGCGGGGTCTTGCTGCTCTCCGTGACGCAGGGACGACTTCCGAAGACACGCGTGTTCGAGGTGTCGATCTTCGTCGCGTCCGGTTCGCTCTTCTTCGCAGCTTCGATGACGACGCTTGCCCTCGCGCTCATCCCGGTGTTCGTGCTCGGTGTGTGCGCAGGGTCGGTGTATGTCGTCGGCTTCACCTTGTTGCACGAGAGCGTGGACGACGAGTTGCGCGGGCGCATCTTCAGCGCGCTCTACACCATTGTGCGCCTGTGCCTGCTGATCGCCTTCGCGCTCGGGCCTTTCCTGTCCGAGCTTCTCGACCGCATCTCCCGTTCGTTGTTCACCGGCCGCACCGTCACACTTCCCGGCGGCCAGGAGCTCTTCTTGCCAGGCGTCCGGCTGACGCTGTACATGGCGTCGCTCATCATCTTCATCGCAGGCTTGATCGTGGTTCGGTCCATGGCGTCGGCACGGAAGGCGAACGTGAGTGCTGATCGCATTTGAAGGCGGCGAGGGCTCGGGCAAATCGACCCAGGCCCGCTTGCTGGCGACGCGCCTCGGCGCAGTGCTGACGTTCGAGCCGGGAGGAACCGCGCTGGGAGCCGAGCTACGCGCGCTGTTGCTCGACGGAGGCGAGGTCGACCCACGCGCAGAAGCGCTGCTCATGGCGGCGGACCGGGCGCAGCACCGAAGCGAGGTCATCAAACCGGCCCTCGACCGCGGCCTTCACGTGGTGACCGACCGCTATCTCTACTCGTCGCTCGCGTACCAGGGCTACGGGCGGGAACTCGATGTGGAGGCCGTCCGTTCGCTGTCAGAATTCGCCGACGCGCCCGAGGCGGATCTCGTCGTCCTGTTGAAGATCCCGGCGGCGGTGCGGCGTGAGCGGCGACGCCAAGGCAACCTGGACCGCATTGAAGCCGGCGACGACGCCTTTCACGAGCGCGTCGAGAGGGGATTCCTGGAGCTCGCGGCGCGAGATCGCAAGCGATGGGCCGTGATCGTCGCAACAGGCGCCGTCGAGCACGTCGCCGAGCTCGTGTGGACCGAGGTACAAGCCCGGTTGTAGCGACAACGGACCTACGCACGTCGGTCCGTCCGGGCTGCTTGACTGCGGACATGACGGATCCGTGGGCAAGAGTCGTCGGCCAAGAGCGAGCACTGGCCGCGCTCCAGGCGGCGTCGCGATCGCCCGTCCACGCCTATCTCCTGGTCGGCCCGCACGGCAGCGGCAAGCGCGATCTGGCACGCGCCTTCGCCGCGTCCCTGTTGTCGTCCAGCGCAACGGACGATCCCGATCGGGCTGTTCATCTCGCCTTGGCCGGACGGCATCCCGACCTGCACGAGTTCGAGCGGGCCGGCCCGTACATCACCGTCGAGCAGGCCGACTCGATCATTCGTGAGGCCAACCGCTCAGGCGTCGAGAGCGACCGCAAGGTCCTCGTACTGGTCGACTTCCACTTGGTCCAGCCAGCGGTCGAAGCGAAGCTGCTGAAGACCATTGAAGAGCCGCCCGCGGGCGCGGTCTTCGTCGTCCTCGCCGAGACAGTTTCTGCGTTGCTCGAGCCGATCGCGTCGCGATGTGTTCGCATCGAGCTTGATCCGCTGTCGCCGTCCGTGCTTCGGGACGCGCTTGTAGACGAAGGCATCGCTGAGCAGACCGCCGCGACGGTGTCGACTGCGGTGGGCGGTGACCTTGCACGTGCTCGACTGCTCGCGACCGATCCTCGGTTCTCTCTTCGCCAGAACGCGTGGGCCGCGATTCCGCACGTGCTCGACGACTCCGGCGCGACCGTCGCTCGCCTCATTGGAGAACTGCGCTCGATGATCGACGATGCGGCCGCTCCGCTGGAGGCACGTCAGGCGGTCGAGGTCGCGGAGTTGGAGGAACGGATCGAGCGCTACGGCGAACGCGGCTCCCGCAAGCGTGAGCTCGTTGACCGCCATCGGCGGGAGCTGCGACGGCATCGGACCGACGAGATCCGCTTCGGGCTCGCAACGCTCGCGGGCAGTTACCGCGACACGTTGTCGACGTCGCCTCCGGTGCTCGACCCTCGGGCTGCGGTCGAGGCGATCGCGCTCGTCGACGATGCGCACAAGTCATTGGAGCGCAATCCGAACGAGACGCTCTTGCTGCAAGCGCTGCTGCTGCGCCTTCCCGTGCTTCGCGTCACGGCATCAGCCTGAGACTCACCTCGACCAACTCGTGACGAGGTCGACGAGCTCGGTGGCCACCCACCACCGCCGCGGCCGTCCCGGGTGCGCGCGGGGGCCGAACGGGACCACGATGCCGTGCTCAGCCAAGACGCTGAGGCCGGTTCGACCCGACCGCTCGCTGACACCGAGCGAGCCGGCGACGATGTCCGAGCTGACGACCGGGAACTCCGGGAGCAAAGGCAGCACGCGGCGGGCCGCCGCATCGACCCGTACGTCGACCAAGCGATCGGTCCATCGGCCCAGCAAGTCGTCCACCTTGCGGACGAGATCGATGGTTGCGTCGGAGGCATCGTGAACGACTTCGGCGAACCACCGCACCCACGGATCTGCGTCACCGAGTCTGAACTGCGTGAGGCCAGCCAGGTACGCGCCGCGGTCCGAGGCGACGCGCACACTGACCGGGGGAGGGCTGACGAGGTCGAGTCGCCTCGTCAGCAGCCAGCCGATCAGCACACGCCCGATGCGGCCGTTGCCGTCGGCATAGGGATGGATGATCTCGAACTGCGCGTGTGCCACCGCCGCCTGCGTGATCGGATCGACGTCAGTGCGGTTCGCGAACGCCACGAGGTCGCGAGTGAGTCGAGACACGTCGCCGGGAGGCGGTGTCACCAGCGCGGCATCGAGTGGACTGGTGCCGCCGATCCATCCCTGGGCACTGCGAAACGCGCCGATCTGATTGGCCGGTAGGTGGCTCGCTCGGGTCATCAGTGATCGATGCCATCGGTGCAAGGTCTTGAACGAAAGCCGCCCACTCCGTGCTTCGGTCACGGCCGCGATGACAACGTTGAGGTTGTCGGCCACCCACGTTGCGCGCTCACCGCCTGTCGGGTCGAGCTCCGCGGCAGCGACATCCGGGAGTGGAGCGCGGACACCCTCGATGAACGACGATGCGACACCCTCCGCGCGCAATAGGAGGCGAGCAAGCGGCTCCCATCTCGCGGGTAGCGCGTCGTTGCTCCGGCGCGCGGCTGCCGCCGCTTGCTCCGTCCGCCGAACCGTCGCCTCGGAAAGTTTGAGGCGCCTGGTCTCGAGTGGCTCGGGGACCCATGCCTTGGCACGCCGGCCTTGCCACGAGATCGTCAGTTCTCGTCCGACCACGATCCTTCCGCATCCCTGATAGTTACGGAAGGTTAGCTCAGTTTGCTTCCGAAACGTCGAGATTTACGGTCGTCGCCGTCCGATCCCGGACTACCCTGTCGTCTCCCGCCCGGGTAGCTCAGACGGCAGAGCAGCTCACTCGTAATGAGCAGGTCAGGAGTTCGATTCTCCTCTCGGGCTCCGCAGACCTTGCCTTTCGGACATCGCGAACTGCTGAGCAGAACATTGCGTGGCTCGGATTGAACGGCATCGACATCGAGGCCGGACCCGCGCGACGGGTCGGATCGCGTGGTTGGGGCACGAGCGTGTACTGCCGCGATCCCAGCGGCAACGGCGTTGAGCTAATCGCCTATGAGTGAGAGTTGGCGCGAGCCGCCACCGACCGGAAAGTGCCGTTTGTGTCGCCGGGGGTCTAAGGCGCGCGTTCCGCGATGGTGACGATGGCGAGGTGATGGATTGTGAGCATTCCTCCGTGAGCCTCCACGCGGCGCCTGACGCGCTCGAGTAGTTCCGCTTGCGCGTCGGGCGGAAGCTCTTTGACACCGGACTGAGTGGACAGATTGGCGGCGTACTCCTCGGCGGTCACGGGCACGTCGAACAGGTGGCGCGTAATCGTCGGCTCGGCGAACAAACTCGTGGCACGCACCATCGATCCGGCGTCCGCGGCCAAGTCCGGGTGCTTCGTCGAGGGATCGACGCGCTCGGCGCCAACGGCGACCCAGTCGTCTTGGACCGCCCACCAGAACCGGCTGGCTTCGTCGGGCACAACAACCGGCGTCGAGACCACGATGAGATGACCTTGGGGCTTCAGAACTTCGGCGGCCTTGACGAGTCGGATGTCAGGATCAACCCAGTGAAACGAGTTGCACGCGAAGACAGCGTCAAACGTCGCGTCGCGTGGCTCCCATCCCTCGAACGAAGTCGCACGGACCGAGACGTGCGGGAAGCCGGCGAGTTCTGGTGCGCGCGGGCAGCGAGGCGACGGTCGAGTTCCAGCGCCAGGATCCGTAGGCGACGTTCGGCTAAGGGTCGCGTTGCTTGCCCTGTGCCTGGGCCGATCTCCACGACCGTGGCGCCCGGCCCCAATCCCGCGAGCCGCACAATGTCATCGAAGACCGCATCCGGGACAACTGGCCGAGTGCGGTCGTAGGCATCTGGATCTTCACCGAACCGGCCACGGAACACGGCTCGCCGGTCCGTCTCCCACGGCTCGGTCGGCACCACCCAACCACCCTGCCCTCCCGACGAGCCGTGGGCATCCTGCAAGTGCCGTTACATCTCGATTCTCGACGACGCCGGCCACCTCGAAATCCGCTCGGTATCGCTCGTCCACAGGGCGCCCCCAACCGCCGGGTCGTAGCGACCGCTCGCATTCAGCATCGCAAAGGTCGCCACGTGAGCGTGATGTCGTCGGCGGCTCCGGATCGGGCTCGCTAGAAACTGCCTCATGTTCGAGGTGGTCGAGATCGATGCGTCGAACTGGCGGCGGGCGCTCGCGGTCGAGGTTCGGACCGATCAGGTCCGCTTCGTCGCGGACCACCAGCCGGTGGCTCTCGTCATTCTCTCGAAGTGCTACGTGCGTCCCGACGGTCAGACGTGGACGCCTTACCTTGCTCTCGACGACGACGAGCCTGTGGGCGTCGTTGCCGTCGCGTCGGAGGGGGACCACGTGCATCTCCGCCACTTCGCGATCGACCACCGGCGGCAGGGAGAGGGACTGGGACGGATGCTCCTGGACACGGTGGTCGCTGCGATCAGCCTCAGTCAGCCGATGTGCCGATCGGTGATCGTGACGGCACACCCGGAGAACGAGATCGCTCTGTCGCTCTACCTGTCAGCGGGGTTCCGCCGGACCGGAGCGTTTTCGGGCATCGAACCCGTGCTCTCACTCGACCTCACCGGGCCGCGACAACGCCTCTGGGCGCCGGGTACGCGACGTCAGGCAGCTGACGTGGCCCCCTTTCGCTCTCGGATGTGATCGGCGGCGAGGTACCACTCGTAGGTGGATTGAAGACCGTCGTGTAGGTCAATGGCGTGGTGCCATCCGAGGTTGTGGATCCGTGTGACGTCGAGCAGCTCTTGCGGCGACCCGTCGAGCCTCGTGGTGTCGAACATGAGCGTCGCGTTGGGATGAACGACGTCCCGCACGCAGCGCGCGATGTCGTTGACTGTCGCGTCGATGCCAGTCCCGACGTTGACGAGGTCGGAGTGGTTGTAGGTCTGCATGAGATACAGGCACGCCGACGCGAGGTCGTCGACGTGCATCAGCTCGCGGCGCGGTCGCCCCGTTCCCCACACCCTCACTTCGCGGTCGCCGACCTGCTTCGCCTCGTGGAAGCGGCGCATAAGCATCGGCACTAGGTGCGCGCTCTCGCGATCGAAGTTGTCGTTCGGACCGTACAGATTGGTTGGCATCGCCGAGATGAAGTTGTCGCCGTACTGTCGACGATAGGACTCGCACAACTTGATGCCCGCGATCTTGGCCACCGCGTACGCCTCGTTTGACGGTTCGAGCGGTCCGGTGAGGAGCTGATCCTCGGTGATCGGCTGGCGCGCGTCACGGGGATAGACGCAACTCGACCCGAGGTACAGCAACTTCTTGACCTCGTACTCGTGGCTCGCGTGCACCACGGTTCCGTGGATGAGCATGTTGTCGTACAAGAACTCCGCCGGCCGGGTCGAGTTTGCCATGATCCCGCCGACGGTCCCAGCGACGAGGAACACGAAGTCGGGCCGGTTGGCGCGGAACCAGTAGCTGACCGCCGCTTGATCCCGCAGGTCCAACTGGTCCCGCGTCGCGGTGACAATGTTCGTGAACCCGTCCGCTTGTAGTCGTCGAATCAGCGCGGACCCCACCAGACCGCGATGACCCGTCACGAACACTCTCGCGTTCAACGGCATGGAGGTCACGCCCGACTCGGCGTCGCCAGTGTGGGCCAGTAGCTCGTCGCGGACTTGCGTATATGACTTGCCGGTCTCCGCCATGCGGGCGCGTACCAGCCGCTTGAAGTTCTTGTCCTCGGTCATTGGTCCTCCTGTTCGCTCACGCAGGCATGCTCCCCAGCAGCTCCCGCGCGGCCGAAGGCCCACAGTTTCGAGATGACCCGAGGATCCGCTCCCCTTCACCCCCGACCGGCGATCTCGCTGGGCAGATCACCAAGGGCTCGGCGACGGGTCCGTCGCCAGACCAGAGCCTCCCAATCCCAGACCTGCGCGTCAAGGAACGACGACTGTCCCTCGAACGCCGGCTCCGAGCGTTACCGCGTGGTTCCTGCCTTAGCACGCGAGCGAAGGAACCGGCATTCCCGCCGTTGTGCGACGGCGCTCCAGAACGGGCATGATGCGCTCGTTTCTCAGTGTTGGCACAGCCAGAACGCGTCACAGCGGAGCGGATATTGGTCGAGTACGTGCAGCATGACGGGTCGTTCGTGGCCTACGACGCGCAAGGTGAGGGCCCGGGTCACATCTTGTACCTGCCGGGCGCGCTTGTGTCGATTGACGCGATGGCCGATGAGCCGCATGTCGCCCGATTGAACCGGCGACTTGCATCGATCGGCCGGTTGGTCCAGTTCGATCCCCCAGGGCTTGGACTGTCCGACGCATCCACAAGCGAGGTCACGCTCGAACGCATCGCGGAGTGCGGACGAGCGGTGCTCGACGCGCTGAACGTCGACCGTGCGGATGTGATCGCCGCCAACGCGGGCGGTCTGTACGCCGTTGTTTTGGCAGCAACTGCGCCAGAGCGCGTGCGTTCTCTCGTCCTGATTGACACCCAGGCATGTGCTCTCGAAGATGACGACTATCCGCTCGGCTATCCGCGAGCAGTGGTGCAGCAGTACGTAGACAGTCACAGCACACCGGGCATCGACTGGTCCATCCGCTCGGCGGACGGGTACGCGCTCATGAATCCGAGCATGCGAGACGACCCCGCGTTCCGGCAGTGGGCCGAACAGTCGGTACGGCGATGCGCGAGTCCCGCCACAGCGCTTCGGTTCGTACGCCTCGTGTCGTTTGCCGACGTCCGCCGGTTCCTTCCGGCAATCTGCGCTCGGACACTGGTGCTCGCAAAGAGAGACAACGTCTTCCTGCCTGCGGGCCATGGGAAGTACCTCGCCGAACACATCGACGGCGCGGAGTTCGTGGAAGTGCCCGGCGCGGACTATGCGCCGTTCTCCGGTGATGTCGATGCGCTCATCGATCCGATCGAGGAGTTTCTCACCGGACGACGATCGACCGGTCGTGAGCGAGTGCTGACGACGTTGCTGTTCACTGATCTGGTCGACTCAACAGGAATGGTGATCGCGCTTGGTGACCGAGCATGGCATGCGCTGCTCGATAACCACGACGCCTTCGTGCGCGCCGAAATCCGACGATACGGCGGGACTGAGGTCAACACCACTGGAGACGGTTTCCTGGCGACGTTCGACAGTCCGACGCAGGCTGTTCGTGCGGCTCAGGCAATCGTGGGCGAAGCGGCGAAGAGCAACCTCGCGGTACGGGTCGGCATTCACACTGGGGAATGTGAACGGCGAGGCGCCGATCTTGCAGGCCTCACGGTACACATCGCGGCACGCGTTGCAGGTTGCGCCGGACCCGATGAAGTGCTCGTCTCACGAACTGTTCGCGATCTACTCGGTGCCTCGGAACTTCGCTTTGTCGACCGCGGCGAGTACGAGTTGCAGGGCATCCCGACCCCGTGGCAACTGTTCGCGCTTGATCACTAGCGCGTGCTGGACGCGTCTCGACATCCGCCGATCGGCGTCGGAGAAACGGTGTGTTCGTTCGCCGCCACTCGCATAGCCAGGCCAGGCGAGGCAGTCGAGCATCTGAATCAGCGGTGGTAAGCGCATCGATCCGCTCTGGACCATACGGAACGCAGCCGCTTCCGGAGGGTCGTGACATCGCGCGACCCACCCGGTATCGCGTGCTCGAGTCGGCGACCATCCGGAAATAGTCCCATGAGCGATCCCGCGCGTTTCGGCCTTGAGCGTGGTGTCGCGTGAACCGGCATTATCGACTAGCTCGTGCCCAGTGGCTCGACCGACCAGCTACTCGTCTCCACGAAGGTGATCAGGCGCGCTGAAAGGGCTGCGGGGTGCCGGCCGTCATAGCGTCGCGGCAAGATTGCGCCATGCTCGCCGGCGGACCCTTCCTCGGGTGCGCTGGTGGGCCATTGCCATGACCGGAATCGAAGCTTCGACCTCTCCCCCTCCCTTGCCGCGCTGGTTCGGACCTAGAGCCAGCCCAGATGACCCGGCCGTCTCGGCCCTGATCGCCCGCGTCGCGGCGGGGCCGGATGGGCAGACATTGGCGGTGGGTTGAACCTCAACGTGCGGATAGACGCTGAGCCGCCGGTTGTCGTCCGGGTTCATAGGCCCTGGGTCCGCCGCGGCCGGGTAGCGGGACTGCGGCGCCTGCGGGAGCGGCTCCAGCGGACGCAAGTCCGCGTCGCTTGGCCGATTCGGATTTCCGGATGCGATCTCCTGAGGGTCGCTGATCGTTGGGCTGAGATTGAGGAGTTCATCGATCACGTCCAGCCACGGGCGGACGAGGACTCCTGCGTCCGCCTATTCGAGGAGCTCGGACGCCTTCACACTGCGCTCAAAGCAGTCTGGGAGCCCAGCCCGCCCGAACCCCTCGACGACCACAGAACCTTCGGCCAACTGCGTTACTCGGTCGGCTTCACACGCCGCAGGCTCGGACCCCGCAGCGAGCCGGTCGTGCATCGGATGCGCCAACTGACTGGCGAGCTCTCCAAGCTCCGGAAGGAGGTCGAACTGCCATGCACTCCGATTCATGGGGACTACAAATTGGGCAACGCGGGAGAACTGTCAGACGGCTCATGGGCCACCTTCGACCTGGATTTTGCGAGGGTTGGGTTTGTCAACCGAGACTGGCCCCACCGTGCTCGCTTGTTTTGGCCCCACCTTGATGATTGTTGGCGGTGGCCGCGAAAGCCGGGCCGTGTAGAGCCGCGTGAGGCCCGCGCGGCACGCGGGATGGGTGATGGGTGCGGGCGTTGCGCCGGTTACGCGGTCTTCTTGCGCGTGCGGGTCGTGGTGGTGCGCAACCGGTAGCTGTCGGTTCCGGTCTCGATGATGTGGGCGTTGAACGTGAGCCGGTCGACGATCGCGGCGACGAGGCGTGGCTCGGGGATGATCGAGCCCCACTCGCTGAACGGCAGGTTCGACGCGACTGCGACGGATGCTTTCTCTTCGCGCTCGGTGAGGATCTGGAACAACAGCTCCGAGCCGCGGGCGTCGAGCTGCACGTAGCCGAGCTCGTCCAAGCAGAGCAGATCGAGCCGGCCGTAGCGGGCGACGATGCGCGACAGTCGTCGTTCGTCGGCGGCTTCGGCGAGCTCGTTGACGAGCTGCGCGGCGGTGGCGTAACGAACACGCCGTCCTTGCTCACACGCGGCCAAGCCGAGACCGATGAGCAGGTGGCTCTTGCCGGTGCCGCTGTCGCCGAGGAGCACGACCGGCTCGCCGGCGTCGAGGTAGGCGCACGACGCCAGCGTGGCGATCGTCGCCGGGTTGATCGTCGGCGCGGCGGCGAGATCGAAGTCGGCGAGCCGTTTGACGCGCGGGAACCGCGCTTCGGTGACGCGCCGCTGCCGGCGTCGTTCGGTGCGTTCGTCGACTTCGGCGGACAGCACCTCGGCCAGGAACGCCAGATAGCTCTGCTGGGATCGTTGCGCGATCTCCGCGAGGCGCGCCGCGTCGGTGCGCACGATCGGCAGGCGCAGCTCTCGGGTCGCCGCGCCGATGGCGGCAGTGGCGGCGGTGTCAGTCATCTTCGTCATTAGGCCTCCAGCAAGTCGTCGTAGTCGGTGAGGGTGGGCGGGGGCCGGTCGAAGCGGGCGAGGTTCCCGATCGGCAGCACGGCGGCGGTCGAGTCGTGCGCGTGTTTGCGGGCTTCGATCATCACGATGGCGGGGTCGACACCGCCAACGACGAGCGCGGCGTGCATGCCGGCGGCGACCGCGTCGGCGGGAAGCAGCCGATGGGCGAGGAGCACCTCGATCATCGCCTTGGTGCCGTCACCATCGCCGAGCCGGCGCCGGGCCTGGGTCCAGAACCGCTCATGGGTGGCCGTGAACGCGCCCGACGCCCGCGCTCGAGCGAGCGGGGTGGCCGACAGCATCGCCCCGGGCTTGAGCGCCAGGACCTCGAGGTAGTGGTCCAACACCAACACCTCGTCGCCCTTGCGGGCCCGCACATGCGACGCGATGACCTTCACACCATCGAGCACGTCGACGGTCTCGGCACCGACGCGAACATCGACCCGCCGGCCGACATGACGGGCCGGGACCGAGTAGAACGCGCCGCGCACCGACACCCGACTCTTGCGATCGACGCGATGCGAGCTCAGCACGGCCGTGTCGAACGCTTCGGCCGGTAACGGTCGCAACGTCTCGACTTCGAGCTCGAAATGCTCACCGACCGCGATCCGCCGGTGCGCGATGTGGCGGCGGTCGTCGCGGTCCATCGCCGCGGCGAGTAGTTCGTTGAGCTCGAGCATCGACGCGACGTGCGGGACGGGGACGAGATGGCGGCGACGGAACCGGCCCACCTCAGACTCGACTCCGCCCTTCTCATGGGAGCCTTTGATGCCGGGCTGACAGAAGAAACTGTCGAACCTGTAGTGCGACCGCAGCGCGATGAACCGTTCCGCCTCGATCCGGGTGCGGCCCTTGAGCACCTTGGTCACCGCCGCCTTCAAGTTGTCGTAACGGATCCGGTCGGGCACGCCGCCGAAGTGCTCGAAGCCGCGCACATGGCCGTCCAAGAACACGGCCTGACACTCGTTGAGATAGGCGCGCGTGAACCCTTTGCCCGACGCCGACAGGCGCATCAAGAACAGAGGCAGCTCAGTGAGCGCGCCGGCCAGATAGACGTGGATCGACCCGAAGTCGACCTCGGCCTCCTCACCCAGCCGATGGTGCTGCGGGACCATCACCTCGATCAGCGGCACCGACTGACGGCGGCGGACCTCGGCGACATAACGACGCACCGTCGACTCGCCCACCTCCACACCGAACTCCTCGACCAACCGCTGCCACACCCGGCGCGCCGTATGACGCTGCTTACGCGGCGCGCCCTTGTCGGCCTCGAGCCAGCCGTTGATCGTCGCCTTCCACGGATCCAGCACCGGAGCGGGACGAACGACCGGCTTGCGCGGCGGCGGCATCGCCGACGACAACGCCGCGCGCACATCACGACGATGCACATGGAACCGATCCGACAGCGCGCGGATCGACAGCTCCTCACGCTCATGCGCCTTGCGGATCTGCTCGAACAACTCCACCTTCGACCTTCGGGGCATGCGCCCCACGGTCCGGTGCGTCAACCCGCTCCTGGTGGACCCCCTCGAACACCGCCCCGGGTGGGGCCAAAACAGACGAGCACTACCGCCCGAGGTGGGGCCAAATCAGGTGAGCACACTCAGAGGGTCAGGGAGCGGCTGTACGACATCGCGGCCAGCCTGCACCACGTCGCCCGGGGCGGCGAATTGCTCGAGCCGCGACGACTGCTCGACGCCTACGAAGGCACGGCTCCGGAACCGCTGACTCGCGACGAGCACCGTTGGCTCCCCGGGGCTCTAGCCCTTGTACCCTTGCACTGGGCTGCCACCGCAGGGCTCGTGGGCGACGGCATCCACGAGGCCGACAGCGCAATGACCGCCGCCGAGGGCTGGTGGTCGCGCCGGGCTGAACTCTCGTCGTAGTCCGGCGGCCGCGCTCGGGGACTGGAGTTCTCGGCTGAGCTCCGACTCCACTGAAGCGGCTGGCATGTTGCGCTAACCAACCTCTGCGATGAATGCGTGGAGGAGCGTACCCTCCGGCGTGCCTTAGCCTCCCATCCCGGCCGGCAGTCGCATAAGAGCCAGTGAGACTCTGAGTTGAGAGTTGCAGGGTCCACCGCCGTGTCGTTGTTGGTGGCTACGTTCAGCGTTCCCGTTTCGGTTTGACTCGGTTTGCAGCACCGATTCCTTCGGGTGCTTGTCGACCGGGACGGGAACGGGGCACGCCCCGTTCCAGAGGGTGACCGAGTTGGTTGCGTCAACAGCCAACTCGACACGGTCTCCGTCGCGGAACGCGCGTGCCACCCCTTGACCGTTTGAGAAGAGAAGGGATGACGATGACCATGGTAGAGACGCGCCCGGTCACGGGCGGTGGACACGCACCTCGACACGCACGTTGCGGCGGCGCTGGATGCGTCCGGCGGTGTGTTGGGTGTGGAGTCGTTCGAGGCGACACCGGCGGGCTACCGCAAGTTGTTCGACTGGCTGTGCGGGTTCGGTGCGCTGGCGCGGGTCGGTGTGGAAGGCACGGGGGCGTACGGCGCAGGCCTTGCTCGGTTCTTGCGCGGCGTCGACATCGAAGTGGTGGAAGTGGATCGGCCGAACCGTCAGGCCCGCCGGTTGCACGGCAAGTCCGATCCGGTTGACGCGGTCGAAGCGGCCCGGGCGGCGCAGAGCGGGCGAGCCCGCGGGATCGCCAAGACCGCGGACGGCAACGTCGAGGCGGTCAGGGCGTTGCTGGTCGCCAAGCGGTCCGGACGCGACGCACGGATCACGACCCAGAACCAGATCCGCCATCTCGTGGTCGCCGCCCCTGATGAGCTGCGAGAACGATTCAAGGGCGCCAGCCGAGCCACCGTCGCCGGCCAGGCCGCGGCGCTGCGTCCGACACGTGGCAGCGATCCGGTCATGTTCGCGACCAAGACGGCGTTGCGGGTCCTCGGTCGACGGGTGCTCGCCCTCGCCGACGAAGCGGCCGAGCTCGAGGTGCTCCTCGCCGAGCTCGTCACCGCGACCGCGCGCGAGCTGCTCGACCTTCCCGGTGTGGGGGTCGACACCGCCGCGATTCTGTTGGCCGCGATCGGTGACAACCCCGAACGGATCCGATCCGAGGCTGCATTCGCGCACCTCTGCGGCGTGGCGCCCATCCAGGCATCGTCGGGCAAGGTCACTCGCCACCCGTTGAACCGTGGTGGCAACCGCCAAGCCAACCATGCGTTCTGGCGGATCGTGATGACACGCATGAGCAACGACCCGCGCACCCGCACCTCCGTCGCCCGCCGGCTCGACGAGGGACGCAGCAAACCCGAGATCATCCGCATCCTCAAGCGCTACATCACCCGCCAGATCTACCGGTCACTACCTCGCCGCTAACGAGATCTGGGTGGCGGGTCTGGCCCGATAAGTGCCTGACGCTACGGCTGTCCTTGGAACGATCTGCCGACCCGCCACCCACCACCACCAGCGCGACCGCCCGGCCTAATAAGAGCCCGCCCTCCACATCGAGTGGCCCATCACTGGTCTGCCAGCACCCACGCCAACAGCCCTTGACAACCCATAGGAGCATCGCTTCCGCATGGTCGCTCGAGTCGGTGACCCATCCGGAAATACTCCAATGAGCGGTTCCGGGTGGTTGCCTGTTGAGCGTGGTGTCGAGGGAACCGGCCACTTGTTTAGAACCACCACTTTGAACTTCGGGTGGACCAACCTGAGGTGCAGGTGTTCGACGGGTGGCTCGCGAACCTGCTGCATTACCGAGTGCGGCGCCGCGGTGTATTTGGTAACGGAGTACGGTGCGGGGACCGCGGATTGGGGGTCGGCGATGGCACGATCGGTCAGGCCGCTGCGATTCGCGGCGGCCGTGGTGGTGGTCGCGTTGGTCGCGTTGAGTCTGACGGGTTGTGTCGCCGATGCGCCGCCGCGTATCGGGACCGCGACAGCGGGCGACGGTCAGGCGGTGGTGTCCTGGCAACCGCCTGTCGCGATGCGGAAGCCGCCGGTCACCGCCTATGTGGTGACGCCGTGGATCGGGTTCGCGCGGCAGACACCGGTGGTGTTCAACTCGACGGCGACGACACAGACCGTGACCGGGCTGACCAACGGTCTCACCTATGGGTTCACCGTCCACGCGGTTGATGCCGACGGCAATGACACGTCGGGGTCGGCCATGTCCAACCGGGTGACTCCGGGCGCCGGTCCCTTGTATGCGTGGGGGTCCAACCGGTATGGCCAACTGGGCATCGGGTCCGCCCTCTCCCGGTCGACACCTGCACGCATCGGCAGCGACACGTGGGCCACCGTCACCAACGGAGAGTCGCACACCGTGGCCGTCCGCAGTGACGGGACGTTGTGGGCGTGGGGCAGGAACCAGGAAGGCCAGTTGGGCGACGGTACGGCCACCAATCGCCTCGCACCGGTGCAGATCGCAACAGACTCCGACTGGGCGTCTGTCGAGGCCGGTAGTTCGTTCACCACCGGGTTGAAGACCGACGGCACCCTGTGGGCGTGGGGCTTCAACGGCTCGGGGCAGCTGGGCGACGGCACCACCACCAGGCGGCTCACCCCCACCCAGATCGGCACCGACAGCGACTGGGCTTCGGTATCCGCCGGCAACTCGTACACCGGGGCGATCAAGACCAACGGGACGCGGTGGGCGTGGGGCTCCAACAGCTCGGGGCAGCTGGGCGACGGCACCAACACCAACCGGCTCACCCCCACCCAGATCGGCACCGACACCGATTGGGTTTCGGCGTCCAGCGGAGCGCTGCACACCGCGGCCATCAAGACCAACGGGACGCGCTGGGTGTGGGGCTCCAACAGCTCGGGGCAGCTGGGCGACGGCACCACCACCAACCGGCTCACCCCCTCCCAGATCGGCACCGACAGCGACTGGGCCTCGGTGTCCGCCGGCTTCTCGCACACCGAGGCCATCAAGACGAGCGGGACCCTGTGGGCGTGGGGCAACAACGGCTCCGGGCGGCTCGGCGACGGAACCAACACACGTCGGCTCTCCCCGGTGCAGATCGGGATGGACAGCGACTGGACTTCGGTCGTCGCTGCCTTCGAACACACCGCCGCGACCAAGAGCGACGGCAGCCTGTGGACGTGGGGGAACAACGGCTCGGGGCAGCTGGGCGACAGCACCAGGTTCTCCTGCCCGTTCTCGGGGCCCTGTCTGGCTCACAGCACGCCCGCCCGTGTCGGCGCGGACGGCGACTGGTCCTCGGTATGGGCCGACACCGGCCCCACTACTCCCTTCACTACAGCGTTGAAGACCGACGGCAGCCTGTGGGCCTGGGGCGACGACTTCTACGGTCAGTTGGGTGACAGCCCGGTCGGGTCCCTGGCGGCGCCGACACAGATCGGCACTGCGACCGACTGGATCACGGCCGACGCCGGCGCCCAGCACACGGTGGCGGTCAAGACCGACGGCAGCCTGTGGGCCTGGGGCGCCAACGAAGGCGGACAGCTCGGCGACAGCACGTTGACCGATCGCACAACCCCAGTGCACATCGGCACCGATACCCACTGGGCGTCAGTCGAGGCCGGTAGTTCGTTCACCACCGGGTTGAAGACCGACGGCACTCTGTGGGCGTGGGGCAACAACAGCGACGGGCAGCTTGGCGACGGCACCACGACGAGCCAAACCACCCCGGCACAAGTCGGCTCGAGCACCGACTGGTCGACCGTTAGCGCAGGCGGCAATCACGTCCTCGCCCTCAAGACCGACGGCAGCCTGTGGGCCTGGGGCAACAACGACTGCGGCCAGCTTGGCGACGGGACGACAACCGCACGCAACAATCCCGTTCAGATCGGCACTGACACCAACTGGCGCTCGGTCGCGGCGGGGAATGCCACCAGCGTCGCGCTGCGAACCGACGGCACTTTGTGGGTCTGGGGCCGCCAGTGTGACCACGAATTCCCGATGACGGTCACGCCCACCCTGGCCGACTTCAGCACGACCTGGAAGTCGGTGAGTACGCTCCCGCACTTCGACAGCTGGATGATCGCCACGAAGACAGACGGCACCGCGTGGTCGGGACCGTACGGCGATTATTCAGTCTTCGGCACAAGTCAGATCGGAACTGCAACGGATTGGAAAGCTGTCGATGAGGGCGGCCCAAACAAGGCAGTCATGCTGAAGACAAACGGAACGTTGTGGACCTTCCTTGGCGGCAGCTCCACGACCCAGATCGGCACCGCTAACAACTGGGTCTCGATCGCGGCGGGTGGACACGCGCTCGCCATCGCGACACCCTGAGGCAAGCGTCGAGTCGAGCGCAGAGGTGCCCTTCCCGCCGTCGTCGCGACCGGCGGCCAAGCTCGCGCCATGATCGTTGTCGTGACGAACGAAACCTCGCTGTAGTACTGGCGATGTACCAACGGCTGGGCAGCGGTGACGTAGCGGGCGCTCGGGCGATGTGGGCCGACGACGCCAAGTGGCATCTGACCGGCGGCCATCCGCTGGTCGAGTCGAGCAGCGGTATGGCTCCGGGCGAGCGAGCGGGTTGCTGATCTATCCAGTGGTCAACCGGGCGATGAGCGAGCGTTGGGCAATACCGACGTTCGCTTCGGGTCGCTACGCCTTCTAAATCAGCTAGCGCGAAAGTGCCGGACCCGGATGGGTCGGGCGTCGCGCTGTTGCGCGATGACACGTGTCACAGCGGTCCGTTCGCCTCAGACCCGCTCGGTATTGCGTGTCGACAAGATCGCGGGGACCCAGGCGGCAGTCAACGTCCTTCCATCGGATCTCGGAGTGCGTGGATGTCGAGTCGTCGGCGCATCCCGTTCGCGATGGTTCGAAGGTCTTCCGAGTCGCTCGTCACGACGAGGTCGCGCGGTTGGAGCGCGCCAACCACCACGGAGGCGTCGACGACATCTGTCGTGTTCGAGCGGGCGCACGCGGCGCCGACGGTTCGAGCGAGACCTTCGTCGAGGTCCTCGACGTGGCAGCCGCGCAGCAGGCGCGAGAGCTGCGGCTGCGAACCGCCTCGCCACGCTTGTGCGAGCACGCCAGCCGGCACGGTCGGCAGCGCTCCCCGCTGCAACGCCCGGGCGTGCAACGCCCAGAGGTCACGTCGGCCCGCTTCCGCCGCGAGCAGCGCGCCGGTGTCGTAGGTGACGCCGCTCACGCCGACCGCCGAGCCCGGCGCTTGCGCGCCAGAACCCGATCGAGCACCTCGTCCGCGGCCCCGAGTTCGGACTCGGTCAGCCGACCATGCTGGCGCTCCCACTCCGCGACCGCGGCGAGACCGTCCTCGATCATCAACGAACGCGCAGCGGCCTCGTTGAGCCACGCCGACAAGCTGACACCCCGACGCTCGGCCGACGCCGTCGCAGCGGCGGCTACGTCGTCGTCAAGTGCGATCGACAGCTTCTTCACGGTCATCGCCGACATAGTAATACCGTGGTACTACTAGAGCACCACGCCATGGCGCATCGATGGCGCATTCGCACTCATCCGGGGTCGTCCGCCAGTGTCGGCGCACCCTCGCTGACCTGCGGCTTCAGTTCGGGGACGTTCGCCCATGACCAAACGGGGAGCGCTCGTAATGAGCAGGTCAGGAGTTCGATTCTCCTCTCGGGCTCCAGAAACTTGTATTGGAACGGCTGATGCTGGTCGTTTTCGTGAATGGCTGATGCTTGACGGTGTAACGGCTGATGCTCGACGCGGTAGCGGCTGATGTTTGACACCCGGTTCCTGCTGTCTTCGGCTCGTGTGAGCGGACCGAGGGGGCGGGCCGAGTGCTCGTGGAGCTCACGTGCCTCCGTTGTCCAACGCGGCCAAGCGGCCAGCAAGGGTGCTACAGGAACCGGCATCCTGCGCGTGTCGGATCGCCGAGCGGCGAAGTGTGACGGGTCAGCCGAAGACGAACCACGCCACGTTCGCCGTGGACGTGTTTACTCCGGCGGTATGGATATCCAGTGTCCCTCTTGCCGGATCGGTGATCACTCGCGAAACGATGAAACCGGTGAGTCCGCGGTTGATCGCGAACCCGAGGCTGGACGAGGTGAGGCCTCCCGGAACGTTGACGGTCACGAAACGCTGGCCGATTGGTACCGTGGCGAAGCCACTGCGACTGAAGGCGGCGACCCCTTGAACTGACAGCGCGGGCCCGTTGCCAGCGACCGCGACGCCGCCTTGAGCCTCGACAGTCATCCCGGTTGCTTCGACGGCGGGGTGCGCGCTGCTCGACGTTGAAGTGATCACAGGGAGCGTCGCGGTCGGCGTGCTGTCGGCGCGAATCGCGCCACCGTTGGCAACGTTGGACACCTGGAGCGTCTCCTCTGTGGTCGCGGAGCTCAATGCCGTGACTGACGCTCCCGCGTCGTTGGGTGCGCCCAAGACCACCTTGCTCCCCGCAGCGTCTGCCGGAGTTGCGCCCACCGCGGTCGCGACGGCAGCGCCTGCCGTGCCGACTGCGGCCATCCCCCCTAAGCGCAGCATGTGGCGACGATCCATCCCTGTGGGCTGGTCTCCGCCGCTTGTTGCGGCGCGACGCGAACGCATCCACTTGAACATGGCTTACCCCCCATCTCACGGACTCGGATACGTCTGGCACCGTAGGCGCAGTAGGGCTCATGTACCTTCAGCCTCCGGTATGGCCCTGACACCTAGTGCGTTGCGAGCGGCCGCGGTCGTGCTCTTCGTCGGCTATTTGAGCTTCTGTGGCTGGCGTTCGCTGGATCGCAAGAGCACCAACGTGACCGAGGATGCCAAGCCGAACTAGCGCCGAGTGAGGGCGCCTCTGCTTGTCAAGCAGCGAGTGGCGTGTCGTGTTCGTTCACGATGTTGCGGACGAGCGGGAACACCTCGCGTGCGACGTAGCGCTTCAGGCAGCGGATGATCTCGCGTTTGGAGAGCCCTTCCGCGGTTCGCCGCTCGACGTAGGCGCGTGTGGGTGGATGGTTCGACATGCGGGTGAGCACGATCGTCCACAGCGCGGAGTTGGCGTGACGATCACCGCCTCGGTTGAGCCGGTGTCGTTTTGTCTTTCCTGACGACGCGTTGACCGGCGAGCTTGCGCACAGCGCGGCGTAGCTCGCTTCACTGTGCATCCGATCGGGATTGTCGCCGGCGGTGACGAGAAGTTGACCGGCGGTCTCATAGCCGACGCCGTGACGAGCGAGCAGCGGCGCCGCGATTGTCCGCAGGATCGTGTGGAGGTGACGGTCGAGTTCACGGGTCTCGAGATCGAGTGCCCGCCACCGACGCGCCACGCTGACCAGCCGCGCTTGGTCGCCACTTCGGGAGTGTGCGCGGTGCCGGTCCGCCACCGTTCGATCACGGCGATCTTCTTGCGCAACGTCAACCCGATCAACCGTTCCCGCAACGCGTCGGGCGCAGTGTCGATGAGGCTGTGCAACTGGTTCGCCGCCGCCGTCCGAGACTTCATCGCACCGTTGCGAGCCACTCTCAGCTGGCGCAACGCCTCGACCGGACCGTCACCGGACTTCGGGGTCACGGTCGCTTCACCGGACAGCACGGCCCACGCTGCGGCTTCGGCATCGACCGTGTCGGACTTGCCGCGGCGGCGCCGGTTCTGACGGTTGGGCCGGTTGACCTCGATGACGCGCACATCGCGCGCCGCGAGATAACGAGCCACCCCCGCACCCCATGAGCCGCACCCTTCGACACCGACGGCGAAGAGCTCGCCGTGCGACTGCATCCAGCTCAACAACTTCCGGTAGCCGTGACGAGTCGTCGGAAACGACGCGACCCCTTGGATGCGACCAAGGTCGTCAATCACCGCGGCGACGTGTTCATGCTTGTGCGTGTCGATCCCGCCGATCATCTGACCGAGCGACTCGCGTGCCATCGTGGCCATGCCACCTCTTTCTGCGTCAACGGATGAGGAGTGGCACGCACCGCCGGGCGGGCGGACAGGACAGTGATGGGGCCTCTGCACAGGCGCCTCTTCGGTCACGGACGCTCGTCCGGTGCGTGCACAACAGGACCTCACACACCCGGCCGACAGATCACTTACAAGACACCTCTCGCGAGGGTCGGCCGATACACCGGTCAGACCGGGTGAGTGAGACCCTGGCCGCTGCCTATCAGCATCAACAACGCGGCAGGTGCATCCTCACTGCCGATACAGCGCACGTCGCGTTTCCGGCACCATTGCGCGATGGAGAGCGGCTCGGCGAAGTCCACTGGTTGGATTATCGGCTGCTGCGTTCTGGCGTGCTCCTTCTCGGCGACCTGGTCTTGTTGTCGTCGCAACGCTTGGGCGTCCTGTCGTCCTCTCGATGACAGATCGCCCAGGCGACGATGCTCGAGCGCAAATATGCCGAACCCGCCGCTCGCATCCGGCGATCCGGGAGGCTGTGCGAGGGCGTTCGACAACGGGCATTCTGCAGTGGCGCGTCAGTGCGCGTGCGCCCGTGGCTGTGTCGTGCGTGGTGCTCAGCGCTCTCCTGTCCGGGGCATGTAGTAGGCGGAGCCCTCAACAGGTCGCAGCCGACGACACGCATCGCGAGGCCGCGGCTCCGTCGGTCCCGGTCTCGGCTTCGAGCGCCGTATCAGGTGTGCCACCTCTGACGACAGCCATCCCTGACGGTCTCCAGGCCAGCCTTCGAGAACAGGCGATGCACTCGGGGATGGCGAAGGATGCGGTCTTCAGCTACAACTCATCGAACCACCTCGGCGTTCGATGAACGGAACTCGAGGCAGGGTCGACATTCTGAGCTAGCTCGAACGCGATGCTACGGGGAGTTCGCCGACGTGCCGGGAGGCGGTCCCTAGGGTGTGCTCGTCGGTGGGCTTACTGGGGGACTCACCTCATCGCACGGCGATCCCACATGCCTGCCGCCGACGGGCTTGCTCGTCGGGGGACCCACCGGCCTGCCCGGAGGCGCGCCCACCGTCTGGCTGACGTGTGGGCACTGAGGCGAAGCCGCGAATGCGGATTGGATCGTACCGGTGATAGCCAACGCGGCCGTCGCCGGCACGATCACCGCCGCGGCCAGCGACACCACCATTTTCGACGCTCTACCCCCCATTGCAACGGCCCCTTCCCAGCCCGCTGACGTCGGTTCGATGTCACGCAGGACGCTAGCAGGGTTCGAGAGCGAGTTCGTCGGGAGGATCTTCCGCTCCCACGATCTTCGAGATCCCACCGGAGTCGCCGTGGCGGGGCCAACAGCACGCCCGCACCTGACACTCGCCGGCACACCGACCTGTCGCGACGGACCAGGTGCTTGGCGCCGACGAGAGTCAGGACAGAACGACGGCTCTCAGTGAGGCCCGCAGGTCGACCGCGTTAGACCAACGGCGACGACACCTCGCCAGCCGCGCTCAGGGCTGCCGATCTGAGCGGCAGCACGAGGCAATCCGCACCGGCGCAGAATGCCGTTACGGGCTATCTCCACGCGGAGGCCCCCGCGTTACCTGCAACCAGAACGTCAGTTGGAAATGCAGGTGTCGGACCGTCGCGCGCAACTGCTCGTCCGTGATTCCGATGCTGGCCGCGATCTCCGATGGTTCGACTCCGTCGAGCAGCTCCGTCATGACGCGCTTGTCTCGGTCGGTGAAATGCAGCGGGGAGGGTCGGGCCATGACTCCAAGTATCCCTTGAGCTACCAGCGCACAAGCGCCGTTCCCGGTCGTTCGTGATGCACCGAGATTTCGCGTGCTCGGATCGAGTTGGGGCGGCCAGCATGGCGCGATGGAGGACGCCGGTCGTGCGGTGGCGCTGGCGGCTCTGGCACGAGAGCGCACGGCGTTACTTGTTCGGATGCTTCATGATCTTCGCGTCGAGGAGTTGCTCGCGCCGAGCGAGCTTCCAAGCTGGAGCCGGCTGACGATCGTGTGCCATCTGCGATATGGCGCGTCGGCACTGCTTCGCATGACTCGTGACGCTCTGGCCGGTCGGCCGACGTCGTACTACCCGCACGGCCGAGCCGAACAGCGACCGTCCACGCTGGTTCCCCGACGTGGTGAAGAGAGTGAAATGGTCGTCTCGTCGCTTGCGGTGGTGGCGACCGAACTCGACGCGGAGTGGGCGAGACTCGGCGAGGACGACTGGTCTGTCCAGGTAGTTGAACCCGCGGACAATCCCGATCTAGGGAGTGTCTCGTTGGGCCGCCTGGCAATGTCACGCCTGCTCGAGGTGGACGTCCACGGAACGGATCTCGGTATGGGGTTCCCGGATTGGAGTGACACGTTGGTAGAGGTCGCGTTTCCCACACGAATCGCGTGGCTTGCAGTTCGGCGGACCAATCATCGAGAGTTCAACACGAGTGTGCGTGGCTCGTGGGTACTGGCGCCGGACGACGGGCCGAGTTGGTTGATCGCTGTTGATGGTGCCCGGGTGACATCACGGCCTGCGCTCGCGAGCGACGAGCCGACTGCGACAATGAAGGGCAGTAGCCGCGACCTTCTCGCCCTCCTCCTTGGACGAGCCTTCTCGCAACCGTTGTTCATCTCAGGCGACGCCGCGTTCGCGAGCACCTTCTCGGACGCCTTTCCGGGGCCTTGACGTTGCCGATCAAGCGTCCCGGCAGCCATGAGCACAGACATCCCGTATGTCTCGTTTCCGAACGGGTTCCATCCGCCCGGAGATAGCGATTACCGACCGCGGCCTCCTCACGACTGCACGCGCGTCGTCCGCTCGGTGGTGTCGTCGCCCTTCTGCTTCTTGCGTTTCTGACCCGCCCTCTTCTTCGCAGGCATGACACCGAGGGTACGGTCCGCCGCGCCGGGCATCGGCGGAAAGTGATCTGGCGACAGAGCGGTTGCCTCGCTCTCGTTGGTGAACTCGAGCGTCGTGGGGGTGGCGGCGGCCGAGTGCCGACAAGACGCTCGCCAGCTTCGGGATCATGGCCACCTTGCAGGAGGGAGCAGCCCGGTACCGAGCGGCGGTCCGGTTACGGGAAACGTTCGTCGACAAGGAGAACGCGCTGAAGGGATATCGCGTTGTGTCGCGTGCGGCGCTCATCTGCACTCCGGGATGCGGCTTTACCGAGCTGGCGGCGGAGCCGGGCGCTGGCACCCTGGTCGGCGCAGAGATCGGCCGGCTGCCGGGGGCCGACGGCACGACCGTCGCCGTCGTTGACAAGGGTTGGACAAAGGCGCTCGTTTTCAGAACCGCCCACTGGACGATTCAAGCGAGCACTTTCAACATGCATGAGACAAACTTTGGCCAGTGGGCCGAAGCGTTGCGGTTCAACGAAGGGCCAGACGGGTGGCCTGTGCTCTCGGCGCCGCCGGGGTTCTCCGGGTACCCAAATCCAGGCTATTTCCCGGCGATCGAACTGTGCGGCGCCGCCAACCATCTGACGGGCAAGACAAACGCGTGCGACAGTTCGAAGCCACCCGAGAATCTTCCCTACAGCGACGGAACACCGCACGCGTTCGGAACTCTTTGCGTCGCCGGAATCGGAACTATCACTGTTGATGGCCAACCCGATCGAGTCGGGCACTGGTACGACGCCAGTTCCATGACGCATTAGTTGGCGGAACACAGCCGACGAGCGCGACCGGAGAGTGTTCCGCTTCCGGATGGTTGTGGGATCGCTGGACCCATCCGGAAAGATTCCGAGGGGCGCCCGAACGCGCAGCCGCAGCATGGTCTCTCGATGGAGATCCGCTGTCCGCTCAGACCGTTCGCAACGCGACGGTCGGCGGCATCCGAGATGCTCGAACGGCCGGCATCAGGCCTGCGAACGCGCCGATCAGGATGGCCGAGGCGATGCCGCCCGACCACGCCTCGACGGGGATCACGACGGCCCAGCTCTTCGAGGTGGCGTACACGGCCGTTGCCGCGGCCCCGGCGAGCACGCCGACGACGCCGCCCATCACGGCGAGCAGGATCGACTCGGCGAGGAACTGCGTCCGGATCTGGGTCTTCGTCGCACCGAGGGCGCGACGCAGGCCGATCTCCGAGCGGCGTTCCAGCACCGAGATGATCATGATGTTGGCGACACCGACGGCGCCCACGATCAGCGCCACCACCCCGAGCCCGAGAAAGAGGCTGTCGAACGCCCCGGCCGCAGCGGCCCGGGCCGTGAGCACGTCTGAGGGCTGGCTGAGGTTCACCTCGTTCGGCGCCTCGGGGTTGGCAGTCTGCGCCAGCAGCGACTGCACTGCCGCCTCGTGACCGGTGGCGGCGCGCACGTACATCGTGCTCGGCGGCCCGGCCTTCGCCTCGCCGCGGACCATGCTGACGTAGCCGAGGTACTGCTGAGCGGCCGGGTAACCGACCAAGGCGCTGTTGTCGACGTCGGGCGTCAGCGGTGCGGGCTCGAGGATGCCGGCGACAGAGAACCACTGGCCTCCCAGCCAGATCCGCTGGTCAGGGAACAGCCGGTCGATGGCCAACCGTTGAGCCGCAGCCGCGCCGAGGACCGCGACGGGGAGGCGGGCGGTGCCCTCGTTGAGCCAGCTGCCGCGTGCGACGCCGGTGCGGAGCACGGACGGCAGATTCAGACTGGTGGCTCGCACCTCGACGCCACCGGTGTTGCCCGCCGGGATCATCGGGTTCCGGTAGACCTTCGCGTCCTTCATCACTGCGGTGTGTGCCACCTGTTGGACGTTGTCGAGGTGCGTGAGCCGCGCCGGCGCTTCGTGAGGCAGCTTCGCCGGTCCCCCAGCGAGGCTCTGTCCCGCCTCGACCGTCAGCAGGTTGGTGCCGAGCCGGTCGATCTCCGCGAGAGCCCGGCCTGCGAGGAGGAGGACAGCCCGAGGACTCCCACGATCGCTGCCGTTCCGATCGCGATCCCGAGCGCGGACAGCGCGGCGCGCAGCGGCCGGGCGCGCAGCCCGACACTCGCCACCCGCAGCCCGTCCTTCAGCCGCAAGCGTCCGACCTTGTCGCTCAGGGTGCCACGAGCGTGCCGCGGCCACCGCCGGTGTCGGAGGCGACCTGCCCGTCGAGCATCCGAACCTGGCGAGGCAGTTGCTCGGCGAGACCCGCGTCGTGGGTGATCATGAGGATGGTGGCGCCGGCGGCGTTGAGGTCGCGGATGAGCGCGATGATCGACGCGCCGGTCATGCTGTCGAGGTTCCCGGTCGGTTCGTCGGCGAGCACGATCGCCGGACGCCCGACGACGGCCCGGGCGATCGCCACCCGCTGCCGCTCGCCTCCGGAGAGCTTGGTGGGCTTGAAGTTCGCGCGGTGGGCGAGGCCGACCCGTTCGAGCGCCTCATCGGCGAGCCGGTACCGCTCGGCGGCCGAGACGCCGGCGTAGAGCAATCCGTCGGCGACGTTCTCGCGCACCGTGGCGTGCTCGGCCAGGAAGAACTGTTGGAAGACGAAGCCGATCTTCTGGGCCCGCAGCCGCGACAGCTCGCGGTCGCTCAGCCCCGCCACGTCGACCCCACCGATCCGGACCACCCCGCTGGCTGGGCCGCTCCAGCGTCCCCATGACGTGCAGGAGGGTGGACTTGCCCGACCCGGAGGGCCCGACGATCGCCACCAGCTCGCCCCGCTGGACGGAAAACGACACGCCGCGGAGGGCGGGCACCGGCGGCTCCTCGCCATAGACCTTCGTCACCCCATCCAGTTCCAGCACTGGTTCGCCGGTCACAACGACGGCACCACCACTTGATCGCCTTCGCGGAGATCGCCGTCGATCTGGACGCGTCCGCCTGCGGTGTCGAACAGGCCCAGCTCCACCGCGACCAGCTCGCGTCGCCCGCCGTCGCGCACGACCTCGACCGCGAAGCCGCCGCCGGACCTCCCGACGATCGCGGTGACCGGGACGCTCAGGGCGCTCTCCACTCCCTTGGTCGTGATCTCCACCTGGACCGGGACCTGGTCGAGCCCGAGTGCCTTCGCGGGGTCGTCGAGCGTGACGTAGACGGGAATGGTCGGGTTCCCGGGCGTTACCGTCGGGTCCAGCAGGGCCCTGGGTGACGCTCCCGAGCCGGTCGACCTTGCCGGTCACCGACTCGTTGGCTGGCAGGGTGATCTGCGCTCGGTCGCCCGTCTTCACCGCACTCTGCTGCGCCGGGTCGAGTTGCACCTGCACCTCTGGCGTATCGGAGGTCGCCTGCGCGACCTGTGCGCCCGGCTGGGCGGGTCCGCCGAGCTCGCCGGTCACCTTGGCGATCCTCACCGACTCGGGCAGGAACACCGCATCGTCGAGCGCGAGCGCTCCGGTCACGTCGAAGCCCTTGTCGTACTGAAGCACCTTGAGGGCCTTCTCCGTCTTCGAGGTGAACTGGTTGTCGTTGGGATCGATGCCGACATCGGCCGGCGTCGTAGCCGAGCTGCGTGCAGGTTCTGGTTGAGCTGACGGACGTCGTCGCCCGCGTCGCCTCGGTGCAGGTCGCGGTAGGCGGGACCAGTGCCGCACAGCAGCAGCACCGGGTGGTCGTCCACCCGATAGAGCGCGTCGCCGCAAGCCACGTTGTCGCCGACATCGGGCAGCTCGGTGTACGTGCCGCCGGCCTGGTTGATCACGGCGTACGGCGAGCCGTCCGAGCGCGCCCGATAGGTCACGGTCCCGAACTGGGAGACCATGTCGGAGAGCGTCCCCCTCTGCACCGTCACCGTGTTCGCGGGCGGTTGCTGTGCGGCCGGGGTTGCGTGCTCCGCACCGACATGACGACCACGCCGACGGTCACCGTGACGCCAGCGAGGATGGCTGCTCCGGCCAGCACCCAACGCTTCCGCATCACGGGCCCCCCGTCACCCCCGCCGCCGCCGCGAAGTCGCCGCACTTCTGCATCGCGGCGTTGAGAATGCTCATACCACCGTTCCGGTTGGCGGATGGGATCCGATTCGTGTCGACGAGGGGCGCATCTGGCGTCGGATCCGGGAAGTCCGGCACGCCGTTGTCGCGGATGCACTGGGCGAACTTGAGGGCATTCGCCTGCTCCTGGGCGTTCCTCTTGTGGCCCGTGAACCCCGGTGGCTCCAGGTCCTTGCAGGCGCCGAGGGCCTGCTTGAACGCCGCGCTGGTCGTGTCCACCGACGAGCCGTTCGCGATCGCATCGATGGTGAGCTGCCCCGAGGCGTCCGGGTCCGGGAACTCCCTGACGCCGTTGTCGCGCATGCACTCGGCGAACTTGAACGCCGGCTCCTTGGTGGCCGCGGTCGTGTCGCCGCTGCTGCTTCCGCTGCCGGTGTCGGTGTCGGTGTGGGCGGGTGCCTTCGAGCAGCCCGCGCCGATCAGGGCGACCATGGCAAGGGCGGCCAGGGGCCGCAGTCTTCGGGTCACGGCTGCATCCTTGGATCGTGGGTGGGGTCGGCGTACATGCCCGGACAGCCGTGGTCGACGGCGTCGGGTCGCAGCTCGTAGTGCCAGGGCTCGTTGCGATAGATCTGGCAGAGCCCGTAGGTGGCGCCGTGCTTGGACAGCCATGCCGCGGCTGCGGGAGGCCCGATGTCGATGGCGTCGCCCGACACGTGAGGAGACGTATTGGGGGTGGCGACCCATCGGGCGGCTTCCCTTTCTGAGCCGTACTTCGCGATCGCCTCACGGAGGAGTTGTTCCTGGTACTCCGGGGAACGCCAGCCGCTGTCGACGACGAACCTGACCCCGTCGCGCGCGGCATCCGCGGCGGCCTGGCGCAGGGCGCCGAGCAGAGCGGGATCGAGCTCGGCCACGGCCGGGACGTCCTCATCGAAGACCGTCGTGCCGCTGGGGACGGCACCGTCAGCCTCGCCGAGCGCACCGCCGTGCGCAGTGCGAAGGACGCCGCCACCCTCGCCAGGCGCGCCGAGGTGCTCACCGGGAAGGACGTGAGCCTGTGGTGCGGTCGTCGAGGACGAGGACGGGGCGCCGACGGATGACGCGGCCGTCGACGACGACGACGCCAGCAACTGGTAACCGGGGACAGCGGCGATCCCCGCGATGACGACGAGCACGCCGGCGAGAAGGATCCTGGGAATCCGGCGCGTCGGTGTTCGTGCTGGTTCGCGGTGGGCCACACCTAGCAGTCAAGGCAGCGTGGTGTTGCCGGGACGTATGTGGTTTTCGATATGGCAGCGATATGCGCCAGCTCGTAGGGTCGGAGGCAGGGCATGCGTGTGTTGATCGTTGAGGACGAGCCCTACATGGCAGAAGCCATCCGCGACGGGCTGCGCCTGGAAGCGATCGCGGCAGACATCGCCGGTGACGGCGACACCGCGCTGGAGCTGCTGAGCGTCAACGCCTACGACATCGCCGTCCTCGACCGAGACATCCCTGGGCCCTCCGGTGACGAGATCGCCGAACGGATCGTCGCTTCCGGCAGCGGCATGCCGATCCTCATGCTGACAGCTGCCGACCGGCTCGACGACAAGGCCTCCGGGTTCGGGCTCGGCGCCGACGACTACCTCACGAAGCCGTTCGAACTCCGAGAGCTCGTGCTCCGTCTCCGAGCGCTCGACCGCCGGCGCGCCCACAACAGGCCGCCCGTGCGAGAGATCGCAGGTCTGCGGCTGGATCCGTTCCGCCGCGAGGTCTACCGCGACGGCCGCTACGTCGAGCTGACTCGGAAGCAGTTCGCAGTGCTCGAAGTTCTCGTCGCTGCCGAAGGCGGTGTCGTCAGCGCCGAAGAGCTGCTGGAGCGGGCATGGGATGAGAACGCAGACCCGTTCACCAACGCCGTGCGCATCACCGTCTCGGCGCTGCGCAAACGGCTCGGCGAACCCTGGATCATCGCCACCGTGGCCGGCGTCGGGTACCGCATCGACACGCAACCAGATACCGGGCCGGAGGGAGGAGACCGTGGATAGAGCCCCTGGTCTGAGCGTTCGCCTCAAGCTCACCCTCAGCTACGCCGGCTTCCTCATGCTCGCAGGCGCCTTGCTGCTCGCCGCCGTGTGGCTGTTCCTTCTGCGTTACGTCCCCGACCGTGCGCTCCTCGTCAGCGCAGACACCGGCGCCGACACTCTTGGTGTCTTTCCCATCCGGTCCAACCTCCTGCGCGTGTTCGCTCCGAGGGCGGCCGTCAGTGTTGGCGTTCCTGCTGGTGTTCGGACTCGCTGGGAGGGTGGCTTCTCGCCGGCCGGATGCTCGCCCCGCTGACGCGGATCACGGACGCCACACGCATGGCCGCGAGCGGATCGCTTTCCCACCGAATCCGGCTACCGGGCCGCAGAGATGAGTTCCGCGAGCTCGCCGACGCCTTCGACGCGATGCTCGCGCGGCTCGAAGCACACGTCGCCGAACAGCAGAGATTCGCAGCCAATGCCTCCCACGAACTGCGTACTCCGCTGGCGATCACGCAGACACTTCTCGACGTCGCCCGCAACGATCCGACGCAGCGACACCGGAGAGCTCGTCTACCGCCTCCACGCCGTCAACACCCGAGCGATCGACCTCACCGAAGCATTGCTCCTGCTCAGCCGCGCCGACCAACGGTCCTTCACCCGAGAGCACGTCGACCTGTCCCTCATCGCGGAAGAAGCCACTGAAACACTCCTCCGCTTCGCAGAAGAGCACCGCGTCACCATCGAAACCTCCGGCGACATGACCGCCACCATCGGCTCACACGCGCTCCTGCTGCAGTTGACGACGAACCTCGTGCACAACGCGATCGTCCACAACCTGCCTGAACAGGGCACAGTGTGGGTCACGACCAGCGCTCGCCCCGGGGGCATGGTGCTCACTGTCGAGAACACCGGCGAGGAGCTCGCCCCACAGTTCGTTTCCACGCTCGGCGAGCCGTTCCTTCGCGGCACCGAACGCATACGCACCGACCACTTCGGTGTCGGCCTCGGTCTGGCCATCGTCAAGAGCATCACCCAAGCACACGACGGCACCCTCACCGTCACCCCCCGGGCCGAAGGGGGGCTCTGCGTCACGGTGCAACTACCGGCTGCGCCACTGCATCCTGGCAGTTGACGATCACGAGCGAAGGTGCGCCCGACCACCGGTTCAGCGGAACGGAGGCTGACAGACGTGGCGAGCGACGGCCTTCTCGACGCCCCGCACCCGCAGAGGCGTCCGTCTACATGGGCGGCTTCCCGGAGGTGTCGGTCGTCGACCGATGAGTCGGTGGCGCCAGGCGAGTCCAAGGGGCATGGCCATGGTGCTGACTCACATGTGCATGTCGCTGGACGGGTTCGTCGCCCAGCCCGACGACAACCCAGCAGAGTTGTTCGACTGGTACTGGATCGGCGATGTCGTGGTGCCGAGTGCGCAGGCGAGCATGAGCTTCTCGGTCGACGCGGCGAGCGCTCCGATGCTTCGGGAGCTCACATCAGGCTGCGGCGCGCTGGTCGCCGGCCGGCGGCTGTTCGACCAGACCGACGGCTGGGGCGACAACCATCCCGCCGGGGCGCCCGTGGTCGTCGTAACCCACCGGCCGCCACCCGAGGACGCCCTTGAACGGTTCCCGCGAACGACGTTCACGGGCAACGTCGAGCACGGAATCGCAACAGCGAAGGAGATCGCCGGTGACAAGTTCGTCACGATCGCCAGCGCCGACATCATCCAGCAGGCCCTGAGCCTCGGCCTCGTCGACGAAGTCTGCATCAGCCAGGTGCCAGTGCTGTTCGGTACCGGCATCCGCTACTTCGGCGAGCTCGTCGGCGACCACGTCATGCTCGAGGACCCCGTCGTGGTCCAAGGCACCCGGGCGCTCCACCTCCGCTACCCGGTGCGCCGCTGACTGGCGTCTGCGAGCCGCGACGCCGGCTGGACGGCGAATGTGCGTGGGTTACGCGCGGACGCCTGATCCTGAGTGGTGGCCTCGCGGGCGTGCCACCCCCAACTGGTCGGCGGCGAGCAGCGAGGCCAAGAGCGCGGTGATGACTCCCGCCACCAGCAGCCCGCCGGCCTTGGCGCCAAACGGGACACACGCGAGCAGAACGACCGCGGCCGCCGGCCGAGTCCAGGGCTGACGGCGGCCGACGCGGGCGCCGAAGGCCACCAATCCGAGCAGATAGAGCGCTGGTCCGCCGAGTACGACCAGCGCCCCGGCCGAGCCCAGTTTGTCGCTCGGGTGCGCAATCACCAGCTCGTCACCGACCGCGGCGAGCAGGATTCCGGCCACAATCGGCAGGTGCAGATAGGTGTAGGCGTCGCGGCCCACCCGGCCGGGCGCCTCGTCGGCAGCCATCCGCCGCAGCGCCGACGTCGCTACCTGGCCGAAGTAGAGCCACCACATCGCCACCGACGACAAGAAAGCGAAGCCGAGGGCGACAACCACCGACGACGTCAGTCCGACGTCGGTGGCGGTGGTCCCGGTGAGGACGATGCTCTCCCCCAACACGATGATCACGAACAGCTGGAAGCGCTCGGCGAAATGGCCGGCGTCGATCTCCCACTCGGTCAGCGGCGTGGGGCCCCAGCGGGGGAGCCAGTACCGCACCAGGGGAGCCGCCAGGTCGATGGCCAACGCCGTCAACCACAGCGCCCAACGCACGCCATCGTCAGCCAGCGCCCCGCCGATCCAGAGCGGCGCGGACAGGACGCTCCACGTCAGGATTTGCTGGAAGTTGCGGTTGAACCGGCCCGGGGGGGTGACGGCGACGACGAAGCCGTTGCGCCCGATCTGCAGCGCGCAGTAGCTGGCGGCGAACAGCAAGGAGTGATCGCCGAAGCCCTCGGGGATTGCCACCGCCATCAACAAGCTGGCGAGCATCACGAACACCAGCACCAGCCGCACCGCCGGCACCTCCGGGTCGAACCAGTTGGCCATCCACGTCGTGTAGTTCCAGGCCCAATAGACGGCGACGAGCAGGAAGGCGGTCTCGGCGGCACCAGGCCACGTGAGGTCGGTGAGGAGGTGATGCGACAGCTGCGTGATGGCGAAGACGTAGACAAGATCGAAGAACAGCTCGAAGTACGTCGCCCGTCGCTCGCCCTCCCCCCGGCGCACGAAGCGGATGTCGGGCACGACCGACGCTGCCGGCTTGCGATCGGCTGGCATCCGCCAAGTATGTAGCCCGGGTCGGACAGCGCGAATACGTTCGCCAGCTCGGCCTAGGACGACAGGCGTCGACCAACTGGAGTGACGGCGGGGCCCGTCGAGTGGTCCCGCGCTGTGGGCGACCAGCTCGCGTCAAACGAGCGTTGCACCGAGAGCCTCGCGGCGGGTATCCGCTCTACGTCCTGTCCGGAGGGTCGAACGTCCGGTCGGTCAGGATCCGTCAGTCCTCCGCCTCGATGAGGACCGGGGGCCCTCCGATGTCCGTGGAGGCGGATCCCGGTCATGCCGGGTCGGAATTGTCGGTCTTCGCGTGGCGCAGCGCCCAGTCGAGCGCGTAGTCGGCAACCTCTTGCCAGCCTTCGATCGACGGAAGCAGGTGTGGTCCCTCGAACTCCTTCACCTCGGTGATGGTGCCCGCTGCCTTGTAGTGCTTCGCATTCGATTGCTGGATCTTCGGCGGCATGAGGTGGTCGTCGCTGCCGGAGATGAACAGCAGCGGCGCGCGATTCGGATTCTTGTAGTCGACGTAGGTGTCGTCCTTGCCGGGATGGATGTTTGCCAGCGCGCTCCCCCAAAAGATGTGCCCCGAAGCGGGAATGTGGTAGCGCTCGTATAGCTCGCGGCCACGCCCTTCGCCGAACGTGTTGGTGAACGTGTACTGCCACTGCTCGAACGTGAGGCCGACAGCCCTGTGACGGTTGGCCGGGTTCTTCAGGACCGGGAACGATGCCCTCACCTGCGACAGCGGTACGCGCTTGACGCCTTCGGTCGGCGCGGAGTTGATGGCTACGCCCACCGCGCCGTAGCCGCGGTCCATGAGCACCTGCGTGAACACGCCGCCCGCCGAGTGGCCGATCAGGATGGGCGGTCGATCGAGGCCCCCGACCAGCCCTTCCAGACGCTCCATGATCTGCGGGACGGTGACTTGCTCGATAGGGGTCGGGTCGGCGTTCAGCGCCTCGACCTCGACCTCGAAGCCTGGGTACGCCGGCGCCAGCACGGTGAAACCCTTCGCCTCGTAGTGGGCGATCCACTCCTCCCAGCTTCGAGGGGTGACCCAGAAGCCGTGGATCAAGACGATGGTGTCGGGTGGATTACTCATGACGGTGACCCTAGGGCTCGGAAACTGGCCGTAACGCAGTCACGTCACCTTCGGAGCGATACCGCGTGGTTCGTGCCCCAGCACGCGAGGGAAGGAGCCGGCATCTGCGGTGTACCACGCGCTCCGGAACCCGGACTCGGGCACCGGTGCGGTGACTGCGTGTTACGCGACCTCGGGAAAGTCGAAGGGCGTCTTGCGGGTGATCGACGCCCAAGCCGGTCAGACGTGCAAGGCCGGTGAGAACACGCTGCAGTTGCGGTCGACGCAGTGCGACGGATATCCGCGGGCAGGCTTGGACTGGCGGGGGTGCGACTTTCACAACGCGAACCTGGCGAGCCAGTACCTGACCCTGGGACGGATGAACGGAACGAACCTCGCCTCCGCCAACCTCACCCGGGCGATACTCGTTGGGAGCGACTTCACCGGTGCAAACCTTGCGGGCGCGCAGTTGGGGAGCGCTGACCTCACCAACGCCATCCTGTCCGGCGCGAACCTCACGGGTGCGAGGGTGTCGGGGTCGCGCATGACCGGAGTTACGGGCGTGACGGCAGCGCAACTGCGGTCAGTGACCAAGGTGCAACATTTTGGCGCCAAGTGTCCTGCCAATGCGGTCGACCTGCATGGGATCGAGTTCGGTGCCCTCGACGCCACCGGTTTCGACCTCCACAACGTCGACTTGTCCGGGTCGTACCTGATCGGTGCGAACTTCATCGGTGCCAACCTCGTGAAGAGCTTCCTGGGTAGCACCCAACTGTCGGGCGCCAACTTCGCGAACGCTGACCTGAAGTGCGCCAACAACATGAACACCGCGAACGTGTCCAACGCCATATGGAACAACACGACATGTCCAGACGGCACCAACAGCAACAACAACGGCGGAACCTGCGTCGGACACTTCTGAACGAGGATGGACAAACTCCTGCCTGATCCGCAACCGGCTCGTAAGTGCTGTTCCCGGACCAGCGCTGCTCAGCTCCTCCCGAGTGGTCCTCGCGGAGAGGTAGACGGGGCCGACGTCCGGCATGCGACCCCCTGGCGGCCAATCTGCATGGCCGCATCGTGCCGCTACTCGCTCGCCGGCACCAGAAAGGGGCCGTCAAGAGGTGTCGGGCATGGCATCGGGGTCGTGGGCGATCTACCTCAGGAACTCGCCAGGACTATCGGTTGCCGCAGGAGACTTCCGTTGGAGATCGCTATTCGGGCCCGGCTCGCTGCGCAGTTGGTGGAGAACGAGGATCGCTTCGTCGTACGTCTCGAACTCGGCCATCAGGACCTCGCCGTCAACGGGGATGACGCCGTGGATCGCCCACGTGCTCGTAGCGATCTCGAGAACGTCGCCGCCGATCGATGCGTTCTCCGCCAGGAGCTCTCGCAGGAACTCGAGCTGGCGCTTTGGGTTGTGGGGCGGATCGTTCACGGTCGACGCTTCCTTCGGCCCTGACGGAAAATACCAAAGAGCCAGGGACTCGATCTAGGTCATCCCGCTGTTCTGATGAGCGTTCCCGGATGGTTGACCATCGAGCGGGGTGTCGCGTGATCCGGCATTCCCGCCGCTGTCGCGAAGTCGGCCGGCCATTGTGCATCGACACGTCCATGAGCCGAGTCAGTGCACGATGGTCGGACTCAGGCCAGCGCACGAGTGCCGGTTCCGGACGGGTCGGGCGTCGCGCCGTTGAGCGATGAAACTGCACGGGATCGCTCGTCCACAGGTGCGCTAGAACTCCGAACGAATGACACGACCAGCGCAGTCCCCATCCCAACCGCGGGCACCCTCGTCGAGCACGTGGGCATCCCTAATGAAGAATCTCGCACGCCTGAGCCTCGCGGAGATGAGGTCTCCTTTGCCAACGCTTCGAGCCGCTCGGTGAACGCGGCGTCGATCCTGCGCCACGGCCGCCTCACGTCTTCTTCTCCTTGTGTGGTCCCCGTCCCTTGGGAAGATGAGTTTCTTTCGCTGCTTTCGCGATTGGATGGGATTTGGTCGCTGCCAGCGAAAGGCGGAAAGCCGTCTGCTTCCTTGCAGTTGGTGGCGGAGAAGCCGTGTGGAGCTTTGTTGTGTTTGATGTGTCGGCCGACCGACCCAACGGCGTAGGGATGGGTGTCGGAACGGTCGTGGCATCGGGAGCACCGGCCAGCGATGCCAGTGCGTTTGGATGAACTTGTGCAGCTCCATCCGCAATGGAGACTCTCTCGACTTGGGTAGCCCCGACGGACTCCTCAATGGAAGCTTGGGTTCCGCGATCGTCCGGAGGCGCCTCGTTGACCGCAGGCGGCTGGAAGGGCGACAGCACTGCCGGGGCGCGGCCGAGCGCGCCGAAGATGGGGCCGGGGCCGGGACCGGGCATCACGTTCCACAAGAGGGCACTGAAGATGCTGATCACCGTCGCCACCACGAGAACCGAAACGGCGGTCGTCACTGGCGTGAATCGCAGCTCGTAGTTCAGCTCGTCCACCGGCTTGCCGACGTTCATGCCGTCGATCCCCACTCCCAGGAGTGCCGGCCGCTGTGGCCGGCCGCGCGAGCAGTAGTCCAGCCGAGCGCCCCGCTAGGCGCTGTCGGCCGGAGCGGCAGTCGTCGGAGGAGGAGGTGGTGGAGGCAGAGACGTTTGAAGTGCGTCGGCGGCCACATCAACGCGTGCTGCCCGGGCGCAGATGGCGGCCCGGTCATCGTCGGCGGGGTGTTCTGTCGACTACACCGCACGTGCACACAGGATCCCACTGCTGCCGCCTTCGCGCCGCGCGCCATCACCGTCCCCGGCCGCCGGCGACTCCACGTCACTCGAACGACGGCGTCCGAACCGGGTCCGCAGCGTGGTCCCCGATCCCCGCAGGCGCGGCGAACTCGTCGGAGTATCCACAACTGAATGAATCGGCCGTCGCCGTGGCGAATTCGAGCGGTAAGCCCGCCTACGTCGACGGTCAAGACGCCTTCTGGTCCTGACCTCTCGGCCCGCCACGACCATCACCGCGATGGCGATCAGAGGCACATCCACTGAGACCGCAAGGTCTTCGCCTCAGCCAACCTCCGACCGAGCTCACTGCGTCGTCTCGTCCGTTGTTCGATGACGCCTACTGGCGGTGACCGGGTTCTTGGCCGCGCCGGAACCGGTAGCTGCCGGGAGCGACGAACTCCTCGAATGTTCGAGTCACTCGCAGAGTCGCTCGAGCTGTCGCTGCGAGAACGAAACGATCTACTGATCGCAGCGGGCTACCCGCCGGTCTTCTCCGAGTCACGCCTCGATGACGAGGCGGTGCTTGCGGTTCGTGACGCGCTCGACCGCATTCTCATCGGGCACTTCCCCGAGTGGGGCCGTCACATCATCGAGAGCCTTCGCGCCAAGGCACTGAGAAGCCCGAGCGAACGTCTCGACGGGTTCATCGGCGAAGAGTCGCGGCCGGCGTGTCCGTCAAAGTGGGACCGCGACGCGGGACGAGTAGGGCCATTGGCCCCTGTTGCTGGTCGCCTCGAGGTGCGCTCAATGAGCGCATGACAACACGAGTGTTGGACGCAAGATCCCACATCGGGCGACTCGTCAGCCGAGATCCGGTCCGGGTCGACGACGATGCCACGCTGGCTCGAGTGGCAGCCGTCATGCGCGACGCCAACGTGTCGTCGGTGCTGGTCGGCACGAACGGTGCCATCGCCACCGAACGCGATCTCACTCGTGCGCTCGCGGCGGGGTTGTCCTCTGAAACGCCCATCCTTGCCGTGTCGTCTCGACACCCCGTACGGGTGCTCGCCGACCTTCCGCTCGTCGACGGGGCGGCGCTCATGCTCAACGAGGAGATCCGCCACCTCGTCATCGGGTTCCCGGACGGCAGTGAGGGCGTGGTCTCGCTTCGAGACATCGTCGCCGTGCTCCTGCAAACCGCGAGCCCGGAGCTGTGGCTGTCGAGCCTGCGCGTGTCCGTACAACTCCCGACAGAACTCTGGCTCGGGTAGTCGTCGACGCGACGCCATCCGTGCGAGCAGGCGATCCGTATCACCATCCGCGACCAAGCTGGCGACGGCGACGTTCTCGGCTACGTTGCAGATCCATCCGCGCTGGAAGGAGCCGAAGCTCATGAAGAAGCTCTTCGTCGTCCTTGGTGCTGCAGCCGTGTCGGTAGCAGCCGCAATGCCCATGGCATCGGCGGCTCAACCGCCTCCCCGGACGTTCGTTGCCGTGCTCACCGCGGCAGATGAGGTACCGACCTGCGCCCCGGCCACGGACGCAGCCCGCGGCTCTGCCGTCTTCCATGTCGTGGACGAGGCCACCGGCACCGTGGACTACAGGCTGGTCGCGAACAACCTTCCGGGCGTCATCATCGCTGCGCACATCCACATCGCGCCGAAAGGTACGCCGGGACCGATCGTGCAGCCGTTGCCACCAACACCAGGGGTAGAGCACGGCGTCATTGCCGAGGGCACGTTCATGAACGCCGATCTCGTCGAGGCGCTCCAAGCCGATCCGGGTGGGTACTACGTCAACGTGCACAGCGACGTTTGCATGCCCGGGGTGATCAGGGGTCAGCTCGGCGATGAGGGCCCCGGTAGCCACTAGAAAACGTCGACAAGCGAGCCTCGAGAAGCGCTCGGGCGCGGCGGCGGGGTAGGCGTCGCGCGCCCTTACGACCGTGAGCACACCGACCATGGCTGACCCCTCGCTCGGCGTGGGTCATCCGATGAGGATGATGCGTGATCTCGGCGCTTGGACGCCTACTTGCAACGATCCATCTCTCGGTCTCGACGCGCGCAACGGGGTGACTCCATGGCGACCACCTGCCAGCACGAGGAGTTCCTGCGACGTCTCGCCATCAACGACGAGTCCACAGTGCGATCACTGCTCGGGGATTCGATTCTCGACGGCGACTGCGTCGAGCTCGACGCCAAGATGACCGCACTCGTTCGGCTCGCTGCCGTGGTCGCGCTCGACTCGCATCCGACGACGTATCAGTGGAGCGTCGGCGCCGCGCTCGCCGCGGGTGCCTCGGAGGATGCCGTCGTCGACGTGCTCGTCGCGGTGGTCCCGGTCGTCGGTTCGGCACAGGTCACGGTGGCGGCACCGGTGTTGGCTGCGGCGCTCGGTTACCCCGCCGAAAGGACGGGCCCGCCTTGGCAGGGAGTGAGTTAGTGCAATAGCTTCCCGGCCGAGCGCTCAGAGTGGGGGTCGAGTTGCAAGGACTCGAGGAAGCAGCTCCCTCGCCCCGAGGGGGACCGTCGTTCGAACTGTTCGAACCGAAGCTGCACCCCTCACCAGCGCGTTCCGGTGCGGTAGCACGCACCGTGCTCATCGATCGTCTGATGGCTGCGCCCGAGGTTCGCGTGGTCTCCGTCATCGCGCCGCCGGGCGCCGGCAAGACAACGCTGCTCGGCCAGTGGGCGGAGATACGCGAGCGGGTGGCCTGGGTCTCCGTCGATGAGCGCGACAACGATCCAGCGGTCTTCCTGACCTACGCGGCTGCCGCGCTCGACCGGGTCGAACCCATCGACCCGCGCATCTTCCGCACGCTCGAGTTTCCGGGTCTGTCGATCGCAGCGGACGCGATCCCACGTCTCACGAGTGCGTTGGGGTCTATGCAACGGCCGGCTGCCCTGGTGCTCGATCAGCTCGAGCAGCTCCAGAATCGTGACTGCCTCGACGCGCTCGCACAGCTGACCGTCGGCATGCCCCGTGGCGCGCAGCTCGTGATCGCGTCCCGGACCGAGCCGCCGCTTCCAATGACCGTGCTCCGAAGCCGTGGCGAACTCTTCGAGATCGGCGCCGCGGACCTCGCAATGGATGCGGCGGAGGCGCGTGCGTTGCTGTCGGCCGCTGGCGTTGAGCTCGACGAAAGCGGCATCACGGAGCTGTGCGACCGGACGGAAGGCTGGCCTGTGGGTCTGTACCTGGCAGCTCTGTCGCTGAAGGACGGAGCGCAGCAGCGTTCGAACGCTGTCTTCGGCGGTGACGACCGCCTCATGGCTGACTACCTTCGGTCCGAACTGGTCCAGCGACTCCCCCAGCGGACCATGACATTCCTCACGCGGACCGCGATCCTCGACGAGCTCACCGGACCCTTGTGCGACCAGGTGCTCGACTCCGAAGGCTCCGCCGAGGTGCTCGCGTCGCTCGAACAATCGCAGGTTCTCGTGGTGGCGCTCGACCGCCAACGCGAATGGTTCCGCTACCAGAATCTCTTTCGCGACATGCTTCGCGCCGAGCTCAGACGGCGGGAACCCGACCTCGTTCCCGAGCTGCACCGGCGCGCGTCGACGTGGTGCGAAGCGAACGGACGGCCTGAGGCCGCCATCGCGCACGCGCAGAAGGCGGGTGACGCCGACCGTGCAGCGCGGATCGTGGCAATGGTCCTCACCCCCGTGTACGCGACGGGCCGAGTCTCGACGGTTCGAGACTGGATCGAGTGGTTCGAGCACCGAGGCGTCATCGGCCAGTACCCGGCGATCTCGGTGCAGGCCGCGTTGTTCACTGCGTTGCTCGGTCATCCGGCGCGGGCCGAATTCTGGGCAGCCGCAGCCGAGACTGGTGACAGCAGCGCCCCCGGCCTCGGGGGTGAATCGAGCGAGGCGTGGCTGGCGCTGCTGCGTTCGTTCCTGTGTCGCGACGGGATCGATCAGATGCGAGCCGACGCGGTCGTCGCGCGCGACACGCTGAGGCCGGCAAGCGCTTGGCGACCGACCGCGTTGCTCCTCGAGGCACTTGCCGACTTGTTCGATGGCGACGACGATCGGGCGGACTCGATCTTCACCCACGCCTACGACGTCGCGGTCGACTGCGGCGCAGTCTTGGCCGCAACGGTTGCGTTAACAGAACGGGCGTTGATCCACGCTGACCGCGATGACTGGCCCGAGTCGGAACGTTTCGCCGAGCGGGCGGTGTCGAACGTCGACGGCGCATATGTGATCGGCAACGCGACGACAGCCTTCGTCTACGCCGTCCGTGCACGCACGCTGCTACACCGCGGTGAGATCCCACGAGCCGAGGAGCAGCTTGCGCTCGCTGCTCGGCTCCGACCCCTCTTGACGTACGCGGTGCCGACGCTGTCTGCCCAGACCCTGTTGGAGATGGCGGCAGCCTACGTGACGCTCGCCGATACCGCCGGCGCCCGGGCGGTCCTTCGAGACCTGCGTGACATTCTCAGGCAGCGACCGGAGCTTGGCTTCGTCGCGTCCCGTGCCGAGGAGCTCCGGGCAAAGTGCGATGCGATACATGCTGGTGTCCCGGGCGCGTCGTCGCTCACCACCGCCGAGCTGCGGCTGCTGCCCCTGCTGGCGACACACCTGACCTTCCCGGAGATCGGAGAGCGCTTGTTCGTGTCGCGCAACACGGTCAAGACGCAGGCCATCTCGATCTACCAGAAGCTGGCGGTGTCGTCGCGCAGCGACGCGATCGAACGAGCGCGCACGTGCGGTCTCCTCGGCGGCTGACCGGGCCGTTCATCCGATCGGGATGATGCGGGCTCGCCAAGCGTGAGGTGGGATGACATCGTCGGCGCCCGTGCGCCATCAACGACGAGGACCATACGTGGACGAAGACGGCACGACGCTACGAAGACTCCGCCTTACGGCTGACGGAGCCGAAGGTGTCATCGCTGGGGAGCCTGCGCCATGGACCGGCGCGTCGACGCGCGAACAAGCGGACGCGATGGCGCGGGTTGCATCGTTGATCGCCTCCGGGGCGGGCGACTCCGTCTTCCGGCGGTGCGTCCAAAGTGCGGTCGCTACGGGCGCGACACCGGACGAGCTGATCAACATGCTCCGTGGGGTCACGCGAACTGTCGGGATCGCGCGCGTTGTCGCCGCTGTTCCTGCGTTCGCGCTGGCACTCGGTTACAACCTCGATGCGCCGATCGAAGAACCGCCGCAACCAAGCGGCGGTTCGTGCTCGTCCCGCTATTCGGCCACGCGGCCGCCGTGCGCGGCGAGAGCGTAGAACACCAGCACTGCGATCCCTACGTACGTGAGCGCCCAGATCGGGTAGTAGGGCATCCACGTGATCGCGCTCAAGGCCATGATCGCGGCCGCGATCAGCCCGATCCAGCGAGCGAACTGCGACCTGCTGAGGAGCATGAAGCTGGAGATGATCAGCAGCACGCCGACGATGAGCCACACCCATCCGTACGTCGTGAGGTTTTCCCCGAAGGTGCCATCCTGCAAATTGTCCGGCAACGCGCCCTCGTAGCGGAAGGCCCAGATCGAATCGACGATCCGCATGAGCCCGGCAAGTCCGAGCACGGTGCCCGCAAAGAACAGCCAGCCGAAGCCCGCGTCTTCCTCGTACGTCGTCACTTCAGTGCTCACATCGTCCTCCTGTGGGAGCTCTCGATGGGGACGTGCTGTTGCTGGAACAGCGCATCGCCCGGGAAAGGTTGACGCCTGGCGGGACGCGAGTGGCGGATGCCTGCGAGGTGCTGCCCTCGATCCGGCTGTCCGATGCGAGGCGACCGTCGGGGCGGAGCCGATCGATGCGCTCGAACGCACGAGGATGCCCGCATTGTGACCGAACGTCCTGATACGCTCAGTCCGCTCATGTCGAGCTACTCGCCCTTCTTGCTGGGGGCGCTACGGTCCGCGACATCGGGTCCCGGCTCGGCTGTTCGGCGCGCACCGTCGAAGACCCGCTCGCTGCTCTCCGCTGCGAATTCGGTGTCGCAACCACCCGCGAGACTGTCGTCGCCGCGAGGACCGGCTGAGCTCGAATCTGTCGCACATTGGGGATCCCACCGGGTGGTCGCCTCCCGTACGGTCTCGGTCGTCGGCGGGTGGGAAAAGGGATTGGCGACGATGCCAAGGGCGAGCGGCACGGCGGGGCGGCGGGGACGGCGAGCCGCACCCTTGGGCGTCGCCACCCTTTCCGACGAACTCGCCGTCGACCTGGACGCGATTCTCTGCGAGCAGCCCGACCCCGCCGAGCAGTTCTTGGCCGCAGTGCTGTCCACCGACTTCGCGCCCTCGACGGCCCGGTTCTCTCCCACCCGCCCGTGGCCGGATCTCGTCGCGGAGTCCAGCTGCATCGTCGGCCGTCAGGCGGCTCGATACGACGGCGTGCTCGGGGCGAGCCCTGCCGGCGCGTTCGTTCGATTCTCCGGTGCATACAGCGCGATCCGGTGCGCGCTGGCGATCAGGATGGACCTCCACGAGGTCGGCGTCGACCTCCGCGCCGGATTGCACGCCGGCCAGGGAAGCATGCGCGACGAAGACGTCACCGAGGTCATCGCGCATGTGGCCAGCCGGATCTGCTGTGCCGCGGGTTCGGGTCGCGTGCTCGTTTCCCGAGCACTCGCGGGCCTCGTCGTCCAGTCGGGACTCGTGTTCCAGGACGCCGGCACCTACCGGCTCGACGGCGTCCTTGGCGAATGGCAACTGCTCGCCGTTCGTGAGTGATTTGGGCCGTCTCGAGCACACCCCCCAACCTCGCACTGCTCGAGACGGCCCGTTCATCGTGACGCAAGGGGTGTGACAGCCACCCGGCAAAGGCTGGCCGCGTAGCTCTGGTCGTCCCCGGACGCTCAGTCGGCGGCGATGGGCAGTTCGAGAAGGTGGGCGCGGCCGGCGTCGAGGGCGCGCTGGACCGCGTCGCCCACGTCGGTCGCCTTTTCGACGAGGGTTGCTTCGACTCCCATCGATTCCGCCAGCGAGACGTAGTCGACGGGCGGATCTTCGATCTCCATGGCCACGTAGCGACCGGTGCGCACGCTGTCGCCACTCATGCCGCGCAAGTTGTTCTTGAGGATGCGGTACTCGCGATTGTTGACGACGGCAAAGATGACGGGGAGTCGCTCGTGTGCTGCGGTCCACAGCGCCTGCGGTGAGTACATGGCCGAACCGTCGCCGACGACACACAACACCGGTTCGCGGTCGTGACCAAGCGACACGCCACATGCGGCCGGCATCCCCCAACCCAGGCCGCCACCGGGACAGAAGAAGTACCGACCTGGGACCGATTGATGATGGAAGCCGCGCACGTACACGCCGGTGGTGATTGCTTCATCGACGATCAGTGCGCCCCGTGGCATGGCGCGGACGAGCGCATGAGCGGCCGCCATCGGGTCGATGGGCGACCTGTCATACCGGGACGACGCAGTCGCCTCGAGATCATCGATCGCCGTCTGTCGACTCGTCGCCGCCTCGTCGATCGCTGCACGCGTCGCTGCGTGGTCGGTGCTGCGGCTGATCATCTGTAGCAGCGCGGCGAGCGACGCCTTCGGATCACCGGCAGCGGCCCAACGGGCGGGATACGCACGGCCGAGTTGGTACGGATCGGGCGCGAGGTGGAGCAGTTCGGTGGAGACCGGGAGCGCGGGTCCGGGCGTGTAGGGGTACACCATGAACGCTCGTCCGCCGACGAGCAGCACCCGCTCGTACGCCGACAGCGTGGCGTGGATCATGGCTGCGGCGGGGGCCAGCATGCCGTTCCAGAGCGGATGAGTCGGAGGAAAGACCGCGTTGCCGTGCAGCGGTGATCCGTACACGGGGGCACCGAGCGCCTCGGCGACGGCAACCGCTTCGGAGACGGCGTCTGCTTGCGCGACCTCGTCTCCGACGACGATCGCGACATGGCCTGCGACCACTGACGTGAGCAGTGAAGCGAGCTCGGCCAATCCGTCAGCGATCGGGCGTCGGTGGAGGGTGGATGGCGGAGGCACAGGCTCATCGGTCGATCCGTCGAGAAGGTCCATCGGAATGGAAACGAAGACCGGGCCGGCGGGCGGGCTCATCGCGTCGTGGAACGCGCGCCGCAAGACGGTCCCGAGCTCGTCGGTGGTGCGGACCTCATGCGTCCACTTGGACACAGCATGCGCAATCCCGGTGAGATCACCGGCGAGCAGTGGGTCGGTGACGATGTGCCGGTAGTCCTGCTGGCCCGCGGTCACGACCAATGGCGTCATGCACGCGCGAGCGTTGGTGAGGTTGCCGATCGCATTGCCGAGTCCTGCTGACGTGTGGAGGTTCAAGAAGGCTGCACGGCCGGTGGCTTGCGCGTAGCCGTCCGCGATGCCGACTGCGGTTGCTTCCTGCAGCGCCAGCACGTAGTGCAGGTCTTCAGCCGACGCGAGGGCATCGATGAGTGGAAGCTCGGTGCTGCCGGGGTTGCCGAAGATGTGGCGGGCGCCTTCGGTCCGCAGCACCTCGAGCACGACGTCGCGACCGCGCACACTCACCGGGTCACAACGTAGGCGCGTTGTTGCGAGTCAATTCCCCGGCCGGCGCCGGTGTCGCATCGCCCAGCACGCGTGATGCCAGTGGCGACGATCGTCCGGTGCGTCATCCGGGACGACCACGAGGTGGCTCAGCCCGACGGCGATCTCCTGCTGGCAACCGGGGCAGAGATACGTCTTCACAGCTTGGTACGGCTGGACGCGGGTGACGGTCACCGATCCGTAGTTGCCGTCCATTCGTCGAAATCTACGGGCGATCGACGGCAGAACCGATCGCTTGCCACCCCCGCGCTCACGATCTCACCGACAGAGTGGGACTCGGCCTCGACGTGCTCCTCAAAGCAATTGGTTCGCTTCCTCGAACTGCTTCAGGATGCGCTCGTAGTCGTAGGGCCGCTCGATCAACGTGACTGGATCCCATTCGCTGCGCGGCGTGGACACGAAGTCGCCGCCGTAGACGTGTATCCCGCCGGTGTGCGACCGCCGAGGGTTGGCCACGGAGTGGATGGCATCGTCCCCGAGCATCAGGACATCGGTCTCGTGGAGCTCCTTGCCACCCGAGCGCGTGATCGAGGTGCTGTCGCGACGGAAGAAGGCGTTGTCCTCCTGGCCCGCGTAGATGCCGATGGCGGCCCACATCCGGTGCTCGTGCGGCTGCAACACCATCCCCGGCGCCCAGACGACGTTGAGAATCGTCAGCGTGTCGGATCGATGGAGCAAGTTCAGCCCCGCACGATCGTGCTCGAGTGCGCCGGCAACGGCAGACGAATCGGCGACCGCGCGATCGAGCACCTCACGTATGGCGCGCCTCGAATCGTTTTCCTGGACCGCTCGCTCGCAGTCTTTGATCAACTCGTCGACATCGAACATCAGCCGCCTCCTGAGGAGAACCATGCCAGAGCGCAATCGTGTCACGCCGTATGGAGACATCATCGTCGCAAACGAGCGGGGCATGTTCATGGGCAACCGCGGCTGCTTGCACCATGGCCGTGACATCGTGCGCCAGTGGAACGGCAAGCGCTGGATCACCTGCGTACTCGAGTTCCGCGGGCGGCGGGCGCCACGGAGGGAGCCGGGGCGCTACACGGCGCTGTTCTTCTACGACGAGGCTGTTGCTCTTGCTGCGGGTCACAGGCCCTGTGCGGAGTGCCGCCACGCGGACTACGAGCGCTTCCGGGACGCGTGGGAGGCCGCGTTCGGCGAGCGACTCGGTGCCGATGAGATGGACGCGCGGCTGCATTGGGATCGACTCGAAGGGCGCGCCAAGCGGTTGCACGAGAGGCCTTGGCGCGACCTGCCGAACGGGACGTTCGTCGATGTCGACGGTACGCCTGCGCTCGTTTCGGGCGACGAGTTGCGCGAATGGGTGCCCGCCGACGGCTACCGCGCGCCGGTGTCGCGCCCGACGAGTGGGACCGCGATGGTCATCACGCCCGCCAGCAACGTGGAGGTCCTCCGCGCTGGATACGTCGTCGACGTCAGCCCTGCGGGATCTGCGACATGAACTGGTTCAGATCGAAGTAATCGCGCCACGCGGTGATCTTGTCTCCGGACACCTCGAACGTCCCCATCACCGGCAAATCGATCGTCGTCGTCGCGAAGGTGAACACATCGATGCGCTCGGTCATGACCACGGGTCCAGATGCTGCGACGTTGCGCACTTGGAACTCGATCGAGTCGACGCCTGCGGTGAATCCTTCGATCGTTGCCCGGATCGCATCCCGCCCCGTGACCGGGTCAACGGGGATGTTGTGGTACACGGCGTCGTCGGCGAGGAAGTCCATGATGGCGTCGAGGTCCCCTTTGCTCCACACGGCACAGAATCGTTGGACGAGGTCGGTGGCATCAGGCATGGATGCGACGCTAGTTGTTGCGAATGTTGGTGCGATTGTGGGGGCCTCGTCCCGGAATCGACCCGAAGTTCGCTGTCGGAGAGGGAGGCGTCCATGAGCTACGAGGACATCGAGGTGACCCGGCACGGCGATGTCGAGCTGATCCTTCTCAATCGGCCCGACGTGCGCAACGCCCTGCGGTTCAGGACCTACGACGAGCTCGAACGCGCGATCCGCTCCACCACGGGCCGGTGTCTGGTGATCACCGGCGCCGATCCCGCCTTCTGCTCTGGCGACGACGTGCGCCAGATCATGGGCGGTGGGGACACCGAGCACGCTGTGAACGTCGTGCCGCGCCTCACGCCGGCCGCAGATGCGCTGCTCCACACGAACGTGCCAGTCGTCGCAGCGGTCAACGGGGCAGCGGTCGGTTGGGGGATGGAGCTCGCGCTCATGGCTGACATCCGTCTGGCTTCGGAGCGGGCGAAGTTCGGCGAGCTCTTCGTCCTGCGCGGGCTGTGCACCGACGTTGCCGGCATCGCTCGGCTCGCGAACGCCGTCGGACGCGAGCGCGCCGCCGAGCTTCTCTTCACCGGTGACGTGATCGACGCGCCGACTGCAGGAAGGATCGGTCTGGTCAGTCGAGTCGTCCCGCACGAGGATGTCGTGTCGACAGCACTCGACCTCGCCCATCGCATAGCGTCGAATCCGCCTCTGGCCGTGCAGAAGATCAAGCAGGGTCTCCGTCGCGCTCTCGACCCCGACTGGGAAGCCCTCGGCACCTGGGTGAGTGAGTCGCTCGCCGAGCTTTTCAAGACGCAGGATCATCGAGAGGGTGTGAAGGCGTTCCTCGAGAAGCGATCGCCCAACTACACCGGTACCTGAGCGCGCAGCGTCGCTTCGGCGTCAGGCCGCGTTCGCGAGCGCACGTAGACGACGGAGGATGCGCGCCAACGACCGTGAAACGTGCATCTGACTGACGCCACGAGCGTCGGCAATGTCCTGCTGCGTGTGGCCCTCGATGAAGTACTCGTTCAACAGCGCGCGGTCTTCTTCGGGCAAGCTGTTCATCAGCTGGCGGATCACCTGCCGGTCCAGAGCACGCGACAGGTTCACGTCTGCTTGTCCCGCTACGTCAGCCAACGTCTGGCCGTCCTCGCCGAGCGGACGGTCGAGCGACAGCGGCGACCGGGTCTGCGCGCTGGCGATCACCTCGAGCACCTGATCGGCGTCGACTGCGAGGGCATCGGCGATCTCGTTCGCGGTCGGAGCGCGGCCCAGTTCCTGCGTCAACCACTCGCTCGTGTGCCGGACCCGCGGTGTCAGCTCATAGATGCGACGGGTCGGCCGGATCGCATAGCCCTGGTCCCTCAGGTAGCGGCGGAGGGTGCCGTCGACCGTCAGCCGTGCAAACGGGGGGAAGGGTTTGCGACGGAGCGGATCGAAGCGATGGAGCGCGACGACCAGTGCCTCACGCGCGACCTGGATCAGATCATCGTTCGAGGAGCGCGTGCCGAGGCGACGCGCCTGCCGATCGACGTCATCCTGGTAGTGGGCTACCAGTGCTGCGAGCGTGGCTTCGTCGCGGCGCCGTGCGTAGCGAACGTGGAAGTACCACGTCGTGCGATCGCAAACGTCGGACCGCCTTCGGGGAACGCTGAGCTGCCGGCCTTGTGGTAGCGGCATGCTGACCTCGGCGATGGCTCGGTCGTAGCGGTCGAGCAGGATCTTGTATTGCCCTCTCGCGCTGCGGAGCCCCGTGGCGACCGAAGCGCGCAACTGTGCGAGTCGTTCACTCGATGCGGCCGTCTCGGACATCAGTCGCTCCGCCCTTCGACGCGAGTCCATGAGCGTGGTGCTCAGCACCGCGGCGACCGGAGACCCGGCATCGTTCAGCGCGGTCACCGGAAACGTGTTGCCCGACTGGGTGGTTCTCTCATACTCATATGCCCGCATTGCTGGCTCTGACCCCTTTGATGGCGAGGGGCACCTCCCCATGTCGATGACACCAACCCCCTGAATGGTAGGTCGGCGTGCAGGTCTACGCAGAGGACGCGATGCCGGTCGACGTCCGGCCGCTCCCACCGGACCGGCGCCCACTGCCCCACGGACCGCGTTCTGGCGTCGATGAGTGCGGACAAGTCCGCTGGCTCGCAAAGAAGCGGCCTCGCCCGCCGCGAGTCCGACGGCATACGATGCGCCTGCGCGACCGAAAGTGGGTATGACATGGCTCCTGGACTAGGGGCGGAGGTCCGGTCGTGAACGGCCTCGAGGAGCGTCGGGAGCAGGCCGTCGCGACCGCAGCTCGACTGTCGACCACGGCGACCGCGCTGCTCGATGCCGCCGCCGAGTTGCGGTCGAAGGCCCAAGAGCTCCGCATCGCCGCGTCGGAGGCCCGCTTCCGGGCGTCGTTCGACGACGGCACGACGCGAATCGGACGCGTCGACGCGACACGCGCCTGGTTCACGCTGCGCGGCATCGTCGACGGACGCCCCTCCACGGCGCGGTGGTCACCCGGACACCTCGACTGTGACGACCAGCTCTGGCAGCGAGTCGAGGTCGTCGTCGCGATGGGCGAAAGGTTCGCCGTGCCCTGGAGTCGCGAGACGACGCTGGCCGCGTCGCTGGTCGGACCGCCCGTCATCGTGCTGTTGACCGTCATGCGCGCATTCAGTCGGGTGATGTCGATCGACTTGCACGGCGGGTTGCTCGACAGTCTCGATCCCAACAGGTTGCGCGATGAGTGACGGCACGGTCCTCGTCGCGATCGGCGCATCGGCCGGTGGGGTCCAGGCTTTGCGCGAGCTGATGTCGAAACTGCCCGGCGACGTCCAAGCCGCGGTCCTGATCGTGCTGCACGTCCCCTCTGCCGGCGAGAGCCTGCTTCCGGAGATCCTCGACCGGGTCGGGCCGCTGCACGTCGAACGAGCCGACAACGCGATGGAGATAACGCCCGGCCGCGTGGTCGTTGCACCACCCGACTACCACATGACCGTCACCGAGACGCATGTGTCTCTGGATCGTGGCCCTCGGGTCAACGGTCACAGGCCTGCAATCGACCCGTTGTTTTCGTCTGCTGCGAATTGGTACGGGCCCCACGCGATGGGAGTCCTGTTGTCCGGGATGCTCGACGACGGCGCCGCCGGCCTGCTCAGGCTCAGCCAAGTGGGCGCGGTCACCGTGGCACAGGACCCGAACGAGGCCGCCTATCCGGCGCTGCCCCGCGCCGGGATCGAACGGGGTGGCGCCCAGAAAGTGCTGGTGCTCGACGACATCGCGAACCTGATCGCGGCGTCGTCGGACAGCCGTGCCATGACGTTGCGTGAGGTGGTCGCCATGCAGGGTCGAGAAGCCGAAGCAACTGAGCGTCAACTGTCGCCGTTCACCTGTCCGAGCTGCCACGGCACCCTATGGGAGATCACCGATCCAGCGAGCACGCAGTTCCGTTGCCGCACCGGCCACACGTTCTCGGTGGACAGCCTCGTCCAGGCGTCGACCGAAGCGCTCGACGATGCGTTGTGGGCCGGCTATCGGGCGCTGCTCGAGCAGGCGGATCTCTGCCGTCGCATGTCTTGTCGCATCGAGAGCGTCGAAAACACGGCGACGGCTGATCGATACGACACGCTCGCACGAGACGCCGAAAGGCGAGCGTGGGTGCTCCACGAGGGGCTCGTGGTACACGAAGACACAGCAAGGTGAACGCCGAGGGTGGATGAGGAGGCCGACAACGAGCAGCTAGAGGCGCTACTCGATTTCGTCAGGGACAATCGAGGCTTCGACTTCACGGGCTACAAGCGGTCCAGCCTTCGCCGGCGTGTCCTGAGACGGATGGAGACGGTCCGCTGCGCGGATTTCGAGTCGTACCAGCAGTACCTCGCCGACCACGACGCCGAGTTCGGCGAGTTGTTCAACACCATCCTCATCAACGTGACGAGCTTCTTCCGCGACCCGGAGACCTGGGCGGCGGTGGCAGAGGAGGTGATCCCGAAGGTCTTGTCGGACCGCGGGCCCCCGGATTCCGTGCGGGTCTGGGTGCCGGGGGCGGCCTCGGGAGAGGAGGCGTTCACGATCGCGATCCTCCTCTGCGAAGCGATGGGAGAAGTTGGCTTTCGGGAACGCGTGAAGATCTACGCCACCGACGTCGACCTCGACGCTCTGTCCACCGGCCGTCACGCTGTCTTCAGGCGAGCCGACCTCGAAGAGACGATGGGACCGGATCGGGTCGAGCGGTTCTTCCATCTCGACGACTCGACCGGGTCGTTCCGAAAGGAGCTACGGCGATCGTTGATCTTCGGTCGGCACGATTTGATCCAGGATCCTCCGATCTCCCGCATCGACCTGCTCTCGTGCAGGAACACGCTGATGTACTTCACGGCACCGGCCCAGATGGACATCCTTCGCCGGTTCAACTTCTCGCTGCGAGACCGGGGCTTCCTCCTGCTCGGACGCGCCGAGACATTGGCCGTGCGCAGCAACTACTTCGCGGCTGTCGACCTGAAGCGTAGGCTGTTCGTCGCCCGCTCAGACCGAGCCGATCGGCGGCACCAGGTGGGGCAGGAGCGGGCGTCGGAGACAACCGTGGACCGCACCGATACCGAAGTTCGGGTGGCCGGGTTCGAGGTCGCGCCCGCCCGACAAGTTCTCATCGACGCGGACGGACTGTTGAGCGGCGCCAATCAGCAGGCCCGCGTGTTGCTCGGCTTGACCGGCCAGGACCTCGGTCGTCCGCTTCAGGATCTCGAGCTCTCGTACCGCCCGCTCGAGCTTCGCTCGCGCATCGACACGGTGGCCGCGGAACGCCAGCAGGTGATCGTGCGCGGCGTCGAAGTGCCGGGAGGCACAGAGGTCCGGGCCTTCGATGTGATGGTGACGCCACTGGCGTTCGAGGGTGGTGAGTTCGCGGGCACCAGCGTCTCGTTCTTCGAGGTCACAGCGCAGCGACGCCTGGAACAAGAGCTCGACCAGGCTCGGGGTGCGCTCGAGACGGCGTACGAGGAGCTCCAGTCGACGGTCGAGGAGCTCGAGACGACGAACGAGGAGCTCCAGTCGACCAACGAGGAGCTCGAGACCACGAACGAGGAGCTCCAGTCGACGAACGAGGAGCTCGAGACGATGAACGCGGAGCTCCAGTCGACCAACGAGGAGCTCGAGACCATCAACGATGAGCTCCGACAGCGGACCAACGACCTGAACGAGCTGAACTCGTTCCTCGAATCGATCCTGACGAGCTTGCAGTCAGCAGTGATCGTGGTGGACCGCGACGTCCGGATCCAGATCTGGAACCAACAAGCGGCCGAGATGTGGGGCCTTCGGGACGATGAGGTCGAGCGCGAACACCTGATGAACCTCGACATCGGCCTTCCTGTCGAGCAGCTCAACCAGGCGATCCGTTCCTGTCTCACCGGCGAGGTCGGCGACTCGATCGCGCTCGAGCTCGACGCTGTCAATCGCCGAGGTCGTGCGATCAGGTGTCGGACGCTCATCACGCCGCTTCGAGGCGCTGAGAATCAGATCGTCGGCGCGATCATCCTGCTCGACACGATTGAGCAACCGGTCGGAAAAAGCGCGTCACAGTCGGAGTAGTGCGAATGTTGGAGGTCGAGCTGCCGGGCTCGTCTCAAGCGGGTGTTCGGCCGTTCTTGGTTGACTCGACGATCACCACCGAGTCCGATCCGCCGAACTCGTTGGCTGCATACGCGTCGGCGTCCCACGCGTTCTCCCAGCGTCCGTCGCCGAGGTAGTAGCGAAACCGGTAGGTCCCGGGCGCGAGTCGGATCACGACTTCGAGTGAGCCGTCGCTGCGCTTCGACATCGGGTGACTCGCTGTCGACCACTGGTTGAACTCGCCGACGACCCATGCACGCTCTGCTCCCGACTCCGAAGGCAGCCGAAACGTGATCGAGACCGCACCGTCATTCCCGTTCTGATCCATCGTGTGCCTTCCCTAGCAGCCGAGGTCAGCCGGAGCCGAGGCATTTCCTGTTCCCCAGACGTCGCCGGTCAAACCTTCCCGAGGTCGTGACCGTGCCAGGTGAGGGTGTCGACATGCCGGAGCAGCACCGGATGGGACCCCTCTGACCAGCTCATGCAAGGCTGACGGGGGTGACCCCGCACAAGGCTCGAGCAATGGTGCTCGAGGCGCCGCGGTCGCTCGTGCCGCGGGATCTGTCGCTGCCCACTACGGGTGCTGACGACGGTGTGTTGCGCATCGAGGCGTGCGGCCTGTGTGGTACCGACCACGAGCAGTACACCGGGCACATCCGCGCCGGCGTCCCCTTCGTGCCGGGCCACGAAGTGGTCGGTGTGATCGAGCAACTCGGAGCGCGGGCGGCTGACCGGTGGCAGGTCGAGGTCGGTGATCGGGTCGCGGTCGAGGTATTCCTCTCGTGTCGAGCATGTGACGAGTGCGTCGCTGGCCGGTACCGGCGATGCGTCAATCACGGGATCGCCGACATGTACGGCTTCATCGACGTCGACAAGGCGCCGGGACTGTGGGGCGGCTACGCCACGCATCTGTACCTCGCGCCCGACGCGATGTTGCTGCCGGTTCCGACCTCACTCGACCCGGTGCAGGCGACGCTGTTCAACCCGCTCGGGGCCGGCATCCGGTGGGGGGTGACGCTGCCCGGGACGCGACCGGGTGACATCGTCGCCGTCCTCGGTCCGGGTGTCCGCGGGCTTTCGGTCTGCGCCGCCGCCAAGGACGCCGGCGCCGAACTCGTGCTCGTAACCGGGTGCGGCCCACGCGACTCGAGGCGGCTCGAGTTGGCGCGACGTTTCGGCGCGGACATCACCGTCGACGTGGCCGAGGAGAACCCGGCCCGGGTCCTGCGGGGCGCGACGGGAGGACGGCTGGCCGACGTCGTCGTCGACGTCACCGCCAAGGCGCCGTCAGCGCTCGGCCAAGCGGTCGCGCTCGCGTGCACGGGTGGCACGGCCGTCCTCGCCGGCACGCGCGGTTCCGACGAGACGCCTGGGTTCGCGCCCGACCACGTCGTCTACAAGGAGCTGCACCTCATCGGGGCGCTCGGTGTGGACGCCACTGCCTACGCTGCCGCGCTCGACGTGCTCGCGTCGGATCGCTGGCCGTTCGCCGAGTTGCCGAGGTGGTCGGCCGGCCTGGACGGGGTCGAGGACCTCGTGCGAACGATGGCCGGGGAGGGACAAGATGATCCTCCCGTCCACGCCGTCGTCGTTCCTTCGGACTGAACGAAGCGGCGCGAGCCCGGCGTCGAGACCTCGCCGGCGATCGTTCTTGCGTGCGTTAGCCACACGCCGTGTGGCTAACGAACGCCGAAACGCGGAGAGGACCCGGCTCAGGACTTCTGGCTGAGGTCTTCGAGGAGGCTGAGCATGTCGTTGGCGTGCTCCTCCTCGACCGCCAGGATCGTCTCAATCAGGACACGGGTGGTCGAGTCCTTGTCGCCGAGCCACCGGATGATCTCGCTGTACGACTCGATGGCGACCCGTTCGGCGACGAGATCTTCGCGGATCATGTCGGTCAGCGAGTCGCCCTCCACGTACTCCGCGTGGCTTCGTGACGTGATTCCATCGGGACTGAAGTTCGGCTCACCCTGCAACTGGATGATGCGCATCGCGATCTGATCGGCGTGACCTTGCTCGTCGGTGGCGTGCTGAAGGAACTCTGCCGCGGCAGCCTCGGCGATGATCCCTCGCGCCATGAAGTAGTGCCGCTTGTAGCGCAGGTAGCAGACGATCTCGGTGGCGAGGGCCTCGTTCAGCACCTCGACCACCCGCTCGCGATCCGCCCCGTACGCCCCGGTGATCGGACCCTCTTCGATCTTGGCCCGCGCTCGGTCGCGCAGAGTCTGGATGTCGGTCAGGAACTCAGCCACGGTCCCCAACGTACCCCTGTCCCGCTGTCACAACCCGTTGGTAGGGTCGAACCCAAATGGCTGATCCGGCGACGTTCGCGGAACAGGCGATGCCCTTCATGAGTTCGCTCTACGCGGCCGCCCTGCGCATGACCCGCAACGCCGCTGACGCCGAGGACCTCGTCCAGGAGACCTATCTCAAGGCCTACCGAGGGTTCTCCGGTTTCGAGGAGGGCACCAACCTGAAGGCGTGGCTGTATCGGATCCTGACGAACACGTACATCAACACGTACCGGGCCAAGAAGCGCCGGCCGGAGGAGTCCGACCTCGAGGACGTCGAGGACCTCTATCTCTACCGGCGCCTGGGCGGTCTCGAGGTTGCATCCCTCGGTCGCAGCGCCGAAGAAGACCTGCTCGAGTCGTATACCGACGACGAGGTGAAGGCGGCGATCGAATCGCTGCCGGAGCAGTTCCGCATGGCCGTGTTGCTGGCCGACGTCGAAGGGTTCAGCTACAAGGAGATCGCCGAGATCCTCGACATCCCGATCGGTACGGTGATGAGCCGGCTGCATCGGGGAAGAAAAGGTCTCCAGAAGAAGTTGTGGGAGTACGCGGTGGAACGAGGGCTCGTAGCGTGAAGATGTCCGGTCCGACCGAGGACGTTCTGTATGGCTGAAGGCAACTGCGACGACGCGCTGCACGAGCTCTACCAATTCCTTGACGGTCAGCTCGACGACGCTCGCCGGCACCGGATCCAGCATCATTTGGACGACTGCCCGCCGTGCTACGAGGCCTTCGATTTCGAACTCGAGTTGCGGGTTGTCATCGCCAAGAAGTGTCACGAGACGGTGCCCGAGCACCTGAAGCAGCGGATCGCCGACGCCCTCAGGCACGAGACGTTGCATCCCGGCACCGGCTGAATTCCACCGTTGCGCCGCGGTCCCGTACGATCCCGCACATGTCCCTGGCGGTCATCTGGCACTACTGGATCGGTCTCGCCTTCTTCCTCCTGTCGATCCTCGTCGTGGTCGGCACGATCGTCGGATACCTCGTGAAGGTCGAGTCGCTCAAGTTTCCGAAGACGGTCGCCGGTAGTCTCGTCCGGTGGTTGATCCCGTCGACTGGGCGCTGGCTCAGCGCATTGCCGTACGGGTGAGTGGCCGCGAGCCGTTTGCGGAGTCGTATCACTACGCCTCGCTCGAGCCTGACTTCATCGAGCTCACCGCCGAAGCCGAGGAGCTCGTCTATCAGAAGACCGGTCTTCGCTCCCTGGTCGGTCCGGCTCGGGCGCGAGTCACCGACCGCGCCGGCTGGATCGGCGCGAACGTCGCGTCCTTCTCCCGACTGTTGCGACCGCTCACCGAACGGCTCGGCGAGCGCGTCGGTGAAGGCTCGCTGGCGCCGTTCGCACGGCGCGCCACGGGTGCCGAGCTCGGGTTGATCCTCGGCTGGATGAGCACGCGGGTGCTCGGCCAGTACGACCTGCTCGTCATCGAGGAAGAGAACCCGGATGACCAAGACGTCGTCTACTACGTGGGCCCGAACGTCATTGCGCTCGAAAAGCGCTTCGCGTTCCCACCGCGTGAGTTCAGGCTGTGGCTCGCCCTGCACGAGGTGACACACCGTGCCCAGTTCACGGGCGTGCCCTGGCTCCGCGACCACTTTCTGTCGCTGGTCGAGCGCAGCCTCGACGCGGTCGACCCGGATCCGAAACGGTTCGTGAACGCCTTGCGCCGTTGGGTGGAGAGTTCCCGCGAGGGGCGCAATCCCCTCGAGGACGGCGGCTTGGTCGCACTGCTCGCCAGCCCCGAGCAGGGCGAGGTGCTCCGATCGATCAGCGGCATGATGAGCCTTCTCGAGGGACACGGTGACGTCACCATGGATCGCGCGGGCAAGGGCCGCATCCCGAGCGCTGAGCGCTTCAGCCGCGTGCTGCATCAACGGCGGCGAACAGGAAGTCCGGGTATCAAGTTCCTGCAGCGCCTCCTCGGACTCGAAGCGAAGTTCAACCAGTACGAGCAAGGCGAGCGCTTCATCCACAAGGTCGAGTCCGTCGGCGGCTCCGCATTGCTGCACCGAGCCTTCGAGGCGCCGGAGAACCTGCCGGATCTCGACGAGATCCGCGACCCGGACGCGTGGATTCAACGAGTCGTGGCCGGGGCGGCTGTCAAGGTCTGACGGCGATGGCCACCATCCTGGTCGTCGACGACGAGCCCGACATCCGGCTCCTCACGAAGCTGAACCTCGAGCACGACGGGCACACCGTCGTCACTGCGATGGACGGCGAGGAGGCACTCGACTCGGTGCGGGACGCGGCGCCCGACCTGATCGTGCTCGACGTGATGATGCCGAACGTCGACGGTTGGGACGTGCTCGAACAAGTTGAAGAGCGCGATCGACAAACCGATCACGGAGATCCCGGTCATTCTTCTCACGGCCCTCGAAGGCCCGATCGACCGTGTGAAGGGCGGCATCGAGGGTGCGGTGCACTACCTCACGAAGCCGATGGACTTCGACGCGTTGCGCACCGCCGTGTCCGAAGCGCTGGCCGAGCCCGAGCCGTCGCAGCGGCTCAAGGCGCAACACCAGGCGCTCGAGATGCTCGCTCGCATCGAGCGCAACGCGCCGCCGACCGCTGTCAGCGCTGCCCCGCGGCCGCGTTTGAGTGCGCTCGAGCACGAGCGGGACGCCGCGTGGGACCCACCACAGACGGCCGTGACCCTCGAAGAGGGTCGCATCGGGACTCTGACTGACAAGCAGCGGCAGCTGTTGCGCGTGGTGTCGGTCGCGCCGACGGTGATGGAAGCCGCATCCGAGCTCGGCACGAGCCGGTCCAACGTCTACGCGAGCTTGCGCCGCATCAACCGCAAGCTCGGGACGCGGTCCGTCCGCGAGCTGCTGGACCTCGTGCGCTCGGGCGACGTGACGATCTAGGGATCGGAGCGACGAGTGGTTCGTGATCTGCTTGATCGGTGCTCGTTCCCAGAGCCCGAGACCACTGTCATGTGCGCCGTGTCCGGGGGAGCCGATTCGATGGCCTTGCTCGCGCTCGCCACCGAGGCGGGATGTGACGTCACCGCTGTCCATGTCGATCACGGTCTTCGACCCGGGTCCGCCGCCGAAGCCGATCTGGTCGCGGCGGCGGCAGCGCGCTTCGGGGCCGGGTTCGAGTCTCGTCGCGCGATCGTCCCCGCAGGATCCGACCTCGAAGCACGCGCCAGGGCAGCGCGCTACGCCGCGCTCCCACGCGGCGTGTTGACCGGGCACACCGCAGACGATCAAGCCGAGACCATCTTGCTCAACTTCTTGCGCGGCGCCGGTCTCGACGGTCTTCGGGGAATGAACGCGGCGAACCGTCCGCTGCTCGGCGTGCGTCGATCGGAGACTCGAGCCTTGTGCGGCGCGCTGGATCTCGACTTCGTCGACGATCCCACAAACGTCGACCCTTCGATCCGGCGGAACCGCGTGCGGCACGAGCTGTTGCCGCTACTCGAAGCGATCGCCGAACGCGACGTCGTCCCGATCGTCACGCGCCAGGCGTCGCTGCTCGCTGACGAGGCCGCACTGCTCGACGACCTCGCAGCCGCGGTCGACCCGACCGACGCACGTGTGCTGGCCGCTGCTCCACGGGCGCTCGCTCGACGAGCGGTGCGTGCATGGCTGCGCTGCAGCAGCGATCTCGAGCATCATCCGCCAGACGCCGCCGCAGTCGAACGGGTTCTGGCCGTCGCGAGAGGGGAGACCAAGGGAACCGACGTCGGTGGTGGCCGGCGCGTCACAAGGTCCCGGGGCCGCCTCCTGCTCACGGTACGGTCTCCGAAGGGATGAGGGAGCACGTGGCGGCCGAGCGACCGTTAGGGATCGGTACAGATCGGCGACCACCGGCGATCGCGTGGAGTCCGTCGTCGATCTGTACCGACAGGACGCCGATGGGGTCCGGGGGCGCAGCCCCCGCAAAATGATGAGCGAGCGATGAGCGAGCAGAGCGGCCGCCTGGGCGATGTCGTCGTCACCGAGGACGAGCTTCGTTCCCGCATCGCCGAGCTCGGCAAGCAGATCACCGACGATTACGAGGGCCGCGAGCCGTTGCTCGTCGGCGTCCTGAAGGGCGCGTTCGTCTTCATGAGCGATCTCGCCGCGTGAGATCGACCTGCCGGTCGAGGTCGACTTCATGGCTGTGGCGTCGTACGGAAGCTCGACCAAGACGAGCGGGATCGTCCGCATCGAGAAGGACCTCGACATCGACCTCGCCGGGCGCGACGTGCTGCTCGTGGAAGACATCGTCGACTCCGGCCTGACCTTGCGCTGGCTGCGGCGCAACCTGTTGACGCGCTCGCCGGCCAGCCTCGAAGTGTGCGCGCTCCTCGTGAAGACGGGCCTGCAGCGAGAGGACCCGGACCTGGAGTACGTGGGCTTCCACATCCCGCCTGACTTCGTCGTCGGATACGGGCTCGATGCAGGCCAGCGGCACCGCAACCTGCCCGAGGTCAGGCTCTGGCTCCCGTGAGGAGCGTCGCGGCCGGCGGGTAGCCTCGTCCCAGCGTGAAGAAGCGACTCGCTCGTCCCCTCGTTCTGTACCTCGCGCTCGCGCTCGTGGTGCTGGTCATCGGTGCCATGTGGCTGCGAAGCGGCAGCAGCCCGAAGAAGCTCTCCCTCGACGAGTACCAGCGTCAGATCGCCGACGGCAACGTCGCCGACGCGACGTTGAAGGACAAGGACCACGTGGTCAACGGCAAGCTGACCGACGGTACCTCGTACACGGTCAGCTTCCCGGAGCAGTACGGCGACGAGCTCACGAACCAGCTCACCGAGGCCAACGTCAAGCTCGACGTCGACCAGCAGAAGGAATCTTTCTGGGTCTCGCTGCTGTTCACGCTCTTGCCGGTGGCGCTGCTCTTCGGGCTCTTCCTGTTGTTGATGAACTCGATGCAAGGCGGCAACCGAGTTCTGAACTTCGGCAAGGCGAAGGCCAGACAACACGGCGACACCAACGTGAGGGTCAGGTTCGCCGACGTCGCCGGCTGTGACGAGGCGGTCGAGGAGCTCCAGGAGATCAAGGAGTTCCTGGAGAATCCGACGCGTTTCCAGTCGATGGGAGCGAAGATCCCGAAAGGCGTACTGCTGTACGGCCCGCCTGGAACAGGCAAGACGCTGCTGGCGCGTGCGGTGGCCGGTGAAGCAGGTGCGCCGTTCTTCTCGATCTCCGGCTCGGACTTCGTCGAGATGTTCGTCGGCGTCGGCGCGAGTCGGGTGCGCGATCTGTTCGAGCAGGCGAAGGCAGCCGCTCCCGCCATCGTCTTCGTCGACGAGATCGATGCGGTCGGGCGTCACCGCGGTGCCGGTCTCGGGGGCGGGCACGACGAGCGCGAGCAGACGCTCAACCAGCTTCTCGTCGAGATGGATGGGTTCGATCCCCGCAGCGGCGTGATCCTGATTGCTGCGACGAACCGTCCGGACATCCTGGATCCCGCTCTGCTGCGTCCCGGCCGCTTCGACCGGCAGATCGTCGTGGACCGACCGGACATCGCCGGACGCAAGGCGATCCTCGAGGTACATGCGAAGGGCAAGCCGCTGGCGGACGGCATCAACCTCGAGGTGCTTGCAAAGCGCACACCGGGGTTCACAGGAGCCGATCTCGCGAACTTGATGAACGAAGCGGCTCTGCTCTCTGCGCGGCGGGATCTCGAACGAATCGGCATGATGCAGCTCGACGAAGCCATCGACCGCGTCCTCGCCGGACCAGAGCGGCGTAGCCGTGTGATGAGCGAGCAGGAGAAGCGTGTCATTGCCTTCCATGAGGCCGGCCATGCCCTTGTTGCCCACGTGCTGCCCGAAGGCGACGACGTGCACAAGGTCTCGATTGTCGCTCGCGGTCGCGCTCTCGGCCTCACGTGGTTCCTCCCCGAGGACCGATACACCCACAGCAAGGCCCAGTTGCGTGCACAGATGGCGTCCGCCCTCGGCGGACGATCGGCAGAAGAGCTCGTGTTCGGCGAGGTCACGACAGGTGCCGCCAACGACATCGAGAAGTGCACGGAGATCGCGAAGGCGATGGTGACGCAGTACGGCATGAGCTTGGTGCTCGGTCCGAGGAAGTTCGGACAGGAGCAGGGTGAGGTGTTCCTCGGGCGCGATGCCGGCCAACAGCGCGACTACTCCGATGACGTCGCCGCGCAGATCGATGCTGAAGTCAACGCACTCATCGATCGCGCTCACGACGAGGCGCTCGCCATCCTTGTCGCGCACCGCGGCACGCTCGACGCGCTCGCGAAAGCGTTGATCGAGCGTGAGACGGTGGAGGACGTCGAGCTGGCCGAGCTGTTCAAGGACATTGGCACCTGGCCAGGCATGGACGACCTCGACCACATGCCGCAAGCGGCTGACGAGCAAACCGGACCGGTCCCGGTCGCGATCGCGTCCGTGGCAGCGCCGATTCCGGTGGCTTCGACGCAGCAGGTGCGCCCGAAGCCGTGGACACGCATCGGTCGCGCGTGGCGGCGCGCGCCGCGGCCCGGAACCACGTCGTGACCGACGGCGACGGCTCGCACGCCGCGTCCAGCCCTGTGGACGCCGGCAACCGCATGGATCGGGTCCGCATCGAGCGGGCGGTACGCGAGATCCTCATCGCCATCGGCGAGGATCCGGATCGAGACGGACTGGTGGACACGCCGTCACGCGTCGCTCGAATGTACGGCGAGATCTTCGCCGGGCTCCACGACGATCCGTCGTCATATCTCAAGACGACGTTCCTTGCCGACCACGACGAGATGGTGATGGTGCGCGACATTCCGATGTACTCGGCGTGTGAGCACCATCTCCTTCCGTGGGTGGGCAAGGCCCACGTCGCCTACATCCCGAACGACGACGGACGCATCACTGGGCTGTCGAAGCTGGCGCGTCTCGTCGACTCATACGCGAAGCGGCCGCAGGTGCAGGAGCGGCTCACGTCCCAGATCGCGGACGAGCTCGATCGCAGCCTCGAGCCGAAGGGAGTGATGGTCGTGATCGAAGCCGAGCACCTCTGCATGACGATGCGGGGCATCCGCAAGCCCGGCGCCACCACGGTCACATCCGCAGTCCGCGGCATGTTCCGCCGAAACGTCGCGACGAGAGAAGAGGCGATGCGCTTTCTGCAGGGCCGCTGACTGCTGGCCGTTCTGGCGTTCGTCAGCCACATGCCGTGTGGCTAGCGCACGCCAGAATGACTCGGCATGAACGTCGCGCAGTCACGATCGCTGGTCATGGGTGTCGTCAATGTCACGCCCGACTCGTTCTCCGACGGTGGGCTCTACCTGGATCACGACGCGGCGATCGCCCACGGTCTGGAGATCGTCGCCGAAGGCGCCGACGTGGTCGACGTGGGCGGCGAGTCGACCCGTCCCGGGGCAGATCCCGTCCCGGTCGACGAGGAGTTGCGGCGCGTCGTACCGGTGGTCGAGGCCCTGGCCCCCCGTGTGCGCGTCAGCATCGACACCCGCAAGCTCGAAGTGGCGGAAGCGGCGATCGCCGCCGGCGCGACCCTCGTCAACGACGTGTCTGCATCGCTTCACGAGGCCGTCGCCGCAGCGGGACCGTTGGTCGGCTGGGTCGCCATGCACATGCTCGGCGACCCGCGCACGATGCAACGGGACCCGGCCTACGACGACGTGGTTGCGGACGTGTGTGAGTTCCTGGTCGGCCGCGCCGACGCCGCCCGCACCGCGGGGGTGCAGGAGGTGTGGATCGACCCCGGGATCGGCTTCGGCAAGACGCCGGCGCACAATTGGTCCCTTCTGCGGCATCTCGATGTCCTCGTGGGTACGGGCTATCCCGTCCTGCTCGGCACGAGCCGGAAGCGCTTCCTCGGCCTGCTCACGGCGGCGTCCGACCACTGTGGCGACGGCGAAATCGCACCGGTCGAGGACCGGCTCGAGGCGTCTGTCGCGACGGCAGTCTGGGCGATGGTGCAAGGAGTTCGGATGGTGCGGGTGCATGATGTTCGGGCAACGGTGCACGCCGCCACGGTCGTCGCCGGCTGAAGAAGACAGGAGTCCCGTGTGCCGGGCATGAAGGGCAAGTGGGCCCAGGGGATCGAGCCCCGCAACTTCGCGTGGGTCGTGAAAGACAAGTTGGCGGTTTGCGAGCGACCGGGGGGCTACGGCGCCAACCATCGCCGCGTCCGCCGGCAGGAGGAGATCATCTGGATCCGCGAGCAGGGCTTCACGTGCGTGATCTCGCTGATCCCCTCGCCGCACAACCTGCACAACTACGACGAGCTGGGGGTCACGTGGCGGCACCGGCCGTTCGCCGCACATGACGACGAGCAGAAGTTCGTGGCGGGCTTCTTTCCTGAGCTGCGAAGCATGCTCGCCGAGGGGCAGAAGGTGCTCGTGCACCAGGACGAGCTCGGCGATCGCGTGTCCGGCCTGATTGCCGGGTTCCTGCTCTGGTCGGGCATGGTCGACCACGGCCCGCACGCGATTTCGATCACGGAGCAACTGGTGCACCGGCAACTGGGCCCGCTCGGCCGGCAACTGGTGACGATCGCCCAGGAACTTCCGAAACCGGCGTGAGCGACAGGATCGAGCTCCGCGGCCTTGTGGCGTCCGGCTACTGCGGAGCGCTGCCCGAAGAACAGCAACGGCCGCAGCCGCTTGAGGTCGACATCGACCTGCATCTCGACCTGGCGGCCGCAACGCGCAGCGACGCGCTCGATGACACGATCGACTACGGCGCGCTGTGCGCCATGGTCGAGCGCGTGATCGTCACCGAACGGTTCACGCTGCTCGAGCGGTTGGCCGAGCGGGTCGCGGAGGTCTCGCTCGCGGACGACCGTGCCAGCGCGGTGTCGGTCACGGTGCGCAAGCTGCGGCCTCCCGTTTCACAACAACTCACGACCGCCGGCGTCCATCTCGAGCGATCGCGGTGACCGCCGAACCGCAGGTCGCGCCGTCGCCTCGGCGTGTGTTGCTGGCGCTCGGCTCGAATCTCGGCGATCGTCGGCGCACCCTTCGCGAAGCCATCGACTCGCTGCCGGGTGTCTTTGCCGTCTCGAGGCTCTACGAGACAGATCCCGTCGGTGGACCGCCAGGACAGGACCCATATCTCAACCTCGTGGTCGCCATCGAGTCGGCTGCATCCCCGCGCCAGTTGCTCGGGATGTGTCACCGCATCGAGTCGGCCGCGGGGCGTGTGCGCCGTGCACGATGGGGACCGCGCACGCTCGACATCGACATTCTCTGGATCGACGGTGAGACCGTGGACGAGCCGGACCTGTCCGTTCCCCATCCTCGGATGTTCGAGCGCCGGTTCGTACTCGAGCCGCTCAACGACGTCGCTCCCGATCTGTTGCCACAGGGTTGGGAGGACGTGGACGGCCGGGTCACCCCGGTCGAACCGTTGTAGCGAGAAGGCGGAGGCTGGCTGCGTGCGAGTCCTGGACACGATTCGCCAGACCCGTGCAGCTCTGGACGACACGCGCTGCGCAGGGAAGGCCGTCGGGCTCGTTCCGACGATGGGTTACCTGCACGAAGGACACCGCTCGCTCATCGCGCCGTTCGGTGGCCGAGCGCGACGTCACGGTCGTCACGATCTTCGTCAACCCGCTGCAGTTCGGCGCCGACGAGGATCTCGGCGTCGTATCCGCGCGACTTCGAACGTCGACGCGGCGATGTGCGAGGCCGCAGGCGTCGACATCGTCCTGCATCCGACGGTTGACGAGATGTATCCGGCCGGGCGGCCGATGCTCACGTCGGTCACCGTCGACGAGCTGTCGGCGACGATGGAGGGCGTCGTCGCGCCCGACGCACTTCGCCGGCGTCGCGACCGTCGTCGCCAAGCTGTTCAACATCGCGGGGCCGTGTCACGCCTACTTCGGCGAGAAGGACTGGCAACAGCTCGCGGTGATTCGGCGCATGGCGGCCGACCTGTCGTTCCCCGTCGAGGTCGTGGGCTGCCCGACCGTGCGTGAGCCCGACGGCCTCGCCATGTCGAGCCGCAACGTCGTATCTCACGCCCGAGGAACGGGCCGCTGCGCCAGTTCTCCATTGGGCCCTGGTGGCCGGCGCAGCCGCCGTCGAGGCGGGCGAGCGCGACGCGGCGAAGGTCCGGGCGCTCGATGGCGGATCTGATCGGGCCGAGCCGCTGGCCGAGCTCGACTACGCCGAGGTGGTCGACGCCAGCACACCTTGCGCCGAGATCGACCCGCTCGACGGGCGAGGTGCGGCTGCTTGCCGCAGCCCGGTTCGGCGTGCCAGACTCATCGACAACAAGGGGGCGACCATCCCGGCGCCCACCTAGCTCCGGAGCGCAAGCTCGATGCGTCGCCGCATGATGAAGTCGAAGATCCACCGCGCCACGGTGACGGACGCGAACCTCGACTACGTCGGTTCGATCACCGTCGACCGCGACCTGATGGACCGCAGCCGACCTGCTCGAGTACGAGCAGGTCGCCGTCGTCGACATCGACAACGGCGCCCGCTTCGAGACCTACGTCATCGAAGGCGAGCGGGGTCGCGGTGAGATCTGCCTCAACGGCGCCGCCGCCCGCCTCGTCCACCCCGGCGACAAGGTGATCATCATCAGCTACGGCGACTACGACGAGGCCGAGCTGGCACCGGGTACGAGCCGGTGATCGTGCACGTCGACACTGCGAACCGACCGATCTCCGAGGAACAGGCGCTGGCCAAGCCTCGCCGGCGACCGCATCTACACCGAGATCGACGCGCTCTCCGGCGTAGCTCCGCGCGGTAGCCGTTCAAACCGTGACGTCGTCGTCCACGCTCGATCTGCTCGTGCTCGGTTCCGGCGTGGCCGGGCTGTCCGCCGCGGTGCGGGCGGCGGACACGCACGGCATGCGGGTCGGCGTGCTGACCAAGGCGCGAGCTGCATCAGGCGACGACCCGATGGGCGCAGGGCGGCGTCGCCGCCGTGCTCGGCGGCGGCGACCCCGACTCGACCGACCTTCATCTCGCCGACACGCTCGCGGCAGGCGCGGGGCTGTGCGATGCCGACGCCGTGCGTGTCCTGGTCGACGAAGGGCCGGGCCGGGTCAACGAGCTGATCGCGCTCGGCGCCATGTTCGACTGTCGACGAGCACGGTCGGTTGGAGCTCGCGCGCGAGGGCGGTCACACGAAGGCGCGCGTCGTGCACGCCGGCGGCGCCGCGACGGGCGCCGAGATCGAGCGGGCGTTGGTCGAAGCGGTGCGAAGCACGGCGGCCGCGATCTACGAGTCGTGGTTCGCGCTCGACCTCATCGTCGAGGACGGTCGCTGCCGCGGTGTCGTCGCGCTGGACGACTCGCCGGCGCGCCGCGTCGAGGTGCGGGCGTCGAACGTGCTCATCGCCACCGGAGGAGCGGGCCAACTGTTCGCCGTCACCACGAACCCGGCCGAGGCGACAGGCGACGGCATCGCCATGGCGCTGCGAGCCGGAGTGGCGGTCGCCGATCTCGAGTTCGTCCAGTTCCACCCGACCGCGCTGCACCACCCCGCGATGCCCCGGCCGTTGCTGTCCGAGGCGCTCCGCGGCCACGGTGCGTTGCTGCGCGACGCGCACGGCGAGCAGTTCGTCGACGAGCTGTTGCCGCGCGACAAGGTGTCGCGGGCGATGACGGCGCGCATGCTCGAACAGGGCGTCGATCACCTGTGGCTCGACGCCACGAAGCTCGAGCGATTCGACGAGCGCTTCCCGACGATCGCGGCCGCGCTGCGCGAGGTCGGGCTCGATCCTGCCACGCGACTGGCTGCCGATCGCGCCGGCCGCGCACTACCTGTGCGGCGGCGTGGTCGCCGATCTCGACGGTGCGTCGTCGTTGCCGGGTCTGTGGGCGGCCGGCGAGACGGCATGCAACGGTGTCCACGGCGCCAACCGCCTTGCGTCGAACTCGCTGCTCGACGGCATGGTGTTCGCACCGCGGGTCGTCGAGGCGATCGAGAAGGGCAAGGACGCAGCGGAACCCACCGGCGCGATGCGGGCCGTGGTCGACGACGTCGAGGGAGGCATGGGCTCCCGGGCCGGCGGCTACCCCTCACGATCGAATGGGACGACGCGCGCGCCGCGTCACGCGCGAGGAGTTGCAGGCAGCCATGACGCGCTCCGCGGGGGTGCTGCGGTCCGCCTCGTCGCTCGATGAAGCGGGCGCGGTCGCGGCGACGCGCCGTCGGAGGCGAGGGTGTCGACGGGAAGGAGTTGCGCAATCTCGCGACCGTCGCCCAGGCCCTCATCGCGGCCGCAATCGCCCGCGAGGAGAGCCGCGGCGCTCATACCCGCACTGACTTCCCGGATAGGCGCGAAGAGTTCAAACTCCGCTTCGTGATCTCCGGGAGAAACGGGCGCCATAGCGCCCGTTTCCATCCAACATTCGTGCTAGCGCTGGTCGTGTTGGGCGGCTTCGGCTTCTTCGACGGGATCGAGGGGGCGGGCAGCGAAGTCGATGGCGGCCCACGTCGACTTCGCGTACGGGTACAGCAGAAGGGGACAGAAGATGGCGATGGCCGCACCTCCGACGAGCCACGGCACGAGCGACACGTCGCCTTCGTTGGCCACAGCGACCAACAGGAACGCAAAGATCTCGATGATGAGTACGAACGCGGTGACGGTGTAATTCACCAGGTAGACGCCGGTGAAGAAGCCCTCCTCCCGCTCGAACTTGTAGCCGCAGCGAGGACAGCGTTCGTGCAACTGGAAGTAGCTCCGGAAGATCCGCTTGGCACCGCACCGTCCGCACCGTCGGTGCACGCCCCGCCAGACGATCGTGCGAACGGGAGCCCGCTCCATCGCACCAGGCTAGGAGTGCGACACCGACGTTTGGCAGGCTGGGGTGGTCATGCACGATCCGTTCGGTCCGCCGGTCGCGGCCGTCCGTGCTGCGGTCGCCCGCGCCCTCGACGAGGATCTGACGCCGCTCGGTGACATCACGTCGGCCTTGCTTCCGCCCGGCTTGCACTCGGCAGCCGACTTCGTGGCTCGCGCGCCGGGCGTGCTCGCCGGGACCGCGTGCGCGACCGAGGCCTTCGCCCAGCTCGACGCCTCGGTCGGCGTCACGTGGCTCGCGGACGACGGCGACGACGTCGACGCCAGGCAGGTCCTCGGCCACGTCGCGGGCCGCTGGCTCGATCCTCACCGGCCGAGCGCACCGCGCTGAACTTCCTCAGCCACCTCTCGGGCATCGCCACCCTCACGCGGCGGTTCGTCGACGCGGCGACGGCCGGCGGGCCAGCCCGGTCTGGGACACCCGCAAGACCACGCCCGGGCTGCGCTCGCTCGAGAAGGCGGCGGTGCGTGCCGGCGGCGGCGGCAACCACCGTGGCAACCTCTCCGACTGGGTGATGTTCAAGGACAACCACCTCGCCATGCTCGGCATCGACGAGGCGGTCGGCCAGCGCGAGGCAGCGTGGCCGGCCCGCACCGTCCACGTCGAGTGCGACGACCGGTCGACAAGGTCGAGCGCGCGCTCGCCGCCGGCGCCGACGCGATCCTGCTCGACAACATGAGCCCGACGAGGTCCGGCAGTGCGTCGAGGCTGGCCGATCGACACGCCGCCACGGCGGGCGGCGCCCGCTGCTCGAGGTGAGCGGCGGCATCACCCTCGAGACCATCGGCGGCTACGCCGCCACCGGCGTCGACTGCATCTCGTCGAGTGCCATCACGCATGAGCGCGCCGGCGCTCGACATCGGGCTCGACATCGAGGTCGTGCCGGTCGTGCTGCTCGCCATCGACGTCGGCAACACCCAGACCGTGATCGGGCTGTTCGGCACCGACGACGAGCACCGCGGCCGACGGCACCGGCGCCGAGCGCGACCTGCTCGACCACTGGCGCATCGCCACCTCCGCCGAGCGCACCAGCGACGAGCTGGCCCTGCTCGTGCAGGAGTTCCTCGGCTTCCACGGCTTCAGCTTCGACGAGGACGTCGACGGCGTGGCGCTGTGCTCGTCGGTGCCGATCGATCACCGCCGCCGTGCGCGAGATGGCCGACCGCTACTTCGGCTTCGACGCCCTCGTCGTCGAGCCCGGCGTCAAGACCGGCATGCCGATCCTGTACGAGAACCCCAAGGAGGTCGGCGCCGACCGCATCGCCGACGCCGTCGGCCGCCTACGACCTCTACGGCGGCCCGACGATCGTCGTCGACTTCGGCACGGCCACGACCCTCGAGGCCATCTCGGCCAAGGGCGAGTACCTCGGCGGCGCCATCCTCCCCGGCATCGAGATCAGCCTCGACGCGCTCTTCGGCCGCGCCGCCGCGCTGCGCAAGGTCGAGCTGGTCGAGCCCCGCAGCGTGATCGGCAAGAACACGATCGAGTCGATCCAGTCGGGCGCCCTCTACGGCTTCGCCGCCCAGGTCGACGGCATCTGCGCACCGCATGGTGGACGAGATCGGCGAGGCGACGGTCGTCGCCACCGGCGGCCTGGCCGCCGTCATCGCGCCGTTCTCCGACGCGCATCCAGACCACGAGCCGTGGCTGACCCTGCACGGCCTGCGCCTCATCTTCGAGAAGAACCAGAAGTGACGCGACCGCATCCCGTACCGGTACGAGCGTCGACGCCGCGGCCGCCGACGCTGCACGACGAGTTCGCGGCGCCTCGAGCCCGGCACCGAGACCGACGGACCGTCGTCCGTCGCCGGCCGGCTCATGCTGCGGCGGGTCCAGGGCAAGCTCGCCTTCGGCACGCTGCAGGACTCGCCGGGCCGCATCCAGCTGTTCGCGCCGCGCAGAGACACCCCGGACTTCGAGCGAGTTCTGCACGCTGTCGCTCGGCGACTGGATCGGCGTCCGCGGCATCGTGATGACGACGAAGCGAGGCGAGCTGTCGGTCCGGGTCGACGAGTGGACGCTGCTCGCCGAGGCCCACCGGCCGTTCCCCGACAAGTGGCACGGCATCAGCGACCCCGACACCCGCTACCGCCAGCGCTACGTCGACCTGTGGGTCACCGACGAGGCGCGCCGACCTTCCTGCTCCGCAGCCGGCTCGTCTCGCTGACGCGGCGCTGGCTCGAGGACCGCGGCTTCATCGAGGTCGAGACGCCGGTGTTCCACCCGATTGCCGGGCGGCGCGACGCCAGGCCGTTCGTCACCCACCACAACGCCCTCGACCTCGACCTGTACCTGCGCATCGCGCCCGAGCTGTACCTGAAGCGGCTGACCGTCGGCGGCTTCGAGAAGGTGTTCGAGATCGCCCGCGTGTTCCGCAACGAGGGCCTCGGTTACCGCTGCAACCCCGAGTTCACGATGCTCGAGCTGTACCAGGCCTACGCCGACTACGGCGACATGATGCGGCTCACCGAGGAGCTCGTCGCCCACCTGGCCACCGAGCTGCGGGGCACGACGAAGCTCACCTACCACGGCCGCGAGCTCGACCTCACGCCGCCGTGGCGACGGGCGACGATGATCGACCTCATCGAGGAGCACGCCGGCGTCGGGTCGACGTCGCAGCCCGTCGAGGAGCTGCGGAGCCGTCCTCGACGAGCGCGAGATCCCGTGGGAGCGACGGCTGGGGCCGCGGCAAGCTCGTGCTCGAGCTGTACGAGAAGACGACCGAGGCCGAGATCTGGGGTCCGGTGTTCGTCTGCGACTACCCGAAGGAGGTGTCGCCGCTCGCCCGCGACCACCGCGAGGTCCCGGGCTGGTCGAGCGGTTCGAGCCGATCGTCGCCGGCCGCGAGATCGGCAACGCCTTCAGCGAGCTCACCGACCCCGACGAGCAGCGGCGCACCTTCGAGGCGCAGGCCGCGGCCAAGGCCGCCGGCGACGACGAGGCGATGGCCGTCGACGAGGACTACCTGCGCGCGCTCGAGTACGGCCTGCCGCCGACCGGCGGCCTCGGCATCGGCATCGACCGCGCTCGTCATGCTCCTCGCCGACGTGCCGACGATCCGCGACGTGATCCTGTTCCCGACCCTCCGGCCCGAGCAGGGCAGGCGCTGATGCGCGGTCCTGGTCAGCGGGATGGGCGGCGAGCTCGGCGTCCGCCTCGCCAACCTGGTCGCCGCCTCGGCCGGTGTCGAGGCCGTGCTGCGGGCTCGACCTCGACCCGCCGCGCCGGCGCTTCGGCGACGTCGACTTCCACCTCGTCGACCCCCGCGACGGCGCCGCAAGTCGTGCCGATCGTCCGCGACTTCGAGCCGCACGTCGTCGTCCACCTCGGCGTGTACGAGACCGAACGCCCGGGCCGGGCCCGCGCTCGCCGCCGAGCTCAACGAGCTCGGCTCGCTCGCACGTCCTCGGCGCCGCCGCGGAGTGCCCGTCGCTCGACGCGGATCGTCGTGCGCTCCGGCATCGAGGTGTACGGCCGCCGCGCGGGGCCGCGACCCGGCCCGACGAGTCGGTCCCGCCCGATCCGACGTCGCCGTTCGGCCGGCAGCTCGTCGAGGTCGGAGCTGGCTGGCTCGCGACGCCGGCCGGGCCGCCGGCGCGCGGTCACGTCGTGCGGCTGCGCCCCGTCACCGGGCCGGCGATGGCGAGCCCGCTCGGCCGGTACCTCCGCCTGCCCGTCGTCGCCGTCGGCGGGCTCGCCGACCCGCCCTTCGCGCTGCTCCACCAGACCGACGCCGCCGACGCCCTCGTGGCCGCGCGCTCGAGCCGGCCCCGACGGCCCCGTGAACGTCGTCGGCCCCGGCGCGGTCACGCCGGTCAGGCGGTCCGCCTCGGCGGCCGGGTGCCGCTCCCGTGCTCGGTCCGCAGTGGCACGCTCGCGCCGGTGGCGCCGAGCTGCTCGGCGCGCCGCTGCCCGCGCACGTCCGCGAGCTGCTCGTCCGAGGGCGGGTCGCCGACGGCTCGTCGCCGTGGACGTCCTCGGCGTGCGCCCGAGCTGTCGACGCCGGAGGTCGTCCGCGACCTCTACGAGTGGGCGACCGTCGACCTACATCCGCCCGGCCACGACGTGACGGCGGCATGACGTCGACACGCAGGACGTGGTCGAGTGGTTCGCTCCTGCGCCGCCGGCTCGGCGGCGACCTACGAGATCGACCCGTGGGGCCTCGACCTCGACCTCGTGCAGCCGTTGTCGCCGCTGTTCGGCCTGCGCTTCGGCATCGAGGTCGACCGGCCCGACCGTGCTCCCCGACGGGTCCGGCGCTGCTCGTCGCCAACCGCCGGTTCGGTGCGTCCGAGCCGTTCGTGCTGGCCCGCGGCATCCGCCTCGCCACTGGGCGCGTCGTGCGGATCGTCGGCGTCCCCGACGTCGCGCCGGTCGGGCCGCTGCTGCGCCGGCTCGGTGGCGTGCTCGCCCGACCCGACGAGGTCGCCGGGCTGCTGCGGGCCGGCGAGGTCGTCGGCGTGCTCCTCGATCGCGACGTCCGGCCGCGCGCCCACGCCGGGCCGTCCCGGCGGCGCTGTTCGCCCCGGCCTTCGCGCTCGGCGTGCCGCGTCGTCCCGGTCGCGCTCGTCGGCCGGAGCTCGGCCGTCGCTGGCGCGTCCGCGCTCGGTCCCGCCGTCGCCCACCCCGACGGCCGCGGCCCGCTGGCGCTGGCCGAGCTGGCCGAGCGCGCCCGCACCGGCGTGCAGGAGCTGCTCGACGAGGCCCTCCCGCCGCGAGGCTTGTTCTGATGGCCTACGTCCGTCACCTCCGACGGCATCCGCCTCCACTACGACGTCGTCGGCCGCCGCGACGCCGAGCCGCTGCTGATGATCCAGGGCCTCGGCACCGACAGCCGGGGCTGGATCCTGCAGCGCCTCGCGTTCGTCCGCCGCTACCGCGGTCATCACCTTCGACAACCGCGGCGTCGGACGCAGCGACAAGCCGCTCGGCCCCTACGACCTCGAGCGGATGGCGCTCGACGCCATCGAGGTGCTCGACGCCGCCGGCGTCGACTCGGCCCACGTGATGGGCGCGTCGATGGGCGGCGTCATCGCCCAGATCCTCGCCGTGCGGCACCCCGAGCGGGTCCGCTCGCTGGTGCTCGCCTGCACCGCGTGCCGGCACCAGCCATGGCGGCGCTAGCTGCTCGAGCAGTGGGCCGACGATGCGCGCAGACCAGGGCATGCGGGCCTTCGCCGCAGCACAACCTGCGCTGGCTCGTCGGGCCCCGCTCGCTGCGCCGGTTCTGGCCGGCGTTCAACGCGCTCACGCCGGTGTCCATCTCGGCGCCGGCGCACGCGTTCGTCGCCCAGGTCCGCGCCATCCTCGACATGGACGACGGTCTGCGCGACGAGCTGCCCGACCGTGACGGCACCGACGCTCGTGATCGTCGGCAGCCAGGACATCCTCACGCCGCAAGCCGACAGCGAGGAGCTCGCCGAGCTGATCCCCGGCGCCGAGCTCGCCGTCGTCCGGGCGGCGCGCACGGCTTCATGGTCGAGAACTTCGGCACGTTCAACCGCCTGGTGCTCGATTTCCTGACCCGCGTAACCGGTCAACAACAATCGATTCTGGCGTCAGGTAGTCCGGACATCCGCACTATCTGACGCCAGAACGAAACTGCTACTGGGTCCAGGCGTCGGTGCCGGCACGGCCGCCGAGCTCTGCGCACTCCGGAGCGAACACGCCCCAGCTGCATTCCCAACCCGGGACGGTCCAATCGTGCAGCATCCAGATGTCGGTCAGCTCATGCTTGTCGCCGCCGGCCGCGATGCACTCCTCCTGTGACATGTCCTCCGCACCGATGACGATGCCGTCCTTGTTCGAGAAGCAGAGGCCGCCGTTGGCGTTGTGCTGATGCCAGTGGTCGTTCGGACCGGCGAAGCCCTCGGGCGCGCCACCTGGATGGAGCACCAGGTAGCTGAGGCCGACGATCTTCGAATCGGGCTCGGTGCCCTCGAACAGGAACTCAGAAGGCTTGGCCGGGTCGAATCTAGGCACCAGGCTGACGTTGGTGTAGTGGGCGCCGATGCACGGGACGAAGGGGGTCGACTTGTGGTAGCCGGCCGCCTCGGCCGCGGCAACGTTCGGGAGCCGGTCTGCGACCCCGCGTGCAATCGCCTGTTGCTGCTGCAGCAATTCTGTCGTCGGCGCGGTCGATCGGGATCTGCTCGACGGGGCCGCGGTGGTTGTGGCCTTCGGCGTCCATGAGCGAACCTTCGGAGGCGGGCGGGCCCGACTTCTCGCACGGCGTGGTGCCGGTGAGGACGAAGCCTGCCGTAGCCGCGGTACCTGCAGGACCCCCGTGCGCGTGGCCGTCGCCGGCTGCTTCGGCGGCACCACCGTGCTCGTGCGCCCCGGCGAAGCGAGGCGTGAGTGACGCCGTGGTGAGGCCGGCGGCAATGAGGCTGACACTGGCGACGCCGATGGTGCTGAGTGCCGTCCACCGAGCGGCGCGGTGCCACGCCTTTGTCAGAAGCAGCCCGAGACACCCGAGAACGACGAGGCCCTCGAAGACTGTCGGCGAGCACGTCCGCGAAGCCCACGCCCTCCGGAGTCCATGCGTCGTCACCGAACGGTGCGCCGACCGTCCGGGACATGACCCATACGCCGATCAACAACGGATTGAGGAGCCCGAACGCGTAGACCCAGCGCTTGGGCCGCGTGACGAGCAAGAACGCGAGGAGCAGCTGGTACCACGCCATTGCGATGAAGAACGCCCCGTGGCTCCACACCTCGCTGAAGTGGGCCGGCGCGAACCCAACATGGATGACCGCTGCGCACAGCGAAAGTGCTGCCAGCAGCACCTGAGCCGGACCAGGCTGGGTCCGCGGCGGTCGAGAAGGAGCAAGTACATCGAGTTCGCGCGGTTCTTCCGCTGGCCCTGGTTCCCGAGTGAGCGTGTCCACTGCTGCCCCCCTTGGCAGTCGTACTGCGAAAACCGTAGTTCGACCGACGACGTCGGCGGCTAGCGCCGCGCTCCTGAATCTCAGTCCGTGGAGTGAATTGCGTCGACACGCGCGAACAACTCGTCACTGGCGCCCGCCAGCCAGACGGTGGCGGTGGTGTCGTCGAGGGGTGCGAGTGCGGTCACGGCGCGCTGTGCATAGTCACGCGCCGTGTCGAGCGCGGCATCGACGGCGCCATCGGCGCGCACGACCGACAGGGCTTCGTCGAGCTGCCGGCCATCGAGCGGCCGCCCGAGTCGCTCGCGCAGTCCTCCCTGGGTGTCGAGCGCCCGCAGCACCGGCAAGGTGTACACCCCCTCGACGAGGTCGTGACCTGCAGGCTTGCCGAGCTCCGCGTCGGAGGCGACGACATCGAGCACATCGTCCACGATCTGGAACGCCATGCCGTACGCCTCGCCATAGTCGGTGAGCGCGTCCACGGCCCCTCGCGGCAGGCCGCCGACGAGGCGCGCCGATTCGGCACGCGGTCGCGAACAGCGCAGCGGTCTTGCCCTTGATCGACGTCGAGGTACGCCGCCTCCGTGCGCTCGACGTCGTACGCCGAGCGCAGCTCACCCACCTCCCCCTCGCACAGCCGCCCGATCGTGGCGGCCAGTAGCCCGGCGACTTCGGTGCCGAGCGAGGCGGCGATCTCCGACGCCTTGGCCAGGAGGAAGTCGCCGGCGAGGATCGCCGTCAGATTTCCCCACCGTGCGTTCACGCTTTCGACGGTCCGCCGGGTCACCGCCTCGTCGATCACGTCGTCGTGGTAGAGCGACCCCAGGTGGACGAGCTCGACGGCCACGCCTCCCCGCACCGCATCGTCGCTGACCAGCGGTTCTGCGGAACCAGCAGTGGCGGAGGCGACGGCGAACAGTGGGCGGACACGCTTGCCGCCCGCGACGATCAGGTGGCTGGAGACCTCCGTCAGGAATGCGTCATCGGTCTGCACCGACGCGCGCAACTCGGCTTCGACTCGCGGCCGGGCGGTGCGAACGAAGTCCGGCTCCGCGAGCGCCGAGGACGACCCCACGCCGACACGCTACGAGGTCTTCGGGACCGGGGAAACTCGATCAGAGCCCGAATCAGAGCCCGGCGAAGCCTCAACCTCCGATCGTGCGAACCGAGGGGTCATGGGTACACTTCACGCCACTGAAACCCCGCCAGGGGAGGCGATCTTGTTCGAACGGTTCACCGACCGGGCACGCCGTGTTGTTGTTCTTGCTCAGGAAGAAGCACGGCTGCTCAACCACAACTACATCGGCACCGAGCACATCCTGCTCGGGCTGATTCACGAGGGCGAGGGCGTCGCCGCGAAGGCACTCGAGTCACTCGGCATCTCGCTCGAGGCCGTCCGCAGTCAAGTCGAGGAGATCATCGGCCAGGGTGGATCTTCGCCGAGCGGCCACATCCCGTTCACGCCTCGCGCGAAGAAGGTGCTCGAACTGTCGTTGCGGGAGGCGCTGCAGCTCGGACACAACTACATCGGCACGGAGCACATCCTGCTCGGGCTCATCCGGGAAGGCGAAGGTGTCGCCGCGCAAGTTCTGGTCAAGCTCGGCGCAGACCTGTCGCGCGTGCGCCAGCAAGTCATCCAGCTCCTCTCCGGCTACAGCGGCCCCGGCGGTCAGCAGGAGAAGGCCGGCGCCACCGCTGGCGGCAGTGGCGAGCAGACGCCTTCGGGTTCGCTCGTCCTCGACCAGTTCGGACGCAATCTCACGCAACAGGCGCGCGAGAAGAAGCTCGATCCCGTCATCGGTCGCCACCGCGAGATCGAGCGGGTGATGCAGGTGCTCTCGCGCCGCACCAAGAACAACCCGGTGCTCGTCGGTGAGCCCGGTGTCGGCAAGACCGCGATCGTCGAGGGGCTCGCGCAGAAGATCGTGGCCAACGACGTCCCCGAGACGTTGCGCGGCAAGCAGCTGTACACGCTCGACCTCGGCGCGCTCGTCGCCGGTTCCCGCTACCGCGGCGACTTCGAAGAGCGTCTGAAGAAGGTGCTGAAGGAGATCCGCACGCGGGGCGACATCATCCTGTTCATCGACGAGCTGCACACGCTCGTCGGCGCAGGTGCCGCCGAAGGCGCTATCGACGCCGCGTCCATCCTCAAGCCGATGCTCGCCCGCGGCGAGCTGCAAACCATCGGTGCGACGACGCTCGACGAGTACCGCAAGCATCTCGAGAAGGACGCCGCGCTCGAGCGTCGCTTCCAAAAGATCACGGTCGACGAGCCGACCGTCGCGCACACCATCGAGATCCTGAAGGGTCTGCGCGATCGCTACGAGGCGCATCACCGCGTGACGATCACCGATCAGGCTCTCGTTGCGGCGGCCAACCTCGCAGACCGCTACATCTCCGATCGTCACCTGCCCGACAAGGCCATCGACCTCATCGACGAGGCCGGTTCGCGGCTGCGCATCAAGCGCATGGAGACGCCGCCGGACTACAAGGAGCTCGAGAACCAGATCGCGCAGGTGCAGCAGCAGAAGAAGGATGCCGTCGAAGCACAGCGCTTCGAAGACGCGGGCAAGCTGCGTGACCGCGAGAAGGAGTTGCTCGGCGAGAAGGAGATGAAGGAAGCGGAGATCAAGGCCTCGGGTGTCGACCTGTTCGACGAGGTCGACGAAGAAGCCATCGCCGAGGTGCTGTCGGTGTGGACAGGCATCCCCGTCTACAAGCTCACCGAAGAGGAGACGCAGAAGCTGCTCCGCATGGAGGACGAGCTGCACAAGCGGGTCGTCGGCCAGGAACAGTCCATCAGGTCGGTGTCGCAGGCCATCCGGCGCACGCGCGCCGGATTGAAGGATCCGAAGCGCCCGTCCGGCTCGTTCATCTTCCTGGGACCCTCGGGCGTCGGAAAGACCGAGCTCGCCAAGACGCTCGCGGAGTTCCTGTTCGGTGACGAGCAGTCGCTCATCGCGCTCGACATGTCGGAGTACATGGAGAAGCACACGGTGTCGCGCCTGGTCGGCTCTCCTCCGGGCTACGTCGGTTACGAGGAAGGTGGCCAGCTCACCGAGGCCGTGCGTCGCAAGCCGTTCTCGGTCGTGCTCTTCGACGAGATCGAGAAGGCCCACCCGGACGTGTTCAACACGCTGTTGCAGATCCTCGAAGAGGGCCGCCTGACGGATGCGCAGGGTCGCTCGGTCGACTTCCGCAACACCGTGCTGATCATGACGTCGAACCTCGGCACCGCCGATCTGCGCAAGGCGAGCGTCGGATTCGGCAAGTCCGACGAGGCAGTTACGTACGAGCGCATGAAGGAGAAGGTGACGGACGCGCTGAAGCAGCACTTCCGTCCCGAGTTCCTCAACCGCATCGACGAGGTCATCGTCTTCCACGAGCTCTCACGTGACGAGGTCATCCAGATCGTCGACCTGATGATGCGACGCGTGGCCGTGCAGCTCGAGAGCCAAGGAATCGGCATCGAGATCACGCAGTCCGCCAAGCAGATGCTGGCCGAGCGCGGCTACGACCCGACGCTCGGCGCCCGTCCGCTGCGACGCGCCATCCAGCGTCTCGTGGAAGACCCGCTCTCCGAGCGGCTCCTCTACAAAGAGTTCCGCGCCGGTGAGATCGTGATCGTCGACGCCGAGCCCGATCCCGAGTCCGACAAGGGCGAGAAGGTGATCGTGTTCCGTTCGGTCGAGGGCTTCGAGCCACCGCCGGTCGAGCTCGCAGAAGCAGGGCCCACGGAGTAGCAGACCACTACATTCCCGTGCCGTGTACCAGAAGATCCTGGTGGGCACGGACGGTTCGGGAACAGCTGCGGTCGCTGTCGATCGAGCCGTCGAGATCGCGCGCGCGGCGGGCGCCGGGCTGACGATCTTCGAGCGCGGCACGCCGTGAGAAGGCATCGCACACCGTCGCTTCAGAGGCGGCTCGCCACGAGTCCTCCGGCGTCGACATCGATACGGGTGTGGCGGAGGGTGAGCCGGTCGGGGCGCTGATCCAAGCCTGTCGCGAGGGCGGGTACGACCTCCTCGTGCTCGGTAACCGTGGGATGACCGGTATGACGAGGTTCCTGCGGCTGGGATCGGTGCCCAACAAGGTGAGCCATCATCTGCCGTGCAGCGTGCTCATCGTGAAGACCACGTAGCCGGACTGCGCTGCTCATTGACACGACGCCTTCGCCTCGTCGCGCTCGTGCTAGCGGTCGTTCTCGGTACGACCGCGTGTCGTGTGCAAACGGAGATCCGCGTGACCGTCGAGGAGAACGGGAGTGGGACGGTGACCGTCGGCGTGGGGTTCGACGACGATGCGCTGCGTCGTGTGCCGAACCTTCTGCAGTCGCTGCGCACGGACGACTTGAAGACCGTGGGATGGACCGTGGTCGGACCGCGCAAGGCGGCGGACAACCTGACTCACGTCGAGGTGAGCAAGGACTTCGCCAATCCGGACGAAGCGAGCAAGATCCTGTCGGAGCTCTCGGGGAACAACGGACCATTCCGCGACTTCGCCATCACACGCACACGGTCGTTTCGCGCGCACGAAGTTCACCTTCACCGGAACGGTCGACTTCACTGCCGGGCTCGAGTCGTTCGGCGACAGCGAGCTCGCCGCGCAACTCGACGGCAAGCCGCTCGGCGACGACCTCCAGGCGATCGAGCAGCGGATCGGCGAACCGCTCGACGACGTGTTCCGTTTCCGGATCTCGCTCCACCTGCCGGGTGAGGTGAAGTCGAACGCGCCGGTGCAACTGGCTGGCAACGCGATCTGGCAACCGCGGCTCTCCCAGGCCGGTCCGATGCAACTGAAGGCGTCGTCCACCAGCACCCGCTGGCAGACGCTCATCCCGACGATCCTCGCCGTCGCAGCGGGCGTCACCCTCGTGTTCGTGCTCGTTTTCGGGCTGATCTTTGGCCGCCGCTCCCGTCGTCGCCGTCGTCGCGGTGCGTCGCACGTGCATTGACGTGTCGTTTTGACACCCAGACGCACGTGCGATCCGACGCGCGAAGGATCGCCATCGCATGCGAAGTGACTGTCACACCCGGTCGGGATGATGGGGGCATGGCGAAGCAACGAGTGGAGTTCCGGTGTGAGGAGTGCGGGGCCAGTGCACCCCGGTGGTCCGGCCGCTGTCCTGCATGCGACACCTGGAACACGATGGTCGAGGCTCCGGTTCTGTCACTCGCGCGATCGATCCCGGCGGCTCGCGACTTCGAGCAAGCGACGCCGATCAGCGACGTCGAGCTCGCTTCCGTGCAGTCGATGCCGACGGGCGTATCCGAGCTCGACCGCGTTCTTGGCGGCGGCTTCGTTCCTGGATCCGTCACGTTGATCGGCGGCGAACCGGGTGTCGGCAAGTCGACGTTGCTCACGCAGGTCGCCGCGTCGATGGCCTTCGCCGGCCTCGACGTCCTGTACGTGTCGGCCGAAGAGTCGCGGCAGCAGGTCCGTTTGCGCGCCGGCCGTCTCGGGGCGCTCGCCCCGAAGCTGTGGCTCGCATCCGAAACCGAGCTCGGGCACGTGCTCGCCCAGGCCGATCGGGTGCAGCCAGGCCTCATCGTCGTCGACTCGATCCAATCCGTGCATGATCCGGCCCTCGGTTCGGCGCCCGGGTCGACGGTCCAGGTGCGTGAGTGCGCGCATCGTCTCGTCCGCGAGGCGAAGCAACGCAACCTCGCCGTGGTGCTCGTCGGCCACGTCACGAAGGAAGGCGGCCTCGCCGGTCCCCGGGTGCTCGAACACGTCGTCGACACCGTGCTGTGCTTCGACGGCGATCGCCATCACGCGTTGCGCCTGCTGCGCGCCGCAAAGCACCGGTTCGGCTCGACCGCAGACCTCGGGCTCTTCGAGATGACCGAGAGCGGACTCGAGCCGGTGCCCGACGCGAGCGCATTGTTCCTGGCGGACAGGCGACCGGGCGTCCCCGGCTCGGCGGTGGTGCCCACGCTCGACGGCCACCGCCCGATGCTCGTCGAGCTCCAAGCGCTCGTGGCGAAGACGAACCTGCCTCTGGCGCGGCGATCAGCGCAGGGGGTGGACGGCGGCAGGCTCGCGTTCCTCCTCGCCGTTCTCGAACGGCGCGGCAGAGCTTTCGCTCACGGGGTCCGACGTGTTCGCGCTCGCGGTCGGTGGGGTGCGAGTCGTCGAACCGGGAGCGGATCTCGCGCTCGCCCTCGCGGTCGCGTCGTCACTCTCCGACACATCGCTGCCGTCCGATCTCGTCGCCTGCGCCGAGATCGGGCTGGGAGGCGAGTTGCGCCAAGTGGGGCAGACGCCGCGTCGGTTGGCCGAGGCGGCTCGCCTCGGGTTCGCGTCCGCGCTGCTGCCGCACTCGGCGCCTGATCCGCCCGCAGGATTGCGCCCGTTGCGCGCCGCGACCGTCGCTGACGCACTCGATCTCGTCGGCATCGTCGATCGAGCCGCATGAACACCGCCACGTACACTGGCCCCGGTCATGACCAAGCCAGGGGGAAGCCGACGGTCCGTGGTGCCCGACTCACTTCTCGGGGTTGGGGGATACCATCACGCCGTCGCTTCGCGCCGCAGCATCGCGCTGCTGGACGCGCTGGCTGCAGTCGCGCCGGGCCGGCCGATGCGCGAGGGACTCGACCGCATCCTGCAAGCTGGCATGGGCGCGCTCATCGTGGTCGGCGATGGACCCGAGGTGCTCAACATCTGCTCAGGCGGCTTCTTGCTCGATGCCGCGTTCAGCCCGCAGCGTTTGTCCGAGCTCGCGAAGATGGACGGCGCGATCATCCTCGCCGGCGACGCCAGCCGAATCGCACGTGCCAACGTGCATCTTGTTCCCAATCCCAACGTGCCGACCTCCGAAACCGGCACGCGGCATCGCACTGCCGAGCGCGTGGCGCGCTCGATCGATGTCCCGGTGATCTCCGTGTCCGAAGACATGCAGGTGATCGCGGTGTACGTCGACGACGCGAAGTACCCGCTCGAGCCGATCCCGCGACTCCTGAACAAGGCGAACCAGGCGCTGTCCACGCTCGAGCGCTACAAGAGTCGGCTCGACGGCGTCTCCGGTGCGCTGTCCGCGCTCGAGGTCGAAGACCTCGTGACCGTGCGCGACGTCGTCACCGTGCTGCAGCGCACCGAGATGGTGCGTCGGATCGCAGAGGAGATCGAAGGTCACATCGTCGAACTGGGCGTCGACGGCCGCCTCGTGCGACTGCAGCTCGAAGAGCTCATGGGCGGTGTCGACGACGACCGCCGGCTCGTGATCCAGGACTACTTCCACGAAGAGGAGACGTGGCGCGTCGGCGACGCGCTGGAAGCCCTCGCGGAGCTGGACACGGACGACCTGCTCGACCTCAAGATCGTCGCTGGCATGTTGCACCTGACCGGAGGCGTCGACCTCGACTTGAGCTTGCAGCCACGCGGGCATCGTCTGATCTCGAAGATCCCGCGCCTGCCGGACACGGTGATCGACAAGATCGTCGACCGGTTCGGAAACCTTCAGAAGATCATGCGCGCCACCATTGACGACCTCGACGACGTCGAAGGTGTAGGCGAGGCACGGGCCCGGGCCATCAAGGAGGGTCTTGCTCGGCTCGCCGAGACGAGCATCCTCGACCGCTACAACTGACGACCCAGGTGCGCGCACACGTGCTGACTGACGATGTGCGCGACCGAATCGCGCAGTGCGCGACCGCGTTCCACGTGCGGCGGCTCGAGTTGCTGCGCGACGTGCATGGCAACCGGTGCGACGTTCAGGTACGGCGGTTCGGGGCCGGCGTCGTTGCGACCGCAGCCGCCGGTCTCCCTGGCATCGACTGGATGCAACACGTCATGGGCCTCGCGCCGGGCGACGAAAGACTCGTTCCGGAGATCGCAGCGTGGTATCACCAGCTCGGCGTTCGGCCGCGTTTCGAGATCGCGCCGGCCGACGACTTCCTCCCCCTCGCCGCCGCGCTCTCCCACGCCGGAGCGCGCCAAACGGGGTTCATCGACGCGCTCTGGGCGCACGCCGCGATGCCCTCTGAAACCGCTCCGTCTGAGGTCGACGTCTGCATCGTCGAGCCGGGTTCGGACGACGCGACGCGGTTCGCAAGAGTGCTGCTCGGTGGGCACGGAGTTCCCGATGACGCGCCCACCGAGCATTGGACCGCTGTGGCCCGGTGGTCCGACGAGCCGGGGTGGTGCTGCTACCTCGCGTCCGTCGATGGAAAGGCCATGGGTGCGGCCGCGCTCGCGGTCGACGACGGCGTCGGTTACCTCGCCAGCGCCTCGACGCTGCGGGCTGGCCGGCGTCGCGGCTGCCAGCATGCGCTGATCCACCGCCGTCTCCACGACGCCGCCGCGGCGGGCTGCGAGCTCGCGGTGTCCCTGGCTACGCCGGGCACGACCAGCCATCGCAATCTCGAGCGGGCCGGCCTCGGCGTGGCGCACACCGAGGTGCTCTGGACCGTGGTCGAGTCATGAGCGAGCGCAGCGAGCTCATGGCGGCCGGGCGACCGCCAGGGAGCGGGACGCCGATGGGGTCCGGGGGCGCAGCCCCCGAGGAGAGATGAGCGAGCGCAGCGAGCTCATGGCGGCCGGGCGACCGCCAGGGAGCGGGACGCCGATGGGGTCCGGGGGCGCAGCCCCCGGGGAGACATGAGCGAGCGCATCCAACGGCTGGTGTTCGGCGAAGTCGCTGAGGAGTACGAGCGGCATCGACCCGACTATCCGGGGGCGCTCATCGACGAGCTGGTCATGATCGCGGGCGTCGGTCCGGGCGATCCGGCGCTCGAGATCGGTGCGGGCACCGGCAAGGCGACGCGTCACCTGCTTTGGCGCGGACTCGACGTCACCGCGCTCGAGCCCGACCCTGCGATGGTCGCCGTCGCCAGGCGTCACGCGCCGGGCGCCACGTTCGTGACGTCCGGCTTCGAGGACTGGCCGCTGGTGCCCGATCACTTTGCGGTCGTCGTCGCCGCGCAGTCGTGGCATTGGGTCGACGACGAGATCGGTCCACGCAAAGCGGCCGAGGCCTTACGTCCGGGTGGCTGGATCACGCTGATGTGGAACCGGCCCGATCTCGACGCCTGCGCGTGGCACGACGATCTGCAACCGATCTACAAGCGGATCACGCCTGGAATGGAACACAACATCAGGAAGTCGTTCTCGAGCTCCCTTCCCCCGCGGTCGAGCATCTGCAGAAGGGCGGTTGGTTCGGAGCACCGATTCAGCGCCTGGTGCCGTGGCTCGCGCGCTACACGTCCGACGAGTACGTCGCGTTCCTCAACACGCACTCTGACAAGCGCATGTTGCCGAACGACCAACGGGCGGCGCTCTTCGACGCCATCCGTGCATCACTCGACGACGCGGGCGGGGTGATCGAGCACCCCTACGTGGCGGAGTTGGTGGCCGCGCCTCGTCTCGACCGTTAGAACGTTGCGGTGCGCACAACTCTCGCCAACGGCACCCCTGTCGAAGTTGCCCGTCCCGAGAGCGACCGACCGAGTCGCGGTCTCGTCGTGATCCCCGACATCGGCGGGCTTCGTCCGCTCTTCGACGACCTCGTCGCGAAGCTCGCTGCCGAGAACAGTTGGGCGGTCGCCGCCGTCGAACCGTTTCCGGGTCGGGAAGGGATGACGCTCGAGGAACGCATGAGCGCCATGGCGGCCCTCGAGGACGATCGTCAACTGGCGGACATCCTCGCGGCAGCCGATCTCCTCGGCGTCGAGCCCGTCGGCGTCATCGGCTTCTGCATGGGTGGGATGTACACGATGAAGGCGGCGTCGACCGGTCGCTTCGATCGTGCCGGGGCCTTCTACGGCATGATCCGTGTCCCCGACGCCTGGCACGGGCCGGGTCGAGCGCGACGCAGTCGAGATGCTCCGCGACGCCGGCACAGCAGAGCGGGTGCTGGCCATCATCGGCACGGCCGATCCGTACACGCCCGCGGCGGACGTCGACGCGCTCGAAGCGGCCGGAGCGACAATCACGCGCTACGAGGGCGCAGAGCATGGCTTCGTACACGATGCATCGCGTCCCGCGCACCGACCGGACGACGCCGCCGACGCGTGGCGGCGCGTCGTCGACTGGTTGTCGGTCGGGACGGGGAACTAGCGCGCTCGCAACGAGAGTTGCGGGCGGTTCGTGATGCGGTAGCGGCGATCCGACTGCTCGATCCAACCGAGCCGCACGAACGCGGCGATGGCCTTGTTGACGCGCTCACGTGACGCTCCCACCATGCCGGCAAGCTCCTCCTGCGTCACCGGGAGCACGAACTCGTCGTCTTCGCCCGCAACCTCGAGCAGCCGCTTCGCGGTTCGGCCGGTGACGTCGAGGAACACCGAATCGGCGAGTGCCGCATCCATGGCGCGGATGCGGCCCGAGAGCATGGCCACGACGCTCCACAGCAACATGGGTCGCGCCTCGTAGACCTCCTGCACGGGTGCGTACGGGATGGCGATCACATCGGACGGTTCGAGCGCTCGCGCTGCAGTCGACCGGCCGAGTCCGTCGAACAGCGGCATCTCCCCGAACACATCGCCGGCTTCCATCAAGGCGACGAGGGACTCCCGCCCGTCGGTCGACTTGTTGGCCAGCGCGATACGCCCGGACAGCACGACGAACAGCTCGTCGGGCTCGTCGTCTTCCAGGAACAGGACATCGCCGCGGCGCAGGTCGCGCCGCTCTGCTGCGTCGGCGATGCGGGCCAGCTCCTCCCGCTCGAGCTCCGCGAAGAGATCGACGCGGGTCAAGATCTCGGCGTCGGTCATCCGCGCAATGTAGATGCCCGCACACCGTCACGTCGTCACGGGGTTGTGCGGTCAACAGGCCTTTCCTACCCTGTGGGGCCGGCCCTCCTGTACGTTGCGATCCCTGGAGCGAGATGACGACGTTCGACGTCGGCGACAAGGTCGTCTATCCGCATCACGGTGCGGCGGTCATCGAGAAGCGGGAGAAGCGGCCGTCGCCTTCAGGCGAGCAACGGGAGTATCTCGTTCTTCGGTTGGCGTACGGCGACTTGACGCTGATGGTCCCCGCGGACAACACAGACTCCGTCGGATTGCGTGAAGTCATCAACGACGAAGAGGTCGAGGAAGTGTTCGCGGTCCTTCGAAAGAAGGAAGCGCGCATGCCGACCAACTGGTCTCGCCGGTTCAAGAACCATGTGGAGAAGCTGAAGTCCGGCGACATCTACCAGGTCGCCGAAGTCGTGCGGAACCTGTCGTTGCGCGAGAACGAGAAGGGTTTGTCCGCCGGCGAGAAGCGGATGCTCGCCAAGGCCAGGCAGATCCTCGTGTCCGAGCTCACGTTCGCCATCAACGTGAACGAGGAAGAGGCCGAGAAGAAGCTCGACGAAGCGCTCCGATGACGCAGAGCGCGAGCCGATAGGTGGCAGACGCCCGAGTCGCCGGCCATCAAAGAGCGCTCTGCGCCGTGGCGCCGGCTGTGCCGGCGCCACACAGACACTGTGTTGTCGGAGAGGACTCGCCCATCGGCTCGCCCTCTCAGTGCGGAGCCTGACCTGACGGTCTGGACGGTCGTCGTCGCTGCCGGGTCGGGCGAGCGTTTCGGTCAGCGCAAGCAATACGAGTCGTTGGGGGAGCGGCGCGTCCTCGACTGGTCGCTCGTGACCGCGGCCGAGATGACCGCCGGGGTCGTCGTCGTCGTGCCCAAGGAGCTCGCAGACCGGGCGGAGCCGCTTGCCGACGCGACGGTGGCGGGCGGCTCGACGAGGTCGGCTTCCGTGCGGGCGGGGCTGGCGGCGGTGCCGGCGGCCGCGACCCACGTGCTGGTCCACGATGCTGCCCGCCCGGTGCCGCTGCCGAACGTGTGGCAACGGGTGCTGCGCGCGCTGGCCGACGGCGCCGAAGTCGTGGTACCGGTCGTGGCCGTCACCGACACGTTGCGCGAGCGAGAAGGCGGCACGGTCGACCGCTCGCGATTCGTCGCCGTACAGACGCCGCAAGGGTTTCGGATCGACGTGCTGCAGCGGGCTCACGAGCAGGAGACGGACGCGACGGACGATGCGTCGCTGGCAGAGGCAGCTGGCGCGAAAGTGAGCACCGTGGACGGCGATCCTCGCAACCTCAAGATCACCGAGCCGTGGCACCTCGCGATCGCGGAGCTCTTGATCCCGTGATGCGCGTGGGACTCGGTATCGACGTGCACACGTTCGCATCCGACGACGATCCGCGAACGCTCGTCTTGGGCGGGGTCGTGTTCGAGAGTGGGCGTGGTCTGCGCGGGCACAGTGACGCCGATGTCGTCGCGCACGCGTGTTGCGACGCACTGCTGGGCGCCGCTGGTCTCGGGGACATCGGTCTCCACTTTCCCGACACCGACGAGCGTTGGCGCGGCGCAGACAGCATCACGTTGCTCGAAGAGGTTGCGGCCATGGTGCGCGGCGCGGGGTGGGAGCCTGTGAACATCGACTGCTCAGTGGTATGCGAGACGCCGAAGCTGGCGCCGAATCGTGCCGCGATGTGCAAGCGCCTGTCCGAGGCAATCGGCGCGGACGTCAGCGTGAAGGCAACGCGGCCCGAACACCTAGGCGCACTCGGACGGGAGGAGGGGATTGCATGCCTCGCGGTGGCTCTCGTCGATCGTCCGTAGGGCGCTCGAAACCTCCCGCCCGCCGTACTGGCGTTCGGAAAGGCCCTCCAGGGGCCGAATCGAACGCACGCACGAGGGGGGACGAGCGCCGGGGGCTCGGCGGGGACCAGGTCGAGGGCCGCCAAGCTGTTCGCGAGTTGCTGCTCGCGGGTCGCCGGCGAGTGCGCGAGCTCTGGATCGTCTCCGGTGAGCGGTCCCAGCGCGGGCCGTTGCACGACGTCGCGGAACTGGCACAAGAGCTGCGCGTCCCGATCAAGTACGTATCGCAGGGCAAGCTCGACGGTGCCGCTCGCAGCGAGGCGCCCCAAGGAGTACTCGCACGATGCGCGCCGTTGCCCGAGGCCGATCTCGCCGAGCTCGCCGAGCCCGTCAACGGTGAGCCGCCGTTCCTGATTGCCCTCGACGGTGTCACCGACCCTGGCAACTTCGGCGCGTTGTTGCGAGTGGCCGAGTGTTGCGGTGCGACGGGTGTGGTCGTGCCGCGGCACCGTTCCGTGCACGTGACCCCGACGGTGGCCAAGGCCGCTGCGGGCGCCATCGAACACCTGCCGATCGCGGTGGTCGGCGGCTTGCCGGCTGCGCTCGACCGGCTCGCAAAGCTCGGAGTGTGGACCGTCGGACTCGACAGCGGCGGGTCCGAGCGCATCGACCGACTCGGTCTTGCGGATCAGCCCGTCGTCCTCGTGCTCGGTGCGGAAGGTCGCGGACTGTCGCCGCTCGTGCGCCGGCGGTGTGAGGTGGTCGTGGCGATCCCGTTGCGCGGCCGGCTGGGCTCGCTGAACGTCGCAGCCGCCGGTGCGATCGCGTGTTTCGAGGTGGCCCGCCGGCGCCTCGACGCACGGGAGCCCGAGGCCGGAGTCGAACCGACGACCTGACCCTTACAAGGCGTGATCCGGCTGGGACGTCACGTGTCGCCTGGTGACGCGCGGTCTGCAAGAGCGCAGGTCACGGGGCCCGCGAGCACCGCCCCTGTTCCGTCCGGATTCGTTGCGTGACGGCTGCTGATGTCACGTGCGTTGGCAGAATGTTTGCACCGAAATGCCCCAGTGGAGGACCACGGAAGGAAGGTGGCGCTAACGGCACTTTTCGCGATGGTCAGGCACGGTGAGCATTGGAGGCCCGTATCACCCGAGTTCTACGATGGCTCTCCACGCGAGGGTTGCTCACGCTCTCCGCGCCGCCAACCCCGTAGTCGAGGAGCGGGGCAACCCGCGTCATGCACGGAGCGGCATGCATCTGAGCGCGCCGTCAAGTTTGAACGCTGGGAGGTTGGGGCATCGATGAGGCTGGGACCAACCCCCAGCCGTCCCCCGTTGTCGGACGTCTCGCTCCCGGTGTGGCCGTGATCGGCGGGGCGTCCGGCGATTGCGACTGTCGGCTTTCGGGGCGGGTGTTTCATCAACGTGGTGGACCTCTGTCGTTGGGGAGTCTCGGGCAAAATGGGGTGACCCTAGAGGACACGACGTTTGCCCGACTCAGTGACTCTGCTGGCGTTCGCTTGCCTTGTCCGCGGGCCGCCAGCAGGGTTCTGCCCCTCCGGAGTTCACGGTGGTCCGAAGGCGCGCAGAGACGCCACATCCCGGACCAGCGTCTAGGCGCGGTGAAGAAGTGCCAGTGGTCAAGCGAACGACGCCTTGAAGAAGGCTGTCGGCGAGCGGCGGCGCAGGACGACATGCCCGGTGGCGACCATAGGTGTCGACTGGGCGACGCATTGCAGTCACCGATTTCGTGTCGGAGATCAAGTGGACGGGAGGGCAGATCAAGCCGGGCGAGTTCGACACGTTCTCCGTCTCGGTGGGCACCCTGCCTTACAACGTGGACTCACTCGCGTTCCCGGCCGTGCAGACTTACGACAACGGTCAGATGGTGTCGTGGATCGATCCAGCCGTCGAGGGTCAGCCCGAACCTGAGCATCCCGCACCCGTTCTCCATCTGACCGCGGCCGCGGACACCGGGTCAGGCAGCTGGACGAGCGCAACGATCCCGATGATGAGACGATCGCGCCGACGATGAGCGCGGCGATGGCGAGCCCATTGTTCGACTCCTTCTTCACCACCGTCGCCGACATGGGCCGGAGTGCTCGCGGACGACGACGATGACGACGTCTCGGTGGACGCGGAAGCCCCGCCTCAACCTGAGCAAACCTTGGGCTAGGAACTCACGGCGCCGGGCTGCACGGCATCTCCATCTGCATCCCACTGTCCCAACACAGCGACCCGGGCTGCTTGGACGCGGGCTTCCTGCTCGGCTGCACGACAAGCAGCAGGACAACGATCAGAACCACGATGACGCAGCCCGCCATCGCCAGCGAGAACCAGACGATGCCTGCTCGCACCTCAGGATCCTGCAGATCCGAGCCATCCGGGGACGGGTCTTCACCAAGTTCAGTCACGACTGGCATTATCGGTCAAAGTCCGGTCTCGCTGTCAGCGGCGGGATTGCCGGATGTGAGCGGCGCGAAGGGCACGTACAAGATTTCGTGATCCGGCGCCGTGGAACACAGGAGCTGTCTGCACGGGCCCGCGTTGCGGAATCTGGCCGTGGTCATTCCTTTCTGCGCGCTCTTCCTGATGGTTGATCTCGCCTTCTTCGTCGCGACACTGTTCAAGATCCCGGAGGGCGGGTGGTTCCCGCTGCTCGTCGCGTCTGCGGTGTTCTCGGTTCTCACGACGTGGCGGACCGGGCGCCGCTTGATTCAGGAGCGGTTGCTCCGCGGTGGGCTGCCGATCGAGCGCTTCGTCGCCAGCTTGTCGCGCGAACCGCCGCTGCGCACTCCCGGAACGGGCGCATACCTCTTCGCGACCGCCGGCACGACGCCACCGGCGCTGCTCGCCACCCTTCGCCACCACGACGCGTTGCACGAGCAGATCCTTCTGATCGCCATCGTGACGGAGAAGCGACCGGCAGTACCGCCCGCGCAACGGGAGCGGATCACCGACTTAGGGCTCGGCTTCTACCAGGTCGTGTTGCACTATGGCTTCATGGAGGTGCCCGACGTGCCGGGCGCGCTCGCCGAACACGTCGCCGGGGAGCTCGGAACCGACTTGTCGACGATCAGCTACTTCGTCGGCCGAGAGTCCGTGCGAATCACGGCCAGGCCCGGCATGGCCAGATCGCGTGAGAACCTTTTCGCGGCGATGTCACGCAACTAGCGCAGCGAACTATTTCAAGCTCCCTCTCGAACAGACGCTCGAGCAGAGTCTCGGAGTCGAGCTCTGACCTGTCTCACGCGTGGCCAACCGCGACCTGATATCGCCTCAGTGCAATGACGCACCAGATCGCCTCGACCACACCGAACGGCCACGCCCCCGACAGAAACCCGTAGCTCGACGACAGCAGACATCCGAGCGCGAAGCCGAGGATGTAGCGGTCGTCGCGCCGCTCGAGTGCGTACATCGTCATCATGAACGAAACGGCGAGCACGCCGTAGAGCGTGACCACCGTACGAGTGCAGCAGGACGTGCGATGACTCCGCAAGATCGCACCCGCGCAACCTGCGTAGACGACTGCGAAGAATGGCCCGGCAGCAATGCGTTCGACGGTCAACTCATCAGCCGGCTCGTCGATGGTCGACGCGCCGAGGCCGCGGCTATCGGAGTCGAGTCACTCGATGGGAACTCGACCGGTGACTTTCACTCTCGCTTGATCGGTGTGAAGAAGGAATCTGCCGCGTCCACCTGAGACGGCCACGACCACATCGGCATCGCGCCATCGAGTGAGCGCCGCGATTGCCGCGATGCTCGAGGGCCCCAAGAGCCAGATGACGTCCTCACCGCCGGATGGCGCGTCAAGCTCCTTGCGCAGCTCGATCAGCATCTCGTCCCCGACGTCCACGACGCCACCAACGCGGACCCGAGCTAGTGCGATCGTGTGGATGTCCCCGTACGACGGCGAAGGTCGCGTCGCGGCCAGACGCCCCCTCGTTGCTTGGCTCACGACAGAACGTCCGAGCAGCCAGAACGCTGCGAGCCCCGCCACCGCTCCCACACAGATGATCACCACGATCATCATTGACTCGAGTGGTGCCACGGCACTCGACTGCATGACTAGGGATTACGCCATGACACGCCGCGCGTGGAAGCCCGCTCTGCGAACCCTTAACGCCGCGGCGTGATTCTTCGCGACTCCTTTACGTGTCGATCACATCAGCCCCGTGAGCCACATGGCCGGGCGAGGGTCGGCGGCGATGGCGTCGACGAGCAACCATTGTGCCTGTTCGATCGAGAAGCTCTTGCGCCGCTTCACCGGCCTCCCTGCGGCCAGTAAGACCTCCGCTACGGGATTGGTCTTGATCATCCGTTGTCGCTGCGCGAACTGGCATGCCTGGGTGAGGTAGCCCCACCTGGTCACGGTGGAGCCCGAGGTCGGACTCGAACCGACGACCTGACGCTTACAAGGCGCCTGCTCTGACCAGCTGAGCTACTCGGGCCGGAGCGCCGAGCGTAATTGGCGCCAGGTCACCTGGAGGGTGCTTGATTCGCGTAGGTCGGCGGGGCAGCCTGACAGGAATGGCCCTGACCGACAGAGACCGGGCGATCCTGGATTTCGAGCGAGGCTGGTGGAGCGAGCCTGGTCCGAAGGAGCTTGCGATCCGCGAACGTTTCGATCTGTCGAGCACGCGGTACTACGAACTCTTGAACGAAATGCTCGACATGCCTGATGCACTCGGATACGACCCGCTCGTGGTGCGGCGCTTGCGCCGGCTGCGTGACCGTCGTCGCCGCGCCCGCTACGAAGGCCGATCCGCCGACCGTGGGGGCGGCTCGTAGTGGCGACCCACGGCCCGCGATCCTCGACGGGCAACAACTCGAGGTCGGCGGCGGTACGCGGCGCCGTGCTGATCGGTGTCGCGGTCATCCTCGGAGCCGTACTGCTGGCGCAAAGCTTCGATGACGGCGGTTCACCGGTGAGCGCCGGCGGGACCACCTCCTCGACGGTGAAGCGCAGCGAGACGAGCACCACGCCGAGTACTGCACCACAGCCGCACGATCCCGCCGCCGTGAAGGTGTTGGTGTTGAACGGATCGGGGAAGTCGGGCATCGCCAAAGCCGGCGCGGATCAACTCAAAGCCGCGAACTACACGACGCTCGATCCCGCCAACGCCCCATCGGGCACGCCGATACCGACATCGGTCGTGTACTTCACCGCCGGCTACGAGGCGGACGCGCAGCAAATCGCGGCGAAGCTCGGCCTTGCCCCGTCAGCGGTCCAGGCGTTGCCGAGTCCGCCACCTCCCTCCGTGGGCGATCCGAAGGACGCCAACATCGTGGTGGTGATCGGTGCCGACGCCCCGGTTGCGGGCGGAGCGGGGGCCGGCAATACAACGACCACCGCCAACTAGCGCCCACTGGTCGCGTGCGCTGACCCGCAGGGCGAGCACGTGGCAGAGCCGGTTCCCGAGTCGCTCGATGCCCTGCGGACGAGGCCGTCGCAATCGGGCATCCTGATCGACTTCGACGGCACGCTCGCCAGGATCGTCGTCGAGCCCGCGGATGCACGGCCGTTGGAGGGTGTACCCGCTCTGCTCGACGAGCTCTCCGGCCGGTACGCGGTAGTCGCGGTGCTGTCCGGCCGTCCCGTGTCCTTCCTCGCGCGGTGGCTGCCGTCCTCAGTCGTGCTGTCAGGCCTGTACGGGCTCGAGGTCGTCCGCGACGGTGTCGTCGCCGACAATCCGAATGCAGCACCGTGGCGCGACGATCGTCGACGAGGTGTCCGAGGTCGCGCACGCCGCTGGACCGGAACAGATGCGAGTCGAGCACAAGGGCCTGTCGCTCACTCTTCATTTCCGCGGCAACCCGGAGATCGAGTCAGAGGTTCACGCGTTCGCGCAGCAACTCGCCGAACGTTCGGGGTTGTCCGTGCGATCGGCTCGCATGTCGTTCGAGCTGCACCCGCCCGTAGCCGTCGACAAGGGCACCGCTGTTCGCGCTCTGACGGGGGGTCTCGCGGCGGTGTGCTTCATAGGTGACGACGTCGGCGATCTTCCGGCCTTCCGGGCCCTCGACGAGCTCACTGCTGACGGAGTGACGTGTGTCCGAGTCGGTGTGCGCAGCGACGAAGCGCCGAGCGAGCTGCTCGATGCGGTTGATGTCGTTGTCGACGGCCCCGAAGGCGTCCGTGACCTCCTTGCGCAGCTGTGATTACGAGCTGAACGCGAGCTGCTCCTCGAGCCAGTCGCGCGGTGTTCTCGCCGTCACGATGGCGTGCAGCTGTTCGTGTCGTCGCGCACGCTCGTCCCGATCCATGCGCAGTGCTTCGTGCATCGCATCGGCCGTCGCACCGACATCGAAGGGGTTGACGCCGAGGACGCCGGCATCGCCGAGCTCTTCGTAGACGCCCGCTTCCGTCGAAAGCACCACCGCGGCATCCCCGACGAGAACGGCTTCTTTTGCTACGAGGTTCAGGCCGTCGCGGACGGGATTGACGAGTACGACATCCGCTCGCTGCAAGGACGCGATCGAGCGAGGGAAGTCGTCGCTGGCGTCGTACATGATCGGCGTCCAGGTCGCCGTGGCCCATCTCGCGTTGAGCCGCTCGACGAGACCTTCGACCTCTTGCCGGTAGGCGAGGTACTCGGGAAGACCTTCTCGCGAGGGATACAGCAACGCGCCGAACACCACGTTGCCGCGCCACTCGGGATGCAGCGTGAGTAGCTCGTCGAACGCGTGGAAGCCGCGCAGGATGTTCTTCGACAGCTCGATGCGATCGACGCGCACGATCAGCTTGCGATCACCGATGGTGTCGGCGAGGTGGGCGCGCTCTTGCTCGCACGCTGGTGATGTCGCTGTCGCCGCCAGATCGTCGGGATCCGATGCGAGCGGTGTGACGCCGACCCGTGGCGGCGCGGCCTCCCCCATGAACGTCCGGTGCGAAGCGGTGAAGGCGTTCGCCCAGCGGCGGGTGTGGAAGGTCGACGCCGAGTTCCCGGCGATGCCGCCCACGAGCTCGCGAGCGAACTCGGCCGGCAGCGGTCGAAGGCCGTCGGGATCGCACCACGGCGTGTGGGTGAAGTGCACGGTCGCGAGATCCGGACGAGCCGCTCGCAGGGCCGGACCCACGAGGGCGACGTGGTAGTCCTGCACGAGCACCACCGCGTCGGGTGGCGCCGCCTCAGCCGTCGCGGTCGCGAAGGCGTCGTTCACGGCGCGGTAGGCCTCCCACGCCTCGCGCCAGCGGCGGTCGATGCGGGGTCGGCGCGGAAGGTCGTAGAGACCGTGGACGCAGAACCACAACGTCGCGTTGCAGATGACGTCGTACGACATGCGGTAGGTGGCCTCGTCCAGTTGCAGGAGCCGAACGCGCAGTCCCTCCGCTTCTGCAACCTGCCCGGCGGCTGCGGCCTCGCGGTCGCCGTCGGACAGTGGCGCCGCCAGCCAGATCGCGTCGGTGCCGGCGACCAACGGTGCGAGTCCCGAAACGAGGCCACCTGCACCGCGGCGAGCAGTCAGACGGCCCTCCTCGTCGCGCCGAAACGACAGCGGGCCGCGGTTGGACACGATGACGACGGGCCGGTCAGGCACGAATGAGCAAACTAATGGCATGCGAGTCGTGGCCGCCCCGGACAAGTTCCGCGGCACCGCGCGCGCTTCGGACATAGCGCGAGCGATCGCGGCCGGCGCGGCATCCGCCGGCTGGGAGTGCGACGAAGTGCCGCTCGCCGACGGCGGCGAAGGCACACTCGAGGTGCTCGGTGGCGGCAACCGCACGACGCTCGTGTCTGGGCCGCTCGGCGATCCCGTGCGGGCGAGCTGGCAGCTCAACGGAAGGCGCGCCGTGATCGAGATGGCGCTCGCTTCGGGGCTCGAGCTCGTCGGCGGCGTTCCAGGCAACGATGCCGTGGCAGCGACGACCTACGGGACCGGGGAACTGATCGCTGCTGCTCTCGATGCAGGCGCGCGGCGGATCATCGTCGGCGTCGGGGGGTCGGCCACCACGGATGGCGGTCTCGGCGCGCTGCGGGCCGTCTACCCGCTGCAACGGCTGCGCGGGGTCGAGCTGCAGGTCGCGTGTGATGTCCGCACGAAGTTCGTGGAGGCTGCGGAGCTGTTCGCGGGTCAGAAGGGCGCGTCTGCGCGCGCAGATCGCGCTCTTGCGGCGCCGGCTCGTACGGCTCGCGCAGGTCTATCTCGAAGAGCATGGCGTCGACGTGCGTGACCTCGAACGCGCCGGTGCAGCGGGCGGGCTCGCCGGCGCGCTCGCCGCGGCCGGTGCTGCCTTGGTCGACGGCTTCGATCTCGTCGCGGACGAAGTCGGCCTCGACGACGCGCTCGAGGGCGCGGACCTTGTCGTCACCGGCGAGGGCTTCGTCGACGCGCAATCGTTCGAGGGCAAGGTGGTCGGCGGCGTCGCCGAGCGCGCCGCGGCCGCAGGTGTACCCGTGGTCGTCGTCGCAGGCGAGGTGTACGACGACGCCGGCGCGCGCGTCGACGCGGTCTCGCTGGTCGACCGGTTCGGCGAAGCCCGCGCACGGAGTGATCCCACGGCATGTGTCGACGAGATCGTGCGCGAGCGCTTGGCCTTGGCGGGTTAGCGCGCCGCCTTCTTGCCGACGATCCAACCGACGACCGCGATCGCGAGGATCACGACGACCGCGAGCTTCACGAGGCCGAGCAGGAAGCCGACGACCGCGGAGACCAACCAGATCGCCGCGAGCACGACCGCGACCCCCACCAGCGCGTACCACCAGAGTGGGGTGGAGGGACGCTCGACATCGGTCACGGCCCAGAAGGCTATCGCCGCGTCGGTCAGGTGATCGGGGTGTGGTGCTCGGCGTTGCCGCGGAGATCGATGCTGTCGCGCAGATCGATGCGACGGATGGCGGACATGGCGCGGGCCACGACCTCCAATGCCGCGTCCGGGTCAGCGGGCTCGCCCGTCTTCACTGCTTCGACAGCGGCGACTGCCTGCTCCGGCGAGCAGTCGGTCAGATGCGCCACCAGGTCCGCGAGGCGGGCCGTCGAAGGACGGCGAGCCGAGGCCTCCTGCGGATCCGGCTGCTTCGGTTGTCCTGCGCTCATGGTTGCTCCCCCAGGTTCCGTTGTTCCTGTTGTCCGTCTGTTGATCATCGGATCGGCTGCGGCGTACTTGAGCACTGGGCGAGAAATTCCTCGACCACCCCCGCACACTGACCCAACGGGCGAATCACGCGCCCCGGCGAACCCCCGTCCGGGGGCGGATGGGGCCGAGCGGCGGCCGTTCGACGACCTCGAGGTCGATCGGCTCGAGGTCCGGCCGGTACAGCGTGGCCAACGGGACCGAGACCCCCGCTCGGGACAGCATCGTCTGGATGACGGCGGTGGCCTGCGGCGACAGCTCGTCGAGCGGGCGGTTCCGGTGGATCCGGGTGCCGAGGTCGGCCTGGGCGATGACTTCGGTCCCGAAGCGCTCGGCGATGTCGATCAGCAGCGCGATGTCGACCCCGTAGCCCTCAACGAACGGAAGATGCTCGAGCAGTTCACGATGACCGGCGTATTCGCCGGCGAGAGGCTGGACCACTGACCTGAGATGTGGGAACAGCAGCGCCAGCATCGGGCGGGCCACGAGCTCCGTCACTCGTCCGCCCCGGTCACCGAACTCGGGGGCCGGACGCTCGTAATAGCCCTTGACGAAGCCGATGCCTGGCTGGGTGAGAAGCGGTCCGACGAGGCCCGTCACGAAGTGCGGCTCGAATCCGATGACATCGGCGTCGCACCACACGATGACGTCGCCCTCGGCCTCCGCGAGTGACTTCCACATCGCGGCGCCCTTGCCGTGACCGTCGCCGTGCTCGGGAAGTACGTCAGCCGCGGCGATCACCCGCGCACCGGCCGCGGCCGCGACCTTGGCCGTCGCGTCGGTCGAATGGTCGTCGACCACGATGACCTCGTCGACGAGCCCACAACCGTCGACGAGCTGATCATTGACGCACTCGACGATCGCGCCGACGGTGGCAGCTTCGTCGCGCGCCGGAAGGCAGACGGACACGACGTGATCGTCCTTCGCTGCAATCAGCCTGCGGAGGTCGAAGTCACCGTGGTGGAACGCCGGCAAGACCGGAGGGACCGATCGCACGCTGGCACGTTACTCATGCGTCGGAATGCGGCTTTGCGCAACGGGGTTATCGTCAACTCATGAGCGTGAAGGTCCGAGTACCGACCACTCTCCGTACCCTCACCGGCGGCAGGTCGGAGGTCGAAGTCGAGGGTGCGACGGTCGGCGAGGTCATCAACAGCCTTGAGAGCGTCCACCCCGGGTTCGCCGAACGGCTTCTGGACGACAACGGGCTGCGGCGCTTCGTCAACGTGTTCGTCGCCGACGACGACGTCCGGTTCCTCGAAGGCCTCGACACGAAGGTGCCGGACGGCGAGACGGTCTCGATCATCCCCGCCGTCGCCGGCGGCTAACGCGGAACCAGGCGCGAATCGTTAGCACTCGGCCCGTCTGGTTGCTAAACGGGCTCGGGCGTGGTTGGATTTAGCAGTCTCGAATCGAGAGTGCCAGGTACTCCCGACCAAGTCCCCAGAAGAACCCCACGGAGGGATTGATGCCGAAGATCATCGCGTTCGACGAGGAAGCCCGCCGGGCCCTCGAGACCGGCATGAACAAGCTGGCCGACGCCGTACGCGTCACGCTCGGGCCAAAGGGCCGCAACGTCGTGCTGGAGAAGAAGTGGGGTGCACCCACCATCACCAAGGACGGCGTGTCGGTCGCCAAGGAGATCGAGCTCGAGGACCCGTACGAGAAGATCGGCGCCGAGCTGGTCAAGGAGGTGGCGAAGAAGACCGACGACGTGGCCGGTGACGGCACCACCACGGCCACCGTCCTCGCGTGGGCGATGGTGCATGAGGGTCTGCGCAACGTGGCCGCCGGCGCCAACCCGATGTCGCTGAAGAAGGGCATCGAGGTTGCCGTGGACGCGGCGGTGGCGAACCTGTCGACGCTGTCGAAGGACGTCGAGTCCAAGGATCAGATCGCACAGGTGGCGGCGATCTCGGCCAACAACGACTTCGAGATCGGCGAGCTGATCTCGGAGGCGATCGACAAGGTCGGCAAGGACGGTGTGATCACCGTCGAAGAGTCCAACACCATGGGCATGGAGCTCGAGTTCACCGAAGGCATGCGGTTCGACAAGGGCTACATCTCGCCGTACTTCGTCACCGACCCGGACCGTATGGAGGCTGTGCTCGACGAGCCGTACATCCTCCTCGTCGGTTCCAAGATCTCCGCGGTGCGCGACCTGCTGCCTGTGTTGGAGAAGATCATGCAGTCGGGCAAGCCGCTGGTGATCGTCGCCGAGGACGTCGAGGGCGAGGCGCTGGCGACGCTCGTCGTCAACAAGATCCGCGGCACGTTCAAATCGACGGCCGTGAAGGCACCGGGGTTCGGTGAGCGCCGCAAGGCGATGCTGCAGGACATGGCGATCCTCACCGGTGGTCAGGTCATCACCGAAGAGGTTGGCTTGAAGCTCGAGAACACGACGCTCGATCTGCTCGGCCGGGCTCGCAAGGTCGTCGTCACCAAGGACGAGACGACCATCGTCGAGGGTGCCGGTAGCGACGAAGAGATCAAGGGTCGAATCCAGCAGATCAAGAACGAGATCGACAACACCGACTCCGACTACGACCGCGAGAAGTTGCAGGAGCGGCTCGCCAAGCTGTCGGGCGGCGTCGCTGTGCTCAAGGTGGGCGCCGCGACCGAGGTTGAGTTGAAGGAGAAGAAGCACCGCATCGAGGACGCGGTTTCGACCACGAAGGCAGCGGTCGAGGAGGGCATCGTGCCCGGCGGCGGCGTCGCGCTGCTCCGCTCGCAGTCGGCGATCCTCGCGGCAGCCGAGAAGCTCGACGATGACGAGTCGACCGGGGCGAAGATCGTTGCCAAGGCCGTCGAGGAGCCGATCAAGCAGATCGCAGTGAACGCCGGCCTCGAGGGCGGCGTGGTCGTCGAGAAGGTCAAGAACCTCGAGGGCTCGTTCGGTCTCAACGCCGCCACCGGCGACTACGAGGACCTGCTGAAGGCGGGCGTTCCCGACGCCACCAAGGTGACAAGGTCCGCGCTGCAGAACGCGGCGTCGATCGCGGCGCTGTTCCTTACCACCGAGGCGGTCATCGCCGACAAGCCTGAGGACAAGGCGCCTGCCATGCCGGGCGGCGGTATGGAAGACTTCTGATCCCCAAGTCTCAGCCCCCCGCTGAGCTTCCCGGCATCGGCCGGCCCCTCGGGGCCGGCCGATCCGCGTTGCGGGCATCGCACGTGCAATGGCGTGTCGGTTTGACATGAAGATGCACGTGCGACGTCACCGGCTCCGTAGCCTGCAGGACCAATGGGTCGCGGCCGCACCGAGCGCGTGCTCGTCCACCGTGTCGACGGCGAGGGGCGGCCCCGCCGTCAGCCTGACGAGCTGATCGTCGAGGAGCCGCTGGAGATCCGGCTCGACGGCCATCTGGTGACGACGACGATGCGCACGCCGGGCGACGACTTCGAGCTCGCAGTCGGGTTCTGCTTCACCGACGGGCTTCTCGGCGGTGCGCCGGTACTCCGCTGCCGGTACTGCAGCGACGAGCGCAGCGGAGCGGACGCCGACTTCAACGCCGTGACCGTCGAGACCGGCGGCCGTGCCCCTGTACCTCACCCGCGCTTGACCTCGACCACGTCCTCGTGCGGCTTGTGCGGCTCGGTGTCCATCGCCGACCTGCAAGCACGGTTGAAGCCCCTCGAGGGCGTGTCTCGGATGTCGCTCGAGGTCCTGGCTTCGGTGCCGGACCGGGTGCGAGCCGCGCAGAAGCTGTTCGAGAGCACCGGTGGAGTCCACGCCGCCGCCGCGTTCGACCGAGCGGGTGAGCCCGTCCTCGTGCGCGAGGACATCGGCCGGCACAACGCGGTCGACAAGGTGGTCGGCCGCATCCTGCTCGACGGACAGCTGCCGGCGGTCGATCTCGGGCTGTGGGTCAGCGGCCGGGCGAGCTTCGAGCTGGTGCAGAAAGCGTGGGCTGCCGGCGTCGGGACACTGGTCGCCGTCAGCGCACCGTCGAGCCTCGCGGTCGAGGCCGCCCGAGCCTCAGGCATGACCCTCGCCGGATTCGCCCGCCCCGGACGGCTGAACGTCTACGCCCCGGTCGATTTGTGAGCTTTTCGTCGCCAACCCAGCATCGACGGTGGGAGACTCGCGTATGTCCCGGAAGTGGACACTCGGCGGTGCGGGTGCTCTGGTCATCGTCTTCGCGCTGGCGGCGTGCGGCGGACCTGACTCGAGGTACGTCAGCAACGAAAAGGCAGGCCTGTTCCTCAAGATCCCGACGCACTGGCAGACCGTTCAGCTGCAGGCCGGCGACGTCAAGCCCGAAGGCATGCTCGCAGCACCTGAGGTCTGGCGGGTGGGCATCGACGGCGCGGCGGAGCCCCGGCGGTCCGACTTCGAGATCGCCGCCCCGGGCGAACCCAACGGGCTCGTCGAGGTAATTCCCATCGACCCCTCGAAGCTCACCTCGAGCCCATCGCTGGCCATGCTCCGTGACCTGGTGTCCCGTCCCACGACCGACCCGAACACCGGCCAGCAGCTCACACCCGAGGTGAACATCCTTCGAGACGAGGAAGTGACCATGGACTCGGGCCACTGGGGTCTGCGCACGACAGTGCAGAGCATGGATCAAGAGCCAGTCCGACTCGAGCAGCTGGCGATGTTCGATCCCGGCGTCCACCGTCTCTACCGCGTGACGATCAACTGCACGGCATCGTGCTTCGACGCACACGCGGACGACATCGAATCGATCTTCGATTCCCTGACCCTTCGGGGGACCTCATGAGCGAGCTCCTCACACCGCCGTCGGCGTGGCCCGATCCTCCGCAGACCGAGTCGATGCACGTTCCGGAGGCGAAACCACCCCTCGAGACGCGCAAGCCGCTACCGCTGTGGGATCGCATCAAGTTCCTCGCGCTGTTCCTCGCGATCTTCGGGCTGCTCGTGTACGACGAGGCGAGCGCCAACCCCTTGATGTCGCTGCACGACGCGGTCCGCAACGTGCTGCTCGATGTTCGGTGGCTCGAGGTCTTCTTCGGTCTCGAGGTGCTTCGGCAGATCCACTACCTGCTGTCTGAGCATTCGGCGGGCTGGCACCACTTCTGGGCCGAGCGCGTCTTCGGTGGGTGGAACCGCTATGTCGAGCGGTTCAAGCCGTGGACCCGGTACCGCACCGCCCGCGTGTTCAAGTGGGCGCTCGTCATCGCGCTGATCGGCGTCGCGTTCGGTTGGCGATGGAACGAATCTCCGATCGACGCGCTGGTCGAGCTCCCGCGGTCGGCGATCGACGCCGCGTTCAGCACGGCACAGGGCCTGCCGATCATCTTCCAGCTCCTCTTGTTGCTCAGCATGAACTTGCTGATCTTCGTCGGCATCTTCTGGTTGCTCTCTCGCGGCGGGATCGACACGTACTACCCCGACGACATCGAGACGCGGTTCAGCGACGTCTGGGGTCAGGACCCGGTGCTCGACCGGGTCAAGGAGAACATGGTCTTCCTCGAGAAGCCCGAGGAGATCGAGAGTCGCGGCGGCTACGTCCCGAGCGGCATCCTGCTGTGGGGCCCCCCGGGGACGGGCAAGACGCTGATGGCCGAAGCCGTCGCCGGCGAGACGGGACGTCCGTTCGTGTTCGTTGACCCGGGGGCCTTCATCAACATGTTCTTCGGGATCGGCGTCCTCAAGGTGAAGCGGCTGTTCCGTAAGCTCCGCAAACTTGCACTGCGCTACGGCGGGGTCATCGTCTTCTTCGACGAGGCCGACACGTTGGGCAACCGCGGTGGCGCGGTTGCCGGCGCCCAACAGCACCCTGTGGGGACATCAGTGTTCAACCATGGCTGCAACGGGATCAGCTATGCGTCCTCGTCGGTCACCACCGAGTTGTTGCGCGCTGAGCTCGATGGCTTGCCGTCGGCAGATGACCGTGGACGTCGGGGCTTCATCATGATGCCCAACGGCGGTGGTGGCGGCGGTATGGGAACACTGCAGGCGTTGCTCACGGAGATGTCCGGGCTGAAGAAGCCACGGGGCATCTTCAATCGGTACGTGCGCCGGGCACTCGGGATGCGGCCGAAGCCGCCGCCGAAGTACCGCATCCTCGTGATCATGGCGACCAACCTGCCGGACGTGCTCGATCCGGCGATGCTGCGTCCCGGTCGCATCGACCGGATCTACGAGGTCGGTTACCCATCGACCGCCGGACGGCAGCGGACGTTCGAGGGCTATCTCGACAAGATCACGCACAACTTGTCCGAGGAGCAGGTGCGCAAGCTCGCGATCATCAGCCCCCGCGGCACCGGTGCGTCGATCAAGGACATCGTGAACGAATCGCTCGTCGTCACGTTGCGGGATGGCCGCGAGGTCGTGACGTTCCAGGACGTGATCCGGGCGCGCCACCTGAAGACGCACGGCCCCGCAGATGAGTGGAAGTACTCGGATTGGGAAGGTCACGCCGTCGCGGTGCACGAGGCGTGTCATGCAGTCGCGATGTATCGACTGAAGAAGCGCGAAGCGATCGACGTCGCGACCATCGAGCGACGCGGAAGCGTTGGAGGGTTTGTCGCGCCGGTGCCACTCGAGGACCAGTTCTCGTCGTGGCGGTCCGAGCTCGAGCTCGAAGTCATGACGTTCCTCGCATCACTTGCCGGCGAACGCCTCTTCTTCGAGGGCGACAACTCCGCCGGTGTGGCCGGTGACCTGCGTGCGTCGACGTTGATCGTCATGGAGATGTTCGGCTTCCGGGGAATGGGCAACAACACGGCGTCCATGGGCGCGAGCCTCGGCTTCATCGGGCGCAGGCCCTCCGTCATCGTGGAGGACGGCGTGGACCGCCAGTTCCTCGAGACCGCTTTCGGACGCGACATCGACTCGAAGCTCAAGGATCTGCTCGCCAGGGTGCACGATCTGCTCGAGGAAAACCGCGTGCACGTGCTCGCAGTCGCGCACGCACTCGAGACCCACAAGACGATCACCGGCGACGAGATCATCGCGATCATCGAAGGCCGGTTGGGATTGCAGCTCGACGGCCGCAGCTACCACGAGCCCGGTGCGGCCGAGAAGCTCGAGGAGTACCACGCGGCTGTCGTGCGGGCGATGCGCGGGACGACCCGGGTGGAAGTTGCGCTCCCGGTGTTCAACGGGTTCCGTCCCATCGCACCGGCGGCGCTCGCGCCTGCGAGCGAGCCGGCACTGACGGCACCTCCGCCGCCGTCACCGTCTCGGGCAGCGCCCCCGCCGCCTCCACCACCACCACCTCCGCCGTCACCTCCACCGCCACCTCCGGCGGGGGTTCCGACGTTCCTGCCGCCCCCTCCACCACCACCGAACGACGGAAACGGCTCGAAGAACGGTTCGTAAGATCAGACAGTGCAAGAACCACTGACGCCCTCGACCGGGTGGACCGTGCTCCACCTGTTCTGCAAGCCGACACCGTTCAGCGATGCAGAGGCGATCACGGCCGCGGTGAAGTCATGCCAGGCCGACGACCACCAGGTGGTCACCGTCGGCATCCTCGGCCACAAGGCGGACCTCGGGTTTATGGCGCTCGGCGTCGACGTGTGGCGACTACGCCGGTTGCAGAGCGACCTCACTGCTGCCGGGCTCGAGATCGTGGACTCGTATGTCTCGCTCACGGAGCTGTCCGAGTACGCCAAGGGCGTGCCCGAGGAGTTGAAGCAGATGCGGCTGTTCCCGCAACTGCCGCCCGAGGGCAAGCGCGCCTGGTGCTTCTACCCGATGTCGAAGCGTCGCAAGGTCGGGCAGAACTGGTACACCCTCCCGTACGACGAGCGCGAGCAGTTGATGCGCGGTCACGGCAAGGTCGGGCGCACGTTCGCCGGCCGGGTGCTGCAACTGATCACCGGATCGACCGGACTCGACGACTGGGAATGGGGCGTCACGTTGTTCGCCGAGCGCCCCGATGACCTCAAGGACGTCGTCTATACCATGCGCTTCGACGAAGCCTCGGCGACCTACGCGGAGTTCGGACCGTTCTTCACCGGCCTCGTCGCGCCCATCGACGACTTGTTGACCGAGCTTCGGCTTGCCTAGCGCTCAGCGGGTGTCGGTGCCGAGGTAGGCGGCCTTCACCGAGTCGTCGTCGAGGAGCAGGCCGGCGTCGTCGGTCCTGACGATCCGACCGGTCTCGAGGACGTAGCCGCGATCGGCGCGCTGCAGTGCCTGGGCGGCGTTCTGCTCGACGAGCAAGATCGTCGTCCCCTGCTCGTTTATTTCGGTGATGATGTCGAAGATCTGCGTGACGAGCATCGGCGCGAGGCCGAGTGAAGGCTCGTCGAGCAAGAGAACTGTGGGCCGGGCCATGAGCGCCGCGGCCAATGGCGAGCATCTGCTGTTCGCCACCCGACAGCGTTCCTCCTGCTTGCGTTCGCCGTTCGCGCAGCCGCGGGAAGAGCTCGAACACGCGGTCGAACTCCGGCTGCAGCTTTGCGCCTCGCCTCGCGTACGCGCCCATTGCGAGGTTCTCGACGACGGTCATGCCCGGGAAGATGCCGCGCCCCTCCGGTGCCTGGCAGATCCCCATCTGCACCCGCTGATAGGCGGGTACGCGACCGATGTCCTTGCCCTGGTACCGGATGTGTCCGGACGTGATCGGTCGGAGGCCCGAGATCGTCTTGAGCGTGGTCGTCTTGCCCGCGCCGTTCGCGCCGAGCAGCGTGACGATCTCACCCTCGTCGACGGAAACCGACACGCCCCTCAGCGCGGCGATGGCGCCGTAGTGGACGTGGAGTTCCTCGAGCTCAAGGAGCATCTGTGGTCACCCCCAGGTAGGCCTCGATGACGCGCGGATCCTGCTGGATGTCGCCTGGCAGTCCTTCGGCGATTTTGTCGCCGAAGTCGAGCACCGCGATGCGATCGCAGATGCTCATGACCAGACCCATGTCGTGCTCGATGAGCACCACCGTGACGCCACTGTCCCGGATCTGGCGAATGAGCTGTGCGAGCGCTGCCTTCTCTGCCTGGTTGAATCCTGCGGCCGGCTCGTCGAGGAGCAGCACGGTGGGCACCGTGGCCATCGCGCGTGCGATCTCCAGCCTGCGCTGGTCGCCGTACGGGAGGTTCCGCGCCACGTCCTCGGCGTGGTGGCCGACGCCGGCGAACTCGAGCAGACGTTGCGCCTGCTCATGTCCTTCGCGCTCTTCGACGCGGTGGCGGGGCAAGCCCAGCAACGCTCCGGGCACACTCGTGCGGTGGCGAGCGTCGGTCCCTACAAGCACGTTCTCGAGGCCGGTCATGTTGGGGAAGAGCCTGATGTTCTGGAACGTGCGCACGATGCCCGCTTCGGTGATCCGATACGGCGGCCGGCCGACGACATCGGTGCCCTCGAGGAGGATGCGACCCTTGGTGGGCTCGTACACGCCGGTGATGCAGTTGAAGATCGTCGTCTTGCCGGCGCCGTTTGGTCCGATGATCCCGAAGATCTCACCGCGCCGGACCGCGAGTGACAGATCAGCGAGCGCGGTGAGGCCACCGAACTGCATCGTCAAAGCTTCAAGTACCAACACGTGAGCGGCGTGCTCGTCGCCCTCGCGGTCGGCCTGTACTGCTGACACAAGGTCGGCGACATCGGAGCGCACCTCACCCCCGACCGTCTCGGCCGGCTCCTTTCCGTCCGCCCCTGACTCGGCGAGCCGCACCGCGGCCTGCGTCTCGCGGGTGGTCAAGCCGACCTGCGCTGCTGTGGTGTCTGCAGTAGCCGCGAGCCCTCCGCCCGTTCCGGCGTCGGCGAGCTCAGCGGCGCGGCGGCGGCTCGGGATCAGGCCCTGGGGTCGGAACAACATCGTAACGACGAGGGCGAGACCGAACAGCATCTGGCGGTACTCGACGATGCTCTGCGCATGTCCGCCTATGACCGTGTTGAGGAAGCGAAGGACGCTGTCGCCCGCTGGAACGTCGCGTAGGTACTCAGGGACGAAGCCGATCAGGAACCCACCCGCGATCACACCCGGTATCGAGCCCATGCCGCCGAGGACGACCGCAGCGAGGATGAGGATCGACAGGTTGAACTGGAAGCCGTCCGGATTGATGAAGCCGACCTTGCTCGAATAGATCCAACCGGCGAGCCCGCCCACCGCAGCGCCCATCGCGAAAGCCCAGAGCTTCAGCTTGTAGGTCGGCACGCCCATGAGCTCGGCCGCGTCCTCGTCCTCGCGGATCGCGATCCATCCCCGGCCGACGCGTGAGCGGTTGAAGCGGACCGTCATGACGATCGCCAGCACGCACGCGCCCAGCACGACGTAGTAGTAGGGCAGAGGGTCGAAGCCGAACTCGACGCCGAGGATGCTCGTGGGGTGGGGGATACCGGTGATGCCGCGGCTCTCACCGAGTGCATCCGTGTTCTGCGCGATAATGCGGACGATCTCGCCGAAGCCGAGCGTGACGATCGCCAAGTAGTCACCGCGCAGCCGCAGCGTAGGGGCGCCGAGCAGGAAGCCGGCGATCATTGCCAGCGCGACGGCCATCGGCAACGCCGCCCAGATGTTGATGTCTCCTGCCGTCGTGAGCTTCGCGGCCGAGTAGGCGCCGACGGCGTAGAACGCGACATAGCCGAGGTCGAGCAAGCCTGCCTGGCCGACGACGATGTTGAGACCCAGCGCGAGGAGGATGTAGAGACCCACCGGCGAGAAAAGAATCGCCTGCCAGCTTCTGCTCCAGCACGCTCGGCAACCAGATCACAAAGGCGAGGACCGCAGCGCACGTGAGGAGCTTCGCCCAGGTCTGTTGACGCGCCCACCAGCGGCCGACCAGGTCGGTCGGCGACCAGCGATGCATGAACGCGCGTGGTGTGCTCACTCGGCCCGTGCCCTTCCCAAGCTCTCACCGAGGAGGCCGGTCGGGCGGATCATCAGGACGGCAACCAGGACGGCGAACGCGAACACGTCCTGCCATCGACCGCCGAACAGACTTGCGCCGTATTTCTCGAGCACGCCCAGGAGCAGGCCGCCGAGCAAAGCGCCCCGTATGTTGCCGATCCCGCCGAGTACGGCCGCGGTGAACGCTTTGATGCCCGGGAGGAACCCGATGTTGTACCGAACGGATTCGAAGAAGACGCCGTACAGCGCTCCAGCCGCTCCTGCGAGCAGTCCTCCGAGCAGAAAGGTGAGGAGCACAACCCGGTCGATGTTGACGCCCATGAGTGCGGCCGTTTCCGAGTCCTGCGCGACGGCTCGGATGCCTCGGCCGAGGCGAGACTGCGCGACGAACCGATCGAGGCCGACCATCAGCACGACGGCTGCGACGATCACGAGCACCTTGTCGACTCGGACCTGCGCACCCAAGGGCTCGGCGATGACCGTCTTTTCGAGCACCCGTGGGAACCCGAGTTGATTGCGTCCGTAGCGGAGCGCGAACAGCTCCTGCAGGAAGAGCGAGATACCGATCGCGGTGATGAGCGCAGCAGAGTCGCGGCGCGTTGCGACGCCGCAACGGCCGGTACGCGACGCGCTCCATCACGACGGCCGCGCCACCCGAAGCGAGCATGGCTGCGAGCGAGACGACGACCAGCGTCAGGACGAGCGCGAACCCCGTCTTCACAGGGTCGGTCGCTTCGATGCCGAGACCGTGCATCGTGAACAAAGCGGCGAAGATCCCGATCATGAAGATCTCGGAGTGCGCGAAATTGATCAACCGCAAGACGCCGTACACGAGCGTGTAGCCAAGGGCGATGAGCGGCGTAGATCGCGCCGTTGGTCAGTCCGTCGATCGTCTGAGCCCAGAAGGTGTCTTGCAGGCAGTTGACGCAGATCCCACTGAGAGAGATGTTGCCTCCCTTGGCGAGCAGTAGGGGGGCGCCTTTGGCGTCCCCCCACCACATCCGGCTTCGGTGTCAGAACCGCCGTATTACGTCTTGGCGGTGATCTTGCCGTCCTTCACCGAGAACACGTACAGGTTCGGTGTCTTGATGTTGCCGTTCGTCTCGAACTCGATGGTCTTCGAGATCCCCTCGTACCTCCCCAGGCTGTTCACGAACGAGAGCATCTTCGCCCTGTCGGTGTTCCCGGCATCGATGCCCTTCAGGTAGATCTGCGTGACATCGTATCCCTCCGACGAGTAGGTGCCGGGGTCGACGTTGTTGACCGACTTGTACGACTTGAAGAAGTCACCGAGCTTGCCTGAGCTGTTCTCCGTCGCCAGGTTGCACGGGCAGCTGAGGAGCGCGCCCTCTGCGGCGGCAGCCCCGGCAGCCGTGATGAAGCCTGGATCGAGTGAGCCGTCGCCGGAGATGAACTGCGCGTTGACGCCGCCATCCTCCAGCTGCTTCCGGAGGCGACCGGCCTCCTGGTAGTAGCCCGCGTACATGATGACGTCAGGGTTGGCTGCCTTGGCGTCGTTCACGGCGGCGGAGAAGTCCTGCGCCTTCGGGTCGACGCTCAGGCGTTTCGCCACCGTCTTGCCCTTGCCCTCGATCAGCGTTCGTCGTGTCGTCGGCCAAGCCCTTGCCGTACTCGCTGTTGTCGTCGACGACGACGATCGTCTTACCGGCGAGTGTGTCGACGATGTACGCGCCGATGCCCTTGCCCTGGAAGGTGTCGTCGGCGATCACTCGGTGGAACACCTTCGAGTTCGGCACGACGGTGGGCAGATCTTCGTTGGTGGCGGACGCGCTGATCATCACGAGGCCGGCTTCGTCGTATGACGGGAGCACGGCCTTGGTCTCGCCGGAGAAGGTTGGACCGATGATGCCGATGATGCTCGTGTCGCCGACATAGCTGTCCTTTACGGTCGTCGCTTCGGCGGGATCACCCTTGGTGTCGAACTCCTTGAGCACGACTTTGGTTGGGCCGCCCTTCTTGTTGTACTCGTCGAGCGCGGTCTTGGCGCCATTGCGGATGTTGATGCCGAGGTTCGCATTGTCGCCGGTGAGCGGTCCGACGAAGGCCAGGTTGACTGTCTTCGAGGCATCGCCTGACGCAGTCGCTGACGTCGTGTCGTCGTCACTGCACGCTGCCGCCAGCAGTGTCACCCCGACCAGCAATGCGAGAACTTGGAACCCCTTTTTATGGCGCATGTGCCTTCCCCTTCCCCCCGGAACAGAGAATGCCCACGCCGCGCGGACCTTAGTCCTCGGACTGGCATGTTTGGTGCGAAGGGGCAGAATGACACCCGGTGGAAACAGAGCTGCTTTACCTGCGAAACGCGTACCTCACGGCCGCCGAAGCGACCGTCGTGGCCGTCGACGGCGATCGCGTGGCCCTCGATCGCACCGTGCTGTATCCCACTGGGGGTGGGCAACCGTTCGACACGGGGAGGCTCGGCGACGCCCGGGTCGTCGATGTCCGCAAGGAGGGCGACAGCGTGTGGCACACCATCGAGGGCTCCGTCCCGAACGTGGGCGACACCGTGCGCGTCGAGGTCGACTGGGATCGCCGCCACGCGCTGATGCGCACGCACACCGCCCTCCACGTACTGTGCGGCGTCATCTGGAACGAGTGGGAGACTGCGGTCACCGGCGGCAACATGGAGCCTCTGGCGGCGCGGATGGACTTCGAGTTCGACCCGTTGCCCGAAGGATTCGGGCCCGCGTGTCGAGCAACTCGTGAACGACGAGATCGCCGCCGGCCGTCCGATCGAGGTGTCGTTCCTGCCGCGAGAGACCGCAGTCGAGGACGAAGATCTGATCCGCACGAAGGTCAACATGATCCCGGAGTCGGTGAAGGAGATCCGCGTCGTCGACATCGTCGGGCTCGACAAGCAAGCAGACGGTGGCACCCATGTCCGCACGACGGACGAGATCGGTCGCGTTCATGTGGTGAAGACCGAGTCGAAGGGCAAGGGCAACAAGCGGATTCGTATCGAGATCCTCGATGGCTGAGCTGGCGGCGTTGCGATCGCGACTGCGCGACTTCGACTCGATCGTTGTCGCGTTCAGCGGAGGTGCAGAAGCGCGTTCCTCGCCTGGGTCGCGCACGACACGCTCGGAATCGACCGGGTGCTGACGGCGACTGCGGTCTCACCGTCGCTCGCGGATGAAGAGCGAGACGACTGCCGAAGGCTGGCCGGCGAATGGGCGCTGCGTTGGCGCGAGATCGAGACCTCGGAGCTCGACGACGTCGCGTACCGAGTCAACGACGGTGACCGCTGCTACTGGTGCAAGTCGTCGCTGATGGACGCGCTCGAGCCCATCGCGCACGATGCGCATGCGTCGGTGGCGCTCGGCGTCAACCTCGACGACCTCGGCGATCATCGACCTGGACAGCGCGCCACGAAGGAGCGGGGGGCGGTCTTCCCGTTGGTCGACGCGGGCTTCACGAAGGCCGACGTACGTGCGTGGTCCAGGAGGTTGGGTTTGCGCACGTGGGACAAGCCCACGGCGGCATGTCTCGCGTCGCGCGTGCCCTACGGGACCGAGGTGACCGTCGACGTGCTCGGGCGGGTCGAGCGGGCGGAGCGCGGTCTGCACCTGCTCGGCTTCCGTGAGGTGCGCGTGCGCCACTACGGCGACTCGGCGCGTGTCGAGCTCCCGTACGAGGACCTGCCGCGCGCTGTAGCGGCGCGCGATGACTTCGTGGCGGCGGTGAAGTCGGCCGGTTACGAGTACGTGACCCTCGACCTCGAGGGTCTCCGTTCCGGCAACCTCAACTCGGCCCTCCGCCGCTAACTCTGTCCGGCGGCGACGGGGCGTCATTCGTACGGTGTCCAAGTCGGAAACGAGATGTGGTCGACGTCGAGTCGCTTGGTGAGGCGTCCCTTGGCCGCCAGCTCGCGCAGGCACGGACGTGCCGCGTCGATGCCGAGCATGCGGATGTAATCGGCCACCGGGAGCAGCAACGGTCCGGCCTCCGCATCGGCGTCGCCCGGTCGTAGGAGCGCGTCGACCTCGAGCGTCGGCCGGCAGGGATGGGCGAGATCGAGCGGCGTGCACTGGTACACGATGCCTTCGAAGACGGATTGGGCGAGAATCCTCATGCCGGTTGTATCTGCGGCTCGATCGCCGACTGCACTTTGGCAGCATGGCCGCGATGGCGCCCGAGTCCAACCCGGATGACGAGCGCATGCTCGACCAGTTCGCCACGGCGTTGGCGGACGCGATCGAGGACGCGCTGCCGGGTTGGGTCGTGCGCGGCGTCGAGCAACGGTTGCAGGACTGGGCGGGAACAGCCGATCCGGGCGTCGTCAACCAGGCGCGCGCGGCGGGTGAGCGGGCTCGCGCCGAGATCGGCCCCCAGGTCCGGCAGCTGCTCTCGCTCGATGTCGACGCGCAACGCACGAACCCGCTGTCCGTCGTGCGCTCGGCCGTGCGTTATCCGACCGAGGTGTTGCGGTCCGCGGGTGTGGCGCCCGTGCGGCGTGACGAGTTCGCCGAGCGGGCCTTTCCGGACGACATCTACGACCTGTCGCCCGCCTCGTTCGCCGATGTCGATCCGTCCCTGCACGAACCGGGCCTGGTGTGGGGCGCGGCCAAGGCCCATGTCCACCTCACTCGTCACCGGCGACCGCCGCCCTGAGGGAGGCTGTGCGCATGCTCGAGCCGGACGCGAAAGATGACCTGCATCGCTACCTGCAGTCGGCGCGCGACGCGGTGCTCTGGAAGCTCGACGGGCTCTCCGAGTACGACATCCGCCGGCCCATGGTGCGAACCGGCACCAACCTGCTGGGCCTCGTCAAGCATCTGGCAAGCGTTGATGGGGACCTATCCCGCCCGCCTCGACAGGATCGCTCGCGAGTCCCACTAACCGGTCGCCCGTCCCCCGGCCCTTCGCGCACATTGTCGACACAGCCACCGATTCGCGTGGCTGAGTCGACACTGAGTGGATGGCCGTCGCGTCTGTGTCGACCGAGCCACCGTTTCGGTGGTTCAGCAGACACAGTCCTCAGGCGTCGCAGTGTCGTCGAGCGACGTAGTATGCGGGCTCTTCCTCCTGACGGTCGACGGACAGGAGGACTGCGGTGCCCACTCCGGACGCGATCCGCGAGATCCGGCGCGCCACCAGACATCACGGTGTCACCACTCAGAACGAGCTGCGGTTGACGCAGCGGCAGACAGACATCTGCTGTGCGAGCGGCACGCTCATCCGCAAGTACAACGGCGTCTACGCCGATCCCGCGTATCCACGCTCGCGGGTGCAGGACCTCGCAGCGGCCGTCGCGGCTGGCGGTCCGCGATGCGCTGCATGGGGTCGTTCAGCAGCTGCGCTGTGGAACATGTGGGATGACCATCCGGCTACGCCTGAAGTCGTCGTTCCCTTTGGCCGGCTCCGCTCGATACCCGGCGCGACGGTGCACCGGTCAAGAGAGCTCACCCCGGCAATCGTCACGACTCGAGACCACATTCGAATTGTCAATCCCCTGGTGACGGTGCTTGATCTCGGAGTTGTCGCGAGCCAGGTGGAGGTCGCCGACGTCATCATCACGGGCCGCCAGCAGAAGCTCTTTACCGTCGCCGGCGTGCGCAAGACGATCAGCCGCTACGGCAAGCCGGGGCGCACCGGCGTCGTCGTCGCTCGCCGGGCGCTGGAGATGATCATGATCGGAGAGCGCCCGGCGGACAGTGTGCTCGAGTTTCGCTTCCACGTCGGTCCTGCTCGCCACGGCCTGCCGCCGTATCACTACCAGTACGCGGTGCGAGTCGGTCGCAAGCGGTACTTCATCGACTTCGCCTATCCCGAGGTGATGCTCGCGATCGAGGTGGATGGCTACCAGCAGCGAGCATCCACCGAATCACTCGCGTACGACAACAACCGTGCGAACCAGTTGGTCCTTGCCGGTTGGACCATCCTGCGATTCGGGTGGGAGCGCGTCGTCAACGACCCCGCAGGCGTCGCGAGGGAGATCCTCCTCAAGCTCGGACAGCTCGGATACGAGTTCCGTCGGTAGATGTCTGTGTCTGCTCAGCCACCGATCCGGTGGTTCAGCAGACACAGACACACGCACTCTGAGCTCTGTGTCGACTCACCCACCGGTTTCGGTGGCTCAGCCGACAATGTGCGCGTCCCGGGGGGGCGAGGGCCGGTCCCGGGGGGACAAGGGCCGGTCCCGGGGGGACGAGGGCCGGTCCCGGGTGACAAGGCCGGCGTTGGGTCACGCGGATTGACGAGTCGGAGGACGTGGGTCAGTGGGGTTCCCAGGCGTCGGGGTCGTCGGCGAGGGCATCCACGTCGGGCGGCAGCTTGCCGGCAACCAAGTCGGCGACGGTGACGACCTCGAGCACGCTTCGCAGGCTCGCCCGCACGCACACCCACATGCGTTGCAACGGAACGGCGCTACCTGCGAACTCGACCTCCTCGGGTCGCAGGCCGCGCACGTTGGCAAGCGGCCCTTCGACCGCGCGTATGAGTTCGGCGACCGTGATCTGATCGGCGGGACGTGCCAGCCAGTAGCCGCCCTCCGCGCCCCGCTGGCTGCCGACCAATCCGGATCGCTTGAGCTCGCCGAGGATGTTCTCGAGGTACTTCATCGGGATGCCCTGCTCGCGCGCGATGCGCTCGCCCTTGACTGGATTCGTCCGGTCAGCATCCGCGAGCTCGATCACGGCGCGCACCGTGTAGTCGACCTTCGCCGTCACCCGCACGTGCGTGCGCTACTCGTCACGGTCGTCGGGATCCTCGCGCTCGAATCGCTGCCAGCCGGCATCAGCGATCGAGCGAGCTTCGAAGAAGATGCAGTTTTCGGGGCACGCGAAGGGCGCGGTCTCGTTGGCGTCGACGCGGCAGCGCTGGACGATCTCGCCCGAGGCGACCGTCCGGGTCGAGTAATGCCTGCAGTCTTCGCGCACGGCCATGGGCACAGTCTGGCAGCCACCCTCGCCGAAGCGTTGCGTAGTCTCGGGAGGTGGCGAATCGGCTGGCGGTGATCGGGGGCGACGCCGGCGGCATGTCGGCGGCCACGCAAGCGAGACGGCTCGATCCCTCACTCGAGATCGTCGCCTTCGAGAGGACGGAGTGGACGAGCTACTCGGCATGCGGCATCCCGTACCTCGTCAGCGGCGAGATCGGCGCGCTCGACCGGCTCGTTGCTCGTTCACCACAGGAGCATCGCGACCAATCGCACATCGACGTCCGCGTTCGTCACGAGGTCATGAGCATCGACCTGTCATCTGGACGGCTCGAGGTCCGTGACCAGGTTCGGGGCCGAACGATCCAAGTCCCGTTCGACATGCTCCTCCTCGGCATGGGTGCCCGGCCCATACGTCCGGACCTTCCGGGCATCGACCTACCGATCGTCCACGGCGTCCAGACGCTGCACGATGCGAGCCAGCTCCTCCAGTACGCAGAGCGGAGCCGGTGCAGCGAGGTGGTCGTGGTCGGTGGCGGCTACATCGGCCTCGAGCTTGCCGAATCGTTCGTCGAGCGCCAGGCCAGCGTGACGATCATCGAGAGCCAACCACACGTGATGAGCACCCTCGATGGCGACATCGCAGCACCGATCGAAGAAGCGATGCGCAAGCTCGGCATCGAGCTGCGGTTGAACACGGAGGTCATCGGCTTCGAAGAGGACGCGGTGGTGACCCGAGACGGCAGGATCGCCGCCGATCTCGTCATCGTCGGCATCGGCGTCCAACCGAACACCGAGCTCGCGCGCGACGCGGGGATCGAGCTCGGCGTTCGCCGGTCCGTGCGCGTCGATCGTCGACAGCGAACGAGCGCGCCGAACGTCTGGGCCGCCGGCGATTGCGTGGAGTCGTTTCACCTCGTGAGTCGCCGCCCCGTGTACGTCGCGCTCGGCACGGTCGCCAACCGGCAGGGCCGGGTTGCGGGGATCAACATCGGAGGTGGCTATGCCGCGTTTGCCGGCATCCTCGGCACGGCGGTCACCCGAATTTGTGCAACCGAGATCAGTCGCACGGGACTGAACGAGCGCGAAGCGCGAGACGCAGCCTTCGAGTTCGTCACGGCGACTGTCGACAGCACGACGACGGCGTCGTACTTCCCCGAGGCGCCCAAGATCACGGTGAAGCTGCTCGCGGAGCGACGTAGCGGACGGATCATCGGCGCGCAGATCGTCGGCGGTCGTGGTGCGGGCAAGCGGATCGACGTGGCGGCGGCCGCGATCACGGCAGGTATGGACGCGGGACAGCTGGTCGATCTCGACTTCGGGTATGCGCCCCCCGTGAGCCCGCTGTGGGACCCGATCGCGAGCGCCGCGCGCGTGATTCTTTCGAAGCTCTGACACTCTCCTGACAGGCTCGATCAGGCGCGGCTATGTTCCGCGACTTCCGTGCCGACAAGGGGGGAATCGTGCTCGATACCGGAAGCACTGCTTGGGTCCTCGCGAGCGCAGCGCTCGTACTGTTCATGACACCTGGCCTCGCGTTCTTCTACGGCGGCATGGTGCGCTCGAAGAACGTGCTCGGCATGCTGATGCAGAACTACTTCGCGATGGGCCTCGTGAGTGTCCTGTGGGCAGTGGTCGGCTTCAGCCTCGCGTTCGGGGGAAGCGGAGGTTGGACCGGCAGCTTCGAGTTCGCGTTCCTCAAGGACATGCAGGTCCCTGAGCTACAACTTCCGGGCTACGCGGGCCCGTATGCGCTCGCGATCCCCGCCATACTGTTCTGCGCGTACCAGATGATGTTCGCGATCATCACACCCGCGCTCATCACCGGTGCGACCGCCGATCGATTGAAGTTCAAGTCCTACGCCGTCTTCCTCGGCGTGTGGTCCATCCTCGTGTACTCCACGGTGGCGCACTGGGTGTTCAGCCCGAACGGGTGGTTGTTCAAGCGGGGAGCGCTCGACTTTGCAGGCGGCACCGTCGTTCACATCAACGCTGGCATCGCCGCGCTCGCGGTCGTGCTCCTCATCGGTCGCCGGCGTGGGTATCCGGACGAGCCCATGCCACCGCACAACCTACCGCTGACGCTGCTCGGCACCGGCATCTTGTGGTTCGGATGGTTCGGCTTCAACGCCGGCTCCACGCTCGCGGCCAACCAGCTCGCGGCTCAGGCGCTCATCAACACACACCTCGCCGCCGCAGCCGCGATGCTCGGCTGGCTGCTGGTCGAGCGGGCCCGGGACGGTCACGCGACAACGCTCGGCGGAGCTTCGGGCGCGGTCGCGGGCTTGGTGGCCATCACACCGTGCGCAGGGTTCGTCTCGGCGATGGCGGCCATCGTGATCGGTTTCCTGGCCGGGGCGATCTGCCTGCTGGCAATCGGCATCAAGCGTCGGTACCGCTTCGACGACGCGCTCGACGTCGTCGCCGTGCATCTGGTCGGCGGCATCGTCGGCTCGCTGCTACTCGGCTTCTTTGCCGACACGGCGATCAATCCGCTCGGCGCCGATGGCGTGTTCAACGGCGGCGGCGCCGAGTTGCTCGGCAACCAGCTCGTCGCGGTCGCGTCCACGATCGTCTTCTCGTTCGTCGTCACGTTGATCATCGCCAAGGCCGTCGACGTGACAATGGGCCTGCGGGTCGACGAAGCATCCGAGAACGAAGGGCTCGACATCACGCAGCACGCGGAAACCGCGTACGCGTGACAGCCTGAAGCTGCGAAACACAAGGATCGAGGACATGAAGCTGATCACAGCGGTCATCAAGCCGTTCAAGCTCGACGAGGTGAAAGAAGCGCTCAAGAGCGCCGGCGTCCAAGGCATCACCGTGAGTGAGGTGCAGGGCTTCGGTCGCCAGGCCGGACATACAGAGGTGTACCGAGGCACCGAGTACAAGATCGACTTCGTCCCCAAGGTGCGGCTCGAGATCGTGTGCGCGGATGACGACATCGAACGCGTCACCGACGCGATCTCGGTGTCCTCTCGTACCGGCAAGATCGGCGACGGCAAGGTATGGGTCACGCCCGTCGAACACGTCATCCGAATCCGCACCGGTGAACTCGACGACGACGCCATCTGACCCCTCGCAGTTCGGCGCCACGGGCCTGGAGTGGTGTCGCCGCCACAGCGGTGCCACCGACGAATGGCTGCAGGCGCTGTTCGAAGAAGCGGTGCAAGGCGATCGTTCGGCCGTCGCACTCGTCGCGGTCGGCGGCTACGGGCGATCCGAGTTGTTTCCCGGCGGCGATCTCGACCTCGTGTTGCTCCACGCGCGCGACACGGACATCGCCAAGATCGCCGACCGGCTCTGGTACCCGATCTGGGACGCGAGCACGCGGCTGGGCCACAGCGTGCGTACCGTTCGACAGGCCCTCACGCTGGCTCGACACGACCTCGACACCGCGACGTCCTTGCTGAGCGCGCGTCACCTCGCCGGCGACGAAGCACTGTCGGTCGCGGTCGCCGAAGGGGCCCGCGGTCAGTGGGAGCGGAATGCGAACCGATGGCTGAGAGAACTCGCCGATGGTGTCGACGCGCGACACCATCGCAGCGGCGAGGTCGCGTTCCTCCTCGAGCCCGATCTCAAGGATGGCCGCGGCGGTTTACGCGACGTCCACGCGATGCGATGGGCTGACGCGACGCATCGCGTGCTGTTCGACTTGGACACTGTCACGCTCGCCGCTGCGTATGACGTGCTCGGTGATGCTCGCGTCGAACTGCAGCGCCACACCGGCAGTGCCAGCAACAAGCTCACGCTGCAGGATCAGGACGGCGTCGCAGCCGCGCTCGGGTATGTGGACGCGGACTCGCTGATGGCGGCCGTCTCCGAAGCGGCCCGCACGATCGCGTGGACGAGCGACGACACCTGGAGGCGGATCCGGTCGTCGCTCAGCGGACCGCGCGGACGGCTCGCGCATCGCGAGCGCGAGATCCGTCCGGGAATCGTCCTCCGCGACGGCGAGCTACGCGTTGCTGCTGAGGTCCTCGAGCGTGAGCCGTCTCTCCCTCTGCAAGTCGCCGCGGCGGCGGCCGAACGCGACGTCCCGATCCAGCGCGATTCGCTGGCCTTGCTCGCGGAGCACGCGCCGCGTCAGCAGGATCCGTGGGCGCCCGCCGCACGCGCGGCGTTGGTCGATCTGCTGCTCACCGGCCATCGAGCGGTTCCTGTCATCGAAGCGCTCGACCAGGTCGGCGTGTGGGTACGCGTCATTCCCGAGTGGTCGAACGTCCGCTGCCGGCCGCAACGCAACGCCTATCACCGCTACACCGTCGACCGGCATCTCGTGGAGGCGGCGGCCAACGCGGGTGAGCGGGCGGGCGGGATCAGTCGTCCAGACCTCTTGGTGGTCGGCGCGTTGTTGCACGACATCGGGAAGGGCTATCCAGGCGATCACACCGAAGCCGGCGTCGAAGTCGTACCCAAGATCGCCGCGCGCATGGGATTCGACCAGGAAGACATCGACACGCTCGTGTGTCTGGTCGCGCACCATCTGCTACTCGCCGACGTCGCCACCCGTCGTGATCTCGACGACCCCGGCACGATCGAGCGCGTCGCCGCGTTGATCGGATCAGCTTCTCGGCTTCAACTCCTCGCTGTGCTGACGGAGGCAGACTCGCTCGCCACGGGCCCGTCGGCGTGGGGGAGGTGGAAGGCAGGTCTGGTCGGCGACCTCGTCGGGCGCGCCGGCCATGTGCTAGGTGGCGGTGCCGCGACCGAGGTCGCGTACGACCACGGGCTGACCGATGTGCAGCAAGCTCTCCTCGACGGGCAGCAGTTGCACATCCACGGCGACGGAAACGACCTCGTAATCGTTGCCGAGGACGAACCCGGGCTGTTCGCACGCGTTGCAGGCGTGCTCACGTTGCACGGAATCGGCGTGCTCGCCGCTTCGGCTCACACCGACGAAAGCGGCTGGATTCTCGATCAGTTCACGGTCGAGACCGACGTCGGGCGCGCCGTCGAGTGGGCGCCGGTCGCCGCCGACGTCGAACGCGTCCTCCTCGATCCTGCAGTGCTCGACGCGCGCATCGAGCGCAAGATCGCCACGTACCAGCGGTCCGCCGGGCTCGGCACGACGGTAACGGCGGTTCGTTTCGACAACGACATGTCGGCGAACGCCACAGTCATCGAGGTGCACGCGCGCGATCGCATCGGCCTCCTTTACCGGATCAGCGACGTGATTGCGAATGCGCGATTGGACATCCGGTCGGCCAAGGTGCAGACGATGGGCCCGCACGCGGTCGACTCCTTCTACGTCCGCCACCACGACGGCGGAAAGCTCACCGACGACGGCGCACGGACCGCGCTCGAACGGGACATCATCGCTGCCCTTCACGGGTAGGTTGAGCCCGATGCCGGATTCCAGCGACGAGAACCAACCTCGCCGCGCCACCGCGCAGGATCTGCACCGGTGGTCCGAAGCGCTCGCCGGCATCGCCCGCACTGGACTCGGGTTCACGGAGAGCCTCTACGAAAAGGAACGATTCGAGGAGATCCTCGCCGTTGCCGCCGACATCGCGCACGCCGCGGGAGGAGGCGACTTCGACCACGACCGCAAGGTCGAGGAATGGCTGGGGATGGTGGGCGAGGGCGTGCCGGGCTATGTCACACCGAAGGTCGCCATCGCGGCGATCGTCGGCAACGATGACGAACAGATCTTGCTCGTGCAACGCGCCGACTCGGGTGTGTGGCTGTATCCGACGGGCTGGGCGGACATCGGTTACTCGGCTTCGGAAGTTGCGGTGAAAGAAGTGAGGGAAGAGACGGGGATCGCGATCGAGGTCGAGCGCATGATCGGTGTGCTCGACGGTCTGCGTCTCGGCTTCACGCGCATTCCGATGTACCTGCTGCTGTTCCACTGCCGCGCGATCGGCGGCGATCTGCGCGCGCATCCGCTCGAGTGCGCCGACGTCGGTTGGTTCGCGGAGGACGCGCTGCCGTGGCCTTTGGCGGGCTTTCCTCGATGGGGTGACCTCGCGTTCGCCGCCATACGCGGTGAGCCGATCGAGCCACTGTTCGACGAGCCCCGCGACAAGCCCTGGCTCAGCCGCTGAGTTGTTCGAGGAGCGCGTCGACGATCGACGTGGCGCCACGCGTGCGTTCCCACTCGTCGGCGATCGCGTCGTGGTCGACGAGTCCGGCAAGATCGGGCTCGATGCCGAGTGCAGACTCGGCCGCGGCTGCGAGCGGAGCAGGTTCGATCTCGTCGCCGTACGCGGGGAAGACCTCGAGACCCTCCCACAACGAGTCGACGGGCGCCGGCAGCTCGGCTCCGGTTTCGAGCGCGAGCGCAACGGCGGCGAAGACTTCATACGTATCGAGCCCCGGGGGCTTGCGGTAGCCGGCGACCGGATGGAGGCGCCACTCGAGCGTGATGCCTGCTGGGCCGTCGTCGCGCAACCACGTCTGTGAACCGTTCACGTAGGCGTCGACCGGTTCGCCGAAGCGTTCGTCGAGCGCTGCAATGACCGCGGGCGTTGCGCGCCACACGCAAGCGGGCGTGCGCTGAGCCACCGTCGCACCGTAGCCCTGCCACGATTCGCGACAGTGCGCTGGATCGTTGTCGCCGTGGCACTTGCCTTGTGTGGTTGCCACGACGGCACGCGCCCGACGTCCGCTCCCCCGTCGTCGTCATCCGCGGCGCCGGTCGCGACGGGGACCGCGTCCGTGTCGAGCGTCCCGTCGACGCCGACAACGGCAAGCCCGCTGTCCTTCATCGCCGGTTGTCCCGATCCCGGTCCACTCGCCGCGCCGGACCCGCATCGGCCGCACTACGAAGCATCTGTCAGCGTCGATCCGCAGTCGTCCACCGTGAACGGGTCGATGGTCTCGACGTTCACACCCGACCTTCCCGTCGACGAGCTGGTCTTTCGTCTGTGGGCCAACGCGCCCGTTCCCGCCGCGAGCGGCGCGCATCTTGCGGTCGATCAGGTCACTGATGCTACGAACGGCGCGCCGCTGCCGATGCGATCGAGCGATCCGACGACATTGCACGTCGCGATCAACGGTGGTGCGAACGCCCAGATCACCGTGCGGCTCGCGTTCACGCTGTCGGTTCCGCAGAACAACGACGACCGGGTCGCGCACGCCGGTGACACGATGCGACTCGGTTCGTTCCTTCCGTTGCTCGCGTGGGAGCCGGGCGTCGGGTGGGCGACGGAACCGGCGACCGCGATCCACGGAGAGGCGGCGACGTCGCCTGTCGCCGACTATGACGTCGAGGTATCGGTGCCCGCCGGCTACGACGTGCTCGGTACCGGACTGCGCGACGCCAGGGACCATTGGCGCGCGACCGCGGTGCGGGACGTCGCGTTCAGCATCGGCCATTTCGTCACCGCGGAGCAGGATGTCGCCGGCGTGCATGTGACCGTCGGTGTCGATCGTTCTGTGAACGAGGATCCGCATCACGATCTCGCGCTGATCGCGAGCGCGCTGCCGCGCTACGAAGGTCGATTCGGCGCGTTCCCGTGGCCGGTCTACACGGTCGCGATGACTCCCGGCTTCACGGGCGGCATCGAGTTCCCTCTTCACGTGATGCAAGGTCCCGGTTCGCAAGATCGGTCGGTCGTGCACGAGCTCGCGCACCAGTGGTTCTACTCACTGGTCGGCAACGACCAGGCGCGTGACCCTTGGCTCGACGAGTCTCTGGCGTCCTACGCGGAGTTCGTCCAGGTTGGATCGTTGCAGCGTCACGCCGACGATCGCATCTCGCCAGCGGTGCGGGGCCATGCGGGCGACCCGATGACGTTCTGGGAGCAGCACGCATCCGACTATTACTCCGGCTTGTACGTGCAAGCAGCCGAGGCGGTGGCGTCTCTCGGCACCGTCGACCAGGTCGACTGCTCATTGCGCGAGTACGTGGCGCGCAATGCGTTCCGCATCGCGAAAGCGTCCGACGCGTTCGCCGCGTTCGCCGTTGTGTTCCCTGATCCGGTGTCCGCTCTCGCGCCGGCCGGACTGCATCCGTGATGTGGTTCTAAGGTTCGCCACCATGAGCGATGCCGACGAACCCACTGTCATCGAACTGGCCGAATCCGTCCGCCGCGGCGAGCGCAAGGCCATGGAGGTGCTGGACGAATACCTCATGCGTATCGAGGCTGGGAACGAGCAGTTGAACGCCTTCGTGCACCTCGATGCCGATCTCGCACGGGAGGCGGCATCGGCGGTCGACGAGGCCGTGGCGCGCGGTGACGATCCCGGTCCGCTCGCCGGCGTTCCGTTCGGTGTGAAGGACCTCGAACGGTGCAAGGGCATGCCGACGGACTACGGCTCGGTGCCGTTCGCCGGTCGTGGTCCCGAAGCGGAAGACGACATCAACGTCGCTCGCCTCAAGGCGGCGGGAGCAGTCGCGGTCGGCAAGACGTCGACGCCAGAGTTCGGCACGCTCAACTTCACGAAGACGAAGGTCCACGGCGTCACGCGCAACCCGTGGAACACGCGCCGGACACCGGGGGGATCGAGCGGCGGCACGGCGGCCGCGGTCGCGGCTGGGATCATCCCGTTCGGAACGGCCTCGGACGGCGGCGGCTCGATCCGGATCCCGGCGTCGTTCACCGGCTTGCTGGGGCACAAGTGCAGCCACGGACGCATCCCGATTCCGGGCCCGACCGGGAACAACACCAGCGTTCGGGGATCGCTCACGACGACGGTGGCGGACTCGGCGCGCATCCTCGATGTGCTCGCGGGCCCGGATGACCGCGACCGGTTCTCGCTTCCGCCGGCTGGTGTCGACTACGAAGACGCGATCGAGAAGACCGCGGTTGGAGGCCTGCGTGCTCGATGGTCACTCGATCTCGGCTTTGCCACCGTTGAACCGGAGGTCGCCGAGATCGTCGAGGTCGCAGCTACTCGACTCGCCGACGCTGCCGGTCTCGACGTGGACAACGAGCCCGTGCAGTTCACCGATCCGGTGCGCGCATGGTTGACGACCGGAGCGATCACCTTGTGGCTCGAGGTCGAGCCGGACATGTGGCCGGCACGAGCCGAGGACTTCACCTTGTGGACTCGCACGTCGCTCGAGCAGACCCAGAACACGACGCTGCCGAAGTACGCGTGGTCCATCAAGGCGCGCGAGCAACTCGAGCTCGACTGCGCCCGCTTGTTCCGCGACGTCGACGTCGTCCTGTGCCCGACCACCGCGGTGCCGGCATTTGCGGCCGAAGGACCGCCGCCATCGGTCATCGCTGGCGTCGACACCGGCAACGGTGCCATGTCGACGCCGTTCACGATGCTGGCCAACCTGTGCTGGAACCCTGCGGTGTCGATCCCGTGCGGCCAGACGTCCGACGGACTCCCCGTCGGCCTCCAGGTCATCGCCCGCCGCCACCACGACGAGGTCCCGCTCCGCCTGGCCCGCATCTTCGAGCAGGTCCAACCCTGGCCCCGCTTCGCCCCGGCGCCCTCCTGATCCGAACTCCGGGGTGAAACGGGTGCCATAGCAACCGTTTCCACCCAACATTCGCTCCGGGGACTCGGGTCAGTCGCCGCCGTTGTCGCGGAGGAAGCGTTCGACCTCGGCGATGAGGTCACCGGTGCCGACGCTCTCGGAGAGCGCGGTGTGTGCCGCCTGCTCGTCGGCGTTCTCTTCCAGACGCGCGACGTATGCGGCAGTGTCGTCGTCCTCGGCGACGAGCTCGTCGATCTGACGCTCGTACGCGGCCGACGCGATCTCCAGGTCGGTGGTGGCCACCGGCGCCCGCAGCAGCGTCGAGAGCCGCTCGATCAGCGCGAGAGCCGCCTTCGGGGACGGTGCGCTCGGTACGTACGTCGGCACGGTCGCCCACAGCGACACAGACGGGATCCCCGTGCGCCGGAAAGCGTCGTGCAGCACGCCGACGATCCCGGTCGGGCCCTCGTACGAAGACCGTTGCAACCCGAGTGAGCGCACGAGATCCGGGTCCTGCGTCGTGCCCACGACGTTCACCGGCCGGCTGTGCGGCACTTCCGCGAGCAGCGCGCCGAGCGTGACGACCAGCCGTACGTCGTGCTCGGCGCCAATGGCGACGACCTCCTCGCAGAAGGTCCTCCACCGCAACTGCGGCTCGGTCCCGATCAGGAAGATGACATCACGCTCGCCCCCAGGAACGGCGGCCGCCGACATCGTCGTGGCCGGCCACACGATCTCTCGCTGCATGCCCTCGTCGAGACGAACCTCTGGACGGGTCGCGGTGAAGTCGACGAAGTCCTCGGGATCCAGTTCGGCGAAGACCTCTGCATCCCACCGCTCGGACAGGAAGCGGGCGGCGAACGATGCGGCCTCGCCGGCGTCGTTCCATCCTTCGAAGCCGGCCACCAGGACCGGGTGGCGCAGGTGCGGCTGTCCTGTGCGCACGACGTGGGGCATCACAAGGACGCTATCGCCCGGTCGCCGGCTCCGAACCCGCACCGGCCGCCGGCTCGAACTCCAAGGAGACGGAGTTGAGGCAGTAGCGCAAGCCCGTCGGCCCCGGGCCGTCGGGGAAGACGTGGCCCAGGTGGCCGCCACAGCGGGCGCACATGACCTCGATGCGGTGCATGCCGAGCGAGCGATCGTCCTCGGTCTTGATGTGGTCGGCGACGGCGGGCGAGGTGAAGCTCGGCCACCCCGTACCCGACTCGAATTTCGTGTCGGACGAGAACAGCTCGGCACCGCACGCGGCGCACCGGTACATGCCGTCGTCGTGGTTGTACACGTACTTCCCGGAGAAGGGCGCCTCTGTGCCCTTGCGGCGGAGGACGTCGTACTGCTCGGGGGTCAGGTCCTCACGCCATTCCTCGTCGGACTTGTCGACGGGTGCGGAAGCGTCATCCATGGCACCAGCCTACGATTCGAACGTGCTGACGACGTCTCTCGAAGCAGAAGCCTCCGCGTTCGAGCAAGCGACCGGCTGGGCGGTCAAGCCCCAGGGCGCATGTCTGGGCGACGTGTGCGTGCCCTTGCCGCCCGAGGCCCGCGTCGACGGCGGACGCATCCGGCTCGACGTCGTTGCCGAGCGACTCGGCGCGCCCCTCGTACGCGACGAGGAGCGGCAGGTGTGGTCGCTCGGACCCGCGACTGTCTCCGGCCGAGCGCTCACGAGCGCAGAGGCTCCCGAGCTGGAGCTGCCCGACCTCGACGGCAACGTCTTCAAATTGTCCTCGCTCCACGGCAAGAAGGTCTTGCTCGTCGCGTGGGCGTCGTGGTGAGGATGCCGTGCGAGCCTGCCCGGGTGGCAGGCGTTCAGGGACGAGCAGCGCGACAACGGCTTCGAGGTCGTGACCGTCGGACTGGACGCGGGCGGCGCGGACGCGGCGCGGCAGTGGATCGAAGCGGCGAACCCGGACCATCCCTCGCTCATCGACGCGCATCACGTCTCCGACGAGCTGTTCGGCATCACCAACGTTCCCATGGCGGTGTGGATCGACGAGGAGGGGATGATCGTCCGTCCCGCCGAGCCTGCGAGTGTCGAGGCCAGCCCGTTGCGCGACATGGAGGTTCCCGAGGACTTGCCCGAACGCCTCCACGACATGCTCGTGGAGGTCACGCACATCCGCGACGACAGCGCCGCGTACCGCGCCGCGCTGGTCGACTGGATCGACAAGGGAAGCGAGAGCCGCTATGCCTTGTCGCCCGACGAAGTGGTGGCGCGATCGCAACCCGCGGGCGCGACGAGGCCGAAGCGGCCGCCTGCTTCGAGCTCGGTCGCCATTGCTACGCGAACGGAGACCAGGCCGGCGCCGTGCGGTGGTGGCGCGAGGCGCACCGGCTCGACCCGAACAACTGGACGTACAAGCGTCAGGCATGGAGCATCGCCACCACGCCCGAGGGCGAGGCGAGCGACCTGATGCAGGGACCGACCGAGGCGTATGTAGGCAACTGGCTCGACGACGTGAAGGCCATCGGTGGAGGTGAGAACTACTACGCCGCCTTCCAGCCGTGACGAGCCGGATCAGCGAACGGCCGAGCTTCTGCTGCGTGTAGCGGAGGAGTTCCGCCGGCTCGGGGGCACCGTGCTCACGCGGCGGATGCCGGCCGATCGCTGACCGGTATTGAATCGTCGAGCCGTCGCGCCATCACTTCGACGGCCCACGCTTCCGCAGCGCGCTGATCGGCGAGGACGCGCGCGTTGGCCACAGCCCCGGTGTTGCCGAGTCCCCGGATCCAGGCAATGACCGGTGTCATGCGTCGAACGGTACGAAATGCGTGTGTCACGCGTTCGACGCGGCCATGTCCAAACGATCACGATCGGATGAACGATGGCTTTCACGGTTTCCTGCGTAGGCTCACGACGACTGCAAGAACGCGTCCCGCATAGAGCGACCAGGAGGCAGCATGGCCGAGGGCACACCCACCCGCACTGTGGCCGAGGTCATGAGCGCACCACCGATCACGGCCGTTCCGTCCGAGACGCTGGCGAACGCGTCGAGCCGCATGCGCGACCGTGGCGTCGGCTCGGTCATCGTCGTCGACGGTGAACGTCCGATCGGCATCCTGACCGAGCGTGATCTCGTGCGCTTCGCGGGCATCGGGTGCCGATGCCAGCGGCACCAAGGTCAGCGAATGGATGACCGAGGACCCGGATCGCATCGGTCCGGAGGTCAACGTGCAGGAAGCATTCGCGTCACTGGCATCGCACGGTTACCGCCACATCCCGGTGGTCGAAGGGGATCGGCTCGTCGGCGTCGTGTCGATGCGCGACTTGATGAAGGTGGCGCAGATCCAGCCGGTCGTTCACCCGTCGACCATCGAGGCGCCACCAGGTCTCGAAGGCGTCATCGTCGCGGAGACGTCGGTCGGTGACGTCCGGGGTCTGCAGGGCTTCTATCACTACCGCCAGTACAACGCGGTCGAACTCGCGGACAAGCGGCCACTCGAGGATGTGTGGCTGTTGCTGTTCGACGGTCGGTTGCCGACGAGAGACGAGCGTCAGGCGTTCCGCCGCGAGATTGCGCCGCTGCGTCGCATCCCCGAATCGATCCGCCCCGTGCTTCCTGCGATCGCGCAGGCGTCGTCATCGGTGATGGAAGGCTTGCGTACTGCACTCTCGTTGATGAGTGCGGCCGAAGGATTCAAGCCCACGCTCGACATCTCTGCTGAAGAGCGCCGAGCGAACGCGCTGCAGCTCTGTGCTGTCACGCCGACGGTGATCATGGCGTTGCACCGGCACAAGGAAGGTCTCGAGCCGATCGAGCCCCGCGACGACCTCGGCTACGGCGCCAACTATCTGTGGATGCTCAATGGCGAGGAGGCAGATGCTGACATCGCGCGTGCGGTCGAGCAGTACCAGATCACGACGATCGATCACGGCTTCAATGCGTCGACCTTCACGGCACGCGTGATCGTGTCGACCGGCGCGGATGTCGGCGCCGCCGTGGTCGGTGGCATCGGTGCGCTGTCGGGTCCGCTCCACGGTGGCGCGCCCTCGCGCGCGCTCGACCTGCTCGACGCCATCGGGACACCGGAGAACGCTCGTCCGTACCTTGTCGACTTGGTGCAGCGTGGGCAGCGGATCATGGGCTTCGGTCATCGTGTCTACAAGACGGACGACCCGCGCTCGACCTTCCTGCGCGGCGTGGCGGAACGGATCCAAGCGCCGAAAGTCGAGTTCGCGGAACAGGTCGAGCAAACGGTGGTCGAGGTACTCGCCGAGCTCAAACCCGGCCGCGACCTGTACGCGAACGTCGAGTTCTACGCCGGCGTCGTGATGGACTGCGCGCTGCCGCGTCCGCTCTTCACACCCACGTTCGCGTCGTCGCGCGTGATCGGATGGGCCGCGAACCTCCTCGAGCAGGCCGCCGACAACCGCATCATCCGGCCGTCGGCGCGCTACGTGGGTCCTCCGCCTCCCGAGCCGGTTCCCGACGAGGTATGAGGGTCGAGATCTTCGAGGGTCAGGCCGAGGAGCTCGCGGCTGCGTTCAAGTACCTCGTGCCGCAACTGTCGAAGTCCAATCCGCCTCCGGCGGTCGACTTCGTGCGGACGATGCTCAGCTCGGACGCGATCACGCAGTTCGTGGCGCGTGACGCCGACGATCGCATCGTGGGAGTGGCGACGCTCGTGATCTTCCCGATTCCCACCGCGCGGCGTGCCTGGATCGAGGATGTGATCGTGGACGAGTCGTTCAATGGTCGAGGCATCGGCTCTGCGCTCACACGAGCCATGCTCGACCACGCCGGCGACGCCGGGTGCAAGACCGTGGATCTCACCTCGAGGCCGAAGCGAGAGGCGGCGAACCACATGTATCGCAAGCTCGGGTTCGCCGAGCGGGACACGAACGTCTGGAGATACACGCTCGGCTAACGGGCAGCCACTCGACGACGGCGAGCGTGCGCTGGCGGACATTGCCGATTGGGGTCCTGCCGAAGACTGGTCGGACTGGGCCGATGCAGCGGGGTGAGATCTGGTTCGCATCCGCCCCAGGCGGCGATCGGCCGGTGCTCGTGCTCACCCGCGACCCCGTGGCGGACCGCATCGGGTCAGTCGTCGTGGCGGCACTCACTCGCACTCGTCGTGGTCTGGTGTCCGCCCTGACCCCTGCGGACGGGTTGCCGACCGACGGCGTCGTCAACTTCGACAACGTCCACACGATCCCAAGGGAGCGGTTCCGAAGGAAAGTGGCCACTCTGCCGGCGCGTCGCATGGTTGAGGCCTGCAGAGCGTTGCAGGCATCGACGGGGTGCTGACCACGCAGCGCTGAGACAACCGGCCAGACAGATCCAGGTACACCGAACGCGCTGTTCCGTAGCCACCACGGATGCTCGTCTCCCGCGCCGTCGTCATCATCGTCCCATGACACCGACACCGATCGAGACGACCGCCGCGCTGAAGGAGCACAACCGAGTCGTGTGGGGGCGCATGGCGCCGACCTACTCGGGCACGTTCGAGACGCTCACCCGAGAGGCTGCTGACGCGCTTCTCGACGGCGCCGGCGTCGGCATCGGCACGAACCTGCTCGACATCGGCACGGGCCCGGGCACGCTCATCGGCCCTGCGAAGAGCCGTGGCGCAACGGTGGCGGCCGTCGACCTCTCCGAGGCGATGGTCGACGAAGCGCGCCGCCGTCATCCCGAGACCGACGTGCGCGTCGGAGATGTCCACGACCTCCCGTTTGACGACGCGATGTTCGACGCCGCCACGCTCGCGTTCTGTCTGCACCACATTCCGCAGCCGGAGCTCGCTCTCGCCGAGGTCCGACGAGTGCTGCGGCCGGGCGGGAGGGTGGCATTCGCCGTATGGGCACCAGCCTCGCGCCTCGAGCTGTTCGGTCTCGTGTTCGAGATCCTCTCTCGTCACGCGGATCTGAGCGATGCGCCCGCGCTCCAAGCTCCCGCCATCGGGGACCGGCTCGCGGACTACGAAGCGCTGCTCGACTCGGCGGGGTTTGCACAGCCGGCTGCTCGCGTGATCGAGATCTGCTGGGCGCTGACCGATGGCGGAGATGTGTTCGACGCGTTCGACGGGTACTTCGATCTCTCGTGCCAGTCGATGGTCGCTCGCCGGCTGATCCGTGATGCCCTCGATGAGGAGGTGCGGCGACGCGCTGACGGGTTCGGGCGCGCACAGGTACCGAACCCCGCGGTCGTTGCGTCGGCGCGACGGCCTTGAGCACCAACTACGACCCGCCCACGGCGCGAGGATGACCACCGTGCCTCCGAGCACGCTCGATGACGGGACCGCCTGGCGGCGACGCGGGATCAGCCGGCGAGAGCTCGAGGTCCTCGCTGGAATCGGCGATCACCTCACGAACGCGGAGATCGCCGCCCGTCACTACGTGTCGGTTCGGACCGTCGAGAGCCAGGTCTCGTCCTTGCTGCGCAAGCTCGACGCAGCCAACCGGCGGGAACTCGCAATGCTCGCGCCGACGTACCTCGCTGATCGCGAGCCCGTCGAGTCCCACCCGGTCGGGGTTCACACCTTCATGTTCACTGACATCGTGTCGTCGACCGAGCTGTGGGATCGACACCAGGCGGACATGCAGCCATCGCTCGAACGCCACGACGTCATCGTGCAGGCGGCCATCTCGAAGAACGAAGGAGCAGTCTTCGCCACTGGCGGCGACGGCTTCGCGGCGGTCTTCCACGACCCGCTCCATGCGATCGAAGCCGCTGCGGTGCTGCAGCGGGGCTTGGCGGCGGAGACCTGGCCCGCTTCCACGCCGATCGCCGTGCGCGTCGGGGTTCACACCGGCGACGCCCACGAGCGCGACGGTGAGTTCTTCGGACCGGCGGTCAACACCGCTGCGCGGGTCATGCCGCGCTGGCGCCGCGTCGCAGGTGCTCTTGTCTGCCGCGACGGTGAGTGCCATCGGCGACGGTGACGACGCACCGGTACTCATCGACCTCGGCGAGCACCGCCTGCCGCGGGTTGAGCAGAGGAACCCGCCTCTACGACCTGCGCTACGACGACCTTGTGTCGTTCGCGAGTGACCGATCCGCGACCGGCATCTCGATCCCGGCACCCGTCGTTGGGCTCATTGGCCGGGCCTCTGCCCAGCAGCTCCTCGTGAAGCTGATCGCGGAACACCGGCTCGTCACCGTGATCGGGCCCGGTGGCATCGGGAAGACGAGCCTGGCCGAAGCCGTGGCGAACCAGGTCGCAGCGCAGTTCCCGGACGGCGCATGGTTCGTGGAGCTCGCTGCCCTTGATGCCCCGGATGCCGTCGCCGCGGCGTTCGCGTCCGCGATGGACGTGCGGCCCCGGCGCGGCAACTCGATCGTCGAGTCGATCGTGGCGACCTACCGCGACCAACGCGCGCTTCTGCTGGTCGACAACTGTGAACACGTCATCGACGCCGCTAGCGACGCGATCGCCGCGATCCTGCACGGCTGCCCCAATGTCAACGTCATGACGACCTCGCGCGAGGCGTTGTCGCTCGGCGGCGAGCATCGATTCGAAGTCCGCCCGCTCGACGTACCCGACGAGCGTGCGACTCTCGACGAGATCGCCGGCGCCTCAGCGACACAGCTCCTGTGTGCTCGAGCGGCCGAAGCAGGCCGATCGCTCGAGGTCCACGCTGGCACCGCTGCGGCGATCGCCGCGCTGTGCCGGGTGCTTGGCGGCATCCCGCTAGCGATCGAGCTCGCAGGCGGGCAGCTGCGGATGTTCAGCCCGGCCGAGCTGCTCGAACGGCTCACGTCGGGGACGGGCCCGCTCGGCTCGCCCCGGCGCGACGCCCCGGCACGGCATCACACGCTCGAGCGGACCATCGATTGGTCGTACCAGCTGCTCAGCGAGTCGGAACGGACGGCGTATGCACGGCTCGCGGTCTTCTACGGCGGGTTCTCGCTCTCGGCCGCAGAGGCGGTCTGCGCTGGCGAGGGCCTCGATCAGCGCGACGTCGCCGAGCTGCTCTGGCGGCTCGTCGACCGCTCCATGGTGCAGGTCGAGGAGGAGGACGGGACCACTCGCTACCGCGTGCTCGAGCCGCTCCGCCAGCACGCCATGGAGGCGCTCGACGAGGCCGAGCGCCGTCGACTCGCGGGCCGCCACCTCCGCTACTTCCGCGACCTCGCGGAGGCGTCGGCTCGTGGGATCCGGGGCCCTGACGAGCCCGAGTGGGTGTCCGTCCTCAACGCCGATCTGCAGAACCTCCGCGTCGCCGTGGCCACGGCTCGCGAGACCGGTCGGCTCGACGACGGCGCCCGCTTGGTGAGCGCACTGCACGACTATGCGATCTGGCGACAGCGCTTCGAGATCGGCGACTGGGCGCGGGCGCTGCTCGACATGTCTGGCGCGGCTCGCCACCCGCACGCGCCAGTGCTGTTCGCTACGGCCGGCTGGGGCCGGTGCATCGCCGGTGACTTCGACGTTGCCTCGGAGCTCGCGCGCCAGGGCCTCGCGGCTGAGGCCGAGGTCGGGACAAGCTGCGGCTGGCTTCACGACGTGCTCGCGCACGCGCAGTTCTTCCAGGCCCGCAACGAGGAAGGGCTCGAGCACTCGCGCGCCGAGGTCGTGCGGGCCAGGGCAGCGGCCGACCGCTACCGGCTGGCATACGTCCTCGCCGACAACGCGGCGCACGAGTACATGGTCGGCCACCTCGATCGGGCTCGGGTGCAGGCCGAGGAGGCGCTCCAGGTCGCAGAGCTCGTCGGATGTCCGAGCATCACCGGAATGGCGTACGTGGCCCGCTCGATGACTTCGATCGATATCGATCCGCAGCGATCTCGGACCGACGGACTACGGGCCGCCGAGGCGGCCGAGTCCGTTGGAGCCGACTGGATCAGGGGTGTCGTCGCGGTGTGGCTCGCGCTGCTCGCCGCGGACCGACCGAACCCGGCGGACGAACTCATCCTGTCGCGTGACGCCGTGATCGCGTACTACCGGGCCGGCGATGAAGTCCGCGTTCGCAACGTCGTCCAGTCATGTCTGCCAGCGCTTCTGGCGATGCTTGGTTCCGCCACGGCGGCCGACCTCGTGCGGCTGAACAGCGCGTGCACCGACCGACCCCTCATGCGGGCCCAGTTCATCGACGCCCGCATCGAGCCAATGCTCGCCGATCTCCGCACGATCCTCGGGCCCCGGTTCGACGCAACGGCTGACGAAGGGCGCCGTCTCTCGAGCGCAGCCACCGTCGAACTCGCCTGCCACCTCCTAACGCGTGCCATCGACGCGGCACGTTCAGCCATGTCCTGATCTGGAACTCGGGTGGGACAGCCGACGAGTGGTTGCTGGTTCGCTCTAGTAGGGCTGGGCGTTCAACGCCGGAACCTCGAAAGATCTGACAATCTGATGTCGTGCCCGTTGGTCGTGCGAGCGAGGCGAGAGTCGCTCTCCATGAACGCGTCCTCACCGATGGCGGCACGGTCGTCCGCCCACGCGTTGTACCGACACTGCCATGAGCGGAACGTTCCGTGTCGCTCGCAACCCCGACACCGAATCGACCTTGCAGTACGTGCTCTGGGTACCGGTCGGGCCGAAGCCACTGGTGCTCAAGGCGAGGGATACCTGGCCGCGGACGGCAAAGGTGTACTGCCACCGGGGTGAGTGGCCCGACGACCCGGACATCGTCGAAGAGATCCCGGTGCGGTCGTGTGTCCGGCGAGGCGTCGCCATCGACCTCGTGCTCGATCGGCATCGTGAGAACCGCTCGCAGTTCGTCGTGACGACGCTCAAAGGCGGGCGGGAAGGCATCTTCTGGCAGACGGCGAAGACCACCCGCAAGACCCGTCCAGGCATGCGCCTCCCGACTCGCCGCAGCGCCGCCGGCGTGCTCGAGATCGCTGTCGACACACGCGAGAGGTACGCGTGGAAGTTCGATCGCCAGCAGGCGGCGCTGACCCAGCGGGCGCTGCTCGTCGGTGACTACGCCGTCGAGGTCGACGGGCTCGTCGTCGGTGTGGTCGAGCGCAAGAAGCTCGCCGAGCTCGCCGGCAACGTCGTAGACGGCAGCTTGCTCGTCACCCTCGCCGAACTCGCAACCGCGCGCCGAGCGGCGATCGTGGTCGAGGATCGGTGGGCCGACGTCTTCCGCCTCAGTTACGTCGCGCCGTCGATGGTCGCGGAGATGCTCGCCGCTGCTCAGGTGCGCTATCCGAACGTCCCGATCGTCTTCTGCGAGAACCGGCAGCTCGCACAGGAATGGGCGTACCGTTTCCTCGGTGCTGCCGCGGCGTACGCCGACGAAGAGGCCATTGACCTCGAGGGCGGGTTCTAGCGTCGCAGGACAAACGACTGTGGACCGCCTCGACCTTCGACGCCGGCTTGCGCGTCCATCGGGTTGGAACGAGCACGTTCGCCGCCGACGCTGGGTTGAAGCCCGGTGACCTTCTCGTGCAGCTCGCCGGGGTCAGCGTGTTCCGCCGGAGCGACGTGTGGGCCGTGAACGGGCTCGTACCGCCGGGCACGGAAGTCGCCGTGCAGTACGTCCGGTCCGGCGAACTGTGCACGGGACGCGGCCGCCTGTCACCAGTTGCGCGGCGCGCTCTCGGTGAGTGACACGTCAGCCCGATGTGGACCGCAGCTTGAAGAGGGCATCGGTTGAATCCGTGCAGGTGGCGAGCCGGCCGTATGGCGTGTCCTCCGCGGGCATGACGGTCGACCCGCCGAGGTCGGCGACCTTTGCCAGCGTCGCATCGACGTTCGACACGCCGAAGTAGATCGACCAGCTCGCCGTCATGGTCTCGGGCAGGAAGCTCGTCGCGTCCATGATCCCGGCGAGCGCGTCGTCGCCCTCGCCGAGGGTCGTGTACCTGAACTCGGGCGTGTCGGCCACGGCATGGGCGTCCCATCTGAACACGTCCTCGTAGAACCGCACGGACACGTCGAAGTCGCGGGTGTGCAGCTCGAACCAGCTCGGCGCGCCCGGCTCGTCGAGGATGCCGAAGCCTTTGATGAGCCCTGGCTGCCAGCCGCCGATCGACGCACCACCGGCGTCGGTGACGACCACCATGCTGCCGAGGTCTGCAACCTGCATGGCGGGCACGACGACCTCGCCGCCGTGGGCGGGCGCCGTCTCGGCGACCTTCTGCGCGTCGTCGGTGGCAAGGTAGACCGACCACAGGTTCGGCACACCGGTCGAGCCGTCGTTGTGCATGCAACCGCCGACAGGAGTGCCGTCCTTGAAGAGGTTGATGTAGCCGCCGTACTCCTCGCCGGTCTCCTCAGACGTCCAGCCGAACAGCTCGCCGTAGAACGCGCGGCCCTTGTCGGTGTCGGACGTGAACAGTTCGATCCAGCACGGGGCACCGATCGGAGCTGAGTCTCGCCTTGGCACGGTGGCCTCCTTCACACTCGGACACGAACGCCGTGATCCTATTTTCACCGCGTTCCGGTGTCAGCCCGCCGGCTCGCGCCCCAAGCCGGCCATGAGGTCGATCCAGGCCGGTACATCGCTGTTCTTGAAGTCGACGTGGTCCTTCAAGTCGGCGGGCACGTAGAACTCGAACCCGTCGGATTCGAGCGCGTCCACGATTCCCGCGGCGCAGACCTCCGCTGACACGAACTGCGCTCCCGGGAGACCGGCGAGCTCGCCGGGCTGCTGGATCCAGATCTCTGTGTCGATCGCTCCGGGCTGGATGAGCTTCACCTCGATCGGCGTGTCAGCGAGGTCCATGGCTGCCACTTCCGTCCATCCCGACATGGCGAACTTCGACGCGCAGTAGGCGGACTCGTGCGCGATGCCGAATCGACCCCCTCCGCTTGCGACGTTGACAATCGTCCCGGAGCCTCGTTCGAGCATCCTCGGAAGAACGGCGAGGTTCATGCGGATCGGCGACAGGAAGTTGGTCCGCATCACCGTGTCGAGGTCATGAGCGGAGTGGTCGGTCAACCGCTTGCGCTTTCCGATCGCCGCGTTGTTGATGAGACAGTCCAGCGCGCCGAAGGCGTTCCACGCGTCTTCCACGAGCTTCGTCGCCGCATCGAGGTCCGAGAGGTCGACCGTCCACATCCGTGACTCCGGGGCGTGCTCTCGACAACGACGAAGTGTCGCCTCGAGCCGGTCGCGCCGGCGGGCGGCGATGCCGACTATTGCGCCGCGCGCGACGAGCATCGGAGCCAGCGCTTCACCGATGCCCGAGGACGCTCCGGTGACGAGGATGGTGGAACCGCCGATCTTCATCGGCGGTCATCGTTGCAGTCTCAGGCTCCGGAAGCCCACTGGTCGAGCTCGTGAGCGGGGATGGTCACCCTGGCGGTGGGTGCAAGGTGTTCGAGCAGCTTGGCGATTCGCTTGCCGCTGATGAGCAACGCGGACTTCGAGTCAGCGGCCAACACCGTCATGGACACGATCGCGTCGCCGTCGAATCCCGCGACAGTGGGATGGGAGGAGCGGAGCACGGCGCGCGCCGCCTGGTCCAAGGGCTCGACGGGGCAGTCCCGAACGGCGAGGTCCACGGTCCACGAGTTCACTCCTCCCGTGTAACCCGTTCGTCGAGTTCTTAACCGCTTCGTCCGACTACGGGCCCTCGTTGGCGTTCGCGCGGCCTCGCAGGACTTCGAGCGCCTTGTCGGCGTGCTTGGCCATGCTGATCTCGCTCGCGATCACGGCCAGGATCGTCTGGTCGGTGTCGATCACGAACGTGGTGCGCTTGTTCGGTCCGAAGCCGCGCTTGACACCGAACCTCGTGGCCACCGTCTTGTCGGGGTCGGAGAGCAGCGGGTAGTCGAACCCGTGCTTCTCCGAGAACTGGTGCTGCTTGTCGACGCTGTCGGCGCTGATCCCGACCCGCTGCGCGCCGACCTCCTCGAAGTCCGCCTTCAGGTCTCGGAAGTGGCAGCTCTCCTTCGTGCAGCCGTATGTCATGGCCGCCGGATAGAAGAACAACACCACCGGTCCGTTGGCGAGCAGTTCCTCGAGGCTGCGCTTGGTGCCAGTCTCGTCCGGCAGTTCGAAGTCTTCGACGTGATCGCCCACTTTCACGGCCCGGACGCTACTCCTGCGATGACGCCGGCGGTTGTGCCGTACCGACGGCCTCGATCCGTTGGACTCCGTTCTGAGCGCTGAGTACGTAGACCTCGCCGTCGGCATCCTCGCCGAACGACGAGAGCCCACCGGCCGCGAGGCGCAGGTCGGTGACTGTCACCGAGCCGTTGTCGGCACGGACCAGGCCATGGATCATTCCGTCGCAATAGTCGGCGAACAGGTACGCGCCTTGCAACGCGGGGATGTCGTTGCCCCGATAGACGTAGCCGCCGGTGATCGAGCAGCGCCCGCCGGAGTGGTCGTACTCGTAGATCGGAGCCACGGCGCCCGGAGGCGCTTCCGCCTTGCGGAACGGATGCGTTCCCTCGACGTCGCTCCACCCGAAGTTGAGTCCGGCACGGGTGCGGGCGGGGATGAAGTCGACCTCTTCGATCGCGCGCTGTCCCACGTCGGCGATCCACAGGTCGCGCGTGGACCGGTCGAAGGAGAACCGCCACGGATTCCGCAGCCCGTACTGCCAGACCTCGGGCGCGCCATTGACGCCGTCGGCAAAGGGATTGTCGGGTGGGATCGCATAGGGCCGGCCATTCGTGCCCGCGTGCGCCGGATCGATGCGGACGATGTCACCGAGCAGGTCATTCGGGCTCTGGCCCGAGCCACGGGGATCGCCGGCGCCGCCGCCGTCGCCCATCCCCCAGTACAAGAAGCCGTCGGGCCCGACGACGAGTCCGCCGCCGTTGTGGTTCGGCGCGAAATCGGGGATGGTCAGCAGCATGCGTCGTTTCGTCACGTCGGCGTGATCGCCGTCGAAGGCGATCTCGTCGAGCTGCTGGTCCTCGTTGCGGTTCGTGAACGCGACGTACAACGTGCGCCCATCCGACGCGAACGCAAGTCCGAGTAGCCCTTGCTCACCGGCGGCCGTGACGTCGTCGGTGATGTCGAGCACCGGTTCGTCGTCGAGCGAGAAGCCGTCCCCGTTCCTGCGTATGCGACGGATCCGGCCTTCCTGCTCGGTGACGTACAGGCTCGTGTCGTCACTGCGAATCGCGAACGCGGTCGGATTCGCCACGCTCGCCACCGGCGCGAGGCTGAGTTGCAGTTGCGCGAGGTCGCTGCTCGTCGCCGGAACCGAGGAGGGCGGGATCGGCGCGCTGATCGGCAGCGTGTCGTCGTTCTTCTTCAGCCGGATCACCACGAAGAGAACGACGAGCAGGACGAGGACCAGCAGTAGTCCTACCCATGCCCGTTTGGTCATGACGTGCTCACGGAACGACTCGGATGAGACCTTCCTGCGTCACCGAGGCGACGAGGTCGCCGTCCTCGGCGTAGATGAGGCCGCGGGCGAGGCCGCGCGCGTCGGACGTCGAGGGCGTGTCCTGTACGTAGAGCATCCACTCGTCGGCGCGGAACGGCCGGTGGAACCACATGGCGTGGTCGAGGCTCGCCATCATCAGTTGCTGGTCGGCCACCCGTCCGCCGTGCGGCAGCAGCGTGGTGTCGAGCAGGGTCATGTCGGACGCATAGGTCAGCACGCACGTGTGCAGGAGCGGATCGTCCGGCAGGGCGCCGTCGGCGCGCAACCACACCCGCTGATAGGGCGGCAGCGGCTCCTTCCGGTCCGGCGGCGACCAGTCGACGTGGCGCGTGTCGATCGGGCGAGGCCGGTCGAACCAGGGGCCGAAATCGTCCTTCCACTGCTCCCAACGCTCGCGGAAGGTGGGCAGGTCGTCGGGTCGCGGCACGTCCGGCATGGGGAACTGGTGATTGAGGCCGGCCTCGTGACGATGGAACGACGCCGACATGTTGAAGATGGCGCGGCCGTGCTGGATCGCGACCACGCGGCGGGTGGTGAACGATTTGCCGTCGCGGATGCGGTCGACGTCGTAGAGGATCGGGATCCTTGGATCGCCCGGGCGGAGGAAGTACGCATGCATCGAGTTCACGGAGCCGTGTTCGAGCTCGACGGTGCGAGCGGCGGCCACCAGGGCCTGACCGGCGACCTGGCCGCCGAAGACGCGCTGGCGATCCTCGTCGGGGCTCACGCCACGGAAGATGTTGACTTCGATCGGCTCGAGGTCGAGGAGCGTGACGAGCTCGTCGACCTCGGCTTGGGGCATCCGCCCAGTCTGGTCGAGCCGCCGGTCTCCTAAGGTCACGACCCATGTCGAGACCATTTCCTGAAGGCTTTCGTTGGGGCACGGCCACCGCGGCGCACCAGATCGAGGGTGGCAACTGGAACAACGACTGGTGGCAGTGGGAGCACACGCCCGGGTCGGGATGCGTGGAGCCGAGCGGCGACGGCTGCGACTCGTGGAACCGGTGGGCCGAGGACGTCGCACTGTGCGCCGACCTCGGGATCGACAACTACCGGTTCTCGATCGAGTGGAGCCGTGTCGAGCCGGAGGAGGGAGAGTGGTCGATCGCGGCGGTCGATCACTACCGGCGGGAGTGCGACGCGCTGCTCTCGGCCGGCATCGATCCCGTGGTGACGTTCCATCACTTCACGACGCCGCGCTGGCTCGCGGCCAAGGGAGGGTGGGCGCAGCCGTCGACGGCGGATGCGTTTGCCCGTTACTGCGAGTTCGCCGCTGGACGTCTGGCCGGATCGTTGCGGCGCGCGTGCACGATCAACGAGCCGAACGTCGTCGCGACCATGGGATATCTTGCGGGCGTCTTCCCGCCGGGTCTGCGTGACGTCGAACTCCGACGCGACGTCAACCGCGTGTTCGTCGACGCACACCAAAAAGCAGTGGGAGCCATTCGTTCGGTGGCGCCGGACGTCCCGGTCGGACTGACGCTGTCCATGTCGGACTACCAGGCCGTCGACGGCGGCGAGTCGAAGCGCGATCAGATCCGTCGCCGCATGGAGGACGAGTTCCTCGAGGCCACCGCCGGCGACGACTTCATCGGCGTGCAGACGTACTCACGGACGCGGGTCGGTCCCGACGGCGGCATCGGCAACGAGGAGGGGATGACCGAGTTGCCGATGGGTTACGAGTTCTACCCCCGGTCATTGGAGGCGACGTTGCGGCGGGCGTGGGAGGTGACGAAGGGAGAGGTGCCGTTGCTCGTGACCGAGAACGGGATCGGGACCGACGACGACGAGCAGCGAATCGACTACGTGCGCCAGGCGCTCGAAGGGGTGCAGCGGGCGATCGCTGACGGTATCGACGTGCGCGGCTACACGTACTGGAGCCTCCTCGACAACTTCGAATGGGCCTTCGGCTACGGCCCCCGGTTCGGGCTCGTGTCCGTCGACCGTGCGACGTTCTCGCGGACGCCGAAGCGGAGCGCGCGGTGGTTCGCCGGTATCGCCAAAGCGAACGCGTTGTAAGGTCCCCGGACTCTTCCCCCTGACCAATTTCCGTTTCGGCGTTCATTAGCCACACGGGATGTGGCTGCTGCACGCCGAAAACAGCAGGGGGAGAGGAACATGCGCGACATCGACGGGGTCGCGGCGCAGTTGGCGCGGTCCCAGCACGGCGTGTTCAATCGAGCGCAAATGACGCGTGGCGGCGGCAGCAAGGGGGCAATCGACCATCGACTTCGGATTCGCCAGTGGGAGCGCGTTCACCCGTGCGTGTATCGACTTGCTGGTGTGCCTTTGACATGGGAGTCGCGCGTGATGGCTGCGTGTCTCACAATGGATGGTTCGGTTGCGTCGCACCTGACAGCGGCACATCTGTGGGGACTCGACGGCTACGGACCTGGTGGCGTCGTCGACGTGACCGTGCCACGCCATGCTCGGCCACGTCATCGCCCAAGCGTCCGCTACCACGAGTCGCTTGCGTTCGAGTTACGCGGTGAGACACGACGGTTTGGCATACCGGTCACAGGACCAGCGCGCACCGTCCTCGACGTGTGCGCGGCCGTCGACGACGACTTCCGCGCACTTGCTGCCTTGGACGAAACGAGGCGTCGCACATTGGCATCCTGGGAGGAGCTGTGGGAGTGCCTCATCCTCCACGCTCGCCGCGGTCGCAACGGGATCACCCGGTTCCGTCGCGTCCTCGAGCGGCGGTGGGGGCGCTCGGTGCCGCACAACCAGTTCGCCCGCCTCGTCGAGCGGCTCTTCGAGGACGCGGGCCTCCCCGAGCTCACCCACGAGTACGAGGTGGTGATTGCGGGGCATCGCCACCGGATCGATCTCGCCTATCCGGACCTCAAGATCGCCATCGAGCTCGACGGTCGCGGCCACGAGCTCCAGTTCGACGAGGACCCGGTACGCGCCAACCGACTCGAGACCGCCGGATGGCTCGTCTTACGGTTCACCTGGCGACGGCTGATCGAGGATCCGGGCGGCATGGTCGCGGACGTCTTCGCCGCCCGCCGCCTCCGTTCTGGCGTTCACCAGCCACGTGCGATGTAGCTAACGCACGCAATTTCGTGCGAGGGTGCGGGAATGCCCGCCACATTGAACCTGACGTCGGACGAGTTGTTGACGACCACGCGGGCGGTGCGGAAGCGGCTCGACTTCGATCGGCCGGTCCCGGTAGAGCTCGTGCGGGAGTCCATCGAGGTGGCGACACAGGCGCCGACGGGGTCGAACCAGCAGGGTTGGCGCTGGATGATCGTGACCGACCCGGACAAGCGCAAGGCGATCGCCCGGATGTACCAGCAGGCGTTCGACGCCTACCGCGACATGCCCTACTACGCGGGCCGCATCTCGACCGGCGATCCCGTCCGCGACGCGACGCAGGCCCGTGTCGCCAGTTCGGCCGAGTACCTCGCCGAGCACATGGGCGACGCGCCCGTGCTCGTCATCCCCTGCCTCGAAGGGCGGATCGACAACATGCCGGGTTGGATCAGCGCGAGCTTCTGGGGGTCGCTGCACCCTGCGGCCTGGAGCTTCTGCCTCGCCGCCCGGGCCCGCCAACTCGGGACGTCGTGGACGAGCCTCCACCTCATGTACGAGAAGGACGCGGCCGACGTGCTGGGCATCCCGTACGACACGGTCAGCCAGGGCGCGTTGTTCCCCGTGGCCTTCACCAAAGGCACGGACTTCAAGTCAGCGCCCCGCTGCGACCTCGACGCGATCGTCCACGTCGACAACTGGTAGGGCAGCAGGTGGACGACCGACTGCGCCGGGCCGCCGAGACTGCCCGCGGCTTCATGCCCCGGGACGAGGGTCTCGCCCTCCACGACGCCGCGGCCGGCATCACGATCGACGGTCCGATGCTCGAGATCGGGAGCTATTGCGGCAAGTCCGCCGTCTACCTCGGCGCGGCCGCCCGCCAGCAGAAGACCGTGCTCTTCTCCGTCGACCATCATCGAGGGTCCGAGGAGAACCAGCCCGGATGGGAATGGCACGAGCCCGACCTCGTCGATCCGGAAGTCGGGAAGATGGACACGCTGCCGATCTTCCGCCGCACGATTCACGACGCGGGGCTCGAAGGAACCGTGATCGCGGTCGTTGCCGACTCGCCCACGCTCGCGAAGGCCTGGACCACACCGCTCGCACTCCTCTTCATCGACGGCGGCCACGGCTCCGAGCCCGCCCACCGTGATTACGAACTGTGGAGCCCGCACGTGAAGGAAGGCGGCCTCCTGCTGATCCACGACGTCTTCCCCGATCCCGCGGATGGTGGGCGCCCGCCGTACGAGATCTACTGCCGCGCGCTCGAGTCGAAGGAGTTCGAGGACGTCAGCGCGACCGGCAGCTTGCGAGTGCTGAGGTCAGTCGCGGTCGAGCGCTGACTCGCTGGTGTCGAGCACCGGCGGCACCACTGCGTCGTGATCGACGAACAGCGACGACGCCGGCGAACCGCCGACCATCGCGTCGGCGGCCAGCACCACCGACGCGGCGGTGTACGTCGACCGCTCACCCGCCGGGAACCGCGACTCGTCGGGGAGCACCGTCCCCGTCCAGTAGCGACCGTCGTCGTGCCGGAACTGCTGCGCCCACCCGAACAGCTCCTCGGCGGTCGAGCGATCGCCGACCCCGAGATGGGCGAGCGCGCACTCGCATGTCTCCGCCACGGTGATCCACGGCCGGTCGCTGACGCAGCGCACACCCTTGCCCTCGAGGATGAACGTGTCTGCGCGGTCCGCCAGTCGCGCTCGGCCCTCGGAACCGCCGACGACACCCGTGAGCACCGGGTAGTACCAGTCCATCGCCCACCTGTGCTTCGGCGCGAACGCTTCGGGTTGATCCGCGATCACGTTCGCCAAACGGCCAGCGGAAAGCTCCCAGTCGGGCCGTTCGTGGCCGAGGTGCTCGGCGAGGGCGATCGCGCACCGCAACGACAGGCAGATCGACGACGAACCCGTCAGCAGCGCGAACGACCACGGGGTGCCATCGGCATGTCGGGCCCAGATGATCTCGCCTCGCGGCCGCTGCAGGTCGAGCACGAAGTCGACCGCCCGCTCGACCACGGGCCACATCGTTTCGACGAAGCCCCGGTCCCGCGTCAACAGGAAGTGATGCCATACGCCGGTGGCGACGTACGCGCATACGTTTGCGTCGAGCTTGTCCTGCTGGACGGCGTCGGCGAGGTAGTACTGGTGCCACGCACCGTCCGGCCGTTGCGTACGGACGAGCCATGCGTACGCCGCGTCCGCCGCGTCTCGGTGCCCGCCCAACGCGAGCGCCATCGCTGCTTCGACGTGGTTCCACGGGTCAGCGTGTCCACCCGGGAACCACGGGATCATCCCGGACGGCAGCTGCCATTCGGCGATGCACTCCACGGTGCTCGCCAGCTCGGAGGACGTCACGGCGTCGGTCACATCACGCAGGTACATCACGTTGCTGCTCTCTGCGGCTTGCGGGCGTAGACGACGAGGGACTTGCCCAGGAAGGGATTGGCGAGCCGGTCGGCGAGCTTCGTGAACGTCGCCATCGGCTGACGGCCGGCGATGTCCCAGAGAAGGACCTCGTGGTAGGCGCGGACCAACGGGTGCTCGTCGTTCGTCGGGCCGACGGCGCACTTCAACCACCAGTACGGCACGTGCAGCGCGTGCGCATGGTGTGCCCCGCCCGGACGCACACCAGCCGCCCGCATCTTCGAACGCAGCTCGGGCTCGCTGTAGATCCGCACGTGGCCGCCGGGAACGAACGGGGCGTGGTACTGGTCGGACAAGGCCCAGCAGACGCGCTCGGCCAGCCAGGCGGGAACCGTGACGGCCATCGTGCCGCCCGGCTTCAACACCCGAGCGAGCTCCGCGAGAGCCGCCCCGTCCGCGGGGATGTGTTCGAGCACCTCGGCGGCGATGACGCGGTCGAACACCGCATCGGGAAACGGCAGTCGCGTCGCGTCGCCATTCGTGCACCCGCCCCACGAGGACGCTGGAAGAGAATCGGCCTCGGCGTCCGCAAGCGCGCCCACCATCGCCTTTACGTCCTTGAGTTCGGCCGCGTCGTAGTCGAAGGCCACGACACGAGCGCCACGGCGGAGCGCCTCGAACGCATGACGTCCGGCGCCGCACCCGAGGTCGAGGACGAGGTCGCCGGCCTCGAGCCCTATCCAGTCGTAGCGGACGGTCAGCACTTGGGCATCGTCGACGTCGAATGTTGGGTGGAAACGGGCGCTATAGCGCCCGTTTCTCCCCGGAGTTGCGAGAAGTCGCTCCGCACCCGGTACGCCTCGCTCCTGGGCAGCGGTCGCGGGGGGGTCCCAGCGAGCAGGGCCCGGTACTGCTCGAGCGTGCGCTCGGCGGTGTGGCGCCAGCTCCAGTTGTCGATGACCCGTTGCCGTCCTCGCGCACCGACGGCGGTCCGCAACTCGGGCTCGTCAAGTGCGATCCGGATCTTGGCGGCGAGCGCTTCGCTGTCGCCGGGTGCGACGAGCAACGCCGTGTCGCCGTCGGCGCCGACGACTTCGGGGAGCGCGCCACCGGTGGTCGACACGAGCGGGACGCCGCACGACATCGCTTCGATGGCCGGGAGCGAGAAGCCCTCGTAGAGCGACGGAACGATCGCCAGCTCGGCTTCGGAGTACAGCTCGTAGATCCGTTCGTCGCTGACGCCCGTCACGAACGAGACGAGGTCCGTGAGCCCGAGCCGCTCGATGGTCTCGGCCGACCGGCCGCCCTCCTTGGGCCTGCCGATCACGACCAAGCTGACATCGCGTTCGGTGCGCAACTTGGCGACGGCCTCGAGCAGGTACCGCAGGCCCTTCATGGTCACGTCGGCCGATGCGGTGGTGACGAGCCGGCCCGGGACGCGTCTGATCCCCGGGATCGGGCGGAACAGGTCCGGGTCGACGCCGACGGGGACGACGTGCATGCGGCGGGCGTCGACTCCGTGATCCTTCACGATGTCGTGGCGGCTCGACTCGGACACGGTGATCATGCGCTCGAGCCGGCGCGCCACCCGCGTCTGCATACGAGTGAACGCGTACCAGCGACGGAGCGTGACGCGCTGATACCTCGTGCGCGCGTGTGACAGCTCGAGCCGTCGGTCCACCGTGATGGGATGGTGAATCGTCCCCAGCAACGGGAGCTCGCGCTGGATCGGCAGGAGCCCGTAGCCCAGGCTCTGGTTGTCGTGAATGAGGTCGAAGTCGCGCTTGCGCTTGCGCAGGTGGTCCCATGCCGCGTAGCGAGAAGGCCAGCGGCTCCGGGAACGTCCCAGTCGAAAACGATGTGACTTCGACGAAGTCGGGCCAGTGCTTCAGCTCCCAGATGCCCGGCATCCGCATCGGGAAGTAGTCGTTGTAGATGTCCAGGCTCGGCAGCTCGATCAGCGGGACGCGCTCCTCGAGCAGTGGGAAGGGCTGGCCGCCGAGCACTTCGACGTGGTGGCCGAGATCGACCAGCGCCTTGGTCAGGTGCCTGGTGTAGACGCCCTGGCCACCGACGTGCGGCTTGCCCCTGTAGGCGAGGAACGCGATGCGCAAGGGGTGGTCCTCCGCCGGGTACATGGGCGGCAAGCCTTCATGGCCGTTGACCGTCCGGTCAAGTGCGCCTCACCGGGTCGCCCACGGCCACCGGGCCGGGGACCGCCACCGCGCCGTAGACCCCGAGGTTGTTGCTGTGGCGGTCCCGTACGGTCCTGACGATCGAAAGGTCCCTGACCAGGCCATGGGACGGCTGGGCCCGGCCCGGCATCGCGCAACGAGGCGTAGCCATGAAGACGTCGACGACGGCATCACCCAAGCGCACCTGGGCGCCGATCCAGCCGTCCTCCACGAAACCGGTGCCCGAGGCGGTGTCGACCAGGGCCGTCGGCCGGAATCGGTGCACGTCCCACTGACCGCCGGGATGGCGGTCGCTGATCTCCGCGAGGCTGGCGGTGGTCAGCAGGTGAACCGCGGCGAGATCAGCGAAGGAACCCGGCGGCGTGGCGAAGTCCCATGGCTCCGAGTCGTCGTCGGCTGGATCCATCGTGAGCTCGTACGGCGTCCCTGCCGCCGCATCGGCGTGGTCGAGACGCACGTCGCGGTCGAGCCAGGCCGACAACGCCTGGTCCGTGGCGGGGTCGCCTGAGCGCCACGCCGCGCCGTCCGGAAGGGTGACGGTGACGCCGCCGCTCTCACGCGCCGCGGACGCCTCGAGCAGGGCAGGCCATCGCTTCGCAGACAGCACCTTGCCGGTCGCGACGTCGACGATGCCCCATTGCCGGTCGCCTTCGACCCCGATCGCGCCCAGATCGATCCGGTCGACGGCCGCGCCTTGTAGCGACTTGACCGGATAGCGCCACAACCCGGCGACGACGGCGTCGCCCGTTTCGTCCATCACTGCCATCGCCAGCTCGTCGTGGCCCGGAGCGGACGATCCGGCTCGACGACGAACGGGTCGTTGTTGAGCGCGTCGGGTGGACCTGTCTGCGGCTCGATGCAGATCGCTTCGTCGAGTTCGTCGAACACGACGAGATCCGGACAGTCCGTGTCGATCGTGACCATGACCGTGTCGCCCCAATGCAGCGCGACCGGCATCTCGAGCTCCGTGAAGCAGTCGTCCCACGGTCCGGGCGGAGGCGGCCGCAACAGTTCGGGCACGGCGATTCCTTCCTCGTCGCGGCGGTACATCGCGCCGGCGTGCAGCTCGAGCTCGCCCTCGGCGCCGTTCGGCAACGTGCGACGCCACCACGGATGCCACCCGCACGAAGCCGGCATCGCGTCGTCGCGGGCATGGACGGACAGCTCGAGCTCCAGGCGATCCTCGTGCAGGACGAGCCGTTGTTCGACCCAGCCTGCGAACGGCCAGTGTGGACCGAGGTCGCAGGACATGTGGACCCGGTGTTTGCCCGCGCCCTCGACCGCCCACGGCCGGTCGCGCACCGTGCCGTGGATGGCGTGGTCGCCCGCGTTTTGGGCAAGCTCGTGCTCGCGGCCGCTGAACGTGAACCGGCCGTGGCGGGTCCGGCCTGCCCACGGGGCCATCGCGAACGAACCGAAACGGCCCTCGCCGCTGTGGTCGTCGGCTCGTGTGAGCAGGAGATCGACATCGCCGACCTGCAATCGATCAAGCCGGCCGCCGCCCTCGGGATCGACCGCGACGGTCGCCTTTCCGGCCTTGAGCTCGACCACCCCCCGACCCTACGACCCATAAGCTGCGCGACCCGTGCGCGCTGTGGTGCAGCGGGTGAGCGAAGCCCGAGTTGCGGTCGGCGACGAGGTCATCGGCGCGATCGGCCCGGGATTGTGCGTCCTCGTCGGCGTCACACACCACGACGATGAACGCAGCGCCGTCGCCCTCGCCGGCAAGGTGTGGAACCTGCGGGTCATGGACGACGACGACGGTGTGATGAACCGCTCAGTCGCCGACACCACTGGCGAGCTCCTCGTCGTCAGTCAGTTCACGCTGTATGGCGACACGTCACGAGGCCGGCGACCCTCGTGGATCGCCGCCGCTCGGCCCGAGCAGGCCGAGCCGCTCGTCGACGTCGTGGTTGCTCGTCTGCGCGACCTCGGCGCCCACGTCGCGACCGGACGCTTCCGCGCCGAGATGCAGGTCGCGCTCGTCAACGACGGCCCGGTCACGATCCTCCTCGAGACGTGACGAGCGCGTTTGCACGACCCAACCGACCGCCACGAGGCCGAACGCGAGGATCAGCGCCGGCCAATCGCCGACGCGTGTCGCGATGGTCTGGCCGGTCCGCCGATGGATGGTCCCCTCGAGGACGCGACGCTCGCTGATTCCGGTGCGCTGCTCGACCGTGCCACCGGGATCGATGATCGCGGTGAACCCCGTCGGTGCCGCTTGCAACACCCAACGCCCTTCGGCGATCGCCGCCAGCCGTGACGCCGCCACTTGTTGTGTCTGCACGATCGAGCCGTGGAAAGACGCTCCGTTGGTCGGGTTCAGCAGGACCTCGCCGCCGGCTCTGATGGCCGCGCGGGTTCGGTCGGGAAAGAAGACCTCCCACGACTCCGACACGCCGAATGTTCCCGCCGGCGTCCGCAGGATCGCTGGCCCGGTGCCGACCAGCGCGTCCCGCTCGATCAGCGAACCACCGGCGAACGGCTCGAGCAGTCCGCGCAACGGCACGTACTCGCCGAACGGCACCCGCCGGACCTTCTCGTAGCGATCGACGAAGTTGCCTTCGGGATCGATCGCGACCTGCGAGTTGTGGAACCTGTTGCCGTCGCCCTCGACCACGCCGACGATCAGGTTCGTGTGCAGCTCGCGCGCAATGTCGGACAGGAGCTGACCTTGGCTGCTGTTCGTGATCCGGCCCTCGATGTTGACGACATCCTCAGGCCACAGCACCATGTCGACCGGTTGGTGCACGGCCTCGGTCGCGGCCACGTGGCGGTCGAACACGATGGACGGATCGGTCTCGAAGAACCTCGTGCCCTGCGGCCCGCCGCCCTGCACCGAGCGCGACGCGCAGCGACCCGATGTCGTGGCCGGTCGGCGCTGCCGCACCCCACACGACCACGCCGGCGACGATCACGCCCGTGATGGCTGCGAATCGCCAGTGGCAGCGCGAATGCGGCGGCGAGCGCGACGCCGACCACCACGATGACGAGGTCGAGCACCAACGTGCCACCGATGCGAACGACGTCCACGAGCGGGCCGTCGATCTGTCCCATCGCCAGCCGGGAGACGGGAACGCCCCCGAACGGCCACCGACCTCGGAAGGCTTCCGCCAGCATCCACGCCCCGGGCAGCGCGATCCAGCGACCGGGTGCATTCGGAGGACACGCCATGCACACGAGCGCGAACACGCCTGCGTAGTACGCGGCCGCGATCACATAGCCGGGCGTCGTGAATGTGATCAGCCAGATGAGCGTCGGGAACAGCAGCGCCGCCGCGACCAGCCACCCGCGGCGGAACCGCGACCAGACCGGCTGGCCGGCGATGAGGCGATCGAGCATCACCAAACCCACGAACGCCAACGGCCACCATCCCCACGGCGGCAGCGAAGCCGCGAGGAGCAAGCCCGCACCAACTGAGAGGAGGAACGTTCGGACCGAGGCTCGCCTCATCACGCGCCGGCGCGCTCCACCAGCTCGACTGCCGCCTCGCGACCTTGCCGGATGCACGCAGGCACGCCGAGCCCCCGGAAGGCCGCGCCGGTCACGAGGATGTTCGGTGCCTCCTCGGCCAGCCGGCGTTCGACGCGTTCGACCAGGTCGAGATGGCCGGGCTCGTACTGCGGGAACGATCGCATCCAACGATTGACGCGCACCTCACGGGGTGTGCCCCGGATGTCGCTGGTCTCGGCCAACTCCTCCAGTAGGCGAGCTACGAGCACATGGTCGTCGACCTCGGCGAAGCGCTCGTCGCCGAGCCGCCCGGTCGACACGCGCACGATCGCGTGCTTGCCGTCGTCGAGGTGCGCCCACTTGCTCGACGTCCACGAGCATGCGCTCATCAGAAGTCCAGTCGAGCGCGGGACGAGATAGCCGCTGCCGTCGAGTTGACGATGTACCGAGGAACGATCGAACGCCATGGTGACCAGTGCCACCGACGCGTACTCGATCCGGTCGAGGTCGCTGGCTGCCACGGGCGCGACGCCGCGCAGGGACTCGGACGCATCGTGGGCGGGCAGTGCCACGATGAAACCGTCGGCATCTGCGTGCTCGATGTGGATGAAGGACTCGAGGCACAACTCGACATGGTGCGATCGCAGCCATTCGGCAAGCGCGTCGACCAATGCCCTCATCCCGCCGACCGGCGCGTAGAACACCGGTCCGTCCACGGGCGGCGGCGCGGCCCGCAGGCCCGTCACGAGGTCGCGGTCGCGCTCTGCCGCGGCTGCGAGTTGCGATGCCGCGGCGCGCACACTGAGCCGGTCGCCGTCGCCTGCGTTGATGCCGCCGAGCAAAGGGTCGACCAAACGCTCGAAGACCGCATCTCCGAGTTGAGGCCGCACGAGCGCGCCGACCGAGATGTCCTCGTCCGTGGGGAGTGGTCGCGCCGCCGGATGGACTTCCAACGTCTCGGTGACGATGCCGGATGCCCGGACCGCCTCGAGGTCGGTTGGCACGCCCAGCACCAGCCCGCTCGGCAGCGACCGGAGCAGGCCGTCCCACCACACGTACGCCGAGGACGCCGCAGGCGACACGAGGGCGGTGTCGATGCCGAGCTCGCGGCACAGGTCGAGACCCCACGGCACACGGGCGAGAAACGCATCTGCGCCCGCGTCGACCGGCCGGCCGGCGAACGTCGACGTCGCGATCTTGCCGCCCAGCCGATCGGACGCCTCGTGGACCGAGATGGACGCGTCGGGCAGCCGGCGCCGCAGCTCGTACGCGGCAGCAAGGCCGGCGATGCCTCCGCCGACGACGGCGACTCGTTTCATGCCGCAAACGCTCGCACTTCGGCGGCCAGCGCGGCGAGCACCTCGGCGTCGTCGTTGAGCATTGCGGTTCGGCCGAAGCTCAACCCCAGTTCGTCCGCCCGTCTGCGGGCGACGACGTCGAGGTCGTAGAGCACCTCGAGATGATCCGCGGTGAACCCTTGCGGACACACCACTACGCCGTCGACGCTCCCTTTCGAAGCCAGCGTCTCGAGCACCTCGCCGATGTCGGGGCCCCGCCACGGCTCCGGCGTCCTCGCCGCAGACTGCCAGCCCATCGACCATTCGTCGTCGGCGAGTCCGGCCAGCGCAGCGATGCCTTCGGCGGATGCGCGGAGCTCGTCGGCGTACATGTCGCCTTCGAGCACGCGCTCGGGCAGCGAGTCCGCGGTGAAGACGAGATGCGTCCGCGACGGCATCGACGCCAGCGCGGCCCGGACCGCACGTGCCTGGAACGCGCGCCACGATGGAAGGTCGTGCCACGATCGAATGGCCTTCGCATGCGAGCCGAGCCGTTCGACGTACTCCCCGATCGAGCCGCGGCTGTCGTGCGGCGCGAGCACGACGCCGACGATTTCGGTCACGTCCTTGCTCTCGAGCTCGACGATTGCATCCTCGATGTACGGCGGCGCGTGCTTGTAACCGAGCGCGACCTCGAAGTCGTCGCCCAGCGCCGCCGCGATGCGATCGCGCTGTGCTTCGGTGATGCGCCGCAGCGGTGACACGCCGCCGATGGTGTCGTAACGGGCACGGAGCTCCGCGAGCTGCTCGTCGGTCGGTGGCCGGCCGCGCCGAACATGCGTGTAGTAGGCGGCGAGGTTCTCGGCCGATGCGGGCGTGCCGTACGCCATCACCAACACGCCGATGCTCACGTCTCGCGCACGATCCCTTCGCGGTGTACGAGATCGACGACCCGCTCGAGGATCGACGGGTCGGTGTCGGGCAAGACGCCGTGACCGAGGTTGAAGATGTGGCCCGGATGGCCGTCGTTGTCTGCTAGGACGGCGCGCACCTCGTCGGCGACGACGTCCCACGCTGCGAGGCACACCGCGGGATCGAGGTTCCCTTGCAGCGCGCGGCCACGGCCGGTGCACGTCCACGCGACCGACAACGGGGTTCGCCAGTCGACGCCTACGACATCGGCGCCCGCGCGGGCGAACAACGCGAGCAGATCACCGGTGTCGACACCGAAGTGGATGCGCGGGACGTCGAGGTCCGCGAGCGCGGCGAAGACCTTCGACGACGCGGGCAGCACGAACCGCTCGTAGTGCTGCGGGCTCAGCGCACCGGCCCAACTGTCGAACAACTGGACGGCGCGTGCGCCGTGCTCCACCTGCGATCGCAACGATGCGATCGAGAGGTCGGCGAGGCGGTCGAGGAGCGCGTCCACAGCGCGCGGTATCGGCATGCATGAGTCCTTTCGTCTTGATGTAGGTGCGCGATGGTCCTCCCTCGACGAGATACGAGGCGACCGTGAACGGCGCGCCGGCGAAGCCGATCAGAGGGACGTCGTCCGGCAGCTCCGCGCTCACCTTCGCAGCGGTTTCGAGGACGTACCGCGTGTCGCATTCCGCGTCGAGGGGACGCAAGCGATCGAGATCGGCGCGCGATCGGAACGGTTCCGCCACGACCGGTCCCGTCCCCGGCGCGACGTCGACACCGAAGCCGATGGCGGCCACCGGCACGACGATGTCCGAGTAGAGGATGGCGGCATCGACGCCGTAGCGGCGGACGGGCTGCAACGTCAGCTCTGCCGCCAGCTCGGGCCGACGAATGGCGTCGAGGATGCTGCCGTCGCCTCGAAGCGCGCGGTACTCGGGCAACGACCGGCCCGCCTGCCGCATGAACCACACGGGCACACGGTCGTGCGGCTCGGCGCGACAGGCGGCGAGGAAGTTGTTCAAGCGGCGAGACAGGCGACGAGGTCCGCCGCCGCCGGGTGGGTCAACCGCTGGATGGTGGTGAGACGCGCCTGCTCGGCCACGGCCGCTCGCCGCGCAGGGTTCATGGCGTTGTTGCCCATCACCTCGAGATCCTCGGCGGTGGGCTCGAGCACCAGCACAGGCGTGCCGCTGGCTCGAATGTTACGGATCTCGCGCTCGAGCACCCATGCCGCGAGCGCGCGGCTACCGATGTTCGGCGTGGGCCGCAGCGCGGTCCACGGCGCGGACATGGGCGACACGACGACGACGAGATCGAGGCCGAGACCGGACACGACGTCCGCATTGGTCGGGGAGTGCGCGCCGCCGTCGACGTAGGTCTCACCACCGATCTCGACCGGCTGCAGATAGCCGGGGATGGCCGACGATGCCTCGACGGCGCTGCCGACATCAGTTGCGTCGACCTCGTCGCGGCCGAACACCACACGAGCGCCGTCGCGCAGCCGGAGCGCGCAGATCCACAGCGGACGTTCGGGCCACTTGCCGTCCATCATCTGTCGGATGCGGTCCCCGATCGGCGCGGTGGCGACGTTGCCCGCGGGCAAGAGCCCGGCGAGCGCAGCGAAGGGACGCGCGCTCCACGGCGGGAGCAACGCGGTCGCCGCGAGCTGCGGCGACGCCGGCAGCGGCAAGCCGCGCGGGAACGGGGGACGCGTCGGCAGCTCGAGCACCGGCGTGAGATGACCGACCAGCCGCTGACCTTCAGACGACAACGGCGCGTTCGTTGAACGCGCGTGCTGGTCCCGTCCGGACAGGCCGGCGCGCAACGCCGCCGCCGCGATCGAACCGGCAGACGTGCCGACGATCACGTCGGCTTCCCGTGCGTCCCATCCCGCGGTCTCGGACAGCGCGGCGAGCGCGCCTGCGTGGTACGCGCCGCCGACGACGCCACCCGCGCCGAGGACGAGCCCGACCGATGCCACCCCGCCATGCTCGCGGGCGGGCGCGCCGACAGCGAAATCGAGCGCCGACCGCTCTCGAGACCGAATGTTGGATGGAAGCGGGTGCTATAGCACCCGTTTCACCCCGCAGTTCGTCGGCGGTTCAGTATCGGAGCTCGGCCATCACGCCGTAGTGGTCGCTCGGCTGGCAGCCGTCGACGGCTTCGATAGCGACGACCTGGGAGCGCAACACATGTCCGGCTCCCTCGGACTTGGGCCAGCCGACGAAGACGTAGTCGATTCGACGGTTCGGTTCGAGGTCCTCCCTGGCGAACGGGTTGTCGTTCGACCATGTGAACCCAGGTGCGTCTGCCCGCTCGATCGCCGCTTCCCACGAATCGTGGAACACGAGCTTCGGAACCGGCAGGCGCATCCGCCCCGTGAGCATCCGGATCTCGTCCGAATCCGGAACGGCGTTGAAGTCGCCGCACAGCACCGGGGGATACGTCCGCAGGGGCGACTCGTGCACGAACGTGGCGATGGCCGCCACCTGGTCCTGACGGACGTGGCTCTGGTCGAACCGCCAGTTGAGATGCGTGGAGAAGACCTGCAGCATGCCGCGGGGCCCGTCGATGTCGGCACGGACGACGGTCCGCCGCTCGTCCGCATCCGGCGGAGCGGGCAGTTGTAGGGACTCATGGCTTGCGATCGGCCAGCCGCGACAGCACCGCATTGCCCATCAGGACGCCGCCCAGGTCCAGCCGGCTGGCGTACACGTGCTCGTAGCCCAGCCCCGCCGCCAGCTCGCCGGCCTGGTTCCGGTCGCCGTCTTGCCACACCTCCTGCAAGGCGATGACGTCGGCGTCGACGGCCGCAAGAGTCGCCGCGATCGCGCCGAGCCGTTCTTCCCAGGGCCCGTACTGCCACCACAGGTTCCAGGTCATGACCCTCAGCCGGGTCTCGATCCGTGTCATTCGACCCTCCCTTCGCACCCGGTAGCATGGTCCGTTCCCCGGACAAGGACCGCGGAGCTTGGCCCTCCATCCCGATCTCGAAGCCGAGCAGGCGTACCTCGACTACGCCTACGAGTGTCTCGAAGCCGCCCGGCGCCGGGCGGCGAGTCTCGGTTCCATGGTCGAGGTCGGCCACGGCGGCACCGAGCAGGCCCGCTTCGAGCGCGACGTGATCTGGGACACCATCGTCAACCGCCTGCGCGAGCTCGAGCTCGGCGACGCCAGCCTCGTGTTCGGCCGCATCGATCGAGCGCCGAACAACGGTGATGCGGGAGAGACCTTCTACATCGGGCGCCTGGCCGTGTCGGACGAGGGCCAGGAGCCGGTGGTCGTGGACTGGCGGGCGCCGGTCGCCGAGCCCTTCTACCGCGGCAACCGGGCGCGCGCCGATGGGCCTTGCTCGGCGACGGCACTTCGCCACCAAGGGTCGCAGGCTGCTCGGGATCGAGGACGAGTTGTTCGGTGACGCCTTGCGGGTCGACGGCGACGGCGACGGCAATGGTCAGGGAACCGAGATCGCGGGGCGCGGCGTGCTGCTCGGCGCGATCGAGTCGGCTCGTACCGGACACCTCACCGACATCGTCGCCACCATCCAGGGCGAGCAGGACGAGATCATCAGGTCCGAGCTCGCGGGCGTGCTCGTCGTCCAGGGTGGGCCCGGCACCGGCAAGACCGTCGTGGCCTTGCACCGTGCCGCCTATCTCCTCTACACGCACCGGTTCCCGCTCGAAGGTCAGGGCGTGCTCGTCGTCGGCCCCAACCGGCTCTTCCTCGGCTACATCGAGCAGGTGCTTCCTTCGCTCGGCGAGGCAGGCGTCGAGCTCGTGGTGCCCGCGGACCTGTTGACCGATCCCGTCAGTGCGCGGGGTGCAGACGTACCGACGACCGGGCGCATCAAGGGCGACCTGCGTATGGCCAAGGTGCTGGCGAAGGCGGTGAGGGATCGCCGGCGTCCATTGCGTGATGACTTGCGGGTCGGCTTCGGTGTCGAGTCCTTGCGCCTGACGACGAACCAGAGCGCGACGATCATTTCGGATGCGCGGCGGCGCGCGCGCGCACACAACGCGGGTCGGCGGTTCGTCGAGCAGGGTGTGTTCGACGCGCTTGCGCGCTCGAGCCGTCGCGACGACATCACGGCAGCGGAAGTGCGCGACCGCGTCCGCCGCACCGACGACGTGCGTACCGCGCTCGATTGGATGTGGCCCGTGCTGACGCCCGCGCAGCTGTTGCACGACCTTTTCGGCTCGAGGGCGTTGCTGCGATCCGCCACGGGCAACGACTTGAGCGACGCCGAGCGTGATGCCTTGTACCGAGAGCGCTCCGAGTCGATCGACGACCTCGTCTTCACGAACGACGATGTTCCCTTGCTCGACGAAGCGCGCGCGTTGCTCGGCCCTCGGCCACGGCGACGCCGAGGCTCCGCGGAGGACGACGAGGTCCGCACCTACGGCCACATCGTCGTCGACGAGGCGCAAGACCTCTCGCCGATGCAGCTGCGGATGCTCGGACGTCGATCGCTCAACGGCTCGATGACCGTCGTCGGTGACATCGCACAGGCGACCGGCGCGTGGGCCCATGCGGACTGGGACGAGATCGTCGCCCAACTTCCCGATCGGAAGCCGGCGCGGCGCGCCGAGCTCACGATCGGCTACCGCATCCCGGCGCCGAACATGGAACTGGCGGCGCGCGTGCTGCAAGTAGCGGCGCCCGACCTCGCGCCCCCGCGATCGATCCGTGAGGACGGCTCGCCGCCGCGCTTCGTGACGGTGTCAGCAGCGGATGATCTCGGCGCCGCGGTCGCCGATGTCGCAGTCGAGGAACTCGAAGCGGTCGGCACCGGCAACCTGGGGGTGATCGTGCCGTCGTCCATGGTCGAGGTCGTGACGGGCGGGCTCGAACACGCCGGCGTCGTGTTCGGCAGCGCGACGCGGCACGGTCTCGACGAGCGCATCACGGTGGTGCCGATCGGTTTGGCGAAGGGACTCGAGCTCGACGCCAGCGTCGTCGTCGAGCCGGCGGCGATCGTGGAACAGGAGGCGCAGGGCTTGCGCGCCCTCTACGTGGCGCTCACCCGCGCCACGAAGCGCCTCACCGTCGTCCACGCGCGAGCGCTCCCGGGCTACCTGTTGGACTAGCGGGCGCAGAACGGCCCGAGCCGCCTGCGTCCTGGCGTCGACCACCAGGTATAACCCGCACCGGAGCCGCGTGAGCTACCCGCGCACCCCGACCCGACGCAACGAGGCCTTTGGGTAGACGGCCGCGTAGTACGTCGTGACCACGCCATCTCGAATGTGACGGTGATCGAACTTGACCCCCACCCCCTCGGGGTCGAAGTCCCCGGCCAACTGCTGGGCCAGTGCCTCACGGATGGCCGCCAGCGCGGCATCCCTCACCTCATCCGAGTGGCCCTTGACGTACTTCCGGCTTACCGCCGCGTGCCAGACGTCGAACTCGGTCCACACCCTGATTTCCAATGGGTTGTAGTAGCGGTAGACGCGCCGGCGGTAGTCGTAGACGCCGACGACGGCCAACGCGACTGCAGAGAGAAGCACAATCGCGCATCCCCGCTTTCCTCCGGCATCCACCCGATGGACAGTAGGGCTCACCCAGAGGCGCGGTCAGGTCGTCACGAGGATGCGGGTGCTGGCGAAGGCGCCGATGCCCACGGCGCGGCCCCCGATCTCGACGGTCGTCGTCCCGTCTGGGGACGTCGCCGTGATCGTGCCGTGGCGACCGGGCAGTACGGCCGCGTCCTCGAGGAATTCGAGAATGCCCGGGGCGAACTCCAGCTCCTCCGGGATGCGCGACACGGTGAAGTCGTGGCCGACGCGGACGTCCGCCAATGGCACTGCGTCAGGCGGGGCGTAGCCCGTCCCGGGGATCGGGTTGCCGTGCGGGCACGTGGTCGGGTTGTCGAGCACCCGCGAGATGGCGGCGTCGACGCGGTCGGAGATCACGTGCTCCCACTTCCCCGCCTCCTTGTGGGCCTCTGCCCACGACAGCCCCAGGATGTCGGTGAGGAAGCGCTCCGCCAGGCGGTGACGACGCACGACCCGTTCCGCGAGCCGCATGCCGGCAGGCGTCAGTCCGATGGAGCTGCCGGACAGCTCGACCAGCTCTGCCGCCTCCATTCGCTTGATCATCTCGGACACGGCCGGACGCGAGACACCCAGCCGTTCCGCGATGCGCGCCTGGATGACGTTGACGTCGTCCTCACGAAGTTCGAAGACCGCTTCGCAGTACTCCTCGAAGGCAGGATGCCACTCGGGCGACTGGTACTCGGTCACGGCGGGCAGTTTAGGAGTCTCATTGTCATACCCCCCCTTTATGGTTTTCACCGTGAGGGGTGCGGAGTTCCCGTCCGAGTTCTCGTTCTCGTCGCCGGTGCAGGCCTGGTTCGAAACGACCTTCCCAGCGCCGACGGAGGCACAGCAGCGGGGATGGCCGGCGATCGCGGCGGGCGACCACGCACTCGTGCTCGCGCCCACGGGCTCGGGCAAGACCCTCGCCGCGTTCCTGTGGGGCATCGACCGGTTGATGAGCGAGTCACCTCCAGGGAGGGAGCAGCGCACGCGCCTGCTCTACGTCTCGCCCTTGCGGGCGCTGGCGGTGGACGTCGAGAAGAACCTCCGCGCGCCGTTGGCCGGCATCCGGCTGGCGGCGGAACGGCTCGGCATCGAGGTCCACGAGCCCACCGTCGGGATGCGCACCGGCGACACGAGTGCGGACGAACGGCGGCGTCTCGTCCGAACTCCGGCAGACATCCTCATCACGACACCCGAGTCGCTGTACCTCATGCTGACATCGCAGGCGCGCGAGACCTTGCGGAACGTCGAGGCGGTCATCGTCGACGAGATCCACTCCGTCGCCGCCACCAAGCGGGGTGCCCACCTCGCGTTGACGCTCGAACGCCTCGACGCACTGTGCGACCGAGCGCCACAACGCATCGGCTTGTCCGCGACGCAACGTCCCCTGGACGAGATCGCACGTTTCCTCGGGGGACGCGACAACAACGGACATCCGCGCGACGTCACTATCGTCGACGCCGGCGTGCGCAAGCCGCTCGAGGTCGAGGTGATCGTCCCCGTCGACGACATGAGCGCCCTCGGCGAGGTCATCGACGAGCCGGTCTCGGGGCCCGCAGCAGCCGGACCGATGCGACGCAGCATCTGGCCGTCGATGCATCCACGGCTGCTCGAGCTCGTCGAGTCGCATCGGTCCACGTTGATCTTCGTGAACGCCCGCCGGCTGGCCGAGCGGTTGGCCACTCGCCTCAACGAACTGGCCGCCGAACGCGACAACCCGACGAACACGGCTGCCGAGCAGGTCGGCGCGCCGCCGGCCGATCTCGAGCTGGTCAAGGCCCACCACGGCTCGCTGTCGCGGGAGCGACGGCTGCAACTGGAAGACGAGCTCAAGTCCGGTCGTCTGCGGGGGCTCGTGTGCACGTCCACGCTCGAGCTCGGGATCGACATGGGAGCGGTCGACCTCGTCGTCCAGGTCGAATCGCCCCGATCCGTCGCGGCAGGACTGCAGCGCATCGGTCGCGCCGGCCACCAGGTCGGTGAGCCCAGCACTGGCAAGCTCTTCCCGAAGCACCGCGCCGACCTCGTCGAGGCGTCGGTCGTGGTTCGCCGCATGCAGGACGGCCTGATCGAGCACACGCGCTACCCGCGCAATCCGCTCGACGTCCTCGCACAGCAGATCGTCGCCATGTGCGCACTCGACGAATGGAAGGTTGACGAGCTCGCCGCGCTCGTGCGCCGTGCCGCCAACTTCACCGAGCTGTCCGACGAGGTCTTCGCCTCGGTGCTCGACCTCCTTGCCGGTCGTTACCCGAGCGACGAGTTCGCCGAGTTGCGTCCTCGCGTCGTGTGGGATCGCGTGAACGGCATCGTGCGCGGGCGGGCCGGAGCCCAAAGATTGGCCGTCACGAGCGGCGGCACGATCCCCGACCGCGGCCTGTTCGGTGTCTTCCTTCCCGACGGCACGCGTGTCGGCGAGCTCGACGAAGAGATGGTGTACGAGTCGCGCCCCGGCGAGACGTTCCTGTTAGGCGCGTCCACATGGCGCATCGAGGACATCACGTTCGAGCGGGTCGTCGTCACCCCGGCCCCCGGCCTGCCGGGAAAGATGCCGTTCTGGCACGGCGACGGCCCCGGCCGGCCGCTCGAACTCGGGCGGGCAGTCGGCTCCTTCGTGCGCGACGTCCGCTCGTGGGGTGATGGCGGGGCAGAACGGCTGCGCCAGGGCTACGGCCTCGACGAGCTGGCGGCCGGCAACCTGGTGCAGTACCTGGACGACCAGGCCGAAGCCACGGGCGTGGTTCCCGACGATCGGACGATCGTCGTCGAGCGATTCCGCGACGAGATCGGCGACTGGCGCGTCTGCGTGCTGTCGCCCTTCGGCGCGCAGGTGCATGCGCCATGGGCGATGGCGTTGCAGGCGCGGCTGTCAGACCGGTGGGGAATCGATGTCGAGTTGATGTGGAGCGACGACGGCATCGTGCTTCGCTTACCCGAGGCGATCGACCAAGTGCCGGTGGACGACCTGCTGATCGATCCCGACGACATCGACGAGCTCGTGATCTCGCAACTGCCGAACTCGGCGCTGTTCGCGTCGCGCTTCCGAGAGTGCGCGGCGCGTGCCCTGTTGCTGCCGCGGCGACGGCCCGATCGGCGCACGCCGCTCTGGCAGCAACGCCAGAAGGCCGCCGACCTGTTGACGGTCGCGGCGCGACACCCGACGTTCCCGATCCTGCTCGAGACCACCCGTGAGTGCGTCAACGACGTGTTCGACCTGCCGGCGTTGCGTGAGGTGCTGACCGAGTTGCGGTCACGGGCGATCCGCGTCGTTCCGGTCGACACGCCGAGGGCGTCGCCGTTCGCACAGTCGCTGTTGTTCTCGTGGATCTCCGTCTACATGTACGAAGGCGACACGCCGCTCGCCGAACGGCGCGCGGCCGCGCTCGCGCTCGACCGCGATCTCCTGCGCGACCTGCTCGGCGCGGAGGAACTGCGCGAGCTCCTCGATCCGGGCGTGCTTGCCGACCTCGAGCTCGAGCTGCAACATCTCGTCGACGGGCGACGAGCGCGAGACGCTGACGAGCTGCACGACCTGCTGCGCCTCCTCGGACCGCTGACCCTGACCGAGCTCGACGCGCGCGCAACCGGGAATCCGACCGCGTGGCTGGATCTTCTCGTGCAGCAGCGAAGGGCGATCGCCGTGACGGTCGCCGGCGAGACACGGTTCGCGGCAGCTGAGGACGCGGCGAGACTCCGCGATGCGCTCGGGGTGGCACTGCCGGTCGGTCTTCCCGCCGCGTTCACCGATCCGGTGGACGATCCCATGCGCGATCTCGTCGCCCGCTATCGCGCGCACGCACGGGCCATTTCTCACCGCGCAGGTCGCGAGGCACCTCGGCATCGTCGGTCCGAGGGCGGTTCCTTCACTCGAGGCGCTCGAGCGCGAAGGACGCATCGTCCGCGGCGAGTTCCGCCCCGACGGCGTCGAACGCGAGTGGTGCGACGACGACGTGTTGCGTCAGCTGCGGCGGCGATCGCTTGCCGCGCTGCGCAAGGAGGTCGAGCCGGTGGACGCGGGCGCGCTCGCTCGCTTTCTGCCGGCTTGGCAATCGGTCGGTTCGAAGCGGCGGGGCGTCGACGGCGTTGTCGACGTGCTCGGGATGTTGTCGGGCGCGGCGATCGCCGCGTCGGTGCTTGAAACCGATTTGTTGCCTGCTCGGATCGCGGAGTACCGCGCTGCCGATCTCGACGTGTTGAGTACGTCGGGCGACGTGGTGTGGGTCGGTGCAGGAGGGCTCGGCGCAAGCGACGGGCGCATCCGGCTCGTCTTCCGCGACCAAGCGCCGATGCTCGTGCCACCGCCGGCCGAGATCGAGGCTTCGCCCACACACCAGACTCTGCTGGACCATCTCGACGACAGGGGCGCGTCGTTCTGGCCCGAGCTGTTGCAGGCGGTCGCCGCGGCGGGTCTTCGGTACGAGGAAGGCGATGTCCTCGCGGCCTTGTGGGACCTTGTGTGGGCGGGCCACGTCACGAACGACTCGCTGGCGCCAGTGCGGGCGATGGTCGGAGGTCGGTCCGCCCGACGAGCGCCTCCATCGCCGCGAGCTCGGCCGCGACCCGGCCGGCTGTCGCGGCTCGGCCCACCCGCAGCAGCGGGACGATGGTCGCTCGTCGCGCCGCTGCTCGAGCCCGCCCCGTCGCCCACCGAGGCATCGCACGCGCGCGCCATGCAACTGCTCGAGCGGTACGGCGTCCTCACCCGTGAGGCGGCACTGGCCGAGGGCATCGAAGGCGGGTTCGCCGGTGTCTATCCGGTCTTGAAGGCGCTCGAGGAGCGAGGGGCGGTGCGTCGCGGGTACTTCGTCGCGGGACTCGGTGCTGCGCAGTTCGCGCTGCCGGGCGCAGTCGACCGCCTTCGCTCGTTCCGCGATCCACCGCCGGACGGCGGCGCTACGCCCGCGACAGTCGTCCTCGCCGCCACCGACCCCGCGCAACCGTATGGCGCGTCACTGCCGTGGCCCGAGCACAGCGAGGGGGGACGTCCAGCTCGCACCGCCGGCGCGCACGTCGTGCTCGTCGACGGCGCGCTGGCCGCCCACCTCGAACGGGGTGGTCACAGCCTGGTCACGTTCGGCGTCGAAGGGTGGGCGCCCGCGCTGCTGGAGCTGGTGGACGGTGGCCGGTACCGGTCGCTCGAAATCCGCAAGGTCGACGGCGTACCGGTCCGTGACGGAAGCGTGCAACCGATCGCCGCCGAGCTGCGGGCGGCGGGCTTTGTCGAGGGCTATCGGGGCCTCGTCTACAGAGGTCGCCGAGAGCGCCGATAGCGTCCGACCGTGCCCGAGGGCGACACGATCCACCGCACCGCCAACCGGCTGCGTCCAGCGCTCGCCGGCCGGCGTCTGGTGCGGCTCACGCTGCACCACGCCAGTGGCGGAGGGCGGCGGCCCCAGGCGGGTGAACGGATCGAGGCCGTCGAGCCTGTGGGCAAGCACCTGCTCATCCGCTTCGAGCGAGGCACCACCTTGCGCACGCACATGCGCATGACCGGTTCCTGGCACCTCTACCGAGCGGGTGAGCGCTGGCGCAAGCGCCCGGAACTCGCCCGCGCTGTCGTCGAGGTCGACGGATGGACCGCAGTGTGCTTCGCCGCGCCGGTCGTCGAGCTCACGGACGGGAGCGCCGCGGCGGCACGGATCTCGCATCTCGGTCCGGACCTGACCCGCGGTGACATCACCGACGAAGACATCCACGCCGCGGCCACACGGATGGGGACGCTCCTCGATCCTCGCGAAGAGATCGCCGACGTCATTCTCGATCAACGCATCGCGTGCGGAGTCGGCAACGTGTACAAGAGCGAGTCGCTGTACGCGTGCGGCGTGAACCCGTTCACGTCCGTGGGCACCATCGAGGTCGAAACCCGGCGCCGTCTTCTCGCCACCGCGTCGCGGCTCCTGCGCCTCAACACGAACGGGGGCGGTCCGCGCGCCACGGTCCGCGAAGGCCTCGCCGTGTATGGCCGCGCCCGCCAGCCATGTCACCGCTGCGGCACGCTCGTCGAGGCGCGACGTCAAGGCATGCAAGCGCGCACGACGTACTGGTGCCCAAGCTGTCAACCGCACGCCAGTGCCGGACCGCGCCCGTGAGCGAGCGAGACCATGCGATCGTCGTGGGCGCCGGGTTCGCTGGGCTGGCGGCGACCAAGCGACTGGCCAAGGCCGGTGTCGATGTGACGATCGTCGATCGCCACAACTTCCACACCTTTCAGCCGCTGCTGTACGAAGTTGCAACCGCGGGACTCAACGCGGCCGACGTCGCATACGCCGTGCGAGGCATCTTCCAGCGTCATCCCGACGTCACGTTCCGGAACGCGACCGTCACGGGCGTGGACTGGACGAAGCGCACACTCGACCTGGGCGATGGCGCAGAGGAGCCGCTCGAGTTCGACAATCTCATCGTGGCCGCCGGCTCGACCACGGCGTTCTTCGGGATCCCGGGGGCAGCAGAGTACGCGTTTCCTCTCTACGCGCTCGTCGACGCGATCAGGCTGCGCAATCACATCCTCGAACGGTTCGAGGCCGCCGATGCCGATCCCTCGTTGATCGACGACGGCGCGCTGACGTTCGTGGTCGTCGGCGGCGGCGCGACGGGCGTCGAGGTCTCGGGTGCGATGTCGGAGCTGTTCGCGATGGTGATGCGCAAGGACTTCCGCTCGCTCGAGGTCGGCAAGGCGCGCGTGATCCTGCTGGAGATGGCTGATGTCCTGCTGCAGCCGTTCTCCCGCGAATCACAGCGGCATGCGCGTGAACGGCTCGAAGACATGGGCGTCGATGTCCGTACGGACGAGGCAGTCACGCGCGTCACGCCGACACGCGTGGTGCTGGCTTCAGGCGAGGAGCTCGCGGCGCACACACTCGTGTGGGCGGCAGGTGTGCAGGCGAGCCCGCTGGCCGCCACGCTCGGCGTGCCGACCGGACGCGGCGGCCGCATCGAAGTTGGCCGCGACCTGCGCATCGAAGGCCATCCGGAAGCCTTCGCCGTTGGTGACGTCGCTGCCATCCCAGACGGCCACGACGGCATCCTGCCCGCGCTCGCACCGGTCGCCATACAGTCGGGTCGCCACGCGGCCAACGAGATCATCCGCGCCAAGTACGGAGGTCGCCCTCGGCCGTTCCGCTACCGCGACAAGGGGACCATGGCCACGATCGGCCGTCGAGCTGCGGTCGCCGAGTTGCCGCTGCGCATCCGTCTGCACGGGACACCGGCATGGCTGGCGTGGCTGGGCCTGCACCTCATCACGCTCGTCGGGTTCCGCAACCGGCTGTCCGTCTTCCTCAACTGGGCCTGGAACTACGTGACCTGGGACCGCGGTCCCCGTCTCATCCTGCGGCCTGACCGCGACCCGGGAGCAACGCCCTGACCGTGTCGATGGTGTCGGCTTCGTCTGGCGACTTGTCGCCGCGATAGCGACGCACACGCGCGAACCGCAGCGCCACACCTCCGGCATAACGGGTCGACACCTGGACACCGTCGAGCGCGATCTCGACGACGACCTCCGGACGCAGGTGCACCACGTGGCCGTCGTCGGACGTCTGGAGCGAACGGAAGAGCTCAGTCTGCCACCGGAGCATCTCGTCGGTCATGCCCTTGAACGTCTTGCCGACCATCACGTACCCGCCGTTCGGGTCGCGGGCACCCAGATGGATGTTCGACAACAACCCGCGTCGGCGGCCATGACCCCATTCCGCGGCAAGCACGACCAAGTCGAGCGTGCGAACGGGCTTGACCTTGCGCCACGCCGATCCGCGCCGGCCCGCTTCGTACAGCGAGCGGATGTCCTTGACCATCACGCCTTCGTGTCCGGAAGCCAGCGACTCGACCAGGAACGCGTCGCCCGCGACGGGATCGTCCGTGATGATGCCGGGAATGCGCCACGGTCCCGTCGCGCGGCCGAGTGCTTCCTGCCGATCGACCAGAGGTCGGTCGACGAGATCGTCGCCGTCGAGATGGAGACAGTCGAAGAAGCGGATGGTGAGCGTGCTTCCCGCCTCGAGGTCGAAGCGGCTCATGGTGTCCTGGAACAGTTCGGGACGTTCGTCGTCGCCGAGTCCGACCGCTTCGCCGTCGAGCACGACGGCTTGCGCCGGCAGCGAACGCGCCAACGCGACGAGACCGGGCACGCGATCGGTCACATCATTGAGGTTGCGGGTGTAGATGCGAACCTCGTCGAGCACGCGATGCAGTTGCAGACGGATGCCGTCGAGCTTCCACTCGACCGACGACATACCGCAGGCTTCGATGGCCTCGGCGACGGAGGCGGACGTCGCTGCGAGCATCGGCAGCACCGGTTGCAACGGTCGGAGACTGATGGCGTCGAGTCCGGCCAGGCCTTCGGTCAACGCGACGACGGCCGCTCGGTTGAGGTCGCCGCCGAGCATGGCCGCCCGCCGCACTGCAGCCGCAGGGACATCGGCGGCCCGCGCCACCGCTTCGGCCATGACGCCTGCGAGTGCGCCCTGCCGCAACTCCCCCGTGAACATGCGCCGCAGGAAGTCGGCTTCCTCAGCGGTGGCGTGTTCGAACACCTCGGTGAGCAGTGCGGTACGCGCTGCGCCCGAGCCCGTGCCCGAGGTCGTCGCCAGCTGCTCGACGAGCGCGTCGATGTCACGGATGGTGAGCGTCGGCGTGTCACCGGCCGGGACGTCGACGTTGAACACGGTGCGCCACCCGACGCCGATGCGCCCTTGTCGCGGCGTGCCCGTGAGCATGGCAACCGCGATGTCGACCTCGGCGTCGTCGAGTTGCGAGAGGAGTTCGGCGAGCGCAGCGATCTTCGCCGAACGCGCCGGCGTCGACGTGACCGCGGCGGACGTCGCGGCGAGGTCGGCGAACAGCACGCCCCGAGTTTGCCTCCCGGCCGGCCCTCCCGGAGACTGCGGTCGATGGACTTCGCCACGATGATGACGCTCGAGCCGCATGGTCCGGACACGTACGTCGGCATCGGACCGAAGTATCCGTGGGGCGGTTTGTACGGCGGACAGATCGTGGCACAGGCGCTTCGAGCCGCGGCGGCGACCGTTGATGCCGCCTATCGCGTGCACTCGTTGCACGCCTACTTCATCCGGCGCGGCGACCACGAAGAGCCCATCCGGTTCGAGGTCGATCGGATTCGCAACGGACGGTCATTCAGCACCCGGTTGGTCGTCGCTCGCCAAGCCGTGGGCGCGATCCTCAACATGTCGGCGAGCTTCCAGGTCGACGAGCCCGGCCCGGACGCGCAGACAGCCGAGATGCCGGAGGTCGCGCCACCGGACGCGCTCCAGGGCGTGAGCTCGTTCGGGATGTTCGAGCGGCGAATCGTGCCGACCGGCGGTGAACGGGGCCGGGCGCTCGGATGGCTACGCATGGCCGACCGCGTCGGTGGAGATGCGGCACTCCACGCATGCGCGCTGGCGTACATGAGCGACGATCTGCCGACGGACGCGGTCGTCGCGGTGCAGTACCCACACTTCGAGGGACAGTGGGCGCACCAGTCGCTGTGGAGCGCGTCGCTCGATCACGCCATCTGGTTCCACCGCCCGGTGCGCGCGGACGAATGGCACCTGCAGGAGTTCACCTGCCACGGCTTGATCAGCTCACGCGGTCTGTCGGTCGGCCACGTCTTCGACGAAGCCGGAACCCACCTCGCAACCATCAGCCAAGAGGTCCTGTTGCGCTCGCGCCAGCCGCAACCCCCGGCCGGCTGACCGCGCAAGGGGATCACGACGGCCGCGAGCGACGCTCCTTTCGCCACACGACCCGCAGGCCAGACCACACGTCGTCGATGGCGCACACCTTGTTGTCGACGAGGCCGAGGGGCAGGAACAGCTCGCGCAGGGTGTCTTCGGTGATGTCGGTCGGGACCTTGCTCGCCTTCTTCGGCCACGCGATCCACAGGCCGCCGTCGACGTCGAGCACGTTGAGCAGCTTCGGCACTCGTCGCTCGAGATCAGCGCGCTCGGTGTGGAACGACACGACGACGTCCGCGGTGCCGCTCGCGCGGCTGCGCACCGTCACGGTGTCGGGCAGCCCGTCGAGCTCGTCGACGAAACCTTCGGGGGCGCCCAGCAGCGCGAGGACGTGACCGTCTTTGACCCCGAGCTTGTTTGCGAGCGGCGTCCCGCTGTAGCCGGCCGGCATCGATGGACGGTCTACTGCGTCGCGATGGCCTGCAGCACGTCGAGCTTGGCGGCGCGCCGCGCCGGACGAATCCCGGCGAGGATCCCCGCCAACGCGCCGAGCAGGAGCAGCACGATCAACGAGAAGATCGGCAATGCGAACTTCGCGAAGCCCGACTCGCTCGCGGCCTCCACCAGTGCCCAGCCGCCCAGGACGCCGAGACCCACGCCACCGATGGTCCCGAACAGGGCGACGATCACGGACTCCCAGCGGACCATCGATCGCAACTGCTGGCGCGTCTCACCGACCGCACGCAGCAGGCCGAGCTCGTGCGTTCGTTCGTGGATCGAAAGCGACAGCGTGTTGGCGATGCCCATCAACGCGATCACGATCGCAAGAGCGAGCATCACGTAGACGAGGGCGAGGACCTGGTTGACCTGCCCGAAGGCCTGATCGGTGAACTGCTGGCGGTCCTGGACCTTGGCATTCGGATACGAGGCGGCGACCTGTTCCACTGCCTGACGGCCATCGGCGAGCGACACGCCGGAGTTCAACTTGATGACCACGAGCGAGTCGAGATTCTCATTGGCGTGTGGCGCCCACTCGTCGGTGCTCATGGTGAAGTCGCTGCCGACCACGTCGCGGTTGGCGAACGTGGCCACGATTCTGAGTTGCCCCGAACTGCCGTCGGCGTAGCTCACAGGCACCGTGTCGCCGACCTTCAGGTTGTGGTCGTCGGCATAACGAGTCGAGACCGCGGTGGTCCCGACCCCGAGCTGGTCCAACGATCCCTGCTCGATCCCGAGATCGAGCACGTTCTCGATCGTCCTCGGGTCGACCACCACGAACTGTCGATCCGAGCCGTTGACCTTCGCGGCGCCGGTGCCGATGCCCGACGCTGCCCTCACGTCGGGCAGCTTGCCGACGTCCTGTGCGAGCAGCGGATTGAAGCCGCCGAACCCTCGCGTCTGGGAATCGATCACGAGGTCGCCGGCGAACGACGTCTTCACCTGGTCGTCGATCGACTTCTTGATCGACGCAGCGAAGACCGTGAACAAGGCAACCACGGCGACGCCGATCATGAGCGCCGCGGCGGCTCCGCTCGTCCGTCGTGGGTTGCGCTGGGCGTTCTCACGCGCCATCTTCCCGGTGAAGCCGCGAATGCGCTCGATTGGCGCGCCGATCAGGCGGCTCACCGGCGCCGCGACCGCGGGGCCGAGCACCACGAAGGACAGGATCATCAGCAGCGCGCCGACACCGACGCGCAGCAAGCCGTCCGATCCCTTCGTGGCGACACCGCTGACGATGCTGAGGATCCCGATCACGGCCGCGATGGCGCCGATGACGAGGCGGACGATGCTGGCGCGCGTCCGCTCGACGGCGAAGTCGCGCATCGCTGCAAGCGGCGGGACACGTGAGGCCTTGACTGCAGGGATGATCGACGTGAGCACGCTCACCCCGATGCCGACAGCGAACGACCAGTACACGGTGCTCGCCTTTAGCACCAAGCCAGAAGACGGTGCTCCGAAGCCGATTGCTCCGATCAGCGCCTTCAGCAGGACAGCGACGCCGAGGCCGACGAACAATCCGACGACCGAAGCAACGACGCCGATCAGGAACGCCTCGCCGATCACCGACGCGAGCACTTGTCCGCGGGCTGCACCGAGCGCGCGGAGGAGCGCCATCTCACGCGTGCGCTGGGCGACGATGATCGAGAAGGTGTTGTAGATGCTGAAGATCGACACGAGGATGGCGATGACGGCGAACGGGCGGATCAGGAAGTTGAAGAACATCGAGATGCCCTCCTGGATGCTGTCCTGGTTCTCCTTCGTGATCTGCGCGCCCGTGATCGCTTCGGTGCCCGACGGCAGCACGCGTTGAATGCGCTGGACGATCTCCTGCTGTGAGATCCCTTGGTTGGCGACGACGGAGATCGTGTCGACCTCGCCGGGCTTGGACACGTACTGCTCGGCGGCCTGCAGCGTCATCAACGCGAACGACGCACCGCCGGGACTGTCCGCGGTGCCGAACTTCGCGATCCCGACGACCGTGAACGAGTTCGGACCCTGCTGTGTGAGGACCGACGTGCGGTCGCCGAGCTTCAGATCACCGTCGTCCGACGACTGCTTGTCGATCACGATCTCGTTGGTCTGCTGCGGGGCCCTGCCGTCCACGATGCGGAACGGATTCAACTCGGGAACCGTGTCCCAGTTGCCGGCGAACGTCGGCGCGCCCATGCCGGGGTCGCCCAGCGTGTTGCCGTCCTTGCCGACGATCTGCCCGTAGCCGAGCACCTGCGGGTCCGCCGCTTTGACGCCGTCGACTGACTGAACTGTTGTCAGCAGCGAGACGGGGATGCGCCCGCGGATGTCGTTGCCGAAGTCGCCTTCGATCTTGACCGAGCTGCGCACGACCGCATCAGTCCCCCGGTTCACGTCCGCAAACAGATCGTCGAACGTCCGCGTGATCGTGTCCGTGAGAACGAGGTTGCCCGAGAGGAAGGCCACGCCGAGCACCACGGCGATGAACGTGGACGCGAGGCGGCGCCTGTGCGCGAGCAGGTTCTTCCACGTCAGCTTGAGCACAGCTAGTCGCCCAGTTCCTTGAGCCGGTCAAGGACCTTCTGTGCCGTCGGTTCGCTCATCGAGTCGACGATGCGGCCGTCGACGAGGAACAGCACGGTGTCCGCGTAGCTGGCGGCCCCCGGATCGTGCGTCACCACCACGATGGTCTGCTCGAGATCGTCGACCGCTTTGCGCATGAAGTTGAGGATCTCCGCGCCAGCCCGGGAGTCGAGGTTGCCGGTCGGTTCGTCGGCGAAGATGATCTGCGGCCTCGACGCGAGCGCACGGGCCACCGCGACGCGCTGCTGCTGGCCCCCGGACAGCTCCGACGGTCGGTGCTTGAGCCGGTCACCGAGCCCCACGGTGCCGATGACGGTGTCGAGCCACGACTGGTCGGGGTCCTTGCCGGCGAGATCCATGGGAAGCCTGATGTTCTCGAGCGCGGTCAGCGTCGGGATGAGGTTGAACGTCTGGAACACGAAGCCGATGCGCTCACGCCGCAGCAGCGTGAGCTGTTTGTCGGACAACGTCGACAGTTCGACGTCGCCGATGAAAACCCGCCCCGATGTCAACGAATCGAGGCCGGCGACACAGTGCATGAGCGTCGACTTGCCCGAACCCGACGGACCCATGATCGCCGTGAAGTGTCCCGATGCGAATGTGACGCTGACGCCGTCGAGCGCGCGCACGGCGGTGTCGCCGGATCCGTAGACCTTGACGGCATCGACTGTCCGCGCCGCCGGGGTGACGGTCGTCACTGACGAAGGCTGGGTGTCCGCAGTAGCCATGCGCGCCAACCTACGAACGCGGACGAAGCCGTACAACGGGGAATGACCCCGATGTCGTCAGGGTCATCCCCGATCTCCCGCAGAGTGAGTAGGAGGTCACAACCGTCGGGCCCCGTAGAATCGGTCCGTGACATGCCCGGCGTGTGGCGCCCCGCTGGTGGAAGGCGCCCGCTTCTGCGCGTCCTGTGGCACCCCCGTGCAGCGGCGGTCGGACGAGCGCCGTGTGGTCACGGTGCTGTTCGCCGACCTCGTCGGCTTCACGAGCTTGTCGGAGACGCGCGACCCCGAGCACGTGAAGAACATCGTGGACGCCTCGTTCGAGCGTCTCGTTGCCGACATCGCGGCGTACGGAGGACAGGTCGACAAGATCGTCGGCGACGCGATCCTGGCGTTGTTCGGTGCGCCCCTGGCGCACGAGGACGACGCCGAGCGTGCAGTGCGCGCCGGGCTCGCCATGCAACGCACCCTCGCCGACTGCGACGCCGCCGCCGGCGTCAGTGGGTTGCGGATGCGCATCGGCATCAACACCGGTGAGGTGCTCGTGGGAGCGCTGCGGGTAGGCGGCGACTACACGGCGATGGGCGACGTGGTGAACAGCGCGCAGCGGCTACAGACGACGGCGCAACCTGGCCAGATCGTGGTCGGCAATGCGACGCACGCGGCGACGCGCCACGTCGTCCGCTACACAGAGCTCGGTCCCGTGAATGCTCGCGGCCGGGACGAACCGATCTACGCCTGGGTCGCGGAAGAGGCGTTGTTGCCTCCGGGTGCTCGCCCGGGGCGGGGCGCGGCGCCGATGATCGGTCGCGACGAAGAGCTCGGACTGCTGACGAGCGCCGTCGACACCGCAGTACGCCGTCGTCGCGCCCAGCTCCTGCTCGTCGTGGCCGAGGCGGGCATGGGCAAGACCCGCCTCGCGGAGGAGGTCGCATCCGTCGCTGAGTGCGACCACGGCGTGACCGTGCTCGAGGGGCGCTGCGTCCCCTATGGCGAGGCCAACGTGTGGTGGCCCGTGGCCGAGGCGCTGCGGTCCAGCTGTGAGGTCAGCGTTGCCGATCCCCTCGAGGTGGCGCGGCCGCTGGTCGATGCGCGGGCGAAAACGGGATTGCCGATGGAGAGCGCGGCCGAGATCGAGCGCGTGACCGACGGCCTGCTGCACCTCATGGGGTACGACGGCCCGCTCGGCGGGATCGATCCGGCACGAGCCCGCGAGGAAGTGCGGCGCTCGTTGCTGACGTTCATCGATGGCTTCGGGCGACAGCACCCGGTCATCGTCGTGCTCTCGGACCTCCACTGGGCGGACGATCTCGTACTCGATCTGGTCGACCAGCTGCTCGAAGGCCTCGCTTCGCTGCCGGTCGTGCTCATCGGCACGGCCCGCACCGACCTGTTCGACCGATGGAAGCCGGCCGTCGGTCGTCACAACCAGCTCGTGCTGAACCTTGATCCCCTGTCCCGCGAATCGACCGCGTCGCTGCTCGAGGCGATCGCCGAGGGACCGGTGCCCGACGACCTGCGCGACGCGCTGCTCGATCGCAGTGGGGGCAACCCCTTCTTCCTCGAAGAGCTCGTGTCGCTCCTGGCCGAGACGCAAATCCGCGACGACGACGCTCCCCTTCCCACGATGGGCGGAGCGCGAGAGTTGCCGCACACCTTGCGCGGCCTCGTCGCGGCACGACTCGACGGTCTCACGGTCGAGGAACGGTGCACACTCGAAGACGCGGCCGTGCTCGGCCGGCGCGGCCAGGTGATGGCGCTGCACATCATGGGCGAGGAGGCGCACGGCACCGCGTCGGCTGCCGTGTCGGCCGCGGTGTCCGGACTGGAAGCGACGGACCTGATCGTCGTCGAGGAGGGCCGGTGGTCGTTCCGTTCCGACCTCGTGCGGGAAGTCGCCTATGGCATGTTGACGAAGGCTGATCGCGCCCGCCGGCACTACGGGGTGGCCAAGTGGATGGAAAGCCACGGCAACGTCACCACGCAGGCGGACGTCGACCGGATCGCGCATCACTTCGCAACGTCAGCCGCGCTGGTCGACGAGCTCGACATCGTCCCCGGCTTGCCGGACGAGATCCAGGAGAAGGCGCTCACGTGGCTGGACCGCGCGGTGTCGCAGGCCGAAGCGGGAGAGTTGTATCCCGTCGTCGAGAAGTTGTGCACCCAGGCGCTCGAGCTCCGCCGCACATCTCGCGAGCAGCGCGAGCGCTTCTTGCTGGCGCGCGCGAAGGCACGCATCAACCTCCGTGATCTCGAAGGAGCGGCTGTCGACGTCGACGCGACTCTGGACTCGGCCTCGGCGGCGCATGACGATGCTGCTCGTGCCGCGGCGCTCGGCGCGCGAGGCGATCTCGAGCAGAAGGTCGGTGATCTCGAGCGCTCGTTGACGACGCTCGAAGACGCGGTCGCGCTGTACCGCGCCGTCGGCGACGACGAAGGCCTCGCGGAGTCGCTGCGGACCTATGGCCTCACGCGCATGTTCGCGAACGACAGCGACGGCGCATCGTCGTCGTTCACCGAAGCGCTCGACTTGTATCGTTCTCACGGCAATCGACGCGGTGAGGCGTGGGCGCTGCAGAACCTCGCGTGGGTCACCTACACGAACGGCGACGCCGGGAAGGCCGAGGCCTGGCTCAACGAGTCCGTGCAGGCGTTCACCGAGATCCGCGACTCGGGCGGACTCGGATGGGCCGTCGGACTGCTCGCTTTCGTCCGCTATCACCAAGGTCGCCACGGTGAAGCCGAGGCGATGGCGCAACGGATGTACGTCGAAGCCAGCCAGCGAGGCGACCGGTGGGCAGAAGGCATGATGCGGACCCTGCTCGCCATGCTCGGTTTGTGGGGCGGACGCGCCGCAGAGTCGGTGCCCCACGGTGAGGCCGCTTACAAGCTGTTCATGGAAATGCGCGACTGGTACGGCGAGATGATCTCTGCCGGCGTGTTCGGTCGCGCGTTGGTCGCCGTCGGGCGTATCGACGAGGGCTTTGCGGTGCTCGACCAGAGCATCCGGCGTGCATCCGAGTTGCCGCTCAACCAGGCGCTGCAGGTCGCGGAAGCGCAGCTGACGTGCGCCGCCGCCCAGGCCGGCATGCCGGATCGTTCGGTACCGGCGCCGCCAATCGGTGACGAGCCGGTCCACGAGATCGGTTGGGTCGACTGGCACGTGGCGACTGCCTTGACCGACCTGCAACAGGGATCGGTGGCGAAGGCGCGCGAGCGACTCGAACGTCTCGTCACCGGCGACGAGCCGAACGGCTACGCGGCCAGCGCGCTCACGCTGGCCCGCGCCGCCGTCGGCGACGCCGACGGCGCTCGGGCGCTCGCGCTGAAGGTGGCCGCACTCGAGTCCTCCACGTACTCCGACCGCATCATGGCGATGCTCGGTGGTGGACTTGGGCAAGCTCGCATCGGCGAGCACGACGTCGCCGAAGCCTGGCTCCGCACGGCTCGCGAGCTCGCGGAGGGGACGGAGGACCATCTCCTCGGCGCCGTGGTCCGCATCGCCGAAGCCCGAGCCGCGGCCGCGCTCGGCCGTCCCGAAGCCGGCAACGAGCTGCACCGCGCCACCGTCGCCCTCGGCGCCATGGGCGTGACTGAATCCGGCTGGGACACCGCCTTCCGCCTCGCCGCCGGCCTGCCGTCCTGAGGCGAATGTTGGTGCGCCGTGGTCGCTAGAGCGACCACGGCGACCCCGAGTTCCACGTCCGGGGCGTCCCAGACGCTTGACAAATCATGCGTTCGCTTGATTTACTATGCAGACCCCTTTGAAATGTCAGGAGTACAGATCACCCATGTCCACCATCACCGACAAGCTCGCCGCCGGCCAGGATCAGATCCTCGAGGCCGTCGACCAGATCCAAGGGCCCATCGTGGACGCCGTCCGCGCCGTGGCCGAGCAGGTCGAGGGCATCCTGCCCGAGAACCGTCCGAGCGTTCCGTTCGCCGACTCACTGCCCGAGCCCAATGAGCTCGTCGAGTTCTACTTCGGGTTCTCGCAGAAGCTGCTCGCCAAGCAATACGACTTCGCTACAGCCATTCTCGACGCTGCTTCGTCCTCCAAGCCGGCCCCGGTCAAGGCCTCGAAGCCGGCGTCGGCCAAGAAGGCCGCCTGACCGACGGCGAGTCTGTCAGGACCTCTTCTTCACGGAGCCCCGGGCCTTGGACCGGGGCTTCGTCGCGCTCGCAGGCTCGGCCTCGGCTTGCGCCTTGGCGGACGCTGGTGACCTTGCCTCGGCGGACGCTTCGGCTTCGGCGTCGTTGGCGTCGAGGTACGACTGGTACACGGCCAGCAACGCGGTCCGTTGCTCGGGCTTCAACCGTGGGTCCTTCTCGATGACCATCGCGGTGGGCCCGGAGCTGGCGGCCGTCGCCTCGTCTTCGAGCAGGCCCGCCTGCGTGAGCAACGATTCCGCGGACATGTTGAGCGCAGTCGCGATCGCCTTCAGCACGCGCACCGACGGCTCGTGCAGCCCGCGCTCGACCTGACTGAGATACGGGTTCGACACGTTCGTTCGAGCGGCAAGATCACGCAACGACATCTCCGCCATGTGGCGTTGATGCCGGATGAAGTCGCCGAGCGCCTTGAGCTGCAGCCGCGCACTCTCGTCCAGCGAGGCCATCAACCGCTCCGCACGACGTCGGGCTCGAGATAGATGACACGCGCCTCGGGCACTTTGCTGCGTACCGCCGCTTCGACTTCGTTGATGACGTCCGCCAGCTCGTGGGTCGACAACCCCCTATCGAATTCGAGCTTCGCCGCGACGAGAAGATCCTCCGGCCCCAGGTGTTCGGTGCGGATGTGGATCACGCGGCACACATTGTCCCCGCTCTCCATCGCCTCCACAATGCGACGCTCGACATCCGGTGACGCAGACTCACCCAGCAACAGGCTGCGCATCTCAATGGCGAGGATGACGGCGACGACAACCAGCAGAGCACCGATCGCGAGGCTGCCGATCGCGTCGTACGCAGTGTCGCCGGTGACCTCGGCGGTGATCACGGCTACGAGCGCGATGCTCAAACCGAGGAGCGCCGCAAGGTCCTCGAGAAGGACGATCGGCAGCTCGGGCGTCTTCGCCGTGCGGATGAACCGCCACCACCCGACGGTCCCCTTCACGTGTCGCGTCGATCGGATCGCGGTCCGGAACGAGAACAGCTCGAGCACCATCGCGCCGAGCAGGATGCCGATGGCCCACCCGACGGAATCGAGCTCGTGAGGGTTCAGCAGCTTGTCGATGCCGTCGAAGATCGAGAACAGGCCGCCCACTGAGAACAGCAACACGGACACGACGAACGCCCAGAAGTAGCGCTCGCGTCCGTACCCGAACGGATGCTCGGCGTCGGCCATGCGCTTCGACTTGTGGCCACCGAGGAGCAGCAGGCCTTCGTTGCCCGTGTCGGCCACGGAGTGAACCGCCTCGGCGAGCATCGCGCCCGACCCGGTGAACGCGAAGCCGACGAACTTCATGATCGCGATGCCGAGATTCGCGAAGAACGCCGCCACCACTGCGGTGGTCGAGTGGTGGTCGGGCGACATCGATCCCGCATGCTACGGAGGGAACTCAGCAGGCGCGAACGAACGCGGCGAACAACCGCTGCTGTACCGGGTCTTCGCCAGCGGTCGCTTCGGGATGCCACTGAACAGCGACGACCCACCCGTCCGCGAGCTCGAAGCCCTCGACGACGCCGTCGTCCGACCACGCCGTCGCCGTCGCCTTCGGTGCGAGTTCGTCGACGGCTTGATGATGATGCGATCGCACGGTGCATCGCGTCGTGCCGAGTGCGGCGGCCAGCGTCGTTCCCGGCTCGATGGAGACATCATGGTCGCTGCCGCCGTCCGGCCCACTCGCGGGATCACCGTGTACAAGGAGCCCGGCGCGATCCGTGATGTGCTGATCGAGCGTGCCCCCGAGGACAACGTTCAACAGTTGATGGCCGCGACAGATCGCGAGGATCGGCATGTCTCGATCCATCGCGGCATCTACGAGCGCGAACTCGAAGCGGTCCGCGACGAGGTCGATGCCGTAGACGGACGGATGCGGATCCTGGCCGTATCGGCTGGGATCGACGTCGGCACCTCCGGTCAGCACGAGCCCGGCGAACGGCGCGAGCACGTCCGCCGCGTCGCCGTCCAAACCGGTTGGCGGAAGGACGACCGGCCACGCGCCCGCCCGCTCCAACGCGTCGGTGTAGCCCCGAGGCAGCGCGACCGCTCCGGCCACCCACGACGAGACACGACCAGGCTTCAGGTGCCGGCCGGTGACGGCCACGAGAGGACGGGACACGTCCTCAGTTCACCACGCCTCCCGGCCGCCCCGTCGGCTTGACGCCGTGGAGAGATGGCGCAGGGCCGGCCCCGAAGGGCCGGCCCTGCAAGAGGCGCCCGGGCGGGAGGCGCCTCGAGTTTGACGCCCTAACGCCCTGTCTCAGCGGCGCGACGTCTTGTCCTTGACGGAGTCAACGGCGTCGTCGACCTTCTCCTTCGCATCCTCTGCGAACTCCTTGACCATGGCGCCGGCCCGGTCCTTCTTGCCTTCCCGCTTGAGATCGTCCTTGTCCGTCAGGTCACCCGCGGCTTCCTTGGCCCGACCCTTGGCATCGTCGAAGTGGCTCCCCACAGGAGTCTCCTCTCGTGTATGGCGTGGATTCAAGAGTTCCCTCTCGGGTAGGTCCGCAAACATCGGGAGCCGCTAACGTCGCCGCGGCCCATCGTTTCGGAGAGGGACGTTGCAGTGGACCAGGAGCACAACGAGGAACGCATCGAGCTCGTGCTGCCCGCTGACAAGCGTATGGTCCGAGTCGCGCGTCTCGTGGCAAGCGGTGTGGCGACCACGGCCGGATTCGACGTCGAAGAAGTCGAAGACCTACGCATCGCGGTCGACGAACTGTGCACCGCGTTGGTCGAAGGTGGCGACGGTGGAGCATTGCTCCTCGGCTTCGACTTGGGGGACGGCGAGGTGTCGATCATTGGAACGACGTCGGCCACCGGCGTCGCGGCGTTCGAGCCCGAGCGCCTCGCGCTCAGCCGCCAGATTCTGGCGGTCGTCGTCGACAACTACGACCTGCACACCGATCACGGACAGATCAGTGTGCGTTTGCACAAGCGACGTGACGATCTAACCGGCGATGTCTGACTCTCAGTCAGACCAGGATGCGCGGGGAGAACGAGCAGAGGAGTCGGCCGACGAGCGATTCCGCCGGTGGCGCGCGACCGGCGATCGCGACCTGCGCAACGAACTGATCGAAGAGCATCGCTGGGTCGCCATCCACTGCGCTCGGCGGTTCTCGCATCGGGGTGAGCCGCTCGACGACCTCATTCAAGTCGGCCAACTCGGCCTGTTGAAAGCAGTCGAGCGATTCGATCCCGACGTCGGTGTCTCGTTCGCAAGCTACGCGATCCCGACGGTGATGGGTGAGCTCCGCCGCCATTTCCGCGACGCGACGTGGGCGCTCAAGGTTCCTCGACGCGTGAAGGACCTCCATGTCGACCTTGGCAACGCGGTCGACTTCCTGTCCGGCGAACGTGGACGGCCACCGACACCGGCTGAGCTGGCGGTCCATCTCGGGATCCGCGTCGAGGATGTCCTCGAAGCGCTGGAAGCCGGAGGGGCTTATCGCGCCGCGCCGCTCACGGCCCCGTCGGACGACGACGCCAGTCACCGCGAAAGAGCCGCGCTGACGCGACGAGGACATGGCGCTCGCCGGCGCCGACGACCGGATACTCGTCCGACACCTTCTGTCGTCGTTGCCCGAGCGCGAACGCACGATCGTGGAACTGCGCTTCTATGCAGGCCTGAGTCAGAGCGAGATCGCGGAACGGGTGGACGTCAGTCAAGTGCACGTGTCGCGTTTGCTGCGCAGCAGCCTCGCTGCACTGCAACGAGCGGCCGGCGACCAGACCGCGTCATGAATCAGCCTTCGAGCATCGAGCGTGTGCCGGTCATGTCGAGCAGCCGAGCGATGGCCGGACTGGCATTGACGACCCGGAGCTGAACGCGTTTCGTCTTCAGCTTCTCGCTGCCCGCGAGCAGCGCGCGGAGGCCGGACGAGTCCAGGAACGTCAATCTGCTCGCGTCGACGAGGACGGTGTCGATGTCTTGTTGACGGAGATCGTCGAACGCAGCCGTCACCGCTTCCACGCCGTTGAGGTCGAGCTCGCCCCGGAGTACCAGGAGAGCCGTGCGCGCAGCGTCGTCGATCGACGACTCGACGATGAGGTGGCCCTCTTCCTCCACTCCTTGGACCATAGTTCCCGTTTCGGCGTTCGCTAGCCACACGGCGTGTGGCTGACGAACGCCGTTTCGCCGGATGGTCGGGGCGAGCGGGCTACGGTGCCGGCGTCTGGCTCGAAGCCGACGTGAACGCCTGGACGGTCTTGCCGCCTTCGACGAACACGGTGTTGTTACCGGCGGAGGGCGCACTGAAGTGGGTTACCTCGCCGACGTCGATGTTGAACACGTCCTTGCCGGTCGTGCCGTCGAGTGCGTGCAACTTGCCCACGTCGACGTTCAGCACCCAGACGAGTCCGTTGGCGATGATCGGTGGCCCCGGCGACGAGAAGTCGACGGACCAGTTCTCGGTCAAGGTGCTGTCCCCGACGGTGAGCGATCGCAGCCGGTCCGAGCACGGCACGATCACCGTCATCCCTTGGTGCGCGAGACCGCCGAAGACGCGGTCGCACACCTCCTCCTGGTGCAGTTCGCCACCGACACCACCCAACTGCGTGGCGTTCAGCACGTACCCCACGCCCGACTTGCCGGTCTGGAAGATGCGGTTGCCGTCGAGCAACGCAGGCATGACCGAGCCGAGATCGACGTCGCCCGCGTTCAACTGCGCCCAGTCGGATGGCGCGAACTCGTCGATCGGTTGCAACGTCGGGGTCAGGTGGATGACGGCGTTGCCGTCGTCGAAGTCGCGGCGCGAGTCGCTGTTGCCGCTCGTGACGTACAGCGAACCGTCGGGCGCGATGACCGGACCGGTCGGGCCCCAGAACCCGCCCTCGCGGTTCGCCGCGCACGACGTATTCCACGTGCGGGCCGGACCCGTCCGCCGCCACCGACACGATGCGGCCCTTGTAGTTGCCGCAGTCGCCGAACCGTCCGCCATACGGGATGTACACGCGCCCGTTGGCGAACGCCAGCGCCCCCCGTTGGTTGTGCACGTCGGGGTCCGCTCCGCTTGCGTCGACCCGCACACGGAACAGGACCGCCCCCGTGCGGAGGTCGAGCGCGATCAGCTCATGGCGGTTCGGTTGCATCATCCCGACTACGTAGAGCCGGTTGTTGGCTGGGTCGGCGACCGGCGTGCTCGTGATGCCGACCGGGTTGACGTTGCCGCACGGGAGCGTCGCTCCGTCCACCGGTGGACCGAGCTGCAGCTGCTGCCACTTCGTCGTCCCGGTCGCGGCCTCGAATGCGTACACCGAGTTGCCGGTCGTTGCGACGATCACGGTGTCGCCGACCACCAGCGGCTCGCCGTACACGTCGCCGTCGAGCTTCTCGGAGGTCCACACGCGATGCAGGCCATTGGCGGTGGGGCCGTCGTTGGTGACGCCGGAGCGCGCTGGGTCGCCGCCCCACGTGAGCCAGGCCGCACCAGTGACCCCTGGGCCCGACGATGAGGACGATGACGACGAACTGCTCGGCGGCGACGATGACGCGCTCGACGAGGACGAACTGGACGCGGGCGCGGTCGCCGGCTGCTTCTTGTCACTGCTGCACGCGGCAACGAGCGCGGCGACACACAGCAACACGAGGACTCTGTTCATGACGATCGTCCGCCGGACAGGAACGGACGATACGCGACGAGTGATCACGACGTGAGTCTTGCCTCTAGCCGGATCGCGACGTCGTCACGGCCTTCGAACCGGGCGAGATCCGCAGGCGTCTGACCCTCGTCGTTGCGAACACCGGTGCTCGCGTCGTGACGCAACAGCAACTCGATCAATTCGACATCGGCGTGCAACGCGGCCTCGTGCAGCGGCGTGTAGCCGCCCGTCTGCCGCGCATCCGGCGACGCCCCTGCTTCCAGCAGCACAAGAGAGGTCGAGATCGAACGGGACGCAGCCGCGCTGTGCAACGGCTGCACCCGCATGTCGTTCGCCGCGACGGAAGATGGGTCCGCACCGGCTTCGATCAGCACCGCCGCCGCGTCGGAGGTGCCGAAGAAGGCCGCGAAGTGCAGCGCGGTGAAGCCGTCGTCGCTTCTGCGGTCCACGGCGACACCTTCTTCACTGAGCACGGCGCGGAGCCGTTGCGTGTCGCCGAGCGCTGCAGCCTCGAATTGGTCGAGCGTGACCTCGGCCGCCATCGCCCTGGCGTCGTCACGCCGGCCTTCGTACAGCGCCTGCATGATCCGGCTCGGCATGAGGACAGCTTGCACCACTGAGGGCGCCTACAAGACGGCCCGAATGGAAATGACTAGGGTCACGGCGACGGGGGGTGAGCATTGTCGCTACTCGATGTCAGAGACGTCACCGTTCGGTTCGGAGGAATCGTGGCCCTCGACCGCCTCAGCTTCGACATCGACGAGGGCCAGATCTGTGGGCTGATCGGGCCGAACGGGGCAGGAAAGACGACGATGTTCAACGTCGTCAGCCGGATCTACCAGCCGACGTCCGGGCAGGTGATCTTCGACGGCATCGACATCCTCCACCGGCCCGCGTACGCGATCGCGAAACTCGGCATCGCCCGCACGTTCCAGAACCTCGCGCTCTTTCCGTCGATGACGCTGCTCGACAACGTGATGGTCGGCGCGTACAGCCGTGGCACGGTGGGGTTCGTCCGGGCGACGTTGCGGCTCGCACCCTGGCGTGAGGAACGTGAGACCCGCGAGACTGCCTACGAGCTGCTGGAGCGCCTGGGTCTCGCCAACTTCGCGTTCGTTCCCGCGGCCGGTCTTCCGTTCGGGACGCTCAAGCGGCTCGAGCTCGCTCGCGCACTCGCAGCTCGACCGAAGTTCTTGTTGATGGACGAGCCGGCGTCCGGACTGACGCACAGTGAGGTGGAAGAGCTCGGCGAGACCGTCAAGCGCATCCGCGACGACTTCCAGCTGACCGTGTTGCTCGTCGAACACCACATGGCGATGGTGATGGGCATCTCCGACAAGGTCGTGGCGATGGACCTCGGCGCCAAGATCACGGAGGGTACCCCGGACGAGGTGCGCAACGACCCGCGCGTCATCGAGGCCTACCTGGGGACGGCGGCGTAATTGGACGGCTCAGCCGATGCCGCGGACCTCCTTGCGGTGGAGGGCCTGCACGCCGGGTACGGCCCGGTCGAGGTGCTCCACGGGCTCGACCTGAGCGTCGGCGACGGTGAGATCGTCGTCGTGCTCGGCGCAAACGGCGCCGGCAAGACGACGACCATGCGTGCGGTGTCGGGCATGATCCCTCGCAAGGGTGTGGTGCGGTTCGCCGGCAACGACATCTCCGAGGCGTCTACCGACGACATCGTGCGCGCCGGTGTCGCCCACGTACCGCAAGGTCGTGGCACGTTCACGGATCTCACGGTCGAAGACAACTTGCTCGTCGGCGCGTACGTGCGCAACGACGACCCCTCCGACGACATCGCTCGCTGGCTCGACGTGTTCCCGCGGCTGAGGGACCGACGCGCGGAGAAGGCGGGAAGCCTCTCCGGGGGTGAGCAGCAAATGCTTGCAATCGCGCGGGCGCTGATGAGCCGGCCCCGGCTGCTGCTGTGCGACGAGCCGAGCCTCGGTCTCGCGCCGATCCTCGTGCAGCAGATGTTCCGCACGCTCGCGGAGCTGAACGAAGCGAACGGAACAGCAATCCTGCTCGTCGAGCAGAACGCCAACCTCGCCCTGGAGATCGCCCATCGGGTGTACCTGCTCGAAACCGGTTCGATCGTCGCCAGCGGTGACGCAGAATCGATGCTTCACGACGACGCCGTTCGCAAGGCATACCTGGGTTATTAGGAGAAGGCGATGCAACGATTTCTCCAGTACCTGTTCGACGGCTTGTCGAGCGGCGCGATCTACGCTCTCATCGCGCTCGGTCTCGTGATCGTGTACCGAGGCACCGGTCACCTGAACTTCGCGCAGGGCGAGATGGCGATGATCTCCGCGTTCATGGCCTGGTGGCTCAGCTCCAACTGGGTTCCGATCTGGGTAGCGGTCGGCATCAGCGTGCTGTTCGCCTTCGGGCTGGGCTCCCTCGTCGAAGGGTTGATCATCAGACCCATCGGCCAGCGATCGCAGTTCGCGGTCGGCGTCGCGGCAATCGGCCTGCTGCTCGGACTCAACGCGCTCGCGCCGTTCGCCTGGAAGGTGACGGTGCCGGAGGCATTCGGGTCGCTGTTCCCGAAGAAGGACACCGATTTCGCCCGCATCGGCGGTGCCACGTGGCGCTACGAGAACATCGGCGTGCTCATCGCGTTGCTCGTCGTCGCCGGCCTGCTGTTCGTTCTCTTCCAGAAGACGAAGCTCGGTCTCGCGATGCGCGCGGTGGCCAGCAACGCCGACTCGGCGCCGCTCGCGGGCATCAAGAAGGGCCGGGTGCTCATGATCTCCTGGGGCCTCGCCGCCGCCGTGGGCGCGGTCGGCGGCGGGATCGTCGCATCGCTGCGTGGGAATGTCGACTCGTCGATGATGCTGGCGATCTTCTTCTCGGCCACCGCGGCCGCGATGCTCGGCGGCTTCGACAGCCTCATCGGTGCGGTCGTCGCCGGGCTCGCGCTCGGCGTCATTGAGAGCATGGTGGCCGGGTACCTGCCTGACATCATCGGCCAGGAGCTCAAGGGGTCGGTCAGTCTCCTCATCATCCTCGCCGTTCTGCTCTTCCGGCCGTCCGGACTGTTCGGTTCACGGCGCGTGGAACGGGTCTGAGGTGCGAGTGGAACGAGCGCTTCGAGGACGACGGCGCGAGCGCCAGCTCGCCCGGCGTCGATGGGTGTGGGGCGCAGCCCCACGGGGGCACCGACGGCGCGAGCGCCAGCTCGCCCGGCGTCGATGGGTGTGGGGCGCAGCCCCACGGAGGCGATGACATGGCTGCGCTGAAGCCCATCCGCATTCCCCAGGGCAGTCGCGCCCATTGGGTGCTGCGCCTCATCGGGTTCGGCGCCATCGTCTACCTCGCGCTGTCGCCGTTCTTCCGCAACCTCAAGGCGAACGAGTACGGCCAGCTGATCGACATCCTCATCCTGGGCCTCGCGGCGACGTCTTTGAACCTGCTCGTCGGCTACACCGGCCAGATCTCGATCGGCCAGTCGGCCTTCTTCGGCCTCGGCGCGTACACGACGGCCATCCTCATGCACAACTACGGCTGGGAGCCCCAGTGGACCTTTCCGATGGCGGTGCTCCTGTGCTTCGCCGTCGGCGTGCTGGTCGGCATCCCCGCGCTGCGCCTCACCGGCATCTACCTGTCGCTGGTCACGCTCGCGCTCGCGCAACTCTTCCCTGCGCTCGTGCGCAAGTTCGACAATCTCACCGGCGGCTCGCGCGGGATCCAGAACCTTCGCTACGACCCGCCGTCGTGGACGGGTCTGTCGCGCTCGACGCTCGACCGAAGCATCTGGCTCTACGCCGTGGCGCTGACGTTCATGGTCATCGGCTATCTGGTCGTGCGGAACCTCGTGAAGAGCCGAATCGGCCGGGCGATGGTGGCGGTGCGCGACAACACGACCGCGGCTGCGGTGATGGGCGTGCACGTTGCGGTCGTGAAGACGGTGACGTTTGGCATCTCGGCCGCGCTCGCCGGTCTCGCTGGCAGCGTGTTCGTGCTCCGGCAGACGCAGGCGAACCCCGACAACATCTACTACACGATCCTCGGCGCGATCATCTTCCTCGTCATCATGGTGATCGGCGGCACAGCGAGCCTGCTCGGGCCGATCGTCGGCGCCTTCGTCTACTACCGGGTGGACGAGTTCACCCGCGCCCTGCCGAACAAGGACTGGCTGCCGAGTGCGGTGCAGGACTTCCTGCGCGATCGTCCGAACCTGGCGACGGTCGTGTTCTCGGCTTTGTTGATTCTGTTGATGTTCGTCGCGCCGTTCGGCATCGTCGGACTCGCCAAACGCATCGGACGTCGCTTCGTGGTGCTCGTCCCGCGCCCACCCCGGAGCGGCGGCGGGCGGGAAGCGGCGATCCCGACGGAAGAACTTGACGCAATTCCTACAACACCACTGGAGACAGCAGCCTCAGCACTTCCAACCCAAGGGGGACCTTGATGACCCGAAGTAGACCAGCGCGGTCTGATTGTGCTCCTCGCGGCGCTTGCGATCGCCGCGGCGGCGTGCAGCAGCGACGACGACACAAGCACCGGAGGAGGGGCGAGCGCCGGAAGCGGTGCCGCAGAAGGCGGCGCCTACAAGGTCGACACCTCGAACTGCCCGTCCGAGGTCAACGACAAGATCACCGGCACGGTGAAGATCGGCACGACGATGCCGCTGTCGGGCGGCGCCGCGGCCGCGGCGTTCGCGCCCGTCGCCGACGGATTGAAGGCGTATGTCGAGTACGCCAACAAGAACAACGTCGTGCCCGGTTACCAGTTGTCGCTCAGCATCGAGGACGACCAGTTCAACCCGACGCTGACCACACCGGCGGTCGAGAAGCTGCGCGATCAGACCGGCGTGAACTTGTTCTCCGGCATGATCGGCACCGGCAACAACCTCGCGGTGCGCGACTCGTTGAACTCGGACTGCATCCCGCAGTTGTTGGCCAACAGTGGCGACCCGCGATGGGGCGACGTGCCGAACTTCCCGTGGACCACTGGCGCGCTCGCGCCGTACAACACAGAGACTGCGATCTACGTCGACGACATCAAGAAGGAGTTCCCGAACGGAACCACGGCTGCGGTGTTCAACGTCAACAGCGACTTCGGACAGGACTACCGCGACACGTTCCAGGAACTCGCCGGTGGGGCGAAGATCAACATCGTCGACCAGCAGACGATCGAGGGAGCGGACTCGAGTCCGCCGACGTCACAGGTGACGAGCATCGCGGCGAAGAAGCCGGACGTGATCCTCGCGGTCCCGCTCGGCGCGCAGTGCCCCGCCTTCTTGAAGGAAGTGGCGAACGCGAAGGCAGCGAACCCGGGTTGGACGCCACGGATCTACATCACCGCGACCTGCGCCAGCACGCTGTTGCTCGCGCTGGCCGGCCCAGCGGCGGACGGCATCCTCACGATCGTTTCGGGCAAGGACGTAGCCGATCCGAAGAACGCCAACGACCCCCAGGTCCAGACGTACAAGCAGGCCATGACGGACTATGGCTTCAAGTCCGACGGCGACTACGCGACCGCTGGGGCAGGCTGGGCCGTCGGCGAGCTCACCGCCCAGATCCTCAAGCAGGCTGCTGCGTCGCCGGACGGCTTGACTCGGGCCTCGATCCTCGACGCCGCCCGGAACTTCAACTATCACCCGACGCTCGCCCGGACCGGTGTGCAGTACATCATGAACGGGGAGCAGGATCCCTACCTCAACGAGCAACAGCAGGTCGTGCAGTACAACGCATCGTCCAAGACGTACACGGACATCGGGCCGCTCGACACGACCTACGAGGGGAAGACGGTGAAGCCGAGCTGACCGACATCTGCAAACCTTCGTTGGCATGAAGTTCGGGATCTTCTACGAGCATCAGCTGCCGCGCCCATGGGACGAGGACGGCGAGTATCGACTCCTCCACAACAGCCTGGAGGAGATCGAGCTCGCCGACCGGCTCGGGTACGACTACGCGTGGGAGGTGGAGCATCACTTCCTCGAGGAGTACTCCCACTCGAGCGCACCCGAGGTGTTCCTGGGCGCGGCCAGCCAGCGGACGAGGAACATCCGGCTCGGCCACGGCATCATCCAGCTGACCACCAACCATCCGGCGCGCGTGGCCGAGCGCGTGTCGACGCTCGACCTGCTGTCTCACGGCCGCGTCGAGATGGGGATCGGCGAGTCGGCCACGACCACCGAGTTGCACCCGTTCGACCGCCGCTTCCGCGACAAGCGCGGCGTGTGGGAGGACGCGGTGCGCGCGTGCCTGCCGATGTTCTGGAACGACGCGTGGGAGTACCACGGCGAGTACTTCGAATTCCCATTGCGCAACGTGATCCCCAAGCCGCGGCAGAAGCCGCATCCGCCGTTGTGGGTCGCGTGCTCGCAGATGGACACGATCCGCATGGCCGGGCAGCGGGGTATGGGCGCGCTCGGCTTTCAGTTCGTGTCTGCGGAGGCGGCCCACGCGTGGGTGCACGCCTATTACAACGAGTACACGAGGCGTCTCGACAAGCTCTGCGACTACGAGACCAACCCCAACATCGCCGTGGTGTCGCCCTTCATGTGCGCGCCCACCGACGAGGAGGCGCTGGCGAAGGCGGAGGGCTCGTCGTTCTTCCAGTTCGCGCTGCTCTTCTACAACTCCCGGCCGCCGGTGGCTCCCGGTGAGATCAACTTGTGGGAGGAGTACCTGGCGTACAGGGAATCGCCGGAGGGACAGCGGGCGCGGCTGGGTGGACTGATCGGCTCGCCGGCGACGATCGCTGAGCGGCTGAGGAGATTCGAGACGTCGAATGTGGACCAGGTGATCTTGCTGAACCAGTCGGGCAAGAACCTTCACGAGGACATCTGCTCGTCGCTCGAACTCTTCGCGCGTGAGGTGATGCCCGAGTTCCACGAACGCGATCACGTGCACCAGGAGTGGAAGGAGCGCGTTCTCGCGGGCGAGTTCGAGCTCGAGGACATCGACACCGCGCCGTACGCTGTCGCCCGGCGACGGCCCCAGGCCGCAGGATCGTAGATGCCTCGCGGCGGCGCCCTTCGCTCGGTCCTTCGCTTCAAACGAATCGAGCGCGACCCCGACAAGCGGCGTCTCGAGTACGTCGCGTCCGTCGACGACTTGCGGCGCATCGCTCGTCGCCGTTTGCCGCGTGGGGTGTTCGACTACGTGGACGGCGGCGCGGAGGACGAGCTCACGCTGGCCAGGAACATGGCCGGATTCGCTTCGTTGGAGTTCCGGCCGCGAGTGCTGCGTGATGTGGGAAAGGTCGACACGTCGTGTTCGCTCTTCGGTCGCGCGTTGCCGTTGCCGCTGATCCTGGCGCCGACGGGTTTCACGCGCATCGTGGCACCCGAAGGCGAGCTCGCCGTTGCGCCGCGCCGCCGCCGCTGCCGACCTTCCCTACACGCTGTCGACCATGAGCACGCGCTCCATCGAGGAGGTGGCGGCGGCCTCGGACGGGCCGAAGTGGTTCCAGGTCTACGTGTGGCGGGACAGAGGTCTCGTGAAGGAGCTTCTGCAGCGCGCCGAGTCGTCCGGCTACGAGGGGATCATGATCACCGTCGACACGGCAGTTCTCGGTCGACGCGAGCGTGACGTCCGCGCCGGTTTCACGTTGCCCCCGCAACTCGGTCCGGGAACGTTGATCGACGGTGCGCTGCATCCGGCGTGGACATGGGCGTTCGCTCGCTCCGATCCGATCACGTTCGCCAACGTCGGCGGCGACGGCGGCGACGCCGTCTCGCTGTCGGGTTACGTGACCGCACAGTTCGACCCGTCACTGTCGTGGGCAGACATCGAGTGGTTCCGCGCCAACTGGAACGGTCACGTCGTGATCAAGGGCGTCCAGACCGTCGACGACGCGTGCTTGGCTGTGTCACACGGGGTCGACGGGATCGCGCTGTCCAACCACGGTGGCCGTCAGCTCGATGGCGCGCCGCCGCCGATCGAGTTGGTCGCGCCGGTGAAGGATGCGGTCGGAAACTCGCTGGTGATCATCTGCGACGGCGGCGTGCGGCGGGGCGGCGACATCGTCAAAGCGCTCGCGTTGGGAGCCGACGCCTGCATGATCGGCCGCGCGTACCTCTACGCGCTCGGCGCAGCCGGCGAGACCGGCGTGGCGTGGTTGCTGAAGAACCTCCGAGCCGGCGTCGAGCGCACGCTGGTGTTGGTCGGCGCGACCTCGCTCGCCGATCTCACCCCCGATCTCGTGGTGCAACGCCCGGGCGTCTGACCACACGGCATGTGGTGGAACGCCCGGGCGTCGGGCTCACTCAGGGGCGCCCAGGATGCTGGCGAGCGCGAGCCCGTCGATCCCGTAAGCGGACTCCGGGTCGGCGCGGACCATCTCGTCGAGCCTCTTGGCGTCCTCGCCGACGAGGATGCGCCACTTCCCGGCCCGTACCCCGTCGAGGATGATCTTCGCCGCGTCGGCCGCGGTCAGCGGCGCCATGTCACGGAACATGTTGCCCATCCCGCCGACGAGCTTGCGCAGGTCATCGTCCTCCACGCCTTCGAGTTGGATGCCGCGCTTGGACATGTCGTTGCGGACTTGGTCGAGCTCCTCACGCGTCATGTCCTCCGGCTCGGGGCCGCCGAGGATGCGTCGGCTGTTCTCCACGATGTTGGTTCCGATGTGGCCGGGCATGACGACTGCGACCTTGACGTGCGGCGCGTTGATACGGAAGTCCTCGAGCAACGCCTCGGACAAGCCCTTCACCGCGAACTTGGCCGAGCTGTACGCCGTGTGCGGGATTCCCGGGCCGAGCGAGGCCCAGAAGCCGTTCACGCTGCTCGTGTTGACCAAGTAGCCGTCGCTGCTGGCCATCAGCAGCGGGACGAACGCGCGGCAGCCGTTGTAGACGCCGCCCCAGCACACGGCGAACGTCTTGTCCCACTGGTTGCGGGGACCGCTCAGGAAGCTGCCGCCCCCGCCGATTCCCGCGTTGTTGAACACGAGGTTCACGTTGTCGGTGTCGTGCTGCTCGAGCACTTCGTCGCGGAACCGATTCATGGCCGACTCGTCTGCGACGTCGCAGATGTGGGTAGTCACCCGCGTGCCCGCGGGCGCGCCGTGCGCGGCCCGGTCCTTGGTGATGGTCAGCCCTTCTCCGTTGACGTCGCACGTCGCGACCGAGCAACCCTCGGCCGCTAGCTGGACGACAAGTTCTCGGCCCATCCCTGAGCCGCCGCCCGTCACGACGCCAAGTAGCCCTTCGAACGATTCCATCCGATCCCCCTGTCCGGTTCATCCGTTCCTAGCGCAGCGGCGGTGCTGGATGCATGTCGGGTGGGGTGGCACTATCTCTCGATGTCCCGGGGGGAGCTGGGGATGTGAGGCACGCCGTGCGCGTCGCTGATGCCGACGCGCCGCGTGCGCCGCTGGAGCACGTCCCGGCGCTCGACGGCGTACGCGGCCTCGCGGTGTGCGCGGTGCTGGCCTTTCACGGCGGCTACCTCCACGGCGGCTATCTCGGGGTCGACCTCTTCTTCACGTTGTCGGGCTTCCTCATCACCCGCTTGATCATCGACGACCTCGTCCGCGACCGGTTCTCGCTGCGGGAGTTCTGGGGACGGCGGGCGCGCCGCTTGCTGCCGGCGTGCTGGGTGCTGATCGGGGCGGTGCTGCTGGCTGGACCCTTGCTCGTGCGTCGGACCGAGCTGGCAACGCTGCGCGGCGACGCGTTCGCCACGCTCGGCTACAGCGCCAACTGGTGGCAAGTCATCACGTCGTCGTCGTACTTCGCGCTCTTCACGTCGCCGAGTCCGTTGCAGCACACGTGGAGCCTGGCTATCGAAGAACAGCTCTACGTGCTGTGGCCATTGGTCTTGATCGTCTTGTGGCGCGTGGGCAGGCGCCGAATCGGCGTGCTCGCGGTGGGGGCAGCCACGCTCGCCTCGCTGTCGTTGATCGCGTCGACGCTGCTGTACAGCTCCGCTGACGACGGCGCCCGCGTGTACTACGGCACCGACACGCGCGCCTCGTCAGTACTCATCGGCGCAATCGCGGCGATCACGGTGTGGCGCTACGGCCATGTGCTTTCGCGTTGGCGGTCTGGCGGCGCTGTGGTGTGGATCGGTACGGCCGTCGTCGGTGTGGCTTGGGTGCGCGGCAACAGTGGCCGCTGGCTCTATCAGGGCGGCCTCGGCAGCCTCGCAGCCTTGGCTGCGCTCGTGTTGGCGGTGGTGACGGTTCAGCCATCCACACGCTTCTCTCGCGTGCTGGCAGTGCGTCCGCTCGTCGCCATCGGCGTCGTGAGCTACGGCGTGTACCTGTACCACTGGCCGCTCTTCTTGTGGCTGTCGCCGGAACGAACGCACACCGACGGTCTCCCGTTGTTCGCGTTGCGCCTGTTGGTGACGTTCTCTGCCGCGACGGCGTCGTACCTTCTGATCGAGCGTCCCTATCGAGGTCGCCGCTGGGCGTTCTCGTGGCGCGCCCTCGGCGCCACCGCAGCCGTCGGCGTGATCGTCCTCGCCACCATCGCGCTGCCAACGCCGAATCGTCTTGACCGCCAGCAGACGGCGGCCGCGATCCAGACCATTTCGGCCAGTGCGCCGGCGCCGGCGATGATTCTGCCCGCCACCGTTCGTCCTCCGCACCGCCTGCTCGTCGTCGGCGACTCGGTGATGCAGAAGTTGGGACCGGGTTTCGCGCGCGAGGCACCGGATGGGCTGATGGTCCTCGACGGTGGCATGACGTTCTGCGGCGCGGGCGAAGCCTTCCCGCAGATGAAGGTCGGACCCGACGTCATCAAAGACCGTTGCGCGGACTGGCGCACCCGGTGGACAGCGCAGGCCACCAAGCTGCAGGCCGACGGCACGCTGATCCTGTTCGGCGCGCGCTCGTACACCCGGATGATGGACGGCGTGCTCCGCGAGGCCTGCGACCCCGTGTACGACTCGTGGTTGCAGAGCGCCTTCACCGACATCTTGAAGACGATGCAAACGTTCGGACCGGTGTGGATCGCGCTGCCTCCGTACGATCGAGCACTCAACGGTTTCGGCATGCCGCTGCCACAACGTGACGCCGAGACCGACTGCACGAACCGCGACTTCCGCGCCGCCGTCGCCGCCGCCGCGCCGAATGCTGCTGTTGTCGACCTCCACAGCTTCGTCTGCCCCAACGGACCGGACTGCGTCGAAGAGGTCAACGGCGTCGAGCTACGGCCCGACGGCCTCCACTACGACGGTCCCGGCGCCGACATCGTTGCGCATTGGCTGCTGTCGCAGGTCGGGATCAGGTTCAACTGAGGCAGGAGCTGAGCGGATGGTTCTTCCACTGCTCGAGCGGCAGCTGGTGGTAGGTGCCGTCCGGACATGTCAACGCCGGATTCACCTCGCCGAACAGGCCCTGCTGTGACTCCCACCCCGCGACCGACCAGACATGCACCATCCATTGCGTGACCGGCATGACCTTTCCACCCGCCTGCACGCAGAGGTCGGCCGGCGCCTCGGTGTCAGCCCCGAACGGTGCGTCGATCGTGCCGTCGGCGTTGTACTTGATGCACGTGTTGGTGTGGTAGTGCCAGTGGTCGTTCGGACCGGCGAACCCTTGCGGCTCGTCCTTGCTCATCGCGTAGTACATGTATCCGGCGATCGGTGAGTCGGGGTTGGTGCCGGCGTAGATGATGGCGAGCGGTGACAGCAGGTCGCCGTCATCCATCACGCCATCGAAGTTGAGCCCTTCTGCGGTCGGACGGATGTAGTGCGCGCCCAGACCCGGTGAGTACGGACCGGCGCGGCTGTAGCCGGCCGATTGCGCCGCGGCGACCGTGGGGTACAGATTCGCCACGTCCTGCGTCACCGCGATCTGATGCGTGAGTTGCGCCCGCGTTGCGCCGTCGAGCGGCTGCTCGGAACCGATGACATGATGGTGGCCGTTGCTGAGCGCTGACAGACCCTTGTCGTCCGCTGGTGCCGCGGTGTCATGGTCATGCCCGGCAGCCGCCGTTGAGCCGTCGTCATGCGCGTGCGCGCCGTGATTGCGTGCTCCCGGCGAAGCGACCGCCGCTGTCGTGAGGGCGAAAGCTCCGATGATGACGGCGAGAGCGAACCGCATACCGACCTTGCTGGTCGATGTTCTTGTGTTCTTGGGCCGACGTGCGAGGAGCGCGCAGGTGACGAGCAGTGCAACCTCGAATGCAACGCAGGTGAGGTCGACGAAGCCCATCGGCTCCTTGGTCCCCTTGTGCGCACCGAGCGGGAGTCCCGCTGTGCGTGACCACACCCACGCCCCGATGAACGCCGCGTTGGCCACAGCGATCGGCACGAGCAGCGACCGTTGCCTGCGGGTGAGGAGTACCCACGCAGTGATGATCTGGAACCATCCCGCCAGCGCGAATCCGAGCCCTTCGGACAACGACTCGCCTGCATGCGGCGGCACCATCACGAGGTGGATAACCCCGGCCGTGATCGACAGCGACGCCGCGACGCGAAGCAGTGATGGGTTGAGCGCGGTCGCTCTCGGACGTCCCTTCGGAGGCGATGCTGGCTCCGGGTCCAGAGCCGGAGCCTCAACCACGTCGAGCCGATCAAGCATGTCGGTCATAACGCCTCCCCCCGAAGTTCGCATCAAGCATGCCTCAGGACCGACGGCCCGCGCCGCGAACGTTGTACCCGCAGGCCGGTTGCTCCAAATGACCCGGCTGCGACCAAGCTCCTAGGCTCTTGCCGATGGGCGGCCAAGATCTCTCAGAGAGGCTCGTCGACTCGCTGAACGCGGCCTACGGCGTGCACCCTGGGTATCGGGCGGCGCATGCCAAGGGCGTGTTGTGTGCGGCGACATTCGCGCCGACGAGCGACGCACCGGACGTCTGCCGCGCCGAACACTTGAAGGCTGCCGTGCGCGCGCACGTGCGGTTCTCGAACGGAAGCGGTGACCCGAGCGCGGCGGACGCCGCGAGGGATGGGCGCGGAATCGGCGTCAAGTTCTACCTGACTGATGGAAGCACCACAGATGTGGTGGCGCTCTCGTTGCCGGCGTTTTTCGCTCGGACGCCGGAGGACCTCCTCGCCTTCAACGAGGCTCGCCGTCCTGACCCGGCAACGGGACAGCCCAATCTCGAGCGCGTCGGCGCCTATCTCGCCGAGCACCCAGAGGCGATGACCGCCGTGAACGCGGCCATCACGCATCCGATCCCCACGAGCTACTGCACCGTCGCGTTCCACAGTCTCCACGCGTACGAGTTCGAAGGCTCCGATGGTGCACCTCGGTACGGGCGCTATCACCTCGTGCCGGAGGCCGGCGAGCAGAGCCTCAATGACGAGGAGGCAGCGAGCAAACCGCCCGATTATCTGCGAGACGAGCTCGACGAGCGACTACGAGCCGGGCCGGCCGCGTTCCAGCTACGGGTCGAGATGGCCGAGGACGAAGATCCAGTCGATGATCCGACAGCGGTCTGGCCCGACGGCCGCACAACGATCGATCTCGGTCGGCTCGAGATCACCAACCTCGCCCATGACCGTGACCGCGAAGGCGACATCCTCGTGTTCGATCCGACACGAGTCACCGATGGGATCCGTCTCACGCAGGATCCGATCCTCCTCGCCCGGCCTGGCGCGTACAGCGTGTCGATCGCACGCAGGACTGCCCCGCCCACCTGACGACGGGAGCAGGAGCTACTGCATCGCGACGTCTGCTCGCTCTTCGGCGGGCGGATCGCGGTACTCCAACCCGTCCGGTTCGATCACGACTCGCTTCAACACGCCGTCGGCGAGTCTGAATGGTGGCGTGTAGGACGGTGAAACTGCGGTCCCCCGCTGGTAGCCCACGGTGAAGCCGCCGATGATCCCGTAGGTCACCGGAGTCGTCTCGCGACGTGTCCCTTTGCGAGAGGGACATCGTCGCGGGCGATCACGATGTCGCCTTGGAATCGTCCGGTCGGCGTGAACGTCACGGTGACGGTGCAAGGTCCGGTTGGGAACCGGTCCTCGCTCGAGATGGTCGTGTGCTGCGCGCCGAGGAAGTTGTAGGTCCAGTGGAGTCGCCCGTCCTGCACGTAGAGCGAGTAGCCACCGGAGTGGGCGCCGTGAGTGAGGATCACCCCATCAGAGCCCGAGGAGGGCACGTCGAGGTCGGCGGTGATGCGGTACCCGCGGTTGCGCAGATTGGGCGCCAGCGTCGGCGGAAGCACCCCGATGCCGGGGCGGAACTCGTATCGCTGGCGGCGGAAGCGACGGTCACCGTGGCGACCGGGTTGGTTGGTGAGCGGGAACACCTGATTGCGCTCTGCTTCCGCCCACCACAGGTCGATGAGCTCACGCAGTCGCTCGGGCTCCTGGTCCGCGAGGTCGACGGTCTCGGAGAAATCCGACGCGACGTGGTACAGCTCCCACGTGTCTTCGTCGAACGGCTTGCGCGGGTCACTGCCCTCGTAGGCGAAGCCAATCATCGGGTGGAACGTGACTGCCTTCCATCCGTCGTGATAGATCGCGCGGCAACCCAGCATCTCGTAGTACTGCGTGTCGCGCGGCGCGGAAGCGGCAACCTCGGTCAACGTGGTCCTGAAACTGGCTCCGTCGAGCGAACGCTGCTGCACACCGGCGAGCGAATCAGGCGCGTCGATGCCGATCACATCGAGCAAGGTCGGCATCACATCGATCGCGTGCACGTACTGCTGGCGCACCTCGCCGAGACGTCCAATTCCGTCTGGCCACCAGACGATCAGTGGGTCGGTCACACCGCCTTCGTGCGTCTCGCGCTTCCACCGCTTGAGCGGCGTGTTGCCCGCCCACGCCCATCCCCAGGGATAGTGGTTGTGCGCGTCGGGTCCACCGAGGTCGTCGATGCGCCGCAAGTTCTCGTCGAGGCTCTCGGGCACCATGTTGAAGAAGTAGTTCTCGTTGAACGATCCACGAGGGCCACCCTCGGCGCTCGCGCCGTTGTCGCTCATGATCAACACGATCGTGTTTTCGAGCTCGCCGAGGCCTTCGATGAAGTCGACGACCCGTCCGACCTGCGCATCGGTGTGCTCGAGGAAGCCGGCGAACACCTCCATCATCCGCGCGTACAGGCGGCGTTCGTCGTCGCTGAGGTCGTCCCACGCCTGGATCCACGGCGGACGTTCACTCAACCGTGTATCGGGTGGCAGCAGTCCGGACTCGTTCTGTCGGGCGAAGGTCTCCTCACGCCACCGGTCCCAGCCGAGATCGAACCGTCCCTTGTAGCGGTCGCTGTATTCCTTGGGTACGTGGTGCGGCGCGTGGCATGCACCAGGCGTGAAGTAGAGGAAGAACGGACGGTCGGGCGATGTGGCCCGGAGATCCGTGATGTAGCTGATCGCGTGGTCCGCTAGGTCCTCGCTGAGGTGGTAGCCCTCACCCGGCGTCCGAGGCGGATCGATCTGGTGGTTGTCGTGCACGAGGTCGGGGTGATATTGGTCGGTCTCGCCGCCCATGAACCCGTAGAAGCGGTCGAATCCTCGGCCGAGGGGCCATCGCGCATGGCTCGCTCCAGTTGCCATCTCGTTTGCGGGTGCGAGGTGCCACTTGCCGACGGCGAAGCACGTGTATCCGTTGTTACCGAGGATCTCGGACAGGAAGCCGTTCGCCTTCGGCATCGTCGCGTCGTAGCCGGGGAAGCCGGAGGAGAACTCGACGATGCGGCCCATGCCGCTCGCATGATGGTTGCGTCCCGTGAGGAGGCAGGCGCGGGTGGGGGAGCACAACGCCGTCGTGTGGAAATTGCTGTAACGCAGGCCGCCAGCCGCGAGCCGATCGAAGGTCGGCGTCGCGATGTCGGACCCATAGCAACCGAACTGCGCGTAGCCCACGTCGTCGAGGAGGACCATGACGACGTTCGGCGCGCCTGAAGGTGCGGCCGGGATCGGAGGCCACCACGGGGTGGACTCGGCCAGCGTCCGGCCTGCGACTCCCTCGAACGAATCTGGCTCCATGATCCCCTCCCGGCATCCGCGGACAAGGCGTCAGCTCATGTGCTGGTCGCGCTTCTCCATGATGTACCGCCGGCGTCCCGACGCGAGATAGTCGGGCGAGCCGAGAGAGAACTGGAGCGTGTTACGAGGGAAGTCGCCGGCGTCGAGCAACGTCCGCATGCGCTCCGTGACGCTGCTCCGCAGGCCGAAGTGGGCCAGGACGTACTTCTGCACGACATTCGGGGCCTTCGGGATCCAATTCGCTCGGTCGACCGCCGTACAGATGGCTGCGGCGGCGGTTTCGGCGCGGCCCCGACGCAGCGGTTCCGGCCACGTACGAGCGATGCGAGCGAGGACCCGTCGTGCGGCGGTGCGGTACTCGGCATCGAAGAACTCGTCGCAGCACTCGTCGCACAGCCTGAGGATCTCGGCGACACGCTCGTGGACGTCGTCGTCGATGTCGGTCCAGTCGAACTGTTCATCGGGGAGCGGTTCATCGTCGAGCTCGTCCAGGGCCTGCGCACCGCCGACGGCCTCTTGTTGCAGTGTGAGCAACAGCTGCCGGAGGTCAGGCTCCTTGTCGTCTTCGTCGAAGAATTCCATCGATCGACATTTGGTGAGTGGATCGCCGCTTGGTACCCGGGCTCCCAGCGATCGACCGCTTCGAGTGTTTCTGCCGTGAGGGCGGCCGAGACTCCACGCTCGGCGTGGCAGTAGCGGATGAACTTCCGTAGCACCATCGGCATCCTCGCGAGGTAGCTGGCGGTGGCGATCACCTTCCGCGGCATCCAGTCGACGAGGAAAATCTCCACCGCGACCGGGCTCCAACGGGTCGGATCTCCAGGCCCGTAGTCACAGCCGAACCACAGAAGGTTCTCGATCAGGTCACGGTCGTCGGGGTCGTCGAGGTCTGCGGCGAACGATGACGCGAAGAACCGGTCGATGAGACGTTGTCGGTCGTCGTCGGTCCACATGGGCTGTTCGTAGCCCCGACCGCCATCGGGAAGCAGGCGGACCATCCACTCGATCAATGGTCGCGACGACGGCCAGGTGTCACTATCGAACGGCGGATACGTGATGGCCGCGACGCGGATGGCATCGTCGATGCACGCTCTCGCATCGGAGAGAGGGATATCCGCGACGGTGGTGTTGTCGGGATCGTCGTTCTTGGCGCGCATCAATGCTTCAAGTTGCTCGATCGGCTCGGTCACGACGAAAGCGTCCTTCACCAGCCTCCCGAGGTTGTGGTCGATGTAGACCACGGCGGTCAGCTCTTCGCCGGTGGCGAGCCGCACCCCCACCAGCACGTCGTCGCCGTCGCCGAGCACATGTGTCATCTCGCTCGCGCGGTATGCCACGGCTCGGTCGACGCGGGCCAGCCACTCCGGCAGGCTCCGGGTGCGGCGCCGGATAGCTCGCTCGATCCGGCGCTGCTGGACAACGTTGTCGGTGAGTGCGGCCATAGCGGCCAGCAACGCGGTGGTCTCCGGGCTATCAACCTCGATGAAGGTTCGAACAAGCTCCTCGGCCGAGGTCTCGGTTTTCTCGAGATCGCGCCCGAAGGGACTCGTAGGACGAGGGTCGACCAGGTGGAGCATCGTGCTCACCAGTTCGAGGAAGGACAGCGGATGGTCGTCGGCCAGCGCGCGACGAACATCGCGCATCAAGTCCGGCTCGGGCTCGGACCAGAAGTCCTCGGGCTCATCGTAGGAGAGCGGCTGGAAGCCCAGCGGCCGCGTACCCTTCGGTGTGACTCGCCCGCCCTTCCGATGCCTCCCCTTCTTGGCCACGCGGGGAGCCTAGGAGTCGATCGTCGTGACGTCGTGGATTCGACGATGCGACCGCGCGGTCTGTGTCGACTCAGCCACGGGATCGGTGGGTCAGCAGACACAGACACGACAGCTGTGCGGTCTGTGTCGACTCAGCCACCGGAATGGGTGGCTGAGACGACAATGTGCGGAGGGTGGGGCGTCATCCTCTGCGCCGTACCCGACGATGTCGTGCGCGCCGCGGCACGGTTCGTTGTCGGCCGTCTCGTCGGCGATGTACCCGAGCAGTGCCCCGACCCCCGGATCCTCGACGTGGGTAAGGTCTTGGACGCAGTGTCCGCGCTCGGGAGCCCGATCTCACCGTTGGATTGGAACGCTGGACGTGGCGAGCGCTGTGCTCGTGCACGTGGAGACCGACTCGTATCGCCGCATCGGCAGTTCGCACACGCGCATGCCTCGCCTCGCGCCGCGGTATACCCGATCGAGGGCGACCACTTCGCCGTCGTCGAGAAGCCGCGCGTCTTCGCTCGGACACTCGCCCGAGCTGGGCGCGACGTGCAGCGCCGGCCACATCCTTGATGGTGCGGAGCAGGTCGAGACGCGTGCGGCATCCTGACGGACTGAACGCGCTTCCGGTCCGCTCCCGGATCGCAGCCGCTGGCGCGCTCGCAGTTTCCGCGGTCACGTTGGCGGCGCTCGCAGTCCTCACGGCGGGGGAACTGCGTGCTCTCGTTGCATCGTTGCTGGCCTGCATGCTCTGCATCACGGCGCTGCGGGTCGCTGCCACCAACCGCCAGTTCCGGCGGGTTGGGGTCGCGGGCGCCGTGCTCTTCGTTGGCGGCACTATCGCCGGCCTGGTGGCCGCCGGACGGGGCGCGGTGTGGGTCGCGATCGTGATCGCCGGCATCGTCATCTCGGCCGCGCTCGGGGCGGTCGCGCTGCACTGGGAGATCCAGCAGGCCCTCGCCGAGCGCTGGTACCGAGTACCTGCGGCCCGACACGGCGTGATCCTCATCAACCCGAGGTCCGGCGACGGCAAGCCGACGCGGCTGCATCTCGCCGACGAGGCGCAGCGCCGGGGCATCGAGCCCGTGTTGCTCGAAAAGGGCGACGACCTGCGCGCGCTCGCCGAAGCGGCGGTAACGCGCGGGGCCGACGCGCTCGGGATGGCCGGTGGCGACGGCTCCCAGGCCATTGTGGCCGCGGTGGCTGCGGCGCACGGATTGCCGTATGTCTGTATCCCGGCGGGCACCCGTAATCACCTTGCGCTCGACCTGGGGGTCGATCGTCGTCATCCAGTACGCGCCCTCGACGCGTTCGGTCCGGCTCAGGAGACAGCCATCGATCTCGCCGAGGTCAACGGCGAGGTCTTCGTCAACAACGTGTCGCTTGGCATCTATGCGCATTTCGTCGCGTCGCCGGAATATCGAGAAGCCAAGCGCCGGACGGTGGCCGAGATGCTGCCCGGTCTGTTGGCGCCGGACGCGAAACCCTTCGGCTTCACCGTCGAGGGCGCGGACGAGGTAGCCGACCCGCGGATCATTCTCGTGTCCAACAACCCGTACACATTGTCGAGCCTCAGCGGCTTCGGCTCGCGCGCCCGCCTGGACACTGGCGCGCTCGGAGTGGCCACCCTCTCGATCAACCGCGCGTCCGACCTCAACCGACTGGCGGCACTCGAGATCGCAGGTCATCCCGAGCGCTTCGAAGGATGGCGCCAGTGGACAGCGCCTGACCTGGTGGTCGAAGGCCCGCACGGGTCCGCCGCCGTCGCCATGGACGGCGAAGCCCGCACGTGGGATCTGCCCCTTCACTTCAGGATCCGACCGAAGGCACTGCGGATTCGCATCGCGCTCGGCCAACTTGGAGCCTCGCCGGCCTTTCTACGCAGTCCGGCCGTCGCGTCCACGGTGATGGGGCTCTCCCGCGTGTTGCGGGGCCGGCCAAGCGGCATCGTCCTCGAGCGATCGGAACACAAGGCATGACGACTACTTCCTCGCACCAGAGTGATATTCGCGATGTCGGACGGCGCTTGGCCGACGATGCAGACGCGCTCGACCATCGCGTCTACGACGCGGTCGCGAACACGCCGACGCCGACGCTTGACGTTCCCGTGACGTGGCTCGCGAACGCGTCCAACTACTCGCGGCTCTCGATCGTGATCGCGGGCGCGCTCGCGGCGTCCCGTGGTGAAGAGGGTCGCCGGACAGCCGTCCGTGGGCTGCTTGCGGTCGGTGCGACCTCGATCGTCGCAAACCTGATCGTGAAGCCGATGTTCGACCGCCGAAGGCCGAACCGGCGTGAGGAGCCCGGGCGCGTCGCGCGCATGCCGGCCTCGAGTTCCCTTCCCTCAGGCCACACCGCGACGGCCTTCGGCTTTGCGGCCGCGGTGACGCCCGAGTTCGCTCACCTCGCGTTTCCTCTGTACACGCTCGCATCGGCTGTGGGCTACAGCCGGGTCCACACGGGCGTGCATTACCCGAGTGACGTGATGACCGGCGCAGTGGTCGGTTTGGCTGTGGGTACCGTGGTCCGGGCGGCGCTGTTGTCGTTCGGTCCGGGTGCGCTTCGCCGGCGGGGGTGAGCGGGCGGGTTTACGTGTTCGCGTGATGATGCGTTGGTGGTCGTCGTGCAGGATCGAGCGATGAACGACCGAGGCAGTGGGTGGATCTTGTTCGCGATGGTCGCGTTGATTACTGCGGGTGTGATGCACGTCTTCGATGCGGTGTGGATGTTCCGGTACCACGGTGATGTTCCCCAGAGCCTGCAGGGGGCGTTGTTCGGGACGTCGCTGACCACCTACGGCTGGATCTATCTCGTGGTCGGGATCATCTTGATCGGGGCCGGTGTCGGCCTGGCCACCGGGTCGGAGGTGGCGCGCTGGATCGGCATCGTGTCCGGGTCCGTCACCGCCATCAGCGCCGTGTGGTTGGTGCCTTACTACCCGATCTGGTCGCTGGTGTACGTCGCTCTCGGTGTCCTGGTCGTCTACGCCCTGGCTGCTTACGGCGGACGGGATGCGGTGACGGCGTAGCCGGGCGCCACTCAACAACGGAGGAAGAAAGCATGTCGAACCCTGAACTGGAAGCCAACGTCCGGGACCAACTGACCGGTGATGCCAGCCTGGACTCGTCCCGGGTCAAGGTCGACGCCGACGGGACCAGTGTTGTGCTGTCGGGGGTGGTGGACTCGTTGCACCAGAAGCTGCGGGCCGCCGAGGACGCGGGCCGGCTGACCGGTGTCCACGCCGTCCGCAACGACCTCATCGTCAACAAGGCCCACGACCGGGTGTCCGACGCCGACCTCAAAGCGACCGCCCAGGCCGGGCTGGACGCCAACGGTCTGGTCCCCAAAGACGCCCTCACCGTCACCGTCGACGATGGGTGGATCACGCTGGCCGGCAACGTGCGGCACTACTACCAGCGGCAAGCGGCCGAGCACGTGGTCCGCCACCTCAGCGGCGTGCAGGGCATGACCGACAAGGTGACGGTCTCGAAGGACCCCGCGGCTGACGTTGCCAAGACCTCGGTTCGGCGCTCACCCACCACGCCGCCGTCGACGCCGGCGCGGTCAAGGTGGCCGACACCGACGGCGCCGTCACCCTCACCGGAACGGTCAAGACCCTGGCCGAGAAAGAAGAAGCGGAACGATCGGCGTCTGCAGCCCCCGGCGTCATCTCGATCACCAACGACCTCGTCGTGACGGGTTGACCGACCTCGACTCTGAAACACAGCCAGACGGGAGAGTCGCGGAACGATTTGGAGGAATGGGCCAGCCACGATGCTTGTTCCGGGTCAGCAGGGACCGGGCAGATGTTGTTCGGGCCAGTTCGGAACACGTAATCACGTGATGAGTTCCGCCGGTCGGTATCGCAAGATCTCCTGCATACCCACTTCGCACGAGGAGAAAGGACCGCCCCTCATGCACAAGCCGAACGACCTCCTCGAGCTCGACGTGAAAGATGAGCTCGACTGGGACCCGATGCTCGATGACACGCGCATCGTCGTCGAGGCGGACGACGGACGAGTCACTCTGACCGGAACGGTTCCGAGCTACCACGACGCGACCCGAGCCACCGACGACGCGTGGACCGTGGGCGGCGTCCGAGACGTCGACAACGAACTCTTCGTCGGTTTCGTCGGCGCCGCAGTACTCGATGCCAACATCACCGCCGCCTGCACGAAGGCGCTCGACGCCGACAAGTTCGTCCCCAAAGGCTCCGTGACCGCCGAGGTGAACGACGGCCGGGTGACCCTCACCGGCCAAGTCCGTCACCACTTCCAACGGCAAGCCGCCGAGTTCGCCGTGCGACGGGTCGACGGTGTCCGTGGCATCACCGACGATGTCAGGATCTCGAGCGAGCCCACGCCGAGCGATGTGGCCGACCGGATCAAGAAAGCGTTTCGCCGCAACGCAATCATCGGCGACTCTCTGATCGAGGTGTCCAACACCGGGAGCACGATCTATCTGGACGGAACGGTCGGTTCGTACACCGCACGCGAGAAAGCCGAGGACACCGCGTGGGCCGCGCCCGGTGTGACCGACGTGGTCGATCGGCTCGTCATTATCCCGTAGCGCCTGCTTGCGTTACGCCCGATCACTTGGAGTAGGACGATGGCTGAGGGTCGCTCCATTTGCTTGAGCCGATAGGCGATCACGGGCCGATTGTGCTGGCCAAGCGTTAGCGTGGCTTCACAGTTCACGGATCCGTGAACTGTGAAGAAGTCGTATACTGACTACTGTGGGGACGTCGATGGCGCAGCCTCAGGAGCTGCGAGAGCTGGTTGATGCGCTCCAGCGCGCTGACGTGCCAGTGTCGAGGGTCCGCGGGAAGCCCGGCACCCTCGTCGTCGATGGGCGACCGGTAGAGGTCTCGGTTCGGCCCACCGCTGTTGTTCGATCTGGCGATGTCTCCCGTCTGGCCCGGCCCCCGCGCCGAGGTGTCGGTGTTGTGGTTGCCGATCGGATCAGTGCACCGGCGCGGCGCGAGCTGGCCGAACGGGGGTGGAGCTGGCTCGACCGACGCGGCCATGTCCGCTTCTGGACCAGGGGAGTACGGGTCGACAAGGACATTGACCCGCTGGCCGGGATACGGGCCGAGGACCGATTCGCATCTGTGTTTCCTCCTGTCGGGGTCGAAGTCGCGCTCGCCCTCCTGAAGGCGCCCGAGCGCGAGTGGTCCGTGACGAAGCTCGCTCAGGTCATCGGCCGGTCTGCCGGCGGGGTGTCGGAACGGTTGCATGCCCTCCGCGAGGTCGGGTTGGTCGACAGGCAGAACAGGCCGATGCGGCCGGACCTGTTCTGGGAGCTCGTCGGCCCGTGGCGTGATCGCGCATTCGGTCTCGCTGACTTCCCGGCCATCGACGGACGCGACCCCAAGGCGTTCGCTGGTTTGTCTTGGCTTGGCCTGCCGGCCGATTGGGTGCTGACCGACACGCAGGCCGCGCTCTTGCTCGGCGCTCCCGTTGTCGCGTCGACGGAAGGGCCGCCGGACTTGTACGCACCACAAGCATCGATCGTCGATGTGGCGGTGTCGCATTTCGGCGCAGCCCGAACACAGCCCGCTGCGACGGTGCGCGCCATCCGCTACGCCGGGATCCGAGAGTCGGAACCTTTCCGGCGATCGCCCGCTGGGTTGCAGGTTGCTCACCCGGTCGTCGTCGCACTCGACCTCGCGCAGGACCGCGCTCGCGGACGCGAAGTCGTCGAAGCCTGGGACCCCAGCGACCTCGGAGTTGTTCGTGTCTGGTGACGTCATCATCGTCAGCCCGCTGGGCAGCGTTGCGCACCGCGGCATCGCCCGCCTTGGCGAACTGGGCCCTCGCCTCCCGTCGTTTGCATTGATAGGTGGGTTGTCGGTGATCATCAGGCTCGGCCAGACGCACCGAGCGACGAACGATGTGGACACCGTCACCGACGATCAGGTCAATCTGCTCGAGGCACTGGTGACCGCCGGCTTCGAGCGACAAGGCGAGAGCATTCTCCTCGAGTCCGACCTGAAGCCTGATGTCATCGACGTGAGTGAAGGCGACCCAGCGTACGTGCCGTACCTCACGCATCGCTTCGCGTTCGACACGCGCACGCCCGTGCGTGTGGTTGTGATGTCGAGCGACCGCGAGGTGCTTGCTCAAGCCACAGTGCAGGTTGCTCGCTCGAGCGCGCTCGTCGCCGTGAAGCTTGGCATCAGCGAGGGAGTTGGTCGGAAGCGTGATCCGCGCAAGGTCGGCAGCGACGCGTTCGACACGATTCGTTTGCTCGAACGAACTGGTCCAGACGTGCTCGCCGACGAGGTGCTGGCGCTGTCAGCGCCCCGGACAGGAATCGAACCTGTGGCCTACCGCTTAGGAGGCGGTCGCTCTATCCGACTGAGCTACCGGGGCCGGCCGTCAACGATGCCACGGCCGGCGGCGGCGCCGGTGCTTCGGCGGCCAAAGACGCCCGACCACGCCGTCCGCACAACACCCCCTGGCATGCTCTTGGGGTGATCTACGCCTTTGGCGACTGCGAGCTCGACCTCAGCCGGTTCGAGCTCCGGCGCGATGGCGAGGTCTGCAAGGTGGAGCCGCAGGTCTTCGACGTGCTCGCCCTGCTCGTGCGTGAACGCGGGCGGGTCGTGACGAAGGAGGAGATTCTCGACACGGTATGGGGCGACCGGTTCGTGAGCGAGTCGGCCCTCACGAGCCGCGTCAAGGCCTTGCGTCGGGCGGTCGGCGACACGGGCAAGACACAAGAGGTCGTGCGTACCGTGCACGGGCGCGGCTATCAGTTCGTTGCGGACACTGACGAACGCGTGTCGGTCGACGCGGACCCCGTCGATCTACCGGCGCAGGAGGTCAGGTTCTGCACCACTGATGATGGTGTTCGTCTCGCCTACGCCACGATGGGGGACGGACCGCCGCTGGTGAAGGTCGCGAACTGGCTGAACCATCTCGACTACGACCGGGAGTCCGTGGTCTGGCGACACTGGCTGGGCGACCTGTCGCGCCGCTATCGCCTCGTGCGTTACGACGAACGTGGATGTGGACTGTCGGACTGGGACGTGCCCGAGTTCACCTTCGACGCGTGGGTGCGCGACCTCGAAACGGTCGTCGATGCCATCGGGCTCGACCGGTTTCCGCTCCTCGGCATCTCGCAGGGCGGACCGGTCGCCATCGCCTATATGGTCCGCAACCCCGACCGGGTGAGTCATCTGGTCCTGTTGGGTTCGTTCGCACAGGGGCGGCGGAAGAGGTCGCCCACATCGGAAGAGTTGGAACTGGTCGAGGCGTACATCGAGCTGACGCGGCTCGGCTGGGGCCACCCCGACCCACAGTTCCGTCAGATGTTCGCGGCGAGGTTCCTTCCCGAAGGCACGCAGGAGGAGTGGCGGGCGTTCGACGAGCTCCAGCGTCGCTCGACGTCCGCCGAGAACGCGTGGAGGTTCCTGAACGAGTTCTCCGACATCGACGTGACCGACCTCGCGCCCAAGGTCACGGTACCGACGTTGATCGCGTGCGCACGCCGCGAGCCGGGCGACGTCTTCGAGCAATCACGCCGCCTCGCCGCTCTTGTCCCAGGTAGCCGACTCCTGTCACTCGACAGCGGCAACCACCTACTCCCAGCGCGTGACCCGGCGTGGCCCCACTTCCTCGCAGAGCTCGATGCGTTTCTGGCGGTCCGTGTCGACTGAGCCACGGAATCGGTGGCGCAGCCGACACAGACGCGACCCACCCTTGGTCTGTGTCGACTGAGCCACCGAAATCGGTGGCTGAGTCGACAATGTGCGCGACGGCAGACGTCAGCCGGCGTTGACCTCGATCGACACCGGGACTGCGTTGGTGATGATGTCGAACACGGCGGACCGCGCCCGTGACTGCTCGACCAGCGCGCGCAGCTTGTCCGACGGAGCGTTGCCCTTCACATCGAAGGACACCTTGATCTGCTGGAAGCCGTTGCGGACGCCAGGGTCCAGGCCGAGGATGCCATTGAGGTCGATGTCGCCTTCCACGGTGGAGGTGACCTCGGTCAGCTCCACCCCGCGGGCGGCAGCGATGTTCGCCAGTCCGGCGGTGAGGCACGCGGCCAGCGCATGCAGCACGTACTCGACCGGGGTCGGGCCGTTGTCTGCACCGACGAGCACCTTGGGATGATCGACGTCGTAGCTGAACGTCTGCTCGTGCGTGCGCTCCTCGCCGACGCCGAAGAAGCCGTGCATGGTGCCCTGGCTGTGCGTGCCCGACACCCAACGGTTCGACGCTCGGAACTGGAACTTCGCCGCCTCGGGCGCGGCCTTCACCGCGTCGAGGGTGGCGAACAATGTGGCCGTGTCGACGCCGTTGCGGATCGGGTTCTCGGTGATGGTCATCGTATTGTTCCTCTCGTTTGCTCAAGTGGTTTGGGTTGGGTTGGGGTCGTGGTCATGTCGTGGTCATGCGGCGGCCGTGCAACACGCCCGGAGCGGCGGCAGTGCAGCGAGCCACTCCGCTTCTGCATCGACGAGTGAGCTCAGTTGCTTCTGGAGCGCAACGAACTCGGGAACCGGCGGGAACTGTGAGAGCCGGCAAGTGACGTCGAAGATCTCGGCGAGCGCGCAGTCGCGCGCCCGCTCATAGTCCGCCATCGCGATGGTCTCGGGGACGTCATCGAGCAGTGTGGCGACCAACGAGCGCGCCAGCAGCTCGGCATCACGAAACGCATCGGTGATCCCATGTCCGGTGATCGGGTCGCGGTGGTATCCAGCGTCGCCGACGAGCGCCCAACCCGGTCCAGCGGCCTCGACGACGTGATTGGGCAGCCCGATCGCAGTCCGTACAGGCGAACCCACCGCGGCACACCGCACCCGTTCGGCGAGTGAAGGTGCGCAGTCGTCGAGCAGCCGCAACAACGCCGTTGTGCGATCGCGACCGGCCTCGAGCCCCACGCGGTCAGGCGGCGTGCACAGCCACACGTTCGCTTCGCCGCCGTGTGTCGGGAACACCCCGGCGAGGGACTGTTCGCCGACGTGGAACTCGAAGCCCTGGGGGTCGAGACCGCTGACGTACACGTATTGGGTCGCCCCACCGGGGAGCCGGCGTTCGACCACGCCGGCGTCGATCGATCGCGCGATGCGCGAGCGGACGCCGTCCGCGCCGACGACGAAACGAGCGCTGACACGGCGAGCCGTGCCGTCCCGATCGCGAACCATCACGCCGGACACTCGGCCGGTCGCATCCGTCACCGTGCCCGTGACGCTCACGCCGGTGCACAACGAGGCGCCGGCCTCTCGGGCCGCGTCCAGCAGGATCATGTCGAGCACATGACGGCGCGGAGCGACGAAGTGGTCGACGCCGGAGCTGTCCCTCACTTGCTTCACGAGCTCGCCGTCGGGCAAGTGGAACGACACGGTGCGGATCGGCGGAGCACCGCTCTCGACGATCCGCTCCAGCAGACCCCAGCGCGCCAGCTGCACGACACCACCTCTCGCGATGGCGTGCGTCGAAAGGGTGTCGCTCGGGAACTCCGCGCGATCCACGACGAGCACATCGACCCCTGCCTGCGCGAGCAGCATCGCCGTGGCCGCCCCCGCGCAGCGGGCGCCGACGACAACGACGTCGTGGCTCGCATCTTCCGTCCAACCGTGGTGCCGATCCATGACGACACCATCCGCCCGACGGCCGTTGCGGGCTTGGAGACGAAATGGAGAGCGTGTGGAGATCGGCACGGCCGAGGCCGAATAGGCAATTGTCTTCTCGACGCGTTCAGCTGCCATGCCGCCGCCGCGGGTGACCCCAGCCGTGCTGCGCAGCTGCTCGGCGCCGCCGACGCCGCCCGGCGCGCGGCGGCAGCGCGCGCCATGCCGTCCTGGAAGTGCTCGTCCGGCAGGCGGAGACAACGGCGACCGCACAACTCCGCGCGCCCCGCTACGAGGCGTCGTACGCGCTCGGTCGGCAACTACCCCGTCGAGCCGCGATCGCATTCGCACTCGGCGAAGCCGAGGCGGACGGCGCCGCAGCGCCGCCTCACCAACAAGAGCGCCCGCCGGTCCTGGCGCAGCGAGAAATGGACGTCGCGCGGCTCGTGGCCGAGGGTCTCACCAACAAGGAGGTCGGCTCGCGCCTGTTCATCTCGGAGCGAACGGTCGACGCGCACGTCCGCAACATCCTCACGAAGCTCGGCTTCACCTCCCGCGCCCAGATCGCGGCTTGGACGACTCGGACCGAGTGAGCCCGTTCCTGTGACGCTTCACAGGAACGGAGCCCCATTCAGCGGATCCTCACAGGCGTCACCCGGGAGTCCTCGGATGCTTGCCCCGGAGGATGCGACGGTCCCGAAGCGCTCGGGACTCATCCATTCGAAGGAGCACAACATGAAACCCCACCGCAAGGCCGCGGTCGGCGCGCTTCTCCTCGGCGCGACCCTGGCCGGAGGCGCGCTCGGCGCGTCGATGTTCAGCAATGTCGCGAACGCGCAGACCAGCGACAGCACCTCCTCGAGCTCGGCTCCAGCGAACGGACCGGGTACGCCCGCGCAGCAACAACCGGATCCGTCCACGGGCGGGCACACCGCCAACGGCATCACCGAGGTCGTACTCACAGGAGACACCGCCGCGAAGGTGAGTGCGGCCGCGCAGGCGGCCGTGCCCGACGGCAGCATCCAGCGCGTCGAGAACGACGCTGAAGGCGCGGCGTACGAAGCGCACATGGTCAAGGCGGACGGCAGCCGAGTTACCGTGAAGATCAACGCCGACTTCAGCGTCGCCAGCATCGAGGACGGTATGTAACGGGTTTCACCCGGCTATCGACCGAGGCCTCCGGCCGCGCTGATGCCGAGCGCGGCCGCGGGCCTGCGATCGTTCGAGGCCCACCAGGATGGGACATATCCTCCCCACCCCGTGCCGGCGTCATTGAATGGGAGAGGCGCGCCGGTTGACGCCAGACTGACCGACGGGTCAGACCGTGATGCGAGCCATCAGCTCTTGCTTGCGCTCCTCGAAGTCCTCGAGGCTGATGCGCTCGTCGGCGTAAGCGTCGTGGAGCTCCTTCACGAGCCGCAGCAGCTCCTCGGGTGACACGTCGCCTTCGCCCGAAACCGTGGGGACCGGAGGCGGGGAGGCCTCACCGGAGTCGCGTGCTTCGCGTCGCTCGCGCTTGAGCGCGGCCTTGGCCTTCTTGGCCCGGTCTCGCTCTTGTTTGGCGAAGGTTGTGCCACACGCTGCCACTGACTCCTCCTCGACACTGGATGATTCGAACTCGCGAGAGCGAACCACTCTACGTCGTCTGTGCACAAACTGGTCATCCAGCGAGCTGACCAGGGCAGATCGTCGCGAAAACCTGGTTGATCCCGGAACCTGAGAACCGCCAACGGTACATGCGGCGTACTCCATTGTGCCGGACGGACCAGGAGCACGCATGACCAACCGCCACGCCGCCGAAGCGATAGGCCAGCAGCATCGCGACGCGCTGCTGAGCCAGGCCGACGGTCATCGCCTGGTCCGTTCGGTCCCCCCCGAGGGACGGACGGCCGGCCCCCGGACGAACCCCGAGTCGAGGCGGGAGCCGAGGGCGGACCCAACGCGAGTGCGGCGGCTCGTCCGCCGCCTCGCCTGGGGCAGCCGATAGCACACACGCGCAACGAGTTACGAGCGACGAACGTCACACGCACTTTCGCACGGCGATCGCGAACCGTTCAACCGTGGTCGACGTACTCAGGCACGGCCTGCTGTATCGAGGGTCGACAACGACCCTCCGACGGAACCAATCCGCTTCCGACTTCGGGAAGGCGTCCCCGCTTGCAGCCCATGATTTCGTCGCAGTCACGCCCCCAGGCACGTCCCGTCCGCCAACGAGGTCGGGCGGGGCGAGCCGCCACGTCGCTTGACCTGATGGACACGGCCGCTCTCGAGGACTTCTCCCGGCGCGACCCCAGCGCGGTTCGCGCGGTGTATCGCGCGTACGGCGGTCTCGTGTACACGGTCGCGCATCGTGTGCTCGGCCGACCGGATCTGGCCGAAGAAGCCACGCAACAGACGTTCGTGCGCGCATGGCAGGCCGCCGATCGTCTCGATCCCAAGCGCGACCCGGGGCCGTGGCTGGCGACGATCGCCAAGCGAGCCGCACTCGACATCCACCGTCGTGAAGCACGGCGCACGACCAACGCGTTGGACGACGTTGCCGCGGACCATCCCGCGATCATCACCTTGCCCCCTGACCTCGACACGCTGGACTCGGTCTGGCAGGTGCGCCGGGCCATCGAGGCCTTGCCACCGGACGAGGCTGCCATCGTGCGATTGCAGCATCTGGACGGAATCACTCACACCGAGATCGCCGCCAAGCTCGGAATCCCCGTGGGCACGGTCAAGTCGAGATCGCACCGCGCTCACACGAAGCTCACGGTGCTGCTCGGTCACCTGCGGGAGCCGGCCTCATGATGGAGCGCGTATCGAACGTGGAACGCTGGGCGCTGATCACCGGAGGCCGGACCCGTCCGCTCGTGCCGAGCGAGGCCACCGAGATCTCGCTTCTCGCCGATCTTCTCGCTGAGCCGTCGACGTGGGCAGAGCCTCGCACCGGCCTCGAGGACGACATCGTCCGTGCGGTCGCAGACGCCGGTTACGGCCTCCACGTCGCGCAGGAACCGGAGATCGCACCGGTCGCTCGGTGGCATCATCGCGTCGCCATCATCGGCGGCGCCGCCGCAGCGGTGGTGGCCTTGATCGCATTGTCTGCCGGCGTCTTCCTCAGCCACACCCGGGCGCGCCTGGACTACGACGCGCAACTGTCGGCCACGGCGCTGGCTCCGGGCGCGCACGCGTCGGCGGGCGTGATGCACAGCGAGACCGGGTTCCGTGTCGTGCTCGAGGCCCGCGAGCTCGCGCCGCTCCCGCCCGGCCACTACTACCAGGCGTGGCTGAAGAACACGCAAGGCGTGGCTGTTCCCATCGGCACGTTCAGCTCGAGTCAGGACTACGTGACGCTGTGGGCGGGCGCGTCACCCGACGCGTTCCCGATCATCAGCGTGACGATCGAAGCGGCGGACAACAATCAGGCGTCATCGGGCCAGACGGTGCTCGTCGGCCAGTTGCACGCTGTTTGACGTTCGTCACATCCGACGCGAACCGCAGCCGCACCACTGGACGTACTCGCCTCACAGAGGCCGGCACCAAGCCGGCTGACGCTGAGGAAAGAGAGACGATGATCATCAGCCGCAGGGGGCAACCGTGACGATCGTCACGCTGAAACCGACGCTTGGACTGAGTCGATTCAGAGTAGGACTGTCATCAGCCGATCGGGTGGTGAGGATCGTGGACACCGGACAGCTACAAGCAATCGCGTACTCGAGCCGAGTCGAGCGCAGCTTCAGCTTCCTCGACCTCTGCGGGTTCACGGACTTCGCCGACTCCGAGGGCGACGAAGCCGCGGTCGAAGAAGCGCGCTGCCTGCGTCAGGTCGTGCGCGAGGTCGCGCCGCTGTTCGGCGTGCGCGTCGAGAAGTGGCTCGGCGACGGCGTGATGATGGTGGGCGTCGAGAGCGAGCGACTCGTCGGTGCCGTCGTCGCCATCGAACAACGCGCCGCGGGGGCATGCAGGCTGCCGCTTCGGGCTGGCATCGCGAGTGGCTTCGTACTGTTGGTGGACGGCGACGACTACATCGGCCGCGCCGTCAACACCGCGGCACGCTTGTGCGACACGGCCGGCCATGGGCAGGTGCTCGCGGCGACCGGCGGTATCGAGCTTCCCGACTGGGTCGAGGCGTCAGTTCCGTTGGAGCTGCGCCTGCGTGGTCTGGCCGAGCCCGTCAATGTGGTCGAGCTGACGCCGGCACTGAACCTTGCGTCAGCCGTCGACGGGCCCGATCGCGCCGGGTGGTCGATCGCCACGTTGCTCGAAGGCATCACCCGGCCGGTTCGCTCCAAGCGCGGCGCCTGAGTTCGAGCCGAGCTGCGAGCAGCTCAGCTCGTCCCACGGCGCCGAGCCCAAGGTGACTCCGGTCGCGGTTGGATCTCACCGTCGACGAAGACATCGACTCGCTCGTCCCAGAACGCCAGTAGTCCCTCGATCTTCGGGCACTCCGGGATCGGGAACGGATACGTCCACACGAGGTCCTCATGCAGTCGATCTCCAGCCCGAACCGAGAAGTACGATGCGATCCCCTTGTACGGGCACTGCGTGTGGTTGTCGGACGGCTCGAGCAGCTCCATGCGCACGTCGACACGCGGGACGTAGCAACGCATCGGGAGCCCGGTCTCGAACAAGAGTCGCGGACGCGACGTCTCTGCGATGGTCTCGCCGTCGACCTCGATGCGCACATGACGCGAGCTGTTGAGCACGTCGACGCGGTGATACGGGCTGCGGGGATGGACGAAGACCTCGTCGTCTTCCTCGTACCACGTGTCGAGCTTGTCGAAGTAGAACGCCATGTACCCGGCGATGTCTTCGCGGCCGGAAATCGGGTCGGGATAGCTCCACACCGCGTCCTTGACGACGCGGCTGCCGACGTGTACGTCCCAGTACGAAGCGGTGCCCTTGTAGGGACATTGCGTGTGCTTGTCGGACAGCGTCGAGGACGTCGGTGCACACGTCGGTCCGCGGGAAGTACCAGACGGGCAGATGGCCGTCCTCGAACAGCATCAGTCGCGCGCTTCGAATCGACGATGAGCTGCTGCTCCACGTAACCGCGCACGCGGCGCGGCCATGGTTCGGTTCGCACGGTGACAGTCGTCTCGAGGACGTCAGCCATGTTCGTCTCCTCTCGATGCAGCGGCGATGTCCCGAGCACCTACCCATTCGCCGCACTCCGGGCACGCGAGCTCAGGATGCATCGTCTGGCCGCATTCCTTGTGTCGCAACTCGACCGGCGGACCGTCGCCGAGGGGCATCCATCGATCTCCCCACGACAGAAGGGTCACGATCACCGGATACAGGTCGAGTCCCTTGTCGGTCAGGCGGTACTCGAAGCGGTCGGGATGGTTCCCGTACGGGCGGCGGGTCAGCACGCCGTGGTCGACGAGCACGCGTAGCCGGTCGGCGAGGATCGGCCGTGGCGCGCCTGTTTTTCGCTGGAAGTCGTCGAACCGGCGGGTACGCATGAACGCCTCACGCAACACGAGCATCGTCCAGCGATCGCCGATGACGGAGAGGGTGCGGGCGACCGAGCAGTCCTGTTCGCCGATCTCGCTCCAACGCACCCATGTGACCCTAGTCCTATTGCGTTCAGAATCCGAACCGATTTACGTTCATATTCAGAACTCACCCGGAGGTGAGCCATGAACGGGCGGCAGCCATTTCCAGATCTCACACTGAGAGTGGTCGACGAATTCGACGTCGATGCCGTGGATCGCGACCTACCGAGGCCTTTCGCCGCAGAGCATGTACCGGCGCTTCTTCACGCTCACGCCCGATCCCGCACCGCTGGTCGAGCGGCAGTTCTCGATGATCGACCATCGCGATCACGAGGCACTCGTGGTGGTCGAGGGCGACGAGATCGTGGGTATCGCGCACTGGGATCGAGCCGGCTGTTGCCCGGACGAGGCTGAGATCGCCATCACCATCGCCGACCGCTGGCAGCGCCGAGGGCTCGGTCGGGTGCTGATCCGTGCGCTCGCCGGCGATGTCTACCGCCACGGCATCGGGACGCTGACCGCAACGGTGCTGGCCGACAACCGCGCCGCGCTCGGCCTCGCAGCGAAAAACCAGCCGAGCACCGTCCACCTCGACGGTCCCGAGGCTCATTTGGTGTTCAAGGCGGCGTCGTAGCTCTGCTCGGTCCCCGGATCCTGACGCTTTCGGCAAGTGTCGGGACCGAGCACAAGCCGACCGTGCGAGCGCTAGCGAGTCGGGCGGCGATGGGGCCGGCGCCGCAGGCGCCGAGGGGGCGCAGCCCCCAGCGAGGAGGCGGTCAACCGAAATCATCGTGAACGACGGGTGACCTCTTGCGGCGCGGAACTTTTCCAGCCTGCCGGATCTGGTATGCGGCAAAATCGACGAGGTGACGGCTGCGGCGCGCGAGCATCATTCGATGACTGCACCCCGACAGTGGTGGCATGCACCGTCGAAGGCGAGTCCGCGTCGTTTGGCGTCCCGCCTGACCTCGAGCCTCGGGCTCACCGGCGCAGCGTCGGTCACAGTCGATCGCACCTACCTCGACACGTTCGATTGGCGTCTGTTCCGGCGCGGCGATGCACTGGTGGAAGAGAAGTCGCAAGGCGAACAGGGAGTGCTGGTCCTGCAGAACCGCGCCGGTGAGCGGGCCGAGCTGCAGGTGCCGTCCACGGACCGGCTCCGACAGCCCGTCGAGCTGCCGGTTGCTCTGCAACGCCGGCTGGGTCCGAAGCTCGCGCCACGAACGCTGCTCGACGTCGGACGCGAGCGTGTCGAGGTGTGGCCGCTCAGGTTGCTCGACGAGGACGACAAGACCGTCGCATACGTCGACGTAGAGCGCGCACCGAATGTCGTGCGCGTCGCCCTTCGTCCGGTGCGCGGCTACGAAAAGATGGCGGACCATCTGGCCTCGCTGCTCGACAGCCAGGCCGACCTCGTCAGAGGCACCGACCCGATGGTGGTCGCCGTGCGCGCCAACGGACGGGAGCCGGGGGAGGTGCCCGAGCCGCCTGCCCTCGAGCTCGACGCGGGAGAAGACGGACGACTCGCGCTGGCCAAGGTGTTCGAGCACCTCCTCGTCACCATGGAGCTCAACGAGGAAGGTGTCCGTCAGCAGCTCGACCCCGAGCTTCTACACGACTTTCGCGTGGCTACTCGCCGGACGCGGTCGATCGAGCGGCTGGCCCGTCGCCATCTGCCGCCGGAGATGAGCCGCCTGTGGGAGCCGGAGTGGAAGTGGATCGCGGGCGTGACGGGTCCCCCTCGCGACCTTGACGTGCTGCTGCTGGACCTCCTGCTGGAGCGTCCGACGATCACTGCAACCGCGGACGCCGGCGTGGACGAGCTGGCGGGACGTGTGCGCGCACGACGTGGCACCGAACAAGCGAGGTTGCTCGAAGCGCTCGACAGTGATCGCTACGCGACGTTGAAGCGCGGATGGCGGGCGGGCATCGACGAGCTGCGCGCCAGCCCCGAGGACTCCGGCATCACTGCCGCGCAACTGGCGCGCGAGACGATCAGCGCGGCGACCAAGCATCTGATGAAAGCCGCAAAGAAGATCGACAACGACGCACCCGCCGCGGACATCCACATCGCGCGGAAGCGTGCCAAGCGGTTGCGGTACACGGCCGAGATGCTCGGAGGTGCCCTCCCGGCGAACAAGGTGACGTCCGTCGTCTCGCACATGAAGCGGCTGCAGGACGACCTGGGTCAGTTCCAGGACTCCGAGGTGCAGCTCCACCTCATCCGTGACCTCCTCGACGACCAGTCGTTGGGCGAGCCGTCGAACCATGCGCTGGCAGCCGGTGAGCTGACGATGCACGACCTCGTCGAGCGCCAGGAGGAGGCCCGTGGTGATCTGGTCAAGGCACTGCGAGAGTTCGCGCGCTCATGAAGGTCCTGGCCACGTACAGCATCAAGGGAGGCGTCGGGAAGACAGCGGCGGCCGTGAACCTCGCGTACCTCGCCGCTCGCGATGGTGAACCTTCGCTGCTGTGGGACCTCGACCCGCAAGGCGCGGCCACCTACCTGTTGCGGGTGCGCCCAAAGGTCAAAGGGGGCGCTCGGGCGATCGTTCGGCGGAAGCGACCGGTCGACTCGTCCATCAAGTCCACCGACTTCGCCAACTTCGATCTCGTGCCCGCGGACCTCTCCTACCGGCACCTCGACCTCGCGCTCGACCGTACGAAGAAGCCAACCGAGCAACTCGCGGACCTCCTCCGGCCGCTGGCGGACGAGTACAGCTACGTGTTCCTCGACTGCGCACCGAGCATGTCGCTCGTCTCCGAGAGCATCTTCGGCGCAGCCGACGTCCTGCTCGTGCCGACGATTCCGACCACGCTGTCGGTGCGGACGCTCGAGCAGCTGGGCGACTTCCTCGACAACGGAGGTCCCAAATCGACGAAGTCCCCGCGGTTGCTCACGTTCTTCTCGCTGGCCGATCGTCGCAAGCGACTGCATCGGGACGTGATGGAAGCACTCTCGGCGCGACCTGACGTGCTCGAGGCGGCTGTTCCGTCCGCGACCGAAGTCGAGCAGATGGGCAAGCACCGCGCGCCGGTTGCCGAGTTCGCCCCCTCGAGCCGCGCCACGCGCTGCTACGAGGACCTGTGGTCCGCCATTCGGAAGGCCACCGAGTGAGCGCGCGCGATATCCACAGGGTTGCGCCACTGGTTAGGCACAGGCTGAGATCTCTAGGGTCAGAGTGATCTCGAAGCGACCACCGGCGGGGACAACACCGGGCAACAGAGGGGGCGTCGTGCCGCGGATAGCAGTTGCAGACATCGACGAGCACGTCCTCCGATTGTTCGACATGGTCGCCGCAGGACTCACGGCCGCCACCACTGCGTTTCTCGACGGCGACCGCGCCATGGCACGCGCGCTCATCGCCGGCGACCAGTCGATCGATTCGCTGCAGGACGTCACGGAGGAGCTGCTGTACGCCGAGCTGAATCGCGCGCTCGGTCACAAGGACGGCGAGATGCGTTCGCTCGTGGCCGCGCTCCAGATCGTGCCCGAGCTCGAGCGCAGCGGCGATCTGGTCGAGCACATCGCGCTGCGGACCCAACAGGGCCTCGCGGCCGAGATCTCGCCCCTCGCCCGCGCCCTGATCGGTCAGATGGGCCGCATCGGCGCCGAGATGTGGCGCGCTGCGGCGGCGGCGTACGCGGACCGTGACGGCACGGCCGCCGACGCGCTCCGCCAGCGAGACGACGAGCTCGACGATCTGCACGTGCAGCTGTCGGTGGAGCTGGCGGCGAGCGGCACGTCCGTCCCGGTGGCCATCGAGATGGGTCTCGTCGCTCGTTTCTACGAGCGCCTCGGCGACCACGCCGTCAACGTCGCCCGCCGGGTTAGCCGTCTCATCACGTCCCTCGACATGGCGAATCAGCCCAGCTGAGGCGGGCCGCCCGCGGGGGCGTCGCACGTGCAACGGCATGTCGTTTTGACACGTGGATGCACGTGCGATCCGAAGGCGTCGGGGACTAGCTCGACCAGATGTCGTCGTCGCGGAGGACGGCGTCGGCGCCGCCGTCCACGAACAGCACCTGACCGGTGACCTTCGTGTTGTCCGGACCGGTCAGCCAGTCGAGCACCGCGGCGATCTCTTCCGGCGCCGCGTAGCCACCGAGCGGCATGGGCACCGAGTCGTCGACGATGTCGCGCCACGTGGGATCGTCCAGCAGGGGCGCCGTCATCGGTGTCGTCACGACACCGGGCGCGACGGCGTTGAGAGGGATGCCCGCACCGGCCCATGGCTCCGTGGGCGCGGTGCGCCGGACCCGAGCGCGCCAGCGCCCGCTTCGTCGACGGATACACGAACACTCCCTTTCCATCGGCCGCGGCGCGGGCGGCATCCTCGTCGTCGCGCAGACAGGCGTCGACGATGTCGTCGTCGATGGACTGCAGGAGGGCAATGGACGAGATCGCCGCGGCGCGTGGCTGCTCGCTCTGCGCGAGGAACGGCCGCAGGCCGTGCAACGTCGAGACCGACCCGAAGAAGTTGATGCTGACAGTCATGGGATCGCCGGACGAGACGCCGGCGCAAGCGATGACGCCGTCGATGCGTCCACCGGTTGCGGCGTCCACCTCGTCGACGAGAGTCTCGCGTCCCGTCTTCGTCGCGAGGTCCGCGATCACGTCGGCGTCACGGAGGTCGACGCCGATGACGCGATTCCCGCCGTGGACCAGCCGTGCCGCCGTCGCAGCGCCGATGCCCGATGCGCTGCCGGTGACGACGTAGGTCCGCTCGCTCATGCTCGTCATTCTGTGGCCTCGAGTTCCGCATGGCTCGTTCTGACGCCACAACGAAGCTGGTCAGTGGATGATCGCCGCGACGAGGCCGCCGAGCAGCAGTCCTGCTCCGAGACCGGCGGTCGCGTCCAAGGGGTTGTGCGCGCCGACGTAGACGCGCCCGAGCATGACGAGCGCGGTGAGGAGGAACGGAACCCACCGAAGACCGACCGGGAGCAGCGGGTCGACGACGCAGCTGATGGCGGCGACGAGGATCACATGGCCGGACGGGAAGCTCGGGCCAGCGGGAGGGACGTCCTCACCGCGTAGCACCGCATCGGTCTCGCTCGTGCCCGGTCGCACCCGGGCTTCGAGCTTCGAGTGCAACTGCTTGCGCACCAGGCGCTCCACGACGAGCTTCAACGCCGCAGCGAGCACGACGCCCACAGCCACCGACAGGTCGCCGGCCGCGAGCGCGATCGCCAACCCGAGCGTGGTGCCGACGACGAGGTTGCCGAGTTGCATCGGCAACCAGAGGACTGGAAGCAGCCAGTGCGGCAGCCCGTTGACGGCGTGGAACACGCGCTGCTCCCATTCCGGTATCTCGGGCCGCACCGCGACTGCGATCGAGCCGGAGAGGATGGCCAACCCGCCACCGGCGACGGCCAGCCAGGCGAGACTCACCGGTTCACGTTGACCGGCTCATGCCGGGGCGAGTCGTCGGCGCAGGTCGTCGAGCAGGCCGGGCTTCTCCTTGAGGGCGGTGCGGGTGGCGCCGCTCAACGCCCACGGCTGCAGTCGCTTTGTCGCGAACGCCAGCGTGTCGGGATCGACGACGGCCTCGGCGTGCGCGGTCGCGCGCGCCGGCCCGACGACGACGCTCGAGGACGCGACGAGCTCGGCGACGTCGTTGGCGAGCAACAGGTCGGACGCAGCGAGCTCGCTGAAACCGAAGTCGATCATCCAGACCACCCCGTCGCTGGCGAGGAAGATGTTTGCGAGCCGAAGGTCGCGATGCGCGATGCGGTGCTTGTGCAGCGCCGCGATCTGCTTCCAGATCGCGGTCAGCACGTCGTCGGTGACCGCACTCGGTTCGAGTCCGTCGATGGACTTACCGTCGACTGCTTCATACGCGAGCACCATGGCGTTCGGCTCTGCGGTCGCGACTGCCCGCAAGCGCGGCGTGCGAATGCCGACGTCGTGCGCCGCGAGCGCGAGGAACGCCTCATGTTCGACCGCGCGCCGTAACGACGAGAACGGACGCTCGTCGCCGAGGTTGCGCCGCTGCACGTACCGGAACAGACGGAACAGCAGGTCGGCGCTGCGCTCGTCCTGTCCGAGCGCCTTGACGAAGTAGCGCGATCCGTCGTCGCCGACGCCGAAGTAGGGCGTGGAGCCTCGGGCATCGACGTTCGCCGGCTCGAGAGTCGCCATCGGCAGGCCGTTAAGGTCGAGGCCTTCGGCGATGGCGTCCGCTGTCGGCCGCCTCGTCGGGGCCCCGAGCAGGACGAGGACCGCCGCGCCGGCAACCCATCCGAGCAGCACGGCCTGGAGTGAGTCGAAGCTGAGCGGCGACGACACGAAGCGGGTGAACGCGAGACCGAAGACCAGGACCCACGCCCACCGTCTCCATCCGCGGCTCAACCACGGCGCCGCCGCGGTCACGACTGCGGTCGTGACGCCGACGCCCACGACGGACGGGAACCGTGGGTCGGTTACCGGGCCGAGTCCGGTACTCAGCTTCGTGACCAAGTCACCGTCGGCGACGTCGACGATCCCGTCGAGCAGCAGGACAAGAACGGCGCCGAGCGCCCCAGCCGCGACCACGGTGCCGAGCATCCGCCAACCGTTCCGAAGGAGGGTGAGCGCCAACCCGAAGACCAAGAACGCGACGGCGATGATCCGTCCTGCGACTGCGAGCGCGTTGACGATCCACCTGGGGATGGCCAGGAAACCCCGGAGGAGGTCTGATGCGAACGTCACGAGCGCGTTGCCGAACAGCCACTCGACGAGTAGCAAGGCGAGCACCAGCACGACACCCACTACGAGGCGAAGCACGTCCGACGGTGACCGCGTGACGATCTCGTTCGCCGCCGCGCTGTCCTGACCCATCTCTCCTCCCGGTCTCGGTCCGAGCGTAGGTCGCGCACGCGCGCGACAACGCCCGGGCGTCTCGCTACCTGTGCGGTGGTCAGACGCCCGGGCGTCGCAAGCAGGGAGAGCGGGTCAGCGCGTGCCTATGCGGCTGCGGCGACCGCCCGTTGTCGCGCGCCACAGCAACAGCACGAGTATGGCGCCGATGATGGAGCCGACGATCCCCGACGCCTGGAAGGCGCCTTCGTCGAAGTCCGCACCGAAGATGGCCCAGCCCAAGAAGCCGCCGACGAAGCTTCCGACGATTCCCACCAGCAGGGTTTGACCGATGGTCATCGCATCACGGCCGGGAACGAGGGCCCGCGCCACGAATCCGGCGATGAGTCCGATGATGAGCATGTACAGGATGAAGCCAAGCATGCCGTAGGAGTTCCCGGCGTCCAGCGCAGTCAGACCTGCGATCAGGTCATCGGTTCGGGTGCCGTCGTGAATGCCGCGTGTAGGTGGGTGGTGTCGTTGTAGCGGCGAACGAGCCAACGACCTTCGTGCACCACGAGATGCGAGATCGACGCGTTGTCGGATATGAACGAGAACCGCCGTGCACCCGTCGCGTGCGAGAGCAGTTGCGCGATGACCGCACCGTGCGTGAACACGACCACGAACTCGTCCACGTGTCGCGCAGCGATGCGTTCGACCGCCCCGACGATGCGCGCAGTGAACGCTTCACTCGACTCCGCACCCGGAATGACGTCCCACCGTTGCTCGGTCATCATCTGGATCGCGATCGGGTGTCCCTCGGCCACGTGCTTGCGGAACATGCCGCCTTCCCACTCGCCGAGCAACACCTCGCGGAGATCGGGCTCGACGATCGGTTCGATCCCGAGGCGCGTCGCGAGCGGCGCGGCCGTCTGGACCGTGCGCTGCAGGGACGTGACGTAGATCGCCGCGATGTTCTCGCCGGCGAGCCGCTCGGCGACCCGCTCTGCCTGGTGGTGGCCGATCGAATCGAGGGGCGGGTCACCGTGGCCGTCGACCAGTGCGAACTCGCCGCCGACCCGGTACGGGGCCGATGCGCCGTGGCGCACGAGCAGCAGTTGCGATGCACCGGGAGGCGGCATGAACGGCCGCTGCGTGTATTCGGTCGCATCGTCCGGCACGACCGGTGAGCGTACGGGACACAATCCGTGTGTGGATCTGCGCGAGTTGCAGCAGTTGATGGTCGACACCTACGGCGAACGCGATCGCGCTCGGGGCGTCCCGTCGACCGTCGCGTGGCTCACCGAGGAGCTCGGCGAGCTGGCCCAGGCCGTTCGCAAGGGTGATCGGGAAACGCAGCTTCACGAGCTCGGCGACGTCCTCGCCTGGCTCGCATCACTCGCCGAGCAACTCGGCCTCTCCCTCGACGACGCCGCGTCCCGCTACAAGAACGGCTGCCCCCGCTGCGGCCTCGTCCCGTGCCAATGCGCGTGAACTCCGGGGAGAAACGGGCGCTCCAGCGCCCGTTTCCATCCAACATTCGAGTCAGGCGCGGGTCAGTTCGTACTTGTAGCCGAGACCGCGGATGGTGACGATTCGGGCGGGCTTCGACGGCTCGGGCTCGACCTTGGCGCGCAGCCGCTTGATGTGCACGTCGAGCGTCTTGGTGTCGCCGACGTAGTCGGCGCCCCATACGCGATCGATGAGCGTGTCACGGGTGAGCACGCGGCCGGCGTTCTGCAGCAGCAGCTCGAGCAGCTCGAACTCCTTCAAGGGCAGGGACACCGACTCGCCTCGGATGAGCACCTCGTGCCGTTGCGGGTCGAGGAGCACGTCGCCCACCTCGAGCGCCTCGCCCGACACCTCGGCCGCCTCCTCCATCGGCGTGCGCCGCAGCACCGCGCGGATCCGGGCGATGAGCTCACGCAATCGGTACGGCTTCGTGACGTAGTCGTCGGCGCCGACTTCGAGCCCGACAACGGTGTCGAGCTCGGATCCCTTCGCGGTCACCATGATCACCGGCACCTTGCTCTTCGACCGCAGCTCCCGGCACACGTCGATTCCGGAAAGCTTCGGCAGCATCACGTCGAGCAGCACGAGGTCGGGTCGCACCGCGTCGAACAGCGGCAGCGCCTCGGCACCGTCGCGGGCGACGTGCACGCGGAAGCCTTCGCGCTTCAGTCCGACGCTCAGGGCGTCGACGAAGGAGTCCTCGTCTTCGACGACCAGGATGGTCGCGTTCGGCGAAGTCATTGATGGGCCACCCTCTCTACCGCACGTTCTGGAGTCTTGGGGGACGACGTGCTGTTGACGCCATGGTGCCTCGGAAGCGTGAGCGTAAACGTGGAACCTTCGCCCTGGCGGGAGTCGACGCGCACGTCACCGCCGTGGTTGACGGCCACATGGCGGACGATCGCGAGGCCGAGGCCTGTCCCTCCGGTTTCGCGGCTACGTGCCCGGTCCACCCGGTAGAAGCGCTCGAAGATGCGGTCGATGTCGCGTGACGGAATTCCAATGCCATGGTCACGGACAACAATCTCGAGCTCGGTGTCGTTCGTCGAGACGGTGATCTCGACTGGCGATCCCGACTCGCTGTACTTCACCGCGTTGTCAAGCAGGTTGAACAACGCCGACACGAGCTGGCGCCGATCGCCGACGGTCGCCACATCGCGGCCGACCTCTTGCGCTTGGAGCGCGATTCCGTGCTGCTCCGCGCCCGGACGGATGCGCTGCACTGCTTCCGCGATCACGTCGTCGACGTGGACGACTTCGTGCTCGAAGGTCTCGTCGATCTCGATCCGCGACAGTTCGAGGAGGTCGTCGATCGTGCGTCCGACCCGCAACGCTTCGGCGAGGATCCGCTCCGCCAGCCGGCCCACGACGTCGGCCTCGTCCTCGTCGAGCAGCGTCTCTGCGAGCAGGCTGAGTGCGCCCACCGGTGTCTTCAGCTCATGGCTGATGTTGGCCACGAAGTCGCGCCGGACGGCTTCCAGCCGGCGACGCTCGGACACATCGTCGATGAGCACGACGGCTCCGATCGACGGATCGTTGCCGTCGAGCGGCCACGCCGACAGGACGACCGAGCGCTGCGGTGGTCCGTACTGCTCGAGCGTGCGCCGGTCCGACTGCCCGGCGAGCGCGCCACGTGTCAAGTCCTCGATGGCCGCAATCGCCATCGCCTCGGTGCGCCGGCCGCTCGTGTACTGGCTGGCGACGTCGTTGCGGTACACGACCGACCCTCGTCCGTCGAAGACGAGAACACCGAGATCCAACGAGTCGACAGCCCGACGCATGCGTTCGCCGGCCAGCGTCGCCACGTCGCGGTCGGCGATCGCGTCGTCACGTTGTCGAACCGTCCCGCGGATCTGTTGCTGCAAATGGCGATCCCTCCGCCACAACACGACCGCGAGGACGACGGCGACGCCCGCGGCGACAAGAGCGAGCGCGGCCATGGCGGCGGCTCAGCGCACCTCGGCCACGAGGTGGTTCGGGTCGCCGGTCAGCAGGTAGCGCAGCCGCGCTCCGATGATGGCCGCGTGGTCGCCGATGCGTTCGAGGGAGCGTCCCGCGTAACACGTCGTCACTGCGATACGCACTGCATCGGGTCCTTCCAACCGGAGCACCTCTGCCATCAGTCGATCGAAGTAGAGATCCATCGGCCGCGACGAGGTGGCCAGCTCCGAGGCGCGCCTGAGATCCAGACCGGCCCACGCAGCCAATGCCTCGCGATACCTCTCGATCGCACCATCGGCCATCGTCATCAAGATGTCGAAGGTCTGTTCCGAGGCGGCAAGCAGCTGATGGTCCGGCGCCAGCTTGATCACGCGAAGGGCGAGATCGCCGACGCGTTCGAACTCGGACAGCACGCGCAGCACCGAGACGACGAAGCGAAGGTCGGAGGCGACGGGCGCTTCACGACGCAGGAGGTCGTAGCACCGCTCGGTGAGGGACACGTTCATGGCATCGATCTCGTCGTCCGCCACGAGCGCCAGAGCCACGGCACCGACCTCGCCCTTGCAGAGCACGTCGCGCATCCGCTCGAGGTTCTGGTCGACGCGCACCCCCATGAGCTCCACTTGCAGGCGGAGCTGATCGAGCTCGGCGGTGAACGCCGTCCGAACCGGGCCTTCCGTCATCCGAACCGACCCGTCACGTAGCTCTCGGTCCTGCTGTCCGTAGGGTTCGAGAAGATCCGCTGCGTCTGGTCGTATTCGACGAGCACGCCAGAGCGGTTGCCGCCGATCTCGTCGGCTTCGGCCGTGAAGAAGGCCGTCATGTCCGATGCCCGTGCTGCCTGCTGCATGTTGTGGGTCACGATCACGATCGTGTATTGACTCTTGATCTCTGCCATTAAATCCTCGATGCGAGCCGTCGACACGGGATCCAAGGAGGAGCAGGGCTCGTCCATGAGGATGACCTCGGGCTCGACCGCGATCGCACGGGCGATGCACAGCCGCTGTTGCTGGCCGCCCGACAGGCCGAGCGCCGACTTGTGGAGGCGATCCTTGACCTCGTCCCAGAGAGCCGCGTCGTGCAGGGCCTTCTCGACGATCCCGCTCAGCTCACGCTTCGAGACGCCGGCGATCTTGGGACCGTACGCAACGTTGTCGAAAATCGACTTCGGGAACGGATTCGGCTTCTGGAAGACCATCCCGATGCGACGTCGCACCTCGGTGACGTCGACGGCCTCGTCGTAGAGGTCCACGCCCCGGAAGTGGATCTGGCCGCTGACCCGTGCGCTGCGGATGAGGTCGTTCATCCGGTTGAAGCAACGCAGCACCGTCGTCTTGCCGCAGCCCGACGGCCCGATCAACGCGGTGACCTGCTGGCTTCGAATCTGCATCGTCACGTTGTGCACAGCGCGGTTGTCGCCGTAGTGGACCATCAGGTCGTCCACATCGAACACGACGGAGCGGTCCTCGAGCGCGCTGGCGGCACGCGTCTTCTTCGGCGATCGAGGCCAGGTCGATCGTGAGGTCGGTCTTGGCTTCGGCCGCCGCTTCGGGCATCGGGTCAACCTCTTCGGGCATCATGACTGAGCGAGAGTGAATCTGGACGCCACGAACCGCGCCAACACGGTGAAGAGCAGTACCAAGGCTATGAGGGTGAGTGCGGCACCCCACGCCAGCGGTTCGCCGCCCGGTTGTGTGACATTGGAGTAGATCTGCGTCGACAAGGCCGTGTTCACACCGGACAGATGGGCGTTGAGGAAGCGGGTCGAGCCGATCGTGAGCAGGAGCGGCGCCGTCTCGCCGGCCGCTCGCGCGACGGCCAGCAGGCAGCCGCTGGTGATCCCCGCGAGCGCGGCCGGCAGCACCACGGTGAGCGTCGTCCGTGAGGTACTGCCGCCGAGGGCGAAGCTTGCTTCTCGGAGGGCGTCCGGCACGAGCTTGAGCATCTCCTCGGTCGAGCGGACCACGATCGGCAGCATGATGCACGCGAGCGCCAGTGCGCCCGCGATTGCGGATCGACCCGAGGTGCCTCGTGGGACGACCCACACCGCGTACAGGAAGATGCCCATGATCACAGACGGCACGCCGATCATCACGTCCGTCGTGAACCGCAGCACGCGAGCGAAAGCCCCGGAGCGGCCGTACTCGTTGAGGTACACCGCGCCGAGGATGCCGAGCGGCACCGCCAGGAGCGTGGCCAGTCCCGTCGTGATGAGCGTGCCGACGATGGCCGGCGCCATGCCGTAGACGACCTGCTGGACGTCAGTCGCGCCGAACTTGCTCGCCAGCGCGCTCGAGGCCACGTCGGGAATGTCCTTCGTGAACCAGTCGAAGCTGATGACGGAGAGTCCCTTGCTGATCACGGTCACGAGGACGAACCCGAGCGGGATGGCTGCGGTGAGGAAGGCTCCGATCATGAAGGCCGTCGCCAAGCGGTTCCTCCATCGGCGTCCGGCCGACATGGTCGAGCCCCGCAGGTCGGGAGGCGGCATCGGTGTGGGCTCGCGCTCGATGACTGTCACTGCGTGCCCTTCGAACGTTCGATGCGGGCCACGAGCACCTTGGCGCCCACGTTGACGAGCATGGTCAGCGCGACGAGGACGACCCCGAGGCCGATGAGCGCGGCCTGGAAGTCGCCTGATGACTCCGGCAGGTTGCGTGCGATCACCGCCGGCATCGCTTCGCCGGCGGCGAACAGGTTGGAGACGATCTGCGGGTTGGCTCCGATGACCAGCGCGATGGCGATCGTCTCACCCATGGCCCGTCCGAGGCCGAGCAGCACCGCCCCGACGATGCCGCCGCTCGAGTGCGACAGCACGACGCCGCGGATCATCTCCCATCGGCTGGCGCCGAGCGCCAATGCACCGTCCTTGTCGTTTGCGGGCACGGTGAGGAAGACCTCGCGGGTGATCGACGTGATGATCGGCGTGATCATCAACGCGACGATCAGCCCGGCGGTCATGAAGCTGCTCCCGCCTCCGCTCGGTCCGAAGATCGTCTTGAGGACCGGGACGCTGCTCACGTGGTCGTGGATCCAGTTGTAGATGTCGTTGAGATACGGGCGGAGGACGATGAACCCCCAAAGACCGAAGACGACGGATGGGATGGAGGCCAGCAGATCCATCACCGTGACGATCCACCACCGGAGCCGCTGCGGCGCCACCTCGGTGGCGAACAACGCAATACCGATGCTCAACGGAACGGCGAAGACGATGGCGATGAGCGACACCACCACGGTTCCGTAGATGTAGGCCTTTGCGCCGTAGACGTTGTTGACCTGGTCGAACTTGTCGTTGGTGAAGTAGCCGAGTCCTTCCTTGGAGAACACGGGCCACGCCCTTGTGGTCATCGACACGACGATCCCGACCAGGATCGCGAGCACAAGTACTCCGGCCAAGAGCGACAACCAGCGAAAACCACGATCGGCCCGCGCGCGACGCCCGCCCCCGGTGAGGGGGGCGGGCGTCAGTACGTCGCGCGGCGGAGCCGTGGTCGGGGCAGCCGTCATCCGGTCGTGAGCTGATCCAGTTGCTCGATGGCCTTCTGCGCGAGATCACCTGGAAGCTTGGCGTAGCCGACCGACTGCGCAAAGTTCTGGCCGTCGGTGAGCAGGAAGTTCAGCCAGCCCTTCATCGCGTTCTCGGTGGTTGCATCTGGTTGCGTCTGGTAAGTGATGATCCACGTCGGCGCAGTGAGCGGGTAGGCGTCCGCGCCGCTGGCGTTGATCGGGTCATACGTCAGGTCGGCTTTCACCGTGGCACCGGCCACCGCCGCACTCGCTCCGGCCAGGGTCGGGGCGACGAACTTGCCGGAGCTGTTCTTGATCGAGGCATACGTCAGGTTTGCATTCGCCGCGTCGGCGAGGTCGACGTAGCCGACGGCGCCCGGCGTACTCTTGACGAGCGTCGCAACGCCGCTGTTCGCCTGCGCGCCCTGCGTCGAGGCCGGCCAGTTGACGGTGTCGCCGCTCCCGAGCGTCCACGCGCTTCCTCCGGCCTTCGTGAGGAACTTGGTGAAGTTGTTCGTCGTGCCGGAGCCCTCGTTGCGGTGGACGACGACGATCGGTGTGTTCGGCAGCGTCACGCCGGGGTTGTCCGCTGCGATCTTGGGGTCGTTCCACGTCGTGATGGCGGTGGAGAAGATACCGGCAAGGGTCTCGCCGCTGAGCTGGAGCTCGTCCACGCCGCTCAGGTTGTAGGACACGGTGATCGGTGCGGCGACGGTCGGGAAGTACAAGACCGTGCCGCCTTGGTACTTCGGCTTGTCGGCGTCGGCGATCGTGCTGTCCGTGCCCGCGAACTGCACGACCTTGTTCTGGAGGTCCGTCTTGCCGGCGCCCGAGCCACTCTTCGTGTACGTCACCGCGACGTTTGGGGCGGTCGTCTTGAACTCGGTGATCCCCTTCTGGTTGAACACATCCTGGAAGGTTGCTCCCGAGCCATTGAGTTTGCCGGAAAGCGAGTTGTAGTCGATGTTCGCCCCCTGGGGCGCTGACGACGATGAAGCGGCGGTCGTCGTCGGCTCGTCGTCGTCGCTACACGCAGCACCGACGAGCGCGAAGACCAACAGCAGGGCTACGAACCAAGCGGACCGCTTGCGTGTGAGCAAAGGTCAACTCTCCTTGGGAACGGTGTATGTCGCGCGCAACCTACGAATCACAAGTTGACATCGCGAACCCCCAAGGTGAACGGAGAACAAACACACGGCGAACTTCAGCTGGACGGTGGTCGGCAGACAATCGCACGCCCGGGTCGCCTGTCGTGCAATCCTCGTGGGAGTTCCGAGTCGTGGCGAGAAGGAGGAATTGTGCCGGAGGTAAGGCGGGCGTTCTCCGAAGAGCTCGAGCGGCTGCTTCAGGACGTGGTCCGTCTGGGTGCCCTCGCGCTCGAGTCGATCCACCGTGGCAGCGAGGCGCTCCTGACCTACGACCTGGGCGCGGTCGACCAGACCGTGGCACACGACCGGCAGCTCGACCAGCTCAGCGACTCGATCGAGGAGCGCATCTATCTCTTGCTCGCGACCCAAGCACCGGTCGCGAGCGACCTGCGGCTGATGGTCACGATGCTGCGGGTCGACCACGAGCTCGAGCGCGTCGGCGACTACATGGTCAACGTCGCGAAGGCCGCCCGCCGGCTGCAGCCCGAGCCACTCGATCCACGGATCCTCGGCATCCTCGACAGGATGCGCTACCAGGCGTCGGCGCAACTCGAGCTCGCAATCGATGCCTTCTCCCAGTTCGACCCTTCGCGGGGCTCCGACCTGCCGGCCATGGATGACGTCATGGACGATCTCACTCGCGAGCTGTTCCGCACGATCTTCGCCGTGAGCGCGGATCACGAGGAGGCCGTCCAGCGTGCTGTCCAGCTCGCGCTCGTCGGCCGGTACTACGAACGGGTCGCCGATCACGCCGTCAACGTTGGTGAACGGGTAGACTACATGGTGACCGGGCATTTCCACGAGCACCTGAATATCGAGCCCTGATCCCCTGGCGGGCGGCAGCCAGGGGACCAGGGTGTCAAGCGATGGCTTCGAGGTCGGCGCTGACCATCGCGGCGCCGCGGCACAGCAGGCCGGCGATCACTTCGGGACGGACACGGGCGATCGAGCAGTCGAGCGCCGCAGCGAGGTGCCCGGCCAGCGAGTCCCGGATGCGGCCGAGACGCGCGGCGAGGTCGGGAACCAGTTGGTCCGAAGCGAGGCCGCCGAGGGCGTCGTGTACCTCTTCGAGCAGCCATCGCCCCTCGAGGATGGTTTCCTCGGAACTCGAGACACGGAGGAGATCGACTGCCTCGCGAAGTCGCCCGCAAGTCGGCCGTAGCGTCACCCGCAGGCGAACGGTCTCTGCCTCCATTGTGCTCGTGGGGATGGTCAACCCGTCATCTCCTGGCACCGCCCGCAGGGACGCATGGACACCGATGCGGTGCAAGGTGAGCGTACGAACGGATGCCTGTGGGCAACCAGTGGGTGAACGCTGTGGATTTCCTGGGGAAACCGGCGTCAACCGACGTCCGTCTTTTCGCCCAACACCCCATCGCCTGCATCTTGCCGCGTCTCGGGCTCGTCGTCGAAGTCGAGTTCAGGTAGGCGCAAGACGAGCGCGCCGGAACGCACGGCGAGCACGGCGGCCGCGACCGCAATGCCGACGGCAATCGCGGTCGAGGTGCGGTCGAGCCAGAACGGAGCGTCGGTCGGAAGCACCGGGTGCACCAGCCCGGCGATGCGCATGATCGCCCATCCCGCGAGCGCGGCGAGCGACGCGAGGATCGCGATCACACCGAGCGGTTTGCGATGCCACAACAACCCGACGAGCGCAGCGAGCACCGCGAACGACGGAAGGATGATCTCGAGGGGATTCGGCCCGGCCACCGATGGGATGCTGCGGTACGCGACGACTCCTGTTTGCAACGCGGCGACTGACGCGAGCAGCACCGCGATCGCTGCAACGAACGTCGAACGTCCCTTGCCGAGGAAGATGGTGACCGCGGACGCGAGGAGACCCAGCGCGATCCACGGGATCGCGCTCTCCTGCTTCTCCCACACGAGTTGCCCGTCGGCCTCGACGTGGTTGCCGTCAACAGTGAGGAACACTTTCCACGGGTCGAACTGGGGGAGGACCTCGCCGCGCGTCGCTCCCGGTGGATCGTCCGGTGACATCCAATGGATGCGATGGTCGTGCCACGCGTACTCGCCACCGGTCGCGACCTGCTTCCACTGTGGAGGACTGTTGAGCTCCGTGTCGTTCGTGACGTTCGGCGGCGCAGACGTGGTGCCGTAGCGCTTCGCGTTCAGGTACGTCGCGGGAGACAGCTGGTTCTCCTCGACGACGCCGTCGGGTCGCACGTGCAACCACGGGCCACCGGCGTAGCCCTGCACCACGACGTCGTGGCCGGGCTGCACCTCGAGTGACAGGAACCCGTCGCCGCCGATCACCTCGAGGCTGATCGCGTCGGTCGGCGGGTTGACGTTTGTAACCGTCGACGTGAAGTCTCCCGGCTTCGCCGGGTCGGCGTCGGCAGGATTCGCGAGGACGACGAGTGTGAGCAGCGCGAGGAACGCGCTGCGAACGACCAGGCGCGCAATTCGCATTGTTCGTGAAGCTAGCGGGCTTACGCGGCGCGCAGGCCGCGTTGCACACGTGGCCCCCTGGATGGGACCGCAGAACGGGTCAACAGCCACAAGGCGGCGACGCCCACCAGGTCGAGGATGTGCTGCGCTTCGCCCGCCGCGGGCGCGTGTCCGGTGACGATGTCGAACACCGCGGTCGCCACCATCGCACCCGCCAAAGCCAACGCAAACGGCAGTAGTCCAGCGGCCCGCCTCGGCTGCCACGCCGCCACGAGCAGACCCACGGCGAGCGCCGCTTCCCACGAGCCGAGCTCGTGCGCGGCGTGCACAGTGGTGTTTCGGCTGGCGCCCAACAACGTCGGGACAGCGAGCACGAGCTCGGTCAGGGCGACCCAGAGCAGGGCGTAGCGGGGCCAGTCGCGAGCACGGGTGCGAGTGGCTGCCGCGAGGATCGGCCTGGAGAGATCGGGCACTGCGTCTGCCGGCCGGATGCGGACGTGGCGGTCGAGCTGCCCGACCGCGCCGGCGAACGCGGCGCACCCGGTGCAGCGCGCGATGTGCGCGTCGATCATCGAACGCTCGAGCGGTGTCGCCTCGCCGTCCGCGGCCGCCGAAATCGCCTCCCTGATTTCGTCACACTGCATGTACTGGTAGTCGCCGGAGAGCATCGAGAGTTCCCGATACCCGTTGGGGTGCAGGGACGGTAAACATGGCGAGGTGCCGGGTGCCGTCGACGACCTCACCGCGCTCGCCCTCGCAGCTCGTGACGGCGACCGAGTGGCTCTCGCGGCGTTCGTACGGGCCAGTCAGGCAGAGGTGTGGCGGTTGTGCGCCCACCTGACGGACCGCGACGCGGCCGACGACGTGACGCAGGACGCGTTCGCGAGGGCCCTCGGTTCGCTGCGGTCGTTCCGAGGCGACTCCTCGGCTCGAACGTGGTTGCTGTCGATCGCACATCGGGCGTGCGCCGACCACGTACGCAAGGTGCAGCGCCGCCGCCGGCTGCTGGGCGCACTGCACGACCGCCGGCCGTCCGCCGTCGCACCAGCGCTCGACGGCGTCGTCGACCTCGACCTGCTCGTGTCGAGTCTCGACAGCGACCGCCGCACCGCGTTCGTGCTCACACAGCTCTTCGGGCTGGAGTACCAGGACGCGGCGGACGTCGTCGGTGTCCCCGTCGGGACCATCCGTTCCCGCGTCGCCCGCGCCCGGGCCCAACTCATCGAGCAGTGGAACGCCACGGCGGATGCGAATGTTGGTGCGCCGTGGCCGCTGTAGCGGCCACGGCGACCCGGAGTTCGGATGGGTTGAGGGTTGCGGTGCACTAAGAACGCAGCATGCCACGACTGCGACAAGTTCCCCGGGCCGAGGCAACCCCGTCGGTGGAGGTCATGTACGAGTTCCTGTTCGGGCCGGAGCGCGACCCGGTCGCGGAGCCGGGTACGTCGAGCGGGACGCCTGGCGACTGGTGGACGGTGTTCGCGCTCGTGCCGGAGGTGTTCGACCATGCTGTCGCCGGCCTCGCCGTGTACCGCGGCTCGTCCGGTGTGCTCGACCCGAAGCTGCGCGAGCTCGGGCAGTGTCGCGCCGGGTGGGCGAGAGGCAGCCAGTTCGTCTTCTCGCAGCACTGCAAAGCGATGCGTTCCGCCGGGTTCACGGAGGAGCAGGTGCAGGCGATCCCGTTCGGCCCAGGCGCGTCGTGTTGGTCGCCGATCGAGCGCGCGGTCCTCGCGTACACCGACTGTCTCGTGTACGACGGTGGACGCGTGCCCGATGCGGTGTTCGACGCGCTGAAGGCCGAGCTCAGCGACGAACAGATCCTCTATCTCACGTACATCACCGCGCTGTACGACATGCATGCGGTGATGAGCAAGGCGTTGCGCACAGAGTTCGACGATCGCGACGAACCGATTGTCGAGGTCGGTGATGGCTTGTTGAAGGTGAGCTACGCGGAACGGGACGAGGAGTAGTTATCGGCGGACGGCGAGGGACAACGCGAAGTCGCCATCACGATCTGTCCACCACCGTTGCAATTCGAATCCGGCGGCGCCGAGCTCGGCCTCGACTCCATCGCGCCGGAACTTTGCGCTGATCTCCGTGCGCATTTCCTCGCCGTTCGCGAACGACACGTCGAGGTCGAGATCGCTTATGTGAACGCGGTGCGCACGATCGGCCCGCAAGCGCATCTCGATCCACTCCTCGTCCTCGTTCCAGACGGCGACGTGCTCGAACCCGTCGACGTCGAAGTCGGCGTCGAGCGACCGGTTGATGACCGCGAGGACGTTGCGATTGAACGCGGCCGTGACGCCGGCGGAATCGTCATAGGCGGCGACGAGGCGCCCGCGGTCCTTGACCAGATCGGTGCCCAAGAGCAGGTGCTCCCCTTCGGCCAATGCGCCACCGAGGTCGTTGAGGAACTTGGCCCGCTCCGGAGGTGCGAGGTTGCCGATGGTGCCGCCGAGGAAGGCGACGAGACGCGAGCCGGTGTGATCGTCCGGCAGCAACGCCAGGTGTCGTTCGAAGTCTCCGACGACGCCGTGGATCGCCACGCCCGGATACGCCGACGCGATGCTTTCGCCGGCTTCACGGAGGGTCGACTCGCTGCAGTCGAACGGCGCGAACGTCCGCAATGTGCCCACGTCGCGCAGCGCATCGAGCAGCAACCGGGTCTTGGTCGAGGTCCCGCTGCCGAGCTCTAGCAGCGCGGTGGCACCGCTCGTCAGCGCGATGTCGCCGGAGTGCGCTTCGAGGATTTCGCGCTCCCGTCGTGTCGGGTAGTACTCCGGCAGACGAGTGATCTCGTCGAACAAGCGCGAGCCGATCTCGTCGTAGAACCACTTCGGCGGAAGCGTCTTCGGCGACGACGTCAGTCCGGTGTGCACGTCGTCGCGTAGCACCCGATCCAAGTCCGCCTCGTCGAGGTGGACGTCGATCGTGATCGTTACGGTCATGGCAACGCTCCGGTCTCGAGGGTCGATCTCGTGGCGACGACTAGTGAGCCGCCGGAGGCTTCGGTCCATCCAGGCTCGTCGTCGTACGGCTCGGACGCGACGACGACCGCGCCACTTTCGGGGTCCGACAACATGAACAGCGAATCGCCGCAGGCTGTCGCGGCGATCGTGTCGCCGTCACTCAGGCACAGATTGAGGCGTGACTCGGGCGCGACGCTCAGCACGTCCCGGATCACGGCTTTGATCGCCTCGGGCGCACACGCGCCTGCATCGACACGGTCGAGCACGAGTGCGAACAAGACCTCGCTGTCGGTCGCGCCCTGGAGTTGCGCCGTGCGCTCGTCGCTCAGTTGACGTCGGAGCAGCCCTGTGACGGGGCCCGGAAAGTCTTGGACGCGTCCGTTGTGCGCGAACAGCCAGCGCTCGTGCGTATACGGCGCGGTGCACGACTCGTCGACCGGTAGTCCAGGCGATGCGTTGCGTACTGCCGCGACGATCGCGCCGCTGCTGACGACGCCGGCCATGCTGACAAAGCTGTTGTCGGCCCACATCGGTGTCGTCGTGCGGTAGCGAGCCGGCTCTGCGCGCACGTCGGGCGCGTACCACCCGACGCCGAAGCCGTCAGCGTTGATGCGTCCGTGCCGCTGGTGGCGCGGTGCGTATGCCTGTGTCACGAGCGCGTGCGGAGGGCTGAGCAACAGCGACTCGAGCGTCACCGGCGGCCCCAGGTAGGCGACGAACCGACACATGTCACACGTCCTGTGCGCAGCGGAAGCCGCTGAAGATCTGCCGGCGGATGGGATGGTCCCAGTTGCGGAACGTCGGCCGCAACACGGTTTCGTGTGTTGCCCACGACCCGCCACGCAACACCTTGTAGTCGGGACCGAAGAAGACCTCGGAGTACTCGCGGTAGGGCTGGGCGGTGAAACCGGGCCATGGCGAGAAGTCCGACTGGGTCCACTCCCACACATGGCCCACCCCGCCCAGCACGCCGCGGCGATGCGCGGCCTCCCACTCGTGCTCGGTCGGCAACCGCTGACCGGCCCACCGTGCATACGCGTCGGCCTCGTACCAGCACACGTGCTCCACCGGCTCGTCCGAGCTCACTGCGAATCGGCGGCCGAAGCGGAGCACGGACCAGTCGTTGCCTCCTTCGTTCCGCCAGAAGAGCGGAGCGACCGCCTGCTCCTCCTGCCGCCACTTCCACCCTTCGGCGGTCCACACGCCGCGGGTCGTCGTAGCTCCCTGCCGCGATGAACTGCGAGATAGTCGCGGTTACGGACCGGCAAACGATCGATGCGGAACGGCGCCAGCGTCACCTCGTACGCGGGCCGCTCGTTGTCGTACGCCCACGGGTCGTCATCCGTCCCGACGGTGACGCGGCCGGGTTCGAGTTCGATGGCGCCGCCCGCCGACGTCGTCGCCCGCGGGCCGTCGGCTTCGTAGTCGACGCCCGACAGTTGGATCGTCGCAAGCATCGTTTCGTCGTGTTGGTGCTCGTGCTGCACGACCATCCGGTGGACGAACGACGCGTCATCGACCAGTTCGAGCGCGACCTCCCGTACGGCGGCGATGTACGAACGTGCTTCGTCGGGTGAGAGCAGCGGCAGTGAAGGCCGGCCGGCCCGGGGATGACGGAACGCGTCGTACAAGCCGTCGATGTCTCGCCGCAGCGCGTCACCGCCGAGCGAGCGAACGAGCCACAGCTCCTCGTAGTTGCCGACGTGGGCGAGGTCCCACACGAGCGGTGACATCAACGTCGAGTGCTGCGCGCGCAGGAAGTCGTCGTCGAACGGCGCGAGCAGGTCGAGCGTCCGCCGGCGTCCCGCTTCGAGCGCCGACGTCATGTCGATGGTCAGGTCCATGCCGGCACCTCACCGCTCGACAGCAGCCGGCGCCGGTCCGCCCCTTCGAACAGCAGCGCCGCGCAGAGCTCGACGGCCTGCGGCCAGCATTCGTCATCGAGCGCGTCGATGGTCCGGATCTCGAACCAGCCGCGTGGACGCACCGGCGGGAACAACGTCGTCAAGTGCTCGGCGAGATCCGCCTCGGTCGGCCATCCCAGCCGATGACCGCGCTGCAACCAATCTGCGAACGTCATGCCATCGAGGATGGCGACGCATTCGTCGTGGTCGCAGCGAATGAACATGACGCGAGCCTCGAGGGCGTAGGTTGCCCACGCAGTCGACGGGTCGGCACCGGCGACGGGTGCGGCGCGCGTGACATCGATGCCGGACCACACGTCCATGCGGTTCGGCGAAGGTGCGTTGAAGAACTGCGCCAGCAGGGGAGCCGCGAGTGTGGCCGCACGCCATGCATCCCACGGGTCGCCGTCCACATCGATGTTGACCTGCATCGACGCGGAGTTGCACATCATCGTGCGTCCGTGTGGTCCGAACGAGTTGAAGTAGGTCTCCATGGCGCGGTAGCGACCGGCATGGACGACGCGTTCAGGTAGTCGATGGCGGTCGAGTCCCGCGCCTTCGAGCGTGATGCCGGCTTCAGCGAGCCCGGCACGCAACACGTGCATGTCCGTACGCGTCGGCATCGACTGCATCGGCGACCGAGTGCTGCGGTGTCGAACTGAGTTCGAGTTGACCACCGGGCTCGAGGGTGATGCGGCCATGACACGGCAGCTCGCCGACGTCACGCAGCACCGGTGCGAGGTCGGAAGGCGTGACGCGACGACGGCGGTCGCGTCGGTGGTAGGTGAGCCATTCCAGCTCGAGCCCGATCCGAGGACGGTCGACGGGCGGGTGGACGGCCCGATCACGGACGAAGGTCAGAGCGTCGCCCACGGTCAGGCACCGCGAGGGCGACGGCACGACGGACTACCGATGCCCGAAGTGTGCCGCCACCCAAGTGAGGTTGCGGACCGGTGCCAGCCACAGGTAGTCGCTGCCGCCCACTCTCGTGGTGCTCGTCATCACGGCCTCCTTCTCTCGGGCCGCCGGGGGCAGGCGGCGCGGCGGGGTTTCCGACGTGGTTGTCCGGCGAAGCTACCTCCGTGTTACGAAAACCAACCCTCATGCGGATGCTTCAGCTCGGATTTCTTTGACCCGCTCCCTCCCGCGCACATTGTCGACTCAGCAACCGATTTCGGTGGCTCAGTCGACACAGACGATCGGTCGGCTATGTCTGTGTCGGCTGGGCCACCATTTCCGTCGCTGAGTCGACACAGACGCGGCTCAGAACGGCTGCTTCGAAGCGATATTTGGCCGGCGGGAACAGCCTCACGCGGAAGTGTTCGCGATGAACGCCGCGACGACGTGCGCGAGCTCAGGTCCGCGGTCCTCCTGGAGAAAGTGGCCACCGCCCTCGATCGTGGTGTGCGGTTGGCCTTGTGTCCCGGGGATCAGCTCCTTCAAAACGCGGTCAGCACCACTCGTGATCGGGTCCTGATCACTGAAGGCGCAAAGGAGCGGCTTTTCGAACTTTCGGAGTGCCTCCCACGCCTCGCGATTGGCCGGCGCGGCCGGATCGTCCGGTGACGTCGGCACCAGCAACGGGAACTGCCGCGCGCCTTCCTTGTACGTGTCGTCGGGGAACGGCGCGTCGTATGCAGCGATCGTGGCCTCGTCGAGCTCGGTCCGGCAACCGCCCTTGACGATGCCACCGACGTGAAAGTCCGGAGTCTCCTGGCTGTACTGCTGCCACGCGAGGAACGCCTTGCCCGGGTTGCGGTCGCCCGTCGGCAGGAAAGTGTTGGCGGCGACCACCCGCGAGAAGCGATCGGTGTTCTCGGCCACGAGCCGCAGCCCGATGAGCCCGCCCCAGTCCTGGCCGACGAGCGTGATCCCGCCGAGCGAGAGCTTGTTCAACAGAGCTTCACGCATCCAGTCGACGTGGCGCTGCGTAGGTGTACTCGCCGCGTGGCGTCGGCTTGTCGGAGCGGCCGAAGCCGATGAGATCGGGAGCGACGCACCGGTAGCCGGCCTCGACGAGGATCGGGATCATCTTGCGGTAGAGGTAGCTCCACGACGGTTCGCCGTGCATGAGCAGGACGGTCTCTTCCCTCGTCCGGTCGCCCTCGTCCACGTAATGCACCCGCAGGGTGTCGTTGCTGCCGTCGCCGGCGGCCACGTCCACGTAGTTCGGCTCGAACGGGAAGCCGGGCAGGTCGGTGAATCGGTCGTCGGGAGTGCGTAGGAAGTCCACGTCCGCGAAGCTGTCACACCCCCGTCTTACGATCCAACGCATGAGTCCCGACGACGCGAACGGTCAGGCGAGGGCCGGCCCGGGAAGCGCCAGCGTCGGGCCGGCAGACGTGCGGAGGCAGGAGCGAAGCGACGCCCGGAGCATGCGAGAACCCGGCCCGGGAAGCGCCAGCGTCGGGCCGGCAGACATGCGGAGGCAGGAGCGAAGCGACGCCCGGAGCATGCGAGAACCCGGCCCGGGAAGCGCCAGCGTCGGGCCGGCAGACATGCGGAGGCAGGAGCGAAGCGACGCCCGGAGCATGCGAGAACGCGCAGGGACGCCGGTCGGCCGGGTCATCGGGACCGAGGACGCCACGCCGCTCGAGTTCTGGGTGGGCGTGCAGGAAGGCTCGTACGTGCAGCTCGACGACGTCGTGGCGCTCGATCGTGTTCTTCCCGACGGCGAGATCGTGCGGGTGTACGGCGTCGTGTCGCAGGTACGAGCCCGCCACGACGGCCTGCGGTTCGACAGCGACGTGTTCCTCGTGGCGGACGGCGTCCTACCCGCTGACGTGAGCGAGTCGGCACACGTCCAGTCGACTCGATTCGAGCCCGAGGTGTTCGTGCCGCCCCGTCCCGGAGACGTCGTGCAGCGCGTGTCGGGAGCAGAACGCGATCGTGCACTCGGCTTCGACGAGGTGGCCCGGCGCCTGCCGGCAGGGCTCTCGCGCGACGGCGAGCCCGTGTTCATCGACCTCGACTTCCTCGACGGCACGAAGGGTGCGCACGTCAACATCTCCGGCGTCTCGGGCGTGGCCACGAAGACGACGTATGCCACGTTCCTGCTGTACGGGCTGTTCCACTCGGGCGTGCTCGGCGCCGAAGCCGTGAACACAAAGGCGCTCGTGTTCAACGTCAAGGGCGAAGACCTGCTCTTCCTCGATCATCCGAATTCCGCGCTCGCGCCTGAGCAGTCCGAGCGCTATCGCGCAGTCGGCTTGCCGGCCGAGCCCTTTGCCAGCGTCGCCGTGTGGGCGCCTCCCCGCCGTGACGGCATCGGTGACGGCGTCGCCGCGCCCGATGTCGCCCGCCGAAGCCTCGGCGTGCGCAGCTTCTTCTGGACGATCCACGACTTCTGCGACCAGGGCCTGCTGCCGTTCCTGTTCGCGGACGCGGAGGATGATCGCCAGCAGTACACGATGGTCGTCCACAACGTCACCGCAGAGTTGCAACGCGCGGCGCGCGACGGCGGCGACCCGGTGAGCGGCACGGTTGCGTTCGACGGCGCGGTCGTGCGCTCGTTCGACCAACTTGTCGACGCCATCAGCGATCGTGTGCTCACGCAGGACGGCGAGCTCGGACCGTGGGCCGGGCGCGCGATCACGGGCGGTACGGCCAACGCGTTCCTCCGCCGTTTGCATGGCGCGACTCGACATCTTCGCCATCTCGTTCGAGCCGATGTGGCCCGTCCCGATCAGCACGCCGTCGCCTTCGACCATCAGGTCACGGTTGTCGACATCCACAATCTCAACGACCGCGCCCAGCGATTCGTGGTCGGCGTGTTGTTGCGTCGCGCCTTCGACGCCAAGGAGCGGGCGGGCACCGCACGTCCGTTGCAAGTCATCGTGCTCGACGAGCTCAACAAGTACGCGCCTCGCGAAGGTTCGAGCCCGATCAAGGAGATCCTGCTCGACGTCGCAGAGCGCGGGCGTTCGCTCGGGATCGTGCTCATCGGGTGTCAGCAGACCGCGAGTGAGGTCGAGCGCCGTATCGTGGCGAACTCCGCGGTGCGAGTGGTGGGCCGGCTCGATCCGGCAGAGGCAGGCCGAGGCGAGTACGGCTTCCTGCCGCCTATGCAGCGGCAACGAGCAACGATCGTCAAGCCGGGCACGATGATCGTGAGCCAGCCGATGTTGCCGGTCCCGATCGTGGTCGAGTTCCCCTTCCCGGCTTGGGCGACGCGTTCCTCAGAAGCGGGCTTGAATCCGTCGGTCGTCGCACGAAATGTCCCCGACGATCCGCTCGAGGGACTGCCGCGATGAAGTTCCTCCATACCGCGGACTGGCATGTCGGCCGGACGATTCGCGGACGGTCGCGCGCCGACGAGCACGAGGCGGTTCTCGCAGAGATCGCGTCGATCGCGCGAGACCACGACGTCGACGCGGTGATCGTGTGCGGCGACGTGTTCGACACCACTGCACCCAGTCCGGAGTCGGAGCGCATCGCCTACCGGGCATTGCTCGATCTCGCCTCGCTTGGAACTCGAGTCGTCGTCATCGCCGGCAACCACGACAGCGACCGGCGCTGGCAGGCCGTACAGCCGTTGCTCGAGCTCGGCGCCGTCATCACGCGCCCGGTGTTCGCAGATCCCGACACGTCTGTTGTGGAGGTGCCGAGCAAGGACGGACGCGAGCTCATGTTGGTTGCCGCGCTGCCGTTCCTGTCCCAGCGGTGGGTGATCAGAGCGGCGCAGCTGATGGGGGGCGAGGCGGCCGAGTCCGTTCAGCTGTACGAGGAGCGTTACCGGAAGCTGTGCGACTGGCTTTGCGTACGGTTCCGGGCCGACACGGTCAATGTCGTCGCCGCGCACGCCTTTGTGCACGGCTCGGATCCGTCCGGATCCGAGCGAGCGGCGCATCTGAGCGCGGCGTACGGCGTGCCTGCCACGGTCTTTCCGGCCGTCGCGCACTACGTGGCGCTCGGGCATCTCCACCGGCCCCAGCAGATTCCCGGTCCGTGCCCGATCCGGTATTGCGGGTCGCCACTCCAGCTCGACTTCGGCGAGGCGGAGCAGCGAAAGGTGGCGCTCGTGGTCGAGGCCTCCGCCGGCGCGCCGGCGCGGGTCACCGAGGTGCCGCTGACCACCGGTCGTTCGCTGTCGATCGTCGAAGGGACGCTGACCGAGCTTCGGACCCGAGCCGAGTCGGGAGCCATCGATCCGGACGCGTACCTGCGAGTCCAGGTGCGCGAGAAGATCCGGGTCGGTCTCGGCGACGAGGTGCGCGAGCTGTTCCCCAACGCGGTCGACGTCGTGCTCGAGAGCTCGACCAGCGGAGGCCCGGGTCCTTCGACCGAAACCCGAGTGGGACGGTCACCCCGCGAGCTGTTCGACGCGTACTTGCAGAGCGCGGGCGTCGAGGACGACGCGATCACCGCGCTGTTCGACGAGCTCTACGAAGAGACCTTCGCATGAGACCGTTACGCCTCGAGCTCGAGGGCTTCACGGCGTTCCGCGAGCCGACGACGGTCGACTTCGAGGGCGCCGATCTGTTCGCTCTGACGGGTCCGACGGGTAGCGGCAAGACGTCGGTGCTCGACGCGATCGTGTTCGCGCTCTACGGCACGATCCCAAGGCTTGCCGATCAGCGTGCGGTCGCACCCATCATCGCCCAGGGCATGGCCGAGGCGCGCGTTCGGCTCGACTTCACCGTGGGATTCGACGAGTACAACGCGACGCGTGTCGTTCGTCGAACGAAGACGGGTGCCACTACCGCGGAGGCCCGGCTTGAAGCCGCGGGTCAAGTGCTGGCCGGCAACGCGGACGAGATCAATGCGAAGGTCACTGAACTGCTCGGTCTCAGCTACGAGCACTTCACGAAGTGCGTCGTCCTCCCGCAGGGCGACTTTGCCCGCTTCCTCCATGACAAGCCAAAGGATCGTCAGGATCTCCTCGTCTCCCTCCTCGATCTCGGTGTCTACGGCCGCATGGCTGAGCTCGCCGGACGTCGCTCGTCGGATGCGAAATCGGAGGCCGCTGTTCTCGAGGGTCGCCTCGGTGATCTGGCGGACGCGACGCCAGAAGCGGTCGAAGGCTGGGCGGTACGCGTCGAGCGACTCAAGTCGCTCGTCGCCGAGCTCGACGCGGCCGTCCCCGAGCTCGACGCGCTGAATCGCGAGCTCTCTGAGACGAATGCGGCCGCGGAACGGCTTGCGGCGGAAGCGACACGAATCGGCGCCATCGCCATCCCCGACGGGCTGAACGAGCTGCACGACAGATTGACTACGTCAGCTGCTTGGACGGCCGCCGCCGACGCCGAGGTCCAGGCCGCCGAAGCCGCGAGCGCTTCAGCCGCAGCAGCAGTTGCCGCCCTGCCGGATCGATCAGACCTGATCCTGTTACGCAAAGCGCACGATGAGCACGCCGCCCTGTGCGAGCGCCGGACAAAGAGCGAGATGGTCGTCGCCGAGCGTCGTTCCGACGAAGCGGCCTCCGCCGAAGCGCTGGCGCGCACCGAACAACTTCTCATGGAAGAGCGATTGGCGGCGGATGCGGTCGCAGCGGCACACCGCGCTCACGCGGTTCGTGCCGACCTCGTCGCCGGCAAACCGTGTCCCGTGTGCTTGCAGCCGGTGACCACGGTTCCCGAGGAGCCTGCCCCACCAGCGGTGCGGACGACGAGCAAGCGCGTCGAGAAAGCCGAGGGCGCGCAGCGTCGAGCGCTTCAGGACCATTCAGCCGCGCAGCAGGCGAGGTCGGCCGCCGAAGCGACGCTCGAACAGCTCGCAGATGATCTCGCTGGTGTCGAGCGCGAGGTGAGCGGACGTCCGCCGCTGGCTGAAGTCATTGCATCTCTCGACGCGGTCGACGCAGCGAGCGCTGAGTGTGAGCGGACGTCGAAGGCTGCTGCATCGGCTCGACAAGGGCTGCGCGAGGCGAACAGGGTCTGTGACTCGCTGGCGGACGAAGAACGGCAAGCGCGTCACAGGTACGACGCCACGCGCGACGGCGTTGCCGCTCTCGACCCGCCAGCGCGTCTTGGTGGCGATGCCGCGCTCGTCGACGAGTGGCGATCATTGGCCGATTGGGCACGCGCGGAGACGCAAGCGCGTGGAGCTGACGCGGCACGGCTGATCGCACGCGCCGAAACGATCGCGGATCGGCGATCGCAGCGCGTCGCCGCACTCATCGAAAGCTGCCGCGCAGAGGACGTACACGTTCCCAAAGGAGCGGACCCGTGCGGCGCGGCGCGCCAGGCGCTCGGCCAGGCCTCAGGAGACCATCAGCGGCTGGTGGATCAAGTCGCCGCTGCGGAGAAGTTGCGTATCGATCTCTCGGTCGTGGAGACGCGCCGTGACGTCGCTCGCTCGCTCGCGACTCATCTCGATGCTCGACATCTCGAGAAGTGGGTGCTCGACGAGGCACTCACGGCCCTTGCCGAGGGCGCCACTGAAGTGCTGGCCACGCTGTCGGGGGGGCAATACGCGTTGCGTGTCGACGGACGGAGCGGCGGTTTCTTCGTCGTCGATCATCGCAACGCCGGCGAGCTTCGGACTGCGCGCACGCTGTCCGGTGGCGAGACGTTCCTCGCGTCTCTGGCGCTCGCGCTCGCGCTCGCGGACCGTATCGCCGTCCTTGCCGCCCGCGGCGTTGCCCGTCTCGAGTCGATCTTCCTCGATGAAGGCTTCGGCACCCTCGATGCCGACACGCTGGACGTGGTGGCGACAGCCATCGAGGAACTCGGCGCGTCGGGCCGGCTGGTCGGTGTCGTCAGCCATGTCGCGGACCTGGGTGAACGCATGCCGGTCCGGTTCGAGGTGGCGCGCTCAGGCAACGCGTCAACCATCGAACGGGTGGATCGATGAATCGCGTTGCCATCGACGCCTGGGACCCGGGCTACGGAACGGGGGCGGCCGACCCGAGCGCGCTCGTGCCGAGCGACGTCCCGACCGACACCGATGTCGAGGTCCCGCTGCGCGATTGGAGTCCGAAGCGTCCGAGCGTCGCCGCATGGGACGCCGTCATCTTCCTCGACGGTGTGCAGCGAATCGACGCGAGAGCGTGGGTCACCGGCGACGACGGCCTCACGCGACAAGGCCTGTGCGCGACCGTTGCCGCCGGCGCGGTGCGATGCGACGGCGTCGCAGACGTGCTCGACGTCGTCGTCGATCGCATCCTCGCCGCGCCCGCGCAGGGCGCAGATCATCTCGTCACCAGGCACGGCACGTGGCGCCACACAAGCGTTGCCGACGATGAGATCGAGGTGCTGGAACGGGCGGTGGCGCGCACCCGTGCGGAGGCAGAAGCGTCCTTCGCGACACGTATCTCCGTCGGCGGCGAGCAACTCGTCGTCGACGGTCCGCTGAGCCAGCATCGCCATCTCCGTGGTGCGCTGGGCTACGTGAAGACGCTGCATCGCGGGTACGGGCCGCCCGAAGTGCTTGGGGTCGCGTCCGTCCTCGGCGCTGGCGAGCGCACGCCGGTGTTCGTTGTGGGCGAGAGCGTGGCCCGCTGGTCGTGGTACGTGCGTTTGCCAGGGCCACTCGTCCATCCCTTGGCGGGTGTGGTGCGATGTGAGGCCGCGACGGATCGGTCGCTGGCAGCCGCGATCGAGCTCGCCGATCGCTCAGCGTGCTCGTTGCCTCGGTTTGCGTCCGCGGCGCACAAGGACAACCGGGCACCGCAGAACCTCTATCCGATCGGGGGACTGGAGCGGACCTTGCGCAACCGCCTCGGCGACCAAGCCCTGTTGCTACGCGCGTTGCGAGCAGCCGCCGCGTCCGCTGCGTGACGCGTGTAAGAAGACTGGTCATGGCGTCAGATGGATTGCAAGGACGAGTTGCCCTCGTCACGGGCGGCGGACGCGGCATCGGTGGCGCGATCTCGCGTGCCCTCGCAGAGGACGGTGCGGACGTCGCGGTCAACTACCGGCGCGACAAGGACGCGGCTGACGAGACCGTCGCGGCCATCGAAGCGATGGACCGGCGGGCGGTGACGGTGCAGGGCTCCGTCGAAGTGCTCGAAGAGGTTCAGGCCGCAGCGTCAGCAGCGATCGAGGCGCTCGGGCCCGTCGACATCCTCGTGCACAGCGCGGGGGTCGCGTCGCGGGGGAACTCGGTCGCCGACACGGATCCCGAAGAGGTGCTGCGGCTCGTGCGCAACCACGCGATCGGCCCACACTGGATGTCGGCCGCAATCCTTCCGGCCATGCGCACCCGTCGGCGCGGCGACATCGTGTTCATCTCGTCGGCCGCCTCGCGCCGGTTCGCCGCCAACGGGGCGCCGTACAACATGGGAAAGGCCGCGATGGAGGCACTGGCGCTCACGCTCGCGAAGGAAGAGCTCGCCAACGGCATCCACGTGAACATCGTGGCCCCGGGACTGGTGCGAACGGAGATGGGCCGGCGCCTCATGCGGGCATCGGGCCAGGACATCGAGACCATGGATCCGGCGATGCCATTCGGTCGGGTGTGCCGTCCCGAGGACGTCGCGAATGTCGTGCGGTGGCTCGTTTCGGACGGCGCCGGCTATGTGAGCGGCCAGCGAATCTACGTCGACGCCGGTGGCCAATGACGGTCGAGCAGGTCTGGGTCGGCCGGCGCCTCGGTAACCTTGGACTCGATGTCTGACACCATCATTGAGCCCATAATCACGGTCACGGACCAGGCGCTCGCCAAGATCCTCGAACTTCGTGCCGCCGAGGACGATCCCGACGGTCTCGGTCTTCGCATCGAGGTCACCGGTGTCCACGGTGCCGATTTCACCTACGACCTGTCGTTCGAGCCGCTGGACGAGCGAGCCGAAGACGATGTGGTTCAGGAGCAGAGGGGTCTGGCACTCGTCGTGCCCGCCGACAGCGTCGACAACCTGCTCGGAGCGACCCTCGACCTCCCTTCGAAGGCGGACCAGGGCGGCCTCGTCCTGCGCAACCCCAACCGGCCCTCGACTCCGAGCCTCGGCGATCCGATCGAGTTGACGGGCACCACCGAGGAGAAGGTGCGCCAGCTCCTCGATCAGCAGGTGAATCCGGCGATCGCCGCACACGGCGGCTACGCGTCGGTGGTGAAGGTCGAAGACGACAAGGCCTACATCACGATGGGTGGCGGTTGTCAGGGATGCGCCATGTCCGCCATGACACTGCGCCAGGGCATCGAGTCGGCCATCCTCGGAGCCGTGCCGGAGATCACCGAGGTCGTGGACACCACAGACCACTCGGTCGGCGAGAACCCGTACTACTGATCAGTCCAGGCGGTACACGCGCCGAGCAGCCCCTGCGAACAGCGCGTCGCGTTCGTCGTCCGAGCATCCTCGAACGATCTTCTTCACGCCGTTGAGCAACACCCTGTACGACAGCGACATGCGGTCGACGGGAAAGTTCGACTCGAACATGCATCGGCCCGCGCCGAAGCACTCGAGGGTGTGGAGGTAGTAGGGGGCTTGCGCGTCCGCGAACTCGTCGGACGTCGGTGGTCGCGCCGCGAGATGCCAGCCGAAGCCGTTGTCCGGCATCGCGAGACCACCGAGCTTCGCGACCACGTTCTCGCACCGGGCGATGGCGGCGACGTCACGCTTCCACTCGTCGAAGATGGCATCGCGCTGGCCCGCATAGGGACCGACACCGAGCGGCGTCCCGAAATGGTCGAGGACCATCGTCGTGTCCGGCACGGCGCGCGCGAGTTCGAGGAACTCGTTGTTCTGAAAGTGGTAGTGCCAAGAGTCGTACGTGAAGCCCCGGGCGCCGAGGCGCGCCACGCCGGTACGGAACGGGGGATCAGCGGATAGTCCGGCGGGTGCGCGCCCGGGGATGCTGAGTCCGGCCGACGGATCGGCGTGTGCGAGGGCATGGCGTATTCCACGGAACAGTCCTTGGCCGGCATCCACGTGCGCATCGAGAACGTCGTCGAGGTTCGGCAGCCGGAGGTCTGCGTGACCGACGATGCCACCGATGAGCCCGCCGCTGGCCTGCGCCGCTTCCGCGACGAACGCCGTCTCGCCGGCTGGCGCGAACTCGGCCGGCCCGTCGGTTCGGTAGGCGGCGCGGCATTCGACGAACACGGTTCGTTCGACGTGGTGGCCGTCGCCAGTGTCGGCCTGAAGTTCCCCGACGCCATAGGGAAGAAGCCCGCCGGACGGCCACAAGTGGTGATGCGTGTCGATGATGCGCTGGTCGGGATCGACGATCGGTTCGTCGACCAGCGCGCGCCACTCGTCGGTCCCAGGGTTCAACGCGTTCGTCAATCGTGCGCCTCCGTGCTCGGCGAGGCACCGTATCCCGGGGCCCCACTCGCAAGAAGGTGCAGACGTGGTCGAGCACGCACCAGTACCGCACTGGGGCTGGGGCGAAGCGCCGCCCTACACTTGACCGGCCGGTCAAGCAAAGGGGGAAATCGTGGCCCGAGGGATCGTGGCGTATGGCGCCTACGTGCCGTACTGGCGCCTGCAGCGGGCGGCGATCGGCGCCGCGCTCGGATCGGGCGGAGGAAAGGGAACCCGCGCCGTGGCGTCGTACGACGAGGACTCGACGTCGATGGGAGTGGAGGCGGCGCGACTGGCTATGCGTTCCGCTCCCGACGATGTCGCGCCGGGCGTCGTGCTGTTCTCGACGGCGTCGCCGCCGTATCTCGACAAGACGAACGCGAACGCGATCCACGCCGCGCTCGGGCTCGACGCCTCGGTGATGACCGGTGACGTCGGCGGCGCCGTGCGATCGGGACTCATCCCGATGGCACTCGGCAACGCGGCGTCGTACCCGGTTCTCGCAGTGACAGCTGACGTTCGTACCGGACTGCCCGGCGGCGCCGACGAGCGCGATGGCGGCGACGGCAGCGCCGCGTTCGTATGGGCTGACCACGACGACGTCATTGCCGAACTCGTCACCTTCGCGTGCGCGACCGACGAGTTCCTCGACCGGTGGCGGCTGCCAGGCGAACCGGCGTCGCGTGTATGGGAGGAGCGCTTCGGCGAGCAGGTGTACGTGCCTCTTGCCGATCAGGCGATCAACGATGCGCTGAAGGCCGCCGGCGTGACAGCGGACGAGCTCGATCACGTCGTCGTGACCGGGGTTCACTCCCGTGCCGCCCGCTCGGTCACGAAGCGCATCGGCGCGCGTCCCGACGCCTTCGCACCGGACCTCGGCGCGGTCATCGGCAACACCGGCACGGCACACCTCGGCATCGCGCTCGCCGAGGTGCTCGACCGCGCCCGACCCGGACAACTCGTGATGCTCGTCCAGCTCGCGGACGGCGCTTCGGTCGTCGTGTTCCGCACCACTGACGCGCTCGCCGGCTACCACGAGCATGCGGCGAGCACGGTTGCGGCGCAGATTGAATCCGGTCGTGACGACTTGCCCTACCAGATGTTCCTCACGTGGCGCGGCTTCCTCGATCGCGAGCCGCCGCGCCGTCCCGATCCCGAGGCGTACTACGGCCCGCCTGCTCATCGGACAGGGGCATGGAAGTTCGCCTTCGTCGGCAGCCGGTGCACCGAGTGCGGCTTCGTCCACCTGCCGCCGGCGCGCGTCTGCAGCAACTGCAACGCCGTTGACCAGATGGCTCCGGTCCCGCTGTCCGGCACGCCGGCCAAGATCGCCACATACACGATCGACCGGCTGGCGTACTCGCTGTCGCCGCCGACGGTCGCCGCCGTGCTCGACTTCGACGGCGGCGGGCGCTACACGTGCGAGCTGACCGACGTCGATCCCGGAGCCGTTGCGATCGGCCAGCGTGTCGAGTTGACGTTCAGGCGGGTCGTCACCGCCAAATCCATCCACAACTACTTCTGGAAGGCCCGCCCGATCCGTTCCGCAGGAGGTGCGTGACACATGGGTTCGCATGGCATCAAGGACCGCGTTGCGATCGTCGGCATGGGATGTACGCCCTTCGGTGAGCACTGGGACAAGTCGACCGACGACCTGTTGATCGACTCGACGCAAGAGGCGTTCGGTTCCGTCGGCGTCACCAAGGACGACATCGACGCGTACTGGCTCGGGACGATGGGCTCCGGCGCGGCGGGCCTGACGCTGTCACGACCTCTGAAGCTCGACTACAAGCCCGTGACACGCGTCGAGAACATGTGCGCAACGGGCTCAGAGGCCGTCCGCAACGCGTGCTACGCGGTCGCATCGGGTGCCTACGACATCGTCATGGCCGTCGGCGTGGAGAAGCTGAAGGACTCGGGCTACTCCGGACTCGTCGGATCCCTTCCTCCCCACGACGGCACGAGCGTTTCGATGACAGCGCCGGCGATGTTCTCGCTCCTCGCGCCCGCCTATCGCGAGAAGTTCGGCGTGTCCGAAGAAGAGATGAAGGACGTCCTGACCCGCATCGCGTGGAAGAACCACTTCAACGGCGCCCGCAACCCGCGGGCGCAGTTCCGCAGCGAGGTGCCCAAGGAGGTCATCTGCGCGTCACCGTTGATCGCCGGACAGCTCGGGATCTTCGACTGCTCGGGCGTGTCCGACGGGTCTGCAGCGGCAATCATCGTCCGAGCCGAGGACGCGCCGAAGTACACGGACAAGCCGCTGTACGTGAAGGCACTCTCGTTCGCCTCCGGGCCCGCGGCCGGTCCGATCGACCCGAGCTACGACTACACGACCTTCACCGAAGTTGTTCGGTCTGCCGAGGACGCGTACCGGCAAGCAGGCGTGTCAGACCCTCGGTCCGAGCTGGCGATGGCGGAGGTGCACGACTGCTTCACGCCGACCGAGCTCGTCCTGATGGAGGACCTCGGTTTCTCCGCACGCGGCCACGCGTGGAAGGACGTCCTCGACGGGGCGTTCGACCTCTCCGGCGATCTCCCGGTCAACCCGGATGGCGGGCTGAAGTCGTTCGGGCACCCCATCGGAGCATCGGGCCTCCGGATGCTCTTCGAGTGCTGGCTCCAGCTCCGCAAAGAAGCCCCCGCCGAGCGGCGCATCACGACCGTGGACGAGGGCCGAACGCTTGGGCTCACCCACAACCTCGGCGGCGCCCCGGGTCAGTGCGTCAGCTTCGTCTCGATCGTGGGGGCGGACCCCGGCTGACCCTGTGCGAGATCACCCAAGCAGGGTGACAGGGACTGTCAAACACTCCACATGACATGTGACACACCCATTGCTACTGTGACGAGACCGCGCTGTGGCTTCGCTGGGGGCGACGCAAGGGGGGACGGCCCGGACCGAGGGGTCCGGGCCTCGTCGCGTCGGCGGCCACACCACGCTCGACGCACTCCGCCACGACAGACGCGACGCCCGACCATCGTGCATTGACGCGCCTGCTGGACGTGTCAATACACGACAGTCGCAGTGGCGGGATCTTCTCCCCGGTTGTCGGAACTCGGGGGAAGCTGTCCGGCCGACGGTAGTCGCCACTTGCTCGCGAGCGCCGCTGAGGGGATTCTGCGCGCGGAAGTGGGCGTGCGAGTGAGCTTTGCGCGCTCAAAGGTGAAACGACGGGGTTACGACGGGCGGATCAGGCTGAGAAGCTTGGTGGCCTCGGCGGTGATGCCCTCGGCGTCGAGGCCGAGGTCGCGGAGGATCGCGTCCGGCTTGCCCTGGGGGATGTACACGCACGGCGTACCGAGGACACGGACAGGCGGACCGACGCGGCCGTCGCTGAGCGCGTCGGCGGCGACGGAATCGGCCATAGCCGCACCCGCGCCGCCGTCGCGGATCCCGTCCTCGACCGTGATCACGAGCGGATGGCGGGCCGCGTCGGCGATCATCCGAGGGTCGAGCGGCTTGACCACCCTCGCGTCCCACACCGTCACCGAGATTCCCGCGGCCTCGAGCGCTTCCGCCGCGCCCTCAGCCGCATCGAGCATCTTGCCGACGGACAGGATGCAGATGTCCGTGCCGGTCCGGACCCTGCGAGCGTCGAGTCCGCAGCCGACCTCGTCGTCGGGCACGTTGCGCGCGTTGGTCTTCGGCCAACGGATGGCGACCGGACCGTCGACGATCTCGAGCGCGTCGCGCAACATCTGGCCGAGCTCCTGGTACGACGACGGCGCGAGGATCGTCATGCCGGGCACCCTCGACAGCAGAGCCATGTCGAGCACGCCGTGATGTGACGGTCCGTCGTCGCCCGTGATGCCGGCTCGGTCGAGACAGAAGACCACCGGCTGCGCATGCAAGCCGACGTCGTACATGACTTGATCGATGGCACGGGTGAGGAAGGTCGAATACACGGCGACGACGGGACGCAAACCCCCCATGGCCATGCCCGCCGCGGCCGTGACCGCGTGTTGTTCGGCGATGCCAACGTCGATGAGGCGGCCGGGAAAGCGCTCACCGAACGGCAGCAGTCCGGTCGAGTCGGGCATCGCGGCGGTGATGGCCACCAGCTCAGGATGCTCCTCGCCGGCCTTGATCAAGGCCTCGGTGAACGCCGCGGTGTACGAGCCCGGTTTGGCCTCACCACCCATGTCGTGCAGGCGCTTGATGGGATCGTTCTCCGCGGGCGCGTATCCGCGGCCCTTCTGCGTCATAACGTGCACCACGATCGGTCCGTCGTATTCGGCAGCATCACGCAGAGCGCTCTCGAGTCCGCGCACGTCGTGCCCGTCGAACGGCCCCGTGTAGCGGACGCCAAGGTCCTCGAAGAACGCGCTCGGCTCGAAATAGGCGCGCAACCCGGCGACGGCAGCTTGGAGTCCTCGCTCCATCCGGTCACCGAGCAGCGGCATCTCGCGCAGCGCCCGGTCGAGCCGGGCGCGCTGACGCACGTATCGCGGGCTCACGCGAAGTCGGGCCACGCTCTCGGTCAGCTTCGAGACCGTCGGCGCGTAGGAACGGCCGTTGTCGTTGAGGACGATGATCGCCTTGCGCCCCGAGTGGCCCAGGTTGTTCAGACCCTCGAACGCCATGCCGCCCGTCATCGACCCGTCGCCGATCACGGCGATGACGCGGCGGTCGCCGTGATCGTCCGGTTTGCCCTCGACCGCGGTCGCGAGACCGTGGGCGTAGCTGATGATCGTCGACGCGTGACTGTTCTCGATCCAGTCGTGCTCCGACTCGGTCCTGTTCGGGTAGCCGGACAGCCCGCCCGGTTGGCGCAAGCCGGAAAAGTCCTCGCGGCGACCCGTGACGATCTTGTGGACATAAGCCTGGTGGCCGGTGTCCCACAGGACGATGTCGCGCGGCGAGTCGAACACCCGGTGCACAGCGAGTGTCAACTCGACGGCGCCGAGGTTCGATCCGAGGTGGCCACTGCCAGCCCGGTTCACCGCTTCGACGATGAACTCGCGGATCTCGACGGCGAGATGGTCGAGCTCTGGATACGACAGCCGCCGGAGGTCCACCGGGCTGTTCACGGAGTCAAGGAGCATCTGGTCGAGACGGTAGTCGGTGCGGTGGTTCCGGACCACGCACTGTCGATCGAGCCGGTCAGCCCAGATGGGCTCCGAACCAGGCGAGGGTCCGTCGCCATGCGTCCGCGGCTGCGCCGGGGTTGTATGACGGACGCTGGTCGCAGTTGAACCCGTGTTGCGCGCCCGGGTACCGGACGACCTCGTGCGCGACAGGTGCCTTCTCGTCGAGCGTCGAGCGAAGACGCTCGACGTCGTCGACCGGGATCGACTCGTCGGCGTCGCCGAACAATCCGAGCCATGGCGTCTGCATCGTGGCGGACTCGTCGATGAGCGCGGGGAACTGGGGAAGCGCGGAGTCACGATGCCTCCGCCGTAGAAGCCCACTCCGGCTCCGAGCGCGCGGCGAACGGACGCGAGGAACGTGATCCGGCCTCCGAAGCAGAACCCGACGATACCGATGCGTTCGTCGCCGATCCCCGCCTCGTGCAAGTGCGCGCGAGCCGCGTCGATGTCAGCGAGCAGGCCGTCGTCGGTCAACCCCTCGAAGAGCGGCAGCACCTTGCTGAAGTCGTCGTACGGCGCGGTGCCGCCACCCGATCGGTGGAAAACGTCGAGTCCGAGGCCGACATGGCCGGCCTCGGCGACGCGCTCGGCGATGCTCTCGATGTGGTCGTTCAAACCGAACGCCTCCGGGATGACGATGACCGCGCTCGCCGACGTACCGCTCGCCGGTGTCGCCTCGTATGTGCGCATGGGACCGTCGGAAGTGGTGAGTGTCACATCGCGTTCGGGCATGGTCCGACAATAGGGTTGCGATGGTGTCGAGGGTCGACGAGGACGGCCGGGCGTCGATTCGCTTTCAGCGTGACGGCAAGGCCACGAGTCCGATGTATCGCCACTTGCTCGCGCTGACGTACGAAGACGTCGAGCGTGATGGTCCGTGCGCGTATGTGCTGGCGAACGCGCCGGCTGACGTGAATCCGATCTTCGAGGCGATGCCGTTGCGCTTTCTCGGCGGACTCCATCGCATCGTGCTCGAAGGCAGGGCCCCGGATCTCGCCGTGTTCTACCCGTCGGTGGGCGGTCACTTCGCGCCGGATCTCCCAGGCGTCATCGACCGACGCTTTCTGGCTGCGGTGGAGGAGCATCGCGACGAGCTGATCGAGTCGCTCACACGCGGTCTGCAGACGAACGAAGTCGGACGGTGCGCGGCCCTCCTCCTCGGCTTCCTGGCGGTCGTCCGCGAGACCGCGCTTCCGTTACGCGTGCTCGAGCTCGGTGCGAGTGCTGGCCTGAACCTTCGCTGGGATCGCTACCGCTACGAGGGCGGCGCCGAAGGAGAAGCATGGGGCGATCCTGCGTCGCCGCTTCGGTTCGAGGGCGTCTACCTCGAGCCGCTCCCGCACCTCGACGTCGATGCGGTCGTGGCCGAGCGAGCCGGATGTGACCGTGATCCGATCGACGCGACGACGGAGGACGGTGCGTTGACCTTGCGATCGTTCGTCTGGCCCGACCAGCTCGACCGGTTGGCCGCGCTCGACGCCGCCCTCGCGTTGGCCGCGTCTGTTCCGGTGTCCGTCGAGCGAGCCGATGCCGGCGACTGGGTCGAGGCGCAGTTGTCGGTTCCCCGTCTTGACGTCGCGACGGTCGTCTACCACTCCATCGTGTGGCAGTACCTCTCGTCGGAGAAGCGTTCCCGAGTACAGCACGCGATTGAACGCGCCGGCGCGGTGGCCACCGACGGCGCGCCCGTCGCGTGGGTGCGGATGGAAGCAGGCCGCGATCCGAGGAAGAGCGCCGAAGTGCGGGTCACCTGGTGGCCGGACGGTCGTGAGCGGGTCGTCGCGCGGACGGGGTATCACGGCCGTCCGGTCCGCTCGATTCCGGACGTGCAGGCGCCTGCGCCCATGGATGTCGGGCGTCCCACCAGTTGGTGACGCGACTGGCGATGAAGAAGCCGATTGCCAAGATGACGACACCTATGAGCGCGTCGAGCCAGTAGTGGTTGGCAGTGACGACGATGCAGAAGAACGTCGCCAGCGGGTCGAGCACGATCAGCGCGCGTATCCATCCTCGGCGAACAAGGGGCAGCAGCACGAGCATGCTCCACACCGCCCATGCCATGTGGAGGCTGGGCATGGCCGCGTACTGGTTCGAGAGCGTCTTGAGGCTGCCGGAGTCGAATGACCAGAACGTCGGATACTCCTGAAGCGTGTCCACGAAGCCGAAATGTTCGGAGACCATCGAGGCCGGCGGGCCGTATTCCTCGACGGGCTTGTCGAGCAAGCGCGGTGGCATCAGCGAGAAAGCGGCGAAGCCGAGGAGCGCAAGCAGCGTGGTGAACGCGAGCGTGTTGCGCCAGCGCGGATAGCGCGCTGGATCGCGGAAGAACAGCAACACGAGCGCGCCTGCGGTGACCACGAAGTGTGCCGTGCCGTAGAAGACATTCCAGAACTGAATGAACCCGTGTTCCGGTAGGCCGAGATACCAGGACTGGAGCCGCTGCTCGAAGAACAGCCGCAGGTTCCGCTCGAGATCGATGACGTCCAATGCGTGGCCGTACGCGATGCCGTTCGCATGGCCGGGCGCGCCGCCGGCCGATCCGAAGCGGTTCCGTACGGTCGAGTACACGAAGTAGACCGCGACGATGTAGATGACCTCGCGGTAGATCGGCCGGCGTTTGGGTGCTGCTTCAGGTGGCGCGGCGACGTCGCTCACGCAGCGACGGTGCGCTGCCCACGACCTCCGACGGCGAAAGCAGGCGCGCCGAGAAGGCTGACCGCGACGTTGAGCAGGTACAGCAGCAGCCCGAGTGCGATCGCTTGCTCTGTCGGCACGCCGAGCGGCGTGAGGAACAACACGAACGCACCCTCACGCACGCCGAGCCCCGAGATCGAGATCGGCAGGACCTGGGCGATGAGCACCGCTGGGAAGAACGCCAGCAGTGCCGTCGGGCCGACGGCCACGCTCATCCCGACTGCCTTTGCGGCCATCAACGCCGCGAGCACAAGAACGAGTTGGTAGGCGAAGCCGACGACGAGCACGTTGATCGCGGCCGCGGGATGTCGACGGAGCCGCGCCATTCCAAGGTGCAGTGCGGCCGCGAACCGCCGCCAACCTTCGCTGCCGGTGACCTTCGAACCGAACCGATGGCTGGCGACGCCGAGCAGAACCGCGCCGAGGGCCACGAGTGTGCCGACGCTCAGCGCGACCGCGACCCGGGTGGCGTTTCCGAGGTGGCGCAAACCGGGGTTGACGAGCAGACCGACGAGCGTGATCACCGGAAGGACGAGCCAGCCGGTCAGGCGTTCGAGCACGACCGAGGCGAAGGATGCCGCGGACTCGCCGTTCTCCTTCGACAGCCGTGACACGCGCAGCACGTCGCCACCGATCGTGGTCGGCAGCACGTTCGACACGAACAACCCGGCCAGGTTGTAGGACAGCAGCCGTCGCAGCTTGGCGTCCTGTCCGAGCGCGGACAGCACCGTGCGCCAGCGCAGCGTCGACAGCACGAGGCCCGCGAGCGTCAGAGCGGCTGCGAGCGCGAGGAACAGCGCGGTGTCCGTGTTCCAATCGGGCAGGAGCTGCTCGACGCTGAACCGCGGGACGCGCCACAGGAGCACGCCGAGCATTACGACGCTGATCACGAGGCGGAGGACGAGCACCCACCAGCGGCGCGGCGCGGCGATGGGGACCTCGCTCGCCCCCTCATCCTGGAAGGTCGCCTGGCCCACCACCCCCCTTTCCGTCGCAGTGCCACTGTAGGTGACCGCAAGGTTCAGGAACCCTTCGCTACGCTCGGTCCCCGAACCGCCGAGTCTACGGGCGGCGAGGCGGATTCTCGGTCACCTTCGACCCTGAAATGCCTAACAAGTCGAGGGGTCATGCGTCACAAGACGGGATGGGTGGTCGCCGCGGTAGCACTCGCGCTCTCGGCGTGTGGCGGCGGCAGTGGCGGCGGCAGTGGCGGCGGACAGAACGTTGCGGCCGTCGCGACGCCAACGGGTCTGATCAACGCTGCGACGCACACGGCCGAAGCAAGGACGGGACATGTCGAGATGTCGATCGACACCGTCGCGAACGGTCAGGAGACGCACTTCGGTGCGACGGGTGCGTTCGACGCTGAACGACATCTGTTCTCGATGTCTCTTGATCTGTCGTCGCTGCTGGCGGCTTCATTGCACGCGCCGCCGACCAACGGCGGGAACTCGTCGACCTCGCAGCTCGGCTCGACCGCGAACGTCGTCGCCACAGACGACGTGGTGTACCTCGACTTCCCGTTGTTCGCTCGGCTCGTCGGTGTGAAGACGCAGTGGATGAGCGTCCCAGCGAGCACGGGTGCGTCGACGTTCGAGGTCGCTGATCCGTCGGCGTTCCTCGACTTCCTGCACGGGACCGCAGGTGCGGTCACCGACATGGGTCGCGAGCAGATCCGTGGTGTCGATACGACCCACCTCCATGCGACGGTCAAGCTCCGTGATGCGTTGAACAGCGCGACTGGCGCCCAGCGCGACCGCCTGCAGCGTGCCATCGATCAGCTGGGCGACACCGGGACCTCACTGGTCGACGCCGAGGTGCCGACGGATGTGTTCATCGACGACAACGGCATGGTCCGCGAGATCGTCTTCGACTTCTCGGTTCCCGACAGTTCGGAGTCGGCGGCCTCGAAGGCCACGCTCACTGTCGACCTGTTCGACTTCGGGACCGACGTCGGGATCAACCCGCCGCCGCCCGATCAGGTCACCGACGTGACCTCCAAGCTGGCGCAGCTGGCGCACCCGCCAGGCGGCTGACTCGCACGAGCGGACGGTCGGACGGTCGCCCTCCGACGACGTCCCGCTGCGTTCGCCTTCGCGCTGCGCGCACATTGTCGGCTGAGCCACCGAAACGCGTAGCTCAGCAGACACAGACCTCGTCGTCGCGCGTCTGTGTCCTCTCGACCACGGATTCGGTGGCCCAGTCGACACAGACGCCGAGGCGACGACTCTGTGTCGACTCAGCCACCTGTTTCCGTGGCTGAATCGACAATGTGCGCGCGGATGCGGCCTGTCCCGTTGCCGCCCATGCGCTCGAGTCCTCCCGTGGGGCGACGCTCGCCCCGCGGCCACCGGGCCTTGCGGGCTAGAACGTCGCCATGAAGGTGAGCGACGTCCCACTCAGCACCGGACTGCACATGCAGGTGGCAGAGTCCGGAGGCGGCGGCCGCCCGCTGCTGCTGATCCACGGTTTCACCGGCGCGAAGGAGGACTTCACCGACTGGCTCGACCCCTTGGCCGAGCTCGGTTGGCATGCGGTCGCCATCGACAACCGTGGTCACGGTGCAAGTGAGAAGCCGAGCGACAAGCGCGAGTACTCCTTCGACCTGCTGACGGCGGATGCGCTGGCGCTCGCTGACGATCGGTGGGGAGCAGGCTCACGGTTCGTGCTGCTCGGCCATTCGATGGGCGGCATGGTCGCGCAGGTCATGGCCATGCAAGCCGCTGATCGCCTCGACGGCCTGGTGCTCATGGACACCGGCCACGGTCGTCTGTCCTTCGTCGATCGCGAGCAGGTGACGAAGGTCGTCTCCATCGTGGAGGACCGCGGCATCGACGGCCTGGCCGATCTGATGGCCGAACGCGAATCGCCGTTGTCCACGCCCGCGCACGAACGCCTGCTCTCGGAGCGCGAGGGCTACGCGGAGTTCGGCGAGCGCAAGCTGCGCGCAACCGCTTCAGCGGCGTACGCGGGGATGTTGACTGCGATGGTCGACGCGACTGACCGGCTCGACGCGCTGCGCACGCTGTCGGTGCAGACGCTCGTGATCGTCGGCGAGCAGGACGCGCCCTTGCTCGCGCAGTCGCGCAACCTGGCCGAGGCGATTCCGGGAGCGGAGCTCGCCGTCATCACGGATGCCGGACACAGCCCGCAGTTCGAGAACACGGACGCGTGGTGGAAGGCGCTGACCGACTTCCTCGGGTCACTTTCGAACGGTGCGGCGCGCGCATGACCGAGGTGAAGGGGCACGGCGGTGAGCTCGCGCTCGCGGCGCTCGCGAACCACGGCATCGACAAGCTGTTCACCCTGTCCGGCGGTCACATTTTCCCGTTCTACGACGCGGCGGTGAAGGGAACGACCGGCGACTGGCGAATCATCGATGTTCGCCATGAGCAGACGGCGACATTCGCAGCGGAGGCGACCGCCAAACTGACGCGCCGCCCCGGTGTCGCCGTGCTGACCGCAGGTCCAGGCGTGACGAACGGTGTGTCGGCAGTAACGACCGCGCACTTCAACGGGTCGCCTCTCGTCGTGCTCGGTGGTAGGGCGCCCCAGAACCGCTGGGGCGCGGGGTCGTTGCAGGAGTTCGACCACGTTCCGGTGCTGGCGTCGATCACGAAGAGGTCGACGACGGCCACCGACGTGAGCCAGATCGGTGTCCTCGTCGACGAGCTCGTGCGCGACGCGATGACGCCGCATCGTGGTCCGGTCTTCTGTGACTTCCCGTTGGATGTGGTGTTCCGCCACGGCGAAGGCGACGTGCCCGTCGGTTCGGGACCGACGATCGTCGAACCGGATGCGGACGAGGTGAAGCGCGCAGCGTCGATGATCGCGAACGCCGAGCGTCCGGCGTTGATCGCCGGCACTGACGTGTATTTCGCGAGCGCGTGGCCGGCGTTACGAGCCGCGGTCGAGACCATGCGCGTACCCGTGTTCGCGAACGGCCTCGGCCGGGGCTGCCTGCCCGCAGACCACGAGCTCGCGTTCTCGCGCACACGCGGGTTGCTCAAGACCGACGCCGACGTCGTGGTCGTGGTCGGCGCACCGCTCGACTTCCGTCTCTCGTTCGGGGCGTTCGGTGATGCGGCCGTTGTCCACGTCGTCGACAATCCGTCCGAACGTGCAGGGCACATGACACCTTCCGTGTCACCAGCCGGCGACCTCGAGAGCATCCTGCGGGCGTTCGCCGAATGGTCCGGCTCCGTTGCCGACCACGAACCATGGATCACTCGGCTGCGCGACGTCGAGTCGGCGGCGGCCGCCGGCGAGGTCGCCTCGCTCGAGGCCGACAGCGATCCGATCAAGCCGACCCGCGTCTACGGCGAACTGCGCCGCCGGCTCGATCGGGACGCGGTCGTCGTGTGCGACGGCGGGGACTTCGTGTCGTACGCCGGCAAGTACGTGGAGTCGTACGAGCCCGGATGCTGGCTCGATCCCGGCCCGTACGGCTGCCTCGGTACCGGCATGGGGTATGCGATCGCGGCTCGGCTGGCGCATCCGGGTCGTCAAGTGGTCGTGATGCTCGGCGACGGTGCTGCGGGGTTCTCGTTGATGGACGCCGACTCGCTCGTACGCCACAACCTCCCCGTGCTGGTCGTGGTGGGCAACAACGGGATCTGGGGGCTCGAGAAGCATCCGATGCAGGCGATCTACGGGTATGACGTCGCCGCCGATCTCCAAGCGGGCTGTAGGTACGACGAGGTCGTGAAAGCGCTCGGCGGCGCCGGTGAGGTCGTGTCCTCAGCGAAGGACCTCGGCTCTGCCCTCGACCGCGGCCTCGCTGCGGGCGTGCCGTACGTCGTGAACGTGCTGACCGATCCTTCGGACCAATACCCGAGGACGTCGAACCTCGGGTGAGGCCGGACGAGCTGGCGGCGCACGAAGAGGTTCGACTGACGATTGCGGCGTACGCGCACGCAGTGGACCGTGCCCGGTTCGAGGAGGCGGCTGCGTGCTTCACGACCGACGGCGTGCTCGACGTGCGCGGCTTGGATCGCGCCGAGGGCCGCGAGGCGATCGCGGCGCGCTTCGCCGCAGCGGGGCAGAAGCTGGCGGCCACGTCCACGAGGGCGATCGTCCGCCATCACGTATCGAGCATCTCCATCGAGGCCGACGTCACGGCTGGGACCGCGACGTCGTCGTCCTACTTTCTCGCCATCACCGAGATCGGCCCCGATCACTGGGGGACCTACCGCGACACGCTCCGCCGGGACGACGCCACCGGTCGCTGGCTCTTCACCGAACGCGTCGTCACCGTCGACGGTCGCGCCGGCCCCTCGCGGATGACCTGAGCCCTTAGGCGGCGGTCAGCGGCACTTTTCGAGAAAGCGTTCGATGTCGACCAGGACCCGGGTGACCTTGCCGACGGCGACGAGCCCGCGCTCGTCCCGCACCGACACCGCGAACGTGAGCCGGCGGCCCTCGACCCGTTCGAGCGTCGCCTCGGCCCGCACCTTGTGGCCGACGGCGGTCGGGGCCACGTGGTCGAGCTGCACGCGCATACCGACCGAGGTGGTGCCCGGATCGAGTACGGCTTCCAGTGCCTTCACCGACGCTTCTTCGCACAGTGCGACGACGCGCGGCGTGCCGAGCACGGGCACGTCACCTGACCCCAGCGCCACCGCGGTATCGCTCTCCGTGACGGCCGCGACGACCTCTGCGGCCAAGCCTGGTTGCGGGGGCATCGAGTTACGATACGCAGTCGCAGTTGGCCTGCGAAAACTCGTCCGCCAGGCATCGAAGGGAGCTCCGTGCTCGATTCCTCGACAATTCAACGCGTTCTCGGCTCTGCGCTGCGCACCGGCGGTGACTTTGCGGAGATCTTCGTCGAGGACCGGCGATCCTCGTCGGCCCGACTCGACGACGCCCGAGTCGAAGAGCTGAGCTCCGGACGCGACCGAGGCGCAGGCATCCGTGTCGTCGTCGGCGAAACGACGGGATTCGCCCATACAGCCGATCTGTCAGAAGCCGGACTACGCGCCGCCGCAGAAGCCGCGGCCGCAGCAGCTCGAGGCGCTACCGGCAAAGACCGCACGGTCGGTTTGAGTCGGGTCGAGGCGCCTCGACCGAACGAGATCGCGGTGCTACCCGAGGACATCGAGAAGGCGGCCAAGGTCGCGCTCCTGACCCGGGCGGACGAGGCGGCACGGTCGGAAGGGTCCGCCATCAAGCAGGTCACGGCTCGTGTGGCCGACAGCCGTCGTCGCATCCTGGTCGCCAACAGCGACGGGATGCTGGCCGAGGACGACCAGGTGAAGACCTTGTTCGCCGTGCAGTGCGTCGCCATCGGCGACACCGGCATGCAGACCGGCTACGAGTCGATCGGGCGCACGATCGGCTGGGAGCTGTTCGACAAGGTCGACGTCGAACAGCACGCTCGCAAGGTCGCGCGCCAGGCGCTCACCAAGCTCGGCGCTCGCCCGGCGCCGTCCGGCACGATGCCGGTGGTCATCGGCTCGGGCAGCGGCGGCGTCCTGTTCCACGAAGCCTGCGGTCACGGTCTCGAGGCTGATACCATCGCCAAGGGCGCCTCGGTGTTCAAGGGCCGGCGCGGCGAGCAGGTGGCGTCGCCGCTCGTCACGCTCGTCGACGACGGGACGATGGGCGAGGAGTGGGGCTGTTACGCGATCGACGACGAGGGGACACCCGCGCAGCGCAACGTGCTCATCGAAGACGGCGTGCTCACGGACTACATGTACGACTTCCTCCGCAGCCGCAAGGAAGGACGGGAGCGTTCAGGCAACGGGCGGCGCGAGAGCTACCAGCACCTTCCGATGGTCCGCATGACCAACACGTATGTGCTCGCCGGCAACGACGACCCGTCGGCCATCGTCAGCTCGACCGAACGCGGCGTGTTCGTCAAGGCGCTGGGCGGTGGTCAGGTCAATCCGGCGACGGGCGACTTCGTGTTCGGCATGACCGAGGCGTATCTGATCGAGAACGGCGAGATCACCGATCCGTTGCGCGAAGGCAACCTCATCGGCAACGGGCCCCAGGTGTTGACGCTGATCGATGCGGTCGGCAACGACTTCGCCATGGGTCCTCCGGGGATGTGCGGCAAGGACGGGCAAGGTGTTCCCGTCGGCGACGGCGTCCCTACGCTTCGAGTCACGGCACTGACCGTCGGCGGCACGGCCGCGTGACAATCGAACCTGAGGAGCTGCTCGCGATCGGCGACCGCATCGTCGGCTGGGCGAACGAGGGCGAGCAGGTCGAGGCCGTGGTCGCTCATTCGCGCGACACCGAAGTGCGCGCCTACGAGGGCGACGTCGAGCAACTGTCGTCGGCCGAGACGCAGGGAGTCGGCATCCGAGTCGCGCGCGACCACCGCGTCGGCTTCGCGTACGCAGGTTCGCTCGACGAAGATGTCCTCGTCGAGACCTTGGCCGAGGCGCGTGACAATGCCGGCTTCGGCACACCCGACGAGTACGTGGGCTTGGCTGAGCCCGACGGTGTCCCGATCGCCGATCTCGACCTCTATCGCGCCTCGCTGGTCGACGTGCCGACGGATCGCAAGGTCGAGCTCGCGATCGAGCTCGAGCGGATCTCGCGCGATGCCGACAAACTCATCAGCGGCGTCGAGTCCGCTGACTACGCGGATTCGATCGCGTCCGCCGCCGTTGTGACCACTACCGGTATCCGCGCCGCTGCGCGTGAGACCGGGGCCTACGTCGCTGCGTCGGTGATGGCGTCGGACGGTGACGAGACGCAGACGGGGTTCGGCTTCTCAGTGGGCCGGCACCCCGACGACCTCGACTTGAGCGTGGCTGCGAACGACGCCGCCAAGCGCGCGACCCGGATGCTGGGCGCGACGAAGCCGGGGAGCGAGCGGCTGACCGTCGTGCTCGACCCGTACGTCGCCGCGCAGTTCCTCGGCATCATCGGTTCGACCTTGTCCGCCGAGGCAGTGCTCAAGGGACGGTCGCCGTTCGCCGATCGCGTCGGCGACGAGATCGCGAGCGTGTCGATCATCTTCGTCGACGATCCGACCAATCCAGAGGCGTTCTCCGCGACACAGACCGACGGCGAGGGCCTCGCGACGCGACGCAACGAGCTGATCGCGAACGGCGTGCTCCAGGGTTTCCTGCACAACGCGTACACCGCCCGGCGCTTGGGCGCCGCGTCCACCGGTTCGGCAGTGCGTGGCGGCTTCAAGAGCACCCCGTCGGCCGGGCCACGGGCGCTGTCGCTCGCGCCCGGCGATCGTTCGCAGGACGACCTCGTCGCCGCGGTCGACCACGGCATCCTCGTCCAATCCGTGTCGGGACTGCATTCCGGAGTGAACCCGGTGTCAGGTGACTTCTCGACCGGAGCCGAAGGCTTGCGCATCGCGGACGGGAAGGTGGGCGCGCCCGTTCGCGAGTTCACGATCGCCTCGACGTTGCAGCGGATGCTCCAAGACGTGATCGCGGTCGGGAACGACGTCGAGTGGCTGCCGATGCGGGCGGCGGGCGTGACGATCGTCGTCGGCGACGTCACCGTCTCCGGCGCGTAGCGCGCCATGGGCATGGCGCCGAGCACGGACGCGGTCGCTCGTCATCCTCATCTCGCAGAGCCCCGTGTCCCCGGACGCGTGCGTGTCGACTGCCACAGCCACTCCATGTGGTCCGGCGATTCCACGACGACAGAGGGCGAACTCGTCGACGCCGTGACGGCTACGGCCATCGACGTCCTGTGCGTCACCGACCACCACGCCATCGACGGCGCGCGCCGGTTGCGTGACGCATTGCCATGTCGCGTCGTCGTCGGTGAGGAAGTGCGCTCGACCCAAGGCGAGATCATCGGCTTGTTCCTCGAAGAACGCGTCCCGTTCGGACTGACACCGCGAGAGACGGCGGCGCGGATCCACGACCAAGGCGGGCTCGTGTACATCCCGCACCCCTTCGACCCCATGCGGCGCAATCTCGTCGAACCCGCTCTCGAAGCGCTCGCGTCCGATGGCCTTGTCGACGCGATCGAGGTTCGCAATGCGAAGACGTCGCTCGAGTCGTTGAACGGGCGCGCGTCGGAGTTCGCTGCCGTGCACGGCATTGCTGCGGGTGCGGGCAGCGACGCCCACGTTCCCGACGCCATCGGCGCCGCGTACGTCGAGATCGCCGACTTCGACGATCCGGCTACGTTTCTGGCCGCGCTGCGCGACAGCAAGGTCGTCGGCCACCACTCGGATCCGCCTCGTCGGTGGAGTCCCCGGATCGTCCCCTCCGTGTCCACCGACTGACTCCTGCCGAACTTCGGGTCGCCGTGGTCGCTCTGGCGGCCACGGCGCACCAACATTCGTGTTGGAAGGGTCACCCGGACCGTAGAGCGAGGACCACCGAGCCGGTGACGATGCTGAGCGCGACGCGCGGGGCGTCTTCGGCGCGCACTGCGACGGTGACGGACCGTTCGTCGACCGCGACGACGACTGCGTTGTCGGCGAGCACGAACGACGGTGACTGTGACTCGGTCGCATCGGTGCCGCCGACCGCAGCGACCAGGTCGACGCGGTCACCTACGGACAGCGGGAGTGCCGCGGGACCGACCGGCAGCGCGAGCGCCCGCCAACCGGGTGGCACCAGCGCAGCGACACCGCGCAGTCCGTCGGGCGCGAGCCGCCCAGCGAGCACGGCCTCACCCGGTTCGATCACCTGGACGACCGTTCGTCCGACGGCATTCCCCGCGTCCGGCGCGGCGCCCCGTGGCACGAGCGCAGCCGGCCAGGCCGCGGCCGCGACATCACCGTCACGGACGACCTCGCCGACGTCGAGTCGATGTTGCGCGACGAGCACCGACCGCGTCTCGCCCCACCCAGCGCGCGCCGCCTCCGCCCGGCTGAGCGCGGACGTGATGGCGTGGGCGGTTACGCCGGCGAACACGATCGCAACGAGCCAGTACAGGACGGGGTGGCGGCGGATCCAACGTGGTACACGACGGCGCCGCAATCGGCGACGCACGACAACGGGACGGCCTCGCACGGTCGCGTTCCTCCTCGGATGCTGACAGCCGAGGGGGAAGCGCCCCGAAAGCTACAGGGCCGGGATGGCCGCGAGAAGCAGGTCTCGTATGCGGTGCACGTTGTCGTCGAAGAACGCGAACACCTGCTCCTGCGTGACCGGCTCGACGCCCGGCATTCCTTCGAGGCCCGTGTCGTAGTCGGTCACGAGCGCGATGCCGGCATAGCGGATGTTCGCCTCCCGGGCGAGGGCAGCCTCGGGGTACTGCGTCATGTTGATGACATCCCATCCGGCGCTCCGGTACCAGGTGGACTCGGCGCGGGTCGAGAACCGCGGTCCTTGCACGACAACCACCGTGCCACGGTCATGCACGGCGATGCCGAGCCGCTTCGCCACATCGACGAGCATTCCGCGCGCGTCGGCGTCGTACGGGTCGGCGAGCGAGACGTGGTGCGGACCGTCTGCGAACGAGTCGAAGAAAGTGTCGGGCCGGCCCGACGTGCGATCGACGAGTTGGTCGACCACCACGAAGTCACCTGGATGGATGGTCGGCTGCAGCGACCCGGCAGCGAAGGGCGCGAGCAGGAGCCGAACACCGAGGTCGCGCATGACCGCGACGTTGGCGCGGTAGTTCACGCGATGCGGCGGCAGGTGATGCTTGCGGCCGTGGCGGGGAAGGAAGGCGACGCGGTGGGCACCGATTGTGCCGATGGTGATCCGATCAGACGGGTCGCCGTAGGCCGTCGAGACGACGCGCTCTTCGAGGTCGTCGACGAACGAGTAGAAGCCGGAACCGCCGAAGACGCCGATGTCGGCGTCACTCACGCCGTTTTCGCGGCGGCCGCCGAGTCGGACTTGGTCGAGCCGTCCGACGAACCCGCGCTCGACGACGACGAGGACGACGTGTCAGCGGGCTTCGACGCGCCCGAGTCGCCCGAGTCGCCCGACGACGACTCGGATGATCCGGAGTCGCTGTTCGACGACTTCGATGCGGAGGCCGTGGCCTTTCGGCTGTCGGTCTTGTAGAAGCCGGAGCCCTTGAACGTGATGCCGATGTTGCCGAACACCTTGCGCAAGCTGCCACCGCACGCGGGGCACTCGGTGAGCGCGTCGTCGGTGAAGGACTGCACGACCTCGAGGTGTTCGCCACAGTCCTTGCAGCGGTATTCGTAGGTGGGCATCTGGGACTCCCGCTCGGCTGGCACTCGCCACGGTCGAGTGCCAAGGATACCGACCACCGCCCGATCCGTACAGTGACGGCGGCAGCGTCGTGGCAACCTGACACGGATGGAAGTTCGCAAGGCGGTGATCCCTGCTGCGGGGCTCGGTACGCGGTTCCTTCCGGCGACGAAGGCGCAGCCGAAGGAGATGCTGCCGGTGGTGGACAAGCCGGCCATCCAGTACGTCGTCGAGGAGGCGGTGCGCGCCGGCATCGACGACATCCTCATGATCAGCGGCCGAGGTAAGCGGAGCCTCGAAGACCACTTCGATCGCAACATCGAGCTCGAGCTCGAACTCGAAGAACGCGGAAAGACGGAGGCACTGAAGGAGGTCAAGGCGCTCGCCGACCTCGCCGCCATCCACTTCATCCGCCAAGGCGAGGCGCTGGGTCTCGGCCACGCGGTCGGGATGGCGAGCAAGCACGTCGGTGACCAACCGTTCGTCGTGCTCCTCGGCGACGATCTCATCGACGAGCGGGTCCTGTTGCTCGAAGCGATGATCGCGGAGGCAGAGCGCGTCGAGCGGAGTGTCATCGCCTTGATGGAGGTCGACGATCCTTCGGCGTACGGCTGCGCCCGGGTCGAGCCGGCCGACGGTGACCTCGTTCGCATCCTCGAGATCGTGGAGAAGCCTTCACGCGATCTCGCGCCCTCGAACCTTGCGGTGATGGGTCGCTACGTTTTCACCTCCGACATCTTCGGCGCGATCGCGCGCGTGCAACCCGGTGTCGGTGGCGAGATCCAGTTGACCGACGCCATTGCACTTCTGCTCGACGAAGCCGGCGTCTACGGCTTCCCCTTCAGCGAAGGACGCTTCGACACCGGCAACAAGCTCGACTACCTCCGTGCGAACATCGAGCTCGCAGCTCGGCGCGACGACCTCGGTCCCGGGCTGCGCTCGTATCTTGTCGACTTCGTGAAGCGCGAAGGCCTCGTGTAACCGTGGCGACGTGATCCCGCTCGAGAAGGCGCGAGCCCACGTGCTGGCGACGGTGCGGCGCCTTCCGGCAGTCCGCCTGTCCGCTGACGACGCGGCCGGCCTCGTGCTCGCCGAGCCGGTCATGGCCGGCGAGCCGGTACCGCCGTTCGACAACACCGCGATGGACGGATTCGCGCTGCGGGCCGCTGACACGGCCGGCGCTCCCGTTGCACTGGACGTCGTCGCCACGTTGGCCGCGGGCGCCGATCCTGCCGGTGTGCGCGTCGGCTCCGGGCAGGCGGTCCGCATCATGACGGGTGCCGCTCTTCCGGATGGCGCCGACGCGATCGTGATGGTCGAGTCGACGTCGTCGCTCGACGGCGGCGAGCGGGTGCGGGTCGAGACGGTGGCCGCGGCGGGGGACCACATCCGGCGTGCCGGCGACGACGTCCAGAAGGGTGTCGCGATCCTGGAACCCGGCACGGTGCTGACCCCTGCGCATCTCGGGGTCCTGGCCAGCGTGGGCGTGACAGAAATCGTGGTCGTGCGACGGGCGCGAGTGGGCGTGCTCTCGACGGGTGATGAGCTCGTGGAAGGCGACGCTCCACTGCGACCGGGTCAGCTCCGCGACTCGAACCGCCACGCGCTCTGCGCGCTCGTGGCGTCGGACGGTTTCGAGGTCGTCGATCTCGGACTCGTTCGCGACGACAAGGAAGCCGTGGCCGCCGCTATCAAGAGCGCGACGGAGCGGTGCGATGCGCTGCTCACGAGCGGCGGCGTCAGCATGGGCGATTTCGACGAGGTCAAGGCGACGCTGTCGGATCTCGCTGCGGACATGCGCTGGATGCAGATGGCCATCCGTCCCGCGAAACCGTTCGCGTTCGGGACCGTCGATTCGATGCCGGTGTTCGGCTTGCCGGGCAATCCCGTGTCGTCGCTCGTGTCGTATGAGCTCCTTGCCCGTCCCGCCCTGCGGCAGATGACCGGACACGGTCCGAACGATCTCGACCGCCCCCGCCTCGACGCCGTCGCCGCGACGCCGCTCTCGCGCCGCCCTGATGGGAAGACGCACTATGCACGAGTGGTGGTCGACATCGAAGACGGCGGGCTGGTCGTCCGATCCGCCGGACCGCAAGGCTCGCACCAGCTCGCGTCGATGGCCGCGTCGAACGGACTGGCCGTTCTGCCCGACGGCGACGGCGCCGACGCAGGGGCGCTCGTCACGGTGATCGTCACGGGCGACCTCGTGCGGGCGGACCAGTAGCCTGGCAGTCGTGACGCAACCTCTCGTCGACGGCTACGGCCGCGTCCATCGTGACTTGCGCGTCTCGGTGACCGACCGCTGCAACCTGCGGTGCACGTACTGCATGCCGGCCGAGGGGATGAACTGGCTGCCCCGCTCGGACCTGTTGACCTTCGAGGAGATCGAACGAGTGGCGCGGCTGATGGTCACTCGTTTCGGATTCACGTCGATCCGCCTGACCGGCGGTGAGCCCACCGTGCGAGCTCGACTGCCGGTTCTCGTCGGGCGGCTGGCCGCGCTCGACGTGGATCTCTCGCTCACCACGAATGCCACCAGCTTCGGCTTGATCGCCGACGACCTCGCTGCCGCAGGGCTGCGCCGGGTCAACATCTCGCTCGACTCGTTGCGGCGCGACCGGGTCATCGAGCTGACGCGACGTGATTGCCTCGACCAGGTGCTTGACGGAATCGACGCAGCGCTCGATGCCGGACTCGGTCCCGTGAAGATCAACGCCGTGCTCATTCGGAGTGTGAACGACGACGAGGTGGTCGACTTTGCCACGTTCGGTCGTGAACGTGGCGTGAGCGTCAGGTTCATCGAGTTCATGCCGCTCGATGCATCCGGTGTGTGGTCGGCGGACAAGGTCGTGTCGCGAGACGAGATCGTCGCTGCCATCGACGCCGTCTACCCGATCGAGTCACACCATCAGCACGACGGCTCCGAGCCCGCTGAGACGTTCCGATACCTGGATGGTGCCGGGGAGTTCGGGATCATCGCCAGCGTCACCGACGCGTTTTGCGGCTCCTGCGATCGAGTCCGCCTCACCGCCGAGGGTCAGTTGCGCTCCTGTCTCTTCGCCCTCGATGAGACCGACCTCCGGGCGGTGCTGCGAGGTGGTGGGTCGGATGACGATCTCGCTGCGGCCGTGACGCGATGCGTGGCGGGGAAGTGGGCCGGCCACATGGTCAACCAGGTGCACTTCATCCGCCCGCGGCGGTCGATGAGCCAAATCGGCGGCTGAAGCAGGCGTCCGCCGCGGAACGTAGACTTTCCGCTCGTGAGCGACCGCGGGTTGACCCACCTCGATCCACTCGGTCGGGCCCGGATGGTCGACGTGACACCGAAGGAGGCGACGCACCGCCGCGCGGTAGCCCGGGGGCGTGTCGTGATGCAGCCCGACACGACGTCGCTGGTCGCACGGGGCGCCATCGCCAAGGGTGACGTGCTCGCGGTCGCGCGAATTGCCGGCATCCAGGCCGCCAAGCGCACGCCCGACCTGATCCCGCTGTGCCATCCACTGCTCGTGGGCTCGGTTCTCGTCAACTTCCGGATCGAGGACACCTACATCGAGGTCGAAGCGCAGGTCGACACGGTCGATCGCACCGGCGTCGAGATGGAGGCGATGACGGCCTGCTCGGTCGCCTGCCTGACGATCTACGACATGTGCAAGTCCGCCGACCGCTCGATGGTCATCAGCGACATCACCCTCTGGGAGAAGACCGGCGGGCGGTCGGGCTCCTATCGACGCGCCCTTGACCTCGATGACGAGCTCGGACTCTGATTCTGGGCAAAACTGCGCGAAAGTTCATGCACGAGCAATGCAGGCGATCGCTGGACCTTCGTCGCGCGTTCGTAGTAGAACCGTAACAAGCGCCATCGGCCTGTAACTGGCCATGTCCTCGTCCATCGGACCGCGTTCCCATCCACCACCCGTTCCGCGCGGAGGGTTACGGTCCCCGAGTCACAAAGGTAGGCACGGAGCGTGACACTGTTGGTGCTCTTCATCCTTGCCGTCATCTGGGCTGCTGTGCTGTTGCCGCCGTACTTGCAGAACCGCAGCGAGAGCCGTCCCGCGGATTCGATCTCGTCCTTCCAGCGCCAACTCTCCGTCCTCGAGCGTCGGGCCGGTACCGCCGCACCGCAAGCGCGCCTCGCCAACGGTCCGTCGCCGCGCGCAGCCCGCGCCGCCGGGATCTCGCGGTCCGCTGCAGCCGAGCCCTTTCGCATGACACGCTCGGCCGCGCGCAAGCGCCGGCGTGACGTCTTGTTCACGCTCGGCGCCTCTGTCCTCCTCACGTTCCCGCTCGCCGTCATCATGGGCGGAACGGTCTGGGCGCTACAGGTGTCGTGCGACCTGATGTTTGCTGCCTACGTCCTGCTGCTCATCCAGTCGCAGCAACGGGCCGCGGAGAAGGACGCCAAGGTGCGGTATCTCGCCGGTCCGGAGCGCGCGGCGCCCGAGCCGGCGCTGGCACTTCGCCGCTCCGGCAGCTGACCGCTCTGCGCTCCACGGCGGTCGCTAGGTGAGCCGCCGGCACGAGTTGCGCGACGACGTCGATCGTCTGTCCGCGTCGCTGGCGGAAGCCCACAACGCCCGTGAGGTGGGTCTGGCCGCGTGTCGCCGCGTCATTCGCTCGTCGGGGAGCTCGATCCGAGCCGTACACCGGCTCGACACTGCGGAGGCCGAGGCGCTGGCGTCCGTGGCCCAGGCTGCCTTGTGGGAAGCTCAGACCGCGCTGGCGCCGTTCCCCGCGGTCGCGTACGCGGGCTTCCTCGGCGATGCGGAAAAGGAGTACGCCGAAGCCCGGCTGACTGCTGCGCTCGTCGCGGACGACCCGTTGCCGACAGCGGACGACCTCGGCGTCGCGTCGGCGTCGTGGATGAAGGGCCTTGCCGAGGCTGCGAGCGAGTTGCGTCGCCATCTGCTCGACCTGCTGCGCGGCGGCGACCTCGACCGTGGTGAGGACCTGCTCGAAGTGATGGACGACGTCTACGACGCACTCGTCGGCATCGACTTCCCCGACGCCATCACCGGTGGCCTGCGCCGTTCGCTCGACGCGCTGCGCGCGGTGCTCGAGCGCACCCGCGGCGACGTGACGACGACCGTGCTGCAGACGCGGCTACGCGAGTCGATCAACCGAACCATCCACGAACACTGACGCCGTTGCTGCCAACGCCGGGACGTCGCACCACAGCCGATGTGGTCAAACGCCCGGGCGTCGCGCTCGAGCACCGGGGCTATCCTCGGCTGTCCACCCCGGGGGTGTAGCTCAGCTGGCTAGAGCGCTTCGGTCGCATCGAAGAGGCCGTGGGTTCGAATCCCATCACCTCCACAAACCGCAGGTGACAGCGTTGCCGCGGGGCGTTGTGATGGTCGTATGAGTGTTTCGGCATTTTCGAAGAGTTCGACCTGAACGGCGCGATCGGAGACGAGGCCAATCTGCGAACATGCTGTTCAGAGCTGTCCAACAGCACGACGCGGGTTCGTCGGCGGCGGATCGTTGCGGGTACAACCAATCCTAAGGGCACGCCTCGGGATCGCGAAGGGCACGAACTTCTGTTGTGCTGCCACGTCGATGGCGTCAGCGACGCATGGACGCGGGCGAAGATCATTTGGGCTCGCTCCACGTTTGCCCACGCGGCACAACGTCATGATCTTGAAGTCGATCTTCGGGGCGCTCGTCGACGGCGGCGCGTGCGCGGCGCTGCGACTGGACTGAGGTGACTGGATGAAGCTGACCTGTGCGTTCGCGACCGGACCCGACACTCCGGACCATGTGGCCATTGCCGAGTCGCTCGGCTACGAGCGGGCGTGGTTGTACGACTCGCCGGCGCTGTATCCGGATGTGTGGATCCAGCTGGCGTTGGCCGCGACTCGAACGTCGACGATCGGTATGGGGCCTGGCGTGCTGGTCCCGAGCCTTCGTCACCCGGTCACCAATGCGGCCGCCATCACCACCCTGGAGCGTCTGGCCCCGGGGCGGGTTGCGGTCGCCATCGGCGCGGGGTTCACCGGTCGGCTCGTGTTGGGACAGCGCCCGATGCGGTGGTCAGACGTCGCCACCTATGTGCGCTGCGTTCGGAAGTTGCTCCGTGGAGAGGAAACCGAGTGGGAGGGGAAGGCGGTCCGCATCGCCGATCGGCCGGATCGCTGCGTGCCCATCTGGATCGGAGCCGACGGACCCAAGGGGAACGCGGTTGCCGACGAGCTCGGCGACGGCGTCATCTGCGGTGGCTTCCCGAACACCGCCGCCGTCAAGGCTGGGCGGCCCCTCTCCGTGCTCGCCTTCGGCACGGTCCTGCGTCCTGGTGAAGGACTGGACGCCGATCGAGTGCGCGATGCGGCCGGCCACGCCATCGCCGTGTTCCTGCACGGCGCCTACGAGCGTGGCGGGCCGGAGGCGGTAGATGGCCTACCGGGAGGTGCGGTCTGGCGAGAGGCCACCGAGGCAGTGCCCGAATCGGTGCGACATCTCGCCATCCACGAGGGACACCTCACCCGGGCGAACGAACGCGACGAGCTGGCCCTCGATGCCGGCGCGTCGTCACTGCTCGGCCTGACGCTCACGGGCTCGCCGGCCGAGGTCGTCGGCAAGGTGGGCGAGCTCGAAGCCGCTGGGATGACCGAGATCGCCTACCAGCCTGCCGGCCCCGACATCCCAGGAGAGCTCCGCACCTTTGCCGAGGCGCTTCGCGGCTAGCCGCTCCTCCCGCAGCCGCTCTCGGTACCTCCGGCTGGCTCGGCCTGGCGTCAAAAAGTTTCGATTCTCCGGAGTTTTCGACGTCAGAAGTTCTCGTGCTACAGCGGCATGCCGTGATGAGGAGGAACCTCGCACCGTCCGATCGCGTCGGCGCGGCGGTGAAGGAGCGCGACGGTGTGGTCGAGATCGCGAGCGATGATGAATCGCCGGGCGGCCGCTTGAGTGACGCCGAAGTCGCCGAGTTCGTCGAGATCGGCCTCGGTCACGTCGCGGCCCGCCTTGGCGAGCATCTCCTTCATCTCGTCGAACGTCATGCTCGCTCGACCGGTGCCCGCGCCGCGTCGGGCAAGGTGCTCGGGGCGGTTGCGCGCAGCGGTGAACAGCCCGGTCCGCAGCAACCCGCCTGAGGGATAGAAGACCGACGCGCGCAACTTCGTACCGGCCGACACGAGGTTGTGGTGAAGCGACTCGGTGAAGCAGCTGACCGCTGCCTTCGATGCCGCGTACACCGAGGCCACCGGAACAGGAGCGAACCCGCCATCACCCGACGACGTGTTGACGACCTGACCGGGGCGGCCGCCATCGATCATGCGAGGCACGAACGCCGACGTGCAGATGGCCATACCGAACACGTTGACGCCGAAGCACCAGCGCCAGTCGTTGGCTTCTTGCTGCCATGGCTTGCCGCCGCCACCGGAGGTGACACCGGCGTTGTTGAACAGCAGGTCGACATGGCCGTGCGAGTCGTACACGGCGTCGGCGAATCTAGCGACCTCGTCTTCGTCGGTGATGTCGACCTGATGGCCCGACACGTCCCCAAGCGATTGCAGCTCGTCGACGGCAGCATCGACAGCGCTGCGCTCGACGTCGGCGATCATCGCGCTGGCACCTCGGCGAAGCAGCGCGCCGACGATTCCCCGACCGATGCCGCCGGCGCCGCCGGTCACGACGGCGACGGCGCCAACGAGCTCGAGCGGTGGCGCGTCTGCCGTCGAGTCGGACTCCATCAGTCCTTCCACTCGATGCCGTAGTCGTCGAACCAGAACCGCGCCTCTCGGACTGCGTTCGGCGGTGTTCGGCGGTCGAGGTTCTGGTTGAGCTCCGCCGGCCGTGGGCCGACGTCCGCAGCGATCTTCGCGAGCGCGTCGAGGTCGAGGTCGTAGCAGCGAACCGCGTTGAGACCCAGCAACAGCCGCGTCTCCTCGACCGGCACTTCTCGGAAATCTGTTGCGAGGCGGGTCACCGTGTTGGGCCACGTGCCTTCGGGATGGGGATAGTCGGTGCCCCACATGAGCGCGTCGATGCCGTTCGCGTAGCGGCGCCGGATCTCAGGCTTGCTCATCGCCGATGCGCCGACGAACACGTTGGTCCCGAAGTACTCGGACGGCAGGCGCTTGATCGTGCCTTTCGTGCGCGCCGACATCTTCTTGACCTTCCAGTTCGTGCCGCCGAACATCACGTCGGTCTTGAACAGGAGATCGCCGACCCACCACGAACCACACTCAACCGGCGCGTACTTGAGTCCGGGGAACTGGTCGAACTTGCCGGCAAGAAGCAGTTGCCACAGCGCGCGGTGGGTCCAGAACGCGACCTCGAGCATGAACTGCGCCATGTTCTCGTTGTACGACGCCATGTCGGCTTCGCCGGAGTGCGTGTGCACGACGAGTCCCGCTTCGGCACACACCGACCACACCGGGTCATAGCAACGATGGCCGTATGAGGGGTTGTCGTGCCACATGGTCGGGATGAGGATGCCCTTGATGCCGGGCTTGCCGGCGAGCGCTGCGATCTCGCGCACAGCTTCGTCGACGCCATGCGTGATCGGAACCAGGGCAACGCCGGCGCGCCGGGGTGGGTTCGTCGCGCAGAACTCCTCGAGCCAGCGGTTGTGGGCGCGGGCGCCGGCCCAGGCGAGGCGCGGATCGGTGATCATGCCGGCCTGCAGTCCGGCCCCGAAAGGCGGCGCCTCCATACCGGTGACCGCGTCGCCGTCGGGGAAGATCACCTCGCCGGCGACGCCGTCGTCGTCGAGCACCTTGTCGCGCACGCCCGCGTCGAACGCGCCGCGGAGTCCGACCTCGTTGTCGCGTTCCCACGCCGCGACATACTCGCCGTTGACCTCCTCGACCATCGTGCGGTGCTGGTGCCGCGTGACGAGCCACTCGTCGAACTCGGCGTGCACGGACGACTCGAGGTAGTCGCGGTAGTTGTCGACCGGGAGGCCGGCGTGGGTGTCGGACGAGACGATGACGTAGGGCGCATCGCTGTGGTCGATGCCACTCACTGGTCCGGGCATGGCTCCCCCTCCGCGTTGCCTCTTGCCGTTTCTATGACGGTGTTCTACGTTTCGCTGTGACACTGTTACAGACCAGTCGGGGGAGCGCAACGGTCAGATGGTGAACACGGCCACGAAGCTCGACCGGACGGAGGTCGTCAGCGCCGCGCTCGACCTCGTCGTGCGCGAGGGCCCTGGTGCGCTGACGATGCGCAGACTCGCCACCGATCTCGATGTCGGGACGCCGACGATCTACTGGCACGTCGGGAGCCGCGACGAGCTCGTCGCCGCCGTGATTCGCGTGCAGGCAGAGCGGTTCGCCGAACGGACTGTCGAGGGAACGACGGCCCACGATCGCGTCCTGTCTGCGGCGAAGAACATCTACTCCGCCGCGATCGAAGAACGCGCCGTCACGTCGCTCGCGCATCAGACGGGGTCCAGCTCGCTGCTGCTGGGTCGACTCGAAGACGCGCTCATCGCCGAGCTGCAATCCGCCGGTCTGAGCAGCGCGGCTGTCGATGACGCGCTGCGCTCGATCCTGGTCGTCGTCACCGGGGCCCTCGTGCTGACGCTGCGCGATCACACCAAGCATGCGGCGGATCGCGACGAGCTCGTCTGGTCCGGCTGCGACCTCGATGCCCTGACCACCACGACGCTGCGCGCTGTCGTCGACCACCACGTTCAGGAGTGAGGACCCCGTGAGCCAACCGCCGCTGAACCGTCCCGGCGAGATCGCCGGTTGGCCCAAACTCGTCGTGACGTACACGACCGAACCCGATCGCGCCGCGTCGTTGCTACCGCCAGGTCTCGAGCCGCTCGAGCCGATCGTCACAGTCGGCTTCTACTGCGTTCCCGTGCTCGGCGAGCCCGAGCTCGGCGTCAGCGTGAAGATCGAAGCGTCGCGCGACGGCGTCGCCGGTCAGTACACCATCGGCTTGGGCATCGATCAGGAGTCGGCCGTCCACATCAGCGCAGAGACCAACGGGCAACCGAAATTCCTGTGCGACCTCACCTACTTCCGCTTCGGTGACCAGGTCACAGCTCGCGCCACGCACCAGGGTTACACGTTCGTCGAGTACACCGGCACGGCGACGCGAGAGGTCGCAGCCCGCGAAGGCGAGTTCGTCGAGCACGAATGGTGGGTCAAGTACTCGCGCGCCATCGGCGGTGCCGACCGCGCCTATGACTTCCCGCCTCACGTCGTCGACGTGGCGACGACGTTCGAGCAGCAGCACGTCGAAGAGGTCGACGGAGCGCTCGTGTTGCGTGACAGCCCGTGGGATCCGATCGCGCGCCACCTTCCGATGTGCGCGCCCGGCCACGCGCAACTCGTCACCCACCGGCCGAAGGCTCGACACATCACGAACGCGGGACCGCTCGACCCTGATGCGTTCTGGCCTCACGCTGACGTCATCAGCGGCAGTCGCTGGCCCGGACACCGTGGTGGACCGTTGCCGTCATGAGCACACCAACAACCCGACCGAACGGAGGCGACGATGGGTGCAACCACTGATCGCTATGCCGTGATCTCCGCCGACTGTCACGGCGGCGCGAGCGTGCTCGGTTACCGGCCGTTCCTGGCGTCGAAGCATCTCGACGAGTTCGACCGCTGGGCGGCCGATCTCGAGAACCCGTACGCCGACAACGTCGGCGCCGATGCCGACCGCAACTGGAGCTCCGAGCGGCGGCTGCGGGAGATGGAGGCCGACGGCGTCGTTGCCGAGGTCGTCTTCCCCAACACCGTTCCGCCGTTCTTCCCGAAGAGCTCACTGGTGGAGCAGCCGCCGGGCGCGACCGACGGCGATCTCGAGAAGCGCTGGGCCGGGCTGCAAGCACACAACCGATGGCTGGCCGACTTCTGCAGCCAGGCTCCGGGGCGGCGGGCAGGGATCGCGCAGATCATGCTGCACGACGTCGACGCGTCGGTGCGCGAGATCGAGTGGGCGAAGGCGAACGGTCTCACGGGCGGCATCCTCTTGCCCGGCGCGCCGCCGGGATCGGGTGTCCCCCCGCTGTACGCGCCCGACTACGAGCCGATCTGGGCTGCCTGCGAGGACCTCGGCATGCCGGTCAACCACCACAGTGGCAGCGCCGTGCCGGACATGGGCCCGTACGCGTGCGCGCAGACGATGTTCCTGCTCGAAGTCACGTGGTGGGCGCACCGGGCGCTGTGGCATCTCATCTACTCGGGCGTGATGGAGCATCACCCGAAGCTGCAGTTCGTGTTCACCGAGCAGGGCACGGCGTGGATCCCCGAAGAGCTGACGCGGCTCGACTACTACCGCGGTCGCCTGTCGGGTTCATCCGGCGCGAGCGGCTCGCAGGAAGCCAAGTTCGGCGTCGGCGCGGTCGAGCAGCTCTCGCTGTCGCCGACGGAGTACTGGAAGCGGCAGTGCCACGTCGGCTCGAGCTTCATCCGCCGTCATGAGGTCGCACTGCGCGAGCAGGTCGGTGTCGATCGGATCATGTGGGGCAGCGACTACCCGCACCTCGAAGGGTGCTGGCCCTACTCGCGCACACATCTGCGCCTCGCGTTCGCGGGCGTGCCGGAGGACGAGGTGCGGCAGTGCGTCGGTCGCAACGCGGCCGACCTCTATGGCTTCGACTCGGCGTTCCTCGAGCGATTGGCCGACGAGCACGGTCCCACCCCGGCCGAGGTCGACGAACCGCTCGACGCCGAAGAGATCCCCGACGAGTCGTTGCGCTGCCCGGCTTTCGCGGCGGCGAGGTTCGCAGGACGATGAACGACATCGCTGCGCCCGCAGTGTTCGACCCCCTCGAGGACGGGTTCGTCGACTGGCCCTACGACCAGTACCGCAGGCTGCGAGCCGAGGACCCGGTCCACTTCTCCGAGCTGCTGCACGGCTGGGTGATCACGCGGTACGCCGATGTCGACGTGACCCTTCGAGACGCCAGCGTGTCCGTCGAGATCGAAAAGGCCGACCCGACGCCGCTCACGGTCGCGGAGATCGAACGGCGCGACGAGTCGTTCGGATCGGGACGGACCTTGGTGCTGCTCGACGATCCCGACCACGCCCGCCTTCGCAAGCTGGTCGCCAAGCCGTTCCGCTCGTCGAAGATCGACGACCTGCAAGGCGTCATCCACGACCGTGTGAATGCAAGAGTCGATGCCCTTGCCGCCGAGCACGGGACGGCCGGGCCGGTCGAGCTCGATCTCATCGAGGAATTCGCCTACCCACTGCCGGTGGAGATCTTCTGCGGGATGCTCGGGATCCCCGAGGAGGACCACCCGATCTTCCGCTACTGGGTGAACTGCATCGCGCGCTCGCTCGACCCCGTCATGGAGCCCGCCGAGCGCGAACATCTGCTCGCTGCCATGGTCGACATGTACACGTTCCTCGAGCAGCTCGTCGACGCCAAGCGAGGTCGTGACGACGACGACATCCTCGCGGGACTCATCCATGCCGAGGAGGACGGCGAGTCTCTCACGCACGACGAGCTGATCGCGCAACTCATCACGCTCTACGTCGCCGGGCACGAACCCACCGCCGGACTCGTGGGCAACGGCATGCGCGCCTTCTTCGAGTTCCCTGACCAGTGGGCAAAGCTCCACTCCGACCGCACGCTGCTGCGCAATGCGGTCACCGAGTTGTTGCGCTACGACGGCCCGAACCAGTTCGTGCGGCGCGTCGCGCGAGCGCGACGCCACCTTCCAGACGCCGTCCGGGCGCGTCACCCTCCCGGCTCGATCAGTGATCTACGCGTCACCCGCGTCGGCCAACCGCGACGAAGCTCAGTGGGGACCGACGGTCGACGCCGTCGACATCACACGCATCGACGCGAACGCGCATCTCCAGTTCGGCGCCGGCATCCACTCCTGCGTCGGCTCCCACCTCGCCCGCGTGCAAGCCGAGGCGATGTTCACCGCCATCCTCGACCGGTTCGAGGAGATCGAGCTCGCCGGCGACCCCGTGTGGAGCACCCGCATGGTCATCCGGGGCCTCAACCGGCTCCCGGTGCGCGCCAAACTCAGGGCTTGAGGGCTTCGGGCGCGATGGAGCGCTCAAGCATTCCCGGCGCCGACTCGCCGTCCCACGTGTAGCGGAGATGGCCTGTTGGAGCTCGAGGCCGCCGAGCGAGCTCCTTCGGCATGACCATGAAAGTCGAGAGCACTGTCTCGCCCCTGATCTCGTGGGTGGCGCCGTCGGTCGGTCTCGATCCCGAAGGACACGTCCTGGCCGCTGGGCCGCCAGCGACGACAGCCATGGCGGGTCGACCACCCGCGCCGGCACCAGCTCGCCGTCGCCGAGGAAGACGTGGCCCTCGTTGAGCGTCGGCTTGCCGTCCTTGCGCGGCGGATACGTGATGTAGGCGAAGCCCTTGCCGCTCGGGAAGATCGCCGCCTGCCACGCGTGGCCCCAGAGGCTCGCGGGCCGCTTGCGGATGCCCTGGCGGCGGATGCGGTTGGCGCCGCCGTCGATGCGTGAACTCCTCGTCACCGATCTGCACGAACCCCGACGCGCGGCACAGCTGCTCGAACCGCCACGGGTGGCCCATCAGGTCACCCTCCTCCTGGTTGTCGAGGATCCGCTTCGCCTCGGGGAGCAGGGCGCCGTTCATCCACGGCGGCACGGCACCGCGGAGGTCGATCTCGGCCTGGATCGGCAGGACGTCGCCTTCGCCGGGGAACTGGCCGCCGATCTGCGCGTCGACATCGAGCTCGCCGCGAGCCGTCGCCGTCGATGCGCATCCGCCACAGTCCGAACGGCTCGACCATCTCGAACGACAGCGGCCCGGCTCCGAGGATCCGCGGGCTGGCCGTCAGCGCCGGCGGGGTCGTGCACGACGCCAGGTCCGAGCAGCGTTGAACACCCGACCGTCGGCGAACGCGACGTTGATCTGGATGTCGTGGGTGTCCCACTGGTCGGCCACCGCCTCGACCCCGCATCCGAGGCATGGCCGAGTGGCAAGCCGTCGTCCCAGATCCACGCGTTCACCGACTCGCGCATGCTCCGGGTCGTCGGGCTTCGCCGCCCACACGAGCCGAGCGACTCGTCGAAGCCGCCGCGTCAGATCGATCGCTCATCGCTACCTCCGAGTCCAGTCGCGGCATGCGCGCCGTGTACGTCGGCGAACCGGGTGCGCACCTCGTCGAGGTCGAGCCCGAACACGTCGGGCTCAGGGTGGACGTTGTCGTCCCGGTCGCTCGGCGTTGTCGGCCCACCATCGCCTCCATCCCCGCTGCGAACTCGTCGATCACCGGCTCGCCGAGCCAGTCGTAGAGCCGGCCGACCTCACCGACCGGGTCGGTCTGCATGGCACGGAAGTCGATGTCGAAGAAGCGATCGTCGCGCCTGGCATCGCGGAACTCGAGCAGCCGCGTCCATGCCCGTCGCCCACTGCTCGACGTTGAGGCGACCGAGGTAGTGCAGGTCGAGATCGTCGCTGAACTGCCTTGCCGACCTCGTGGTACACGTCGGCGACCGACACCATCACGTCGGTCGGGTCGCGGTGGGTCATCACGAACCGGGCGTCGGGGAACACGGCGTCGAGGTCATCGAGCCACAGCAGGTGCGACGGGCACTTCAGCCGCCACGGTCGCCGCACGGGCTCGCCCCACTGCAACAGCTTGAGCGCCCGCCGCTCGTAGCGGTAGGTCGAGGTGAGGTCGGCGTCGAGCAGCCACTCCGTGTACGACGGGAGGTGGGCGAAGGCAGGGAAGTAGTGGGCGCGGAAGTCGAGCGCCATGAGCTCCTGGCACTCCATCGGACCCGTCGGCTCGACGACGGCACCAGCGCCGCCAGCCGTGGGTTCATCTCGTTCTGGACCGCCATGCTCGCCTCGGTCTCGGCGATGCGCGGATCGGGGGGCTCGACCGTCGACGGCGGCGGGCACGGCTGGCCCGACTCCCACAGGCGAAGCGACCGAGCGTCGGGGTCCTCGGCCAGCAGGAACGACAGCGCCGTCGAGCCGGTACGAGGAAGGCTCGAGCCCGATCAGCGGCGCGTCGATCGGCTCGTCGTCGATCTCGGGATGGCGGCGGTACCAATCCTCGATCTCCAGCCGCGACCGCAGCAGCCGGGTGATGAGGCAGCGGCAGCGACCATTTCGCCGAGCTCGTTGAGCGTCGCCTCGTTGTTCACCGAGAGGACGAGACGCTCGAGACCCTCGCGGAACGAGTCGTCGCCGAAGTCGGTCAATCCCGTTTCCTCGGTCGCCGCCGCCTGCAAATCGTCGACCCGCACCGATCCCCCGGACTCTTGACGCCTGCCTCGAAGCGCACGACCCTACGGCCGGAACGAACGCGGCCGCTCGAAGAGTTCGACGCGCAGGATGTCATCAGTGCCGTCGGTCAACCGAACCCGAATGCCGATGGTTACCTCGCTGTGGTTTTTACGGCATCGGCAGCCAGCAGGGCCGCAGGCAAGCAGACGCTCCAGCGCATGTTGGCGAGGACGAGTGATCGCGACGAGCCACATTTCGGGCGACTGGAGGCGCAGAACCATGTCAGATGCAACATCTACTGATCGGCGGCTGGGGCGTAGGGTTGGCGTCGTGAGTGACTGGTTCACCATCGGCGTCGAGGCTCGATGCAGCGACGGCGTGTGCGGGCGAGTGAGCCGGGTTGTGCTCGACCCGATCGCCGAGCGAGTCACTCACCTGATCGTGGAACCGGAGCACCGCGAGGGGCTCGGGCGGCTCGTCCCCGTCGAAACGGCAGAGCCGCGTACCGACCATGTTGATCTCCGCTGTACGCGAGACGAGTTCAACCATCTCGAGATCGCGGAGGACGTGCGGTTCCTCCAGGGGGTCGAGGGCTACATGGGCTACGAGCCGGAGGACATGCTGCTCTGGCCGTACTTCGGCGGGAACGCGAATGTGCCGGTTGTCGTCGACACGCTGCCCGTTGGCGAAGTGGCCATCGAGCGGGACGCGGAGGTCAACGCCTCCGACGGACGGATCGGCAAGGTCGAGGGGCTCGTCGTGGATGGAGGCAACCATCACGTGTCGCACATCGTGCTGAAGGAGGGTCACCTCTTTGGGCGCAAGCAGGTCGCCATCCCCATCGCGGCTGTGAAGTCGGTAGACGAGACCGGCGTCGCATTGTCCATTCGAAGAGACGAAGTCGACGACCTGCCTGCCGTGGATTTGCCGCGCCCCGGTCGAACGAGGTCGTAGCGAGGTCGACCGCGGGCGGTGGTCGCTGGTCGAGTCGGTGTCCTACCGCTTGGGCCGGTCATGCCGGCACTGGCATCGGGTGCTGTCGTCGAGCCAGAAGCCAGCCCTGGACGATGAAGAAGATGCCGCCGGGCAGCGGTGTAAACCGCAAGTCCGTTGAACGATGGGTTGTCACCGAGCGCAATCAGGGCGGACGAACGTCCCGAATCGTCGACAGTCCGCCCGCGAGGAGCATCGGCCACTGCTTGCCGAACACTGCCGCGACGGGCCGAGTCGGGACCTAGCGGCCTTGCGGCTCCGTCAGTGTGCGACGGCGGCGTTTTCCGACGGCGCACCTCGATGTTCGGGTGGGCGTCTATCCGGTCAACGAGTTACCGCGGCCTATATGGATGCGCGCGGCGTGCGGCCGTTCTGTCGCCAGCTTGGCGATATCGCTCATGGGGGTCACCGTCGCGCACATGACCGCAGTTCGGACCCGTGCCGATCCCGGGGCGCAGACCAGTCGATCGCCAGGGCCTCCTCCAGGTTCGAGCGACTCCTAACTGGCGCGACGTTCACGGCATGGAGTGGTTCTTCTGGACGGTGGGCTTCGCCAAAGCCAGTGGCTCAGGTCACGCGCGACCCTCGACGTACGACCTGGACGTGATCGAGGTCCTGTCGAGCCTGATCGCCACGCAAGCGCGCTGCGCCCGTTCCGACACGCCAGTACGCCTGCGTCGCTGCGACCGACCGAGGTTCCCTTCGCGCCGTGGGCGCTGGAAGTCAAGACGACCTGCCGGGGATGGCGACGGCACAAGCTCACGGCACTCGAGACCGAGCACGAGCGAGACCTCGTCTTCGGTGACTTCCACCGGTGATGGGCAAGGTCGCTGCCACGGCGCGCCTTGAAACCTTGCTGCGAAAAAATGATGCCGATCGTGTGGGCACGCAGTGGGCACGAAACGCGTCGGAGCGTCCGTCGGCGAGACGTAAGCGCAGGTCACGGCGTTGACTGAGTCACTTGTGCGCTTCGGTCGCATCGAAGAGGCCGTGGGTTCGAATCCCATCACCTCCACACGTGTTGTGTCGCGAGACATCCCGGACGGCATGTCTCTAACTCTCGCGAGAGGCATCCGACGAGCGAACAGCCGCGGGTCATCGCGTCGGGAGCACTCCTACGCTGAGGGGGTCACAGGATTGCTGACCGTCGAGAACCCGCTCACGCCGACGGAGTTCCAGGCCCGCACCCGGAACCGGTACGTCGTCCCGTTCGTCAGTCCTCTCACCGTCTGCGTGGTCGCGGTGGACACGAAGTAACGCGGTCCCTGCGTTACGAAGCCCACGTACGGCGTGACGATGTAGCCGATGATCGGCGACCCGCCATCCGAGGCCGGTGCCGTCCACGACACCGTCGCCTGACCGTCACCCGCGACCGCGGAACCTATCGTCGGCGCCCCAGGAGCGGTGATCGGCGGCGCATAGCTGATGCGGTGGACCTCCCCACCACCGGCGTAGGACGTGTAGTAGAGCGCCTGGGTCGATCCGAAGGGACCGAACTCGAGGTGGACCGCGCTCGCGGATCCGAGGCCGGTGGCGAAGTCGACAGGGGTGGCGCCCGGGGCGCTGGGATCGAGACTGAAGATCCTGCCGCACCCGAAGTCGGCGAACAGGTACTTACCCAGGTACGCGGCCGGCCAGTTGATGCCGTTGGGCACGAACGCGCCGCCGGTGATCGAGGTGCACCCCTCACTGCGGCCGTAGTCGAATATCGGGTTGGTCATACCTGCGGGCGGAGGGCTGCCGCAGTCGGCGGGTCCCAGCGCAGGGTTGGCGCAGGTCCCCTCGCGGACGTTCCAGCCGTAGTCGGCGCCAGACGCTCCTTGGTCGATCTCTTCGCGGAGCCCCTGCCCCACGTCGTTGATGTAGAAACGGCCAGGCATGTTGGGGTCGAAGGCGAAGCGGTACGGGTTGCGCAGACCCCAGGCGTAGGTCTCCTGGCACCAGTTGCCCGGGGTCGTACTGCCGTCCACGTTGCAGCGTCCCGTGCCCGGTCCGGTGAAGGGGTTGCCGGCCGGGATGTTGCCGTTTCTATCGACGCGCAGGATCTTGCCGAGCAAGACGTGGCGATCGCGAGCGGCGTCGTTGAGGCCGGCGCAGTTCGTCGGAGTCGCGTAATCGCATCCGCCGTCGCCGACGCTCGCGTAGAGCAGGCCGCCGAACCGGAAGTTGAGGTCTCCTCCGTTGTGGTTGCCGGCGGTCGAGTGGATGCGGTCAATGAGCACGAACTCGCCCGACGCGACATTGCTGTCGCTCAACAACCATCGACTCACGCGATTTCGGCACGCGCCGGTCGCGCTGGTTGTGTAGTAGAGGTAGATGAAGTGGTTGCTGGTGAACATCGGATCGACGGCGACACCAAGCAGCCCTCGTTCTGAGTTGCTGCACACATTGGGCACAGTCACGGCGGGCGCCGCGACGAGGCTGCCTCCGGCCGTGACGACGCGGAGCGCGCCGCCCTGCGTCGTGATCAACATGCGTCCGTCGGGAGTGAAGGCAATCGCGGTCGGGCCGCCGACATTGAACAAGAGCGTGTCGCTGAACCCTGTGGGCACCGCGGCCGTGGCGGTGGAGACCGTGGCGATGCTCATCGCGGCCAGGCTGGCGACGAGGCTCATGACGACGAGGAGCCTGCGACGGCGCACGGCGCACAGTGTCGCGCGGCCCCACTACCCGCGTCGGTGACGAGCGCGGGCGTCTCGAAACAGGCGTGCCCACTGGAGCGACAGCTCCACGTCGTCTTTCGCGCGCGTCAGGCTGGTGGGGGTTGCCAGTCCACGCCCGGGAACCGTCCGAAGTCGTTGTCGAACGACACGATTCCGCATCGATGCTCGATCGCCAGCGCGGCGAGGTGGGCATCGTTGACGAGATTGCCGCCTGACCCCAGTGGGCGGAGGAGACCTCGGACGATGCGCGGATGATCGATGGTGGGCTCGACCACAACCGCCGACGAGGCACCGAGCCACGCGTCGACTCGATCCATCGCCTGCTCCACGCTGAGCGGCGCGGGAAACAGGCCAACCTTCGTGGAGAGCCGCACGTAGGCGAGCACCGCCACCCACACGAACGCGACCGTGTCTGCTCCCGACAATGCGGTGTCGAGCCAGCGCACGGAGCGCTGGTGGTGCGCAGCGTCGGTGTTGACGGCGTAGAGGAGAAGGTTGGCGTCGACCAGCTTCACGAGCCAGAGCGAAGCTTGCGCACGAGCTCGTCGTCCTCGAGATCGGCGGCGATCTGAAGCGCTCGATCGAGGTTGACTCGGGACTCGCCCATCGCAGCCGTCGCCGTGCGGAACCGAGGGGTCGCGCCGGTCGGTGGCACCCCGCTGCGGATGGCATCGTTCAAGGCTTCTTTGAATGTCATCCCTCGCTCCGCCATGCGCCGGCGCACGATCTGCTCTGTGTCGGGATCGAGGGTCACGGTTGTCCGCACCGTCTGCATCATAGCATCAAACTGCATGATGACTGAGCATCATCGGTCGGTGATGCCAGCGAGAGCCGGCGTCGGACACGCCGGTGTGATCACTTGACTCTGCCCTTGGGGCAGGGCTGACGATTGGCGTCATGGCTCAAGTCTTGATGCGCACCGGCGAGTTCGCGCGGGCCACGTCGCTGTCGGTCAAGGCGCTTCGCGTGTACCACGACTCAGGCCTGCTCGTTCCGTCGGTGGTCGACTCCGAGACCGGGTACCGGGCCTACTCGCCGGCGCAGCTCACCGACGCGGCGATCATCCGCATCTTGCGTGAGGTCGGGGTGTCGTTGCAGGACATCCACGAGGTGCTCGAGGCCCGGGACCTCGGATTCGTCCGCAAGGTCTTGGCTGAGCAGGCCGAGCGGTTCCAGGTCGGCTTGGACGCCGTTGCCCGCATCGTCGATGACCTCTACCTCGATGACGAGGCCGATCCCGGCGGCGTCGTACTCCGCCGGGAGACCGCGCACATCGTGCTCGTGATCCAGGACGCGCCGCTGATCGCGGACTTGGGGACCTTCCTACGTCGGAGTGAGCGAACCTTGCGGGAAGCGGCGACCACCACCGGGGCCGTGACCGCGGGGTGCTTCGGTGCGTGCTATCCGCCGCAGCTCGAGGAGGACCGCCAAGACGTAACGGCGTTCCTGCCGGTCTCCGCACCGGTCCTCGTGCCACCCGACCTCCTCGCCGGTGGGGTGCGGATCGACGAGCTGCCGGCGTGCGACGTTGCCGTCCTCGAACTCCGGGGTTCGTATTGGGGACTCGAGGGTTGCTACCGCCGACTCGGTGCGTGGGTGGCCTTCCACGCTGTGCCGTCCGGACTTCCCGTCCGAGAGCTCTACCTGACCTCAGTGGGGGAGCCCGACGACGAGGACGCGGTCACCGAGCTGCAATGGCCCGTCACGGCCACGGATGCGTCATGAGTCGCGAAGGCATCCCAGCCAACCTGCTCGGCGCCGAACGGTTGGAAACCAGGCTCGGACCCTTGGCTTGCGGGTCGTCCGGTCGAGGGCCGGCACTTGTCTTCGTTGCTGGCGCGCTCGCGAATCATGACCTGTGGCGTGACGTCATCGTGTCCCTCGAGGACCGCTACCGCTGCATCACGATCGACCTCCCCCTCGGCGCGCACCCTTGGCCGCTGTACGCGGGAGCGGACCGGTCGGCAACCTCGCTGGCTCGGCTGTTGCTCGACTGCCTCGAGCTCCTCGACCTAGAAGACGCCACCGTGGTCGCCAACGACACGGCGGGCGGACTGCTCCTGCTCGGCCTCGCCACTGATCATCCGTCGCTCGGGCGTGTGAGTCGTCTCGTCCTCACGAACTGTGACAACTACGACCAGTTTCCACCGGATGCGCTGAGAGCGGCGGCCGCAGTGAGTCGGGCAGTTCCCCGACTTGGCAGAGCGCTGCTTCGGTTGCAGCTTCGCTCGTCGATGGGCCGGCGAAGGGTGGTCTCCGCCGTCGCTGCGAGCGGACTGGACGACGAGAGGGCACAATCGTTCTTCATGCCGGCGGTCCGCGATCGACGTGTGGCGGCCGATCTCGTCGCTGCATCGGCTGGCTTCCGTCCACAGCTCCTCATCGATGCGTCCAACGCGATACCCAAGTTCGACCGGCCGGTCCTTCTGATCTGGGGCGACTCGTGCGACTTCTTCCCGATGGCGCACGCGCGGCGACTCGCTTCCGAGTTCTCGTGCGCCAGGCTGGTCGCTGTTCCCGGAGCCAAGACCTGGGTTCCAATCGACAACCCGGTCGCCGTCACCGACGCCATCGCCGAGTTCGTGCCTACGTCCTGACCGCGATTCGGGTCGGAGGTGACGCTGGTCTGGCAGTCGTCAGCTATTCCGATCGGACCGAGCGAGTGTGCTCGAGGATCGCGGGGACGATGGTGTCCCAGTCGGCTCGATCGACGCCGTGGCCGGCGCCCTGGATCGGCAGCAGTGATGCGTCCGGGATCTCCTCCGCCAGCGCCTCGGCGTGCCCGAGCGGGAACATCGGATCCGCCGTGCCATGGATCACCAGCGTGGGAACCTTGATCGACGACAGCGGCGCAGGTGACCGATCGTCGCCTGAGAACGTGTCGTGGTTCTGTAGGGCCGCAAGGTTGCGGGCGCGCTCGGCATCGCGACGAACGAGGTCACGGGATGCCGCCTCATCGAAGGGGCGCCGGCCTCCGTTGAGCACACGGGAGTAGCCGACCATGTACTCGATCACCGACTCGGGGTCCGACCAGTCCACCTCCGCCGTCGCCGCGAAGCGCCCAAACTCCTCGGTCGGCGGTGGAAGCCCCCGGTCACCGGGCGTCGCAGGAGAGGTACTGACGAGAACGAGCGAGAGGACCCGATCGGCGAAATTCAGCGCGAGGAGCTGCGCGAACGCCCCGCCGGCCGACACGCCGACGATGTGGGCCGCCGGCAGACGATAGGCATCGAGCACTCCGGCGGCGTCGGCGACCAAGTCGGTGCCGTTGTAAGTGGGGTGGCCAGGCTCGTACGTGACTGATCGGCCGGTGTCGCGGTGGTCGTAGCGGAGTACGAACCGTCCTCCGTCGGCGAGCATCCGGCAGAAGCCGGCTTCCCACCAGAGCATCGACCCGCCGACACCCATGACCAGAAGGATCGCAGGGTCGTCAGGGTCGCCGAACGGTTCTGTGCAGAGCGCCACGCCGTTTGCTTCGATCATCCGCTCGACCACGTCGCCTCCTCTCGATGAGGGACCCTTGCGGCCTCGGGCCAGCAAAAACGCTTCGGTGTCGACGAGGTCGATGCCCGGAACTCATCGTCGGAATGCTTGGGTCTGGGCTGGCGGCAGCCGCGAATGCCGAGCGCGCTACGGCGAGATCTACCAAATCTGCTTGATGTATCGAGTTCAGTTGATGTAATGTCAGGGCGTGAGTGTGCAGCAGCCTGTTGGCGAGCTCTGCGACGCCGGCCTGGTTTCCACGAGAGGTCCGGCCGCTGGCCGCGACGGCTACGACACCGTCGACCTGCCGCGGGCGGGAACGGTGACCTTCGTGTTCACCGACATCGAGGGATCAACCCACCTCCTCCGCCAGCTCGGTGACACGTACGCCGATGTGCTCGAGACCCACAACGAGCTGATCGCGCTCGCTTTTGCCGGGACAGGCGGCGTGATCTTCGGCTCACGGGGCGACGCCGTCTTCGCCGCCTTCGTTGATCCCGTCGGCGCCGTCGCGGGTGGACTCGACGCTCAACGCGCCCTGCGATCGCATCCCTGGGACGGCCATGAGGTTCGGGTCCGAATGGGGATTCACACCGGTGAGGCCGTCGTCCGCGCGGGCACCTACATCAGCCTCGATGTCCACCGCGTGGCCCGGATCTGCTCCGCGGCCCGTGGAGGTCAGGTACTCGTCTCCGCTGCCACGGCGTCCGAGACCGCGTGTGCCCTTCCCGACGGCGCCCGCCTGGTCGACCTCGGACTCCACCAGCTGAAAGACCTGCCCGAGCCGGACCACCTCTTCGAAGTGACCCATCCGGACCTGGTGGGCGGAGCCGGGGCGTGACCGCGCAGCAGGCCGTCCTGGACTTGAACCCGCCCGAGTTTCTTCAGCTGGCGGGCCATCCGCTGCGTTGGCGGCTGCTGGGCGAGCTGGCCAGGAGCGACCGCACGGTGCAGGAACTGACGGGCCTGGTCGGCGAGGCGCAGAACCTGGTGTCGTACCACCTGGGCAAGCTCCGCGACGCGGGCATGGTCTCGACGCGCCGCAGCTCAGCCGATGGCCGTGACGCCTACTACACCGTCGATCTGATCCGCATCGGTGAGCTTCTGTCGGCCGCGGCTGGGGCCGTTCACCCTGGCCTCCGCGTCGCCCCGCCATCCGACCGCAGCGACGGTCCAGTCACGGTGACCGTGCTGTTCTTGTGCACGGGCAACAGCGCCCGGTCGCAGATGGCGGAGGCGCTGGCCCGGGATCGCTCTGGAGGAGTCGTTCAGGCCTACAGCGCCGGCAGCCACCCCAAGCCATTGCACCCCAACGCGGTTCGGGTCATGAGAGACGAGCACGGCGTCGATTTGGCCGGTCACGAGTCGAAGCATCTCAGCCTGTACGCCGACCAACACTTCGACTGGGTGATCAGCCTGTGCGACCGGGTCCGCGAGGTTTGCCCCGAGTTCCCCGGCGACCCCGAGACCATCCACTGGAGCATCGCTGACCCGGCGGCCGGTCAAGCCGATGACGACGCCAGCTACCCAGCATTCCAGCAAACCGCTGCCGAGCTCGAGACCCGCATCGGGTTCCTGCTCGCAGTGCTCACCAACGGCACACCCGCGTCCTGAGAACGAGGAGGAGCAATGACTGATCCGAATGGGACGGTGAACGTCCGGTACATGGTCGACAACGTCGAGGACGCCGTCGCCTTCTACACCAAGGTCCTCGACTTCGAGGTACTGAACAACTTCGCGCCCGTGTTCGCCGACGTCGCCCGCGACAACCTACGGCTGCTGCTCAGCGGACCGACAAGCTCGGCCGGGCGGCCGATGCCCGATGGCGCCAAACCAGGACCCGGCGGCTGGAACCGCATCCATTTGATCGTCGACGACATCGATGCCGAGGTCGCCCGCCTGCGCGACGGCGGCGCCCGGTTCCGCAACGACATCATCGAAGGGCCCGGCGGCAAGCAGATCCTGTTGCAGGATCCCTCCGGCAACGTGGTCGAGCTCTTCCAACCGGCCCAATGGGCGTGACCATTACTTGTTGCGCCCACGGCTGGATGTAGCTGTCTCACGGCCGGACATGTCGCCCGGCCGGCAACGTGATCGTCACCGACCTCGCAGGAGCAGACGATGACGAACCGCTTGGCAATCCTGGTCGTGTGCACCCACAACGCGGGCCGGTCTGTCGCGGCTCGGGTGCTGCTCGACCACTACGGCGGCGACCATGTTGCCGTTCAGTCCGCCGGATCAGCGCCCGGCGACGCGATCAACCCGGCGATCGCCGAGGCGCTCACCCAACGAGGACTCGACGTTTCCAAGGAGTTCCCCAAACCGCTCAGCGACGACGCCGCTCGGCGCGCCGACATCATCATCACCATGGGCTGTGGCGAGGCTTGCCCCGTCTACCCCGGGAAGCGCTACATCGACTGGGAACTCGCTGATCCGGCTGGCAAGCCGATGGAGGAGGTCCGGCCGATCGTCGATGAGATCGAACGCCGCGTCATCGCGCTCCTCCGCGAGCTCGACATCGGCCGCGCCGCGACGGGATGACGGCAAGCCCAGCGAGAGCGGCGGGAGACGTGTCCGATCCGGCGCCCAGCCGACTTGCCCGCCGCCTCGGCGTCGGCGACGCGGTCGTGATCGGCCTCGGATCGATGATCGGCGCCGGCGTGTTCGCTGCAGTCGGGCCCGCCGCCCGCGCCGCCGGCGCCGGCTTGCTCATCGGACTCGTCATCGCTGCAGTTGTCGCGTTCTGCAACGCCACATCGTCGACCGCGCTGGCCGTCGTCTACCCCGCCTCCGGTGGCGCGTACGTCTACGGTCGCCAGCGGCTCGGCCCGTTCTGGGGCTACCTCGCCGGCTGGGGCTTCGTCGTCGGCAAGATCGCGAGCTGCGCGGCGATGGCACTCACCGTCGGCGCCTACGCCGCACCTTCATTGCAACGCCCCGTCGCCGTCACGGCAATCTTCGGTCTCGCGGCCGTCAACTACCGAGGCATCCACAAGACCGCCGCGCTCACCCGGCTCATCGTCGCGGTTGTTCTCGCCGCACTCACTGTCGTCGTCATCGGCGCCCTCTTCGGCGGCCAAGCGAGTGGAACCCACTTCAACGGCGATCTGATCACCGGCGGGTGGCGCGGCGTGCTCGAGTCGGCAGGGCTGCTGTTCTTCGCCTTCGCCGGGTACGCCCGCATAGCAACGCTCGGCGAGGAGGTCGACGATCCCACTCGGACGATCCCCAAGGCGATCCCGCGAGCGCTCGGCATCACCCTCCTCGTGTATCTCGTCGTCGCAGTCAGTGCGCTCGCCGCGGCCGGCCCCACCGCGCTCGCCGCGCTCGAGCGCGCCGCTTGCCACCGCGGTCCGCGCCGGCGACCTCGACGCGCTCACCCCCGCGGTCCGAATCGGTGGAACGATCGCCGCCCTCGGCGTACTCCTGTCGCTCATCGCCGGTGTCGGGCGCACCGTATTCGCCATGGCCGCCGATCGAGAGATGCCCGGCTGGCTCGACGCGGTGCACTCGACGCACAAGGTGCCTCGACCGCGCCGAGTTGACGGTCGCCGCGATCGTCGCCGCGGTCGTCGTGGTTGCCGACGTGCGCGAGGCCATCGGGTTCAGCTCTGTGTGCGTCCTCACGTACTACACGATCGCGAACGCAGCCGCATGGACGCTTCCCCGCGAGCATCTCCGATGGCGACGCGCGTTGGCTGGACTCGGCCTCGTCGGCTGCGTGGCACTCGCCATCACGCTTTCCACCGCGAGCGTGCTGACCGGGGCCGGTGTGCTCTGCGCTGGCACGCTCATCTGGCTTTCGCGACATCGATTAGGTCGACGAGTGCGCACGACTCCAAGTCGATGATCTCGACCCGCCGCGACACCTCTCACCTCGAGCCATCCGTCAGATAGGAGCCGCTGTGACAGCACCCCCAGCGTTCGACCACATAGCCCTGACCGTGCCGAACCTCGACGACCAAATCGAACGGCTGACCAGCGCCTTCGGCATGGTGGTGAAGTTGCGTTCAGAACACTTTGCTGTGGTCGTTGACCCCGGTTCCGACTTCAAGCTGGAGCTGAGCACGTCTGACGATGGCGACGTCCACCTGCGCCACCTGGGGTTTCGTGCTGACGATGTCGACGCAGCGCACGCGAGCCTGGTCGCAGCGGGAATGGAGAGCCGTGCGGCGCCGCATCGACAGGACTTCGCCAGGATGTACACGTCGTTCCTCGAGCAGCCCGGCGGCGTGGAAGTCCAGCTCGTGAAGTACGACTGACACGCACGTGCGCGTCCCGGACACGCGTCCCCAGGGACCTACAACATTCCCCGGAGCGCGACATCGAGATCTGCGTCACGGGCGAAATAGGCGTCGAATCGGTCGATGATGTCGGCCGCGTCGGGTGGCCCGTCCCAGCGCAGGACGACCATGTCGGCGTGGGTGGTGACGTCGAAGCCCCAGAACGCGCAGCAGCGCTTCTCCTCGGCAGCGAAGCGCCGGACGTCGTCGTCGATGTCCGGGCGGTTCGGGAAAGTCAGCACGAGACCGTGTTCGGTGCGCTCTCGGGCGGTGTGGCTGATGCGGAGTCGTTCGACGAGTTCGACGCGGTCGGCGACTTCGTGCTCGCCGAGGGTGCAGCTGATGGGTGCGGTGGCGTCGTAGATCGGGACGGGCTTCATCACCTTCTGCCTTTCGTTTCGCTGAGCGAGCCGAGCTCGCCCAGGGTGACGTCGTTTCCTGCGAGTTGGCGCATGCGGGTCCAGGTGTCCTCGAGCCCCCACGTGCGGGCGAGGCGTCCCTCGGCGAAGTGGAAGAAGTACACCTCGTCGATGCGCATCGTCCGGCCAGTCGGTGCGAGTCCTTGCCATTCCCCTAGGTGGGTGCCCGTACAGCGGAACCGTGCGACGACGGTGTCGTCCTCGGCGACGAGCTCCACGAGCTCTTGGCGCCAGTCGGGGAATGCGGACAGGAACTGTTCGAAGGCAAGCCGGAGCTTCGGGGCGAGCGCCGACGTGCACAGGTGGTCGAGGACCTCGAGATCGCGACCGTTCATCGCCTCGTCGACGAGTCGACGCACGAGGGTCTTGGCCTCGTGCTCGGTCGCCTCGGCGCTTCTGGTCACGTCGGCAGCTTTCGTGTCGGCGCGGCGACAGAAACCGCCTCCGTCGACGGGGTTGCGCATGGTGTCTGGCGCCGTCGGCGGACGAGGAGGTAGCCGGTGCCGCTGGCGACGAACACGGCCAGCCCGAGGGTGCCGATCAGCAACGTGCTGGCGAGTCCGGCGAGGCTGAGGCCGCCGAGGAAGGCCAGGATCGGCCCGGCGCAGCACGCGGCGCAGGCGGCGGCGCCGACGCCGATGATCCCGAAGTGTTCCTTGCGCTCGTCGCTCATGCGGGCGCGCTCGCCTTCCGGGTGAGCGCGACGGCGGCTGTCTCTCCGACGCAGGCGCACTCGGGCCCGCAGGGCCCGTCGATCGGTGGGCCGGCGAGCTGGGAGGCGGCAGCCTGCAGCTGGGTGACGAGCTCGGTCAGCTCGGCGATCTGGCGCTGGGCATCGGCGATACGGTCGGTGACGAGGTCGTGGAACCGGCGTTGGACCGGACCGCAGCTCTCGCCGTCCCAGATCGACACCAGGTCGGTGATCTCATCGAGGGAGCAGCCGAGCTGCTTTGCCCGGGCGATGAACGCGAGCCGATCCAGGGCGTGGTCGTCATAGAGGCGGTACCCGGCCGTGGTGCGTGTCGACGGCGAGACCAGCCCGATGCCCTCGTAGTAGCGCAGCGACGAGGCCGTGAAGCCGCTGCGCTCGGCGATCTCGCCGATCGTGTAGGTGCTCACCAGGGTCAGGGTAAACCTTCGACCCGGGTCGAAGGTCAAGCCCCCCGCGAGGTCATCTCGGCGCCCAATGGCGCACACCGCGGCCGCGAAGCGATCGTGTCTCGAGGGCTGCGGACGCGACGGCCTGCGTCGGCTTACGCGTCCGCCGCGCCACTGGCGGTAGAGCCCGACGAGCTCGTCGAGGGCGTCGTCGGTGAGTGCTTCGGGTTCGGCGTGACCGAGCGCGTCGATGGTCGCTCGAAGTTGCGCGAGGTATTCCGAACAGTGCGGACAGCCGGCTAGGTGCACCTCGAGCCGGTCGAGATCCCGCGGCGCGAGCCGTCCGCCGAGATAGTCGGCCATCAGCGCGACAGCCTGGCGGCATACCAGGGCCCGGCGACGCCTGAACCTCACTGCGAGTCCTTCGTCATGTCGGCCGCCAACAGATCACGAAGACGGGCCCGCCCTCGGTGAAGCAGCACGCGTTGATTTCCGTCGCTCACTCCGACGAGGGTTGCGACATCGCGAGGCGAGAGTCCTTCCAGGTCCCGAAGAACGACGACTTGGCGCTGACTGTCGGGCAGCTCGCGCAGGAGCTGTTGGACGCGGCCAGCAAGATCCTCCGCGACGAGGCGGTCGTCGACCCGGTCGGCCCATGGCTCAGGGGGTGTCGTCCACACGCCGGACTTGTCGAAGCGATCCTCGACGATGCGGTCGTCGGGGCGTCCCGCTCGTTGCTCGCGGCTGGCTGCCGAGCGGGCTTGGTTGAGCAGGATGTGAAACAGCCACGTCTTGAGCGAGGACCGTCCTTCGAACCGCTCGACCCCGCGTACCACGGCCAGCCAGGTGTCCTGGGTGACTTCCTCGGCGACGGCGCGGCTCCCGACGGTTGTCGCGGCCAGGCGCAGGAGGCGCGGCTGGTAGCGGCCGACCAGCGTGACGAATGCCGACTCGTCGCCCGCTCGGAGGCGGTCGACCAGCTCGACGTCGTCGTCCACGCACCGCGACGCTAGGGCGACCGCTGTGGGCAACGAGGGCTCCTAGGCGCCGCTGAACCGCTGGCGCAGGTGCCGGGCGTAGAACTCCGGCCAGGGCTCGTCCGTCCCGTTGGCGTTGTGATCGCGGTCGAGTTGCACCAGTGCGTGCACCAAGTGGCTGCGAACGGGTCGCGCGGCGAGCAGCTCTGGCAGCTCCGACAGCATGAGCAACCAATCCGAATACCACGAAGCCCAGTCGTCATCGGTGCCGTCGGTGATGCGGTACACGCGGTGATGCGTCTCCGCTGCCTCCTGCAGCAACTCCGCTACCGGGTCGTTCGTGGCTGATGCCATCGGCGCTCCCCTCACCTCACGACCGGCACAGTCCCTCCGTGGCCGGCTGTCGTTACGGTTGGTCGTTTCAGGGGTGCGTGGCCTGAATGGTCCAGGCCGCCGACTGGTAGATGACACCGTCGGACGTCTCGTGCGCGGTCGTGGAGGCACGCAAGCCGTCGAGGGCGCGGCTGCGGCCGGCGTCGTCGAGACCGTCGAGCGTCCATCCCATCAGTCCCAGCACGAATTCGTAGGCGTCCTCGCCGTCGTTGCCGAACCACGTGCCCGGTCTCATGCCGTCGAGCTCGATGTCGGTGAAGCCGGCGCTCGCCAGCACGCCGCGAACTCGATCGGGATCAGACAGCGCGAACGGTCCTCGGGCGTCCGGGGGTGGAGCCGGTAGCTCTCGGCCTGCGCCGAGGGCGTCAGTGATCTCCTGAACCCATTCGTTCTCAGACAGGGGCTGCCACGTGGTGATCACCAGGCGGCCGTCCGGGCGTAGGGCGCGGCCGATGTTGGTGAACGCGGCGACGAGGTCGCCAAAGAACATTGCACCCGACCGGCTGATGGCCACGTCGAAGAAGCCGGGCTCGAATGGATGGATCTGCGCGTCTGCTTGCTCGAAGCGAACGTTTTCGATGCCCTCATCGACAGCGAGGTGGCGCGCGCGTACTCGAGCATCCGTGACGACAAGTCCACGCCGAGCGCGGACCCTCTCTTCGCCGCGACGGCCGCGTCGCGAGTGGTCTGGCCCGTGCCGCAGCCGAAGTCGAGGACGCGATCGGCCTCGGTGATCGCCGCCGCCGCCATCAGGCGCCGGTGGAACGGAATGGCCGACCGGTCGAAGTAGTCGGCGTGGCCAGCCCAGTAGGCGCCGTCATCACCATCCCATGCCCGCCGTTGCTCCTCGTTTGACGAGTCGACGTGCACCGCACTGGTAGCTGCCACGGCAAGGCCCCCTCGCTACTACTCTCCCATTGGGAGACTAGCCTTCTCCCAAAGGGAGGAAACTGTCAAGCGCGCCAGTGATGACCACGACGTCTCGTACACGATCTTCGGTCTCCTCGCGGTCAAGTCGTGGACGACGCACGAGCTCGTACAGCAGGTGGACCGAAGCATGCTGCGGATCTGGCCGCGTGGCCAGAGCAGGCTCTACGGGAAGCAGAAGAAGCTCGTCGCCTCGCGTCCGGCGAGTGGGGCGAGCGCGTCCGGCCCTGCCGACGATGGTGCCGCGGGATCGTTACCCAGCGTGGCCGTTGAGGCTTCTGCCCTTCGACGCGGTAGTCTTTGCGGACGGCCGAGTGGCCGTGACATGGCGACCGGTTGGTGATTTCTCCGATTGCACGTGTTCAATCTGCAGAGGAGATCAGCAACGATGGCTGTAGGTACGGTCAAGTGGTTCAACCCGACCAAAGGTTTCGGGTTCATCGCGCCCGAGGACGGGTCCAGCGATGTGTTCGTTCACCAGTCCGACATCGACGTGCAGGGCTACCGGGAGCTGACCGAAGGTCAGACGTGTGGAGTTCTCGGTCGAGGCTGGGCAGAAGGGTCCAAAGGCGGCCAGGGTCCGTCCCGTTTGACCAAGAAAGCGGTTGCTCCGTCCAAACCGGCGCCGTCCGTCGACGCGCGGCCAATTGGTGATCGGGTGATCGCGTTGCGGTCCGAAGGCAAGTCGTTCGCGTCCATCGCCAAACTGGTGGGTATCGAGCGCAGCGTCGAAGCGTTCAGCCTGTACGTGGATGCGCTGTCAAAGAAGTCGCTCCCCGAGCAGAAGAAGCTGCGTGGCGAGGAGAACGAGCGGCTCGACGAACTCGAACGACGTGCCCGCGCAAACGCCGATCCGACCGAGCGAGATCGCAAGCTCGCCTCGCTTCGCAAGCGGCGCCGGCGACTGTCGGCGACGTGAGCCCGGATCGTGCCGGCCACAGCGCGGAAGAGCGTGCTGAGCGCAAGAGTCGCGTTGCTGCGGCGAAGACCGCGTTCCGCGAGTCGTCGCAACTGTCGGGACCTCAGGTAACACCGGCGCGCGCCGCGTTGAAGGACTACTTGCGGCGATTGAACGAGCCGAGCCAGCCGTCCGACGCCACGTTCCAACTGTTGCTGACCGCGCCGTTCGCGCAACCGCGCGGCCGGTCATGATCAGCTGACCCAACCGTTCCTGTCGACACGGATGCCATCCGTCGTCGCGCGAGCGAGCTCTCGAGGAGTTCCTGTTGTCATCCACCTTCGCGTCGCTGGGCGCGCCCGCTGACATGATCAGCCGGCTCACCGTCCGGGGTATCACGAAGCCGTTTCCCATCCAAACAGCCACGGTCCCGGACGCTCTGCGGGGCCGTGACATCTGTGCTCGCGCACCTACTGGATCCGGCAAGACCATCGCCTTCGGTATCCCGCTCGTCGCTCGGGTGACCGCCGGGACGCCACGAAGACCGCACGGTCTGGTGCTCGTACCCACCCGAGAGTTGGCCGCGCAGGTCACGCGCGAGCTGCGAATGATCGCCGGCTCCGCGGGACCGCTGTGCTGGCGGCGTACGGCGGGGTCGCCATCGGCCCCCAGCTCGACCGGCTCCGCCGCGGCGTCGACATCATCGTCGCATGTCCTGGCCGGCTCGGCGACTTGGTCCGTAGGAACCACGTGGTGCTCGACGCCGTGGAAGCAGTCGTGATCGACGAAGCCGATCGCATGGCCGACATGGGCTTCCTGCCCGAGGTGCGCCGGCTGCTCGACCAGGTGCGACCGGAGCGACAGACGCTGTTGTTCTCGGCGACGCTCGACGGCGATGTCGACGTGTTCGTGCGCCGCTACCAGCGCGACCCGGTTCGCCACGACTTGCAGACCAAGGATATCGCTCACAGCAATCGTCATGTCTTCTGGAAGACCGAGGGCGGCGACCGTGTCAGCCTGCTGGCCGATGTGCTCCGCACTCACAGCCCGGCGATCGTGTTCTGTCGCACCAAGCACGGGGCGGACCGCGTCACCAAGCGGCTGCTGCGCCTCGGCGTTGCCGCCACCGCCATCCACGGCGATCGTTCCCAATCGCAACGCAGCCGCGCCCTCGCGACGTTCGCGGACGGCGAGGTCGACGCGCTGGTTGCGACCGACGTCGCGCGCGAGGGATCCACATCGACGAGGTTGCCTTGGTCGTGCACTACGACCCGCCCGCCAGTCACAAGGATTACATCCACCGATCCGGCCGCACCGGTCGAGCAGGGCGCGCGGGCACCGTCATCTCGTTCGTCGACCGCGATCAGCACCAGGGTGCGTTGGCCTTGCAACGGCAACTCGGACTCAACATCGAGGTCGATCATGCCGACCTCGACCAACTCAAACCGGGGCGTAGACGCGCCGCGCGTGCGATGGCTGCACGGCGGAATTCGCCGCGGAAGCAGCATCAGCCACGCGCCGCGCCGGATCGGGTTGAAGCGCGAAGGCCGTGAACAGGGCAGCGACTCTACGAGTCGCTCGGCTTCGAGCCACGTTGGCCGCCACCGCAAACGAATCTGCACCTTCGGGAAGGACATGCGAACCCGCGTGGTTGGGCTCGTACGTGAAGATCCTCGCTGTATCCGGCAGCCTGAGCGGCTCATCATCGAACACCTCTCTGCTGCAACTCGTCCGACAGGCTGCGACGCGACCCGCTGACGTGGTGTTGTACGAGTCGTTGGACGACATTCCCAATTTCAGTCCCGATCGCGATCAGCCCGCGCCTCCGGCGGTCGCGGCGTGGCGAGCCGCAGTCAGCGGTGCCGATGCTGTCCTCATTGCGACGCCCGAGTATGCGGGAGGGATGCCCGGTGTTCTCAAGAATGCACTCGATTGGCTTGTCGGCTCAGGTGAGCTGTACGACAAGCTGGCGGTCGTCCTCAGCGCGGCTCCCAGCGCGCAACGCGGAGGGCGCGCCCGCGAGTCCGTCGAGTTGACGTTGCGCATGCAGGGAGCGCGGGTGTGCGACTCGTTCACCGTTGCGGTTGCACGCGACATCGATCGCGAGGTGTTCGCAGCGACCGCCGGTGAGGTGCTTGCTCGTGTATCGGATGGCCTCCTATCCGGGCGGTGCGCTGCCGCCTGACGAGACGGGTCCGCCGACGACTCCGCAGGTGAGCTGAGCTGGACGGCTCGTGGGCGAGGTCGGACGCGTCGCCTATCTCGGCCGCACCACGCGGCCCATGACGACCCGCAACTCGGTCGGCAGGCCATGGGCGTCCTCGGCATCGCGCACGGCCCGCAGTTGAGGAGTCAGCTCATCGTCGTCGAGTACGCGAAACCCGAGTCGCTCGTACCAGGGCTTGTTCCATGGGACGTCCCTGAAGGTCGTCAATGTCATCCCCTGGAGACCGTTGGCAGCGGCCCACCGCTCGACTTCGGCGAGCAGAGCGGCGCCATATCCGCGTCCGCCGTACTCGGGCATCACGGCGATCTCTTCGACGTGCGCGTTTCCGTCGATGACATGAACAACCACAAAACCCGCAGTGGTGGCGCCCTCGACGACGATCCACGCCCGCCCTGCGTCGATGAACAACGCCAACTCGTCGGACGTGAACGGCGCATCGTCCGCACATCGCGCGATGCGGGGCTCGGCGATCGACCGGAATCGGTCGCTTGCCCGCACCGCGACTTCGCGGATGAAGTCGACGTCCTCGGACACCATCGGGCGCACTACTGCCGGTCCCGATGGTCCAGTCACGGTCGACGCCCCATGACACCCTCCGAAGGGTGAGCGGACCGACGGTGGTCCACAAGTCGTTCCACGGGGACCGAGGTCAATCAGAGGTCGACGGCGAGGTTGCTACCAGGCTGGGAGCAGCACACCAAGAGGTTGCCGGCCGCCGGAGGTTCGAGGGGTTCCGGGGCGTACGCAACTGTGCCGTCGACGAGCGCGGTTTCGCACGTATGGCACACACCGGTGCGGCACGACCAACGAACTGGTACGTCGCATGCTTCGGCGAGCTCGAGGATGGTGGCGAACGCGTTGTCCCAGTGGACGTTCAAGCCGGTCCGCACGAACGACACGAGGGGGCCTGTGCCGCCGATCCCTTCGGGCGGGTGCGGTGGCCGGTCATCGTGGGGCAGGATTCCGGGCGTGATCGGAGCCTCTGCGCCAAACGCCTCCGTGTGCACGCGCGCGGTCGGCACGCCGAGCATGTCGAGGCCGGTACGGATCGCGATCATGAATGGGGTCGGTCCGCACAGGTAGAACTCGCTGTCGGTCGACGCTCCAGTTGCAGCGATCCCCTCGGCTGTGATGTGTCCGAGCTCGTCGTAGTCGGTCCAGATGTGATCGTCGGGTTCGGGTCGGCTGTACCACACGCGGCTTTGCGCGTTTGGCAGTGCTGCGAGCAGCGACCGTGTCTCCTGGGCGAAAGCATGCTCGGCCCCGTTGCGGGTGCCATGCAGCCACCAGATGTCACGCGTCGATCGGCTGTCATGGAGCGCGTGCAGCATGGCGAGCACGGGTGTCACGCCGACGCCGGCACTCACCAGCACCACGGGCAGTGCACCCTCCTCGAGCGTGAACTGTCCGCGCGGCGCCGCGACCTTGATGCGGTCGCCGACGTCGACCGTGGCGCGCAGGTATCGGCCGGCCGCTCCGTGTGGTTCGACCTTGACCGTGATCCGGTAACGCTCGCTGCCCGACGGACCCGACAACGAGTAGCTGCGCACCAAGGGAGGCGCACCGCGTCCCGGTTCGAGCTTGAGCGTGACGAACTGGCCCGGGCGCGCGGTGCGCCAGCGGTGCGCCGTCGTCGGCTTCGAGCTCGAGTGACAGCACGGTGGCGCTCTCCGAGCGCTTCGTGACCACCCGCAGGGTTCGGAAGCCGGGCCACGCTGGTGGCTCACTCAACGTGACCAACCCTGCGTTCCCCCCGCCTGGAGCGCCGCGGCGTTGCTGCTCGAGCAGCGCGCGCAACGAGGCCTGCCAGCCCGGGCTGAGCGCCGGCATCCTCAGCGCTCGCGCGAGCAGCGAGGGGTCGGGGCGACGGTCCACGTAGAGCAGTGCGTTGATGGACGCAACCGTCATCCGCTCACGCCCGGTCGCGACCTTGACGATGTCGTCGCCGGCCTGCACCGCACCTTCTTCGAGGACCCGGAAGTAGAAGCCGGGGCGACCGTGACCGGTGAGCAGCGCCGCCATGCGAGGCTCGTTCATGCGAACACCGACCCGGTAGCACGTCACCCGCGGTTGCGTGACCTCGAACAACGCCGAGCCGATGCGGTAACGGTCGCCGACGCACACCTCGTCGTCGGCGAGCCCGTCGACCGTGAAGTTCTCACCGAACTGGCCGAAGACGAAGTCGTCCCGGTGGAGCTGCTCGCGCCAATAACGGTACGAGTCGAGCTGATACACGTACACGGCGCGCTGCTCGCCGCCGTGGCCCGCGAGATCGCCCTGGCCGTCGCCGTCGACGTTCAACCGTCGGACCAGACGCGAACCTTGCACTGGTTCCTTCCAGATCCCCGTGAAGACGGTCCGCCCCTGCCAGCTGACCTCTCTTGGCATCCCGACGTTGACCGACACAAGTGTGGCGACACGCGCTGACATCCGAGCCAAGCTCCTCCCCGACCAACGACTCCCCACCGAACTCCGGGTCGATCGTGGGGCAATCGCCCCACAATCGCGCCAACACTCGCTCACGGCTCATCCACGGCGACAATTTGGACTTGAGTCCAACTCGTGCTTAGACTCGAGTCCAAGTGGCAACCTCGGCTCGTGACCGTGACAGCCAGCGGCAGCGCGTCGTCGACGCCGCCGCGGTGCTCTTTGCCGAGCGAGGGAGCGACGACGTCACGATGGCGGAGATCGCAGCGCACGCAGGCGTGGCGCGCGCCTCGGTCTTCAACTACTTCGGGTCGAAGCACGCTCTGGTCGAGGCGATCACCGAGACGGTGCTCGACTTCTGGGTCGCGATGCTCGACGACGCGCTCGCCGATGAGGCGACTTCCGCGCCGATGCTCATCCGACGACTCTGCGACCAGATGGCGAAAGGCATCGAGTCGCAGCGGCTCCTCCACCGAGGCGTGTTCCGAGAGATTGCGCGCATCCAACTCGGCCTGGACTCGGGTGAGATCGCGCATCTGGCCGGTCTGGCCGCGTCGACGCGGCTCGTCCGGTTGATGGAACGCGGACAAATGAGGGGCGAGTTGGACGACTCGTTGTCCGCCGAGACACTCGCATCGGCGTTCCACTCACTCACCAACGGCACCATCACCAACTGGCTGTATCAGGACCCGGCGCAGCCGTTGAGCCTTCGCCTGCACGACGCAGCGGAGGTGTTTCTCCGGCCCGTCGAGCTCTCGCGTCCATCTCGTTCCACAAGAGGGAGTCGAACATGAGTGACACCCGCGCTGTCGAATACGAGCCTCTCGGCCCTGAGATCCAGGCGGATCCGTATCCCTGCTACGCAGCTCTTCGAACGCACGCGCCCGTGTACTTCGTCAATTCGATGAATGCGTATGCAGTGAGCCGGTACGCAGACGTTCGCCGTGTTCTCCATGACCATCACACGTTCTCCAACGAAGCGATGGCCGTGCTGGTGTCGCGTCCGACCGAGTTCGCGGCAGATGCGGAACTGCTCGATCATGGCGATTCTGCATCCGCAGCCATCTCGATCATCGGCCACGACGGCGACGAACACCGGCGATTGCGCCTCATCGTGAATCGTGCGTTCACGCCGAGGCGTCTCTCGGGTATCGAGACGGAGATGCGCGCGATGGCGCGTGGCTTCGTGGAAACGCTTGCGGCGCGCCGCGGTGGCGACCTGCAGTCACGGTTGTCCGTGCCCTTCCCCACCATCGTGATCGCAGAGTTGCTCGGAGTTGACAGCCGCCAGCACGACGATTTCAGGCGCTGGTCCGAGCACATGGTGCGAGGAGTTTTCGAGCCTCTCGACTCCGCCGAACAGGCTGAGGTCGCACACGCAGGGGCTCAGATGGGTGACTGGCTCGACGAGCAGATCGCAGCTCGAGCCGGTCGTGGTGGCGACGATGTCGTCTCTGTGTTGCTCGAAGCCGAGGCAGGTGGCGGCGCACTCACGCGCGACGAACTGCAGGTTTTCGTGTTCACCCTCCTGGTCGCGGGAAGCATCACAACGGCGTATCTGATCGGCAGCGCAGTTCACCTGCTCGCGAAGGACCCAGCCCTGCTGCGCGCTTTGAAGGACGACGCATCGCGGGTTGCGGCCTTCGTCGAGGAGACGTTGCGCTACGAGACACCCACGCAACTGATGTTCCGCACCGCAACGGTAGAGGTGACGATCGCAGAGACGACGATTCCCCGAGGTGCAACGGTCCTTGCCGTTCTCGGATCGGCGAACCGCGACGCCGCGGTGTTCGACCGAGCTGACACCTTCGACCCATCGCGCGAGGCGTCGGAGCACCTCGCATTCGGCCACGGTCCGCACTTCTGCCTGGGCGCCGCGCTCGCCCGGCTCGAGGCCCGCGTTGCGCTGGAAGAGCTGGTCCAGCGTGTCGACCGCATCGAGCTCGCCGGTGACGCGGAACCCGTCACATCGATGGTGTTTCGAGGTCCGACCCGATTGCCACTCACGTTCGCCTGAAGTCAGCGACGGAGACTCGCTGGTTCACGACGCCTTCAGTCCCGGTCCGCGCAGGGCAAACGACGGTTCGAGCGGGCACGCGAGCCCTGCCGCGGCGGTTGTTGCCTACCCTTCGACCGTGCTCGCTCGGCTCCTGGTGATCGAGGACGACGACATCAGGGTGAATCCGACTCCGGCGCTGTCGGCTGAGCGGTGGAAGGCCCAGCGTGTTGCGACGGGCGACGCGAGGCATGGACCTCACGGCCTGATGGTGTGGCCCCGCCCGGACCGTGACTCCGTCGGTCACACCGGCAACATGCGATGACCGCGCCCCCCGTCATGGTGCCGATCGGCGCCGCTGTCGAGCACCCGAGCGCCATTCGCAACATCGTGCGGCGTTACGTCGTAACGCTCATCGTGCTCGAGCGCGGTGGTCGCCGCAGCGCCGTCCTTCGTGCCGCCGGCCCATGCGCCGGCGCGGCCTCGAATGGCAATGGACGGGGTGTTCGGCAACTGGTTGCAGTGGGATGCGTGGTGGTACGTCGCCATCGCCGAGCACGGCTACACGTACCGACCGGGGCACATGTCCGCCGTGGCCTTCTTCCCGTTGTACCCGCTTCTCGTTCGAGCCCTGGCGGCCACGCTGCCAGGAGGGGTTCCCGTCATTGCGATGCTCGTGACGACCGTGTGCGGGCTCGCCACGCTGTTGCTCTTCCATCGGTGGTGCAGGGCGAGACTCGGTCCGGGTGCGGCGCTTCTCGCGGTCAGCGCGCTGGCGTTCTACCCGTACGCGTGGTTCTTGTACGGGACCGCCTACTCCGACGCATTGTTCCTCGCGCTCGTCCTGTCAGCGTTCTTGGCGCTCGAGGCCGATCGTCCTCTGCTCGCTGGGCTGGTCGGCGCGCTGGCCACGGCGACACGGCCGACCGGAGTCGTCCTTGTCATCGGCCTCGTCGCGGTCGCGCTCGATCGACGAGGGCTTCTCGGCGGAAAGACAGTGCGGTCGAGGTGCTGTTCCGACGCCGGGGTTCTGCTCTCCGTCGCGGGGCTCGCGATCTGGTGCACCTGGTTGGCCATACGGTTCGGCAACGCGTTCGCGTTCATCGAAACGGAAGGCGCACGAGGCTGGAACCAAGCACCAGGGCCGCACACCTGGTTCAAGTTGTCGTTCTTCGATCACATCCGTCGCTCGCCGCCGTCGGACTGGATGCCGCTCGTCGTGCAGGCTGCTTTGTGCCTCGCCTTCATCGCTGCGGCTCCCGCGGTCGCTAGACGATTCGGACGAGGGTACGGGATCTATGTCCTCGCGACTGCCGTCATCCCTGCGATCAACACGTCGGACTTCATGGGGGTCGGCCGTTACCTGCTGCCAGCGTTTCCGGTGTTCGCGCTCGTCGGTGTGACCTTGGAACGGCGCCGCTTGGCCGCACGGTTCGTTCCGGCGATGATGGCGGGCATGCTCATCGCCGGGACCGCACTGTTCGCATCGGGCTACTACCTCACCTGACCGAGCGGCGCATGCCGCTCCAATGGCCGAAGAAGAAAGCGAACATGAGCGCTGTCGCGTCGATGTCTGTGGTCGCGTGGCCGAACTGTGCTTCGAACCGCGGCTCCGGCTTGCCCGGCCAGGTGTGCCCTCCGCCGTCGACGATGTAGAGCTCGGTCGCCGCCTTGCAGGTGCTGCCAGGTGCGATGCCGGATCTCGTTCGAGACACGCTGCTCCACGAATCCGGGATCGCATCCGTGGTGGTCGGCCCATTACTTCAAGGGAGCGCGCCAGCGAGCGAGTGTGCCGGCGTCGGATCCGGGTCGCCACTCCACTTCACCGCCTACGCTGCTTGCCCGCACTCGAAGGTTGTCCATTCCTCTTCCACCTGTGACGCCTTCTGACATCCCTTGTCCGTCGTCGACGACCGAGACTGTGAGCTCGCGGTCCGCGACCGCGAGCGACACCGTTGCCGTCGATGCGTGCGCATGGCGCGCGACGTTGCTCAACAGCTCTTGCAGCACGGCCAGAACATGCTCGGTGAGGCGCTCGTCCAACGAGCTGTCGATCGGTCCTTCGAACTGGACGACAGGTTCGAAGCCGAGGGACCGAGCCGACTCTGCACACAGCACCAGCACCGCTTCGCGAGTCGAGTTGCCGGGTAGGCGCGCAGTCTGAAGCTCGAAGATCACCGACCGGATGTGCCGGACGGTCACGTCGAGGTCGTCGACCAGGCTCTGTAGCCGCTCGACCACCTCGGGCCGGTCCACCAGGCGGACGGTCGCCTGGAGCGTCAGGCCCGTCGCGAACAGGCGCTGGATGACCGTGTCGTGGAGGTCGCGTGCGATCCGTTCTCGATCCTCGAACAACGCCAGTTCCGCCACGCGAGCGTGAAGTCGCGCGTTTCTCGATCGTGATGCCTGCAGCGGATGCAAGCGCGGTCACCAGCTCCTCGTCGATCTCGGTGAACGCGTCCCCGCCCTTCTTGTCGCAGAGGTACAGGTTCCCGAACACCTCACCGCGCACGAGGATGGGCGTGCCCAGAAACGAGCGCATCGCCGGATGGTGAGGCGGAAAGCCATAGCTGTCGGGATGCGTCCGCACGTCCGCCACCCGGAGCGGCTTCGGGTCGATGATGAGGACACCGAGCACGCCGTGACCCTGCGGCAGGTCTCCTATTGCATCTCGCTGCTGGTCGCTGATGCCGACGGTGATGAACTCCGCGAGCCGGGTGCCGGTCTCGTCGAGCACTCCCAGCGCTCCGTACCGGGCGTCGACGAGCTCGGTCGCGACCTGGACGATCCGGCGAAGCGCTTCCGAGACTTCGAGCTCGGATCCGATCGAGACCACAGCTTCGAGGAGGCGACGAAGCTGCTCTGGTCCCGCGAGCCCGTTCACCGGGGCAGCGTAGGTCGACGTTTGGCTCTGCTCGGTCGCCGGGACGCATGGCGCTTCGGCAAGTTGCGGGACCGAGCAGAGGCCGACCGAGCGAGCGCCAGCGAGCCGGGCGGCGATGGGGCAGGCCCCGAAGGCGCCGAGGGGGCGCAGCCCCCAGCTGCGCGTCCCGTCATCGTCCGGATGACACGACGCCCAAGCGATCGAAACGACGATGCGTCCCGTTCGGGACCAAGGTCCTTCACTATCGGGACTCGCAGCCCTAGGGCCGCAGCGTCGCCAGATGCGACCGTGATGCCAGAACTCACGGACGGAGGAACGATGACACTGGTCGAAGGCAGAACGAAGCTCCAGATCCTCTCGTCCATCGCGTGCGAACGGCACCTGCGAGGTGAGACCGTCGGTCGCGTCGCCGTGCTGGTCGAGGACCATCCGGAGATCTTCCCCGTCAACTACGCCATCGACGAGCGCGGTGACATCTTCTTCCGCACGGATCCCGGCACGAAGCTGCACGCCGCCGCGACGGCACCGACCATCGCATTCGAGATCGACGGGTTCGACGAGGACCGGGAGATCGGCTGGAGCGTGCTCGTGGTCGGGCAGGCGCGGTGGCTCGGCCGTCCGCAGGACATCGCCAAGGTTCGCACGCTCCCACTCAAGCCGTGGGCTGCAGGTGAGAAGGCAAACGTTGTCCGGCTGTCGCCGGCGAAGATCACTGGCCGTCAAATCGCTCGACGTCGTCGAGCAATGGCCTGAGGAGGGAGAGCACATGCTCGTACTCGTCGCGGAAACCGATCCGCACCGCGCCGACGACGCCATCGCCGAGCTTCGAGATGCGGGACACGACGTTGTCCGGTGTCACGAGCATGGACTACCGGCGTTTCCGTGCAATGCGCTGTGCGAAGACAGCAGTTGTCCACTCGACGTCGCGCCCGGTGTCGATCTCGTGCTCGACTACCGCGCCCATCCATATCCTCGACCGACACCGTTCGAGGACGGTGTGAGTTGCGCCGCTCGCCGCCATATCCCCATCGTCGTCGCCGGAGCATCAGTGCTCAATCCGTTCGCCAGGTGGACAACGGCGATTGCGGGCCGGGACTCCGTCATCGAGGCGTGCGAGCATGCAGCGAGCGCACCGATCGAAAGCCTCTCGGACGTTGCCCGCGCGAAGGTCCGCCAACTGCTGTCGCACGATCCCGATGTCGCAGATGCCGCAGACGTGATCGTGACGCGCCGCGGCGGGCGCCTCGAAGCTGTCATCGTGCTGCCGAGCGACGCCGGGGAGGTCGATGGCTCCCTCGCCGTAGGAGTCGCCGGTGCGATTCGAACGCGGGACCACTGGACCCCGCAGGTGGATGTCTGCGTCCGCCGATCACCGGCGCCTGTTCCGACGTGACCGCCATGGCCCAAAACGCCATTTGCGAAGTCCTCGACGAAGCCGAGTGTCTGCAACTGCTCGGCCGCGAGCCCGTCGGTCGCCTCGGATGGAGCGCGAGCGCGCTACCGGTCGTTCTCCCCGTGAACTACACGCTCGTCGACCGGACGATCGTCTTCGCATCGGCGCCGGGACTCAAGCTCGACGCTGCGCAGGCCGGCGTCGTTGCGTGCATCGAGGTCGACGGTTACGACACTTGGACGCACAGCGGGTGGAGCGTCCTCGCCACGGGACGCCTCGAGGAGATCACCGACCCCCGGCAACAGGAGCGGGCGCGCCGGCTGCCACTGAGCCCGTGGGCACTGTCGAATCCTGATCACTACATCCGCCTGCCCGTCGAGCTGCTCTCTGGTCGACGCATCAACCGGTTGCAAGCCACTACTTGGTAGCCCTCCGTGTCACACCGGCCGCGGGGGCGCCAACCGCCGGGACGCGCCGGTGCCGAACGGCCCGACCGTCACGGGAGCGACGCGCACCCGAGCATCGACGGCGACCACGCCGTCTTCGCTCGCGATGACCGGATTCAAGTCGAGCTCACGGATCTGCGGCACGTCCCGGGCGAGCAGTCCGAGCCGGACCAGGAGATCCACGACTGAAGCCACGTCGACGGGCTGCGCGCCGCGATAGCCGGTGAGCAGGGGTGCGCCTCGCAGCGACTGCACGAGCTCACGGGCGTCGAGCTCCGAGAGCGGCGCAACCCGGACGCCCCGATCACGGAGCAGCTCTGCCGTCACACCGCCCATGCCGAACACGATGAGGGGACCGAACGAGTCGTCCCGGACGACGCCGGCAATGAGCTCGACACCAGGCCGAGCCATGGGCTGGACCAGCGCGCCTGTCATCTTCGGGCCGATCGCCGACGTCATATCGTGCCAGGCCTTCGTCACGGCTTTCGCCGAGCGCAACCCGAGCGCCACACCCCCCACGTCCGATTTGTGGACGAGGTCACCTCCGTCGGCCTTGAGGGCCACGGGATAGCCCGCCCGGCGCGCCGCCGCGCGTGCGGCGTCCTCGTCATGGACGATGGTCCCATCGAGAGGTGGGATGCGGTGTGAGCCGAGGAGTGCGCCGATCTCGCCCGGTGTGAGCCATCGGCCCGCCGGATCATCGGCCAGCACACCATCGACGAGAGCGCGCGCAGCATCCAGGTCGACGTCGCCACGGCTCGGCTCGGGCTCCGCGGGGCGAGCGCGCCACGCCGCGTACGTCACGGCGTGACCCAACGCGGCGATCGCCGGCTCGACGGAGCCGAAGACCGGGACGCGTGCCTCGTCGCCACCGGCGAGCAGCCCGCGGTCGCGCCCGATGATGACGGCGACGAGCGGCTTGCCGTTCGTGTGCGCCGTCGCGATTGCGGCGGCGACCGCGTCAGGGTCGGCGACCAGCGTCGGCGCGTGGATGGCGACGAGCGCGTCCACATCCGCATCCTCGGCGACAGTGGCGATCGCGTCGCGGTACGTCGATGGTGATGCGTCACCCAACAGATCGACCGGATTCGACGTGGACGCGGCGGGGGGCAACTGCGACCGCAGCCGGCGCTGACCGTCGTCCGAGACCTGTGCGAGCGACAGGTCCGCGCTCACGCTCGCATCGGCGGCCATGATCCCTGGCCCGCCCGAGTTGCCGACGATGGCAACGCGGGGACCGGACGGCAGCGGTTGGTGTGCCAGCACCAGCGCCGCGTCCAAGAGCTCGTCGATGGTGCTGACACGGACGACGCCGCAGTGGTAGAGCAACGCGTCGACCGCATCGTCGTCGGCAGCCATGGCCGCAGTGTGCGAACTCGCCGCGCGCCGACCGGCCACGGTACGGCCGCTCTTGACCGCGACGATCGGTTTGACGCGGCCGATCCGGCGTGCGAGACGAGCGAACTTGGTCGGGTTGCCGAACGACTCGAGGTAGAGGAGAACGACAGTGGTGTGCTCGTCGTCCTCCCAGTACTGCAGGAGGTCGTTGCTGCTCACGTCGGCCTTGTTGCCGAGCGACACGAAGGTCGACATGCCCATGCCGGCGCGTGTGGCGGCGTTGAGGACGGCGATACCGACAGCACCGGACTGCGACGCGAGTGCCACGGGACCGGGAAGCGCGGTCGCCGCGCCGAATGTTGCATCGAGACGTACGCCCGGGTCGGTGTTGACGATGCCCACACAGTTGGGCCCGATGACCCGCATGCCGTGGCGGCGCGCTTCGCTCGTGAGGTCGCGTTGTCGCTGCGCGCCCTCTCCACCGACCTCGGCGAAGCCCCCGCTGATCACCACCAGTCCGCGCGCTCCTTTGGCAGCGCAGTCAGGGACGAGCGTGGCGACTTTGTCGGCGGCGATCGCAACGATGCCGAGATCGATCGCTCCGGGAAGCGCATCGACGGACGAGTACCCGGGCAGTCCTTCGACGGCGTCGCCCTTCGAGTTGACGGGATAGACCGGTCCGCTGAAGCGGGCCTCGACCAGGCTCCGGACGATCTCGTGACCGACGGTCCCGCTCCTGCTGCTGGCGCCGATGACGGCGATCGACCCCGGTCGCAGCAGCCGCTCGATCGACCGCGCCTCGGAGACGTGCTCGCGGGTCCAGATCCGGTCGTCGAGTGCGGTCGACACGTCAAGTGGCATCGCGAGGTGCTCGACGCCGCGGTCCCACGTGTGTACGGCCTCGAGACCCGAGTCCACGAACACGCGCTGCATCCTCCGGTTCTCGGTGAGGGTCTCCGCGACGAACTTCGTGAAGCCTTCGGCTCGGGCGCGCGCCGCAAGATGCTCCAGGAGCAGTGACCCGACACCGCTGCCCTGCCACGCGTCCGTCACGACGAACGCGACTTCAGCGTCGTGCGTGCCAGGAAGTCGGTCGTAGCGCGCCACCCCGATCAGCTCGTCGTCGACCAATCCCACGAGCGCCTCGCGGTCGTGGTGGTCGACTGTCGTGAAGCGCTCCACATCGGCGTCGCTCAGATGCGGCCGCACGGCGAAGAATCGGAGGCGGGTGGTCTCCGCAGACAACGACTCGTGGAACCGCACGAGGCGCTCCGCGTCGGTCGGCTCGATCGGGCGCACCTGCACCACGCGGCCGTCCGTCAGCAGCGCGTCGAACGCGGTCGCTGACGGCGCGACCTGCGGACCATGTGTGCCGGCGACGACCTCAGGCATGCGCAGGTGACTCAGGGCGTATGACGCGACCCGTGATGAAACCGGGCCGGAGTCGCAGCCACAGGTTGCGCTCACCCTTCGCCCATGGCTGGACCGGCAGCGACTGCACTCGCTCCATGTCCTTGGTGTTGTACCAGCTCACCTCCTCGAGGTGTCCGGTGACGAGCACGCTCCATCCCGACTGGGTCTCACGGTCGAAGCTGTCGACCTCGAACGCCGCGTGACCCTGGCCGACGTCGAGTCTGGAGCCCGGCATCGTGCGTATCACGATGTCCTCGCCGTCGAGGGTGTAGTTGACGGGAAGGATCATCGGCGTCGCGCCGATCACCACCGCCACCCTGCCGATCTCGTCCTCCAGCAGCAGCCGACGACACTCGTCCGAATCGAGGACCTCGATCCCGCTGTGCTTGCTGACCATCCGCATCGCCGGCCTCCTTCGTGCTCTCTGCACATCTTCCGCCGGAAGGCGACCGGATGGGAGTGCCGAAAGTCCCATCGGGGCCCCTCCGTATACTCGTGTCGCAACGATGGTGAAAGTGGCGGAGTCGCACGCGCTGGCACAAACCGATGTCGCGGTGGCGCGCCCGCAGTGGTGGCCGGACGCCTTGGTCGCTGTCGTCCTCGGACTGACGGCGTTCCTCTACCGGGCTCACTTCCCGGCCGACGGGTTCTTCTACGACGACGGGTGGCAAGCGTTCGGCGCGATCAAGGGCTCGTTCTCCCAGTTCATCACGGTCGGACAGCCACAGCCCGGCTTCGGCCTCGAGCTGATGGTGTGGACCCGCATCTTCGGTGACGGCACGGTCAGTGTGATCACACCTGCTCTGATCGCAGGCGCGATCGGACCGCCCGCGCTGTATCTGGTGCTGCGGAGATTCGGCGTGGCGCGCTCGATCGCAGCCTTGCTGGGCGCGGCGTTGGCTGTGTGCACCGCCCACATCGTGTATTCGGGGCGGGTCAAGGTCTACACGTCCGACGTCATCGTCGTGTTGCTCGTGGCGTCGGTCCTGCCGTGGCTCGCTCGACGATCGTGGCGTCTTTCGACGGCGGCCGGTTGGTTCGTGGGTGCGACGCTGCTGGCCGGCTTCAGCTCGTTCGCGATGGTGGCCTCCGTCGCCGCCGCGATCATCCTCGTCCTCCATCCGCGGGGCGACCTCCGTTGGCGGATCGGGGCAGTCGCGGCACAAGCCGTCGGTGTCCTCGTTGTGCTCGAGGCGGAGAGCCGGACGCACAGCCAGCAGGCGCTGGCCGACTTCTTCGTCCGCTACGACGCGTATGTGCCGGCGACGCTCAATCCGGCGACCTTCGTTCGCGAGACGTTCCATCACTTGACGCGGATCACCGCGGTGTTCCCCGGTGGTCCCGCGTGGTTCACGGTCGTGTGCCTGTTGGCGGCGGCCATCGGTCTCGGGATCGCGGCCGCACGCAGTGGTGCACGAGGTATCGCCGCCCGCTTCATGATCGCGATGGTGCTCATCGCCTTCGTCGGGTCGGTCGCGCAGCAAGTGCCCTTCGGACCGACGCGGTTTGGCTACCGAATGGTGCTGTGGATGACCCCGATCGTGGCGTTCGGGATCGCAGTGGTGCTCCAACGAGCCCGTGGGGAGATCCGCGGCGGGGCTCGTCGTGGAAGCGTGCCTTCGACACGTCGGCGTTCGTCGTTGCGGGGTTGGTCCTCTTGACCGGGTTGGCGACGCAGCCTCCGTATCCCGAAGGCGGCGCCGCGGCGGCGAGCCGCTTGGCGATGGAACGCCTCGGGCCTCGGGACGCCCTGGTGGTGACGCCGGGGGCCATGATGTCGTTCGCGCTCGACTCCGGCGCGCCCGTGCGCTTTCAGGCGGCGCCTCACCGCGATGTAGGAATCGTCCCAAAGTTCGACGACCGACGCATCTACCTGTTCATGCTGCTCACCAAACTCGAGGTCGCCCGACTCGACCGGGTGGTTGGCTCAGCCGATCGTGTTGTCGTCGTCGACTCGGGCCCTGACTTGCCCGTCTACCAGCAATACCGCGCCCGGCTGGCGACGGAGCTGCAGCGCCGGGGTTTCGAGGTCGAGAGCACGACCGACGTGAACCGAGCCTTTCTGAACGTCTGGCACCGCCGCCCTTGATGCGAGGGCAGACTGGAAGCGATGGGCATCCGGGTTTTCCTGCTCGATGACCACGAGGTCGTCCGGCGCGGTGTGCGTGACCTGCTCGAGGCCGAGGAGGACTTCGAAGTCGTCGGCGAGGCCGGGACCGCCGAGGAGGCTCGCTACCGCATCCCCGCGACGAGTCCGGACGTCGCCGTGCTCGATGTTCGCCTCCCCGACGGCAGCGGCGTGGAGGTGTGTCGCGACGTGCGATCGGCCCGACCCGAGCTGGCCTGCATCATGTTGACGTCGTACGCGGACGACGAGGCGCTGTTCGAAGCGATAATGGCAGGCGCCTCCGGCTATGTGCTCAAGCAGGTGTCCGGATCGAACCTCGTCGACGCGGTGCGCCGCGTCGGATCCGGCCAGTCGCTGCTCGACCCGACGGTGACGGCGCGCGTGCTCGAGCGCCTGCGCAAGGGCCCGGACGAGGACGAGCGTTTGAAGGGCATCACGCCACAGGAGCGCCGGATCCTCGACCTGCTCGCCGACGGACTCACCAATCGACAGATCGGCGAGGAGATGTACCTGGCCGAGAAGACGGTGAAGAACTACGTGTCGAACCTGCTGGCGAAGCTGGGCATGAGCCGCCGCACCGAAGCCGCCGTTTTCGCCGCCCGCCTCGCCGAACGCCGCCAACAAGACACCTGACCGGAGCGAATGTTGGTGCGCCGTGGTCGCTATAGCGACCACGGCGACCCGGAGAACGGATGGTTCGGGACTTTGGACACTTGCCCACACGATCGGAAGGGCGGACGCTCAGAGCATGCTGTTCTCGGGGACGCTCACGGTCCCCACGGAGGCGTCGGGCGTTGTTGTCTTCGCCCACGGAAGCGGCAGCAGCCGCAACAGTCCCCGCAACCGGTGGGTTGCTGAGTTCCTGAACGGCGCGGGGTTCGCGACGTACCTGTTCGACCTGTTGACGCCGGCCGAGCAGGCCGAGCGGTCGAACGTCTTCGACATCGACCTCCTCGGCCGCCGGTTGGCCGACGCGACTCGATGGGTCACCGACCAACCAGACGTGCGTGACTTGCCTTTCGGCTATTTCGGTGCGAGCACCGGCGCGGGCGCGGCTCTGTGGGCCGCGTCCGAGTCCGATCTCGACGTGCGCGCAGTGGTGTCGCACGGGGGCCGGCCGGATCTCGCGGGCGAACGGCTGTGCCGGGTGACGGCGCCGACGTTGCTCGTCGTCGGCGGACGCGACTCCCGCGTCCTGACCCTCAACTGGCGCGCCGCCCGACAGCTGCGCGCCGAGTCGCGGGTCGCCGTCGTCCCGGGAGCGTCACATCTCTTCGAAGAACCCGGAACCCTGGACACGGTCGCGGAGCTCGCTCGCGATTGGTTCTCCGAACATCTCCGTCAGGCGGGAAGGATCTGATCGACGAGCGCTGGCACCATGTCCGGATCGAAAGGCTCGAAGAACATGAGCCGGCGCATGACGATCGGCCCGACCAGCGCATCAGCGAGCAGGTCCGGGTCCGCGTCGCTCGGAAGCTCGCCGGCATCGACCGCGTCACGGAGGACGTCGACGAGCACGGCGCGTCGCTCGGCGCTGAACTCACAATGAAACGCACGCACTTGAGGATCGCGCTCGGCGGCCTCGATGAGCGCCGGCATACACGCGGAATACGTCGACTCCTCGACCAGGCGCGCCACCTGCTGCAGGAATTCTGTGACTCGTTCGCGCAACGACCCTGACTCCGGCACGAGCGCCTGCGCCTTCAGCGTGCGGAATGCGTCCTCGACGAGTGCGAGCTTGCCGGGCCAGTGACGGTAGATCGTGCTCTTTCCCACACCCGCGCGGGCTGCGACCGATTCGATTGTCAGAGCGCCGTAGCCGACCTCACCGAGCTCTTCGAGCGCGGCCTCGAGGATCCACGCGGACGCGAACGCTCGATGCGCGGATCTCGGGCCGTTTGCACCATGCCCTCATTCTGGCGTGTGTTCGGCGCCAGCGGTGGCCAGCGCAAGGTCGAGACCCAGGGTCTCGTCGGCGAGGTCGTCGACGGTGTCCTCTCGCTTCGTGCGGCTGGCGACGAGCACGGCGACTGCAGCCGCTACGACGATCGCGATGGAAACCATGCTGGCCACGTTGAATGCATCCGTGAACGCGGCTGCGGCGTGGGCGCGCACGGCGCCGCCGCCTGGCACGGTGCCGGCCACTCGAGCGGCTGTGCCGATCGACTCTTCGCCTTGGCTCCGTGCCGCCGCGCCCAGGCCGAGGCCCGACAAGTCGATCCCGGCGCGGTAGGCGCTGTTCGCGATGCTGCCGAGTATGGCGATGCCGAGAGCACCGCCCAGCTCACGCGTCGTGTCGTTCACGGCCGACCCGACGCCGGCCTTGGAGAGCGGAACTGCGCTCATGATCTCTCCCGTAGCGGGTGCCGCCGTCACTCCCATACCCGCGCCGAGCACCGCGAATGCGGCGGCGAGCACGACGTACGGCGTGTCGGGCGTGAGCATGCTGAGGAGCACGAAGCCGCCGGCGACGGTGACGAGACCGAGTGCCATCACCCGGGGAGCGCCGTAGCGGGCGGCGAGTACGGCGCTCCGGGGAGAGAGCGCGACGAACGTGATCGGCAGAGGCAACAACGCGAGGCCTGCTTCGAGCGGTGAGTACCCCCGCGCGAACTGAAGGTACTGCGTTGCGAGGAAGAAGAAGCCGAACATCACGAAGAACGCGATCATGATGACGCCACTGCCGATGCTGATTCGTCGATCGCGGAACAACGTCAACGGAAGCATCGGATGCGTGCTGCGGCGTTCCCAGCGCACGAACGCCGTGAGGGTGACGACCGCGATCACGCTCGCGGCGAGGACCTGCGTCGTCATCCAGCCTTCGTCGCCGCCCTGGATGATCGCGAACACCAGTGCGCCCAACCCTGCGAGCGACAGCACGGCGCCGACGGGATCCAGCGGGGTCTTGGTCTCGTCGCGCGACTCCGGTGCGAACATCCAGATGGCGACGAACGTGAGCACCACGAGTGGCAGGTTGACGAGCATGGCCGAGCCCCACCAGTAGCGTTCGAGAAGCGCGCCCGAGACGATTGGTCCGATCGCGCCGCCGGCCCCGGCGAAGCCCGCCCACACGGCAATGGCACGCCCGCGCTCCTCGGGCGGGAAGATGGTCGTGATGATCGACAGCGTGGCGGGCATCACGAACGCGGCGCCGATGCCCATGACCGCACGTCCGACGATCACCTGTTCCGCGGCAGACGCGACACCGGCCAACACCGCGCCGGACCCGAAGACGACCAAGCCGGCGAGCAACGCCCGCTTGCGGCCGAAGCGATCACCGAGCGCGCCGGCGCTGAGCAACGCGCCGGCGAACACGATCGCGTAAGCGTCGAGTATCCATTGGATCTGCGACGCGGACGCGTTGAGCTCTTCTTGCATCGTCGGGATCGCTGTGACGAGCCCGGACACTGACATCACGACGAGCACGAGCGAGAGGCACATCATCGCCAGCAGGAACCAGCGACGACCATGGATGCGCGGGTCCTCGTGCAACGGACGCGCGCGGTCAAGGGAAGAGGTGGTGTGCATTGCCCGACTCCTTCGGCGGGGAACCGACCAGGCCGGCTTCGCGCTGTCGTTCGGCTATGAAACGTTTTCGTTTCACTGTGAAACGTAAACGTTCTACTGCGATACGTCAACGTTTTGTGCCCGATGACACGCCCGGGAGCCCCGCGACGCACCGAACCTGGGAGGCTCAGGACATGACGTACGAAGAGGTTCTCTACGAGGTGGACGATCCGGTCGCCACGATCACCCTCAACCGCCCGCAGGCACTGAACGCGTTCACCACACGCATGGGAAACGAACTACGGGACGCGCTCGGGGAGGCCGAGCGCGATCCACGCGTCGTGGGCATCGTCCTGACCGGTGCCGGCCGCGGGTTCTGCGCCGGCGCGGACATGAACATGCTGTCCGGCATCTCGCGCGGCGGCGACGAGTCGAACAGTGCAACCGAGTCGCCGACTGCGAGCGAGGTGGGCGACGCGAGCTGGGGCGACGATCTGCGCGGCACGTACACGTATCTGATGTCGATTCCCAAGCCGATCATCGCAGCGATCAACGGCCCGATCGCCGGCATGGCCGTCCCGATCGCGCTCTCCTGCGACTTGCGATTCATGGCACACGATGCGGTGCTCACCATCGCGTTCTCGCAGCGCGGTCTCGTCGGCGAGTGGGGTTCGAGCTGGTTGCTCCCGCGCCTCGTCGGCACAGGGGTCGCGCTCGACCTGCTGTTCTCGTCGCGCAAGGTCGACGGCGCCGAATGCGAGCGCGTCGGTCTCGTGAATCGCGCGGTTGACGGGAGCGTGGTGGACGCGGCGCGTGCGTACATCGTCGACTTGGCCGCCCACTGCTCGCCGACGTCGCTGGCGGTGATGAAGCGTCAGGTGTACCAGCAACTGCATGCGGGACTCGGTCCCGCCGAGCGCGAAGCGCAAGCACTCATGCTCCAGAGCTTCGGGCGGCCGGACTTCGCCGAAGGCGTCCAGTCCTTCGTCGAGAAACGTCCGCCCGCGTTCCGGCGACTCCCCTTCGACTGACCCCGGTCGCACCCCCCGCCTCCGTTCTGGCGTCAACCACCCCGCATATCCGGGGTGGTTGACGCCAGAATGCAGTTGTGGCCAACCGACCACAGACGAGGTACGCGTCGATCGGCGATCTGAGCATCGCGTACCAGGTGGTGGGCGACGGACCGATCGATCTCGTGGTCGTCCCAGGGTTCATGTCCCACGTCGAGTTGAACTGGGACTACGTCTTCATGAGCACCTGCCTCGAGCGGCTCGCGCAGTTCTCTCGGTTGGTCGTCTTCGACAAGCGGGGCTCGGGTCTTTCGGACCGTTCGCTCGGTGCCGGCACCCTCGAGGACCGCATGGAAGATGTCCGCGCCGTGATGGACGCGGTCGGTCTTCAGCGTGCTGCGCTCGTCGGCGTTTCCAATGGCGCGCCCCTTGCCGCGCTGTTCGCGGCGACGTACCCGGAGCGAGTGTCAGCACTCGCCCTGTACCTGTCGGGTTGCCCGGGGTCGCGACCACCGAGCCCCGAGGTCGAGACGGTGCTCACGCTCGTGCGCGAGTTCTGGACCACCGGGTTGGTTCTCAACACCATCGTCCACCATCCCCCCGACCCGGAGGAAGCCGTGACGCAACTCGCTCGTTTCGAGCGCTACTGCTGTACGCCGGCGGTCGCGGTCGAGATCATGCGCCGCGGCTACGAATCGGACCTGACGCCGTTCCTGCCGCTGATCCAGGCGCCGACCTTGGTCCTCAACAACAGAGACGATCCGGTCTCGCCGTTGGAAGAGGCGACCTACCTGGCGACGCACATCCCGAACGCGCGACAGATGATTCTCGAGGGCGACTTCCACGCGAGCTGGCGACCGTCGGACTACGACGAGCCGATCCGCCTCCTCGAGATGTTCTTGACCGGCGAGCGAGGTTCCGTCGTGACGACCGTCGACCGAGTGCTGACCACGGTGCTGTTCACCGACATCGTCGAGTCCACTGATCACGCGATCGATCTACGGGATGCGAACTGGCGCCGGATCCTCGATCGCTACGAGGACCTCTGCCGCGACGAGGTTGCTCGTCACCGAGGCAGGTTCGTGAAGAACACGGGCGACGGCATGCTCGCCCATTTCGACAGTCCCGGCCGAGCCGTGGCGTGCGCCCTTGACACGACCGAGCGGGTCGGCGCCCTTGGGTTGCGGACTCGGTCCGGAGTGCACACCGGAGAGGTCGAGCTACGCGGCGACGACCTGAGCGGGATCGCGGTGCACATCGCGTCGAGAGTGATGGGCGCTGCCGCTGACGGCGAGGTTCTCGTGTCGCGAACCGTTCGGGACCTCACGATCGGCGCGGACCTCGACTACGACGACCGAGGCGATCACACGCTCAAGGGTGTCCCCGGGTCGTGGCCTCTGTTCGCCGTTCGCTGAAACACGCCCCCGATCAGCCGTCGGTCATACTGGACGAAGTGTCGACGACTCGTCACGACGTCGCGCTCGCAGAGCTGTACGCCGGCTTCGCGTCGACCGGCCTCATGCCATTGTGGACGGCTCGGGACGACCTCATGCCCATGGCACCGAGGCCGGGCGCCCGGCCGCACGTGTGGCGATGGTCCGACGTCCGCCCCTTGGTGGCGAGGGCGGGCGAACTGGTGCCCGTCGGAAGGGGAGGCGAGCGCCGTGCCATCGCGTACGCCAACCCGGGTATGGACGGCGAGCCCTACGCCACGCCGACGTTGTGGGCCGCGGTCCAGTACCTCGGACCGCACGAGGTCGCACCCGCGCACCGGCACACCCAGAGCGCGTTTCGTTTCGTGCTCGAAGGCGAGGGCGTGTGGACAGTCGTCGACGGTGATCCGGTGGCGATGCGCCACGGCGACCTCCTGCTCACCGCGGGTTGGCGGTGGCACGAGCACCACAACACTGCGGACGCGGCGATGCTGTGGCTCGACGGTCTCGACATCCCGCTGGTCTCGACGCTCGACGCCGGCTTCTTCGAGTTCGGTCCGGACGAGATCACCGATCGCTCGACGCCAAGCGTGCTCGCGCAACGAGCGACTGTGGGGACACGCCGGCCTTCGTCCGCTCGGGACACCCCTCTCGCGGACGTCGCCCTTGATGGCGTACCGCTGGGAGCACACCGATGCAGCGCTCGACGCCCAGCTCGAGCTCGATGCCACCGGACATGCCGGCGCCGTCGGACCCGGCCACGCCGCGGTCCGGTTCACGAACCCGGCAACCGGAGGCGACGCGCTGGTGACCATGCGCATGGAGATGCATCGGTTGGAGGTCGGCACGGCGACGGCTTCGTCGCGCGCCCTGGGTTCGTCGGTGTGGCAGGTCTTCGACGGCGAGGGAATCTTCGAGCTCGACGGTCGCCCGGTCGATGTCCGAGCGGGTGATCTCATCGCCGTGCCGTCGTGGTGTGACCTTCGTGTTCGCGCCCGGTCGCGCTTCGACGTCTTCGTGTTCTCGGATGCGCCGGTCTACGCGCTGCTCGGTCTCGCGCGTCCAGAGGACGCGTCCACCTGAGCTTGTAACGCAAGCGGTCGCGATTGCGGCAGACTGCCGCCCGTCGGACGCAACCGAGAGGACGACCTACTGATGATCCGCCTGAGTGTCTTCTACCCCTCGAGTGAAGGCGCGACCTTCGATCACGAGTACTACCGAGACAAGCACGTGCCGTTGTGCGTCAAGACCTGGGGGCTCGACGGGGCCGAGATCGACAAGGGCGTGGACGGTCCGTACCTCGCTGCGGTGCATTTCAAGTTCCCTTCACAGGAAGCGATGCAGGCCGCGATGGCGTCGAAGGGCACCGGCGATGTGCTCGCCGACGTCGCCAACTACACGACGATCACGCCCGTGATGCAGACGAGCGACATCATCGACTGATCTCGAGCGGAAGGGCGGACGCCGTTCGGCCTCGGCTCGGTCCCGGAGCTTGCCGAACGTCACGCCTCCCGGGAACCGAGCAGAGTCAGACGTGGACGCGGACGGGATGGCCCTCGAAATCCTCGATGTCGTGCTCTGCGGCTCCCCGTAGCTGGACGACGAGGTTCTCGAGCGCCCGGGCGGCGGCGATCTCGGCCCCGATCTTCGGTCGGTCGGGATCCGCAGGATTGCGCCGGGCGCGCCCCCACCCGTGATAGCGGGCGGCGCCCACCTCGAGGACGGCGTCCGCTCGGGTGTCGTCCTCCCCTTCGGTGAAAGCGATGTCCACCGTCCACACATGCGGCTCGACCATGTCCACCTCCTGTTAGCTGGGGGCTGCGCCCCCTCGGCGCCGTCGGCGCCTGCCCCATCGCCGCCCGGCTCGCTGGCGCTCGCTCGGTCGGCCTCTCCTCGGTCCCGAAACTTGCCGAAAGGTCATGCGTTCGCGGGACCGAGCAGAGCTACCTGTTCGGCGGCAGCACCGAGCAGTCGGACGAAGGAAAGAACACGCTCTCGTGGCCGTCGTTCCATTTGACCTTGTATGGAGCCGTCCCGTTCTGTCCGTGCACCTCCAGCACCACTGCCTCACGGTCTGATTCACCGATGTGATGGCTCTTGACGACGAGCCGGTCTCCAACCCTTGCTTCCATGGATCCTCCTCGTCTCGGCGCTTCCATTTTCCAACGCAGGCGACGAAGGCGAAAGGGGCAACACGTCAGTGCGTTCGGGCATCATGCGATCGTGGGCGCCGCCGTCGGCCGATGGCCGGCCACTGCCGGAGAACTCGTGGACGTGCAACTCGAGCTCGCGCGGGAAGCCGAGGTGGCAGCCGACACCGACCCGTGGCAGATGGGTGCGCGGCCGCTGGTCGGTGGCTGCTTCGTCGCGTTTGCTCGCGGTGAGGCCGGTCCCGGCAAGGCCGGCGACCGGGCATGGGCGGCCGCAGTCGTGTGGGGGCCCGGGCGTTCCCACGGCGACCTGCTGGCGTCGAGCGTCTGTGCCGGCCGGGTGCCGGCGGCCTACGAGCCAGGGTTGCTCGCGCTGCGAGAAGGCCACCTGCTCGCTGGTGCCACTGCCGGGTTGAGCATCCGGCCGGACGCGCTGCTCGTCGACGCGACGGGCCTGGACCACCCTCGACGAGCGGGGCTCGCGATCCACCTAGGCGGCGCGAGCGACATCCCGACCGTCGGCGTGACCCACCGTCCGCTGCTGGCCACAGGCGATCCGCCGGAGTTGCGGCGCGGAGCGATGTCGCCTGTCCACGTCGAGGGCCGGCGCGTCGGCTACTGGGTGTGCACACGAGACGGAGCACGAGCGATCGTGGCTCACGCCGCCTGGCGAACGACGCCCGAGACAGCCGCGCAGACAGTTCTGGCCGCATCGACGCCGGCCGCCCGGACACCCGTCCCGCTGCGGGAGGCGCGGCGAGTCGCCCGCGAGGTCCGAGCGCACGACTCGTGAACCGGTGAGTCAGCGCTGTGACGAATCGCCGAGCAGCGGCTTGATGTCGAGAACTGGCGTGCGATCCAGCGCTTCGAGGTTGCGCACGCGCATCCGTGTCCCGTCGATCTCGACGATCTGAACGGTGTGCAAGCCGATCGGGTTGGGCCGATCGGGGGACCGCGTGCTGAACACGCCGAGCAGCGAGCGATTGAGGTCGTTGCGAGGATGGGTCACGAGCTCGTCACGCCGGCCGCGGTCGAGCCACGTCAACAGAATGACTTCCTCGTCGACGGCCAGATCGCGCAAGGCGGGTGCGACGGCCGGATCGAAGACGAGCCATGCTTCGGGCGCGCCTTCGTCGCCCTGGCGCGGCGCGCTGTCTCGGTCGACGAGGGTCGACTCGACCCAACCGATCGGCCGCAGCTCGTAGGCATCCATCAGCGAAGGACCGGGAGAACGTCGGGCGGACGGCGGCCGGTGGCTGACTCGATGAAGTCGACGGGGTCCGGCAGCTCCGCGAGCAACCCGGTCGTGAATCGGACAGGTCCGGCCGGCAGGTCGTCGGCCGGAATGCCGATCGCGTCGACGAGGTCGAGCCCGTGCACAACGGATTCCATGATCGCAATCGCAACGGCCTCGGCGATGGGGAACGTCCCGTTTCCGAAGTAGTCGATCACGATCGGACCGGCCTCTCGTACTCCAGCGACAACGGGCGGCGCGTCCACCAGGAACTTCGCGGTCAAGTCCTCGCGGCTCATCGTGGCTGCCTGCTGGCGAGCCATCTCGGCCACCGCCTCGGCGGCGATGGCGGCAACACCGCCAGGCGCGTTGAACCGGCGCAGCATGTCGCAAGCCGACGCCGTGGCCGGTTCCGCATCGAGCGGCTGTGTCACGAGGAAGCCGATGCCCGTCACGAGCAGCCCGTGGTGGGCGACCAGCGCGGCGACGTCCCATCCTTCGAGCCGTGTCGGACGCGACCACGCGTCCGCATCCATGGCTTCGAGCGTCCCCGCCCACCACTGCCACGCACCGCCGAGCAGTGCGCAACGCGACGCGAGGTCGTCGGTCATGACGGGTGACCGTACCCGGGGGCCGCCGTCCCCGGCATCTGCGCTCGGACGCAGGAGCAGGTCATCGCGAAGACGGCCATCCTGCAGGCCTTCCAGGACGAGCTCGAGGCCAAGGCGGCGCGGTACAAGGAGGTCGGCCAGGAGCTCGGCGTCGATGTGGCCGCCGAGCTCCGAGCGGCAGCCGAAGCGGAGACACGGTAGAAATCCGCCGGTGGACGGCACGCTCGGCATTACCGCCTTGCCGATCGAAGGCGAGCTCGCGACGGTCGAGGTGGTCGGACTGGATCCGGCAACGCACGCCAACGACGCTGCGGTCGCGGCTTGGTTGCGCGAACTGCTGTGGCAGCACGGCGTGCTCTGCATCCGGCTGAACGCGAAGCTCGACGACGACGACATGCGAGCGATGGTCCAAATGTTCGGCCCGATCAAGGATCCGGTCGGCCACGACGAAGCCGGAGATCCCGTCCGTTACTCCGACGAACGCCAGATCATCGACTCGGGCTTCGTACTCACGGACGAGTTGCGCGAATCGCTTGGTGACGTGACGGTGGGTGGCGACGACCTCCGTCCCGGATTGTTCCAGTACTTCCACACCGACGACTCGTACGTCGAGTGCCCGGCGCTCATCACCGTGCTGCACGCCCGCGCCCTGCCGTCCGGAGGTGGCGGGGCCACCAGCTTCATCGACATGCGCGCCGCGTACGACCTCGTCGACGAGGAGGTCCGGGCACGGCTCGTCGGGCTGTGGGCGGAGCACGCATACAACAACCGCGACGCGTTTGCACCGCGACCATCCGCAACCGGCGACCTCGAACGACTGGCGACCGTCTCGCATCCGGTGGTGCGCGCACACCCGGCGACGGGTCGCCCGGCGCTGTACTTCGACCTCGACCGCGCCATGCACATCAGCGGCCTGCCGGACGACGAGGGCCGCGCCCTGTTGCAGTCGCTGCAAGACCACGCCGAACGACGAGGGCCACGGTACGCCCACGCCTGGCGAGCGAACGATCTACTCGTTTGGGACAACGCGTCGGTTCAGCACCGAGCAATCGGCGACTTCGAGGTGGGGGAGCCGCGCCGGTTCTGGCGATACATGGTGGCCGGGCCACGACCGGCGCCGTACATGCGCTCGATCGGGTCCACGGCTATGGGCAGATCAGTCGACGAACCAGACACATAGTTGTGCGCGCGTCGTCGCAGCTGTCCTGTCCTACGATGGGAGCTTCGCGACGGTGAGGGGGCGATCGCATGGCGGAATCTCGAGCGCGTTGGCGTTGGCTGCCCAGACGACGACCGCAGCAACTCGCACCGGGCGAAGGTGTCGACCGGCGAACGGTGCTGATGGGCGCGGCAGCCACCACCGCTGGCGTCGTCGCTGCCAGTGCCTCACCCGCCATCGCCACACCAGCAGCAAGCGCGGCACCGGCCGCGTCGGCAGCGGCGGCGCTGCCTGCCGCAAACCTTGCAATTGCGCAGATTCCGCCCGAAACGATCCCCGCTTCGCAAGTCACGGTCGTGCCGGCGGGCGAGATCACGAAGACGAACGCGCAAGAAGCCTTGGAGGAGATGGACGGCCGGCTGTCCAAGGTGCACATCTTCCAGGATCTCCAGGTCGCGATGACGCTCGTCGACGACTTCATGTGCAACACCGCGACGAGTGGGACCATCGGGCAGCTCGGCTGGGCGCTGCCGTCCGGCGCGACCGGGACGGCCGCAGCAGCAGCAGGCGCGAACGAGCCGGGCATCTTCGTCATCGGCACGGGTACCACGTCGTCCGGTTGGCACGGCATCAACCTCGGCAGCAACAACCTCAAGGGTGCGCCCCTGTTCATGTGCGAGTGGCGTCTCAAGCTCGCCAACCTCAACAACGGGTCCGACAACTTCTCGTGCTGGTTCGGACTGCACAACGGCATCGCCGGGATAGAGCCCACGTCCGGGTTCTACTTCCGGTACAAAGAGGCCGACGGCACGTCCTGGCGAGCGGCCTGCGCGGACGGCGGCCCGCCGAACGTCGCCAACACCAATGTCGCGGCTGACGTCAATTTCCACCGGTTCCGCATCACGTGCGACGGAGCCGGCGTGGCGCGCTTCTACATCGACGACGCGCCGGTGGCGATGATCACCTCCGGGCTCCCGTCGGTGAATCGCTACACGCCGAACGCGATGATACGGAAGACTGCAGGGACCGTGGCGCGGACGGTTCGCCTCGACTACTTCGCCTTACGGTTCGAGCAGATCCGGTGACGCCCCCGAACGTCCTGATCATCTTGTCGGACGACCAACGGTTCGACTTCTTGCCGTACATGCCCAACACGCGCAACTTGATCGCGTTCCAGGGACGAGAGTTCACGCACTGCAGGTGCAACGTCGCGCTGTGCCAGCCGACGAGGGTCAGCCTTCTGACTGGCCAGTACTCGAAGCACCACGGGGTGATCGGCAACGGACCCGAGGCGCTCGGGAACATCGACCAGAACAACTTGCTCGCCGCATGGATGCATGCTGCGGGCTACCGGACCGGCCTGGTCGGCAAATACCTCAACGCAGCCCCGGCCATGATCCCGCAACCAAACGGCTGGGACACATGGCGACAGCTCACCGAAACGACGGGTTATGGCGGGTTCGACTACGAGGTGTGTGACGGCACGACCTTGACGACGCCGACACCGTTCCAGATGGATTACTTGCGCGAGGAGGCGAAGACGTTCGTGGCCGGGTCGGAGCCGTGGTTCCTGCTGCTCGCGCCGACCGCGCCGCACGCGCCGTTCGACCCCGACCCGAGGGACCTGTTCGCGTGGTCCGACATCCGCTGGCCGATCGTCAACGAGATCAACGTCTCGGACAAGCCGTCATGGATCGCGAACCAGCAACCGTTGCCGGCATTGGCGCTCTCCGGCTTTCGTGCCATCGCGAGGGCACAGCTCCGAGAGGGCGCCGCGCTGGACCGTGCCATCGGCGAGATCATCGGCAGCATCCCACCCGCGGTGCTCGCCAACACATTGGTCGTGTACTCGTCGGACAACGGCCTCACGTACGGCGAGCACCGCCTCCCGTTCGGGGGGGTCTTCAAGAACAGCGCATACGAGCCGGGGCTCCGGGTTCCACTCGTGATGCGCGGCCCAGAGATTCCTGTAGGCGTGTCCGAGGAGCCGGTCACGATGGCGGCGGACGTGACGGCCACCGTGGTCGCGATGTCCGGCGCGATCGCGGGTCTGGCTGCCGACGGCGTGGATCTCCGCGACGTGATCGCGAACCCGGGCGCGTACCAGTCACGTCAGCTGCTGCACGCGAGGGCGGGAATGGAGTTCCTTCCCATTCCGCCGGGCGACGGCATCACCACTCTCACCCGCAAGCTGTACCGCTATCCGTCGATTCCTCCCGGTAACCCGGACCGGTACGAAGCCTACGACCTCGACATCGACCCGGACGAGGACAACAACTGGGCCAACGACCCGTCACGCAGATTCGACCGCGACGCGCTCGAAGCAGCGCTCGACAACCTTCTCCTGGCCTGACCGCACGAATCTTGGTGCGATTGCGGGGCCATGGCCCGCAATCGACCCGGAGTCCGATCAGGCGGTCACGCTCTTCAACCGCGTGAGCGCTTCTTCGAGCACCTCGTGCCGCTTGCAGAAGGCAAAGCGCACGAGCGACTTCCCCGCTTGGGCGTCGTCGTAGAACACGACGCTCGGGACCGCGACCACGCCGCACCGGCCTGGCAGCGCGGCGGCAAAAGGCAAGACCGTCGTCCTCGCCGAGCGATCGCACGTCAGCCGTCACGAAGTACGTCCCGGAGGGCACGAAGATCTCGAAGCCGGCGTCGATGAGTCCTTCGCACAGGTGGTCGCGCTTGTCGCGCAGGTCGTCGGCCAAAGCGGCGTAGACCTCGTCGCCGAGGCCGAGTCCGAGCGCCACCGCATACTGGAACGGCGCGCCGTTGACGTAGGTCAGCCACTGCTTCGCCGCCCGGACGGACGCCACAAGGTCGGCTGGACCCGTCACCCACCCGATCTTCCACCCGGTGAACGAGAACGTCTTCCCTGCCGAGGAGATCGTGATCGTCCGTTCGGCCATGCCCGGCAGCGTGCACAGGGGTATGTGCCTCCTTTCGAACACGAGATGCTCGTACACCTCGTCGGTGACCGCGAGAAGATCGTTGTCGACACACACCGCAGCTATGGCGTCGAGCTCGCGGCGGGAGAAGACCTTGCCAGTGGGATTGTGCGGTGAGTTGAGCAGGACGAATCGTGTTCTCGGCGTCGCTGCGGCGCGTAGCGCGTCGACGTCGAATCCATAGTCCGGCGGCCTGAGAGTCACGGATCGGCGGACAGCACCAGCGAGCGCGGCATCCGCGGCGTACGCGTCGTACCACGGCTCGAACGTGATCACTTCGTCGCCGGGATCGCACAATGCGAGGAACGTCGCGGCCAGTGCTTCGGTCGCGCCCGCGGTGACGAGCACCTCCGAGTCGGGATCGAGTTCGATGCCATAGAAGCGCCGTTGATGGTCGGTGATCGCCTCGCGTAGCTCGGCGATGCCGATGCCAGGCGGATACTGATTGTGGCCTGACCGGATCGCGTCGATCGCGGCCTGCGCGATCACCGCCGGGCCGTCGGTGTCAGGAAAGCCCTGCCCGAGGTTCACCGCGCCCGTTGCTGCAGCCAGCGCCGACATCTCGGCGAAGATCGTCGGGCCGGAGCCCTTCACGCGGGTGGCAGCTTGCCGGCGGCCCATGACGGGCAGCAACGCTATGCGGTACTCGCCCGCTACCGTCACCTGAAGCGGATGAAGGGGCTAGTTGTCCATGGATGAGGTGCCCGACGAACCCGAGATCGCTGATTCGCTTCTCGACCTGGTCGGTAACACCCCGCTCGTGCGACTTCGCCGCGTGAGCGGCGACCTGCGCTGTCAGATCGTGGCCAAACTCGAGATCACGAACCCCGGTGGCAGCGTCAAGGACCGTCCCGCGGTCGCGATGATCGACGCCGCCGAACGCGAAGGGTTGCTCAGACGCGGGGGAACCATCGTCGAGCCCACCTCCGGCAACACGGGCGTCGGCCTCGCCATCGTCGCCGCGCAGCGCGGCTATCGATGCATCTTCGTGATGACCGACAAGGTCGCGCCCGAAAAGATCGCGTTGCTGCGGGCGTACGGCGCGGAGGTCGTCGTGTGCCCCGTTGCGGTCGAACCCGACGATCCGCAGTCGTACTACTCCGTGGCCGAACGGCTGGTGCAGGAGACTCCCGGCGCGTTCCGCCCGAACCAGTACGCGAACCCGTGGAACCCCTGGGCGCACGAGCACTCGACCGGTCCCGAGATGTGGCGGCAGACGGCAGGGCGCGTCACCCACTTCGTCGCCGGTGTCGGCACCGGAGGGACGATCACGGGTGTGGGCCGATACTTGAAGACGAAGAACCCCGATGTGCAGATCGTCGGTGCCGATCCGGCGGGGTCCGTCTACTCGGGCGGATCCGGCCGCCCGTACCTCGTCGAAGGCATTGGCGAGGATTTCTGGCCGAGCACGTACGACCCGACGCTCGTCGACCGGGTTGTCGCCATCAGCGATCAAGACAGCTTCTTGATGGCGCGCCGCGTGACGGCCGAAGAGGGCATCCTCATCGGCGGTTCCGGTGGGCACCGCTGTTGCCGCGGCGCTCGAGATCGGCAAGGACCTCAGCCGAGGACCACCTCGTCGTCGTACTCATTCCCGATTCGGGCCGGGGCTACCTGTCCCGCGTGTTCGATGACGACTGGATGGCCGGCTACGGGTTCCTCCACAGTGAAGGCCGCACCGTGGCGGACGTCATTCGAGCGCGAGCCGGAGACGTTCCGCCGCTCGTCTACGTGCACCCGAATGACACCGTCGCGCCGCGGCGTGAACCTGATGCGCGGTCACGGTGTCTCGCAGCTGCCCGTTGCGAAGGGCGAGCAGCCGCTGGCTGCCGCAGAGGTAGTCGGCGCGGTCGACGAGCTGGCGTTGATGGACCTCGCCATCCGCGATGACGCTGTCCTCGACGCGCCGGTCGAGAAGGTCATGGGACCGCGGCTGCCGACCATCGGCATCGGCCAGCCGCTCGAGCTTGCGGTCGAGATGCTCGACACGGCGCCCGCGTCGTCGTGCTCGCAGGCGGCCGTCCGCACGTGGTGCTGTCGCGCACCGACGTGTTGCGTTACCTGTCGAGCAGAGAATCGTGAGCGACGCAAGTGGAACCATGACCGACTACGGCTTCGAGACGCGAGCGATCCACGCCGGCCAAGAGCCGGACGCGCGACCGGCGCGGTCGTCCCACCGATCACCCTCGCGACGACCTTCGCGCAGTCGGACGTCGGTGAGCACCATGGGTTCGACTACGCACGCTCGGGCAACCCGACCCGCGCTGCGCTCGAGACGTGCCTCGCGTCGCTCGAAGGCGCGCGGCACGGCTTCGCCTTCGCCAGCGGTCTCGCTGCGGAGGACGCGGTGCTTCGTCAGTTGCCGCACGGATCGCACATCGTGCTCGGCAACGACGCGTACGGCGGCACGTTCCGGCTCGATCGACAAGGTGTACCGACCGGCCGGATGGACGTGGTCGGCGGCCGACCTCACCGACGTGGATGCGCTGGCGCGCGACGTGGACCGACGGCGACCTCGGTCGTGTGGATCGAGACGCCGACCAACCCAGCGCTCGACGATCGTCGACATCGAAGCGGTGGCCGAAGTCGCGCACGGTCGCGGGGCGCGTGTCGTCGTCGACAACACGTTCGCCACGCCCTACTTGCAACAGCCGCTGGCGCTCGGCGCCGACGCGGTCGTGCACTCGACGACGAAGTACCTCGGTGGTCACTCCGACGTCGTCGGTGGGTTCGTCGCGACGTCCGACGACGATGCTCGCCGAAGGCATCGCGCTTCGTGCAGAACGCGGCGGGCGCGGTGCCCGTCGCCGTTCGACTGCTATCTCGTGCTGCGCGGGGTGAAGACGCTCGCCGTCCGTATGGATCGTCACTGCGAGAACGCGCGGGCGATCGTCGGACGCTGCTCGTCGGCACCCGCAGGTCGCGCGGTGTGCTGTGGCCCGGCCTGTCCGATCATCCCGGGCACGACGCCGCGAAGCGGCAGATGCGCGACTTCGGCGGCATGGTGTCGTTCACGATGCGCGGCGGCGAGGCCGCCGCGCTCGATGTCGTCGCGGCGCACGAAGGTGTTCACGCTCGCCGAGTCGCTCGGCGCGGTCGAGTCGCTCATCGAGCACCCGGCGCGCATGACGCACGCGTCCGCTGCCGGCTCGCCGCTCGAAGTCGATCCCGCGCTGGTCCGGCTGTCGGTCGGCATCGAGACCACCGACGACCTCGTCGCCGACCTCGAAGCCGCGCTCGCCGCAACGTGACGTTCTGGCGTCAACCACTCCGGATATCTGGAGTGGTTGACGCCAGAATGCAGAGATCAGGTGATGCGGTCGTCGACGAGGGCGCCGTCCCAGAGGTCCTTGAAGCGGTCGAGCTCCTCGCTGCGCGGCTCGTCGATGCCTCGGAGTGGTCCCTGGTCGGCGAGGTGCCGGCGGACGTACAGGCGTGCGACGAGCGACTTGCGGTCGGAGCCGAGCTCGCGCTGCTCGTACCCGGCCTGCTCGAGCAGCAGCGCGCCGGCGTATACGTCGACCATGAATTCCGCGAGTGGGAACAGCCGGAGCTCGGCCACGGTGCGATCCAGTGCCTTCCACCGCTCGATCGCGACCGTGAGCTGATCGACGCGCTCGCCGAGCAACGAAGTCGTCGGATCGTCCTGCGGGGCGTTGTCCAGGGCTTCGCGCAGCCGGTGGAGGAAGGCGACATCGGCTTGCTCGCGCTCGATGGCGCGGCGCACGTCCAGGCACAGGATGTTGTCCGGACCCTCCCACAGCGGGTTGACCTGCGCGTCGCGAAGGATGCGCGCCACCGGCCAGTTCTCCACGTAACCGTTGCCGCCGTGCACTTCGATGGCATCGCTCGCCGCGGTGATCCCGAGGCGCGATGCCCGCAGCTTGATGAGCGGCGCGCCGATGCGCAGACGGTGAGCCGGATCGAAGCCGTCGAAGACGAGAGCTTGCGCCGCTTCGACCTCCACGATGAGCTCGGCGAGCTTGCGCTGCATCAGTGGCTGCTCCGCGAGCGGCCGTCCGAACGCGTGCCGGGCTCGCGCGTAGCAAAGCGCTTCCACCAACGCACGGCGCGCGCACCCGAGGCCCATCATCGCGATGCCGAGCCGAGCACCGTTCGTCAGCTGCATCATGCGGGCGAGGCCCTTGCCGTCGCCGGCGCTGGTGGCGTCCCCGCCTCCGCCGCTCGTCTCGCCTGACAACAGGAACGCCTCTGCATCTGCGAACTCGACCTCAGCGGATGCGACGGCACGCGTTCCGAGCTTGTCCTTCAAGCGCCGGATGCGGATGCCATTGCGGGTGCCGTCCCGGCGCTCGCGCAAGACGAGGAACGTCGCGATGCCGCGAGCGTTGTCCGGCGAGCCTTCGGGCTTCGCCAGCACCACCCACGCCTGGCCGTTGGCGTTCGACGCGAACCATTTGAACCCGTTGAGCAGAAAGGCGTCGCCATCAGGCGTCGCCGTCGTCTCGAGCTCGGCGAGGTCGGAGCCGCCGGTGCGTTCAGTGAGCGATTGGATGGTCTCCCCCGCCCACTCACCGGACGCGAACTTGGCCATTACCCGCTCGCGAATGTCGGGCGGCGCGAACTGTCGCACGAGGTTCACGACCATGTCGCCGCCGGTGCCGAGGGCGCACGCCATGCCGATCTCGGCCTGATCGAGCAGGTAGCTGTGCGCGGTGTTCAGCATGGTGAGGTTCACGCCGTGTCGGGTCGCGTCGTCTCGAATCGCGGGCGCTGTGAAGCTGTTGGCGAGCACGTCGCGGCGGGAGTCGAGGAAGGACGGGGCAGCACCACTTCGCTGACGTCGTGGCCCCAGCGGTCGTACCGCTCGAGCCGTGGCGGGTTCTTGTCTGTCACCTCGGCGCGCTCGGAGACCGCTCCGCCCATCAACCCGCCCATCCGATCGAGGTGCGGCTCCGCCCACGTCAGCGTCGTCCGCTGACAGGTGGTAGCGCATGAGGAACTGCAGCGTGGGATCGCACCGCCACCAGTTGAGACCCGTGGCTCCGAGGTACCGCTCGGTCGCATATCGGGCCGCCTTGTCGACGGACCCGAACGGCAACCGATCAACCGACTCGCTGTCGTATGGCGTCATCCGTCCATCTTGGCCTTCACGAGCGACGATCGCGCCCCGGCACGGGATTCAGTCGGACGCGCCGGACAACCGGATGTGCCGCGAGGCGCCACCAGGCGATGCCTAGGCCGATCGCGGTGATGACGGCGAGGCGCACTATCGCCCCGGTTCCGGCGGGGATCCCATCGCGCACGAGGCTCTTCGGCGCGTCGTCCGCGAAATCGACGAACACGGCTCGTGATTCCCAGGTCGGCGACCACTGAGCGATTCCCGTGAGCGCCGCGCCCAGGAGGCGCTCGACCAGGAACACGAACGCCAGCGACCAGACGGCCGCGCGCCGCGCGATGCATCCGATGGCCACGAAGATGGCGATGTACGCGATCGCGCCCATGAACGCGGCGATTGCGGCCGCGCCGGCACTTCCCGGATCACCCGCCACGACTGCAGCCAGGGCGCACGCCGGCACCAGCGTTACGAGGGCGACCATGCAGCCGCCGAGCCACCGGCCGACGACGATCTGCCAGAGCGGGACCGGGGTGAGCCACGTGAAATGGAACACGCCGGAGCGCACTTCGGCCCCGAGCACCGCGTCTCCGATGACGAGCGAGGCGATCGGCACAACCAGGGCGAAGATGCCGTCGGCTGCGACGCGAGCGAATGCTTCGCCGGCTGGCTCGTCGATGGTAAGTGCGAGTAGACCGAAGAGCAGCGCGGCGGCGCAATACACGAGCGAGCCGAGCCACCGCTTCGGTCCGATGCACGAGCGCAGCGTGTAGACGAAAATCGAAGCGAACCTCCACGGCCTGCGGACGACAAGCACGGAGGCGCTCACCGAACGAGCTCCCGGAACAGACTCTCGAGTGAGTCATCCAGCGGCCGCACCTCGCGCAGCCGCACGCGGAGGTCGCTCGCCACCGCGGGGAGTGCCAGCGCGAGCTCCGCGGCGCGGCTCGTCGAGATCTCGACGTCGTCGCCGTTGAGTCGAACGCCTGCCACGGAGTCGAGAGCGATGAGCGCCGCCGCGAGCCTTCGACCGTCGGTCGCGCGCACCAGCACGTGACGAGGCCTGTCGTTCATCGCATCACGGATCGCGCGCTGGTCCCCGGCGGCCGCGAGCCGGCCGTGGATGAGGACGATGATGCGATCGGCGAGTCGTTCCACCTCGTGCAGCACGTGTGAGCTGACGATCACCGTCCTGCCCTGCGCGCCCAGGCGGCGGAACAGCGCGATCAAGTGCGCACGCTGTACCGGGTCGGCTCCGTTCAACGGCTCGTCGAGCACGAGCACGCTCGGGTCAGTGACGAGCGCAGCTGCCACTTTCGTACGCTGGCGCATGCCCTTGCTGAACCCGTCGACGCGCCGGTCGGCAACATCGAGCATGTCGACCTCTGCCAACGCGCGGTCAGGCGCGGCGCGATCGGCCAGCGCGTGCAGATCCGCCACGTAACGGACCAGCTGTCGGGCGGTGAGCCCGGAGGGCACGGCCTCGTCCTCCGGAACGAGGGCCGTGTACGAGTGGACGCCGCGATCGCGGACCGCGGGTCACGTCCGTCCACTCGAACGGTTCCCTGGTTCACCGGCATCAGGCCCGTGATCGCGCGCATGAGCGTCGTCTTGCCCGCACCGTTCGGTCCGAGCAGTCCGGTGACGCCGTGACCGAAGGAGCAACTCAACTCGGAGAGCGCGACCTTCTGACCGAACCACACGGATGTGTCGGTGATCTCGACCGTCGCATCCTCCGCGAACGCCGGATCGCGACTCGACGTCATCGCTCCGTCCAGCGATAGCGGCGGATCAACACGGAGATCCCCACGGCCAGGGCGGCCGTGTATGCGACGACCGCGTACAACCCGCCGTTCTGGACGCCCTTGAGTGGCGATTCGGGGTCGATCTGGCCGAGGAACACGAGGTCGCGCAGGTACAGCGGCAGTCCGAGGACGTTGATCAGTGCGGCCGCGGACCCAGTGGCCTTCTCCTCGAAGTCGCCGGTGAGGACACCGGCGGTGATGGAGGACACGAGGAAGAGCCCGATGAAGCTCGCGCCGGCGACGATCCTCCGGCTCGTGAGTGAGGCAATGGCCGCGCCGCAGCACCGAATAGAACAAGGCGAGCAAAGCCACCGCGACCGGCACCTGCCAGAGCACGTCGGCGTTGTCGAGGGTGTAGTCGAGCGCGCTGTCGCTCACGAGTGCCTGTCCGCCGAACAGCACGACCTGAGGGAGGAACGAGAACGCGAACAGGATCGAGAACAGCGCGCCCACCTTCGCTGCCACATAATCGACACCTGTCAATGGTCGGGCAAAGAGCAACGGCAGCACATGCTGACGCCGGTCGGGACACAAGATGTCAGGCGCAGTGATGGCGACGAACACGAGGAGCGCACTCGAGACCCCGACGTATTCGCGGTACGTGATGAACTCGATGCGGTCGAAGATCTCATCGCGGGTGACGTACGCGATGCCGACGTTGACGATGGCGGGCACGGTGACGATGGCGAGCAGCGTGAACGGTGCGACCTTCTGGCGCCATGATCGGCGAATGCCGAGCGCGCGACGGATCGACGCGCGGTACAAGGCAAACGTGGCGGCGCGCCGGCCGCCACGCGGACCTTCGTAGGGCCGGTAGCCGCGGTCGTAGACGGCACCTGTCGCAGGAGCGGAGGCGGGTGAGGTCGTCGTCATCGGGGACTCATCCACGACCCGCGCGTTGCATGAACACGTCGTCCAACGAGGTGAGACGCGAGCCGAGTCGGTACAGCGGCAGACTCGAGCCTCGCGATCACATCTCGGAGGAGGTCGAGGTCGTCCTCGCCGTCGACCGCCATCTCCACTGCGCCGTCGACAGCCTCGGCCGTGACGCCGAGTACGGCCAGCTCGGAGATCAGCAGTTCGGCCGCAGGGATGCCGCCGACGTCGACGGTGACGACCCCCGTACGTTCGAGCAGTGCATCCGTGGGACCCGAGACGACGAGCCGTCCCGCGTCGATCATCATCACGTGGTCACACACCTGTTGCACGTCGTCGAGCAGGTGCGTCGCCATCAGCACGGAGATGCCGAACGTGCCGAGCCGGGCCACCAGCGACAGCATCTCCTCCCGCCCGGCAGGGTCGAGGCCCGCGGTCGGCTCGTCGAGCAGCACCAGCTCGGGATCACCGACGAGGGCTTGAGCGAGCTTCGCCGCGCTGCCGCATGCCCGTCGAGAAGCCGCCGATCGCCCGGAACCGGGCTTCGTCGAGGCCGACGAGGTCGAGCACGTCGGATGCCCGCTGCCGGGCGGCGCGGGCGGGGAGGCCGCCGATCTCGCCGAAGGTGCCGACGATGTCGGCCGCGGTCTGGTCGAGCGGTAGACACTCGTGTTCCGGCATGTAGCCGAGCCGGGATCGCACGCCGATCGGGTCGTCGGCGACCGACATGCCGCGGACCTCGACGGCGCCCGATGTGGGGCGCGCCAGGCCGAGCAGGATGCGGAACAACGTGGTCTTGCCTGCACCGTTCGCGCCCACCACGCCGATGCGACCGGGAGGGACGTCGGCCGACAAGGAGTCCAGGGCCGTGACCGAGCCATACCGCTTGGTGACCTCGTCGAGGTGCAGCAGCGAGGTCTCGCCCACGCCGGCAGTCTGTCAGGTGCGTCGTGGACCACCTCGTCGGCTGTGCTTGCGGAAGGGCGGTTACCCGGCGGTCAGGCGCCGAGGCGGCGTTCGATCGCGTCGAGCCGTTCGCGGATCGCGTCGAGCGCGTCTGCGGGCATCGCCGGTAGAGGCGTCGTCTGTTGTGCGTGCACGTATCCCGATAGTGCGGTGACGACAGCGCGCCGCGTGGTTCGCAGCTCCACACCCATTCTGCGCAACACCTTGCCGGCCATCCCGCCTTCGTCGGCGATCAATCCGAGGACGATGTGCTCGCAGCCGATGTAGTTGTGGCCGAGCGTCAACGACTCCTTGGCGGTCAGCTCGAGCACCCGCTTCGCGAACGGTGTGAACGGGATGTGTCCCTGCGGCTCGTCCGTGGGCGGTCCCATGGATGCCGTCAGCTCACCGCGGAGGTCGTCGATTTCGATGTCGAGCGACTGCAGGACCTTCAGCCCGAGATTGCCCCCCTCTTCGATCACGCCGAGCAGCACGTGCTCGGTCCCGACGTAGTTGTGGGGGACGTCGCGCGCCGCTTTTCGGCGAGGGCCACGGCCTGGCGGGCGCGCTGGGTGAAGCGTCCGAACAGACCGATCCACGGCCGATCATCGGCGGGCGGCGCCTCGGACCCTCTCGCCGACGTCACGTCTCGCACCGCTTTTTCGAGCGCCGCCTGACAGATGGCCGAGATCGGCAGCTGTGCCTCCTTGACCGCCGCCGCCAGCTCCTCCGGCAGGTACACGTTGATCTTGGGCATGGGGTCATAGTGGGGTTATATGGCGCTAGGGTCAAGTCCGATTCCTTCGCCTTCGCAATCGGCGTTCGTTGGCTACATCCCGTGTGGCTGACGAACGCCAGAAGCGTCGTACCCGCCTTCGAGAAATCTGTGCGGTAGCTACCGGCCGATGAGCGTCTGGTGGCGCAGGAACAACTGGTAGTTGCGTTCCGCGATCTCCTCGTCGTAGCTGTGCTCGTCGTCACGGAGATACGCCGTGTACCCGATCGCACGCTCGAAGTCATTTCGTCCGCCGTGTTTCAAGTCCGAGACGATCGGGATGGATCGGCACATGACGGCCTCGCAGAATCGCATGCTCCAGGGAACATCGCCGGCGGGACAGAGCGTGAATCGGCTGCTCCGGAGAACCTTGAAGTACGCGGGGTTGAAGTATCCGCGCTCGAGCCACGGCACTTCCTTCGGCACGAACACATTGTGGCTCTCACCCGTGTGGTCGAACCGGCCGAGCGGCTGATGCTCGGGCACGACTTCGCTGAGCAGCAGATACGACCGATCGGTGAACCGCCGCCGCGCGAAGTCCAGAATCCACTCGCGGTGCGAGTAAATCTCGGGCCGGTAGAGGCTTCCCATGAAGCAGTAGTCGTGGATCTTGTCACCAGGCATGTCGTTCACGGCATCGACGAACGAGCGCGGGTAGAGCACCGCGACCTGTTGGCGCCGCTCGTCGACTTCCGGACACTCCAGGCCCTCTTCCGTGTACGCCTTCTTGAACAGGAGAACGGATCGCGGACCGGCCGCCAGGTACACGAGTCCCGCCACCTCAGCCCTCCTTCACATCTCGGTTCGGGAGTCCCATTTGCTGGGCCAACTCGTCTCGATAAACGCGATCGAGCACGAACGTGGTTCCGCCGAGATTCGCGTAGAGCCAGTTCGCGACGAGGTGATTGCCGCTTCGCTTCAGTCCCCGCTGGACGGTTACGTCGCGCGGCGCGTTCGCTTCAGAAAGCACAGGGCGTTCCTCGCCGATCACAGTGAGAAGAGCGATCCGCCGTTGTCGAGCTCCATCCGGTACCAGTCGATGGTGGCCCGTAGACCGGCTTCGAGCGACCAGGCTGGCTTCCAACCCAAACGCGCACGGGCTTTCGTCGAATCGGAGTACATCCGCGGTATCTCCGTCGGCCGTTCGGGAAGAGCACCGAACTCCGGCTCGATCGGATCGCCCATGAGGCTCAGGATCAACGAGGCCAGTTCGCGCATCGAGACCTCTTCGCCAGAACCCAGGTTGAATATCTCCCCCTCGATCTCCCGCGTGGTGGCGAGAAGCACGAATCCCTCGACGAGGTCGTCCACATAGTTGAACTCTCTCGTCTGCCGACCCTCAGTCATCTTCAGTGGGTTGCGCCGCAGCGCGCGCAGAATGATTTCCGGCACGACCCGATCGGGCGTCTGCATGGGGCCGTACGCATTGAACGGCCGAACCATGACGAGCGGCCAGCCCCGACCTTGATGGAATGCTCGGCAATACAGCTCGGCCGCGTACTTGCTGACCGAATAGGGCGAGATCGGCCGGACGAATGACTCTTCACGAAACGGTACGTCGATGTCACCGTAGATCTCGCTCGTTCCGGTCGATACGCAGCGCCGATAACCCGACCCGTCAAGGGCCTGCAACAGGTTGACCGTGCCCTGGACGTTCGACTGGATGCATTCGTCGACTCGCTCCCACGACTTGCCGACATGCGTGTATGCGCCGAGGTGGAACACCACCGACGGCCGGACACGTTCGACGACCACGTCCACTGCGGAGCGATCAGTGAGGTTGCCCTCCTGAATCGAGACACGATCTCTCAGGCCGACGAGGCGTGCCGGCCAGACCGAAGAAACCGTGCTCGTGAGTACGTGAACCTCGGCACCCTCGTCGAGCAATCGCCGCACGAGGTGTGAACCGATGAAGCCGGTGCCGCCCGTGACGAGCACCGACTCCCCCGCGAGCGTCTCGTTCACATCCCCTCGTCGTTCCATCGATGCAGCTGCCGCGCATTCACCGACGGGGCCTGCGCCACGGCGGTGCGTCACCCATGCACAGCTCGCTCAGATCCTGGGAGTCCTTGTAGGTATCCATCGACTTCCAGAAGCCGTCGTGCTCGTACGCGTACAACTCTCCGCGGTCGGCGAGACCGGGGAGCACCTCGCGCTCGAGATCCTCGCCGTCCCACAGGTCGAACACCCGCCTGTCGAACACGAAGAACCCGGCGTTGATGCGATGATCGGGCAGCATCGGTTTCTCGCGCATCCGGTTGACGCGGCCATGCGTCGCGACATCCACCGTCCCATACGGTGACGGCAACGGGACCGTCGTCAGCGTCGCCGCGCCCGAATGTGATTGATGGAACGCCTGCAAGGCGTTCAAGTCGACGTCTCCGACCCCGTCCGCGTATGTGGCCATGAAATTGTCGCCAACGTACTCGACACATTTCGCAATGCGCGCGCCCGTGTTGGTGTCCTCTCCGGTATCCACCACCATCACTTCCCACGTCGACGGCAGCTCGCCGGCAAACGCCTCGATCAGCTCGCGCTTGTAGCCCGCCGCCAGTACGAATCGCGTCAAGCCATGATCCGCGTAGATGTCGAGTACGTGTGCGAGAACCGGACGGCCCGCGACCGGCAGCAACGGCTTCGGGACGTCGAGCGTGAGCGGGTACGCGCGCATGCCCTTCCCGCCGCACAACACGAGGGTGGTGAGATCCGCCACGAGTGCTGCATTGAAGCACGCGACGGACCGTCGAGGCGCACGATCCGGGCAATCGGGGCACGTGGGTCAATGTGGCGCTTCGGATCCGAGCGGGGTGTGATCTCGATCCACGTCCTCCTCTCCGAAGTCGAACTCGTCATCACTCGTCGCCATCATGACCCGTCGACCACACCGGCCAGCTCGTAACCGAAGACGCTGGAGCACGTCTCGCGGATCACGGACCGATCGAGCAGCATCCGGAACAGGTCATCTGGTATCCGGTGCTGCTGGAATCGGCTCAGCAGCTCGCGAGACGTACTGGGCCCGGTTCCTGGCGAAAAGCTGCTGCTTCCGCCGTAGTCCGATGCCTCTGCGAGAACCTCGCGGTTCTCGACGGCGAGATCGCCCGCGATCAGCTCGCGGTACGCACGCTCACCGATGAACCGGTTGAAGTTCACGACCACCTTGTTGGCCAGGAACTCGCTCGAACCGACATACTCCGCGCAGTATGACTCGAACAGGTCCACGTAGGCCTCGTCGGTACGGAATACTTCTGGACGAAGAGCCGCTGCCTCGAGTCGTGACGCGATGTTGTTCAGCGGATCGCGAAGCACAAGGACATTGACAATATCCGGCCCGCTCGGCGTCCTTCTCGCGTATCGCAACTGGCAGTCCTCGATTCCGAAGATCGTCACGGGAAGCCGGCGTCGCGCCAGGTCGAAGTTCGCGCGAGTCAACAGACCGAGCTCGAATCGGCGCGAGTTGAGCTGACCGCAATTGTTGTAGAAGGCCACGCCCGCCACCGGATCGCAGTGCGCCTCGCGCAGTTGTCGTTGGACGTCGGACGAGTCCAGCGGCTGCTTCTCCGTGGCGCCGAGGTTCGCATAGAGCCAGTTGGCGAGCATGTGGTTTCCACTGCGCTTGAGGCCCCACAGGAAGAACGTCCTCGGAGTCATCGATCTAGCCTGGTGGCGTCCGCCTTCAGCACGACAACGGCTTACCATTCGGTCTACCTCGTCGTCGCTGAGCACGCGGGCATCGCGGCCATGTCGGCGTACGAGCGTCGGAGCCGCAGCAGCGTCACTCGTCGATGTCAATGCGGGCGATCGTGAAGGGCCCGAACTCGAATGCAGGCAGGTACGGCTCCGGGTCCACCGACCAGAACAGGGTTCTGAGCTGCGCCGCACTGCGACGGCCGGTCAGCGCGCGGAACAGTTCGAACGGGCCTCCTTCCAGTGCGGCACCCGTGACGCCACCGGTCGCGGGCCACGCCTTGTCACCGGTGCGGATTTCGATGGGCGGGAGCCTGTGAGCCGCGACCGACGGTTGGAAGCCGATCACGACGAGGAAGTCGAGACCGATTTCGACGCCGGCCGAGTCACGGGCGCCTGGTTGTTCGATCGCGGTGCGGATGTCGTGTTCGTGCGTGGTGAGATCGGCGATCCACTGCGCGCCGAGCTCGAGCGGAAATGCCGCCGACAAGGCTTCGACCTGAGGTGCGGTCTCGGACCATTCGGCGACCAGGTCGTCGATATCCCGTCCACGTCGGGCCGACACCTGCGCAGCGGTCCACGGGTCCGTCGCGACGCCTTCGGTGTTTCCGGCGAGCACGTCGGCGCAGATCCCCGTCAGGTGCGCGAGGACGTCTGCGACACACCAATCCGGGCACGTGGGCACCGGCGCGGCAGCATGCTCGGGTGAGAGTCCGGTGACCATGCCGACGATCCGATCCCTGCCTTCCGCGTACAGCTCACCGGTCCGCATGACCACAGCCTCGCACGTCAGTTGTTCAGGGCATGATGACGCCGTGGCTACTGATCCAGAACCTGATCCAGAACCGCACTATCAGCGTCCCGGATGGTTCACCCGCACCGTGTTCAACCCGATGATCGCCTTCCTCACCCGACGGGGCGTCAGCGTGTGGGGTTCGCGTGAGCTCCGGGTTCGCGGCCGGACGTCGGGCGAGTGGCGATCCACACCGGTCAACCTGCTCACGCTCGATGGCGATCGCTATCTCGTGGCGCCGCGAGGGCAGACACAGTGGGTCAAGAACCTCCGCGTGTCGGGCACGGGTGAGCTGCGCGTCGGACGGAAGGTCGAGCCGTTCGAGGCGACCGAGCTGGCCGACGACGACAAGAAGCAAGTGCTCCGCGCGTACTTGAAGCGATGGAAGATGGAGGTCGGCGTCTTCTTCGGGGGCGTTGACGGCAACTCCTCGGACGAGGACCTGCGGCGGATCGCTCCTGACCACCCTGTCTTCGTGATCCGAGCGCCGGAGGCCGCGTCCGCTGTGGACCCAGCCGGCGAGTCCGGCTGACGCGGCTACGTTCGAACGATGATCGTTGTCGTGGCGGCGCTCAAGGGCGGCGTCGGGAAGACCACCACCGCCGTGTACCTCGCGGCACTTGCAGCTGGCAGCCGGAAGTCAGCGATCCTCGTCGACGCTGACCCGCAAGCGAGCAGCGCGGACTGGATCGAGACCGCGCCTGACGACCAGCTCGAGGCCGTCACGCCGCTGGAGGCCCCGACGGATCGGTTGTTGACGAGGGCGCTCAGCCGGATCGACGGTGAGGAGGTCGCGGTCGTCGACACCCCGCCGGGCAACGAACGGCTACTCGCGAAGGCGATCGATCTGGCCGACGTCGTCATCGTGCCCGTGCGGGTCGGTGGCATCGAGAACGCTCGGGTCGAGGCCGTGGTCGGCATGGTGCCGGTCAACGTGCCGCTCGGACTGGTGATCTGCTCCGCCGCGGACGTACACGCTCGACTACCAGCAGGCGGTGGCCACGTGGGGGGCGGCGGCTGTGCCGCTGTGGGGCACGGTCCCGGAACGAGTGTCGATTGCCGCGGGACCGGACAGCTCGCTGTCGGATGACGGCCTCGATGCTTATCGCGGGGTCTGGCGTCGAGCGGTGCGCGCGGCGCGCGGCATCTGATCCCTGTTCGACATTCGGGACCCGACGTCGCTCTTGACGTCCGGGTTCGACCCGACACACGAGCCGGCAGCGAAGCGGGCCCTCGCCGTCAATCGTGCACCGCGGCGGTCGGGCTCACTTGCCGGCGGAGGTTCAACAGGCCAGTGGACACCCGATCGGCGTCGGCGCGGGCCTGATCGGCGGCACCGACGACGTGGAGCCGGGCCGCGTCCGAACTGAGCTCGAGTGATCGCAACGCGTCAGCGGGACCGGTGACTGCGCTGCGCAACTCGACGGTCGGGGCGCTGGCCGCGACATTGGCCGCCAGGCGCCGGAGCTCTTGACTACGGGTGAGCACCCCGGCCCACCGGTCGTCGGCGATCGCACCGACGGGGTCGCCGCCGGCGAGCAGCAGGTGGCTCACCGAGTCCATGTCGGTGGCGAGCTGCTCCGCTTGCGTGCGCCAGCGTTCGTCGATCGGCTCCTCCTTCGGGCGCGTGGCCAGCCACACGACAACTCCCGCGACGATGCCGGCGAGGAGCAGCAGCCACCACCAACCGGTGTCACCTTCCTGACTCGTCGACACCGGCGCGGTCGCGGGAGCTGCGGTCGCTGCCGTCGTCGGCGACAGCGCACCTTGCGTCGTCCCTGTCTGCGCCGTAGTCGTCGTCGTGCGCTGTGTGGTCGTCGTCCGTTGTGTCGTTGTCGTCGGCCGCGTCGTGGAAGTCGTGGTCGACGTCGTCGAGGAGGCCGTGGTGGTCGTGCGCTGCGTCGTCGTGGAACGTTCGTTGCTCGATGTCGTCGTAGCTTGACCGGTCGACGGCGTCGTCTCCGATGTGGATGGACGGTCGGACGCAAGTCCCTGCCCGCCGCCTCCGCCTCCGCCACCGCTGCACGCCGCAGTGACGACGATCGCGACGAACAAAGCGCTGCGCAGCAGAGAACCCCGGCTCATGACACCATCGTCAGCGCTCGAGCGCGCGAGCACGTCACCCAACTGGGATGAATCCGCGCCACCATCGACACCCTCAGGAGCAGCTCGATGCAAACGCATCAGTCCAGAACCGGCTGGTCGTCGTGGGCCATGTTCGCAGGCCTGATGATGATCCTTGTCGGGATCTTCCAGCAGATCGAGGGACTCGTCGCCATCTTCAACGACGATTGGTACCTCGTGACGAGGCGAGGTTTACCGTTGTCCGTCGACTACACGGCATGGGGTTGGGTCCATTTCGCGTTGGGCCTGATCGTGGCGACCGCGGGTGTGGCGGTGTTCAACGGCAAGACTTGGGCTCGAATCTTGGGCTGTGTGGTCGCGCTCATCAGTGCGGTCGTGAACCTCATGTTCATCGCGGCGTACCCGGCGTGGTCGATCATCATCATCGCCGTCGACGTGCTCGTCATCTACGCGTTGTCGGTGCACGGCGACGAGTTGCGCCCCGAATACTGACGTCCACCTGCTCGAGCAGATCGGTGTGCTCACCGCTACGCGCACATTGTCGACTCAGCCACCGAAACAGGTGGCTAGATCGACACAGACGTCGTTCGCTGCGGCTCTGTGTCGACTGAGCCACGCGATCGGTGGCCAGGTCGACACAGACGCGATCGGCCTGCAGGCCGGCGACTTCGAGTTCCGTCGGGTCACCCCGGGAGGGTGACAACTCGCGCGACCCGTGTACGTAAGGTTGGCCCTGTGGTGGAGACCCGCGGACGGGTCATTGGATCGCAGCGTCCTACCTCCCGACGGCGCGGTCGGCCCTCTACGAGGCGGATCGAGGCGTGCGCCAGTTCCGGCGGATCGTGATGGCCGCACCGAGGACGCCCGTTCCGGGTGGAGAGCGCCGGACGACTCCAAGGAGACGAGCGTGAGCAGACGAGATCGGGTCCTGAAGACACTCCGGGTGCAGCCGGGCACGAAGGCGAACCTGGCCGGGCGCGACACGCGCTGGTCCGGCGGCGGCGGGCTCGACAAGCTCTCTGCGAGCAAGCTGAACGCGACGGCCAAGGAGGTTCTCAGTCGTGGGGTCGAGCGGCTGGAGCACGCCCAGGAGCTCCTCTGGGCGAGCGACACGTATGCGCTGCTCCTGGTGTTCCAGGCCATGGACGCCGCCGGGAAGGACTCGACCATCAAGCACGTGATGTCGGGCGTGAACCCTCAGGGCGTGAACGTGGTCTCGTTCCGGAGCCCGTCGAGCGAAGAGCTCGAGCACAACTTCCTCTGGCGCATCTCGAAGGCGCTGCCCGAGCGCGGACGGATCGGCATCTTCAACCGTTCCCACTACGAGGAGGTCGTCGCCCTGCGCGTCCACCCCGAATGGCTCGAAGCACAGAGGTTGCCCACGAGCGACCGAGGGCCTCGCTTCTGGGCGGAGCGCTACGAGGACATCAACGCGTTCGAACGCCATCTGGATTCGAACGGGACCAAGATCCTGAAGTTCTTCCTCCACGTCTCGAAGGAGGAGCAGAAGCGTCGCTTCATCGCGCGGCTCGACAATCCCGGCAAGACGTGGAAGTTCAAGGCCGCCGATGTTGCCGAACGGGCACGGTGGGCCGACTACATGCAAGCGTTCGAGCACACGATCACTGCTACGTCCACCGACTGGGCGCCGTGGTTCGTGGTCCCCGCGGACCGCAAACACGTCATGCAGGCCATGGTGGCTGCGATCGTCGCCGAAACCATCGAGTCGTTCGATCTTCAGTGGCCGGCGGTCTCGGCCGAAGACAGGCAAGCGAACGAGAATGCGCGACGCGACCTGGAAGCCGAGCTAGACAATCCCCGTGCGGCCGACAAGCAGGCTGCCAGCTAGAACACCCCGGAGGTGTGACTCATGTTGTTCGCCGCAGATTTCGGGACCGGAGAAGTCTTCTGGTCGATGCTGTGGTTCTTCCTGTTCTTCATCTGGATCTGGATCCTGATCGTCGTCTTCGGCGACATCTTCCGCAGCCATGACATGGGGGGATGGGCAAAGGCGCTGTGGTCGATCTTCATCATCTTCCTGCCATACCTCGGCGTGTTCGTGTACCTCATCGCTCGTGGCGGCAAGATGCAGCAGCACGCGGCCCAAGACGCACAAGCGCAAGAAGCACAGTTCCGTCAGTACGTCCAGAGTGCGGCAGGCTCGTCGGCCAGCCCCGCCGAGGAGATCGCTCGACTCGCTGACCTTCGCGAGAAGGGTGTGATCTCCGACGCGGAGTTCGAGCAAGCGAAGGCGAAGGCACTGGGCTGACCCCTGAACTTCGGGTCGCCGTGGCCCCTCTAGGGGCCACGGCGCACCAACATTCGAAGAGCTGACCGAACAGCTACCGTACGTCGACATGTCACTCCCCGGTTGGGAGGACGTTGAGCGTCGCCACATCGTCCTGACGGGGTTGCGAGCCATCGCGACGAGTCTGTTGGTGCTCGTCGTGTACTTCGTGGTGCCGATCAGCAGCGACCCACACGGTCCGATCCTGCTTCGCTTGACGATCGGGCTCGTCTTCTTCGTCATCGCGTTGACGTACGAAGTGCGGGCCGTCTTGCGCTCCGGTCGCCCGATCCTGCGCGCCGCTGACGCCCTGGCGCTCGTGATCCCGATCTTCATGGTCGTGTTCGCCTGGACCTATCTGACGCTCGCACGTTCGGATCCGGGAGCGTTCTCACAACCGCTCAACCGCGTGTCGGCGCTCTACTTCACGGTGACCGTGTTCTCGACCGTCGGCTTCGGCGACATCACCCCCGTGACCGATCCGGCCCGTGTCGCCGTCATGGCTCAGATGCTGTGCGACTTGATCTTCATCGCGGTCGTCGTCCGCCTGATCCTGGAGGCAGCGCGCGGCAGTTTGGGTACGCGCACGACCGACGTCAGGTCGGACTCGACGAGTTGACCGCCAGCATGCGCCGGTAAGGTCCCTCCCATTGCGGGCGTGTTCGCAATCGCCAGGTGATGACATGAGGAGGCACGGTGGCGGCATCGAGGGCTGGTCGATCAGGGGTGCCGAGAGGTCCCGACGTCGACGTGTTCGGCAGCGAAGAGCCGGGGTCCGGCTGGCTCTTCTTCGCGGGTACGGTCCTCGGGCTCGCCGGGCTCATGCGCCTGGTCGACGCGTTCTGGGCCTTCCGCTACAACGGAGCGCTCCCGGAGAATCTCGAGGACGGAGTCCTCGGGTCGAACCTCGACAACTACGCGTGGACCTGGCTGATCGTCGGCATCATCCTGATCGTCGCCAGCCTCATGCTGATGACTCGCTCGCAGTTCGCCCGGTGGATCGGTTACATCGCCGCGGGTCTCGGCGCGCTCGAGCGCGATCACGTGGATGCCCTACTATCCGATCTGGGCGATGACCTATGTGCTGATCGCGCTGTTGGTCTTCTACGCCCTCGCGCAATATGGAGGACGCAATGCCTGACGACACGACCGAACTGGGACCGATCAGCTACCTCATCGTCGAGTTCCCCGGAAACAAGATGACGGGCGAGGGCCTCATCGAGCTGGTCGACCTCGTCGATCGTGGCCTGGTACGCGTCCTCGACCTCTTGTTCGTCCGCCGCGACGAGGATGGTTCGGTCCAGGCGATCGAGCTGCAGGACATCGACAGCGACGGCGAGCTCGACATCGCCATGTTCGAGGGAGCATCGTCCGGTCTGCTCGACGACTCCGATCTTGCCGACGCGGCTTCGGTCATCGAGCCGGGTTCGTCCGCCGGCGTGTTGATCTTCGAGAACGCCTGGGCGAACCGGTTCGTACGTGCGCTGCGCGGCGGCGGCGCACAGCTGGTTGCGGCCGGGTACATCCCGCAGGATGCAATCGAGGCCTCGCTCGACGCGACCGAGAGCTGACGACACGAGGAGAGAGAGGAACACACACCAATGCCTGGACTAATGCGAGGTGTCGCACGGACCGCCGTCGTGGCCGGGACGGCGACCGCAGTGTCGAATCGGGTTTCCCGCCGGCAAGCCAATCGGTGGGCCGGCCAAGAGGAGCAGCAGTACTACGAGCAACCGGCGCCGGCACCTGCGCCCCCGCCTCCACCGGCGGCTCCCGACACGGTGACGCAGCTCAAGCAACTCGCTGAGCTCAAGGATCAGGGCATCCTCACTGACGCCGAGTTCGAGGCGCAGAAGGCCAAGATCCTGGCTGCCATGTGACCGGAGACGACCGCGCGAGACGCGCTGCCGAGTCGATCAACCGAGCGTGAGGATCAGGAGGTCGAACGCGTGAGCTACCCGCCCATCGCCGGCCACGGCTTGATCGGTGACCTGCAGACGGCCGCGCTGGTCGCGACGGACGGGACCATCGATTGGTTCTGCTGTCCTCGTTTCGACTCGCCGAGCGTCTTCGCGGCGCTGCTCGACGACAGTCGTGGGGGTCGCTTCAGCCTGGGACCGGTCGGGTCGTACTTCACCACCAAGCAGATGTACCTGCCGGACACGGCCATCCTGGTCACCCGCCATCTGTCCGAGTCGGGCATCGCCGAAGTGCTCGACTTCATGCCGATCGGCGATCCGACCGTCGTATCGGAGTCGCGCCGCATCGTGCGCGCAGTGCGTGGGATCCGCGGCGAGGTCCGGTTCGAGGCGTCCGTGGCGCCCCGGTTCGACTACGGCCGGCAAGAACACAACGTGCAGGTCGACGGCGAGACCGCCGTCTTCGAGAGCGGCGGGTCACATTTGCACCTGCTGAGCATGTCGCCGCTCGAGCGAGACGGGACCGACGTCGTGTCGACGTTCTCCGTCAGCGCAGGAGAGGTCCGGGGCTTCATGCTGGAGTGGAGCGGCTCCGACACGCCGACGTCGATCGGCGGCGGCCGCGTCGTGCGCCTGTTCGACGAGACAGCGGCCTTCTGGCGTGACTGGATCGAACAGAGCACGTATCGCGGCCGTTGGCGCGAGGCGGTGGAACGTTCGGCGATCACGCTCAAGTTGATGACGTATGCACCGTCAGGTGCTCTGGTCGCCGCGCCGACCGCTGGTCTGCCAGAGCAAGTGGGCGGCACGCGGAACTGGGACTACCGCTACACGTGGGTGCGGGACGGCTCCTTCTCGGTGTTCGCGCTCCTCGGCTTGGGCTTCACGTCGGAGGCCGCCGCGTTCGGCGAGTGGCTGCGAGACCGAGTCGACGAGCCGACAGGGGACGGCTCGCCTCCGCTCAAGATCATGTACCGCGTCGACGGCAGCTCCGATCTGGTCGAGGAGGAGCTCGATCACTTCGAGGGTTACATGGGCTCGCGTCCCGTTCGTATCGGGAACGGGGCAGCCGACCAACTGCAGCTCGACATCTACGGCGAAGCGATGAACTCGATCTACACGCTCGACAACGGTGCGCTCGGAGATTGGGGAGTCGCCGACGAGGGCTGGAAGCACATCGCCGATTTGGTCAACTGGCTGTGCGAGCACTGGCACGAGCCGGACGAAGGCATCTGGGAGACGCGTGGTGGGCAGCGCAGGTTCGTCTACGGACAGCTGATGTCGTGGGTGGCGCTCGACCGCGCCATCCGCATGGCAGTCAACAAAGGGCGTCCTGCCGACCTCGCTCGGTGGACCGCGGAACGCGACCGCATCCACACGCAGATCATGACCGAGGGTTGGAACAAAGACTTGGGTGCGTTCGTCCAGTACGAAGGCGGCGACGTGCTCGACGCCTCTCTCGTGTTCATGCCTCTGATGGGCTTCGTCGTGCCGAACGACCGGAAGTGGCAGTCCACGCTGAACGCGATGGACAAGACGTTGGTGACGGACAGTCTCGTGTTCCGTTACGACCCCGCCGCGTCGCCCGACGGTCTTCCGGGGTCCGAGGGCACGTTCTCGCTCTGCACGTTCCTCTACGTCGACGCGCTCGCGCGGTCGGGCCGTCTCGAGGAGGCTCGCCTCACCTTCGCGAAGATGCTGACGTACGCCAACCACCTGGGGCTGTACGCGGAGGAGATCGACGCCTCGGGCAACCAGGTCGGCAACTTCCCGCAGGCGTTCACGCACCTCGCGCTCATAGCCGCAGCGGTGAGCCTCGATGAGCGCTTGGATCGCCCCAGCACTCCATGGGCGCCGTCCGTCGGTCCGACTCCCGTTGTCTGACACCTCCGCCGGCACCCGCCCCGCTCCGAACTTGCGGCAAATACTCGTACCGCTCGCGCTGGCGCAGTTCATCTGCAGCTTCGCAGGCTCGAACATGAACGTGATGATCACCGACATCAGCACGGACCTCGACACGACGGTCCAGGGCGTGCAGATAACCATCACGTTGTTCCTGCTCGTGATGGCGGCCCTGATGATCCCCGGCGGCAAGTTGACCGACATCTTGGGTCGTAAGCGATGCTTCATCATCGGCCTGACGCTCTACGGGATCGGTGCGCTCATCAGCGCCGCATCCCCTGGCCTCGGCGTTCTCATTCTCGGGAACTCGATCCTCGAAGGTGTCGGTACCGCCTTGTTGATTCCGCCCGTCTACATCCTCACGACGATGCTGTTCGACAACCTCGAGTCGCGTGCTCGAGCCTTCGGCGTCATCAGCGGGATGGGTGGCGTCGGCGCGGCGGCCGGTCCGCTGATCGGAGGACTGATCACCAGCGCCATCAGTTGGCGGGCAGCATTCGTGTTCCAAGCGGTGATCATCGTGGTGATCCTTTTCCTGAGCCGGCCAATCGTCGATCCCGTGGCTGCAGATCCGAGCCGACACTTCGATGTGGTCGGGACCGTGCTGTCAGCCGCCGGCTTGATCTGCGTGGTGTTCGGGATCATGCAAACGGACACGAACGGCTGGCTGGCGCTCGCCCTGATCGTCGTCGGTGCGTTGTTCCTCTTCGGCTTCTTCAGACACATCCGCTCGGAGGAGCGCGCCGGAAAGGAACCGCTGCTGTCGACCAGTCTGTTCCGGAACCGCACGTCCAACGTCGGTCTCGTGACGCAGAACATCCAATGGCTCCTGCTCATGGGCACCTCGTTCGTCGTCTCCGCGTACCTTCAGGTCGTTCGCGGCTACAACGCCATCCAAACCGGCGTGATCTTCACTGCGGCCACCGCCGGAATTCTCGTGTCGTCGCTCGCCGCGGAGCGGCTGGCGAAGAAGTATGCGCAGCGGACCCTCATCACGGCCGGCTTCGTCGGCACGCTCGTCGGCATCGTGGTGCTCCTCGCGTTGGCGAACGGTTCGCCCAGCGCATGGGCGTTCGCACCGGGACTCCTGTTGATCGGTCTCGGCGTCGGCACGATGCTCACGCCGTCCGTCAACGTCGTTCAGTCGAGTTTCCCCGAAGCGCTCCAAGGCGAGATCTCGGGGTTGTCGCGGTGCGTCTCCAACCTCGGCTCGTCACTCGGGACAGCCATCGCCGGCACGATCCTCGTGTCAGGACTCACCTCCGGTGCGTACGGGTTCTCCATGCTCACGTTGGCTGGTCTGGGACTCATCGGGCTGGTGGCCAGCACGATGTTGCCGAAGAACCCCGTCGGGCCGGCCGCGACGGCAGCGACGTGACCCCGCTCATCCCCCGCGGGTGACGACTCCGCCGACGTGTCGGCCATACGGTCGAAGCAGTGGCGTCTGAACCCGAGCAGGTCCCGGCGGGTCCCGAGACACCCGGTCCCGAGACACCGGGTCTGTCGAAGCGGATCAAGACGACGGTCGCAACTGCCCGTGAGAAGGCTGATGACACGCGCAAGCGGGTCGAGGCGTCTCGGCCGGACCACCCGAGCGTCGACATCGCGTTCACGACTGTGGAGCGTGACTTCGAGCGCGGTGGCGGCCTGATCGCGGGCGCTCTCGCCTACCGATTCTTCTTCTGGCTGCTTCCTTTCGTGCTCGTGCTCGTCGCGGGGCTCGGCTTTTTGTCAGCCGCGAGCGAGTCGGCACCTCAGGATCTGGCGAAGCAAGCCGGGTTCGTCGGCCTCACGGCCAAGTCGATCTCGGACGCGTCGGCGAACGCCGAGAGGACGCGGTTCTACGCGCTCCTGATCGGGCTGCCTGCGCTGTACTTCGCGAGCATCGGTTTCGTGAAGGCTCTGACGGTCGCGCACTCACTCGTGTGGGGCGTTCCTCGGCGAAAACTGGTCCGCAAGCCGTTGGCGGCAGCGGTGATGACCGGTGTCCTCGTGGCGGCGATGCTTCTTCTCGCGATCGAATCGCGGGTGCGGCAGAACGCAAAGGGCCCGGGCTTCGCCGTGGTCATGCTCTTCATCGTTCTGGCCGCCGGTCTGTGGCTCTTCGTCTCTTGGGTGATGCCCCATGCTGAGGGCGTGAGTGTGCGGCACCTGATACCCGGCGCGCTGCTCGTTGCCGCCGGCATCCAAGGCGTGCACCTCGTGACCGTCTACTACGTGTCACGGAGGGTGTCCCACGCGTCCGAAACCTACGGCGCGTTGGGTGGGGCCACTGCGATCCTGTTGGCCTTGTTTCTCATCGCACGGGTGGTCGTGTTCGGCGCGTCGCTCAACGCGGAGATGTGGCGCAGGCGCCAGCTGCGCCACGGCTCACCGGGTGCCGAGGCGAAAATCGCGACCGGCGACGACAGCACGAGTGATGTCGATCAGGTTCCCGTCACCCAGCAGATCGAGAGCTCGGGTCCGCCGCCACCTCCGCCATGATCTCGCCGGCAAGCTCGGACAGAGAGGTAGTTCAAGCCATTGTCACCATCGGGTGTGTGGCGGAACCGATCCTTCGGGCAGCCGCCGCCAGATGGAACGGCGTACGACTCAACCGAGGATCTTGGCCTTGCCTTGCTCGAACTGCTCGTCCGTGATCACGCCCTGCTCGCGGAGCTGGGCGAGCTGCGCGACCTGGTTGGCGGGCGAGTTGGTTCCGGCCGCGTCCTGGATGTAGGTCCGCATGTACTCATCCTGCTTCTGGGCGTCGCGCACTGCGTGTTGCGACATCTTGTCGCCCCGAGCGATCAGGTAGATCAGCACGCCGAGGAGGGGGAAGACGATGACGAGGAGCACCCACAGGGCCTTCGCCCAGCCGCCCATGTCGTGACTGCGGAAGATGTCGACGAGGACGCTGAAGACGGCAAAGATCCAGACGACGAACAGGAAGAACCACAGCATCGTCCAGAACAGGTTCAGGAGCGGGTAGTCGGCAGCAAGAGTGTTCATGCCCGAAGTTTCGGCGGTCGACCGCGCGCCGTCGTCACCCCCGCAGGGTGAGCGCGCGCGTCGACAGGTCATCCCGTTGGGGTGATGTCCGAGAGGTGCGTAACGGTTAGCAAGGCGGCATGTGTGCGTTCGTGTTTGCCGCGCTCTTCGGGCCCCGCCTGGGAATCGTGCTGTTGTGGCTGTTCACCGACCGGATGACCCGGGCCTACGAGACCGGATTGGTCCCGGTGCTCGGATTCTTCTTCCTGCCGTGGACAACCTTCCTCTATGGCCTGGTGCAGGGAGGCGGCGGCGCCGTCGGCCCGTTCGGGGTGCTCGTCATCGTGATCGGTTTCATCGTGGATCTCCTCACGCACATAGGAGCGTTCGGCGAGCGCCGCCGCCGCGTCGGCGCCTACTGACCCGCTCCTGCGCGCCCGAGCATGGCGACTCTGGTCCGCCGCCGCTGCGCGCACATTGTCGTCTCGGCCACCGGAATCGGTCGGTGAGTCGACACAGACCTCGTCGCGGCTCGGTCCGTGTCGTCGGAGCCACGGAACTGGTGGGTCAGCCGACACAGACGCGTCGCGACCAACCTGACGTCTGTGTCGTGTCAGCTACCGGAATCGGTCGGTGAGTCGACAATGTGCGCGGGAGGGGTCGCCGCCGGCTCCGTGTCGTCCGTGGCCGTCGTCGCCGAGTCGGGGACGACGGCTCCAGGGACGACGGCTCCGGCGACCAGCGAGATCACGGCCAAGACCAAAACCGTCAGCAGCGTGAGCAGGAGGACGACCCGTCCAGTCGGCTGATCCCACAGCAGCAGAGCGATCACGGCCAAAGCCACGACCGCGAACCGCAACTCGCTGCGGTGCTTCGCGACCCACAACGCCACCGGTGCGGGTTCGACCTGGGCGAGCTCGGCCGACCCTCGGTTGCGCAGACGCAGCCACCAGCCGCGGAGACGGGTGGCAGCGCGTGACGGGCCGAGGACCCATGCCACTATGAACAGCACGACTCCGAGGGCGAGCAGCGCCTGGATGCCCCGTTCGACGTAGCGGGTGATGATGTCAAACGCCGCCGTGGCTGCGTCCGGGTGCGTCACTTCGGCGGGGAGGTTCGAGATGTAGTAGCTCCGTCCGGCGCGGTACGCCACCAATGTCACGACCATCGAGATGGTGATCGCGAGGCCGACCCGCTGCAATCCGCGGCGCGTGTCCCGCGGCAACAACGCACTCGCCACGAGCGAGATGAGGGCGAGCGCCAGCAGGATGTACGTAGCGCGGTTGAACCAGGTGACGCCCGTCTGCACAGTCCCGAGGTCCTTGGAGTCGACGAGCACGAATTCGGTGTTCAAACGGCTCGCGTCGACGTTCGAGAGATCCACCGGCACCACTTCATCCAGCCTCGTCAAGACTTCTTCGGCGATCGGCCGGAGCGAGATGACAACCTTGCCGTCCTCCGTCTGTACCCCTTCGGTCTTCTTGCCGGTGATGATGTTCTTGATCTGGCCATGGGCAGTTCGGTTGACCTGGCTCCAGAGCTGCTCGAACTGATCAGTCTCGAGGAACCGCAGGGCGACCTGGTTGACGAAGTCGCTCGCTGCCGTCGCGATCGGAGCTGCCAGGAACTTGGCCCGATCGGGCAGCGCCTCCTTGGCACGGCCTTCGAAATCGACTGCATTCGAAACCGCGGTTGACACGCGGTCGGCCACGGCGACCCTCACGGCCGGGTCGCTCGCCAGCGGCTGCACGGTCCTCACGTATCGATCCGTGTTCAGCAGCTGGTTGCGAGACCACAGCGTGAGACCGGAAATGGGAAGGAGGATCGCGCCGACGACGGCCAGAACCCTCGACCACCGGCGCCGGTTCGAGCGTTCCTTCAGGCGTTCGTTCGAGAGCTCGCTGGCCGCCTCGGTCGCGTCCGCGGTGTCGTTCACCGGATGCTTCTCAGGAGGCGGCGACGGTCGCCAGCTCGTCGACCGCGGCGTCGGGCAACCATCCGTAGATCAGTCGCATGAACTCGCCTTTCTCCAGTCGGGGCAGCAGCGAGCGAACATCGATGCGGTCGGCGAGCAGCAGGACCGTCGTCGAGCTCGCGGCCAGCGCCACGGCCGCTTCCTCCAGGAAGCTCTTGCTCATGCCCGCCTCGACGAGCTCTCGAAAGCACGACCCGGAATGGTCCGCTGCTTCCCCGGTCCTGCTCACTTCCCGCAGCGCGCCGGTCAGTGCCGTCCACCACTGTGCGCCGAGCCGTCGCCGCCCGGGCCAGTCGTCGGACGGTTCGGTGACGCAGACGTCGGACAGCCGCACCGTCAGGACGACTGCGTCGCGTACACCGACGGCGCGACCCTCCCGCGCTTGAGCCAGCGCGCACCTGACCGCCGCCGCCGTTTCGCCTTTGGCAGGCAGGACGACCAGTTGCTGCGTGTGCGCTCGATCGAGCGCTCCCTCGACATGTGGAGCCATCGACACAGATTCCGAGAATCAGCACGCGGTGTCGTCACCTATTCAGGGGGATCGTTCCACGCGAACGACGAGCCCACAGCGCTCACAGCAGTCCCAGTGACTCCGCCATCTCGATCGCTTCCGAACGGTTGGCGACGCCGAGCTTCCGATAGATGTGCTTGAGGTGCGTCTTGAGGGTGTTCACGGAGACGTAGAGGTTCCGCGCGATCTCTGGGTTCGACAGCCGGCTCGGCAGGTAACGCACGACCAGGATCTCGCGATCGCTGAGCTGCTCGACGATGCCCTCGACCGTTGCCTGCGGCGGTGGCGGCGCGACCGGCTGGTCGACGAGGTGGCGCAGGAAGGGAGAGGGCTCGACGTGATACAGGCTTCGAAGGAGTCGCCAGCCGTGTGTGCCCGCGTCGAGATACACACGAGCAAGTCCTTCGCGCTCCGCGTTCGTGACCGATTCTTGGATCAGTTCTCTCCCGAGACGGTGTTCTCCGTCGAGGTCTTCGACGATCGCTTTCCAGAGCAGATGTTCGACGAGCGAGCGCCTCGTCTCTGCCTCCGGGAACCGGGCCAGCACCTTCCGGGCCGACTCGAGGTCGCGGGCAGCGACCGCCGCCGCGGTCTCAGCCACGGCAATGTCCGCGACGCGAAGACCGTCGTACGCGTCGAGCACCTCCATCGCCCGCGGTGCGTCACCGGCAGCGACGAACAGTCGGGCCTCGACGGCCACGATGCGCGCCGACGTGTACGGCGAAGGTGGAGGCTGGCCTTCGAGGCGTCGTTGCGTCAGGAGTGCCAGACCGGCGTCAGGCTGCTCTTGCGCGAGTGCGAGCAGTGCCGCTTCGACGGTATGCAGCCACAGCAGGACGTGGCGTCCGTTGCGCCGGATCCGATGGTGGGCCTCGTCGAGGCTCATGGCGGCGCGATCGAGCTGGTTGCGTTCACGGCGGAATTGCGCGAACGCGATGTACGCATCCGCGGAGGCGACGCGACTCTCGAGGCCCGACTGCCGGGCGATGTGCAGGGCCCGGACAGCGAGGTACTGCGCACGGTTGAGCTCGCCTCGCTGTGCCGCGAGCACGGCAAGCGAGCCCGTGGCCGCGACGTTCAGCGCGAGGAACGGCCCTTGGCCTTGCTCGACGACCTCTGACAGCGCGTCGTAGGCGGCAGCGATCTCGCCGAGGTCGTGCAGGGCCCGTCCGCGCGAGACCTTCAGGGCACCGCGGAAGTAGTCGGGGGACGACAACCCGAGGATCTCGACCGTCGGCGTGTCGGATGCGACTCCGTCGAGCCGACGCAACCCTCGGTCCGCCGCTTCCAACGCGCGGTCAGCGGGGAGATGGAACTGCACCATTCCGGCTCGCAGCGCGTCGCTGAACGCGCCCTCCAACGGTGTGAGCTGACAGGTGCGGTCGACGCGAGCCAGGATTTCGTCGGCGGCAAGGGTCCGACCGGCGATGGTGTGTGTCGCGGCCAGGGTCAGTTGTACGTCGCTGCGCGATGCGATTTCGTCGGGCAGATACTCGAGCCAGCCGCTGACCGCGCCGATGGTCCCGCGCTCGACAAGGCTGCGACCGTGGGCCCTCAGGAAGCCGATGAGCTCGTCCCAGAGCTCGGAGGCGACGAGGTAATCGGCGGCGATCTCGAGGTCGTTCTGCTCGATGTGCCACGCCGCGGCCCGCTTCAGCCGCTCACGTTGACGAGCGCGATCAGAGGCGCGCAGCTCGAACCGGAGCAGATCTCGCAGGAGCGAGTGATATCGGAACCAGCGCCTCCGATCGTCGAGCCGAACGACGAACAGACCAGATCGCTCCAAGTGCTCGAGGATCCGCTGGCTGTCGGTCCGCTCGGTGACCGCGTCGCACAGCGGACCGCTCATCCTTCGAAGCACCGAAGTGTCGAGAAGGAACTCTCGGACCTCTGTTGGTTGACGGGCGAGTACCTCGTCCGCGAGGTAATCCGCGACATTGCGATCGTCGCCGGAGAACGTCTGCACGAATTCGTCGGCGTTCGTCCGGCCCCGCAGGGACAGAGCGGCCATCAGGATCCCGGCCGGCCACCCTTCCGTGCGTCGCACCAGCACGTTCACTTGGGCCGGACTCAGTCCGGTGCGCGCAACTCGCCTGATCACCTCCGCAGCGTCTGCCTCGGATATCTTCAACTGATCCTGGCGGAGCTCGGTCAGCTCGCCGCGGACGCGGAGGCGGTGCAGGGCCAGGGGAGGATCGGACCGGCTCGACAGCACGACGCGTATGCACGCAGGCGCTTGCTCGACGAGCACTGCGAGTTCGTCGAGCACGGCACCGTTGCGCACGGTCTCGACGTCGTCGAACACGATCACGGTGTCGGGCACGTGGGCGAGGTCGTCGAGCAGCGAGAACACGAACTCGTCGCCCATCGACGCGCCAGAGGTTCCGATCCGCTCCGCTGCCGCGAGACCGACGTCGGCGTGGACGGTTTGCAGACTCGTGATGAGCGAGCGGGCGAAGGTGACGGCATTCCCGTCGGCACTGTCGAGCGTCAGCCATGCGATGCGCCGGCGCGCGCTCGCGGCTGCCCACTGCGCCAGCAGCATCGACTTCCCGTAGCCGGGAGGTGCGACCAGCAGAGTCACCTTGCTGCGCACGGCCTCGTCCAAGCGCCGCACGAGGTCGGCGCGGAACACCGCGAAGGGTGACACCTGTGGGGCCATCACCTTGGCCCGAGTTTCGATGGTCATAGGCCGCTGCCAACCCGGCGGTTTCCACAAGATTCGCCCGCATTCGGGAACCCCTGGTGGATCACGCCACTCGGTGCACCTCCGTGAGTTCGAGGCCCAGATCCCGTATCCGTTCGATGACGCCGTGAAGCGCCGACTGATCGTGGATCCAACCTCGAAGACGCGTTTCGTCAGGACCGGAGGCGGTCACCTCGAGCCCTTCGAGCGCCCGCACCACACGAACGCCGAGGCGCCCGCGCACGACCAACTCGTATTCCGCCCGCTGCGGGGCCGTGGGCTCTCGCCCACCGACGGCAGGACCCTCCTGGGTCACACTCGTGATGTCTCGACGGTAGCCGGAACGAGGACGGCGGTGGCTGAACCTACGCAGCGTGGTCCCGAAACCATGGTGGAAGCCTCCTGGTCGGTCGTCGTCATGGTGCGCTCACAGGGTCGGCGGAGCATCACCCGGATGGGGTGAAGCGGTTGTGGCACGCCCATGACATCGTGAGCATCTGCCTCACGGGAGGAGACCGCCATGGCGCTGGGTCCGGTCGAGTATCTGATCTGCACCTTTCCCGGCAACAAGTTCAACGGCGAGCTCGCACCCGCTGTCGCGCAACTGATCGATGACAAGGTCGTGCGGATACTCGACTTGCTGTTCGTGTCGAAGGACGAGGACGGCAGCGTCCACACGTTCGAGATCGACCAACTCGAAGAGCTCGCCCCGTTCATGGAGCTCGACGGCGAGGCAGGTGGCCTGTTGATCGATGAGGACGTGGAGCACGCCGGCGAGGCGCTCGATCCGAACTCGTCCGCCGTCCTGCTCATCTGGGAGGACTTGTGGGCGGCGCCCTTCGCCGACGCGCTGTACCACAGCGGCGGCGTAATGGTCGAGGGTGGGCGGATTCGCCGCGACGTCATCGAAGCCGCGGCGGCAGCGACAGGCTGAGACAGAACAGGAGGCAGTCGATGTTGTTACGTCGTCGACCGGTTGCCAGGGTCGCCCGCATTGCCGTCGTCGCGGGCACCGCAACCGCCGTGTCGAATCGAGTGTCGCGCCGGCAGGCGAACCGCTCGGAGGGACAGCAGCAAGAGATGCAGGTACAGGCCGCCGCGCCAGAAGCTGCGCAGCAGGACCCGCCGCCATCAGCCGGACCCGAAGCGCCGTCGGACATCGAACAGCTACAGCAGCTCGCGAAGCTCCACGAACAGGGGATCCTGACCGACGAGGAGTTCGCGGCGAAGAAGAAGCAGATTCTCGGCATCTGAGCCCCCGGCGCGCGTCATGCCCGGACCGGTCCTCACGCACGAGGTTCAACGGTTCCGGCGCAATCCCGTTTCCGTCCGGAACGCGATGGCGCTCATCTCGAGCTTCGCGATGGTCCCGATTCGCGGAGTCACCGGGACCGATAATGCATCCGTGAGCGAAGCGCTCGTCGCGCCGGTCAAGGTGCGCGGACCCGGAAGGCTCGCAGAAAGGAAGCCCCCGACATGAACCGTCCGTTACCGCCCGCACAGCCAGACCTTCGTCTCGCCGGCGCAGAGTTCATCGGCACCACGGTGTTGATGATCATCGGCCCCGGGAGCGCGATCATTGCGCTCGGCACGATCGGCAACTATGGCGTGGCCTTCGCGTTCGGGCTCGCGCTGCTCGCGATGGCGTACACGATCGGCCATGTGTCCGGCTGCCACATCAATCCCGCCGTGACGCTCGGCTTCCTTGCCACACGGAAGCTGGCGCTCAGTGACGCGATCATGTACTGGATCGCGGAACTGGCCGGCGGCCTTTTCGGCGGATTCATCATATGGATCATCGTCGAACGAGGGGATCTCGACCAGACCGGCGTGTTCGCCGCCAACGGTTGGGGAGCCGACATCGGGAGCGCGTTCGGTCTCGGCTCCACCGTCCTCGTCGAGATCGTGTTCACAGCGCTGTTCGTCTTCGTCGTGCTCGCGACGACGACCGTCGGCTACCCGACCGGTTTCGGCGGACTCGCCGCGGGCCTCGCGCTCGGCGATGATCCACCTCGCGACCATTCCCGTCGACAACACGTCGGTGAACCCTGCTCGCAGTCTCGGTACCGCTGTGTTCTCCGGGACTGACGCGATGACGCAGCTCTGGGCCTTCTTCGTCTTCCCGCTGGCGGGAGCGATCCTGGGCGTGGTCGTGTGGACGTTCGTGCACGCGGCGGGCTCCGAGCCCGCGCCCGTGCCCTGACCTGCGGGGCGAATGTTGGTGCGCCGTGGCCGCTCGAGCGGCCACGGCGACCCGGAGTTCGGCCGGGGAGGAGCCTCTACCGGCCGCGGTTGATGTAGCTCATGTACGCGGCGTCCTGTCGACTGATGGTCGCGTCGGCGTGCTCGCTCACCTTGTGACCGCGCGCGATCAGGTAGATGAGCACACCGATGATCGGCACGATGATGATCAGGAGAACCCATCCCGCCTTGGCCCATCCCGAGAGGTCATCGCTCCGGAAGACGTCTGCGAGCATGCCGAGCACGACCATGACCCACGCGATGAAGATGAACACCCCCAGCATCGACCAGAACACGTTCAGGAGTGGATAGTCGTAGGCGACGGCCATGGTGAGGAGTGTTGGTCTTCGGGCCAGCCCTCGTCATCACCCGCGTGGGATGACGCTCATAGGGGCGGGCGCGCCTTGTTCGGAGCTTTCTTCCGAACGCCGACTCCGGGTTCGTCGCGGAGATCGATCGCTCCCGGCTTCCCACTGTCGGGCTCGAACCCGACTTCGGCGCGATCGCACATCGGGCAGAACTGGCTCGGGCCGCGGCCATGGCGGCACTCGTCCAGTGCGCCGTCATGAGCGTTACGACTTGCGTTCGCCATGGATTGCAGAAGGCTACCGATTCGCTGACTTGCATGGGTTCAATACCACGATTTCGCGTGCATCTGCGTCAGCAAACGCTTCGAAGACTGGACGAAATGCCCATCGCGACGCTCGGCGATCGCGAGACTCGATTGCCCGATCTTCACCCCTCCAGGTGTGGAATCTCCGCTCCGGGGACATTCTCAGTCGGTAACGGTTCGTTACGTTTCGCGCTCAATCGATCCCGGAGCGTCAATGCAGGTGCGCTACCAGCGTCGTGTGGCAGGGCTCTGTAGTCCGGCGCCCGGTCATCGAACGCTACGGCGACGGCAGCGGGGTGAAGAGCGATGATGGCGTTGCCGGCGGATCCACGGTTCTTGCTCGACGCCGACGCGCTCCCCTTCGGCGTCATCACCTTCGATGCGGGCGGCAGCGCGCGACGGAGCAACTCGGCATGGACCCGGATGACCGGCCAAACGCAAGCCACAGCGCTCGGGGACGGCTGGTTGCGTGTCATCGTCGCGAGCGACCGGCACAACGCAGAAGTGCAGGTGAGAGCGTCGCTGGCAGGAAGCATCACACGGGTCACCGACTGGCGGCTGCAGCCGTCGCGCAAACGCCCGCAACGGTGGATTCGCGCGCTCGTCGAGCGTGCAGTGGACGACTCTGGCTCGACCATCGGTGCGTATGTCTTCGTCGAGGACAGCGACGAGGAGCACAACCGCGGACAGCGCCTCGAATACGAAGCAACACACGACGGGCTGACGGGCGTGCTCAACCGGACGCAGTTCGTGGAGCAGACGCGCCATGCGCTCTCGCGGCTGATCCGGCATCCCGGCACACTCGGCCTCATCTTCATCGACCTCGACGAGTTCAAGGAAGTCAACGACCTCCACGGGCATGTGTTCGGTGACCGCGTCCTCGCGGCGCAGGCACAACGCTTTCCCCGCGCCGTGCGTCCGAACGACATCGTCGCCCGCTACGGAGGCGACGAGTTCGTCGTGCTCTGCGAAGACCTCGGCTCACCCGATGAGGCGCGTGCGGTTGCGGAGCGCATCGCTCTCGATCTTTCACGCCCACACCACATCGACGGTCTCAGGATCGAGTTGCATGCCAGCATCGGTGTGATCACGACGAACGACCCATACGCCGATCTCACCACGTTGCTCGAGCATGCCGACCTCGCGATGTACCGAGCCAAGCAACGTGGTCGTGACTGTGTCGAACTGGAGACGCTGGACCGTGATCCCGACGCGCACGAGAGGATCATCGACCTCGAGCTCGAGCGTCAGCGCGACTGGCAGACCGTCCTGGTGCGGATCCATCACCAGTTGCGCGACGCCGAGGCCGCGCTCGGCCGGCTCTGGGCCGACGAGGTCCCGCGCCAACACGACGAGACGGTGTACCGCCTTGCCGACGCGGCTCGTCATGTGAGCCGCGCTGTGCGAGCCCTCTCCGACGATGTCATCGCGTAGGGGCGTGTCGTTGACGCCAGAACGAAAGGGGTAACGTCGGCGCGATGACGGTTGTCGACGTCGTCGAGTTCACCGATCCGTGGTGCTCGTGGGCGTGGGGGACCGAACCCAAGCTGCGGCGGTTGCGTTGGCGATGGGGTGATCGGTGCGAGTGGCGGATCGTCATGGGCGATCTCGTCGCCGACCGTCGAACGCCTGACGGCGGCTTCGACCCGGTCCGAGCCGCCCCGAAGACCGCCGAGCACTGGCAGCACGTTCACGAGCACACGGGGATGCCCTGGCCGGTGCACTTGCGGTGGACACCGAGTCTCAGTGCCGATGCAGCGCACGCGGTGAAGGCCGCGCAACTGCAAAGCGACGCGGCGGGGCGAGCGCTCTTGCGCGCAGTACGGGAGTCGTGCTTCGTGTACGCCGCTCCGGCGGACACGCTCGAGCGGATTCTCGCGCTCGCCTCGGCCGTCGAGGGTGTCGACACCGCGCGCTTGGCTGATGAGGTGTCGAGCAGCGTGGTCGACGACGCCTTTCGGGCCGATCGAGCGGAGACCCGGCGGCCGAACGACTACGTCCGCAACCTGCAGGAGGCGCACGAGGGCAAGGGCAACGCCAAACCCGACGGCGACGGTTGGCGCTACGTCTTCCCGACCCTGTTGTTCCGAGGGCCGGACGGCGAGGCCACGGTGCCGGGATGGCAGCCGTGGGAGCGGTACGTCGACGCCATGGAGGCGGCGCTGCACGGGAGCACGCGCGACGCGCGGCCGGATCCCACGCCGGACGAGGCGTTGGGGGAATGGCCGCTGCTCGCCGAGCGCGAGCTGTCCTTCATCTGCGGCTCTCGAGCGGTCGCGCCTTCGATGGCGAAGACCATCGACTGGGGCGCGGGCCTCGCGTACTGCGCGGCCGACCGCACCCGCGCCGTCACTCTCCGGTCGGTCCGTCGAAGTGGGGTGAGCGCTTCTCCGTGTGACTCGTGAGGCCTTCGCGTGCGTCGGGCCCGCCGAAGCCGTAGAACTCGTATGCAAGCGACGCATCGAAGATGCCGGACTGTGCCCGATACCAGTTGTTGAGCGTCTGCTTCGTCCACCTGATCGCAGACTGGGATCCTCCCGCGAGCTGTGTCGCGACCTCGAGGGCTCGGTCCTGCACCGAGTCGTCGTCGACGCACAACGACACGAGACCGATGCGTTCTGCTTCTTCGCCGGTGAGGGTCTCGCACGTGAGCAGGTAGTACTTGGCCTTCGCCATCCCGCACAGCAGCGGCCAGCAGATGGCGGCATGATCGCCCGCAGTCACGCCCAGGCGGGTGTGGCCATCGATGATGCGCGCAGAGCGCCCGACGACGGAGACATCCGCCAGCAGTCCTGCGACAAGTCCGGCGCCGACAGCGGGGCCGTGGATGGCCGACACGATCGGCTTCGAGCAGTTGATGACGTTGAACACGAGGTCGCGGGCTTCGCGCATCACGCGGGTGCGCACTGAGAAGTCCTTCAGGATGTCGTCGAGCAACTCGAAGCTGCCGCCTGCCGAGAACGCGCGTCCGGCGCCCTGGAGCAGCGCGACGCGCGTATCCGTATCGCGATCGACTGTCAGCCAAACATCCGCGAGCTGGCGATGGACCTCGTGGTCGACGGCGTTCAAGCCCGGAGCATCGAGGACCAGCCGCAGCACACCCTCTGCCGGGCGATCGAACGTCAGGTCCGGATAGCCCTCGTAGACGTCCTCCACGGGTGAGAGGGTATGCGGATGGGTGATGCCATCCGGATCGAGGACGACGGAGCGGTACGCCGGCTGGTTCTGTGCCGGTCCGCCGAGTTCAACACGATCACGATCGCGTTGCGGGACGAGCTCGATGCAGCACTGGAAGCCTCCGACCGGGACAGCTCGGTCAAGGTGGTGCTCCTGACCGCGGAGGGCAAGGCCTTCTGTGCAGGGTTCGGCCTTGATTGGTCGACCGCGGGGCAAACGACGGCCGACCGGTCCAGCGGTCGAGTGTGGGACACCGTCGCGGACGTGCAGATGATCGGCGGCTTCGGCAACACGTTCGCCAAGCTCCACTCGATCTCGAAGCCGACGGTGGCCGCGGTGCAGGGATGGTGCATCGCCGGCGGCACCGACATGATCCTCAACGCCGATGTGATACTCGCCGGCGAGTCGGCTCGTTTCGGCTATCCGCCCGCTCGCGTGTGGGGTGTCCCCGAAGCGCCGTGGGTGTGGGTGGCGCGCCTCGGCCTCGAACGGGCGAAGCGCTACCTGTTCACCGGTGACGAGTTGACGGGGGCGGAGGCGGCCGCGGCAGGAATGATCCTCGAGTGCGTCCCGGACGGCGAGCTCGGCGATCGGGCGAACGCGCTCGCGCAACGAATCGCGCTGATGCCGCTGAACCAGCTGCAGATGATGAAGTGGCTGCTCAACGACGTGGCTCGCCATCAGTTCGAGCCCGACACCAGCCGTCTGCTCGGATACATCTTCGACGGCGTGGCCAGGCACACGCAGGAAGGGCTCGACTTCGTGGCGCGGGCGCAGGAGATCGGGTGGAGGGAGGCAGTGCGTGAGCGGGACCGGCCGTTCGGTGACTATGGCGAGCGGGCGAGGGAGGTGACCGAGACATGACAGATGTGCCCGACACGGTCACGGAGGCGATTCGGCTCCTCGTCGACGAGGGCTACAAGGACGAGATCCGCTTGGTCGCCGGCGGCCTCGAGTGCGATGCGGTCGACGGCGTCTATGACGCTTCAGAGGCGGTGGTCGACCACACGTTCAGGTTCGAAGGCACGAGCGACCCGGGCGACGAGGCGATCGTGCTCGGCATCAGCCTTCCCGACTGGGGCATCAAGGGAGTCTTGAGCTCCGCATACGGCCTGGATGTCGAGGCCGAGCAGGCAAAGGTTCTCAGAGCGTTGGTGCATTGACGGCTGCGACCGCGACACGGCGCGCCCACGCGTAATCAGGCTTGCCGCTGGCGCTGCGCTCGATGTGCTCGACCCGGACGATGGCCTTCGGCAGCTTGTAGCGGGCGATGTGTTCGGCCGCCGCGGTGACCAGATCGGTGTCGTCCGTGTCGAGGTGTTCGTCGCGGAGGTGGACGACCGCGATGACCTCTTGTCCCCACCGGTCGCTCGGCCGTCCGACGACGAGCGTGTCGTACACGGCGGGGTGATGCTTCAGCGCGAGCTCGACTTCTTCGGCGAAGACCTTCTCGCCGCCTGTGTTGATCGTGACCGACTCGCGACCGAGCAGCTCGATGCGCCCGTCGAGGAGCAGCCGGGCGCGATCCCCGGCGACGACATGACGCACGCCGTCGATCGTCGGGAACGTCCGCTCAGTCTTCTCCCGATCGCCGAGGTAGCCGCGAGGCATCCGTCCGGTCTGCGCGAGCCAACCGACTTCAGGGTCCCCGGGGGCCAGTCTGTGCTTGCGATCGTCGCTGAGCACGCAGGCGGTTGGCGACGGGTCGAACGAGCCTGTGTTCGTGCCCGTTCCCACGCCCTGGCGCCCTGATTCGGACGAGCCCACGATGTCGACGATGTTCAAGTCGGGTACGAGCTCGGTGAGCTCGCGCTTGATCGAACTGGACAGGACAGCGCCGCCGCTGACGATGTGGCGGAGCGAGGACATGTCGAAGCCTCCCGTGCGCAGCTCTTCGAGCAACGGTCGCGCGAACGCGTCGCCGACGATGTTCAGTGCGCCGACGCGTTCGCGCTCGATCGTACGGAGGATGTCGGCCGCGTCGAGGTGCGCGGGGTTGTGTTGGATGACGACGGTTCCGCCACTGGTCCATGTCGAGATCGCGTTCCAGTGCGCAGCTCCGTGCATGAGCGGCGGTGCCGGGCAGCTGCGAAGCTCGCGACGCCGCGCGAGCTCGACGATCTCGTCGAGTGACTCGAAGTCGGTTCCATCGCGCCGCGTGACACCGAGCGCCGAAACGAGGAAGTCGGCCTGCCGCCACAGCGCGCCCTTCGGCATGCCCGTGGTTCCGCCCGTGTACACGATGTACAAGTCGTCCGGTGTCGGATCGACCGCGGGCAGGCTCGGATCGCTGACCGTCAGAGCGTCCTCGTACGTGAGCGCGCCGGGCAGCAGTTCGTTGCCGGACTCGTCAGCAACCTGGAGCAGCAGGACAGGAGCGTTGTCCAGCTGCGGAAGGACGTCGGCCAGCAGAGCCGCGAACCTCGCGTGGTAGATGACCGCTCGCGTGCGCGCGTCGCGCAGCACGTACGCGAGCTCGTCGGCGACGTACCGGTAGTTGACGTTGAACGGTGCGACCCGCGCCTTGTAGGCGCCGAGCATTCCTTCGAGATATTCGTTGCAGTTGGTGAGGTAGAGGGCGAGGTGGTCCTGCGCCGACTCCCAGGGCGCGACGGCCGTGGGATCCGCACGCGCGCCGAGGCCGTTGGCAAGGAGAAGGTTCGCGAGCCGGCGCGTGCGCTCGGTGACGTCGGCCCACGTCAACCGGCGATCGCGCCACACGATGCATTCGCGGTGGGGGACTGCGGCAGCGATCGCCTCGTGAATGTGCGCGACGTCGAGCTCCATCGCTGATGGTCTAGTTCCTAGGTCGACGACGCTTTCACCGCGACCGTGATGCTGCCCTTGTAGTTGGAGCTGCTCGCGGTGACTGGCACGATGGCGGACGATCCGCCGGCGTCGGAGAAGATGCTGTCGTCCTCGTTGCGCATGTCGCGAGCACCGCGGGAGTTGTAAGGACCGTTCCGGTACACGGTGTCGGACAATGCATCGTCGAAGAACAGTTGCCCCGTGTGGACGACGTTGTCGTCCACGTGCACCTTCACATGGATGTGCACGGCTCGACCCTGGTACCAACCGGGATAGATCGTGTCGAACGTCGCGGCACCGGCGGCGTCGGTGAGCTGCGTCCCGCGTAGGAACGTCGTCCCGTTGCTGCCCTGCACTCCGGAGTACTGGCCGGCCGTGTCACAATGCCAGATGTCGATCGCGGCGTCCGTGATCGGGCGACACTCAGACGCGTCGACGACCTTGATGCTCAAGGCCAGCGGCGCGCCGGCCCTGCCCTCCGTGATGTCCTGACGCACGTCGTTGATGTCGAGATAGAACGGACCCTCGGTCGCTTCGGGCGTCAGCGTGCACGACGGCGACCCGGAAGCGGTGGCGCTCCCCTGCGACGACGACGTCGTCGTCGACGAACTCGTGGACGTGGCGGCAGCATCGGAAGACGTCTTCGTCGAACTACACGCGGCAGCGATCGCGCCGATGCCGAGCACGCCCAAAGCGCCGAGCGCCTCGCGACGATCGAGCAGCTTGCGCGGTTCATCCATGAAGCGACGGTAGCCAAGGAAAGCCGGGAAGCAGCCGTGAGCCTGCGCAGGAGCTGCTGAGTAGCGTCGGCTCGATGCCGGACGCGGTCCCGATCCACGCCGACGCGCCCGAGTGGTTTCGCACCGCACTCGCTGTGCCGTTCACCGAGGCCGAAGTCTCCTTCGACGGCGCCGCCATCCACTACCTGGCGTGGGGCGACGTGGGCAGGCGTGGGCTCGTGTTCGTACACGGCGGAGGCGCGCACGCGGACTGGTGGACGCACATCGCAGCGCCGTTCGCGAACGAGTTCCGCATCGTCGCCGTCGACCTGTCAGGACATGGCGACAGCGATCATCGTGCGACGTACGCACCCGAGCAATGGACCGAGGAGGTGCTCGCCGTTGCCGATGACGGTGGCATCAGCGGACATCCGGTCGTGATCGGCCACAGCATGGGCGGCTTCGTCACGATCGTGACCGCCGCGTTGCACGGCGATCGGCTCGAAGGCGTCGTCGTGTGTGACTCGCCGGTCACTGCACCCGACCCGGAGGTCGAGTCGTACCGGTTGAAGCAGGCATTCGGGAGTCCGCGGACGTACGCCTCTGTCGACGAGGCGTTGTCGCGCTTTCGCACGGTGCCTCCGCAACCGCACTACCTCGGTTACGTCGTCGACCACGTCGCGTGGCGGTCGTTGCGGCCGGTCGAGGGTGGATGGCAGTGGAAGTTCGATCGCCGCATCTTCGAGCAGTTCGCGGGAGGGATGCGCGGCATTGCTCTGCCGTACTTGTCAGAAGTGCGTTGCCGGTTCGCGTTGCTGCGATCCGAGCAAGGGCTGGTCACGCCGGACATCGGCAACTCGATGTACGAGGCACTCGGTCGAGTCGCGCCCGTGATCGAGCTGCCCGAAGCCGGGCATCACGCGATGCTCGACCAGCCGCTCGTGTTGTTGACTGCACTCCGAACGTTGCTGGCGGACTGGGAGCACTCGGACCCGCATCGCGTGCCTGTGGGCTAGAGCTCGGCGCGCAGCCCCCAGCTAAACGATGGTGCGCAACGTCCCGGTGCCGCGGAATCGCTCGCCGTCCCGCGTGGTACTCGAGTTCGACCCGGTCGCCGGGCCGGCGAGCAGTCTGGAACGGCCACAGGTCGGTTCTCTTGTAGATCGGCAAACCGTCGAAGTACAGGAGGAGGTCACCCGCGGCGACGCCGGTCTCGGCGGCGAAGCCGTCCGGCACGACTTCCGTCACCTCCAGGCCCGTGAACTTCTCGGTAGTGAAGACGCCGAGATCGCAGTGCCAGGTCGTGAAGAAGCGCCGCGATGTCAACCCGGTCTCGAGATAGAGGACGAGATCGCGGATCGCCCGCTCCCATCCGTAGTGGTGGCCTTCGAGTTGGTCCCGCCAGCGCGCTCCGTCGCCGAAGCCTGCTTGGACCACGGTGACGCGTGTGCCATCGTCCACTGATTCAAACGTGACGGTGATGCGCGTCGCGCCATCCAGCACGCCCTCGCCTTCACTCATCACCAATCGACGATTCGGGTCGACCTCGAGCACCTCGCCTTCCACGGTCGGCCATGGTGGGATGCGCCAGCGGAGCTTGCCGCCCGGTTGCGGGTCGATCTCGTATTCCGGTGCCTCCCATTGCGAGCGCTCGTGGCTGTCGGCGAACGCGCTCCAGGCTCGCTCGACCGGAACAGCGACGACGAAGGTGTGCTCGACCTGATTCATGACGTGGCCTCCAGAGGGTTTGGGTAGATGGCGATCGCGACGCGATAGGGCGCGCCGGACTTGCTGCCGTACTTCGTCACGAGCGCGCCGATCGCCGCGAGGTATTCGTCCAGGAACGCTGCCCGCTCGGCCTCGGTCGCGAAGGCCAGGTCTGCTTCGACTGCCGCGCTCGCGATCTTCGCATCGTCGAAGGCGGCGCGATCGAGCAACACCGTGGCATCGCGGGCGAGTCGATCACCGAGGTTCACGAGATTCTCGAGAGAGAGTTGGTCGGCCATGGCGGCGAGCCTCCGGGGATCGCTCCATGCGGCCCGGGGCAGGATCACCAGCGTGCGCGCGCTCGACCGGTAGAGGCTCTCGACGAAGTTCCCGTTCCGACGCTCACCGGTGCGCTCCACGAGACCGCTTCGCTCCAACTCCTTCAGGTGGTAGTTGACCTTCTGCCGGGCCTCGCCGAGCCGTCGCGCGACCGTGGCCGCGGAGTCCGGCTCACGCAGGGCATCGAGGATCCGCACGCGGAGAGGATGCGAGAGCGCCTGCAACGCGACCGGATCGTCGATGGTCCGAACCGCTTGCTTCGGGGCTCGGCTCCGCGTCGCCATGCGGTCACCATACGACAAGAAACCTGTCTTGACAATCTTTTTGTCAAGGCCATCGTCGAAGTCGGACGTACGCTGCGCCAATGCGAGTCGGCGTGCAGATGATCTTCCAGTCGTGGGGCTACGGCGAGGACGTCACGGACGGCGATGTGGTCGAGCAGGAGATCCGGCTCGGCGAGTTGGCCGACGCACTCGGGTTCCACGCGCTCTGGCCGGTCGAGCACCACTTCCGCGACTACTCGTTCTGTCCCGACAACACGGTCTTCCTCGCGCACATGGCGGCGCGGACCGAGCGCATCCTTCTCGGCACCGGCGCGGTGATCCTTCCGTGGAACGAGCCGCTCCGCGTGGCCGAGAAGATCGCCCTGCTCGACCATCTCTCGAACGGTCGAGTGCTGTTCGGCATGGGACGGGGACTGTCCCGTCACGAGTACGAAGGCTTCGGCATCCCGATGGACGAGTCACGTGACCGGTTCGACGAGGCGGCGCGCATGATCCTCGACGCGCTCGAGACCGGCACCATCGAGGGCGACGGGCCGTACTTCCCGCAGCCACGCACGTCGATCCGACCTGCACCGTCCCGCTCCTTTCGCGACCGGACCTACTGCGTCGCCATGTCGCCCGACTCGGTCGATGTCGCCGCCGATCTCGGTGCCCGCATGGTCATGTTCAGCCAGCGTCCGTGGGACGATCAGGCCGCGACGGTGCAGACCTATCGTGACCGATTCGTCGACGTGCACGGGTACGAGCCAGGCCCGCCGATCGTGTGTGACTTCGTGTACTGCGATCGAGACGAGAGCCGGGCGCAAGAGATGGCGCACCGGTACATCGCCGGATACCTCAGGAGTGTGATGGAGCACTACGAGCTGCAGAGCGACCATCTGAAGCAGGCGAAGGGGTACGAGGCCTACGGCGACTCTGTCGAGCTGCTGCGCGCGGTCGGGCTCGAGAAGCTGTGTGACATGTACCTAGGCGTCAACGTGTGGGGTACACCGGATCAGATCGTGGACCGTCTGCGGGCGCGGCGCGAGGTCGTCGGGGATCACGACTTGACCTGTTGCTTCCGCTTCGCCGGCCTTCCATACGAGGACGCGGAAGCGAGCATGCGGCTGTTCGCTGAGGAGGTTCTGCCGGTCGTACAGACCGCACCCGTCGGTCAGTCCACGATGGCGGGGTAGACGAGGGCCTTCAGCTGGTTGCGGAAGTTGAACGTGCCTGACGGCGCGAACTGGGTCATGAAAACGACAACGAGGTCCTCGTTCCGGTCGACCCAGAAGATCGTGGACGCCCAGCCACCCCACATGAAGTCGCCGGCCGATCCGATGACCTGCGTGCGCGCCGGGCCGTGGCCGACGGCGACCGTGAGGCCGAAGCCCATCCCGTCGAAGCCGACCTCGCCGTACGCACCGGGTACAGCGTACGTTCGCAGCTCGCCGTTGTCGGGGAGGTGGTTCGTGGTCATCAACTCGACGGTCTTGCGGCCGAGAACGCGCGTCCCGTCGAGCTCACCGCCGTTGGCAAGCATCTGCGCGAACCGCAGATAGTCCATCGTGGACGACACGAGACCGCCACCGCCTGACAGGAAGGTCGGCATCTTTCGGAACCCGCTGCGCTCGGGGTCGTCGATGAGTACGAGCTTCTTGTCGGGTGAACGCGAATAGTTGGCGGCGAACCGCCCGATCTTCGTGTCCGGCACCATGAAACCGGTATCGACCATCTGCAGGGGTCCCAACACTGCGCGTTGCAGGTACTCGTCGAACCGCTGACCGGAGATGATCTCGACGAGCCGTGCGCACATGTCCGTCGACGTCGAGTAGAACCAGCGAGTGCCGGGGTGGAACCGCAATGCGCGATCCGCCAGGCGCTCGGCGACCGTCGCGAGTGTCGCGCCCGGCTCCCACGACGGCAACACCGAAGCGCCTCCGTCGTCATCGGTCCGTATCAGCGGCAACCCGCGTCCGGCAAAGCCGAGACCGGACATGTGCATGAGAAGGTCGCGCACCGACATCGGCCGCTGCGGTTCGACCATGCGGGACGAGCCGTCCTCCAACTTCTCCCGGACCTTGAGGTCCTTCCATTCCGGGATGAACCGATGCACCGGGTCGTTGAGCTGGAATTCGGCCTGCTCGTACAGCGTTAGGAGCGCGACACCGGTGATCGGCTTGGTCATCGAGTAGATGCGGAAGATGGTCTCCTCGTTGACCGGCTTGCCCCGCTCGAGGTCCATCGACCCGAACGAACGGAAGTAGCCGAGGTGACCGTGCCTCGCGACCCGCGACCTGGCACCCGGCGATCTTCCCCGGCGTGATGTACCGGCGATCGAAGTGACGGGTGACGCGCTCGAGCCGGTCAGCGTCGAGACCGGCTGCATCCGGGTTGGCCTTCACGTACACGACGTCTCCTCACTCGTTCCGCCGTCCGGCAGGGTCCTGCCATATCCTCGCAAAACGTGGACCTCGTCGACGCATTGCGGTAACGCGAGCACTTCGACGAGGTCCCGGTCTGCGAATGTTGGTGCGATTGTGGGGCTATGGCCCACAATCGACCCGAAGTTCGAGGAGGGGACGGAAGGGGGAGCGCGATGTCGACGGTGTTGTTGACGGGATGTTCGAGCGGGTTCGGGTACCACGCCGCGGTCGAGCTTCGCCCGACAGGGACACGAGGTGTTCGCGACGGTCCGGACGCTCGAGCGGGCAAAGCCGCTCCAGGACGCCGCCGCCGAAGAAGCGCTCGACCTGCATGTCCTGCGCCTGGACGTGCGTGATGCCGACTCGGTCGAGGGGGCGGTCGCAGAGGTGGTCGAACGCTCCCGCCGGATCGACGTCTGCGTCAACAACGCCGGAATCGAGCTACGCGGACCGATCGAGGAGTGCAGCGACGACGAGGTGCTCGTGCAGTTCGACACGAATGTGTTCGGTCTGTTGCGCGTCGTTCGCGCCGTCATACCTGTCATGCGCGATCAAGGCGGTGGCGTCATCGTCAACGTCGGCTCGATCGCGGGGCTCGTGTCGCGGCCCTTCGGTGGCATCTATGCGGCGTCGAAGCACGCGGTCGAAGCGATCACCGAAGCATTGCACTTCGAATGCGGGCTGTGGAACATCCGCCTCGCAGTGGTCGAGCCGGGCCAGTTCGAGACCGAACTCGCCAACAACGCGATCACTGCGGCACGCTTCACCGCGAGCTCCCCGTACAAGGAGGTGGCCGATCGGTTGGACACGGCCCTCCGTACGCTGGCGCCCGATGGCAAGCCGGCACCGCCCGAAGTCGTCGCCGACGCCATCGTCTCCGTTGCGGAGGACGACGACGCGCGCCTCCGCCATCTCGTCGGTGCCGACGCCGAGCTCATCTGGTCCGTCCGCAACGGCAGCGACTTCGAGGAGTACGAGCAAACGATGCGTTCGGCAATCAACTTCTGGGACTGACTACAGGCGCACGCGCGGGGCTGAGGCGGTCCAGCTCCAGCCAGTCCGCCATGGAACGGAGCACGGCCTCGAGCTCGCCGGCGACGATCTTCGCCCGCAACGGCTCCATGTGCGGCTGTTCGAGGTGAATGCCGAGGACGAGAAGCATCGACTGCTTGCGATCGGCCTTGAGATCGACCCGCCCGACGAGCTCGTCGCCGAGTAGGAACGGCAACACGTAGTAGCCGTGCACGCGCTCCGCGGCGGGCGTGTACAGCTCGATCCGATAGCGCATGCCGAAAAGACGCTCCGTCCGTTCGCGCGCCCACACCAACGAGTCGAACGGCGACAGCAATGCCCGTGCATGCACCCGCCGAGGGATGCGCGGACTTGCGTGCAGGAACGCGGGCTGCCGCCATCCCTCGACCCGCGGGGAACCAAGTCCCCCGCCTCGACGAGCTCCGCCAGTCTCGGCTTCGCCTCGTTGACTCCGATCCGGAAGTAGTCGGCGATGTCGCGCGCAGTGCCGATGCCGAGCCACGAGGCAGACGCCAGGAGCAACGCACGTTGCGCGTCCTCGTCGCTCGGCGTCGGTGTGGCCAGCACGTCCGCCGGCAGCACTCGGTCGCTCACGTCGTAGAGGCGTTCGAAGTTGCGTCCCCGACCGGCCGCCGCGACATCTCCCGTGTAGAAGAGCCATTCGAGGACGGACTTGCCGTACGCCCAGCCCCACCACGGGCCTCGCTTCGCCCCCGGATCGCTGAGCTGCGACGCGGCGATCGGGCCCCGTTCCCCGACCTCGGCCAGCACAGCCTCGACGTAGCCCGGTCGCTCGCGTCGCATGAGGTCGACCACTCGGAACGGACGGGTTCGCGCTCGTTCCATCCGCCAGCGCAGGAGGGGATGGAATCGGACCGGCACGAAGGAGGCCATGTGGCCCCAGTACTCGAACAGCTCGCGGCTGCGTTCCGCGAGATCCGTGAGCGCGGCGCGGGGGTACGGCCCGAGGCGAGAGAACAGCGGGAGCTCGTGGGATCGGACGAGCACGTTCACCGAGTCGATCTGGAGGACTCCCACTCGACCCAGCCCGCGTCGGACGTGGCGGAGATCGACGCGCCCCGAGGGCCTCGGATCAGCGAACCCCTGCGCGGCAAGTCCGATCCGACGGGCCGTCGAGTTGGAGATGCCGTCCGCCGGTCCGCGGACGTCTCACCCTAGCGAGCGATAGGTTGCGCGACCGGAACGAGAGTCATTGGAGGCAATTGATGAAGGTCGTGGTCGACTTCGATTTGTGCGAGAGCAACGCGCTCTGCATGCAGGCCGCGCCAGAGGTCTTCGAGGTCCGAGACGACGACTTCCTCTACGTGCTGCAGGAGAACCCGCCGGAAGAGCTGCGCAGCAAAGTCGAAGAAGCCGTTCGCCGCTGCCCGAAGCAGGCCATCACGCTCGAGGGATAGACGCTGGACGCGATCGCGGTCGTCGGCGCGTCGCTGGCCGGCTTCCGCGCTGTCGAGGCGCTTCGCGAGGAGGGCTTCTCCGGCACCATCACGGTGATCGGAGCGGAGCCCCACCTTCCGTACGACCGTCCGCCCCTGTCGAAGCACGTCCTCGCAGGTACGTGGGACCTCGACCGCCTGCCCCTCGCCGCAGTCGGCGTCGACCACATGGATGTGGAGTGGCGGCTCGGAGTCCCGGCACGTGCACTCGATCTCGACGCGCGCGAAGGTCGAGCTCGAGGACGGGTCCGTGGTCTCGTTCGACGGGCTCGTCATCGCCACCGGAGCCAGGGTCCGCACGTTGCCGGGGCAGCCTGACCTTGCCGGGATCCACGCCCTGCGCACGCTCGATGACTGCCTGTCCCTGCGAGCTGATCTCGAAGCCAGGCCGTCGCGTGTCGTCGTCGTCGGAGCCGGATTCATCGGTGCCGAAGTCGCGGCAACGGCTCGCCAGCGCGGCCTCGACGTCACGTTGCTCGAGGCACTCGAGGTGCCGTTGCAGCGCGTGCTCGGCGACAGCATGGGCTCGGTGTGCGCTGAGCTCCACCGCGAGCAGGGTGTTGACCTTCGTCTGTCGAGTGGGGTGGACGCGTTCGTCGACGATGGCAGGGGCCGAGTGGCGGGCGTCGTGCTGTCGGACGGCACGAAGGTGGACGCCGACGTCGTCGTGGTGGGCGTAGGCGTCGTCCCCAACACCGAATGGCTGGAGGGCTCGGGTCTGCGCATCGACAACGGCGTGGTTTGCGACGAGACCTGCCTGGCCGCGCCGGGCGTGGTGGCCGCCGGTGACGTCGCTCGATGGCCGAACCGCCGGTTCGGCGAGGTCATGCGAGTCGAGCATTGGGAGAACGCCCAGGAACAAGGCGCGGCATGCGGCTCGCCGCCTGCTCGGCGACACCGCGCCGTACGAGCCCGTGCCGTGGTTCTGGTCCGACCAGTACGACCGCAAGATCCAACTCGCAGGTCGCAGCGGGCCGGACGACGAGGTCCGCATCGTCGACGGCTCGATCGAGGACCGCCACTTCGTCGCGGTGTACGGCCGAGCAGGCCGGCTCGTCGGCGTGCTCGGGATGAACCGGCCCCGCCCCGTGATGCAGTACCGCCAGCTCATCGCCGACGGCGCATCGTGGGACGACGTCTGATTCGGTCCCCGGCCGCTCATTGTCGCTTCAGCCACCGAAACCGGTTGGTGAGTCGACACAGAACGTCGGGCGTTGACTCTGTGTCGACGTAGCCACCAGAACCGTGGCCCAGTCGACACAGACTGCGCCGACGGGGGCTCTGTGTCGACTCAGCCACTGAAATCGGTCGCTGAGTCGACAATGTGCGAGCACGCGGGCTTCGGCGACCTGACGTAACAGTGCGTCATTCGACGGTGACAATGACGCTGTGAGCCGGCGCCTCTATCTCGTCGCCTTCGCGGCCGTGGCCGTGATCGCAGCCCTGTCGGTGTACGTGGCGACCAGGGTCGAGCCGAAGGACCTCGGTGGCGCCGGCGATCTCTCGGTGAAAGCGAAGTCCGTGCCGTCCCTCGCCGCGGCCAAGGGATGGATCAACTCGTCGCCGCTGACGCCCGACGACCTCCGAGGCAAGGTCGTCGTCTACGACTTCTGGACGTACTCGTGTGTCAATTGCGTCCGGACGCTTCCCCACCTGAAAGCCTTGTACGACAGATACGGGAGTCAGGGGCTGGTCATCGTCGGCATCCACTCGCCGGAGTTCGACTTCGAGAAGAACCACGACAACGTCCAGAAGGCGGTTCGACAATTGGACGTGACGTGGCCGGTGGCGCTCGACGACGGCATGGCGATCTGGAACTCGTTCAAGAACAACTACTGGCCGGAGGAATACCTCACCGATCGCGACGGACGGTTGCGCCAGGTGTACATCGGCGAAGGCGAGTACGACCAGAAGGAGGACGACGTCCGCACGCTCCTCGGCGTGCCGTCGAACTCGCCGCGCGCCGCCGACGCCGGACCTGATCAAGCGCAGACCGCGGTACAGACCCCCGAGATTCATTTCGGCCTGTCGTTCGGCGCGCAACAGTTCTCGTCGTCGCCGCAACAGCTCGCCGAAGGGACGACCGCGTTCACCGCGCCGTCCTCCGTTCCTGAGGACACCTTCGCACTGGAGGGGGATTGGAACGTCGCCGGCCAGGGCGTCACGTCCGCCTCCACGGACGCGGCGATCGCGCTTCGGTACCGAGCGACCGAGGTGAGCATCGTCGCCGGCGCGGGTCCTGGCGTGGCGCCGGTGATGCTGGCGGTGGAACTCGATGGTGTGGCGCAGCCGCCGGTGACCGTCACCGGTGACGATCTCTACCGGGTTCTGTCCAACGGACCGACCGGTGTGCACGACCTCGTGCTCCGTCCGATGACGACAGGCTTCCGAGCCTTCTCGTTCACGTTCGGCAGCGGTCAGAAATAGGCGGCTCGCGTGATCACGGATTACGTCGCGCTCTTCGGGGCGGGCGTGGCGTCGTTCCTCGCACCTTGTCTCGTCCCGCTCGTCCCCGCGTACCTCGGGATGATCGTCGGCGAGTCGGGTGACCGCGGTGACACCGCGGCCGCGGTGCCGGCGACGATCATCTTCATCGCCGGCTTCGCCGCGGTGTTCGCTGGGCTCGGTGTGGCTGCCGGCTCGATCGGTTCGTCGTTGAGCTCCGTACAGGACGTGCTGCAGCGCGTCGGCGGTGTGATCGTGGTCGTGCTCGGTCTCGTCCTTCTGGGCGTCGTGCGCGGTCGCGCGGTACAGGAGCGTCGGCTGATCACGCGGCTGCCGAACGTCGGCGGCTCGGCAAGGCCACTGGTGCTCGGTGTTGCGTTCGGCGCCGCCTGGAGCCCGTGTGTCGGACCATTGCTCGGCGCGGCGCTCGTCGTAGCGGCCCACGACGGCGAACCGGTGCGCGGTGGGCTGCTGTTGCTCGCCTACGCCGCTGGCATCGGTGTGCCGTTCCTTCTCGCGTCGCTCGGCCTCGCCGCGTCACCGGGCATCGCGGCGCGAGTGCGACGGATCGGTCCTGCGCTCGAGCGCGTCGGTGGTGTCCTCCTCGTGGCACTCGGCGTGTTGCTGGCGACGGGCGTGTACGGGCACTTCACGTCGTACCTCGCGGAGTTCGCACCCTCGGTCGCCGGCGTCTGACGAACTCCGGGTCGCCGTGGCCGCTATTGCGACCACGGCGCACCAACATTCGCAGTGAGTTCACCAGGCGAGTGAGAAGCAGCGATCCTCCAGCTCGCCCGGCGACCACGCGCCCCAGACGCCGACTCCGGCACGCGCGGTGCGATCGAGCCAGGGCAGACACGTCGGGTCGCTGATCCTGCGCACCACCTGACGGATACCGCCTTCGTGCACCGCGTAGCCGGTCCACGTGCCGGGAAAGTCCTTGGTCGAGCCGACCTCGGTGACCGTGATGCCGGCCCGGTGGTGACGGCGATGGCGGTGGGAGTGGCCCGTGGCGACGAGCGTCGCAGGATGGGCAGACGCGAGGTCGCGGAGCAAGCGGTAGGACTCGGGTCCGGGAATGCCCGGCGGGACGAATGTCGGGAACCGGTAGCGCTGCGGATGGTGATGCAGCGCGAGGAGGACGCCGGCCGGCGCGCGCGACGCCACGCGGACGATGTCGGGTGCGAGATGAGCGACGCGGCCGCGGTGTTCGTCCGGAACAGTCGTGTCGGCGAGTACGACGCGAATGCCGGGCATGTCGATCACCTCGACCCCGTGCACGAGGTGCAACCCGTGCAACGCGAGCGCGGGTTGCGGTTCGACGAGCCGTGCTTTGCTCACGTCGTGATTGCCGGAACCACCGCGACCGCGACGCGGAGGCCCGCCAGAACGTCACCGACCGTGGCCCACTCTTCGGGCGTTCCGTGGTGGGTGAGATCACCCTTCACGATCAGCAACTCCGCGCCCCACGCCAGCGCGTCGCGGATGGCGCTACGCATGCAGCGAACGGCATGGGGCACGGGCGCCGGAAACTCCTTCATCGCGCCGCGGAGGCCGAAGTATTCGCAACCGATGTGCAGGTCGTTGATCGTCGCGATGCGGCACGTCTCCGCCCCCGGCGGCGCCGCGATGGTCGTGACGGTGACGTCCGTGTCGAGCGCGTCGACGCGCACCTGTTGCGTCGCAGCTGGCTGGAGACCATCGACGAGATGCGTAGCAGGTGCACCGTCGCTGCCGTGCTGCCACGTGAACTGCACGCGGTCCGGCTCGACGGCGAAGACCCAGGGATCGACGGGCCGGCGTTTCACTCCAGCGCGGTGGCGAGAGCTTCGCGTTCTCGTTGGCGGAACGCGACGTTGACCCGAAGTCGCTCGAGATGCTGCGCGAGCGTTCTCTCGCCTTGTGGCAAGGGATGCTCGGCGAAGAACGCGAGAACGTCCTGCGCAACCGCCGGCTCGCTGAGGGCTCGGACTCCTTCGGCCATGCGGACCATCGTGTTCGATGGGAACCGCTCGAGAAACGTCGACCAATTCTTGCGGACGAAGTCCCAGGCCTGTGGTCCGTGCGATCGATTGGTCAGCGCGCGCCCGAGCAGGAACGGCGCGTTTTGCGTTCGCACCTCGGAGAGACTGAGGTCGAGCATCCGCGAGAACGCCTCGTCGTCCTGGAACTTGGCGAGCGAGTAGAGGTAGCGCATCTCCTCCTGTGGGTTATCTGCCTTCCGGAAGCGCTCGAGGAATGTCTCGAAGTCCTGGGAATCGCCGCTGTCGGCGATCACGCTCACGGCGGCCACCGCCATCGCAGGATCGACGCTGGTGGGATCGTCGACATACGAGTCGTGCAGCGCGCGGGCTCGAGCCACGACGTCTTCGTCCGCGCCGCCGATACCGACCAGCTCGAACAGGGTCGCTCTGGTCTCGCGGTCTCGGTCGCTGTCGCCCTCGCTCGGGGTCCAGCCCATGCGACGGAGCGCCGGTGCGGCAAGCGCCCGCACGGTCGCTTGCAGCCGGACCCGCGTCTCGTCATCGACGATGCGATCGAGCGACCCGAACGCGCCTGCGAGTCGTTGCCATACCGCGAGGTCGGTGTCGTCCGCGAAGCCGCGAGCCAAGTCGATGAAGTCCGCCGCACTCGACGTGCCTTGAAGCGCCGACGCGAACGCATCGTCGACGATGTTGTAACGCTCGAGGGGCGTGAGCTCACCGGCGTGCTCGGCGAGCCGGTCGCGAAGCACGCCGCGGTAACGAGTGCGGTAGAAGCCCGACCCGGCCGCATTGAGGTGCAGCCAGTCAACGGGTTCGGGGAGCTCGACGTCGTGCCGGCGATCGGTGAGCAACACACGCGCCTGATCGTCGCGTCCGCCCGTCGACCACCGATACAGGATCGGCACCGCCCACAAGGACTCGTTCTCCCCGGCGTCGTCCCCGTCGACCGGATACCGGAACCGCTCCTGGCGCAGTCGAAGCGTCCGGTCGCCGACGAGCTCGGCCTCGACCTCGGGGTGGCCGCCCTGGAAGATCCAGCTGTCCATGATCCGGCGCACCGGTTCGCCGCTCGACGTCCTCGATGGCGTCCCACAGGTCGGTCGTCTCGGTGTTGCCGAGTACTGGTACGGCGAGGTAGTGGCGGATGCCGTCGCGGAACGCGCTCCTCGCCGAGGTACTGCTCGAGCATCCGCAGGACGGCCGCGCCCTTCTCGTAGGTGAGGACGTCGAACATTCCCTCGGCCTCCTCGGGCGACACGACCTGGAACTCGATCGGCCGGGTGCGTCGAGGGCGTCGATGTCGAAGGCCGCGGTGCGCGACAGGCCGAAGCTCGACCCACCGCTGCCACTCGGGCCGGAACGCCTCGGTCGCCTTCATCTCCATGAACGTGGCGAACGCCTCGTTGAGCCAGATGCCGTTCCACCACTTCATCGTCACGAGGTTCCCGAACCACATGTGGGCGATCTCGTGGTTGACGACGTCGGCGACGTTCATGGAGCTCGGGCTGGGTGGCGCCGGTCGGGGTCGACGAGCAGCAGCACCTCGCGGAAGGTGATGCAGCCGTGGTTCTCCATGGCGCCGAAGGCGAAGTCGGGCACGGCGACGAGGTCGCACTTCCCGCCGGGTACGGGATGCCGTAGTAGTCGGTGAACCACTGCAGGCGCGCACGCGGCGACCTCGAGCGGCGAAGGCGGTGAGGTGCTCTTGCCCGGCGGTGCAGCGACCCGCAGCGGCGTGCCGCCGGCACGTCGACCGCGGTCGGTGACCTCGAGCGGGCCGACGACGAAGGCGACGAGGTAGGTCGACATCGGCATCGTGTCGGCGAAGGTCGACGCGGCCCGGCGGCCAGCCTCGATCGGCTCGCGTCGACACTCGGCGCCGTTCGACAGCGCGGTGAGGCCTTCGGGCACGACGAGGCGTGACGGCGAAGGTCGGCCTTCAGCTCGGGCTCGTCCCAGCACGGGAACGCCTTGCGGGCGATGCGTCGCCTCCATCTGCGTCGGTGGCGATGACCTGCTCGTCGCCCGACGTCGTCGGTGAACGTCGACCGGTAGAAGCCGGTGAGCTTGTCGTTGAGGACGCCCCGGAAGCGGGCGTGCACGACGGCCAGGCGCCGGCGGTGCGAGCGGCTCGGTCAGCGACAGGAAGGCCCGCTCGGTCGGCTCCGTCGTCGACGGAGCCCGTCGGCGTCGAGCCCGTGCCGTCGCGGCCGCTCGACCCAGGCCTCGTCGATCTCGAGCTCGAGGGCGTTGAGCACGATCTCGTCGACGGGCTCGTGGACGTCGACGTCGATGGCGCACGGTGCCGGCGAACGTGGCGGCGTCGAGGTCGGGGCCAGCTCCAGGTCGTAGCGGCGACGGGCATGACCGTCGTCGGCAGCCGGTACGGGTCGAGCTCGGCATGGGTATCGACGCTACCCACGGATGACGGAGGCTGGACGGCGGCCGAGTACGGTCCGCGCCCGTGCCCGACGTGCTCGCCATCGGCAACGCCATCGTCGACGTGATCGCCCACGCCGACGACGCGTTCCTCGTCGAGCCCAGGATCTCGTCAAGGGCTCGATGCAGCTGATCGACGCCGAGCGAGCGGAGTCGCTGTACGCGGCCATGGGCCCCGGCATCGAGACCTCCGGCGGCTCGGCCGCCAACACCGCGGTCGGGCGTCGCCTCCCTCGGCGGCACGCGCCGCCTTCATCGGCAAGGTGCGCGACGACCAGCTCGGCGAGGTGTTCCGTCACGACCTCCGCGCCGTCGGCGTGGAGTTCGACGTGCCGCCGGCGCCGGCGGCGGAAGGCCCGAGCCGACCGGCGCGTCGCTGATCGTGGTGACCGCCCGACGCCCAGCGCACGATGAACACCCACCTCGGCATCGCCGGCCAGGTGCGCATCGACGACGTCGACGCCGACCTCGTCGGCGTCCGTCGAGCGTCGTCTACGCCGAGGGCTACCTCTGGGACACCCGAACCGGGGCAGGACGCGATCACGGCGACGATGCGACCTCGCCCGCGACGCGGGCGACAACGGTGCGCTGCACGCTGTCCGACAGTTCTGCGTCGACCGCCACCGCGACGAGTTCCTCGAGCTGCTCCGACACTCGGATCGACGTCCTGTTCGCCAACGAGGCCGAGATCATCGGTCGCTGTACGAGGTCGAGCACGTTCGACGAGGCCATCGAGCGGTTCCGGGGCCAGGTGCCGGCCTCGGCTTCCTGACCTGCGGGGCGCGGCTCGGTCGTCGTCGTCCGACGACGACGTGGTCGCACGTCGTCGGCGCCGACCCGTCGAGGCCGGGTGGTCGACACCACCGGCGCCGGCGACCATGTACGCCGCCGGCGCGCTCTACGGGCTCGCCCGCGGCTTCGACCTCGCGACCTGCGCCCGGCTCGGCTCGCTGGCCGCCGCCGAGGTCATCACCCACATCGGCCCCCGCCCCCACGCCGAGCTCCGCGCCCTGGCTCGCGAAGTCGCGGCATCGATTCGCCGCGGTCACGCGGCGTCGTCCTGTGACCGATGTCATGGCGGTTTCGGCCTGGTCACCTGCGATAACAACCGTTATCGATCGTCAGCGATGTCCGCCGTTTGAGGCGTCGACGCGCGACGCGACCCGCGAGCGCCTCGTCGACGCGGCCGCCGAGGTCTTCGCCGAGCAGGGCTACGACGGGGCCGGCGTCCAGGAGATCGCCCGCCGGGCCGGCCTCACCACCGGCGCCATCTACAGCCGCTTCACCGGCAAGGCCGAGCTGCTCCGGGACGGCCATCGAGTCGCGCACGCACCGACGAGCTCGACGAGCTGTTCGCCCAGCACCGCTTCGAGGGCCACGCCTCCGACATCATCCGCATCGTCGGCTCGCACCTCGTCGAGCGCACCGCCCGACAGCGCGACCGACGCCCGAAGGCGCCCTGCTGCTCGAGGCGTTCGTCGCCGCCCGCCGCGACCCCGAGGTCCGCACCGCCGCTCGAGGCGCCTCCTCGAGGACCGCGCCGGCCGCCTCGCCGAGATCATCGAGGCGGCCAAGGCCGACGGCTCGCGTCGACCCGGACCGTCGACACCGACGTCGCTCGTGCGCTTCTGCCACGCCGTCGGCCTCGGCTTCCTGCTGTACGAGGCCATCGACATCGACCTCCCGCATGCCGAGCCGTGGGAGCAGCTCATCACCCGTCTCGTCGGTGCGCTCGCCGCGCGCCCGACACCCACGACCACAAGGGGGACTGACCGCATCATGGCCACCAACGAAGAGATCCTCGGCCGCGACGATGTCAACGACCTCGAGGCGATCCTCGCGATCACCAACGCACGACGTCGACGAGGTCATCCACGCCGTCGAGGACAACGCCGACGCCATCTTCACGTGGGACTACGAGAAGGGCGCGCGGCCCGCGCTCAACAAGCTCTACGAGAAGGCGAAGACGTCGCAGTGGAACGGCGAGACCGACCTGCCGTGGGACACCGACGTCGACATCGAGAAGGTCGTCGCCAACGCGCCGATGCGACCAGGACACGGATCCCGTGCTCGTCGCCGCCCGGCCGCCCGGGCCAGCCCCTCGCCAACTGGGGCGAGAAGGAGTGGGGCCAGCTGCTGATCGAGTGCCAGAACTGGACGCTGAGCCAGTTCATGCACGGCGAGCAGGGCGCGCTGCTGTGCACGGCCAAGATCGTCGAGACCGTGCCGTGGATCGACGCCAAGTACTACGCGTCGACCCAGGTGATGGACGAGGCCCGCCACGTCGAGGTGTTCGCCAAGTACCTCGACACGAAGCTGACCGGGCACTACCCGATCAACGCCCACCTGCGGATGCTGCTCGACGACATCATCAACGACAGCCGCTGGGACATGACCTACCTCGGCATGCAGATCATGGTCGAGGGCCTCGCCCTCGCCGCCTTCGGCTTCATGCACATGCTCACCGAGGAGCCGCTGCTCAAGCAGCTGCTGCGCTACGTGATGAGCGACGAGGCCCGCCACGTCGCCTTCGGCGTGCTCTCGCTGAAGGAGTACTACGAGGGCCTGACCGACGCCGAGATGCTCGAGCGCCAGCAGTTCGCCTTCGAGGCCGCCGTGCGCATGCGCGACCGGTTCCTCCAGCAGGAGGTGTGGGAGCGCATGGGCGTCGACGTGCGCACCATGGTGAAGCTCCAGCTCGAGCACGAGGGCGACAAGAACGAGGACCCGTTCCAGCAGCTGCTGTTCTCCAAGATCGTCCCGAACTGCAAGAAGCTCGGCCTGCTCGACCGCAACGACGACTGGCTGCGCAGGAAGTTCGCCGAGATCAACGTCATCCAGTTCGAGGACTGGGTCGACACCGGCGAGGAGTACGAGCTCCTCGACGAGGTCGCCAAGGACCGCGCCGCCGCAGCCGCCGAGTCCGCCTGACCCCTTGTTCCAATGTTGGTGCGCCGTGGTCGCTATAGCGACCACGGCGACCCGAGTTCGGCGGGGTCTAGCGCACCTGACCGCGGCCCCTGGCCATGACGTCGTCGGCGGCGTCTGCGACTCGCCGCCGCAGAGCCGCTGACCGCTGGCCATCCACTCGCGCGGACCTCGGCTTCGAGCGCCCACGCGTCGCGCCGGTGAGCAGCGATGCCCTCGCGATAGGTCTGCAGTGATGCGGCGCACGCCGGCCTGGTCGTTCGACACGATGTCGGCCGCCAGCTGCCGGCAGAACGGCAGCAGCTCCTCGTGCGGCGACGACGTGGTTCACGAGCCCCCACGCGAGCGCGGTCTCGGCGTCGAGGAAGTTGCCGGTCGCTGCACAGCTCCCGGGCCCGCCGGACGCCGACGGCCTCGCGGAGCAGCACCGTGAGGCCCCAGCCCGGCTGGATGCCGACGCGGGCGTGGGTGTCGGCGAAGCGGGCCCGCTCGGACGCGACGAGGAAGTCGCAGTTGAGCGCGAGCTCGAAGCCGCCGGTGACGGCGACGCCGTTGATGGCGCCGATGACCGGCTTGCTGATGTCGGGGAGCGGCCCGCCGGGTCCGTGGGCGCCTCGCGCCGTACCGCCGCCACGCCGGCTCGTCGCTGCCGAGCTCCTTCAGGTCGAGGCCGGCGCAGAAGGCGGGGTCGGCGCCGGTGAGGATCACGCCCTCACGTCGTCGCGGGCGTCGCACTCGCGGACGACGCGCGGCAGCGTGCGCAGCACCTCCCGCGACAGCGCGTTGCGGGCTTCGGGCCGGTTCAGCGTGACGGTCGCCGTTGCGCCGACCACGTCGAGCAGTACAACTTCGTCGGACACGCGTGCTCCTCCGGTCTAGATCGTGGCCGTGTGATGACGCGGTCCCGTCACGTCCGCGTCTATCCGCAACAACGCGCCGGACATGTCCTGCGATGCGATCGTCGTCACGTACATGGCGTCGCCGCCGAACGCGACACTGGCCGGCTGATGTCCGGGAATCTCCATCGTGCGATCGACAGCACCGTTCGGCGCGAATCGCACGAGCGAGTGACTCCGAGGCTGCGCCACCCACATGCCACCGTCGTCATCGAACGCGAGCCCATCGGCCTCACCGGTCGGGGTCTCGAGCACGCGAGGATCGCTACCACCGCCGTGGTCCATGACGGTCACTGTCCCACGGTGGTAGTCGCAGAAGCGCCACGTCGAGCCGTCGTCACCGACGCCGTTCGGCCACGCGACGTCATCGAGGACGAGCGCGGCCGTCTCCGGCGCGGAGATGTGCCAGAACGCGCCCGGCACCACTTCGTCGTTCGCGAACGGCATGAACCGCAGTCCACCGGCGAGGATCGTGCCGTCGACCGTCGCGCCGATGTCGTTGAAACCGGTCACGCCTTCCGGTGGAGCGAACAGCAACCGGTTGGTGCCGTCGGGTTGCACGTGCGTGATGTCGCGACCGGAGACGACGACCCCGCCGTCGGCGTGCAACGCGAGACCGCCGACGCCTCGACGCTTGGGCACGACTGTCTCCACCTCGCCGGTCGAGGCCGACCATCGATGTACGCCGCCACCGAGCACTTCGGTGAACCACACGTTGCCATCGGCGTCGACCCGCGGTCCCTCGACGAGTTGGTAGCCGTCGACCACGATCTCGAACTCTGCCACGTCCGTCATGTCATGAATCGTCCTCGTCGGGGTCGGGAGGCAGGAACTCGAACCTCATGTCACCGAGGCGTACGAGCGTCGACGCGATCCATCCGCCCATCGCACCGAAATGGTCGTCGAGCACCGAGCCGTCCTTCAACGTGTCCTCGTCGAGCTCGTAACTGCCCTCGTAGCTCACCTCGACGGCGTACTCGAGCTCGTTGAGGTCGTGCCCGTAGATCGTCTCGATCGTCGGCCCGGTGCGTTCGAGCTGCTCGACGCCGATGCTCGGACTGCGCTCGGGGAGCACCGCGAGCACCGCCGACGCGTCGGGAGGCTGCGACAGTCGTTGCACGCGGAGGACGATCTCGATCTCGATGCGCGGGCCCTCTTCCAACGGCTCGCCGATGTACCACGACCTGTACGCCGTTTGCGCCCACGTCGGCCAGTCAAGGGTGATGTCGGCACGGACGCGTGGGGGACTGCCTTCACCAGGCAGTCCGTAGCTGGTCTCCCACGTGAGGTCCCCGAGCAGGACGTCCGCTTGGAATCGCTCTTCGAAGGCCTGCCGTTCGAGCAGCGCGTTCTCGAAGGTGTCGCGCAATGCACCGATGGCATCGGTGAACACATGGTCCAGCATTCGTGCGGGAGGCTACAGGGCGAAGTATGCCGTGCTCCGATGACTCTTGATCGATTGACCGATGAACTCGATTACCCGATGCTCATCGTGACCACGACGTCGCGCACGGGCGAGCGGGCAGGGTGTCTCGTCGGGTTCCACACGCAGTGCAGCATCCATCCGTTGCGGTGGGCGGTGTTCCTATCCGTCGAGAATCGCACCTACCACGTCGCGCTCGACGCCGAGGTGCTCGCCGTGCACTTCCCCGCCGTGGGCGACCATGACATGGCGGAGCTCTTCGGCTCGATGACAGGCGACGAGGTCGATAAGTTCGCTCGTTGCGAGTGGACCACCGGTCCCGACGGTGTTCCACTGCTGGCGCGCTGTCCGAACCGGTTCGTCGGACGAGTACTCGATGTCATCGACGACGGCGGCGATCACGTCTGCTTCGTCCTCGACCCCATCGCCGTCGAGCACCCCGGGCCGCTCACGCCACTCACCTTTCAATCCACGCGCGACGTGGAGCCGGGTCACCCTGCATGAACGACCGCCGGGTTCAGATCGAGCCCGCGCCTGCGGACATGAACGCGGTGGCGACGGACATGCCAAGGTCCTTGTGCCGCAGCGTCGTGATCATGCGCCCCGGTTGGACGGCGTCCTTGACCCGGCCGATGTGATCTGCGAGCAGTGCTGCCGTCGCGTCGAGATCGTGCACGGTGTAGGCGAGGCCGAAGAACCCGGCGGGCCGGTCCGCGGCGTCGTCCATCGGCTCACTGGGGCCGATCAACTCCAGGATGACCCCACCCATCCGGAAGAACGTCTGCCGCGCCTCGAACCCGTACTGCTCCTGATCTACCTGCCGCGTCGCCCGCAACTCGATCCCGACCGCGGCGAGCGCGGCGATCGTGCGATCGACGTCCGGCGACAGGATCACCAGGTGGTCGATCACCTCGACACCGTTGTCGTGCACGGGAGGCGGTTCCGACGGCGCTTGCGTGCTCGCCGCCTCGGTCGGAAGCCCGTCGATAGACGTCGTCGCCGGCGGGACGTCGCGCACGGCCCACGAGACGATTCGCTTCCCTGCTCCCGGACCGGCGAGGCGGATCCGTACCGACCCCACGCGGCAGCTTCCGTGGTCATCGACCGCGAACCCGGCCGCCGCCCACGTCTCCGGCGGATCGGCGATCACGATGCTGTCGATGGTCGGTGCGCTCATGGCCCGACCGTACCGCTACGGTGCGGATGACTCAGCAGGCTCCTATCCGACGATGAGTGATCTCTCTCCTCCGACGACCAACGCGCTAGCACTCGAGCTCCCACGCGGCGCCACCTTGCAGTCCGGGCGTTTCGTCGTGCAGCGCGCGCTCGGCCGCGGCGGCTTCGGGATCACCTACGCCGCCCACGATCACCGATTGCAGCGGTCGGTGGCGCTCAAGGAACTGTTCTGCGACGGTGCCGTGCGCCACGGTGGCGTCGTCACCCCTCCTCGGCACGGGGCGGAGGCCTTCGGCGCCGCAAAGGCGCGCTTCCTGCGTGAGGCGTCTGTGCTGGCCCGCTTCACCGACCCGGGCATCGTCCGCGTCTACGAGGTGTTCGAGGAGGCCGGCACCGCGTACCTCGTGATGGAGTTGCTCGAAGGTCGAACGCTGTACGACCACGTGCTCGCTCGCGGTGGACCGCTCTCCGAGCCCGACGCGCTCGATGTGGCGCAACGGTGCGGCGACGCGCTCGCGGCCGTGCACGCGACAGGCATCCTGCACCGCGACCTGAATCCCGCCAACGTGATGCTCACGAGCGAAGGCCGCGTCGTCCTCATCGACTTCGGTCTCGCGCGCGAGTACACGGCCGACGAGACGACACCGATGACGCGGCATGGTGACGCCCGGGTACGCGCCCCCGGAGCAGTATGCACTCGACGCTCGCTGTGGACCGCCGGCCGACATCTACGGGCTCGCCGCGACCCTGTACTGGATGCTCACGGCGCGCGCGCCGACGCCGGCGATCGATCGCCAGACCGGCACGCCGCTCACGCCACCGCACCGCATCGTCGAGTCGGTGTCGAAGATGATGTCGGACGGCGTGCTGGACGGCCTCGAACTGAACCCCGCACACCGTCCCCAGACGATCGAGGCGTTCCTCGCGTGGATCGGTTGCCGACCGGGCGCGACGGACGGCCGCGCTTCTTCACCGGAGTTCGCGCCGGACCGTGATGTGACCCGGGTCGAAGGAACGCGTGCGTTGCCGTCACCGCCTGTTCCCCTGCCGGTGCCCCCTTCGGTCGAACCCGGCCGGCGCAAGGCATTGTTGCCTCTGTTCGCGATCGCGCTCGCCTTTGGAGCGCTCGTCCCTGTCGTCAGCCTCGCCGTGGCGGCGTTGCTCATTCTCCCAACGGTCGCGACCGCCGGGGACGCGGTCGTGTACGTGCGACTCAAGCGCTCGGGCGACCGTCTTCTCTGGCGTCATCGAGCAGCTCTGCCGGGATACATACCGGTTCGATTCGCGCGCAACGTCGGCCATGTGCTCATGGCCGGTGTGCCGGCGCTACTGGTCGCAGGTGCGACCGTGGCGACGGCGCTCGCCGTGGACAGCATCACATCGACGTCGACGGCGGAGGACTGGGTTCTCCGTATCGGCGGCTCGGCAGCGATGGCGTTGTTGGTCCTGCTCGTCGTCCGTGACCGACTCCAGTTCCGTGCTGCGCTCGTCCTCGATCACGTCGTCGGCTACGCGGTCGACGAAGGACGTCTCACACCGGTCGGCCAAAGCCTGTGGGTGGTCGCCGCGGTCTTCGTCCTCGGCGCCATCGGCCTGCACCCGGAGCCCTGGCCCCTCTAGCTCACTGCCGGCGGTCCCGCTCTCGACCGGCCACGTGCCGCGGCCTGCGCGGACATTGTCGACGCAGCCACCGAAACACGTGGGTCAGTCGACACAGACCCGGTGGGCGCGATCTCTGTGTCCGCTGAGCCACCGGATACGTGGCTGAGTCGACACAGACCCGGAGGGCGGTCTCTGTGTCTGCTGAGCCACCGGATACGTGGCTGAGTCGACACAGACTTCCGATCGATCGCGTCTGTGTCTGCTGAGCCACCGAAATCGGTCGGTGAGGCGACAATGTGCGCGGTGGGGGGCGTCAAGCCGACGACAGCTGCCACCAGACGAACGCGAGGACGTCCGCGGCTTCGTCGGCCTGGCGGGTCGCAGGCTTGCCCTGTCCGTGGCCGGCCTTCGCTTCGATTCGGACGAGGATCGGGTGATCCCGTCCACACGACGTCGCAGCCTGCAGCCGAGCCGCGAACTTCCGCGCGTGCATCGGGTCGACGCGGCTGTCCTCTTCGCCGGTCTCGACGAGGACCGCCGGATAGCACGTGTCGTCGACGAGGTGGTGGTACGGCGAGTACGCGTACAGCCACGCGAATTCTTCGGCTACGTCGGGATCGCCGTACTCCGGGATCCAGAGGCGGGCGATGAGGAAGTGGTGGTACCGCACCATGTCGAGGAGCGGCACCGCACAGACCGCGGCCCGGCAGAGGTCAGGCCGCTGCGTGAGCGCTGCGCCCACGAGCAGCCCGCCGTTCGAGCCGCCGCGGATCGCGAGTTGCGACCGCGTCGTCGTACCTCGCGCAACCAACCAGTCGGCTGCGGCGTGGAAGTCGTCGAACACTTGTTGCTTGTTCTCGCGCATACCGGCGCGATGCCACGGTTCGCCTTCTTCATTGCCACCGCGGATGCAGGCGACGGCGTAGCAGCCACCGTCCTCGACGAAGGACGCGATGACCGGACTGAACGCCGGTGACATCGCGATGGCGAAGCCGCCATAGGCCGTGAGGATCGTCGGCGTCGGGTCGCCTTCACGCGCGGTCCGCACCGCGGACGAGGAACATCGCGACCTCGGTGCCGTCTTTCGACGGGTACGAGTGCTGCGACACCGTGTAAGCGGACGGATGGGGCGCCCCGGGAAGGTCGCTCCACTGGTCGACCGTGCCTTCGGTCGTCCATCGGAACAGCGTGGGAGGACGCGTGAACCCCGTGAAGGCGAAGACGGCGAGGTCGCTGTCGCGGCTGGTTGCGAGACCTGCGAACGAGCCCAGCTCCGGCAGCTGTACTTCGTTCACGAACGACCCGTCTGCGTGGTGGTGAACGAGATGGGCGACAGCGCGCCGCGTCGACGCGACGAGCAGCGCGTCGCGGGTCAGCGCGGTGCCCTCGATCACGGCATCGCCCTCGGGCACCAGCGTCTGCCAGTGCGACGGCTCGAGTGATTCGCCCTCGAGCGGGACCGCGACGACGCGGCCGCGATCAGCGTCGAGCGTGCTGTGACCGACGAGCCGGTCCCGCCGATCGTCGACGGTCAGCCAGGTCACGACCTCTTGCCCGGCGATCACGGTACGCCGGTGTCCGCTGGCCACGTCGATCACGTGCACGTCGTTGCGGCTCCAGCCCAGTTCGACGTGCACGACTGCAAACCGCCCGTCGTGCGAGATCGACACGTCGGGCCACGCCGTTTGGTCCGGGAGCTCGTCGAAGAGCACGGCGTCGTCGGACCACGGGGTACCGAGGCGATGCCAGAAGACGTGCCGGTCGTAGTCGCCACCGGTGGCATAGCGGGTGTACGCAAAACCCGAGGCGTCCGGCAACCAGCCGACGGACGCAGCGCGCGTGTTCGGGATCTCGTCGGGCAGGTGCTCGCCGGTGCGCAGGTCGAGAACGCGCAGTGTCGACCGTTCGTCTCCAGAAGCGGATACACCGTACGCAACGAGCGTTCCGTCGCGGGATGGGTGGAACCAGTCGATCGCCGCCGTTTCGTCGAACACGACCGTCATGGGGTCGAGCAGGACTGTCGGCTCGTGCGGTCCTTCGCCGTCGAGTGGACGCACGCAGAGGACGGCTCGATCGTGATGGCCCCACCGGTCGAGCGAGAAGAGCCGGCCGCCTTCGATCACGGGAGCGGCCGACGTGCCGGCTCGAAAGAGCTCGGTGAGACGGGCGTGCAGACGCGGCCGCCCGGGGACAGTGTCGAGCATGGCTCGCGTGCGGGCGTTCTGGTACGAAGCCCATGCTGCGGTCTCGTCGCTCTCGCCGTCCTCGAGCCAGCGGTACGGGTCCGCCACCTCGACGCCGTGGATCAGATCGACGTGATCGCTGATCCGTGCGAGGAGGGGGTCGGCGCTAGCCCCGGCCGGCGTTGGGCTTGCGTCCGTGGTTCGCCTTCTTGCGGCGCGCTCTGTTCTTCCGCTTCGCCGTCCGTTTCGACATGAAGGACGGACGTTACTCGCTCGGGTGCGATGCGGCCCAAGCGATGAGGTCGTCGGCCTCCATCGTGTTCACGATGTCGGACGGATCGATGCCGAGGCGGGCTGCCTTGTCGCAGCCGTAGGGCTGCCACTCGAGCTGGCCCGGCGCGTGGGCGTCGGTGTCGATGGCGACCTTGCATCCCCAGTCGAGGGCCATCGTGAGCAGCTCCTCCGGCGGATCCTGGCGTTCGGGACGGCAGTTGATCTCCACGGCCTTGTCGAAGCGCGCGCACGCGGCGAACACGATCTCCGGATCGAACTGACTCTGGGGCCGTCCGCGCCCGACGACCTTGCGGCCCGTGCAGTGGCCGAGGATGTCGGTGTGAGGGCTCGCCATCGCCAGCACCATGCGGCGCGTCATCTCCGAGCGCTCCATCCGCAGCTTCGAGTGCACGCTGGCGACGACTACGTCGAGGCGTCCGAGCATGTCGTCGGTCATGTCGAGGCTGCCGTCCTCGAGGATGTCGACCTCCATCCCCGTGAGGATCCGGAACGGCGCGAGCTTCTCGTTGACCCGCTCGACCTCGTCGAGCTGCTCGCGTAGGCGCTCGGCGGAGAGGCCGTGCGCGACCGTGAGCCGCGCCGAGTGATCGGTCATGACGACGTAGTCGTGGCCGAGATCCTGCGCGGCCAGGGCCATCCGCTCGATGGGGGCGCCGCCGTCCGACCAGAGCGAGTGGGTATGGCAATCGCCCTTGAGCGCGGCGCGGATCTCGCCGCCCTCGCCGATCGGAATGGCCGTGGACTCCTCGAGGCGCTGGAGATAAGCCGGGGTCTTACCGTCCAGGGCCTCCGCTATCGCCGTGCCGGTGCTGTCGCCGATGCCGGGAAGCTCCTTGAGCCGGCCTTCGGCGTGAAGCGTCCGCAGCTCGTCAGGATCGGTGGAGCGGACCGTCTCCGCCGCCCGGAGGAACGCGCCGGCCTTGACCCCTGGCGCCAGGTCTCGGTCGAGCAGGTACGTGATGCGTTCGAGCGCCTCGGCCGGGTCCACAACGCAAAGGTATCCAGCTGAACCGCCACTACCCTCGACCACGTGGAGCAGTTCGGGATCGTCGGGCTTCCCAACGCCGGCAAGTCGGCGCTGTTCAACGCGCTGACTGGTGGTTCGGCCACCGTCGCGCCCCATCCTTTCTCGACGACGGAGACGAACATCGGCGTGGCCACCGTTCCCGACCCGAGAGTGGACGCTCTCGCCGAGATGAGCGCGTCGCGGAAGGTCGTGCATGCCACTGCCGAGTTCGTCGACATCGCGGGGCTGCAACGTGGCGCGTCGGAAGGCGAGGGCCTCGGGAACAGGTTCCTGGGCGGCATCCGAGAGGTCGACGCCGTCCTCTATGTGCTGCGGGCCTTCGTCGACGAGAACGTCGTCGGTGGTACGGACCCACTCGACGATCTCCACACGCTCGAGTTCGAGCTCACGCTCGCGGACCTCACGAGCGTGGAGCAGCAGCTCGAGCGGCGACGCAAGGCGGCGAAGGGCGACAAGTCGCTCAGCGACGATGTGGCCGCACTCGAATGGGCCGTTGCGACGCTGGCCGAGGGCACGCCGCTGTACCGCGGCAGCCTCACCGACGAACGGCGTGCGGGTCTTCGTCCGTTCTTCCTGTTGACGACGAAGCCGGTGCTCGCCGTCGTGAACCTCGGCGAGGACCAGCTGGGAGAGGCGGCCTTGGTCGAGGCCGTCGCCGCCGAGCTCGGTGACGCGGCACAAGTGCTCGGCGTATCCGTGCAACTCGAAGCAGAGGCGGCGCAGCTCCCCGCAGACGAGCGCGCCGAGTTGCTCGACGGCCTCGGCCTCGGCGAGGGCGCCTTGCCCCGGGTCGCACGCGCTGCGCATCACCTGCTCGGGCTGCGCACGTTTCTCACCACGGGCGACAAGGAGACCCGCGCGTGGACGTTTCGCGCCGGCGCCAAGGCTCCGGAGTGCGCCGGTGTCATCCACTCCGACTTGCAACGTGGGTTCATCCGCGCCGAAGTGATTCGCTGGGACCAGCTTCTCGAGCTCGGCTCGTGGCACAAGGCGAAGGAGGTCGGGAAGCTCCGCATCGAGGGCAAGGACTACGAGGTCGCGGACGGCGATGTCCTCGAGATCAGGTTCAACGTGTAGAGGCATCGGGCTCATGGCTTGGTTGGTGCGTGACGGAGAGGTGCTGGCGACTCTCGAGGTGGCCGAGTCAGCCGGCGCGCGGACGCGGGGCCTGCTCGGACGAGACGGGATCGAAGGTGCGCTGCTCCTCCAGCCGGCGAGGTCCGTGCACACGCTGGGGATGCGCTTCCCGATCGACGTCGCGTACGTCGACAGTGACCTGAACGTCATCCGCACTCGTGCAATGCGGCCCTGGCGGCTGGGCCGCATCGTGTTCAAGGCGCGGCGGCGTCATCGAGGCCGAGGCCGGTTCGTTCGCGCGTTGGAACCTCAAACCCGGCGACCAGCTCGAGATCAAGGGTTGAGGCGGTTTGCGGGTGGCCGGCGTCCTTGTCCTTGTCGCGACCCCGATCGGCAACATGGGCGATCTTGCGCCGCGCGCGATCGATGCATTGCGTCTCGCGGATGTCATCTGTTGTGAGGACAGCCGCCGGACCGGGAAGCTGCTGGAGCGAGCCGGCGTCGTGAGGCGTGCGCCGCTGCTGGTGGTGAACGATCACACGGAAGCGCGCCGTATCGGTGAGGTGCTCGCCCGGCTGGCGCGTGGCGAGCGCGTCGCCGTCGTGACCGATGCCGGCACGCCGGGCATCTCCGATCCGGGTGAGCGCCTCGTACGCGCTGCGACCGCTCAAGGGTTCGAGGTCGATGTCGTGCCCGGGCCGTCCGCAGCCATCGCCGCGTTGGTGGCCAGTGGCTTGCCCACGGGCCGGTTCGTGTTCGAAGGCTTCTTGCCTCGAAAGGGCAGCGGACGAAGTCGGCGGCTGGCGTTGCTGGCGTCGGAGGCACGCACGATCGTCATCTACGAAGCGCCACACCGCTTGGCTCACACACTGGCGGACTTGGCAGAGGCGCTCGGCGTCGATCGGCGGGTCGCGGTCGCGCGTGAGCTCACCAAGATGCACGAGGAGGTCGTGCGGGGCACGCTCGCCGACGCCCTGGCGTGGGCCTCTCGGGAGACGCCGCGCGGTGAGCACGTCCTGGTGATCGACGGCGCACCGGAAGCCGCCGATGCGTCGGACGACGAGGTGCTGTCAGCGATTCGGGAAGCACTCGCACGGGGCCTGTCGGCTCGGGACGCGGCTTCCGAGGTGGCGCGCACGCTCGGTGTTCCCAAGCGGCGCGCGTATTCGTTGGCGACGGCCACCTTGCACTGAGATCGTCACGTCGTGTTCGACGCGCAGCTGGTGCTCGCGGTGCTCGACGTCGTTCCCGACGCCGTGGTCGATGGCGGCTGGGGTGTCGACGCCCTGGTCGGACGTCAGACCCGCGACCACGACGACCTCGATCTGGTCATCCCGGCCGACAGCGCCGATGCCGTGGTCGACCCGCTGGCGTCGCTCGGCTTCGCCGAGCTCACGGATGACCGCCCGACGCGTCTCGTCGCGTCCCATGCCGATGGCAGTCGTGTCGACCTCCACTTGGTGGAACAGACCTCTTCCGGAACGACCCAGATGCTCCCGGGCGGCCGGCAGTTCACGTACTTCCTCGACGAGACGATGGGCACGGTCGACGGACGCGCTGTGCGCTGTTTGTCGCCGGAGATGCAGCTACTCACGCACACGGGCTACGAACCCGACGACGACGATCGGGCCGACATCGCTCGCGTGGCTGCGCTCTCCGGGCTCGCGCTGCCGCCTCCCTATGCCGCACCGATCTCGGCGGGCGAAAGGATTCGGGTGCGTAAGGCGACGGTTGCGGACGTCCCCGCGGTCTGCATCGTCCGTCAACGTTCGTGGCGAGTCGCATACAGAGGTCTCATGCCGCAAGCGGTGATCGACTCGCTCGACCTCGGGACGATGTGGTCGTCGTGGCGCGCGTCCGTCGATCGACCCGCCTCGCCGTCGATGCAACTCTTCATCAGCGGGCCGCCGGGTGAGGTGCACTCGTACGCGTTGGTGCGTCGGGCCGACGGCAGTCATGCCGCCGGCGAGGTGGCCGCGATGTACAGCGACCCGACCGCGTGGGGCACGACGGCCGGGTGGGCCGCGTTCAGCACTGCAGTCGACCACTTGAAAGCGGAAGGGTTCACCGAGCTGAGCCTGTGGATGCTGAAGGGCAACGAGCGCGCCGGACGCTTCTACGAACGTGCGGGCTGGCGGCCGGACGGCCACGAGCAGACGACCACGACTGCGGCGGGCTCGTATGTGGAGGTCCGATACCGGCTCGTAGAGTCTTGACGGTGTCCGAGACCGACGACTTCGACGATCTCTACGACGAGCCCACCCTCGGGCGGCTCGGGCATCGCGAGCGACGATCGGTTCCTGGCGAAGTCGCGCGCGGTTGGCGCGGCGGCCTCGGGGCCGGCGTGATCGCCACCTCCGCGATGATCGGCGTGCGGGACGTTCTCGAGCCGGAGCGCCGTGACCCCATCATCGAAGAGATCGACCTCGCGCGGTTCGTCGACGTCGACGTGCCGGTTGTGTATCACCACGTCCCCGGCCGTCCCCAGGCGAGCAGGGCCGTCGTCCGCCCCTGGCTGTTCTGATGCGCCACTCGTAGGAAGGCGCGCCGCCGTACGTCGGCTGGGCGCTAGGCCCTTCACTGTCTCACCCCCTCCGCAATGACGTGCGGCATGGCAGGGAACCTGGTTCTGGGAGCGCTGGTGACGGCGATGTGCACCCTGATGATCGTGGTTGTCGTCGTACGGCGGTTACGTGAGGACCTCGCACGACAGACCTCAGCCGACCGTGAGGCGACGGTTCGTGCTGCGGTCGACACCGTGGTCGCCGTCGCAGGCGATCAGCTCGGGGTACGCGCCGCGGCAGGAGCGCACGAGCTGTCGTTGCACCGAGACGCGATCGGGGAGCGACTCACGTCGATGGGCGACGAGCTGAGTCGCGTGAGCGAGCTGGTCGGCGCGCTGCAGCTTGATCGCGCCGCGCAACACGGCGAGCTGGTCCAGGGACTGCAGGAGACGTTGCGGACGACAACCGAGCTCGCGGGTACCACCCAGGCGTTGCGCGCTGCGCTCGCCAGCCCGAAGGCACGCGGGCAGTGGGGTGAGCGCATGGCCGACGACGTCCTGCGCACCGCCGGCTTCCTCGAAGGCGTGAACTACCGAAAGCAGCGTGCCATCGTGGGCGGCACCATTCCCGACTTCACATTCCTGTTGCCGCGCGAGATCCAGCTGCACATGGACGTGAAGTTCCCGATCGACAACTACGTGCGTCACCTCGAGGCTGCAACCGATAGCGAGCGCGACGCCGCCCGTTCGGCGTTCCTGCGCGACGTGCGCAACCGCATCAAGGAGCTCGCATCGCGTGGGTACGCCGATCCAATGACGACACCCGGGTTCCTGTTGCTGTTCATCCCGAACGAGAGCGTGTACGCCTTCATCCAGGAGCACGACGGTCAAGTGTGCGATGCCGCGCTGGGCCAAGGGGTCGTGTTGTGCTCGCCGTTCACGCTCTTCGCTGTGCTCGGGGTGGTCCGCCAGGCCGTCGACAGCTTTCTCCTCGAGCGGTCGGCGGACGAGATCCTCGACGCACTCACGGGCTTCTCGCAGCAGTGGCAGCGTTTCTCCGACCAGGTCGACAAGCTCGGCAAGCAACTCGGCACCGCGCAGGGCACGTACGACGACCTTGCGACGACACGGCGCCGGCAGCTCGAGAAGCGCCTCGACGAGATCGACGCCATTCGCACGCGGCGGGGACTGCCGGGGCCGGACGACGACGAGACCGAAACCCCGGTGCTGCGGGAGGTGAGCGCTCTGTAGCCTTGACGATCGTGACCGACCACGCCGTCTGCGTTCCGGGCTTCATGCAGATGCCCTCGAGGGACTGCGGCTGACGCGCGACAACGCGCTGTCCGGGTCCCGTCCGCATGGGCCCGGGCATCCGGCACGGGCCCCTTGTTCGAGGAGGCATCGTGACCGAAATCGCGACTGGGGTCCTGACTGCTCCCGAAGCGCGCACCTCTAAGGTGGCGCCCGTGGGGCGCATCTACCTGACGACACCCATCTATTACGTGAACGACTCGCCCCACATCGGGCACGCGTACACGACCGTCACGGCCGACGCCGTCGCCCGCTGGCATCGGTTGCAGGGCGACGACACGTTCTTCCTCACGGGCACCGACGAACACGGGCTCAAGGTGCAACGGGCGGCCGAGGCCAACGGTGTGTCGCCGAAGGAGTGGGCCGACCAGGTCGTCGAGCGGTTCAAGGATGCGTGGTCGTTGCTCGACATCAGCAACGACGACTTCATCCGCACCACCGAACCCCGCCACCATCGGGCGGTGCAGCAACTGCTGCAAGACGTCTACGACAACGGCTACATCCGGCTCGGCACGTACGAGGGCCTCTACTGCGTCGCCTGCGAGGCCTACTACACCGAGGACGAGCTGCTACCACCGTCCCCGGGCACAGACGTGCCGGGCAACTGCCCCATCCACGACCGTCCGGTCGAGCTCTTCAAGGAGGAGAACTACTTCTTCGAGTTGAGCCGGTTCACACAGCCGTTGCTCGACTGGTACGAGCAACACCCCGACTTCGTGCGTCCCGAGTCGAAGCGCAACGAGGCGCTCGGCTTCATCCGCCAAGGGCTCGAGGATTTCTCGATCAGCCGCACGTCGATCTCGTGGGGTGTCCCGATCCCGTGGGATCCGGCCCACGTGACCTACGTCTGGTACGACGCGCTCGATCAATTACGTGACGGCAGTGGGCTACGGCAGCGACCCCGAGCGGTTCGCGGACTGGTGGCCCTACGCGCACCACCTGATCGGCAAGGACATCCTCCGGTTCCACTGCGTGTACTGGCCGGCGATGCTGCTGGCTGCGGGGATCGATCCGCCGAGTCACATCAGCGTGCACGGGTTCCTACTCGTCGGTGGCGAGAAGATGAGCAAGACGCGGCTCAATCAGATCGCGCCCAGCGACCTCGTCGCCGACTTCGGAGTCGACGGGTTCCGCTACCACTTCCTGCGCGACACGCCCTTCGGTCCCGACGGCGACTTCAGTTACGAGCGGATGGTCGACCGGTACAACGGCGACCTCGCCAACAACCTCGGCAACCTCCTCGCGCGCGTCGCGACGGTGGTGGGCAGCAAGTGCGGCCATGTCGGCTCCGCCCCGCGCCCCGACAGTCCGCTCGCCGAGGTCGCGGCGAGCGCGTCCGCCGACGCTGCGATTGCCTGGGACAACGTCCAGCCGTCGGTCGCACTCGAGGCGACGTGGCGGTTGGTGCGCGAGACCAACGCGCATCTCGAGGCCAACGAGCCATGGAAGGCCGAGCCCGGTCCGGAGGTGGACGCCGTCCTCGGCGACGCGCTCGAAGCGCTGCGCATCGTCGCGATCCTCGCGTCGCCGGCCATTCCTGCGGCGACCGCGGAGATCTGGCGTCGCATCGGTCTTCACGGAGCGCCGGAGGCGCAGCGGGTGCCGGACGCGGTCCGCTGGGGTCAGTACCCCGGCGGGTTGCCGGTGGAGAAGGGCGCGCCACTGTTCCCCCGCATCACCGGCTGAGCCGGCCCGATGCGCTGGACCGACGATCATTGCCATCTGCCCGATGACCCCGCGGCGGCCGCCGAGCCGATCGGCGACGCGGTGCCGCGGGGGTCGAGCGGATCATCACGGTCGGCACCGAAGTCCGGCACTCCCGCGCCGCCATCGCCGTGGCACGCGCTTTCGATGGGGTTTGGGCGACAGCGGGGGTGCACCCCCACGAAGCCAAGGACGGCATCGACGGGCTGCGAGCGCTGCTCGACGAGCCGGAAGTCGTCGCCGTTGGTGAATGCGGGCTCGACTACTACTACGACCACTCGCCCCGCGACCTGCAGCGGGAAGTGTTCGCAGCACAGATCCGGTTGAGCCACGAACACGACCTGCCGCTCGTGATCCACACCCGGGACGCCTGGGCGGACACCTTCGACGTGCTCGAGGCCGAGGGGGTACCCGCCCGGACCGTGTTCCACTGCTTCTCGGGCGGCGTCCCTGAGGCGCAGCGTGCCCTGGAGATCGGGGCGTTCCTGTCGATTGCGGGCGTCGTGACCTTCCCGAGCGCCGGGGACATCAGGGCGGCAGTCGGGGTGTGCCCACTCGAGCGGCTCCTGGTCGAGACCGACGCGCCGTATCTCGCTCCGGTGCCCCACCGAGGCAAGCCCAACCGGCCCGGGCTCGTGCCGGTGGTGGGGGCGGCGGTGGCCGTGGTCAAAGACGTCGATCCCGAGGCTGTGGCGTCGGCCACCTGGGAAAACGCCGAAACAGTGTTTGGCCTCTAGCCATCCGGGAAAAACAGGCGGGCTGGGAAGTTTGCATTCGTGTTACGACAACCCGTAACGTCCCCGTAGTCTCTTGAATCCCGCTTCCCATCCCAATGACCCCCAGAAGAAGGACGGAGCTCCTGGAGGCCCACGCAGATGAGGTGCGGCAGCCGTACGTCGTGTCGCGACGTCGCTTGTTGTTCGCTGTCTGGTTGACGGCGGTGGCGCTGCCGGTCCTCGCGATCGACAACCTTCCGCGGACCGATGCGCGGGCCGCATCGGTCCAAGCCGTGAGTGCTGATGCCCTCGAGGTCGCGACAACAGCGGCCCCGGCGCTCGCCCCGCAGGCGGCACCGCCGACCAGCGGCGTCACGACCTCGACCAGCGCCACCCCGCCCCCGACGAGCCCGCCCACGACCGCCGCGCGACCCCCCGTGACCGCGGCCCCGAAGCCCCCGGCAACGACTTCGACCACGGCGGCGCCGCCCACCACCGAAGCCGCAGCCAACACACAGACCGGCGGCGCCAGTTGGTACGACTACAACCCCGGTGAGTGCGCCCATCCCACGATCCCCAAGGGCACGGTCGTCGCCATCTCGCGCCTCGGGACAGGCGCCTCGGTCACGTGTGTCGTCACCGATCGCGGCCCGCACGGCGCCGGGCGGATCATCGACCTCGACCGCGGCACCTTCGCGCAGCTCGCCGATCCGAGCGCAGGGGTGATCCAGGTCCGTATCACCTGGTAGCAGAATCGCCGCGGTGACGATCACGCGGCGGCAGGCGATCGACCTGCTCGACCGCCACGGCGTTCGGCCGAGCCGGGCCCTCGGTCAGAACTTCGTCGTCGACCCGAACACCGTTCGCCGCATCGTCCGCTTGGCCGAGATCGTGCCCGGTGATGCCGTTGTCGAGGTCGGCGCCGGTCTGGGCTCGCTCACCGTGGCGCTGGCAGAAGCCGGCGCAGACCTCACCTCCGTCGAGCTCGACCGCCATCTGCTCCCCGTGCTCGACGAGGTCCTCGGCGGCGTCGACCCGCCGCCCCGGGTCGTGCACGCCGACGCGTTGAGGCTCGACTGGCACGACGTGCTGGAGGGTCACGAACGCTGGCAGCTCGTCGCCAACCTCCCGTACAACGTCGCGACGCCGCTGGTGCTCGACGTGCTCGACGGTGTGGCGGCGATCGACCGGATGCTGGTGATGGTCCAGCGCGAAGCGGGCGAGCGGCTGGCCGCGGCGCCCGGAACAGCTGCGTACGGCATCCCGTCGGTCAAGGTTGCGTACTGGGCGACGGCCGAGGTCGTCGGACGGGTCGGGCCGTCCGTCTTCTTGCCGAGACCGAAGGTCGACTCGGTGCTCGTGCGGATCGCTCGTCGGTCTCAGCCGGCCACGCCGGTCGATCCCGAACGGCTCTTCGCCCTGGTGCGTGCGGGCTTCGGGCAGCGTCGCAAGATGCTGCGTCGATCACTGTCCGGCCTGGTCGACGCCGGCGACTTCGATCGAGCGGGCATCGCGCCCGAGAGCAGAGCCGAACAGTTGAGCGTCACGCAGTGGGGACAGCTCGCCGGCGCACGCGAAGAGCACCCCGAATAGCGTCGCCCGCCGATGGACGTGGTCGACGCTCCGGCGAAGCTGACGGTCTCGCTCCGCATCACCGGCCGCCGCTCGGACGGCTTCCATCTCCTCGACGCCGAGATGGTGACACTCGATCTCGTCGACACGCTCACGTTCGAGCACGGCGACGGCCTGCACGTGTCCGGTGCCGCGTCCGGCACCGTGCCCGATGACGACACCAACTTGGTGCGGCGGGCGCTCGTCCTCGTGGGCCGGCGAGCGATGGTGCGTGTCGACAAGCGCATTCCGATCGGCGCAGGACTCGGTGGCGGCTCGGCCGACGCGGCCGCTGTCCTCCGCTGGGCGGGCGTGGACGACCCGGCGGTCGCCGTCCAGCTCGGTGCCGACGTCCCTTTCTGCGTTCGCGGTGGCCGGGCCCGAGTCACGGGCATCGGCGAGATCCTCGAGCCGCTACCGCCCGAGCATCGTGTGTTCACCCTGGCCCTGCCGACATTCGGGTGTTCGACGGCGGCGGTCTACACGGCGTGGGACGAGCTGGGTGGCCCGACCGGTCCCCGCACCAACGACCTCGAGCCGGCCGCACTGTTGGTCGAGCCGCGGCTGGCGGCGTGGCGCGACCGGCTCCGTGAGGCGACCGGCCGGGAGCCGCACCTCGCCGGTAGTGGCTCGACGTGGTTCGTCGATGGCGAGTTCCCGGGCGACGGGCGGATCGTCGTGCGGACTGCCGGAGTGCGCTGAACGGCGTCGGTGCTTGTTACTTGCCGGCTCGGCGCTGCCAGCGGGTGCGCTTGAGCATCTTCTTGTGCTTCTTCTTGCGCATCCGCTTGCGCCGCTTCTTGATCAGCGAACCCATGAGAGAAACGAAGCTACCGGCCGGTATCCACTGCGTCGAACTCGCGCACGAGTGCTGTGAACCGTTCGATCCGAGTCCGCACGACGTCGAGGCTGTCCGACCAGAAGGACTCGTCCCGTATGTCGATGCCGAACCGGCGCGCCAACTGGGCGGCGTCCGCCAGCCCCGTGGCCGACAGCAAGTCGTCGTAGCCGAGGCGGAAGCGGTCGGGATCCGCCGTGTAGCGGGCGTAGAGCCCGATGCCGAAGAGCAAGCCGAAGGTGTACGGCCAGTTGTAGAACGCAGTGGCGTAGTAGTGCGGCTTGACCGCCCACATGTACGGGTGGAGCGCTTCGCGATCGAGTCCGTCCGCGTAGGTGGCCAGCTGGGCGTTGGTCATCGCGTCGTTGAGCTCCCGGACGGAGATGGCCCGCTCGGTTCGCCGACCGAAGACCTCGCGTTCGAACAAGAAACGCGAGTGGATGTCGACGACGACTTGCGTCGCGCCCGTGAGATCGGTGTCCAGCACGGCGAGCTCGCGACCGGGATCGTCGACCGCGGCGCGCAATCCGGCCTGCACGAGGATGGTCTCGCAGAAGATGCTCGCCGTTTCGGCCAGTGCCATCGGCGTCTGGCGCTGCAGTGGGGTGCGGTCCGCGAGGTTGGTGTTGTGGTACGCGTGGCCGAGCTCGTGGGCCAGTGTCGACACGCTGTCGAAGGTGCCTCCGAAGTTCATGAGCACTCGACTCTCGTCGCCGCGCACCGGCATGCAGAACGCGCCGCCCCGCTTGCCGTCATGTGCTTCTGCGTCGACCCATCGCCCGTCGAACGCGTGTCGTGCGAGCGAGGCGAGCGCGGGGGAATACGTGGCGAACGCGTCGAGCACCGCGTCCGACGCCTCGTCCCAGGTCACGCTTGCGCTGGACGGATCGCCGGCCGGAGCGAACAGGTCCCACCAGGGAAGCCCCGCGCCGTCTCGATGACCGAGGAGGCGCGCTTTCGTGCGGCAGGTAGGTACGAAAGTCCGGGAACGACGCGACGACCGCAGCGTGCATCGCATCGAGTGCCCGCGTGATCGACGGCATTGGTGAACAGCGCCGGCTCGAGCGAGTCCGACCATCCTCGGCGCCGGTTGAGCACGCCTGCTTCGCCTTTGATGCCGTTCATGGCCGCAGCCAACGGCACCGACACGGTTTCCCACGCCTCGAGCTCGCCTTCGTAGGCCGCTTTGCGCACGCTCCCGTCCGCTGACATGGCCAGGTTGCGCACCACCGTGACGGCGAGCCGCTCACCCTGCACCTCGGCGGTGAGTCGGGAGGTCACGTCGCCGTGCAGGCGGTTCCACGCCGATCCACCGGTGAGGTTCAACTCGGCCGCCAAGCCCTCCTCTGCCTCGGTCATCTGATGGACAGCGGCCTGCGCGGCTTTCCGCAATGGCCAGGCGTGGTCAGCGGCGGCCGGACTGGCGGCGATGAGATTCTCGGCGCCCAGGCGTGCGATCCAGGCTGCGAAGCGCGTGCTGAGCGTCCGCAGCGGTGCGACCTCGGCTTGCAACCGCGACTGCAATGCAGTGGCCTCGTCGTCACGCGCGTTCGTGGTGACGAAGCCGTTCAGGTACGCGCCGACCAACCGAAGGTGTTCGTGCAATTCGTTGGTCTCTGCCAGCACGGCCTCGAACGCGTCGACCGCAGCGTCGTCGACTTCTCGTGAGTTGCCGCCTCGCACATCGTGCTCGTCGTAGAGCGCGGTGAGCCGGGCCACGCCCGCGCCGATGCCCTCGTGCGCGGCCGCGAACTCCCGTGACTCGAGCGAGGGGAAGAACGGCGTCAGGTCCCATTGCGGTAGCTCGGTACTCGTAGCCGCCATGGACTCGGAAGGTAGCGCCTACGCTCGAACGCGTACTCCGGGTCCAGTGCGGGGCCATAGCCCCGCACTGGAACCAACATTCGGGGGTCGTCCAATTGGCAGGACACAGGGCTTTGGTCCCTGGAATCGGGGTTCGAGCCCCTGCCCCCGAGCGCTGGTCACCGAGCGCTGGTCACCGTGTGATGGAACCGTGAGGCCCGTGGGGGTAGAACGGACGAGATGACCGAGCGTCGCTTGACCGCCATCGTCCTCGCCGCCGGCGAGGGCACTCGCATGCGGTCGAGCCGGCCGAAGCCATTGCACCTGTTGTGTGGACGGGCGATGGTGCTCTACGTGCTCGACGCGCTCGCCGAGTGCGAGGTGAGCAAGGCGGTCGTCGTGGTCGGGCACGGCGCCGAGATGGTGACGAAGAAGTTGCAGGACGAGGCAGGTGACCTCGTCATCGATTTCGTCGAGCAGCACGTGCAACGAGGCACCGGCGATGCCGTGAGCGTCGGGCTCACGGGATTCGACGACGACGACGACGGCGACATCATCGTGCTCCCCGGCGACACGCCCCTCCTTCGAGCGTCCACGACCGCGACGCTCGTGCGCGAGCACCGGTTGTCGGGCGCGGCATGCACGATCCTGACCGCGACGTCCACAGACCCGAGCGGGTACGGCCGCATCGTGCGCGGCAAGGACGACAACGTGGTCCGGGTCGTAGAGGAGCGTGACGCTTCCGAAGATGAGCTCGCCATCAGCGAGTGGAACACATCGATCTACTGCTTCCGGCGCAGCGTCCTTGCCCCCGCGTTGCGCAGGATCACACCCGAGAACGACCAAAGGGAGTACTACCTGACCGACGTCGTCGAGGTGCTGCACGACGCCGGTTATCCGATCGTCGCTGTCCTGACCGACGAGGACGAGGAGCCCCAGGGAGTGAACGATCGGCGTCAGCTCGCAAGAGCGGAAGCCGTGTTGCGTCAGCGCACGAACGATCAGTGGCTCGGCCTCGGTGTCACCATGCTCGATCCGGCTCGCACCTACATCGACGCAACGGTGAAGCTGGCGTCCGACGTCACGCTCTTCCCGGGCACGTTGCTGCAAGGTGCCACCGTGATCGGCAAAGGTGCAGAGATCGGTCCCAACACGAGGTTGGTCGACTGCACGGTCGGCGCGCGCAGCATTGTCGAGGAGACAGTCGGACGTCATGCCGATGTCGGGGCGGGCGCGGTGGTCGGTCCCTATGCAGTGCTCGAGCCGGGTGCGCATGTTGCGCCCGGGACTCGAACGGGTTCCTTCTACACTGCGAGCGCCGAAGACGGGAGCTCATAGGGAGGGCGCTTCGCACTATGGAGTTGGTCTCCAAGAAGACCATGCGGCTCTACTCGGGCCGCTCGCATCCGGACCTTGCCGAAGACATCGCCGGTCATCTCGGCGTACCGCTGGGCGAGGCCAACGTCCGTGACTTCCCCAACGGGGAGATCCACTGTCGCTTCGGCGAGAACATCCGGGGCGCCGACGTCTTCATCATCCAGACCCATTGCGGCTCGGTGAACGACGCGGTCATGGAGCACCTGATCATGATCGATGCGGCCAAGCGGGCATCGGCCAAGCGCATCACTGCGGTCTGCCCGCTCTACGGCTACGCCCGGCAGGACCGCAAAGCCGAGGGCAGAGAGCCGATCGCTGCGAAGTTGGTCGCCGACCTGCTCAGCGCCGCCGGTGCGAGCCGGATGCTGAGCGTGGATCTGCACTCGGGACAGATCCAGGGTTTCTTCGACAAGCCGGTGGACCATCTCACCGCCATGCCGGTGCTCCTCGACTACATCGAGGAAGAATGCGGCGGCGACATCGTCGTCGTGGCGCCCGACGCCGGTCGGGTGAAGGTCGCGGAGCGGTACAGCCAGCATCTCGGGGCCGATCTGGCGTTCGTCCACAAGCGGCACATCAAGGGCAAGTCCGACGAGGTCGAGGCCCGAGGCGTCATCGGCGACGTGGACGGCCGCCATTGCGTGATCATCGACGACCGGATCGATACCGGCGGCACGATCGTCGCGGCCGCCGACATCTTGAAGGAGAACGGCGCGACCGAAGTGTGGGCCATGGCGACGCACGGGGTCCTCGCCGATCCCGCCATCGACCGCTTGAAGAACTCGGAGATCACGAAGGTCGTGATCACCGACACGGTGCCCATCCCGGACGACAAGCAACTCGACAAGCTCGAGGTGCTGTCCGTGGCGAAGATCATCGCGGACGCCATCGACGCCGTCTTCGAGGACAAGTCGGTGAGCGAGCTGTTCGGCGGCGAAAACCTCGCCTAGCTCGCGGCCGCGCCCTCGTCCCCGGTCGCGTTCTCCGGGGAGAAACGGGTGCTATAGCACCCGTTTCCATCCAACATTCGGGGTCAGCTGATCGGCGGGCGGCGGTCTTTCCAGGGGAGGGCTTGTTCGAGTTGGGCGGCGACCTGCAGCGCGAGGTCGTCGCGCCACGGTCCTGCTGCGATCTGCACGCACGCCGGTAGCCCTGCCTCGTCGTCGTGATGCACGGGCACCGAGATGGCCGGCAGGCCCGTCACGTTGAAGATCGACGTGAAGATGCCCATCGGGTAGCAGTTCAACATCGCGATGAGCGGGTCTTCGTCTGCGCCTTCCCACACCGAGCCGCACCGCGGCGCGAGCGTCGCCATGGTCGGGGTCACGAGCACGTCGAACGAGTCGAGGAACTGTGCCATGAGCGGACGGGCGAGCAGCTGCGTGCGCCGGACCGCTTCGACGTAGGCGATCGAGTCCCTCGCCTTGCCGGCCTCGCGGAGCGCGCGGTTCAAGGGCTCGACACGACTCCAGTCCTGGATCGGGATGCCGGCGGATCCGGTGTTCCAGATGAGGCCGAACGATTCGACGAAGGCGTCCGCGTCGGGCATCGACAACGACACCTCGGACACGTCGTGTCCGGTCGCCGCTAGCGCCTCCACGGTCTTGGACACCGCCGTGACATACGCAGGCGACATGTTCATCTCCAACGGCGGCGTCGTCGTGTACCCCACGCGCAACCTCGGCGGCGGCTGGGTCGCGCTCGCCGCGAACGGCTGCGACGGCGGCGGCGCGTTGTACCAGCTGAGCGGATCCGCACGCCCGATGACATCGAGCGCGTGTGCGGTGTCGAGCACGGTGTGCGCGAGGACACCGCTCGTGGCGAGACCTTCGAGCTCATTCACGCCGTTCGGGACACGGTTGCGGCTCGGCTTGAGGCCGACGAGGCCGTTGCACGCCGCGGGGATGCGGATCGACCCGCCGCCGTCCGACGCGTGCGCGATCGGGACCATGCCCGACGCGACCGCGGCACCGGCGCCGCCGCTCGATCCGCCTGGGGTGTGATCGGGATTCCACGGGTTGCGGGTGATGCCGTGCGCGTCGCTCTCGGTGTAGGAGACCGTGCCGAACTCGGGCGCGTTCGTCATACCGAACAGGATGAAGCCGGCCTCGAGGAAGCGCTCGACCACGAGATCTGACGAGGTCTGGGGTTCCCAGCTCGTGCCGAGTGACCCTTGGGTCGACGGCCATCCGGCGACCGCGTTGAGGTCCTTGATCGGCAGCGGCACACCGAAGAAGGGGGGCAACTCAGTTGCGTCCGTCGTGGCCACGACGTCGGCGGCCCGCTTGGCCGCCCCTCGCACCTCGTCGTCCGCCCGGTGGCAGAAGGCGTTCAACGTGCCGTCGAACTGATCCATCCGGTCGAGGTACATCTCAGCGACCTCGACGGGGCTGATCTCCTTGCGACGGACGGCGGCGGCGATCTCCACGGCTGGAGTGAAGGCATCCATGGCCCGTAGCATGCACCTTTCCCCAATCGAGCGCTCAGACGCGATCCCAGAAGTAGGAATTCCAATGGCTGAGATCACTCTTCCTGCGGCAACCGGCCGCACAATCGGTACTCGTCCGAGCCGGCGGTTGCGCGTGGAAGGCCGTGTGCCCGCGACGGTGTACGGCCTTGGTGGTGATGCCGTGTCGGTCAGCGTCGGCTGGCGCGAGCTGCGGACCGCGCTGACCACGGATGCGGGAGTCAACGCGCTGATCAACCTCGAGATCGACGGTCACGCGAGCGAGCTGACGATCGTGAAGGACCTCCAGCGCCACCCGATCCGCCGCAGCGTCCTCCACGTCGACTTCCTGCGCGTCAGCCGCGATGTCGCCATCGAGGTCGACGTGCCGATCGTGCTGCACGGCGAAGCCGAAGAGGTCACGCGCGATGACGGCGTGGTCGATCATTTGCTGTTCCAGCTCACGATTCGAGCGAAGCCCGGCGCCATCCCGAACGAGATCAGCGTCGACATCTCCGACCTGGTCATCAACGAAGCAATACGAGTCGGCGACCTGACGCTGCCGGCGGGGGTCGAGACCGACGCCGATCCGGAAGAGCCCATCGTCATCGGCCAACCACCGCAGGTCGAAGTGCCCGAGGTCGCGGAGGGCGAGGAGGCCGAGGCGGCCGCAGAGGGCGAGGCGGCGCCGACCGAGGGCGGGCCGTCGGAGGGTGGCGACGGTTCGTCCGGCGGCGACTCCGAAGGCTGAGCACATTTCCGTCGACTTCCTCGTCGTCGGCCTCGGCAATCCCGGCGGCGACTTCGAACGCTCGCGGCACAACAGCGGAGCGGACACGGTCGCGTTGCTCGCGCGCCGTCATGGCGCATCGCTGAAGCCCGACCGCCGAGCCCGAGCGCTCGCCGGTACCGCTTCCGTGGACAGCCGGCGGGTCGCGCTCGCGTTTCCGCAGACGTACTACAACGACTCCGGCATCGCCGTGTTCACGCTGGCGAAGCGGCACGAGTTGCTCGGCACGCCGGAGCGGATCGTGATCGTGCACGATGAGCTCGATCTGCCGGTGGGCAGGCTCAAGGTCAAGGTCGGCGGTGGTCTCGCGGGCAACAAGGGCCTGCAGTCGATCAAGGCACACCTGCACACGGACGGCTTCGTGCGCGTGCGCATCGGGGTCGGCAAACCGCCGGGAAGGCAGGAGGGCGCGAACCATGTGCTGCGCCGACCAGGCAAGCGCGAGCGCACAGAGCTGAACACGACGATCGAAGAGGCCGCCGACGCGGTGGAGTTGATCGTCGCGGAGGGACCGGAGCCCGCGATGACCAGGTTCAACCGTATGTAGCCGTCAACCAGCGGGATTCGGGATCGGGCCTGGCGCGGTGCAGATCGGCGTGTCGGGGTCCGGGTTCTTCGGCGCGGGGAGGGTCGGTGGCCGTGCGAACGCCGGGTCGTCGGTCAGGTCCAGGCAGTCGAGCAGGTTGTCGGCGTGTGCGTCCCGCTCGGTGAGCGCCGGCAAGTTGAACTTCGTCTCGAGGAAGCTGAGAATCGAGGTGTGGTCGTGCACGACGTGTGACACGTAGTCGCGCTTCGAATACGGGGACACGACCACGGCAGGCACCCGGAACCCGTAGCGGTCGTACCCACCCGGCGGGTCTCCCGGTCCCAGCACCGGCGCCACGTTGTCCGGCGGGATCGCGGCCGGTGGCGGTACGTGGTCGTAGTAGCCGCCGTGCTCGTCGTAGCACCAGATCAGCATCGTCTTGCTCCAGCCCGGGCCCTGCATCGCCGCGTTGATGACCTTGGAGGAGAACGATTCGCCGCGGGTGATGTCGTCGCTGTTCTCTTCGCTGTACTGGTCGTAGTTGGGCTCGACGAGGCAGAAGGCCGGCAGCGTCCCTGCGGCCGCGTCGGCGTAGTACTGACTGATGTTGACCACCTTGTCGGCGTTCGCGGAAAGCACGGGCAGGTACAAGCCGACCGATGGCAGCGATGTGTAGTAGTCGCGCCATGGGATGGTGTGCCGGTTGAGTAGGTCCATGATCGTGCCGTTCGGCGGTTGCGGACCATCGGTCACGTACTTGAGGTCATTGTTGATCGTCCCGAGAGCGGTGCCCGCCAAGAGGAACCGGCGATTGGGATAGGTCTGTGCGAGGACGGAACCGAACCACTTGTCACAGACGGGGAACGTCTCGGCGAGCCCGTAGTAGAAGGGGATGTCATCGCTTGTCCAGTAGGCCATCGCCACCGGCCCGCTCGCGCTACGCACGAAGCCCTCGTTCGTCCCATCGGCGTACTGGACGTGTGAAGCGCTCCATGCCTGACTCGGTTGGCGCTGCAGTTGACACGTGTTGGCCATGTGGAACGCGGGCACCGGCTGGCCGTTCGCGTCGTTGTTCGAGTTCGTCGGCTTGCCGTCCCGTCCACGCTGGAAGCCGTCACCTCGGCTCAGCATCCCGAGGTAGTTGTCGTAGCTGTGGTTCTCCATCATGAGCACGATCACGTGCTCGATCTGAGTGATGGTGTCGGTGCCTTCGGGCTTCGACGCGTCAGGCCGTTCGCCCGTGTTGCGCGCGACCGTGAGCGGTGGACCGGACGACAACGACGAGCTCGCGGCAGCGCCCGGACGCTTCGAGTCCGACGTGCAGGCGGCTAGCCCGAGCGACGCTGCCGAACCGATGAGGAAGCTCCGTCGGGAGAGTGCGATGGCGATTGTCTAGCGGCTCGACCGTGCAGGCACGGCGACGGCGCTCACTACCCTTCGTCGGAAGCCCGACACCGCGCACGACCAGCCCGTTTCGGTTCCTCTCGGCTCACCCCAGCGGCGAATCAATACTCCTTGTTCGGCGACTGTCTGCTCCTGAACAATGCCAGCGGATACTTCACGAGCGCGCGACTCCATCCGCCAAACAGCTTCTCGGCTGCAAACATCGCCGGCCCGGTTCCATTGTGGGCCATGGCGGAAACTCGAAGCGCCAGGCGTAGGTTCTGGCGCAGGTAATCATCATCGGTAACGGCCTGATCGGAGTAGTAGTGCACCTTGAACGCGTAGCGTTCGTACGGGTGGTCAATGGATCCAGACGAATGCGGTAGCCACGAGCTGAACACGAGAACATCTCCGACCGTCAGTCCTTTGATCTGATGCTTCTGGAGCTTCGAAACGTCCTTACGGTCGAACTTCTTGGATGCATCCGGCCGGAAGCCGGTCCAAAGACAGAGCAGCTCGTCGTCCGGCTTCAGGTCTCGCGCTCTGAGTAGAATCCAGATCTGTAGGTTGTCCTCGGGGTTGTAGGTGAAGAATCGCTGCGGAAAATCGATATGAACGTTGTGCGTGTTCGCCGACGTATCCGACGAATAATGCATGGCGGTTTGGATGTGCTTGTAATTCCGGCCAAAAATCTCAGCTAATTTGGCGTTCATTCGAGAAAGAATCAAGTGAGAGTCTGGGTCGCCGAAGCAGTTGCGCAGCCGGCCCCCCCTGAAGTCGGCCCACGCTAGAATGTCTTCACATTCTTCGGTGGTGAACACCGAACGGAGCACCATTTGGTGCTCCCTCGCGAACTGCTGCCGCAGAACGCTCCCGTCAGCCACGGGTTGGTGTTGATCATTCGTCGTGGCCGCGCCACCGCTTGCATCGCGCTCACGAAATCTTCCGCTCGCGGCGAAATGAGAGGTGTCGAGATCGCCGATCTTGAACAGCTCTGGCGGAAGCTCAGAGTTCGCAGCAAACGTCGAGGTCAGCGGCATTCGAACGCCCCCGGCCGCGCTCGACTCGTACGCCACCATCATCTGCTCCGTGATGTGCACGGCCTGCTCGAGATTCGCGGTCGGCGCACGCCCCGTTACGATGCAGTCGGCGAAGTCATCGACGATCGTCGGAGTCTGGCCGGGCGCCATCACGTCCGAGCCGCGAACGACGGCGAGCTTGTTGGCGTCGTCGAAGGAGAACTTGAGGTCTCCGAGCGCCGCGGCGTGCTCGAGCTGGTTGTGACCCTGTACGAATATCGCCGAACGCCCGACCGACGTCAGTACGCCATTTGTACCGGTGATCGTCAGCGCGTCGGAGGGACCGGCATACGTCCATCCACACTCGAACGTGATGTCCTGTTTGGTACCGACTTCCAAGGACATCGCGCAGTAGTCCTCATTTTCCATGGTGATCACCGCATCGGCTGCCGCGCTCCTACGCTGAGGCTGGAGGAGGGCCATTTCGGCCTTGACCGACGTTGCCGGGCCGACGATCCTTGCGATCCGCGCAAGACCATACACGCCGTGCCCGAGGAGCACTCCTCCGCCCGCCCGCTTCTTGAAGGCCCAATCCGGGTCGTGCGTTCCTTTCCTGTAGAGCGGCCCCGTACCACCGTTGACCAGTCGAACGCTGACGACGTTACCGAGCACTCCGCGCCGAAGGACCGAATGGATGAGTTTGTCGACCGGCGCCTGGTCCCACGGCAACGCCATGACGACGGCGGTCGACTTCTTGGCCGCCTCCGCAATAGCCAGCGCATCTGGCAGTCGCGTGACGAGAGGCTTTTCGATGAGGACGTGTTTGTTCGCTGAGAGCGCGGCGACGGCGACTGCAGCATGGGTGGGATGCGGACTGGCGATGATGACTGCATCGACGTCGGACTGAACCACGAGCTCGTGGAAATCCGAGTACCACCGTTCACAACGGAGGTCGGGCTTCAGGCCGTCGAACGTGCTCTCGTGCTGACTACACACAGCAACCAGGCGGGCATGTTTGGAATTGAGGATCTGCGGGATGTATCGCTTGCGGGAGATGTCGCCCAATCCAACGAGGCCGATTCCCACAATCGAGCTCACCATTCGCGTGCTCCCAGTTGCCAAAAGGCGCCGACCTTACGGAATGCCGAGGACCCTACTATGGGTCCGCTGACCATTGTTCGGCCGTCACACCCGAAGCCCCTGAACCTCGCCCTCGATGCGGGAGAACGTGATCTCGCCGCCGAGGCGACTCGAGGCCGGTCGGGGTGCGGCAAGGCCGTTCACGCTGCAGAGCCGGCCGGGGGACATCTGCTGCGCGAATACGGGCTCGATTCCGCGCTCGGGAAGCACCGAAGACTTCAACCACGCTCCTAGAAATCACGGCGGTAGGGTTGGGCGTTCGCCGATGAGCGTTCGTGAACTGCCGACACTGCTTCGCGACGACCCCGCCCTGCTCGCAGTTCGGGGACGGTCGTCCGCGCTCGTCGCCGTGCCCGAGCCGGCCCGAGCGTTCACCATCGCCGGTCTCGTCGCCACCACGCACCGCCGCCCGTACGTCGTGGCGGTCCCTACGACGGCCGACGCCGAGCGTCTGGCCCACGACCTCGGCGCGTACCTCGGACCGGATCACGTCGACCTGTTCCCCGCGTGGGAGACCCTTCCGTTCGAGCGGGTCAGCCCCGGCGTGGAGACGATGGGTCGGCGGCTGCAGACCATCTGGCGGCTGCTCGAACCGGCCCGCTCGCCCGAGGTTATCGTCGCCCCCATCCGCGCGCTGGTGCAGCGGCTCGGCCCTGACATCGACAAGGTCGAGCCGATCGAAGTGCGGCCCGGCGAACGGCGGGATCGCGACGAGCTCGTCGCCGCGCTCGTGCACGCCGGGTATCGGCGGGAGCACCAAGTGGAGCACCGGGGTGAAGTCGGCGTACGCGGTTCCATCGTCGACGTATTCCCCTCGACGGCCGACCACCCCGTTCGCATCGACCTCTGGGGCGACGAGGTCGACCGCCTCGCGGAGTTCGCCGTCAACGATCAGCGATCGACGAACGACCTCGCCGAAGTGCGGATCTTCCCGTGCCGTGAGCTACTGCCGACCGACGAAGTCCGCGCCCGCGCCGGCCGTCTCGTCGCCCTGCAACCGTGGGGACGCGAGCAGTGGGAGCGTCTCTCCGACGGCTTGACCTTCGACGGCATGGAGTCGTGGCTGCCGTGGCTCGTGAACACGGAGCACGTGCTGTTCGACCTCGTGCCCGCGGACGCGCAGATCGTGCTGGTCGAGCCGAAGCGGTTGCGCGACCGAGCGGCCGACATCCTGGCGGAGGAGGTGGACCTCGCTCGCACGCTGGCCAAGACGTGGGGCGCGGACGCCACCGGCGGGTTCCCTGGCCTTCATGTCCCCTTCGATCGACTCCTCGTGCACACGAACGCGCCGGCGTGGACGGTCACGGTCGCGCCGGAAGGTCCGGACGTCACGACCATCCAGGCGATGGGGTGGGACTCGGTGGTCGGGGGCGGCGAACGCCTCATGTCGCAGCTGGCCGAGCTGAGTCGCCAGGGCTACCGGGTCGTCGTCAGCGCCGACGGCGAAGGCTCGAAGGCGCGCATCGACCGCCTGCTCGACGAACACGGGTTGCGTTTCGAAGTTGCCGTGGCGCCACTCGAGCGCGGCTTCATCCTTCCTGCCATCAAGCTCGCGGTCCTCGCAGAGCCGGATCTCACGGGACGCCGGCGCGCGCACCGTCCGGTTCGGGCGCGGCGGCGCACGGATGCCGAACGGTTCTTCGACGACCTGAACCCCGGCGACTACGTCGTGCATCATCAGCATGGCGTCGCACGGTTCGCGGGCATGGTGAAGCGATCGATCTCCGGTGTGGAGCGCGACTACCTGCTGCTCGAGTACCGCGGCGACGACAAGCTCTATGTCCCGTCGGATCAGATCGACGCGGTTCGGCACTACACCGGCGGCGATCAGCCGTCATTGAATCGTCTCAACGGCGGTGACTGGGCGAAGACCAAAGCGCGCGTGCGGGCCGAGGTCACGCAGATCGCGCAAGAGCTCGTCGTCCTGTACCAGAAGCGGCTGCACACGCCGGGCCATCCGTATCCCCCCGACACGCCGTGGCAGCGCGAGCTCGAGGACGCCTTCCCCTACCAGGAGACGCCCGATCAGCTGAAGGCGATCGTCGACGTGAAGGTCGACATGGAAGGTCCGATGCCGATGGACCGCCTCGTGTGCGGGGACGTGGGCTTCGGCAAGACCGAGATCGCCATCAGGGCCGTCTTCAAAGCGGTGCAGGACGGCAAGCAAGCTGCGGTGCTGGTGCCGACGACGCTGCTCGCGCAGCAGCACAGCCAGACGTTCGCCGAGCGCTACGCCGGGTACCCGGTGCGCGTCGAAGTGCTGTCGCGTTTCCTGACGCCCGGCCAGGCGAAGAAGGTCGTGGACGGACTGGCCGACGGCACCGTGGATGTCGTCATCGGGACGCATCGTCTGCTGTCCGACGACGTGGTCTTCAAGCGGCTCGGCCTGCTCGTCGTCGACGAGGAGCAGCGCTTCGGCGTGAGCCACAAGGAAAAGGTCAAGGAGCTCAAGACCGACGTAGACGTGCTGACGCTGACGGCGACCCCGATCCCACGCACGCTCGAGATGAGCTTGACCGGCATCCGCGACCTCACGCTGTTGAACACGCCACCAGCGGAACGCCAACCGATCCTGACCTACGTCGGCGAGTACGACGACCGCGCAGTCGGAGAAGCGATTCGGCGCGAGCTGCTCCGAGAGGGTCAGGTGTTCGTCGTGCACAACCGCGTCCACGACATCGAGCACGCCGCGGCACACATCCGTGAGCTCGTGCCTGAAGCGCGTGTCGCCGTCGCGCACGGACAGATGGACGAAGGCACGCTCGAGCGGGTCGTCCTGGACTTCTGGGAGAACGAGTACGACGTGCTCGTCTGCACGACGATCATCGAGTCCGGCATCGACATGCCGACGGTGAACACGCTCGTCGTCGACCGCGCCGACCGGCTCGGGCTCGGACAGCTTCACCAGCTCCGTGGTCGCGTCGGCCGCGCCGGCATGCGCGCCTACGCGTACCTCTTCTATCCGCCGGAGGCGCCGCTGACGGAAGAGGCGTACGAACGGCTGAAGACGATCGGTGAGACCACCGAACTCGGCAGCGGTTTCAAGATCGCCATGCGCGACCTCGAGATCCGCGGCGCCGGCAACCTGCTCGGCACCGGGCAGTCCGGCCACATCGCCGCCGTCGGCTACGACCTGTACTGCCAGATGGTGAACGAGGTCGTGGCCGAGCTGAAGGGCGAGCCGCTGCGCGAGCCGGCCGAGATCAAGCTCGATCTCCCGCTCGACGCACACTTGCCGAAGGACTACGTGCCTCGGGAGGATCTGCGGCTCGAGGCATACCGGCGTCTCGCCGCGGTCACGACGGAGGCCGAGGTGAGCGACATTCGCAACGAGTGGCAGGACCGGTACGGGCCGGTGCCGCCGCCGGCTGAGGCGCTGCTCGAGGTCGGGCGGCTGCGAGCCGAATGCGTTCGCACCGGAATCCGCGAGGTCAACGTGGGGAAGGGACCGGGGTTCGGCAAGCCTGCATACGTCGTCCGCCTCAGCCCTGTCGAGCTCAAGGTCAGCCAGGAAGTCCGCCTCGGCCGCCTCGTGAAGGACTCGGTCTACAAGGCTGACGCGCAGCAGCTGCAGCTGCCGGTGCGGAAGCCGTCCGAGCTCGTCGACGGCTTGGTCGTGGTCCTTCGTCAGCTGTTCCCGCCCGACCCCGGCGCGGACTCGGCCGCCGCTAACCTCGACCCTTCGTGAAGCGGGCCTTCGTCCTCGTCCTTTGCTGTTGCGCGCTCGGCTTCGGATGCGCCGAGAAGTCGAACGCGCCCGCCGCAACGGCCAACGGTGTCACTGTCACCACGAAGGACGTGGCGGACGAGCTCGACGCCATCAGCGCCAACCCCGACTACCTGAAGAACATCGACAACTCACTCAAGCAGCAGGGACAAGCCGTGCTCGGTTCCGCCCCCGGTACGTTCGACGCTGGCTTCGTCGCTCAGGTGCTTCACCGGCAGCTGCAATTCGCGCTGATCCACAGCGAGGTCCAACGCCGCAATCTGACTGTGACCGACGAGTGCAGGCAGGCGGCGAACGACGCCCTGGTCCTCAGCGTTGGCGACAACGATGCCCAGCAGGGCCAGGCGACGCTCGCCGGCTTCCCCGCGAGCTACCGCAACCAGCTGGAGAGCTGGTACGCGGACGAATACGCATTGCAGGCAGACCTCGCCGGTCAGCCATGCGGCACCACGGCCGTTGCGCAGGCGTACTTCGACGCCCACACGCAAGACTTCACACAGCACTGCATTTCGTTGATCTCTGTTAACGACGAGAACGTGGCGAACTCGATCGTGGCGCAGACCCGCGCCGGCGGCGATTTCGCCGCGCTGGCCAAGCAGTACTCCACCGAGCCGAACACTGCGAGCTCAGGTGGCGATGCCGGCTGCCTCTTCTCGTACCAGTTCCCGACGACGCTCGCGCCCACCGTGCAAGCAACGCAGATCGGCGCGGTCACCGATCCGATCTCCGACAATCAGGGTGGCTTCTACATCATCAAGGTCAACGACCGGAAGCCGGCCGCCTTGGCGGACGTGGCGACCGATGCGGGACGGCTCGCAGCCCGCGACCAGTCGGTCGAGCTCGGCGCCTGGCTGCAGCGCGCGTTCAAAGACGCGAGCGTCACCGTCGACCCGAGATTCGGCACGTTCGATCCGTCGACCGGTTCGATCAAGCCTCCGGCGGTCGACAACGGCGCTTCCAACTCTTCGTCATCGGGTTCGGAAGCTCCGCCCGAATCGACGCCGTGACTGCCGGCCGAGTCGTCGTCGTCGGCCTCGGCCCCGCTGGACCGGATCTCGCCACAGCCGCGACGCGCGACGCAATCGCTCGCGTGTCCGTGCGCTTCGTGCGGACAGCGCAGCATCCCTCGGCCACGTTGGTCGGTGAGGCGAACGGGTTCGACGACGTGTACGACCGCGCAGAGACGATGGAGGGCGTCTACTCCGAGATCGCTCGGCGCTTGGTCGCAGCCGCAGACGAGCACGGCGAAGTGCTCTACGCCGTTCCGGGGTCGCCTGCTGTGGGCGAGCGATCAGTCGAGCTTCTCCGTGAGGCTGCCGACGCCGGAGACATCGAACTGACCGTCGTTCCCGCGCTGTCGTTCGTGGAGCTTGCCTGGGCGCGCCTTGGTGTCGATCCGGTCGCGAGCGGCGTGCGCATCGTCGACGCGCATCGGTTCGCGATCGATGCCGCGGGCGAGCGCGGCCCGCTGCTGGTCGCGCAGTGCGACAGCCTGGCGGTGCTGTCCGAGGTGAAGCTCGCGCTCGATCTCGACGGACCACCGATCGTGGTCTTGCAGCGGCTCGGGACACAGGACGAGCGAATCTTCGACGTCGAGCGCGCCGAGATCGATCGGGACGTCGAGCCCGACCACCTCACGTCGTTGTTCATCGACTCGGTCGCCGCGCCGGTCGCGTCCGAGGTGGCGCGGTTCGACGAGCTCGTCCACGTGCTGCGCGAGCGGTGCCCGTGGGATCGCGAGCAGACCCATCAGTCGCTGACCCGGCACCTGCTCGAGGAGACCTACGAGGTGCTCGAGGCGTTGGAACGGCTCGACCCGGAGACGGGGGCGGGTTACCACGACCTCGAAGAAGAGCTCGGTGACCTGCTCTTCCAGATCTGTTTCCACGCCACCCTCGCGGGCGAGAACGGCGCGTTCACACTTGCCGACGTCGCCCGGACCGTGCACGACAAGCTGGTAGTCCGTCATCCTCACGTGTTCGGCGACGCCCGTGCCGAGTCCGCCGACGCAGTGATGAGCACGTGGGAGCAGCGGAAGAAGGACGAGAAAGGACGCGAAAGCGTCTTCGAGGGCATCCCGTCGTCGCTGCCGTCCTTGCTCTACGCGCACAAGGTCGTGCGCAAGGCGGAGTCGGTCGGCGCGCCCGTGCCGGACCAGGCCGCTGTCGAGGACGCCGACGCGATCGGCGACGCGTTGCTCGCACTCGTGGTCGCCGCGCGCGCCCTCGACGTGGACCCGGAGGCCGCGCTCCGCGCCGCCGCCGTCGAGCTGCGCGACCGCGCCCGCTCCCACGAAGCTGGTTCGTGATTCCGAATGTTGGTGCGCCGTGGCCGCTCGAGCGGCCACGGCGACCCGGAGTTGACGTGCTGAACGATTCGATGCTCGTCACACGAGTAACGTTGGCAACACTGTCCACAGGAACAACAGGAGGGCAGTGTCCGGCATCGAGCACATCGCGGCGAGGGAAGTCCTCGATTCCCGCGGCAACCCGACGGTGGAGGTCGAGGTCTTCCTCGAGAGCGGCGCGCGCGGCCGCGCAATCGTCCCGTCAGGCGCGTCGACCGGTCAGTTCGAAGCCGTCGAACTGCGCGACGGCGACGACCGCTACGACGGCAAGGGTGTCCGCACGGCAGTCGACTATGTTGCGGGTGAGATCGCCGACGCACTCACCGGCACCGAAGGGCTCGACCAGCGCGCGGTCGACATGGCGATGCTCGACCTCGACGGTACCGACAACAAGGCAAGACTCGGAGCCAACGCAATCCTCGGTGTGTCCCTGGCGGTAGCCAAGGCGGCGGCGGACGAGCTCGAGCTGCCGTTGTTCCGCTATGTCGGGGGAACCAACGCTCACGTGCTCCCCGTGCCGATGATGAACGTCGTGAACGGCGGGGCTCACGCCGACAACAACATCGACCTGCAGGAGTTCATGATCATGCCGGTCGGCGCGGCCTCGTACTCCGAAGCGCTGCGCTGGGGGGCGGAGACGTACCACGCTCTCAAGAAGTTGCTGCACGAGCGCGGGCTGTCGACCGCGGTCGGCGACGAAGGCGGATTCGCGCCCGACCTCGATTCGAACGAGGAGGGCCTGCAGGTCCTCGTGCAGGCCATCGAGTCGGCTGGCTTCCATCCGGGCGACGACATCGCCATCGCTCTCGATCCCGCCTCGTCCGAGCTCTTCGACGAAGGGTCGGGGTCGTACGTGCTCGCGGGCGAAGGTAACCGGACACTGTCGGGCGCCGACATGACCGCGTACTGGAGCGATCTCGTCGACCGTTATCCCATCGTGTCGATCGAAGACGGAATGGCGGAGGAGGACTGGAACGGTTGGCGCGCCCTCACCGACGCGCTCGGCGACCGCATCCAACTCGTCGGGGACGATCTCTTCGTTACCAACGTCAGCAGGTTGTCGCGGGGAATCGACGAGCACATCGCCAACTCGATCCTCGTCAAGGTGAACCAGATCGGTTCGCTGTCCGAGACGCTCGACACCGTCGGACTCGCGCTGTCCTCCGGTTACACGGCCGTGATGTCGCACCGGTCCGGCGAGACGGAGGACTCGACGATCGCCGATCTCGCAGTGGCGACCAACTGTGGCCAGATCAAGGCTGGCGCGCCGGCGCGATCGGATCGAGTCGCCAAGTACAACCAGTTGTTGCGGATCGAGGAGATGCTCGGCGAGGCCGCCTCCTTCACCGGCAGCGCGGCGCTGGCTCCCCGTCGCGGCGTGTCGTGAACGCGCTCGTTTCTGCCGCTCGCACGCAGCAGCGGCGGCGGCCGCGAGCGTTGTTGTGGGCATTGCTTGCGTCCGTGATCGTCGTGGGCGTGCTGTTCATCGGCGTGTACCCGATGCGCACGTACCTCGCGCAGCGCACGTCCCTGCATCATGCCGAGCGACAGATCGACGTGTTGAAGACACAGAACGACAAGCTCGCCCAGCAGGCACAGCAGCTCAACACCGACAGCGAGATCGAGCGCCTGGCACGCGAGCAGTACAACCTCGTGCGGCCGGGCGAGCGGGCGTTCGCCATCCTCCCTGCACCGCCGCCGCCGATCCAGCTGCCGCCGGTGTGGCCCTTCACCGGTCTCGCGAAGCAGCTCGATCCGGCAGCGCCCGGCGGCTGACCGCATTTCGTTCTGGCGTCAACCACCCCGGATATCCGGGGTACGTGACGCCAGAATGCACAACGGGGCTCAACTCCACTGCGGTTGCCGGCCGCCGGTAACCTCCAACGCCGATGAGCATCCTCGGGACCAGGGTGGCGCGCGTCGAAGATCCGCGGTTCTTGACCGTTGGGGGGACCTACGTCGCCGACCTCAAAGATCCGCTGCTGGACGGCGCCCTCTACGCGACCTACGTCAGATCCACCATGGCGCACGCCACGATCACCGTCGACGCGGACGAGGCGCGCACCATGCCGGGTGTCGCGGGCGTGTTCACGAGCGGTGACCTCGATATCGGTCCCCTGCCTCCGGCGATGCCGATGATCAACGGCGCCATGAGCCGTCCCATCCTTGCGGCAGACCGCGTCCGCTTCGTCGGCGATCCGGTGGCGGTCATCCTCAGCGAGCGACAGGACCAAGGCGTCGACGCCGCTGAACAGGTCTTCGTCGACTACGAGCCGCTCCCTGTGGTCGTCGATCCCGAGCAGGCCGACAGCAACGACGTGCTCTTGTTCCCAGAAGCAGGAACGAACTCCGCGCTCGAGCTCGCCTTCGGCCGGAGCGACGACCTGTTCGATGGCTGCGAGGTCGTCGTCAACCAGCGCATCGTCAACCAGCGTGTCGCCGCGGCCCCGCTCGAGCCCCGCGGCGCGGCGGTCGGGTGGAGCGACGACGGCAGGATGCACTACTGGATCTCGACGCAGCACGCGCACGGTGCGAGAGGCACGCTCGCGGGTCTCTACGGCCTCGACGCGGCCGCCGTGCGCGTCACTGCGCCCGATGTCGGCGGCGGGTTCGGCGCCAAGATCGGCGTCACCCCCGAGGAGGCGCTCCTGCCGTGGCTGGCGCGCCAGTCCGGCCGTCCCGTGCGATGGCACGAGACCCGCACCGAGAACATGGTCGGCATGGGCCACGGCCGGGCCCAGATCCAGACCCTGGAGATCGGCGGCACGCGCGACGGCGCCGTCGAGGCCTACCGGCTCACGATCCTGCAGGACAGCGGCGCGTACCCGGCGATCGGCGCGGTGCTGCCGTTCCTCACGCGGATGATGACCGCAGGTGTGTACACGACGCCGAAGGTCGAGTGCAACAGCCGCGCTGTCGTCACCAACACGACGCCGGTCGTCGCGTACCGCGGCGCGGGCCGTCCCGAGGCTGCTGCTGCCGTGGAACGGGCGATAGACCTCTTCGCAGCCGAGATCGGCATGGACGCCGTCGAGGTCCGCCGTCGCAACTTGCGGCCGCCGTTCGACGAGCCCGTCACGACGCCGGTGGACACGACCTACGACACGGGCAACTACGAGGAGGCTCTCGATCGTGCGCTCGCCGCCGCCGGCTACGACGACCTTCGTGCCGAACAGCAGCGGCGTCGCGACGGGGGTGAGACCGTGCAGCTCGGCATCGGTGTCTCGGTGTACGTCGAAGTCACCGCCGGCCCGACGGCGGGAAGCGAGTACGCGAATCTCGAGGTCCATCCGGACGGCAGCGCCACCGTCTACACGGGCGCATCGCCGCACGGCCAGGGGCACGCCACGAGCTACGCGATGATCGTGCAGGACGCGACCGGGATCCCGATGGAGCGCGTCGACGTCGTGTGGGGCGACACCGACAAGGTCCCACGCGGCGAAGGGACGATGGGGTCCCGTTCACTGCAAGTCGGCGGCTCGGCGGTACTGCAAGCGTCCGAGATCGTGATCGACGAGGCGAAGAAGATCGCGGCCGAGTTGCTCGAGGCGAACGTCGACGACGTCCTGCTCGAGACGAGCAACGGGAGCTTCCACGTCGCCGGCACTCCCACCGTCTCGCGCTCGTGGGCCGAAGTCGCCACTGCGGCCATGGACCGCGACGAGACCGGTGCGGGGCTCTGCGGCCAGACCGACTTCCAGGAGAAGTCGACGACCTTCCCGTTCGGAGCGCACGTCGCGGTCGTCGACGTCGACACCGAGACGGGCAGGGTCGACCTGCGGCGGATGATCACATGCGACGACGCCGGCCGCATCATCAACCCGCTGCTCGTCGAAGGTCAGCGCCACGGTGGCATCGCCCAGGGCGCGGCGCAGGCGTTGCTCGAAGAGATCCGCTTCGACCAGGACGGCAACCCGATCACGTCCAACTTCGCGGACTACGGCATCATCAGCGCTGCCGAACTTCCGGCGTTCGAGCTCGCAACGATGGAGACGCCCACGCCGGCCAACCCGCTCGGCGCCAAAGGGGTCGGCGAGTCGGGAGCGATCGGTGCGACGCCGGCCGTGCAGAGCGCGGTGTGCGATGCGCTCGCCCACCTCGGCGTCCGTCACATCGACACCCCGTGCACGCCCGAGCGCGTGTGGCGTGCCATCGAGGCCGCCAGGGGATGACTACCCGTCTGCCGACGGCACGTCGGGGAAGGAGTACAGCGTGACCGACCAGGAACTGATCAAGGAGATCGACGACCTCGTCGACGAGGAGCGCCAGCTCCACGAACACGGCATCGGCCGCGGGTTGACCGCGGAAGAGCAGCAACGCCTCACCCAGGTCGAGGTCCGCATCGACCAACTGTGGGACCTCCTCCGCCGGCGCCGTGCGAAGCGCCGTGGAGGCGGCGATCCCGACGAGGAGCAGGTGCGCGACCCCGACACCGTGGAGCACTACTGGCAGTGATCACTCAGTGGATCATCGTCGCCGTTGCGTGAAGGCCTCTGCCGCGTCGGCGACGGCTTTGGCTGCTCCGTCGGCGTCCTCCCAGCGGATGATCTCCGTCTCCTTGCCGGGCTCGAGCTCCTTGTAGATGGCGAAGAAGTGCTCGATCTCGGCTCGGCGGAGCGGCGTGATGTCCTCGAGCTCGGTCATGTCACCGAACTCGGGATCCCGCAAGGCGACACACACGACCTTCGCGTCCTCGCCCTTCTCGTCGCGCATCAACAACACGCCGACCGGTCGCACGTGCACCCGGCAGCCGGGGAAGGTGGGCTCACTGACGAGGACGAGCGCGTCGAGCTCGTCTCCGTCGTCGGCCAGGGTCTCGGGGAAGTACCCGTAGTCGGCCGGATAGCGAGTGGCCGTGAACAACGTCCGGTCGAGGAACAGCTCGCCGGTCTCCGGATCGGTCTCGTACTTGTTGCGGCTCCCGCCCGGAACCTCGACCACCACGACGTCGCCTGCGCTCACTCCTTCATGATGCCCGGCGCCGCAAGAGCGGGGACGTGGTCAGGATGACCCTGCGGCAGGGCCGGACACGACCACGACGTAGCCCTCCGGACCGCGCAGCCACACCTCGCGGTGTCGAGCATTCGGGTTGAAGAGCGGGCCGTCGAGCACGGTCGCGTTCGTGCTCGCTACTCGATCCATCGTCGTCTCGAAATCATCGGTCGTGAACCACAAGAGCACGCCGTTGCCGCGTGAAGGATCTTCCTTCGTGCCGATGTGCGGGTGTTCGTCTGCCTCCCACCGATGGAGCTGCACGGCAACCTCGTCGCCATTCATCAGCATCTCGTAGTCGGGTCCTCCGTGACCCGACGAGAGACCCAACACGGCTTGGAACCATTGCGAGCCCCCCGGGACATCCCAGAGCGCGATGAGTGGTCGAGGACGCATCACGTCGCCGACCCTACAACGAAGGGTCGATCATCCGCGATGGACGCGTCTCTGCGGATCAGACTTGTGTGCGCGCAAGGTCGTAACGTGTGCGACATCTGCAAGATCAAGTGCGAGAGGAGCGATCCGTGATCGCGAGTCTGCTGTTGCTCATCGTCATCTTTCTCATTGCCACCTTCCCTGCGACATGGCTCCTGATGTTGTTCTTGGGCAACTGCGGTCTCGAAGTGTCGTACTGGGGAACGCTGCCGCTCGGGATCCTCGCCTCGCTGCTCATCTCCGGCGCGGCATCGGCGCTCGAACCGCCCTCCCGCACGATCTGAGCCCTGCGCCTCGTCATTCAGGGCGCGGGTAGAGAATCAATTGCGTGCACCTGTACGCGGCCATGGTGCGGCCGGTCGACTCGTTTGTCACCGTCGCGTCCCAGACCTGTGTGGTGGCGCCGGCGTGCAGCGGCGTCGCCAGTCCGGTTACGACCTCGGCTTCCCGTGCGCTCGACAAGAAGTTCGCCTTCGACTCGACAGTGGTGAAGCTGGCGGCGTTTTCGGGCCAGTTCCGGGACACACCAACTGCGCACAGCGCATCGGCCAGCGCGACCACGACGGGAGCCCAGAGATAGCCCGTGCCTGCGATCAACGGATGCGTGACGGTGAACCGTCCCGACAGCGGCCCGTCGTCATCTTCGTCGAGCGTGATGCCGAGCAGGTTCAGGAAGTTGTGGATGTCGTAAGGCGGCGGCATGGCACCAGCCTCGCAGCGCAACGAAGCGAGTCAGCCCATCCAGAGGAGTTGCACGGCGAGAAGCGCGCCGATCGAGCAGGCGCAGAACACGTGCTGCTGGTAGATGGCTCGTGCCATCGATGCCTGCGCCTCCGGCGGGTCTCGCCGGCTGCCCAGGCGCACTGCGTTCGGGACCGTGCGGCTCGCGGCGATCCCGATCGGGACGAGTGCGAGCACGAGCGACAACCACCGTGCCAGCGGTTCGCCGTCAGACCGCACGATCTCGGCGACGACGGCGAACACCGTCACGATCATCGCGAAGGCAACGAGCCGGTTCATCGGCCTGGCCTCTGTCGTGACTCGGCGGTAGTAGCCGGCAATGGAGCCCACGACCGCGTCAGGCAGAACGCCACCTCCGTGACCCGCCACCTGCACGTCGAACATCAAGTCGAACCACAACACTGCGAGAAGGAAGCCGGCTCCGGCCGTCGCGAGCGCTTGCACGTCCCGAGTGTCTCACGAGCGGTGTTTCAAACCGGGGCCGTTGCCGTCATTGCTGCGGGTTCAGCACTGCCTGGGTCTGCGTGACCCGCGCGACCAAGCGGTCGCGGTCGTCGCGCAACTCGGTGTCGATCACGACCACCGTGCGGCCGACGTGCAACGGGCGCGCGATCGCGTGCACGGAGCCGCTTCGCACGGCGCGCAAGAAGTTGGTCTTCGATTCGATCGTCGTTGTGCCCGCGCCTTCCGGCAGGTTCAAGAACGCGCACCACGCGCCCACGGTGTCGGCGAGCGTCATGAGGACGCCGCCGTGCATGACGTTCCCCGCGGTGCATCGCGTGGCGTCCCAGGCGACGGAAGCGCGCACTTCGTCGGCGGACGCAGCGTCGGCCTCGGCTCCTATCAGCGCGCTGAACGGCATGGTCTGTTGCATGAACGTCGTGAGTTCGCTCGCCACCGCGGCGACGGTAGCGGGCGCCATGAGCAGGTCACGCCGCGGTTGCGTAGCGTGGCGAGGCGCGGCGTTGGCCCGCGGAGAAGGGAGGCTCTCATGGCAGAGAGCGTGTACACCGTGGTGGAGCTCATCGGAACGAGTTCGGAGTCATGGGAGAAGGCGGCCGCCGCGGCAGTCGCGCAGGCGTCGAAGTCGCTGCGGGACCTGCGCGTCGCAGAGGTCGTCGAGCTCGACATGCAACTCGAGGAAGGGTCGGTGGCTGCCTACCGAGCGAAAGTGAAGGTCTCGTTCAAGTACGACGCGTCCTGACCGGGTAGTCCTCAGCCGTGATCGGCGTCCGCGCCGATCACGACTGTCCACGGTCGGATCCGCCAGTGCTTGACCAGGCGGTTCCGTACGTACGGATCGCGCTCGACGAACGCCTCGATGGTCGCCGCGTCATCGACGCGGAAGACGAGGAATGCTTGGTCCGGCGGGTCGGCCAACGCGCCGGCGAGGACCAACTCGCCGCGCGCATGCGCCGCCTTCGCGAGCTCGAGATGCTCGGACCGCAGCGCAGCCCGCCGTTCGAGGTAGTCGTCGACGAGGTCGTAGATCAACATCCAGAACATCGCTCGATCCTCCCATCCCGCCATCGCGAACTGGCGTGCATTAGCCACACATCGTGTGGCTCACGCACGCCGAAACGGGATGGAGCAACCTAGGGGGATGCACGTCCGGTCTGATCGGCGCTACCGGTTCGACGTCGACAACGAGACGCTGTGGACCGCGATCGAGGCGACTCAGGACTACCGGCGCTGGTGGCCCTGGCTCCGGCGTCTCGATGCGAATGGATTGATCGAGGGCGACCGGTGGGACTGCGTCGTTCAGCCGCCGCTGCCGTACGCCTTGCGCTTCACCGTCTCGCTCGATCACGTCGTCCCCGGTCGGCTCGCGGTTGCGAGCATCGACGGCGAGATCTCGGGCGACGCGCGGCTCGAGATCGATCCCTTGCCGAACGGCGACGGTTGCAACGCCCGGCTCGTGTCGCACCTCTCGCCGGCAAACGGCATGTTGAAGACCATCGCGAAGCTGGCGCGCCCGATAGCGCAGTTCGGCCACGACTGGGTCCTCGACACCGGTGCCCGCCAGTTCCGGGAACGGGGGTTACGTCACTGAAGCCCGCCGTACGCGCCGCCGTCCACGGAAATCGCGGCACCCGTGAGGAACTTGGCATGTTCCGAGCAGATGAATGCCACGACCGCACCGAAGTCCTCGGGCAGACCGACGAAGCCGGCGGGAATGCCGGCTGCCGCCGAGGAGGCATCACCGCCGTACAGGGTCGTCAGGCGATCGGTCGCGTGGAGACCCGGCTGCACCGAGTTCACGGTGACACCGTCGCGCGCCACTTCGCGGGCGACGGACTTCAAGAACCCCGTCGCCCCGGTGCGCGCCGTGTTCGACAGGATCAGGGTCTCGATGGGTTGACGCACGGCGATCGAGGTGATCGCAACCACACGACCCCATCGTCTTTCCCGCATCGACGGCACCGCCGCTTTGCACATGGCGACGACCGAGAGAAGGTTCAACGCCAGGGCCGGTTCGTACGCTTCGAGGTCCGTGGACTCGAACCCGCCCGGAGACGGTCCCCCGGCATTCGTCACGAGGATGTCGAGATGACCGAGCGCCGCGGTCGCGTCGTCGACGAAACCGGTCGCGCCGTCAGGGGTGCTCACGTCGGCAACGATGCCGACCGCGTCGTGTTCGATGCGGGCGACGGCGTCGTCTACGCGTGCCTGCCCGCGACCGCAGATCGCGACGCGAACCCCTTCGTTCGCGAGCGCATTCGCTGAAGCGAAACCGAGCCCTGCGGTCGCCCCCGCGACAGCGGCGGTGCGTCCAGCAATGCCGAGATCCACGGCCAGCGACTCTACGCTGGCTGTGATGCCGATCGACTCCGTCGACGACGTTCGCGCCGGTCTCGCTGAACACGACTACCTCGCCGACGAAGGCCTGGCGACGGCTGTGTTCCTGGCCCTGCGTCTGCACCGGCCGTTGCTGCTGGAGGGCGAGGCCGGCGTCGGCAAGACGGAGGTGGCGAACGTGCTCGCGGGTTGGATCGGTGGCGAGCTCGTCCGGTTGCAGTGCTACGAAGGCATCGACATCGCGCAGGCCGTGTACGAGTGGGATTACGCCCGACAGCTGCTCCATGTGCGCACGCTCGAGGCGACACACCGGCTCGGCGAGGACGTCGAGGACGAGCTGTACTCCGAGCGATTCCTCGTCCGCCGGCCGCTGTTGCGCGCGATCTCGGACGTGGGCGACAGCAGTCGGCCTCCGGTGCTGTTGATCGACGAGGTCGATCGCGCCGACGACGAGTTCGAGGCGTTCCTGCTCGAGATCCTGGCGGACTACGCCGTCACCGTTCCCGAGCTCGGCACGTTCCGCGCGACGACGCCGCCGATCGTCGTGATCACGTCCAATCGCACGCGCGATGTCCACGACGCGCTCAAGCGTCGCTGCCTCTACCACTGGGTCGAACACCCTGACTTCGAGCGCGAGGTCGCCATCGTCCGCTTGCGCGCTCCTGACGCGAGCGAACGGTTGGCACGTCACGTTGCTGCCGCCGCGGCTGCCATCCGTCAGCTCGGGCTGTACAAGCCGCCGGGCGTGGCCGAGACGATCGACTGGGCCGAGGCGCTTGCCGTGCTCGGACAGGACGAGCTCGACGAGGCGTCTTTCGGCGCGACGCTCGGCACCGTCGTCAAGTACCGCGAGGACCAGGAGCGGGTCCGGCGCGAGGGCATCGGCCTGCTCGCGGCGGAGGCACGCCGTGGCGCCTGAGGCGGTCGCGGTCGCGTTCGTGCGCTTGCTGCGGTCGGCGGGCCTCGATGTCCCGCTCGGATCGACGCTCGTGTTCGTCAACGCCCTCGCCGAGGTCGACGCCGCTTCCCGTCCGCAGCTTTATTGGGCGGGCCGGGCGACCCTCGTGCGCCGGCGCGAGGACGTGCCGGTCTACGACCGTGTGTTCGCCCGCTTCTGGCATGGGATCGGGACGCCCGATCGAGCACAGGTCGACCGGGTCACGCTCGAACTTGCTGTCGAGGATCCGGACGCCGATGCAGACCAGCACGTGGAGCCTGACACCGACGACGCACGATCTCGGCAGACGCTCGTCGTGCGCGCCAGCCCGATCGAGGTCCTACGGCACAAAGACTTCGCCCAGTGCTCCGACGAGGAGCTGAACGAGACTCGGCGTTTGATGGACGACCTCCAGCTCGCGGGTGCGCTGCGGCGGTCACGCCGGCTGCAACCAGTCAGGCACCGCCGCTCGCCCGGCACGCGGCCGGACGTTCGGGCCACCGTCAGGCGGTCCGTGCGCGCCGGGGGCGAAGCAGTCGTGCCGAGTCGACGAGGGCCGGGCGAACGGCCACGCAACCTGGTGCTGCTGCTGGACGTCAGCGGCTCGATGGACCCTTACGCGCGCGAGCTCGTGAGGTTCGCGCACGCCGCGGTCGCCACTCGGCGGCGCGGCCGCGTCGAGGCGTTCGCGCTCGGCACCCGCCTCACCCGCCTCACCCGTGCACTCGGCTCTCGCGATCCGGACGAAGCGATGGCGGCCGCTGCAGACGCAGCGCTCGATTGGTCAGGCGGCACGCGCCTCGGCGAGGGCTTGCGGGCGTTCAACGACCTCTGGGGTGTGCGAGGCCTCGCCCGCGGAGCCGTGGTGGTGATCGTGAGCGACGGATGGGATCGCGGTGACCCGGATGAGCTCGCAGAGCAGATGGCGCGCTTGGGTCGCGTCGCCCGCCGCATCGTGTGGGTCAACCCGCTCAAGGCATCCGACGGCTACGCCCCGCTGGCCCGCGGGATGGCCGCGGCGCTGCCGTACGTCGACGACTTCGTCGAGGGACACTCGCTCGCGGCGCTCGAGGAGCTTGCCGCGGTGGTGGGCAACGCGTGATCTACGAGCGATTGTCGGAAGCCCTACGTCTCGGCCATCCGGTAGCGCTCGTGACCGTCATAGAGGGACCGAACCGCGGATCGAAGCTGCTGGTCGAGGAAGACGGCTCCTCGCTCGGCTCGGCCGGCGACCCGGACCTCGACAGGGTCGTCATTCGAGACGCGGTAGGGGAACTGGCGGCGGGTATCACGAGCGTCCGCCACTACGGCGAGCACGGGGAAGCACGGGAAGAAGCCGTCGCCGCGTTCGTCGAGTCGTTCGCGCCACCGCCGCGCATGGTGATCTTCGGCGCGGTCGACTTCACGGCAGCGCTCGCCCGTGTCGCAAAGGTGCTCGGGTATCACGTGACCGTGTGCGACGCGCGTGAGGTCTTCGCGACTCGCAAGCGCTTCCCGATGGCGGACGAGATCGTCGTCGACTGGCCGGACCGTCATCTCGCGACGATCGGCGACGGCCTCGGTCCCCGAGACGCGGTCTGCGTGCTGACGCACGACGCGAAGTTCGACGTACCGGCGATCATGTCGGCGCTGAAGACGAAGGTCGGCTATCTCGGCGCGATGGGCTCGCGCCGGACACACGCGGACCGCGTGGAGCGGCTGCGGTCGGAGGGTATCGACGAAGCGTCGCTAGCCAGACTCATGGCGCCGATCGGCCTCGACATCGGTGCGCGCACGCCAGAGGAAACCGCCATCTCCATTTGCGCGGAGATCATTGCGTTGCGCACTGGTCGTGCGCACCTCGTCGCGCCATTGCGCGACGCATCAGGATCGATTCATTGACCGTCGCCGCTGTCGTCCTCGCCGCCGGTGAGGGGTCCCGCTTCGACGGCCCGTTGCACAAGCTCCTCATGCCGTTCAGGGGGAGGCCGCTCGTCGAATGGGCGGTGGACGCGGCGGTGGATGCGTCACTCGACGCCACGTTCGTCGTGGTCGGCGCGGTGGACCTTGCCGTACCGGACGGAGCCGTCGTCGTCTGCAACCCGGGCTGGCGCGACGGCCAGGCGACGTCGTTGCACGCTGCGATCGACGCGGCACGAGATGCCGGTCACGACGCGGTCGTGATCGGCCTCGGCGATCAACCGCTCGTGCCTGCCGATGCATGGCGGACCGTGGCGGCATGCGCGGGACGTCCAATCGCGACGGCAACGTTCGGCGGGGAGCGACGGCCCCCCGTCCGCCTTTCGGCCGAGGTCTGGCCACTGCTACCTCGTCGTGGAGACGAAGGCGCGCGTGTACTGATCCGAGAGCGGCCCGATCTCGTCATCGAAGTACCGTGCATAGGGGAACCGATCGACATCGACACCCGGGAGGATCTCGATCGATGGAGTTGACCAACGACTTCCGTGTCGCCGTTCCACCATCGACGGCGTGGACGGTCCTCACCGACGTGGAGCGCATCGCTCCGTGTATGCCGGGTGCGCAGCTGCAGGAGGTCGAGGGCGACGAGTACCGCGGCATCGTGAAGGTCAAGGTCGGACCGATCACTGCTCAATACAAGGGCAAGGCCGCGTTTCAGGAGCTCGATGAAGCCGGCCACCGCGCCGTGCTGCGGGCCGACGGGCGCGACACGCGCGGCCAAGGCAACGCCAGTGCCACGATCACCGCCACACTCGAGCCTGACGGGGCCGGCACGCACGTCACCGTGCAGACCGATCTCACGGTCACGGGCAAGGTCGCCCAGTTCGGACGGGGTGTGATGGCCGATGTGAGCACGAAGCTGCTCGGCCAGTTCGTCCAGTGCCTCGAGTCGACCGTGCTCAGCGCACCTGGCAATGGCGCGGACTCGGGCACCAGCGAGCACAACGCCGCCGCCGGGGAGGTGACCGCTCCGGCTGTTCGGACGATCGAAGGGCCCGAGGCCCCGCCGGTCGATTTGATGAAGGCTGCCGGTGCGCCGCTCATGAAGCGGGTGGCGCCGATCCTGATGGTCATCGCCCTCGGCTGGTTGGTGCGGGTCCTGATCCGTCGCCGGAAGCGAGCCTGACATGAGGGTGCTCCACCACGTGAACGTCAACGTGTCCCGCGGGCACAGCGAGCCGGTCGCGGGTTTCTATTGCGACGTGCTCGGCTTCGCTCGCATCCCGCGCCCGGACAACGGGCGAGAAGGCATCTGGCTCGACATGGGTGACGGGACACAGCTGCACTTGTCCGAACGCAACGACGTCCCGAACACGGAACCACATTTTGCTCTGATCATCGACGATCTCGCCGCTGCGCGTCCGCGCCTCGCAGATGCCGGCGCAGACTTCGAGACAGCAGAGGACATCTTCGGCACCGGCGGTCGCGGGTTCACGCGCGATCCGGCCGGCAACCGCATCGAGCTCATTCAACGGTGACGCAACCCGTGCGCGACGACCACGCCGCGGTCACTGCGTTGCTCGGCCGTGTTCCGCGCGGCAGCTTCGACGTGGTTGTGCGTCATGACGATGGCTCGCCTGTCGTGATCCGCAACCCGCCGGTCCTCGACGACGGCACGCCGATGCCGACCCGGTACTGGCTGGTGGGAGAGCCCGAGCGGACACGCGTGTCCGAGCTCGAGTCGGCGGGCGGCGTGCGGGACGCTGAACGACACGTTGGCGCGACCGTGCTGGCAATCGCACACGACAAGTACGCGCGAGAGCGTGACGCCGCGATTCCGTCCGGCTACGCCGGCCCACGGCCTTTCGGCGGCGTCGGTGGCACCCGTGCCGGCGTGAAGTGCCTCCACGCGCACTACGCCTGGTTCCTCGCAGGAGGACCTGACCCTGTGGGTCGCTGGGTCGACGACCGGCTCCGGTCGCGGCCGGAGTCTGGGTCATGAGCCGACGCCTCGCATCGATCGACTGCGGCACGAACTCGATCCGCCTACTCGTGGGTGAGCCGTCAGGCGATCGCGCGTTCGAGATCATCGACCGGCGCATGCGGATCACTCGGCTCGGGCAGGGAGTGGATGCGACGGGCCGGCTCGCACCCGCAGCCATCGAGCGGACGATGAGCGTTCTGCGCGAGTACCGAGCCGCGATGGACGAACTCGGTGTTGAGCGTGTTCGCATCGCGGCGACGTCAGCGGCACGCGATGCGGCCAATCGTGACGAGTTCTTCGATGCTGCGGAATCACTCATGGGCGCGCGGCCCGAGCTGCTGTCGGGCAAGGAGGAAGGTCACCTCTCGTTCCTCGGCGCAACGGCGGACGTCGAAGAGTCCGCAGGACCGTTCCTCGTCGTCGACATCGGCGGTGGCTCGACGGAGTTCATCGCCGGGACCGATGACGCAGAGGGCGTGATCTCGATCGACATGGGCTGCGTCCGGCTGACGGAGAAGGAGCTGCACCACGATCCGCCGCTACCGGAGGAGCTGAGCATCGCGTTGTCGATGGTCGACGCGTACCTGGATGATGTCCGCCGTGAGGTGCCGGCAGTCGACGACGCGAAGACCTTCATCGGCGTCGCCGGCACGATCACAACCGTCGCCGCCGTCGAGATCGGTCTCGAGTCCTATGACCGGGACGCCATCCACCACTTCCGCTTGACGCATGCGGCCGCGGAGGACGTGTTCCGCACGCTGGCCACCGAGCCGCGCGAGGCGCGGATCGCGAACCCCGGACTCGAAGAGGCACACGCCGACGTCATCGTCGCCGGCTGCTGCATCCTCGTCGCCATCTTCCGCACGTTCGGCTTCGACGAATGCCTCGTCTCCGAAGCCGACATCCTCGACGGCCTCCTCTACTCACTCCTCTGAGGACTGAATGTTGGTTCGCCGTGGTCGCTGTAGCGGCCATGGCGACCCGGAGTTCGAAGGCTTACGCAGGGCTGACGATGGCCTGGTCAACGAACCAGCCGCCGGGGCGGGGCTGCGCGCGCACCTGTAGCTCGCCCGCGTCTGTCCGGTACACGCACAGCACGGGACCGTTGACCGGCGGCGTGTTGCACCCACGATCCTCGACCCGGCCCGGCTTGCCTGCCGCGAACACCGTCTGCACCGCGGCTGGAGCGGCGATGGCGGACGCCGCGGCCTGGTCGCCGTTGCGCCATGCAGTGACGAACATGCGGGCCGCTTCGAGTGCCGTGTCCGCTGGGAGGATCGGGTCGGTGAGGGTTGTCGTCGGCGAAATCGTGGTCGTGGTGGTCGAGGTCGTGGAGGTCGTCGCCCCGCTCGAAGAGGACGGCGCGCCGGTCGTTGACGAGTCGTTCGAGCACGCGACGAACGCGAACACCGCAAGCAGGGGCGCGGTGAGGGACAGAACGCGGCTCGGCATCGGTCCAACATAGGCTCGCCGCGTGCCTCATCCTGATCGCGTCCTCATGGGACCAGGGCCGAGCAATCCCTATCCCGAGGTCGCTGAAGCGTTCGCGATGCCGTTGCTCGGTCACTTGGACCCGGCGTTCCTCAGCATCCTCGACGGGACGTGCGAGCGTCTGCGTCAGGTCTTCCAGACGTCCAATGCCCTGACGTTACCGATCAGCGGGACCGGGTCGGCCGGCATGGAAGCCGCCTTCGTCAACGTCGTCGGCGGGGGCGACGTCGTCGTGGTCGGTGTCAACGGCGTCTTCGGTGAGCGCATGTCCGACGTCGCGTCGCGCTGCGGCGCTGAGGTCGTCGTGGTTCGCGAGCAGTGGGGCCGGCCGATCGATCCGCTGCGGCTGCTCGATGCGCATCCGTCGCCCAAAGTCATCGCACTCGTCCATGCCGAGACTTCGACGGGTGTGCGCAACGACGTGGAGCCGCTCGGTGAACGCAAGGGCGACGCTCTTCTGCTGCTCGACTGTGTCACCTCCCTCGGCGGCATTCCTGTCGACGTCGACGGATGGGGCGTCGACATCGCGTACAGCAGCACTCAGAAGTGTCTCGGCGTGCCACCTGGGCTCGCGCCGCTCACCGTCAACCAGCGAGCGATCGACCAGTTCGTCGAGCGGAGCCAGAGCTGGTACCTCGATCTGCGCATGATCGCGAAGTACGCGCTGGACAGCGGTTCCGGTCGCACGTATCACCACACCGCTCCCACGGGGATGATCGCCGCGCTCCACGCCGGCCTCGGCGCGTTGTTGGACGAAGGACTCGCGGCAAGTTGGGCTCGTCACGCCGAGTGCGGTCGCATGTTGCACGAAGGACTCGAGAAGCTCGGGTGCCGGTTGTTCGCCCAAGAAGGCCACCGGCTGCCGGAGCTGACGACGGCATGGGTGCCCGAGAATGTCAGCGACGAGGCAGGCGTGCGGCGCACGCTGCTCGACCGCTACGACATCGAAATAGGAGGCGGACTCGGCGAGTATGCAGGCAAGGTCTGGCGGATCGGTTGCATGGGCCACACCGCGCGACCTCGCAACGTCACGTTGCTCCTCGGCGCCCTGGCGGAGGTCGTCGGTCCTTGAGCACGTTGTTCGGACGGCGGATCCTGTTGCGGCCGATCGTCGCCGCCGACTTTTCCGCTTGGCGCGAAGTGCGCCGCCGCAACATCGACTGGCTCACGAGGTGGGAGGCGCAACGGGTCCAAGGCCAACCCGACGTGGTCGAGGATAAAGATGCGTTCACGGTTCGCTGCAGTGCCCGTCAGCGGGAGCGCCAGCTCGGCACCGGCTACGGCTACGGCATCTTCGTCGACGGAGAGCTGGCCGGCGAGATCAATCTCACCGCCGTGCAACGTGGACCGTTCCAGAGCGCGTACGTCGGGTACTGGATCGACGAGAAGCACGCCGGCAACGGCTACATGCCCGAGGCGCTCGTTGTCCTCGCGCAGTTCGCGTTCGACGAACTGCAGCTCCACCGCATCCAGATCTCGATCATTCCGCGCAACACTGCGAGCCGGCGCGTCGTCGAGAAGCTCGGGATCCGCGACGAGGGAATCGCGGCGCGCTACTTGGAGATCAACGGCGTCTGGGAAGACCACATCCGCTACGCCATCACCACCGAAGAATGGGACGGCCGCCGTAACGAGTTCCTGCGCGACTGGGTGACCTGAGCTCGGTCGACCAGCAGGAAGAGTCTTACGCGTGATCGATGACGTAACGCCACTGGCCGTCCACCCCGCGGTGCATCACCTCAGTGGCGCGGACTTCCATCGTGTCCTCTTGGCCGGTCTCCGACGACTTGATGAGCGCGGTGGCGGTCAGGTGCGCATACGCGAGGTCGCCGTCGACCTGCACCGGACGTGATTCGATCTTGAAGTCGATCGGTTGACCGATCGCGGTCATCCCCGCCCACGTCTCACGGATGGCCTCTTTGCCTTCAGCGACGATGCCCAAGGCCGCCATCACGAGGATGGCGTCGTCCTCGTAGCAGTCGGCCATCGCATCCGCATCGCCGGTGAGGAAACCCGCCGTGAACTCGTCGATCAACGATTCGGGTGTATCTGCCATGATGTTCTCCTAGTTGCTGCCCTTGATCCTCGCCTGCATCGCCGCGAGGCGTTCCCGGAACTCCGGCTGCGACACGGACCAGAGCTGCGGCTCGAGCTCACGTTCGAGCGCGGCCTCGTGGTCGTCGATGGTGGCCATTGCCGCGATCGTCGCCTTGGTTCGGATCACGAGTTCGCGCGGCGCGGCCGCGGCGCGTCCGGCGAGCTCTCTGGCGGTGGTCAGGAGCGCGTCGTCGTCGACGCAGCGCCACACGAGTCCGATGCGCTCTGCTTCCGTCCCGTCGAGGACTTCTCCGAACAACACGGTCGCGGCCACAGCCTGGGGTCCGGCGATGCGACGGAACATCCACGTGTGCCCGCCTCCGGGGTGTAGCCCGAGCTGGAGGAACCGCGTGTCGAACCGCGCGCGACGCGCCGCGAGACGAACGTCGGCGGCCAACGCGAGGTTCATCCCAGCGCCCACCGCAGCGCCGTTGACCGCCGCGATCGTCGGCAGCGTCGACCGGGCGATGCGCATGAAGCCCTCGTAGACGCTGCGCAGCCCGTCGCGCTGGGAGCCGCCGAGGTGCGACAGGTCGGCGCCTGCACAGAACGCCGGCGGCGCGCCGGTGACGACGACTGCGCCAGCGCCGGGGTCCGCCTCGATGCTGTCCATCGCCTCTACGATCTCGTCGACCATCGGCAGGTTCAGCGCGTTGCGCCGATCCGGGTCGTTGAGCGTGATGACGGCGACGCCGTCAGTGATCTCGACCTGGATCAAAGTCATCGGTGAGCCCTTCTGCCGGGGAGCGCGTTGATCATGCGTCCTCGTGTTCGCGGACGACCGCCGGCGAATGCCTGAAGAACTGCTCGACATCGCGTTCGTACGTGTAGGCGGGTGTGTGGTCGCCCACTGCGCCGCGCAGGCGGAGAGCCTCGACGAGGGACCGCACCGTGCCCGCCGAGGTGTACTGGTACCGGAAGCCGGCGCGCTTGAAGCGGCGATTGTCGACTCCGCGGCCGTACTTGAGCAGCGCGAGAAGCTCGGGCGGAAGGTCGACTCCGATGCGGCGCAACGGCGCAGCGAACAGGCCCATCCCGAACGGCGGGAGCGGCACGACCAGCTTCCCGCAGATCGCCGCCACTTCCGACCAGGGCAGCAGTCCATCGCCGGCGACGTTGTAGATCCCCGGCAGGTTGTGGTCGAGGACGAACAGGATCGATCGCACGACGTCGTCCTCGTGCACGAACTGCAGACGGGGATCGAAGCCGAACAGCGATGGCACCGCGGGCAACTCGAGCGCCTTCGAAGCGGGTGTGACGATGTCCGGTCCGAGCACGTTTGAGAACCGCAGCAGCGTGACGTTGACGTGTGGATTGTCCTCTGCGAAGTCGCGCACGTATCCCTCGACGGACTGCAGGCTGCGCTCGACCGGCGTGGTCGGTGGCGAGCTCCGACGCGTCTCCTCCTTGAACCATGTCGGGTCCTTGGCGCTGCTGCCGTAGACGAGCGTGGACGACTTCACGACGACGTTGCGCACCGTGCTCCCCGACGCGGAAGCGGCCGCGAACAGGTTCATCGTGCCGATGACGTTTATCTCGTGGATCGCGCGCGACCGCATCGCGGTCGAGTCGACGACGAGAAATGTGTGCACGATCGTGTCGACCTTCGTCGCTTTCACGATGCGGGACAGGATCGAATAGTTCTCGTCGCTTCGCACGTACTCGGTCCGCAGCAACTCGACCGCCGGCTCCACCCGGTCGAGTCCGACGACGACGTCCACGTCGTCGCGTAGCTCCAGCGCCTGCGCGACGCGGCCGCCCCAGAACGTGCCGAGTCCCGTCACGAGAACGCGGCGGCCCATCAGCCGAACCAGACGGATTGTCGCTTACGCAGCATGTCGAAGAGCGCGTCCTGGATCTTCTCCCGGATGCTCTCGGACTCGTCCATGACCTTGCTGCGCGAGTAGCGAGGTTGATCGGGCGGCACTTCGAAGTGGATCGGGTCAAGGACACGGAGCTTGAACTTCGCCGGGAAGTACCCGACAAGGCCGAGCGGACCCAACGTCAGCATGTTGGCCGTCACCGGCACGTAGGGGACGCCGAGCACCTTCGCGAGTTGCGGGATCTTGAAGACGATCGGCATCGACTCTTCCGCGCCGACGACCGCGATCGGCACGACGGGTACCCCCGCCCGCATTGCGATCTCGACGAAGCCACCACGGCCGAACCGGCGCAGCCGATAACGCTCTGTGTAGTTCTTCGACGTGCCCTTCGTGCCCTCCGGGAAGACGAGCACGAGCTGTCGTTGCTCGCGCAGCAGTCGATATGCGTTGTCCGGTTGCGCGGTGACTCCACCGACTCGAGACCACAGCGTCCCGACGACGGGAACCTCACGGAAGATGTACTCGGCGAGCCCGTAGACGGGTCGCTGCAATTCGGTCTCGATGCCGTGCATGATCGCGGGCGCGTCCGATGGGATCGCGCCCGGCGTGATTGGCGACGATCAACGCGCCGCCGTCCGTCGGGATCTTCTCGAGGCCCTCCCATTCGACCCGGAACCACCGTCGGTACACCGGGTCGAAGAGCCGGCGTGCCAACTCGCGCATGTGCTCGGACCGGCCCCACTCGTCGACGTCGCTCATCCGGGGATCGGACAGTCCGGCTTCGTCCGCGGTCCTCGGCAACGGGACCAGTGCCCGAGCCGCGGTCTTCACCTCAGCGCGCGGTTCGGTGGGCGGCACGGAGGGCGAGCCTACCCGTGTGCCTTCCCGCCGGTTCCGGCGGCGCGAGCGTGGTCGTCAGGTGTTCATGGCCGTGCGCGCCCTTCCTGGCTCACACGTGGACAGCACGGGGCACCACCGGCACGCGGGACCGGGCTTGACCACCGGCGTCGCTTCAGGCCCGCGCAGCTCCAGCCAGCGCCGGACGCCGTCGGCGACGCGCCTCGCCGCGGACGCCAGGGTCGCCTCGGTCACGTCCTCGGGCACGAGCTTGCCGGTGTCGAGGTAGTGGGTAGCGACTCGTCGCGGCGGGACGCCGAGCTTCATCGCTTCGACGAGCGCGTAGAACCGCAGGTCGTCGAGATGGGTCGGGCTGAACCCGCCGGTCTTGAGGTCGATGAGGACCTTGCCCGCTCGCATGCCCTCCGCAACCCCGATGGAGAGGTCGACCTTGCCGGCGAGATGGATGCGGCCGTCGAGCAGGTCGGCCCCTACCTTGCTCTCGCATCGTGGGCGCCACTGCGGCTTGAGGGGCGGCCACAGCTCGAGGAAGGACGACACCCGATCGACCGCCTCGCATCGAAGATCGGCACGGTCGGCCTCGCTCACCGTCTGCAGCCAGTCGCCAAGGCTGGTGTCGGCCTCGGTCATGCGGCCGATGGCCTCGTCGACGAGTTCCTCGGGCACGGGCTCGCCGCGCACATGCATCGACAGCTCGATCGCTCGGTGGGCCACGCTGCCTCGCGCCTTCGGTACCGTCCATCCATCGAACCCCGCATCTTCCTCGGCCAGGAAGCGGACCTCGCAGCCGGACACCGAGGACAGTCGGTGCTTGGTCACCCAGAGCTGCACGATGCCGAGCGTGTCGAGCATCGGCACCGAGCGCGGCGAGCTGCTCCTCGAGGTCTGTCACGAGCGCGGCGCGGAGACCGGGATCGAACAGCGGCCGTTCGTCCGGCGCAGCGCGCAGAGCGTTCAACAGCTCCTGCTGCGCGGGGTTGAGCGTGCGACTCTCGAGTACCACGGGCCAACCGTACGCAGGGGCTACGACAGTGAACGCGGACCTTCGATGCCGGACGTCGTCACTGTCACACCCCTCGGAGATGATGGGGACGTGGAATCTCCGTCGTTGCGGTTCGCGGCTGCGGCTCGTGCGCTCGGCCTCGAAGCGCGACGGGCGGGATTACGGATGCCGGCATTCCGCAGTCCGCCGCGGCTCGAGGGCGTGGCGCGGTCGGTGCGCCGGCGGACGGACGGCAACGCCACGATCGCCGTCGTGGTCCGGGGCCGGCCGTGGCCAGCCGTGCTCGCCGACATGGTCGAGGGCATCGTGGTCGCGAACCACCTGCATGGAGCGGATGCCGACCGAGCCCGCGCGGACTTGTGGTCGTCGGTCGGCAACGGCGAAATGGAAGCCGCGTAAGCAGCTGCCTTCCTAGCCTTGCGCGCGCCCCCGTATCCCAATCGGCAGAGGAGGCGGCCTTAAAAGCCGCTCAGTGTGGGTTCGAGCCCCACCGGGGGCACCGTGGTGCTGAGGCAGACCTGCAGGTCAGCGCCCTTGGGCAGCGGTGTGAGTTACAGCGAAAGTTCGTCTGTGGTCACAGGTCGGTCACGAGCGCAGGACGCCGGGGCCGCATCCGGCTCTCCGCAAACTCACGTCACTGGGTTGCGAGCTTTCCGGTCGGCCATGGTGCGCGGAGTTACGCCGGAAGAATGTTCGGGTTGATGCGGAACAGGTTTTCGGGGTCGTACTGCTGCTTGATCGCCTGAAGCCGCGTCGTGTTGGTGCCGTAGGCGTTGCGGGCGAGGGCATCGGCAGTTTCATCGGCCTGGCCGGTGAAGTTGGTGTAGGTACTTCCTTTGCCGTACCGGGCAACTCGATCGAAGGCGTCCCGCACCCACTCGATGTTGGAAGCGTTGTCCTTTGGATCCTCCCAGTTCCCATCAAACGACGACATCCACTGGGCAGTGCGCTCGCCGTAGGCAGTGTCGTCCGGTGCGACGCGGTTGATGGCGCCACCCATGTGGAACACCACGGCGGTCGTCACCGGCGACGGCCGCGAGTCCGCTTTGGCGGCGATGATCGCCAGAGCCTCGTCCGGCAGGGTGTCGAGGTTCTGCGCCTTCCAGTAGCTCTGGTAGGTGCCCATTGGGAAGAACCCGTCGAACGCCGTGTTGACGGCCACGAAGGGGGTGGGGCCCGAGATGTCGGCAAGCGGCGTTCCGAGCTCCCGCAGCGGCTGCAGGACCTTCATCCCCTCGTCGACGTCACCGACATACACGCCGCCGATGACCAGGCACGACTGGCTGTGGACCGCCTCGGGCAGGTGGGGATCGGCGGGCATGGAGATCGCAACCGCGACCGAGGTGACCTCGTCGGGCGCATCGGCGATGTGATCCCGCCAGCGCGGCAGGATCTCGCCAGCGTCCCGCGTGGAGTACATCACGCCCGCGAAGGCCACAATCGGGCCCAATGGGTGGGCTTCGAAGTCGAAGTGGGTCACCACTCCGAAGTTCCCGCCACCACCGCGCAGTGCCCAGAAGAGATCCGGGTCGTCGTCGGCGGACGCGACGCGGACCGAGCCGTCGGCACAAACAACCGTGGCCGAGCGGAGGCTGTCGATGGTGAGTCCGTACTTGCGCCGCACCCAGCCCTCCCCGCCTCCGAGGGTGAGACCGCCGACGCCGGTCTCGGACACGACGCCGCCTGGCACGACAAGGCCGAACGCTTGCGTTTCCCGATCGACGTCGCCCCAGGTCGCGCCGCCTTGGACCGAGGCTCGTCGAGCTATCGGGTCGACCGTGACGCCCCGCATCCGCGTGAGGTCGATGACGATGCCGCCGTCGCAGCTGGACAGCCCAGCCACGGAGTGCCCGCCGCCTCTGACCGCGACGAGCAGGTTCCTCTGGCGGGCGAAGTTGACCGCGTCGAGCACGTCCGCGGTCCCACTCGCTCGCACCTTGATCGCGGGGCGCCGGTTGTGCATGGCGTTGTAGATCGGGTTGGAGTCAAAGCCGTCGTCTGCCGGCGTGAGCACGTCGCCTCGTATGCCGGCGCGGAACTGCTCGAGATCATCGTCGTCGATCTTGGTCTCGCCGCCATCCAATGTAGAAACCACAATCGTCACGGCGCTTCCTCCTCTTTCTTTTGTGGCTGTCGCACGAAAGACAAGCGACCGTCGCCTGCTTCCGGGAGCGATCCTCGTCCACTGTGGTTGCGTCGGCCTTGCGCGTACCTTGCGCCGGGTCAGAGGGCCACACATGATGGTGTTGTGCCTCGGTACTTGATCGAGCGGCGGATCCATGTCGAGCTGTCGGACGATGAGGCGGACGGTCTCTCCCTGCGTTCGGCGATGTTGTTGGCGACGGACTTCGCGGACCTTCATTGGGAGCACAGCCACGCCTATGTCGACGCCGACGGCACGCGGGGCAGCATGTGCGTCTACACGGCGGCGAGCGTGGACGCGCTTCGTGCGCACGCCAGCGCGATCGGCGGGCACGAGATCGTCCGCATCGTCGAGATCTCCGGTGACATCTCGCCCGCCGACTTCCCGCTCTGAACCCGCCTCTCAGGGTGTCTTCGCTTGCGCCGTGGCATCGCGTGCGAGGCGGACGAGTTCGTCATCGGCGAGTCCCACCCCGGCCTGCGTGGCGCGCCGGAGTCGTGCGGGATCCATGGATCGCGCCAGCTGTTCCTGCGCGGCCTGGATTTGTTGGCGTTCCGCCGACGATGGGGTACGACCATGCCCGCGACCTTGTACCGCGCCCAGCACACAGGCCGCTGCGTCGCGAGCGCCGAGACGGATGAGGCTGCCCATCAGGTACGTGAGAATGGTTTCCGGCTCGGCGCTGCTCGCCCAACCCCTGCGGTCCTCGAGCAGTCCGACGAGCCAGAGAATCGCCGCGGCGGGCTCGGCGTGCTGAGCACGCACGTCGACGAGAGTCCCGAGCACGTTCGCGACGAGGCGACGGCTCTCGACGGAAGACGCCAACACGAGAGCCTGCTCCAGCAGTTCCTCGGATCGGTCGAGATCGGTCAACCGCCCGAGGCGCGCCTCGGACGCCAGCGCGAGCGCGAGCGCCGTCGGCGCGCCAATCGACGCAGCGCGGCTGATGGCTTCTTGCGCCGGCACGAGCGCTTCGTCGACGCGTCCGACCGACGCGAGCCCCATGCTGTGTACGCAGCACAGGTATACCGCGGCAATGCCGCTGTCTTGCTCGTCCGCCAGGCGAACCTGCACGGTAAGGTGGGCAAGAAGGTGTGACGGTTGGTCGGCGAGTGTCGCGCGACCTATGAACCGTAAGAGACCTGTGCAGAACGCCAGCCGAAGCGGCCAGCACGATCCCAACTCTGACTCGGCTCGCTCGTAGAGGCTGATGCCTTTTGTTATCGCCGCTCCCTGCTCCGGTGACCACAGCGGAGACGCGAGGGCGATGTATCCATATGCGGCTGCGAGCCGCGGATCCGTCTCGTTCCCGCGCTCGATCGCGGCGCGAGCCCAGTCGTAGCATTCCGAACGGTCACGCCAGAGCGCGTAGTCGAAGAGCGCCTCCAGCAGATCGATCGCCAGGTCGGTTCGGCCTGCACCGATAGCCCACTGCTCGACAGCCCGTAGGTTGTCGAACTCGAGGTTGATCTCGGACACGACCCGGCCCTCTTCGGGTCCTCGCAGGCGTAGGGCACAACGCCATGCCCACGCGCTGAAGTATTCCGCGGCAGCCGCAGCGACGCGGACGCGGTCGCCTCGATCAGCGAGGCGCTGGGCGGCGAAGGCCTTTACCGTCTCGAGAAGCCGGTAGCGGATCTGTCCGTCACGCTGCTCGGCGACGACCAGCGACTTGTCGACGAGCGCGCTCACGTACTCGGGCGCGTCGAAAGGTGGGCCATCGTCGAGACGACATACCGCTTCGGCTGCGTCGAGATCGAAGCTCCCGCCGAAGATGGCGAGGCGTTCCAGTACACAGCGTTCACCGTCGTCGAGGAGATCGAACGACCACCCAACGGACGCCTCGAGACTTTGGTGATGGATCTCGAGATCGCCGCGCCGGCCTCTGAGGAGACGGAAACGTTCGTCGAGACGCGCCAAGAGATCTCTTGCACTCATCGAACGCATGCGGGCCGCCGCCATCTCGAGCGCCAGCGGGATCCCGTCGAGACGCGAACAGAGATCGCTCACTGCCGCGAGATTGTCGGACCCGAGCGTAAAGTCGTCGCGCGCGGCGCGTGCACGGTCTACGAAGAGGGCTACCGCGGCTGACTCCCGTGCCGAGTCGACACTTTCCGGCGCGGCGAGGGGCCGGACGTGGTGCACGACCTCGCCGGCGACGCCGAGCGGCTCCCGCGACGTCGCAAGAACTCGCAGAGCCGGGAGGGCGGCCGTGAGCGAGCGCGTGAGGTGCGCGCACGTCTCGATGCAGTGTTCGCAATTGTCGAGCACGATGAGGGCGGCGCGTCCCTCGAGCTGCTCGACAATCGCGTGGTCGACTTGCTGGTCGGGGCGCGGCACGGCGCCAACCCCCGCTGCGACCGCATGGACAACGCCGTCGCTGTCGACCGGCGCGAGCATCGCGAACCAGACGTCACCATCCAACGCTTCCGCGCGGGCGGCGACTTCGAACGCAAGCCGGGTCTTGCCGACGCCCCCTACGCCGCACAGCGTCACGATCGCGTTTCGCGCGAGCGCATCCGCCACTGCCCGCAGGTCGCCTTCACGACCAACGAACGACGTCGAAGGCGTTGGTGGTGTCCTCCCGATCAATCGCGTCGTTGACAACGACGCGAACGGGGCTTCGAGCCCGGGCGCTTCGAGCTCAAACAGCCGAATCGGCTCGGGAAGACCACGAAGGGGGTAGCGCCCGAGATCGTGAAGTTTCTCATTCTCGGCCGTGTGAGGTCCGACGAGCTCGGCAGTGGCGATCGAAAGGAGAATGTGTCCAGCCGGCGCTGCGCGCATGACTCGCGCGACGACATTCAGCGCGTGCCCCCGGTAGTCGCCGCCCTCTGGAATCGCCTCACCCGTGTGCAGGCCGACACGGAGACGGAGCACGGCGTCGGCGAGCCGGCGCTGAAGATCGACTGACGCGGCGACGGCATCCGTCGCGCGCTCGAAGGCGGCACAGATGCCATCTCCCGTGTGCTTGAAGATCCGGCCTTGGTGGCTCGCTACAACGGCTTCGAGCATCGCGTCGTGGTCGGCGAGCTCTCGTCGCATGGCGCCTTCGTCTTCGGCCCAACGAGGCGTGCTTTCCTCGATGTCGGTAAACAAGAACGTCACCGTGCCGCTGGGCAGATCGCTCGTTGTACGAACCGTCGTAGCCTCCCCGACCTCTCCACGAGAGATGCTTGCCTCGAGCAGCGAGAGCCTCGGCGATACATCCAGGCCGGCGCGTTCGATCATTTGAGCACGGAATGCCTGGCCCACGTGAAGCGCATCGCGCGCGCGCCCTTCCAGCGCGAGTGCACGCATCAGCAGGAGATGCGGCCTCTCGCGTGAAGGCTGCTCTGCGCACAGGCGCTCGAGGTCCCCGAGCACATCGCGGGACTGACCGAGACAGATGCGAGCGTCGAACAAATCCTCACGCGCGATGTCACGCAGTTCTTCCAGGCGCACCGCCGAGGGCCGCAGCCCCGCAGTCTCGCCAAGCTCCCCGAATGCAGGTCCTCTCCAGAGCGCCAACGCCATCTCGTACTCGTTCGCGGCCTCGTCATACTTGCGTAGCGCTGCGGCCTGTGCGCCTGCCTTCCGAGCGCGTTCGAAGATGCTCACATCGAGTACAACGGCGTCGCGGCAGAGTCGATAACCCGCAGTCGTCGTCTCGATCGTCTCTTTACCGATGACCTGCCGAAGCTTCGAGACATGGGCTTGCAGCGTCGCTAGGGATCCGGAGGGCGGCTCGTAGCCCCACACTTCCTGGACAAGCGTGTCGACGGAGACGGTTTCACCGACGCGATCGCACAGCATTGCGAGGATCGCCCGCTGCCGGCCGGAGGGCAGCGAGACGACGCTCCCCCCGCGTCGTAGCGCCAGCGGCCCCAGCACCCCGATTTCGATCGCCGACGAGTCCGATGCCGACACGTGAGATCCTTGCTCGACGCACCCTCCATGGGCGGGTGGCGGGCACGGGCCGCCCGGAACGAACGAGCAGAACGCCGCCCTCGACTCGCCGAGAACCAACCGTATACCCCCCCGGGTCTCCGCATCGCGACAACCGCGCGCAGCGTCGACAGCCGCTCGCACCAACGTGATTGCGACGGCACGAATCTTCGTACGGGAGCATGTGGCCGGGCTCGACCCGGTCACAGGCGATTCGCGTTGTCAGCTATGGAAATAGGCCGGTGCCTCAACGGAGGCAGGGCAAAAACGACGATCCGCGGGTCAGACCCGCGATGGGTTGACCGTCACTAGCCGCCGGGGACAGTCATTGCCCATCGCTAAGGTCACGCCAAGGTCGCGTCGGAGCGATACCGAGCGCAAAGTGGCGGAGCGAAGTAGCGCGGGACCCGGCATTGATGTGGAACGGCTTGTCAAGTGGTGTGTTGAGGCGCGCGGTGTCAAGCGGTGGTGCGCATGTTGGTTCTCTCTGCCGCGTGCTCATAGGTTTTCATGGCGGGTGCCGCCCTCGAGGTGGGTGATCACGCGCCGGGGCGTGCTTGGGGGCGACCGCCACATTGATGTTCGCGGGTTGGTGTCGCAGGTCGGCTGTCGGCAGGTTGTTGCCCCAGATTTCCGACGCCTGTGTCGCGCCGGGAAGCGGCGCGGCTCAGCGAAATGCCGGCGGGGATCGATCCTGCTGCGGCGGTGCTCCGGCGCGTGATCAGAACGTTCGTCACACTTCGCCTGAAGTGTGGTGACGACGATGGTCATGCGGGGTCGGTGTTCATCTCGGCGTTCGAGATAGGCGGCGACGGTGGTGAAGAACCGGGCCGACATCGGGATCATCCGTTGATGGCCGCCCTTGCCCTCCGCGATGAACACTCGACGCTCGCCAGGATGCAGATCCGCGAACCGCAACCCAAGAACCTCGCAGCGGCGCGGCCCGTCAAGCAGCATCGCTTCGACCATCGCCCGGTCCCGGTCGGTGCGCAGCGCATCGAACAACGCGTCGACCTCATCGGCGGTCAGGATCCGCGGCAGCGTGCACGGCACCCGCATCAACGGCGCCGAGTTCCCGGCACGACGCTCCCGGCGGTGCGCCAAACCCCGCGGACCGGATTCGCCGTGACGCCGACGTCGCCGCCCGCCAACAGGTACACGTAGAACCCCGACAGGGTCGACAAGCGGCGAGCGACCGTGCGCGCCGACAATCCGGACCCGCCATTCGCGAACTTCGCGACGACATCGCCGGTCGTGATCGCGGCCGGCTGCTTATCGGCCTACGCGAAGAACACCTTCAGATCGAACGCGGTGGCGAGCAGCGTCTCCCGTCGGGCTCGCGCCGCGACGAACCGGAGGTACTCATCAACCAGTGGCTGACCGATCCGGACCCGCACCTCCCCCGAGCGCGCGGTGAACGGGACCACCTTCAAACAACCTAGACATGGGCAAGCTCCGAACTCCTCGAGCTCCGCCCAACCGGACGGCCCAAAGGATGCGTTGAAGATCACCCACGTATCAAGCACTATGCGTTGGGGTCTAAGGCTGTACGAGGGGGGAGCAATGTTTGATCGATTGCGAACGCGTCGTCGGCCTGTCCACGGCGGCGTTCGAGTATGCCGGCGTCGCTTCATGCGGGCGGGGGCAGCCGCTGTGGCGGGAGCAGCAGTCGGCGGCGTCGTGAGCGCGTCGCCCGCCGACACGACAGATAACAACCTCAAGCTCGGCCGTGCGAACGACTCGGGACAGTTCGGCACCGGGCTGAAGGCCAACTCTTCGAACCCAGCGCTCGACGTCGCGAATACAAGTGTTGGTCCGGCGCTGGCTGCCACAGGTCACCCGATCGCAGAGGGCGGCGCGGTCGCCGCGCCGGGCAACGGGCCCGCGCTTTCCGTTCAGGGGGTTGCCATCTTCACTCGCAGCGGGCTCGCCACCGTGCCGACCGGCGTCCGTAGTGTGATCATCAACGTTCCCGGAGGCCTGTCCGCGTTTAGCGGTGGGTTCGCAATGACACAGGGCCCTGGCCCAATCACTGGGGCTGTCGCCCTAGATCCAGCAACAGGAACGCTGACGATCTTTCTGATTGGCGTTACGAGCTTCCCGACGAACGTGGCGTGGTTCGTGTTCGGCTAACCGTTGGGTCCGAGTCGTGCCACGTTCTGCGGTATGTGTGCGCCGGTACCGCCACATCTGCCCATCTGCAGCCGCTTGTACTTGCCGCTATGCGCTCGCATCCGGCAATACCACCGCGTCCCCGATCGGCACCTTGGGGATGGTGTTGATTCGAGAGGGCAGGAGCACTTATTCACCACTGAGTCGTGATCTCTGCGAAGCGGTGTTTGAGCCTCGATGCAACTGGGAGCCACACGTCTGCCGTGCGCCGCAGCCGCGAGCCGCTGGCGAGGGTCGCGCCGACTTCGACGATGGCGAGTGTGCGCAAGGAATGCAGTGCCTCGTGCCACCTGACATTGAGGTCGTCGAGCGGGTTGCGCTCGCGGTAGCGGCGCTCGAACCGACGCGCTAGCGCGGTAGCGAGCGGCTGGATAACGGTTCGGGTGATACGGGACATCGGATATGGCGCCTGTCGCAGCAGCAGGAGCGTGCGTCCGACGTCGTAGGCAGGATCGGCGACCGTGGCGAGTTCCCAGTCGAGGACGACAGTGAACTCGTCGCCTTCGAAGAGGAGGTTGAAGGGGTGCAGGTCACCGTGGCAGACGACGGGGCGAGCGAATGAAGGTTGGCTCTTGCGCAAGAGCGCAGCCCGTCGCCGAAGATCGGACGAGTTCGCTTGTTCGGCGTAGTCGTCGATATCAGCGAGCGCCGCGAGGCTGTCCAGGCGGTCGGGCTCCCATCCTTCCGCTGTCAAGCGGGCGGTGATGTTCTCAGTTGGGACCCTGTGCAGAGCCAACATCGCGGCGGCCAGCTGGTCGGGAAGGCGCCGGAAGGCACCGATCGCGCTGCGCACCGTGATCGTCTCGTTGAACGCAACGCCGGGCGACAGCGGCGTTACAAGGAACGGCCTCCCAAACGGGGACGACGACCCGCCCCGCAACAGGACCGGCGGGGCGCTGAACCCCCGCTCGGCGACACCGTCCTCGATGATTCCTTCGCGAGCGGTGTCGCGTTCATCGTGAGTGAGTCGTAGCACGAGTGGTTGGTCGAACGGAGACACTGCCTCCTCGAGCCGGAAGCCGGAAGATCTCATTCGAGTAGCCACCTTGGAGCGGGCGCAACGCTTCGCGGAACCGCAACGCGGGTCGGTCGAGATGCGCGCAGAGAGCCGCGAGCAGTTGTTCGTCGCGGTCCATGAAGGGAAGGTAGCTGCATGACCGGTGCACCTCTCAAGGCGCACCTCGCCCAGAACGCCGGCTCCGAGCGATACCGCGTGGTTCCTGCTTCAGCACGCGAGCGAAGGAACCGGCAATACCGGTTGGCGGTGGTGTTCTTGTGAGCGCAGCAGCTGTGGCTAGGGCGTCGGTGTCACGGCGTTGGTGGCTGTCGAGTAGCCGCTGAAGCCGTACGCGTTGTAGGCGCGGACCCGGAACCGGTAGGTGGTGCCGTTGGTGAGGCCGTTGACCGTCTGGGTGGTCAAGGTGGAGTTGAAGAGCCGCCAAGTCACCGGCGCGTAGCCGACGTATGCGGTGACGATGTAGCCGGTAATGGGCGAACCGCCGTCGGAGGCGGGCGCCAGCCACGAGACGGTGGCGGATTGGTTACCGGCGGTGGCGTTGCGCAGGATCGTCGGCGCGGTCGGCGCGGTCGGCCCGGGGGTGACGGGGTTGGAGTGGGCTGATTCCGGTCCGGTGCCGACGGCGTTGGTGGCGGCGACGGTGAAGGTGTAGGTGACGCCGTTGGTCAGCCCGGTGATGGTCTGGGTGGTGGCGGTGGAGTTGAACGTGACCGGCGGCTGGGCGACGCCCCCGATGTAGGGGGTCACCACGTAGCCGATGATCGCTGATCCGCCGTCATTCATCGGCGCTGTCCAGGACACTGTTGCTGACTGGTGACCTGCGGTGGCGTTCGTGATCGTTGGTGCCGGTGGCACCGTCGGTGGCCCGGTGGTGTTCAGAAGCACCGACACACTGTTCGAGCCGCGGTTGGCCGTGCCCACGTCGAGGCGGAGGTCGCCGTTCAGGTCGCCCACAGCTAGCGACTCGGGACCGCCGCCGGTGGCGAAATCGGTCCTTGTCCCAAAGCCGCCGGTCCCGTCTCCCAGCAACACCGACACGCTGTTCGAGCCGGCGTTGGCGATGGCTAGGTCGGGGAGGAGGTCGCCGTTGAAGTCGGCCACCGCTATCGAGAAGGGGAGGTTGCCAGTGGCGAAATCGGTCTTTGTCCCAAAGCCGCCGGTCCCGTCTCCCAGCAACACCGACACATTGTCAGAAGTGCTGTTGGCGGTGGCTAGGTCGGGGACGAGGTCCCCGTTCAGGTCAGCCACCACCACAGATCGGGGTTCGTCGCCTGTGGCGTAGTCGATGTGCCCTCCGAAGCCCCCCGCGCCGTCACCTAGCAAGACCGACACTGTTGCCGTGCCGCCATTGGCGACAGCCAGGTCGGGGACGAGGTCCCCGTTCACGTCGCGCACTGCCACGGAGTGGGGCGTGCCGTTGACGGCGTAGTTGCTCGGCGCCGCGAAGCCGCCCGTCCCGTCTCCGAGTAGCACCTGGACCGTTTGTGAGTACCAGTTGGCGACGGCCAGGTCGAGGCGTGTGTCGCCGTTCAGGTCGTTGACCGCCACCGATATCGGGGCGCCCTCCGTGATGAAATCGGTGTGCGCCCCGAAACCACCCGCGCCGTCTCCGAGCAACACCGACACACTGCCCCCATCCACAGTGCCCTCGTCGAAGTTGGCGGTAGCCAGATCGAGGAACGTGTCGCCGTTCACGTCACCCATCGCCACAGAGTGAGGCTCGTCGCCAGTGGCAAAATCGGCGGACGGCCCGAAACCACCCGCTCCGTCTCCCAGCAACACCGACACACCGCCTCCGCTGAAGTTGGCGGTAGCCAGATCGAGGAAGGTGTCGCCGTTCACGTCGCCCATCGCCACCGATCGGGGTTCGAAGCCGGCGGCGTAGTCGGTGTGCGCGCCGAAGTTGACCGACGGCGGAGCTGCCTGCACCACAGCGGCGGACGCCCCCAGCGTCACCGCGACCAGCGCGACGGGCACCAGGATGAAACACACGCGGCGCAACTCGCGACGCCCGTCGAACGAAGCGAACATCGATCCCCCGAAGCCAACCGCAGCCACAGCAGGTCCTGCTGGGCGTTGATCGGAGTCGCGCGGACTCTACCCCGTGTTGACGCCGCAACATGAATCGTGCGCGTCTTGAGGCCAGCGCCGGCCGTGCCGTCCTTGGCCACAGCGTCACCCGATCACGCCTGCCGTGCACGGGTCGACCTGCGCTTCGAGGGCGCCGAGCCGACGGCTACCCGGTCAACTGTTGTGCATTGACACGACCGAGGGTCGCGGAGGCCTCGGTCCTAGCCGACTAGGTGACGGACGCGACGCCCGACCCCGTGGCCGTTCAATGACCAACCGACGTCGAACGCGAGCCGGACTACGACTCTGCGCCGACGGTGGCGGCTGCAGTCGAACTCGCGGGCACGGTGGTCGCACTCGACAGTCTCATTCGGGGAGGGCGACCGATCCCATCGAGTGGGCTCAGTCGGAGGAGTCACCCGCACATAGGTGCCGGTCCCGGATGGGTCGGGCGTCGCGCCGTTGAGCGATGAAACCGCACGGGATCGCTCGTCCATAGATGCCCTAGAAATCCGGATCAATGACACGACCAGCTCGGTGCAGTGCCGGTTTCACCTCCAGCCGGAAGCAGTGGCGCCGTGGACGCAGCGGGTGGTGGAATCGCTGGTCCGTCGGACGAGCTTGGTGACGGTTTGCAAACGAACCGTTCGTAACGGGCCGGCATAAGCCGATCGCGCTTGAGGTTCGAACGTGCGTAAACGCCCAGGCCAGACGCACAATCTGGGTCTTGTCTGGCATGAGGCATCACAGTCACACCCTGGTCACGGATGACGCATGACTACGCGTCATCGCGGAGAGGCAGGCGCACGAATCACCGGTATTGCCGCAGTTCAACGGCCTGATCCTCACGCGGCGACACCACCCATCACGGCTTCGAGGAGAGTTCGAGCCCCACCGGGGCACGGTTCTGACGCACGACCTGCAGGTCAGATCGTGTTGTTCATGATTTGGCGTGGTGGTCGACGAGCCGGGTGAGGAGGGAGACCAGGCGATCGCGATCCTTGGGTGAAAGCGGTTCGAGAAGCTGGTCCTGCACCCCTGCGACGAGGCGGTCGAGCTTGCGCAGTCGGCGCCGGCCGGCGGCGGTGATGGTGATGACGTTGCGGCGGGCATCGGCGGCGTCGGGGGCCCGCTCCACGTAACCCTGCGCGGACAGCTCGTTGACGGTGGCCACCAGGTCGCTGCGGTCGATGTTGCTGCGCCGGCTGAGCTCGGCCTGGCTCGCTGGTCCGACTTCGTCGAGGGTGGCGAGCAGGGAGTAGTGGTGGCGCCGCGCGCCTGCGCTCCCGAGTGCCTCGTTCACCAGACGGTTGGCGGGCAGAGCGACCTGATTGATCAACCGGCTCGGCAGGGCTCGCAGCCGAGCCGGCGCACTGTCGGCATCGGTTTGGTCCATCACGGCACGCTAACAATTTTCGTTGGTCAGACCCATTATCGGAATATCGTTGGTCATACCAATGTTGGCGCCACCATCGATACCTGCATTTTGACACTTGAGGAGCTACCGCCATGACCACGATGACCGATGACACCCTGCAACAGCTCGTCGACCGCCACGAGATCACCGACCTTGTCCACCGACTGGGTGTGGCCCTGGACGACTCCGCCTTCGACGACATGCGATCGCTGCTGATCGAGCACTCGACCGTCCGCACACCCGGCGGAACGGCCGAAGGGCGAGAAGCAGTGATCGCCCAGGCCAGCCGGAACCACCGCCCCGAGCAGCCGACCCAGCACGTGATCACCAACCTGCTCATCGACGTGGACGGCGACCGTGCCCAGGCGCGGGCCAACTTGGTCGTCGCCTTCGGGCCACTGGCCGGCACCGCCGACCCGGCGAGGCCACGGGAGCTCCCGGTCGAATATACGGCCGGTCAAGTCTACCGCTTCGACTTCGTCCGTACGCCCGACGGCTGGCGCTTGTCGGTGATCGACACCATCCCGGTGTGGACGTCGGGCACGCCGATTCCGCTACCGCAGCCGGAGTGAGGTCGTCGCCGTCCCACGGATATCCGAGGGCGTGCGATGTACGGCCGGAGAGCAATGGAACCGTGGTGCCCGGGCAGCTGATCGCTCATCTGCGCCGGGCCCGCGACCTCGCCGACCGGCACGAGGTTCATCCATGACCGCCACCATCCGAGTCCTCGTAGCCCAAGGCATCGGAGAGCCGGCCGACGTCCTGCGCCTCGAGACAAGGCCGCGACCCGAGCCTGGCGAAGGCCAAGTTCTGGTGCGCGTGCGCGCCACTCCGATCCACGCCAGCGACCTGCACATCATGCGCGGGCGCTACGGCTACACGGAAACGGGTACGACCTTGGAGCCGCCGACGACGGCGTGAGCGACTCCACCGCCTGCCAGCTCGTCACCAATCCGTTGACCGCACCGCTGCTCGTGCGCGAAATCGGCGTGCCGCCCGGCAAATGGCTCCTGCAGACCGCGGCCGGCTCGACCGTGGGCAAGCTCGTGGTGCAGTTGGCCCGCCATCGGGGCATCCGCACGATCAACATCGTCCGCCGCCGGGCCGCGGTCGACGAGATCCGCCACCTCGGTGGCACCGAGGCCACTTGCACCGAGGATGAAGACCTCGCCACGCGCGGTCAACGAGATCGCCGGCGACGAAGGGGTCCACCGTGCGCTGGATTGCGTGGCCGGGCAACTCGGCGGCGACGTGCTGCAAGCGTTGGCTCCAGGGGGCGAGCTCCTCGTCTACGGCGCGCTCGCCACGCACCGCCAGACGGATCCGTCGGCATTGACCATCCCCGTGTTCGCCCGCTCCTTCATCTACGAGGCCAAGACGGTGCGTGGCTTCTGGCTGTTCCGTTGGATCGTGACAACGCCTCCCGAGGAGGCGGAGGCGGCCGTCACCGAGGCCCGCAACCTGGTGACAGACGGGATCCTCGAGATTCCGGACGGCCAACGGATCGACGTCGAACGCTTCGCCGAAGGCGTCGTCCTCGCCGAGTCACCGGCTCACGGCACCAAGCCGCTGTTCGTCTTCGACTAGGGACCAGTACAACGCCGCACGGCCTACGACGTCGTGTCCGACTGGTCGTGGTTCTGCAGGTAGCGCCGGACCTCTCGCTTTTCCCAGTCGGCTCCGAAGAGGCCTCCGATGCCGAACATGACAACCGCTGCTATTGCGACACCGGCGCCGGTGCCCAGCATCGGCCAGTAGAACCACAAGCTCTCGGTACCGTCGGCCATGTCGATGGCGAACCACATGAGGCTGAGAACTCCGTAGATCCCGACGATCGTGTAGAGGATCCGCTTCCGGCGAACCCACCGTTGCGCCTCGACTCTCATGTCCTGGTGCTCGGGGTTGGAGCTCTGTGGGCTGACGTTGCTCGACATTTCGCACCTCCTTGGCCCAAGGTTCCCTCCCGAAGACATTCGGCACATCGGCCTACGGTCTGCTTGTTCGCTCCGCCCGCCGGGGGAGCTGATGAGCGGCGAGATCGCGCCGTGCTGCTGCGTGGTGGGCTGGCCCGTGACTACGGTCGGCGGCATGGCGAGCGACTCGGCCATGTGGTTGGACGAGCGTCGCGTCTTTGGCGTCGTCGGTGCATTGACGGCTTCGGTGTTGGGCGTCATCAGCGTGCTCGATCTCGACGAGGTGCGCGCGGGTGATGTCCTCGTCATCGCCGCGGTTGCGGGTTCGTACCTGGTGTACGGCGCGGTGCCGCGCTGCCCGGCGTGGGTACCGCTCGCCGTCGCGTGCGTCGCGGTCGGTGTGCTCGATCTTCCGGAGATGCGGGCAGAGGGCGCGATCTTCTTCCTCGTGCTCGCGCTTGCGCACCTCGCGCTGAACGAACGACGCCGCCTGGTCGTGATCGTGTGCGGGCTCGGCGCGGTCCTGGTGCCCGGATTCTTGATCGTGGTCGACGGAGGCGATTGGAGCTGGCAGTACTGGATGGTCGGGGTCAGCTTCGGCTGGGGTATCGGCGAGCTCGGCTATCGCTTCCGTCTGGCCCGGGACGAGTTGGCCAGCACGCGTGCCCTGGTCGCCGATCAGGCGGCATTGGACGAGCGCCAACGGATCGCGCGCGACGTCCACGACGTGCTCGGGCACTCGCTCACGATCGTGATGCTGCAGCTCACAGCGGCTCGGCATCTGCTGCGTCGCGACCCCGACATAGCGGACGCCGCACTGGCCGACGCCGAGCGCGTCGGCCGTGAGAGCCTCAACGAGGTCCGCCGGACGGTCGGCATGCTCCGCGCCGGCGAACCCGGCTCGGAGCAGGACCGTGGTGGGCCGTCTCCGACCCTCGACGATCTCGATCACCTGCTGGCCGACTGCCGATCGGCGGGGATCGCGGTGCGTGCGGACGTCGACGGGCCGATCGCCACGCTCGACACGTCACGATCGGTGGCCGGCTATCGGATCGTGCAGGAGGCGTTGGCCAACGTCTCCAAGCATGCAATGGGCGCGGAGACGCACGTGAGCGTGCACGTCGATGCGGCCGGAGGGGCGTGCTGGATCGTGGTCGCCAACCGCGGTGGCGGCCGGCACCCGCACGGGCTTTCTGGTGGGTTCGGTCTGGTCGGGATGCGGGAACGAGCGCGGTCGGTCGGTGGCACCCTCGATGCTGGTCCGGTCGTCGACGGGTGGAGGGTGTCAGCCGAGCTGCCGCCGTTGAACGAGAACGCGAGCGCGGGCGCGTGATCCGCGTCGTGCTCGTCGACGATCAGGATCTGGTGCGCGCCGGATTGGAGCGGATCCTCGGCTCCGAGGACGATGTGTCGATCGTTGCCCAGTGTGCCGACGGCGCCCAGGCGCTCGACGCGATCGAGGCGCACCATCCCGACGTCGTGGTGATGGACATCAGGATGCGAGTCATGAACGGCATCGAGGCGACCCGCCATATCCGCGAAGCGGACGGACCTCCAGTGCTGATTCTGACGACGTTCGACGACGACGAGACGCTCTGGGGCGCGATCGACGCCGGCGCGGCCGGTTTCGTGCTCAAGGACGCCGCGGCCATCGATTTGATCAGGGCGGTGCGCACGGTCGCCAGCGGCGCCGCCTGGCTCGACCCCGAAGTCACCCCACGCGTGCTCGCGACCTATCGGACGACGGTGCTGCCCCAGGCGCGGCAACAGGAGCGCGCCGCCAGCCTCACCGACCGGGAGCACGACGTGTTGCGGCTGATCGCCGAGGGTGCGACGAACGCCGAGATCGGCGAGTCGCTCCATGTCAGTGGCGGCACCGTCAAGAGCCACGTGGGTTCGATCTTCACCAAGCTCGGTGTCCGAGACCGGGCCGCGGCCATCGTGTACGCCTACCAGCACGGCATCGCCTCACCCCCCGGTCCGAGCTGACGACTGGACCGTCGTCCGATGACTGCTGCGCGCGCCATCCGTACGTTGACCGCATGGCTGCGCTTCTGGAAATCGAACAGCTGACCAAGCGGTACGGCGACCGCGTCGCCGTCGACCACGTCGACCTTTCCGTTGCCGAAGGCGAGATCTTCGGCATCCTCGGCCTCAACGGCGCCGGCAAGACGACGATGGTCGAGTGCGCCCAAGGGCTCCGTCGTGCGGACACGGGCTCGATACGGCTCCTCGGCCACGATCCGCAACGAGAGCGGAGCGCGCTCGCCTCTCGGGTCGGTAGCCAGCTACAGGACTCGAACCTGCCGGAGCGGATGCGTGTGAGCGAGGCCGTCCGACTGTTCGCCGACCGGCATGTCTCGCGCGATGCGATGACGGAGTGGGGATTGGACGCGCTGTGGGGCAAGTCTTTCGGCTCACTGTCGGGTGGCCAGCGGCAACGACTCTTCATCGCTCTGGCGCTGCTCAACGAGCCCGAGATCGTGTTCCTCGACGAGCTCACGCAGGGCCTCGACCCAGCAGCGCGCCGGATCGTCTGGGACCTCGTGAAACGGATCCGCGACCGCGGCACGACGGTGGTGCTGGTCACCCATTTCACCGACGAGGCCGAGGTCCTCTGTGACCGCGTCGTGATGGTGCGCGACGGCCGCCTGGTGGCGCACGGTTCCCCTGCGGAACTCGTGGAATGGCACGGCCCCGGCGTCGGGGTGTCCTACACCGACCCCAATGCTGACGCTTCGGACCTCCGCTCGATCCGCGGCGTCCACTCCGTCGGCCTGTCGGGCGCGCGAGTCGAACTACGCGGCGACCGCCGAATGCTGACCCACATCGGCGCCCACCTCGTCGAAACCAACAAAGTCCGGGGCACGCCGGTGCCTCTCGACCTTCACGTCGACGAACCATCCCTCGAGGACGCCGTCCTCGCTCTGATCGGAAGGACCACCACGCCATGAGTGCGACGCGCCGACTGCTGACATCCGAACTGCGGCTGCTGCTCCGCGAGCCGCTCGTGCTGGCGTTCGTCTTCGCGTTCCCGGTGATCACCGTCCTCGTGCTCGGCGGGGTATTCGATGCCGACGACCCCGCGTTCGAGGGGGCGGTCCCCAGTGACTTCTACATCGCCGCGTACTTCGGCGTCGTCATCGCCGCGGTCGGCCTGATCATGCTGCCCGTCCACATCGCCTCCTACCGAGAGGCCGGTGTCCTCCGGCGGTTCGATGCCGCCGGATTTCCCCGCTGGGCGTTCCCGATCAGCCAGATCGTGATCGGCGCGGTCTTCGTCGCGATCGGTGTGGTACTCCTGCTCGCGACAGCCGCACTGGCGTACGGGCTGCCCGAGATCGATGACGTCGCGCGCACAACCGTCGGGATCGTCGCCGGCTCGCTGGCGTTCATCAGCATCGGCGTTCTGCTCGGCACGGTGCTCCCGAACGCACGGGCGGCGCAGGGTGTCGGGCTGCTCGTGTTCCTCCCGATGTTCCTGCTCGCCGGGGGCGGGCCGCCGCCCGACGCGATGTCACCAGTGATGAACGACATCGCGACCGTGCTCCCCTTGACCCACGTCGTGCGCGCCATCCAGGAGCCGTGGCTCGGGCTGGGCACCGGCACCGATCATCTCCTCGTCGTGGTTGCGATCTTCGTGGTCGCCACGATGGTGACGCTCATCCGGTCGGGGTGGTTCGGCGCGGTGCGCGCCCGGCAGCTCGTTGCCGGAACGCGCGGTCCGGATGCCGCGGTCCACGAGACACCGACGAATTGATCGGAACCCAATGACGAGCACCAGCGACTTGCCGCGGCCCATTGACTTGCCAATGTTTGAACGCGAGCACGTCCGCCCACCGCATCTCCGATCCGTCGCCGTATCCGACCAAGAGCGAAGTCGTCGTGGTGGCCCATCCGACGCGCCTCGCGCCGGCGACCCGGACGCCTTTCGTGTTCTCGTTGATCCCCACCGCGTCGAGATCCACGCGCACTGCTATCGCATCCTCGGGTCCGTACACGACGCCGAGGACGCCTTCCAGGACGCGATGCTGCGCGCCTGGCGCGGACTCACGGGACTCGTTGACAGCCGACGAGTTCGGCCATGGCTGTACAAAATCGCGACCAACAGCTGCATCGACGTCATCAGGCGCCGGCGGTCGAAAGGCGGGCTTGCGATCGACGGCGGCCAATCCACTTATCCCAACGGCGGCTGCCATCGGTCCGCGTGGGTCGAGCCCGACCCGGACGCTTGGCTCGAGGACGCCGCCCGTGACGCGACACCCGAAGCGCGGTGCGAGCAGCGCGAGGCGGTGGAGCTGGCCTTCGTCGCGGCGCTCCAGCATCTACCCTGCCGCCAGTCTTCCGTGCTCATCTTGCGCGAGGTGCTCGGACTGTCGGCCCGTGAAGTCGCCCAGTTGCTGAAGACCACGGTGCCGTCGGTCAACAGCGCGCTCCAACGCGCCCGCAAGACCGTCGATGAACGGATCCCTGAGCAAAGTCAGCAGGTGACGTGGCGCGCGCTCGACGACGGACGCGTGCGCGACCTCGTCGAGCGATTCACGGACGCATTCGAAAGGGGAGACGTTGGCAGCATCGTTGCCATGCTGGCCGAGGCCAAAGGCTGATGAGCGTTGGCGCCCTACCGTTCGCGCACTCCGTCGACTTCGGCGCCGAGGAGCACCACAAGAGAGCTCAACCAGAGCCAGAGCAGCACCACGACGATCGATGCGAGTGTGCCGTAGGTCTTGCTGTACCCCGAGAAGTTGCCGGTGTACGCGGCGAACAACGCTGAAACGATCAGCCAGCCGATCGTCGCGACGATCGAGCCAGGCGTGACGATGCCCAACCAACCGGTTGGGTTGTCCTTGAGAGAGAGGCGGTACAAGAGGCCGACTCCGAGGATCATCACCGCGCCCAGGAGCGGCCAGCGCAGGATGCCGAAGACGATGCGGCCCAGGCCGCCCGTGCCGGAGTTGGCGAGCAAGGGCGGGAGTGCGGCGACCACGAAGACCACGACGACGAGGAGCACCACCGCGGCGAAGGTGAGAGCCAAGGCCTTGCCTCGCTTGGCGACGAAGCTTTCCGGTTCCTCGTGGCCGTTCGCTATGCGGATCCCGGCGATGAGCGCCGCCATTCCTGCAGAAGCACTCCACAGCGCCAGCACAATGGCGATGAGCAGCGTGATCGAGACGCCTGCCTTGTTGGCGTTGACGACCGACGTGAGCTGGAAGACGAGGAAGTCCCGAACCTCCTTCGGGAGCGCCGATGCGACGTCTTCGACTTGTCGCGTCACCTCGGTCGGGTCGGCCACGAGTCCGTACATCGAGATCAGCGCGACGAGCGCGGGTACGAACGCCAGGAAGGCGTAGAACGCGACTCCTGCTGCGACGAGCGTGAGGTTGTGCTCGCGGACTCGCGAGGCGAGCTGCGACGCGATCGATCGCATCCGGGCGGCCTCGGAGCTGGCCACGGCGAGACCCTATGGCACGGCCGAGTCATCGCTTGCGGCTGAGGCCCAGAAGCGTTCCAGGCAGTTGCATCGTGCTCAGCCGTAGTACATGCGAAGTTGCGTGATGAGGCCGTCCGCTGTGTCGACGACGGCGGCGACACCGGTGATCACGGGCTCCGGCGCACCGGTGAACGTTCCGCGCCACTCGGCTTCGAGCACGCCGGAGCCGGTACCGTCGGCAAACTTCCGAAGGATGGTGACGCGGCGGTCTGGCGCTGCTTCGAGGATCTTGCGCATCTCGCCGAGAAAACCTTGCGCGTCGAAGACGCCGCCGTTCTGATGATCGACGTACTCGAAGTCAGCCGAGCAAAGTGCGATCGCTTCCTCGAGTCGACCGGCATTGAACAGTTCCCAGAACGCGAGGATCTCGTCCACGTCGACAGTCTGGACTCGATCCGCCTCTCGTGCTGAGGACGCAGGATCGTCGGGGCGGCCGCGGCGTCCATTGCCGGGATCGCTCGTCGTTCGCAGATTCCTTGGCCCCAGCCGGTTGGGAGCTAGCGATATATCGCGATACGCTCATGACAGTACACGACAGGACGAGTCTGAAGGAGTCAACATGTACGAGATGGACGAACGAGGGAAGCGGGGTCCGCGCGCCCCCGAGCGGGACGGGGCTGGCGTCGCGAGGGCCCGGACGGGCCGCCGTGGGGTCGGCGCGGAGGTCGAATGCGCCGGGGTGACATCCGCACCGCGCTGCTGGTCGTGCTCGAGGACGGTCCCGGGCACGGCTACGACCTGATCCAGCGCCTCGAGGAAAAGAGCGACGGCGCGTGGCGTCCGAGCCCCGGCTCGGTGTACCCGACGCTGCAGCTGCTCGAGGACGAAGGTCTCGTCCGCAGCACCGAGCGCGACGGCAAACGCATCTTCGAGCTGACCGATGCGGGCGCGGCCGAGGCGGCCGAGCGGGTGGCGGACGCCGGCGGCACTCCTTGGGAGCTCGCCGGACGCAGCGGGCAATACGAGCTGCGCGCATCCATGGGTCAACTGGCCGTGGCCATGAAGCAGGTCGCGGTCGCCGGCTCGGATGATCAGCGCACCCGCGTCCTCGAGATTCTCAAGGATGCCCGCAAGCGCATCTACGCGATCCTCGCCGAGGACTGACGCCGGCGCGCCACGGTCCGTGGTTCGCCTGCGCTAATCAGACCCGGCATGCCCACGCCGGTCACGACAGCTTGGAGCTCGGCGTTGATGCTGCCCCTCTACACCTGAGACGACAGATCTAGACCGCGAAAAGGGGAACTGGTGGCGAAAGCGCGGCCGAGATCGAGCGCAGGTCGTCCTGGTCCGCGGTGAGGACACCGAAGCCATATCGGGCTGCGACTGCGACGATGTGGACGTCGATGACGTCAGCCACCTTCGACCTTCCGGCGAGCTGACCCACGTGGTAGGCGTCATTCCGATCGAAGGCGACGATTTCGCAGCCCGTGAGGAATCGCCGCAGCTGCGCTTGTCGTCCCGAGCGGCTGACCTGGGCGACGACAGGAGCCGTGGTCAGGGGCACGAGTCCGAGCTCGAGCCGTGCACGGTGGTCCGCCCACACTCCCCGATCGGACCGATCGGCCGCGATCAGGGCGCCAGCGTCGTAGACAACGCTCATGCCGGTCGGCGACGGCCGGATCCCCGACCGGTCGCGGTGAGTTGCGCAGTGACCCGCGTGCGCGCGGCGGCCATCTCGGCATCGGTCAGCGGTCCGCGCAACGCCTCCCATTCGGCGACGGCGGTCAGGCCGTCGCGGACGAGCAGCGCCCGCCGGGCGGCCGTGGTCATCCATGCGGAGACGCTCACGCCGTCCTCCGCGGCAGCGTCGACGACTCGTTCGTGGACGTCGGGATCGACGGTGATGGCCAGCTTCGGTGACGGCTTTCCTCGTGGCACCGACCAACTCTACTACCACGGTAGGAGCGTCGAGGCCGATCAGCGCGGCTCAGAGCGGCGGTTCTTGCCGATCGCGAGGGGATCGTGGGCGCGCTGGTTGTCGTTCAGGATCGTCAAACCGGATACTCGAACGCATGGCTGCGGTCAGATCCCGAGGACGGTTACCGGCGTCGACGAGTCGGTGGTGGTGCCGTTGCCGAGCTGCCCGAAATCCGTTGAATCCCCAGCACTTGATTGTCCCGCCCGCCAGCAAGGCGCACGTGTGAAGTCCGCCGCCGCCGATGGCGCTGGCGTCGGTGACCGCGGTGACTGCCACCGGCGTGGACGAGTCGGTGGTGGTGCCGTTGCCGAGCTGCCCCTTCAAGTTGAATCCCCAACACCTGAGTGTCCCGTCTGCCAGCAAGGCGCACGTGTGGTCGTCGCCGGCGCTGATGGCGGCGGTTGGTGATCCCGGTGACCGCCACCGGGGTCGACGAGTTGGTGGTGGTGCCGTTGCCGAGCTGCCCTTCATGGTTGTTTCCCACCCTTCCGTCTGCAGATTTGTCCCGCGCTACGGTGCGCGATCGCGTGGTTGACGTTCGGAGGCTCGAGCCAACGGACCTGGAAGCGGCGACCGATCTGCTCGACCGCGAGCTCGGTGGTCGGCACCAAGCCCGGCTCGGCAGGTTGCACGACGTCCTCGCACTACCGGGAGTCGGCGCGTGGGACGGGCAGTGGCTCGTCGGGGTCGCCACGTACGACGTCCAGGATGAAGCAGCCGAGCTCGCGGCGATCGCGGTGGCGGATGACCACCGGCTACTCGGTATCGGGACGCAGTTGATCGACGCGGTCGTCGCCGCAGTGCGATCTGCAGGTGGTCGCGACCTGTGGCTGGTCACGACCAACGACAACCTCGATGGGTTGCGGATCTACCAGCGCCGCGGCTTCCGGCTCAGCGAGCTGCACCCTGGCGCGATGGACCGGGCACGCTTGCTCAAACCCGCGATCCCGCAGGAGGGACGCTACGGCATCCCCATGCGCGACGAGCTCGTCCTCACGCTGACTTTGTCTACGTGACGGCCGGTACGACCTCGGTCCGGAACAGCTCGAGCGTGTCGATCGCGCGTGGTGGCTTGCCCATGGTCCAATCGGGAACGATGAGCTCGTCGACCCCCGCGTCTCGGTAGGCGGCGACCTGCTCGACGACCTCAGCGGGAGTACCGACGATGACGGGGCGAACCGGGTCACGGTCGCGGAAGCGTGCCAGCCACGTCTCGTCGGTGCTGAGGTACATCAGCGCCTGCGTTGAACGTCGGATCGAGGAGGGATCGCGGCCGAGATCGTCGCAGTGCCGTTCGAGCACGTCGATCCTCTGCCGGAACTCGTCCGGCGTGGTCCACGCGTTCCATTCGTCCGCGTATCGAGCCGCGATCCGCATCGTGCGCCGTTCGCCTTTGCCGCCGACGAGCAACGGCAAGGGCGACTGGACCGGCTTCGGATCACATGGCGCGTTCGTGATGCGGTACGCGTCGATATCCAAGGTCGTGCGGCGCTCCCGCAGCAACGACGTGATCACCGCGCATGCGGCTTCGAACCGGTCGAGCCGCGCCTTCGTGCCGAGTAACTCGATGCCGTATGCCTGGTGTTCGTTGACCTGCCATCCTGCACCGACACCGAGTACGAACCGTCCGCCGCTGATGTGATCCACCGTCGACGCCGCCTTCGCGACGACCGCGGGATGCCGGTAGAGGTTGCCGCACACGAGGCTCCCGACCCGAAGCTCTGCGGTCGCTGCCGCCAGTCCCGCCATCGCGCCCCAGCACTCGAGCACGGGACCGTCGAGCGGCTCGCCCCCGAGATCGTTCGGCATGAAATGGTCGGCGAAGTACACGCCGTACCACCCGGCTCCATCGCAGGCCTGAACGATCTCGAGGACATCGGCCCACGGGCGTTCCGGGTTCGGCCACACACTGAATCGCATGGCGCCGACGCTACGAGAAGGTCACTCGCGCGTGCGCAACACCTCGTCGCGAAGCCCTGGGAAGACGCGACCGACCTTCGTGACCACGTACTCGCCGTAGGTGCCGGACCACGCGTGCACGTCTGCGCCGTCCCATCGTTCGCCGCGGTCTTGCGAGACGGTGTCATCGGCCAAAGGAACGGGGAGTACCTCCGCGCTCCAACCAGGATCGAGGAACAACGGGAACGAGAGACGATCGAGCCCGCTGGCGTTGCGCACGCGGTGCGGCGTCGACCGGTAGCGCCCGCCGGTCATGCGCTCGAGCATGTCTCCGAGGTTCACGACGAACGCGTCATCGACCGGCGGTGCCGCGATCCAACCGTCCGGCCCGCGGACCTCGAGGCCACCTGACGCGTCCTGCGCGAGGATCGTGATGAGTCCGTAGTCCGTGTGCTCGCCGACGCTCCACCGGTCGTCGACGCGATCGAGCGGCGGGTAGTGGAAGATGCGGAAGAGCACCAGCGGCTCGGCCGTGAGGTGCTCGTCGAACCACGACTCCTCGAGTCCGAGTCCGATCGACATGCCGCGCAGCAGCATGTGCCCCGAGCGCGGTGACGGTGTCGATGTACTCGACCACCGCGGGGCGCAAGCCTTCCGGGCGGACGGGGAACAAGTTCGGCCCATGCAGTGGCAGACCGGCCCGCACGCGGGGGTCGTCTCGACCGAGCTCCTGCCCGAAGTAGATGCCCTCCTTCATGTCGGGCTCACCGGAGGTCAACTCGCCGCCGACCGGGAACCACCCACGCCACGCCCGGCCGCCGTGCTGCATCGCGATCGCCGACTTCTCGTCGTCGCCCAGCGCGAAGAACTCGCGGGCCAGCCGGTCGACCCGAGCCGTCAGTCCGGGCACTACGCCGTGGCCCACGACATAGAAGAACCCCGTGTCGCGGCACGCGGCATCGATCTCCATCGCCACCCCCTCGACGCCACCGCCGTTGCGCAGCGGCGAAATGTCGATGACAGGCAGACCGTCCACCCGAAGAGTGTGCCGCACCGGCCGAAAACGGATGAGCCGCGCAACGTGGTTCGATGGAGGGCGAATGGACGAACCGACGCCGCCGTTCGCCATCCCTCCTGGAGGGCGGGACGACCCTGAGCCGCCGCAGCCGCCGCTGTCGCCCCGCCCGCGGCCTCCGTCGTCGCCCGCTGGACCAGTTGACACGCAGCCCTTGGCGGTCCCACGCTCCCCGTTCCTCGCCGCTGCGGCCATGCCGCCCCTCGGGCCGCCGTATGCGGCGCCCGCCGTTCCGCCTCCTCCCACCTACCCCTCGTCACCGCCGGAGGAGTGGCCCTCGATCCCGCCGCTGCTGCCCGCTCCTGGCTCTGGCCCGTCAGGAACCTCCGGCGGGCGAAGGCCACGGGAGCCTGGCGATCCTGGGCCGCGGCGCGTTGTTGATCGCCGCGATCGGCGCTGCAGCGATCGTCATCGTCGGCGTACTCGCATGGGGGCAGTCCAACGACGACGGGAACGAGCGCTTCATCGCCGGCGCGCCCACGACGACCGCCCCGGTCGACACCGACTCGCAGAGCTCTGCCACGGACAGCTCGAGCACGGATCCAGAGAGCTCGGACAGCTCATCGAGCTCGAGCACCGAACCCGATCTGCAGACGGCCGTCCGCGACATCCAGGCTTTCGTCGAGCGCGAGCGTGGGTTGACGTTCAAGTCGGCGGTCGACGTGCAACTCGCCACCGACGACCAGCTCACGCAGATGCTGGACCAGCAACTCGCGAAGGAACGCCCATCGCTCCTCGAGTCGCAGGAGGTACTGCGCGCCCTCGGGTTGATCCCGCCCACATACGACCTGACTTCCGCAGCACAAGACCTGCTGGAGAACGGCGTGCTCGGCTTCTACGACCCCGAGACGAAGAAGCTCGTCGTGCGCGGCACGCAGGTCACACCGTTCGTGCGGGAGGTGCTGGCACACGAGCTGACCCATGCGCTCGACGACCAGTGGTTCGATCTCAACCGCCCGCAGCTCGACACCGCCGACGACGAGACCGGCTTCGGTTTCACCGCTCTCACCGAGGGTGACGCTATTCGCGTCGAGCAGGCCTACCTGGCGACGCTGTCCGCAGGCGAACGAGCCGCGGCCATCAAGGAGCAGCAGGACATCCTGCTCGCCCACCCGGAGATATTCACGATGCCGCAGGTACTGCTCGACATCACGCAAGAGCCGTACACCGACGGCCCGGTTCTGGTGAAAAACATCCTCGACGCGGGGAATCGCGAACGCCTCGACGCCGCATTCCAGCAACCGCCGACGACGAGCGAGCAGGTGATCGATCCGGCCAAGTTCCTCGCCGGCGAGCAAGCCGTCCCGGTCGCCGTCCCGGCAGCGGACGGCACGGTTCTGAACAAGGGCGTCCTCGGCGCGTTCATGTTCGAGGAGATCCTGCTCGGGTCGATGCGAACCAGTGACGTCGACGAGGCCGTCGCCGGATGGGCCGGGGACGAGTACGTGACATGGCTGGACGGGAGTGGGAAGACGTGTCTGCGTGACGCGTTCGTCGGCGATACACCCGACGACACGCAGCAACTGGCCGACGCACTGAATCAGTGGGCGTCGGATGTGAACGCCACGGTGACCGCACCCGCGGGCCAGCCGGGCACTTTCACCGTCTGCTCGTGATGCGGGCTACGGCTCCTCGGCCGACAGCGCAATGGCGACGGCCTCCTCGGGGGACGAGGCGCGGCGCGCCGCGATTCCGGACGCCAGGGGCCAATCGCCCACGACGACGATCGAGCGTCCCGTGTGGAGCGCGAACCCGAGCTCGACGAGGGTTCCGTACGCGCCGGGAAAGGCGATCACCGCGTCCGCGTCCATCACGACGAGCGCGTTGCGCAGTTCGCCGAGGCCCGTGGGCACCGCCACGTGCACCCACGGGTTCGCCTCGGCGCGGTCACGGCTCGGAAGGATGCCGACGGTGAGGCCGCCCGCTTCCGACGCTCCCCGGCTGGCGGCCGCGGCAATGCCTTCCCGCCCACCCGTCACGACGACGACTCCGGCCTCCGCCAACAAGGCCCCGACACGTTCGGCGGCCGCGTCGGCCTCCGCATCGGTCACCGTGGCACCGATCACGGCGACATAACCCGTCACGGTGGTCTGGCTATCACTTCGACGGGATGAATGTTGGGTGGAAACGGGCGCTATGGCGCCCGTTTCTCCCCGGAGTTCGAAGGGTTGCTACCTCAGGTGATGGTGAGCGTGTCGAGGATGGCGTTGACGACGGGGATCGTGCGCACCCGTCGGGCATAGGAGCCGAACACGACGTACAGACAGAACGCGCGCCCCGAGACGGTGAAGAACCGTTGCACGCCTCCCTGGCCTTCGAGCAGTCGCTGCAGCTGCATCGTGCTCACGTCCGTGGCTGCGAGGCGGGGGATCGCCGTGGCCGCGAACAGTGGCGTGTGGGCGCTCAGCGGGCCGTGCTCGAACAACACGACCAAGAGGTCCTTGGCGCTCATGACCTCGACGGCGCCGCCCCCGTAGTCACCGATCTCGGGCGGCAACGGGAAGCTCGCGACGTGAACCACCGCTGCGGTCGTCTCGGTCGGTGCGATCGCCGTCGCCGGCCGGCGTCCGCCGGGTTCGGGTGCGCGCGTGTAGATGCGGCCGTCCCAACCAGCAGGCACATCGACCGCGATGCCCGAGCCCGTGAGCTGGCTCATGCGTATCCCACGAGCACGATCACAGCGAGCACACCGACGAGCGCTTGCGAGACGACACCGAGGCGGGCGCCGCCGGCGGCTCGCGCGTCGAGGCGGCGGTGGAACGTTCGCAACGCGTCGGGCGAATCGATGTCCCTCACCAACAGCAATGACAGGCCGCGCAGCCCGCCGAAGGTGAAGCCGATGGCCGCGCCCGCGGCAACGGATCCGGTGAGGACGGCGAGGGCAAACGCGACGTAGGTCGCTGCACTGGACACCACGGTGACCAGCCCGAAGCCCAGTTGAGCGCCGAACCCGAGGCCGTACACCCAGCCCCGGTACCGGTTGAGCCAGTCCTCGTTGACCTGGCGCTTGATCGTCGGCACACGGGTCGCATCGAGAACTGCACCAGCCACGGCGAGCGCGACGACGAGCAGCGCGTCGACCGCGCTCGACCGCTCGGGCAGCCACGAGCCGAGCCATCCACACACCGCGCCCAAAGTCGTGCCGCCTGCGACTGCGCCCACGACGAAGGCGCTGGCGGTGACAGCGAATCGGTTGTGCCGTCCCCGCTCACCGAGCGGAGTGATGCTCGAGAGCATCGACGCTCCTCACGGTGACCACGTCGAACGGATGGCACCGACGACGGCCGACGCGATCCCGGCCCACAGCACGAGTGGGCTCACTCGCCACGGTCCGGGTACAGGCTCGGATGACCGGGTTCGATCCCGGCCGCCCGCAACTCGGTGTTGACTCGTGACGGCCGGTCCTGCGTCCGGCCCATCGGGAGGTGATCGTCCGGGTGACCGTCGGCGTCCGCCAATGACTGCGCCATGAGCTCGCGGACCTGCTCCCACGTCGCGGCGGCGCCTTCGCCGATGATGTCGCCGCTCGAGCCGTCCACCAGCACGAAATACGGCGCCGCGGGAATGCGATAGTCCGCCCATGCCGCACTCGACAGGACGGTGTGCACGCTCGACGGCGCGAGCTTGCGGATCGTCGCCGGGCTCTCGGCTTCCGAGCCCTTGGTCACGATCAGCAATCTGGCCCGTCCGGGGACGGACAGCCGTCGGTCGGCGAACGCATCCCAGAAGCCGCGGCACGTGAGGCACGTGCTGGACAGGAAGGCGAGGAGGGTGCGGTGCTCGACGCCTGCAACCGCGAACGTCACGGGCGCGCCGGCGGGGTCGACACCCGCGATGTCGATCGCGGGGGCGCCTTCGACGCGCGCCGGCGATGTCAATCCGGTCGGGCTGTGAAGCTCGGGCGCGTCCGGGTCGAGACTGATCCCGACCGACTGCAGGGCGCGCAGGATCTCGGCGTGACTGCGCAACAGTCCGGCCACGAGCAGGGTGAGCAGGCCGACCGCGACGGCGAGGATCGAAACGAGCGCCACCATCAGCGCGCCGATCCAGGGCCTTCCGCGGGACTTCCACCTGCGGCCCACCGACCGACGAGGCGTAAGTCGTTCGGGTCGCCGTACTGGAACACGACGTCGGCCACACCTGCGGTGTTGCTGTTGCGCGCGTAGAACGTCCGGCCGCGGATGACACACGGAGTGTCGACACCGTCACCGTCCCAGTCGCCGACGACGACCTTGTCGCCGACGACGACCTTGTCGCCGACGTCCCCGTATGGAAAGACGATGTCTGCGTAGTCGAACGGGTTCGTCGCGAGCGCAGAGCCGACGACCGCGCTACGAACCAGCATGCCTCGGCGGTTCGTGCGCGACGCGAGGACCGACGTCATCTTGTCGGCCAACCAACGGCTCATTGAGGACGCGCGGGAGCCAGCACTGCGGGCAGCGCGGTGAGTACCAAGTAGCTCAGCTCGAGCGAGATCAACACGAGCAGCACGAACGGCGCGGCGTGCCATGGCTGATCCGCGAGGACGTCCGCCGGCTTTGGTAGATCGCCTGCTGCCGCGATCAACAGGACCACTGCCGCGGCCAGGTTCGTCGCGAGATGCACGACGCTCGGCGGCGTGTCGCGCTGGCCGAAGCAGCCGCACGACTGCAACGGCGCGCCCGACAGCAGTGCAGCGGCGACGAACGCGGCGAACGCGAGGTACGCGGCGGCCGTGAGCGCGAGCAGTGGCCGCACGCCCGTGACAAGCGCGGCAGAGCCGAGCGTCAACTCGACGGCGCCGAGCACGCGCACGAGCGCGGGCCGGCTGGGCAAGCCCACAGCTCGCAACGCGCCGACGGTCGGTGCGGGACGGCGGAGTTTGAACGCACCAGCAAGAGCAAGGAGCGCGGTCAGGACGAGAACCGGGCCGGACAGCACCTCCACCGGCAACACCCTAGGAGGTGGTGTAGCGGTGTCAGGACACGGCTGCGGGCTGTTCGATCCATCCACCGTCCGGCGACGGCCTGATGGATCCGAGCTCGTGGAAACGCTCGAGAACGTTTGTACCGCGTCGGGTCTCACCGACGGCGCGCTCGACCTCGGCGAGGGTCACCGAAAGCTGGTCCTGGCGGCGGGACCCGAGCGAGTCCGCGAGTGCACGGTCCCAGATACGGCCGATCATCTCTGTTCCCGCGTACGTACGGCCTGACTCGCCGACGAACGTCCGGTCGCGCATCTCGGACAGCACGGTGCGCAGGTACTCGACGTGCGGCGTCTCGTCCGAGCGGATGAACGACACCAGCCGGGCCGCCTCGCCGTCACCGGCCACCAGCTCGTCGTCCGCCAGCAGTGTCTCGGCCCACGCGAACAGGTGGAAGGCCGAGATCTCGATCAACAGCAGGCGGGTCATGCGCTCGATCAGTGACTCGAGGTCGAAGTCGATCTCGTCGGGCAACACGCGGTTGGCCATCGCGGCGGCGCGCAGCGCGGCCAGATCGGGCTGCCCGCCACCGGGTCCGGCGACGCCCATGCGCACGAGCATCCGTTGGGTCTCGTCCTCGGTAACGGGACTCTCGAACGCGATGTCACGCGCTGCGAACCACATCTCGTTGTGTCCGGCTTCGTCGCCGTAACCGGCCTCGTCGCGCGCATGCGCCTCGTACAGGCCGCGTTGGAGATGAGTCATCGCGGTGCCCTTGATGTCCTCGTCGAACACGCGCTGCAGATCGGGCACCACCGAGTTGCGGATGACCGACCCGAAGCCCTCTACGGTGCCGATGCGCGTGAGCGTGGCGATGATGGGTTGCGGAACACCCTCCTCGATCAGGTGACGCGACTGGGCCACGTTCGGATACGGCTCGGGCCACGTATCGAGCGGCAGGCCCAGCAGTTCGGTGCCGAACTGTTCGCTGTGCTCGCGCTGCCACGCTGCGATGGCCGGCACGCGGCCCTTCGTGCGAGGTGAGACGTAGGTGCCGTCCTCGACGAAGCCGCCGTGGCAGCGCCGCCCGCCGGCGAAGAGCGGCTCGACGTAGTCGTGCGAGGCAAGCAGCTCAGCGGGCGTGTACTCGGTCTGCAGCGTCATGGGTCCAGGCTAACTCTTTGCACCACTACTGCAAAGAGTTCGTCGGCATCGGAGCGCGCTGCAGATCGAGAACGGCATCCGCCACGGACTCGAGCTCGGCGTCCCAATCCGCAGGCTCGGACAGCGGGATGGCGACGAACTTGGAGGACCCGACGGCGATGAACTGCTCGATCCTGGAGCGCAAACCGTCGTGGCCTGACGCGATCACGGCCGCCGGGTCGGCGAGGTCGGGGCGGCGGGCGGCGATCGCGGCGGCCACGATGTCGGGCACCTCGCCATCGGTGTAGGCGATCAGCGCGCCCCAGTGCTCCTCGTCCATCACTCGGCCGTGCATCGCCGCGGCCTCTTCGATGATGGGCCGAGACCGCTCGACGTCGGCCGGCGTGCAGAACGAGGGAAGCCACCCGTCACCGAGACGGCCGACACGCTTGAGCTCGGATGGGGCGATGCCGCCCAGCCAGACGTCAGGCGGCTGCTGGAGCGGCTTCGGCCGCACCGAGACGCCCTCGTAGTGGAACCGCGCGCCTTCGTGGTCGACCGAGTCCTCCATCCAGAGCCGGCGGATGAGGGGAAGGGCTTCGTCGAACCACTTCGCCCGCTCACCGCGTTCGACACCGAACGCCTGCTGCTCTCGCGGGTCGGCGACACCGAGCCCGAACGCGGGCAGCGTCCGACCACTCGAGAGCCGGTCGAGGCTCGCCCACTCCTTGGCGACGAGCACCGGGTTGCGGCCTGGGAGCACCTGGACGCTCGTGCCGAGCTTCAACTTCTGCGTTCGTCCGGCTGCGACCGCGAGGCCGATCAGCGGATCGGGACAGTCCCCGGTCAATCGCTCTGACAGCCACAGGGAGTCGAAGCCGTGGGCCTCGAGTGCGTCGACGAACGCTGAGAACCGCGCCGCGTCGTTGGTGAGCGAGCGGGTGCCGAGCCCGTAACCGATGCGGACCTTCATGCGCGGGCGCGGTCGACGAGCAGTCCGGCGACCAGATCCGGGCGGTTGAGGAACGGCGAATGGGCCGTGGGCCATTCGAGAGATTCCGTGCAGCGTTTCGCCATGACCCGTTGCAACTCCGGATGCACCGCATGATCTTCCGTACACACGACATATGTCGACGGCTTGTCCCGCCAGGCAGGCGGCCCGACCGGTGTCATGAGGCACGCGAGCTGCATCGGGCGCAGCCGTTCGAGCGTGGCCACGACGTCCTCCGGTGTGCAGTCGTGGTAGAAGACCGCGGCTGCGGCCTCGTCGGCTACGGAGACCACGGTCCCGTCGTCGCTGATGACGAGCAAACCGTCCAGATCTGCCGTCGCCACATCCGCGTCAGGCGCGGTCTTGGCGGGGCTCTCTCCCTCGTCGCACGCGAAGGCCGCGAGATAGACGAGTCGCCGCACGTTCGGTTGGCCACCGGCCCCGGTGATGACTGCGCCGCCGTACGAGTGGCCGCAGAGTACGACCGGGCCGCTTGCGCCGTCGATGGCTGCCCGCGCCGCGGCGACGTCGTCCTCGAACGAGGTGAACGGGAGCTCGACTGCCGCCCACGCCACTCCCGCGTCGTCGAGTCGCGGCGTCACATTCTCCCAGCACCATGCGCCGTGCCACGCGCCGTGAACCAGCACCACCGTCGCTGCGTCAGCCACCTCGCGACTGTTTCACTTCGTCATGGCGGCGTGCGAGGAAGTCGCGCTCGGGGAGGTTGGTCGTGAGGTCCAGCGCGCGCTCGTAGGCCCCGGCGCTCTCGACGTTTCGTCCGAGGCGGCGCAGGAGATCCGCGCGGGTGGCGTGGTAGAGGTGCATACCTTCGAGGGTGCTCGTGTCGAGCGAATCGACGAGCTCGAGTCCGCGCTCAGGACCACACGCCATCGTGACCGCGACTGCATGGTTGAGGGCGACGACAGGTGTCGGCGCGAGGCCCAGCAACACTTCGTACAACGCCACGATCTCTGCCCAGTCGGTGCCGGCGGCGTTCGTCGCCTCGCAGTGCACCGCCGCGATCGCCGCCTGGACCTGGTACGGACCGGGCCCTGCAGCCGCGCGGCTGCGCCGCAACGCACGCTCGACAAGTTCGAGACCTTCGGCGATCTGAGCTCGATCCCATTGCGTGCGGTCCTGGTCGGCGAGCAGCACGAGCGCGCCCTGTTCGTCGACGCGAGTGATGCGCCGAGCGTCATGGAGAAGGAGCAACGCGAGCAGTCCGATCGCCTCAGGTTCGTCGGGCATGAGCTCGACGAGCAGTCTCGCGAGCCGCACGGCCTCCGCGCACAGCTCACGACGGATCAGCGATTCTCCCGCGGTGGCCGCATAGCCCTCGTTGAAGATCAGGTAGACGACGGCGAGGACACCCTCGAGACGGTCGGGTAGCTCGTGGTCGTCGGGCACTCGATACGGGATGCCTGCGACTTTGATCTTGCGCTTCGCTCGAACCAGTCGCTGCCCCATCGTCGACGACGGCACGAGGAAGGCCCGAGCGACCTCGTCCGTCGTGAGCCCGCCGAGCGTTCGGAGCGTGAGAGCCGTCTGTGCGTCGATGTCGAGGGAGGGATGGCAGCACGTGAAGATGAGCCGAAGGCGATCGTCAGTGATGGTGGTCATGTCAGCCTCGTCGTCGCGTCCGAGAAGGAGTTGGGCGCTGGACTGCTTCTCGTCGCGTTGTCCTTCCCGGCGAAAGCGATCGATGGCCTTCCGGCGCGCAGTCGTGAGCAGCCACGCCCCTGGACGGTCGGGAGTGCCGTCCTTCGGCCAGCGCTGGAGCGCGACCAGGGTCGCTTCCTGCAGCGCCTCCTCGGCCGCGTCGAAGTCGCCGAGCGAACGGATCAGCGACGCGAGCACCTGTCCCGACTCACGTCGGAACAGGTGCTCGAAGTCCGCTCGATCAACCACCGAGCTCCAGGATCGGACGCACTTCGATGGTGCCGTGGCGCGCCCCGGGGATCTTGCCCGCGAGCTCGATGGCGCGGTCGAGGTCCTTCACGTCGACGTAGTAGTAGCCGCCGAGGACTTCCTTCGTCTCGGCGAACGGACCGTCGGTGGTGCTCCGCTTGCCGTCCCGTACCCGGACGCTCGTGGCGGTATCGACGGCTTGGAGCGCATCGCCGGCCAGCATCTCCCCGCTCTCGAGGATCTCCTGCGTGAACTGCCCGTATTCGCGGTTCATCGCTTCGTCCGGCGCCGCGTCGGATGTCTGTGGGCCGTAGATGAGCAGCAAGTACTTCATGGGTCCTCCTTGGTCGGTTCTCACGGCTACGACGATCGGAGCAGCCCGATTTCGACACCTATCTTCGTCAGATGAACGAAGACGTGCTGTCCTCCTTCCGTCTCGACGGCCGAGTCGCCGTCGTCACGGGCGCATCGAGCGGGCTCGGCGATCGGTTCGCGCGGGTACTTCTCGGCGCGGGTGCCTCGGTGCTCGCCACGGCACGTCGGTCGGAGCGGCTGGATGCGCTCGCCGCGTCCGTCGACGATGCGGCGGGGTTGGCGACGATCGTTGCTGACGTCTCCGTCGACGACGACTGCAATCGCATCATCGACACCGCGGTCGAGCGCTTCGGCCGGGTCGACATCCTCGTGAACAACGCTGGGACGAGCGCGCCGATGGCCGCCGAGGTCGAACCCCCGGACGTGTTCCGGCAGTTGATCGATGTCAACGTCAACGGCCTGTTCGTGCTGTCGCAACTCGCGGGTCGTCGCATGATCTCGAACGGCGGCGGCGTGATCGTGAACGTGGCGTCGATGCTCGGACTGGTCGCGTCGGCGCCGATCAAGCAGGCGTCGTATTGCGCGTCCAAGGGAGCAATCATCAACCTCACGCGCGAACTCGCCGCGCAATGGGCGCGCAAGGGCGTGCGGGTCAACGCACTGGCCCCGGGATGGTTCCCGAGCGAGATGACCGCAGAGATGTTCGCCGACGAGTCGTCGATGGCGTTCGTCCAACGCAACTGTCCCATGGCCCGTACCGGCGAGCCGCACGAGCTCGACGGCGCGCTCCTGTTCCTGTGCTCCGACGCGTCGAGCTACTGCACCGGCCAGGTCCTCACCGTCGACGGCGGCTGGACCGCCCGCTAGTCCCTCAGAGCAGCGACCGGAGGACGTCGCGGTGCGGGAGCGTTCGGAGTCGGTCGCGCCGAACTCGGCGGCGAGGAAATCGGTGACGCCCGCTTCCGCCAGTCGCTCGACGCCCGTTCGCACGGCCGTCTCGTCGCCGACGAGCGCGACGTCGGCCGGACCCTGCGCTCCTTCCCGGTCGAGCATGGCGCGATAGCTCGGCAACTGTCCGTAGATGGCGAACACCTGCGCCGCGCGCTCGCGCCCCGCGGCCTCGTCGTCGGTCACGCACACTGGCAACCCGGCGACCACGCGCACCGCCTCGGGACGTCCGGCAGCAGCTGCCGCCGACCGCAAGGTCGGGATGGTGTGCTCGGCCAGCGTCGACGGACCGGTCATCCACGTGATCGTGCCGTCGGCGAGCCGGCCGGTGACGTTCAGCATCTGCGTCCCGAGTGCCGCAACGAGGATCGGTGGAGGGCCGTACGGGTTCTCGAGCGTGAGCGAGCCGCTGGTCGAGAACGACTCGCCTCGGAACGACACGGGCTCGCACCGCAGCAATGGCCGCAGGATCGACAGGTACTCCCGCATGTGCCGGACCGGCTTGTCGAACGACAGTCCCCACATCGACTCGACCACGATCTGGTGCGAGAGGCCGATCCCGAGTGCGAGCCGTCCGTTGGTCGCCTTCTGTGTCGTCAGCGCTTGGCCGGCCAGCATCATCGGGTGGCGGGGATACGTCGGGATGACCGACGTCCCGAGCTCGACGTCCGGTACCTCACGCCCTACGACCGCGAGCGCCGTCAGGGCGTCGAGACCGAAGATCTGCGGCATCCAGTGACTCGCGAACCCCTGGTCGGCGGTCTCCTTCACGGTTTTCACCAACTCGTCGATCCCGCCGGCACCCTGGCCGGTCTCACCACCGAAGATCCCAATCCGCATGGGGGCGCACGCTAGCCACAGACTGTGACGCTCGGAGGCAGGCCGCCAGCCACGAGAGTAGAACGACGACATGCACGTACCGCTGACCGTTGCTGACCAGATCGAGCGAGCCGAGCTGATCTATCCGGATCGGGTCGGAATCGTCGACGAGCCGGACGGCGCAGAGGCAGGTGCGTACCAGGAGAGCCTCGGCACGCTCACCTACCGCCGAATCGCCGAGCTCGCACGTGCCCAAGCAGCCGCGCTCGACGAGCGCGGCATCGGTGAAGGGGAGCGGGTCGCCGTCGTCAGCCAGAACAGTGCCCGCCTGTTCATCAGCTTCTTCGGGGTGAGCGCGTTCGGTCGCGTGCTCGTGCCGATCAACTTCCGGCTCAACCACGACGAGATCGCGTACATCGTCGATCACTGCGGCGCGTCGATGCTGCTGTACGACCCCGAGCTCGAAGACACCATCAATGGGATCGAGTGCAAGCACAAGCTCCGACTGGGCGCGGCAACGGACGGCGAGCTCTACCTCCAGGGCCGCGAGCCGCAGGCGTGGGCCAACCCGACCGAAGACGCCACGGGCACCATCAACTACACGAGCGGTACCACGGCACGGCCGAAAGGGGTGCAGCTGACGCATCGCAACCTGTGGGTCAACTCGACCACGTTCGGCTGGCACACGACGGTCTCCGATCGAGACTCGTACCTCCACACGTTGCCGATGTTCCATTGCAACGGCTGGGGCATGCCCTACGCGCTCACTGCGATGGGCGCGAAGCAGGTCGTGCTCCGGAAGGTGGACGGCAACGACATCCTCCGGCGCATCGACGAGCACGACGTGACGTTGTTGTGCGGCGCGCCAGCGGTCGTCGCGGCCGTGCTCGACGCCGCGTCGCAGTGGGAAGGACCGATTGCGGGGCAGGGTCGTACGCGCATCGTCGTTGCGGGCGCGCCGCCCCCCACGCGCACCATCGAGCGGGTCGAGACCGAGCTCGGGTGGGAGTTCATCCAGATCTACGGACTCACCGAGACCGCGCCCTTGCTGACGATCAACCGCTCGCGCGCCGAATGGGACGACCTTTCGCCCGGGGACCGCGCCGCGAAGCTCGGACGGGCCGGGGCGCCCGCCGTCGGCGTTCGAGTGAAGGCCGACGAAGAAGGCGAGGTGCTCGCTCGCAGCAACGTGGTGCTCGAGGGCTACTGGGAGCAGCCTGAAGCGACGGCCGGCGCCATCGTCGACGGTTGGTTCCACACAGGAGACGGAGGCGAGGTCGACGACGAGGGTTACCTGTCGATCAGCGACCGCAAGAAGGACGTCATCATCACCGGCGGCGAGAACGTGAGCTCGATCGAAGTCGAAGACGTCCTGTTCTCACATCCCGCCGTCGCCGAGGTCGCGATCATCGGCGTGCCGGACGAGAAGTGGGGCGAGACCGTGAAGGCATTGGTCGTTCTCGCGCCTGGCAGCGAGGCGACGGAGCAGGAGCTCATCGACCACTGCCGCGGCCGGCTGTCACACTTCAAGTGCCCGACGACGGTCGAGTTCCGCGATGTCCTCGCGCGTACCGCGACCGGGAAGCTCCAGAAGTTCAAGCTTCGCGCCGACTACTGGCAGGGCCGCGACCGCAAGGTGAACTGAACTCGTTCCGATCCGAGGCGCCCGGCCTGGGAGCATGGGCGGATGTTGCAGGTTCGTGGCCTCGCGGTCGAGGTCGCCGGACGTCTCCTCGTCGAGGATGTCGGCTTCACCGTCCGCGCCCGCGACAAGATCGGTCTCGTCGGTCGCAACGGCGCCGGGAAGACGAGCCTGTTGCGCGTACTCGGCGGCGCAGCGCCACCGCACGCGGGCGTCGTGCACCACACCGGCTCGCTCGGTTACCTGTCACAGGACCCGAAGCTCGATGCGGTCGCCGATGACGTCACAGGCCTGACCCACGTCCTTTCCGGTCGCGGTCTCGACGACACGATCACCCGGTTGGAGAAGCTACGGGTGCGGCTCGAAGAGGACGCGTCCGACGCGAACGTCACGCGGTACGCGCGCGCTCACGACCAGTTCGAGCACGCGGGCGGCTACGCGGCGGAGTCCAAGGTGCGCAGCCTCGCGGCCGGCCTGGGCCTTGGCCGCGATCGGCTCGACCTGCCGATCGGAATCCTTTCTGGCGGTGAGCGCCGCCGGGTCGAGCTCGCTCGCATCCTGTTCGCGGGCAGCGACCTGCTCTTGCTCGACGAACCGACCAACCATCTCGACAACGACGCCCGCGACTGGCTGCTCGGGTTCCTCGCGAACTACCGCGGCGCGCTGGTCGTCGTCAGTCACGACCTCAACCTCCTTGACGCCGCGATCACGCGCGTCCTGCACCTCGACCGGGGTGACGACGACGAGGTCGGAACGCTCATCGAGTACAAGGGGACCTACTCGCAATACCTGGCGGCGCGACGCAGGGACGAAGAGCGCCTCGCCAAGATGGCCGTACGCCAGCAGGGCGAGGTGGATCGCCTGCAGCGGCTCGTCGACCGGTTCGGTGCCAAGGCATCGAAGGCGGCCATGGCGCACAGCCTCGAGAAGCGGATCGAGCGCATCCAGCGCGACGCGGTCACCACGCCCAAGGCCGCCCGCGCCCTGCGGGTCAAGTTCCCGCCGCCGCCGCAACCCGGCCGTACTGTCGTCGAGGTAGACGGCCTCGCGAAGTCGTACGGCGCGCTGCACGTCTTCGACACCGTCACCTTCGACGTCGGCCGAGCCGAACGGCTGCTCGTCCTCGGACTCAACGGTGCTGGTAAGACGAGCCTGTTGCGCATCCTTGCGGGCGAGTCGACGCCCGATGCCGGCGCGGTGCGCTTCGGCCACAACGTCTCCGTCGGCTACTACGCGCAGGAGCACGAAGGGATCACCGCCGGCCGGTCATTGCTCGAGCACATGCGTGCACAGGTGGATCCGACCGTTTCCGACGAGGATCTCCGGCGGCTGCTCGGAATGTTCGCGCTCACCGGAGAGAAAGCACACCAGGACGCCTCGACCCTTTCCGGGGGCGAGAAGACGAAGCTCGCACTCGCGCAGCTCGTCGCTGGGCGTCACAACGTTCTGCTGCTCGACGAGCCGACCAACAACCTCGACCCTGGTGCGCGGGCAGCGACAGCGGCCGCACTCGCCGCGTGGCCCGGGACGATGATCATCGTGAGCCACGACGCCGAGTTCGTTCGCGAGCTCGCGCCCGATCGTGTGCTGTTGATGCCCGAGGCGGACCTCGACTACTGGCGCGACGACCTCATCGACCTCGTCGAGCTCGCGTGAGTCCCTACGTGGCGGGTTTGCCGCACTCCTTGAAGCCGTAGGCCTGGAACCTCGCCGCCTCGCGCTCGAAGGGGTTGATCGTCAGCAGCGCGATCGGATCGTCGCGGATCATGGCCTTGAAGTAGAGAAGATCGGTGTCGAGGTGGGTCACGATCGAGTTCCACGCCGGCCGGTCCTTCGTCGGTTGGCCGATCCGATGGAAGTCGCCGATGCCTTGGTCCATACGCGGGGTCAGTGTGTTGACGAGGAAGTCCCGAACCTCGTCGAGGGTGGCCTGCGGATGCGTGCTCTTGAAGTCCGTGGTCAGGCGCTTGAGGTCCGCGACCAAGGCCGTGCAGACGCCGTCGCCGGCGGCGATCGCAGCGCTCTTCTCGACGTAGCTGGTAGGCGGGATGCTGGCGGCGTTGCTACTGCTGCAGGCCGCCGCGAGCACGGCGACAGTGCAGGCGAGAAGGGGGAGGGTGCGGCGCTTCACGGGTACCACCATCGGCACGAACGGGCCCGATCATGAGGACTGGCTCGGGCCGGATTTGCCCTGCGGTCAGCTGATGGCCACCGGCGTCGACACCTGCCGGCTCCGATCCCCGTTCGGGCCGAACGAACCGGATGCGTACCCGTGGGGCGGGTGACCGGTGGGTAGCGTCCATCACATGCGCATCGAGCACGACAGCATGGGCGAGGTCGAGGTCCCCGACGACGCTCGGTGGGGCGCGCACACGCAACGCGCGCTCGACAACTTCCCGATCTCCGGGGAGCCGCTGGATCGCCGCCTCATCGCAGCGCTCGCCGCGATCAAGGGAGCGAGCGCGACCGTGAACGGCAGGCTCGGCGTCGTGGACAAGACCATGGCCAAGGCGATCCACGACGCGGCTGTCGAGGTGAGCCGCGGCGACCACGACGAGCAGTTCCCGATCGATGTCTTCCAGACCGGGTCGGGTACGTCCTCGAACATGAACATGAACGAAGTGCTCGCATCGCTTGCATCGGAGCGCCTCGGTTCGCCGGGCAGCGTGCATCCGAACGACCAGGTCAACGCGTCGCAGTCCTCGAACGACGTGTTCCCGGCGGCGATCCACGTTGCGGCTGTCCGCATGACGATGGTCGACTTGCTGCCTTCGCTCGATCGTCTGATCGCGGCGTTGCGCAAGAAGTCGCGTGAGTTCGCAGCAGTCGTGAAGTCAGGCCGGACCCACCTCATGGACGCCACCCCTGTCACGCTCGGCCAGGAGTTCGGCGGCTACGCCACGCAGGTCAAGGACGCTCGTGATCGCATCGAAGCGGCACTCCCCTCGGTCGGCGTGCTCCCGCTCGGCGGAACTGCGGTGGGAACGGGCATCAACGCGCCGAAGACGTTCGCCCGGTCGGTGATCAAGCGGCTCGCCGACGACATGCGGCTGCCGCTGTCCGAAGCAAAGGACCATTTCGCGGCCCAGGGCGCGCGCGACGCGCTGGTCGGTTTGAGCGGCGATCTGCGCGTGCTCACGGTCGCGCTCATCAAGATCGCCAACGACATCCGATGGATGGGGTCCGGGCCGCGTGCCGGTCTCGCCGAGATCCGCATCCCGGACCTGCAGCCCGGCTCGTCGATCATGCCGGGCAAAGTCAACCCCGTCGTGTGCGAGGCGGTGACGCAGGTGTGCGCGCAAGTCCTCGGAAACGATGCCGCCGTCGCCTTTGCCGGGTCGCAGGGCAACTTCGAGCTCAACGTGTACCTACCCGTGATCGCGCGCAATCTGTTGGAGTCGATCCGCCTGCTCGCGAGCGTCACGCGTCTGTTCGCCGACCGGTGCGTCGCCGGCATCGAGGCGAACGTCGACCGCCTGAAGGAGTACGCCGAGTCGAGCCCGTCCATCAGCACCGCGCTCAACCCGTACATCGGCTACGAGAAAGTGGCCGAGTTGATGAAGAGGTCGACGACCACCGGACAGTCGATTCGTGAGTTGGTACTCGAAGAGGGCCTCATGTCCGACACCGAGCTCGATCGCGCCCTCGACGTCCTCGGTATGACGAAGGGCGGCGTCCCCGCCGAGTGACGACTTAGAAGATGTAGGCCGGTCAGCCGCCCGCTGGAGAACCGGCGTAGGGGGCCGGGGCCTTCGGACCGGGGATGACCGGTTGCGTCCAATCGAGGACTCGCGAGAGGTTGGCAGCCACCTTGCGCCACGCCGCGGGATCCCATCCCTCCGCGACAGCTTCTGCCTTGCCCGCCATGTTGATGTGGACGAACGCCGGCAGGGACGTGAGCCCGAGCCCCTTGACGAACGCTCGGTCCGGGTCGGCGAAGGTGAGCAGCTCGTCCGCCCATGGACCGAGGAACTGCTTCGTCTCCTCCGGGCTCGCCGTCACGACCCATCCGACCCGCACGTCCGCGGCGGTGTAGTCGTTCAGGATCCGGCCGGACTCGTCGAGCAGCCATGCGCTCTCGTACGTATACGGGTCGAGGACGACGACCGCGAGGTTGAACAGAGTCACCCACGCTGCGACCGTCCGGGGCTCACCCGTCAGCGGCGCGAGCTCCAGGTCGGGCGGGGGGTCCGTCGCCATGTCGGGCGTGGAACCTAGCGCGGGCGATTCTGGCCCTCCCAACTGTCCGATGCCGTCGGTAACGTCGTCTTCGGCATGCATCCGATCGAGCGGCTCCGCTACGTGGCTCGGTCATCCGGCGCGCCCGCTGAGCTGCTCGTGAAGGAGACCGCCGGCGCGCTCGCCGGCCTCGGTTTCGATCCACCGGGGCTCGTCACCGCCTGTCGACGGATCCTCGATCGTCATCCCGTGTCCGGTCCGCTGTGGTGGCTTTCGGCGCGGGTGCTCACGTCGAACGACCCGAACATCGAGGCGTGGAACGCGGCCGACGAGATCACCGCCGATCCCACGGCGGATCTGCTGGCGTTCGCGTTGCCGGAGGACGCCACCGTGTGCGTGCTCGGATGGCCAGATCGCATCGGCGAGGCGCTCCCGCGCCGAGGCGATCTCGACGTGCTCGTGGTTGACACGCTCGGCGAAGGAAGCGGGTTCGTGCGCCGGTTGCTCCATGCGGACATGGACGTGGTCGACGTCCCGATGGCCGGTCTCGGCGCGGCCGTGGCCGACGCCGACCTCGTGCTGCTCGAGGCGTCCGCGGTGGGACCGGACGGCTTCGTTGCCGTGGCCGGCTCTCGTGCCGCCGCGTCAGTGGCCGCACACGACGAGACGCCCGTCTGGCTGGTGAGCGGCGTCGGGCGCGCGTTGCCCAGGCGGATGTGGGCCGCGCTCGTTTCTCGGCTCGACACGATGGGTGAGCCGTGGGACCTCGACGACGAAGTCGTACCGCTCGACCTCGTCGACCTGGTCGCGGGACCGTTCGGCAACGCATCGGTCGAAGAAGCGATGAAGCACATCGACTGTCCGATCGCTCCTGAGCTGTTCAAGTCCGTCGATCCCCTGTAGACCTCGCGCCATGCCCAAGCGACGTGACTTGATCCGCATGACGGACGGCGAGATCGACGAGTTCCTGCACGGCCGGCGGACGATGAACGCTGCGACCTTCAACCACGACGGCACCATCCATCTCGTCGCCATGTGGTACGGGTTCTACGACGGCAAGCCGGCGTTCGAGACGTTCGCGAAGTCGCAGAAGGTGCTGAACCTGACTCGCGACAACCGCATCACTGTGCTCGTCGAGGACGGAGATCAGTACGAGGAGCTGCGCGGTGTCGAGCTGGTCGGAACGGCGCAGGTGGTCGACGATCCTGAGGTGGTCATGGACATCGCACGCGACGTCGTTCGCCGCTACATCGGTGTCGAGAAGCCCGAAGACGTCGACGCGATCGCAGCGGCGATGGCCAACAAGCGCTCAGCGATCATCATCGACGCCGACCGGGTCGTCAGTTGGGATCACAGCAAGCTCAGCGGAACCTACTGAGGTCCGGCCCGGCCTGGCTCGTTCAGCTCGAGCAGGTTCCCCGACGGGTCCTTGAGGAATGCCTGCCGGCCTTCGCCGACAGGTGACGGGTCGCTGACTCGGAGGCCCTTGCCCCGCAGGTCGGCTACGGAGGCCTCGATGTCGCCGACACACAGGGCGACGTGGTTGAGGGCGTGCGGTGCGGGATCGTCGGCCACGACAAGGTGGATCTGTGCGTTGCCCGCCTTCAGCCATGCGCCGGGGAAACCGAAGTCGGGACGCGGGATCGAATCGAACCCCAGCAAGGCGTAGAACTCCAGTGCCGCGTCGAGATCATCGACCGTCAGCGCGGCATGCTCGAGAGCCTTGACGTCCACGGCGACACGCTATCCACCGGTAGCGTCAGGGTCGGATGAGCGAGCACAGCGAGCTCATGGCGGACGAGCGATCGCCAGGGAGCCGGACGCCGATGGGGTCCGGGGGCGCAGCCCCCGAGGTCTGATGCCGGAGACGAACGTGGTCGAGCGCTACCTCGAGCTCGGGCTTCGGCTCGGTCGTCTGCTCGACGGCCTCGTCGACGCGTACTACGGGCCGGCCGAGCTGGCGCGCCGCGTCGAGGCCGAGCCGGCACCGGATCCGGCGAAGCTCGCTGCTGACGCACGCCGCCTGATCGCGGACCTCGACAGCGGTGCAGGCGGTGACGACATCGATGCGCACCGCCGGCGTTGGGTGCGCGGGCAGGTCCGCGGGTTGTCGGTGACGGCGCGAAGGTTCGCGGGCGAGTCGATCGGTTTCGTGGACGAGGTCGAGCAGTGCTACGGCGTACGGCCGACCCGCGTCGACGACGACGAGATTGCTGAAGCACAGCGCCGCATCGACGCGGTGTTGCCGGGAACCGGTCCGCTCGGCGAGCGTCTCATCGCGTGGCGCGAGGCGCAGACCGTTCCGCCGGACAAGCTCGCCAGGGCGATCGACTCGCTGGCCGATGATTTCCGCGAGCGCACCGACAGGATGTTCGGACTTCCTGACGGCGAGCACATCGACTTCGAGCTCGTCGCCAACGAACCGTGGTCGGGCTTCAACTACTACCTGGGTGACCTGCGCAGCCGGGTCGCCATCAACACCGATCTGCCGGTGCTGTCGACATCGCTCGGCCACCTGGTCGCGCACGAGGCCTATCCCGGACACCACACGGAGCACACGCGGAAGGAAGTCGGCCTCGTGCGCCGGCGGGGCCAGCTCGAGGAGACCATCTTTCTGGTGGGCACACCGCAATGTCTGCTGGCCGAGGGTCTGGCCGACCTCGGTATCGAAGTGATCGTGCCAGACCGGCGTCATGAGACGGTCGCCGAGCACCTGCGTCCCCTGGGGATCCCGTACGACGCCGAGGTCGCCACGGCTGTGGCCGAGGCGGGCGAGCTACTCGGCAACGCCGTGCGAGGCAACGTCGCCATCGCCCTGCACGAGGACGGCATGTCGACCGAAGACGCAGTCTCGTACGTCGAGCACTTCGGACTGCGGCCGCACAACCGGGCCCAGAAGGTCGTCGAATTCCAGACGGACCCGACCTGGCGCGCTTACATCTTCTGCTACATCGACGGCCTCCGCCTCTGCCGGCGGTACGTCGATCGGCGTCCCGACCGCTTCGCCCGCCTCGTCACCGAGTCGCTCCTCCCCGAAGACCTCGCCGCCGCCTGACCGCCTCCCCTTCCGAACTCCGGGGAGAAACGGGCGCTATAGCGCCCGTTTCCATCCAACATTCGAGTCAGGGCGACCGGAAGAAGGGGTTCCAGAGGTCGGTGCGGGACTCCTCGATGTCGGTGACGGACGGGCGTCCCTGCTGGCCCATGACCAGCGCGCCCACCGTGGCTTCGAGGTTGTTGGTGAACACTGCTTCGGCGTCGTCGGCCGCCGGATCGACCCACACCGCGGCGATGAGGACGTCATCGACGTCGAACACGATGTCCGTCGCGACCGCTTCGGCGACGCCCCCGGCGACGCCCGCTTGCGCGGGACCCCACGTCATCCGCGCATGCGGCTCGGTGTCGATGCGGGCCTTGTTCACGAGCAGCGTGAACGGCTTGACCGGCAGACCCGGACGGAGCACGACGACGAACGGCGCGTGACCCGCGGTCGGCGTCGCCAGCGCGCTCGCCCACGCCGCTCCGACGGGACCGTCGCGCGGCCCGAGCACGGTGTTCACGTGCGCTGCGTTCGTGCCCGAGCCGACGAACGACTCACCTAGTTGCATGCAGCGGTTCCGAGCGGCCATAGCGAACGAGCTTCAGCAACTCGGACGACATCGTGTCCGGCTTCGTGTCGTACCCGAAAAGCCCGACGTAGCGCGGCATGTTGCCCTCGATCGGCGTGACCTGATGCAACGAGTAGCGGCCCTCGAACAGCATCAACGTGCCGGGCTCCATCGGTTCCACGACGACGCGCGCTCGGTCCTCGCCGCGCAGGATCCGTGCGACTTCGTCGTACCGCTCGTCGTCGGCTGATCGCAAGCGCGCCACGTTCTCGAAGTCGCCGCCTCGCTCGCTCGACTGTACGGCGAGTGATACGACGAAGTCCGTCTGGTCGTAGTGCCAGCCGAGCTCGTCACCTTCGACCATGACCGCGAGATTCAACGCGCCGATCGGGTCGGCGTAGCGGAAGAGGGGCTCGCGTCCGAGGATGCGCCCCACGAACACGAGTAGGTCGTCCCACTCGTACAGCCGACGCATTGCCGACGACGCCGGGAACTGGTCGTAACCGATCGTGTGGACGGACGAACGCGCCCATGTCACGCGTGGATGGCCGGTGGGCCAGCCGTCCGAGGGCAGTTCCAGGTACGGCGTTCCCTGCGTGTCCTGGTGGTGTGAGTGATCAGCGAGGCCGTCACACTCCTCGACCAGCGTCGCGATCACCTCGGGGCGCACGAAGCCCGGCAGGACGCTCACGCCACGCTCACGGAGTTGCTCGGCATGGCACGCGATCACCTCGCGGGCCTCTTGCGAATCGACATCGGTGACCGGGTAACGGTCGACGTCGACGAGCTCGTCGGTCATCCAGAACACGGTACGCGAGTTGCGACAAGCTGGAGTCTTTGGCGGCTCCGCGGGACGCCCTCGTAGCATTGCCGGCCATGTCCGCACGTTCCCGCGACCTGCCTCGTCGCTCCTGCCTGTCGGTGCCCGGTTCGAGCGAGAAGATGCTCGCGAAGGCACCGGCCATCCCCGCCGACATGACCTTCCTCGATCTCGAGGATGCGGTGTCACCGCTGGAGAAAGAGGCGGCCCGTCCGAAGGTCGTCGAGGCCATACGCAGCTTCGACTGGGGCGACCGGGTGCTGTGCGTTCGAGTCAACGCCTGGGACACCGAATGGACGGCATACGACGTCATCGAGGTCGTGAGCGAGTCAGGCGAGCGGCTCGACGAGATCATGCTGCCGAAGGTCCAGTCCGCCGCGGAGGTCGTTGCAATGGACCTGCTGCTGACGCAGGTCGAGAAGAACGCCGGTCTCCCGCTCGGCCACATCGGCATCGAGGCCCAGATCGAGACCGCTCGAGGGCTCATCAACGTCGAGGAGATCTGCGCGGCGTCGCCGCGACTCGAGACGATCATCCTCGGTCCTGTCGACATGTCCGCGTCGATGGAGATGCCGTCGCTCGCCGGTGGACTGCAGATCCCCGAGTATCCCGGCGACTACTTCCATTACGTCTTCGTCAAGATCTTGATGGCCGGACGCGCCAACGGCCTGCAAGTGATCGACGGCCCGTACGTCAAGGTGCGCGACTCGGAGGGCTTCCGCGACTTCTGCGAGCGCACACAGATCCTCGGATACGACGGCAAGTGGGCGCTGCACCCGGATCAGGTCACGATCCTCAACGAGGTGTTCTCGCCGAGCCAGGAGCAGTTCGACAAGGCTTGGGACGTCGTCGACGCCTACGAGAAAGCCACGACCGAAGGCGAGCGCAAGGGCGCGGTCATGTTCGGCGACGAGATGATCGACGAGGCGTCCCGCAAGGTCGCTGTCAAGCTCGTGAAGAAGGGCGAACGCAACGGCATGACGCGCTCGAAGGGGTAGCCCTTCGTGGTGGTCATCGACTGCATCATCCCGGCTCGGGACGAGGAGACGACCGTCGCCGACAACGTGGCCGCTGCGCTCGAATGCCGGTACGTGCGCGAGGTCATCGTCGTCGACGACGGCTCGACCGACGGCACCGCCGAGATCGCCCGCGCCGCGGGCGCGAAAGTCATCGTCCGGGAGGGCTCCGAAGGTTCGAAGGCCCACGCCATGGACGACGGGGTAGCCGCGTCCGACGCGGAGGCGATCCTCTTCGTCGACGCCGACTGCATCGGCCTCACGTCCGCACACCTCAACGGGATCTGCCGGCCGTTCGTCGAAGGACGCGCGGTCATGTCGCTCGGCGCGTTCGACTACGGACGCTTCTGGAACCCACTCGTGCTGCGCTGGCCGCCACTCACCGGTGAACGCATCGTTCCGCGGTGGGTGTGGGAGGCGATCCCGCCCCAGAAGCTCGACGGCTACACGATCGAGATAAGGATCAACGAGGTGGTGGCCGAACGCCGGCTGCCGACGGTCGCTCGCACGATGCGCGGTGTGTATCACCGCACCAAGCGGGACAAGCACGGTCTCTGGGAGGGCGTTCGGCGCACGTTGGACATGTTCCGCGACTTGATCGCGATGGTGTGGCCCTTCGGTGACGTCCGCGTGCGGACGTACTGGTTCTACCTCCGCACGTTGACCGTCGAGCGTTAGCCGCGCCGGATACGCCAGACCGAAAGGTCTGACCGGTCAGAGGCCGATCACGTTCGGGCGGCCGTGACCGAGCTCTTCGCACATCGCCACGTAGAACTCCGCGATGACGCCGGCGTCGATCACCGACGTGACGTTGCCGTCGTCGTCGAGATTGAGGTTCGCGCCTCGAATGGCGAACCACACGTCGGTCTGATCCCCGACATCGTCCGGGACCGTCAGCGTATGGATCGATCCCGCCGGCTCGAAGAGGTACGAACCAGCCGTGTTCACCTCGGGATACTCCATGTACTTCCACCGTCCGGAGATGGTGAACGCGAACACCTCACCCGTGTGCTTGTGGCGAGCGATGGTCACCCCGGCGTCGAACTTGGTGCGCACCACCCACAGGCCGCCCTCGATGTCGACTTGCAGCAACTGGACGTGGGTGCCGTCCCCGACGGTGACGAACGGCAGGTCTGACTCGCCTCGATGCAGGGCTCGCGGGATGTCCAAGACAGTCATGACCCGAAGGTCACACCATGAGAGCGACCCAAGCAAGCCCGAGTCCTGAGATCCTGACTTTCTCGATCGACTGCCTACGCTCCTACTCGTATGCCGGACGTGGTCATCCTCGGGGCCGGCGCCATGGGATCGGCTACGGCATGGTGGCTGGCTCGCCGCGGGCGCGACGTCGTTTTGCTCGAGCAGTTCGACCAAGGTCACGTGAACGGGTCGAGCCACGGGAGCGCCAGGATCTTCCGGCTCGCCTACAACGACCCGGCTTACGTGCGCATGGCGCAAGAGGCGCTACCGCTGTGGCGCGAGGTCGAAGCGGACACGGGACGAACCCTGCTCGACACGACCGGAGGGATCGATCACGGCGATCCCCGGTTGGTGGACGCCGTGGCCGGGGCACTGCAAACGTGCGGCGCGGCCCACGAGGTGATCCATGCGGCCGCGGCGCGTGAACGATGGCCTGGCATGCGGTTCGAGGACAACGTCGTGTTCCATCAGGACGGCGGACGTTGCCGCGCCGACGACGCGGTCCGCGCGCTGCAGGACCGCGCCGCAGCCCTCGGCGCCGACGTCCGGTTCAACACCGGTAGGGCTGCGTTGCGCGCGACCTCGCGTGGCGTCGAGGTCGACGCCGCAGGCCAGACCTTCCGAGCGCCGGTCGCAGTCGTGACCGCCGGCGCCTGGGTGCGCGACGTGGTGGGCGACGAACTGGCGCCCGACGTGAAGGTGACGCAGGAGCAGATCCAACACTTCGCGCCTCGGGTCGATGGCGAGTGGCCGAGCTTCATCCACCACGGCCAGCCGTGGCTCTATGGACTTCTCGCGCCCGGCGAGGGCGTGAAGGTCGCCGAGCACCATGTCGGTCCGGTGGTGGATCCAGATCGGCGGCCGCCGCGCGATCCCGCCGCCGAAGCCACGGTTGTTCGATACGTCGAGCAATGGTTCCCGGGACTCGACCCGACTCCGGTGCGCGTCGCCGAGTGCCTCTACACCACGACGCCCGACGAGTCCTTCGTGATCGAGCGCCGAGGACCCGTCGTCATCGGCTCACCGTGCAGCGGTCACGGCTTCAAGTTCACCCCGCTCATCGGCCGCCGCCTCGCCGACCTCGCCTCCCCCTGACCCGAATGTTGGATGGAAACGGGTGCTATGGGACCCGTTTCTCCCCGGAGTTCGGCATGAGGCGCGTCAGGCGGACTCGAGCAGGCGGCGGGCGATGACCTTGAGGCACAGGGTCTCGTCGGCGCCTTCGAAGATCGAGAGCACGCGGGCGTCGACGAAGTAGCGCGACACCGGATACTCCTCAGCGTAACCGTACCCGCCGTGGATCTGCATCGCCTCACGCGTCACCCACTCGGCGGCCTTGCACACGTACGCCTTGACCATCGCCGCCTCGAGCGCGCCCTCGCCTTTCGCCATCAGCCGCGCGACCACGTACATGAACTGGCGCGCCGCTTGGATCGTCGTCGACATGCGTGCGAGCTTCACTTTGGTCAGCTGGTAGTCGGCGATGGGTTGCCCGAACACGGACCGGTCGAGCGCGTACTGCCGGGCCTCCTCGTACGCGGCCTGCATGACGCCTACCGCGCGTGCTGCGGTCTGGAGCCGTCCGTTCTCGAAGCCCGCCATCTGCAGGTAGAAGCCCTGACCGAGCCCGTCTTCGCCGCCGACGACGTTCTCCGAGGACACGAACCAGTTGTCGAATGCGATCTCGTACGAGTGCATGCCCCGGTAGCCGATCGTGTCGATGGCGCGCCCCTCCATCTTGCCTCCGCGCTCGTCGGTGAACTCGAAACCGTGACCTTCGCCTCGCGGTTTCGGCACGACGAACAACGACAGGCCGCGATGCGCCTTCGCGCGATCGGGGTCGGTGCGAGCGAGCAACATCAACACGTCAGCGCGCGCGCCGAACGTGCACCATGTCTTGACTCCGTTGATCAACCATCCGCCGCGGTCATTCGTGCGCGTCGCCGTCGCCTTGATGCCGGCCACGTCGGATCCGAAGTCTGGCTCGGTCACCGCGACTGCCACCATCACCTCGGCGGACGCCAGCTTCGGCAGCCACTCCTGCTTCTGCGCTTCGGTCCCTCCCTTGACCAGCGCGCGCGTGAGGATCTCCGGCCTCGTGATCAACGAGCCGCCGGCGCCGAGCGAACCCCGCGACAGCTCCTCGGTAGCGATCACCATCCCGAGGTAGTCGGACTCGCCTCCGGCCGCGAACCCGCCGTACTCCTCGGGCACCGACAAGCCGAAGCCACCCATTTCCGCCAGCCCGCTGATGACGTCCTCAGGTATGTCAGCGTTCTCGCGGTGGATGTGCTCTGCAACCGGCTTCAGCTTGTCGTCGGCGAACCGGCGGAAGGTGTCCTGGACAAGCTCGAAGTCCTGGTCGAGGTGGCGGGGACCTTCGGCGTCGCCCAAGGCGGCCAAGAAGGCCGGCTGGCGGTACGCGGCAACGAACGAACGAGCTGCGTCGAGCGCGCCCGCATCGACGCCCCATGACGGCTCGCGCCCGTACACCTTGGCGGCGAGCTCGGCGACCGCGTCCGCCACGAACGCGCACGCGATGCGGCCCTCGACGTCGCCCTTCGCCCCGTAGTCGAGCAGCGTCCTTGCCGTCTCGACCGCTGCTGCCGCGTGCGCGAGGTCGTAGGCGATGACTTGGTTGTCGTCGATCGATCCTGCGGCGGCGAGTGATCGCACGCACGCGTCCACGACGTCCTGCGCCGCTTCGACAGCCGACGCCGCGGCGGCGAGGTCCGGGGAAGTCATAGCGCCGACGTTACCGACGGGTAATCGTGATGCTCAACGGCGCCGCCTACCATCTCCGCCGTGAGTGTCTACGACCGCCCGTTCGGGCGGTACTACGAAGACTTCGAGCCGGGTGACATCTACAAGCACTGGCCGGGCAAGACGATCACGGAGTACGACGACCACCTTTTCTGCATGATCACGATGAATCACCATCCGGTGCACACCAATGCGTGGTTCGCGGAGCACGAGAGCCCGTACGGCAAGAACCTCGTCGTCGGCAACCTCGTGTACTCGCTCGTCCTCGGCATGAGCGTGCCCGACGTCAGCGGATCGGCGATCGCCAACCTCGAAGTCGAGACGCTGCGACATGCGAAGCCCACGTTCCACGGCGACACCATCTACGCGGAGACGCGGGTGCTGGAGAAGCGACTCACGTCCAAAGGTGACCGCGGGATCGTGACCGTGGAGACCAAGGGGATCAACCAGGAGGGTGACGAGGTCTGTTATTTCCGCCGCAAGGTGATGGTGTGGACCCGTGATGCCGCGCCACCCCGCGGCCGCCCGTACGACGAAACGATCTGGCAGACGGAATCGGAGTAGAGGGCGGAGATGTGAGCGAGCGCAGCGAGGTCACGACGGCCGAGCGACCGCCAGGGAGCCGGACGGAGATGGGGTCCGGGGGCGCAGCCACCGGGGAAACATGAGCGACCAACGCATCGATCCTGCAGCGAGCGCGTTCGGAACCGCCGCCGCTGATTACGAGGCCGCTCGTCCGTCCTATCCGCCGGAAGCGATCGACGTGTTGCGCGAGCACGCCGGTCTCGGTCCCGGTCGCCGCGTCTGCGACCTCGCTGCCGGCACGGGGAAGCTCACTCGGCTTCTGGCGGACGCGGGCGCCGACGTGATCGCGGTCGAGCCGGTCCCGGGCATGCGCGAGGAGCTCAAAGCTGCCGTTCCGAGTGCCGACGTTCGCGACGGCGTCGCAGAGGACATTCCCGTCGACGACGGCGAGGTCGACGTCGTCACGGTCGCGCAGGCGTTCCACTGGTTCCGCTTCGATGAGGCAGTCGCAGAGATCCGTCGCGTGCTCGCACCCGGCGGCTCCGTCGCCATCCTCTTCAACGAGCGCGACGAGCGCGTGCCGTGGGTGAAGACGTGGAACCACGCGATCGAATGGCACTCGCGTCGAGTCGCGCAGTACCAGGAGACGGACTGGTCGAAGCTGCTCGCCAGCGGCGGCTTCCACGAGGTCGGCTATCACCGCGTGGAATGGACCCAGCCGATGACTCGCGAGCTGCTCGCGTCGAGAGTGAGGTCGGTGAGCTATGTCGCGGAGCTCGATGAAGAAGGACAGCAGGAGTATGTCGACCGCGTGCTGCCGCTCGTAGCCGACTTCGACGAGCCGTTCGATCTTCCGTACATCACGCACGTGTGGACCGCATCTCGAACCTGACCGCGCTTCAGCGCGATCTGTTGACGTGGGGAGGGCTCGCCCGCCGCGACCTGCCGTGGCGCAGCACACGCGACCCGTGGGCGGTGCTCGTGTCCGAGTTGATGCTCCAGCAGACGCAGGTGCCGAGAGTCATCGCGCGGTACGGACCGTTCCTCGAGCGGTTCCCAACTGTCGCGGCATGTTGCGCCGCCCCGGTGGGTGACGTCGTTTTCCGCGTGGTCCGGGCTCGGATACAACCGTCGCGCCGTCAACCTCCATCGTTGCGCGATCGCGATCTGCGAGCGCCACGGGGGCCGGCTGCCCGACGACTTCGAGTCGCTGCTCGCGTTGCCCGGCATCGGGCCCTACACGGCCCGCGCCGTTCTCGTGTTCGCGTACGAACGGGACGTCGGCCTCGTCGACACGAACGCGGGACGGTTCGTCGCGCGCGCGCTGGCCGGTGCGCCGGTGCAGGCAAAGGAGGCACAAGCGCTTGCTGACCGCGCGGTGCCGGCAGGGCACGGATGGGAGTGGGGTCAGGCCGTGTTCGATCTCGGCGCCCTCGTCTGCACCAAGCGCGACCCCTCGTGCGAGCGGTGCCCGATCTCGCGTCGCTGCGCGTGGCAACGGGCCGGCCGACCGACACCTGATCCGATCGAAGGCTCTGCCGGCATCAGCCGGCCACAGTCGACGTTCGACGGGTCGTTCCGCCAGGGCCGGGGACGGCTGCTGGCGCGCTTGACGGCAGGCCGTGTCGCGATGGACGAGGTGGCAGACGCGACAGGCTGGCCGAGCGATCCCGGGCGAGCAGCGCGGGCCGCGGCCTCGCTCGTGGCCGACGGCCTCGCCGTCCGCGACGACGACGGTTCGTTGCGATTGGCCACCTAGCGCCGCGCCGAAGTCAGCGGACGGTTGTGGTTGTTGCGCAACGACAACACCGGGGCGTCAGCACGTGCCGACGTTCTTGTTCGGCTCACCCGGCGACCAACCCCGCGGCTGGCGCTGACCGTCAGGTGCCCCCGCCCGCCGCGTCGGTGATCGCGGCGATGATCTCCTCGAACGCGGCGTCCGCAAGGGCGCGCACCTCGTCGTCGGTCCGGTCTTGAATGGGGTGCGCGACGAAGACGCGCGCCATCTCGTCGAACCCGAGCGAATGCGCCTGTGCGTCGGCGGCCTGCACGAACTCGGTGGACGCGACGAACATCGAGGGAACGCCTCGCGCTTCCAGATCAGCGATGTCGTGCACACTGCACGACGTGCACGACCCTCAGTCGGCGAGCGCTTCGATCACGAGGTCGCACTTCGTCGAGATCTCGTGACGGAGATCGATCGGCGCGGGCTTCGTGAACGTCGGCTTGGCGAAACGCAGCACCTCGATGTTGCGACCACGCAACCGCGTCTCGAGTTGGTCGAGGAACACGTCGCCGCGGGGCTTCGAGATGTCGAGCAACCCCACGGTGAGAGCGTCGAGCTTCGCCGGCCTCGCGAGCCGGACCCGCTGTGACGGCGTCCGCTCGGACGTCGGGTCGAGAAGCACCTGGTTCATGACGCAATCTCCTTCGTGACCGGTTGGCTGCCGGTCTCACCGTTGGCCCAACCGCCAATGATCGTCGAGAACAGTCCGGCTCCGCCGCCGGCGTGCACGATGACGAGTCCGTCGGCGCGGAACTTGGGGAGCTGCGAGTCGCGCGCCCACTCCGGCACTCCCTCCGCGATACCGCCCGCGCCGCGCACGATGTCCTTGCCGTCGAGCAACGTCAGTTCGTGCAAGCGCTGTCGTAGGTGCGCCTTCGTCCAACCCGCCTCGGCGAAGACGCGCCCGTGCTCGGGACTGACGACGAGGATCGCGTCGAACACGATCGGCAGCTTTGGATGCTGCACGGTTCGCAAGCACGCAGCGAGCGAGCGCGCGAGCGACTCGGGATCGCGCGAGAGCTGATCGACCATTCCTCGCGGTCCTTCACCCGGGAAGAGCGTGACTGTGCTCGAGTCGGGGCCGAAGCCGCGCTCGACGTGCAGCGGCTCCCACGGCGAACGCTCTTCGTTCTCGGGGAAGCAGAACGACAGCTTTCCGGGATTGCCCTGGGTGGCGCGATCCACGCCGCCGGGCTTGCCGCCGCCGACGTTACGGATGACGAGCTGGAGCGCGCGCCCGATGGTGTTGTTCGCCCGATTGCCTTGACCGAGGACGTTCACACCGTCGTTCATGCGGATACGAGAACGGATCGGTCCGTTCACGATGATCACCGGACCGACCGGCATCGTCGTGGCGAGCACGCCGTGGATGTTGAACGTGTCGGTGCACGCTGCCTCGACGGCTGCCAGGACCACCGGCAGGTACTCCGGCTTGCATCCCGCGAGCACCGCGTTGATGGCGATCTTCTCGACGGTGCACTCCACGAGGTCGGGCGGCACGACGGCCACGATCTCGTCCGGCGGCCGATCCGTGCCGTCGAGCATGCGCAGCACACGTGCCTCGGTGGGCGGGACGACCGGCAGGCCGTCGCTCCAACCGCGGTCGAACATCGCCTCGGCCTCGTCCTCGAGCTCGGCGAGGTGCACGCGGCGAGCACGCAGCTTGCCGCCCTCGAATCGGACCCGTAGACGGTCGGCGACCGTGGGGTCGACGGACATCGAGCCACATCCTGGCCGCATGTCGACCAGGTCGGGACCGAGCCCGCTCAGACCGGTCACGGTCTCCCACTGCTGGCGGTTCCAGCCGATCGTGCGCAGCCGCTCGGTCCCGTCCACAACACGCAGGACCGTCGGAACCGTCTCGATCTCATGGTGGTACGACACTGCGAGGTCGTCATCGTGGACGACCTTCCCGACACCTGCGGGAAACGCGGGGTCGTCCTGCGTGAAGACCGTGAGTGTGATCCCCGGCGCTTCGTCGAGTTGCGCGAGCACCGGTTCGACCATCCGGCACGTGGGACAGTCGCGCTTGACGACGATCACCACACCGTCCGGCAACACCGGCAACACGGGTCCATGCCCCACGGCCCTCCATTCTGGCGTCAACCGGTGTGCACGTGCGCACTCGTCGACGCCAGAACGGTCGGCGAGGAGGAGGTCAGGACGCGAGGAACTCGAGGATGTGGGCGTTCACAACGTTGGGGGCTTCGACGTGGAGGAAGTGTCCGGTTCCCTCGACGATGACCGCGCGTGACCCGCGTACGGGCATGAAGTCCTCCGCCTTGCGGGCGAGCTCGGAGCCGATGCAGCCGTCGTCGAGACCGTGGAGGTACAGGTGAGGCTGCGGTGGCGTCTGCGAAATCGCGTCCTCGTGGGCCTGGAACTCGGGAACCTGGCCTACGCCCCCGATCGTCGAGCGGTACGAAGCGAGCGCGGCGGCAAGTCGTTCGGGGTCCCGAAGCGAGTCCTTCACGTGACCCAGATCTGCGGACGCCATGTACCCGGGCGACCAGTCCGCCCACAGGCGATCGATGAACTCCAGGTTGTTCATCGAGACCGCCACATCCGAAAGCGGATGCTGGAAGAAGAACATGTACCACGAGCGGCGCAACTGGTCGTACGTGAGGAACGCCTGCGCGAGCGCGCCTGCCGGCGGAACGGCAGCGGTCACCAACCTCGACCACCGGTCAGGGTCGTACGCGGCCGCGCCCGTTGCGATGCGCGCGCCCCAGTCGTGGCCGATGAGCACCGCAGACCCGTCGCCGGCCAACGCTTCGTGCAGCGCGAGCGCGTCCGCGACCGCGGCGCCGTTCTGATACCTGCCCTTCGGGTCGAGATCGGTCGGCGCGTAGCCGCGTAGCCACGGCGCGACCGCGCGGTGCCCGGTGTCGGCGAGTGCGGGCAGGAGGTACCGCCATGTCCACGCGGAATCGGGAAAGCCGTGCAGGCAGAGCGCCAGCGGTCCCGCGTTGCCGCACGCGAGATAAGCGTGCTCGATGCCGTTGGCGGTGATGCGATGTTCGGTCAGCTCCACGGGCGGGGACAGTAAACGGCGAGGGTCGCTTCCCAGGGATTTCTGGGCCGAGAGGGGGGCTGCGTGACATGCGTCACCACCAACAAACGACAGAACACGCCGAAGTACTCTTCAGAGAGCCAACCGGCAAGCAGTACCGAGACCGAGGGGGAGTCACGCTCACCGTCACCTTCTACGGGGTTCGAGGATCAACTCCCTGCCCGTGTGAGGCCAACCTGCGCTACGGCGGCAACACCGCGTGCGTCGCACTCGAGGCGTCGGGTTGCGAGCCCATCGTCCTCGACCTCGGGACCGGTCTGCGCTACTGGGGCGACACGCTTCCGAAGGACGGCAGCTTCCGCGGGTCAGCGCTCATCACCCACCTTCACTGGGACCACGTGCAGGGGTTGCCCTTCTTCGTCCCGGTCGACCGTCCCGGCGCGCGCCTCGATGTCTACGGACCGCCGCAGAACGACGGCACGCTGGAGCAGGCCTTTGCCGACTTCATGCGGCCGCCGTACTTCCCCGTGCGGTTCACCGACCTCCGCGGAGACATCCGCTTCCACGACGTCACCGACACGGACATCGCGATCGGTGACGCGAAGGTCAAGGTGCGGAGCGTTCCGCACATCGGCTTGACCAATGGCTACCGCGTCGAGATGGGCGGCGCGGTGGTGGCGTACATCAGCGACCACCAACAGCCGATGGACGGTGGCATGGACATCGCAGACCACGTCCGCGAGTTGTGCGACGGCGCTGATGTCCTCATCCACGACGCGCAATACACACCCGACGAGTTCGCAGAGAAGCGGCACTGGGGCCACTGCACCGTCGAGTACGCAGTCGAAATCGCGAGTGTGTGCAGCGTGAAGACGCTCTGCCTGTTCCACCATGACCCGTCGCACGGCGACGAAGCTGTCGACTGCATGGTGGACCGCGCCATCGCAGCCCGCAACGGCGTCGGCGAGCCACGAGAGATCGTCGCGGCCGCAGAAGGTCTCGCGATCTCGCTGGGATCCTGACCAGCCGGGGCCAACCGGTACTGTCCCATCGAGTGACGGACGAGGAACTCCCGCACCACCTTTCGTCATTCGACGAGGCCAAGTTCCGTCAGGTGCTTGGCCACTTCCCCTCCGGCGTGGTCGTCATCACCGCCCTCAACGACGGCGCGCCCGCCGGTCTCGCTGTCGGCTCGTTCGCCTCCGTGTCCCTCGATCCACCGCTCGTCGCGTTCTTCCCTGGGCGGTCGTCCACCAGCTGGCCGCAGATCGAGCAGGCCCGTTACTTCTGCGTCAACATCCTCGGTGAGCACCAGGAAGACATCTGCCGCATCTTCGCCACTCGAGGGTCCGACAAGTTCGCGACGATCGGCTGGAAGCGCGGCCGGACAGGTGCTCCGATTCTGAACGACGTTGTCGGCTGGATCGAGTGCGAGATCGAGCGAGTGGACGAGGCCGGCGACCACTTCTTCGTTCTGGGACGCGTCATCGACCTCGACGTGGAGCACGAGGGCGGGCCACTGATCTTCTTCCGAGGCGGCTACGGCCGCTACGAGGTGTAGGGCTCGGCAAGGTACTCTCGGTTCACTTTCTGCGGTTGCGCGGATGGAGGCAGGAATGGACGATCTCGAGGGATTGCAGGGCAGCGAACTGCTCGCCGGCGGGCAGGTCGACGTGGCAGGTGCCCGCGAGCGCGCCCGGCTGCGACGCGTCGGGCGACTCGCCCTCGTCCTGTGGCTCGTCTTCGGATGGATGTCGCTGCGGCTGTTCTTCGGGCTGCCGCTCTTTCCGCACCTGAACATCCCGCAGCAACTCATACCGAGCTTGTTGATCGTCGCGATGCTCGCTTCCGTGCTCGTGATCCCGATGGCGGCGGCCGGCCGCTCGCCGCACGTGCTCTATCGCCCGTCTGACATCGAGGTCGGGGTCGCCGACATTGTCGGCGCGGACATCGTGCGAGAAGAGGTCGTCCGCACGCTGAACCTGTTCCTCGCGCATCAGACCGTGCGCGACCGGCTGGGGGCCACGCCGCGCCGGGGCGTCTTGTTCGAAGGACCGCCGGGGACGGGCAAGACGCACATGGCGAAAGCCATGGCGCGCGAAGCAGGCGTCCCGTTCCTCTTCGTGGCGTCGTCGTCGTTCCAGTCGATGTACTACGGGCAGACCAACAGGAAGATCCGTTCGTACTTCCGCGCGCTGCGCACTGCGGCCCGACGTGAGGGTGGCGCGATCGGCTTCATCGAGGAGATCGACGCGATCGGGTCGACGCGCGCCGGCATGGGCTCATCCACTGGACGCGAGGGGATCTCGGGTGTCGTCAACGAACTGTTGATCCAGCTGCAGTCGTTCGACGAGCCGACGACCGGCGTACGAATCAAGGGCTGGTTCATCGAGCGCCTGAACGGTTTCCTTCCCACCTATTTCGCCATCCGCAAGCCCAGGACCGCGCCCGCGAACGTGCTCATCGTCGCCGCCACCAACCGCGCTTCGGATCTCGATCCCGCGCTCCTCCGTCCGGGACGGTTCGATCGCACGATCCACTTCGATGTTCCCGGCCGGGACGAACGGCGGGCGCTCGTCGACTACTTCCTCGCCCGCAAGGCGCACGTTTCCAGTCTCGACAGCGACCGGGCCCGCGACGACCTCGCGGCCGTGACGCTCGGTTACTCACCCGTGATGATCGAGCATCTCTTCGACGAGGCGCTCGTGTGGGCGCTCCGCCGCGGCGGCGACGCGCTCGACCAGCGCGATCTGCAGCAGGCGAAGATGACCGAAGAGCTCGGTCTCCGTCATCCCACGACGTACACCCCCGAGGAACGGCTTCGGATCGCGACGCACGAGGCCGGACACGCCACGATCGCGTATCTGTGCGGACGGGAGGACGGCAATCTCGAGCCCATTCGCAAGCTCGAGGTGCTTTCGATCATCAAGCGCCGTGACGCGCTCGGTGTGCTCGGCCATGCCGACGACGACGAGCGTTTCACCCGGACGCGCAGCGAGCTGCTCTCGCTCATCCGGATCTCCTTCGGAGGGATGGTGGCCGAAGAGCTCGCGTTCGGTGAGGCGGGGACCGGTCCTTCGGCTGACCTTGCCGACGCGACCCGGCTCGCGGCGCAGATGGTCGGCGCTTTCGGCATGGCCGGCTCTTTGTTGTCGCTCGAAGCGGCGCGCGGTCCAGCAGGCGATGACCTGGTCGCCAAGGTCCTCCTCGACGACCCGAGCCGTGAAGCAACCGAGAAGATCCTCGCCGACGCCAAGGCGGACGCTGAACGGCTGCTCGTGCGTCACGGGCCCATCCACTCCGCGCTCCGCGACGCTCTCCTCGAACGCGACGAGCTCGTCGGCGAGGAGATCCTCGACGTGATCCGCGCCGCCATCCTGCGCGACGAGCTCAACCAGATCGACCTTCGGGAACAGCACGTCGATTGACGGTACAGACGACTACGAAAGCGGTGCCGTCGGCGCCTCGAGGGCGTCGATGAGGAAGGCGAGCGAGAAAGCTTGGTCGCGCCAGGCGTCGTAGCGGCCCGACGGACCGCCGTGGCCCGAACCCATCTCGGTCTTGAGGAACAGCGGATGGCCGTCGGTCTTCGTCGCCCGTAGCTTGGCGACCCACTTCGCCGGCTCGTGATAGCGAACGCGCGGGTCGTTCAATCCGGCCGTGGCGAGGATCGCGGGATAGCCCTTCGCATCCACGTTCTCGTACGGCGAATACGACTTCATGTACGCGAACACGTCGGCCGACTCGATCGGGTTCCCCCACTCCTCCCACTCCATGACGGTGAGCGGCAGCGTCGGGTCGAGGATCGTGTTGAGCGCGTCGACGAACGGCACTTCGGCGAGGACAGCCCTGAACTGTTCGGGTGCGATGTTCACGATCGCGCCCACGAGCAAGCCGCCGGCCGATCCACCTCGGGCCGCCAGGTGTTCGACCGACGTGTACTGCTGATCGCAGATGTGTTGTGCGCACGCGATGAAGTCGGTGAACGTGTTGCGCTTGTGCAACAACTTGCCGTCGTCGTACCAGCTGCGACCGCACTCACCGCCGCCGCGCACGTGCGCGATCGCGAACACGAAGCCGCGATCCAACAACGGAAGCCGCAGCACGGAGAACCACGGGTCCATGCTCACTTCGTACGACCCGTAGCCGTACAGGACACACGGCGCGGAGCCGTCCATGGGCACACCCTTGCGGTGGACCAGCGAGATCGGGACGCGCGTGCCGTCGTCGGCCACCGCCCAGGTGCGTTGTGATTCGTAGTCCTCGGGGTCGTAGCCACCGAGCACCGGCTGCTGCTTGCGCATGACCAGCGAGCGATCGGCGATCTCGTAGTCGTAGACGGTGGGCGGTGTGACCAGCGACTCGTAGGTGAGCCGGAACTCGTCCGTCGTGAACTCGGGGTTCTCGGCAGGCTCGACCGAGAACACGGACTCGGGAAACTCGATCTCCCACGGATCGCCGTCGTCGGGCACGATCCGGATCAGTGTCAGCGCGTTGCGGCGCAGGTGCACGACGAGATGGTCCGCGAACGCGTCGACATCGTTCAGGCGCGTGCCGGGCGAGTGCGCGATGAGCGGACGCCAGTGCTCGCGTCCCGGTGTCGCGATGGGCGCCTCGGACAACTCGAAGTCGAGCGCTCCGTCGTTGTGCAGGATGACGAACCGGTCGCCCTGATGGTCGACCGAGTATTCGACACCCTGGCGCCGTGGCTGGACGACAGTGAACGTGCCGTCGGGCTCGGCGGCCTCGAGGAAGCGGACCTCGCTCGTGATCTTGCTGTTCGATGACACGACGACGAAGCGCTGACTGCGACTGAGCGCGATCGAGACGAAGAACCGCTCGTCCGCCTCCTCGAAGACCATGACATCTTCGGAGCCGGCGGTTCCCAGGGGGTGCTTCCAGACGCGGTACGGGCGATGTGCCTCGTCGATCGTCGTGTAGAAGAACGTTGCGTTGTCAGTGGACCACGCCGACCCGTAGTACGTCGCCTCGATGACGTCGGGAAGCAGCTGGCCGGACGCGAGATCCTTGAATCGGACCGTGTAGGACTCGTCCCCGTCGTAGTCCGTCGAGTACGCGACGAGTCGGTGGTCGGGACTCACGTCCACTATGCCGAACGCGAAGTACGGCGAGTCTCCGGCGAGCTCGTTTCCGTCGAGCAGCAGTTGCTCGCGGTCTTCGTCCTCGGGACCGGGACGACGGCACAGCTTCGGGTACTGCATGCCTTCTTCCGTCCGAGTCACGTACCACCACGAGCCGCGCCGCACCGGCACCGAGAGGTCCGTCTCCTTCACGCGGGCTTTGATCTCCTCGAACAACCGCTCGCGCAACGACGCAAGGTGGGCCGTGCCGGCCTCGGTGAAGGCGTTCTCCGCTTCGAGGTAGGCGACCGTGTCGGGGTCGTCGCGGTCGACGAGCCAGTGCCACTCGTCCACGGTCTCGTCGCCGTGCACCCGACGAACGTGCGGCACGCGCTTCGGGACCGGCGCCTTTGCATCGGTCATGTGTCGCAACCTAGGCGGCGAATCCGCTTGGGACTCGACCCCGGAGCGCCGGTACATTCTTGACCCGTGGGTCAAGGTGAGGAATCCGGGGAAGCACCGCCCGGAGAAGCAAAGCCACCGGTGCAATCGGACGCACGCGCCGGGTGGCGGCTCATGGGCGACGTCCTTCGCCCGCAATGGTTCCCGGTCCTCGTCGGCGTAGCCGTCGGCCTCGTGTGGACTGCGGCCAAGGTCTCGATCCCGCTCCTCGTCCGCGCCGCGATCGACAACGGCATCGTCACCGACGACGCCCACGCGCTGCGTACCTGGGCGATCATCATCGCGATCGTCGGCGTGGTGCAGGGTGCCTTCACCGGTCTGCGCCGGTGGTGGGCGTTCCGAGTGGCGCGGTGGTCGGAGACCACCCTGCGTGACCGGCTGTTCGCGCATTTGCAGCGGCTGCACTTCGCCTACCACGACCAGGCGCAGACCGGGAACCTCATGAGCCGCGCCAACACGGATCTCAACCAGATCCAGCAGTTCCTCGTGATGATCCCGCTCACCCTCTCCAATGCCGTCACCGTCGCCGCCGTGACGGTGATCCTGCTGACGATCGACCCCGTGCTCACGGTGCTGGCACTGGGGAGCCTGCCGCTGCTCAATGTTCTCGCCAAGCGGTTCGGCGTGCGACTCCATCCCGCGGTCATGGGCATCCAGCGCGAATCCGGCGACGTCGCGGCCGTGGTGGAGGAGACCGTCTCGGGCGTGCGCGTCGTGAAGGGCTTCGGTGCCGAGCGAGTGCAGCAGGCGCGGTTCCGGACCGAGGTGGACCAGCTGTACGACGAGTCGATCGATGCCACCCGAGTCCGCTCGGTGTTCCTGCCCGCGCTCGAGCTGCTGCCGAACATCGGACTCATCCTCGTGCTCGCCTACGGCGGCCACCAGGTGATCAACGGGAGCCTGAGCCTCGGCTCCCTCGTCGCGTTCAACGTGTACGTGGTGATGCTCATCTGGCCGCTGCGAATGCTCGGGATGATCCTGGCGCAGGCGCAGCGCGCGGTCGCCTCGAGTCAGCGGGTGCACGAAGTGCTGGTCGCCGAGCCGAGGGTCATCGATGCACCGCACGCCATGAAGCTGCCGAAGGCGACGGCGGATCGCCCCGCCGGCGAGCTTCGGTTCGAAGCTGTCACCTTCCGTTATCCGGCAGGACCGAACCGGCCCGTCCTCGACCGGCTCGATCTTCGGGTGCAGGCCGGGGAATCGGTCGCGCTGGTCGGCCCCACCGGCAGCGGCAAGACGACGATTGCGCGCCTGATCCCGCGGTTCTACGACATCGGCGCCGGCACCATCCTGCTCGACGGTGTGGACGTGCGCGACGTCTCGTTGCACGTGCTGCGACGTGCTGTCGGCATCGTGTTCGAGGACACGTTCCTGTTCAACGATTCGGTTGCGGCCAACATCGCATTCGCCGAACCCGACGCATCGAACGAGCGCATCGAACGAGCGGCTCGCCTCGCCGGCGCGCAGGAATTCATCCTGGAATTGCCCGATGGCTACGGGACCGAGATCGGCGAGCGCGGGTTCTCGCTGTCGGGCGGTCAGCGCCAGCGGATCGCCATCGCGCGAGCGATCCTCGCCGATCCGCGTGTGCTCATCCTCGACGACGCCACGTCGTCGGTCGATCCCACCAAGGAGCACGAGATCCGGGATGCGCTCACCGAGGTGATGCGCGGCCGCACGACGATCGTCATTGCGCACCGGCCGGCGACCATCGCGCTCGCCGACCGCGTCGTGCTGCTGGACGAAGGTCGCATCGTCGACGAAGGGACGCACGCCGACTTGCTGGCGACGAGCGAGCGGTACCGCTCCGTTCTCGCTGCCGCCGAAGCGGAGGAAGCGGCCCTCTCGGAAGAGGAAGAAGAGGTCGTCGTCTAGTCATGTGGAGCATGGCTGGAGTCGACGAAGCCGACAAGCTCGACCGCAAGAAGGCAGCCAAGGTCCTTCGGCGGTCCCTCGGGATGCTGACGCCGTACCGGCGCCAGACGGTCGTCGCAGTGCTGCTGATCACGATATGGACGGGCACCGTTCTCGCCGGGCCGTTCCTCGTGAAGTACGGGATCGACCAAGGAATCCTGAAGCACGACGGCGGCGTGCTCAATCGTGCCGTCGCCGGGTACGTCCTCGTTGCCATCGCGTCATACGTCGTGTACCGGCTGCAGATCATGCTCGTTGGCCGTATCGGTGAGGGGTTCCTACGCGATCTCCGCATCCGCGTGTTCGACCATCTGCAACAGCTGTCGATGCCGTACTACGACCGCGAGAAGGCGGGCGTGATCGTCAGTCGGATGACGTCGGACGTCGATGCGCTGGCCGAGCTCGTGCAGATGGGACTCCTGATGTTCCTCAGCAACGGGCTGCTGTTGGTCTTCTCGGTGATCGTGCTCGCGCTGGTCTCTTGGCAGCTGCTGCTCGTGTGCCTCGTCGCCTTGCCGTTCGTCATCCTGAGCAGCATCAAGTTCCAGCGCGACTCGAACAAGGCATACCTGTTGGTGCGCGATCGCATAGGCACGACCTTGTCGTCGCTGCAAGAAGGTCTGTCCGGCGTGCGTGTGATCCAGGCGTACGGACGTGAGGAAGAGCAGGTACGCCGGTTCACGTCCACCAGCCGCGAGTTGTACGAGGCCCACATGGACTCGGTGCGCATCTCTGCTTGGTACTTGCCGATCATCGAGTTCTCGGGCGTGTTCACCACCGCGGTCGCTGTCGGGGTCGGCGGCTGGCTCGTGCATACCGAAGCGATCACCATCGGAACCGTCACGTTCTTCCTGCTGACGCTCGCCAACCTGTTCGAGCCGGTGCAGCAGCTGTCGCAGCTCTTCAACACCGTTCAGTCCGCAGGCGCCGGTCTCAACAAGCTGTACGAGCTGCTGGACACGCCTGCCGATGTGCCTGAACGCGCCGGAGCGGTCGGCCTTCCACGCGAAGGATCGATCGACGTCGAACAGGTTTCGTTCCGGTACGCGTCGGATGGCGGGTGGGTGTTGCACGACGTATCTCTTCACATCGCGCCGGGGGAGCGCCTCGCGCTGGTGGGGCCGACCGGCGCGGGAAAGTCGACGCTGGCGAAGTTGATCGCCCGCCTCTACGACCCGGTCCGAGGTCGGGTGGCGTACGCAGGGGTCGACGTGCGGGACGCCACGTTGCGCTCGCTGCGTGAGCGCATCTGCGTCGTCCCGCAGGAGGGATTCCTGTTCAACGGCACGATCCGCGAAAACGTCCGCATCGCGAGACAGGGCGCGACCGACGCCGAGGTCGCCGACGCGCTGCGGGCGATCGGGGCGTACGGCCGGTTCTCGGAGCTGCAAGACGGTCTCGCGACCGAGGTGCGAGAACGAGGTTCGAGGCTGAGCGCCGGCGAGAAGCAGCTCGTCTCGCTCGCCCGCGCCGCGCTGGCCGATCCGTCCGTGCTCGTGCTCGACGAGGCCACGTCGTCGCTCGATCCCGGCACCGAGTTGCTCGTGGAAGCGGCCCTCGAAAGGCTCATGGAGGGACGCACCGTCGTCGTCATCGCGCACCGACTGTCGACCGCCGAGCGGGCGGACCGCATCGGCGTCGTCGACGCCGGCGGGCTCGTCGAGCTCGGTACCCACGACGACCTCGTCGCCGCCGGCGGCCCCTATGCGGCCCTCTACGCCACCTGGGCCGGCCGCATGACGACGGCCTCGGCCCCCTGACACCCCGGATGTGGTGCGCCGTGGTCGCCATAGCGACGCCGGCGACCCGGAGAACGTTGGGCTGGCCGAGGTTGTCACTACGCGCGTAGGGGAAATAGCCTGAACCCATGACCTCGACCGACATCGGCCTGGACCTGTCCCGGTACAAGCTGGGGTGGGCCGACGAGGAGAATTACGTCTTCAAGCCCAAGAAGGGCCTCTCCGACGAGATCGTCAAGGAGATGTCCTGGATGAAGGGCGAGCCGGACTGGATGCGGGACTACCGGCTCAAGTCGCTGAAGCACTTCGAGAAGCGCCCGATGCCGACCTGGGGCGGCGACATGTCGGGCATCTACCTCGACGACATCTACTACTACATCAAGCCGACCGAGAAGCAGGTCGACGCTTGGGACGAGTTGCCCGACTCGGTCAAGCAGACCTATGAGAAGCTCGGCATCCCGGAAGCGGAGCGCAAGTACCTCTCGGGCGTCACCGCGCAGTACGAGTCCGAGGTCGTGTACCACCGCAATCGGGAAGACCTCGAGCGCCAGGGCGTCATCTTCTGCGACATGGACACCGCGCTTCGCGAGCACCCGGAGCTCGTGAAGCGGTACTTCGGCACGATCATCCCCAAGAACGACAACAAGTTCGCTGCGCTCAACTCCTCGGTATGGAGCGGCGGCTCGTTCATCTATGTGCCGCCCGGTGTCTCGGTGGAGATGCCGCTGCAGGCGTACTTCCGCATCAACGCCGAGAACATGGGCCAGTTCGAGCGGACGCTGATCATCGCCGACGAGGGCAGCCAGGTGCACTACATCGAGGGATGCTCGGCCCCCGTCTACACGACCGACTCACTGCACTCGGCGGTGGTCGAGATCGTGGTCAAGCCGTCGGCGCGCGTGACGTACACGACGATCCAGAACTGGTCCAACAACGTCTTCAACCTCGTGACGAAGAGGGCGCGGGTCGAGACCGAGGGCCACATGGAGTGGATCGACGGCAACATCGGCAGCCGGCTCACCATGAAGTATCCGGCGGTCTACATGGTCGGACCGAAGGCGAGTGGGGAGGTGCTGTCGGTCGCCTATGCGGGGCCGGGCCAGCACCAGGACGCCGGCGCCAAGATGGTGCACGCCGCGTCCGAGACCACCAGCAAGATCGTGAGCAAGTCGATCTCCAAGGACGGTGGCCGCACGAGCTATCGGGGCCTCGTCCGGGTCGAGGATGACGCCCGCCACTGCAAGAGCCACGTGCAATGCGACGCGCTCATCCTCGACGAGGACTCGGTGAGCGACACCTTCCCGTACATGGAAGTCGGCGCCCGCGACGCGGTCATCGGTCACGAGGCCACCGTGTCCAAGGTGGCGGACGAGCAGCTCTTCTATCTCATGAGCCGCGGCCTGTCGGCCGAGCAGGCAATGGGCATGATCGTGAACGGCTTCATCGAGCCCGTCACGCGAACGCTGCCGATGGAGTACGCCGTCGAGTGGTCTCGACTGATCGAACTCCAAATGGAAGGGTCCGTCGGCTGATCCACCAAACGGGTCGTCGTCGGGCAGACTGATGCCATGCCGATGCGGCAGGACTGCAAGCAATTCGAGAGTCGCACTTACCCGAACGGCGAGACCGTGCGGAAGTGCAACCTCGATCTCGCGCCCGAGGCGCCCTGGCGCTGTCCCGACGACTGTCCCAAGTACGAGCGCCGGTATGTGGACGTCAACTGGAGCCACGGCACGCTCGTCACGCCCAAGACACCGGACGAGCCGGTCGACCTCGACGTCCACGGCGACGACGTGGCTGCACTGCTCGACGAGGCCGAGGACGTCATCAACACCGCTGGCCCCGAGATCTATGCCGAGGTGCAGGCCGAGCGGTCCCGGAACCGCGGCTGGCGCAAGATCTTCCACCGTCGTCGCTGACCGCTCGATCCATTCCAACGCCCGGGCGTTCCACCACATCTCGTGTGGTCAGACGCCCGGGCGTTGCAAAAGTGAGGTCGACCGGCGATGAGCGGGTTCTCGGACATCACGCTGCCGAGCACCGACGAGGAGGTGTGGCGCTACAGCCGAATCGCTGAGCTCGACCTCGACTCGTACCACCCTGCGGCGTCGAATGGGACACCGCCGTCGGCGATACCGGGACAAATCGAAGCAGCACTGGCGTCGGTCCCCGTGCGCGGCGCAACGGTTGTCGTCGTCAACGGGCGGGTGGCGCACGTGGAGGTCAACGTCCCCGGCGTGGATGTCGCGAACCCGGATGACCGGGCTCTCGTGGGCTCGGTGATGACCGAACCGACCGACGTCTTCGCCGGGATGAACGTCGACCTCGCAGCCGACGTCACCACGCTCCGCATCGCACCGGGCGCCAACGTCGAAGCCCCGATCGTCGTCGCGCATTGGAGCGACGAGAAGGACGTCGCGACGTTTTCTCGCCTCGTGGTGCAATCGGCGGACGACAGCAACGCTCGCGTCATCGAGTACCACGCCTCCGCGGACGCGGTCCCCATGCTGACGGTGCCCGTCACCGAGCTCGCGGTCGGACGCGCCGCTCGCCTCGGCTATCTCAATGCGCAGAACCTCGGGCTCGCAACGTGGCAGATCGGGTCGCAGGTGTCGGCCGTCGACGCCGACGCGACCTTCACGTCGACGGCTGCCGCGTTCGGAGGCGACTACGCGCGCCAACGAACCGATTGTCGCCTGGTCGGCCGCGGCGCGACCGGACGGCTACGGGCGGTCTACTTCGGTGAGGACGAGCAGATGCTCGACTTCCGCACGTTCCAGGATCATGCCGCGCCGGACACCACGAGCAACCTGCTGTTCAAGGGCGCGGTCGGCGGGCACAGTCGCAGCGTCTACACCGGTCTCATCCACGTGCGGAAGAACGCACGCGGCACCAATGCCTTCCAGACCAACCGCAACATCAAGCTGTCCGAAGGCGCATGGGCCGAGTCCGTCCCCAACCTCGAGATCGAGAACAATGACGTCCGTTGCAGTCATGCATCCGCTGTCGGGCCCATCGACGAGGACCAGCGCTTCTATCTCGAGAGCCGCGGTGTGCCGACGCCTGTCGCCGAGCGGCTGGTCGTAACCGGCTTCTTCGACGAGGTGCTGTCGAGGCTTCCGATCCCTGGCGCGGCGGCAGCACTGCGCAACCTTGTCGCCGGCAAGCTCGACCGGCAGGTCCCGGTCCCGGTGCGCGGTACGGGGATCGGTGCGTGAGCGACCACGTCGTCTGCACGCTCGACGAGGTGCCGCCGGGCACTGCGCGGCGCGTCGAAGTCGACGGCCGTTGCATCGCACTGATCCGCTGCGACGACGACGTCTATGCCATCGGTGACCGCTGCACGCATGCCGACATCTCGTTGTCAGAAGGCGAAGTGATGTGTGACGAGCGTGAGATCGAGTGCTGGAAGCACGGCAGCACTTTCTCGTTGGTGACCGGCGACCCCCAGTCGCTCCCCGCCACGAAGCCCGTGCCGGTCTACGGGGCACGCGTGGACGGCGACAACATCGTCGTGACCATTGACGAGATCGAGCCGTGAGGGAGCGAAGCGAGCTCACGGCGGCCGTGCGACCGCTAGGGAGCCGGACGCGGATGGGGTCCGGGGGCGCAGCCCCCGAGAAGTTATGAGCGAGCGAAGCGAGCTCACGGCGGCCGTGCGACCGCTAGGGAGCCGGACGCGGATGGGGTCCGGGGGCGCAGCCCCCGAGAAGTTATGAGCGAGCGAAGCGAGCTCACGGCGGCCGTGCGACCGCTAGGGAGCCGGACGCGGATGGGGTCCGGGGGCGCAGCCCCCGAGAAGTTATGAGCGAGCTCGTCATCCGCGACCTCCATGCCGGCATCTCCGGGCGAGAGATCCTCCGTGGCATCGACCTCATCGTCCGCTCCGGCGAAGTCCACGCCGTGATGGGACCGAACGGGTCGGGCAAGTCGACGCTTTCCCACGTGCTCATGGGCAAGCCCGGCTACGAGGTGATGCAGGGAACGGTGACACTCGACGGCGTCGATCTGCTCGAGCTGCCGACCTGGAAGCGGGCGCAGGCCGGGCTGTTCCTGGCCATGCAGTATCCGATCGAAGTGCCCGGCGTGGCACTCACGGCAGTGCTCCAGGAGTCGTTGGTGGCGGCCGGTCGCTCCCCGTCCGGGCTGCGCGAAGCGCTGCTGGACGAAAGCGACCGCATCGGCTTCGATCGCCGCTTCCTCGACCGGCCGTTGAACGTCGATCTGTCGGGCGGCGAGAGGAAGCGCAACGAGACGCTCCAGCTCGGGGTGCTGCGCCCGCGCATCGCGGTGCTCGACGAGATCGACTCCGGGCTCGACATCGATGCGCTACGTGCCGTGAGCCGGCGCATCGAGGAGGAGACGAACGAGCGCGGCTTGGGCGTGCTGGCGATCACGCACTACAGCCGGTTGCTCCACGAGCTGCGGCCTGACCATGTCCATGTGCTCATCCGCGGGCGGATCGAACAATCGGGTGGACCAGAGCTCGCGATGCAGCTCGAAACCACTGGGTACTCCGAGTTCGGCGTCGATGACGAGGAGCCCGACGCACCGCCGGATCCGTTCGCTGACCCCTTGGGCGATCCTCCTGCCGGGCCGGGCTGACCTATCCTGGCGTCCGATGCGTGTCCGTATCGGGATCGCGTGCGCTGTAGCGGCGCTCGCGATCGTCGCTGGTGTGGTGCTGTGGCCGACGAGCGGCAAGGCACCGACGCGCGTCGAGGTCGCGCCCACGTCCACGACCACGACCGCCCCGACGACGACGGCCCCGACGACGACGGCCCCGACGACGACGGCCCCGACGACGACCGCCCCGCAACCTGTGTACTCGTTCGAGGCAGCCGATGCCGTCGTCCCTGCAGTGAAGTTGTACGACGCTCCGGGCGCGACGCAGGCGAGGAGCTATCTCCCCAACCCGACGGCGGAAGATGTGCCGCTCGCGTTCCTCGTCAAGGCGCAAGGCCCTCCGGGCTGGTTGCAGGTGCAGATCGCACGGCGTCCCAACGGATCCACCGCGTGGATCCACGCGGAAGACGTCAGTCTGCGTAGCGTCGACAACCGAATCGTGATCGAGCGCGGAGCGCGACAGCTGACGGTGTACCGGGGCACCTCCGACGAGGTGCTGTTCCAAGCACCCGTGGCGACGGGCACGCCGAAGACGCCGACGCCGCTCGGCGACTTCTTCGTCGACATCGTGGTCAAGCTGACGGACACGAAGGGCGTCTACGGTCCCTTCCAACTGAGCGTGGCGGCGTTCTCGGATGTCCTAGAGACCTTCAACGGCGGACCTGGCCAGATCGCAATCCACGGCACGAACCGTCCCGATCTCATCGGAAAGTTCGTGAGCAACGGGTGCGTCCGTCTCAACAATGGCGACATCACCGCGCTCCAACCGCTCGCGCCGGTCGGAACGCCGGTGCAGATCGTCGCTTGAACCCAGGGCCGGCTTGCGAGTGAGCGGATAGCTCCGCCTCAACATGGCCGAACCGGCTTCGCTCCTCGCGACGCGCCCACTTCCTGCTGATCCGGTTGTGGGCAGCAGGGCCGAGGCGCGCCCTCCCCGCCGCCGCGCACGAGATGTCATGCCCGCACTGGCGCTCTACGCCGCATCGCGGCTTGCCGTCCTGCTGGCCTCGATCCCCGCGGCACTGCATGCCAAAGCCGGCGCCGGCCCGTGGCCTGTCATCCGAGGCGGCTCGTCACTCGAGCGAGTGTTCACGCAGTGGGACGGAGCTTGGTACATCTGGGTGGCCGATCGTGGGTATCCCACTGGGGCCGAGTACCGGCACCACCTGTCCGACGTCGCGTTCTTCCCTGCCTTCCCGGCGCTGATTCGCGGGTTCGCGTCGGTCACCGGTCTCTCGACACTCCATGCCGCCACCCTCGTGTCGTTCGTGCTCGGAGCGGCCGCGACGGTGCTCGTTTGGCAGCTCGCTGCCAGACTGGTCGGGCGGGACAAGGCGAACCGCGCCACCGCGCTCTTTGTCTTCTTTCCGGGCGCGTTCGTGCTGTCGATGGCTTATGCCGAGACGCTCATGATCGTGGCCGCGGCCGCGTGTTTGCTGCTCCTTCTCGACCGTCGATGGATCTGGGCCGGGATGGCGGGCGCAGTTGCGACCGCAACGCGACCGAACGGCATTGCAGTGTTGGTTGCGTGCGCGGTGGTCGCGGCCGTCGCCATTGCCCGCCGCCGCGAGTGGCCGGCGCTGGCCGCACCCTTGCTCGCGGCATGCGGCCTGGGCTCCTTCTTCACCTACCTGTGGCTGCGCACCGGTCACATCAACGCGTGGTTCGAATCCGAACGGATCATGTGGCATGACCACTTCAGTGCAGGCGCCTCGATCCTGCGCCGCATCGGAAGGCTGTTCACGCGACCGCCGACATCGCTTGATCCGGGAAGGCTCAATGATCTCATCGCCACCATCGGCGTCCTGTTGGCGATCGCGGCGTTGGTGTGGCTCGTGCGGACTGCCATGCCTCTGGCCGTCAAGGCCTACACGATCGCGGCCCTGGTGATTCCGATGCTGTCCTACGCGGTCGGACCTCGACCGCGCATGTTGCTTGCTGCCTTTCCTCTGGCGGCGCTGCTCGCGGGCCGGCTGCCGGCACGCGCCTACAACGTCGTGCTCGGGACCTCCATCGTCCTCCTCGTCGCCCTGACCTATGTGACCACGACGACCCTCGCCGCGGTGCCGTGACGATCCTCGACGACCAGCGCCCATCCGACGCTCGCACGGTCGTCGAGGACAGCACTCATCCGGACGAGGCGCGGCTGCGCCCGCCATCCGCTCGCCTCGTGATCGCAGTCGTCGCGGGCATCTTCATCGTGATGTACGTGGTCGTCGCACTGTTGCGCTTGCGCTACCCGTACGAGCTCGAGTGGATCGAGGGCGGCATGGTCAACCATGTCGCGCGGTTGCGCAGCGGACAACCGCTGTACGGCGCTCCCTCGCTGACGTTCACGCCCGACATCTACACCCCGCTGTACTTCGTAGTGGCGGCCGTCGTGAGCGTGGTGGCGGGGACAGGGTTCGTCGCGCTGCGACTCGTGTCCATCGTGGCCTCGCTCGTGCTGCTCGCAGCGCTCGCGAAGCTCGCCCATCGGGAGACAAATGACTCCGTCGCCGCGTTCGTTGCCGCGGGACTCTTCGCCGCGTGCTACCGGATCAGCGGTGCATGGCTCGACATCGCGCGCGAGGACACACTTTGCATCGCGCTGCTGTTCTGCGGCCTGGTCGTTGCCCGCGATGCCCGTACTGCGCGCCGTGGCGTGGCGGCGGGCGTGCTCATGACGCTGTCGTTCCTCACCAAGCAGGTCGCGTTGCTCCCAGCGATAGGCGTCGCTCTGTTTCTCGTCGTCGCGCGACGTGGTCGTTCGACGATCGTGGGATACGCCGCCGCGGTCGCGGTCGGGATCCTCGGGTCGTCGCTCGTCCTCGACCGGATCACCGACGGTTGGTACGGGTACTACGTCTGGCGACTGCCGGCTGCGCATCAAGTGGCTGGCGGCTCGTACCTCGGCTTTTTCACGACTGATCTGATCGCGCCGCTCGGCATCGCCATCGTCATCGGCGTCATCGGCTTGACCTTCCTTCGGACGCGCGACTCCTCGGGTTTCCTGTTTCATGTCATCGTCGGAACCTCGTTGCTGCTGGCGTCGTACTCGGCACGCCTGCACACAGGCGGGTACGACAACGTGTTGCTGCCGATCTACGCCGAGATCGCGGTCGTCTTCGCCATCGGTGTCCACCGCGTGTTGCAACTGCCGACGCGCTCATGGCTCGGCGCGCTTGCGGCGATCGCCTGTCTGTTGCAGTTCGGCCGTCTCGTCTACGACCCGGTGGCCCAAGTGCCCACACGGGCAGATGTCGACCTCGGTGATCGGACACTCGCCGCACTGCGTCAGCTACCGCAGCCGGTCTACATGCCCGGTCATCCGTGGTACCTCGCCGAGGTCGGTCAGCCGACCGAGACACAGTCGGCCTCGATCGGCGACGTGCTCCGCGGCGGCGGTGTCGAGGGGCGGAAGATGGCCGAGACGCTGTGGCAGACCGTGGCCGAGCAGCGCTACCGCTCCATCGTCGTCGAGTCGGCCGTCGGATACTCGTACCTCCCCGACAACCTGTGTCGTTGGTACGAGCCGGTGCGTCCACTCCTGCCGGGGGGCGAGGTGTCGTACCCGATCACGGGGACGATCACCGGTCCGGCCGAGGTCTGGCTGCCGCGGGCCGTCCCCGGCAACCGCGACTGCCAGGCCGTCGGCCACTGGACCATCGGGATCGACGGCCAGACTCAATAGGGTGAGTCCGTGACCCCACAACCTCCTGACGGATGGTCCGTCGTCGACGGCAAGTTGCACCGCGAGCTCGAGTTCCACAACTTCGTGGAGGCGTTCGGGTTCATGGCGATGGTCGGTCTCCTGGCCGAGAAGGCGAACCACCATCCCGACTGGTCGAACTCCTACAACAAGGTCGTCATCGACCTCGTCTCCCACGACAAGGGTGAGATCACCGACCGCGACACCGACCTCGCCACGGCCATCAACAAGGCCCTCGGCGAGACCTGAACCGCTCCCTCCTCGCTCCTCCTCCCGTTTCGGCGTTCATCAGCTACACGGGATGTAGCTAGCGCACGCAATTTGCAGGGCTACAGGTCGGGCAGCCCGAGTTCGAGGTTGGGTTCTTCGAGGCCGCCGTCGACCTCGAAGACCTTGCCGGTGACGAACGACCCGGCCGGGGAGGCGAGGTAGAGCGCGGCGAACGCGATGTCGCCCGGCTCGCCGAGGCGGTTGAGCGGCGTGCGGCGGATCATCTCCTCACGCATCGAGTCGTCTTCGAGCACGATCTCGAGCGCCGACGTCGCCACCGAACCGACGGCGATGGCGTTCACGCGGACCTTCGGGGCCAGGTCGGCGGCCATGAGCCGGGTCATGTGGGCCAGCGCCGCCTTGGCGGTGCCGTAGGCCAGCATGCCGCGGTCCCGGAGGCGTCCCATCGCCGACGAGATGTTGACGATCGGCGCCCTCGCCCCGCTCGAGCATGTCGGGTACCGCGGCCTTCGACAGGACGAACGCTGACGTGACATTGAAGTGGAAGGCGCGCTCGAGGTAGCCGGGACTCGTGTCGAGAAACGGTCGCGGCATCGTTCCGCCGGCGTTGTTCACGACGATGTCGACCCGGCCGAACGAGTCGACGCACGTGGTCGACGAGCGCGGCGACGGCATCGTTGTCGTTCACGTCCGCCGGCACGACAACGGCGCGGCGACCGAGCGCATCGATCTCCTTCGCCACCGACTGCAAGCTGGTCCTCGGTACGCGATGCGAGCACGACGTCGGCGCCCGCTTCGGCCAGCGCCAGCGCGCAGGCGGCGCCGATGCCGCGGCCGGCTCCGGTCACGATCGCCGCCCTCCCGTCGATCTCGGACGCTCGAGCATCAGCCGCGCGGCGACCTCGTCGAGAGCCTTGCGTCAGCGTGTTCCACGAGAGCGTGGCGCACTTGATGCGCACCGGGAACTTCACGACGCCTTGCAGCGCCTCGAGGTCACCGAGCGTCACGTCGGGATCCGGCGCCACCGCCTCGCCCTCGTCGGTCGCCGTCGGCGCCGTCGAACGAGGCTTCGTGGATCGACATCATCGCCTTGAAAGCACGCGTCGAGCGCGCGCGCCTCGTCGACCGTCTTGCCCTTGATGGCCGCAGCCATCATCGACGCAGACGACTGGCTGATCGAGCAGCCCTGGCCGTTGATGCGGATGTCGGCGACGGTGTCGTCGTCGACGTCGAGGTAGATGACGACTTCGTCGCCGCACAGTGGGTTGAAGCCCTCGCACCTTGTGCGCAGGCGGAACCGGCAGCTCACCGCGGTTCCGCGGGTTGCGGTAGTGGTCGAGGATGATCTCGCGGTAGAGGTCTTCGAGTCCGGCCATTTCGAGCGACGCTATCCGAAGAACTTCGCCGTCTCTTCCAAGCCGTCGGCCAACGCGTCGACGTCGGCTTCGTCGTTGTAGAGGTACAACGACGCCCGGGCGGTGGCGCCGACGCCGAGCCGGCGCATGAGCGGCTTGGCGCAATGGTGGGCGGCACGCACGCAGATGCCCTGCGTGTCGAGGATCTGCGAGATGTCGTGCGGGTGCACGTCACGGAAGGCGATCGACAGGACGCCGCCGCGCATCGTGCGGGTCGGCAGGCCCGTGGATCGTGATGTCGTCACCGAAGCGATCGTTCAACGTGCGCAAGGCGTAACCAGTGAGCTCGACCTCGTGCTGGCGGACGGCGTCCATGCCGACGCCCGATAGGTAGTCGACGGCAGCGCCGAGGCCGATCACCTCGACGATCGGCGGCGTGCCGGCTTCGAACTTCCACGGGATCTCCTTCGGCGTCCAGCCGTCGAGCCGAACGTCGAGGATCATCTCGCCGCCCGCCGAGGAACGGCGGCATCTCCTCCAGAAGCTCCTCGCGTGCCCACAGCGCGCCGATGCCCGTCGGGCCGCACATCTTGTGGCCGGTGAAGCCGAAGAAGTCACAGCCGAGCTCGGTGCACGTCGGTCGGCACGTGCGGCACGAGCTGCGCGGCGTCGACGAGACAGAGCGCGCCGGCGGCGTGTGCGGCGTCGGCCAGCTGACGGATCGGCGTCAGCGTCCCGAGCACGTTCGACATCGCCGTGAACGACAGCAGCTTGCCCCGTCGAGCAGCTGGTCGAGGTTCGACAGATCGAGCGTGTAGTCGTCGGCGACACCGAGGTAGCGAAGCTCGATGCCGCGCTCCTCCTGCAGCATCAGCCACGGCACGAGGTTGGCGTGGTGCTCCATCTCGGTGAGCACGACGGCGTCGCCCTCGTGCAGGTTGGCGCGCCCCCACGAGTAGGCAACGAGGTTGATGGCTTCGGTGACGTTCTTGGTGAACACGAAACCGCGCGGTGAACGGCGCGCTGATGAACGCGGCGATCTGCCCGCGCCTGCTCGTAGCGCTCGGTCGCACTCGGCCGCGATCTTGTACACGCTGCGGTGCACGTTCGCGTAGTACGTCTTGTAGACCTCGTCCATCGCGTCGAGCACGGCCTGCGGCTTCTCGCGAGGACGCGGCGGAGTCGAGATACACGATCCGCTTGCCGTCGATCTGCTGCTGCAGCAGCGGGAAGTCCTTCTTGATCCGGCGACGTCGAGCCCCGTGCTCATCGACCCACCGCCACCCGTTTGTGCGGTTCTAACGCACCGATTCGGCGGTTGTCACCGGCAGAACGAAGCGCTGCAGCGAGCAGCTCATGACGTCCGCCAGGCGTCGTACCCATCGGCCTCGAGCCGTTCGGCGAGCTCGGGACCGCCCGAGTCGACGATCCGTCCGTCGATGAGGATGTGCACCACGTCGGGTCGGAGGTGGTCGAGCAGGCGCTGGTAGTGCGTGATGCACAGGACGCCGAGGTCGGGCCGATCGGCCCTCACCTCCTGCACGCCCTTCGCCACCACCTTCAGCGCGTCGATGTCGAGTCCGGAGTCGGTCTCGTCGAGGACGGCGAGCTCGGGCTCGAGGATCGCCATCTGCAGGATCTCGTTGCGCTTCTTCTCGCCGCCGGAGAAGCCCTCGTTGAGGTAGCGGTCGAGGAACGACGGATCCATCTCGAGCCGCTCCATCCACTCCATGATCGACAAGCCGCAGCTCGAGCACCGACAGGTCGATGCCCTTGCGGGCCGAGAGCGCCTGGCGCAGGAAGTTGAGCACCGACACGCCGGCGATGGTCTGCGGGTACTGGAAGGCGAGGAAGATCCCGGACTTGCCTCGGACGTCGGTCGGCCAGTCGGTGATGTCGTCGCCCCGGAAGCGGATGCTGCCTTTGGTCACCTCGTACTCGGGGCTGCCGAGCAGCGTGGCGGCGAGGGTCGACTTGCCGGATCCGTTCGGGCCCATCGAGCGCATGCACCTCACCGGCTCGGACAGTGAGGTCGACCCCGTTCAGGATCGGCTGCCCGGCCAAAGGCTGGACATGGAGATCGTCGATCTCGAAGAGCGCGGGCGCCGCACTGACCACCCGGCCAGCCTAGAGAACGCACGCCCCTATTCGCACTACCGCCGTAGGGGAAATCCCGCTGCGGCGCCGCGCAACGGCGTCAGGCCTCTTCGTTCTTTTCGGCCGGCTCGCCATCCTTCTTCTTGCCGTCGCTCGCGCCCTTCTCGAACTCGTGCTTCGCCTGCCCGAGGCTGCGCGCCAGCTGCGGCAGCTTCGCCCCACCGAAGATGAGAAGGATGATGAGCAGGATGACGATGAGTTCCGTGGGTCCAAGATTCATGGACGGTCCTTTCCGAGCTCTTGCACAGCGTACGTCGCCGAGGCCGCCTGTGGATCATCGGTCATGGATGATCCCGGAGATCTTCCTTCCACGTTCGGAATCGGGTGTGGCGCTCGCCGCTCGGCCCTCGGCCGTCGCCGCTGCCGTCGGGATACAGGCGGAAGGCATGGGTCGCCTCGAGGTCGTCTGACCGCAGGGCCATGTAGCGAGCGTCGGCGCCCGTGGCCGGCCCCGCGCGCCACAACAACCAAGGCCCGATCCGGCGCTTGTAGTCCGCCACCGGCCGGTCAGGAAGGTCGTCGCCGAGGCGGCGCACGGCCTCGGGCGCCTCGATCCACGCGGTGGCCGGGATGTTCCGGTCTCGAACCGGCGTCGCCGGCAGGTCAGCGGTATGGACCGGCGTGTCGTCCGCGGGCCGTTCGTCGTACTTCAGCGCCATTACCAGCCTCGGTCGATCCACTCCTGGAGGTGCGGTGCTTCCTTGCCGATCGTGGTCTGATCGCCGTGGCCGGGCAGCACGATCGTGTCCGCGGGAAGTTTGGAGAAGATGCGGTCCTCGATCGACCGGACGATCGTGGGGAAGTCGCCGCCGGGGAAACTCGTGTTGCCAGGTCCCCCCGGGAACAACGTGTCGCCGCTGAACAGGATCGGAGAGCCTTCCACGAGGAAGCACATCGAACCCGGCGTGTGACCGGGAGTGAGCATGGTCTTCAGGCGAAGGCGGCCGACCTCGATCATCGAGTCGTCGTCGAGCAACTGGTCGTAGGACGGCAACATCCCCGAGTCGGCTTCGGTCACGTGCACTGAATACCCGGCGTCACGCATCTCGGGGACGGCCTGGATGTGGTCCCAATGGCCGTGCGTCTCGAGCACCTCTCGCACATTCAGGGCTTTCGAGAGGTCGAGCAGCCTGTCGTGTTCGTTGGCGGCGTCGAGCAGCACAGCGTCCCCGGTCTGCTTGCACCGCAGCACGTACACGTTGTTGTCCATCGGTCCGACGACGACCTTGTGGATCTCCGCTTGCTCGTCCTGCCAGTGCAACGTGTTCGCCATGGCCGGAAGGCTAGGCGGGGATTTCCTCGGAGGGGTGTGGCGGCTGCGATATCCGGCCCTCGTCGAGCGTGATGACGCGGTCGGCGCGCGCCAGCACCGACGGGCGATGTGAGACGACCAGCAGTGCCGCCGGCGATGAGCCCATGGTCGAGCGGCCCGCGAGGCCGTGCCACAGCGCCTGCTCGGTCTCGACATCGAGGGCCGACGAAAGGTCGTCCACGACCAAGAGCTCGGGCTGCCGAACGAGCGCCCGCGCCGCGAGCGCGCGCTGGAGCTGGCCCCCCGAGAGGCGCATGCCGCGAGGTCCGACGATCGTGGCGAGGCCGTTGGACATCCCGGCGACGTCGGCGTCGAGCCGAGCGAGGCGCAAGGACCGTTCGATGTCGTCGTCGCTCGCGTCCCAGCCGAGTAGCAGATTCTCGCGCAGCGGCGCGCTCCACAATCGCGGCACCTGCGCGGCGTACGCCGTTCTCGGTGGTACGAACAACACGCCGGGATCGTCCACGAGCTGTCCGTTCCACCGGATTGAACCACCGTCGCGCGGCAGCAGGCCGAGCACCGCTCGCAGAAACGTGGTCTTGCCGGAGCCTACGGCGCCGGTGACGACGACGAGCTCACCGCGCCGCACGACGAGATCGACGCCGTCGATCCCGCGGCCGGAGGACGGATGGTGCGCGGCGAGACCATCGACCTCGAGGCACTCGAACGGATCCTCGACGAGCGGTGGCGCCGGCGCGGCGGGAGCACGCTCGCGGAAGTAGACGGGGCGGTGCTCGACGAGCGAGCGCTGGTCCTCGTGTTCGGTCATCAACCGGATGAGGCGCGCACCCGACACCGACGCCTGCCTCTGCCGGTACAGCATGCGGCCGACACGACGAGGCAAGCCGGCGAGCCAGCCGATGTATGCGGTGAACAACGCGAGATCACCGACGGTGAAGGTGCCTGCACGCATGGACGGCGCGACGAGCAACAGCACGAGACCGATGCTCGAATTCGACGCTCGACGCGGTGACCGTGTCGAGCAGATCGGTGAGCAGCCGGGCGCGCACCTCCAACGTGCGCCGGATGGCGTTGCGCTCGCGCAGGCGGCCGATCGCCGCGTCCTCGGCACCGGCGGCCTTGAGCGTCAACACGCCGCTGAACAAGCCGCCGAGTTGCTCGGACACGTCAGCGGCCCCGCTCCTGGCGGTGGAGTGAGCGGCCTTGATGCGATCGGACAACAGCCGCGTAGCAGCGATGATCGCCACCAACGGAATGACGACGACGAGCGTGACACGTGCGTCGATGCTGAACATGATCGTGAGGGCAAGGGCTGGCGAAGACTGCGTCGCCGCAGAGGTCGACCCAGATGTCGGTCAGGAGCACGATCTCCTCGACGTCGTCTCGGAACCGGTTGAGCGCCTCCGCCGACGACGCGGGCAACCGGCCGGCGGCTGGTCCCGGCGCGCACAGGATCGAACGGAGCACGTTGGCTCGGAGCAGCGTCTGGACGGAGTTCCACCAGTACGGCCACACCGCGATCGCGACCCACATGATTCCTTGGCGAATCACGTCGAGGACGACGAACAGCAGCAGCAGCCAAGCGATCTGTGAGAGCGACGCCGCGGTGCCTTCGCTGAAGCGATCGAACAGCGCCTTCAACACCAAGCCGGTGAGCACGGGAAACGCGACGACGATCACCCAGAGCAATCCGCCGAGGTAGTAGCGCGCTGGCAGATAGCGACTGAGGCGCCAGCCCAGCCGCCATCCCGAGACGGGCCGCAGGTCGAGCTCGCTGCTCATGTGCGCGCCACCTTCAGGAGGCGGGCAAAGTGGCTGTCGCCATCCGCGACGAGGTCGGTGCGTTCGCCGTGTTCGATGATGCTCCCGTCGACGACGACCGCGATCTCATCGACCGCTCGAAGCGACGACAGGCGATGCGCGACGAGGATTGCGGTCCGGGCCCCGATCAGTCGGTCGACTGCGGCCTCGACGAGAAGCTCGGTGTCGGGGTCGAGCCGGCTCGATGGCTCGTCGAGGATCACGAGCCCCGGGTCCGCGAGGAAGACTCGACCGAGCGCGAGCAGCTGCGCTTCACCGGCGGACAGGCCGCCGCCATCCGGGCCGAGGTCGGTGTCGAGACCGGAGGGTCGAGTCGCCAGCCAGCCATCGAGTCCAAGCTCGCCGAGGAGGCCGGCGATGAGCTCGTCGGACGCCGGATGTGCGCCGAACAACGTGATGTTGTCCCGCAGCGAGCCACGGAACAGCTGCACTTCCTGTGTGACGACCGCGACGCGACGGCGGAGGTCGCCGGCATCGACCGTGCGCAGGTCCACGTCGCCGACGCTCACCGCGCCCCTCGTCGGGTCGTACAACCGAAGGAGCAGTCGTGTGATGGTGGTCTTGCCACTGCCAGTCCGCCCGACGAGCCCGAGTGAGCGGCCTGCTTCGAGGCGGAGATCGATGTGGTGCAGCACGTCTTCGGCGCCGTAGGAGAACGACACGTTCTCGAGCGCGAAGGGCAGCGGTCCGGCCGGCAATCGCTCGGCCTCGTCAGCAGAGCGCCACGTCAAGGAGCTGCTTTGCGCGAAGAGCTCCTCGGCACGCGCCACTCCGGCTTGTGCGGCTTGCAGTTGCTTGAGTTGATCAATGATTCGCTCGAGTGGACGGCGTATGAGTTGGGCGTACTGGAACAGCACGAGCAACGCGCCGAGAGTGATCGCGCCGGTCCGCTGAAGTCCGACACCGATGGCGAGAAGGAGTGCGGTGCCGACGGTGAATGTCAGGTTCGTGAGTCGCACGAGAAGGCCGCCGATGATCTCGGCGCGCTGGTCTGCTCGATAGACGTCGGCGCTCGAGTCGTGGAAGCGCCGCATGACGTGCGCGCCCGCGCCGTTCGCCCGCAGGTCCTCAGCGGCGGCGAGATGCTCTTCGAGATCGGCGAAGAGGTGCGCGTCGACGGCGCGTGAGGCGGTCGCCGACGGTACGGCGCGGCGCTGCACGCGAGCGAGCAAAACGAACGCGACCGCGATGAAGATCGCGAGCGCAACGCCGAGACGCACGTCGGCCACCGTCAGCACGATGAGCGTACCGACGAGCAGCAGTGCGCTCCCGAGGATGTCCACGAGGAAGGTGACGAGGAACTCCGCGATCGCATGCACATCGCCGTCGACGCGCTCGATCATCTCGCCAGGTGGATGCTCGCCGTGATACCTCACGTCGAGCGACAGCGCATGTGCGGCCATCTCCTCGCGCAGCCGGTTCGTCGCCGTCCACGCCTGCCGGCTGGCGACCCACGTGCGCACGACCGTGGCTCCTTGTGCACCAACCGCGATCACGAGGTAGAAGGCGGCGATCGTGACCAGCTCGGTCGTCGATGCACCCGCGGTCGCTTCGTCGACGAAGTACCCGATGATGATCGGCCCGAGCAGCGGCAAGACGGTGCCGAGCACGAGCGCGGCGATGAGCCCCACGAGCGCCGAGCGCCGGGGCCACATGTGGGCGCGCAAGAGCCGTCCTGGATTCACCGGAGCGGAGTTCAAAGCCTGTCGACGCTACGACTGCCGATCACCGCGACGCATGCGGATTTCTTTCGCTCAAGTACTCATGACATCGAATCCCAACGCAAGCGCAACAGGGATCTGACGCGAGTCGAATGTGCAGTAGGTCAACGGTCTCGGCAACCGGTCAGCGGCTGCGAGATGGATCGCATCAACCGTCCGCACTGGTTGTGTCCGTCCCAATTCGACGGCGCGATCCAGACATGGTTGATCGACGGGGACGACATGGGTGCGCTCCCAGTCGTCGCGCACGGCTCGGCGCAGCGCGTCACGTTCGCCTTCGAAGCCACCAACGCGTTCGATCAACACGAGGACCTCACACAACGCCAACGACGACGCGCACCAGTCGCCGTCGGCGGCCATTGCATCGAGCACAACCTGACGGGTCGGACCACCGAGATAGCGGGCGAGAAGCGCAGAGGAGTCGAGCGCGAGCACGTCAACGCACCTCGGCGAGGAGTCGGTCGAGGCGCGTCCCGACGGGCACGGCCACGACCACGTCGGGCGGGAGCCGGTCGCCGCGCCGGGCCTTGATGACCAGTCCCCGGGCAGCCAGATCGTCGATCGTCGGCTGGCGCTCGCGTTCGAGTGGCTCGAGCGGTCCGAGTTGCGCGACGGCCCGTCCGCCGACGGTAATGACGACCCGTTGTCCGGACTCGGCCCGCCGAACCGCGGCGGCGAGGTTCGCACGCAGCTCGCGGATGTTCACGTACACATGTGTACACATCGCAGCTTGATCAGGCAAGGATCGGCGCGGCACCATGCGATCATGAACTTCGCCTTTTCCGAGGAGCAGGAAGAGCTCCGCCGCATCGTCCGCCAGTTCCTCGAGCAGAAGTCGCCCGAGTCCGAGGTCCGCCGGCTGATGGAGACGACCGAGGGCTACGACCAGGCGACGTGGTCACAGCTCGCCGAGCAGCTCGGCCTCCAGTCGTTGATCATCCCCGAGGAGTTCGGCGGCCAGGGCTATGGCTATGTCGAGCTCACCGTCGTGCTCGAGGAGATGGGTCGAGCGCTGCTGTGCGCGCCCTACTTCTCGACCGTCGTGCTCGCCGGCAACACGCTGCTGCACTCGGGCGACGACGCCGCGAAGAAGGAGCTGCTGCCCGGCATCGCGTCAGGCGAGACGATCGCCACCCTCGCGTTCACCGAGGAGAGTGGGCGTTGGGACGAGGGCGGCATCACCATCGAGGCGACCAAGAGCGGCGACGGCTATGTCCTCAACGGCACGAAGATGTTCGTGCTGGACGGTCACACTGCGAACCTCGTCATCGTCGCGGCCCGCACGGACGCAGGCGTGTCGCTGTTCCGGGTCGACGGTGACGCATCCGGGCTCACGCGGACGCCGCTCGCCACGATGGACCAGACGCGCAAGCAGGCGCGCCTCGAGTTCGACAACACGCCTGCACAGTTGATCGGTACCGACGGCGCCGGATGGTCGGTGCTCGAGCGGGTGCTCGACCTCGCCGCGGTCGGTCTCGCCGCGGAGCAGGTCGGCGGCGCGCAGAAGGTCCTCGAGATGGCGGTGGAGTACGCCAAGGTGCGCGTGCAGTTCGGCCGCCCGATCGGCTCGTTCCAGGCCATCAAGCACAAGTGCGCCGACATGCTGCTCGAGGTGGAGTCCGCCAAGTCCGCGGCGTACTACGCCGGTTGGTGCGCGTCGGAGCTCAACGACGAACTGCCATCGGTGGCGTCACTGGCGAAGGCGTACTGCTCGGAGGCGTACTTCCACGCCACCGCCGAGAACATCCAGATCCACGGTGGCATCGGCTTCACGTGGGAGCACCCGGCCCACCTGTACTTCAAGCGGGCCAAGTCTTCCGAGCTCCTCTTCGGCGACCCCACCTACCACCGCGAGCTGCTGGCGCAGCGCATCGGCATCTGATCCGAGCCAGGAACTCCGGGGAGAAACGGGTGCCATAGCGCCCGTTTCCATCCAACATTGGTGACGCTGTGGTCGTGACTGTCGTCCTCATCGTCGTCGCCATGGTCCTCGTCGTCGTGATCGCCCTCGTGGCGGTCGGGCGGGAGGCGTTGACGCTCGGAACGCAGCCGAAGCAGGCGCACTTCGACCTCGAGGAGGCGGCCCAGTTCGTGGCGGATCGGCTCCCTGACGACGTCACTGCTCGACTCTCGTACGACGACGTCCGCTCGCTGCTGCGGTGGCACCTCGAGTACCTCCGTGACCGGGGTGTGCCGATCCGGAGGGACCAGGCGGCGCGGGGCGGCCCGGTGGTGGTGGAGGACGACGAGGGCATCGCGTTCGTCCTCGGCCGGGCGGACGTCGACGGCCTCGACGTGTCGGACACGGAGGTGGCCCTGGTGCTCGACGCCGAGCTGTCGTACTTCGAGGCCATCGGCGCCATCGGCGGACCGGTACCGGATTTAGAAGAGCCGCCCCACGACGTAGGCGACACCTGAGCGGGCAACTACGGAATCCGTCCGATGTAGCCGGCTACCTCAGTCCCGCACACTGAGACATGCTCCACAACTGGTATCAGGCACCAACACTGGCTGCGGAGCACAGGGCGTCGATGGAAGCCGCAGCCAGCCGCCGCCGGTTGCGCCGCACGATCCGACTCTGGCGGCGGGAGGGCCCTTCTGCCTGACCGGCCATACGCTGGCGCCATGCTCGTCGGCCGCCCAGGCCTCAGCCCGGTCATGGTGGGGCGCGCCGCAGAGCTCGACCGGCTCGACCACCTCGCGCGCCTGCCCGACAGGGATGACTCGCCCGCCGTCGCCCTGATCGGTGGCGAGGCCGGCATTGGCAAGACGCGGCTCGTGCGCGAGTTGCTCGCTCGCTTCCCCGACAGCCGGGTCATCGCCGGCCAGGCCGATCCCGGATCGCTGGGGCGGCCGTTCTCGCTCGTGGTCGACGCTCTCGGCCGCGACACGGAGCACGCTGACCTGCTGGCAGTGGTCACCGACGAGCAGGTGCCGATGGAGGAGCGATCCAAAGCGGCGGCGGCGGTCTTCGCGGACCTCTCCAAGGCCGGCCCAACGATCGTCGTGTTCGACGACCTGCACTGGGCTGACGCGCCGAGCGCGGTGCTGTTCGAGCGCCTCGCCGAGCCGGATAGCGGTCCGGTGCTCCTCGTCGCCACCTACCGACCGGATGGCATGTCCCGTCGTCAGCCGGCGGCGCAGATGCTGCCTCGCCTCGAGCGGCGCAGGGCGGTGACGCATCTTCACCTGGAGCGCCTCGGGATTGCCGACGTCACGGAGTTCCTGGCCGCCGTCTACGGGCGGGCGCCGTCGTACCGTGTGGTCGAGACCCTCCACGCGCGCACCGGGGGGAACCCGTACTTCCTCGAGGAGCTTCTGGCGGCGTCCTCCGGCGCCGACCCCGAGCAGCTGATCGCACAGCCGCTGCCATGGAGCATCGGCGAAGTCGTCCGCGGCCAACTCGACGAGCTGAAGCCGAACGAGCGGCGGATCCTCGAAACAGCGGCCGTTCTCGGCGCACGTGTCTCGTTCGACCTCCTCGCCGCCGTCACGTCGACGCCCGAGGACGAGTTGATCCACGTCCTGCGCTCGCTCGTGGCGAGCGGAATGCTCATCGAGAGCGAGGATGACGTCTTCAGCTTCCGGCACGCGATCGCGCGGGAGACGATCGAAGCCGACCTCCTGGGCCGTGAGAAGCGACGGCTTCACGAACAGGCACTCGTCGCTCTGCGCGCATCCCCCGAGGCGGATGTCGCGGCGATCGCGCATCACGCCCACGACGCCGGCCGGTACGACGAGATGGTCGAAGCGGCGCGTGAGGGCGCGCGCGCATACCTGCACAGCGGGTCGACCTACCAGGCGCTGCAGCTCGCGGAGCTCGGGCTGAGCGAAGCTGCCGACGACCTTGGACTTCTTGCCACTGCGGCTCGGGCGGCCTGGCTGGCGGGCTTGACCGAGGTCGCGGTCGTACATGCCGAGCGTCTGTTGACCGTGGCCCGCCAGCGCGAGCTCGTCGAGACCGAGTCGATCGCACTGCGCCGGCTTGTTCGCCTTCGGTGGGAGCTCGGTGATCGCGTTGCCATGGAGTCGTGCACCGACAGTCTCATCGAGCTCAGCGAAATCCTTCCGCGGGGCGAGGAGCTCGGCCACGTGATGGCCTGCATCGCGCAGAGCGGAATGTTGCGTGATCGCACGACAGAGGCAATCGAATGGGCCGACCGCGCCATCGCATTGGCAGACGAGCTCGACCTGCCCGACGTTCGTGTGTGGGCCGAGTGCGAGAAGGGTTCGGCGCTCTTGATGGTCCCCGACCGCATGCCTGACGGGATCGCCATGCTCGAAGCGGTGGCCGACGAGGCGGAGCGCCTCGGCGAGTACGTCATCGCGGCCCGGGCTCTGAACAACCGCGCCCGTACGGGACCGTTCCGCCGTGATCCCGACCTGGCGCGCCGCATCCTCGTCCGCATGCAACAACTCGCCGAGAAGGCAGGCTTCGACTCGTTGTCGGGGCCCGGCTACTGGGAGGGGCTGGCGAGCTTGGCGGAATGGGACGGTGACCTCGACGAGGCGGTGGAGCTGCTCGATCAAGGTCACCGTCGTGGCTCCGCGACCATGCGCTGGCACTCGACCTGGTATGCGGTACACGAGGCCGGGCTTGCGCTCGAAGTCGGCGACATCGACAAGGCGGAGCGAATCTTCGAGGATCTGCGGCCCGGCATCGGCGCGCTCGCGGAGTCGTGGTACGGACTGGCGGTGCACATCGCATGCCGGCGCGGCGATCTCGACGAGGCGCGCCGCATGTTGCCCGACCTCGTGGACCTGATCAGGTCTGGTGGCGCCGACGGACAGCTGCTCCACGACGTCGTGTCGGCGTTGCTCGCGGCAGGCGCCGCAGTGGGCGAGGTCCGGCCGCTTCTCTCGCAGACCATCGTCGCCGACGGACACCCGGTGGCGGCCAACAGTGCCTGGCAGCCGCTGCTCTCCGGTCAGCTCCTCGAAGCCGCGGGAGAGCATGCAGACGCGCTCGTCGCGTACGAGGAAGCCAACGCGCGGGGCGAGAACGTGCTCGGCTACGCCCCGGCCGGAACCTCACACGTCGGCACCGCTCGTTCGCTCATTGCGCTCAATAGGCTTGGCGAGGCGCAAGACCATGCGAAGAAGGCACGGGAGCTTCTCGACCACTGGCGTGGTTGGCGGGTCGACGATCTCGAAGCGGTGGAGCGACGACTTGGCATCGGGCCGGACGTGGCCGGACCTGATGCGCTCACGCCTCGCGAGCGCGAAGTGGTCGCGCTCCTCGCCGAGGGGCTCAGCAACGCCGAGCTGGCGGCCCGGCTGTACATCTCGCCGAAGACCGCTGCGGTCCACGTCTCGAACATCCTGGCCAAGCTGGGGATGACATCGCGGGCCGAGATCGCGGCGTTCGCGGCGCGAGAGGGCGTGTCGCCGGCGTCAGCTTGACGCGTCGCCGGTCAGGATGAACCGGCTCCGGTCTCGGAGGAAGTCGACGATGAACTGCGGTGCCTTCGCCGGCGAACCCGCGTCGAACGGCGGTTGCGGGTCGTACTCGATGCCGAGCTGAATCGTCTGCGCGACCTCGTCGCCGGCGAGTCGCGCGGCAAGCGTGAGTCCCATGTCGATGCCAGCCGACACGCCGGCCGCAGTGATGATCTTGCCTTCGATCACGACGCGTTCGAGCGTGGGCTCGGCGCCGTACTTCCGCAACTGGTCCAGCGCCAGCCAGTGACTCGTGGCTCGCTTGCCTTCGAGCAAGCCTGCCGCGCCCAGCACGAGCGATCCTGTGCACACCGAAGTCGTCCACGTTGTGGTCTCGTGCGCAGATCGCAACCAGTCGAGCACTCGCTCGTCCGTGCTCACCGCGGGCTCGCCGGGACCTCCTGGGACGACGACGATGTCGGGACGGGCCGCGTCCGCCAGCGATGTCTCCGCCATGAGCGCGAGGTTCTGATCGGTGCGCTTCGTTCCAGGATCGGGCGAGACGTAGGCGATGGTCGCGCCCGGTATTCGTCCGAGCACTTCGTACGGCCCGATCGCATCGAGCGCCGTCATCCGGTCGTAGAGGAGGATTGCTATGTCCATGTCAACTCCCTTTCACGCGACTTGACTTCGAAAGCGGCGCCTGTATTCGGTGGGGCCGACGCGCAGCGCGCGCAGGAACGATCGGCGCATCGTCTCCGCGGTGCTGAAGCCGCACACGCGTGCCACAACGACGATCGAGTCGTCGGACTCCTCGAGGACGCGGCGCGCTGCCTCGACGCGGACCTGTTCGACGTAGCGACCAGGCGTCACGCCGACTTCGTGTGCAAACCATCGAGCGAAGGATCGCTCGCTCATCTGCGCGCGGGACGCGAGCGCGGCAACCGAAAGATCGCTCTCCGGATGGTCGGCGATCCACCGCTGCACCTCACGAACGTCGTCGCGCTGCGCCAGTTGCGCTGACAGTTGCGCACTGAACTGTGCCTGGTTCCCCGGCCGTCGGAGAAACAGCACGAGCCTGCGCGCCACGGCGAGCGCAATCTCCCGACCGAGGTCGTCCTCGACGAGCGCGAGCGCGAGGTCCATGCCCGCAGTCACGCCAGCGGACGTGTACACGTTCCCGTCGCGCACGAAGATCGGCTCGGGATCGACCTCGACCGCGGGGTAGAGCTGCGCCAGTACGTCGCACACGGTCCAGTGCGTCGTCGCGCGACGGCCGTCGAGGAGCCCGGCCTCGGCAAGCAGGAAGGCGCCGGAGCACACCGAGGTCACGCGGCGCGTCCGTGTCGCCAGCCGGCGGATAGCGTCGATCATCGAGCGGTCCCGCAGCGCTTCGGCTGTTCCGTCACCACCGGCCACGACGAGCGTGTCGACGTGGCCGCGTATCGCCCCGATGCTGCGGTCGGCGTGCAGCGCCAGGCCGCTCATCGTCACTACTGGACCTTCGGTGTGGGCGGCTACGGAGATCTCGTACTGGTCGCGGCCGGACATCCGGTTTGCCGCCGCGAACACCTCGACGGGACCGACCACGTCGAGCGCCTGCACGGCCTGGTAGGCGACGACGATCACGCGGCGAGAGGGCACGGGCCCATCCTGCGCTCCGAACCACCTGGCGGCAATGACGAAATTCCCTCGATTCCTGCCAGAACCTCGAATCGGGCGTGCCAATTCATGGGTCGGGTGTGATTGACTTGTGGGACCGAAGAAAGGAGGTGGTCCAGCTGAACGGTGAATGTTGCGGGACTTCGGAGGTGGCTGGCCGCTAGCGCGGCCGCTGGACCACCGGCGAATCTCAACCAGCCACCGTCGGCGAGACGGTCGAGAACTTGTCCCACTCGACAACGAGCGTCCGTCGGCCTGTTCCAGCACTCTCTTGGTGACGGGGAGCCCATGCGGCTCCCCGTCCCGCGTTTTCACTAGGTTCGGCGGCGATGGACCGCCCGACCAGGTTCGAGAACCACCAGTGGCTCGGCGACAAGCGAGATCAGGTGGCGCACGACGTGGACGCCTGTACCGCGTCCGACGTGATCGACGAGCTCCTCAGGGCGGAGACCTATCTGTGCTTCGGGCCCGACACGCTCGCCGAGGCCCGCAACCGGGGGTATCACCGCTGCGACCGCTGTGACGGCGTACGCGCGGCGCAGGACTGACGCTGCCGAATGGCCGGCAGCTACCGCTTCACGTCGGGCACGCTCGAGCTCTCGGGGCACCTCGCGACACCGCCACGGCACCAGACCGGTGTGCCGGCGCTGGTGCTCTGCCACAGCTTCCGCGCCGGCGAGGGCGGCGCGCCGTCGACGGCCTTCACGCATCCGCAGCTCGCCGACCGGATCGCCAACGAGCTCGGGTGGGTCGCGCTGTCCTTCACGTGCCGCGGCGCAGGCGAGTCCCAAGGACAGTTCTCCCTCGGCGGCTGGCTCACCGACATACGAGCCGCGATCGACCACGTCGCCGGGCTCCCCGGCATCACCGGCGTGTGGGCGGCGGGCTTCGGCACGGGTGGAGCGCTCTGCTTGTGCGCCGGCGCCGGGGACAGGCGAGTGCGGGGCGTCGCCGTCCTCGGCGCGCCCGCGGACTTCGACGACTGGGGCGGGCAGCCCCGCCGGCTGCTCGACCATGCGCCGCGAGGTGGGCCTCGTCAACGACCCGCGCTATCCCGCGTCGTTCGACGCCTGGGTCCACGACCTGCGGGCCATCCGGCCGCTGCAGTGCGTCGCGGAGTACGCGCCGCGGTCACTGCTCATCGTGCACGGCACCGACGACGACCTCGTTCCCGACTTCGATGCGCGCGTCATCGCCGACGCGCACGGCTCCGCCGAGATGCGGATCCTCGCCGGCGCGAGTCACCAGTTGCGCGACGACCCCCGGGCGGTCGCCGTGCTGCTCGGCTGGCTCGACCGAGAGCGCCACGTATCGTGAGCCGGACGTACTGTGACGACGGGGCGAGGACGATGCGCATCGTGATCGTGGGCGGTGGAAGCCGGCAATGGGGACCGAAGTTGGTCACCGACATCCTGACGACGCCGTCTCTGACGGACGCGCAGATCGTCATCCACGACATCGACGGTGCGGCGTTGGAACCGATGTATCGGTATGCGCGGATCGTGGCGGACAAAGTCGGCTCGAAGGCCACGATCGAGACCACCGCCGATCGCGCCGTTGCCCTTCGCGACGCCGACTTCGTCGTCGTCACCATCTCGACCGGCGGCTTCGCCTCGATGGCACACGATCTCGAGATACCGGCCCGCTACGGGATCCGTCAGTCCGTGGGTGACACCGTTGGTCCGGGAGGGATTTCGCGGGCACTTCGGAACATCCCGGTGCTGGTCGACATCGCGCGCGACATGGAACGACTCTGTCCTGGCGCGTGGATGTTGAACCTGACGAATCCGATGACATGCCTGACCCGCGCAGTGGCACGCGAGACCCCGATTCGAGTCGTCGGCTTGTGTCACGAGGTCGTGATCATGAGTTGGTACATCGCGATTGCGTGCGATGTGCAAGCGGACGATGTCGGCTTCGCCATCACCGGTGTCAACCACCTGCCGTGGATCACCGAACTGTCGATACGCGGCGACGACGGATTCGAGGTCCTGCGAAGCGCGTTGTCCGAGCGTCCGGAGACCAAGTGGTTCGGCGACGAGCACGCGCTGAAGCTCGCCCTGCTCGAGCGCTACGGAGCACTGCCCGGCGCCGGCGACCGGCACGTGGCGGAGTTCTTTCCATGGGCGCTCACGCCCGAGTCGGACTGGGGCAACTCCTGGGGTATCCACCTCACGTCGATCGCCGACCGGGAACGCGATGAAGCCGGCTACCGCCGTTCTCTCCTCGACGTCGTCGACGACGGCAAAGATGCGCCGACGTGGGCATCGGGTGAGATGGTCGCGCCGCTCGTCGATTCGCTCGTCACCGGAACTCGTCGTGAGCTGCCTGTGAACATCCCGAACGCCGGACAAGCTCCCTATCTCCCGTCCGACGTAGTGGTCGAGACCATGTGCACGATCGATGAGGACGGAATTCGTGGTCGCGACGAGGTTGTCCCGCCCGCTGTTTGTGCGGCCTGGATCCGGCGTCATGTCGAGGTCCAGGAGCTCACCGTCGAAGCTGCACTCACCGGTGACCGTGATGCTGCGTGCGCGGCGATGGCGCTGGATCCGCTCTGCAGCCGCGCCGATCTCCGCGACATCGAGGCGATGACAGACGAGCTCCTTGTTGCGACTGCGGCCTGGCTACCGCAGTCCGCGTAGCGACTCGCGGCTCAGAGGAGCGGCACCGGCAGGTGCACCGAATGCACGATCGTCATGGGGACCACGACGTCGTCTTCACCCGCTACGAGCCACAAGCTACGGGTCGTGCACGACAGCAACCTGCCTTGCACCGTTCCTGTCGTGGTCTCCACCGCGACCTCGGATCCGACGAGTGTCTTCACCTCGGTGCTGACTGTCATCGGATTCCGGTCTACCGCAGCGCACTCGTCGGGTCGCGGATACCGGTGGGCTGCCCACAGCACGAATCAATCGGTTTTCGTCTTGCCGGCGGCCTTCCGTGCTTGCTTCCACTGACGGACACGAGCGAGCGTCTCGGGTGAGTCGATGTCCGCGACTGACCGCGGCGTGTCGTCGCTGAACGGTCCGGCGGCTTCCTCCCATCCCTTCGGTCGCACGCCGAAACGCTTCGCCAGGAGGGCGATGAAGATCCGCGTCTTCTCCTCGCCGTAGCCCGGCAGCGCGATCAGTCGTCGGTGGAGCTCGTCACCGGTCTCGACGTCGCGCCAGACGGCTCCCGCGTCGCCGTCGAAGTCGTCGACGATGGCTTGTGCGAGCGCTTGCACTCGCTTTCCCATCGAACCGGGGAAACGATGGATCGCGGGCGGCCCCTTCGCCACGGCGAGGAACTCGTCGGAATCCATCGCCGCGATCTGAGCCGCGTCCAGCTTCCCGAGCCGTTGCTGCAACGTGTACGGCCCTGTGAACGCCCACTCCATTGGCACCTGCTGGTCGAGCAACATCCCGAGAAGAAGCGCCAGCGGCTCGTCCTCGAGGAGCTTGTCGGCTTCGGCGTTGCCGGTGACTGGGATCTTCGCGTTCATCGGCGACAGTCCACCGCAACTTCGAGCGCGGTGCACACCTGGCGCATGCGGTCGTCGCTCAGACGACCGTGGACAGCGGCGCGGCGCAAGGCGGCGATCGCCGGCTCCCGATGATCACCGGCCCGGTACGCGAGCGCCAACGGAACGCTCCAGCGCGGCGCCGGGCGAAGCGGCACACGCACGAGGTCACCGGCATCGATCGCATCGCTGACGAGTGATCGGGACACGAGCGCGACGTAGCCGTGATCGCGGCGAGTCGCAGCACCGTGACTCCGTCGGAGCATTCGGTGATCTGGTCCTCGGCCACCCCGGCAGCCAGCAGTTGATCCGTGAACAGTTCGGCGCCGGCACCCCAGCGGTTCAGCGCGATCGCCCGATCCTGGAGCGCCGCGAGCGTGAGTCGATGTGCGCCGGCCAAGTCGTGGTAGGGGGAGCACACGGGCACGACCGGGTCTGCGGGCAGTCGAACGAACCGAAGTTGTGGCGGACGTGCTCCTGGGAGCACGAATCCGACGTCGATCACCCCGTCGAGCAGCATCGCGATGACCTGGTCGGAGTGCGCGTCACGAACCGTGAGCTTCGGCGGAGGCTGACCGATGGCGTCGAGGACGAGCGGCACGGCGCGATGCGCAAACGTCGTGTGCACGCCGATGCGCAGCGGACGTGCGCGCTCGACGGCATGCACCTCGCGGGTTGCTTCGTCGAGCAGATCAAGGACTCGTTCTGCATACGGCAGGAACCGCGAGCCCGCAGGTGTGAGGGAGGTGCCGCGGGCACCGCGCTCGAACAGCCTCATGCCAACAGCGCGCTCCAATCGCACGACGCGTTCGCTGACCGACGGTTGGGATACGAGCAGTGAACTCGCTGCGCGGCTGAAGCTTCCCTGCCGAACCACCGCAAGAAACACAGTCATGTCAGCTGTTTCTGGCGCCATAGGCAAAGGCTATGGCTCGGTCAAAGAGATTGGGGACTTCCGCAACAGACGAGCGCGCCGGACGATCGTCACATGACTGAAAGCACAGCACTGGCACAACCAATCCGACTCGGGCGACAGGTGATCGTGCATCTGTCACCGGAACTGGAACTCGGTCTCCTCCGCGTCGACGACTCGTACTGGTCGCATCTCTCCGGGCGGCCCGAGCTCGCAGAGGGCCGGGTCCTCTCGGTGTTCGACTACGACGAATCGTGGACCTGGTGGGAACGCCACCCGGTCGGCGATGAGCTGTTGTACGTGCTCGAGGGAGAGATCAACTTCCAGCTCGACGACGGCGTGTCGACTCGTATCCTGCGAGTTCGCCCAGGCGAGAGTGCGATCGTGCCGACGGGCGTGTGGCATCGCGCCGAAGTCCCAACTCCGAGTCGCTTGCTCTTCGTCACACCGACACCGGCCCGCACCGAGCACCGACCTGCGTGAACACGACGCGCTCCCGTCATAGAGAGCAGAATCGATGCGTGAACGCTGACGCAGCGGTGGTTGTCGACCACTCGGTACAAAGCCAGTGCTCCGACCCCGGAACGTGGGCAGCGCTCTTCGATGAGATCACGCCGACGATCGCTTCGGTGTCGGCGATGGCGCGCAACGTCGTCGCGCACTACCGGGCGCAGGCCGAAGAGCTGCCCGAAAGCTCGCGCGACGACGTGTCGCTTCGCTGGGCTGAATCGATCCTCGAAACCGACCAGGGTCGCCATGACGCGCCGCTCACGGTGGAGCGAGCGGTTGGCGAGCGCGTCCAGGGTTGCTGTCGCGACCACACGCTCCTGTCGATCTCGGCGCTCCGCCATCACGGTGTGCCCGCACGCAGCCGCGTGGGCTTTGCGTCGTACTTCTCGGCGACGACATGGCACCACGATCACGTCATCGTCGAGGCGTGGCTCGACGGACGCTGGCGGCGCTTCGACCCTGAGCTCGATGCACCCTTGCCGCGGCTCGCTGATCCCACCGACGTGGCTCTCGGTGACGACACGCCGTTTCTCACAGCAGCTCGGGTGTGGCTCGGACACCGTTCAGGCTCGCTCGACGTCACACGCTTCGGCGTGGAGCAAAGTCTCGGGGGGATCGGCGGAGCGTGGTTCGTCCACGCGTACGTCATCGGCGAGGTTTCGCATCGGTTCGGTGACGAGCTGTTGCTCTGGGACCAATGGGGAGCCATGTCCAACCGCATCGAAGAGGCTCCGAGCGAGAACATCGACCTCGTCGACGACGTCGCTGCGCTTCTGGTGCGGGCAGACGATGGTGACATCGGCGCCGAACACGAGCTGCTGACGCGCTATCGCGAGGACGATCGGCTCCATCCAGGCCGCCGGGTCACGAGCATGTCGCCGACGGGCGCCGTCTACGACGTCGATCTGACAACGCGCACGTCCGTGCGGCTCGACTGATTGCAGGCGTGCGGGTACCCATGCCGACGCCGGTTCCGTCGGACGCGTTCGCGCTGTTCGATCAGCAGGACTCGGGCTGCATCTCGTACGGCGTCGAGCGTGATGGTCACAGGCTCTTCGTCAAGACAGCGGTGGCGGCAGGGGGCCGCGAGTCGCTCCGGCGAGCGATCGCGTTTCATCGCTCCGTGCGGCACTCGGCAATCGTTCATCCGGTCGACGTCACCGACACGCACGACGAGACGTCGATCACCTATCCGTGGTGCCCTGGTGAAGTTCTGAATCACGCGACCCTTGCCGGCTCCAACCGCTCGGCGCTCGCACGATTCCGCCGGCTCGACGTCGACGTCGTGCGGGACGCGATCGACACGATCCTTGCCGCCCACGAGGGGGTGGCGGCGGCGGGCTTCGTGTCCGTGGATCTCTACGACGGCTGCTTCCTCTACGACTTCGGCGCCCATCAGATGCGGCTCGTCGATCTCGACGAGTACCGGGCCGGTCCGTTCACGCTCGATGCCGACCGTCTTCCGGGCTCGAGGCGCTACATGGCCCCGGAGGAGTTCCGGCGCGGCTCGACCATCGACGAACGCACGACGGTGTTCCACCTCGGACGCACGATCTCCGAGCTGCTCGACACCGAGCAGGGTTCCCGGTGCTCGGCTTCGCAACGTCGTGTCGTGCAGGCGGCGACCATGGAAGCGCCCCGAGCGCGCCTTCCGACGGTCGGCGCGCTCGTGGACGCGTGGCGGGCAGCAACCCTCTGATCGGCGGTCAGAGTTCGTCCTCCTCGGCGACGACGGGCAGAGACGCCGCCTTCCACGCTCGCATGCCGCCTTCGACGTTCGTGGCATCGACACCCGCGGCGCGGAGCATGTCGGTCACGACCGCAGAACGGCCACCCGATCTGCAGACCACGACGACGTTTCTTGCTTGCTGCAGCTCGTCGATGTGCGCGCTGACCTGTGCCATGGGGACGAGACGCGCCTGCGGAGCGTGCTCGGCGCGCCATTCGTCGGGCTCACGCACATCGATGAGCACGGCGCCGTCGTCGACGAGTTGCTTCGCGGTTCGAGGGCTCACGTGTGGCGTGTCGGTGACCTGTTCGGCGACGTTGGTCGTCGTAAGGCCGGCATCGCGCCAGGCCGCGTAACCACCGATGACGTCCGACACGTCAGAGAAGCCGCGGGAGACGAGCACGCTGGCAGCCGTCTGTGACCGGTAGCCCGACGCGCAGTAGACGACGACCGGGCGGGCTCGATCGAGGCCCTGAAGCGCGTTCGTCAGCGCTGCGAGCGGAATTTCTCGGGCGAGTGGCAACACTCCGTCCGCGGTCTCGCCCGGGTCACGGATGTCGATGAGCTGCAGATCCGCCTCCAAGTGCCGCAGCTCGGCCAACGCCTCGATCGTGAGCCGCGAGCTCTGCTCCACGAGCTCGGCGCTGGCGAGCGCCTTGCCGGGCTCGTCGAGCTGGGCGGCGACGCGGTCGTAGCCCACCCGGGCGAGGCGGACCTTCGCTTCGACCGCCGCCGACGGGTCGCCGACGAGCACTACCTCGGTGTCAGGGTCGACGACGTTGCCCACCGACTCCGCGAATCGGCCCTGGAGCCCGATGTTCACCGCTCCTTTGAGGTGGCCCGACGCGAAGTCGGCCGGTTCCCGGCTGTCGAGCAGGAGCGCGCCAGCGCGCTGACGGTTGAGCGCGTCGGTGAGGGTCAGCGACGGCGGCGTGTCGGCATCGAGCAGCGGACGCAACTCACGGTTGCGGCGTGCGTCGTACTCGAAGTAGTGCGGTTTGGCGGGCTGGCCTTCCGTCACCGTCGCCACGAACGCGTCCTCGTCGCGAGACCGGAGCGCGTAGTTCGTCTGCCGCTGTTCACCGATGGTCGAGCTCGTCTCCGTGGATATGTGCTTGCCGCACGACGAGCCGGCTCCGTGCGCCGGGAACACGGCCGTTGCATCGGGCAGATCGAGGAGCTTCTCGTGCAGCGAGTGGTAGAGCCGCCGGGCCAAAGCATCAGCCGACAAGTCGGCGCCGGCCGACGCCAGCAGATCGGGCCGGCCGACGTCGCCGACGAACAACGTGTCGCCGGTGAGCACGCCGTACGGCACGTCACCCGGATGCTCGTAGACGACGATGCAGATCGACTCCGGCGTGTGCCCAGGCGTCGCCAGCACCTCGAGCGTGACCTCCCCGAGCGAAAGCCGCTGGCCGTCTTGCAGCTCGTCGATCGCGTAGGCCACGCCCGCGCCGGCGCCGTAGGAGATGACCGCTCCCGTGCGCGCCGCGAGCTCCAGGTGCCCGCTCAGGAAGTCCGCGTGGACATGCGTCTCGATGATGCGTTCGATCGTGAGCGCCCCGCCCGCTGCCTCGTCGAGATACACGTCCACATCTCGGCGTGGATCGACCACAACGGCGCGCCCTGTCGTCTCGTCGCCGATCAGGTAGGACGCCTGCGACAAGCACGCCAGGTAATGCTGGGTGAAGATCACTGCTCTGCTCCGGTCACGGCGGCGCCTTGTTCATGTTCGTGTTGTTGGGGTGGCGGGGATCGTCGGGTGGGACCATGGGTCGTTTGACGGTGCCGTCGACCAGTTCCCAGCCGTACACCGTCTTCAGGCGATGATGGTGATGGCAGGGGCCTTGCAAGTCGTCGACGCGGGTGTAGTGGGTTTGCGCCCAGGGTGTGCGGTGGTCGAACTCGATGCGGGTACGGTTGCAGCCCTCCACGATGCAGACCGGTTGACGGAACAGCACGGCGATCTTCTGGGCGTCCGTAGGCCCTCGACCCAGGTGTGTCACGTTCACAACGTCGACGCCGCGCGTGATGACCAGTTTGAGGATGGACTCTCCCAACAGGTCACGGGCGGCGGAGATGGCGATGGGTCCGACGCCGGGGATCTCGCACACCTCGTCATTTTCGACCGCGCCGCGTTGCAACGCTTCCAGGTCGACTCGCACCAACGTCATGGTGCGCAGGCTGCGCGACCGGCTGGCCTCGGCACCACCGCCGGCGGCGACCAGTTCGGTGAGGGCGTCGAAGGCGTAGGCCTCCCTTTCTTCGTGGCGGTCTTCGCGGCGGGCCTGTTCGAACTCGCGGTCGATGAACGGTTGCAGCGCGGTCTCGATGCGGGCGACATGGTCGACCGGACCGCGCACGTGCATGTTGCGAGCCCCTTCGGCATCGGTGAAGCAGCGCAGGTACCGCTCGCGGTGGATCCGCCCCCGGGTCGCTTCCCGGTTGCGGTCGGCTGCCGCTTTCGTTCTCAGGCACTCCTGCTTGAGCTCGGCCAGGCTCGTTCGTTGGGCGTCGTTCACCAACCGCGATTGCGCTCCTGGCGCCATCGCCGCCGCGTCGGTGATCGCCACGGCCTGCGATCCAGACAGCTTCCCGGTGCGCAGCGCGTCCTCGACCACTGGCAAGCCGCTCAACTTCGACGACGTCAGCAGCACGTCGCGAGCCGCCGCCACCGACGAGCCCGACTTGGCCGCCACGTATTCGGCCGCCGACGCGTACCCGGCCCGCTTCCACTGCTGCACTTCGTCCACGCGGCGGCCCAGCAACGTTTTGCCGGACGCGGCGTGACGTTCCGCGTGATCGAACAGTTCGAAAATGCGCATCACGGAGTGAGCGGGAATCGCGTCAGCGTCGAGTTCAGCTACCGCTGCGCCCAATTCGGCGACCGCTCGCTCCACCCGCTCGAACATGTGTTCGATTCTAGACAGCATCATCACGCCCCGTCAACCCGGGGGCGCCACTTTCTTCAGAGATCGGGCCGCATCTCGTGTTCGATCTGCATGAGCTCGACTGGTGCACCGTTCACTTCGATGAACGCCACCACGACCCCATCACTTGGACTGTTCGGTTCGATGATCACTCGCCTGCCTTCGAGTGCTGCCTCGAGATCATCCACTTCGAACGCGACGTGCGACACGGTCTTCACAAGCTCGGGATACGGCGCGTCCTCCCAGTAGCGCTGCCATTGGATGCCGAACGGGTTGTTCTGATGATCGCTGACGGTCATCTTGAGGTGAGGCAGTGGGATCTCGCCTTGGAAGCTCGCTTCTGTGGGGATCCCGATGTGATCGAACTTCATGGTCAGCTCACCTCGAGCCACCAATAGTGGAATTCGCCTCGTCTTCGCGCAACAACGTTCGTTCCGCCATCGTGATCAAGAGCTCGACGACATGGTCGATGTCGAGGGTGCGACCTGTGTAGAGCAGGTCGAAGGTCTCGAAGCTCGCGAGCACCCAGAGCATGTCAGCCGCCTGCGCAACGGTCACGTCGGGACGAAGAAGGTCTTGGTCTGCGAGTCGTTGCGCGAGATGGGTCATGCCACCCGATCGATTCTCCTCCTTCCTCCCGATGGTTCCTTCGTCTGCGTGAGGGTCGAGTTGCGACATCGAGAACAGCACTCGATAGACGTCGCGGTCCTGAACGTACATCTGCATTCCGGCGCGCAGGCCGCCGCGCAGATGCTCACGCGCGTCTGGATCTGCGACCTCGTGGTGGAACGTCGAGCGGCGCCGCCGATGCTGCCCAGGGCGACCGTGACCGGCCTGCAGACGATGGAACTGGTTCGATCGTGGGGTCTCACGGACGCGGTACTCGCGGGCGCAGAGGATGTCGAGTGGCTTCTCTGGGTCTGCACGACGCTCGCCGACGCGGGCACCGGTACCGGGTATGGCGTCGGCGTTCCTTCGAAGACCGAGAGCGCGCTCCTGAGCCCGACCGCTCCTGCGTGTGTGCCGCAGGACCATTTCGAGCGCGTGTTGCTCGAGCGTCTACGGGCGATGCCCGATCCGCGCGTCGAGGTCGGTGTCGAACTGGTCGCGCTCGAGAACAGCGGAAACAGTGTGCGAGCAACCCTTCGCGATGTCGCGAGCAACACGCTTCGCCGCGTTCATGCGCGCTACCTCGTCGCCGCCGACGGTGTGCACGGCCCGGTGCGTGGAATGCTCGGCATCGAGCAGCACGGCGTCGATCACCTCCACGAGAGCGTCTCGGTCCTGTTCCACGCGCCGATCTGGCACATCGGAGGCGAGCACCGCTACGGCATCTATGGCATCACCCACCCCGAGGCCGCAGGCACCCTCCTACCGGCGGGCGGCGACCGGTGGATCTACGCGGTGGAATGGGACCCAGACAGCGAGAAGGTTGGGAACTACACGGTCGACCGGCTCTCCCGTCTGATCCGCCTTGCGATCGGCGATTCGAGTGTGGAGCCAGGCATTGCGAATGTGGGCGGAGTCACGTTCGGTGCGTTCATGGCTGAACGGTTCCGCGAGGACAGTGCGTTCCTCATCGGCGATGCCGCGCACCGAATCACACCGCGTGGTGGCACCGGGATGAATCTCGCCATCGCGGACGGCTACGACCTCGGCTGGAAGCTTGCATGGGTATTGCTGGGCTGGTCGAACACCGCGCTGCTCGACACGTACGAAGCGGAACGGCGCCCGCCGGCCGAGCACAACTTGGAACGATCGATGGACCCGCAGGGCAGCCGTCGCCCCGCCACTGACGAAGTGCACGTCGACCTCGGGGGACGGCTTGCCCACGTCTGGCTGCCTCGCACACATGGTCGGACGTCGTCGCTCGACGTGCTCGGCCGCGGGCTCACGCTGTTCACGGTCGCGGGCACCGCCTGGCAACACGCCGCGGCCGAGCTCGACGCGGGCATACCGATCGACGTCCGCCTGCTCGATCGCTTCACGGCGCGTGCGCTCGGCGTGCGCGGACCGGGCGCGCTACTCGCACGCCCGGACGGCGTCCGCGTCGGTTCGTGGTTCGACGACGCGGACGCGATCGATGCGCTGCGGACGGCTACGGTGCGAGCCCGGTGCCCGAGCGGATCGATGCCGACGTTTGTGTCATCGGGGCGGGCTACGCCGGTCTCACCGCAGCACGTCGCTTGACGCAAGGGGGAAAGTCGGTCGTCGTGCTCGAAGCACGCGACCGTGTCGGAGGACGCATCTGGACGCATCCGCTTCCCGATGGCACACCTGTCGACCGCGGCGGCGCGTGGTTGGGACCGAATCACGATCGGATCTTCGGTCTTGCCAGCGAGGTCGGCGTCTCCACGTACAAGACGTGGGTCAAAGGCGCGCATCTCCTCATCGACCATGGCCGCGCCCGTCGCTATACGGGACTGATTCCGAAGATCAGTCCGCTTGGCATCATCACACTCACACTCGCGCAGGCGAGGTTGAACCGGATGGCTCGCCAGCTTCCCGTCGATGCACCCTGGTCAGCGAGACGCGCAGACGACTGGGATTCGCGTTCGGTTGCGTGGTGGCTCGAACGGTCGGGTGTCCGCACGCAGATCGCGCAAGATCTGTTCGAGATGGCCGTTCGTGGACTGATGACCGGCGATCTCTCCGAGACGTCGCTGCTCCATTTGCTGTTCCTCGTACGTGGTCACGGCAGCATCAACACGCTCTTCTCGATCGAGAACGGAGCGCAGGAGAACATGGTCGACGGCGGCGCAGGCGCCATCGCGCAGCGAGTCGCCGACGAGTTGGGCGAGGCCGTGCGTCTCGAGGCCCCGGTCCGATCGCTCGCACAACGCGCTGACCGCGTCGTCGTCGACAGCCGCGAATGTCTCGGTCGCCGCCTCGTCACGCGATCGTCACCATCCCGCCGGCGCTGGTGCTCGACATCGAGTTCGATCCTGTGCTTCCAGACGACCACGCGACGCTCTACCGCAACGACCTCGCGGGACCGGAGACGAAGACGCTGGTCGTGTACGACGAGCCGTTCTGGCGGTACGACGGGTTCAGCGGGCAGTCCGCGGAGCCGGGAACAGCGTCGGAGGTCACGCTCGACGCGTCGCCGGCGGCGGGCCGTCCTGGTGTGATGGGGTCGTTCACGTTCGGGCCGGTCGCGGCAGCGCGTGGACGAGCTCGGTCCTGACGAGCGCCGCAAGACGGTGCTCGACGCGCTCACCACGAGATTCGGCCCGCGAGCTGCCTTTCCATCCGACTACATCGAGACGTCGTGGTGGAAGGAGCCCTGGACGCGCGGCTGTTCCATGGCACACCTTCCACCCGGCTTCCTCACCCGCTACGGGCCGCTGCTGAATCAGCCGTTCGGACGCGTCCACTGGGCCGGCACGGAGACCTCGACGACGTCACACGGCGCGATCGACGGCGCGGTCCGCTCCGGCGAGCGCGCAGCCGCCGAGATCCTCGACCGGTCCTGAGCTACTACTCAAAACCGTTCTCGCGTCAACCACGGCGCAGACCTTGCAAACGGCCAACATGCCCGCGGTTGATGGAGGGCGGGCAGGGGCTGAGCGGCGGTATGGGCGTCTGTAGCCCTTGGTCAGGAGTCGTTGCAGTCAAATTGCCGATTTCACCCTGTCGGGGTGGTTCGGGGCGAAGCCCCGGAGCGTACCGTCGTGAAGACAAGATTGGGTCCGAGACCTGAAGGCAACGGGACGCCGGGCCCGCAGAGCCGAACGTTCCAGCCAACACGACTTCGTAGGAGACGAGGCAGCTGGAGCTCCGGCGTGGCTCTGTGACCTAGCGGCCCGAGTGTCGCTTCGTTGCTTCCGCTTCGCGCACCCGCGAGCGTCCACCACCCGTGCCCGGTGTCCGGTGCAATTCGCATTGTTGAGGCACGCGCGAGCGGAAGAAGGAAGCGATGACACAACCCGAAGGACCGACCGACCAGGCCGGTGGACCTCCACCGCCGCCACCGCCACCGCCACCGCCGGGGTCGTACCCACCACCGGGGGTCGCCGCGCCTCCCCGTGCTCCCTATCAAGCACCCGGCAAGCCGAAGAAGCCCGTCTACAAGAAGTGGTGGTTCTGGGCCATCGTCGTGATCGTCCTGATAATCGTCATCGTGATTGCTAGCGGCGGGGGCAGCGACGACGAGACGACCTCGACCAACACCACCCCGACCACCCAGCAGGCCGCTGGCGGTCAGCCGTCGTCCGCTGCCGGTGGTCAGACGGGTGGCGGTCAGGAGACACTCACGGTCGGTCAGACGGGGAAGACCGGCGACTTTGACGTCACGTTGAACGCGGTCACGGACCCGTACCCGTCATCCAACCAGTTCGTGCAGCCTGCCGCTGGAAGCCGGTACGTGGCGGTCGACGTGACGATGAAGAACAATTTCTGATGAACAGCAGCCAGTTTCATCGATTGCGTCGTTCGAAGTGACCGACAACACCGGTCTGAAATACACCCAGAGTTTCGTCCCCGGTCTCACTCCCATCGACGGGTACGTGCCACCGAACGATCAGCGCCGAGGCACGATGGTGTACGAGGTACCGGCCGCTGCGACCGGGCTCGAGCTCCGCGTCAGGGGTGACCTCACGAGCGGCGGCACGGTATTCACGCTGACATAGCCGACGAAGTCGGCGTCGTGCGCCAGTAGCAACGGCAGTCACGTCCGTGGTCTGGGCGAAGCATCCGGCCCGGAGCCGTTCCGGTCGGCAGCGGTCGTCGTTTAGACGCCGGGTTGTACTGCGCCGCCAGCCCAGAACAGACCGCGCACCGATCGGCGCTTCGGCGCGGGCAGCAACGGACGGAGTGGTTGACGCCAGAACGCCGAGGAAGGTCGCGGCCGTGCTACGACTCGCGGGGTTCGGGCGCTTCGGAGTCGATCTGATAGTGGGCGATTGCCTTCTCGACGTCGTCGGATGTGACCTCGCCGTTCTCTGCAAGCCCAGCGAGGGCCGCGACGGCAATGTGGCCGGCATCGGTCTCGAAGAAGCGGCGGAGCGCGTCGCGCGTGTCACTTCGGCCAAAGCCGTCGGTACCTAGGGTGAGGAACCGCCGATCGTCGGGGATCCACTTCGCGATCTGGTCCGGTACCGCCTTCATGTAATCAGTGACGGCGACAATCGGACCCTTCGTCGACACAAGCCTCGTCGTCACGTACGGCGTTTGAAGCTTGTCGCCAGGATGCAGCCGGTTCCAGCGTTCGGCCGACATCGCGTCCTCCCGCAGCTTCTTGTACGACGTCACCGACCACAGTTCGGCGCCCACGTCGAAGTGCTCCGCGAGATCGGCTTGCGCCTGGCGGGCGGCGCCTTGCGCGGACCCGGAGAACAAGATCGTCGCCTGCCGCTTCGGCCCCTTTGGCGCGTCCGCCCACTTGTACAGGCCGCGGACGATCTGGTCGTCGATGTCCTTGGCGTCGGGCTTCGGCGGCTGCACGTAGTTCTCGTTGTAGAGCGTGAGGTAGTAGAAGACTGCGTTGCCCGGCGACAGCGCGTTGGGGCCGTACATGCGGTCGATCCCGTGCCGAATGATCGCTGCCATCTCGTACGCGAACGCCGGGTCGTACGCCTCACATGACGGCACGACCGAAGCGAGCAAATGGCTGTGACCGTCCTGGTGCTGCAGTCCCTCTCCGAGCAGCGTCGTGCGTCCAGCCGTCGCCCCGAGGAGGAAGCCGCGGGTGCGACTGTCGGCTGCGGCCCACAGCAGATCGCCGACGCGCTGGAATCCGAACATCGAATAGAAGATGAAGAAGGGCACCATCGGCACACCACGTGTGGCGTAGGCCGTACCGGCGGCGGTGAAGCTCGCCGCGGAACCCGCTTCGGTGATCCCTTCCTCGAGGATCTGTCCGTCCTTCGACTCCGCGTACGACAGCAGCAACTGCGCGTCGACGGGGTCGTATTTCTGTCCTTGCGACGCGTAGATCTTGAACTCACGGAATAGTGCGTCCATGCCGAACGTGCGCGCTTCATCCGGGATGATCGGCACTACCCGCGGGCCGAACTTCCTGTCGCGGGCAAGGTTTCGCAACAGACACGTGTGAACGCCATCGTCGTCGAGACTGCTTGCTTGCCCGACCCATTGTCGAACTCGGAGAACACATCGGCCTTGGGCAGTTCGAGGGTGCGCTTGATGGTGACGACCCGGCGAGGGACGGCACCGTCCAGTGCTTTGCGGCGGTCCATCATGTAGCGATATTCGTCCGAGTCTTCCGGCGGCCGGTAGTACGGAGGCTCCTTCCCCGGCGCGAGTGATTCCTCGGGAATCTGGTCGTGTAAGTAGAGCCGCTCGCGCAAGGCCATCAGCTGGTCATTGGTCATCTTCTTGATTTGATGCGTCGCATTGCGACCCTCGACCTCAGAGCCGAGCGTCCAACCTTTGACGGTCTTGGCGAGGATGACCGTCGGCGCGCCTTCTTGTTCGGTAGCTGCCTTGTATGCCGCATACAGCTTCCGGTAGTCGTGACCGCCTCGCGGCAGCCAGCGCAGGTCTTCGTCGGACAGATGCTCGACGAGCTTGCGCAAACGTGGGTCTGGTCCGAAGAAGTGTTCACGGATGTATGCACCGGACTCGACCGCGTACCGCTGGAACTCGCCGTCGACCGTGCTGTTCATCTTGTGGAGCAACACACCGTCGACGTCGCGCGATGAGCAGCTCGTCCCACTTCGCACCCCACACGACCTTGATGACGTTCCAGCCCGCACCTCTGAACATCGCCTCGAGCTCTTGGATGATCTTGCCGTTGCCACGCACGGGACCGTCGAGGCGTTGCAGGTTGCAGTTCACGACCCAGATGAGATTGTCGAGCTGTTCACGAGCACCTAGCGAGATCGATCCCAAGGTTTCCGGCTCGTCGCACTCGCCATCGCCGAGGAAGCACCACACCTTCGAGCCCGATGTGTCATCGATGCGCCGGTTGTGGAGGTACTTGTTGAACCGCGCTTGGTAGATCGAGTTGATCGGACCGAGCCCCATCGACACCGTGGGGAACTCCCAGAAGTCGGGCATGAGGCGCGGGTGCGGATACGACGACAGTCCGTTGCCGCCGATCTCGCGGCGGAAGTTGTCGAGCTGTTCCTCTGTCAGCCGTCCTTCGAGAAACGCACGCGCATAGATCCCCGGTGTCGCGTGGCCCTGGATGTACAAGTGGTCGCCGGCGAGCCCATCGTCCTTCCCGCGGAAGAACCAGTTGAACCCGACCTCGTAGAGCGAGGCCGACGAGGCATAGGTCGAGAGGTGGCCGCCGATGCCCTCGGCATGTTTGTTGGCCTTCACCACCATCACCGCTGCGTTCCAACGGATGTAGGCGCGGATCCGGCGCTCGATGTACTCGTCGCCTGGGAACCATGGCTCTTGTTCGGGCGGGATGGTGTTGACGTACGGCGTGCTGACCGTGGCGGGATGGCCGACCTGCAGCTCGCGCGCTCGCTCGAGGAGCTTCGACATCAGGAACCGAGCACGGGTCTTCCCTTGTGACTCGACGATCGCCGTCAACGAGTCGAGCCACTCCTGCGTCTCCTCCGGATCGACGTCCGGAAGCTGATGGACGAACCCGTCGATGATCATGGGTTCATTCTCTCGCCCGCGATGCGGTAATGCTCTCCCTCCGTGCGAATCGTGTACACCGACGGCGCCTGCAGCGGGAACCCCGGGCCCGGGGGATGGGCGTGGGCCGTGCCCGACGGGCCGTATGCCAGCGGGGCCGACCCGCACACGACCAACCAGCGCATGGAGATCACCGCCGTCCTGGAGGCGGTCACCACGTTGAGTGTCTCGCCGGGCCCGATCGAGGTCGTGAGTGACTCTACGTATGTCGTGAACTGCTTCCGTGACAAGTGGTACGTGAAGTGGCAGAAGCGCGGGTGGGTCAACAGCCAACGCAAGCCTGTCGCCAACCGCGATCTGTGGGAGCCTCTCGTCGAGCTCGTGGTGGGGCGCGGGGACGTCACGTTTCGCTGGGTCAAGGGTCACGGTGACGACGCGATGAACGACCTCGTCGACCGACTCGCAGTGGAAGCCTCGCTGACGCAGACGGGCCGCACCGGCGACCTCCGCTCTGACGCACGGTAGGTTCCGCGCGTGAGGGTCGGTGTCGACACGGGAGGAACCTTCACCGACGCAGTCGACGAGGACGGACGCATAGTGAAGGTGCTCGCGACGCCGGCCGATCCTGCTGTCGCGGTTCGACAAGCTGTCGATGCACTTGGCGATCGCGGGCGGTCGATGAAGCCGGCAGTGCTGGCCCACGGGACGACCGTGGCCACGAACGCGTTGCTCGAGCGAAAGGGCGCGACGGTTGCGCTCGTCACGAACGAAGGCTTTGCCGATGTCATCGAGATCGCGCGCCAGGACCGTCCTTCGCTGTACGACCCGTTCGCCGATCGTCCGCGGCCGCTCGTCGAACGCCGCCACCGCTTCGAGGTCCGTGGCCGCCTGGGGCCGGACGGTGACGAGATCGAGCCCGTCGATCTCACGGGATTGGTGCCGCTGCCCGACGAGGTCGAAGTGGTCGCCGTCTGCCTGCTGCACAGCGATCTCTCCGCCGAGCACGAGGCGACAGTTGGAACGGCTCTGGCCGCCGCGGGGTACGACGTCACTGCGTCGAGCGATGTGTCACCTGAGTTCCGCGAGTACGAGCGAACGTTGACGACCGTCGTCAACGCGTATCTGCGCCGCCCGTGTCGCGACTACCTGTCGCGCCTTTCCGGTCTCGCCGACGCTGTGTTCGTGCTCACCTCGGCAGGCGGGCTCGTACCGATCGCCGATGCGGCCGACGTTCCTGCAGCCTTGTTGTTGTCCGGTCCCGCCGGTGGCGTGCTCGCCGGGGCGGCCGCGGCGCGGGCGGACGGGTTTGCTGACGCGATCACGTTCGACATGGGTGGCACGTCGACGGACGTCTGTCTCGTGCGGGGCGCGGTGCCGGAGCCTGCGCCCGGCCGGCTCGTCGCGGGCTTTCCGATCCGGCTGCCGTCGCTCGACGTCCAGACCATCGGCGCGGGTGGAGGCTCGATCGCACGCATCGACCCAGGCGGAGCGCTCGCAGTCGGCCCCGAGAGCGCGGGCGCGGTGCCTGGCCCCGCTTGCTACGGACGGGGCGGCGACGTACCGACCGTTACCGACGCCGACCTCGTACTCGGGCGCATCCCCGCGGATCATCCCTTTCCCGGGCTCGGTGTTCTGAACGTCGATGCCTCGGCGTCCGCCCTCGCCCGCGGCGGTGTCGATCCTGAAGGCGTCGTTGCCGTGGTCAACGCCGCCATGGAGCAGGCCGTTCGCAGCGTGACCGTCGCTCGAGGTGTCGACCCGCGTACGTGTGCGCTCGTCGCGTTCGGCGGCGCCGGCCCGTTGCATGCCTGCGCGCTCGCTGACGCGCTCGGCGTCACAACTGTCATCGTCCCGGCCCGCGCCGGTGTGCTGTCTGCTGTAGGACTCCTCGGCGCGCCCTTGCAGCGTGAACTGGTGCGCTCGTGGCCGGCGCCGGCGGCGTCCGACGGCATCGAACTCGCGTTGGAAGCTCTCGCGGCTGAAGTACGCGACCTGGTTGGTCCCGAAGCTGCGTCGTCCACGTTCGTCGATGTTCGCTACGCCGGACAGAGTCATGAGCTCACGGTGGCGTGTGTCGACGACTTCCATGACGAGCACGGGCGTCGCAACGGGTATGCGCATCGGGACGCGCCGGTCGAAGTTGTCGCGCTTCGAGCGCGAGCTCGCATCGACTCGCCCATGTCGGTCGACTCCCTGGGGCCGCCACCCTTTACGCGCAGGCCTGTGGAGGGCCCGGCGGTCATCGCGGAACCGGACTGCACGATCTGGGTGGCGCCGGGCTGGGCGGCACGCGTCGGCTCGGCCGGCTCTTTTGTGATCGAACGATGACGGCGCTCGATCCCGCCGCGCTTCAGGTGCTCGTGTACCGCCTCGAGGGCGTCGCCGACGAGATGGGCGCAGTACTCCGGCGCGCTGCGTTCAGTCCGAACATCAAGGAACGGGCGGACTGCTCCGCCGCATTGTTCACTGCGGATGGAGAGTTGCTCGTCCAAGCGGAGCACATTCCTGTTCACCTCGGCTCGATGCCAGCATCGGTGAGCGCTGCCATCGACCGGTTCGGCGACGGGATCTCACCTGGACAGCAGGTGATCCTCAACGATCCGTTCGCCGGCGGAACCCACCTCAACGACATCACGTTGGTCGCGCCGGTCCATGTCGATGGGCATCTCGCTGGTTGGGTGGCCAACCGTGCTCATCACGCCGATGTCGGAGGTGCCGCGCCGGGTTCGATCCCGGCAGACGCTACCGAGATCCAGCAGGAGGGACTACGGCTCCCGCCCATGCTGCTCACCGATGAAGTCCGCACGATCCTCTTCGCCAACTCGCGCACGCCCGTCGAGCGCGCCGGGGATCTCGACGCCCAGGTCGGCGCAAACGCCGTCGGGTCCCTGCGTCTGGCGTCGATCATCGCGGCTGACGCGCCATGCGCCGAGGTACTCGAGTACGCCGAACGGCGCATGCGCGCGGCCCTCCGCGACATGCCCGACGGTACGTGGACGGCTAGCGACGTACTCGACTCGACTGGCCCGGAACAGCCGCCGGCGAGGATCGAGGTGCGCGTGACGATCGACGGCGACGACATCACGTTCGACTTCACCGGCACGGACCCTCAACGGCGGGGCAACGTCAACGCGGTCGGCGCCGTGACGACATCAGCGGTGTCGTTCGCGTTGCGATCAGTGACGGATCCCACCATTCCTGCGAGTGGTGGGGCGCTGCGCCCGCTGCACGTCGTGGCGCCGCCGGGCACGATTGTCGCCGCGCAACCTCCCGTCGCCGTCGGCGCCGGCAACGTCGAGGTGAGCCAGCGCGTCGCGGACGTGTGTCTACGCGCGCTTGCGCGGGCAGCGCCCCATCGGGTCGGGGCCGCATCCCAGGGGACGATGAACAACGTCCTCATCGGCGGCGCCAGCGGGAACTGGGTGTACTACGAGACAGTCGGCGGTGGTCAAGGCGGCCGCCCCGGGCGGTCTGGAATGTCGGGCGTCCACACCGCGATGACCAATACAAGGAACACGCCCATCGAGGCGTTGGAGCGTGCGTATCCGATGCGGGTGTTGCGCTATCGGTTGCGTCGCGGCAGTGGCGGCGCTGGCGTCGCGTCGGGTGGCGAGGGCATCGAGCGTGACCTTCAAATGCTCGAGGACGTAACGGTGTCGCTGATCACCGAACGGCGTGTGTCGCAGCCATGGGGGCTGGCGGGCGGCGAGCCAGGTGCTGTTGGCGAGAACTGGCTGTTGCCGGGTAGTGACGAGTCGCGAGCGACGCGTCTGCCGGACAAGTGCACGATCCGGATGGCGGCGGGCGATGAGCTGCGGATGCTGACACCGGGCGGCGGTGGATGGGGTCGTCCGCCAGGGCCTGTGAGCGGACTTACGGTGTTCGGTGAGGTCGATGGTGCGACGGTTCGCATCGTCGACTACGACCCGTCGTGGCCGGAGCGGTTCGAGGTCGAGCGGGCTCGAATCGCGAACACGTTGGGGCCGGTTGCTCGTCGGATCGAGCACGTGGGTTCCACGTCGGTGCCGGGGCTGGCGGCGAAGCCTGTGGTCGACATCATGGTCACGATCGACGATCCCGATGACGATGCTGCGTTCGTTCCCACGCTGACGGCTGCGGGTTACGTGTTGCGGGTGATCGAGTCCGAACATCGACTGTTCCGCACACCGGCGCGTGATGTGCACGTGCACCTGTGGCGGGCGGACAGCGAGGAGGAACGCCGACTGCTGCTCTTCCGTGATTGGCTGCGCCATGACGAGGACGACCGCGCTCGGTACGAGTCACTCAAGCGCGAGCTCGCATCCCGTCAATGGGAGTCGAGCAACGACTACGCCGAAGCGAAGTCCGATGTCTTCGCCGACATCATGGAGAGGGCCGAAGCCGGTGGAACAGGCGACAGTACGGAACGTCGTTCGAACTCATGACTCCTACGTTTCAGAGTTCTAACGCGTCAACATCTGCCGACTGTGGAGCTGTCTCCTCGGTCGGCTCAAGTCGTCAGTCGCCGGAGGTGGGCCGCAGAAGCACGGAAGCCTCGCGTCCCGGTTCCGTGTGCAGGGACAAAGCATCCGCAATCGAACCTTGATGCCACTAAGCAACTGTTCCCTCAGGCTGGCTGGAAGGGTCGGACGGCGGATCGGGTCGCTGACCCATCCGGTGCGTTGAGACCTGCGGGGCCGACGCGCGGGTTGTGCGGCAGGCATGATCTACCGTGGGGGTGGCGGGAGGGCGGCGTGGACCGAGCGGGTGTTGACGGGCAGATGGCGGCGTGGTTGCGCGTCCGACCGTATTGGATGCAGGTATCGATCGTCGCGCTCACGTACTACGTCGCGGGTGAGATCGGCCTTCGGCTGTCGCTCGTGGGCCACAGCGTCACTCCGTTGTGGCCGCCCACAGGCGTCGCGATCGTTGCCTTGTTGGCGCTGGGTTCCCGGACATGGCCAGCGGTCACGATTGCGGCAGTTGCGATAAACGTCCCGCTCGGCCCGACAGTTCCCGCCGCGCTGTTGATCGCGGTGGGCAACACCGTCGCACCGCTGGCCGCGGTCGCGTTGCTCAAGGCAGTTCAGTTCCGCATCGATCTCGCGCGCGTGCGGGATGCGGCTGCTCTGGTGTTACTTGGGGCCCTCGCGGCCATGGCGATCAGCGCGACGGTGGGGACGCTGGCGCTGTTGTGGTCGGGCGCGATTCCCGGACATCACTTCGCGGGGGCGTGGTCGGTGTGGTGGACCGGCGACGCGATGGGTGTGTTGATCGTGGCCCCATTTCTTTGGTCCCTTGCGCATCACACGGAGCACCGGAAACGGCACCCTTCATGGGAGGTGATCGCGGCTGCGGGTGCCCTGTTCGTCGTATGTGGGATTGTGATGGCTGCGGATCTGCCGTTGTGGTTCGTGATCGTTCCGGTCCTGGGGGTCATCGCGTGGCGCTTCGGCCAGCGCGGTGCAGCTCGTGCGGATCTCGTGGTCTCGGTCGTCGCGACGATCGTTGCGGCACGGGAGGTCGGTGTGTTCCAGGGCATGTCGCTGGTTGAGCGCATGATCACTCTCCAAAGCTTCAACGCGACCGTGGTGTTCACGTCGCTGCTGTTGGCCGCAGCTGTATCGCAACGCGCTTACATCGCGGCGGTGCAGCGCGACGCGGTCGAGACATTGCAGCGCAGCCTCTTGCCGGAGCGCCTGTGCGAGGTGCCGGGACTCGAGCTTGCGGCGCGGTACATCCCTGCGAACGACCAAGTAGAGCTGGGCGGTGACTGGTATGACGTCATCCCGCTTCATGACGGACGTTACGGCGTCGTGATAGGCGACGTCGCGGGTCACGGAATCCTTGCGGCCGCGATCATGGGAAAGATTCGAACGGCGTTGCGTGCGTTCGCGAGCGACGGCAGCTCCCCGGGTAGTGCCCTTGAACGTTTGAACTCGCTCCTCGGTGACCTGCAGGAAGGCGCGACCGCGACCGTCTGGTACGGGCAGTACGATCCGAGCTCGCACCTGCTCGTGTTCACGAACGCCGGTCATGTTCCGCCGCTTGTCGTCGATGCACACGGAGCGCAATACCTCGAAGACGTTCACGGCCCGCCTGTCGGGGCGCTCGACCGGATGCATTTCGGTGAGAGTTGTTGCGTGCTCGAGCCGGGCACGACACTCTTCCTTTACACCGACGGCCTCGTCGAGCGGCGCAAGAGCGGGCTCGACGTCGGGCTCGCTCGGCTACGTGCCAGCGTGCCGTCGAATGAGGCCGATCTTCAACAGACGTGTGACGCCGTCGTCCGCGCTCTCGCCGCCGGATCATCCGATGACGACATCGCGGTGCTCGCGGTGCGTGTCCGTACGGACCGACGCGACTTGCACATCGTCCGGCGCGCCACTGCTGCGAGTGTTCCCGAGACGAGACACCTCATGCAGGCGTGGCTCGCCGAGAACGGTATCGACAGCTCCGAGGCATTTGACGTCCTCCTCGCCACGACTGAAGCGTGCGGAAACGTCGTGACGCACGCCTACGGCCTCATACCCGGGCCCATGGAGGTGACCGGGTGCTTGACACCGTCCCATGTTCATATCGTCGTCTCCGACGACGGAGTGTGGCGCAGTGAATCAAGGGCTCAGGGTGGTGGGCGCGGGTTGTCGATCATGCGTTCCTTCATGGACCACGTCGAGATTGTCACGACTCCACGAACCGAGATACGCATGGAACGCCGAGTCAACGGAGCGCGTCATGAATGACCTCGCCCGCATTCGATTCGACCGCGACGAGAAGTTCCTCACAGCCACGATCGCCGGCGAGATCGACATCTCGAACACCAGCGAACTTCGAAGGTCGATCGATGCGCAGCTGCAACTGGCGGACACAACGACGGTGATCATCGATCTCGAGCGCGACGACCTTCGTCGATTCAACCGGCGTCGGGTTGCTCTTCGACATGGCGAGTCGGCTTCGCACGACCCGTAGAACGCTTTACCTCGTAATCCCCGCCGACGCGCCGATCCGCCGCATCGCGACGCTCACCCGCCTCAACGAGGAGGTCACAGTTCTGCCGAAGCTCAGCGACGCGACAGCGCCTCACGAAGCCCCCCAGCCCGAGCCAATCTGAGGCGAACTGGGGGCCCGGTTCGCGTTTGTCAGCCGTGGCAGACACGAAGGATGCATCATCGGTACCGCGGCATCGCTCTTCATCGGGAGGGGACCCATGGGCTCCCTCCGCCTCGGGGGTCCCGTGCCCTCGCCACCCTGGGGAGCGGGCCTCCGGCGCGTTCAGAGGTCCACGCCGATGGTCGCCACCCATGAGTGGCCGATACCGCCGTTGGCATTCGGGATCGCCGCGAACTGTCTCCATGTTCTGACCGAACCAGTCAACGGGACGGTGTCGTGGCGATTTCTTCAGCTGAGCGGGTTAGGCGTGGAGGAACGCTCGAACCTGGGCGACGATTTCTTCGGCGCGCCTGAACGCACCGACGTGGTCGGCTCCCCGGACGGGATAGAAGCGGCCGCCGCTCATCTCGGCCACGTCGCGACATGCTTCCCACCACCACTCGTGGGTCCCGGCGTAGCAGAACATGGGGAGCGGCAGCGGCGCGCTGTCGACAGCTAGCGGTTCGAAGCTGCCTTCGATCGACGCAGCACAGGCCAACAGATCGTTCCGTGCACTGAACAGCAGCCGAAGTTCGTCTGTCACGAAGGGGAAGATCTCGTTCCACACGCGATCCCAATCGCCGGCCCGGTAGACGTCGAGCTCCGATTCGAACAGGTTCTTGCGGTCGACACCTTTCAGGCCGGGCAAGGTGCCTCCGAGAACGATTGACCGGGTGCGAGTGGTACGCAGCTTGGCGAACGCCTCGGCGATGGTCGATCCGAACGAGTAGCCCCACACGTGAGCGGCCTCGATGCCTTCGGCGTCGAGAACCGCTTCGAGATGGTCCGCCCGCGCCGTGAAGGTGTACTCGGTGCTCGCGTGTGGCTTGTTGCTCTCGCCGAAGCCGAGCGGGTCGATGATGATGAGGCGAAAGCGGTCGCCGAGGAGCTTTGGATACCCCGCGTCGACCCAATCCTCTGCGGCCTGCAGCTGGCCTGGGATCAGAACGAGCGGCTCCCCCTCGCCCACGGTGATGTAGCTGAGTCGGTGACCGTGTGAGACGACGTCCATCTCGTTCCCACCCCGCTTCCAGCGCCCAAACGCCCGACGCTAAACGTGATGGGCTGGTCACGCCATTGTGGTCAACCCGGCTGTCTCGCAACGAGATGCCGCGAAGGATCGGAGCGGTCATGACCGAGTCGACTCACCGAGACGAAGGCACTGAGGCCGAAGGCGCGCCGACTCAGGCCGTCTTGACGGTCCTCACCACCGAGCACTTCGCGCTCCAGGGAGGGCGCGGTACGACAGTGTCCGAGAGCGGCACCCGCTCGGCGCTCTACGTCGGCGCGGTGTCGAGCGGGCTCGTCGCGCTGGGCTTCGTCGGCCGCGGCGGCACGGACAGGGACACGTTCAACGCCTTCGCCCTGGTCGTTCTCCCGACGCTGTACCTCCTCGGCCTGTTCACGTTCGTGCGCCTTGTCCAGAACTCGATCGAGGACATCTTTCTGGGCAGGGCGATCAACCGGATCCGACAGTTCTACTTCGACGTGATCGGCGACGATGCGAGCTACCTGCTACTCGACGCCCACGACGACCCGCTCGGCGTTCTCGCCAACACCGGCGGAGCGTACTCGTCGCGTTGGCAGCTGTACTTCACGCTTGCGATGATGATTGCTGTCCTCAATGCCGTCGTCGGTGGGAGCGCTGTGACCCTGCTCGTCGCCGTGCTCCACGCCCCGATCGGTGCGGCCGTCGCCGCTGGGATCGTCGCCGGGGCCGCTTCGCTCATCCTCTGTCATCGCTGGCAGCTCGGCGCCCATGTCGCCGCGGCGGCGCAACTGTCGGCGAGAATGCCCTCGACTCCACAGGCTTGACCGTGACCGAATCATCGTCCGCGACGCGCTCTACAGAACGGCGCTCCCGGACACGGACTGGGTTGCCGTCGACGGCGGTTTGTCCCGCTTCTCTGGGAACGCTTTGCCGTTGCGCGCACCGATCGGGGTCGGCTTGTGGTGACGCTGCTCGGCGGGCTTGGCGTGCTCGCCGATACGATCGTGACACTTGCTCGTTCGCGTAACCGATTGCCGGTGGTCCCACGCCGGATGGGAGCACATTGACCGACCGCGGTGCCGGGTCTGTCGGAGTAGCGGTCGTCGACGTCTTCGTCGGTGTGGACACAACAGCGACCACGGACTCAGTTGTCTATCGACGTCGTACGACGCGGCGGCCACGGCCATCGACCGAGCCGCACAACCGAAGCCTCGACGACGGGGGAAGCACAGGTAGATCTGTGCGGGTAACCGCTTATTCGGCGAGTGTCTCGATGATGGCCATCGCGTCGAACGGTTCAGGCATGGCCGCGATCTCGTCGGCGAGGCGTTGCGCGGCGCGGCGTTCGGAGCTCTGCGGGTCCATCACGGTGCGGACGGCATCGCGGACCGCCAAAGCCTCGGTGTCGGCGGGGCGCACGACGCGCGCCGTCCCGGCCTTCTCGCATGCGAGCGCGTTCTCGAACTGATCCGCGCCCAGCGGGACCACCACCAGTGGCAGCGCGACGCTCAGCGCCGCCAGGGTGGTGCCAGATCCGCCATGACACATCACAGCGTCGCAGCGCTCCAGTAGCGGCCGCAGTGGAAGCCATTGGTACGCGTGCACGTTCCCGGGCCGTGAAGCCAATGCCGCGGGGTCGTTGTTGGCCCCGACGGTCGCGACCACGTCGATGTCTTCTTCGGCGACGGCGTCGAGCAGCACCTCGAACATTGCCAGCTGATTGAAGATCGGCACGGTGCCGAGCGTCACGTAAAGGAGCGGACGGTCACCAAGCGACACGATCTCCGCGGGCAGCCGTTCAGAGGTTGCGCCCGGGATCTCGGGCCGGATCGCTTGCAGGACGCGCGCCGGAGCAGGTCCGCCCAGCCTCATACCGGACGGGCACGGGTCGAGGAAGCAATCGCGGTAGATCCCCGCGTGGTCGTCCGCTCTCAGACCGGCGGCCTCCCACAGGGGCGCGACCCGGTCCGCCAGCGCTCGCACCATCGCGTCGTCGAGGAGCTGCCCGAAGCCGTACGTCACGCTCGGAATGCCTCGTTCGGCGGCGACGATCGGCGACGCCACCTCCACCGGCGGATGCACCACCGCGTCGGGAACGAACTGGTCAGCGATGGCACGCAGTTGCGGCAACAGATCAGGAGCGAACACCTCGCCGAACATGACCGCCCCGAACGTCGGGCCCGCGCCAGGCGATTCCGCCGCGGCGGGATCACTCATGGTCCGCATGACCGCTTCCATCGCGGTCGGTCCAACGACGGTAGCTTCCAACTCAGCACCCTCGACACGTCCTTGCACATCGGGACCGGCCGCCAGCAAGACCTCGTGGCCGCGGTCACGCAGCGCATGCGCGATTGGCAAAAGCGGTCCCACGACACCCTCCATCGGCGTCGACGTACACAGAACGCGCATCCCAACGGTCCTCTAGGTCGTATCTCCGCCCGCCGTCGCATCGCAGCGTTCGGCCCAATCGGTCAACGCACGCTAGCCCCACACAAGAACGCTGCATCCATCCCAGCGCCGAGCGGTGCGACGCCGGCACCCATCCTCAGAGGTCGAGTTTCCCCTTCGCGACGCAGATCGCCAGATGGGCCTCCAGGACTGCGTCCCGGGTTGACGGCGATACACCAGAGTCCGCCTCCGCGGCCGCCTTGGCGCTGTCGCCAGCCTGCTCGAGTTCGATTACAGCCACGCGTTCGTCGGAGGACGCGACCGCCTTGTCTGCCTTCTTGGCGAATTCGTCGACCACCGCCACGAGCACCGGTGATGATCCCTTGTCGGCCCGTACCGCGTCAGCCGCGTTGTCAAATTCTACGCGAGCTGCCTGGAGCCGCTCGGTCATTGTCGTCACGGGGGAAGGATAGGGCGCGGCTGTCTCGAGTGCCGCGCATCGCGGGATCACGGAGCGCAACCGTGTCGTTTGAGGTTGTCCCGTTCGTTGTGAGCATCGCAACGTCCTCCGTTCGGATGGAGGTGTTGCGGCGCACTGTTGAGCGCATAGGACCTGTGACGGTCGCCTACGTCGGACTTGCGTCGCGAGGCCCATCGACGGTCGCGAGACCAAGGATCTGCTCTCTGGTCATGGTGAGAGCATGCGACGTCTTGGCGTGGGTCTTGGCCTTCTCGACGAACTCGTCTTCGGTATCACCGGTCACGTCAGTACCGCAGTCGCAGCGGATCACCCAGGTCATCGCGCCATTATGGTGCGGGCGAACGACGGAGCGCGGCGTACTTGGTCTGGGTCTCGAGGAAGGCGTGAACAGCCTTGATCGCACCGGAGCCTTCGCCCACCGACGACGCCACCCGCTTCATCGAGCGCGAGCGAACGTCGCCCACCGCGAAGACGCCGGGCACGGATGTCTCGAATGCCTTCGGCGAGCGGGGGAGGAGCCAGTTGTCGAGGAGCTGATCGTGGGTGAGCTCGGCGCCCGCTATCACGAAGCCATGGGCATCACGCGCTATCTCGGTGGGCAGCCAGCTCGTGTGCGGTGACGCGCCGATCATCACGAATAGGCCGTCGGCCTCGACGTCACGCTCGGTGCCGTCGGTGTCGTGGACGATCCGCAATGACGTCAGTTGCGTGTCGCCGCTGCCGTCGATCACGCGGGAGCCGAGGAGTACCTCGACGTTGGCTGCCGCGCCGATGGCGTCGATCAGGTACGTCGACATGCTCTTTTCGAGCGAGTCGCCACGGACCACGATGGTGACGTGGCTGGCCCACTTGGCGAAGTGGAGCGCGGCCTGGCCCGCAGAGTTGCCAGCTCCGATCACGTGAACACGGCGATTCTCGAATTGCTTGGCCTCGGCCGGTGACGCGCCGTAGAAGACGCCGAGGCCGGCGAAGCGCTCGAGCGACGGGACCTCCAGCCGACGATAGGCGACGCCCATGGCGAGGACGACTGCCCGCGCGGTCAGCTCGCGCCGGTCGGCTGTACGCAGTACATGTACGTCGTAGCCCCACTCCATCGACGTCACCTCGGTGCCGACGAGGAAGCGGGTGCCGAACGCCCAGGCCTGCTCGTAGGCCCGCTGGGCTAGCTCTGAGCCGCCGACCCCGCGTGGGAAACCGAGGTAATTGCGGATCATTGAGCTTGATCCGGCCTGCCCACCGATCGTGCCTCGCTCGACTACGAGCGTGTCGAGTCCCTCGGACGAGCCGTACACGGCGGCGGCCAGCCCTGCCGGACCAGCACCCACGATGATGACGTCGAAGTCGTCATCCTCGTCGCGCGCGACGCCGTTGGCGAACAACGACGATTGACGTGATGCGAGCAGCTCGGTAGTCGTCCATTCCTGGAGGAACGCGCTGAGCGTGTGGTGGAAATCCTCGTCGGGCGACGTCCGCGGCTTCGACATGAAGTGGTCGATGCAACCGGTCGCGATCGCCCTCTGAATGGCGACTGCCGTTGACGACTGCCCCCAGTCCTCGAGGGCAATCAGGAGTCCGCGTTTGGTGCGAGGACTCAGGCCGCGGACCCGGGACAGCACCTCCGTACCGTCGAGCTCTGCCATCCACTGGCTGGCGAGCACCACGGCGATGCGCTGTCCGCCGGCATACGCGACCTCGACCGCCGACAGCCCGTCGAAGGGCGAGCCTTCCACGATGACGTCGTAGTCGCGGTCGTAACGGCGCTCCAGCTCCAGCCGGAGCTGTTCACGCGCGCTTACATCGTCATCGACCGCGACGATAACCGGCCGCCCGTTCATCACGCGCCGATGATCGCGCCGATCTGTGCCCGGTCTGGAATCGGCACCGTTTGCCCCAATTCCCCGTGAGATCGCGGGTTCCACCTCATCGGTTGGTGCGACGCTGGCGATGTCGAGAATCCGAGCTCTGCTCCGTCCCATGGGTGAACGCGGCCTGCGCGCCGCCATTACACAAGGAGGACACCGTGGCCACTGTCGAGCCGGCGGGCGGGAACAACCCAGGGATGCGGCCGAGCGACGTAGCCGAGGTCCTGAAGCGGCCGATCAGCCAAGAGATGCTCAACCGGGACCTCGCCCGGTTGGCGTACGTCGCGAAGGACTGCACCCCGAGGGTCGTCCCGATCGGGTTCACATGGAATGGGTCCGAGGTCGTCATGTGCACGGCGACGAACGCCCCGAAGCTGGTGTCGCTGCGCCAGAACCCGGCGGTGGCCCTGTCCATCGACACCGAGGTGCACCCACCGACCATCCTCCTGATCCGGGGCGCGGCGGTGCTCGACGAGGTCGAGGGAATTCCCGACGAGTATCTCCGGGCGAGCGGTACTTACAGGATGTCGCCGGAACAGCGAGTTGAATGGGAGACCGGGGTCCGGTCGTTGTACGACGCGATGGTGCGGATCGTCGTGAAGCCGACGTGGGCGAAACTGATCGACTTCGACGAGACCCTGCCTACTGCTGTCGAGGAGCTCGTTCGCCGGCGGGAACAGCGCCAGCAGGCCTAGCCGCCGTCCCCTCGCCACCCACGCGCGTCGCGATCTCGGGGGCCGACAGAACGATCTCCTCTCAACGTGAAGCGGTGCATGATCCGCCGCGCACGCCGAGACCATGACCGGGCGTGTGCGAATCGAGAGAGTTCGAAGGCACCTTCAATGTGCACATCGATGCTCCTGCGGCCGAAGTGTTTGCGTTCTTGTCAGACGTCACGAACGCGTCCCAGTGGCGTGAGCGAATGGAGGTCTCGTGGATCGAGCCGGGCCAGACATTCGCGGTCGTGTCGTCCTTCGGGCCATGGCGGCGTGTGAAGATGCGGGGCGTGGTCACCGCGAGTGAGCCCCATCGCCGGTTCGCCTACCGCATCACTGATGGCCCGCTGAACGCGCGGAGCGAGTACCTCCTCGAGCCGGACGGGGACGGCACGGCGTTGCGCATGAGTCGCGACAGCGGCGGGATCGCCACTTCTGTGTGGAGTCTGCCGCGCGATTAACTGGAGTAGACGGAAACGTGCCGGGGCGAGTCGGCGGTGAACGGCGATCGGTCGTAGTCAGCCCAGCGGCCGATGCAATGGAGACCGGCGTGCATGGCCATGACGTCGAGTTCGGCAGGCCAGGCGTAGCGGATCGACACCGGGAACAGACGGACGCCCTCGGCTGTGACCAGCAGGTGAGACGAGTCGATTCGCTGCTCCACGGGGTCGTGTCTCGAGACGTCGAGGACCACGCTGTCGATCAGGATCTCCGGGACGGACACGGTTTGGTTGCTGTGGAACCGACGCAGGTCGGGCACAAACGCGTCCAGCGCGAAGTAGCCGTTGGGTTCGAGATGCGCCGCGACGTTCCTGAAGCAGCGGATCTGTTCGGCTTGCGAGGACAGCGCGAACAGAGTGGTGAACGGTATGTAGATGAGTCGGAACATGCCGTCTACCGGCACGTCGGCGAAGTTGCCCATGGTCACGGGAATGGCGTCGCCACCGGGCTTGTCCCGGAGTTTCGCGACCATTCGCTCCGAAGCGTCAACCCCCGCGACGTTCACACCGCGGTCCGCAAGTGGTAGCGCGATACGACCGGTACCGATCGCCAGCTCCAACGCGGGACCACCACCGGCAAGGTCGGCCAGGAACTCAATCGTTTGGTCTACATCAAATCGCTGTAGATACCAGTCGTCGTAGACATCCGCGATTGCGTCGCCGTACGTCGACTCGTCGTAGCCCTCCACCGAGCCAGCGTGACACTCCCGAGCACCGAGGTCATCTGAGTTCTAGTGGCCTCGGGGTCCTGTGTTCGGGCGCGGAACCCAGGGGGACCTAGACGGTCGTCAGCCCTTCGTCACGCGAGCGGTCGGGCGGGCGCTCGTACTCGACGCGATGAAAGCGTCGATGCCGGCTCCGGCCGAGCTGTGGCAAGAGGACCCAGAATCCGATGAACAACACCCATGCGCCGAACGCGATCGCGGCCGCCACGAGCAACGCCAGCAACACCAGCGGACGCACGATCTGCTCGACTTCGATACTCGGTCGTGTGTGCGAACGCCTGCGTCGCGCCGCCAGCGCGTCGTCGTACGAAGGCAGACCGCGGAACACGGGCCGCAGATCGGCATTCGTCCTCGCGGTGTAGACCTCTGCGACGCGCGCCTCGAACTCTTCGAGCGTCAGACGGCCATCCCCTGCATGCTTCGAAAGCTGCGCGACGGCCCGTTCACGATCGGAGTCGGCGATCAGCAAGTCGTCGGTGTTCGCCGGCTCGAGTGTCCGCTCCGGCTCTCGCTCCCAGCGCCATCCATAGCTCTGCCAGCACATGCCCGCACTCTACGCCCGGTGGCCTCCTTCGCGTCCGTGGGTTCAGCCGCGCCGTAAGGATGACGTCATTTCGCTCACGGTCGTGCGGTAGGCGACCGCAACAACGGCCGCTACGCGAGCGAAAGCGCCGCGTGAACGGGCGTGAGCGGTGGACGACCGCGCCGGCGGACGGGACCCTTCGGTCCGGGGGCCGAGGGCGCCTTCGCCACGTCCGGTGGCGCGCTGACGACGGTGGCGTAGCGAGCTGGGAGGCCGGTGTGGCAGACGGTGACGTAGGGGTTGTGAGTTGGCGCCGCGTGCTGCTTCCTTCGTAGAAATCGTCGATGGCTCGCGTCGTGTTCGCGTCGGCTGCGTACCTTGGCGACGTCGCGCCGTTCGTCGCGCCTGCGAATCGGCTCGTCGATCGTGGGCACGACGTGACGTTCCTGACACCGCGGGGATTCCATTCACTCCTCGAGGGTGAGCGATTCGGTCTCGCTGCCTATCCGCTCGACTTTTCCCCGCGGGTATGCGACGTGATGCGACGCACGAGCGGTTGTTGCGCCACCCGTGGGCCAACCAGGTCCGCCTCGTCCGGTACTGGATGCGACAAGGCCTTGTTGCCGATGTCCCTGCCGGGCGCGACGCGCTGCTGGACACGCTGACGGGCGCAGACGTGCTCGTGACCCATCCGACGCTCGCGTCGGCCACCGTCCCCGTCGCACTGCATCTCGACGTTCCGGTGGTCGTTGGCCAGTTGTTCCCGATGATGATGCCCACAACGAAGTGGGGTCCGCCGGTCCCGGCGCGGAACCACGACTTCGGGCCGCGAGTGAACCGGCTGGCCTGGCGGGCGTTCGCGTGGGGGTCAGGCATCGCGCTGTATGACCGCGCCATCAACAGGTATCGCCGGTCACTTGGTGTCGAACCACTTCACGGGACCGCGCTGTTGTCGTGGACAGCCGCGACCCGCACGGTCGTGCTCGTCAGCCGGCACTACTTCGGCGACCCGCCGAGCGACTGGACCGATTGGCCGCTGGCCGGCTTCTCCGCGTGGCCCGGACCATCGGGCCACCAGGTTGACGAGCGGGTCGAGCGGTACATCGACAGCGGCGATCCGCCGGTGCTCGTGTGTCTCGGTACTTCGGCGGCCGCCGGCGCCGGACAAGCGTTCGCGATGATGGCGGACGGTTTGCAGCAGCGAGGCTTCCGCCCGCTGCTTCTCGTCGGTAGCGCCGCCAACCTGGCGCAGGTGCGCGCCAGGCCGGGGGCCTTCGAGTTCGCGCCGGTTCCCGCCGTCGTCGATCGATGTGCGGCGGCCGTCGTGTCCGGGGCGCTCGGCACCCTGTCTGCAGCGCTCACCGCCGGAGTCCCGGTCGTCGTGTTCCCCCAACTGTTCGACCAGGTATGGCACGGCCGACGCGTCGAGGAGCTTGGCGTTGGGGTCATGGTCAGGCGACCGAGCAGTGTGCCGACGGCGGTCGCCGAGCTCGTTGGCGATCCCGCATTCGGCGAACGGGCACGTACCCTCGCCGGCAAGCTCGACGGCGAGGACGGCGCCGCCGCGCTCGTCGACGCGGTCGAATCGGCGGTCTGAGCCCGCGCTACGCACGACCTACAGATGCCGCTTCGCGGATCGGCGCGAGATCGCGCGACCCATCCGATAACGCCCGCTCGCGACGCGGGCGGCGATCCGGGCGAGCGGTGACGGTGGGCCGATCGGAATGGCGCACTAATGTCCCAACGCGATGTGCATGCAATGCGTAGCGCAGTCCACGCCGATGGTCGCCACCGGGCTCGTGGTGCTGCGTCGACGGTCGCTGATCGCGTTCCTGAAGGCGTCATTCGGTCGCCCGCTTGCACGTGTTCGCCGGACCTGAGCGCGCACGGCGAAGTCTTCGCCACGCTCGGTCAGAGCGGCGGATATCCAGTCTCGAAGGTGAGACCGGCGCGTCGGCCGTCCGACCGAAGTATCCCTGGGGAGGCGCGCTGTCGGCGAAAATCCGTTTCTGCCCCCTTCGGCGTAATGCTGTTGGTACACCGCCGCACCTTGGGGGAGGTCAGCCATGACCCGTTTGCGCTCCTTCGGCTCTGTCGGGATCGCCGCCGCCGCAGCGGCCTGCGGCCCGTTGCTCGCCGCTGCCGCACCGGCCGCGGCCGCTCGGGATCGCCGCCGCCGACGACGCCGAGCAACCTCCGCATCACGGCGACCACGGACATCAGCGTGTCGCTGGCGTGAGACAAGTCGACCGACAACTCGTCGAACTTCTGGTACTGCGTGCAGACGAACGGCGGTGGGTGCATCCGGGTCGACCCGCCACAGACGACGCTCATCCGGACGAAGCTGCTGCCGAACATGACGCACACGTTCTCCGTGTACGCCATCGATGTTGCAGGCAACCGGTCGGCGAACAGCAACACGGTGAGCTACACCACACCGCCCGACATCACCCCGCCCAGCCCGCAACCGAACCTGACGGTGACGGCACTGTTCCCGACCAGGGTCTCGGTCGCCTGGCCAACCCCGGTCGACAACCTCAGCCCCCAGGTCTGGACGTCGCTGTTCGTCAACGGGGACCCGTACTTCGTCGATGTGCTCGGCCCGCCGGAAGCGACGGTGTCGAACCTGATCCCGGGGCAAACCTACGGGCTTCAGGTCACCGCCCGCGACGCCAGCGGCAACGTCAACGCCGGCGACGTGCTCGAGGTCACGACGCCGGCGGTCGCAGACAACGAGCCGCCGACCGCGCCGACGGACCTGCGGGTCACGTCGCAGAGCTTCGACAACGAGATCTGGCTGACCTGGACCCAGTCGACTGACAACCTGGATGCCCAGTCGGACATCCGCTACGACGTCTACCTCGACGGCGTGCGCAAACTCGCCGGCCAGCCCGGCGGACGGACGATCGTCACCTGCGTGTCGGAGGGCCCCACCGAGATCTTCGTCACGGCGGCGGACACGTCGGGCAATGTCTCGGATCCCAGCAACACCGACAGCTTCGACTGTTCTTGTAGCGCTGAGGACCGACCGCGCCCCCCAAGGGGATGCCAGCGTCTTCGAGGGTGTGGCGCAACAGGCGATGCGCGATGCGAGATCACAGCGGTCCGGTCATGATGATGCCGACCGATCCAGATCGAGGAGGCATGCATGACGGGCATCTCACGACCGGACGCACCGATCGCCATCGAAGGCAACGGCGTCGAGCTGCGGATGCGCGAGGTAGGCGGCGACATGACCGCTTCGTTCGTGCAGCTCCCCAAGGGCGCCGACCTACGACCCGCGCTCGTCGGCATGCCCGACGATCTGTGCCAGTGCCCCCACTGGGGCTACGTGATCTCGGGGCGGGTTCAAATGCACACCACGAGCGGCGCCGACGTCTACGAGGCCGGACAGGCCTTCTACTGGGGGCCCGGACACGCGCCCGAGGCGTTGGAGGACTCCGAGTACGTCGACTTCTCCCCGACACGTGAGTTCACGCCCGTGATCGAGCACATCAAGGCCCAGTGATGACGCTCGCCGAGACCCTCGACGCGGTGTCGACGAGGGCCCGAGCCCGATCGAGGTAGCGCTCGCGTTTCTCGCCTCCTGCCAAGCCATCACCTACCGGCTCTGGGCTGCGCCGGTGTGTTGTTGTGCGTAGTCGAGGACCTGCGCGGCGGTCATGGCGGCACCGGTGGCGGCGAGAGCCGTGTACCGGTCGGCGCCGAGGACTTCGGGGAGTCGGGCGATCCATTCGAGTTGTCCGGTGTAGAGAGCGCCAGTAGCGGCGCCATCCGAACCGATGATCGAGCGGATCCAACCGTCGATGACGGCGGCGGGTTCAGGGGTTCCCCGTGCGGCGAAGCACGCGGCGAGCCCACCCAATATAGGTATCTGCTGGTCGCGTCGGCCGTATTGGAAGGCGCGGCTGCGCGGCGTCGAGGTGAGCAACAGCGGCGGCTTCGTAGTGCCCAGACTGGAGCAACAGCGCGTTTCGAATACTGGCGGCGATGATCGCGGCGAACGTGTTGGCTGCCGCCAGGGCAGAACCGAGCGACTCATCGAGCAGGTCGAGGGCGCGGGCCGGATCAACTGGAGCGTCCACCAAGGCAGCCGTAAAGAGGCAGTATGCGATGGCGCTCGGACTTCCGCTCCGCGAGCCATGCGAAGACATTCCTCGGCCGTGTCGTAGGCGCTTGGATCGCCGGCCATGTTCTGACTGACTGCCATCATGTTCAGAGCGATTGCCATCTCGTAGACGTCGCCCGCAGCTTCGGCCGCGCTGAGCCATTGCTCCGCGTGTTCTCCGGGGTTGCGGCCGCCGCGGAGGCTCCATTGCTGCGACGCACGACAAGACACGGCACGCGACTGCTGGCGGCACGGACGTGTCCTGGAGGCGTGCCAATGCCGCGCTGCACACCCGGCGGCGTCGTCGGGCTGTCCTTCGCCCATCTTGGCGTACGCAGCGACGGCGAGCGCGACCGGATACGCCGGGTCGTCATGCGCGGCTGCGCATTCCGTGATGCTTTCGGCCCAAGCGCTGACGACCGACTCGATCCGGAGTCCCTGGAGGCCGAGCGCGCGCACGCACCCGCATGCGAGGTGGGTATCGCCGGACGCGAGTGACCACATCACTGCGGCGCGCAGGTTGTCGAGTTCGTCCTCGATCCGTCCGAGCCATGCTCGCTCTTGTGGTCCTTTGAGTCCCGCACCTGCTTGCTCGGCGAAGCCTGAATAGTGGACTGCGTGCCGCTTGCGGATCTGCGGGGTCTCACCGGTCGCGTCGAGACGCTCCAACGCGTATTCCCGGATCGTCTCGAGCATCTTGTAGCGAGTAGTGCCTCCGAGATGGGTCGCCGAGCACGAGAGACTTGTCGACGAGGCGGCCGAGCCGCCGTCGTCGACGTCGAACACGTCGACAGCTCCGCCGGCAGCAATCGCCTCGGCGGCGGGCAAGTCGAAGCCGCCGAGGCAGACGGCCAGGCGGCCGAGCAGGGTCTGTTCGGCTGCTTCCAGCGCGTCGTATGACCAGTCGATCGCGCGTCGCAGCGTTTGATGACGGCTGGCTGCGAGCGCGTGCCGCCGGTCAGCAGCCGGAAGCGTTGATCGAGCCGCTCGGCGATCTCATTCGGAGCCATTGATCGTCACGCGCGCCGCTGCGAGTTCGATCGCGAGGGCGACGCCGTCGAGGCGCCGACACAGCTGTGTCACCGCGGCCGCGTTGTCGGCCGTCAACACGAACTCGGGCCGGGTCGCGTGAGCACGGTCGACAAACAGGCGCACCGCCTCGCTCTCTGCCACCACATGCGGCGGCGCAGCATCGTTGGGAAGCGCAAGTGAAGGAACCGTCCTCACCTGCTCGCCGTCGATGCGCAGAGCCTCACGGCTCGTCGCCAGCACACGTACTTCAGGCGCCACGGCGAGTACTCGAGACACCAGAGGCGCGATCGATTCGAGCAAGTGTTCACAGTTGTCCAACACAAGCAGCAGATGCTTGTTGCTCAGGAACGACAGCAAACTGTCTGTGATGGTCTGGCGGGGCTGTTGTTGCACAAGCAACGCCGCCGCGACGCTCTCGTCAACCGCGGTCGGGTCGCTCACGCCGCCGAGCTCGACTATGAAAACCCCATGGGGAAACGCTGGCAACACATCGGCCGCGACCTGTAACGCCAGGCACGTATTGCCGACGCCACCGACTCCCGTCAGCGTGACCACCCGGCACGTCGTGAGAGCTGCCGAAGTCTCACGCATCTCGTCCTCACGTCCGACAAACCCCGTCGTCTGCGTCGGCGAATTCGTCGGGTAGCTCTCCAACGACCGCAACGCCGGAAATGATCCTGGCATTGACGGATGACAAAGTTGAAACACACGCTCCGGTCTCGACAAGTCACGCAACCGGTGCTCGCCCAAGTCACGGAGCTCAAAATCGGCAATGAGATGCTCAGTTGCCTGCGACACGAGCACCTGACTGCCATATCCAATCGCCATCAATCGCGCGGCACGATTCAAGGCCGGGCCGAAATAGTCCCCGCCCCGTTCGAACGCCTCACCCGTATGCACAGCCATTCGCCGCGGCCGGCAAATCGTCGGCACGCAGCGCCACCTGCGCCTCGATCGCCGCATTCAGAGCCGTCGTTGCCCTGTCGAACACGGCGAGCATCCCGTCGCCTGTCGACTTCACCACCCACCCGCCGTGGGCCTCAACCGCGTTTCGCAAGACGAGATCGTGCCACGTCACAGCGGCGTCCATCGTCGCAGCATCCATCTCCCATTGCCGCGTCGACGCCTCAATATCCGTGAGCAGGAAAGTCACCGTCCCGGAGGGAAGCGCCGCCACACGCGCAGAAGATACGACCAGCCTGACCCGCACGCCTACCGCTGCCATCGTCGTAGCCGACACGGCCCCGTGTCTTCAGCGTCAGCGAACGCGCGCTCACCTGATCAGTCGATTCGATCAGGACGCCTCGCGGCACCCCCAGACCCGAAGGCGGCGAGGACGACGGACACGGCAAGGAGGACTGCCACTCCAACGGCGAGGTCCGCGGCCCAGGCGCCGACCAACGTGGGACCGCCCCAGGAGTCGCTCAAATCCTCGCCCGCGAACAGCGGATACAGCACGCCGCACGTCGTCAGGAGAACCCACGCCGGAGCAGTAACGACCAACGCCACAGTCGACGTCCCGGCAACCCACTCTCGCAATCGGGCAGCTATGGGCTCGCGGTCGGTGGCGGCCGCGATCTTTGCCAACGCGACGGCCGGAAGTGCTGTCGCGACAACCAGTGTCCTCGAACCAAGCCCTCGTCGCACGCTTGCGGGATACCCGACTTCTCCAAGAAACGCCATACCCGCGCACCGAATGGGTTCCGATGAGCGTTAGCGGATGGTGGCCCGCGTCGAAGGTTGCCTCGTGATCCGGCTTCGTATGGCTCCCGGCTGCAGCGGGCACTCGAGACCCGACAAGGGTCCGGTCCGGGAAGGGGCCACGCACGCGTGGTCATTTCTAACCCGGTCTTTCGGATCGTGGCTCGGCAGACAACTATGGCGCTGTGGGCAGTTGCGGGCGGATGCCGCGAGCCCTCAGGTTCGGCGAAAGGACCCGCACCCCCCGCGGGCCTTCCGCCGCGCCGTGCGCGTGCGGTTGCGACGAGATCGATCAGCGGCTCAACGTGGACGCGGCGACGGGCTCGTAGCGTCTCGACGTCCGGTCGGGCTCGTTCCCGCGCAACCTCCGTCGCCTTGCCGATGGCGGTTCAATCGAAGTTGACGAAGACCTCGAGGGAGTTGGCTTCGGACCGGAGCCGAGCGGCTTCGCGGGTCTGGCCGATGCGCTCATACTCGTCAGCAGCGGCCATTCGGGCGACGACCTCGGCGCGGACGATCTCGATGTTGTCTGTCTCGGAAGGCTGGCGGCGCGTGACCTGTTTCAGGCGTGCCGCCACGCGGCGGCGCGGCTTGGCGAGACCCATCCCGGCCGCGCAGCCGCGAGCATTGATGGGTTTCGATGCCGGCGCGCGACGTGTGACTGTCGTTGGACCACGCGCCTGTGCTCTCGGCGATGGTCGCTACGCGCTACGCGCTCACCCGAGGCTGACCTGTGTCCGGCCAACACACGTTGGCCACCGCGGCACTTGCAAACCGGAGCACGTGACGCGCGGTCGATAGCCTGCGAACGTGGGTGGTACGGGCGAGACCGGCACCGCGACCGTTGTCTTCACTGACCTCGTCGACTCCACACGGCTGCGTGCTGAGTCCGGCGATGCGGCGGCCGACGAGTTGCGACGGAAACTCGATGACGCGCTTCGGACCGCAGTGGCTCGGCATGGAGGGACCGTGGTCAAAGGCCTCGGCGATGGCGTCATGTCGACGTTCCCGTCGGCGGTCGACGCCGTCTCGTCGGCGGTGGAGATGCAGCATGCGGTTGTGCGTCTCAACCGGCGTCGGCGGGGCGAAGCGGTCGCGATCAGGGTCGGTTTGAGTGCCGGTGACGTCGTGTGGGAAGACGACGACTGCTTCGGAGAGCCGGTCATCGAGGCCGCCCGGCTGTCCGCGGTTGCCGAAGGTGGTCAGGTCCTGTGCTCGGACATCGTGCACACGCTGGCGCGGCGGCGAGGCGATCACCGCTTCGAAGAAGTCGGCACGCTCGAGTGAAAGGTCTGCCCGAGCCGGTGCTCGTGTGGTTGGTCGCACGGCGATCAGACGTCGAGATCGATCCGACCACGCTTGCCACGTTGGCGACTCGCGCGCCGTTTCCGTTCATCGGGCGGGTGACCGAACGCGAGGTCATCACGACCGCATGGAAGGAAGCCGCCGGCGGTACGCGGCGCGCCGTGTTGCTCGCGGGTGAGCCAGGCGTCGGTAAGACGCGGCTCGCTGCTGAAGTTGCCGCCCGCGCCGCGGAGGACGGAGGCCTCGTCCTTGCGGGCCGGTGCGACGAGGACATCGGCGCTCCGTATCAGCCGTTCGCCGAGTCCCTGCGGCGGTTCGTCGAGCAGTGCCCCACCAGCGACCTGGCGGCGAGTCTCGGCTCGGGGGTGGCCGATCTCGCGATGCTCGTGCCGGCGGTCCGCGAGCGACTGCACGATCTCGAACCCGCACCCGCTACCGACGAGGAGACCGCTCGGTTGCGGTTGTTCGATGCCGTCACGGCGTGGTTGGCGGCCACGTCGGAAGAGGCGCCCACGCTTCTGGTGCTCGACGATCTGCACTGGGCGACGAAGCCGACGCTGCTGTTGTTGCGTCACGTGCTCCGGAGCGACGTCGCGCTGTCTTTGCTCGTAGTCGGCACCTATCGGGACACCGACCTCGACAGGTCGCATCCGCTCGCCGAGGTGCTGGCTGACCTGCGACGGGCGCCCGGAGTGCAGCACGTCCAGTTGAGAGGACTGACCGGTGACGAGGTCGCGACCTTTCTGGCGTCGGCCGCAGGCCACGAGCTGGAGGAGGCTGGACTGGGCCTCGCACGCACGTTGCACGCCGAGACCGAAGGCAATCCGTTCTTCCTGGAAGAGGTGCTCGCGCATCTGATGGAGACCCAGGTGCTCTTCATCGGCGACGACGGTCGTTGGACGAGCAACGTGAGCGCCGTCGACGACCTAGGCATCCCCGAGGGCGTGCGCGAGGTCGTCGGCCGCCGCTTGTCCCGCCTCTCGGACGCGTGCAACCACGTGCTCGGAATGGCCGCCGTGCTGGGACCCGAGTTCGAGGTGTCAGCGGTCGGCGCCATGGCTGGTGATGACGTCATCGACGTGCTCGAAGAAGCAGCCCGCGCAGGGCTCATCGCCGAGCGTGCGGCCTCGTCCGCTTCGTATGCGTTCACGCACGCCCTCGTACGTCAGACGCTGCTCGAGGAGCTCAGCCTTCCTCGCAAGCAGCAGTACCACCTCCGCGCCGCGGAGGTGCTCGCTGCAGCCCGCGCGACCGCGGCTCGGCCCCGTGGCGCTGCATTATCGCCAGGCCGGGGCCGCAGCGGACCCCGGTGTGGCGGTGGCGGCGTCGCTCGCAGCTGCAGATGCTGCCGCGCCGCCAACTTGCCTGGGAGGAGGCCAGCGATCACTGGGAAGGTGCGCTCGAACTTCTCGACCTGCAAGGTGGTGACCCCGCTGTGCAGGCCAAGCTCTACGAGCTTCTCGGCGACGCCATGTACGCGACCGGTCGCGACTGGGAGCGCGGACTCGACCAACTCGAACGGGCCATCGGCATCCACGAGCAGCGCGGAGACTTGTACGCCGCCGCCAAGGTTCGCTCCCGCATCGGACGGAACTGAGGGTCTCGCGGCCGCAGAACGTGCGCTTGCAATTGGCGAAGGCCTCGGCGACGACGTCGTCAAGGCGAACGCCAAGCTCTTGCAGGGCTGGCACCTGGCGTACAGCGGTCGAATGATCGACGGCCTTGCCGCAGTGAGAGAAGGGCACGCACAGGCCGTACGGCTCGGGCAGCCGATCCTCACCTTCCTCGGCACCATCACGATGAACGGCATCCTGTCCGCGCTCCACGACCCGGCCAGCGCGCTGATCTCGATCGACCAGGAGTTGGAGTCTGGCCGGCTCGACGGCGCACCGGGGTTGATCGCCGCGCTCACGTCGGCTCGGACCGCCGACCTCGCTCGATTGGGTCGCCTCGACGAGGTACGAGGAGCTCATGGGCGCGGGATCTTCGGCGATCCGGCCATCCTCACCGCGCTCGGCCGGTGGGACGACGCGCTCGTGACTGCACGCGATCAACTCGAAACCGCCTCCCGAATCCACGACGTCGGTGGCATCGGAGCCGCGCGGTGGACCGTGTCGGAGCTGTTGCGATTCCGAGGTGACGCGGCTGCGGCCGTCGCCTCCCAGACACCGCACCTGGACGCGCGCGAGGGGACGAACGCATTCAAACCCATCTACACGCTTGCAGGTCTGGTTCGCTGCGCTCGCCGAGGTCGGCGACCATGGCGCGGCGACGCGCCGGGCGCGGCAGCTCTCGGTCGCAGCCACCGCCGTCGATGAACCGCGGCGGAATGCAGGCATACATACACATCGCCCTCGGCGCCGTTGCGGACACGACTGTCGAGGCGGAAGCGCAGCTGTCGCGCGCGATCGACGTCGCGCGCCAGTACAGCCTTCCGTTCGTCGAAGCCAACGCACTCGACACCTGGGCATGGCGCCTTTCGGATCCCGCCCGCCTCGACGCCGCGGGCACCGTGCTCGAGCGCATAGGAGCGCAACGAGACTGGATCACCTGGCTCGCAGCGCGCCGCGCCGTCGTGACCGCGTGCTGACCGACCAGACCCGGCTCTGCTGTTCCGCCCTCATGTGGCCTCATCCGACGCGGTGGCAATCGCCGGGGGGACGACAGCCGTCGTCGAGCTGCTCCGGTCGCAACAGATCTGTCTCACTTTCGGGAGGGCCGGCGGGCGAATAGTCCGGCATACCCCGGAATGCGCTCTGGACGGTTCTCCGCTGCTGGTGGGAGGCTGAACCTGCGGGGAGGGCGGACAGATTGTGCAGCATTCCTCCTCTCGGACAGGGCGGGTCTTCACATGGTGGCGGCGCGCCGTACCCCCCAGATCAGGAGGAAGACATGTATTTGTTCACTCGTTCGGCGCGCCTCGGCCCCGGCAATCCAGTCGAGCAGGCCGCCTGGGCCGTCCGCATGACTGAGAAGGTGAATGAGATCAGCGAGGTCGAAGTAGCACTTTGGTCGCGTGTGTTCTCGCCCGGGCTCGGAACCATGGCGTGGACAGCTTCCGTGGAGGAGCTTGCCACGCTCGAGGCCGTCGAGACGAAGCTGTTGGCCGACTCGAGTTACCTCGACCTCGTCGAACAGGGCGCCAAGTACAACTCGGGTCAGGCGACAGACGATTCGTTGCTGCAACTGGTCCATGCCGATCCGGATGCTGGCAACGGGCAACCGCAGTACGCGTCGGTGGTCGACGCCGTCATGACGCCGGGCAGCTCGGTGAAAGGCATCGAAGCGGGCGTCGAGATCGCACAGGCGGCGAAGAAGATCACGGGACGACCGACTTCTTTTGCGCTCGCATCGACAGGTGCGTACGGCGGCGTCGCATGGATCAGTCTGTACGACTCGATCGAGCAACTGCAGAAGGCCGAGCAGGACATCAGCGCGAACGCCGGCTTCGCGACACAGGTCGACAAGCTCGGTCCGTTGTTCCAACCGAGCACGACGACGCAAAGCATGTACCGCAGGCTCGGCTGACGCTGCTGGCACAGGGTGACCGTCGACCCCCCCTAGAACCGGATCGTGGCCTCGGCCATCGAGGTCACGAAAACGGCCCGTGGACGGCGGCGGGTGAACGACGCCGCTAGGCCAGGGGCGCGGCCAGCACCGTCGTCTCGTTGGGATCGGTGATCCAGATCCTGACGGCTCTGTCGCGAGGTAGAGCGGTACTGCTGTCGATCGCCGCCCTTCCGTCGTGGCCGGCGACAAAAGTGCCGGCTGGGCTCCGCGTCCCCGAGGCGTCTGCGAGCCAGAGGGCATACACCGTTCCTTCGTCGAGTCCGCCAACGTCGAGGTCAACGGCCATGCCGAACGGCTGCGGACGGAGCACAGCGGTCGCAGACGCCCCCGGGGCGGTGTCCCGGGCCGCCAGCGCCACCTGCTCGGGGCGGGTACCAGGACTCGATTGACTCAGCCCGACGATGGCGACGACGGCGAGGACAACTGCCGCAGCCAGGACCGCCAGCGAGATGGAACGGGCGCGCCGGCGCCGGGGTTCCAGCTGTCGAACCGTCGAGTCCTCCGTTCGGGCCTGTTCGATCGCGTGCGTGACACGGGCGCTCAGGCCGGTGGGGGGCACGTCGAACCGCGCGACCGTGTCGAGGTCGACATCAGAAGTGTGCAGGCGTGACGCCACCGAGCTGAGCTCCCGGACCTCTCCCGCGCACCCGGCACACGACAGGGTGTGGGCTTCGAACTCGGCCTTGCGCTCGTCGGACAACTTGCCCATGAGCGCGTCGACGATGTCGTCATGCCGGTTTGGGCACGCGTCAGTCATCGCTCCAACCAATCGCTTCAAGGGACTTGCGCAAGCTGCGCAAGCCATAGAACACCCTGCTCTTGACGGTGCCAACCGGAACGCCCAGATCGGCGGCGACCGCATCCTGAGGGCGGTCGAGGATCACGACCTCGACGAGCACCTGCCGGTGCTCGGGACCCACCTGGCGCAGCGCCTCTTCGAGCGCCGCGGATTGCACCAACTTGTCGATGGCATCGACACCGGCGCCCGTCTCCGGAGAGGCGGCAACAGCACCATCGGGCAGTGCCGGACGGATCTTGCGGGCCCTGCTCATGTCGATGACGATGTTGCGGCAGATGGCGAACAGCCACGCTTGGAGCGGAGCCCGGACTTCGTCGAATCGATCAGCCCCCCGCCAGGCCCGGACGAAGGTCTCCTGCACCGCTTCCTCAGCGAGGCCTCGGTCGCCCAACGACCGGGAAGCGAAACGAAGCAAGGCACCGCCGAAGTCTCGGTATGCCGCATCAATTGCTTCGGTGCTTCGCAGATCCGTCACGTCACCGTGCTGTTCAGCAGCGACACTCAGTCGGCGTACGTGTCGATCGTTGTGCCGGGCCGTTGCGGGCCCGGCACTCCGGATGTTCCCGCGAGGAGCACTACAACGAGCGCGGCAGGTCGTTGTCACACTCCATCGGTGTGTCCGTACTAGTAACCGGGGCCGGACGGCGAGGTCGGTTGGACCGCCGCCGTGGTGATCGGCTTGCCGTCAACCCCTGCGACGTGCCAGGTGCCCCCAACGCCCTGGCCGTTCGTGTCTCCGGCAGCGGAGTCGCCGATGTATGTGTAGAGCGGCCAGTTGTTGTACGTGAGCTGCATCTGACCGTCCGTACGGACGATCTGGCCCAGCTTGGCTGCGTCCACCCCGGACCCGACCGTCTTTCCACTCGACGCAGGCACGATCGGCCACGCCTTGACGCATTGGCCGGTGCACGACGACTGAGGCTTGATCGGCTTGTCGTTGTCGAAGAAGTACAGCGTCATGCCGGTCCCGTCGGTGAGGATGGTGCCGAACTCACCATTCGCGGCGGATGAGACGGCGGTGGCGTCGGAGCGGCCTGAGTTGGTCGGGGCCGCAGTCTTGGCTGCGCTGCTCCCGCAGGCGGCAGCGAGGAGCACCAGCGCAAGCAACAAAGCCGAGCGCGACTTGGTAGTGAGTCGGGTGAGCATGGGATCTTCCCTTCGGTGAGTTCCAGCCTGATCGGAACCACCTCGGGTGCGGGCCGTTCCACCAGTGACTACGACCACGAGGTCGTGACGGTTCACGTGAACGTCGAGAGCGGTCGCCACCCGATTGCCGGCTCGCCCCGCACGTACTGCAGGGGTGCTCGGACACAACGGCGGGAGCCGCCGCTGTCGTGCAGCATCCGTCGGAGGATCGCTGCGCTTTCAGCCGATCGCTTCGAGGGAGCCGTGGCCGGCTAGCCGGACACGGAAACGGTCATGCGCTCGTTCTACTCGCGCTGCTCGACGAGCGCGTGGCCCTCGGCGTTGGGCAGACAGCCGGAATTGACAGCGGAGGCGGAACGACCCGCCATCTAAAAACTGGGGCTAACGAGTCGCGCTGTAGTCGTCGATGATCGAGCCTGGAATCCGGCCGCGGTCGCCCACTGTGTAACCGTTCGCGCGTGCCCACTCACGGACCGTCGTGGTGTCAAGGGCCTTCCGTGCACGGCGTGCTTTTCGAGTCCGAGATGACTTCTTCGCCGGACGCCGCTTGGAGGACGACGCACGGCTCTTGCGTTGTTGCCGGACCCGACGCGCTCGACGAAGTGAGTTCGTCGAGGTGCTGTTGGCAGACATCGAGCTCATACTTGGTGTTGCCATCGAGAATGGTGAGGGTGGAAACGGCGTCGGTGCCGTCGCCGTGCAGGTCACATGTGAGTACGACGCGGGTTGTCTTTGCCATGCGGACGAGTATGCAGCCCGGCGAACGACGGATTCCATTCGCGTGAACAATTCACACTTCTGTGCGGTCCATATTTGCTCTCCATACGGTGCCGGGCGTTTGACTACATATACGGTGGTGAGACGCTCGGGCGTTGCGTCATCGCCGCGGCGGTGGCCGCGTGCTCAACTGGACTCGTGGGGAACCAGGAGGCTCTGGGCGAGAGTCATCACCATCTACTGGCCGGCGGTCCCGAGAGCAGCCGTGAGGTTCGGCGCACCGTGTCTGAAGTGTTGAGGATGTGGGGATGCGACGGGCTGGTGGAGGACGCGGTCCTCGCCGCTGCGGAACTCGCGTCGAATGCGATCCTGCACGCTGGTGGCGACTTCGAACTCGTCGTGCGGCCGCTGCAGGAGGGCGCGCGCATCGAGATCATCGACCGACGTCCGGACCTTGTGCCCACCGCGGTGCCTGTCGCCGGGAACGCGCCAGCGCCGAGGTCGGAGAGCACGATCGGCCGCGGCCTGCAGATCGTCGCCATCCTGGCCAGTCGCTGGGGATACACGACCAGCGCATCGTCGAAGTCCGTGTGGATAGAGGTCACGGAACCGCTGTCGACGGAACCAACCGAACCGATCGTGGTCGAAGGGCATCACGAATCCACGGACCCTGCCGCACGCATGTTTCACTTCGAATCGATACCGGTTCGTGCCGCCGTCAGCAGCGGCGTCCACGTCGAGGAACTGATTCGCGAGATCCAGCTCGCCAGCCGGACCGCGGCAATCGACGAAGCGGAGTCGGCCGCGGTCCGCGAGCTCCTCGATCTCAGTGCTTCCGCTCGTTTGCACGGACGGCACGCCGCGTTCACCGCCGCCGCGAAGGGCCAGCCCCGGTTCAGCATCGACGTGCGGATGTCGCCTGAAGCGATCGTGGCGTTCGGCGAGCTGAACGCGATGCTGGCTGAGGCGTCGAGTCGAATAGGAGTGGCTGCCGTCCGGCTGCCGAGCGAGGTCATCGAGTTCCGGGGCTGGTTCGTCGAGGAGCTCGCACGTCAGGCGTCGGGTCAGCCGCCGGCGCCCTGTCCACTTCCCGATTGACGTGGACACGCGCGCCGCGTTCCAGCGCGATGGTTTCGTGATCGTCCCGTGCCACGTGCGGGAGGGCGAACTCGCACCCGCCATTCGTGCGCTGCATGGCGAGTTCCCCACCGCGGACGAGTTCCACGACAACGTGACCCCGGAACGCAACGCGCGGTTCCGCGACGAGTTCAACGGCATCACGAACTTCCCGTTCGCCAGCGTCGAGCTCAGTCTTCTCGCCGTCCACGACCGGATCGTTCGTCTCGCCGAAGAACTCCTGCAGACTCCAGGGCTGCGCGTCTACTCGATCGAGGCTTGGGCCAAGTACACGGGCGCCGCGAACTACGACCAGCCTCATCACCGCGACTACCTCAACCACACACTGCTCGTGCCTTCCCGCGGCCCGGCGAGCCAGGTCGAGATGTTCCTCTACCTCACCGACGTCACGCCGGAGCTCGGGCCACCGAGCTTGGTGCCGGCGCATTTGGCATCTGCTCTGCCTGCATTGCCGAACTGGTATCCGCGCGCGGCTGGCCATCGCGACGACGAACACCCGGAGTGGGTCTCACGGCAAGGACGTCCTGACCTCTACGAGCACGAGGTGCGAGCGGACGGTCCGGCCGGAACCGTTGTCGCATACCGCATCGAGACGTTCCATCGCGGCACTGAGCTCACCGCGGCGCGCGGGGCGCGGTTCACCATCCATGTCAGCTTCCGAGCCGCCGATTGCGACTGGATCATGCGGCGGGCCTGGACCGACACCGCGAACACCGAAGCGTGGGACCACTTCGTCGCGCTGCGCCACACCCCGCCAGCTCGAGCTCTTCGGCTTCCCGCCACCAGGCCATGAATTCTGGACGGACCAAGCCCTGGAGGATCTGGCACTGCGGTACCCCGGCATCGACATCCGAAGGTGGCGCTCGTAGCCGGAGCATGCAGGCTGTGTGTCGTGGAACACAGGTGCACCATTCGTCCCGAAGGGGCCCGGGACCATGACGCGATAGCCGCGGTCGTCGCGGCTGCATTCGGTTCGGCGCGCGAGGCGGATCTGGTCGATGCGATCCGCTCGTCGCCCGAGTACATCGCGGAGCTCGCGCTCGTTGCCGAAACTGACGGCGAAGTCGTCGGACACGTCATGGTGAGTTACACGGCGCTCGACGACGGCCGTTCGTTTCATCAGATCTTCCAGCTCGCGCCACTGGCCGTGGATCCAGCACGTCAGGGGCAGGGGATCGGCTCGTCGCTCGTGAACGACGTGATCGCGGCCGCGAAGTCATTCGGCGCGCCTTTCGTCGTCCTCGAGGGTGATCCTCGTTACTACCGACGGTTCGGCTTCGAGCCGGCGGCCCGCCATGGAATCTCGCTCGATCTTCCCGAGTGGGCTGCGCCCGAGGCGGCGCAGGTCATCGTGCTCCGTGACTACGACCCCGCATTGCGCGGTCGGGTCGTCTACCCCCCGGCATTCGACGAGGTGACGGAAAGGTAGACGCATGCGTGCAAGTGTCCATCCAATGGACGCGCACATCCGGCCCTACCGACCGCAGGACGAAGAGGCAGTGGTGGAGCTGTCGTTGCGAGCATGGGCGCCGGTCTTCGAGTCGATGGAACAGATCCTCGGACTGGAGCTGTCGGTGCGGATGCACGGCGACTGGCGAGACCATCAGGCCGGCGCGGTTCGTGACACGCTCGCGAACGGCGTCGCGACCGTGTGGGTCTCAGAAGTCGGTGGCGACGTCGTGGGGTTCGTCGCCGCGGCGCTCGACCGTGAGCCGGCGATGGGGGAGATCTGGATGCTCGCTGTCGATCCGGAGGAGCAGGAGCGGGGGGTCGGTACCGCGCTCACGAATCACGCCACCGAGTGGCTCCGCGAGTCCGGCATGAAGGTGGCGATGGTCGAGACCGGCGGGGACCCAGGACACGCGCCCGCGCGTCGCGTCTACGACAAGGCCTCGTACACGTTGTTGCCAGTAGCGCGCTACTTCAAGGCGCTCTGACCGCGTCGCGCGTACTCACGTCTACGGCCGTCGGCCGAGGAACGCCGCGAGTCGATCGGCCATCGGGCGATCGTCACCGCACTCTTGTTCACTGCCGAAGGGTTTGCCCTCACCGCGAAAGTCGGCCGTTATGCGTTGCTGGGACATGTCGAGCATTGCCTCGGCGACCTCGGGATCGAGGTCGGTGGGCTGGCCCGTCGCCGTCGCGATGTCCCAGGCGTGCACAAGCGTGTCTGTGATCCGCAATCCGATGTAGGCAGATCCGGGAATGTCACCGATGCGGACGACGGTGTGCTGTCGATCCTGTTCCTTCCAGTTCATGTGGAAGGTGCGTGTCAGTCCGTCGGGTGCGCTGAACGTGGCGTGTGCCGCCGAGGCCGATTCGGCGTGAGCCGCCACGAGCTCTTCTGCGGTCGCCGGTGTCGCCTCCTCCTTGCCGGCGACCCGCCAGTTGCCGCCGACGACGTGATCGATCACGGCCCATACGCTCCACTCGGGACACGGTGTCCGGCCCTCGAGCTGGTCGGGCTCGATGCCAGCCAGCACGCGTGCGAACGTTTCCTGAGCTCGTTCGTGAGCCACGAGTTGATCCACGCGACCTCCTGACGCCGTCGACGAAGCCGAGCCTAAGCATGACTGGCCCGGGCTCGGCGTGCTCGTTCCCGTTATCGTCCGACGCGTGCGGATCGTGATCCTTGGCGCAGGGTTCGGTGGCTTGGAACTGGCCACGAGGTTGTCGGATGAGCACGGCGACGACGTCGACGTCGTGCTCATCGACCAGAGTGACGGGTTCATCTTCGGTTTCTCGAAGCTCGACGTCATGTTCGGTCGTGCGCTACCGGCAGCCGTGCACCACTCCTATAGCGACGTCGTGAAGCCAGGCGTGCATTTCGTCCAGACGACTGTCCGGTCGATCGACCCGACGAACAAGCGGGTGGAGACGGACACCGGAGTCTTCGAGGGTGACGCGCTCGTCGTCGCACTCGGAGCCGATCTTCACCCCGAGGCGACGCCGGGGCTTCTCGACGGAGGAGACGAGTTCTACACGGTGCCGGGAGCCTTCGCCCTTCGGGACGTTCTCGCCGGCTTCGACGGCGGTCGAGTTGTCGTGGCGGTGACGTCGACGCCGTTCAAGTGCCCACCGGCGCCGAGCGAGACGGCCCTGCTGATGCACGACTTCCTGACGTCACGCGGCCTTCGCGAGAAGTCCGAGATCTCGCTGGTGATGCCGCTTCCGGCTCCCGTTCCGCCTTCGCCGCCTGCGTCGAAAGCGCTGCTCGCCGCCTTCGCGGAGCGCGACATCGCGTGGCATCCGCAGCAGCTGATCCGAAGGCTGGATGTCGATCGGAGCGTCGCGGTGCTCGATGGAGGGGGTGAGATTCCCTACGACCTGTTCCTCGGCGTGCCCGTTCACCGGGTTCCGGTCGTCGTCGAGGAGTCGGGCATGACCGTCGACGGATGGATCCCGGTGGATCCGCTCACGCTCGAGACCTCGTACCCGGGCGTGTATGCCGTCGGGGACGTGACGAGTATCGGCACACCGAAAGCGGGCGTGTTCGCCGAGGGACAGGCTTCGGTCGTCGCCGATCAGATCAGCGTGATGTTGAAGGGCGGAGACGCATTGCAGTACAGCGGTCGCGGCGTCTGCTACGTGGAGTTCGGCCACGATCAGGTCGGGCGCGTCGACGTGACGTTCGTGAGTGGTCAGCCGCCGACCGGTGGGTTCGACGAACCGTCAGCCGCGATCGCTGCAGACAAGCTCGAGTTCGGTTCGAGCCGCATCGAACGATGGTTCGGGCACCACTGGTCTGCGACATGACAGGTTGATGGCTGATAGCAAGCCGCCGCGCCTGGCTGGCGACGATCGGGCGGTCCTGCTCGGGCTGTTGCAGTACCAGCGTGACTCGTTCGTTCGGAAGGTCTCGGGCGTGGACAGCGTGGACGCTTCGAGCTCACCCGTTGCCTCTGGCAACTCACTGCTCTGGTTGGCGAACCACATGGCCGATGCAGAATCCACCTGGGTGTTGCAGCGGTTCGCGAGCCGGCCGGTCAGTGTGCATGATGCCGATCACGCCAGGACCATGGAAGAGGCCGTCGCTCGGTATCGCCGGGTCTGGAACGCCGTCGATGCCGTGGTGGCGGCGGCCCGGACGCTGGACGCGCCCTGTCCGGACTTCGACGGTGGTCCAGAAATCAATCTGCGCTGGATCCTGGCGCACTTGCTGGAGGAAACGGCGCGTCACGCTGGTCACGCGGACATCCTGCGTGAGCTGCTGGACGGCACCGTCGGTCGTTAGGGCAACGGCCAGACGAACATGACTTGGTTCGCGGGATCACGTTCTGCGCCCGCGGCGGTGTAGGTGGCGAGCGCCGCCGGATTCGCGTCGTCGGTGAGCACCCACACCTCGGTGCATCCGATGTCGCGCGCATGGTCCACGAAGGCGTTCACCAGTGCAACGCCGTAACCCCGTCGCCTGACCGGCGCGGCGACGTCGAGCGAGTACAGGAGCATCGTCCGTTCGCCGCCAGGGTGCGCGAGCTCATGTCCGTACGCGCACCCACACGCGCCGGAATCATCCTCGACGACGAACATCACGGTTTCGGGTCGCTGCAGGAACGGCTCGGGGTCGACATCGTCGTGATCGTCGAACAGCCGACAGGCCTGTGCCGCGATCTCCTCGTCTCCGGACTCCACGCGTCGCACGTTCAAGCTCGCTTCACTCTCCTAGGTGGTCGACGACGACGCGCTTGGGTACGACCATGCGCCAGGCGTCGAGCACGAGCTCGCGCATCTCGTCGTAATCAATGGCTTCGAGTCGTACCTCGACCCAGTTGTAACGGAGATCGGAGGTCTTCGGCATCAGGAATTTGTCGGGCTCGGATGCGACGAGCGCGTCGCGTTCCTCCTTGGGGAACGCGAACCCCATTTGGGTCTCGTCCCGCGAGAAGGCGATGTAGACGATAGGCCCGACGCGAAACTTGACGCGATCACGGACGAGTGCCTCCGTCGTTCTCGGGAGGCTGACCGCCAGCTCTCGGACGTCGTTGATGGTCACCACCATTTCGTGGACCTCAGTTGCGGATCAGCTCGATGACCTTCGCCATGGCATCTGCATCCTTCTCGAACACAGTGATGTACGAGACACCGAGTCTGTCGCGGCGATCGCGAAGCTGGTCGGCGATCTGCTCGTGCGTGCCGATGAGGCTGTACGGCGACGACAGGATGTCGTCGACGTGCAGCCTCGGGACGAGGGCCTGCACCTGTTCGGCCGCACCCCGGCGGTCGTCCGTCAGCACGACACCCTGGACGAGCGTGCTCAGCTCCAGCTGATCGAAGCGCGAGCCGGCCGCGGTCAGAACCCACGAGACCTGCTCGGCCAGCCCGGCGTCGGTGAAGTGCGTCGGGTTGACGCTGCGCTCGCCCTCGACCTGGCTGAACCCCGTGAAGCTCACGATGTCGGCGAGCCGGCCGGCGGTCTCGAGCACGCGCCGGCCGTTTCCGCCGATGAGCAGCGGCACCGGTCGCTGCACGGGTTGGGGAAAGCAGCGATGTCCGTGCACCCGGTAGTGGTCGCCGTCGAATGTGACTTCGTCACCGTTGAGGAGCTGCCGGAGGATTGCTGCTGACTCGGCCAGGCGCGCGACCCGCACCGCAGGAGTATCGAAGTGAAGTCCCGCTTCGTCGTACTCGTGCTTCATGTGACCGGCGCCGAGTCCGAGCTCGAGCCGACCGCTGGTCAGCAGGTCGACCGTCGCTGCGTCGCGGGCGAGCACGACCGGATGGCGGAAGTCGTTGTTTACGACAAGGGTGCCGACCCGTAGTCGGTCCGTTGCGTCCGCTGCCGCGACGAGCGCAGTGAGCGGTGGGAACATCCCGTCCGCGAGGTGGTCGGCCACGAGCATCGTGTCGAACCCGGCCGCTTCCGCGCGGCGCGCCTTGTCACGCCACTCGTCACGGGAGGCCGCACTCCACATCGACACGCCGAACCGGAACGGTCGCGTCATGGTGTTCCTCCTCCGAGGTCTCCTCGCTTGGCATGTGCTCAGCCGCGAGACTGGCAGGCGTGAACCAGCAGCATCTCGAGATGTGTTCGAGCGCGGAGTGGGCGGAGGCTGTCGAGCGGTGGATCATCCCGTGGGTGCTCGAGTTGGTCGATCTCGGCGACGACGTTCTCGAGATCGGTCCGGGGCCCGGCCTGACCACCGACGTGCTCCGCCAGTACGTGCCTCGCCTCACTGCCTTGGAGATCCACGACGAGCTCGCGGCCGCGCTCTCGGCCCGGTTCGAAGGCACGAACGTCGACGTGATTCGTGGCGATGCCACCGCCATGGATCTCCCGGCGAATCGTTTCAGCGGCGCCGTGTGCCTCACGATGCTTCACCATGTCCCGAGCGTGGCTCAGCAGGATCAAGTGTTCACCGAACTGCACCGTGTCTTGCGCCCCGGGGGCCTGCTCGCCGGCCAGGACAGCATGGCCAGCGATGAGCTCGAGGCGCTCCACGTCGACGACACATATGTGCCCGTCGATCCTGCCGCGTTGCCTGCGCGCCTCGCGGCAGCAGGATTCGCCCACGTCGACGTCGACACAAACGAGTATGCCGTGCGCTTCCGAGCGAGAAAGCAGGAAGACGGAGCCCGGACTCCGTGAGAGAAGTTGCGGGGGAGGACTGGAGCGGAGCCAGATTCCGCGACGTCGACCTGACCGGCGCGCGGTTTCGCAACGTTGACCTTCGCGGCGTGAAGATGGTGGACGCCCTGCTCGTCGACGCCGACCTGTCAGGCCTCATCGACGGAATGAGGATCAACGGCATCGAAGTCGCGCCTCTCATCAAGGCGGAGCTGGAGCGCCGCTATCCGTCGCGGACCGCGCTATTCGCGTCCGACCCCGATGGCCTCCAGGACGCGTGCCGTTCCGTGCAGTCACAGTGGCAGGTCACAATCGAGCGAGCGCGACGCCTACCGGAGGCGCGGCTGTACCAACGAGTCGACGATGAGTGGTCCTTCGTCGAGACGTTGCGACACCTGATCTTCGTGACGGATGCCTGGATCGGAAGGGTCGTGGTCGCTGACCCGCAACCCTTCCATCCGATCGGGCTGCCACCCGACTTCGTGACCGATGGAGCGTCGTACGGCATCGACCCAAATGCAGATCCGGGCCTGGACGCCGTGGTCGAAGTGCGAGACTCGCGGTTCGCGTTGGTCTCGAACGTCGCCGAGGCCGCTTCGCCGGACGAGCTAGAGCGCGTGTGCCCACCGAATCCCGCCGTGGGATATCCGCCGGACACGCAGCACCGAGTGCTCGACTGCATCTGGACAGTCCTCGACGAGGAATGGTGGCACCACCAGTTCGCGACCCGCGACCTTGCAACGCTCGAACACGAGCTCTGAGGAGCTACGTCTCCGGTTTGTGGCAGACCGCTTCGACGTTGTTGCCGTCGGGATCCCGCACGAATCCGCCGTAGTAGTCCGGGTGGTACTCCGGCCACACGCGTGGCTCGTGCAACACCTCAGCGCCTCTCGCAACCGCCGCGTCGAAGAAGGCATGCACCGCGGCACGATCCGTCGCTTGGAACGCGATGTGGACCTCGCGATTCGGCCCTGAGGTCGTCAGCGGACCGATCCAGAAGTTGGGAAACCCAGGAAGGCCGTAGCCGATGACGCTCCCGAAGTCGAGCACGCGGCCGCCACCGAGATGACCGAGTAGGTCGTCATAGAAGCTCGCGCTCGCCGCGAGATCAGCACACTGGATCGACAAGTGGTCGAGCATTCTCCGATCGTAGGTCTGGGCGGTCGCTCCGGTTCTGGTACGCGGAGCGGACGAGTCGGGCGCGTCAGGCTGCCACGCGCTTGAGCTCGGCCCAGACCATCTTGCGGCCGTCGCTGAGAGTGTCGACACCCCAGGCCGCGCACATTGCGGAGACCAACAGCAAGCCGCGGCCGTGTTCTGCATGGGCACCCGGTCGTTGCAGCTCGGGGCTGCCGTGACCGCCGTCGATGACCTCGATGCGGAGGATGTGGTCTGCGTCTTTCAAGAGAAGGTCACACTCACTGTGCGCGTGCAATATCGCGTTCGTCACGAGTTCGCTCACGACGACGAGAGCGTCATCGATGACGTCGTCATATCCCCAGGCTTGGCCGTGGTGTGCGACGAAATGACGCGCGCTGGCGATCTCATCCGGCCGCTCCGCGACGCGAAACACAGCCGACCGGGGACCGCGGCGCGAGAGGTCGTCGAGGAGCTCGACGAGGTATTGCACGGTGTCGCCCTTCAGGACGAAGCCTTCGACCTCGGCGCGCACGGAGGGCTTCTCACCGGCATCACCGCCCGTGAAAACGACGACACGCATCTCCGGTGCGGCGACCCGGAGCATCGTGAGCACGTCACGGCCCGCCAGATCGGGTAGCCCGAGGTCGAGCACGACGACATCCGGCTGCAACTTCGCGGCGGCCTCGATCGCGGTGCGGCCGTCTGCCGCTTCGGCGACGACTTCGAACCCGCCCCGCACCTGCAACGCTCTGCGGACCAGGCGACGGAGTGCTTCGACGTCGTCGACCAGCAGGACGGCCGTTGCCACGGCCTTTCACAGTAGTGACGCGCGCTCGCGATGGGGTCGATTCGACCGCTTCCGCGTGGGCGTTGCCCGTCTTACAGGACCGAGGCGGCACCGGTGTGCGAGCCTGACACTGTGATCACGCTGGTCCTCGGCGGCGCCCGCTCGGGCAAGTCTCGCCAGGCCGAGAAGGTCGCTGCCGGTCTGCTGCCGCCGGTCACGTACGTTGCGACGGCCGTCATCGACGACACGGACAGCGACCACGTGCAGCGTGTGGCGGCGCACCGCGCGCGACGGGATCCATCGTGGACGACGGTCGAGACCGGTGCCGAACTCGCCTCGGCACTGCGGAGCGTCAGAGGCTCGGTACTCGTCGACTCGCTCGGCGCCTGGGTTGCGGCCCATGACGACTTCGCTGTCGACCTCGACGAACTGTGCAAGGCGCTGTCTTCGCGGGATGGTGACACGGTCGTCGTGTCGGAGGAGGTCGGTCTCGGTGTGCATCCGTCGTCGGACCTTGGGCAGCGGTTCCGTGACGTCCTCGGTGATGTCAATGCCGCGGTTGCCGACGTCGCCGACGATGTGTTGCTCGTGGTCGCAGGCCGGGTCCTCCCGCTCGAGCGCGGTTGACGTGGTTGCGGTCGCATGAGACGCGCGCTTGCGTTCCTGACGCCACTCGGACGTGCCACGGTCCCAGACGCGCGGACGATGTCGTGGTTCCCGGTCGTCGGCGCGGGAATTGGCGTCGTCGTCGGCTCTGTGTGGTGGAGCGCCGACCGTCTCTGGCCGCCCGCCGTTGCCGCCGCGCTCACCATCTCCGTGGATCTCGCGCTCACAGGAATGCTCCATGTCGACGGTCTCGCGGACTCCGCGGATGGATTGCTTCCGCACTTGCCGCGACAACGCCGACTCGAGGTCATGTCCGAACCGGCCGTCGGCGCGTACGGCATCACTGTGACCGCGTCCGTGATGCTGCTTCGGTTTGCTGCGCTCGCATCGATGCAACCGTCGATCCTGTTGATCGCCGGCGCGTGGTGCGCATCTCGCACCGTGATGGCGGTGGCGGCCCGCGCCCTTCCGTACGCGCGGACCGACGGTGGGCTCGCCACCGTGATGCTCGGTGGTGATTGGCGGCCCGTCGGGCTCTACGGCCTGGTCGCCAGCGTGTCGCTGGGCGCGTTCGCCGGCGGCCGTCGCACGGAGGTCGCCATCGCGGCTGGGCTCGTGGCGTCGGTCGGCGTCGTGCTGTTCGCGCGCCGCAGGCTCGGTGGCTTCACAGGCGACGTCCTCGGCGCCGCCGGCGTCGTAGGTGAGACAGTGGCGCTCGTGGTGGCGGCGGCAAAGTGGTGAGCAATCCGCTGGCGGTCGCTTCCGGACTACTCGCTGACTCGCTAGCCGGCGAGCCGCCGGTACGACGGCACCCGGTCGCGGTGCTCGGCCGCGCGTTGCAACTCGTCGAGGGCCGCGTCTATGGCGATCGCGTCACGAATGGCGTCCTCCATGCGACCATCGGCGTGGCGCTCGGCGTCGGTGCGGGAGCGGCGATCCACTCGACGGCGCTCGCGACCTACCTGGGGTCGTCGGGACGTGCGCTGCGCGACGCAGCGGCCGATGTGGAAGACGCATTGACAGCCGGCGACATGGAACGCGCACGGACGCTGCTGCCCACGCTCGTCGGTCGCGACCCGGAGGGCCTCGATGAGAAGGAGATCTGCCGAGCAGTCGTCGAATCGGTGGCCGAGAACACGGTTGACGCGATCGTCGCTCCCGCGATGTGGGCCCTCCTCGCGGGCGCGCCCGGCGTGATCGCCCACCGCGCGGTGAACACGATGGACGCGATGATCGGCCATCGAGACGATCGCTATGCCGAATACGGACGGCCCGCAGCGCGCCTCGACGACGTTGCAGCCTGGCTGCCTGCCCGCGTCACTGCCGCGCTCGTCGCCTGTTGCCGTCCGCGCGTCGCCGATCGTGTTTTCCGCGTGGTGCGGCGGGATGCAGCCGCGCATCCGTCGCCGAACGCAGGTGTCGCCGAGGCGGCGTTCGCCGCTGCTCTCGACCTGCGGCTCGGGGGTGAGAGTCGTTATGGCGACCGGGTCGAGTTGCGACCGCCGCTCGGTGACGGCCGGCCGGCGGAGCGGCGCGACATCCGCCGAGCAAGCCAGTTGTCGCGTGACGTCACCCTCGTGCTCGCTGGTGGCCTGGCAACGGCCGGATTCGTGCAGCGGGTGCGGCATTGATCCCGGACCCGGGTCCGCACGGTGGTGATGGTCCGGCCATTGCCAGCGCACTCGGGCTCGACCCGGAACGCATCATCGATCTCTCGCTGTCCCTCAATCCGTTCGCGCCGCCGGTGGCCGACATCGCCCGGCGCCATGTCGACGTGTTGCGGCACTACCCGAACGTCGATGACGCCGTCGGCGCGCTCGCAGACGCGATCGGCGTCGACCGTGCGCGCGTGCTCTTGACGAACGGCGGAAGCGAGGGGATCGCGCTGGTCGCGCGGAGCCCTCGGCGGATCGGTCATCAGTGAGCCGGAGTTCTCGTTGCACCCCAGGGGCGCAGGACCTGCGCGCTGGCGCAGCAACCCCAACAACCCCACGGGCCTCCTCGCCGACGTGAGCGAGGAGGCCGACGTGTGGGACGAAGCGTTCTATCCGTTGGCTACCGGCGAGTGGACACGAGGCGACGAAGGCGCCGTGGTGGTCGGGTCGCTCACGAAGGTCTTCGCGTGCCCGGGACTGCGCCTCGGTTACGTGCTGGCCGACGACCCCGACCGGTTCGCGTCCGGCCAGCCGACCTGGTCGGTGAACGGGCTCGCGATCGCGTTGTTGCCGGAGCTGCTCGGATGCGCCGAGCTCGGGGCGTGGTCGAAAGCGATCGACGTTCGGCGCGGCGAGCTCGCCGCGCTGCTTCGCGCCCGCGGCTACGAGCCGTTGCCGTCGGATGCACCTTGGTTGCTGGTCGAGGCCGCTGGGTTGCGCGAGCGACTCGCGTCTCTCGGCGTCGTGGTACGGGACTGCAACAGCTTTGGCCTGCCTGATCACGTTCGCATCGCGGTTCCCGACGATGCCGGGCTCGCGCTGCTTCACGAAGTTCTTCCCTGCGCGGAGGAGGCGTTGTGACCAACTCGTACGAGGCGGCGCGTGCCCGCCTCTCCCCGGTCGACGAGGCCGCCGCCCGCAGCGCGCGTGCGCATCACGAGCGGCTCACGAAGCCCCCCGGTTCACTCGGCAGGGTCGAGGAGCTCGGTGTGCAGCTCGCCGCCATCGCAGGCGTCGATCCACCGCCCATCCCTGTGCCGGCGGCCATCGCGGTGTTCGCCGCTGACCACGGTGTCGTCGTCGAAGGTGTCACGCCATGGCCCCAGGAGGTAACCGGCCAGATGGTGGCGAACTTCGTCGGGGGAGGCGCGGCCATCAACGTGCTCGCGCGGCAAGCGGGCGCCACCGTCACCGTCGTCGACGTCGGAGTCGCCACCGATCTCGATGCGCTCGGCGTTGCGGTGGCGCCGGGGCTGCTGCGTCGCCGCGTGCGCGCTGGAACGGCCAACCTTGCCGTGACAGCCGCAATGACGCGCGCTGAAGTCGTTGCGGCGCGCGACATCGGCGCCGAGGTCGCGTCCGAACTGGTAGCGAGTGGAGCCCGCGCGCTCGTGACCGGAGAAATGGGCATCGGCAACACCACAGCAGCGGCGGCCGTGATCGCGTCGTTGACCGGGCGTCCAGCGGCGCGAGTCACCGGACGGGGCACCGGCGTCGACGATGCGCGACTAGCGAGGAAGATCGCCGTTGTCGAAGCAGCCGTGGCGCGACTGCCGGCGACGGCGCGCGCCGACGCGGTGTCGGTATTGGCGGAGGTCGGCGGGCTCGAGATCGCTGCGCTCGCCGGCTTCATCGTCGCGGGCGCGTCGCACCGGGTTCCGGTTGTGATCGACGGCGTGATCGCGGGCGCGGCATTGCTCGCCGCGGTTGCAGACTGCGAAGCGGCGCTGCCCTACGTCGTCGCCGGACACCGGTCGACCGAGCCCGGCGCGACGGTGGTGCTGGAGCACCTCGGACTCCAGCCCGTGATCGATCTCGGGCTTCGTCTCGGCGAGGGCTCAGGCGCGTGTCTCGCCCTGGGCGTGCTGGAGGCTTCGGCACGGATCCTGAACGAGATGGCCACGTTCGACGCGGTCGGCGTCACGAACAAGGACTGACAGGGTGGGCGACACGGGATTGCTGAACGGGGTGCGGGTGCTCGATCTGAGCGTGTGGCGGCCGGGCCCGTACGCCACGCAGCTCCTCGCCGAGATCGGTGCGGATGTGCTCAAGGTCGAGCCTCCGGGAGGCGATCCGATGCGCGGCTACCCCGAGTTGTTCGCGAGCCTGAACGCGAACAAGCACAGCGTCGTGCTCGATCTCAAGCGAGCTGACGACCGCGTCCGGGTCCTCGACCTCGCGGCAGATGCCGACGTTGTCGTCGAAGGCTTTCGGCCCGGAGTCGCAGCGCGCCTCGGTGTGGGCTACGACGACCTGCGTGCTGTTGCGCCGACGATCGTGTACTGCTCCGTCTCCGGCATGGGACAGTCGGGCCAGTACCGGCTCGTGCCTGGTCACGACCTCAACTACCAGGCATGGGCTGGCGCGCTCGCACCCGAAGGCGGCCCGCCAGAGGTGTCGAAGCTGCCCATCGCCGACCTCGCCGGCGGTATGGCCGCCGCGTTCGCCGTCTGCGCAGCTGTTGTACGTCGTCTACGCACCGGCGAGGGTGAGTACATCGACACCGCGATGACCGACGTGCTCGCGACCTGGACGGGCGCAGCTGCACCGAGAACGAGCAACGCGGACGCGTCGGCACGCGGCGTGCCCGGCTACGGCTTGTTCACGACAGCCGATGGCGCGCACGTGACACTGGGTGTGCTGACAGAGAACCACTTCTGGACCTCGTTGTGCGACGTGCTCGGTATGGAAGACGCGAGCAGGTTCACGTTCCCCGAGCGCATCTCGCGCGGTCGAGGAACTGCAATCTCGTGTTGGCGCCGCCATCGCGTCGCGCAACCGCGACGAGCTCGTCGACAGGCTGCTCGCGGCCGATGTTCCGGTCGCGCCGGTGCTCGATCGCGCCGAGATGCTGGCGCTGCCGCATCTTCGAGAGCGCGCCGTCGCAACCGCCGATCCGTGGGCCGACCCCGCCATCGGCTATCCCGTCCGCTTCGAGCGACATCCGGCAGCGCGCACGAGCCCGCCGCCGAAACTCGACGAGCACCGCGGCAGCGGCTTCCGTCCCCGTCCCGACCCCCCGCCGAACCCTGGGTCGATTGTGGGGCTGTAGCTCCACAATCGCACCAACATTCATGCAATGCCGATGACGACGCTGTTGATCGTCCATCACACGCCATCGCCTGCAGTGCACGCGATGTTCGAGGCGGTCCATCGGGGCGCGACCGACCCGAGCATCGAAGGTGTCGACGTCGTCGTTCGTCCGGCACTGACGGCCACGGCCATCGACGTGCTCGAGGCGGACGGCTACATCCTGGGCTCACCGGCCAACCTCGGCTACATCTCAGGCGCGCTCAAGCACTTCTTCGACCAGATCTACTACCCCTGTCTCGAAGCGACGGTCCGGCGGCCGTACGGCGTGTTCCTCCACGGCAACAACGACACGACTGGCGCGTTGCGGGCCGTCGACACCATCACGACCGGTTTGCAATGGCGGCGCGTGCAGGCACCCGTCACCGTCGTCGGCAGTCCGAGCAACGATGACCTCGACGCATGTTGGGAGCTTGGCGCGGCAGTGGCCGCGGGCCTCACGATGCGATGAAGTCTCGGACCCGCGGCGCAGATCAGGTCGACAGACTTGCACCGTGTGGCTCGCTGACCAGGTAGCCGCGGCCTCGCAGCGTGTGGAGTCCCGCCCATCCGAAGGCGACATCGGCACCGATCTCGAAGAGCGCCGCGAACCATGAGAAGGCAGTCACGCCCGGTGCGACCTCCGAGCCGGTGAACGAGTCGCTGAACATGCTCCAGTGGGGCAGGACGTGCGCGACAGTGAAGCCGATGGCGCTGGCGAACCCGACTGCGGCTGCGGCGGCGGGCGCCAAACGGTGACCGCGGAACACCAGGACGAGCGTGACGACGGCGGCCACCAACTGGAAGTTGCCGGCCCAGAACACCGTCGGACTGAGGACGTCGAAGCCCCGTCGCAGATGATCGGCTGCGTGCACCAACAGAGCGACGAGGAAGACCGCGCCGGTGACTCGGAGAAGACGATCGTCGGAACGGTCCACGAGCGGGCTCCTTGCTGAATGATTTGATAGATTGCTCTACTGAACCTAGTCAGCATCGCCTGACAGGCACAAACCGATTGCAAAGGGACGCACGTGGCCACCAACACCAAGGAGCGGATCGTCACGACGACCGCCGAGTTGTTCCGCCGGCAGGGCTACGTCGGCACGGGCCTGAAACAGATCGTGGCCGGCGCGGCGGCACCGTTCGGGTCCGTGTACCACTTCTTTCCCGGCGGCAAGGAGCAACTCGGGGCGGAGGTGATCCACGTCGCCGGCCGCTTCTATCAAGAACTGGTCGAGGCCGTGTGGGACGCTGCCCCTGATCCGGTCGTCGGCGTCGCCGATGTCTTCGCGGGAGCGGCCGAGACCTTGCGGCAGACGGAGTATGCGGATGCGTGTCCGATCGCAACGGTCGCCTTGGAGGTAGCGAGCACGAACGAAGTGCTGCGCGTCGCGACCGCGGACGTTTTCTCGGCATGGATCGAATCGGCCGTCGAGCGGTTCGCCGCCGCGGGGATCGGTCGCGCCGAGGCCCGCGAGCTCGCCATCGCCACCATTGCCCTGCTGGAGGGCGCATTCGTCCTCAGTCGCGCGACGCGCACGACCGAGGCACTCGAGGCCGCTGGCGCGACTGCGGTGGCCCAGGTGCGCGCCGCGATGGCGCACAAAGGCGCGGAAGGGGCGCCGTGACCGGCGGAACCACCTCGGTCGCAAGGTAGGATGGTCGGACCGCTCCCGGCGACCACAACGGAGCGAGGTTGCGGTTTCCGACGACGGACTCTGCAATCGCAGTCAGGGCCAGCGAGCGTGGAGAGATGGAGATCTATTCGTGAAGAGCCGCTCACCCGACAGCCTGTTCGCAGTTGGCTCGAGGGTGGTGTACCCATCGCACGGTGTCGCCGAGATCGTTCGACGTGAGAAGCGCGAGTTCAACGGTGAAAAGCGCGATTACCTCGTGCTGATGGTGCCGCAGCAAGGCTGGGGCACCTCTGGCGGCATGACGCTGTCGGTGCCCGAGGATGCTGCTGCGGACCTCGGCGTTCGAGCCGCGATCTCGAGTGAGGACGCAGCGGAGGTGCTCGACGTGCTCGCCGTGCGGGACGTCCGTGTGCCCGCCAACTGGTCGAGGCGGTTCAAGAACCACCAGGAGAAGCTGAAGTCTGGCGACGTCTACCAGTGCGCCGAAGTCGTGCGGAACCTCGCGCGCGCGGCTGCGCACTGCGCAGCTGTCGGCGGCGGAGCAGTCGATGTACGCCAAGGCGCGTTACATCCTGATCTCCGAGCTCGCCGTCTCGTGGGACACCGACGAGGAGGCGGCCCAGGCCCGCATCGACGAGGTGCTCGGGCTCACGCCCACCTCGTAGCCGGGGGCTGCGCCCCCTCGGCGCCTTCGGCGCCTGCCCCATCGCCGCCCGCTCCCGTGCCGACGATCGTGCATTGACACGTCTTGGAGACCAGTCAATGCACGACGGTCACGTGGGTCCGGCGAACACGCGGCGAGTCCGAGGGGTCCGGCTATATGAAGGCTCGCTGGCGCTCGCTCGCTCGGCCTCTGCTCGGTCCCGAGACTTGCCGCAACGTCGTGCCGCCACGGGACCGAGCCGAGCTAGCCGGGGGCTGCGCCCCCTCGGCGCCTTCGGCGCCTGCCCCATCGCCGCCCCGCTCGCTGGCGCTCGCTCGGTCGACCTCCGCTCGGTCCCGAAACTTGCCGAAACGTCATGCCTTCCCGGGACCGAGCCGAGCTAGGAGCGTCCCCCCGCGTCGAGGACGGCCACGAGCGTCTTCGGCGCGATCACCCGGTAGGCGTCCTCGCAGATCCCGGCGACCTCGTCCCAGTCCAAGTCGACGTCGAGGCGAAACCCGATCCAGCCGCGTCCGCCGACGTACGGCGGGCGGAAGAACCGGTCAGGCTCCGCTTCGACCAGTGCCTCCTGCGCGCCTGGTGGTGCCGCGCACCACAAGTGAGGGAACTCGTCGCCGTGGTGGCCGTGATCCCACAGCTGCACGAACACCTTCTTGTCGCGCACGAACCACGTGGGCGCTCCGTGACTCAGCCGCTCGGTGACTTCCGGCAACGCGAGGCAAATCGTGCGCATGCGGTCGATCATCGCCACGGTCTCACGGTATTCGGGACGGGCAAGGCAGACGCGATCATGGGGCGTGCCGAGTTGGACGTGTCCCGAGTGCGGACGGCGATTCGGTCGTCGCAATCAGTCGCACGAGTGCGCGCCGGCCATGACGCTCGAGGAGTACTTCTCGACCGGCCCCGAACGAGAGCGACCGATCTTCGACGCGGTGATGGCGCACCTCGAGACACTCGGACCGGTTCACGTCGAGCCGGTTTCGGTCGGCATCTTCTTGAAGCGGTCGCGATCGTTCGCGGAGTTGCGCCCGATGATGCGCTGGGTCGCGCTGTGGATCCGTCTCACCCGCAAGATCGATCACCCGAGGATGGCACGCACCGTTACGAACGAGGGCCGGGCCGTGTACCACGTCGTCAACATCCGCGGTCCTGAGGACGTGGACGACGACGTGCGCGCGTGGCTGACCGAGGCGTACCTCGACTCACCCGCCTGAAGTCACGGCAGGACGGATCGGGACCTCGCTGAGCGTCGCGAAGCCGACGTGGAACGCGGCCACGTCGGTCGATCCCGCAGTTGCAGTCGACGTGCAGTCGGCCGGCGCCACGGCGGCATCGGTCGGCGCGGTCGCATCCGCGGGGACGTTCACCTGGCCCCGAACGTTTCCGGCTGCGCAGGTGGGGACGTTGAGATTCGAGACCGAGGTCGGCGGAGAGTGCGACGAGAGCAACGTGTCCCGGTGGTCGCGCAGCCACGAGACGGCGGCGTCGACTGCGGTGTTGAAGTCGATCGGACTACCCGTGCCGGCGCTCACCGCGAGCGCGGGGATGCCGTGTTGCGCGGCGGCGCGCGCCGCTCCGACCGTGCCCGAGATGTCGACGACCGGCCCGAGGTTCTGGCCGGCGTTCGCTCCCGACACGACGAGGTCGGGCGGCGCGGTCAAGACGTTGGACAGTCCGTAGTCGACCGAGTCCGCCGGGAAGCCCTGGACTGCCGTAGCCGGGAAACCGCTCGCAGTGGTCGCCGGTGTGGCGGTGAGCGTTCCCGCCGTCGTCCTGCCTCCGGATCCGCTCTGGTTGGTTGCGGGCGCGACGACTGTCACTTCCGTTGCGGGCTCGGCCGCAAGGGCTCGGACGAGGGCGTCGATACCGGGCGCGGCGACGCCGTCGTCGTTGCTGACGAGGATGCGGAGCGGGCGAACCGGGGCGGCTGGCGACGTGCTCGCGCTCGATGCCGCGCTTGGAGACTTGCTGTCGCTGCTGCAGCCGACGAGCAGGAGCCAGGCGGCAAGCGCAGTCGCAAGGAGTTGGCGGGTGACTCGCACGGGCAGGCTTTCTAGTGTCTCCAGCGCCCCGGTCCGGAGGAGGTCGGCATGGCCTTCAAGAATCGAGAGGACGCAGGCCGCAGGCTCGCGACGCGGCTGGCATCCTGGCACGACGAGGACGTCGTCGTGCTCGGTCTGCCGCGAGGGGGCGTTCCCGTCGCCTACGAGGTCGCGCTCGCGCTCGATGCCCCGCTCGATGTGATCATCGTCCGCAAGCTCGGCGTCCCGGTCCAGCCGGAGCTCGGCATGGGCGCGCTCGGCGAAGACGGCGTGCGCGTCCTCAACGCGGAGATCATCGATCTGGCGCGCGTCAGTGCGGACGAGCTCGAGGCGGTCGAGCGCCGGGAACGGGCAGAGGTCGAGCGGCGGTCACGGCAGTTCCGTGGTGGCCGCCCTCGGGTGCCGCTGAACGACCGGGTCGTCGTCATCATCGACGACGGAATCGCCACCGGCTCGACGGCCCGGGCCGCGTGCGAGGTCGCCAGGGCCCACGGAGCCCGCAAGGTCGTGCTGGCAACGCCCGTGGCGCCGCCCGCCGCGGTCTACGAGCTTCGGAATGCGGCCGACGAGGTGGTGGTGCTCGAGACGCCCGATCACTTCTTCGCCATCGGCCAGTGGTACGCCGACTTCACCCAGACCCCGGATCGCGAGGTGACCGACCTGCTCGAACGGGCCGCCGACCGCTGACGCTCGCGGCCTCACCGCCCGCGTTTCGTGCCGGGGAGGGTCTCGGACTTCGTTCGGTAACCTAACGATGTGGGTGGCGAACGGCATGCAGCAGAGTCGGACGAGCTGGCGGCGGTCCGGGCGCTCGCGTTCGGGGCGCGTCTGCTCGAGCGGGCGCTCGACGACATGACCTTGCCCCAGTTCCGCGTCCTGTCCCTGATCGCGTCGTCACCGGAGCGGGCGAGCCGCATCGCCGAGAAGGCGGCGGTGTCCCGGCCTTCGCTCACCGGCGTGCTCGACGGCCTGGAGAGCCGCGGCTGGGTCCGCCGCGTCGAAGTCGACGGCGATCGCAGGGGCGTCGGTCTCGAAGTCACCCGCGAAGGTCGCGCCGCGTTGCGGACCGCGGAAACCGCCGCACAGGCCCGACTCGACCACGTCCTCTCGGAGATTCCTGCCGATCAACGTCACGCCGTCATCGTCGGACTGAACGCCTTGCGGGGCGCCTTTACCGCGTTGCGAGCGCCGGCAACGTGAGCAACCGCCCGCTGCCGCTCGATCGTCGGACGCCGGAGCCCGCGCCGCCGGAAGCGGGCGGATGGATGCGCCGCTTGGCGCCGTTCATGCTCGCGCACAAGCGCAATGTCGCGATCGCGTTCGGTGTCTCGGTCCTCGGCATGGCGGTAAGCGCACTGACGCCGCTTGTCGAGAAGGTGATCATCGACGACGTGATAGGCCAGCGGACGCGTCCACTGGCTCCGTGGCTGGCCATCCTCGTCCTCGCTGGATTCATCGGCTTCGGTACCGCCTACGTCCGTCGGTTCGTCGGTGGCCGCGTCAGCCTCGACGTGCAGTACGACCTGCGCAATGCGGTGTACGAACGGTTGCAGCGACTCGACTTTGCGAGCCACGACCAGATGCAGACCGGTCAACTCGTCTCGCGGGCCAACAGCGACGTCGCGCTCCTGCAAGGCCTGCTGATGTTCCTGCCGATCATGCTCGGCAACCTCGTCATGCTGGTGCTGTCGATCGTTGTGATGGCGTACTTGTCGCCGCCACTCACGATCGTGGCGCTGTTGATGGTGCCGGCCATCATGTTCGTCGCGTTCCGTCTTCGATCGAGCATCTTCCCGGCCAGCTGGGACGCGCAGCAGCGCGCCGGCGAAGTTGCAGGCGTGGTCGACGAAGCCGTCACAGGCGTGCGCGTCGTCAAGGGGTTCGGCCAAGAGGAACGGGAGTTGGGTCACCTCGCCGAGACCAGCAAGGAGCTGTACAGATCGCGGGTCCGGCTCATCCGACTCCAAGCGCGGTACACGCCGCTGCTCCAGTCGATTCCGGTGTTTGCGCAGGTCGCGGTGCTGGCTTTCGGCGGTTGGCTGGCGATCAACGGCCACGTCAGCCTGGGTACGTTCTTCGCGTTCTCGTCGTACATGGTGCAGCTCGTTGCGCCGGCGCGGATGTTCGCGATGCTCGTCGCCGTCGGCCAGCAGGCGCGCGCCGGCGGCGAGCGCATCCTCGATCTGCTCGACGCGAACCCGAAGATCGTCGAGCGCCAGGACGCGATCGCGCTACCAGCCGTCACCGGCGATGTGCACTTCTCGGACGTGCGGTTCGGCTATACGAAGAGCGAAGCGGTGCTCGACGGGTTCGAGCTGCATGTCACGTCGGGCGAGACCGTTGCTCTCGTGGGAGCGAGTGGATCAGGCAAGTCCACCGTCGCTTTGCTGCTGCCCCGCTTCTACGACGTGTCCGAGGGACGCGTGACGATCGACGACATCGATGTTCGCGACGTCACCTTCGATTCGTTGCGGCGTCAGGTGGGCGTCGTGTTCGAAGAGAGCTTCCTGTTCTCCGACACGGTGCGAGCGAACATCGCGTACGGACGCCCGGACGTGTCCGACGCCGAGGTCGAGGCCGCTGCTCGGGCGGCCGAAGCCCACGAGTTCATCCTCGAACTGCCCGACGGGTACGACACCGTGGTCGGCGAGCGCGGTCTCACCCTGTCCGGCGGACAGCGCCAGCGCGTCGCGCTCGCCCGGGCCATCATCACCGACCCACGCGTGCTGATCCTCGACGACGCGACCTCTTCGGTCGACTCGGAGACCGAAGAAGAGATCCACACCACCCTTCGGTCCCTCATGGCGGGACGGACGACCCTGTTGGTCGCGCACCGCCGATCGACCCTCCGTCTCGCCGATCGCATCGTCGTGGTCGATCACGGACACGTCGCCGACTCCGGCACCCACGAAGAGCTACTAGCCCGTTCGATTCTGTACCGCGCCCTCCTGGCCGGACCAGGCGACGACATCGAAGAAGAGGACGACGAGCTCTCCGACGAACTCGGGGTCGGCGTGGCCGCCCTGGCGGCCACGGCGCACCAACATTCGGACGGGAACGGCCGGGGTAGCGGGATCACCGCGAGCGCGTGGACGGGAACCGACGGCGCCGACGGCTCGCAGCGGGCGACGGCAACAGCGGCCGGCCCGGCTCGGTTCGGTCCGGGCGCCGGCGGTGGTGGTGGCGGGATGATCGGCATGAACCTCGCGCCCACGCCCGAGTTGCTCGCCGCGCTCGACCGGTTGCCGGCTGCTGACGACGAGCCCGACGTGGACCTGGCCGCGGAAGCTGCCGCCGACCCGGGACGGTTCAGCCTCCGAGCTCTGCTTCATCGCTACCGCAGGGGACTCGCCATCGGGCTCGCACTGGTCGTGTTCGACACGTTCCTCGTCCTGCTCGGACCGTTCCTCATCCACAGCGGCATCGACCGGGGCGTCTCCGTCGCCGACGAGCGCGCCCTGTGGATCGCGTCGTTCCTGTTCTTCATCGCCGCCGTCGGTGATCTGATCGTGACGACCGCATACACGGTTGTCACCGGTCGGACCGCGGAGCGTCTGCTCTACGCGCTGCGGATCCGCGTCTTCGCGCACCTGCAGCGGCTGTCGCTCGACTACTACGACCGCGAGCTCGGCGGCCGCATCATGACGCGTATGACGACGGACATCGAAGCGCTGTCGCAGCTACTGCAGACCGGCTTGATCAACGCGGTCGTCAGCGTGTTCACGTGCGTGGGCGTGTTCGTGTTCCTGATCATTCTGTCCCCGCCACTCGCACTGGTCGCCGCGACCGTCATCCCGCCACTGCTCGCGGCCACCTGGTGGTATCGCCGGCGGTCGAGCCTCGCGTACGCCGCGGGCGAGGACATCGATCGCGACCGTCAACGCGAACCTCCAAGAGAGCCTCTCCGGGGTACGGGTGGCCCAGGCATACGTTCGCGAGGACCGCAACATCAGCGGCTTCCGAGGCGTCAACAGCGAGTACCTCGACGCGCGGCTCGACGCGCAGCGTTTGATCGCGATCTACTTCCCGTTCGTCCTGCTGCTGTCCGACATCGGAGCCGCGGTCGTACTGGGCGCGGGATCGGCCTTTGTCGCCCACGGCACCGTGTCCGCCGGTGTCCTGATCGCGTTCCTTCTGTACCTCGATCAGTTCTTCTCGCCGATCCAGCAGCTCTCGCAGGTGTTCGACATGTGGCAGCAAGCGGGCGCGTCGATGCACATGGTCAATGAGCTCATGGCCACACCGACGGGCACCCCTGAACCTTCGGACCCCGTCGAACCCGGCCGCCTCGAGGGCCGCATCTCGTTCACGGGCGTGCGGTTCTCCTACCCGGGTGTCGCCGGTAGCGAGGCCATCGCCGGTGTCGACCTCGAGATCGCGCCGGGCGAGCGCGTCGCGCTGGTCGGCGAGACCGGGGCGGGCAAGTCGACGATCGTCAAGCTGGTGGCGAGGTTCTACGATCCGACCGCGGGCACGGTCCTCGTCGACGGTACAGACCTCCGCGCCTTCGACCTGGGCGCGTATCGGCGCCAGCTGGGCGTGGTGCCACAGGAAGCGTTCCTGTTCACCGGGACCATCCGCGACAACATCGCGTATGGACGCCCCGATGCATCCGATGCCGAGGTCGAGCGAGCCGCTCGTGCGGTCGGCGCGCACGACTTCATCGCGACCCTGCCCGGCGGTTATCTCGCTCCGGTGAGCGAGCGCGGGCGCTCGCTCTCGTCCGGCCAGCGGCAACTGATCGCGCTCGCTCGGGCCCGGCTCGTCGACCCACCCATCCTGCTGCTCGACGAAGCGACCTCGAACCTCGACCTCGCCACCGAAGCGCGCGTGCAGCGGGCCATGGGGATCGTCGCCGAAGGGCGCACGACGATCCTCGTCGCACACCGGTTGCCCACGGCCCGCACGGCGGACCGCATCCTCGTCATCGATCGAGGGCGCGTCGTCGAGGAGGGAACCCACAAAACGCTCGTCGCCGCGGGCGGCCGCTACGCCGATATGTGGCAGTCGTTCGCCGAAACAGGGACGGACGAGTTCGCCGCCGCGGCGGACTGAGCGCTCAGGCGACCGGGCGTCCGGTGAACGACGGGTGCCGCAGCACGACCGACGTCGCTTGCGCACGGTTGCCCACGCCCAGCTTGCGATAGCCCCGCTTGAGGTGGGTCTTCACGGTGTCCTCGCTGACATACAGCGACCGCGCGATCTCGGCGTTGCGAAGGCCGGCGGCGAGGAGCACGAGACACTCGCTCTCGCGTTCGGACAATCCAAAGGTGCGCCCCGGCCAGTCGCGTCCGGTCCCGGAGGCGATCCGGCCGTGGGGCGGCGGCGACACGATCGAGGTCCCACGAGCGATCTCCCGGAGCCGATCGGCGAGCTCGTCACTGTCGAGCGCCTTCGACAGCACCCCGTTCACGCCCTGCTGGAGCGCCCCTTCGATCAGCGGATCGGCCCACGACAGCGTGAACACGACGACATGGTGGACCAACGGCGTCGAGACGAGCGTCTTCAGCTGGTCCTGATCGACGGCCTCCCGTCCGAACGTGTCGTAGAGGACCACGTCGATCGGAACGGAGGGGGACTCCTTTCCGACGATGAGCATGTCCACGACCTCGAGGTCGTCATGGCGGCTGAGCATCGCCGCCAGTCCGGCCACGACGATCTCGTAGTCGTTGGCCACCGCAACGCGGATGCGTCGCTCCACGGCCCCTGTCTACTACCGGGCTCCTCACTCCTTCGGGTGATGATGTGTCGCGCTCTGTGGGGTCGAGGACGGTACGACGATCTGGTCGATTCCAGCAAGTGTTCGCGGCTGGCCTTCTGGGTACGCGCAGGGATATGGGACTGGGAGAGCCGGTCGTGGCGATCGATCTGCCTCCCACCCCGGCCGCGCCGGGTGCGGCGCGGGCGTTCGTGCGCGACCACTGGTCGGCAGAGACCGGTCCCGATGTGCTCGACGCGGTGGACCTGTGTGTCAGCGAGCTGGTAACGAACGCCATCGACCATGCGCGGCCGCCGTACCGGCTACGGCTGTCGGAGCGAGGGCGCACCTTGCGCATCGAGCTCGAGGACGCAACAGTCGACGCCCCGATCGTTCGATCGCAGCACCCGTTACAAGCCCGCGGTCGGGGGATGTACCTCGTCGCGACCCTTTCTCGGGCATGGGGCGTCCTGCCCTGCGAGCGCGGAAAGACCGTCTGGGCGGAATTCTGAAGCCAGCTAGTCGGGGGGCACTCGGAGCACGACGATGGCGAGATCGTCACTCGGCTCCGGTCCTCCGAACTCCAGCACCGCCTCTTCGATCGCAGCCCCGATGCGGTCTGAATCCGAGCCGGCGCAGCTCGAGAGGATGTCGACGAGCCGGTCGTCACCGAATTGCTCGCGGCCGCGGCGCGCTTCGGTGACGCCGTCGGTGTACACGATGTACGAGTCGCCAGGCTGGAGCAGCGTCGTCTCCTCCCAGAGCCTCACGTCGGAGAACACACCGATGAGACTGCCCGGGGTGCCAATGGATTCGATGTCGCCGTCGGCTCGCAGCACGAGGGGTGCTGGATGTCCGCCGCGGCACACCGAGATGCGAACGCCCTGCGCGGTGGGCACTACCCGGGTGTAGGCCACCGTGCAGAAGCGACCTTCGAGCTGTTGGTGGATCATCGTCTCGTTGAGCTTGCGCAGGACCTGCGCCGGTTGACGGATGTCCATCGCGACCGAGCGGATGGTCCAGCGCGCCGTCGCGGTGACCGCCGCGGCCACTGGTCCCTTCCCGCACACGTCCCCGACGACGACCGCCCAATCGCCGCCGGTGTCGAACACGTCGTAGAAGTCGCCGCCGACTTCAAGTCCGGCGAGTGCGGGGTGATAGCGAGCGCTGACCTCGAGCCCGGGGATGTCCGGCAGGCTCGGCGGCAGGAGGCTGGTTTGCAGCGCGCGATTCAGCTCGTGGATGCGGCGACGGTCGGCCTCGGCGCGGTCGCGTCCCGTGCGCTCGCGGTCGTAGAGGACCGCGCGCGAGACGGCTTGCGCGCACTGCTCGCCGACGGCGGTGAAGAAGCGGCGTTCGTCGTCGTCGAAGGGTCGTTCGTCGGGAAAACCGAGCGCGAGCGCGCCGATCACGCGGTGCTGCGCGTGCAGAGGCAGGATGGCGAACGACCGTCCGGTCGTGACGGCGTTCCGGAGCACCGGGAAATCGTGATCGCGTTCGGCGATGGAGTGCAGGAACACCGGTGCACCGGTGCGGACTGCTTGCGAGGCCGGCAGCGGCGCGTCGAGGTGAATCGTCTCGAAGGAGGGGTCGATGATGCCTGGGCTCGCCGTCGGCACGAGGCGCAACACCGCAGCCAGTTCGTCCAGCAGCCACAGGCCGCGCGTCGGCGCGTCGAGACCCGGCAGCGAGACGCCACGGATGACACCCGCCACTTCCCTGACGGACACTGCGCGCGCCAGGTCAGCCGACAGCGCCTGTAGCTGGCGCAACCGCTCGGCCACTGCTTCTGCCTCGGCGCGGGCGCGCTGCTGGTCGCGGTACAGCCACGCGTTGTCGAGCGAGGCGGCCGCGTACTTGGCCACTTCGGTGGCGACGGCGACGTCCCGATCGTCGAAGCGGCGCTCGGGGGAGCAGGACACCAGCGTCAGCGCGCCTTGGGTCCGTCCTCGAGCGGTCATCGGGACACTCACGAACGACGAGACGCCGAAGTTCTTCGCGATCTCGTAGTGGCGGTCATCGCGTGTTTCCGCTCGAAGGAGCTCGTCGGTCAGGTCATGGGAGAACGACGGCTTACCTTCGCGCAGCGCCTGCAGGGCGGGATGGTCGCCGTGAGGATCGGGCGCATACCGCTCCCGAAGCTCGTTCACGAGCTCGCGCTTGGCGGGGTCCACGTGCGCGGTCGCGACCCGCCGCACCTCGTCTCCGTCAGTGACGTCGATGAGACAGACGTCGGCAAGGAACGGAACCGCCATGTCGGCGAGCGCGGCGAGGGTTCGTTGATAATCGAGCGACGAAGACAACGTGACGGAGCACCGCGCGAGGAAATGCTCGACCTCCTGCGCGCGCCGGCGTGCCGCGATCTCCTCTTCGAGCGAGGTGTGCGCCTGCGCATTGTCGATTGCGACGCCGGCCTGTGCGGCGATCGCGCCGAGCAGCTCGGCGTCGGCAGCGCTGAACACCCCGCTCTTGCGATGACCGAAGAACAATCCGCCGAGCACGTCGCCGGCACGCGAGACCACAGGCGCTGCGAGGTACGAGCACACGTCGAGGTGACCGAGCGGCATGCCCTCGAACGGCGGGTTCTTCCCGTCAGCGCGGGTCTTGCGTCACGTCGTCGAGCCGCACGATGCCCTCGGCTCGGAACGTCGGGCCGAAGATCTCGGCGGTGCGCGGCATCAGGAAGTCGATGAAGGCCTCGCGTGGCGCCCCCGAAAGCGCGTACAGCGCGTACGCCTCACCGTCTTCATCGACGAGGTGGTAGAAGAACGCGCCGAACTCCGCGCCCACTGCCTTTGTGGCGATGTCGATCACCGCCTGCAGCAGCGGTTCGGGATCATGGTGCTCGAGCAGCGTCTCGCCGAGCTCCCGGAACACGGCGGCGATCGTGGCCTGCTCTTGCAGCATCGACTCGACCGCTCGATCGCGGCTCCCGTCGATGCCCACACTGACGACGCCGACGAGCGTGCCCGACTTGTCGTACAGCGGCGAGTCGATCGCACGCACGGTGATGAGCGAGCTGTCCTTGCGCAGGACGTCGAACGTGCCCTCCCACGAGGTGTTGGCCCGCAGCGCTTCCATGATCTCGTGCGCCAGCTCCGGGCTGACTGCGACGCCGGAGAACTCCGCCGACGAGCGGCCGATCAGCTCGGCAGGAGGCCAACCGTAGAGGACCTCGACGTAGCGATTGGCGAACAGGATCGTCCCGGAGAGGTCGACCGCCATGACCGCGGCCTCGACGCGATCGAGGATGTGGGTCTCGAGCCCGATGAGGGCGTCGAACGATCTGTGAGCCACCGCTTCGGGCATTCCGCGTCAAGGGTACAGGCCGCGTCCGGCCACCTCGGCGGGATCTGCGGTCGCTCGGTTCTGTCTTGTCCGCGTCCTTCCCATATCACTCTGATATGGGAAATTGATGAAACCGGTCTTGGACAGCAAGCAACGTGACGTCGGACAATACAGATGTGAGCTTGTCGTTGGTGCTGGCCGTGATAGCGGTGGGATTCGCCTCCGGCGTGCTGTCCGGGATGTTCGGTGTCGGCGGTGCCGTGCTCACGACCCCCGGCATCCGCCTGCTGGGCGCAACGCCGATCGAGTCCGTCGGATCGACGATTCCCGCCGTTCTCCCGGGCGCGCTGTCGGGCGCGTGGCGCTACACGCGCTCTCACATGGTCGACTGGTCGGTCGCGTTGCCGAGCGGCGTGCTGGGCGCTGGGTTCGCGGTGGTCGGCGCCGAAGCGTCGGATCACGTGAACGGTCATTACCTCATGCTGTTCACGGCGGCGCTGCTGCTGTGGAACGGCCTGAGCAATGTGCGCTCCCATGAGCGCTCGCCGGAAAGAGTGGCTGTGCCGGTCGGGGGTACTGCGGACGCGGAAGGACCCGAGGTCCACGAGCACGCGCACGCCCTGGGGCACGGACGCGCTCAGAAGTCGTTGTCAGTTGCGTTGATCGGTGCGGCCGCCGGTCTTCTGGCGGGGCTGCTCGGCGTCGGTGGGGGCGTCCTGCTCGTGCCGGCGTACACCGGCTTGTTGCGCATGCCGGCGAAGCGTGCGGTCGCGACGAGCCTCGTGGCCGTCGCCATCTTCTCGGTGCCGGCGATGATCACTCACACGTTGCTCGGTCACATCAACTGGGCGTTCGCGCTGCCTCTGGTGGTCGGCGTCGTGCCCGGCGCGCAGGTCGGTGCCAAGGTCACGATCCACGGCTCCGAGACTCGCCTGCGGTACCTCATGGGACTGTTCTTCACGGTGCTCGCCCTGCTCTACGGCGCCGGCGAGATCCTGTCGCTCTAGAGAGCGCCGAACTCCGGGGCGAAACGGGCGCGATAGCGCATGTTTCCATCCAACATTCGCTACGGGTCAGGCGAGGTCGGTCGTCTCGGCGAGGGCGTCGAGCAGCGCGTCGACGAGTACGGGTGGGCGTCCTTTGGCGATGACCGCGCCAACAGAACGTCGCACCGGCGGGTCGAGGTCGTTGATCGAACACCCCGGTGCTCGGCCGATGACGAAGCCTTCGGGCACGAGCGACACGCCGAGTCCGGCGGCGACGAACGGCACGAGCATCTCGCGCTCCGACGTCTCGATCGCGATCTCCGGCGACACGCCCAGCTCGTCGAAGAGCTCGTCGAGCTGTTGGCGGAGTCCCGTCCCCTTCGTGAGTGCCACGACAGGGAAGTCGGCGAGCACTGCACGCCGCACCTTCGTCGAGTTCGCCGATCGTCCGACTCGAAGATCGCGGGGAGCAATGAGAACGAAGCGCTGCTGTCCCCGCAGCGCGATGCGCGTGCCTGGTTCGGGCGGCCGGACGAGAACTGCGAGCGCGACATCGAGCCCGCCGTCCCGGACCTGTCGACGGAGCTCCTCCGAGTCGCCGCTCGCGACGAGATCCAGCCGAACATCGGGGTGCGACTGTCGGAAGGCGGCAAGCGCGCCGGGCAACAGCACCGCGCCGAGCGTCGGCGTCACGCCGATCTTCAGCCTGCCAGCCCGTCCAGCGGCGACGTCCTCTGCGTCCTGTTCGGCGCGACGGATCGCCGCGAGCGCGGCCTCGGCTCGCTCGGCGAGCGTGCGGCCGACGATCGTCGCAGTCGCGCCGTGCCGGCCACGGGTGAAGAGCGGCGCTCCGATCTCGGACTCGATCCGCTTGAGGCGACGGCTCAGCGGCGGTTGTGCGATGTGAAGTTGATGCGCCGCACCGGTCAGCGAGCCCGTCCTGTCAATTGCCACCACAAGCTCCAGATCGCTTCGATCCATACCACAACGGTAACCAACGGCGACCGTTGCCTACACTGCCGCACATGGAGATCCGCGAGGCAGTGATCGTTGATGCCGTGCGGACACCCATCGGCAAGCGCAAGGGTGCCTTGGGCGGATGGCACCCGACCGATCTTCTGGCGTTCACGTTGCAGGGCCTGATCGGACGGACCGGAATCGATCCGGAACGCGTCGACGACGTCGTCGGTGGGTGCGTGACGCAGGTGGGCGAGCAGGGTTGCAACGTGACCCGCAACGGATGGGTGGCCGCCGGCCTTCCGCAGTCGGTGCCGGCCACCTCGGTCGACCGCCAGTGCGGCTCGTCGCAGCAAGCGCTGCACTTCGCCGCGCAGGGCGTGATGTCGGGTAGCTACGACCTCGCCATCGCCTGCGGCGTCGAGTCGATGACCCGGTCGCCGATGGCGAGCAACGCCAGCGGTGGCATCGGTCCGTTCTCGCCTGCCTTCATGGATGTGTGCGACGGCCAGCTCAAGACGCAGTTCGAGGTGGCGCAGATCCTCGCCGAGCGATTCAAGATCAGCCGCGAGGACATGGACGAGTACGCGCGTCGAGTCGCACCGGCGCGCTGCCGCGGCCGTCGACTCGCGGCGCGTCGATGCGGAGCTGGTGGCGGTGCCGATCAAGGACGCCGACGGTCGCGAGACCGGTGCAGATGCTCGAACACGACGAGGGCATCCGGCCGCGACTCGAACGTTGGAGGCGCTGGCCGCGCTGCCGTCGGCAGCATCGTGGGATCCGAGCCTGGCGCCGGACATCACCGCCGGCAACGCGTCGCAGATGTCCGACGGCGCGGCGGCGATGCTGATCGCCGATCGTCGCGTCGCCGAGCGAGCTCGGCCTGCCGGTCCGGGCCCGCTTCGTGCACATGGCGGTCGGCGGCGACGACGCCGTGCTCGTGCTGTCGGCGCCGAACCCGGTGACGCGCAAGCTGCTCGACGCGGTCGGGCATGACGATCGACGACTTCGACGCCATCGAGTGCAACGAGGCGTTCGCCGCCATCGCCCTCATGTGGGCCCGCGAGTTCCTGCCCGACCCTGCGCGCTACAACCCCCGGGGCGGCGCCATCGCCATCGGCCACCCGCTCGGCGCAACCGGCGTGCGGCTCATGACGACCCTGCTCAACCAGCTCGAGGCGACCGGCGGCCGCTACGGCTTCCAGACGATGTGCGAGGGCGGCGGCATGGCCAACGCCACGGTCATCGAGCGCCGTGGCGTGATCATCTCCTCGGGGAGCTTGATGGCGCGTGTCGGCGATGATGTTCTTCTGCACCTCGGTGGTGCCGGCGCCGATCGACGTGTAGCGCTGGAACACGTAGCAGCCGGTTCCACGCGCCGCCGTCGACGGCGTCGGGGCCGCCCTTCGCCAGCACGGCGGACGGGCCGAGCAGGTCGACGGCCAGCTCGGCGAGGGTCTGGGCGAGGTGGCTCCACTGCAGCTTGGCCAGCGGCACCTCGGGCCAGTTCGGCTCGCCCTTGAGGATCTTCGACAGGGCCCGGTAGTTGAGCAGCCGGGTGTACTCGATGTCGGTGTGGGCGCGCGCGATGCGCTCGCGCAGCTCGGGGTCGTCGAGCGCGTCGGGGTTCACGGCGCGGGCGAGTGACCATCGACGTCGAGGTCGGCCTTCATGGTGATGGCCAGGCCGGCGGTGCCGACCCGCTCGTGGCCGAGCGTGCCCATGGCCACCTGCCAGCCCTCGCCCTCGTCGCCGAGGCGGTACGGCGACCGGAACGCGGGCGTCGGTGAAGAACACCTCGTTGAACATCTCCTCGCCGGCGATGTCGCGGATCGGCCGGCACTCGATGCCGTCGGCCTCCAGGTCGACGATGAGCGCGGTGATGCCCTCGTGCTTCGCGCCCCGCTCGATCGCCGTCGGGTCGGTGCGCACGAGGAACAGGCCCCACTTGGCGATGTGCGCGGAGGAGATCCAGATCTTCTGGCCGTTGAGGACGTAGTCGTCGCCGTCGCGCACGGCGAGCGTGCGCAGGTTGGCGAGGTCGCTGCCGGCCTCGGGCTCGCTGAAGCCCTGGCACCAGTGGTCGTCGGCGTTGAGGATGTTCGGGACCCAGCGGTCCTTCTGCTCGTCGGTGCCCCAGCGGATGATCATCGGGCCGATCTGCCACAGCCCGTTGGCGTTGTAGATGCCCGGCGTGCGGGCGCGCGCCATCTCCTCGGAGTAGATGACGTTCTGCGTGACGGTGGCGTCGCGGCCGCCCCACTCGCCGGGCCAGTTGATGGCGGCCCACCGGCCCTCGTTCAGCGTGCGCTGCCACGCCCGGCGCCGCTCCATCGCGCCCATGATCCCGTGCTGCCCGCGCGCCGTCGGCCGTCGGGCCTCGGCGTCCTCGTCGCCCCACTCGGCCAGGAACTTCGGCAGGTGCTCGTCGAGCCAGGCCCGCAGCTCGTCGCGGAAGGCCTCGTCCTCGGCGCTGTAGGCGAAGTCCATCGCGGGTCAACGTACCATGACGCCCATGTCAGGTTTCCGTCCGCGTCACGACTCGAAGCTGATGGAGTTCACCTTCGACGACGACCAGGAGGAGCTGCGGCGCGCCGTCCGCGCCTTCCTCGACGCGAGAGTCCGCCGCGCCTACGTGCGGGCCATGCTGGACGACGACCGCGGCTTCACCGACGCGGTGTGGGACCAGCATCGTCGAGCTCGGCTGGCCGGCGCTGCTCGTGCCCGAGGAGCACGGCGGCTCGGCCTCGGGCTGGTCGACATGGTGGTCGTGCTCGAGGAGATGGGCCGCGTGCCGTTCCCCGGGCCGTTCTTCTCCTCGGCGGTGTTCGCCACGCTGGCGGCGCGCGCATCTCGGGCTCGACGATCAGCTCGGCATCGCTGGCATCCGGCGCCACCCGAGGCACGGTCGCGCTCGACGAGGAGGGCCACGGCGACCCGGTCGACCGCGTCCGCACGCGTGCCATGCGCAAGGGCGGCCGGTGGCGGCTCACCGGGCACGAAGCCGGTCGTGCTCGACGGTCACACCGCCGACTGGGTGCTCGTCGTCGCCCGCACCGCAGGAGGGGCTCGGCACGTTCCTGGTCGAGGCGCCGGGCGGCGAGCTCGTGCCGGCGTGGGACGTCACCCGCAAGGTCGCGCGCCTCGAGCTTCGACGGCCAGGCCGCCGAGCCGGTCGGGCCCGACGGCGACCACACCGCGTCTGGCGGCGGATCGTCGACGACGCGCAACGTCGCGCTGTGCGCCGAGCTGGTCGGCTCGATGGAGCAGGCCCAACTCGCTCGCCGTCGAGTACGCCAAGGTCCGCGTGCAGTTCGACCGGCCGATCGCCACGTTCCAGGTGATCAAGCACAAGGCCGCCGACATGCTCCACCGCCTCGAGCTGTCGCGGGTCGGCACGCACTACGCGGCGTGGGCGTCCGACGCCGACGACGCCGGTGCGGAGCCGAGGCGGCGGCCATGGCCAAGGCGTACGTCGCCGAGGCGGCCAACGACGTGACCGGCGAGTGCATCCAGATCCACGGCGGCGTGGGGTTCACCTGGGACTGCGACGCCCACCTCCACTACCGCCGGGCCAAGCAGACCGACCTGCTGCTCGGCTACCAGGGCTGGCAGCGCCAGCGCCTCGCCGACATGGTCCTCGGCGGGGACCGTCCCTAAACGCAAATTGCGTGCGCTGGGTACACGGGATGTGCCTGATGCACGCCGAAACGCGACGGGTGGATCAGGGATCAGCGGGTGAGGATCACGACGCTGGCGTTCGCACCGCGGCCGACGGTGTGGGCCAGGCCGACGCGGGCGCCCGCGACCTGACGGGTGCCTGCCTCGCCTCGCAGCTGCCGGACGAGCTCGACGACCTGACCGAGCGCCGACGCGCCGAGCGGCTCGCCCTTCGACAGGAGCCCGCCGCTCGGGTTCACCGGGTTGCGTGCCCCCGATCGCAACCGCACCGTCGGCGACGAGCTGTCGCCTGCTCGCCGGGCGCGCACAGCCAGAGCTCCTCCTACGCGAGCAGCTCTCGGGCGGCGTCGGTGTCCTGGCACTCGACGACATCGAGGTCCTCGGGGCCGACGCCGGCCGCGGCGTAGGCGTCGCGGCCGCGAGCGTGGTCGGTGCCGGGATGGCGTCGTCGTCCACGATGCCCGGCCAATCGGCGTCGACTCGGCGAGCACGCTGCCCGGCAGGTGGCTGCGCACGCTCGCCGCGCCGCAGCTGCACGCCGCCATCGTCGCTCTGCGCAGCACGACCGCGGCCGCGCCCTCGTTGGGTGAGCACAGCATCCACAGGTGGAGCGGCTCGCACACGACCCGCGACGCCAGCACCTCTTCGGCCGTCACTGCCTTCTGGAACATCGCGAGATCGTTGCGCACGCCGTTGGCGCGGTTCTTGACGACGACCGCGGCGAGGTCGTCCTTGGTCACCCCGCGTTCGAGCATCAGCCTCTGGGCCCGCAGCGCGAAGTACGCAGGTGCGGGCGTGAGACCCGCTTGCTCCTGCCACGGCTCGAAGAACGACGAGCGGATCATGCCCTTCGGCATCTTCTCGATGCCGAACACGAGCGCGCGAGTCGACCTCGCCGGATGCGATCGACCGGCTCGCGATGGAGAGTGCAGCGGCACCCGACGCGCAGCCCGCTTCGACGTCGATGATCGGCATGCCGGTGCGTCCGAGGCGGCCGAGGACGCGGTGGCCGGCGGCCACGCCGCCGTACGCGGTGCCGCAGAACGCCGCGCCGAAGGCGGGCTCACCCGCTTCGCGGAGCGCGGCGCGCACCGCCTCGACGCCGAGGTCGATCACCGTCCGGTCCTCGAAACGTCCGAACGGCGTCATGCCGACACCCGCGATCTCGACGCTACGAGTCACACGCGTGCTCAGATGCGAGCGACGGAGCGCCAGCGAAGGAGCGGCCAGGCGCGGCCTGCGTGGCCGGGGAACGCAGCGACATGGTCATACGGGGGTGAACGCCCATGTCGTGATGCCGTCGAACTCATCGAGGACGACCTCCATCTCTTGACCGTGCTCCAGGTTCGCCGGCTCCGCTTCGGTCAACCGACCCACCACCCGCAGACCGACGCCGTCGAGCTCGACGATGCCGAAGCCGTACGGGACCGGACCCGTGTAACCGGGCGGCGCCGAGGTGACCGCCGTCCAGAGCCACAGCCGGCCCGATGTCGGAAGATCACCGGTTCCACATCGTCCGCGCCGGTGTACGGGCACACGTCGGCCAGCGGGAAGTGGTACAGGCCGCTCGACGGAGAGCGTCCACCTCGAAGCACGAGTTGGTCGCCGTCGACGCGGAACAGGCGGGTCACGTGATCCCCTCTGCCGCGAGCCGATCGAGCTCGCCGTCGTCGAGCCCGAGCGCGCTCGACAGCACCTCGCGCGTGTGGGCACCGAGCGCTGGAGCACCAGATGGCGTGCCTGGCGGCTGCGCCGACGAAGCGCGGGAACGGCGCCTGCTGCCGGACCGGGCCGATGACGGGGTCGTCAACCGTGACCAGGTCGCCTCGGGCCGCGATGTGGGGGTCGGCGAAGATGTCCGCGGCCGTGTATGCCGTGGCCACCGGCACGTCGTGCGCGACGCACTTGGCCTCGACGTCTGCCGCGGACAGTGACCGTGTCCATCGACGCGACGACGCTCGTTGATCTCGTCGCTGCGCGCGGCGCGATCGGCGAGCCGAGCGAAGCGCTCGTCGTCGATGAGCTCGGTCCGCCCCATCGCCTTGCACAGCCGGCTGAAGTTGGCGTCGCTCCCCGCCACGATGCACACGTACTTGCCGTCGGCCGTCGGGTAGTTGTCGAGGGGCGCCGAGTTGGCCAGCCGGTTGCCCTCGCGCGACCGCACGATGCCGAGCTGGTCGTACGCCGCGAGGGTCCACTCGAGGATGCGCAGCACCGCGCCGTAGAGACTGGCGTCGACGACCGCGCCCTCACCGCCGCGGGCATCGCGCTCGTACAGCGCGGCGACCGCGGCGTTGGCCGAGAAGACGCCGGTCAGGTAGTCCGACATCGTCACGCCGACCCGTACCGGAGGACGGTCGGGATAGCCGGTGAGGTGCATGAGCCCGCCGTAGCCGATGCCGACGCGGTCGAGGCCGGGTCGCGCCGCGAGCGGGCCGTCCTGCCCGAAGGTGGAGATGCGCACGACGACGAGTCGGCGGTCGAGGTCGCCGGGAGCGATGTGCCAGCGCTCGAGCGTGCCGGGGCGGAAGTTCTCGACACGACGTCGGCGGTCGCCGCCAGGCGGCGGAAGAGGTCCTGGCCCTCGGGCTTTCGCAGGTCGAGCGTCACGCTCTTGCGTCCGCGACCCTCGACCGCCCAGAACAGCGAGTAGTCGTCCACGAAGGGCCCGATCTCGCGCATGAAGTCGCCGGTCCCGGGCTGTTCGATCTTGATGACCTCGGCGCCCAGCTCGCCGAGCAGCCCGGCGCAGAACGGCGCCGCGATCCGCGTGCCGAGATCGAGAACCCGCAGCCCTTCCAGGGGATGAATCACCGGAGGAGTCCCAACCTTCCGGCGCGAGCGGCGAGGGAAGCGCCAGCGACGAGCCGCAGTCGGCGGAGACAGCGAGCGAAGCGAGTGCTCGGAGCCGACAGAGTCATCGCGGCAGCCCCAGGACGCGCTCGCCGATGATGTTGCGCTGGATCTCGTTCGTTCCGGCGAAGATCGACGACGACTGGTAGTAGAGCCACGACCGCTGCCACCGGCCGTCGCCGGGGTTGCCGTCGGCGCCGTGCCACAGCGGCGCGGCGGGGCCGAGCACGGCCATCGCCGTCTCGTGCAGGCGCTTGCTCATCTCGCTCCAGTACAGCTTGAGCGCGGAACCCTCGGGGCCGAGCTCGCGTCCGTTCGCGAGGCGCGACAGCGACCGCCAGTTGTGCAGCTGGAACAGGCGGACCTCGACGTAGGCCTCCGCGAGCCGGTGCTGCAGGCGATGGTCGTCGTAGACGCCGGACTCGACCGCGAGCCGGAGCAGCTCCTCGAGCAGTTGCGCATGGATCACGAGCTGGCGCGGGTTGGTGCCGCGCTCGTGTGTGAGCGTCGACGACGACACCCGCCAGCCGTCGTTGACCGCGCCCGACGACGTGGTCGTCGGGCACGAAGACGTCCGTCGAAGAAGACCTCGTTGAACTCGGCCTCGCCGGTGGCCTGCACCAGCGGCCGGACCTCGACGCCGCGCGCTCCGCATGTCGACCACGAGGGCGGTGATGCCCTTGTGCTTCGGTGCCTCGTCGCGAGGCGTGGTGCGGGCGAGGCAGAGGCCCCAGTCGGCGAACTGCGCGTAGGAGGTCCACACCTTCTGCCCGTTGACGGTCCAGCCGCTGCCGTCACCGGACCGTCGCCGGCGCGTACGGCTCGCGTCGACAGTCCGGCGAGGTCGCTGCCGGCGCCGGGCTCGCTGAAGAGCTGGCACCACAGCTCGTCGGCGCGCGAGGATCCGCGGCAGCCACCTTGCGGCTTGCTCGGGCGTCGCGTGGGCGAGCAGGGTCGGGCCGACGAGGTTGATGCCGATGCGTCCGACGAGCTCGGGGGCCCGGGCCCGGGCCAGCTCCTCCTGCACGATGAAGTGATGCAGCGGTCCGGCGCCTCGGCCGCCGTACTCCGCCGGCCACGTCACGCCGACGAGTTGCGCCTCCGCGAGCTGCCGCTGCCATGTGCGCAAGAACGCGACCTCGTCGTCGAGGTCGTCGAACCTCGGCGGCAAGTCCTCGTCCGTACTCCCACGGGAGGTGGGCCCGAAGCCACGCTCGCGTGTCCGCGCGGAACGCTTCCTCGTCGGCGGTGGGCGTCAGGTCCACAACCGGCTCATCGTATGCTGACGCCGTGTCAGCTCCGGATCGCCGCAGGACGCGATGGACTTCGAGCTGAGCGACGAGCAGTACGCGCTTCGCGATGCGGCCAGGGAGCTGCTCGACGACCGCGCCGGGTCCGCGCAGGTGCGCGCTGTCATCGACGCCGGTCTGCCCTTCGACGTCGAGCTGTGGAAGGCGATGGTCGACCAGGGATGGACGGGTATCGCCGTACCCGAAGCTGATGGCGGCGTCGGCCTCGGCTGGGTCGAGGTGGCCGTCCTGGCGGAAGCAGTCGGCGCGCATGTCGCTCCCGCACCGATCGTGCAATCGATGATCGTCCTCGACGCGTTGCGCGAGACCTCGTGGGTCGACGGACTGCTCGCGGGCGACGTCGTAGCGTGCGTGGGCGCGTCAGGACAGCGTGAGGTCGTCCCCTATGCACCGTCCGCCGCTGTCGCGGTGTGCCGGCGCGGCGGCGAGCTCGTCGCGGTCGATCTCCTCGACCAACGTCCACCTCGGGAGCCGGCCATGGACGTGACCCGGGAGGTCGGCTGGCTGGATCCCGAGTCCCTGAGCGGCGCGCAGTCACTCGGAGGCGACGCCGTGTTGCAGCGCTTCGTGGATCGCGGAGCGACGGCGTACGCCGCGGAACTGCTGGGTGCCGCGCAACGCATGCTCGACGAGTCGGTCGCGTACGCGAAGGAACGGGTGCAGTTCGACCGGCCGATCGGCAGCTTCCAGGCAGTGAAGCACCGGCTTGCGCGACATGCTCGTAGACGTCGAAGGGATGCGGTCCGCCGTCTACTGGGCGGCATGGTGCATAGCCGCTGACCATCCTGACGCGTCCGTCGCGGCATCGACGGCGAAGGTGTGGTGCTCCGACGCTGCTCGCCGCGTCGTCGGCAGCGCCCTCCAAGTGCACGGCGGTATCGGCTTCACGTGGGAGCACGATGTGCACCTCTACTTGAAGCGAGTGCACCTCGACGCGCTCGCGTTCGGCGATGCGGCCACGCACCGGACGAGGCTGGCACAACTGCTGCGCGCCAAGCTCGAAGCCGGCGAGTCAGTCCTCTGAAGCGGCGAGCGCTCGGAGCGCGGCTCGGTCGGGCTTGCCTGCCGCGAGCACAGGCAGCTCCGAGACGGTCACGACGCGCTCGGGAGTCTTGAAGCGTGCGATCCCACGCGTCTCGAACCATGCTCGGCACTCGTCGAGCCCGAACAACGAGTGAGGCATGAGCTGCACGAACGCGACGACCCGTTCGCCGAGTCGGGCGTCCGGTGCGCCTACGGCGACGGCGTGGCGCACATCCGGGTGGGACTCCAGCACCGCTTCGACTTCCGCGGCTGCGATGTTCTCACCACCGCGGATGATCACGTCCTTGATCCGGCCGACGACGGTGAGCCAGCCGGCATCGTCGATGGTGCCGACGTCACCGGTTCTGAACCACCCGTCGTCCGTGAAGGCATCGATGTTGCGATCCGGGCTCGTGTAGCCACTGAACAGCTCAGGCCCGCGGACCCACAGCTCTCCGGTGGTGCGGTCGATCTGCAGCTCGACGTCGCCGGTCGGCCGGCCGTCCGTCGACGAGGCTCGCACCGGATCGTCGCCGGCTTGCGTCGTCGTGACGGTGGGAGCTTCCGTCGACCCGTACGTCCGCTTGACCGTGCAGCCGAGCTTGGCACTGGCTTCCTCGACGAACGCAGCCGTGACGCCTGCACCTCCGGACGACACCAGCCGCAACGACTCGACTGTCGCCCTCGAGAACGCCGGCGCGCCCATCAAGCCGATGAAGAACGTCGGCGGTCCGATCATGAACGTCACGTGTTCACGCTCGATGAGTCGTAGCGCTTCATCGGGGTCCCATTTGGGCATGAGCACGGACTTCATCGGCACGACTCCGGGGAGCAGCACACCGTTCAACAGGCCGGAGATGTGGGCAAGAGGCGCGGGCATGAGGATCGCGTCGTCGGTCGCGAGCCCGTGCACTCGCGCCATCAGGCGCGCCTTGTATGTCAAGGCGCGATGCGTGTGGATGACACCCTTCGGGCGCCCGCTCGACCCGGATGTGAACAGGACGACAGCGGCATCGGCCGGGTCGGCGCGCGACACCTCAGGCGGGACTGGATCACCCTCCGGCAGCTCGTCACGCACGAACAGGCGCGGCGCCGTCTCTTCGACGATGACGTCGACGTCGGCCGGTCCCGCCTGGTGATGGACGGGGACCGCGACCGCGCCCACGCGCCAGCAGGCGCGATACAGCACGACGGCCTCGACGCTGTTGGGACGTTGCCAGCACACGCCGTCGCCGGGCACGACGCCGGCCTCGATCAACCCTCCGGCGACGCGGGCGACCCGTCGTTCGAAGTCAATCGACGTCGCCGCCGACGACAAGGCCGCGTCCACGCTCGGAACGTCGAGCGGCCCGCCGCGCCGCGTGTACGCGTCGAGCCGCGGGTGGATGTAGGTCGGTGCGATCAAGCAGCAGCGACGGACGCCGCGCGGCGATGCAGCTTGCGACACACGCCGTGGAGGAGGCGGAGCGTGTCGCGTTCTTCAGCGATGTAACGGCCTAGCAGCGCGCCGGTCGTGACGTCGATGTCGTGGTTGTTGAACATCCGATCAAAGATGTCGGGCGACGACGGATCGCGGTCGAAGCCGAACCGTACGAGCTTTTCGAGGTCACTCTTCGACGACTTGGCGAACTTCAGCCGCTTGGCACGATCCGGATCCGGCCGCGGGATCACTTCGTAGCCCAACTCGTCGAGTCGCTTCGTGAACGCTGCCGCGTGTTCCGTCTCGCGAGCGATGACCGTGCGCAACGCGCGCTGCACGTCGGGATCGGAGGTGACACCCGCCCACCCCGAGAGGTACTCCGCCGCCTCACCTTCGCCGTACGCGATCGCGTTCAACAGACCGAGGTAGCTGGGCTTCTTGCTCATCCGATGTCTCCGTTCTCGTGTCAATGCAGGTTGCGTCGCAGGAAGTCGACGGTCAAGGGCCACGACGCAGCGGCCGCGGTCGGGTCGTGGAACTGCGGCGCCAAGTGGTTCTCGAAGGCATGTCCCGCTCGGTGCTGGACGTGGATCTCGACGTTCGGGCGCTCACCGAGACGGGCTCGGATGGCATCGACCTGCTCGTTGGGGATGTACGGGTCGTTGCCACCGAAGTGGAAGAGGATCGGGGACGTGAGCTCGTCGCAATCGTTGAGGCGGTCGGCGATGCCGGACCCGTAGTACGACACGCACGCGTCGGGCCCGCAGTGGCAGGCGACGAGGAATGCGAGCAGACCGCCGAGGCAGTAGCCCATCACACCGGTCTGATGACCGCCCACCTCCGGCAAGGACCGCAGATGTCCGAGCGCGGCGCCGAGGTCGGCGATCTTGGTGTCGTCGTCGACCTCTGTCGCGAAGCGGGACACGTAGCCGAACGCTGCCTCCATCGCCGACTCGTCGTGCGGGAGCGCGATGCCGGGTTCGATGCGCCAGAACACGTCGGGACACAGCACGACGTAGCCGAGGTCCGCGAGGTCGGCCGCCTTGCCCTTCAGAAAGTCGCCGACACCGAAGATCTCCTGCAGGAGGACGAGACCAGGACCGTTGCCACTCTCCGGAACCGTCAGGTGCCCTCCGAACGTACCGCCATCAGGCGCGGCGATCGTCTCTTCGCGGCTGCTCGCCATCGGTCAAGCCTCGCACGTCATCGGAAGTCGAACGCGACCTTGATCGCACCCGTGGCCTCCTGCTGGATCAGCGTCATCCACGCATCGCGCCAGTCGTCGAGCGCGAATGTGTGCGTGAGCATGCCGGTCAGGTCGATCCGCCCGGAGGACGCGAGATCGAGGTAGTGCGCGATGCCGTGCTTGCGGACGCCGTCGACCTCCTCGATGCCGAATGCATTCGACCCTGCCCATCGGATCTCTTTGAAGTACAGCGGCGAGAACTCACCCCGTTCCCACGTGGACAGGCCGAGCTGCACCATCGTTCCGCCGCGCCTTGAGGACGCGCATCTCGACCTCGAACGTCGCCGGCGCGCCGATGGTGTCGTAGGCGACGTCGATGAAGCCCGGATAGCAGAGCGGGAGCCCGCCCCATGCCCTGCGCAACACGCCGCCCGACCAGTCGGCGAGTTGCTCGACCAGCTCTTCGCGTGGCTCGGGACGGAACACCGTGGCGCCCAGTCGCTCCGAGAGCTTCGCCTGCGCGTCCCACGCCGCGACGGTCGCCACCTCGACGTTCGGATACAACGCCTGCAGGATCGCTGTCGCGCAGGTTCCGAGGGCGCCCGCGCCGTACACGACCGCTTTGCCGCCGGGCGGTGGCGGGTTGCGGGTGATGGCGTGTAGGCACACCGCGAACGGGTCACCGAGGACGGCGACCTCGTCGGCGATGCCGTCGGGCACCGGGATCATCATCTGCTGGTGGGCGGGCACGAGCTCCGCGAACCCACCGGTCGCGTCGGACGAGTTGCCGGTGTGGATGCCTCGTGCCAGCCGGCCGTCGAAGAAGTTCCAGCACAAGCTCCAGTCGCCCGCTTCGCACGACGGGCACAGCGGTGTGATGCCACGCGGCGCGCAGGACAGCCAGGGGTTGAGCACGACCCGTTGCCCCGGCTCGAATCCGTCGACATCCGGTCCGAGCGCCTCGATCGTCGCGATCACCTCGTGGCCCAGCACCTGCGGGAAGGAGATGAACGCGGTCATCGGACTGTCCTCGCCGTGCTCGTAGTCCATGAGCACCTGCTTCGTGTCCGAGCCGCAGATGCCGGTCAAGCGCGGACGGATCACGGCCCAATCGGGACCGATCGGCTTCGGATCCGGGATGTCCTTCAGGGACATCGGCGTCGACGCGAGCTGACGCACCAGACGCGGCGCGTCCTCGGGCGGTGGCGGCGGCATCGGGTCAGGGAACTCGCCGAATACGAGCGCTTTCACGTCGCCACCTTCCTCGCTGCGCCGATTGCCTTGCCGACAGCGGCCAAGAGGTCGTCTGTCGTGACGCCCATGGTCGCCTCGGCTTGATGGACGTCGTCTCCTTCGAACACGGATGCGATGCGACGGCGTAGCTCTTCGTGCTCGTCCGCTGACGCGCCGACGAGCGCATCTGCGACGCGGTCGATCGCGTCAGGAGGGCTGACGTGCATGTCGCCCGCCATCAGCGCGTCGACGATCACACCGTTGGCGTCGATCGCGACACCGGCGCGGCACAGCTTGCGGCCCTTGTGGTTGCCGAAGCCGACGACGGTGCCGGCAGGCGCATCCGCGGTGAACCGCTCCGACGAGATTCGCCGGACCATGTCGTCGCCGCCGATGCGTTCGCCGATCTTGGACAGCCCGTGCCGCTCACCGTCCGTCAACTCGCTCGGCGCCAACTCGATGCCTGCGCGCTCGAGCGACGCGTGCAGCGCGTCGCGGAACTCCTTATAACGAACGGGCCGGTCGGCGACCTGCTCCGCGGTGCAGACGTACTCGCGCATGTCCTTCACCGTTTTGTCCTTGAACTTGTCGTCGGGCACGCGCACGACTTGCAGGTAGAGATCGAGATTCGGAGGAGCGATGTTGAGGAAACCACCGACCGAGTTGCACACGATGACGTCCTGCGCGGTCAGCGCACCGAGCTTGCGGCCGTGCCAGCGAAGGTCGCTCGAACCCTCGAACACGACCTCACCGAGTCCGAGCTTGGCCAGCGCATCGAGTAGCACCGGTTGGAACCGGGCAAGCGCGGCATCCAGATCTCCGTAGCGCTCCTTCGGCAGCAGGAACCCCCACATCACGGCGCATCCTGCGTCGTAGAACGCCGTACCTCCGCCGTACAGCGGGCGGCGGATCACCGCGACACCGACGCGCTCGCAAGCGTCGAGGTCGAGTGTCGAGTCGACGTCGTCGAACCAGCCGACGTTCAGATGGGTCTGCCCCCAGATCGACGTAGTGGCAATCGGGTCGGCCCCGCCAGCGACGTTGCGACTGAGCACTGGCATCATCGCTGCGTTCTCGAACGGGGTGACTGCGCCGCAGTCGATGCTGCGCCAGCGCTCCACCATCGATGCCCCCATGGGCCGCCAACCTATCTGACGTGCGCGTCAGGGTTCCCTGGCCGGCGGACGGGTTGGCACCAAGCTGTCGGCATGTCGATCCGTCGTCGCGGCCGCGGCGCAGCGGTGGTCGCGGCAGCGGTGATTGCGATGGCAGGCGCGCAGTTGGTTCGCCAATCCGGGGCCCGCACTTGGAACACCGTGTGGGCCGAGGACGGCACGATCTACGCGAGCGAGGCCTACGCGCATCCTGCGCTGTCGACGTTGTTGCGCGGCTACGCCGGCTACGTGCAGTTCGTACCACGGCTGATCGCGCTCGGCGTGCGGCCGCTCGCAGTGGCGTGGGTCGCCCCGTACTTCGCTGTCGTGACGGCATTCGTCACCGCGCTGCTCGCGCTGTTCGTGTACCGCTCGACGAAGGGTTGGGTGGAGTCGCCCTGGCTTCGTGCATCCGTCATGTTCATGACCGCAATTGCTCCGGTCATCTACTTCGAGGTCAATGCCAACATCGCGAACCTCGGATGGCCGTTGCTGTTCGCGTCGTACTGGCGTTCGCCTCGCGGCGCGACGGTCCGTGGGACACAGTGCTTCGGAGTGTGATCGTCACCGTGACGGCGCTGAGCACGCCTCTTCTGGCGCTGCTCGTGCCCGCGGCGATCGCGCTCACCGCGGTTCGCCGGCGCCGCGCAGATGTCATCGTGTTGGTGGCGAGCATCGCCGCCTTGGGTGCGCAGTGGCTGGCGACTCTGGCCACTGGTCCCGGCTTGAACGGACCGTCGTCGCGACGCGACATCCCGGTCGCGTACGCGGTGCGAGTTGTGGGATCCATCGTGTTCGGCGAACGCTGGCTCGAACGATTGTGGCTGACGCTGGGCGTGTGGCTGGCCGGTACAGCCGTCGTTGTTCTGGTCGTCGTCATCGTCGCCGCCAGGCCCGCACGGATCGACGTCGATCGACGCTGGTTCGCCGTCATCTCTGCGGTGCTCTCGGTGGTCCTGTTCACCGTGCCCGTTTGGATACGCGGCACAGAGGTCATACGACTCACGGCCGCTGAATTCACGGGCGTGGGCTCGCGCTACGTCTATCTGCCGTTGCTCATTCTCTTCAGTGGCGTGGTCGTGTTGATCGATGGAACGAGCCGCCGACCGTTGGTCGCGATGGTCGCTGTCCAATCCGCAGCGCTGATGATCGTGTGCCTCGGGCTGTCGAGCCTGCGATCGTCCGGCCCGACGTGGAGCTCCGCGCTCGCGGTCGCCCGCGCTCGGTGCCGCGCGCCGAACGCGCCTTCGTCGGTGCAGATCCCGATCACACCCGAGGGTCAAGGCTGGGTCGTCGACGTCCCATGCGGACGCTTGGGGGATGTGTCATCCCCTCCGTGACACGACGCCCAAACGTCGGCTCGTGGGGTGCGGTCCTGGCGTCGAACCGTCAGTTGGCGGACACGTCGGGTGGGTAGTTGGCGAACTGGCGGAGCGGATCGCGCTGCCGGCGCAGGACGTCGCGCCACAACTGGTCGGGGCGATTGGTGAACGTGTCGGTGGCGACGGCATCGACGACGAACCACGCGCCCTCTGCGATCTCGCCGGCGAGTTGCCCGTCGCCCCAGCCCGCGTACCCGGCGAAGACACGCACCTCCGCTAGGCCGGCGCCGATGAGATCGGCGTCGGCGGTCAGGTCGAGGACGCCCACGGTCCCTTCGACCTCGGTCCACGCGTCGTCCGGTAGCTCGTAGGCCGGCTCGCCGCGGCGAGCGCGATCACGGACGTGCGTGACACCGGTCCGCCGACGAACACGACCGAGGGCGTTGCGACCAGCCGAGACCAGTCCGGCAGCGGTTCGGTGACTTCGAGTGGCGATGGGCGATTGAGGACGAGGCCGAGGGCACCCTCCTCGTTGTCCTCGAGCACGAAGATCACCGTGCGTTCGAAGTTCGGATCCCCGAGCAGCGGCGTGGCGACCAGGAGCCGTCCTCGGGTCGATTCGAGCTCTGCCACGACACCTTTGTACCCGCGCGGCTGGCCTTGACCGCAGGCGTACCGTTGATATCGCACGCACCGCGGACCCCTCTGGTTTCGGGCCCGCGGCGCGTTCGCGCGCGTCCATCCAGCTGACGAGTGCCCACGAAAGGAGGAGTGATGTCTCATCCGGACTTGGCCGAGGAGCAAGCGCACCTCGACCACGCCTACAGATGTCTCGCCGGTATGCGCCGGCGGACGGAGTCGACTGTCGCCATCGACGACATGGCCGCCCAAGCCGTCGATGGCGAGATCGCCCGTTGGCATCTCGAACAACGGCTCCGGTCGCTCGATGTCGACGTGCCGGGCCTCGCGTTCGGTCGCATCGACGAGGAGGACACGGCTCGCACGCCCGGCCCCACCTGGTACGTGGGGCGCCGCCACGTCGAGGACGAACGCGGCGAGCCCGTCGTCGTCGATTGGCGGGCGGGAGTCTCGACCCCGTTCTACCGAGCCACCGCGTCCGATCCCTTTGGGCTTCATCGCCGGCGCCGCTTCCTCATGTCAGGACGGCAGCTCGACGACTTGTTCGACGAGGTGTTCGACGACCCGGACTCGATCCATGCCGCGCGCCACGGTGGCATCCCGGATCCGCTCCTCGCGGAGCTCGAGCGTGAGCGCACTGGCGAGATGCGCGACATCGTCGCGACGATCCAGGCGGAGCAGGACGTCGTCATCCGTGCACCGTTGGACGCGTGCCTGGTCGTGCAAGGTGGTCCGGGGACGGGCAAGACGGCAGTCGGTCTGCACCGCGCCGCGTTCTTGCTCTACGAGCACCGGCAGTTGCTCGACGAAGAGGGCGTGCTGGTCATCGGGCCGAACCCCGTCTTCCTTCGGTACATCGCGCAGGTGCTGCCTTCGCTCGGCGAGACGGCAGTGCGGCAGACAACCGTCGAACGGTTGCTCGGTGGCCGTGTGCGTGCCTTCGACAAGGCTTCCCTTGCCGCGCTCAAGGGCGACGCGCGCATGGCTGACGTGCTTGCTCGTGCCGCCGAGGGTCAGATCAAGCGGCCGCGCCACGACGTGGAGGTCGCGACCGGTTGGGGGACCGTGCGCCTGCGTGTCGCCGACGTCGACAGGGCGATCGAGGAGATCCGCAGCCGTGGAGTTCCGCACAACGTCGGCCGCAACGCGTTGCGGACACAACTCGTGCGCATCGCCGAGCAGACCGTCGCCGATCGGCGGGGCGACGATGCCGCGCCCCTCGGGTTCGCGGAGGAGCTTCGCACCGACAAGGCGTTCCAGCGGGCGCTCGGCACCTGGTGGCCGGCAGTGAGCGGGCCGACGCTGGTTCGCAGAGTGCTGTCGTCACCCTCCGCACTTCGAGCCGCGGCCGCCGGGGTCCTCACTGAGGACGAGCAGCGGTCGATCTTGCGCAAAGCGACGAAGCGCGCGGACGACGAGCCGTGGACGGCGGCCGATCTCGTCCTCGTGGACGAGGCGCAGGCGCTCACCGACGGCGCCCGCCACACGTACGGCCACATCGTCGTCGACGAGGCTCAAGACCTCACCGCGATGGAGCTGCGGGCACTGGCTCGGCGCTGTCCTCGCCGGTCGATGACCGTGCTCGGCGATCTCGCCCAGGCGACCCGAGCAGGCGGCCAGCGTTCGTGGGACGCGGCGCTCGGTCACCTCGGCTCGCCCGAGGGGGCGGAGATCACCGAACTGGATCTCGGGTACCGCGTGCCCGCGCCCGTCATCGAGTACGCCAACCAGTTGTTGCCCGAGGCGGCGCCCGATGTGCGCCCGTCGCGGTCGGTGCGGCTCGCCGGCGAAGCGCCGAGTGTCGTGCACGTCGAGGGGCACGAGCTCGCGGCGTCCGTCCAGCGGGTCGTCGAAGCGCAGGCGGCGTCCTGGACGACCGTCGGGGTGGTCGTACCCGAGAGTGCCGGGCCCGTGCTCGAGCGCGTACCGGACGGTGTGCTCGTGGTTTCGCCCGCGGAGGCGAAAGGGTTGGAGTTCGACGCGGTGGTCGTGGTCGAACCTGCGCTCGTGGCGCAGGCCGGTGACGACCACCACGCGGGGCTCCGACTCTTGTACGTCGCTCTCACACGAGCGGTCCAGACGTTGACCGTTGTGCACGCATTGCCCCTGCCGCCAGCACTTGTGGGTGTCAGCTGAGCGACGCGGAGCCGGTACGGTTCGCCGCGTGTCACACGACGACGTTGGACGGACGCTCGCGCTCTACTGCCAGCTCTGTGACGACGGCCGATTCGACGAATGGGGCGAGCTTTTCGTCGAGAACGCGCGCTTCACGGTGCTCGGCCAGACGCACGAGGGTCGTGAGGAGATCAAGGCGTGGATCTCGAAAGCACAGGCGCCGGAGCTTCGGGGCAAACACGTGCTCGGCCAGAGCGTCGTCGACGTCCACACGAGCGGCGCCAGCGCGTCGGGCGTGACCGACTACACGTTCGTGAGCCGAACGCCGGAAGGGGCGTACGCGATCACGTCCGCCGGTCGCTACTACGACACGTTCCTCCGTTGCGACGACGGCCGGTGGCGCTTCGCGACCCGCGAGATCCGCTTCCTCGGTTCCTAGATGACGAATGTTGGTTCACGGTGGTCGCTATAGCGGCCACGGCGCACCAACATTCAGCGGGGGCGGATGGACGTGGGGTAGCCACCGCCTCCGAAGCGCTCGTCGAGCGCGTCGTAGTCGACCGAGAAACCTTCGCGGGGGAGCTTGTCGACGAACTCGACGGACCGTGGCTTCTTGTAGGACGCGATCAACGAGCGGCAGTGCTCGACGATGTCGTCCTCGGTCGCGTCATGCCCATCCCGGAGGACGACGATCGCCTTGACGGACTGGCCCCACGTGCTGTCGGGCACACCGATCACCGCCGCTTCCTGTACGGCTGGATGCTTCTGCAGCGCGCCCTCGACCTCCGCCGGATAGATGTTCTCCGCGGCCGATTTGATGAGCCTGCCCTTGGGACCGATCCACGTGAGCGAGCCGTCCTCCTCCCGCCGGCCGAGGTCGTTCGTGTGGTGCCAGTCGCCGGCAAGCCGCGCCGCGTTGAGATCGTCGCGGTGGAGGAACCCGTTCATCACGGTCGGGCCGCGGGCCACGATCTCGCCGACCTCGCCCGGCGGCACGTCGTCGCCTTCGGGATCGACGATGCGCACGAGCGCCATCGGCGCCGGTCGTCCCGAAGTCCCGAGTGCCGGGCCGCCCCACGCGTTCAACGTGAGCATCCCCATGACCTCGGTCTGTCCGAACCCCGCGGGCCGTTGTGCCCACGGGCTTTCGTCGACTGTGACCATCTCGTTCCACCCGGGTGAGCCGCGGAATGTGCGCAGCGAGGAGAGGTCGTAGCGACCGTCCGCGTTCAGGTCGACGAGCTGCTTGATCGTCGGACCCATCAGGAACGCGCCGGTGCAGCGTTCGTTGGCAATGAGGCGGCACAGTTCGTCGGCGTCGACGCGACGCGTGAACACGTTCGTACCGGCGAAGTGGAACGTGGCGAGCGTTGTCATGAACGTCGCCACGTGGAACAGCGGGCCCGAGTTCAGGTACACGTACTCGCTGTCGACCCGCTGCAGGTTGCCCATCACGAGGTCCTGCACGAGCACTGCCCAATGCGACAGGAGCGCGCCGTTGGGACGGCCGGTGAACGCGGCCGTGTACAGCTGCAACACAGCGGAGGCAGGATCGACAACCAGGTTCGGATCGTCGGCCGGACCGGCGGCGAGGAATGCCTCGTAGGAGTCACTGCCTTCTGCGTCGTGCTGCAACCACCGGCCGTCTGCGCCGGACGACGCGAGAGCGCGCGCGGCGCGCACCGTCTCGCCGATCTCCTCGTCTTGCCAGATCACGACCTTGGCCCGCGTGTCGTCGATGACGAACGCGAATTCGTCGGGGGATTGCCGCCAGTTCGCAGGACAGAAGACGGCGCCCAGCTTCGCTGCCGCGAGCAAGGCCTCCAGCACGCGGAACGAATTCTGTCCGAGCCACAAGACACGATCGCCGGCCGCGACCCCAGCGCCGCGCGACAGTGCGTTCGCCAATCGGTTCACGCGATCGTCGAACTCGGGCCACGTGAGGCGAACGTCGCTGTCGACGACCGCGGTACGCAGCGGGTAGCTGCGGCGGTTCTCACGGAGGATGTCGCCCAGGGTGAGTGAGTGGAGCAGGTCGACGGGCACGGGGCGGATGCTGCCAGACACCGGCGACGGTGTCAGCTTGTACGGTGCTCGGCTGATGGAGGTCTGGACAACCGGGCTGTCGCTGCCACGGGTGGCGGCGCGCATGGCCACGCGCGCGGAGGACGCGGGCTTCGACGGCATGGTCGTCGTCGACAGCCAGAACCTCGCCGGCGACTGCTATGTCGCCTTGGCCATGGCGGCCCGAGAGACGGAGCGGCTCCAGCTGGCGACGGGGGTGACGAATCCCTTCACGCGCCATCCGGCTGTGACCGCCTCCGCCATCGCGAGCATCCACGTCGAGTCAGGCGGGCGCGCCGTTCTCGGCATCGGCCGCGGCGACTCTGCACTCGCTCACATCGGCCGCGCACCGGCACGTGTCGTCCATCTCCGGCGCTATCTCGAGGCGGTTCAGGCGTATTTGAGCGGCGACGAGATCGAGTTCGACGACCTGTCGCACTTCGCACCTGAGGACGCGGCGCCGCTGGTCGACACGCTCGGTCTCGATGCCACCGCGCCGGCCAGCAAGATGCACTGGCTCCGCCCTGACCTGCCCAAGGTGCCGGTCGACGTGTCCGCGACCGGTCCGAAGGTGATCGACGCGGCCGCCGAGCTCGCCGACCGCGTCACGCTCGCGGTGGGTGCGGATCCACAGCGACTCGCGTGGGCGATCGAGCGAGTCCGCTCATCGGGACGCCTCGTGAGCATTGGTGCATTCGTGAACGTGATCAGCCACCCGGATCTCGAGGTGGCGCGGAACCTCGCAAGCGGTGGCATGTCGACGTTCGCCCGGTTCAACGTCATGCATGGCGCGACGGCGGGACCGCTGTTCGACGGCGGGATGGACACGTTGTCGCGCCTGCACGACGCATATGACATGCGCCAGCACACGCGGGCGGACTCGCCACAAGCGGCAACGCTCGACGCGGACTTCGTGGACCACTTCGGCATCGTCGGCCCGCCCGAGTTCTGTATCGATCGACTGCAGGCGCTCGCCGCTCTCGGTCTCGAGCGCGTCGTCATCGTCGGTCCGTCGTTCGGCTCCGATCGCCAGGCCGCAGCCGAGGCAATGGTGATGTTCACCACGGACGTACTCCCCGAGCTTCGCTCATGACTTCGGCGTTCCCCGGCCACGCAGGCCGTTGTGGCCGCTCCTCCGCTGGCGCTCCGTCGCTCGCATGTTCGGAGTGCCGGTGAGTGATCCTTCGGTGGACGTTCCTGCGGACGATCTCGCCCCCCGTCACGACGTCCCGTTGGACGGTCGCAGCGGGTTCGTGGTCGTCGAGGAGCGCCAGATCCACTACCTCGAATGGGGTTCGTCGGTCGCACCTCCGGTCGTGTGCCTGCACGGCGGAGGGCAGACGGCATATATGTACGAAGAGCTCGGCAGCGCGCTTCGCGCCACGCACCACGTGCTCGCGCCCGACTTGCCGAACCACGGCGACTCCGATCCGCTACCCGACGACGGCTGGGGTCGCGAGCACCTCGCCGCCACGATCCCACCGCTGCTCGACGAGTTCGGTCTCCGGCGTGCTGTTCTCGTCGGTGCGTCGCTCGGCGGATTGACCTCCATTTCGTTCGCCGCACAGCATCCCGACCGCCTCGTCGGGATCGTGCTTATCGACATCGGACACCGCCTCGAGGACGAGGGCGTCAAGAAGATCATGAACTTCATGCGCGCCCACGAGTCGTTCGGCTCGCTCGAGGAAGCCGCCGACTTCATCGCCGGCTATCTCCCGTATCGAAGGTCGTTTCGTCCGGAGAACCTCAGGCGCAACCTGCGACAGCGCGCCGATGGCCGATGGATCTGGAAGCACGGAATGGGTCGCCGATGGCAGCGACAGCTCGAGACGACGGGAACGGAGCTCGACTGGAAGTCGATCATGGCCGGCGTCTCGGACGATGCGGCCGGGATCGAAGCACCGGTGCTGTTGCTGCGCGGCGGGGCGTCCGATGTGCTGTCAGGCGATGCTGCCGAGGAGCTCATGAGGATCCTGCGCCACGGGCGGCTCGAGACCGTGGAGAGAGCGGGACACCTCGCCGCCGGCGACAATCCGCAATCGACAGTGAGTCTGGTGAAAGGATTCCTCGCCGAACTCGGCTGGTGACCTTCGCAGTACGTCGTCGGCGCCACTCTCGCGCACATTGTCGACTGACCGACGGATCTCGGTGGCTGGGTCGACACGGACGACAGGTCGGCCGCGTCTGTGTCTGCTGAGCCACCATCCCCGTGGCTGAGTCGACACAGACGCGACCGCCACGACGTCTGTGTCGACTGAACCACCTATTTCGGTGGCTGAGTCGACAATGTGCGCGGGCGAGCGCGTGCCCAGACGAGCGCTTCGGCGGCGGCTACGTCTCTTGGCCGGAAGCGCTAAGGCGCGCGGCGACGAGGGGCAGCGTCAGAACGGACAAGATCGCCGCGGCCACGAGCGCAGCGGATGTGGACGACTTCAGACGGCCCGTCTGGACGCCGATGTCGGTGATGACGACGACGAGCGGCAGCTCCGTGGCGAGGTAACACGCGAGCGCGAGGCGGTCGTTCAGCGGCCATCGATGCTCGATGAAGAATGCCGGCACGCCCCGTACGACGAGGAACGCGAGCAGGAACGCGGGTACGCCGATCAGGATCGCCGGTCTGTCGCGGATCGCGTCGAGATCGAAGCGCATCCCGCTGATGATGAAGAAGATGGGCACGAAGAAGCCGTACCCGAGACCCTGGAGCTTCGCCTCGACGAGGGCAGCTTCCCGTGCGCTGTCGCTCGCTGAGAACAGACGGAAAACCATGCCGGCCGCGAAGGCTCCGAGCAGGACGTCGAGTCCCAGCTCCGACGCGACCCACACCATGACGCCCACGAAGAGCATCACCAGTCGTACGGCGAGCTGGCCGCTCGTCGCCATCGTCTGCTCGAGCAGACGGGCGAGCCGCTCGTTGCGCGGGCGCATCGCCAGTGCTGCGGCGACGAACACGACGACGACGAACGCGACGAGCACGAGCACGGTGCGGGCGGGGCGGTCGGTCGACAGGAGCACCGAGATCGCGATGAGTGGACCGAGCTCGCCGACCGCTGCGCCGGCGAGCACCTCGGTGCCGAATGCGGTCTGCAGCTCGCCGCTGTCGCCCAGGATGGGCAGCAGCGTGCTGAGGGCGGTCGTCGTGATCGCCAACCCGACGATGAGTCCAGACCGCGTTCCGTCGACAGGCGTGAGCGCAAAGCCGACGCTCAGCCCGAGTGCCAGTGAGGACACCCAACCACCTACGGCACGCTGCAGCGGTCCGCCTCGGATGCGAGGCATGTCGATCTCGAGACCGGCGAGGAACATGAGCGTCGTCAGCCCGAGCGCAGCGAGGAAACTGATGATGTCGTCCTCGCTGGCGATGTCGAAGACCGGTCCGATCAGGATGCCGCCCACGAGCTCCAGCACCACGGTGGGAACGAGGAGCCGCGGCTCGATGAGGTCGCTCACGATCGGCGCGGCCGCAGCGACGAATAGGATCACGACCAGGGACGACAGCGTCGTGCTGGACATACGCGTCTGACCCTTCCGGGCCGCGCCGGCGCGACTCCTAGGAGATCAGTGACTCGATGTTCGCGTGGAACAGGCCGTCATACTCGCTCGCGGTGCAGCCAGCACGTTCGTACTCGGCCAGCGGGTCTGCTGTGCCCTCTGAATGCGGGAAGTCGCTGCACAACATGAAGACGTCGCCGCCTCGTGCCGTGAGTCGTCGCGGGTCCTCGTACGCGAACGACGACACTCGTACTCGCTCGAGGAAGTACTCGCTCGGCCGCATCGGAAGCTCGACCAGCGGCTTGCCGTTGAGCTTCGCGGTGAAGTCGTTCGCGCCGTCGATCATCAGCAGGAACTGCGGCACCCAGATCGAGCTCAACTCGACTATGCCGACGCGGAGCGACGGATGACGCTCGAACACACCGTTGAGGATCAGATCACTGACCGCAAGCGCCGGCGGCACCCACAGGAAGACGGCCTCGATGACCGGCAGACCTTCCTCGTTCGTGTACCAGCAGTCGTCGAACACGCGTGGCTGGTCAGCGACGTGGAACACCGGGGTGATGTCGTGGTCCACGAACGCGGACCAGATCGAGTCGTGTTCGGGATCGGACAACGGACGTCCGTCGACCGGGGCCGGCGCGATCATCGCGACCCGAACACCTGCATCCGAGAGCTCGCGCAGCTCCTTCCGGAGCCAATCAGGATCGCGCAGCGTCATGTGCGCAACCGGGTACAGCCGTCCGCCGCTCTCCTCGATGATCACTCGGCACCAGCGGTTCCACGCGGTCATGTTGGCCGTGAGCGCTGGCAGCGATCCCGACAGCCGCCGCTCCCACAGCAGCCCGAAGTTGGGGAAGCACACCGCGTCGTCAAGACCGACCCGGTCGAGCCAGCGAACGCGTGCGGATGGTGACCAGTACACGTCGGGAACGGCTTCGTCGTAGACGTACTCCGATCGCTCGCCCGCACGGAGTCGTTGGCGGTGGCGACCGTTCGACGCCGTGTCACCCGGACGGTGGGCGTCGGCGAGCTCGATCCGCTCGCCGCGCCATGTCAACCATGTGAAACCCCGGACGTCGTCCTCCAGTCGTAGGGCGTCGTCGCGCATCGAGGGGTCGATGTGGTCGAGCCACATCGAGCGCGGTTCGTAGAGATGCTGGTCGGAGTCGACGACCGTTGCCATAGCGCCTCCGCGTGCTAACCCTGCTGCTTCGCTCCCGTGTCACGGACGACGAGCGTGAACTTCACGTCGACCACAGGTTCGCCGGACGACACGTCCTTCCAGGACGTCTCCATCACGTAGAACTCCATCAGCGCCGACGACGAGTCCTTCTCGTAAACGTCGCTGATGCGCGCCGTGCCCTCGAGCACGTCGCCGACGCGCGCGCGTTGCGGTGGTACAGGAACTCCTGCTCACCATGCAGGATCATCCGGCCTTTGCCACGCAACTTGTCGATGGGCAATCCCTTCGTCGTCCCGTCGATCGCTCCCCAGTAGCTCCACGAGAAGGGGAATGTGGGTGGCACGATCGCGCTGTCCTCGCGGTACGACGGCGATGTGTCCTTGACCGCTGCCGCAAAGACGCGGACAGGGCCCGACTCGATCCGCACCTTGGTGGTGCCGAGCTCGGTTCCCCTCAGTTCTGTCAGCGCGCCCACTGCATGTCCCCCTCCGTGGTCAACGTCCGAAACCCATGGTCGGCGCACCGCTGCGCCGGTCACCGAACAGCTCCTGCTTGCGCGCCGAGATGGCGTCGACGGTCCAGCGTTCGCGCTGTTCGATCTCGCTCACCATCGTCCAGTTCTGCATGAGGTGGAGACGGCCGCCGAACACGACGAACACCTGCCCCGTCACATCGGCCGCATCGTCGCTCGCCAGCCACGCAACGACCGGGCCGATGTTGTCAGGGTCCCATTCGTCGAAGCCGCCGTCACCCGGCGGCATGCCGTAGTCGCCGAGCACTGTCTCGGTCATACGAGTCCTCGCCCGGGGCGCGATCGCGTTGACCGTGACGCCGTAGTTCTTCAGCTCGCGCGCGAGCGCGATCGTCATCCCTGCAATGCCCGCCTTGGCGGCGACGTAGTTCGCTTGTGCCGTGCCCCCGTACAGACCGGCCTCTGAGCTCGTGTTGATGATCGAGGCGCGCACGTCGTCACCCGCCTTGGCTCGCTCCCGCCAGTGCTCTGTGGCGAACCGGATCGGTGCGAAGTGGCCCTTGAGATGGACACGGACCACTGTGTCCCAGGCGTCCTCGTCCATCTTGAACGACATGCTGTCGCGCAGCACGCCGGCGTTGTTGACGAGGATGTCGAGCCGGCCGAGCTCGTCGACGGCGCGGTGCACGAGGTTGGCTGCGCCGTCCCACGAGGCGACGTCATCAGTGCTGGCGAATGCCTTGCCCCCTTCGGCGACCACGGCATCGACGGTGTCCTTCGCATGGCTCAGCTCCGTGGCGCCGTCGAGGGCGGTGCCGAGGTCGTTGACGAGCACCGTCGCACCTTCGCGGGCGAGAGCGAGCGCCTCGCTCCGTCCGATGCCACGCCCGGCGCCCGTGACGATGGCCACCTTGCCTTCGAGCACCCCCATCAGCGCGCCGACCGTAGCCCTCTCTGACACGCGTGTCAGGTGTCAAGTGTGGTCGTATTGCAGGATGGACGAAGCTCTGGCGACTCAGGACGCAACCACGCTCGCCGCGGCGATCGCGCGCAAGGAGGTGAGCAGTCGCGAGCTGCTCGACCTCTATGTCGACCGGATCGACCGGCTGAACCCAAAGATCAATGCGGTGGTCACGCTCGACGTCGATCGTGCTCGCGCAGCGGCGGCTACCGCGGACGAGATGACGTCGAGAGGCGAGCGTGCTGGATTGCTGCACGGCCTGCCGATCACCGTCAAGGACGCCATCGAGGTCGAGGGCGTGCGCTCCACGGGCGGCGCCGTCGAGCTCACCGACCACGTGCCGAACGAGGATGCGCCCGCGGTCGCGCAGCTGAAGGCTGCCGGCGCGATCGTGTTCGGCAAGACCAACATTCCGCGGTGGTCCGGCGACTTGCAGTGCTACAACGAGATCTTCGGCACCACGAACAATCCGTGGGACACGAGTCTCGTCCCGGGCGGATCATCGGGCGGTCCGGCCGCCGCTGTGTCCGCAGGACTGACGAGCTTCGAGCTCGGTACCGACATCGGCGGATCGGTTCGCATCCCGTCGCACTGCTGCGGCGTGTTCGGCCTGAAGCCGAGTTACGGAGTGGTACCGCAGCGTGGCTACCTCGACCACGTCGGCGCCGGCTCCACCGATGCGGACATCAACGTCTTCGGCCCCATCGCGCGGAGCGCAGCCGACCTCGAGCTGCTGATGTCGGTGCTTGCTGCGCCTGAGCCCGAGCGCGCCATCGCATGGCGTATTGATCTGCCGGCGCCGCGCCACGCAGACGTGGCATCGCACCGCATCGGCGTCTGGTTCGAGGACCCGGGCGTTCCGATCGACCGTGACGAGCTGATGTTGTTGCGGCGGGCGGCCGACGCACTCGCCGACGCGGGAGCCAAGGTCGAGGACGCGCATCCGCCAGTCGACTTCCTCGAGCAAGGAGCCCTGTTCGGACAGATGATCAGCGCCGCGATCTCGCCGAGCCTCGACGACGACGCGGCCGACTCGGCGGGTGGTGCGCACCGGCAATGGCTGCGCGGCGAGGAGCAGCGGGCACACGTCCGCAAGATCTGGGCCGAGTGGTTCGAGTCGTACGACGCGCTGCTGTGCCCGGTGATGCCGGTACCCGCCCTCCCTCACCAGCAGGAAGGGGACTTCTTCAGCCGCACGGTCGAGATCAACGGTGAGTCGTTTCCATACTTCACGCTCATCGCGTGGACCGGGTTCATCGGCATCACGTTCCTGCCGTCGGCCGTACCTCCGATCGGCCGCACACCCGACGGACTCCCGGTCGGTGTGCAGGTCGTGGCGCCGTACCTGCGCGACCGCGATGCGATCGCACTCGCCGGCCATCTCGCTGACCTGGTCGGCGGGTACGACGTCCCGCCCGGCTTCTAGTTCTCGAGATGTGGACTCACGACGAGGCGATTCTGCTGTGGCACATCGCGCTCGCGTTCATGTTGTCGTACGCCATCGGGTTCGAGCGTGAGGTCAGGGGTGCACCCGCTGGCGACCGGACGTACTCGCTCGTCGGGACCGGTGCCGCCGCCATCACGGCCGTGACGATCGGCCCCGCACCACAGGCGATTGCGGGGATCGTGACCGGGATCGGCTTCATCGGCGCCGGCTTCGTGATCCATGTGGACGTCGGGGTGCTGAAGGGCATCACCTCGGCGGCGACGATCTTCGCAGTAGCCGCGATCGGGATCGTGTCCGGCGCCGGACACGCGTGGCTCGCCGTCGCGCTGGCGGCCTTGATCCTCATCGACCTCGAGCTCCGTCAGATCCCGATTCTGCGGCTGCTCGACTCCCGCCGCTACGTCGACCGTGTCCGCAGCGACGACGCCATGCCCGGCATCGACGACCAACCGTGACGTCTGTCCCCTCCTTCCTGGGGCTCGCACGTGCAACCACGTGTCGAAACGACACGCAGATGCACGTGCGACGCCAGGGGCCGGGCCGTTACAGCGGGACGTCGACGCCGGTGGCCTTGCCGAGGTTGCCGAGGTCGTCGAGGATGGCGTCGAGCATGTCCCACAGGTCCGGGACGAGCTCACGACACGAGACGAGCCCGAAGTCGAGCGTGTCGAGGTAGCTCTGCACGGTGATGTTCAGGCCCTGCCCGTCGATGATGGTCGACACCGGGTAGTAGTGCAGCAGCCTGCTTCCGGCGGCGTACAGCGGCTGCCGAGGACCCGGCACGTTCGAGATGGTGAGGTTGACGGGCAGGTTGACCCGCGACGTGAGTCGCGTGGCCACTCGCATGGCGCGGGCGAACACGGCCGGCGGCGGGAACTGCGCGAAGTCGGTGAGCGCGTCGGCGGGAATGGCGTCGAAGAGGTCCTTGGCGTTCGCCATTGCCTCGTGCACCTGCTCGACCCGCTTCACCGGGTCGGCCTCGTCGGTCGGCAGCGGCGCAAAGATGGCGGACACTCGGTTCGTCCACTTGTCGGTCTCCTCGCCCGTGCGGATGGAGACGGGGATCATCGCTCCGAGCGGCTTGTCGGGCAGTGCGTCCTGCTGCTCGAGCCACGTCCGCAGTCCGCCGGCGCACACGGCCATCACCACGTCGTTGACCGTGGCGCCGAGCGCGTTCTTGATTCCCTTCACCGAGTCGAGTGACGTCGACCGGAACGCGAACCGGCGATGCGCCGTGATCGGCGCGTTGAACGGGGTCGGCGGCACGGAAAGGGCAGGCAGAGGACCCCGGACGTCGGTCTCCGGCGACCGTTCTCGGCCGATGTTCAACAGGGCACCGACCGGGCCGCGCAAGCTGTCGCGCACTTGGTTGGCAGCGGCCGTGAGTGCCGGGTTCCGAGTAGCCCGGCCGAGGTCGCGGACGGTGCGGGTGCTCAGCACGATGGCGCGCCCGGGCTTCCGGGCGAGGTTCATGAGGGCCCGCGCCAGCACCTCCGTGTTGGACGGCGGACGCTCGGGGATCCACTCCTCGGCCTCGGCCAGCTCGTCACCTCCCGGCGTCGAGTCGAGCATCAGCGTCAGCAACTCGGCACCCGACGCGCCGTCGACGGTCGCATGGTGCACCTTGGTCAGGATCCCGAACCGGTCGTCCGGCAACCCCTCGATCACGTACGTCTCCCACAACGGCCGCGTGCGGTCGAGTGGGCGCCCCACGATGCGCGCCACCAGGTCGGCGAGCTGCGCATCGCTGCCCGGCGGTGGGATGGCGGTGTTGCGGACGTGGAAGTCGAGGTCGAACTCGTCGTCGTCGACCCAGAACGGGTGGTCGAGCCGCATCGGAACGTCCCGCAGCTTGCGTCGTAGCGGCTCGAGCAGATGGATCCGGCGCTCGATCTGCGACCGCCACGCCGCGAACGGCTCGTAGTTGGGGTCCTCAGGCCGCTGGAAGATCGACAGGCTCGACACATGACCGAACTGCGACGGCGTCTCCATGTAGAGGAACGTCGCATCGAGTCCCGAGAGCTGCTTCATGCGCATGCCTCCTCTCGTTGCCCCGGGCGCGACTGTCGCGCGCGACGTCTCTACCCGCAATGGGCTCAGGTCAGTGATCGACGAGGCGGATCTGCTTGTAGCCGCGGCGTTCGAGCGAGCCGCGTTCGACCACCTCGACCTCGGCCGTGACCCCTACTTCTGTGGTGATGGCGGCCGCGCAGTCGCCGGCCAAGGCGGTCACGTCGCCGCCGGCGATGCCCATCTCGACCCGGACCCGCAGCGGCGCGGAATCGTTTGCCGGCTTCACGACCTGCCATTCGAGAGTGGGGTCGTTGACCGGCGTGACCGTCCGCAACGCGCCCTCGACGTCGGTGACCTGGAAGTGCTTGCCCTGGCTCGAGAGCAGATCCTTGAAGCGGCCGCCCCAGAAACCGCGTTTCGTCGTCTCGCCACACGGGCACGGCTCCGTCACGAAGCACGCTGCCTCTTCGAGGTCGTAGCGCAGCATGCCGTTGTCGCGGTCGAGCGTGGTCACCACCAGATTGCCCCACTCGCCATCCGGCACGTCCCGTCCCGTCGCCGGATCGATCGCTTGCACGATCCCCCAGTCCTCGTGCACGTGGCCACCTTCTCCTTCCCCACACGGTCCGCCGGCGTAGGCATACGCCTCGATGCCGCACGTCATGATGGGCAAGCCCTTCCTGCCGAAGCCGCGAAGGACGAACGAGGGCAGGCCCACGTCCGCGGACAGGTCCTTGCCGATCTTCGCCGCGACTTCGGCGAACCGGCCGTAGTTGAAGGCGACCATGGACACGTCCGGATTCACGCGTTCCCACACGTGAATGCCTTGCTCAGCCAGCTCGTCGGTGTCGGGCGGTGCCACCCAGAGGTTCAGCATCCCGAAGTACTCGAGCGACCCCGACAGCATGACGCCGCCCCCGTACAGGTACGCCGGATGCGCATGGGTGACGATCTGGCCCGGCCGCCAACCGTTGCGCCACCACACTCGTGAAGCGGACTCGTACTCGAGCCAGATGTCGCGGCGCGTCCACAGCGTGATCGTGGGTGTGCCGGTCGTGCCGGTAGAGGAGCCGAGTCGCACACAGTCCTGACGCCGGGTGAAGCGGTACTCACCGAACGGCGGGTGTTCGGCTTCGCTGTCGCGCAGCTCCTGCTTGACGGTCGTCGGGATCCTGCTGACGTCGTCGACCGTCGCGATGTCGTCGGGCGACGTGATGCCCGCGTCCTGCAGCTTGCGACCGAACAGCGGCGCGTTGCCGGCGAGCACCTTCGCCACCAGGTCGCGCAACCGGTCGAGTTGGAGCTGCCGTAGTTGCCGGCGCGGCATGGTCTGCACAGCCGGATCCCAGTACTGCTGCGACGGCTCTCGCGGTTCCGGACCAAGGCTCCGTGGGTCGTACACCGGCATAGGCTCCGAACCTACCTGACGCAGCTGTCAGGTTCCGTGGGAAGGAACTCGCCATCACCATCGAGACCACGGTCGGGATCGACATCGGAACCACGTCGGTCAAGGCCGTCGCGGCCGACGCAGACGGCAACGTCGTCGCATCCGCCAGGATCCCGCACGCGATCCACGTCCGCGACGCGGAGTCACTCGAACACGACATCGACGAAGCGTGGCACGACGGTGTGGCAGCGCACGTACGCGGAGGTGAGTCGTGACGTCGACGTCGTCGCGGTGAACGTCGCCGCCATGGTCCCTTCGCTCGGCGCGCTGCACGCCGACGGGTCGGCTGCGGGGCCCGGGCTGCTCTACGGCGATCACCGCGGCCGGCGTCCCGGTGGCGCGACCGACGGCGCCAATCCCGCAGAGAGCGGCGAGCTACTCGGGTTCTTGCGGTGGCTGCGAGCGAACTGTCCCGAGGCCGAGTGCTTCTGGCCTGCGCAGGCAACCGCGAACCAGGTGCTGTGCGGACGCGCCGCGCTCGACACCACGACCGCGTTCACCGCGTACCCGTTGTTCGACGGCGCGCGCTGGGATCCCGAGTTGTGCGCACGAGCAGGTGTCGAACCAACGCAGTTGCCGGAGATCGTCGCAGGCGTCGAACCCACCGGGCACGTCGGTGGCCCGGACGGTCCGTTGCTCGGCGGGGGGACGATCGACGCGATGGGTGAGCAGATCGTGGCCGGCGCGGACGAGCCCGGTGACGTCCTCGTCATCTGTGGCACCACCCTCATCACGTGGGCGGTCATCGGGGACGAGTGGATCGAGCAGCCGGGACTGTGGACGATCCCGCACACGGCGCCGAAGCGGCTGCTCATCGGTGGGCCGTCGAATGCAGGCGGACTCTTCCTCAACTGGGCACGAGCGCTGGCCGGCGACGGTGGCGACGACGCTGCAGTGGATGCGAGCGATGTGCCGGTGTGGCTCCCGTACGTGCGGGGCGAGCGGACGCCGTTGCACCGTCACGACCTGCGCGCGTCCGTGTACGGGCTCAATCTCACGCACGGCCCTGCCCACGTCCGCCGCGCCGCGTACGAGGCAGCCGGTTTCGTCGTCCGTCATCACCTCGACCTCGCGGGCGCTGCGATCGCGCCGCGGCGCATCGTCGCCACCGGCGGCGGCACGCGGGTCGACCTGTGGCTCGAGACCCTGGCGTCGTGCACGGGCCTACCGGTCGACGTCGTCGCCGTTCCCGAGGGTGCGGCGCTCGGGTCAGCGTTCATCGCTCGCTGCGTGGCCGGCCGCGAAACACACATGAGCGACGGCAGCAGATGGGCTCGGGTCGCCCGCCGAGTCGAGCCGGACGATCGATGGGCCGCTGCCGCGAAGGCCCGCTATGAGCAGTTCCGCGCCCTCACAGCACGCGCGGCCGAGGTCGGCGACGTAATGTGACACGCATGTCAGGTACGCGAGTTGACGCGTTCGACGACTCCTTCGACGCGATGGGGCAGTTCACCGAGACGGTCGCCGGTGACGTTCGCGATCCCTATCCGGGCCTCGCCGAAAAGCGGCGAACGGCGCCGGTGGAGGTTGTCGACGTCACGGACTTCAACGGTGCTCCGGAGACGATGTGCAACGTCTACACGTACGATCTGTGCGCGGAGGTGCTGCGCGACAACGTGACGTTCTCGTCGGGCGCGATCCGCGACCTCATGGAGATCGTGATGGGTCCGTTCGTGCTCGTGGGCATGGACGAGCCCGAGCACAAGCGTCATCGCAACCTCGTGAGCGCGGCCTTCCGCCACAAGGCGTTGACGCGATGGGAGACGGACGTCGTCGAGCCGATCATGCACGAGCTCATCGAATCGTTCCGGCATCGCGGTTCTGCCGAGCTGGTGCGCGAGTTCACGTATCGCTTCCCGGTGCAGATCATCGCCGAGATCCTCGGTGTTCCCCACGAGGATCACGAGCGGTTCCACGACATGGCGGTGTGGGTGGTCAACTGTGCGGCGAATCCCGAGCGCGGCCTGAAGGCGTCACGAGACCTGCGCGACTACCTCAGCCTGATCGTCGAGGAAAAGCGCTCGCGTCCCGGTGACGATGTCATCAGCTTGCTCGTGCAAGAAGAGCTCGACGGCGAGCGCCTCGACGACGAGGAGATCTACTCGTTCCTCCGACTGCTGCTCCCGGCGGGAGCGGAGACCACGTACCGAGCCACTGGGAGCTTCCTGTACGGACTGCTGAGCAACACCGGCCAGCTCGACGCGCTCCGCGCCGACCGCTCGCTGATGCCGCAGGCGATCGAGGAAGCGATCCGGTGGGAGTCGCCCTTGCTGATCACGAGCCGTTTGGCGACCATCGACACCGAGGTCGGCGGCGTACCGGTCGCGGCGGGCACGATGGTCACGCCGAACATCGGATCCGCCAACCACGACGAGACTCGATGGGACCACGGCGACGACTACGACCTGTTCCGCCCGGTCGTCCCGCACATCAGCTTCGGCGTCGGTCCGCACATGTGCCTCGGCATGCATCTCGCGCGAATGGAGATGGGATCAGCCGTCGGCGCGCTGCTCGATCGCCTTCCCGGCCTGCGACTCGATCCGGAAGCCGTCGAGCGGGACGATCCCCACATCCACGGCGAGCGGTTCCGGTCGCCGACGTCGTTGCCCGTCATCTGGAACTGATGCTCGACGGCAAGGTCGCGCTGATCACCGGGGCCGCGTCCGGACAGGGACGAGCGGCGTCGGTGCTCTTTGCCGAGCACGGTGCGTCGATCGCGGTGATCGACATCAACGACGAGGGCTCCGCCGAGACAGTCGCCACGGTCGAGTCCGCCGGAACGAAGGCGGTCGCGATCCACGCTGACGTCTCCGTCCGCGAGGACTGCGACCGGATGGTGGCCGAGTGCGCAGCCGCGTTCGGGCGGCTTGACGTCCTCTACAACAACGCCGCCGTGCAGATGTCGGGCCGGCTCGTCGAATGCACCGAAGACGACTGGGATCGCACGATCGCCACGAATCTCAACGCGGTGTTCTGGACGTGCCGTGCCGCGTTGCCCGTCATGCTCGAAGGGGACAGCGGCTCGATCATCAGCACTGCGTCCGTGCTCGGCCTGATCGGCGCGGAGGGCTACGTCGCGTACGGCGCAGCGAAGGCGGGGCTCGTGGCGCTGACCCGCCAGATCGCCGTCGAGTACGGACCGAAGGTGCGCGCCAACGTGATCGCGCCGGGTTCAATCGACACGCCGCGGTTCCGCAAGGTTGCCGCCGCCATGGACGATCCGGAGGCGTTCTTGTCGGGCCTGTCACGAGTGATCCCGCTGCAACGACTCGGCACGGCCGACGACGTTGCCGGCATCGCGCTGTTCCTCGCGTCGGACCAGTCTGCTTATGTCTCGGGTGCGATCATTCCCGCGGACGGCGGTTTGGCGGCGCTGCGATGAGTGAGTCGGTCGCGCTGGTCACGGGTGCGGCGTCTGGGTTGGGCGCTGCGGTCGCCGGCCGGTTGCGCGGCGACGGCTACGACGTCGTCGGTGCCGACCTCGACGCCACCGAGCCGTGGATCGAGCAGTGCGACGTCCGATCCGATGCCGACGTGCGGCGAGTCGTGGAGGCGGCGTCGTCCAAGGGCTCGTTGAAGGCGATGGTCCTCGAGCGCGGCGGTCGAGACCCGCTCACCGGTCATCGACTGCACGGACGACGACTGGCAGCGGGTGATCGACACGAACTTGAAGGGCCCGTTCCTCTGCCTACGCCACGCTGTTCCCGCAATGGTCGAGGCCGGGGGCGGGTCGATCGTCGCCATGGGATCCACGCTCGGATCGATCGTCGCACCCCAATACCCCGCGTACTGCGCGTCCAAGTTCGGGCTCACCAACCTGTGCAAGCAAGTCGCGATCGAGCACGCGGGCGACGGTGTACGGGTGAACGTGCTGTCGCTCGGTCCGACCGATACGGGCCTGTTCGTTCGACTGACAGACATGGCACCAGACCCTGAACAGGTTCGGGCAGGCGTGGCCGCCAACCTGCCGATGCGCCGGCTCGGGCGCGCCGAGGAAGTGTGCGCGGCCGTGTCGTTCCTCGTGTCCGACGCAGCCGCGTTCACGAGCGGCGCGGTGATTCCGCTCGACGGCGGGCTCGCCGCTCGGAGGATGTGAGGTGACGGTCCAAGGCTTCCGCGTCCTCGACGCAGACGCGCACGTCGTGGAGCCCGCCGACGTGTTCTCGGCCTGGACCGACGATCCGCTCCCAGCGAACCTTCCTACCGACACCCCGCTCGTGCCATGCGGCGATTTCGATCTGGTGACCGATCAGTTCGAGCACGGCTTCGACGCCGCTTCGTACGTCCGAGCCATGGACGCGCAAGGCATCGACGCCGTCGTGCTGTACCCGTCGATCGGGCTGTTCGTTCCGTTCCTGCCGACCCTCTCGCCGGATGAGTCGGCGGCCGCGTGCCGCTCCTACAACGACTGGATCGCGGGCTACTGCGCGCACGATCCGTCTCGCATGGCAGCCGCCGGGCTCGTGCCGCTCGCCGACGTCGAGCTTGCGGTCGCCGAAGCGAAGCGGATCCACGATCTCGAGCTCGTCGGTGTGATGGTGCGGCCGAATCACTTGTACGGACGCAATCTCGGCGACCCGGAGTACGACCCGCTCTGGTCGGCGTGCGCGGGTCTCGGGCTGACGGTCTCCGTGCACGAGGGACTCGGACTGCAAGGACCGACCATCGGCAGCGACCGGTTCACGGGCTTCGCGGCCCGCCACGCGCTCTCGCACCCGATGGAGCAAATGGCGGCGATGGCGTCACTCGTTCTCGGCGGCGCGCTCGACCGGCATCCGAGCTTGCGCGTCGCGTTCTCGAATCGGGCACAGGATGGTTGCCGTACTGGCTGGCGCGCCTCGACGACCATCTGGAGTGGCTCGAACCTGAACGCACGCCGGCGACCGAGCTGTTCGAACAGCACTGCATCATCTCGTCCGAAGCGGACGACGACTGTGTCGGCATGGTCGTCGACCGCGTCGGCCCGGACTACGTCGTGTGGGCGAGCGACTTCCCCCATCCCGATGCGGTCTATCCGGGCGCGCCGGCGGCGTTCCTCCGCGAGTGTGAGGAGCAGGGCGTCGACGAGGACGACGCCCGTGTCATCCTCTGGGACGCCCCGCTTGCCTTCTACGACCTCGAATCCCGCTTCGCCTGAGCGCGCTCTCCTCCTCGAACTCCGGGGAAAAACGGGCGCTATAGCGCCCGCTTCCACCCAACATTCGTGTCAGAGGCGGTAGAGCCTCTCGGCGTTGCCGCCGAGGAGCTTGGCGGTGACGTCGTCGCCGAGCGAGGCGGTGAGGCGGCGGACTTCCGCGACGGTGCCGGGGAAGTCTGAGTCCCAGTGGGGGTAGTCGGACGAGTACACGAGCCAGTTGTCGCCGAGCTGTTCGACACAGGTCGCGAGCAGCGGTTCCTCGGCTTCGAAACTGAAGTAGCACTGGCCGCGCTCGAGGAGCGCGCTGCGGGTCGCTCTTCATCGCGGGAACGAGGTCACCGCGCTTCTCGAAGTGCTCGTGCATGCGGTGGACGAAGTACGGCACCCATCCCGTTCCCGACTCGAGGAACGCCACGCGCAACGACGGGAACCGATCGAGTACGCCGCCCATCGCGAGCGCCGTGAACGCGACCATCTGGTCGACGGGGAACGACAGACAGTGCACCTGCGCGTAGTTGTCGAATCGCTCCGCGCCTGGCAGCGGCAGGTTCATGCCCGGCGCACTGTGCACCGCGACCGCGAGGTCCAACGCCGCGCACGCTTCGAAGAAGGGCAGCAACGATGCGTGGTCGAGGTTGCGCGTCACCGACGACCGGCGGGATGGTCACCGCCACAGCACCGAGGCGCGCCGCTCGCGTCGCTTCGGCCACGGATCGGCCGATGTCCTGCAGTGGCACTGCAGCGACAGCTTTCAACCGCTCAGGGTTGTGACCGCACACCTTGGTCAACAGCCAGTCGTTGTAGGCACGCGGCGACGTCGAGCGCGAACCCAGCGTCCGCGTAGGACGTGAGCCCGATGATGAGCCCGCCGAACAGCACCTGCACGTCGATGCCCTCGGCATCCATGTCGGCGAGGCGTTGGTCGAGATCGGCCGCGCCGGCCTTGCATACCGGACTGATGGCCGACTCGATCGGCACACCGCGGCCTTTGCCCTCCTGCGTCGGATAGAGCTTCTCTCGGATCTGGGCCACCCATCGGTCGCCGGACCTCCCGGCCGACAACCACCCCGGATGCAAGTCTGCGAGGTCCGTCCACGCGAGTGGGTCCTCGTTCACATGAGCATCGGCGTCGATAACTTTGCTTCGGCTCACTTCGTTCGCCTCCAGTGCCGGCCGCACGCTGGCGCTAACACGGCCGGCCTGCGATCGAAGTCCCTGACGGCTCGGCGCCCCGCGTGCGCCTGCCAAACCTGACGTCATCGTCAGGTAGTGTGCTCAACGAGGACGTTCGATGCCACTTTCGATCCACGTCGACCGCGAGAAGTGCATGGGTTCGGGCAATTGCGCCTTCCACGCCCCGAGCACCTTCGATCTCGACGACGAGATGAAAGCGATCGTCATCGACCCGCGCGGCGACCCTGACGACAAGATCCGTCTCGCCGTCGACGGCTGTCCGACCTTGGCGCTGTCGACCGACGAGTGAGACGGCGGAACGCGTGAGCCTCGGTCTGAGCGACGAGCACGTCGCGCTGCACGACACGGCCAGGCGGTGGACGACCAACCACTGCCCGCCGACCGTGCCACGGGCGCTGCTCGACGGCGCGCCTGAGCCGATGCCGCCGTTCTGGCGCCAGCTCGCCGACCTCGGGTGGCTCGGCCTCCATCTCCCCGAAGATGTCGGTGGTTCCGGCTTCCGACTTGCGGAGCTGGCGGTCGTGTTGGAGGAGCTCGGGCGCGTCTGCGCTCCCGGCCCGTTCCTGCCGACCGTGCTCGCTTCGGCGGCGATCGATGTCCTGGGCGATGACGAGGTCCGCGCCGCGTTGCTTCCCGCCCTTGCCGATAGGTCCGCCACCGCCGCAGTCCAGTTCAGTGGCGCCGGCACACCGGTCCTCGGCGGGTCGCTCGCCAACCTCTTCGTGGTTCCAGCTGACCGCGGTTGGCACGTGGTTCGCGCCGAAGAGTGCACGGTCACGCCCCGCACGAGCGTGGACGAGACGCGACGCGTCACGGATGTCGACGCGTCCACTGCGACACCGATCGCCTTTCTCGAAGACCTCCACGGCGAAACCGTCACCGACCTCGCGCTGACGCTCATCGCGGCGGAGTGCGCCGGTGGCGCGGCGTGGTGCGTCGAAACCGCAGCGGAGTACGCGCAGGTGCGCGAGCAGTTCGGCCGGCCCATCGGACAGTTCCAAGGCGGTCAAGCACCGATGCGCCGACATGCTGCTGGCGCTCGAGCAGGCACGCGCCGCAGCCTGGGACGCAGCTCGGCCGACAGGTGCGACGCCGAGGAACGCTCGTTGAGCGCATCCGTCGCCGGCGCGCTCGCGCCGACCGCCGTTCTTCCAGTGCGCGAAGGACTGCATCCAGGTGCTCGGCGGCATCGGCTTCACGTGGGAGCACGACGCGCACCTGTACCTCAAGCGTGCCGCGGCGCTTCGCGCCTTGACGGCGGCGGTCCGCATCAGTGGCGGCGACGGACGATCAGCCTCGCCGCGGTCAGGGCACGCGGCGCACGCTCGCCGTCGATCTTCCCGCCGACGCTGCATCGATCCGCGAAGACATCCGCGCCGATCTCGAGGAGATCGCGTCGCACGACAAGAGCGAATGGCGTCGGCTGCTCGCCGATCGCGGCTACCTCGCACCGCACTGGCCGAAGCCGTGGGGACGGGATGCGAGCGCGGTCGAGCAGCTCGTGATCGACGAGGAGATGCGCGCCGCGCACGTGCGCCGTCCTCATCTCCAGGTCGGAGCATGGGTGCTCCCGACGCTCATCGACCACGGCACCGACGAACAGCAGCAGCGATGGATCGCACCGACGCTGCGGGGCGAGCTCAGCTGGTGCCAGCTCTTCAGCGAGCCGGGCGCGGGCAGCGACCTCGCGTCGCTGTCGACGAAGGCGAGCCGCGCCGACGGCGGCTGGCTGCTCACCGGCCAGAAGGTGTGGACGACGATGGCGCAGGCGTCGGACTGGGGCCTGTGCCTCGCCCGCACCGACCCGACCATGCCCGAAGCATGAGGGCATCAGCTGCTTCGTGCGTCGACATGACGTCCGACGGCATCGACGTCCGGCCGCTGCGCGAGCTCACCGGGCTTTGCCATGTTCAACGAGGTGTTCCTGTCGGACGTGTTCGTCCCCGACGACTGCGTCGTCGGTGCGGGTCAACGACGGCTGGCGCGCCGCGCGCACGACGCTCGCGAACGAGCGGGTGTCGATGGGATCGGGCTCGTCGTTCGGGTTCGGTGTCGAGATGCTGCTCGGGCTGGTCGACATGGACGACCCGGTCGCAGTGGACGATGTCGGGTGCGCTGCTCGTCGAGGCGCAGTCGTCGCCGTCCTCGGCCTGCGGATGACAGCTGCGAGCCATGTCGCGGTGCTGATCCTGGGCCCGAGTCGAGCGTGCGCAAGCTGCTCGGCGTCGAGCACGATCAGCGCGTGCAGGAGGTCGGGCTCGGTCTGCTCGGTCGCGCAAAGCGCGGCCAACGACGGCGACGCCGCGCCTGGGTCGGCGGCTTCTTCGCCAACCGGTGCCTGACGATCGCCGGCGGCACCAGCGAGAGTGCAGCGCAACGTCATCGCCGAGCGTCTGCTCGGCCTTCCGAAGGACTGAGCCGCGTGTCGTCGCCGCGCTTCGACCTGCCGACGCCCGACGCGGAGACCGAGCCCTACTGGGATGCGGCCCACGAGCACAAGCTGCTCATCAAGCGGTGCGCGGCATGTGGCAGGCGCACTTCTACCCGCGTCCTTTCTGCCCGCACTGCTGGAGCGACGAGTCGAGTGGGAGGAGGCGTGTGGCCGAGCGACGCTCTACACGTACTCGATCGTCCGCCGTAACGACCTGCCCCCGTTCGGCGAGCGGGTGCCGTACGTCGCGGCCGTCGTCGACCTCGAAGAAGGCCCACGCATGCAAACCAACGTCGTGGGCTGCGACGAGGCGAAGTTGCACATCGGCATGCCGCTCGTCGTCGACTTTCGCGACGAGACGAACTCGTTCACCGCTGCCGGTCTTCCGGCCTGCGTGCTAACGTGCGCCGCGATGGCAGAGGAAACCGGCGGCACGGAGCACGAGTCGTTCACGTTCCGGTGGGAAGCGCCGGTTCACGAGGTCTTTCCGTCGCTGCACGAGGCGCAGAGCGCATGGCTCGGCCAGGTCGATTCCCTGCAGCGCACCGACCGCAAGACGGCCGAGCTCGTCCGGCTGGCGTGCCCGGTGATCGCCCGCAATCCGGCGGGCATCAGCCGCCACGCCATGCTCGCCCGCGAGGTCGGCGCTTCATGGGACGACGTCGTCGGCTCGATCATGCTCACGACGCCGGCGTTCGGCATCCTGCCCGCGGTCGAAGCCCTGCCTCACGCCAAGCGCGGGTTCGACGCAGGCGCCCGAGGTCGAGACCGATGACAGCGGAGAACCCTGACCGCGCGGAGCCGCGCCCAACCGTTCCGCCTGCTCCCTCGCCTCGACGACACAAACCGCCACTTCTGGACGAGTGGCGAGGACGGCAAGCTGCGGTTCCTGCGCTGCCAGCGGTGCGGCTACTGGTTGCATCCACCAGGACCGCGCTGTCCCGTCGTGTCTGTCGAAGGAGCTCGACGTCGACGCCGTCTCCGGACAGGCCACGCTGCACACGTTCACGGTGAACCACCAGCCCTGGTACCCGGGGCTCGACCCGCCCTACGTCATCGCCATCGTCGAGCTGCCGGAGCAGGAGGGCCTTCGGCTCACGACCGGCATCACCGGATGTGTGCCCGACGAGGTGGAGATCGGCATGCCGTTGCAGGTGACGTTCGAGCACTACGAAGACGTCTGGCTCCCGTTCTTCGAGCCGGTGCGATGAGCGAGCGCAGCGAGCGCATGGCGGCCGAGCGACCGCCAGGGAGCCGGACGCCGATGGGGTCCGGGGGCGCAGCCCCCGCGGTGCGATGAGCGAGCGCAGCGAGCGCATGGCGGCCGAGCGACCGCCAGGGAGCCGGACGCCGATGGGGTCCGGGGGCGCAGCCCCCGCGGTGCGATGACAGAACGACGCGAGCTCAGCGCCGTCATCAGCGGTATCGGCCAGTCCGACGTCGGCCGGCGGCTCCATCGGGATCCGCTCGATCTCACGCTCGACGCCTGCCTTGAAGCGATCGACGACGCCGGGCTCACACGCGACGACATCGACGGCATCGCGACGTACCCGGGCGCCATGGACACACCGCCGGGTTTCTCCGGTGTCGGGGTGACGGAGGTGCACGACGCGCTGCGATTGGACCTCAGTTGGTACGCCGGCGGTCTCGAGTCACCCGGGCAACTCGGATCTGTCGTGAACGCGTGCATGGCGGTCGCCACCGGGCTCGCGAACCACGTCCTGTGCTTCCGCACCGTGTGGGAGGGCAGCGCGCAGGGCGACAAGGGACGCTCCGCGGTCATGCCCGGCATCGGCGGCGGATCGCGAGGCGGGCTGCCGCGCGTGGGCAGCTTCATGCAGTACACGCTCCCGTACGGCGCGCCGTCGGCCGCCAACTGGATCGCGATGATGGCGATGCGTCACTTCCACGAGTTCGGCACGACGCGGCGAGCAGCTTGCATGGATCGCGCTCAACGGCCGGCGCAACGCCGCCCTCAACCCGAAGGGCGTCTACCGCGATCCGATGACGCTCGACGACTACCTGGGCGCGCGCATGATCTCGTCGCCGCTGTGCCTGTACGACTGTGACGTCCCTGCGGACGGGTCGACCGCGGTGGTCGTCAGCCGGGCCGACGCGAGTGCTGACCTCCGCCGGCAGCCGGTTTCCGTCGACGCGGTTGGAACCGCCATCCATGGCCGGCCCTCATGGGACCAGTGGGACGACCTCACGACGATGGCGCTGCGTGATGCGGGTGCACAGCTGTGGACTCGAACCGACCTCACGCCTGCCGACGTCGACGTCGCCGAGCTCTACGACGGTTTCAGCTTCATCACGCTCTGCTGGCTCGAGGCGCTCGGGTTCTGCGGCAAGGGTGAGGGCGGCGCATTCATCGATGGCGGTGCGAACATCGCCGCTCGACGGCGTCGTACCCTTGAACACACACGGCGGCCAGCTCTCGTCCGGACGGCTGCACGGCTACGGGTTCCTCCACGAGGCCTGCGTGCAGCTTCGGGGCGAAGGCGGCGAGCGCCAGGTCGTCCGTCCCGGAGACCGTCGACCCGAGGTCGCGGTCGCCGCGGCGGGAGGCGGACCCCTCGCCGGCTGCCTCTTGCTGACGCGCCGGTAGGTCGCACGCCGTGCGAACTGGCGTACATCAGCTACACGGGATGTGGCCAATGCACGCCGAAACAAGCAGGGAGCGCCTCACCAGCCCTTGAAGTCGGGGTCCCGGCGCTCCATGAAGGCCCGAATGCCTTCGGCCGAGTCTGCGGTGGCGTTCACGAGCTCCTGTGCGTAGCCCTCCTCTTCGAACGCAGCCTGCCGGCTCGACTCACTCGACCGGTTGAGCAACCACTTCGTCATGGCGATCGCCTTGCTCGGGGCGGCGGCGAGGCGGCCGGCCCACTCGTCCGCGACCTTCGCGACGTCCTCGGCCGGCGCCACGCGGTTGGCGATGCCGAGCCGCAACGCGTCGGCAGCTGGGAGGTCGTCGCCGAAGAACATGATCTCTTTCGCCTTCGGCAAGCTCACGATCCGCGGCAGGAGGTAGCACCCGCCGGCGTCAGGGATGATTCCGCGCCGCACGAACACCTCGACGAGTCGCGCGTTCTTCGACATCACGACGAGATCTGCTGCGAGCACGAGGTTCGCGCCGCCGCCCGCGGCAGTGCCGTTGACCGCGGCGATCACCGGCTTCTCGCAATCGAGGATCGACGCAATGAGTCGTTGCCAGCCTCGCCGGATCATGCGCGGCGACGTCTCCGAGCGCGCGATCGGGTGCGTTGTCAGGACGTTCCGGACCCGGCTTCTGTGGTCCACCGAGCCCTGCACCCGTGCAGAAGTGGCGTTCGCCCGCGCCCGTCAGCACGATGGCGCGCACACCAAGTGTCGCCGACAACTCGTCGAAGACATCCGTGAGGGTGTCTCGCATGTGCGCGGTCAGCGAGTTCCCCGCTTCGGGACGGTTGATCCTCACGCGCGCGACAGCGTCCTCGATGCCGTACTGGATCTGTTCCTCGATGGGCGTCTCGTCGGCCACGGCCGCTACCGTAGCGACGCTGACACGGGTGTCAGGAATCACAGGGAACATGTTGGACAGTTCGGACCGCAATGCCGCGCCGACGTCGCGACCGCCAGGTCGCAGTCGGCACTGAGCGCAGGCGCGTGCGCCGAAGCGAAGCAAAAGTGAGGAGGATGGATGGGGTTGTTCGACGGCAAGGTGGCGATCGTGACAGGTGCCGGACGCGGCATCGGTCGTGCCGAGGCGCTGCTGCTCGCGTCGGAGGGTGCTGCGGTCGTCGTGAACGATCTCGGTGGCTCGAGCCAGGGAACAGGGTCGGACGCGGGGCCGGCACAACAAGTCGTGGACGAGATCGAGGCGGCGGGTGGCCGAGCCGTCGCCAACGACGACGAACGTTGCCAGCTTCGACGGCGCGACGGCGCTGATCGACCAAGCAGTCGAGACCTTCGGCGAGCCTCGACGTCCTCATCAACAACGCTGGCATCCTTCGCGACAAGATGAGCTTCAACATGGACGAGGCCGAGTGGGATGCGGTCGTGAACGTCCACATGAAGGGCCATTTCTGCACGTCGAGGCACGCGGCTGCGTACTGGCGGGCGAAGGCGAAGGAGACGGGCGAGCCGGCGCGAGGCGTGATCGTCAACACGACGAGCGAGTCGGGCCTGTACGGCAACGCGGGACAGGTCAACTACGCGGCGGCGAAGGCAGGCATCGCGTCGATGACGATCGTCATGGCACGCGAGCTCGAGCGAAGCGGTGTGCGGGTCAACTGCATCGCGCCGGTGGCGCGCACGCGGTTGACCGAAGCCGTGGCCGGTGAGCACATGAAGCCGGACGAGACAGGGTTCGACCGCTTCGCGCCGGACAACGTCGCTGCCGTCGCGGTGTGGCTCGCGTCCGACCTCTGCACGGGCATCAACGGCCAGGTCGTCAAGGTGCAGGGCGGCGTCGTGCAACTGCTGGAAGGTTGGCGTCCGCTGACCGAAGCGACCAGCGACAAGCCATGGACGATCGACTCGGTCGACGCCGTGCGCGCGGAGCTGTTCGCCAAGTCGGATGGCTCCATCCCTCCCTTCTTCTTCCCATCGCCGGGTTAGCTCGTTGAAGCTCGAGTGGAGCGCGGAGGACGAGGCCTTCCGTGCCGAGTTGATCCAGTTCCTCGACGAGCACGCGCCGCCGGAGATCAAGGCAGGGCGTGACTTCAGCGACGGCGGTGTCGACGAGGACGGCGGCAACGAGGTCATCCCCAAGTGGGGCCGCGACTGGCAGGCGACGCTGTTCGACCACGGCTGGATGATCCCGAGCTATCCACCCGAGCTCGGTGGTCGCAACGCGACGCCCGTGCAGACGCTGATCTTCATGGAGGAGCTTGCGAAGCGTCGCATCGTGCGCAGCCTCCATTTTCCCGGTTACGGAATCGCGGCGCCGAGCCTGCTCGAGTTCGGGAACGACGAGCAGCGCAAGCTCGCGGCGCCGTCCATCCGCGGCGACCTGATCTGGTGCATCGGCATGAGCGAGCCGAACGCTGGCAGCGATCTCGCGTCGCTCGCGACCCGTGCCGAGCGCGACGGCGATCGGTTCGTCGTCAACGGCCAGAAGGTGTGGACGTCGTACTCGATGGTGGCTGCGAAGTGCTTCTGTTACGTGCGGACCACGCCGTTGGACCAGGCGCCGAAGCACAAAGGCATCACTGTGCTGATCATCGACATGGACACACCTGGCATCGAGGTGCGCCCGATCAGGCACATCACCGGCGCCGATGACTTTGCTGAAGTGTTCTTCACGGACGTCGAGGTGCCCGTCCACAACGTCGTCGGCGCCATCGACGACGGCTGGCGCATCACGATGGGCTCACTCGCGCACGAGCGGGGCGGCCTGTGGTTGCAGTCGGTCGCGATGGTGCAACAGACGGTCGACGACCTCTGCGCGATGGCGCGCCGGCACGGGCTCGATGCCGATGCCGGTGTGCGTCGCCGGCTGGCGGAGGCGTACGAGCAGGTGGCGTCGTTGCGGGCGCTCGGTTACAAGGGGTTCTCGTCGTTCGCGCAGGGCAGCTCCGCCCCCGAGCACAGCTATTTGAAGCTGGCGACGTCCGAGCTCGGCAAGGCGCTGTACGAGCTCGGCATGCAGCTGCAAGGTCCGTACGGCGCGGTCAGCGATCCTGACCGGGGTGATCAACGCGGCCGCTGGTCCCGGTCGTTCTTCGTCAGCTTCGCCAACACGGTGGCCGGGGGATCGAGCGAGATCCAGCGCAACATCATCGCCACCCGCGTTCTCGGGCTCCCGCGGCAGTAGGTGCGAGATGGACTTCACGCTCACTGACGAACAACTGATGCTGCGGGACACAGCGCAGGCGCTGCTCACGCGTCATTGTCCGACGTCACTCGTGCGGGCGCACATCGACGATCCCGCCGCAGCTGATGCACTGTGGGAGCACCTTCGTAACTGGGCGGTGCTCGGTGACGGACCGTTGACCGACCTGTGCCTGTTCCTGGAGGAGTGCGGCGCCGTGCTCACACCGGGACCGTTCCTCGCGTCGGCCGCGCTGGCCTTGCCGCTCGCCCGCGGCGCGGGTGCCGATCTCGCCGACGAGCTCGCTGCTGGAGAATGCAGCGCGACGGTGGCGGTCGCGGGCCCCGATGGCGAGTGGCGCACGAACGACGAGAAGACGAAGACGTTCGTTCTCGAAGCAGACCGGGTCGACTACATCCTCGCGATCGATGGTGATGGTCGCGCGAGCGTGTTGCCTGGCACAGCTGTCATGCATCGGCGCGTGGGCTCGATCGACTCGACTCGCCGCATCTTCGAGGTCGACACGTCGAGCGCGCACGCGTCAGTCACCACCGGTCCCCTCGATGTCGACTGCTGGCTGCGGCGTGCCACGGTCGCGCTCGCGGCCGAGATGATCGGGACCACGCGATGGCTGCTGGGCACAGCCATCGACTACGCGAAGCAGCGCGTGCAGTTCGGCGTACCGATCGGAAGCTTCCAGGCCATCCAGCACAAGCTCGCGGACTGCTCGCTCGACCTCGAGCGTGCGCGGAGCGCGGTGTACTACGCGGCGATGTGCATCGATGCGGACGATCCGGAGCAGCACCGCGCCGTCCATGTCGCCAAGGCCGCAGCCGGACGGGCGGCCACGCATTGTGCGAAGGACAGCATGCAGATCCATGGCGGCATCGGGTACACGTGGGAGCACGACCTGCACCTGTACATCAGGCGTGCGTACGCCTCCGAGCACCTCCTCGGCACCGCCGGCTGGCACCACGACCGCATCGCCGACCTGATTCTCGGCTGAGAGGCGCCGCAACTTCGGGTCGCCGTGGTTGCTATAGCAACCACGGCGCACCAACATTCGCAGGCGGGCCCAAAACATGACACGATCGTCAGGTACGACTGTTGACGAAGGGGAGCCGTCAGTGGCCGAAGCGAAGCTGTTCTTCGAGGACGTGAACGAGGGGGACGAGGCGCCGGTCGTGACCCACGAGCTGACCCGTACGGATCTCGTGATGTACGCAGGTGCCTCGGGCGACTTCAATCCCATGCACCACGACGAGGTGAAGGCCAAGGAGGCCGGCCTCCCCAGCGTGTTCGGTCACGGCATGTTCTCGATGGGTCTGCTCGGGCGGGCGATCACCGACTGGGTCGGCGTCGGCAACGTGCGCCACTTCAAAGTCCGCTTCACGAAGCAGACGTGGCCGGGTGAGAAGTTGACGTCGAAGATCGCGGTCACCGGGAAGCGCAAGGACAACGGCGACAACCTGATCGACCTCGACGTCGGGCTCGCGAACGAGAGCGGCGAGGTCAAAGTCTCCGGCTCGGCGACGGCGGCGCTGCCTTCGCGCTGATCAACTCTTCGGGGTAGGGGGGCCAACACGCCCGGGCGTCTCACCACATCGCATGTGGTCAGACGCCCGGGCGTTGCGCGAAAGACGTGAGCGCGCCGGCGAGCTCATGACGATTGGTGACGCCCAGTTTGGTGTAGGCGCGCTGCAGGTGGTTGTTCACCGTGCGGACCGAGAGGTACAGCTTCGCGGCGATCTCCGGACTACTGACCCCGGCCGCAGCGAGCGTGCAGATCTCACGTTCACGCGCCGTCAACGGCACCGGAGCGTCGGTCGTGACCAGCGCCGGCGTCCGGGGTGACTCGCACATGTCGATCAATCTCGCGGCGCGGCTGCGCAACGCAGCCGCAGCGCGGCTCGATCCTCGTCGCGCTCGGAGTGCGTGCGAGGCTGCTGTCGCAGCCTCCGCCGCGAACAGCAGTGTGCCGAGGCGTTCGAAGCTGTCCGTTGCGGCAACGAGACCGGTGGCCCGGTCCTCGTCGAGCGCGGCCGCGTGTTCCGCCCACGCGGGCACGAGGTCGCCTTCGCAGAGGTCCGCCAGCGCGGCCAATCGCTCGCTCGTGCCCCGATGACCGAGCCGGCACGCGTCGTGCAGCAACCATGCCTCCATTGCGTGGTGTCCGCTTTCTTCCAAGGCGCCAGCACCGTCGAGGAGCAGCTCGCGCGCGAGCGGCAGTGAACCGGTGACGGCCGCGGTCCACGCCGGCCCCAGCGCCTGCTCGCCCGGTAAGTACGCGAACGGCTCGAGTCGCTCGAGCTCGTCGAGCGCTGCCGTCGCAGCGTCGACGTCCCCCATCCACGATGCAGCCGTGGCGAGGAGCGACAGGACGACGCGTCGAGGGCCTACATCGCGTCGCTCGCATCGGGCAACCCCTTCGGCCAGCCAGCGCCGCGCGGTCTCGAGCTGTCCACGCACCATCGCGTTGCGCCCGAGCCGGACCACGAACCACAGCGCGGCGTTGGGCGGTGCGTCGCGAGGGATGTCCCCGTAGCAGCGGAGCGCGAGGTCCGACGACTCGTCGAGGCGCCCGAGATAGGCGAGCGCGTCGACCTTGAAACTCAGGTGGACATGCGGACGGGCCATGGCGATCTGCTCGCTGAGCCGGATGTGGTCGTCGTGGGCACTGTCGCCGACCTCGATGGCGCGGCTGAAGTGGCCGGTGGCGATGAGCGCGGGCTCGGCCGCGATCGCCGCGATCACCCATGCCCTCGCGTGCACGTCGTCGGTGAGCGCGCCGAGCACCTCCAAGGCTTCGAGCGGTCGACCACCGTAGGAGAGCACCATTCCTTCTTCGGCGATCAGTTCGTTGCTCGTGGTCTCGTCGCTCACGCTGTCCACGCATGTCGCGAAGGATCGACAACGCGTCACCGGGGCTGTGCAGGCCCCACATCAAGTTGCGTACGTGCATCTCCGCCAACGGCGCGAACAGGCGCTCGCCACTGCCGATCAAGTCGAGCGCGGCCGCCAGCACTTCACCTGCTTCGTCGTACCGCGCGAGCTCGTGCAAAGCCTCACCGAGCAGGAGTCCCGACTCCGCAGTGAGGCCGTCACTCGCGGCGGCGCCGCGAGCCGTTCGACCTGCACGTGGTCGTGGTTGTGCCGAGCGAACCATGCTGCCGACATCAACAGTTCGGGATCTGCCGAACCGGTTGCGTCCAGATAGGCGCCCGCGATGGCGACGACGTCGTCGCGACGGCGCGCACCATGGCTTTCGATCCAGTCGACCCTGTCGAGCAACAACCGCCGGCGGGTGGTCGCGGGAACGGCGGCACGAACGATCTCCCCGTAGACCGGATGTGCGAGCGTCACCTGCTGGCGACGGGTGTCCGGGCGGATGCGCACGAGCCCCGCACGTTCGAGCGCCTCGACTGCGCCGGCACCGACAACGGACTCGAGCATCGCCAGCCCCACAGGTTCCCACAGGGCGACCTTGTCGATGGCCGCTCTCGTCTGCGGGTCGAGCAGGTCGAGTCGCGCCGCGACCGCGTCGGACAGGCGGGCACTCGCCACGAGCCGTCCGGCCAGGCGCCAGACCCCCCGGTCCTGGCGGAGCTGTCCACCGTCGATGGCGGCCAGGACCAGCTCGCGCGCATACAGCACGTTGCCTTGGCTCACCGCCCAGATCGAGTCGACCGCATCGGTCGCGATCGGTCCCGCGAGCGCGGTCCGTAACAGGGCTTCGAGCTCGCTCGGCGAGAAGTCGCCGAGGTCGACACGACCCGTCCGTTCGTCGCGCCAGAGGCCGTCGACGTTGTTCGCCACCCGTTCGCCGCTGCGGACAGTCCCGACGAGAAAGTTCAAGTGCGCGTCGAGAAGCTGGCCCACCAACGTGGCGGTCGTCGAGTCGAGGAGTTGGATGTCGTCGATGAGCAGGACGACGCGGCGCCCCTTGCCGCGGGACTTGACCGTCTCGGCGACCTTGGGAAACAGCGTCACCGGATCGCTCCGGTCGAGCAGGATGCGTGCCGGCAGCAGGTGTGCCACCGCGCCGAGCGGAACCTGCCGCGTCCGCTCGCTCGCCACTGCCCGCACGCACCACCAGCCTCCCGCTTCCGCGAGGGCGAGGACCTCCTCCGCCAGCCGGGTCTTGCCGACGCCGGGTGCACCGTGGATCACGAACCCGAGCGTTTCCGGGTCGTCGAGCGCCGCGACGATTCCCTCGACCTCGACGTGACGGCCGACGAACGGCCAGCGCGCCCGCACTGAATCGCCGGCCAGGGAGGCCGTGCGACCCGAGCTCATGCGGTCACCGTACTTCCGGGGCGTAATTCGAGCACCTGTTGCTCACGTCGCCGGGCGCGGGGAAGCGCACAGTCGCACCATGGCGACAGACACCCGCTTTCATCACCGTCCCGCACCCCGCACCGCGTACCTGCTCGGCAGGCCGGCGTCGACTTGGGTGGACGCGATCTCGCGCACCCGCGCCGACCGGCACGACACCGAGGGAGACCTCACCGATGTGGACTGATCGCATGCCTACGCAGCACACGCTCATCACCGGAGGCGGACGGGGGATCGGGCGATTGCTCGCCCAGGGCCTCGCCGCGGAGGGGATGGCCGTCGGGTTGATCGCCCGATCGGGGAACGAACTCGCCGAGACGGTCGAGCTCGTCGAGGCGGCGGGTGGGATCGCGGCAGCAGAGGTTGCAGACGTGACCGACGAGTGGTCGCTCGGGGCAGCCGTCGAGCGGCTGCGGGAGCGCTTCGGTCCCGTCGAGGTCCTGATCAACAACGCGGGCATCGTCGGACCCATCGGGCCGGCATGGGAGGTCGACGCAGATCAGTGGTGGCGCACCATGGAGGTGAACGTCCGCGGGACCCTCCTCGCCACGCAGCTCGTGCTGCCCGTGATGGTGGCCCGTCGCAACGGACGCGTCGTGAACCTCAGCAGTCAGGCCGGGGTCTTCCGCTGGCCGCTGGTGTCCGCCTATTCGGTCTCGAAGGCGGCTGTCGTGAAACTGTCGGAGAACATGGCTCGCGAAACACAGCGGCACAACGTCGCGGTGTTCAGCGTCCATCCTGGGCTGCTGCCCATCGGCATGGGTGAGCAGGCTTACATCGATGCGTCGGCGCCCGAGTCGAACGAGGCTCACGTCTTCGCCTGGGTGCGTCGCGAGATCGCCGAAGGCCGAGGCGGGGACCCGGAGCGCGCCATCGAACTGATCATGCGGCTTGCATCCGGTCTCTACGACGAGCTCTCGGGCCATCAGCTCTCGGTGCACGACGACATCGACGCGCTGCTCGCACAGCAGCAGCGACTCAGCCGTTCATCAGTTGCGTGAGGCGCTCTGTCGCCTCGATGCACTCCTCGACCATCGTGTAGATCACGTCCTTCACAGGGCGAACCTTGGTCGCCTGCCCGATGACCTGGCCTGCTGGATTGAAGTTCACGTTCTTCGCCTGTTCGGGATAGCGGTGTCCGCGCGAGACGGCAGTCGACGTCACCATGAACTGCAAGGGCATGCCGAGAGGGTCGGGCGTGTCAGGACGCTCCCACGCATCCGTCCAGTCGTTGCGCAGCATGCGGCACGGCTTGCCCGTGTACGAGCGGGAGCGCACCGTGTCGCGTGACGACGCTGCGAGGTAGCTCTCCATCTGCGCCGGCGGGATGTCGGCCTCTTCGACGGTGAGCCACAACGTTCCCGTCCACACGCCCTGTGCGCCGAGTGCGAGCGCGGCAGCCATCTGCCGGCCGTTGCCGATCCCGCCCGCGGCCAGAACCGGTGTCGGCGCGACGGACGTCGATGACTTCAGGCCAGAGCACGCATCGAGCCGACGTCGCCCGTGTGGCCTCCGCCTTCGGTGCCCTGTGCGATGACGATGTCGACGCCCGCTTCCTTGTGGTTGAGCGCCTGCTTCGACCGCGCCGCACAGCGCGGCGACGAGCCGGCCGGACTGGTGGATCTCGTCGAGGATGTCGCTGGGGGGCGTGCCCAGCGCGTTGGCGATCAGCTTCACCTTGTCGTGCTCGAGCGCGCACCTCGACTTGAGGTGCCGCGGTGGCGGCCGTCCAGCCGAGGAGTTCGCGAGGCGCCTCCTCGTCCGGCAGCCTCGGCACGCCATGGTCGCGCAGGAGGTGCTCGACGAACTCGCGGTGCTGCTGCGGGATCATCGCCCGCAGATCCGCCTCGAGCTTGGCGGGATCGAGCTCGCCCATGCCCTCGTAGTGGCCGGGGATGACGATGTCGACGCCGTACGGACGGTCGCCGACGTGCTCGTCGATCCAGTCGAGTTCGATCTCGAGCTGCTCGGGACTGAACCCGACCGCGCCCAACACCCCGAACCCACCCGCCTTCGACACTGCTGCCACCACGTCGCGGCAGTGGGTGAACGCGAAGATCGGGAACTCGATCCCGAGCTGCCTGGCCACTTCGGTCTGCATGTCGTCTCTCCCGTTGCGAATGTTGGATGGAAACGGGCGCTATAGCGCCCGTTTCTCCCGGAGTTGGCGGAACTGGTCAGCCGTTCAGCTTCAGGGGCATGTACTTGATGCCGTTGACGAAGTCGGAACGGAGGCGGCGGACCTCGCCGGCGAGCTCGGGATTCGGGAAACGGCGCAGCATCTCGCGCATGATCCATTTGATCTCGAGCCGTGCGAGGTTCGCCCCGAGGCAGAAGTGGACGCCGCCGCCGCCGAACGTCACGTGGTCGTTGGGCGTGCGACGGATGTCGAACCTCATCGAGTTCTCGAACACTTCTTCGTCCCGGTTGCCGGACGCATAGAAGGTGACGACCTTGTCGCCCTTCTTGACCGGGACGCCCCGGATCTCGGTGTCGACGCGTGACGGTGCGCCGGAAGTTGTGGATCGAGGCGCCCCACCGCAGCATCTCCTCGACCGCGGTCTCCCAGAGCTCGTCGTCGTCGATACCAGCGACGAGCTCGGCCCGCGTCCGGCCGCTCGATCAGCGCGAGCATCGCATGCGCGATGAGATTGCGAGTCGTCTCGTTGCCGGCAACGACGAGAAGGACGAAGAACAGGTTGAGCTCCGTGTCGGTCAACTTGTCACCGTCGACCTCCGCGTGGACGAGAATCGACATGATGTCGTCACGCTGGTTCTGGCGGCGGTCCGCGGCGAGCTCGTCGCACAGTGCGTAGAGCTCCGCCGACGCGCTGTCCGTCCTCTTCGGAAGACTGGAAATCGGGATCCTGCGCCCCGACGAGCCGGTTGGCGAGTGCGGTGGCGCGATGCCGGTCCGCTTCCGGGATGCCGATCATCTCGCAGATGGCTTGCATCGGCAGCTCCGCCGCGATTTCCGTCGTGAACTCGACCTCGTCGCGACCATCGACCGCGTCGACGATGTGCCGAGCACGCGTCGCGATCGAATCGGCGAGCTTCGAGATCATCCGCGGCGTGAAGCCCACGGACACGAGCCGCCGGTAGCGGTTGTGCTTCGGCGGGTCCATCTGCAACAGCGTCATGCGATGGAACTCAAGCGCCATCGGGTCCTGGTCGAGGATGAACGCCGAACCGACTTCGGTCGAGAACGTCGCGACGTCCTTGCTGATCGCCTTGACGTCGGCGTGCTTCGTGATCGCCCAGAACCCCTGCGCGTTGGGATGTTCGTGCCAGTACACAGGCGCTTCACGCCGCAACACCGCGAACTGGTCGTGCGGTACGCCACGCGCCCACGTGTCCTCGAGCAGGTCGATCTCGTCCAGGGTCACCACAGTCACGAAACGTCTCCTTCGATGAGTGCTCGGAGGCCGGCGACGACGTCGACAGCCGAGAACGCGGTCGGGTCGAGGCGCTGCTGCATGGCCGCGCCGAGCAAGAGGGCGATGACGAGCCCGGACGTGCGCTGCGGATGCCGCAGTCGCCCCAGCCCCTCGTCCTTCGTCCAATCAGCGAGTGGCGCGGCCAGATCCGAACGGCGCTCGTGGTATCGGCGGGCGAGATCGCCGGCGAACTCGGCGTTGCGCGCCGCGTGCAACCACAACTCGATCTCGAGCAGCAACCAGGAGTCGCCGTCATCAGGATCGGACGTCATCGAGTCGGACCACAAGGCCCGCAGACGTCCGTCGAGGTCTGCCGAGCGCTCGACGTCGGCGGAAATCCTCGCCGCCGACTCGTCGAGCCATTGCTCGACCAGGGCGAGGAGCAGCCCGTCCTTGCTGCCGAAGTGGTTGTACAGCGCGCCCGTGGTGCGGTCCGCCGCGTCGGCCAACGCTTCCGCCGAGACGGCATGGAATCCCTTACGAGCGAACAGGTCAGCAGCGGCGGCGATCAACCGCGCCCGCGTCAGCGCTCGCCGCTCTTCTTGGGTCTGCGCCGGCATAGATCCTCCAACATATATCGGACAACCGATATATGTGAAATCTGACGCTGCTGTCATACTGCGGCTCGTGGCGGCTGACAGAGCCGGGAGCGTCGACGGGAAGGTCGTCATCATCACGGGAGCGGGCCAGGGCATCGGCCGTGGCATGGCTCTTCACCTCGGCAAGCACGGTGCGCGCATCGTCGTCGCCGAGTGGAAGGCCCACCGCGTCGAGCGGGTCGTGGACGAGTTGACGGGGCTCGGCGTGGACGCGCTCGGCGTCGAGTGCAACATCCTCGAGCGACGGTCTATCGAAGCCGCTGTCGCGAGAACGATCGATACGCTTCGCGCGGGTCGATGCGTTGATCAACAACGCGCACACGTTCACGGCGAAGGCGTCGATGGCTGACGTCTCAACCGACGACGTCGATCGCAACCACGGCACCGTCAAAGGCACGCTGTGGGCCATGCAGGCCGTGTACCCGCACATGAAGCAGCGGGGATGGGGTCGCATCGTCAACTTCGTGTCCGCTGCAGGTATCACAGGCATGTCCGAGTACGGCGCGTACAACGCGTCGAAGGAAGCGATCCGGGCGCTGACCCGCACCGGAGCTCGAGAGTGGGGACGCGACGGCATCGTCGTGAACGCGATCGCGCCCGGCGCGGCGTCGAAGCGCGGGCAGGACGCGGCGGCGCGCCAGGAGGCGGAGCACCGCGACCACTTGCGCGACCATCCGATGGGACGGCAAGGCGACCCAGAAACAGACATCGGTCCCGTCGCTCTGTTCCTCTGCAGCGACGCCTGCCGCTTCCTGACCGGACAAACCTTGATGGTCGACGGCGGAGCGTTCTTGTTCGCGTAAGGAGACAATGGGTGCCGATTCACTACGACAAGCGGGACGATCACATCGTCGTCATCACGATCGACCGTCCCGAAGCGAAGAACTCGCTGGACCTGTATCACTTCCGCGACCTCGCGAAGGCGTGGCGTGACTTCGGCCACGACGATGACCTGTGGCTCGCGATCATCACCGGCGTCGAACGGTGCTTCATGTCCGGTGCCGACCTCAAGACCTACATCCCGCAGATCACGGCGCTCGCCGACAAGATCAGCAGCGGTGAGGTCACCGAGATCGACGGTTGCAAGCTACGCGACGGCACCGACGCGGTGCTGCGCAACGTAAAGCTGTACAAGCCCATCGTCGCTGCGATCGACGGGCCGTGCGTGGCCGGTGGCATGGAGATGCTCGGCGGCATCGACATCCGCGTCGCTACTCGCAACGCCCGATTCGGCGTCATGGAACCGAAGCAGGGGCTGTTCGCCGGCGGTGGCACGACCGTTCGGCTGCCGCGGCAGATTCCGTTCCCCGCGGCGATGGAGTTCCTGCTGACCGCCGAGCCGCTGCCCGCCGAGCGCGCGCTCGACCTCGGACTGATCAACGAGATCGTCGAGCCTGAGGAGCTCATGGACCGGGCCTTGTGGTGGGCGGGCCGCATCCTCGCCAACGGACCGCTTGCCATCCACGCGACGAAGGAGAGCGTCTTGCGCGGGCTCAACACCACGATGAAGGAGGCGTACAAGATCGAACAAGAGCTCTCGCAGACGGTGTTCGCCAGCGAGGACGCCAGGGAGGGACCGAAGGCGTTCGCGGAGAAGCGCAAGGCGATCTGGAAGAATCGCTGATGACCGTGGACCCGCGCAGTCCCGTGCGTCGTCGGCGTCGCGCAATCGATCTCTCGCCCCGAGCGCGGACCGTCTCCGGAGCCGCTTGTGCTGTGGGAGCAGGTGATCCGAGCCGCGGTGGACGATGCCGGCTCGAAGCAGGACGTGCTCTCTGCGGTCGAGTCGTTGCAGATCGTCTACTGCCAGTCGTGGCAGTACGACGACCCGCCGGCTCGACTGTGCGACCGCCTCGGGATCGAACCGAAGCACCGCTTCTACTCGGGCATCGGCGGGACGACGCCGCAGTTGCTCGTCGACGAGGTCGCCGGCGCCATCGTCGACGGCGACCTCGATGTCGGAATCGTCTGTGGCGCAGAAGCGCTCGACACGGTTCGGCGCATGAGGAAGGTTGGCGAGCGTCCGGCCTGGTCGTTCAAGCCGTCGGAGAAGCGTCCGTTTCCATTCGAGGCGCCGTTCCATCCCGCGGAGGTCGCACACCAGGTCTTCCAGGCGTACACGACGTTCGCGCTCTGGGACATCGCCCGCCGCGCGCATCTCGGCGTTGCCCCCGACGACTACCGCGGCGTCGATCGGCGCGCTGTTCGCGCCCATGACAGAGATCGCGGCCTGCAATCCGTACGCGTGGTTCCCGGTCGAGCGCGATCGCGCCGCGAGCTGGTGGAAGCGACGCCGGACAACCGCATGGTCGCCTATCCGTACACGAAGTATCTGATCTCGGTGATGGACGTCGACCTCGCCGGGGCGATCGTCATCGCGTCCCATGAAGCAGCGGAGCGGCTTGGGCGTGCCGCCGGAGCAGCGGGTGTACCTGCGCGGGCTGGTGCTACGGCACCGACCCGGTGTACGTGGCGGAGCACGAGCCTCTGTGGCGCTCGCCTGCGATGGCCGCGACATCCGCCGAGGCGCTGCGAGCCGCCGGCGTCGGCATCGACGACGTGGCGTACATCGATCTCTACAGCTGCTTCCCGTCGTCCGTTGCATTCGCGCTCGACGCGCTCGGGCTCGAACCCGATGACGGGCGCGGCTTCACCGTCACGGGCGGGTTGCCGTTCTTCGGCGGCGCAGGGAGCGACTATCTCACGCACTCGATCGCCACGATCGTCGAGAAGCTGCGCCGTGATCCCGGCGCGTTCGGACTGTGCAGCGGTGTCGGGATGCACATGACCAAGCACGTCTACGGGGTGTACTCGACCGATCCGCCGGCAGCTGCTCCCAGGCCCGACCAGCAGCGGGTGCGTCGCGCGCTGGATGCGCGGCCCCGCACGCCGATCGCCGACACCTACAGCGGCGAGGGAACCGTCGCGACGTACACGGTGTTGCACGGATCCGACGGCGCTCCCGACTGGGGCCTCGTCGTGTGTGACCTGACCGACGGAAGTCGGTGCTACGGCCGCGTCGCCGAGGTTGACCTGCTGGGAGATCTCGAGCGCGAGGAATGCGTCGGCCGTAGGGTGCGGCTCGAGACGAACGACTCGAACGTGAACGAGGTGACGGCATGGGCGCGCTGACGATGACGAAGGACGAGCGCGAGGACTTTCTCGCCGAGAGCCACATCGGCGTGCTGGCCGTCAACGGGGATGGCGCACCGGTGGTCACACCGATCTGGTACTCGTACGAGCCGGGCGGCGACGTCGTCGTCACGACCGACGCCGCGTCGAACAAGGCCGAAGCGCTCCGAGACGCGGGACAGGCCAGTCTCTGCGTGCAGACGGAAGAGGCGCCCTATCAATACGTGGTGGTGGAGGGGCACGTGACCCTCTCCGACGGCGTGGACTCGGCCTGGCGGCGCGGCATCGCCCATCGGTACCTCGGTGAAGCGCTCGGCGACGCTTACATCGAGTCCACGATGGAGGACGAGAAGACCGCGGTCACGGTCCGTCTCACGCCCCAGAAGTGGCGAACGACGGACTACAACAAGCTCTTCTGACGCGCCCCCTCCGTTCTGGCGTTCGTTAGCCACATGTTCTGTGGCTGATGCACGCCAGTTCGAAGGTGGTCGCGCCCATCACCCGAAATAGCCCCGCGCCGCGCTGCTCCCGCCGTCGAGCGGGAGCACGGTTCCGGTGAGCCACCGGCTCTCGCCGCGACGCGAGGTACACGGCGGCATCGGCGACGTCCTCGGCGGTACCGAGGCCGAGCAAGTGCATCGCCTCGCGCCTCGCTCGTTGTTCGTCGGTGAGATTGGCGTCGCGACGTTCGTTCAGGACGTAGCCAGGGCTGATGGCGTTGCAACGCACGTGGTGCGGCGCCTCGTCGACGGCGATGCTCCGCGTCAACGCCTCGAGCCCGCCCTTGGCGCTGATGTAGGCCGCTGAACCTCGCGACGCCCGCGACGCGGCCCGGCTCGAGATGTTGACGATCGAGCCGTGGCCGCACGCCCTGAGATGCGGAAGCGCGCCGCGGCAGAGCCGAGCAGGTGCAAGCAGGTCGACCTCGAGGACGTTGCGCCACGAACTGTCATCGAGGTCCGCCACGGGCCCGTCGCGTTGTGAGACGGCGGCGTTGTTGACCAGGATCGTCAGATTGCCGAAGGCCTCGATCGCGGCCGTCACGAGATCGTGCGGGGCCTCCGGCTCGATGAGATCAGCCCGAACGAAAGCGGCCCGGCCGTCGCAAGCTTCGGCCACACGGCGGCCGCGCTCGTCATCTCGTCCGGTCACGAGCACGCGCGCGCCTTCAGCCGCGAAGCGAATCGCGATGGCCTGGCCGATGCCCGATGTCGAGCCGGTCACCAAGGCGACTTCGCCGTCCAGGCGTCCCGGGCCCATGTGGGAATCCTGACACGTATGTCAGACTTCCCCCATGCTCCGCGAGGTCTGGGGGACCGTCGGCGGCCGCTGGTACGTGACGATCTTCGGCGCCGCGTTCGTCTGGTGCGCGGTCCGCCAGCTCGGATGGCGGCGCACGTTGCTGTACGCATGCGTCGCGGTTGGCGTCGGCGCGTTGGCGGAGAACGGATCCGTCCACTTCGGTGTCCCGTACACCCGCTACGCGTTCAACGACGCGCTACGCGGCAAGGAGCTGTTCGTCGGCGACGTGCCGCTCATGGTGCCGCTCAGCTACACGTTCATGGCGTACTTCGCGTTCGCGTCGGGACGGTTGCTGGCGTCAGGCCCGTATCGCACGCGCGCCGTTCGCGCATGGCACGAGTGGCTGCTCGCCTTGATGCTCGCGGTGTGGGCGCTGTGGATCCTCGATCCGGTGTCGCGCCTCGGCGATCAGTTCTACCTGGGCGAGGTGTTCAGCTACGCCGGGCCCGGCTTCTGGTTCGGTCTGCCGCTCGGCAGCCAGGTGGGGTTCGCGGCGACCGCCGCGATCCTGCTGACGGTCCTGTTCCGGCTCGACCGTGCCGCGCCCGACCTCCCGGTGGAGGACCTGCTCCATCATCCGCATCTCCCGGCGCTCATCACGTATCACGGGCAGGTGTTCCACCTTGCTGCGGTCGCGATCTGGATCGGCGCAGACACGATCGGCGGTGCGGCGCTCCTCATCTGGATCCCCGCCGCATGCATCGTCGCCGTCTACTGGAGTCGGTTGAGCGTCATCACCAAGGAGTCCCGTAGCGGTCTCGGTACGTCGATTCCGCAACGGGACGGCGTCGAGGCGGACCGAGCGGACGCGCCGGCAGTCCCAGCGGGATGATCGCCATCGGCGTGAGGTGCTCAGGCAGGTCCAGCAGGCTTCCGAGCTCGTCGCCGCCGTAGGTCGTGAGCGTCGTCAGCGCCGAGCCATAACCGATCGCGTTGGCGGCGAGCAGCAGGTTCTGGACGGCCGGATAGATCGAGGATCCGAGCGCGCTCGGATGCGCGCCCGCAGACGTGTCCGCGGTGACGACGACGAACACGGGAGCACCACCCAGACCGCGCTCGACCAAGCTGTCCACTTCGCTGAACAGTCGCGATGTGTTGTGCGCGGCCGCGTAATCGCGTCCGCCCGCAGACCAGAGCCGCCGCGTGAGGTCGCTCAACGACGATCGCAGCACAGCGTCGCGAACGACGATGAAGACCCACGGCTGCGTGTTCTCGGCGCTCGGAGCATGGGTGGCGGCCGTGAGGATCTGCTCGATGTGCTCGTCGGGAACGGGCTCGTCGCTGAAGTCCCGACAGGCGCGCTGGTTCAACACGATCTCGAAGAACTCGCTCATGCGTTCAACCGGTAGCAACTTACGAAGTCGATGCGCAGTTCGGGATGCCACGCCCATTCGCTGAACGCGTCGGCATCGGACAACCGGTCGCGTAGGAGCGGTGTCATCGCTTGGAACCTCGCTTCGGGGTCGTCGTCGTCGATCTCGTACAGGTGGAGATAGCGGGGGCCACCACCGCCTTCGAGTTCGTACGGCGTGATCATCGTGTACCCCGGTACGCCCGTCGCGGCGATGTGAGAGATGTGGACGAAGTCGCCCCAGTCCCGCAGCGCGGTCGCGGCTTCGACCGTGTCGTGCTTCGGGCTGATGAGCACCACGCACAGCCCGACGGTGGGTCCAATGGTCAGGCGTCCTTGTCCCGATCGTCGCGTGCGCCGGTAGCACCAACCGTCACCCGATGGGACAGCATCGGTCTCGCGAAGACGCGTGATCCCCAGCACCGGCATGTCCGGCAGGGTGCGGGGGAGGTCCGTCCGGCCCGGGACGCAGTCGATCCACGTCGTCTCGCCGGGCCCGTTGCGGTCGAGCCAGAGGCGCGGGGCGGCGAGCATCAGTCGCCCCCGACGACGAGCCGGTACCCGGCGTCGAGTTCCTCGAGCGCCAGCAGATGGCCGTTGCGCTCGTGCCACGCGCCCGACGCGAGGTCGTCGGCGAGGCGGCGCGCGCCTGCCTTTGCCTCCACCGGCGAAAGCAGCGCGAGGCCCGAGATGTTGGCTCGCACGGCCGGGTCGAGATAGCGCTCGGGGCGGCGCCAGTAGGCGGCCATGAAGCCGTCCTGGCAGTCGTGCGGCACCGGGACGACCTCCACATGATCCGTTTGGAGCGGCCCGGCGACTGCTTCGACCGTGGCGATCCAGTCGCCGTCGTGCTGTTCGGTGACCGGCCAGTAGTCGTTCAGCCAGTAGGCGCGCTCCATGCGTTCGTCGAAGGTGAGGATCACTTGCCGGTGTGAGACGCGTTGCAGTTCGGCCAGGCCCGCGTTCTGGTCGGACCAGTGGTGGACGGTGAAGACGCCGAGGGCAGCGTCGAACGAGCTGTTCCGAAACGGCAGGTGCTCGGCGACGCCCCGGACGCGCCGTGCGCCTTGGTGTTGCTCGAGCATCACGGTGCTCGGGTCCATCGCGACGACGCAGCGATCAGCGGGTTCGTAACTGCCCGCACCGGCGCCGACGTCGAGAACGCGCTCAGCGTCGCCCAGCGCGGCGAGGATCTGCGCCCCGATGCGTGGGTCTGGACGTCGATGTCGGGTGTAGTCGACGCCGATCGTGTCGTAACGGGCGAGTATGCGGCGACGGTACTTCACGCGGAAGGATGGCCGCGTGCGTATCTACATCAGCGTGGACATGGAGGGCGCCAGTGGTGTCACCCGCTGGCAGGACGTCACCACCGCCGGCCAGGACTACCAGCGGGCCCGGTCGTGGATGACGGCGGACGTCAACGCCGCGGTCGCCGGCGCGCGCCGCTCAGGTGCGACCGAGTTCGTCGTCGAGGAGAACCACGGTGTCGAGATGTTGTGCAACCTCGTGCTCGACGAGCTCGATCCGGACGTGGACGTCGTGCGCGGCCTGCCGCGCGGTGGGCCGACGACCGCCGCTGCGCTCGATGGTTCCTTCGACGCCATGTTCCTGGTCGCGCATCACGCCAAGGTGCGCGACTACCCGGGGTACTGCGCGCACACGATCAGCTATGGCGAGTACGAGGACGTGCGTCTCGATGGTCGCACGATCAGCGAAGGTGAGATCTTCGCGACGATCGCCGCGCAGAACGGCGTGCCCACCGCGCTCATCACCGGTGACGACGTGGTCGCTGCCGAGATGGCGAAGGTGACGCCTGGCATCGAGCCTGCGATCGTCAAGCGAGCCATGAGCCGCACCGGAGGTTGGATCGTTCCGCCGAAGAGGGCCGCAGCGATCATCACCGACGCGGCGGCGCGCGCGGTCGACAAGGTCCGTTCCGGTGAGATCAGGGTGATCGATGTGGCCCCGCCGTTCCGGATGGAAGTGGACTTGCGGACGCCGTTGACGGACGAGGCACGCGCCGCGTTCGCGCGCTTTCCGGCATACGAGCTCGTCGGCGACCGCACGGTGCGGTTCCGGCAGGACGAGATGGCGCTGGCCTACCGCATGGCCGCCGTCGCCGGTCCGATCGCCAACGGTCTCGGCGTCCGGTCGTATTGACGTGCGGAAGTAACTTCGCCACATGCCTGTTGACGCAGAGCTGGCCGACGAACTGGTCGCCACGATTCGCGAGTGGGTGCGCAAGGACGTCATCCCGAATGCGTCCGAGTACGAGCACGCCGACAGTACCCGGAGCCGATGGTCGAGCAGATGAAGGCATTCGGGCTCTTCGGTTCCCGCATCCCCGAGGAGTACGGCGGCCTCGACCTCGACGTGCTCACCTACGCCCGATTGATGGAGGAGCTGTCGTACGGGTGGATGTCGCTGGCAGGCGTGCTCAACACGCACACGATCGCGGCGAACTTGATCGAACGCTTCGGCACGGACGCACAGCGCAAGCGAGCTGGCTGCCGAAGATGGCGACCGGCGAGGTCCGCGCCGCGTTCTCGCTGTCCGAGCCCGACGCCGGCAGCGACGCGCAGGCCATCCGGTGCAAGGCCGAGCTCCGGACGGCGACGAGTACATCCTCAACGGCACGAAGATGTGGGTGACGAACGGCGAGCGCGCCGCCCTCGTCGCGCTGGCGGCCAAGACGCCCGAAGGCATCACCTGCTTCATCGTGCGAGAAGGAGCCGGGTCCGTCGTTCGGCGGCATCGTCGGTGTCACGTGAGATCGACAAGCTCGGCTACAAGGGGATCGAGACCGTCGAGATGACCTACGTCGGAGCATCGAGTGCCCGCGCTCATCCGTGCTCGGCGGCGAGGAAGGCCTCGGCAAGGGCCTGCACTACATCCTCGGCTCGCTCGAGCTGGGCCGCATCAACATCGCCGCCCGGGCCGTCGGCGTCGGCGCGCGCGTCCTTCGACGCGGCGATGCGAGTACGCGCACGAACGGGAGACCTTCGGCGTCCCGATCCACAAACACCAGGCGATCCAGTTCAAGCTGGCCGACATGGCGACCAAGCTCGAGGCGTCGCGCCTGCTGGTGCGGTCCGCGGCGGAGAAGTTCGAGCGAGGCGAGCGCGCCGACGTCGAAGCCGGGATGGCGAAGCTGTTCTGCTCGGAGACCGCCTTCGAGCTCGCCACCGAGGCGATGCGCATCCACGGCGGCTACGGGTACACGAAGGAGTTCCCCGTCGAGCGCTACTACCGCGACGCGCCGTTGATGATCATCGGCGAGGGCACCAACGAGATCCAACGCATCGTGATCGCCCGCGGTCTCCTCGCCCGCTGGGCCGCCGACCACCCGACCTGACCCCGGTCGAATGTTGGATGGAAACGGGCGCTATGGCGCCCGTTTCTCCCCGGAGTTCGCATCCTGGGTGGTGTATTCGAAGTGCTGCACTTCGACCATCAGCGGGAGCTTGTAGCGGACGTAGAAGTTGTGGAGCTTGAGGTATCCCGGGTACTCGTCGACGTCGCGGGGGACGACGTCGACCTCCGGGTCGTCCGCCGCCTTCCCCTTCACGAGCTCGTAGAGCGACTCCAACTCGTCCAGCGTCCCGACGGACATGCCGAAGTGGTCCATGCGCGCGCTGGACATGGGCGACTCGTCGGCGATCAGGAAGATGAACTGCTCGTCGGAGTGCACGCGCATCACCAGCCGCCGGCGGTCCTCCGTGAGCATGTCGTACTCCATCCACCCGAACACGTCGCCGTAGAACTTCGTGATCGCCGCTCGTCCTTCGGCGTCCAGGCCGTCCGCCGGCATCGACATGGCGACGTGGTTGAGGCGCGGCTTGCGGGTCTTGGTGGAACTCATGGCGTGGCTCCTGGGGCGACGAGGACCTTCGCGGCGATCTGGCCGCCCGCGAGGCCGTGCATGGCGTCGAGCGTTCCCGTGAGCGGGACGTCGACCGGATCGATGAGCTCGTGGACGGGCAACCGTCCGGACGACAGCAGTGCGAGCGAACGCTCGAAGCCGTCGGCGTCGTAGCAGAACGCCCCGGTGATCACGAGCTCGTTGAGCAGGATGCGGTTTGGATCGAACTGTGGCCGGGCCATGCCCGCGCCCACCAGCACGAGCGTGCCTCGCCGCTTCAACTGGGCGAGCCCGGCTTCCATGGCGTCGCCGTGGCCCGAGCACTCGAGGACGACGTCGACCGGTTCGTCGACGACTGTGCCCGGGTCGTGCGGGCCGGGCACCGTCAGGGATTCGGGCCCGACGACCTCGGCCGCGCCGAGGCGGCGGGCGAGCGCCTGCCGCACCGCCGACGGCTCGCTCACCTTCACGTCGTCGACACCCATGGCCCGGAGCGCGGCGATGGTCAGCGCGCCGATCGGTCCTGCTCCGAGCACGAGCGCACGCTGCCCCGGCCGGACACTGGAGTTCGTGATGCCGTGCAACGCGACCGCCAGCGGCTCCGCGAGCGCGGCTTCACGCAACGACAAGCCACCCGGCACGCGCAGCAGCTCGCGCTCGTCGGACTTCGTGTAGTGGGCGAACGCGCCTTGCCAATCGCCGCCGGTTCCCGGCGTGTCCCGTTCGACACACAACGTCGGATGGCCGGTGCGGCACATCTCGCACGTGCCGCACCGCGGTGTCGGTCCGCCCACCACCGCGTCGCCGACCGACCACCGGGTCACATCTGGACCAACCGCGACGACGACACCGCTCCACTCGTGGCCGCCGATCGAGCCGCGCCGACCCCATCCGTCGAGGACCAGATGCAGGTCGCTCCCGCACACGCCACAGTGACTCACCTCGACCAACACGTCCGACGAGCCCACCTCGGGCACGGCCACCTCTTCGACGACGAGCTCGTCCTTGCCGCGCAGCACCGCCGCTTGCATCTTCTCGGCCACCGTCATGCACTCGTCTCCGCAGGCTTCTCTGCTCCCTCGGACTCGACGAGGTCGGGCCGGTACTCGGGATGCTCGGTGAGCCATTCGGATGCCCGTTGCATCGACTGCTCGTTGTTTTTGTTGATGAACTTGTAGATCGGCCCCTCGAACCACTTCCACGGGATCTTCGTGAGGTTGTAACGCTCTTCGAACGAGAACTTGGTGCGGTTCGGGCCGATGCGTTCGAGCCGCACCTTGCCGGTCTGGTCCTGGCCCGGCTCACGGCTCAGCATCGTGAACGTGTAACCGTGGTTGGCGTCGACGTCCGTGACGAGCTCGAGGGCCGAGCCGCGGCGCCCGAGCGGCATCTTGAAGATGACTCGTCTGAGCAGGCCGTTGCCGGCAGCGTCACCCGGATGCACCACTTGGACCTCGAGGACCATGGGCGCGTACGCGGTCCAGCGGTCGTAGTCCTGGAAGAGGGCCCACAGCCGTTCCGGCGAGTGCGGCATCTCCATCGTGTACCTGTGCTCCCTCATGCGCGGGATCGTACCTGACACGTGTGTCAGTATCCGGGCCGTGGATGGGCCCCTCGAGGGAATGGCGCAGCACGCGACCGAAACGCCGAAGAAGACGGCGCTGGTGCTGGGCGATGACGTCCGAACCTACGGCGCCCTGGCCGAGCGGGGCCGCAGGCTGGCCGGGGCCATGCGCTCGTTCGGCCTGTCGGGGGACGGATCGGGAGTTGTCGCCGCCATGGTGCCGAACGGTTTCGAGTTCTTCGAGACCGCCTCGGCTTCGTGTCGAGCCGAAGCCCGCTTTCTTCCGGTCAACTGGCACCTCAAGACCGACGAACTCGCTTGGATCCTGGAGGACTCCGGCGCGCAGGTGCTCGTCGCCGACGAGTCGCTGCGCGAGTACGTCGAGGCGGCGCGACGCCGCGCGCCGCGATGTCGTGTCCTCGTCGTGGGCGAGGACTACGAGGACGCGATCGCGAACGCGCAGCCCGTCGACAACGACGGCTTCTTGTCGCCTGCATTCATGTTCTACACATCCGGCACGACCGGCCGGCCAAAGGGCGTCGTGCACGGCGGTCTCACACCGGACGGGATGGCCACGGCCCAGCGTGGGCTCGCGGCGCTGTGGGGCTTCCGGGAGGATGACGTGCACCTGCTCGCCGGGCCCGCTTACCACGCCGGTCCCGGCGGTTACGCGTTCACGACGCTGTTCACCGGGGGAACCGTGGCGATCCTTCGTGTATGGGATGCGAGTGCCGCTCTCGCGGAGATCGACCGCCGGCGCGTGACGACGAGCTTTCTCACTCCTGCGCACTTCATCCGAATTCTCGAGGTCGCTGATGGTGAGCGCGCCCGCTACGACCTCTCGAGCCTTCGGTTCGTCATCCACGGAGGGGCGCCATGTCCTCCGACCGTCAAGCGGCGCATCATTGAGGCGTTGCCCGCCACCGAGATCTGGGAGCTGTACGGCGCGAGCGAAGGTGGCGCGACGCGCGTGTCACCAGACGAATGGCTCGCCCGGCCTGGGACGGTCGGCCGGCCCTGGCCGGGCGTCGAGGTGCGCGTGGTCGACGGTGCCGGCACGCCGGTGGTGACCGGGGACGAAGGCGTCATCTACATCAGGCCTGCCGGCGGCGCGACATTCCACTACCACCGCGACGAGGCGAAGACCGCGAAGGCGTGGAGCGATGGTGCGTTCACCGTCGGGGATGTCGGCCGTCTCGACGACGAGGGGTACCTCTACATCACGGACCGGGTGTCGGACATGGTGATCCGCGACGGGGTCAATGTGTACCCACGCGAGATCGAAGACGTTCTCCATCTCCACCCGGCAGTCGTCGACTGTGCGGTGCTCGGCATCGAGGACGACCGGCGCGGCGAAGTGATCGTCGCCGTTGTCGAGGCACGGGGACCCGTGTCTGCAGACGAGCTCGCCGGCCACGTGCGCTCGAACCTCGCGGACTTCAAGTGTCCTGAGCGGTTCAGCTTCGTCGACGAGCTCCCACGTGACCCGAATGGCAAAGTGTTCAAGCGATTACTACGCGAAGCGTCGAAATCGCCCGCCGACCGATCCGGGTCAGATGACGTAAGTAACCTGACCGAACGGTCTCAGCTCCGGGGGGTGCTATGAAGGGGCGGAAGCGCGTCGCGCTCATCTTTTTCGTGTTGTCGCTGGTGGCGGCGGCCTGCGGCAACTCGGAGGGCTCGGGCGGCGGCGGAACCGCTGCCGGTACAGAGCGCACCGGCGTGACCGATTCCGAGATCCGGGTCGGTGGTGTCGCGTCGGTCACGAACGGCCTGGGTGGCGTCTATGGCGACGCGTTCGACGGACTCCAGGCGTACTTCGATCAGGTCAATGCGCAAGGGGGCGTGTTCGGTCGCCAGTTGAAGTTGGTGGCCAAACGCGACGACAACGGTCAGGCGTCGCGCAACAAGGACCAGGTGCGAGCCCTCGTCGAGCAGGACAAGGTCTTCGCTGTTCTCCCCGTGTCGACGATCACGTTCTCCGGCGCGAAGTACCTCGCGGACAACAAGATCCCGACCTTCGGCTGGAACATCAATCCGGAGTGGAACCTCGGGCCGAACTTCTTCGGCGAGAAGGGTTCGAACCTGTGCTTCGACTGCCCGAACGCATGGTCTACGTTCCTCGCGAAGCAGAACGGATTCACCAATGTCGGCATCCTCACCTACACCGCGGTCCAGTCACAGAACTGCGCGAAGGGCTGGGAAGCCTCGGTGCAGCAGATCGGTGCGCCGACGGCGGGTCTCAAGCTGGCGTTCGAGGACAAGAGCCTCAGCTTCGGGTTCGCGCCGGGCGACTTGGCCGCCGACCTCGACCAGATGGAGAAGAACGACGTTCACTTCCTCGCGACCTGCATCGACGGTGCCGGCAGCGCGCGACTCGGTCAGGCGTTGAACGACAACAACATGGACGTCGTGCAGAACCTGCCGAACGGCTACGACAACAACCTCATCAGCAACAACGCGGCCGCACTGGAAGGCGACTACGTCACGGTGAGCTTCTTCCCCTTCGAGGCGGATCAGAAGCCGCAGGCGCTGCAGCAGTTCATCGATGCGATGGACAAGCGAGGCAAGGCGCCGAACGAGAACTCGCTGTCAGGCTGGATCAACGGGATGCAGTTCGTGCAAGGATTGCAGGACGCGGGGCCCGACTTCAACCGGTCGAAGCTGGTCGACGCGATCAACAAGGAGACGGACTTCACAGCCGGCGGCATCCGACCCGACGGCATCGACTGGACCACCATCGGGCACTCCGGCCGCGGCACCACCGACTGCGTGTCGGTCCTGCAAGTGCAGGGTGGCAAGCTCGTGCCGAAGTACGGCCAGCCGGGCAAGCCGATGATCTGCTTCGACTTGAACAACCTCGACATCGACCACCCGACCTACAAGTAGTGCGTTGATCGACGTTCTCAACCAACTGCTCGACGGCGTTCCGACGGGCTGCGTCTACGGACTCGTCGCGGTCGGGTTGGTGCTGACGTACAAGACGTCGGGCGTCTTCAACTTCGCCTTCGGCGCCCAGGCCTTCACGTCCGCGGTCGTGTTCTACGTCCTCGTCCACGACCACGACTGGCCGCTGGTGCCGTCGGCGCTCATCGCCATCGTCGTGGTCTCGATCGCGCTCGGCCTCGTGCTCGACCGGTTCATCTTCCGCTTGCTGCGGACGTCGCCGCCGCTGGCGAAGCTCGTGGCCACCATCGGTCTCATGGTCGGCATTCCCGAAACGATCAAGGCCATCTTCGGTGCGAACACCCGTACCGGCCCTCCATCCTTGGCCATCGGGGACGGCTTCACGCTCGGCAGCCTGTCGCTCAACGCAGACGGCGTGGCGATCTGTGTCGCGACACTGGCCGTGGTCGTCGTGCTCACGGTGCTGTTCCGGTGGACACCGATCGGTCTGCGCATGCGGGCCGTCGTCGAGAGCCACCGGTTGGTGGAGCTGAACGGCATCAACGCCGAGCGTGTGTCGACATTCTCCTGGTTGCTGTCGAGCCTGCTCGCGGGGATGGCCGGTGTGCTCCTCGCACCGCTCTACAACGTCGTCGACTCGAACGGTTTCATCCTGCTGATCGTCGCCGCCTCGGCCGCGGCGGTGTTCGCCGGCCTGACGAGCATCCCGCTCGCACTCGTCGGTGGGATCGTCCTCGGAGCGCTGCAGCAACTGCTCGCGCACCGCCTGCCGCTCGACAGCGTGCTCGCTCGCAACATCCGCCCGTCGATGCCGTTCATCCTGCTGGCGGTGCTGCTCCTCGCGCGGCCCGGGCTCCGTCGCCAGCACACCACCGACCCGCTATCCGGCGTCGACCCGCCGCCACCCGCACTGGCGGTGACGTACATGGATCCGCGGCTGGCGAAGATCAACCGCATCATGTTCCTCGTCTTCGTGACGGCGGTGTGCGTCGCGGTCATGTTCGTGCTGCCCGGATTGTGGGTGAGCTACCTCGCGGAAGGGCTCGCGCTGACGACGATCTTCCTGTCGATCACGGTGCTCGTGGGCATCGGCGGGCAGATCTCGCTGTGTCAGGCGAGCTTCGCAGGGCTGGGTGCGTTCACCGCGGGCCAACTGGCGACGCGATGGGACTTTCCCTTGTACGGCGGCATCGTCGTCGGCGCGCTGGTGGCGGCTGCGCTCGGCGTGCTCATCGCGCTGCCGTGCATACGTCTCGGTGGCCTGTACCTCGCGCTCGGGACGCTCGCGTTCGCGTTGATGCTCCAGAACACATTGTTCGTCGAGTCGTGGCTGACCGGGTCGGAAGGCGGCGTGGACGTTCCCCGTCCGTTGATCGGGTCCATCGACTTCGCAGACGATCGACCATTCTTCTTCTTCGCGCTCGCGATCTTCGCGATATGCGGCTTCGCCGTGGTGTGGCTGCGGCGCGGCACCACGGGGCAATACCTCGCCGCGCTGCGCGGGAGCGAGGTGGCCGCGACGGCAGTCGGCATCAACCCGATCCGTGCGAAGGTCACGGTGTTCGCGGTGTCCGCGGCGATCGCCGGCGCCGGGGGCGTGGTCTACGCCTCCTACTTGGAGACGGCAAGGGTGGATGACTTCAACGCCATCCAAGGTCTGTTCTGGGTGCTGCTGGTCGTGACATTGGGATCGCGCGACGGTTGACGGCGCGCTGAACGCGGGCATGGCGTTCGTATTGCTTCCGCCGTTGCTGGCGGACATCTTCCACGTGCCGTCGGACCTCGTGACGCCGATCCAGTTCGCGCTGTTCGGTTTCGGCGCCGTGACGTTCGCCCGCCATCAAGAGGGCATCGTCGAATATCAGAAGCGCATGAGCATCGAGAGGTTCAATGCACGTCTGATCCGTTGGTTCGGGCCGGCGAAGACCAAGGAGGCGGCGACCACGCCAGCCGCGCCGGCGACCGCGGGCCGGTAACACGCATGACGATGCTCGATGTCCGCGATGTGACGCTGCGGTTCGGCGGCATAAGCGCGCTGACCGAGGTTTCCATCCAGGTCGGTGCAGGTGAAGCCGTCGGGTTGGTCGGCCCCAATGGAGCCGGCAAGACGACGCTGTTCAACTGCGTGCTCGGCGTAGTGCGTCCCAACCGGGGACGCATCTCGTTCGACGGGCGTGACCTCGCCCGCATGCCGACCTACAAGCGTGCGCGCCTCGGCATCGGCCGGACGTTCCAGCGCGTCGAACTGTTCGCGGGCATGACGGTGCGCGAGCACTTGCTCGTCGCCGAACGCTCCCGTCGAGGCGACGGCAGCTTGCTGAAGGACATGCTCAACAAGGGTCGTCCCGGCGCGGACGAGATCGCGATCGCGGACGAGACGCTCGCGCTGCTCGGCATCGAGGGGTTCGCGGATCAGGCGGTCGAGGCACTCACGCTGGGCCAATCTCGTCTCGTCGAGCTCGGGCGCGCGCTCATCGGCGACCCTCGGCTATTGCTGCTCGACGAGCCTTCGTCCGGACTCGACATCTCCGAGACGCTCGCGCTGGCGGGAGTGCTGGCGAACGTCCGCGCGGAGCGCGGCACCGCCATTCTCCTGGTCGAGCACGATCTGGACTTGGTGCGGCGCGCCGTCGACCGGCTCTACGTGCTCGACTTCGGGCGCACGATCGCTTCGGGGACGTACGCCGAGGTCATCCGCGAGGAGGCTGTCATCACGGCTTACCTCGGTGTCGAGGCCTCGTGAACGGGTCCGCGCCGCACGTCGCGCTCGAGCTGCGAGACGTCGACGCCGGCTACGGACCGTTCCGAGCCCTGTTCGGCGTCTCGTTCGCCGTGCCGCTCGGGGGCGTGTGCGCCCTGCTCGGACCGAACGGTGCGGGCAAGACGACCGTGGCGCGCGTCGCGTCGGGGCTCATCGCTCCGGTCTCCGGGACGGTCTGGGTCGCAGGGAGGAACGTGACCGGACAACCCGCGTGGAAGCTTGCCCGTCTCGGCGTCGCCCACGCGGTCGAGGGCCGATCGGTGTTCGCGTCTTTGTCGGTGGAGGACAACCTGCGCCTGTCGTTCCGACGGTCGGTCGGCGCCGCAGGACTCAACGACGCCTTGGAGCGGGCGTATGCCGGCTTCCCGCGGCTCGGCGAGCGGCGACGGCAGGAGGCAGGAACCCTCTCCGGTGGCGAACAGCGGATGCTTGCGCTGGCGCGTGTCCTCGCTGATCCACCATCGGTTCTGATCGCCGACGAGCTGTCGCTCGGCCTGGCGCCGGTGATCGTCGACGAGGTCTACGCCACGCTCTCGACCATTCGTGACGCCGGGACGTCGTTGCTGATAGTGGAGCAACAAGTCCCGCGCGCCGTCGAGTTGGCCGACGTCGTCGTCGTGCTCGGCAAAGGCGCCGTGCGCTACGCCGGGCCCGCGAACGAGATCGGCGACCTCGTCGAAGAACTGCTGCCGACCACCTGAGCGCCGGAATGTTTGGTCGCTATAGCGACCACAGCGACCCCAACTTGGGACGGGGGGTTTCAGGCGCAGGCCGGGTCTTGCGCGTTCGTCGGGTCGCTCAGGGTCGCAAGATCACAGAAGGTCGAGCCTGCAACCTTCCACTCGCCGTTGACCAGGACGGCCTTGCCGATCTGGTTTTGCAGCGCGGGGTTGCCGTTGAGATTGATTGTGTACGTGACGTCGGCGCTGTTGGGCCCCGTCGACTTGACGTCCGTCACCGTGACGGACGTGCCGGCAAGTTGTGCGCTCGTCATCGGGCCGGTGGCGAACTTGTTGTACAGCGCATTGAACTTCTCAGGATCGTCGAGCAGCTGGATCTTTGCATCGAGATTCGTGTTCGCGCCGTTGAAGAAGTCGGTGTACACCTTCGTGATCGCGTCCTTGTTCTGCGCCTCGGACAACGTGGTCGGTGGCGCGGCCGTCGTGGTCGTCGCTTCGCTGTTGTCGTTGGAATCGCTGCATGCGCCGAGCACGAGCACGCCGCTGAGGACCGCGACGACGAGTCGCCGTTGGAATCCGATCATGTTCCCCCTCTTGTGGCTCTAGCGGCGCGCTCGACGCGAACCTGACACCGGTGTCATCTTACGACGCGACGTCGAGCCGAACAGGGACGCGAACGTGACCTCGGCCAGAGTGTCGGTGAGGTCGTCGCCACCGTCGATCTGCCCGGTCATGGCGTAGTAATTGCACCTTTCGACCATCGCCACGATCGCGAGAGCAGCGAGCTGCGGCTCAGGCACGACGGCGGGGCTGCGGGCGATGCGGTCGCCGAGGGCGACAGTGAAGCCACCCAGGAGGTCGGTGCCCAGGCGGCCGAACTTGCTCGTGTCGATCTCCGCCTCGGTCCATGCCCGGATCACGGGACCGAACCGGCGGTGCAGATCGGCAAACCGCTCGAGCCACTCGCGCAGCATCGCGAAACCGGTTGCATCGGGAGTGAGATCACCGATGGAGTCGACGAGCGCGTTCCCCTCGTCGGCGACATCGCGCACGAGCGCGCGGAACAGGTCTTCCTTGTTCGCGAAGTAGAGATAGAACGTGCCGTGCGACGTCTTCGCCACCTTGACGATGTCGTCGACACGAGCGGCGTGATAGCCCTTCGCGCCGAAGACCACGATGCCCGCGTCCAGCAGCTTCCGCACCGTGCGCTGTCCGCGTGCCCGTAGCTCCCGACCTTCAGCCGGACTACCGACGCGGTGTGCGATCGGCGCGGCCTTCGGCATCGCCGATCCACGGTAGTGGCACCGGTTGTCTGACATCGGCGTCATGGTGAGCCGGTACGCTGCACCTTCCGATGAGTGCCCGCACTGCACCAGCGCCCGGGCAAGCCCCGCTGCCCGCGCCCAACGCCGCTGCGTTGTTGCGCCGGAACGGGATCGGCGACGCGACGGCATCGCGCGCCGCGATCCACTTCGACAATCGCACGTGGACACACGCAGACTTCCTCGCCGAGTCCGTTCGATGGGCGAACCTCTTCCTTGCGCACGGACCGAGCACACCTGACGGCGTGTTGCACATCGGAGTACTGCTCGACAACACACCCGACTATCTATTCGCGCTCGGCGGCGCCGCTCTGTCGGGCGCCGTCGTCGTGGGGCTGAACCACACTCGACGAGGCGAGCATCTTTGGCGCGACATCGAGCACACCCACGTCGGTCTGATCATCACCGAGGCACGACATCGCGAGCTGCTCCGGCCGTTCGAGTCGAGGCTCCCGCGCGTGCTGTTGGAGGACGCCCTCGCAGAAGCGATCGGCAGCGCGTCGGACGAGGACCCCGGCCTCGAGCCTGACGTCGGCTCGCGATGGGCGCTCATCTTCACGTCCGGGACGTCCTCGGCACCGAAAGCGGTGATGTGCACGCAGCGCCGCCTTCTGCAGACCGGGGTGCGCATGGCCGCGATCATGGACCTCGGTCCTGACGACGTCGGCTATGTCTGCATGCCGCTGTTCCACTCCAACGCGCTCATGGTCGGATGGGCTCCGTCGCTCGCCGTCGGTGCGTCGGTCGCGCTCGCTCGTCGCTTCAGCGCGTCGGGATGGCTGCCCGACGTCCGCCGTTACGGGGCCACGTACTTCAACTACACCGGCAAGCCCTTGTCCTATCTCGTCGCCACGCCAGAGCGACCGGATGATGTCGACAACCCGGTGCGGGTCGCGTTCGGCAACGAGGGCTCGCCCGAGGTGGTCGAGCAGTTCTCCCGTCGCTTCGGCGTCGAGGTGATCGACGCCTTCGGCGCGACAGAAGGCGGCATCGCCGTCAACCGGGACGACGGCGTGCGCACCGGATCAGTCGGCAAGGTGGGTGACACCGTGAAGGTGGTCGACGAATCCGGTGCCGAACTTCCGCGTGCGACGTTCGGCGAGGAAGGACGGCTCCTGAACGCCGACGAGTGCGTCGGGGAGATCGTCAACACCGCCGGCGCAGGTCCGTTCGAGGGCTACTACAACAACGACGAGGCGACATCGGCGACGTTGCGCAACGGCTGGTACTGGTCCGGCGACCTCGGCTACGTGGACGACGACGGCTTCTTGTATTTCGCCGGCCGCACCGCCGAATGGATCCGCGTCGACGGTGAGAACTTTCCCGCCGGCCCGATCGAGGCCGCGGTCGGACGCCATCCCGACGTCGTCCTCGCCGCGGTGTACGGCGTACCGGACGAACACGCAGGCGACCAAGTGATGGCGGCGCTGCGGTTGCGAGCGGGCGCCTCGTTCAACCCGGACTCGTTCGCGGCGTTCGTGGACTCCGCCGCGGGTGTCGGCCCGAAGTGGCGTCCCCGGTACGTGCGAGTGGTCGACGAGTTTCCGTCGACCGGCACCAACAAGATCGTGAAGCGCACCTTGGTGCGCGAGAAGTACCGTCACGACCTCTGCGGCGACGACGAGCTGTGGGTGCGCGATCGCGGTACAGGCTCTTTCCGCGCGTTCACCGACGACGACGAGCGCGCGCTGCATGCGGCGCTCGACGCTGCCGGCCGCGGTCGCTTCTGGGATCTGTAGGTGGATCTGTCCTTCTCGCCGGCGGAACAAGCGTTCGCGTACGAGATCCGGGACTGGCTGCGCGCCAACGCCGAGCCGTCGCCCCCGTTCGCATCCGTCGACGACGAGTTCGAGTGGGGACGCCGGTGGCAAGCGCGGCTTGCCGCCGACCGATGGGTCGGGATCCACTGGCCGCGGCGATACGGCGGTCGCGACGCGACGCCGGTCGAAGTCGCGCTCTACAACGCCGAGTACGCCCGAAGCCAGGCCCCGCAACCCGTCAATCGCGTCGGCATCAACCTCGCCGGCCCGACGCTGCTCGCCCACGGCACGGACGAGCAGAAGGAGCGTTGGCTCCCCAGCATCCTCGACGCGAGCGAGCTGTGGTGCCAGCTGTTCAGCGAGCCCGGTGCGGGCAGTGACCTCGCATCGTTGACCACACGTGCGACGCCGATCGACGACGGCTGGCTCCTCACCGGACAGAAGGTGTGGACCTCGTATGCGCAGCACGCCCGCTGGGGGATCTGTCTCGCCCGCTCGACGCCGCTCGGTGACGCTCCGAAGCACAAAGGCATCTCGTGCTTTGTGGTCGACATGCAGACGGATGGCATCGACATCCGCTCGCTGCGCCAGATCACGGGTGAAGCGGAGTTCAACGAGGTCTTCCTCGACGAGGTCGTCGTACCGGCAGACCATCTCGTCGGCGACCTGAACCAGGGATGGGCCGTGGCCAACACGACGCTCGCGCACGAGCGCGGCACGTCGTTCCCGTTCAAGGAACAGGTCGTCCACGAGGGGTACCTCGACGAGTTGTTCTCGCTCGCAGATGCGCGCGGCCGGTTCGACGACGTCGATGTCGCCGACATGCTCACGCAAGCGTTCGTGGAGTTGCAGATCCTGCGGTTGCACAACTGGCGGACGCTTTCGCGCCTCGGCCGCGGCGCGCAGCCCGGTCCCGAGTCGAGCATCGTCAAGCTGGCGTGGACGGACATGACGCAGCACCTGTCCGACGCGGCCCTCGACGTGCTGGGCCCGGACGCGCCGCTGTCCGGGCCGTGGTCTCGTCAGTGGCTGTGGTCGAAGGCAGCGTCGATCGCCGGCGGCACGAGCGAGATCCAACGCACCATCATCGGCGAACGCCTCCTCGGCCTCCCCCGCTAACGAGGCGAATGTTGGATGGAAGCGGGCGCTATAGCGCCCGTTTCTCCCCGGAGTTCGGCGGGAGTCAGCCGAGGTGGACGCTCAGGAAGGCCTCGGCGACGGGGCGATCGCCGATCACGTCGAGTTGATCGAGTGGGACGCGGCTGTACAGCCCGAGCAGGAGATCCGAAGCGCGGCCGCGTAGCGCGACATCACCCTTGGCGTGGATCGGCTCGACCTGTCCATCGGGATGGACGAACCACTCGCCGTCGAAATCGGTGCAATGGAGATGCACCGACCCGGGCAACGGGGCTGCGTCTTTCGTCAACGCAGGTCGGGCGAGCGTGACGAACTCATCGATGGCGTCGGAGGCGATCTCCGGAGCGATCGGATCGATGGCGACACCGGCGGCGGCCTGCGCGTCCCAGCGATGCACGGCCGCTTCTTGCACCTGATGGCGCGTCACGAAGGCGACGTCCTCCTGTGCCGTCCACGTCCACACGTGTTGCTGCGGGTCGGCCGACCGGAGCACCTCGACCATCCGCTGCAGCGCCTCACGTCCCAAGTCCACGAGCGCGGTCGCCTCGACGGCTCGATCCCCGCCGGCGCCGTCGCCCTCGACGATGCGGGCCCAGAAGGCGTGGACACTTGTCAGGTGCTGCGCCAGGTCGGCGATGCGCCATTCCGGACACGACGGCACGCGAGCCTGCAGGTCGGCGGCGGCCTCGATCGCGTCCCAGAATCGGTTGCCTTCAGTGGTGATCGCTTCGAGTTGCTGGTCGAGGTCGAGACGGCTCTGGTTCACGGCGTGACGCTAGCCATCAGGCACGCGGCGCGATGCGCCAGCGCCACGAGGGTGAGCGTCGGGTTGTAACCGGCAGAGGTCACGAACACCGACGAATCGGCGCAGATCATGTTCTCGACGTCGTGGAACCGGCTCGCCGCGTCGACCACCGACGTGTGCGGATCGTCGCCCATCCGGCAGGTGCCCATGACGTGGCGCGACGCCGGTGCAATGCCGAGTGGGCTCACGTCGTGCAGCTCGAGGTCACCCTGTGGCGGCGACGTGGTCGAGAACGCGAAGTCGGCGCCGGCGTCCTTCATGACCGCTTCGAGCAACGGCGCGAAGTGGTCGGACGCGACCAGCTCGTGCGTGTGTGGCGCGTAGGTGACCCGACCCGCACGGAACCCCCACGCATCGACGACGGCCGGATCGAGGTCGATGCGGTTGGTCGACTGCGGCAGATCCTCGGCCTGCATCGTGAATGCGAAGAGTCGGTCTCGGATGGCCGAGTCGCGCATCGATCGATTGTGTTGCGGGCCCGACGGATACGTCGTCGCCTCCATCAGGGGACTTCCACCGCCACCGTGTTCGACCGTGCCCCCCCGGATCCAGGGCAGCCCGGCGGCGCGCGCCGCGGCGATGGCGTCGGGGTCCGGGACCATGAAGTCGTCGTGCAGGTGGGTCACGCTGCGGCCTCGTTCGCCGTGCAACGAGAACGGGAAGATGCCGACGGTGAACGTCTGGAAGTGGTACATGAGATTTCGGCCGACGATTCCGGACGAGTTGCCGACGTCGGATCGCAGCAGCAACCGCGGCGTCTCGAAGGCGCCGGCGGCGAGCACGACGTGTGAGGAGCGCACTTCCCGTGTGACATTTCCGGCGGCGACGTCGAGGTAACGGACACCCGTTGTTCGTCGTCCGCTCGCGTCGAGCACGATCTCCGTCACATACGACTCGGGCCGCACCACGCACCGCCCGGTGCGCAGCGCGCGGCGAAGCGACGAGATCGGATCGCCCTTGGCGTGGATGGCGCACCCGTAACCGCCGCAGAACCCGCAGTTGTTGCACGCGGGACGGTCGTCGTACGGCACGGAGTTCACACCCGTGGGGGCGCGGTACGGATGCAGCCCGCGGTTCACGGCCGCTTGCGACGTGAGGACGGCGCCGAACATGTCGGGGCCGGGCGGCATCGGATACGGACCGCTTCGCCACGCCGCGAACGGGTTGGCGCCGGCGTCGCCAGCGACCCCGATCAACCGCTCGGCCTCCGTGTAGTGCGGTTCGAGGTCGGCGTACTGCACGGGCCAATCGGCGACCATCGCGCCGTCGACGCCGCCACGAGCGGTGAACAGGTGGAAGTCCTCCTCGCGAAACCGCGGGAGCTTGGCGTCGGCATGGAAGCCGCCGCCACCGACGGTCGAGGGCAGGTTGTTGACCTCGCCAACGAACAACCGCTCGCCGTCCGTGGCGCTCCGGCGATACGTGCGGGGTTCGAGAAGCGGGTCCGGGCCGAGGAAGTGGCGGCGGTGGAACTTGATCTCGTCGTTGGAGAGATCGCCCGATGGTTCGTAGGGCGCCTCGAGAGACAGAAGGTGGTTGCGACCCTTCTCGAGCACGATCACCGACCATCCCGCCGTCGTCAGGACGTCCGCCACAGTCGACCCACCGGGTCCGGAGCCGACGACGACCGCGTCGCAGTCGAGATCACCCGCCACGGGGGATCTCAGTCTTCGCGCGTCCCGACACTTCTTGGTCCGTGTAGCCCCGCGGCTGGATGTCGCCGATCCAAGCGATCGAGTCCCACCCGGCGTGCGCGCGGTTGCCCCCATAGACCGGATCGCCGTACGTGCCCTCGCACGCGTGCTCGTACAGCAGTCGCTTGAACGCACGATCGAGGTCGAGCCGGCTGTCCTGCTCTTCGGGCGCCACGTCGAGGAAGTCACGGCCGAGCGCGGCGAGACCGGCGCGATACCGCGGTTGGAGACCGACGACAGGTCCGTTGAACTCGCGCTCAGGCCGTCCTTGCGAGCCCTCGATGCGTGTGCGCCACGCAAGCTCTTCCATCGGTCCGAGGGGCAGCCAGTGGTCGAAGGACGCCTCGCCGCCCCAACGGCCCGAGAACGGTCCACCCGCGAAGATGCGAGGTGGATCGAATGCGAACGCACCGAGCAGCGTGTCGATGTAGTCGACGACGCCGGCGGCCGACGCCCCCGGCGCACCTTCGTCGTCCGGCGGGATCAGCCGATCGACGGCGGCGGACAAGACGGCGAGCTCGACCTCCTCGAAGAACGCGGGCACGATCGGTCAGTCGAGAGCAGGTTGCAGTTCGTAGGACCCGTGCGCGCCGAGCGTGCAGGACCAGCCCGGGGCGACCGCAACGACGGTGAAGGGTTCCTCGACGAGAGCGGGACCGCGGACGGAGGCGCCCGGTCCGAGGACGGCGCCGTCGTAGACCGGTGTGGCGACATACTCTGCGCCCCAGTAGACCTCGCGCGACGGCTTGCGAGCCGAGTCGACGTCGGCGATCGATCCCAGCTCCGCGAGATGGTTCGGCTTCTCTGTCACGCCACGCGCCGTCAAGCGCACGCCTCGCACCTGCGGCTGCTGGTTGCGGAACGCGAACCCGCGGTCGGATTCGTGCAGGTCGTGGAACCGTTGTGTGAGATCGAGCAGCCCGGTTGCGTCGAGGCTCTGGCCTTCGGGAACCGGGACGCTCATGTCGGAGTTCTGGCCGCTGTACGCCATCTGTACAGAGAGCTCCGTTGCGATCGAGCCGTGGTCGAGTCCCGCCGGCGCGAGCTCCTTCGTGGTCTCGTCGACGAGCTCGGTCATCAACGCTCGGACCCGTTCGATGTCGACTTGGCTTATGGGCACGACGTACGAGCGGACGAGGTCGACGACGTAGTCGGCCACGAGCAGTCCCAGCGCGGAGAATGCAGGCGCGGTCTTGGGGACGAGCACGCGGCGGGAGCCGAGCTCGGTGGCCAGCGCGCAGGCGTGGAGGGGACCGTTGCCGCCGTACGCGATCACGGCGAGGTCGCGCGGATCTGCACCGTAGGACGACAGCACACGTCGCATGGCGTTGGCCATATTGGCGTTGACGATGCGTTCGATGCCCCATGCGGCTTCGACGAGGTCGATGCCGAGCGGCGCGGCCACGTCGATTTCGATGGCGGCACGCGACACATCCGCGTCGAGCGTCATTCGCCCGCCGGCGAAGCCTTCGGTGGGTAGGTACCCGAGCACGCAATCAGCGTCGGTGACGGTCGCGTCGGTGCCGCCTCGTCCGTAGCACGCCGGTCCTGGCACCGACCCCGCCGATTCGGGTCCGACCAACAGCGCCCCTTGACGCACCCGCGCGATCGAACCGCCGCCCGCGCCGACGGAGCGGACGTCGACCATCGGGATACCGATGTAGTAGCGGTAGCGCCACGTGCGATCGGTGCGTACCTCCGGACGTCCGTCACGCACGAGGCACGTGTCGAAGGACGTGCCGCCCATGTCGACGGCGATGAAGTCGGAGGCCCCGCCGGCGCGTGCCGCCAACGCGGAGCCCATCACGCCGCCCGTCGGTCCCGAGCCCAGCAGCGTGACGGCGCGCTTGGCCACGTAGTCGGGCGGCATCACGCCTCCCGTGGCCTGCATGATCAGCACCTGTCCCGCGTACCCGGCGGCTCGCAGTTGCTCGACCAGGTGCGAGGTGTAGTGAGCGATGCGCGGCGCGACATAGGCGTTGACGAGCGTGGTCGAGACGCGTTCGAACTCGGGGCCCGCGGCCATCACCTCATGGGAGAGCGACACGTGTTCGACGTCGGGGTACTCCTCTTCGATGAGCTCGAGCGTGCGGCGCTCGTGAGCGGGGTTCACGAACGAGAACAGGTACATGACGGCGATCGAGGTGCACCCGAGTTGCTTCAGTCGGCGGATGCCCGCTCGCACGGCATCCTCGTCGAGAGGTAACAGCACCTCCCCGTCGTACGCACACCGTTCGGGGATGGGGATGCGAGCCCGGCGTCTGGCGATCGGCGGCGGCGCGGGGTACGACGGGTCCCAGATCTCTTCCTTGTGCACTCGGCGCATCTCGATCTCGTCGCGATGACCGCGTGTGACGAGCAGGCCCGTGGGCGCGCCGTCCATCTCGATCATGGTGTTGTCGGCTGTCGTGGTGCCGTGGACGACGACGTCGAGGTTGCGGCACAGGTCACCGAGGTCGAGGCTGAAACGTTCGGCAAGCTGCTCGAGGCCCCGCATGACGCCGATGGACTGGTCCTCGGGCGTCGACGGCGTCTTGTCCAGCACGACCTCGCCGTCGGGGGTCACGCAGATGAGGTCGGTGAACGTCCCCCCGACGTCACACCCGATCCGGTAGCCCACCTCGCCTCACCTCCTCCTCCTGCGGGATCGCACGTGCAATGACGTGTCGTTTTGACACGTGGATGCACGTGCGACGCGGGGGTGTGGGATCGCACGTGCAATGACGTCTCGTTTTGACACGTGGATGCACGTGCGACGCAATGGAGGCGTGGGTCACGCCGGGTTGGCGCGGCGCGACTCGCGCAGCTCCTTGGTGGCGGTCTCGTCAACAGCGACCGTCAGGTCCTCGAGCGAGCCTGTCAGGACGACGCCGTAGTCGCGCTCGGCGCCCACGGTGGAGACGTACTCGTCGAGCACGTCGTCGAGCACGGCTTCGGGATCGCGGTCGAGCGGGTCACCCCATCCGCCGCCGCCGCCGTAGTCGTAGTTGAGCAGTTGCCCGGCTTCCATCGGCACCCAGTTGGCGGTGTGTTGCACGACAAAGGGGTCGTCGGACTGGTACCGGATCGTCAGCTTGTTCGGCTCACCGGCCTCGCCGCCGCAGATGCCGGGCATCGGGTACTTCATCCCAACGACGTACGTGTAGACCTTCGCCGGCACGCGCACCTGTTTGACGTAATGGCTGCCGCACAACCCTCGCCACTGGCCTGCGCCACCGGAGTCCGTTCGGTAATCGCGTTCCCATTGCACGTGCGGGTACAACGACTCGTTGATCTCCGCGGTCGCCTTCCAGAGGTTGCCGAACGACGCGTTCTGCGCACCCCATGCATCCATTCCGCGGGCCGCGTTGCACCAGCCTGCATACACCTCGGCCGAGTGGTCGGTGAAGGTCTGGCCCGTGCGCGGATCGACACCGACGATCACGGTCGGGATGCCGGTCTTGTAGGTCTGAGGCACGGCCTTGTCCGGTAGGACGTCCTGCATCGCCACTGCGATGACCTCGCCGACGTCGGCGCCCGGATGGTGCGTGCCGGCGGACACCGGCTTGCCCGCCGGCGGGTTCAACACACAGCCCGATGGAACGACGAGCTCGACGGAGTCGAAGAAGCCTTCGTTCTTCGGGATCTCCGGATCCATCATCGCTGCGATCTGGGCAATCGTGTATCCCCGCGTGTTGCCGAACGTCGACCACGCCTGCAGTTCAGGACGCGTGTCGCTGCCCGTGTAGTCGATGATCAGCCGGCTGCCGTCGACGGTGATCCTCACGTGCAGATGGACGTCGGGATGCCCGAGTGGATCGTGGTCCACGTATGCGTCGCCCTCGTACACGCCGTCGGGCCACGCGCTCACCTCTTCACGGAATCGGCGTGCCGCGTAGTCGATCATCGAGTCGATGGCCGCTTCGACGGTGTGCACCGAGTAGCGGTCCACGATGTCGGCGAGGCGCCGCGCGGCGATCTGCGCCGCGCCGATCTGGGCTCGGAGGTCGCCGATGTAGTCGGGCAGCCGGTTGTTCGCCTGCAGCGCGTACAGCACGTCTCGGCGCTCCACGCCTCGGTCGATGACCTTGACCACGGGCCAACGCACGCCCTCGCCCCATATGTCGTTGGCCGTGACGTTGTACCCGCCCGGCACGGCGCCACCGGTGTCGCCGTGGTGGCACTGGATCGACGCGATCAGCACCATGCGCCGCGCGCCCGTCACGGGATCGTCGGCGAAACACGGCGCGAACACGTTGTAGTCCGGAAGATGGCCACCGCCGTGATACGGGTCGTTGGCGACGAAGACATCACCCTCGTGGAACTCGTCGGGCCCCAAGAAGTCGAGCGCGAACCGCACGGGCAGCGTCGACGTGAGCATGAACTGCGGAATGCCGACGGACAGTGCTGCCAACCGTCCTCGCGCATCGAGGATCGTGGCGTTGCGCTCGTTCGACTGGTTCAGGATCGGTGTCGTCGCCGTCCGGGACACGTATGTCGCCATCTCGAAGCACACTGTCTCCATGCACGAGCGGATGACCTCGGCTGTGACGGGATCGACCGTGTGGTCGGCGACCAAGCGTTCCCGGCGGCCAGCGAGTTGCACCATGTCGACGTTCATGTGCCGTACCCCCTGGGCAGCGTAGTGTTCACACTACCTGACGACCGTGTCAGGTCTCGACTAGCTTCACGGGCCGATGGCTGAACTCCGCGAGTTCAAGGACGTCCGCGGACGGGCACGCGACGAGAAGGCATTGCCCGTCGAACAGTTCATGGAGGGGCTCGAGGCGCTCATCCCCGCGCTGGTGACGACCCGCAACCAGCTCTGGACGGCGGTCGCCGACGGCACGCTGTCCGAAGAGCTCGTGAAGCGGTTTTGCAAGGAGTACTACTTCCTCGGCAAGTGGTACACGGCCGAGTTCGGTTCGCTGGTGTCGAACGCGCCTGACATCGACGCGCTCACGCTCGACCAGAGCGAGCACTTCATCCACTGGTGCCAGAACCTGGCTGACGAGACCGGTTTCGCAGGTGACCGCAACCACGTCGACATGAAGGTCGAGTGGGCCCATCTCATGGGGATCACGGACGACGAGCTGATGACGTACCGGCCGGTTCCAGAGACGATCGGGCTGGTCTTCACGAGCTGCTTCTACATGCGCCGGTCGTATGAAGAAGGTCTCGCAGCGTTCGGCTGGGCAGGCGAGCGGTTCGCGGCGTCGACGGGCTACGCCAAGATGATGTACGAGGGGCTGCGCGACCACTACGGCATCGACGTGGAGAACTTCAAGGTCCACGCGTACGCCGAGGCCGATCATGGCGACGCCGCCGACTATCTGCTTCGTCAGGTCGCCACGACCGCCGCGCAGCAACGCCGAATTCGCACTGCCGTGGAGCACACGTTCGTCCTCCGCAACGCCCGCAACATCGCGCTGAACTACTGGCTCGACGAGCCCGGCGCGCTCCGGTAGCAGCGATCATGGCGAATGTTGGGTGGAAACGGGTGCCATAGCGCCCGTTTCTCCCCGGAGTTCGGGAAGGTCGGGGTCACATGTCGGGGTTCTCGCGGAACATCTTGTAGACGCCGGACATGTTGCGGTTGACCTTGTCCGGCAACGGGATCGGGTCGCCGAGGGCCCGGGCGCCCCAGACGATCATCGCGGTGCGCTCGACGAGCTCGGCGTTGTGCAGCGCCTTGTCGGGCGAGTTGCCGACGGTGACGATGCCGTGGTTGGCGAGGATGGCGGCGCTGCGATCCGACAGCCGGGAGGCCACTTCCTCGCCGAGCTCGTCCGTTCCCGTGCCTTTGTAGTCACACATCGGAATGTCGCCGCCGAGGTACACGACGACCTCTTCGATGATCGCGGGGATCGGCTCGTGCACGAGGGCGAACATCGTGGCGTGGGCCGCGTGCGAATGGATCACGCCACCGATCTCCGGATACCGGCGGTAGCACGCGAGATGCAACGCCTTCTCGCTCGTTGGCCCACGCGTCCCCTCGACGACGTTGCCTTGCAGATCGGTCACCACGAGGTCCTCGAGCGTCATCGTCTCGTACGCGACCGACGACGGCGTGAGGCAGACGCGATCCTCGTCGAGCCGGCCGGAAACGTTGCCGGCAGTGCCCGCGACCAGTCCCTTGTCCAGCATGCCCTTCGCCGCGTCGAGCACGTCCTGTTTCGAGACCTTCATGGCAGCACCTCGGGGTTCACGCAATGTTGGGGCCGGCCGCCGCGGAGGAGCAGCGCGAGATCGGCAGCGACGATCGTGGTGTGGTTCGCCTCCGTGTCGTAGGTCGCGCCGCCGATGTGCGGGGTCAACACGACGTTGGGCAGGTCGATCAGCGGATGGCCCGGCGCGAGCATCTCGCCCTCGAAGTGATCGAGACCGGCGCCGGCGAGCTTGCGCGACTGCAACGCATCGACGAGCGCATCCGTGTCGTGGAGCGCGGCGCGCGCCGAATTCACATAGATCGCGCCGTCCTTCATGGCTGCGAACTGCTTCGCGCCGATCATGCCCAGTGTCTCGGCCGTGACCATCGCGTGCATCGACACCACGTCGGCCTCGTCGAGCAACTGGTCGAGCGAGTGCTCGGCGTCTTCGGCGTACGGATCGGACGCGATCACCGTCATGCCGAGTCCTTCGAGCCGCCATTTCGTCGCCCGTCCCACGGCGCCGAGACCGACCAGGCCCGCAGTGCGGCCCGCGATCTGCCACGCCCGGAATCGTTGGTACGGGATCGTCCCGTCACGGAACACCTCGCCAGCGCGGACGTCGGCGTCCGCGCGCAGCACGTGACGGTTGACGGTCATCAACAACGCGATGGTCATCTCGGCCACGGCATCGGCGTTGCGCCCCGGAGCATGGAGCACGGGAATGCGGGCCGCGGTCGCGCCGGCGATGTCGACGTTGGTGGGGTCACCTCGGGTCGAGGCGATCGCCACGAGACCCGATTCGAGCACTGGTCCCGCGCACTTGTCCGCCTCGCAGAGCACGATCGTCGCCCCGGTCTCGGCGATGCGCGCCGCGAGTTGCTCCGCGTTGTAGAGCCGCATGGACGACTCACTGATCCACGGATCCTCGATCACGTCTGCGAGTGAGCGGAGGATGTCGAGGCCGGGGCCGCGTAACGGTGCGGTCGCGAGGATCGTCGGGCGATCGGTCACGGCCGGAATGTTGGCAGAAGCCTGACGGCCACGTCAGGTTGCGGGACCGGCCAAGTCTTGGTCCCGGAGCCGTTGTGACTCGGCGGCGACGAACGCGAGATCGGCGGGATAGGTACGCGCCGCGAACAACATGATGAACCCGCCGACGGCGTAGAACGGCGTGATCATCAACAGCGCGGTCTGCAGCCCGAACAGGCCCTTCAACGCGCCGATCACGAGCGGAGCGATTCCCGCGAGGCTCCGCACCATCGAACGAAGTGCCGCGGCGCGTCCCCTCAGCGGCGAGACGACGACGTCCGTCAGCATCGCGTCCGCGGGCGCGACCGGCAGCGTCAAGAACACGCCGCCGACAAGGAAGAGCGGCAGAGTCACCGACAGGTCCGTGCTGACGAAGGCGGGAATGAACGCGGCCGTGGCGATGATCGTCGACACGAACACGACATAGATGCGGGCGTTGACGATGCCGCGACGAAGGAGGCGGTCGGCCACGTACCCACCGCTCACGACGCCGACGGCGGCACCGAGCCCGAAGATGATCACGTACAACCCCGCTTTGCTCGCGCTCGAGATCGAACACCTCCTTGAAGTACGGCACGCCCCAGAAGCCGAGCCCTGACAGCAGCGCCTGCGACACGGTGATGCCCACCACACCGAACCACATGCTCCGGATGCTGAAGATCTCCCGGTACGCCTGCTGCCAGGTGCAGTTCGCGTAGTCCATCGTGCCGACGCGGGACGGTGGCGGCAGCTCGAGCTTGCCCGCCAGTTCCACCGCCTCGACGCCTGTCATCACGTCGGCGAAGTCCGCGTCCTGGTGACCGCGCGCCGGCTCCGGGGCTCGCAACAGCATGAACACCGTTGCGATCCCAAAGGGGATCCACATCCAGAACGCAGAACGCCAACCCCAGCTGTCGACGAACACACCGGCGAGGCCGAGGCCGAGCGCGGAGCCGACGAGCGCGCCCGAGTTGTAGAGCCCGATCCGCCTCGCGCGTTCGCTGACCGGGTAGTAGTCCGACAGCAGCGAGACGGCCGCGGGTCCGTTCGCCTCGACCACGCCCACGCCCAGTCGAGTGAGGAACAAGAAGAAGAAGGTCGGAGCGAGGGCGTTGAGGCCCATGACGAGCGTCCACACCGCCATCGCAGCCGCGAGCAGGAACGTGCGCCGCATGCGGTCGGCGAGATGGCCGAACGGGATAGAACCGAGGACGCCGATCAAGGTCATCGAGGTGGGCAGCGCGCCGATCGAGAAGTCGCTCACGTGGAAGTGCGCTTGGATCCCGTCGGCGGCCTGCGACAGTGATCCGCGCTCGCCGGTCTCGAGCATGACGGTCGCGGCGAGGGCGACGACCGGATAGGCGCCGTAGTGGACGGCTTTGCTGGCCACCTTGTCGCCAAGCGCCACGGATCGCGACGGTACTCGACCCCTGCTACGTTCGACCTGACACGCGTGTCAGGAATCGAGGAACAGCCGTGGCCGATCAGACGGTGGAATCGAATCCCTTCGAAGAGTTCAACCGGGCGATGGGCGCCGGCATCGTCACGAACCCGTATCCCGACTTCGCGTCGATGCGCGCCGAGCACATCGTTCCCGCCGACGTCCGCCAGCTCATGGGTCTCGACGCCGACGCCGAGCTCGGCTTCGATCCTGCAGACGTGGCCCCGATGTACACGGTGTCCAGCTACGAAGCCGTGCAGGAGGTCCTGCGCGACGGTGTGCGGTTCTCGTCTGCCGGCTATGCCGAGGCGATGGGCCCGGTGATGGGCCACACCATCCTCGAGATGGACGAGCCCGAGCACCACACATACCGCTCGCTGATCCAGCAAGCCTTCAGCCGCAAGGCGATGGAGGTATGGGAGCACGAGCTCGTCGGCCCGATCGTCGACGAATGCATCGACGCGTTCGTGGATCGCGGCAGGGCCGAGCTGGTCAGCGAGTTGCACTTCCCGTTCCCCGTCAACGTCATCGCTGGAATGCTCGGACTTCCGCGTGGCGACTTGCCGAATTTCCACCGGTGGGCGGTCGAGATCATCAGCGTGGGGATCGACACCGACAAGGCGCTCAACGCGTCGTCGAGCCTCTACGACTACCTCGTCGGATTCGTGCACGAACGTCGCGAGTCACCCGGCAACGACATGATCAGCGTCCTCGCCTGGGGCGAACACGACGGTCAGCACCTGACCGACGACGAGATCATCGCGTTCTGCCGGCTGTTGTTGCCTGCCGGCGCGGAGACGACCTATCGCTCGTCGGCCAACCTCATGTGCGGGTTGCTGAGTCATCCCGACCAGCTCGATCAGGTGCGCGGTGACCGGTCGTTGTTGCCGCAGGCCATCGAGGAGGGCCTGCGATGGGAGCCGCCGTTGCTCACCATCTTGCGCACGGCCACGACCGGCACGAACGTGTGCGGTGTCGACCTCCCGGCCAATGCGATGCTCATCGTCAACATGGGTGCTGCGAACCACGACTCGACCCGTTGGCCCGACGCCGACGCGTTCGACATCAACCGGCAGTCCACCGCGCACGTCGCGTTCGCGTCGGGTCCGCACATGTGCCTCGGTATGCACCTCGCCCGCATGGAGACGAAGGTGGCGATCGACCGGGTGCTCGATCGCCTCCCGAATCTGCGCCTCGACCCCGACGCCGACCCGCCCTACATCACCGGTATGACGTTCCGCGCCCCTCCGCGCCTCGACGTCGTCTTCGACTGACCCGCGCCACCGGCGAATGTTGGCGACCGGAGTTGCGGGGGAGTGCGGGTCAGCGTCTCGACAAGCTCGTGGCCCTTCGTTCCGCCTCCTCGGCGATGCGGGCGACGGACCCTTCGACCGTGGCAACCCACTTCGCCGCGACCTGCTTGCCCCACACGCGTCCGAGAAGGCCGAAGTCGGTGCCCAGTTCGCCCTCGTAGTCGAGGCGGGTCGAGCCGTCCGAGTCGGCGAGTGTGAATGACTCGACGACGTGCGGCACCGGCCCTCGCAGGAGCCGGAACCCGATCCGCTCCGGTCGCTCGAAGCGGACCGTCTCCAGAGTCGTGGCGATCATGCGTCGCCCGACTGGTGTGCGGTGAGCTGCCAGCACCATGTCGTCGCCACGCTCGAGCACCTCGATCTCGTCGGACATCGCCCGCGGCGTACGCCCCAGGTACGGAGAGGCGATCACATCGAAGACCGTTTCGCGTGGCGCGGCAATGACCTTCGTCAGCGGCCCGAGCGGCTGGACCTCGCGCCCGAGGCCGGTATCGAGCGTCAGTTCGCCGCCCACGACGAGCCGGTAACCAACCGCCGCTCCGGCGACTGCCGCTGCTGTCAACAGAAGCTTCTGCACACCTTCCACTGTCCCAGATGCGTGAAGATGGTGGTCGGCATGCGCTGGCTGATTCCGATCACCTTCGTCGTGTTGATGACGGCTTGCGGCGACGGCTCCGCGCCCGTAGCACCGTCGTCGAGTGCAGCGCCGCCATCCACGACCACGACCACCGCACCGCCGACCAACTATCAGGTCAAGCGGGGGGACACACTCGGCGCGATCGCGCGGCGATTCGGTGTCCCGATCGACTCGATCGTCGCCGCGAACCACCTGACGAGCCAGGACCAACTCGCAGAAGGCCAAGTCCTCGTCATCCCGCCTCCGGCGCCGGTCCAACTGGCCGTGTCGCCTGCGGACGGACAGCCGGGTGCGACGATCCAGTTGAAGCTCACTGGCGCGAAGTCCTCCGAGACCATCACGTTCCAGGTCGACGGCCCCGGCGGCAAGAAGTTCACTGGTCCGCCGCACACGCCGGCGGCCGACGGGTCGGTCACGGCGAAGTACCAGACCACGCCGCAGGATCCACCGGGGACGTATCAGGTCGGAGCGACGGGCTCGGGCGGGACGACGGCGCAGGCCGCGTTCCAGCTCAGTCCTCCGCCACCGGCGTCGATACCGAACTGATCCTCAGCGCGCGCGCGGAACGATCAGACTCCCAGTGCGTCGGCGATGCGCTGCCGGTGCCAAGCGGCGTTGCCGAACAGTGCGCCCGACGTCTTCGCTCGCTTCACGAACAGCTGCTGATCGTGCTCCCACGTGTAGCCGATGCCGCCGAGCAACTGGATGCCATCAGCCGCTACCAGTCGCTCGCAGTCGCCGGCCGCAGCCTTCGCCGCCGCAACCGCCATCGAGCGGCGATCGTCGTCCTCGGCGATGGTCGCCGCGGCGAACACGCACACCCCTCGTGCCCGCTCGATGGCGACGAACATGTTCGCCAGCTTGTGCTTGACCGCCTGGAACGAGCCGATCGGCACGCCGAACTGCCGGCGCTCCTTCGCGTACTGGAGATTCGTGTCGAAGATCGACTCGCACGTGCCGACGAGCTCGAACGCGATCGCTGTGGTCATCTCCTGCCGCGCTCGCTCGACGCCTTCGCTGCTGACCGGCATGCGCTCGTATTCGCCGACAGACGAGGTGTCGATCGCGGCCAGCGTCCGTGTGGCATCGAGCGCGGCGAACGGGACGGAGCTTCGCATCGGCCGCCGGCACGAGGACGACGTGATCGTCGACGACAGCCGCGATGACGTCGACCTCGCCAGCGCAGAGCACATGATCGACATCGAACGCGACTGTGCCCGAGACGTGTCCCGATGCCACCTTCGCCAGCCATGGTCCGGCTCCATCCGACTCGCGCAGCAAGGGGACGAATCCGGCGACCGTGGCCAGCAGAGGGCTCGGCGCGACGACCCGACCAAGCTCCTCGGCGACGACGGCGAGCTCGGGGAAGCCCAGGCCGATGCCGCCGTGCTCCTCCGGGATCGTAAGTGCGGGCCAGTCGAGGCCGACGAACGTGTCCCACAGCTTGCGGCTCGCGTCGGAGTCTCCGCCGGACACCACGGCGTCGACGTGAGCACGCACGAGGGAGATGGGGCACTCCTTCGTGAGCACCGCCCGAACCGAGTCGCGCAGCTCCTCCTGCTCCGCGGTGAAGTCGAGCTGCATCAGCCCTCGCCGTCGTGCACGAGCGACGCCAGTGCCCGCCGGTCGAGCTTCTCCATGGCCGTGAGCGGCAGCGCCTCGGTGATGACGATGGCCTCCGGGAGCTTGTACGCGGCCAGGTGGTCCGTCGCGAAGGAACGCAGCTGATCCAGGGTCGGCGGCTGCGACCGATCTCGCACGACGACGACGGCCACGCCGATCTCGCCCATGACGCGGTCCGGACGCGGCGCGACCGCGACATCTGCAATCGCCGGATGGGTCGCCAGCACCGCCTCGACCTCCATGGGGTACACGTTGTAGCCGCCGCGCACGTACATCTCTTTCGCTCTCCCGGCGAGACGCAGGCGACCCGCGCTGTCGATCCATCCGAGGTCACCGGTGCGGACGAAGCCGTCGTCGGTCAGCGCCTCGGCAGTGAGCCCGGGTGCGCGCCAATACCCGTCCATCACCGCCGCCGACCGCAAGCACACCTCGCCGACCCCGGCGACGACGTCGCGCAACTCGAGGTCGACCCCGGCATGAGGGCGGCCCACAGAAACCTCGGCGTCGTCCGCCGGCGCATCGAAGGTGGTGCCGATGCCGATCCCGGCTTCGGTGCACGAGTAGCGGATGGCAACCGCCGCTCCGAACCGCTGCCGCGCCTCCCGCACGAGCGCGGGTGTGGCCGGTCCGCCACCCATCACGATCGCCCGCACTGACGACAGGTCATACGAGTCGAGATCGGGTTCCTGCAACATCAGCGCCACTTGAGTCGGAATGCCGCCAATGCTCGTCATCCGATGATCCGCGACCATTCGCAGCGCGTCCGATGCCTTCCACCGCGACAGGACATACGTCGTGGCGCCACGCATCAACGACCCAGGCAGCTTCGTCATGGGACCGAGGTGCGCGAACGAGGTGGCCGCGAACGTGGCGCCGCCGCCTCCCCAGTTGCCTCCCGTGTCGACGTTGGTGATGAAGGACAACTGGCGGTTCGCGAACACGGCACCCTTCGGTGTGCCGGTCGTGCCCGAAGTGAAGACGATCGCGACCGGACGATCGGGATCGTCGTCGACGTATCGCGGGTGAGCACCCTCGACCCGGAGATCGTCGATGCCGTCCGGCTCGTCGATGACGAGCTTCGGCGCCGCTGATCGAAGCACGGCGTCCCGCTCGAACGGCGAGAGCCGTGTGTTGACACCGGCGGTGATGACGCCGAGCCGAGCGGCGGCGAGGTACAGCACGAAGTACCGGGGCAGTTGGGGCAGCACGAGCGCCACGACGTCCCCCTCACCTACTCCTTGCTTCGCGAGACCAGCGGCTGTCTCGTCCGCGTGCCGGTCGAGCTCGCGGTAGCTCAACGTCCGACCGTCCGGCGCGACGTAGGCGATATCGTCTCCGAACCGCTCGGCCGCCTCCCGCGCCACTTGGTCGAGCGTCACGAGGCCTCGAGAGGCGGGGAATCACGATCGTGGCAACCGCACGCACCCGGACGGCCGGTACGCCGGCGAGCGACCGCGAACTGCGCTCCCAGGGCAAGCGCACGCTGTCGAAGTTGCTCGACGCCGGCCTCGAGGTGCTGACCGAGCGGGGTTACCACGCGGCCCGCGTCGACGACGTCGTCCGGGTGGCGAAGCTGTCGCACGGCACCTTCTATCTCTACTTCGCCAACAAGGAGGACCTGTTCCGCGCCCTCGCCCGTGAGTGTGCCGAGGAGATGGAAGCGCTGGCCGCCTCGCTCGGCCCGGTCACGCCTGACAAGGCGGGTGAAGCCGAGCTGCGCTCGTGGCTCACGCAGTTCCTCGTCACCTATCGACGATACGGCGCCGTGATCCGCGGGTGGATGGAGGAGCAGGTCGTCGACCGGGAGCTCGTGCGGCTCGGGCTCGACGCATTCGCGGAAATAGTCGCGAGCTTGCAGCGACGGCTGGCCGAGGCGGACGCGGCTCACTTGCCGGATCCCGCGCTCGCGAGCGCGGCCATGCTCGCGATGATCGAACGACTTGCGTACTTCACGTCGTCGCGTGACCCGGGGTTCTCGGACGAGGCCGTCGTCGAGGTGCTCACGACGATGCTGCATCGCGGGATGTTCGGAGCCCCGGTCAGTCGACGCCGAGCAACAACGTCGAAGCGGAGCTGAACCAACCGCCGGTGCCGTTCACGCAGGCGATGTCCGCATCTGCAACTTGACGGTCGCCGGCTTCCCGCCGCAACTGCTTGACCGCCTCGACCATGAGGAACATCCCGCGCATGCCCGGATGACAGGCGGACAGCCCGCCACCGTCCGTGTTCGTGGGCAACGCTCCACCGACTCGCAGCTTGCCGTCCTCCACGAACGGGCCGCCTTCGCCTTTGCAGCAGAATCCGAGCGCCTCGAGGGACAGCAGCACCATCGACGTGAACGCGTCGTAGATCTGGCACACGTCGACGTCGCTCGGGGTGAGGCCCGCACGCTCGAATGCGAGCCTGCCGGACTGCACCGCGGGCGATGAGGTGAAGTCCGTCCACTCACTGAGCGTCGTCATGTTGGTCGCCTCGCCCGATCCGAGCACCCACACCGGCCGCTTGGCGAGGTCGCGGGCGCGTTCTTCGGACGTCAGCACGACGGCACCGCCACCGTCGGACCGGATGCAGCAGTGCAGCTTCGTCAAGGGATCGGCCATCATGGGCGCCGAGTTCACGTCGTCGATCGTGATCGGGTCGCGGTAATACGCGGCCGGGTTGAACTGCGCGTTGTAGCGCGCGGACACCGCGATCTCGGCGAGTTGCTCGATCGTCGTCCCGAACTCGTGCATGTGCCGCCGCGTCGCCATCGCGTACTTCGAGATCAATGTGTGCCCGTAGGGGACGTCGAACTGGACCGGACCACGCGCGCCGAAGGACAAGTTCGCACCGCGCCGCCTCGCCTTGAGATCGGCGCGCGTCGTCGACCCATAGGCGAGGACGACGACTTCCGCGTGACCGGCCTGGATCGCCTCGACCGCGTGCTCGGCCATGAACTCCCACGTGCTGCCACCGACGCTGGTGCCGTCCGCCCACACCGGACGCAGGCCCAGGTACTCGGCGACCTCGATGGGTGCGAGCAAGCCGGTGCCCGCCGATCCGAAGCCATCGACGTCGTCCTTCGCCAATCCTGCGTCGGCGAGCGCGCGTGACGCGGCCTGATGATGCAGTTCGAACGGCGACTTCGTGTCGACCCGCCCGCAATCGGAAAGCGCGGCGCCGACGATGGCAACGCGTTTGCTGGTTCGCATCAACCGCCCAGTTGGAGGCCGCCTGGGCGGCATCCGAAGATGCTGGCGTTCACCTGGTCGCCGATCTCGGCGGGGTCCCACTTGCGCGGGCCCTTCGGCGTCGTGATCTCCTTGCCGAGCGTCCAGCCGACGTAGTGGGTGATGGAGTCGCCGACGGCGCGGAACACCTGTCCCGTGACGTGCATCGCTTCGTCCGACGCGAGCCACGCCACGATGGGCGCCGAGTTCCCGGGGTTCAGGCGGTTGAACTCGCCTTCTTCGACGGAGTCGGCCTCGGTCACCTGGATCTGCGGCATGGCCGCCGCGACCATGCGCGTGGCGCCACCGGGCGCGATCGCGTTGGCGCGCACGCCGGATCGCCCGAGCTCGAGCGCGGTGATCACCGTGAGCGCGGCGATGCCGGCCTTTGCTGCGCCGTAGTTGGCCTGGCCGCGATTGCCCTGCAGGCCGGCGGAGCTGACGGTGTTGACGATGGCAGCGCGCCGCTTGCGTCCTTCCTTCGATTCGTTCTGCCAGTAGCCGCCTGCGAAATGCGTCATGTTGAACGTGCCTTTGAGGTGCACCGCGAGTACCGAGTCGAACTCCTGCTCGGTCATCTTCACGATCGACGCGTCGCGGAGGATGCCGGCGTTGTTCACCAGGACGTCCAGCCCGCCGTACGCGTCGATGGCCGAGTTGATGAGGTTCTCGGCGCCGCCCCACTGGCTCACGTCGTCGTAGTTCGAAACCGCCTCGCCACCGCGGCTCTTGATGACGTCGACGACCTCGTCCGCCGGCGTCTTGTCCGCTCCCTCGCCGGTGTGCGAGCCGCCGAGGTCGTTCACCACGACGCTGGCGCCCTGTGCCGCGAGCTCGAGCGCTTCACCCCGACCGATGCCTCGACCCGCACCAGTGACGATCGCGACCTTCCCGTCGAGCAGCCCCACAGGTGTTCACCTCCGACTCGTTGCGCACGGTTCTGTGCTTGAATGCCAGCCGTACCTGACAGGCGTGTCAGGTTAGTCAAGCGCTCTCGGGGGACACACATGGGGTCGGACGTCGACAGGGACGAGATCGTCGGCATGCCGACGGGAAAGGCGACGATCACGATCGAGCGCGGGCCGGTGACACAGTTCGCGGCGTCGGTCACCGACTCCAACCCGGTCTATCGCCGGCGCGACGCCGCCGTCGCCGCGGGGTTCGACGACATTCCCGTGCCACCGACGTACTTCTTCTCTGCGGCGACGTTCTGGGGCGCGTTCGGCGAGGACCAACCGGCGGACGCCAACCCGGGCCGCAACCCCACGATGGAGGTCATCGGCAAGCTCATGGCCAAGGGCGGCATCGTGCTCCACGGCGAGCAGGAGTTCGAATACCACAAGCCCGTCGTCGTCGGTGATCGCATCTCGTCGGAGGGCAAGGTCGTCGACTTGTACGAGAAGCAGACCGGCGACCGGACGATGACCTTCCTCGTCACCGAGAACCAGTACCGCAACCAGGACGGCGATCTCGTGCTCACCGCGCGGATGAACTTGATCCATCGCGGCTGAGCGCGTCGTAACGTGGCGCGCGCTCCGAAAGGACAGGAACCCAAGGAGGTACGCGACATGTTCGCACAAGTCATCAAAGGCAAGGTCGGCGATGCTGCCGCACTCGAGCGCCAGCTCGACCGCTGGCGCGACGAGGTGCGTCCGGGTGCGATTGGCTTCCTGGGCAGCACCGTCGGCCTCGCTGACGACGGCACGTTCGTCGCCGTCGTCCGTTTCGAGGACGAGGCTGCTGCGCTGGCGAACTCGAGCCGCGCGGAACAGACCGCGTGGTGGCAGGAGACGTCGAAGTACTTCGACGGCCAACCGGTGTTCCGAGATTCGAGTGACACTGCAACGTTGTTCGACGGTGGCAACGACGATGCCGGGTTCGTTCAAGTGATGGAAGGCAAGGTCAACGACCGCACCAAGGCCGAGTCGATGGAGACGCCGGAGATGCGCGACCAGCTCCGGTCTGCTCGACCCGATCTGCTCGGGTCGTTTCGCGTGTGGTTCTCCGACGACTCCTTCGTCGATGTCGCCTACTTCACGTCGGAAGAGGAAGCGCGCAAAGGTGAGAAGTCTGCGGAGTTCGAGGGTCCCGAGGAAGAGTTCAGCGCCGTGTATGGCGAGATGACGTTCATCGACCTGAAGGATCCGATTCTCACCAGCGCGTGATCGCGTCTGCGCCGCGTCGACACCTGCCGGCCGTTACGTGTTGAACGTCTTCGGCTGGACCGACAGCCCGGTGGTGGGGTCCCCTCGCAGGACTCGCACGGCGAGTTGGCCGTTGGCGAGCGAGGCTTCGATCGAGGAGCCATACCCGGGTGGTAGCTCGATCTCGCGCTCGTAGCCGCCGTACTCCCATTCGTTGAGCACGAAGTCACGCGGACCGGCGCTGCGCAGGTGCGCCCAGAGCCGAAGCGTGCACCCGTGCAACTCGACGGTGACGTCGTTCGCCTTCACTGCCGGCAGCGGCGCCAGCACGACCAAGGCCGCGCTCGTCTCGTACACGTTGACGGGAACGCGTTGCGGTTTCATCGTGGCCTCGGCTGCCGCCGTTGCGTCGAGGACCTCGCGATGGGACGGTTGTTCCCTGGCCACGCCGCGACGGTACTCCCGGTGGAGCGGACTGCTTCAGGGTTCGGGCGCGCCCCGGCGGATCCAGAAGTCGTTGATGACGGCCTGCATCTTGAGGTACCAGACGAAGTTGCCGATGATCGGCAACAGGAACCACAGGCCCCACCACACGCTGACCGGGGACTCCTCACCCTCGGCTTCGAACAGGTTGCTCCTCACCTCCGCCGGAATGACGAACCACACGACCGGATTGATGAGGATGGCGAGCACGACACCGATGGTGCCGCCGAGGCCCTGGCCGCTGTACTTCTTGAAGTCCTCCATCTGCCGGTACGTCCAGATCCACGTGTAGATGCCGAGCGTGATGATCGACAGCAGGATCACGGTGCCCGCGTTGGATGTACGTCCGACCGGACCGCGTGCGCCGCTGTAGCCGTACTGGGAGACGGCACCGTAGTCCGGTGCCGGCACTCCGCCAGGGGGCGGCGGGGGGATCGGGTCGCTGGTCTGTTCACCGTCGTCGGACACGTTGTCGGTCCAGCTCGCGCCGTCCCAGTACCGCAATTGATGCTGACCTGAAGGGTCCGGATGCCAGCCCTCACCCTGCGTCGGTGGATCGCTCACGCCGACTTCCTACTACTTGCGGCTCGATCAAGGCGGCTCGAACGCGGTGGGCGTCGGACTGGCCCCGCTAAGAGAACGCGCCGTCCTGCGCGAGCCGCACTTGCTCCGCTGTCGACAGGCCGAGGACGTCACCGAGCACCCACGCGTTGTCCTGCCCGAGTGTCGGTCCGCTCCGGTCGTAGCCGGCGGCGAGTCCGTCGATTCTGAAGCCGTTGCGCTCGTAGGCGCCCGGCCCGCACTCGGGGTGGTCGAGCGGGACGAAGTGCCCCCGGTGGGCGAGCTGCGGGTCGGCGTTGAGGTCCGCGAAATCTTGGACGGGAACGGCTTCGAGGCCGGCTGCTTGCAGCTCTGTCGCGACATCGATTGAGTCACGCGTCGATGTCCACGTCTCCACGTCCTCACCTGTGATCGCGACCACCCGTCGCAGCTCGTCATCGTTCCACGCCGCGATGGCGACCCACCGGTCTTCGCCCGCGCAACGGAACACGCTGTGCAATGCCGCGTCGGGATGGGTGTTACCGCGCCGTTCGCCGATCACTCCTCCGCGGCGGTACGCCAGCAACCAGTCCGACAGCGTCCACGCCGCGCACTCGACCTGGCTCAGGTCGACGTACACGCCCTCGCCCGTCGCACGGCGGTGCAGCAGTGCGGCGGCCAGCGCTGTCGCGACGAAACGCGGCGCCAGCGAATCGGTGATGGTGCCGAACGGCCCGATCGGCTCCCGGTCAGGCCAACCGGTCAGGTAGTTGAAGCCGGAGAGCGCCGCCCCTTGGCCGCCGAAGCCGGGATAGTCGCGATGCGGTCCGGTCTGGCCGTTGAGGCACGCGCTCACCATCACCAGGTTGGGCTTGTCCTCGACCAGGTCGTCGTACGCGAGCCCGAGGCCGCGCATCGCCCGTGGCGCGAAGTTCTCGGCCACCGCGTCAGCCCACTCGACGACGAGGCGCTTGGCGAGCGCGTGTCCTTCAGGGTGCTTGAGGTTGAGCGTGACCGAACGCTTGCCACAGTTCAGTGCATCGAACATGTCGGCGTAGTTGCCGGTGCGAAGGAAGTCCGGCCGGCTGGCCGACTCCACGCGCAGCACCGTGGCACCGTGCTCCGCCAAGTATCGCGTGGCGATCGGCCCGGCCGCCCCCGCCCCGAACTCGAGGATCCGCGTCCCGCCCCAAGCCGCCTTCTTTCGTTCTGGCGTCAACCACTCCGAATATCCGGAGTGGTTGACGCCAGAACGGATGTGCACATGGGCCCACTTCGACGGTGTGCCGTCGTTGTCGAAGAACTCCCGGGCCGCGAGTTGGGCGGATGCGTACAACTCGCGGGGCGAGTTGACGGGCGCGAGCATCAAGTTGGTCTCGCACGCGTGCTCGTACAGCTCGGCGGTGGAGTGACGGGCGAACCACTCGCCGACCACCTTCTGCACCGCGTCGACGTCTTCGTCGGACGCGGACAGGACGTCCCACGCGGTCCAATCGCGTTCGGTCAGGACGGGGTCGTCGATCAACCGCGAGATGGTCTGCAGGGACGGGATACGGGCCTGGCCGCCGCGCAGACCGAACGAGACCCAACCGTCTTTCGTCGGCCAGATCTCCCGGGTGCGCCCGATGTTCGCTCCGGCACGCCGCGCCTGGACGCGCGAGCGGAACCACCGTCCCGCGCCGCCCATGTTGGCAACGAGCACCGTCTCTTGCATCGACAGGTCGATGTCGACCGGACGGACGCCCGACGCCAACGCGGTCAACGCCGCGAACGCGATCTCGGGAGCGGTATGGGCGTACGCCGCGTCGCCTGCGCATCGCACCGGCGCGCGGTCGGGATCGCCGGTGCAGTACAGGTTGCCGGAAGCCGCCATGACGCCGAGATCGGAGGCCCGCCAGGACGATCGCGGTCCAGTTGCGCCGAACGGCGTCACGCACACCCACACGGAGTCCGTCGAGGTGCCGGTCCGTCGAAGGTGGCCGGCGATGACCACGTCGGCATCCGCGGTCGAGCCCACCGACGGCGCCGAGGAACGTCAGGATCCCTGCCGCCATCGCAGTCGGCTTCGACCCGACCAGATCTGCAACCGACACGCCGTCCAGGAGCGAACCTGACACGCGTGTCAGGCTACGCTCGCAACATGGCGAGCTTCCGCATCGTGTCGGCCGACGCTCACGTTCTCGAGCCGCCCCACATCTGGGAGACGTGGCTTCCAAAGGCGCTCCAGGACAACGCACCGAAGCTCGCGAAGGACATCGACGGCGGCGACGCTTGGCTGTTCGCCGGCTCACCCGATCCCGACCCGATCGGTCTGGTGACCACGCCGGGCATGCCGTGGGACCAGTTCCGCTGGACAGGCGTGACCTACGAGCAGGCCCGCCCGGGGTGCTACGACGGCAGCGCACGGCTCGTCGACATGGACATCGACGGTGTCGACGCGGAGATCCTGTTCCCGCCGCAGCGCACCATCGGCCACTTCCTCGGCGACGAGGACGACGACTTCGTGCGCGCCGGCGTCGACGCGTACAACAACTTCCTCTGGGAGGAGTTCTGCGCGCCCGATCGCGGCCGGCTCGTCGGCATGGCCCAGATCGGTTCGACCGGCGTCGACGACGCGGTCGACACCCTTCGCAAGGCCAGGGCGCGCGGCTTCAAGGGCGTCGTCATCTCGTGCTGGCCTTCCGGCGAGCGACGGCATCTCCGACGACGACGATCCGTTCTGGGCGGCGGCCGAGGAAGAGCGGATGCCCGTGTGCATCCACATCAACCTCATCAGCCGCGCTTCACGGCAGCGCACGCGCGCCGCACAGGCCAAGGCGGGGAAGGGCAGCAATCGGCTCTACGGCGAGCGCGACGACAGAAGTCGAAGGCCAACGCCAAGGCAGTGGGCGGGCTCGCCGGTGTGTTCGCCACGGTTCCCGGCACGATCGGACAGCTCATCTTCACCGGGTGTGTTCGAGCGCTACCCGAACCTGCACGATCGCGATGATCGAGACCGGCGTCGGCTGGATCCCGCACTTCCTCGAGCAGATGGACGACCGCTACTGGCGCAACCGGTCGTGGGGCAACATCCCGATCTCCGAGCCGCCGTCGTTCTACTGGTACCGCAACATGTCGGCCACCTACATCACCGACCGCAACGGCATCGCCAACCGCTACGCGGTCGGCGTCGACAACATGATGTGGAGCACCGACTATCCGCACCACGGCAACGACTGGCCGTACTCGCGCAAGGCCATCGCCGACTCGATGGCCGACGTCCCTGCCGACGAACGCCACAAGATCGTCGGCGGCAACGCGGTGCGCATCTTCGATCTGGAGCGGTGATGCACACGAGGAGAACAGCATGCAACTCGACGACCTGATCCTCGTTTCCGTCGACGACCACGTCGTCGAACCGCCGGGGATGTGGGACGACCATCTGCCGTCGAAGTACGTCGACGAAGGCGCCAAAGCTCGTCACGAAGGACGACGGCACCGACGTCTGGGCGTTCCGCGGCGCGGAGCTTCCCAACATCGGGCTCAACGCGGTGGCCGGCCGCCCGCCTGCGGAGTACGGCATCGACCCCACCGTCGTTCGACGACATGCGTCCCGGTTGCTACGACATCCACGAACGCATCCGCGACATGAACGCCAACGGCGTGCTGGGTTCGCTGTGCTTCCCGTCCATGCCCGGGTTCTGCGGCCAGCTGTGGGCTCGCGTCGAGGACAAGGATCTCGCCAAGGCGCTGCTGCAGGGCTACAACGACTGGCACATCGACGAGTGGTGCGGCGCCTACCCCGGTCGCTTCATCCCCTTGGCGCTGCCCGCGCTGTGGGACCCGGACGAGATGGCGGCCGAGGTCCGGCGGGTGGCGGCGAAGGGCTGCCACGCGGTCACGTTCTCGGAGAACCCCGAGAAGCTCGGCTACCCGAGCTTCCACAGCGAGCACTGGGACCCGTTCTGGCAGGCGTGCAGCGACGAGGGAACGGTCGTGTGCCTCCACATCGGCTCGTCGTCGCAGATGGTGATCACGTCGGCCGAGGCGCCGATCAACGTGATGATCACGCTGCAGCCGATGAACATCGTGCAGGCCGCGTCCGATCTCGCTGTGGTCCCGGGTGCTGCAGAAGTTCCCCGACCTGCGCTTCGCGCATGAGCGAGGGCGGCATCGGCTGGATCCCGTACTTCCTCGAGCGCGTCGACTACGTCTACAAGCACCACAAGGCGTGGACCGGCGCCGACCTCGGCGGCAGTTGCCGAGCGAGCTGTTCCAGGAGCGCATCATCACGTGCTTCATCGACGACGCGGTCGGGCTCGAGAACCGGCATCACCTCAACATCGACCACATCACCTGGGAGTGCGACTACCCGCACTCGGACTCGACGTGGCCACACTCGCCCGAGCTGCTCGCACCCGCGCTGGCGGGCATCCCGACGACGAGATCGACAAGATCACCCACGAGAACGCCATGCGGATCTTCCAGTTCGACCCGTTCTCGGCGCGAGCCAAGAAGAAGTGCACGGTCGGCGCGCTGCGGGCCGAGGCCGCCGACGTCGACGTGAGCGAGCGAGCAGTCACGGGCGCCGCGCCGCGCGACCCGAGCCGAGCCGCCGATCACGATCATGACGATCGCGGGCGGCCGTCGCGAGATCCTGAGGCCGGGCCCCGAACGACGATCAGCAGCGGCGCGCGTCGTCGGTCACCTCGGCACCTGGCCCGATGCCCAGGCGGCCGAGATGGCCCTGCGGAACCTCGATCGCGAAGCGGTAGGGCGCGGCCGCGCTGTAGAGAGGACAGCCGGCGCCGTCGTCGCAGGGCGCCATGTCCGTGGTCGACACGATGTCACCGTTCGACGCGATGAACGCGATCGACAGAGGCATGGGTGTGTTGTGCATGTAGAACCGGTCGTTGGTGTCCTCCGTGAACCGGAAGAGCATGCCGTCGTAACCGCCGAGCGTCGGATCCGTCACTTGCATGAGGCCGCGGCTGTGCTGCGCCCCCGTCTCGGCAAGGAGCATGCACCACTCCAGAATGCCCGTCGGCGTCTCGACGGTCACGCGGGTCTCGCCGAAGCCGTCGAGAACGTGCGCGTGCCGTGGCCGAGCCCGAGCTCGAGCCGCTGTCTCGTCGTGCCAGCAGTACGATGGTCAGGACCACGGCGACGCCCACGACCACACCGAGGACGATGAAGGTCAACTTCCGTCGCGACGGCGTCACAGCACCGCGAGCCACTGTGGGAGCCACACGTCGTCAGCGACCTGACTGAAGACGACCTCGACCGCGTCGCCGATGTCGACTGTGCGGGTCGACGGAGTTCAAGGCGGCGCCCGGACCGGAGACCACGTTGCCGACGAAGCGGATCGTCGGGTCGTCGTCGAGCGTCACGATGACCACGTTGTACGGCGCCTGGCCGCCGTACGCGGGCAGCAGCGGCGGGTGGGGGACGACGAACGGACCAGACACGGCCACGTCCCGACATGACGTCCCACCGCACGTCGAACGACTGGCACGACGGGCACATCGGCCGGGGCGGCATCCGCCGCCGGCCGCACGACCCGCACGCCTGCACTCGGAGCTCGCCGGCCGCGCACCCCGCCCAGAACGAAGCCGCTTCCGCGTCGTCCGACGTCAGGAAGGATCAGGCCCTCGATCACCGCGTCGTCCTTCGTCAGCAGCAGCGCGCTGGTGGGCACGCCTTCGCCGCTCGTGACGAGCGAGACCGTGGCGCCGTCGACCTGCGAGCACGACTCGCCCCGCATCTGGCGCACCCCTTCGACGATGAGGTTGAAGCCGTGGACGTAGGCCTCGGACATGCCGCCGCCGCTGGTGTTCGTCGGCAGCCGTCCGCCGAGCTCGAGGTTGCCGTCGGCGGCAGAAGGCCAGGCCCTCGCCCCGCTCGCAGAAGCCGTAGCCCTCCAGCGACAGCGGCACCAGAGGGCTGAAGGCGTCGTAGAGCTGGGCCACGTCGACATCGGCCGGCGTGCAGGTCGGCGTTCGCCCAGAGCAGGTCGGCGCACGCCCAGGACGGCCCGAGCAGCGGATCGTCGCCGAAGTAGTTCGTCATCGCCTGGTGCTGCCGGGGGATCGACTGGGCGAACGAGTGGATCAGCACGCGGCGTCGTCGCGCAGTCGCGGGCCCGCTCCGCCGACGGTGATCACGACGGCGCCGGCGCCGTCGGACTCGAGGCAGTTGTCGTACAGGCACGAGCGGCTCGGAGATCCAGCGCGCCTCGAGGTACTGCGTCGACGGTGAGCGGCTTCTCGTGCATCATCGCCCCGGGTTGCGGTTGGCGTGATGACGCACCGCGACGGCCACGGACGGCCAGCTGCTCGCGCGTGCCGCCGAACTCGTGGAAGTAGCGCCGGGCCAGCATGGCGATCTCGTCGACCGGGCGCAGCAGGCCGAACGGGCGCGTCCACTGGTGCTGGCCGGCGAACCCGTCGCGCCACCTGCGACCACGGCCGGCTCGCCGCCGCGCCCCGCTTGCGGCTGCGCCAGGCCACGGCCACGTTGCACTGGCCGGTGGCCACCGCCATCGCCGCGTGCCCGACGACGCCGCAGCCGGCGCCGCCGCCGTAGCCGACCTGGCTGAAGAAGGTGATGTCGCCGAGCCCGAGGTTGCGGGCGATGTCGACCTCCTCGGTGGTCTCGAGCGTGTACGACGACAGGCCGTCGACCTCCGACGGCTCGATGCCGGCGTCGTCGAGCGCGAGCTCGATGGCCTCGAGCGCGAGGAGCATCTCGGACTGCGGTCAGCGACTTGGCGAACTCCGTCTGCCCGATGCCGACGATCGCCGTCCTGTCCTTGATCATCTCGGCAGCGTGAACGGCGCGTACTGGCGAGAATCGCTAGTCGTGGTGACTCGCCGCGGTCGCCAGAAGACGATGTCATCGGATGACGATGAGGGCGTCGAGGGCGACGACGCCTTTGGGTCGGACGACGAGCGGGTTGATGTCGAGCTCGGCGAGGCGGTCGGCGTGGTCGACGGCGAGGCGCTGGACCTTCATGATCGTGTCGACCAGCGCCTTGATGTCGCCCTTGCGGCCGGCCCCGCGCGCCGCGCAGCAGCGCGCGCCGCTCGCACCTCGTCGATCATGCGGCGCGCCTCGGCCTCGTCGAACGGCGGGACCCGGAACGTCACGTCTTCGAAGACCTCGACGAACACGCCGCCGAGCCCGAACATCACGACCGGGCCGAACAGCTCGTCGTGGCTGACGCCGACGACGCACTCGACGCCGCCTTCCACCATGCTCGCGAGACGAGCACCGAGCCGTCGCTGTGCGGCGCGAGCTCCGCGTAGGCGTGCGCGAACGGCTCTCGCCGACGCGAGCCCGAGCCGCACGAGGCCGAGATCGCTCTTGTGGGCAGTCGGGCGAGCACGCCTTCAGCACGACCGGGTAGCCCGATCGGCGGCCGCGCCTTGACCGCTCCGCTCGCTGACGTGACGACGTCCTCCGGTCACCGGGATGCCGTAGGCGGCGAGCAGCTCCTTCGACTCGTGCTCCGACAACGTTGCGTCCGCTGGTAGATCGTCGCGTCGAGGCGACGCGCCGCGCCGCGCTTGCTTGGCGAACGGGCTGCGGTAGCGCGCTGCGAACTCGTGGTAGTCGAGGTAGGCCCGGACAGCACCGCACGCAGTTGGCGAACGTGCGGAACGTGATCACCTTCGACGACGCCAGCAGGATGTCGTAGGCCGGCTCGTTGTCCGTGACCGGCGAGCCCCAGATCACGCAGATCGGCTTGTCGGTCGTCTCGGCGACGGCGACCAGGTCACGCGCCAAGCGGCTTCGACATCGACGCGAGCGCGCCGGTGATCGGACAGATGATGACGCCGACGTTCGGGTCGGCGACGATGGCGTCGAGGATCTTGCGGCCCGCGCCAGTCGGCGGACGGCGCGCCGCCGTTGTCGACCGGGTTCGAGACCCGCAGGTAGTCGGGGATCCACTCGTGCAGCGCCGCCTGCGTCTCGGGCGTGAGGTCGGGCAAGCTCGAGGCCGGCCTTCGGCCGCGAGGTCGGCCATGTGCGCGCCGGTGCCGCCGGAGATGGCGTAGATGCAGACGCCGTCGCCGATGGGCGGCGCGGCGCGGGCGAGCATCGCCGCCGTGTCCTGGAGCTCGTCGAGTCCGTCGACGCGGGTGACGCCGAACTGGCGGAAGACGGCCGACGTCACCGCGTCGGAACCGGTGAGGTGGCCGGTGTGGCTCTTGGCCATCGACCGGCCTGCCTCGTGTGCGCCCGACCTTGACGACACGATCGGCACGCCGCGCTGCGCGGCGTGGTCGGCGGCGAGCATGAGCGTGCGGCCGTCCTTGAAGCCCTCGATGTAGGCGGCGACCACGCCGACCTCGGGCTGGTCGGCGAACTAGCGCGGCGAAGTCGGCGAACTCGAGGTCGACCTCGTTGCCGGTCGGCGCCCAGTGGCCGATGGCGATGCCCAGGTCCTGGGCCTGGAAGATGGGCCGGCCTTGGTGGCCCGACTGGGTGATCAGGGCGATCCGCTTGCCCGGCAAGTCGTCGCGGAACGTCTCGAACGCGTTGAGGTTGGTGTTGGGCCCGAGCAGGCGGGTGTCCGAGCCGTGGACGATGTCGCTCAGCCGCGCCTGCTGCGCCTCGCCGTCCGCGCCGGTCTCGGCGAAGCCGGCGGCGAAGATGACCGCGAACCGCGGCTTCTTGTCGAGGATCGCCTCGAACGCCTCGACGGCGTCGCCGGTGAGGATCACGGCGAGGTCGATGTCGTCGTCGACATCGTCGATCGACCGCGGTAGCACGGGAGGCCGTCGACGGTCGTCGCGGTTCGGGTTGACCGGATGGACCGTGGCGCCGAAGTGGTCCGGCCCACGGCTTGATCTTGCGGGTCATCGCCGCCGTCGGCTTGCCCGGTGCGTCGGACGCGCCGAGAACGGCGACGGACCGGGGGCGGAAGAACGGTCGAGGTCGAGGTCGCGCAGCCCGGACCGGACGGCCGGTCACGTCGAGGCGTCGGGCGACGTTACCTGACGCCCGTGTCAGGTTGACTCGCTCAGCCACGCCGCTTCCGCTCGCCGAGGGGCGTCGACGGCGGGCCGTCCACGAACGGCCACTGCTCCTCGGCGATGCGCCGCCAGTTGCGTGTGGCGTGGAGCTCGCCGAGCACGGCGACCAGCCCGAGGTTGATGCGCTGGAGGATCACGAACGCGGCCGGCACGTTCGCGGCGCGCATGATCTCGCCGTGCTCGCCGGTCGGGTCGAAGAAGCGGCGCACGCCTCCGAGGACCACTCGGGTGATCGTCGTCACGGCTCGGTCTTCGAGCACGAACTCGTAGAAGTGCCCGAAGTAGTCGCGCAGTTGTTCGTCGCTGAAGCGCGCGCCGTGCTTGCAGGAAGCCCGCCCGGTCGACCGCCGCGCGGAAGGCGGCTCATGTCCGCGTCGCGACGGCGAACGTCTCGGACATGTCGCGCGAGCGGCTGGAGCTCGCCCGGCGTGAAGCGCTTCACGAGCCCGAAGTCGAGGAACGTGACGTGCCCGCCCGGGTGGAACAGGTAGTTGCCCGGGTGCGGATCGCCGTTGAACGCGCTGGAGCCGCCACAGGCTGCCGAACACGAACCGGTAGATCGCCTCGGCGGCGAGGTTCTTGCTCGTCCTGCGACCACGTCAGCAGCTCGTCGAACCGGGCGCCGTCGGCGAGCTCGGTCGTGAGCACCCGTTGGACGACAGCGCTCGACGACGGGTGGGACGTGGATGAAGGGATGTGGTCGTAGTAGCGCGCGAACAGCTGCTGGTTGTCCGCCTCCTGCACGTAGTCGAGCTCCTCGCGGACGCGGACGCGGAGCTCCTCGACGATCGGCTCGGGCTCGAGCCCCGGGAACACCATGGCGATGACCTGCAAGAGCAAGCCGGCGTTGTCGAGGTCGGCTTCGATCGCTTCGTCGACGCCGGGGTACTGCACCTTCACCGCGACCGCGAGGCCGTCCTTGGTGATCGCGCGGTGCACTTGTCCGATCGAGGCGGCGGCCATGGGCACCGGATCCCATGTGGCGAAGAGGCGTTCCGGCGGCTGTCCGAGCTCCTCTCTCGACCACCTCCGCGGCCAGTTCCGGTGCTCATCGACGGCGCATCGGCCTGCGAGCTGCGCGAGCTGCTCCCGGATGGGTTCGGGCAGGCCTTGATCGAGGTAGCTCGCCATCTGGCCGAGCTTCATCAATGCGCCCTTCATGTGGCCGAGCGCGTCGGCGACCTGTTCGGCAGTCCGCAGCTGGTGCTCGGCGTCGAGCTCGTCTCGGCGCTCGGCAGAAGCGAACACTCGCCGGGCGCGGTGGAGTGCGTACGTGCCTCCGGTCTTCGCGCCGAGTGTTGCCATCTCGACGCTGCGCACCGCGCGGTCGTCGCGATCGCACCGGCCGACGTCGCGCTGCGTCCTCGTGCCGGCGCGCTTGACCGCGAGGTATGCCGCGGCTGCCGCGCCGAAGGCGCCGATGGCGGCAGCGACCCAGGCTCCACGACGAGGCACGGATCGGGACCGTAGCGGCCTCTGCCGGTAGCTTTGCCGCGCATGAGCGTGGTGCTTCCCGACTTCGACGTACCGGCGGATGACATCGACTTCGGCAAAGCAGAGTTCGTGGCCGGAGACCGCCCTCGAGCGCGAAGCGATGTTCGCCAAGATGCGGCGCGAGAAGCCGGTGTCGTTCCACACCGAGCCCGAGTTCGAGTCGTTCCCGTCCGGTCCGGGCTACTGGTCGCTCGTGAAGTACGACGACGTGGTGTTCGCCAGCCGCAACCCGCGAGCTGTTCATCTCGGGGAAGGGCTCGAACGTTCCGGACCTGCCGCAGGAGGTCAACGAGCTCTTCGGATCGATGATCAACATGGACGCGCCGCGCCACACGAAGCTGCGCCTGATCGTGAACCGCGGCTTCACGCCTCGGATGGTCAACCAACTCGAGGACTACGTCTCGACCCTTGCGGCTCGCATCGTCGACGACGTCGAGTCGAAGGGGAAGATCGACTTCGTCGAACAGGTCGCCGCCCGATTGCCGCTCGACATCATCTGCCAGATGGTCGGCATTCCAGAGACGGACGAGAAATTCGTCTTCGAGCGCACGAACGTCATCCTCGGCGGGACCGACCCCGAGTACGGCGGCTCGATCGAGGCGTCCTTCCAAGCCGGTTGGGAGCTTTGGGAGTACGCGCAGAAGCTCGGCGAAGATCGCCTCGCCGAACCCGCGGGACGACATCACCACCGCGCTCATGACCACCGAGGTCGAGGGCGAGCGGCTCACTGCCGCGGAGTTCGGGTCGTTCTTCGTGCTGCTCGTCGTGGCCGGCAACGAGACCACCCGCAACGCAATCAGTCACGGCCTGCTCGAGCTCACGCGCCATCCGGACCAGCGCAGCCATGCTGCTCGACGACCTGCCGGGCAGGATCGACACCGCGGTCGAGGAGATCGTCCGCTGGGCCACCCCCGTCATCCACTTCCGCCGTACCGCGACCGAGGACGTCGAGATCCGCGGCACGACGATCAAGGAAGGCGAGAAGGTCGTCCTCTGGTACAACTCCGCCAACCGCGACGAGGACTTCTGGGACGACCCGTACACGTTCGACGTGACCCGCACACCGAACGAGCACGTCGGCTTCGGCGCCGGTGGCCCCCACTTCTGCCTCGGCGCCAACCTTGCCCGCCGCGAGATCCGCGTGATGTTGACCGAGTTGTTCAAGCGCCTCCCCGACATCGAGGCGACGAGCGAGCCCCAGATGCTGCAGTCGGCCTTCATCCACGGCATCAAGCACATGACCGCGGAGTTCACCCCGAAATAGCGGGTCAGGGCCCCAACCTGCCCTGCAAGTCCACAGTGCAACATCGACACGGAAACTGGAAGGCAGCACCAGCGTCGCAACGTTTGGGCGTCCTGTCATCCTCTCGATGACAGATCGCCCAGGCGACGATGGCCGAGCGCAAGCGTGCCAGTGATCCCGCGTCCCCCATCCGGCGACGCACAGGTGGCGTAGCCGCTCCAGAGCGGGCAGTCTCGCGCGGTGGCGTCTGTGTGGACGAGCCGCATCTTGAAGTCCGCCGCGGTCGTGCTCGGGGTTGGACTCGTAGCAGTCGCGGTCAGTGGAGTGTGGCTGTCGTTCCGTTACCAGCCGACCGCACTGGATCTAACCGCAAGGCGGATCGTTCTGCGCCCGGGCGGCGGTTGGGTCAAGGACCTCCACGTTGCCGCGGGATGGATGAGCGTGATTGCGGCGGCCCCGATTGTCGTGGGACTCATTGTTCGGGGTGCAAGGAAGCGGGCCAGTTGGACGCCGGCGGCAGCGGTGAGTGTCGTGGTCGCAAGCATGCTCGTTGCCGTGTCCTCTGGCCGAAGACTGCCGTGGTTGCAGGTGGCTTTGTGGGAGGTCACGGTCGGAAGCGAGTACCGCGGTGTCTGGTTTATCGGTTCGGACAAGGTCCGGTTCGTGTTGACCCCTGGCGGGGAGATCGAACCGGGCCGTTATCGGATGTGGCTCGTCATGCACGTCATCGTCGTGCCCATCTGTTCGGCGGCGGCCGTGCTCGCTGTCGTCGCCATTCGACGCGTCCGCGACCGCCGCGCCGCCGATGCAGTTCTGGCCGAGGCACGCCGGCCATCCGCAGTCGAGATTGTGCTCGAGCGCGAGCACGTTGCTGATGACGCGCCATAGTGGCCGACCTGCGCGTTGAAATGAATGCGGTGCTGAAGTTTGAAACCGATAGTGCGAGTCGGTTCGTCAGCATCCCTGAACCCGGACCGTTGTCGTCGACAACTCTTGAACGTCACGCTCTAGTACGAGGTCGGGCTAGCTACTCGTCTCAACCGACTTGTACTTGACGTCAGCAATCGCTTAGCGCCACACCGCGAACATCCCGACGCCGACACTGAACCCCGGAACCGGTCCCATGCCACTGGCGCACGGGTGGTCCCATCGAGCTGGCGCACGACACCGGCCGCCCCGTTCGTCGCACTTCGCGACGATAGGCAGGTGAGCAAGTCACCGCAGGAGGGCAGGGCGGAGGCAGGCCTCCCCCTCACCGAACGGCTCGCGGCTGGGGAGCGCCTCGGCGAGTGGCTTGCCGAACTCGATCAGCTGGGGCCACCGCCCACGCCATTGCAGTTGCCCTCGGAAGCGGACGCCCTCACCCTTCTCCGGCGCGTCGAGACCCCGCCTCACGACAGCGAGGAGATCGTGGCGACCCTGCCGTCGCGGGAACGTGACGCCGATCGCTGGCATCTCCTGGAGCGTGCGTTCCACCGGCTTACCGTCGGCTTGGGCGAGGACAGCGACTTCCGGCCAAGTGGCGACGGCAAAGGGCCCTGGGGGATCTGGCCAGCACTTCCGGTGGACCTCGGTGGATCCCTCTTCTACGCCCACCTGTTTCTCGCCGCCCTCCCGGTGGCGCGGGCATGGCACGAGGCTGTGGGTATCGACCCCGACGATTCCTGGGCGACCCTGTCGAACTATGGCAGGAGTGTGAAGCTTCACCGCAGGAAGCATGGCGTCGTGGGACTCGACTTCCCACCGTGGCTCGTGCTCCACGTGCGCGGCGGGCTGTTCCACCTGGGCCGACTCCAGTTCCGGCGGGGGACGACGTGGTGGACGGCCGACGAGACCACCGCCGCCAGGGCACCGTTTCAGCCCGGCGACAGAGTCCTCGACCTCCATGTGCCGCCTACTGGACCGTTGACTCCGGCATCGATCGACGAGTCGTTCAACCGCGCCCGCCGGTTCTTCGCCCGCTGCTTCCCCCGGGACGACAGCTCGTACGGAGTCTGCGGTTCGTGGCTGCTGGATCCCCAGCTCGCGGGCTATCTCCCCGGCGAGGCCAACATCGTGCGCTTCCAGCGTCGTTTCCAGCTGCTCCCGGAATGGGAGATGGACGCCGACGCGGCCGTCATCGAGTTCGTCTTCCAACGAGAGCTTCCGTCATCACTCGACGACCTGCCCAAAGACACGGCGCTGCAGCGCGCGGTCGTTCGCCATCTTCGAGATGGTGGCCATTGGGTCACGAGACGAGGGTGGTGCCACCTCGGAACCGACGCCGGCACGGGCAGCGCGTAGTCACCGAGGCCAGCGTGACCCCCGCGCGAAATCCGCGAGATTTGACCACCTTGACGCGAATGTTGGATGGAAACAGGCGCTATAGCACCCGTTTCCACCCAACATTCGAGCCGGGTGGGTGTCAGTAAGGTGCACGGCGATGCGACTGTCCTTCTCCGACGAGGACGAGGCCTTCCGCGCCGAGCTGCTGACGTGGCTCGACGCGCATCCACCGCCGATCGCCGAAGAGCGCGCCGAACCTCCCCGATCGACCGCCGACCGGCGTCCGTGGGCTGCCGCGTGGCAGCGCACGCTGTTCGACAACGGCTATCTCGTGCCCGGATGGCCGCCCGAGCTGGGCGGTCGCAACGCCGAACGCGGTGCAGCAGATGATCTACTTCGAGGAGTTCGCGCGCCGCGAGATCCGCCGGACGACGAACCCGCAAGGGCTTTCGATCGTGACGCCGTCGATCATCGACCATGGCACGCCCGAACAGCGTGAGCGTTGGGCGCTGCCCACGCTGCGAGCCGAGGTCAGCTGGTGTCTCGGGATGAGCGAACCCAATGCCGGCAGCGACCTCGCGTCGCTCACGACGAGGGCGGTCGAGGACGGCGACAACTTCGTGGTCAACGGTCAGAAGGTGTGGACGTCGGGCGCGCAGCACGCCGACTGGTGCTTCTGCTTCGTACGCACCGACCCGGACGCGCCCAAACACAAGGGCATCAGCGTCCTCGTCATCGACATGCGGACGCCGGGTATCGAGTACCGCCCGATCCCCGAGCTGACCGAACCGACGTACGCGGACTTCAACGAGGTCTTCTTCACCGACGTCGTCGTGCCTCGGGAGAACCTCGTCGGTGACCTCAACGACGGCTGGCGACTGTCCATGGGATCGCTCGCGCACGAACGCTCGATGCTGTGGATCAACTACGCGTACGACCTCGGCGAGGTCGTAGACCACCTCGTGGCCCTCGGCAAGGAGCGCGAGCTCGACACCCGTCAGCGTGACGTCATCGCGTCCGCGTGGATCGACCAGCTCGCACTGCAGTCACTCGGCTATCTCGGTTTCGCCAAGTTCGCCAAGGGTGACGCGTCGCCGGAGCACTCGATCCTCAAGCTGTTCGGCAGCGAGTCACTGCAAAAGGCGTTGCTCGTCGGCGCGGAGGAGCTCGGTCCCGACGGCATCGACCTCGACACGAGCGGTCCGCCGATCTGGCGGACGGGTACCTTCGTGACGCAGTACCTGCGATCGTTCGCAGCGACGATCCCGGGTGGCACCAGTGAGATCCAGCGCAACATCATCGCCGAACGTGTCCTGGGGTTGCCGCGTTGAAGATCGCCGCTCTCGTCAAGCAGGTTCCGAAGTTCGAGGAGATGCAGCTCGGTGCGGACGGCCGGCTCGTCCGTGAAGGACTCGAGCTCGAGCTCAATCCGTACTGTCGCCGTGCGGTGAGCAAAGGCGTCGAGCTTGCCGCCGCCACGGGCGGCACCTGCACTGTCATCACGCTCGGGCCGCCGGCGGCGGAGGACGTGCTGCGCGAGGCGATCGCATGGGGTGCCGACCGCGGCGTGCTCGTGACGGACGCTGCGTTCGCCGGATCCGACACGCTCGCGACGGCCCGAGCCCTGGCTGCAGTGCTCGAGCGCGACGGCCCGTTCGACCTCGTGCTCGTCGGGCGCAACTCCGTCGACGCCGACACCGGCCAGGTCGGCCCGGAGGTGGCGGAGCTACTCGACCTGCCGTTCGTCACAGGTGTGAAGCGCCTCGACCTCGGCGAGGGCCAGCTGAAGGTGTTGTGTGAGGAGGACGACGGCCAGAGCGAGCGGGTCGTGGAGCTTCCGGCCGTCGTCTCGACCGCTGAACGTCTCATCGAGCCGGCCAAGGTCGACCCGGAGGGACGAGCCGCCGTAGACGCCGGCAGCATCACCAGGCTGACCGCCGCCGACCTTGGTACCGGCCCGTGGGGCCAGGACGGTAGTGGCACGTACGTCGGCGAGGTGCGGGTCCTCGACATCGAGCGAGCCCACCTGATGCTGGAAGGCACAGTCGACGAACAGGTGGACGAAGCAGTGCGCCTGCTCGTCCAACGCGGCGCGCTCGACATGCGTCGCGAGGGACTCGCGCTCGAGGTGCCCGCCGCACGCGGCGTGCGTGGCTTTCCGATCGCGGTCGCCGTCGAGCCCGACCGTGAGAACCTCACGCGCGAACTGCTCGGAGCGGCCGCGGTGCTCGCGCGCGACATCGCCGGCCATGTCGTCGCGTTCGCAGCGCCGCCGGAAGCGCAGGTCGGCCTGCTTGCGGGCGCGGGCGCCGACGCACTGGTCGTCGTGGACGGCACGGAAGTGGAGGAAGATGTCGCGTCCGCGCTGGCGTCGTGGGCAAGACAAGCGGACCCATGGGCGATCCTGCTCCCCAGCACTGCCTGGGGTCGTGAAGTCGCAGGTCGCGCCGCGGCGCGGCTCGGAGCAGGACTGACGGGCGACGCGGTCGGTCTCGAAGTGAGCGAGGTCGTCAGCACGGGGGAGGTCCAGTTGCTCGCCTGGAAGCCCGCCTTCGGAGGACGGCTCGTGGCCGCCATCTACGCCAGCTCGCCGATCCAGATGGCAACGGTGCGAGCCGGTGTGCTGCCTCGACCCGCGCCACGGTCGACCATCCCGCCGATCGGGACGTCGATCGTGCGCGCAGTGTCGCGTGATCGGGTGAGGATCACATCGTCGAACCGTGACGATGATGTCGACGTCCTGGCGACCGCGCAGCGCGTGGTCTGCGTCGGTGTAGGAGTGCCGCCCGAGGACTACGCAGACGTGCAACCGCTGCTCGACGTGCTCCGCGCCGAACTGGCCGCTACGCGCAAGGTCACCGACAAGGGATGGCAGCCGCGGGCGCGGCAGGTCGGGATCACCGGTCGCAGCATCGCGCCTCGCTTGTACGTCGCTATCGGCCTGTCGGGAAAGTTCAACCACGCGATCGGTGTGCGCGCCGCCGGAACGGTGCTCGCCATCAATCCTGATCGCGACGCGCCGATCTGGGACCATGCCGACATCGGGATCGTCGGCGAGTGGCGCGACGTCGTCCCCCGCCTCACCGGTCGCCTCGAGGAGCAACTGCAGTGATCGACAGCAACGCGATCAACCTCGTCCTGCTCGTGCTCCGGTTGAGCGCCGCGGCCGTGATGCTCGCGCACGGCCTCAACCACATCTTCGGCGGCGGGAAGATCGCCGGCACCGGTCGTTGGTTCGAAAGCCTCGGGATGAAGCCCGGTCGTTTCCATGCGTGGCTCGCCAGCCTCACCGAAGTGGGCGCGGGCGTGTTGCTCGTCCTCGGACTGCTGACGCCGCTGGCGGCAGCGGGAATCATCGGCGTCATGGTCGTCGCGTGGATCATCAACCATCGCGGCAACGGGTTCTTCATCTTCCGTCCCGGCGAGGGCTGGGAATACGTCATGACGCTCACCGTCGTCGGCCTCGTGTTGGCGACGATCGGACCAGGAGACTGGTCCATCGATCATGCGATCAGCCTCGACGAGCACTACGTCGGCACGACCGGGTTGCTCATCGGTGCGCTCGCGGGAGGCGGTGGCGCGCTGTTGCTGCTCGCCGGCTTCTGGCGCCCGCCGCCACCCAAGCCGGCAACCGCGTGAGAGGCGAGCGCCGATGCCTGTGACCGAGGACGACGTCCGTCGCCTTGCGCTCTCGTTGCCGGCCACCACCGAGAAGCCGTCCTACGGAACGCCGGGCTTCCGTGTGAAGGACAGGCTGTTCGCCCGAGTCCGCGAAGAAGGCGACGTACTCGTCGTTTGGTGTTGGGACCTCGGCGAGAAGGAAGCCCTCATCGCATCCGAGCCGAGGAAGTTCTTCACGACGCCGCACTACGACGGCCATCCGACCGTGCTCGTGCGGTTCGGGGCGGTCGACGAGAACGAGATGCGGGAGCTACTGACGGAGTCGTGGCGCATCCGCGCCCCGAAGAAGTTGGTGCAGACCTTCGACGCGGAGTCGGATCAGGACACCGGTTCGTAGCCTTCGGCCTTGGTGCCCGGTGGATGGAACACGCCGGGCTGCGCGTTCGGATTCATCACGCACACCTCGCATTCGAGTCCGTCCGGATCCCGGAAGAACAGGCTGAGGATTGGTCCGAAGTCGGTGACGAAGCCGTCGGTCGAGCCGCGCTCGATGAGCCGGCGCCGGATCTCGTCGAAGGCGTCGAGCGACGAGGCCTGCAGTCCGAGATGGTCGATCCGGCCGCGCCCGAACATCGGCGTCTGCCGTGCGGCCTCGTTGTTTCCCTCGATCTCGAAGACGTTCAGCTCGGTGAACGGGCCGATGTCCACGAACGACAGGCGTACCCCGTCATCGTCGGCCTCGGCGCCGTCCTTCGACACGTTTGCGTCGAACACCTCGCGGTAGAAGGCGTGCAGGCGGTCGGAGTCGCTGGTGAGGATCGCGACGTGGTTCACGCCGTTCAAGAGCATGGGCGAAGGTTACGGTCGGTCGGGAGCGTCGAACCAAAGCTCCATGCGACCGTCGGGATCTCCGCTGTAGTTGATGGTGATCTCGTCGTCTCGAGCGATCGCGGTCACCGCGCTGTAGACGACGAGGTCGCGGTGGTAGTCGTGGTCATAGCGGGCGTTCGGAGACCACGAGTGGTTGTAGAGGCTGCCGAAGCCGAGGGCGACGGCAACGCCGTCCCCCCACTCGAACGTGAAGCCGTAGAGGTCGGTCTCGTCGAGCAGGGGAGCCTGGTCCCTGGTCACGGCGAGGATCGGGCACTCCTCGATCACGTCGCCGGCGTGGAAGCGTCGCGCCGCGAACACGCCGCGCCCATGAATCTTCGAGCGCGTCGTGTAGACGGATCCGGGACACGTGATCCGGGTGTTGGCGCGCACGCGCTGCATGCTGGCACGTTCCCGGACGGTCCAACACCTCGCTGGCGAAGTGGCGCGGTCGCGCCTTCGGTCTGTGTCGGTTGAGCCACGACAACGGTGGCTGAGTCGACACAGACGCACCCGGCCTTCGGTCTGTGTCGGTTGAGCCACCGAAATCGGTGGCTGAGTCGACAATGTGCGCGCAGGGGGCACTACGGCGGGCGGCGCGGGCGGGGCGGGCGGGCGGGCGGGTCAGAGGTGGAGGACGAGGACGGTGTCGTCGCCGGCGTCGATCATGCCGCTCGCATCGACGGCCGGTCCGTCGTAACCGATCGTGCGGCCCGGGAGCGACCACCGATCGCGCGAGAACACGCACGGGTGCGCCGTCTCGACGATGACGGGCTGACGTCCGAGTCGATGATGATCGTGTACGACCACGCGCAGCTCGGCCGTCGATGCGGTGGCCGACAGCGGGCCGGCATGACGCAGCCGGAGCCAGCCGACCGAGCCGTCCGGCGCGGACCAGTGGACGGTGGCGGGGTGGTACTGGCCTTCGGCTCGAAACCCTCCGCCTCGTTCTCCGCCGGCCATCACGTCGGTCGCGATCCAGGCGGTCGCCACCCGGCCCCCCCGAAGCGCCTGCTCGACCACCCGCTCCCTGTCGCGGAACGTGACGTCGTCCGGGCCTCCGCCGACCACTGCGATCAACGGCGCCATCGTCAGGTCGTGACTGTGCTCGAACGATGACGACAGCGACGGCACCACGGGGTCGGCCAACCAGAGTCCCAGCAAGGCCACGTAACGCGTCATGTCCATGCCGTAGGCGCGGCTGTACGGGCCACAGAGGTTGCGCAAGCCCGGATGCCACCATCGCGCGATGTCGCGCCACAGCTCCGCCCACAGCCGCTCGCCCCACTCACCGAAGGCGGGCGTGGGCGGATGGCGCCTCCATAGCGCGAGCGCGAACAGGTCGATGCCGTAGTAGGTGGGCGAGCCATACTCGTCGAACGCACCGAACTCGTCGAACCAGTCGACGACGGCCGAGGCGTACGACTCGTCGCGTTCGAGCCACGCTTTCATGAGGGCGATGTTCGAGTAGCTCGGGGGCACTCGATCACGCGGTTCGCCGGCTATGGCTCGCTCGATCGCCTCACGCAGGCGCGCGGCCATCGGCGGCGACACCTCGAATGCGTCGAGGATCACCGCGAACGTGGTGCCGAGGAACTGACGCCAGTTGGGGTCGTAGTCGACCCATTCGACTGCGCCCGTGTCAGGTGGCTCCGGCCATTCTGCGAATCGGGCGAAGGTTCCTTGCCAGACCGTCCCCGGCCGGTCGTATTGCAGTGCGCAAAGCTCCGAGAGCACCCGCTCGGCGCGTGCGGCGTCGCCGCGTGCCAGGAGCCCGACCGCGTACCACGCGGATTGCGGGACCATGTGCACCGACCGCGGCGCCAAGCCGTAGTCGTCGAACGATCGGGGCGGGTTCCACAGCAGCCCACGCGCCTCGTCCCACACGCTGTCCGCCCACGCGGTGGCCCGTTCAGCCAGCGTCGACATAGGTGCCGAGCGTGCCGCAACAGCCGAGCCGGCGTTCGGCGTCGGGCACGGGCATCGCGTGGACGGACGCGCCCGCGAGGTGCTCTGACGATCCACTGGCGAGCGCCGTGAGCTGTTCCTCGGTGCGCTCGACCGCCGCGAGCGGACCGTCGCGCCACAGCTTCTCGAACTCGTCGAGCCTGGGCCGGACGAGCGCGGCCGCGGCTTCGTGGAACACCCGGAGCGGCTCGGGATGACCTCGTTCAACGGACGCGACGAGGTCGAGGAACGTCGGAACCGCGAGATCACGTCGCCGGCGCGCCGACGTCCCGGGTCCTGCGGTCGTTCGATCGCCTTCCGGCAGAGACGCTGCCATCGCGTAGGCGCCGGAATCGGCGACGACGTCCGCCGGGAAGGTGATGACGAGATCGCCTGCTTCGGGCAGACCGGCGTTGGCCATGAGCACCAGGATCTCGAGACCGCCGCCGTTGACGAGACGGTGGATGGTGCCAGCCGTGAACCACACGAACGCGCCCGGTTCCAGCGGCGTGACTCGGTATCCCGACGCCGTGAGCGTGTGCACCTCGCCCGAGCCCGCGATCACCGAGTACGCCTCCGTGCAGACGGTGTGCAGATGCGGCGTGCCTCCAGCGAGTCCGTCCGGTGCGGGCGTGTCGTACACGCGCAGATGCGACACGCCGATACCGCCTGGGAACGGAGGAATCGACGTCATGAAGCTGTCCACCGATCCCACTCGGCGGCGCATCGGCTGGCGGACCAGATCCCGTCATGGACGACGATCCGGAACGACAGCCTCAGCACGTCTCCGGCCGCTACCGGGAGCGGTTCGTCCCACAAGAACGCGGCGTTGACGAAGTTCGACCAACCTTCGTCGCCGTACGTCGCCGCCTTCGTGGATCCGTACCACGGCACAGGATGGCGCGGGTTGTCGGGGCCGTGCAGGAGCAGCACACCCGCCGTCGTTCCGTCGATGAAGCCCGACAAGTCGCACCACTCCGATCGCACGCCCAGCACTCGATCGTGCACCGAGCCATCGGCAATGAGAAGCCGACTGTCCGTCCAGTCGGGCCGTCCCCGCAGCGCGAGGCCACCGTAACCACCCCAGGTCGTGAACGGCGTCCGGTCGAGCACCACGTCCACGGCAGGCTCGAGCGCGATCGTCCAGTCGATCGCGTACGCGTCGGCCACACCGAGGTCGGCCTCGTCGATCGATCGCCGGTCCACGATCACGACCGTCTCGCGATCAGGCCGGATCCAGTGCACTGTGTCGGGATCGACATGACGGAGCACGCCGTACGGCGCCATCTCCTCCCAGAAGTTCTCCTCGTTGACGAACTTGATCGTGAACCACAGGCCGTGATGCCACGGATGATCCGCTGGCGCGTCGCAGGTGAGGACCGCGCCGGACGGAGCCAGGAGCGGGTGCACGTTCGGACGCTTGCGGTGGTCCGCGTTGTAGATCCAGCGCGTCATGTGCTCCAACTGTCGTAGAAGGGATGTGAGTCGGCGATCGGCATCGTGACGTCTTCGCTGCTGTGAGCCGACCAGTACAGCGCGGTCAACAACTCGAGGGAAGCTCGCGCGTCAGCGAGAGTCACCGGCGGTGCGTCGCCAGCGTCGAGTGCGTCGGCGAACCGTAGGAACTGGCCTTGCCACTCCTCGGGTCGGTCGACCCAGCCGGCGAGTGCGGCGTCGATGGCTGCTGCCGCGTCAGGCGTGTCGGGCGTGATGGTCCACGGCTTGGCGGACGACGAGTACGGCTCAGTGTTCGACTCCGCGGAGAAGGCTTCGAAGTGGAAGCGGTGCCGGCTGATCTCCTCCGGCGACCCCAGTGTCGCCGAGATGCTCGCGAGCGAACCGTCGTGCATCTCGAGCGACGCCGCCGCGCAGTCCTCGACCTCGATCGGATTCACTCGCGTCGTGGTTCGGCAGTGGACCCGCCGCGGCGATCCGACGATGTACGTGAGCATGTCCAGCGCGTGCACTGCTTGGCTCAGGAGAACACCTCCGAACTCCGTCTCTCGACGGCCTCGCCACGCTGCGGCGTAGTAGTCGGCTCGCCGCCGCCACGCCACCTCCACCGAGGATGTGTAGGTCCGAGCCGCGATGCCTGCCTCGACCAGCAGCTTGACCTGTTGGAGTCCGTTGCCGAACCGATACTGGAAGATCGGCATGAGCCGAGCGGCAGACGAGGCTTCGGCGGCGAGGAGTTGGTCGATGTCGGCGAGGGAGCCGACGACCGGTTTCTCGCACACGACGTACTTGCCGGCAGCGAGCGCGGCCAGACACTGCTGGAGATGCATCGAGGGCGGCGTGCAGATGTGCACGACCTCGATGTCCTCTCGTTCCAGCAGCGCGTCGAACGTCAGGACCTCGGCGCCCGTGCGCTCGGCGACGGGCGCCGTACGCGACTCGTCCGGATCGCACACCGCGACCAACGAGAAGCGGTCGCGCAGCCGCCGGAGCGCGCGCACGTGTGCGATGCCGATGCCGAGTCCTGCGACGGCGACGGCGCGCACGGGCGGATCAGCCACGGGTGCCCTTCGTGGCGCGACGCTTGGCCGCCGCCAGGGTCACGCGCTCGGGGCGGGTCTTGTAGAAGTCGTCGAGTGGCCAGCAACCGGACACGAGTCCGTTGCGCGGCGCGGTCGTGCAATCCGAGAACGTGCGGCACAAACGGCGGCCGTCGAGCGGGCTGCCCGCGAGCACATCGGCGGGAAGATCGGGATAACTCAGAACAAGGCGTCCGACGCCTGCGAATGTCACGCCCGTGTCGCGCACGAGAGCCGACGCGACGTGAGGCAACCACTCCTGCAGGTACGAGAGCCCACTCGCCACGATCGTCAAGGACGGTGCGGCGCGGGCAAGCGCGACTGCTGCCTCGACGAGCCGCGCCACGTTGACGAGCGGATCCTCGGGCGGCTGGTAGCCGTCGCTCGGGGGGAAGTACGCCGGACGCTGCACGTGTGGGCAGTAGTACGGGCTCCCCGCGGTCACGCACACGAGGTCGACGCCGAGCATCTCGAGCAACTTCGGCGCGTCCGCTGCAACGAAGCCGAAGGCCGTCGACGAGTCACCGTCAGGCTCGCCGCTCCCGTCGGCTCCCGGATGGTACGGCACGACGTCGAACACCGACAGTCGGACGCCGACGTCCAGGTCTGGGACCTTCGCACGAACGCGTTCGATGGTCGTCCGCAGGGCGTGGGCGCGCTCGTCGAGCGATCCCGGGCGACCGAGCAGTTCGTGGTGGAGATAACCGTGGCACGCCTTCACGTCGACGAAGTCGAATCCCGCCGTTTTCGCGAGAGCGGCCGCGGCGGCGTAGTCGTCCGCGAGGTCCTCGAGCTCGAGGTCGGTCCATCCACGGCCGTCGCGACACCGCGTCGAGCAACGGTTCCCTTCGGCCGGGCCGCGCCGTCAACGCCCATCGGCCGGAATGCGTGAGCTGGAGGCCTGCCACCTGATCGTCGTCGAGCAGCGATCGCAAGTCGGCGAGATCGGCGGCGGACGACGGTCCGGCGCACAGCTGATGCGGATTGGCGCGGCCGTCCGGACGGACAGCGAACGCCTCGCCGCCCCACACGACGCCGGCTCCGCTCGATCCGAACCGCGACCAGCGGCGGCGGACAAGGTCCGTCGGGCGGCCGTCGTCGGTTCCGTCCCAGCCCTCCATCGGCAGGATCGCGAACCGGTTCGGAGCGCGCCGGCCCGCGAACTCGATCGGCCGGGCGAGGACGTCGACCGCGGGTGGATCGGTAAACGGCAGCGAGATGCCGAGCTCGTCGAGGCGTGCCAGGAAGCGCTCGGCGCTGTCGAGTCGCTTGACCTGCGGAAGGCGTCGAGCCGTCACCAGAGTCCCAGCCGTTCGCCGCACTCCGACAGCAGCGCCTGTTCCCAGAACGGGCGGCGGGGGACGCCGGCCGGTGTGGCATCGCTCGTGGTCCAGCCACGCAGGCGCAAGAACAGCGCCGCCGAATGCCGGTATGCAGGGACAGGCGGCCGAAACGCGACGTTGCCGAGATGCTGGAGCGCATCGTTGAGCACGTAGAACTGCGGATCACTCGCTTCCCACATCTGATCGCGCTTCGCGAAGAGGTCCGGTGCGAACGTCGAGAGCCCGAGCAAGTAGTCGCTCCCGTACATCACCATGTCGATGGCGAGGTCATTGCCGGTCAGCACGAGAAAGTCGGGCCGTTCGGCGTTTCGCATTCGCAGCCGAGACCACTCCGGCTCGCGCTCGAGAGAGGAATGCTTCGCGCCTATGCAGGCTTCGATCTGCAGCACTTCCTTGTATGTCGCGGGATCCCAGATGCGTCCGGCAGGGTGGAACAGCGGACTCAGCTCGAACCCGATGAAGCGATCCACCGCGGTCGACATGGCCCGGTAGGACGCGACCACGTCATGCCCCGAAGTGGACTCGCTCGGCACGATGACCGGCGTGGCACCCCGACCGCGGATGTCGACCGCTTCGTCGAGACGCAACGCTCCAGCGACGAAGTCACCACCGGCAATCGCCGCCGTCCGGTCGAGCACGATCTGCTTCCTCGCCGCGTCGAGCAGGTGGGCGTACCCCGTGTCCATGTTCACCGCGGGGATCAGGCCGGCTGCAACGGTGCGCACGACGTGCGCGTCGAACGCATCCCAGTCCGGCGTCGTGGCATCGAGCATCGGCAGCAGGACCGCCGACATCCCGGTGACGTGACGGATGCAGATCAGGTCGAGCGGAAGCTTCATCCGGCGCGCGACGCTACGACGCCGCGGCGTCCCACAAGAGCCGAAAATCCGCGGAAGGCGGCTACTTGATCAGCGGATCGCGCGGGAGACCGAGGATGCGCTCCCCGATCTGGTTGCGCTTGATCTCGGAGGTGCCACCGGCGATCGACATGGCGCGATGCATCAAGACGAGCATCCCACTGGTCGCACCGGCCCCATCGAGGAAGGCTCCCTCCGGTCCGGTGACGGCGGCGAGCATGGCGGCGGCCTCGTGACCGTTCTCCGACAACACGAGCTTGGTCACGTTGCCTTCGGGGCCCGGACCGCCGCCGGCGACGGCCCGGTGCGCGCTGCGCAGATTCAGCACGTCGACCGCCTGTGAATTCGAGATGTAGTGACCGATGCGCCCCCCGCCCCCCGGCAGGCGCTCGGGATGCGCATCGAATGGTCGGAGCAACGCGTCGGGCTGCATCGCCATGCCGCCCTGACCGCCACCGATGCTCACGCTCTCGTTGCCGAGCGTTGCTCGCGCGACCGTCCAGCCGCCGTCCACCGGTCCGACGACGTCGTCGTCAGGCACGAACACGTCGTTGAAGAAGACCTCGTTGAATTCGGAGTTGCCCGTCGGCATCTTCAGCGGTCGCACCTCGACACCATCGGCGTGCATGTCGATCACCATGGTCGTGATGCCCGCGTGTTTCGGCGCATCCGGGTTCGTTCGAACCGTGGCGAAGCCAAAGCTGCTCACGTGCGCACCGCTCGTCCAGACCTTCTGACCGTTGACGAGCCAGCCGCCGTCGACCCGCGTGCCCCTCGTCTTGACCCCGGCCGCGTCGGACCCGGCGTCGGGTTCGCTGAAGAGCTGGCACCAGATCACCTCCTGGTTCAGGGCTGGACGCACCCACCGTGCGACCTGGTCGTCGGTCGCATGCTGGATGAGCGTGAGGATCACCCAACCGGTGATGCCGTACGCAGGGCGTCTGATGCCCGCGGCCGCGAACTCCTGCTCGATCACGAGTTGCTCGACGGCGCCCGCATCGAGGCCCCACGGCTCGGGCCAGTGCGGCATCACGTACCCGGACTCGATCATCGCCTTGCGCCTGCTCCCGTCATCGAGGTCGCGCACCGATCCGACGAACTCGCGCACCGACTCGCGGATGGCCTCGGCGTCCGGTGGCAGGTCGACGGAGCGAGGACGGCGTACGCCCCGCCTGTACAGGTCGGTGACGTCCTTCGCCGCCTGCTCGGCATCGACGACGGATTCGAGGGCGGTCGCGCGCCTCAAGTAGAGATGCGTGTCGTGCTCCCAGGTGTAGCCGATGCCGCCGTGCACCTGGAGGTTGAGCTGTGCGCACAGGTCGGCTGCCGGCATCGCCAGGGTCGCGGCCATCGCCGCAGTGAGTGACAGTTGATCGCCGCCTGATGCCGCAGCGCCGCGGCATCCCACACGGCCGCAGTCGCAAGCTCGGTCGCCACGAGCATGTTGGCGCAGTGATGCTTGACCGCTTGGAACATGGCGATCGGCCGTCCGAACTGCTCGCGCACCTTGGCGTAGTCGCTCGCCAGCGCGGTGCATTCGCGGGCAACGCCGACCGCCTCTGCAGCGAGGATCGTGCCGCGAGGTCGACCAGTACTTGCCGGGCGCCTGGAATGACTTCCGCGGTCGCTTCGCTCAACGTCACTCGTGCTGCTCTGCGGGTCGGATCGAGGTTCGGCGGTGTCTCGACGGCGACGCCGCCCGTGGAACGGTCCACGATGGCGACGTCATCGCCGGCGGCGACGAGCAGGATGTCGGCGAGTCCGCCGCCGAGGACCACGCCCGCTGGTCCCGACGCCTTGCCTGCGTCCATGTGCACGTCGCCGGCGAGTGCCACCGCGCCGGTGGCCGATCCCGAGGCGAGCCGTGGCAGAAGCCGTGACCGGACTTCGTCGGGTGCCGCGGCCACGATGACCGCGCTCGCGATCACCGTCGGCACGAAGGGGCCGGGCGCGACCGCACGGCCCAGCTCCTCGACCACGATCACGAGCTCAGGTAGCCCGAACCCGGATCCGCCATACGCCTCACTGATGTGCAGCCCGAGCCAGCCGAGGTCGGCGAGATCGTCCCAGAAGGCGGGCCGACCCTCGGTCTGTGCCTCGAGCAGGGCACGGGCTGCTCCTCGTGCATCTCGTTTCAGCAGGAAGTCGGATGCGGTGTCGGCGAGCCTACGGTGGTCATCGGTGATGGCGATCGACATGCGATGAACTTACGACGCCCATGGACCCCAGGCCTCCCATCGACGTGTGGGCGCATCCAGCGCTCGTCGTCCGACCCTCACGTATCGCCGGTGACGGTCTGTTCGCGACCACCGACCTGAGCAAGGGCGAGCTCGTTCTCCGGCTCGGTGGCCGGCTCGTGTCGACCGCCGAGCTCGACGCCCTGATCGCCGAAGCCGACGCGTCAGAACACCATCCCTACATCGACTCCACCACGGTGTTCGACGACGCGCACCTGGTGCTGCCGAGCGGCACAGTCGCCCATTTCGCGAACCACAGTTGCGATCCGAGCGTGTGGCACGACGGCGCCTACGACCTGCGAGCGCGTCGCGACATCCCAGCCGGTGAGGAGCTCACCATCGACTACGGGACCAACTCCGGCGCCCCTGGGTTCGAAATGTCGTGTACATGTGGTGCTCGACGCTGCCGGGCCCGAGTGTCGAGCGACGACTGGATGATTCCGGAGCTTCAACGCCGTTACCGCGGACACTGGGTCCCGGCTCTGGCGCGACGGATCCGGAATGTTGGTGCGCCGTGGTCGCCATAGCGACCACGGCGATCCGGAGTTCGAGTACGGCGGCGCGGTCGGGCAGTCTGCGCTTGCCAGAATGTCCAGAGACGACGTCGTGGAGGTGTGACGAATGCCAGTGGTGACCAAGCCCGGCACACGGTTGCGGTCGGTGACTTGCACGACGGAGGTCGTGATCGTCCGCGGGCCCTCGGAGCCGACCGATTTGCGCTGCGGCGGTCAGCCGATGGTCGACGTGGCTGCCGAGAACCCAGAGCGCTCCGACGTCGCAGCACCCTTCGACGGCGGATCGTTGGTCGGCAAGCGCTATGTCAACGACGACGAGTCGATCGAGGTGCTCTGCACGAAGGCCGGGGCCGGGTCTCTCTCCATCGGTGATGCTGCTCTCGTGGTCAAGGGCGCGAAGCCGTTGCCCGCATCCGACTGAGGACAATCCGCACCCTGGCGTTCTCAGACGTAGCGCTTGATGAACCCGAGCGCGGTGTCAGCGACCTCGCGCCAGCCGCGGTCGATCGTGAGTGAGTGTCCGCGGCCGGGGATCTCCGCGAGCTCCGTCTGTCCCGGGTTCCGCTGTTCCCTCTTGTAGGAGGCCTTGGCGATCGCGGGCGGCACGGTGTGGTCGAGGTCGCCGGAGATGATCAGCAGCGGACCTCGATCGGGGTTCTTGCTGTCCACCTTCGCCTCCGTCCAGGGATTGAGGTTCGCTGCCGCAGCCTGGAAGATCGGCTCGCCGGCGCCCGGGACCGCGAACTTCTCGTACAGCGACTTCGCCTCGTCTTCGTCGAGGGCGTTGGCGAACCCGTAGTGAAACTGCTCGTACGTGAGCGGCACGGCTCGATGGCGGTTCGCGGGGTTCTTCAACACGGGCGATCCCGATCGCAGCGCGGAGATCGGAAGCGGCAACACGCCCCGGAACGGTGCCGGCGAGATGGCCACGGAGACGGCCGCGAGCCCACGACCGGCCAGGATCTCCGTCAGCAGCCCGCCGAAGCTGTGGCCGATCACCGCGGGTTTGCGTTCGAGCTTGAGGATCACCGCCTCGAAGTGGTCCGCGATCTGGCCGATGGACTTGCGGGCGAAGACCTCCGGATGGGCCTTCGCCTCCTCGACCGTGTCCGGATCGTCGGGCCAGCCAGGACGGACCGCGCAGTAATCGCCACCTTCGACCAACTTCGCCCACCGGTCCCAGCTACTCGGGAGCAACCACAGGCCGTGCACGAACACCACCGGCTGCTTGCCGGAACTGTTCGCACGATCGACCTGCTTCGACTCGTCCTTCGTCACGGTTCGTTCGTCGACGGTCGTCGCCTTCTTGGCCATTGCGCTCTCCACCCGTTCGTGCGATGTGGGGCTGCCATTCATAGTCGGAGGCGGGGACGCTCCGAAAGGTTCTCGTAGTCTCGGTCGACCATGGATTGGAGCGACGGCCACTACGAACGGATAGGCCCGGCGGTGTTGGCAGCCGCCGAGCGCGTCGTGGACGCGGCGTCGCCGATGCGAGGTGAGACGGTCGTCGATCTCGGCTGCGGCGACGGCAACGCCGCGTTGCTCGCGACCACGCCGAGGAGCGCGTGTAATCGGAATCGATCCGGCGAACCGACTTCTCGAGGTGGCGGCCTTGCGCGCGACTGAACGCTCGCTCGATGCAACGTTCCTCGAAGGTGTCGCCGAGGCGATGCCCCTCGCCGACGCAGCAGCCGATGCAATCGTCTCCGTCTTCGGCGTGATCTTCGCTCCCGACGGCCACGCCGCCGCCGCGGAGATTGCGCGAGTGGCCAGCCCGACGAGCCGCGTGGTGCTGTCGGCCTGGCGACCGCAGGGCGCAATCGCAGATGTCGCGCGCTTGCGCAGTCAAGCGGTTGGTCGGATGAAGGGTGCGCTTACGCCGGGACAAGCGCCGTTCGCCTGGCACGACCCGTCCGCCCTGCGTGAGCTGTTCGAGCCCTACGGCTTCGCGGTTTCCGTCTCAGACGCCCCATTGCCGTTCGTCGCTTCGTCCGCTGCGGCATACGCCGCGACCGAGTTCCGGAATCACCCCGGGTGGGTCGAAGCTGCCCGGCTGCTCGACACAACCACCCTCGAGACGCTGCAAGCCGAGGCCTTGCGCGTGTTCGCCGCCGCCAACGAAGACCCGAACGCCTTCCGCGTTACCAGCGAGTACGTGATCGCAACCATGAATCGCGGCTGAGTTTCGCGACGCGACACGTACGCGTGGCAGGTTTCCGGGGTGGAACGGATCTGGACCAGCGAGCTCGGGCAACATGTCGGCCAACGGGTGCGGCTCGCTGGTTGGCTGCATCATCAGCGCCAGCTCGCTCAAGTCACGTTCCTGCTGCTGCGCGATCGCGCCGGCATCGCACAACTCGTCGTCTCGTCCGAGGACGATCGTCGCCAGATCGGCGCACTCCTTCCCGAAACCGTGATCGAGGTCACCGGTGTGGCAGTAGCAAGCGACCAGGCGCCTGCAGGTGTCGAAGTGCACGAACCCCAGCTCAAGGTGTTGTCACAGCCCGAGAGCGCGCCTCCCTTCGAGCTGCGGCGCCGCGATCTTCCGGCACAGCTCCCCACGCTGTTGGATCACGCGGCGGTCGCGCTGCGGCACCCCCGCCGGCGTGCAGCGGCCGCGCTTGCAGCCGCCTCGGTACACGGCTTCCGTTCGACACTCGACGAACGGCACTTCACGGAGATCTACACGCCGAAGGTCGTCCAATCGGCGACCGAGAGCGGCGCCAACGTGTTTCCTATCGACTGGTTCGGCCGCACCGCATACCTGGCGCAGAGTCCGCAGTTCTTCAAGCAGGTGATGGTCGGCGTGTTCGAGCGCGTCTACGAAGTCGCGCCGGTGTTTCGAGCCGAACCCCACGACACGGCCCGCCATCTCGCCGAATACGTTTCGCTCGACGCCGAGATGGGCTTCATCAACGACCACAGAGATGTGATGGTCGTGTTGCGCGACGTCGTCGCCGGCATGATCGAGGCGATCGCGAACCGTGCCAGCGAGGACGTCTCGCTGCTCCGCGTCGACCTGCCGCCTGTCCCGCGCGAGATCCCGTCCATCGACTTCGAAGCTGCCCAACATCTCATCGAGGCCGCAACCGGGGAGCGAGTGCTCGGCGAACCCGACCTCGCTCCGGGCCACGAACGCTGGCTCGGCGAATGGGCTGTACGCGAGCACGGCTCGGAGTTCGTGTTCGTGACCGGCTATCCGATGGCCAAGCGACCCTTCTACACGCACCCGGACGCGGCTCGCCCTGCCGCCTCGTACAGCTTCGACCTCCTGTTCCGGGGCCTCGAGTTGGTCACGGGCGGTCAACGACTCCATCGGTACGCCGACTACGTCGCGGCGCTCGAAGGAACGGATCTGCAACCGTACGAGGGCTACCTCGAGGCCTTTCGTCACGGCATGCCGCCACACGGCGGCTTCGCGATCGGTCTCGAACGCTGGACGGCGCGACTGACCCGCGCCGCGAACGTCCGCGAGGTGACGCTGTTCCCACGTGACGTGAACCGGCTCACGCCGTGATGTTCAGCTGCTCGGACCGACCACCAGCCAGTCACCGCGGTCGTCGTCCGGTTCGTACCGACACGACGAGCCGGTCCGGATGGAGCGTGACAGCATGTCGCCGAGTCGCGGCGCGGGCAGCTTGACCCGGTCGATGGCGCGGCGGATCGCTTTCTGCACGGCGGTCCGAGCGCGTTCGCTCGAGTCGACGAACGTGCGCGACCGAGTGCCGAGACCCATCGACGCCTCGACGTGTTCGACGAGCTGATCGAGCTCGATGCGCAGACGACCGGAGCGTTCGATGTCGGCGTCAGCGTCGGCTTCGTCGAGCTCGCGGCGCAGCTCTTCGATGCGACGGCCGTAACTGGCGAGCGCTTCTCTGTCCAAGACGTCTTGACGCGAGGCGTCGACCACCGTGCCGGCGAGCTCGGCGGCGGCGATGTCCCGATGCGGTGCCGCCAGGAGGCGCGCGAGATGGCGCATGCCGGCCGAGTCAGGGGCGACCACACGCTCGCCGTTCGCGTGCATCTCCCACGAGCCGTCGATGAAGCACATCGACGGCTTCGCCGTGGTCGACGAGTCGCCGAACGCGGCGATGTCGGCTTCGACGACGGCCGCCCGACCAGACAAGCCCATCGTGTCCAACGCCTCGATCGCTGACGTGAGTAGCTCCTGTGCGCGAACGCGGTCGCCGGCCGCGTCCCGTCGTAGCAAGGTCAGTCCGAGATCGGCTCGCGTGATCGCGAGCATCGGTCGGTTGCCGAGTTGCCTGTCCGCCTCGATGGCCCGCTCGAGATGCGCAACTGCATCGTCGAGACGGCCGATCGTCCGCGCCGCCAATCCGAGCGTGCGTTCGGTGGACCCCAGGCACACGACGGCGAGCGACGCCATCGTCGGCAGGCCGGCGTACGGCAGCACCAGGTCGTACACGACAGCGGCGGACTCGGGTTCGTCGAGCCGTGCCGCGGCCTCGATGACGGCGAACATCGCCAGCAGCCAGGTGCTCGACGGCGGAATCGTGTCCAATCCCTCCTTGAGGAGCTTGTCGAGCACTCGCCTGGCCTCTTCCGCGTGGGCCGGACCCACGTTCGCGGCCAGCGCCGCGACGGACGCCGGGTAGGCGCGGTCGAGGGCGACGATGGCGGGGGACGCGGCCACTTCGCGTGCCATGGGAAGGATCTCGCCGGCGCGTCCCTGGAGCCAGCGCATCGCGAGGAGCTGGGCACCGAAGTACCCGGGCGCATCGGCGTCGCCGACTTCCACGCCAAGGCTGACGCAACGCGTTGATGCCGCCTCCGCGTCCTCGAGCCTTCCGGCGCGTATCAGCAACATCGTGTCGATGAGCGCGACGACGTAGAGCACAGCGCGAACGCCGAGTCCGTCGGCCCGCTGACGAAGCTCCGTGAGCGCGCGCTCCGCCGTCGGCGCGCCCAGCAGGAACTCGTCGACGGTGTGCCACAGCACGCCCATCAACGTGAGGACCGCGTCACCGTTCGCAGATGCTGTGGCGATGAGCTCGTTTGCGATCGGCGTGCGCTCCTCCGTGAACTCGGGCCCGAGAATGGTGTGGTGCAGCAGCGACAGCGCCTCGGAGAGCGCGGTCGGCTCGCCGAGCGATCGAGCGTCGTCGACGGCCTCGAGGACACCGTCGAGGGCAGGTTTGCCGAGGTAGAGCGCCTCTGCGGCAAGTCGCGCTCGAATGCGTACCGCGAGATCAGGCCGCGACTCCGAAACATTGCGGAGCGCGGTTCGTAACGCGCCGTGAAAGGCGGCGACCGAGTCCGGGTCGCGGTGCTCGAACACCCAGATGCCGCCTAGGCCGATGGCAGCCTCGGCGTAGACCTCGGCATCGGCTTCCGCGTCCGCAGTGTGAAGCGCCTGAGCGAACGCGGTGCGTGCGTGCGTCAGACGGCCGCTGGCCAGCTGCGCTTGCGCGAGCTCGAGCAGCAATCGAGCCGGCGCCGGCCTGTCAGCTCGAGAATGCAGTCGTTGCGCAGACGCGAGCAGCTCGGCCGCAGACTCGTATGCGAAGTGATGTGAGACCGCCTTGGCGGCCGCTCTTGTCGCGTCGACTGCAGCGGCAATGGCCTCGTCGTCAGGCGTGCCCATCGGGCCCGCGGCGGACACACGGTGGTGCGCAACACGAGTGAGGCGATCGATCGTGAGCGGTGACGTGAGTGCTTCCAGCGAATCGGCAGCCCGGCGATGGAGGAGCGTCAACTGTTCGCGCGGTATCGAGTCCAGCAGCGTGTCGCGAAGAAGCCCGTGCGAGAAGACGAAGCCGTGGTCTGTGCGACGTAGTAACCCCGCGTCGATGCCTCGCCGGCGGACCGCCTCCGTCTCGTCCGGTGTGACGAGGGCGATCGCCGCGACGAGCTCGTCGCCAATGCCGGGCCCGAGCAAGGCACCCGCGGCGAGCACCAGCTCGTCCCGAGGAGAGAAGGTCGCGAGCCGCGACGACAAGAACCGACCGAGACGTCCGGGCATCGCGCCCAGGGTCGCCGGATGGGCGGCGCCGGCGTGGGTGAGCAGTTCGAGCGCGAGCAGCGGATTCCCGCCGGTCAGTTCGAGGAGTTCGTCGGCCCGCGTCCGCTCGGAGCCGGCCCAGTCGAGCAGCGCGGCGATCGCGTCGACATCGAGCGCTCCGAGGTCGACGCACGTGCCCTCGTCGAGCAGGTTGGCGAGGCTCTCCCGCATGTCCTCCGGCACATCGAGCAGCGGACGGCACGTAACGACGAGTAGTGCCGGAACCGCTCGGAGTGAACGTACGGCGAAGCGCGCGAGGAGTAGAGCTCCCGAATCGGTCGCGTGCGCGTCATCCAGCACCACCAAGACCGGCCGCTCGTTCGCCGCGTCGGCTAGCGCGGCGGTGACCGCGCGGAAGCGCGTGAATCTCTCAGGTTCGAGCGGGTCCGCCGCACCGTGATCGTCGAGAAGCCGCGCGGCATCGCTACGACGTAGCTGTCCCAGGATCTCCTGCCACGGCCACATCGGCGGTGCGCCGCCGTCCGGCCAACCCGATCCCCAAGCCGTCGACCAGCCGCGGGCGGCGGCACGTGTCGTCACTTCTTCGGCGAGGCGAGTCTTCCCGATCCCGCCCTCGCCGCGGAACGCCACCAAGCCGCCCAAGCCGGCTTCGACGGCGTTCATCATCCCCTCGATGGCGCGCAACTCCTGCATCCGCCCGAGGAGCGGAACCGGACCTGCGAGGGGGGTGGGGGTGCGTGCCATGGAACGTCACAGCGATGTCACGCCGTACCAGGTGAGAGGTTCTGGCAGACCCAAGTGTGTCACGGACCCGCGAGCAACCAACCCACAGGAGACACGAGATGCCCCCCGGACCGAGGCCCCTATCCGAACGTCACGGGCGCGACGACGCCAACCGTGGCGAGTTCCACGTGAGGGCCGGGCGGCTCCCCGACGACATGGTTCCGCCTCAGCCCCAGCCGCAGCACCAACAGCAGCAGCAGACCCAGGCGACCGTTCCGCTGCTCGACGACGACGCGAACGTCTGCACGACGATCTCGCCATACGGTCTCGCCCACTGGTGGGGCCAGCCCTACCGGGCGGACTACGTCGACAACGTCTACTCGATCGTCGAGTTCAAGCCCTCTGATCCCTGGGGTTTCGCAGGGATCATGAGCGACCCGGTCACCATCCGACTGGCGAACGGCATGAACTACACGTTCCGCCGGGACTGGGTGACGGGCGACCTGAACGCGGCGAGCCAGTACCGCAAGCACGGCGGCATCATCTTCCCGGCGGACGCGGGCGGCAACCTGATGCTCAACCAGATGAACACGCCGAACATCGTGTGGGTCGACAACTTCATCCTCGCCCTCACGAAGCGCGCGGCTCAGCAGCGCTGTCAGATGGCGGAGCTCGTCTACTCGTTCTCGCAGGCGGTCAGCGCGCTCGGCCATGCTTCGGCGAACGAGCTGGAGGGAAAGATCGACGGGCTCGACAAGATTCTCGAGGAGATCAACCGCGACAGTGGGGTCTGTCAGTGACGGTCCAAATCCACAGCCCGGAGGTTCACCTGTACGACGTGCCAGGACACACGTTGACCGAGGCGGCCACCGTCATCTCGTCCATGGCCGAAGCGGGCAAGGCGGAGTGGTGGCCCCAGTACTCGTACGAGAGCCAGAACGGGGTCGTGTCATCCGTCACGGTCACCGTCGCACAGCGCAAGACGATGCCGCGGTGGCACGGCTACTCGAATGCGAGCCAGCCGGTGCGAGACGAGTGGGACCGCTTCTGGCGCGCGCTCGATGCGCACGAACAAGGCCACTTCGACCTTGTGACGTCGTATCTCGCGAACGTGGACCATGTGCTCGTCGGTCAGTCGGTGCCCGACGTGCAGCGGGTGTTCAACGACGCCGTCGCCGCGCTCAACTCGGCGAGCACCGGGTACGACGCGCAGACGAGCCACGGCGTGACGCAAGGAACGACGATCGACCTGAACGTCGAGGCGGCCCAGACGCCGTAACTCCCACAGTTCCTGCGCACTTCGCACGCTGGAGATCGGGCGGACGGGGAGGGCGGACCGGGTGGGGTCCGCCTTCTCCCTGTCTCCTCATCGGGCACGCAACTTTGAGGGCCGCCTGGCTGCCCGAGCGGGCACCGCCCATTGCCCCAAACGACGTCCACGCGCTCGGACACGAGATCACGTTCGACACTTAGGTTCGCTTCCGGACGTTGCGTCGGTTCGCGGCGTCAGGAGGTGCTGTATGCCTGAGCCTGGGGAGATCGCCATCGCCGCGATAGCAGCTGGGGCGGCCATTCCCGGGGCGGTGCAGGCGACCGTCGGTACGGCGACTGGCTCTTCGGGGGTGAACGTCAGTCGGTATGACGTGCACCATCCGAAGGAGTTCCCGCCGCAGCAGTTCGCGCATGCCAGCCAGTCCGTGCAGTGGGACGTCATCAAGTTCCACGGTCACGGTGGCTACGGGGACAACAACCTCGCCGTCGCGGCGACGGGCTTTGTGAGCAACGACAACGACTGCAACATCTCACCATGGGGTGGGAGCGGGACATCGCCGGAGGAACCGCGGAGAACCCGTGGGCGCCCATGCACGTGCACGGTCGCCTCGATCCCGTAGGCCCAGGCGACATCGAGTTCTCGTTCAAGCTCCTGGTCAAGACGTTCGGGCAGATCCGCCTGGAGAACCCGCATTGGACTGGCACGACAGTGGTGAACGCGGCCATCACGAACGAGGGCAACCACGTCCTCGTGTACCTGACCTGATCGCCGACTTCCCGAGCGACGGATACGGCGAGGCCTTCGCCGACATCTACGACACGTGGTACTCGCTCGCGGCCGACACCGGCCCGACGGTCGACCTGGTGGCGAGGTTGACGGAGGGTCAGCCCGTGCTCGAGCTCGGTGTCGGCACCGGGCGGGTTGCGTGCGCGCTGGCGTTGCGCGGACTCGACGTCTGGGGCGTCGATGCCTCGCAGTCGATGCTCGATCGACTCGCCGAAAAGCCCGGCGGCGACTCGGTGCGCACCGTGGTCGGCGAGATGGAAGGGTTCGACCTTCCCGAGACGGCGCCGCCGTTCGGCGTGGTGTTCGCGGCATTCAACACGCTGTTCTGTCTGCCGACAGATGAGGCGCAAGGGGCCTGCCTCGAGCGCGCGAGCGACGTCTTGGCGGACAACGGTCGAGTGGTCCTGGAGTTGTACGTTCCGGGAGTTCCACCTGCAATCGGGACGCGCCAGTACGAGATCGACATGGTGACCGCAGAGGGCGCCGTCCTGAAGGTGTACGAGTGGTGGCCCGACGAGGAGCTGCTCGTGGGCGAGCACATGGAGGTCACTTCATCAGGCGTGCGCCGCCGACCGTGGCGGATGCATCCCCTTGCTGTCGAGCGAGTCGACGCGCTTGCGAGCGCGGCGTCGCTCGAGCTCGATGCTCGTTACGCATCGTGGGACTATCAGACGTTCACGCCGCTGAGCAGCCGTCACGTGTCGATCTATCGCAAGCGAGCGAAGTCGAGCGCCCGGGGCCGTTGATCTCGGCACTCCACGTCCGCTTGCCGCACCACCATTCGGATCGCGGAAAAGTCAGTCGTCGATGCGCTCGCGGACGCGGTACTTGGTCCACTGCCGCGTGCCCTCTTCGGGCGACACACGCGCCTCCACGGGTTCGACGTCGGAGAGGTCGGGTGCCGGTGCACGTGCTTTGCGCGGGCGGACACCAGCGAGGCCGATGTCGAGCGAGTCGGCCGGTGGGGCGAGGTCGGTGACGAGCATTGGCAGCAATGGCGCGGTCACCACGAGCGTGAGCGACGCCCGTACCTGCTGGCCGAGCAGCGACCAGACGTCCGTCACACCGACGCCGAGGTCGTCCTGCGCGATGCGAAGACGAACAGGCAGTCCGCGCTCGGCCAGTGACCCGGACAGCAGCTCCGCCGGAATCGTGTCGTACGCCGGCACGAGCGTCAGCACGGCACCGAGCATCCGGTGCTCGACCGGTGGTCCGCCGCCCCACACGCTGAGGAGATAACGCAAGTCGTACCGGCGAAGCGGCGGTTGACGGCCGATGGTCTGGCCGTCGTCGTCGCGCACGTCGACCCACGCGCCGGGACGAGCGTCGAGGTTCTCGTTGATCTGGACGAGGAACAGGTTGAGCGTCGGTGACTTGACCGTGGCCGACCAGTCCGGCGTCGGCGCGTCGAACGAGCACGCAAGCTTCTGGTCTTTCGCCTTCGCTGCCGAGAACAGCGCGGCCAGTGCGGTGTCGACGTCGTCAACCACACGGCCCAGCGTGAACCGCGGCTGCGGATCGCGGCGTAGGCACGCGGGCGCATGATCGGGCGTCGTCCGTCGCCCTTTCGTGCAGCATGATCGGTCTCGTAGGCCAACCGCTTTGTCAGGCCGTACCGGGGTCCGAGACCGCACCATTCGTCTTTGAGTTGACCCACGCGTTTCAGGAGCGGGCATGCCAACGTACTTGTCGCCAGGCGTCTACGTCGAAGAAGTCTCCTCAGGCTCCAAGCCGATTCAGGGAGTGGGCACCGCGGTGGCCGCGTTCGTCGGCTTCGCCGAACGCGGGCCGGTGAACGAACCGACGCTGGTCACGAACTGGACGCAGTTCACGACCAACTTCGGTGGGTTCCTGCCGGGCTCGTACCTCGCGCACGCGCTGTACGCGTACTTCCTCAACGGAGGCGGTACCGCCTACGTCGTGCGGGTCGGCGCGAACGGCGACGGTGCCCGCGCCAAGGCCGCGCGCGCCGAGTTGATGCCGGCCCCTGGCGATGGAGGCAGCGCGCCGAAGGGCTACGCCATCGAAGCGCTCGAAGGAGGCTCGGCGGGCGATGAGCTCAGCGTCGAGGTCGCGGATGCCTCGGAGCCCAGCGACGACCACTTCAAGCTGATCGTCAAGCAGAACGGTCGTGAAGCGGAAGTGTTCGACAACGTGACGACGCGCAAGGGGGCGAACAACGTCGTCACCAAGGTGAAGGCGGAGTCGAAGCTCATCACCATCGAGGAGACCAGGGGCTCCGGCGCCTTGGCGGTTCCGCCCAAGGGTTCTTTCGCGTTGGCCGGCGGCGAAGCGCTGTCCGCGGCGTCGATCGATGTGAGCCCCGAAGACTACGTCGGCAACGCCGCCGACCGCACCGGGTTCGCCGGGCTCGAGAGCGTCGACGAGGTCACGATGCTGTGCCGTGCCGGATCTGCCTGCCGCGCTCCGAGCAGGGCATGATCGACATGGAGAAGTACAAGGCGGTCCAGTTGGCGATGATCGCTCACTGCGAGCTCATGGCGGACCGCGTCGCGATCCTGGACCCGCCGCCGGGGATGAACGCGCAGCAGGTCAAGGAATGGCGGGTCGACGACGCCGGCTACGACTCGAAGTACGCCACTCTCTACTGGCCGTGGATGAAGATCATGGACCCGTTGTCAGGCCAGCGCCGGTGTTCATGCCGCCGGCGGGCACGATCGCCGGCATCTGGGCGCGGAACGACGACACGCGCGGCGTGCACAAGGCACCCGCCAACGAAGTGTGCCGCGGTGTCATCTCGCTCGAGACGAACATCACGAAGGGTGAGCACGACCAGCTCAACCCGCTCGCGGTCAACTGCATCCGGTCTTTCCCTGGTCAGGGCATTCGCGTGTGGGGAGCGCGAACGCTGTCGTCCGACCCCGAGTGGCGTTACCTCAACGTTCGGCGCTTGTTCAACTACGTCGAGGAGTCGATCCTCAACGGAACGAACTGGGTGGTGTTCGAGCCCAATGACTTCAAGCTGTGGGATTCGGTGACGAGAACGACCGAGGCGTTCTTGCGCACCGTCTATCGCAGCGGAGCACTGTTCGGGCAGACACCACAAGAAGCGTTCTTCGTCAAGTGCGACGCCGAGAACAACCCACCCGAGAACCGGGACCTCGGCATCTTGACAGTCGAGATCGGCATCGCGCCGGTCAAGCCGGCCGAGTTCGTCGTCTTCCGCATCTCCCAGTTCGCCGATGGCAGCGGGCTGAGCGAGTAGGCCCGACAAGTTTCGAAGGAGCGGACACATGGCTTCAGCAGGAGTTGGTCAGGGTCAGGATTATGACGCCCTCACCGCGGCCCGGTTCGAGTTGTCGATCGACGGCCACAGCATGGCGCAGTTCTCGGAGCTCTCCGGGATCTCGAGCGCCATCGACGTCGTCGACTTCATCCAGTCGGACGCGAAGTCGAGACACCCTCAAGAAGTTGCCGGGTAAGAACACACCGCCGACAGTGACTCTCAAGCGCGGCATGACCAAGAACATCGAGATGGCAGCGTGGCACGAGCTCGTCGTGCTCGGCGACGTGGCTGCCGCACGCAAGTCGTGCTCGTTGACGATGTTCAACACGAAGGGCGAGCCGGTGGCGCGCTACCACCTGACCGAGGCGTGGCCGGCGAAGATCGAGATCGGCGCGTTGAAGGCCGGCGCGTCCGAGGTCCTCATGGAGACGGTCACGATCGTCTGCGAACACATCCAGCGGGTCTCCGTCTGACGCATGATGTCGGCGACCGATCCCGCGCTGCGCACCGAGTTCGCGTTCGTGCTCCCGCGCGGCTACGTGGACGAGCATGGCCGCACCCACCGCGAAGGTGTCATGAGGCTGGCCACCGCCCGTGACGAGATCGCGCCGCAGGTCGACCCGCGCGTGCGAGCGAATCCCGCGTACCTCACGGTGCTCCTGCTCGAACGCACGGTCACGCACCTCGGCGATCTGCCGTCGGTCGACAGCACGGTCATCGAACGCCTCTACGCGTCCGACCTGTCGTTCCTCCAGGATCTGTACCGCCGCGTCAACCAGGAAGGTCACTCCGAGGCTGCTGTCGCCTGTCCGGCGTGCGGGCACGAGTTCACGGTGGATCTCGCCGGTGATGCCCCGGGGGGATCCTGACGGTCGGCAACGACCGTCTCTGGAGTGAGGTGAGTTACCTCGCGTTCTGGTTCCACTGGCCACTCGACCACATTCTCGATTTGGAGCACGCGGTGCGCAGCAGGTTCGTCGGCGAGATCAACGCAATGCGGTCCGCCGCGGGAAGGTGAGCAGGGCCCGACCATGCCTTGGCCGTTTCGTCGTCACCGTTCAGACGGTGCAGCAGCACCCGCGCCGGGCGCGTCGTCGGGTCGACCCGTCACGATCGACGACCTCGCCGGTCACCGCCGCCTCGTCGCGCATGCCGGTGGTTGGCAAAAGATCGAGCCGCTGAGGCCATCGGCCACTGGCGCGGCCGCGCCGGTCGTCAGCTCCAGCGCATCGTTCATCTCGCATCTTGCGGGCACGCAGCCACTTCTTCCGACGGCATCGCTGCGCGAGGTGTCCTCGGATGCGCCGCGCGGCGTTACGCGTGGGCTCGCCCGTTCCTTGCCTGACGCTCCGTTCGCGCCGCCACCGCCGCTGGCGCGTGGTACGGAGCCCGTGACCGCGGAGCAATTCGGCCCGCCCGAGTCCCTGGGCCGGCCCGTTGTCGTGAGCCGCTCGCCGAACCGTCCCGACCTCACGACCTACGTGGGCGACCTCGTCCTTGCCGAGCCTGAACCCGAACCGCATACGTTCGTGGAGCCTGACGTCTTCGACGACGAGATCGGCGAGGAGCTACCTCCGCCAATTTTCAGCACCTTGCTCGCTGAGCGGACGGGCCGCGAGCTGTCAGAACTTCGACCTGACCTCGTGGCCACCGAAGGCGATGATGAAACGCTCGTCGAGGACGTCGACGTGGCGCAACCGGCCCGCAGACGCTCGCTGGCCGAATCACGACGGCTCGGACTCGGGGCGCCGCTGCCATCGGGACCGTTCGACGTCGGCAACCGCGTACGCGTCGACGACGAGCCCGTCGACGTCGAGGCGCCGGTGCCCGAGCCTGTGCAGGTCGAGGAAATGCCGGTACCCCAACCGCCGGTGCAGTCCGAGCCAGCCCGCCGCGCGGTGGCCCACTACCGCCGCGCGGAGGTCCCGCACGAGGTGCGCACTGATGTGACACGCGCGCTCGGCCGTGATCCCGGCGCGGTGCCCATCCGGCGTGAGCGAGAGGTCTCCGACATCGCGTCGCGTATCGGCGCCCGCGCTTTCACGCGCGAAGGCGAAGTGTTCCTTCCCGTGGAGGCAGGCCCGCTCGACTCACCGGAGACGCGTGCCGTGCTGGCGCACGAACTCACCCACGTCGTGCAGCAACGCCTTTACGGATCGAGCCTGCCGCGCCCGTCGAGCCCCGAGGGCCAGCGACTCGAGGCGGAGGCGCACGCGATCGAGCGGTTCGTGCGGGGCGACGACCCGGAGCCGGTCGTCGCGCCGATCCGCACGCTGCGCGCTACCCCGGGCGACCCACGAGTCGACAGCGGAGGCTTCACCCGTGCGGTGACCGAGCAGCTCGTGGCGCGTGGCGCCGCCGAGTGGGACGCGGACGGCGCGCTCGTCTTCCAGCCGCCGCAGGGCTCGAGCGACGAATGGCGCGCGCCGGCCGATGCGACGGGAAACGAGGCCTTTCGGAACGCGCTACGAGACGACCAGCGAGCGACCACCGACTATGCGCGTGGTCGCACTGGGCCTGCGGCGGATCTGGATCGCGCCGAGAACGACCGGCACCTCAGGTTCGTGCACGACTGGCAAGGACAGATCCGCGACTCGGGTCGTCCGGCTGCGGAGGACGCGCGGCTGTCGCTCGCGTACCAGCAATCGCGAGGTGGTAGCCCTGACGCGGCCGTCGACAGTCACGAGTTCGACCGTCATCTGCAGCACGTCAATCAGAGCCAAGGCGGTGAGGAAGAGGAGGAGATCGTCCTCGTGTCGGGGGGCCTCGGCACCGCGCTCGGCATGACGATGGGCATCCGCGAGAGTTACGACCGCACGCAGGAGATGATCGCCGTTGACCGGGAACGTCAGCGGCAGGCGAAGCTGTTGGAGGACATGCGCAAGGCTCAGGCCGTTCCGGGCCAGAGCACAACCAATGCCGGGCAGGCCGCGCCGGGGACAACCGCGACCACGCCGGCCACACCTTCGGCGCCTGCCGCACCGATCCCGCCCACGACACCGACGAGTGGGACGACTCCTGCTCCGTTCGCGGGGCCACGGGGCGGCACCGAAGCGCACTGGGAAGACGACGAGGACATCGTTCTGGTGAATCCGGACAAGCAAGAAGCCGGCTTGGGAGCGGCGCTCGGGCTTCTCACAGTCTTCAGCCACCACGACGAGGATCTCAGCCGCGACAGTCATTTCGGCCGGCATCTGGTTCCAGCGCAGCCCGCGACGACATCGACAGCCGCAACGCCCGCGACGCCGGTGACGCCGGCCGCCGGCGCCGTCCCGGCGGTGCAGGCCCATGAGATGCCCGCAGTTGCCGGCGTGGCTGCAGCCGTCGCCGGTGGCGCGCAGTCTGCGGCAACGCATCACGATCTCATGGCAGCGGGAACAAGGCCGCGCGAACGCTCGATCGACGGCACCGATCCGACCGACGTGATTGCTCACCTCGACGACCAAGACCTCGAGGATCTCGCATCACTGCTGTTCGATCGACTGCAGACGCGCTTACGTCGCGATCTCATCGTCGACCGCGAGCGATCCGGCTTCCTCACGGATTTTCGCTAGGAGCTGCTGACCGATGTCGTTCCAGTCCTACCTCGAGAAGTCGCTCTATCCGAGCGACATGAATGTGAACGTGGGGAGCGTGCCGACTCCGAGCGGACTCGACCCGCCGCACATCGGCGCGCCGAACGGGCAGCTCGACAAGGAGCCCGAGATCACCGGCATGATCTTCGAGGTCACCATCGACGGTCACGACCTCGGGTTCTGGTCGAAGGTCGACGGGCTGTCGGTGAAGTTCGAGATGGCCGAATACCGCGCCGGCGACGGAAGCAATCGCCGATGGATCGAACCGGCCTACACGACTTACTCGAACGTGAAGCTCGGCAGGGTGACCACGCTGAAATACACGAAGCAGATCATGGAGTGGTTGCGGAAGACGCAGTTCAAGTCCGAGAAGGTGACGGGACAGATCAAGGGCTGGCCGTTCTGGCACAACAAGCGTGAAACTTCACTTGCCGTGAAGTGGGACCTGCACGGCGTGCTGCCGGTCGCGTGGAGCGGCCCCGTCTTCGACAACCAGGGCGCAACGGTCGCGATGGAGACACTCGAGCTCGCGCACGAAGGCTTCCTCCCACCGGAAGGTTGAACGATGACAGTCACATCGACCTCCATCTCGCCCACCGACCACGTCGGGCTCACGACGCGGTTCCTCGTCACGATCGACGGCTTCGGTCTGGGCGGCTGGGCCAAGTGCGACGGGCTGGCGGTGACCTTCGAGCTGCAGCAGTACAAGCCGCTCGGTCACAACGACTACGTGCCTGTACTGCCCAACCGTGTCGTGTACCCGACTATCACGCTCACCCGTGCCATCACGAAGGAGAGCGCACCCGCGGTGATGCAGTGGCTGTCCAAGATGGCCGGCAAGGGCGCCGGCGCGACGGCGGAGATCACGCTGCTCAACCCTCATCGCGAGAAGGTGACGAGCTGGAAGCTCAAAGGGGTCTACCCGGTGAAGTGGAAGGGTCCCAGCTTGGACGCCCGCAGTCACGACATCGCGACCGAGACGCTCGAGCTGGCACACGAGGGGTTCCTCGATGTTTGAGACCGCCGGCAATCTCAAGATGTTCAACATGATGATGCCGGTTGACGAGGTCACCTTCGACCTCAACCCGTCCGAGTTCACCATCACCAAGCAGGCGTACAACAACAACAAGGCTCAGACGAAGGCAGGCACCAGCACGAGTGTTCCGAGCGCGACCGCCTCCCCGGCGGGCTACGTGAGCCTGTACCGCGGTACGCACCCGACCGTCATCAACTTCACGGCGCTGCTGACCGAGGAAGGGTCAGGCGTCGACGACGCGGTCGAGGACATGACGGCGCTCGGTGGAGGCGTGAAGGCGCGATGCGACATGTTGCTGCAATGGACGCAGCCCGGCGGCGGATCCATGCTCGGGAAGGTCGTTGGCTCGGCAGCTGCAGCGCTCGGGTTCAAGACGCAGATCGTTGCTCGTCCGCCGCTACTCACGCTGCAGTGGGGTGACCCCGGCCGCGGCTTCCTGCTGCAGGGGACGTTGACGTCGATCAACATCTCGTACCTACGCTTCGACACCATCGGCAACCCGATCCGCGCGCGAGGTCAGGTGCGGGTTCACCGAAGCGCCGAGCTCGTTGCTGAGCTTGCTGACCAACCCGACGTCGGGCGGCGTGCCCGGCCGCCGTGCGCACGTCATGCGGGAGGGCGAGAGCCTCGCCGGCATCGCGACCGACAGCTACGGCCGTCCCGGCGCCTGGCGTGACATCGCCGATTCCAACCGCATCGACGACCCGTTCCGCGTCCGTCCCGGGCGGTCGGTGTTGCTGCCGCCCGCTGACGAGTTGACGTAGACGCGATGGCAGTCAGCGCGCAGATCAAGGTCGGCCCGATGGGCGCTCCGCCGGTGGTCGACCTGCTCCCACTGGTGGCTCCGAACGTTCGACGTGTCGTCGTCGACACGCACGCCCACCTCCCCGACATGTTCGAGATCACGTTCCTCGACGACGGCGGCGTGCTGGCCAACAACATGATCGACATCGGCACGTCCGTGAAGATCTGGGGCGGCGCGGACGACAGCAGTGACGCGCCCGCACTGATCAAGGGCGAGGTCACGGCCATCGAAGTGCGAGATCCATCGCAACGTCACCTACACGACGATCCGTGGCTACGAGAAGGCGCACCGTATGCAGCGGGTACGGCGCACGTTCGTGTACCGGAACATGAAGGACTCGGACATCGCGCAGCAGATGGCGTTGAAGTACATGCGCTGCCGACCGGGCCCACCGCAGATCGACTCGACCGAGCGGCGTGCACGACGCGCTCGCGCAGTTCAACCAGACCGACTGGGAGTTCCTCAAGTGCAGGGCCGCGGAGAACGGCTACGACTTCGGTGTCGTCCAAGGATCGTTCGTGTTCCGCGAACCGAAGAGCACGAGCGACTCGCCGATGTTCCTCGGGCTCTTCCCTCTGCCCGGAGGGCCACCGACGCTCACCGCCGGAGACAACCTCCTGCACTTCCGGCCGCGCGTGACCGCCAGCGGACAGGTCCCGAAGGTGATGGTCCGGGCGTGGGACCCGAGCCAGAAGGAGGCGATCGTCGGAAAGGCGGACGCCGACACGAAACAGGTCGATCTCGACTACATCGACGGCGCATCCGACCTCTACGACAAGTTCATCCTCCCGCCTCGTATTCCCGACATCCCCATCCCCGTCCTCATCCCGGGAACGGGTGCGAGCATCGAGTAGGGCGTCAAGGAGGCGCTGCCGACGTCCGTCAACGGCGACGTGTACGCCATCGTCGACCGCGCCCTTGAACACCTCGGGCGAGGCCGACGGCATGGCGAAAAGCGTCGCTGAGCACGTCGCGTCGACCTTCGCCGAGGCCGAAGGCACCTGCGAAGGGAACCCGTTCGTGCAGGCGGGCATCACCGTGAAGATCGACAACGTCCCCGGCTACTTCTCCGGCAAGTGGGTCGTGACCAACGCGCGTCACGTCTTCGACGAGGACGACCCGCACGCGTCCTACCTCACCCACTTCATCGTCAGCGGGCGGCAGGAGCGATCGATCCTCGGATTGACGTCGCTCGGCCGCAGCAACGCGGGCGCGGCGGCGCCGCCGCGCATCGACGGCGTCGTGCCGGCGATCTGCGTCGACAACAACGACCCGAACTCTGAGGGGCGAGTACGTATCGCCCTCCCGTGGCTGGCGGACAACTACGTCTCGGACTGGTGCCGCGTGATGCAGGCTGGGCATGGGGCAGAAGGGCGGGTGGATGCTTCTGCCCGAGCCGGACGACGAGGTGCTCGTCGCCTTCGAGTTCGGCGACATCCGCCGCCCCTACGTCGATCGGTGGACTGTCGAACCCGAAGGACTCGAAGAAGGTCCCGATCCCCAGCGTCACGATGGGCAAGGTTGCCGAACGAGGCTTCTACTCCCGTGACGGTCACAAGCTGGTCTGGACGGAGGACCCGACACCGGACCCGACCGACGCCATTCCGAAGCAGAAGACCGGCATGAGCATCGAGGACAAGGACGGCAAGCTCAAGATCAACCTCGACATGAAGCAGCCGGTCGGCAAGAAGATCGAGATCGAGGTCAATGGGCGTGGCCGGCGGCTCAAGATCACGATGGACGACATGGGTGCGATCACGCATCGAGTCGACCGTGCCGGGCAACGGGCGAGATCACGTTGAGCGCGCCAATGATTTCGATCGAGGCGCAGCAGCAACTGCAACTCAAGGGAGCGATGGTGAACTTCGAGGGCACGGGACCCGCCACCGTCAAGGGCAAGCCCATCCAGCTGAACTAGCAACTGACGGGAGCGGACGCGTGCACGACGACTTCATCGGCGCTGGATGGGCATTCCCACTGCGGACGAACAGCCGCGGCGGCATCGCCCTCGTGCGTCGCGAGCAGGAGCTCGAAGAGGCGATGCGCCTGATCCTCGCGACCTATCCCGGCGAGCGACCAATGCGGCCGGAGTTCGGCTCCCGTGTGCGGGACTGGGTGTTCCGCGGCTCCGACAACGGACTCGATCGCAGCGACTCTCAAGATCGAGGTGCATCAACTCCATCCTCCGGTGGGAGCCGCGCGTCGACGTGAAGAACGTACATCATAACCAAGGACGGGGCCGCCGGCGACAAGTTGCTCGTATCAACATCCAGTACCAGCCGCTCGACACGAACGACCGCCGGAACCTCGTCTTCCCCTTCTACACGATCCCCGACGACGGAAGCGACTACTGATGCTCCCTGCACCGAACCTCGACGACCGCCGTTTCCAGGACCTCGTCGACGACGCCAAGCGCCTGGTGCAGCAGCCGTTGCCCGGAGTGGACCGACCACAACGTGTCCGATCCCGGCGTCACGCTGATCGAGACGTTCGCCTACATGACCGACCAGCTGCTCTACCGCCTGAACCGGGTGCCCGACCGGCTCTACATCAAGTTCCTCGAGCTGATCGGCGTCCGGCTGCTGCCGCCGACGCCGGCGCGTGTACCGGTCACGTTCTGGCTCGCGACGCCGGCTGTCAACATCATCCCGATCCAACCTGGGACCGAGGTGTCGACGGTCCGGACCGACATCGACGAGGCGGTGGTCGTTCTGCGATCCGTCGAAGAGCTGCTGATCATCCCGTGCAAGCTCGACGCGGTCGCGACCGAGCGGAGCCGACGCGATCGACCCGACGCGGACGAGCCGCAGGCGTGGACGATCGAACCGACCAGGTCAAGCTCGGCGTCGCAGTTCGCCGCGTTCCAAACTCACGCCCGAAGTCAGGCGACTGCCTGTACCTCGCCTTGACCGACGCCGTGCCGAGCAACGCCGTCGCGCTGCAGGTCACCTGCCACATCGACGGCGTCGGCGTCGATCCCGACAACCCACCGCTGATCTGGGAGGCATGGAACGGTCGAGCGTGGGACGAGTGCGAAGTCGACCACGACGAGACAGGCGGCCTGAACCGCGACGGCCAGATCGTCGTGCACGTGCCGCGCAGCCACGCGGTGTCGGTGCTCCACGAGCAGCGTGGCGGCTGGCTGCGAGCCCGAATCGTCGAGGCCGACGAGGGCCAGCCGACCTACAGCGTCGTCGCCGATCGTCCATGGATTCGGCGCAGCGACGGTCGGCGGGACGGCCGAAGTGCGTCCACGCCGAGCTCGTTCGCAACGAAGCGCGTCGGCGACGTCCGACGGCACGCCCGGACAGGTCTTCCGGACCCTGCGCGCCCCGGTGCTTGCTCGGCGGCGGCCCGGTCCTGCTCGAGAGCAGCTCCGACGACGGCTGGCAGGAGTGGAGCGAGGTTCCGGACTTCGCCGACAGCGGTCCCGACGACCGCCATTTCGTGTTCGATCCTGTACACGGCGAGGTCACCCTCGGGCCCGCCATGCGGCAAGCCGGACGGCACCTACGACCAGTACGGCTGGGTTCCCGCCGAAGGGCACCGACATGCGGATGCGATCGTACGCCGTCGGCGGCGGTCCGGTCGGCAACGTCGCCCGCCACACGATCACGCGTGCTGCGTACCGACGATCCCGTACATCTCGAGCGTCGACAACCGCTAGCCCGCCCAGGGTGGTGTCGAGGGCGAGACGCTCGAGGAGGCGAAAGGCCCGCGGTCCGATCGTGCTCCGGACGCGGAGCCGAGCGGTCACGGCCGAGGACTACGAGCTGCTGACGAAGCAGGCTGCGCCCGAGATCGCCCGTGTGAAGTGCCTGACCGCCGGCGAAGGCCCCGATGCCGGATCGGTGAAGGTCCTGCATCGTCCCGGCCGTGCGCCGGCGACCCGGCGTCGATCGAGTTCGAGCAGCTCCTGCTTCCGAGGACGACGTTGCGCGAGAAGGTCTCGGACCGGCTCGAGGAGGCTCGCCTCATCGGCACGCGGGTGCTGATCGAACCGCCGATGTACCAAGGAGTCACCGTCGTCGCCAAGCGTGGTCGCCGCGCCCCGGTTCAACGCGAGCCGGGTCGAGGCACGACTGCTTCACGGCCTTGTTCGGCTTCCTCAACCCGCATCTCGGGCGGTGCCGAGGGCGAAGGCTGGCCGTGGGGCCGCGACGCTCCAGGTGGGCGAGATCTATCGGTGTCCTCCAGCAAGTACGGGGCGTCGACATCGTCAACGACGTGCGCCTCTTCGGCGCGAACCCGGTGACGCGTGAGCGGGGCGAGGCGACGCAACGGATCGACCTCGACCCTGCGAGCCTCGTCTTCTCCTTCGACCACCAGATCGGGTGCAGGCTCCGTGACGCGCATCACGCTCGCCGTTCCCGCTGGCGGTTCGTCGCGAATGGCACCGGCCGTCGAGGCTCATGCCCGGCGTGCGTCCCGTCGATCGGCGAGATGCTGCCCGGCGATCTACCAGGAGGACCTGTTCACAATGGAGTGGTGCCGCGGGCTCGACGAGGTCATCGCGCCGGTCGATCGGCGACGCTCGACTGCCTCGAGAGCTACATCGATCCGGTGATGGCGCCGAGCGACTTCCTCGACTGGCTCGGAAGCTGGGTCGGGATGATCCTCGACGAGAACTGGCCAGTCGCAGCGCCGGCGTGAGGCGATCGCCAGCGGCGATGGAGCTCTTCCAGCATGCGAGGGACGCTCACGGGCCTGGCCCGCCATGTCGAGATCTTCACCGGCGGGCGAGGTGCCGATCGCCGACAGCGGGCGTGTCGCCGACATCGGAAAATCCAGGTGGCGACACTTCCGGGCGAGTCGGTCGCCCCGGCTCGCCGTACGGGTCGTGGTCGACGATCCCGAAGCAGATCAACGAGGCGACACTGGACCGGATCGTCGTCTCAGGCGAAGCCGGCGCACGTAGTTCATCGGGTGGAGGTGGTTGCGAGGTTGATCGTCTGCCGCAAGTGCGGGTTCCACAATCGGGACATCGGACACGTTCTGCGGCTCGTGCGGAAGCTTCCTCGAGTTCACCGGCGAGAAGATCGTGCCCCCGAAGGTCGACGTGCCGACCGAGGAGGAGCTCGAGGCGGAGGAGCCCAAGAAGAAGTCGCTGCTGCAACGCATCACGAGCTTGGCGTACGCCGATGTTGGCGATCGCGATCCGGCACCCGGAGCAGGTGGCCCCGGCGGGCCGCCCGGGTTCGGTCCGCCAGGGATGGGTCCGCCGGGTATGGGTCCGCCGCCGGGTCCGCCGGGTATGGGTCCGCCGCCGGGTCCGCCGGGTATGGGGCCGCCGGGTATGGGGCCGCCGCCGGGTCCGCCGGGTATGGGGCCGCCGCCGGGTCCGCCGGGTATGGGGCCGCCGGGTATGGGGCCGCCGCCGGGTCCGCCGGGTATGGGGCCGCCGCCGGGTCCGCCGGGGATGGGGCCGCCGCCGGGTCCGCCGCCCGGTGTTGGGCCGCCGCCTGGGCCGCCGGAGCCACCGGGCACCGCCTCTCCCGGGGACGCCCCGACGGTGGCCGCGCTGGCCGTGCCGGTCGAGAAGCCGCCGCCGGCGCTGCCAGATGCCGAGGTGCCGCCGGCAACCGAGCCCCTGCTCGACGAGGCCGCCACAGCACCCACGAAGCCAGATGCCACACAGCCCGAGGCCATGCAGCCGGCTGCACCGCGCAAGGCGACGCGGACGATCCAGAAGACGAAGCCGACGCGCCGGTTGCAGCCGGGAGACCTCATCTGTGGCGACTGCGGAGAAGGAAACCCTCCGGCCCGGAAGTTCTGCAGTCGTTGCGGCGAGTCACTCGTCACCGCGGAAGTCGTCAAGCGGCCGTGGTGGAAGCGGCTGTGGCCGCAGAAGAAAGTGAAGACCCTCGACGTCGGTGAACGTCCGGGAAAGGCTGGCGTCAAGGCCAAGAAGAAGGTCGGCCGCGAGACGATGCTCGCCTTGCGCAAGGTCGTCACCCTGGCTGCGATCGTCATCGTGGCTGCGATCGCGTTGATCCCACCGTTCCGCAACTGGACCCAGGACACGTTCGTCCAGCCCGTCAGGGACAGGTGGAACGACTTCACGACCCAGGAGTTCGCGCCGGTGAACCCGGAGGCCGCTTTGGCGACGACGCAGACCCCGGAGAACCCCGCGACGAACGCAATCGATCACGCGGGCAACACCTTCTGGGTGGCGCCTGCCGGCAACGGCGAACCGGTCCTCATTCTCACCTTCGGTGGCCAAACCGTCGACGTCGACAGGGCCATCATCCAAAACGGCGCTCGCGACTCGTTCGCCCAGTTCAGCCGAGCGCAGAAGCTCCATCTGGTCTTCAACACGGGGAAGACGACGGACATCGACCTGAAGGATGCTCCAGACCAACAGAAGGTCGGCATCTCCGACGGTCACGGCATCACGCAGGTCGAGATCCACATCGTGTCGATCTACGAGGCGATCGGCGACCCGCCCCCACCGGTGGCGCTCTCCGAGATCGAGCTCTTCGTGGAGAAGTAGTTGCTGGGCATTGCGCCCAGATCTCACGTGTTGCGGCTCGAAGCGGCGGAAACGACACGCTCCGGTCGTTCAACTCATCAGCTGCATGAAACGTTCACCGGCGTTGAAAAGGCCGGAGCAGTGACGGGCGGAGCGTTGTTCACGGCGTCGATGGTGACGGTCTGTGTCGAGGGTGCAAAGCTCAGGGTTCGTACGAACCCTCCGGCCAGTGTTGCCGTGCCGCTCGTCGGCGCGTTTTCGCCTTGGTCGGGGATGTGGAAGGTGTACGTGTCGCCCGACGCCTGCACGTCCGTGCTGATCGCGATGGCGCGGAGGAGGCGGAGTACGGCTTCGGCTGCGTTCTGGTCGTCCGCGCATCGCTGCGACGAGGCGAATGCCGGGGTATCTCCGTTGGCGGTTTTGGCTTCGTAGTAGCGGTCACCGATGAAGATTTTGGTGATCGTTTGCGCGTACGGACCGGAACTGCTGGCGGAGCCACCGTTCGAGGCGCTCGCGGCCACGGCGTGCCCATGTTCGACTTGCTGCACATGGTCCGGGGCCTGGTACACGACGTCTGCCCCCGCGACCGACAACGTGAAGCTGTGCGCCTTCGCGGTGGCGTCCGCGGCGGTCTGCAATGTCGACGCTGCAGACGCGGCCTGGTTGTCGGTGCCGCACGAGGTGCTGCCGATCGCCAACGTCGCGCACACTGCCAACCTCACGACGGGTGCTCGAACGCGGCGCACGACACCATGGTGCCCTGTCGACGCAGGGGGACGCCGTCGTAGCCGCGCGCCCTGGGTTCGCCACTTGCGAGCGGGTGGGTACCGGCGGTTCAGCGCCCTGTCTTGCCGTCGATTTGCTCGCGGATGATGTCGGCGTGGCCGGCGTGTCGCGCGGTCTCATTTATGACCGCAGAATTGCCCAGCGCAGGTCTCGGCTCTTGCCGTTGCAATTGATCCGTGTGCCGGCGTCGCCGAGTGCGGCGATGATGGCGTTGCTGGCCTGGCACGCAGCGCGGTACTCGGCCCGAACGGTTGACAGCGACACCGCCAGATCCACCTGCATCGACCGCGCACCGCGACTTGGCTTGCCGCCGACCACGATCTGTTCGAACCACTTTGACTCAACGAAGGTGAGGTGCTGGATCAGCCCGGCGAGATTCGTGCCCGACGACACGGTGCTGCGACGAGCGTCGTCCTCGCTGAGCCCGCGGAGCTTGTCGAGAACGCCAGCTCGCAGACTGTCAAGGGTTGCGACGAGGGCGTCGACCTCAGGAGTCACGCCACGACGACTCACACACACAGCCTCGCACGCGGCAGCTGCGAGCGACCGAGGGAGTAGCGCGGGACGGGCGTGCACTGGAACTGCACCTACGCGCTCGCCGCCGCTAGGGTGCCGCCGCAACGACCACAGGAGACAGGGAGCGTCATGGCTGCGGGTGTGATCTTGGAGTTCGAAGGCGTTACCGAGACGGAATATCGCGCTGTGAACGCCGCGCTGGGCATCGACCCGGCTACCGGTGAGGGCGACTGGCCGGCCGGACTGGTGTCGCACTCAGGCGGGCTCGATGAGAGCGGTCACCTTGTTGTGATGGAGGTGTGGGACACGCCGGAACACCAGGAGCGGTTCATGGAAGGTCGGCTGGGCGAAGCGCTCGCCAAGGGCGGGATCACAGAGCCACCGTCGAGCGTGACCTGGATCGAGCTGATCGCGCACCACCACCCCGGCGGCTGAACCCTCGGACGAGCATCGTGTGCAGCCCTCGCTTTGCGGGCGCGCCCCGACATGAGTAGCAACGGGATCGGCGCTCGTGAGCTGGCCTGAGTCCGACCATCGTGCACTGACTCGGCTCATGGACGTGTCGATGCACAATGGCCGGCCGACTTCGCTAGATCAGGCCTTCGCGCAGGGCCCACGCCACCGCATGCGTACGGTTGCGCAGGCAGAGGCGCGTCGTGACGTCGTGGATCACGGTCTTGATCGTGCGCTGCGAGTAGGCGAGCTTCCTGGAGATCTCCTCCGTGTCGAAGCCTTCGGCAACGAGGCGGAGCACGTCGATCTCGCGCTCGGTGAGTCCTGTCATCGTGAGGCCGCGCGGCGCGAGGACCTGCCGCTGCAGCTGGCCGACTTGATGTAGTAGTCGGCCGAGCATGTCGGGCGGCAGCGATCCCTCGCCGCGGGCCGCCGATTCGACGAGGGTGACCAGCGACGTGGCCGATGCTTCGGCGCGACGGAGGATGCCGCACACGCCCGCTTCGAGCAGCGTGAGGATCACGGTGTCGTCCGGGTCGGGCACCACGATCGCGACCCGCGAACAGCCGAGGTGCTGGATACTTCGGATGACGCGTATGACGTCTGCGTCGACGGCGTCGGCGACGACGACACCGACGACCGCCCGTTCGATCTCGTCTTCGGCCACGAGATCGACCTCGGGCTGCGGACGCAACCTCGACACGATGCCGGCCTCGGATAGCGGGTCGGTTGCGTACACGTACGTGGGAATGCGATTCCTCATCCGGCGTACCTCAATTTCACTCGCCCTGTCGTACTGATGTGTTTCCTGGCCCCTTCCGCCGAAACCGTCAGCCCCTCGTGAGGAAGTTGGGGGCCTGGCTCGTCGCGTAGGCAACCAAGAGGGGGGCCCGCGCGGTGGCCGTCGGGGCCAGACTCGTGCCGACGACGAACCTCGAGCCGGGGCTCGTCTTCGGGAACAGCACCGCCACCACCCGGAAGTTGCCGGCGGCGTCAGCGATGGCGATGCGTGACTCGGGGTACACGCGCGTCGGGTCGCGAGTGTCCACGGTGGTCAATGCGACCGCTTGTCCCGGCTGCCAGCCCAGGCCGATGACGTCAACCGTCCGTCCTGGCGCAACGACGCCGGGATTCGCGATGAGCGTTGGCGTTCGACCCCTGAGCGGCGCCAGGTGCGGCGAGCCTCCCGCGGTGTCCACGAACTGCACGAACGCCGACCGGTTCCCCGGCGCCGTCGAGTGGAACGCGACCCGCACCACACACGTGGCGAGCGGGTTCACCACGGCGCCGCTGCACAGATCCGACGTGATCGTGAAGTCAGCGGGGTTTGCGCCGGTGAGCGTCACCGAGGAGATGGCGAACGGATTCCCGCCCGCGTTGGTGACCGTCAACGGCGCGTCCGGCGTCGGCTGCCCGAGCGTTTGCAGGCCGAAGTCGAGCGGCACCGGCGTCACCTGGAACGCGGGCGCGCCGGCGCCCCCCGTGAGCGGGACGTCCGTCGTGATTCGGGACGGAGGTGTCCCAGGGGGGATCGGCAGGCCCTCGGGGTTGTTGGCCGGGAACGGTGTGCCGGTCACAACTCGCAAGACGGCGGTCCGCGTGCCGAAGGCAGTCGGCGCGAAGTCGAGCGAGACGACGCACGGCGTGTCGAGGTGGATGATCGCGTAGTTGGGAACAGGAGCCACTGGCGCTGCAGGTACGTCCGGCAGGCTCGGCTGGCATCCCGCCGTCCCGACGATGTTGAAATCTCCGGGATTGGCGCCCGTCAGGGATGCGGAGAGAATCGGCGCCGGACCGAAGTCCGCGGTGCTGAACTGCACCGACGACAGTGCCGACGAGCTGCCGACTGGCACGGCGCCGAAGTCGACGCTCGGCGGTATCGCCGAATCAACAGGGCGGAGCTCGCGCAGGAAGACGTCCTCCCCATTGTTCGTATCGGGTGTGACGAACGCTCCGCCTGGTGCGGGAACGAAGGGCAACTGGTCGTCGGCAACCGACGTGAAGGTGATGAACCGGCCGTCGCCCGAGACCGATGTGTCGAACTGCGCGCTGTCCGGCATCCCTCCGGTCGAGTTGTTCGGATCAGCAGACAGACCGATCACTTGCGGCGCGCCGGCATGGTTGGGGGTCACGATGTCGGCGACGACCACCACGGAACAGGGCCCCTCGCAATCGGCTGCGTCATGCGGAAGGAGGTTGCGCGCATCAGTGTCGAAGCTGACGTACCTTCCGTCGTCGCTGATATCAGGGTTCGTCGAGTCGCCGTCGCCGAACGTCGGGGGGCCGCTCCCTGCCTGCGATGCGACATCCGTCGAAGCGATGTTGCCGGCGGCGTCGCGACGGACGACGACGATCTGGTTCGTGTTGTTCGCGAAGGGGCTGTTGAGCACCTGAGGAGTCGCGGGATCTGGCGAGTTGATGTACCTGAAGTCGTACGCGACGACTGTTCCGTCGCCGTTCACCGCCGGCGTGTCGGTGATGGTGTTCTCGAACGGACTCGAACGGTTGTCGCCGGCGACCTGCGGCGTGAAGGCGCTGCTCGTGACCATGACGTAGCGCGTGTTGCCGGCACCATCCTTTGCTCCGGACCCGGTGATCTGGCGGTCGTAGGCCCACGCGACGGAGGCGGTGTCCGGGAACTCGGTCTCGTCGACAGGGATGTCCGCCACGAACACGACATGGTTGCCGTCAGCAGAGATGCGCGGAATACGAGGAGCGGAGAAGCCGGCTTGTGTGAGCTCCGTCGTCGTGGTGTCTGCAGTGCCCTCGTACGGGACCCCGTTGCCGTTCGAGTCCTCGTTCACGACGAAGGCACGGCGCACATCGTTCTCGCTGCAGAAGACGGTCTGACTCGGCGCGTTCGGAGTCGAGGTCCAGTACGTCACCTGTGAGCCGTCGCCCGAGATGTCGGGGTCGCATTCAGCCCTGTTGAGTTGCGCGGAGACGACGTGCAGTACCGGTGTGCCCGTGAAGTCGCCGTTTCCGTTCACGGGGCCGCGGTCGAGCACCAGCACGGATGCCGCCTTCAGTGGCGTGGGAGGAACTGTCGAGTTGTCGGTCCCGACAACTGTGAACGAGCCGAACGCGATGTACCGGCCGTCACCGGAGATCGATGACGAGAAGCTGCTGTCCGCCGAGACGGTGGCAGCACCGGGGGCGATGGAGACGAGTGACGTCGTCGCGCGCAATCGATCGCGAACGTAGATGTCGGAGGTGCCGTTGTTGTCGCGAGGATCCAGACTCGCGTTGGTTTGGAACGCGACGTAGCGGCCGTTGGCCGAGATCTCGCCGCCGAACGAGGAGCCCGGAATCTGGCCGCTCGGCCCAAGGCTGGCTCGCTCGGTCACGCCCGGGCTGGGCGGGAGGCTCGACACACCCTGGATCAGGCCGAAGTCGTGCGGGAGCTTGTGTCCGGCCAGCGTGATGTCCAGCTGTGCGTCGCGCAGGCCGATCCCGGTGGGATGGAAGATCACTGCCACCGCGCACGGTTCGCCGATGTGGAAGACCTGATGCGAGCAGCTGTCCGGGCTGACGGTGAAGTCACTCGTGTTTGGACCCGCGACCGTCACCTGCGCTGCGCTCCACGGCCCGAACTGATTGGTGTCGACGGTCGCCGTGAACGGGCCGGACGTCGCGCCCACCGGCGTGTCGGTGAATGGCTGCGGGGAGAACGTGACGAACAGGCGCGGCAACCACTCGCGCACAAAGACATCGGGCTGGTTGTTGGTGTCACCGCCAGAGGGCGCGAAGTTCGTTGCGTCGGACGTGATGGCCGAGAACTGACCCGTTGCGGAGATGGCCACCTGGTAGCTGCGCTTGTCCCCCACCGTTCCGTTGGCATCGTTCGAGTCCGCGGACTTCGACGTCAGAACTGGAGCACGGTCGGCGTCGGCGGCAGCCAGGTCGACCGCGTAGATGTCGCACCGGTTGGCCGCGGCGGCGATGCCCGCACAATTGACGCCCTGAGGGCTGCTCAGCCCGAGGTTCGTAGCAGAGCTCGCGAAGTTGACGTATCGACCGTCGTCGGACACGACCGGTAGGGAGCTGTCGCCGTTTCCGGCGAGTGTGTCGAGTTGCGCCGGGTTCCCGCTGTTGGCGCTGACGACGACGGGGTTGACCGGATTGCCGCTGGCGTCGCGGTGCACGGCGATGATCTGGAATGTCGCGTTCGGCAGGCGTCCCGGGGCCGTGGGCGGGATCATCTGGTGCGAATACGAATACACGACCACGCTTCCGTCGCCCGAGATGTCGGGACTCGAGGATGCCGAATCCTGGAGAGGATCGGCCAGTGGGTTGCCGTTGCCATCTGTCAGGTTGAACGCCGTCGACGTCGCGATGGTTTGCCGCGTGTTTCCTGCCGCATCGAGGTCGGGCGTGCCGTCGACCGAGCGGTCATACACGAAAGCGATTGGTGCGCCGAGCGGCAGCGTGTCGGGGTCCAAGAGAAGCAGTGGGTGCACGGCAATCTTGGGGACCGGCGCAGGCTTCACCGCGATGAACACCACGTGCCTTCCGTCCGCGGAGATCTTCGGCTGGCTGGACACGGCTCCCGCGACGCCGAAGTCGATCGTGGTCTGGTCCATTGCGTTTTCGGCGATGACACCGTTGTGGTTTCGGTCCCGGTCGCGGAGCAAGACGTCGAGACCGACGTGGAAGGCGATCTGACTGCCGTCGGCGGAGATCGTCGGCGAGTCAGCGGCGGAGCCGAGCGAGGAGGTCCCGGTCGTATCCACGCTCACGAGACCCGGTGCGCCGGGCGGGCCCGGGAAGCTGCCGTCGAGCGCAGGCGCTCCACGGTCGACGACGAAGACGCCCGACGCCGTGAACGGCGGACCACCCCACTGCTTGCTCTGCGACTTGAACGCCACCCAGCGACCGTCGTTGGACAGCGTGGCCTGTGAGCTGTCGTCGCCGGCGACGCCGTTGGTCGTGTTCTGGAACTTGGAGATCAGCGTCGTGGTGCCGGCGATCGTGTCCCGCACGTACACGTCGTTCGAGCCGTTCGTGTCGCTGTCGGCGGGACTGTTCTCACCTGTCGTGAAGGCGACGAAGCGGCCGTTGCCCGAGATTGCCGGCTCCGAGGCGCCCGATGGAAGCTGCGAATTCGGATTCGAGAGCGAGACTCGCTGGAGGTCGCCGAATCCGAATGGAGGGAAGGCATCGGTCCGCGACGCAACCCCGACAATGGGCGCCAGGGACACCAGCGCGATCACGACGGCGGCGCGCGCCGCCTTCACAAGCCCTCTTGGGGAGAGTGCGTCCACCCCGCTCTCCTACTGCCACCCGTTGGTCGTCCAGAAGTGGACGACGCGTTTCGGCGACAGCATGCCACATCGGACGACTCTGCCCTAGAGGGAACTTCGTGACAGTCGGCACTTTTGGGCGGACCGGGAGTGCTGGACATCCCGAACGACGAGTTTTACGTTCCGCAAGTAATGGGCGTGGCGACAGCAGTTGTGACCCAGGCAGACGAAGTCGAACCCGGCGAGTCCGTCTCCTGGAGCTATCGGATCCGTAATTCCGGCCAGGTGGTCGATCAGTTCATGATCGACGTGGTCGGTGATGCCGGAGAGTGGGCGACCGCGGAGCCGGCAGAGGTGAACCTCTTCCCCGGCGGCGAGGAAGAGGTGACGATCACCTTCGCTCCACCTCGGTCATCGTCGGTGCCGGCCGGCGAGGTCGCCTTCGCCGTGCGCATCGTGTCGAGTGAAGACACGGCGGGTTCGGCGGTCGTCGAGGGCACGATTCGGGTCCTGCCGTTCGACGAGATGAACGCAGAGCTGGTGCCGCGGACGATTCGGCTCAAGCGGCGAGGCACGACCGAGCTGGCGGTCGACAACGCGGGCAACACGTCGCGATCGGTGCAGTTCTTCATCGAGCAGGAAGAGGAGAACCTCCGAGTGATCGTCGATCCGACGGTCATGGACCTCACGCCAGGCAAGGCGACATTCGCGAACGTGACCGTTCGCCCGAAGCGAACGTTCTGGCGTGGCCAACCGAAGACGTTGCCCTTCCAGATCGCGGTCCTGAACGAAGATCGCACGGGCCCCCCGGTGTATGCCGACGGCGTCGTTGTGCAGGAGCAACTTCTTCCGAAGTGGCTCCTGAAGTTGTTGCTCGCCTTGCTTGCGGCTGCGCTCATTCTCTTCATCCTGTGGCAGACGGTGTTCAAGTCCGTGATCGAGTCGACCGCGAAGGACGCGGTGAAGCCGCAGGTCGCAGCCGCGGCCGACGCAGCGAACCAAGCGAAGGCCGCACAGCAGGCCGCCGACGACGCCGCGACCAAGGCGGCCGGAAGCGCGAGCCAGGCAGCCGAGAGTGCCAACCAGGCGGGCGGCGGTGGCGGAGGCACCGCAACGACGACGCCGACGACAACGGTCCCCGGGGCCATCGGTTCGGGTGGCGTGCTCGGCCAAGGGACGCCCGCCGCCTTCCGGCTGACGTCGCCGCCCGAGGCGATGCCGGGCGCTGGGTTCAAAACTTCGGCGCCCGCTCCGATTCCAGCCGGCAAGCAACTGCTGGTGACGGACGTCGTGTTCCAGAACTCCGCCGGTGACACGGGCACGTTCCGGGTCCAGCGCGGCGCTGACATCTTGTTCGAGGAAGGGCTCAACAACTTCCGCGACCTCGACTTCCACTTCGTGACACCCGTCGTCGTCGACCCCGCGGCGGGACAGAACCTGACGATCTCGGTCGCGTGCCAGACCACGGTCAACAACGGCCCGTGCACGGCGTCGGCGTACTTCGCAGGCGTCAACAACACGCCGTCGCCCTGATCGGACAGCGACGATGCCACCGAATGTCACGGCGACCGCAACGCTGACCTGCAGCTTCGGTATGGCGCCGTCCACGCTCAACGTCCTGCCGACCAACCGCGTACTGGTGGAAGGCAAGCCGGCCGCGACGGTGCAGGACATGGTGGCGATCACGAACATCCCGCCCTTCGGGATGTGCACGACGCCGTCCAATCCTGCGGTCGCGGCGGCGACGTCCGCGGCCATGGGTGTGCTGACCCCGGCACCGTGCATGCCTGTGGTAACTGGGCCGTGGATGCCTGGCGCGATGCTCACGCAGATCGGCGGCATGCCGGCACTGACGTCCACGTGCACATGCACGTGCGCGTGGGGCGGCGTCATCACGATCAGCAACCCGGGCAGCGTCAAGACGACCAGCACCTGAGCGCCCGCTCGACACCCAGCTCCGGTACTGCCGTTTCGGCGTTCGTTATGCGGACGAGCCGCGCATGTCGACGACGTTGGAGCCGTCGTCGTCGCTGTCGACCGGCGCGAGGTGTTTCATCTCGTCGACGAGCTGCGCGCCGAGTCGGTCGAGCGCGGCCTGCACGACCCGCGACAGAACCTGAAAGCGAACGTCGATCGCTTGCTCGACGGCCTCGGATGAAGCGTCGTCTCGATGCTCGGCGTCTTCCACGAATGTCTGAAGTCCCGCGCTGATGTCGTGTACCGACGACTCGATGTGTGTCAGCCGCTCTTCGAGCGCGTGCAGTTGCGCGGCGGCCCGTCGTGAGGGCGGCTCGAGCCGCGACGATGTCGTATTCGCATGCGCAGGAGGCGGTGGAAATCCCGGCAACTGCAACTGAATCGGCATCGTCGGATCGGATGCGTGAGCAGGTTGCAGCTCGGCGGGCAACGCCGTCCCATCGAGTCCGGACCACTCACCCAGGCGCGCGCGCCACCGACCGAGCGCGCCGATCAGCTCGTCGCTGTGCTCGCCGCCGTCCGTCTCCTCTTCTGCTTCCGCCGTATCAGCGGTGGGCAGCTGGAACGAGACGTCGTCCTCGGTGCGCCACACCGCTGTCCAGCGCAGCCCGCGCTCGTTCGACGCCACCAGCTCTGCGGCGACGTGTGCCTCGTCGGGGCACGCCGCCACCATCACGACCGCTTCGACCGGATCCTCGAAGTCCCGGATGGACACCGGGGTGAGGTCGCCCATCTGATAGCAGGCCACCGCCCAGCGGTTCTCCGCGACAGCCGGGTCGGGCACGAGCAGCTCACCGAGCTCATCCGACGCGCCGGCAAGTGCAAGACCGACGAGGAGCCGGGCCGCCTCGGTCGCCGCCGGGGGGCGAGCCGCGGTGTCGAGATCGAGTCCATCGAGCTGTGCGGCCGCGCTACGAAATCGCGAACCAGCCGTGGGGTCGGCCTCGATGCACAAGTCTTTGGTGAGGAGTTCGAGCTCTGCAGAGTCCACCGCGGGACCTCCGGACGTCGGCGCACCGCCAAGCGCGCAACCAGTATGTCTCATCTGCGATTGGCGAGTTGCATCACGCTTCGGAGCTGTCGTTGTCGCGCCGCATCGTTTCGCTCAGCACTGTCATCGCGAGGAGCGCGCCGACGGCCGCAGGCAGCAGCCACCACAAGTTGTGTCCCGAGTCGACGGCGAAGAACGTCGCGGCGATGGCAAGGACGACACCGACGGCAACCCGCCAGTCGTCCCCGACGATGAAGTCGTACCAGAACCGGAGGAACGATTCGACGTACTTCACGCCGCGACCTCCACACGGAGCAACCGAACGTGACGGCGTCGAGTAGCGGCGACGAGAAGCAGGCTGACGGCAGCGACGTAGACGAGAACGCCGAGCAGTGCGACATCTCCGCCCGGCCACTCGACGCCAACGCCTTCGCCGGCCCAGAAAACCCCGAAAGTGGTCAGCATCACGCCGACGACGAACTTGATGGTGTTCTCGGGAACGCGGCTGAGCGGCTGGTGCACGATCAGCCCCGCCGCGAGCACGACGAGTGCGGCGCCTGCGGCGCCGACCGCAGCCAAGGCGACGTTGTGCTGCGCGCCTCCGATCGTGATGACGATGAACGCAACTTCGAGCCCCTCGAGAAAGACGCCCTTGAACGCAACCGTGAACGCGTACCAGTCCAGTCCTCCGCGGTCGAGGGTCGCGGCGCCCGCCGCCTCCCGCTCGTCCCTGAAGATCTCGTCCTCGTCATGGAGCGCCTTGAATCCGCCGTACCGAAGGATCGACTTGCGCAGCCATTGCAAACCGAACACGAGCAGCAGCCCGCCGACGATGACACGCAGCCCGTCGATCGGAAGGACGGCGAGTGCCGGTCCGAGTGCCGCCACGACGAGCGCGAGCGCGCCGAGAGCAGTCACGGCGCCGATCAGCGTCGACCGCCAGCCTCTCGTCACCCCCACGGCGAGCACGATCGTCAACGCTTCGACCATCTCGACCGTGCACGCGAGAAACGACGCCACGACGATGAACAGATCGTGTGTCACGCCTCGAGTCCTTCATCCCGCGATGGCGCAGGTGTGTGCCAGTCGATGCTGACTGCCCGCGTTGCGTCGGGATGCCCGCGCAGCCAGTGGCGGGCGTACGGACACCACGGCACGATCGTCAAACCCTCGGCTCGGGCGCGGTCGATTGCGGCCATAACGAGCTGCCCGCCGACGCCGTGGCCCTGCAACGACGGATCGACCTCAGTGTGGATCAGGATGAGGTGGTCGTCGTCATCGAGCCGGTACACGAGCTCGGCATCGATGTCGTCGACGCCGTCACTGGTGTCTCGTCGATGGACGAACCGACGGTGAGCGCGGTCATCGACCACGGCGCCGGGTCCGGAGGCATCGCTCACCTAACCAGTCGGTCCAAACCGTTCGATCCGGATGGCGTCAACGTTGACGCCGGCGCCGACGAGGAGCTCGCTGGCGCCGTCGGCGAATCGGCTCGAGCCGCAGACGTACGTCGTGGCGTCTTCTCGCACATGTGACAGCAGATCGTCGGTGGTCAGCCGTCCGGGAGTGCGATCAGCACCTGCAGGGGTCTGGCGTGTGTAGACGACCGTCGTGTCCGGACCCTTGATCTCGCCGGCGTAGATCAGATCGTCCGGCGTCCGCACCGACAACACGAGGTGTGCACGACGTTGGTCGGGCCGGGCCCGCGCCAGTCGCAGCATCGCCATCAGCGGAACGACACCCGAGCCGCCGCCGACGAGCAGCGCCGGGCTGCTCCCGTCCCAGACGAACCAACCACCGATCGGACCTCGGACTTCGACCATGTCGCCGACGACCGTCTCATCGTGCAGAAAGGTCGAGACCTCGCCGTCGACCAGGCGCTCGATCGTGAGCTCGATCTCACTGCCGTCGCCCGGTGGTGTCGCAACCGAATACGACCGCTGCGCCCTGTAACCATCGGGCGCGGTGAGCCGGACGAGGAAGTGCTGGCCCGCCATGTACGGCGCCGGTTCCGGAAGTGAGAGCCGGAACGTCTTGACGCGCGCCGTTTCCGGTTTGATGTCGAGGACCGTCGCGGCTTGCCACGACCCGATCCTCGGCACATCGGCGTCGGGTGCGATGCTGGCCATGAGCGTCTCCTAATCGCCCTGGTAGCGCTGCTCGAGCCAGGGATCGCCCCGGTCGTGGTACCCGCGCACTTCCCAGAAGCCGGGCTCGTCGTGGTCGAGCACGCGAAGGCCTGCGACCCACTTCGCGCTCTTCCAGAAGTAGAGGTGCGGGACGAGCAGGCGTGCCGGGCCGCCGTGGTCGCGTGCCAGGGGCTGGCCGTCGACCTCCCATGCAACCCACGCCTTCCCGCCGGTCACATCGGAAAGGGGCAAGTTGGTCGTGTAGCCGGTGTGTGAGAACGCAAGCACATGGGTGGCAGTTGGAGCAGGCGATGCCGCGTCCAGCAGCGTGTCGACCGAAACTCCGATGAAGGTCATATCGAGCTTCGACCATGTCGTAACGCAATGGATGTCGCCGCGATAGGTGTCGACGGGCAGCGCGTGGATCTCGTCCCACGACCAGGACATCGGGTGGTCGACGAGTCCCTCGACGCGGAACGTCCACGAGGCGAGGTCGAGCTTGGGCGTGACCTCGGCGGTGAGCACGGGCCACGAGCGCCCAGTGTCGTACTGCCCGGGCGGCAGGCGCGGGTCTCGGTTGGCCCGTCGCCCCAAGAACCCACGCGTGAATCGGCCCATGCGGGGAGGCTAGGCCGTCGGGCCGGACTCGTCGGCTTCGTGCGAGATCACCAACTGCCACGAGTTGGTGAGCGCGATCCCGAGCAGCAGCAGAACACCGCTCGCCAGCACCGCCGAACGGTCACGCTGGTCGCCGTCGAACGCGCGGGGCGCACCGCGGCACCGGCGGCGCGCCCCGCCCCGTCGCGCACATTGTCGACTCAGCGACGGAAGCCGGTGGGTGAGACGACACAGACGTCGTCGCGCGGACTTCTGTGTCGACTGAGCCACGGGATCGGTCGGTGTGTCGACACAGACAGACCAATTCGCATCTGTGTCGACTGAGCCACCGGAAACGGTGGGTCAGTCGACAATGTGCGGGGGCGAGGGAGGGGAGGTGGGCGACGAGATAGTGCACTGGGCGCTTCAGGCGCTCATTCGAGCGGTGGAACCGGCACCGATATGGCAGGCGCCTCGACACCGCCGTCGACCTGGAAGATCTTGCCGGTGACCCAGCTCGATGCATCCGATGCGAGGTACAGCGCCGCACAGGCGATGTCCTCCGGCTCACCCGGGCGCGCCATCGGGTGTCCCGGCGATGAACTGCGCGCGAAGGTCGTCGTCCGTGAGCACGACGTCGAGCGCTTGCGTCGCGACGCCGCCGACCGAGATCGCGTTGATGCGCACCCGTGGCGCGAGGTCGGCAGCCATGTTGCGCGTCATCATGTTCGAGCGCGGCCTTGCCCGCTCCGTAAGCGACGAAGCTCGTCTGCACCATGTCGCTCGACCGCGAGGAGATGTTCACGACCGCGCCCGAGCCGGCAGTGTCGACCATCTGCGGGATGCGGCGCGCTCGAGTCAGCAGGAACGCGGCAGTGACGTTGAACCGCAGCGAGGTCTCGAAGAAGCGCTCGCTCGTCGCCATCGCGGCGCGTGGCATGGTGCCGCCGGCGTTGTTCACGAGCACGTCGAGACGTCCGAAGTGTTCGACCGTTGCGTCGACCAGCTGACCGAGGTCCTCTGTCCGCATCACGTCGGTCGGCACGGCCAGCGCCCGTCGCCCGAGCCCGGTGATCTCGGTGGCCACGCCGTCGATGTCGTCCACCGTGCGCGCCGCGCACACGACGTCCGCCCCCGCTTCTGCGAAGCCGATGGCGATGCCGCGCCCAATTCCCTTGCCCGCGCCGGTGACGATCGCGATGCGTCCGTCGAGGCGGAACCGGTCCAGGATCACTTCGCGGCGGCGCGTCCGGCGATCAGCGGAAGCTCGAGGTAGGTCCTGATGCCCGGTGCCGCCTCGCACACGTACGGGACCGCGTTCACGCAGTGCATGGCTGTAGCGACGATGCCGTCGTTGCGCGCGAGACCAGTCGCGATGGAGTCGGGATGGAAGCCGTGGAAGACGGCGGTGATGGACGGATCGCCGACGACTTCGATCTCGAACCGCTCGCGCTCCGGCCCGAAGGTCCAAGCCGGATCCAGATGGTCCTCACCCATCAGCCAGTTGACCCGCGCGCTGATGACCGGCTCACCCCCGACGAGGCCCTCCCACCGGAACCGTTGTGCGGCGACGAGCCCGGGCTCGATCACGCCGATCGGCGACTCGATGGGTGCCGTCGCGACCGCGACCTCGTGAACCGTCTGCAGCTCCGGGTCGAGATCGAAGCCGAGCGTGTCGGCCACCATGTGAACGGACTGACGGAAGCCGTGCCCGAGGATGTCGGCCATCACGCTCGTTCGGGCGACGGCGGGCTCGGCACCGAACAGCATCACGTCACGGATCACGTCGGGTGCGTCGTAGGTGCGGATGTCCGAGAACTCCTCGGCTCGCACGAACGTGATGGAGCCTGACAGCGCGGAGAGCATGAGCGGAAACTTCTCGGTGATGCCGCCCGGATGGATGCCCGTGCCGTGCAGTGTCGCATTGCCCTCCTTACACGCGGCTTCGATCTTGGCCGTGGTCGACCGGTCCGGATACACCCAACCAACCGGCGTCGAGATGCTCTTGCCCGACTGCAGGATGCGAACCACGGCCTTCGGGTCGGCGAGCAACGGTGCGTACACGACGCAGTCCGCATCGATCGCGAGCACGTCGTCGATGTCGTTCGACGCGACGACTCCCACGGGATCGCGTCCGATCGAGCGCGCCCACGTCCATACCCGACTTCGACTCCGAGTGGACCCAACATCCGACGAGCTCGAGATCGGGATGCTCGAGGATGCCTTCGATGGCCGCCTTGCCGACGCCACCCGTCGCCCACTGGATCACACGAAACGTTCGCCCCATCAACGTCCCCTCCCCGTCGCCGCATTGAACCACAGCGCGACCGCGCCGTCGCACGTGCATCCACGTGTCAAAACGACACGCAGACGCACGTGCGATCGAAAGGCGGACCGACAGCGGTCCGCACGCGCCTACGGCTGGTAGTTCCAGCCCGTGATGTCGAGGATCGTCGCCTTGCCACTGACGTTGTGCTGGATGCTGACGTAGAAGTGGTCGCCGGAAGCATCGAAGATGCCGCCGGTCCACTCGGCGGTCAGGTCGTTGAGCGTCGCGACCCTCGCGCACCCGTCGCTGAGGAGGTCTTGATCCGCTCCGTCCCGGAGGCAGCTCCACAGGTCGTTGTTGTGCGGGCTCTCGAAGGTCGTCTCCGCATCTTCGTGCAGGATCACGTTGTTCGTCCGGGGTTGGAACGCGATGTTGTCCGGCATGTTGATGCCCTGGCTCGTGCCACCGATGACGAACGGCTGCACTTCGGTCCTACCCGCGTTCGACTTGGCCTGCTCCACGGTTCCGTCGGTGATGCAGATGACTTCGCCGTACAGGTGGTTGGTCTCGTCGCCGGTCGCGGGGCTGCAGAGCCGGACGTTGCCGGCGGCGAGCGCGACCGGGTCCAGCTCAGCGTCTTCGGGCCGGTAGTAACCGGTCAGCCCGACCGCGAGTCCTTCGTTCTCGAGGTCGGGGTTCGTCCCGTGCGGAAGCAGGAGCCACTGCGCGAAGCCGAACTCGCGGCCCTGGCCGTAGTTCGTGCTCAGACCCACGCGGAGCCCATAGACCTCACCAGCCGCGTACGGCGACTGCGAGAGGTCCGTGATCGGCCCCGTACCGGTGAAGGGCTGGCTCGGGATGAACTTGAAGTACGCGTCGCCCGGACCGCCGTTCTTTGGCCCGAACCCGGAGTCGTCCGGGTCGAGGTAGGTGGTTCCGTCGTCGAGGATGCCGATGCCTTCGAACCCGGCCCGCCCCAACGCATCTCGCCGAACGAGGTTCGACGCGCCCGTGCCACCGGTGAAGAGCCCTGTGGTTCGGTCCAGCGTCACGTTGGTGGTGTTGATCGGATCGATGAGCTCGTAGAGCTGCCCGTTCGTTCCGGACTCCTCGCCGAACAGGATCGTTCCCCACGGCGTGCGGCGTGTGGGATCGCACGAGTTCGTTCCGGTCACGATCGTGCTCACGTTGCCCGTCGCCAGCTCGATGCGGACGAGGCCCGGCTGCGTCGGACCCTGCTCGTTGCAGACGACGAGATACGTCGGATGCTGGTCGTCAGGCCACAAGGTGATCTGGTCGTCGACCGAAGGTCCTTGGGTCGTCACGACGTGGGCCTGCAAGCCCTTCGCCAGCGTCGCCAGCTTCGTGGGATCAGCCAGCGCCTCAGCCTGACTGAGGGACTGCGTGGAGGACACGCTCAGTGGTGCCTTGACGCCGAAGAGGGACTTCGACGAGCTCGCCAGATCCTGATCGCGCGCCACTCCGAAATCGAAGCCTTGGCCTGCGACGGCGGCAGCGCTGCCGATGACGAGCAGGCATCCGACGACGAGCGCGATGATTCCGAGTCGCTTCCGCATACAACCTCCTTGAGGAGCGAGACGGTCTCGCCCTCGTCGGGGGAAGTGAAGCGGCCGTGGTTTACGTCAACGTGAACACAAGCCCAGCGTCGGGTGACATATAAGTCAGGGCGAGGCGGGCACGTCGACGTCGGAGCCATATGCCCAGCTGTTGGTGCAGCGGTAGAGCGCGACGGCGTGCGCGTATTCGTCTGCGGGAGTCGCGTGTGGCGGCGCGCCCCGATCGTCGACCCGGCAGCGGACGTCCGACACCAGCGGCCCCGCCACGACCGAGAGATCGAACCGGACCCGCGTCGCCTGATCGCGGACGTTCGGAACGACCGTACGGATGGCGATGAAGCCCCACAACAACTGGCTCGCAGCAACAGCTACGAACCATTCCGGTCGGGTCCGCGGCACGAGCGCGAACACGATCGCAACGCACACGAGCACCGGGAGGAGGTGCGTGAACTTCCACGGCAAGCGAAGGAAGAGCGCCTCTTGAAGGACGCCGCCGATCACGGCGAACGCGAGCAGCGTGCTCGAGCGCCAGCGGCGGGCACCGTCGACGAGTGAGCGCCATCCGATCGCGAGGACGATCAACGCGGGCAAGCCGACGAACAGCGCCTGCTTCAACACCCATCGACCGAACAGTCCTGCAACCGTCGGGGAACCGAACGTGTTTTCCAGGAAGTCGGCCGAGCGGCCGACCGAGAGCCACGCAGGAACGAACAAGGCGCAACCGAGAACACCGGCGACGGCGCCGGACACCACGACCCGCCTCGTGACCGAACGGCGCACGATCGCATCGGCGACGAGGTACGCGATGACCAGCAGCACCGTGGCCATGCGACAACCGATCGCGAGCGCCCACAACGTTCCCGCCAGCCATGGCCGGCGCCGCTGAGCCGCCTCGACGCCACCGAGAAAGAAGGCGATCGCCCACAGCGCGTCGGTGAGCGACGTCGCGCTCACGATGAAGAACGGATTCGCAGCAACCGCGAGCGTCGCGAGCTCTGCGTGCCTCGCGCCCACGCGACGGAGGAGCGAGGGGAGCAGGTACAGGATTGCGGCTGCCGCGGCGAGCGAAGCGAGATTCGTCGCGACGGATCCTGCAACGCGATCGAGCACCGCGGTAGCGGCCTCGTGCACCGGGGCGCCAGGTGGACGGGAGATCGAATAGTCGCCCACACGTATGGAGTTCGCCGAACTGCGCACGTTCCATGTGTCGACGTCGGTCCCGTACCCGAGGAACACCAACGGCACGAGCGGAACGAGGAACAGGTAAAGGGCGTACGGACGCGACGCCAACCAATCGGACGCACGCTGGGCCCAGGTGGCATCCGCGGTAGTCCTCACCGCGACCGCGCGTGCCACGCATGGCAGCGTACGCGGTCCCGTGCAGCCGCCCGAGTAGACCATGCCGACGGCCAACGCCCGGTCACCGCCATCAACTGTCAGCCAACGCGCGCAGGCGTTCGATGCGGTCGTCGTCCGCTCCGAGGTAGCGCACCAACACACCGATCACCCGATCGATGTCGAGCGTGCCCGCCGTATGCATCTCTTCGAGGTCAGCCCAATCCTTCGTCCGGCTGAAGAACGCCTTGAAGACCGCGAGGTCAGAGCATGACAAGAACGGCAGCTCAACACCGTCGAACGCTTCCCACCGAGCGCGGGCTGCGACCTGGTCGTGGAACTCGGTCGTGTTCAGGAACACGTCGACCGGCGTCGTGTCCCACCACAGGCGCTGCTGACCGTCGCGCTCGAGCGACCTGACGTCGTCTTCATCCCATGCGATCGCGCGTGGCAGTACTTCGAGGACTTCGCGTACGTGATCGGTTCCGGTGAACACGTTGAGATCGATGTCGATCGTGCCTCGGGCACGCTCTGTGCACCACGCAAGCGCCGAGCGCGCCACCGAAAGCATGCGGGATGTCGGCCGCATCGAAGGCGCGGTGGATGGCCCGCATCTTGGCCGGGAGGCCGAGCTTCCTCGTCACCGTGTGGTGGTCACGCGTATCCGAAACGCGGGAACCGCAACGTGCGGCTGTGACGTGCCGGGAACCGTGCGGCGAGCTCGAGGACCTCGACGAGCTCACGGCCGCGATCAGCAGGGTCGGCGCCACCGACCCATTTCGTGAGTTCGACTCCCGGCCGGAACCCCGCAGCTCGCACGATCCGATCGAAGGTCGCGACCGTGGGCGTCTTGCGGCCACTCTCGTATGCCGCGAGCGTCGCATGCGACGTCCCGGCGCGACGTGCGAGCTGTCGCAAGGTGAGGCCGGCCCGCAGGCGCGCACTCCGGAGTTCGGCAGCGGCATTCATGTCCTGCATGGTATCCGATCGGATACCATATGCCAAGGTGGGGGCGCATCCGACCAGGTCGCCGGCGGCCGATCCGTAAGATCGCCTGCCCATGGCAGAGTACGAGACCCTCGTAGTGCGCAAGGACGATGGCGTGATGTGGGTGTCGCTGAACCGCCCCGAGGTGCGCAACGCCATCAACCAACAGATGCAGGCACGAGCTCGCGGAACTCTGGACTGGTTCGCGGTACGACGACGAGGTCCGCTGCGTGGTCCTCACCGGCGAGGGCGAGTCGTTCTGCACCGGCATCGACCGTGCGGAAGCCGTCTCCGACGAGAACAACGCGGCAATGGAAGCGGGGAACTATCCCGGCTATCCGACGCCGTGGATGTACGACGACCCGGGACGCGACGTCGGACCCAAGACCCGCGACCTCTGGAAGCCGGTCGTGGCCGCCGTCCATGGCATCGCGTGTGGTGGCGCGTTCTACATGCTCGGCGAGGTCGAGTTCATCATCGCCAGCGAGGACGCCGTGTTCTTCGATCCTCATGTCACGTATGGGATGACGGCCGCGTTCGAGCCGATGCAGATGCTCTCGAAGATGCCGTTCCCAGAGATCATGCGTCTTTCGCTGCTCGGCGCGCACGAGCGGATGTCCGCGCAGCGGGCGTTCCAGATCGGGCTCGTGACCGAAGTCGTACCGCGGGACGAGCTCGTGGAGCGTGCCGGGTGGGTGGCGCGGGTCATCGCCGACTCGCCGCCACTGGCCGTCCAAGGGACCATGCGGGCGCTGTGGACAGCGCTCGAGGTCCCTCGCACGCAGGCCATCGGCACGGCCAACCTCTTCACGAGGATCGGCTCGGACGCGGCCGCGTTCAAGGCCGGACAGGAGCGCTTCAGGTCCGGCGAGCGGGTGCGCTGGCGCCTTCGCTGACGAGGCACGGGGATGCCTGGCTCCTGCGGAAACCTTGCCGGGTACGGTGATCGCAGTGTGGGTCTGCCTCTGCGAAGCAGTCACCAGCGGAGCCATCTGTGACGCGATCGACGCCGGCGCCCGCACGATCAAAGACGTCGGAGACAGCTGTGGCGCAGGGATCGACTGCGGCAAGTGCAAACGGACGATCGCACTCCTTCTCCAACAGCGCGCCGATACAGAACCCCCAGAGAAAGGACTGCTGTGGCGAACAACGCGCAGATCGTGAGGTCGCTCAACGGGTTGCTCACGACCGAGCTGCGAGCGATCAACCAGTACTTCCTCGACAGCAAGCTCGCCGCGCATTGGGGGCTCGACCATCTCGCGAAGGTGTTCCGTGACGCGTCGTTCGAAGAGATGCGCGACGCCGAGTCGTTGATGGACCGGATCCTGCTACTCGGTGGCCTGCCGAACCTGCAGCGCGTCGAGCCGTTCGAGGTCGGTGAGACCGTGTCCGAGCAGTTGCAACTCGCTCACAAGCTCGAAAGCGGCGCTGCCGAGCAGCTTCACGATGCGATCGCGCAAGCCGAGATCGCTGGTGACCAGGGGACCGCGCTCATGCTCCGGGAGATGCTCGTGGAAGAGGAACGGCAGCTGGACTGGATCGAGACGCAGTTGGGCCTCATCGAACGCGTCGGCGAGGCGAACTATCAGAGTCAGCAGATCCGCGAATGACCGGCCGCTATCACGTCACGCTGATCCATTCGGTACCCGACTACGACCGGTGGGCGGAGATCATCCGGGAGCACCGGGAGCAGGCCCCGGGCGTCATCCGCACCTCCGTGTTCCGGTCCGTCGACGATCCGAACGAAGTCATGGTCGATGTCGAGGTCGACTCCCTCGAGGCGGCGCAGAACCTGTTGCCGTCCGCGGACGACCTTCGCGACCTGCTCGATCGCGCCGGGATCGAGATCTACCCGCCCGTGTTCATCGGCGAACGGGTGGACGACCTCAGCACCGACTGAGCCCCACCTCTCGCGCACATTGTCGACTCAGCCACGGAAACCGGTGGCTGAATCGACACAGACGCGCGGCGACGTGGAACGTTTGGGCGACGTGTCATCGTCCCGTTGACAGATCGCCCAGGCGACTGGGGCGAGCGTTCACGCCGATCTGCGGCGCGGTGGGCATTGACGACTCACCGCCAGGCCTCCCACTCGATCATCGTCCGCAGGGGGCCGGCGAACACGGGGCGCACCTCGCCCGACGCCCACCTCTGCTCGATCAGCGGCGTGAGTGCCTTCGCCGTCGGCAGGGGATCGTCGTCGAGATAGATGACCGTCGCGTACATGGGGTCGCCTCGCGCCGCGGTTGGGAGTGTCCACCCGCCCGTCGGGCCGTACATCCACACGCCGGCAGTCCCCGGCACCTCCAACACGCTCGGACAGTGATAGGCGTGCAGCCACTGCAACCACCGGTCCGGTCGTGCACCCGCCGGCTCCTCGACCACGATCAGCACGCCGCGGTGCGGGCGAAAGGGCACCACCTCGTCCGACACCAGCACGTGCGGTGCCGCCCGCACGTCCAACAGCGCGAGCATCCGAAGTGCGAGCGATGGTCGGCGTTCGGGGAACCGCCCCTTCGCGGCCAACCGCCCGCCCAGCTCCATGAAATCGACGAAGGTCTGCTCGACGGGATCGCCCACGAGATAGTTCACGACGTTGCCGACGTCGCCCAGCGGCCCGTCAGCGGCGATGCGATGGTCGTGATAATCGCCGTCGGCGATCCAGCGCTGCCCGAGCACGATGCCCGGCAGTTGGTACTGCTCGGGCATGTGATCGAGGAGATGCCACCGCAGGTAGCTGCCGTCGTCGTCTGCAGGCGCCGGCGCCGTGAAGCTGAAGATCCCGGCCTTGACCCTGGTCATCCGCTGCTCTCCCTCGGCTCCATGAACCTCCACGAGCCTGCCACCATGAGCGCCGTGAACGACAACGTGGTCCTGATCGACGAGCCGGCACCTCACGTTCGACGCGTGACGATGAACCGTCCCGAGAAGCGCAATGCCCTGAACCATGCGTTGCGGGGCGGGATCCTGAACGCGTTGCGCGAAGGTGATGCTGATCCCGATGTTCGGGTGCAGATCGTGCGGGGCGCGGGCAAGTGCTTCTCCGCCGGTTACGAGTTGGGGGGAGGCAACGCCGGTCTGGAGATGCCGTACTACACGCCGGGCGGCGACGGGCAGTGGCCTCGTCATGTGACCGAGGGGTGGATGAGCATCTGGGATCTGGCCAAGCCGGTGATCGCGCAGGTCCACGGCTACTGCTTGGCGGGTGGCAGTGAGCTCGCCACGGGCTGCGATCTCGTCTATGTGGCGGAGGACGCGAAGATCGGCTACCCGGCGGTGCGGTTCGGTGTGCCGGACATGCATTTCCACGCATGGCTGTGCGGCATGCGCGCCGCGATGGAGATGATGCTCACGGGCGACTCGATCTCAGGGACAGAGGCGGTCGAGCTCGGGTGGGCGAACCGTGCCTTTCCTGCAGAGGACCTCGATGGGGAGGTCGTACACATCGCGGAACGGATCACGCTGGTTCCGGCCGACATGGTGCAGTTGAACAAGCGCGTCGTGCACAGGGGGATGGAGGTGATGGGCCTGCGCACAGCGATCCGCGCGGGCACGGAGCTGTGCGCGCTCGGGACGAAGCAGGAGACCATGCACGCGTTCATCAACGAGATGCGTGCTGGTCTCACGCAAGCGTTGCAGCATCGCGACGAACCATTCGGCGACTACCGCACCATCGAGTCGCACGAATGACGCGTGCCCACATCCCTGCGAACTCCGGGGAGAAACGGGCGCCATAGCGCCCGTTTCCACCCAACATTCGCAGCGGGCGGGCTCAGGTGCTGAGGATGGTTGCCGCGGCGGTGCCTGGCGCGCCGTAGACGTGGGCGAACCCGACTCTCGGGTTGCCGGCGACCTGGCGGTCACCGGCTTCGCCGCGGAGTTGGCGGACGAGTTCGTGCATCTGCCGTAGGCCCGAGGCGCCGATGGGTTCGCCGTTGGCGATGAGCCCGCCGTCGGTGTTGATCGGCATCGGGCCGGCGATCTCGGTCGCCCCGTCGGCCACGAGTTTCTCTTGGTCGCCGTCGGCGCAGAAGCCGGTCTCGGCCATGTGGATGACCTCGGCGCCGGCGTCGGTGTCCTGCAACTGGATCACATCCACCTCGTCGGGACCGATACCGGCGGCGTCGAACGCCGCCCGGGAGGCGTACACGGTGGGGGACTCGTCCTCGTCGACGGGGGCGTAGGTGGCGTGCACCTCATAGGCGCCGAAGCGGCGAGTGCGGATCTCGGTGGCCCGCACGTAGATCGGTGTCGACGTGTAGCGGTGGGCGATGTCGGCCCGGCACATCACCACCGCGGCCGCCCCTTCATCGGGGGCGCAGAACATGTACTGCGTCAACGGGTAGTTGAGCATCGGCGAGTCCAAGATGTCCTGCTCCGGGATGGGGCTGCGCCGGAACGCGTTCGGGTTCAGGGAACCGTTGCGGTAATTCTTCGCCGCCACCTTCGCGAGGGTCTCGTGCGAGATGCCGTGCTCGTGCAGATACCGGTTGGCCTTCATCCCGAAGAACTTGGTGGTCAAGAACTGGCCGGTCTCGCCATACCAGTCGGGCAGGCCGAGCATGGACGGCGGTGCAGTGAAGGCACCGCGCGGGTGCTTGTCCATCCCCACCGCCACGCCGAGGTCGTACTTGCCCAACCGGATGGTGTCCGCCGTCAACTGGATCGCACTCGCACCAGTGGCGCAGGCATTGAACACGTCGGTGAACGGGATGCCTGTCAGCCCCACCAACCGCGTCACCGCGTCGGGGTTCGATCACCCCAAGCTGCCGCCGAACGCGAACTGGACGTCGGGCCACGCGACACCGGCATCGTCCAGCGCGGCGAGGATCGCCTCTGCGCCCATGTCCATCGCCGGCTTGTCGCCGAACCGGCCGAACGGGTGCAGACCCACGCCGATGATGGCAACGTCGTTCATCTCGATGCTCCTGTGACTCAGACCGGCGCGAACGCGAAGGCCATGATCTCGGACCCGTCATCGTCCACGAAGAACGGGAACATGGTCACCTCGACCTCCATCCCGAACCGCACCTGGTCAGGATCGCTCTCCGTCAGGCGCCCCTCGACCTTCACCACATCACCCAGTTGCACGAGCCCGACGGCAAAGGGTTCGAAGGTGTCCGCCGTCTGACCGCCGGCGAAACCGGGGTGAGGCAAGAACCCCTGCGTCGTCCATGTCACCACCGTCCCCCGCCGGGGAAGCAGAAGCTCCGACATGTCGGCTGCGCTGCACTGGGGACACCGGTCCTGCTTCGGGAACGTCGTCGCGCCGCACATGCGACACTTGCTGCCGATCAACTGCGGCGGGTCGTCCGGCCACGTCGACAGCTCCGGCGCCAGCGCCTTCTGCATGGGTCCTCCGTTTCTTATGCTGGCGGATCGTAGTTGGCCTGCCCCACAGCGGATCTCATCGCACGGCTGAAAGGAGTGCTGCATGACGGCACAAGGTGAGCGGCGGATGCTCATCGACGGCGAACTCGTTCTCGCCGAGTCCGAGGAGACGTTCGACAACGTCAACCCGGCGACGGAGGAAGTGCTCGGTGACGTCTCTGACGGGTCGACGGTCGAGATGCATCGGGCGATCGACGCGGCACGGCGCGCGTTCGACGACACCGCGTGGTCGACGGATCGTGCGTTCCGGAAGCGGTGCCTCGACCAGTTGCAAGAAGCGCTGGAGGCCGAGCTGGAGGTGTTCCGCGAGGAGCTGATCCTGGAGGTCGGGTGCCCGCGCATGATCACGCACGGCCCGCAGCTCGACGTCCCCGTGCAGGAAGCGATTCGCTGGCCCGCGAAGCACATCGACGAGTTCCCGTGGTCGACCGACCTGTCCGGCGCCACCGACTTTCGCGGGTCGCCGAATGCTCGCCGCATCGTCAAGGAGCCGGTTGGCGTCGTCGGCGCCATCACGCCATGGAACTTCCCGCTCGAAGTGATCCTCAACAAGATGGGCCAGGCGCTCGCGACAGGGAACACGATCGTGCTGAAGCCGGCGCCGGATACACCGTTCAACGCGACGCGTCTCGGGTCGCGTCGTCGCCGAGCACACCGACATTCCCCCCGGCGTGTTCAACGTCGTGACGTCGTCCGATCACCTCGTCGGTGAGGAGCTGACGCTTTCGCCCAAGGTCGACCTGATCTCCTTCACCGGGTCGACCGCGGTCGGCAAGCGGATCATGGAGAGAGGGGCGGCCACGCTGAAGCGGCTGTTCCTCGAGCTCGGCGGGAAATCCGCCACCATCGTCCTCGACGACGCCGATTTCGGTGATGCGCTGCTGGGGGGGATGGCGGTGTGCTTCCACGCCGGCCAGGGGTGCGCCATCCAGACCCGGATGCTCCTCCCGCGGTCGCGCTACGACGAAGGCGTCGAGATCCTCAAGAACAATCTGGCCGCGGTGCCCTACGGTGACCCGCAACAACCTGACGTGCTCATGGGTCCGGTCATCTCGGAGAAGCAACGTGACCGGATCCTCGGCTACATCCGGAAGGGGCTCGACGAGGGTGCGACTCTCGCCCTCGGTGGGGCACGGCCCGCGCACCTCCCCGACGGCTACTACATCGAACCGACGCTGTTCGTCGACGTGGACAACTCGATGACCATCGCCCGAGACGAGATCTTCGGACCGGTCCTCGTCGCCATCCCGTACGACGATGACGACGACGCGGTCCGCATCGCGAACGAGAGCGTCTATGGCCTCGCTGGTGGCGTGTGGTCCGGTTCGTTCGAGCGCTCGATGGCGGTCGCGAACCGAGTCCGCGCCGGACAGGTCAGTGTCAACGGGGGCAACACGTATGGTCCGGACATGCCGTTCGGCGGGTACAAGCACAGCGGGGTCGGACGCCAGAACGGCAGCGAGGGCTTCGAGCAGTACCTCGAGACCAAAGCCCTTGCCTGGCCCCAACCCTGACGAAGCGGTGGGCTGACCCGCGAAGGAGAGCAGACGTCATGCAGATGGACGACATGGTCCTGGTGAGCATCGACGACCACATGATCGAGCCGCCGGACATGTACAAGAACCATGTCCCGGCGAAGTGGGCCGACCAGATTCCGAAGGTCGTGCGCAACGACCAGGGTGTTGACGAGTGGGTGTTCCAGGGGGCCAGGACCTCGACGCCGTTCGGGATGGCGGCCACGGTCGGTTGGCCGCGGGAGGAGTGGGGCTTCAACCCTGGCGCGTATTCCGAGCTGCGACCGGGTTGCTTCGACGTGCATGCACGGGTGCGGGACATGAACGCCAACGGTGTGTTGGCGTCGATGAATTTCCCGACGATGGCGGGGTTCAACGCCCGCACCTTCACCGAGTCGCGGGACAAGGAGATCGCGCTGGTGATGTTCCGCGCCTACAACGACTGGGCCATCGACGAGTGGTGCGGCGCCTACCCGGGCCGGTTCGTTCCCCTCGGACTCGTGCCCATGTGGGATGTCGAGCTCGCCGCCGATGAGGTCCACCGCGTCGCCAAGAAGGGGTGCCGGTCGATCAGCTTTCTGGAAACCCCCCACGTGCAAGGTTTCCCGAGCTTCCTGTCGGGCCATTGGGATCCGATGCTGCAGGCCATATCGGACGAGAACATGGTCCTGTCATTGCACATCGGCGCCGGGTTCGAGGTGATACGGCGTCCACCGGAGGCACCGGTCGACCATCTGATGGTGCTCGCCTGTCAGATCAGCGCCATCACCGCACAAGACTTGTTGTTCGGTCCGACGTTGCGGCAGTTCCCAGAGCTGCGGGTGGCGTTGTCGGAAGGCGGGATCGGCTGGATCCCCTTCTACTTCGATCGCATCGACCGCCACTTCCAGAACCAGGCGTGGTTGCACGGGGGCGACGACTTCGGTGGCAAGTTGCCATCAGAGGTGTTCCGGGATCACATCCTGGCGTGTTACATCACCGACCCGTCGGGATTGTTGCTGCGGGACCGGATCGGCATGGACAACATCGCCTGGGAATGCGACTACCCCCACACCGACACGACGTGGCCCGAGTCACCTGAGTTCGCGTGGCGCGAGCTCCAAGCCGCCGGGTGCGGGGACGACGAGATCCACAAGATCACGTGGCAGAACGCATGCCGGTTCTTCGACTGGGATCCGTTCGCGCACACGGACGAGGAGCAGGCGACGGTTGGCGCGCTGCGAGCCCTCGCCGGCGATGTCGACACCACCCGCATGCCCCGCGCCGAGTGGCGCAAGCGCAACGAAGCCGCCGGTATCGGCGTCGTGTGAAGCGGGCGAGCGATACATCGAATCGCGACTACGAGCGCGTCGACGGCACCGCGTTTATGACGTCGGCGAAACGCTCCAGCGTCGGCACTGGCGCGAAGTCCGCGAACCACACGTAGAAGCGGTCGACACCGCGCGCGTGCAGATCGCTGAAGTGCGCGGCGAGCTCCTCGGAGTTGCCGATGATCGGCTTCATCCCGCCGTATCGACGTATAGCCGCGGCGGTGACGTCTTCACGCGCTGCTTCCGACGGCACCAGCGCCGCCATCTGCTGGACGGACACCCGCGCGTTGCCGGTTTGGTCAAGTCGTTCGTCGAGCCGGTCGAGCTGGTGGAGGGGAACGTTCCACCAGTCGGCGTACTCGCGCACGAGCGCAAGGGTGCGTGTGCCGGTTCCGCCGATGGTGATGGGGATCGGTCGTGTCGGGCGCGGGCGCTGCTGCGCACCGACCAGCGTGAAGTGCTCGCCCTTGTGATCGACGACCTCGCCGCTCCACAGGGCGCGCAGGACGGCGAGTGACTCGCCGAGCCGGCTGACGCGCTCGATCGCGTCGGTGGAGCCGGCCCCGAACGTCGTCAGCTCGGTCGGCACGGAGCCCCAGCCGATGCCGAGCTCGAACCGTCCGGCTGAAGCATGGTCGAGCGACGTGGCCTGGCGGGCCAGCACTGCCGGATGGCGCAGCGAGTCGCACAACACGAGGTGGCCGGCGATCAGTGAGCTCGTTCGTGCCAGCACCCAGCCTGCGATCGCCATGGCCTCCCACATGTCCTGGTGCTCTGCGAGCGGCGGGGCGAGATGGTCCATGAACGCGATGCCTTCGAAGCCCGCGGCTTCCGCCGTCCGCGCCCGCTCGACGATCGCGTCGTGCGACATGCGCATCTGCGGCAGGAAGAGATGGAAGGCAGCAGTCATGCCTGCACTCGCTGCACGACCTTGACGGCGGTTTCGAGGTAGCGCCAGCCGGTCTCGGGGGGAAGCCCACCGATCAGCGGGTGGAGCTGGAGGGGAGAGCCGGCACGCACGAGGTCGGCCGCTTCGTCGACATCGACGATGCGGTGGGTGCGATTCTCGGCGCGCAACTCTTCCGCGGTCGACACGAACGACAGGCTGACGGTGTGGTCGTTGCCCTCGTTCCAGTCGGCATAGGCGGTGACGTCGTGCATCAGGTGGGGGCCGAGCTCGTCCCACGCCCGGTCCACGTCCTCGGCCACGAACACCACTGACGCCGAGTCGTTCGACGGCACGTAGCACATGACCGGCTCGCGCCCGCGGCCCGCGCCGCCTGCTCGTACTCGTCGTTCAGTTCGGGACCGCCGCCCTGCGCCAGGAAGCCGAGACCGAACCGGCCGGCCGTCGCGCCGCGGCCGCGCTGCCGCCACCCCACATGACCATCGGTCCTCCCAGTGTGACCGGCGGAGGAGTGACGTGAATGCGACGACCGTCGTACTCGAACGGGTCGCCGGTCTTCGCCTCGAGCAGCACCTCGAGCTTCTCCTCGGCGATCCGGCCTCGCTGGTGGAAGTCGACGCCGTGCATCTCGTACTCGACCGGCCGGTAGCCGATGGCCGCGACATACGACACCCGGCCGTTGCTGATGATGTCGAGCACGGCCATCTCCTCGGCCAGCCGGACCGGGTCGTACAACGGCAACACGATGACCGCGATCGTGATCGGCAGCGTTGTCGTGCGCGCCGCCATCGCACTGGCGAGCGTCATCGGCGACGGCAGATAGCCATCCTCGGACGCATGGTGCTCACACAGCACCGCCCCGACGCAGCCACGGCTCTCCGCCCACGCCGCCATCTCCAGCGCCGCCCCGTACAGGTCTCCCCGGGGAGCGCCGGTGGCCGGCGCGCGCATGTCGAACCGCATCAGGAACATGGCCGGCCCTTTCCCTTCCTACAGTGACGGTACGACCGTACGACCATGCCCATTCCGCGCGCAGGCGTGGTGGGCGGCACTCGCACGAACGGGGACCGACGTCCGGACCGCCCTCTGAACTCGTCTACGGTGCCGCCGGTGACTGCGACGGTGAAGAGCACGATCACGTTCCCGTACAAGCGATCGCTCGGTCCGGTTCTCGGCGCGTTCATGACGGCGCTCACCGAGGAACGGCTCATCGGGATACGCAACGGCGACCGCGTGATCTGTCCGCCGCTCGAGTGGGATCCCCGCACGGGCGCCGAGCTTTCTCGAGAGTTCGTCGACGTCGGTCCGGCCGGCTCGGTCGAGACGTGGTGTTGGGTGGAAGAACCGACCGAGCAACACCCGCTGGATCATCCGTTCGCATTCGCGACGATCCGACTCGACGGAGCGGATACGGCGCTCGTGCACGTTGTCGACGCCGGCAGCCGGGACGCGATGGCGATCGGGATGCGGGTCGCGCCGCGATGGCGCCCCGAACGCAAGGGGCACATCACTGACATCGACGCGTTCGTGCCTGGCGAACACGCACAACGAGGCGGCGGCGATGCGGCGGCCGAACCGGTGACGATGATGGACTACGAAGCGTCGATCACCTACGTCACGCCCATTCCGGAGGTCGCCTTGCGATCGGAGCGGGCCATGGCCGAGGGACGGTTCCTCGGCGTGCGTTGCCCGCGGTGCGGCCGCACCTATACCGGCGGACGAGGCTATTGCCCTGTCGATTCGATCGCCCTGACGCCGGAGCACGAGGTCGATCTGCCCGCGACCGGCGTGCTCACGAACTACACGATCGTCACGCCGGTTCAGTATCCGGGACAGACCGAGACCGAGCCGTTCGCGCGTGTGCACGTTTGGCTCGACGACACGGACGTCGTCCTCGGCTTCCAAGCGCTGATCGAAGTTCCCGTCGAGGACGTCCGCATCGGCATGCGGCTTGCCGCAGTGTGGGCGTCGGCCGCCGAGCGTGGGAAGCCGGTCGCGCGACGGGCAGGGAACCCGGTCTCGTCGGCTGGATCCCGACCGGCGAGCCCGACGTCGACGACCCCGACCTCGTGAACAAGATCTGTTGAGGCTGACGTGGCGCACGGAGATCATCCCGACGACATCGCGATCATTGGTTGGAGCATTTCGCCGATGGTCCGCCGCACCGACAAGACCGAGGCGCAGACTGTTGCTCGAGGTCGTGTCCGGCGCGGTGGACGACGCCGGCATCACGAAGGCAGACGTCGACTTCACGTGCGCCGGAAGCTGCGACTACGTCGCGGGCCAGGCGTTCTCGTTCGTGCAGAACATCGACGCAATCGGAGCCTGGCCGCCGAAGCGCGACTCGCACGTCGAGATGGATGGTGCGTGGGCCTTGTACGAGGCGTACGTGCGACTGCTGCTCGGCGACATCGACATTGCCTGTGCCATGGGGTCCGGGCGCTCGTCCACCGCGAACCCTGCGCACATCTACCCGATGGAGATGGACCCGTTCTACCTCGCGCCGCTCGGCACCGACGCGATGAGCTTCGCCGCGCTGCAGGCGCAGGCACTGCTGGCAGCAGGGAAGGTGACGGAGCGGCAGATGGCCGAGATCGCGGCGCGCTGCCGGCGTGACGCCCTGACGAACCCGTATGCGCAGGTCGCGGGCGAGTTCGACGTCGACGCGCTGCTCGCGGAGGAACCGGTGCGCGCCCCGCTACGCAAGCACGACTTGCCGCCGATCACCGACGGGGCGTGCGCGGTCGTCATCGCTCGCGCCGAGCGGGCGAAGGACCTGTGCGAGCAGCCGGCGTGGATCACCGGTTTCGCACACTGCGCCGAGCTGCACTACCCCGGGATGCGCGACCTCCTCGCTTCGGAGTCGGCCGGTTTGGCGGCGAAGGCGGCGGGCGTCCACGAGGCACCAGTGCAGGTGGCCGAGGTCCAAGCCGCGTTTACCCACGAGGAACCCGTACTCCTGGACGCGCTCGGACTCGGTGCCGACGTCGCGGTCAACCCGTCGGGCGGGCCGCTCGCTGCGAACCCGATCATGGCGACCGGTCTCGTCCGGATCGCCGAAGCGGCCGGCAAGATCCGCGACGGCAGTGCCGCGCCGAACGCTCGGGCATTCGACGTCAGGCCCGTGCCTGCAGCAGAACCTCGTCTGCGTCTTGGACGCCTGATGAGCATCGCGAATCAGGCGTGGCGGCCGAGCTCCCGCCAGGGAGCCGGACGTCGATGGGGTTCGGGGGCGCAGCCCCCGGGGAACTGGCGAGACTGATGGCGCACCAACCGTGTGCAATCGTCGGCATCGGCCAGACGCAGCACAAGTCGCGTCGCTGGGACGTCTCCCTCGGCGGCTTGGTGCGCGAGGCAGCGACCCGAGCGCTCGAGGATGCGCAGCTCGACTGGTCCGACATCGACGCGGTCGTACTGGGCAAGGCGCCCGATCTGTTCGAGGGCGTGATGAAGCCGGAGCTCTACCTCACCGACGCGCTCGGCGCGCACGGCAAGCCGATGTTCCGCGTCCACACTGCAGGTTCGGTGGGGGGGACGACCGGGATCGTCGCCAGCCACCTGATCGAATCCGGGCGCCACCAGCGGGTGCTCGCCGTGGCGTACCAGAAGCAGTCGGAGGGAAACGCCCAGTTCGCGCTCGGGTCCGGCCGCGGCGGATCGCTCGGTGCCGGTGGCGCGTTCGCGCCGTACATGCGCGCCTACATCCACCGTTCGGGGTCTCCGGCCGACATCGGTCCGATGGTCGCGGTCAAGGACCGCCTGAACGCGCTCAAGAACCCGTACGCCCACCTCAAGCTCGCCGACATCACGATCGAGAGCGTGAAGGCGTCGCCGATGATGTGGGACCCGGTGCACTACCTCGAGTCGTGCCCGTCCTCGGATGGCGCCTGCGCCGTCGTGTTCACCGACCGCGCCGCCGGCGAAGCGGCCACGGCCGCGGGACGTCCGCCGGCATGGATCCTCGGGTCGGCGATGCGCTCCGAGCCGTTCAGCTTCCCCGGCCGCGACCCGGTGACTCCGCAAGGTGCGTCGGACTGCGCCATGGACGTGTACGCGCAGGCGGGCATCACCCGACCGCTCGAGCAGATCGACTGCGCCGAGCTCTACGTCCCGTTCTCGTGGTACGAACCGATGTGGCTCGAGGGGCACCACCTCGCGGAGCGCGGTGAAGGATGGAAGATGGTGGAAAGCGGTGCCACCGCGCTCGACGGCTCGTTCCCCGTGAACATGTCGGGTGGCGTCCTCTCGTCGAACCCGATCGGCGCGTCGGGTCTGCTCCGCTTCGCCGAGGCGGCGTTGCAGGTGCGCGGCATGGCGGACGAGCATCAGGTCGATGGCGCACAGGTCGCGCTCGCGCAGGCCTATGGCGCCGCGGCGCAGTACTTCAGCATGTGGGTCGTCGCCGGCAGCCTGGACCCATTCGCATAGCCACTCGATGGGGCCGGTCGCGTCTCACTTCTGGTCGCCGGCGGCGTCGACCCACTGCACCAACTCGAGCGTGATCCCCTCGGGACCTTCGAAGAATCGGAGCCGTCTACTGATGTAGTCCATTTCGTCGCTGAGCAGGTTCACGCCGTTGGCGACGAGGTGGGCAGTGGTCGCGGCGATGTCGTCGACGCGGAACGCAAGGTGGTTGTAACCCCGTCGCCGCAGATTCGTCGGGTGCTCACCGGGATCAGCGCCGGGCGTCGGATCGAACTCGAGCAACTGGATCTCGAAGTGAGGTTCGCATCCCTCGAGTGCGAGCGTGATGTGCTGCGCTCTCATGTCCGGCATGCCCATGTACTTCGCCGGTTCACCGCCGTCGATCGTCACGACATGTTGCTTCCGGAAGCCGAGCAGCTCGAAGAAGCCGATCGCGGTCGCAGCGTCTGCCACCGCGATGGTCACATGGTCCGGGCTTCGGAGCACCGTGGTCCTCCTCGGAGGTTGACAGAGCGGACGTCATTGCCGGCGCTGTTCAACTCATGATTGCCCTTCTGGAGCGCGCCCGCCATCGGTCTCGGCGACACTTGCGTCTCGTATGCGCCGGCTTCCTCCCAATCGCACGCCGAGATGAGCCCGCTCCCCGCGGAACGACTCATTCGCCGCGAGGCGGTCGTGGTTGAACACATGGAGAGTGAGAACGTCCAACAGTGGGATCGCACCATGGCAACGTTCAGCCACGCGCGTTACGAGCTGCCCGATGGCCGAGTCATCGACGGCCCCGACGACGTCATGCGCTACTGGATCGAGGGCCGCACGCTCGTGCCGGACCAGCGCAACGAGCTGATCGAGCTCTCGCACCCCGACGACGTCCACGTCCTCATTGAGTTCTGGCTTCGTGGTACCCCGGCAACGACCGGGCAGCCCTTCGAGATCAAGTTGTGGGCGCTCTATGACTTCGACGACGACGACCTGATGACCAACGAGCGCGTGTACGTCGACAGACCGACGGTCGATCAGATCGAAGGACGGGTCACACCCGACGGCCGACCCGCCGACCCGTCCGCGTGACCCGCGCATTCTGGCGTCAACCACTCCGGATATGCGGGGTGGTTGACGCCAGATCGGGTCGTCGGTCGATCAGGTCAGGTCGAAGCGATCGAGGTTCATGACCTTGTCCCATGCGGCGACGAAGTCGCGCACGAACTTCTCCTTCGCATCGTCAGATGCGTAGATCTCCGCGACGGCTCGAAGCTGGGAATGCGAACCGAAGACGAGGTCGACGGCGGTGCCGGTCCACTTGACCTTGCCTGTTGACCGATCGCGACCCTCGTACACGTTCTCGGCCGAGACGGATGGTCGCCACTCCGTGCTCATGTCGAGCAGGTTCACGAAGAAGTCGTTAGTCAAGGTCCCCGGCCGGTCGGTGAAGACCCCGTGCTGTGATTGCCCGTGGTTGGCGTTCAACGCGCGCATACCGCCGACGAGCACCGTCATCTCCGGAGCCGTCAGCGTCAACAGGTTGGCCCGATCCAGCAGCCGCTGCTCCGGCGGCAACTTGTCGCCGGAACGGAGGAAGTTGCGGAACCCGTCTCCAATGGGCTCGAGCACGGCAATGGAATCCACGTCCGTCTGCTCCTGCGAGGCGTCCGTGCGCCCCGGTGCGAACGGAACGGTGACGTCCTGTCCCGCGGTCTTCGCAGCTTGCTCGACCGCCGCGCATCCGCCCAGGACGATCACGTCCGCGAGCGAGACTCTCGTGCCGCCGGACTGTGAGCTGTTGAAGTCCTGCTGGATCTGCTCGAGGGTCGGCAGCACCTTGCCGAGCTCGGCCGGATCGTTGCACTCCCAGCTCCGCTGCGGCTCGAGACGGATCCGCGCTCCGTTCGCGCCGCCCCGCTTGTCGGTGCCGCGGAAGCTCGCCGCGGACCCCCACGCGGTGGAGACCAGCTGGGAGATGGACAGCCCCGACTCGAGGACCTTGCGCTTGAGCGCGGCGATGTCTGCATCCCCGATCAAGTCGTGATCGACGTCGGGGACGTGGTCCTGCCACGGCTGCGGCTCCGGAACCCACGGGCCGAGGTAGCGCGACAGGGGTCCCATGTCGCGGTGCAGCAGCTTGTACCACGCCTTTGCGAACGCATCCGCGAGCTCGTCGGGATGCTCGTGGAAGCGCTTGGAGATCGGGCCGTAGATCGGGTCGACCTTCAGCGCCAGGTCCGTCGTCAGCATCATGGGAGCGTGCCGCTTCGACGGATCGTGCGCGTCGGGCACGGTCCCCTGGGCGGCAGGATCCTTCGGCGTCCACTGGTGCGCACCGGCGGGGCTCTTCGTCAGCTCGTAGTCGTAGTTGTACAGGTTGTCCAGGTAGCCGTTGTCCCATTGCACGGGGTTGTTGGTCCACGCGCCTTCCAGCCCGCTGGTGATCGCGTCACTCCCCTTTCCGGTGCCGAAGGCGTTCGGCCAGCCGAGCTGTTGGAACTCGATGGGGCATCCCTCGGGCTCGGGGCCGACGAGGTCGGGATCCCCGGCTCCGTGACACTTGCCGACCGTGTGGCCGCCGACGATGAGCGCGACGGTCTCCTCGTCGTTCATGGCCATGCGACTGAACGTCTCACGAATGTCCCGGGCGGCAGCCAACGGATCCGGATTGCCGTTCGGACCCTCGGGATTCACGTAGATGAGGCCCATCTGCACGGCGCCGAACGGATGGGCGAGGTCCCTGTCACCGCTGTAGCGCTCGTCGCCGAGCCACGTCTCCTCGGGACCCCAGAAGATCTCGTCGGGCTCCCAGATGTCGGGCCGACCGAAGCCGAAGCCGAAGGTCTTGAACCCCATCGACTCGTAGGCACAGTTTCCGGTGAAGATGAGCAGGTCGGCCCAGGAGATCTTCCGGCCGTACTTCTGCTTGACCGGCCAGAGCAACCGGCGCGCCTTGTCGAGGCTCGCGTTGTCGGGCCAACTGTTGAGGGGCGCGAACCGCTCGCGCCTTCGCCACCACCACCCCGGCCGTCAGCGATCCGGTACGTACCCGCTGCATGCCATGTCATCCGGATGAAGAGCGGTCCATAGTGGCCGTAGTCGGCCGGCCACCACTCCTGTGACGTCGTCATCACCTCGACGACATCTCGCTTCAGTGCGTCGAGGTCGAGGGTCTTGAACTCTTCTGCGTAGTCGAAGTCCTCGTCCAACGGATTGGATCCGGGCGAGTGCTGGCGAAGAACTTGCAGGTTCAGCTGATTCGGCCACCAGTCTTGGTTCGACAGGGGCCCATGGGGCTTGGGGGTCGGGGACGGGATGGCTGGGTTCTCGCTCTCGCTGCGGGGGTCAGACACGTTGGTCCTCCTTTCTCACTGTTTTGCTGGACTTGCTGATTGCCCTCGACTTGCCGCGACACACTCTGGACACCGCCCCCAGTAGACGACCTCGGCTTCGTCGATCTCGTAGCCCGAGTCGTCGGCGGCCGTGAGGCACGGGGTGTAATCGACCGCGCAGTCGACATCCGCCATGCGGTTGCAGGCTCGGCAGATCACGTGATGGTGGTTGTCACCGACGCGGTTCTCGTAACGCGCCGGCGACCCGGCGGGCTGGATGCGCCGGAGGAGTCCCTTGTCGGTGAAAGCTGCGAGCGCGTCGTACACCGCCTGACGCGAGATCGCACCGATCTCGGCGCGCACCACTGTGTCGATGTCCTCGGCCGTGCTGTGCGGTCGTTCCGACACGGCCCGCAGAACAGCCAGGCGTTGGGCTGTGACCTGGAGACCGTGCCGACGGAGGAGCGCATCCTTCGCGACGGCTGTCTCCTCGGGCACTCGCGCACCCTAACCCGTATTTTGGAGTGAGTCTAGATCTGGCTGGATACCAAGGTTGTCGTGTCGCTCGACGTCGGTCGCCCTCACGTCGTGGGGCGCAACTCCCTCCGGAAGAAGGAAGCGGTGAGGTCGAACGCCCGAGCGTTGCCCGCTCGCCCGCGTTTGTGACCGAGGCCAGACAGGAGTTCGAGCCGGCTCGAGCGTCCGACCGCCACGAGGGTGTCGTGCAGCCGGACGCTCTGGTCCGTGGGAACTCTCGTGTCGGCGTCACCGTGGATCAACAACACGGGCACGGTCAGACCGTCCGCCAGTGCGAGCGGCGAACGGGATGCGTAGTCGCCGTCACGGCACACCGCGTCGATGTAGTCGCGTATGCCAGCCACCGCAGAGGTCTCTCGCCACGCAGCAACATCCGTTACCGCTGACCAAGCGGCGACGGCGGCGACCGCGGCGCCGCGAATGGCGGCCAGCAACGCCACTTGTCCGCCCTGCGAGATGCCCATCAATCCGACACGGCCTTCGGCAGTCGCCAGTTGTTCGTGGACCCACTCCACGACAGCGATCACGTCGTCGGGTTGACGAATGCCGCAGTCATCGGAGCCGCCCGACGCTCCGAAACCGCGCATCGAGATCGACACCGCCAGGTAGCCGAGCCCGGCGAACGCTGCCGCAGGTTGCGACAGGTCCTGCGCGGTGTCGCCGAATCCGGGGACCAGAACGATGCCGTTCGTGGCGGCAGCCGATGGTTCGAACACGAGAGCTTCGATGTCGACGCCGGCGCCGCGGAGCGTCAGCACCGGGCATGGTCCTTGTCCCTCACTCATGCACGAGACATCTTCGCGTTCCGTTCCGCCCGCAGACCTCGGGACGGTTACGTCTGTGTCGACTCAGCCACCAGATCCGTCGCTCAACCCACACAGACCTGGCCGCGGATTCGTCTGTGTCGACTCAGCCACCGAAATCGGTCGGTGAGTCGACAATGTGCGCCAACGGAGGGGGTGCGCTTATGCGATCGTCGCGGTCCATCCGCCGTCGACGGCGATGGCGGTCCCGGATATGTACGAGGCGCGGTCCGAGGCGAGGAAGGACGCCAGCTCGGCGACCTCTTCCGGTTGACCAGGACGCTTCATGGGCGCCGCGTCGTACAGCGCCGACAGCCGCTTCACCCCTTCCGGTCCACCGGACATCTCGGTCACGATCGTGCCGGGGCAGATGGCGTTGGCGCGGATGCCCTTGTCCCCGTATTCGACGGCTGCCTGTTTCGTGATGAGGACCACGCCGGCCTTCGATGCCTCGTAGACACCGACGGGCAGGCGTGAAGCCATCAACCCACCCGTCGAGGACCAGTTCAAGATCGAGCCGCCTCCGGTTGGGAGCATGGTCCTGACCGCGTGCTTCGTGCCGAGCACGACGCCGAGCAGGTTCACGCCCATGATCCGTTGGTACTCATCGACGGTGATGTCGGCGATTCGCTGCGCACCGCCGATGCCGGCCACGTTGAGCACTGCGTCCACCTTGCCGAACGCCTCGAGAGCGGCCGCGAACATCGCTTCGACGTCCCGTTCCTGAGACACGTCAGCGTGGAACGGAACGAACGCCTCTCCGATGTCGTCCGCGGTCTCTTTCTCTCGGCCGCTCAGGTCGGCCCCGAGCACCTTGGCGCCTTCACGCACGAAGACCTTTGCGGTCATGCGCGCCATACCGGAACCCGCGCCCGTGATGACAGCGACCTTTCCGTCGAGCTCTCCCATTGCTCCTCCGCGTCCCTAGCTGAAGTCCGCGGCCTCCGCCGCGGCTCGGACGGCCCTCAAGATCCCCTGGTAGCCGGTACACCGGCAGAGGTTGCCGGACAGTCCTGCACGGATCTCGTCGTCGGTCGGATCGGGGTTGTCGCGAAGGAACGCCGTCACCGACATGACGAACCCAGGGGTACAGAACCCACACTGCAAACCGTGGTTGTCGCGGAAGGCCGCTTGCACCGCTGACAGCCCACCGTCGGGCGAGGCGATTCCCTCGATGGTGGTGATCTCCGCGCCATTGGTCTGCACTGCGAACACCAGGCACGACCGCACTGCGGCGCCATCGAGCAGCACTGTGCATGCGCCGCAGACGCCGTGCTCGCACCCGAGATGGGTGCCAGTGAGATGACACTGTTCCCGGAGGAAGTCCGCCAGCGTCAGGCGCGGCTCGACGCGCCCTCGTCGCGTTGTGCTGTTGACGCGTACCTCGATCTCGACTTCAGACACGCTGCGCCTCCTCGACCGCGCGCCGCCGACCCGCGGGTCACCATCACCGCACCGACACGTCTTCGGTATGCATCGGACGCATGGATGTCAGACGGCACCGCGCCGAGCGTCGCGACCGCAGCCTCGCCGACCTCTGTCGCGTCGACGTCACCGGCCGCGGCTCCGACGACCGTCTGCTCGGCGGCGGCGCCCCGTTCCGGTGCCGATCCCAGGCCGAAGAGCCCGATGGCGCACCGGCGGACACTGGCTTGATCGTCGAGTTCCACGGCGACGGTTGCGCCGGCGATGGCGAAGTCGCCGTGCCGTCGGGCCAGTTCCTCGACGGCGAAACCGGACTTGCCTGACCACATCGGGAACGTGGCGGCGGTCAGGACCTCGTCGTCGGCGAGGCCGGTTGTCCACGTGCCCGTGAAGAACGATGCAGCGGGAATCGTCCGCGATCCACGCACGGAAACTGCTTCCAACTCGGCGTCGAGCGCAACCGCCACTGCGGGATATTCGGCCGCCGGATCGGCGTGGGCGATCGAGCCTCCGATCGTGCCGCGATTGCGGATCTGAAAGTGTCCGATGAGCGGGGTAGCACGGGCAAGAAGTGGCACCGTGGTCGCGACTTCGCTCGATGCTTCGATCGCAGACTGCGTCGTCCCTGCGCCGATTCGTACCGTTCCGTTCTGACGCTCGATCCCGCGCAGATCATCGATGCGCCCCAGATCGACCAGATGATCGAAGACAGCAAGACGTAACGCGAGCATCGGCACCAGGCTCTGACCGCCGGCGATGACCTTCGCAGTGTCGCCGTGCTCAGCGAGGAGCGCGACCGCCTCTTCGACAGTCGAAGGCGCGTGGTACACGAACGGTGCAGGCTTCATTCTGATGTCACCGCCGTCGCGGTCGCCTCGTCGACGAGCGCGAGGATCGACGGCGGCGTCACCGGCAATCGCGTGATGGTGACGCCGAACGGCGCGAGGGCGTCGGCCACAGCGTTCACGACAGCAGGCGGCGCACCGATGGCACCGCCCTCGCCCACGCCCTTGTACCCACCAGGGCCTGGACCGGGCGTCTCGATGTGGCCGTGTTCGATGATTGGTACTTCGGCGATCGTCGGCAGGAGGTAGTCGAGGAACGTCGTCGACACCGGGTTGCCGTCTTCGTCGTAGGCGAGATGTTCGTAGAGCGCTCCGCCGATGCCCTGTACCGTGCCTCCGTCGATCTGTCCCTCCACCACGTTGGGATTGATCATGGGTCCGCAGTCCTCGCTCACGACGTAGCGCAAGAGCGTGACGTCGCCGGTCTCGATGTCGACCTCGCACGTGCAGACGTGTGTCGCGTTGGCCCAGATGCTGGGTGCCTTCGTGCGGTACCGGCCGCTCGCCTCGAGGCCGGGAGCGATCTCCGGTGGCAGCGACGCGTGACCAAAGTAGGCGATGGATGCGATCTCGGCGAGCGACAGTCCGACGGTCGGGCTGCCGCGGACGGTCGCTCGACTGTTCGCCAGTTCGAGGTCTTCCGGTGCAACCTCGAGCTTGTTCGACGCGATCGGCGAGGATCCGTTCGCGCAACGTCGCCGCCGTCTCGGCAATGGCGCCCGCGATCATGGAGCCGCTGCGACTACCCCCCGTTCCGGCTCCGAACGGTGTGATCGCAGTGTCGCCTTGGATGGTGTTGACGTCGGCGATGTCGACACCGAGGGCATCGGCCGTGAGTTGAACGGCGGTCGTCTCGAGGCTGTTCCCCGTCGAACCCGCCGGCGAGGTACACGTTGACCGCGCCGGAAGGCTCGACCCGCATCGTTGCCCCTTCGGTGCCGAAGGCGCCCATGGCAGTCGTCGTCGGCTCGACGTAGCTCGACGTCCCGATCCCGAGGTAGCGGCCGCCGGCGCGAGCCTCCGCTTGCTCGCGGCGAAAGTCGTCGTAGCCGATGAGCTCGATGGCTTGCTCGAAGACTTCGCGAGGCGACATGTCGCTGTATGCATCCGGTTCGGGTTCGCATACGGCAGCTCGTCGCCCGACAGGATGTTCCGGCGCCGGAGGTCGACGGGATCCATGCCCATGCGACGCGCCGCGATGTCGAGCAGCACTTCACGTGCGACGGTCTCGAACTGCCACGGTCCTCGATACGCGGTACGGCCCGACGTGTTCGAGAAGACCGACGTAGTTCTCCAGGTGGCGAGCGGAATTCGGTACGGGCCGGGGAACAACATGCCCACTGCGGCCGCGACGCCGACGGGCCAGGGCGTGGGATACGCGCCGACGTCCTGCACGTGGTCGATCTGCGCGGCGAGGATCGTGCCGTCCGAGTCGAACGCCATGCGCAGGTCGCCGTGCTCGTGGCGCGCCGATCCGGCCGCCATCAAGTTCTCACGGCGATCTTCCACCCACTTCACCGGCGCCGGCACCTTCCGCGCCGCGAGCATGAGGCACATCTCCTCGCGCATCGGCGCGGTCTTCTGGCCGAACCCTCCCCCGGTGTCGCGCATGATCACGCGGATCCGGTGCTCGGGCAGACCGAGCAATCGGGACGCGAATGCGCGCACTTCGTGCGGCGCTTGCGTCGCGGCCCACATCGTGAGCTCGCCGCCGGACCATTCCACGATGAGACCGCGGGTTTCCATGGGGACAGCGGCATACGCCTGCTGGTAGATCGACTCCGCCACGACGTGCGCGGCGGACGCGCATGCCTCTTCGACCGCATCGGGCTTTGCACCCTTGAGGCGACCGGCGACGTTGCCTGGGTATTCGTCGTGCACGAGCTCGGTCGATTGCTGCGCCTCGACGTAGTCGACCACCGGCGGCAGTGGGTCGTACTCCACATCGACGAGCTCGGTGGCGTCCTCCGCGACGTAGCGGCTCTCCGCGATCACCAAGGCGACGAGGTCGCCGACGAAGCGCACGTCGCCGTCCGCCATCGGCGGCCGTGGTGTGTCGGGCACATCCTTGCCCATGGTCGAGTACCACGGCTCACGAACATCGGGGTTGAGATCCGTCGCGACGAAGACGGCGGAAACGCCCGGGAGCTCCAGCGCAGCCGACGTGTCGATGTCGACGATACGTGCCGCGGGGAGCGGGCTACGAACGAAGCACGCGTGGAGCATGCCGGGACGGACGACATCGTCGACGAACGTGCCATGACCGGTGAGTAGCCGCTCGTCTTCGACGCGATGCACGCGGGCCCCGGCGTAGCGCGCCGCGGCGGTGGATTGAGCGAGATCCATGCTGAACGCCTGTTTAGCGTTGGCTGTCGTGAACGGTCAAGGCTGCTGCTTCTTCGTGGAGCGACGGCGGGGCGCGGTCTTGCGAGGACGCCGGTGTTCTTTGGCGTCCGCCGGTCCCTCGATGCGGTCGAGGTAGCGCTCGACGACGTCGATGGTCTCCGGCAACCCGGTGTGCACCCCGATCGCTTCTTCCATCACGACCGTCTTGCCGATGCTGTCGATCACCACCAACACCGCGACGGGCGGAATGTCCTTGGTGTCCACGCCGTATTCCTCGATCCGGTGGGAGAGCAGCTCGACCTGCTGTTGCCGGAAGCGCTCGGCGTAGGCGGCGAGCTCGCCACGGATCGACTTGCGGTGGTTCGAAAGCGCCATGAACTCGAGGAGCAATGCCGTGCCCGCGGGATCGCTGGCGAACCGCCACCACGATCGAAGTGGCCGCGGCGAGTTGAGGAACCGTTCCTGGCGCGCGAGTTGCTGCTCCGCTCGTCTGCGAAGTACTGCGATGAAGAGATCGTCGATGGTGCCGAAGTAGTAGTGCACCAAGGCTGCTGTGACGCCGGCTTCCTTGGCGATGCGACGGGAGCTCACCGCGGCGTAGCCGTCCTCGACCATCACGCGCTCGGTGATGTCGAGGAGCTCGGCGCGTGTCTCCGAGGTCTCTGTGCCCATCCTGCGAGGTGCAGCCATACGCATTGATCCTTGATGCGACCCGTGGCGTCACACTAAACGCCTGTTCAGCGGGTCGTAGACGGCGTCGATGAGGCTCGGCCACCGGGGGTCGCCTCCTGTCATCGCCGCGATGGTTTGGTTCGGCGTGTAGCCGAATCCGATTCCTGCGGTGGGATCGCAGAACCCGAGAGACCCGCCGGCACCGGAGTGTCCGAAGGATGTCGGACCGCGACCGAACGGCCGGAGCTCGCTGGGCAACATGAAGCCGGCGGAGAAGGCAGTGACGACCCCGAGCACGCGATCGAAGTCGCGGCGATGTTCGCGATGCAGCTCCGGGATTGCAGCTTCAGGCAGCAATTGTTGTCCGTTGAAACGGCCTCGATCGGCGAGCGCGCCGTAGAGCCGGGCGAGGGAGCGGGCGTTGGCGTGCCCGTTGCTCGCGGGGATCTCGAGCGCGCCTCCATCGTGCGGTGTTGGCCACTCCGGGTTCAATGAGGTCTGGCGGATTGGCGAAGGCGAGACCCACCATGGAGGTGGGATCGGCGGCGGCGCGGGCGACCGGATTGTCCGCGGCCGCGTCCGGCACGATCGTCGGCTGCACTTCTGCTACGCGGTGGTCGTGCTCGGCGGCGAGACCGATGTGGAGGTCGAGACCGAGACCGGTGAGTTCGTCGCGCACGAGCTGACCGACGCTCGCATCGGTGGCTCGCCGTAGCACTTCGCCGACGAGGAACCCGAACGTGACCGCGTGATAGCCGTGCGCAGTTCCCGGGTCCCACCACGGCGACTCCCGCGAGAGCGCCGCGATCATCGCGGGCCAGTCGTACAACGTTCCTGGCGGTTGTTGCTCGCGCAGCGCCGGAAGCCCTGCGGAGTGGTCGAGCAGCTGGCGCACCGTGATTGCGTGCTTGCCGGCCGCACCGAACTCGGGCCAGTACGACGTCACCGCGCCGTCGAGGTCGAGTTCGCCGCGTGCCGCGAGGCGATCCGCGAGGAGCGCGACGATGCCCTTGGTCGCCGAAAAGACGTTCACCAGCGAGTCGGGCTCCCACGGCAGGGTGCGAGCCGCATCGCGATGGCCGCCCCACAGGTCGACGACGACGTTGCCGTCGGCCACGACGCAGACGGCGGCGCCCACCTCGGGGAAGCGGCTGAAGTTCTCGGTGAACGCGTCACGAACCCCGTCGAAGCGCGAAGCCGTATCGCCAGCAACCGCGGCGTCGTGCATCAGTAGATCCTGTCCCTTCCGCCGGCCCTACAGAACACGTGGTTGGCTGGATGCGGAAAGAACGACAGCACGGGAGGCAATCACTGCGTGGCTCGCTTCACGATCGTCCCTGACCGATCGGCAGTATGGATCGAGGCGACCTCGAGCCTCCATCCCATCCACACACGGACGGTCGGACTGGAGGGCTATCTCGAGCTGGAACCCGGCGCCCACGGACGAGTCGACCTCGCCGTGACGCCGAAGGGCCATCTCTCGTTGCGGGTCGACCGCCTGCGTTCCGGCAACATGCTCGAGGAGCGCGAGCTGAGGCGACGCATCAACGCCCGACGCTTCCCAAGCATCGATGGCGACCTCACCGACATGCACCCGACAGACGACGACGGTCGTTACGTCGTTCGCGGCGCAGTCACGTTTCGGGGAGTGACCAACGAGCACCAGGACGAGATGATCGTCTCGTTCGCCGACGACACTGTCATGCTGGCAGGAACGTCGACGTTCGACATTCGCACCTTCGGCATGGAACCGCCGCGGATCCTCTTGTTGCGGGTCGAGCCGGAAGTGAGCGTTCGCGTCGAGATCGTGGCCCGGCGAGAGTCCGAATAGCTAGAGCGAGAGGGGCTCCTTCACGGCGCGCACATTGTCGACTCAGCCACGCAAACAGGTGGCTGAGTCGACACAGACCTGGTGGCCACGGCCTCTCTGTCGACTGAGCCACGGGATCGGTGGCTGAGTCGACACAGACTCGATAGGCGCGACCTCCGGCGTGGGTTCAGCTGCGTGCGGCGTCGGTGGCGCCCAGGATCATCGCCTCGGCGACAAGGTCGTGCGCGCTCGACCATGCGGCTTGCAGCTGAGGCGTCCACCGGTCGCCTTCGGCCGCTGCGAGCGCGGCCAGCAGGCAGTCGGCGAATGTCTGGTAGTGGGTGGGCCGCACGCCGTATCCGGCGTGGCGCGCACCGAGATCGGCGAGGTGCGCCAAGAACGCCTCGAAGTTGCCGATGGTTCGGATGATCTCTTCGAGCTCGCGTATGAACTTGATTCGCTGAACGGCCATGTCAGTCGTGAACAGCGCCCGGGCCGAGGGATCGGCGGTGAACAGCCGTGTGTAGAAGTCCGCCGCGAGGGCATCCGAGTTGGCGGCCACCCGCCGGAACGAGTCCTGCACCAGTGTGATCTGCTCCGGTGTCATGGCTTGACCTCCGCGTGTCCTCGGCCGAAGTTCATTCGCGGCCCAGCGCTTCTCGCAAGGCAGTGCGGTTGGTGATACCGAGCTTGCTGTAGACGTTCTGCAGGTGGTTGTCGACGGTCCGCACCGACAGGAACAACCGGTCTGCGATCTCCTTGCTGCTTCCACCGTCGGCCGCGAGCAGCGCGATCTCACGTTCGCGCCGGGTCAACGGGACCACGCTGTCGGTTCGCACCAGCCCTGGTGTCTTGGCGCCCTCGCACCGCTCCTCGAAACCGGCGGCGCGGGTGGTGCGCGCCTGTGCTCGTCGCGAGTCACCCTGCTTGCGGTACACGGTGGCCGCGCCGATGGCGGCCTCCGCGGCCGCGAGGACCATCCCGAGCCGATCGAACTCGTCAGTGGCGTCGTCGAACAAGGTCGGGTCGCTCGCCACGAGTGCCCTCGCGTGGAGGGCCCGCACGGCGACGAGTGGGCCGTCGCAGAGCTTGGCGAGCTCGTCGAGCGGAACGGACGCCACACTCGCGCCTCCGAGTCGTGCCAAGTCGTGCAAGAGCCACGCCGCACTCGTCAGATGACCGTTCGATCGAGCTTGGTCTGCGGCGCGTTCGAGGACGTCACGCGCCGCGGCGGGATCGCCGGTTTCGACCTGCGTCCACGCGATCGCGAGCGCTGATTCTTCTCGCAGGAATCCGAAATCCGGCGCCAGCCGTTCCATTTCGACAACCCTCGCCGCTGCGGCCGCTCCATCGCCCTCGAGTGCCAGAGCGGCGCCGAGCGCGGCGAGCGCCATCCGGCATGGACCGTCGAAGCCGAACGTCCTGCTCAGCGCCACGGCTTCGGTGGCGTGCTGCCGAGCAGTGACGGGCCGGCCCTCGATCAGCGCGATACGGGCTTGGTTCGTCGCGAACCAGATCTGGGCGATCGGGACCCGGTCGGCGGCGGCGACCTGCGCTCCGGCCACGGCGAGCTCCGCCGCTTCCGCCAGCCGTCCTCCCTCGGTCAGAGCGAGCACTTGGGTGAGGACGTGTGTTCCCGGATGGGCGATGGCGAGCTGGTCCCCAAGCGCGGCGTGGTCGGCGTACCCCTCCGTCGCAACTCGAACCGCCTGCTCGCTTCGACCGGAGACTGCGAGCGCCGGCGCCTCTGCGATGGCGCGCTCGACACTTGTCCGCAGGTCGCCGTCGTCGCGCATGCTCTCCATGAGCTCGAGTGCGCGGGTGGGGTGTCCCGAGAACATTTCGATCGAGGCTTCGCCGGCGAGCAGCTCGTTGCGAGCGGCAGGGGTGGTGACGACATCAGCGCCTGCACGGTTGACGGCCAGTGCTTCGGCCGTGCGAAGACATCCCCAGAACAGATTGCGGGTGCGCGCCGCTACGACACGGATCACATCGTGATCGGCCGTCGCGAGCGGGGCGACATCGGCCAGCACCCGCTCGGCTTCGTCGAATGAACCGAGCTCGTACAGTGCCTCACCGGCGAGCAATGCAGACGCGACATCGCGGCGGCTCAACATTGCCGCGTTCGAGAGCCTCAGCACCTGAGAGAAGTCGTGTACTTGCCGCGCTTGGCGCGCCGCGGTGAGCAACAGGTCTGGATCAGCACTCCCTGTCGCGTCGAGCCGCCACGTGGCAATCCGAATCGCGTCTTCGCGCCGGCGTGCTCCGCGCCGCTCGACCGTGTCGATGAACTCGAGCAGGATCGATCGCGCTCGCACCTTCGGCAACGTCTGGCGGATGACGTCGGCGTGAAGTGGGTGCGCGAGCATCACGTTCTGTCTGCGGCCGTCAGGAACCACGACGACCTGTCCGGAGCGTTCGAGGTCCTCGAGCACGCCGTGTTCGACGCGCAGTTCGAACTCGTCGATGCCGATCGGTTGGCACAGTGCGAGGAGCTCGACCGCGGCGAGCGCATCGCCGGTGAGGTACGCGAGGCGTGATTGCACGAGATCGATGAGCCGCGGGCTTCCGGCGAGTGGCCCTCGTCGCCGCCACACGCCGTCCGCTTCGACGAGCGTTCCGGCAGCCTTGGCGCCCAGGACGACTTCGCGAACGAACAGCGCGTTGCCGTGCGTTGCGTCCCACAGCTCGACTTCGGTGGTGCGCTCGACCGGTCCACCGAGCACGAGATGCAGCAGCGTGTCGAAGCTCTCGCGGTGCAGATCGTCGATGTCGACGCGCACGGCGTCGTCCCCGTGAGCGAGCAATGCGAGGGCGTCCGGGAGCACTGCGCCTGCTCGGACGGTCATCACCACGAATGCGAGGCCGGCTGCGACCGCGTGCGCGAGCAGCGCCGCTGACGCTGCGTCGAGGTGATGCGCGTCGTCGACGAGCAACACAGCCCGGCGCTGGCCCGAGGCCGAGAGCGCACGCTGCAGACGACGCAGGAGATGCATCGGATCAAGTGCGACATCGTCCATGGATGTCTCGTCCGTGGCGAGCAGGTGGGCGACCGCACCCAAGGGCAGGGCGGCCGCCGCCCGGCTCGCGGAGACCTTGGCCACCGGGTGGCCGGCGCGCTGAGCATGCGTCAGCAACTCGACCGCCACTCGTGTCTTTCCGACGCCGGCGGGGCCGACAACGACCGCAGCGGCGCAGGCCGGATCGGCGACCGCGCGCTCCAGCACGTCGAGTTCCTGGTGCCGGCCGACAAGGGGCCAACGCGGCGTCGTCGGCGTCGTCGGGACTGTCGCCGTCATCCGGAACCGCCCGATTCCACCCCACGGACAGTAGTTGTGCTCCAGACTCCGCGACCGCCGTCGCGAAATGAGTAGCGGCTACTCAGGAGGAGGATGCGCTCGTCGTGGTGAGGTCACCTCCATGGAAACCACAGCGACATCCCTGTACGAGCGGCTCGGCGGAGCACCGGCGATCGACGCCGTTGTGGACGAGCTGTACCGAAGGATCGTGGCGGATCCGGACCTCGCGCCGTTCTTCGCAGGGGCCAACCTGCGCTCACACACGAGTCGCGTGGGCACCTTCGTCACCATGGTGACCGGCGGACCTGCGGAGTACCGGGGGCGTGACATGGCCAGTGCCCATCGCCGCCTTGCCATCGAAGATCGTCACTTCGACTTGGTGGCCGGCCATCTCGTGGCCATTCTCGAATCTGTTGGCGCCGATCCGGTGGCGGCGAACGAACTCGTCACGCTGGTGGCGACGCTGCGGGACGACATAGTCAACGTCAAGACCGCCACGGTGTAGGACGCACTCACTGTCCGGGCGGGCGCGGCGGGCGCGGCGGGTGGGCGTGTGCGCCAACCGACGGCGGGAGTCGGTTGGCGCACGCTGCGCACGTTCGCGCTGGAGTAGCCGAGGCCATGGATGACTTTGCGGCGATCAGGCAGCTCAGATGAGGAGTTCGCACGTGCATGTGCGTGTCGTTTTGACACGTGAACGCACGTGCGCCGTCGATCTACGGCTCGCAATGCGTGTCACGCCGATTCGCATCGGTTACGACGTCTGGCTGCGATGAGCGCGAGGCCAAGGGCGACCAAGGCATAGAGGGAGCGCCAACCGGACTGGACGAGGGCGATTCCAAGGAAGAGGAGCACGACGAGGTCGAGCGCAGCCAGCGTGGTGACGCCGCGCACCCGGACGTACGAGATGATGCTGAGCATGTAGAGAAGTACGAAGATCGCACCGGCGGCGGCTATCGCATCGACGACGATGCCGGGGAAGACGGCGAGGGCCGCCGTTCCCACTCCCAGGAGTCCGGTCAGCAGCATGATCGCGCGGCGGGGCACACCACCAGGGGTGGTCTGCGCGAGTGGCCGAGGCAAGATTGCGCGACGTGCCGCACTCGCGATGAGGCTTGACATCCCCCACAACCACGCAACCGCGTTCAGCATCATCGCACCCACGGCGATCCCGGTCACCACCAACACGATGGGAGCACGCGGTTGCGCCATGTCGGCCAGCTGCAGCAATCCGGTGATCTCGCTGACACGTCCTCGCGGGATACGCGCCGCTACAGCAAGGGTGAGCAGCACTGTCAACAGCCCGTAGATCGTGAGCGCGATCGTGCTGACCGCAAGGAAGTCTCGCCGAGGCGATCGAAACTCGCGACTGAGGAACGTGAGATTCTCGAACCCCGCGAATGCCCAGAAGGCCAGCACCGCGGTCGGCAGCACGCGACCCACGTCCCCGGCTGCGGGCTCCGCAGCGTCGAGATTGGTCACCACGCCCGGCAGCGCGGTTGCGATGAGAAAGAGTGCCATCACGACCATCGCGGCAATGCCTGCTCGCTGGGTCCGGACGCTCGCTCCCACACCCGCCAAGTTGACGGCGACCGCTGCGGCGAGCAGAGCAGTTGCGAACAACGTCGCGCCGGCTCCAGGCGCGCCCAGCGCGTCGGCTGCATACCGGCCCGCCACCATCGCGCCAGCAGGCAGTCCAACGACGACGAGCGCGAGGAACAAGAGCGGGACGCAGTCGCCGACGGCGTTGCCGAGCCCGGCGCGAATGAACGCCTCGATGCCGTCGCTGTCCGGGCTCGACCTCACCATGTCGTCGAACGTCATGAGCATCGGGACGCAGGCCAGCGCGGCTATGAGCCACACGAGCAGGCTTGCGCCGCCGGCTTCCGCGTACACGGCCGAGGGCAGGAACAAGATCCCTGATCCGGCGATCGAACCGATCGCGACCGGGAGAGCCTGCCACCGCCCCAGCCCGTGAGCGCTCGTGGCATCAACCGGACGCTGCATCATGACAGGATACTGCTATTATGACAGGATGATGGCAACAACGCCGAAAACGATCCAGGCGAAGGCTTCGACGAGAACGGCTCGTGCGCTGCTGGAGCCGTACCGCCTCTTGATTGCGGATGTGTACGAGCTCGCCGGCACGTCGCGCCGTACGAGCGATCTGCTCGCCGCTGAACTCGGTCAGACGGCCGCGCGGTGGCACGTCATGAGCGTGATCTCAGACGCGGCATGCACCGTTCCGGAGATCGCCCACCGGCTGGGACTCGCTCGTCAAAGCGTGCAGCGGGTGGTCGATGATCTCGCGACGACCCGCATGGTCGAGCTGCTGCCGAATCCGATGCACGCCCGCTCGCCTCGCGTCGCGCTCACCAAGGCTGGCGCGAGGACACTCGAGCGGCTGTTCGCGGCGTCGGATCGAGACCGGGCCGAGTTGCTCGACCGTGCCGGCGTCTCTGCGAAGCAACTCGCCGCCGCCCGCTCGACGTTGCATTCCCTTCTCGTTGCGTTCGCTGGCGAGGACGCGCCGGCGTAGACGTGTTGTCAACGCGCCGCCTATGTCGACAGTCCGTGTGGTCGCCGACAGGCCTGTGAGCATTCGTTGTCGAAGGTTGGTCGCGCTCATCGCCGAGGCTCACGGTCGAATGAGTTGCGTTTCGGCGGCGTGGCGGGCGCGCAGCTCGGTGTTCCAGTCGCCAGTGCAATAGACGGTGAGTTCGGCGATGCGGCCGCTGCGCACCTCGGCGAGCAAGATCTTGCGGTCGGTGATCTCTTCGCCATCGATCTCGTGGCGGCCCGTGAACTCAGAGACGAAGCCGGTCACGGTGGGGATCGTTCGGACCACGGTCGTGTCGACGCCGTGGGGCATGAAGCTCTTGAGCCAGGCGTCGAAGGTGTCGCGCCCTTGGAGCTGGAAGCGCCACAGGGGCGGGTTGCCGTCCAGGAAGATGTCGTCGGTCAGGACGTCCCGGGCGTCGGCGGTGCGGAACACGTCGGCGAGACGTTCGCTCAGCTCCTGAGCGAGTGCATCGTCGAGGACGGTGGACGCGAGTTGGCTCATGTTCGGTTCTCCTGTCGGTTGGTCACTCCGATGCGACCGTACGAACCAATCGGACGGAGCGCATCGGGAGAAGAACGGAATCCTTCGACCGCGGCATAGGTAGAACCTCCGAGCCCGGGTTGTCCCGAAGATCGATGGTTCGCACGATGCGCTTGGACCACCGGGCTTCGTACGGTCACCGCGACGGCGACCACCGGCAATCTTGGAGGACCAAATGAGCGACCATTCGAACGTCGACAACGTGAATCGCATGACAAAGGCGATCTTCGACCAAGACCACGACACCCTGGCCAAGATCTTCACGGATGACCTCGAGTTCCACCTTCGTGGCCCGCACCCGATGTCGGGTGACCACGCTGGTCTCGGAGGGTTTCTCGGTGTCCTCGGTTCGTTGTTCGAACAGACCGCCGGGCGGATTCATCTCGATCAGCAGTTCTGTCTCGGGACCGACGGGTGGGCCGCCGAGTGGGAGCACGCGACCCTCGGCCGCGCGCGGGACGACGAAACGCTCGAGTCGAACAACTCGTTCGTGTACCGGTTCGACGGCGATCGCATCGCTGAGATGTGGATGTTTCTCGGCGTGCAACCCGAGCAGGCGGAGGCGTTCTTCGGCTGATCCTCCGCTCGAGCAGGCAAGACTGGGCGGCGTGGTTCGCGCCATGGAGGAAGCTCGGGCGGCGTGTGAGGGCTGCCGGTGGGCGGACGCTCGCCGGCTGCTCTCCGGCGTCGACCTCGACGATCTCGAGGTCGACGATCTCGACCGGCTCGCCACCGCTGAGTACCTCACCGGCCACGACGAAGAGGGCTTCGCGCACTGGGTTCGGGCGTTCCAGGTGTGCGCGGGTAGCGGCGAAGTGCATCGGGCGGGGAATTTCGGGGCGAAGCTTGCTCAGGGCTTGGCATTCAAAGGGGATCTCGCCCGTTGTCGCGGCTGGGTGGAGCGCTGCGCGCGCCTCTTGGACGAAGCCGACATCGACTGTGTCGAGCAGGGCTACCTCGAATACGGCTTGGCGATGCTACGGATCTTCGAGACGGGCGACTTCGCCGGGGCCCACGCCCAACTCGTCCAGGCGGGCAAGGTCGGGGCTCGCTTCGCCCACCGCGAGCTCATCACCCTGGCTCGCATCGGTGAGGGCCGCATGCTCATCTACCTGGGCGAGATCGCGGACGGTCTCGCACTTCTCGACGAGGCCATGGTCTCGATCGAAGCCGGTGAGCTGTCGCCACTCGCTGCCGGTGACGCGTACTGCACGGTGATCGACGCCTGTGCAGAACTGTTCGACCTCGGCCGGTGGCGATCGTGGACCGAATCGTTTGCGCAGTGGTGCGACACGCAGCAAGACCTTGTGCTCTACCGCGGTCATTGCTTCTTGCACCGGGCTGAGGTGCTGGGTCTGCTCGGAGCGTGGCCTGAGGCGCTCGTCGAAGCCCGAAGCGCCTGTGATCGGCTCGCTGCGCCCGTGTACCCGGCCGTCCTCGGGGCGGCCGCTGCCATCGAGGGCGATCTCCTTCGCCTCGTCGGTGACCTCGACGATGCTGAGGCGTCGTACCAACGCGCGAGCACGTTCGGCCACGACCCCCAGCCCGGCATGGCCATGCTACGAGTGGCCCAGGGCCGGCTTGGCGCCGCCGACGCCATGATCCGCCGGGCTCTCGGCGAGGCCATGGACCCGATGTCGCGGTGTCGCCTGCTCGGCTCCTACGTCGAGATCGTGCTCGCGTCGGGCGACATCGCCGCCGCACGCACGGCCGCTGACGAACTCCGCGAGGTCGCTACCGAGCTTCGCACGCAACTTCTCCGAGCACGCGCGAACCGCGCCGCGGGTGTCGTGCTGTTGGCGGAGGGCGACCTCAACGCAGCGCTGATCGAGCTCCGGCGGGCCTCCAACGAGTTCAACGCTCTCGGCGTGCGCTACGACGCCGCTCGCACGCGCCTCCTCATCGCCGAGGCATGCGACGCGCTCGGCGATCACGACGCGGCCGCGATGGAGTCGGGTGCTGCCCGTTCCGCACTTGAATCGCTCGGCGCGGACCCGAGCACAGCCGGCGAGCGCGCGACCTCGTCACCCGAGGGGCTCACCCAGCGCGAGCTCGAGGTGCTCCGCCTCCTTGCCACAGGCAAGACGAACCGGGTCATCGCCCAAGAACTCGTCGTAAGCGAGAAGACAGTCGCCAGCCACCTGAGTCACATCTTCACCAAGCTCGGCGTCACATCACGGTCGGCGGCCACCGCCTACGCCTACGACCACGACCTCGTTTGACCCTCCGAACCACACGGCCATCCGTCGCGCTCGGCGAGAGTGGGATGTTTGGGTCAGCTCACGGATCGGAGTCGTAGCCCGCGCACTGCTTGGAACTCACTGGTGTTGCGCGTTGCGATGCTGAGGCGATGTTCGAGCGCCGTCGCCGCGATAAGTGCATTTGGCATGCGCACGCCTGTCTCTCGTTTGATGCGACCGGCTCGCTCCGCGATCGGTCGGTCCACCGCGAGTTCTCGAAAGGACGCGAGCAGTCGGGTGACGAGATCCGTCGCCGAAGTACCGGCGAACAGTTCTGCTCGGGTGACGACTGAGTAGTGGAGACGGTGCCTTCCTGGCACGAGGGCCGCCGCGCCTCGGAGGTGGTCGACGAACACGTCAGTGTCGACGAGGACGTCAGCCACGATCCCATTCGCTGCGATCGGGTGCGCTGACCGTCGGGTCCGCGCCGAAGGTCGCAGCGAGAGCAGCGCGAGCGTCGGCTTTCCGACCGAGGTAGGAATCCAGCGCCTTCCTGATCACCTCTGCCATCGTCACGCCTTCGGCCGCTGCGATCTCGTCGATGCGCTTGCGCTGAGCCTCGGTGAGATAGATCTGCGTCCGCGTCGCTGACATACATCGTAACTATACAGCACTCCCTACTTGGGACAGCGCATGTGTGTGACGGGCGCCCTGCAGCACGAGCAGTGGCTCCGCGGGCGCGACGAGTTTCGACTGCGCACAGAGTTGTTGCAGCGAGAAGGGCTGGCCTGCAAGCGGAGAACACTGCCGATGTCGAACGACGAGCACCAGAGCTGGCGAGACCGTTGTGCTCGGTCGAGGGCGAGCGATCACGGCGCCGTCGACCTCGATGTCGCGTGGCTGGTGCCACCCGATCTGAGCGCCATCGACGCACTCGCTCGACTGCAGGTCGCCGCGTCACGGCGCGGCTGTTGGCTCCGGCTCCACGGCGCCGACGGCGGCCTGGCCGAGCTTCTCGAATTCGTCGGGCTCGGCGACGTCGTGCACCTGTGCCCGTGCTGCCGTTCGTCCGGGTGACCGACGACTTTTTGGCGGTCTCGCAGTTGTACCCGGTGGGAGACGAGACCGCGTCTCCCGTCCGAACCCCCTGACCGACGCGGACCATCCCGATCGTCGGTACTTCAAAGAACGGTGGAGGCAGAAATGACCACGACGACACCGAGAGCCTTGATCTCGGCGATGCAGGTAACGCTGGACGGCTACGCCCTTCCCCCTGAGGGCGACCCCGACTCTTTCGAGTCCTGGGCTGACGGCCTCGGGCTGCTGCCGCCGGTTGACGCCTTCGTCCTCGGAGGCGGAATGTTCCCCGGCTACGAGCAGTTCTGGACGGCCATCCTCGACGACCCGAGCGGCGCATCCGACCTGCTCGGCAGGGATCCGTATCCTCGCGAGGTCACGTACGCCCGCGTCGCCGCCGACACCCCGCACCTGGTGCTGTCCACGACGCTCACCGACGCAAGCTGGCCGACGGCGCGGATCGTGCGCGACATCGAAGAGATCCGTGCACTAAAGGAGCAGCCGGGCAAGGCCGTGTACGTCGTCGGCGGGCCCAGATTGGTTGTCAGCCTCGTCAACGCCGGCCTGCTCGACGAGCTCCGTCTGATCGTTCATCCGGTTGCTGCCGGAAGCGGACAGGCTCTGTTCGACGGCATCGCGAAGCGCCAGGCGCTCGACCTCGTGTCTGCCGAGCCCATGGGATCCGGCCGCGTCAACCTCACGTACCGTCTCCGAGCCGACGGCACAAAGAGCTGAGAGGTCGTGGCGCCTTCGACCTCGGCTGCCAACGACTTCAACAAGAAGATCATCGAGGAGTTCCGCGCGAACGAGGGACGCGTCGGTGGGCTGCTGGCCGGCACCCCAATGATTCTCATCCATCACATCGGCGCGAAGTCGGGGATCGAGCGCGTCACGCCGCTGGCCTGCACCCCGCTGCGAGACGGGCGCTACGTGATCGTCGCGTCCAATGGAGGATCGCCAACCCACCCGAGCTGGTACCACAACCTGAAGGCGAACCCCAGGATCAAGGTCGAGGTCGGCAGCCAGACGTTCACGGTGCTGGCGCAGGAACTGGACGACACCGCACGCGCCGAGCTGTGGCTGAAGCTGGTCGCCGCGGCTCCTTCCCTTGGTGAATTCGCGGCGGAGACAAGGCGGCAGATTCCGTTGTTCGTGCTGACCAGACAGGATCGTGAGTTTCGGCGACGTTCTCAATAGGGTGGACCACGCGTGTTGGGCGGTGATCCGCGGTTCGGAACGAGCGAGGTTCGGTACGCGCAGGCCGACGACGCGCATCTGGCGTACCGGGTGATCGCCGGAGCGAACGCTCCCGACCGCGACGTCGTGCTCGTCCTCGTCGGGACGATGCCGATGGATGCCCTCTTTGAGGATCCGGTCGCGCGCCGACTGCTCGACGGACTGGCAGATCTTGGCCGGCTCGTCATGTTTGATCGTCGCGGAATCGGCCTGTCAGATCCTCCGACCGATTCCACCCGAGCGACGTTTGCCGATTGGCGCGACGACCTCGAAGCGGTGGTTGCGGCCGCGCAGGTACGGCGGCCGGTCCTTGTCACCAACTTGTCAGGCTCGTCCGCGGTGCTCCTGTACGCCTCTCGTCACCCGGAGGTTGAGTCGATCGTGCTCATCGAACCGAGCCCGCCGGTCCACATCGATTACCAAGGCTCCATCCGCGATCAGGTCGAGGGCCGTCTGGACCCTGTCTCGTACATCTACCCGAGTCGCGCCGACGAGCCGGGCTTTCGTGCTCGGTTCAAGCGAGCGGGGCAACTCGGCGCCGGTCCCCGGATGGCCGAGCGCGCCTACCCGGTGTTGAGCGAGGAGGAGATTCTCGAGATACGACAGGCGGCCTCGAAGCTGCACTTGCCGGTTCTCGTGTTGCGCCGACCGGCAAGCCCCCTCAGCCCCGATCCCACCGCCGATCCGATCATGGCGCTCGTCGATAGCGCCGTTCGAGTCGATCTACCTGGTGTGGATATCGGCGCCTATGGTGGCGAGGTCGACGCGCTGTTGGCGGAAGTATTTCGGTTCGTTACCGGTGAGCACCGCACTCTCGCCCCCGAACGGGTGCTCGCGGCAGTGCTGTATACCGATCTCGTCGCTTCCACTCGTCGCGCTATGGAACTGGGTGACGCCCGCTGGAAGCGGGTCTTGGACCGACACGACGAGATCGCGCGCAGGAGTGTCGGCCGACGCGGTGGCACCGTCATCAAGAGCACAGGAGACGGCTTCGTGGCCATTCTTCCGTCGGCGGCGAACGCGCTGGACGCGGCCCGAGAGGTTCGGGACACGCTTGCCCATGAAGACCTCGAGGTCCGGGTCGGCATACACGTCGGAGATGTCGACCGCAGGGGTGACGACATATCAGGCGTCGCTGTCGCGATAGCTGCTCGGCTGCTAGCGCTCGCAGGACCGGGCGACATCCTCCTCACCGGCGGCGCTGTAGGCGCGACCGTAGGGCAGTCCGTGCACTACGAACCACGAGGCGAACACCGATTGAAGGGCGTCCCTGTCAGTTGGCACGTCTTCTCAGCTGTGGTTCCAGCACCGACACAGCCAAGTCGGTTGCTCTAGGCCAAACATGTGGGTCAGTTGCTGTTTCGGCGTGCATTAGCCACACGCCATGTGGGTGATGCACGCCGTTTCAGCGTTCGGTGCTCTTCGCTGCGGCACCGCCACATGGGCGCGTCGACGACGTCCTGCTGCTGACTGTTGCACGGGAGATCGCGTGATCCGACATGTTGCGGCAATGCCTCGCCGAGCCGGGTGCTGGGAGATGCGACGCTACGGCGTTGCACGAGGCAGACCCGATTGTTCGTTGATCCGGCGGCTCGGGCGGTCGGACTAAACCGAGTGGCGGGGTGAGGGGTGTAACTACACGATGACCCGCGAGCGGGGGGCGCCGCATGCGCTGGAGGGGGTGTTTCGCGTCCACTACCGGCTTCTCGTTCGGACGTTGTCGCCCGTGCACGGCTACGACGCTGCTGCAGAGGCGGTCCAGGATGCATTCGTCGAGGCGTATCGGCGATGGCGCAGGATCGAACATTACGACGACCCGGTCGCGTGGATTCGTCGGGTGGCTTTGAACCGGCTGTTGAATCGTCGTCGGGACGAGACGCGGCGGGCGAGGCCATCTGCTCGCGGCGTCGGTGCCGTGTCTCCACCGCAAACGGACGAGGTTGCCGATCGTCGTATCGATGTGGTCGCCGCGCTGGCACAGTTGACTCCCCGCCAGCGTGCCTTCGTCGGGTTGTACTACTACGGCGACTGGTCCGTGCAGGCCATCGCGACGGAGCTACGTGTGAGCGAAGGCACGGTCAAAGCGACGGTTCATCAAGCGCGTCACCACCTCGCGCTCATCTTGGGAGGAACGTGGCATGCCGATTCCTGACCGTGACATAGCAACGCTGCTCGATGTCGCCCTTGTTGAGCGAGACAGCGACATCGACGAGGCTTGGCGGACGGTCGAGCGCCGCGCCGCCCGTTCCCGCAACCGGCGACGAGTTGTCGCCGCGGTGGCCGGCGTTCTGACGGTGATCGGCATCGCGGGCATCCTCGAATGGCGTCACACCGATCGCACCACGGTGACCGTCGCGCCTACGCCGACAACAGACCTCGCAGCTTTGCCGGGCACGTTGGGGCAGTTGATCAGTGACCGGATCGTCTCTCCTTCGTCCGGTGATCCGGTCACCCTGCCGCTACAACTCCTTGACGGCACGTCAGCCACCTTCACAGTTCCGAGCGACGTCTATGCCGAGCTGAAGGGATATCGCGTTGTGGCGCGTGCGGCGCTCATCTGCACTCCGGGATGCGGCTATACCGAGCTGGCGGCGGAGCCGGGCGCTGGCACGCTGATCGGCACAGAGATCGACCAGCTGGCGGGAGCCGAGGGCACCACCGTCGCCGTCGTCGAGCGAGGTCAGACAAAGGCGCTCGTGTTCAGAACCACCCACTGGACGATTCAAGCGAACACTTTCAACATGCCTGAGACAAACTTTGGCCAGTGGGCCGAAGCGTTGCGGTTCAACGAAGGTCCAGACGGGTGGCCTGTGCTCTCGGCGCCACCGGGGTTCTCCGGGGACCCAAATCCAGGCTATGTCCCGGCGATCGAACTGTACGACGCCGCCAACCATCTGACGGTCAGAACAAACGCGTGCGACAGTTCGCAGCCACCCGAGAATTTCACCTACACCGACGGAACGCCGTACGCATTGGGAACTCTCTGCGTCCCCGGGATCGGAACTATCACTGTTGATGGCCAACCCGACCGAGTCGGGCACTGGTACGACACCAGTTCCTTGACGCGTTAGTCGGCGCAACGCAGCAGACGAGGGCACTGTGGGATCCGGCGGGATATCGCTCGTCCACAGAACAGCGTGGTCATTTCCCCAGGGGCGATGCCGCCCCCCACAAACCCCCCCAGCGGTCGCTTCAGGTTGGCTTCGTCCGTATCACCACAGGTATCCCGCGACCGGACGCACGGGATCGGGAAGGTGCTGATCACCAAGTTGTTCGAGCAGGTCGCGTTCGATGTCACGACAGATGAACGTGATGGGCACGTCGGTGATCGTGTTGTCGAACGGCGCGTCCATGACCGCGCCGACTCGCTCGAGCACGATGAACACCCCACCGATGACCACGGTGAGCGGCACCGTCCACCAGACGTCGGCCGGCGGTAGCGCACCGAGGAGGCCGAATGGCAGCAAGGTGCAGAAGGCGGCGACTGCGATGCGGGTGAAGTAGTCGTACTGACGAGGGGTCGGCGTGTTCTTGATCCGCTCGCAGGTCGTGGCCGCGCTGTTCAACGCTCCCAGGGAGGGCTCGAGCATCACCGGGTCGAACTGTCCGATGAGGCCGTTGCTCACGCCGTCCTTGACCCGAACGGAGATCGACTGCAGCAGTAGGTTCGCCGGATTCACGGCACCGCCGAATGGCGCATCGTCGGGCAGCCATTGCTCGGCGGCGGCCGTGCTCGTTCCGCGCAGCCGCGCCGCGAGTGTGTACGTGAACGCGATGAGGCGCCGGGCTATCTCCGCACAGTAGGAGGCGGCCGCTTCAGGGGTCGCGCCGCCGGTCGAGACTGCGTTCGTGGTGTCTGCCATCAGCTGGCGCAACAGCACACGGCAGCTGTTCTGGACCGTGGCCCATTGAGTGCGCGCCTCGACCCAGCGGGTGTTTGCGACGTTGATCCGGAAGGCCGTGAAGATCGCGACCGCCGCTCCGAATGCTGCGACCGGCGCGAACGGCAGCGCCAGGTGCTCGACGTCGAATAGGTCATGGGCGGCCGTCACCACCGCTGCGACGCCGGCGGCATAAGCCAGGGGCAGCGCATCGTGTGACAGCACGCGACCGGCACTGAGGTTCCGCCGGACGATCATCGCTCAGCGCGTGTCCGGCGCACCGCAACTCTCATCCCTAGGCCTTGTCCTTGAACTGGAGCAATCCGATGGAGTTGCCGCCTGGATCGACGAACCAGGCACTGAACGCGAAGCCGACGTCGGCAACGCCGTCAACCGTCTTGAGGCCAGGCTCGTCGTACTCGGCGACCTCGACCCCGCGGGCGCGCAACTCGGCGACCTCCGCGGCAATGTCCTCGACGCGCCAGCTCGCCTTCGTCTGGGTCTCTTGACTCGGGGCGGTGGTTCGGGTCACAACCAGCCGGCTGTCGCCTCCGCACCGGAAGGTGACGAAGTCATCGCTGTCGAGCAGCACGTCGAGCCCCACCTTGTCACCGTAGAACTGCTTGACGACACCGAGGTCGCTCGCCGTGAGCATCACATCAATCGGATGTTCGACCAGCATCGTGGCCCTCCTTTGGTCCTACGTCTGTTAGGGAGTTTGTGGCCGTTCACGGACCTAGAGCTCGGCGGTCTACCGCCCCAAGGCCTCGATGATCAGTGCGGCTGTCTCCGCACCGCTGAAATTCTGCTGGCCCGTGATGAGGTTGCCGTCTCGGATCGCGAAGCCCTTCCACAGGCCGGCTTGGATGAAGTTGGCGCCGAGCGCCTTCAGCTCATCCTCGATCCGCCATGGCATCACGTGAACGCTGTCGGGCAGCACGCCGGACTGCCACACGCCTTCATCCGAGAAGTCCTCCTCGATGTTGGCGAACCCGTCACCGTCTTCCCGCTGACTATCGGCTCGCCATCGGACAGCCGCGCGTACTTCAGGATGGCGACGCCGTGGCACAGGGCGGCGGTGATCTTGCCCGACTCGTAGAACGCGGCGAACTTGGCGTGCAGCCCTGTGGCGGCTTCGAGGGTGAACATCGGGCCTTGGCCTCCCGCGACGACGATCGCATCGAACGCATCGACGTCGATCTCGTCGATCGAGAGTGTGTTCTCGACCAGCTTCATGAACTCGGGGTCGTGCAGATAGCCGCGGCTGATGACGTCCTCGGCCTGCCATTGACTCGAGTCCTCGGGGTTGGACATGGCGTCGGCCTCGCACTTGCCGCCCTCGGTGCTGAAGATCTGGACGTCGTAGCCGGCTTCCGTGAACTGGAAGTACGGATGCGTCAGCTCGGACCACCAGAAGCCCACCGGCCATCCGGTCGTCGTCGACACTGCGGGACTGGAGATGACGATCGCCACCCGCTTGGGCCGGCTCGGGTTGACCGCGTTCATCGCCTTGTGGCTCATGGCTGGATGTCCTTTCGGTTCGTCGCTCCCGTTCGATCGACGCGGTCAGTACGACATCGGCGTTGCCTCATGCACTGAACGCTCGCCCATCCCCTCATCCCGAAGTTTCACCGGGCGTCGAGTTCTGATGTATGTGCGAGTCATACGTCGGTCAAGATCATTTGACTGCGTCATGTGTCACATGGCGCCCGCTTCGCCGGCGCCACCGTCAACCACTCACCGGGGATCTGAGCTAGTCCCAGTCCGAGATCTTCACGTCGTGGGGGTCGGGGTTGCCGGTACCCGTCTCGATGAGCGACTTGAGGCTCATGAGGTACACCGCCCACTTGGTGCTGCAGTGGTGCATGAACTCGACGGGCTCCGCCCAACCCTCGTGCTTGAACAGGACGATCGTGTAGTCGCCCTCCTGCTTGAGCTCCCACACCACCCTCGTGCCGATCCACTCGGACGGTCCGTCGACAACCTCCCAGAGCACCCGCTCCGGGGGCTCGAGATCGATCACCTTCATGTCGAACCCACCGGCGTTGAACCGGAATTGGATCACTCCTCCCGGTGTGCTGTCACCCGTGGTGTTCGTCGTCCACCATGCGGCGAGCCCGTCGCGCGTCGTGATGCCGGCGTACACGGCCTCTGGAGCTGCCTTGATCCCTACTCGGTGCAGGATGTCAACCATCACTCGTCCCCTCTCGTGTGTTCTCCGCTTGACTTGCATGATGCAAGTCGGGCGACTGTACCGAGGCGACTTTCATCATGCAACCTGTGAGTAGATTTTTGAGCACGTCGGGGCGTTGTTGCCAACTCGGCACCCTGGCCCCTCCAAGAAACCGACTAGCAGTCGATATCTGCCTCATATTCAAAAGTCCGTGTAAATGCCCGAAGGTGTGGTTCCGTACTTGACATCGGCAGGCCGATGCGATTACAAACCGACCGACGGTATCTACGCAGGGAGGGTGAGGACTGACATGAGTGAATCGAAGATGGCCGCGACGCTGTGACAGCATCTGGCTGCCGAGGCGGAACACGACGCGACAGGTGCCGCGGCCACTTACGTCGCAGACTGCTACTACGACAACGGGGCGCTGGGGTTGCGGTTCGAGGGCCGTGCGATGGTGGAGTTCCAGTACGCGGCGTCGTTCTCGATCATCGAGAATATGAAGGCCACGTACCTGTGGGAGCGCACGATCGGTGACGTCGTGGTGCAGGCTGGCCGGATCTCGGGGACGGCGGCGCCCGAGATGTTCGGGATGCAGTCGAAGGGCGGTGCGCTCGACTTCGGGTTCACCGCCGTTCTTTCGTTCCGCGACGGGTTGATGGTCGGCGAGCACATCTATTACGACCTCGCCGAGTTCTGCGCGCAGGCCGGGCTCGATCTGCCCGCGGTTCAGGAGTCCGCGCGCGGGCGATGGCCGAGTCGATGGTCCCTGCCGCGTCGTGAATGCGGCCGCTGCTGCGCGCACGCAGGCCGAGCGTTCGGCCGCCACTCGAGACGCGATCATCGGCGCCGCAACCCGGCTCATCGCCGAGCGGGGGTTCGACGGCACCGCGATCGAGGAGATCGCGAGCGCAGCCGGAGTTTCGAAGGGTGCGCTCTACCACCAGTTCCCGGACAAGGTCGAGGTGCTGGCGGCGGTGTACGAGCGGGTCGAGCAGCGCCTCACCGAACGGTTGCTCGACGTCGCGGCTGCCGCGCCCGACGCGCTGACGCGCATTGCGAAACGGCGCGCAGGCGTTCTTGGACGTGTGCCTTGATCCAGTCGTGCAGCGGATCGCGTTGGTCGAAGCACCCGCCGGTCTGGGGTGGGAGCGTTGGCGGGGAATCGACGCCCGCTACGGGTTCGGTCTGTTGCAGGCGGGACTCGAAGCGGCGGCAAGCGAGGGCCTGATCGCCGAGGACAATCTGACGGAACGAGCGCACCTCCTGATTGCCGCGCTCATCGAAGCGTCGCTGTTGCTGCGCACGAGCCCGGACCCTGCCGCGACACGTGCCGCGGTGGGCGACGTCATCGATGGGCTCATCGTTTCCGTTACGGCGTGATGTCCCTCGAACCCGGGCCCCGACAAAGGCGCATTCTGGCGTGCATTAGCCACACAGGATGTGGCTCATGTACGCCGATTGCAGAAAACGGGCGACCTACTCGGGCGCGCAGACCGCTCAGAAGCGGTGTCGGGTATGCGTGAAGGTTCCCTTGCCGAAGGCGAGCACTTTGGCTGGGACGACGGAGAACACAAGTGCCGTCCCCTCACCGTCTTCGTGGTGGAACAGCCCGCCGCTTGCTTCGAAGTTCCATCGCCCGTCCCACTTGTTCCGCCAGGCGGCCGCCAGCTCCTTCAGGGTGCGGTCGTCGGTGACTTGGACGGCGTCGCCCTCGACGACGACGTCGAGGCCTTGGTCCCAGTCGTTGCAGCCTGTCATGAGGACGACGTGGCGGTTGGCACGCAGGTTGACCGCCTTCTGCTCCTCTTCACCGGTGCAGAAGTGAAGAGCGCCGTCGCGCCAGTACCGCGACAAGCGGTGTGACGTGCGGCCGGCCGTCGGCCCGCACTGTGACGACCCAGAAGAGCTCCGCCGTTTCGATCGCTCGCATGGCGTCGTCCCAACCGGTCGGTACCGCGTCCGGGTCGCTGAAGCGGGAGTCGATGGTGGTCGTCGGCACGTTCATCGGACTTTCCTCCGGCGTGAGTTGATCTGGTCGATGATGAAGACCGTTGGCAGCGGCCGCACTCATCGAATGTGACGCAGATCGCACATCACTCACCTCGTTGATCGGGATCCCGAGCAGGTCGGCGACGTCCAGCGGGCGCCATCCCAAGACGTCGCGCAGGACGTGCACCGCCCGCTCGCGTGCCGGCAACCCCTGAAGCGCCGCCAGGACTTGCGGTCCCATGTCCATCAGCGCTCCTTGGCGTACAGGCGCATCGTGACCGGTGCGAACACGGCGACGAGTGCGACGCTCCAGATCAGGACCCAGGCGATCTCACCGCCGTCGGCAATGCCGTGCATGAGCCCCCGCACCGCGGTGGCGAGGTGCGTGATCGGGTTGTTGTTGACGAACGCCTGCACCCAACCGGGCATCGTCGACGGGTCGACGAACACATTGCTGGCGAAGGTCAGCGGGAACAGAATGGTCATGCTGATCTGCATCACGGCCTCCGGTGTCGGCATCCGCAATCCGACCGCGGTCCACACCCACGAGAGGCTGAAGGCGAACACCAGGACCAGCGCGACGCCGAGCACGACCCCGACCGGCCCGCCGTCGGGCCGGAAGCCCAGCGTCACGCCGAGCACGAGGATGACGAGGGATGCGATCGTGTAGCGGACGGTGTCACCGAGCAGCATCCCCACGAGCACGGCAGGCCGCCAGATGGGGAGCGACCGGAACCTGTCGAAGACGCCCTTCGAGATGTCCGAGTTGAGGCCCTGGCCGGTGTACACGCTGGTCCACGACACGCCCATGGCGAGGATCCCGGGGAGCAGATCCTGGAGGTACTCGCGCGGCGAGCCGGCCAACGCTCCGCCGAACAGATACGTGTACAGCAGCACGAACATGATCGGGAAGGCGGTCACGTCGAACAGCTGCATCGGCACGTGGCGGATCTTGAGCATGGCGCGCCACGCGAACGCGATGGATGCCGACAGCGCCGTGGGGTGAGGCGGTCGCACCCGGTCGGCGAGCGCGGTCCGCAGATCCTCCTCGGCCAGGATCAAGTCGACGCTCGTCGTGCTCACGCCGCGTCCTCCTCGGTGGTCACGGGCTCGGTCGGATGGCCGGTCAGGGTGAGGAACACCTCGTCGAGGCTCGGCTGGCCGAGCGCGAGCTCGGCGACGCCGATGCCGGCGCGAGCGAGGTCGGCCACGGCGGTCGCCGCGTCGCCGACGTCGGCCGCGTGCGCTGACAGCGCGGTCGGGTCGGATTCGAGGAACGTCGGCACCCCGAGTGCCGCGGAGAGGATTCGCTTTGCCACTGGCCGTTGCTCAGGGTCCCTGATGCGCAGGTGGAGGGTTCCTGAGCCGACCCGCGCCTTGAGGTCGGCGGGGGTGCCTTCGGCGATGACCTTGCCGCGGTCGATGATCGCGATGCGATCGGCGAGCTGATCGGCCTCGTCGAGGTGCTGCGTGGTGAGCAGCACAGTGGTGCCCGCGGCGACGAGGAGACTGACGATCTCCCACACTTGATTGCGGCTGCGGGGGTCGAGGCCTGTGGTCGGTTCGTCGAGGAACAGGAGATCGGGCGTCACGACGAGGCTGGCGGCAATGTCGAGCCGCCGCCGCATGCCGCCCGAGTAGGTCCGCACGAGGCGATCGGCAGCCTCGGACAACCCGAACGCGTCGATGAGCTCGGTCGCTCGATCCTCAGCCCGCCCCCGGGGAAGGCCGAGGAGCCTGCCGACCAACGTGAGGTTCTCGCGACCGTTCAGCTCCTCGTCAACGGAGGCGAACTGGCCCGGTGAGGCTCACGGACCCTCGTACCTTCGCGGCCTGGGTCACGACGTCGTGGCCGAGCACTCGCGCCGTCCCAGCGTCGGGCCGGAGGAGGGTGGCGAGCATGCGGATGGTGGTCGTCTTGCCGGCGCCGTTCGGCCCCAGCACGCCGTAGACGGTCCCGGCGCGCACGGCGAGGTCGATACCGTCGACCGCCCTCGTGTCGCCGAACGCCTTGACGAGACCTTCGGTCTCGATCGCCAATGCGGTGTGTGCATCCATGCCGGTGGACAGACGGCGAACCGCACGGCCGCGTCCGGTCTCGAATCAGGTGCCGGCCGCCACCAGCTCCGGCGCCGACGGTCGGACGTACACGAGGTGGGTGTCGGGGATCGGCGCCGCCGAGCCGCCGGATCAGCGGCTCTTCGTAGGTCGTCACGAGAACCTGTCGGAACGACGAGCCCTCCGGCGCCTGGGCGAGCAGGACCGCCAGCGCGCGGCGCGCGTCGGGATCGAGGTGCTCGAGCGGTTCGTCGACCCAGAAGAAGTCGAGCCTCGTGGTGGCCCGCAGGACGAGGACCCGCAGGATGAGCTGCGTGACCATCTTCTCGCCGTCGCTGAACTGCTCGTAGTCGAGTTCCTCGGAGCCGATGCGGCGGCTGATCGTCCCGTCGCCTTCGAGCCCGACGCCCGGGCGGTCGACGAACAGGTTGCGCCAGTTGTCGGCGAGCAGGTCCTCGAGCGGCTCGATGCTCTCGTTCAGGATTCGATCTCGTGCCGCTTCGAGCGCGGCCGTCGTCGCCTCGAACGACGCGACCCGCTCGAACGCGTCGGTCACCGCTTCTAGCTCGACCTTCGCCGCCTCGCCTGCCTCGCGTCGTCGACGGGCCTCGGTCGAGGATGGCGCGGCGCTCGGCCGCCGTGGCCACCGCGGCCTCGAATCGGTCGAGTGCCTCGTCCTGCGTGACGGGCAGCTCTGCCGGATCCGGCGCCGGAGGCGCGTCCCCCGGCACCTGCTCGCTCGACGAGCCGGTTCCGGAGCGTTCGGACTCCGGCGACGACCGCGGCCGGCTCCGACTCGTCGAGCGACGCCAGCTCTTCGTCGAGGGTGGCCAGCTCCTGTTCGTGGCCGGCTCGCGCCGTCTCGACGTCGGCGGCCTCGAGCGGCCGCCGGCAGACGGGGCACGTACCCTCCGCCCGCTCGAGCTCGGCCAACCCCGTCCTGAGCGCTTGCGCTCGGCCGGTGAGCTCGGCCCGGCGCTGCCGCACGCCATCGAGGGCATCGACGGCAGTCGCTTCGGCCGCATCCAGCTCCGCCGCCAGTGCGCCCTGCGGGATGTCGCGGCCGAGCAGCACGGTCGCCTCCGCGGCGACCTCGGCGACCACGGCTTCGTGGTGGTCAGCAATCGCCTTCCACCGCTCGTAAGCCTGGCGGGTCTCACCCGCGGCCCGGGCCTCGCTCAGCGCTCTTTCGGCGTCGGCCCGTTCGGCATCGGCCGCCTCGGTGAGCTCGGCCGCTCGCGCTTCGACCTCGGCGAGCGCGTCGAGCTCGTCGTCGGGGACGGTGGTGGGTCTTCCGCGCCGAGTCGGCCGTCTTCTTCGCCGCCTGGGCCAGCACCTTCGTCTGGTCGAGCGCGGCCACCAGGCCGTCGACGCCGAAGACACGGCTCAGGTGCTCACGCAGATCGAGACCCTTGGTCTCGGTGAAGACGGTGCTGCTGTGCAGCATCGCCAGCCGGGCGAGGAACGTCGCGCTCCGCTCCGTACTCCTCGGCCAGGAGCGCCGCGAGGCGTTCGGCCGGGATCGGTTTCACCGTCGACGTAGACATTGGGCTGCGCCGCGGCGCGCCGCTTCGGTTGATAGGGCCGCGTGATGGTCAAGGCCCTGCCGCTCGGAAGCTCGACCTCGACCGATGCCGATGTCTCACCTGAGCCCGAGACACGGGAGGCGCCCTCCTTGGCGGGCGGGACCGAGCCGAACAGCGCGAAGCGGGCGCCCTCGACGATGGATGACTTCCCGACGCCGTTCGGCGCCACGACGAAGGTCGCGCCCGGCTCGAAATCGAGTTGCAGGTGCTCGTAGGCCCGCCAGTTGCGCAGCGTCAGCCGGCGGATCACGGCTCTTCGTCCAGGCGGGAGGCGACGTCGACGTCAACGCCGTTGAGGGCGTCCTCGACGAGCCGGATGATGGCGGTCTTGTGGCGTGCGACTCGCTCGTAGCCCGGTCGCTTCCCTTCCACCTTGTAGCCGCGCGCCGAGGCCTCTACGGCCCGGACCGCCTCGGCGGAGACGTCGACCGCCAGATCGTGCGCGTCGATCGCCTCGACGTCGACGACGGTGCCGGCAAGACGCCCGAAGGGCGTGATGGTGGTGTCGAGGAACTTCGTCAGCGCGTCGCCCACCGGGATGGGCGACCGCGCTCTGGCGGGGCGGCCGCAAGTCGCCGGAGGGTGTCTCGATCGCCGCGACCACGTCGCGGCGATCGATGACGACGGACATGAAAGGTGCAGTCGGCTCGACGAGGCACACCGCGTTGAGCAACTGGTCGGCGTCCATGAGGTCGCGTGCCGCTTCGAGCAGCGACGGTCCGTGCACCGGTTCGTCCAAGAGCGCCACCAGGACGAAGGCGTCGAGCTCGGCAATCTGGGCAACGGCGCGGACGATCCCGGACCCTGCGGTAGGAGACGGCGCCGGCGTGATGCGCGCCGCCGAGTGAGCCGGCGCAAGTGCATCGTGGAGCGTGATCAGCAGACGAGCCTCGTCCGAGTCCCTGTCGATTGGCCACCATGCAGCCGGGTCGGCGCTTGCGTCGCCACCGTCACCAGGGGCCAGCGCGGCCAGCTCGTCAGCGAGGAGCGTGTCGATACTCGATCCGCTCGTCGAGCGGCACTGCGGAGCCGGACGCGGATGGCGATCCAGTGGCGGCTGTGTCGATCACACCCAGGCGGTCCACGAGGCGTTCTCGTTCGATGGTCGCCTCGACGCCCGCGTGCAGCGCGAGCGGCAGTCCGAGTGGCGAGTCCACGGTCGGCACGACGAGCGTGGACTCGTCGGCGAGCTCCACGTCGAACGACGCCGGCACCACGATGACGTCGGCGGGGGTGACGGACCGGATCCAGACCATGGTCAGCGCCCCGCCGTCGGGTGGACCAACTCGCCAGAGCTCTCCGGCTTGCGGTCCTGCCTCCGGATGGTCGGCAGCCGTCACGGAGGCGACGAGCGCATCAGGCAGGGCCGCCTGGGCTGCGGCGTCGACCAACCTGGACAGCGCGGCGTCCGGGGGCGGGTCCACCGTTGTGTCGTCCGACTCGTTCATCTCGCGTCCACCAGACGGCGCATCGCGTCCGGCTGTCCGGCGGTGCGGCCTCCGGCCCATGCCTTCGCTTGGTCGACCAAGTGGAACAACACTGCCTCGTAGCGGTCGTCGTCACGCAGCTCCACCGAGAGCACCTCCCGGAGACGAGCTTGCAGCTCCGCCGCCTGACTGGGTCCGACCCCGATCACCGACCGGAGGGCCCGAACGGGCGTGCCGGCGGCTGAGAGCAGGAGGCGCTCCCGCTCGCTCAGGACGGCGAAGATCTCGGCCGCTCGCATGCCGTCGAGGCTCGAGTCGGCACGGTGTGGGCCGGGAACCCGGTCGAGCGGCTCGCGGTCGTCGACGGGGGCACCCAGCGGGATCGGTGCGATGCCGAGACGCGGAGCGATCGACTGCGCCAGTTGGGCGAGCGGCACCGTGCCGGCAGCTGCCTCGAGGGCGCGCCGGCAGAGCCGCTCCAGGCTCGGCGCGTCCGCGACCGGAGGCCGGCGCCGGGTTTGGGGGGACCAGCGGGGCGTGTCGACATGCAGGCTCGCGGGACGCCGCGTCGAGGAGCGCTGCCGCCGGGACAGTCGACGGGCTCGACGGCGCGGATGCCAGACGCCAACGGTCGCCCCGCTCGGCTGCGAATTCGTCGCTCGCGCCGAGGATGTCGCGGAGCCGCAGCATCAACCGCCCGACCTCGGTCCGTCGACCCGCCGTCTCGCAGGAAGTTCAGCACCATGCGGTAGAGGAGCCGATCGAACGAGCGGTCGTCGTGCGCGGAGACGACCAGGTGGGCCAATCGCCGAGGTGTGCGTGCGTCGGAGACGAAGTCGTGGGCGACGTGCATCGTCGCTTCGGCATCCCAGTGGCGGTAGTCGGTCGGGGGTGGGAACCCGCGGCCGAGCGCGACGGTCCGGACAATGCGGTAGAGGTGCTTGGCACCCTCAGGCCCGAGCTTGCCGTCGGCGCGCAGCTCGTCGAGGGGCGAGCGCGCCGATGTCGGCGCGCGACGCCGAGGCGCTCGCTGGGGCGCAGCCGCGTTCGTCATCCTCGGAAGTCGTCCATCAGGCCTTCGGCGAATCTCCTGCGGACCGCTGACGGCGAACCGTTCCACGCCGTCCGGTCAGCGTGCACATCCTCCCGCGATGGTCTCCCAGTAGCTGTCACATCCAGAGCGACCGTGGTGTCTTCATGCCGATCTCATCGACAGGAGAAGCAACCATGAGTAACACACGAGTTCCCAAGGCCGAGATCAAGGGCTTGTACGGGTACGTGGTGAAGCGATTCAGCCGAAAGATGCTCGGTGGCGTCCCGGAGCCGGCCGAGGTGATGTGGCACAACCGGGCGGTGCTCAGCACCGCAATGGGTTTCGGTCGCAAGGTACAGAAGTGGGATCAGCTCGACCCCAACTTGAAGTCGTTCGCCCACATGGCGGTCGCCGCGCTGGTCGGCTGCTCGTGGTGCCTGGATATCAACTATTTCGCTGCCCACAACGAGGGACTCGACGAGGCCAAGGCCAGCGAGGTGCCCCGGTGGCGCGAGTCGCCGGTGTTCACGTCGCTCGAGCGCGACGTCATGGAGTATGCCGAGGCGATGAGCGAGACGCCGCCGCGGGTCACCGACGAACTGTCGGCCGGGCTGCTGGAGCAACTCGGGGCGCCGGCCATGGTGGAGCTCACAGCCGTGGTCGGGTTCGCGAACATGAGCACGAGGTGCAACACCGCGCTTGGCATCGAGTCCCAAGGGTTCTCCAAGGTGTGTGAGCTGCCGCTGGCGCACCCATCGGCCCGGTACGCAACGTCAGCATGAGCGAGGACGCGTTCGCGCTCCATCGCAGTCTGCTGTTCACCGTCGCCTACGAGATGCTCGGCTCCGCGTCTGACGCCGAAGACATCGTCCAGGAGACGTGGCTGCGGTGGGCAGGTGTCGACCACGCCGAGGTGCGCGACCCGCGGGCCTACCTGGTCCGCATCGTCACCCGTCAGGCTCTGAACCGGTTGCGAACCCTGGCGCGACGGCGCGAGGACTACGTCGGCGAATGGCTGCCGGAGCCGCTGCTGACAAGTCCCGACGTCGCCGCCGACGTCGAGCTCGCCGAGAGCGTGTCGTTGGCGATGCTCACCGTGCTCGAGACTCTCGGTCCCGCAGAGCGCGCCGTGTTCGTGCTGCGCGAGGTATTCGACACCCCGTACGACGAGATCGCGAAAGCGGTCGGCAAGTCACCCGCCGCCGTCCGCCAGATCGCCCACCGCGCACGCGACCACGTCGCGGCGCGACGGCCGCGGATGCCGGTCAGCACCACCGAACAGCAGGAAGTGGTCGAGCGGTTTCTGGCCGCCATCCGCGGCGGCGATCTGCAGGGCCTCCTCGACGTCCTCGCCCCCGACGTCGTCCTCGTGGCCGACGGCGGCGGCCTGGTCGCCGCTTTCAGGCGTCCGATCCGGGGCGCGGAACGGGTGGCCGGCCTTCTGAGCCTCGCCGCCCGCCAAGCGGACTTGGAGCTGACGCCCGTGTGGCTCAACGGGTCACGCGGCGGCCGGATCGACATCGGCGGCGAGGTCGACACCGCGGTCAGCCTCGCCGTCGAGAACGGTCGGATCACCCGCATCTACGCCGTCCGCAACCCGCACAAGCTGGCCCGGCTCGACGCGGCCGCCGCACTCACGCGGCACTAGCGAGAACCAATGTGTGGCGCCAGTTGGCGATCACGCTCGGCGGATGACCAGCTTCATCGGCGCATCGGCGAGAGCTGACTCGGCGTCGTCCCACTCGACGACGCGAGAGGTCACCTTGCCCGGATCGAAGCCGGCGTCCACGGCGGCGAGTACCGCGGGAATGGCAGGGCGCGCGTGAACTCGACCGGTGTGCAGCGTGCAGCACCGCGAGTACATCGAGAACATGGGGAGGCTCGGGTCGTCGAGATAGACCGAGGGACTCGTGCACCAACCGTCGAAGGCCGTGCTGTTCAGGGCGCAACGCAGGCCCGCTTCGCTGCCGCTGGCGTCCACTGTGATCGCGAACGCGCCCGCCTTGCGCGGGTACTCGGACGCCTCGACCGGTTCGGCGCCGAGCGACTCGGCGATCCGAAGGCGGGTTGCGTCGCGGTCGAGGTACACGACTCGCGACGCACCGGCCGCCACCGCGAGCCCGGTGGCGTAGAGCCCGATCGAGTTCGGCCCCGAGTCACCGCCCACGACCAGAACTTCGGCGTGAGGTTCGGCGGCGAGCTGCGGTCCGACGCAACGCCAGCCGTCGGGGATGTTGTCGCTGGCGCTGGCGATGGTCGTGGCGTCGATGTGATCGGGGACCGGGACCAGCATGGCGTCGGCATGCGGCACCGAGCGCGGCGTCGGCGAGGAAACCTCCCCACTGCAAGCCGCCCATCGTCCCGAGCCCGAACGTCGACATCTTGGGGTGCGACTCGCAGTTCCCCGTCCGTCCACGCCGGCACGCACCACAGGATCCGCACGAGATCTGGAACGGCACGACGACTCGGTCCCCGACATGCACGTCGGCGACGTCGGCGCCGATCTCGACGACCTCTGCCACACCCTCGTGGCCCAACGGGTATGGCCCGGCCATCGGATAGATGCCTCGTAGGGCGCCGGCGTCGATGTCGCAGGTCGCCACCGCGATCGGACGGACGATCGCCGCCGCCGGATGTCCGATCACCGGATCCGCAACTTCCTCCCACCGCACCTGGCCCGGCGCATCGAAAATCAGTTGGCGCATACGTTCCCCTGCCTTGACGTCACGACGTGGCTTCGGATGTCTTGTTGAGTTCGGTGAGGAGTACCTGCAGTGTCCGCCGGAGGGATTCGATCCTTCGCGGGCTGGTCAGCGCTGCCCATCGGCTCTCGACGTGACGGCCGGCAGCGACGGCGACCTTCGGCACCGCTCTGCCTCGGGACGTGAGTATGACCAGGCGAGCCCGGCGGTCCATGGGATCAGGGCGCCGTTCGACATAACCCATCGCCTCGAGCTCGTCGACCGCCTGCGCCATTGTCTGCTTACGGACGTGGGCACGCTTGGCCAGCTCGCTCACGGAGATTCCTTCGGGCGGGACGAACGGGAAGACGCTGGCATGTGGCGCGCGAATGTCGCCGAACCCCTCCCGATTCAGCGCCTGGTCGATGTCCAGTGCCCAGTGCTGGTGCACGAGCCGGAGCAGGAGGCCGAGCAGCTGGTGATCGTCGGACGGAGGATTCACAGGTAGACAGGCTCCTGTCTATATGCCATAATGGTCAGGCAACTGTCTATCTTAGAAGGAGTACCCATGTCCATGCCATTTGGTCCGCCGCTCATCGGCGAGACCGAGAAGACGCTCAACGCGCTGCTTCTTCGGTTCCTCGAAGGCACCGGGCTCACCGAGTCCCAGTGGGTCACCCTGCGGCTCGCCAGCACGCTCGATGGAACCGTCGACGCCGACGGCCTGGCTGCCGCAGTCGCCGATCGCGCGCAGTACCCGCAGGCAGCCGACCTCGTCAACGAACTCAGCAATCGTGGTCTCCTCGACAACGGGCGGCTCACGCCGGCGGCGCGAGAGCTGACCTCCCCCGTGCAGGCGAGGATCACCACCGAGGCCGCGTCGATCTGGAACGGCCTCCCAGCCGACGACGTCGAGGCAGCAACACGCTTGCTCAACGAAGTCATCGCCCGCGCCCGCGCTGTTCTTCGCGGTGAGGCCAGCGCCAGCGACGAGCGCCAAGCGAAGCCGAGGGCGTCATAGATCCGCTTCGATTGCGGGTCGCGGTCCGGTTTCGGTCACCTGATTCCAGGGCCGCACCAAGTCGGAAAAAATGACGTATCGGCCATTGACGAACGAAGTGCACAACGCTCTAATGTCCGGCGGGACGAGATCGGCGTGTGTGTGTCCGTTCATGGCGGCTAGTTCGTTGTGCCACGTTCGGCCCACTCTGCGTCGGTTGCGACTGTAAGGGGTGGCAATGTTCGGACGCGGGCGCCGTCATGTGGGTCGTGTGTTGGGAACCGGAGCGACCCAGCCACCAGCACGGAAGTCGGGGACGAGCCGACGACGGCTGGGCGTCTTGGCGATCGGCCTCGGAGCGGTGGGTGCGGCCTCGCTCGGCCTGTTGAGCGCCCAAGCGCAGCCGACGAACTTCGTGGCCATCGACGGCAACATCCGCCATCAGCCTGCGAACGGTGGCACCTACGACTGGGCCAATAGCGGGACCACGTTCGACACCACCACGTGCCCCAACGGCGGCATCCACGCTGTCGGCACCAATGGGATCTTCGACTGCGGCAAGCCGGGAACCTCTACCGGGCCGTTGGACCTCAACCCGGTCCCGGTCCCGCCCACCCTGACCCCCGCCGCGGCCGCGGACCCGGAGATCAACGCCTCGGCCTTCCTGGTCGATCCCTTGTTCAACAGCACGTCCAAGAACACCCACATGCTGTGCCCGAACACCTCGCCGGCCACGTTCACCAGTTCCGGCGATCCGACAGCGCTCGTAGGGGGCGGCAGCAAGAACAACCTGCCGTTCAGCGGCTTCGCGTACGACGAGACCTCGCTCCAGCCCAAGGACGACCTGGGGAACGTGTACGCCATCTCCCACAGGACGGACACGACCCACGAGGTGTTCTTCGGCGCCGAACGGACCATCAACAACGGCGCCAGCCACATCGACTTCGAGTTCCTGCAAAGCGAGATCGGGTTGGTCCCGTCCTCGCCCACAGCGTGCGACGGAGGGGTGTCCGGCCACCGCACCGAGGGCGACTTCCTGGCCGCGATCGAGTTCACCAACGGCGGCGCCCTCGGCAGCGCCAAGGTCTTCAAGTGGGAGTGCAGCGGCGCCCTCACCACCCCGTCCAACCCGCCCGTGGGCACCACCTGCGACCCGGGCACCGTCGCCTTCCCGAACGCCCAGTACGTGGAAGTGCCCAACCCTGCGGCCTTCGCCAAGCTGCAGGTCAACGCGGGCGCTGCCGCCATCCCCTGCGGTGGTTGGGTGTGCCGCGACCAGATCCCGAGCAGCCCGCCCGCAACCGGGGTGTGCTCGACCCTCACGGTCGCCCAGTGCGTGTCGCAGAACGAGTTCATGGAGGGCGCGATCGACATCAGCTCCCTCGGCTTCACCGGCTGCGTCAGCACCTTCCTGCCCCATACCCGGTCTTCACCCAACATCAACTCGACCCTGCAGGACATCGCCGGTCCGGTCTCCTTTGACACCTGCGACATGACGACACAACCAGGGGCCGCCGTCACGGAGTCGGGCAGCACGCTGAGCGACACCGCCACGGTGTCCGGCTTCTTTGGCCCACCGTCGACCACGTCGTTCTCGCTCTACGGCCCGTTCGCCTCCTCAAACGCGATCACCCCGACGTCGTGCATCGACTCCGGCGCCGGCCAGAACCTGGTCTTCAACAGCGGCCCGGTGACCACCACCGACACCACATCCCCAGCCCACTACACCACGACCACGAGTTCGCCGGTGACTGCCACCGGTGTCTACCAGTGGGTCGCCAATTACGACAACGGAACCATCGTTGGCAGCTGCGGTGACACATCCGAACAAGCGACGGTCGTGGACGGCAACATCTCGATTGTCGACAGTGCCACCAACGAGGTGAACGACGCGCACACGTTCACGGTCACGGTCAAGGGTGACAGTGGTGCGGGTCTGCAGCCGGTGGCGGGGATCAACCCCACCGTGACTCTGGCGCCGGTGCCGAGTTCGGTTACCGACAACTGTGCGTTGACGGGTACCAACGCGGCCGGTCAGTGCACAGTGGTCATCAACTCCAACGTGGCCGACACGATCGTGGCCAACGCCTCGGCCACCTTCACGGTGGGCGGGGTGACCATCACTCGAGACACGGCCGGGAACTCGGGGCCGGGCGGTACGGGACCGGCCACCAAGATCTTCGTCGACGGCAACATCTCCATCGTCGACAGCGCCACCAACGAGGTGAACGACGCGCACACGTTCACGGTCACGGTCAACGCCGACGCCGGTGACGGCACCGGTCTGCAGCCGGTGGCGGGCGACAACCCCACGGTGACCCTCACCCCGGTGCCGAGTTCGGTTACCGACAACTGTGCGTCGACCGGTACTGACGCTGCTGGTCAGTGCACGGTGGTCATCAACTCCAACGTGGCCGACACGATCGTGGCCAACGCCTCGGCCACCTTCACGGTGGGCGGGGTGACCATCACTCGAGACACGGCTGGGAACTCGGGGCCGGGCGGTACGGGACCGGCCACCAAGATCTTCGTCGACGGCAACATCTCGATCGTCGACAGCGCCACCAACGAGGTCAACGACGCGCACACGTTCACGGTCACGGTCAACGCCGACGCCGGTGACGGCACCGGTCTGCAGCCGGTGGCGGGCATCAACCCCACCGTGACCCTCACCCCGGTGCCGAGTTCGGTTACCGACAACTGTGCGTTGACGGGTACCAACGCGGCCGGTCAGTGCACAGTGGTCATCAACTCCAACGTGGCCGACACGATCGTGGCCAACGCCTCGGCGACGTTCAGTGTGGGCGGGGTGTCCATCACCCGGGACACGGCTGGGAACTCGGGGCCGGGCGGGACGGGACCGGCCACCAAGATCTTCGTCGACGGCAACATCTCGATCGTCGACAGCGCCACCAACGAGGTCAACGACGCACACACGTTCACGGTCACGGTCAACGCTGACGCCGGTGACGGCACCGGTCTGCAGCCGGTGGCGGGCATCAACCCCACCGTGACCCTCGCTCCGGTGCCGGGCTCGGTTACGGACAACTGTGCGTTGACGGGTACCAACGCGGCCGGTCAGTGCACAGTGGTCATCAACTCCAACGTGGCCGACACGATCGTGGCCAACGCCTCCGCGACGTTCAGTGTGGGCGGGGTGTCCATCACTCGAGACACGGCTGGGAACTCGGGGCCGGGCGGGACGGGACCGGCCACCAAGATCTTCGTCGACGGCAACATCTCGATCGTCGACAGCGCCACCAACGAGGTCAACGACGCGCACACGTTCACGGTCACGGTCAATGCTGACAATGGCGGTGCGGGTCTGCAGCCGGTGGCGGGCATCAACCCCACCGTGACCCTCGCTCCGGTGCCGAGTTCGGTTACCGACAACTGTGCGTTGACGGGTACCAACGCGGCCGGTCAGTGCACGGTGGTCATCAACTCCAACGTGGCCGACACGATCGTGGCCAACGCCTCGGCGACGTTCAGTGTGGGCGGGGTGTCCATCACTCGAGACACGGCTGGGAACTCGGGGCCGGGCGGGACGGGACCGGCCACCAAGATCTTCGTCGACGGCAACATCTCGATCGTCGACAGCGCCACCAACGAGGTCAACGACGCACACACGTTCACGGTCACGGTCAACGCTGACGCCGGCGGCGGTTTGGGTCTGCAGCCGGTGGCGGGCATCAACCCCACCGTGACCCTCGCTCCGGTGCCGGGCTCGGTTACGGACAACTGTGCGTTGACGGGTACCAACGCGGCCGGTCAGTGCACGGTGGTCATCAACTCGAATGTGGCGGGCACGTTCGTGGCCAACGCCTCGGCCACCTTCACGGTGGGCGGGGTGAGCATTACTCGGGACACGGCTGGTAACTCGGGGCCGGGCGGGACGGGAGCGGCCACCAAGATCTTCGTCGACGGCAACATCACGATCGTCGACAGTGCCATCAACCAGGTGGGTCAGGCGCACACGTTCACGGTCACGGTCAACGCTGACGCCGGCGGCGGTTTGGGTCTGCAGCCCGTGGCGGGCATCAACCCCGTCGTGACTCTCACCCCGGTGCCGAGTTCGGTTACCGACAACTGTGCGTTGACGGGTACCAACGCGGCCGGTCAGTGCACGGTGGTCATCAACTCCAACGTGGCCGGCACGTTCGTGGCCAACGCCTCCGCGACGTTCAGTGTGGGCGGGGTGTCCATCACTCGGGACACGGCTGGGAACTCGGGGCCGGGCGGTACGGGACCGGCCACCAAGATCTTCGTCAACGCCAACATCTCGATCGTCGACAGTGCCACCAACGAGGTGACGAACGCGCACACGTTCACGGTCACGGTCAATGCTGACGCCGGCGGCGGTTTGGGTCTGCAGCCGGTGGCGGGCATCAACCCCGTCGTGACCCTGGCGCCGGTGCCGGGCTCGGTGGTCGACAACTGTGCGTTGACGGGTACCAACGCGGCCGGTCAGTGCACGGTGGTCATCAACTCGAATGTGGCGGGCACGTTCGTGGCCAACGCCTCGGCCACCTTGAGTGTGGGCGGGGTCAGCATCACCCTCGACACGGCCGGGAACTCGGGGCCGGGCGGTTCGGGTCCGGCCACCAAGATCTTCGTGGACGGCAACATCTCCATCGTCGACAGTGCCACCAACGAGGTGACGAACGCGCACACGTTCACGGTCACGGTCAACGCTGACGCCGGTGGCGGTTTGGGTCTGCAGCCGGTGGCGGGCATCAACCCCACCGTGACGCTGGCGCCGGCGCCGGGGTCGGTTACCGACAACTGTGCGTCGACCGGTACTGACGCTGCCGGTCAGTGCACGGTGATCATCAACTCCAATGTCGCCGACACGATTGTGGCCAACGCCTCGGCCACCTTCAGTGTGGGCGGGGTGTCCATCACTCGGGACACGGCTGGGAACTCGGGGCCGGGCGGTACGGGACCGGCCACCAAGATCTTCGTGGACGGCAACATCTCGATCGTCGACAGCGCCACCAACGAGGTCAACAACGCGCACACGTTCACGGTCACGGTCATGGCTGACAATGGCGGTGCCGGGTTGCAGCCGGTGGCGGGGATCAACCCCGTCGTGACGTTGGCGCCGGTGCCGAGTTCGGTTACTGACAACTGTGCGTCGACGGGTACGGACGCGGCTGGTCAGTGCACGGTGATCATCAACTCCAATGTCGCCGACACGATCGTGGCCAACGCTTCGGCCACCTTCAGTGTGGGCGGGGTCAGCATCACCCGCGACACGGCCGGGAACTCGGGGCCGGGTGGGACGGGACCGGCCACCAAGATCTTCGTGGACGGCAACATCTCCATCGTCGACAGCGCCACCAACTTCGTGGGGGAGGCGCACACGTTCACGGTCACGGTCAACGCTGACAATGGCGGTGCCGGGTTGCAGCCGGTGGCGGGGATCAACCCGACCGTGACGCTGACGCCGGTGCCAAGCTCGGTTACTGACAACTGTGCGTCGACCGGTACCGACGCGGCCGGTCAGTGCACGGTGGTCATCAGCTCCAACGTGGCGGGCACGTTCGTGGCCAACGCCTCGGCCACCTTCACGGTGGGCGGGGTGACCATCACCCGGGACACGGCCGGCAACTCGGGGCCGGGCGGGACGGGGCCGGCCACCAAGATCTTCATTCCCGTCACGCCTACCCAGCTCACCACCGAGTCGGCTGACGGTCCTATCGGGACCACCACCATCAGTGACACCAACACGGTGTCGGGGGCGTTCGGGGCGGCCGGCGCCAGTGACCTGGTCAGCTTCCGGCTGTACGGTCCGTTCGCCACCGAGGCGGCGGTCTCGTGTGCGGGTACGCCCGTGTACGAGGAGCTCAATGTTCAGCTGACTGGGGGGACGGCCAACACTGCGGGGCAGACCTGGACAGCGAGCACCACGCCGTTCACCCCGACCCTGGCCGGCTTCTACGCCTGGCAGGTGACGGCCGACTTCACCGGCGACCAAGCCAACAACAACCCGACCCCGAATCCCACGCCCTGCACCGGCCCCGGTTCGGAGATCGTCCAAATCACTCCGGTCAGCCCGACTCTGAGCACGCAGCAGGCATCGCCGGCGACCATCCAGGTCAACACCACTGCGTCAATCAGCGACACGGCCACCTTGAGCGGGTTCGTGCTCCTGCAGCCTGGCGACACCATGACGTTCAGCCTGTTCGGGCCGTTCACCGCCGGGACTCCTGTCTGCGACACCACCAACAACACCAACAGGGTGTTGGGTCCCTTCACCGCTCCGGTGAACACCAGCACCGGTGTGGCGACGACTGGTCCGCAGAACTTCACGCCCACGGCCGCCGGGACGTACTACTGGGTCGCCAGCTTCAGTGGTGACGTCAACAACACGGCCCTCAACGCCACCAATGTCGGTTGCGGTGACCCCGCGGAAGCGGTGGTCGTGATAGCGCCGTCGGCGCAGATCACCCCGACCGCAACGACGTGCCAAGCGTTCAGGGACGGCACGTCCGACACGCTGAGTACGTTCAACTACAGCGGCAACAGCACCATCACCAACGAGAACCCTGGTGTGTTCTTCTACTACGACAAGGTGACCCTCCCCGCAGGGACCAACACCATCACCGTGACCGAGAGCATCACCAGCAACAACACGTTCCCGTCCGGGAAGTCGAACTACCTGCTCCGCGTCCTGAACGACAGCGTCAGCCAGGTCCAGCTGTTCGACGCAAACTGCACCGCTGTAAACAGCGCCACGGTCACCCTCGGGCCGATCAACACCGTGACCAACACCTATCCGGTCACCATCACGACGGCGAGCAACCTGCCTGCCGGCAGCTACATCTTCAGCGTGAAGTACACGCCGAAGACGCTGACAGGATTGGGCGTTCCGACGCCGACCACCATCGTCTACTCCTTCTCGAGCACCTTGAACGGGGTGTTGGTGTCGGGGTCGACCCAGAGCATCTCGGGCGTCAAGACCCCCTGAGCTAGCGCCCTCCGGCGTACAGTCCGACCAAGGGGGCCGGTGTCACCACCGGCCCCCTCGGCTGCGGGCAGGGGATCCGCGTGTCGAACCCGCGGGGCCAGCTCAGCGTGGGATCAACGGCCCGCTCGCCTCGCGCCCGTTCGACAGCAGGGGTGATGCCATCGTCGCCAGCCCTGTCCGGTTGGCGACACCGAGCTTGGCGAAGATGTGCGACAGGTGGGACTTCACGGTGCCGCGGCTGATGAACATCCGCGCCACGATCTCCGGGTTGTTGAGCCCTTCGACCACGAACCGGGCGACACGCAGCTCGGTCGGAGTGAGACTCGCCCACCCAGTCGCGGGCCGGTCGCGGGTTCCTCGAGCCCGGCGCACGTAGGCGACCGCGTCGTCGACAGACGAGCGCGGACCCCTCTGCCCAAGCGGTCGCGAACTCTTGGTCGCCGAGCGCCGATCGCGCGGCGTCGACGACCGCCCCATGAGCCGGCTCATCGACGGGGCGGCGCGGATAGCCCATGGTCGACCGAGCAGTCGAGCTCGCCGCCAGGATCCGCGCGGCCTCCGCCGGACTCTGCGCTCTCAAGGCGAGCGCCGCCATCGCGTCGAGGCTGTCGACGTAGAAGGTCCGCAACCCGTGATCGACGCGCATTGCCAACGCGGCGTGATGGAGATCCTCCACGCGCGCTGGATCGTCGGGTTCCGCGAGATGCGCGGACTGTTCGAGCGCATCGGCGACGAGGTGCCACATCTCCAGCTTGCGGGCGACCGTCATCGCTTCGAGAACACGCTCGCGGGCTTCGTCGAGCCGTCCCAGGTGCCGTAGCGCGGCCACCAGGCCCGGGAGCGAGCGAGCGACGATCAGGCTGGGCGACAGCGGATCTGCGTGGCTGACGTCGCGCTCGAACCACGCGACGGCAGCCTCGTAATCGCCAACCCACAGGTTCAGCTTGCCGAGGACGGGTGCCAACCGCGGAACGTACACGGCGTGGTCGGCGCCTTCGATCGAACGCACGACCGGGGCGATCAATTCGCGGGCGCCGCCGATGTCGCCGGCGACACCCCGGGCAAGGGCGAGATGTGCGGTCGCCTGACCCACCGAGTAGTAGTCCCCGACCGGCTGCGCGACGGCGAGAGCCTGTTCTGCGAGTTCGCAGGCGCGCTGCACGTCACCGGTCAGAAGCGCTTCGTCGTCTTGATAGTTGAGAGCGAGCGCCGCGAAGTAGCGGTCGTTGCGCCGCATGCACGCTTCGAATCCCTGCTGTAGCACTGGCCAGGCGTCTTCGAAGCGATCGCGATGGGAGAGCACCGCTCCTTGCAGTACCAGCGCAGCGCCGCCGACGAATGGGTCATCCGCGGCAGCCGCGTGCTCACGCGCCGCGGCGCACAGCCTCCATGATTCGTCGAAGTCGACATACGACTGCACGGTCCCCAAGAGGAATAACGCTCTTGCGGTGAAACGGTGGTCACCGTTGGCCTCGGAGATCTCCAGGGCGCGGCGGGCCGCCTCCGCCATCACCGTGAACTGCCCGCTTGCAACCGCGGCTGCGGCGACAGCGCAATACAACCGCGCCTGCAATTGTGACCGCTCTTCTGGTTCGAGATCGATCACCCGTCGCAGGTAGCCGAGTGCCTCGACGCTGTGGCCGTGGAGGTACCACAACCACACCATTGCGGCCGCGAGACGGCGCGGTCGTGCCGGCTCGTCGGTTGCGAGTGTCCACTCGAGCGCGGCGCGCAGGTTCTCATGTTCCACGGCTATTCGCGGTAGCCATTCGTCTTGGTCGCCATGGACGAATCCGTGCTCGACGGTCTCCGCGAACTCGACGAAGTACTGGTAGTGACGATCGGAGACGTCGGCCTGTTCACCGGATTCGGCCAGCCGGTCGGAAGCGAATCGACGGATCGTTTCGAGCAGCCGGTAACGGCTTTCGCCGCCGATCTCGTCGACTGCGATCAGCGACTTGTCGACCAGCCGGCCGATGGCCTTGAAGACGCATACCGCGTCGGTGTGACCGTCGGCGCACACCGCGCACGCAGCGTCGAGCGTGAAACCTCCGGCGAACACCGCGAGCCGCCGGAACACGCTCCGTTCGGCGTCGTCGAGCAGGTCGTGGCTCCACGCGATCGACGCGGCGAGCGTCTGATGCCGCGCCGATCGCGCCGCGGGGACCGCGTACCAGCAGGGCCAACCGATCATCGAGGCGGGCAGCTATCTGCGCCGGCGTGAGCGTTCCGATCCAGGCCGCCGCCAACTCGATGGCCAAGGGAATGCCGTCGAGCCGGCGACAGATGGCATGCACGATTGCGTCGTTCGCCTCGTCCAGTGTGAACCATGGCCGGACGCGGCGGCGCGTTCCATGAACAGCGCCACCGCGTCGTCGTCGACCAGTGACGGAACCCGCCAGACCTTTTCACCCGCAACTCCGAGGGGCTCCCGGCTGGTCGTCAGTACCGACACGTCGGGACATGCCCGCAGCAACGTCTCGACGGTTTCCGCGGCGGCGTCCACGAGGTGTTCGCAGTTGTCGATGCACACGAGCACACGACGGTCACGGAGCTGAACGGAAATCGCCCGCAGCGCGCCGCCGAGCGGCTCCACGAGCACGCCCGTCGCGGTGGCAACCCGCTCCGCGACCGAAGTGCGATCTGTGACAGGCCCCAACTCCACCCACCACACTCCATCGGGCCACCGAGCCGTGTGGCCGGCGACGGCCTGCACCGCGAGCCGACTCTTGCCACATCCGCCGGCCCCGCTCAGGGTTACGAGGCGCGCCGTATCCAGGAGGTCCGCGACCGCGGCGAGCTCGTCGAGTCGACCAACGAACGTCGTGAGCTGCACCGGCAGGTTGTGGGCATGACTGTCGAGCGTCAGGAGCGGGCGACCGTCGGCGTCCGCCGCCGGATCGGCCAACACGAAGATCCGCTCGGGTTGGGACAGATCGCGAAGGCGGTGCACGCCCTGATCTACGAGTGCCAATCCGTCCGGTAACCCATCGGCCACCAACGCCGCAGTCACGGACGACAGCACCGTTTGACCGTGGTGCGCGGCGTCACGCAGTTGTGCGCCCCGGTGCCGCGCCGCGCCCACGTACTCGCCGTCTGCGTCTCGGCGGGCGTCACCCGTCGCCATTCCGATCCGGACGGGGCCCGCACGCGTCTGGCGCGCGACCGCCGCGTTGAGCGCCTCGTGCGCGCTCGCATGGACATCGATCCCGTCGTCGGTCACGACGAACGTCACGGTTCCCGCCGGCAACAGCTCTTCGGCTCCATGGCGGCCGGACCCGTCTGCAGACGCGGGCATCGCCCAAGTATTGGCCACTTGGCCGATGTTGCGCGCCGGAGTTCAGTCGACAGTCACGGTTGTGGCACATGACGTGACGGGATTCACGGACCTGCTCACCGAGTGGGTCGATGCCGAATCGTCCGGCGATGTCGACTCTCTTTCGCGTTTGTTACACGGCGAGTTCCGAGGCGACGATCCGCTCGGGTACGTCCTCACCAAACAACAGTGGATCGACCAACGGCGCACGGGCGCGCTCGCCTATACGCGCTTCCGCTGCGAACTGGTGCACACCGCAATGAGCAACGGCACAGCGATCGCGAGCGGCATCCAGTCGCAGGTCGCGTCGTACCGCGGCGCGGTTTGTAATGGCGACTTTCGCATCACGGTCGTCGCGGTGATGACCGACAGCGCTTGGTCGATCGTCAACCTCCAGCTCGTCGACCAGACCGATCAGCAGCGCCAGAACGTCGGGGTCAAACAAAACCGCCTTGACATCAAGGCTACTAGAGCATAAATACTATCTTTATTATAGTCTCTACGAGAAGGGACGAGGCCAGTGTCAATCTCAACCGGCTCGGAGCGCTTCACCCAGGGCGATCGGAGGCTGATCCTCCTGACGCTGTGCCTGACCACGTTCATCATCAGCGTCGACACCACCATCGTGAACGTCGCACTGCCGACCTTCGTGCGTGACCTGTCGGCGTCGACCCGCGAACTGCAATGGATCGTCGACGCCTACAGCCTGGTGTTCGCGGCGCTCGTGCTCGCCGCGGGCAGCGTCAGCGACCGTTTCGGCCGCAAAGGTGCGCTGCTGACCGGGCTCGGGATCTTCGGGGTCGGCAGCCTGCTGGGTGCAGAGGCCTCTTCGCCTGGCCAACTCATCGCGGTGCGCGCGCTGATCGGCCTCGGCGCGGCGGTGATCTTCCCCGCCACCCTGTCGATCCTCACCAACGTCTTCACCGAGCGCACCGAACGGGCCAAGGCCATCGGGCTGTGGGGCGCCATGACGGGCGTGGGTGTGGCGGCCGGACCGATCTGTGGCGGATGGCTGCTCGAGAACTTCTGGTGGGGAGCCGTCTTCGCCGCCGTGGCGCCGGTCGTAGGCGCCTTGGCCATCCTTGTCGCCCTGAAGGTCCCGACCTCGCGCGATCCCGAGACGCCGCCGCTCGACAAGGCCGGACTTCTGATGTCGATCGTGGCCATCGGCACCCTCGTCTTCACCATCATCGAGGCACCCGACGTCGGCTGGTTGACCGCGCGCACCGTGATCGGCTTCATCGTCGCTGCGTTCGTCGGCACCCTGTTCGTGCGCTGGGAACGCCGGCTCCAACAGCCGATGCTGGACGTCGACCTGTTCCGCAACCTGCGCTTCAGTGCCGCCAGCGGGTCGGTGACCGTCGCCTTCTTCGCCCTGTTCGGCTTCATCTTCATGGTTACCCAGTACTTCCAGTTCATCAAGGGCTACAGCCCGCTCAGTACCGGAGTTCGCATGCTGCCCGTCGCCGTATCGATCGCCGCCGCATCGATCGGCGGCATCAAGCTGGCGCTCAAGTTCGGCAACAAAGCCGTCGTGTCCGCCGGTCTCGGACTGCTCGCCCTGGCGTTCCTCTGGATCTCCAACAACTCCGCCGCGACTCCGTACATCGAGCAAGCCGCGAAGATGGTCGTGCTCGGCGTCGGCCTCGGCTTGGCCTCTGCTCCGGCCACCGAAGCGATCATGGGTGTCGTCCCGAAGGAAAAGGCCGGCATCGGCTCGGCCATCAACGACACGACCCGCGAGCTCGGCGGCACACTCGGCGTCGCCGTCATCGGCAGCGTGTTCGCATCCCTGTACTCGGCCCGCCTCGCACTCCCGGCAGGCTTGCCCACCGAGGCCGCAGTGGCCGCCCGGGAGTCTGTTGGCTCCGCATTCATCGCCGCCCAGCGCGTCGCTGACGCCGGCCTCGGACCCATGGCCGGCCAGCTCCGCGCCGTCGCCACCAATGCGTTCTTCGACGGCTTCACCATCGGCTGCCTCGTGGCCGCCGGAGTCGCGGTTGCCGGAGCCATCGCGGCGGCGATCCTTCTCCCCGCCCAGCCCCTCGTTCCCGCCGACGATGACGTCGCCGAGGACGTCGACACAATCGCCCCCACTGCACACGCGGTCGACGACGAGCCAGAGCCCGCCCCCGCACTGGTCGGCGTCCGCTGATTCGCCTGTCAACCACGGCACCTTCCGCTACGACCACACAAGGAGGCCCCAATGAGCGACAGATCGACCATCGTGGTGACGGGCGCCAGCAGCGGCATCGGCAAGGCAACCGCCGCGCTCCTGGCCGACCGCGGACACCATGTGTACGCCGCGGCGCGAGACACAACCGCACTTGCTCACCTCGCCGAGAACCATCTGCTGAAGCCGCTGCACCTCGACATCACCGACCCGGTCAGCGTTGCCGCCGCTCACGAACGAATTGATTCGGACACCGAGGGGCGGGGGCCGGACGTCGTCATCAACGTCGCCGGCATCGCCGTCCTCGGCCCGGTCGAGTCACTCCCCGACAGCTCTGTGCGCCGCCAGTTCGACACCAACGTCTTCGGCACACTGGCCGTCACCCGCGCGTTCCTGCCCTCCATGCGGGAACGGTGTTCGGGGCGGATCGTGAACGTCTCGAGCATCCTCGGACGCTTCACCCTGCCCGGTACAGGCGTGTACGCGGCCAGCAAGTACGCGCTCGAGGCCGTCTCCGACGCGCTGCGCGTCGAGCTCGCACCATTCGGCGTCGACGTGGTCCTCGTCGAGCCCGGCATCGTCGCTACGCCTCTCTATGACCATGCGTCCGCAGCCGCGCTGGAGTACGCCGAGCAGCTCGCGCCGTACGCAGACCTGTTTCCTCACGGCATCGACTTCCCCGACAAACTCGCCCGCGGCGCACTCACCGTGGGCAAGGTCGCGGAGACGATCGCCGATGCCGCGACCGTGCCGCATCCGAAGCCCCGGTACATCCCCGGCCGGCGGAACCGATTCAACATCGCGCTCCTGACTGCCTTGCCCACGTCGGCGACCGACCGCACCAAGTCCAAGTTGATGGAACTCGATACCGCTGCGGTCCGCACGGACCGGCAAAGGCCGACGGCGGTCCCGCAGTGACCCGGCTGTCGGTCGCGCATTGAGCACGAATCTGGAAGTTTCCGGCTGACGGCGTGTCTACCGTCCGACCGAGCTCAGAGGAGATCGACCATGACCACCAACTTCGCCGCCGACGTCCCGCGGCTCGCGGATGTCACCGAGCATCGCCGGTTGCCGGAGCACGATCTCTTGAAGACCTCGGTCGGCAAGTGGATGACGGTGGGCCAGACGATCCCCGCTGATGACTCCCCGGCCGTCGACATCCGTGCCAGCGACATCTACGAGTGGGTGGCGGGTGGCTTCTTCGTGGTTCACACCGCCTACGGTCTCGTCGGCGATACCCGTGTCGGCGGGATCGAAATGATTGGCTTCGACCCTGAGGCCAAGAGGTTCCGCACGCACTTCTTCGATTCGCAGGGCAATGTCAGCAACCAGGATCTGTCCTGGGAGGACGGGACTTGGAGATGGAGCGGTCCTCATGCCCGCGCCACGGGTGTCCTCAGTGCGGACGGCCAGGCGATGCCAACGCTCCACGAGTGGTCCGACGACGAAGTGAACTGGCGTCCATCGATGCAGGTCACCCTGTGGAGAGTCGCCTGATTCAGTCGGCGGTCCGCGGAGTAAAGGGATGGTCCAGCGGGTTGACTCTCGCATGTCGAGGTTGACCACACCACAGGTCCAGTACTTGGCCACCCAGCGATTGGGCCGGCTCGCTACCGTCGGTAACGACGGCAAGCCACATGTGGTGCCAACCTCATTTCGTTACAACGACGACCTTGGCACCGTTGACGTCGGCGGACATCGTGTCGCAACGACCAAGAAGTACCGAGACGTCCAGGCCAATCCATGGGCGGCGATCGTCATCGATGATCTCGTGTCGACAGACCCTTGGACACCCCGCATGCTCGAGATTCGTGGGCGGGCCGAGGCGGTCGCCGTAGGTGGAACATCACTGGGTCCGGGCTTCGGCGACGCGTTCATTCGCATCCATCCGGAGAAGATCAACAGCTTCGGGATCGAATGACTGCCCGACAGCGTCGCCCATGAGGCGTGCGAGCGGCGAGGATGGCAGTCGCGACTAACTGCGACCGTACGAACGAAGCGCGGCGGGCGCGCTCGTCACACGTCCGCGGAGCACAGCTCTGACCTGTGAGGGCGATGCGTCGAAATGGAGCCGGAACACGTCAGACATGTGGCTGTGGCTCGAAAAGCCAACCGAGACCGCAAGCTGCGCGAGCGAATCGGTCTCGGCGAGCGCAAACAGGACGGCCCGCAGCCTGAGCTGCGTACGGTATTCGTGAAGCGAACGGCCCGTGAGCTGCCGGAAAACACGCGCAAGGTGGAATGCGCCGGCCCCGACGTCGCGCGCGAGTTGATCGAGAGTGAGGCCTTCGTTCGCGAACGAGTGCGCAAGATGCTCCCTAGTCGCTTCGACGAGTTCTCGACGACGTCGAAGTGCGCGGCTCGTTGACTCGAGCTCGTTCGTCGTAAAGGAACATGATCTGAACGGCGCGAGAAGCAGCGTGGCGCGTTCGGCGTACTCGAGGTCATGGTGCCGCTCCGCGGGTGCATCGCGTAACTCATGGGCCAGGCGCCACGCCTCGAGGGACAGGTTGGCCGAAGCGGCGACAATCTGCGGAGCCGCCTTCGCATTCGAGGCCGCGCCGTGCATCAGATCGACACCGTCTGCACTCGCTGCGACGAACACATTGACCTCTTCCGGCGAACGCATCTGACGCCGGAGATAGACGGAACCCGCCGGGGCGATGACGAGCTCGTTTGGTGTGAGCAGCGTCGGGCCGACTCGCTCGAAGTCCACCTCTTCGGTGACGCAGTTGAACACGACGTGATGATCGGCACCGATCTCCATCGGGTGCGGCCACTCGGCGGCCGTGCGCGGCAGCCTGGTCAGCCCGACCCCGAGCCCACCGTCGACCTCGATGAGTTCAGCGAAGCCGCTCTGCACCAACGGTCCGTCACCAGTCGGCCTCCTGTCCGGTGCAGCGATCGCGTCCGTGCCGCGAGGTTCAGTCCCGGGTTCCACACCCATAAAACTATCTTTTAAATAGTAGCCTAACTCGCCTAGGTTCGTGATATTCTTCCGGCGATGACCCGCGACGGAGGCAAGTACGGGCACTTCTGTATGCTCGCCCGGACGCTGGAGCGCGTCGGGGATCGATGGACGCTGCTCGTCGTCAGGGACCTGTCCGGTGGCCCGAGGCGGTTCACGGACCTGATCGACCGCCTCGGCGGCATCACCCCCAAGACGCTCACGCAGCGGCTGCGCGAGCTGGAAGCGGGCGGGCTCATCGCCGCTGACCGTGTTCCCGGCCGACGCGAGGTCTGGTACCGGCTCACGCCCGCGGGCGAGGACCTGCGGCCCGCGCTCGACGAGCTGTTGGTGTGGGGTCTCCGCCACGCGGTGGCGCCACCGGAACCCGGTGAACCCGCGCACCCCGAACACCTGCTCTGGGCGTTGCAGGTCCAACTCGAGCGCGAGAGCGTCGCACTCGGCCCGGTCCGCTGGCTGGTGCGGGTCGTGGATGACGGGACCTACGCATTGACCAATGCCAAGAACGAGTGGCAGCTCGAGGAAGCCAACACCGGCGCCCAGGCCGACGTCGTCGTCACTGCGACACGGGCCTCGCTCGCCCGCTTCCTCACCACACCGCCTCCTGAACGCGATCCGGCCCAACTCGACCTCGACATCTCCGGTAGCCGCGCCGCGATACGCGCGTTCCTCAAGGCGATCGCGGTCTTTCCGATGCGGTCATGAATGGTCCCTCGTGTTTGTGTTGCGAGTGGGTCGGTCAGGCGGCCTGTCTGTCGGAGCTCAAGTCCGGCACATTGCGGACGTAGCCCGGCGGCGGGTCGGCCGTCGCCGTCCGTGCGCGTGCAACCCAGCCAAAGGGATTGATGCGGACGTCGACATCGTCGAAGCCGGCTGCCTCGAGCCGGGCGGCGACGGTCGAGGGATCGATCGGGTTGTAGGGGTCGTCGACGTGGAACACCTCCAGCTCGTCGGTCGCCATGCTGTCGGAGGCGACGAAGTGCCCGCCGGGCCGGACTACTCGCGCGACCTCGGCAAACAGACGGTCCTGGAGTTCCGGGGTCGGCACATGGTGGAGCATCGTCAGTGACACGGCGCCGGTGAAGCGGCCGTCCTCGAACGGCATGTCGGTGGCGTCGGCGTTGACCACGTCGACGTTGCTGCCGGCCAGTCGGGAGGCGAGCGCGGACGCCAGATCGGCGTCCAACTCGACGGCGGTCAGCCTGGCCACGTCGCGACGCAGGAGATCGGTCGTCAGGCCGGGACCGGGGCCGATCTCCAGCACGTGGTCACCGAGCCGGCTGCCCGCGAGAGCAAACGGCAGGATGTGGTCACAGAGGAGCGTCCGCCAGGCCTCGCTGGCGCAGAGTACGAGGTGTTCGCGGTTCACCCGCCGACCGTACGACGGCGGTCGGGGTGACGGGAACGCCGTACGCTGACGTCGTATGTCGCCAGACGGACATCCCGCCATCGCGGCCCTTCCGGCAGGGCTGGTCGTCGATCTCGGGCCGACCGAGGGATTCGACCTCCATACCCACGACCGCCACCAGCTGGCACTCGCCGCCCGAGGCGTACTTGTCGTCAGCGTCGCCCGTACGTCGTGGGTTCTCCCGCACACCCGGGCGCTGTGGATCCCCGCCGGCGTCGCCCACGCCGTCGCCGCCAGCGGACGGACAACCATGCTCAGCGCCTACATCGACACGGACCTTTGCCCGATCACCTGGGACCAGCCGACGGTCGTCGAGGCAAACGGGTTGCTGGGCGCGCTGGTCGCGCACCTCTCGCAGCCCGACCTTCCGCCCGCCGAACGGGCGCGCGCCGAAGCGCTGGCATGGGACGTCATCGTCGCACTGCCGGTCGCCACCTTGTCTCCGCCGATGCCAGAGGACGAGCGGGCCCGCAAGGTCGCCGACGGTCTGCTGGCCGACGTGACCGATGGGCGTTCGCTCGGCGAGTGGGGACGAGCGGTCGGCGCCAGCAGCCGCACCTTGGCCCGCCTGTTTGTCGCCGAGACCGGAATCGGCTTCGAGCGCTGGCGCAGCACGGCCCGGCTGGCCGCCGCCCTTCCGCTGCTCGCGTCGGGGATGGCGGTCGGGACGACTGCATACCGTGTCGGTTACTCGTCGCCGAGTGCGTTCGTCGCGGCGTTCCGCCGTGAGGTCGGCGTCACTCCCGCCGACTACTTCCGCCCAGCCTGATCTGAGTCGCTCAGCCCTGGCGTGTCGTGCTCCGCCGCGTAGCGTCGCCGACCCTCTTCGGCGGCGCCAGGGGGGTCCCATGGCTCTGGAACGAACGGCGGAGACTCGCCCCAACCCCAATGGGGCACCGGAGCGTGCTCGACGACCATGCGATCAGGCTGGCTGTTCTCCACCGCGAGCCGGGTGCCCCATTCCAGGTAGGCGACGAACGTCGAGCGGAAGTCCGGATCGGCGGGAAGCCCGACGTCGTCGGCAGCGTCGAGCATGCGGTTCACCCACCGTCGCCGCTGCGTCTCCGTGAGCCGGAGATTGAGGTGCTTGGCCAGCATGTGTTCATAGCCGCCGAGCTCGTCGGTGTAGGTGGTCGGTCCTCCGAACGTCTCGGCCAGCCACGCGGCGACATGCTTGTCATGATCGCCGTGGATGCCGCGCAGGACCGGCTCCAACAGTGGATCGGGGTCGGACAGGATGCGGTCGTAGAAGTGGGCAGTCAGCCTTTCGAGCGCTGCCTTGCCACCCATCCACTCGTAGAGCGTCGGTGGCCGCCTGACCAACTCGGCCGGCACCGGGTCGCGGAAGCCCGCGTACCAGTGGGAGCCGTCGCAGAACGGCTTGTTGCCCGACTGGCCGCAGCGGCACAGCGTCTGGCGCTGCCGACGCTCGTAGGCGCGGCCGTCGGCGCCGACGACTTGTATCGCCCCGCGCACCCGGTATGGCCCGTCGACAATCGGCGTGATCGAGGGCTCGACACTGATCTCGACTGGATCCCCGTCGTCTCCCTCGGCGTACGCGAGTGCACCTGACGGGCAGCCGGCGACGACCGCGGCGATCTCCGGAGCTGCGGCGCCGTGAGGATCGACGAACGGCTCCGCGTCGGCCCGGAACACTGCTGGCAGGCGGTCGGTGCATTGGCCGAAGTGCGCGCAGCGGCTGCGGTCGTCGAACACGGTGATGCCGTCGGAGGCGTAGCGCTCGCGACGTTCGACGATGGAGCCGTGATCGGCCGTCTCGGTCCCGTCGAAGCCCTTTCGCCCGTGCGTCACATCGCAGAACGGCTTGTTGCGCGAACCGCCACATCGACACAGGCACCACGTGCCGGTGGTGCGCAGCAGCGCGCCCTCTGCGTCATAGATGGCGACACCACCTTCGACTCGATACGGGCCATGCTCCGTGACGACGATCCTGGGCGCAGTGGTCCCGGATTCAGGTCGTTCGCCTCGTTCCTCCACCGATCCGGCGTTGTCGTGGTGCGTGCGATCATCGCGGTTGTCCTGCATGGATTTCTCCTTTCGCCGTCGCCGTACCCGGCGGCACGGCGCATCGTGCTCAACCGCGGAGCCACCCAGGACGCCCTCGAGGGCGCGATTCATCACCGCGAGCCCGAACCGTACGTAGTCGACGTTGGCCGGACGAGCGATTTTCAAGCAGCACGGCACGTGGTCAAGGTCGGCGCGCCGTGCTTCATACGATGCCGATCGTAACATCGTTACGATGATCGAACAAGGTTCTCGTCGAGAGCGATTGCCGCACCATGGGGTCGCACGCATGGCGCCTGCCCACATCCCTGCGAACTCCGGGGAGAAACGGGCGCCATAGCGCCCGTTTCCACCCAACATTCGGCATCTCGTCGAGTCGAACCGCCGGTCAGCGTCGACGTTGCTTGCGCTGCTTCTTCGGCGCCGGTTCAACGCCGGCCGGGGGCCGCGCCAGGAACCAGGCCCCGACAGCGGCCACCAGCTCGCGGTAGCGCGCTTCGGCGTCGACAGCGCCTTCGTACCCGGCCAGCTCCAGGCTCACCGCGCCGTGCGACGCGGCCCACAGGACGCGGGCCGCATGATTGGGGTCGACCGGCCGGAGCACTCCCGTGTCGACACACGCGGCGACTGCATCCGTGAGCAAGGCCAGTGGCCGCAGGCTGACCTCGTACGCCTCGGCTGACGGCTCGAACCCGGGGATCGGGCGAGAGAACATGATCCAGTAGTAGGACCGGTTGGCCAGCGCCGACGCCCGGTAGGCCCGTCCCAGGCCTGTGAGCCTGGCCAACGGGTCGTCGCCGTCAACGCTGGCCAGCGCGGAGTGCAGCCGCTCGAACCCTTCACACCACAGTGCGTCGGCGATGCCCGCCTTGCCGCCGAACATCGAGTACAGCACGCTCGTCGAGCACCCCACCTCTCCGGCGATCCGGCGCATCGTCAACGCCTCCGGCCCCTCGGTCTCCAGCAGCCGGCTTGCCGCGTCGAGGAGCACGCGCCGCTGGGCCTCGCGTCCCGCCGCGTAGGCGTCCCCGTACGGCGTTCCGGTCGCTGGCTTCGCCATTACCCCATCCCGAGAACAACGGCATCCACCCTTCGATCGTAACAACGTTCAGATCGGCGAACGGTGTTCTCCATCTGCCGTGCGCGTACCGGTCTCCCGGACGGCTCAGTCCTGCTGAAGCACGGCGAGGATGTTGCCGGCGGGGTCGGTGAACCAGGCGATCGGAGGAGCGTTCGGGTCGCGCAGGATGCCACGGTGGTCCTGGGCGAAGCCGTCGTACCGCTCGAACCGCACACCCCGCTCCGTCAGGTCGTCGACGGCGGCGTCGATGTCGGGAACGGGGAAGTTCAGGACCGTGAACGTCGCCGCCACATGGTTCGGCTTCGCGTACACGAGCACCTCGCGCCCGGCGGGAAGCCGCAGCGTGAGCAGCCCGTTGGCCTCGGACGCGTCGAGCCCGAGCACACCGGCGTAGAACTCGCGTGCCGACGCGAGGTCGTCGACCGAGAAGCCACTGAACGCCGAGGCGGCCGCGAGTGCTCCGTTCCCTCGCGTTGTGGTCGGGTTGTGGCCGGCATTGAACTGGATGATCTGCAGGTAGTTGCCATCAGGGTCGATGGCTGTGGCGAACAGTCCGGGCCCGCGCTCTTCTAGCTCGGCCTTCCACGTCACGCCCATGCCGTCGAGGCGGCGGACGACGGCAATGGCGTCGGCGACCTCGAAGTTGAAGATCGTCCGGCCGGGCTGCGGGTTCGGGCCCGTTACGTCGTCGCGGCCGTCGATGAGAATGGTGAACCCGCCGAAGGTCAAGACGCGGTAGCCGTTGGTCTTGGTGTCCTGCTCGGGTTCGAGCGCTGCCGCGTACCACGCGTGGAGCCGCTCGGGGTCGGGGCTGGCAAGCAGCATGCTGTTCAGTCGGGGCTTGGTCATGGTGCCTCCTCGAGATTCCGTCGTGTGTCGTCGCGAGTTGGACCTACGCACGAGCCGAAACTCGTCGCCGCAGCCGCGACGAGTTCGCGCGCCGACCGGAGTCCTACTTGCAGCCGGCTGACTGCCGGCACCAAGGAGCGCGACCATGACCGACCTCGCACACACGGCGGATGCCGACGACACTTCGGTGGCTGAGGAGCTCGAACGCCACCGCCCGGGGCTGACCGCGCACTGCTACCGGATGCTCGGGTCGGCGATCGATGCCGAGGACGCCATGCAGGAGACGTTCATCCGGGCGTGGCGGGGCTTCGCTCGCTTCGAACGGCGCTCTGAGCTGCGATCGTGGCTGTACCGGATCGCCACCAACGTGTGCCTCGACCTGCTCAACGGACGAGCGCGGCGCGCTCTCCCCATGAGTCTTGGGCCGCCGTCATCGGGCGACAGCGATCTGGGCCTGCCCCTCACCGAGGCAACCTGGGTGTCGCCGATCCCTGACGGTCGAGTCATCGCTCGCGACGCCGACCCGGCCGAGACCCTCGCCACCCGCGACAACATCCGGCTCGCGTTCATCGCAGCCCTGCAGCATCTCCAACCCAAGCAGCGGGCGGTACTGCTCCTTCGCGACGTGCTCGGCTGGCACGCCGGCGAGGTCGCCGACGCGCTCGACACAACCGTCACCGCCGTGCACAGCACGCTCCGCCGCGCTCGCCGCACCATGGCCGAACGCGACACCACGCGCAACGGCGCCGCGCTCGGTGAGTCGGAGTGGAAGCTGGTCGCTCGCTACGTCGATGCGTTCCAGCGTTTCGATGTCGATGCGCTCGTCGCCCTCCTTCGCGACGACGCCAAGGTGTCGATGCCCCCGATCCCGGGTTGGTTCAACAGCCGCGACGCGTTCGCCCAGTTCTTACGCGGGGGCGGTTCGGACTGCCGCGGTTCCCGCATGCTGCGGACTCGGGCGAATGGGCTGCCGGCCTTCGGCACGTACCGACCCGCATCGGGAGGTCACTACGAGCCCTTCGCCATGCAGGTCATCGAGATCACCGGCGATCACATCACCGGCCTGCACTCGTTCCTCGAGCCTCGGTTGTTCCCGTTTTTCGAGCTGCCCGACCGCTTGAGCCCCGATCTCGCCACGGTGGGCTGACTCGAAGCGGGACATTCTGACGACCTCGTCAGGCCCTGAACGTCTTCAGCCTGCAGTCGACTGCCGCGGCGGCGTCGCGTTCGAGACGGCGAAGAGGCTGAGTAGCCGTTCGAGTGTTCGCCGGTCGCCGTCGAAGCGCAGCCGTCCGGCGCGTTCGGCCGTCGTGACCGTGAGTCCGGCAAAGGTGAGCTCCTCGAGGGTGCCGGGGTCGGTCTCGATGATGACGTCTGGGACGCTGGCAGGGCCGCGGCTGATGTCGATGCCACCGTCGTCGACCGCGAGCCGGAACACGTCGGTCGGGAACCTCACTTCGGCGACGATGCTGACGCGGCGCGCCCGCGCCCCGGTCGAAGGCGTTCTTGAGTGCGAGCATGGCCGCGTCGCCGCCCGGGGGTGCGTCGGGGGCGAACGATGGTGAGGCCGCGCCCCAGCGTTGGAGGGCCATGAGGATGGGCTCGAGCTCGGCCCCCCACTCGGTGAGCTCGTAGACGTTCGCCGAGGCAGGCGGTGGAAGCCGCCTCCGTCGCACGATGCCGGTTTCTTCGAGCTCTCGCAGCCGCTGAGAGAGCACGTTGGGGCTGCTCTGGGGCAGACCGGTGTGCAGGTCGGTGAACCGTTTGGGGCCGAAGAGCAGGTCGCGGACGATCAGCAGCGCCCAGCGCTCACCGACGAGGTCGAGCGCGTGAGCAGATGAGCAGCCGTCCCCGTACTCCCGCATCGGTCCCATCACTCGAGGCTATCAGAATTTCCTCCTGCTTTCGCGATTAGTCCTTGGACTTCGGGACGTCTTACTCCTAGTTTAGGAGTAGCGAGGAGGACGTCATGACCCATCGAGCCCTGTTCCGTAGCCCGATCCAGCGACGGTTGGCACCGCTGACGGCGGCGGCCTTCTTCGGCGGCATCGCCCTGTGGGTGCCCGTCGAGAAGCTCTTCCTGGCCGACATCGGCTTGACGCCCCAGACGATCGGCGTGATGGCCGCCGCCTACGCCGGTGTCGTGCCGCTGCTCGAGATCCCCTCGGGAATCCTCGCCGATCGCTGGAGCCGGCGGGGCACTCTCCTCATCGGCAATGCGGCCATGCTCCTTTCCGTTGTCGTCGGCGGGCTCAGCACCAACGTGGCGACCTACGTCGTGGCCGCCCTGCTGCTCGGCGTGTACTTCTCCATGCAATCAGGCACCGTCGACGCCGTCGTCTACGACGCAGTACTCGAGGAGACCGGCGACAGCGACGGCTTCGAATCCGTGGTGGGCCGGCTGCGCATGGTCGAAAGCGCATCACTCGTGCTCGGAGCGTTGGGCGGCGGTGCACTCGCCGCGCTCACGGCCCCACGGGTCACGTACTTCGCGACCGTGCCGTTCCTGATCGTGTCGACCGCGAGCCTTCTCGCTTTCCGCGAGCCGCGGCTGCACCAGCAGGGCGAGACCCGGCCGCTGCGCCAGCACATCGCCGTCACCATCGGGGCCGTGCGGCACAACCGGCGGCTCGCGCCGGTGGTCGCCCTGCTCGTACTCACGTCGATCCTCACCCAGGGCATCTTCGAGTTCGGCCCCCTGTGGCTCGTCGATGCCGGCGCCGGCGCCGGTGCGTTCGGCCCGGCGTGGGCCGGTCTCATGGCATCCCTCGGAATCGGCGGTGCGCTGGCAGGACGCGTGCGCATCGAACGATCGGCCGGGCTGAGCGTGCTCGTCGCGCTCCTGTTGGGCGGCACCAGCACCCTGCTCGTCACCAGCCATGCCATCGCGGTCACCGTCGCTCAGATGGTCGTTGCCGTCGTGTCCGTCGCTGTCGGCATCATCCTCACCCGTCTGCTCCACGACGCAGTGGGATCCGATGTCCGATCGGGCGTCGCGTCAGTGGTCGGCGCCGCGACCTGGGCAACCTTCATCCCGTTCGCGGTCGGGTTCGGCGCCATCAGCGATCGTTTCAACGTTCACATCGCCGGATGGCTCCTCGTCGCTGTCGCCGCCGCCGTAGCCGTGCTACTCGCCTCGATCACCAGTCACGCCACGACCGGTTCCACTACGACGTCCACCGTCGACCTTCCCTGCCGTGACGACGAAATCGCCGTCGCCGCCGCGTGAAGGCAAACGCACGGCGTCCCGGGATCGTTCGGCGCGTGTTGACTGTCCATTTCGGCGAGGCTCGTTCGTCGAGGAGCCAAGACCATGAGGAGGGGCGATGAGGTACATGATGCTGATCTGCAACGACGAGACCATGGTCGAGGCGCTCAGCCCCGCTGAGCACTCGGCCGCGGCCGTCGAGTACGCGGCGTTCGGCGAAGAGATGGGCCGGCGAGGTGTCTGGCAGGGCGGCGAGCGGCTGCGGCGCACGACCGACGCGACGACGGTGCAGGTCCGTGACGGTGAGGTGCTGGTGGCCGACGGCCCCTTCGCCGAGACGAAGGAGCAGGTCGGCGGCTACTGCCTCGTGGACTGTCAGGACCTCGACGAGGCCATCGAGGTGGCCTCGAAGATCCCGGGCGCTCGGTACGGGACGATCGAGGTGAGGCCGATCTGGGAGCAGTGATCGCCGACGTCGAGGTTGCAGTCTCTCGAGCGTTCCGGGACGACTGGGGACGGATCGTCGCGACCCTGATCCGCCTGACCGGCGACTGGGACTTGGCCGAAGAGTCGGCCCAGGACGCGTTCGCGCGAGCCCTCGAGCATTGGGGTCGCGACGGGATACCCCGCAGCCCCGGGGCGTGGCTCACCACCACCGCCCGCCACCGGGCCCTGGACCAGTTACGGCGCCGCAGGACCGGCGCCGCCAAGCACGAGGAGGCCGGCGTGCTCCGAGCGGCCGACGAGCCGAAGCGGGACGACGGCGGCATCGCCGATGACCGGTTGCGGCTGATGTTCACCTGCTGCCATCCGGCGCTGCCACTGGAGGCGCGGGTTGCGCTGACGCTGCGGACGCTGGCGGGGCTGACGACCGCCGAGATCGCCCGGGCCTTTCTCGTCACTGAGCAGACCATGGCCAAGCGCCTCGTCCGAGCCAAGGCCAAGATCCGTAACGCCGGCATCCCCTACCGGGTGCCGCCCGCCCACGTGCTCCCTGACCGGACAAGCGCGGTCCTCGGCGTGCTGTATCTCTTGTTCAACGAGGGTTACAGCGCGACCGCGGGCGCCGACCTGGTTCGGGCGGGTCTGTGTGACGAGGCCATCGGCATGAGCCGCCTGCTCACCGACCTGATGCCGGACGAACCCGAGGCATTGGCCCTCGTCGCGCTCATGCTGTTGCACCACGCCCGACGGACGGCTCGAGTCGACGCGTCCGGCGCTCTCGTGCCGCTTGAGGAACAAGACCGCGGCCTCTGGGATGGCGCCGCCATCGAGGAGGCCACGGCGCTGCTCGACGCCGCGCTCCGTCGACGTCAGCCGGGGCCGTACCAACTGCAGGCTGCCATCGCCGCCTGTCATGCCACCGCCACCGACCCGCTGGCCACCGACTGGCGCGAGATCGCCCGGCTCTACGGGCGGTTGAGCCAGCTGCTGCCGACCCCGGTCGTGGCTCTCAACCGGGCCGTCGCCGTGGCCATGGCCGACGGGCCCGCCGCCGGCCTCGAACTCGTGGAACAACTCGAGAAGACCGGTGACCTCGCCGGCTACCACTTGCTGCCTGCCACCCGGGCCGACCTGCTCCGTCGACTCGGCCGGCACGCCGAAGCGGCCGACGCCTACCGCACCGCCATCGAGCTCGCACCCACGGACCCAGAACGTGACTACCTGTCCCGCCGCCTGGTGGAGACGGTCCGAAACGCGCCCGTGCATCGCGCCTCGACCGACTGAAGAAGCACCGCTTTCATGGCCGGGCCTGTCCATCGGGGCCACCGTCATTCGTCGACACGGCGAGGACCCGCTACCCGGGCCAAGACGCACACAGCAGATCGGAGGCTTCCCCATGAGCGTCACGCAGACCGTCGACGGCGTCGAGATGCCGGTCGCCGGAACTTGGTCGGTGGACCCCGGCCACACCGAGGTCGGCTTCGTCGGCCGCCACTTCGGGCTCACCAAGACCCGAGGCCGGTTCACCGGCGTCGACGGCACCGTGCATATTGGCGCCGATCCCGCCGCATCGACGATCGACGTCACCATCGACATGGCCTCGGTGGAGTCCGGATTGACCGCCCGCGACAACAGCCTGCGCTCGGACCACTTCTTCGACGTCGACAACCACCCGACCGCCCGTTTCCGTTCGACCGCCATCGCCATCGACGGCGACGGGGGAACGGTGGCCGGTGAGCTCACCATCAAAGGTGTCACCCGCTCGGTGGTGCTCGACGTGGACTACCTGGGCCAGGTGCGCGATCCCTGGGGCAACGACCGGGCCGTCTTCAGCGCCACCGCCACCATCAACCGTGAGGACTGGGGCCTCACCAACAACATGGCCCTCGACAGCGGCCGCCTGCTCGTGTCCCAGCGGATACAACTCGAGATCGAACTCGAACTGATCCGGCAATGAGGACGTCGCGAGTCAGACCTCCGGAGGTCGGGTCAGGAACGCCACGATCATCGATGACAGCCATTCGACCCGGTCGAGGATGTCGACGTGGTTGGTGCCAGGCAGGACGGCGAGCTGGGCGGGTGGGAGTGGCATGACATCGCCGGGTACGCCGCCCCCGAGGAGACGGAACAGCTCCACGACGTGCTCGGGCCGCACGATGTCGGCGTCGCCGATCATCAGCAAATCCCGGTCCAAGACGATGACGTCATAGTCGTTGGTCAGCGCACGGTCGAAGCCGGACGGGCCATCGAGCGCGACGTCGACGGCCATCGACTCGCGCCGCAATCCCACGGCGATGGCGTCGGCCAGTTCTTCGTCGTCGTCGACGACCAGCACACGCACCCCACAAGGATGCCGCGTCGAGGGTTTCAAAACGGTCTCATCCGAAGATATGGGCGACACCGCCACGAAACCTCGGTCCGAGGGTGACGCGCTCGAGATCGGGGTACGTAACCGCCGACGGCGACTTGACCGCAGCGCGAGGAGGACGTCCATGGTCAGCCTGAAGGACTACCGCTGCAGAGCGTCCGCAGCGGTTTTCGGCATGCAACGGGCTCGGGTGTACCGGTTGCCGAACGCCTGCACTGCGAAGTTCACGATTGCCGGAGGCATCGCGCACTTCGACGGCGACGCCAAGGTCGCCTGCTTCAAGGATCGCGACGGCATCATCCTCTCCGTTGCGCAGGCCCCGAAGTGACGGTCGCCACCGCACTTGCTCGTTCCGACGTCGCGACGAGGCTTCCAGCACGAGATCTCGGTCGGGCGCGCCGCTGGTATTCGGAGAGGCTGGGGCTCGATCCCGTCGAAGAACGCCCCGGCGGATTGCGCTACAGGTGCGGCTCGACCTACTTCGTCGTGTTCGAGTCGACGGGCAAGGCTTCGGGCGAATCCACACAGATGGCGTGGGAGGTCGACGACATCGAAGCCGTTGTCGCCGACCTCAAGTCGCGCGGCGTCGAGTTCGATGAGGTCGACTCGCCAGGCATGCAGACCGTGAACGGCATCGCCGACATCGACGGGAACTACCCGTCGAAAGGTCGCGGTGAGCGCGGCTCCTGGTTCCGCGACAGCGAGGGCAACCTACTCGGGATCGGCCAAATGATCCGATGACCGCCACCTGGTCACACCTCAACTTGCTTGGCTGAGCAGCTGTTGGCCGATGGCCGCGAAGTCGGCGGCCGATGCGGCGGGCGGCCGTCCGGCGGTGATGCCGCCGTCGACGACGATGTCTTGTCCGGTCACCGGAGGATTCGTTGCCGCTCTGTTCATCGGGGCTGTCGCGGGTCTTCTTCCCGCACTGCGGGCCGCGCGCTTGTCACCCACCGAAGCGCTCTGGGCGGTGTGACCATCGGGGGTACGGGGTCCGCAAATGTTCGATGCGTTCGAAACATTCAACATGTCGACCGCGACGTCGACCGTGCACGGTCGTCGAGGCGGCGACGGCCCGCCCGTGCTGCTCCTCCACGGCATACCGGAGACCCACATCATGTGGCGTCACGCAGCCCCCAGACTCGCCGAGCACTTCACCGTCGTCGCGACCGATCTGCTCGGATTTGGCGACAGTGGTACGCCACCATCGTCGCCGAACCACGCGCCGGGGCACTTCCTTGCCGAGGAGGCACCGAACGTGACCGGGGACTGGTTTCTCGCCTTCCTTCTCGGCGAGTCAAGGTCGACGCGCTGATGGAATCAACGCGTCAGCCCACCGCCTTCTTGACGCGAGGCGAACTTCGACGTCGCTGAAACCGAGCTCTCAGCCATTGCGGCTCACCTCCGTGTGCGAACGGGTCCGTTTACTTGTCCTGCTGCAACCCGAGAACGTTGCCGTCCGGGTCGATGACAGTCGCCACCAGGCGGCCGCCACCGACGTCGTGCGCGGGCTCCTTCACGGTGGCACCGGCGGCGGTGACCTCGGCCAGCTTCGCCTCGATGTCCGGCACCTGCCAGTACGCCACGGGGCACGTCATGCCTTGCGGTCCACCGCCCGGGAGCAGCCCGATGTGCTGACCCTCGGCCTCGAAGCCGACGTAGTAGGACTCGTCGGGCTGCGGCGGTACTCCGAGCAGAGCGGCGTACACCGGCTTGGCCGTCGCCAGGTCGGACACGGGATGCAGCACGGTCTTGATTCCTTGGGTGGAAGAGCCGGTCATGGTCACTCCTCTCGTCGTGGGTCGCAATCGACCGGGTGTATCCTTTGGTCAAGATTGAGAGTAGAACTCTCAGTTCGACAGTAGTAGTCTCACAAGGCAGTGACCGAAGTCAAGAGGCAAAAATCACCAGACGACAAGCGCGGCCAGGCCAGGACGCGGCTGGCTCGGGCTGCTGTCGTCGAGGCCGCCCGGACCCTGTTCCTCGATCGCGGCTACGGGACCACGACGATCGAGGCCATAAGCGCCCTATCGGATGTCCCTGCCGCCACGGTGTACCGATTGTTCTCGTCCAAGCGCGGGATCCTCAAGGCCCTCCTCGATGTCTCTATCGTCGGTGACGACGAGGCAGTTCCGTTGGCAGATCGCCAACACGTTCGATCGCTTCTTGCCGATCCGGACGCGACGAACCAGCTGGCGGGTTTTGTCGGAATCGCCGCACAGGTGAACTCGAGAACGGCGCCGATCTACCGCATCCTGGTCAGCGCGGCGAGCTCCGACCCCGACGCGGCGGCGCTGCTCGATGAACTGACCCGCCAGAGGCAGGAAGGCCAAGCGGTGATCGCCCGTTCGCTGGCTCGCGCTGGTGCGTTGCGGCCGGGGCTGCGAGAGCGCGATGCCGGCGACATCATCCACGCGCTCATGTCCCCCGAGATCTACCGGCTGCTCGTTCTCGACAGAGGCTGGCAACCCGAGCGGTATGAGCAGTGGCTGACGGGCATCGTCACCGACCAACTTCTCGGCCGACCGGCGTAGAACGATCGTGGGCAGCAACGCCGCGATCGAACGACGGAGGCGTTGCCGGACACGTAGCTACCGAAGAATGGTGCGATCCAGCCGGTGGGACGATGGCGTGGTCGACAGCGAACACGAGCGACGGCGTCGATTCGATGCGCTGTTCGACAGCTGGTGGGCCTTCCGCGTGCTCGTGCGCGCCAGAATGGCGCTACCTCCTGTGTGCCTCCGCTGCGACGTTGAGCGGGAAGCGAGAATCGTTCCGGTCGAGCATTGTGTTCGGAAGGTCCTCGACGACCTCGCCGAGCAGAAAGCCGATGCACGTGCGGAGATTCCCCTTGGCGTGCACCGTGAAGTCGCCATCCCAATGGCGAGTGAACAACTCGGCCATGCCGGCCGGGGTGAAGCGCCAGTAGTCGCGATGTGGGTAGGTCGGGCTCACACGGCCAACCGCGGGCGCGGTGGCCAGCAGGACGCCCGGCCGCCGCAGCGCGCGATGGCAGTTCTCGAGACAAGGTCCAGGTTGCCGCAGGAGGTGAAGCGTCTGCGTGAGGATGATGCAGTCGTAGGTCTCAACCGGTAGGGAGCCGGGTTGCTCGAGGTCGGCGATCAGCGTCGCCTGCGCGTTGGATCGATTGATGTCGACGACAGTGCTCTGCGCGACGCGGTCCGCTCCGAATCGCACGGTGTACGCACTGTCATGGACCTCGAGCACTGATCCCCGGATCAGTCCGCTGCGTTCACCCAAGAACTCCTCGATGTAGCGGCGGTCGAGGGGCGTGCCCCGATCGAAGCCGTAGTGATCGCTCAGCGGCTCGAGCGGGAGGTCGGTGAAAGGGCGCACGACACAAGTCTCTCGCCTGCGATCCGAACCGAGAACGCTGGATCAAGAGTCGGTTTCAACGAGTCGCACGAGATCACTCACGGCGCTGACGTGCGGCTTCGTCTCTGATTTTTGTCGCAGCAGTCGCACCAGTCTCACGCGTAGCGAGGACGTACACGTTCGGTCACACGCGCGAGAAGGCGTCTCTGTTCGATGCTCGACTCGATCCAACCGATCGGGGGGTTCGGTAGATCAGACGGCTTCGACATCGACGGTGTCGGCGTGCGCGGCGAGAGCCTCGAGATCGGCTGGATCGGAGGTGAGCACGGTCGATCCTGGTTCGGCGAGAGCGACGACGAGCGCGTCGACGACCGAGCCGCGCCGGGCACGAGCGCGGAGCTGTCCGGCTCGTCGCGCCGTCGCCTCGGGTAGAACGGGCTCGAGCGCGCAGAAAGTAGTGAGGGATCCACCTCTCGACCAGCGCGGACTCACCGGCGAGCTGTGGGAGGGATCACGAAGGAGCGAATGTGGCGGATGCGCCCGCCTTCGTGATCAAACCGAACTACTGCAGCCACCCGCCCCTGCAGGTACACGACGACGGCGGCGTCGCCTTCGACAGCGACCGGCACCAAGAACGTCCCGGTACCGGGACCGAAAATACCGATGAGCCGTTGCACGACCGCGGGACGACCGGACAGATCGGCGACGGTTCCAAAGCCGATGAGCTCAGCGTGACCGTCGACGTCGGGATCGAGCACGGCCATGAGTTCGGCGATGTCACCACCCGCACACGCGGCAATGAATCTCTCCACGACCGCACGGTGTTGCATCCGCTCGACATCGGCTGACACGGCAGTCGGTGCGTTGGTGCGGACCCTGCGGCGCGCACGACTGGCCAGTTGACGGCACGCGGTCGGAGTGCGACCGACGATGGCGGCGATCGCATCGAACGGGAACCCGAACACGTCGTGGAGGACGAAAGAGGTGCGTTCTGCGGGCGTCAACCGATCGAGCATGATTGCGAGTGCCAGCTGGACCTCGTCATCGAGGGTGATGCGGTCAGCGGGGTCGGCGTCGCTGATCGCGCTCCCGACGATGCCGTCGGCGAGACCTTCGTGTCGCACGTACGCGGACCGAAGACGGTTCAGGCACAGCCGTCGCACGACAACCGAGAGCCACCCACCCACGTCGTCGATCTCGTCGACCGGGACTTTGCCCAGCGCGCGGAATGCCTCCTGAACAACGTCCTCCGCAGCGGCGGGGTCGCGCAACGTGCGTGTCGCCTGCACGACCAGCCGAGCATGATACGTGCGCCAAGCGTCATCCAACCGAGCGTCGAGGCCGGCGGCGTCGTTGCCTTGTTGCATCATCGGATACCCCGTCGAGACGGTAGCTACCTTCCTCTCGACAACGGCGAGGCCCGGGATGTGACATCGGTCCTGGCGCGTCACAACTCGCGACCTCGTGTTGTCGGGTTGGTCATGACTCACCACGCACCATCAGAACCACCCGCGGTTTACGTTCGTTCGCTGCGCAAGACGTGGCCCGGCGGCATCGAAGCCGTACGTGGCATCGACCTCGACGTCGCCTCCGGCGAAGTCTTCGGTCTGCTCGGGCCGAACGGAGCGGGCAAGTCCACCACCATCGGCATGCTCAGCACGACAGTTGTCCCGACGGCAGGCGTGGCTCGGTTGGCCGGGTTCGACGTCGCATCGGAACCGATTGGGGCCCGCTCGATCAGTGGTGTCGTCTTTCAGGATGCAGTGGTCGACCTCGCACTCACCGGGCGGCGCAACCTCGACACGCACGCTCGGTTGTGGGGCGTCAACGGGCCTGCGAGGCGTAAACACATCGACGAGCTCGCGACTGCCTTCGGTCTGACGGATCTTCTGGACCGCGCGGTGGCGACATACAGCGGCGGCCAGCGTCGGCGCCTCGAGATCGCCCGCGCGCTCGTTACGCGGCCCCGTGCCCTGTTCCTCGACGAACCGACGGTTGGGCTCGACCCGCGCATCCGCCACGAACTGCTCGATCTGATCGCCGGACTGCGTCGAGCGCGACGAGATGACGGTGCTGCTGACCACGCACTACCTCGACGAGGCGGAGCGTCTGTGCGATCGCATCGCCATCATGCACGACGGTTCGATCGTCGCGCTCGGCGCGCCCGCGGATCTGCTCGCGGCCGTGGGTGACGAAGTGGTCGAACTGCATGTCACGTCGGAAGGCGACCTCGCAGCCGTGCTTGGGGTACTGCGCCGAAATGGCATCGCCGGCGACGGACGCGTTCATCGTCGGCAACACCATCACGATCCCGATCCGCGAGCAGCGAAACGTCGGCGCCGCCGTCTCCGCCGCCGTCTCCGCCTTGCAGCTCCCGACTAGCGCGATGACCACCCGCGCTCCGAATCTCGACGACGTCTATCTCCGTCTCACCGGCGATCGCATCGCCGCCTGACCCGCGAAGGGACCACCATGACTGAAATCACCATCCCCCAACCGGTCGATGCCCGCCCCTGGGCGGTGCCGGCGGCGCCCTCCGAACCGTCCGCTGCCGGCACATCGATTCGCACCGCACTTTCTACACTCGTGAGCCGCCGCGTCGCGTTGAGCATCCGCACACCGCGCGAGCTGTTCGTGCCGCTGATGACGCCCGTGCTGTTCGCGCTCGTGATCGCGCCAGCGCTCGACTCGATCGGACCGAAGGTCGCCGGCCTCGACTACATGAGCTTCGCCGCCCTCGGCACCGCCGTGCTGTTGATCCCTCTCAACTGCATGTTCGCCGGCGTCGGCGTGATCGTCGACCGCGAGACCGGCGCCCGACCGCGACCTGCTTGCCGCGCCCGTGCCCCGAACTGTCGTCGTGATCGCGAACCTGGTCGTGGCCGTCGCGGTCACCGCCCTTCAGGTCGTCGTGTTGCTGCTGGCGGCCGTGCTGCGCGGCGCGGAGCTGCACACGTCCGCACCGGGCGTGGCGTGGTTCGCCGCGGCCGGGGTGTTGCTCGCGATTGCCATGTACGGAGTCGCCGAGACGATTGCGAATCGCGTCCCTTCGGTGGAGGAATACGTCGGATTGGTGCCAGGGCTTGCGATCGTGCCGTTCTTCTTCGCCGGGTCGCTGTTCCCGATCACCGCGATGCCTGCCTTTCTCACCGCGTTCGCCAAGTTCCTACCGATCACGCACACGCTTGCCGTGATGCGCTACGGACTGCTCGGCGCCGACAGCAGCGGGCTGCACGACATCTGGGGAATCACGAACACAACGGTGATGGTGTCGCTCAGCCTCGCCGTCGTCGCCTTGTTCGCGACCACGCTCACCGTTGTCGCCCTGCGCACCTTCAAGCGCTCGGCGGTTTCGTCGCGCGGCGACCATCGGACGAGGCCATCGGCAGCACGGGACACACATCGACGCACGCTCGATCCGGCCGGCCCGAGTGCGGCTATCGCGAATCGTGCCTCGGTGGTACGATCGGCGTTGACACGGGGGCAGTCCCCGTTCCGTGTTGGACTCTGCCGCCACCGGCGGCACCCTCCGGGAGCGTTGCTCCGGACCCTGGTAGCGCCTTAGCGCTTGCGTACGCGACCAGGGAGGTCGTCTATGACCGTGACCACACGCGCGCGCCGTCCAGGCGCGCAGTTCCTGGTCTCGCCGTGTCCATCGACGCGGGGGACAGCACCGACACGATCGCGGTACGCGGCCAGGCCGACGTCGACACCGCTCCAGTCCTGGCCGACATGCTTGCCCGGGTCCTCGTGCTGCACGACACCTCGGTCGTCGTCGACCTGAGCGACACGGCACTCGTCGATGCAGCCGCGGCACAAGTCCTCGGGAACGCTGCAGAATTCCTGAACGATCGCGGCCGGCGTCTCACGCTTCGGTCGCCGCCGGCTCGGCTCGTGCCCATGCTCGAGAGATACGGGCTGTCACATACGATCGAGCGAGCTGGGAAGCCGTCATGATGACCGGGCTCGCCGACAGGAGCAGCCCCGTTCTGTTCGAGCCACGGAGAGCCACGGGGTGAGCGGCGCCGAGACGGGCGTTTGTGTCGCGTGCGGTCGAGACACCTCGGACCGCTACTTCGCCAACGTGGAGTCGACCGGGCTCGGCGACGACGCTCGTTCTCTGCCGCCGCCCGTCCCGCTGTGCCGGACCTGCAAACCCATTCGGGTTGGCGACACGGTCTCCATCGCGAAAGACACGCCGGTCGATGTCGTCGAGGTCGCCCACAACGGAAACGCGAAGCCGCCCAATCGCTTTGGGCAGTGACCGGTGGTAGGCGACCGCCGGCAGCGGATCCTTGCCCGGCTCGTCGGCGACCGGACTGCAGGACTGGAGACGAAGCAGCTGTGCCGGGTATGCGCGGAGGTCACGGCTGCGACTGGCGCCGGGATCATGCTGATGTCCGGGGACGTGCCACAGGGCTCGGTGTGCACGACTGATGCCGTCAGCGCAGTCATCGAGCAGTTGCAGTACGAGTTGGGGGAAGGGCCGTGCGTCGATGCCTACCGGCTCGACCGTCCGATTCTCGAGCCTTGTCTGGCGCAACCGGCGACACCGCGATGGCTCGCCTTCTCGGGGCCGGCTCTCCGCGCGGGAGTGCGCGCCGTGTTCGGCTTCCCGCTCCAGGTCGGGGCCGTTCGCCTGGGCGCGCTCAACCTGTACCGCGATGGACCGGGACCCCTCGACGACGAGCAGCACGCCGACGCGTTGGTGATGGCCGACGTCGCCGCCCAGGCGATCCTGTTGCTCCAAGCAGACGCGCCGCCCGGGAAGGTGGCACCGGCGTTGGAAGCCGGGGCTGACTTTCATCATGTCGTGCACCAGGCCGCGGGCATGGTCGCCGCTCAGCTCGACGTGACCGTCGGCCACGCGTTGATCCGGCTGCGAGCGTACGCCTTCGGCAACGACCGCCCCCTCGCCGAGGTCGCCCGAGACGTCGTCGCCAGAACGCTCCGGTTCGACGCTCGCTGCGGTGAGAAGGACGCGCCGCCGTGAAGCTCACCGTGCTCCCGTCATACGATGGCGGCACGGATCACGCTCGCCAAGCCGGGATGGTCGAGAGGCCGAAGTCCGATGTGAGGAGGACCCATGGCTAGGGAGACGCAGCTCGCCAGGACCCTCGTGGACCTGGCCGACACCCTCGTCGCCGACTTCGACGTGGTGGACCTATTGACGCGGCTCGCCGATCACTGCGTCGTCGTGCTCGACGTCGGAGCCGCCGGGCTGATGCTGGCCGCACCCGACGGTGGCCTGCGGGTGATGGCGTCTTCCAGCGAGGCCATGCGCGTCCTCGAGCTGTTCGAACTCCAAGCCGAGGAGGGTCCCTGCCTCGACTGCTATCGCACCGGCCAGCCGGTTGTGAACCAGGATCTAGACGCCGCCATCGGGCGCTGGCCTCATTTCGCGGCCGAAGTGCTCGCTGCGGGCTTCCGTTCGGTTCACGCGTTGCCCATGCGCCTGCGGGGCACAGTCATCGGAGCGCTGAACCTCTTCCACATCGAGCCCGGCGAGATGCGGCAAGTCGATCTCGACGCTGCTCAAGCCTTCGCCGACGTCGCCACGATCGCCATCCTGCAGCACCGCGCCGCCCTCGAGGCCCAGGTCCTCAATGAGCAGCTCAACCACGCACTCAACAGCCGAGTGGTCATCGAGCAGGCCAAAGGCATGGTCGCCGAACGCGAAGGGCTCGACATGGAGCACACGTTCGCCACGCTGCGCCACTACGCGCGCAATCACAACCTGCGACTGGTCGACGTCGCCACCGACGTCATCGCCGGCACGCTCGCCGCATCCGCGCTCGCTCCGCTACCCACAGCAGAACCCTCCTGAGGACTGCTGTTGCGCGGCGTCGTCTCGCCTCCGTCCACCGCGTTGAGAGCTTTGATCACCCGCGTCGAGAAGCGGGTCCCGTGTCTGGTTGTCTCTTCATCAAGACGGCTACATGACCATCCTCCAACAGTGTCATACCGACCCCTTCCCACCCTTCGCCGCCTTCGCGATTGAGCATGGTGACGGAGTCGGACTGACCTTCCGCGGCGGTCGCTGTCTTGAACGGAGGCAAAGCGACAATGAGGTACTCCCACTTGGTCACCGTGCTTCGGCCAGTTGTCGGTGATGCTCGGACCGCTGCCCGCCGGGTGTTGCTTGATCGTTGGCAGGTCGACTGCTCTCGTCGAGGGTGACTACGGCAGGCTGACTGTGTAGGTCGGTCGCCGACTCGTCGGACCGGGTGTCGGTGAACCCGTCCGGTCTGGGTGCTGTGCCGGCCCAGTACGAGCACGCGTCGACGGTCCGGATCCGCACTCGAGTCGTGCGGACGCGCCCCCATGCTACGGCCTCCGCTGCGGTGCCGGCCCGGGCGTGCTCGGCGAGGCGGTCGCCACTCGGACCGACATACCAGGCGCAACTGAAGTCGCCGCGCGGCGGTCGGCTACCAGCCATGCGGTGCCATCGCCGTAGCGCGGCGTGCGATGGCGTCTCATCGCCGTCCGTCCGTTGCTGGCCTGAGGACCCTCGACGCTGTCCCGAACTCGGCGTTTCCCACGACGACCATCATGGGCTCCTTCCTGCGACCGAGACCCGGACCCGCCAACAGCGGTTCCTATCGCGGCGCTTCTCCGAGCATATGTCTGCAGAGAAAAACTAGCAAAATATTTCCAGAATGTGCGTACCAAGATCGAGAAGCACGCTTGCCCTGAGGCACGGCGGTTGACGACCGGCGCATACTGTCGGTAGGTCGGTCGGCTTTCACCGCTCGACTAGGGCATCAGGGGCCCGGTGTCGCTCTGGCGAGCGTGAGCCGGGAAGGATGCGCCCGCAGCCGGTCCCGCTACCTCGGTGGCGGGGCCTTCTACGAGAGGGCGAGCATGGACGTCGGCGATCGGGTTGAGGTGCACACCCGGTTCAACAACAGCTGGGTGCGGGGGTTCGAGATTGCCTCGGTCGTCAGCTCCGGCTATCGACTCTGTCGAATCTCAGATGGCACTGTGCTGCCCAGCGTCACGAGCGACTCCGATCTTCGGCCCGAAGGGCCCGACGGGTCGGTCAACGTGAGCGACGTCTAACAACCGGACGCGGCTGTTGCGACGTCGAGAACATCGCGGTGTTCGTGGCCGAAGGGTCGCCACCGCTGACAGCCGGCGCACCACGTCGGGAGCCACCCGTGCTTTTGCATCACATCACGCCTGCACATCGCACAGAGCGGCATCGGTGGGGCGAACCGTCGTCCGCCGTCGCGCTGAGTGACCGACATCGACGTGCCGAGGACCGCGTCGTCGGTTGGGCATCCGCAGCTCGCACAACTGGCATGGGTGACCTGTCCGGGTCGCGGTTCGGACGATCCGTGGATGACCGACCAAGTGGGTGGTCGTCGGTGAGTGCGCTGCCGGCTCATCGCGCGTTCTGTCCGGCTCCTGCGCCGAGGAGGGCCGACCGACAGGGCGGACAGAGCCACCAGTCGGGGATCGTGCCGGGGAAGAGATCGGGATCACCAGGGAACATGAGCCGGCAGCGCCCGCATTGACGGCGCGGAAGACGGCCATCGTCCTCGGCCGCCGTCTCGAGCGCCACATCGATGGGCTGGGGCGCGGCGGTGATGGAATGAAGCGGCGAGTGGGCCGACATGACGGTCTTTCTCGGACGTGTACGTGCGAATCGGTGACTCGGCACGCACTCGAGGAACCTTTCGGTGGCTCAGTGGGCCGTCTTGTTACGACGCCAGAAGAACCCGAACACGAGAACAGCGACTACTGCGATACCGACGATGAGCATCGGACGCTCCGTTTCTGCGCCGGGCAGAACTCCCGGCGGGAATCTGCTCCAGCTGCTGATCGGAGCATACGCTGGCGAACGAATACTAGCAATCAGTTTCCATAAATGTTCTACTACTGTCATGACCCGCGAATGGGGGTTTCTCACGAATCATGGGCGAGTCCTGCTTTGCATCGCCCACGACCCGGACGCGTGGCTGCGTGACATCGCGGCCGAACTCGCGATCACCGAACGCACGGCGTACGGCATCGTCACCGACCTGACCGACGCGGGTTATGTGCTGAAAGAGAAGGACGGTCGGCGGAACCGGTACGAGGTTCAGGGGCATCTGCCGTTGCGTGATGCAATCACGCGTGAGCGGACCGTTGGGGAAGTGCTGAGCTTGCTCGTAAAGCCGATGCCCCGCCGGAGGAGAAAGCGGCCTACGGCCAGGCGTTGAGGCCGCGTCCGTCCCGGGCCAGGTCGGTCTGTTAGGAACTTGAGCACGTCGAGACCAGACTCTGCGTGTGCGCGAACAGTCCCGGGTCGACATCGCCACCATCACCGTCGACCGTGACTCCCACGTTGAGGTGACCTTCGATGACGGCAAGGTGTGCCGGTTCGACCTCGAAGAGTTGCGCCGGGCGTGCCCGTGCGCGGCATGTCGCACGGCCCGCGACCGCGGCGAGGAGGCATGGCTGACCCGTGGTCAAGCGACGGGGCTCGCGATCGCTGATGCTCATCTCGTCGGCGGCTACGGGTTGGGAGTGACGTGGAGTGACGGCCACTCGACCGGCATCTATCCGTTCGTCTCGCTGCGCCGCTGGTGCGAGGCCGGGCGTTCGACAGCGGGCTTTCCTGCCGACTCCGGGCTTCCTGGCTGATCGTTGAGTCGATGCCGCAAGGAGATCGGGGCAGTGCCAATTTCCGCCGCGGTGCGCCGGCACTCCTGAGCGGGCAGTATGCGTTCCGACTGAGGAGAGTCGGACATGGGCCTCGCACCGAGGACTGAGTTCGTTCGTCGCGGCGACGGGGACCTCGCGTATCAGGTCTTCGGCGACGGTCCGGCGCGGGTTCTCGAGATCAACGGCTATGCAAGCCATCGCGAGCAGCTGTGGCAGTTTCCGATCGCGGTGCGGGCAATGGAACGCCTCGCCCGCATGGCGTGCGTCGCGCAGTACGACTGGCGGGGCTACGGCATGTCCGACGCGTTACCTGGTCGCGACTATCCGATCGAGGAGTTTGCTGCGGATGCACTCGCCGTTTTGGATGCCGCCGAGTTCGAGCAGGCTGTGCTGTGGGGTCACGGGCCGGGAGGAGCGATTGCGATTTGGTTGGCGGTTCAGTGCCCTGAGCGAGTGACGGGCCTCATCCTCGACAACGCGTCTGCGAGCATGCGGGCGCGTCCCGGCTACGACATCGGATTCTCCAATGCCGAGCTTGCCGAACTCGGGGCGCTCTTTGAAACAATGTGGGGGACCGGCGCGTCGCTCGACCTGATTGCCTCGCGATTCGCCGACGACGACAGAGTGCGGGCCGACTGGGCTCGGTACGAGCGGATCGCTGCGACTCCGAGTTCCATTCTCGCCGTGGCCGAGGTCGTCGCGTCGTTCGACGTGCGCCATCTGCTCGCCGCCGTCGCGGTCCCGACTCTCGTTCTCCACTCGGCGACCAATATCCTGATTCCTCGCCGCACATGGTCGATACCTCGCCGACCACATTCCCGGCGCCCGCTACTTCGAGCTCCGACGAGGACGCGGCGCTCGAATGGGAGAGTGCCGATCTGGGTGGCGAGGTATCCGAGTTCCTGACAGGCAGCCGCTCGCATGCGCACGTCGAGCGGTCACTGCTCGTCGTGTTGTTCAGCGACATAGCGGCTTCTACTGATCGGGTCGCCGCCGTGGGCGATTCGGCTTGGCGTGGGACTCTCGACAGCTTTTCGTCGCTTGGTACGCAGGGTCATCGATCGCTACGGCGCACGGGAAGTCAACACCCGCGGGGACGACTTCTTCGCCGTCGCGTCGAGTCCTTCGATTGCGATCGCCATCGCACGCGACATCCGGTCCGAAGCGGAGAGCATCCGCCTGCAGGTGCGAAGTGGGATCCACCTCGGTGAGGTCGAGCACCAAGGCGACGACTACACAGGTCTTACAGTGCACATCGGCGCGCGCATTGCCGCGACTCGCGACACCGGGCGAGATCCTCATCAGCCAGACCGTCCGTGACGCGCTGGTCGGATCTGTGCGTGGACACGACCAGCCGTGGCACGCACCCCCTCAAAGGCGTGCCAGACGAATGGACGCTCTACGCCGTCGAACATTGACTGAGGACCTTCACCCGCTAAGTCGCAGAGTGGCTCCGGAACCTCGACCTTCGTCGATGGGCTCTGTAGCGAGTCGGGGGTCAAGGCCCCGACGCGCTTCAGCAGCAAGGTGAAGGCCATCAGGCGAATCAGTCGTAGCGGCGCCTTCACTGTCGGCGGTCACGACCGAAGCAATGCCGACGCCCGCACCGGCAAGAATCCAGAAAAGCCAGCTTCCGGTGATCTCGGAACTCATGAAGGCGTTCGTCACCACATGGCCCAGCACCGCGGCTGTCACGGCCAACAGCGCGAGGCGCACCGCGGGGTCCCTCGTCCTGCGTGTTGCGTGCCACAGAACATAGATGACCCCGACCAGAATGCTCAGGTAGGCGATGGCGGCAGGGATGCCCGCGCCCGACGCGACGGCGAGCACCTCGTTGTGAGGGCTTTCCACCCGGAACCGCTCGTAGTGGCGCACCGCTTTCGCCGGCAGAACCGTCTGACTGTATCCAGGGAATTCCTCCGGGAAAGTTTCCGGTCCAATTCCAACCAACGGATGATCCTCGATCATGCGGATCGCGACTCTCCACAGATCGGTGCGGCTGCTGATCGATCTCTCACTGCCGACGTTCTCACTTCGGTGCCATGCCCTTGTGACCGCCGAGCGAGCGGGTGCGATCATGGTCACCAGCAGAACGAGCACGACGAAGGCGGCGCCGACATAGGCCCCTACCTTTGCCCAATTCATCTTGATCTTTTCTCTCAAGCCGAAGATGAACACTGCCACCGCCAGCGCAAGCCCTAAATAACCGCCTCGACTGTAGGTAAGAAGGAGCGCCCCTATCATCAATGCCAAGCCGGCAACCGTGGCCACGCGCAACAATTTCTTCTGCCCGATCGCCAACGCCGCGGTAATCGGAATTGCCAGAACGAGATAACCAGCTAGGGCGTTCGGCTGACCGATGGTCGAGAAGACTCGACCGGAACGCAGGTAACCCTTCCAGATCGGATCCAGACCCAGCTTCTGGATGATCGCGTAGCTTGCGACGGCGGTGGCTCCGATGGCGACCGCGACGAATAGGCGAAGCATCTGCTGACGGTCGTTGATCAAAACCCGGGCCAGGTAAAAGAAAGCGACGTAGAGCAACGTCGTCAGCACACCTTGATGCTGCAGGCGCTCGCCGAACAGGCTCTGGTGTCTGTCCGTTGAAAAGGCAAGAGCGACCAGATTCAGAAGCACAAATGCCAGGACAGGCACATCGACGATGCCGATCCATCGAAACCTCGATCGGGTCTCCTCCATGAGATTGCTCACGGCCACCAACCAAATGACAGCGGCTAGCAGTACCCAGAGTCCGACGAGCTTTGGCAAGTAGAAGACGTCGCTCATCCTGGTTGTGAACAAGCAGGGCACCACGGCACACCCGCTGACAAGAACCACAACAGCAGCTCTCCGCCACCACCCCGGTAGAGCACCCGCAGGTGACAACTGGCGCACGAGACCGGGCAACATCATCAAACCTAACGGTCTTCAGCTACAACTCGTCGAACCACCTCGGCGCTCGAAGAACGGCCACTCGAGGCAGGCTCGACGTTCTGAGCTAACTCGAACTCAATCCTTCGGGGAGTTCGCCGGCGTGCCGGAAGGCGGTCCTACGGGGTGCTCGTCGGTGGGCTTACTGGGGGACTCACCGCGCCGCACGGCGGTCCGACAGGTCGGCCGGGAGGTGGTCCCACATGCCTGCCGCCGACGGGCTTGCTGGTCGGAGGACCCACCGGCCTGTTCACCGGCTGGCCGATAGGCCTACCCGGAGGCGGGCCCACCGTCTGGCTGACGTGTGGGCACTGAGGCGAAGCCGCGAATGCGGATTGGATCGTACCGGTGATAGCCAACGCGGCCGTAGCCGGCACGATCACCGCCGCGGCCAGCGACACCACCATTTTCGACGCTCTACCCCCCATCGCAACAGCCCCTTCCCAGCCCGCAGACGTCGGTTCGATGTCCCGTGGGACCCTAGCAGGGTTCGGCAGCGAGTTCGACGGGAGGATCTTTCGCTCCCGCGATCTGCTCTCGTGCGTGCCGACCAACGTCGGCTGCACCAGCCGCGTGTCTCGGAGTGCCGATCGGTGTCCGTGGAGGGCGCATGAGTGTTCCTTCGGGATTCGATGCGCCCACAATCGACCGATCTGACTGTCTTTGCGCTGTTCCACAAGAACAAAGCATTGACAGGACAGCTCGATTGGAGGAAGAAGGTTCGGACGGACTTCGACCGCGGCGGAAAAAGCTTCCGGCGTTGAAGTCGCTAAAGGGGCGGATATGAAGCGGAAGATCGCAGTGCTTGTTATCGGCGCGAGTTTCGGGTTGGGCCTGGTGGCCAGCCCTGCTCTCGCTGATCAGCCTCCGGGTCAGTTGGGCTACGAGGGCCAGCCCGGCAACCAAGGCGGAGCAAGCGGACAGCCCGGCCCGGCCCCCGGCCTTCTCGGCTACGAGGGCCAGCCCGGCAACCAGGGCGGCTGACCATTCGCACTGAGCTCGACCCACCGACGAGGTAGTACGGCATCGCTTCGTCGGTGGGACCGAGCAGGACAGAGAACGGGTCACCAGCGCCGGCTTGCTTCACGGTCGACTGACTCGAGGTACGCGCACAGGATGGCGTCGAGCCCTGGCCGCCGTTCGCGACGTTTCCCGAGTGGTCGTCGCTGGTGAGCCTCACCGCTCGGGCAAGGTCACGGAGCAGTCGGGACCGAGACGGACGGCCGAGTTCGGGTGTGCCTTGACGACCTGTTCGTAGTACGCCTGCGCGCCGGCATCGTGAAGTCCGTTGCGGCACAGCATGACAAGCGCAGCGCCGTCACCGGCGGCCCACGCCATCTTGTCCAGCGACATCGACGTAGGCGTCGACGCGGGCGAGACCGGAACCGGTGCAACCACGTCGGCTGATCCTCGGCCCAACAACACGGTGCCGCCGACGAGGCCGAGGCCAACGACGAGGGCGGCGATCGAACGGGTGATTCGCATGACGAGCTCCTCTCGAGTGATACGCGTGCACCGTCGCAGTACGTGGTCTGCGGTCGGTCACAAATCGGTCTCGGGACGGTCGACACCTGCTCCAACTGGCGTGCGTTAGCCACACGGCGTGTGGCTGATGCACGCCGGAACAGTGGACGGGAGTCGGACGCGTTTGTTGCGTCCGCGTGGTGTCATCGTGTGCGGCTACCCTTTCGAAGCGGACGAGTTCCTGATCCTTGGTCCCCTCGAGGTCGTGTCGGCGAACGGCACCCTCAGCATCGGCGGACAGAAGGAACGCGCCGCCTTGGCCGTCCTCGCCCTGCGGGTGGGGGAAACGGTGAGCTCTGATCAGCTGACCGATGCGCTGTGGGGCGACCATCCGCCTCGAACGAGCGCCAAGGCGGTGCAAAACGTGATCTTGCGCCTGCGCAAGGTGCTGGGGCCGGCGCTGATCGAAACGCGACGGGACGGGTACCTGTTGCGGGTCCCGCCCGACGCAGTGGACTCGCACCGCTTCAACCGTCTCGTCGATGACGCGCGACGAGACGTGGTGAGAGGCGACGTGGTGAACGCCGCGGCAACACTGGCAGCGGCACTCGTCTTGTGGCGGGGCAGACCTCTACCTGAGCTCGCCGACTGGTCGACCGGACAGATCGAAGTCGCTCGGCTCGAAGAGATGCAGCGCTCTGCAGAGGAGGAACTCGCCGACATCGAACTGGCCGCCGGTCATCACTCGGAGTGGATCGTGCGCCTCGAGGCCATGGTGGCTGCTGCGCCGCTGCGAGAGCACCGCTGGGCTCAACTCATGTTGGCGCTGGCCCGGTCCGGCCGCCAAGGCGACGCGCTGCCGCGCGTGTATCAGCGGGCGCGCGAGACGCTTGGCACGGAGCTCGGCATCGAGCCGAGTAAAGCGCTCGCCCGCTTGGAAGAAGCGATCCTGTCACAGACGCCTGAGGTCGATTGGCATCCGTCGCTGGTGGCGAGTGGGACCGCTCTCTCGACGCTGCCGAGTGGGGTGGTGACATTCCTGCTCAGCGACATCGTCGGGTCGACGGCGTTGTGGGAGTGCGATGCGCAGAGCATGGCGAACGCGGTCGCGCGTCACGACACCCTGATCCATGGCGCGGTGGACGCCAACGGAGGAACGGTGTTGAAGGCGCGTGGCGAGGGAGACAGCACCTTTTCGGTGTTCTCGCGAGCGACCGATGCGCTGGGCGCAGCATTGTCGGCCCAGCGGGCACTGGTGCGCGAGGCCTGGCCGGAATCAACGCCGTTGACCGCGAGGATGGCGCTGCATACCGGCGAGGCGTTCGAACGGGAGGGCGACTATTACGGACCTACCGTGAATCGGGCCGCTCGAATCCGGCATCTGGCCGGAGGAGGCCAGGTCCTGGTGTCGCAGTCCACAGCTGAGCTTGTTCGAGACCACCTGCCGGACGACACAACGCTGATCGAACTCGGTTCACACGTGCTCTCGGATCTCGTCCGCGCAGAGCGGATCTTGGGGCTCGCCGCGCCAGGTCTTCCCGAGCCATCAACTGCGCAGGCTGCGACCCTCGAAAGCTCAAGTGACGGGACTCTCCCGATGCCGGGAGTACTTCGAGATGCTGCCGAGGAGCTGTTCGTGGGACGAGCACCCGAGCTCGAAGCCCTGGAGCGCATGTGGAAGGACGCGAGCATCGGCGAGCCTCGTGCCGTTTTCATCAGCGGCGAACCCGGAGTGGGGAAGACGAGTCTCGTCGCACAACTCGCTCGCGCCGTCGTCGCCGAAGGTGGGGCCGTGCTGTACGGCCGGTGTGACGAAGACCTCGGGATCCCCTATCAACCATGGGTCGAGGCGCTCGACCCGCTCATCCGTCACGAACCGCGAGAGCTTCTTGCCTCGCAAGTCGGCGCACACCGCGGTCAGCTCAGCCGACTCATGCCAGATCTCGCGGAACGGTTCGGCGACCGATCAGCCGTGCAGATGGGCGATCCGGGCGACGAGCAGCATCTCCTGTTCCGCGCAGTCGTGGGATTCATCACTCGAGTGTGCAGCGACACCCCCCACATGCTGGTGTTGGAGGATCTGCATTGGGCCGACAAACCATCACTTCTGGTGTTGCGGCACCTGCTGGCGTCAACCGACCGGCGCCGGCTCCTGGTCGTCGGAACCTACCGGCCATCGGATCTCGCCGCGGAACACCCGCTCACCGATGCCTTGGCCGCCTTGCGCCGGGAGCCGAACGTGCCGCGCCTCGAGCTGCGCGGACTCAGTGAGCCCGAGGTCGTGGCGTTGTTGGAAACCGCGGCGGGACACGAGATGGACGAAGTCGGGTTGGCGCTCGCCCACGCGGTGTATCGCGAGACTGATGGCAACCCGTTCTTCGCGAGCGAGATCTTGCGACACCTGGTCGAGACTGAAGTCATCTCTCAGCGCGGAGACGGCAGATGGATCGCGGAAGTCGACTTCCGTGACCAAGGGCGGTTGCCCACGGGCGTCCGGGAGGTCATCGAACACCGCGTGGCTCGGCTCGGTGACGAGGTCGAACAGACGCTAAGGACGGCGGCGGTGATCGGCCGCGACTTCGACCTCGGCCTCCTCGCCAACGTCACCGACCGGAGCGAAGACCAGACACTCGACCTGCTCGAGGCGGCGATCGGCGCGATGGTGATCCGAGAGGTGCCGCAGCGGCCGGGACGACTCACGTTTTCTCACGCGCTCATCGAGCACGCGCTCTACGACGACCTCGGTTTGACACGGCGCCAGCGCCTGCACCGGCGCATCGCGACCGCCCTCGAAGCGCTTTGTGGCGACGACCCAGGCGATCGTCTCGCCGAGCTCGCCCATCACTGGGCCCAGGCCGGCCAACCGGCCGATGCCGACAAAGCCGCCGACTACGCGCGACGCGCCGGTGATTTCGCGCTCGGCAAGCTCGCTCCCGACGACGCCGTGGCCTGGTACCGCCAGGCTCTCGAACTGATCGGGGCCCAACCACATCCCGACGAGCACACGCGTTGCGAGACGTTGGTCCGCCTCGGTACTGCACAACGTCAAGCCGGTGACCCGAAATCCCGCGAAACACTGCTCCGCGCGGCCCATCTTGCACAGCGCCTCGGTGACTCTTCGCTGCTGATAAGCGCCGCACTGGCGAGCAACCAAGGCAGGACCTCCATCGCTGGCGCCCCCGTCGACGAAGAACGAGTCGCCCTTCTCGAGGCGGCGCTCGAAATGACGACCGGCACCGAAACCCCGGAACGGGCAATGCTGCTCGCCAGCCTGGCGGGCGAACTGGCGTGGAGTGACCAGAGAGAGATCCGAGCCCGAGCGCTCAGCGATGAGGCGCTCGCGATCGCCCGCCGCGCCGGTGACGACCTGACGCTTTGGGAGGTCCTGTCGAGGAGGCCCGACACGATCTCATCGCCAGCGACGCTCGAGGAGCGGATCACGAACGCGTATGAGCAGCGCTTGATCGCCGACCGTCTCGGCGCTCCGAACTTCCGCGCCAGCGCTGCAGAAAACCTTGCGAACGCCGCGGCCGGCCGTGGGGACCTCGTCGAGGTGGACACCAACCTCGCCGTGGAGATTCGAATCGCAGCCGAGACCGGATTGGCTCCGGCGCGCTGGTCGGCCGCGTCGCAGTCGGCGTGGCGCGAACTGCTCGCCGGGCACATCGAAGAGGCCGAACAGGCTGCAGAAGAGGCATTCCGGATCGCGAGCGAGAGCGGGGACCCAAACGCGCTCTCCTTCTATGCCGGCCAGATCTATCTCATCCGCCGTGACCAGGGGCGCCTCGGCGAGATCATCGAGCTCATCGAACAGACCATGGCCGAGAATCCGCAATTCCCGGCGTTTCGAGCAGCCCTCGCTCACGGACTCTGCGAGGTCGACCGCCTCGACGAGGCTCGGCTCGCGTTCGAGCCGCTCGTCACGAGCCGCTTCGCCGGCTTTCCCTTCGATCTCGGTTGGCTCACGTCCATGTCCGCATGCGCGGAGGTAGCCGGTTACCTCGAGCATCGGTCCGCCGCAACGCTCCTGGTCACGTTGCTCGCACCTTGGCGCGACCAGCTCGCCTTCACCGGTATCACCTGCACCGGCAGCGTGGCGCGATCCCTCGGTGTCGCTCTCGCGACCTGCGGCCGCTTCGACGAGGCCGGCGAAGCCTTCGAACAGGCCGCGGCAGTGCACGAACGGATCGAGGCGCCGATCGAGCTCGCCCGGACCCGACTCAACTGGGCGAGCATGCTCACGAACCGCCGCCAACCCGGCGATCTGGACCGGGCACGCGCACTCCTCGACGCCGCCCTCACCACCGCGAGCAGCCTGGGATTGGCGACCATCGAACGTCAGGCCCAGACGCTTCTCGCCGCCGAGTCCGAGACGTGACCTGGAGTCGGGGCGAATCGGACGAGCTCGAACACCACCTAGGGGGAACCGTGCACGAACGTGTTTCGCGGCGAGCGGTGATGCGCCGCATCTGGGCCGTACTGCTCGTCTTGTTGGTGCTCGGAGCCGCGTGCAGCAGCAAGTCGAGCACGTCGGGGAGCACGTCCGCAGGCTCTTCGAGTGACACTACGAAGCCGGTCTACGGCGGGAGCATGGTGTATGCCCAGGATGCGGAGGACGCGGGCGGGCTGTGCCTCCCCGAAGCACAGCTGGACGCGGCCGGCATCAACTACGCCCGCACGATCTACGACACGCTGACGGTGCCGAACGCCGGCGGCACGTTCATACCGTTCCTCGCCCAGTCGGTCACGCACAACGCCGACGCCACCGCGTGGACGATCGTTCTGCGCCAGGGCGTCAAGTTCCACGACGGCTCGCCGCTGACCGCCACGGTCGTGAAGAACAACCTCGACGCGTACCGCGGGACCTACCCGACCCGACACCCGATCCTCTTCGGGTTGGTGTTCGGCCCGTACGTCAAGGACGTCACCGCGAACGACACCAGCAACACGGTGACCGTCACCGTCGACGGCGATTCCAACACGCCGGGGAACCAGGGCTGGGCGGCGTTCGACTCGTACCTGTGGTCGAGCGGCCGGCTCGGCATCATGGCCCAGGCTCAGCTCGACGACGCGTCCGGCTGTGCGAAGAACCTGATCGGCACAGGGCCGTTCAAGCTCAAGGAGTGGGTCCTCAATGACCACTTCACTGCGGTCAAGAACCCCGACTACTGGTTCACCGACGCCGGCAATGGCAACGCCAAGCTGCCCTACCTGAACCAGATCACGTTCAAGCCGATCCCCGACAGCCAGCAGCGTCTCAACGGACTGCAGAGCGGCCAGTTCCAGGCGACGTATACGACCAGCAACATCCTCCAAGAGCAGATGCGCGCCCTCGCGCAGCAGGGCACGATCAACGAGATCGAAGCGAGCAAGTACACGACGACGAGCCACCTCATGCTGTGCACGGCCCCCCCGACCGGCACGGTGTGCCCGAGTAGCCCGTTCTCGAACATCCACGCCCGCAACGCGGTCGCGTACGCCCTCGACCGCCAGACCCTCAACCACGTCCGCGGCAAGGACATCCCGCAAATCGCAAGCGGTCCGTTCCCACCCGGCTCCGCCGGCTACCTGCAAGATGCAGGCTTCCCGCAGTTCAACCTGCAGAAGGCCAAAGACGAGGTCGCGGCCTACAAGGCGGACACGGGCAAGGATCTCGAGTTCACGTACGGCGGCACGCCAGACCCAGAAGGTGTGGAGACACAGAACTTCATCAAGAGCATGCTCGAAGCAGCCGGCATGAAGGTGTCGACCTACACCGTCGAGCAGACGCAGTACATCAACGTTGCCGTCCAGCGGAACTACCAGATGTACGGGTGGAACAACTTCGGAGGCACTGACCCCGATGGACTGTTCGTCTGGTGGCACTGCGGCAACAACCCGGCCGCTGCATGCGACAACCTCGTGAACTTCGGTGGCTTCAACGACCCCGTGATCAGCACCGATCTCGAGAAGGGCCGGGTAGAGGCTGATCCGCAGAAGCGGACGGCCTACTACGAGGATCTCAACCGACAGTTCTCGAAGCAGCTCTACAACATCTGGATCAACTGGACCGTGTGGGCCATCGCCAGCTCGCCGAAGGTCCACGGGATCACCGGGCCGCAACTGCCCGACGGAAGCACGCCCGACCCCAAGGTCGCCACCGGCTTCCCCGTCAGCGCGCTCTTCGTCACGCCGTAGGGGTCATTGCGCCTCGCGACCAGCCGACTTCGACCAATGTCCTTTCGGGCACCCAACTGTGCCTGTTTTTGTGCCTGCTTGCTCTTGCTGAGGGCCGTCGTCAATCGGACGATCGAAGGAGCTGAACAGGAGGTTGTGTCGTGCCCGAACCAGTCAGTGCACTCGCTGCTACCACCGCGATCATCGGCGCCACGACGGCCACGATCGGGACCGCCAACGCGGTCAACACAGCGGCCCATACCGGCGGCGGTTTCACAGTGACCGGGACTGGCGCCAACTACCCCAAGGAGGTCGGCGACGACTGGCTCGTCGGGGCAAAGCATCACTTGACGGTGCGGGATGTGATCAAGTTCCACGCCGAAGGCGGGATCTGGAGCGACGACCTGGCTGTCGCGATGGGGGGTTTCGCCAGCAGCAACAACGACCCGATCGTGGTCTACCCCAACAGCAGCCACCCCACGATCCCCGCCAACCGGTTCATCAACGCTGCATTCAGTCCCGGCGGCCGCAGCGACACCCTCAGCGTCGGCCACCTCGACGTCAGCATCGCGCCCTACGACCGGGTCATGGAGCCGGCGTGGAATCCCCAAGTCGTGTTCCGCGTGTGGGGCCGCTTCGACCCGACGGGTCCCGGTGACACCAACTACTACTTCGAGCTGATGGTCGACACCTACGGCAATACGAGGCTGACCAACGCGCGTTCGGCGCAGGCCCAGATCGAGCAGAACGGCGACCACGTTCGCGTCTGGCTGGACTCCGTCTGGGGCCACGGGACCTGAAGCGGTTCTGACCGGTGCGGTACTGGCCGGTCAACGCGGTCGGCGGCCGTCGGCGTCGAGATCACCATCTTCAATCCTCTGCTCGACACTGATGGGTCGATCGCACGCACGCTCGTCGGCTGTCTCGTCCGCGGTTTCACGGTCTCATAGCCAACCCGAATCGGCGGTCTGCGCGCCGGACGGGTGAGCGGATCGAACGCTGAAGCGGTGTGCGTCAGAGGACCGGTTCGGACTCGACGCGGAAGTAGTCCTGGTACGCGGCCGCGCGTTCTCGCAGCGCGTCGGAGTCGAGTCCCGTGTCGGCGAAGCGATAACGAGTACCGCCGCCGCCGCCGTCGCCGGGGTTCTTGTCGAGGAACTGACGCATCCTCTGCGCGGTCAGATCGTCGAGCTGGCGGCCGAGTGCCAGGTAGATCTGGCGCACCGTGGCGATCGGGTCGGCGACGAACGCAGCGAACTGCACGTCGACGATCCGCTCCGGAGGGATCACGCCTCGGTCGCGGGCGTCGATGCCCCGGTCGAGTCCGAGGAAGATGTCGTCGGCGTAGTCGGCGGCGATCTCGACGATGTCGGGTTCGTCGCTGGCCATGCGTCGCAGGTGGGCGGCCAGCGCGCTCGTCGACGCGATGACCTTCAGCGGGTCGCGGTGGGTCTGCACGACGAGCGCGTCGGGGTACTCGCCTGCGAGCTCGTCGAGATGCCATAGGTGCGCGGGAGACTTGAGGAGCCATTGTTGAGCCGGGTGCCGGGACTGCAGGTGCTGCAAGAACAACCGATGCCAGCGGTACGCGGGCCTGAGATCGGCATCGTGGAGCAGCCACCGGTTGTAGGTGCGCAAGCGGAACTGGATCGGGAAGATCATGCTGCGGAAGTCGCCGGCGGTGATGCGGACGCACTCTTGCGCGAGCGTCGCTCCCATCGGATGGAAGCTGGTGAACCCGGGGATGAGTGAGTCGGCCATGGCCAGTGTCTCGTCGACCTCGGCGATGCGGGGGTCGGTCTCGTAGGTCGCGGTCTCCGGCGGCGGCAGCGGCCGATCGACTTCCCACGTGAGCGGCGCGCGCAGGCCGGGATCGAGCGCGAGCAGGTCGTACAAGATCGTGGTGCCGGTGCGCGGCTGCCCGACGATGACGATGGGACGCTGTATCCCGACGTCGGCGACGTCGGGGTGCCGGCGACGCCAGTCGATGATGCCGAGCCGGATGGCGAGATTGTTCACGAGGTCACCGGCCGCGATCTCGACGCCGACGTCGTTCAACTGAGACTCGGACGGGAAGCCGTCGACGAGCAGGTCGAGGCCCTCCTGCCAGGTGTCTTCGCCGAAGTCGTCTGCGCCGGCGCGCGCGACGGCCTCGGTGACGAGGCGGTCGCGATTGAATCGGTCGTTGCTCACGGCACCTAATCTCGCACCCGATGCGGGCGTGGCGCACTCACGAGTACGGGCCACCGCTCGAGGTTCTTCGACTCGACGTCGTCGACACACCGGAACCCGACGCGGGCGATGTGCGGGTTCGCGTGCGGGCCATTCCGTTGAACCTCAACGACCTCGAGCGCATCACCGGCGGCAACATGATGGTCGAGCCGGAGCTGCCCTTCAGCCCGGGCATGGAGGTCATGGGCGTGGTCGACGCCTGTGGCGAAGGAGCGGAGTCCTGGCTGGGACGGCGGGTGGTGGCCACGACGAAGGGCGCCCACGGCGGCTACGCGGAGTATGTCGTGTGCCCGGCGGTGTCGACCTTCGAGATGCCCGACTCGATCCCCCTTCCTGACGCGGCCGCGCTCTACTTCCCGTTCCATCTCGCGTGGTTGGGGTTGTTCGATCGCGCCGACCTGCAGACGGGCGAGACGGTGCTGATCCACGCCGGCGCCGGTGGTTCCGGCAGCGCCGCCATCCAGCTCGCGGCGCACCGAGGGGCGAAGGTGTTCGCCACGGCCGGTACTGATGCGAAGGTCGCGTTGTGCCGAGATCTCGGCGCGGCAGTTGCGATCAACTACAACACGACCGACTTCGCTGAGGTCGTTCTGGCCGAGACGGGCAACCGTGGTGTCGATGTCGTGTTCGACAACGTCGGCGAAGCCGTCTTCGCAGCATCGCTGAAATGCACCTCGTACAACGGCCGCTATCTCATGATGGGGTTCGCGTCGAACAAGCGAGTGGCCGACGAGGCGTTCGTCGTACCGCGTCAAGTCGCGCTCGCCAACATCAACCTCGGTGGCGTGTTGCTCGCATACGCCACCGACGACATGGCTGGGCTGGTCAAGACCGCAGTGGGCTGGAACTTCGTGTCCGGTCGTCTCGGCGAGCACATCATGCGGGAGATCGTCGATCTCGTCGACCACGGCGAAGTGCACGCGGTGGTCGGCGACGTCGTCGGCTTCGATGAGATCCCGGTGGCGATCACGGCCATGGCCGAACGGCGGACCACTGGTCGCACCATCGTGCTCGTCGACGCCGAACCTTGACTGCTTGCGGCGGGTCAGATGATGAGAGTTAGATGACTTCTCGGCTCGTCGCTCTCTGCTTCGATGCGAACGATCCGCTCCGACTCGCGCGCTTTTGGGCCGACGCTCTTCAGTGGGAGATCGACGACGAGACCGATGACGAGATCGGGCTCGTCCCGACGGATGACACCAGATTCCGGATCGAGTTCCAGGCGGTCCCGGAACAGAAGGCGGGCAAGAATCGCATCCATATCGATCTGACGACCACGTCCATCGATGACCAGACAGAAACGGTCGTGAGGTTGGTCGACCTCGGCGCCCGCCACATCGACATCGGTCAGGGCCCGGACGACGATCATGTCGTGCTCGCCGACCCCGAGGGCAACGAATTCTGTGTCATCGAACCCGACAACGCCTTCCTCGCTGACTGCGGACGGCTCGGATCGATCACGTGCGACGGTACGCGGGAGGTCGGATACTTCTGGAGCGAAGCGCTTGGATGGCCGTTGGTCTGGGATCAGGACGAGGAAACCGCTATCCGCGCGCCGGACGGCACCGCTCCGTTCATCACCTGGGGTCCGCCGCTTGCCCCGAAGATCGGGAAGAACAGGATTCATCTCGACATCGCTCCGCCCGACGACACTGATCAGCAAGCGGAGGTAGACCGCCTCGTTTCTCTTGGAGCGACCCGAATCGACATCGGCCAGGGCGAGCAGTCCTGGGTGGTCCTGAGCGATCCGGACGGCAACGAGTTTTGTGTCCTCTCCTCGCGTCACACCTAGCGCCACGGCCAAAGCCGACGCTCCGGGCGGTCAGCGCCGGCTCGTGAGTGCCCAAGGGCAGGCAGATATGCCCCGTGCGGCGCGCGAGGGATCAGGTCGCTACGGGTCGAGCCTGGACCGCTGTGATCGCTGAGCCGATGGCCATGATGGCGTCGGCCACGGCGTCGGGCTCGTCGATGGGGACGAACGTGGACACGCCGGGCACCTCGACCAGCTGTCCGTCGGCGAAGGCGTCGGCGAGGCGGTGGCCGGTCTCCACCGTGAAGCACCGATCGGCGGTTCCCCAGACGAGGCGCGCAGGGCCGGCGAAGTCCCGCAGTCGAGGCGCAGCGGCGACGAGTGCGCGACGGTCGACGCCCCTGGCGAAGTGGGCGATGTCGGAACGGATGCGGCGGTCGGTCACCGCCGGTGTCACCCAGTGACGGGTCAGTTCGGCGTCCCGGGGCCGTCGCATGAGGAGACCGAAACCCAATGGCGAGTGCCGCAGCGCCCGCACGCGCATCGGTGCCAGGAGGGCGGACGTGAGGACGGGATGCTTGGCGGCGAGAAAGAGCGGAAGGAACATCGTCGGGGGGAAGTTCTCGAACGCATCGCAGTTCGTGAGCACAACCCGCCCGATCCGCGTCGGGTCGTCGGCAAGGAGCAACTGGCAGACGGCGCCGCCGGTGTCGTTGCCGACGAGCGTGACGTCGCGGAGCCCGAGCACGTCGAGGACGTCGTTGATCAGTCGGGCGACCCCGGCCGGGGACAGGTCGGCGTCGTCGGCCATGGGCGTGCGGTGGGAGCCGAGCGGCCAGTCCACGAGGTACGAGCGGACGCCGGCGCCAGCCAGGCGCTCCGCGACACGGTCCCACAGACGGCTGTCGACGAGGAAGCCGTGCACGAACACGGCCGGCGGAGCGGTGGCGTCGGCGGGTCCCGCGGTGCGGTAGTGGATCGTCCCGGCAGGAAGGGTCACGGTCGGCATGGGGAACTCCAGTATGTTGCGTGCACGTTGTTTGTAACTTACGTACCGGCTGCATGAATGTCAACGTGATGATGGCCACACGGCGCACCCAGGCCGACCGAACGGCGGCGACACGGACCGCTCTCGTCGCGGCCGCCCGGACGCTGTTCGCTGCGCACGGCTACGCCGACGTCGGCACCGAGCGCATCGCCCGGGCCGCTGGCGTCACCCGCGGCGCGCTCTACCACCAGTTCCCGGCCAAGGCCGACCTGTTCGCCGCCGTCCTGGAAGCGGTCGAGGTCGACTTGACCGCCCGCCTGGTCGAGGTCGCCGCCGCCGCGCCGGCCGACGACACCGTCGCCGCACTTGTCGCCGGCGCCGACGCCTGGCTCGACGCCTGCGCCGAGCCGGAAGTGCAGCGCATAGTCCTCCTCGACGGGCCAGCCGTGCTCGGCTGGCAAGGCTGGCGTGAGGTGGGGCTGCGTCACGGCCTCGGTCTCGTCACCGCCCTGCTGACCGAAGCCATCGCGGCCGGCGATATTCCGGAGCAGCCGGTCGCGCCCCTCGCCCACGTCCTCATGGGCGCCCTCGACGAGGCCGCCCTCTACGTCGCCCTCGCCGCCGATCCGCGCCGCGCTCGGGCCGAGGTCGGCACGGTGGTGCAGCGTGTCGTCGTCACCGCGATCTTGGGTCCGCCCTGACCGGTTGCGACCGCGCAGCGGGCGGGCGATGACGAAGGACAGCGCCGCCATGACCGCCGCCGCCACGGCGGTATTGAGTCCCTGATAGCGCGTTGCGCCGCCGTGCGTCTCAGATCGCGCCCACTGGGAGTGGCCCGGCGGCGGCGGCAGGGTGGATGTGGGCGAACATGCTGCGGCCGTTCCAGCTCGGGAAGGCGCGTACGAGCCACACGGGACCGTGGAGCTGGATCCGGGAGTCGCGGGTGGCCTCCTTCCAGGACAGCTGTCCGGCGTGCCACTTCACGAACGCTTCGGCGTCGGCGGTGATGTAGAGGTCCTCGTCCAGACCCGGATACGTCTTGCAGATCTCGGCCTCGCCGTGCTCGAGCAGCAGCCAATACCGCTCGTGGGGCCGGAAGCCGGTGAAGTCCAACCGGATCACCACGCGCTGGTCCGGGAGTCGGTCACGACGGAGCGCGTTGCACATCGACCACAGCGCCACGAACGGATCGAGGTTCTCGGGGGCGATCTCGAGCCAGCGCGCTCCCCACTCGCCGAGGGTCTCGCAGACCTTGAACAGATCGTGGCCCGAGCTCGTTAGCTGGTATCGGTGACCGCGGCCCTCAGCTTTCGGTGCCGACTCGACAATGCCGAGGCGTTCGAGCTGCTTGAGCCGCTGCGTGAGCAGGGTGCGGGAGAGTCCGGGCGCACCCTCGAGGATCTCGCAGAAGTTCTCACAGCCCAGATACAGGTTGCGGATGATCAACGGTGTCCAACGCTCAGCGAAGATCTCCGCGCCTCGGGCGATCGGGCAGTACTGACCGTAGGTCCGCATGAGCGCAGTGTCCCTCGCCAACCGACCGTCGTGAAGTCCAGATTCCTTACTTCGAAGTCCAGATAGCTGACTTCTTCCCGGTGCACCTCCATGTTGCGATGAGCCCCATCCACCACAGGAGGAACGATGTCAGCACGAACCACGATGCAGATTCCTGGGTTCCGGGGCGATGTGATCGTCCCCGGCCACCATGACTACGACGACGCTCGAGCTGTCTGGAACGGCACCGTCGACCGACGACCTCGGTTGATTGCCCGCTGCAGCGGCACCGCCGATGTGGCCGCAGCAGTGCGCTTCGCCCGCGACGACGATCTCGAGATCGCCGTACGCGGTGGAGGTCACAACGTCGCCGGCACCGCAGTGTGCGACGGTGGGATCGTGATCGACCTGTCGGCGATGCGCGCCGTCTCGGTCGATCCTGTCGAGCGCACGGCCCTCGTCCAGGGCGGCGCGCTGTGGGGCGACGTCGACCACGAGACACAGGCGCACGGTCTGGCCACCACGGGCGGCATCGTGGGCCACACCGGCGTCGGCGGCCTCACCTTGGGCGGCGGCATTGGCTGGCTCATGCGCAAACACGGGCTCACCGTCGACAATCTCGTACAGGCCGAGGTGGTCACCGCCGACGGCGAGATCGTGGGGGCGTCCGAGAGCGAGCACCCCGACCTGTTCTGGGCCGTGCGAGGCGGAGGCGGGAACTTCGGTGTCGTCAGCTCATTCCGCTTCGCGCTGCACCCGGTCGGCCCAACGGTCATGGCCGGACCGGTGTTCTGGCCGGCCGAGGACACCACCGACGTCCTGCGCTTCTACCGCGAGTTCGTCAGCGACGCGCCCGACGAGCTCGGGAATGTCGTCCGGCTCGGCACGATCCCGCAGCTGCCGGTTGTCGACGAGAGCCTCCACTTCCGGCCGGCAATCGCCGTGGCCAGCTGCTACGCCGGACCCGTCCAGGACGGTCAGCGTGCCACCCGCGCACTCCGCCAGTTCGGGACCCCGCTCGTCGATCTGGTCGGACCCACCCTTTACGTCGACCATCAAAGCGGCATCGACGACACCGTCCCGCATGGCTGGCACTACTACTGGAAGGCGACGAACCTCACCAGCCTGTCCGACGAGGTCATCGACATCGTCGCCGCGCACGCCTACTGCGCCACGTCCCCGAGGTCGTACACGGCGATGTTCCACATGGGTGGCGGAGTACGCCGAACCCCGCGCGACGCCACGGCCTACCCGGGACGCGATGTGGACCACAACATCATCGTCGACGCAGCCTGGCTCCCCGAGCAGGACGACACCGTCAGGTCATCGGAGACCGCGTGGGCCCGAGCATTCCTCGACGCCCTGCAGCCCCACCGCGCCGGCGTCTACGTGAACTTCCTCGACGCCGACGATGACACGAGCCGCGTCCGCGAGGCCTACGGCGACGACACGTACCGCCGGCTCGCCGAGGTGAAGGCCAAGTACGACCCCGAGAACGTGTTCCACAACAACAAGAACATCCAGCCCAGGACGCCGGCGCAGTGATCGCTCACGGTGAGCTCCCCCGAAGTTCACGGTGGTAGTAGACGGTCATGGCGATCTCATCAGCGCCATCAGTCTGCTGTGTTGCGAAGGTGATGTCTTCGACCTGGATCTCTCCTAGCTCCTGGATGCTGTCTGCAACCCGACGGAGAAGCTCTGGGACATCGCCCCGTCCGGCTTCCGAGAAATGGAACATCGACCATCGGTCGCGGTCGTCAGCCATGCTGCGAGCGTGCCAGACCTGCATTGCCCGATGCGGCGCCGAAGTGCAGTTCTCGCTGCTGTCGCGCCCGGCGGTCATCTGGCCATCCCGGCGCGAAGGTCGATCTGGCTGGGTCGTTCTTGTTGTTAGGTCAGTGCTCGCGGATCAGCTCCAGCTCGAGCTCGAGTTGGATGTCCTTCGAGACGAGCAAGCCGCCGGTCTCGAGGACCATGTTCCATCCGACTCCCCATTCCTCGCGGTTGACTGCACCCGTTGCCGAGAAGATCGCCCGCTCGTTTCCCCACGGATCGGTCACGGAGCCGAGGTAGGTGACGTCGAGCTCCACGGGCCTCGTCACGTGTTTGATCGTGAGGTCGCCACCAAGCTTGCCGTGCTGCCCGGCCCAGCTGTGGGCTCGACCTCGGAACGTCGCCGTTGGGAACTGGGCCACGTCGAAGAGGTCTGACGATCGGAGATGCTCGTCCCGTGTCTCGTCACCGGAGTCGACCGTTGCCGTCTCGATGGTTACCTCCACCAAGGTGTCGTTGGGGTCGTTCGTGACCTCGACGAACCCGTCAACGCCTCGAAAGCGTCCGCGGACCTTTGTGAAGACCAGGTGCCGGCCGACGAAGCCGACCTCGGCGTGACCCGGGTCGATCCGCCAGCGGCCGATGGCGGGTAGCTCGACGCCGTCTACGACGCGAATGGACGGAGGTGCGGAGGTGTTTGTCATGTCGCCCCTTGCAGGTTATATATGTGCGTGCGCACGCATCTTATAACTATGTGCGGACGCACGCAAGGGGTAGATTTGTCGGGATGGCTGACGACGATGTCGTGGCGCCGTGGCGCTGGCTGCTCCTTGCACACGCCGCAGCGGTGCGGGCGATCGAATCCGACCTGGCTGCGAACAAGGCGATCCCGCTGACGTGGTACGACGTGCTCCTCGAGCTGAACGCCGCACCCGATCGGAAGCTTCGAATGTCCGAGCTCGGCGAGCGCGTCGTGCTGTCCCGCACTCGGGTCAGTCGGATCGTCGATGACCTGGAGTCCGCCGGTCTCGTCAGGCGGATCGCCAATCCGGAGGATGGCCGAAGCTCCTTCGCGCAGCTGACCGAGCACGGACGGAACGAGCTCCGACGTGCCGCGCCCTACTACCTGTCCGGCATCGACAAGCACTTCCTCGCGTTACTCGACGCACGGGAACGAAGAGTGCTGACGAGGGCGCTGCAGCGCGTCGCCGAGCACCACGGCCGTACCGCTTCCCACGCGTGAATCCGTGGTCATCTGCACAGCGACCCTCCGCATTCGGCGTGCATTAGCCACACAGCGTGTGGCTTATGCACGCCGTTTCGGCGGACGCGACCGAGCTACACGCGTACGCTCCCGCCGCGACGCATAGTGAGGCGTCATGAATCTCGTCGTCCAATAGGAGCCGCAGCACATACGTGCGTCCCGCCGGCGCGAGTATGCGGGGATCGAAGTGCAGGTGCTGGACGAATCTCAAGTTGAGCGAGTCGTGACCGCGCTCGGCCTCGCGCGACTCGATCAGGGCGACGGCTTCTACCTGGTCGCATGGAGCGGCGATGCACCGCTGGGTCACTTGCACCTTGCACTGACTGATCCTCCGCACCTTCAAGACGTCGAGGTCGCACGCGACCACCGACGTCGTGGCGTGGCAAAGGCGCTCATCGCCGCAGCAGAACGCGAAGCACGAGATCGCGGGTTCACCTGCATAAGGGTCAGCGTCAGTGTCGACAACACACCCGCTCAAGCGCTCTACCGGACGTGCGGGTACGCCGACGTCGGTCTCGAACCTGAGCACATCAATGGAACAATCCACATTCGCACGGGCCCGATCGAAGTCGACGACGTCCTCATCACATGGGAGAAGAGCCTCACCTCGCCCTCGTGCGTCAATCCCTGATCGGGTGTCGACGCAACAGTTCGAGGCGGACGCTTCGGGCGCGCCGGTGCGGGGCAACGGGGTCGGCCCCTGCCCTCGGTGACGCGGGGGCTCTTGTCCAGTCGGAGGGCTCGTGCGATCCGAGGTTGTGGTCGATGTCGGGCGGGGCTCCGTGGAGCGCCGGAGGCCGCGACCAGAGCACGTTGGGACGTGGACCGACGCGTTCGTATTCTCGCTGGAAGGCGTCGTTGACCTCCGCCTGACTGACGGCGCGGCCGAGCGGAGTGTTACGAAGGTATGGAGGGAGCCGCAACGGCGTGATCTGCACCGCCACCCTCGGGTCCAGCTGAGCCAAGAGGAGGTCCACGTCTGTGATCCCCGGGATCCAGGGTGACATCTGCAGGCAAACCCTGACACCGGCGTCCACCATGTGCTGGATGACGGCCAACCGTTCAGCGGCTGTGGGCGCGCCCGGGTCGATCTCGGCGATCGCACGCTCGTCGAGACTGCACAACGAGATCTGGAGATGGCCGCGGCGATGCGACTGGAACAGTTCAGTGTCGAGCACCACGCCTGCGCCCTTCGTCACCACGGTGAACTCGAGGTCCTGCTCGACCAGCACCTCGAGCACGGCTCGGGTGACGCGGTAGTGGGGTTCGACACTGGGGTAGGCATCGCAGTAAGCGCCGACGCACAGCCTTGGGGGAGTCGCGAAGTCGTCCAACTCGGAACGCAATCGTTCGGCAACGTCGCCGGCCAGATAGAGCGGCACCGACCGTCCCTGTGCAGTCGTGATGCAGTAGGTGCACGCGATGTCGCAGCCGCTGTCGGTGCTGAGGGCCCACGCTGTCGGATAGTTGCCCGTTTCGGCGTGCATTGACGACACGACACGTCGCTGATGTCCGCCGTTTCGGCGTTCGAACGTCCCGATAGCGCGAGTACTTCGCGTGGGTTGATACCTCTGAAGAGTGCACGATCCGGGAATGGACGGGAGGTGTGGGGAGCGCCGATGCAAGGCTGTGCGGGTGGGCTCGGTGATCTGGGATCGCGAGGTAGCGGAGGTCTACGACGTCACGTCCGCCGCGATGTTCGCGCCTGATGTCCTCGACCCCGCCGTCGAAAGTCTCTTCGAGTTGGCCCGCGGCGGTCCGGCGCTCGAGTTCGCCATCGGCACGGGCCGAGTCGCGTTGCCGTTGGCGGCCCGAGGCATCACGATGGCGGGGATCGAGCTGTCGCCGCACATGGTGGAACAGTTGCGCGCGAAGCCGGGTGCCGAGGCTGTGGACGTCACGGTCGGCGACATGACAACGACACGGGTTCCGGGCACGTTCAAGCTCGTCTACCTCGTGTGGAACGCCATCATGAACGTGACCAGTCAGGACGACCAGGTCGCGGTGTTCGTAAACGCCGGCGCTCATCTCCAACCGGGTGGGTGTTTCGTCGTCGAGGTGATCGTTCCGCAGCTCCGACGGGTTCAGCCGGGCGAAGTTGGCCGGGTATTCGAGTTCCAGCCCGACCATGTGGGCATCGAGACCTTCGACGACCTCGTGGGCCAGATTGCTTGGTCGCACCACTGGGTGAACGTCGACGGGCGTCTCGTCCACCACGCTGCACCGTACCGGTACGTGTGGCCGACGGAACTCGACCTGATGGCGCGCCTCGCCGGGTTCCGGTTGCGCGACCGGTGGGCAGGATGGAACCGAGCGCCATTCACATCGAGCAGTACCGACCAGATCTCCGTTTTCGAGAAGGTTGCATAAGCGGCGAGCCCTACCTTTCCCGCGACGGAGGGAACGGCGGTGAGAGGCGCCGGTTTCGCGTACCATCATCAGATGTCGCGCACGCGAGGAGTCGCGCTTGTGCTCGTCGGGCTGCTCATCATCGTGTCCGACACCGTTGACGCAATCGACGATGGTCTGAGCGGCTGGAACGTCCTCACCATCACGCTCGGAGTATTCCTTCTGTTGAGCGGGCTCATAGGCCTCCGCCGTACAGCCGCCTGAGATCGTCGCCGCAGCGCCGCGGCGCGCGGTGTGATCAGGACCGCATCCCGCCGGTAGCCTCCGTCGACGGTGACGTCCCGAAAGCCGCCTGGTGTTGGGTGGGAGTCGTGGGTCGAGCAACAGATTCGCGAAGCGCGTGAGCGTGGCGAGTTCGACGATCTGCCCGGTCACGGGCAGCCCTTGCCTGACCTGGACGGGCCGCGGGACGACCTGTGGTGGGTTCGCAAGAAGTTGCGACGCGAGAAGGTGTCGTACTCTCCGCCGGCGATCTCGCTGCGGCGAGAGCTCGATGAAGCGCACGAGAGGATGGCTGCCGCGACCACAGAGGCACAGCTCCGCGCGGTCGTCGCGGCCATCAATGAACGCATCCGGTACGTCAACTCCCACACCGTCAGTGGGCCACCGACAACCGTCGCGGTGCTCGATGTCGAGGAGGCCGTCCACCGGTGGCGGGCACAACAGCATCAGCGAGGGACGGCGACGGGAGGCGAGAGCCTCGACGAGGCGTGACGCTTCCTTTGTCTCCGAGGGCAATCGGTAGCGTCGTGCTCGAGCGGCCGGTCACGCGATTCGCCACGTGCGGCGACATACACGTTGCGTATCAGGTCGTCGGTTCTGGCTCCCTCGACATCGTCCTTGTGCCGGAGTGGGGGAGCCACGTCGAGGAGGCGTGGGAGCAGCCGAGGATCGCAGCCGCGTTGAGACGTATGGCTCGCATCGGGCGTCTGATCCGATTCGACAAGCGCGGGACGGGAATGTCGGATCCGGTCACGCTCGACCGTCTCCCCTCGTTCGAGGTCTGGATGGACGACGTCGTGAGCGTCCTGGACGCCGTCGGGTCCGACCGCGCGGCCGTCATCGGCATGCTCGGTGGAGGTTCGCTCGCGATGCTGTTCGCCGCGACGTACCCGGAGCGAACACGTTCGCTCGTGCTGTTCAACTCGTTTGCTCGACTGCTGCGTGCCGAGGATTATCCGCACGGACTGCCGCCGGAGGTCGCGGAGCGACTGCTGGCCGGAGTGGAGACGGAGTGGGGAACGGCGATGTGGTTGTCGGATCTGGCGCCGAGCGTCGCCGGCGATCCATCCGTTGCCAGGTGGCTCGCCCGTTATGAGCGCATGGCGGCCAGCCCCGGCGCGGCAATGGCCACGCAGCGAATGGCGTACTCGACGGACGTGCGAGAAGCCCTCGGCGTGATCTCTGCACCGACGTTGGTGTTGGCGCGCACTTCGCCGCTGTATCGCATTGGTCACGCGCAGTATCTGGCGACGTCGATTCCGAACGCGAAGCTCGTCGAACTCGACGGGTCCGACCACTACTGGTGGGCTGACGCCGCGCCGGTGCTTGCCGAGATCGAGGAGTTCCTCACCGGCGCCCGATCGGATCCGGCGTCGGATCGGTTGTTCGCGACGGTGCTGTTCACTGACATCATCGGATCCACATCCCTTGCCGCGTCGTTGGGCGACGCCGCGTGGACCGAGGTGCTCGATGCGCATGATGCGCTGGTTCGCCGGCAGCTCGAGCGCTACCGCGGTACCGAGATCAACACGACGGGTGATGGCTTCGTCGCGAGTTTCGACGGACCGGCACGAGCAGTTGAATGCGCGCTCGCCATCGTGGCGGGCGTACGTGCGCTCGGCATCGAGGTACGCGCCGGCCTGCATTCTGGAGAATGCACGATCCGCGGTCAGGACCTGGGGGGATTGGCGGTGCATGTCGCGGCCCGCATCGGAGCTCGCGCACAAGCGGGCCAAGTGCTCGTGTCCGAAGCTGTGACACAACTGGCTGGAGGCGCCATGATCGACTTCAGCCCTCTGGGCAGAGCGGCGCTGAAGGGAGTTCCCGGGTCGTGGCAGCTCTATCGCGCCGTCCAAGGCTGAGTTCGAAGCGGTAGCCATCCGCACCCGCACGAGGTGGGCCGCTTACGGACGGCACGGCGGTCAGTCTCGGCGTTCCAGGTGCTTCACGATCGCGATCACCAGCTCACAGTCGGCAGGCGTGAGCCGCGGGTGATCGAAGCGCAGCACGATGTTGGCGGTGGCGGACAGTTCGTCGTCGGGCGCTTCGGGTCGCTCCGAGCTCGTCTCCCAGTAGTCGACCAACGGTGAGGTACGGCGCGCCAGCTCGAACCCGGCGTGCTCGAACTCGACCAACCGTTCGCCGACGTACTCGTCGAGCTCGAGGAGCAGACGGCGACCGTGCTCCGGTAGGAGCTCTGTGAGCCGGGCGATGCAGTCGTCATAGCCGCGGTCGGCGTTGGTCCTGTCGTCGGCCATGCGACGCTGGCCTCCTTGCTGGGCCGTTGCGCCGGCCCGGTGCGCCGTCCAACTTCCCAGCGCGGTGGACGGACGTGGCGCACACGCTACGACCTGGCGCGGACACGGGCCGCTCGGTGGTCGTCGACTCAGCTCGGCTCGAGAGCTCGTATCACTCGAGTTCTTCGACGCCTCTATACAAAGGGAGGCCATCCCCCCGGTCTCGCGAACACCAGCTGGGGGCCCCGCACACGTCGACCACGGGCGGGGCCCCTGGTTGCATGACAATTTGGGCTGCACCTGACGTGCCGATGAACTCATCGGTACGGTGTGCGCCCGCGGCGGCCATGCCGCTGCCGAGCAAATCAGAAGGGGAAGTGGATGGCAAAGCTGGAGCACCGCGATTTCACCGCTCCCGACGAAACCCGAACACCGGACAAGACCCGGGTTGACCTGGTGAACATCGCCGGCGGCCAGGTCGGTCGGTACACCTTCCAACCGGGTTGGCGGTGGTCGGAGTGCATCAAGCCTGTCGTCGGCACCGACACCTGCCAGGTCGAACACGTCGGCTACTGCATCTCCGGGCGGATTCACCTGGCTTACGCCGATGGCACCGAAGGTGAGATCGGTGAGGGTGAGGTCTACCGCATCGGACCCGGACACGACGGGTGGGTGGTCGGAGACGAACCGATGGTTTCAATCGAGTTCCAAGGCGCGGCAAACTACGCGAAGCCCAGCTGACACGTCACCGCCGACAACGTTGTCCGACATGACTCGAGACCACCTCCCGACCGGTGTCGTGACGTTCCTGATGAGCGACGTGGAGGGCAGTGGCGAGCTCTGGGCGGCGGATACTCACCAGATGGCGGCTGCTTTGCGCGACCTCGACGGCGCGATGGCCAACGTCTCGGAGACGTATGGCGGTGTGGTCATGAAGTCGCGGGGGGAGGGCGACAGTCACTTCGTGGTCTTCGAGCAGCCTTCCGCGGCGGTGGCGGCGTCTTGTGAGCTCCAGTTGGTGACGAACGCCGCGCGCGACGGGGCCTTGGAGCTGCGGGTTCGAATCGGCGTCCACGCCGGCGAGGCCAACCCGTCAGCGGACGATTACTACGGGATCGCGGTCAATCAAACCGCTCGCCTGCGAGCTGTCGCTCACGGCGGCCAGACCGTCGTGTCGTCCGTCGTCGCTGCGCTCGCTCGGACGTCGCTTTCGGGCACAGTGCATTTCAAGAGCCTCGGGCATCATCGGGTACGGGACTTTCCCAAACTCGAGGAGATCTTCCAGGCGACGGTCCCCGGCGTCGAGGACGTGTTTCCCCCGCTGCGCACTGGCGAGAGCGGTGCTCCGGCGGTGCTGGCCATCGCCGTCGTGGACGTGTGCAACTCGAGCGATCGTGTCGCGGTCAGCCACACTGACGACGTCATCAAGTGGCAGCGACACCTCAGCGTCGTCCTGCGCCGAGCCGCCGAGCCGCGGGAGCCGGTGGTGCTGAAGCTCACCGGCGACGGGTGCCTGGCCGCCTTCGAGGACCCCGTCATCGCGCTCGCGTTCCTCCACGACATGCAGGCCGTGGTCGCGGAGATGGGTTTGGAGATCCGTTCAGGCGTCGATATGGGGCGCGTGGAACTCCACGACGGTGACATCGTCGGGCCTGCCGGCTTCGTGGCCTCTGAGCTGTGCCGCGAGCGACGCCGGGTCAGATCGTCGGCTCGAGGAACGTCGTCGACTTGGCGGGCGCGTCGTCGGGTGCGGTGTCGCTCGGACCCTCGGTGCTGCGGGCGACCGGGAAGGAGACCGAGCTCTTCGCGTTGTGAACCCAGCCGTGGTCCGACCGCGCCCACAGGGCGCGATGTTGTATGTCTGACATCACACGCGAAAACCGCATGGACGGATTGAAAGGGGAATGGGGAAGCGGGTTCTCACGAGCACCGCGCCCGTGACTTCAAATGGCCCGACTCGACTCGACGAAGCGAGGCGATCTTCCGAACAGCGCGTTCGCCTACGTGGACAGCCGCGGCCGCCGAAGGCTGCCCATACACGACGAGGCCCACGTCCGGAACGCCCTTGCTCGTTTCGGCCAGGTCAACTTCGAGGACGAACGCGCCCGAGAGCGCGCCCGCAAGCGGTTGTTGACTGCAGCAAAGAAGTACGGGATCGTGCCGGTCGGGTTCATCACCGGACAACTGCAGTCGGAGCGTGAGTTCGGTGAGCTTCGGGCACGAGAACCGGCGCAGTTGCCGTCTGGCTTCGTGACGATGCTGATGACGGACATAGAAGGTTCCACCGCCCTTGTCCATCGCCTGGGGGACCGCTACCGCGAGCTGATCAACGACGTGCGCGAGCTCCTCGGAGACACTGCGGTGGGATCGGGTGGCCAAGTGGTCGAAAACGCGGGCCGACGAGTTCTTCGCGGTGTTCGAAGATCCCCGGCCCGCCCTTGACGCGGCGGTGACCATCCAACGCGAGCTCCGGGGAAGGTCATGGACCGAGGATCTCGAGGTGCGGGTCCGGGTCGGGATCCACAGCGGCAACCCGACGGTGCACAGCGCGAACTACATCGGCATGGCCGTTCATACCGCGGCGCGCATCTGTGCGGCAGCACACGGCGGGCAGATCCTCGTCTCCGGCGGTACGAGAGAGGCGGTGAGGGGATCGACACCGAACGGCATGCGGTTCAGGAGCCTCGGTGAGTACCGGCTGCGCGGGCTGCCGGACCCGGTGCCACTGTTCCAGGTCGCGGCGAAAGGACTCGTCGCCCGCTTCCCGCTTCCGCGAACGGCCAACACCGGCTAGCTGGTCCATCGCGCGGACCAGTCGCCGAACGGATCTGCGACCAAGGCGATTTCGTCGTCTATCACAAGCCCCTGCCGAAGGTCACTACCGTTCCGAGTCGTTCGCCGACCGGCAGGCCGGCATCAGTACCTCGAGACGAGCACGACGCGGGAGGCCAACAGATGGGCGAGTACGTGGACATCGACGGTGTCAACACCTGGTACGACGAGGTAGGGGGCGGCGACCCACTCGTCTTGCTGCACGGCGGATTGTGCACCAACGAGACGTGGGCGGCGCAGATCCCCGCGCTCGCCGAGAGCTTTCGCGTCATCGCTCCGGAGCGGCGAGGCCACGGTCACACCGCCGACGTACCCGGACCGATCACCTATGCGGCTATGAGCACCGACACGATCGGCTTCCTCGACAAGATCGTGGCCGGTCCTGCTCATTTGGTTGGTTGGAGTGACGGCGGGATCGTCGGTCTCATGGTCGCGATCGCCCGCCCCGATCTCGTCCGCAAGCTCGTCGTCATCGGCGCCAACTTCGACACCGCGGGAGTTGTCCCCGAGATCGAGGAGATGTTCACCAACATGTCGGCCGACGGCGATGAGATGGCGATGTTCCGGGGCCTGTACGAGCAGCACTCGCCCGACGGCCCCGACCACTGGCCGGTGGTGTTCGCCAAGTTCGTCGAGATGACCCAACGCGAGCCGCACATCCCCACCGGCGACCTCGCTCGGATTTCTGCGCCCACCCTCGTCGTGGTGGGCGACGACGACATGGTCACGATCGACCACAGCGCCACGCTGTATCGAACCATCCCGAACTCGGAGCTCGCCGTGATCCCAGGCACGTCCCACGCTGTAGCCACGGAGAAGCCCGAGCTGTTGAACCGTGTCGTGCTCGACTTCCTCGCCAACGAGCCGGTCATCACGATGCTGCCGATCCGCCGCGCGGCCCCCGCCGACGCGGCGACGCGATGACGTAGGCGCTCGTGGCGGACGAGGTGGCGGGCTACGGTCGGATCATCCGGTACGCGATTCCCCTTCCGCAGCACATCCCCGACGGATCGTTCCGACCGAACGAGTTCCGGGAGTATCTGACCCGTGCCGAACAGCTCGGATTCGAGAGCGCGTGGATCACCGAACAGGTGCTGGGTCGCATTCCTCATCCAAGCCCACTGGAGATCATGGCCTATGCGGCCGCCGTCACCGAGGAGATTCGGCTCGGATGTTCCGTGTTCGTGACGCCGCTGCACAGCCCGGTTCATCTCGCCAAGAGCATCAGCACGCTGGACCAACTCAGCCGTGGACGGCTCGAGATCGGGGTCGGGATCGGTGGACGGAATCGCATGTTCTCGGCGTTCGGCGTCGATCCGGACGACGGTCTCGTGACCCGGTTCGTCGAGGGCATTCAGGTGATGAAAGCGCTGTGGACGGAACCGGAAGCGACGGTGGCGGGACGGTTCTGGCAATTGCACGCCGCGCCAATGGAGCCCAAACCGTTCCAGAAGCCCTATCCACCGCTGTGGTTCGGCGGCAGCCACCCCGGCGCACTGCGTCGCGCGGTTCGACTCGGTGACGGATTCTTCGGCGCCGGCTCTTCGACCACCGCGAGCTTCACCGAGCAGGTCCGCACCGTGCGGTCGATGCTTGATGAAACCGGCCGAGACGCCGCAACGTTCGGAATCGCCAAACGTGTCTACATTGCTGTCGACGACGATCCACAGCGCGCGCGCCAACGGATGTCGGACGCGTTGATCGCCTTCTACGGTGAGTTCGGGCAGACACTTCTACCCGTGGCGGTCACGGGTACGGCCGCCGATTGCATCGCGGGATTGCAACAGGTCGCCGACGCCGGCGCCCAGTTGATCCTCGTGAACCCGTTGTTCGACATCGCCGATCAGATGGAACGGCTCGCTGCCGACGTCATACCGAAAGTTGCCTGACGGGTCGGCCGGCGAACACGCGGTCAAGCCGGGTACTCGGGACAGGTCGGGCGGTACGGACCGCCGGTGGGTCGGTACAGCGACCACTCGGCCTGGGTGAGGTTCCGTCCCGCGATCCGGCAGGCAGTCTGTCGCCACGTGGCCCAGTCGATGTTCCAACGCATCATTTGAGTGCCGTCGCCGGTCATGAGGGTCTTGCCGTCGGGGCTCACCGACGCAGCGCTGTACTGGGCCAGCGAAGGGAACGGGTCGCCGATCGCCTGGCCGGTGGCGCGCTCGAAGATCCAGGCTTCGCCCGCCGTCCCCGCGTAGTACGCAGCGACGATCCGGTTGCCGCCGGGGAGAAGGTCGAGGGTGGAGACGGGCACAGCCCTGCCGGTCATCGGCGGTCCGACTTGCTTGCGCGTCCGGAGGTCGACGAGGCGGATGTTGCCGGCGAAGTCGGATGTCACCAGCGTGTCGGGCAGCCCGTTTTGGGCGAGGTTTGCAGGCGCGCTGGTGTCGCCGATGGGATGACCCACCTGCTCGCCCGTGGTCGGATCGAACACCAGCGTCACGCCGTTGAAGCCGGAGATCACCACGTACTTGCCGTCGGGCGTGAAGATCGCGTTGGTGGCCTGCAGGACCCAGCCGGCGAGTTGCGCGAGCTGCTGGCCGGAGCCGACGTCGAAGAGGGTGGCTGTCTCCAGCGCCGCCGAGACCAGTTTGGTGCCGTCGGGACTGAAGGCCAGTTGCCCGACGTACACGGGAGCGATGGCTGGATCGATGAACGGGTGGGCGGTGGTGGCGGGTGGCGGCGTGAGCGTCTTGATCAGGTCGCCGCTCGTCACGTCGAAGATGGCGACGCTGCCGGTCAGACCGCCGTAGGCCACGAACCTCCCGTCCAGGCTGAAGGCGGGCTCGGGGATGACGATTTCGCCGATCGGGCGCATGCCGGGGGGCTCGAGCCGCCGAATGACTCGGCCGCTCTGGGGATCGAGGAGCGACAGCGAGCCGTCGGCGTAGTCGGCAGCGGCCAGCATCGAACCATCTGGACTGAACAGTCCGTGCTGCAGGGGCGCGGTGGGAAGCGGATGCCCCAGCTTCCGTTCGCCGACGACGTCGACGATCGAGACGCTCCCACCTCCGTTGGCGACCGCGATGTATCGGCCGTCGGCGCTGTAGGCGACGCCCTGCTGCACGCCACCCTGGGTATGGACCGAGGCCAACGGTTCATCGGGCCGCGCCGGATCGACCAACTCGAGTGTCTCGACGTCGGAGCCCAGGGCCAACCGGTTCCCGTCGGGACTGAACGCAACTTGGCCGTTCTTGGTGCTCAGCAGAAGCGATGACGTGACCAGTTGGCCAGTCGTCAGGTCCCACATGTAGGTCGAGCCGCCCGCGGTTCCTGCCACAAGCAGCGTGCCCTGCGGGTTGAACCCCATCGAGAGGGCGGGCGTCGTCGGGCCCGCCGACAGCGACAGAGCCGACGGACTTCGGGACTGCACGTCGTACAACGCCATACCGCCGGAGGCGGTGCCGGTCGCCAGCAGCCGGCCGTCCGGGCTGTACGCGACGGCTCGGAAGTCGCCGCGGTCCGGATCGCTGTCGGCACTTCTGAAGCGGGCGCCCGTCTCCACCCGTGCCGCCACGTCCCAGGTGGCGATCTCGCCTGACTGCAGCGCGGCCGACAAGGCACGCCCGTCGGGGCTGAACGCGAAGCTCGCAGCGCTGCCGGTCGCAGCCTCCGTCGTGAACGGTTCGCCGACCCGGGCCATGGTGGTGACATCCCACAGCGAGAGCGAGTGGTCCCCTTCGGAGATGACACCGAGCAGTGATCCGTTGCCTGCGAAGACGACGCCGACAGGTCCTGAGCCGACGGCAAGCGTTCCGATCAGCCGTCGGTCGCCGCTCCACAGGTCGACGGTTCCTTCGCCACTCCCGGCCGCAATGACTCCGGCCCTGTTGATCACGACGGACTTGTAGGCAGCCGCTGTTCCGCGAAGGAAGCCCAGGAGTTGCGGGTTGCTCAGCAATGCCGACTGCAGCGTGCCCCGCGTCTCGCTCGAGTCATCGCGGCGATTGGCCTCGACCGCGAGCAGCAGGGACAGGTCGAGGCTGGTGTCCTGAGCGACTCTCGACTGGACGGCGAGGCGCCGTACCGCCTCCGCGTCGGCCGCCGCGGCCGCCCGGTCGCGCGCGCTGTCGGCTCGATTGCGCTGGTTCAAGGCCAATGCGCCGGCGATCAACGCGAGGACGAGCGCTATGCCGACGCCGGCGAGCAAGCCGCGCAACCGGCGGGTCGCTCGCTGCTGCGCGCTCAGCGCGCGCTTCGATCTCTCGCTGTCCGGCGTCGAGGAACTCGTGCTCGAGGGGGTTGAGATCCTCCTCGTGTCCGGAGGCGCGCCACTCGAGTGCCGCCGCCAGCCGCGGTCCGCGGTACAGCTCACTGTCGTCGCATCCGCGCTCGGCCCAGTCGCGCGCTGCGTACGTGAGATGACGCATGACGCGAAGCCCCTCACGATCCTCGTCGAGCCACGCCCGAAGGCGGGGCCACTCGCGGATCAGCGCTTCGTGCGCGACCTCGATGGTCCCCTCCGAGACCGTCACCAAGCGGGCCGCGACGAGCGTGTCGAGCACAACCTCGGTCCGCTCGGTGCCGGCTGCCGACTCGCTGGCGAGTTCTTCGAGCGTGGCCCGCCGCCGAGTGTCCTCGGTGCCGTCACCGAGCTCGGTGAGGCGGAGGAACACAGACCGAACGACGCGCTGCTCATCCGCATCCAACGACTCGTAGACCGCGTCCGCAGTGCAGGCGATCGCACCGCCGACACCGCCGCTCGCACCGTACCCCGCCATGGTCAGCGTGCGGCCGTCTCGGCGCTTCCACACCTCCAGCAAGGCGTGCGACAACAAGGGCAGACCGCCAGGCTCGCCGGCCACATCGCGAAGGATCAGATCGGCGAGCCCTGGCTCGAGCGTCAAGCCGGCGACGCGCGCTGGACCTTCGATCGCATCGCGCAGACCGGCCTCGTCCATCGCGCCGACCAGCAATGAGTGCGTCTCCAGCAACCGGGCGAGACCGTCGTGCGAGGCGCAATGTCCGAAGAAGTCGGCGCGCAACGCGACGACGACCACAGCGGGTCCGTCAAGGGCCGACGCAGCGTCCACCAACGCGTCTAGGAACCTGCGGCGGTCCTCGTCGTCGCGGCAGAGCGTGAACAGCTCTTCGAGCTGATCGACAACGATCGCGACCTTCGTCCCCGGCGAACGTGAGGCGAGAGCCTGTCGAACCGCAACGTCCAGCGAACGAGAGTCCATCTCGAGGTCACGGAGCATGTCCGCCGCGCTCGTCGCCACACAAGGGACCGATGCGTGCCGCGAGCTCAGCGACCGGCCGCGCCCCCGGGGTCATGACAACCGTGAGCCATTCGTCCACCTCGGACCCTGCGCGGCGCTTCAGCTGCGCGACCAGTCCGGCTCGCAACAGCGACGATTTGCCGCTGCCCGATGCGCCCACCACTGCCGCAAAGCGATCGCTGGCCACACGATCGGTGAGGCTCGCCAGGACATCGGCGCGCCCGAAGAACAGCCGGTCGTCTTCGGACTGGAAGGGCAGCAACCCCATGTAGGGACAGCTGCGCGCGACGACAGTCGCACCCCGGCCGATGACGGCGCCAGAGCTGACCAACGTGAAGACGCGTTCGGGACGGTTGAGTCCATGCAGCGCTTGCTCGCCGAGCTCAGCGAGGTCCCAACCTTCCGGAAGTTCGTCGCGGACCAGAGCAGCGACCGACTCGGACAGGAGGATCTGGCCGCCGGTTGCGAGCCCTCGCAGTCGTGCAGCCCGATTGACGGTCGGTCCGAAGTAGTCGCCGTCTCGCTCGTGCGCTTCGCCTGTGTGGATCGCCATGCGCACAGCAAGTTGCTCGGTCGGCCACTGCTCAGCTTCCAGGGCGTCGCGTGCCGCCAGCGCGGCGCTCACGGCGGCGCTGGTCTTCGTGAACACTGAGAACGAGCTGTCACCTTCGCCGCGAGCCTTGAGAAAGACGCCACCGGACGTCGTCACTGCCTTCTCGATCAAGTCGGCATGGCGTTCGACGGCGTCCGACATCGCACTCGGCGCTCGTTCCCACAGCGACGAAGAGCCTTCGATGTCGGTCAGCAGAAACGCGATGACGCCAGTCGGCAGCATTGGTTGGCCCATCGCGCTCGGAGTCGAGAGCGCCAGCGATTCGTCGTGTTCGGCTACAGCACGGTCCATTGCCTGCAACTCGGGACCAGGCTCCAAGCCGAGATCGCCGAGTGCTGCCCGTGCGCGTTGGTAGGCCCGCAGCGCGTCGGCTTGGCGGCCGCATCGATACAACGCCAGCATCAGCAGAACCCAGCGCCGCTCCCGCAGTGGCTCCTCGTCGACCATCGTCTCGAGGCGGGCGACGAACTCACGGTGATGACCGATGCTGAGCTCCAGCTCTGCGAGGTCCTCGACGACACAACGGTGGAGCTCCTCGAGGCGAGCCGCCTCGGCCCGCCCCGGTGGCCAGTCCTCGAGCTCGGGCAACGGGCTTGCGCGCCAAAGGCCGACGGCGGCTGACAGGGCGGCTGCCGCCGTCGGATCGCCGGCTGTTGCCCGACTGCGGCCTTCGGAAACGAGCGCTTCGAACCGGCGCACGTCGATCGAGTCGTGTGCAGCGCTGAGCACGTATCCGCCGGGTCGCGTGTCGATGACGCTCGGCCCGAGCGTCTTGCGCAAACGCAACACCAAGTTCTGCACGATCTTGCCGTTCGATCGAGGAGGCTCGTCACCCCAGAGAGCTTCAGCCAATCGCTCGGTGCTCACGACCTCGCCGGCCCAAGCCACCAGGACTGCGAGCGCGGCGCGCTCCTTGGGCCCGCTGACTTCGACCGGGCCGTCCGGAGCCGCGACCTCGATCGGGCCAAGGATGGAGAACTCGTCCGCGTCCGGACGGTACTCGCTCATGCGATGGTTGACCGGATGAAAGGCCGGCGCCCGGATGTCCCGCTCGTGACGGGCGCGCTCGCTCACGGGCTCGAGACCACGGATTGACAATCTGCCGTCAGGTCGGCGGCGATCGTGGGATGCGCGGCGGCCGCGGCCCGGTACTTCGCCTGTGCAGAGGCGTCATGCAAGCCGTCGAGACACATCTGTACGAACCCGGCGCGGGTAGCGGCGTTGATCGCAACGGCATCGGTCGACAGCGGCGAGGTCGTCGGGCTGATCAGCTCAACGGCCGGCGAAGACGCCTTGTCCGACGAGGCCTGCGTCAAGAGGAGGCCGCTGGCAGCGAGACCAGCGCCGACGGCCACAACAGCGAGCTTGCGGGTGATGGTCATGACCGAGCTCCGTTCGGGTGTCATTGACGACACCCTCAGGGCCGGCGGTCTTAGTGCGGTCTCGTGCGAGTCTCTGAGTGACCCGCGTGCCCGCTCGTCATACGCCCGGACGGCCGTGGATGCGTCGCACGTGCGTCCACGTGTCAAAACGACACGCCATTGCACGTGCGATCACAAAGAGCGGGTCATGCCAGATATGACGGTACGCGGCCCGAGCACTGATCGGTGGCCTCGGGCGAGCGCTCAGGCCGTCACATCGTCCTGATCCACCAGCCGGAGCGCGGCAGCAAGCAGCGCGACCACGACCGCGACCAGGACAACGGTTGCCGGGGCCACAGCGAGCAGCCCGTCGGTTGGCTGGCGGCGCACGCTGAACGACGCCATGCCGGGCAGCCACTTGAACGCCGACGGTGACGCGGCGAAGAGCGCCGGCTCGACGAGGGCCAGCCAGGCCACGGCGCCGACGATGCCCACGACCTGGTTGCGCACGATGCCACCGATCGCGACGCCGACGACACCGAACACCACGGACACGGCGAAGCAACCGAGCAGGGTGAGCCATACGGCCGAGCGGTGAAACGGCAACGTGAGATCGTCGGCGCGGTACCAAGCCCACGCGGTGGCGCTCGCTGCGGCGCAGGAGACGATGCCGTACACGGCGCCGACGCCCATGTAGGCGACGGTCTTGGCCGCCACGACGCGCGAACGGAGCGGCGTGGTCAGAAACGTCTGGGTCGCCTGGCCGAAGCGCCATTCGCCGGCCAAGCCGATGATCCCGACAACGATGACCAGGAGGCTTCCCGCGGCAGCGCCGTGCATGGCCTCTTGCAGCTTGTGATCGCTCAACAGGTTGGCGTTGTCCTCAGCGGCGATGAGCGGCGCAAGCGTGCCGACCACGCCTATGGCGGTGGTGGCCAACAGAAGCCACCACGTCGATGGTGTGGCCCTGATCTTGGCGAGCTCAGCCCGCAGCAAGGCGTTCACGACGCGCTCCGCTCGCGTGCGCTCGACGGCTGGCGGATCGTCCCGGCCAGCTCGAAGTACGCACTCTCGAAGCTTCCGGGTCGCTCCGCGAGCCGCCACACCGGACCGGCGTCGACCGCCGCAGCGATGTCGCCGACCTCGCGAGCGGGCAGGCCTTGAACGACCACGACTCCCAAATCGATCTCGACGTGGACGCCTCGCCCGCGCAGCGCTGCGGCCAGGTTCTCGGGATGCGCGCAGTGCACCTCGACCTGCTTTCGTCCGTTGAGCAACTCGGCGAGAGTGGAGTCGGCAACGAGTCGCCCGTGGTCGATGATCACGACCCGGTCTGCGACCTCGGCGAGCTCGGCGAGCAGATGGCTCGAGACGAGCACGGCGCGTCCCTCACGGGCCAGACCGCGGAGGAAGTCGCGCATCCAGAGGATCCCGGCGGGGTCGAGGCCGTTCACCGGCTCATCGAGGATGAGGATGCTCGGATCGCCGAGCATCGCCGTCGCCAGAGCGAGACGCTGACGCATCCCCGTCGAGAACGCGCCGACCCGTCGACGCGCGGAACCGTCGAGTTCAACGAGGTCGAGCACCTCTCCGACTCGCGACGAGGGCAGACCGGCCGCCGTGGTGATGGCGCGAAGGTGGGTAGAGGCGCGATGCCCCGGGTGGGCCCCGGGACTCTCGAGGGCAGCGCCGACTTTCCGTCGGGGATCTTCGAGATCGCGGTAGCGGCGCCCGTTGATCAGAGCCTCCCCGGCCGATGGCCGCACCAGTCCGAGGATCATCCGCACCGTGGTCGTCTTCCCGGCGCCGTTGGCGCCCACGAAACCCGTGACGGTCCCCGCTGCCACGTTGAAGGTCAGTTCGTCGACCGCGGTGGTGTCACCGAATCGTTTCGTGAGCAAGCGGCACTCGATCGGCTCCTGTCGTGAACTCATGTTCACGACAGTATCGTGAACTACTGTTCATGGCAAGCCTCGGCGACGTGGAACGTTTGGGCGACGTGTCATCGTTCGGTTGACAGATCGCCCAGGCGACTCGGAGCGCGACCTGTTCCGAGCGCACCGGTGTCATAGGTGACACCGGGCGTTACGCGGATCGCCGCGACCGCTTGGCTCCGGTCCGGCCGAGAAGCGCTCGGGCACGGGCCGTTCCGTCGGCGAGCTCGTCCGCGGTGAGGGGTCCTTGATCACGTTCCCACTCGGCAAAGGCTCGTCGGCCGTTCTCGAGACGCAGCCGGCGAGCGGTGGCCGCGCCGGCCGACGACGACAGCGATGAGCAGATGACAGGAGCCGAGTGATCGCACGTGCATTGACGTGTCGTTGTGACATGCAGATGCACGTGCGACGCCAGGTAGAGGTCGCGCTGACACGAAGGATGCAGCGCTCGGCACAACGATCACTTCGGCGCGGCGTATGCGTCGTGGTAGTTCCACCACTGGTACGGCGGCGTTTGCGGGTAACCCTCCGGCGAGTCCTCCCAGTCCTCCTGGCGACCGAGGGCGGTGAGGTCGAGATAGAACCACGTGTTTCCCATCTTCTCGTCGCCGCGGTTGTTGATGAAGTAGGTGCGGAAGATCCGGTCGCCTTCGCGGATGAACACATTCGTGCCGTGCCACTCGTCGACATCGAAGTCCTTGTCGAAGTCGTCCGTGATCGTGTACCAGGGGATGTGCTCCCAGCCGTGGCGCTTCTTCAGCCGCTGGATCTCGGCCTGAGGGGCACGCGAGACGAACACGAGCGTCGTGTTCCGCGCGTTCAGGTGCCCAGGGTCCGCCACCTGATCCGCACCGAACGAGCAGCCCACACAAGCTCGCTCCGGGTACGTGCCGCCCTCCGCGTACGTGGTGACCTCGGGTCCGTAAAAGGCGCGGTAGACGATCAGCTGCCGGCGGCCCTCGAACAGGTCGGCAAGGCTCACGGGTCCGGCGGGGCCCTCGAAGCGGTACTCCTTGTCGACTGCCATCCAGGGCATCCGTCGGCGGTCAGCCGCCAGCGCGTCGCTGGCCCGTGTGAGCTGCTTCTCCTTGTCGAGGAGTTCCTCGCGTGCGGCGTTCCACTCCTCCGGTGAAACGGTCGGCGGTGTCTTCATTTTCGAGTCCTCCTTCGGGTCATGGTCGATACTCGCGCGATGGGCTGACAGGACGGGCACGTTCTTGGAGGCTGGCCGGTCGTTGTGGTTGTGCGCAGCGTCGAAGCGATGGGGTGAGCGGTGTTGTCGTTGCCCGATGACTGGTCGGTGTCCTCGTTCGAGCGGGTTTATGAGGCCGAGCGGGACGGGATCCGGCGGCTCGCGTACCTGCTGGTGCGATCGGAGCCGGTCGCGGAGGAGCTGACCCAGGAGGCGTTTCTACGTCTCTACAGCCGGTTCGCGACGGTGGAGAACCCGGCGGGGTTCTTGCGGACGGCGGTGGTGCGTCTCGGTTTGACGTGGCGGTCGCGCCGGGACATGGAACAGCAGCGACTCGTCTCGGTGCGACCCGAGCTGTGGAACGAGATGGACGAGTTGGATGAGACGTGGGAGGCGATCGGTCGATTGAGGCCGGAGCGGGCGGCGGTGCTGGTCCTGCGCTTCTACGAGGACATGACGAGCCGGGACATAGCGCACGCGATGGGGTGTTCGCCGGCGAGAGCCCGGAGCCGGCTTCGTCGAGCGCTGATGGATCTTCGGAAGGAGCTTCAATGACGAAAACAGTGCACCGCGACGAGCTCGAGGCGCGGGTGAGGGCGGCGCTCGCCGAGCGTGCCCGCCGCCTCCCTCGCACCGACCGACCGTTCCGGGTCGACGCGCCCTTGCTGTTCGAGGAACCGTTGGTGGCGCGACACCGGATGCGCTGGGTGGCCGCGGCGGTCGTGATGGTGATGATCGGTGCGCTGGCGACTGCGGTGGTCGTCCGCAGCGATGGTCGGAGCAGCGTGTCGACGGCCACGAACTCGGATTCGTCGGCTTCCCCGACCAGCGCGGTCGGCGCGCCGGTTCCCGGTGCCCTGGCGTCGGGACCGAGCGAGGCCGGCTTGCAGTTGTGGTCCATCGCATGGGGGTCGTCGCCGGCCGTGGACTCCGGCAGTCGGTCAGAGCTCTTCGGCCGTCCGAACGGCACCCCCGGCAAGGTGCTCGTCCAGGTCAGCGGCGCGAACCCTGGCTCCACAGGGTGTTGCTCCCCGGTCACGGTGAGAGGTCAGTCCGGTCAGATCGCGCCGGCCAAGGAGCTCTCCGACAGCGCCTCCACGATCGTGTGGCAAGAGGACGCCACCATGCAGGCCACGTTCAACGGCATGTCCGAGCAGCAGGCCCTGGACTTCCTCGGCACGCTGACTTGGCGCGGGCAGGACCACCAGGCCGGTCTTGCTCCGCCGTCGGAGTCCGACTTAGTCCTGCTGGGCGAGAGCGACGGAACGCCTTCGGATCCTGTCGTCGCGGCCGACCTCGTGTACCGGGACCAACCGGCGTGGACGGGTCCGGGATCGGGACGCCAGATCGAGGTGCGCACAACCGACGCGGTCGGGCGGGTCAAAGCCGACTACCTGAAGGTCTGGTTCGACGGCGACCGAGTCGACGACCGGACCGTGCAGTCGTTCGATCCATCGTTCGGCACCCTCCACACCGTCACGGCAACAGGACAGAGTGTCTGGGTCGACGGGTACGGCACCGTGACCGACCGAACCCAACTGCAAGGGGTCGCCGACCACGTCATCCCCAGAACCGGGTCCGAGATGCTCGGCCTCCGCAACGACAGCGAACGACTCGCGGCGCAGCTGCCAGTTCTCGGCTCCGTCACGTTGTCGTCCGGGGCAGTCGAGATCCACGGCACCTCCGACGCCCAGTCGGTCTGCCTTCTCATCGAGAGCCACCCGACGCGCTGCTCGGCGCCCGAACCCGCGGGGCAGACAGCCTTGGGGTCCTTTCTCGTCGACGGTCGCTGGTACGTGGTCGCCGCCGGGGGCAGCCAGATCCAGGTGACGACCGATGACCCGGCACCGCCGTACAACGGCGGGCAACCCGCGTCCCGCACAGTGCTCGCCGCTGAACACGGCATCGTCGCAGGCCAGCTCGTCCTGCTCTGCCAACCCCCCGACGACCTCGACACCGTGCTCGTCGGTGACAATCAGCAGATCGGAGTGGGGCGACCGCCGTTCTGACAAGGACGCGTTGTCCAGCGATGGCGGACCGCACCGCCGCGACACGGAACCCACTGCCGATTGGCTTACGCTGGCCGCCTTGGCCGTCAACCTTCACGTTGAAGCGCCGATGACACTGGCGCGCATGCAAGCGCGTCATCGGTGGCTCGTGCCCGCCGCCGCCGCACTGTTCCTGTCTCTCGCGATAGGGGCATGGCTCCAAGTGCTCGTGTGGGACGGGCCGATCACCAACGCAGCGGTGAACGCGCGTACATCGGGCCTCGACTGGTTCTTCCTTCGCGTCTCGAGAATGGGCTCGACGCCAGTCGTGCTGCTCGTGTCGACGGTTGCCGCCGGACTGGCGTGGCGGCGGTGCCCGCGTCTCGCCATCGCAATTGTTGTGATCGCATTCGCTCGGCCGCTGGCGGAGTGGACGCTCAAGGAATTAGTGGCGCGCGACCGGCCGATCGGAGATCAGCTCGTCACAGGGGATGGTCACTCATTCCCGAGCGGGCACCCGTTCGCAACGGCGGCGAGCTGGGGTGTCCTGCCGCTCGTCGCGGCGTTGTACACGCGCAGGCGACTGCTGTGGTGGTGCGTTGCCGTCAGCGTGTGGCTCCTTGTCGCCGGTGTCGCTGTTAGTCGCGTGTGGCTCGGCGTGCACTGGACCTCCGACGTCGTGGCCGGTCTGGTGCTTGCGGTCCTCGGTGTCGCAGTGGCCGAGCGGTTCGTCCGCGCCACTCACGAGGGACGGTCCCCTTGCCCGCAGATGGCTCAGCGCGCAAGATCCGACTCGAGGCTCAGGACCTCGAGAAGGGCCTGATCGACCGCCCAGTCCTCGCTTGTCGACAAGCAAGCCGCCGCTCGGAGAGCGGATCGCGTCGAGACGGCGAGCAAGTCGGTCCAGTGTCGGCGATCGACGCGGCGACGATGTGGGCATGCTGGGTCGCCCAGTCATGGCGCGCGTAGACGTGCTCGCCGCGGCATCAAACGTGGGAAGCGTTCGCGATTCACGTGTCACAGACGAGGGCGCTGCTTCGTCGAAAGGCGCGAACGAACCACTGAAACGAGAAGGAGCCGACGTGACTCGAGATGTCCAGACCGCGCGTACGGTGTCGACGGCGACGATGGTTGCCGTTCCGGTGGGCCCGGAGCTCATGGCCCGCGATGAGCCGGCGGCGCAATAGGACGGTCGTGACGAATGGATGCGCGTCAGGCGAACGACGAAGCTGAGCTTCGACCGCTGATGTTTTCGATCGCCTACCGGATGACCGGAAGCGTGACCGAGGCCGAGGATCTGGTCCAGGAAGGATTCTTTCGATTGGAGCGCGCCCGCCAGCTTCGAGCCGGTCGGTGCGGAGAGCGTTCGCGACCCGGTAGTACCACGAGCCGGTCGTAAAGACCTCGCCGGCCTCGAACTCGGCTTGCGTGCTCGACGCTGCGACACCGGCCAGGATTTCGAGCAGCGGGCGATCGTCGACGACGATCATGCAGGAGAGTAGTAGTTACGCCAGTTCAGGATCGTCGGCGATCACTTCAGCAATCGCGGCCGCGTAAGTGCCGTCATCGATCAACGTTGCGAACGCGGCGCGGAACTCGGGCGTCGTCTCGATGTGCTTGCCCGGGAGTGGATGCAGAGAGCCGTCCTTCTCGGCAGCGGCTCGTGCTCGTTCGACGGCCGTCCTCAGCGACGAGTTGGAGTCGAGGTCGAGAGGCACACGTGAAGCCTATCGGCACCGGTGTCGACGGCTGTGCCGGAACCACGAGGCTGTCCCGCTAGGAGTCAGGAGTCCGTCGCTTCCTCGAGTGGAGGTCATCGTTCGTGGTCCGCTGCCGAACCAGGCGTGTTCGCCGGTGCCGGCGGCCGGCAGTTGAGCTTTCCCTTCCACACGCTGATGCTCGACAGGTCGAGATTGGACTCCACGATGGTGAACGTGCCGTCTCCTGTGAGCGACGCGAGGTCGCCAGTGCCGAGGCCCTCCACGACCTCCCACGTGCCGGGCTTTCCGGCGGCGACATCGTGAAGGTCGTAGACGACGAAGTAACGGGTAACGAAGGTTCCGGAGCCGCATGGCGCGATCGTGGCGGTGACGATCGCGTTTGCAACCGAGCTCGCGTAGTCGGTGCCGATGACCGCGGAACCGGCACCGATCCCGCTGCCGATCACGTCGCCGGTCAGTAGTCCCGTCCCGGTCGTGTAGGGCAACGCGCACTGGCTCGCCGAATTGCACGATGGCGCGAGCACGGTCGCGGGGGGCGCGGCGACTTCGTATTCTACGGAGAAGGACTCGGGGTGCGGATGGTCGGACGCGGTTGCTGGCTCCGCCGCCACCGGGACGGCGGCCTGAGGTGTTATAGCCCGTTGCGCTGAAGCAGAAGCGGCGAGTGCCAGCGCGCCCGTGAGCCCGAGACCAACGATGAGGTTCGTTTTGTTGAGCATCGACATGGCTGTCCTCCCGAGTGCCCCTCGCCCAAGGGGGCGGTGAGCCATCAGAATGGACGGACGTGGTAGAGCATCGGTGGAGTCACGCTTGAACAGCCCTCGAACACAGCCGCGGACGGCAGCGTCGATCGAGTTGGAGGTTCTCGGGCCGCTCCGAGCGGTGCGGAACGGCGCAGAGATCTCGGTGGGCGCCGCAAAGTTACGGGTGCTTGCGGCGGCGCTCGTGGTGAATGCGCCAGCCGGCGTTCCGGTCGGCGAACTGGTCGCCGCGCTCTGGGGTGAGCGGCCGCCGTCCAGCGCACACAAGACGTTGCAGACCTACGTGATGCAATTGAGACGCCTGTTGGGACCGTCAGCGGTTCTGACCGAGACCGGGAGATATCGCCTGGGTGTCGAGGTGCGTACGGACGCGCAGCAGTTCGAAAGGCTGATCGGCGAGGCACGGGCACTTGGCGACCCGCAACGGAGAGCGGCCATCCTGGTCCGGGCTTTGAGCATGTGGCGCGGAGATCCCTACGCCGAGCTCGACGATTGGCTGGCGGTAATCGGCCGGGTGCGTCGACTGCACGAGTTGCGCGCGCAGGCTCAGGAGCTGCGGGCGGAAGCCCTCATCGAGGTCGGAATGCTCGGCGACTGCATTGCTGAGCTCGAGAGGATGGTCGTCGAAGACCCGTTGCGGGAACGGCGGTGGGAGCTGCTGATGCTCGCGCTGTACCACGCTGGTCGACAGGCCGAGGCTTTGCGTGCCTACCAGCGCGCCCGATCTGCGCTCATCGACCAGCTCGGAGTGGAACCGGGGACCACATTACGAGCCCTCGAAATCGCGATCCTTCAGCACGATCCGTCGCTCAACTCGTCGGTTCCGTCCGAGGTCGCTACCAGTGATGCAGCCAGGTGGGATGAGGCCCTGCGCGCAGGCGACGACGCGCGTGGTCGCGGCGAGCTCGCTACGGCGATGGCCGCGTATCGCGGCGCCCTTGCGACTCACGATGGTGCGAGGCACTCACTGGCGCGCGAATGTGAAGTCCTCATTCGGCTCGCGGAGGTCGAATATCTCGCCGGCGACCCCGCTCATCGCGCGTCTGCCACCGCAGCAGCCCGCCTCGCAGACCAGCTCAACGACACGGATCTGTTGTGCCGCGCCGTGCTCGCCACCGCACGACACATCGAGGCCGCGGCCACTCGAACCGATCTCGAGCGCGTCGCGACGTTGAGAAGGGCGGCCGACGTCGCGACCACGACCACCAAGGCACGCATTCTCGCCGTCCTGGCATCCGAGCTCACCGCCGCCCCCAATCACATCGAGCGGCGACGACTGAGCGATCAAGCGTTGGCCCTCGCACGCGAATGCGGAGATGCTCGAGCGCTGCATCAAGTCCTCGCCGCACGCGCAGCGACGATCCGAGCGCCCGACACGCTCGCAGAGCGACTCTCGAACACTGCCGAGGACATGTCGCTCACAGCCACCGACGACGATCGTCGTCGTCGCTTTGGTGCGTTGAGCAACCGCGCGCTGACCTGCCTGGATGCCGGCATGGTGACCGAAGCCGAGCACAACGACCGTCTCGCAGGCGCCGTTGCCGACGAGATGGTCATGCCCGGAGCGCAGTGGCGCGCCCGATACGTCGAAGCGCGCGATCTCACACGCGTCGGAGACCTCCGATCGGCCGAGTTGCGAGCGATCGAGGCACTGCGGATCGGGCGGTCCGCCGGAGAAGACGCGGCGGGAATATTCGCGCCGCAGATCTACCTCATCCGGTGGCAGCAAGGACGCGTGCACGAGCTCGCGCAGCACCTCGATGCGTGGCCCCTCGCGTCGGCACTTGACCGCGCGTTCGCCTGTCACGCCTCTGCGCAGCTCGGCCGACGCGAAGACTCTCACCGCCTACTCGTCGGCCTTGCTGCACGCGGCTTCGCTGATGTTGCCTTCGACGGCTTCTGGCTCACCGTCCTCGCGTTGGCGGCGGATGTGGCGGCCAACCTCGGCGACGAGGCGATCATGTCGGAGCTCTACGGTCTGCTTCAGCCCTGGAAGGAGCAATGCGCTGCCACCCAGGCAACATTTCTCGGTGCGATGACGCATCCACTCGCTCTGCTCGCAGCGGGTCTCGGCTCAGTCGTTGATGCCGACGAAGCCTTCCGAGACGCGAGCGCGAGCCATGCGCGACACGACGCGCCGATCTTGGACGCCCGTCTTCAGCTCGAGTGGGGTCGATTCCTGGCCGACCGTGACGCACCGCTTGCCAGAACCCGCCTCACTCGCGCGGCACGAGCAGCCGACCAGCTCGGCGCGGGCGGCATCGCGACGGAGGCGAGCCAGATGCTCGGCACACTCGCGTCGGCAACCTGAGACGCCGACGTGCCGCGGCGTTGGCAACGACGATGGTGGGAACCCAATGCTTGTTCATGGAGCTATGGAGTCCGACGGGGAGCGCGGGATGATTGCCTTCGAAGGGCAAACGGTGGTGGTCACCGGGGCTGGGCGCGGCCTCGGGCGCCTGTACGCCCTTGACCTCGCGCGACGCGGCGCCTCGGTCGTGGTCAACGACGTTGGAGGCTCGATGGCTGGCGCCGGTGCCGACCACCGCGTGGCCGACGACGTGGTCCGAGAGGTTCGCGCCGCCGATGGAGTCGCGGTGGCGTCCTACGACTCGGTCGACACCTCGCAGGGCGGCGCAGCGATCGTCGAGCGTGCTCTTGACGAGTTCGGTCGTCTCGATGCCGTGGTGAGCAACGCCGGCATCTTCCACACCGCCCCGTTCGACGAGCTGACCTCGGACGACTGGCAGCGAATGCTCGGAGTTCATCTCGATGGTGCGTTCAACCTCAGCCAACCGGCCTATCGCCACATGAAGGAGCAGGGCTACGGGCGATTCGTGTTCATCACATCGTCAGCCGGTCTGTTCGGCCAACCAAACTCCGCTCACTACGCGGCCGCCAAGGCCGGGACCCTCGGACTCGCCAACGTCATCGCCATCGAAGGAGCAGAACACGGCATCCTCGCCAACTGCGTTCTCCCGTTCGGCTACTCCCGGATGGTGTTCGAGACCGTCGGCGATCGGGCCGAGCTCGAGCCCGAGCCGGGCTTCCTCCACGCCATCGAACCGCACCTCGTGGTCCCGATCGTCGTCTACCTCGCCAGCCACGCCAACACATTGAGCCACCACAGCTTCTCCGCCTGCGCCGGCAGGTTCGCCCGAGTGTTCGTCGGCCTCAGCGACGGCTGGGTCGCCCGGACCGAAACGCCACCCACCGCAGAGAACATCGCCGAGAGCCTCCATGCGGTAGCGGCTGTTGAGCCTTACACCATTCCAGGCTCGATCTTCGACGAGGTAACCAGGGTCTGTTCCCAGCTCGGCATCAGCTAGCCCGATCCGGGCGACCTGGAAGCGCCGATCCCGCCAGATCTGACGCGCCTGGTCGGAGCATGCTTGAGAGGTGTCCGACGACGAGAGTGTGCGGCTGTGGGTCGACCGCTACGAGGAGGCCTGGCGCTCTGCTGGCACTGACTCGCTCAGCGAGCTCTTCTCGGAAACTGTCGCGTACGTCCCGTCGCCGTGGTCCGAACCCATACGGGGCTTGATCGCCCTGGCTCGGTTCTGGGAGCGGGCGCGTGACAGTGCCAGCGAGTCCTTCACGATGACGAGCAACATCGTCGCTGTCGACGGCAATGTTGCAGTTGTGCGGGTCACAGTCGATTACAGCCCCGGTGACCGCTGGCGCGACCTCTGGATCATGACCTTTGATCCAAGCGGGCGGTGCACGACCTTCGAAGAGTGGCCCTTCAGCCCTCGGCAAAGCGACGGCCACGAGTTGGACAACACCAAACCTGACGGGTAGCGAATGGGCTCAGCAGATGTCAGCAGCCATCGTCGAAACCGGCGAGACGTCGGGATGGACCACCCCGACCAAGGGTCAATGGAGCGTCCTCGAGCGGCACTGGGATTCCGAGGCGCTCATCGAGCACCTTGCGCACATCGCCTACGTCCCTGAGTCGGAGCAGCTGACAGGGGTTGCACGATCATGGAGAGGATCAACCATGGCTACGACCGAGCTTCAGGCAATCGTCCGGTTCCGGTTCCACAACGGCGACGTCGAGGAGTTCAAGCGCTTGTCTGCACAGTGCATGGAGATCGTCCGCACCCGGGACACCGGCACACTGCAGTACGACACCTACTTCAACGACGACGAAACGGAGTGCATCGTCATAGAGCGGTTCCGCGACTCCGACGCGCTCATACAGCACGGCGAGAACCTCGCCCACCTGATGGACCGGATAACCGCCACGGGATCGGTATCGGGCGAGCTCCTCGGTGACGTGAGCGCAGAGCTCCGGGCGAGGATCACCGGCGGCGGCCCGGTGCAGCTCTTCGCGCCCTGGTCGAGGATGTAGCTAGCTGTCGGACGGTTATGGGACACGCGCATTGGTTGTTGTTTGCGGAACCGTCAATCCGTCGCGCTCGCGGGAGGCAGCATTGCGCGGATCGTCGAGCGTCAACCGCGCCGCCGAGCCGGCGCTCGCGGAGGCGCCAGACGGGAGGTCCTCGCCATGGACATCATCGGGGGATGTTTGCGAGAGTCCGTGGATGGCGACCTTCGTCCTCGTGCACGGAGCCTGGCGCGGCTCCTTCGGCTTCCGGCACATCCGGCGCGCGCTCCAGCAGGCGGGCCATGACGCGACCGCTCCTTCCCTCACCGGCCTCGGAGAACGAGCCCACCTCGCCAGCCCCCAGATCACGTTCGGGACGCACGTGCAGGACGTCGTCAACCACATCCTGTACGAAGACCTCCACGACATCGTGCTCGTGGGGTACTCCTACGGCGGCGCGGTGGTGACCGGCTGCTTGGACCACGTCCACGACCGCGTTCGTGATCTCGTCTACCTCGACGCGTTCGTACCCGCCGACGGACAGTCTCTCGCCGACCTCCTCGAGTTGCCGAAGCTCCCGATCACCCTCGGCCAGGACCACTTCCTCCCCGCATTGCCGCGCGCGTTCGACGACCCTGCCGAAGCGGCGTTCCAGCAGGACCGAGCCCTGCCGCACCCATTGGCCACCGCCTACGAACCCATCGCGGTCCACCAGCCCCTCGAGGACTTCCCGTTCCGTCGCACGTACGTGAAGGCAACCCGCAGCGATGCCGACGAGGTAGGTGAAGGTTGCTTCCTCGACGCTGCCCAGCGTGCGAGGACATCCGACCGCTGGCGCTACCGCGAGATCGATACGAACCACATGCTGCTCAGCAACCGGCCGAAGGAGGTCACCGACCTCCTTGTCGAGTTGGCGTGATCCCAGAGGACAGCGACCCGCCCCTCACACGGAGTAGGACATCGCTGTGACGGAAGACGACGCACTCACGGTCGCCGCCGCCCAGCCGCTGTGGGTTCCGAACGAAATCACCGCGAACGCGTCCTCGCACGGGGACGTCATTCACGCTGCCGATCCGCGGGTGCCGATGCCGGCAGTGAGGTCGAGCAGGGCGGCTCGCAGCCGCTGAGCGTCCCTCGGCTGCGCGTTCCGGAGGCCGTCAGCCGAGCTGCTCGAGGAACTCCGTTGAGCTCATCGGCTCGGAGAACATCGGGTAGTCGTAGGCGAGCGCATTGTCCTGCTCCTCGATCGACGTCGCCGCGACGCAATCGTTCAGCGTGATGACCTTGTAGCCGTTCTCGTATCCCGTGCGCATCGTCGATTCGACACAGCAGTTGGTGAGGAATCCTCCGAGCACGATCGTCTGGATGCCTTTGCTCCGCAGGATGAAGTCGAGATTCGTGCTCGCGAACGTGTCGAGTCCGCGCTTGCCTTCGATCACGATGTCGCCCGACTCGGGCGACAGATCGTCGACGATGGCAGCGCCCCAGCTGTCCTTGACGAAGGCGTTGCCGTCGACGACGCCTTTGAGGATTCCGTAGGGGTGGGAGCTCAGTTCGTTGTAGCCCTCGGCGAACGTGATCGGCGCGTGCATCACCGTTGCGCCGGCGTCCCGGGCCGCATCCACGACACGCTTGGTGTTGTCGAGCATGCTGGTCTTGTTCATGACCTCCTCGACGGCGCCGTGGAGCACGCCGCCTTCCGAGGTGAAGTCGTTCTGGTACTCGATGAGAATCACGGCTGTCTTCGACGGGTCGATGGCCATGGGCAGTCCCCCCTTGATGCGTCTCGCGCACGCTACCGGCGCGAGCCTGCACGCAACACGGCGACCTCGCCGAGATGGTGCTCGGCCATCTCGCTGTTCAGGTGTCGTTCAGTCCGTGCGCGGCACCATGATCCGCCGCGAGCGAAAGTGTTTGGCAGTGAGGGTGCTCGTTGTCGAGGACGAGGAGCGGCTGGCCGCTGCCGTTCGGCGCGGGCTTGAGGCCGAGGGCTTCGCAGTTGACGTCGTCCTCGACGGCACCGACGGACTGTGGATGGCCCGCGAGGAGTCCTACGACGTGATCGTCCTCGACATCATGCTGCCTGGCCTCAACGGCTTCGCGATCTGCAAGGCGCTGCGCGCTGACGAGGACTGGACGCCGATCCTCATGCTGTCCGCCAAGGACGGCGAGTGGGATCAAGTGGAATCGCTCGACACCGGCGCCGACGACTACCTGACAAAGCCGTTTTCGTATGCGGTGCTGCTCGCCCGGCTCCGCGCGCTCGTCAGGCGCGGCGCGCGAGAGCGGCCCGTAGCGCTCGAGGCGGGCGACCTTCGCCTCGACCCGGCGGCGCGGCGCGTGTGGCGCTCGGACACCGAGGTCGAGCTGACAACGAGAGAGGTCTCGTTGCTCGAGTTCCTCCTCCGCCGGCGCGGCGAGGTTGTATCCAAGCGCGAGATCCTCGATCACGTTTGGGACTACGACTTCGACGGCGACCAGAACATCGTGGAGGTGTACATCCGGCGTCTGCGGAACAAGCTCGATCGACCCTTCGGCCGCGACGCGATCGAGACCGTTCGAGGTTCGGGGTACCGGCTGGAGCCCGACGGTGGTTGATCGTCAGCGGCGGGGAACGATCCGGCTGCGGATCACGATCGGCGCGGTCATCACCGTCGGCGTCGCGCTGCTGGTGGGAGGCGTCGTGCTCGTGTTGGTGATGCGCTCCACGCTGACCGACGAGGCGAGGTCGACGACGCGGCTCCGAGCCAGGGAGATCGCTGGTGCGCTCCAGGCCGGATACGCGCCGCAAGTCACCGTTGTCGAGGATGACGAACAGCTCGTCCAAATCATCGACGATCGAAATCGGATCGTGGCCGCCAGTGCCGGAGCCAGCGACGTTGCGCTGCTCGCGTCGCTCGGGCCCGGCGGGTCAGCGATCGTGCGTCCGCCTTCTGCTGACGAGGACTTCGTTGTGGTGAGCGCGGTCGCGGAGAGTACGAGCGGCACGTTCACCGTGCTGGTGGCGCGCGCCCTCGGTGATGTCGCGGACGCAACCCGGGTGGTGACGCGTCTTCTCATGGTGGGACTGCCGGCGCTGCTGGCCGTCGTTGGGTTCATCACGTGGAAGGCGACGGGCCGAGCTCTCGCGCCAGTCGAGAGGATCAGGACCGAAGTCGACGAGATTTCTGTCGCCGACCTCCACCGCCGGCTTCCTGGTCCCGCGGGCCAGGATGAGATCGCCAGGCTGACCGACACCATGAACCGCCTGCTCGAGCGGCTCGAAACCGCTCAGCTGAGACAACGGCAGTTCATCTCGGACACGTCGCACGAGCTGCGCTCGCCTGTTGCGTCGATCCGTCACCACACTGAGGTAGCGAACGCTCATCCGGACGGAACGACGGTTGACGAGCTTGCGGAAACGGTGCTGACCGAAATCCTCCGTGTCCAACAGTTGGTCGAGGGCTTGCTCCTCTTGGCTCGGGCCGACACGCCGAAGCGCGACCTGCAGCTGCGGCCGGTCGACGTGGACGACCTCGTTCTCGAGGAGGCTCGGCGGCTGCGCGCCTCCACAGCGCTCCGGGTCGACACGTCCTCGGTGTCGGCGGCGCGAGCGCAAGGCGACCCGGACGCGTTGCGCCAGATCCTGCGCAACCTCGGGGACAACGCGGGGAGGCACGCACGGATGAGCATCTCGTTCGCGCTTGCGCAACGCGATGGCACGATCACACTCGCGGTCGAGGATGACGGCGCCGGCATCCCCGAAGCAGAACGGACGCGGGTGCTCGAACGCTTCGTCCGCCTCGACGAGGCCCGCACCCGCGACGCCGGCGGCAGCGGCCTGGGCCTCGCCATCGTCGCCGCGTTCGTGCAGCTGCACGGCGGCGATGTGACCCTCGGCGAGAGTCCTCAGGGTGGAGTCCGCGTCGAGGTTCGCCTTCCCGGACTCGACGACTGACTGTGTGTTCAGCATCGTTCAGCACCCGCTCAGGTGAGGGCCGTCAAGCTGGTCGCATGACGCGGAACAAGAAATGGATCCTCGGCGGGGCATGTGCCGCCATCGGCGTCGCCGGCATCGGCGCTGGCGTGGCCTATGCGACGGATCGCGCGCAGCCGCAGGATCCCGAGAGCGAGCGCAACGCCGAAGCGGCATACACGCAAGCACATCGCGGCGAGGCCAAGGTGAGCGAGCAGCAAGCGGTCGCGGCCGCGCTGGCTCGGCATCCGGGCGGTGTCGTCGAAGTACATCTCGAGAACGAGGACGGAGGGCTTCGCTGGGAGGTGAAGCCCGACGACGGCCAGCAGGTCTGGGAGGTCCAGGTCGACAGCACGACCGGCGACGTCGTGAGTGACCAGCCCGACGAGTGATGCGGCGAGCCAGTGCAACTGGATCCGTCGAACTTCGTTGCGACGATCGACAACTCCTACTGGCCGATGAAGCAACCGATGGGTCTATGAGGAGACCGAGCAGGGCGAGACGCAGCGCGTCGAGGTCACGGTCACCGACCAGACGAAGGCCATCGTCGGCGTGCGCGCCACGGTCGTGCACGACGTCGTGACTCTCAACGGATCGGTCCTCGAGGACAACACTGATTGGTACGCCGAGGACACGGCCCGCAACATCTGGTACCTCGGCGAGAACACCACCACGGGCCACGTCTACAGATGAGCTCGGCGACGTCGCCCGACAACGATCCCGAGGGGGCCAAAGCAACTTCTTGCGTCGACAAGCGCTGACAGCTGCTTCGAACGCCGGGTCATGATCCGATGAGGCTTCAGTCCGGTCGCACGCGAGCGATGTGGAGTAGGCCGCCCCAGTGTCGGCGCAGTTGGCCGTCGGTGCGCTGTGTCAGTCGCCGGCGGATCTCGCCGTAGAGCCGTTCTCGTTGCCAATCCTCCATGGCGATGTGGCCCGAGAACGTGTTCAGCAGGTCGATGTACGCGTCGGCGTCGTAGGTCGTTTCCCAGTCGTACTGGCGCACCTCGATCACTTCAAACAAGCCGCTCGCCTCGATGTCGGCCCGGTTGTCATCGAGGTCCTGGGGCCGTGGAGGCACCCACCCGGGTGGAAGCGACTCCCCGATCTCCTCGTAAACGTCTTGGATCTGCTCGAAGAACGGATCACCGTCGTAGGGGATGACATGCCCGGCACCCCAGATCGCGAGGAAGCCTTCGGGCCGCAGCACGTGGGCAGCCTTCTGGTAGCGAACGCTCGGGTCGATCCAATGCCATGCGGTCGCGGCGTACACGACGGAGTAAAACGGGCCTGGCGCATCCCAGTCCTCGAAACGCGACTCGAGGACTTCGACGTCGAACTTCGCAAGCACGCGTCGCGCTTGTGCGGCCAAGGCCGGGCCCGGCTCGAGACAGGTGATGCGGTAGCCCCGGCGGGCGAGCGGGAGCGTGGCCTTGCCCGTGGCGCATCCGATCTCGAGCAACCGTGCGTCAGCGGGAAGCCCCGTCACCCCGATGAGGTGGTCGTAGAGCTCTTCGGGGTAGTCCGGACGCGCTCGCTGATAAAGCGCAGCCGCCTGATCGAATGTCGATGCGAGACGATGTCGCTCCTCGGTCACTCCGCCAGCCTGCCCCATACCGCCCAATACACGGATGAGTTCGGCGCCGAGCGCGTGAGCGAAGAAACCGGCAATCCCGCCGCTGTCGTCGCAACGTTTGGGCGTCCTGTCATCCTCTCGATGACAGACCGCCCAGGCGATGCCCCACCGGAGTTGCGTGAGCTGCGGGAGATGGTCCGCTACCGCCACAAGCTGATGCGTCTGAATCCGCCCACCTCAAGGTGGTCCCGTGCAGCTGGCGGGCGAAACCCGCTCAGCCGGAAGTCGCAACCACGTTGCGTGGTGCGGTGGTGCTCGGGTTGGCATGATCGAAGGTGGGCGAGGGTTCAGGCGCATACTTCATCTCGAGCACCGACGGTTTGCAGCCAGTGCCGGAGGCTCGGAGTCCGTGGAGCGCGGACATGCTGCACGGGCGACTGCTGGCAGGTCTGGCGGCTCGGGCGGTGGAAGGCGCCGGCTATGACCCTGTGCTCAGCCTCGTGCGATTGACGGTGGACATGTTCCGCTCGCCGCCGATGTCGGCACTGCAGGTGGAGACACGCGTGGTCCGCGCCGGCCGTCGTGTGCGGGTTGTCGATGTGTCGATTCGCAGTGCCGACCTCGAGGTCGCGCGTGCCGGCGCGCTCTTGTTCCGCACCGGCCCGCACCCCAATGGCAAGACATGGCGAGCGCCTGAATGGGATGCTCCGCTCCCCGAAACACTGCCGTCGCCCGGCGACGGAGATACCTATGGAGGCTGGGACATCCGGCTGCTGAGTCCCGGCGGATTCTGGACAGCGGAACGCAAGCGCCTCTGGAGCCGTGATCGCTGGCAGCTTGTCGCCGGTGAGGAACCGTCCCCGGCGGTCCGCGCCGCACTCGCCGCCGACCTCCCAAATCCCTTGGCCAACTCGAGCGCCGAAGGGCTGCAGTTCATAAACGCAGACCTCACGTTGATCCTCGGCCGCCTTCCGGCCTCGGAATGGATCGGACTCGAAGTCGCCGGTCACCTCGGCCATGACGGCGTCGCCGTCGGCAGTTGCACCTTGTACGACATCTCGGGCGCGATCGGCTGGTCGTCGGTCTGTGCCATCGCCAATACTGCGACGCTCGTCGAGTGACCACGCCACGAGTGGTTTCGCCGCTGCGGGTCGACCTCCTCCTCGACCCCTTCGGCGCGCGGTGGGCGTGACGTCCGCGACGCGGCGAACGTCGCGATCGACGCCGGGTTCGCGGGCATCTGGACCTATGGATCACCTCGACGGGCGTGTGTACGACGCGCCGTTCGTCCTCGAGTGCTGGACGGTGTTGAGCGCCCTCGCGGTCGCCGCCCCGGGCGTCATGCTCGGCCCGCTCGTCTTGAACGTGCAGAATCGCCATCCCGGTGTGCTCGCGACGATGGCGGCGACGCTGCAGGAGGTCTCGGGCGGGCGCCTGATGCTCGGGCTCGGCGCGGGCGGCGGGCCGGGGCACCGCGTATGCGCGCGAGCAGGAGGCGATCGGGCGCACGGCCGATCCGGATCCGGTGCGGCGGGCACGGGTCGAGACGTGCGTTCGGGAGGTACGGCGTCTTTGGCACAGCCCCGGCTTCTTGGAGCCCGATCCGGAGCCGCCGTTCGTGATCGGCGCCCTCGGGTCGCGAAGATGGCCGAGCTTGCCGGTCGCGTCGGCGATGGCGTCAACACGCGCGCGACGCACCCCCGCCTGCGCGAGTTGGTCGAGCTGGCCCGGCGATGCGCACGCGCGCTCGGGCCGCGATCCCGAACGGTTCCTGGTCACGGTCCACACCGCATTCGACGAGCGGTGGCTCGCCGCCGACTCGCCGGCACGCGACGGGCTTGCCGCGATCGGCGCCGACCGCCTCATCCTCGACCTGTCGCCGCCGTACGACCGGCGCCGCATCGCCGAAGCGGGCCGCTTGCTCGACGGGTAGCGTGGAACGTCGATGCGTACGAGCCGGTGCGCACGCCGGTGAGCGTGGGAGCCGATGACGGTGGAGATCTTCAAGGAGTTCACCTTCGAGGCGGCGCATCGCCTTCCGAACGTTCCGCCCGGTCACAAGTGCGCGCGCCTCCACGGCCACTCGTTCAACGTCTCGGTGCACATCGTCGGACCGGTTGGCGACGACAGCGGATGGGTGCGCGACTTCGCCGACCTCACCTCCGCGATGCAGCCCGTGCTCCATCAGCTCGACCACTACTACCTGAACGACATCGAGGGACTCGAGAACCCCACGAGCGAAGTGCTCGCGCGTTGGATCTGGGACCGCGCTGCACCCCGCGATGCCCGAGCTGTCGCAGGTCGTCGTGCGCGAGACCTGCACGTCGGGATGTGTGTACCGGGGCGAACCGTGAGCGCCGTTTCGCCCACGCACGCGGACGAGCGCGACGACGTCGCGGTGCTGGCGAGCGGAGGTCTCGACAGCGCGATCCTCGTCGCCGAGCTCTTGCGCCAGGGTCGGGTGGTCCATCCGATCTACGTTCGATTCGGGCTCGCGTGGGAGCCGACCGAGGAGGCGCACCTGCGACGCTTCCTCGACACGTTGACGAGTCCCGCGCCCGAGCCGCTCACCGTGTTGAACGCTCCGATCGCGTCCGTGTACGGCACGCACTGGAGCGTCTCCGGAGACGCGGTGCCCGACGAGCGATCCGCCGACGAGGCCGTGTACCTCCCGGGACGGAACCTGCTGCTGCTCGCGCAACCGAGCGTCTGGTGCGCGCTCCACGGGGTGCACACGATCGCCCTCGGCACGCTGAAGGGAAACCCGTTTCCGGACAGCTCCCGCTGAGTTCTTCGACGACTTCGCCGCGCTCGTGCAACGCGGCATGGGGCACTGCGCTCGAAGTCGTCACGCCGTTCGCCGAGCTGACGAAGGCCGACGTGCTCGAGCTGGGCCGCGGTCTCGCGTTGCAGCACACGTTCTCGTGCATCGATCCGCAGGGAGGGCGCCACTGCGGACACTGCAACAAGTGCGCCGAACGTCGCCTTGCGTTCTCGGCGCTGCAGATCGACGACGTCACCGAGTACGAGCGGCCCTGACCGCGTGGTTCGGAGGGATCCCGGCGTGAGTCGCGTCTATGTGGCGCCCATTTCCTTCGGTCTGGGCGACCTCGCGGTCTCGCTGCCCGCGATCCAGGCGTTGATCGCGCACGGCCGGCACCACGGCGACGAGACCTGGCTGGTCGCGCGTTCGGCTGCCCAGGCACGGCTCGCCGACCGCATCGCCGGATTGACCGGCTGGGTGGAGGAAGCGTCGTTCGACCGCGACGACCACGACGGTCGCTTCGTCGACCTGCGTGATCATCCGCTCCAACGAGACTGGTGGTGGGGCTCGCCCGAGTTCGAGGACGCGTTCGGGACCGCTCTCGATCAACGACATTCTCGGCCGGATCTGTGCCGACTTCGGCATCGCTGCCGACTTCACGCGACCGATCCCGCTGACCGCGTGTCCGCGACCCGAGCTCAGCTCGTCCGTGCTCCTGGTGACCGAGAGCGATGGACCGTCGAAGCAGTGGCCGGTCGACCGCTGGAGATCACTCGTGGCCGGGCTCGCGCTCGGGGGCTCGACGTGCGACTGGTCACTCGCGACGAGGCCGCGCCCGAGATGCGCGCGCTCGGGATCGCGGAAGCGCGCGCGCCCTCGCCGGGCGACGCGCTCGACGTGCTCGGCGCCGCGGCCGCGGTGGTCGGGATCGACACCGGGTTGACGCACCTCGCGGTCCAGCAAGGCACGCCGACGGTCACGATCTGCCGCGCGCCCGCGGTCTTCTTCCGCCCGTGGCCGCACGCGCGCGCCGTCGTGGGCGATCCGTGCGACGACGCCTGCATCGCCGTCGAGACGGGAGCACGCGTACAACGCCCGCGTCGACTTGCGCGGGTTGCGCTGGCAGCCGCGGACGTGCCCGGCCGAGGCACGCTGCCTCGACTCCGTCCAACCCGAGGATGTCCTCGGCGCACTGGACGAGCGTGCTGTGAGCGACCGAACGCTCGAGGTCGACGCGCTACCCGGAGAGTCGCGTCCACAACTCGCAGCCTCACGGCATCGGCCGCGTCGTCGCGCTCGACGGCCTGTGGGCGTGGAACAACCTCGGTCGCAACGTCGTGTTCGCCGGCGACAGACTTCCGGCCGCGCGCGGTGTTCGACGAGTCCGTCTTCTCGGAGGACGAGCCATCGCAGTACGACCTCGACGTCCACGCGATCCTCGACGTCCCGAGCGCAGGCATCGTGGTGACGCTGAACCATCTCGGCATGCTGCGCGCCTTCTCCGCGACGACATCCGGCGACCAGGGCCGCTGCGTCGCGTCGCGGCCGCTGTGGACGCGGCACGTTCGCGCCCGACGTGGAGCGCGCGGTCGTCCTCGGCGATCGTGTCGTCGGATCCCGCCCCGCGAAGAGGGCGCGCCGGGGCTGCTCGTCAGCGAGCGCCTCTCGGCGCGCGACGAGCCCGGGCCGCTGGATGCCGCGCGTGCAACTGGAGAGTGCGCGGGATGGTCACCGCGCTCGCCGCCGTTCGCGACGACGGGGTCGACGAGTGCGTCGCGCTCGGCGGCAACGGGCAGGTGAGCCTGGCCCCGGCGACACCGGACGGCATCGGCCCACCGCGGTGGACCGTCGACGTGGACTTCGAGCCGAGGGTCGTCCTCTGGGACGGCGCGCTCGTGTGGGCGGCGGGCAGCGAGCGCGTGGCAACGCGCATCGACGACTACGACTGGGAGGCGCTGCGCGGCGGCGGCTTCGCCGCGCTCGACCCGACCGACGGGCGCGTCGTCGTGCGCGGTCGCTTCTCGGACGACCTGGCCTGGGGCAACGGCGGCGTCGCGGTCGTCGCTCGTGCCCGGCGCGCTGTGCGGCATCGGGCGCCAGGGCCAGGTGTACACGTTCGACACGCGCGACGGCACGCCGCTCACCACCAGCGCGCCGATCGCCGACGCGTCGCTCGGCATCGCGCATGCCGCGGCCGTGGGCGATCAGGTGCTCTACGGCTTCAATCGGGGCGGCTACCGGCTGCACGCGATGCGGGTCGGGACGTCGTATCCAACCCGTACAGCTTGAGGCTCTGATACGGCACGAAGCGCCTGCGGCCGGTTCGCACGTCGTCGAACAGCGCCTCCAACGCGTCCTCGCAGGAGCGCAAGCTGCTCATGCAAGACCGGCAAGCGCGCCGCGTAGAGGTCGCGGTCGGCGCGTTGCGAGCTCGCGGCGTCCTCGGTGAACGAGATGCGGATCACGAGCACCGACAATCGGTCGAACACCATCGCGGGACTCTCCGTCGTCGGGGGCGCCGTCGGGTGACTGCTCGATGCCGGCTGCCAGCGCGGCGTCGATGGCCTCGACGAGCTCGTGTCGCTTCGTGTTGAGCGCGTCGATGTCTCGCTTGGCCGCCGCGACCGCGCGGTCATCCGCGTCGTCGCGGCGCGCGGCGTCTTCACGGTCCCACTGCACGGCGTTGTTGTGGTGGAGCCCGAGCAGCAGTCCGAGGACTCCGGTACGCGGTCGGCCGCGTGGGCTCGCGGAGCGCGTCCCGGAACTCGGCGACGACGCCGGCGACGGAGGGCATGTTCATCAGAGGCGCCGCCATCACACGCCGGCCTTGCAGGTGTCGGAGCACCGATCGCGCGGCGAGCGAACCCTGGCCCATTGCGGCCGCGACGCGCGGGTACGCGCCCGCGACGACGTCGCCCGCCGCGAACACGCCGTCGCGCGACGTCTGCATGCTCCCGATCGACGACGATCGCGCCGGCGCCGTCGAGCTCGAGCTGGCCTCGAAAGAGATCCGTACGAGGCACGCGGGCGATCTTCACGACGAGTCCTCCGGCCTCCAATCGCCGCCGCTGCCCGTCGGCATGCCGGACGACGGTCACCGCCTCGAGCCGGTCGCCGCCGTCGAGGGATTCCAGCTCCCATCCGGGGAGGTCCTCGATGCGCGGCTCCTGGCGAACCTGCTCGACGATGTCGTCGCGTGCCGTGAAGGGCTTCGCGAGCGATGGACCAACGTCACCCTCGAGCCCTCGCGCGCGAGCTCGAGCGCGTCCAGCGTGCGCGCTGTCGCCGCCGCCGATCACGACGACGTCACGCCCGACGAACCGATCCGGCCGCGCTTCGAGCTGATAGGTGACGTCACCTCCGAAGGCGCCGTCCGCCGCGGCCGGCAGCTGCTGGCAACATGGTGCCGGTCGCGATCACCAATGCCCGCCCTCGGATGCGCGCCGCATCGACTTCGATCCATCGCTCACCGAGGTCGGCGCGCGTGACGGACTGTGACAGGCGGAGGCGATCGCCCAGGATCGCCGCCGATTCCTCCAAGGAGTCGCGCAGAGCGGAACCGTCGCGGAACGATCCCGATGCGACGTTGCGGACGGAATGAGGGATCTCGACCAGCTGGCCCCCCGGACGCTCGTCCGCCTCGAACACGACCGTGTCGAGTTGAATGTCGAAGCACTCGAGCGCGCAACTGACGACCCGCGGCACCCGCGCCGACGATGACGACGTCGTGTCGCTCTTCTCGGTGCATCGCGTCGGCACCCATCGTGATCACCATTTTCTCAGTGGTGACTCCGCTCCACTACCCGCTGACGGAAAACCGCGACAACGGCTCGACAAAACTTTAACACTGTGCAAGTATGGTGATCGATGTCAAAAACAAGTCCGAGGACGGACTGGCGCGAAGCCCGGCGTCGTTCCGCACGCGAGGCGATCGTCGATGCCGCCTGGGACCTGGTGAATGAGGGAGGGCTGGCCGCGTTGACCTTGCGCGAACTCGCCGGCCGAGCGGGCGTCACGACACCGACGTTGTACGCGTACTTCGATTCGAAGCACGCGATCTACGACGCGATGTTCGGGCGGGCGGCGACCGAGTTCGGAGAGCGAATGACTGAGCCATTCGACGCGACCGATCCGTCCGACGTCCTCTTGTCGTCCGCCAGCCGCTATGTCGCGTTCTGCACGAGCGATGTTGCCCGCTATCAGTTGCTGTTCCAGCGGACGATCCCGGACTTCGAGCCGTCGCCCGAGTCCTACGCGCCGGCGGTGCGGGCGCTCGACGCTGCCCGCGAACGCCTGGCGGTCAACGGCATCATGCAGCCGAGGCACCTGGACCTGTGGACAGCGCTGCTCAACGGTCTCGTTGACCAGCAGGTCTCCAATGACCCCGGCGGCGACAGATGGACGTTGCTGGTCGAGGAGGCCGTGTCCATGTTCCTTGCCCACTGCCGTTCGGCGCCTGCGGCGCGCGCTGTCAGATCGAAATCACCAATCAAAGGAGACCGACGATGACCACCAAAGTCGATGAGATCGCCCCCCGCATCTACCGTCTGTCGACTCTCGTTCCCGAGATCGGACCGACGGGATTCACCTTCAACCAGTTTCTGCTCGACGACGATGAGCCGTTGCTGTTCCACACCGGACACCGCTCAATGTTCCCGAGCGTCCGTGAAGCCATCGCCCGCATCGTGCCCATCGAGCGTCTGAGGTGGATCACCTTCGGCCATGTCGAGTCCGACGAATGCGGCGCGATGAACCTGCTGCTGGCCGCCGCCCCCGAGGCGCAGGTCGCTCACGGTGGTCTCGGCTGCATGGTGTCGATCGACGAGATGGCCGACCGGCCGCCTCGACCGCTCGCCGACGGCGAGACCATCGAGCTCGGCGACAAACGGGTCCAGCACATCGACACGCCGCATGTCCCGCACGCGTGGGAGGCCCGAGTGCTCTACGAAGAGACGACAGGCACGCTGCTGTGCGGCGACCTGTTCACGCACCTCGGCGACGGACCGGCGCTGACTCAGGGGGACATCGTCGCCCCGGCGGATGAGGCCGAGGACATGTTCCATGCCTCGAGCCTGGCGCCCAGCACGCCGGCCACCATCGAACGACTGGCGGAGCTCGAACCGCGCACCCTGGCGCTCATGCACGGCTCGTCGTTCACCGGCGACTGCGCCGCCGCCCTCCGCTCCCTCGCCGACACATATCGCGTTCGCCTCGCCGGCGCCAACCATGTCGCTTGACTCGATCCCCGACAAGCAAGGAGACGTTATGCCCACGGTCACTCACCCCCGACTTCACCACCTCGCCGTCACGGTCACCGACCTCGACGCGAGCGTCCCCTGGTACGAAGGGGTGTTCGGCGTCAACTTCCTGATGGACGCACCCCACCAAGGAGGCCTCGGCAAAGTTCTCGCCGACGACGCAATGGAGTTGATGATCGTGTTGCACCGCCACGACACCAACGATGGTGGTCTGTTCGGCGAGACGACAACCGGGCTCGACCACGCCGGATTCTTCGTCCCCAGCCGCGCCGACCTAGAAGCGTGGCAGGACCACCTCGAGTCACACGGCGTCGCGCGGGTCGACGTCGCCGACAAGCCACTGACCCAATCACCCATAGCCGACGAGGCCTACGGATCAGTCATCGTCTTCCGCGACCCCGACAACATCCAGCTCGAGCTCTTCTGTCCCCCGGGCGCCTGACCGAGATACGCACGGGCCCCCGGCGCCCGCGCCTTCGCCTGGGCGAGCCGTACGAATGGTTGGCCCTGCGTGTGAGAGCAGCGACCATCCCCATCTCCTCGGACACCTCAGGCCACACTTTGCACATCACATTCGAGGAGGGCGACTGGTGCTTGCTTACGACTTTCCGCTTCTGAGCATGTTCTGGGTGCTGATCTGGTGGGGCTTCGTGATCACGATCTTCTTTGCCGTCATCTGGGCGTTCGTCGACAACTTCCGTCGGCGCGACCACAGCGGATTGGCCAAGGCAGGCTGGGCGTTGTTGATTCTCATCGTTCCACTGCTCGGCATGCTCGTCTATGTGATCGCCCGGCCAGCAGAACCCGCTGTTTAACGACGGACGTCGGCAATGAAGGCGTCGAAGGCTGGTTCCATCTGGTCGGTCCACATCGTTCGCATTTCGGGGGGCATGCCGGCGAGCATGCCATCACGATGCTCCTGATCGAGTTGTTCTCGGATGAGCCCCAACGGGAGCCAGGGCTTGTCACCGCGAAAGCTCATCATGTTGTGACCAGCCTGCCTCGTCCATTCTTCGGGACTGATCCACTTCGTCGCGATGGGCAGGACCACCGTCTCCTCCTCAGCGAGGTGGGGCCGTAGCGTCTCGCTGATCGAAGCAACAGCGTCGATGACCGCTTGGGCATTATCGGGTGACGGCGCTGCACGCCAACTGGCAACAGCGGACCTTCCTGCATCCATGGGCGCATACAACAACTTGTGTTGGTCATCGATCCGCGCCAGCTCCGATCGACTCTCGGCGCAGCGTTCTTCGAGCACCGGATAGATCAGTTCATCCTCGCCGCTGTGGTGCACATGAAGGAACTCGATCACATTCTCGACGAATGAACCGATGACCTCTACACGGTCCGGGTCGAGGCCGACCTCGGCGACCCATCCCGGGGCCGCGTCCAGAGCGCCAAGCAGCGCCTTGTGGACGGCATACATGTCCGAAACGTCCGTGTCGTAGGTCCCCACCAGTGTCATCAGTTGTCCGCCCCTCATGATCATGGCCATACGGAACTGGATTACGAAGGGCGGTCAACGCTCGCTGACTCGGCCAACCTCGTTCCGGTATGCCCGCCGGAGAGGAGGGTACACGCTGCGACCCTGGGTCGGTCGGCGGAGCGCCCGCCTGCAATTCGACCCGAGAACCGCGCGCCAGTGGTCCCACAGGGTTGACCGAACGCGGGACCACCAGGCGAGGCAGCCAGACCTCTTCCCCGCAGGCTTGCACCACAAACGGGTTTTTGCGAACGCGATCCGCGGTTCTCTCGGCTTTCGGCTGACCGACGTCTACGCGCTCGTCGGAACCTCGTCTCTGAGCATGGCCCGGATCTGCTGACGGAGTTCGGGACCGTCGACGTGACCGTGGGTGGAGACGGCATGTTCGGCCGCGGCCTGGACGACCTCCATCTCGTTGCCTGTGATGGTGAGCGTGCAGCCGGTTTCGCTCGGGAAGTCGCGACAGTCTGCGACCTTGCGGGTCACGGGTCGTGTCTGTGTGTCCAGGTCGTCGCTGACGCGGCGCGTCTGGGTTGGGCCGGGCACGACAGGTAGCGCGGTGAGGCCGCGCAGCACCAGGCCGTCGCCGTGACCCCAGTGCAGGTCCTCAAAGGGAACGGCGAGGCTGAGCCCGGGGAATCGCTGCAGCAACGTGCCGAGCGCAAGCTGGCCTTCCATGCGGGCCAACGCCGCGCCGAGACAGAAGTGGATGCCGTGGCCGAACGCGAGGTGCCGCACGAAGGGTCGATTGATGTCGAGTACGTCCGCTTCGTCGTAGCGCACGGCGTCGCGGTTCGCTGCAGCCAGGGAGATGATCACTTGCGCGCCGGCGGGAATGGTCGTGCCGCCGATCGACACCGGTTCGATGGCGTAGCGGAACGTCGAATGCGGTACGGGCGCGTCGTATCGGAGCATCTCTTCAACTGCCGCGGCGAGCCGGTCCGGTTCGGCGCGAAGCAGCGCGAGCTGGTCGGGATGGCGCAACAGGCTGACCAATCCGTTGCCGATCAGGGTGGTGGTCGTGTCGTGGCCGGCCACGATCAGTTGAAACAGCGTCGACAACAACTCTTGTTGAGTGAGCCGGGCGTCGCCGTCGCGGGCCTCTAGCAAGGCAGTGACGAGGTCGTCGCCGGGAGCTCGCTGCTTGGTCTCGACGAGCGCGCCCAGTGTCGCCACGACCGCGTCCGACGCCGCTTTCGCTCGGGCATACTCTCTGGGCGTCGATGTGGGGGTGAGCAGTGTCGTCAGCTCTCGCCCCAGTTCGGCGCGATCGGGTTCCGGTACGCCGAGGAGCTCGCATATGACGGTGAACGGCAGCGGGAACGCGAACGACGCCACCAGATCGACCGGATCCCCGGGAGGTTTGGCAGCGATCTCGTCGAGCAACTGGTCGATGACGGCCTGCACCCGCGGCCGTAACGCCTCGATGCGACGGACGGTGAACGCGGTGGCGACGAGGCGACGCAGGCGGGTGTGATCGGGCGGATCGACGTTCAGCATGTGTCGCGCGAACGCGGGCCCGGGAAGGCCCTCTGCCACCACGTCGCTACTGGTGGCCAGCGCTGCCTGCATGTCCTTCGAGAGCCTCGAGTCGTTCAGCGCATCCCGCGCCTCGTCGTAGCCGACTACGAGCCACGCCGCGTGACCGTCAGCCAGCGTCACCGCATGGACCGGACCACGCGCTCGGACCTTCGCGAACAACCCGAACGGATCGTCCCTGTCGTAGGCACCCCACGCTGCGAGCGCCTCGTCCGTCGAGGTCACAGCGCCATTCTTCGTCGGGGCATGCGAGTTGTCCACCAACCCGAGCCCGTACCCGATGCGATACGTGGCGGCCTCCAGCGGTCGTCGGCGTACGCGCCAGCGGGCGTCGTATCGTGTGTCGGAGTGGACTTCCTCGAGTGGGCGCAGGTGCGACGATGACCGAGTCGGTCGTCCCCCGCCAGGTTGAGGACGGTTGGCGGAGCGTCGACGACGGGTGGGGCCGGGAGGCGGTCGAATTCGCGACGCTCAGCGAACCGGCCAACTGCCGGGAGTACGTCGCGATGCAACAACGCCTTCGCGTGGGCGATGGTGACCGGCTGCTCGATGTCGCCTGCGGGGCGGGCCTGGCCATCGAACTGGCTCGTCTTCGCGGCGCGAGTTGCGCTGGGATTGACGCGTCTGTGCGCCTCGTCGCGGTTGCTCAGGATCGAAATCCGGGCGCCGACCTCAGGGTGGGTGACATGAACGCCTTGCCGTGGGGCGACGGGGCCTTCGACGTCGTCACGAGCTTTCGCGGCATCTGGGGCACAACCCCCGCAGCGGTGGCCGAGGTGCACCGCGTTCTGGTCCCCGGCGGCAGCTTCGGGCTGACGGTGTGGGGCCACATCAAGGTCTCACCTGGGGCATGGGCGCTGGCGCCTCTGGCCCTGGCCGCGGCGCCGAAGGTCCAGAACCAGGCGGCCATGGTGGCGCTGGGCCGGCCGGGCGTCGGCGAAGCATTCCTCGAGGGCGGCGGCTTCACCGAGGTCGAGCGCTTCGACGTTCCCTTCGTGTGGGAGTTCGCGGACCCGGAGGCGTACGCGCGCGCGCTGGCATGTACCGGTCCGGCGTTCGAGGCCATCGCGGAGGTGGGCGAAGCGTCCTTCGTTCGGGCGGCCGTGGATGTGGCTCGGGAGCGGGTTCGCGACGGGCTTCCGCTGCGAGCGCCGATCGCCGTAGTGGGCTTCATCGCCCGCAAGCCGGTCACGCGGTCCGTCGCCGGCCGCAGAGATGGCGCGATCGTCGGAGCCGAGCGGTCCGACGCCGGCTTCCTCGCGGCTGCGGCGCCCACGCCCGAGCAGCGGCGCTTGTTCGACGATGACGTAGAGGGCACTGGCTACGTGATGAACCTGTCGCGGCTCTGGGCCCACTTGCCGGCCGCGCTTGATGGTGTGTCCGACCTCATGGGCCAAGCGGTCAGCGCGGCCTCGCTCACGTTCCGGCAGCGGTGTGTGCTGGTGACAGCCGCTGTCTCGACGTTGGGCGACTCGTACTGCTCGTTGTCGTGGGGCAAGAAGCTCGCCGAGAGCGTGGGCTCCGAGGTGGCCGCGGGTGTCATTCGCGGCGACGACGAGGACCTCGATCCGGCCGAGCGGGCTCTGGCCAAGTGGGCTCGACGAGTCGTTGCCGACCCGAACGCGATCGCTTCCGAGGATGTCGAGGCCTTGCGCGAGGTCGGCTTCGACGACGCGCAGATCTTCGCCATCACGAACTTTGTGGCGTTGCGTCTCGCGTTCTCCACCGTGAATGACGCGCTTGGGGTACTCCCGGACCACCAGCTGGCCACCTCGACGCCTGAGCCGGTCCGTTCCGCGGTCACGTTCGGCCGTGCGGTGGGGGAGGGCGACGACGGAGTAGACGGCCCGGGCGCCGCACAGGTGTGACGGACGCGTCTTTCCAAGGCCCTTCCTCGAGGAGTAGCTTGGTGTGGAAGTACGTGGAGTCGATCCGGCGCGGGCCTCAGTCAAAACTTGGGATCGATCTTGACCCCCCTGGGGCGGTGCCGGACCGCCGCGGAGATTCACCCGCGGGAACCGAGCAAGGGAGCCGGACCAGATGACCGCTACAGATACACCAGTCAACAACGGCGTCAACGTCGCTGCGCTCCTCGGCGCCCGCGAGGCGCTGACCGATGCGCCTGAGGCGGCCACATTCAACTGGCGAGCGACCTGTGAGTGGCAGAACGGCACCTACAGCAACTCGACCGTCGAAGGCTTCTTCGGCCTCGGCGAGGAGCAGAAACACCGCACCCGGTACACGTTCGACGTCGATCACCCCGAGGTCTTTGCCTCGGAGGACAACGGTGCGACCCCCGTCGAATATGTGCTGGTCGCCCTCGCCGGCTGCTTGACCGCGGGCGTGGCAGCGGTCGCGCAAAACCGCGAGATCCAGCTCAAGAAGGTTTCGGCGACGGTCGAGGGCGCGATGGATGTGCGCGGCATCCTCGGCATGGACAGCGACGTTCGCAACGGCTTCAGCGACATCAAGGTGACCTACGACATCGATGCCGATGCGTCGCCCGATGAGATCAAGGCACTGGTTGCGCAATCACAGAAGCGTTCGGCCGTCTACGACATCATCACGAACCCCACGAACGTCAGCGTCGAGGTCGTCTGACCGACCGCTGCATCGCGGGCGGGCTGGGGTCGGGAACTCAATGCGTACGACGACGGTCGTCATAGGAGCGGGGCACGGTGGGCTCGCGATGAGCCGGTGCCTCTCCGACCGCTCGATCGACCATGTAGTGCTCGAGCGGAGCGAGGTCGCCAACTCGTGGCTGACCGAGCGGTGGGATTCGCTCCGGCTACTCACGCCGAACTGGCAGTGCCGCCTTCCCGGTTACGCCTACGACGGCGGTGATCCCGACGGCTTCATGACGATGCCCGAGGTAGTCGACTTCATCACCGACTACGCCAAGGCGATCGCGGCACCCGTGCAGTCCGGCACGACGGTGACGTCGGTGCGCCGTGGTGATGACGGTGGCTACCGTGTGATCACAGATCAAGGCGAGTGGCGGTGCGAGACCGTCGTCCTTGCTACGGGGGCCTTCAACGTGCCGCGTGTGCCGTGTTCGCGGAGGCTGTGCCGTCGTCGGTGACGACGCTCACGTCGATGGGATACCGCAACGCGGAGCAGTTGGGCGGCGGCGGCGTGTTGGTGATCGGCGCATCGGCGACGGGCGTGCAGATCGCTCACGAGATCAGGCACTCTGGCCGTGAGGTCACCTTGGCCGTGGGCGAGCATGTGCGGGGGCCTCGCGTGTACCGAGGCCGGGACATCCAATGGTGGATGGAGGCGGCCGGTGTGCTCGACGAGCGTTATGACGAGGTCGACGACATCGTGCGTGCGCGCCGCGTGCCGTCCATGCAACTCGCAGGCTCGCCTGAACGGGCGACGTTCGACCTCAACGCGCTCACTGCCATCGGCGTCAAGCTGGTCGGTCGACTCGCCGGCATCAACGAAGGCCGTGCACAGTTCTCTGGATCGTTGCGCAACAAGTGCGAGCTCGCGGACCTCAAGCTCGGTCGGCTGCTCGACACGATCGACGAGTGGGCGATCGCCAATGGGCTCGACGACTCGGTACCACCGCCTCACCGGTACGCACCGACCACCGTGGAAGCCTCACCGCCGCTCGGCTTGGACCTCACGCGGGGTGGGATCGAGACCATCATCTGGGCGACCGGGTACCGCCCCGACTACTCCTGGCTCGATGTCGACGTCCTCGATCCGAAGGGAATGGTCCGGCACGACGGAGGCGTCGTCGATTCGCCCGGGATGTACCTGATCGGCAGCCCCTTCCTTCGCCGGCGCAAGTCGAGCTTCATCGATGGTGCCCGCGTCGATGCCCAAGAGCTCATCGTGGAGCTGAGCGCACACCTCGACCGCCGAGTCTCGTCGGCGAGGGCTTGAAGGTTCGGCGCTTCGGCGCCGTGCGGCCGCGCTCCGCCGCTCGTGGGTCCGCGCACACAAGCGCCGTGTCACTCCAGGGCGCGCAGCACCGTGGCGAGGTCCTCGATCACCGCACCGAGATGTCGAGCATCAGCGCTCTCGTTCGCGCGACCACGCAGTTCCCGGCCGATGACCAAGATCAACTCCTTGTACGTGTCGGCCCGCTCAGGATCGTTCGCTCGTAGCTCGCGAGCCGCAGGCACAGCTTCGCGTGTCAAGGTCGCGAGAATCGTGATCGCCTCGCGAGCCGTGAACTCGCCCTCGAGAACCTTCGACGCGGTCTGGATGACCTGTTCGACAGGAGCCCGCACAACCCGACACTACGAGGCGGCGGCCGGCGCACAGACGGTCGACGCAAACGCGCCGGGCGACTGTCGACGAGCTCGACCAGCAGCGGAAGAACCGACAAGCCCGTGATACCTAAGATATACGGGTTGACACCTACTACCTTTAGTATAGCCTATGTTCTCTCGTCCAAAGCAGAACAGCCGCGAGGGACGGCAATGGGATCGCCGCTTCGAAGGAAGGGATCAAGCACCCATGGCCACGGTCATCGCCAACATGTCGATGTCGCTGGACGGCTTCATCGCCGACCCCGCTGACGGGATCGACCGCTTGTTCGGGTGGTACGCCCATCCGAACGACGCGAGCACCGCGCTACTCCAGGACGTCGGCAAGAACCTGAGGACCGTCCTTGTCGGGAGGCGCACGTTCGACATCGCAGGGGGATGGGGCGGGGCTCACCCGTTGGCCGTTCCGGTCTTCGTCGTGACCCACCGTCCGCCCGACGGCTGGGACGACGCGCCGTTTACCTTCGTCACCGAAGGCATCGAGAGTGCAGTGTCCCAGGCGAGGGCCGCCGCAGGTGACGGGATCGTCGGTGTCAGCGGCGCGGATGTGGTCCAGCAGTGCATCAGGGCTGGGCTCGTCGACGAAGTAGCGATCGACTTGGTCCCCGTGCTCTTGGGTGAGGGCATCTCCTTCTTCGCCGAGCTCGGGACACCGACCGAACTCGGAGGCCCTCGTGTCATCGAGGGTAACGGCGTAACGCACCTGTCCTACCGTTTGAAGTCCCGCTGAACCAGCGGTCGAGAACCGGACCGTGAACCTCATGGGGATCGAGCGAGTTCTCGGTCAACGAGTCGCGTCGTGCCTCGTTAGCGTTGATGGCACATGACCCAGGACACCAACCATGTCGCCGACCGGAAGCCGATCCTGCTCACAGTGGACGACGACCAGGGCGTGTCACGAGCCGTCGCTCGAGATCTCCGTCGCCACTACGGGGCTTCGTACCGCGTCATACGTGCTGAGTCCGGCCCGTTGGCGCTCGAGACGCTGCGCGAGCTGAAGCTTCGAGGCGATGTGGTGGCGGTACTGCTCGCCGACCACCGGATGCCTGTGATGAGCGGTCTCGAGTTTCTGGAAGAGGCGATGGACGTCTTCCCCCGCGCCCGGCGCGCCCTACTGACCGCGTACGCAGACACTGATGCGGCCATCCAGGCCATCAACGTCGTCGACCTCGACCACTACCTGCTCAAGCCGTGGGATCCACCGGAGGAGAAGCTCTACCCCGTCATCGACGCGCTGATCGAGCTGTGGCAAGCCAATGACGAGGAGCCGGTCAGCCGGGCGCAGGTCGTCGGCCACCGCTGGTCGGCCCACTCGTTCGAAGTCCGCGACTTCTTGGCCGCCAACTCGGTTCCGTACCGCTGGCTCACGAGCGACGAGCCCGAGGGCCAGGCGCTCCTGTCGGCGGCGGGGGTGGACGCCACGGCGGTGCCCCTCGTGGTGACCCCCGAGGGCGACCATATCGTCGCTCCCAGCATCGGCGATCTGGCGGCCCGAGTAGGTCTCTCGACGACGCCCACCGTCGATTTCTACGACGTCGTGATCGCCGGCGGGGGGCCGGCCGGGCTCGGTGCCGCCGTGTATGCCGCGTCGGAGGGCCTGCGGACCGTGCTGGTCGAACGGCGGGCCACGGGCGGGCAGGCCGGCCAGAGCTCGCGGATCGAGAACTATCTCGGCTTCCCTGACGGGGTCAGCGGAGCCCAGCTCACCGACCGCGCCCGCCGGCAGGCTCACAAGTTCGGCGCCGAGGTCCTGACGACGCGCGACGTCGTTGGCCTCGACGTCCGACCCGCGTCACGAGCCGTTCGCTTCGACGACGGCGGTGAGGTCGTCGCCCACACCGTGCTGCTGGCGACGGGGGTCTCGTACAGCAAGCTCGACGTTCCCGGTGCCGACGTGTTGGCGGGTCGGGGCGTCTTCTACGGCTCGGCGATCACCGAGGCCCCCGCGTGCGCAGGCGATGACGTCTACATCGTCGGTGGGGCCAACTCGGCCGGCCAGGCGGCCGTGTACCTCGCACGACACGCCCGGCGCGTCACCATGCTGGTCCGGGCGAGCAGTCTGCAGAAGTCGATGTCGCACTACCTCGTTCGTCAGATCGCCGATATCCCGAACATCGACGTTCGACTCGACACCGAGGTCATCGGCGTGGATGGCGTCGAACATCTCGAAGCATTGACCCTGTGCAACCGGGCTCGCGGGACGTCGGAGACGGTCAAGGCGGGCTACCTGTTCGTGTTCATCGGCGCCGCCCCCCGGACAGACTGGCTCGACGGGGTGGTCGCACGTGACGCGAGGGGCTTCGTGCTCACCGGTTCCGACCTTGCGGAAGGACGCCGACCCCGCGGCTGGCACCTCGACCGGGATCCGTACTTTCTCGAGGCGAGCGTGCCCGGTGTCTTCGCCGCGGGCGACGTTCGTGCCCACTCGGTGAAGCGGGTCGCCTCGGCCGTCGGCGAAGGCGCCATGGCGATCCAGCTCATCCACGGCTATCTGGAGCGTCAGTGAGCGGGCCCGAACGGTTGTCAACGGACGAGCTGCGAACCCTCTTCCTGTTCGAGGCGTTGAACGAGGACCAACTGGGTTGGCTGGCGGCGCGCGGTCGGGTCGTCGAATACCCGGCCGGCGCGATCATCCACCCCGAAGGCGGACCGGCGTCCTGCTTCCTCGTGCTCCTCTCTGGGATGCTTGCGCTGTCCCGGCGGGTGCAGGGCGGCGAGCTCGAGGTCCATCGCAGCAACACCCGCGGCTCGTACACCGGGGCGTTCGACTTCAGCTCCGCCGGGCAGGGCGTACCTCAGCTCTACCCGGCGACGGCTCGCGCCGTGGAGGACTGCCGGTTGTTCGAGCTTCCGGCGGCCGAGTTCGGCGAGGCGTTCAGGCGGTGGTACCCGATGGCGGCGCACCTCCTTGTTGGGTTCACCACGCAGGGCATGAGCACCCGGGACACGGTCGAGAGGCACGAGCGGCTGGTCGCTCTCGGTACGGTCACGGCCGGCCTGACACACGAGCTGAACAACCCTGTCGCCGCCGTCATGAGCGCCAGCGCACGACTTCGGGAGATGCTCGCCGAGATGCGCGAGAAGCTCGGCGTGCTCGTTCAGGCCCAGCTCCCAGGCGACCAGCTCGAGGCGGTCGCCGACTTGGCGGCCCGTGCGCTGGCGAGTCGCCGGCACGCGCCGAGCCTGTCGCCGATCGAAGCCTCCGATCTAGAGGACGAGGTGGCCGAGTGGCTGGCTGACCACGGGATCGTCACTGAGTGGGACGTCGCCGCGACGCTGGTGGCCGCCGGCCTCGGCGTGGACTGGCTCGAGGAACTGATGAAGGTGACGCCACCGCCGCACCTCGAGTACGGCCTGTCCTATCCCGTGAGAGCGATCGAGTCCGACAACCTGCTCGACGAGATCACCGACGGCGCCGAACGCATCTCTGGATTGCTCGCCTCGGCACGGCAGTACACGCAGATGGATCGGGCGCCGCTGCAGACCTTCGACGTGCACGAAGGGCTCGACGCCACGCTGACGATGCTCAGCCACAAGCTCGGCGACGGCGTCAGCGTGGTCCGCGAGTACGACCGTGGCCTCCCACGGATGGTCGCCTACCCGGGCGAGCTCAACCAGGTCTGGACCAACCTCATCGACAACGCCATCGACGCCATGGGCGGGGAGGGCACCATCACGGTGCGCACGAGCGTCGAGGATGAACGTCTCGTGGTCGAAATCGGCGACACCGGTCCCGGGGTCCCAGCGGAGATCCGGAGTCGCGTATTCGAGCCGTTCTTCACGACCAAGGACATCAGCAAAGGCACCGGCCTCGGGCTCGACATCGTCTGGAGGATCGTCGTTGGTCGCCATGGCGGTGACATCCGCCTCGAGTCGGAGCCCGGCGACACCAGGTTCGCGGTAGTGCTACCCCTACGCCCATCCGGCGGCGAGGGTTGGTAGGAGGACAGCCCTCCAAAAGATGACATCGTTACGTCCTGGTAAACGGGGCATGATCGGAGTAAGTAGGAACGCCATGAGCGACGGGGATCTCCGAACCGCACCACTCGTCACGGGGGGCGACCGACGACCGTTGCTCGTCGCGCTCGACGACGCAGCGGCGCTCGATCCAGCGTTGACTGGTGGCAAGGCGGCGGCGCTTGCGCGCGGTCGTACCGCCGGACTGGCATCCCTGCCGGGCGTCGTCCTCACGACCGGGTTCTCGGACGCCATCGACGCGGGCGCCGAAATCGCCACGCATGCGGCCGTGCAGGAGGCATTCCAGCAGGCGGGTGGCGACCGCACGGCGCTCGTGGCTCGTAGCTCGTCAGTGGTCGAAGACCTGGCGACGTCTTCGATGGCTGGTCAGTTCGACTCGGTCATCGGAATCCGTGGGTTCGACACGTTCGTGGACGCTGTGTCGGTGGTGTTGAACTCCCGGAAGCAAGCCGGCGCTGCCGAGCAACCGATCGGCGTGCTCGTCCAGCCCTTGATCGAGCCGGCGTTCGGCGGCGTGATGTTCGGCGTCGATCCGGTGACGGGTCGCACCGATCGGCGCGTGGTGAGCGCGGTGCGGGGAGGCCCTGAGCCATTGGTGAGCGGCCTGGTCAACGGGTCCCGGTACGTGCTCGACGCGTCGAACGCCAAGGTCTTGGAGTTCTCGCCTGACGATGGCCCGTCGCTCGACGCGGCTGACCTCCGAAGGCTGGTGGACCTCTCGGCCACGGTTGCGTCGGTGTTCGGCGGGCCGCAGGACGTCGAATGGGCCATCGCAACAGACAAGAAGCTGTGGTTGCTGCAGTCGCGCCCTGTAACCACCGAGATCCGCGGGGTTCCGAGAGGACCGATCTACGGCCCGGGCCCGATCGCCGAAACGTTCCCGTCACCCCTCACCGAACTGGAACAGGATCTGTGGGTTCCCCCGCTGCGCGACGCAGTGCGAGAGGCGGTGGTGCTCGCGGGTTCGGCCACCGAGGCGCAGGTCGCTGCCAGCGGCGTCGTCGTCTGCGTCGAGGGGCACGTGGCCATCGATCTACGCCTCGCCGGTGAGATCAAGCCGAAGACGGGAGTGCTCCACAAGCTCAACCCGATCCCCGCCGTTCGCCGGCTGCGGGGCGCCTGGACGGTGGGCCGGCTGCGTGCGGCGCTGCCCCCCTTAGCCGAGAACCTCCTCGACCGCACGGACGCCGATCTGGAGGATGTTCCGCCGTTGGGTGACCTGACGAGCCGCCAGCTGATCGCCCTGCTGCATCGCAGCCGTGCCATCCTGCGTGCGCTTCACGGCCACGAGATCCTCATCGGCATGCTCACCGACACCGGCGGCAACCGGATGACCGGCGCGTCGGTGGCGCTGCGGGTGCTGGCCGAGGCAAGGGAGGACGGCCTCGACGACAAGGAGATCCTGGCGCGCAGTCCGGCGGTCCTCGCGCTCACGGCTCCCCGGGTGGCACCGGCGCCCGAGCTTCCCGCCGAGGCCGTCACCGTCCACATGCCGGCGTCGCCGGCCTGCCTTCGCTGCAGCGACAACGGCATCCTCCGCGAGGCGCTGCGACTCCGGGTCCGCTGGGTGCAAGAGCTGTCGGGTCGCGCGGCATGGGAGCTAGGCGTGCGCCTGACCGCATCCGGCGAGCTCCCCGAACCGGAGCTCATCCGCCACATGACGCTCGACCACGTCGAGGCGGTCGCGACCAAGCGCGCCGTCGTGGTTCCCGCCCTCGTGTCGACCCACGAGCACGACTTCGGTGCGCCCCTTCCCGCCTGGTTCCAGCTGTCCGATCTGGGCCGGCCGATTCGGGCGCAATGTGCCAGCGAAGTCGGCGGCGGCACCGGCGCCGGTGGCGGTTCGGGCCGCGGCCCGGTCACCTACGACGCCGCCGATCCGCCCAGCGGCTCCGTCCTCGTCACCACGACGCTGACGCCCGGACTCGGGCCTCTACTCCCGCGCCTGAAGGGCATCGTGTCCGAGACGGGTTCGGTGCTCTCCCACCTCGCCATCCTCGCCCGTGAAGCGGGTGTGCCGACGGTGGTCGGCTACGCGGGCGCCACCCGCGAGCTTCCGGACGGCGCGATCGTTCGCGTCGACGGCGATGTCGGCCGAGTCACCATCGAGGAGAAGGAGACGGCGTCGTGAAGATCATCGTCTGGCTCGCGGGTATCGCCACGCTCGCGGCGAGCGCCATGTACATGGTCCTGTCGCTGAACCGCTGGGAGTGGAACCGAGCGCTGTTCTTCGGGCTCATCTTCCTCATCGCCGAGGTCGCCCTCGCGACCGGACTCGTGCTGCGTCGCCTTGCCCGTCTCGAGCACACCTCCAAGCGCGACGACCCGGCGGTCCTGCAGATCCTCCACGAGACCCGGCCCTCACGTGACCGGTTCGCGTGGATGCGCGAGTCGACGGGACACTTCAACGTCTTCATCACCTTCCTCGTCGGCGGGGGCGTGCTCCTGTCGGGGATCGCTTGGCTCGTCGACCGCGTCGCCTCGAAGACCTCCTCGCCCGTCGGCGACCAGCGCCTCGCGCGCCACTTGTATCCGATCAGCTACCCGTCGGGTGGGCTTCTCCTCGATGACGTCACGGTGTTGGCCCAGGAGGTACCCGGTGCCGACGATTACCAGATCCGTCAGCTATTGCGCCGCGGCGGACGTCCGTGACCAAGCTGGCACCGACCCGAGCGGCGCTGGGGCCGGATGGACTCGCCGTCGCTCGTGAACGAGGCCACGACGGCCTCGTCTAGGCACCCACCCCGACCGAGGGGCGGCTGGATCGCGAACGGCGCGGCGTTGCTTGCTCGGATCGGGGCCGACGCCCGGGACGACGAGGAACTGCGGCAGAAGAAGGCGCTCCTCGTCTTGCTTGCCATCCTGATCCTGCCCGTTTCTGTCGTGTGGGGCAGTCTCTACCTCGGTTTCGGCTCACCTGTTGGCGTCGTTCCGTACGTCTACTTCGCCGTCTCGCTCGGCTCGTTGGTGGTCTTCGCGCGAACCCGACGCTTCCAGCCTCTGCTGGTCACGCAGCTTCTCGACATTCTGTTGACCACGACCACGGGGCAGATGCTCGTTGGCGGGTTCCTGCCTTCCGGAGGGGTCGGGTTGTGGGGGATCCTGGCTCCCCTCGGAGCTGTCGTATTCCTCGAGGTGCGGCAGGCTGTCCGCTGGTTCGGCGCGTTCCTCGTGGTGTTCGTGCTCACGGGCGTCGCGGGCGAGGTGTGGTTCCCGGATGCGGATCTCCCGGTTCCTTTCACGAGCACGATGCTGGCCCTGAACATCATCGGTACTGCCAGCGTCGCCTTCACGCTCCTCGCTCTGTTCGCCCACCAGCGCAACGCGGCGCTTACAGAACTCCGAGCCGAGCAGGAAAAGGCTGAAGCTCTCCTTCTGAACATCCTGCCGCGCCCGATCGCCGATCGATTGAAGGCCGCCCCTGACACCATCGCGGACGACCTCGCCGCGGCGTCCATCGTCTTCGCCGACGTCGTGGACTTCACCCCGCTAGCGCAGCGCATCGCGCCCGCCCAGACAGTCGGCATCCTTGATCAGCTCTTCTCGCGTTTCGACATGCTCGTGGAGCGGCACGGGCTCGAGAAGATCAAGACGATCGGCGATTGCTACATGGCGGCTGCGGGCGTGCCTCATCCGTGCCGGGATCACGCGTGAAGGGCAGCGCTCTTGTCGCTGCAAATGCGCGACGTACTTGCGACCTCGGCCGGCCAGCTCGGTCTCGAGCTGAGGATCGGCATCAACTCTGGGCCGGTTGTAGCCGGCGTGATCGGCAGGAAGCGCTTTCTCTACGATCTTTGGGGTGACGCCGTGAACACGGCGAGTCGGATGGAGTCCCACGGCACGCCCGGCGAGATCCAGATCACGCGCGCGACGTACGAGTTGTTGAAGGATGAGTTCGTCTGCAGGCGACGAGGAACGATCGACGTCAAGGGGAAGGGCCCGATGGAGACCTGGTACCTGGTCGGGTCGCGGAGGGTCGACGATGTGACGGTGCTGGCCCAGGACGTCCCCGGCGTCGATGACGCACAGATCCGCGAGCTCGTGCGGCGAGGGAGCGAGTCATGAACCCAACGCGCATCGCCCTCGCCACCATCGGTGTCCTCATTGGTGTCGTCGGCGTGCTCTCGTTGCGGAGCGCGACCCTGACGACGCATCAGCCCGTGGATCCCGGCTCGAAGCTCGAACTGGTCGTCGCCGCAAGCACCCACCTTGGTGAACCGGACCAAACCCTCGACGAGATGGTGAACGCCTTGGTGCTCGCCTGCCGTCTGCGCGTCAACACCGACCTCGACGGCGCGATGCAGTCCGAGGGGAACGGCCATTTTCGCGGCACCCTGTCGCCGGCGTTGGATTCATCGAACCGGCGACAGTTCCGCGGCTGCCTCGAGGACTGGGCGATCGACCACCTCCAGCTCGAGGTCATCTCGTTGACCGAGCCCGATCGGTAGCCGGCATGGCAGCAACGACCCTGCGCTCGAGAACCCGTTGGCCGCGCGCGGCACGGTACGCGGTCCGTGTGTCCGTGGCGTGGGTGGGCCTCTTCGTGGTCGTGAACGCTGTCATCCTGCTGGTCGGAGTGGCGGCCCGAGCTGCGGACAAGGATCCCCGACTGCACGACGACAGCTGGCCAGGTATCCCGAACCTCAGGCTGGTCGACGACCGACTCCTGGTCGGCGGCCAACCATCAGAGCAGGACTACCGAGCCCTCGCGGCCAAAGGCGTCACCCTCGTGATCGACTTACGTCCCGGGACCGACACCGGGCCGCGTACCGACGACGAGGAGCAACTGGCCGCACTCGGTATCCGGTACGCGTCGTTGCCGGTGGTCGACGGCCGGGCGCCGACGCCGTCACAGACGCGCCGGTTCCTCGACCTGATGCGGTCGAACAACGGCCTGGTGTTCGCTCACTGCGGCGGCGGAGTCGGGCGGGCGTCCAGCATCGCGGCGTCGTACCAGGCGTCCAACGGCGAGAACCCCTCAGTGTTGGAGCAGGTTGCCACCGGCCCACCCACGATCGAACAGATCTGGTACACCGCCGCGTTGGCTCCCAATCATCCCGAGCACAGCACCAACCCTGTCGTCGCCACCATCAGCCGCACCGTGGACATGCCTCGGACCATCTTCAACTACGTGACGGGCTGATCGGCGAGTGATGAGCAATCTCCACCTCAACCCGCCGATGACTGTGAAGCGGGTGCATGCCGCGCACTGGTGGATCCTGCCGACTGCCGCAGTCCTCTTCGTCGCCCTCGCCATCGGCGCGATCGAGGGGTGGCTCTTCTGGGACGAACCGATCACCAACTGGCTCGTCGACCACAGGACCGAAGCGCTGAACAACTTCTTCCGCCGGGTGTCGTTCTTCGGCTCGACGTATGTGGTGTTCGCCGTCTCGCTGGCGGCGGCCGCGTTGAGCTGGCGTCGTTGTCGCCCGTTGGCGATCGCCATCGTCGTCATCGCGTTCGCCCGCCCACTGACGGAGTTCGGACTGAAGGAACTCGTGCATCGCGACCGGCCCGACGGCAATCGCCTGGTGGTCGGTACCGGCTACTCGTTCCCGAGCGGTCACCCGCTGGCCACGGCGGCCAGCTGGGGGATGCTCCCCCTCGTTGCTGCGCTGTACACCACCCGCCGCCTGCTGTGGTGGTCGGTCGCCGTCGCGGTGTGGACGCTGGTGGTCATGGTCGCCATCAGCCGAGTGTGGCTCGGCGTGCATTGGACGTCAGACGTGGTAGCCGCAATCGCACTCGCGGTCCTTGGCGTCGCTCTCGCCGAGCGGCTCCTCCTTGCGACCCATCGCGCCTGGGGCCGGTCAACCTCCCGGGGTGATCCTGACACCGTCGAAGCCAGTGCCGGAGGGTGCGCGGAAGCCGAAGGCGAAGCGGCCCGTGACGAGGGCGACCGTGGCCCTGCCCGTCGACGATCGTCGGCACCAGGCAAAGTGAAGCGATGACTACGCGGCGACATGCGCCTGCATGGGGGCGCGGCATCGCGAGTACCCCGCGTTCTGGCGTTCAGTAGCTACACGGCGTGTGGCTAACGCACGCCGTTTCGGGGTTCGACTGATCACCGTCGCTTCCGGCCCCACGTTCTCGACGAGCGTCGCCGCCAAGTGCAACGACGCTGTGGGGACCGTCGATGTCGCCGAGTCGCCGGGCACCGACGCGGTCAACGGCTGACGGGCCAGCTTGCGCGCGCAGCGCCGTTGCACCGCAGACATCCATCGCTCCGTCGGGGATAGTTTGCGGTCCGGCGACCGGGGAGCGCGATATGAGCTACGTAGTGGACTTCGTCAACGTCTCCACCGTCGGCCTGGAGTCGTCGCCGGTGGCGACCGCGCTGGCTGGCCTGCGGGCGAACGAGGCTCGCTACTTCAAGAACAAGTACGACCACGACTTCACGGTCGAACCGGCCCCCCAGGCGAAGAAGGCCATCGACTTGGTGCACCGCGTTCTCAAGGAGGAGCGCGACATCGTCATCGCTTCGCGCCCACTCGAGGCGACGACCTTCCAGGTCGAGAACATTCGATGGACCTACGTGTTCTACGAGAGCGGGCTCTCGATCAACGTTCTGTACACGCTCGACGATCCGAAGAAGCGAGCAGTCGGGTTCAAGCTCTCCGAAGGGATGGAGGTCCCGGCCGAGCTCGGCTCCTTCAAGTTCGCGAGACAGAAATCGAAGCTGGCCGGGACGATCCGCGGGTCGTACTTCGTGATCAAGGGCGACTACTGAGCCCGTCGAGCCTCGAATCCGACATCGTTCCCGATGTTCGCCGTTTCGGCGTTCGCTAGCTACACGGCGTGTGGCTGATGTACGCCGTTTCGGCGTTTCGGTCAGCCCTGTATGAACGCCAGCAGGTCGGGGTTGATGATGTCGGCGTGTGTGGTGCACATGCCGTGCGGATAGCCCGGATACACCTTGAGCGTGCCGTTCTTCAGCAGCTTGATCGATAGTTCGGCCGAGTCCGCGATGGGTACGACCTGATCGTCGTCACCGTGCATCACCAACGTCGGGACCTCGATGGCTTGGAGGTCCTCTGTGAAGTCGGTTTCCGAGAACGCTTTGACGCCCTCGTAGTGGGCTTTGACACCGCCCATCATTCCTTGCCGCCACCAGTTGTCGATGACGCTCTCCGACACCGTTGCGCCGGGACGGTTGAAACCGTAGAAGGGTCCGGCCGCGACGTCGCGATAGAACTGAGCCCGGTTGAAGGCGGTGCCTTCACGGAAATTGTCGAACACCTCGATCGGCAGGCCACCGGGATTGGTCTTGGTCTTCAGCATCAGCGGCGGGACCGCGCCGACGAGAACCGCCTTGGCTACGCGACCTCCCCCGTGCTTGGCGACATACCGGGCGACCTCGCCGCCTCCAGTCGAGTGGCCGATGTGTACCGCGTCGCGCAGGTCGAGATGACTCACGACGGCCGCAGCGTCAGCGGCGTATGTGTCCATGTCGTGGCCGTCCGAGGTCTGGGTCGAGCGGCCGTGGCCGCGACGGTCATGAGCAACGACGCGGTAGCCGCGCAGACTGAAGAACATCATCTGGGCGTCCCAGTCGTCGGAACTGAGCGGCCATCCGTGGTGGAACACGATCGGCTGACCGCTACCCCAGTCCTTGTAGAAAATCTCCGTGCCGTCCTGCGTGGTGACGATGGGCATGTTCCGGGCTCCTCTTGATTAGGTCAATGCGCGGTGAGCTACTCAGAACGGGCAAGCCGCGTGCGACCCCGTAGCTCAGCTGATCGTTTTGGCGGCGGTCACTATCAGCGTGGCCACGGCTTCCGGTTGCGACACGTAGACGGAGTGACTGGCAGCGGTCTCGACCACCGTGGCATTGGCTCGCTTGGACATGAGGCGCTGCGCGTCCGGTGGGATCATCCGATCTTCGGTCGCGACGAGATACCAAGTCGGCTTGGTCCGCCACGCCGGCTCTGTGATCGCACCACCGAGCGCGTCGACGCCCCAGGGCACTTGGGAGTCCGCCATGAACGCGGAGAGGTCCGGTTTGACGTCCGCCGCGAACGACGCCGCGAAATTTGTCCTTGTCCAGGAAGAGGTAACCCTCCTGTGGCGGCAGGATGGGCGGGACGGGTGCGCCGGGAGGCGGGTCCGCGATCAGTGTGTTCACGGATTCACCGCGGTCGGGGGCGAACGCTGCGATGTAGACCAGCGCCGCGACCTTCGGATGGTTGCCTGCCTCGGTGATGACCGCGCCGCCGTAGGAATGTCCGACGAGCACCGCTTGGTCGGGTTGCTGGTCGAGCGCTCGTTTCGTAACTGCCACGTCGTCGGCGAGCGAGGTCGTCGGGTTCTGCACGACGGTCACTGGATGGCCGGACTTTCGCAGGATCTTGTAGACGCCCTCCCAGCCGGAGCCGTCGACGAATCCGCCGTGGACGAGAACGACGCTGGCCATTGCGCTCCCCTTCGTTCTGGTGTCGTGTCGGGTCACCGACCGTAAGTCGACAAGAGACGACCGTCAACGCCGAACGCCGGGCTTGCTGCAGCAGACCCGAGTCCTAGGTTCAGATGGATGATCCGCGATGTGGAGGTCCGCGGGGCGGGCTCGAAGGGGCGCGGCGTATACGCGCTTCGATCGTTCGAAGAAGGCGAGTTCATCTTCCGTCGCCGGCACGCGCGAGTCCTCCACGAGAGTGACCTCGGTGAAGCGAGCGAATGGGAGACGATCCACCTCTGCGAACTCGGATTCGACCACTACGCAGTGCTCGAACCGCCCGGCTGCTACCTCAACCATTCATGCGATCCCAACGCCATGCGACACGGCGTCAAGGTCTTCGCTTGGCGAGCGATCGAAAGGGGTGAGGAGATAACGATCGACTACCGACTCAACGCCTTCGATGGTGCGTCGTGGCCATGCGAGTGCGGCTCGGAGAATTGCACCGGTACCGTCGTCGGCAGCTTCTTTGCAATGGATGCCGACCGTCAAGAACTGCTTCTGCCGCACACGCCGGCCTTCATCCGTCGCGAGTACCACCACCGCCGACGACGATGACCGACTACCCATTCATCCGTCGCCTGTATCGCACTGCTGCCGTACGCTGCCGATGAGCTCGCGGATGTTGACTGGCTTCGAGAGGTATCCGGCGAAGCCTGCGGCCAGAAACCGCTCGCGATCCCCTCGCATCGCCTGTGCGGTCACGGCGAGAACCGGGATGGCGGCAGTCCGCTCGTCCGCACGCAACCGGCGAAGCGCTTCGACGCCGTCGAAGTCCGGGAGCTGGACGTCCATGACAACGAGATCCGGTGCGTGCGCGGTCGCCAGCTCGACCGCCTCGCCGCCGGTCGTCGCCTCGAGCATCCGATACCCCGCGGCGAGCAGGACATCGCAGAACAGCTTCATGTTCTTCTCGTTGTCCTCGACCACGAGGATCCGTTCGCCCGCCATGGCTAGAGCGTGCGCACGGGCAGCGCGAAGACGAACGTGCTTCCCTTCCCGACCTCGCTCACGACCCAGATCCGACCGCCGTGGAGTTCGACGAGGCGCTTCGACAGGGCGAGTCCGAGGCCCGTCCCCTCGCGCTGCTCCATCCCGGCTTCGGTCTGCTGGAACTCGTCGAAGATCCGCTCGTGGTCCTCGGGCGCGATGCCCGGGCCACTGTCGGTGACCGAGACCCTCACCTCGCCGTCGACGCGCGCGGCTGTGACGTCGACGGTCCCGCCTTCTGGCGTGAACTTCACGGCGTTCGAGAGCAGGTTGAACACCACTTGTCGGATCCGGCGCTGATCGCCTTCGACGACGTCGGCGTCCGGGTCCGCTGCGACCGCGATGCTGACCCCATCGCTGATCGCCCGCTCCCGCACCATGACCGTTCCGCGCTCGAGCGCGTCACGCATCGAGAAGGGCTCGACCTCCAGTTCGACTTGCCCGGCCTCGACCTTGGACAGATCGAGCACGTCGTTGATCAACCAGAGCAGGTGGTTCGCAGAGGACAGGACGTCGTCCAGGTATTCCGCCTGCTTCTCGTTCACCTCGCCGAACATCTCCTCGCGCAGCACCTGCGAGAAGCCGATGATCGCGTTCAACGGGGTCCGCAACTCGTGGGACATGTTGGCCAGGAAGGCAGACTTGTGCTGGCTGGCCGCCTCGAGCTCCGTGTACAGACGCCTGAGCTCGTCGTTCATCTGGTTCACGTTCGTCCCCAGCGCACCCAGCTCGTCGCGGTTCACGACGTTGACGTGCCCGGAGAAGTCACCCGACGCGATCGCAGCCAGCCGAGCGTCGATCCGTTGGATGGGCCCGATCAGCGACCTCGAGAGGACGAACCCCAACAGCAGCGCGAGAACCAGCGCCGCCGCCGAGACGCCGATGAAGAGGTTCCGGGAGCTCTGGTAGGAGCTGTCATTCCGGGCGATGAGGCCGTCGATCCTCTCCCGCGTTCCATTGGCGAGCTCGCTGGCGAGCAGCGTGCCGTCGCTCGCGAGGCGTTCGGCCTCTGAGCGGAAGGGCACGAACTCGTTGTCGGGCGCGTCGCTCGCGTGCAGTGGGATGATCTCCCGCTCCATCAGCGTCGAGAGGTCGTCCGCGTTCCGGCGGATCGACAGAAGCGTGTCCTGATCTTCGCCGGGCGGCGTGAATCCGAGTCGATCGGCGGTGGTCGCCGCGCCGAGCCGGCTGACGGCGTCCACGACGAGGAGGTCCACGGCGGGGTCGTTGTTCTCTCGTCCGATCGGCGACCCGCCCGGCCAGACCTCGTAGATGGCGGCGTCCACGTTCGCGGCGAGGAGTGCGCGAACGTGCCAGGCGTCTCGTTGGAGCTGACCGTAGGCGAAGGCTCGTTCCTGGAGGGCCCCGAGGCTCCCGACCCGGTCGTTCGACTGCCCGAGCACACGTTGGCCGAGGAAGCCGACTGCGACCAGCAGCACGGACGTGGCGAGGAACGCGATCAGCAGCTTCGTGCGGACCTTGACGGGCAGGCGGCCGACCGCTCGGACGAGCGGATCGTCGCCCCGGCTGAGCGGTTGCCGCTCCTCAGCGGCGGTCCCTCGACGTCGCCTCGCTGCCCGGGATCCGAACACGGGCTCAGGCGGCTAGGTCGGTCGTTCCTGCAACCATGTTGGTGATCAGCCACTCTCCATCGATCCGCGCAACGTCAAGATCGGCGACCGTGACCAGCGCCATCTCTTCGGTCACGGCGTCGACGTAGTGGCACTCGAAATGCAGCGTGCCCCGGTCGCCGTTGACCGTGATCTCGACTTTGTACGCGGGATGGTCCGAGATCCAGTAATTGCTCGCCTCGAACGCGACCGACTTCTCCAGCCAGTATCGGCGGATCTCGTCCGTCCCCGTCGCGGTCTGGCCGGAACCGATGGTCAGGGTCGCGTTCGGCGCCCACAGGCCCACCATGAGGTCGAGGTCCTTCAACGTCGTCGCCTTGTGAAAGTCCTTCTCGATCTGGTCGATGGACCAGAGATCCGCTTGGTGTTGGAGGCTCTCGACAGACTTCGTGTCCGAGCCTCCGCAGCCCGCGAGCAGGACGACCACGAGCCCGACTGCGCTGCCGATCAAGAGCCTCCGCACTTGAGCCCCCTTCCGCCCCGGCACGCTTCCGCTATCCGTGCCGGAGGAATGTTCACACCGTGAGCCAGATCCGTCCAGAGGCAGAATTCAAGTGGAGCCGCCGTCGAAAGGCCACCGTGCCTGCAGGCCGATCGCAGGAGTGCTGGCACGGCGTGATAGCGGGAGAGTCACTCCTTTGCCTTGGCGCGGAAGCGGCTGAGCTGCTCTGAAAACGTCCTCGGGTGGATCGGCTTGTCGAGCCAGCCCGCGAAGCCGGCAGCCTCGAGCCAGTCGCCGCTCCCCTCCAGCGGAGTTGCGCTCATGGCGACCACCGGAATTCGAGCCGTCCGCTCCTGGTCCGCGAGCTTCCGAGAAACCACCGTGCCATCCATGTCGGGGAGCCGCAGGTCCATGAGGATCACGTCCGGAACGTGCTCGATCGCCAACGCCATTCCCTCTGCTCCCGTTGCCGCTTCGAGCGTGTGGAACCCGGCGGCGCCCAGCAGGTCTCGGGCGAGCCTCCTGTTCTTCTCGTTGTCGTCGACGATCAGAACGACGGTCACCGCCTATCCTCTCGTCAGTGCCGATCCGGCTCGTGCTCGCGGAGGACCACTTCCTCGTGCGCGAAGGCGTGCGCCGCCTGCTCGAGACCCGGCCCGAACTCGAGGTCGCGGCCGTGTGCGCTGACCTTGACTCTCTGTTGGCCGCGGTGGAGGCGAAGCGGCCGGACGTCGTCATCACGGACATCCGCATGCCCCCGGGTGATGCCGCTGAGGGAATCGAAGCCGCGGAGCTGCTGCGCGAGACGGATCCCGAGGTCGGCGTCGTCGTGCTCAGCCAGTACGCCAACCCGACGTACGCACTCGCGCTCTTGAAGAACGGCAGCGCCCGTCGCGCGTACCTGCTGAAGGAGCGCGTGCAGGATCTGGACCAACTCGTGTCGGCGATTCACGCCGTCGCGGAGGGCGGCTCGATGATCGACTCGCAGGTCGTGGACGCGTTGGTGGCGCAGAATGCCCGAGGCGAGGAGTCGCCGCTCAGTGGGTTGACGCCGCGCGAGCTCGACGTGTTGCGTGAGATGGCTTCGGGCAAGAGCAATGCGGCGATCGGGGAGGCGCTCTTCCTTGCCGAGAGGTCGGTCGAGAAGGTGATCCACTCGATCTTCCTCAAGCTCGGGCTCACGTGGGAGACGTTGGTCCACAAGCGCGTGAAGGCCGTGCTCGTCTATCTCGCTGACAGCGCGTAGCGTCATCCCGACGTCGGCAGAGATCCGGTCATTCGGGTCTCGTTGCCGGGTCCGGAGGGGAGCGTCAGTCGTCCGCCCAGCGCCTCGACGCGATCGCACAGGCGGAGCCATTCCGGATCCAGGTCGCGGTCCACGACGATCTCGAAGGTGAGAGTTCGCGCCTCGCTCTGAACCGTCACCGCCATGGGCGTGTGGGCGCCGAGCGCGCTCCAGCACATCGAGACAGCAGAAGTACACGGCTCCCGCGACCTCAGGCGGATAGGCCATTCCCGCTTCCACCTCGATCCGGATCGGTACGTTCGCGCTGGCCGCCGCCGAGCGCAACGCCGCGCCCAAACCTCCCGCTTCGAGCAGTGGCGGGTAGATCTGGTCAGCGAGCGTCCGCGTGTCCTGCAGCGCCTGCCGCACATCGTGGGCCATCTCCGTGAGCAGCGACTTCGAGCGCGGCGGGATCGGCGTCCATGGATCCCGCCGCGAACTCCAAATGGGCGGCGAGCCCGACCAGTTCCTGTTGCACGCCGTCGTGCAAGGCGCGCTCGATCCGGCGCCGGTCGGCGTCGTTGGCTAGGGCGAGTCGTCGGCGAGACGCACGCAACTCCGCGACCTCCTGTCGCAGCCCGTCGAGCTCGCGCTCCACGTCGGTCCCCAAGGCGATGCACCCCAATGCTTCGATCACCGAGCGTTGTCCGTCACCGCTCGAACGGCGTCAAGCGGGTCCAGCACGGCATCAGGAGAGAAGGCACCCTCCCGCACAGTTGCCTGGTTCCCACCGTAGAGCCGGCGAGCACGAATTTCATACCTTCGCCTGGCCGCCCGGTGCCGACCGGTCCTGGTGGCGCATCGCCGGAGGAGGAGCCATGGAGCTCGGACACGGAGTCGCAGGTGCCACAGCACCTCATACGGAGCAGGGGTGGGGGTCCGAACGGCCCCTCGGGAAAGGGAGGATCGGATGAGCCGGATCAGCAGACACGGGAAACTGGCCGCCACCGCGATGATGACCGTCGCGGCAATCGTCGCGACGATCGCGACGCCGCTCGTCGACCGAGCGGTTGCAGCGACACCAGCGGCGGACGTCGTGGTCGAATGGAACGCCAACGCGCAGGCCGCGATCATCGGCACCGCCGCGCAAGGCCCTACGGTGGCGTACCTGCACTTCGCCATGGTGCAGGGCGCGGTGTACGACGCGGTCAACGCGATCGAGGGCGGCCACGAGCCGTACCTGGGCGCTCCGGCGACGGCCGACCCCGAAGATTCGTCCGCGGCCGCGGCCGCGCAGGCAGCACACGACGTGCTCGTGGGCATCTTCCCGGCTCAGCAGGCGACGCTCGATGGGAAACTCGCCACGACGTTGGAGGGAATCCCCGACGGACCTGCGGAAACGGGAGGGATCGAAGTGGGCGCGGCGGCCGCTACCGCAATGCTCCTCGCCAGGACCAACGACGGGCGGTTCTCATCGTTCTCCGTCGTTGAAGGCTTCGACCCGGGCGAGTGGCGGCGCACGCCCCCCGCATTCGTCTTCGAGCCTGCGCCGTGGGTCGGGAACGTGAAGCCGTTCATCGTCCCGGACGTGACCGCACTGCGCTCGGACGGGCCGAACGCACTCACCAGCGCTGCGTACGCGGAGGACTTCAATGAGGTCAAGGCGTACGGCTCGCTCACGAGCACGGTCCGCACCGACGATCAGACCGATGCGGCGCTGTTCTGGCAGGGGAACGGAGCAGCGTTGTTCAACCAGATCTTCCGCCAGCTCGCCGACACCCAGGACCTGGACATCGCCGAGGCGGCGCGTATGTTCGCCATGGCCGATATGGCGGGGGCGGACGGCGCGATCGGGTGCTGGAACGACAAGTACTACTGGAACACCTGGCGGCCGGTCACCGCGATCCGTCTCGCGGACACCGATGGGAACCCGGCGACCGCGGCAGACCCGGGCTGGACGCCGCTGTTCGCCACCCCCCCGTTCCCCGAGCACCCATCGGGACACACGTGCATCAGTGGGGCCGTCACCTCGACGCTGCGGAGCCTTCTCGGCAACAGGGACGTCTCGTTCAGCACCTTCAGCACCTTCTCCGGCACGACCAGGGAATTCAACACCTTCACCGAAGCGATCAAGGAGATCATCGACGCACGCGTCTGGGCCGGGATCCACTTCCGCACAGGCGACGTGCAGGGATCGGTGATGGGAAAGAAGATCTCGCACCACCTCCTTCACCATTACTTCGGTCCAGTGACGTGAGTCTCAGCGTCTACTAGGCGCACGCGGGCGACGCGGCCTCGGCTCCGTGAGGAGCCGAGGCCGCGTGTCGCGCGCGGTCAACTTGTCATGCTTCGCTGCCGACCGATGTTCAGGCCTTTGACTCTGCAGCAGCCTTCAGGTGCGCGAGCCAGGACGTGAGCGACGCATCGAGCATCGATTGCATCGCAGCGGGGTCGGCCGTGACGGGCTCGCCCGCGAACGATTCGTTCGTCGTTACATGGACGCCATCAGATGTCTCGTCGAACAACCACTCGTGCACGCCGGTGATGCCCTCGGCCGTGCCGCCCCACAGCACACGGGACCGATCGGCAACGTCGTAGATCGTCGACGTGACGGTGAACCCGAAGCTCGTCCAGTCGAACGAGGCGCCAGGCGCGAAGGTTCCTTCCGCGTGCGCGGCGGTTATGTCGCTGTGCCAGGCCGGCCAGTCGTTGACATCGCTGTGAAGTTCCCACACCACCCCGAGCGGAGCTCTGATGTCGATTTGGTGGTGCGCGATCACCGGTGCAGCCTGGTCGATACCCGTCGGGATGCTCATGGGCAGTTCTCCTTGGGTCGGATTGGTGGCGGCACCGAACATCGGGAGGCGCAAGACGCTCTCGCCCCGTTGTCTTCCAGCGAGCGCTAACCCTTGGCGGTGGCCACGAAAACGGGGATCTCCCGGTCGGTCCTGTTCTGGTACTCGGCGTAAGGCGGATAGGCGGCGACGGCACGCGCCCACCAGACCGCGCGCTCGTCGCCGGTGACCTGGCGCACCCGCACGTCGATGGGTTCGGGCCCGTCCTGGACGGTGACCTCGTCCGGGTTGGCCCTGAGGTTGTAGTACCAGACGGGGTTGTCCGGCGCCCCACCCTTCGAGGCCACGAGGGCGTACTCACCGTCATGGACGATCCGCATCAGGCCGATCTTGCGGACCTTGCCGGTCTTGTTGCCCCGCATCGTCACGATGATCACCGGCAGGCCCGTGTCCCGAAGCGTGTTGGCCAGCTGGCCGGCCGAGCTCTCGTATGCGGCGACCTGGTCCCGGACCCACCCCGCCGCGCTCGGGACGTACTCACCATGGACGGTCATCGCTGGTTCGCCTCGCGCGGCAGCTTCGGTATGAATGAGGTGCTGGGCATCATGGCGTCACCCTCCCGAGCAGGGCTGCGAACGGCCGCTGCACATCAGCCATTCTGCCCACGTCGGCAGCAGTCTCAGGTGGGCAGGGTGAAGCTGACCGATGCGCCGCCGGTGGTCGGATCGTTGCCGGCGTCGATCGTGCCCCCGTGCGCCCGGACCAGGTCCCGGGCGATCGACAGCCCCAGACCGCTGCCGCGGGAGTCACCCGCCCGTTTGAACCGCTCGAACACCTTGTCCAGCTGGTCCTCCGGGAACCCTGGGCCGGCGTCTGTCACTCGACACCGCACCATGGGGCGGTCGCCTGAGCCGGCGCAGATCGTAGATACCTCCACGAGCACGTCCCCACTCGTCGGGGTATGGCGGATGGCGTTGGCCAACAAGTTGTCCAGGACCTGACGGACCCGGGCCGGGTCCACCCACACCTTGGGCAGGCCGGGAGCGATCGAGGCACGAAGGGCGACGTCCCGCTGCTGAGCCTGCGCTTCGTGCCGTCCCGCCACCTCGTCCACCAGGTCGCCGAACGCCACCGCCTCCTGCTGGAGAACCAGGCGACCGGTCTCGGCCAGCGCCAGCGTGTGAAGGTCGTCGACCAGATGACCCAGCCGCCGGGTCTCCTCCAGAAGCGACGCCAGGTGGTGATCGTCACGGGGATGGACACCGTCAAGCTGTGCCTCGATCTCGCTCTGCAGCACGGCCAGCGGGTTCCGCAACTCGTGGGTGATGTCTGCGAGGAAACGCCGCCTCTGCTCCTCGTTGGCGGCCAAGCGGGCCGCCATCTCGTTGAAGGTCACGGTGAGCTGGCGTAGCTCGGGCGGGCCTCGGACCTCCACGTCGACCCGGTAGTCCCCGGTGGCGACCTGCTCGGCCGCGCCCAACAGGTCGCCGACTGGACGGCTGATGCGGCGGTAGGTCACGACAGTGGCGGCGCCGGCGACGACGGGCAGCACACCGATCACGAACAGGCCACCGGGACGGTCCCCCCAAGTGCCTGTGGCGGCACCCGTGATGAGGGCGGCAACGACCATCCAGGCCACCACGACGGCGACCGCGGCCACCAACATCCGCCGCCCGAAGCGCCGTCGGGCGTTGGACGGCCGCGGTCGATCAGTCATCGGCGAAGCGATAGCCGACACCGTGCACAGTCAGCAGGTAGCGGGGACGGTGATGGTCGGGCTCCAGCTTGCGGCGAATGTTCTTGATGTGCGCGTCCACGGTCCGTTCGTAGGACTCCACCACCACGCCGTGGGTGGCGCCGAGCAGCTGGGCCCTCGTGAACACCCGGCCTGGCTGACGGGCCAAGGCCACCAGCAGGTCGAACTCCGTCGCGGTCAACTCGACCACGCGGTCACCCACCGTCACCTGGCGGCGGCTGGTGTCGACCGCGACGTCTCCCACCACGAACCGATCCCGCTCCGTCTGCGGGCCCTCGGTGCGCCGCAGGACGGCCCGCACCCGGGCCAGCAGCTCCCGAGGGCTGAACGGCTTGACCAGGTAGTCGTCTGCCCCCAACTCCAACCCCAGCACCCGGTCGGCCTCCTCCCGCCTCGCGGTCAGCATGATGATCGGCACCGGTGAGGCAAGGCGCAGCTCGCGGGCCACGTCCAGGCCGTCCAGACCGGGCAGGCCCAGGTCCAGCACCACCAGGTCGGGCGGTCGGGCCCGGGCCGAGGCGACGGCGTCTTCGCCGTCGGCGGCGGTGGTCACCGAGAACCCGGCGCTGCGCAGGTAGTCCCCCACGACCTCGACGATCTTGGGTTCGTCGTCCACCACCAACACCGTCTTCGACACCTCTCCATCTTGGCGTCGGTTGTGTCGCAACTTCCCCCCGTGCCGATCGCGGTCGAGCGATCGGAGCCCACGATCCCTGAGACTTGTGAAGACCGTGTGGAGACGGGACGGAATCGTTGCGAAGCGACCGTGCACCCTCGTGGGACGCGAATGCTCAACATCCCCACGATCGCTTCACGACCTGTTCACTTCTCGGGCCGATCGTCGGCCGCATGCAAACGAACGAAGGAACCTTGGCGCGCCACGTCGCGTCGGCCACCGTGCCCGAGGCGGGGGAGTTGGCGTGACATTGCGCAGGCTCGTGAGCTGGAGCCACGACCGTCGGCGACGGGTCGTGGCGCTGTGGATCGCCGCGCTCGTGGCCGCGTCGGTGCTGGCTGGCATCGCCGGCGGCGACAACAAGGCCGACTTCACCGTGCCCGGCAGCGACTCGGCCAAGGCCGTGGCGTTGCTGCAAGAGCGCTTCCCACGCTTCGCCGGCGGCACCGTCGACGTCGTGTACACCGCCGCGGGCGGGGTCACAGCCCCGGACACCACTGCCCGCATCGACGGACTCGCCCGGAACATCGCCGGCGTCGACCACGTCGTCGCCGCCGAGCCCGGCCCGATAGCCCCCAACGGCTCCACCGGGATGGTGCAAGTGCGGTTCGACTTGCCAGCGCCAGCAGCTCCCGCCGAGTCGGTCGAGCGCGTGATGGACCTCGCCGGCCAGGCCGCGGGCGAAGGGCTGCGTATCGAGCTCGGCGGCTATCCGATCGAGAAGGTCGAGCAGCGTGAGGCCGGCTCCGAGTCGGTGGGGCTGCTCGCCGCCCTCGTCATCCTCCTCGTGGCGTTCGGCTCGGCGTTGGCTGCCGGCTTGCCCCTGGTGGTCGCCGGGTTGGGCCTGGGCGTGGCGCTGGGCGGCGTGTGGCTGCTCGCCAACCTCGTCGACGTCCCCGACTTCGGGGTGCAGATCGCCACGATGATCGGCATCGGCGTGGGCATCGACTACGCCCTGTTCATCGTCACCCGCTACCGCAGCGCCCTGGCCCACGGCCACGAGCCCCGCGAGGCGGTCGAGCTGGCCGGCAAGACGGCGGGCCGTGCGGTGGTGTTCGCCGGGTCGACGGTTGTGATCTCGATCTTTGGCCTCCTGCTGATGGGGCGCAGCTACCTGTGGGGCGTCGCCCTCGCGACCTCGCTGGCCGTGACCGCCGTGGTGTTCGCCTCGATCACCGTGCTGCCAGCCCTGCTGGGCTTCGCCGGGCGCAACATCGACCGGTTCCGGATGCCCTGGTTCCGCCACGACGTCGAAGGCCGGCGCACGCTGTCGTGGCGATGGAGCCGAGTGATGCAGCACCACCCGCTGGCCGCGGGGCTCACCGCCCTGGTCGTGCTGCTCCTGCTTACCGTGCCGGCCACGGGCCTCCGCTTCGGCATGCCCGACGCCGGGAACGGCACCGACGACCTGACCAGCAAGCGGGCCTACGACCTGGTGGCCGAGAGCTACGGCCCGGGCGCCAACGGGCCGCTGCTCGTCGCCGTCGACCTGGCCGACGCGACGCCCGACACGCGCCCGACGCGATCGCCGCCGACCTTGCGGACACCGCCGGCGTCGCCGCGGTGGTGCCGCCCGTCGTGAACGAGGCCGGCGACGCCGCCGTGATCTCGGTGATCCCCACGACCGGTCCGCAGGACGAGGCCACCGAGGACCTCGTCCACACGCTGCGCGACGACGTGCTGCCCCCGCGGTCGAGGCCACCGGAGCCGCCGCGTCGGTCGGCGGGGTCACCGCGACGTTCATCGACGACAGCGAGCAGACAGCCTCCCGGCTGCCCCTGTTCATCGGCGGCGTCGTGGTCCTGTCGTTCCTGCTGCTGATGTCGGTGTTCCGTTCGGTCCCCGTCGCCCTGAAGGCGGCGATCATGAACATTCTCTCGATCGGCGCCGCGTACGGTGTCATGGCCGTGGCCGCCGACGGTGGGTGGCTCGGCGGGCTCGTCGGCATCGACAGCGCCACCCCGGTGCCTGCCTGGCTGCCGATGATGATGTTCGCGGTGCTGTTCGGGCTGTCGATGGACTACGAGGTGTTCCTGCTGTCCCGGGTCCGGGAGGAGTACGTCCGCACCGGCGACAACAGCACAGCGGTGGCCGACGGCCTGGCCAACACGGCGCGGGTCATCACGGCGGCCGCGGCGATCATGGTCACGGTCTTCGGGGCGTTCGTGCTCGAGGACGCCGTGTTCCTCAAGCTCGCCGGCCTCGGCCTGGCCACCGCGGTGCTCGTCGACGCCACCATCGTGCGGATGATCCTGGTGCCGGCGACCATGGAGCTGCTCGGCGACCGCAACTGGTGGCTGCCCCAGTGGCTCGACCGGCTGCTGCCCCACCTCGACGTCGAGGGCGAGCCGGCGATAGCCGTTGCCGCGCCGGCGCCCACCGACGGCTCCCCGGTCGACCAACGTCCTGAGGCCGTTCCAGTGCCCTGACTTGCCGACCGCCGGTCAATCTGTACCCGTCTCCTCGTACACGGGCTCGCCCCGAAGTAAGCGCTCGGCGATGGTGACGATCTGATCGGTTTGGCGGAGGGTGGGCGTGTGCGCGACGAGCCAGCGAGTCACGCCCACGAGGATGAGACGGGCCGGGTGCGAACCCGCGGGCCAGGCGTGGTACTGGGCGACGGCGGCGTCGGCCGCCTGGAACCAGTGGAAGCCGGCATCCTCGCGGAACAGCGCCTGGCAAAGCTGTTGGATGACATCGCCGGGCTCGCCTCCGCCGGCGAGAAAGCCGAAGACCACGGCCGCCGCCTCGTCGACGCCGCTGCGGGCCTCCCAACAGCCGTCGAGATCGCGCAGCGGACGCACTTCGCCGGATGGGAGGCGGGCGGCGGGCACGTTGAGGAAGCGGTCGAGGTAGACGCGGAGCGCGCCCTGCACGATGCCGGCGACCAGCTCCGGGGTCGGCTGGCGAACGACGGCCTGGTGGACCGCGTTGGCGGTCGTGAAGGTGTGATGCACCGTGTCCCAGTCGCCGACGTCGTTCTGCACATGGAACTGGACCAGCCGCAGCGCGGCGGCGTACGCGACGGCACGGGCGAGCTGTTCGTGGGTGGCACCGCGCGCTGCTGCGTCGACGAGGCTGGTGCTCACCTGGTGAGGGTTGTCGGCCAACAGCTGCCAGCCGAGGGTTGCGACGTCGTCGTCCGACAGCGGGGCGGCGTCGGCGCTGAGGAAGTCCCGTAGGGCAACCGTGGTTTTGTCGACGATGGGCACGAGGTCGATGGGCTCACGCCAATCGCTGCGTTCTTCGTGCCGGATGGCGGAAGCGGTCGGCCCGACGAGGGTGGGAAGGAGCCACGGCGCCGAAGCCCGACCGAGCGCGCCGATCGCCTCGAACGCCTTGTTCGTGTAGTCGATGATGTGTCCCTCGTCGATGAAGACATGGTCGGTGCACGCGGCGAACATGAAACGCTCGGCGTCGTCGAGGTCGTGGGGGAGGCGGTCGGATCTCAGCGCGGTGGCGAGGGACCGCTCGGCCGCTTGGGCGGAGCGGGTTTCGATGAAGCGTCGGTACCAGCGGCCGATCTGGTCGACCGCGACGTCGCCCTCGAGGGGATTGACCGCGAAGAAGGCTCCCTGGCCGCCGACGTCACGCGCGAGGAACGCGAGACCCTGGGTGAGCGCCCGGCCGTGGTCGTCGGGCGGTAGATGGGGGAGGAGGTTGAGCACGGTCTGGGCCACGGTCATGCCCGGACCCCACCCGGCCCCCCGGTTCCGCACCGCGAAGCGGAGCCCGATCTCGACGACCGCGAGGCTGACACGCCGCGTGCCAGCAGGCGGTGCACGGACTTGGCGATCACCAAGGTGATCTGTTCCTGGAGGCCTTCCTCGAGCCGCCGTTCCAGGCTTGGCACGTCGTCGGTGGCCGGCCGCGAAGTAACCCGAACGGTGGGCCCCTCGATCTCGACGTCGAAGCCCACTGCGTCGTCGGCCCACAGATCGAGGGTGCAGCCCGACGCCAGGTCGAAACGAGCGTGGTGCCAGTGGCAGATGACGAGACCGTCGGTCAGCGTGCCCCGGTGAAGCGGGAACCCCATGTGTGGGCAACGATCCTCGATCGCCCACGGCCGCCCACTGCTCCAGAACACGACAACCGGCACCGATCCGACCTTGCCCAGCAGCTGACCGCGCTCCTCCAGGTCGGTGACGGTCCCCACCACCGCGCTGTTCACGTCTTCCACGCCGCGCACGGTAAGACCTCAACCACACTTGAAGTCAAGCCAGTCCCACCGAGGTCTTGCGTGTCCGGTCGCGGGATGAGGATTCGGCGTGCATCAGCTACACAGCGTGTGGCTTACGCACGCCGGTTCGGCGGACGCGTCCGATCCCGCGCCGGCATTGTGCTCTAGAGTGCAACCCTATGGTTGCGCATGACGGGCGATCCGGTGTGCACGTTCGTGAGGTTCGCTACGAGGCCGATGGCCACCAACTGGCCGGCACCCTCGCGCTCCCCGACGGTCCCGGCCCGTTTCCCGCAGTGCTGATCGGCCACGAAGGCCCGGGGCTCGACGACATCCAACGCGAACGGGCCAGCGATATCGCCGCGCTCGGGTATGTCGGCTTCGCACTCGACTACCACGGGGAGCTCAGTCCATTTCCGAGCCGGGACCAGATGATGGCTCGGCTCGACGAGCTCTCGGCGAACCCGATGCGCACTCCCGCGCTCGGTCAGGCCGCGCTGGACGTCGTCGTCGCCGAACCATCCGTCGATCCCGACCGCGTAGCCGCCATCGGCTACTGCTACGGCGCGACCGTGGCCCTCGAGCTGGGGCGTTCCGGCGCCGACCTCAAAGCCATCGTCGGGTTTCATCCCGGACTCCGAACCATTCGACCGGTCGATGCCGCACAGATCAACGGTCGGGTCGCGGTGTTCATCGGTGCCGAAGACCCATTCATTCCGATTGAGCATCGCGTCGAGTTCGAGCAGGAGATGCGCAACGGCCACGTCGACTGGCAGATGCATCTGTATGGCGGCGTGGTGCACAGCTTCACGCACCCGCGAGCCTCAGACGCGGGACTACCAGGGATCGCCTACGACGAGGCAGCCGCGACTCACGCCTGGTCAGCCATGACGCTCCTGCTGGAAGAGATCTTCGCGTAGACGCCAACCGCGTCCGCCGGATCGTCGCGACACCGTCCGCTACGCGGCGATGTTGTTGAACGTCACATCCACGTAGGCCGGCACCCACCCGTCGGCGCAGGGAGCCAGGTAGGGGCACGAGCTGAACTCCACCTTCCCCGTTCCACCGCACGGCACGGTGAGAGACGTCGGCATCCCCATCGTTCCGTAGCGAGTGAACGTCACCTGCGTCGGGGGCGGGCCGCCGGGCGGCGGCACAACCCAGGCGTAGATCTGGCTGAACGGGCCGGTGAACCCGGGCCCACGGGCGGCCTTGCGGACGCTGAGGGTCTGGCCGCCGGCGACGTGACCCGTCTGGCCCGACGGTCCCGGGCACACCACATAGATGGTCGCATCGGAGGACTGACCGTTGACGAAACCGGCGAAGTGCTGGTTCGGGCCGATCCTGGTCGGCGCCGCCGCGGCGGCACCCGGAACGGCAACGACGAGGACCGCAGCAAGCGCACCCACGGTGAGCATCGTCCGGAAGGAACGCATATGACCTCCACGTGCGGAGATGGGCAGCTTTCCCAACGGTGTATGGCGGCGGGAGCGTCTGGTCAACACCTTCGCGGGGTTTCCGGGATGTTCCGAAGTCGCGCAGTGGTGAAAGCGTGCAATCAGGACCACAGGCTCACATTCCTCCGCGGCGATCCGAGTCGACGAAGCTTCTGACACACGACGCGCGCGACCCCGCCGAGTTACGGAATGACGCGATGGCGCAAGGCGGTCAATGGCGCGACGCTTGTGCGTCCTCGGGACTGCGCAATGCGGGAAGGCGCAATGGCGACCACGACGGTCACTCTCCTCTTCACAGACCTGGTCGGCTCGACTGAGGCGTTGTCGCGCATCGGCGCCGACCGCGCCGAGATCATTCGGCGGGAGCACTTCGGTTTGCTCCGAGAATCGGTGCGCGAACACGGCGGCCGTGAAGTCAAGAACGTCGGTGACGGCCTGATGGTCGCGTTCGACGCAGTGACGAATGCCTTGTGGTGCGCGGCTGCGATGCAACAGGCGCTGCAGGCTCGGAACCGTATGTCTGATGAGCCATTGCTCGTGCGCGTTGGAATCGCGACCGGCGAGGCGGACGTCGAGGCCGGTGACTACTTCGGTGTGCCCGTCGTCGAGGCGGCCCGGCTGTGCGCTCGCGCGAACGGGGGAGAAATCCTGACGTCAGACGTTGTTCGTGTGCTCGCCGGGTCGCGCGGCGGCTTCGAGTTCGAGTCGATGGGCGATCTGGAACTGAAGGGTCTGGACGCGCCGGTGACGGCATTGCGTGTGCGCTGGATGCGCTCAGCCGCACCGCACTGGCGCGGTCCGCTCCCGTCGCGTCTGGCGACCACAAGTCGTGACCTCTTCGTGGGACGAGCGCTCGAGCGAGCGCGGCTCGCTGACGCGTTGAAGCAGGTGGTCGAGTCGCGAAGTCGACAAGTCGTGCTGATCTCCGGTGAGGCGGGGGTCGGGAAGACTTCGCTCGTCGGTGCGTTCGGCCACGATGCGTACGACGCCGGTACCGTCGTCCTGTACGGGCACAGCGACGAGGATCTCGTCATCCCGTATCAGGCCTGGGCCGAACTCCTCGGTCAACTCGTCGACGTCGCGCCTGAGTCATTGCTGAGTGCGCACGTCGCAGCGCGCGGCGGCGACCTGCTCCCGTTGGTGCCGGCACTGCGCGACAGAATCGCCGATGTCCCGGCCGCTCGATCCTCGGATCTGGACGCCGAGCGCCATCTGCTCTTCGGCGCCGCTGTCGACCTCCTCAAACGAGCGTCGGCTCAGGCCCCGATCATCGCGCTCCTCGACGATCTGCATTGGGCGGATCGCGGGACCCTGCAGCTGTTGCGCCACCTCGTGGCGACTTCACAGGCGATGCCACTGCTGTTCGTCGGCGCATTTCGGGAGAGCGAGGTCGGGCTCGCTCATCCGCTCACGGACCTTCTCGCCGGGCTCCATCGCGAGGAGGCCATCGAGAGGCTCGTGCTCCGCGGTTTCGACGACGTGGAGCTGCTCGCACTGATGGAGATCGCCGGACATGAGATGGACGGCGAGGGCCTCGTTTTCCGCGATGAGCTGGCCGCCGAGACGGACGGCAATCCGTTCTTCGTGATCGAGATCCTCCGCCATCTCGCCGAGACCGGCGCCATCGAGCAGCGCTCGGACGGGCGATGGCGAGCTCACCTCGACCTGCGCGAGCGCGGCCTCCCGATCAGCGTTCGTGAGGTTGTCGGGCGAAGGATTGCGCGCCTCGGTGAAGACGCGAGGCAAGTGTTGTCGGTGGCCGCGGTCATCGGCCGCGAGTTCGATCTGCCGTTGCTGGCCGCCGCGGGCGGCTTCGACGACGATCGTCTGGTGGACTTGATGGACGCGGCGGCCGGTGCAGTCGTCGTCGAAGCCGTCATTGGCGAGAACGATTGCTACGCGTTCACACACACGCTCATACATCGAACCATCTACGACGATCTGTCTGCTGCTCGCCGTCGCCGGCTTCATCGAGCGCGTGGCCGAAGCGCTGGAAGCCTCGCCGCTCGGCGCCAGCCGTGTCAGTGACCTCGCACGGCACTGGTACGAGGCCGCGCAGCCGATCTCGGCGGAGAAGGCATACGAGTACGCCATGGCCGCGGGTGACGCGGCCCGACAGCGACTGGCGCCCGACGAAGCCGCCCGTTGGTACGCGCAGGCCGTCGACCTGACTGACCGGCTCGATGGCGCGAGCCTGCGCTGCAAGAGCCTCGTGCGACTCGGGGACGCACAGCGTCTCGCTGGAGATCCCGTGTTCCGCCAGACGTTGCTCGACGCCGCGTGGCTGGCGCGAGACCTCGGAGATGCGGAGGGCCTTGTCGGCGCAGCGCTGGCGAATACGCGTGGCTTCGTGAGCGTCGTCGGCGAGGCGGACCGTGACCGCATCGCCGTCCTCCAGGCCGCGCTCGATGCGGTCGCGCTGACAGATGCAACCACTCGAGCGCGCTTGCTCGCCCGATTGTCATACGAGACGCACTACATCAACGACATCGATACGCAGGCCCTCATCGATGAGGCAGTCGCCCTCACGGAGGACGGCGCTGACGAAGCGGCGCGGGCCGATGCCCTCACCGCTCTTCACCTCTACTTCATGCCGTCGACGCTGACGCGACGATTGGCCACACTCGGGGAGTGTGAACGACTCGCGGCCGGCGACGACCCGCTGCGGCGGGCGCGCCTCGCAATGTCCGTCTCGCCGGCGCTCTGGCAAGCCGGCGACGTTGCCGGTGTCCGCCGCCACCAGGACCGTTTGCGCGAAGCCGCGGACGAGTTGGGCGACCCGAGCGTCCGGTGGGTCCACACGTGGCTGGAGGAGATCGGCGCCCTCGTCGAGGCGGATTTCGATCGTGCCGAGCTGCTCACAGCTCGGGCGCTGCAAGAAGGGCTCGACGCCGGGCAGCCCGACGCCGTGCTCTTCTACGGTGCGCAGCTGACTGCATTGCGCAGCGAGCAGGGCCGGGCCGAAGAGATCGTCGACACGTTGGTGGCCGCGTCCGCCGCCGCACCGGGAATCCCGGTGCTGCGAGCCGGCGTCGCTCTGATGCGCGCGAACGCCGGTCACCTCGAGGAGGCGCGCGCAATCCTCGACGAGTACTGCGCGCATGGCCTCGACCAGGAGATAGAGGAGAGCCCCCTCGAGATGTCCGCACTCGGAACGCTCGCCGGGGCCGCAGGTCTCGTCAACCATGTCGAGATGGCGCGGCTCCTGATCCCGCGTCTCGAGCCGTACCGCGATCAGCTCTTCTTCGCCGGGGTGTCCGTCGCCGGTCCGGTCGCGCTGACGATCGGCTCCTGCGCGCGCGTCGTCGGGGACTTCGAGCTCGCGGAACGCGAGTTTCGCGAGTCGCTCCAGATCGCTGAACGCGTACAAGGTCCCTTTTGGATCGCCCAGACGAAGCTTCTGTGGTCACAGCTTCTTCTCGAACGAGACGGGCCGCGCGACCGTGAGCAGGCACGCGAGATGCTCGCCGCAGTGCTGGAGACCTCCGTCCATCATGGGTTCCCGCAGCTCGAGCGCAGGGCTCGCGAGTACGTCGAAGGACTCGCGTCGAAGCGGTCTCACGAAACAAGTTTGTGAAGCACTGGAATGAGATGTCGGCGCGGTGGCACGACGACTATGAGCGTGGCCGACCGGGCTATCCGCGGGAGGCGACCCATGTTCCCCTGCTGCCGAGATCGGCCGCCGTGCTCGAACTCGGTGCTGGCACCGGCAAGCTGACCCGCCTGCTGACCGATCAGTTCGCACACGTGGTGGCCGTCGAACCCGACCCCGAGATGCGCCGCTGGTTCGCGATGCTCTGCCCTCGAGCCAAGCTGCTCGGGGGGACGGCGGAGCAGATCCCACTCGCCGATGCGTCGGTTGACGGTGTCTTCGTCGCCGAGGCCTTCCACTGGTTCGCCCACGAGCGAGCATTAGGCGAGATCGCCCGCGTGCTGCGGCCGCGGGGCGCGCTCGTTTTGATTTGGAACCGTCCAGCGGGACCAGTCGAGCCACCGATCACGGCAGTCGAGCGGCTGCTCGAATCCCACTGGCCGAAGGATGTTGAGATGCCACTCGATCTCAACCCGGTCCGATTCCCACATGCCCGCGACTGGCCACGCGCGTTCGCAACATCGGTGTTCGAACCACTCCGGGAGTCGCTGTTCGCAAATCCACAGACCGTGGACCGTGACGGGCTGGTCGCCTTCTTCGGTTCAATGGGTTGGATCGGCGCTCTTGCTGATGAAGAACTCATCTCCCTGCTCGACGAGGTGAGGTCGCGGCTCACCGCCAACGAGTATCGGCTGCCATTCGAGACGCACGTCCATTCGACGCGACTCGCCGACCCGACCTGACGCCGTTTCGGCGTTCGTTAGCGACACGGCGTGTGGCTGATGTACGCCGTTTCGGCGAGCGCGAACGTTGCTGGGCCGACGTGACGACGGCCGGTTGTTTCAGCGGCGCGCCGTCGCCGGCACCAGCGGACGGAGCTTGCGCAACCGCCGTGGGTCTCCGGCGATGGCGACTCCCCGCGCTTTGGCTTCGTCGACGCCGATGCGGCGGGCGAACAGACCGACGATGGCGTCGGGCGGACCGGTGAGCACAAGATCCGGCGCAGGCGCTGGTCCCCACTCGACGGCCACGCGGCCATCGGTCGAGCGCACGGTCATCGACTCGTCCCCGCAGCGGACCTCGATGGTGAGCTCGGGTCGCGTGTCGTCCTTACCGGGGAACAGCTCCCCGATGGGATGCGCGATCCAATGGCCTCGGAACGTCTCGTCCGGTGCCATCTGCCCCATCAGCGGGTACGCCCACCGCCCGATCGCGTGGACGACCTCACGCAACCCTTCGCCCCGCTCGGTCAGCGCGTAGCGGTCGTCGTCACCCTTCACGAGTAGGCCGTTGTCCTCCATCGATCGCAGCCGCTCGGCCAGGAGGTTGGTGGCGATGCCCGGCAAACCGCCGACGAGCTCGGTGTAGCGGCGCGGACCAGGCAGCAGCTCGCGGACGATCAGCAGGACCCACCGGTCGCCGATGACGTCGAGCCCCCGAGCCAACCCGCAGTACTGGCGATACGAACGCACCCTGCCAGCCTAGGGCTTTTGTTTCTCATGTCACATCACTTGATTTTCTCAAGTCAGTTGTGCCTACGCTTCCGGAGGTGACCATGACGATGAACTCGACTCGCGCAACGCGGAAGGGCCTGGTGCTTCTCGCACTGTGCGCCGCGGCATTGATCATCAACATCGACGTCACGATCGTGAACGTCGCGCTGCCCAGCCTCGTACGCGAGCTCGGCGCGACCACGACGAACCTGCAGTGGATCGTCGACGCCTACACGCTCGTGTTCGCCGCGCTCATCCTCGCCGCCGGCAGCCTCAGCGACCGCGTCGGTCGCAAGGGCATCCTGCTGCTCGGGCTCGGCGTGTTCGGCGTCGGCAGCCTCCTCGGCGCGCTCAGCACCAATGCGTCACAACTCATCGCGGCTCGCGCCTTCATGGGCATCGGCGCCGCCGGCATCTTCCCGTCCACGTTGTCGCTGATCGCCAACGTCTTCACCGAACGTGCAGAGCGGGCCAAAGCCATCGGGCTGTGGGGCGCGACCACGGGCATCGGTGTCGCCACCGGCCCCATCGTCGGGGGCTGGCTCCTCGAGAACTTCTGGTGGGGGAGCGTGTTCTTGTTCATGGTGCCGCTGGCTGCGGCGGTCGCGCTCGGCGTCGCGCTCTACGTTCCGTCCTCCAAGGATCCCTCGGTGCCGCCCATCGACTGGTACGGCCTCGTGCTGTCGAGCGCAGCCATGGGCACCCTCGTGTTCGGAATCATCCAAGCGCCGGAGTGGGGTTGGAGTTCGACCTCGGCGGTGACGACCTTCGCAATCGGGGTCGTGCTCATGGCCGCGTTCGTCGAAGTCGAAGGACGAGTTGCTCGCCCGATGCTCGACGTGCGCCTCTTTCGCAATCCGCGCTTCACCGCCGCGAGTGGATCGATCACGATCGCGTTCTTCTGCCTCGCCGGGTTCACGTTCCTCGTCACGCAGTACTTCCAGTTCATCAAGAGCTACTCGCCGCTCGGCACCGGACTACGGCTGTTGCCGGTCGCGTCGTCCATCGCGATCGCGGCGATCGTCGGCACCAAGCTCGCCGTGCGCATCGGCAACAAGGCCGTCGTCGCCAGCGGCCTTGCGCTGTGGGGGGTCGCGCTGCTGTGGATCTCCACCGTCTCGGCATCGACGAGTTACATCGAGATCGTCGGGCAGATGATCCTCGGCGGCGGCGGCCTCGGCCTCATCACCGCACCGGCGACCGAAGCAATCCTCGGCGCCGTGCCCAGGGAGAAGGCCGGGGTCGGCTCCGCGGTCAACGATGCCACGCGCCTGTTCGGTGCCGCACTCGGTGTCGCCGTCATCGGCAGCGTCGCCGCAACGTTGTACGGCAACCGGCTCGGCACGACCATCCCTCCCGACGTGCCACTGCAAGCTGCGACCGCCGCCAAGGGCTCGATCGGCGGCGCACTCGTTGCCGCGCAAGGCATGCAGGAAGCCGGCCTCGCAGGCTCTGCCCAGTCGCTCACCGCAGCTGCGGTCGACGCGTTCCTGCACAGCCTGGCTGGCAGCCTCCGCCTCGCCGGCGCGATCGCCCTCGGCGGATCGGTCATGGCGGCAGCGCTGCTGCCCTCACGTCCGCAGGCGCCGTCCGAAGCGATCGTGTCAGACGAACTCGCCGACGAGCCGGAACCCGTCCTGGCCTGGGAGAGCTAACCGACATCCGACCCCGGTTCGTCCGAGAGAGTCGACCCGCTGGGTACGGTGCCGATGACGCATGCGACCGGAGGCTCGAGGTCCAATGTCTCGACGCGGGTCGCAACGAAACCCGCCGCTTCAAGCGTGTCCACGATCTGACGTGCGCCGGCGGCGGTTGTCTCTGCGGTCGCGCCCGGGCACCGCGGCTGGGAGACGATCGCGATGAGTCCGCCGCCTCGAAGCAGACCGACGAGTTCCTTCAGCCGAAGGGCGGGCTCTGGCCACATTCCCATGTTGTTGACGGCCAGGATCTTGTCGAATGGGTGGTCGAAGTCTGGCGGGTCTTCGACCGAGGCAACCATGAGGGAGACCCGGCCGGCGCGGATGGCCGCCGCGTTGCGACGCGCTGCATGGGCGCGCATCGTCTCGGAGTGATCGATGCCGACCACCTGGCCGCGGGTCGCCCGCTGAGCGAGCTCGCCGATCGCGACACCGGGTCCGAATCCGATCTCGAGGACGCGATCCGTGGGTTGCACGTCGAGAAGCGCCACGGCCCAGGTGTTGCGCTTTCGGTTGGATGGCCGAAGCGTCATCTCCCATCCCGCAAGGCGTCCCGCGAGCCCGCGGGGATGGTGAAACTGAGAGACGACTCGACGAAGGACTCTGCTACGAAGCGGCTTGTCGTTGCTCATGGTCGTCCCTTACATCTTCAAGTGCACCTGAAGTCAAGCTTCGCGGGCGATGGACGCATGCACACCCGCGTGTGCATCGGCGAGGTCCAGCCCGGCAAGGACGCCCTCGACCGTCGCCCAGAAGCTCGGGCAGGCAAAGAGGTCAGCTTTGCGGCAGACGAGGGAGTGCTCGATCGCTTGCAATGCCGCCTCTTCCTTCTCGATGCGGCACCGCAACTCCTCGGACTTGCGCGCCACGAGTGCGCGCCAGGCTGCCGGCGAGCGCTTCCGGGAAGCCATGAGACGTTTCGCCTCCGCGAGCGTGAAGCCCACCTCTTGAAGGAACCTGACGGCTGCCACTGCGGCGACGGCGTCGACCGCGTACCGCCGATGCCCGGAGACGCGCCGGGTGGGCCGCACCAATCCGAGTTCGTCGTAGTAGCGCAGCGCCGAGGTCGTGACACCCGTGCGTCGGGCGAGCTCGGCGATTGTGAGGAGCTCAGACATCCGGCACGAACCGTACTTGAACGCGGGTCTGCTGCTAACTCGTTCAGGGCCCGACTTCAGGTGCACTTGAAGTCATCGATAGATGTCGAGTGCGGCGAGCTGCGCCGGAGCATGTCGGTCGCGGCCCGTAGCTGCGAGTACGAACTCGTAGGTCGAACAGGTGTGTCGCGGCGGAGTTCGGCGGCCGAGCTCGAGCCGGCCTGCGTCGGTCAACTCGACTGCGAACTCGTCTCCGCGCTTGTCGAGCACACGGCAGATGTGGGCGAGACTCGGTAGCCATACCTCGGTCGCGAAACAGGATTCGTAGTGGAGCGACCTGACGTCGTCATCATGGACACGAGCGTCGTGTGTGAGCGCGACGACGCCGTCACCGACGCTGAGTCCTGTTGCTCCGACCGCCCCGGACCAGACCTCGTCCGTGAGATCCGCGAGAAGGTGTCGGCCGACGGCGACAGCGTGGTCGAAGCGATCCATCAGCTGCTGGTGGTCCAACTCGCGCAGCGCGCGGGCCTGTTCGTCCGGCGTGCGGGTTCCGGCTAGCCCCGCAGCAGCATCCTCTATCTGGCAGAGCACGTGCGCGTAGATGTCGCGAACCTGCCAGCCTTCACATCGCGACGGCATCCGCCACACCTCCGGTGTGCGTTCACGGCGCAACGTCACGGCGCATGCGCCCCACGCGGACTCGAGCGCGGAGATCGCGCACTCCCGTTCACGTATCGAGGCAATGTCGATCGTCATGTGTGTGACGCGCGCCCGGCTCAATGCACCGGCTCAGGGCGTTTCACCACCTGGGTTTGGATGGTCTTCGCGACGAGGCGGTCCCCGGCGCGGACGTCGGTCTCGACGACGATCGTCGTCGAGCCGGTGTGCAGCGGCCGCGCTGACGCCACGACCGTCCCGTCGCGCACCGCGCCGAAGAAGTTCGTCTTCGACTCGATGGTCGCGGTTGCCACCGAACCAGCCGGCAGGTTGAGGAATGCGCACAGGCCGCCGGCCGAGTCGGCGATCGCCATGATCGCCCCGCCGTGCAGCATCCCGGCGGAGGTGCACAGGTGTGGTGCCCAACCCAGCTCGAGAACGACTACGGCGGACTCGGCGCGCACGGTGCGGACGTCGAGCGTGTCGCACAACGGCATGCTGGTCCTTGCGAGATCCACGTGCTCGGTCATCGATCCTCCTTGGCGCTGGCCAGCGCGTGGTTGGTGCTGTTCGAGCGGACGCGATCCGCGACACCGGCGAGCTTGTCGAGCAAGTGGCTTCCGTTGAGGTCTCCGAGCCGTAGGACGAGATGATCCGCGCCGGCCGCCACGTACTCGCACAGCTGCTCAGCACACGCTTCAGGCGGTCCGGCCACGACCGCCTGGATGAGGCCGAGCGTCTCGCCGGAGAAGCCGTAATACGCGGTGGAGAAATGATCCAATCGCTCGGATGCCGCTTCGGGCCCGTCGTCGATCGCCACCGTCACATACGCGGCACACTCGACTCGCGACTTTCGCCCGGCGTTCACCGCCGCCGCGCAGACCACTGCTCGCTGTGTCTCGAGCTCGCCAGCCGTGGGCGGGTACGGCAACCAGCCGTCGAACATCCGACCAGCGCGTTCGAGCGCGTTCGGTCCCGACCCCGCGAGCCACAGCGGTGGACCGCCGGGTCGGGCCGGGCGTGGTATGGCACGCAACGTCTGCGCGATCGCCTCGTCGATCGCTGATGGAGGCGCTGCGGAAGAGTCGCCCCACAACCACCTCCAGATCGCAACGTTGCGTTCGAGTTGAGTGATGCGGCGGCGGTACGCGGCGCCTGCCGCGGCGAACTCGCGCGCGGTCTGCTCCATCGGAAACCCTGCGCCGAGGCCAACGATGAGGCGTCCTTCGGCGAGCTGATCGACCGTTGCGATGGAGTGTGCGGCCAGCGCCGTGGGTCGCAGCGAAGCGGTGAGCGCCGCCGTTCCGATAGCGACGCGCGTCGTCCGCGTCGCGATGGCGGCGAGGAGGGTGAGCGGCTCGAGGCGGGGTCGCGCGGTCAAGGAATCGCCGACCCAGACCGAGTCGAAACCGTGGTCTTCGGCACGCGCCGCAAAGTCAATGAGGCCGGCTGCGGGCAAGGACTGCAGGAACGCTTCGCGGGTGGGAACGACGACGCCGATCCGCAGGTCGGCGGTCGACCCGGCATCAGATCGATTCATGTAACGTACGTTATATGAATTCCCTTTGGGTCCACAACCGCGGGGCCCGCTGATGGCGCGACGGGTTGACCACGAGCGTCGCCACGAGCTGCTCGAAGGGGCGACCGACTACGTGATCGAACACGGAGTCGCCCAGATGTCACTCCGGCCGCTCGCCGACGCGCTCGGCACGCAGGCGCCCGTGTTGCTGCATCATTTCGGATCGAAGGAACAGCTCGTGGCGTTGTTGCTGAACGAGGTCCGCGCTCGGCTGCGCCACATCGCGCGTGCCGCGGTCGCCGAAGGCGACGACCCTGTGGATGCCGTGTGGCGTTGGGCGACGGATCCATCGCACGACGCGCTGTACCGGACGTTCTTCGAGGCATACGGGCTCGCGTTGCGTGACCCTGCGGCGTACCAGTCGTTCCTCGACACCGTCGTCGGTGACTGGTTGGCCGAGCTGGGGCAGGGCGGCGATCCGATCGTCGCGACCGCGCTGATCGCCCTGGTTCGGGGATTGTTGCTCGATCTGCTGGCCACGGGCGACGTCGAGCGCGTGAACGCAACCTACGAACGAATCAGTCCCGCGCTGCGAAGCGTGAGCGCGAGACGTTGAGGAGGCTCGCACAGGGCAAGGTCGTGCAGCCAGCCGCTGCCGGAGTCATGGCAAAGACGACGTTCGTGGTGCCGAGGCCAGATGACCGCTCTGGTACACGTCCATGGCGGCGGCGAGACCGTCGCGGAACACGTAGGCGTGCTGGACGTCCTGCTCCGCGAGCAGGTTTCCTTGCTTGTCTCGCACGACTTGGTGGACGTCGACAACGACTTGCCCGTCGCGGCCTTCCGCATATCCGGTGGGGGTCACGTTCGGGTCCATGATGTCGAACTGGCTCTGCCAGTACTCCCGGACGGCGTCGCGTCCCACGATCCGTCGGTTGCCGAGCATGTCGGGCCAATCGATGTCGGGACGCATCGTTGCAAGCGCTTCGTCGACCTTCCTCGCGTTGAAGGCTGCATATGACCGTTCGAGTAGCTCGATGGTCTCCGGGCTCACTGGCATAGGAGCGGCTCCTTGCGTCGGCTCAACGAGGGTGGGTGTCGGTCACTGCCAAGGACCCACGCCACCAATGCGCTCCGGGGTGATCCGGAGAATGAACCCGGGTGGCGGGTTGTTCGTCGGCGGGAACTTCACGCCGGGGCCGAGGTAGACGTGCGCCAGCCGCTGCAACAGTTCGGGCGCGCCACCGGGTTCGATGCGCGCTCGTCCATGGACGACCAGGTAGTGGGCGAGTGCATGCTCGTCGCGCCCTTCTGTCTCGAACGAGAGCGCCACCCGAGGGTCGCGCCGGACGTTGCGGAGCTTCTGCCGCGTCTCGCTCAAGTGGCCAGAGACGATCTCGTTTCCCTCCAGCCCGACCCACACGATGCTCACCTGCGGTGAGCCGTCAGGGTTGAGCGTCACGAGGTGAGCGAGATTGTTCGCTTCGATCGCGCCTCGAGCGTCGTCGCTCAAGGTGATCGCGGGGAACGCCTCGCGCGCAGGATTGGCCGATTCTCCTCGAGTGCGGCTCCGGTCCATGGGCTCATTCGGCATACGACGAGTCTCCTTTCATCCGGCGCGATTTCACTCGCTCGCCTGGTCCTCAGTGGCGGGTCAGCTCGAGTTGTATCCGCTTGGACACGAGCAGCGGTCTCCTGTTCGCGTCTGGGGTCCTCCCCGGTACGACGAATCACGGTGGCCGCGATGGACAGGCCCGGGGAACGCGAGTCGATCACCGCGGAAGGGCGCGTCTGCATACGCAACACCGCTGACGGCGCGACGAGTGTGCACCTGGGATACTCACGATCGGCGCACGCTCGAGGGGGTGGCAGATGGCAGACGGGGATGCGCCCACGGTGACCGTGGTCGATCCGGTGTGGGTGCCGGCGGTGGGTGGGGTGGTGGTGACGATCACCGGTTCGGGGTTCTCGGGGGCGACGGCGGTGTCGTTCGATGACCTGGGGGCCCGGTTCGTGGTCGATTCCGATACCCAGATCCGGGTGACGGCACCGGACTCGACGTCGCGGTACACGTCGTCGAGTCAGCTGGCGACGTTGGTCGTGACGCCCAACGGCACCAGCGAGCGGGGTCCGGTGGTCCAGTTCGGGAACCCGCCGCAGGCGGCGGCGCCGGCGGGGCCGCGGCCGGCGATCACCGCGGTCGATCCGGTGTGGGTGCCGGCGGTGGGTGGGGTGGTGGTGACGATCACCGGTTCGGGGTTCTCGGGGGCGACGGCGGTGTCGTTCGATGACCTGGGGGCTCGGTTCGTGGTCGATTCCGATACCCAGATCCGGGTGACGGCACCGGACTCGACGTCGCGGTACACGTCGTCGAGTCAACTGGCGACGTTGGTCGTCACGCCCAACGGCACCAGCGAGCGGGGTCCGGTGGTCCAGTTCGGGAACCCGCCGCAGGCGGCGGCGCCGGCGGGGCCGCGGCCGGCGATCACCGCGGTCGAGCCGGTGTGGGTGCCGGCGGTGGGTGGGGTGGTGGTGACGATCACCGGTTCGGGGTTCTCGGGGGCGACGGCGGTGTCGTTCGATGATCTGGGGGCCCGGTTCGTGGTCGATTCCGATACCCAGATCCGGGTGACGGCACCGGACTCGACGTCGCGGTACACGTCGTCGAGTCAACTGGCGACGTTGGTCGTCACGCCCAACGGCACCAGCGAGCGGGGTCCGGTGGTCCAGTTCGGGAACCCGCCGCAGGCGGCGGCGCCGGCGGGGCCGCGGCCGGCGATCACCGCGGTCGATCCGGTGTGGGTGCCGGCGGTGGGTGGGGTGGTGGTGACGATCACCGGTTCGGGGTTCTCGGGGGCGACGGCGGTGTCGTTCGATGATCTGGGGGCCCGGTTCGTGGTCGATTCCGATACCCAGATCCGGGTGACGGCACCGGACTCGACGTCGCGGTACACGTCGTCGAGTCAACTGGCGACGTTGGTCGTCACGCCCAACGACACCAGCGAGCGGGGTCCGGTGGTCCAGTTCGGGAACCCGCCGCAGGCGGCGGCGCCGGCGGGGCCGCGGCCGGCGATCACCGCGGTCGAGCCGGTGTGGGTGCCGGCGGTGGGTGGGGTGGTGGTGACGATCACCGGTTCGGGGTTCTCGGGGGCGACGGCGGTGTCGTTCGATGATCTGGGGGCCCGGTTCGTGGTCGATTCCGATACGCAGATCCGGGTGACGGCACCGGACTCGACGTCGCGGTACACGTCGTCGAGTCAACTGGCGACGTTGGTCGTCACGCCCAACGGCACCAGCGAGCGGGGTCCGGTGGTCCAGTTCGGGAATCCGCCCTGACTGAGCTCAGGTTGGGCGCGGTGCCGGACTGCGGTTGGTGAGAATGGCTGACGAACTACGTTCCTCGTGGCGGCGAGGAGGAATCGCATGACGGTCGAGGAACGGTTCGAGGCCCCTGGACCCGGGATGTGGAACCTCGACCGCAGCCACTACCCCGGCGGTACCACGCCGATGTCGACGTGGTTGATGGAAGGGTGCGCCAAGGGGATGCGCACGGCGTTCGAAGAGATCGGCATGCCGGCCGAGACGCTCGACGTCCGTTTCGTGCGCGGGTTCATGTACACACGCCTACGGCCGCTGATCTCACCAAACCGCGCCGCCACGAAGCTTCCGCCCGCTCCCGTCCTGAAGGTCGCCGTGCGGCTGCATCCGGGTATGCGCAAGCGGGCGAAGCGAGCGGCGCACGCGATCGCCGAGAAACCGTGGCTCGCGGTCCTGGACGAATGGCAGCAGTCGATCCGACCGCGCCTGGAAGCCACGAACGAGGAGCTGCAGTCGGTTGACGTGGCTCACCTCGACGACGCCGCACTCGCCGACCACCTCGATCGGCTCATGTCGTACTGCAGCGAGAACTTCGAACTGCACTTCTACTTGCACGCGTACGACCTGGGGCCGATCGGTTTCCTGCTGGCGGAGTGCCGCCGGTGGCGCATCGACGCGCCTGAGGTCATTCCCGCACTGAGCGGTGCCTCACCGACGACCTCCGCACCGGCGCGCATCCTGCGCGAGCTGCGCAAGATCGTCGCCGCCAGCGGTACGACGCCGGCAACGCTCGACGACGTCCGTTCGATCTCGCCTGAGGCGGCGAAGCTGGTCGAGCAGTACTTCGCGCGGCGAGGCCGGATGTTGGTCACTCGCTACGACCTCGACGGACGCACCCTCGAAGAGCAGCCCGACCTGGTGCTCGGCGCGCTGCTCTCGGCCAGCGACGGCACCGCCGACGAGACGCACGCGGCCGCGGTCGCTGCACGGCTCCGCGAGCGCGTGCCCGCCGACGAGCGCGCGTTGTTCGACGAACGCTTGGCCGACGCGCGGGCGACGATGGACCTCCGAGACGACAACGGGCCGAACACCGTCGAGCTGCCGGTGGGCATCCTGCGTTACGCGCTGCTGGAAGCCGGTCGGCGTGCCGTGGCCGCCGGCCGCCTCAGCGCCGCGGAGTTGACGTTCGAGCTCGAACCGGGCGAGGTCGTGTCGTTCGTGCGCGACGGTGCCGGCCCGAGCGGTGACGAGCTCGAGGCGCGGGCGCGTCGCCGGCACGTCGACGCGCAGCTCGCGCCGCCGCTCGTCCTCGGCCCGACCGAGGTGACGCCGCCGCTGGAGGTGCTGTCGCCCTCGCACCAGACGTTCATCGCCGCGGTGCAGACCGTTCTCGATCACATGGGCATGAAGACAGCCGACAAGCCGGCAGCCGGTCGCATGCGGGGTGCCGGTGTCGGCACGGAGCCATATACGGGGACGGCGAGGGTAGCCAGCAGCCCAGAGCAAGCGCTCGACGCGATGAACCCCGGCGATGTGTTGGTCGTTCGTTTCACCACGCCGGCGTACAACACCGTGCTGATGATCGCCGGTGCAGTGGTCACGACCGAAGGCGCGTTGCTGTCTCACGCCGCGGTCATGGCGCGCGAGCTCGGCATCCCAGCGGTGATCGGCGCGGAAGGCGCGCTCGAGGACATCCCCAACGGCGCCGAGGTCGAGGTCGACCCCGTCGCCGGAACCGTCAAGGTGCCTGCTGCGCACTAACGACGTATCCACATTCCCGCCGCCGCCACGGCGCTCCAGAATGGGCATTCGGGCGCGTATCTGGTGCAACGATGTCCGCATGACTGAGCCAGTTCGTGCAGTAGCGCGTCAGTTTGAATCGCACGCCCACGGTAGGGGCTCAGTTTGAGGTTGGCGGGGGGTCGAACAGGGCTAGCTCGGCAGCATCGGGCGCCTGGAACACCCGTAGCCACCCGTCGAGGTCCGCGCGGCGGATCGGGTAGCTGTCCCAGGGTGGCTCGGAGTTCCGGGCCTCGATGCGCCGCCAGAGTTCGTCGGTAGGCACGTCGAGGTAGTGCAGTTCGACGCCGACACCAAGGCCGCAAGCCGCGGATCGCATCTCGTCACGTTCGTTCCGCGCCCAGAGCCCAAAATCGAGGACGACGCTCACGCCGAGGCGCAGGATTTCTTTGGGCGAGGCGCCAGAGTTCATGTTCGACCTTCTCCCGGGTCGGCTCGTCCCAAGGGGTGGAGCCGAGGGCCCAGACCCATTCGTCCTTCGTGAGGCGCACGGCGCTCCGGTCCGCGGCTAGCTGCGTCGCGAGTTTGGTCTTACCCGCCCCGGGCAACCCGCAGGTGAGAATCAGTCGGGCCTCGCTCACAGTGTCTTAGTCCAGCAGTTTCTGCGAGCTGGGCATCTGTGTGGCGGTCTTCGCGATTGTTCGCAGCCGCGACCTGGCGTGACCGCGTCATCTGCACCCCAATCTGCCGATCGGCGCCCGTTGGAGCAGCCCGAGCACGTCGCCTGGCGGCGGGACAAGATCGGCCTATGGCGACCCCTCGAATCGAAGGTTTTGGGCACATCGATCTGACGGTGACGGACGGCGAGCGGAGCGCTCGTTGGTGGGCCGAAGTGCTGGGATTCAAACTGGTTCTCAAAGTCGAGAGGCCGGGGTTCCGGGTTTGGAGCATGCTCCACCCGAGTGGGCTGTCAGTTGGCCTCATGACCCACGACGGCGCGGCCACGAGTGAATTCGACGAGCGTGCAGTGGGGCTCGATCACCTGGCGTTCAACGTCCGCGATCGACCGACGCTCGAGGAATGGGCACGGCACTTCGATCTGCTTCGCGTCGCGCACTCGGAGATCAAAGAGGAGAATGGGGGCCCGCTCATGACGATTCGAGATCCCGACAGCATCCAGCTCGAACTGCACGCGTTGGATCTCAGCCTGGTCGTCCTGTAGTCGACCAAAGCCGGTAGCGCGCGCACCGAGCTGCCGTTATACGGGTGATCCGTGCGGCAGCATGCAGCAATCCGTGGCCGCGGCGGACATGGCGATCGCGCCGCGCGCATCCGGCTCGCGGTCTTTCAGATCCTGCCGCACGGCGAGATTCTCCTGTCGGACGGCTGAACCGGATATGTTTCGTCGAGTCAGCTCCGGCTCGAGGTCAGCCGACGACCTGGTCGGCGCGTAGCTCGGCGATCTCGTCGTCACGCCAGCCCGCTTGTCGCAGCACCTCGTTGGTGTGTTCGCCGAGCAGCGGAGCGTTCGGGGCCGGGTCGGTGGCGGCGCTGTCGAACAGGGGCGCGGGTCGGGGTTGGTGCACGTCGCCGAGCACCGTGTGCTCGAAGGCGCGCACGGTCCCGGAGGCGATGACCTGCGGATCGTCGGCGACCTCGTGGAGATCGCGCACTGGCGCGACGGGCACGTCGGCGGCACGCAACCGAGACACCACTTCGTCGGTCGGCATGTCGGCGATGACGGCACGCACTCGCCGCATCACGTCGGCGCCGCCCTTCATGCGTTCCGCGGTGTCGGTCATCGCCGCGTTGTCGTCGCCCAACAGCGCGGTGGTGAGGCCCGACCATTGCGAGGCCGTCAACGTGACCAACACGACATGACCGTCCGCCGTCGGACTCACGCGGAAGCTACGACTGGTGGGCGGGAGCACGGTCGACGGTTGGTCGACGGTGTGATCCATCATGCCGTCGGGCCACAAGAACGCAATCGCTACGTCGAGCATGGACACGTCGATGCGCGTGCCCTGTCCGGTGCGCTCCCGCTGGAACAGCGCAGCGGTGATCGCTTGGGCGAACGTGTACGCCGTCGCCTTGTCGACGACGCCGTGTCGAACCATCGACGGTTCGGTGGTCCCTGCCGTCTGCAGGGCCGCGAAGCCGGACAGTGCTTGCACGACGTGGTCATAGGCGGGCGCGTCGGCGAGCGGTCCGGTGGTGCCGAAACCGCTGATCGACGCGTAGATCAGTCGCGAATTCTCCGTTTGCAGTGCTGGAGCGCTCAACCCGAGTCGGTCGACCACACCGGGACGGAAGTTCTGGGCGAACACGTCGGCGTCCGCCGTCAGTCGCCGGACCACCTCGCGTCCCGCATCCTTGGTCAGGTCGATGACGATCGAGCGTTTCCCGCGGTTGTTGTTCGCGAAGTACGCGCTCATGCCGGCATGGCCCGTGCCGACCGTGCGAATGGCGTCACCCGATGGCGGCTCGACCTTCACGACGTCGGCGCCTTGGTCCGCAAGGACCATCGTCGCCAGCGGACCCGACATGTTGGTCGTCAAGTCGATGATGCGAACGTCAGCGAGCGGCTTCACGGCACGTGACTTAGCACGAGCGCGCAGGAGACGCGGGCGCCGACGTCATCCGATTCTCCGGTGCGTACCGAAGATCCGCAGACGGCACCGCCCCCGGTGACGTTCTGAGTCGGAACGTCGACTCACCACGAGAAGGAGCATCCATGCGCATCCTGACTACCCCACGGCGCGCGCTCGCCGCGAGCGCGACGGTCTTTGCGTCGCTGGCGATCGTCGCCGCCCTCGCCGTCATCGGCGCGTCGCCTGCGAGCGCGACAACCATCTGCAACACACCCGGGCATGCCTACGTGACCCAGCCGGGAACAGCGTTCTTCTCCGGCTACGAAGGGGACCAGCGGTTCGGTGTACCGACCCTGTCCTATGTCGGGCACACAGAGTTTCCGGCTCGGTGGCAACGGCATCCGGCCCGGCAGCCAGATCGTCTTCTTCGCAGTCAACACTGACACCGGTGCGGCCGCCGGACTAGTGAACCCCGGGTTCAACTACAACACCAGAGGGGCCGGCAGCAACTGTGTCGTCAACGAGGAAGGTCCGTTCGTGTTCGCGCTGCAGCCGGGCAACTACCGGATCCAAGCCGCCTACATCGGCGGGAACTCCGGCCAATTCATTGTCGACGTGGTCACCAACGTCCAGGTGCAAGCGCCGCCCCCGCCGCCGCCCTATGACCCCTACGACCCCGGCAACACGGGATACGACCCGTGCGCCGGTGCCCCCTTCGGCGGCTGCTATATCGGCTGACCGGCGAAGAACCCGCTACCTCCCACCGCCGACCTGATCGCACGTGCAACCACGTGTCAAAACGGCACGTGAACGCACGTGCGACGGCCGGCGCGTGGCGAGATGTCATTGAGGTGGCGGCGGATATCGGCGACGCCGGCTACCGCCGTTTCCAGGTGCGCGGCACACGCGAGAAGGTTGAACGTACGGCAACCGGCCGAGACGTACGGCGCCAGGAATTCGGCGATGGTGTCGGGGGCTCCGCAAGGGCTGTAGCGCTCGAATCGTTCGAACGGAACGTTGTACATGCCTTCCATGGTCGGAGCGAGTGCTGCGCGTCCCGCCGCGGGATCGTTTCCGACGCCGCACCAGACTTGCATCGCGTGTTGCCATTCGACGTTCCGCCGGCCGGCGGCGATGGCGGTGTCGTCGATGATGGCGGTCGCTTCCTCGAACCTTCGCGCTGAGTTCCAGATACCGATCCAGCCCTCGGCGAGGCGTCCGGCGCGGCCTAGCGCGACGTCGGAGCGACCTCCGACGATGATGGGGACGGGTGGTTGCGGTGCGGGCAAGATCAAGGCTTCGTCCAGGTCGAAGAATTCGCCGTGGTGAGTTACGGGCGCTCCTGCGAGCAACGCTCGAAGGACGCGCAGGGACTCCTCCATGCGGCGTCCCCGAGTATGTGGATCGATGCCGCAGATCTCGAGCTCGTGCGGATCCTCGCCACCGACACCGACGCCGAATGTGAGCCGGCCGGGGTACCGCTCGGACACGGATGAGAGCTGACGGGCCACAAGGACGGGATGACGTAGCGGCAACAGGTACACCGCCACGAATGCTCGAACCGAGGGTTCGGTTGCGAGTTCGTGGGTCGCTCCGATGAGTCCGTCGAAGCCGGCACCGACGATGAAGCTGACGTGGTCGCCGCACACGACATGATCGAGACCGGCCGCGGCGATCGCACGTGTCGATGTTGACGGCGTCGCGTCCGGGGTGAGCGCGGCCATACCGACAGACACCATCGGTGACGTCTTGTGTGATTCGGTTCTCATGCGACGGCGACGCCACTGATCTGGGGCCACACGGGCACGAACACGCCACCGAATCGGTCATGCTCGATCCGCACGTCCGCGAAACCGGCAGCCGCGATCGTGGCCGCGGTGTCGCGGTCGAGGCAGCAACCGTCGAAGACATATCGCCACGGGCGACGCAACAGGCGCTGCAGTGCTCGTATCGGGCCCGGACCGGACGCAACGTGCTCGATGAACACGAACCGTCCTCCAGGACGCAGGATGCGGTGCACTTCCGCGAGCGCAGCTGCTTGATCCTCCACCGTGCACAGCACGAGTGTGCAGATCACCGCGTCGACACTCGCGCTTGGGAGACCGGTCGTCTCAGCACGTTCCACGCGAATCTCGAGGTCGATCCCGTAGCGCGCGGCTGTTCGGCCGAGTGCGTCGTGCGCGTGCAGGTTCGGTTCGAAGGCAACGAGGCGGCAGCCGGGGGCGAGGTAACGCATCGAAGCACCCGCTCCCGAACCAATCTCGACCACGACTGGAGGTAGGTCAGCGAAGAGGGCCGTCTTGCGGGCACCGAGGCGTCGATGGAGGTACCAGTCCATCGACTCGAAGAACTTGGCGTTGGCCCAGGCGCGCATTGGGTGAGGCACGGGCTCGGGGCGGGCGAGATGTGCTGTCTCGGTCATTTTATGGCTCCACTGGTCTCACGACGGCTTGCCGACGCAACATCGCGAAGACCGCTCGCGTCGCGCTCGCGTGGACGTTCGCGGGCTGAGTTACGACCTCAACAGCTCCTCGGCGGCGCCGATGATGTCGCCGACGTCGCGGGCATCAGGCAGGTGCCAGGCGCCGTCCTTCGCGACGAAACGCGCCGAAGGCAAAGCAGCGGCGAGGGCCTCCCCACCCGCGAAGGGGATCGACGCGATCACCGCGGTAGTGCAACACCAATGCCGGCGCTCGAATCTCCTCGACGAGATCGGTGACATCAGTGTCGTAGATCGCTTCGAGGTAACCCACAGCCACCTCCATCGGAGCGCTTTCCCGCAAGAGGCGCGCAAAGTGCAGCGTCGCGGCAGCCGACGCTCCTGGGCGGTACAGACCGGCCAACAGTTCGGTTGCAATGTTCGGACGCTGACGCAACAGGTCCAGGATCGGTCGACCGACGTCACCGAACGTCTCGGGCCCGCTCGCGTACGTCCCGAACAGCACGAGGTGAGACACCCGATCGGGTCTGCGGGCCGCGCACGCCAGCGCGATCGGTCCCGCCCCCGACATCGCGAAGAGCGCAGCCGGTTCGCCGAGATGTTCCAGCATGGCCTCGAGCTCGCCGGCGGCGGGCTCGACGCCGAAATCGTGAACCGTGCCCGCCGACAATCCCGTACCGCGCCGGTCGTAGGTGATCGCACGGCGATTTCGCGCGAGGTGCTCGATCAGTGATGACCGAGGATCGCGGCCCTCGACGATCATCTCGAGGTTGGAGAGCCACGCCGGGACCACGATCACCGGGGATCCGACTCCTAGATCACCCCAAGCGATATCGATCCCCTCGCCGGTCAGGCGTTTCACCGACAAGCCGTCGATGGACAGGAGCGGCTCACCGCCGCCGGCCAAGGCACCCGACTCGCCGACCGGCTCCACGTCACCGCGCAAGATGGCCGCTTCCAATCGTCGGAGTCGCGGCGAAGGATCCAAACCCAGCTCTTCGACCAGATGGTGTCGGTGTCTCTGGTAGACGCGAAGGGCCTCGGCATCGCGACCGGTGGCGGCAAGGGCGCGCATCAAGGACGCTTGTGCCGAGGCGCGCAACGGGTGCTCCAACACGAACCCGTCCAACTCCGTGATGGCGCGGTTCGGCTCACCGCAGGCCAGCAGCGCTTCGGCGTGTGCCTCGATCGCTTGGAGATGCAACTCGTCCAACCGGATCTGCTCCGCACGGAACGGCTCGACATCTTCGAACCCGGCGTAGGGCGCACCCCGCCACAGGGACAGCGCGTCGTGCAAGAGCGCGCAGGCGACCGAAGGTTCTGCCCCGACCGCGGCTCGAACCCCTCGTTCGAATTCGATCGCGTCGACCGTCGCAGAGCCCAACTCGAGCGCATAGCCCGTGCCGCGCGTAGCCACGGTGGGAGCCCCTGGAGACCGCAGCCGCTTACGCAGCCGGAACACCTGGGTGTGCAACGCCGCATCCGGCGAATCGGGGAGCCCATCCGGCCACACGGCATCAACGAGCGCATCCACGGAAACGATTTGCCCCGACTGCAACACGAGCCGGGCAAGCAAGGCCTGCAATCGGCGACCCGGAAAATCACGAAGCTCGCCCGAAGCATCGACCATCTCGACCGCGCCCAACACGCGCACGGTCTCGCAAGTCCGCTCCATGAGCCAAGTCTCGCGGCACACCCGCCGTCGAGGAAGTTCACGTCAAGCCAGGGGCGAAGGTCGTGGCATGAATCTCGAGGCAACAGAGCGGAACTCGTGCCCAGGCCTGGTGAGGAGCGAGTGCCCTGAGTAGGTTTTTGTGCATGCTCCGTGTGCCTGCGTTCGGTCCATTCGCTGCTGCCGGGGTGCTGATAGCCGGCGGCTTCGTGTTTGTCGCCGCGTCACCGGCGGTGGCGGCGCCGACTTGCCGTAGCCAGGCGCCGACGGCCTTCCTCGATGCGCCGGGGACCCTCGTCGGCACCGACGGACCGGACGTGCTCGCGGGTTCGTCGGGGAGCGACCTGATCCTGGGCATGGGCGGCGACGACCTCATCTGCGGCGAGGGCGGCAACGACGTCATCCAGGGCGGCGACGGCAACGACACCATCTGGGCCACCCAGCCCAACTACACCGGCCCGCCAGGAGCCAACCAGCTGCAGGGCAACGCCGGTGACGACCTGCTCGCCGGCGGACCGGGGCCCGACACGATCACGGGCGGGAACGGCGCCGACACCGTCGACGACCAAGGTGGAAACGATCAGATCTCCGGCGGCATCGGCGACGACCATCTGAACGGTGATCTCGGCGACGACGTGATCAATGGTGACGGCGGCAACGACGGAATCAATGCCGGTCCCGGCGCGGACCGGCTGTCCGGCGACAACGGCAACGACTTCCTCGTCGGCGACCATCCCACGCGTGGTCCGAACGGAAACGACGTCCTCAACGGTGGAAAGGGCAACGACCAGCTGTCCGGTACCGCCAACACCGCCCTTGGGAGCGACAAAGACAAGTGCAACGGCGGCCCGCAGATCGACACGGCCGACACCACGTGCGAGAAGCTCAACGGAGTCCCGTAGCGCACAAGGTAGAAGGGTGTTGCGCGATCAGACAGGGTTGACACGGCCCGTCAACACGACGCGCCCCTCGAACATCGTTGCGCTCATCTCGGTGATGTTCGGGAACTAGGCTCGCGAAGTACGCGCCGACCTGTTCGATCGGCGGTCCACCTTGCGAGGTGACCTCGAGCACCGATGCGTCGAGGTAACGGCTCGAGCATGTCGCCGAGGTATCCCACGGCTTCGTCGGGCACACCTGCGCAGCAGGCCCATGTTCCACTCGATGATTCGCGCCATGTTGGGTCCGACCGGCACGTGACCGAGCGAGAGTCGCACCAAGTCGTTGTGCCTCAACATGATCCGGCACACGTGGCGGGCGAGGTTCTTTGCACTGCTCCTGCCAACGCACGGGATCGCGGTCGGGAGCACGACCTCTCCCATCACACGGTCGTACACGATCTCACCGAGTTCGTCCTTGCCACTGATGTGCCAGTGGAGAGTCGCGGATCCGGTGCCGAGTTCTTCGCCCAGGCGGCGCACGGCCAAGACGTTCGCACCGTCGGCGTCGAGGATCTTCACCGCGACGATCGCGTCGCGGGTGAGTGGCTTGCGCCGGCGTCCGCTTGCCTTTGCGGCGCACCACCACGGCGGCTCGACGCGCTGAGAGGTGACATCGGTCCCGACCGTCATCTTCTCCTTGACCTCGGCACGGCAGAAGCGTAGAACAGTGCTCGTTCTCGATCAGTGATCGAGAACGAGCGTAGATCGAGAACAGGGATTCGGCGATGAGGGGGGCGGCGACGCCGGGCGGTCATGTGCAACCGCGGGTTGCATATCGGTGGTCAAACGTGCTACCGTTGGTTGCACATTGAGATGGACCAAGCAAGCAAGGCCTGACTCGCCACCCGGGTGCGGGAGACGGTTCGGGTCGACGAGGGAGGGACCATGACCCCGAAGAAGGTTGAGATGAGCACGACGGATTACCAGATCGATCGTGAGATCGTGATCGATGCCCCCGTCGAGGTGGTGTGGCGCACCATCACCGAGCCGGACCAGATCAGCTTGTGGTTCGCCGACAAGGTGGAGCTGGAAATCAAGCCCGGCGCCCGTGGCTACATGGGCTTCGGCAAACAGGGCGGCCCGATCCTCGTCGAGACCGTGGATCCACCGACCCGTTTCTCGTTTCGGTGGAACCCCCCTGCCGGCGAGGCGCCTGCGCCGGGAAACTCTCTGTTGGTCGAGTTCATCCTCGTAGGCGAAGGCGAGCACACCCGCCTCCGCGTCGTCGAGAGCGGCCTCAACCCGCTCCCTTGGCCCGACGTCGACAAGCTGCAGTATGCCGAGGAGCACAACGGCGGTTGGGGAGACTTCCTGGACCGCCTCGCCCAGTTGGTCGCCAAGCGCACGTAGGAGTGGAAGGAGATGAAGACCGAGCCTGACGACGACCTGTGGGCGGCGATCGGCGACCCTTCACGGCGTCGGGTGCTCGATCTCCTCGTCGTGCGGGGTGAGGCCAGCGCCAGTGGGCTGGCAGGCCAGGTTCCGTTCACCCGCCAGGCCGTCTCCAAGCACCTGATCGTGCTCGAACAAGCCGGGCTGATAAGCCGCCGAAAGCAGGGCCGCGAGATCCTCTACCGGGTGAATGCCGACCGTCTCGACCAGGCCAACCGGGCCATGGCCGAGGTCTCCCGGCAGTGGGATCGGCGGCTCGAAACCATCAAGCGCCTCGCCGAGGCCGCTCAGGCCAAGGCGAGGAGTGCAACACCGGAGCGCCGCACCTAGTCCACGGCCGCAGTCCGAACCCGTCGCGCCCGGTCACCTGTCTGTGGTCGCGCGCGCCGTTTCGACGGCTGTGGCCGCGGTCCTCCCATCACTCTCCAGTACCAGACAACCGGTCCCCGAAAGGAGCCAACCATGCACAGCCCCCCGATCATCTCACCCGAGGAATGGGAAGCGGAGCGTCTCCGCCTCCTGGTCAAAGAGAAGGAGCTCACGAAGGCCCGTGACGCCATGGCTGCAGAGCGCCGGCGGATGCCGTGGATGGCGGTGGACAAGGACTACGAGTTCGAGGGACCGTCCGGGAAGGCGAGTCTCCTCGACCTCTTCGAGGGCCGCCAGCAGTTGATCGTGTACCGCGCGTTCTTCGAACCCGGCGTGCACGGCTGGCCCGACCACGCCTGTGTCGGCTGCTCGATGGTCGCCGACCAAGTCGCCCACGTCGCCCATCTGAATGCTCGGGACACCACCCTGGCCTTCGCCTCCCGCGCCTCGCAGGCCGACATCGAGCGGGTCAAGGCCCGGATGGGTTGGGAGATGCCGTGGTACACGATGAAGGACAGCTTCGACGTCGACTTCGGTGTCGACGAGTGGCATGGGACGAACGCGTTCATTCGCGACGGCGACCGGGTGTTCCGCACCTACTTCGTCAACAACCGGGGCGACGAGGCGCTCGGGAGCACGTGGAGCTACCTCGACATGACCGCCCTCGGCCGGCAGGAAGAGTGGGAGGACTCCCCCGAGGGCTATCCGCAGGGAAGCCCGTATGTGTGGTGGGTGTGGCACGACCAGGCGCCGCAGACCGGCGTGGATCGGCCCGGCCTCGTACAACTCCGGATCGCGGAGTCGACGAACATGCGGGAGTCGTCGTGATCGCCCACGTCGGCGGCCTGCCCGTCGAGGAGGTCCTGTCCGCGCTGATGAGCGGCGGGGCCGTGTGGTTGACTGTGCTGGTCACCTCGCTCGGGGCGCGGCTGCGGGGAACACGGGCCAGGTCGCGCACGGCCATCCCCTCCTCGCCGTCCCTCGTTGCTACCGACGCACGACCCACCGGCACTTCGGGGACGGACGTGAGCTTTTGCGACGCGACCGCCAGTGTCGCCTGCCGATAGGGGGAGACCTTCATGAAGGATGAATCAACAAACCTCGGCGGGCCGGCGGCCGGCGCCCCCAGCGCACCGAGTCTGCTCCCGGCCGTCGATCGGTCCACTTTCCAGGCCGAACTGGACGGGCTGCGGGCTCGGGAGAAGGCGCACACCCGGGAAGGCGACGCGATCGCCGCAGCCCGGCGGCGCCTACCGATGGTCGAGGTCGACGCCAACCTCGCGCTGATTGGTCCCCACGGGCCGCTCACCCTGCTCGACGCGTTCGAAGGGCGCCGACAGCTCATCGCCTACTACTCCATGTGGCGCACCGGCCGACCCGCGCCCGAGCAGTGCGAAGGATGCACGTGGTGCACCACCCAGGTCGCGGAGCTGTCCTACCTTCATTCGCGCGACGTCACGTATGCGGTGTTCTGTCAGGGACCGTACGACGAAAGCATCCGCTACCACGACTTCATGGGTTGGGACATGCCGTGGTACTCAGCACTCCCCTCCCTCGACACACTCCTCGTCGGAAAGACCGGATCGATGCACCTCGTGTGCTACGTGCGGGACGGCGACCGGGTCTTCGAGACGTACTGGACGACCGGCCGCGGTGTGGAGGCCATGGACTACAGCGATGCGCTCATGGATCTCACCGTCTACGGACGCCAGGAGCCGTGGGAGGACTCTCCTCCCGGCTGGCCGCAACCGTGGGTACCTGACACCTTCAACTGGCGGATCAACGGAGATGGCTCGCTACCTGTGGGAGGCAAGGGACGTCCCATCGCCCAGTGGTCGCGACTCGAAGCGGGACGCTCCGACGACCTCACAGATGGGCCCTGAACCTCAGTGGAGAGGGTTCCGGCTGCAGGCGCAACGTAACGAGAAGGCGAGCCTGAGCGATCACCCAGGGTTGACGCGGCCCGTCAACACGACGCGGCCCGACGAGGATTGATCGTTGTCGGGCGACTCGATCGTCACACTCAGGATCGGGAACTGCGCGGGGGAGACGCCCGACCAGAGCGTCATGTCGGTGTCGCTCGAGCTGAACGTACCGATCGGGACCAGCGTGCCCGCGTCGTTCTTCAACCAGGCTTCGTAGAACTCGCCCGACGCGCGCACGGGGAGACCTTGCGCGTCGAGGGCGATGCGGAAGCCACCGGCGTTCCGTTCGATGTCGGCCGTCGCCGAGGCGCCCGGGACCAAGCTGGTCGCGGCCAACTGCGCGGTGAACTCGGACTGGCGGCCGTTTCCGCGGTATGCGATCAGCGCACCTCCGATGAGCACAGCCGCCACCACCACCGCGGCCACCGACACTAGGACTTGCCACCGCCGCGTTGCCGAAGGTCGGCGACGATCGAGCGCCGTGACCACCGCGTCGGTGTGCGCGGGTTTGCTCGGTGCCGGATCGGCCGTCTCGACTGCTTGCACGACCGCGTCTTCGAGTCCGGCGCGTGGCTCGACCCATGTCAACGGATCGCCGACGAGATCTGCAAGCTGCGACAGGTCGTCGGCTTCGTCCGGCCCGAGCGAGGTCGCGTCCGCGATCAGCTGCTCGCGCGCCTTCTTCTTGGACTCGTGCTCAGTCATCTGAATCACTCCGCAGGTGGCCGAGTAGCCGCGCGAGGGCACGGTGGGCTCGGAACGAGCGCGACTTCACTGTTCCCAACGCCACGCCGAGTTTCTCCGCGATCTCGGTTTGGGTCATGCCATCCAGATGTTGCATGCGAACCACTGTGGCCTCCTCGACGGGCAATGCCTCGATCGCCTCGCGCACACGCCACACGGCGTCGAGGGTCTCGAGGTCGGGGGGCGGGGTGACCAACGCAGGATCTGTCTCTGCGACGTCGACGAGCGGTCGGGCCGACCGGCGGGCTTCCCGCCGGTAGATGTCGATGGCTGTGTTCTTGGCGATCGTTGCGAGCCATGACGACACGTCGCGGGCGGTGTCGAGCCTGTCGGCCGCTTGCCACGCTCGCACGAATGTCTGTTGTGCCGCTTCCTCGGCCAATCCGTGCTGGCCGAGCGTGCGGTACGCCACGGCGTACACGAGGTTGCCGTAGGTACGAAAGAGCACTCGCACGGCGTCGGGTTCACGCTGCTTGAAAGCGTGGAGCACGCCCGCATCCACGACCGGAGAGGTTACGGCAGACGCCCCGCACGGCTTTCGTGCCGTGCGGGGCGCCTTCCGGAGGGGCTGCGAGCGCAGTTGGGTCTTCACCGCCGTTCGACTCTCGCGTCGGTAGGTCATCACCGATTTCTCAGACACCGAACCGACCTCGCCTCATCGAGTCAGGACTGGTCGGCGCCGAGATCGAACCCGATGTCCATCAACGTCGTTGCGGCATTGCTCACGTTGACCTCGTCCTCGCCCTCGAAGGTGTTGACCTGGAGGTGATCGGTCGAGTCGGCCCCGCTGATCCGAGTCTCCGCGTGGAGACCCTTGGTCACGACCGTCGCGCCGTCGGCGTCGACATCGACGTGGTCCGCCTGCGGCGTACCGTTGACGGTGACGGTGTCGGCGGACGCATCGCCGGCGCCGTTCACGCCGAGATCGATGTTCGCGTTCTGCACGTCGGTGCCGGTCAGGTCGTTGACGGTGATGGCATCGGCGCCACCGAGGGCGACGACATCCACCGACTCGACCCCGTCGAGGTCCATGCGGATGGCTGCTGGCTCACGGAGGAACACGGCTTGTGAACCGTTGGCCGACAGGCTCATCGTTTCGTTCGCGGCGGCGCCGTTGAACCGCAGCGTGTCGCTGCCCGAATCGCCGGTTACGGCGTCGCTGCCGTCGCCGGGATCCCAGATGAAGACGTCGGCGCCCGCACCGAGGAAGGCGGTGTCGGCGCCGCGGTTGCCGTCGAAGCTGTCGTTGCCGCTCCGCCCCAGCATGATCTCGGCGCCATCGCCGCCGGAGACGACGTCGTCGCCGGCGCCAGCGTCGATGATCAAGGTCTCGTCGGCAAAGGCGCCGTTGACCTGGTCGACGCGGAACACATCGTCGCCCGCTCCGAGCGAAACCACGATCCGGCTGAAGGAGGAACGATCGAAGGTCGCTGTCCGCCGAGCCGTCGTCACCGAAGTCCACCTGCAACATGTTCGGGTTGCCTGCAGCCAAGCGGAGGGCCAAGTGTTCGCTGGCGCTCGTGCCTCTCACCGAGAGCGTGTCCGCCTCGACGAATGCGCGACCAGAGCGCGCCGCGAGCGCAGGTTGAGCGGAAGCGAAGCCGAATCCGACCGTCGCCGTTGCCGCCAAGCCAAGTCCAAGCGCGCCGAACTTGCGATGAGTGTTCATGTCTTTCTCCCGTGTCATCGGGTCGTCGTCGCGACGACTCCGTTGTTGGCGGGTACGACACCAGGAGCGCGACGGTTCAAAACTTTTCGACGACAGCGATTTCGCTTCACAGCATGTGACCGACGTCTCGTTCCGCCCAAGCGAGCGTCTGCGCCGCCGACTACGACGAAGTCGCGGCTACGAGCGGAGACAGCTCGTCGGACAGACTGGACGCTTTCCGTGCGGGCGCGTCGAGCATCGCCGCTCGTGCGATCACGGCCATCGACACCGTGGCGAGTAGGTAGGACAGCAATCCGACTCGGTAGGCGGTGGAGATGCCCCAGCAGAGGGCGATTGCGAGTCCGAACACTGAGCCGCAGATGGACAGCGCGCCGTTGATGCCCCAGAAGAACGCGGTTGGTGCTCCCTCGCGCCGACCGGCGGCGCGCATACCGATGGCGAAGGGTGTGCCCATCATGAGCCCGAGCGGTGCCAGAAGGACGACGGCCGTCGCGATGCGCACCGCCGACGTGGCGCTGGCGATGTGTTGGATGACCACCGGTGTGGCGGCGTCGAAGACGAGAAGAAACCCGACGAGGAGGGTGAGGGGTGCCACCAGGGTGAGCGGCCGGTCGGCGGTGACGAAGCGCTCGCTCACGAAGCTGCCGATGCCGCTGAACAGCAGCACCGAGAAGAGCACGACGGTCAGCGCGGTCGTGGGGTTACCGAGGAAGACACTGAGCCGCTGCAGTTGCGAGATCTCGATGACGAGGAACCCGAAGCCGATTCCGGCGAAGTACAGGTAGAAGGGGACGAGCTCTCTCTGCGGCGGCTCCCCCCGATGGCGGCGGCGGGTGACCATCGGCGGCACGACCAGGACGATGCCGGCCAGGAAGAGGACGATCACGGCGAGGATCCCGAGGACGAGAACGGGTCGGGTCGACATCTCGTCGTTCAGGATGTCGCCATTGACGAGCGTGTCGAGGTTCGCCATCTGGAAGAAATAGGGACGGTCATCGGTGGGCGGTGATATGTCAGCGGCCCGTTGCTGCACCGCGGGGCCGGGACCGCCGGGAGCGACCAAGCTGACGAAGAACGGATCGATCGCCGCGTCCGGTGTGAGCACGCGGTCGTAGTGTTGGCGATCGACGACACCGGACAAGCTCGCCAGGTCGGCGGTGGAGAATGGCTCGAGGCTCACGAGCATCGTGGCCAGGTTGACGTCTTTGTATGGGAGCGGTGCACTGTAGATCAGCACATGGTTTCGCGGGTTGGATATACCGCGATCGGTGAGGGCTTGCGCGGCGAGGGCGGTGAGGCGCTCGGTCTCGAGCGGTTCGCCGCCATGCAGCGTGTTGTAGAAACGGCTGATGGTGAGGATCCCGCCCGGCTTCAGGCGGTCCAGGTAAACCTTCCAGGCGTCGGTGGTGTAGAGGGCGTTCTCGCTGAGCGCGAAAGCGCCGGCCGAGGTCGCCGCCCATGTGTCGATCAGTGAGATCTGGATGATGTCGAATCGCTTGTTCGTACCGGTCAAGTAGCTCCGGGCCTCGTCGTTGACGAAGTGGACTCGGGGATTCTGGTCGAGGTGACCGGTGAAATCCCCGTATACGTGATTCACGATGTCGAGGATGTCGCCGTTGATTTCCGCGCCGGTGACGGAGTGAGCGTCGAATTCGAGAGCAGACCGCACGTCGTCGCCGCCGCCGACGCCGACGACCATGACGTCGGGGTTGGGCCGGATGTAATACGCGAGGTTCCGGATGTTGTCGCGGAGCCCGTCGGCCACGGTTGAGTAGCGGGAGAGACCGGTTCCCGCGGTGCTGTCGATCTCTAGGTTGAGTACGGAGTCGGTGTTCGGGTTTCCGTCGACGGTCAGACGAGAGAAGGCGTTCCACCGCTCGTATGTGTGGTCGCCGTCGCGCACACCCTTGCTCCACCGAATGCGAACCACGGCTTCGCCACGCGTACTGAGATCGGCGTTCACCAGCGCGAAACCCCCGAGGAGGAGCACGAGCGCGCCTGCGCACGCCATTCCCCGCTTGCTTCCCGCGTCGGCGGCGAACACGAGCGCACCGAGCGCGCCGATCGCTGCTACGAAAATCACCAGGCTCGGGCCGTCAAGCCACCTGAACAGGGCCACCAGGAGGATGCAACCGAGTGCCGCGCCGACGAGATCCGTCGCATACAGCCGGTTCACCTGTGCGGGGAACCGCGTCAACGCGAGGCAGACGACGATGCCGCTGTAGATGAACGGGATCGAAATGAGTACGCACGTGAGTGCGATCGAGGCGATGCTGCCGAATGTCAATCGGGGGTCGAACCGGATCCACAGCTGGGCCGCGAAGCACACCGCGGTCGCGACGCTGAACAGCAGTGAGGCCGTCCAGAGGCGCCGCCGGATGTCCCCCGGAGCGAACCGGTTGGGAAACAGGTGCACGGTCAGCGCACCTGCGGTCAAGCCGAACAGCGCCACCGAGATGGCGACGAACGCGAAGTGGTACCACATGGTGACGCTGAAGACCCGGGTCAACGCAATCTCGTACATCAGGGTCGACAGCGTGGTGAGGAACAGCCCGGCGTAGGTTCCGAAGCGCGCTCGCAGAACCGGGTCGGCCGTCGTCTGCACGGCCCCGCGGTCGCCCATCGGCCGAACCTAGCCGCCGCGGGCCGTGCTGTCGTGGACGTGGCGACCTCGACGGCCAGCCCGTTACCGTCGCCCGTGCTACGGATCTCGTTCATCTTCGATGCCGTCACGAGCAACGAAGATCGCGTGGCCATGACCCGCGTCGAGGTTGGTCAGTTTGGGGGGCAATCGCCCGTCGGGACACCGCAAGGTGTTGCGAATGCCACGTCGCAGCGATTCGCGATCGCGCCGGAAGTCGACTCGACCTGCCGTATCGACGATCTCCTCGATAGTGCTGCGACTGTCCGAACCACCGATGAAGTCGCGCATCTTCCCAACCGCGACGCCGTCATCCGTTTGGTCGGATCTGTCCTCGCCGAACAGCACGACGAATGGGCCGTCGTGCTGCGTTGGATGGCGCGTGCGCACCTGTGCGACTTTCTCTGTGCGCCCCTTGGGGGCCCGAACCCGGAACGTGTGGAATAGGAGTCCGTTTCAACGAGATGCGCGTGGTCGGTCACGTCCCGGCTCAGGCTCGAACATGTTCACCTCGTTGTGAACGGGACCGCTCATCGGTCACCGGCCTCGGGGAGCAGCGCCCGCAGGCCGGCGCGGGTGGCCTCGCTGCGGAGCCGAGCCCGCACGGCGTGGCGGGCGCGGTCGATGTAGGAGCTGTCGGAGTAGAGGTGGAAGTACCAGTTCGCCGACAACAGTGCGGCCTCGAGCTCGAACGCCATCTGCGCCGAATCGGTGCCGGCGCGGCAGCTCTCCGTTCGCCTGGGCGGCTTGGGCGGCCCGCTCCAGTGTTGTCATCCATTGGTGCTGACACTCCGCGATGCGGTCCCGGACCGGACCCGCGGATTTGCTGTCGAACTCGGCCATGGCGGCCGCGAAGAAGCACCCTCCTGGGAACACCGCCCGTTCGACATAGGACAGGAAGGCGTCGCACAGCGCGTGCAGGCGCCGGATGCCGGACCCCGACGACAGCGCGGGGGTTATCACCTCACGGACGTAGCGCTGCCGCGCCTCCTCGATGGTGGCGAGCTGCAGCTCCTCCTTGGAGCCGAAGTGTGCGAACAACCCGCTCTTGCTCATCCCCAACTCGGTCGCGAGCCGTCCGATGGTCAGGCCTTCGAGACCGTCGACGGATGCCACGTCGGCGGCGGAGCGCAGGATCGTGTCTCGTGTCTTGGCCCCAGCACGTGTCGCATGTCTCGGCATGAGACTATTGTATAGCACGAACGATCGTGCTATCAATCATTTTGCCCAGTCAGCCCGACTGCGCTTCACGAGCAAGGAGTCGTCATGCCGTTCGTCAACGTCAAAGTGATCGAGGGAGTGTTCTCTCCCACCCAGAAACAGGACATGGTCCGCCGCCTCACCGACACCATGGTCGAGATCGAGGGTGAGAACATGCGCCCCGTCACGTGGGTGGTCGTCGAGGAGGTCAACAGCGGCGACTGGGGGATCGCCGGCAACCCGTTGACCACCGCGGACGTCAAGGCCCTCGCTGCGGCTCAGCCCGTCGGCTAGGCGCCGGTCAACACGCCCTTCCTGGGGAGCGACCGATGTTCGACGAGATCGTGGTGGGCGCCCGGTGCGCCGGCGCGTCGTTGGCCATGCTGCTGGCGCGCGCCGGCCACCGGGTCGCCCTCGTCGATCGGACGTCGTTCCCGAGCGACACCATGTCCACCCACTTCTTGTGGCAGCGGGGGGCGGCACGACTCGACGCCTGGGGACTGCTCGATCGGCTCCAGTCGCGCGGTTGCGCGCCGATCGAGCGGATCACCTTCGACGTGGGCCCGGTGCAGCTGTCGGGAATCGGCCCCGCGGTCGGAACAACCGGCCACACCTACTGCCCGCGACGAACGGTGCTCGACGCGCTTCTCGTCGACGCCGCCGTGGAGGCGGGCGCCGAGATCATCGACCGATTCGTGGTCGATGATCTGCTGTGGTCCGACGGCCGCGCCGCTGGCGTGACCGGTCACCGTCGCGGCTCGGCGGGGTCCTCGCTCCAAGCCCGAGTGGTCGTGGGGGCAGACGGCCTGCATTCGACCGTCGCCGACAAGGTCGGTGCACACGCCTACCGGAACCATGCTCCGCTCACCGGGGTCTACTACTCCTACTGGAGCGGGCTCTCGGATCTCGGTGCGGCGTTCCACGCTCGACCCGGTCGGCTGGTTCTCGTCTGGCCCACCAACGACGACCTCACCTGCATCTACGTCGCCTGGCCCCACGACGAGTTCCACTCCGTACAGCAGGATGTGGAGTCCAGCTTCCACGACGCGCTCGCCCTCGTGCCGGGGCTACGCGAGGTCGTCGCATCCGGAAAACGCGAGCAACGCTTCGCCGGCACCGGCGACCTACCCAACCTGTACCGGACCTCCGCCGGACCGGGATGGGCTCTCATCGGCGACGCCGGTCACCACAAGGACCCGTCGACCGGCATGGGCATGTCCGACGTGTTCGTCGCGGCCGAGCTACTGGCCAACGCCCTCCACCAAGGGCTCGACGATGTCCGGTCCGTTGACAACACAGTCCTCGACTACCAACAGGGGCGAGACGCCCACACCATCGACGGCTTCGAACTCACATTGCGCACCGCCAGACTCACGCCGCTGTCACCCATCCTCGAAGCGTTTTACCGCCATGCCGCACACCAACCCGATCTCGTCCAGCAGATCTTCGGCGTACTCGGAGGATCCGTGCCCATCACCGATGTGTACTCCGACACCAACATCGCCGCCGCCCTCGCACAGGCTCAAGATTGAGCACACCACCCCGGAGCAGCTCTATGCCACGCACGCCGCCTGCGTCGTTCGCCCCCACGAAAACTCGAATCCGTCCTCGAAGTGCAGCACGTGCATCCGCCGACCATGAAGTCGCCCGGTCCGCCCCGATGAGAGTGGCCGTCCTCGGCGCCGGCGGAGTCGGGGGCATGGTGAGCGCTCTCCTGCGCCGTCGGGGCGACATGGTGACCGTCATCGGGCGTCCCGAGACGGCGGTGGTAGTGGCTCGCGATGGCCTGTCGGTCCGCAGCGCGCGGTACGGCGACTTCGTCGCCCGTGTCGAGACGGCCACTGAGTTGCGCTCCCCAGTTGACGTCTGCGTTGTCACCGTGAAGGCCCCGCAACTCGACGACGCCACTTCCCGGGTGCCGCGCAAGATGTTGGCCGATGGGATCGTGGTGCCGTTCCTCAATGGCGTCGAGCACGTCAATGTGCTGCGCACCATTTATGGCCAAGCGGTCGTGCCGGCGACCATGAAAGTCGAGGCGGCTCGTATCGCTCCGGGTGTAATCGCGCACATGAGTCCGTTCATGAAGGCGCAAGTCGCCTCGCCTCCGGGCATCCCGTCGGCCAGACGCGGCAAGATCGAGCAGCTGCGCAGCCATCTGATCGCGGCCGGCATCGACGTGGAGATCTGTAGCGACGAGACGACCATGCTGTGGGACAAGCTCGTCTTTCTCGCTCCGCTGGCCTTGCTCACCACCTACTACCGGGCGACCGCGGGGGAAATTCGCACCGGGCACCGCGATGAGCTGCTCACAGTGATCGCAGAGGTCGCTGCAGTGGCTCAAGCCTGCGGAGCCGCATCGAACGCCGACGACGCGGTCACCTTCTTCGACTCGGTACCGTCCGAGCTGCAATCGTCCATGCGAAGAGATGTCGCCGCAGGCCGCGAAACCGAACTCGATGCCATCGCCGGGGCCGTGGTTCGCCAAGCGGCCGCCCACGACATTCCCGTATCCGCGACCACCAAACTGTTCGACGCGCTCCAACCGCATTGACGGAGCGTCCACCTCGAGGCACTCGCTCGATGCGCCGTCCATGCCGCCAGACGCGCCGGGGATCGGCGACGACGAGTTGGGAGCACGTGTTCCGGGGTGGTTGGCGGCCGAGCTCCTCAGCAACCGCGGGCGTGGAGCTTCGCTACCACGGCTCGCAAGCTGGTGACTGACGCCGGGCGGCCGGTCATCTCTCACTTCGGTCCGCTGCGGGTGGCTCACGAGCCGCGTCGCCATCGCTGACCGCTCCTCGACATCGAGCACCCCGACCGTTGTCGGTGGCCCACTGATGGTGTGCGAGTTGACGTCCCGGGTTCGGTCGTTGATCGCCGCGTCGAGCACGACCGCGACGACGGCAGTGCCGCGGGTCGCGGACCTGCCGAGTGGGTATGGGCACAAAGTCATCCGGCCTGGGACGTCAGACCGGAAGCCGGCGCAGCCACCCGTCCGGGATGCTCCGGCTGGCCGTTGCCGGGTGGCTCAACGCGGCCAGGCTCGAACGCGACGAACGCGCGAGATGGGAGCGCGAGCAACGTGCGCTCGCGTGAAGCTCGCGCTCGACCATCACTACTCCCCGGCAATCGCGACGAGCTTCGGGCCCGTGGCCACGACGTGATGGCGGTGTCCGAGCGAGGCTGGGAATCCGAGGACGATGCATCACTCCTTGCACTCTGCACACAGGAGCTGCGCGCACTCCTCACCACCAACGTGGGCGACTTCACAGCGATCGCGAGGGCTTGGGCAGTAGAAGGCCGCCAACATTCGGGCCTCGTCTTCACATCGGACGTGAGCATGCCCAGGGGTCGAAATGCGATGGGACGCTATCTCGAGGCACTCGACGGTCTCATGCGAGCAAACCCGGCCGATGATGCGTTCGCCGACAGAGTCCACTGGCTGTAGGACTGTGACCGCTGCGCGACGCGATCGAGCGGCCAAGACGTACCAGAGCGGAGTAGCCGCGTGACGTGCGAGGTGCCTGAGTTTGTTGTATGTCGACGTCGCCACGCCGATGCTCGTACCACCGACCGATGACGCGGCGCAGTGGACAATCGACCAGGCACTAGTGATGCTGCAAGTCGCCGCTCGACATCTCCATACTGTTTCAGTCGAAGGTGAATCGTGATTGCATGTCGCCGGCGAGGAGACGGTCAGGGCGCGAAGCTCGACCGACATTGGATGAGCCGCCCGGTCGGGCCGCGCACGATCACGTACACGGCGGGGTATACGCCGATGACCGAACCGTTGGCGCGATAGCGGGTGAACTGCACGTCGAGGTGAACCTTCTCGGCGCGGGCGTGAATGACATTGCGGTGATCCCACACGCTGTGGTCCCACCCGAGACGCTCGCGCAGCGCTGCCATCCCTGCCTCCATGGCCGGGATGGCTTCGTCGATGTCGTTCCAGATGCGGACGGTGCCGCTCGCCAGCCGGACGTGCGGGTAGGCAAGCGTGGCGGCGTGACCCGGCGCGTCGCCCGCATTGAAAGTGGCGAGGAACGCGTCGGTGACGGCCAGAGCACCGTCCACTGCGTCGTCGTCATCCCGGTTGTTCATCAACGGGACCCTAGAAGGAACGAACGGAAGCGGATCTGCACGACGACAACGGCGTGATTGCCCGCGCCCGTGCCGCGATTTATGCTCGGCTGACCGCCTGATCTACGACGGTCGTCCCCAAGACCCCTTTGGCACACCGAGGGTTCGGCCGCGAGCGGGCACGCCACCCGATAGATCGTGCTCGGGTTTGCGGGCGTTACCACTCCACGCCCGTGCAGATGCAGAACTCGTTGCCCTCAGGGTCCGCCATGGTGACCCATGTCGTCTCGCCGAAGGATCTCAGCCCATCGTGGAGTCGCCGCGTGCCGAGCGCCTCGAGTCGCTCGACTTCTGGCTCGACCTCGTCGGTCACCATGTCGACGTGCATGCGGTTCTTTCCGAGCTTGGGTTCCGGGACGCCCTGTAGGACGAGCGGCGACGCGTTCCCCTCCTCGGGCACGAGAACCGCCACCGACTCCGCCGAGTAGTACACCCGGTAGCCGAGCGCCTCCCGCCAGAACGCGGCGAGCTTCTCGGGGTCAGCGCAGTCCAACACGAAATCCAACCGAGCCTTGAAACCCACGCCTTACCTCCCAGGTCTGCCGCAAGTCTGCTCGGATCCCGCCACGATGGCGCGCCCTCTTCCATACAGCCTGTGCGCCGCGACACTTTCACCCTTCGTCGACTGAGGGGTCGAGGAGGCCCTGCGGGGGGGCAGGTGTGATGGCGCGGGACGTTCAGGTGTGGGTTCCGCCGGTGTACGTGTTGCCGAACGTGACCACGGCGACGAGGCGGCGGTCTTCGACCATGACCTGGCGGTACTCATCCCAGTCGGGGTGCTCGCCGGTCACGACGCTGGGCACCGCCGCCGACGTCGGCCTCCAGGAGCTCCGCGCCGAGCTGTTCCATCCACACACCGGATGACCCTGACCGTGTGTCCGGTGAGTCGGCGGCGAGTCCCAGCGCGCGGTGTCCAATGCCTACGGAACGCCTGCCCGGCGCATCACTACGTCGAGCGACGGCCACGGCGGCCCCTCGTGAAGAGCTCGGAGCAGCTCGTTCGCTGCTCGTCGCCCGTTCGGAAGTTGGTCGCCTGGCTCGAAACGCCACGCTGCCACCATGGCAAGAACGAGCCGCCGGCACTCAGCGAGCAGTTGCTGATCAGCGCTCGAGTAGCGCACGCTGACCTGTTCGGGCACGTGAGCGAGGTCGAACTCAACCGGCCCGCGGCAACACGTTTCGAGGTCGATGAACCGTAGCCCGTTCCTCGTGCGCAGCACGTTGCCTGGATGCGGCTCGCCGTGCAGTAGCTGTTCGACGGCGCCACGATCGACGATCGTTTGTCTCATGTTTCGCAGCGTGGTGCCGAGGAGGTCCCGGTCCACGTCGACGAGTAAAGGAGCGTCGCAGTTCGCCACCAGTTGTTCAGCTTCCGCGACCCGGTCCGTGAAGTGTGGACACGCGACATCAAGGGTCCGCATGCCGGAGTGCAGCCGCTCGAGCGCGCGTGCGTAGTCGGCCGATGAGACGTCCCCAGACGTCACAGACTCGTAGTAGGTCCACAGCGTGATCACGAAGCCGTCACGCTCATACGCGCGCGGCTCCACTCGAGGCTCGAGCGCAGCCACCGGGCTCTCGGCTTTGGCGAGCCGTTGAGCAAGCTCGACCTCGAACCGTGCAACCTCACGCCCCGCATGTGCGGCTCGGGCAAAGACGTCACACGGGAGCAGGCGCACCGCCAGCTTGTTCGAGTTGTGAAGAACGATCGCGTCGTCGACTGCCAGGTCAAGCGCCGAAGCGGTCGACATGGCCGCGGACACCGCCCGCCGAGCATCCGATGCGTCGATCTTCACTCACCTCGCTGCTGTACGGCTGTCGCTGCCGCTGAAGGTCGTGCAACCGAGCGGTCTCGCCGCTTTCCTGCGGAGCGAGTGGAACACGACTGTCGCCTTGTCAGCCGATAGGGCTTCGACCCGTCCGGCCACTCGACGCATTCGTTCTCTCCGGTTCGCGGGCCGACCGGAGTCGACCCGCATATCCGGCTCAGTCCAAGACGATGGTCGCGCACCCGGTCTGGTAGTCGGGGGAGTTGCCCGCGGAAACGGTCCACAACCCGCCGACGGTCGCGCCGTGTAGGCCATTGGCGTCGGCGGGGGTGAACACGTGGTACGCGACTCCGTTGCCAGCGGCGTTCGTCTCAATCGTCGCCGTCGGAATCGAGGCTCCCGGCGTGCCCGAACACGTCGTGTCGCCGGGGAAGACCATCAGGACCACCTGATACGTCGTATTCGGCGCGGCCCCGTTCAGGACGTACTGCTCGTGGGCGAAAATGGTTGGCCCGTTCGCGTGAATGTTCTCGACGAATCCGCTGCGAAGCGGAGCTGCGTCGAGCGCAGCGAGGTTGTAGTGGCCGGAGAGATAGACGCGGTCGGCGTCGGCCCGTCCCGCGAGAACGACCGGCGCGCCGACCACCATGGCGGTGAGTACAAGAAGCCCGGCTCGTGATTTGAACGATCTGAACATCACGGTCCCCCTGAAGTTGCCGTCCCTGCCCGAAGGAACAGAGCCTGCCAGGTTGTCCAACCGCCACCAAAGAGGCGCAACGCCGCAACACGAGTCCGGAACTGCTCGGCGTCACCGGTTCGAACCCCATATGGGTCATAGACCAGATGAGAGCCGCCGCGTCCGCCTCGGTCCATCCTGGCGCCAGGCCTCTGCGTCGGCGTCGAAGCGGCGAGCGGCAGAGACCGTCGAACGAACGTCGGATTGATGTCATCATCGCGGGCGATGGAGCGAGAGGAGTTCCTGACTGTCTTGGGGGCCGCTCAGGCCGGTGGGGCGTGGGCGTTCGAGAAGCTGTACCGGGACCTGGCGCCGACCGTGGCCGGGTACTTGCAGGTGCAGGGCGCGGCTGAGCCTGATGACTTGACCAGCGAGGTGTTCATCGGCGTCTTTCGAGGTCTCGACCGGTTCACCGGCTCGGAGGCGGAGTTTCGTTCGTGGGTGTTCACCATTGCTCACCGACGTCTGACTGATGAGCGTCGTCGTGACGGTCGGCGACCGAGACCTGACGAGCTCGGGGCCGAAACGGTTGTGGTGGCGGGTGGCGATGTTGAAGACGACGCCTTGGTCCGGTTGGGCACGGCTCGGGTTCGTGAGTTGTGTGCTCGCTTATCGGTGGACCAGCGCGATGTGCTCTTGCTACGGCTCGTGGCCGGTTTGACGGTTGAACAGGTTGCGGGGACGGTGGGCAAGACCGCGGGCGCCACCAAAGCGTTGCAGCGCCGGGGGCTGGCGGCGTTGCAACGGGAGCTCGAACGACTGGGCGTAACCCTGTGAGCGGCGACGGCGATTACGAAAACGAGATGTTCCGACGCTGCGACCTCGACGACGACACGATCGACGCCATCGTGAGTGGCCGGGATCCGGGTCGGGCGGATGTCGCGATGCTTGTCGCGTTCGTCGAGGACGCCCGCTCCCTAACCCGGCGGCCGGTCCCCGCGCCGTCGGCTCCGCTTGCGGCGATCCTGGCCGAGGGACTCTCCACCGAAAAGAGCGGCATGCCGGTGACGGCAGTGAGCAACGGCCCCGGGCCGGCGAACCAGGTGGCGGGACTAAAGACGGGGAGAAAGAGAAGGCTGGCTGTTGCACAACTCCTTTCCGGACTCAGCGTCGGCGCCAAGGCCGCGCTCGGCGTTGGCGTGGCAGCCGCGGCAGTGACCGGCGCTGGCGCCGCCGGCGCACTGCCGGGTCCGGCTCAGCACGTGGTCGCCGCAGCGGTGGACAGGGTGACACCGTTCGAGTTCCCCGACGACGCCGACAACGCGGACAACGCCAACACTCACGCCGACAACGCCAACACCCCCGCCGACAACGCGGACACTCAGGCGGACTTCGGCCAGACCGTCAGCAGCGACGCCACCGGAACCAGCGACGGTCAACCGGGTGTCGACGGGCAGTCGATCGCAACCACAGCGGCAGAGAACGGACTGAGCGTCGCGCGCGAGACGCCCGCCGGCGACCACGTGCCGGCGTCCGTCCCGCCCGACGCAATCAGCTCCAATGGCGCAACCGATCAAGAGCCGATTAACACCGACGAGTCGACCGAAGCCAACTCGAACAGCTCCAACCCTCCTGCGGATCCCGGCTCGCAGAGCTCGAACGGAATCGACACGGCGTCGAGCACTCCCGCAGAAGATCACGTCCCGACCGAAGTGCCACCGCTACCTCCCCAAGACAGAGGGTCACTGCGATCGGCTCAAGTAGTCCCATCGGCGTCCGCGTCACTCCAACTGGGCGAAGGAGTCCGATCATGAATCGCAATCGTGGGCTTGTGCGTGCAGTCTCCGCCACCGGAGTCGCGTTCGGTTCCGTGGCGGCGGCGTTCGCAGATGCGACCCCGACCACCAACGGCGGCGACGGCGCAGGTCACAGCGGCCGGTGCGCCGGACCGGCTAGAGATCGTCCAGAGCTGGAAGTAGGCAACTGACTGCTGAGGCACGGATCCCGGGCGGGAACCACACAGCTCAGTGAAATCGTGGGACTACGCGCCATGTTCGCGGCTCCCGTTCCTGCGCGTGCAGCTGAGCTTGGACAACATCAGTCGATGCAAGCAGGAAGAAAGGGGGTGATCCGTCTCCCCGAAAAAATGGCAGCCAAGGTGCGGCCTGTTTTCTACTGAATCCCGCGCATCCATCCCGGTGCGACCATGGCGACGCCGCCCGTCAGGGCTGGCGAGAACAGATCGCCAGGCGGCTGGGGGGACCGTCCGCCGGTCGTCGTGTTGACCCTGTTGATTCCGGGTGCAACCGACGACTGGTGGAGGTCTCTTCATCATGCGCGGACTCGACGCCGAGCTCATGGATGCGCCACGTCGCAAAGGAGGCGTCCGCGCTCAACAGAAATGTCACGGCATTCCTGAAGCGTGGGCCTTCAACGCCTGCCGGAGCATGACCGGCACCGCTCGGCGATGCATGACTGACACCGGCGGCCAGATGACGGCCCCGATCGGCTGGTCGTAGCGAAGGAACAAAGCCATGGACACGTGCCCGTCATCGACCTGGATGACGGCGTGAGCAGTCATGAACCATGAAGCCGTCTCGAGCCTGATCCAATCATCGCCGCGAGCAGCGATTCTCCAACCCTGGACATGGTCGGGCGAAGACGTCGGTCCGAGACGCAAGCCGAGGCGCCGCCACACCAAGGGGGCAGAGCGTCCGGTGGGCGTCTCCTCGAGCGCTACACGGGCCCACTCCTCCGCTGACCTGGTCGTCGCCTCGCTTGTCGTGGCAGTGAAGAGGTCGACGTAGTCGGGATCGACCAGGGGGTCCCGGCACCGGATCGCCTCGGGGACGTTGGTCAGCCCGACAACTCCCATCACGTTGTCGTCTTCTTCGCGCTCCATTGACCCTGACGCCATACTCACTTCGCCTCTCCGCTGACCGACAGACGATCTCTGACCGACTATTAGTCGGTGACCGATTGTCGGTCAGCTTGGTACGGTCCGCGCGTGCTTGTCAAGCCCCTCCGGGTCCGCCAAGCGGAAGCAACCCGCGGCCTGCTGATCGAGGTGGCCCGGGAGAACTTCACGAAGCACGGCTATGCGGCGACGTCGATCGACGACATCATCCAGCAGGCGGGCGTGGCCCGAGGTGCCCTGTACCACCACTTCTCGGGAAAGGAGGCCTTGTTTCGCGCCGTCTACGAGACGGTCGAGAGCGAGGTCATCGTCCGCGTGATGCACGCCGCTGCGTCCCAGACGTCACCGTGGGACGCGGTGCGGGCGGGCCTTTCAACCTTCCTCGACGCCTGCCTCGAGCCCTCCTTTCGTCGCATCGTCGTGCTCGACAGCGTGTCGGTCCTGCAATCGAAAGTCTTGGAAGTCGGCATCGACCCCGTCGAGCTGCCCATGCTGCGCACCGTCCTCACCCCGCTGCTCGACACCACCACCTTCGGCGGGATGGCCCTCGACGCGCTCACCTACGTCGCCCTCGGCGGGCTCTACGGCGCGTCGCTGTACATCGCCCGCGCGTCGGACCCCGGCGCGGCCCGAGTCGAGGTCGACCTCGTCCTCGACACCCTCGTCAACGGCCTCCTCGGAGGAGCGGCATCGCGACGAATCTGACGCGTCGGCGCCTTGGAGTACAGCACCCAGCTGAGACGAGCCGTGTACCATCCCGCCGTCGCATGTCCGGCCGAGTCATGTGCTGCGGTCGGGGAGAACGGGGGCCGCCGATGTTCCGACGTCGCGTTCATATCCGGCTGCTGTTGGCGAGCGTGCTCGTTGCGGGAACCATCGTCGTCGCAGGAGCGCAATCCGCGGCCGCCGACGGTCCGGGCGTCGGCGCTCCATGGGTGGTCAGTCTCGGCGACTCGGCGATATCCGGCGAAGCGGGTCGCTGGGCCGGCAACACGAACGACTCGTACACGAGAGTCGACGCACTCGGCGCGGACGCGTACTACGACAACGCGACCCACACAGCGGAGGCGATTCCGGGATGCCATCGCTCCGAGTCGGCCGCGATCCACATCGGCGGCGGCGTCAGCTCGCTGAACCTCGCGTGCTCTGGTGCGCGAAGCGCGACGCACGGTGGCGGCAGCTCGGACTTCAAACCGGGAATCGACTTCTACAACAGCTCGTACGGCAAGGGCCAGGCGCTCGCGCTGCAGGAGTTCGCCAGCAGCCACAACGTGAAGATGGTGACGGTGCTCATCGGCGTCAATGACTACGGCTTTGCCGACATCCTGCAGAGCTGCTTCCTCGACTGGTACTTCTCGCCGTCGTGGTGGCCGAACTACTGCTACGACGACAGCGGCATCGCGTCCCGGTTCACCAGTTCGAACATTGCAGCGAAGACAGCTGCGATCAAGGGTGCGTTCCTCAACGTCCGGCAGGCGATGACGAACGCCGGCTATGCCGACTCGGCCTACACGATCATGGTCGACACGTACTGGTCGCCGATCCCGAACGGCGCGGGCAACCGTTACCCACAGAGCGGTTACAGCCGGCAGACCATCGGCGGCTGCGGCATGTGGAACAGAGACGCCGACTGGGCCAACAACACAGTGGTTCCGACCTTCAACAACTCCGTTCGCAACGCCGCGGCTCAGGCGGGCCTGACCAACATCAAGATCCTCGACTTCACGTCTTCGCTCGTGGGCCGTCGCCTGTGCGAGAACACGGTCGGCCTCCTCGAAGAGGCCGGCGTTCCGTCGTGGACGTCCCCCGGTGCGGTCGACCGCACGGAGTGGGTGAACCAGCTCCGCACCACGAGCACGATCTTCGGCCCGTACCAGATCCAGGAGAGCGTGCACGCGAACTACTGGGGACAGCTCGCGATGCGGGACTGCATGCGCCTCGCGTACAACGGTGGCTCACCACGTAGTGGAACGTGTGTACGGGCGGGAACCGGCCTGAACGGCTACGGCGAACCCAACATGACGCTGCAGTAGCTCGCGCGACTATGAGTTGCCGAGTCGCCGCCCACTTGCGGCCGTGCGGACGAACTCCGGCAGATACCTCAAGCACGGAGTGAGTGTGCAAGGGCGCGCTTGAAGCGCCGGTCGTAGCGCTCGTATTCGTCGCGCAACGATTGGCCGGGCCACGAACGGGGCAGGAGCTCGTCCGGCAGCAACGGGTCCGTTTGCAGTTGACGGACCACCGCGATGGCGATCTCGAAACCGGCGGTCAGCTCGGGGGCGGTTGCTGCGGGCTCGGCGAAACGGCCCTGCAGCTCGCCGAGGAGCCTTCGGGCACGGTCGGCCCAGCTGTCGAGGTCGAAGAGCGTGCGCACCGGAATGTCGTCGGTCAACGCGCCGGCGAACCGGATGCACTGCGCCGCGAGCGTCGCTCGGTGATTGGCTTGGCGCGTCGGATCGAGGTTCGCGGGCCGTACCCACGTTCCTTCACGCAGCTCGGCCAACCGAAGCGCCTCGGCGGCCGACCGGAGCTCGCGCCGCTGCCGCTGCAGGCCGCGGCTCGTCGCGCACCACGGCAATCTCCCACGCCCCGGTCCAGCGCCCCCGACGGCCCATCTGGCTCTCGCTCACCCGCTGCTCGCGCTCGAGCAGATCGCCGGCGAGGTGATAGCCGTCACCGTCGGCGTCGAGCTCCCCGTCGGCGACCATCCGCGACGCAGCGGTCCGTATCGCGCCCCCCGAGATGCCCAACAACGAACCGGCCCGAACGAGCTGCGCGACCGGTAGGCGAGCGCCTGTGCCCGCGCCGAGCAACGTCGTCGCGATCACGGATCTCGCCGTCAGGCTGAAGTGCTCGATCACCACCGTGTCACAATCTAGTGTTTGCGTGTGCAGTGCTTTGTGATACAACCCAAGCGTGTGGAAGGACGACATCACGGTTGCTCAGGCTGTCCTCGACCACATCGACGCAGGCTCGACCGACCGCGGCACCCGTGTGTGGCGTGAGCCGGTTGCGAACTACACCTCGTTGCAACGGCTCTCGGATGAACTCTCGGCGTTCCGACGCGGATGGCTACTGCTGTGTCCATCCACCGTGGTCGCAGAACCGGGAAGCTGGCAGGCCGTCGACTCCATCGGCGTGCCCGTTCTGGTGGTGCGGGACGCGGCCGGCTGCCTCCGTGTGCTCCGCAACGTCTGTCGTCACCGCGGGATGGCCGTCGCCCAGGGCCACGGTTGTTCCAAGGCGCTGGTCTGCGACTACCACGGCTGGACATACGCGTTGGACGGCAGCCTTCGCCACATTCCTCACGCCGAAGGCTTTCCCGAGACGGACCGCGCGGCCAGAGGTCTCGTCGAGATCCGCGCGACCGAGGTCGACGGGCTCGTGTTCGTGAACCACGACGGCCGCGCGCCCGCGATGGAGTCGGCCGGCCTCTGGCGCGGGCTCGTGCAACAACCGTGGGTGCCAGTGGGCGCGGCGGAACAGGTGCAGCCGGTCAACTGGAAGCTCCTGACCGAGACGTTCCTCGAGGGTCTGCACATCGGGTTCCTCCATCGTCGGACCTTCCTTCCTGTCCAGTACGACAACGTCAACGTCGTCGAACACGAGGGTCCCTTCAGCCGCGTGACGTTCCCGTTCAGGAACATCGAACGTCTCCGCGACCGGTCGCGAGATACGTGGACGGTCGACCACCGGGTCACCTACGTCTACTCCGTCTTCCCGAATGGAGTTGTCGCGACCTTTCCCGGCCAGCACCTGCTCTTCGTGCTCGAGCCAACGAAGGTGAACGAAACCCGCGTCACGACCTATCGCTTCACCGCCGGCGACGCCACCGCAGCCGCGGTCGCCGTCGACGACGGTCCGGCGGCGCTGTTGCTGCGCGGGGCGGGGAAGATTTCGACGCGGCGCGGTCCGTCCAGCGCGGCCTCACCGCTGGCGCCAACGAGTTCCTCGAATTCGGGCTCTTCGAGTCGGGCATCGTCCACTTTCACGAGCACCTCGACGCCATCACCTCTACCGCCGGCGCTGTGGAGGTTGACCGATGACTGTCCACGTCGACCGGACGCCGCCGGTTCTCGTCGTCACGATCGATCGGCCTGAAGTCGCCAACGCCGTCGACCGGCCGACGGCCGACGCGCTCGTCGACGCGTTCCGGGCTTTCGACACCGACGATGAGGTCTCGGTCGCCGTCCTCACCGGCGCCAACGGCACCTTCTGTCCAGGCGCCGACTTGAAGGCCATGCAGACGCGCGATCCCGAGCGTGTGAGCCGCGTCGCACCCGACGGCGATGGCCCGGTGGGGCCGACGCGGATGCTTCTGGACAAGCCGGTCATCGCCGCCGTCGAAGGGCACGCCGTCGCCGGCGGTTTGGAACTCGCGGTCTGGTGCGATCTTCGAGTCGCAGCGGACGATGCCGTGTTCGGTGTCTATTGCCGGCGCTGGGGCATCCCCTTGATGGACGGCGGCACGATCCGGTTGCCGCGGCTCATCGGCCAGAGCCATGCCCTCGACTTGATACTCACCGGACGTGGCGTGTCAGGCGCCGAGGCGCTTCAGATGGGTCTCGCCAACCGGATCGTCCCGAAGGGCCACGCGCTCCCGATCGCGATCGAACTCGCAGAGACCATCGCCAGAGCACCGCAAGCCGCCCTGCGCAGCGACCGGCGGTCGAGCTACGAGCAGTGGAGCCTCGAGCTGTCCGCGGCGCTGGTGTTGGAGTATCGCCTGGGCTCGGAGACGCTCGCTACCGGTGAGTTCATCGGCGGCCTCGACAGATACGCGGCCGGTGCGCGCGGCGTGACCTGATCGGTCGATCAGCCGACGCACACGTGCGGGGGACCTGGCGCCTCTTCGCCGTAGAGACTAAGTGGGGAACCGGAGAGCTACCACGCAGAAGGGGCTGAAACGTGCGAGTCGAATCAACTGCGACGACGGTGTCGTGGATTCCGTCCGAGGCGGTAACAGGCATGACCAAGTTGCCGTTCGAGATCGGCGCCATGCACTACGACGACCCTCCGCCCGACAACATCGACGATCTCGAACCGCTGCGCGCTGCCGGGCGGTTCCGGTTCGCCAATCGGCTCGCGGCGTGGATCGACGTCGAGGACGGCCGGATCACCGAGTACGGCTATGCGGGCGGCGGCGTGATGGGTGTGACGGCGTTGAGTCTCGGTGTCCCGGTGACATTCGCCGCCATTGGCCTTCCCGACATCCAGCGCGAGCCGGTCGTCGAGGACGACCGGGTGCGATTCACACAGACCGCGGGTGGGCGCCCCGCGATCCCGGCGCCGAGGCGCGTCAACCATCCGCCTTACGTCCAGCTCAAGGGACCCACGGTGTGGACCACCGTTGAACTGGTGATCAACGCCGACGGCACCTCGACGTTCGAACTCGTCGGCGCCAGCCGGTTCCCCCGCCACTGGGTCTACGACAACGACGGGAGGCTCGCGGCCAAGGCGGGGCTGGCCGACTTCAAGGACTGGTACCGCCATGCGTTCGGCAGGCACTCGCCGTGGGGCGGCGAGGACTCGCGCACCATCAGGACCACGGTCGAATCCCAGCTCGAACGCGAGCTGTCGACGATGATCATGCGCGCCGGAGCCAAGCCCGAGCTCCGGAAGGTGCGGAAGGACCGGACGCTCGTCGAACAGGGGGACCCGGGCGACGACGTGTACCTACTCCTCAATGGCGTGCTCGCTGTCGAGGTCGACGGCGAAGCTCTGGCCGAACTCGGCCCCGGCGCCATCGTCGGCGAGCGCGCGACCCTGGAACGCGGCCGGCGCACGTCGACCCTGCGCGCTCTCACCAACTGCAAGGTCGCGGTGGTCCGCGGCGACCAGCTCGCCCGCGATGCGCTGGCCGAGCTCAGCAAAGACCACCGGCGCGAGGAACCCTGACGCGAGCCCACAAGGGCGCGAGCGGTTTGGATACCGGACGCGCGCGGGCGGTCGTGACAGCTACTCGTCGTGCAGGTCGGTCGCCGGCGTCCGGCGCGCCGCGAGCGCCGCGGGAACGATGCCGACGAGGTTCGCCAATGCCAGCGTTGCGATCGGCGCGAGCGCGATGGCGGCCAGCGGTGCGACGCCCGCGGATGTGACGTCGATGCTGTCGGCCACTGTCCGCCACAGCATCCGCCCGATCAACAGTCCGAGGGGCACGCCGACAGCGATGCCGACGACGGCGATGGTCGTCATCATCCCGAACAACACGCGCGCCGACTGACGAGGGGTGAAGCCGATGGCGCGGAGTACGGCGATGTCGCGCCGGCGGCGTACCAACGCGGTCGCCGCGGCATTGGCCAGCGCGATCACGGCGATGAACGCGAAGAAGGCGGCGAGGAGGATCGGTAGCCGGTCGAGTTGTTCGAGGTTGCGGATCGATGTCGGAGCACCCGGCCCGTCGACCTCGGCTGTCGATGCGAGCGACGTACGTGCTGCGGCGACGTCGGTGCCAGGGTTGAAGCGCACGTACGCGGTGCGGGTTGCCTCATCCCCGAACGCCCGTAGGCCGTCGACGGTGAACAGCGCGGTCCGGTCGTAGTCGTCGTTGGTGTTGCCGTCCATCAACTGGGTCCCGACGACGCGCACGGTGCGCTCGACCCCACCCGCGTCGCGGATGACGACGTCGTCGCCGATGCCGGCGTGCGCGGCGGACGCGATCGCCGGACCGAGCGCAACCTCGTCTTTCGTACCGGGCTGGCGGCCGTCGAGCATCGTTGGCTCGATCCTTCCCTTGCGCGTATCGAGCGCGACCGCGACGGCAGTCGGCCGACTCGTCGCGTCGTAACAGTTCGGTGGAGCCGGCGTCCCCACGTCGGCACTCGTCAAAGCGGTCTTCGGAGTTCAGGTGGGTGTGATGGTCCGAAGGCGGGCCGCGTATCCGATCGGTGAGCCGCGGCGGGCCTCGAACTTGAATCCGGCGCTGCTCGCGCGGCGTTGCATGGTGCGCAAAGAGACGTAGTCGGGATCGAAGAAGGTCTCGGCGACTACGAGGCAGCCGCCCGGCTTGAGGACGCGTTGCAGCTCGCGGAGCGCGCCGTCGGGATCGGGCAGTTCACCCAGGACACTGGAGAGATACGCGGCGTCGAACGTCGCGTCGCCGTAGGGAAGTCGCGCACACGCGTCGCCAGTTCGCGCATTGATGTTGTCGATCCCATGGGCTTGGGCGTGTTCGGCTACGGCCGCGAGCATCTCGGACTGCAGATCGAGCACGTCGAGCGCACCGAGCGGCGCGAGCGCATGCGCGACGTCCACAGCGTGGTGCCCCACGCCTGGGCCGAGCTCGAGGATTCGCTCGCCGGGCTTCGGTGCGAGCGCGGCGAGCAGCCGCTGCCGATCGCGCCTGCTGTGCACGAGCGCGAAGCGGAAGTGGGCTCGGAACGGCGCCGGATGGCGCTTGCTCACCGCCCGGCTCGTGAGGTCGGCGGCGATCGTTGCCACAGCGCCCACGACAACCGCGCGCCATCGACGCCGAACCGTGGACCACAGCGTGAAGATGAGAGCGAAGACCTCCGCCATTCCCGCCCAATCCTGTGGACGAAGTCCCATCTCGCGCTCGACCATACTCTCGGGTCGCCGGCGACGAAGTGGTCGATGGCCAAGCTTGGAACGAGGCGGGATTGTCACAGGTTCAGAGGTGTTCGCGCCGTAGCTGCGCGGCAGACGGAAGGCTTACCGAGCGGCATACGGACAGATGTACCGCGTACCGAACCCGCGGGGGACCAAGCAGACTCCGAGCCGCTGACCTGCGGAAACAGTGCGCCCCTGCGATTCGAACCCAGAACCTGCGGAGTCTGTTTCCGCATGTCTCACCAGATTGCACACGTCTCTGACGTGCTGTTTTGTCCCTGATCTCGTCTAACGCGTCGCTGCAGTCTCACGCGCGCGCTGGAGTTACGCGTTCGGTTACGCGCGCGAGAACACGTTCCAGTTCGGACGCCGTGCAGGAGCGTCAGCCTGCATCGAGAGCGATCCCACGGATGAAGTCGGCAGGGTGCTCGTCTTCGGGCGCGTGCAGGTAGGCGTCTCGGAAGGCACGAGCTGCATCGTCCGGTGTCGCGAACGTGCACAGAGGCCAGAGCGCGATCATGTCTTCCCGGTCTTGGGGATCGGCGCGGTAGAGCTTCATCACGAAGATGACATCCGCGCTCGGGGTGCGGACCGTGAGCGCCTCTCGTTGGTAGACGGTCTCGCAGTCGTCGAACGACGCCCCCGCTGGCCAGTAGGCGGCAGCGTTGTCGTTCAGCCAGCGTGGCGACAGGTCATGACGCGCACCGATCCGTTCGACGGCTTGGGTGAGGTCCGCAGTGAATCGTCGGGCCGAGTCGACGTCCCGGGTTGAGGCGCGTTGGGAGTGCCACAGCATCCACGCGCCGCCGACCATCACGATCTCGGGCGGTCGCGTTGAGGCGGTCGAGTTCGGTCGCCAGCTCGTCGAAGAGCGCTTCGAGTTCTCGGCGATCGTGGAGCAGCCCTGGAGACGCCACTGATCAGGCTGCGTGTCGGAACAGCGCGGACTTGGCCAGGACGAGGTTGCGCCGCCGGAACGGCTCCGGCGTGGCGGCCGCCGCGGCGGCGCGCATTCTCGGTGTTGTTGGTGATGACCACTCGCGGCGGAGGGGGCCGATGGCGCGGGTCCAACGCGGTCGTTGGATGCCGTTGTCATCGGCGAGTTGCTCGGCGAGCGCGGCGAGGATGGCGTCGAGCGGCGTGCTGGTGCGCGCCGGAGGATCGGCCATCGAGGCGGCGACCATGTCGCGATGTTGGGTCGCCCAGTCGACGAACCCGCGGAGCCGGGTCCAGTCGATGTTGACCCGACCGCCGGGCGTGTCGACCGCGGTGGCGAGCGCGGCGAGGGTAGGAGGGTTGGTGCTGGCCGTGATGTCGGTGACGAGTTGGGCGCCGGCCGCTGCAACGAGTTGTTCGAGCATGGTCACGGTGGGATCGCTTTCTGCGTCTTCGATCCGGGAGACCGTCGAGGTCGGCACCCCGGCCTTGGCAGCCAGGGCGCGCCGTGACAGCCCCGATCGGGTTCGGGCATCGATCAAGAGTTTCGCGGCAGTAACTCCCATAAGAGGTAGCATAAATGCTACCCACTTGGGTGACAACGCGTGAGCGCACGCTCGATGTCGGGGGCGACGCAGCTTGTCGGGGCGAGTCGCGGCGTTCACGCTGTTGGGGACTGCTACCGCGTTCCTCCTCAGATCGTCTTTGCAAGCATTCTGAAGATGCGCGGTGGAACCTCGCCGACAACCCGATCAGGGTCCGACGGCACGTACGCGCGTTCACGATCAAGTTGTGATCGGCACGCGCCTGGCTACGTGCCGCTGGTGACGTGCGCCGCGTAGCCGCCGGGGTCGGCTTCGAAGCGTTGCGCGCACTCGGTCGAGCAGAAGTGCACGTCACAGTCGTGCCATCGCACCGTCACCGGCGCGTTGTCAGGGTCGAGCGCCATGTGACACACGGGGTCGACGACCCGGGCGGGTGACTGTGCGGTCCCCAGGACTTCGTAGAGCTGGACTTCTCCTGAGATCCTTTTCAGCGCGTGTCGGCCAGCGGGTGAGATCTCGAGCCGTGCGTCCGTCTGGAGCACGCGTCGTAGGGCGTCGGAGATGAGGAACTGTCGGTTGGCGATCGCGGTGACGCGGGCGGCGATGTTCACCGTGGTGCCGATGTAGTCGCCCTCCCGGCACAGCAACGTGCCGTGGTGGGCGCCGATGCTGACCGCTGGGAAGTTCTCCTCGCCGTCGACCGCGGTGTCGATGTCGAGCCCGCATCGCACGGCGTCGGTCGCATCGGTGAATGCGAGCATGAACTCGTCGCCGATCTATTTGACGATCTTGCCGCCGTGCCGTGCTACTGCGCCGCGCACGAGTTCGGAGAAGCGGCCGACGACGCGGGCGGCGGTGTGGTCCTTCTCGTACGGTGAGTGTGTGCGGGCTTTCCTCAAGCGATTGGCTTCGCCGTGCCGAGCTGCCGCGCCGCGAAGTCGATGTAGATCTCGAGGAAGTCGATCTGCTGGTCGACGACGACCATGCCGTGCCCGGCGTCGTAGCGATGAAGCTCGTGTGGTTTCCCGACCGCGTCGAGCGCCCGTGCATAGCTGAGCACCTGCTCCAGCGGGCATCGCGGGTCGTTGTCACCGACAGACACCAGCAGCGGACAGTCGATTCGAGCAACGTGCTTCACCGGGTCGATCGCGTCGAGGTCGCGGCCGAGTGATTCCGGCGTACCGCCAAACAACGAGCGCCAGTACGCCTGCAGCGGTACCGACTGCTGGTGGTAATGGGCGGCGAGGTCCGCGAGCGGCACGACGGAGATGCCCAGCGACCACAACCCGGGTTGTGTCCCCACGCCGAGAAGGGTCAGATAGCCGCCCCAGGATCTCCCATGCAGCACGAGCCGCTCGGGATCCGCGGTCCCGTCGCCGATCACGACCTCTCGGATGGCGGCGATGTCTTCGAGTTCGCGATAGCCGGGCTTGCCGACGATGGCGTCTTCCCAGTCCTTGCCGTAGCCCGTGGACCCTCGATAGTTGACCATTACCACCGCGAAACCATGGTCGACCCAGGCCTGCACGTGCGGTGAGAACACGTCCATGTCGACGCCCGCGGGGCCGCCATGAATGAACAGGACCGTCGGGTGGGGACCGTCACCGTCCGGTGCCGCAACGAAGCCATGCACGACGCCGCCGGGTCCGATCGCTTCGATGTCTCGGTAAGGGACACCATTGGGCGCGCGCTCCCCGGGCGGCTCCAGGATCTGGTCTCCGCAGTGGACAACAGGGGGCGACGCGGCGCTCGTATGCTCGAACCACAACTCGCCGTCAGGACGTACCCGCCCGCCGATGATGGACCCCGGAGGAGTACCGATCGCGTCACAACCACCCGTGGCGAGGTCGACCCGGCAAAGGTCGTTGCGGCCACGCGCTGTGTGCAGGACGAGGATGGCGTCGGCCTCCGGATACCAGGACGCGCTCAGCAACTCGCCTGGCAGGTCGACTCTAACGTCGACTAACTCGCCGGACTCGGGATGCCAGATGGCCGGCCGTCGGCGGCCGGTGAGAGTGCGGAAGACGAGCAGTCGCTGGTCACCTTCGATTCGTGACCAACCGAGCAGGGTGATCCCATGGCCCGGTCCGTCGGTGAGGTCGGCCACGGTCGTACCGTCGAGTCGGATGACGCGCACGTCACGGTTACGGCTGTCGCCATGCTCCGCGTGGGAAAACGACAGGAGCCCACCGTCGCGCGAAAGCCCTCCGACTCCGGCCGCTTGGTCGGACTCGTAGAGGCAGGTCGCCACACCGTTCGCGACCGCGTCGATGCGGTGCTTCCCAGCGTCCGCCAAGCCGATGATCGCGACACGTCGTCCGAGAGCGAGCCCGACCGAGTACCCCGGAGCCAATGACGGCGCGGCAGCAGCTGCTTCTCCGCCCTCGAACGGCATCGCGCGCCAACCACCCTTCTCATTGCCCTTCGTGTCGTCGAACCACCAGACCTGTTCGCCACCGGGCTCGATCGCGAACGACATCGTGCCGTTCGGGCGGTCCGTCAGCTGGCGACGCTCGCCGGTCGACCGGTCCCATGCGTAGACCTCGCGCTTGCCCGAGGCATTCGACATGTAGACGCATCGATCAGGCTCATCGCGAGCCCACAGGGGCATGGAGATCGTCGGCGCCCTGAACCGCTGGCGCCACGCAGCTTCCGTCACCGTGTCCCCCTCACCGTCGCGCCCCATTGTCCTAGGTGCCGGCTCCGCCCACAAAGTTCCGTTCGGGCGCCCAACAACCGCGAGCGCATCAAATCCGAGGATGCCCTTCGCGCTTCCGATCTGCCGCTCTGCGCAGCCGCATGCTGCAACCGTGACGGACCTGGAAGTAGTTGATGGCCGTGTCCGGCCGTTCTCGATGGATGTAAATGTGTGTCGACGCCCGAAGACGTCGGGGCACATTGGTGTCGCGAGCCCGACTGGAAGTAAGACGCGGAAGTCTTGCAGGCATCCTCATTGTTGCTGCGAGCACGAGTCTCAGTGTCTTGATCCTGGAGGCTTCCTTGGGCGTCACGACCCGAGGAGGTGGTTCGTCAGTGGACGTGTTGATTCGAGGACGCCAACATCAAACTGGCAGCAGTTGCCTCCAAGACCCTGGGCGTGTCGGGCCGTTCGATGCTCGACGCGCTGGTCAACGGCGAGCGCGACCCCGAAGTGCTCGCCGGTCTCGCTCGGGGCCGGTTGCGAGCCAAGCACGACGACCTCGCCTCGGCCCTCATCGGCCGTGTCGGTGCCCATCACGTGTTCATGCTCCAAGGTCTTCCCGACCACGTCGACTACCTGGCAGCCAGCATCGCCCGACTCGACGACACCGTCACCGCCCGGCTGGTCGAGCATCGAGCCGCCATCGACCGCCTCGTCACCATTCCCGGTGTCGGCATCCGAGCGGCCGAAGTGATCGTCGCCGAGATCGCTTCGACATGGCCCAGTTCGCCTCCGCCGCGCATCTCGCGTCGTGGGCCGGCATGTGTCCAGGTAACAACGAGTCAGCCGGCACACGCTTCACCGACAAGACCCGCAAAGGTGACGTGTGGGCTCCGTGACGTTCTCGTCGAGTGCGCCCGGGGAGCAGCACGCACCAAGGACACCTACCTGGCTGCTCAGTTCTGGCGGCTCACCCGTCGCATCGGCCAACAGAAAGCCGCCATCGCCGTCGGGGCACAGCCTGCTCGTCATCGCCTACCACGTGCTGCGCGACGAAGCCGACTACCACGAACTCGGAGGCGACTTCTTCGTCCGCCGCACCGACACCCGCTTCCGACAACAGCGCCTCGTCCGCCAACTCGAACAGCTCGGCAACCGCGTCATCCTCGAACCCGTCGACACCTGAACCGGGGTCCCAACCTTCGCCGTCGACAGCACTGCCGTCGCGCGCGCCCTCACCCTCACACACCCCAGATCATTTACGTCTCAGTGCCGTTCACGCGTCGTCTGAGGGTGGTGCTCGCCAGAAGAACTCGAGCTGGATGTTGTCGGGATCGCGGAAGGTCAGCATCGCGTTCCGCGTGTAGTCGAGCCGCTTCACGCCGGAGTGCGCTATGCCGAGATTGTCGAGGTGGAGCGCCCACTCGTCGAGATCTCCTTCCCGAGCCACTAGGAACTCGAGATGGTCGAGGCCCGTGGTCGTCTCGTCAAACGGCTCACCAGAGTTCGCTGCGTGGCCAACCACGCAGAGCACAAACCCGGTCGCCGGTTCGAGAAGACAGATGTAGCGGAGTCGACCATCGTGCGCAGGGTGATCGTACTGCTGCTGCATTCCCAACAGGTTCGAGTACCACTCCGCGCTGCGCGCGGGATCGCGAACCGTGAGGGTTACCTCGACTCGGCCGGTGATCGCAGGCACGTCCGGAGTCTGGCGCAAACAACCTCGGTAGCGCTGAGTGCCGTTCCCGCCGCTGACGGACCTACGTTCCTTCGAATGGAGCGACTGTCCAAGATGTTGTACCGGCTCGGCGGGAGTCGGCCGTCCGCTCCGTTTCAGGCTGCGATTGGTTGCGCCGGGTCAGTGGTCGCCGTGGGCGTGTTGCCGCTGCCAGCCGGGGCCAGGGGTGTTGTTCCTCGGTCTCGCGGTCTGGTGTGGTTTCGGCACCTGGGTCATGGCCGCTGGCCGATTAGTGGCGGCAACCGGAGGTAGCGCGGAAGTGCCGTTCCACTGTGGTAGCCCTGAGAGACTTCACACGTGCGCTTTGCGATCGTGCTCAATCGCCGCCTTCCAGTGGTGGGAGGTCATCGAGGCACGCAAAGCGGCTTCGGTGGTGGCTTGCTGGGCTCAAGTTGTCGACCAGTAGCCGACTGTCCAGGTAATGGCGGCCAGGTCGTGTTGTCCTTCGATGCTGGGGTGGAAGTAGTCGACGGTGCTCACGTCGCTCGCCGCGAATTTCGTGTCGTACACGGCGCCGCCGTCCGATCGACACCGGCTGAACTCCGCGCACACACGGGCAAGGACGTCGTTGTACGCCAGCTCTTGGGCCACAACTTGTTGGCGCTGGGTCTCGGTGTTGAACACGCTCAGCATGCTCTGACAGATCCCGAATGCAGACCAGACGAACTGGGCAGCCGCGTTCGTGTGAAATTGCTGCCACAGCCAGTACAGGTCCGGGATGGACGCGACCAGGATTCGTGCAGAAGGGCGCTGATCAACGAACGCAGCCAGCGCGGCGCGGAACTGTGCTTCAAAGTTGGCCGTAGGTGTCATGGTGGTGACGCTGTTCGTGCACAGATCGTTCGCGCCCATCTCTACTGTCACGTAGTCGGCGCGCTGCGCGGCCGCACGGCCGAGCTGTCCAGCGAGACCGCTCATGCGTGCGCCGGAGGCGGCGTCGTTGTTCGCGTTCCCGGCGATCCTGCGGTCGAGGGCGAGCAAACGGAGATAGTGGCTGTCCACGGCTGGATCCGAACCTGTCGACCATGATCGCGATGGGTCGTCGCGCAGAATGCAACACCAGCCGACATCGAATGCTCGGGTGATCGAATCACCGGCCGCTGCCATCACTCTCGGGTAATGCTTCGGAGCAGCGGATGCAGAGCCCGCGGCACCGATTGGGCTCGCGGCGACGATCAGCGCAACAGCGGTGAAACAACAAATACGACGCATCAGATGAGCCTCCGTCTCTTCTGGTTGCGTCTCTGATTACCCATTGCCCAGCTTGGTGAGCCGTCTCTTCTACATCTGGGCCTTGCCACTATCGAGTGATTTCGGTCGGGGCAAGCGGCGACATCGTCGCGGCGTCGTCGGCCTCGTTTGCCTTCCTGAACCGTTCGAGCGGACCGCGGAGGCGATTGTGGTCGGCAAACCAGCAGGTTCAGCGCATCCATCTCGATCCTCGCGATCTCTGGTGTCGCTGCTGTCGCTGTTCTCTGAGCCTGATCAACAGAAACCGACGTCAATGTTTCGAGACGGCTCTGTGGCGGGAACAGCCGACAAGCCACAGCAATCCGGCTGTACAAGGAATCGGAGGTCCTCTGATGGCTGTCGTCGTGCTCTTGTTGGTCTTGGCTCTGCTGTTCGGCGGCGTCGGGCTCTTCGTCGAGGGCCTGAAGTGGCTGCTGATCGTGGCCCTCGTACTTTTCGTCGTCGGAATCCTCACGGGATATAGGGGCAGCCGGACTGTTTGACATGGTGGTCTGAATCCGATCGAGGCATCGCAGACTGCCCGCATGAGGCCGCCGCGCGCTCGCGCGGCTTCATGCTCATCATGCTTCCGTAGTCGCCGAGCAGGTTCGGTGGCGATGGCTCCGGGTACTAGTGCTCTCGCGGGTAAATCATTGTGACTTACGCGACCTTGAGCGGGCGGCCGTCGTAGGTCCATCGGAACGGTGCGGCGCGACGGTTGTAGTCCTTGATGAAGGCGATGACGCGGTCGGCGAGCTCGTCGACGGAGCCGAACTCGCCGCGGCGCAGCAGTCGGCGTTCGAGGATGGAGAAGAACAGCTCGACTTGGTTGAGCCATGACGCGTGGGTGGGCGTGAAATGGAGGTGGACGTGGGGGTGCTGGTCGAGGAAGTGTTCGACCAGTTCGGTGCTGTGGGTCTTGAGGTTGTCGACAATGCAGTGCAGGTCCAGACCGGTCGGGGTTTGGGCGACGAGATCGCCGAGGAACTCGACGAAGTTCTCCGAGCGGGTCGAATCGGTGACCCACCCGGCGACGCTGCCGTCATGGACGTCGAGGCCGGCGAAGAGCACGGCGGTTCCGTGGCGGCGGTATTCGAACTCGCGGCGGGCGGGGATGCCGGGCACGGCCGGCAACGTCGGGTTGATCCGGCCCTTGGCTTGCATCCCCGACTTCTCGTCCACCGACCACACCACCGCGTTCTCAGGAGGATCGAGGTACAAGCCGCACACGTCGCCCGCTTTCTCCCAGAAGTCAGGGTCGTGGCTGGTCATCCACGACTCCACCTGCCACGGCTTGAGATCCAATGCGTGGCAGATGCGCCATACCTGCGACGCCGAGATGGCCAACCCGTGGGCGTTCATGGCCGCCGCCAGCGCCTCCATCGTCCAGCGGGACGCGCCGTGCGGGGGCGGCTCAGTCACCGTCTTGACCAACAACAACACGTCGTCGTGGTGATACACGCACGGCCGTCCAGGACGGTCCTCGTCGTCGAGCCCGCCGATGCCGAGTTGCGCGTACCGCGTCCGCCACAACCCCACTTGGTTGTAATGCAACCCGACCACGTCGGCGATGTCACGGTTGGACGCACCGTCGGCGGCGAGCAGCACAATGCGCGCTCGTTTTGCCATACGCGCTTCGACTGTCCCCGACCTCACCCAACCCTCCAACACAGCCCGATCACCACGATGCAACTTGAGCGGAGATAAACGCATGCACCGAGTAAATCACATCCGTGTTATTTCCGCGGTGATCCACTAGTAGCCCATGGCGGTCGAGGCTCCATGGTCGGCTGCTGACCAGCCCGTCGACCACGAACCCAATTTCTCGACCTTGCCTGACCCTCTGTCCCTTCATCGGGTCCGGCGCGCGCAATGGGGTCGCCGTGTGCTGCTTGCGATCCTGCTTGCGATCCTCGTCGCCGGCTCTATCGGACTGCTCGGCATCCGATCTAGGACGGCGGAAGCGAGCGCCGACGGCTACGACCTGCAGGTCCACTACGCATCAATCGCACGGCCGGGGGTCGAGGTGCCGCTGGACATCCAAGTGCAGCGCGACGGTGGATTCGCGAAAGGGGTGACACTCGCCGTGTCGTCCTCCTATCTGTCCGCCGTCGACGCCCAGTCGCTGCAGCCCGAGCCGAAGTCGACGACGTCTGATGGTGAGCTTGTCATCTTCCACTTCGATCCATCGCCCGGTGACACGTTCAGCGTGGCAGGGGAGGCGCAAGTCGATCCGGCTGCCAACATGGGGCGCAAGGAAGCGACGATCTCAGTCATCGGCGACGACGGCTCGCCCGCGGCGAGCGTGTCGATTCGCACGTGGGTGTTGCCCTGATGGAAGTCATCCTTCGAGCGGCCGCGATCTACCTGCTCCTGTGGGTCGCCACGAAGGGTTTGGGCAAGCGCGAGCTTGCGCAGCTCAGCCCCTTCGAGCTCATTTCTGCTCGTTACCATGGGCGACCTCATCCAGCCAGGCGTTACCGGCGACGACCGCAGCATCACTGGTGCGGTGCTCGCAGTGTCGACCATGAGCATCCTGATCGTGATCAGCTCGATCACCACGTTCAGGAGCCGTCGTCTTCGTAACGCGCTCGAGGGGTTCCCGGTCGTCGAAGTGCGCGACGGCACACCGCTCGACGAAGTCTTGCGGGCTGAGCGGCTGACCCTCGACGAGGTCGCGGGTGCCGCGCGCGATCAAGGCATCGACGACCTCCGGCCGGTCCGCGTCGGCATCCTCGAGCCGGAGAGCAAGTTCTCGTTCCTCGTCGACCACGGGCCTATGCCACAGCAGACAGTCGGTGAACAAGAGAACTCGGCCAGCGGACCGATCGAAGGCTGATTCCTCGGAGCAACGGGCATCTCAACGTCAATTCAACCGAAGTCTCGCCGAGTACTCTCGCTCGCAGGGTCAGCAGACGGACGCGCGCTCATCGAGGTAGAAGAGAAGCAGCGCGACGTCGTCTTCCGTCTCGGTGTTCCCAATGATTCGTGCAAGACGCGGTGGCCGATGGTCACGCCAATCCGATGCCCTCCATTTGGCGGCAGAGAACGTCAAGGACCAGGCGTCGAGCTTCCCTGTGCGGTCTTCACTCAACCACGATTCGTAGCACCTAGCCGTAAGCGGGACGCTATGGCCGCCCGAATCGTTTACTTGCGCTCGTGTGAGGGCAAAACCCATGCATGGCCAACAAGTCACAGCACGACGAGTTCTTCGACCTTCTCCGCCGGCGTGGTCTACGGAAGAAGTTCGCCAAGAAGATCGCGGGTCTCGAGGGCAACAGCCGTCGAGACGGCGCCAGGGGCGCAGCAATTGCAGAGAAGGCGGTGGAGGATCTGACTGAAGCGGCCGCTGACATCCGCCGGCGCGTGCTCCACAAGGACTCGAGGCGCAGTCGCGGGGCTCGTAAGGCCGCGCAGACCCGCGCCCGCAACACCGCCAAGCGCTCGACCAGCGCGAAGAAGGGCGCTCGGACCCGGGCGAGCGTCGGTCGCGCGCGGACGTGGGCAAGCAAGGCCCGTCGCTGACATGCACGGGTCGCCGATGCCATGGCCGAGAACGGGAGAAGTACGCGCATGGCGAGTCGCGCCCCCTCGGAACCTACGCAGTGCTCGTAGCGGTGTACTCGAGCATGGTCGGCGGGCTCGCGTTCGTGGTACGGCGCCGCCGCCAACGCAGCACCGTCATTCTTCCTGAAGGCGTCCCGTGGCAGGATCTGGCGCTCCTCGCGGTCGCCACCCACCGGCTGAGTCCTCTCGTCACCAAGCACTCGGTGACGGCTGTCGTGCGAGCGCCATTCACTCGGTTCAGAGAGCCGGTGGGAGACGGCGAGGTCACTGAAGGCGTGCGCGGAACGGGCGGGCGCCACGCGGTGCGCGAATTGATGACCTGCCCGTTCTGCATTGCGCAGTGGATCGCGACCGCGTTGCGTTCGGGGTGCCGTTCCAGCGCTGGCCAGTCGCATTTCCGTCCTATGACCGTGGTGACGTTTGAGGCTGTGCGTTGACGAAAGCCTCACACGGCGGGAAAGGGTCCCGCCGCTCCCCGTAACCCAAACCTCGCCGAAGGGCCTGTGGGGTTGCCATTTTCAGGCCCTTCGTCGAGGCGAGCTAGCTGCTGCGAGGCCTGCTAGCCCGGAACTAGAGCTAGCGGCTCCTCGCTGGGATATCCATCACCCGTTCGAGTGCTTTTTTCGGCGCGCTCGCCGCTCTGGTTCGCCGAGGATCCGGACGATGAGTTCAGCGTGCGCGTGCAATGGTAGACGCGGTCTTGGACGGTACCCGCGGCCTCGACCTCAAGACCGCGACTCACCACTCGTTCGGTGCGTGTCTTCACTGAGCGAGCAGGTGTAGGAGTTTGCGTTCGCTCGCGCTTACGTGGTTGCGGGCACGACCTGGACCTCGGGCCCACTGCTCGGCGAGCTCGCCTCGCTCGAACGTGTCGATCACCAGCGGATGCACGTAGGAGGCGTGGCAAACGGCGCGCGTGTTGTTGAGTTGGCCGGCGACCGAGTCCACGACTCTATTGATCGCCGACGTTGCCGCCCGCTGCGACGGCGGCGGGTCGATCGCGGCCAGCATCTCCGCGGCCATCAAGGTCGCGCCCCAGATGCGGAATGTCTTAGCCGTCGCGTCGAACCCGCTGACTTGTCGTATGTAGTCGTTGACATCGGTCGATGAGATCGGACACACACCGTCGTCGCTCTCGTACTGGAACAAGAGTTGCCCGGGAAGCTCCTGGCAACGACGCACGACCCGCGCCAGCCGCGAGTCACAGCAGCTGACCTCTGTCCACTTGCCGCCCTTGGAGGCGAAATGCATCTCGAGCCGAGTGCCGTTGATGTCGACGTGTCGGCACCGCAAAGTCGACAGGCCGAAGGATCGGTTCGATCTGGCGTAGGCCTCATTGCCGATCCGCACGTAGGTGAGCTCGAGCAGCGAAACCACTGCGGCCAGGACCCGTTCGTGGCCGAGGTCTCGTCGACGCAGATCGGCGTCGACGGTGGTCCGCAGAGCGCCGAGCGCGTTCCCGAAGGGAACCAGCTGATCGAACTTCCGGCGTTCGCGCCTGCGCCTGAACGCGGCGTGGTAGCGATACTGCTTGCGCCCGCGGGCATCCCTGCCAGTCGCTTGGATGTGACCATCGGCGTCGCTGCAGATCCACACGTCGGTCCACGCCGGCGGGATCGCGAGCCGGCGGATGCGGTCGAGGTCGTGTTTGTCACGGACCTCCGCGCGCGTCGCTTGTCGGACGTAATGAAACCTGGTGGTTCCTCGTCGCTCGATTCCGGGTTCGTCATCGGACACGTGTACGAGCGACGCCATGGCTGCTAGTCCTTTCCGGCCTCTGCGGCGCGCTGTTCGAGCTTCTTCCCTTTCGCCTGCGCCTCGTGGGCGTTGGCCTCAGCCTTGGCCCTGTTGGCCTCGTGTTCCGCCTCGCCTCTGTCCTGCTGCGCGCCGCCTTCAGCTTTCAGGTCACGGTTGTCGGTGACGTCGCCGACGATCTCTTTGGCCTTGCCCTTCGCTTCCTCGAACACACCCATGACGGCTCCTCTCTGACGTCTGTCGGTCTTCGAGGCGCTACCCGAGCAACCCGCAACCGCAAACAGTCGTCAGCAACCTTGACCGATCGGACGGGCAGCCTCGCTCGCTCCCGCCCTTCGTCGGATTCAATGCGGGTCTTGCGTGATATCGGTCGGTGACGGGTATGACGCTGGCAGAACGCGAAGCTGTTCGACCCGCCGATCGTGCCTCCGCCGATCATCGTGTCGGGCTTCGGTCCGCAAGCGGTGAAGCTCGCCGCGGAACTCGGCGATGGGTACTGGGGCAACGCACCGGACCGGGATCTCATCGAGCAGTTCGAGAACAACGGCGGCCGGGGACCGCGCTACGCGCAGCTCAACCGGTGAGTCCCCGACAACGGGGCATTAGGTCACGCCGCTCGTCGTGGCGGGACGCTGGCAGGTCGAGCGCGCGCGGTCCAGCCGCAGAAACGAGCCTCGTTTCGATCCGGACGGGAGAGGGTATTTCTGCCTCCGACATCGCTGTGGAGGTGATTTTCGAATGTCGACTCACACATTGCATCGCCACGAGGAGCGGATGGTCGCGCACGATTTCACCATCGTGTTCCGGTTACTCGCCGCGATCGCTGCGGGGGTGCTGATCATGTTCAGCCTGATCGCGTTGGCCCGGATCGACTGGGATTCGCAGTGGATGGATGCTGCCCCGGTACAGGTCGCCGATGTGACCTTTACGCCCATCGTCGCAATCGCCGCCGGTGTCGCCGGTCTGCTCGCCCTGCTCGCGGCAGCTAGCCGCGATCGAACCTCCAAGATCGTGATGGGTGCCCTGCTGCTGTGCGCAGGCGTCGTCACGTTCATCGCGCAATCCGACTCCGACCGAGTCATCCTCCAGGATGGCCGTGCCACTGACCGAGTCATCCTCGAGGACGCGCACGGCTGGTTGCTGATAGCCGTCGGTGCAGCGTTGGTCATCGCCGCCCTGGCCATGTCGTGGAGCGCGGAGCGAAACGTAGATCGAAGCGTGGTCGATGAGGTGCCGTCTAGCTCGCTGTAACGCAGCCGCCGGATCACAGCACCTCGTATTGAGTCGTAACGTTCGCGGTATCGTCCGAAGCGGCGGGCGCGTCGATCCCGCGGCGGCCGCACTCATGCGCGCGCAGTCAAGATCAGGCAGAACGTTAGGGAGAGCAAGAACAGCGGGCCGAGTCGAACCGTCAAACTCGACCTCGGTGCCGCTCAAGGAGCAATGCTGGACCGATGTCGGGGGCGACGCGTCGAGACCATTCGGAAGAAGCGCACATCTCTGAGGCGGTCGCGGCACAGCAGCACTACTACGAACTGCGGGCACCGGACTACCTGTCACGGGCGAAGCCGTCGGACCGCGCCGGGCGAGGTCCGTTCCCCTCCGAGCTTGCCGAGCACGTCATCGGGGACCTTCGACCGTTCGGCGACGTGCTCGAGTTGGCGTGCGGACCCGGTCCGCTGTTCACCAGCGAACTGGCCCGCCACGCGGACACCGTGACCGCGATTGACGCGGCGCCGACGATGCTGCGACTCAACCAGGCGCGTGTTGCCAACCCGAGAGTGACCTATCTCCGGGCCGACCTGTTCGACTGGTCACCACGGCGGACCTACGACTTCGTCTTCTTCGGGCACTGGCTCTCCCACGTGCCGCCGACGCGGTTTGATCGCTTCTGGGAGCTCGTGCGCCGGTGTACGGGCGATCGTGGTCGTGTTGGATTCATCGACGAGGACGAACGGGCGGTTGACAGGGAAGCCGATCGGCCCGCCGATGCGGTGGCCCGACGCACACTCAGCGACGGCCGCCACTTTGACATCATCAAAGTGTTCTGGTCGCCCGACGACCTTGAACAACGCCTGCGGAGCCTGCGGTGGAACATTCGTATCGAACGCGTGGCGGATCGCTTCATGGTTGGGGTCGGCCAACCAGTGTCGGCCGAGGCGCCCTCGTAGCCATGCGCCAAGTGCTGATCGCGCGCGTCTCATCGGCGCCGACCTCGTGCGAGAGCATGGGCGGCATCGCTCCTGCACGGGTGTCACCAACGCCGAAAGGGCAACGCTCATGGCGACTTCAGGCAGACGACGAGATCGATCGGAGTGCGACGGGGGTAGATGCTGGCGCTCAGGGTCAGCGTCGATCTGCTTCCGGAGGTCGACCGGCTCATGGCCCGTTAGCGAACCCGCTACCCGGCTACTGCCGGTGCTCGGCATCGCTGATCGCTCGGCCGAGGTGATCATTCGCCGGCGCGATGATTGCGGCTCGACCCGAGCTCGTGCGCAACACGACAACCGAGGGCGTTGCGGCGGAGGAAGAAGGTCACCACATGGGTAGTGACATCGAGCCATACAGCTCCGCAACCGAGATGCTCGCAGCGCTGCGGCGGTCAGACGTGAGCTCGGTCGAGCTCGTTGAGATGCACATCGCACGGATCGAGTCCGCGGACGGTGAGTTGAACGCAATCCCGGTGCGTACGCCGGAGCGTGCTCGGGAAGCGGCCAAGCGGGCCGACGAGGCGCGGGCGGCGGGACGGGACGCAGCGCTGCTCGGACTGCCGATCACGCTAAAGGAGTCGACGCAGGTGGCGGGCTTGCCGCAGTCGGCGGGAATCGAACCGTTCCGGGACTACCAACCGGCCGGCGACGGACCGGCCGCACGACGAGTATTCGCCGCAGGTGCGTGCCTGCTCGGGAAGACGAACATTCCCGTGGCCCTCGGCGACTGGCAGGCGGACAGCCCCATCTACGGGCGCACCAACAATCCGTGGGATCGGGAACGCACCCCGGGTGGCAGCACTGGAGGCGGCGCGGCCGCACTTGCCGCCGGCATGACGCCGCTCGAGATCGGCAGCGACATAGGTGGCTCGATCCGTGTCCCGGCTGCGTACTGCGGTGTGTACGGGCACCGCCCGTCGGAGACCGCCGTTCCGCAGCCTGGCGCGTTCCCGCTCGCCGACATCGCGAACGCCGGAGTCGTCATGGGCGTACAAGGGCCGTTGGCCCGCAGCGCAGTGGATCTCGAGTTGCTGTTCGACATCCTCATCGGTCCGGTGGACGGTGAGGATGTCGCGTGGCGGATCGAGTTGCCGGCTGCCCGCGGCGAACGACTGTCCGATTTCCGTGTGGCGATCATGCCGCCCTTGTCGCTCGTACAGCCGTCGTCGGCGATGCAGGCGAAGATCGACGAGCTCGCATCGTTCCTGAGCCAGGCGGGAGCGAAGGTGGACAAAGCGATGCCGAACGTCGATCACGACGCGTATTTCAGCGACTACCTGTCCGTCCTGATGGTCATCACGTCGCTGGGTCAGAGTCCCGGCGAACGCCGCTCCCGAGCCGATGAGTACGACAAGCGCGGCGACGTCGCGTTCAGTGCCATGGCCAGGGGCCTGACCTTGGACGCCGCCGATTACATCGCAATGCTCGGCCGGCGGGAACTGGCGCGCAGCGCGTGGCGCAGGTTCTTCGCCGATTGGGACGTACTGATCTGCCCGACCGCGCTCGACGCCCCGTTCGCGCACCAGAGCGGCCCTATGGACGATCGGGAACTGCCCGTCGACGACCGGTCGGTTCCCTACATGCTGAACATCGTGTTTCCGATGTGGGCCATCTTCGCCGGCCAACCGGCGACCGCGTTCCCCGCGGGTCTCGACCCCGCCGGGCTGCCGCTCGGGCTCCAAGCCATGGGTCCATACCTCGAAGACCGCACGACGTTGAAGTTCGCCCAACTCCTCGAGCACGACTGGTATGGCTTCGAACGGCCGCCGGGCTACTGACAGGGTGCTACCGGTGCGAGAGTCACTGACGTAGGGATGCTGTCTGGCAGACCGAGGTGACATCGGAGTCGACGATCTGGCGGGTGCTCGGGCCCCGAGGGTTCGTCACCTCCAACCGCACAACCGTCTACACGGACGTGAGCGTCACCGACACCACGAACGGCGGCACCGCGCCCATTGCCGGCACGCTGTTCACTGGGTGCCTGCTCCCCGACACGTGGCGCCTGTTAGCGCAACCCCGGCCAGGGGTCATGCCGTTTGGATGATGCGGCACCAGCTTCCCGTCGGTCACCATGACTGCGGACGGCGCGGGATTCGTGAATGCCACCCAATCCGTCCGGGCGGGCGAGGCCCGGCCCGTCTCCCCACGTGGGGAGACGGGCCTGGCAAGAAACGCGCCCGACTGATACAGGAACGTCCACGCCGGTTCCTGAGTGGTCGGGCGAGCCGAGGCCTCGACGGCGCGTTGGCGAACCGGTACTCCACCGGGCCGTTCGGTGGCTCCGCCATGGCTGTCCGTCGCTCGACCGCGTTCATCGCTGGTACTCCCTCAATCGGTCGCGGGACTTGTCAACACCGACCTTCTAGCCACAGACCGTCCCCTACAGAAGCCTCGCTCGCTGCGCTGTTGGCTTGTTCACCTGTGACCGGCTCAAACCGGCCCGGCGCATCCGGCCGAGCAGCTGATCCATGTCGCGCAGATCGACGGTGCGAAGCAAGCGTTGACCGATGGTCGGCGAGAACCGTCGTCTGTGGATCTTGCGGTGGCCACTTGTGGTCCGTGAACCGCCCCGGGTTCCGTGACTGCTCGGGCTATTGGGTGACCGCCTCGACGGCGGGTGTTGTTTGACGGTAGTGGGCGGCTTCGAACTCGGCCGGGGTGACGTAGGTGTTGTCGTCGGTGATTTCGCCGTGCAGGCGGCGATGGTTGAACCAGTCGATGTAGCCCAAGGTGGCGAACTCGACGTCGTCGATGCCGCGCCAGGGACCCTGTTGGTAGATGAGCTCCCACTTGTAGAGGCTGTTGAAGCTCTCGGCCATGGCATTGTCGAACGAGTCGCCGCGCGAGCCGACCGAGGCGACGATGTCGTTGTCGGCGAGTCGCTCCGAGTAGCGCACGCACAGGTATTGCTCGGGCTCAAGGAGTCGTCGCAACGCTGTCGTGTCGCTGTCGGGGACAGGTTCTTTTGGCGCGCTGGTCCGAACGGTCTGAGTGCGTCAACGGGGGCCGCACACGTGAAACCGTTCGAGGCGACGTCGCGACGACGATTGCACCGCACCGACGAGCAGGACATCGGTTCCGGCGCGCACCACCGCCGACGGACCTGGGATCCAGCTACCGCCGGCCAGAGCTGAAAACAGTGTCTCCGTCCGGAGCCGGCGCGTGAAGCGGCGAGGACGGAGACCGTGGGCTGCTTACCGTCCGAGGCAGCTCGCCGTCGTCAAGTTTTCTCTCGAGAGGCTGTGGAGAAGCTGTGGACTGACAACCAGCCGGAGTTATTCGGCTTGGAGTTCTTCCCACAGTTCGTTGTAGCTAAGGGTGGTGACCTGGTGTCGTTTGACGACTTCCTTGCGGACTTCGTCCATGCCGGCCCGCCCCATGCCCTCGATGCGATATCCGTCCGGGTGGCCGTAGTAGTGAGTGGTTTTCTCCGAGTAGGAGTTGGACAGGGTGTCGCGCCGCAGGGTGCCGCACCGCAGACATTGCAGTTTGCGGATGATGGGCCCGCCGGCGCCGCCGGTGCCGCGTTCGCGGTAGTAGCCCAACTCTTCCCACGCATGCCGGAGGTCCCGGCAGGCGAGGTACTCGTCGGGCAGGTTGCGCAGCGGGTTAGCGGCCGTCCTCGTCCACCTCCGTGAGGTTCTCCACCGTAACGACTCTCGCTCCTGCGAGATCGACATACAGACCTTGGCCGTGGAGTCCGACCGTGACGAGCGTGAGCCACTCCCCAACTGAGGGCGGGGCGGCGGCCACCGTGCCGGCATACGCGACAAGGTCGCACTCGAACCGGGCCTGCAACTGCTCGCCGTCCAACAGCAAGGCTGTCACCCGAGCTACTGACCCGACCAGCGGCTGACGGACATTCGGTCGCATTGGGACCGGTGGGCTGGCGGTCTGGCGCGGACCGCGTGGCCGTGACTGGGTCGCCAGCTCGACGAAGCCTTCGACCGGTCGCAGCGAGTACACCGACGCTGTTGGACTCGACCCGTTGGGGTCGCGGTAGCGGTGCACCGTGAGGCCGCGGGCGCGCAAGTCTTTGAGCATCGAGTGGGCCACCATAGCGTTGGTCTCGCCGACGGTTGCCGCGATTTCGTCCGGCGAGAGTGGCCGGTCCGCGTTCGCGAGCACCTCGAACAGGCGATGGCTGCGCGCCGTCTGTTTGAACGGGTTATCCAACGTCGCCTCCGATGGCGCCAACGTACATCGCCCGCGCCCATACGCGTGCCCGGCATGAGCGTTCGGTGTTCGCTGCTCCGCCCCATCTACGAGAGGAGTATGTGATGACGACACTCGAGTTCACACGCGAACCGGTTGACGCTCCTCGGGGGCTGTGGTTGATGAGACACAGTTGGCTGCCGTCGCGTTTCTGGTCAGCTATGGCGGCCAGGCTTCGTTCCCCGGTCAACCGGGATGGAACATCCTTGATGTGCTTTCTTCACGCCGCGACGGCGTGTTGCTTTGAGGACTGTCGCCTACCGGGACCCATCGGCTGCCCCTGTCGCCTTTGTTCGGCGCGTGCCAGGAGGCACTTCTGACTGGCCCTCGGTCGGCGAGCACGCGGGCGGTCAGTCGATGAGTGGTGGAACGACGAGGCGCACACCGGTTCGCTGCTCGAAGTAGTTGACCATCTGATCGGCGATGCCGTCCCACACCGGGGGAGGGCCGTCGTAGGCGACGCCCCGCGCCACCGTTGTTCGATAGGTGACGACGCCATCTAGTTCGAGGAAGCATCGGAGTGCCTCGTAGTAGGGCATCGATCCGAGGTCTGCGTCGCTCCCGGACTCGTACACGGACCGATAGGCGGCGGCGAGGCGTGTGCCCACTCGTTGCGCGATCCGCTGCATCGGACGCGGCATCGCCACCGGTGCGAGCGACAAGGCGGCCGTCAAGAACCCGACGTCGAGTGCTGGTTCTGCCACGGTGGCCACAGTCCAGTCGATGAGTCCGGTCACCTGGCCGTCGTCAACGAGCAGGTTGCCGCCCCAGGAGTCTCCGTGGCAGAGCACCAACGGTGACCGGGGCTCGGGCGCGTTCAGTGTGAGCCACTCGACGCCCGGGCGCAGAGGATGGGATCGAAGGTCGTCGGTGGTCCCGGCGATGTGAGCCCACCAGCGCTCGACCGTTGCCAGTTCGCCGAACGAGTCGACCAGGGGAGTCGGGTCGAGGCGATGCAGCGCGACGTGAACCTCGGCCGTCTGGCGCGGCATGTCGCGGCGCATCCACCGAAGTCCTCCGATCAGCTGGCGAGCATCGATGCCCTCCATGGCGGGCGACCCCGACAGCAGTTCCATGACGAACCATCGCCGTCCCTCGATGGTCGAACCGGGCTCGCGAAGTACCACCGCGGGGGCAGGAACCCCGCCGCGGTGGACGAAGCTCTGGACAGCGGCCTCCCACGCGTCGAGCTGATCGGGTGCGTGGTTCGGGAACAGCCGCACCACCAGCGGACCGTTCCAGCCGGGCGGGCCTTCCTTCAGGGCGAACCGGTAGTTCGCGGTGAAGAACCCCCCGCCGAGGCGGACCGGCTGTTCCCCGTACTCGACCCCGTCGCCGACCCCGGCACGCAGGTGGACGAGCAACTCGTCGGCGAGCACACTCGCAGTCTGTCCGAACGTGCCTGGACGAGAAACGTTGGACCCAGCTTGTGGAGCGCTGAAGTGATCGCGCGCATCTCAGTAGTGCCGACCTCGTGCGAGAACAGGCGCGGTATCGCTGCGGCACAGGGTGTCACCACACGCCGAGACAGCAACGCTCATGGCGGCTTCAGGCAGACGACGAGATCGATGGCGTCTGCGACGAGTTGTGCGGGGACGCGGCGAGGGAGGCTCGGGCCTGGAGGGCGCGGTCGATCGGGCGCCCGTCCTCGGCGAGCGCCCAGCACTCATCGTGCACGTCGAGCAGCGCGGCACGGGCGCTCCGCAGGAGCGCGTCCGCTGCGCCGAGGTCGCCCATGCCAACGTAAAGCCATCGCCTCGCGATGGTCAGGTCGCGTTCGTCGGCTTGCGCCGGCGGATCTTGCGTCCCAGCCAGACGATCGGGTCGTAGCGGGCGTCGACCACCCGCTCCTTGAGCGGGATGATCGCGTTGTCGGTGATCCGGATCTTCTCGGGACAGACCTCGGTGCAGCACTTCGTGATGTTGCACATCCCGAGGCCGGTGCGTTGCTGGAGCAGCTCGCGGCGGTCGTTGGTGTCGAGCGGGTGCATCTCGAGTTCGGCATAGCGGATGAACAGGCGCGGGCCGGCGAACGCCTCCTTGTTGTCCGGATGGTCGCGGATCACGTGGCACACGGTCTGGCAGAGGAAGCACTCGATGCACCGATGGAACTCCTGGACCCGATCGATGTCGGCCTGCTGCATCCGGTACGTGCCATCGGGATGCTTCGGCCCGGGCGCGAACGCCGGCACCTCGCGGGCCTTCTCGTAGTTGAAGGACACATCGGTGACGAGGTCGCGGATCACGGGAAACGTCCGCAGCGGCGCCAACGTGACGGGTTCATCGGGCGGGAGGGTGTTCATGCGGGTCATGCACATGAGGCGCGGCAGGCCGTTGATCTCCGCGCTGCACGACCCGCACCGGCCCGCCTTGCAGTTCCATCGGATGGCGAGATCGTTGGCGTCGTACGCCTGGACCCGGTGAAGTACGTCGAGGACGACCTCACCTTCTTCGGCCACAACTCCGTAGTCGCGGAACTCACCGCCAGCCGCGTCGCCCCGCCAGATTCGCATGACGACGTCGGTGCCCATCATTCGGCCTTTAACAATGCTTGTAGGTCTTCCGGCATCTCGGGGAGTGGTTCGCGGGTCAGCGTCAGTTCGCCGTTCCGCTGGCGGACGACGATGTTGACCTTGCCCAACTCGGGGTCCGTGGTCGGGTAGTCCTCGCGGGTCTGGGCCCCGCGGCTCTCCCGCCGGTCGAGGGCTGCCCGCGTGATGCACTCTGACACCGCGAGCATCGGGCCGAGATCGAGGGCGAGGTGCCAGCCCGGGTTGTACTGACGGTGGCCCTCGACACGGACGCGACCGGCGCGCTCGCGCAGTACCGACAGCTCGTCGAGCGCCTTGATCAGCTCGTCCTCGGTGCGGATGATCCCGACGAGGACGTGCATGCACTCTTGGAGATCGCGCTGCACGGCGTAGGGGTTCTCGTTGCCGTCGCTGTCGAATGGCCGCAGCGCCTCGCGTGCCAGCGCGTCCACCTGCGCGGCATCCACACCGGGTGACGCGGTGCTCCCGCCCGCGTACTCCGCCGCGTACTGTCCAGCGCGCCGGCCGAACACCAGGAGATCCGACAGCGAGTTGCCGCCCAGGCGGTTCGCACCGTGCAGCCCGCCGCCGACCTCACCCGCGGCGAACAGGCCGGGCACACTCGAGGCCTGGCTCTCGGCGTCGACCCGGACGCCGCCCATCATGTAGTGGCAGGTGGGGCCGACCTCCATCGCCTCCTTGGAGATGTCGACATCGGCCAGCTCGAGGAACTGGTGGTACATGCCGGGCAACCGGCGGGTTATGTAGTCCGCGTCGTGGCGTGTGGCGATGTCGAGGTACACGCCCCCGTGAGGGCTCCCCCTGCCCTCCTTTATCTCGGCGTTGATCGCGCGAGCTACCTCGTCACGGGGCAGGAGATCGGGGGTACGGCGGGCGGTCTTGTCGGTGTACCACCGGTCGGCCTCCTCTTCGGTGTCGGCCGTCTCGGCCCGGAACATGTCGGGGACGTACCGGAACATGAATCGTTCGCCCTCGGCGTTGCGCAGCACACCGCCGTCGCCGCGCACCCCCTCAGTGACGAGGATCCCTTGCACGGAGAGCGGCCACACCATGCCGGTCGGATGGAACTGGACGAACTCCATGTCGATCAGGTCGGCGCCCGCCCACAGCGCCAGCGCGTGACCGTCGCCCGTGTACTCCCACGAGTTGGACGTGATCTTGTACGCCTTGCCGATGCCCCCGGTGGCGAGCACGACCGCCGGAGCCTGGAACACGACGAAGCGCCCCGACTCCCGCCGGTAGGCGAACGCGCCGGCGATGAGATCGCCGTCCTTGAGGAGCCGGGTGACCGTGCACTCCATGAAGACCTCGATGCTCGTGGGTGTCGCGCGGTGCTGGAGGGTGCGGATCATCTCGAGCCCCGTGCGGTCGCCGACGTGCGCGAGGCGGGCGAACCGGTGACCGCCGAAGTCGCGTTGGAGGATGCGGCCGTCGTCGGTGCGGTCGAACAGCGCGCCCCACTCCTCGAGCTCAAGTACCCGTTCCGGCGACTCTTGCGCGTGGATCTGGGCCATGCGCCAGTTGCTCAGCAACTTGCCGCCGCGCATCGTGTCGCGGAAGTGGACCTGCCAGTTGTCCTCCGAGTACACATTGCCCATCGCGGCGGCGATTCCCCCTTCCGCCATGACGGTGTGAGCCTTGCCGAGCAACGACTTGCAGATGATCGCCGTCTTCGCGCCGCCCGCCGAGGCCTCGATGGCGGCTCGGAGGCCCGCGCCGCCCGCCCCGACGATGATGACGTCGAACGAGTGCGTCTCGAAGTCCGCCACTAGAAGAACCTCAGGTCGTTGATCACTCCGCTGGCGACGAGGCGGACGTAGAGGTCCGCCGACGCCACACCGACGAGGCTCACCCAGGCGATCTGCATGTGCCGGTGGTTGAGCCTCGACGTGAGCAGCCACAAGCGGTAGCGGGTCGGCGACTTGGAGAAGAGGTCGAGCCCGCCGCCACACACGTGACGGCAGGAGTGGCACGACAGTGTGTACGCACCCAGCAGCAGGGCGTTCGTGAGCAGCACGAGTGTTCCGACACCTACGCCGAAGCCGTCGGGGAAATCGAACGCCCGCACCGAGTCGTACAGGAGGATGATCGGGAATGGGAGGACCAGGTAGAAGAAGTAGCGGTGGGCGTTCTGCAGGATGAGCGGGAAGCGGGACTCGCCCTGATAGCCCGTGCGGGCATCGCGCACCGCGCACGCGGGCGGCGACCAGAAGAAGGAGCGGTAGTACGCCTTCCGGTAGTAGTAACAGGTGAGGCGGAAACCCAACGGGAGCGGGAGAATCAGCAAGGCCGGAGACAGGTTCCACCAGTCTCCGACCACCTGCCGGGTGGTGTGCTCACAACTTGCCGCGATGCAGGGCGAGTACAGCGGTGAGAGGTACGGGTCGGCGTAGTAGTTCGCGTTCGAGAAGGCGGCCCACGTGCTGTACACGACGAAGACGAGGAGCACCGCCGCCGTCACCAGCGGCGGCAGCCACCACGCGTCTTTCCGGAGCGTCAGCCTCGCCGCGGTCATCGGCTACTCCAGTTGGAGCTCTGGTTCGTCCGGTGTCGACTTGAGGTTGGCGCGGTGAATGGTGCGCACGCACGCATTCCACCGCAACAGTGCGTCGTCGTCGTCCACCGGCCGGATCGCGGCCGCCTTCTCGAACCACTCCATCGCTTCTCGAAGCGCGCCGTACGCCGAGGCGCGGGCCCTCCCGCGGCGGAGATGGGAGCGGCCTTCGCGTTCGCAGATGATCCCGGCGTAGTAGTTGCGCTTGTACTCATCGCCAAGCCGGGTTAGATAGTCGAGCGGGCGCCGGGGGCTGGAGGCCGCCCCAGCAGTGCCGAACTGGTCGGTCAGCGCCAGGATCAGCATCACGGTGGCCTCTTGATTGGTCGGATCGACCTCAAGGATGTCGAGGCAGATGCTCTCGGCCTGCTCCGGCTCGTTCAGGAGCCGGTACCGCTCGACCCTCTGCAGCGCCCTCGGAATGGACCCTCGAGAGATCCGCTGGGGTTCGAGGGACTCGAGCATCCTCGCATCGTAGAAGGCCCGTCCATCTCGCGCTGCGGCCGGGACGAGGCCATGCGCGTGTCGGGCTCCTCGAACAAATGGGCCCGGTCCTCGGCCGACGCGCGATCGACAAACGTGCGAACAGCACCCGCGCGCCCGCGCTCGGGAGTCGTGTTCCAAGCTCGCGCTCGCGAGCGTTCAAACGTTCATCGGCTGGCCGTCGGAAATCAGTGTGACGGATGGCTCGAGGGGCAATGACGCCGACGGGAAGCAACGAACGTGGACCCGGGGTTGCTCGGTCACGACGTCGTCGCCGTACGGGAGGAGCAACCTGATGAGCACAACGACACGGGGAGCGGTCCGAACTGAACCGAGCCACAAGCGAGTGCGCATCTTCTTCGGCGGCAAGTTGATCGTCGACAGCACGGACGCGCTCTACGTGTGGGAGGGCCCCAACTATCCGCAGTACTACGTCCCGATGCGGGACGTCGCCGAAGGCGTGCTCGTGCCGTCCCCGACGACCGAGCGATCACCGAGCCGGGGCACTGCCACGTTCTTCGACGTGCGCGCCGGTTGGCGCGAGGCACCCGACAGCGCGTGGAGCTACGGCGACAGCCCGTTCGACGAGCTGCGCGGCCGCGTCCGTTTCGAGTTCGACGCCATGGACGCGTGGTTCGAGGAAGACGAGGAGATCTTCGTGCACCCCCGGAGCCCGACGACGCGGGTACAGATCCTGCCCAGCTCGCGACACGTGACGGTGAGCGTGGACGGGGTCGTCGTCGCGGAAACGCGACGCCCGACGTTTCTCTACGAGACCGGTTTGCGGCGGCGCACGTACTTCAACAAGCTCGATGTACGGATGGACCTGCTCACGCCGACCGACACCACCTCGCGCTGTCCCTATAAGGGGACGGCCGAGTACTGGACCGTCACGACACCAGCCGGTGAGCACGTCGACCTTGCCTGGGGTTACCCGTCTCCGTTGCGGGAGTCCGAGCAGATCGCGGGCCTGGTGGCCTTCTACGACGAGAAGGTCGACGTGACCGTCGACAGTCAGATTCAGGACTGAGCGCGACCTCGAGCGTGACGATGGTTGCGGGGCCGATCCCACGGGATGGCGTCGAGGACACGCGTCGTCAGGTGTGTCACCCAACCCCTTATTGGCCGCGCCCGAACGAGGGTCGCGGCCGCGCCGTTGCCGGAGGGCCGTAGTCCCGCGCACCCGACGGTGGTGGAGATCTCGTCGCAGAACACGCCGCAGCTCCAAGAGCGGCGACGTGGTCTGCCAGCGCGTCGCCCATGGCCCCGAACGCGTCGTGGGTCGCGGCAAGCATCTGTCCGAGCATCGGGACGAGCAGTCCTCGGAAGTGCTCGCGCTGCACGAACCGGCAGCCGCCGTCGCGTGACTCGACGGACAGGATGTGGTGGGCATCGAAGAGCTTGGGGACCGCGAGGCGGCCACGCCACTCGAGGCGGCGGCCCGGCTCGAGGACGACGACGACCGGGGTGAAGGTCCGCGTCTTCCGACCGGAGAGCGCGAAGGTGGCGCGCAGGCGGGAGCCGGCCTCGGCTTGGCCGTCGAGCTCGATGATGAACGGGTTCCAGTCGGAATAGCGCGCGAAGTCGGTGACGGTGCTCCACACGATCTCGGCCGGGGCGTCGATGTCGGTGATGGTCTCGATCGTCTTCATGAGGTCGCTCTCTCGATCAGCTCGATGACGTTGCCGGAGGGGTCCTGTACGAACAGCTGGGCGATGCCGACGTCGCTCTCCTTTGGATCGAGGCCGTGAGCGCGTAGCTCGGCGCGCGCATCGGCGAGGTTCGCCACCGAGAACGCGACGTGGTTGGCGATGCCCGTCGGTCGGGGCGGGGGTGTTCCGGTGTCGATGCCGGCGACCGGCGTGACCAGGTGCACCTCGGTGTCGTCGATCCGCAACCACGCACCGGGGAAGCCCAGGTCCGGTCGCTCGATTCGCTCGCATCCGAGGATGTCGACGTAGAACGGGAGGGCGGCGTCGAGGTCGGTCACCACGAACGACACGTGGTCGACGCGCGATGCCAGCGGGCTCATGGCGATCGCCCGATGAACTCGGTGATGTGGGCGGCCAGTAGGGCCGGTGCCTGCAACGGGATGACGTGGCCGACGCCTGGAACGATCACAAGCTGCGCGTTCGGGAACTCGGAGGCGAGGGCCCGCGCGTGGTCGAGCGGCACGAGGGCGGTGACCCGGTCGGCGAGCGCGCCGACAAGTCGGTCGAACATGCGGTGGTCGGCTTCCGCGCCGTGGAGGAGGAGAACGGGAGGCCCCGATCCGGCGACGCGGATCACGTCGCCCGTCCGAGCACGGCGTCGACCGCCGACTGCAGGACGATGGCCGGGTCGGCCGTCGACCACGCCACGCGCCAGGCGACGTGGCCGTCGGGGCGGACGAGGGCTGCACCGCAGTCGCCGGTCTTGCATCCGTGGGCGTACGCCGACGCCGACAGCCGCTGCACGCGCAGCGGGATACCGCTTGCGGCCACCTTCTCGGCGGCGGTGCGCCAGTCGTCGCCGTGCGTGCCGGTGACGACGACGAGCGCATCGTCGAACCAGTCGAGCGTCGACGCGCCCGAGTCGAGCGCGAGGTGCGGGAAGCGGCTGCCGGGCCGATCGGTCGGCCAGTAGTAACGAGGGTTCTGGGGCGGGGGAGTGGAGCGGTCGTCGATCACCGCGGTGGACTGGTAGATGAACCCGAGCGACTGGCCCACGCTGTGGAGGTGGTTGTCGAGGTCGTCGAGCCAGAACTCGAACCGGCCCGGATCCCCGGAGCGCGCCGCAGCTTCGACTTCGAGGATGCGCAGCGAGTTCGCGAAGCTGAACTCAGCGTTGGACACCGCGACCGGTCGCCGCTCGGCGTCGTAGGTGTCGAGCAACGAGTGGCCGGCGTGCCCGGCCAACACGTAGGCGAGCTTCCACGCGAGGTTGTGGGCGTCCTGCACGCCGCTGTTGAGCCCGAACCCGCCGGTGGGCGGGAAGCGGTGGGCGGCGTCGCCGACGAGGAACACTCTGCCGCGACGAAAGCTCTCGGCCGTCTGCATGCTCATCCGCCACGTCGAGGAGTTGATGCGGGTGACGGGTCGGCCCGGCACGCCGAGGTACCACTGCACGAGCGCAGCGAGCTCGTCGTCGGTGTACGGATGCTCGCGTTCGTCGTCCTCGGCGCCAATGCGACCCACCATCAGCCATCGGTCGCGTCCGTCGGTGTTGAGGAACGTCATCTGTGGCGCGCTGCCGTCGCTCGGCACGCAGAAGATGCCCGCGGCTTCGCGCGCGATCGGCAGATCTGACAGGTCGACGCGGACGTACTCGTTGATCATCAGCGCGAGGACCGGCGGGCCGATCATCTCGATACCCACGGCGCGCCGCGTCGAGCTGCTGGCGCCGTCGGCGGCGATGACCCAGTCGGCGGACCACGACTCGGTATGGCCGCTCACCAGGTCACGAACGCTCGCGTCGACGTGGGTGCCGCGGTCGACGACATCGACGACCTCATGCGAGAAGTGCAGCTCCGTTCGACCGAGTTCGACGGCGCGCCGGAGCAGCTCCTCCTCGACCGCGTCCTGCGCGACGAGGCACTTCCACGTGGGGCTCTGATCGCCTCGTGGCTCGGGTGTGGTGCGCCCGTACTCCGTGCTGGTGATCGGATCGAAGTAGGCGAAGACATCGGTCCCCTCGGGTAGCCCGCGGCGCGAATCGGGTCCTCCACGCCCCACTGCCGGAAGATCTCCATGGTCCGGACCCAACAGCCACGCGACTTCGGGTGTTCGGTTGTCGTGGCATTGCGCTCGACCACGTGCGAGCTCACACCGAGACGGGCGAGCGCGACCGCCATGGCGAGCCCGACCGGGCCACCGCCGACGATCAGCACCGACGTGTGCACTGCGGTGCACCTTACGGTGGATCGCCATTTATCGCAACGAAAAGTTGCGTTACTGCTAGAGTCGGCGCATGCCCGCGTTGGCCGATCCCGCCCCCGTTCGACGGCTCGGTGGTCGCAGCGCCCGCGTACGGCGTGATGTCCTCGCCGCCACTGTGCAGACTCTGGCCGAGCGTGGCGTCGCCGGCCTCACCGTCGAGGAGGTCGCGGCTCGCGCCGGCGTGAACAAGACCACGATCTACCGGCGATGGCCGACTGTCCACGCGCTGGCGGCCGACGCGGTGAGCGACGTGCTCGAGCTCGCGGTGCCGATCCCCGACACGGGTTCGCTGCGGGATGACCTGCGGCGCGTCCTGCGCGAGGCGCATGCCTTCGTCATCTCACCCATCGGGCAAGCGCTGGTCCATGCCTCGGTCGGCGCGCCCGACACTGCAGAGATCGCCGAGTCGCTCCAAGCGGTGTGGGCCAAACGGTTCGCGCTGCTCGCGGCAATCGTCGATCGAGCAGTGGCGCGGGGCGAGCTTCCGCCGATCACCGATAGCCGGTTCCTACTCGAGCAGCTCGCCGCCCCGCTGTACTTCGGGCTCTTCATCATGCGCGCCAAGGTCGATCGGCACTATCTAGATCGCGTTGTCGACCACACGATCGCTGCCGCCCTGTCCTCGAGAGCTGAAGAGCCGCGCCGGAAGGAACGTGAGTGACTTGCGCGATTTCGGGCGTAACGGAATCGGCAACCCATCTGCTCGGGGCCCGGCGCGCGAGAACGCGCGGCGGACGCCAACGGCAGAGGCGTAACGCGTATACAGCGGGCATTGGGACGCCAGCCGGGCGGTGAGTGTCCCCTCGAGTGGTGGGATTTGAGGGCTGAAGTCCGGCACTGATGGTCCAGGGGAGTTCTTCGAGGAGCTCTACGGCGATCTGAGGGGCCGTTTTCGCGGGGGCACGCGCACTTTGGAGGCAGGACCAACTAGCAGGCTTGACAATCAGGTTGTCAAAATGACAACATTGTTGTCAATGCGTCCGGATCTGACAGAGCTGTTCGACGAAGTACGCCTCCTCGAACACCTTCTGGCCCGCGCTGCGGAAGGGCTGCACCGCTCGTCCGGCATCTCCGTCCCCGGGCGAGCGGTGCTCGAGTTCCTCAAGCGCAACGGACCGACGCCGGTTCCCAACATCGCCCGCGCCCGCTACGTCACCCGCCAACACATTCAAACGATCGTCGACACCTTGACCGACCAGAAACTGGTCGGACGGGCACCCAACGCCGGCCACCGCAGCTCGCCGCTGATCACGCTCACCGACGCCGGTGCTCACGCCATCGACAAGATCCACGAACGAGAGGACCAGATCCTCGACCGAGCCATGACGGCCATTGGGGCACATGACGTACGAGCAGCGACCTCTGTCCTCACCGCCGTACGGGAAGCACTCGACCAAATGGAGGCCGCATGAGCCTCAAGGCAAAGCTGTTCGACCAGTTCCGGCAACCTCGCGGCCCTCTCGGCGTGCTGGCCGGACGCATCATGTCAAAGCGATCCTCCAATCAGGAACGCAACGGGTGGACCGTCGGCCTGCTCGACCTGCAACCCAACGATCGCGTGCTCGAGCTCGGCTACGGGCCCGGCCTCGGCCTCGAAGCCGCGCTGCGCCACGGTGCCGCCGAAGTCGTCGGCATCGACCACTCCCGAGCGATGCGACGAATGGCGTCACGTCGCGTCAGACGAACCAGCACCAGAGCCAGGCTCGATCTTCGGCTCGGCGACGCCGAGCACCTCCCCGACGACCTAGGAATGCTCGACAAGATCTTCTCCTGCAACGTCTGGCTCTTCTGGAAGGACCCGGTCGACGTCTTCGTCACGCTCCGCCGCCACCTCGCACCGGGAGGCACCCTCGCGGTCACCCACCTCCCTCGCCACGGCGGCGCGACCCGCGACACCACCCTGGAGGCAGCCTCCACCATCGCCGAGGAGCTGACACAGGCAGGCTTCACCCAAGTCCGCAACGAGCTCCTCGAACTCCAACCCGTACTTGCTACCTGCGTACTGGCCACGAACAACTGAATCCGCTCCCGCCATTCGAGCGTCTCTTGCTGTCGGTTACGGCGGGCCGCGATGGTCGACGGCGGCGCCGGCGGCGGGATCGGTCAGCTGTTGATGCGGTCGGTTTCGTAGGCCCACATGGCCAGCTCGACGCGGTTCCGTGCCGAGAGCTTGGTCATGAGGCTTGCGAGGTGCGCCTTGACAGTGCTGAGGCTGATAGGCAGATCGTCGGCGATCGACCGGGATCGGGGCGACTCGGGTCCGAGCGACTTGACCGCGGGCTCGGCTCCTGCGGCTACGGTCGGGTTGTGCGCGACGGCGAGTGGGTGAGATTCGTCATCCAGTTCGAGGTCCTCGATCTCGACCGCTTTCGCGAGATGGCGAACGCGATGGTGGCAGTGAGTCGCAACGAACCGGGCACGGTCGTTTATGACTGGTACCTCGACGAACAAGCCAAAAAGGGAACGTTGTACGAGGCTTACGCGTCGCGCGAGGCCCTCAACGCGCACGCCAGCGGCGCGGTGTTCACCGAGTTGGCTCCGAGATATCTCGACGCCCTGCGCGTCATCTCGGTAGATGCGTACGGAGAGGCGGAGGGTCTGTCCCGGCGCGACGTGCTTGGTGCGCCTACCGCCTGGTGGGGTGCTCCGATCGCCGCGGTCACCACCTCCGGCTGAGACTCTCGCGAGAGGTCGGGGCGAGGCTGTCCGGTCGACCAAATCGCGCCACAACACTTGGAAGAGCCGCGGGATGCTGTGGGGGGACGCCGGTGGCCGAGCTTGTGGGAGGACGGGAATGGCACAGGTATAGAGGCGTTGGCCGCTGTGCGCCTCGAGTCGACGAAGGGTTACCGAGCGGTATATACCGACTTTACCCCCTGGGGGTATCTACCCTTACGCTGCCTCTGACCTGCGGAACCAGTGCGCCCCTCGGATTCGAACCCAGAATCTGCTGATTAAGAGTCCGTTCCCACGAGTCGCAGGAGTGGCTGCAGGTCTCTCACGTGCGGTTCTGTATCCGATTTCGTGTCAGGAGTCGCTTGAGTCTCACGCGCGCGCTGGAGTGACGCGTTCGGTTACGCGCGCGAGATCACGTTCCAGTTGGACACCTGTTCCCGAGCGTTGGACCTCGAGACGGCGACCTGCGGAGGCGACGATGGCTCCGAGGTCCTCAAGGTCTGACGTAACCAAGAGGTCTGACGGGAAGCGGGCCTTCGACGACGGTGACATCAACGATGTCGTTAACCGCGGCGCTCGCCGCGGTCGGCGGCGCTGCGGTGGTGGCCGGTCAAATGCTGTCGCCCATTGCCGGAAGGAACGAGCACGCGGCTCTGTTCCTCCGGGCCGCGTGCTCGTTCGTGATGAACAGGCTCAAGATCATCTCGAGCCCAAGGACCCCTTACGGGCTTTGGCAGGACGCCGGCCGGTCCGCGGCCGCGCCGGTGCACTGGCCGCTCTTACCCGCGCCGTTCCCACCGTTCGTTGGCGGGGACGGGTCAGCAAAAGCGGTCGCGCCGGTGCCGATGATGATTCCGGCCACGATGAAAGACGCAATTGCACGTCGCATATCGAATGTCACCTCCTCTCCGTGCTGTCGGGCCGGAGGCGATGGGTGTAGGCGGCGCTTGATTGCTCGAGACAGCTTCGTCTGTGCGCGCTCGGCCGCCGCCGCGTAAGACACGGCGACCACGTCGTTGTCCGGCCGCGGCCTCGCGTGCTGAACTCGCACCGCCGCGAAACTCCCCCGATTTGGTGAAGCTGGCTACCGCCCATAGCCCAACCTCCCAGCTAATCGGCGTCATCGTAGCTGTGCCTGCGACCGGCTGTAAACATCCTCAGCGATCCAAACGGCCACGTTGCGATCGACAGCGCAGGGATGCTGATGAGCGCGATCGGCGACGGGGCGTCGGCCGAAACGGGGGTCAACTTAGGAAAACTCGACCATCCTTGGATTTCGATGGATCTCGCTATTCACCGATGCAGACGATTGCATTCGACTCAGCCTCTGATTGAGAGCGGCGAACGGCCCTATCTCGCGCCGAGGCCGGGATGTCGTCGGCCCGCCTCGTCGAGCTCGAGGCGGGAACGTGTCGCCCGCCAGCGGCATGGGACCACCTTGAGCTGAGTTTCGCCAGGAGGATGGGACCACCGTTTCGCCAGTAATGGGACCACCTCCCGGGGTCCACCAGCGCCGGTGCTGTTGACGGTGCAGTCGTCGCCGTTCCGTCGACGGATCGGAGGGGCGGCGATGGCATTCCGGGAGGTCCGTGTGTTCGAGGTTCGAGAGGTGCTGCGCTTGTGGTTGCGCGGCGAGGGGTTGCGCGGCGTTGAGCGGTTGACTCAGGTGGACCGCAAGACGGTCCGCCGTTACGTCGATGCGGCGGTGACGCTCGGCCTGGTCGGTGACGGCGGTGAGGATCAGCTGACCGACGTGTTTGTTGGCCAGGTGGTGGAGGCGGTGCACCCGCATCGCTGTGACGGGCACGGCGAAGCGTGGCGAGTGTTGGTTGGTCGGCACGACCAGCTCGAGCAGTGGCTCAAGGTCCAGAACCTCACGGTGGTCAAGACGCACGAGCTGCTCGGACGTCGCGGGGTTGTGGTGCCGCAGCGCACGTTGCACCGTTACGCGCTCGAGGTCCTCGACGTGAGTCGGGGCCGGCGGGGGTCGACGGTGCGGGTCGCGGACGGCGAGCCGGGCGAAGAGTTGCAGGTCGACTTCGGCAAGCTGGGCCGGCTGTTCGATCCGGACACGAACCGCAACCGTGACTGCTGGGCGTTGATCTTCACGCCGGTCGTGTCTCGTTACACCTTCGTGTGGTTGACCTTCCGCCAGACGATCGATGACGTGATCGCCGGGTTCGAAGCGGTGTGGACGTTTTACGGCGGGGTGTTCGCCACGGTGATCCCCGACAACCTCAAAGCGATGGTGGATCGCGACGACCCGCTCGAGCCGCGGCTGAACCAGGCGTTCGTGGAGTACGCGCAGGCTCGGGGCTTCGCGGTCGATCCGGCCCGGGTGCGCGCTCCGCAGGACAAGCCGAGGGTGGAGCGCACCGTGCCGTTCGTGCGCCAGTCGTTCTTCGCCGGCGAGGACTTCGTTGATCTCGCCGACGGGCAACGCCGAGCGGAACATTGGTGTCGTGTGCGCGCTGGTCTACGCGCGCACGGCACCATCGAGGCTCGCCCCGCCGAAGTGTTCCCCGCCGAGGAGGCCCCGGTGCTGCGTCCCGCTCCCACGTCGCCTTATGACCTGCCTCGTTACTCGACGTCCAAAGTGCATCGCGATCATCACATCGAGGTGGCCAAGGCGCTCTCCCTTTCAGCGCGTATCGGCCAGGGGTGTGATCTCGAGCCGTGCGTCCGTCTGGAGCACCCGTCGCAGGGCGTCGGAGGTGAGGAACTGTCGGTTGGCGATCGCGGTGACGCGGGCGGCGATGTTCACCGTGGTGCCGATGTGGTCGCCCTCCCGGTACAGCAACGTGCCGAGGTGGGCGCCGATGCTGACCGCTGGGAAGTTCTCCTCGCCGTCGACCGCGGTGTCGATGTCGAGCCCGCATCGCACGGCGTCGGTGGCATCGGTGAATGCGAGCATGAACTCGTCGCCGATCTGTTTGACGATCTTGCCGCCGTGCCGTGCTACTGCGTCGCGCACGAGTTCGGAGAAGCGGCCGACGACGCGGGCGGCGGTGTGGTCGCCCATCGTTTCGGTCAGCGGCGTGAACCCGGCCAGGTCGACGAACATGATCGTCGCCTGCAGTTCGCCCGTGGTTTGTCCCGGAGGGGTGGTCGCTTCGGTGAGATGGAGAATGAAGTCCTCGCGCAGCGCCCGTTGGATCGCCTTGCGATGGAAGTAGAGCAGCGCGGGTTCGGGGAGGTCGCGTACCGAATCGCTGATGCCCCGCACGGTCGAAGCCAGTTCGGCGCCGGTGAGTCCTCCCGCGCGCAGCCGCTCGTGAACGTAGTAGTGGAAGAGCTGGGTCTCGGCTTCGGCCACCCGGCCGATGGCGTCGGCGTAGACGCGGATCAACTGCAACAGCGCCTCTTCCGGGATGCCGGCGGCAAGCGCCACCGCGAGCGAACGCTGCGCCTCCACGTCTTCGTCGAACGCCTCGTCCTGGTCGCCCAGACCACCCGCCACCCACAGGCGGCGCATCGCGTCAAGCGCAAGGCCATGCGCGGTGCGCACCGTTCCGCCGGTGATCAGCACCACGAACTCGCCGATCACGTCACCCTGACGGCGCGTCGCCTCGGCAAGATCCTCGGCGCTCAACCCGCGGCGCTCCGCGTACTGGATCAGTCGGACCCGCTCAATCGTGTCGGGCGGGAACCGCTCACCGGCCCCGGACAGCAGGCCGAGAGTGCGCCAGCCGCGCACCTGGTCACTGGTGGCGCCGGTGACTCGCACCACATCGACGACGCTGAGCTCAGTCGGCTCGGCACGCAGTCAGCCTGGCCCCGTCCGCCCCCCAAAGGCAACGGTCCCGCGTCGCAGGACACGGACGCGATGGGGGCGTGTGATGCGACGAGTCCAGGCTGTCCAGAACGGCACGGCCCCGTGTCTCCGAACGCGCGTGACCGAACATCGGGTCCACGGTGTCACGGAACGCCAGAGCTGGGAGCGCATACGTGCCGGGATGGCCGCCTCGAGCCGGTGACCCATCCGGAAATGTTCCGACGAGCGTTCCCGGACGATGGCCCGCGAGCGAGGTGTCGCAGTATCCGGCATTCCCGCCGCGGTGGGAATGGTCGACGTGGGTGATGCTGCGGCAAGAGCCTGGAACTTCAGTTGACAGTTTTTGGTCGCTGGACTTATAAGTTTTCAGAATGCCTGTCGATTCGGAAGAAGGGAGCCAACGATGCTGATGCGAACCGATCCGTTCCGTGATTTCGATCGCCTGACCCAGCAGGTGTTAGGCACCCCGACACGCCCGGCGGCGATGCCCATCGATGCGTATCGCAACGGCGATGACTTCGTTGTCCAGTTCGATCTGCCCGGGGTGGACGCGGCCTCGATCGATCTGACGGTCGAGAAGAACGTGCTCACCGTGCATGCGGAGCGGAAGCGGGCGGACGACGAGACCGTTGAGTTGCTGGTCGGGGAGCGGCCTCACGGCACGTTCAGCCGTCAGTTGTTCTTGGGCGAGACGCTTGACACCGACCGGATCGCGGCCGACTACGCAGACGGCGTTCTGACCATCCGGTTACCGGTCGCGGAGAAGGCGAAGCCGCGCCGGGTGGAGATCAACGTCGAGGACCGATCGCACGTCGCGCTCGACGCCGGCAGTCGTGAGACGGCCGCGAGCTAAGCACGGAGAACAGAACTTGGGTTTGCCGTTTGATGACGAGCATGCGCCGCTGTACACGGTCGGCCAGGTTGCCGGTATCCTCAATGTCCAGCCCGCCTTCCTTCGACGGATCGATCTGGAAGAGGTCGTGCAGCCTGCCCGATCCGATGGTGGTCAGCGCCGCTACAGCCGAGCGGACATTGCGCTCGTACAACGCGTATCCGACATGGCCGACGAAGGCCTGACCCTGGCCGGAATCAAGCGAATCCTGGCCCTCGATGTCGAAGTTGCCGACCTCAAACAGCAGCTGCAAGCGGCCAACAAACGCCTCCAAACCAAACAACGACACACCTGAGCTGCACACTGCCAGAACAGCACGAAGGAGGTATCGACGTGAGCGTCCAGCGCTCCCGGATCGAGGTTCAGTCGGACAATGGTGTAGCCGTGATCGCGCTGATAGGCGAGTTTGACCTGGCCAGCAAAGACCAACTGCGACAACAGTTCCGGGCTTTGCGGGAAGCGAACCGTCGTCGCGTAGTGCTCGACCTGTCACAGACTCGATTCCTGGACTCCACGGTGCTCGGTGCGCTGGTCCGGGCGCACCAAGATGGGCTCGATGTCACTATTCGAGGCGCAAGCGGCATCCCACAGAAAGCTCTTGAGGTAACCGGGCTGGCGACGATGGTCCATAGCGAGTGAAGCTCGGGGCGGCGACCAGCTCACAGGCTGTCGGCGAGTTCGAGATCTCGGCGACGCCCGGCGCTCCGGGCTGAGGGCGGTCTCAGTCCCTGAGAGATACGACAACGTGAGCGTTGGTCGGGTTGCCGGCGCAGGCACAAGAGCGGTTGCCGGCGTATGGGTCCGGCGACACACGTGTCGCGATCCTGCGAGCGCAACACCGTGCGGCGATCACGCGGAGTCGGCCAGCACCTGCAGCCCAGGTTTCTCGTTGGCGAGCAGTTCGACACCGGTCGGACCGTCGGCCCTGTTGGCCGGGGTGAGCGCGCACGCGGTGATCAGTCCCGTCTCGGGCTCGACCGCAATATGGGCTTTGAAGCCGTCGCGGTACTCGCTCACGCTCTTGTGCATGTGCCGAGACTCAGGATCAACGGTGGAGATCATCCGGTCGGGTGCGACCCGCTGGGCGATCCGCCACACACGCCTTCGCCGTCGCCGGGTTCGACATCCTGGCCGGCGACGAGGGCCAACAACCCGACGGCGTCGGCCTGCTCATCGTCGAGCACAACCTCTTCGAGGGCGGCGATGATCACTCGAGCGTCATTGACCAACCCAGTCACGAGCGCGGCTTTGGCGTCGGGATCGTCCCAGGCGCACACCGGTTTGCCCGACGCGTCGTACTCATGCGCAGTCACCCCGACCGTGGCCGCGGCCGGCACCAGCCGCCGCACTCGACGGATCGCGGAGACCAGCTGGGTGACGGTGTCCTGCGTGGCGACCGCGTCATCCAACAACGTCGAGTCCAACGCCCGCCGCCGGCGGCCCTTCAACACCCCCGACGGTGGAGCCTTTCCTTCACCGAGTCGACTGCGTCTTCGACCTTGTTCTTGGCATTCTCGACGAACTCCTTCGTCTTTCCCGAGGCTTGGTCCACTTTGCCCTCGCGCTTGAGGTCGTCGTTGTCGGTCAAGTCGCCGGCCGCTTCCTTGGCGCGGCCCTCGATGTCGTCCATTTCTGGCATGTCGATTCCTCCGAATGAATCAGGTGCGTGTCACACCGCGCGGCTGCCGCGGTACCCGGTGAGGATGCCGACGATGAAGAGTACGAGAGCGACGATCAGCAGCCACTTCAGGCCTTCGACGAACAGCCCGACTCCGCCGAACAGCAGAGCAAGGGGCAACAACAGTACGACGACAGCCATCAGAAGACCTCCGATTCGAATGGAACAGCGTTGTACGACTGCACGGCTGTTTCCGAAATCCGTCGTCCCGATACCCGTGTGCTCGCTGCTTGCTGCGTCCCGGAGGTCGAAATCAGAGGAACAACGGACGGAGCTCGTGTTCGAAGAACTTGAAGAAGCCTTGTTGATCGGGTCCGACCTGGTTGACGTAGATCTCGTCGTACCCGGCGTCGATGTACTTGCGGATCGCGCTCGCATGCCGCTCGACGTCAGGTCCGCACGAGATCGAATCGGCCACCATCTGCTCGGTCACGAGCTGTGATGCCTGCTCGAAGTGTGCCGGCATCGGAAACTCTTGTGAGGCTTCACCGGGGATACCGCTGGACCGCCACAAGTCGTGGGCCAGCTCGATGCATTGCTGTTCGTCTTCACCCCAGCAGACCTTGACCAGCGCGAGCTTCGGTCCGGTCCCGCCTTCCTCGCGGTACTGGTCGAGCAACTCCTTCGACGGCGAAGTGTTGACGTAGCCGTCACCGATCCGGGCGGCGAGCGATGTCGCCTTGGGTCCGAACCCGCTGACCAACACCGGCGGTGGGCTCGACGGCAGCGAGTAGATGCGCGCGTTCTCCACCGTGTAGTGGCGGCCATGACGGTTGACGATCTCACCGGACCACAGCGCACGCATCACCTCGATCGCTTCGTCCAACATTTCGAGACGGACGTCGGCGGGCGGCCATCGGGTGCCCAGGATGTGCTCGTTGAGCGCTTCGCCGCTGCCGACGCCGACCCGAAAGCGTCCCTCGAGCATCGTTGCCGCGGTCGCCGCAGCTTGCGCGATGACGGCGGGGTGGATGCGGACCGTCGGGCAGGTCACGCCGGTCGTGACCCGCAGCCTGGTTGTCGCCGCGATCCCTCCGATGGTGCACCACACGAACGCGCTCTCGCCTTGGGACTCGAGCCAGGGGTGGTAGTGGTCGGAGATCGTCACGGACGCGAACCCCGCGTCCTCGGCTTGCTGCGCGAACCGGACGAGGGCCGGCGCGCTGTGTTCTTCGGAGCTGAGCGTGTAGCCGATCTCGGTCATGCGCTGCTCATACCCACGACCATTCTTCTCAGTCGTGCCGCTTCGGCGGTACCAGGTCGGGAAGTTGCCATCGCGATGATGATCTCGCGAGCCATGGTCATGTCGGGTCTCGGACCAGGGGCATCCCCAACCTTGACCAGGACTCCGGCCAGTCGGCGCGAAGGCAACGCCCACTCGGTCCGATTGGCCTCGATCGCAGCGCTGGGGACGTTCTATCTGGTGATCGTCGTCGTCGCCGCGGTCGCCGCAATACCGCTTATGTTCGCGACCAAGGCGGGCGCGTGATGGCCGCAGCGCGTGATGGACGCGGCGCTCGAGCTGCTCGACCGCCAGCTCATCGACTGCGACGACCGCCTCGCCGGCAACGTCGACGACGTCGAGATCGCCTTCCCGGACGGATGGCCAGATGGCGCGTCGGGCGAGCTTCCGGCTGAGTGAGCTCCTCGACATGGACGTCGTCGACGAGAACGGTACGCGAGCCGGCCACGTCCACGACGTTCGTCTTGTTCAGGACGGGCCAGTCGGCGCCGGCTTCGACGCCGCACTGCGAGTACAGGGCCTGGTGATAGGTCGCGGCGCCGTCGGCATCCAGCTGGGCTACGGACGAACCCTCAACCGCGGGCCATGGCTCATTCGAGTCCTGCTCTCAGCCCGTCACGATTCGAAGTTCGTGCCGTGGGGTCGCGTCCGGAGCGTCGACGACGACGGCATCGTGATCGCGGGATCCGCGGCCGACCTGGAGCCTGCGCCGGTGCTGCCCGCGTGGGGAGCTCCATCATGACCAACGGAGTGGCCATCCTTGGCGGCTATGCCATGCTGTTTATCTTGATTGCGATCCTGCTCGGCTTCCTGGTGCGCGCTGATCGATCCAAGCGCTAACCCGTTCCCTTCTTGGTCCAAGACCCGGCAGAGGGCGACGGTGGTCGCGGTTCCGATCGCTGCGCCGGTGAGGAGGCCCGCGATCACATCGGTGGGGTAGTGGCGCACGGCTTGCATGTGCTGCAGCGCCACCAAGCTCGTGGCTGTCGCGAGCAACGGCGCAGCCGTGGGCAATTCGATGGCGGCCGCGACGGTGAACGCTGCGGCGTTGGCGGTGTACGACGAGGGTAGCGACGAAGTACGAGGGCGCCGACCGCGGCGGGGAAGGTCCGCCAGCAGCACCCGGCGCGGCCGGTCTCGTTGGCTCGCCCACTTCACCGGTCCGTCCGTGATCGCGCTGCTCGCCGCGTAGGCGACGAGGCCGGCTCGCGCGGCGCGGCGGGCCCGCGGTCCGATCACCGCGAGTGCGGCGGCGAAGCCCATCCACAACCCGCCTCCGGTCTCGAGCCGGCCGATCCGATCGACGACAGAGCTCAGCTGCGGAGGAAGGTCCTTGACGAATTTTCGAAGGGCACACGGTCGCCCAACTCGAGCAGTCGTCGCGCCACCATCGGAGCGTTCCGACTGCGTCCAGATGGAACCTCGAGCTTTTGTCCGGTGGTCTGAGTGCGTGTCGCACTGGGGATGGTGCGTACATCCCGACTTCCACGGAGGACTCGATGGACGCGTTGACGCTGTTGATCGCTGACCACAACCGCGTGAGGGGCTTGTTCGAGCGCTTCCGCAAGGCGGAAGACGCCAAGAACACCGCCAGGATGTCGTCGCTGGCCGAGATCATCTTCACGGAGCTTCAGGTTCACACGACGATCGAAGAAGAGATCTTCTATCCGGAGAGCCACGGCCCGTCGGACGAGATCGGCGACACCGTGGACGAGGGAGTCCAAGAGCACCATGTTGTAAAGGTGCTGATGTCCGAGATCGAGCGCTTGTCAGCGGGCGAGGATGACTGGATCGCGAAGATGACCGTTCTCATGGAGAATGTCGAGCATCACGCGGAGGAAGAGGAGAACGAGCTGTTCCCCAAGGTGCGTTCACACACGAGTGCGGACGACCGCAAGCAAATGGGCGAGCGCCTCGACGCTCGCAAAGGCCAGCTCGGCGCGCCTGTCCTTGCGGACAAGATCGACCTCACTGACGACCGGCTCCGCGAGCTCGCCACCGAACAGGCGATCCCCGGCAGGTCGAAGATGGATCACGACGAGCTCGCAGCAACGGTCAGTCCCGACTGAGGAGAAGGAGGGCCAGCGAATGCCTGGCAAGAGAGCAAGTGTGAAGAACGAGAAGCAGTACGAAGCCTTGAAGGACAAGGGCACGTCCAAGGAGCGTGCCGCCAGGATCGCCAACTCGCCGAAGGCGTCGAAGCATGGCGGCCAGAAATCGGGTAAGGGCGGGTCATCGAAGCAGGGAGGCACGACCGCGCAGCACAAGGCGGCAGGCCGCAAGGGCGGCAAGGCGACAACGCGCAAGTCCTGAAGACAGCGGAGAGAGCGTCATCTTGCGATCACGAACGGGTGATTTGTTGCCGGTCGGGGTCTCTTACACGGCAAACGCGGTTCAAGTCGGCGCCGCACGGTGATGAATGACGAAACCGTGAGATGCGAGGTACGCCATGACGAACAGTACGACGGAGCAAAAGTCCACGATCGAGCAGGTGACGGACGCGCCGCGTAGTGCCGCCGCGGCAGCGGGCGCCCAGGCCGGCGCGGTGGCAACGACTGCGCAGAACGAGGCAACGAGCGTTGCTCGCGATGCGAGGCAGCAGGCGCAGCGCCTCGCGGGAGACGCACGCAGCCACTTGCGACAGCAGGCCGACGAGCAATCGCAACGATTGGCACGGACCCTGCGAGACATCGGTGGACAGTTGGACGGCATGGCGAGCGGTAACAGCGCTCCCAGCGGCTTCGTCGCCGACGTCACCCAGCAAGCGGCATCGTCGGTGCACCAGATGGCGCAGACGCTGGATCAGAAGGGCGCGCAGGGTGTGATCGCCGACGTCAAGCGATTCGCTCGGGGGCGTCCGGGAGTGTTCGTCATCGGCGCGCTCGGCGCAGGCCTGGTTGCCGGTCGACTCATCCGCGCCCTCGACACCTCCGCCGTCATGGATGCGGCGAAGCCGTCGCAGCAGCCGGATGGGCTCGCTTCGCCGGGAGTCACGGGAGTCACCGCGGCTGAATTCGGCGGTGCTCCGGCGCTCAACCGGCCGACGGAGTTCTGAGATGGTGGAGGTCAATAGCCCCGTGGGCGTCTCGACTGCACCAGCGACTGGCACCCGCGACGCGACCGAGCCGATCGCCGCCGACCGCTCGCTCGGCGAGCTCGTTTCGCAGCTCAGCTCGGACTTCGGCGAGCTGGTGTCGACGCAGCTCGAGCTGGCGAAGGCGGAGATCAAGGAAGAGGTTGAGCGGGCCGGCAAAGGCGCCGGGCTGCTCACCGGCGGTGGCTTTGCCGCCTACATCGCCATCCTGTTGTTGTCGCTCGCCGCCGCCTGGGGCTTGTCCGAGGGGATGCCCACCGGCTTCGCCTTCCTGATCGTCGGTATCGCCTGGGCCGCGGTCGCTGGCGCGCTGGTGCTGTTGGGTCGAAACCAGCTTCGCTCGGTCCACCCCGTCCCCGAGCAAACGAAGCAGACGATCAAGGAGGACATCGAATGGGCCAAACAACAGAGGACCTGAGGTCACAGATCGCGGGCCAGCGCGAGTCGCTGGGACGTGACCTCGACGCGATCAGCGACCGCGTGCAGCCCTTCACGTATCGCGCAGCGGCGCAAGGCCGCGGTCCGCGAGCGCTGGGATTCGACGAAGGAGCGCGTGATGGGTACGGCTGCAGACACCACCGACAAGGCGTCGAGCATGGCGTCCGGGATCGGCGACACCGTCGGCTCCCTTCCCCGAGGCGCGGCCAACGTCGCCGAAGGGAACCCACTGGCCGTAGGACTCGTGGCGTTCGGAGCTGGTCTCGTCTTGGCCACACTTCTCCCGGAGACGCGTGGCGAGCAGCAGCTCGCCGAGAAGGTGCAGCCGATGGTGGAGAACGCGGCCAGCGAGGTTGGAGCCGCCGCACAGGATGCCGTCGAGCAGCTCAAGCCGAAGGCGCAGGACGCCATCGAGCAGGTCAAGGACTCCGCGGAGCAGTCGGTGTCCCAGTTCAAGGACCACGCATCCGACGCCGCATCGCAGGCCGCAGCGCCGGCGAAGCCATCAACCGAAGGCGTGCCACCACGAACAACGTGACCACAGAGGATGGAGCGCGGTCAGGTTCGAGGCGCACCCGTGCCGCGACCGGCAGCGTCGCCGGCCTCAGCGCAACCTTGGTCATGTCCACCGTCATGTGGGGGTTCCGACTCGTGGGCCTCATGCAACATCGAGCGCCGCCAGTCGAGATAGTCAACCGGGCGCGCGGCTTGACGGGAGATCACGGCCGCCGGCATTTCGACGCTGACGACAGTAGGCGCACATCTTGCGTTCGGTGCAGGAGCGGGCGCTCTCTACGGCGCGCTCGCACCCGGGTGGGCGCGTGCTCGCGTCGGGCATCGCGTGGGGGCTCGCAGTCTGGGCCATGTCATATCTTCGGGTCCTGCCGGCCCTGCGGCTGATGCCGAAGCCGGGGCGGGACGAGTCGGGTCGCCAGGTCGGCATCGCCGTAAGCCACGTCGTTTACGGCGCGTCGCTCGGGGGTGCTGACCGGCGCGCTCCAACGACACCGTGAGGCGAAGCCGTAGCCCAAGAAAGCAGGAGACTCGTGCACGACAAACGAGCGTGAGATAAGAGAATTGTTCGACAAGTGGTGGGAAGCCACTCGAGCCAACGACGTCGACACCCTTCTCGGTCTGATGACCGACGACGTCAAGTTTCTGACTGCGGGCAACGAGCCCGTCGGCAAGCAAGAGTTCGAAAGAACGGCGCGTGATCTCCCACGATGACGGTGGACGGCGGCACCGAGATCGATGAAATCGAGGTCATCGACGGTTGGGCATGGATGCGCCACAGGCATCAACGTCACGATGACTCCGCCGACTGGCGAGCCGAATCAGCGTTGGCGCACGCTGACGATCCTTCGCAAGGAGCCCGATGGGCGGTGGGTGCTCGCGCGCGACGCCAACCTGCTTCGCACCTGAGTTCCTACTTGCGAGCCCTCGTTCGTTGTCGGAGCTGTTCTGCTGTGGCCCCGACCGTGTCAGCCGCGTTAGCGTGGCGCTCGCCGATTGGCTGGTCGGGCCCGCTGGTGGAGTCCTGCAGCGTCTGGCGTTCGAGTTCCGCATTGAGTTCGGCACCGACGAGAACGGCCGCCACTGTCAGGAACAACCAAAGCATCACAACGATGACAGCGCCGAGGGATCCGTATGTTTCGTTGTACCTGCCGAAGTTCGCGGCGTACACCGAGAACAGCACGGAGGTGACCAACCAGGCGGAGGTGGCGAAGAGCGCACCGGGCGAGACCCATCGCCACTTCGCTTCGTTGCGATCCGGTCCATATCGGTAGAGCACAGCGAGTCCCACGATGACCGCGAGTCCCAGTGCAGGCCACCGGACGACAGCGATGGCAAAGCGGCCGGATGTACCGATTGCCGTGTGATCGAGCAGCCAGGGCAGGGCGGCGACGACGGTTACCGACGCGATCACGAACATGACGGCACCGACCGTGAGTAACAAGCTCACGGCGCGGAGGCGGACGAAGCTGCGAGTCTCCTCTTCGTCGTAGGCGGCGTTGAGCGCGGTCAACGTGTGTTTCATCCCCGTGGACGCCGACCAGAACGCCACAACCACGCCGGCAATTGCTCCCAAGCCGAGCTTGGCGTGAGACCCAGCGGTGATGCTGCGCAGCTGGTCCTCGACAAGGGTCCTCACCTCGGTCGGCGCCGCGCCCAGTAGGTCGTTGACGTGGCGCCCGATCGACGCTGGATCCGCGGCCAACCCGAAGATCGAGACGGTGGCCACGAGCCCCGGCACGAGCGCCAGGAGCGCGTAGAAGGCGACCCCGGCAGCTAGCAGTGTGATGTTGTCTGCCTTCGTCTCGACCTTCGTGCGCACAAGGACGTCCTTCCAACCGCGCGTTGGAACATCCGTGGGCGTGTACGCGGACCGGCCTCGTCCAGCCTCCTGTTCGTGCTTTGCCGGGTGTCGATGTGATCTGTGATGTTGCTGCCACGAATCACCTCCCTGCCGGCTCGAATCTCTGCTACCCCTTCTCATGGCGACGCAGCCACATGTGCACCGACTTGCGGGTGCTGAGCCACCCCGGGTCGCGTGCAGCGCGGATTAGGTGGTGAGAGCCGCCGAGGCGGCTGGGTTGTGACGGTACCAATCGGCTTCGTGTTCGGCTGGTGGGATGTCGCCGATCTCGCCGTGGAGGCGGACTGCGTTGTACCAGTCGATCCATTCGATGATCGCGATCTCGGTGGCGTCGCGGGTGCGCCAGGGGCCGTGGAGCGTTGATGAGCTCGGCCTTGAACGTGCCGTTGAGTGATTCGGCCATGGCGTTGTCGTAGCTGAATCACCGCGGGAGCCGACCGACGCGGCGACGTTCACCTCGGCGAGACGGTCGCTGTAGCGGAAGCTGAGATATTGACAGCCCCTGTCGCAGTGGTGGATGAGATGGCCGTAGGTGAGATCACGACGCCACAACGCCATCTCGAGCGCGTCGAGCACGAGGTCGGTGCGGAGGTGGTTGGCGAGCTGCCAGCCCACGATCATCCGCGAGTGCACGTCGACGATGAACGCGACGTACAGCCAGCCCTGCCACGTCGACACATACGTGATGTCGGCGAGCCACAGCTGGTTCGGTCGCTCGGCGACGAACTGGCGCTCGACCAGGTCCGCCGGCCGCGGCGAAGTGTCGTCGGCGATGGTCGTGAACTGCTTGCGGCCTCGTTGCACGCCGCGCAGACCGATGTCGGCCATGAGCCGCGTGACCGTGCAGCGGGCGCTCACGTAGCCCTCCTTGCGCAGCTTCTTGTACGCACGGCGCGGCCCATAGCACGAGTAGTTCGACGTCCACACCCGTCGGATCTCGACCGCGTGTGCGGCGTCGCTGATCGACCGCGCCGACCGCGGCCGAGTCTTGGCCGCATGGAAAGTGCGCTCGGGCAGGCCGATCGTTCGGCACATCACCGCCACCGGCCAGCGGCCTGCGGTGCTCGTCGACGAAGGCGACCATCACCGCCGTCGCGGGTCGGCCTCCTGCGCGAAATAGGTGGTCGCCGCCTTGAGGATCTCGATCGTGCGCTGCTGGTCGGCCACCTCCCGGCGCAACGCCTTGATCTCCGCCAGCTCCTCCGTCGTCGGACCGGTCACCAGCCCGCGATCGATCCGAGCCTGCACCACCCAGCGGCGCAGCGTCTCGGGCGTGGTGATCCCGAGCTGCTTCGCGACCTCCGGCACCTTGCGGTCGCGCTCGAGGACCTCGTCGATCGCTCGACGACGAAGCTCATCGGAGTACTTCCGGGGACGACCCATGATCAACAGTCTCCTTCTCCGGGCCCGAAAGCCACGGAACGAGCACTGCATCAAACCCGGGGTGGCTCAGTTCTTCGAGATGAAGCGGTGGCGCTGTTTCGCACCTATGTCCAGCAGCATCCCGGGGACGGGCCGACGACCGTGTGGGCGAGGTCCATCGCGTTCGCGTGACCGCTCCCGCGTGCGCGATGTGCCGATCTCGTTCACCCCCCGGTGGTTTGCGTCGAACTGCCGGGATCTACCGATGCTGGTCAGCGAGACTCGGTGCGGTGACCTTCCCGAACTTCGGTGGCAAGCACGACGAGGAGGCGATCTTCACTCCCGAGACGGTGATTGCCCTTCACCGGGAAGGCGCTGAACTGGTCGTTCCCGATGGGGTGGTGTTCGTGTACCAGCGCACCGTGTGGGAGTACTTCGACGGGTTGGGTGCACGGCTGGTGGAGGGCTATCCGGGTCCGTGGCGGACGATGCGAGTCCTCGAGCGCGACGGTGCCACCGTGGGTCTGGTCGGCGGGTTCGGTATCGGCGCGCCTGCCGCTGCGATGATCCTCGAGGAACTCATCGCGCTCGGTGTCCGCCGCTTCATCAACATTGGCGCGGCCGGGTCGCTGTTGAACGACTGCCGGTTCGGCGACGTCATCGTTGCGGACGCGGCCATTCGGGACGAGGGCGTGTCGCACCACTACCTCCTATCCGCCAAGTTCGCCTACCCGTCGCCGTCGCTGACCGCCGAGTTCGCCGGCGCGCTCGAACGCCGTGGCGTGTCGTTCCAACGCGGCACGACCTGGACCATCGACGCAGTGTTCCGTGAGACGGTGGCCGAGGCGAACAGCTACCAGGCCGAAGGCGTCGCCACGGTCGAGATGGAAGCCGCGGCCCTCTTCGCCGTTGGCGCCCTCCGCCAGGTCGACGTCGCCGCCGCCCTCGCGGTCAGCGACCACCTCCTCGTCAGCGAAGCGTGGGAACCAGGTTTCCAACACCACGCCCTCCACCGGTCGTTGGAACTGCTTCTCGAGGCCGCAGTCGCCACCCTCACCGGCACGCCCTAACCGCGGGGCCACCCTTCTGACGGACTTCGGGGAAGTGCTGATACATCTCGCATTGCGCCGGCGTCGTTGGTTGCCCGAACCACGCGGTATCGCTCGTCCACAGGTTGGGCATGGCGTTTCGCGCTCGCCTGATGCACTGACATCGACGACGCCGCGCGATGGGCGACCGGTGGTTCTCTGTTGTGCGATGGGTGTGCTCATGGGCGTGGAGGTGTCGAGCGAAGCATCCAACTCCGCGGGGGGTTGTCGCGGGTTGAGCCGAGGCGGGGGAGCGTCCCGGCGCGACAGCCCTGTGGGAGGGAGGTGGTCGTGGCCCGAGGGCGGGGAGGGCACAGAAATTGAGGTGTCACACGCTGGGTTCGCGATGCGAGCGAACGGTCTACCGAGTGGTATACGGAGAGGTTTACCAGGACTTACCCCTCTGGGTATTTCCCTTCTCGGTGCCTGTAACCTGCGGCTTTGTGCGCCCCCTCGGATTCGAACCGAGAACCGCCGGAGTAGGAGTCCGCATCCACTCGTCGCACGAAACCGCTCAGGTCTCTGACGTGCAGTTCTATCTCCGACTTCGTCTCAGGAGTCGCAGCTGTCTATGTGGTCGACAGCAGTTGCGCGTTCGGTTACGCGCGCGAGAACACGTTCTATTCTCGGCCGCACCGGGAGGGTCGCGCGCCGATGGGAGCCGGTTCCCTCATGGCTCAGCTCGCGTGTGCCAGTAGCCGGGCCGGCGTCGATCATGGGCTACCGCGACGACGTAGATCTCGTCGAGCGCGGAAAGGTAGGCGACGTGAAATGGGAACCGCAGGACCGGCGCTCGGCGCACGTCGAGGTCATCGGGTAGCTCCTCGACGCGCGAGCCGGCTTGCGGCCAGCGGACGATCGACTCCACCGTGGCGTCGACTGCGGCCAACAACGCCAGCCCCAAGCCCGCGCGCCGCTGCTCATACCAGCGTGCGGCGTCTTCGAGTTCGGCGACGGCTTCAGGTGCGAACCGCGCCGTCCGGCTCACCGGTGGACATCATCGGCAAGCCGTTGACGCACGGTCGCCCACTCCTCCCACGACGATCCGCTTGCGAGCGCTTGTCGAGCGCGGCGGTCGAGCTCCTCGTTCCACAACGCTTGGACCGTCGCCGCGTCATCGACCATCGGAGGCTCGAGGCTCTCCAGCAGCGTGGCAGCGATGCCAGCGCGATCGTCTTCGCTGAGCGCGAGTGCCGCTTGCAGGAGCTCTTCAGCGGTCGCGGTCATGGACCCAAACTACCGGTAGCGATGACCCCAGCGTGACCGTCCGAGCGACACGCTCCTCGCCGACATGGCGCGCCACTACTCGTTCACGGTGTACCACCTCACGAGCACGTGCCGCATCGGTAGCGTCGTCGATCCGCAGTTGGGCGTGAAGGGTGTGCGGGGACTCCGCGTGGCCGACGCGAGCGTGATGCCAAACGTGGTGAGCGGAAACACGAATGCAGCGTGCATCATGATCGGCGAGACGGTCGCAGAGCTGCTCGCGGCCGAGTACGGTGTGCATCTCGCCGAGCGAGTCGGCGCAGGCGGTCCTCCTGGCGTCACGAAACAGCCCGGCGCACAGCATCCGGGCAAGATGCGCTCCGGTAGCACGCAAGATGAGGCAAAGGGGATTGAAATGGATGTAGTCGCGTCCTTCGAACGCGTACTCGACCGAACGAACGAAGTAGTCGATCGGGTGGAGCCTGACCAGCTGGGCAATCCGACACCGTGCACGGAGTGGGATGTGCGGGCGGTGATCAACCACATCACGGGCGGGGCGACGATGTTCGCGGAGTGCGTCGAGCAGGGGTCGGTGCCCGATGCGCGGCTCGGCGAGTTGATGGGCGGCGACAATCTCGGTGACGACTTCCACGGCCGCTATCGGGCGGCGTCCGATCGTGCTCGGGCGACGTTCGCCATGCCGGGGGCGCTGGACAAGATGGTGAAACTCCCGTTCGGGGAGATGCCTGCGGGCGTGGCGTTGAACATCGCGATCATGGACGTGATGACGCACGCCGCCGACATCGCCAAGGCGACTGGCCAGAACATCGACGACGAGGAGATCCTCACCGTCGCGCTCGACGTCGGACACCAGCTGATCACGAACGACTTCCGGAAGCCCGGAATCTTTGATGCCGAGCAGCCCGCGGACCCAAACGCATCGGCGTCGGACAAGCGCCTGGCATTCGCCGGCCGGAAGGTCTGACGTCACCCAAACCGGTGCCATCCAACAGTTCGAACCGACAGCTGCGAGATTGGCGATCGCTTCGTGCGCGTAAGGCAGACCGCGCACCGATCCGCGTTCGGCACCACTTGGAGATTACGCGAATCGTGCCATTACGCGCGCTCCGGTACGAGGTTCAATCCTCGTCGCCTCGTCACCATGCCCGGTGAGGACGAACAAGTGCGCGCTACCTGTTGTCGGCCGTCGGGCCGGCGTGCCCTTGAGCTTTCGTCGCCGCCTAGACATCACATCGAGGAACGCGGGCTGCAGTGCGATCGGCGCGTTCTCATCGAAATCACCGGTGACGCGCTCGACGTCGGCGACCTTGTGCGGTTCCACGCACCTGACTTCACCGACATTGGCGAGCGGCGTCTCCCCGGGCACAGGGCAGGTCAGTCGAAGGACCGACCGACCAGCTGAAGAAGGCCCGCGCGCTCAGCATCGGGGCGATGATCTACGCGGCCGCAAACCTCGGCAAACACGCCCGAGACGCTCATACGCGCCTCCCGTCGAGGATTAAGAGTCCGTTCTCGTATGTCTCAGTAGTGGTGTTCTGTCCCATGAGCAGGCGTTTCGTCTCACCGTTGGTCTCACGGGTCCCACCCGGTCTCACCAATAGCCGGGAGTTAAGCACCCGGATAAGCACCCGATGCTTGCGCGGACAACTATCGTCAGGTCATTGTCGGCGGTTGCGTTCCGGGGCGCGAAAGGTGGCAGAAGGGCCCGGGGTACAAAGGAACTGGAACACGTTCTAGTTTGGAGCGGCGATGAGCGCAGCTGACGAGGCCGTCCTCAGCGGGCAGGCCTGGACCGACTTCTGCCGCGCCCTGGAGCAGGCCGGGCAGCAGGTGCTGCGCGGGCCGAAGACACCGCTGGACCAGGCCGAGGGCTACCGGTACCTGACCCGGCTGCTGCGCAACACGCTCTACGCGACGTTCGAGAACTCCGACTCCGACCGGCCCCGCTGGCAGGGGCTCGACCTGGTCAAGATCGGCGCGGACAACCCCGACAACGTCTACCACTCGGCCCCGGTGAAGGGGGCGAACACTTACCGGATCACGGGCCAGCGCGGCACGATCGCCTACGCGTCGTTCGGCAGCAAGGCCAACCGCTACGCCAAGGACGGCACGATGGCGTCGACCGGCGAGCTGCGCAACGACGACCTGGTCGTCGAGGCCGACGGCTCCGTCGAGATTTTCGTCGGCACCGAGCGCCCGGCCGGCGCCAAGAACTGGCTCCCGATCGCCCAGGACTCGACGATGATCGTCCTGCGCGAGTCGTACCTCGACCGGACGACCGAGAAGCCCGGCAGCTGGGAGATCGAGCGCCTCGAGCAGACCCCGCCGACCGGGCCGCTGACGACGGACCACGTGGTGCGGTCGCTGCAGCGGACGGCCCTCGGCGTGATGGGAACCGCCGCAACGTTCGCGGCCTGGACCGAGATGTTCCAGGACGCCCCGAACCAGCTGCTCCCCCGCGACCAGGAATTCTACCAGCGGGCCGGCGGCGACCCGGAGATCTTCTACATGCACGGTTACTGGGAGCTCGAACCCGGCCAGGCCTGGGTCATCGAGACCGAGGTGCCCGACGCCCCGTACTGGAACTTCCAGCTCTCCAACTGGTGGATGGAGAGCATGGACTGGGACAAGGCCATCACGGTCAACAAGCACACCGCGAAGCTCGACGGCGACCGGCTGACCCTCGTGGTCGCCGAGAAGGACCCCGGCTTCGGCAACTGGATCGACACCACCGGACACACCTCCGGCACCGCGCTGCTGCGCTGGGTCGGCACCGACCACCACCCGCTCCCGACCTGCAAGGTGATCACGCTGTGACCAAGCTCGAGGTCGACGCCCTGCTCGAGACCGCCGTCGCCGAGGCGAAGTCCGACGCCTTCGGGGACATGTGGTTCCTCGAGCCGCTCAAACGTGCTCGTCGACTCGCTCAACGAGGAGGCGCAGCTCAACAAGGTCGGCTTCCAGATGACGAAGCGACGGCTCGCCGCGCTGCTCGTCGATCGGCTGCGGCTGCGCCAGTACCAGAAGGACAACCGTCGGTCCTCGACGAGAACCGCCGGATTAAGAGTCCGATTCCGCATGTCGCAGCCGTGATGTTCAGTCGCATGAGCAGGCGTTTCGTCTCACTGCTGATCTCACCCAGTCCCGCCCGGTCTCCTCTGTAGCCGGGAGTTAACCACCCGGATAAGCGCCCGACGCTTGCGCGGACAACTATCGTCAGGTCGTAGGCGGCGGTCGCGCTCGGGTTCCAACGTTGTCAGAAGGGCGGGGGGTGGCGTCCAACGTTGGGAGGGCGGCTCGCACTGATTAGCGGGTGGGGCAATCAGGACGTGACGGCCAGCAGTCGCTTCGCCGCGTCGCCGCCGTGCTGGGTGGACGAACGCGATGGCTGTGCCAACAAACCCGACGTCGCGCCGTATGCCTCAGCGGCTACATGGCATCACTAAAGCCGTGACGGACGCGGCGTCGCCGCCTGGCGACTCAGAGGTCGGTGGGTCGCCCCTGGACGCGTCGGTAGTGGCGGGCTTGGCGGGCGCGGTTGCCGCACGAATCCGAGCACCACTCCCGGCGAGGGTGGTCCTTGAGGAACACGAGCACGCAGCCGGGCGCGCCGCAGGCCCATAGCTGGGTGCGGTTTGGCCCGGTGATGAGTGCGATGGCGTGCCGGTCGTCCGTTGACGGCAGGTTGAGTATCTACGACCGGACGCGGCTGGTGTGTCTTGTCTTGGGCGAATCCGAGGTAACACTGCCACGCCCTTCGGATGGGAAGCCCGGACTGCGCTCGTAGCGTCGTCCGGGCTTCCCTTCGCCCTCAACCGATGCGCTACCCAGGGATTACCTAGGTTGCGTCAATCGCAGGCACCACGAACGTTCGGCAACAGGCACCCAGTGGTGAAGCTGCCGGGGATCGGCTCGGTGACGCCGTTCGTGTTGTCGGTGATGCTCACGTTGGTGTACGAGACCTGCGCGAGCTGCTCTGTCTGTCCACCGGGGCACGAGAAGTCTGATGATGGCGCAGGCGGGTTGACAGTGAGCGAGGCTTCGACGCTGCCGTTCTTCCCGGAGCTGAAGTCGCCAGTCGCGCTCACCGGACCCTGGAGGTCGGTCTTGTTCTTAGCGCTCGGGTTGGCCCCACCATTGTTGACACAGACGACCGTGGCCGTGGCATCGGCGCTGGCCGTGTAGTTGATGAGTGCGTTATTGCCGAGTCCGGCTTCCTTGAAGTTCACGTCGAGGTTCACGCCGTTGAGGGTCGCGCTCGATGAGATGAAGTGCGGGCTCGTGGCGAACGCAGTCGGAGCCCAGATGAGCAGTGCTGCCGCCGCCAGTGGAACCGCTATGAGTACTCGTCGCATGGAGATGTCTCCCACCCTTCAGTGTCGATTCACGTGGATTGCGCAGCCCGTCCCGGTTTCGAAAGGTCGGCCTGGACGCGGACATGTGCATGAGACAACCGAGCCCTGATCGAACCTCGCTCTGATCGCGCCTGCTCGCCCTGCAACACGTCGGCCCACATCAAGTCCGCCTCAATTCCGCCATCGACAAGCTGCCCAATCCAACGTACACCTACCCACACCGGCGTCAACCCCAAACTGCGGACGTTGCCTGGAAGGCGTTGCCGCGGCGACAGAGCCGCACGTGTGTTGGGTGCTCGCCCTCGGCCAACGACCTCCTGTGCCAGTGGAACGATCGACTGAATGCAATCCTGGCCCTACTAGGAAGCAACTTCGTGACGGCTTCGAGATCGACGATGGCGCACCAAGCGAGCTCACGTTCCTAGAGCAACTGCCGCAACGGGGCGGCGATAGCCGGGGCCTGTGAGCGATCCGCAGAACTCGCGATCGGCGATCATCGGAATTCGCGTCGGGTGATCAGGTTCGCTGGCTGACGGTAAAGCTAGTGGCGGCTCCTTTCGTCGGGTGCTGTGGTAGCGATCTCGAGGCCGTTGTGTTCGCGCAGCCGCCAGGACGGCCCGCGGATGTTGAACACGACCGCGTCGTGCATTAGCGGGTCCAAGATGGCCGACGCGACAACGGGATCACCGAACACGTCGCCCCAGTCGGGCAGCCCTCGGTTGGTGGTGACGATGGTGGGGTGGTGTTTCGTAGCGGTCGTTGACGACGTGGAAGAACACCGACGCCGCTCGCCGGTCCGGTAGTGGGAGCAGGCCGACATCGTCGATGACCAGCACCGTCGGCGCGGTGTAGGTCAGTTCTCGCGGTGGCCGCGAGCTGGGCCCGTGATTATGCGTTGCCGTGGGCGTGGTTATGCGTGCCTTGGCATCGCATACGTCAGGACAGATCGCAGAGTCGGCCGCGATCAGCTCGAAATCACGCAAGCCCTGGGGAGCGTCCGATCAAGGCAGTTCCGGTTCGGCGCTCGGGGCGGTCGCAGGGTGCGATGCCTCCCTACTGCCTCGCCATGGCGACGCGGAGGCGCTCGTCTGGGTCGATGAAGTGGTCGTGGTCGTCGGTGCCGAGGTCGATCTGGACCCAGTGGATCTTGCCGGTGAACCGGCTGCTCTGGACGGTGTAGTCGGGCGTGACGGTCGTGCCGGTCTCGTGGCCGATGTCGGTCGTCTCGTCGGCGGAAAAGATCATCGGTTGCGTGGCGTCGACGCGGCCGGTGCCCACGGGGTCACCGTCGTAGAAGAGAGTGACGTCACCGCCCTTCGCGAGCCCGCCCCCGTCCTAGTCGAACTCGACGCGGATCTGGTGGGTGCCAGCCGGGATCTGTTGGTTGGCAGCGGCCGTGAACTCCTCGATCCCGAGCACGTTGTAGGCGAACTTGGCCGCGCCGTCCTTCGCGTAGACCGCCCAACCACCGAAGCGGCCGCCCTGGGCGATGATCACGCCCTCGGCACCGCTGGCCGGCACGTCCACCTCGGCGGTGACGGAGAACGACTTGTTCTTGATGCTCACCACGCTGTTTTCCGACAGTCGCCCCATGCCCGGGAAGAAGAGCTGCGAGGTCGTTCGGATGAGGGTCGGCCGGCCCGCCAGCTCCGGGTTGACCCGCTCGGCCGTGCGGTCGTCCATCGGCACGACGTTGTACTTGACGGCTTCGATAAGCCATAGCCGTTGCAGCTTGGCGAGCATTTCGGGCTGCGTGGCGGCGAGGTTGCCGGCTTGGCTGTAGTCGCTGTTGCCGTCGTAGAGCTCCCACACGTCGTCGTCGAACGCCGGAACCTCACCCCCCACGAGGATCCACGGCGTCCGGTGTTTCGTTACGGCGCTCCAACCCTTGTGGTAGATGCCGCGGTTGCCGAACATCTCGAAGTACTGCAAGTCATGGCGTTCCGCGGCGTTGGCGTCGTTGAACGTGTACACCATGCTGGTGCCCTCCATGGGCGACTGCATGACCCCGTTCACCGTCGTCGGTTCCGGCAGTCCGGCCGCCTCGAGGATCGTTGGCGCCACGTCGATCACGTGCGTGAACTGGGAGCGCAGACCGCCTTGCGCCTCGATGCCTTTGGGCCAGTGCACGATGGTGCCGTTGCGGGTGCCGCCCCAGTGCGAGGCCACTTGCTTGGTCCACTGGAACGGCGTGTTCATCGCCCACGACCAGCCGACCGCGTAGTGGTTGTATGAGCTCGGTGAACCGAACTCGTCGATCTTGCTCGTCATGAACTCCGGCGTCTCCAGCGCGGCCATGCCGTTGAAGTTGGCCATCTCGTTGAACGCGCCGTTCAGGGTGCCCTCGGCTGAGGCGCCGTTGTCGCCGATGATGTAGTAGATGAGCGTGTCGTCGAGGATGCCGAGATCCTCGATGGCGTTGATCAGCCGGCCGATGTGGTGGTCGGTGTGCTCCAAGAACCCGGCGTACACCTCCATCTGCCGCGCGAGCACCGGTTTGAGCTCGTCTGGCATGTCGTCCCACGCCGGGATCTCGGCATGGCGAACGGTGGGCTCGGCGTCGGCGGGGATAACGCCCAGCTCTTTCTGCTGGGCGAAGATGCGTTCATGCTGCGCGTCCCACTCGTCATCGAACGCTCCGGTGTTGCGGTCAGCCCACTCCTTCGGGACATGGTGCGGCGCATGGGTGGCCCCGGGGGCGAAGTAGACCAAGAACGGCTTGTCCGGCATCAACGCCTTCTGCTGACGGACCCAGCTCACGGCCCGGTCGGCTAGCTCCTCGGTGAGGTGGTAGCCGTCCTCGGCCGACGCGGGTGGCTCGACCGGTGTCGTCCCGTCGTACAACGCGGGATCCCACTGGTTGTTCTCACCGCCGATGAACCCGTAGAACGTCTCGAATCCGCCCCCCACCCGACGGCCAGGCGTCGAACGGGCCCATCGGGGAGGACTGCCACACCGGCACCTCGTGGCACTTGCCGAACTGCGCCGTCGAGTAGCCGTTCAACTTGAGCGTCATCGCCAGTGGCGCCTTCGTGTTCGGCCGAAGCGAGCTGTTGCCCGGTGCCGATGTCGCAGTCTCGGTGATGCTGCCCATGCCGACCGAGTGGTGATTGCGGCCCGTCAGCATCGCTTGCCGCGTCGGAGCGCACAGCGCCGTGGTGTGGAAGCGGTTGTAGCGCAGCCCCCCACCAGCCAGGCGCTCCGCAGTCGGTGTGCGGCACGGGCCGCCGAACGCGCTCGACGCGCCGAAACCCACATCGTCTACCAAGACGATCAACACGTTCGGCGCGCCCTCCGGCGGAACCAAAGGCTCGATCGGGGGGAACGACGTATCCGGATCCTTCGCGTCATAGGTCGTCAACCCAGGCGCGGGGCGATCCGGGATTGGCAACATCGTGCGGGCATGCCGGTCGGGACGCATACATTCCTCCGTTGGACAAGCTCCGGGCGACAGTACAGGCGGTCGCACTTCTGGCTCTCCCCGCCTGGAGGACACGGCTAGCCAGAACGAGGACAAGCAGGACCTCGTGGGACCGCGACCTCATCGAGGTCAGCGCGCCAGCACAGATTGGCCCTGACGGGCTCGCTCGGGGCGACGGCGACTCAGTAGGCCCCGTCGGACCTGCACCGATCGACGGTTCCTCGCTCGCGCCGCCTTGCGAACGCGGCCCGCATAACAACGCGCCGTGAGCAATTGCCAGCACATACCTCCCAAGCGCGTACGTGCCGGTCCCGGATGGTCGTGAGATCGCGCGACTAACCGGTAACGCGCGCTCGAGCGATCCCGGATGGTTGCCCGTGGAGCGAGGTGTCGCGTGATCCAGATGACATGTAGCGGGGACCCCCTCCGCTGTTTCGGTTGACATGAGGTCGCGGTCACGCCGCCGACGATGCTCCGAAGCCTACGGAGGGCGTGTGACACTCAACGAGCGTCTCGTAGGTCTGCGACGAGCAGGTCGATCACGAGCTCTTCGTGCACGGCCCGGCTTACCTCGATCATGATGTCGGTCAGCGTCCGATCCCACGAGGCGATCACCGCTCGGTCGCCAAGCTCCGGCAGCTCGACCGCGAGCGCCCCAGCATGCGCGATCGCTTGCCGATAGTCGTCGGCGCTGAACCGCCACGGTGCGGCATGTGCCTCGCCGAGGACCCGGTTGGCGATCGCAAGGCCCGGCCAGTCGAAGTCACCGTGGTAGCGAAGCTCGGCGCCGGCGGTTGCGAGGGCGGTGAGCAAGCGGTGGGTCACGACCGTCGGGTTGCCCAGCGTGCACACGATCGGCGCGTCGATTCCCACATCGATGGCGCGTTCGACGACGCGCGGGTTCTCGCACACGCTGACGACGGTTGCGGGCCTGTCCCATCGGAGTGCGTCGAGGTCGCGCATCGTCAGGTGCGTGGCCCAACTGTGGTCGGCGCGCGCCCGAACGAGCGTCGCGGCCGCATCGTCGCCGAGGGGCCGTAGCCCAGCGCACAGGACGGTGGTGGAGATCTCGTCGCACAGCACGCCGCAGCTCCGCCACAGCTCGCGGCGTTGCGCGGGCGTGTCGGGGTAGGCGACCGCCCACGCCAGCGCGAGGGCGCGGAGCACCAGCACGCTTAGACGCCGACCGTCATCGAGGGCGTGGGCGCTGCCGGCCAGTGACGACGCCAGCTCGGTCCGGGCATGCGGACCCGGGCCAGCGGCGAGCACGGCGTCGATGCACCGGATGGCGGTCTCAGTCAGCGCGCGCCGTGCGTCGGTCGGCGCGCGCAGTACGACGGGGCGGATGGCACCCAGCCACGCCTCGATCCACGGCTTGCGCTGCAGGCTCGACGTGGTGACTTGGTCGCGCACGGCCGACCAGAGCGCCAGGTCCTCCGCGGCGCGAGCGGACCGCACCGCAACGCGGTCGACGAGTGGGCCTCGCAGACGCGCGGCTTCGTCGACCAGCCCTGTCCGCCTGGCGCGACGCAGCCGTTCGTCGAGCCGCTGGAGATCGATTGTGACGGCGTCCGTGCCCGCATCGACGTGGCGGCCCAACAGACCGGCAAGCGCTCGTCGTTCGTCATGGCTGACAGCGTCGAGGCGCACCGAGCCAGTCGGCCGAAGGCCGTTCCGCTGCAGCCGCGCCGCCACGACATCCCACAACCGACCCAGCGCAGCGTCTGTGCTGTCCATCACACCCCGACGAGGTGGCGCTCGCTGCCGTCCCACCGGTAGTGCACGAGCGCGACACCCGGCACCGCTGGGTCACGGACCGCCTCGTAGATCTCGAGGCTTGGCACGTTCGGAAAGCAACCCCACAGCCGCTCACTCGTGAGGATGTAGTCGAGGTCGAGCTCGGCCAGGTGTCCGAGGAGCTCGGCGTGGGTGCGCTCGTCGACTTTGGCGAACGCGTCGTCGAGCAGCATCAGCCGAGGTGCGGTCGGCGACTCGCGTCGCAGCGCGTCGTAGTGCGACGCGGCCGCGGCGAACAGCGCGAGGTACGACAGCACCCGCTGCTCGCCTTGCGAGAGACCGAGCTTCTTCGTGAGCAACGGGCGCGACCCGGGGCGCGCGGTGTCGGTGACGTGCACACGGAACTCGAACCAGTCACGGTAGCTGAGCGCAGCTCGAAGGTGCTCGTCGTAGCCGGCTCCCGGATCCCGTTCACGCTCGGCGTCGATCAGCGCGAGCAACGCCGTTCGGAGAGCGCTGTCATCCTGGTCGCTGCGGAGGTCATCGACGACCAGCCGCGTCACGACGACGGCGGCGTCGGGCGCGTCGTCCCGAAGCTGCCAGACCAGGTGGACGCCTTTGCCGTGGGACGTGTGCACCCGGGCGAGCGCGCGGTTGGCGCCAGTGACGAGGTCGCCGGCATCGGCGAGGCGGCTGCGCAGCTCGTCGACGAGCTCGTGGAGCAGGAACCGCTCGAGCACCTCGCGCTCCCGTTCGGCGAGGCGCGCCCGCGCGGTCGCCGCTTGCTCCTGAACCTGCGCGGCCATCGCGGCGAGGGGGCGACGCCCGCGGTCGTCGGCGACGTGGACGAGCTTCACGCCGTCGTCCTCGGTGAGCGCGGCGTCGAACCCGCCGGGCAACGACTTCTCCATCGCGTCGAAGCGGGCGAGCACGAGCGAGTCGGAGACTTCGCTGCCCGCGGGTATGGCAGCCAGGAGCGCGTCGGCGTCGGGCGCGACATCGACATCGGTGGCCGCGGTGAGGACGCCATCGATCGCCGCGATGGCTGCAAGCGCGCTCGCAGCCGAGGCTGCGCCACCGGCAAGCTCATCGACCTTCGCCTGTGCCGCGGCGAGCTCGGCCTCGGTGGGTCGCGGACGCCTTGCCCGCCCCGACGTGTACGTGCTCCGCGGCGGGGATCTCCTCGTTGTCGAGCGCGTTGGTTCGCCTCACGTGCTCGGCGAGGGTGGCGACCAGCCGCTCCGGTTCGCTGCCGAGCGCAGCACGCAGCGCGTCGAGCTCGGCAACCGCACAAGCGTGCTCGGACCCAGCCGTGGCCGCCGTCTCGGCCGCCTTCGCGTTGAGCTCCGCGACCTCATGGAGGGCCAGGTTGGTGCGCTCGACGTGGTCGATGCTGCGGCCGAGTGCGTCGAGCGCTCGACGCGCTTCACGGAGGCTCGCGTCGGCGTCGCGAAGGGCGTCGTCGGTCTGGAGCAGCTCGATGAGCATGGTGGGCAAACCGTCCCGCGCCGCGTCCCGCTCGAGCTCGGCCCGCCGCGGGCGGCGGCCGCACCACGGGCGATCCGCACCTCGACGTAGGTCTGGTGGCGAGCGCGAGCGCGGCGCGCCTCGTCATGGCATACGTCGCGCTCTAACAGCGCCTCGAGGACCGCTTCGTCCCGCGGGATCGACGCCGGGATCGACTCGAGCCGTTGCCGCTCGCGCGTCGCTGCGCCGGCGCGCGCCTGCGCCTGATCGAGCCCCGCACGTGTGGCGTCGAGCGCGGCCTGCGCGGCGTCGATCCGTCGTTGGCGGGTAGCGGCACGAGCGCCGGCGCCGAGGAACTCGACGACGTCCTTGGTATGGGCGCCAGCGAGCACACCAAGGCGCCAGCGGCCGTCGCGACCGATCGAGGTCGCGCCGTCGGCGAGACCAATCGACGCCAGGATCTTGGCAACTGTCGAGGCCGCGACCGGCGAGCCTGGACCCGGCGCGGCGACGAGCACCTCGGCGAGCGCGTCGGTGTCGTCCGCCGGACCGCTCGCGCCGCTCAGCACGACAACGTCCCCGGTGACCGCATCTCGCACTGTGCCGTCGCCCGCAACCCAGGCATCGAGGATGCCGGCCGCGTCCAGGGCGGCTTCGATGTTGGCGGCCTCGCCGTCGGTCACACCGGGGCGGACGTCGACGAGCTCGTAGAAAGGCCGGCCGCTCGCCGAATCGCGTTGAGCGCGCCGATGCGAGGGTGCGGCGGGTCGGGCATCGGTGTCGTCCAGCAGTGCCGCGAGCGCGGCGGCGGCTTCGTCGCGAGCGCGTTGCGCGAGGCGCAGGTCCGCGGCGGCGGTGGCCTCGTCGCGCCTGGCTGTTGCGAGCGCCGGCTCTACGCTGCCGTGCACGTCGCGGTCGACGGCACCGAGTAGCGCGGAGGGATCCGAGCGAAGCGCGTCGTCCAGCGCGGCGGGATCGAAGCCCTTGAGCTCGCGCCACCAGGTCCGCACGGCTGCGCCCCAGGTGTCGATGGACGCATCCAGTTGTTCGTCAGCGGCAGCTGCTGCAGCCGTGGTTGCGTCGAGCTCGGCTTCGGAGGCGGCCTCGTCCGCTTGTGCTCGCTCGAGCTCGGCGGCTCGCTGGTCGCGCGCCGTCGCGAGGTGGCGGACTTCGCGCACGCGGTCGCGCCGGCGTTCGACGACCAGCAGGAGGGATGCGATGCGGTCGCGAGCATCACCGACCACGCGGTCAGGCACCGGGGTCAGCGGTACAGCGTCGACGCCGCCCCGTGCGAGATCGCCAGCGGCGCCCGCGAACGGCCAGCCGCGGCGGCGGCGTCGGTGTCGAGTGCGTGCTGCGCGTGATCGCGCTCACGCCGCGCTCGGTCAGCCGCCTCGGCGGAGCCGCGGCGGGCGCCGTCGGCCGCGTCGGCAGCCCTGCCCAACGCATCTACCGCCTTCTCGCGATCAACCAGTGCGAGGTGGTCGCGGTAGGCAGGTGACGCCTCGATGGCGCGCCGGGCGGCGTCGACGTCGCGCCGCTCGTCCTGCAGGCCTCGCAGCTGGGTGAGCGCGGCGGCTTCGGCTTCCAGGGCCTCTTGATGCGCCACCTCGAGTCGCCTCACGCCGCGCTCAGCGCGGTGGTGCGCGGTTGCCGACTCCTTCGCGACCGATGCTCGCTCGCGCACCTTGCGCCCCGCATAGCCGCGGTAGACGCCGAGGAAGTCCGTGAGCGTCGCCGCGGCGCGTTCGGCGCGCTCGACCTGCTGCTTGACCTGTTCGAGGTCGTCGAGCCGCATGGCGGCGTCGTCGAGGAAGCGATCGTCGAGCGGTGGCAGCGCATCCGACAGCAGCTGCGCCAAGTGGCCCTCTTCGACGCGGTTGCCCACGTTCGGGTCGCGCAGCTGGTGGAGCAGGTGCAGCAGGTTGGTGAAGCGGCCGTCGTCGTGGAGTCCGAAGAGCAGCCGGCCGACGCGCCGGCGGTGCTCGGCGCTCGACTCGACGACGGCATCGTCGCCTAGCTCAGCGCGCAGCTTGTCGACCGACAGGGGCTCACGGTCGACATCGAGCGCGAGGTCGATGCCGACGCGCCGGTCGGTCACGAAGTACCAGGCGTTCGCCTTGCCGGTCCGGGTCGACGCCTTCAGCCCCGCACCGAGGGTGTTGAACGACTCGTCGCCGTCCGCGTCGAGCAGCCGGAGCTCGAGCCAGACGTAGCCGACGTGGTCGCCCTCGTCGCGTCCCGCCGTCATCAACCAGCGCACGCTCGTGCGGTCACGTTGGGTCGCGTCGATCCGGCGCGTGTCGCCATCGAGGAGGAACGGCAGCAGCAGCTCGAGCGCCTTGGACTTGCCAGCCCCGTTCATCCCGCGGAGCAGCAGGCGCCCGCCCGCGAACGCCAGCTGGGCGTCGTCGTACTGCCACACGCTGCGGATGCCGGCCCGGTGCAGGACCCAGCGGCCGAGCGGTTCAGCGGTTGCCATCGATGACCTCCTCGAACAGGGTTGGGTGCCGTACCTCGATGACCTCTGGCGCGAACCGAGCCGCGACCCGCGCGAAGCCGATGAGTCCCATCGCCATCGACGGCAAGCAGATCGACGGTGATGAGAAGCTGCTCGACGTCGCGGCGCAGCAAGGCGCGATCGTCGCGGTACGCCTGCTTGAAGCGGTGCCCGTAGCGCTCGGCCACCTCGCTGACCGCGTCGTCGAGCGCGCCGGCGGGCAGCGTGACCGAAGCGGCGTTGCCGTGGTGTGGTTCGTGCTCTTGCACCAGGCTGCGGATCGTCAGCAGCGCGGCATGGCCGAGGCTGCCGTGGCGGGGGAACGGCTCGTCGCTGAGCTCGTCACGGTCGTCGATCGCCGCGACGCCCTCGGCTCGGATCTCGAGGTCGAGGCCGATCGCTTCGCCGAGGATCTCACGCTCGCGGCGTTGGGACTGTCGCAGCCACGTCCAGCCTTCCTCGTCGAGGTCGTCGGCCAGCGCCGCAGGCGTCTCGACGATCAGGCGTCGGACATGGTGGCGTACGCCACCGGGACCGGGCGCCGCCGCAGCGGCGACGAGCTCGTCGGGCGTGTCGACCTCATGTATCGGGACCGCGAGGAGATGGCGGACGATCTCGTGGTGCACGAACAGCAGAGCTTCGGCACCCGTGTCGGCCGAGAGCCCCTCGACGTGGCCCTCGTCCTCCTCGATCGCGCCCCATTCGACGAGCTGCCGCAATGCAGCGACGAGGTCGCGGCGCTCGCTCGGCGAGTCGCCCAGCTCCATGCCGGCTTCGAGGGCGGCACTGCGCACGTCGTCAATCAGGTGCGAGAGCAGGACCTGCTGACGGCTGGTGAGCAGCGTCGCGATGACGAGCGACAGGTACGCGTACGTGCGCGTCGACCACGGCGCGCCGGAGCTGCGCCGCAGTGCGCGGCCGCGCCCCGGCCCCAGGCCGCTCTTGTACAGGCGCGCGAACCCGGGCTCGACGACGAGGCGATAGCCGAGAAGCTGGCGCAGTTGCATGGCGAGCGCGGTCGCGGTGACGACGGATGATGCGCAGCCCTTCGGCGTGCGGCCCATGCGCGGTCACGAGCGGGTGGGCGAGCAGGAGCCGCACGGCGTCCACGCGCTCGGCCGCTGCGCGGTCGCTCATGCGCTCGCCTCCGTCGTCGGGCGGCTGGCGACAATCAGCACCGGGCGTTGGCCGTGCAGCGTGAGCGATCCCGACGTGCTCCGGATGACAGTGGTGTGGTCGGCGTCGGCTTGCTCGAGCCGGAGCTCGATCCCACTATCGACAAGGCGACCAGTGTGGCCCTCGCGATCGGCCGCGGCCGAGGCGAGGAGTTCGAGGACGACACCGAACGCGTCGGGCGACAGCCGCACCTCGGGCAGCCGGTCCGCGGCGGCCGCCAGCTCGCCGATGGCGCCGCGCCGCACAACCTCCGCCCGTTGCCGACCGGCGAGGAGCCTTGCTCGCTGCGCGCTCGTGGTCGGCAACGCGGACCGTCCGTCCTCTCGAGGTGCGATCGCCGCGCTGCAATGAGCGACACCGGCACCGGCGCAGTAGGGGCCGTCCACCAGCTTGCAGTCGCAGGCACGAGCGCACCGACTTCGTCGTCGAGGACGACTCCGAAGTGGCGGGCACCGTGCAAGCGGAACGCAGCAGTGAAGAGGTCGTGTGCGTCGGCCGGCGACGCGGCTCCGAACCAGCCGGCGAGGCGCAGCAGGTGCCGCCGCATCGACTCCTCACGGGTGCCGGCAGCGTTCAGCCGCTTCAGGTGAATCAGCAGCGTCCCGACGGCGCGACCGGCGGCGGCCCGCAGTTGCGCGGCACCGGCGTGCCGATCGCCATCCTCACCGAACCATGCGCGCAGCTCCTCCCAGTCGGGGCGGCTTCGGCCGCGCGCCCGGTCGATATCCGCGCCCGCCGCCGATCGGAGCTCGTTGAGCTGTGGATCGATGGCATCGACCCGCAAGAGGATGTCGTCGAGCATGGGGTCGAGCCGGGCGATGCCGCGCCGGATCGCAGGTGTGTGGAGCGCCACGCTGCGCACGATGGTTTCCAGGTAGTCGAGCAGGAGAGCCTTGAACCCGAGCCACTCGTCGCCGTCGAGGTCGGGCCGGGCGAGGACCGCGCCGACGTAGGAGTAGAAGTCGGCGATCGCGGTCGCGAAGGCCTCGAACTGGAGGAAGATCGTTGACACCAGCTCCGCGAGGTCACGACCGGATAGGTCACCCTCAGCGTGGGCGCCGTGCACAAGCCGGTCGATGCCGGCGGCCACCGCCTCGAGCAGCTCGCGTGGCACCTCACGAGCACCGCCGGATGCGGCCAGCACCTCCTCGACCTGGCGGTGCACGACCGCGCCGACCGCGGTCACCGAGTACCGCGCCGGCTGGCGCTGGTACTCCGCGATCGAGCTGACCCGGACCTCGCGCGGGCTCTCGATAAGGTTGCCGTGAGCAGCGAGGTAACGCAGTCGCGAGTCGGCGATCTCGGGTCTGACCTCGAGACCGCGCTCGATCAGGTCTTGGGCCGACCACTCGGCGAGCAGCGTCGCAGTCAACCGGCGCATGATCGTCACGTAGTCGGCCGCTTCCGGCGCGGTTGCGTAGGCGTAGACCTGGAGGCGCTCGGCATCCATCACCGGCACGAGTATGCGCTAGGGGTGTGACACCGAACGACCATCCCCAGGGTCGCGCTGATGCTGGTCGGCGAACCTCTCGTGACCAAAGCTGTCGGCTCCGTCGACGGAGGGCGTGGTGATCACCGGCGCCGCGTGCCTGTGAGAGTCGTTCCGTCGGGGAGGTGGCAGCCGAGGACAAGGTTGGCTGGTGCGAACTGGTGCTGCCGGGAACAGGCGAATGCGGTGTTGAGCACGACGGGGGCCTGGTGGATGGATCGTCGGCTCTGTCCGGCTTGGACCATGGCGTTCAGCGCCATCTCGATATCGGCGCAATAGACGGCGCAGGTGCTGCGTATGACCCTCCGGAGCGCACGGTCCTCCACTCCGCCAAAGGTTCAACAGCAGAACCTTGAACCACGCCGATTCTTGTTCAAGGTTATACTCTAACCTTGAACAAGGATCAGCCGTGAGCAGGGTTGTGCGTCATCGGTGGCAGCCATCGCTCGACAGTGGCTTGTCGCGTCGCGATCGACAGGGCTGCGAGTACGAAGCGTATGTCCCCGATTCTCTCGCCGACCGTCGGTTCCGGATCGATGGTGATGTAGCTGCCGACGTTGCCGACGCGGAAGCCGCGATCGGGCGTCTCAACTCGGCTCCGACCACGCTCGCGGACACGGAGGCGATCGCCCGGCTCCTGCTGCGCGCGGAGTCCGTTGCCTCTTCCTACATCGAGGGTCTCGTCATCGGCGGACGTCGCCTGCTGCGAGCGGAGGCGGCACGGCAGCTGGGCGATGCATCCCCTGACACGACCGCGGAAGAGGTGCTCGGGAACATCGAGGCGATGAGGTGGGCCATCGAGGGTCTCGCCCCGGCTCGCTCGGTCACAGTCGAGGGGCTCCTTGAAGTTCATCGGCGCCTATTGATCGGAACGCGCCTCGCCGATCACGCCGGCCGGGTGCGAGAGGAGCAGAACTGGATCGGCGGCAGCAGCTTCAACCCCTGCTCGGCAGCTTTCGTGCCTCCTCCGCCCGGGCACGTCGACGCGTTGCTCTCCGACCTCTGCGCGTTCGTCAACGACGATGCCCTACCCGCGGTCGTCCAGGCCGCGGTCGCGCATGCACAGTTCGAGACGATTCACCCGTTCGTCGACGGCAGTGGCAGAACTGGCCGCGCCTTGATCCATGTGGTTCTCCGCCGTCGTGGACTTGCGCCTCGAATGCTTCCACCGATCTCGTTCGTGCTCGCGACGTGGTCGAAGTCGTACGTCGAAGGGCTCACTGCAACCCGGTATCGCGGCCGACCGGATTCGACCGCAGCGCACGAAGGCCTTAATCGGTGGGTTGGTCTCTTTGCGGCCGCCTGCCGGCGGGCCGTCGACGATGCAACCGCGTTCGAGGAACGCGTTGCAGACATCGAGAAGAAGTGGCGCGCCGCGCTCGGCCGCGTTCGCGCTGGCTCTGCGGTCGAGCTTCTCCTCGAAGCGCTTCCGGGGGCGCCGATCGTCTCCGTTGGGACCGCGTCGGAGCTCATCGGGCGCAGCTTCCAAGCAACGAACGAAGCCATGCGCCGATTGGAAGCTGCGAACGTCGTGCACCCGATCACCATTGCACGCCGCAACCGTGCCTACGAGGCGAAGGCGATCATCGACGCCTTCACCGCGCTTGAGCGACAGCTCGCCAGTCCGGCCGGCGATACCCGCGCCGCGACGCCGCAGCGTCCAACACCGGCGCGCGCTGGGACCCGCGAGCGCCAATAGGTCGACCTTCTCGTGAGATGGCGGCAAGGAGTCGGCCGACGGTGCGACTGTCTCAGGTCGCTGACCGCGTCGCCGTGAGATTGTGGCGCATGCGACTCTTCGAGCTTGCCGACTGCTGTCGTCTCTACGGCGAGGTCACGGGCTACGACGCGTCCATCGATGAGGTGCGCCGCGCGACGTTGGGCGAAGTCGACCTGCGCGATCCTGGCCACACGAAAGCGTGCTGCTCCGCTGGCTGAATCACTGTGGCTGTCGCCAGTTCGCGATCGACTACCACACACAGGCCGGCGAGATGCTCGCCGACTGGGGTGACCGCTGGCTCTCGTCGTTGCCTCAGCCCGGATCGTCGATGGGGGTCCTGGACTTCTCGTCTCTCCGAGAGGACAACCCGGAACATGAGGCGTCTGCATCTCCTTCTTTCGCAGAGTCGCACCCCGAGTACTGACTCGTGATTGCCTTCTCCGCTTACGTACCGAGTGCGGCTCTAGCAGCCGACCCGACAGTGCTGCAATTCAAGGTCCGCGACCCGAACGATGGGGATTCGCCGACCGTCGACGTATCGCAGGTGCAGGTAGTGCCGGAGTAGGCAGTCATTCGTGGGCGCGGGCCGGGTTCGATCATGACCTCGTCTTCTGCGCTCCCCTTGGCTGGCGGTGGCCTCCCGACTCGATCTAGTCGGCGTTCACGCGGACCATCCGCGACCTCGACGTGCGCCGCATCCGGCTGCACGACATGAGACACACGCACGCCGGCAACGTGCTCGCCGCCGGTGTGAACGTGAAGCTGATCAGTCGCGGCCCGTCACAGATCGGGTGTCCTTCACGCTCGACGTGTACGGCCACGTGCTCCTCGGGCAGCAGCGGAAGGGGCAGCGACAGCGGCCGAGCTGGTCGACGGTTGAACAGACGGCTACGCACGGGCTACCACTGGGCGCTACCGCCACGCCGCGAAAGTCCTGGTCATCCCCGGTGCGCCCCCTGGGATTTGAACCCAGAACCTGCGGGTTAAGAGTCCGTTGCCGATTTTCGTCAGCAGGTCACTCCAGTGGCCTCACCTGCGCTTTGTTCTCACTGCCGTTCTCAGTCGTGTCACCCGTTCTCACCAGTAGCCAGGACTTAAGCACCCGGTTAAGCACCCGACGCTCGAGCGTGGTCAGGCATCGCGACGTCATCCGCGGGGTCGACGAAGCGGTCCAACCTGCGGACCAGCACTCCGCAGGTTCAAGGGGCGCCGTCCTGCCGATCAACGAAGCGAACGACGAGCAGGCGCTCACGCCATACCCGCGCCGCGACTCGGTGGGCTGCGCGTCCGCGACGATCAACGAAGCTTCCTCGTCCCGACCGACATCTCATCCGACCTCGCGAGGCGTGCGGCTACGTTCGCCATCGCGCCGCGATCGCAGTCGCACGGAAACGTCGCGCCTTCCTCGGCCATGGTGTGTCGATCGTGCGCTCCGGGAGTCCCGCGCTCACTCCCGGATCTACTCCCATTCGGGACTTCTTCCGTGACGACAACTGCCGACATGACCTGCCCCTGTACGGCACTGCCGGGATACGCGCCAGGGAGCTGGCGCGGGCGTACGACCTGCGGCGACACTCATAATGACGGATGAGTCACCGACAATCCGTCGGGCAGCCGCTCAGTTCGATTGACCCGCGTGTCGGACCATTGTCCAGGACCTGCCGTGCTTCTCGATCAGCATGAAGCCACTCGACTCGTAGAGTCCACGCGCCGGATTGTCCTCGATGACGCTGAGACTTATGGCTGAGTATCCTTGAGCAAGGCTGGCGTCGATGAGGTCAACGAGGAGTCGTCGTCCTATTCCCTCGTGCCGACGCGACGCGATCACTGCGATCGACAGTTCGGGGACATCCTCCGCGACGAAGCCATAGCCAGGGCTCGCCTCGGTGAACTTGCGATACCAGGCCGCGCCCACCGGTCCGTCTTGTTCGGCAACCAGCCCATAGTCGCCTTGCCTCGGCCATCCGGTGAGGTACATCGCATATCGCGGATCGGCCATCACCTGGTCGGCGGTCGGCGTCGGCTTGTCTGGGCGCCAAACAGCGGCCTCGCCGAGCATGGTCGCGAGAAAGGGAAAGTCATCAACTCCGGCCGGGCGGCACTGAACGTCTTCCACACTGCCCAGTCCATCAGTTACGCGAGCCTCCGTGATGTGTTCCGATGAACGCGAGCGCGACCTAACGCCAGTTGGAAGCGACAGTAACCAGGCGATCAGCGTTCATTCCGCCGAGTCGGGCGCCGTCCGAGGGTCCTGCAGACGAGCGCCGCCCGAGTAAGGCGTCATGTCCATCCTCGGGTAGCGGCATTGCATGTCGGTGAGCGTCTGCTCGTTCCAGTAGGGGTCGCCGATGGCGGGGAAGCCGAACAGCTCGCGCTCACGGGGCGTGGCCCGTTCCATCATCTCTGTCCAGTGAGGGCTGAGTGACTGATCGGGCCATCCCGTCCTGCCGGTCCACCGCGGTCCCCAGACCTCGTAGTCGGTGCCCAGCACGAAGCGAGCTCGTCGATCACCGGTCATCTGCGACCCGCGGTGGAGAACGTCGGTCCGGTACGTGAACAGCGTGCCCGCAGGACCGGTCACACTCACCTCGACGTCGGCGAACCCGCCGAGTTCGATGCCCGTGCCCCCGGCGAAGTTTTCGAAACCGCCGAGCTTGGCTTTTGGCCAGTACGGATGTGTGGCGCCGGCGTGGAGCGGTACCACCTTGGTCGGCCCGTCTTCCTCGTCGACGTCCGACAGCAAGATGAAGGACTCCATCTGGCGTCCTGGGTCGCTGCGTTTGGGGACCACGAGTGAGTGGTTGACGAAGTCGCGGTGGTGCGGCTGCTCGTAGTCGATGGCGCCTGAGTACTTCGCCCACAGAAACGCGTTGTAGAGGTGAATGTGAGCCGATCCTAGGAACCGCTCCGCCAGGTCGACGAGGTCGGGATGGAAGGCGAGCCGGTTCAGATCCCAGGACTGCCACGGCGCGTGGCGATCCCCCGCGAACTGGCTTCGCGTGTACTCCTCGTGCGCTGACGGGTCGGCGAAGTAGTCCTCGGGTCGCGGGTAGTGCAGCCAAAGAGCCTCCTGGGCCGCCTTCAGCTCGTCTTGGTCGAGGAACCCCTCGACGATCGTGAAGCCCTGCTCACGCACCTCGTGCAGATTGCGGTCCGGGACCTTCACGGCCGCAACGGTAAGTCAGGCGCCTGACTTGGACGGGGGTTTGAGCCGGTCGTCCTCGCTGGAGCGAAGGAAGGCCGAATCCGCGCCGCGGCCGGCCAGGTGCGCGCCGGAACGGCGCCCAGAACGCGCGTCGCCGACGGACCGCGTCCGCGTCACCTACCGCCGGGTCATGGAGTGCCTGCTCAACTCGCAACGCGTCGGCAGAGCACCACGAGATAGACGGGCTGCGAATCCGCGCCCGGACGGGCTTCGTCGGCGCGCCACCAACCTTCGTCGTAATAGGAGCCGCCAGTTGGCCATGACCCTGACACGCCGGGTGCGCCCAGTGAAACATGGGTGCAAGATCGAGAAGACGAAGCGTCCGCCGGCGATCAGGACGCGGGCAACTGTCTGACACACCCCCCCTCGAGATTGTCGATGTCGGAGAGCCGAAGTTGCTCACGACGAGGTCGAACTCGGCTCCCTCCAGTACGTTCGGATCGGCGACGTCTCCTTGCATGTACTCGATCGGCAGGTTGGCGCCATCGTCATGCGAACGCGCCCGCCCCAACAACTCGCGTGACAGGTCGACGCCAGTAACCGTCGCCCCGCGTCGGGCAAGTTCGCGCGCCAGCAGGCCATGTCCACAGGCCAGATCGAGCGCCCGCCGGCCGACGTCCGACCCGATGAGGTCGAGAAGCGTTGAGACGGCCGAACCGTCGTATCGGTCAGCGCCCGCGGCGTAGGAGTCCGCGACGGCGTCATAGCGTGCTGTCACCGGAACCATGTCGCTCGGCGTAGCGGACGTTCGCGCCCCATACCGCCGACTCTGAGACCCGTCGCAGAGCTGCGCGGCGGTCGCGCGTCGCATTCCCGGCAATCGGCGCCACAGCTCGGCCTTGGACGCCCATCGCTGAGTGTCCTTGGGAATCGCTTGGACGACTCTCGCAGGACGGGAAGCGAGACCGCCAGTACCGTTCATTGCGGCCTACCGTGGAGAGTCGCCCAGTGCGGGAGGCGTCGCTAATGAGTACTGCTGAAACCAAGCCGCCGAAGCACCCGCCGCCGTGGTTCGTGCACACGGCCTGGCGCGTTCATCGCCGCGCTGTACCGGCTCAGTGGCGGCCGATTCGTGTGGACGACATCGAACAAGCGCGGCTGGGGCGCGCTGCGCCTCACCACCATCGGGCGGAAGTCCGGACAAGAGCGCAGCGTCATCATCGGCTACCTCGAAGACGGTCCTAACCTCACCGCGCTCGCGATGAACGGCTGGGACGAGGGCCATCCCGCGTGGTGGCTCAACCTCGAGGCCCACCCCGACGCCGTCATTCGATTGGCGCACCAGCAGCCGCGCCTGGTGCGCGCACGCCCTTCGGCGGGGGAGGAGCGTGATCGGCTCTGGCAGCGCTGGGTTGCGGTCGATCCGAGGCTCGACGCGTATGCGGTCCGGCGGTCGACCGAGACGCCGGTGATCGTCCTCGAACCGCGCACCCGGACCGCGTGACACCGGGCGATGACGTCCGCCCTGATTAGGTAGACGAAGAGATCTCCCAAGGGAGAGCTGCTTCGTAATGCCGCTCCAGCGCATCGCTCGCGCAGGACTGTCTCCTAACACCGGCCCGGGAGCGATACCGCGTGGTTCGTGCTCCATCACACGAGCGAAGGAACCGGCAATCCCGCCGCTGCGCGACGGCACTCCAGAGGGGGCATCATGCGCTGGTGGCGGTCGTTGCGACCCTCGGTTGGTTGGTAGCACTCGTCGGACTCGTCATGGTGGTGGCAGCGGGGATCTCGCTGGTCACGAAGCGTGTGCTTCGGATCAGCGACGAGGCGGTCAACGACCCACGGTTCCGTCGCAACGACACCGCGGGTCTGTCGTGGGCGATCCACTGGATGCGACCGGGGTTGCTGCTGCTGGTCATCGGGTTGGTGGTAGCTCTTGTCGCAGAGACGTTGTGACAGCGGCACTCAGAACTGCCGACCTGGGCGACATCACGGTGCAAACCCGCACCGTCAGAAAGTGCCGATCCCGCCGCTTCGATCGGGCAGGATCGGCTGGGCCGTATGTGCTAGTGGCCGAACGCCAGGTGATACAGCAGCCGTCGGCTTGCGCTCCGAACGCTATCGACGGCGAGCGCGTTGACCGGTGAGCCCGTAGCGTTTCGGCTGGCGCCAAGACAGGGAGAAGACCAAGTGCCCGTATTGATGATCGGTGACGTCCCGAACCTGACCGAGGAGATCTACGCCGGCATGGTGAGCCAACTCATGCCTCTCATGCGCTCCCACAAGGGCTTCATCGCACACACCGGCGGACCCAATCCCGGCGGCGGGTGGCGGGTCATCGAGGTCTGGGAGTCCGAAGAAGACGGCGACGACTGGTTCAACAACAACGTCAGGCCGAACCTTCCGGCCGGGGTCACCCCAGACCGGAGCTATCACCAGCTGCACACCGCGTTCACCAAGTAGCACGTCGCCTGCGGTTCGCGGTAACCATGCCGGACACACGCACCAACCGGGAGGTGCCTGATTTCACGCCGCTCGCATCCGGCATGATGCGGCGATGGCATCGAGGCCCACCCAGCCGATCATCGGTGGCCGCCGAGAGGCTGTACTCGACCTGCTCGGCTGGCTTTGTGTGCTCGGCGGGGTCGCTGTTACTTCCTCGCGGAATGCCGTTGGCGGCGTCATCATCGTGTTGGGGGTGTTCCTACTGGCGGCCTTCCTGCTGTCGGTCGATCGACGGCTGAACGTCGCGAAGGGGCAGCGGTCGATCCTTCGCCGGTTGCTCGGAACGGCAGCGATCTACTGTTCGCTACTCATGGTCCGCGACGGTCACGACGACACGGTTCACGCCACGGTTCACCCACCCCTGAATGTGATGCGGAACCCGCGTGGTTGCTCGAACCGATGACCCGATCGGAAATGTTCCGGCGAGCGTTCCCGGATGGTTCGCCGGTGAGCAACCAGCGCACAGACCCGGCAATCCCGCCGGTGTGCGACGGTACTCAGGAACGGGCAACCTGTGCGCATGGGGTCGATGGACCACGTGAAGTTGCCGATCGTGGTGCGCAATGCGACGGCCGGTGATGTGGCGTCGATGCAAGCGGTCGAAGTCGAGGCCCGCCAGCGGTTTCGCGAGATCGACGATCCGCGCATCGCCCGATCCGCGGACGATCCGCCGTACCAGGCGGAAGGCTTGACGAGGGCGGCGACCGAGCAGCGCGCCTGGGTGGCGATCGACGACCTCGGCGCGGTCATTGGATTTGCAGTGGCGTGCGTGATCGACGGCGAAGGCCACCTCGACGAACTCGCGGTGGCACCGGCACACGGCCGTCGTGGCGTCGGACGTGCGCTCGTCGATGAGGTTCTCGCCTGGACCGCCGCTCGGGGGCTGCCGTCGGTCACGTTGATCACCTTTCGCGACGTCCCTTGGAACGGCCCGTACTACGAGAAGCTCGGCTTCGAGGCCGTGACGGCGTTGACGCCCGAATTGCAAGCGGCGGTGGACCAGGGGGCGACGTGGGGGGTCAAGCGCGATTTAGTCATGCGCCGATCGCCCGTGGACGCTGAAAGCGTGGACGCATAACTGCCGATCCTGTGCGGCGGCATGCTGCACTCCGGGCGACCTGGAAGTGAGGGCGCCTCTGCTTGTCAAGCAGCGAGTGGCGTGTCGTGTTCGTTCACGATGTTGCGGACGAGCGGGAACACCTCGCGTGCGACGTAGCGCTTCAGGCAGCGGATGATCTCGCGTTTGGAGAGCCCTTCCGCGGTTCGCCGCTCGACGTAGGCGCGTGTGGGTGGATGGTTCGACATGCGGGTGAGCACGATCGTCCACAGCGCGGAGTTGGCGTGACGATCACCGCCTCGGTTGAGCCGGTGTCGTTTTGTCTTTCCTGACGACGCGTTGACCGGCGAGCTTGCGCACAGCGCGGCGTAGCTCGCTTCACTGTGCATCCGATCGGGATTGTCGCCGGCGGTGACGAGAAGTTGACCGGCGGTCTCATAGCCGACGCCGTGACGAGCGAGCAGCGGCGCCGCGATTGTCCGCAGGATCGTGTGGAGGTGACGGTCGAGTTCACGGGTCTCGAGATCGAGTGCCCGCCACCGACGCGCCACGCTGACCAGCGCGCGCTTGGTCGCCACTTCGGGAGTGTCGCGCGGTGCCGGTCCGCCACCGTTCGATCACGGCGATCTTCTTGCGCAACGTCAACCCGATCAACCGTTCCCGCAACGCGTCGGGCGCAGTGTCGATGAGGCTGTGCAACTGGTTCGCCGCCGCCGTCCGAGACTTCATCGCACCGTTGCGAGCCACTCTCAGCTGGCGCAACGCCTCGACCGGACCGTCACCGGACTTCGGGGTCACGGTCGCTTCACCGGACAGCACGGCCCGCGCTGCGGCTTCGGCATCGACCGTGTCGGACTTGCCGCGGCGGCGCCGGTTCTGACGGTTGGGCCGGTTGACCTCGATGACGCGCACATCGCGCGCCGCGAGATAACGAGCCACCCCCGCACCCCATGAGCCGCACCCTTCGACACCGACGGCGAAGAGCTCGCCGTGCGACTGCATCCAGCTCAACAACTTCCGGTAGCCGTGACGAGTCGTCGGAAACGACGCGACCCCTTGGATGCGACCAAGGTCGTCAATCACCGCGGCGACGTGTTCATGCTTGTGCGTGTCGATCCCGCCGATCATCTGACCGAGCGACTCGCGTGCCATCGTGGCCATGCCACCTCTTTCTGCGTCAACGGATGAGGAGTGGCACGCACCGCCGGGCGGGCGGACAGGACAGTGATGGGGCCTCTGCACAGGCGCCTCTTCGGTCACGGACGCTCGTCCGGTGCGTGCACAACAGGACCTCACACACCCGGCCGACAGATCACTTACAAGACACCTCTCGCGAGGGTCGGCCGATACACCGGTCAGACCGGGTGAGTGAGACCCTGGCCGCTGCCTATCAGCATCAACAACGCGGCAGGTGCATCCTCACTGCCGATACTTCTCGCATTGCACCGGCGTTGATGGTTGCGCGAACCACGCGGTATCGCTCGTCCACAGGGGGCATGGCACTCGACGCTCGCCTGCTGCATTGGACCGACATCGACGAGGCCGACGCAGCAGCGCGCGATGGGCGACCGGTGTTTCTCTGAGTTCTTCGGTGGCTGTGCTGATTCGTCCGGGGACTCGAGCGACGCACCCCGGTTGGTCGGCTGCCTGCTCGGGTTGAGGCGAGGCGGGAGAGCGTCCCAGCGCGAGGAGGTGGTCGTGGTCCGGGGCGGGGGGAGGGCACAGAGATAGAGGTGCCAGACGCGGGGTTCAAGTGCGACCGAGGGGTATACGGAGAGGTTTACCAGGACTTACCCCTCTGGGGTATCTGCCTGTTCGGTGCCTGTGACCTGCGGTTTTTGTGCGCCCCCTCGGATTCGAACCGAGAACCGCCGGATTAAGAGTCCGATTCCGCACACCCTCATCCGATCGCTGCAGTGCCCTGACCTGGACGTATGTCTCACGGCCAGTCGCTCAGGTGTACCTAAATCGCACCTGTGAGCAGAAGTTAAGCACCCGGATAAGCACCCCGACCCTTGCGCACACAAGGAGCGCGCTCTCAGTCCGCCATGAGCGATTCCGGGCCTCCGGACTCGAGGAGCTCGCGCACCGCCGTCATGGGCACAATGACCCGACGACCGAGGCGAACGCTTCGTATGTCGCCTCGTCTTACGCAGCGGTAGGCAGTGGCGCGAGAAATGCCAAGGACTTCTGCGGCCTCCTCCACCGTGTAGGTGAGCTTGGATGAGGACGCAGTCTCAGCCGGTGCTCTGATCATGTGGAAGTACCGGTCACCATTGAGACTAAAGCGCGCGCTGCGCCCAAGTCGCCATCGACTGAAGCTCTTGCTTGCGGACTGGCACCAGCAAACACGTGGTGCGGTGCTGCTTTACGTCGTCCGGGAAACCAAGCCCGAGTACGACCCTGCACCCCCCATCCGAGCTATCTCCAGAGGATCTGGAATACGGGCTTGTCGTCGCGTTCTCCTCCTACGTCCCAGCCGATGCTCTCGCCGCGGACCCGAACGTGCTCCAGCTCCGGGTGCGAGATCCGAACAACGAGGACAGCGCCGACGATCGACGTTGCCGACGCCGGTTGACGAAGCGGCTGGGACGTCGTCCGCCCAGGCGAGCTAGTGAAGAGACGCGATCGCCGGCGCGGATCCTTTCCTGCCGCGTCGTCGGGCAGCGTGATGTCGGCGAGATGGGTGAGGAGCCGGTCCTTGTTCACCGTTGCCGTCCAGCGCCGAACACCCTGGATTTCGAGACCGGCTTGCTTGCCCGACTGAACGCGGACGATATGACCGCGGCCGCCAGCCAGCTCGACTTCAAGGACCTGGCAGTCCCACCATCCCTGGGCGTCGATGAGCTCCAAGACGGCGGACTGGACGCGGGCGTCGTTCACATCGAGCCCGTCAAGGAGCTCATCGAGGGCGGCGGGTGCTTTGGTCTTGGTCACCACGGTCTGTCCGTCCCATCTCAAAGTACCTTGCCGGTCGTCGCCGACCAGCTCGGTGGAAAGTCCGGGCCATGGACCCGCGGATTGCACGCACTCGGCCTGGAAGACCGCCAGCCAGTGGACCAACGACGCGGGGAACTCGGCTTTCGGTGCGAGCGCCCAGCCTTGGATGGTTCCAACGATCGCCGCGGCCGCAACAATGACTTCGTCGTCGGCGCCGGTTTCATTGGTCGACCAGGACAGGAGTCTTTCGGGGTCGGGTCGAAGGAGCGCGAGAAGTAGAGCCTTGAGGATCGGCGATCCCTTGCCGGGTGTGAACTTCTCGAAGTCGCGCTCGAGTTCGAGAACGGCTCGGATCTTGTCGAAGCCTTTGGTCTGATCCTCCGACGGCGACGCCGATTCGGCGATCCTTGCGAGCAGCTTGAGTGGTTGGATGCCCGCGGTCGTGTCCGCTTCGATCGTTGTCGCGAGGACAGTTTGCAGGAGCCGGTCGTCGTCCGACGATCGGGCGGCGAGCTTCTTGGTGGCAAGCAGCACGTCGTGGCGATACCAGCTCGGGGTCGACTTGGGCTTGGCCAGCCTCGCAGACATGACGTCACCGAGTTGTTGCAGCCAGTCGGTGGGAGTGGCCGCGGCTAGCGCCGCGAGCATCCCCGCACGCTTGTCCGCGGTCCGGTAGTCGGCGTCGTACAGGCCCTTCCCGGCGCCCGCCGGGACGGTGAGGTCGGCCGGTTCTCCTTCGAACAGCGACGGCGAGATCTCAAACCGCACGATGTCGGCGACGTTGGGGTATCGGCGTGCCGTGTGCTCGGTCAGCTCGTCCTGCGACCGGAAGTAGACGACCGCGTCCGGTGCGAGAGGGACCGCGGCGGGATATGTCCGGATGGCCGCATCGTCGTCGGCCTCGGTGTACAAAGCGTCGCGGGCCCAGCTGCCCGGATCGACAATCACGGGGAACGAACCAGCGTTGCCTTCTTCGAGGACCGCCGATATGGCGTTGGTTGGTGCGGGCAAGCGAACAAACGGGATGGAGCCCTCGGCGATCTCGAGGAGGTCCGGGTAGTACTTCGCGTACGCCGCTCGCGTCGCGAGGAGCCCGGTAGAGAGGACCTGCAGGAGGTTTTGTCGATTGGTTAGGAAGCCGAAGTCGACATGGGTGGAATCGGCATCGGGGTGATCGACGAGCTCCTCGATCGGAAGCGATCCCTGGTCGGTCATCTCCACTCCAACCGTTCGCTTGGCACCTTCGCCAGCGCGGGGGGCACGGTATCGCCGGTCCAACTCAGAAACAGCCACTCGCGGGCACGAGAGAGCAGAACGTAAACCTTCATTAAATCATCGGGGAGCGCGGTCGGCGTGAACTGCAGTTCGGGAATGAACACGGCGTCGAACTCCAACCCCTTGGTCGAGGGGTAGTTGACGACCTTGATTCCGGGCGCGTCGAAGTTCAGCAGTGGGGCGTCTGTCCCTAGTCCGCCGACGTAGTGCTGTACCGGGTTGACCGTCTTGCCGGCGAGGCGGTTGATGACCTTCTTTTGGATGGCCTTGGTGAAGGTGAACACCCCGATCTCGAGGTCGCTGTATGCCCGCTCGAAGCGAACGATCGCATCAATCTGCTCGGACAAGCGTGGCAACGCGCTTCCGATCGGCAGCGGCCCCGATCGAGTTGGCGGGTCGGCGATTCCGGTCTCCAGTCCTTGTTCGAAAAGTTCTGCAAGCACGGCGATCTCCCGCGTGTTGCGATAGTTCCTCTTAAGGACGTGCGGCTCGCCCTCAAATCCGCCATATGCTCGGATGTCTTTGATTGTGGAGTTGTGTTCGGTCAGCCGTTGGTTCTCGTCGGCGAACACAGTGATGTTCGTCGCCAGGTGTTGTGCGACGATGTAGAACTCGTTTGGGAGATCTTGGCCTTCATCGATGATGAGGTTCGGAATCAGACCTCGGGTCGGGGGCTTGCGGTTGATGTCGGTCAAGATCCGTGACCAGTCATAGACCCACGGCTGGACTTGGGGCGGTGTCCGCGAGAAGTGCTTCTGGTAGAAGCGGGTGAACCAGGCGTGGAACGGTTGTACTGCTGCCTCGATGCCGAGTTGTTTGACTGCGCTTTGGGTGTACTGCGAGAGCAGTCGGGAGTGAACGAGAAGCTTGACCGGCTTGCCCGCTTCCATGAAGTCTCGTGAGCGGTAGAGGGCCATGACCGATTTGCCCGTGCCTGGTGGTCCGACAACGAGGTGGGACTTCCCGAGAGGGAGTTCGCGAATGCGGTCTTGCTCCTTGGACAACTCCTGGTACGCAGGCAGCCTCATGACACGCTTTCCAGCGTGACAGACGTTGCCGCTTCAGTGAGACCGGCTCGCAGTACCGGGTCGAAGTAGCCGGGCATGTCGGTGCGGCCGAATAGCACGGAGCGGTCAAGGAGCCGATTGCCGCCTTCGCAGCTTGTCTCGGATAGCAGGGAACAGGCGTGGCACGCCGCCAGGTTGAGCGCGCCGAACCCTTGGCCGGGGTTCTCGCGACACAGCGGATCTGCTGAGCACCACGCGCCCCGTTCAAGAGAGCGCAGAATCGAAGCTACAAGTCGGGGCGGCTTGCCTTGCCGTACGAGACCGCCCATGGTGCCCTCTACATCGCCGGCTGCCGTATAGATGAGTACACCCGCTTCCGGTTCGTTCTTCGAGTCGGGTGTTCGCGCGTACACACGTTCGCGGAGCGACGCCGCCGCGTATCCGCAGTCGAAGGACAGTTGCCGAATGAGCAGATGCGCGAACGTGTGAAGCAGGACGTAACGGGCCGAGGCAGGTCGTAAACGCTTTCCCACGAGAGCCTTGCTTCTGCGGTCCTCCAGCAGGGAGCCGACGGAGTCGACATTGTCGTTGGCTTCCCAACGACTGACGGCTGTCTCATTGAAGGCAATGAAGACGCCCTCACCGAAGACCTCGATCGCCGGCAGGAAGTCGAGTCCATGGCCGAGGTCTGGTCTGACGAGTCGTGCGCCATCTTCGTATCTGGAAAAGCCGACAAGCGCCCGTACCTCGCGCAGGCGGGTGGCGAGCGCAACGTCGTCGATGAGGTCATTGAGAGCCTTGCCTGCTTCAGTGTGCGGTGGGTCGACGAACAGGGTGGACGCCTTGGTGATGAACTTGCTGCGGGGATGGCGGTCGATGATTGGCGCGCGGAAGGCTCGCCACTCGCCTGCGTAGAGGTCTTCGTCTTCCGTTGTGTCGACGGTGGTGAGCGGTTGCCCGCGCTGTGCCGCGACGTCCTGCGCGAGAACGGCTTTGACCGTGTCTGTAGCTGTCCCGACTTCACCGGCGATGCTTTTGACCATCATCTCCACAAGGGGTCCGTCGTCCGCGTCGAGAAGAGCCGCGAACATCTTGTGGTTGCGGATCTTGATGGTGGTTTCGGCGAAGGGATCGAAGTCGGAGTCGGGGGGGATGTCGAGGGCGGGGACCACTTGCGGGAAGTAGACGTTGGTCGCGCCACGTTGAACGACCTGGAGTAGCAGTCCACACTGTTCGCCGCGGGTGTGCGCCTGCCACGGTTGTGTTCCATGACATCGGACTGCCTCCGCGAACCTGCCCTCGAGTGGCTTGAGGCTGTCGGCTTTTGAGATTCCGAATAGCGAGCGTCGGGCCTTGCAGCTTCGACATTGGACGATCAATGAGTCGAGTCCTGCGGTCGCTTGACGCCGCGAGAGGAACGCGAGGTTGAACGACCCACACTGTTTCTGTTCGGCGGAGTCGGCCGTCGAGTGCGCCCACTCGTGCCACGGCACGTCGGTCATGTGACCGTTGAGGCAGACGGCGATGAATCGCATGGGAACCAAGACGGGCTTGCGCGGACACGCCCCGTTGGGACATCGCGCTTGTTCGTTTTCCTGTTCATCCCGCCGCCGCCAGTAGGTCATCGTGCGGCACTGTGGGCAAAACAGCCAGCGCGGGAATCGCGCGTACGGCACTCCCGCGCCGCTACGGCCGAAGAGACCAGCCTGTGACGGGGCCGCCCTAAAGCGACTGACGTCGAGCTGTCGGGCGAGTCTGTCCAGCCTGAGCGTCATGCCGTGCGGTCCCCACAATCGGGTGTCGCAGGCAACAAAGGATTCGCCGAGAAGGTCGTAGATGGCGCCGACTCCGAAGGGTGTGATGGTTTGCGAGAGTCGCAGCTTGCGATCGACCGTCATCGCCGTGAACCTCCCGATTGGTCTCCGCCCCCGAGAACATCGACATTGCACTGGCGGTCGACGTTTCGCATCGACTGCGGCGTCTCCCACCCGTCGGTCACCTGCCCAAAGTTCCGGAGCAGCGAGGAAGTCTGTTTGCTTGACGAGTAGTAGTACAACGGCTTGCCGGTCGCTCGTGATTCCTCGGCGCGCTCCGCCCAGGACGCGACGATCACCTCGAGGTGGCGTTTCGAGGCTTCGGCCTCGTCGGGATCCGCCGCGGCGATCATGGCGTTCAGATCGTCGACGATCGTTTGCACTTCCTTCGCCGTCGGCTCGAATGCGCCCGCCACCGCGTTCGCGGACATGCCGGGGATGGAGTGGCGAACGAGAATAACGAACACCGCGTGAAGGGCACGCTCTCGGGCGGGCAGCGCGAACGGAGTGACACTGGTCGGCTCCACCCAGCGATACAGCGACTGGTGATAGGCGACGAAGGTCTCGTAATGAGACCGGTCTCTGGGCTTGGTTGATGCAAACATCGTGAGTACAAGGCCCGGCACGTCCCCGCGACCGACTCGGCTCGTCGCCTGGATGTACTCCGAGGTGGTCTTCGGTTGACCGTTGACGACCATGAGGCCGAGGCGCGGGACGTCGACGCCGACGCTGAGCATGTTCGTGGTAGCGAGCACAGAGACGCCTTTGGCCGACTCGCCCGGACTGTTGAGGCGACCCAGTAGGCGCGGGAGCTCGCCTCCTCTGAGGTTGCTGGTGAGCTCAATGACGTCCTCATCACCCAGCGACCGGGCGTTGGCCTGATCGCGTGCTCGGGCTTCGATCATGCGCGGCACGTCGTCACGGAACTGGGTAATCGTGCGGCCCAGCTCCTTCAGGTTGTTGTGGTAGGAGACGAGCGTCCAATAGGCGTCGCGTTCCGGGTCGACGAGATTGAGTTCAACTGGAGCCAACAGGAGGGCTGCGGCGGCTTGGACGTTCGTCGTGGCGGTCGTGTGGCTCTGCGACATCAAGCCTACGTATCGTCGACCAGGTTCGTCCTCGGCGATCCGCGCGAAATAGGAGTGATCAGCTTCGAGTCCAGCCGGTGGGAACAGGTCGAGGGGGCGGGCGTAGAGGGCTCGGATCTGGTCGGGTGCCCGTCGGATCGTGGCGGTGGAAGCAATGACTTTCGGGCGTGTTCCGTTCCGGGCGATCAGGGACTCAACGGCGCGCTCGTATAGTCCGACCATGGTCCCGAGCGGACCGGACAACAGATGCAGCTCGTCCTGGATAATGAGACTGGGCGGGAGGCGAGTCGCGGATCCGAAGAAGCTGCCGGCGTTCTCTTCCCACGCGAGCCGTGCGAACTTGTCGACGGTGGCGAGAAGGAACGACGGCGGACGAGCGAAGAGTTCGTCATCGACGACTGCGACCGGAAGGCGGCCTGTAAAGGCGCAGTTGTCGTTCGGGCAATAAAAGTCGAACGAAGCGATCGTTGCCGTGAAGCCGTAAGCACGGCGATCTTCGCTCTGCACCGCCGGGACAATGTTCGTGCCGCACCACGGGCAGCTTTCGAGCTGGAACACATTCGTGGGTTCCGGCATCTCGAGTATCTCGTCCTGCTTCTCGAGTGCCTTCGCCCAACGGTTCGGGGTGAGTTCGTCGCCCACCCACAGACCGATGGTGAAGGGTTCGCGTCCGAGCCGATCACGATTGGCGTCGCGGATCGCGTCAAGGGCGCAGATCAGCGTCGCTGCCCGCTGAAATTGCTGCGTGGTGAGCAGCTGCAAGGTGTAGCGCGTAATGACTGTCGTCCCTACCCCCGCACCCCCATGCCTGCGACGCCGGAGGAGCAGCACGATCGCGGCGATTGCAAGGTAGGCCTCCGTCTTCCCGCCGCCGGTGGGGAACCACAACAGGTCAACCTTCTCCCGGTCATCCGCATCGTCATCGCAGATCGACTCGAGCACGAGCAGGATGAACGCCAGCTGGAACGGTCGCCATCGATAGCCGAGTTCTTCATACCCGACGTGAGTCGAGGGCGCTTCATCACGTTCTCGTCCCCGCCCGGCCAAGTCATCCTTAGAGTGACGCATCTGCATGCGCATCGCCTCATTGGCCACACGGAAGCACCACAAGACCTCGTCATCCTCGAGCATGGAGATTCCGACGCGCATTCGATCGGCGGCGTGCGTCATTCCGCGATCAGGCGGCCGCGTGCGTCGTGCAGGTTCGGGGGAATGTCGGAGTGCGACGCGGGGAGGTCGCGGATCCAGTTCTCGTAACTTTCGACGAACGCCTCGAGCCGCTGCACCAAGTCCACCCTCGGCCGCGACTGGTCGGAGAGAAAGTCGAGTGAGAGCACTAGTGGATCGGTGTCGACGTTGGGATCGAGCGCGGGCAATTCGAAGGTCGGGAGGAGCTCGGCGCGTACGACGCGAGGGCCGTCCTTGGGGTCCTGGTCCCAAGCCGCGCAGCATCCGTGACCGATCGCGTAGGTCTTGCGTTTGCGGTAGAGCAGCGCCAGCTCGTCGTCCTCGTCCTCGCGCAACACGGCGTCGACCGTCGGATACTCGAGGAGCCGCGCCTCGGTCGGTTCGACGGTGAACCCGACTTGGTGCAGACACAGACTCTGATCCGGCTTCCCGGCTGACAGGTCTTGCTCCTCGGCATTCACCAGCGTGACGGTGACAAGCCAGCCGTCTCCCAGACGGCGCCACAAACAGCGGATCTCGGCACGACCATCGAGCACTGGGACCAGAGACGTCGCCTTTTCGTCAGGCTTCGACAGCGCAACGAGTTCGGGCGCCTCCGGTTCTGCCAGAGGGACGCGAACAAAGCGGTTCGACCTCTCAACGTCGTAGCGTGCGCCCCAGCAGTGAACGAGTATCGACGGCGAGCCGTCGAAGAAGAGGCTGAGTCCGATCGAGCTGGGAAGCCACTCATTGGCCAGCGTCACCGGGTCGTCGGCCAAGTCCCGTCCAACCGAACCGGCTCCGTCGTCGTCGGTCTCGTCGGAGCTGACTGTTTCAACAGCCAGGCCACGCGGATACAGCGTGCCCATCAGGTAGCGCCGATAAGGAAGCTCCTCGAGCACCTCCTGTGGACCGTCGTACGGTCCCACCGCGTGGCTCCGCACGTACGCAACGAACGGGTCTCGTTGGTCCTCTGTCATCGGTCCCCCAAATGGCTCGCGCCCAAGCGCTGCATCCACTTCTTGACTGCCCTGCTCGCCACGACATGCAACCCGATGCGAGCTCGGCTCATGGCGACGTACAAGGTGTTGATCGCGTGCTGGCTGGACAAGTCGAGGCGGTCGAGGTCGGAGAGCACGACGAAGGCGTTCTCCATACCCTTGAACTCGGCCGCCGAGCTGTAGGTGACAACGCTTGGCGGCCAATCGAATGCCAGGTCCGCCGCAAGCGGTCTTAGGGCTGCGTCTGCTGCGAGTCGCGTCCGCGAGGCGGACGCGTGCGGGAAGTCGCTGACTCCGAGAACCGTGATCCAGCCTCCCGGGATCTCTTCTTCGAGCTCGTCCACAATCGCGTCGATACAACCAGGAGTTTCAGGAGGCTCGACGTAGCGGAACGCGACCGGTAATCCGGCACCGGCCATCGGGTTCCCGAGGTCCGCTCCCGTATAGAGCCGGGTCTGACGTGCGATCGGCTCGGTGTTGCGGCAGTTGTGAACAAGGGTCGCGACCGCCGGACGATGGCTGTCGATCTCTTTGCGGGCGTCGGGGTCGTACCGACCAACGAGGTCACGTTGACGATTCGGGTCCAGGAACATCCGCCAGCATCCGTTTGCCAGCCCGCCATCCACCAGGTCATCGAGCAGGACTAGGTCGTCATAGTTGATGAAGTCTTGCGCCTCGTCCACCACGAGTACATCGTACGAACCGTACAGGTCTCGCGCTTCGCCGACGTCGATCTGCTGACCGGCGAGGCGGCCTTTGACGAATCGAATGAAGATCGGGTTCGAGCAAACGAACGCGACGCGTTGTCCCAGGGCTGCATGTCGGCGGGCGTATTCGGCTGCGAGGAACGACTTCCCGGTGCCCGCTCCGCCTTCGAAAACGATCCGCGAGTCGGTGGTCAGTAGATCAAGAGCGGCGTACTGGTCGCGGGTCAGCTCCTCCATTGCGGTGTCGATCTGGCCTGCACGGACGCGCAGTGACACCAGTCGTTCGAAGTCCGGGCGGATCGGGCGGGTCAGCGCGGCAACGCCGTCACCAGGCAGTTGCGGTTCGCGGCGCGGAGATCGCGCCGCCCAAAAGCTCGCGAGGCGGTCGAGGTACACGGATATCGTTCTGTGCCCGTGCATCTCGCTTGCGTCGAGGACGATGGCCAAATCCCACTCGACGGAGTGAACATTCAACTCGCAGTCAGGCGTGACGACTCCGAAGCCAAAGACCGCGACATCCGCCCAGTGTTCGACTTCGTCCTGCAAGCGCTCCTCGAGCGCGAACATTGCCGACTGTGCTTGCTTGAACGGCCCCTCGGACGAGCGACTTTCGTCGCCATATCGATTGCGGTAGATCCAGATTCCGCTGTGCCGGGCGATTTCACCGCCCTTAACTTCCAGGACAAAGACTCCCTGGTTCGACACGATCAGAAAGTCGATTTCACCAACGCGCTTGTACTCATGCTTGCTCAGGTTCAACGAGTGATAGGCGATCGCGTTGGCACCGAACCCGGTCTGTTCGAGCAACCGGAAGACGCGTCTCTCTGCGTCACTTTTTGTACCAGTGGTGACCACGTCCGGAATCATCCGCATGGGCGGACCCCCACTCCTCGCTGTCTTTCGTACGCTAACGCGGGCGTTGTGGTGACGTATCCGGAGCTGCCCGCGGCGCTGTGTCTCCGGAGCGTGGTCGGGGTCGAGATCTCCCGGTCGCCCGAAGACCGCGAAGCGGCCAGGGCTTCACCGTCGACGCTCCTGATCCAGACAGCGCCGGACTGCGTAGCAGTAAAGGCGAGCGGACCTTCGTGTGCGGAGTTACGCTGCGCGACGCGAGGGTGGAACATCACCTGGAGACTCGTCATGACATCAAATCATGGCCAGGGCGGACCGCACGCCAGCGACTCCCATGATGACTCGCTCGTAGGCGTTGTCGACGCGATTGCCTCGCTAAGCGTCGAGGATGTGTTGGCGGCGTTGCGGCGCGCTCCCATGAAGGCCCGGAACGACTTGCTGAAGAAATTGCGGTTGCCGGAGATGCGGTCCCCGACGCCTCAGGTGTCTCGGCAGGCCCTCCAGCGGCTGCAGCGGAAGTCTCCCCACTTCCAGATGCACGCGGCAGAGGTTCTCGCCTCGCGGGTTCTCGTGGCGCTCGACTCGCTCGCCGAGATCCTCGATGCCCCTGAAGGCGGCGAGAACGACGTCGATGACGAGAACGCCGTGCGCGAGCTACTGGCGAGTATACGCCAAGACACCCCGACCGGAATCCTCCTACTCGGGCTGGCCCTCGCCCTCGCCCAAGGCCATCGTCTGGCGGGAGCCATAGAGGGGCTGCTGCGGGAGGATGCCGAACTCGGCCTGGCGGAGTGGACGGGAGCGACGGATGCCGGCGAAATGTCGGATGCTGACGTCGCGCCGATCTCGGACGCCGATCGCCTCTCGAGTCCGCGACGCACATCCGACGACGGTCAAGGTTCGGACCCTCCAACCGACACTTCCGACGAAGCGTTACGGGAAGCGCTGGCCGTCGAGCTCAATGGACTGCTGACTGACGGCCCGGCGGCTCACGACGAAGACCCGGACGTTGCGAGATGCCGCGAGCGCATTCAAGGCTTGCGACTTGAGGATGCGCAGGATGCTGCAGAGCGGATCCTCGAATCTGTGTACGCGGGTGCTCCACCCGACGCGACCGATCTGGCCACGCTCGACCATTTCCGTTCCTCACTGCACGCCGTGGTCGTCGAGGTTGAGGACCTTGTCGGCTACGACGTTGACGACGTTACCGTCACAGCGCTGCAGGACGCGCTTGACGTCTACGACGCCCGCCGACCGGGCGACACGCGGCAGACACTCCAACGGTTGTGTCTGCTTGAGGGACCCGCAGCGCTCGAAGAGCTGGTTGCAGCCGTCCGAACCGCGGCCGTAAGCGCCGTGGACACTGAAGACGGCGAGCCAATCGTTGCCGGACTCGTAGCTCTCGCGCAGCTCATCGACGCCGTGCATGCCGATGAAGCGGACGAGGGACGTCTCATGCAGCTGGACGAGAACGCCCGCCGGACTCTCCCCGTAGAGATGCATGCAATCCTCATGTCCGCGGCCCGCGGACGCCTTCAGCTGCCTCGACCGGAAGAGCTGTCGGACACCCTCGACGGCCTCGACCACTCCGGTGACCCTGCAGGCTCCATCACAGGAGTCCGATCGGCCGTTCTCAATCCGGTCGATACGCAGTTCGGCGAGGAGAACGTCGCGGCCGAGGCGGACGGCGCGTCGCCGCCCGCCTCCGCAACCGATGCCCCGCCGTCAAGTGAGTTCGATGCTCTGCCGTCGACAAACCCGACAGGCCATGCACTGGCCGACCCTGCCGAGAACACGACCGAAATCGAGTCGGAGGCGGCCGAGCACACGGACAGAGATGGCGATTCCGGCGTTGCATCGCAGGAGTCCTATCAAGATCAAGGAGGGCACAACGAGCAGCGCGAAGCCAGCCACGTTGAACCCGAGGTCGTCGTGTCCGGTCGGCCGCCCGATCACGGCTCGACGGACCTACCGGCGGACGCGCCGTCGGCGCGATGGGCCAGCGATCAGCGAGTACAGGCCGCGGCGGCGTTGTTGCTGCAGGAGGCGCGATTCGGCTTGACGTCGTGGCTGGCCGAGTCGAGCGGCGCACCGCCCGGGACAGTCGCCGCTCTCCGGCTCACGGCGTACGCCCACGCCATGCGCACGGCGTCCGGAGAGTGCGCTGGACGATTCGGTGAAATCGCCGCCGGTCTCCCGGTACGCGACCTCGACGAAGGAGTTGCCCGGCTACTCATATTGGTGAGCGCCGTCCGTGGCGCATTGCTGGCTCCCTTCTCTCCGGCCGCGCAGGTCCTCGACGAAGTCGCCTCGCTCTTCGTCAGCCCCCACCTCTCGGCCATGGCTGAGATCGTGCGCCAAGGCGCGTTGCGTGGAGTGCAGATCGCGAACGTCAGCGACGTGTCAATGGCCAGCGCTGCGTCGCTCGAGGCCGATATAGCCGATGCTGTGGACCTCGCACGCGAATCCCTGCGTACGGGGCCTACACGGACCATCAAGTTTCAGCGCGGCACCGAAATATGGCACGATTGGATCGCTCCGGCCGGTCTGCTGGGTTCGCTGCTGAGCGTCGTCGCCGCCGACCGACGCGGCGAGCGCGTCGACGTCGCGCAACGAGTACTTGACCTTCGCAGCCCCAAGACACTTGATCGGCACCTTGATGAAGCTGACCGGCGGCACAAGAGCTCATCGGCACGCTCCGCTGTCGTAGCGGGGGCCCGGATACGCCTACTCGAACGCGCCAACGACGTGCTCGATCAAGTTTCGAGTTGGCTCGAATACGTCGAACAGCTTAACGCCCAACGCCACGACGAGTCCGACCGCGAGTGGCAGCTCAAACCAGTCTCCGAGCTTCGGAGTCGGCTACTTCCTCACCGAGACGGAGTTCTGTCCGAGCTCGAGATGCTGGCGTCGGACCAGGATTACCTCGCACCAGCCGCGGCAATCGCGGCACGACGAAGTCTCACCGACACGTTCGCCCTGTTCGACGGTGTGCCCCTGCCGGGTGAAGAGCTGCCGCCGTCAGATGTGCTGAACCTCGAACTGTTGAAGGTCGCAGAGGTCAGACTCAACGGTCTGAGCCCGCTAACCCCGGTCCCGGTGGACGGAATCCTCGACGTCGCAGCGGGCCGGGATTGGATCGAGGCCTATGAGCTTCGCGAGCGGGCCGGCGACCACGGGGCGACTGCGCTCATCATCGAAGCGCTGCGAGCCGAAGATCCCGCAGCCGCCACCGCGCTCGCCCGTCGCCGGAACGACGTCGTCGCTGCGGACGAGGAGCGGCTCAAGACTGAGATCCGACATGTCCGTGATGATCTCGCTCGAGCGAGACGTCAGGGATTCGTGGACGACAACGCGTGGAGCGACCTGGGTGCACGTCTTGAGACCGTCTCAACGAGCACGGATCAGGATTTTGGCGCACTGCGCAAGCAGCTCGATGCCTTGGGCCATCGGTTACAGGCTGTCGGCGACGAGGCCACAGTTTACGCCCGTCAACAGCTGGAGGTCCTCGCCGTGCAGTCCGAACGAGTGCACACGGTCGCGCCCCGGATCGCCGCGCTCATCGACGAGGGTCATCTTGCGACCGCGGACGAGTTTCTCGCGCTGGTCGAGGCCGGAGACGACCTGCCGACAGCAGACATTGACCAACCGCTCCTTGGCGAGTTCTGGCCCGCGATCGTCGAGCGGCTGGCGGAGTCTCCGCTGTCGGCACAAGCCGCCGACTCGGCGGCATCCGGAGCGAAGTGGCAGGACGACCTCGACTTTTCGGAGCTGCCGCCTACCCGTCGCGACGTCGTGTCCAAGGCGCTGCGGGCCTGGTCGACATACGCCGCGGGCAACCGCAGCAGCAAGTACGCGGCGGGGTTCCGGGAAGTACTCGCACTCGCAGGGCTGGAAGCCGACGGCGAGGCACGACCGCAGGGCGTCACCTCCAACAGCCAGCGGGTGTGGCTCGATCTCACCGGCGTCCGGCGCCTCGGAAAGGCTCTCGTGCCGAACTTCGGGACATTGTCCGGAGGACGCAACGGAGACTTGTTGCGAGTCCTCATTACGTGGGGCCAGCCGTCAGCTGCCTCCCTGACCGAGGTCATTGACCTCGACACCTCTCGGCGCCCGGTTGTCGTTCTCTACTTCGGGGTACTCGACCAGCGGGAAAGAACCGCACTTGTCGACATCGCACGACGGCGCAAGCACGCGCCCGTCGCCGTCGTGGACGACGCCGTCGTCTGCTACCTGGCGACCCGTCCGGAGTCCCGCTTCGACTCTCTGATGGGCATTGTCCTGCCGTTCACCGCGATCAATCCTTACATGCCTCGAGTAGCAGGTGATGTTCCCGTCGAGATGTTCTACGGGCGGACCGACGAGATTCACGAGATCACCGACCCGCTCGGCACGTCATTCATCTATGGCGGCCGGCAACTCGGAAAGTCATCGCTGCTCCGTGCTGCGGCGCGTCGGTTCGACGATGGCTCGACACAACGCGCCTTCTATGTCGACCTCAAACGGGAAGGGATCGGTCGCACTCGACGGCCTGATGACGTTTGGGAGGTGCTGTGGACGTCCCTAAGCCACGGCGGTGTCCTCTCCGGAAAGCTGCCGAGCCGAGATGTCGGCAGCCGACTCATGGCCGGTGTACACGACTGGCTTTCCACTCGATCGGAACGGCGAATCCTGCTCCTGCTGGATGAATGTGATGAGTTCCTTGAAGTCGACGCCGCACAAGGCTTCCCGACCGTCAGCCGGCTGAAGGGACTGCTCGAAGACACCGCCCGGAGATGCAAGCCGGTCTTCGCCGGTCTCCATCAAGTGCAGCGGTTCCAACACATCCCCAACCAACCCCTCGCGCACCTTGGCCGACCCGTGTCCGTCGGTCCGCTCCGGCCGAAGGCAGCTTTCGATCTCGTCGACCTGCCCTTGCGAGCACTCGGCTACCAGTTCGTCAACGAAGAACTCATCAACCGGGTGCTGGCCTACTGCAACAATCAGCCGAGCCTCATCCAGTTGTTCGGGGAGGCACTGGTCAACGACCTCATCCAAAGCCCGGTACTGACGGGCCAGCCGCCATATCCGATTACCGAGAACGACATCGAATCGGTCTACGCCAGTCGAGCGCTCATCGACGACTTCCGCCACCGTTTCGAGCTGACTCTGCAACTCGACCCGCGCTACAAGGTGATTGCGTACGCCATGGCGTACGACTCGCACGAACTCGGACCGACGACGGTGATCGATCCGGTGGAGTTGCGCCGCGACTGTGAACGCTGGTGGCCGAAAGGTTTCGCGGGGCTATCCAGCGACGAGTTCCGCGCATTGTTGGGGGAAATGGTCGGGCTCGGTGTTCTCGCCGAGGTCGACGGCGGCTTCAGGATGCGCAGCCCGAACGTCCTTCGCATGCTTGGAACCTCGGACCAAATCGCCGAGCGGCTTCTTGATGCGGAGACCTATGCCCTCCCCGAACCGTTCGAGGCCGCCTCGTTTCGGCGGCCGCTACCCGACACGGTCCATCGGTCCCCACTCAATGAAGCTCAGCTCGCCGAACTGTTAACCAGACGGAATCAGTGCCGGGTTATCGCCAGCAGTGCTGCCCTTGGCAGCGGCGACCTCATGGCGTCGCTCAAGGCGGCGACGCCCCGCGATGACTCGATCAGCGCAGTCACCATTCGCGGTCGCAGCATCCCGGCAGCCCAAGCGCGGCCCATACCGGGAAAACACCGTCTCGTTGCCGCCGACGTCACCGGAATCGACACCCCTACAACACGCTCGGTGCTGCTCTCGGCCCGGGAGGCGATTGCCCAGGCCACCACCGGCACGTTGGCCATAGCGTTGGTCACGTCGCCCCGTCACGCGCCTCTGTGGGCGGATCTGGTCCGAGGTACCGACACTAGCGAGGGGTTCAGTCTCGTGGAGCTGCGTCGCTGGGACCGAGCAAGTCTTCGGATGTGGATGCAGGACACTGAGCTCCCGTTCCAAGATGAGGACACGCGGGGCGCGCTACTCGCAACTACCGGCGGGTGGCCGATTTTGGTGAACGAAGTCATCGACGCCATCACCGCGACCAACACTCGCCCGCACCACGCGGTCGAGCGAGTACAAACCCGCCTTCACAGCGCCGAGGGCGCGACCAGTCTCATCGCGAACGCTGGGGTTTCAGCGCAGCCCCAGCTCGGCCGCGTGTGGGGAATGCTCGTCGACCTCAACGAGCCTGCCTTCCACGACGAGCTGACGGATCTGCTCATGGATGAGGCTGGCGAACCAGCGGGCGTACTGCTCGACGTCCTGCGGACACTCGGCGCGCTCGATGTCACGCCGGACGGACGGTTGAGGTGCGAACCCGTGCTCGCGGCAGCGTGGCGGAAGTCTTCTCGGCCCGCATGACCTCGCTCGATGACACCACGCTGTTGGCCGCTGCGCGCATCCTGTTGGCGGCGGGTCCTCAATCGATCCGACAAATGCAGTCCCAGGGCTGGACCGCAGACCGACTCCTAACCGAACGCCGTTCTCTCGTGTCCGAGGCCGTCGCACGCAGTGGAACGCTTCGGCGCGCCGCCCTAGACCACACCGACCACTCACTCGTCGACGACGATGCTCCCGCCTCTCAGAGAGACGGGACCGAGGCGACGACGTCGCCCCCCAAGGCCGTCGACGCACAATCACCGATAAGCGAGTCGGCCGCCTCTCGCCGCGAACACGACGACGGCGAGCTTCACGAGCTGCGCCAGAGGGTCCAAACGCTCACCGCTGACATCGACGCGTTACGCGCCGAGATCCCGACTCGCCGCGAGCGGGCCCGACAAAACCGGCTCCGGGGACAGCTCCGGCGAAGCGAGAACCGCCTCGGGCAACTGGAGAACACCGTTGACCAACTGAAGAACGACAACGCGGCCCTTGCCGAACAACTCGACGCCGTTCGGCTCGAACGGGATGACGCGCTCGAGGAGCGCGATCTGGCCCGACGATCACGCGCCACCCTCGAAGAGCGTCTGGGCGACGTGACGGCCCGAGCCGACTATCTGCGACACCTCCTGCCTGCGGAGGTCGAACGCCTGACCGCGCAGACGTCTGCGCTGCCGGACGGCAAGAACAAGACCCGCGCTCGCAACCACGCCGGCGCGGTCGAAGCCCTGCTCACCGCGATCGACAACGCCTATCCGTCACTGGGGAGTCTCAACGCCACCGACCTCGCGACCGCGGATGAATCGATGACGGGGGCTCCGACCCCGGTCGGGACGGAACCACCCGTCCGGAGCGAAGTCGCATCACGACAGGACGCGCCGGTCCGCGTGGGACCGACCCGAGGTTGGGATGTCTTGCCGCTTGGAGGTGCGGACGAGATCGGAGGTTCCGCGCTGTTGGTTACCGTCGCCGATCGACGGATCCTGATCGACGCCGGTATCCGGCCCAATGGCCGCAGCCGTGCCGAGATGGTCCCGCGTCGCGTTGGCGAGATCGGTGACCGTCTCGACGCCATTGTCGTTACGCATGCGCACGCCGACCACGCCGCCTATGTACCCGCGTTGACCGACCGATTCCGAACGACTCCCATCGTCTGCTCACCGGGAACCGCTGCACTGCTCCCGACGATGTGGCGCGACAGCCTCAACGTCATGACGAACCGAGCCGAGCTCGAGGCCGAATGGATGCCACAGGGCGCGCCCGCACCGCTGTACTCCGACGCCGACCTTGTCGTCGCCGAAGACAACCGCAAAGTCCTCGAGTTCGGCCGAGTGCTCCGAATCGGGAGCCTCGACATGCGGCTGTTCCCCGCCGGTCACGTACTAGGCGCCGCCGGGGTCGTTCTCAGCGCCGAGGAAGGCCGCGGCGGAAGAGTTGTCATCACCGGCGACATCTCAGACGTACGACAGGCATCCGTGTCGGAGTGCGAGCTCCCGGATCCGGCCCTGGTACGCGACGCCGACCTTCTCGTAATCGAGTCGACGTACTGTCACGAAGCGCTACCCCGCCGCGAAGACCAAGTCGACCAGCTCGTCGCAGCCGTGCGCGAAGTGATCGCACGACGCGGGCGCGTACTCATCCCCGCATTCGCGTTGGGACGCGCCCAAGAGATCGCCTTGATCCTTTCCGAGCAGTTGCCCGATGTACCCGTCCTCGTCGACGGGCTCGCTCGCGACGTGTCTCGAATCTACGAAGGGTGCGGCGCCGACGAGGCGACCCGCATCAATGCTTCCCGCAGGCAGCAACACGAACAGCTGCGCGAACAATCGTCCCTCGATGACATCGTGCCTCCAGTCGATGTTGCGGAACCCATCCGCATTTTCACCGACATGGTGCAGGAGGTACCCGACCGCGGCCGTCTGAGGGCTATGCGGTCGTTTCAGCGCGGGGTCATCATCACCACGTCAGGCATGCTCACCGGAGGACGCGCCGTTCAGTGGGCGAAAGAGATCCTGCCCAATCCGAACGACGCGCTGTTCCTGTGCGGCTATCAAGATGAAGAGGCGCCCGGCAGGCGGCTCACGGAACTCATGGACCAGCCAGAACGTGCACGTGAGCCGCTCACACTCTTTGACCAGCGAGCAGGTCCCGTGCAGGTGCCGGTCTGCGCGACGATCCGGAATTACCGCCTGTCCGCCCATGCCGATCAACGGGGTCTGATTGACGTGATCGACGAGGTCGCGGCCCGTCGGGTCATGCTTGTGCATGGGGTCCGAAGGAACCAGCAGCATTTCCGCGAAGTACTCCGAGTACGAGGACGAGAGACGACACGCACGGGTGACCTGCACTTCGGGCCGTCCTGATGCCCCACGAGAACGACGGCGTCAATCGGCTTCGCACCGCCGCCGAGTTCCAACCGCTGCTGATGGCGTGGGGCACCGAAGGACCGGCAGGCGACGAAGCGCTTTCTCGGGTCGAGCTCGACACCGTCACCGTCGCCCTCGAGGCCATCGAGTCCGCACAGGACCTCGTCGTGCGGATGCCCGGGGGACGCGGTCGATTGCCCCTGCTCGCGGCCGTCGCCGCCGCCATTGATCCGCTGGTACGGCCCTTCAACCCGACATCACCAGGCACACTCGCGTTTGTCACCCGCGATGTGATGCGCCGAGCGGACATCGAGGCGCTCGACGTGAGCCCCGTACCGGTCGCCCCCACACTGAACGCTCGCCGACTACGCGGCGACGGGCTGGTTTGCCGGTCCGGAGGCGGAGGCATCGGTCCCCTGTGTGATGAGTATCGACTCCTGTTCGTGTCCCCACATGTCTTCGCGCGACCAACATCCGGACGAATACGGGCGGTCGTGGTTGACGACACCTCCGATCCCGACAGTTCGCTCACCCAACAGGCGGTCGACTGGGCACGGCCATTCGATGTCCCCGTCGTCGCGTTCACCCATCTCAGTTCCCTCAGCCATGGTTCCGTCGGGTGGCCCGTCGACTGGCCGTACCTCCGTGCATACGGCGGCGCCGCCGGACTAGATCCGAACGCGCCGCCGATGTCCGGCACAGCCACGTGTTCGGTGATCGCCGACGGCCGACTGGTACCGCTGTTCCGTGTCCGAGCGACGCTGACACACCTGTTCGCGACAAACCGGCCATGGCCCCCTGCGCTGGGTGCGATCGCCCGGTTCGCTCGACTTCTCACCGAACTCCCCGTTCCCCCGGCCACATTTGATAATCACGTCGCCGGACCGCCGACACGAACGTTGGCCGGACGCCGAGCCGCGCTCGAGGCCTCATCCAGAGACGCGCTCGCTGTCCTGCGCGACGACATCACCGACGCCCAGTGGACGTCACTGAAGCAAGACGTGATCGCTTCCTACGATGCGCTCGCCGCGGTCAATCATAAGGCCACCGCCATCGGGATGGCGATTCAGTCGCTCATCGACGCACATCGGTCGGTCGACGTGCTCGCCCCATCAACGGTCGCAGCCGCGGCCCTGCGGACATGGCTTTTACGGCAATCAACGGACGACGTCTTCAACGCTTTGGCCGATGGCCGACTCGCGGTCCGACCAATCAATGAACCGGGGATCTGGGCTCGAACCCACGCCACATTGGTCTGCGCGCTTCCCCGCTATCGCTGGCGTCACCGGCTGACCGATGGCGACATCGGCCAGTTCCTGATGTGCGGCTACCCGCCCGAGGCGAGCCGTCTGCCGGGCCTGTTCGACGCGGGCATTGGCCGGGACGCGCATCTCGCGGAACACGAACGAACCAGGGCCTTGGACCGTCTCTTCGGCTGCCCCGGCCGACTTGAGGTAGCGCCAATCACCGTGACCGTCACCGCCCTCACGACTGCCTGTGAGAACGCAGACGTTGAGGCGTTTGACGATCTTCCACTTATCGATTTGCCCGAACGGGAGCTCGACACCACAGCGGTCACCGACACGCCCGCGGTACTCGACGACAGCGAGCCGCCAGCGGGGCGAGCTCGAGCTCTCATCGTCGTGCCCGTCGCGGGCGGCGACCCCGTCGGCGTGATCGTCGACGAAACGGCCACGCTCCATCGGGTCAGCGAACACTGGCTGGTCCCCGTCAGCGCCGCCGACCTCCGAGAAGGCATGCTCGTCATCGGCGTCCTCACCGAAAGCCGAGATCCACTGTTCGAGCGCATCCGCCCGCACCTCGATCGGCTGTACGGGCCCGGCACCAGAACCTGGCTCGACAGTTGGCGCGAATGCCTGCGTCGAGCAGTCCACCTGTCCGGATCGCCACAATCACTCGCCGCACGACTACGGGAGCTGGGAGCCACGATCGCCGATGGCACCGTGGCAGGTTGGTCCAGTCCCTACCGGATCGGACCCCGCGACGTCGCGAACATCCGGCGAGTTGCACAGGTTTCGGGCATGACACGATTCGCCGACCGCGCGTCGCACGTTGGTCGAGCGATGGAGGCCGTGAGACAGCTCCACCGCAAGATCGGAGTCACGCTGTCCGCTGCGATCAGAGCAGCAGCGGCAGGCCGAAGCGACGCGTTCGACGACCTCGAAGTTCGACTTGGGATCGCCGTGGCGGAGCTCCTCGGCGATGTCACCCCATGGCGAGTCCTTACGGTCTCTGACGCCGGGTGGGCACCACAGACTCACATGTGGCGACCATTACCCCCGTTAGAGGCTCACGCCATCTTCAAAGTGGGAGCTACCGGCGCCGGATGATGGTGACACTGCGGACGCCTCAACCAACGACGAGATGAGCTTTCCGTGGACTAGGCCTTCCGGTTCGCGGGTCGAGGTGACAGATGGGCGCTGGGCGATCTGCCGTGAAGCAATGCCCGTGCCACAACCCACGTCGAGAACGTCCAGGCCCGCAGGCACCGGACCGAGCAGCTCATCGATCACCGCGTCGGGATAGGTCGGCGGAACCGGTCTTAAGCCTCGGCTTGCTCGTCGAACAACCTCGAACGTTCCCGGGCCAGAGGGCGCGCTGCCAGGCGGTCGTGTTCGTCGCTGGCATCCACAGACGTCAGCCTGCCCCAGACCGCCGGCTTCGAGAGACAACTGCTCGTCACGTCGAAGGTAATAGCAACGGTCGTGATCGCTGGGCTCGGCTAGAAGCCGGCGATTGGCGACTCAGGACCGCGCACACGATGACCGAGCAGGAGATCCACCTGGTCCCGCCGCGCAGCATGGCAGACGGCAACCCGCCGCGCGTCCGGGTCCGCGTCGGTGACACAGTCCGGCGTACCAGCTACGCATGGTCGCCGGCCGTCATCGATCTACTGCAGCACGTCGAGCGAGAAGGATTCGACGGCGCGCCGCGGCGCGCGGCTTCGACGACCAAGGCCGTGAAGTGCTCACCTTCATCGACGGCGAGGTCGCGCGCGGGACGGAGTTCATCCCCGCCGAAGGCGGCCGGTTCGACCTCCGGCTCCCGGACTTTGTGTGGCGCGACGAGGTGCTGGTCCATCTCGGTGCCTTGCTCCGCGCGTATCACGACGCTGCAGCGACATTCCCGTGGGCGGGCCGCGAGTGGTGCTACGGAGCTCAGGAGCCGGCCGAGACGATCTGCCACAACGAGGTGTTCCCGTCGAACACCGTCTTCCGAGATGGCCTTCCGGTGGCGCTAATCGACTGGGACACCGCCGCGCCGGGACCGCGCGTCTGGGAACTGGGGTGGACGGCGTGGCGATGGGTGCCGTTCTTCCGTGACGAAAAGTGCCGCGCGACAACGCGTGTGCGAAGCACTCCACTGCAGCCCCTACGTCCTATGGGGCGCTCAGGACGCACGACGGTGCTCCACGCCTACGGACCAGAGCTCTGGCCTCAATTCATTGAGCCTCTGCAACATCCGCCAATGGACGCACCCGAACCTCACCCGCCAAGCCGTCCTCATCGACGATCACCCCCCCAAGGCCCAGCGCTCGGGCTGTAGACAATCTTCGACCCGCGGTCGCCTGGCCAGCCCGTCGCGGCTTGCTCTGTGATCGTGGGGCGTCGAACGAGCGCCGCGCCGCGCCTTGTGGTAAGCGACGACGACTGGCCCTGACCTTGTGAGAGGTTTCTCTACGACATCAAGGCGCCCGACCAGCCCTTCGGCGGCGGCTGTCCTGGGGCGCCGGTCTTAGGCGAACCAGAGCACTTCCTCCGGATCCCGGTACTGCAACCGCTGCTCATACGTCGCATCGATGTCATCCAGAAGTTCTCGAATCGTGGAGATGCCACGCTCAAACATCATCTGCCTGACTTCCTCAGCCACGCGGAGCCCGTTGATGAGAACAATCGGGTAGCGGTCTTCGTAGACCTCCTCCTGAACCTGCAGCGAGAAGAAGCTCGTCGTGACATAGACGCCGACCCACCCGCGGCGTAAGCGCGCGACGGTCCGTGCGATCTGGACGCCGTTCGTCGGTGTGACGGGGCTCTCGCACTTCCCCTGCCCGAGCACCACAACAGCAGCGGACCCAAAGCCCGTTCCGAGTTCAATTCGACCGACGAAGTCGATTCCCCGGTCACCCGATCCACGAGTGATCCATCCCCGTTGGTAGGCGATGCCCGACCCGCCGATAACCCTCTCCGCGATCATCTCGGCAAGCGCTTCGAAACGAACCTTGTTCCCGTCGTAGTACTTGTAGACCTCGCGTAGGACGCGCTCCTGCGGTGAACGAGGGAGTGGTCTCTGCGCCGCCGGTGACGTTGTCAGGAGTGTGGCGACTCGTCGACGCACACGTGGGATCGCAGGCGGCCCATCCACTACCCACGCTCGCCATGCAGCGGGAGCGTTGGCCAGCGCGGCCCCGTCATCGCTGTCACTGCGGCGCGCGTTGATCCAGCCCCAACTGAACTCCTCACCCTCTTGGGCGAGCGACAGGACGACGCAGTCGTAGACGTAGTTCGAGAAGGGCTTTCCGGTCTTGCGGTCAACCTGCGTGACCAGCTCCGCGCTGGTAAGGAGCCCGATGCCGTGGAAGCGCACGTGACCCTTTGGTTTCCCGCCATGGGGAACGGTTTCGAAGAAGACGAGAGGGGCGGAGTGGGCGCGGGTAGCGAGCTCCGGAGAACGATGCTGCTCGAGAAGCGACAACAGTTCTCTGTTCCCCGGGCTTTCATGCGCCAGCGGGTATGTGTCCAGCTTATTGTCGCCGAAGTATCGAACGTGGCCGCGATCGGGATCGAAGTTGTCCTGCCAGGGCGCTATCTGCGACCCTGCCTTGTGGGGGCTGCTCCGGATGAGCACTGCCGGTCTTCTCAATCCTGACGGCGATACCACTTGTTGAATTCTGTTGATCCCCGACTGGAACGGAATCGTTTCTTCCCCGAAGCGAGTCCAGTGGTAGACGTTCGGTAGATCGTCAACTACTGCGACATCCGGCTGTCGGGGCACAGGATCACGAAGAACTTGTCCGATGCGCACGCAGCACAGACTTACACTCCGCGTGCCGCTACTGCGTCAACAACCAGACGAACTCATTGCGCCCGACGAGAACCTCGTCCCGTCGCGCCTACGTCCGAGGTAGTGGGGCAGCGTCATCACCCTCTCTGGACCAGACGCTGTGGGAGGCCTGGCACATTTCATCATCGAGCCCGACGCGTTACCGGGCCGAATGACCGAGCCCTCACCTGATCGGCGATGCGCGTTGCCGCAACAGTCATGTCCTCGTGTTCCCACACTCGGATCGTGAGCCAGCCAGCATCGCCGAGACGCGCGTTGGTCTCCCGGTCGCGTTCTACGTTTCGCTCGAGCTTGACGCGCCACCAATCGCTGTTGTTCTTCGGCCACGTAGCGTGCTCTGGGCACTGATGCCAGAAGCAACCGTCAACGAACACCGCCACGTGCGCTGAAACGAAAAGGATGTCGACCTCCCGTCGAATCCCCGGGACCGGCCTCCGATGCAGTCGATACCGCAGCCCGAGTCGATGAAGCTCGGAGCGGAGCGCGCGCTCGGGCTCCGTGTCCCGCGTCCGCTGCCGGCTCATCCGTCGACGCGTCGTCTCATCGGCATCGAGCAACTTCGCCACTTTCGTAGACTTTACGAGCGATGACCGATGACTCACCGCGCGTGGAGCGGGCGTTGCGTCGAGCGGCGACCCAACTCGAGGGCGTACGGGTCGAGCTCGAGGCCGTTGACGCGGATCAGATCGATAGCGCTACATGGTTGGCCGTTCGAGCGCGAATCGGGAAGCTCATGGCAGATTTCGATGACAGTGCAGCCCGTATCGACAAGGCACTCGGACTATCCAGCGCTCACGAGCGGATACTCCGGTACCTTCGTCTACGGGTTGGACATCGCGTCCCCATCTCGGAACTCAGGGGAGTCGCGGGAATCCACGAGTGGGCTCGACGCGTGCGTGAACTCCGAGAAGACGGATGGCCAATCCAAAGTGCGATCACCCGCCCTGACGTGAGGGTGGGCGAGTACCTGTTGGAGTTCGACGGTCGTGACCGCGACACTGCACGAACGTGGGCGGCGGCCAAGCGGATCCGAAAGCTTCGGAGCACAGGAGGGACGCTCCCGCCGAAGCAGAGGGTCCTGTCCTTCCTCACAGAGATCTACCCGCTCGCCGGCGACCGCCAACAGCTCGCGGATGTTGCCGGAGGAGAACGCGAGTGTCGTACCGCAGTCGAAGAGCTACTCCGCGACGGCCACGAGGTGTTGTCGAGCGAACACGACGACTCGCTTCCGGTCGGAGCGTTCCGACTCGCGTCGGTCGATGGCTGATCGACTTAGTCCAAAAGACCTCGTACATGCCGTGCAATGGCCAGGGCGAGCTCGACTGGAACGGCATTGCCGATTTGCCTCGCAATGCTGAGCTTGGTCCCGCACCACAGGAATCGCCCTGGGAACGTTTGGAGTCGTGCTGCCTCGAGGTGAGTGATCGGGCGATTCACTCGTCGCTTGCCGTCGAGCGGGTCCCATTGCGGGTGTAGATATTGGCCCTTCTCAGGCTTGAAGAACTCCGTACGGACGGTGAGGCTCGGTTGGTCCCACCGCATCCGACCCATCACGTCAGTCGTACCGGACGGCTTGTCCCGCCAACACCGTGGCAGCAGATCGTCGGGCAAGTCGAACCTGCCTCCTCCAGGTGGAATGCAGTCGTACCGACGTAATGACAACGGTCGTGGCGAGCGGCCGACATGGAGCTCCGGTGCCTTGAAGATTCCTGGAACTTGCTGCCCGAACATGGTTACGGCGCTGTCGGGCAGATGAATCGTGTCGGGATACTCGGCGACGTCAGAAAGAACATCGCGCACGGTGCGCCATAGCTTGGTTCCCTTAACGGGAACTCGCGCATGTGTCGGCGTCGGCAGCGAGGCAGTTCCGACCCGTGACCCAACGATGATTGTCCGAGGTCGCCGTTGCGGGACTCCGTAGTCGGCGCAGAGCAGAACCTCAGAGACCACGTTGTAGCGACGTAGAGATCCTGACTCGACCTCTGCCAAGAGCCGTCGGAACTCAGGCGACTTGCGATAGCGCTCAACGTTTTCGATGACGAACACCTTCGGCCTCGCAGCGTTCACCACGCGCGACGTACTCGCGCCATAGCTGGTTTCTCGGGTCGCTGTCATCGCGCGGCCCGAGGTTCGAGAAGCCTTGACACGGCGGCCCGCCGATCACGACGTCTGCGCGGGGCACCTGCCTAAAGTCGGCGATGTCACCCCAGAAGGTGTGACGCTCGCCGAAGTTCGCTGCATAGGTCGACGCAGCGTGCAGGTCGACCTCGACCGCGGCGACCGGCTCGAATCCAGCCTTGACGAAGCCCGCGGTCATGCCGCCACATCCCGCGAAGAGGTCGATCATGGTGGGTCCTGCCACGAGGCGAGGCTACACGCGTGTCATTTGGGAGCTCGGGACCGGGAGCGGGCCGCGGAAGAGGTCGGCCGGCTGCAGGCAAGAGACGTGTACCTTCATCGACGACAGGGCTCAAGGAGGGGGCAGTGTCAGAGGTACTCACCGAGTTCGTGGCGGTGGACACACGATCGGTGCCACCGGACCCGGGCGTTCTGAAGGCCATAGGGCTCAACCATGCGTTCGAGTCGGCGATCGCCGATCTTGTGGACAACAGCGTCGATGCCCATGCGAGTCAGATCCTGGTCCGATTCGTGCTACGGCGCGGCCTCATCACGCATCTTCTCGTCGTTGACAATGGTCGAGGCATGACTGCCGATGAGGTGGACGGAGCAATGAGGCTCGGCCGGCCGAACCCGCATTCCACCGACGCACTCGGGCACTTCGGGATGGGGCTGAAAGCCGCGTCGTTCAGTCAGGCAGACGAACTGACGGTTCTCACTCGACACGCGAGTGCGCACGGTGCGGGTCGACGGATGTTTCGCGACCGCGCGCGCGGCAAACTTTGAGGTGGAGGTACTCGACGCGGCGCAGGTCGAACGGTCGCTCGACGGCAGCTGGTCAGGGTTTTCGACTGCTACCGGGACCATTGTGCGGTGGGACAAGATCCGGACGTTCCCGGTCGCAAACGACCGGAGCGTGACCGACACGTTCCTCGACACCAAGGTCGCCAGCCTGAGGAGCCATCTGGGGCTGACATTCCATCGCCTGCTCGAACGCGACCTGTTCACGATTGGGATTGACGTGTACGACGCGGACTCGACAGAGGCTGGGTTTCGTTTCGAGGTGGAGCCGATCGATCCTTTCGGGTACCAGCGGAGCGGCGTTGCGGGTTACCCCAAAGAACTCATTGCACGTTGTGCGACCGGATCGGTTTCGATGATGTGTCACATCTGGCCTGGCCGATCCGACTCATATCAGTTCAAGCTCGACGGCGGAACTCCCGATTCGTACCAGGGTCTGTACTTGTACCGCCATGACCGGCTGCTTCAGGCCGGCAAGTGGGGTGGCATCACGCACGAAACCAAGCGTCGACGCCTGGCTCGGGTGGCGGTCGACATCGATGACCACCTCGACATGTTCGCCATGAGCGTCGAGAAGGCCGGAGTCCACCTGAGCGCTGACCTAGTTCACACGATCGAGACCGCCAGATCACGCGAACGGAACCGCCTTCGCGACCTACCTTGCCGATGCCGAGACCGCGTTCCGTGAGTCGAACAAGCGAGTACGTCGCCGAACTCCAATCCTTCCGCCGGGACAGGGCATAGCTCCACGTGTCAAACGTGCGATCGCGCGCGAGGCGGACTTCGTCGCCGGCGAAGATGCCGTCAAGGTTCGGTGGAAGCGCCTGGTAAGCGGTGACTTCGTCGAGGTCGATCGAGCCGAGCGAACGTTGTGGCTCAACAGCGACTACCGGGAGGCCGTCTTACGCGGCTCTCATGGCGGAGTCAATGACGCGCCCCTTGTCAAGGCTTTGCTGTACCTGCTGTACGAGGACATCCTCCGCGGCACCTTCTTTGGGCCGAAGGACAGGGAAAACGTCGCGATGTGGCTCGAGGTGCTGACGGCTGCGGCGGAGGCAGAGGCCGAGGACTTCTATGCATGATCCTTCGCGACACCCACCCGTATCCGTATTGGAGAACTACTTCCGCCATGGCATCCAGGGTGTACTGACGGTCGACGGGAATCCCACTGCGCGAGTGGTCATCGAGCCGGCGTATCGAACGGTGGCGATTCGATTCCCCGCAGAGGGCGATTCGCCAGACGTTGTCGCGTTCGAAAACATCGCCTTCGAAACGATCACAGATGACGGCGTTGTCTGGCACCAGATGATGGTCCTCCTTGACGACAACCTCGACGAGGTCTGGGCTGTCCTCTGCACGATCGTCGATCGAGTCCAGCTTGGCCACCAGACGTTTGCAGCGGCTGTCGCAGAGTCCCTCGAATCCATGTCTGACATCCTCGCTCTAAGGAGGGGCTTGACACGTGAGAAGCAAGCTGGACTCCTCGGCGAACTACTCACACTCTTGGCGCTCGCTGAGGATGTCGGCCCGGCTATGGCCGCCGCGGGGTGGCGAGGACCGGACAGCGAGGAGCATGACTTCGGCCTCGCTGAAGACGATGTGGAGGTCAAAACAACTCGGAGTGAACGTCGCGCTCATTGGATTTCGTCGGCCACTCAACTCATGCCGACCGGTGATCGAGCGCTCCATCTGTTGTCCATACAGATCACGCTCGCTGCAGCCGGACACGGATGGTCCCTCCCCACGCTGATCGACATGACTCGCACTTCCTTGGGCGATTCAGCAACAAGACTTGATGCGCGCTTGGTGGAGCTCGGATATTACTCACGGGACGCGGACCTTTACCGGGCTCGGTGGACCCTTCGCTCCACGCCCGAGTTCTTTGCGGTCGACTCATCCTTTCCAGCGTTGACGCGACCCGACATCGACGCGATCGTGCCAGCGTCTGAACGCCTCACCGATGTGCGATATCGGATCGATCTCACCGGACTCGAGCCAAGACCCGAGTTGTTCTCGTTCGACTTTCTAATCCCCGCTTCGGTGACATGACTGGCGACTGGCGGATCGCAGCGTTCACTGCGGCCCTGAAGATGATCGAGAACGGTCCGCCCAAGGACCTAGTCGCACGAGCGCAAGTGGAGGCGGCGGACCGCGGTGAGTTCGTCAAAGGTCAGGATCTTGACGATGTCCTGGTCGCGTCTGACAGTGCTGATCCGTTCCTCAGCCGGCTCGGCATGCAGATTCACAAGTGGGACGCGGCCCCGGTGGCCGAGGAGTGGGCACAAGGAACCCTTCAGTCGACACAGGAGCGACGAACGCGGATCTGCGACCTCCTCGGCATCGGCGATGCAGGCTCGAGCGCCCTGCTCGCGAAGAGACCGATCTACCACGACCACACAATCGTCATCAGCAAGGACTGGGAACGTTGGTACGACGCCGTCCGAGCCGACGAGCACGCGTTCTACTGGCCCTCGTACCGTGACTACCTCCTGCAGATCAAGGACTGGGAACCAACAGCAGTCACGTCCGTAGACATCGCAAGTTCCGATGTGATCGAGCGGCTCGCAGACCCGACGCGCCTCGAGGCGTACCAGTCGAAGGGTCTCGTCGTCGGGTACGTTCAGAGCGGCAAGACGGCGAACTTCACGGGCGTCATCGCCAAGGCGGTCGATGCTGGGTACCGACTCGTCGTTGTGATGACGGGCACCATCGAGATGCTCCGCGCTCAAACCCAGCGACGCATCGACATGGAACTTGTCGGCCGACAGAACATTCTTGGCGACTTCACGCCGGAGCAGGCGGTTGAGGAGAAGGTCGACTATCAAGACGACGACAGCTGGCTCGAACGGAAGTTCGCCGACCTCGGCCAGAGTGACCTGGCCACCGGGATACGACGGCTGACTGAACATCACATCGACTACAAGAAGCAGTTCTTGACCCTGAAGATCGACCGGTTCGACGCGGACGCGTCCGCTCTACGATCCCCTCAACCTCTATCGATCAGCAGCACGATTGGCGATCGTCAAGAAGAACGCTGCCGTTCTGCGGAAGCTCGTGACGGACATCAAGGCCAACGTCAAGGCGTTCGCTGAAATACCGGTTCTGATCATCGACGACGAGTCGGACCTGGCATCCGTCAACACCGTCGATCCCGAGAAGGTTCGGGCGGCCAAGATGGAAGGGAAGCAGATTAGGGAGCGCCGCGCGATCAACGAGCAAATTGCTTCGATGCTTGAGCTCATGCCACGCGCGCAGTACGTCGGCTACACGGCAACGCCTTTTGCCAACGTGTTCGTCGACCCTTCAGACGCCCAAGGCATCTTCCCGAAGGACTTCGTCATCGGGCTAGCAAGGCCCACTGGGTACATGGGCGTTGAGGACTTCCACGACGTCGTGCCGGTTGATGAGCCGTGTACTCCGTACACGTCGAATGAGGCCGCGTTTGTTCGTGATCTCAATGCGTCAGACGACGACGATACGCAACAGGACCTCGAGCTTCGCCAAGCGATCGACACATTCGTCATTACCGGCGCAGTGAAGCTCCACCGCGAATCGGTCGACAAGTCACTCGCGTTCCGTCATCATACGATGCTCGTTCACCAGTCGGTACGTAAGGCGGAGCACAAGGAACTCTCAGACCGCATCAGGGACCTGTGGAAGACTGCGGAGTTCGCCAGCCCTAATGGGAAGCAGCGCCTACGCGCGTTGTACGAACGTGACATCGTTCCTGTGTCGACGGTCCGTGCAGCTGCCAGCGTCCCAGCGATGCCGAGCTTCACAGAGTTTGAGCCCTTCGTCGCCAGGGCAATCGCGCGCATCACCGAGCATTCGAACAACCCGGTTATCGTCGTGAACAGCGACTCGGACGTTCAGGAGAATCAGCAGACCCTCGACTTCGATCGACACGGCACATGGCGAATCCTCGTCGGGGGTGCGAAGCTCAGCCGAGGCTTTACTGTCGAAGGCTTGACGGTCACCTACTTTCGTCGAGCGACGAACATGAGCGATTCCCTGACGCAGATGGGGCGGTGGTTCGGGTTTCGGCAGGGCTACGCGGACCTCGTCCGTCTCTTCATCGCGCGGCAGGCGAACTTCGGTTCCAAGACCGTCGATCTTCTCGAGGCCTTCAAGAGCGTGGCTCTCGATGAGACTGCCTTTCGATCCCAGCTCGAGGTCTACGCCGAGTGGGAGGGGGACAAGCCGCGTGTAAAGCCAATCGAGATACCACCGCTTGTGTCTCAGCATCTCCCGTGGCTACAGCCGACCTCGCGGAACAAGATGTTCAACGCGGTACTCGCGGAACAGAGCGAGCAACCATTCACTCCGTCCGGATACGCGAACCATGTCGACGCCCTGAAGCGCAACCTGGACCTTTGGCGTCCGGTGCTGAGTGCTGCCGATGAGCCCGTTGTGCTGCCGGAGCACGGTGGCGCCACATTCGAAGCCCTCACCGCGGTCGTATCGGCTGACGACCTCATCAGGATCGTTGGTGAGATGGAGTATCTCTACCTCTACGGCGACAGAGTCGTTAACCCAAAGATCACCTGGTATCGACGGCTGATCACTTCGGGCATGCTGGACGACTTTCTTGTGATCGTTCCGCAACCAGCGAGCACCCAGGTAGATGTTCCGGGTGTAGGACCTCTCTCTATCGTCGCTCGCGATCGCCGAGGCGGACGGGGCGGAAAGTTCGGCGAGATCACAGACCCGAAACACCGGAGCCCTGCCGTCAGCTTCGTCATGGGGAAGCCACCAGACGCTCTGAAGACGCGCTACAACGCACGCCGGGGCGCGGTGCTCCTCTACCTCGCACAAGAGTCGAAGGCAGACTACGACGCCACGCCGATCCCCGGAATCTCGGAGAACGATCCGGAGTACGGCCTTGTCGCCGCGTTCTCGGCATACGTGCCAGGTGAGGCGATCAGGACACACCCAACAGTGATCCAGTTCAAGGTGCGGGATCCAAGCAACGCTGAAGCGCCAACGGTCGACGCGACTGAGGGCGAAGCCACACCCTGATTCCTCCGAACACGTAACCTCATTCGCGGTGCCGAATCTGACGATCCGTTTAACCGCTGAGGATGCCGAAACGGTCCGTTGGCTCGCCGCGTTGTGTCCGGGCGGTCAGACCGTGTGCCGCGTCCTCAATAGTCAGAGACCTCGTCGCTGAAGCGAGTCGCGACGCGGACGTTATCGCTGGTCTCAGAGCTGCACAGAAGCTCGGCGCACGTATGGGCGGCAGCGCCTCGAAACCGGAAGGTCGGGGGCGTTCGACGCGCGCGGCGCGGCAACGTCGTCTCTCCGACGTGCCGGACGAGACTGAGGTTTACATGCGAGGCAAACAAGCCGTCGTGCGCGAAGGCCAAATGTTCGTCGACGGAGCGCCGTACGCGTGCACACGGTTGACGGACGGCTACTTGAGGGCTACGTCGACGTGCTGTACCGCGGGCCCCATGGTCTGGTCGTGGTCGATCACAAGACCGCTGCAACGAACGACCCCGACGAACTCGACCGCAGAGTCGAGGGCTATCGGCTCCAGGGCGCGAGTTACGCGCTGACCGTCTCTGCCTCAACGGTGGAGCCAGTGGTGCGAGTGACGTTCCTGTTTCTCGCACCCAACGGACCTGTCGAACGGACCTTGATGATCTCGCGGCAAGCGTCGACCGACTGAGAGAGCTCGCTATTGCCGTCCGCCGCCGACCGATTGGGCGCGCCGGCTGATAGCCACGAGGCCGGGGGCGATGGCTTGCAGGACGGTGCGCGCCGCCAGGTCGTCGTCGGGGGCGAGGCGCACGAGCGCGCCGAGCGCAGCACGGGTTCGGTTCTCGCCCACCCCATCATGGCGGCGCGTGCTTGTCGCGAGCTTCCCGTTCGGGCCCAGTCGAGGTTGACGGTGATGAAAGGGTGCGTGTCCATGCCTGGCACGGTGCGAGGCGTGGGTTGCCGGGAAGGTTGCCCGAACGGTTGCCGACAGAAATTTTGTTGGGCAACGGATTGCCGGGCCGGTCGGGTCGTCAGTGCGTCAGCGTGCGTGCCGGCGTGGGCGCGGTGATGGCGGCTCGCAGTCGGGTCCACTGGTGAGCGAGCCTGGGATCGTCCGGCCGAGGTCCAATGGCGGCGATAACCGGGTCGGGGTGGCCGACGATGGGCCCGTCGATGGGTTGAAGGCCGAGGGCGTGATGCCGGTAATGCTCGACGCGGCGGGCGAGTCCTGACCAGCGCTCTCGTTCGATCGTATCGATGGGCGGAGGCGGACCGAGTGCGGCGAGCAGGTACGGGGCGGGGTGCCGCACCGCCCGCCCCACTTGGACGCCTAGCGCCTCGTCAATCACGCGCAGCTCCGCGGCATCGGTTTCCGTGGCCCGGGCGCGTACAAGCTGTGCCGCGGGCTGGGCGGTGTGTCGAGACAGGTCGGCGGCGTGGCTTGCGGTCTGGACGCGGGTCCACCAGCCGCGCTGGTGGTCAGCGGCAGCCGGATCCGGCCGCTGGTTACCCCAGTGGGCGCGGTAGACAGCGGCAAGACCGACCGCCCGATCCCACAATCGACGATCTGGTCCGCCGGCTGGCCGGGCGCCAAGGTGGTCGACGAGGTCGAGCGGCGGGTGGCAGATGGCCCTGGCGGTGATGTCGTGGTGGATGGCACGAACGGCGCCGGCGGCGTGGCCGTGAGGCTCGTGGTCAGCAGCGGCGGCGAGCTGGTCGAGTGAACAGGTCGACCGCAGTGTGGCGACCGGCACGGCAGTGGGGTCGGTCTCGGTGGCGAGCTGCTCAGGACCGTGGGACGCGAGCTGGGCGGCGAGCGACTCGAGGGCGGTGGCGACTCGCGGGAGGCGAGGCAGGGCGTCGTCGACCGGGTCGGGGTCGAGCTGACGGGCGCGCACGATATAGAGGCGTACCTCGCGTCGACCTCGGGTGAGGCCGACGTACACACCTGGCCGGCTGGAGCGATCGGTTGCCAGATGGCGCGCGGCGTCGTAGGTCTCACCTTGGGCGGCGTGGCTGGTGAGGCAGTAGCTGTGGACCAGGCCGCCGGTGACGCCGGGCCGCACTGTGCACTCAAGGAAGCTTCGCGGAACATCGATGAGGCCGCGGCCGGCGAAGTCGACCACGAGTCCGGAGGCGCGGACGGCTGCGACCACGCCTCGAGTGCCGTTGCGCACGAATGTCGTCCGGTCTCCGCCCGGCGGGCGCAGGCTGCGGTCTTGGGCGCGGGCGATGACTTCGTCGCCGGCACGGAACTCGATTCCCGCTATCTCCAGGCTGGGACCGTGCAGGGTGCCATCGGCGGTGAGCAGGACGCGGGCGCGGCGGTTCAGCTCCCGGCGCTCGCTGTGATGTTCGGCGATCATGCTCGACGCCGAAGCATTGTTCGGCGCATTGGTGCGGTCGGCGTACCAGTCGGCCACGAGCGCATCGAGCAACGCGTCCGGGGTGGCGGCTTCGACGATGCGCTCGTCCCGAACCAGACGAGCCAGGGCTTCATGTATCTGTCCGGCCCGGTACTCACCCAGCGCGAGTCGAACTTCGCTCAATGGAGGCGCTGCTTGGCGACGGGCCACGGCCAAGGCGGGCGCGTCGTCAGGATGTCGGTCAACCAGATACCGCCAGGCGCCACCGGCCGCGACCGCCGAATGCTGCGCCGCGTCGCCGACAAGGCGGAGGGCGCTGCCGGATCGTTGAGCGTGAGCGATGAGGCGGGCCAGGTCGCGGTTGCCGAGAGTGGATGCCTCGTCGACCACGATGACTGTCCGGTCGGTCACAACCGAAGCGGTCGTCGTCTCAAGCCGTGCGAGGAGCGACGCGATCGTCGTGGACGGAATGCCGGTGGCCGAGCCCAGCACTTCGGCGGCGGTGCCGCCCACCGCGGCACCGAGCACGTCATAGCCGGCTGCCTCCCACGCGCGGGCGGCCGCCTCGATTGCGAACGTCTTGCCCGTGCCCGCCGGTCCGACGACGCACTGCACCAGATGCGCGCTCGACGTGACCGCCCGCACCACGGCGGCTTGGTCATGGCCCATGATCGGGCGGCTCGCGAGCACGCCATCGGTGATGGCAGCAGGGACGACGCCGACGCCGGCATCCCGTCCGGCCACGAAGGCCTGCTCGAGCCACGCTTCGAGGGCGAGCATTTCGGGTGTCGTGTACCGCACACCAGCGGCCAGCCAACGATCCCGGGCGCGGCGGTCGGCGGGGATGCGCTCGGCTGGTGTGGGCGCGAGACGGATCGCGTGGTGCGACGCCAGCCACTGGTCGGCCAAGTCAGTGATCTGTGGTGCGGGCAACCGGTTGCCGGCCCATTCGGCAACCTGTTGGATCACGTCTCGCCGGTCGAAGGTCGTGGCCTGTTCGGTCACCCCCGCTGCCGATGCAAGGTGGCGAAACAGCGATTTAACTTCATCGTCTGCCACGACCGTTGGCGTCGCGACGCCGACGACTTTGGCGAGCACGGTCTGGTCGAATTCGATGGCAGCCAGTTGCTCCAACCACCGGGCGCGGAGTGCAACGGGGTCGGTTGCGTCCTCTTTGGCGGCGCGGGTGGCGAAGGCGGCGACTTGGCGGGCTTTGGGCCCATCCAGGCCGACCGCGGATGTTGCTTCGCTGATGTCCGCGGCGCGCGTGGAGAACATGGCAATGGCGGTGTCGGGGACGCCGGCGATGTCAGCGGTGCCGTTGGCAACTGGTTGCCACGCGACGCCGAGTCGGCTCGAGAGCTGATGTCGCAGCTCGGCCGCGGCAAGGTAACCGGCCGTCTTGGCGTGGACGAACAACGGGGTGCCGTCCAGTGCGCGCAGACTCCCGTCCGCGCCCGCGGCCATGTTGGCGATGATGACGTGACGGTGTAGCTGCGGGTCGAGCGCTCGCGATGTTGTGTGCAGGTAGGACGCGGCCAGGATCCCGTCGGCGGGCGACCGCAGACCTTTGACGCGCACGTACGAGGCGTGCTGCTCGAGGTAGTCCACTCCGGCGGTCACGGCGATGTCGACCGACCGCACGATCTCCGCTTGCACGTCCGCGTCACCGGCCGCCCACAACACGGACACCGACTTCGGAGCGGAGAAGGTCACGTCGTAGGCGATCACGACCGGACGGGACGTACGGCCGCACATGAATCGCTCGAGCTCGTTGGCGTTCACCCGCCAGCCATTGCGCACTCCGGTGCGTTCCGCCGCGAGCCAATGCTCGGGCGGCAATGTAAGAGGCGCGCCCGCCATCACCTCGACGGTGCGCCGGACCATGGCCGCCTCGCCAATTCGGGCCATGCGCCGCAGGTAGCCGGTCCCGACGTGGGCTTGGCGCGCCGCGTCGGCCAATGAAAGAAGCTCGTCCGGTTGCGTGTGCGGTCGCGGCGCTGTCGCTGTTACGCGTCGGGCGCGAGCGACGAGTTGGCGTCCCGTGCGTGGGTCTTGGCCCAACAGCATGCGCGCCAGCTGGTCGCGACCAACGGTGCCGCGTATCTGGATGCCGTTGATGCCGCGGCCCGTCCACATGCCGGGCGAGTCCGAAGAATCGGCGTAGTACGCGACCGGATCGGCTGCTTCGAGCACTGGATCGGAGCCCGGTTCAAGTGAACGACCGTTGTCACGCTGCGGCGCTCGGCGCCCATCGAGATAGTTGACTGTGGCGGCGACCGCGCCGGCGACTCCTCGGGCGCGGGACGCGCCGAGCGGTGTGACGCTGACGAGCACGCCCGAGTACCGGTCGCCGATGGTGGGGGAGCGCGCTCACCGCAGGTGCTGCGAAGCGGCACCTGCAAGTGTGTATCCGTCGGTTCCGTGGTCGTTGGCGACTTGTTGCCGGCAGTTCAGGTGGGCTTCGAGCGCGAGGCCGGGAGCGTCCGTGCGCGGAGCGCGGAGAGTTCGTTCGCGCTGCTTCAGGTGGGGATGGCGGATCGTGTGGCGCGGTCGACGGGTTCGCGTGACCGGTACTGACATTGATGGCGGCACGAGTCGACCTGCATTCCGCCGCGGTGCGCTACGCCGCACGGGGATGGGCGGTGCTGCCGTGTCACACACCGCACGCCGACCGCTGCTCATGCTCCAAGCCCGACTGCAGCGCACCGGGCAAACACCCGCGACTGGTGAACGGGCTCAACGGAGCCAGCATTGATCGGGCCGCGATCGAGCAATGGTGGAACCGGTGGCCGGACGCCAACATCGGTATTCGCACCGGCGAGGCCAGCGGGCTCGTCGTGGTGGACATCGATCGGCGCAGCGGCGGCGATCGAACCCTGTCCCAACTGGTCGACCAGCACGACAAGCTGCCGTCCACCCTCGCCGTCCGTACCGGTGACGGGGTGCACCTGTACTTCGCGCATCCCGGATGGCCGGTCCGAAACGACGCCGGCCGTCGACTCGGGCCGGGCATCGATGTACGCGGCGAGGGTGGCTACGTGCTCGCGCCCCCCCGCTGCGGACGGGCTCTCGAGGATGAGCCCGCACGAACTCGTCCGCGTCGGCGAAGGTCATCGAATCGGACCAAGCGTGATCATGCTCGTCATGGCACAGAGTCACGAATGCTCACACCCGAGTACCGTGGCGCCGTGCTCGCCAGCCACGACAACGGTGGGAAGAGCGTCTACGACAGCGAGCCCGTTTGCCGACGGGGCCCAACTGCTTCTGGCATTCAGGACCTTGGACAGCACCGAGGCCATCACCGAGGGTCTGGCTCGTGCGCCAGATCGCATCCGGGTAGCCGTTGCCGCGGTCGCCCGCAAACACGGCGCGGCTGACTGACATGGATGGGACCAACAGCGATGCAGCTAGCCAACGTCGCGACGCCGCGGTCATCGCAAGCTCGGTACTTGCATCGTTGACAGAGCTCGGTGACCCTCTCCGGCGTCGGCTCTCAAAGCCGGTCGAGTGGCCCGAAGCGGATTTCAAGCTCGATGTCGAGTCCCGGCGGCCGGACCGAACAAGGATGGTCAAACACATCCATCAGAGCTGTGCGATGCACACGGGCGCATACCGGTTCGGGACGGAGATGAAGGTGGTCCACCTCGTCGACGCCTTCGAGCAGCTGGCGCAGGCCGGCAACGGCCTCGGCCTCTACCCGGTGGCGCGAAGCGCCCTCGAGCTCTACGCCCAGGTGCTCGATGTCGACTCGACGCTACGCGAATGCCAGCAGAAGGTCACGATCGAGAACTGGTTGCCACCGGGCGAGGAGTTCTTCAAAACGATCGCTCGCGCCCGATTCGCGACGTCGAACGAGTCATACGCACAGATGCTCAGAGCCGAAGGGGCGTCGGCCAAGGTGCTCAAGCCGATGAACGTGATGGAGTCGATCAATCGCCTCGGCGGCAATGTTGCGGCGCGGGCGGCGGTTGAGCGATACGGGCAGCTTTGCGATGCTGTCCATCACAACCTCAGCTCCACAGCGGCCGTCACGTCCGGGTCCGGCGTCAGCGACGCAGCCCGCCACCACTCGGGCGGGATGATCGTCGGTCGTGGGGCAGTAACCATTACCGCGTACCAGTACCCGGTCGTGTGGAAAGCCGACATCGCGCTCGCGTCGATCGGCAGCGACTTCGTGGAGGACGTCCGTCAGACGCTCGACGCTCTGACAGCCTTTCCAGAGAGTCCCTTCAGCCCAACGTTTCTGCACGAGACAACGGGAAGTCCGATCGGATTTGTGCCCCTCCAACGTCGCCCAGATGGGACCCCCATCCTTCCGCCGCGCCGGGTTGCCAAGCAGGGGCGGAACGAGCCCTGTGCGTGCCGTAGCGGACTCAAGTTCAAGAACTGCTGCGGGAGCTGAGTACCTTCGGTCAACCGACCGGCGGCCACGTGTGGTTCTCGACTGGCAACAAGCCGTTGCGAGCCTCGACGGTGCACACCGCCGTGACCATCCCGGTGTAGCCGGTCTGGGTTTCGTGGGTCGATGCTTCGGTGTAGACAGCCGTCCGTAGTGGCTCTCCGATGCCGAGATCGCCGGACAGACAATCCCGACCCGACGCTTGCCGTCAGGGTTGCAGTGCGTGCGAGAGGCGACGCTCGAGGTCGGCCTCAAGCTCATTGCTCTTCCACTCGCGTAGAGATTCCCGGTCAACGAGGACTGACGGAATCGTTTCGAACCACTCGATCGTGTCGCCGCCGACCTGCTCTTCGTCGTAGACCAACGCGTCGAACTGTTGCGACCAGCTTGAGGCATCGCGGGTAGTCGTCCCAACAGCAGTGGCGCCGAGCTTCTGTGCGACGGTCGACACCACCGTCAACATGACCCGGTCCTCGGCCACCACACCAATTCGTTTAGCCATGGACGTAGTGTGCACCCTCGATAGAGCCCCCCAGTTCGACCGCGCTTGTAGCCTCATCGGTTCCGCGGCGTCCGTGTCAAGTGAGCCAATGTGGGGCGCGCCAGACCGAGGCCGAGCTAGCCCAAGAGTGCAGGCCGCCGCATGCGCGGCATCAAGACCGGTGACGCGCCGCGCCGGGGGCGGGGCAAGGAAGCCTTCAGTGAACCCTGCCACTAAGAGTGACGGAATGCATCCATGTCTACTCGGCTTCGGGGTGATCGCAGCTTCTTCTTGGGGGCGCCTGCGGTCTGCCGCGACTTTGGTTGACGAGCATCCACGAGACCCGGCGCGGTTCACTGCATCCGCCACGAGACTCGGACCGTGCAAGCGACGTTGACACTCTGCCGCCGTTGCGTGAGGCCGTCCCTCCCCCAGGCACAGCAACAACTAGTGCACGGGGGGGGGGGGGGGTTGAATGATCAGTGTCTGCAACGACCATTTCGACTAGGAGGAGGGAGGAACACACGCTCCGTACCCAGCGCGAACGGACTCGCCTCTTTCGCAACCTGTGGTCGCTGTCGTTCGATACGGCATGGCAGGCGGCCGACGTGGCCTTTGTGGACCAGTTCGAGCTGTTCAGCGGCGTCCTGGCCGTCTGCTGTGCTCGCTGATCCCCCAGCCTGCGGCAACCGCATCGGGTCGAGCCCAGCCGCCTCGCGTTGGGCTCTCGCGGCTTCCTGCGCAATGGGCTTGATGGCCTCGGTTCGATCGGCCCACTCGGTGTAGGGGTCGTCTCGTCATCAGACGCGCTTCGCGTCAAGAGACGCAGGGTCGTCGGGTGAACCCGGCATGAAGGCAGCCGGCAGGTGGGCACCGCGGAACCAGCGTGCCGCGTCGCTCGCGTCAACCCGACGCTGGGGAGTCACCGCCATGGTTGGCGCCGGCTTCGTCGTCAGGTCGAGGGGACGATCGCTGGCAGCTGCGGCATCTGTTCGCTCATCATCCTGTTCCCGAGGTCGAGGATGCGGGCTCCCGAGCGCAAGTTCTCGACAAGATCGATTCGTGTGACGTTCTCGTCGGCGACGAAGCGGGCCAAGACTTCCGGGCGTGCTCCGCGCCACTCATGGATCGCTTGTCGTGGGCTGACCACAGTACGTCGGCTTGCGGCGACCGAATTGATGAGTTCCCCATGGATGCGTTGTAACTGGATGCCGGTGTCGTAGCGCTTGCTACTCCGCAGGTAGGTCGGCCTGATCCAACTCCTCGGGCACTACGTCGGCCGCGCTGATATCTGCTTCGCCTTCGAGTGTCCACCGACGTAGCGCGAACTCAACGAGCCGCTGCCGCCGGTCACTCAGCGTTTGCGGCGTCCAGTCTTCGACTTCCGCCAACTCACGTTCCTGCTCCAATCCCTGCCGATAGAGCTCGCGTTTGTAGGCGAACGGCCGATTACCCAGGGCCGAGTTGTCAGCGGTCAGGCACAGGTTTCCCAGATCGTTGACAAGCTGGCCGCGGGTCGGGCCGTCGAAGCCGGCATAGCCGTCCTTCGCTGGCTGCTGCGGAAGGATGTGCTCCACCGTGCGAGGGGCGTATCCGTGCTCGTCCCGGTCCCAGTCGAAGGGGAGGGGCCGACCGTGGAGAAGATCCTCCTCGTATTCGAACAGCAAGTGCCGAAGTTTTGTGAGACTCGCGTACCAGTTCACCGCGCGGTCGAGTAGGTGCGATCTCAGGCGCTCGAGTGGGCACCTCGTGACGAGGTCGACACCGAGGTTGTCGATTACCTCGTCGAACACTGCGTCAGGATTCTCTGACGTCCATAGGTGGACTGCCGATTGAGCGAATGTTGCTTGGCCGCTTCTCGTCTGCCAGCCCGCGATGCGGTAGACCCGGTAGGCGTAGAACTCGCAGAACCGCACTAGATCGGGGTACCGAAGCGGCGCCCGTTGGCGAGCCACCATCAAGAGCGGCCGGAACGTCGACATCGCGTCCAGGCGAGCAAGCTTCCTGCTCAAACGGCGGGTCTCATCTGCCTCAGGTTCGTCCGCGAAGGACCGGTCGTCGGGCGCCTCGGCCTCCGCGAACGCGGTGATGAGACCGCTCATGGACTGCACGTAGGTACGGATGAGGTTCGCCAGCGAGCGGTGATCCTCGCGGTAGTTGGAGAGGGCGAACTTCGTCCGGACGCTCGTGGATTGCTGCCAGCGGTGGGGGGCGGGATCCATCGTTCCAAGCCAGTGGGCGCGCAGGAACTCGTCCTCTGCAGTTCGACGGACGAGGTTGTGCTGCGCCAGTACACGGAAAATCCGCGCCCACGCCGTGTTGATCTCGTCGTCCAGGGCGTCGTCGACATCAGCCACGCTCGACGAGACATACAGGAGGAAGTTCTTGACCTTTTCGAGCTCCGTCAGATCGCGGCCGCGATTGTTCATCGTCTCGAAGATCACGCCGACCTCCGACGCGTCAGTGACCGTGACGACAGCGAACACCAAGCGATCGAGGATCGTCTCGGCCCAAGCGGACAGCCCATCGGGTGTCGCCGACCCCGGGAGAAGCTCCTCATCGCCTAAGGCGGCGTCTATCTGCTCGCGGGCGGCGACGAGTCGCCGACCGCCGGACGAGTCCGGCGTTCCGACATCGGGGTGGTCTGTCAGTACCCGCCCGCGCAGCTCCTCGTCGAGTGAGCCGAACATCTTGAGGATGGGAGGCTCACGCTCGAGACGACTTCGGGCTTCTACCTCGAGCGCCCGCTCCCTATCGTCGGCGGTGCGAAGGCGCCGACAAATCCTGTCGAGCAAGATGACGATTGTTGCCAGGCGCTGCTGACCGTCGACGACATGAACCGTGTCGTTGTCTCGGCGATGCAGCACAAGGGTCCCGGTGAAGTGCTCCTGGCCGTCGGGCAGGTCGCCCAGGTCCTGGAGCAGATCACGGATCTCGCGGGACCCCCAAGCGTAAGGGCGCTGGTAGGGCGGGATCTCGAATGTTCGATGAGCGTTCAGTACTTCGACGAGCTTTTTCGTGTTCTCCATGCGCGCTCCGTGTGACAGGAGGCCAGAAGGCCTGCGACCACTACTTCACTCCCTCGTCGGTAACGCCAACCAGCGCGAGGGCGGGGTGACCCGCTACCCACCACTCCGCGTTCGCTGGAAGATCGTCCCTCGAGTCGTCGTCGTCAACCTTCGACACCGACACGGACAAGATCATCGGCATGTGCTAGCAGGTCTCAGACACCTCACTGCGCGATCGGAGGATCCGACGCACTGTGATACTTCATGCCCTGATCTCGTACGTGTTCGGCGTCGTGATCATCGCTATCGGCGTCAACATCGTCGCCCGGGTTCAGGTAGCTCCCAGATGGTGATTCTCGAACCGCCAGGCTTCCGTGGGTTTATCCCTGATCAACAGGCGATTTGACCGAGGTGAGTTGAACGACCGGTGGAGAACGGCTCGTGAGCTCGTTCCAACCGGGCGTGGCCACCTCGTGCTTGATGTCGTTGCGGCCCTGCCCGTCCAGGTCTCGAATCTCGGCCTACTCCCCGAAGGCGACCTTCGCACTCTCGCATCGGTGCGGGTTGGCCACGGTGACGCAGTGGTCCAACGTCTGATCACCGACTTCGACGTTCGTGATCCCCCTGCTCTGGTCGCGGTGGTGGAGGAACGCTGGTCATCACAGGAGTTAGTTGGGGCGTCCGTCGACGAGGTCCATCGACGTGTCGACGAGGTGTCCCTCCGGCGCCATGCGTTGAGGAGTGATCGGCGGGCGTGGACGTTGAATCCATTGACGTGGCCGCTGTAGCCGCCGAATTCGCGCACGACGTCGACGCCAATGAGGTCGCGGTCGTCGAGCCTCGGGCTATTGCTGACCGGAAGCACGGTGAGCCTGTGCGGAACAGCCTGAGCCTGTCGGGAAGCGAGCACGTCGCCTCGCGGCGGCGGAAGCGCACTTCGCAACCGTGAGCGGACGTACCTGGGGAGATGACGAAGACCCGCCCGCGGTGTGGCCCCCACCGTCGACGTCAGCCTCCCCACCACCTCTGTCGCCCTGACCGACGAGTACGCGCCACCGCCGCGTCGTCGCAAGGCGGCGCGTACGAGGGCTGGATGCGACACGGGCGAGCCATAAGGATCGGTGGTGGTGTTGTACCTGCATCGCTCCGAACGGGCCGACGTCCTCGTCGACGCGCTGGCGGAGTCGTTGAGCGAGCCGCTCCCGGATCCGTTGCAGGCGGAGGTGGTGTCGGTGCCCACCCGTGGGGTGGAACGGTGGCTGACACAGCGGCTCTCGCACCGGCTCGGGCACGAGCGGTCGCAGCAGGGGCGGCCGACGGCGTGTGCGCCAATCTCGACTTCCCGTTCCCGGGTCGGCTGGTCGGCGACGCGATGGGCGCGGCATGCGGGATCGACCGCGACAGCGACCCGTGGCGCCCGGAGCGGGCGGTGTGGCCACTGCTCGATGTTCTCGACCGGCTGCATCGGCGAGTCGTGGTTGCTGCGGTGAACGGCCATCTCGGTGTGGGCCCGACGGCACGCCCGATGAGGTTCGGCGGTTGAGGCGGTTCAGCACCGCCCGTCACGTGGCCGACCTGTTCGACCGCTACGCCGTGCACCGACCCGCAGATGGTCCGCGCGTGGGCGTGCGGCGACGACGTCACAGCGTCAGGCGCCGCGCTGTCCGAAGCGAGCCGCTGGCAGGCGGAGTTGTGGCGGCGGCTTCGGGCCGAGATCGGCACCGACAGTCCGGCGGAGCGCTTGGAGACGGCATGCGAGCGGCTCGGCGGCCGAACCCGAGTTGGTGGATCTGCCCGAGCGGCTTTCGGTCTTCGGGTTGACCCGCCTGCCGTCGAGCTATCTCGATGTGCTCCAAGCGCTCTCCGAGCGGCGCGATGTGCACCTCTATCTCCTGCATCCATCGGCGGCGCTGTGGGACGAAGGCATCTGAAGACAGGCGACGAATCCGCTGTTGCGCTCATGGGGTCGCGATGCGCACGAGATGCAGATCGTCATCACAGAGCCGCGTCACGAAGGTGCGTTCGACGAAGCTAGACCGCTCGACGAGCCCGCCCCGGCGACGCTGCTGCAGCGGATCCAGAAGGCGGTGCGTGACGACCCATCGCCGATCCCGGACGCGGCGCTCGACCCGTACGACCGCAGCCTCCAGGTCCACGCTTGCCACGGCCGAGCCCGGCAGGTCGAGGTGGTGCGCGACGCGATCCTCCACCTCCTGGCCGATGACCCGACGCTCGAGCCCCGCGACGTCATTGTGATGTGTCCCGACATCGAGACGTTCGCACCACTCATCCATGCAACCTTCGGCGCCGTCGCGGACGACGACGGTGACGACGCGCGCCAGCCGCACCGATCTCCGGGTGCGGCTGGCCGACCGGTCGTTGCGCCAGACGAATCCGGTCCTCGGTGCCCTCTCCGCCTTGCTCGTGCTCGCCGATGCCCGCGTGACGGCTACCAGGTGCTCGACTTCGCCGGGCGCGACCCGGTGCGTCGCCGGTTCAATCTCGACGACGACGACCTCGCCCGCCTCAAGGAGTGGATCGTCGACACCGGCATCCGCTGGGGGCTCGACGGCCCCCACCGCGCACCGTTCAAGCTCGACCGGTTGGTGCTGAACACATGGAAGGCGGGCCTCGACCGCGTGCTTATCGGCGTGGCGATGGCGGAGGAAGACCAGCGACTGGTGGCCGGCGTCCTTCCCCTCGACGACGCCGATAGCGGTGCCATCGATCTCGCCGGTCGCTTCGCAGAGCTCGTCGACCGCATCCACGCCGCCGTCCTCGCGCTGCGCGGACCCATGACCGTGGCGCAGTGGACCGACACGATCGGCGACGCCATGCGCTCGCTCGACCTCATGGTGGGAGCGGGACACTTGGCAGACGGCGCAGCTCCACCGCCTCCTCGACGACCTCGTCGACGAGGCGTCTGTCGACGGCGTCGCCCCCGACGTCGAACTCGAACTCGCCGAGCTGCGGACGCTGCTCGCCGACCGGCTGCGAGGGCGGCCGACACGGGCGAACTTCCGCACCGGCCACCTCACCGTGTGCACGCTCGTGCCCATGCGCTCGGTGCCGCACCGGGTGGTCGTCCTCCTCGGCCTCGACGACGACGTCTTCCCCCGCAAGACGGAGCGGGACGGCGACGACCTCGTCGCCGCCGAGCCGATGGTCGGCGACGGCGACGGCCGCAGTGAGGACCGCCAGCTCCTCCTCGACGCAGTGCTCGCCGCAACCGCCCGCCTCGTCATCACCTACAGCGGGAACGACGAACGGACCAACGCGCCGCTGCCGCCGGCCGTGCCGGTGGGCGAGCTGCTCGACCTCGTCGACGCCACAGTGCGCGTGGAATCGGACGACGGGACGGCGGCCCGTGACCGCATCGTCGTGCACCACCCGCTGCAACCCTTCGATCCCCGCAACTTTGCGTCCGGGCGAGCTCGGCATCGACGAGCCATGGAGCTTCGACGCCAGTCAGCTTCGACGGTGCCCAGGCGCTGCTTCGCGATCGAATCGCCGACGCCGAGTTTCCTCGCCGGTCCGCTGCCGCCCCCAACGCCGGAGCCCGTACTCGAGCTCGACTCGCTCATCCGCTTCGTGCAGCACCCGGTCAAGGCGTTCCTGCGCCAGCGCCTCGGGGTGTCGCTCGCGGACTTCGTCGAGGAGCTCGACGACGCCATCTCCGTCGAACTCGATGGTCTCGGGCGGTGGGGAGTGGGCGACCGCGTCCTGAGCGGCCCGGCTTTCCGGCGCATCGTCCGAGGCGTGCGTGACCGCGGCGCGAGCCAGGGGCGAGCTGCCTCCCGGCAAGCTGGCAGACCGAGTGCTCGACGACGTCACCGCGAACCGTCGACGCCATAGTCGCCGCAACTCGCGCCGCCACCGGTGGTAACGACGTCGACTCCGTCGAGGTCTCGGTCGCGCTCGACGACGGCCGGCTCCTGGTTGGCACCGTGCCGGGCGTCGTGGGCAGGGTCGCCGTCGCCGCGACCTACAGCCGGGTCGGGGCCAAGCACCGCCTTGCGGCGTGGGTCCGGTTCCTCGCTCTCAACGGAAATACGACCGAGTCGCCATTCGACGCCGTGACGGTAGGACGGGCACGCTCGGAGGCCTGGCGCAAGACGGTGACGGTGTCGCGTTTCAGCTTGCTTGCCGGCGCCGACGTCCGTGGGCATCTGCACGATCTCGTCTCCCTCTACGACGAGGGGATGCGCCTGCCGCTGCCGCTGTACTGCGCGAGCTCCGCCGCTTACGCCGCGGCCGACGCCGCGGGAAGAAACGGGTTCGTCGCCGCCGAGCACGAATGGGCATCGGGGCGATTCGACGGCGAGGGCCGCGACCCGGAACACGTCCTCGTCCTCGGAGGTGAGGTCCCCTTCGACGATCTCGACGGATCGTTCAAGCGAAACGCCCAGCGACTCTGGGACGGGCCGTTGGCGGTCGAGCAGGTGGAGGACCGGTGACGTCGAGCCCGGAGCCGCGGCCGTTCGACGTGTGCGGCCCGCTGCCGTCGGGTGTGGTCGTGCTCGAGGCCAGCGCCGGCACGGGCAAGACCTTCACGATCGCCGCGCTGGCGACGCGCTACGTGGCCGAGGGCGTGGTGACCCTCGATCAGATGCTGCTGGTCACGTTCACCCGCATGGCGACCGGCGAGTTGCGCCAGCGCGTGCGCGAACGGTTGCTGTCCGCGGAGCGGGGACTCACCGCGGCGCTGACGGGCGTCGATCCCGACCCCGGCGACGACGTGCTCGTTCTGCTCGCCGACGCAGCGGAGGACCAAGTCCGCAGGCGGCGGAACCGGCTGCGGGACGCGCTCGCGGGCTTCGACGCAGCCACCATTGACACCACCCACGCCTTCTGCCAGCGGGTGCTGCGCGGACTCGGCGTGACGGGTGACGCTGACCCCGACGCCACATTCGTCGAGGAGTCGACCGAGCTGATCGACGACGTCGTCACCGACTTCTACCTCCGCAAGTTCGCGTCGTCCGGCGATCCACGGTTCACCATCGACGAAGCCCGGCGAATCGCGAAGAGGGTTGTCGCAAACAGTGACGCCGCGCTGGTGTCGTTCGACGGTGATCCCGAAGACCTGCGTCGACAATTCGCCGAACGCGTCCGCGCCGAGGTCGAGCGCCGGCGACGGCTGTGGGGTCTGCTGACCTTCGACGATCTCCTCACTCGCCTGCAGTCCACGCTGGAGGACGAGACTCGCGGCGAACTGGCGTGCCAGCGGTTGCGGGAGCGCTACCGCGTCGCGCTTGTCGACGAGTTCCAGGACACTGACCCGATCCAGTGGGACATCCTGCGGCGGGCGTTCGTGGAGGGCGGAACCGCGTCGACGCTCGTGCTCATCGGGGACCCCAAGCAGGCCATCTATGCCTTCCGGGGCGCCGACGTGTACGCGTACCTCGACGCCGTCGCGGCAGCGGGAGAGCAGGCGACGCTGGGCGTCAACCACCGCAGCGACCAGGCCCTGATCGACGCCTACGACGGCCTGTTCGACGGGGCTCACCTCGGCCACGAGGGCATCACCTACCGCGTGGTGCGGGCCGCGTCGGGACCGGCGCGGCGGCTGCGGGACGCGCCGGTCGACTCGCCGCTACGGGTGCGGGTGCTGCGCCGCAGCGACGGGCTGGTCCGGCTTACCGCGAAGGGATTCCTGAGCGCGGCGGGTGCCCGGACAGTGGTCGCCGATGACGTCGCGGGCGACATTGTCCGGCTGCTCTCGTCGGACGCTGTGTATGAACTGCCGGACGGGTCGACCCCGATTCGCCCCGGCGACGTCGCCGTGCTCGTATCACGCAACGAGGACGCCCGGTCGGTGCGCGACGCACTACAGATCGTGGGTGTGCCCGCGGTGCTTGCCGGCGGGGGCAGTGTGTTCGAAACCCGCGCCGCTGGCGAGTGGCTGCGCCTGCTGCAAGCGCTCGAACGGCCCGCCGCCTCGAATCCGGTCCGGGCGCTGGCGTTGACCGCCTTCGTCGGGTGGTCGCCCGCCCGGGTGGCGACGGCGTCCGACGCCGAGTGGGAGGACCTCCACGCTCGGATGCACCGCTGGGCGGCGGTGCTGCGCCGGCGCGGGGTAGCCGCCGTCTACGAGACGGTGTCGAGGCGCGAGCAGCTCACCCGCCGCGTACTGGCGCTCCCCGATGGCGAACGCCACCTCACCGATCTCGCACACGTGGCCCAACTCCTGCACGGCGAGGTCATGGCCGAACAGCTCGGCGTCGACCGCGCTGGCAGCATGGCTCCGCGCCCGCATCGACGACGCGCCGGAGGAGGGCAGCGAGGACCGGACCCGCCGGCTCGAGTCCGACGCTGAGGCCGTCCAGGTCCTGACTATCTACCGGAGCAAGGGCCTCGAGTTCCCGGTGGTGTACTGCCCGTATCTGTGGCACCCGGGCTGGATCGACGACAAGGACCCGCCCGTCTTCCACGATTCGGACGAGGGAGACCGGCGTACGATCGACGTGAGCAGAGACCCGTGGTCGCGGACGCAGCACCGAGTCGAGGCTCGGGGCGAGGAGCTGCGACTGGCGTACGTCGCGCTGACTCGGGCCAAGTATCAAGCGGTGGCGTGGTGGGCCGCGACGTGGGACAGCCGCGACTCGAGCCTGTGCCGGCTGCTGTTCTTCCGCGACGAGCACGGCGACGTGGCGTGGCAGGGTGACGCTCCACCCGAGGACGATGAAGCCGTCGACCGGTTTGAAGCGTTCAACGAGACCGCGCCCGGATGTGTGAGCGTTGAGCGGGTCGACGGCGGCGACGGCACTCGATGGACGGGCGAGGCGCGTACGGCGGGGGAACTGTCGGTGAGCACCTTCGATCGTTCGCTCGATGACCTGTGGCGACGCACATCGTTCTCCGCGCTCACCTACGACGCGCACGAGGCCAGAGTGGCGAGTGAGGACGAGGAGCCGGTGGTCACCGACGAGGTTGCTCCGCCGCTGCTACCCGCGCCGGCTGACGATGAGTTGCGATCCGTTCCGCTACCGCTGGCCGCCATGCCCGCCGGAGCCGACGTCGGCACATTCGTCCACGGCGTACTCGAGCGCTGCGACTTCGCGTCACATGACCTCGACGCTGCACTGTCGGAGGCGTTCACGGCGCAATCGGCTCGGTGGGCAGTCGACGTGGGCGACGCCGCTGTGTTCGTGCGTGGGCTGCGCGCCGCGTTGGAGACGCCGCTTGGTCCGTTACTCGGCGACGTGCGTCTGGGCGACATCGGCCGGGCGGACCGGGTCGATGAGCTCTCCTTCGAGCTGCCACTGGTCGGCGGCGACACTCCGTTGGGCACGCTTGAACTGGCGTCGCTCGCGGCGGTGCTGGAGGAGCATCTCACCGCGGGTGATCCAATGCGAACCTATGCGGCGCGGCTGCGCGAACCGGTGTTGCGTCACGAGGTGCGCGGTTACCTGACCGGCAGCCTCGACCTCGTGCTGCGCACGAACGAGGGCCGCTACGCGGTGGTCGACTACAAGACCAACTGGCTGGCGCCCCGCGACGAGCCGCTGACCGCGTGGCACTACCGGCCCGATGCACTCGTCGAGGCGATGCACCGGTCGCACTATCCGCTGCAGGCGCTGCTGTACACCGTCGCCCTCCACCGTTACCTGCGCTGGCGGGTGCCCGACTACACACCCCAGCGCCACCTCGCCGGCGTGTTGTACCTCTTCATTCGGGGGATGATCGGTCCCGACACGCCCGTGGTGGACGGCCGGCCGTGCGGCGTGTTCGCGTGGCGACCGCCCGAAAGCCTCGTAGAAGCGATGAGCGCTCTGTTCGACACGGGGCTCGTGCCGGCATGAGCGTCGTCGAAGTTCCGGTCGACACCGACGACAACGACGAGGTCGACGAGTTCGACGCCCGCATCGTCCGTTCGGCGGACGGTCTGTTGCGGGTGTTCAACGAAGCCGGCGTGTTTCACGCCGCGGACGTCCATGTCGCCCGACGGCTCGGCGAGCTCGCGGGCGAGCGCGACGACCGCGTGCTGCTGGCGGTGGCGCTCGCGGTGCGCAGTCCGCGCCTCGGCCACACGTGCACCGATCTCACCGCCGTCCGCGACCGCGTCATCGTCGAAGGAGATGCGCCGCTCGACGTGCCAGTCGTTGCCGTGGCCCGGGGTCGACGAATGGCTCGACGCGGTGGCGGCGAGCGGGCTCGTCGTTGCTGGTTCTGCGGCCGAAGTCGCACCGCTGCGGCTGGACGGCAGCCGGCTCTACCTCGATCGGTACTGGCGGGAGGAGGGTCAGGTCGGCGACGACCTCCTCGACCGGGCGGCACGTTCGGTCGAGGAGATCGATGACGCGACGTTGGAAGACGGATTGGCGCGCTTGTTCGCGGACGACGCCGAGCAGCGACGGGCAGCCGCTGTCGCGATTCGAGGTCACCTGGGCGTCGTCGCCGGCGGCCCCGGAACCGGAAAGACGACCACGGTCGCCCGGATCCTTGCGCTGCTCTACGACCAGGCCCTCGCGGCCGACTCGCCGCCGCCGCTCGTCGCGATGGCGGCGCCGACGGGCAAGGCCGCCGCCCGCCTCGAGGAGGCTGTGCATGCCGAGGCGAGCCGGCTGTTCGACGCAGGCGACCTGCGGGAATGGCTGCTGTCGTTGTCCGCGTCAACATTGCACCGGTTACTCGGCTGGAAGCCGGGCAGCCATACTCGCTTCCGCCACGACCGCAACAACCGGTTGCCCTTCCAGGTGGTCGTCGTCGACGAGACGTCGATGGTGTCGCTGTCGCTCATGGCCCGGTTGCTGGAAGCCGTGCGGCCGACGGCTCGCCTCCTGCTCGTCGGCGATCCCGAGCAGCTCGCGTCGGTCGAAGCCGGCGCGGTGCTCGGTGATGTGGTCGGTCCCGCTTCTGACGGGGCGGCGGGCCCGGTCGCCGGGTCGATCGTTGTGCTCCGCCATACCTACCGGTTCGGAGGCGCCATCGCGCCGCTGGCTCAGGCCGTGCGCGATGGTGACGCGGCGGCGACACTCGAGGTGCTGCGGTCGGGACACGACGACGTCGTGTGGCTGGAAGACGGTGTTGATCTTGCCCCGGTCCGCGATGCGGTAGTGGCAGCGGGCTCGGCGCTCGCGGGCGCGGCGTCGGTGGGCGATGGACGTGCAGCCCTCGACGCGCTCGGCCGCTTTCGCTTGCTGTGCGCGCACCGGCGCGGGTCGTACGGCGTTTCGACATGGACGGCAACGATCGAGCGCTGGTTGGCAGAAGGAGTCGACGGCTTCGCTCCGACCACTGGGTGGTATGCGGGGCAGCCCCTTCTCTTCACCGAGAACGACTACGGGCTGCGGCTCTACAACGGCGACACAGGCGTGGTGGTCACAGCCGCTGACGGGTCGGGATTGCGGGCGGTGTTCGAGCGCCGTGGCGAGCTCGTCGAGCTCAGTCTCCACCGTCTCACCGCCGTGGACACCGTGTACGCCATGACCGTGCACAAGGCCCAGGGTTCGCAGTTCGACGAGGTGGCGCTTCTACTGCCCGACGAGAGCTCGCCGCGTACTGACTCGTGAGCTCCTGTACACGGGTATTACTCGAACGCGCCGGCGCCTCATCGTGGTTGGGACCGAGGCGGCCGTCGCCCAAGCAGTGAGCCGACCGGTCGCGCGGGCGACGGGACTCCAGGACAGGTTGTGGCCGCACGGGCGCGACGACCCGTCGTCCGGGCTCTAGGTTCGCTGAAGCAGGGGCCACCGAGGCGGGTCGATGCCCTTGTCCGCCGCAAACTCGGCCCACGTCAAGCGCGACGTCGGCTCGTCGACGCCGGGTTGCGCCCAGTAGGAAACGGTGTCGTTGTAGTCCCAGTAGCCCGTCGCCTCGCCGAAGCTCAGCTTCAGGGCGCCTTGTGCGGCGAGCCGGCCGAGGACGCCGGCGATGAAGGCCGAGGCGGTGTACGCCTTCGGCAGCGATCGCGCGGTGTCCGTACGTGTCGACGAGCTGGCGATATTGGTTCGGGTGCGCGGTGCCGTAGCGGTACTCGACAATCCCGTACTCCCCGAACGTCTTCGGATCCTGAACGCATTGCGGCAGGCCGTCGCACAGGCCGAGATCGGCGGCCAGACCCGACGGGTACGACGCGAGCTCGTTGTCGGTCGTGACCTCGAAGACGTAGAGATCGTGTGGTCCCCTACAGATGAATTGCCATGCGCCGCCCGGCAGGGCAACGGGGGAGTCCAGATGATCTTGGCTCGCACACAACGGGCATACCGCGACGGCGGAGGCACGGTGAGATCTTGTCAGGGCAAGAGCCGGTGCCGCTGGCGATCAACGCAGGCGAGTGACGGCGTCGACGAGGAACGGTTGTGGTGTTTCGCCGAATGCCTCGGCCGCTTCGGACAGCGCGTCCTTTGGGGCCGCTCCCGTGCCGAGTACGAGATCACGCGGCCGCGACGGCCGGCGTTCGATTCTGGGCGGCCACGCAGTGCACGAAGGAAAAGCGTCCGGCGGCGACGTCGCGCTCGAGGGCGTCGGCCAGGTCAGAGAGCACAAAGGCGAGATTGGGATTGTCGTCGCGATCGGTGTCCAACAGACCGATGACGTGGTGGTCGCGATCCGATGGGACGTCGGCAGTGCCCATGCGGCACAACGAGTAGACGACCTCGACGTCGTCGTCGAGGGCGGCACCGAGTGCGGCGGCGTTGCCGAACATGACGTGTGCGAGTTCGGCACGCAGGGGCGTGTCGCCATAATTGACCGTGTAGTACGGGATCAGCCGCTCGACCCCCGGCCACCCTTGGCTGTCGGGCTTGCCGCCTCGCGCCGCGAGACGGGCCATCGCGTCGACGTCGGCGACCCGAAGAGGTGGTTCGCGGTAGGTGCGCCGGCCGTGCAACACGCGGCGCCAGGACAACGGGATGGCGGTTGCGCCCCACCGAGCCCCGAGGAGGCTGCCGGCGATGGCGGCCACGGTGTCGGTGTCGCCACCGCAGCGGACTGCTGTCTCCAGTGAGTGCTGAAGGTGGCGGCACGGCTCGCGGTCAGGGACAGGGGTGTGGACGATGGCCGAGAGCGCGGCTTGGAACGCGTGGACGACCCACCCGTTGTTCTCGAAGGCGATGGGCGGATCGGCGACTGCTTCGTCGATGAGGTCGGACCATCGGGCTTGCCGATCGTCAGGAACAAGGTCGAGGCCTTGTCGCACGGCGTGCACCCAGTCGAAAGGTGCATCCGGTGGAGCGGTCCGTATTGCGGTGTCGACGGCGAGCGACCACAGGACGCACGCGTCCTGGCAGTCGGCATGGGGGTGGGTGAGCGCGGACACGTCAGCGGCGAGGGAGGCGATCGCAGGTCGATCGCCGAGGTGGGCGAGAGCGACCGGTCCCGTCCGCATCAGGCTGCCGTTCCCGGCGGCGTCTCGATCCGACGCTTGGTATGACGCCGCGGCCTCGATCAACGGACCGGGCTTCGACAACACGCCGCGTGTCTGGCTGCCGACGTCGGCCGGCCCGCTGTCGAACCAGGCGCGGAACCCGGACTCGATCAGCTCGAGTGACGTGTTGCCGGCCGCCAGCGGCGTCAGCACCGCGGCCGACATCTGCGTGTCGTCGGTCCACTCACCCGGCGCAAACTGGAACGCGCCGCCGCCTTTCATCTCCACTGCGGTGTCCGCCGACAGTGGGGGGCCGAACTCGTAACCGGCGCCGAGAGCATCGCCCGCAGCCGCCGCGAGGACGGTCCCCGCACAGCGGTCAGCCTGCACTGCTGCGGTCGGCAGGCCGGCGGTCACTGTCACAGCCTGGCAGTACGTTGCGAACGATGTCGGCTGAACGCGCGATGAGGGTGCGCATACATCGCGGCGCACACGAGATCGGCGGGAGTTGCGTCGAAGTCGAGTCCGCAGGCAGTCGGCTTGTCCTGGATGTCGGGCGGCCGCTCACCGCCGAGCGCGCAGCAGTCGTGCCGTTGCCGGCGGTGGCCGGATTCGAGCGTGGTGACCCGTCGCTGGCCGGAGTGGTGATCACACACTCGCACCAGGACCACTGGGGTCTCGCAGGACAGCTAGCTCCCGCCATCCCGCTGTTCATCGGCGAGGCGACGGCCCGGATCCTGAGCGAGGCCGCGTTCTGGACAACCGGGCTCAAGGTCGACGCGGCCAGCTACCTCTCACATCGAAAGACGTTCCGAGTCGGTCCGTTCGAGCTCACGCCCTTCCTCAACGACCACAGCGCTTTCGACGCGTATTCGCTGGTCGTCCGCGCCGGACGGCGGACCCTCTTCTACACAGGCGACATTCGAGGCCATGGCCGCAAGAGCGCGATCCTCGAAGAACTCCTGCGGAAGCCGCCCAACGACGTCGACGTCCTGCTCACGGAGGGAACCAACATCCGCGCGGACACGAGCACGTCCGAGGCGATGGCGACGGAGCGCGACATCGAAGACGAATGTGTCGCGACGTTCCGCCAGACCCCTGGCATCGCGATGGTCTCGTACTCCGCGCAGAACATCGACAGGCTCGTGACCCTGTACCGAGCCGCACTCCGGTCGGGTCGTGACTTCGTGATGGACCTCTACACAGCGAGCATCGCCAGAGCGACCGCCAATCCCAACATCCCGCAACCCGGTGCCGACTGGCCGAGGGTCCGCGTGTACGTGCCCCAGTGGCAGCGGGTGCGGGTGAAGCATGCGAAGGAATTCGATCGAGTCCGAGTGGTGGCTGACCGACGGATCTTCGAGCAAGAGCTCGCTCGCACACCGAGCCGGTTCGTGCTCAGCTTCTCGATGTCGGGAGTGCAGAAGCTGGTTTCGGCGGGTTGCCTGACCGGGGCACGGCTCGTGTACTCGCTGTGGCCCGGCTACCTCAACGACGCGTCGGGCGCCCGGCTGCAGGCATTCCTCAGCGCGCACGACATTTCTCTTGTGGTCCATCACACGTCGGGCCACGCCTCCGTCGCCGACCTCCAGCGGCTGGCGAAGGCCATGAGCCCCGACCGAGTTGTTCCCATCCACACCTTTGCCGGCCACCGGTACGTCGACCTGCTCGAACGCGTCGCGACGCATGCCGACGGCGAGTGGTGGGACGTGTAGCTCACGTCGACGCCGGCCGGGCCCCTCTCACTGTCACACCCTCTCCGCATACTCGGAGAAAGCACAACTGAGTGAGGAGTCACAGTGAAGAGGTTGCAGTTGACGGTCGAGGAACCGACCGTCGTGGGCGGAGTCGCGTTGTTCCCGCTTCTCTCGTCGGTGGTCGGCGAGCGGCCCTATCTGTCGGGTCCTACGGCGCTTGCAGACGGCTTGGCCGTCATCCACGAACTCGACGGCGGCGCGGTCCCGTCGTTGGTCATCGAAACCCACGCCAGCCTGCCGGTGCTTCTCGTCGAGGGAGAGCTGCTCGTCGGTGGCCGTCAGAACCGCGTGGTGAACGTCACCGTCCTGTGCCCGCCAGGTTTGGCAACGACCGTCCCCGTGTCATGTGTCGAAGCTGGGCGCTGGGGTGCTGAGCAGCCGATGACGCACTCGCGCCACCACAGCCCCGGTTCGTTCCGCGGGCAAAGATCAGGAGCCTCCGCAACATCGAAGGTTTCGAACGGCGCGCCGACCAAGCCCTCGTTTGGGAAGAGGTGTCGAGACACTCGGTTCGGGCCGACGCGCAGTCACCGACCGACGCGCTCGAAGCGGTCTACGAAGCTCTTCCCGTGGACGTGGAGGAGACCGTGCAGCATGTGGAACCGATGGCGAACCAGGTTGGTGTTGCATTCGCGGTAGGAGGACGAGTTGTCGGTGTCGATATCTTTGATCGCCCGTCGACCCTCGCCGACTACCTACCGGCATTGACCGCCGGGTACCTCGTCGACGCCACCGGTGAGCCCGAGTCCGTGCCGACACGCGACGACATCGAGGCGTTCATAGCTCGCATCGAAGCGGCCGAGCTTGATGAGCGGCCCGGCATCGGCCTCGGCAACGAGCTCTCTCTCAGCGGCGGCGTCGTGGGCGTCGGTCTTCGCTGGGACTCCGAGCTCCTGCATCTGGCTGCATATCCCGGCTGACGCTTCCCGCGCACGCGTTCACGCTGACGGCCGTCCTTCGGCAGAGTGGACCAGCGCGCGGATGGCCTCGACGGTGCGAGTCAGCTCGTCACCGAGCGGCGCTGGCACCTTCCCCCGGAGTGCGTGGACCAAGCCGTCGTAGTACCAGAGTTGATCTTCGGGATCCGAAGCGTTGAATCGCTGCCACACTTCGTCGCCGACGACCCAGAGGTCGGCGAGTATGCAGCGGGCGTTGTGGAGTTTGTCGCACGCGGACACGAGTGCCACCCGCTCGTCGGCCCCATCGAGATGGCGGAGATACTCCGTCTTGCGTTCCCGCCATGGCGGCTTCTGCTCGCCAGCCGTCGCGTCGACCATGCTGTCGGACAACCCAGCCACGAGGTCCGCCACGGCATCGCCGAACTTCAAGCGAACATCTGCCAAACGAGCGGTGCCGCCGTGGTCCTCGACCACGTCGTGCAACAACGCCGCAGCCACCTGCTGGTCGTCGCCTCCGTATTCCAACACCAGAGCCGCGGCCGACCACAGGTGTGCCAAGTACGGAATCAGGGTCTTCTTCCGTAAGTCGTTTCGATGCGCTTCGGCGGCGTATATCGACGCGGCGACCACAAGAGCGAAGTCCTGCCACGGGTCGGATTCAGTCCGTACATGCACGTGGCCTGTCTACCAAGCCTTGCGCGAGAGTTGCTTCATCTGGCCTGCTCGTATCAGCTGGGCCGGGCTCGATTGATCACCGTCGTCTCCGGAATCGGTGCGCCCATGCTCCAGTACTCCCACCCATCGACCTCGAGATAGGGATGGTGGTACCGGGGCGTAGCGGAGTCCCGCGGCCAAGGCTTTGCGATGCCCTCGGTTCTGATCAGATCCACGAACGCGGCAAACTCCCGATTCAGGTCCGGCCGCCACTCGCGGACCGTGTACTCGTGTGGCCATTGAGGCATCGTCTTGGCGAACTGCCACCGGACCTGCGCGATGTACGCACGAGCGTCATTGATGATGAAGGTCACGCTTGTCACTCGGTCCTGGTCATGGCCTGCCGCATCGCCTCGACGAGCGGACCCCCTCCGTCAAACTCGACAACGGGCTCGCCTCCCCTTGGGCGCATGGCGGTGACGATTGTTCCCGCGCGCGTGACCGCAATCACCGAGCGGACCTCGACACGCCGGGGATGTTCGGACGGTCGTCCGACTCGCTCTTCCTCTGGCAGATCGTCCGGCCATGTCCAAGCCTCTGTGGCAACGACTGTCGCCAAAGCATCTGGCTCGCTCGCCTCTGCAAGGATCTCGTACGGCTCGCCCTCGCCGATTATCGCAAACTCGAGGAGCTCGACCCGTTCGTCGCTTGTCGGAGGTGTCGCGTCCTCGCTGTTCGGGAGAAGGACGAGCACGAGTGGCAGAGCGTCCCAGCCGCGCTCCTCGAGCCACGATTCCATCGCGCGAAGCGAGAGGATGAACGCGGCGTCCTCTGCGGGATTCTTTGGTTCCGTGGCCACAAGACGACCTTACGAAGGGGGTGTGACATCGCATTGCTCGCCGGAACCTGTCAGCGTTGGTGAGACACCGGTTGGTCGGTCGGTTTGGGCGGTCAGTGGCGTCTCCTGGGGTGGGTTGATCCATGTTGCGGTGGGGATGCGGGGCGCGCTGGGTGGGCGGCGGAAGCGTTCGGGGTGGGCGCGGTAGGCGGCGTCGAGGACGAGCTGTGGGGCATTCGACAGATGTGAATGTGTTCCGCGCAAACGCGGACCGGACACAGTGAGTGGAGCCGGAGATGCTCGGACTGGCGGGAATCGAACGCACTCGTCGAGACATTCATCCGCCGAGGTCAGGGGCCGAAAACCGGGTCTGACCTGCGGTTTCATCTGTCCGACGGGGCCCTCCGTTCACCTCTGTAGACCCCCGTTTCGTGCTCTTTTGTACTCTTTTGCGAGCGATTCGCGGTGTGAACCGAGGGCGCGGACAGCGGTGGGCGGCCTTGTGGACTCGTCGAGGCGTTCCGTGAGCGTCTTCGGGAGCGACGGGAACGGGTGCCCGTACACGTTCGGGGTCGCGCCTGTGTCGCTCTGACCGAGCCGCTCCTGGATGGCCTTCGGATGCGCGCGCCGAGCTCGATCCGCAACGATGCACAAGTGTGGCGGAGATCGTGGGTACGAAGCGCGGGAGGCAGGCTGGCGGTCAACCGGCCAGGCTTCCGCACGCGGGGTGCATGCTGTCGCGGTTGAGCGGTCCCGTCCGCCGCCCGCCGAACACGTAGTCGGTCAGCTCGAGTGGGCGGCCGAGCACGGCGGCGCGAGCGGCGAGATGCGCGGCCGCATCGTCATGGAGGAAGCGAGGCAGCGGCACGGTGCGACGCGAGTAGTTCTAGGTCGGGCCGACGACGAGCTGTGCGCAGCGATGCTCCGCGAGCCGCGACTGAACGAGACAGCGCGGATCGCGAATCCAACGACGGCGATCCAACGGTCCGCGTTGAACCATTCCCATAGCTGGCTGACCATGTCCAGATCGTACGACTGAGCGGCCGGCCGTCGCCCGGGCTCCGCGACACATGTCTTCCTCCAGCCCGGCTCCGTCCCGAGCGGCGGTGCGCCTGATCCGACGTCATCTCTGGTCAGGGCTTCACGTGTCTGCCGTCCGCTACCGGCGCCACCGCGTCGTCGCCGTACGCAGAGACCCGACGATCACATCGATCGCGGGTCGCGTCGAGGGCCTGGCCGACCTCATCGCGGCCGCCGAACGCTCGGAATTCAGGTCACGTTGGCGCCGGCCAACCGGTGAGCAAGCCTTCGAGGTTGATGTCGGCACGGCTGAGAATGGCATCGACTGGGGACCGCTGTTGACTCCGCCACCACTTGGTGACGAGCCTTGCGAACGCAGCCCACTGTGGCGCGTTCCACGCAAGGGGGTTGCCGTTGTAGGCGGCGATCTTTCCGGCGTTGGCGAGCGTCGCGATGCCGTGGGTGATGAGTGCCATCGTGAGGAAGCGGGGGTGGGCACCGAGGCGGCTGGTCCCAGCGAGCCTGGATTCCTCGTTGCAGCGATTCCGCCACTTCGTGTCGAGCGCGGCCCGCAGTGCCCACCCAGACCGCAGCACCAACTCACCGGCCGCAACGCTGGTGCTCATCGTGAGCAGGTGCCAGCTGTCGTAGCCGCGCAGGTACATCTGCCGAGCAAGGTTGGACACGGTCTGGCCGTCGATCGATCCCGCGTTGATGAGCCTCAGGAACGACCACCCGGGCAGAGGAAGTCCGGAGGAGGTGAAGACGTCTGAAAGCAAGTGTGAGAGCTCTATCACGACGGCGACCAGCGGGTTGGTCGTCGTCGGGTCGGCGATGTCCCGCACGAACATGACACCGTCGCGGGTCACGCCGGTTGATGTGCCACGAAGGATGTCAATCGTGCCGAAGACGAGTCCGACCAGCGGGTCGTGGCCGAAGGTGTCGGCACGATGGGTCCGAGGAGCGAGCCGCAAGTCAGGCTGGTCGATGTTGAGGGAGTCGTACGGAACCTTTGCAAGGTCTGCGAGAGCGTTGTCGTACGGGATTGCGCGATCTCGCAGCCAGGTGGTTAGCGGAGAGCCCGCCTGCTTGAGGTCGTGGTACGTCATCGTTTTGGGGATCTTGACGATCGTGGCGTCGACGGCAGCAGCGACAAGGCCAGCGAGGGTCACGATCGCCAGGTCGGCGAAATCGAGCTTGCAGGTGAACGGTCGAGTGTGCAGGCTCGACCGGCGAATGGCAGCGAGGTCGGCCGGGTCCATCAGCCGTTCGAGGCGCGCCGCACCGGGGTCGATCCCGTGCTCCACGAGCCGGGCCTGTGCGGCCTTGACGATGTCGCCCCAGTCATCGCTAGGAGCAGGGCTCGGCGGTCGGGTGTCGAGCGCACGGGCCTTCCCGCTCAGGTCGGTCGTGACGCCAAGTAGGCGTTCGAGCTCGTCCAGCCAGCGCGTCCTGCTTGCGGGCGTCGGCGCTGATGCGGTCGAGTTCGCCGCTCATTGCCGCGAGCTCGGTGGATGCGGACGCGAGGACGAGTTCGATGTCGACGACGCTCATGCGTCCGCCGCGAGTTCATTGTTCATCCACAGCTCGGACTTCACGAACTGTTTGAGCAGCTTCTCGAGCGAGGTGATCCGTTTCGATCTGCGTTCGCTGTACTGCCGCTCCTCGTCGAGGCGTTCGCGGCAGTGTCTCGATCTCGCCATGCAGCCGTGTGGCGAACTGTTGCGCGACGCGAATCTCTGCGTGGGTCTGGAAAAGCGCGACCTTGAACTTGACCTCCATCTTCCTGAGTTCCTGTTGGGCCTGACGCGAACCCAGCTGAAAGAGCGCCGTGCCTCCACCGACGATGAGCCCTCCCGACGCCGCGGCCGCGCCGGTCACCAAGAGCGTCCCTCCAGCCATCCCGGCACCGCCGGCGGCCAGCGCACCCCCGCCGAGAGTTGCGAGGCCGGCGCTCGTTGCAGCGGCTCCCGAAAGTCCCATCGCGCCGCCGAGGGCGGTTCCGATGAATGGTGCGGCAGCGAAGCCCGTCGCACCGAGCGCAACGGCGCCCAACACGACAGCGCCTCCGACCTTGGCTGTGGTGCGAATCCTCGCACGATTGTTCAGTTCTCGTACAGCGCGCTCGATCTGGCCGATCGCTCCTCCGGCGTCGATCGCGTTGGCGAGCTCGCGGAGCGCCGAACGCTTGTCATCCTTGGATACGTCAATGTCGTATGGGCTGAAGGGCTGCATCTCCCACAGGTCGACAAGGATCAGCGTGCGTTCCATGCGATCCCATGCGAGCGACCGCTGCTGCAGGTCGATGAAGGCCGCTTCGACCGACGCGACGCCGAGCTGGGACGTGAACGTCGCGACTGCCCGTCGCATCCGCGATTGCCGCTCCGCGTTGCCGCACCGGGTGGCGACCTTGTCAGCAAGCACCAACTTGCCGAGCAGGTACGCGTCAATCTGCTCATGAAGCGGCAGTGAATGCGGTTCGCCGCCATCGACCATCGGAGGCGGCCAGCGTGGCGGTGCAGTCATTCCGATCTGTATCGGCGGGTGCGAACGCCATATGAGCAGTCGTACGAGTCGCCCCAACGAGGTGGGAAGCGTTCGTTCGTTAGCGGACGGTGTACGCCGATGGGCGTTCCAAGACTGAGGCACCACGCTTGGGCAGGCGTGAGGCGACGCCGTTCCCAACGCTTGTAGTCGGCCTTCTTCCGCTTGCGCGACTGCGGGGTGATCAGCCCGTGACGGATCAGATAGCGATGGATCGAACTGTGGCCCGGCACCGGATCGACCCCTTCACGCGCCCGCAACCCGGATGCTCGACCGGCAACTCCACGATGCGCGCCTCGACCCTCCGGGCTCACCCGACTACCGGAGGCACTGTCGACCAGCAACCGGAACCGCGCCCGCTGACGTCGCACAACTACCGGACCGCAACGACAAGCATCTACCGAGACGCACAGCGCTGTTAAGGGTTGTCAAGGGCGCCAAAGCGGAACTTCTTGTGCTCTTTTCGTGCTCTTTTGGATGGGCGGCCACGGAAGAGCCGAGTCTGACTGCACAAACGCGCCTTCAACCGGGTGGAGCTGGAGGGACTCGAACCCTCGTCCGCCGAACGCTTCTCGCTACGGCAACCGCGCCTTCTGGGCGTGGACAACGCGGCCAAGGTGTTCGGCGGCGCTCCGATCAGCGGACCTTCGGGCCTTCGAGTAGTGCTTCACAAGAACACCGGGACCGTGGCCCTGTCGTTGGGCGACCATGCTGATGTTGAAACCGCTGTCGAGTAACTCGCTCGAGGTGAACTTGCGAAGGGCGAGAATGGAACCGTCGAAGTCGAGCGCCAGCCCCCGCGCCGATGCCCCCTCGCGTCGCTCAGCGGACTTAATCGCGAGCGCTACCCACCGTTCGCTTCGACCGAGCCGACGTCCGATCTCTCGGTAGGACAGCCCGCCCTTCGGTGCCGGTCCGGTGATCCCATCGCGCGTTCGGCTGCTCGGCTCGCGGAACAAGCGCAGCGCCTCGTCTTCAAGCTCGATGGTCTCGGGCCTCTTCGCCGCGATACCCAGATGGTCCTTGAGTACTGCCACGCGCTTGGTGACGAAGTCGGGTGGCATGGCTGTGCTGCAATCGGCGGCGAGGCTGAACAGAAACGCGTCGTCGGTGATGGTGGCGCCGAACTCGGCGGCTCGTTGGTCCATTTGCTGGCAGTGACGGCGCAGCATCTCAAGCGAGTCGGCGTCGACGTGGAGGCTCCGTTCACGGCGGGTCTTGGTTCCCTTCACGCGTCGACCCTCGTCGACTGCTGCATCGACGGTGATCCGTTGTTCCTCCCACTTCACCCTCGAGCGGCGAACACCCACCAGCTCTCCGCGCCGCATTCCGGTTACCGCGCCCAAAGCGAGGAGCGGCGCGATCTCGGGTACGAGTTCGCTCGCCGAGTTGAGCAGCAACGACAGCTCATCTGGCTCTGGCGGAGTCTTCTCCCGCGACACGTAACGACTGGTGGGCAACTGGAAGTCGCCCATCGGGTCACGAGTGACGATCCGACGTACTCGCGCCCAACGAAACAGGGGCGCGTAGAGACTCTTTGCTTGGTTCAGTTGTGAGCGGCTCAGACCAGCTCGACGCATGCGACCGAACAGCCGGTCCATGTCGCCATGGTCGATGGTGCGGAGCAAGCGTCTACCAATGGTCGGAGCGAACCACCGGCGGTGGATCTTGCGATAGTCGTTGATCGTCCGTTCCACTCGTCCCTTCTCATCACGGAGATGCTGAATGAGGAACAACTCGACGGCGTCATCGACTCGTAGGTCGCGCATTCCGGCGTCTGCGGAGGGTGTCGGTGTCGCGGCGACCTCGGTGACGAACGCTGCGAGCTCGCGGTTCGCCGCGGCCTCGTCGGGAGCGCGCACGGTGCGCGTCGCGTGCCGTTGCTTCCCGCCTGCAGTCGCGACCGTCGCGGTGAGCTTCCACACACCGGGTCGAACTATCCGCTTCGAGCCGCCACCACGGGGCGCTCGTGGCCGCGCAACTGGATCGGTTCCGCCCCTCGCGAGGAGTGTGAGATGTTCGACGCGGACGCACGCTTTGCTCGATCCGCACGCTCTCACGTCGGCGTTGTCCGGGATCGCTCCTCGTGCGAGCTCCCACGCCACGCGCCGCGCGCTCACGGTCGAGCCGTTGACCTTCAGCTTGCCGCTACCGTCCCGCGTCCTGGATCCCGTCCAGACGTGGTGCTCGCCGGAACGGTCCACCTTCGTCTCGAATCGCTCCGCGAGCTCCGACACGCCTCACTCCCGATCGCCGCTCCCCGGTACGCGTGTACCGGTCACCGACGTCGTGGGTGCGCGCCCGCGGCGAGGTGTAACGAAAGGTGTAACACCGGGTGGAAAGCACCCGCAAGCCTCATAGTGTGATCCGTTACACCTGCCGGGTCAGCAGGTCAACCGTCTGACCAGGTCTTTCGTGGTGCGCCCCCTGGGATTCGAACCCAGAACCTGCGGATTAAGAGTCCGTTGCTCTGCCGTTGAGCTAGAGGCGCGAAGGCGGCGATGGTACTGACCATCGCCATTGGGGTGACCGAGGGGACTTGAACCCCCGACCTCCAGGGCCACAACCTGGCGCTCTAACCGGGCTGAGCTACGGCCACCATGTGGGAGGGGTCAGTCTAGGCAACGCCCGGCGAACCGCCCGTACCTGTTCGAGTGGCTCCGAGCCCGGCCTCGTATGGGCGCCCTGTCGTTGCGACGATGACGAAACGCCAGGCGATCGCAATCCCTGACGTGGCCCGCACGTTCAGACCAAGGCGAGGCAGCGGATCGGCGGCAGGTCCTTGGTCACCAGTTCCCACGTCGATCCTTCGTCGTCGGACAGGTACACATCGCCATTGCCGGTCCCGATGGCGGCGACGTTGTCGTGCGCCACGAGTTGGAAGGTGTCGATGTTGAACGCGAACCAGTCCGGCAATCCCTCGTGGCAGCGCTCGAACGGGCCGTCGCCGTCGACGGGGCGGCGGTAGACGGCGCCGCGATCCGTCCTCGGGCCAGTCGATGCGGTCAGCAGCACGAAATCACCGGCGAACGCGACCGCACGCGAGTAGGTGCCGTGCAATCCATCGGTGGTCCAGGTGAACGTCTGTCCGCCGTCGGTGCTCGACCCGAATCCGACCGCTGCCGCGACGAGAACGCGCGACCCGGATGGAGCAGCGAGCACCTGGTGCGTGTCGTTGTCGACCGGCACGACCTCCGTCCACTCGCCGTCGTGGGACCGCCACACACCACCGACGTGGACGTTGACCAACGGGACCATGTCAGCCGTCACCGTCAGCGAGCGGGTGTCTGGCGGCCCGCCCCATGGCGTGTACCACGTGTCGCGGCTCGGGATGCGGTCGAACGACTCCACCGATTTGATTGAACCGCTCGCGCCGACCTCGAACACACGGGCTTGCTCGGTCCCTACGAGCGCGCCGTCGCCGAAGGCGGCGACACACTGGGCGGACAGTGGCGCAGTGCTAGCGGTCGTGCCGCTGTCGAGCGATACGACGTCTGTGTCTTCGACGATCGCCCACTCACCGTCGATCGCGGTTGTCTCGGTGGGGGCCACCGGCGCTACACCCGCGTCGCTGAGCCGGAAGAGACCTTCGCGCGTGCCGATCAACACATCCACGGCCCCAGTATGCGCCGTGGGATGCGAGACTCCACGGGTGAGCATCGCCCCTCCGTCAGGCGCGACGACGCATGCCGTCGTCGAGTTCGACGAGCTGCTCGGACCGGACGGCGCTGCGGCCGTGGTCGAGCTGTGCGCTCGGTTCGGCCGGCACGGGATGTACAGCCAGGAGCACGTGGAGTCCGACATCGGCAAGGGCCTGTCGCAGCGGCACGACGCCGCCTCGAATTTCGTCCGCACCGGTGGTCGTTACGCTCGCAACGAGCCGAAGGCCGTCCTCGCGGCGCGCACGAACTACTTCCGCGAGGAGTACGCCTACGGGCAGCGTCCGCTCATCGACGGCATCGAGCCATATCTGTTTCACGAGGGCTTCGCTGAGGCGGCGCGCACGGTCCACGGACGACCGGTCATCGAGCCGGCGATCGTGTTCGCCAATCTGATGGTCCCGGGCCAGGAGCTTGCCGTCCACACCGACGTGCCCGAGTTCCGCGGTTGCAATCGCAAGGTCATGCCTCAGTGGTTGCTCGTTGCGATGCACCACTCGGGGTTGTTCGACGAGTGGCGTATGCCGATCGCCACTGGCGTGGCCTGGTTCCATGATTGCGACGGCGGCGAGTTCTGCTACTACCCGGGCGGTGCCGCCGAATCTTCGGTGGCCAAGCAGGTGCAGTACGACACCGCCTTGCTGTTCGACGCCGACAGCGTGTTCCACGGTGTCGATCGCGTCGCCGCCGACGGTGCCGGCGTCGAGATCGCGCCGTTGCGCCCGGGGATGACGCTCGATCACGCGGGTGGCGACCGTTGGGTCGTGCACGACGTGGACGGAACCGAACGTGTCGTCGCCGAGTACCGCTGGGACGACTTGCGGTTCAGCGTGTCGTGGAAGGCCTATTGCTTCGCCGACGAACACGAGCAACAGACGTGGCGGGAGCACGCCGACGACCTGACGCTCGACTACGTCGTCAACCGTCTCGTCGAGGACCTGCGCACTCGTGGCCGCATCGAAGGCGACGTGTCGAACAATCCCGATCTCGGGTTGCTGATCATCGACGAGTACATCAAGTTCCCTGTGCCGGCGGCTGGCTGACCGTCACACCGTCGGCTGCCGCACTTCCATCCCTGCGGCGCGATAGCAGTCGTCGATCACGCGCATCGTCGCGATCGAGTCATCCGGTCCGGTCAGGATCGGCTCGCCGCGCAGCACTGCACCGACGAACGCCCGCAACTGGTATTCGTATGTGGACGTCCGTGTGAAGCGTTCCTTCCTCCGAGTGTCCCGTCCGCGCACGACCAGTCGATGGAAGGTGTGCGGCGCATATGGGTTGACCGCGTGGATCTCGCCGTTCTCGCACGTCACCCGCGGCACCGAGCGCCAGGAGCCGCCGCGACAGCATCGCGGCGGTGATGCGACCCGTCGCGCCATCAGGCAGACGCAGGTCAGCGCGCAGCCACCGATCGACGCCGGCCGATCGCTGCCGAGCTTCGGCCGTTACGACCTCGGGCTCGGCGCCCGCGAGCGATCGCGTCAGGTGGATCGTGTAGCAGCCGAGGTCCATGGTCGAACCGCCGGCCAGGCCGAGCTGCCAGCGGATGTCGCGAGGCGGCCACAGTGGGGTGCACATCCACGCCTCGATGTGGTGAATCGGGCCGAGCTCGCCACTTCGCAGCAGCGAGACCATGCGGATCGCCATCGGGTGGTAGCGGTAGTGGAACGCCTCCATCACGACGAGGCCTGTCCGTCGCGCGACGGCCGCGACCTCCTCTGCTTCAGCGGCGTTGGCCGTGAACGGCTTTTCGCACAGCACGGGCTTGCCGGCCTCGAGTGCGGCGATGGTCCATCGGCCATGCAGGCCGTTCGGCAGCGGGTTGTAGATCGCATCGACGTCGGGGTCGTCGAGCAGGGACGAATAGCTGTCGTGGACTTTGGGGATGTGATGCTTCGAGGCGAACGCCCGCGCCCGCTCCGGGTCCCGCGCCGCGACCGCCACGACCTCGGCTTCGTCGACCGCGCGTGCTGGGCGCACGATCGCCGGCGGCGCGATCTTCGCAGCACCGAGCACACCGATCCGAAGCACAGTCACGGCCGCACTATCGCAGGTATGTCGCGCCGAACGCTTCGATGAACGCGGTCGTTGTCTCAAGGTCGCCGGTGACGCCTGAGACCACCACCCACGTCACGCCGGCGGCCTCGAGCTCGGCGAGCATCTCGCGATGGCGCTCGACATCCCTGGTGGGGTCGGCCGCGAGCGAACGGTCCGGATACGAATACACGAGGTCGAGATCGACGCCTCGTTCTGCCGCCCGCTCCCGCATCGGCTTCATCAGAGTCGTCACCTCGTCGAGTCCGCTCACCATCGGCGACCGCGTCGTCTTCGCCACTTGCGGCGGCACGAGCAACGGCATCCATCCTTGGGCGCGCTCGGCCACGCGTTGGCGCGTGACTCTTGCGTTCCCGCCGATCCAGATGGGGATCGGCTGCTGCACGGGACGTGGCCGTCCGATGCATTCGATCGCTTCGAAGTGGCGGCCCTCGTAGCTGAACGGTTGGCCGCTCCAGTGCATCGGCAGCACGTCGAGCGCTTCGTCGAAGAGTTCGTTGCGTTCTTCGATGTCGACCCCGAGCGCGCGGAACTCGCCCTTCAAGTAGCCAGTCCCCACCCCCAAGACGAAGCGCCCCCCGGACAACCTGTCGAGTGTCGCTGCCGTCTTCGCCAGCAGCAGGGGATTGCGGTACGGGACCACCGACAGATACGTCAGCAACGTCATCGACGTGGTCACCGCTGCGACATAGGAGAGCGCGACGAACGGGTCGAGGCTCTGGTGACCGCCTGACGCCAACCAACGCGCGCCCGGCGACGGGTGCTCGGTGAACGCGAAGCCACCGAACCCCGCGGCCTCGGCCGCGCGCGCCACCTCACCAACGGGACCTGCGTCGAGCATGTCGCGGTCGGTGCCCTGCATCTCCGGATAGGCGTAGATGAAGCGCATGCCTCGAGTGACTCCTACGAGAACGTGAACGTTCGCCCGCCCTCACCCCGGAGCAGGCGACCGAACTGCATGCCGGGGAAGTGAGCGGCGGCGACGGGCGTCTCGCCGCCCTCGACTTCGCGCATCCAGAACTCGCGCGTGCGCCGCGACAACGCGGGATCGACGTCACCGAGCGCCTGCCACTCGAGATCGACGAGCTCGACGGGACAGTGCACGACGTCGCCAAGCAGGAGGCATCGTTCCGTGCCCGACGACAGGACGATCACCGTGCTGCCGGGAGTGTGGCCGGGAGCACTCCTGACATCGATGCCGGGGGCAATCGTCTCGTCACCGGAGAACGGTGCGATCCGCTCTCGAATCGGAGCAAGCCGCTCGGGCGGTGAGATGGAGGCCCCCATCAATTTGCCGGTCTGCACCTCGGGGAGATCGGGTGAGAAGAAGAAGTCGAGATCGGCCGCATGGCATCGGTAGGTTGCGTTCGGGAAGACGACCTCGCCTCCCGCATCCGTCGCCCAGCCGACGTGATCAAAGTGCAGGTGAGTGAACACCACATCGGTGATCTCGGTCGGTTCAATGCCGCTGGCGCGCAAGTTGTCCAACAAGCGGCCGAATCCCTCGATCGGCATCGGTTCACCGCAGCCGGCGTCGACGAGGACCCTCCGCTCGCCCGACTCGACGAGGAACCCACCCATCGGCAGAGGCAGAAGTCCGTCTGCCGTGAGCAGATCACGATGTGGTGCCCAGTCCTGTGCGCTGGTGGTAGGGAACAGGAACTCGGCCGGAAGATCGATCGAGCCGTCGATGATCGCCGTCACCCGCATGCCCCCCACGTGCACGTGCGCAGTCTGACAGGTCGTGTCCCGCACAGCTGTGTGCGCCAACCGACCTGTCACGTCGTTTCACGCACCCGCTTCATGACGAGGCGTGGGATCATCCGGTCTGATTGCCGAGGCCCCCGTAGCTCAGCGGACAGAGCAGCCGCCTTCTAAGCGGACGGTCGCAGGTTCGAGTCCTGCCGGGGGCGCTCCGCGGAACCTGCTGATCAAGGACTCGCGAGCCCCCACGCCGCTTAGGCGTTCGGTTACGCGGCGGGAACGCGTTCTCGTTCCAGTTTGTGGTCGGACCAGCGGTACCGGTCATCGGTGCGGGATCATCGGGGAGATGCGTGCGTCGGCGCCGAGTGGCACTCGCGAGGAGTTGCGGGCCGCGGGCCGCGACCTCCGCCGCCGGAGTCCGCCGCTCGGTCCACGGTGAGTGGCGGGCGTCGAGTGAGCGTACGGATCCGGTCGCGCTGCTCGCGGCGTCCAACCGGACACGGCTCGCGGATCTCGTGCCCGTGCGCAACGAGCGGATGTCCGAGTCCCCGTTCACCTTCTTTCGAGGTGCACCCGCCGTGATGGCGAGCGACATGAGTCGCACTCCCTCCACGGGCGTCCAGATCCAGATCTGCGGCGACGCCCATCTGCTCAACTTCGGGACGTACGCAACTCCCGAGCGCAACCTCGTCTTCGACGTCAACGACTTCGACGAGACCCACGTCGGTCCCTGGGAATGGGACCTGAAGCGGCTGGCGGCAAGCATCGTCGTCGCGGCACGCACTGTGGGCCTCGCAGACGCGGACGGCACCGAGGCCGTGTGCCGCGTGTCGTCCGAGTACCGATCGACGATGACGCTCCTCGCGGACCTCTCACCATTCGAGGTCTGGCACTCGCGGGTCGACGCAGACGCCATCGTCGGTAGGGCGCCGACGAAGCAGGATCAGGCCGAGGTCGAGAAGATCCTCACGAAGGCGAGACGGCGCACGAGCCTCCGTGCATTGTCGAAGCTGACCACCGTCGCCGATGGGCGGCGGGCGATCGTCGAGGACCCACCGCTCGTCACACCCGCCACCGGCGACGAGCTCGCCATGGCGAGGCAGTTCGCGTCCGTCGTACCGGCGGACTCTCGATCCCGACCGGCGGCTGCTCCTCGATCGTTACGACTTCGTCGACGTGGCGCGGGAAGGTCGTTGGCGTCGGCAGTGTCGGGACCCGCTGCTTCATCGTGCTGCTCGCCGGGGCGGTGGATCTCGATCCGCTGTTCCTCCAGATCAAGGAGGCACAACCGTCGGTTCTCGCGCCCTACGTCCGGAGAGGCCGCCATGGGAACCAAGGTCTTCGTGTGGTAGCCGGCCAGCGCATCATGCAAACGGCGAGCGACGTGTTCCTGGGCTGGGGCAGGGTCGGCGCCGTCGATGCCTACGTGCGTCAGCTCCGAGACATGAAGGGGTCAGTGCCTGTTGGTGCGGCTACGCCGACCGCTCTAGCCGACTACGGACGGCTGTGCGGCGCGACGCTCGCGCACGCACACGCTCGTGCCGGCGAGCCCGCGCTGCTCGCCGGCTACCTCGGGACCGGGCCTGTGTTCGACGATGCGCTCGCCCGCTTCGCCGTCGCCTACGCGGACCAGAACGAACGGGACTACGAGGCGTTCATCCGGGCCGTCCAGTCGGGCCGGCTCGACGCGAGTCCTCGCGGCTGAGACGGCACAACTCAGCTCGCCCCCGACTTGAGTGAGCGTCGTGGCGCGACCAGTGCATCGCGAGGGCTCTCGTCGTGGGCGACACCGACGTTCGAGGTCACGTCCGATGCCCCGACCGAGATGGGACTCGATGGTGAGACCAGGGTCATGGACTCGCCGTTGCGGTTCATCCGCCCGTCCCCGATCCGCGTGCGACTCTCGAAGCAGGCCATCGGCTACTCGCCGGCGGCCCGCTCACTCGGTTGGAGGAAGTCCCTGCGCCGGTTGTGGGCGACGGCCCTCGGTACGATCCCCGAGTGAGCGACGTGCCCGACCGCGGTTCGCGGGTCCCGCCGCCGGCACGGCTCGCAGACGTGATGGAGGCCCGGCCGACGCCTCGGAGATCGGTCGCCGCTCAGGCTCTGCACGAGCTCGCCCAGGTCGACCTTGCCGTCTACCGAGCGATCGCCGGCACACCGACGCCCACGCTCGACGCGCCGCTCCGCCGCCTCTCCGGGCTCGGAACCACTCGAAGCTGTGGCTCGCAGGCGCGGCGGCACTGTTCTCGCTCGGGGGACCCACAGGACGAAGGGCAGCGGCGACAGGGCTCGTCGCGGTGGGCATCAACTCGGCCGTGGTGAACCTGCCGATGAAGCTGGCGAGCAGACGGGAGCGCCCTGACCGCGAGTCGGCAGGAGTCCCGGATGCGCGCCACGTACCGATGCCGACCTCCACGTCATTCCCGTCGGGCCACTCGGCGTCGGCGTTCGCGTTCGCGGGGGCGGTAACAGGATCGGTCCCGGTGCTCGGCGCGCCGTTGCGCGGTCTGGCCGCGGCGGTCGCGTATTCGCGCGTGCACACGGGCGTGCACTACCCGGGCGATGTCATCGTGGGGTCGGTTGTCGGGGCGACGATCGGCGAGGCGACCGCGCTCGCAACGCGTGCCCTGCGCCGTCGTCGCGACCGGACCTAGCGGACCCGGTTGCCAGCAGGTCGCGGAGGTGCGTGTCGTCCGGTCGCGAGGAACGCGTCGGTGCCCAGCATCACCCTCCAGGCGGTTGTCGACGTCCAGCACTCATGTGCGGCTTGATACGACGCCCTCGCCGGCGCGGTGTGCGCCGGACATGTCATCGAATGTGGCGCGCAGGCGACCGGTGGCAACTACCCGCCAGCCCGACACCAGCAGCCCGACGAAGTTCGACCCAAGCGATCGGTGACCTGCGTGCCTCTTTCGGCTCGGGACCTTTGGCTCTACCCAGCCACGTCGAGCCGGGGAGAGGATCCTCGGGACATCGCGACTCATTCGCGATTCGTGCGACGCCGCGATAAGCGGGCTTGCGCTAGACACGAGGTTCCATCCACGAAAGGACTGAACGAAATGGCGCTCTCAGATCAGTTGAGCAAGCTGGCCGCTCGGACCAAGGAGGCGGAGGACAACGCCGTGGCGGCGAAGGCGAAGGCCAAGACCCAACTCGAGCAAGACGTGAAGGACGCCCAAAAGTCGGCGCAGGCGCAGGCCGACGCCATCTCCGCCAGCCTCGACAAGCGCGAGGACGACGTGAAGGACTGGTGGGGCGGCGTGCAGAGCTCATGGAACGAGCACATGGCCGACGTCCGCAAGCGCTTCGACGACAAGAAGGCCGCTCACGACCTCAAGTCGGCGGAGCGCAAGGCGACTTCGGCCGAAGAGGACGCGGAGTTCGCCGTCGATTTCGCCTATGGCGCGGTCGTGGACGCCGAGTACGCCGTGCTCGACGCCGTGCTCGCCCGCATGGAGGCGGACGAACTCGCCACATAGCGAGCCGCGTTCCTTCATCCCTCCAAGCAGCGGTCATCGACCGGCCCCGGCCGCCTGAGATTCTCCGGTCCCCACGCCGCCCGGGAACCAAGCCGTCGCGCTCATGACGTCAGCGGCTCCGTCGACGGGGAGCCGTAGAGCCCGGGCCGGTCGGGGTCGACGTCGGCGAGGAACGTTCGCGCCGCTTCGTACGCACCCTCGATCAGGGCGTCGGTGTGGTGGAAGTCGAGCGGCGACATGCGACGCCAGGCTGGTCCGGGGAGGTACACAGCCGGGAGATCACGGCGAGCATCGGCGCCTCGACAACGGCCTGGCTTCGCCTGTGACCGTCATGGTGAAAAGGAGCACCTCGGCGAGCGACTCGGGTGCATCGGGGAGATGACCCGGTAAGGCGCAATCCAGCACGATGAGCGATCGGGCACCCATCTCCACGGCTTGGCGCATCGGGACGTTGGCGACGACGCCGCCGTCGTAGACGACCCGAGCGACTCGAACTGAATCGCTGAGACTCGCCACGCGTGGAGTCGCGGACGTAGCGGGCCGGGCGCCGAACCAGACTCAAGCGTGAGAGTTCGCGTGGGTCACTGCTTCGTTTCGGGCGGATCGCCGATCACTCGCTCATGGACGTCCTTGGTCAGCTGGTGGATGGTGCGGGTGAGCACCGTGTTCTCCTCGAGCAGCGTGTCGACGTCCTTGTAGTCCTGGTCAGCCTTGGCCTGCTGAAACGCCGACTGACGGTTCTGACCGATCAGGACGAACGTCGACAAGAAGATGGCTTCGAGGGACACCGCCAGGGTCAGGGTCGGCCACGGGGGGTTCTCGAACACGAGCATCCACGCCGCAAAAACCGCGACGTGGATGTAGACGAAATTCATCGAGCCCGCGAACGCTGTGATCTGGTCGGCGAGCCGGATTTGCCTGTCCTCGGCGCGCTTGCGCAAATCCTGGTCGACGACGGGATGATGCAGCCCGGGGCCGAACGGGTGGCCTCGGCTCATCGCCTCATGTGGTCTCTCAGAGCTCATGATTCACCGCGCTCTCGACTCCGGCCTCGGCGACGTCGCGCACCGAAGTCGCTTGCTCGGCCGGCCGCGGTACGAACAGCACAGGGACCACGACGGTCCGGAGCAGCTCGCGAAGGACGCCCGGTGCGACGATCCGACGGTGGTGTTGCCCACCGGCGACGAGGACCATGGCAGGCCGCTCGGCCAGATGGCGGGAGAGACCGGCGGCCACGCTGACTGGGCCGCGGATCGACGCCAGCTCGACTCCTCGCAATGCGATTCCGTCCAGCCGAGCCTTCACTTGTTCGAGGTACACATCGGGATCGATGGGCGGGCCGATGGCGCGCGTGAAGTGCTCGGGCCGACGAATGTCGTCGAGCACCGGTTCGTAGACAGTGACCAGACGCAGCGGCGCATCGAACAACAGGGCCCATCGCACGGCCACCGCGAGGAGCGGCTCGGGATCGTGCTGGCCGTCCACCGCGACGACGACGTCGGTGCCTGTCGCCGTGGTCTCGGCAGCGTGGCCGACGACGAACATCGGCCGAAAAGCGCGCTCGAGCACCGCAGACCCAACCGAGTGCAGAATCGCCGTCGCCGCCGGCATGCGGTCGTGGCTGGCAAGACACAGGACCTGGTCCGGGTCGGCGGCCATCTCCAGGAGCACGGCCACGGGATCGGCGTCGACGATCACCGCCTCGGCGACGTCGGCGCCGCTCGGCAGCAGCTGGGCCGCGTCGCGCACATGGTCGGGCAGGGGACGAGACCTCGCTGTCGTCGGCGGCCACGCCCATGAGGGTGATGCCCGCGCCGGCTGCTCGCGCGATCACCATCGCCGCCGGGATGGCCCGGGTCGCGAACTGCGAGCCGTCGAGCGGCACGACGATCCTCATCGAACTCACTTCTCGGGCCACGGGGCGCTCATGCAACTTCGACGTGGCCTGGGCTGCTCGCTGTCATCGAACTGCTGGGCCAACTCGTCAAAATGGCTAGGAAGGTTCTTGACCTCGAAAGCAAGAACGATCTGCAGCACGCCATAGGCCACGCTGACCAGGCCGATCGCCAGGACCGCGGCCACAAGGGTCAGTCCCGGGCGTGACAACAGATAGAACGAAGCTGCAACCTCGGCGATGCCGGCGGCGAGGATCACACCCCAGGCAGGGATGACGTGGCGGCCGGCAACCGAGCCACTGATCGTCAAGCTCCCGTGGAACAGCAGCAGCCACCCGATGAACGCCGCAACGACGAGCAGCGTCGGGGCTGGCCACACCCAGACCGCGATACCGACGCCGAGTTCGATCAAGCCGTACCCGATGGACCAGGTCCGCTCGGACCCGTCGACGGGCACGCTGAACAGCGTGAACATTCCGCGGAAGACCAGCAGCGCGCCGATGAACCATGCGAGGTCGCCGACGCTCCAGTCGATGGACAGAATGAGCCCCCCGGCGACCGCGCTCGCAATACCGGTGACGAGCAACACCCACCAGACTTTGCTGACCGCCTCTATCTGAGCGCGGGTCCATGCCTCGGGGCGGAACGGATTGGTAACGATCATGACGTCTCCTTCGCCTGCTCGTCGGCCTCCCTGTGCGCAAGGGCGGCGTCGACAGAGCCATACCTGACTCCTTCGGCTCGACATCTCGCCCAGCGACGCACATTGCATCGCTGGACGCGGACAACGAACAGAGTCGAAGGTCCCGATTCGAGACGAGTTCTCGACGAGCCGTGCGTCGTCACGGTCGTAGGCGCCGCGGAGCTCAGGACTTCGGGCCCTGTTGCCTCCGTTCGGCAGACCAGCATCGACGTGTGGTTGCCGCGATCGAAACCGAGCAGCTCACGAAGACGTACGCGTCCACCCGTGGGGTCGTCGACGTCGATCTGGCCGCCCACTCCCCGGCCGCGGACGTCCGTCGGCCAGGTTGGTCTACGACTCCCACGCCACGGTCTCGAGCCGGGCGGCGACCGCGGGTGCGTCCTGATTGTTTCTCGCCGGCGATCGCTGACCGCCCGCAATGAGCCCCGGCGTGTCCTTGCTGAGCGCTCGATCACATCCGCCGCTGGACGATCACGGATCAGCAGCGTCCCAGGGGACGCTGCCCGAGATCCAGTGCGTGAGTCGTTCTGCTTGGTCGTTGTCGTGAAGGTGGCGGGGCGGTTGTGCGAACGTCGAATACGGCCGGCATCGGAGCACGACCCGCTGCTCGTCCTCGGCCATCGCCTCGACGAACGGGCGGGTGTCGGCGCCGATCGGTTGGCCGGACATGCGTTCGCCGACGGCCATCATGACGTCGACGACGAGATCACGATCGTCGTCGACCGAAGCGTCGGCGTACACCTGGAGATACGTGAACGGCCACCGCTCGTCGAGGACGCACAGGCTGACCTTGGGATGGCGGATGACGGCGAGCGCTTTGCTGCGGCCCGCCATCGTCGACACCAGCAGCTCGTCGTTGTCGGTCGGCACGTAGTAGACGACCGACATCGCAGGACCGTCGTTGCGTCGACCGTAACCGAACACGCAGGTTCGATGGCTTCGCACGAACTTGCGCCGCTCCGACGGCAACATGTCGCGATCGGTCGATGCGGTGAACGGTTCGGAAGCAAGTGGTAGAAGCACGGTGCACACCTTCACAAGAGAGGTTGGCGGAGGAAGCAGGTGATGACGTCGGCGCTGTGCGCGGCGTGGTCCATCAGCAGCAAGTGGCCCGCGTCGGGCACGACATGGACGGTTGCTCCGGGGATCCGCGCACCGAGGATGCCGCGCGTTGATCGGTGGGACGATCGGATCCCTCGAGCCGGTGAGGACGAGCGTCGGTGCGGCGATGCGATGCAGCCACGGCAGGCTCGTCCAGCCGGCCGACGCGTAGAGCTGGCTGACGTAACCCCACAGCGTCGGAGGGCGGGAACGGCGCGGCGTTGATCTGCTGGCGCATCAGCCCGCCGTCGGCGTCGGCGACCGGGCCGTACATCCACGGCGCCGTCGTCTGCAGAAAGCGCGGCGAGTAGTACCGCAGCGGCGTCGCGAGGAGACCCAACGCGATCGGGTTGCCGGGCACACCACCGAGGCCGCACGCGGTCGAGGCCAGCACCAGGCGCCGGACTCGATGCGGGTTGCGCAGCGCGAGCTCTTGCGCGACGCCGCCACCGAACGACACGCCGAGCACGTTGGCGTCGGGTAGGCCGAGCGCGTCGAGGAGGTGCGCAGCCTGGCGGGCCAGCCCGTGCGGCCGCAGCGGGACGAGCCGGGGCGGTGAGTGACCGGTGCCCGAGGCGTCGTATGCGATCGTCTGGAACCCTCGTTGGTGGAACTCGCGTTCGAGCGGTCCCCACATTTCGATGTTTCCGCCGAGCCCCATGATGAGAAGGATCGGCGGACCGTCGCCTTCGACCGACACCCGCAGCAGGTGCCCGTCGACGCGGGCGAACGTTCGCAGCACCTTCACTTACAGGTGGACGTAGCGCCCGGGCGCGGCGTCCAGAGGTGGATGCGCGGCGTTGCCCGCTCGCTTGTGGCTTGGACGGGTGGTGCCCGAGCGACCCGCGAGCCACTCGTGCCACCGCGACCACCACGATCCAGGGACCGGCGTTGCGCCCTCGCGCCATTCGGCAGCGGTCGGCGGGAGCTCGTCGGACGTGAAGTACGACGCTTTGGGGTTGCCCGGCGGGTTGAGGATGGCCTGGATGTGTCCGCCCGTGCTCAGCACGAAGTGGCGGTCACCGCCGAGGACCTGTGTCGTGCGGTACGCACCCTCCCACGGGATGATGTGGTCGGTGTGGCCGGCGACGATGAAGCTGTCGCACATCACCTTGCCGAGGTCGACCGGTTTTCCGAGCACGTCGAGCGTGCCGTTGACCAGTCCGTTGGTGAGGTAGAGGTCGAGGAAGTCGGAGTGCAGTCCGGCGGGAAGCCGCGTGGTGTCGTTGTTCCAGAACAGGATGTCGAACGCCGGCGGGTTCTCGCCCAACAGGTAGTTGTTCACCCAGTAGTTCCACACGAGGTCGTTCGGGCGCAGCCACGCGAAGACCTTGGCCATGTCGTCACCGGAGAGAACACCCGCCCGTAGCGATCGCGTCCTCGCGGCCTCGACAGCACGCCGAGATGCGAGCGAGGTGATGACGGTTTCGGTCGCGGTGTCGAGGCCGGTCACGAGGAACGTCACCGAGTTGACGAGTGCGGTTTCGCCGGTGGCCGCGAGGTGGCCGAGCAGCGCGGCGAGGGTGACGCCACCCGCGCACACGCCGACCGCGTTGGCATCGTCGCTCCCCGCGATGTCGCACGCGACACGAATGGCCTCGAGGCAGGCGGCGACGTACGTGTCGAGGTTCCAGTCGCGCTGCTCAGGCGTGGGATTGCGCCAACTCACTGTGAAGTATGGGAACCCGGCGGCGACAGTGCTCTCCACGAGGCTGCGGCCCGGCGCGAGGTCGGTGATGTAGTACTTGTTGATCTGCGGTGGGATTACCACGAGCGGCCGCTCGTGTACCCGCTTCGTGGTCTCGTCGTACTGGATGAGCTCGAACACGTCGGTGCGGTGCACGACGTGTCCTGGCGTGGTCGCGATGTTGCGCCCGATCGCGAACGGCCGGGTGTCGACTTGCGACGGCATGCCGCCGTTGTGGCGGACGTCGTGCGCGAAGTTGCGCGCACCGGCGACGAGGCTCTGCCCTCGGGTCTGGATCGCCTTCGCGATCGCATTCGGGTTGGTGAGCAGGTTGTTGGTCGGAGCGAGCGCTTCGGTGAAGAGCGACATCGCGAAGTGCGCGCGGGCGCGGCTTCTCGTGTCGAGGTCGACCTCGTCGATGACCCGGTGCGCGGCCCGGTCCTGGAGGAGGTACGCCTGCATCAGGCGATGGAACACCGGGTTGTGCTGCCACGTGGCGCCGACGAAACGTCGGTCGCCACGTTCGGGTGCGACGTCGCTGCGACCGATGCCAACGCGGACCAACTCGCCCACCGCGTCGACCGCGGTGGCTGCGGCCGCGCCCGGTTCCACCGCGACGCGTTGACCGAGCCGCGCCAGCGCGGCGGCCACTTGCTCGCGGGTGAGACCGACGAACGGATTGGCGCCGAGAATCGGTGGATCGTCGCGGTCGAACGCGTCAGCGGTGCCAGTGGTGGTGGTGGTCGTAGTGGTCGTGTCTGCGTTCATCGCAGTGCCATCCCTCCATCGACGACGAGCACTTGTCCGGTTGCGTAACGGGCGTCGATGAGCGCGACGCATGCGTCCGCGACGTCTTGGGGTGAGCCGGTCCGGCGCAGCGGGGCGGCCTCTCGAACCGTTTCGCGGAGCGCGTCCCAGTCCGTGGTCCATGGGGTGTCGATCAAACCCGGCGCGACGGCATGGACGCGGATCTCGGGCCCGAGGACGTTGGCGAGCAGGGCCGTGAGGTGGTTGAGCGCCGCCTTCGACACCGCGTACGGGATCGACGAGCCGACGGGGCGGACACCGGCGACCGACGTGATGTTGAGAACGACGCCGTCGCCTGCGGCCCGCAGGTGGGGCACTGCTGCCTTGGTCACGTTCCACGTGCCGAGCACGTTGACCCGCAGGATCCGTTCCCAGATCTCGTTGGTCGCCGCATCGAGATCGTGATGGGGGATCACCGCGGTGGTGCCGGCGTTGTTGACGAGGATGTCGAGCCGTCCGTAGCGGCCGACCGCGGCGGCGACGAGTCGTTCGGCACTGGTCGGGTCCGACACGTCGGCTTGCACGTATGTCGCGTCGGGAAGGTCGGCGGCGAGGTGTTGCCCTGCAGCGACGGACGAGGCGGAGTTGACGACGACGCTGGCACCGCGTTCGGCCAACGTCGTTGCGACGGCGGCGCCGATGCCGCTCGACGAACCGGTGACGAGGGCGACCCTGCCCTTCAGCTCGCTCATGATGCGTGGAGCGGCGACTGGATCGGCTGGTGACCCCATTCGCTGATCCGGTCGTACCGGCGGTCATCGGTCCACGGCTCTTCGATCGTGCGTGCGCCGTAGCCGAACTCGAGCTGGAACCCCGCGGGGGTGACGACGTAGAAGCTGAACATCTTGTCGTTGTCGTGCTTGCCGAGCGCGTTGGCGATCGGCAAACCCGTGTTCCACACGCGATCGAAGGCGAGCCCGACGTTGTCCTGCGATACGGCCTCGACCATCACGTGGTGGAGTTTCTGGGGCAGCTCGATGGGCGCCGCGCCGAGCGCGAGCGAGTGGTGGCGAGGGTTGCAGTGGTAGAAGCGCACGGTCAATGGCAGACCGGGCGCGAGGTCGGTGTCGATCCAATCCGATTGTGCGAAACCGAGGGCTTCGCGGACGAAGTGGTCGCACGTGTCGAGATCAGAGGTCACGAACACGACGTGTCCGAAGCCTTGATCCTTGGTGACGAATCCTCCCGGTACGAGCGCCGAGTCGAACGATTCGCGCGCTGTGGCCAGGCCGTGCACGAGTTCGACCGCCACGCCCCACGGCGCGTCGATGCGAACGAGCTGCTCGACCCGTCGCGCCGTCGCGTCTGAAGCGGATCCTTCAGCGACCGTCGCGCCGGCGGCACGAGCGCGCTCGACGGCCCGGTTGAAGGCGTCGCGCGATCCGGCTTCGAGGCCGAAGAAGATCGCGTCGTTCGCCGGTCCTTCCTCGACGATGATGCGGTGCACCCGCTCGTCGTTCCGCCACGTCGCGGCGCCGTCCGCAGTCGTGTCGCCCGGCACGAGACCGACGACGTCCGTGAGGAACGTGCCGAAGGCGGTCGGGTCGGCGACTTGCAGTCCGAGATAGGCAACTTCCAGTTCAGCGGTCATGGTTGGTGCTCCTGTCGACGAGGTGGGTATGGATGGTGCCGATGCCTTCGATGGTGGAGATCAGTTCGTCGCCGGGGCCGAGGAAGCGGGGCGGCGTCCGGGTGCCGCCGACGCCGGAGGGAGTTCCGGTGAAGATGAGGTCGCCGGGCAACAGCGGAGTGATCGACGACAGCTCGTGCACGAGCGCGTCGACGCCGAAGATGAGGTCGGACGTGCGGCTCTTTTGGACCTCTTCACCGTTCACGGTGCAGCCGATGGCGAGGCTGTCTCGGTCGTCGAGCTCGTCGGGAGTGACGACCCACGGTCCGGTTGGTCCGAAGCCGGGGTACGACTTGCCCAGGCTGAACTGCGGCGCTGGTGGCCGCAGCTGGACCATGCGCTCGGAGAGGTCCTGGCCGACGGTGAGGCCGGCGACGTGTGACCATCCGCTGCCGGGGGCGACTTCGTAGGCGGACCGGCCGATCACAACCACGAGCTCGACCTCCCAGTCCACGAACTCGCTCGGCAATACAACCGTCGCGTCCGCTCCGGTCAGGCACGTCGGGAACTTGGTGAACGTCGGCGGGTGCTGCGGGATCTCGGTCCCGGCTTCCGCCGCGTGGGCCGCGTAATTCATGCCGATGGCGAACACCTGCCGGGGGCGAGGCACCGGCGCCAGGAGCCGGCGCCGGTCGAGCGGCCCGTCCGCGTTCGGCGCTCGTTCGGCGAGAGCACGCACCTCGTCCCACCGGTCGTAGACCGCCTGCGGATCGTGAGGAAGCGATCCGTTCGACGCGGCTGCGATGTCGATGACCCCGTCGTCCTGGACCAGCACCGCTCGCCCGTCGGCATTGGCGACTCTCATTGCGCTCTCCTCGCACTCGCTGTTCACGGCGACGCCGTAGATCGATCTGACTGTATGACACCGATGTACTGCTTGTAAATCATTTTCCCGTTGACAAATCGATTTCTCTCGCGAACACTGCAGCGGACTTCGGAAACGGGAGGCAGTCGAATGCGCGAACGGACGTCTGGTCGACGGTGGGTCGTGATCGTGGCGATGACGGCGGCGGCCGCCGTGGCGATGGCGGCGTGCGGGAGCTCCGGCTCGAGCGAGTCGAGCGGCTCGTCGTCAACGGCGACCAGCGTGCCGGTGTCGACGCTGCCTCCGCCGAAGGGCGACCCGATCGCGCTCGGCGATGATCACTCAGGAGAGCGGACCGGCCGCATTGCCGGACTCCCGTCTCGCCGCCGAGGCCGCGGTCAAGTTCGTGAACACCGAGCTCGGCGGTGCCGCCGGCCGGCCGCTCGACCTGGAGACGTGCGTGAGTGACGGTTCGCCCGAGCAGTCGTCGGCCTGCGCCAACCAACTGCTCGAGAAGCACCCGGTCGCGTTCGTCGGCGAGACCGAGCTCGGCACCGCGGGCAGCGTGCCGATCATCGAGAAGGCCGGCGTGCCTCTCGTCGGCGCCGCGGGCGTGACGCCGGAGCTCGTGCTGTCGAAGGACGCGTACGCGTTCGGTCTCGACGCCGTCGGCGACTGGTCGGGCTGGACCAAGTACCTCGCCACCGACGGCAAGGCCAAGACGATCAACGTCATCAACCTCGACATCCCGGCCGCGCCGGTGTTCGAGAAGGTGATCCGCTCAGTGGCACAGGCCAACGGCGCAAAGGTCGGCAAGGTCGTGTCGCTCCCGCTCACCGCCACCGACGCGTCACCGCAAATGGCGGCCGTGGCCGACGGCAGTCCCGACGTGATCATGGCGGTAACCAGCGCGCAGCTGTGCGTTCCGGTCGCGCAGGCGCACGAGAGCATCGCGCCGCAGACGAAGCTGTTCCTCCCGGGCATCTGCAGCAGTCCGCAGACGATCACCGCTGCCGGTTCAGCGATGGACGGCGCGTTGATCGGTGTAGGAAGCCTCAACCCGTACGACATGAAGCAGACCGACGTGGCCACCTATCGCCGTGCGTTGGACACCTACGGCAAGCAGGTCCCGCTCAGCCAGTTCGCGGGCAACGCCTTCACCGCAGTGATGAACCTCAAGGCGGTGATCGACAAGCTCGGACCGACCATTGTGACGCCGGACGCGATCAGGAACGCGATCAAGTCGGGTTCGAACGTCCCGTCGTTCATGACCGACACGTACACGTGTGATGGCAGCGTGGTCTCGTCGCCGATCACGTGCGTGCGAGGCCGGCGCCTCCTCGTGGTGAAGGGGACCGAGCTGTCGAACGTGTCGGACCAGTGGTACGACGGGACCGGCCAGGTCAGCCTCGGCTGAATCGGCGTCACGATGAGTTCCGTTCTCCTCTTTGCGCTGCTCGGCCTCGGCGGAGGCGCGGTGATCGCGCTGCTCGCGCTCGGAGTCGTCGGCGAGTACCAGGCGTCCGGCGTGGTCAACTTCGCCCACGGCGCGATGGCGATGTTCTGTGCCTATTGCTTCACGCAATTGCGGTCGACCGGCGACCTCGTGCTTCCGGTCGTGATCGTCCCGCACCGGGTGCCGCTGGCCAGCCACGGGATGGCGACCGCACCGGCGATGCTCGTCACGGTCGTGTACGCCGCATTGTTCGGCGTCGCCGTCTACCAAGGCATCTTCCGTTGGCTGCGGCGCGCGCCCGCGCTCGCCAAGGTCGTCGCATCGATCGGGCTCATGCTCACGTTGCAGGCGCTCGCCGTCATTCACTTCGGCACGGCGGCGCGGCCGAGCTCGCGGGTGCTCCCCACGGAGACGGTCAAGATCTTCGGTGCGACCGTCGGGCGTGACCGACTCCTGCTCGCGGGGATCGCGGTCGCCTGCGCACTCGCACTCGCCGCGCTCTATCGGCTCACTCGTTTCGGGATCGTGACTCGCGCTGGTCGCGCAGAACGAACGCGCCGCCGCGCTGCTCGGGTGGTGGCCGGTCCGTTCCGAGGTGGCCAACTGGGCCATCGCCTCCGTGCTCGCGGGCCTCGCCGGGATCCTGGCCGCGCCGCTCACGTCGCTCACGCCGAGCACGTTGACGCTGGCGATCGTGCCCGCGCTCGCCGCCGCTCTCGTCGCTGGCCTGTCGTCGTTCACCATCGCCGCGATCGCAGGGTTGCTCATCGGGATCGGCCAGTCGTTGTGCGTCAAGGCGGCGACGTCGTGGAGCTGGTTCCCCCAGCACGGCGTCGGCGAAGTCCTGCCCTTCGCGGTCATCGCCGTCGTGATGCTCGTGCGGGGCAACCGGCTCCCGACCCGCGGAGAGACCAACGAAGGCCGGCTCCCGCGGGCACCGATCGGGCGTCGGCCCTTCCTGCCGCTCGCCGTGTTCGCGCCGGCGACCGTGGCGCTGTTGGTCGGTACCAGCGCAGGTTGGCGGGCGGCGGTCATCCAGAGCGTCGTCACCGCGTGCGTGCTGTTGTCACTCGTCGTACTGACCGGTCTGGTCGGTCAGGTGTCGCTCGCGCAGGCGGCGTTCGCAGGGATCGGCGGGTTCCTCATGGCCAAGCTGCTCGGCGCGGCCGCCGTGCCGTTCCCGATCGGCCTGCTCTTCGCCGGGCTGGTGACGGTACCGATCGGGTTGCTGGTCGGCATACCGGCGCTACGCATCCGCGGCATCAACCTCGCCATCATCACGCTCGGCGCCGGCGTGGCGATCGACGCGTTCGTGTTCCGCAACGAACAGATCTCCGGCGGCCTCGCGGGCGTGAGCGTCTCGCCGCCGCAACTACTCGGTGTCGACGTCGGGATCACCGGCTCCCACGCCGGCGACTACCCGCGGATCGTGTTCGGCCTGGTCGCCATCGTGACGTTCGTCGCGCTTGCGAGCCTCGCGATCAATCTGCGGCGGAGCGCGACCGGCGCGCACTGCCTCGCGGTGCGGACCAACGAACGAGCGGCGAGCGCGATCGGAATCAACGTCGCCGCGACGAAGCTGCTCGCGCGTTCGGGCTGTCCGCGTTCATCGCCGGATCCGCCGGCGGTTTGATCGGCTTCCAGCAAGGCCGCTTGTCGCCGGAGAGCTTCTCGATCTTCGTGTCGCTGATGCTGCTGTCGATCGCGTACATCGGCGGCATCGCCACCGTTCCCGGTGTGATCTTCGCCGGCTTCGTGCTCGCGCCCGGCGGCCTCGCGTACACCGCCATGGAACGGTGGTTCCACCTCGGCGAGTACCAGCCGGTGGTCGCCGGTGTCGGCGTGATCATCAGCGCCATCCTCAACCCCGACGGCGTCACAGCGGCAATGAGCGGGGCGAGAGCTGGTAGCCGTCGCAAGCGCCGAGCCGCGGCGGAAGAAATTTCGTCTGCCGCGCCTGCGCCGGTGCTCGCCGGAGGCCCGGCATGAGCGAACGAAGCCTGCTCGAGGTCGATCACTTGCGCGTCGCGTTCGGTGGGGTCGTTGCCGTCGACGACGTGTCGTTCCACGTCGACGAGGGAACGGTGGTCGGGTTCATCGGACCGAACGGTGCGGGCAAGACGACCTGCATCGAGGCGCTGACCGGCTACCTCCCGCACGCGAGCGGTCGCGTCGTCTTCGACGGCCACGACCTCCGCAGCATGGCCCCGCATCGGCGGGCCCGGCTCGGGCTGGTGCGCACGTTCCAAGCGGTCGAGCTGTTCGACGACCTCACCGTGCGAGAGAACCTCCGGGCCGCCGCCAACCGCCGGACGTGGTGGCAGTCGCTCGGAGATCTTGTCGCGCCTCGTTGGCACGACGACGAGTCCACGATCGAAGCCGCGCTCGAGCTACTCGGGCTCACCGATGTCGCCGACGAGCTCCCCACGCAACTGCCGCAAGGTCGGCGCAAGCTCGTCGGCGTTGCGCGCGCGTTGGCGTGCCAGCCACGGCTGCTGTTGCTCGACGAACCCGCGGCGGGACTCGACACGACGGAGAGCCTCGAGCTCGGCCAACGATTGCGCGCGGTCGTCGACAGCGGAGTAACCGTCTTGCTGGTCGACCACGACATGGGCCTCGTGCTCGGTGTGTGCGACCGCGTCGTCGTCCTCGACTTCGGCAAGGTCATCGCCTCCGGGTCACCGGTCGAGATCCGCGACGACGACGCCGTCGTCGCCGCCTACCTCGGCGACGACCTTGTCGACTCGACATCTGGAGGGGCGGCATGAGCGGGGGACGCGCGTGCTCGATGTGCACGACCTGTCCTGCGGTTACGGCTCATCGGTCGTCGTCCGCGGTCTCGACCTCCACGTTGATCCCGGCGAAGTCGTCGCCCTCCTCGGCGCCAACGGCGCGGGCAAGACGACGACGCTGCTCACGATCGCCGGTGTCCTCCCCGTTGTCGGTGGTGAGATCCGCCTGTTCGGCAAGCGCATCAACCGTTGGCCCGCGCCCGCATCGCTCGCCACGGTGTCGTTTCGATTCCCGACGACCGTGGTTTGTTCCCGAAGCTGACCGTCCGCGAGAACCTCTCGCTCGCGACATCGCGACGCCGCCGCCCGCACGACGCACTCGACCTGTTCCCCGAGCTGCAGACGCGGTTGGGCACTCCCGCGGGGCTTCTGTCGGGTGGGCAGCAGCAGATGCTCGCCATCACGCGCGCGCTGGTGCGTCAACCACGGCTATTGCTCATCGACGAGCTCAGCTTCGGCTTGGCGCCGATCGCAGTGCAGCGACTCTTGCCCGTCGTGCGCGACGTCGCCGAACGCACTGGTGCCGGCGTGCTCCTCGTCGAGCAGCACGTGCATCTCGGTCTGTCGGTCGCGGATCGCGCCTACGTGCTGAGTCACGGGTCGGTCGCGCTCGCCGGCACCGCCGCGAACTTGCGCGACGACACGGCGCTGATCCACGAGAGCTACCTCGGTGCCATCGACGACCACGAAAGGACGACCACATGATCCGCTCGACCATGGGCGAGTTCCCGCTCACGATCAACGCCATCCTCCGCCACGGCCGACGCGTCCACGCCACCTCGCAGTGCACGACGTTCACCGGTGACGGTGTGCGCCGGGCGACCTACGCGCAGGTGGCCGACAACGCCGACCTCCTCGCCGCCGCGCTGGTGCGGCTCGGCATCACGCCCGGCGACCCTGTCGGCACGTTCATGTGGAACGACCAGGAGCACCTCGAGGCGTACTTCGCGGTTCCGTGCATGGGCGCTGTACTGCACACGCTCAACATCCGCTTGTTGCGCGAGCAGCTCGTGCACGTGGTCAACCACGCCGGCGACCGCGTCGTGCTCGTCGACGCGTCGCTGCTCCCCGTGATCGGACCTGTTGCCGCTGAGCTCACGACCGTCGAGGCATGGATCGTCGTGGGTGACGGCGACGTGTCCGCGCTCGTTGCCACCGGACGGCCCGTGCACCGCTACGACGGACTCCTCGCCGCCGAAGTACCCGGCTTCGAGTACCCCGAGCCCGATGAGCTCGCCGCCGCGGCCATGTGCTACACGAGCGGTACGACCGGCGACCCGAAAGGCGTCGTCTACTCGCACCGATCGACGTACCTGCACTCGATCACCGCCTGCACGCCCGCGGTCCTCGGTCTCGACGCCGGTGATCGTGTGCTCGCCATCGTGCCGCAGTTCCACGCCAACGGCTGGGGTCTGCCGTACGCCGCGTTCCTGTCGGGGGCGTCGCTGCTGATGCCGGGCCCGTTCCTGCAAGCGGAACCGCTCGCGCGGTTCATCGCCTCCGAGCGACCCACGGTTTCGGCCGCGGTGCCGACGGTGTGGGCCGACCTGTTCCGCTACGGCGACGACCACGACCTCGATGTGTCCTCGCTGCGGTGTGTCGTCTGCGGCGGGTCCGCACTCCCCGCTCGCTCATGGAGCGGTTCGAAGAACGCGACGGGTTGCGGCTCATCCAGGGGTGGGGGATGACCGAGACGTCCCCGGTCGGAGCCGTCGGCCATCCCCCCGCCGACGTCCGGCTCGGGGAGCGCCGAGGAGATCGACTGGCGAGCAAAGACGGGACGCGTCGTCCCCGGCGTCGAGCTGCGCATCGTGGACGAGAACGCCGGCGAGCTGGACTGGGACGGTGAGTCCGTCGGGGAGATCGAGGTCCGAGGCCCGTGGGTCACCACCTCGTACTGGCGGGTCGACGCGCACGACAAGTTCGACGACGGCTGGTTGCGCACCGGCGACGTGGGCACGATGACGGCGAACGGCTACCTGCAGATCACCGATCGGGCCAAGGACGTCATCAAGTCAGGGGGCGAGTGGATCAGCTCGGTGGAGCTCGAGAACGCGCTGATGGCCCACCCCGGCGTCGTGGCGGCCGCCGTCATCGGCATTCCCGATCGGCGGTGGGACGAGCGGCCGCTCGCCTGCGTTGTCGCCGAGAATGAGATCGACCCCGGTGAGCTCAAGCAATTTCTCGCCGGGCACGTGGCCAAGTGGCAAGTGCCGGAGAACTGGGTGTTCCTCGACGCGATACCGAACACGTCGGTCGGCAAGTTCGACAAGAAGGCACTGCGCGGCGCAATACGACAAGGGCGAGCTCGCACCCAGCCGGGTGTGACTTGATCGGGGGAAGAGATGGACGACAACGAGATCTTCGACGTGGCGATCGTGGGCTACGGGCCGGTCGGCGCAGCCTTGGCCATCCTGCTCGGCCAGCTCGGCCGACGGGTGGTCGTGCTCGAACGACATCTCCAGCCGTACCCGTTGCCGCGGGCGGTGCACTACGACCACGAAGCGGCGCGCATCCTGCAGGCCTGCGGCGTCGCGGAGCAGTGCGCCAACATCGTCGAACCCGCGGAGATCTACGAGTTCCAGAACGCCGAGCGGCGCCCGCTCATCCGCTTCGGCCGGATCGGCAATGGCGTATCGGGATGGCCACAGTCATCGATGTTCTCGCAACCCGAACTCGAAGCGGTGCTGTTCGACCGCGTGCAGGAGATCCCCGAGATCACAGTGCGGCGTGGCGCCTGTCTCGTCGATCTCGTCGATGACGGCGACACCGTGACGGTGCGCCTTGACGGCGCTGACCCTGTGCGAGCCCGCTACGTCGTCGGCTGTGACGGCGCCAACAGCACGGTCCGTGCACGCATCGGCTTGCCGATGACGGACCGCGCCTTCTTCTACGACTGGCTGGTCGTCGACGTCGTCTTCAACGAGCCACGAGAGTTCGACCCACTCAACGTCCAGATCTGCGATCCGGCACGGCCGACGACGGTGGTGTCGGGCGGACCGGGACGGCGGCGGTGGGAGTTCATGGCCCTCCCCGGCGAGTCGACCGAGTTCTTGAACGACGAGGCGACTACGTGGCGGCTACTCGAGCCGTGGGACGCGCGTCCTGACAACGCGGTGCTCGAGAAGCACGCGGTCTACCGGTTCCAGGCCCGCTGGGTCGACGAGTGGCGCCGCGGGCGTGTGCTCCTCGCCGGCGACGCCGCGCATCAGACACCGCCGTTCGCCGGCCAGGGGTTGTGCACCGGGCTTCGCGACGCGGCCAATCTCGCCTGGAAGCTCGACCTCGTTCTTCGCGGCCTCGCTTCCGATGCGCTGCTCGACACGTATGGCCGCGAGCGCGGCCCCCACACGCAAGCGGTCATCGAACTGGCCATGGACATGGGGAAGCTGATCTGTGTCGCTGACCCCGACGAGGCAGCGGCGCGGGACGAGGCGTTCCTCGCGACCTACGACGGCAGCGTCACCGACGTCCCGCCGTTTCCGCCGATCACCGACGGCATCGTGCTCACCGGATCGCCGGGAGCGGGCGAGCTGTTCATCCAAGGTGAGGTCGAAGGCCCGGGCGGCCGCATCCCGTTCGACGACGAGGTCGGCGCCGGCTTTCGGCTCATCACGACGGCCGATCAAATCCTCGACCCGGACACCAGCGACTGGTTCGCCAGCATCGGTGGCGTGGTCGTCACCCTCGGCTGCGGGGACAGCAAGCTGGTCGACGCGAACGCCGCCTACCGCGCGTGGCTGGGGGAGCACATGGCGGTGGCGGTGCTGCAACGGCCGGACTTCGCCGTCTTCGGGACGGCGGCGACGCCGTCGGACCTCGCCCCTCTCCTGCGGGGCCTGCGCAGCGTGCTTTCTGCCCCCTGAAATCGATTTTCACGAGGTACGGTTACCACATGACCCGACAGCGGCGAGGACGTTCACTCGCGGAGGACGTCTACGAGGCGCTGCGTGCCGACATCCTGTTCGGTCGTCGGCTGCCCTCGTCCAGACTGCAGCTCAACGACATCGCCGAGCAGCACGATGTCAGCCTCAGCGTCGTGCGCGAAGCGGTAACACGCCTGGCGAGCGAGGACCTCGTCGAGGCGACACCCCAGCGAGGGTTTCGGGTTCGGTCGATCTCGATCGAGCATCTCCACGACCTCACGTGGATGCGCGTGCAGCTCGAGGGGCTGGCGTTGCGCGAATCGATCGCCAAGGGCGATGTGACGTGGGAAGCGAACCTCGTCGCCGCCCACCATCGGCTCGCGGTCACGCCGACGTACTTCGAGGACGGGACCGGGAACTTCGAGTGGCTGCAGGCGCACGGCGCATTCCATGCCCGCTCGCGGCCGCGGCCGGAAGCCCGATCCTCGAACGGCTGCGCCGTCAGCTCTACGACGCGGCCGAGCTGTACCGCATGTGGTCGAGCAACCTGCCGCACCATCTCAACCGGGCGCACGTCGGTGATGAGCACATGACGATCTTCGAGGCCGCTCTCTCCCGCGACGCCGACCTGGCCGTCGACCTGTTGACCCAACACCTCGAGACGACGGCCCGGCACCTCGAAGCCATAGCACCCGACGTCGATGCCGAACCGTCGGCGGTCAACGCGGCGGCCGACTGAGGGCGGGCTCGCCCGCGCGGCGTGCCCGACCTCGGCCCGATGACGCCGCCTCCGTCCTCACCGGCGCTCATCCTCAACCCGCGCTCGGGAGGCGGAAAGGCCGAGCGCTTCGACCTCGTTGCGCAGTGTCGGGCGCGTGGGATCGAGCCGATCCTGTTCGCACCCGCGCGACGATCTTTCTGCCCTGGCAGCGGCCGCGGTGCGCGCCGGTGCCGACGCCCTCGGCATGGCGGGCGGTGACGGGTCGCAAGCTGCGGTTGCCGCCGTCGCGGCCGAGCATGATCTGCCGTACGTGTGTGTACCGGCCGGCACACGCAATCACTTCGCCCTCGACCTCGGCATCGACCGCAACGACGTCGTCGGTGCACTCGACGCGTTCGTCGACGGCGACGAGCGCCGCATCGACCTCGGCCGCCTCAACGGGCGTGTGTTCGTCAACAACGTCGCCATGGGCGTATACGGGGCGGTCGTGGAGTCACCGGCATACCGCGATCACAAGGTGCGTACCGTGCTCGACATGCTCCCCGAGCTGCTCGGGCCTCGTGCCCAGCCGTTCGACCTCCGCTTCACCGGTCGCGACAACCGCGTGCACGAGACGGCTGTGCTCGTGTTGGTCTCCAACAACCCATATGGCATCGACCCGCGGCCGCAACATGGAACCAGGGGGGACCTCGATGGAGGAGTCCTCGGGGTCGTCACGGTCACCGGTCCGCCGCCACGCGGTCTGACGGAATGGTCGACGCCGACGTTTCGCGTCGACGCGGCGACGGCCGTCGCGCTCGGGATCGACGGTGAGAGCGTGGCGATGGAGCCGCCGCTGGTGTTCGAGTCGCTGACCTCGGCGCTGCGCATGCGGACGCCGGTGCGCCGCCGCCGGCCGTGACCACCGCCGGGCAAGACCTCGTCGGTCGCGCCAACGAGCGCGCCACGATCGACGCACTCCTCCGCGACGCCGAACGCGGCGTCGCCGGTGCGTTGCTGTTCGCCGGCCCCGCCGGCATCGGGAAGTCCGCGCTGGTCCAGTACGCGATCGACGTCGCATCCGACTTCCGTGTCGTCCGCATCGTCGGCGTCGAGTCGGAGATGGCCTTCGGGTACGCCGGCGTGCACCAGCTCGTGCTCCTGCTCCTCGACTGCGCCGAGCAACTCCCCGAGCAACAACGCGCAACGCTCGACGCCGTACTCGGCAGGTCGCAGCACGACGCCCTCGACCCGTTCCTCGTCGGCCTCGCCGTCTTGAGCCTCGTCGCCGAGGCCGACCGCGTCCAGCCCGTGCTCGCCGTCATCGACGACGCGCACTGGCTCGACGACGAGTCAGTGATGGCGCTGTCGTTCGTGGGGCGCCGGCTTCGCGCGGAACGCGTCGCGTCGCTCGTCACCATGCGCGACACACCCGACACCCCCGTCCGGTTCGAAGGCATCCCCACCATCGACCTCGGTGGGCTGTCCACACCCGAGGCCCACGAGCTGCTGACCACGGCTGCGGCGAGACCAATCGACGAGGCGGTCGCCAACCACATCGTCGCCGCAACGGACGGCAACCCGCTTGCGCTCTCCGAACTGCCCGCAGTGTTGACGGTCGAACAGCTCCGCGGTACGGCTCCTCTTCCGGACCCCTTGCCGATCGGCGAGCGACTCTCGGGTCTGTTCGCGGCGCGGGTTCGGGCGCTGGACGCGGATGCACGGATGGTCTTGCTCCTGGCGGCGGCCGAGCGGTTGGGCGATCCGTTGCTCCTGCGCCGCGCCGCGGACGCCGTCGGTCACTTGTCGTGGGACGACGCCGTCGCGAAGACGGAGGCGAGCGGACTCGTCGCCTTCACGCCGACCGTCGAGTTCCGTCATCCCCTCGTCCGTTCCGCGGTCTACTACTCGGCTGCGGCATCTGATCGGCGCCGCGCCCACGCGGCGCTCGCCGAGGCGCTTGATGTCGAAGCCGACGCCGACCGTCGCGCGTGGCACCTCGGCGCGGCGGCAAGCGGCCCGGACGAGCAGGTCGCACTCGCGTTGGAGGCGTCGGCCGAGCGAGCGCGGCAGCGAGGCGGCGCGTCCGCCGCCGCCGTGTACCTGTGGCGCGCCGCCGAGCTCACCCGGGATCCGGGACGGGCGTCCGAGCGGCTCCTCGAGGCGGCGCGGGCCGAGCTCATCGCCGGTCATGGCCCGAAGGCCCGCGAGGTTCTCGATCGCGCCCGAGCGAACGGACTCGGCACCGAACATGACGCCGACGCGGCATGGACGGAGGCGCTGATCCACATCGTCGCCGGCAACGTCCGGGAGCCCGCGGCGCTGCTCGCCGGCGCGCTCCCGCGCATCGGCGCCACCGACACCGAGCTGGCGGTCGGGGCGTGTGTCGCCGCCGCCGCCGCGGCGCTCGCCGGTGGACACCTCATCGAAGAGCCCACACGGCGCACGATCGCCGCGGGCACGCTGGCAGTCACCGATCGTTGTGACGTCCGGGACCCACTCGCGAAGCTGCTCACTGGTATCGCAGCGCGTTTGACCTGTGAACACGCGGCGATGTCGATCCTGCACACGGCCGTGACCAGCGCGGCCCGAGATCAAGCACGCCTCCAGTCGGTCGCCGGCCGCCACGTCCATGTCGTGTACTTCGACACCGTCCTCGCGGCTGTCGACACCCTCGACGACCGGGCCTGGGACGACCTCACCCACGCATGGGTGCAGCTCTCACGCGCAACCGGTGCGCTCGGCGCGCTGCCGCTCGCGCTCAGCTTCCGCAGCTGGGTCGCGGTCCTCCAGGGACGCGTGGGGTCGGCCGCGTCGCACCTCGCCGAGATCGAAGATGTCGTCTCGCTCACCGGCTCGCGCGGGCTGCTCGGGTCACCTGCTCCCGCGCACGTGCTGCGCGACGCATGGCACGGGGACGAGGAGGCCACGCGATCCGGCGCGCGACGCATGATGCAAGACGCGCACGAACGCGGGCAAGGCATCGGCATCGACCATGCCTACGCGGCGCTCACCGTTCTCGAGCTCGGTGCGGGTCGGTACGACGCCGCGTTGCGAGCCGCGCGCCACATCTTCGACCACGACAGCATCGCCCTCGGCACGCTCGCGTTGGCGGACCTGGTCGAGGCCGCAGCCCGATGCAGCGAGATGGACATCGCCGAACAGGCACAGGCGCGGCTGTCGGAACGAGCCACGGCGTCGGAGACACCATGGGCGCGAGGGCTGCTCGCTCGCGCCCGGGCGCTCGTTGCGAACGGTGACGAGGCCGACGAACACTTCCGTCTCGCGCTCGCAGAGCTCTCGCGCACCACGATCGCGACCGACACGGCACGAACGAAGCTGCTGTATGGAGAGTGGCTGCGACGAGCGCGGCGGCGCACGGAAGCCCGCGAGCCACTCCACGAGGCGCTCGAGTTCTTCGAGACCATCGGCGCGTCCGGCTTCGCCGCTCGTGCGCGCACCGAGCTCGCCGCGACCGGCGAGCACGTTCGGAGCCGGTCCGCGCCGGTCGACGTCCTCACCCCCCAAGAAGCGCAGATCGCGCGGCTCGCAGCGTCAGGGGAGCGCAACCACGACATCGCCGCGCAGATGTACATCACGACCAGCACCGTCGAGTACCACCTGCGCAAGGTCTTCGTGAAGCTCGGCGTGAGTTCGCGCACCCAGCTCGCGCAGGTCGACCTGCCGACCTGACGTCGTCCTCCGATTCGAGGGGCCCACGAAGACTGGGGTTTCCGTGGATTCGCCGAACAGCCCTTCGGCCTTACGTTCGCCTGGCAAGCAAACGTGAAACGGAGGAAGCAATGAAACCACTATCTGAATCCCTGAAAGAGCTCGTCGCCGAGTACGCCGTCATCGACGACCTCGCCGCCACGCCGGCCTCGACCGCTGGAGCGACGTCATGATGCGGCCCTACGTAGGTAGCTGGAAGCGGCTCGCCGTCCATGGCGTGGCTGCGGTGTTGTTCGGCCTCGCCACGCTGGTGTGGCCGTCCATGACGCTCTGGGCCCTCGTCCTGCTGTGGGGTGCGTTCGCGTTCGTCGACGGCGTCACCGCGCTGTCGGCCGCGATCGCTGACCCGCTGCTCGTTCACCGGGGCTGGGCTGCCTTCTCGGGCGTGACCGGCATCATCGCCGGCCTCGTCACCCTTTTCTGGCCATCCATCACCGCATTGGCCCTGCTCGTCGTGATCGCAACGTGGTCGCTGCTCATGGGCGGCTCCCAGATCGCGTTCGCCATCTCGGCACGCAAGCAGGTATCCGGAGCATGGTCCATCGGCCTCGGCGGTGCCCTGTTGGTGCTGCTGGGCGTGCTCCTCGTCATCAGTCCCAGTGACGGAGCGATCGGCATCACCTGGGCCATCGGTTGGCTCGCCTTCCTGTACGGCAGCGTCGAGCTGTGGCAGGCGGGTGCCGTCCGGCACGAGACACACGAGCTGACCAAGCAGCCGACCACTGGCGGTTCACGGCTCGGACAAGCAGTGAGTTGAGACACAAGTCCTCTCGCGCCGCCCGACTCTGCGACGGGCGGCGCGGGAGCGCGGTCGTTGTCACCCCCCGAGGAGGAACCATGAACACCTCAGAAGCCCATCGAGCACCTGACCCAGTCCACCGCAGCATTCTCGTCCCACTCGACGGCTCGCACCTCGCCGAGGGCGCGCTCCCCACGGCGAGCGCGCTCGCGGCACGGTTCGACGCCACCATCCACACCGTCACCGTCGCGATCTCCGGCTTCGAACTGGAGCGCATCCGCGGCGAAGCAGCGCGGGCACTCGGCACCGAAGCCGGAGACCCGCGCATCCACGTCGATATCGACACCGACGTCGCCGGCGCGGTCCACCGCCGCGCCGCGGAACTGGACTCGTGCCTGGTCTGTCTGTCGACGCATGGGCGAGGACGGCGTCGCTGGGACGGTCATCGGGTCGACGGCGCGCGACATCATCGAACACGGTCGCGCGCCCGTTGTCGTTGCGGGTCCCTTCGTCGCCCATCCCGATCCCGATGACGACACGGCGATACCGCCCCTCGGTGTCGACCATCTCGTCGCCGGCGTCGACGGGACGCCCGCCTCCGAGCTCGGCCTGTCGGTCGCAGCAGCCTGGGCCCACGCGCTCGGCATGAAACTCACGCTCGTGACCGTCGCCGAGCCGTGCCCGCCGCCCGTGCGCATCGGTGCGCCGTGGCGACGCCACCACGGACCAAACGAGGACGCGGACGAGTTCGTCCGCCGTCTCGCCGAACAGTGGGAGCTGGCGGCACCGGGTCTCGACACGTTCGTCGTGTACGACCCGATCGGCGCGGCCGACGGCATGAAGGACTACCTCGCCGCGCATCCGGCGGGGATGGTCGTGGTCACGAGTCGTCTCCGTGACCGGTTCGCACACATGGTCTTCGGATCGGGCGCCGCCGACATCGTCCACACCTCGACCGCGCCCGTCCTGGTCGTCCCAGCACGAGAAGAAGAGGGGTGACGACGATGGATGCCGGCTTGTTGATCCTGCGGGTCGTCGTCGGCGTCGTGCTCATCGGCCACGGAACGCAGAAGCTGTTCGGCTGGTTCGGCGGACAAGGCCGGCGAGGAACCGGCGCGTTCTTCGAGCTGCTCGGGTACCGACCAGGTGAGCTCTTCGCGATCATCGCTGGCCTGAGTGAGGCCGGTGGCGGCGCGCTGCTCGCGCTGGGCTTGCTGACGCCGCTCGCGGGTGCGTCAGTCGTCGGCGTCATGCTCAACGCGGCGTCGTCGCTGCGCGGACGGGGCCCATGGGTGATCAACGGCGGATGGGAATACACAGTCGTGCTCGCCACGGTCGGCGCGTCGATCGCGCTCACTGGTCCAGGCGCAATCTCGCTCGACAACGCGGTCGGCCTCGGCTGGTCAACAGCATGGGGTGTCGGCGGCGTAGCCCTTGGCGTCGCGGCCGCGACCGCGACGCTTCTGCTCCGGCGACCGACTGACGCGCAAGCTATCCCCGCTTCCGGACACGAACCGCTCGGGAAGGTGGCGTAGATGCCGCCCGCACCCCTCCACCATCCCGTCGTCGTCGAGCACGGGGCGCGCCGAGCGGCCGACGTCCAGCTGCGCGTCGCCGATGCGATCACTGCGTTCGCCGGCTCGATGCCTTTCGTCTACATCCATGCCGTCGCCTTCGCGTGCTGGATGCTGTTCGTCGAATCCGACCCGTGGCCCAGGCTGACCCTCATCGTCTCGCTCGAGGCCATCTTCCTGTCAACGTTCGTCATGATCGGCCAGAACCGCCAAGCGGAGTTCCAGCGCGCCAAAGCCGACCACGACTTCGCGTCCGGGGAACAGGAACTGAGGCTGAACACCGAGCTCACCCGTGAGATCCACACGTTTACGACCGAGCTCCACCGACAGGTCATCGGGCAGTCAGGGCTGGCACAGTACGCCCCGGCCAAAGAGGAACCTCTACGTGCAACTCGCGAAGCCTCACCTTGACATCGGTCTGTTCTGCCGCGACGTAGAAGCCAGTCGCGCGTTCTACGAGGAATCGATCGGCCTTCCGTACGAGGAGCTGCTGAAGGTCGGCGGCGGCATCCACCAACACAGGCTCGGGCTGCGGGGTGCCGTGCTGAAGCTCAACTCGTCGCGACGGGCGCTTCCCGATGAGCCGACATGTCTTCGAGAGCTCGCGATCTCCTCGCCCGACCTCGAGTCTCCCGTGGACCTTCGGGATCCCGACGGGTTGCCGGTGCGTCTGGTGCCCGTGGGTCATGCCGGTGTGCAGACGGTGGGTGTCACGTGGGCCTCCGGTGATCCGGTTCGCCTCGGCGCGCTGCTCGCCGCCGGCCTCGACGCAGCCGACATCGGCGTCAACCGCTGGCGAGTCGGAACGACGCTGCTCCAGATCGTGGACGACCCGAATGCGCACCATGGGGCACAACGAGCCGTCGGCTTCCGGTACCTCACCGTGCAGGTCACCGACGTCCACCGCGAACATGACCGGCTGCTCTCACTCGGGTGGCACGAAGCCATGTCGCCGGTGAGGCTGGGCGATCTTGCGGTGATCAGCTTCGTACGCGATCCCGACGGAGTGTGGCTCGAAGTCTCGCAGCGAGCCTCGCTCACCGGCGGCCTTCCGGACTCACCGTGAGCTGGAGCAAATTTGGTGGTAGTCGCCCGGTGTTGGTCCACCGGACCGCCGCCACGAACCCTCCCACTGACTCCGTAGCTCAGACGTTCGGGTGTCCTCCCGTCCACGACGCACTCGTCGTGCACGAGGAGGCGACAGATGCCCGAACCGTCGACGCGTTCTACGCCGATCAGTCGTGCGCCTTGGCGGCCGGTTCGACCGTGAAGACGTGGTCGTACCTGTTCTTGAAGTAGCGAGCGTCGATCGGGCGCGCTCGCGGGAGGTAGCAGCGCTGGAGCGCTAGCTGCCGAGGCGCACCGCTCAACCGGCCTCATGTGGCGCGAACGGCGTGCCTCGACACGCGCCTTCTGGGCGCCGTTCGGTACGCATCTGCCACGTCCCCGTCGCCGACTCGGTGGCGCGCTGGCGATGGGTTCTCGACTCGTCGCCCGTCCAACCTCGTGCCGCCGTGGTAGCGAAGGCAGGGGCGGCTACATGACAAAGGACAAGGACACGACCATGCCAGAACTCCTCGTCGACTTCATCACCTCCCTCGACGGCTACGCGTCGGCGGAGGGCTGGCCCGGCTTCTGGGGTCTCCAGGGGCCTGAGTACCTCGCCTGGCTGGGTGAACAACCCGAGGTCACGTACGTGATGGGAGCGAACACCTACCGGCTGATGTCGGGCTTCGCTGCCGGAGAGACCCCAGCGGGAACGGACGAGTTCACCGCCGACGAGGAGGCCTCCGTCGACGAACTCACGCGAGCATCGAAGGTGGTGTTCTCCGCCTCGCTCGAGGAGCCGCTCACGTGGGCCAACTCAACGCTCGTGCGCGATGACGCGGTCGAAGCGGTCCGGGCGATGAAGGAGGGCGGCTCGGGCCTCATGAGCACGATCGGCAGCATCAGCCTGTGCCGGCCGCTGCTGCGAGCCGGACTCGTTGATCGCTTCCGGGTCGTGATGTTCCCCGTGATCACCGGCGCCACAGGAGCAGAACGCATCTACGACGGGTACCCGGACGTCGCCCTCGAGATGATCGACAGCCGCACCTTCGACGGCCGCATCCAGCTGGTCGAGTACCGGCCCCGCGTCCTCGAGCACCCACCGCTCGACCCCACCGCATGATGTCGCCAGGACCCAGCTGGAAGTGAGAGGAAGGCGCTGATGCCGACGGTGATCGCTGACACCTCGCCCCGATGGTGCTCGGTGGCGGCACACCGCTGTTCAAGCCAGGGACGCGCCAGATGTACCGGCAACGCGATGTTTGCCCCTCGCGCAACGCCGTGCACCTCACCTACGAACGCGTGTAGACGTCCGCAGTCGCGCATAGCCACCGATCGGGAACGCGCCTTCACCCTGGCGCAGGCGCGCCAGCGCGTCAGCACGAGGTTGTCCCAGAACGCGCGACGGATACGCTGGCCGACGGCGACAGCGTACGCCGGGTTGACGGCATCCTGTACGTGCGGAGCTCGGGCACGAGGATCCGCCCGCCTGCGCTAGCCGCCCGCCCCCCCTACTGTAACGAGTTGTTACAGTGCCGAGAGTGGCCTGAGACCAGATTGCCCTCAGCTACGACGAAGCCATGGCGATCTGTCTCCTTCTCGCCGAGGCGGCCGATGCCACCGTTGATGAGTTGCCGCTTCGGGACACTTGGGCTGAGGAAGCTCGCTCATGATCGAGCTGATCCTCGGACGCACCGATGAGTGAGGTCCCCATGACGACAAGAAGCGACGGCACGCAAACTCACCTGCTCAAGCTTGTTCGGTACGCGGCGCGCAGCGCCGGGGTAGCTACCAGCAAACGTGATGCCGCGATTCGAGAGGCGTACCGGGCTGGAGCGTCGCTGCGGGACATCGCCGCCGAAAGCGGGATGTCGCACATGACGGTCAAGCGGATCATCGAACGCACGGAGGACTGAGTCCGTCCGTTGTTGTCGCAGCGAACATCAGAAGAACGCAGCGCTGAGGCACTTCGAGGCTGTCGCCGGTCCCGCTGGTGACGAGCACGCTCGCGGGCGTCCGTGGTGCCCGGTCGGGTTCGAGCACTCGACGAAGATTCGAGAGATACGAGCGCACGGAGACTTCGGCGCGGTCGGAAACGTCTTGGTCCCAGAGCGCGTCGATGATGGCTTCGAGCGTCACCGCGCGACCTGCGTCGAGTGCGAGCAGTGTCAGCAGCGCGCGCTGGCGCATCGTGCCGGGATCGACTTCCGTGCCGTCGCGCTCGACTCTCATCGGTCCGAGCAACCCGATGCTCACCGCCATGTCGTCGTGGTAACGGACGGGCTTCGGCGCGTGCTAACCCGTTGGCGCGAGGTTCGAGCATCCGCCGTGACGGCGACCCCATGTAGTCAGGGTGCTCGCAGATGACGGGCGTGACGGGTTGCGTCGGCAATTGTCTCGTTCGCGAACTCCAAGAACTCGACGACGACTTGCAGGTCATGAGGCGCGAGCTGGTCGCGGTAGGCCTCGATCGCCTCGGCCATGGGCTGGTAGAGCGGCCACAGCTCGGCCGACCGCTCGTGCGACAGGTCCACGATCACCCGTCGGCGATCGTGCGGGTCGCGTGTCCGTCGTACCCACCCCGCCGACTCGAGCCGGTCGACGAGACCCGTGACCGCGCCGCTGGACAAGCCGAGGTGTGTGCCGATTTCGCCGGCTGTGATCGGACCGGTCCAGTCGAGCAGGTCGATGCACTCCTGGTCGGTCTGGTGGAGGCCGACGTAGGCCGCGACGGCATGGTTGTGCAGCGTCGCCATCGAGCCCATCCGCCTCGCCTCGCGATCGAAGGCCTCGCGGAGTTCACCGCGATCCCGACGCGGGCGTTTCGCTACCAGGTGTCATCGATCTCTTGACCTTCGCGGTGATCCGGATTTATCTTGGCAACTAAGATATCATAGTCGCCAAGATACCTGACGGCGTAGCATCGCCCTAGCTGCCGGCGAAGGGAGAGAGCCCCCATGTTCAGCCGCCTCGGGACGTGGTGCCACGATCACCGCAAGCTCGTGCTCGTCGCTCTGGATCGTCGCTCTGTTCGTCGGCAACGGCATCGCCGGCGGCATCGGCGACGCCTACCGCCAGGACTTCTCGCTCGAGGGCTTCGAGTCGACCGAGGGCTTCACGCTCGTCGAGTCGGAGTTCGACGACGGCAGCGGCTCCCCGCAGTCGGGCCAGATCGTCTTCGAGGCCGACCAAGGCGTGACCGACCCCGCGGTCCAAGCCGCGATGGAGGAGATGTTCGCCGAGGTGGCCGAGATCGACGACGTCACCGCGGTGCAGAGCCCCTACGCGCCGGGCGGCGAGTTCCAGATCTCCAGCCGCGGCGACGCCGCCGGACGCGATCGCGTACGCGACGGTCAACCTGCCGGAGGACATCGACTTCACCCGCGCGTCCGACATCGGCAACGAGATCCGCGACTTGATCCCCGAGGTCGACGGGCTGCGCGTCGAGCTCGGCGGGTTCCTGTTCGCCGAGTTCGAACAGCCGTCGGCCGAGCTGTTCGGCCTGGCGTTCGCCATCATCATCCTCATCGTGGCGTTCGGGTCGGTGCTGGCCATGGGCCTGCCGGTGGGCGTCGCGCTGTTCGGCATCGGGCTGGGCGGCGCGTTCGTCATCCTGGCCAGCCACCTCATGGAGGTCCCCGACTTCGCGCCGTTCGTCGGCCTGATGATCGGCCTCGGCGTCGGCATCGACTACGCGCTGCTCATCGTCACCCGCTACCGCGAGCAGCTGCACGCGGGGCACGACGTCCGCGAGTCGATCGGCCATCGCGATGGACACGGCGGGCCGCTCGGTGCGTGTTCGCCGGCGCGACGGTCGTGATCTCGCTGCTCGGCATGCTGCTCATGGGCATCGGCTTCGTCGGCGGGCTCGGCATCACCGCGTCGCTCACCGTCGCGGCCACGGTCATCGCGTCGATCACGCTGCTCCCCGCGCTGCTCGGCTTCGCGGGCGACAACATCGAGCGCACCAAGTGGCGCGGCCTCGTCGCCGCCGGCTTCGTCGCCGTCGCCCTCGTCGGGGCCGGCCTCAAGATCCCCGCGCTCGCCGCCGTCGGGCTTCGCGCTCGCGCGTGCTCACGATCGTCCTCGGGTTCTTCGTCGCGCCCCTGAAGCGCGAGGTGCCGCACCGGCCACCGAAGCCGCGCCGCGAGACCGTCGCCTACCGGTGGAGCCGGGTCATCCAGCACCGGCCGTGGACCGCGACGATCGCTGCGTCGGCCCTCCTGCTGTTCCTGGCCATCCCGGTGCTCCAGCTGCGCCTCGGGTTCTCCGACGAGAGCAACTTCGCCGACGACACCACCACCAAGCAGGCCTACGACCTCATCGTCGACGGCTTCGGCAAGGGCTCCACCGGTCCCATCTACCTCGTCGCCGCGGTCGACGGCGCCGAGCAGATCGGCGCGCTCGCCGCGGTCAACGATGCCGTCGCGGCCGATCCCGACGTCGAGTCGATCCTCGGACCGCAGCCCAACGACCCCGACGACCCGACCGCGGTCCGCTGGCTCGTCACCCCGCTCGGCGGTCCACAGGACGAGGCGACCACGCGAACTCGTCGACCGCCTGCGCGTCGACGTCCTGCCCGCCGATCGAGGAGTCGGCCGGCACCGACGTGCTCGTCACCGGCATGGTCGCCGCCAACGTCGACATGTCGGCCTACATGGCCGAGCGGATGCCGATCTTCTTCGGCGCCGTGCTGACGCTGTCGTTCCTGCTGCTCATGGTCGTGTTCCGGTCGCTGCTGGTGCCGCTGAAGGCCGTGATCATGAACCTGCTGTCGATCGGCGCCGCCTACGGCGTGATCGTCGCCCTGTTCCAGTGGGGCTGGCTCAGCGACCTCACCGGCGTGCAGCCGGGCCCGATCGAGACCTGGGTGCCGATGATGCTGTTCGCCGTCGTGTTCGGCCTCTCGATGGACTACGAGGTGTTCCTGCTCTCGCGGGTGCGGGAGGAGTGGCAGCGCACCGGCGACAGCCGCACCTCGGTCGCCGACGGTCTGGCCGCCACCGCCAAGGTCATCACCGCCGCCGCCGCGATCATGGTCGTCGTCTTCGGAAGCTTCATGCTCGAGTTCGAGCGCACCATGAAGATGATGGGCACCGGGCTCGCTGTCGCGATCCTCCTCGACGCCACCATCGTCCGCATGGTGCTCGTGCCCGGCACCATGGAGCTGCTCGGCGACCGCAACTGGTGGCTGCCGCGCTGGCTCGACCGCCTGCTCCCCGAACCTCGACGTCGAAGGCCACGCTCCGCCGCGTGAAGATGACGAGGCGGACGCGGGCCGCGGTCCGCGCCACGAGCCGGAACTCGAGCCTGTCCGGATTGGAGGCGAATAGGGAGTCGAGGAGCCTCGATGGCCGCGTCCGTTCGCGACGGCACCTATCGCGACGCGATCCTGCTGGTCGAGTTGCCGGCGCCCGGCGAGGTGACAGCGGGCGTGTTGACTGCAGTGTCGCCTAGCGCAGTGGGACGGCTCGTCACGAGATGCGTCTCGATCGCGAGCCGCAACAGTCGCAGCCCGTTGGCGAGATCGTGCTCCAGGATGGGCGTGTCCCACTGCACCGGCTTCTCGCCGCCCCAGATGTCATTGACGAGGATGTCGAGCCGACCGGGTTGAACGACCTCCCCGGCGCCCAGACGACATTGATGACCGTCAGGTCGTCGGAAACGTGCAGCGCAGTGGCGCGACCGGGGCTTCGGCGACCTTCTCGCCGCGGGCCACACCGAGTTGACCGCCGCCCACATGTACGTGTTCCAGAGCCCCGGACCAGACGGCTTGCGCCCGACGGATTTCGCCGCACAGAACAACAAGACGAAGCAGGCCATGAACCACTGCTGGCCGGACACGAGCGCAACGGCTACATCAAGGTGCTGCGCGTGACGGAACGGGGGCGCGACGTCGAGCGCATCATGAGGACGGGCGCGGCACGCCTGGAGGCGGCGTGGTCGGCAGCCGTCGGCCGGAAGCGGCTCGATCAGGTCCGAACGACACCCCTCGACCTCAACGCGCTCATCGAGGACGGCGACTGAAGTGGGTCAAGCTTCGAACGGGCCCTTCCCCATCTGCTCGCGAGCGGTCACGACCGGTGGATTGGTGAGCGTGCGTCGCTGACAGCTGCACGGTCCACGACCGACGTGTCCCGAGGTGAACCGGGCATAGGGCGACCGCGTCAGAGGCCCCCTGTCCGAGCGCTCATCGATGCGCCCAGCGCGCCTCGGCCTCGTCTTCCTTCATTGTCACGAATCGCAGGAACGCTCCGACCGCCTCGGCGACCGCCTCGGTGGCCTCCATCTGGAGGAGGTGGGTGACGCCGGACAGGTCGGCGTCCAGGCAGTTCGGAAGCCACTCGTGAAGCAGGGTGCGGCCTTCGGCGAACAGCGGCCCGCTGTCGCTGCCCAGCACGGAGAGGACGGGGCAGGTGATGGTGTCAGCATCATCCGGACCGAAGGTCCAAGCGGCGACGGCTGGTAGCTCGGCCTCGTAGAAGGTGGCAGCGTCCCGGTGTGCTTGGTCGACGCCGCCTGGAACGGCGCGCTCGATGATCTCTCGCCACGTGTCCCGTCCGACGAGGGCGAGGAAGCCGTCCACCGCGCCCGCGGCGTCGCCGGCGTCGTAGCGCCGCACGAGTGGGGCGACCAGATCCATGAACATGACGCCGGACGGTGCGCTCAGCAGCGCCGGTTCGAGGAGCGCGAGGGATCGAACGCGGTCCGGGTGGCGTGCGGCGAGCTCGAGCGCGTACACCGCGCCGCTCGAGTGGCCGACGACGTGGACGGCGTCGAGGCCGAGGCTGTGCATGAGCGCGGCGGCGTCGTCGGCTTGGGCCTCCACTGATGTCGGACCGGAGGGATGTGAGCTTCCGGCGAAGCCACGGCGGTGGTAGTGGATGAGCTGGAAGGCCTCGAACGCCGGCTCGTCCAGGAGCGGAGCCATGGCATTGGCAAGGTGTGCCCCGTGGACCAGCAGCACGGGTTCCCCTTCGCCTCGGACTTCGTACTCCAACTGGACGCTGTTGACGTGGGCGTAATTCATGGACTGCCTCCTTCCGGCCGGCTGCGCCGGCTCCGGTCGTTTCTTGCCGGGAGGCGCGAGTTCTGCCGTCGCGTCGCGACACCGGATGTCGCGCCTTCAGGAAGACGACAATGGGGCCGATCGGATCGGGAACGGGGGCGAGCGATGCGAGTACCGGCGACGCAGTTCACGATGGCGGGTGACACGAACATCGCCTATCAGGTGGTCGGCGATGGTCCGATCGATGTCGTGTGGGCGTGGGGGCTGGCGTCCAGCATCGAGACGTTCTGGGACGACCCATCCTTCGCCGCCTTTCTACGGCGGATCTCGGAGTTCAGCCGGCTGATCCTGTTCGATCGACGCGGCTGCGGCGCCTCTGATCGGGAAGGGGCGGCCGCAACGGCGACGCTCGAGGAGCGCATCGAGGACCTCCTCGCGGTACTCGACGCAGCGGGATCGAAACGGGCCTCGATCTTCGGGATCTCAGAGGGCGGCACGGTGGCGGCGATGTTCGCCGCAACCCATCCCGAGCGGACCGCGAGCGTGATCATCTACGGGACGATGACGCGGTTCGTGAAGGACGCCGACCATCCGTGGGGCTGGGCCGACCGCGACACGCTCGCCGCCTTTTACGAGATGGTGCGGGTGGGATGGGGCACACGCGAAGGAGCGCAGGGGGGTGCCCTGTTGTGGGCGCCAAGCCTCGCGGGCGATGAGCAGTTCGTCGAGTGGCTCGCGAAACTCAATCGCCAGTCAATGAGCCGCAGCGCGGTGCTACCGCTGATGATCTCGTTCGAGGCCTACGACCTGGTCGACGTGTTCCCGGCGGTCCGCGTGCCGGCGCTCGTGCTGCATCGCCGCGACGACAAACTCGTACCGGTCAGCCACGGGCGATGGATCGCCGAGCACATGCCCGACGCCCGCTACGCCGAGCTCAGCGGCGTCGACCACCTCCCGTTCGTTGGTGACACCGAAGAAGTGCTCGCCGAGGTCGAGCACTTCGTGGTCGGGTCGCCCAGCGCCGCCAGCGGCCATCGCCGACTGCTCACGCTCGTGTCCACCGACTTGGTGGAGTCGACGCGCCGCGTGGGTGACCTCGGCGACGACTCGTGGCGGGAGCTGCTCGCCAGCCACGACGAGCTGGTCAGGACGCATCTCGCTCGCTTTGACGGGCGGGAGCTGAAGCAGCTCGGCGACGGATTCCTGGCGGTGTTCGACGGGCCCGCGCGGGCGCTGCGCTGCGCGATGGGGATACTGGCGGGAACAGCACGGCTGGGTCTCTCGGTGCGCGTCGGAGTCCACACGGGCGAGTGCGAGGTGCTCGACGACGATGTCCGCGGCATCGCCGTTCACATCGCCGCCCGGCTCATCGAGCTGGCAGGCCCGTCGGAGATCCTGGTATCGGCCACGGTTCGTGACCTCGTCGCCGGCTCCGGGATTCGGTTCGGCGAACCCCGCGAGGTTGAGCTCCGTGACATCGCGGGGTCGCGTGTGGTGCTTCCGGTCCTGACCGAAGGCGCGGCACCCGACGTCGTCCGGCGCCTCGCTGTCGACCAGTCGAGCGTCCTGCGCCGTGACGGCGAGTACTGGACGGTCGCCTACGACGGCCAGGTGGCGACCATCCGCGACACCAAGGGTCTGCGAGATCTCGCCCGCTTGTTCGCCGTGCCGGGACAGGAGCTGCACGTTCTCGACCTCGCTGCTGACACGGATCCCAGGGGCGCAACACCGCGCCTGGCACGGTCGGAGGAGAACGTCGGTGGCGACGCAAAGAGCTTCGAGCCGGTGATCGACGCCGCGGCCCGCGACAGCTACCGGCGCCGGCTCGCCGAGCTCGACGAGGAAATCGACGCCGCGGAGCAGCAGGGAGATGGGGAGCGGGCGACCATGGCAGCAGCACAGCGCGACGCGCTCGTAGAAGAGCTCACCCGCGCCTACGGGCTGGGCGGGACGATCCGGCGGACGCCCGACCACATCGAGCGCGCCCGCAAGACCGTGACGCGCCGCATCCGCGACACGATCACCCGGATCGAGCGGGTACACGCTCCTCTCGGTCGGCACCTGTACGCCTCCGTGCACACCGGTGTGTTCTGCAGCTACCAACCCGAGCGGCGCGTCCTCTGGACGATCGAGTGACCTGATCTGAATCCGCCGCTGATCGCCGGCGCGATCGCCATCACAGACCGCATCGACTACGCGTCGTCGAGCAGCGCCATGACAAACGAGCCCATCGTCCCGGTGGGCACGTAGTGGGTTGTCGCCGAGGTAGATCTGCGTGGCGAGCGTCTCACGCCGTGACGTCGCGTCGGGAGACGAGTATCAGGCTGACGGCGGCCGCGATCGCTGTGTAGATGGCGGCCGTGGCGAGGGCTCGTCCCATATCCAGCTCGACGGTGCCGCCGCGGATCAGTGATCCGACGACCTGACCGGGGAACACCTTGAAGCCGGTGTCCCACGAGTCGACGACGATGTTCTCGAACGGTCCGGCCCACGCGAAGCCCACGGCCAGCGCGATCGGTACTGAGCGGAAGATCACGGCGAGGGTCGTGCCGAAGATCGCCCATCCGGCGACGCCCACGAAGACGGTGAGATAGTCGATGCCGGCGTCGCCGAGGCTCGCCAGCGAGAACCACTCGCTCGTCGAGATGTCCTGGCCGGGAGCGATGGCGAGCGACAGTAGGAACGTGCTCACCTCGAACACGGCGATGATGCCGCCGGCCACGATGAGCATCCCGGCGAGCTTGCCGACGATGACGCGCAGCCGGTGGGGCTCGCGCAGTAGCAGCGTCCGGAATGTGCCACCGGAGAACTCCGACGCGATCAGCGCGATGAACGTGACGAAGACGAGGAAGCCTGCGAAGGACGCGCCAACGGCGAATGCTTCGGTGCCGCCTCCGTGTCCGGTGAGCTGGTCGAGGGTCGTGCCGCCTTGGCGGGAGCGCACGGTGTTTGCATCGGCCGACGCAAGCACGGAGAGGGAAGCGATCGCCGAGAACGCCAGCGCGCCGATCGCGGCGACGATCAGGTTTCGACGCCGGATCAGGCGGGAGAGCTCGGCTCGAACGATCCTGGTCATCGGGGACCTCCTTGCACCATCGCGAGGTAGCGGTCTTCGAGGGTCGTGCGGAGCGGTGTGAGCTCGACGAGCACGATGCCCGCCTCGAAGGCGGCGCGGTTCACGGACGCGGCGACGTCGGCGACGTCGGCACCGTCGACATCCACGATGAGTCGGTCGTCGCTCGCCTCGACCCGGTGGCCGCCGGAGGTGAGCAGGTCACGCAGCGCCGAGTGGTCGCCGGTGTGTTGGGTGCTGATGGCGAGTCCGCCGGCGACGCCCTGGAGCAGCGCGTGAGTCGGGCCCTGGTACAGCGAGCGGCCGGTGTCGATCAGGACGAGCCAGTCGCAGACCTGCTCGAGCTCGCTGAGGTCGTGCGACGAGACGAGCACGGTGCGTCCGGTAGCGGCGAGGCTGCCGACCAGCGTGCGCATCTCGCGGACTCCCTGGGGGTCGAGGCCGTTGGCGGGTTCGTCCAGGATGAGTAACTCGGGCTCACCGAGGAGCGCGGCGGCGATGCCGAGCCGCTGCTTCATGCCGAGCGAATAGCCCCGGTAGCGGTCGTCGCTTCGATCTCCAAGCCCGACGAGCTCGAGCAGCGCGGGGATGCGATCGGGATCGTGCCCGCCGATGATCGCGAGCGCGCGCAGGTTCTCTGCACCGGACAGTGAGGGGTAGAAAGCGGGGCTCTCGATGAGCGCGCCGACCCGCGGCAGGTAGGCCGCTGGATTCTTGATGGAATGGCCGAGCACCGTGCCGGAGCCCGCGGTCGGGCGGACGAGTCCGAGGACCATCGCCATGGTGGTGGTCTTCCCGGCGCCGTTGGGGCCGACGAAGCCCGCGATGACGCCGGCGGGAAGCTCGATGTCGAGGTGGTCGACGGCGGTGCGGTCGCCGAAGCGCTTGGTGAGCCCGGTCATTGACAGAGCGGTCGATGGCATGGGATCCATCGTCCGCCGATTGACGGGTGCTGTCGTCGGGTCACGGAAGGTACTTTGGCTACGCCCGGTGCGGTACTCGCGCCCCTCAGGCCTGCCATTCTCGGCGCAGGAGGCCGCTCTCGGCGCACGGTCTCAGATCCAGTCGCGCCTCTTGAACACGGCGTAGAGGGTGACGCTCGTGAGGGCCATGAGGAAAAGCGCGAGGGCGTAGCCGTGGGCCCAGCCGAGCTCGGGCATGTGCTCGAAGTTCATGCCGTAGATGGTGCCGATGAGGGTGGGGGCGAACAGGATCGCGGCCCAGGCGGAGATCTTCTTGACCTCTTCGTTCTGGAGGTTGGCCGCCACGCTGAGGTTCTTCATCTCCTCGTTCTGTTGCTGGGCGACGAGGGTGGCGTTGACAGTGAGCATGTCGCGTAGGGCTTGGCGGAACTCGTCGACACGTTCGCAGATCTGGATGAGGTGGTCCTCGACGTCTCGCAGGTAGCGCTGGAGCTCTTCGTCGACGTGGTACTTGACGAACCCGGCGTTGAGAGCGGTGATCATGTCGGTCAGCGGTCGGGTGGCGCGCTGGAAGTCGGCGACCTCTCGCGAGAGTTCGTAGATGCGCCGTGACACCCTCGGGTCGCCGCTGAACACTTCAGCTTCGATCTCGTCGATGTCGTTGCCGAGCCCGGCGACGACGGGGTAGTAGCCGTCCACGACCTTGTCGAGCACGGCGTAGAGCACCGCTTCGGGGCCACGCCGAAGGAGATCCGGTTGCTCCTCGAGGCGGTGTCTGACGGAACCGAACTCCGGCGCCTCGCTATGGCGGACAGTCAGCACGAATCGGGGCCCGACGAAGACGTGGACCTCCCCGAACTCGACCTCTTCGGTGTCATCGAGATAGCGAGCCGGTCGGAGCACGACGAAGAGCGTGTCGTCGTAGCGCTCGATCTTCGGGCGCTGATGGGCGTGGATGGCGTCCTCGACCGCGAGCGGGTGCAACTGGAACTCCGTGGCAAGCGATTCGACCTCGCGTTCGTCGGGTCGGTAGAGGCCGATCCAGGCCATGCCATCCGGGCACTGGCGGAGGCTCGAGACGGTCTCGGCCAGCGAACCGGGCGACGCGACCCGCTCGCCGTCGACGTAGATCGCGCTGTCGACCAGTCGCGACGGCCGCGCGTCGGGCGCTGCGTCGTCCGGAGGTGCCAAGCCGTCGTCGTGGTCATCCTCACGGAGCGGCGCGCCGGGCCGTCGGCCGCGCACGAGCGAACGAATCGCGGACCGTCGGGGCTCAGGCATGGCAGCGCCCTCGTTCGGTTCAGAGCCAGTCATGGTCGTGGAACACCCGGTAGAGGACCAGACACGCGATGACCATCAACGACGTGGAGGCGACGACACCCCAGGTCTCGCCGGAGCCGGGGTAGGGGACGTTCATGCCGTAGTAGCCGGTGACCAGCGCGGGGACGGTGATGATGGCGGCCCAGCTCGAGACCTTCTTGACAATGACGTTCTGGCGGTGGTCGCGCAGGCTGAGGTTGGTCACCTCGATTGTGCTCTCGAGGTCGCGCAGCGAGTCCGAGGACTTGCTCACACGCAGGATGCGGTCACAGACGTCATGGAAGTAGGGGTACAGCTGCTCGTCGACGACGGGGTGCTCGTGCTGCATGAGGCTGCTCACAGCTTCGTCCATGGCCACGACCAAGTGGTGGAAGCGGACCATGGCGCGGCGCACGTCGAACCAGTGCCGCTGCTGGGCGGGGTCGAGGGGTTGCTCCGCGAAGATCCAGTCGCTGACCTGGTCGTAGGACTTGTCGAAGACTTGGATGGCGTCTGAGTAGCCGTCTACGACCACGTCGAGCAGGCCGTAGAGCAGAAAGCTCACGCCGTACACCGTGAGGTTGGCGGAGCGGTCCCAGCGCGCGAGCACGGGCGCGATCGGGAAGCCGTCATCCTTGCGGATGGTGATGAGCCACTGGGGGTTGATGAAGGCGTCGACTTCGGTCCCGTCGAGCGTGCCGTGCTCGGCGTCGACGCGAACGGAGTGAGTGGACAGGAACGAGTGGGTCGCGTAACGATCGAGCTTCGGGCGCTGGTGGGGGCCCAGAGCGTCCTCGACGGCCAACTCGTGCAGCCCGAGCTCGGCGGCAAGCGCATGAAGCTCCGCCTCGGAAGGGCCGCACAGGTCGACCCACACCACCTTGTCGGAATCCTCGAGGTGCTCGGAGACGTCGGCGACGGGGAAGCCCTCGGCCTCGAGCACTCCCTTGCGGTAGACCCGGGTCAGCGCGTCGCCCATGACCGTCCTCCCATGCCTCTCACACGATGAGATAGCACCTTCCGGGCAGCGTCTCCGACCTCGGGGCGACTCTGAGCATGAATCCGGAAGCTCGCCGTGCTCGAGCGTGTCGACCGTCCGCTCCAGGAGGTGGTGAGATGCGCAACGTTGTCACAGCTGGATGCGTGACGATCGACGGCGTCATGCAGGGCTGGACGATTCCGCACCTCGACCAGCTCGCGGAGTATCGGCGCGACCAGTTCGGCCTCAGCGTTCTCCAACTCGATGAGGATGGGCGCATCGTGACGGACTTCCTGCTCGACGAGAGCTGAGGCCGAGGTTTCACACGGGCGTACTGGCCTTATCTGACGGGTAATCGTTCGTCGGCGCCTCGCTTCGTACGGTCAGACGAGCGCCGCTCAAACGACCGCGGTCAACAAATTCAAGGAGAACAGCAACGGGTGTTCTGAACGGCAAGGCTGCTGAACCGTTGTCCGCGGCACGAGTTGTGCCGCCGCGAACCGCTCGACGCGAACACGTCGGTCACCATTGGGTCGGCGCAGATCATCAAGGACGCCAAGCCCATCTACTACCCGGGCGCGCCGCACGGCCTCACCGCCACGCACCAGGACCAGGTCAACTCCGATCTGCTCACCTTCCTGCAGAGCTAGGCGCGTTTCATACGAAGGAGTCATCATGAAAATCGTCGTCATCGGCGGGACCGGGCTGATCGGCTCGAAGCTCGTCAAGAACCTCCGCGCCGAGGGTCACGATGCCGTGGCCGCGTCGCCCGACACCGGTGTCAACACCCTGACCGGCGAGGGCCTCGGCGAAGCCCTGGCCGGCGCTGACGTCGTCGTCGACGTGTCGAACTCGCCGTCCTTCGAGGATGCCGCCGTGCTCGAGTTCTTCGACACGTCGACCCGCAACCTCCTCGACGCCGAGGCAGCAGCGGGCGTGCGACACCATGTCGCGCTGTCGGTCGTGGGTACAGAACGGTTGTCCGACAGCGGTTACATGAGGGCAAAGCTCGCCCAGGAGAAGCTCATCGAGGGATCGGCCATCCCGTATTCGATCGTGCACGCGACGCAGTTCTTCGAGTTCGCCACTCGCATCGCGGACGACGCGAGCGACGGCGACACGGTCCGTGTGCCTCCGGTGCTGATTCAGCCGATGGCAGCCGACGATGTCGCCGCCGCATTGTGCACGGTCGCGTTGAGCGCCCCGCTCAACGGCACGGTCGAGGTCGGCGGCCCCGAGCCGTTGCGGTTCGAGCACTTCATCCGTGAGCGGTTGCGCGCCGCCGGCGATCAGCGAGCCGTGGTCACCGACCCCGAGGCTCGGTACTTCGGCGCCCGTCTGAGCGAGCACGGCCTCGTTCCCGGTGACGGCGCGCGGCTTGGGCCAACCCGGTTCGACGTGTGGCTCGACCAGCAGACGCACACGAGCTGACTCGCCGGCAGTCGTTGTCATTGATGACTCTCGTCATGTTGGCGTACGTCGACGCTGGTCGCTCATGTGACGAAGGATCCTGGAAGCACAGCCTCCACATCAAGCAGATCGTGTGAATCGCTGCAGACGCCGCGACCAGTCGGCGCGCCGCAAGGTCAGCCGCAAGACTGGAGTTCGTCGGCTTCGGCGGTGTCGTCGTATCCGGACACGATCGCGTTGATGGCATCGGAGGAAGGATCATCCATTGGGAGAATGCTGCGCCCCGACGGGCGATCGCGAGGATCACGTTGCCTCCGCCTGGCGGGCGGCCTCCGGACCCGCCCGCTCGGTTCACCAGGATCTCGTGGTGCTGCCCGGGGGTCGATTCTCGATGGGTTCCGACGCGGCGCACGCTTACCCCGAGGACGGCGAGGGTCCCGCACATGAGGTCGAACTGAGCGCGGTCGCCATCGACGCACACGCGGTCAGCAACGATCAGTTCGCGGCCTTCGTCGAGGCCACCGGCCATGTGACCGAGGCTGAGCGGTTCGGATGGTCCTTCGTGTTCGCCGGCTTCCTCCCCGACGACTTCCCGGCGACGCGGGGCGTTGCGAGTGCGCCCTGGTGGCGGCAGGTGTACGAGGCTTGGTGGCGCCGTCCTGAGGGTCCGCAGTCAAGTCTCGACGGCCGTGGGAACCATCCGGTGGTACACGTTTCGTGGAACGACGCGCGCGCATACTGCGGCTGGTCCGGGACACGCCTGCCAACGGAAGCCGAGTGGGAGTACGCCGCTGCCGGCGGGCGCTCCGACGGTGCGCCCTTTCCATGGGGCAGCGAGCTGGAGCCCGGCGGTCGCCACCTTATGAACGTCTTCCAGGGCACGTTCCCAACCACCAACACGATGGAGGACGGCTACGCCGGCACAGCACCGGTGGACGCCTATCCGCCGAACGGTTACGGCCTCCACAACATGACCGGCAACGTGTGGGAGTGGTGCACCGACTGGTACGACCCCGCCGCGTACCGCAGTGGCGGTGCCCGGGACCCAGCCGGTCCAGCACGCGGAACGCACCGTGTCATGCGTGGCGGCTCGTACCTGTGCCACGCCTCCTACTGCCGTCGCTACCGGGTGACGGCACGCAGCGGCAACAGTCCGGACGCATCCACGGGCAACCTGGGGTTCCGCGTCGCTCGGTCCGCGAGCCGTTGAGCGGGGGGATCGTGCCGAGAAGCTCGGCGACGCAATCGATGCTCAGCACAGCGGGATGTTCGGGTTTCTTCGTGTCGGGCATGGCCTCGTCGTTGTACGCGCTCAACACTCGCTCCTGGAATGAGCTCAAAGCCGTTCTCCTTCCCCCACTCATTGTCGGCGTCGCACTTGCTGCTGGTTGGGCCTGCGTACTCGCAGTTGGCCTTCTCGTGCAGTGGACGTGGGCGAGGTGGTGGGCGCTGCTCACCTTCGTGGTCGTGGGCGCGTTCAGCGGGTTCGCGCTCTTCGACACGGTCCGGCGCGTAGTGGATGGCGATACCACGCCGGTTCGTCACGTTGCAGCGCCTGCCGGCCTGTTGGTCGTGGCCGTGTCCATTGTCTTGTTGCTCACCCGCGAGGTCGATCGATCCTGAACCGCATCGCCGAGACGCGCCAGAACTGCCGCGATCGGCCTAGGAGCGACCGATCGCTGCGCCCTGCAACGCACGTTCAGGTTGCAAATCAGCCTTCGTAGAAGTACGGGTCGAGAACGCGAACCTCACAGATCGAATCGACGGGCAGCCCGTTCGCGGTCGCGGCCCTTCGGATCGAATCGGCACTGGGACCGTCGTACACGCAATACGTCTTGGTTCGCGAACGCGAGACATACGAAGTCAGCCATGTGACGCGCTCTTCGCTGTTGTTCTCGATCACCGCGAAAAAGGCGTTGACTCCGTCTTGCGTCGGTATCGCCAGTCCTTCGGCGAATGTCCGTTCGACAACGAATCGTGGCATGATCGTCTCCCGGTTCTTGGGTCCGCGGCGTTCGCGGTCACGGGTGAGGGAACCACGCGACGGTTGGGCGGCGGTGGGGGCACGGCTGAGGGCCGGTTGACACTGCGTCGTACGGTGACCGCGTGCGGGTAAGGCTGCTTGCACCTTTCGCGGTCGACGACGGCGATGCGGAGGTCGTGCTCGGCGCGGCAAAGGAACGCTCGCTGGTCGCCGCCTCCGGCCAGCGCCCGGAAGACCCTTCAGTCCTACGTCGCCAGCATCCGGCGGGCGCTGGGCTCCGACATGGTGACGACGGAACCATCCGGTTACGCACTGGAAGTCGCTGCCGAGAACGTCGACGTCGCGCGGTTCCGGAGGCTGGTCCGTGAGGGAGAGATGTCACTGCGCGGCGGATCGATGTCAGACGCGCGCGAGGCGTTGGCCAAGGCGGTCGCGTTGTGGCGAGGGGATCCATTCTCTGGCGTCGGATCTCATACCGGGCTGGCCGCCGAAGCGGTGCGTCTGCGCGAGGAGTACGTGACGGCACTCGAGGCCCGCGTCGAGGCCGACCTGGCCTCCGGATGCCACAGCGAGCTGATCGGGGAACTCGAGGGGTTGCTGCGTGAGCATCCCTATCGGGAGCGCCTTTGGGGACATCTGATCGTGGCGCTGTACCGCAGCGGCCGCCAAGCAGACGCACTCGCCGCGTACCAGCGGGCACGGAACCTGCTGCGCGATGACCTCGGGTTGGGACCGGGCGGTGAGCTCAACCGCCTCGAGCGTGCCGTCCTTGATCACGACCCATGTTTGGACGTCGCGTCATCGCCTCGCGCGTCGGTAACGGCTGAACGAGACGTCTATCGCTCGCCGGTTCGTTACGCGGTGTGCCGCGACGGCGTTCACGTCGCCTACCAGGTCGTCGGTGACGGCCCGATCGACGTGCTGGCGGTACCGGGGTTCGTGGGAAATCTCGACATGTGGTGGGACGCGCCCACCGATCGACTCGTGCGCCGGCTGGCGTCGTTCAGCCGTCTCATCCTGTTCGACAAGCGGGGCATGGGCTTGTCCGACCGACCGCCGAACATCGACGCGGAGAACTGGGTCGATGACGCGCTGGCCGTGATGGAGGCTGCAGGGTCTGAACGAGCGGTCATCCTGGGCATCTCCGCAGGAGGTCCGACCGCTGCCGTTCTCGCGGCCAGCCACCCCGAGCGAACCCGCGCGCTGGTCATCTACGGCGGCCACGCCAGGACGCTGACCGGCGACGGCTATGACATCGGGTACGACCCCAGCCAGGTCGATTGGTTCATCACCGATATGGAAGCGAACTGGGGGACGCCTCACGGCTTCTCGCAGTACGCCCCGAGCAGGGCCGACGACCCGGAGGCGAGCGATTACTTCGTTCGCTGCGCGACATGCTCCGCCAGCCCGAGCGCGGCCGCAGCCTTCATGCGGGCTCTGGTGGAGATCGATGTCCGGCACGCACTGCCCATGATCTCTGCCCCGACGCTGATCCTCCACGCACAACGCGATCAGATGGTGCCGGTCGAGGCGGCCAGGCTGGTCCGCGATCTGATTCCCGGTGCCCGCCTCGTCGAACTCGACACCGACATCCATCTTCTGTGGCTGTCCGACGTAGTCGACACGATCACCCGGGAGATCGAGGCATTCCTCGCTCAGACGCTCCCCGCGATCGAGGTGGAGCACGTCCTCGCGACCGTGCTCGCCGTTGCCCCGAAAAACTCGACCGGCGTCACGTCGCCGCAGTCAACACAGTCGTCGAACGCTTCGGCGGCCGTTCACTGCCAGGCGACGCCGGGGGGACCCTCGACGGGCCGGCGCGAGCCATCCGTTGTGCCGTCGCGCTGATGGCCGAGCTGGGCGTCGAGGACGCTGGCTTCGCGGCCGCCCTGCACAGCGGCGAGTGCGAGCTCGGACACGACGGAGTGCACGGTCTCGCAGTCGGCGTCGCTGAGCAGCTCGCGGCCAGCGCTCGGGCTGGCGAGGTGCTCGTCTCGCAGACCGTGCGGGATCTGGTAGTGGGCTCCACTGTCGAATTCGAACCACGTGGTGTGCGGAACTTCGACGGCGTCCCGGATGAATGGGACGTCTTCGCCGTCGTCGGCAATCGTTGATCGATTTCTGCGCTCCTCCTGGTTTCGACGCGACAACGCGGGTCGACCAACGCTCCACCGTGGCCCCGCTGGCGCTCGACCGGCGCACCACCGCCGGGTGGTCTCCTCGACGAAGCCCGCGACGTGCGGGCTCCCGATCAGAGGAGAAATGCGATGCCACGACTCGACGTTCCACGGACCGGACCGATGCGCGTGCTGAGACGCGTGCTTGCAGCCATCGCGGTCTTAGCCGTTGCCACCGCGCCGGTGGCCGTCGGGCTGGCGGCGGCTGACCCCGAGCAGCTACCGAGAGCCGAGTTGGCCGAGGTGCAAGCGGCCACTGCGAAGTATCACGTCGAACAAGCGGCGATCGACGACGGCTACGAACTCCTCGATGTCTGCTTCGACAGCAGCGAAGGTGGCATGGGCTACCACTACGTCAAGGGCATCGACGCCCAGCTTGATCCCCTCGCGCCCGAGGCGCTCGTCTACGAACTCACCGACCATGGACTGAAGCTGGTGGCGGTCGAGTACATCGTCCCCAAGGCGCTGAGCGCGACGGCTCCGAGCGTCCTCGGCCAGGATCTTCACGAATTCCCGTCACTCTCACTGTGGATTCTGCACGCCTGGATCTGGCAACCGAATCCGGACGACATGTTCGCCGACTCCAACCCCCAAGTGGCGCATTGCCACTGACCACGACCTGAGTGGCGGCCCAACGCCACCACAATCGAATAACTCATTCAGTGGACCGGTGCCATCGAGGTGGGCACCGGTCCACTCGCGGCCGGCGATCCAGTTGGTGCTGACTATCCCGGCATTCCCGCCGCTGTCGTCGCAACGTTTGGGCGTCCTGTCATCCTCTCGATGACGGACCGCCCAAGCGACGATGGCCGAGCGCATACGTGTGGATCCCGAATGCTCGCCGTGGTCAAGATGCACCAGCGTCGGACAATGCGCTGGTGTTCAGTCGGGTGCCTTGGGACTCACGGGAGCGCTCCAGCCGCAGCGATCGATCACCTCGATCACCGTCTCCTCAACCGACTCGGTGTGCGTAGAGACCTGGAAGTCGCGGACCGCTGAATGGTCGTCACGGTCGTGATGCATGGCGACGAAGTCGAGAACTCGCGACCTCCAGAAGTCGTTCGGCTCCCGCTCAATCACACGGCGTTCAAGGATCTCCCTCGGCGCGGTGAGTTCGCAGACCATGAATCTTGCCGCGGCAGTGATCTCCTTCAACTCGAGGAGGTCATCGAGGTCAACGACGACCAGCGGAAGTAGGAGCCTCAGATCTGGCACGGCCGCGTAGTTGGGCCAGACCGCTCGCAGGTTCGCCCTGGAGAAGGAGCGCCCTTGGTACGGATACACGATCGCGAGTGCATCGAGATCGATGACCGCGTTGGGGAGGTTTACGCAGCACAACCGCTCACTGACGGCCCGCGCGACGGTTGTCTTGCCCGAGCCAGGCGACCCGTGAAGGACAAGAACCTGTGATCGGGTCATCGCACATTCGAGCAATCGCGGGCGCAGCCTGTCGAACGAAATCGCGGGGCGATCGGCAAGAGTTCGTCGTCGAGTAGCCCAAGATGTGTGCTTGATCCCTCCGCGGGCGCCTCGACGAGCGCTGCTCGCGCGAGGCCCGTCAGACGATGCCGGTGCGACGCGCCCACGCAGCGGCTTGGCCGCGTCCCCGCACTCCGAGCTTGCGATAGATCTTCGACGTGTGGTGCATGGTCGTCTTGGGTGCCATGCCGAGATGGGCAGCGATCTCCTTGTTCGAGATGCCATCGGCCAACAGGTGCAGTACCTCGAGCTCCCGGCGCGTCAGCGGCGGCGAGGCCACTGGCGGTGTCGGCTGGTCGGCAGTTGTACGCGGCGCAGCCGCCGCGTCGACGAATCGCAACGCTTCGCCGAGCATCGAGCGCCGCGTGAACCCCGCACCCCGACCCATCTCGCGAGCGAACGCCTCGTCACCGAGCCGGTGGCGCACGAGGTCGACGATGCGGTCGTACATGTTGCGCTGGCTGAGCACGATGCTGCGACGAGCCTGCTCGAGATGATCGGCGAGCGCTCCATGCAGGCGAGCGGCGAGCGCCACCTCGCCGGTACTCGCCGCCAGCGCGACGACGATCATCACGCCCGTGTCGACACCGGCAGGCAGTCCGATCGCGCTGGCGGTGCAAATTCCCAACCCGGCCGCCCGCGCTGCGGTCGGTAGATCGCCGGTCAGCATGCACTCGCCGGCGACGCCGTACGTCAGTCCGATCGACGATCGGTTGTCGAACTGACCGTCGAGCAGGTCCAGCACGTCGCGCGCTGATGGCAGCACCGGCGGAACATTCGGCGTGCCCGCGGGAAGCTGGCGCAACAGCAGCGCGGCCTGTGCCGTGAGCACGCGAAGGTCGAGCCGCCGCGCTCGCATGAGCGCTCGAGCGCCCAACGCCGCGGCGTCGGCGAAGCGACCGTCAGCATGGGCGACCATCGCGCCGAGCAACTCGAACGTGGTCTCGGCAACGGGCAAGCCCCCCGACCGGGCAAGCTCCACTGCTTCCGCTGCATGGTGGGCCGCTTGGTCAAGGTGTCCGATCGTGCGTGCCGATCGTACGGAGTGGCCGAGCAGCGTGAGAGTCGACGCGCGGGTCACCCAGCTCCGACGCGTCCGACACGGCCGCTTGGAGATCGGCGGCCAGCTGACCTGTGTCGGTCATCGGATCGACGGCCTCCACGCGGCCGCGCAGCTGGCAGCCACGCAGCATGAGTTCGAGCGCCGGTGAGGCCTCGCGATCAGCGATCACTGCGGCGAGCACCTTGTCGAGCATCCCGTCGTCGTCGCTGAGGTCACCGCGTTCGGCGGCGTGCATCGAGAGCGCCAGCGTCAACTCGGCGGCACCCTCGGCGTCGTCGGCCACCAGCGCCAGACCGGCCACCCGAAGGTCACGCCGGCGGCGACCGATCGCGGCATACCACGTTGAGGTGTCGCCACAGGCGGTGGCACCGGTGAGTAGTCCGTCGATCGCCGCTCGGGCGAAGCGTCGGAGCGAGGTCATCTGCAGGAGCTGCGTCGAGGCCTCGGCGGGCAACGCCGCGAGTTGCTCGCCGATCAGCTCGCGGTACGGGCGGCGAAGACGGAACAGCGTGGTGGTGTCGCCGTCATTCATCTCGACGACATGCCGCTCGACGAGAGACGTCAGGTCATCCCGCGCCTGCGATGGCATGGGCGCGATGTCGGCGATCTCGGCGAGCGTCAACCAGTCTGCGAAGCCTGCCAGGCGGTCGACCAGCGCTCGTTCCTCCTTCGTCATGCTCGCCGCCGCGACGGTGAGGATTTCGCGGATCGCGGTCCTCTGCTCGAGTCCGGGGTCGTCCAGAACTGAGATCAACCGATCGTTCTCGAGCGCAAGCAGCAACTCGCCGACCGACTGCACCCTCGTCCTTCGTGCCGCTATTTCGATCGCCAGTGGCCATCCGTCGAGCAGGCCGCAGATGCGCGTGATGTCGGCGGCTTTGCACGGACCGAGCGCGAATCGCCTCGACTCCGACGAAGCGGCGTGCTCGAACAGCTTCCCGGCGGCGTGATCGGTGATCGGCCCGACGGTGACCACATGCTCGCCGCTCACCCGAAGTGCGTTTCGGCTCGTCACCAGCACGCGAACGTGCGGCGAGTGCCGCAGGCCGGCGACGAAGTCGCCGATCCACGCCGGTGGCTCGACGATGTTGTCGAGCAACACGAGCGCGCCACCGATGACCGACGACTCCACGGCCGACCCCCTCGTCGCCGCGAGATCGGGCGCTGCACCCGACTCGGCGAGGTCGATCAGCAGCGCTCGCTGTCCGGCCGCCGACACCTCGGCGGCGACGCGAAGCGCTACACGCGACTTCCCGAACCCGCCGTCCCCGACGAGCGTGACCACGGGTGCCGCACCGAGCGCGTCGATCACCGATGTGACGAGGTCGTCGCGGCCGAACAACGGCCGCTCGTCGGAGAGCGCCGACCACCGAGGCCCTCGACTCATGGATGCCCGCCCTCTCACATGGATCTCGTGGTCCCGCCGATCACGATAAGCGTCGAATTTAGTCGCTCGCGGCGTACGGCAACGAATGCCCATCGGGCAGATGACCGATTGTTCGGGCTCTCGGTGACTGGTTTCCTGCCTGATGGCGGACCGAGCGAGCAAAATGCGCGGGGCACATCATTTGCTCGCCTGCGGCCCATTGAACACGAGGAAAGGGTCGTAGATGAGCAGGTTGCGCGGCGGCACCATCTGGTTGACAGTGGCGACGATGGCGGTGGTGACGTCCTTGGTCGTCGGGGTCGTCGGAGGCGCGAGCCAGGCTCGAGCCGATATTTCCGCGCCGGGACTGCCGGGCTTTCAACCGTGCCTGGAGGCCCAGACAGCCGCCCCGTGGAACTACCTCACGGCACCGCTCACCAACGACGACAAGGTGGAGCGGCAATTCGGCTTGTCGAGCTTAAAACAGCTGGAGTTCACCGCCACCGGGCCCGAGGTGAACGTCGCCGCTCCCGGTGTCCTCATCAACGACGTGGCGGCGTTCATCAGCGTGGGCGACTCGGGGGTCCCGGTGCCGGCATGGAACCTGGCCCACATCTCGAAGGTCACCGCTGAGCTGGTGACGCCCCCGCGGTTCGCCAAGGAATTCACCCTGAACCCAGACGGTAGTTTCAGGTGGGTCCCGGTCGACGGCTACAACGGCCTGGACAGCTTCGAGTACGTCGCCGAGTACAACGGTCTGTGCGGCGTGCCTGCCACCGTGACCATCAGCGCCACGTCACTCGTCTACGCCCAAGACGACACCTTCCACAGCTACGGTGGCGACGCTCCGCTCGACGCGAGCTTGTTCGGCGTACTCGAGAACGATCTCTACCGCGACCCTGGCGGCCTCGACTGCTATCACGACGCCTTCCTGGGGCGGCAGATTTGCCTGCCGAGGCCCGCAACCGTGGTGGGGCAGGTGCGCGCCACGACAACCGACCCGATACTGAACCCGGACGGGTCGCCCGTCGTCGACCCCAGCGGCCAACCGGTGTACGAGCGGGTCACCCACAACTGGGGGTTCGACTGCTGCGAAGGACTCACCAACCCGCTGCGAATCGACCACGGCAAGCTGACGATCCTGCCCAACGGAACGTTCACCTACGAGCCGGACCCGGGCTGGCGTGGCACCGACACCTTCTCCTACCTTCCCAGCAAGAGCGGCCCGCCGCCGACCGCTGGCGGCCCCACCTGGGGCAACGTCACGTTGACCGTCCAGGACACGCCACCACCGTCGCAGACCCACGCTTTCGACGACACGGTCACCGGTACCGAGGACACACCGCTGTCCATCTCGCCGTTCGAGCTGCGGGCCAACGACCAGTTGGCGGCGCGCATCAAGTACGTCTACGCGCCTTTCGCGACAGCGACCCAGGAGTTCTCGTTCCGGACCCTGCACGGCAGGATCAATCTCTCCTACTCCGGTGGGTCTGCGACGGTGAACGAGGTTTCCGGGATCACCTACACACCTGACCTGAACTACCACGGCCTGGACTGGTTCAACTACATCGCGGAGGACATCGGGGGCACCGACGCTGCCCCGGCGCGCGTGCTGCTCGACATCACGGCGGTCGCCGATCCGCCGGTGGCCAACCCGGACTTTGCGCACACCAAGCAGCACCAGCCGATCACGATCAACCTGCTCGCCAACGACACCGACGACGACAACGCGATCGTCCCGACGGCGATACAGGAGATCGCGCCGCAGGGGCCGTGCGGTCCCTGTCAGCTCGGCGTCTGGGAGCTGAACGGGGACGGGACTGTCACCTACACGCCGGACCCCGGATTCGTTGTCGGACATGCCTTCTACGGCTACCGGATCTTCGACGCCGACGGACTGTTCTCCGACTCCCAGGTCGATGTACAGGTCAGCCGTGACGACGCGGTCGACGATTCTTACGGCGCCAGCGAGGACACCGTGCTGGACGTCGCCGCACCAGGCATCCGAACCAACGACATCAACCAGAACGACTTCATGGACGTCCTCCAACTGGTCGCCGGCCCGGCGCACGGCACCCTCGACCTCGACGAGCCGACCGGAGCCTTCCGGTACACGCCGTCCGCGAACTACTCCGGCAAGGACACGTTCACCTACCGCTACATCGATACCCCAGGGACCAATCAGGCGGGCGATCTCGGGACGGTGACCATCGACGTCGCGCCAGTCAACGACGCACCGAAGATCACGCTCCCTCGGTTGTGCCTCATCGGTCAGATCTGTGACGCGCCGTTCGAAGTTCGCGACGTCGAGGAGGGCGGCACCGTCACGGTGAACGGCTACGTGACCGACGCCGAGTTCCAGGCCGGCACGCTGACGATCGCGTGGGGCGACGGGAGCACCACGGCAGCCAGGTATCCCTGCGTGGATGACGGATGCCCGTTCTCCACGACCCCGACGTTCTCCGATGGGTTCCCGTGCGCCATCCCGTGCGCGACGCGGCAGTACTTCCGGTTCACCCACACTTACCTCGACGATCCGCCGGACATCGGCGACCAGTACACGATCACGATGAGTGCGAACGACGGCGCGATCGGGACGAGTACGACGCAGGCGCGGGTGCGCAACGTGGCGCCGACACTCACCCTGACGTCGCCGTCGACAGTCCAGCCTGCGGCGGGGAGTCAGGTGACGATCACTGTCACCGTGGCCGACCCGAATGACCTTCCGCCCGTCACCGTCGACTGGGGCGACGGCACGTCGTCAGGAGGCACGCGTACCTCTTGCGGGGTCTTCACGTTCTCGTGCGCGTTCTCGGCCACCCACACCTACGACCCGGGCGGGCGTTTCACGGCGACTGTGCACGCAGATGACGGCGATGGCGGGACGGACACGGAGACGGTCTCGGTCCTGTACGAGGGCGCACCGCTGGCGTCCGACGCGGAAGTCGACGTGGGCGAGGACGAGTTGCTCGACTTCCCCGCCCCGGGCCTGCTTCTCGCGGCGTCCGACCCGACTGGCGAACCGCTGGTCGTGATCGGCGTGACGCAACCGGCGCACGGCACGGTCGAAGCCGACGCCGATGGCGCCTTCCGGTTCACCCCGGAGGCGGAGTTCTCGGGCGACACCTCGTTCACCTACACGGTCCAGGATGCGTCCGGTCTACGGGCCTCGGGAACCTTCACGGTGCGGGTTGCGGCCGTCAACGACGTCCCGGTCGCGACGAGCCAGTCGTTGACCACTGACGAGGACGTGCCGGTGGAGCTCACGCTCGGCGGGACGGACGTCGACGGCGACCCGCTCACCTTCGTCCTGGCGACCCAGCCCGCACACGGCACCCTGACTCCGACGCCGACCGGCCTGCGCTACACGCCGGACGCCAACTTCTCCGGCGCGGACAGCTTCGCCTTCACGGCGAACGACGGACAGGCGACGTCGGCGCCGGGAACCGTGGCGATCACGGTTCGCGCGGTGAACAGTGCTCCCACGGTGTCGCCCAGGTCGGCGACGACGGACGAGGACACTCCGGTGACGGTGACGCCGCTGGGCTCGGACGTGGACGGCGACGGGTTGACGTACGCCGTGACGACTCAGCCCGCGCATGGCTCTGCAGCGGTCACGCTGCAAGGGCTCCTCTACACGCCGAATGCCGACTTCTTCGGGACCGACTCGTTCACGTACACCGCGAACGACGGGTCGTTGACGTCCGCATCGGCGACGGTGACGGTGACCGTGAACCCGGTCGACGACCCAACCGTGGCGGACGACACGCAGCTGACCACACTCGAGGACACCAAGGCGACCATCCAACCGACGGCCACCGACCCGGACAACCCGGTGACCTTCCAGCTGAAGACTGCCCCGGCGCATGGCACCGTGACGGGAGTCTTCGCCCCGTGGGAGTACACGCCGGCCTCGAACTACGCAGGTACCGATTCGTTCACCTACGAAGTCGGCGGCGGTGGCCAGATCTTGGTCAAGACGGTCTTCATCAGCGTCACACCGGTCAACGATGCGCCGACCGCAGCGGACACCCCGGTGACGACGAACGAGGACACCGCCGAGGTCATCACCCCGCCGACGAATGACGTCGACGGTGACGCGCTCGTAGTGGCCATCGAATCCGGACCGGCCCATGGGACGGCCGTGCAGAGCGCGGCGAACTCGTTCCTCTACACCCCGGCCGCCGACTTCTCGGGCACCGACTCGTTCACCTACCGCGCCTCGGACGGGACCGCGACCTCAGCCGAGCGGACCGTGACGATCACCGTAAACGCGATCAACGATGCACCGACCGTCAGCCCGATCGGCGACGTGACAGTCGTGTATTCCGACGCGATCGCACCGATCACGGTGACGGCGTCGGACCAGGACAGCGGCATCAACCTCACCTGGAGCCTGACCGGGCTGCCCGCGGGCCTCGCTCTGGCCGGGCAGGGCGGGAGCGCCACCATCGGTGGCACTGTGACCGCCGTCCCCGCCTCTTATCCGGTGACGGTCAAAGCGTGCGATCCGTCGAATGCCTGCGGCACCTCGTCGTTCACCGTCACGGTGGCGCCCGAGACCGCAACGGTGCGCCTCACGCAGAACAACCCGCACGCCGTCGCCACCATGCGCGGCGGAGCGCCGGCGATGACGTTCACCGCTCGCGTCACCGACGCTGCCGACGGCTCGTTCGGTGACGTCAACCGCATCCAGCCGGCGAACCTGTCGCTCCGGCTCCTTCCCATCGGCGGCGGCACCCCGCTGGCCTGCCCGGTGACGGTCAGCCGCCGGGTGCTCGCCACGACGACGAGCCCCGGCTTCGTGGACCTGAGTTGCTCGTTCGCGGCCGGAGTCAACGTCGACGTGTACCAGGTCGTGCTCACGACAACCGGCTTGTTCGCCGGCTCGGACGAGTCGGTACTGGCCGTCTATGACCCACAGGCACAGGGAGCCAGCGGTGCCGGCGCGGTCGACCTCGGTGGGGGCAGTCGGGGCGAGTACGCGTTCACGGCCGCATCCGGCAGCAAGGGCGCGAAGGGCAAGGTCGTGTACGTCGAGAAGGACGCGCAGGGCAACGTCGTCCACCGCGTCTTCGGCCCGAACCTGCAGGCCATGGCGGTCAGCGGCTCGACGCTGCCGATCACCGCGTCGATCACCGGCAAGGCCGTGGTGGACGGCGTCGGCAACTACGGGTTGATCGTCACCGCGGTCGACGGCGGCGCCTCCGGCGACCAGTTCGGGTTGAGGATCACGGCGCCGCCCGGCGCGCCGTCGTGGCCGACACTGACGTTCGCGCCAAAGCCCGTCCTCACGTCGGGTGTTGTCACGGTGCGCTGACGACGCGCGGGCCGGAACGGAGCATTCGGCAGGCGACAACATGCACCCCATGGAATATCTAGTGACGATGACGACGGTCGTTCCGGACGGGACATCGGAGGCGGCCGTCGAGGAAATCCGTACCCGCGAGGCGGCGCGTTCACGTGAGCTTGCCGCGGAGCGGCATCTGCTCCGGCTCTGGCGGCCTCCGCTCGCGCCCGGCGAATGGCGCACACTCGGTCTCTTCGCCGCTAGCGACCAGGCCGCGCTCGAGGACGTCTTGGCGTCGATGCCTTTGCGAGTCTGGCGGACCGATGAGGTCACGTCGCTGTCGCCGCACTCGAACGATCCGGGACGCGCTGAGACTGAAATCGGTGGGACCGAGTACTTCATCACGTTCACGGTGCGGGTACCCGAGGGCACGCCGCAGCCGGTAGTTGAGCGCGAGTTCGCTCGAGAGGCGATTCGGGCGCGCGAACTCGCTGGCGACGGTTACTTGAAACGGCTCTGGATGCTGAGCTCGTCAGAGGGAGTGTCGCGCTCGCTCGGACTGTGGCGGGCGCGCGACGAGGCCGAGATCCAAGCGATCGTAGAGTCGCTGCCGCTGCTCCCGTGGATGAGTGTGGAGACCACCCCGCTCACCGCGCATCCCAGCGACCCTGCAGGCGCCGCGGCCGAAAGCCGCCCGCATGACACAAGCGGCGGTCAGTGACCGAAGACGAACGTCATGGCTCGGAGGTCGCGATCGTCACCGGAGCCTCGCCGGGGCTCCGCACGTCGCTCGTCGCCGCACTCGGCCGAGACAGCGAGCGGAGCGAGCGCTCCGAGCGGGGTGGGCGTCAGGGCCTAGCGATCGCGAGTGAGTGTTGATCGCCGGACGACACCGACAGCCAGAAGCGCGGCGGGGTCCCGATCTGGGCGACATTGACGACACCGTTCAAGCCGACGCTCAAGCCCCACAACGACCCGTTCAGCTTCGTTCCGGTCCCTACCGATGGAGCGCCGCCGCCCGCAGCCGACACCCAGAAGAAACCTCCGTGGGCACCGACGGAGAACACTTCTCCCTGGAAAGTGTCGACGATCGTTCCGCGCCAGAGGGTGCTGTTGGTCTTAGTGGCCAGCAGGTTGAAGGTTCCGCCGCTGATCGACGCCCAGTCGGTGTCCTCGTTGACCAGCGTCGGACTGAGAATGGAAGCGAACTCGTGGTTGGGATCTGGACACGTGCCGCCCCACTGCCACATTGTTCCGTCGGTCCGAAGCGCCACCGTGGCGTTCCCGCCGTCCGCACCTCCCGCCGTCACCGACATCCAGTTGGTGTCGGTGCCGATCTGAACAGGACTGTTGCGCTGCGTCGTGGTGCCGTCGCCCAACTGGCCGCACTCGTTGTTGCCCCACGCCCAGAGGGTGCCGTCGGTTTTGACGGCGACAGTGTGTCGGGCACCGGCGCTCACCATCAACCAGCCGGTGCTGGTGCCGACTTGCGCGGGAGTGGTTCGGCCTGTGGTGGTGCCGTCACCGAGCTGCCCGGCACTGTTGTCACCCCAAGCCCACAGGCTGCCATCCGCCTTGAGCGCCATGGTGAATGCACCGCCCGCGCTGAATGCACCGCCCGCGCTGACACTCGCCCAGTCCGTGTCGGCACCCACGCGTACGGGGGTGGTACTCGGGTTCGGGTTCTGGTTGCCGGTGTTCGACCCCCACGTCCACAAACTCCCATCGGCTTTGATGGCGGCACTTGACTGGCCACCTCCGTCGGATGAGATCCAGTCGGCGTCCGTGCCCACCTCGTTGGGTGTGGGCAACGATGTGATCGGCGCATCACCCAACTGCGCTTGGTCGTTGAGCCCCCACCCCCACAGGCTGCCGTCGCTCTTGATCGCCATCGAGAAGGACTGGCCCGCCTGCACGTTCGCCCAGTCGGTGCTGGTGCCCACCTGAGCGGGACTATTCCGGCTCACGATGGTGCCGTCGCCGAGCTGGCCCGAACTGTTGTCACCCCAGGCCCACAGACTGCCATTGGCCTTGAACGCAGTGGTGAAGGACGGAAGGTCCAGGTCAATACAGCAAGCGCCACCGCCAGCTTCCGCCGATGCCCAGTCGGTGTCGGTCCCCACTTGTGCTGGCGAGCGGCGATTAGTGGTTGTGCCGTCGCCCAGTTGGCCCCACGAGTTTCTGCCCCACGTCCACAGGGTCCCGTCCGTCTTGACTGCTGCGGTGTAGTGGGCGCCAGCCGTGACCGAAGCCCAGTTCGTGTCCGTGCCGATCTGGACCGGTGCGGTGCGAATGCCAACGGCGCCATCGCCGAGCGCACCGAAGTCATCGTTCCCCCAGGCCCACAAGGTCCCGTCGGTTTTCAGTGCCTGGTTGTGGTTGTAGCCAGCCGCCACCGACGCCCAGTTCGTGTCGGTGCCGACTTGTACTGGCGTGACTCGGCCGGTGGTGGTGCCGTCGCCCACCTGCCCAGTCTCGTTGGCGCCCCAGGCCCAAAGCGTGCCGTCGATCTTGGTGGCAGCGGTGTGGCGCCCACCGGCCGACACCGACGCCCAGTTCGCGTCCGTGCCGACCTGGACCGGCACGGTCACGAAGCTGCTGCCGCCGCCGATCCCCAGCTTGCCGTTGCTATTGTTGCCCCACGCCCACAGCGTCCCGTTCGTCTTGATGGCCAGCGTGTGCGTTTTCACTTCAAAGGTTCTGGCTCCGGCGGTGACTGATGCCCAGTCGGTGTCGGTACCGACTTGTACTGGGGTGACTCGGTCGGTGGTGGTGCCGTCGCCCAGGTTGCCCCATGTGTTGTCGCCCCACGCCCACAACGTCCCGTCCGTCCTGATGGCCACTGTGTGCGCTTCACCGGCCGCCACCGACGCCCAGTTGGTGTCGGTGCCAACCTGGCCGGGCGAAAACCGGACCGCAGCCGAACCGTTGCCCAGCTGGCCGTAGAAGTTGGAGCCCCAGGCGTGCAGCGCGCCCGGGACGGCGAGACGGCGGTCGACCCAGGACATGATCGCCGTGACATAGCTGGCGGGACTGGCCGGGTCGGTGTTGGCGACACCGGCGGCGGAGGTGACCACGTGGAGTGAGCAGTCGGGGGTGGGGTCGTTGTCGACGCACACAGGCAGGTTCATCGACGCGCCGGCCGGTCCTTGGGCGTCGATGGCGGCCGCCAACGGCTGGTGGCTGCAGTCGGTGGCGCCCATGGTGACCACGGTGTTGTCCCGTAGCGGACACTGCATGGGGGTGTTGCCGCACGTGCCGCTGTCACCGTGGTTCCACACGTGCATCACCGGCACCGTGAACTCGCCCCGGGCCAGCAGCTTGTCGATCTCGTTGTTGGAATCGGCGATGGACTGGTCGACTCGCGCTGCGACCAGGTCGCGGACGTCGGGCGCGAACTCGGCTGCCAGGCACGCGCCTTGGGCGTAGGCGGCCATGCCTTGTTCGACGTTGACCACGCCACCGTCGCCGATCACTCCAGCAGGGGGGATGCCTTGCAACTGCAGCGCGAACGCGGCGTAGTACGCCCCCGCCGAACCGGCGCCGGCGCCGGCGAGGAAGTACTTCGGCGTCGAGTAGAGCGCGAGCGTGTACTGGATCGCCGCCTTGGTCGCCTGCAGCCCGTTGGTCTGATGCGCGCCTTGCTGATTCGGATTGTTGGGGTCCGCCTGGCCGGTGCCGCCGTAGCGGTCACGATCGCAGTACGACACCGCCAGCATCCGGAACCCCGCCGGCGCGTTGCGCACCCGGGACAGCAGCCCCGGTTGGGACAGCACCCCCTGCAGGTACGACGCCGACTCCTCGAACATGTTGTTGAAGTCAGGCTGCGGCGCGCCCGGCGGATCCCACCAACCCACACCATCGCCGTGCATCCACACCCACAACGGCGACCTCGCCACTGATCCCACCCGAGTCGCCACCACGAATGTTTGGAACCCGCTGATCGCGCAGGGATAGGCGCTGTTGCGGTAGTAGTCGTAGCGCCAGTTCCCGACCGTGGACGAACTCACCAGCGCGATCTGCGACGTGTCCCCGGGAACGACCAGACAGCCGGGCAACACGGTCGCGCCGAGCGCGAGAACGACCAGCAGGACAAGCCAACGTCGTGCAACGCTCACGGTGCTCCCCCTAAACTCCCGTGACATCCCGACCTGCGGCCAGACGCTAGCCGCGGACGCGGCCCCGGACATCGTCCTGCGCTGCTGATCACACGGGCGGCGGCTCGAGTGCCGGTGGCTCCATGTTCGTCCAACCCGACCAGCCCCGTCCCCGCCCTGGGGTGAACAGTTCTCGCGGTCGTCACCGTCTCAATGGTGACCGTAACGACCCACGCCCGGAGGACCGAACATGGGAAAGCTGCTCTACCTCGCGCTCGACTTCGCTCGACGGCTACATCGAAGACGACAAGGGTGGCTTCGACTGGGCCGAACCCAGCGACGAGGTCCACGCGTTTGTCAACGACATCGCGCGCCGCGCCGGCACCTACCTGTACGGCCGCCGAATGTACGAGACCGTCGCCGTCTGGGAGACCGACGCCAGCCTCACCTCTCAGCCCGGCGTGATCGGCGACTTCGCGGCGATCTGGCAGGCCGCGGACAAGATCGTCTACTCGACCACCCTCGCCGAGCCGGTCCCGACCCGGCGGACGACGGTCGAGCACGCCTTCGATCCGGATGCCGTGCGCGCTCTGAAGGCGTCAACCGACCGCGATCTCATGATCGGCGGGGCGGGCTTGGCCGCCGCCGCATTCGGCGCCGGCCTCATCGACGAGCTGCACCTCTTGCTGTTGCCGATCGTGGTCGGCGGAGGCAAGTCCGCGCTCCCCGACGGCGTCCGCGTCGACCTCGAGCTCGCCGGCCACAGGCGGTTCGCGAACGGTACTGCGTACCTTCACTACCGACTGCGATGACAGGCAAATCGCCACCTCTAATTCCTGTGTCCGCGTCAGGGTGTGTCGGTTGCCGGGAGACTCTCCGTGGCGTCCTCGTAGGAACCCGTCGGCGGGTCGGGGTCGGGGGCGTACGCGAGGTGCACGACACCGGTCCGGAACGGCTGGACGGAGAGCAGCTTGAGGTATCGAGCGGGTGCGCCGTCCTCGAAGAGCTTGAGCCCCGTTCCGGCCGTCGCAGGGTGGACGAACAGATGCAACTCGTCGAGCAGGCCGGCGTCGAGCAGTTGTCGCACCACTGACACCGAGCCGCTAAGTGCGATGCTGCCGATCGCGGGGTCCTCCTTCAAGGCCGTGGCGGCTTCGACGAGATCGCCCTGCAACTGCTCGGAGTTGCGCCAACTGAAGCTCAGCGGACCGCGTGAGGCGACGATCTTCCGCATGTCGCCCAAGCGCTTGGCGAACGGAGCGTCTTCGCCGCCCGCAGCCTCGCGTTCCGGCCACGCTCCCGCGAAGCTGTCGTAGGTGGTGCGGCCGAAGAGCATGATGTCGGCGTCGTGGGTTCCACCGACCGCTTCGCCCATCTCCTCGTTGAAGTAGGGGAAGTGCCAGTTTCCCAGCATGGGGTCGACGACACCGTCGAGCGCGCTGAACATGCTGGCTTTGATCGTCGCCATCGGAGTCTCCGATCTTCGAAGTGCTGTCGTGTGATCTTGCTCGATACCGACGATGCTGGCGGCCGGGACTCATCGGTAGGTCAGACGTCGAGTGTTCAGTTTCGCGGCCGGCAGCGCTGCAGGAAGGCCGTTGCGCGAGCATCGGCGGGTGCGACCTCTTGCCCGCGATCGGCGATGCTGACCGCGAGACTGAAGCTCCGACCACCGGAGGAACAGGACCGCGACAGGTTCGTCGAACTGTTCTGCGACGAAGCGTTCATGGAGTTCTCCGGCGGCGTCCTCGACCGCCCCGCGGCTCACCACCGGTTCGACGAGATGTTGCAGCGAGCCCAGGAGCTCCCCTTCGCGAAGCAACCGGTCATCGAACGCGAGAGCGACATGATCGTGGGCTACTCAGGGGTGAACTGGTTCGAGTTCGAAGGCGAGCGAAGACTGGAGTTCGGTTGGCGGCTGGTGCCGGAGGCTCGAGGCAGGGGATTCGCCACCGAGGCGAGCCGCGCCGTTCTGGGGCTGGCTGCCGGAAGCTTCAGAGGAGAGGTCCTTGCGATGATCGACCCGACGAACCACGCCTCAGCGAACGTGGCCCGCAAGCTCGGCTTTGTCTTCTGGAAACGGGCAGTCGTCGACGGCTACCTCGACGACCTCTACCGCCTGCGCATCGACTAGGAGCGTCGTCGGTCAAGCGGTTGGCGCGTGACGGCCGTTTTCGAGCCATGTTCGCAATGTCGGGTCGAGGTTTGCGGCGGCGTCTTCGTACAGTGCGAGATCGTCGTCGGTGAGCGTGTCACGCCAGCGCCCGTTGGTGCCCTTGTAGAAGAAGCTGGCTGCACCGCCTCGGAAGACCATCGACACCCGGTCGTCGTCGCCGCGTGCCTCGCGGCGCATGGAATCGATGCCGACGTCGGCGAGCAACGCCGGCCACGTGTCCTCGGTGATGGTGATGTCGAGGAACGCCGCGATGCGACGCATCTCCGCTTCTGTGTCGTCGAGCAGATCGGCGTAGTGCACGAACATGATGTTGGACGCTTCCCGCACGCTCCACCACGTCGCGAGGTGATGGTGGTGTGACCAGTACGGCCAGCCGTCAGGCTCCCACTCGAACCAACCCTCCGCTATCCAACGAGGCCACAACTCGCGTGGCGTCGCCGGGCAGCGAGGAAACTCGGGGCCCGGCCGTGACGCGTCGTTGAGCAAGGAATAGGTCAGCTCGGTGTACGACGAGTAGTGATTCCACAGCGACATGAACACGTCGCGGCTGTCGCGGCCCACGACGAGATATTTCAACTCGGGGGAGTAGGGCAAGCCGTCGGCTGCAAGGTGGCTCTTCACGAACCGACGGTGTCGTTGTGACTCCAAGGACGCCAGCACCGGCTCGATCGGACCCCGGAACCTGGCATCGATCCAAGGGGATGTTCCACCCAAGTCCTCCACCGGTCCTGGCCCGAGCACCATGGCAGCGACGATTCGTTGCATCCACGTGGTTCCCGCCTTGTACCCGGTGGTGATGACGATGTCGTCATCACGTTGGACAAAGCGGTCCCATCGTGTGCTGTCGAGGTGATGGTTTCGATACTCCCGAGTCCGTTCCGGTCCGCCGCCCACGACCGAAGTGTACGAACAACCCGGTGACTACGTCTCTCCGAACGCAACGGATCGCTGCCGTCAAGAGGTGTGGTCGCGACGCAGAAAGCTCGAGATCGCGTCGTTGATGATCTGAGGGTGGGTGATGGGGCCCATGTGTCCGACTCCGTCGAACTCGACGACCTGCACGCGCGGCAGCGTGTCGGCGAGTACTCGTCCGACGCCGCGGGATGACGCAGGCGAGGCCGTGCCCATCATGTAGAGGACGGGCAGGTCCAGCGTTCGGAATGCCTCCAGAGGCGTGGGCTCGTGCACCAACGCGGTTGCCCAACCGCGAACATTCTCGACGGCTGCGGCGATCGCGGGCTTGCGGCTGTCGGGAGTGGCTGCCCACGCGCCCTCGCCCATCCAGAAGTCGATGAAGAACTCGGCCGCGCGGTCGGTGTCGCCGACGTCGAGGGCGGCCCCGGCGCGGGCCACGGTGCGCTTGATGCCGTCGGCATCGTTCGGCGGCGGCGACGCTGCGTCGACGACGGCGAAGAGCGTGGGTTCGAAGAGCGCGAGAGCACGGATCCGGTCAGGCCGCGCCACGGCCGCGATCAACGCCACCGCTGCGCCGTGGGAGTGCCCGACGAGGGCGAAGGGGTCACCAGCGCGCGCGAAGACAGGCTCCAGGAGCGCGACCTCGTCGCTGAGCGAGACTTCGCGGTCCTTGGGCCACGCCGGGCTTCGGCCCGCTCCGTAGGAGTCAGCGGCGAGCACATGGAAGTCGGCGGCCAACGACTCAACGAGGAGACGCCACTGGCCGGACGTGCTGGCGTTTGAGTGCAGGCAGACGACGCCAGGGCCGGTCCCCGCCTCGTAGAAGTACGGCTCAGCCTCCAGCATGTTCGAGCTCCTTGTGAACGTCGGGTGCAGTGTCTTGGCCATGTCGTCGTGGGTCTCGCGTGGCAACCGATGAGTCGGGCGGCCGCGTAGCGTCGACACGGTCATGGAGACCAAGAACCTGGCCGACTTGTACGAGCTGGCGCCGCTCGAGTGGGACCGCATCCTCGCGCGTCTCGATGAGGGCATAACCCAGGCGCCCGACACCGGTGGCCCGAACCGACACACGTGCTGGCTGGCGACGATCGATCGCGACGGCCGTCCGCACGTCGCCGGCATCGGTGCCACGTGGGTCGACGGTGCGTTCTTCTTCGAGACCGGGGAGGCGACGCGGAAAGCGAGGAACCTCGCACGTGATCCGCGCTGCACGCTCGCGGTGGCGACGCACGAGTTCGATCTCGTGGTCCACGGCGAAGCGACGAAGGTGACCGACCCCGCCACAGTCGCCGCGATGGCCGAGCGATGGGCGGCGGAAGGATGGCCGGCACGAGTCGACGAGTCCGGCGTCGCACTCACCGCCGACTTCAGCGCGCCGTCCGCCGGCCCGCCGCCGTGGTCGGTGTACCGCGTCACGGTCGGGCGCGCCACCGCCCTGTCGACCATCGAACCTGGCGGCGCGACTCGATGGACGTTCTGACAGCACCGACCGTGAGCGTCCCCGGTCGGCGATCATTGGCGAATGGTGCTTGAACATGCGGTCCTTCAGGTCGTGCCGGGTCAGGAGGCGGCGTTCGAGGAGGCGTTTGCCGTGGCGAAGGCCGTGATCGCCGGATCGAGAGGTTTCCGCACACTGCGATTGTCCCGCTGTGTCGAGGACGCCAGCCGGTACCTGCTCCTGGTCGAGTGGAACGCGCTCGAGGATCACACCGAGGGCTTCCGGAAGTCTCCCGCGTACGACGAGTGGCGCCGGCTGCTCCATCATTTCTACGACCCTTTTCCGACGGTCGATCACTACAGCGAGCCGATCGTCGTCGCGTGATCGACGCGATCGCGGTCATCGCGGAGCCTGCGCCGCGAGCGCCAGCGCGGTGGCGATGCGGGCGTCGGAGGGGGTCGGTGCCTCAGCCAGTTCCGAGGCGATCATGGCAGCGAAGGCGACGCACCAGTCGACCAACCGCCTGTCCGCCACGCCCATCGTCGAAGCGAGGACTTGTGCACGTTCGAGCACGGTTGCGACGTCGGTGGCCTCCCAGAACAACAGATCCACCGCGTCGAACGCCGGATCCCCGAGACACGGGGCGGGGTCAATGGCGACGAGGCCACGCTGGGCTCCACCGTCGAGGATGTTCACCGGCGTGAGGTCGCCGTGCAACAGCACTGTCGGCGCGGCCTGTTCTGCGAGGTGGTGAGCCAGCCGGCGACCACGGTCGAACAAACTCGCCGAGGCGACCTGGATCAGCTCCGGATGTTGTTCGCGATGCCTCGTGGACGTGTCAAAGAGGTACGCGACACGCTCTGCGACCGACTGATACGCAGGATCGGGATGTCCCTGCGCGTGAAGTGATCGCACGAGCTCGGCGACCCCGTCAGTCGGATAGCGCCGCGATTCGACGAGCATCGTTCCCGGGACGATCGCCTCCATGAGCAGCGCCCCGATGTCGGTGTCGACTGCGTGCACGGCCGGTACATGGTTCGTCTTCCATCGTTCGAGCGCGGCCGCCTCGTCACCGAGTCGCTTTCGGTCGGGACACGCCTTGAGCACAGCCGGCCGTCCGTCGGCGAGCACACAACGAATGACTGCCGACATGGAGCCGCGCGGAATCAGCTCAATGAACTCGACGCCCCAACGCCCGGCAAGGGCGATCAGCGAAGACGGCAACTCGTCCAGCCACGATTCGACCTGGTAGCCGTAACGTGCAACGAGGCGCTTGCGTAGTGCGTCGTCGAGCGTGGGAAGCGGTCGGCGCATGCTGGCACAGCATGCACGCGATGCAACACGAGAGCGTCGGCGGGTCAGCCGTCCCCACGGCGCGAAACTCAGGCGTGATGGTGCGACGGCTCTTCATCCTCGTCGGTGCATTGGCCCTCGGGTTGGCGGCATGGCTGCTCTTCGTCGTGGTCGCCATGCGCACGAAGTCGGCCTCGCTGCTCAGCGTCGTGCGCAGGTTCAACCGGGCGTTCATGAACAAGCTGCAGCGGCGATCTGCAGGGACTCCCGGCGCGTACGCGTCGTTGATCAAACATCGCGGCCGGACGTCGGGCCGTCCGTATGAAACGCCGGTGGTGCCGTTCGCCAGGGATGACGAGTTCTTGATCGTCTTGCCCTACGGGGCCGGCACGGACTGGGTCAAGAACGTGTTCGCCGCCGGCTCCGCGGTCCTCGTCACCGACGGAGACGTCTACACGGTGGACCAGCCGGTAGTGGTTCCACTCGTCACCGTGAATGACAGCTTTCCACCCAGCGAGCAGCGCACGCATCGCTGGTTCGGCGCCGAGGAGTGCCTGCGGCTCCGGCGCGTCGAAGCCGATCGCTCGTGATCGAGTCGGTCGTCTTCGATCTCGACGGCGTCCTTCTCGACTCGGAGCAGTTGTGGGACCGGGCTCGTCGAGAGACCGTCGAACTCTACGACGGCCGCTGGCCGCCGAACGGTACGCGCGAGATGCAAGGCATGAGCTCGACCGAGTGGTCGGCGTACCTCCAGCAGCATGCGGGGATCCGAGCGTCGGAGGACGACATCGTCGAAGCAGTGCTGGACCGGCTGCTCGCCTCGTACCGTGACCATTTACCGCTCCTCCCGGGCGCAGTGGACGCAGTTCGGCGAATGGCGAACCGGTGGCCAGTCGGTTTGGCGTCGTCCTCCAACCGTCCCGTGATCGACGCAGCGCTCGAGTCTGCAGGACTCGAGCAACTGTTCAAAGCGACGGTCTCGTCCGAAGAGGTGGCCAGGGGCAAACCCGCGCCCGACGTGTATCTCGAGGTGGCGCGCCGCGTCGGTGTCCCGGCGGCCGGCTGCGCCGCGGTGGAGGACTCGACGAACGGCATACGCGCCGCGAAAGCGGCGGGGATGTGCGTTGCCGCACTGCCCAACCCGGAATTCCTGCCGTCGGCCGACGTGTTGCAGACCGCAGATCTCGTCCTCGACGACCTCGACGACCTGACGGTTACCGCGCTGCTCCAGGCCGACCGTGCGAGGCGTTCGGCGTGACGGTTTCGAGCGCGTCCCTGTCCCAGTTGGCGAGTGTGGCGGCGGCTTCGTACGTGCTCTGGAGGAACGAGAGCAGCGTCGCGTCGGGGTCCTCGGCGGTGCGCACCGCGGTGTACGGCAGGAGGAACTCGCGGACATCTGCGTCGTAGGACGCATCAGCCGGTTGCACCGTCCATGCCGCGAACCCGGGAGGCTCGGGATAGGCGTAGGCGTAGAACATGCCCTCGCCGCCGCCCCCGGGCCAGTACCCGGCACTCGACACCTCATGGCTGTACGCGAGGACCTGCACCCAGTCGGGACAGTTGGGCACGCCACCCGGGTGTGTGGGTGCGACCCGGCCCGAGAACCGGGTCGTGCACAGGTCGGCGCCGCCCCAGAACAGATGCACCGGGCTCGCCTTGCCGATGAATCGTGACCGGAACTCGGTGAGCAGCCGGTCGACCTGCACGAGCGCGAGCCAGAACCGACGGACCGCGTCGCCGTCGTAGGAGTGATGCCGTTCGTCTCGGTCGAACGGGATCGCGTCGACCACTTCGGACGGCCGCGTGTACAGCGCGACCTCGATGCCGAGCCCGTCGAGCGCCGCCATGGTCGCCCGGTAGAACGTCGCGACCGACTGCGGTTCGAGGGCCACTTGGCGGCGGTCGCCGTCCGTGGTGCGCAGCTCGAGGATGTGATCGACGAAGTCGAACTCGATCTCGAGACCGCGTCCTTGCGCGTGCATCAACGAGGTCGTGAGGCCACGCGTGGAAACGTAGAGGGGAACGTTCCACCAGTGATTGATCAACGGGGTCAGCTCGAGGCGGATCTTGCCGACAACTTGGATCCACATGTGCAACGTCTCACGTGTGTCCTCCCAGTCCGACAATGTGAGCACGGGCCACACGACGCGCTGCTCTGTGTGTTCGGACGCGCTGTGACCCGATGTCGTCATCGTGGGCTCGAGAGCGAAGGCAAGTCATCGGGATCGAACGCCCATTGCGGCCGTGCGGGTGTCTCGATGCGACGGACTTCTGTGGCGGGGAAGCCATCGATCTCGACGCGGTCTCCGAAGCGCGATCGTTGCTTGACGACGGCGCCGGCCCGGACGATGCAGCCGGATCCGACGACGCTGCCGTCGCACACGATGGCACCGGGCTCGACAACGGAGCTGGCGCCGATGTGGCAGCCATGGATCATCGCGCCCGGCCCGACGACCGCGCCGTCGTCGATGATCAATTCGTTGTCGGGCAGGAGGTGCAGCACGGTGTTCTCCAGGATCTGCACGTCCGCGCCGACACGCACCGGTCCGTGTGAGTCGCCGATGATCTTGACTCCTGCGCCGATGATGGCGCGTTCGCCGATGACGACGTCGCCGGTGACCTCGGCTGTCGGGAACAGCACCGCCGATGTGGCGATCGTCGGCAGGACGCCCCGGTAGCTGTACAGCTGGCCCATGGCCAGACCCTCCAGTGTCGATTCGATCTCGATGGACGTGGCCGGCGGGATCGACAAGTCGCCGTCACGCAGACCACGCAGCCTGTCGAGGTCGCTGTCCGACACCGCGCGGATGATCCGTGCCGGGCGCCCCACCGCGACGACGTCGCTCGGCAGTGTCATGCCCGTGGGTACGAGCGTTCCTTCGCCGAGGAACACCCGGTCGCCGAGGCGTGCGCCGGGCATGAGGATCGACGCGTTGCCGATCTCGCACAGATCGCCGACTGTCGCACCGACGACGACGCAGCGATGTCCGAACGTGGTACGCCGGCCGACAACAGTCAGCATGGCGGGGGTCCCGATCATCACGGAGTTCTCGATCACCGCGGAACCAGTCCCCACCCGGACCCCCGACCCTTGCGATCGGATGACCGCGCCCTCCGACAGCAACATCCCCTCGCCGAGCTGCGTAGTTCCGATCACGATCGCCGAGGACGCGAAGTGCGGGACATGCGGATCGACATCGACCGTGGTCGCGAGCGAAGCGCCTTTGCTCATGGGCGCGCGTGACGGTAGTGCGAGTCGTCGCAAACCGCTCGCGCTCGCGCATCCGGAACCCGCGGTGGTGTGATCAGCCGCCGAAGACGGTCGGGAACACGCTCTCGTGGCCGAAGAGGAACAGCGAGCCGATCACGAGGCTTGCCGCTCCGATGAGGACCGACACCGTCGCGTACAACGGCCAGCTACGGGAGGAACTGAGCACCCCTGCGGTGCCGGCCGCGGCCACGACCGTGTTGGACGTGAGCAGGCCGGCGATGAAGCAGACGAGCAGTGCGACACCGGCGGCGCGTCCGGCCACACCCGCCGCAGTCACGAACAGCACGAGCTGCGTCGGTGTCTCCGCGCCGATCCCGTGCAGCATCCCGATGCCGAATGCCGTTCGACTGGTGTACGAACTGAACGGATCGTCGGGCATCGAGCCGAGATGGCGGTGCGTGTGTCCATGCGCAACCTTCACCGGCTGATGGTCATGGGCGTCGTCGTCGCCCGCCGGATGTGCATGACCGTGATCGCCGACGGTGTCGTGCGAATGGGGATGATCGTGCTCGATCACGACGGCGTCCGTCGCTCGCGGGCGCATCCTGTGCCGCAGCCGGGCGACGCCGGCGAACACCATCATCCAGCGGCTGCGCATCCGGAACGCGCGGCCGTGTCGCACGAGCCCGAAGAACACATACGCGCCGAGCATGACCAACGTCAGTCCGACGACTCGGCCCATCGCCTCGTCGACCGAGTCGGGCAGCTCGGCGGCAAACATGATGGCGACGACGCCGAGGGCGAACACGACGGCACTGTGTCCGAGCGCATACAACGTCGCAAGGCGCATCGACCGCCGGACCGACGACTGCGAGCTCGTGAGGTCCGTGAGCGCGGCCAGGTGATCCCAGTCGATGCCGTGGCGGAACCCGAACCCGTAGGTGGTGGCCGCGACGCCGATCCCGAGCCCGGTGGCGGCTGCGAACACCATCATCGTGCGGCAGCCTCCCCGTCGGTCACCGTGTTGTCAATCGCCCCCATGCCCGGTGTTCGCTGCCACGGACCCGCTTGGATGACGCTCTTGCTGTCCGTCCCGCCCTCGCGTCGCCACCCCGTCGCCACCCCGTCGCCACCCCGGTCGCCACACCGGTCGCCACCCCGTCGCGCACATTGTCGGCTCAGCCACCGATTTCGGTCGCTGAGCCGACACAGAGCGCACTGCGATCGCGTCTGTGTCTGCTGAGCCACCGATCCCGTCGCTGTCTCGACACAGACGCGACAACAACGAGGTCTGTGTCGACTGAGCCACCGGTTTCCGTGGCTCAGACGACAATGTGCGCGTGGAGGCGACGCACTACACGAGCGCAGAGGCGTCCATCTCGTCGAAGTAGGCGCGAGCGATCGGCGTCCAGTTGGCGCGCCGAGCGTCGAAGAGCTGCTTCGCCCGGCGCGCGGGCCACCGCCCGGGAAGGACCTCGTCCGGGAGCTCGGGATCCACGAACGGAAACCGCCTCCAAGCGTCGACCAGGTCGATGGTGGCGGCCAACGTCGCCACGGGCGTACGAGGCCTACGTCGGTCGAACGCGCCGATGAAATGGCGATACGACGCCGCCAGCTCGTCGAGATCCCATGCCCGCTGCACGAGCTCGGCCGACGGCACGAGGTCGGTGGGCGCGGCCCGCAGCACCACCGCGAGATCGACCAGACCGAGGTCCTTCAGGACGTCGTGCGCGACCCGTTCTCGGTCGAGATGGGGGCAGACCGCGGCACCGCCTGGAAGGAACCCGAACCCGGCGAACGCCAACCTCGTACGGAGTTGTTGGCGCTTGGCCCGTTGGTCCTCGGGCACGGGACAGAGCACCACGAGCCACTGCCCGTCCCATCGTTGGTCCGCGCTCCCGAAACCGTAGATGCGTTCGGCACCGGTCGACAGCAGGTCCACGGCGCGCGCCGTGAGCCGCCATCGCACCCGACGCCCCATCCGCTCACCGGTCAACAGCCCGCGATCGCCGAGCCGTGCGACTGCTTGCCGTGCGTTCTTCTCTTCCACGCCCGCCGTGTCCAACGCCGCCACCAGGGACTGCGTCCATGCGCCCTTGTCGCGCCGAGGAAGGACGACCTCGCCCAGCAGCGTCAGCAGGGTGGCGCGGGCACTCATCCAGCAACATTCTACAGTCTTGCGACGACACGTCGGAGCTATGTAGCATAAGCCCGTGGCCGCGGACCGGATCCGCTTCGAGACCGACCCTTCTCGGTACCGCCACTGGCGGCTCGACGTCGACGGTCCCGTGGCGACGCTCACGATGGCGGTCGATCCCACCGGCGGACTGACCGACGGCTACGAGTTGAAGCTCAATTCCTACGACCTCGCCGTTGACATCGAGCTCCACGACGCGCTGCAACGCCTGCGTTTCGAGCATCCCGGTGTGAAGGCCGTTGTCATGACCGGCGGCATCGACAAAGTGTTCTGCGCGGGTGCCAACATCCAGATGCTGGCGACGGCGTCGCACGCGCTCAAAGTCGGCTTCTGCAAGTTCACCAACGAAACGCGCAACGGCATCGAGGAGATGTCGACGCGTGGGGGCAGGTCGTGCTTGCCGCGGTGAACGGCACGGCAGCAGGCGGAGGCTACGAGCTCGCGCTCGCGTGCGACGAGATCCTGCTCGTGGACGATCGGTCGTCGTCCATCTCGCTGCCCGAGGTCCCGTTGCTCGCGGTCCTTCCCGGTACGGGCGGGCTGACGCGGATAGTCGACAAGCGCCATGTGCGGCGTGATCTTGCCGACGTGTTCGCGACCAAGGCAGAGGGGGTCAAGGGCAGACAGGCGGTCGACTGGGGACTCGTCGACGCGATCGCGCCACCGTCGACGTTCGGCGAGCTCGTTGCGAGACGGGCGCTGGACCGGGCCGCGGACTCGGACCGCCCTGACGACGCAGAGGGCATGCCGCTCGGCCCGCTCGAGCATCGGTTCGTGGCCGTCGACGTCGATGGAACTGCAGGCGTCGCCACGATCACCGTGCGGGCGTTCGCCTCGTTGGTCGAATCGCTCGAAGCGTGCCGCGAGCTCGACGATGCAATCCTCGACCTGCGCTTCAACGAACCGGACGCGGGCACCTGGGTGCTGCGTACCGAAGGCGACCTTGATCAGATCGTTGGCGCCGATGACGAGATCGGTGGCGATGGCTGGCTGCAGCGCGAAGTGCGCTTGTTCTGGGGCCGGACATTCAAGCGCCTCGATCAGTCCTCGCGGACGCTCGTCGCGATGATCACGCCCGGCAGTTGCTTCGCCGGCACGCTCGCGGAGCTCGCGCTCGCGGCCGACCGGACGCTGCTCCTCGACGACGGCGAAACGTCGTTGCGACTCACCGAGGTGAACGACGGTCGGTACCCGATGGCCAACGGCTTGTCGCGCCTTGCGACACGGTTCTGGGGGCGCGGCGACGACCTGGCTCGGGCGCGCTCGCTTCTCGCGAAGGACCTCGCGGGCGCCGACGCCCTCGAGGCCGGTCTGGTGACAGCCACTCCCGACGACCTCGACTGGGACGATGAAGCCCGCCTCCTGCTCGAGGAGCGAGCCAGCTTCTCACCCGACGCGCTCACGGGGATGGAGGCCAATCTGCGGTTCCCGGGCCCGGAGACGATGGAGACGAAGATCTTCGCTCGTCTCACCGCGTGGCAGAACTGGATCTTTCAACGACCGAACGCTGTCGGCCCGGAAGGCGCGCTGCCGCGCTATGGGACGGGCAGCCGCCCGACGTTCGACCGGAGGCGAGTGGGTTGACCGTCGTCGATCTCGACGCACGAATCCCGAACAACGTCGGCCTCGCCGAAGATCGGCGGCTGCAGCGCGTGCTCGAGGCCTGGTTGCCGCGCGATCTCGACTGGTGGCGCGAGCTCGGGCCGGCGGAGCACCAGGACGACGACGTCTTCCTCCGCACCGCGACCGCAGTCGGCCGAGAGGGTTGGGTGAACTTCGACTACGTCAGGATGCCTGAGTACCGGTGGGGCATCTTCCTCGCAGAGGGCGAGGCCGACAGGCGAATCGCGTTCGGTGACGAACGGGGCCGGCCCGTGTGGCAGGAGGTTCCGGGCGAGTACCGGGCCGACCTGCGCAGGCTGGTGGTCGTGCAGGGCGACACCGAACCAGCCTCGGTGGAACAGCAGCGACGCCTGTGCCGCACGGCGCCGAGCCTCTATGACATGCGCAACCTCTTCCAGATCAACGTCGAAGAAGGGCGCCACCTCTGGGCAATGGTGTACCTGCTGCACCGCTACTTCGGTCGTGACGGGCGCGACGAGGCGGACGAGCTGCTCGAGCGGCACTCCGGCGACGTCGACAACCCGCGCATCCTGGGCGCGTCCAACGAGCCCACACCGGATTGGCTGTCGTTCTACTTCTTCACGTACTTCACGGATCGGGACGGGAAGTTCCAACTTGCGTCACTGCGCGAGAGCGCGTTCGACCCGTTGTCACGCACGTGTGAGTTCATGTTGAAGGAAGAGGCCCACCACATGTTCGTCGGTGCCACCGGCCTCGGGCGTGTCGTGCAGCGCACCGTCGATCTCATGAAGCAGCACGACACGGACGACGTACGTCCCCATGGCGGCATCGACGTCGCCACGCTCCAGCGCTACCTGAACTTCCACTACACCGTGTCGCTCGACCTGTTCGGCGCAGAGACGTCGTCGAACGCCGCGAACTACTTCGCCTCTGGTCTCAAAGGAAGGTTCCAGGAGGAGCGACGGGACGACGATCACCAGCTACGTGACGCTGTCCGACGCGTGCCCGCCGTCGTCGACGGAGCGGTGGGTGAACGAGGCGTGCCCGCGCTGTCGGCACTGAACGAGACATTGCGCGACGACTACGTCGCGGACTGCGCCAAGGGTGTCGACCGGTGGAACCGCACGCTGGCCCAAGTCGGTGCCGAGCTCAGGCTGCCGCACGTCGCCTTCCACCGAAGAGTTGGCGCGTTCGCGGACCGTCACGTCAGCCCCGACGGCCGCATCGTGGACGACGACACGTGGGTGGCGAACCGTGCGACGTGGCTGCCGACCGGTGACGACGAGCAGTTCGTGCGCACGCTCATGCAGCCGGTCACCGAACCGGGAAGGATGGCCGGATGGATCGCGCCGCCTGCGGCGGGCATCAACGGCAAACCGGTCGAGTTCGAATACGTGCGAGTGAGCTGACATGACCTACAACGCGGCGGCATGGCTGGTCGATCGCCACATCGAGTCGGGTGGAGGTGATCGTGTCGCGGTCATCTGCCGCGACGAGCGTCTGACGTACCGCGATCTGTTGCGGAGGATCTGGCGCGCTCAACACGCCTTGGCTTCGCTCGGCGTGCGCCGTACCGAGCGGGTCGTCCTCGTGATGGACGACGAGCCGAGTTTCCTGGCGTGGTTCCTCGGCGCACTGCGGTCGGGTGTCGTGCCGGTGCCGCTGTCGACGATGCTGACCAAGGGCGAGCTCGAGCCGATCGTCGACGATGCCGTGGCGAACGTCGTGGTTGCTTCTGCTCGCCACGCCGACAAGTCGAGCGCGACTGTCACCGTCGACGGTGACGATTGGGCGGACCTCGACGACGACTCCGAGATGTCCGTGGCGCCGACCACTGAGGACTCTCCTGCGTTCTGGCTCTACTCGTCGGGCACCACCGGTGCGCCGAAGGGGGTGATGCACCGGCACTACGCGCCGGAGGCGACCGCGCACGCGATGGGCGACACGGTCCTGCGGGCTCGCCTCGACGACCGGTTCCTGTCGGTGCCGAAGTTGTTCTTCGCGTACGGCCTCGGCAACAGCATGACGTTCCCGTTCTCGGTAGGAGCCACGACGATCCTCAACCCCGAACCCTCGAGCCCGGCCGGCCTCATTGCGCTCGCCACCGAACATCGTCCGACGGTGGTCGCACTGGTGCCCGGCTTCGTCGCGGCGATGCTCGACGGGGATCTCCCCGCGGACGCGCTCGTCATCAGTACGCGTGGCCACCTCCGCGGGCGAGTCGCTCCCGGCGGACCTTCATCGCCGGTTCAGAGAACACTTCGGCGTGCCGCTGCTCGACGTGCTCGGAACGACCGAGGCGCTCAACTGCTTCATCGGGAACCATGAGGGTCGCGAGCGTCCGGGCACGAGCGGAGAAGTCATCGCGGGCTACGAGGTCAAGTTGCTCGACGACGAGGACCGCGAGATCACCGAGCCAGAGACGCCGGGTTACCTCCATGTGCGGGGAGCCTCGGTCGCCGCCGGCTACTGGAGTCGCCACGACGCGACGCAGGCGGCGTTCCGTGGCGACTGGTTGAAGACCGGAGACGTCTACGTGCGTTCGGAGGACGACTACTTCACGTGCCTCGGACGCAACAGCGACATGATCAAGGCAGGCGGCATCTGGGTGTCACCGGCTGAGGTCGAAGCGACGTTGGTCTCTCATCCCGACGTGCTCGAAGCGGCCGTCGTCGGCCCGAGGGACGAGCGCGGACTCGAGCAGGTCGTCGCCGTCGTGGTGCCACGCGCCGGCCGCTCGATCGATCCCGCCGCGCTCGAAGCGCACTGCCGCGACCGCATCGCCGCGTTCAAGCGACCTCGACGGGTGGTTGTCGTCGAGGCGCTCCCCAAGACCGCGACCGGCAAGATTCGTCGCTTCCAGCTTCGGGACGCGCTCGCTCACGGCGAGATCTGATCAGAGTCTCGATCAAAACGAGCCGGTCTCGGTCTTGTGCTCCGTGGCCCGAGGTCCGAACGGCGACGAGTCGAGCCACGCGCCGGCGGCAATCCCTCGCTTTGCGATCGCCGCCTGCACCCGGCGCTTCGCGCGCACCGTCCAACCGTTCGCCTGCATGTGCTGGAGCGCGACGTTCGACGCCTCACGGTTGTAGAGGGCCGCCTCCCGCCGCGTCGCGGCGAAGCGATCGATCGCGCCCGTGTCGCCGTCGAGCGCGGCTCGGATCGAGCGGGCAGCGACGAGCGCGTCAGGGACACCGGAGTTCAGACCACGCGTGCCGAACGGTGCGAACAGATGGGCAGCCTCGCCCACCAGGCACACCCGTCGATGCCGGTCGGTGAAAGTCGACGCCACTGCTTGGTAGAACCGGTAGGTCGACACCCACGTCACCCGATCGCCGTACTCGATGGGGAGCACGCGTCCGATCCATCGCTTCACCCCGTCGCCACCGTTGAATTCGTCCGGGTCGTCGTCGCGGCGGAGCTGGAGGTCCGCACGGATCCCGCCCGCGAACGGCACGAGCAGGACGTTGCGGCCGCCGACGGCGGGATGCTCGTAGTAGTAGACGCGCTCGGGAAGCATCGGATGTTCGTCGTCCTCGGCGACATCGACGATCACGAACGCGTCCTCGATGCGCGGCCCTTCGAGGTCGATGCCCGCCGACGATCGCACGACCGACCGCGCTCCATCCGCGCCGATGACGTATTCGCTACTCCATTCGTCCCCGCTGGTCGTGCGTAGGACGACACCATCCGGCGACGACACACACGACTCGAGCTTCTGTTCCCACGCGAACGTGACGCCAGCTGCTGCGCACGCGTCGAACAGCACGTCTTCGATCTCGACCTGCGAAAGGTTGGTCGAGTGCGGCAGCCGCGTGGGAGCCGGAGGCGGATACGTCCGCTCGTACACCAGATCCTCGCCGTAGTACGTCTTCTTGGTCGTCCAGACGATCCCGTTGCGCGCCAGCTGCCACCCGAGCCCCTCGCGGATCGACTCGAGATGCTCGAGCGACTCGCGATGGAGGAAGGTGGCGCGACTGCCCGGGCGCTCCCGGTCCTCGGGCTCGGCCTCCAGCACCGTGACCGGCAGCCCGTGCGCCCGCACGGCGAGCGCAGCCGTCATGCCCACCGGGCCTGCACCGACGACCAGCACAGGATGGTTCATCAGTCGACTCGTCGTGAAAGAGTACCGACGTGAAGCTGGCAACGATCAGAGACGGCGGCCGGACCCTCGCCGTCCGCATCGACGGTGACGAAGCGGTCGAACTCGGCGCGGCGGATGTAGGAGAGGTGCTGCGCCGCGACGACTGGCCATCCTTGGCGCCATCCGCGGGCGGTGACCGCCGGCCTGTCGAGGGCTTGGACTACGCGCCGCTGGTGGCGCGTCCGGACAAGATCCTGTGCGTCGGTCTCAACTACCGGAACCACATCCTCGAGATGGGCGGCGAGCTGCCCGAGTACCCCACACTGTTCGCCAAGTACACGTCGTCGTTGATCGGAGCGAACGACGACATCGTCCTGCCGGCGGTGTCCGAGATGGTCGACTGGGAGGCCGAGCTCGCCGTCGTCATCGGAAAGCGCGCGCGCCACGTGGCCGAATCCGACGCGGCCGGCGTGATCGCCGGCTATTCGGTGCTGAACGACGTGTCGGTGCGTGACTATCAGTCCCGCACGATGCAATGGCTGCAAGGCAAGACGTTCGAGCATTCGACTCCTGTCGGGCCCCGGCTCGTCACCCGCGACGAGTCGCCGGGGCCGGATCGCGAGATCACGTGTGAGGTCGCGGGCGAGCTCATGCAGAAGGCCGACACCAGCGACCTCGTGTTCGGTCCGGAGGCGCTCGTCTCCTATGTGTCCGACATCCTCACGCTCGAGCCCGGGGACATCATCGCGACGGGGACACCCGGCGGCGTCGGCGCGGCGCGCGATCCCCAGCGCTTCCTCCAGAACGGAGAGACAGTCGTCACGCGGATCGCCGGTGTCGGTGAGCTCCGGAACGTCTGTCGCAAGGAACGCATCGGCTGACGCCGGTCTCCCCGGCCGGCTGAGGTCCCCGTCGCGCACATTGTCGACTCACCCACCGATTTCGGTGGCTCAGTCGACACAGACTACGGATGGCTCGCGTCTGTGTCTGCTGGCCCACCGATTCCGTCGCTCAGTCGACACAGAACCGCACGGGCGAAGGATGTCATAGGTTGACGCGATGACGACGCTCGACGGCGCGCCGACGATCGCCCTGCTCTCATCCGCGTCGTTCGCCCACGGCCAGCCGCACGAGCAGTTCGCGTGGCTGCGTGAGCACGACCCCGTCCACTGGCACGACGAGCCCGGCGGCGGGCCGGGGTTCTGGGCGGTGACCCGCTATCGCGACGTCAAGGCCGTCGGCCGCGACGCAGCGACGTTCTCGTCGAAGCCGGGGATCATGATCCCCGACAACGAGGGCGGGATCGATGTCGCCGGCCACGAGATGATGATCTCGGCCGACCCGCCCGTGCACACCGGATTGCGCAAGCTGGTGGCGCCCGAGTTCATACCCCGCGCCGCGAAGGCCATGCGACCGCGCATCGAAGAGCTCGCGTCGCTGATCATCGACGGCGTCGTGGGTCGCGGCGAGTGTGATCTCGTGAACGACATCGCAGGACTGATGCCCTCGTACGTCATCGCCGACATGCTCGGCATCCCGCTGGAGGACGGCGTCGACTTGTACGGCCTCACGGAGAAGATCCACGCTGCGCCCGAGTCACAGGAGGCCGGCGCGGCGATGGGCGCGGTGCTCCAGATGTTCAACTACGCACGCGACGTGTGGGAGCACAAGCGCGTGGAGCCGGCAGACGATCTGGCCACCTTGATCGCCACTGCGACCGTCGACGATCACGAGCTCGAGCTGATCGACTTCAACCTCTTCTTCCTGTTGCTCATCGACGCCGGCGGCGATACGACTCGCAACTTGGTGGCTGGTGGGATGGATGCACTCTTCTCGCGTCCGGAGCAACTGGCGTGGCTGCGCGCCGATCTCGACACGAGACTGGCCGGCGCCATCGAGGAGTTGCTGCGGTGGATCAGCCCGGTCGTGTACATGCGCCGTACCGCGGTCGATGACACCACGCTGGAAGGCGTGCCGATCGCGGCGGGGCAGAAGGTGGTCATGTACTACGGCTCAGCGAACCGGGATCCCGACGCCTTCGGGCCGACGGCGGGAGAGCTCGACCTGGCGCGTGCACCCAACGACCACGTCGCGTTTGGTGGCGGGGGACCACACTTCTGCCTCGGCGCCCACATTGCCCGCATCGAGATCCACGCCCTGCTGCGTGAGCTGCTGACCCGTCTGGTCGACGTGCGGCCTGCAGGCGACACAGAGTGGCTGCCCTCGACGTTCATCTCCGGACCGAAGCACCTTCCGATCACCTGCTGACTTCCGACTGACGGCGACTACGGTCGCCGTCATGGCGAACTTCAAGCGAATGGCGCCGATCTTTCCTGTGCATGACCTCACTGCGTCGCTGGCCTACTATCAGCGACTCGGGTTTGGGACCCGGGAGTACGAGGGCGGCGGCTACGGCTTCGCGACACGCGACGGCATCGAGATCCACTTGGGAACCGTGCCGGACGACGACGATCGAACGGCGGCGGCGTATCTGTTCGTCGACGACGCCGACGAACTGGCGCGCGTCTGGCAGGCCACTGGCGCCGACGTCAGAACGCCCGAGGACACCGAGTGGGGCCAGCACGAGGGTGTGGTCATCGACCCGGACGGGAACGTGATCCGGTTCGGCTCGCCCGTGAACCCTTAGGACTGCGTTAATGGCGCCCGTTGTGTGTCGACGTCGCTTTTGGACGCAAGCGCACGCGTTGATGATCGTGTGTTGCGCGCGGTTGAGATGGCGTTGTTCCAGAGGCCGGTTGCCGTTGAGATTCAGCGGAAAGTCCTCGCCAAAATCGGGTAGCAGGCGGACGCGAACCGCACGGTGCAGCGCGAATGGGCTGACAGCAGGCCTGTTCGCCTGATACATCGAGTTCCGAAGATGACCGAACGATCTTCGTATTGATGATGCCCGCGGACCTGCCGACGTAAGAAGATCATGTCTCGGCGGCTAGTTTCGGAGTGGCAACCATGGCGGTGTCTTCAACGGCCCCAATGACGGGTCCGGGTTCTGATGACGTTGAACGGTTGGTTCGTCGCGCTGCGAGGGGCGATGAGGCTTCATGGGACGCGTTGGTGGCGCGCTTCGGACCGATGGTGTGGTCGATCGCTCGCAGCATGGGCAGGTCACCCGCGGAGGCAGCGGACGTCTCGCAGACTGTCTGGCTGTCCCTGGTCGAGCATCTCGACACCATCCTCCAGCCGGAGCGAGTGGGCGCATGGCTGGCGACGACGACGCGGCGGGAGTGCCTGCGTGTTCAGCAGCGCGCGCAACGCTTCACGCTCGTTGACGACGAGACCAGGTTCGACGACGTCGATCAGGGACTTGGATCGCTCGATTCCGGGATGCTCAGCAAGGAACGAAACGAAGCGCTGTGGGACGCGTTCGCAGTGCTTCCCGAGCCGAGCCGCAAACTGTTGACCCTGCTCATGGTGGATCCTCCGATGAGCTACCAGGACATCTCCACGACGCTCGACATGCCGATCGGCAGCATCGGGCCGACGCGGGCGCGGATCCTCGCCGTACTGCGTCGCGAGGTCCTCCGCCGCGGGATCACCTCGGTCGACTCCCGGCTGTAGCGACCACGGACCGGGCGACGACCGCCCGGGGTGAGAATTTCCGTGCATATGCCGCGTTCGGGTAGAAGACTGTACGTGACCTGAGAATTGTCGTATCACCAAGGGGGTCTCGAAGCACTTCAGCGAACGCGTCAAGAACTGGTAGGGGTGGTCGTGCCACGCCGAGAAGAAGATGAAGAGAGCGAGGAGCTCCATTCGGATCTTCTGCGCAGGCTCGCGGAGATCAGAGGCCTGCACGAGACGCCGCCGGAGGTTCTCGAGCAAGCGAGCGACGCGTTCGACGCCAGGCAGAGGGAGTCGCGGTTGCTCGAACTCGTCTACGACTCGCTGATCGACAGCGAGATCACCGTCGAATCCTCCGAAGGGCCGGTCAGACTGCTGGAGTTCCGTGGCGCGGACACCACCGTCGAGCTCGCGCTCGCACAGGCCGGTGACCGCTGCGACGTGGTCGGCCGCATCGATCCGCCGGGCGTGCGCTCGGCCCAGGTACACACCCCGACCGTCGTGCTCGCCGCTGTCACCGATGACGAAGGCGGTTTCGTGGCAACCGGGGTGCCCCACGGCCCGATGAGCGTGCGCCTTTTCCTCGCCGAGGCACCGCAACGGGTCCACACGGATTGGGTCGCGGTCTGAGGACCGTAGAGCTCGAGAGCCGACGCAAGGTCGCCTGAGCTTCCGGCGGCTCGATCGACGCAGCCCCACCAGCGGGCATTGTTTACAGCTCGGGCTGTCCCGCTCTCGCGAGTGTCCACAGCGACGTGTATCACTGGGGATGCCTCCGCGCTCCATCAGAGACATGGCCGACGGCGGGAAATGATCGGCTTCTCCCCACGATGTTTCCCATAGTGAAGGCACATGACGACATACTCGGAACATGACTACTTGCGCTTAGAAGCACGCGAGCAGGCGCTCGAGCCTGTCCGAGTCATGTTCATGCAATCGCAGACGTACTTCGGCTCGGACTCTCTGATCCACAGCCTTATCATGAGGCACCTCGATCGGAAGAGCACGGCCGTGCACGTGGCGTGCAACGCAGGATCGCCGGCAGCGCCGTCGGCGGCGTATGCCGCGCTGTCGAGTGTGCCCGATTTGTCGATCGTTCCGATGCGCTTTGGTCCCACCGTCAACGGCCGGCCACGTAGCGAGGTCGCCCGAGCTGCCGCGACGAGCACCCTGCCTGCGGGGCTCGATTTGACGCGCCTCGTCTCGTATGTGCGGCGGAATCAGATCCAGATCATCCATTGCACCGAGAAGCCGCGCGACGCCTTCTACGGATACCTCCTGTCGCTGCGGATCGGGTGCAAAGTGCATCATCCACCTGCACGTCAAGGTGGAGGGCTGGATGAGCCCCCTGACCCGGTGGGCGATGCGGCGCTGTGACGGGTTGGTGGGGGTCAGCGACTTCGTCGCCCGTTCCGCAGTCGCGGAAGGCTTCAACCCCGCCCGTGTGCACTCGGTACTGAACGCGCTGGACGCAACGGAGTGGTGCGCCTCCGTTCCGGCGACAGACATCCGAGCCGAATTCGGCGTGCCGCCCGAGCGTTCGCTGATCGCCATCATGTCGCGTCTCTTTCCCTGGAAGGGGCACTCGCTGCTGCTGAAGGCGCTCGCCGAGGTGAAGCGGTCCGGCCGAAACTTCACGTTGCTGATCGTCGGCGAAGACGATCCCCGTGCGACGCCCGGAGGTGGCAGCTACAGCGCCGAGCTTCACCGCCTTGTCGCAGAGTTCGGCCTCACGGACCAGGTTGTGTTCACAGGCTTCCGGACTGATGCGTCGGCGATCATGGCCGCCTGTGACATTTACGCGATGCCGACATTCGAAGAGCCCTGCGCGGTGGTCTTCCTCGAAGCGATGGCCCTCGCCAAGCCGGTCGTGTCGCTCCACAGCGGTGGTGTGCCAGAGGTCGTCCAGGACGGCACGACCGGCCTGCTCTCGCTGCCGGAGGACGACGAGGCGCTCGCTCGCAACATCAGCCGTCTCATAGACGACGAAGCACTGCGTCGCGCGCTCGGTATGAGGGGCCGGACGCGACTGCTCCAGCATTTCGGACCGGATCGTCTGGCTGCCGATACGGAGCGCGTCTGACCGTCGCGTTCTGGCGAGCTGACATCGGGCTCGAGGAGCGCCGCCGTATTTCGATCGGGACCTGCGGCTCTGTCATTCCGTGGCATTGACCGCAGGACTCGTCGCGCCGGCATTTGCGATCCTGCTGACGTTCGCCGGTGCGGCGGCCGCGGCCGGGGCCGCATATCTCGTGGTCCTCGCGGTCGCATGTCGGTTCCACGACCCGGCGTCGCGCTCGTCGGTGCATGCCGACCTCGGCGTGGCCGTATTGGTTCCCGCGCACGACGAGGCTGACTACATCGAGCGATGCCTCGAAACACTCCGTCACCAGGACTACCCGAGCGAGCGGTACGAGGTCGTCGTCATCGCCGACAACTGCACCGACGAGACCGCGGCGATCGCTGCATCCGGTGGTGTCAGTGTCATGGAGCGGGAGGAGCCCGACGCCCCCGGGAAGGGGCGTGCGTTGCGATGGGCGATCGACCTGCTGTTCGCAACGCGAACGGACCTCGACGCTGTCGTCGTCGTCGACGCCGACTCCGTGGCAGACCGGCACTTGATCAGTGGACTCCTGTCCAGGCTGTCGAGCGGAGCCGACGCCGTGCAGGGCGAATATCTCGCGCTTCCCGACGGTCATAGTGCTCGATCCGAGCTGCGATCGGCCTCGATGCTGCTGTTCCACCGAGTCCGTTTCGCTGGCCGTGCCGCCCTCGGTCTGCCCTGCCATCTCGTCGGGAACGGCATGGCCTTCAGCCGGCGGCTGCTCGAGGAACATCCGTGGGACGCGTTCACCAGCGCTGAGGACCTCGAGTGGTCAGCCGACCTGCGCCTCGCCGGCATCCGGCCGCAGTTCGCGGGGGATGCGCAGCTGCGCGCGCCGATCGCGAAGGGAGGTACCGCCGCACGCACCCAACGGATCCGATGGGAAGGCGGCCGTCTCCACGTGATCCGCACTCGCGTGCCGCGACTGCTGCGGGCCATGTGGCACGGCGACAGGTCTCTGATCGACGCGTTGGTGGAGCTGCTCGTGCCGCCGCTCGGTGTCCTCGCGGTCGCGTCCGTTGCCGGTGGTGTCGCCGCGAGCGCGCTCCATTTCTTCGGCGCGACGCCGGGGTGGACACTGTTGCCGTGGCTCGCGGCGTGCGCGGGCGTGGTGCTGTTCGTCGTCGGCGGGTTGTGGGCCGGACGCGCGTCTTCCTCGACGTATCGAGCGCTGGCAGTTTCGCCGCTGCTCGTGCTGAGTGACACGCGGAACCGTCTCCGCCTTCTGCGAGGAACACGGGCGGGTGAATGGCACCGCACCGAGCGACCCGCTGATCACCGACCGACCGACCGTTCATTCATCGGTGGTGTCCCCGTGGATCGGATGGACCTGGAAACGTCGATCGAACACGTCCTCGCCGCCGTTCGCGAACGACGGTTCACGCAGGTCTGCACCGTGAACCTCGACTTCGTCGTGAATGCCCGCCGGAACGAAGCGGTGCGGTCCGTCCTGTCCCGGAGCGACTTGAACCTGGCGGACGGAAGCCCCGTGCTCTGGCTGGGACGGGTGACGGGACAGAAGCTGCCCGAGCGTGTCGCAGGCGCGGATTTCGTCCCCCATCTCGCCGCGGCCGCAACCGACGCCCGCGCAAGCCTGTTCTTGCTCGGCGGCGAGGGCGGCGCGGCCGCTGCCGCGGCCGAGATCCTGCAAGCGAGGCACCCGGGGCTTCGGGTCGGCGGGGTGTACGAGCCTCCGCGCGCCGCGCTCGAGGACATCGACACTGGGGAGATCATGCGCCGCCTCGACGTGGTGAGGCCGGACATCTTGTTCGTCGCGCTCGGCCACCCGAAGCAGGATCTGTGGATCGCGGCGAATCGTGATCGTCTCCCCGTCTCGGTGGCGGTCGGTGTGGGTTGCTCGTTCGACCTCATTGCCGGGCACCGGAAGCGGGCGCCTGGCTGGATGCAGCGGGCCGGCCTCGAATGGCTGTTCCGGGTCGGGAACGAACCGACGCGGCTCGCGAAGCGCTACGCGATCGACGGTTGCTGGCTGGTGGCTGTCCTGCTGCCGCTCAGTCTGCAGCAGCGCGTCTCCGGTCGACGTGCGCAGGGCGTCTGACTTCACAGCCGTGACAGCCGTATCTGGCAGGCCTATCGCTTCTCTTTTCCAAGGTGAGAATTGCAGTCGAGCGGGCGGGAGAATCGCCCTTCTGTCGCTTTTGCGGTGAAGGACTGACCGACACGGTCGTCGACTTGGGCATGTCGCCCTTGTGCGAGAGTTATCTGCGCCCGGAGGCACTCAACTCGGTCGAGCGCTTCTACCCGCTGCGGGTCTTGGTGTGTCGCTCGTGCTGGCTGGTCCAGCTCGAGGAGTACGTGAGCGCCGAGGACATCTTCACCGAGTACGCGTACTTCTCGTCGTACTCCACGAGTTGGGTCGACCACATGCACCGGTATGCCGACGACATGCGGGCGCGCTTCGGGCTCGACGGAAACAGCCATGTGATTGAGCTCGCCAGCAACGACGGCTACTTGCTCCAGTGGTTCGTGGAGGCCGGGGTGCCGGTGCTCGGCATCGAGCCTGCCGCGAACGTCGCGGCGGCGGCCGAAGCAAAGGGCGTGCCGACGCTGGTCAAGTTCTTCGGCCACGAGCTCGCGCTGCAGCTTGCGACACGAGGTCGGATGGCGGACCTGCTCGTCGGCAACAACGTGCTCGCACAAGTGCCCGACCTGAACGACTTCGTCGCGGGCATGACGACGATCTTGGCGGCGACGGGTGTCATCACCCTCGAGTTCCCGCACGTGATGCGGCTCATCGACGAGAACCAGTTCGACACGATCTACCACGAGCACTTCTCGTACTTCTCTCTCCATACGGTGGCGACGATTCTCGCTGACCATGGTCTCGAGATCTTCGACGTCGACGAGCTGCCCACGCACGGCGGCTCGCTGCGGATCTACGCGCGGCACGACGACGACCTCAGCCGTCCCGTCGAGCGCTCGGTCAAGGAGCTGCTCGCGCGAGAGGACGCGTTCGGCCTCACGGACATCGATCGCTACACGCAGTTCACTGCGCAGGTCGAGGAGACCAAGCGCGACATCCTCGATCTGCTCATCGAGCTGAAGCGGCTGGGCAAGAGCGTCGCCGGCTACGGCGCGCCCGGGAAGGGCAACACGCTCCTCAATTACTGCGGCATCCGCACCGACTTCCTCGACTTCACCGTCGACCGGAGCGAGTACAAGCAGGGGCTGTCGCTGCCGGGCACGCACATCCCGATCTTCGAACCGACGGAGATCGACCGTCGCCGGCCCGACTACGTGTTCGTCCTTCCCTGGAACGTGAAGGACGAGATCGTCGAGCAGATGGCCCACATCCGGGAGTGGGGCGGACAGTTCATCATCCCGATCCCGAGCCCGAAGATCATCCCGTGAGGCCGACGTCGGAGAGGGGCGGACAAGGATGAAGGTCGTCTTGTTCTGTGGGGGACTGGGAACGCGTCTGCGCGAAGCGTCCGGTGACAGGCCAAAGCCGATGGTCAAGATCGGCTATCGCCCCGTGCTCTGGCACGTCATGCGCTACTACGCGGACTTCGGCCACAAGGACTTCGTCCTCTGCCTGGGCTACAAGGCAGACGTCATAAAGGACTTCTTCCTCCACTACGAGGAATGGATATCGAACGATTTCACGCTCTCGGACGGCGGCGCCAAGATCGAGCTCGAGAGCAACGACATCTCGGACTGGAAGATCACGTTCGTCGATACCGGCCTGCACGCCAACATCGGCCAGCGGCTGATGGCCGTTCGTAGGCACGTCGAGGACGAAGCGATCTTCCTCGCAAACTATGCAGACGGCCTGACGGACCTCCATCTCCCCGAGATGGTCGACACCTTCCGCGCCAGCGACAAGGTCGCGGCATTCATGGCCGTACCTCCCTCGCAGAGCTTCCACCTAGTCGACCTGGAAGATGACGGCGAAGTCACGTCGATCAGCAGCGTCAGCGAATCGGACCTGCTGATCAACGGCGGCTACTTCGCGCTCCGCCACGAGATCTTCGACTACATGTACCCAGGCGACGAGCTCGTACTCGAACCGTTCGCGCGCTTGATGAAGGATCGCAAGCTCCTCGGATACCGCTACGACCGCTTTTGGGTGATGGACACCTTCAAGGAGCAGCAACAGCTGTCCGACCTCGCCGAAACAGGGTGCGCGCCGTGGGAGCTCTGGAAGACGAACGGGAACGGAGTCGGCCCGCACTGATGCTCCGGCTGGCACCATCACCATCGAATGGGCGCGGGCTCGAACTGCTCTGCCTCGGCGCGGACAGCGACGACCTCGAGATCGGTTGCAGCGGCACGATCATGCGCTGGCTGCGCGAGCTCTGCGTCGAGCGGATCACCTGGGTCGTGCTCTCCGGCGACGAGAAGCGCTCGTGCGAAGCTCAGCACAGCGCGTACTCGATCCTCGGGCGGCATCCAGGGTTTCGAATGGTGACGCGCTCGTTCCGCGACGGTTACTTCCCGTACACCGCGGTCGAGATCAAGGACTTCTTCGAATCGCTCAAGCACGAGGTCCAGCCCGACATCGTCCTCACCCACTACCGCGAAGACCGGCACCAGGACCATCGGTTGGTCGCCGACCTGACGTACAATACCTTTCGCGACCATCTCGTCCTCGAATACGAGGTGATGAAGCGCGACGGTGACCTCGGGCAACCCAACGCGTACGTCGAGCTCGACGACTCGACCGTCGACCGCAAGGTCGAGCATCTCATGTCGCACTTCGGTTCCCAACGCGACCGGTCCTGGTTCAGCGAAGACGCGTTCCGCGGTCTCATGCGTTTGCGCGGGATCGAGGCGAGATCGACGAGCGGCCACGCCGAGGCCTTCTACTGCGGCGCCTTGGTGCTGTGACCCCCACCCCGTCGCTCGACGTCCTGCTGTTGGACGGACAGTACCGGCAAACGCTCGCGTGCATGCGCGTCTACGCGCAGCAGGGACTGTCTGTCGGTGTCGTTGCCTGTGAGTCCGACGCGGATCTGCTCACCGCGGCGCGCTCTCGTTGGTGCTCGCTGTCAGCGATCGTGCCGGACTTCCAGCGAGATGCGTCGGGCTACGTCGACGCCGTCCTCGATCTGGTCCACCGTACGGGTACCGCCATGGTTCTCCCCGCCCACGACGGCTCGATCGAGGTACTTCGGGGGCGGCGGGAGGAATTCGCCGCGATGTGCGCGCTCCCGCTCGCCCAGGATTCGGCGCTCGACATTGCGCTGAGCAAGGAGCGGACCCTCGCGCTGGCCCACGATCTCGGCATCGAGGTTCCCGAGAGTGTTGCCGTGTCCGATCCGGAAGCGGCGTTCGAGGCCGTGCACAAGACCGGACTGCCTGCGGTGTTGAAGCCCGAGACTCCATGGGTCGTCGACGACCAGGGTCGGGGAACCCGGCTCATCACCGACACGATCACAACCGCCGAGGAGGCCAGCCGCCGCTTGGAGGCCATGCTCGAAGCGGGAGCGTCGTCCGCTTTGCTCCAACCGTGGTTGCCCGGACGTCGGGAGGCCGTGAGCCTCTTCCGGGCAGACGGTCGGATCTGGGCACGATTCGCACAGGTCTCCCACAGGGAGTGGCCGGTGCTCGGCGGTGCGACCGCGCTGTGCGAGAGCATCCCTCTGGCTCGTGACATCACCGACAGGTCGGAGCGACTGGTCGAGGCGATGGAACTGGATGGATGTTCGATGGTCGAGTTCCGGCGCGATTCGCGAGGGTCGACCGGTGCTGATGGAGGTCAACGCCCGGGTGGGGTCGAGCGTCGGCCTCGCGGTCCGAGCTGGTGTCGACTTCCCGAGCCTGCTGTACAGCTGGGCGAGCGGGCATGAGCTGCATCCGATCACGGGGTACCGGGTGGGCGAGCGAATGCGGTGGCTCGTCGGCGACATGTGGTTCCTGAACGCCGCCTTCGCACGATGGCCCGGCCCGGATGTTCCGACGCCGGCACGCGCGGTGACGACGCTCCTAACCGACTTCGTCGTGCGACCCAGCCGGCTCGATCGTGTCTCGGTCACAGATCCGTTGCCCCTGCTGGCCGAGCTGAACCACACCGTCCGCTCCCACGCGTTGCCCAAAGTCCGTCGAGCGTTGATCAAGTGAGGAAGAGACAAGTGAGGAAGCACCTCCTGCCAGGGTCGGCGGTCGATGTCGCCATCGTCGGCGCGGGGCCTTACGGCCTGTCGATCGCGTCGCATCTGCAGCACCGCGGCGTCGAGCACCGGATCTTCGGCAAGCCGATGCAGGCGTGGCGGAGCATGTCCGCGGGGATGCATCTGAAGTCCGTCGGCTTCGCGACGTCGATCCCGACGCCGGAGGATTTCCTATCGCTGCCGGAGTTCTGCCGCGCGCACGGCGAGGAGGACCACGAGCCGATCCCGATCGCGAGGTTTGCCGACTACGGGACGAAGGTTCAGCAGCAGGTCGTCCCGTACCTGGAACCGGTTGACGTCATCGAGCTCCGCCGCGAGAGCGGCCTGTTCCATCTGACCCTCGCCGATGGCGAGCGGGTCACGGCGCGACGAGCGGTGATCGCCATCGGACTCACGTACTTCGAGCGGATGCCGCGTCCCTTCGATGCGTTGCCGGCCGAGCTCGTCGATCACACGGCGCTGCGTGGCGACTTCACCGGATTCAATGGTTGGGACGTCACGGTTATCGGCGCAGGCCAGTCCGCGTTGCAAGCAGGTGCACTGCTGCACGAGAACGGGGCAGAGGTGCGCCTACTCGCACGAGAGGACGTGAAGTGGAGTAGTCGCGGGCTGCCGGATTCGGAGCGATCGCTCGTCGACCGGATCAAGAACCCGATGACGGTGCTCGGGCACGGCCGCGACAACTGGAAGCTGCAGCACATTCCGTGGTGGCAGCACGCGCAGCCCGATGAGAAGCGCCTCCAGTACCTTCACGCCCATCTCGGTCCCGGCGGGGCGTGGTGGCTGCGCGATCGGGTCGAAGGCCTGTTCGAGATCGAAACACATTCCGCGGTCGTCGACGCGCAACCGGAAGGCGACAAGGTTCGCCTGATTGTGGTTAGCGACGGTGAGCTGCGCGATGTTCTGACCGAGTACGTCGTTCTCGGCACCGGCTACGACGTGGACGTCGGTCGCATCCCGTTCATCGACCCGTCGCTCGCGGCCCGGGTGACGAGGATCCGGCGAGCGCCTCGGCTGGATCGCCATTTCCAGTCATCGATCCCCGGGCTGTACTTCGTCGGCCCGTCTACAGCTGCGAGCTTCGGACCGCTGTTTCGGTTTGTGGCCGGTTTGCGCTTCTGCGCGCCGGTCGTCTCCCGTCATCTCACGCGACACCTTCGGTCGCGCCGAGCAACGCATTTCGGAGGAACGAAGTCATGAAAGTTCTGGTGACGGGTCACCATGGCTACATCGGGTCAGTCATGGTCCCCACACTGTTGGATGCCGGACACGACGTCGTCGGCATGGACACCGACCTCTATGGCGATTGCCCCTTCGGGGACGCGCCCGAACAGGACATCCCGTCCATCTGCGCTGACATTAGGGACATCTCCATCGACGAGCTGACCGGATTCGACGCGGTGGTGCACTTGGCCGCGCTGTCGAATGACCCGTTGGGCGACTTGGACGCGGAGCTCACCTACGACATCAACCAGCACGCGACCGTGCGCCTTGCTTGGCTGGCTCGCAGCGCGGGCGTGAGTCGATTCCTCTTCTCGTCGTCGTGCAGCAACTACGGCGCCGCCGGCGACGCGCTGCTCGACGAAGAAGCGGCGTTCAATCCCGTCACGCCTTACGGGGAGTCGAAGGTGCGGGCCGAGGGCGGGTTGTCGGATCTCGCGAACGACGACTTCAGTCCCGTTCTGCTGCGAAGCGCGACTGCGTACGGGGTGTCATCACAACTGCGGTGCGACGTGGTGCTGAACAACCTCACCGCGTGGGCAGTTGCGACTGGCAAGGTGATGCTGAAGAGCGACGGGACCCCGTGGCGGCCCATCGTCCACATCGAAGACATCTGCCGAGCGTTCCTCGCCGCGCTCGAAGCGCCCCGCGACGCGGTGCACGCAAAGGCGTTCAACGTGGTGCGACCGGGAGAGAACTACCGGATCAGCGAGCTGGCGGCGATCGTCGAAGAGACCGTGCCTGGGTGCGTGATCGAGTTCGCGGGATCGAGCGGCCCCGACGCGCGGAACTATCGCGTCGACGCGGCGCACATCACCACTGCACTCCCGGCGTTCCAGCCGACGTGGACGGCGCGCCAAGGCGCGCGACAGCTCTACGAGGCCTTCTGTGAGCACCCCATCACCCTCGAAGACATCGAGGGTTGGCGCTTTCGGCGTATCGGTCAGATCAACCGGCTGCTCGAGACGCGGCAGCTGACCCCGGACCTGAGGTGGAAGCCATGAGTGAAACGACCGGCAAGCTGCGCAAGGGCGACGTTGTCGAGGTTCGCACCGCCGCCGAGATTCTCGCGACCCTCGACGATCGCGGAGAGCTCGACGCGCTGCCGTTCATGCCTGAGATGGTCGCGATGTGCGGACGCCGCTTCACGGTGGCGGCTCGCACCGAACGGATCTGCGACACGATCACGGGCGGTTGGGGTTCCCGCTCCATGGCGGACACAGTCATGCTCGACGCGGCGACCTGCGATGGATCTGGCCACGGCGGCTGCGGGGCAGCGTGCCTCATCTACTGGAAGGAAGCCTGGCTCCGCCGGGTCGGCGACGACAGAACGGACGGAGCTACGTCCGCGTCGGACAACACGGCTCAGGATGCTCTCCTCACGCTTGCCGTGCGCAACGTGATGGGCGAGGGAGTCGGAGAGCCGATCCGCTTCCGATGCCAGGCGACGCAGGCCATCGTGGCTTCCCATCCGATATCTGGCAAGGATCCTCGGTCTTATGTTCCGGCCTGGACCTCGGGAAACGTCTCGGTCGCTCAGTTCGTACGCGTCATGGCGCGTGCCGTCGTCATGGAGTCGGCGAAGCGACTTCGCCTCCTGCCCAACCCGCCGCTGCGTGGCGACAGCGCAAAATCGCCTCGCATGCCGCGGCTCGACCTGGAGCCGGGCGAATGGGTGAGGATCAAGAGTCCGGAGGAGATCCGGCCGACCTTGAACGACAAAGGCAAGAACCGCGGTCTGTGGTTCGACCGCGAGATGTTGCAACTCTGTGGACAAGTGTTCCAGGTCCGGCACCGAGTCGACCGCCTCATCGACGATCGCACCGGCGAGATGATCGAGCTGTCCAACGACTGCGTCGCACTCGAGGGCACTACGTGCTCCGGTGAGCACAGCGTGGGGCGATGGTTCTGCGCGCGCGCGGTGTACCCGTACTGGCGCGAAGCCTGGCTCGAGCGGGTCGAGTCCGAGTCGAACGTCGGACTTCCGACCGCCAAGGCGACCAGCGAGCCGACGCTCGTTTGAGGCGACGGGGCCGACATCCCATTCGGATTCCGATAGGCGCGGCGCTCGCTGCCGCGCTCGTCCTCGCGTCAGTGCTCGCCTCACCGCCTTGGAAGAACGTCGCCTCGACCTCACCGTCGACCTCGACGACAATCGTGCCGAGCGATTCCTTGCCGGAGCTGCCGATCGGGTGGCCGCGCGGGTTCGCGTTGGGTATCACCGATCCCCCGGGCGGGGCGGCGGCGACGGCTGCGATGGCGCCGTTCGGTTTCCGGTACCAGTACCTGGCGGGTGGGGTGAACACGGGACATGGGTGGCCGGCGTGGAACCCGAACGGCGACTTTGTCACTGACTACGTCGCCGAGTCTCGGGCGGCGGGAATCGTGCCGGTGTTCTCCTACTACCAGATCTTCCAGTCGAACCCGGGTGTCTCGATAGGGGAACCGGCCGGCGTTTACGCCAACTTGGTGAACCCGTCGACGATGAGCGCGTACTACAACGACTTGAAGTTGTTCTTCCAGAGCGCAGACACAGCAGGGGGAACGACGGTCTTGCATGTCGAGCCGGACCTGTGGGCGTATCTGCAACAGCACGCGTCCGACGACGACGGCAGCACGGTGCCCGTGCAGGTTGGTTCGTCCGGACAGGCGGATGTAGCGGGGTTGGCGGACAACGCGGCAGGGTTCGCCCAAGCGATCGTCCAGTTGCGAGATCGATACGCCCCGAACGTCGTGTTGGGCTATCACTTCTCCACGTGGGGAACGGGTGCCGACATCCTCTACTCTGACCCATCCGATGCCATAGTGAACTCGCTTGGCGAACGCACGGCGCAGTTCGAGCGGTCGCTGGGGGCCAAGTTCGACATCTCGTTCACGGATCTGTCCGATCGTGATGCGGCGTTCAAGCAGTTCGTCTACGGCGACGGGGGCGCCTCGTGGTACACGGCGGATGACTACCGGCGTTCGACGGTGTACATCGGCGCGTTCGCGCGGACTGCCAGGTTGCGGGTCGTGTTGTGGCAGGTCCCACAGGGAAACACGAAGATGAGAGCCGAGAACAACACGTGGGACCACTACCAGGACAACAAGGTGGAGTGGCTCCTCGATGATCCTTTGCGCGCCCACCTGAACGAGTACGCACACGCAGGTGTGGTTGCGGCACTGTTCGGTCGGGGTGCAGACGGCCCCACGTGTGCATGTGATGCCGCCGGCGACGGCGTCACCAATCCGGAGCCGATCGACAACAACACCGGCATGTCGCTGAGCGCCGACGACGACGGCGGCTACTTCAAGCAACAAGCTGCCAACTATTACAACACCGGATTGCTCGCAATAGCGCCCTGAATGCGAAGAGTCGCGCGTCAGTCGTGCGCTGAGCCGACGCGCGCTAAGGTGCGGGCACCAGCGGGTGGGTGTCTTAGTCGCAGGAGCCGACCAGACGGTCGAGCAGCCGGACCGTGTGGTCACAAGCAGCCAGCTCCCCACCGGGGCCGGCGAACGTGACATCCGGAGGTTCCACGCTGATGCATACATCCGCCCGCGCACGAGTTGTAATCGCTCTCGTCGTGTTCGGCCTCGGGCTCACGGCGTGCGACGTCGTCACGTCGCAGCCCGTGACGTCCGGCGGTTTCACGACCCAGGCCAAGTACCCGAGCACCGTCGTCGCAGGAAATCAGGCCACCTTCGTGGCGATCGTGACGAGCCCGGGCCAGACCGTCCTGGTCGATCTCGAGGTGTACGACCCCACAGGCGTCAAGGCGTATCAGCAGGCCTGGGACAACCAGGCGTTCAACATGAACCAGCAGCGCAAGTTCAGAACGACGTGGTCCGTGCCCGCGACGGCTCGCACCGGCACGTACACCCTGAAGATCGGAGTCTTCTCACCTGGGTGGGGCCAGCTCTATCACTGGAACAACAATGCCGGGACCTTCACGGTCACTCCAGGGGCCGGGTCCACGACCAGTTCGTCGAGTACATCCACGACCACGACGACGACCGTGCCGTCGGGGGGCGGGTTGCCGTCGTTGCCGGCGGGATGGCCGCGTTCGTTTCAGCTGGGTCTCGCAGACGGGCCGGGCCACGCGTCGGCGACGGCGGCGGTCGCGCCGTTCGGTTTCCGGTACCAGTACCTGGCGGGTGGGGTGAACACGGGCAGGGGGTGGGCGACGTGGAACCCGAACGGCGACTTCGTGACCTTCTACGTCGCTGACTCCCGCGCGGCCGGAATCATCCCGGTTTTCTCCGTATTACCAGATGGTTCAGTCGAGTCCGGGCTCGTCACAGGGCGAGTCGGACGGCGTGGCCACCAACCTGAACACCGCGTCGACGATGGTCGCCTACTACAACGACCTGAAGTTGTTCTTCCAGAAGGCAGGGTCGGCCGGCGGGACGACGGTCCTTCATGTCGAGCCGGATCTGTGGGCGTTCCTCCAGCAGAAGGCGACCAACGACAACGCCGCGACCGTGCCGGCGAAGGTCGGTTCGTCGGGTCAGGCCGATGTCGCCGGGCTTGCGGACAATGTGGCCGGGTTCGCGCAGGCGATCGTGCGGCTGCGGGATCGGTACGCCCCGAACGTGGTGTTGGGCTACCACTTCTCGACGTGGGGAACCCGCACCGACATCATCTATGCCGACCCGCCCGATGCAACGGTGAACTCGTTGGGAGTGCGCACGGCGCGCTTCGAGCAGTCGCTGGGAGCTCGGTTCGACATCGCGTTCACGGATCTGTCCGATCGTGACGCGGCGTTCAAGCAGTTCGTGTACGGCGACGGGGGCGCGTCGTGGTACACGGCGGACGACTACCGGCGTTCCACCGTCTACATAGATGCGTTCGCACGGACTGCAGGGTTGCGGGTGGTGCTGTGGCAGGTGCCGTTCGGGAACACGAAGATGCGGGCCGAGAACAACACGTGGCACCACTACCAGGACAACAAGGTGGAGTGGCTGGTCGGCGACACCACTCGCTCGCACCTGAACGCCTACGTCCAGGCTGGGGTGGTCGCGGTGTTGTTCGGCATGGGCGCGGATGGGCCCACCTGTGCGTGCGACGCCGCCGGCGACGGGGTCACCAATCCCGCCCCCATCAACAACAACACCGGCGTGTCGCTCAACGCCGACGACGACGGCGGCTACTTCAAGCAACAAGTGGCCAACTACTACACCACCGGACTGCTGACCCTGCCGACCTAGCGTCCCGATATTGTGTGGCTCCTCTGTGCCGCTGCTTCGCCGAAGTCGGGTTAGCTCGCGACGGTTCGCTCTGACCGCGTACATGCGTAGGGAAGCCCTACGAGCGCCGGCTTACTCGATTCGATCCGTCGAGATACGGAACGACCGGTTCACGTCGAGCGCCGCCAGTAAGCTCCCGCGCCACCGCCCTCCACCAAGACGATCGGGTCGGTAATTCCGTTCTGAGACCGATAGTCGTCTACAGCCTTCCGGCACATCGGCAGGTCGTAGTCATCGATAATGATGTAGCCACCAATCGAAAGCCGCGGATATAGCGGGACTAGAGCATCCATCGTCGATTCGTACAAATCGCCGTCCAGGCGTAGGAGCGCAATCTCGTTCAATGGGGCGGACGGCAAGGTGTCGCGAAACCAGCCTTTTAGGAATCGAACTTGATCGTCAAGCAGCCCGTAACGGCTGAAGTTTCGCTTAACGGCTTCGACTCCAACGTCACCGCCGAGGAACAAGTGCCAGGTCGCGCCTGCATCAGCAGGGTACAGTTTCGGATTAGGAGCTGGAAGCCCTTCGAAGGAGTCGGCAACCCAAACGAGACGGTTCTCAATCCCATAGGCTTTCAGGACTGCACGCATCAGGATCGAACAGCCACCCCGTAAGACGCCAGTCTCGATGAAATCACCGGGAATGTCCCGCGTGAGAATATCGATCACACAAGATTGCAAGTGGTCCAACCGCTTCATGCTCACCATCGTGTGAGCAATTGAAGTGTGGTCGGTTCCGAGTAAGCGCTCCTCAAGTGTCGCGCGCCTTGAGTGACATAGTTGAATGCCTAGATCACCGAAGGTCTTCAGTATTAGCGGGCGCACTGACCCACGGGGTTGGATGGGATTCCATTCATCTTCCAGGTAGGGAAGGTTCTTCAGCGTTGACTTGACGAGACAGAGGTACATGTCGCGTAGGTCGCTGAGCGAATCCGTATCCGCTTCGGGGAGTGCCGGATAGGAGTGAGCTTGGCGCCACTGTCCTAAGCCGGTGTCCGGAAAATCTGTCGACTTCATCGTTTACCAGAGGTGGCGAACGAGTAGGTAAATACCACAGGTTCCGGGAAGCCAAGGGGAAGGATCGTTGTTGCCGGCAATCACACGGGTCGGTTAGTCCAGTATGACCGATATCCCCCCCATTTTGGTATATATCCTGGCGTGAGGTCAGGCGCCGCTGGCGGCTGCTCTGTCGCTCCTTGCGGCCTTGGTGGTCGCCGTGGTCGATGCGATTGAGCGTTCCTGGGTGACGTCGGCCAGGAGATTGGCCCATCGCTGCGCGAGAGCGCGACTATCGAAGTCGTGCTGCGCGCGCGCTTGCGGCCCGCAGCGCCGAAGTCTCGTGCAAGTGCCGGGTCGCGGAGTAGCCTTGTCAGATGACCTGCGAGCGCAGCCGTGTCCTTGGGATACGCCAGTAGGCCTGTCCGCTCATGCTCGACGAGCTCGGGCGTGCCGCCCGAATACAAGGCGACGACCGGTAGTCCTGCACCCATCGCTTCGAGGTACACGAGGGCGCACGGGTCCATCTCGGATGGCAGACAGAACACGTCTGCTGCTCGGTAGATCTGCGGCATGTCGCCGCGCCAGCCCGCGAAGATGGTTGAACGGTCGACGCCCAGGTCCTCCGACCGTTTCCGGAGCGCGTTTCCGTACTCCTTTGAGTCAGGGTTGCCGCAGATGAGAAGTCGCGCTTCCGGCATCCGCTCGAGCACCAGCTTGAACGCGTCGAGTAGCGCGACGTGGCCTTTGCCGGGATCAAGGCGTCCCGCAGCCACGACGAGTGGCGCCCCCGACGGAATGCCGAGCGAGGCGCGCACTCGTTCGCGGTCGACGCCCTCCACGTTGACGTGCGTGAAGGGCACCGGGTTCAAGATCGTCGAGACGCTCTCTGGTGTGGAACCCCGCAACATCGCGGTCTGGCGCACGTACTCCGACACCGCGAAATTTGTGAGGGATTCGGTTGATGACGCGAACCGTGGTTGGGCCGATCCACGGCCCGACCGAGTAGTGAAGGTGGACCACGTGGGGGATGCCGAGCCGTCTCGAGTACCACTGGGCGAGGAAGAGGTCGATTTGCTGCTGCGACGAGTAGATGACATCGGGCCGGACGCGCTCGATGGTCCGCCTCACCGCTGCGAGGGACGCGGGAAGCCGGGATGCCGTGAGCCATGCACGACGTTGCCTCGATGGCTTTGGGGTGATCGCGAGATTGCGTCCGAAGTCGCGCACCGTAACGGCATCGAGTCCCGCCTTCGCGAGAACCGTCGGGTCGACGGGCCCTTGCCACAGGAACGACGACTCCACGCCGAGTGGCATGGCGTTCGCCGCGAGGGTCGCGTGGACGGTGTACTCGGCTGAGAACCCATGCAACGCGGCATGGATGAAAAGCACCTTCACGTCGGTCGCTGATCCAGTCCTCGGCCGGCGCGTGCACCGTCGACTTCACGCGGCACCGGACGAGAATGGATCATCATTTGGACACCTTCTGGCTCGTGCGTTCGTGTCCTGGCCGGACGCCAGCAAGGGAACAGAGTCCAGTCGGGTGAGTTTGATACTGCGGGAGAGTGCCTCGCCGGAGGGGAGTCAGGATGAGTGGGCGGCGACACCGCCGGCACGATTTGCCGGATAGAGCAGGTCGCCGCTGGTCTCGGTGCCGTCGTCGAACAGCCCGACGATGTTGTCCGGCATGGGCTCGAAGTCAGATGCCCGGATGAAGTCACGGATCGACGATCCGGAGCATTCGATGTCGACGTTGGGTGCGCCCCGTCCGAGTTCGATGTCGCCGATGTGCACGGTGCGGAAGTCGATCGAGAAGCGGGTACGGCCTGAGTGGTTGGGGACGCTGGAGTGCAGATGCTGACCGGAGAACTCGATCACGCCGCCGACGTCAGGGACGAGCACGAGCGGGTTGCGCAGGTCGAGTTCTTCGACCGGCCCCGGGAGCGGCCGCGACTCGGAGCCGACGTTGGACGCCGCTGACGCCCGGAACTTGCTGTTCCACTCGTAGTAGTTGTAATGGCTGGACGTGTTCGGGACCGCTGTGGCGAAGTAGTCCTGATGGAAGGCCATGGCGTTGCCGGCCACGATGGGGTAGACGGGCAGCCAGAAGTTCAGCTGGCTGGACGGCGCCGAATACCAGGTATCGCGGTGGGGATGCCATGCATAAGCGATGCCAGTCGTCAGGTAGCCGTCACTGGTTGAGGTCCGCAGCCGGGGAACGTCGAAGTACGTGAGATCGAGATCACAGCCGCGCCGCTCCAGGATCGCCCGCAGGAACACCTTCGATTCCTGATGGTGGATGAACCGAGGCTTGAGTTCGGACAGGATCTCGACATAGCGGGCAAGCGGCAGCTCCGCCTGCGCGCGTTCGGGATCGAGGTCCCCGAACCCTTCCTCCACGAGCCGGCGGGTGAACTCCGTGAACGAAACCGTGGCCCGGTCGGGCGACGACACGAAGATGTCGCCACGATAGAGAGCCGAACGCCGCACGTCGTCCGCGACCCTCGAGTCGCAGTGCACTGAGGTCAACTCCGTACTCCCTTCAGCTCTTCTGCATCGGTCTGACCGAGATCTCGGTGACTTCCGCAGTGCGGGGGATGGTCAGCGCAGCGTGTACGACCTCGGCGACGTCGTCGGCCTGCATGAGACGTTCCGGGCAGTACGGCTTTCCCTCGCCCTCGTGGATGGCGTGCTGGCGGGGGGATGCGGTGCGACCGGGGTGCACAACCGTGACCCGGATCCCGTCCCGGTTCACCTCGGCGCGCAGGCTGTCGGCGAACGCTCGCACGGCGTGCTGTGTCGCGGAGAACTGGCCGGCGCCGGGGTTGGCGCTCTTGCCGGCGCTCGAGTTGATGAAGACGATCTGGCCACGGGCCGCCCGCAGCAGCGGGAGGCAGGCTCGGGTGAGTGCGTACGGTGCGACGACGTTGGCGGAGAGCTGCTCTTCGAACTCGTCTTCCGTGGCGTTCTCGGTCGTTCCCAGGTGGATCACGCCCGCGTTGTTCACGAGGACGTCGACGGAGCCATGCGCAACGCGTAGCGCGTCGACGAGCTCTGCTCTCGCGTCTCGGTCCGTGAGGTCCGCGGGGCAGGGGCGAGCGAGCCCGCCGATGCGGTCCGCCGCCTCCTGTAGGGGGGTGGCACGCCGCCCAACCATCCACACCTCCATACCGGCGTTCGCCAGCCGGCACGCGATTGCGTAGCCGATACCCTGGCCGGCTCCCGTGACGACCGCCACTCGGCCTGCCGGCGCGTCGGCCGGCTCGGTGGTGTCGGGGAGGAGCGTGGTCACGTCACCCTCCCCGGAGCGTGACGGTTTGCATCAGCCAGAAATCGGGGCTCCCGAGCGAGGCGGTGTATGCGTACGTACCGGTCGCGGTAACCGCGAGGTCGCCCACGATGTCGGCGTCCGGGGTTGTGATGATCCTTGTGGTGAAGCCGCCGGTGGACGTGGAGAACGATCCGTTCGTCATACCTGCACCGAAGATCAGCTCGTTGGCCGATGTGGTGGTCACGGGGCCGCTGGTCGCCGTCGCGCTGTTGCCCGCTGATGTCGACGAGCGGTCGACGGGATTGGTGGCCGACAGGCCGCTGTATTCGACGACCCGGATGTCCGCGAACCGCACGGAACCCGAGAACGTCACGGTCACCGTGTTCGCCCCCGCTCCTGCAGCTTTGATGTTGCTGGCGATGTAGATGGCCTGGCTTAGCCCGGTGCCACGGGCGATCGGTGCGGCCACTTGGTAGGTGTTGCCCGCGCTGTCCGCAACCGAGGTGATGGTGGAGGTGGCGTCGTTCCAGCCGACCGCGACGACGTTCGTGTTCCCCAGCGACTGCACTGCTGGGTAGGAGACCGTCACGGTCTGCTGCGGTGCCTGCGGGCAGGCGGCCGCTATTTGCACGAAGGTGGGGTTGACGATCGTCTGTCCGGTGTAGGTGGCGGTGTAGGTGGTGGCGGTGGCGGGGACGGTGATGTTGTGTTGCTGGGTGCCGCCGTCGGTCCATGACCCGAAGGTGTAGTTGGTGGCTCCTTGGGTTTGGTTGATGGCGTTGATGTTGTGGGTGAACCCGACGAGCGTGTCGTACACGAACGGGGTGGTGGTGGCGATGCCGTCGATGTTGAAGGTCAGCCCGGGGGGGGCGGTGGAGAAGGTGAGGTTGACTTTGGTGGGCCAGATGGTGACTTGTTTGGTGTTGGTGAGCCCGGCGGAGTTCTTGACGGTGAGGGTGATGCGGTAGCGGGTGTTGCCGCTGAAGTCGTGACCGGTCGTGGGGATGGTGAACGTGCCGTTCTTGACGCCGGTGATGGGTGTGCCGGGGTGTTCGTGGCTGTTGTGGAGGAAGTCGACCTGCCAGGTGTAGGCGCTGGCCGGCAGGGAGCCGTCGGCGGTGTCGGTGGCGTCGCCGCTGAAGTTGATGAGGTCGCCGGCTCGGAAGAAGATCCCGTCGGTGGGGGACAGGATGGTGGCCGTGGGTGATCGGCCCGCTTGGATGGTCAGGGGGATGGCGTTGGTGGTGTTGACGCCGTCGGACACCGCGAGCCGGACCGTGTACTTCCCGGCGGTGGTGTACAGGTGGGTCGGGTTGGCTTGGGTGGAGGTGGTGCCGTCGCCGAAGTCCCAGGCGTAGGTGACGGGCAGGCCTTCGGGGTCCGCGGATCCGGCGCTCGTGAAGTGCACGGTCAATGGCACGTCGCCGGTGGTGGTGTCAGCGGCTGAGAGAGCGACCGGGGGCTGGTTGGTGTTCACGTACCGGACGCGGCGCAGCTTGCTCAGGCCGAACTCGCCGCTGTTGTCGGAGTAGCCGATGTCGAGGTAGTACACGGCGCCGTCGGGTCCCTCGACCAGTTTGACGATGTCGCCGTAGGGCCCGAACGGGGCGCCGTTGGGGGGCTCGAAGTTCAACACGTTCGCGACCTGGCCGTTGGCGTCGAAGTACAGGTGCTTGATCCAGTGCTGGGCGTAGTCCCCGAAGAAGTAGCTGTTCTGATAGCTGGCCGGGAACGACGTGCCGTGGTACACGAACCCGCCGGTGATGGCTGCGTCGGGACGGCCCGGGTTCTGGAAGTGGTCGTAGGTGTAGATGGGTGGGGTGCACGGCGCCGAGCACGCCCCCTCGCTGGTGGCCCACCCGTAGTTGGCGCCCCGCACGCCGACGTTGAGCTCTTCGTAGCTGTTCCAGCCCACGTCGGCGATCAGCATCCGCCCGGTGGGCGCGTCGTAGTAGGCCCGGTTCGGGTTGCGCAGCCCGTAGGCCCAGATGGTGTCCACGTTGGGGCCCGTGCCGTCGTAGAACGGGTTGTCGGTCGGGACCGACCCGTTCATGTTGATGCGGTGCAGCTTGCCTTCGGTGCTGCTGAGATTCTGGGCGTTGGGGGCGAAGTCGTGGTCGCCGGTGGTGAAGTAGATCTTCCCGTCCCCTGGAACCATGATCGCGCCGCCGTGGTGCTCCTGGCTCGAGGTCTCGACGTCGCTCCACAACACGACCTCGCTGTTGGGCACCGGCAGATGGGTGGCCGGGTCGTAGGTGAACCGCGACAGACGGTCACGGTTCGGCGACCGAGGCGTATAGAAGACGTAATAGAAGTGGTTGGTCGCGAAGTTCGGGTCGAGCTCGAGCTCGAGGATGCCCTGCGCCACCCCGTTGGTGGGCACGTCCAGCACCTGGAACGGCGCCGCGTCCGGAGCCGTGTACGGCGGATGGAACACCTTGATCGTGCCGTGCAACTCGGCGACCAGCAGATGCCCGTCGGGCAGGAACTTCATCGTCGACGGCAGCTCCACCGCGGTCGACAAGATCTCGTTCTGGAACGAGCTCGTGTTGGCCACATTCACCGTCACCGCCGACGACACGCCCACGTTGCCCGACGCGTCACGCGCCCGCGCCGTCAACGAGTGCGCACCGTTGGCGTAACCACGGGTGTCCCACTGCAACTGGTACGGCACCTGCGCGTCCTCCACGCCCGTGACCACGTTGTCCACCAAGAACTGCACCCCGGCGACACCCACATCATCCGCAGGAGCAGCAGTCACCGTCACAATGTCGGACACATTCGCGCCCGCCGTCGGGCTACTGACCGACACCGTCGGCGGCGTGAGGTCGCCACCGCCAGCCGTACCCAACGACGCCGTCATATCAGCTTGGAGCTGATCTGTGGACACTGCACCGTCGTAAATGCGCACATTGTCGATACGGCCGATGTGCCCGAAGCCGCCGCTCGCCCGGCGTCCGATGTTGACGTTCAGTGGTGAGTCCTGCTGCGCGCTCTGGACCGTTCCCACCAGCGGACCGTTGTCGAGGATGCCGTTCAGGTAGACGTCCAGCGTGCCCGCGGCCGCGTTGTACACCCCCGTGATGAAGTACCAGCTGTTCGGAGCCAGCGCAGTGGCGCCGTACCGGAACATGTCGGCGCCCGAAGCGCCTGTCAGCTTGAAGCCGATCGTCCGCGGTCCGCGATCGATGGTGGTGTCCAGCTGGAAGCCCGGGCCGCCACGCTTGGACACGATCGCGGCGTCATCGCCCGGGTACGCGGATGAGTTGATCCACGCGCTGACTGTCATGCTGCCAGTGAGCCGAAGCGCGGTGGGGTTGCCGATGTCGACGTAGTCCGTAGCCCCGCTGGTAAGCACGGCATTGCCGAACCGGCCACCCGTCCAGGTCGGCCCGTTCACCAGCGTGCCGGTGACGTTGTGGCCCGAGGCGTCCGCCGCGGTGGTGCCGCTGCTTTCATCGAAGGCATACGCGGCCACGAGGTTCGAGGGCGGTGGCGGTGGTGGTGTGGGTGTGGTGACGCTGGTTGGTGGGGTCGACTTGCCGGATTCGTTGGTGGCGTCGAGTGCGGTGATCTCGTAGGTGTAGGTGGTGCTGGCGGTGACGGTGGTGTCTTGATAGCTGGTCGTGGTGGTGGTGGCTGAGGGGGTGAGGGGCTGGCCGTTGCGGTAGACGCGGTAGCCGGTGACGGCGTTGTTGTCGGTGGAGGCGTTCCAGGTGAGGTTGACCTGGGTCGACGACACTGCATTGGCGGTGACGCCGGTCGGGACCGAGGGCGGGATGGTGTCCGGCGGCGGGGGCGGGCCGCCGCCGTCGGCGCGGAAGGCGACGAGTTGCATGACCCAGCCGTTGCCGTTCTGGGTGGCGGTCGCGGTGTAGGCGCCGGTGGCGGTGACGGTGCGGTCCTCGACGATGTTGCCGGCGAAGGTGGAGCGGCTGGTGTAGCCAGCGCCGGCACCGGTGACGTTGCTGTGGGACGCGCCGAGGCCGACAAGGAGGTCGTTGGCGTTGGTCGTGGTGGCGGTGCCGCTGCTCATGGCCGAGCTGGTCGTGCCGGTGCCGGTGGTGGTGACGTCGAACGGGTTGGTCTTGTCGATCCCGGAGTACTCGGCGATGTAGAAGACCCCGTAACGGCTCAACGCGGTGCCGAACGTGGCGGTCACGGTGTTGGTACCGCCGGCAACGTTCTTGGCGTAGAACACCTGGGCGCTGGCGCCGCCGCTCCACGGCACCCTCGCAGAGACCGGCGTGTAGGTGTTGCCCCGGGTGTCGGTGACGTTGACAGTGCCCGAGTTGTCCCACACGACGTACGCCACGATGAGGTTGCCTGCGGTGTTGGGCTGGTTGAACGTCACCGCGTTCGTCGTCCCGCTTCCCACCTCACGAGCCGTCGTCTGCACGAACCGCGGCGGTGGCGGTGGTGGTGTGGGTGTGGTGACGCTGGTCGGCGGGGTCGACTTGCCGGATTCGTTGGTGGCGTCGAGTGCGGTGATCTCGTAGGTGTAGGTGGTGCTGGCGGTGACGGTGGTGTCTTGATAGCTGGTCGTGGTGGTGGTGGCTGAGGGGGTGAGGGGCTGGCCGTTGCGGTAGACGCGGTAGCCGGTGACGGCGTTGTTGTCGGTGGAGGCGTTCCAGGTGAGGTTGACCTGGGTCGACGACACTGCATTGGCGGTGACGCCGGTCGGGACCGAGGGCGGGATGGTGTCCGGCGGCGGGGGCGGGCCGCCGCCGTCGGCGTGGAAGGCGACGAGTTGCATGACCCAGCCGTTGCCGTTCTGGGTGGCGGTCGTGGTGTAGGCGCCGGTGGCGGTGACGGTGCGGTCCTCGACGATGTTGCCGGCGAAGGTGGAGCGGCTGGTGTAGCCAGCGCCGGCACCGGTGACGTTCCTGTGGGACGCGCCGAGGCCGACAAGGAGGTCGTTGGCGTTGGTCGTGGTGGCGGTGCCGCTGCTCATGGCCGAGCTGGTCGTGCCGGTGCCGGTGGTGGTGACGTCGAACGGGTTGGTCTTGTCGATCCCGGAGTACTCGGCGATGTAGAAGACCCCGTAACGGCTCAACGCGGTGCCGAACGTGGCGGTCACGGTGTTGGTACCGCCGGCAACGTTCTTGGCGTAGAACACCTGGGCGCTGGCGCCGCCGCTCCACGGCACCCTCGCAGAGACCGGCGTGTAGGTGTTGCCCCGGGTGTCGGTGACGTTGACAGTGCCCGAGTTGTCCCACACGACGTACGCCACGATGAGGTTGCCGGCGGTGTTGGGCTGGTTGAACGTCACCGCGTTCGTCGTCCCGCTTCCCACCTCACGAGCCGTCGTCTGCACGAAGCCGGGCGTCGCGGCGTGTGCGGCCGTCGGCGTCACGATTGCGATCACGGTGCTTGCGAGCAGGGTCAGGACGACCCACGCGGCGATCTGGCGACGGGCGCGCCGGTGCTCGCCGATCAAGAAATGACGTCCACGTTGCCTGCGTCCCGATCCAAGCATGGTCGCTGGTTCTCCTCCGCTCGGTGCCGTCACGCGCTGGGCGCGGTGTGGCGGGCGCGCGCGCGTCTGTCCCTTCGCGCGAATCCCCGACCTACGGCCACGACGAGTATGAGTTATGCCTGGGCACCCCTGATACACCCAGCGCCAGCAAGGGGATCTGCCGCAGCTCGAGGAGGACGAAGCCAGTCGAGATGTTTCGAGCGGCGACCATCGGCGCAATCGCCGTCTTCCGGTACAGCCGGGAGCAACCGAGCAGTGCTCACTGAGGCCTAAGAGGTGTATCTGGGCCTCTTGATGCGTGTCACTTCTTCGATGCATCTCGTCGCGCGCGGAAAACGGGACAATTGGCGAGCGCGCTCGACGTCAGAAGAACTTTCGCGATCCCCGCGTTCGTGGTGACCATGGGGACGACCCCGTCGATCAGCGTCGTGATTCCGACCTACAACCGTCTCGATCGGTGGCCGCAAGTCCTTCGTGCTCTTTCGTCGCAAACGCTCGCATTCGATGAGTTCGAAGTCGTCGTGGTCTCGGACGGCTCCACCGATGGCACCGACGAGTTTCTGACGGGCGTCAGCCCCCCGTACAACCTTGTGTTCGAGACGCAGGCGAACGCAGGGCCGGCTGCGGCTCGCAATCGTGGTACCGAGCTTGCGCAAGCTCCAATCGTGCTCTTCATCGACGATGACGTCGTTGCGGCACCGACGCTGATCGAGCGTCACGTCCGCTGGCACCGGGACACTCAGGGCGATATGGCTGTGATCGGTCCGATGCTCTCGCCCATGGACGCTGCGCTGAGCCCGCCCATCCGTTGGGAGCAGGCCATGCTCTACAAGCAGTACGACGCGATGGCGTGTGGTGCCTACGAGCCCACCTACCGGCAGTTCTTCACCGGCAATGCGTCGATTCCACGGGCCTGTGTACTGGACGCTGGTGGGTTCGACCTTCGCTACCGGCGGAACGAGGACGTCGAGCTTGCGTACCGCATGCACACTGCCGGAGTTCGATTCGTGTTCGACGACGACGCCGAGGCATACCACTACGCAGACCGTCCCTTCCGAGCGTGGTTGCGCAACGCCCACGACTACGGCGTGAACGACGTGATGTTCGCTCGCGATCACGAGGCGGCCGGCCTGCTCGAGTGGACCCGGCAAGAGTTCTCGCGCAGACACTGGCTCGTCCGGTGGACGACACGTGCGTCCGTGTCACAGCGTTGGTTCGAGCACGCCACCGAACGCTTTCTGCGGGGCGTCGCCAAGGCGACAGAGCGCGTCAACCTGCGAGGTCTGACGGGACACGCCCTGAGCGGGTTGTACAACATCGCGTACTACTGCGGGATGGCCGATCAACTGGGCGGACCAGACGAGTTCTCTGCGAAGGTCGTCGGCATTTCGACGGAGGAGCGTCCCCGCCGGAGCATGCCTGCACGGCGGCTCGTATCACGAGCAAGCTCCAGCCGCTCCGTTTGAGATCGGGATCATGCCCCTCCATCACGTAGCCATGCCAGTACGACCAGGGGCTACGCGGCACCGACGGCTCCTGGCGCTCGCGCTCAGCGCATTCCTCCTACTCGCCGCCTGCGCCGGGAATGGGTCCCCAGCCGCTCCGACGGTTGTTCCCGCGGCTACGTCGAACGCAGGGCCCGGCGTCACACAGTTCTCCGTCGTGGATCAGGGGCCGGTAACGTGGGGCATCTCGGAGAAGGGCGCCGCCGACCAGCAGACCGCCGCCGCGTATCCGCTGGCCGTCGCCCCGAACGGCCGCTATCTCGTCGACCAGGCGGGTCGGCCGTGGCGGGTACAAGCAGATGCGGCGTGGGTGATGTCGGTCGAGGGGACTTCGGAACAGGTCGACGAGTACTTGACCACCCGCAAAGCACAGGGCTTCAACTCCTTCTACCTGATGGCAATGGTGCGCCAGGGCGCCTACTCCGCGGCGCCGAACGCTCCGAACGACAAGGCTGGAGATCCACCATTTGCGACACCTGGCGATTTCAGCACCGCGGGCGCCTCGCCCGAGTCCGAGCGCTATTGGCAGTGGATCGATTCGATCGTCGCCAAGGCCGCTGACCACGGAATGGTTGTCATGCTGGCGTACACCTACCTCGGCAACGGGGGTGGGCACGAAGGTTGGTATCAGGACGTCCTGGGGCAGAGGGACCAGCAGACCTTGTTCGACTGGGGCAAGTGGGTCGGAGGCCGCTACCGCGATGCCCCGAATGTCATCTGGTTCGGGCTGGGCGACTACACCCCTCCGGCGGGGTCGGAGGGCGCGGCACGAGTGCGCGCCATCGCCGACGGCATCAAGGCCGCCGGCGCCCGCCAGTTGTTCATGGCCGAAGCCTCGGGACCGGACGGCATTCCCGGCGAGGTCGACGGCTTTGGGCCAATCGTTGACCAGAACAGCTTCTACGGATATGGGCCGTCCTTTGAAGGCGACGTCTACCTGACAGCGGATCGCGCCTACCGGTTCTCCCCTCCCAAGCCAGCGTGGATGGAGGAGGGGACGTACGAGTTCGAGAACAACACCGGGAAGTTCTCGCGTAAACCGTGGGAGACCAGGCGCGGGCGATTCTGGTCGGTGCTTGCCGGCGGTACGGCCGGGGACGGCTTCGGGTCCCACGACGTCTGGGCGTGGAAGGACATACCGGCGTCGCTGCACACCGCTGGCGCGGATTACTCGAGCTTCGCGTTCGACCTCTTCGGCACGCTTCCTTGGTGGACGTTGCGACCGTCAGGAACCGATACGGACTTCGCCGGCTTCGACCTCGTCATCTCCGGCGGAGGCACCTCTGGCAAGGCCGATTTCATCACGTCGGCCCTCACGGAGGACCGGCACTGGCTGCTTGCCTATGTTCCAGTCACCAAGACGGGCGCTCGGACGTTCTCGGTCGACACCGGCGCTCTCGACGGACCCGCTCGTGCGCGGTGGTTCGATCCGGCCACGGGCACCTACTTGGCGATCGGTGACGCTCAACCGCACCCGATGACGGATACCCAGACGTTCACGACGCCGGGAAAGCGTGCCGACGGAACCGACGACTGGCTCCTGGTCATCGACACCGAGCCCGATCCCTGTGGAGTGATCACCGCGAGCGGGCTGTACACCGCGTCCGCCACTCCTTCTCTGCCCGGGATCGCCTGTGAGGTCACCGCGAGTCGCGACTCCGATCTGGCGATTGTCTCCAGAACGCCCGTTCCCCGACGGATCTCCACTGAGGGTGGTTGAGAAAATCGGGTTGTATCGCTCCTGCCCGAGACTGCTCTCAATTTGAGCAGCGCCGTGCGAATCCGCAAGGAACCAGCTGAATGTCCGAAACTGCGCAAACCGACCCGACCGAAGTGCCTGTCGAGACATCGCGACCGCCACGGGTGAGCATCGGGCTGCCGGTGTACAACGGCGAGGAATTCCTCGAGGAGTCGATCGAGTCGCTGCTGGCGCAGACGTTCGACGACTTCGAGCTCCTGATCTCCGACAACGCGTCCACCGACCGCACAGAGGAGATCTGTAGCCGGTACGCCGCGCAGGATTCGAGGGTGCGCTATTGGCGCAACGCCCGCAACATCGGCGGCATGCGGAACGCGAATCTCACACTGCAAAGGGCGAGGGGCGAGTACTTCCGTTGGGCTGCCCATGACGACGTGTGTGCACCCACGATGCTCGAGCGTCTGATCGCCGAGCTGGATGCGAGACCGGAGGTGGCGCTCTGCTGCGCCGCCGCCACCTGGATCGATGCGTACGGTGATCCGCTGTCGAACTGCGTTGTCGGAGTTGTTCTGCTCGGTAGACGCCGCGGTTCCCGGTTCCTCGTGACGGACTCTGCGGGCGTTCGATACCCCACCGAAGGCACTGCATCGGGGGTGGCCGAGCGGTATCGCGATCTCCTCTACCTCCAAGGCCCGTGTGAAGCGACGTACGGCCTGATCCGAGCTGATGTCCTGCGCGAAGCGGCCCCCCAGGGCGACTACACGGCGTCGGACACGGTCCTTCTGTGCGATCTCGCGCTCGAGAGGTCGGTTCCATCTGGTGGCCGAACCACTGTTCTCAAAGCGCTGGCACCACGGCAACCGCTATCAGGAGAGAGGCCCAGGACGAATGGTGTGGGCCAGACCCGAGCTCGCGGAATCGGGGCGACCGACGTGCCCCCGTTGGTCAGTGCTAAAGGGTCATCTCACCGTGGTGAGTCGTGCTCCGATGCCGTGGCGCGAGCGAGTGCGGTACCTGCCAGCCGTCGCGCGCTGGGCGCGGCTTCGGTGGCGATCTCTGGCCTCGGACATTGCATTCGCGATGATCATGCTGGCGCACTCAAAGGAGTGGCGCCGCCAACGCTACGCCCCCGAAAACTGGGTCGAAGTCGACGAGTAACGGAGCGTGGCCGTCACGTCGCGCGAGCGAGTACGGGTCGGGGCGCGTACATCTTGTGCGCCTTGTCGATGGGCGCGCGAGTCGACAGGACCAGGCCCTTGACGAAGAACCGAGCGGCGTTGAATCCGGTCGGGCGTACACCGGTCACTGCTTTCCGAGCAACCTCGAGCCACAACCCCCAGAGCTCTCGCAGCGCCCAGAATATCGCTCGGCGATCGCCAGATCGGATGTGCTTGCCGTACATCGCGCCACCAGCGAGGCAGTAGCCGAGCACGAGGCTGGCCGCGGCCGCCCCTCCGCGGAAGCCGTGGTGAAGTACGCGCGGTTCGGGGGCGAGCGCGATGTCGACATCGAGATCGAGCACGCGCACCGCCATGTCGCCCTCCTCCGCGGCGGGGAGGTCGGTTCCGGCGCCCAGATGCTCATCGAACCCGCCGGCCCGTTGCCACGCGCTGCGAAGCATCACCATGTTGGCGCCCAGGCCGAGGTGGATCGGGCCTCCACGGAGGACCTCGGGCCCGAATGTCAGAGGCGACGGCCCGGGATCGAACGTCGGGATGATGCCCTCGGTGGTGTCATACGGAGGTGCGCTCACTGTTCCGAAACCGAGCCCGATCGTCGGGTTCGAGTCGAACAGTTCTGCCCATGAGCGCGCCCAATCGGGGTCGACCTCGCAGTCGTCGTCGGTGAACAGCAACACGTCGTCTCGGGCGCGATTCGCACCTTCGTTGCGCGCCGTCGAGAGTCCGGTCCGGGTGCTGCGGATGTATTCGATGTCGCCGTGCTCGGCCATGAATGCCCGCACGACCGTTTCGCTGTCGTCGCTGCGGCTTTGGTCGACGATGATGATCGGCGATCCGGCGAGCCTGGCCACGACGAGACTCGCCAGGCACCGTCGAAGGTCGTCGGGCCGCTCCCGGGTGCACACGATGATCGCCTGGCTGGTCACGGGCGGCTCACAGTGTCACTGAGGGCGAAGCTCGGCGAAAGATGCGAAAATCTGGTCAAGCCACCGAGGGGCGGACACACCGCCTACCACCGTCATGCGCTCACTCGGATGGCACTGTGACGGTCTTCAGGAACCGGGTTGGCGCGAATCGGCCATCTGCCCCAACTCGGAACCCATCAAGTGACACGGTACCCAGCGCCAGCGAGGCGAGGCCGTAGGTCACGACACCCACCGCGACCTTGACGGGGAGCACGGTTGCGCTCACCGCGAGAATGGCGGGGATCATCACCACGGTCGCGACCACACAACGGCCCGCGTACGACACCGTGGCACGATCCATGACACCGCGGGGCCGAATGGCCAGCGCACCGACGAACATGAACAGCTCAGTAGTGACGGTGATGACAGCGGCTCCGATGGCTCCATTGTCGAACGCCCGCATGGCGATGGGGATGGCGGCGAGGTTGAGCAATGGGTTGAGCGCGGCATGCGCCGACGCCGACGATCATCCACTGCTTCTGGCGATCCGACGCGATCAACGCCGTTCCGAGGACCATGGTCATACCGATGAGGGGCATGCCGAACGCGAGAATCTGTATTAACGGCACGGCCTTCTCGAAGCCGGACTGGTAATGCAGGAGGGCGAACACGTCGCTCGCCACCAACGCGATGCCGAGCGATGCCGGCAACGCCACGACGAGGACCAGGCACACCGCGCGGTTGGCCAGTCGAACGAACTCGGTGTTCGACTCCCGCACGGCGTTGGCTGACAACGACGGCATCGTGGCGGAGGTGACGAGGGAACTGAAGCTCCCTGGCATGCTGATCCAGAGGTAGGCAAGCGCGTATGCACCAACGGCGGCGTCGCCGGCCATCGCCTTCAGCAGCGGGAGGTCGATGGTGCCGTATAGGACGATGATCGCCGACCACAGCAGGAACGGTGCGCCTCCTCTCGCCAGCTTTCTCCAAACGGAGAAGTCGACACGGAGGCAGGGTCGGAGCTCCGGCCAAACGTGGATGGTGTTGGCCACGAGCGGGATCAGCGCGCTCAGCCCCACGACGATCGCGTAGGCCACAACGCTCTCCTGTCCAACGAGCACGGCCAAACCGAGAGCCACCCCAATGTAGGTCTGCACGACCCGCCACAGCGCGAACTTGTTCATTCGCTGGACGCCCTGCAAGCCCGAAGCGAGGGTGTCGTTGAGGACGTGCACGATCATCGCGGCGCACGTGATCTCGATGAGGAGGATCGTTTGGCCGGAGTAGCCGAGAATGTGGGCCAACGCGATGGCCAGTACGGAGAGGGCGGCGGTGAGTGCCAGTTTCATCACGAGCGCATTCACCATCAGAGGACCCAGCGCCGACTCGTCGCGGGCGACGGTCTTCACGACGTACGTGTTGGTGCCCAACATGCCGACGAGCATGAAGTAGCCGACGAATGCGATCGCAAACTGATACGCGCCGAAGTCCCCTGCGGAGAGGTGGCGTGGCACGATGACGACGAGTACTAGCGACGCTGACCACGTCGCGATCTGCGACCCGGTGAGCCAGAACAGGTTCCGCTGGATGCTGGTCCTCATGACCGCACGCGCCGGGACATGCCGGACACAACTGGCGCACGCACGTGCGAACTCCTTCGTTCGTTCGTCCTGAGAGAGGGACGAGCGGCAGCCCCTGATACGCGGGCCCAGAGTTCCTAGGGTCCCCGTGTCGCACTGCGTATCTCGAGCCTGAGATGTATCAGGATGATCTCTGAGTACTCATCATCGGCGTCGGGCCGTCCACGTGCGAAGGAGGCACGAGCCGTGGCATCTCAGCTAGCCGTTCGTGACGCAGTCGGTGAGTCGCGCTCGGCGCCGCATCGCGTGGGCATGCTCATCGAGCCGATCGCCGGCTGGGCCACGTGGCGCCAGAACCTCGAACGAGTGGCACCAACTGTCCCGGACCTCGATCCGAGCTGGCACGACATCGACTACCAGAAGCCGGGCGGGGCAATCGAGAGGCTTCGCGAGCGGGTCCGGTTGGTGCCCGAGCACCAGACGTCCATCGGTCGCGCCACGCTCGAGTTCCACCGCGGGCTGCGCGAAGGACCATACAGCGCAGTTCTCACGAATTCATCGGTGGCCCTCCTGTTCAGCCGCCAGCTGCGGGCGACGCCGACGCTGTTCGCGATCGATTCCACGCAAGAACAGATCGACGAGATGGGGGCGTACGGCGTCGTGAAGCATTCGGCACTGACGCAGAAGCTGAAGCTGCGTCTCCGCCGCCGGCTGTGGGATGCGACTGTTCTGGTCGTCGCGACATCCCGGTGGGCCAAGGCCGGCATGGTCGAGGCCTACGGCGTGCCTGAGGACAAGGTGATCGTCGTCCCTTTCGGCGCCGACGTGACCTTCTGGAGGCCGCCCGACAGCCCCGAGATCCGCGAGGCAATCGGTCGGCGGGTGCTGTTCGTGGGCGGAGACTTCCGCCGGAAGGGCGGCGAGCTCTTACTCAAATGGTTCCAGCGCCGGCCCAAAGACGGCGTGGAGCTCCACATCGTGACCCGGGATCCGGTCGAACCGACGCCCGGGGTCGTCGTCCATCACGACATCGGGCCCTACAGCGAGAAGCTGCTTCAGCTCTATCAGGAGGCCGACGTCTTCGTTCTGCCGAGCCTCGCCGAGGCATTCGGCATCGCCACCGTCGAAGCCATGGGCTGCGGCTTGCCGGTCGTCGTCTCCGACGCCGGCGGGACCGCCGACATCGTCGATCCCGGTGTCAACGGCTTCATCACCAAGACCGGAGACATTCGCGATCTCGGGTCGGCACTCGAGTCGCTGCTCGCTGATGCCGATCGTCGAGCCTCGATGGGACGAGAGGGCCGGCGCATCGCAGAGGACCGTTTTGGCCTCGACAAGACCGCCCGGGTCACGCTCGATCTGCTGGCCGAGTTAGCCGCAGGGTCCTTCCAGGGCTGAGTGGTCGCGCTGGTCAGGCGTTGCGCGCACGACGAATTTCCGAGGGTCGAGCTTCGCGACGGTTTCGGCGGGCACGCCGGAGACGATCGTGAACGGCTCGACGTCTCGCCTCACCAGCGCGTGGGCGGCCACGACCGCACCGCGACCGATCCGCACTCCCGGAAGAATCGTGCTCTTCGCGCCCAGCCACACGTCGTCCTCGATGATCACGGGCTGCGGCTCGGGGAGCCGGTGCCGCTCGTACAGGTCGTGGAAGTTTGTGTCGTAGACGGCCACGAGCGGCCCGACCTCGACGCGGTCGCCGATCTCGATCCGGGAGAACGCAGCGAACGTGTCGCCGGAGTTGACATGGACATCGTTGCCCAAGATCATCTCGGCCCCTGGCGCCACGTAGAGCTCCAACATGGCGACGATCGACCGGAAGTGGCAGTTGTCCCCGATCTGGAGCCGGCCTTCGTTGCGGACGCGTGGACGCCCGGTGACCCGGACATTCGAGCCGACGACTGCATTGCGGAGATACGCGCGAGCGCGCATCCGGTCGGTCACCACCGCCGCGGCCTTTCGAGCCCGGACCGGCAATGGGACCGAGCGATCACGCTGCCACTTCTCCAAGTAGCGGCTGCCCACGAGATGCACTACGAAATGACGCTTGGCGGCGAGCAGAGATACAACTATCTGCCCTCCAGCTGCGCGTCTCGTGTGGTGGTCAGTTGAGGACGAGTTCGAGGTCGATGTTGGCGACTGTCGGGCATTGATCGCGGCAACCGGTGTTCTTGATGGTCAGCGTGTTGGTTCCTGCGTGCAGATCTGACAGCGCGACGGGTTGGACGATGTAACGCCATTGCGTGCCGGCAGTGGCCCGGTCGGGGTTCGAGTCCTGCGCCGCCCGGTCGACGCCGTTGATGTTGGCGGTCATGGTGGTCGGCGAACCGAACCAGGACACGTTGTAGGTCAGGTAGGCCTTGGCGACGCCGCTGAGATTGACTCCCGGTAGCGAGAACGTCGCGGTCGGAGTCTGGTAGCCCAGGTTGACGGTGCCGTCCGAGAGATGCTGGAGGGCGTCGGGGACCTCGTAGCCGCGGTCTGTGGGCAGCATCGGCCCGTCGAAGCCGAGGGCGTGCCAGTGGTAGGTGACGTTGGTCGGCGCCCCGCCCTTGGCAGCGTTGTACTGCGCGTGCTGGAACGACAGGTAGCCGCGGGTCAGCGGCAATGTGGCGACGTCAGTGCTGGCGACTTTGCGGAAGTTGATCCCGCCGGCGTCAGACGCCCACAGGTCGATGTGGTTCGAGTTGATCTTGAGTTGGAAGTGGTTGGCCATGTCGTTCTGGGTGGTGAAGCACTGCGTTTGCAGCGTTCCCAACGAGTCGTATGTGGCGGCTTGATAGTTGCTGAACACCTTGATGTGACGGAGCGCGTTGCCGCCGTTGCACCAGTCGGTGCTGAACTCCAACTGGATGCCATTACGGGGATAGATGTGCGTGCCAGGCCAGTCCAAATGCGGACCCTGAACCGGCTCGTCGGTCAACCACACCTCGGGCCAGAACGAATGCAGTCCTTCGGTCTTGGCGTCCACATCCCACACGACGTTGCCGGTGCGGCCGGCGAAGTCGAAGGGCTGGCGGGCGCGCAGCGAGTTCATGACATACGAGCCGCCGTCATTCAGGGCTTCCATCCAGTGGTTCGACTCGCCGAACTGCTCACCACAGATGAACGAATCGTTGTCGGCCAACCGCATCTGATGCGTCGTGCAGAACTCGGCGTCGACCGGCTCATAGTTGTTGATGAAACCTTGAGACGGGTTGTTGGCCTGGGTGGCGCGGGTGAAACTCCACTTCGCCGGATCGAGATCGCCCGCCCGACCACCACCCACGACGGTCTGGAACGTGTCACAGAACGCGATCTGCGCCAACAAACACTGATCAGCGCCCATGTGCGGCATGTGCGGCATCGACGTGGGCGGCATCGAAGCGGGCGGCACGCTCGGCGGTGGCCCCGGCGGCGGCTGGGGCGCGGTCGCCGGCGGTGGCGAGCACGCTACGAGTGCGCCGACGAGTCCCAGGCACAACACCAGCCTGGGCGCGTAGCGGCTCACTTGGTGCCGACGGAGGTTCCCGAGCGCGCGCGACATCACTGTTTGATAGTCCACCCCCGGCCGCCATGTCGACCGCTGACGCGCGAAGAGTGACGGTTTTTGGCGGTCCGTGGTCAGTTGAGGACGAGTTCGAGGTCGATGTTGGCGACTGTCGGGCATTGATCGCGGCAACCGGTGTTCTTGATGGTCAGCGTGTTGGTTCCTGCGTGCAGATCTGACAGCGCGACGGGTTGGACGATGTAACGCCATTGCGTGCCGGCAGTGGCCCGGTCGGGGTTCGAGTCCTGCGCCGCCCGGTCGACGCCGTTGATGTTGGCGGTCATGGTGGTCGGCGAACCGAACCAGGACACGTTGTAGGTCAGGTAGGCCTTGGCGACGCCGCTGAGATTGACTCCCGGTAGCGAGAACGTCGCGGTCGGAGTCTGGTAGCCCAGGTTGACGGTGCCGTCCGAGAGATGCTGGAGGGCGTCGGGGACCTCGTAGCCGCGGTCTGTGGGCAGCATCGGCCCGTCGAAGCCGAGGGCGTGCCAGTGGTAGGTGACGTTGGTCGGCGCCCCGCCCTTGGCAGCGTTGTACTGCGCGTGCTGGAACGACAGGTAGCCGCGGGTCAGCGGCAATGTGGCGACGTCAGTGCTGGCGACTTTGCGGAAGTTGATCCCGCCGGCGTCAGACGCCCACAGGTCGATGTGGTTCGAGTTGATCTTGAGTTGGAAGTGGTTGGCCATGTCGTTCTGGGTGGTGAAGCACTGCGTTTGCAGCGTTCCCAACGAGTCGTATGTGGCGGCTTGATAGTTGCTGAACACCTTGATGTGACGGAGCGCGTTGCCGCCGTTGCACCAGTCGGTGCTGAACTCCAACTGGATGCCATTACGGGGATAGATGTGCGTGCCAGGCCAGTCCAAATGCGGACCCTGAACCGGCTCGTCGGTCAACCACACCTCGGGCCAGAACGAATGCAGTCCTTCGGTCTTGGCGTCCACATCCCACACGACGTTGCCGGTGCGGCCGGCGAAGTCGAAGGGCTGGCGGGCGCGCAGCGAGTTCATGACATACGAGCCGCCGTCATTCAGGGCTTCCATCCAGTGGTTCGACTCGCCGAACTGCTCACCACAGATGAACGAATCGTTGTCGGCCAACCGCATCTGATGCGTCGTGCAGAACTCGGCGTCGACCGGCTCATAGTTGTTGATGAAACCTTGAGACGGGTTGTTGGCCTGGGTGGCGCGGGTGAAACTCCACTTCGCCGGATCGAGATCGCCCGCCCGACCACCACCCACGACGGTCTGGAACGTGTCACAGAACGCGATCTGCGCCAACAAACACTGATCAGGCATTCCCATACCGCCCGGCATCGTGGTCGTCGTCGTGGGCATCGTTGTCGTCGTCGGCATGGTCGTCGTCGTGGGAGTGGTCGTGGTCGTGGTCGTCGTGGTTGTCGTCGCGGCGCGGAACGCCACGAGTTGCATGACCCACGTGCGGCCGTTGTGCGTGGCGGTGGCGACCGGCGTACCGCCGCTCGGAAGCGTCTTGTCCTCGACGATGTTGCCGAACGCACGCGAGCGGCGGACATACCCGGGCGACCCAGACAACACATTCTTGTCCGACGCCCCGGCACCTACGACGAGGTCAGGAGCTGTCGTGCTCGCCACACCGGAGCTCATCGCCGATCCAGTGCCTGCTGCGGCCGACGTCGCGTCAAGCGGCGCCGTGCGGTCGACGCCCGCGTACTCTTGGACGTAGACGAGGCCGAACTTGTTGATGCCGGTCGCGAAGGTCACCGTGATCGTGTCCGCTCGGCCGGTCACGTTCGCGGCGTAGAAGACCTCGGCGCTCCATCCCGACCCCCACGTCACCCGGAGTGCTGCGACGGCGAACGTGTTTCCGGCCGTGTCGGCCACTGCTGCGGGTGCAGTGTTGTCCCACACGGCATACACGACCACCAGGTTCCCGGCCGTGGACGCGAAGGGCACACTGTTCGTCGTCCCGGAGCTGACGGCTTGGGCAGTGCCATGGACAAACGTCGGAGTCGCGGACGCCGCCTCGGAACGCGACGCGACGATTCCGACAACTGTGGAGAGGACGAGCAGGACGACAGCGAGAATGGACGCGCGTTTCGATGCCATCATCACCTCGAGGTATGCGGGCCTACAAGGACTTGATGCGGTAACGCTGAGCACCCACATGCGTCTCATCTGAAATGAAGAGGATGAGAAGCTGTGGGCGGATATCTCGGTCTTGTCGTCGTCGCCGTGCTGCGGCTCGGGAGCGGTCAAAGACTCCGGGAGCTCGGCAACGACACCGGTGGCCTCGACAAGAGGCGAGCTATTCTGTTCCCGCTTCGACAACGGGCTAAACAGTGATCGAAGGGTTCTTTCAGACTTTTCGCCGTGACATTTCGGCCACTCTTGATGTTCCCCAAAACGGTGAAAGGTGCAGAACGACTGGATGCAGAGTATTCGCCGGTATCAGCGCGTTGCTGCCGTCGAACGTTCGTGGAGATCAGCGAAGTGCCGAGCCAGCTCGTGAACGTACGCGTCGAGCGAGTGGAGCTGTTCCGCGAACATTCGAGCCCTCGTGCCGAGCACCTGACGCCTGTCCGGATCCGAAAGGATCTCGCGCAGCGCGCGGCCGAGCGCGGCCCGATCGCCCGGCGGTACGACGATCGCTGCGTCAGCGGGGACGACGCACGCAAGACCACTCGTTCCGGTGGCGATCACCGCCTTGCCCATCGACATCGCTTCGACCACGGTCGTGATGCCGGCGGGGAACGTGGTTTCCATCACCGGGACGACGACGACGGTTGCGCCTTCGTAGAGATCGCGCAACGCGACCGGTTCGAACGCGCGACGAACAACGTCGCCGGGCCACTGTGTCGGGCTTCGGCGGCTCGCGTTCGGCGAGAACGGACTGCCGTCGGCAACGACCAGCCTCGCCGTCGACGGCAACGCGTCGAGCAGGGTTTCGTAGTCGCGGTGTTCCCGCCCGGCCGAGACGACGAGGTCCGACTCCTCTCGCTCGCCTCGCGACGACCAGAATGCCGTGTCCACGCCGTACGGCACGACGTGAAGAGTCGAGGGGGAGACACCGAGGGTCCGATGCAGCAGCGCCAACTGGTTCCGCGAATGAACCAGTATCCGGTCGATTCCTCTCGCAGGCCTCAGCGTTCGGAACACGCGGCGCTTGGCCCGCGTGTCGAGGTGGTGGCCGATGACGACGTGTCGCACGTCGATGCGCAGCTGCGCCAGCGCAAGAGCGAGAGGGATGCCCACGTGCTCGCCGTCGGACACCACGACGTCGTAGTCGCGAACCCGGCGGAGTGCCGCTTGGACATGCGTGAGCGAGGTGCCGATGGAACGGCGGCGTGGCCTCGGAGTCAGGCGGCTCCAGTCGAGGAGATCGACGCCCTGCATCGCTTCCAACCGGAGGAACTCCGGACACGGACGAACACCTGCGGCGACGGCATCGCGGAGCGACGTATCTGCGCTGGCCGACACCAGCATGAGCGCGCGCATCTCAAGCCGTGCTCATTCGAGCGGTGAGGCGTGGTGAGCGCGACGCGGCGATCGTCGCCATGAGATCGAAGATCTTCCGGCAGTTCTTGTCGACATCGTGCTCGTCTTCTGCCAGCCGGCGACTGTTCTCGCCGAACCACCGACGAGTGTCCGGCTGATCCACGAGGACCGTGAGCGCGCGAGCCAGTTGCTTGGGCTCGTGAGGTTGCACCAGAAGGCCGTTCTCGCCGTGCCGGACCAGCTCCGGCATCCCGCCGACCGGCGTGGCGACGACGGGCAATCCGCACGCGAGCGCCTCCGCGACGGCGAGCGGTGTGCAGTCGCCTCTCGACGGCAACACGAAGACGTCCGCACGACGGAAGAGGTCCGTGATGAGCGGCGAGTTCGCGGCGACGCCGGCGTGGACTCTCACCGGAAGCCCGGGTGGCACCACCGCGGACGAGCTGACCACGTCCAACTCGACGGGACGATCGAGCGTCTTCATCGCCTCGAGAAGATCGACGCCGCCCTTGCGCTCGAAATCGCCGCCGACGAACAGGAGCCGCAACGGCCCGGGCTCGCGCTCGCCCGCGAACGGTCGGAGCCGCCGCACGTCGACACCGGGGGGTATCGGATGCACACGGTCGGGATCGACGCCGTAGTCCTTGACCGCGGAGTCCGCAGCCCAGTGCGACCACGTGACGATCGCCTGCGCTCCCTGCAACGCTCGCCGGGTGACGGCGCGCTTGCCGGCCTCGACGACGTCTGCTTGGCGGCCGTGCCCGTATGCGTCGCCCACCGTGTCGAAGTTCATGGGCGTCGCGTCCATCGACACGACCGTCGGGTTCTTGCGCATGACGTCACGGGCGAGGAGCGCCGCCACTTGCGTGTGGACGAACACGGCATCGGGCGGGTGGGCAGCGATGTGACGGCGGAGCGCGTGCCGCGCGGAAAGACTGCTCTGCAGCGACCAGTTGCGAAGCAGCGGCAGCGCTCGCATGCCCGTCTCGGTCTCGGGTGAGATCGGGATGATTGTCGCGTCGATGTCTCGGTGATCAGCAAGGACGCGCTCGATGTTCAAGGCGTGAACGACGTGTCCGAGCGCTTGCTCGAGCACGAACACGAATTGCCATCGGCGCGCCGGTTCGATCACGTCGTGGCCAGTTTCTTCGTACGCGGCGGCCCCGCGGACTCGTCACGTGTGCCGAAGCGGGATGCTGCTTCGACACACCCGAGGAGGCATCCCATGACGACTCCGACTCGCATGTTTGCGAAGCCGATGTCTTGGTACCCCTGAAGGATGTAGCCGATCAGAGCCGACACGGTCAGCGCCCCGAGCAGGGCGACCTGCGAATCAATCGACCGAGTCAAGCGGCACGCGGCGATGATGGCAGTCCCCAACATGATCCAGAACGCGATCTCGCCTTGCAGCCCGAGGCGCATCCAGAGCCAGAGGCCTCCGTTGTGGGGGATGTACTTGATCATGGGGTCGAAGTTGCTCACGTCGACGATGGGCAGCGCGTAGTTGATCTGAGTGCCAAATCCCTTGCCCAGCGGGCCGGCTTGCCGAATGTTGAGCTCCAGGTTGGCGTTCTCTTGTAGCCGATAGAGGTTCGAAGACTCGTCGCGAGCGTCAGGAGCGACGGTCGAGCGGACTGCTCGGGCGGGCTGCGACAGCGTCCCACCGGCCGTCTTGTTCCAGAACAACGGGAAGTAGATGGCGCTGATGACCGCCAGGAGCGCGAGCACCGGGCCGACGGCCCGTCGCTTCGTCGGCTGTGTCACCCATGTGATCGCGAGAAGCACGAGGACTCCCAGCATGACGATCGGCCACGCTGTTCTCCGAGAGTTGGCCATCGTCGCGATGATGACGAAGGGAAGCAACGCCGTCGCGACTCTGCGCAGCAGCCCGCGCTCCCCATAGACCCAAAGTCCGACGGTGAGCACCATCAGGATGCCGAAGAACACGCTCTCCTCGTGGCTCAGCAGCGACTCCGGACGCGGATTCATGGCGCGAGCGAACGAGAAGAACATGTACGTGGCCTGCAACGCCTTGAAGCCGGTGCAGATCACGAACAACCACATGACCGTTCGTAGCGCGGAGCGATTCTTCACGACGGTGTACGTGACGAAATAGGCGGTCGCCAAGAGCAGGAACGGACGTAACTCCCACAGCGCCATGTTGTAATCGCCGCCGTGCGCGTAGCCGATGACGAAGCCCAGGAAGCAGAGGAACATGAAGGCGCAGAGGGCCTTCGAGAACGCTGAGCGCGGCTTTTCGAGCCTCCCCGCGAGGGCCGCTTTCATCAACCAAGCGAGGACACCCACGATGATGATGACTTCGATCGGGAGAAGCACGATACCGTCGCCGAGCCTTTTGAAGACCGGAACATTGGCGGTGAACGGACCGCTGTGGGGACCGATGTCGTATGCGTACTGCTCGAACAACAGCGCGCAGCCGAGAGCGACGAACACCGTCAGGCGAGGCCGTCGCTTCACCGCGATGAGGTAGAGAGGAACGGCCGGGATGAGCAATACGAACGCATTGAGCGACATCGCGGCCTTGCCAACCAGACGGCCGCCGAGCATGCCGGCGATGACGAGCGCGATGCCGACGATCGTGACGCGAAACGCGGAATCGCCCGAGGACCGCCCAGCTACCGAGGCTGGAGCCGTCATGCGATTAGGTGGCTCCTCACAGCGACGAACAGCAACACCATGACCGTGATGCCGACGGCGATGGCATTGGCGTTCCAGCGGTCGCGAGTCCGCAGGCCGAGCGCCACGAAAGCGATGACGAGCAGGAAGGTCCAGTTCGGCATCAGCGCATGCCCAGAAGCCGACGCACCCAGCGCGGCGCCGCGGACTTGACGCCGTTCAGGATCACGAAGGGAGGAGTGGTCAGTGCGGCCGCGGCTTCTTCGATCCGATGCGTCGAGACGCCGGCTCGGACGACGAGCGCGACTGCCTCGCACAGGTCGACGAGTTGGACACCTCCGGCGCCCTTCTCGAGCGGCGGGAGGTCGAGCACGAGCATGTCCGCGTGCTCCGAGAGGGCTTCGACGATGTCTTCGGCAGTGGACCCTCGCAAAAGCGTCGCCACCGATGGGTGCGCGCCGGCCACGAGGACGCCGAGATCATCGGTCACCCACTGAATACAGTCTTCGATGTCGACGTCGCCGCGGATGAACTCCGCGACGCCGGGGCTCTCGGCGAGTCCGAACTCGCGCGCCGCCGGCGACTTGTGGCCATCGAACTCGACGAGGATCGTCCCGCGCCGGTACTCGGACGCGTGGATGACCGCCATCGCTGCGGCGACGGTGCTACGCCCTTCGCCCCTGACGCTGCTCGTCACACCGACGGATTGCAGCGCGGGCCCGCCCATCCGCCGCATGGCCACCACACACGCATCGAGCACCTCCGGACGGATCCGCGGTGTCGAGGGGTGGACACTGGTGACCTCGCGCCGCTCGTGCTTCGGTGAGGCGGCGCGGGCCTTGGCGACGCGCGCCTTGGGTGCACGGATCGTGACCGTGTGGGTCTCCGCTGCATGCGCGGGTGCGGGCTTGGCCGGTGCCGATTGCACGGGCGCAGCTGCCGGCGGCGCGGCTGGGGGAAGCGCAGCCGGAGGCAGCGCGGCCTGTACCGGTGGAGCCTCGGGTGCCGCGGTCGGAACACTGTGCGCCTGTGCCAGGTGAGCAGCGGAGCGTTTGTGCCCGTTCTTCGGCGCGTTCGATGCAGGGACGATCTGGACGAATGGCCGGATGGTTGCGGGGGTCGGCTCGTCGCCCTCCTCCGCTCGGAGGAATCTCATCGGGAGCGCGCCTCCCGTGCCCTCTCGCGCTCTCGGGGAACTCTGCGATGGTGGCGACAACCTGCAGGTCGCTGGTCGACGTCTCCACGTCCTCTCGGCGACGTGCGGCCGTATCAGCTGCAGTCAAGGCGATAAGCCCGAGCAGGCCGACCAGCAATCCGAAGAACAACCCTGCTCCTCCGGCGAAGATCGCGGCCTTCTTCTTCGAACTGGCGACCGGCACTCCCGGTGGATCGATCACATGCGACGAAACCTGCGCCTGCTCCGTGGTCAGCGCCTGATCGGCTTGCGTGAAGTTCTTCTGCACCTCGTTGTACTGGGTCTGCGCTGCACCGACTGCGGCGGTCAGCGCGGCGTATTGTGGATCTGGTGTCGCGGCGGTTCCGGCCGCTGGATGCGACTGCACGTACGCGAGCTGTGCCGCCTGTGCCTGCAGCAACGTGGTGTTCGCGGCCTCGAGACGAGGCTTGTAGTAGTCGAGCATCGCCTGCTCTCGAGAGCCCCGCAGCGTCTTGACGTACTCGAAGTACTCGTCGACGACGGCGCCCAACTCCTTCGGCGCGAGAACCGGATCTCGGCGCGTCATTGCGACAGTCAGGATCTGTGGACCGGCAGCCCAGGCGGACACCGACGAGCCGAGCGTGTCGGCTACCTCGTTCGCCGCGGCGGCCGGGTCAGGCTGCGTGCGGATGTAGTCGGCCATCGGTCCGCGCTGCGCGGCCTTGACGAGGAAGTCCTGTGTGGAGAGCAGCTGCGTCAGAAGCGTTTGCGCCTGTGAGGCCGGCGCCTGTCCCTTGGACCCTTCGGGATCGAGGTAACCCGGATTCGGGAGCTGGTTGTCGAACCAGACCTTCGTCGAGGTGGAGTACGTCGTCGGCTGTGACTTCACGTACCAGGCGCTCAGCAGGAGGGTGAGCACCAGGGGCGCGACCAAGAGCACCTTGTGGCGGAAGAACGTCTCGATGTAGCGGGTCACGGAAAAGCCACTCCGGCTGCGGACTTGTAGATATCGGCAAGAGGCTGCGGAGAGTGACGTGATACATGAGGCGCGTCTGGTTTAGGGGGCTTTGTCCGGATCGATCGCCGTGTTGTTCGACAGTTGATCTGGGTGCGCTGATCGCTCTCTTTGCGATTCGTCGCCATGGCCGCGAGGGCGACATCCACGTATCAGCACGCAGCGTCGACCGCTCATCTCGGGTGCAGGTGGGCGGGAGCCGCGCCAGAGACGTGACAGCCACTCGACCGTCACTGGCCTCCGGCCCTGCCCCCCTAGCCAACTGGCGGATCACTGGGGCTTTGGAGGCGGAACGGACATGACTGTCGACGTCGTCGACACAAGGGGGCCCGCGCTCGTCTCCGCTGAGGGGATCGCGGAGCATCCCCCCGCCCGACGATCCAAGCCGGCGCGCGCTCTGCGACCGCTGCTCGTCTTTCTCGATGCCGCGACGCTCTTCTGCGGCTGGGCCACCGCCGTCTTCGTCGCCCACCGCTGGGCCACGACCAGCCCACTGTGGGCTGGGACGAAATCGGTGACCGTGGCAGCCGGCGCAACCGTCGCCGGCGTCGCCACCGCCGCGCTCTCACATCTCTACCTGGCGCGCGTCTGCTCTGTGCGCACAGTCGAGGTCGGACTGCTCGCTCGGGTAGCGGTGATGAGCGCCGTCGTTGCTGCCGTCGTCGGCCCACCACTCGGGGACCGCTCGTCCATCGTCTTCTTCATCCCGTCAATGATCTGGGTCTTCGCGCTCCTCAATGTCGAGCGCGGGATGTTCGCCTACTGGGTGCGGTCGTCCCGCGCACAGGGCTTGTACTCGAGACCAGTCGTGATCATCGGCACCAACGACGAAGGACCGCGAGCTCCACCACCTGCTCACGACAGAGCCCGAGCTCGGCTACCAGGTCGTCGGCGTCATCGGCGACCCCCTCGACGGCGCAGTCGACTGGCCCGTGCCATGGCTCGGGAACGGCGCACACGCTCTCGACGTCCTTCAGGCGAACGGCATCAAAGGATGTGTGATGGCCGCGAGTGCCTTCACGATGGCCGAGCGGACGAGATTGCTCAACGAACTGCTTGACAACGACATCCACGTCCAGCTCTCGAGCGGCATCGCGCGGCATCGCGCATCATCGATTGCGCGCGGTGCCGCTCGGCAGGGAGGCGGCGTTCTATCTCGAACGCCACGACCCAGCTCGATGGCAGCGAGTCATCAAGCGCGCGCTCGACCTGTCCATCGTCATCGTGTGCGCGCCTTTCATCCTTGTGGTGGTCGGCATCGCGGCGGTTGCGATCAAACTCGACAGCCGCGGTTCGGTCATCTATCGCCACACTCGGATCGGCCGCGACGGCCGGCCGTTCACGATGTACAAGCTGCGGACGATGGTTGCTGCCGCGGATCAGCAGCTCGACCAGCTCGCGGCCGACAACGAGCGAACCGATGGCCCGTTGTTCAAGCTCGACCACGACCCGCGCTGTCACGCGCGTCGGCCGCCTCCTTCGGGCAGCGAGCATCGATGAGCTTCCGCAGTTGTGGTGTGTGTTGATCGGCACGATGAGCCTCGTCGGACCGCGGCCTCCGCTGGCGGACGAGGTCGTCCACTTCGATCGCGAACTGCGGACGCGCTTCGACGTGACACCGGGCATCACCGGACTGTGGCAAGTGGAAGCCCGCGACAATCCTTCGTTCCACGTGTACCGCAGGTACGACCTCTTCTACGTCGAGAACTGGTCGGTCCGGCTCGACTTCGCCATCCTCGTTAGGACGTTCGAGGCGGTTGTCGCTCGTGCTTTCGTGGGACTGCGGCGAGGGCAGGACACGCCCGATCCGGCCGACATCGTGGCGCCGGCGGCAAGCGAGTTGTAGATCGCAGCCAGAACTCAGCTTTGCCAGTCGGCTCGGATCGCGAGAGCAACGGCAGCGAGTTGCGAGTTCACGCCCAGCTTCTGCAACACCGCCCTGATCTGCGATCGGATCGTCGCGACCGACACGTTGTGCTCGTTCGCGATCACCTCGGCGGTCTTCCCGTCCATGAGCGCCGCCAGCACCGCTTGCTCGCGGCCGGTCAGGGTTCGGAACGGGGCGAGGCGGCGTTGCGCTTCCTCTCGCTGCGACCGCACGACCTCGAGCAGCGCGTCGCGGCTCGCAGGCTGCAGCACCGTCCGACCCATGGCTGCGTCTGTGAGGAGCGCCATGAGGTCCTCCAACGCTCTCGACTTGTCGAAGATCCCGACGGCGCCCGCCTCGAGGCACAGCGCGGACTGCTCCGGTTCATCGGTTCCCGTCAGCATCACGACCGCGATGCCCATCTCGTCGAGCTTGCGTACGAGCGAGAGGCTCGTGGCGGTTCCTGTCAACTCCGAATCGACGAGCGCGACCGCTGGGCCGAAGTTCTCTGCGGCTGAAACCACGCCACTCTGGGTCACGGTTCGCGCCAGCGCGACTTGGGCGAACCCGTGCTGTTGCAGCGACATCATCAGAGCCTCGGCGACCAGGTGCGTGTCGTCGACGATCAGCACCCGCACGTTGGAGGTCGCCGGCGCCGCGGCCGAGTCCGTCGAGCCGTTGGATGAGACTTGCTGTGTTCGTTTGGAGAAGTACAACGCTCGATCGGCGCGTTCGAGCAAGGTGTCGAACGAGTCATTGGCCCCGCGTGTGTACGAGGCGACGACCGTTGCGGTGAGGTCGACGGACAGGTCGCCGAAGTCGATCGTGCGGGAGGCTGCGTTGCGGAGCCGGCGCGCGATCGTCGCCACGTCTCCGGCGCTCGTGGCTTCGCACAGCACGCCGAAGGTGTTGTTGGCGATGTGAGCGATGCTGTCGTCCGGGCGCACGGCTGTGGCGAGCGCGGCCGCGGCCGCGACGAGCACACGGTCTCCAGCGGCACGGCCGAATCGCTCGTTCACGGCGCCGAAATCATCGAGGTCGACCAGCAACAGGGCGAGCGGTGCCGACTCCGGCCTGACTCGTGCGAGTGCCTCGCGGGCGCGGTCCGCGAGCGTGTCGCGGTTGAGCAGACCGGTCACCGGGTCGTGCGTGGCGCGACGACGGAGCGCAGCGTTGCGCTCGTCTGACCCGAGCTCCCAAAGAGCAACGAGCACGTTGCCGTCCGCGCCACGGCTCGCTCGAGCATGCGCGACCCGCGGCCGACGGGGGTCCACTTGTGCGAGGCGCCATTCGCCAGCGACCACTCCCGGGCCCTCTAGCGCCGCGGCCACGGCCGCGAGCGCCTCGTCCCGACTGTCGGGATGGATCGCATCGAGCCACCCATCACCCGCGTCCGCCCCACCGAGCTCGCCCCACGTCTGGTTGCAGGCCAATGCCCCGCCGGTTCGGGCGACGACGACGGCAGCCACGGGAAGGTCGTCGAGCGGGCGGCGGTCGGCGAGCCTGGAAGGTTTCCTGTCCCGCGGCCGGGGCGCCACGGCGCGCGACCGCGCCGCGCCATCCGGTGACGGAATCGGGGTCCGCTGCCCCGAGGTGTTCCGCCGACTTGTCACGATTGCAAACCCTCAGTTCCGCACAGTGCCCGCACTTGCTCCGCGACGGAGTCGGGCCCGACCGACATGGTGCAGGTCGAGACGCAATGACGTCCCAACTTCCGCCCACCTTTGCGCGATCGCGCCAACGGTGACGCGTGCGGATGCACGCGCTCGACTTGGAGCGCCCGGAGCGGATCATCGAAGATGCCGGATCGACGCAAACGACGGGTTGGACATCGCATGGCTGGGGCTCGAGCGTCATGGCGCGGGTCAGTGGTCCTTCGAGCTGACGCCACCGCTGTCGCGCTTCGACGGCAAGTTCTACGGCGGCACCGGCATCGCAGTCGCGACCGCAATGATGGAGGCCGAGACCGGGCGCGCCGCGCTCTGGGCCACGGCGCAGTTCGTCGGTACGGCGGACGTCGGCGAGCGCTTCGACTGTCATGTCGACGTGCTCGCGGCGGGCCGGAACACCTCGCAGCTCCGGATGACCGGCATGGTGGGGGACCGGCTCGTTCTCGCCGCCATCGGCGCGACCGGTGACGCGCGAGCGGGACCCCTCAACGTCCAGTTCGGCACCATGCCCCACGTTCCAGGACCCGACGAGACGGCGGACTGGCGACCGAACATGACGTTTCCGATCCCTACGGACGTCGCAAGTTGGTTGAGCATCGTCGAGCTCAGAGGGGCGGCCACGCCGGGCGTCGACTCGGCGATGTGGGCGCGCATGCGTGACATGCCCCAGACGCGCGCGACCCTCGGCTTCCTCGCCGACATGGTTCCGAGCCGTGTGGTGTCGGCCGCCGGGCGCGTCGGTGCCGGAACGAGCCTCGACAACGCCATGCGCTATGGACCCCGACCGGCTACCGACTGGATCCTCGTCGAGTTCGATCCGTACTTCGCCGCCGGCGGCTACGCGCACGGTGGTGCCCGGCTGTGGGCGCAGGACGGCACGCTGCTCGGCGTCGCCAGCCAAACCGCGACGCTCCTGTTGTTCGACTGAGGCGCCGGCGCGGCGAGCACATTTGTCGACGCAGCGACGTCTGTGTCGACTGAGCCACGCAAATGGTGGGTCAACAGACACGGACGAGGCAGGTCTGCTGTCTGTGTCGACTGGGCCACCGAAAACGGTGGTTGAGACGACAATGTGCGAGCTGAGGGTGGGGGCGAAAGGTAGATGCGTTGACAGGTATATACACCTATGGTTATATAGGTACGTGGCTACGGCGTTCGAGGTGCTGGCGGAGCCCAACCGGCGGCGGATCCTCGACATGTTGTTGACGACGGAGAGCCCCGTCGGCGACATCGTCGATGCCGTGGCGCTGAGCCAGCCCCTCGTGTCGAAGCACCTCCGGGTGTTGCGCGAGGCCGGCCTGGTCGAGGCACGAGTCGACGCGCAGCGACGGATCTACCGCGTGCGCGCCGAGCCGTTGCGGGCGATGGACGAGTGGTTGCGGCCGTACCGCCGGTTGTGGGCGAAGCGGCTCGACGCGCTCGCGGAACACCTGCAGACGATGGAGGACGACGAGTGACGATTCACGACCACGACAATGACGTCGACAATGACCTCGAGAATGACGTCGACTACGGACGGCTCGAGCCAGGGCCGGAGGGCCGCTGGATCCTGCGGTTCACGAGACAGCTTCCGCACGCACCAGAGAAGGTGTGGCGGGCGCTGACCGAACCGGAGCACCTGACCAAGTGGTTCCCTAGCGACATCGAAGGCGAGCGCGCCGCGGGAGCGATGTTGCGTTTCGTGTTCCGCGAGGGTGAGGGCGCGACGATGGACGGCGAGATGTTGGCGTTCGATCCGCCGTCGCTCATGGAGATGCGATGGGGCGACGAGCTGTTGCGCTTCGAACTCCGTGTTGCAGGCAACGGCAGTGTGCTCGAGTTCACCAACGTGTTCGACGAGCTCGGCAAGGCCGCGCGCGACGCGGCGGGGTGGCATGCGTGCTTCGACCTGCTCGCATTCGACGTGGACGGACGCGAACCTCCGTGGCCGTCGAACGAACGGTGGAAGGAGGTCCAAGGTGACTATCAGGAGCGGCTCGGTCCCGAAGCGTCGACGATCGGACCGCCGGAGGAGTGGCAGGAGGTCTACGGCGACTCCTGAGCGACCGCTCGCGCCACTTCTCCCCAGCGGTCCAGCGACTTCGGATCTGACGCGACGGACGCTTCGGCGAGGTACATGACGAGTCGCGCGGCGATGCCGCGGTAGCGGGCGTCGAGCGCGCCCGCGAGGTCGTCCCAGGTCGCGACAACAGCGAAGTGCTCCATCATCTCGTCGGTGATGAGCGCAGCCATGCCCGCGGAGTCGCCGGCCTTCAAGCGCTCGTTCAGCCGGGCGGACGTGCCTTCGAAACCGAGATCGTCGAACTGGAACGCGTAGTTCCTCGTCGACCCGTAGAACGCGATCTGGAACCGCGCTCGCTCGACCAGCGCGGCGCGTTCTTCGTGCGTGTCGCCGGGAATGGCGAACACGGGAATGATCAGATCGACGTCGTCCACGGATCGGCCCGCCCTGGCTGCACCATCGGCGACGCTCGGCAACAGCCGGTTCTGCAAGTACCGGAGTGAGTGCAAGGGGTGGACGTGGATGCCGTCGGCATGTTCACCGGCCATGCGGCACATCCACGGACCCACGGCTGACACGTCGACCGCGATGTCGCCGTACGCGTGCCTGCGTGGTGCCCATGTCGCCGGCAACAACGACAGCTTGTAATAGGGACCATCGTGGGCGAGCGGCTCGTCGCCCCGGAACGCACGGAAGCACGCCCGGACCGCGAGCAGGTAGTCACGCATCCGTGGACCGGGCGAGTCGAACGCGGCGCCGTACCGGCGCTCGACGTGCGCCTTCACCTGACTGCCGAGACCGAGGCGGAAGCGGCCGCTGGTGTTCTCGGCGAGCTCCCACGCGAGTGAAGCGGCGATCAGGGGACTGCGCGGGAACGCCACCGCGATGCCTGTCAAGAACTCGAGGGTCGGCGCTGCGTTCGCAGCGGTCGCGATCGACATCCACGGGGTTTGTGTCGTCTCCGTGAAGAGCATCCCGGAGAAGCCGGCCCGCTCGACATCGCGCGCCCGCTCTGCCGCCCCCGCCCACGTGGTCGCGCTGATCATGAAGTCACATCGCATGGCGCCCAGCATGCCCGGCCCGTTCAGCGGGGGTCGTCGCGCTCGATGTTCCAGTGGCGCGAGACCGCTGTGATCCATGCGCCCTCGGCACCGGGGATCAGCCCGAAGCGGCTGATCGTGTGCTGGCCACCTTCGTGATCTCCGTACAGCAGGTCGACGGTGACCGGCCGGCGTTCTCTCACGGCGGCCGCGGCCTCGACGAACATCGGGTCCTCGGTGTCACGGAACGCGCCCTGCCAGAACCCGAGGTCCCCAGGCGGCACGTACAGATCACGGGTGAGCCTGCGGTACTGCCCAGGGTCGCGATGGGGAACGTCGTTCAGCGCTCGCTGGGGGAAGAAGTCCCAGCGGTCGAGCACGGCAATTCCGGAGCCGACGTTGCGCAGCGCGATACGCGAGGTAGACGACACCGCCGCTCAGTTCGGCCACGGCCCGGCCGCCCTCGACCTTCACCCAATGATCGTCCATGAAGCCGACCTTCTCGACCGGATCCTGGAAGCGGGACGGCACCAGCACGGGACGGATTCCCGCCATCAGGGCACGCTCCGCGACGCGCGCCGCGCGATTCGCGGACCGGACGGACGTGAAGGTCGCGGCCGCCAGTACGAGCGTTCCACCCGCTGTCGCCAGCGCGGAGATCGTCGCCCAGTCGGCCACGTCCGGATACTACGAGCGACGCTCGTCGGTGACGCTGTGCGAGGATCACCACATCGCGGCGATCGACCTCACTGCCTCTCCGAACGACGTCAACCCGCACGCCTTGTTCCATGAGTTGCGGGCGCAAGCGCCGGTTCATTGGAGCGACGGCCACCGCGCGTGGCTCGCCGTTTCCCATCAGGCCGTCAACGAAGGCTTCCGGGATCCGTGGCTGTCATCGGAGCGCATCCCGAGCTTCGAACGCGCTGCCGCGGCGCGTCCGCCAGGGTTCGCCAAGGTGGTCGACTTGCTGCGCGGCTGGATGGTGTTCCGCGACCCGCCTACGCACGATCGGCTTCGGGATCCGGTCCGTCGGGTGTTCACCCCGATGCGCCTCGAGCGTCTAGCCCCGACGATCGAGGCGATCGTCGACGCGCTGCTCGACGGCGTGGCCGACGCGGCCTGCGGCGATCTTCGGCCGCTGCTGACGACCCCGCTGCCCGCGCTCGTGATCGCCGATCTTCTCGGCGTACCCCGAGCCGATCGCGAACGCTTCCAGGGCTGGTCCGACCGACTCGCGCAGGTCGTGTTCTCCGCCGAGGGCGCCCCGAGCGTTGAGTCGGACGCCGCGATCACCGCCGCGGAGCACTTCACCACCTACTTCGGTGCGTTGATCGACCGACGGCGCCGCAGTCCCGGCGACGACGTGATCAGCGCGCTCGTGTCCGCGAGTGACTCCGGCGGTCCGTCGGCGCAGGAGCTGGTCGGCGCGTGCACGCTTCTGCTGTTCGCCGGACACGAGACCACGAGCGGGCTCCTCGCCAACGCCACGTGTGTGCTGCTCGAGCACGAGGACGCCCGAGCCCGCCTGACCGGCGACCCGTCGCTGTGGCCCGGCGCGGTCGAGGAGCTGATGCGCTTCGAAGGGCCCGCCAAGCTCATGGCGCGCAAGGCCACCCAGGATCGCGAGTGGTGTGGTGTCGAGATCCGTGAGCGGGACACCGTGTATCTCGTGATCCTCGCCGCGAATCGCGATCCAGCCGTCTTCGCCGAACCGGACACCTTCGAGGTGACCCGTGATCCCAACCCGCACTTCGGATTCGGGTGGGGACTGCACCATTGTCTCGGCGCCGCGCTCGCCCGCCTCGAAGCGCGCATTGTGCTGCGCCGACTGTTCGAGCGCTTCCCGAAGCTCAGCCTGACCGACCCGGTGCGATGGGGCGGAGGCGTGATCGGCCGGGCCGTGTGGTCCGTACCGGTGTCCGTCGTGTGACAGATCCGACGTCGCTCCATGTCTTCGCCTCGATGGCGAGGTAGTCACCGTTCGCGTGCCCAGCTCCAGGCGTACTGCTCGTCGGTGATCGAGCGGGCCAGGTCCGAGGCGTGCAGCGAACGGAAGGTGTCCATCATCACCGCCAGCTCTTCGGTTCTCGTCTGCTCCATGGCCGCCTCGATGCTGCCCGGTTGCGGACCGTGGACGAATCCGGGCGGATGCCACGAGATCGAGCCCACGCCGATGCCCGAGCCGGCTCTGCTCATGAAGTCACCCGCGGCGTAGAACAACACTTCGTCGGAATCGACGTTTGCGTGGTGGTACGGAACCTTCGTGGCGTCGGGATGGAAGTCGTAGGGGCGCGGCACGAACGAGCACACGACGAAGCCAGGGCCGGCGAAGGTCTGGTGCACGGGTGGTGGCTGATGGATCGCACCCACGAGCGGCTCGAGGTCGTGGATCGAGAGCGCGTGGGGATACAGGCAGCCGTCCCAACCGATCACGTCGAAGGGATGGTGCGCGTGCACCATGCGCGTCATGCCGCCCGTCGTGCGCACGAGAACGGGGATGTCGTCACCATCGAGCACGAGCGGCTCAACCGGTGCGCGCACGTCGCGCTCGGAGAACGGCGCGCCCTCACGCAGCTGTCCCCGCTCGGTGAGGTACCGGTCGGGGAAGCGCACGTGCCCGCTGGCTTCGAACACCAAAAGGTCGACGCGATCCGAGCGAAGCACCCACCGATGCGTGACGCCGGCGGGGATCACGACATAGTCGCCCGCCTGCAGGTCGAGCTCGCCGAAGCTCGTCACCAAGGTCGCTCGGCCGGTGTGGACGTACACGAGCTCGTCGCCGCACGCGTTGCGATAGAGGTCGCTGCCTTGCTCGGCCGACACGAACGACAGGATCACGTCGTCGTTGCCGAGCAGGCGTCGCCGACCGAGCACAGGGTCGCCGCCCGTCGCCAACTCTGTCGTGCGCAGGTGGCGCGGCACGACAGGCGTGTCGAGGCTGAAGTCCACCGCTGACGGATCTTCGATCCGCTCCACGCCCACGATCGCGCTGGGCGACCTTTGGTGGTACAGCAGCGCGGACTCCTGCGCGAAGCCCTCCTGCCCGATGAGCTCCTCGGCGAGGAACCCGTCGCCGCCGGGTCGTTTCACCAGCGTGTGGCGCTTGCGCGGGACCTCGCCGACACGCCGGTAGTGGGGCACCGCTCCAGCCTGCCCCCTCGGGTGCCCGATTGCGACGGATTGCGACGTATGTTCCGTGAAGCGAGCGCAAACCGGCCAGGCTCTGGCCGGTTTCCACGGTCAGAATGGCGGCGTGCGCGCGGATCGGCTCGTCGCCATACTCCTCATGCTGCAATCGCGGGGCCAAGTGACCGCCGCGGAAGTAGCCGAGGAGCTCGAGATCTCGGAACGGACCGCTCGGCGCGACCTCGAGGCGTTGGGGATGGCGGGTCTGCCGATCTACAGCCGGCAAGGACGCAACGGCGGCTGGCAGCTCGCCGGCGGTGGCCGGACCGACCTCAGCGGCCTCAACGCCGCCGAAGCTCGCGCGCTGTTCATGGTCGCCGGTCCGGCGTCGTCGGCAACTCCGGAGTTGCGAGCCGCGCTGCGCAAGCTCGTGCGCACGCTCCCGGAGTCCTTCCGCACCGCGGCGGAAGCGGCGACGACATCGGTCCTCGTCGACCCGCTCGGGTGGGACCAGCAGGCACCGAGGCGCACGCCCCTCCATCTCGAAGCGGTGCAACAGGCAGTGGTCAACGGCGAGCAGGTCGTGCTCGGGTACGTCGCCCGCGATCGCACGGCGACGACCCGAGTGGTGCATCCACTCGGGCTCGCGGCGAAGGGCGCCGTCTGGTATCTGGTCGGTGACACCGAAGCCGGCTTGCGGACGTTCCGCGTCGACCGGATCACGTCAGTCGAGCCGAACGGTCAGCCGGTTACTCGACCCGACGGATTCGACCTGCACCAGGCGTGGAAGCTGATCACCGAGGAGGTCGAGAGCAAGCGCACACCGATCATCGCGACCGCGCGCGTCACGCCTGACTCGGTGCCCACCTTGCGATGGATTCTCGGTACGCCGCGTGCGCATCGGTCCAGCGGGCGACGACGGCCGCATCGAGGTCGAGCTGCGCGGTCACAACGTGCGCTCGCTCGCAGGCGAGATCGCCGGCTTCGGTAGCGCTGTCGAGGTCCTCGATCCTCCGGGCGTCCGCCACTTGCTCGGCGTGATCGGCACCGAGCTCGCGGAGACCTACCACTGAGCAGGCCATCTCTGTGTCGACTCAGCCACGCTACCGGTGGCTCCGTCGACACAGAGGACGGCGCGTCAATGTCTGTGTCGACTCAGCCACGTGTTTCGGTGGCTGAGTCGACAATGTGCGCGGAGGCAGCGCGGCAGCCGGCTGGGTGAGCAGCTACCCGTGGCCGGCAGCGACGATGCTCGCCGCGACCGCGACAGGATCCTGCAAGGGGCCGAAGTGGCCGAGCGTCTCGTGCAGTTCGAGCCGGCCGTTCGGGAGTGCGTCGACGATCGCCCGCCCGAAAGTCGCAGGTGTCCACCCTTCTTCGGTCGTGCCGATGGCGATCGTCGTCGGTGTCTCCACCTCCTCAGCCGTCGCGAGCGTCGGCTTGCCTTCCGCCGCGAACGTCGCGGCCTCGTGCTCGGGAAGGCACTTGAGCTGCACCGAACCGTCCTCCATCGCGCGAAATCCGTGCTCGACGTACGCGTACAACGAGTCGGCTCGCAGTTCGTTCAACGGCGGTCGACTGGCGTACCGGTGCAACGCTTCTGCGGTCGACGAGAACGTGGACCGGCGCCGGCGCGCGCCTTCCGACATCGCAGAGGGTCCGCCCGGCAGCACTCCTTCGACGGCGGGTACGACGATCGGCTCGAAGAAGAACGCCGACCTCAACGTGTCCGGCCGGCGATGCTCCGCAAGCAACGACACCCCTCCACCCAATGAGTGACCGAACACGGAGATCGGCTGAGCCCCGAGCGCGTCGATCACGTTGAGCAGGTCGTCGGCGAAACCGTCCCAGTGGAACCGGTCGTTGTCGGGCGCTGTCGAATCGCCATGGCCTCGGAAGTCGAGGCCCCATACGTGGAAGTGCGACGCGAGACGCGCCGCAAGGGGCTCATACGAGCGCGCGTGCAATCCGGTCGCGTGACACAGCAACAGCGGTTCGTCGCGGCCGCCCATGTCGTGCACCGCGATCGTCACGCCATCGGTCGAAGCCACGTGCATCATCGGGTCAAGGTTCCGCGCTCGTGAGCTCTGACACAACTTCGGCCGCTGATGCCCTGGCTTCCGCGTCTTCGTCGGGGAACGGTGGCTTCACGGCCAGGCGGCGGGCCCGCATCAGTCCCCACGCACCGGCGAGCAGCGCGGCGATCGCGCCGAGTCCGACGGCGTACCGCGCGCCGAACTGCTGTGACACCCAACCGACGATCGGGGCGCCGATGGGTGTGCTGCCGATGAACAGGACTGCTTGCAGCGCCAGAACGCGCCCGCGCATGTCGGGGGCGGCTTCGATCTGCACTATGGCGGTCGACGCGGTGAGGAACGCGATGCTCGTGATGCCGAGAAAGGGGCCGAGCGCGAAGGCGATCGGCTGGTTCGGTGCGACGGCCATAGCCGCGAGTGCGACGCCGTACCAGACGGAGGCCATCGCAACGGTGTGCACGCTGATCGTTGTTCGTCTCGCCACACCGAGCGCGCCGATGAGCGCGCCCACGCTCACCACCGAGAACAGAATCGTGAAGGTGGTGCCGGTGCCGTGCAGGTCGCGCGTCGTGAACAGGGGGAACACCGTCTGGAAGTTGTACGAGAGCGTGCCGACCACCGCCATCATCACGAGCGGCGTCCACAGCACCGACGTGTGCCGGGCGTAGCGCAAGCCCGCCCTGATCTGTCCCTTCCCTCGTTGGGTCGGTTCCGACGGTCGCAGCTCGTCGGTGCGCATCATCCACAGTGCGGCGAGCACGGCGAGATAGGACAGCCCGTCGGCCAGGAAGCACCAACCGAAGCCGACCGTCGCGACCAATAGACCCGCGAGCGCCGGACCCACGACACGCGACGACGTCATGAGCGCGCTGTTGAGGCTGACCGCGTTGCTCATGTTCTCGGGCGGAACCATCTCGACCACGAACGCGCGCCGTGCTGGATTGTCGAACGCGAGAGTCGTGCCTCCGATGAGGGCGACCGCGTACACCGCGAGCACCGGCGGGTTGTGGCTGAACCCGAGGGCCGCGAGCGCGAACGACTGGAGCATCGCGATTGTCTGCACGATGAGCAGGAGCCGTCGCTTGTCGCTGCGATCTGCGACCAGTCCTCCCCACGGACCGAGCAACAGCACCGGACCGAACTGCGCGGCGGCGAGCGCGCCGAGAGCCACGCCGTTGTCCGTGAGCTTCAGGACCAGCAGCGTCTGCGCGACCAACGTGAGCCAGTTGCCGACCTGCGAGATCAGCTGCCCGCCGAAGAACAGCCGGAAGTTGCGGACTCGGAGCGACCGGAATGTTTCGTCGAAGGCGGTGCGTACGGAGGTCACACCCTCGACGAGCCCGTCATGCGTTCTTCGGAAGCTCGGAGAAGGGCACCGTCCGGTCGTTGTTCGGTTCCTTCGGGAGCCCGAGCACTCGCTCGCCGATGATGTTGCGCTGGACCTGATCGGTGCCGCCGTAGATGGAAGGCGCCTGGGCGAAGAGCGCCATCGCGGTGATCATGGCGAGGAACGGGTTCCCTGTTGCTTGGTCCAGCGCGGGCTGGTCGCTCGCGTCGTAGGCATGCAGCATCCCGACCGGGCCGACGATGCGCAGCCCCAGGTCGCGGGTGAGCCGCACCATCTCGCTCATGGAGAGCTTCGCGAGGTTGGGCATGCCGGGGATGTCCTGGCCGGCCGCTTTGGCCGCCTTCAGCCGGAGTTGGTTGAAGCGCCCGAGCTCGCTCATCGTGTACAAGCGAGCCAGGTCCTGGCGGATGACCGGGTCCCGGGCAGTGCCGTTGCCCTTGGCCAGGTCGACGAGAAGTTTGCTGCCCGCGCCGAACATCCCGCCGCTGCCGCCGCCGGCGCGGCGGCGGGGCCGTCCCTCCTTGGGAACGAAGTCGCCGGCGCGCAAGTCGAGGTGACCGGCGACGGTGCCGGGGAGCGCGGCTCCCGGACCTCCGATGCCGCCGCCGGTGCCGAGGCTCGCGCGCTCGTGCATGAGCGTTGTGTTGGCGACGGCCCATCCGTTGTTGCGGGCGCCGACGATCGCGGCGTCGTCGACCCGTGCATCGTTCAGGAAGACTTCGTTGAACAGCGCGTGCCCCGTGAGCTCGCGCAAGGGTCTGACCTCGATCCCGGGCTGATGCATGTCCATTGCGAACCAGGTGATGCCCTGGTGCTTGGGAGCCTCGGGATTCGTGCGTGCGATCAACATGCCGAGATCAGCGATCTGGCCTCCTGACGTCCACACCTTCTGACCGTTGACGATCCACTCGTCACCGTCCTTCACCGCACGTGTGGTGAGCCCCGCGAGGTCGGAGCCTGCACCCGGCTCGCTGAACAGCTGACACCACGCCTTCGCGCCCGTCACGATGTCGTGGACGTACAGATCGATCTGTTCCTGCGTGCCGTGCGTCGCAATCGTCGGCGCCGCCAGCATGAGCCCGAGACCGGCCGGCGCGCCCAGCGCGCCGTGGTCGCCGATCTCCTGCTGTACCCGCACGGCATCGTTGCGCGACAAGCCCCGGCCGTACGAGTTCGTCGGCAGGGACGGCGCCGACCATCCCGCATCACCCAACCGCTGCCACCACTCGCGCACCGTCAGATCGGGGTCCCAGTTGGCCTCGAGCCACGCTCGCACCTCGTCGATCACTTCGTCCTGCGAGCTGGGCACATCGATGGTGTCGGTCATACGTTCATCTTCGCGGTTCACGGGCGCTCGCCGACAGGCGGCACCACCCTGGTAGATGCGTCAGGCCTGGCGTGGTCATCGATCCAGACGCGCAGCTGGCCGACGGCTTCGAACCCGTGCCGTGTGGCCGACGCCAGCGCTGCGCCCGCCTCGTAGCCCACCACCGGTACGCCGGGAAACAGATCGCCGGCGAACGCGAGGCACGCCGGCCACACACGGTCGAGATCGGGATCGGGCGCGAACACGTTGCTGATGCCGACGACCGAGTCGCTGCGGTTGAGCACACCGCCGGACACGATGTCGTCGACGTCCTCGATGTCGTCGCCGTGGTCCGAGGCCCGTCCTGCGAGGATCACGATGTCATCGCGGTCGAGCAATACGTCGTCCAGGTCGCGTCCGGCCACCCGTCGCCATCGCTCGAGGGTATGCCCGTTGTTCACGCGCGACCACCGATCGGCAACGAGGTCATCGGGCCCTGCGGCATGCACGATCCACGTGGCGTCGAACAGCACGCGAAAACCGGCGCGACGAAGGTCGAGCGCGCTGAAGCTGTCCTTGACCGAACAGCCCGGCGTCGAGGTGTCCACGCGGGCGAGGACGTCTCCTGCTGCCGCAACTGGGTCAAGAGTCACTGCATCCGGGTAGAGCGCCGGCGTCCGTGACCCGCAGGCCCACACGTGCTCGTGGAACGTGCCGGCGATGCCATACGTGGCACAGACGGTGTCGCACCACTCGGCGTTGTTGCGCGCTGCCTGCTCGACCCACACCTGTTCACCTCTCCGTCAGCGCAGCAGCTGGCGGACGATGCGATCGGGGAGCGTGTCGTCGCCCGGGTCGTTCCGCACGGTCAGCGCGTGCCAGAGCAGAGCTGGACCGGCTTCGGCGAGGAGCTCCACATCCGTGTCGGCGGGCAAGTCGCCGCGTTCGACCGCTGCGCCGACGAGGCGACGGAGATGAGCGCGGCGTTCGGACACGAAGACGCGGTCGAACTCCTCACGCAGTTCCGGATAGCGGAGCTTCTCGGCCGCGAACGCCGCCATCACCGGGCCGGCGAGGCCACGCATGTTCACGTGAACAGCGCGAAGGATCGTCAGCAGGTCGGCTCGCAGATCGCCGGTGTCGACCAGCGGTACGTCGAAACAAGCGCGGAGGCTCAGCGCGTCGACGAGCATCTCGGCTTTGCCCGGCCACCGCCGGTAGATCGTCGCTTTACCGACGCCGGCGCGCGCTGCGATGCCTTCGATTGACATACCCGCGTAGCCGTCTTCGACCAGCGCGTCGAGCGCCGCGTCGAGAATGGCGTGGTCGGCCTCCTCCGATCGCGGGCGCCCAGCGCGCCGAGGTACCTCCGGCTCCGCGACGGTCATAATTCTGCGGGGGCTGCGCCCCCGGACCCCATCCGCGTGCGGCTCGCTGGCGCTCGCTCGCCCGCATTCGCTCGTACCTCGCTCATGGTGTCTCGGCCTCGGTGAGCGGTTCGACGGCCTCGAGCGACACCAGGTCGACGTCCCGTTGGCCCGACGCGACCGGTTCCTCCTCCAGCCAGGGCATGTCGGCCGGCGCCTCGTCGACCCCGCGTGCCGGTAGGAAGCGCAGCACGCCCATCGCCGCCGCGAACACGAGGACGGCCGCGATGAAAGCCGCGACGTGGAACCCGTCGACGAAGCTGGACTTCGCGGCGTCGACCAGCCCGGGCCCGAGCTGCTGCAGGCTCGAGGGCAGCGCATTGGCGACACCGAGCGCCGCACCCACCGAGTCCTTCGCTGCGTCGACCGCCTGGCTGGGCAGCCCGTCGGGAACACGGGACTGGAAGTGTGTGGCGTACTGCGACGACAGGATCGAGCCGAGCACTGCGACGCCGAAGGCGCCGCCCACCTGTCGGGTCGTGTCGTTCACCGCCGAGCCGACCCCAGCCTTGGCCCGCGGCAGTGACCCCATGATCGAGTCGGTGGCGGGCGCCATGACGTTCCCCATGCCGAGGCCGAGGGTGCACGTGATCAGGATGACTTGGATCGTCGACGAGTCGGGCTGCAGGGTGAGGAATGACAGGAAGCCGGCGCCGACGATCAACAGCCCTGTCGCGACCACGCGCTTGTTCCCGAAGCGCTGCACCCAGATGCTGCTCAGTGGTGCCGCCACCATGATCGTGACCGCCTGCGGCAGCAGGACGGCGCCCGCCTTGATGGTGGAGTACCCGAGCACCGACTGGAGGTACTGCGTCATCAGGAACAGCGTTCCGAACAACGAGAAGAACGTGATCGTGATCGCGCCGCTCGCCGCGCTGAACCGCGGGTTCTGGAAGAAGTGGAGGTTGAGCATCGGGCTCGACGTGTGCAGCTCCCACACCAGGAACGACACGAGCAGGGCGATGCCGATCGCGAAGCCGGCGAGCACGTTCGGTGCGGTCCAGCCGTCCGACGGTGCCTGGATCACTGCCCACAGGAACGTCGTGAGTCCCGCAATGGACAGCAGCGCACCGAGAGGATCGAGTCGCGGCGCCGAGGGATCCCGGGACTCCGGGACGAGCAGATAGCCGAAGATCAGACCCAGGATGACGATCGGGACGTTGACCAGGAAGATCGAGCCCCACCAGAAGTGGGCGAGCAGCACACCGCCACTGATCGGGCCGATGCCGATGCCGAGCGCGGAGACACCGGCCCAGATCCCGATGGCTCGACCGCGCTCGCGCGCTTCGGTGAACACGTTGGTGAGGATCGACAACGTCGATGGCATGATGAACGCGCCGCCGACGCCCATGAGCGCACGCGTCGCGATCAGCACATCGGCATCCGTGGCGAACGCCGAGAGCAGCGAACCGATGCCGAACACCGACAGGCCGAACGTGAGCGCCCTGTAGCGTCCGAAGCGGTCACCGAGGCTGCCTGCAGTGAGCAGCAATCCCGCGAACACGATCGTGTATGCATCGACGATCCACTGGAGCTGACTCCCGGTCGCGCCCAGGCCGCCGTCCGCCGTCGGGTGCGCGAGTGTCGGCAGCGCGACGTTGAGGATCGTGTTGTCGAGCACGATCACGATGAGGCTCACGCAGAGGACGAGCAACGTGTACCAGCGCCGCTGGTGCACGAACTCCGGATCCCTCAACCTTGCGCGGAAATCACGCCCTCCCGAACCCGAAACGGCACCGTCTCGTATTTACCGGGCCCGATGCGAGACCACAACCTCCGACAGGCAACGATCTGCGCAATGGCTGACGAGGAGCTGGTGTTCGAGCGGACGCAGTGGGCGACGTTGCGGGCGAGCACGCCGCTCGAGCTGGACGATGACGACCTCGCCGAGCTGCGGGGGATCAACGAGCGGCTCGACCTCGACGAGGTCGCCGAGATCTATCTGCCGCTTTCGCGGTTGCTCAGCCTCCACGCTGTCGCGACCCGCGATCGCGACTCAGTGACCGACACGTTCCTCGGCGTCCTGCCCGCGCCGCGTCCCTACATCATCGGTCTCGCGGGGAGCGTCGCCGTGGGCAAGAGCACAACCGCCCGCATCCTGCAGGCACTGCTCGCCCGTTGGCCGGCGCATCCGCGTGTCGAGCTGGTCACCACCGACGGCTTCCTGTACCCCAATCGCGAGCTCGCCGCGCGGGGCCTCACCGAACGCAAGGGGTTCCCCGAGAGCTACGACACGGCCGCACTCGTCGCGTTTCTGTCCGCGCTGAAACGTGGCGAGACGGAAGTCAGCGCGCCGGTGTACTCACACATTCGTTACGACATCATCGATGGCGACGAGCAGGTGCTGCACAGTCCCGATGTCGTCATCGTCGAGGGGCTCAACGTCCTGCAGACGACACGGGGCGTGTCGCGCAACGTCTCGGACTTCTTCGACTTCACCATCTACGTCGATGCTCAGGAGCAAGACATCGAACGATGGTTCATCGACCGGTTCTTCACGCTTCGCGCCACCGTGTTCGCCGATCCTGAGTCGTTCTTCCATGCGTACGCGTCGATGGACGAGCAGCAGGCCGAAACGTTCGCGCGCATGGTGTGGTCCACCATCAACGGCGTCAACCTGCGCGAGGAGATCTTGCCGACGCGCGCGCGGGCCCGACTCGTGCTCGAGAAGGGTCCCGACCACCTCGTCCGGCGCGTCCGCTTGCGACGGTAGGCACCGGTGGAGCGGGTGACGGGAATCGAACCCGCATTGCCAGCTTGGAAGGCTGGTGCTCTGCCATTGAGCTACACCCGCCGGTCCTGTCGACAACGTTGTACTACCTGAACCAGAGCAGAGCCGGGACTCGCATGGGTCGGGGAGGGGGGATTCGAACCCCCGGCCTCCTGCTCCCAAAGCAGGTGCGCTACCGAGCTGCGCTACTCCCCGGGCCAAGTGAGCGTAGACAACATGCTTCGAGACACCTAGAGGCCCCCGGTACACTCACGCCTCTGTGAAGGCTGTCGTCGAGCCCCTCGAGGGGAACCGGGTCAAGGTCTCCGTCGAGGTCGACGAGGCGGAGTTCGAGCGCGATCTCGACGCCGCGTTCCGCCGCATCTCACGAGAGGTGCGGCTACCAGGCTTCCGGCCGGGCAAGGCGCCCCGCCGCGTGCTCGAGGCGAAGCTCGGGAAAGACATCGGTCGTGAGGAGGCACTGCGAGAGGCGCTCCCCACGTATTACTCGCAGGCAGTCCGCGACAACGACGTCGACGTCATCGCCGCGCCGGAGATCGAGATCACGGCCGGCAAGGACGACGGCCAGGTCACGTTCGACGCGGTGGTCGAAGTACGACCGGTGATCTCGGTCGGCGGCTATCAGCATCTGCGAGTCGAGATCCCACGACCCGAGGCAACCGACGAGGAAATCGACGCACAGATAGACCGGCTGCGCGACCAGTTCGGCGAGCTGACCGCGGTGGATCGTCCCGCGATCGACGGCGACCACGTCACGATCACAATCAACGGCAGCCGTGACGGCGAGGACATCCCCGGCCTGCAGGCCGACGACTACTCGTACGAAGTCGGGAGCGGATCGATCGCTTCGGAGCTCGACGAACACCTTCGCGGCGCGAAGGTCGGCGACATCCTGACGTTTCCCGCGCAGCCCGCGGATCCCGAGGAAGAGCCGGTGCAGTTCCGCGTGATCGTGAAGGATGTCAAGCAGAAGGTGCTGCCCGAGGTCACCGACGAGTGGGCCAACGACGTGTCGGAGTTCGACACCGTCGAAGAGCTACGCGCCGACCTCGCTGCGCGCATCTCCCGGGTGCGGAGGCTGCAGGCGCAGATGGCGGCGCGCGACAAGGCAGCGATCGCGCTCGCCGACCTCGTCGACGAAGAGCCGCCTGAACCGATGGTCGGCGCCGAGGTGCAGCAGCGTCTGCAGGACCTCGGCATGCGGCTTTCGGCGCAGGGCATCACCGCCGAGCAGTACCTGCAGGCGACAGGTCAGACCCAGCAACAACTCGGGGACGAGCTACGTGAGCTCGCGGCACAGGCGGTGAAGGTCGACCTCGCCTTGCGAGCGATTGCCGACAGCGAGCAGATCGAGGCCACCGAGGAGGATCTGGACCAGGAACTCGCAGGCGTCGCCGAGCGACTCGACCAGGACCCGGCCAAGTTGCGAGCGGAGTTCGAGCGCGCTGAGCAGGTCCCCGCGGTACGCTCCGACATCAGAAAGCGCAAAGCACTCGACTGGTTGGTCGATCACGTCGAGTTGGTCGACGAGGACGGGCAACCGATCGATCGCCAGGCGCTCGAGATCGACGAGACGACCGACGACGGCATCGACGAGGACGAGATCGACGACATCGGCGAGATCGGCGACATCGAGGCCGACGCCGAGACCGCAGAACAGGACGCCCAGTGAACCCCATCTACAACTACCTCGTGCCCACGGTCGTCGAGCAGACGAACCGCGGCGAGCGGGCCTACGACCTCTTCTCCCGGCTCCTCAAGGAGCACATCATCTTCATCGGCACGCCGATCGACGACACGATCGCCAACCTCACGTGCGCGCAGATGATCCACCTCGAATCGGACAACCCAGACCGCGACATCAACATCTACATCAACAGCCCCGGTGGCGACATCACCGCGCTGTTCGCGATCTACGACACCATGCAGTACGTCAAGCCGGACATCAGCACCATCTGCTTCGGCCAGGCGGCTTCGGCGGCCGCTGTCCTGCTGGCGGCGGGTACGAAGGGCAAGCGGCTGGCCCTGCCGCACGCTCGGGTCCTGCTCCACCAGCCGTGGGGGAGCGGTGCCGGTCAAGCGGCAGACATCGAGATCCAGGCGCGCGAGATCTTGCGGATGCGTGACCTGCTGAACGAGATCTTGGCTCGGCACACCGGCCAGCCGGTCGACAAGATCCACAAGGACACCGACCGGGACTTCGTGATGGAAGCGGCCGAGGCCAGGGAATACGGTCTCATCGACGAAGTGATCACAGCCCGCGACTTGGCGGACAACTCCGGCGCGATCAGGGCGAGCTAGGCACCGAAAAGGAAGGATCGGGGGAACATCGTGGCCAAGTTCGGCGACGGAGGCGAACTGCTGAAATGCTCGTTCTGCGGCAAGTCGCAGAAGCAGGTGAAGAAGCTGATCGCCGGCCCCGGGGTCTACATCTGCGACGAGTGCATCGATCTCTGCAACGAGATCATCGAAGAAGAGCTGTCAGAGACTACCGAGCTCCGTTTCGACGAGCTGCCCAAGCCGCGTGAGATCTACGACTTCCTGAACGACTACATCATCGGCCAGGACCACGCGAAGAAGATCCTGTCCGTTGCGGTCTACAACCACTACAAGCGCATCCAGTTCGGGGCGGGAACCGACGCGGATGTCGAGCTCGCGAAGTCCAACATCCTGCTGATCGGCCCCACAGGCTGCGGCAAGACGTTGCTGGCGCAGACGCTGGCCCGGATGCTCAACGTGCCGTTCGCGATCGTGGACGCCACCGCGCTCACCGAAGCCGGTTACGTCGGCGAGGACGTGGAGAACATCCTCCTCAAGCTGATCCAGGCGGCCGACTACGACGTCAAGAAGGCCGAGACCGGGATCATCTACATCGACGAGATCGACAAGATCGCCCGCAAGTCCGAGAACCCGTCGATCACGCGCGATGTGTCCGGTGAAGGCGTGCAGCAGGCGCTGTTGAAGATCCTCGAAGGCACGACCGCATCAGTGCCACCACAGGGCGGACGCAAGCATCCGCATCAAGAGTTCATCCAGATCGACACCACCAACATCTTGTTCATCTGTGGCGGCGCGTTCGCCGGCATCGAGAAGCTCATCGAGAGCCGCATCGGACGCAAGGGCGTCGGCTTCGGTGCCGACATCCGACGCGCCGACGAGAAGGACATCGGCGCCATCCTCGAGAAGGTGCTTCCGGAGGACCTCCTCAAGTTCGGGCTGATCCCCGAGTTCATCGGGCGGCTTCCGGTGATCGGCGCAGTGTCGAATCTCGATCGGGAGGCACTGATCCGCATCCTGGTCGAACCGAAGAACGCGTTGATCAAGCAGTACCGCAAGTTCTTCGAGTTCGAGGACGTCGAGCTCGAGTTCGAGGACGACGCGCTCGAAGCGATCGCCGATCAGGCGCTGCTCCGCGGTACCGGGGCGCGCGGTCTGCGAGCCATCCTCGAAGAGGTGTTGCTCGAGATCATGTACGACCTGCCGAGCCGATCCGACATCGGTCGCTGTGTCGTCGACGGCAAGGTCGTGCTCGAGAACGTCAACCCGACGCTCGTGCCGCGCGCCGAGACGCCGCGCCAGACCCGCCCGCGCCGCGCCGCGTCGTAACGCCCCGACTCGCGTCCTCCGGACGGGGGTACGGTCGCGGGCATGAAGAAACTGGTGATCGGCGCCCTCCTGGGTGGTGCCATAGGTGCCCTTGTCGCGAAGTTGCAGGGCGGCGGCGGCGAGCAGGATTCGTCGCCGATGGTCCCTGCGGTGGCCAGCGGCGCTGCGGTCGGCGCGTTCTTCGGCCTGGTGCTCGCTCGTCGGGCCCGCAAGACGGCCAAGGCCGCGGCCGTGCCGGTCGCGCTGGCATACGCCAAGAAGATGGGTGACGTCGCCCTCGAGGCCGCCGAGTCGGCGGTCGAGGCGGCGCGCCCACTCGTCGGGCATGCGGCCGAGGCCGCTCGCCCGATCATCGACGACGCGCTGGACCGCATCGCCGCTTGACGCGGTGGCGTCGCTCCCCGAAACGCTCGCCTGGCTCGATCAGCACATCAACCTCGAAGCGCGTGCGGGGAGGATCGAAGGCCTCTCGCTCGACCGGATGCGCCGGCTCGTCGACGTCCTCGGCGATCCGCAGAAGGCCTATCCCGTCATTCACCTCACCGGCACCAACGGCAAAGGGTCGACGGCCGCCCTCATCACCGCGCTGCAGGTCGAGGCGGGGTTGACGGTCGGCACGTACACGAGCCCCCACTTGCAACGGATCAACGAGCGCATCGCACGGAACGGCGAGCCGATCGCGGACGACGAGTTGGCCGAGGTGCTGTCCGACCTCCGCCAGCTCGAGCCACTCGTGGGCGACACGTGCTCGTACTTCGAGTTGCTCACCGCCGCAGGGCTGCGTTGGTTCGCCGATGTCGCGGTGGATGTGGCCGTCGTCGAGGTGGGGCTCCTCGGTCGGTACGACGCCACGAACGTCTGCGACGCGACGGTTGCCGTAGTGACGAACGTCGGGCAGGACCACACCGACCTCACGGGTGACTGGCGCGCGCGGATCGCGGAGGAGAAGGCGGGCGTCATCAAACCGGGCAGCACACTCGTGCTCGGCGAGACGGACGACGCGTTGATGCCGATCTTCTATCGTGCCGGCGCCGCGGAGGTCTGGGAGCGCGACCCGTGACTTCGTGTGCGAAGCGAACGACCTCGCGGTCGGCGGGCGCCTCCTCGACCTACGGACGCCGTACCACTCGCTGTCCGAGATCTACCTGTCGCTCCACGGCGCGCACCAAGGCGACAACGCCGCGGGCGCGCTGGCCGCCACGGAGGCCTTCTTCTCCCAGCCACTCGACGAGGACGTCGTCGCGGCAAGCTTTCGGGTCGATCTCGGTTCCCGGACGGTTCGAAGTCGTCGGACACGAGCCGTTGGTCGTGCTCGACGGTGCTCACAATCCAGAAGCAGCGGCTTCCACCGCCGCCACGTTGCGCGAGGACTTCATGCAGCAAGGTCGTCGCATCATCGTCGCGGGGATCCTGCAACCTCGTGATCCGGTCGCGATTCTCGAAGCTCTCGAGGTGGACGATTCGACGCTCGTGATCGCGTGCATGGCCGACTCGCCGCGCGCGATCCCGACCGCGGACGTCGCGTCCGCCGCGTCGTCGCTCGGTGCGGACGCCATCGAGGAGGCCGACATCGGCCGCGCCGTCGACCGCGCCCGACGCCTCGCCACGCCTGACGACGCGGTTCTCGTCACCGGGTCGCTCTACGTCGTCGGCTCGGCCAGGACGCACCTGGGTGTCTAGCGCACGCGGTTCGTCCCCGCCGTTCGGTAACAGGCGAGAAAATTACCCCAACGGGGTCTTCCGTCTACTACCGGTATGGGCATAGGGTATCTCGCAACGGGACTGTGGCGGCTGCGCGGATGAATCGTCCCGGGGACATGATGAGTGCGGGACGCCGGCGGTTGTCGGCAGCGGGCGGCTAACGACGCCCCGCCGGTTAGAGAGGCAAGCGATGAAGCGACCCCCCAAGACCATTGGCGCGGTTCTGGCCGCGGCGGAGACGGCACGTTCTCGTTCAGACCGGAAACGAGGACAAACATCGAGCAGAACTTTCCTACGACGGCGGGGGGCGCTGTCCCTTGCGCTCGTGCTGGCGCTGGTGGCGGGGGCCATCGCGTTCCTGGCCACGGTGGCACAGGCCCAACAGACGGGGGCCACGGCCACCAAGGACTGTCCCAATGCCCCTGTCAATGACCCGTACACGATCGGTGACACGGTGACCTGCACGGCCACCTTCCGGAACGACGCAGGGTTCCCGGGCACGGTGACGTTGCTGACCGAGACGGCCCCGTTTATTGCGGTCGGTTCGCCGGCCAACGGGGCGCCCATCGACGTCGAATGCACGCTGCCGGACGGCACAACGGTCATCAACGAAGGTGACACGCTGGCTCCGGGCGTGGTGTGTACGGCGACGTTCGGGGTGACCATCCCCAACGATCCCGCCCTGTGCAACACGGCGTTCCGGGACCGGGTGGACATCGAGTTGGAGTACCCCCAGTTCACACCGCCACTGACATCGGGGGCGTTCGCCACCCACACGCTGCTGGTGATCTGCCAGCCGACGATCACGGTGACGAAGGTGGCCGACGAGCTGTCCAAAGTCGGCGATCCCGTCAACTACACCATCGAGGTCTGCAACACCGGCCTGCTAACGGTGACCAAGCAGTCGGTGATCGACTCGCTGATCGGGAACATCACCGCGTCGTTCGACGCCACGTTGGCCCCGGGGGCGTGCGACTCCGCGCAGGTGTCACGCACGGTCCAGCCGGGTGACCCCGATCCGTTGGTGAACACGGTCACCGCCACCTACACGGCGGGAATCCAGACGGCCACCGCGATGGCGAGTGACAGCACCAACCTGTTCCAGCCTGACGTTGACGTGACCAAGACCTGCTCGCCCGACCCGATCCAGGTCGGTCAGGCCGAGACCTGCACCATCGTCGTGACCAACACCTCTTCGCCTGACTCTCCGAACCTGGAGAACGGCACGATCACGGACACGTTGACGGGCAACCTGCTCGACCCGGCGAACACGGCGGTCGTCTCCACGACGTGCGCCGCAACGCTGCCCACGGGTGGGTCGTGCACGATCAGCACGACCCGAGTGGTGCTGGCGAGTGACCCCAGCCCGCTCGTCAACACGGTCACCGTGCACTACAACCCGGTCGGGTTCCCCAATGACATCACTGCTTCGGCGACGGACAGTGTGATCATCGAGGCGCCCCCCGGCGGTGAGGGTTGCACGCCTGGCTTCTGGAAGCAGTCGCAGCACTTCGACTCGTGGGTCGGGTTCTCACCGGACCAGACATTCAACGACGTGTTCGGTGTGAACGTGACGCTCTCCACTGGGGGCGATGACGCCACGCTGCTGGAGGCGTTGCAATCCGGTGGGGGCGGCATCAATGCGCTGGCCCGGCATGCGGTGGCGGCGCTGTTGAATGCCTCCAGCCCGGACGTGGACTCGGACTTCACGACTGCTCAGGTCATCGCTCTGGTCCAAGACGCCGTGGCTTCCGGCGACTTCGAGACGGCGAAGAACCTTCTCGCCGCGTCGAACGAGGCGGGCTGCCCGCTGAGCTAGTGCACTGACCAGTCGAGAAAGGCCCCGGGGTTCACGCCCCGGGGCCTTTGTCTTGCAGAGTGTCGGATAGCTCCTAGGGGCTTGCGAAGCAGGATCGACAATTTGTTGTCTATGCCGCTGCTGGGGTGTTGATGGCGAGGTCGGTGAGGAGCTTGTGCCTGGTGATGCGGAGTTGTTCGTAGTCTCGGTCGAGAGCGCTCCAGGTAGAGGGTTTGCGGCAGAGGCGGGGGCTGCGGATGCCGGCGAGGAACTGAAGATCCACGGCGCGGAAAAGCCTTGAGTGCTAGACAGTTCGCCGTCCGACGCTCGTGTGGGCGGGTGCGGCGAAGACGTCCTCGTTGGGCGCGAGATGAGGAGGCGTACATGACGAAATCGTTCCCGCCACGGCCGAGGGCGCGTGTCCCTCGTGCTCGTGTTGGTGCTGGTAGTAGCGGCGTTCATCGCCGTCTTGGCCACGGCGGCACAGGCCCAGGAACAGACCGGGGCCACGGCCACCAAGGACTGTCCGCAAGCCCCTGTCAATGACCCGTACACGATCGGTGACACCGTGACCTGCACGGCCACCTTCCGGAACGACGGCAGGGTTCCCGGCCACGGTGACGTTGCTGACCGAGACCGCCCCGTTTGTTGTCTGTCGGTTCGCCGGCCAACGGGGCGCCCATCGACATCGAGTGCACGCTGCCGGACGGCACGACGGTCATCAACGAAGGGTGACACACTGGCTCCGGGAGTGGTGTGTACGGCGACGTTCGGGGTGACCATCCCCAACGATCCCGCCCTGTGCAACACGGTGTTCCGGGACCGGGTGGACATCGAGTTGGAGTACCCCCAGTTCACGCCGCCACTGACGGCGGGGGCGTTCGCCACCCACACGCTGCTGGTGGTCTGCCGGCCGACGATCACGGTGACGAAGGTGGCCGACGAGCTGTCCAAGGTCGGCGATCCCGTCAACTACACCATCCAGGTCTGCAACACGGGCCTGATCACGGTGACCAAGCAGTCGGTGATCGACTCGCTGCTCGGTGACATCACCGCGTCGTTCGACGCCACGTTGGCCCCGGGGGCGTGCGACTCGGCCACGGTGTCACGCACCGTCGCTGCCGGTGACCCGGACCGTTGGTGAACACCGTCACCGCCACCTACACGGCGGGAATCCAGACGGCCACCGCGATGGCGAGTGCCAGCACCAACCTGTTCCAGCCTGACGTTGACGTGACCAAGAACTGCTCGCCCGACCCGATCCAGGTCGGTCAGGCCGAGACCTGCACCATCGTCGTGACCAACACCTCGTCGGCGGACTCTCCGAACCTGGAGAACGGCACGATCACGGACACGCTGACGGGCAACCTGCTCGACCCCGCCAACACCGCGATCGTCAACAGCGACTGTGCTGCGGTACTGCCCACGGGGGGTTCGTGCACGATCAACACGACCCGAGTAGTGCTGGCGAGTGACCCCAGCCCGCTCGCGAACACGGTCACCGTGCACTACAACCCGGTCGGGTTCCCCAATGACATCACTGCTTCGGCAACGGACAGTGTGACCATCGAGGCGCCTCCGACGATCACGGTGACGAAGACGGCCGACACCGTGTCCAAAGTCGGCGATCCCGTCAACTACACGATCCAGGTCTGCAACACCGGCTTGGTCACGGTGACCAAGCAGTCGGTGATCGACTCGCTGCTCGGTGACATCACCGCGTCGTTCGACGACACATTGGCTCCGGGGGCGTGCGACTCGGCCACGGTGTCACGCACCGTCGTGCTCGGTGACCCCGATCCGTTGGTGAACACCGTCACCGCCACCTACACGCGGCGGCAGTCCAGACGGCCACCGCGATGGCGAGTGCCAGCACCAACCTGTTCCAGCCTGACGTTGACGTGACCAAGAACTGCTCGCCCGACCCGATCCAGGTCGGTCAGGCCGAGACCTGCACCATCCTCGTGACCAACACGTCGTCGCCGGACTCTCCGAACCTGGAGAACGGCACGATCACGGACACGCTGACGGGCAACCTGCTCGACCCCGGCAACACCGCGATCGTCAACAGCGACTGTGCTGCAGTACTGCCCACGGGGGGTTCGTGCACGATCAACACGACCCGAGTGGTGCTGGCGAGTGACTCCAGCCCGCTCGCGAACACAGTCACCGTGCACTACAACCCGGTCGGGTTCCCCAATGACATCACTGCTTCGGCAACGGACAGTGTGGTCATCGAGGCCTCTCCGACGATCACGGTGACGAAGACGGCCGACACGGTGTCCAAAGTCGGCGATCCCGTCAACTACACCATCGAGGTCTGCAACACGGGCTTGGTCACGGTGACCAAGCAGTCGGTGATCGACTCGCTGCTCGGTGACATCTCCGCGTCGTTCGACGACACGTTGGCTCCGGGGGCGTGCGACTCGGCCACGGTGTCACGCACCGTCGCTGCTCGGTGACCCCGATCCGTTGGTGAACACCGTCACCGCCACCTACACGCGGGAGTCCCGACGGCCACCGCGATGGCGAGTGCCACGCACCGACCTGTTCCAGCCTGACGTTGACGTGACCAAGAACTGCTCGCCCGACCCGATCCAGGTCGGTCAGGCCGAGACCTGCACCATCGTCGTGACCAACACCTCGTCGGGGGATTCACCCGAACCTGGTGAACGGCACGATCACGGACACGTTGACGGGCAACCTGCTCGACCCGGCGAACACCGCGGTCGTCTCCACGACGTGCGCCGCAACGCTGCCCACGGGCGGTTCGTGCACGATCAGCACGACCCGAGTGGTGCTGGCGAGTGACCCCAGCCCGCTCGTCAACACGGTCACCGTGCACTACAACCCGGTCGGGTTCCCCAATGACATCACTGCTTCGGCGACGGACAGTGTGATCATCGAGGCGCCCCCCGGCGGTGAGGGTTGCACGCCTGGCTTCTGGAAGCAGTCGCAGCACTTCGACTCGTGGGTCGGGTTCCTGACCACGCAGACGTTCAACGACGTGTTCGGTGTGAACGTGACGCTCTCCACTGGGGGCGATGACGCCACGCTGCTGGAGGCGTTGCAATCCGGTGGGGGCGGCATCAATGCGCTGGCCCGGCACGCAGTGGCGGCGTTGTTGAATGCCTCCAGCCCGGACGTGGACTCGGACTTCACGACTGCTCAGGTCATCGCTCTGGTCCAAGACGCCGTGGCTTCCGGCGACTTCGAGACGGCGAAGAACCTTCTCGCCGCGTCGAACGAGGCGGGCTGCCCGCTGAGCTAGTGCACTGACCAGTCGAGAGGCCCCGGGGTTCGCGCCCCGGGGCCTTTCTCTTTCGTAGCCGATGGTGGATCCTGACGCTGCCAGGCGGGACGACCCGAGGCGGAGAACACGCGCTCTGGAAGAAGACTTCCTCGGCGGCTCCGTTGACCAGCGCGACGGCCACGACCATCGCTATGGAGCCGGCATCGGCTCGTTCCAGAACGCTGTCGAGCGCGCCGACAACCACGGCAGCCGCCTGGCGATGAGACTCGCGGAGAGGAAGCCGGCGAAGGCGGCGACTCCAACCAGCGCTGGAGCCAGCAGTTGACGGCGCTTGTCGGTCCGCCCGCATCGTCGTCCGAGGTGTAGCGGCCCCGTCGCCAGGCTGCCGGCGAGCCACGTGGCGGCCACGAGCAGGGCGAGGGCATCGAGGCCATCGAACCGTGCGGCGAAGCCAGGGTGCCGGCGAGCAGGGCGGCGCCGACCATGAGCGCGGCCGCCACCACTAGCCGGCGACGTCGCTCCAGCGGCTCCTCGCAACGTCGACCTGGCCGTGCGGACGCCCGAAGGCTGGCGCATCCGCCGCCGCCGAGCGACGCCTCAACGGCGGCGCTCGGAGCGGCGGAATCCATCGGGGCACTGGGGGAGCGTTCCACACCCAGACCATCGCCCATCGCCTACCGTCGAATCAGGGTCGGCCTGATCCCATCCGTCCGGACGGCGGAAAGATCACTCGCCCGGTTTCGTCTCGAAGGCGGCTCATTCGCCGATCCCCAGCCTGGCCCGCCGGCGGCGCAGCTTGCCACCGGCCAGTAACGCAATGCACCCGGCGAACACGGCGGCGATGCCGGCCACGGCGGCCATGTTCAGGGCGGCGCCTGTCCTTGCGAGCGGTGGGCGGGAGCTCGGCGGGGGGGTGGGGCCACCCGGGACCGTGGTCGTGGTCGTGGTCGTGCTGCTGTCAGGCGGCCCGCAGACGACCAGCAGCGTGTGGGTGGCGAACGCCCCCGCTGTCAACGGCGGTGTGAACTGGGGGTACTCCAACCCGATGTCCCCCCGGTCCCGGAACGCCGTGTTGCACAGGGCGGGATCGTCGGGGATGGTCACCCCGAACGTCGCTGTACACACCTCATCCGGAGCCAGTGTGTCACCCTCGTTGATGACCGTCGTGCCGTCGGGCAGCGTGCATTCGATGTCGATGGGCGCCCCGTTGGCCGGCGAACCGGCAACAACAAACGGGGCGGTCTCGGTCAGCAACGTCACCGTGGCCGGGAAAAAACCGTCGTTCGTGAAGGTGGCCGTGCAGGTCACGGTGTCACCGATGGTGTACGGGTCATTGAGCGGGGCATTGGGACAGTCCTTGGTGGCCGTGGCCCCGGTCGGCTCCTGGGCCTGCGCCGCCGTGGCCAGGACGGCGGTGAACGCCCCCGCCACCAGCACCAGCACGAGCGCAATGGACATTGCCCTCGGCCGTCGTTGGAAAGTTGTCGTCGATGTTTGTCCTCGTTTCCGGTCTGAACGAGAACGTGCCGTCCCCGCCGCGGCCAGAACCGCGCCAAGGGTCTTGGGGGGTCGCTTCATCGCTTGCCTCTCTTAACCGGCGGGGCGTCGTTAGCCGCCCGCATTTCCCGGGACGATTCACCAGCGCAGCCGCCGCCGTCCCATTGCGAGACACCCTATGCCCACACCGGTAGTAGACGGAAGACCCCAAGGGACCAGGCTCGACGGATCCGGGTTGGTCACCAAGCCGACTTCGAACACCGTCATCGTCCCAGCCCAGGGAAGCTTTCCGCGGATACGCGGGTCGTCAGCGGCCTACCTCATCGGTGGATCGAGGCTTAGTCTCCGGGCGCATGAACCGGACGTTCGTGATGGCCAAGCCCGACGCGGTGGAGCGGGGGTTGATCGGCGAGATCGTCGGGCGCATCGAGCGCAAAGGCCTGCGCATCGTGGCCGCGGACCTACGGACAGTCGACATGGTCCTCGCTGAGCGTCACTACGCCGAGCACGCCGGCAAGCCCTTCTATGACGAGCTGGTGACATTCATCACGCGGTCACCGGTGTTCGCGATGGTGGTCGAGGGCCCCGCGGACAACACGTTCTCGCTGGTCCGGACGCTCGTCGGCGCGACCAAGGTCGACGATGCTGTGCCCGGCACCATCCGCGGCGACTTCGCAGCCACGACAACGGAGAACCTCGTGCACGCCAGCGACGGCCACGAGTCCGCCGAACGCGAGATCGCGCTCTGGTTCCCGGACGTGTGATTCGGCGCGTCGACCGCACCGGCCGCGCCGCGGCTGTGACTGTTGCGAAACAGTGACAGCGTCTAACCTGTCGGCCAGGTAGGGGCCGGATCCATCGCGATCACTGGACCGTCGGGTCTCGGTGCCTGCCGCCGTTCGCATCCTGTCAGCTGGTAGCCCCCCAGGGACCTGCATGTCCGACAACGTATTGTCTTCCTTCATGGGTCGCGACATGGCCGTCGATCTCGGTACGGCCAACACCGTCGTGTACGTGCGCGGCCGTGGCATCGTCCTCGACGAGCCATCGGTCGTTGCCGTCCATGCCCGCGACGGGCGTCTGCTCGCGGTTGGCGCCGAGGCCAAACGGATGATCGGGCGGACGCCCGCGGATATCCAGGCCATCCGCCCGCTCAAGGACGGCGTCATCGCAGACTTCGAGATCTGCGAGAAGATGCTGAAGTACTTCATCACGAAGGTCCATCCGCGGCGGCTGTCGTTGCATCCCCGGATGGTCATCTGCGTGCCGTCGGGCATCACCGGTGTCGAACAGCGCGCTGTGCAGGAGGCGGCCGAGTTCGCGGGAGCGCGCAAGCCGGCATACATCATCGAAGAGCCGATGGCCGCCGCGATCGGAGCAGGGCTGCCGGTACAGGAGCCGACCGGCAACATGATCGTGGACGTCGGCGGCGGCACCACAGAGGTCGCGGTGATCTCACTCGGCGGCATCGTCGCGAGCCAGTCGGTCCGCGTCGGCGGTGACGAGCTCGACGATGCCATCGTCAACTTCATCAAGAAGGAGTACAGCCTGGCCCTCGGTGATCGCACCGCGGAAGAAGTGAAGATCGCGCTCGGCTCTGCATGGCCGTTGGTCGAAGAAGTCCATGCCGAGATCCGCGGGCGCGATCTCGTGACGGGACTGCCCAAGACGATCGTCGTGTCGACGGAGGAGATCCGCGACGCCATCGAAGAACCCGTGTCTGCGGTACTGGACGCAGTGAAGGTGACGCTCGACAAGACTCCACCGGAGCTTGCGGCGGACATCATGGAGACGGGCATCGTCCTGACGGGTGGCGGCGCACTCCTCCACGGGCTCGACGCGCGTCTGCAGCACGAGACGGGAATGCCGATGGTCATCGCGCCCGATCCGCTGCACGCAGTCGCCATCGGCTCGGGCCAGTCGCTCGAGGAGTTCGACGCGCTGAAAGGCGTGCTGTTCTCAGCCAACGGCGAACGCTAAGCAACCGCGAGAGCTGTGGCCCTCTCTCGGCGCACTGGACGATCCCGTTTCACGCTGGTCCTACTCATCCTGACCTCGGTGACGGTCCTCACCTTGGACTTCCGCGGCTCGGGTGCGGTCGAGAGCCTGCGTGACGGCGCGTCGAGCGTGTTCAGTCCCGTCCGCAGTGGGGCCGAGCGGGTCTTCGACCCGATGGGCGAGGTGTGGAACGGCGTGTGGCACTACAACGACGTCCGCGACGAGAACGAGCAGTTGCGCGCCGAGATCGAGAGCCTGCGCGGCCAGCAGGCACAGCAGCAGGACGCGGCAGAAGCAGCTGCAGATGATCTCCGAGCTCGACAAGATCTCGCAGTGGACGACACTCAATGGTGTCGACGCGCGGATCGTCGCGGGCCCGTTGACGAACTTCGAGCACACGCTCGAGCTCGACAAGGGCTCGAACGACGGCATCGCGGTCGACATGCCAGTGGTCACAGGTGCCGGGCTGGTCGGTCGCATCACCGACGTGCAGAAGACGCGCGCTGTAGTGAAGCTGCTCAGTGACCCGGATGTCGTCGTCGGGATACGTCTGTTCGCTTCACAAGAGACGGGGCTCATGCACGGCACCGGCGAAGGGCAGCCGCTCGTGATCGACCAAGGCATCGGACCGAAGGTCCTCGTCCCGCCGAACGATCTCGTGACGACGAGTGGTGAGGACCGTGCGGCGTATCCGCCGAACATCCCGATCGGCAACGTCACGGCGGCGGCGCCCTCGAGCGATCAGCTGCACCAGATCGTGACCGTCGCGCCGCTGGCGGACCTGAGCAAGGTCACGCTCGTCAAGGTGCTGCTCTGGCAGCCGGCGCCATGAGAGCCGCACGCCTCGCATTCGTGATCTTCGTGCTCGTCACGTTGCAGACGACGCTCGTCGCTGACCTCAACGTACGGGGCACGTGCGCGGACATCGTCATGCTTCTTCCGATCGCGGTCGGCATCGTGCACGGACGCGACGAGGGTGCCGTCGCAGGGTTCGCCGCTGGGTTCGTGCTCGACCTCGTCGTGCACGGAACACCGGTCGGTTTCTTCGCGCTCGGGTACACCCTCACCGGCTACTTCGTGGGGATGACACAAGCGACAGTGCTCCGCGCGGCATGGTGGATCCCAGTGCTCACGGCCATCGGAGGTAGCGCGATCGGGGTCCTCACCCTTGGTCTCCTGGCCAAGATCGTCGGTCTCGAGGGCTTCCTCGACTCGCACCTCGTCGTCGTCGCCGCCGCCGTCGGCCTCGTGAACGCGGTGCTCGTGCTGCCGATGCTCCGGGTCGTGCGGTGGGCCCTCCCGGTTCCGACGGGATCGGGCAGGCTGGTGATGTCGTGACGGAAGTCTCGACGTGAACAAGAACCCGAGACTTCGGCTCGGCATCCTCGGGATCGCCATCGTGTCCCTGTTCGCGGCGCTGTTCGCCCGCCTCTGGTACCTGCAGGTGATGGCGTCCAAGGAGTTCAAGACGGCGGCCGTCGCTCTGCAAACGCGCTCGATCCTCGAGGAGGCGCCCCGCGGCCGCATCCTCGATCGCAACGGCGTCGTGCTCGTCGACAATCGCATCTCCGTGATCGTGACCGTCGACGGCAAGATGCTCACCGACATCAAGAAGCGCGACATCAACTCGTACAACGCGCTGCTCGACCGGCTCGCGACCGAGATCACGCGGTACATGCCGGCTCAGCCGATCGACCGCGCCTTCCTCGAGCACCGCATGACCGACCCGCGGTTCAGTCCGTACCTGCCCATTCCTGTCGCCGACGATGTGCCGAAGCCGCTCGAGCTCTACCTCGCCGAGCACCACGACCTGTTCCACGACGTCGTGTCGGTGAGGCAGACGACGGTCCGGTCGTACCCGCTCGGACGCACGGCCTCGCACGTGCTCGGCTACGTGGGCGCCATCACACAGGCGGAGCTCGACGTGCGCACGTCGAGCTCGAAGGCGTATTCGCTCGGCGACGAGATCGGCAAGGGCGGTGTCGAGAGGACGTACGAGGACTATCTGCGAGGAACGCCGGGCCGGCAGACACTCGAGGTCGACGCCAAGGGCAACACCGTGCGCCAGCTGTCGCAGGTCCCACCGGTCGCGGGCGACGACCTGTACCTGACCATCGATGCCAATGTGCAGGCCATCACCGAGCAGTCGCTCCGGGACGAGCTCGTCAACGCGCACGACCGCCGCAACAGGGACGGCAGCTACAACGCGGCTCCGGCCGGCGCGTCCGTCGTCGTCGATCCGAACAACGGTCAGGTCATCGCGATGGCGTCGTTCCCGGACTACGACCCGTCGGAGTTCACCAAGCCCATCCCGAGTGATCGTTGGGCACAGCTGAACGATCCGAACAACTTCTTCCCGCTCAGCAACCGCGCGCTACAAGGCCAGTACGCGCCCGGATCGACGTTCAAACTCGTGACTGCGCTCGCCGGGCTGCGCACCGGCGCCATCACACCGAGTACGACGGTCAACGACACGGGCACCTTCCACGTCCCCGGATGTTCCGGTGAGCAATGTGTGTTCAAGAACTCAGGAGGCTCCGGGCACGGGTCGGTGAGCTTGCGGCGCGGATTGACCGTGTCGAGCGACTTCTACTTCTACTCGCTGGGTTCACAGTTCTGGTCGCAGCGGTCCACGTACGGCGATCCCATCCAGGCGACGGCGCAGGATCTCGGGCTCGGATCCCTGACCGGCATCCCGTTGCCGGGTGAGCAGACCGGTTTCGTGTACACGCCCGACACCCTGAAGGCGATCCACCAGAAGTACCCAGAGGAGTATCCGAACGGCGACTGGTACACGGGCAACAACATCCAACTCGCCATCGGCCAGAACGTCGTCGCGGTGACGCCGCTGCAACTTGCAAATGCGTACGCGTCGGTTGCCAACGGCGGGACCCTCTACTCGCCGAACATCGCAACCAAGATCCAGACACAGGCGGGACAAGTCGTCGCCACGTTCGGGCCGCGGGTGTTGCACCAGGTGCAGCTGCCGCCCGAGGTCCGTGATCCGTTGATGGAGGGGTTCACCGGCGCCGTGAACTCGCCCGAGGGAACGGCATACGGCGCGTTCCGCGACTTCCCCGGCTGGGCGGTGGCGGGGAAGACGGGCACGGCCCAGGTCGAAGGCAAGACCGACACCGCGCTGTTCGTCGGCATGGCACCGGCAGAAGCAGCGCAGTTCGTCGGCTCGGCGGTGCTCGAGGAGTCAGGGTTCGGCGCTACGGCAGCCGCGCCGGTGATCCGCCGCGTGCTGCAGTCACTCGCCGATCCGGCGCAGGCGCCCGTCGTCGGACCCGGCGGTGTGCTGTCGTCGCCGGCGCCCGGCCTGGTCGACAACGCGAACGGAGCTCCGGACTGATGGCTGTCTCCGCCATTCCCAAGGTGGTCTTGCCGAAGAGCCCGGCCAGCACGCTGCGCCGCAATCCCACCGCGGCGTGGCGGCATCTCGACCTCGTGCTGGTCGGCTGTGTCGTCGCGATCGCCTGCCTGGGCTCGTTGATGGTGTACAGCGCGACTCGCGGTCCGACACCGCCGTACTCGATGACGTTCTTCCAGAAGCAGGGCCTCTACGTCGGCATCGGCTTGGTCGTGCTCGCCGTCGCGACCCTGGTGGACTACCGGGTGTTCCGTGACTGGTCGCTGTTCATCTACTTCGGTGCGTGCGGTCTGCTTGCGCTCGTCGTGTCACCTGTCGGGTCCAAGACCAAAGGCGCGCAGTCCTGGTTCGAGTTCGCGGGCTTCCAGCTGCAACCATCCGAGCTCGCGAAGGTGGCGCTGATCATCGCCCTGGCCGCGGCGGCCGCACAGTTCCGCGGCGACATCGACCTGCGCCGGCTCTGCGTGCTCCTCGTCATCGCCGGACTGCCTCTCGGCCTGATCATGTTGCAGCCCGACCTCGGCACCGCACTGGTGATGACGGCCGTCACCGCGGGGGTGTTGCTGGTCGCGGGCGCCAAGGGACGGCACCTGGCCGTGCTCGCGCTGGTTGTGATCCTCGTTGCGGGATTCGCGCTTCATTCGAACGTGCTGAAGGAGTACCAGACCGCCCGCCTCACCTCGTTCCTCGCCGAGAACCAGTCGACGAAGGACAACCCGGCTCTCGCGCAGGCGAAGTACAACGTCGACCAGTCGAAGACGGCGATCGGCGCAGGTGGGGCGCTGGGCGAGGGACTGTTCGAGGGCAGTCAGACCCGGCTGGGCAACGTGCCGGAACAGCACACCGACTTCATCTTCACAGCAGTCGGTGAGCAGCTCGGCTTCGCGGGGGCCGGCACGCTGTTGACGTTGTTCTGCATCATCGTCTGGCGCATCTGGAGGACGGCGCAACTCGCCCGCGACGAGTTCGGCATGCTTGTCTGCGTTGGCGTCATGGTCATGCTGATGGTCCAGATCTTCGAGAACGTCGGGATGACGATGGGCATCATGCCGGTCACCGGCATCCCGCTCCCGTTCGTGTCCTACGGGGGCTCGGCGACGATCGCCGAGTTCGCCGCCATCGGCCTGGTCCTCAACGTCCACATGCGACGCTTCGCTTAGCTGGGCGCCTTGCTCGGCCGTCGTCTGAGCGTTCCTGCGTGCAAGTAGTCTTTACGACGTCATGACCTCGATTTGGCCCGCGCTCGAGGCGCTCCTGCCGCGGGTGGCCAAGCCTGCCCGCTACATCGGCTGCGAGCAGGGCGCACAATCCCCAGACCACCGTCCAGACCGGGTGTCGTGGCTGCTCACCTACCCCGACACGTATGAGATCGGCTTACCCAACCAGGGCCTGCAGATCCTCTACGAGATCCTCAACGAGCGGCCCGATGCCGTGGCGGAGCGTGCCTACGCGCCGTGGACGGACCTCGACGCCCTGCTGCGCGAGCACGGTCTCCCACTGTTCTCCGTCGACACGCACCGTCCCGCCGGCGAGTTCGACATCCTCGCCTTCAACCTGTCGGCGGAGCTCGTGTACACGAACGTGCTCAACTGCATCGACCTCGCCGGCCTACCAGTGCGGTCAGCCGCACGCCGGCCCGGCAACTCGCTGGTGTGTGCTGGCGGGCATTGCACGTACAACCCGGAGCCGCTGGCGGACTTCCTCGACTTCGTGGTGCTCGGTGACGGTGAAGAAGTCGTCTCGGAGATCACCGACGTTGTCCGGGCTTGGAAGCTCGCCGGCCGCCTCGATCGTGAGCAGGTGCTGTTGGACCTGGCGCGGATTCCCGGCGTCTACGTGCCTTCCATGTACGACGTCCGCTACTTCGACGACGGACGGATCGCCGAGGTGACGCCCCGCCTCGCGGGCGTGCCGTCCCGCGTCGAGAAGCGCACGATCGCCGATCTCGCCGAGTGGCCGTACCCGAAGGAACAGCTGGTGCCGGTCACCGAGGTCGTGCACGACCGCCTCAACGTCGAGGTGTTCCGGGGCTGCACGCGAGGCTGCCGCTTCTGCCAGGCCGGGATGATCACCCGTCCCGTGCGGGAGCGTCCTGCCGACCAGGTGCGGCACATGATCTCGTCGGGCTTGCGCCGTACGGGTTACGACGAGGTCGCGCTGACCTCGCTCTCGACGGCCGACTTCTCCGGCATCGAAGACGTCGTGCGCGACACCGTGAACGACACCGACGGCGGCTGCGTCAGTGTGAGCTTGCCGAGCCTGCGGGTCGACGCGTTCACGGTCGGGATCGCCGCGCAGATCCAACGAGCGCGACGTACCGGTCTGACGTTCGCGCCAGAAGCGGGAACGTGGCGGATGCGTCAGGTCATCAACAAGCTGATCACCGAGGACGACCTCTTCGGCGCCGTCGAGTCCGCCTACTCGCAGGGCTGGCGGCGCATGAAGCTGTACTTCCTCACCGGTCTTCCGACCGAGACCGACGAGGACACGCTCGGCATCGCGGCCCTGGCGCGCAGGTGCGTCGAGATCGGCCGTCGCTATCACAAGAGCGCGTCGGTCACCGTGTCCGTCGGCGGATTCGTGCCGAAGCCGTTCACGCCGTTCCAGTGGTTCGGCCAGAACACCGTCGCCGAGCTCAGCCGCAAGGTTGGCCTGCTGCGCGACGCGCTGCGATCGCGACCGCAGTGTCCAGCTCAAGTGGCACGACCCGAAGGCGACGTGGGTCGAAGGGCTGGCGTCGCGCGGTGATCGCCGCCTCGGCCCGGTGATCGAGACGGTGTGGCGCCGCGGCGGCGTGTTCCAGGAGTGGTCCGAGCACTTCGACGTCCGCCATTGGGAAGACGCGATGACAGAGCACGGGCTGTCGATGGACTGGTACGTGCACCGCCATCGGACGGAGGACGAGGTCCTGCCGTGGGACCACATCTCTGCCGGCTTGCACAAGGACTTCCTGTGGCAGGACTGGCGCGACGCCCTCGCCGAGGTCGGCCTCCCCGATTGCCGGTGGACGCCGTGCTACGACTGCGGGGCATGTACCGGCTACGGCATCGAGCACATCGTTGCCTCGGCCACGCCGCCCGCCGGCGGCTCCCAAGGCACCGGCCAGCTGGTGTTCGTCCGATGACCGAGCGCTGCGGTACGGCCGGGCATCGGCGGTATCGCATCCGGTTCTCGAAGCTGGGGAAGATCCGCTTCACCAGCCATCGTGACGTCGCACGCCTCTGGGAGCGGGCGTTGCGACGAGCCACCATCCCGGTGGCGTACAGCGAGGGGTTCTCCCCTCATCCCAAGCTGAGCTTCGGGCTGGCGCTGTCGAACGGCCACGAATCGCTCGGCGAGTACCTCGACGTCGAGGTCACCGAGCCACTCGGCGACCCACTCGACGCCGGTGCGCTCATCACCCGGCTCGATCCGGGCCTGCCCATCGGTTTGGATGTGCAGGCGGCGGCCGAGATCGCGCCCGGTACACCGTCGCTGCAGCAGGCCGTCGCCAGCTGCACGTGGCGGATCGGGATCCAGGGCCACGGCTGTCGCCAACTGGCCGAGCGGGTCGACGACGTCCTCGCGGCGGACTCGATCGTCGTCACCCGCGAACGCAAGGGGCAGCAGGTGACCGACGATGTGCGACCTGCCATCGTGGCCCTCGACATCTCCGGTGACGCCGAGGTGGTGGCCGATCTGGCCACCCAGCCTCGGGGCCTGCGACCGTCCGAACTCGTTGCTGCGCTGGCGCGCGCGGCAACGGCGATCTCGAGGAAGGTCGCGTCATGCGAATGCATCAATGGCTGTCGATCGACGGCGCGCGCGCGAGGAGCCGCTTCCGCTCCCGCTCCCGCTCGACGCGACGTCGACGCCGCACGCCCAGGCGCGTGCGTCATGAGAAGGGACCCCATCCATGTCCGAACCCCTGGCAGAGGGTGCGCCTGCGCGGCGCGAGCCTCCGCAGGAAGACCGCCCGATCACCGAACCTGATTCACCCGACCACCAGCCGGACGGATCTGGCCCGCAAAGGTCACGCCGCCGGCGCGGTTCGCGCGGGCGGACGGAATCGCAAACGAACTCGCACCGCCCCCGTCGAGGCCGGCACTGACGACGACCGACCTGAGCTCCCCGAACGGGCGAACGAAGGCCGCCCGTCGGTCGAAGCGGCCGAGCGGGCACTGGTGCGCAAGCCGCGGATTGGCGACACCCGTCCGGCGCCGGCGAGTGCGCAGCCGTCTGACGGGCCCCCGGCTGGTGACGGCACAGGTGACGGGAGTGGCACGAAGCGCCGGCGCCGTCGCGGTGGCCGAGGTCGTGGCGCTGGTCCGACGACGCCGGTGCGGCCGGTGCTCACCGACGACGCACCGCTCGAGCTCGGCGACGACGTGCTCGAGACGCGGCGAGGCCGTGAGCGCAAGGGCCGTCCCGTCGGCCGCTACTTCATGTGCGTCCATGTGCAGCCCGCCGTGTCCGGCGACCCCGACAGCGGGCGCGTCGCGCAGATCGCCGTGCTCGAGGGACGAGCGCTGATCGAGCATTACGTCTCCCGCCCCGCGGACGATGTCTTCCAGATCCACGGGAACATCTATCTCGGCAAGGTGCAGAACGTCCTGCCCGGTATGGAGGCTGCGTTCGTCGACATCGGGACGCCGAAGAACGCAGTTCTCTACCGAGGTGACGTGCAGTACGACCCCGAAGACGTCGAGGAGCGAACGTCGCAGCCTCGTATCGAAGACCTGCTGCGGCCGAGGCAGACCATCATCTGCCAGGTCACGAAGAACCCGATCGGGGCCAAGGGCGCGCGCCTCACCCAAGAGGTGTCGCTGCCCGGTCGATTCGTCGTCCTCATCCCCAACTCGTCGACGTACGGCATCTCGAAGCGGCTGCCGGACGACGAGCGCAAGCGGCTGCGGGCGATTCTCGACAAGGTCAAGCCGAAGGAGCACGGCGTGATCGTGCGGACCGCGGCGGAACGGGTCACATCAGAGGAGATCGAACGCGACGTCGTGCGCCTCCTGCGGCAATGGGAGCAGATCGACTCGATGGCGAAGCGCTCGCAGGCGCCGGCGCTCTTGTACCGGGAGCCCGACATGGCGGTGCGCGTGATCCGTGAGGAGTTCAACCGCGAGTACCGCGGCGTCGTCATCGACGATCCGCAGCTGTTCGAGGAGGTCCGCGACTACGTCGCTTCGATCTCGCCCGTCCTGGCCGATCGAGTCGAGCACTACGACCCGGCGACCGAGCCATTGCCGATGTTCGAGCGGTTCCACGTGCACGAGCAACTGCACAAGGGACTCGACCGCAAGGTGTGGCTCCCCTCGGGCGGCTCGCTCATCATCGAGCACACCGAGGCGCTCACCGTGATCGACGTCAACACCGGCAAGAACGTCGGCACGTCGAGCCTCGAAGAGACGGTTTTCCGCAACAACCTAGAGGCTGCGGTCGAAGTCGCCCGCCAGCTCCGGCTGCGGGACATCGGCGGCATCATCGTCGTCGACTTCATCGACATGGAGATCCGCGAGAACCGCGACGAGGTCATCAAGGTCTTCCGCGATTCCCTCGCTCGCGACAAGACCCGGACGCAGGTGTTCGACATCTCCGAGCTCGGCTTGGTCGAGATGACCCGCAAGCGCATCGGCGAGGGCCTCCTCGAGTCCTTCTCGCACCTGTGCCCCCACTGCGACGGCCGCGGCGTCCTCTTCGACGTCGACCTCCTCGACAACGATTGACTGCGAATGTTGGATGGAAACGGGCGCTCTGGCGCCCGTTTCTCCCCGGAGTTCGAGGACCGGTAGGATCGACCCTCGATGTATGCGGTGATCAAGACCGGCGGGAAGCAGACCCGTGTGGCCGAAGGCGAGCGCGTCGACGTCGAGCGCCTCGGTGTCGCGGTCGGTGACGACGTCACGCTGACGCCCGTCCTCGTAGTCGATGGCGACTCCGTTTTGTCGACGCCCGACGAGCTTTCCGGTGCAGCTGTGACCGCGAGGGTCGTTGCGGAGACGAAAGGCCCCAAGATCACCGGCTTCACGTACAAGAACAAGACCAACTCAGGGAAGCGCTGGGGCCACCGCCAGAAGTACGACACGATCGAGATCACCGGCATCACGGCCGGTGCATCCGCCGAGAAGTAGGAGACCGTAATGTCGAAGACCAAGGGCGGCGGCTCGACCCGCAACGGCCGGGACTCCCACGCGCAGCGCCTCGGCATCAAGGTCTACGACGGCACGACCGTGCACTCCGGGAGCATCATCGTCCGCCAGCGCGGCACCCGCTTCCATCCCGGCGAGAACGTCGGGCGGGGCAGTGACGACACGCTCTTCGCCACCACCTCGGGGGCGGTGAAGTTCGGCCAGCGCCGGGGACGACGAGTGGTTGACGTCATCCCCGGCTAAGCCGGTTCCCGCCCGGGGGGTCAGCGAATCAGCTTGGAGGCGCCGCCGAAGGCCGGAATGGAGTTCTCCGGGTCGGCCTTGAGGATGACCGTGGTCGAGCCGTTCGTCGCGATGGTGTCCACCCACAGCTGCACGTTCGTCAGGTCGATCGTTCCACCGCCGCCACCGATGGCCTGACCGTTGCCCTGGAACACGACTCCCTTGGCGTGGATCTGAGGGCCTCCTTGGATGGAGAACGCCTGAGGTGACTCGCTCCAGTACATGAGGCTCTTCAGATTGCCGGCCGACGGAGGCGTCCAGCGGAACTGCGTCGCGGACTGCAGCCTGAAACCGCCCCGGCTGAACATGGTCGTCTGTGCCAGGTAGAGCGCCGAGGAGTTCGACTTCATGTCGAACGCGCACACCTTGTTCGAAGTCGAACAGTCGGAGTTCGCGACGTCGTTGATGATCAGGGTGGTCTGCCGCGAACTGTCCGACGGGACCGGGTAGCCGTTCGCATCCGTGGAGCCCGACGTGTTCGACAGCAGCGTGCCGCCGGCGTCGACGGTCAACGAGCCGTTGAAGATGATCGTGCCACCGCCCGGGATCGACAACGGGTAGCCCTTCACGATGAACTCTGGGCAGTTGACCCAGACATTCCCGCTCGGAAACGTGATGGCGCCGGTCGTGGTGTCGCAGGCTCCCGTGTATGTCGTGAACCCGCTCGGTGCGGAAGTCTTCGAGTTGTTCGACAACGTCTGCAGCGCCGAGATCGGGTCGGGTGTGGTGCACATCGGCTGAACCGAGGTCGGCACGTTCGTGCAGTGGTAGCGCTTGTCGGCTGGTGATCGCGTGATCCGCTCCGATCCAGCGGACAGCTGGCCGACGTAGTTGTACGGCGACCCCGGGGAGTACACCGCGGGCACCCCTTGGAATGTGCTCCCTCCGTTGTTGTACCCGGCGGTGGCCGGCGCGGCATACCACACGAGCTGCCCGGGCATAGCGGACCCCATTGACTCCGCGAAAAGGTGTGCCGCGTTCTTGCTGCCGAGGATCGCGTTCGTACCCGAGCAACCGCCCTGAGCGGTTCCATCCGAGTCACTGGCCGCGATGCCGGGCCCGAGGGTGTTGCCAACCAGAACGATGTTGCCGTTGTTGCCCGCATCGATCGCAGCGCACGTGTGCTGGTTGAGCGCCACGAGAGAAGGCGGGATGGTGGGGTTGCGGAGCCGCGGATCGTACCGAGCGACGCTGTGGACGGTGTACGTGCTCGGGCTGCCGCCGAGGACGCCTCGGAAGAACGCCGGCTGCGAACGTGTGACCTCGACGCCGACCCGGTGGCAAGCTGCACCGTCCACGGTCGGGTTGATCGGCTGCGACACACCGGAACCCAGCGACGTGGCGTCCATCAGGGGATTGCCGTCCGGCACCGGGTTCGTGACCCGGACGGTGACGCCGTTCAGCGATAGCGGCGCCGTGCGAGCATTGGTGGCGACACACGCAGAGGCCAGCGGCGCGCACGCCGTCGAGGTCTGCACGCTCGTCGGCTGCGTCCCGCCCAGATCCTTGAACGTGTACGCCAGCGCGTCCATACACGCGTTGCTCCCGGGCGTGCCCATGGCCACCGCTCCCGCCGTGGCACCCGCATCAGTCGCGGTACGCGAATCGCGGCGCTGGCTCCTCGTCGCCCCCAGGTCGATCACGAGAGCGACGATGACGAGCAGCCCTACCATGCACAGAGCCACCAACGGGATCACGGATCCTCGGTCGCGCCGGTCGTTCATTGCGTTGCCTCGAACTTTGTGATCGCCTGGCTCGACAACGTCGGCGTCATCGTCGTGACGAGGAACTGGATCTCGCCCTGCCGGCTTCCGGTGACCTGGACGCGGCGCTCGCTGGTTGGCCGGCCGTCGGAGATGCCGCAGTCTGTGTTCCCGAAGCTGTCGCCCGACGCGGTTCGGGTCAACGACTTCGTCACGTCGTTCGAGCCGGTTGTGCCGGCGGGGTACACGTAGGCGACGCAGATGTTCATCGCGGGTGCGGTCGACGCAAGTTCACCTTCGCTCGCCGATTGCGTGACGTCGGCAACCTGCGTCAACCAGCAGTTGAGGAGAGGCCCCGAAGCGCACGTCGAGGGCACTGGCAACGTTGCTCCGTACCGCGATCCCTCGCGGACGCCGTTCGTGATGGCGAGCTTCTTGTTGTAGGCCATGCCACCGGTGACCATGCCGAGGAGGAGCATCATCAGGATCGGCAGAACGAGCGCGAACTCGACCAGCGCTGCACCGTCGTCGCTTCGAGCCCGCCGGCGGCTCCGGACACCAGAGGTTGCACGCGCTTCACCCACGGATTGCTTTCGGCGCCGGACGGGCCTGACTGAAGCGCTTTTCCGAGAATTCGAGTGCGTCCTCCTAACCTGAGCGGGTGTCCGGCTTCGTCGACGAGGCGAACATCCACGTCAAGGGGGGAGACGGCGGTGCGGGATGCGTGGCGTTCCGCCGGGAGGCACACGTGCCGAAGGGTGGTCCGGACGGAGGCGACGGCGGCGCGGGCGGCGACGTTTGGCTCGTCGCGGACCGCAATGTCGCATCACTGCTCGGATATCGGGACCATCCGCATCGGCGCGCAGCCGACGGCGTCCACGGCCAGGGCAAGCGTCGGCATGGGGCGCGGGGCGACGACACGGTGGTCCAGGTCCCCGAAGGGACGGTCGTGCGCGACCAGTCGGGAACGGTGCTCGCCGACCTCGTCCACGAAGGCGACCGATTCCTCGCCGCGGAGGGCGGGCGGGGCGGTCGAGGAAACGCGCGATTCCTGTCGAACCGAAGGCGCGGCGCCGTCATTCGCGGAACAAGGCGAACTCGGCGAGGAACGTTGGCTGCGGCTCGAGCTGAAGCTCGTCGCCGATGTCGCGCTGGTCGGGTTCCCGAACGTCGGGAAGTCGACCCTGATCTCTGTCATGTCTGCCGCGAAGCCGAAGATCGCCGACTACCCGTTCACCACGCTCGAACCGAACCTCGGCGTCGTTCGTATCGGGGACATGGAATACGTCGTCGCCGACGTACCCGGCCTCATCGAGGGCGCGAGCGAAGGACGAGGGCTCGGGCATCAGTTCCTTCGCCACGTCGAGCGCGCCCGCGTGCTGTGCGTCCTCGCGGACCTCGCATGGCAGACGTCCGGCGCGCCGGAGCCCACCGAACAGGTGCGGATCCTGCTCCAGGAGCTCGAGCGTCACCAACCGGATCTGCTGGCGCGGCCCCGCATCATCGTCGGTTCGCGTGCCGACATCGGCGAGCCTCCGGAACCAGCCGATGCGGTCGAGCTGTCCGTCTCCGCCGTCACCGGCGACAACGTGAGCGCGCTCACAGGACGTCTGGCGCAACTCGTGAGCGAAGCCCGTGCCGCGATCCCAAAGCCGGAGGCGTTCGTCGTACACCGTCCCGTGGCCGAAGGCTTCCGCATCGAAGCGGTCGACGGCGAGGGCGGCGGATGGCGCGTGGTCGGCCGCCAAGCCGAACGCGCCGTCGCACTGTCCGACCTCACCAATCCCGAGGCGCTGGCGTACGCGGAAGGCAGGCTCAAGTCCCTCGGGGTCGACCGGGCGCTGGGCCGCGCCGGAGCAGCCGAGGGCGATCTCGTGCGCATCGGATCGTTCACCTTCGAGTACGGGCCCGACGACCAGGTGCTCACGTCGTGAGGATCGTGTGCAAGATCGGCACGTCGTCGATCACCGACACGCATGGCGAGATCCGCGAGGACGCGGTCGCCTCGTTCTGCAAGGAAGTCGCCGCCCTCCGCGACGAGGGCCACCGTGTTGTCGCAGTCACCTCCGGCGCGATCGCGGCGGGTCTTCCAGCCCTACAGCTGCACGGCCGCGCCCGACCGCGCGACGCACAGACGTTGCAGGCGGTCTCAGCCGTCGGTCAGAGCCGGCTCATGCGGGTGTACGACCGCGCCTTCGCCGACCTCGGAGTCGTGTCCGGCCAGGTGCTGCTCGCGCCGCTCGACTTCGGTATCCGCCAGCAGTACCTGCATGCACGTGGGACGATCCTGCGCCTGCTCGACCTCGGCGTCGTTCCCGTGGTCAACGAAAACGATGCCATCGCCGACGACGAGATCCGCTTCGGCGACAACGACCGCCTCGCGGCGCTCGTCGCGCACCTGATCGACGCTTCGGTGCTCGTGATGCTCACCGACGCACCCGGCTTGCTGACCGCAGACCCCCGGCTCGATCCGTCCGCCTCACTCATCGAAGAGATCGTCGAAGTCGACCAGTCGCTGGAATCGGTCGCGGGCGGCGCCGGAACGATCCATGGGAGCGGCGGCATGGCGTCGAAGATCGCCGCCGCCAAGATCGCGGCCTGGTCCGGTGTCCGCGTGGTCATCGCCGGCGCCGACCGGCCGGGTGTGTTGCGAGCGGCTGTCGCCGGTGAAGCAGGCGTCGGCACTGTCGTGCTGCCTCACGATCGGCGACTGCCCGCCCGCAAGTTGTGGATCGCGTTCGCAGTCGATGCCCGTGGCACGGTCGTGGTCGACGACGGCGCCCGCCGTGCCCTGTGCGAGCGCGGCCGGTCGCTGCTGCCCGCCGGCGTGGTCGCGGTCGAAGGACGGTTCTCTGCTGACGAGGCAGTCGAGCTCGCCGGCCCGGACCACAAGGTCTTCGCCAAGGGACTCGTGCGCGTCGGGTCAGACATGCTCAGCTCCATCGCCGGCCGCCACACCGCCGACCTTCCCGAGGGTGTCGTGCACGAAGTCGTCCACCGCGACGACCTCGTGGTGCTCCCGTAAGGCAGCCCGCTACCCGTCGTCAGGCGCGTCGGGCCGGTTGCTCCGTTGCCGGTTGTGCACGCTGCACCGGCAACGTCCGTTGGCCTGCGTCGTGAGCCCGCCTCGGCTGTAGGGCTGGATGTGGTCGACCTCACACTGCTCCGCAGGCACGTCGCACCCGGACGGATGGGTGCATTGCCGATCACGAACCTCGATGGCCCGGCGCAGCGCGCCCGTGAAGAAGCGTCGCCGAACACCGACATCGATGACCCGTGAGGGTCCCTCGAACACGACGCGTTCGATGTCGGCATCCCCGAGGTGGCGCACGAGCTGGCCAGGCGTGACGACGGTGCCGTCGCTGAGCTCGCAGATCTTCGAGAACCCGTCGTACCCGACGAGGACGGTGAAGAGCGGTCGTGGCATCACGGCCTGCGGGTCCATCGCGGCGGACCGGCGGGCCATCTGCTCCAGCGCGTCGGCCCGTCGTTGGTCGGACGTGCGGCGCAGGTCTGACGCCGTCGCTCGGTCACCGTGCTCGGCGCGGGCGTCGGCCCAGTCTTGGACGAACATGCGCTGCTCGAGCCGCTGCAGCTCATTGAGCACCGCGGTGCCGGCGATGGGATCGAGCATGCCGTCGAACACGACCCGGCCTCTGAACGTGCGGACGGCGCTGAAGTGGCGCCCGTCGCGATCTCGGTCCGATGGCTCCTTGCCCACTTCGTCTTCCGCGAGGCTGCGCCAGTACCGTGTGCACCGCTGGGCCGCGGGATGTCGCATCAGCTTGATCTGGTCCACCAGTAGCACCTCATCCCGTGCGAAGAGATGGGCGATCTCGGGCTGATTGACCCGCATCAGCAGGTCTGCGTGATCGATCGGGAGCTTGCCCTCTGCCAACGCGGCAGACGTGCACGGCATCGTTCGCAGCCGCCGCGCTCGGAACAGCTCTCGCTTCGCGGTACGAGCCGAGACGCGTGCGTCGAGCATCAGGCGCGCGACCGCAGCCTTCGAGCCGTTGTCGGCCCACTGACGCTGCGCGTCCCACGCTGCAACCAATGCCGCCCTGGCGGCTGCGAATCGGGACTCCTCCCGAATCAGTTCGATCACCAGGTCTTGTAGCTCCGTCGCCGACAGCGTCGACGGATCAATAGCCGCCACCTCATCGATCGCCCGCCCCAGCAGGACATCCATCCCGCCATGCTATCGAACTGATGTTCGGTCCGCAACAGATATGAGCGAGATTTCAAGGAAAGCATGCCGTGCCGTCGAAACACATCGGCCACGATGCACGGATGCCATCCGCCACCGCGCCGACGGAACGCACGAGAGTTCGCCGCAAGGCCGAGCGTGGCCGCTACGACCGAGCCACCGTCGATGCGATCCTCGACGAGGCATTGCTGTGTCACGTGGGATTCGCCGTCGAAGGGCGGCCATGGGTCGTGCCGACCGCGTTCGCTCGCATCGGCGATCACGTCTACGTCCACGGAGCGAGTGGCAACTTCGCCCTGCGTTCACTGGCTGCCGGCGCCGAGGCATGCATCACGGTGACGTTGCTCGACGGCCTCGTGTTGTCGCGCTCCGCGTTCCACCACTCGATGAACTACCGGTCCGTGATGCTGTTCGGGGCGGCCGAGGCCGTGCGGGCGGAGCACGACAAGCGCGCCGCAATGATGGCCATCCTCGAACACCTGGTCCCGGGGCGCAGCGGTGGCACCAGACCGCCAACTGCGGAGGAGCTGCGAGCGACGCTGGTCCTCAGACTGCCGATCGACGAGGTGTCGGCCAAGGTCCGCACCGGTCCGCCCATCGAGGACGATGCCGACCTCGGGCTCGAGCACTGGGCGGGCGTGCTCCCGCTGACGCTCACGCCCGGGCGTCCGATTCCGGACGACGGAACTCGGGCGCTCCGCGGCGACAACAGCCCTGACCACGTCGGCCGGTGGCGCACCGTGTACCCTGACGCTTCCGGCGACGGGCGGCCGCCAGCGTGATGTCACGCTTCGTGAGAGTCTGAACACTCTCGGGTGAATCGTCGGATTTCATTGGGTAAGCGTTGACAAGCGGTTGGCTCGAGAGTGGGTGCGCGCGGCCAACATCGTGGAGGTGGCAGGACGAGTGCTGCGCCGAAGAAAGCCCTCACACGGCGCGCGTAGCGCCGGCGCTGGCAAGAACACGCCCGGCCTTTCCGAGAAGGGGACGAGCGTGGAACCGGTCGTTCCGGCCTCACCGATCGAACGAGACGCCGACAAGCCCTACCTAGGCGAGATCCTCATCCGCCTCGACGCGGTCGACGAATCGAGCCTGGGGCAGGCCTTGGCGGACCAGGCGGCCAGCGGGGGGCGGCTCGGTCAGCTGCTCATCGAGCGGGGACTCATCAGCGATGCGGCGCTGGCGAGAGCCCTATCGGAGCAGTTGGGGATCCCGCTGGCCGACCTGGCACACGTACAACTCGACGCCGGCACCACGGCGCTCCTCCCGGAGCACGTCGCCCGCGCGGCGCAAGCAGTTCCGCTCACCGCCGACGACGACGGCGTCGAGGTCGTGCTCGCCGACCCGACCAAGGAAGCGCGGAAGGCGGTCCTCCAGGCTCTCGGCCAGCCGGTCCGGTTCCAGATCGCTCCGGCGAGCCAGGTGCGCAGGGCGCTCGACACCGCGTACCGAGCGACCGAGCACGTCGATCGACTCGTCGCCGCGTTCGACGCCGGCAGACCGAGAAGTCTCGCCGCGAACGACATCACGCTGACCGATGCCGCAGCGTCAGCGCCGGTCGTGCGGGTCGTGGACTCCATCGTGACCCAGGCGCTGCGGGAGCGTGCGTCCGACGTGCACCTCGAACCGCAGGACAACACGATCCGGGTTCGCTATCGCGTCGACGGCGCGCTGCACGATGCACTTGATTTGCCCGCCCACATCGGGCCCGCCCTCATCAGCCGGCTCAAGATCATGGCAGGCATGAACATCGTCGAGCGCCGGCGTCCGCAAGACGGACAGTTCACGCTGAGGGTCGACGGCCGCGACGTCGACATCCGCACGGCGACCGTTGCCACCATCTGGGGCGAGAAGTGCGTGCTGCGTCTGCTCGACAAGAGCCGATCGCTCATCCGGCTCGGGGAGCTCGGCATGCCGGAGGACACGCACACCGCGTTCTCCACGTCTCGTGCGCTCACCGTTCGGCATGGTGCTGTGCGCCGGACCGACCGGGAGCGGCAAGACCACCACGCTGTACGCGTCGCTGGCCGAGATCAACCAGCCCCACCGCAACATCATGACGGTCGAAGACCCGGTCGAGTACGTGTTCCCGTCGATCAACCAGATCCAGACGAGCGAATCCGTCGGCATCAACTTCGCCGACCGGTCTCAAGTCGATCTTGCGTCAGGACCCGGACGTGATCCTCGTCGGCGAATGCCGTGACCCCGAAACGGCGCGCATCGCCGTGCAATCCGCGCTCACCGGCCACTTCGTGCTGTCCACGCTGCACGCCACCGACGCGGTCGCCGCGCTCCACCGGCTGCTCGACATGGGCATCGAGTCGTTCCTCGTTGCCTCGTCGATGCTCGCCGTCGTGGGCCAACGGCTCGTGCGGAGGATCTGCGACAACTGCAAGACCACGTACACGCCGACTGCCGAAGAGCTCGCCTTCTACGTCGAGGCGGGTGGCGCCGACCCCGAGCGCGACGTCTTCTGGCACGGAGCGGGCTGCAACTTCTGCGCCGACACCGGCTATCAGGACCGGATCGGCGTCTACGAGCTGTTGCACATCACGCCCGAGATCAAGCGTCTCGTCGTCGGGTGGGCCACGCAAGAGGAACTTCGCCGCCTGGCCGTTGCGCAGGGGATGCGCACGCTTCAGGAAGAAGCGGTGCGGCTCGTCGAGCGGGACGTCACCACGTTGTCGGAAGTCATCCGAACGATCTACGCGCTGTAAGTCGAAAGGTCCGGGCCGCATGCCGAAATACAGCTTCACTGCGCTGTCGCTCGACGGGACGCGCATAGCAGGCACCCAGGACGCCGCGACGCTCGGCGACGTTCACCTACATCTCGCCGAACGCGATCTGCTCCCCATCCAGGTGGCGGAGAAGAAGAGCATCCTGCAGTACGAGATCACGAAGAAGAGGGTCAAGCCGCGCGACCTGATGCACTTCAGCCGCCAGCTCGGCGTCTTCATCCGCGCGGGGATCCCGATCATCAACGCCCTCGAGGTCATCTCGTTGGAGATGACGGACAAGGTCTTCAAACCTGCGCTCGAGGACATCATGGACATGCTGCGCAGCGGTTCGACGTTCTCCGCTGCGGCGTCCCGTCACGAAGAGGTGTTTCCGCCGTTCTATCTCGGCATCCTGCGCTCGGCCGAGGTCACCGGCAACCTCGACGTCGCTCTCGACGAGTTGGCCGACTACCTCGACCGTGACATCGACGTGCGTCAGAAGGTGAAGAGCGCGCTCGTCTACCCCATCATCGTCCTCGGGATGGCCGTCGTGGTGGTGCTCATCCTGACGCTGTTCGTCCTTCCCCGATTCGAGACCTTCTTCGATAGCTTCCACGCCAAGCTCCCGCTCCCGACCCGCATGCTGCTTTCGGTCGCCAATTTCATGGGTCATTGGGGATGGCTGATCGCCGCGATCATCGTGGGCTCGGTCATCGGGGCGGTTGTCTATTTCCGAACCCCGAACGGTCGTGCGAGGAAGGATGCGTTGCTCTTGCGCGTTCCTGTCTTCGGTGACCTGCTCGAGCACGCCATCGTCGAGCGGTTCTGCCGGATCCTCGCGTCGATGATGAACGCCGGTGTGCCGGTGCCCGAAGCCCTCGCGGTCACGGGCGACGCCACCAACAACTCGGTCTTTCGCGAACGCATCGCGCGAGGCGCGCGATGCGATGTTGCGAGGGGAGGGCCTGGCGACGCCGCTGAACAGTACCGACCTGTTCCCGCCCTCGATCCGGCAGATGTTCCGGGTCGGAGAGGACACGGGCTCGCTCGACCAGCAACTCGAGACGGCAGCCAACTATCTGGACCGAGAGCTCGACTACAAGATCAAGCGCTTCACGAGCTACTTCGAGCCCGCCGTCATCATCTTCGTCGGCGTTCTCGTGGGCTTCGTCGCCATCGCGCTCGTCTCCGCCATGTACGGCGTGTACAACCAGGTCAACGTCACCCCGTGACGTCGAACATGCACACCGTTCGTGCTCGCGGTGACGCCGGGCTGACGTTCACCGAGCTCCTCGCGGCCATCATGATCCTCGGCGTGTGCGTGGTGTTCCTCCTCGGTGGGACAACATTTCTACCGATCGCCGCGAGCACCCATCGTCAGGACGCGCAAGTGGACGCGATGCTTCGGAACTGGGCGGAAGCGGTCAAGGCGAAGGGCTTCGACACGTCGGGCGGACTCTGCGCGCCAGATACGTACTCGATCGACGCTCTGAAGTCTGAGGCGTATCTCCCGTCAGATTTCTCCTTAGCGGGTTTTACGAGCAGCGCGCCCGTCGTGGACACCTGGGATGGGTCCACCTTCGTGCCATGTAGTCCCGGAACGGCCCTGCTTGCCCGGGTTGGCCTGACCCTGACCTCGTCGCAGACGGCTCATCCCGTCTCGCAGTCGCTCGAAGTCGTGGTGGGACGGCCGTGAGGCGCGGGGACGACGGTGTCACGTTGGTCGAGCTCCTGGTGTGCATCGCGATCACCGGTGTGGTCATGTCGGCACTGGCCGCGAGCTTCTTCGCTTCGACCAGGTCGATCAACGACTCCAGCGCTCGCATGGCCAACACGCACGACAGTCAGATGGCTGCCAGCTTCTTCTCGAGCGATGTGCAAAGTTCCAGGTGGGTCTGGACGGCCACCCCGCCTCTCCCCTTCCCGACCTGTGGCTCTGGTGGCTCGATTGTGACCTTCGCGTGGGTCGGTTCTGATTCGCAGGGCAAGGTCGCGACCTACCGGATGATCAACCAGGACGGCGAGCGCCAACTCGTTCGTTACCTCTGCAGCGGACCAGTGCTCGCAATGCCAATGACTCCGACGTCCACCGTTGTGATCGCGCACAACCTCTACACCTCACCGCCGATAGTCGACTGCTTCGGATCCGGGAACACGAAGCTGCCGTCGTGTGACGGCTCGGACATCGTCGTAGCCGAACTCACCGCGCACGCACAAGCCAACATCGCCGACGGTACCGGTTTCGACTACATCCTCCGGGCGACGAGGCGTCAGTCGACATGAGAGCTCGTCGCCGGAGCGATGAGGGTCAGGTGCTCGGCCTCGCGCTCGTGTTTCTCACCTTCGTCGCGCTCGTCCTAGCCGCGACGTTGACCGCAGCCGCGACCAATCTGCGCGTGACGCAGACGTTGTCCCAGCAGCGCGACGAGCGGTATGCGGCTGAAGCGGGCATCCTCGCCGCAGCGGAGAGGATTCAGGGCGACCTGACGCGAGCACTCGGCACCGATCCGCAATCACCGGACCAGTGCGGCTTCCATTCGGGCCCTGACTTCGTCAACTCGATGCAGGTGGATGTGTCGTGCTCTCCCAAGGCCGGCAGTGGCGCAGGTCCAGGCGCCGCCAACCGGCCGCCATATTCCGCCTTGGCGTTGCCCTTCTCGGGCCCTGGAAGCAACGAGGGCCTCATTCAAGTCAACGTCCCGAACATGAAAGTGTTCGGACCGGTCGGATCCGCCGGTACGTGCAATCTCCCTCAGTGCCCCACCCCGAGCGTGGAGCCGGGCGGGGATCCGGGCGGCGGAGGAACTGCACCGGGCTATGCGCCCCGCTCGGCCAGTGCGCCGGCTGTCCTGCCCACCACGACAGCGGCGTGCAGCGCCGACGGTGTCGCGACCTTCTTGCCCGGCACGTACACATCGCCGCCGTCTGCTAGTGGGTGTCCCACTTGGTGGTTCCAACCGGGCGCGTACTACTTCGACTTCACCAACAGCGGACCGCACGTCTGGACCGTCGACGACAACACCACAGTCGTCGGCGGCACCCAAAGACTGAATCAGTGGACGCCGGGCCAGCCGCCTACGCTGCCCGGAGCGTGTAGGGCCCCGGGGGATCCGTTCGCGAGCGACGGCGTGCAGTTCGTCTTCGGCGGCCATTTCGCGGATGCAGGTCGGCTCGACGGGGAGAGTCGAGTTGTGTCCCCAGCCCAGCAGCAATCAGCAGCAGATCGCGGTCTACGGGATGACACCCACGCTCGTGGCACCACAGCCGCCGCAGATTCTGACGCAGGAACCGGCGAATGCGGCCAACAGCAACCCTCCGTATATTCCGTACAACCCGCTGCAGCAGGCGACGAGAGTCGGCGGAGGCGAGGCTCAAGCGTCGCCGCCGATTCCCGCTGGCGGGGCCGCACAGATCACCGTCAGCGGCTTCCCGATCCAGGACCCTGGTTCGATCATCGAGCAAGCGCAGGTGAGGGTCGTGCACCGCGAGGACACGGCGATTCAACTGTCGCTGGACGTGAAGGACGGAGCGACTCTCTTACAGTCACTACCGCTTCCGGCGGGCGATTTCTGCAATCCCTTCGGGGAGTGCACGAGCCAGGTGGATGTCACACCGCAGTTCCGCAACGATCCAACGCTGACATCCCGCCTCAACGTCACCTTCACTGCCACCGCGCCGCCCGCTGGGGGACCGTACTTCTCAGCCGTTGACGCGATCGTGCTCGATCTGACCGTCGACATGCCGACGAATGGATATCGACCTCTGGTCGGATGCACGCAGCTCACTCTGGGCACCGCCAGTGACCCGCAGCAGCAGTGCCCGGTGCTCTCGACAGTGGCAGGAGCGCAGCTGTATCTGCAGGGAACGGTCTACGCCCCAACCGGTGGGCTCGACGTCAATGGCCGACCCGATGACCCGGTCCGCTTCAACCGCGGGATCATCGCGCGGACTGTCGTCTTCCGACCAGGCAACGGGGGAGCTCCGGATGGCGTCACAGCGGGAGGCGCGTTCGACCGGTTCGTCGTTCTCAACGCGACGGTGAACGACAATCCACGGCTCGCGGCGTCAGTGTCGTTCGACGACGTCCAGGCCTTTCTCGAACAGAGGCCGCTGCCGAACATCACCTACAACAGCTGGGACGTGAAGTGATCGACATGTCGAACATCGAAACGGAGGAAGTGCCACGGCGGACAGATGTGACCTGAATTTCATGTACTCAAACAAGCGCAAGTGTCTCGGAACACCAATGAAAGGCGAGAAGGGAAAGCAGATGTTGAAGACCATCAGGGGCCGAGAGGCCCAACGGCGGAAGGGCGACGAGGGCTTCACCCTCATCGAGCTCTTGGTCGTGATCGTGATCCTGGCCATCCTGGCTGCGATCGTCGTGTTCGCAGTGGGCGGGATCGGCGACAGGGGCCAGAGCAGCGCATGCTCCACGGATCTCAAGACGATCCAGACGGCGCAGGAAGCGTTCTATGCAAACCCCGACCCCGGTACATCACCGCGGTATGCCGTCAACAAGGCGGAACTGCAGACCAAACGCCTCCTTACGACCGACACAGGACCGTCACTTCACAGCACCGACGGCACCGGCACGTCGTACACGATCACCGCGATTGCCCCCTGCACGAATAACTATCCGTAGACACCGAACTCGTGACGTCCGACCAAGCGCCGCCCGCTCCAGGGCGGCGCTTGGTTGACGTCGCAATCTGCTATCGCACGATTTCCATACGGAGGCCGATGTCGTCCCATTCGGGGAACTCGGGCACCCGGTTGACGGCACGGCCGGCGATCCGGCGGGCAGTCCACAAGCAGGCGGCGGCATCGACGATGTGATGGCGACGGGCCCCTCGGACCCGTCGCTCCAACACGGGCGCCAGGCTTGGCACCCGTCGCAACAGCAGGGCTCGACGTTCGGCGACACCCCGGTGCAGGTGCTTCCCGTACCGCAGCGGGGTGTCGCCGTTGAGCTGGTAGAAGCTCAGGTCCGGGTGCACCTCGTAGACCGTGCGCTGCCAGTAGGGAGCGATCGCCGCATCCACCTCCGCGATCCTGGGGAGCACGGCCCATTGCGGTGCGCTCATGCCGTCGTTGAGGGCGGCGGCCTCCTCGTACGACGTCGCCTTCAGTGCGGAGCGAGCCGGAGCGGAGAAGATCGCACCTCGGCGAGGATGCCCCAGTAGCCGGCGGGCCTCGCGGTCACAGTTGCGTCCGCCGGCGATGGGCTCTTCCGGCAGCCCCACGTGGCAGGCGAGCCCGATGACTTCAAACGAGGGCCGCCAGTCGAGTACTTCGATGAACGAGTCGAACAGCATCGGATCCGACGCGTAGAGGGTGATGCCCTGCAGGCGTCCCGGTATCAGGAGCCACCGCCGCCCACAGGGGACGACACCGGCGAGAGGGCGGTAGGGGAGGGACGGTCCCCTAGTCGATCTCGGCACGGCGAATGTCTAGTTGATCGTGTCTCAGGTTCGCAGTGCTCTGCGCTGCTCGATGTCGAGCCTCGGCGCGTCGTGGCCGTTCTGCGATACGACGATCTCTCGTGGGTGCAGGCTCACGCTCACTGCGGACTCTTCGGTGATGATCCCGCGACCGATCAGGTCCGAAAGGTTCGCCTCGAGCGTCTGCATCCCGTCGGCGCGCGCCGGTCGAGACGACGTTGCGTAGTTGTCGCGTCTTGCCCTCGCGCACGAGGTTCTTGACGGCGTTGTTGCACACCATGATCTCGTAGGCGCCCACGAGGCCGCCGCCGATGCGGGGAATCAAGCGCTGGTAGATCACGCCTCGGAGCGTCGATGAGAGCTGTACCTGGATCTGATCACGACGGTCAGCCGGGAACACATCGACGATGCGGTCGAGCGCCTGCGCGGTATCGTTCGTGTGCAGGGTGGCGAACACGAGGTGCCCGGTCTCGGCGAGGGTCAGCGTTGCCGCGATGCTCTCGAGATCTCGCATCTCGCCGACGAGGATCACGTCCGGGTCCTCTCGCAGCGCCGCCCGTAGCGCCACCTCGAACGAGTCGGCGTCGGTGCCGATCTCCCGCTGCGACACCACCGCTTTCTTGTGCGAGTACATGTACTCGATCGGGTCTTCGATGGTGAGGATGTGGCACTGTCGGCCGCATGTTCACGTGATCGATGAGCGAGGCGAGGGTCGTCGACTTCCCGGCGCCGGTGGGGCCCGTGGTCAGGACGAGTCCGGACGGTTCCTCCGCGAACTTGGCAACGCTCTGGGGAAGACCGAGGTCGTCCAGCGTGGGAATGGCCAGCGGAATGATGCGCAACGAGACCGCCGGTGTGCCCCGCTGCACGTAGGCGTTGCCGCGGATGCGGGCGTGCTCCTTCCACGTGAACGAGAAGTCGACCTGGAGGGCCTCGACGAACGCGTTGTACAGATCCGGTGTGAGGATCCGCTTGACGATCATCTCCGTGTCGTCGCGGGTCAGCACCCGCTCGGCGATCGGCCCGTAGACGCCGTCAACCCGCGCGAGGGGTGGCGCGTCCGCGGTGAGGAGGAGGTCGGTCCCGCCGAGCTTCCAGACTGCCTCGATCCACTCGCTGACGACCCGGGGATCGTTCCTCGAGGTCATGCCCGGAGTGTACGAATGATCCCAAGCGCGGGTCTGCACTTGCGGCGAAAGGTCGATGACAATTTCGACCCAACTGGACCGCATTGTTTCCGCAATGCGGCCCAGTTCCCGCCGGGTCTGCCGTGCGACCCCGCCGGATCACATCGTCCACCCCGTGCGTTCCGGCTCTGTACCGGGGCCTCTCCGCCGATCTGACCGGGGAGGTCGGGGGCACGCCGGCGCGCTGCCCCCAACACTTCCCGGCCGCCGACCTAGTTCCGGACCGGGCGGAAGTCGACGACCTCCACCCGCTCGGTCGACAGATCCGCCGCCTGTGTCTGTGCTGCCATCCGGCACGCCTCTGCTGCGTCGCCACCTTCGGCCACGACGGCCGTTGCGACCTCGTTGAACGGGTTGCCCATCGTCACGCCCGCAACCACCAATGGACGGAGTGTGCGCAAACCACACACGACGCCCACTTCGCCCGGTTCCGACTCCCGCGCCGGTCGGGCCCGCACTGTCAGGACGACGTCGAAGCCGACATCGAGCGGGCACGTGCGTCCGGGAGTGAATGCATTGCACGGAAACGCCGGTTGACCGGACTCGTGACACCGAAGGACATCGAGTCCGGCCTGTTCAACCGACGCCGCCGCGCGATCCGCCGCCCAATCGTCAGTCCCTACGACGAGAACTCGCAGGTGCGAGTCCATCTCACCCGTACTGGCGTGAGCATCGCGGACTTCCATCGACCGCAATCCTGGTACTGACAACACATGGGGGCATCGACCGGGGATCAACCCTTGCCCAACAGCGCATTACGCTCGGCGTGAGTGGCCGACGACGTGACGCTGGTGCTCGTGATCGACGACGATCCGCAGGTTCGGACCCTTGTGTCGCGTTTGCTCCGCCACGAGGGGTACGAAGTAGTGGAGGCTGGCGACGCCAGTGAGGCCCTGCGGCACGTGGACCAGCGAGAGCCCGATCTCGTGTTGCTGGACGTCGTGATGCCGCACGTGGACGGCATCGATCTGCTGGCGGAGATCCGCTCACGCAGCAACGTGCCGGTCATCATGCTGACCGCTCTCGGTGACGAGGCTGACCGGATCCTCGGCCTGAAATCAGGCGCGGACGACTACATGGTCAAGCCGTTCTCGCCCGGGGAGCTGAGCGCGCGGATCGAGTCGGTGCTTCGTCGCTCGCAGCTGTCGCCGAACTCTGTACCGGGCTCGGCGACGGACGCGCTCACGTTCGGCGACCTCGAGATCGATCCTCGGACGCGCGACGTGAAAGTGAACGGACAGCTCGTCGCGCTCACCGCGGCGCGAATTCGATCTGTTGCTCTTCCTGGCCACGTCGCCGCGTCAGGTCTTCGATCGCCAGCAGCTGCTCACGCAGGTGTGGCAGTCGTCGGCCGACTGGCAGGACCCCGCGACCGTCACCGAGCACGTGCGTCGCATCCGCCGCAAGATCGAGTCCGACCCCGACCGGCCTCGGTGGCTCAAAACGGTCCGCGGGGTCGGTTACAGGTTCGAACCGTAGATCGGGTCAGGCCTTCAGCTGCTTCAAGGCGGCGTCGGCGGCGCGCGCGAGCTCGTCGACACCGAACGGCTTCTTGAGCACCTGCACGTCCTCGAGATCGGTGCCCTTCGTGTCCGTCCCGGCGAACCCCGTCATGAGAAGTCGCGCCGTCGCCGGCCACTGGTGTCCGAACTTCCGAACGAGCTCTAGTCCGTTCATCCCGGGGAGGACGACGTCGGACACGATGAGGTCGTAGCCACCGTTGGCGCCGGCGATCCGCAGGGCCTGCTCGGCGTCTTCAGCCGACGTGACGTCGTAGCCGGCATCGTTCAGCGCCTTGTATGCGAAGCCACGGACGGCGACGTCGTCGTCGACGAGCAGCACCCGGGCTCGATGCGACAGCGGTGCAGCCCGTTCTACCTTGGGGGTCACGTGCGCGACACGGAAGAACGCCGAGATGGTCGTGCCCCGTCCAGGCTCGCTCGTGATGTCGAGCCGACCCCCTGAGCGTTCGACGATCGTCGACACCGTGCCCAAACCCAGTCCGATACCGCGCCGACCTTTCGTCGTGAAGAACGGCTCACGGCAGCGCGCCAGCGTCTCGGCATCCATGCCCACGCCGGTGTCCGCGACCACGATGCCGATGGCTGCGTTGTCGCCCGCGCCCGTCTGCACCGTGTGGATGCGGATGTCGCCGCCTTCAGGCATGGCGTCGCGGCTGTTGAGCACGAGGTTGAACAGCACCTGTTCGAGCTGACCGGCATCGATGCGGATCGCGGCATCGGTCTCGCACGAGATGTGGACCTTCACCTGATCGCCGGCCAGGCGCTGGAGCATCGGCATCAGCGACTCGCACGTCTCCTGGAGCGGTACGACAATCGGTTGCACGACCTGATTACGGCTGAGCGTAAGCAGTTGGTTCGTGATGACTGCTGCGTGCTGTCCCGCTTGATGGATGGCGCCGACGTCGTCGCGCTCGAACGAGTCGGCCGGCATGGTCTGCAGGAGCAAGTCGCTGTAGCCGAGGATGATCGTGAGCAGGTTGTTGAAGTCGTGGGCGACACCGCCCGCGAGCCGTGCGATGGCCTCGTATCGATGGGCGTCGGTGAGTTGCTCTTCCAACCGCTTTCGTTCGGTCGTGTCACTCACGACTGCCAGGACACCCGTCGGCAGGGCGTCATGGCCGCGGAGCGGCGCAGTCGACACCCACAGCTCGACGGGACCCTGTCCGCCTTCGGCGGAGACCTCGTCTTCGGCGACATCGCCGGCGAGCGCCTTCACCGTCATGCGTCGCAGGCATTCTCGAAGGCTCAGAGGGAGCTCAATGCTGTCCGCTCCGTTGCCGGTGAACATCGCACGAGCCGCGAGATTGGCGTCGCGCACGATGCCGCTGACGTCGAGCTCGAGGATTGCGAGCGGTGAGGCCTCGAACAGCGCCTGGAGCCGCTGCTCCCGGACGCGTACGTCGTCGTAGAGGCGCGCGTTCTGCACGGCCGCAGACGCAAGTCGGGCGAGAAGGGTGAGCACCGCGTCGTCGCCGGCGCTGAAGTGCTCGTCTTCGGTCCGCGTGACCGACAGGTAGCCGACCTCGTGGCCGGCGGCGTCGACGAGGGGGCTCCTGGCGCGCGCTGCCTTGTCCGGGCGTTCACCGATCTCCGCTTCGACGCCGTTGTCGCCATCCAGCCACGCGTGAGCTCGTGGCGCTTGCAGCACGAGCGTGGCCTGGTCGACGAGCGTGACGAGCAGGTCGGCGGGGGACGACGAAGGGTTCAGGGAGATGGCGGCCTCGATCAACCTGGACAGTTGCTCGGCTCGACGCTCGGCCGCGATGGCGGCCTGTCTCGTCTCCGAATAGAGCATGGCGCGCTCGACGGCGATGGCACTCCGGTTCGCGATCTCCTCGACGACACGCTGATCGGACGGCCGGTACCCGCGGCGACCAGTGCCCGTAGCGGTGACGATCGTTCCCATCGGCAGACCGCGCACTCGAATCGGCGCGATGACCCACGAGCACATGCCTCGGTCTCGCAGCAAACGGCCCAGTTCGTCGTCAACGCCTCGCAGGGCACCGGTCGGATCGACGTAGGTGAGCTCGGACCGGCTGTTCGCCATGACTCGTTGCAGCGCATCGTCCATGCCAGACAGCTCGGGCGTGACGCTCTCCGTGCCGCCGCCGGGGGAGGGACGGATGCTGCTCGCCACCCGCCCGATCCGCCCGTCCGGTCCTGCCAGGTGGATGATGCACAGATCGCCGAACTGGTCGACGAGCGCCTCGGCGACGCCTCGCAGCGTGGGGAGCACGTCCTCGATCACACGAGCGAGGACGATCGACACGTCGGCGATCAGCGCGACGTGGGCGCGGGCTTGCTGCGACGCGAGGCGTGATCTCCGCTCGGCGTCGGCAAGGCGGGCTCGCTCGATCTCGCCGGCCATGCGATCGGCTACGAGCGCCATCAACGCGAAGTCGTCACGGTCGAACGAGCGGTTCTCCGGAGCGCCCAACTCGACGATGCCGGTACGGCCTCCTTCCAACGCAAGAGGCACGAGGTGCCGAGCACGCTCGTCCGGACCGGTCACCGCTGCCCGGTCGACGGGGGTACCGACCACTCTCGGGGCAGATTCCGTGGCCGCTGCCACCTGCAGCTCGTCCGAGCCCTCTTCCGACAGCAGGACGGCGACCCAGCGGGTACGCAGGCTCGACGCCGCGCGGCGCACCAGCTCTTCGAGAACCTCCGGCAAGTGGATCTCGTCGGGCGCGTCCTCGTCGGAATAGGCGACAGGTTGCAGTGCTTTCTCCGCCCGGATGAAGGCTCGCTCGCTCCGTTGCCGCTGGATGATCTCCCGCACCAGCAGGACACTGAGGAGGGCCGCACCGGTAGCGAGGCTCAGGACCGCGGTTGTTCGCCAGGAGGAGTCGCTGAGCGCGAACGCCGCGAAGAAGATCGACCCGAGAAGAAGCAGCGCGCCGAAGGAGGCAACGATCGCCGTGATCATCCGGACATGGCGCCGTCCGGAACCCTGCGGTTCCACCGCGGGAGAGGCTAGTGGCCCGCTCCGGCGGGTCGAGCTGCCAGGCCGGCCACCGTCCGGCCCGGCCATCACGTTCCGGGTGTCTCCGGCTCCGGTTGCGGCTGCGGCTGCGGCTGCGGCTCCGGTTCCGGTTCCGGTGTGGCCGCGGCGGCGTCGACCTGCCCGGCCGGCTCGGGCTCTGACGCAGGCGCGATCCCGAGCTGCGCGCGGATCTCGGCCAGACGCGTCTGCGCCTGACGGTTCATCGACGCCTGCTCGACCTCGAGCATGCGGCTCTCGACTGAGGTGTCGGTGAGCTCGGACATGCCCTTCGCCTTGGCGTAGCGGGCCTCGATCTTCAGGCGAACCTCGTCGAGCGTCGGCACGTCGTCGCCGACGGTCTCGGACAGCGACGACATCGCCTTGTTCATCTGCTCCTGCATCTTCGCTTGGTCGAGCTGACCGAGGAGCTTCTGCCGTTCCGAGAGCTTCTGTTGCAGCGCCGTCGAGTTCTGCTGCACCGCCGCCTTGGCCTGATCGGCCGCTTGTGTCGACTGCAGCGACAGCGATTTGAGGTTCTCGACTTCGGACTCGAGCGCGATCAGTCGGTTGGCGAACGCCTCTGCGGCTTGCGTGTACTCGGTGGCCTTGGCAGCGTCACCACCCTTGGTGGCTTCGTCGGCCATGAAGACCGCCTGACGGGCGGTGCCGTTGACCTTCTCGAGCTCACCCATCGCGCGGTTCAGACGCATCTCGGTCTGCTTCTGGTTGGCGATGACATTGGCCGCCTGCTCCCGCAACCGGCGGTGCTGCTCCTGCGCTTCGATGATCGCCTGCTCGAGCTGCACCTTCGGATCGGCCCGCTCGTTGAACGAGCCGGACAGCTTCGCGGTCATGTACTTCCACCAACGCTTGATGACCTTGAACATGGACGCGAAGGCTAGCCACGTACTGCGTCGATCGACCGGCCGCGTCGCCGCCGGTCGCGAAACCGATCACGGAGAGCGTCGATCTCCTCGACCCGGAATGCCACCAGGCACGCGCCGTACACCACGACACCGACCACGACACCCACGACGAGGCGGACCACGGCCCCCCCACCGGTCGGTGAGCCCACGGCCCGCGAGGCGAGATAGGCCGCAACCCCCATGACGGCGGCGGCGGCCGCGATGCGAGCGGTGGTCGCGGCGAGCCGCCGGCCCTCGAGGCGTCCGACCCTGCGCCGCAGGGCGACGAACGTGACAGCGGCGGCGACGATGTAGGCGGCGGAGTATGCGAACGCGAGGCCTTGGACGCCGAACCGACCGACGAGTGCGAACGCGAGCAGGACGTTGACACCGTTCTCGAGGACGTTGAGGAAGAACGGCGTCCGCGTGTCCTGCTGCGCGTAGAAGCCACGCAGCAGGAACAGGTAGAGCGAGAACCCGAGCAGGCCGATCGCGAAGTTGGCCAGGACATCGGCGGCGGGCACGAAACCGCCACCGAGCAACGCGGCGATCAGCGGGCGGGCGACGACGATCATCCCGACGGCGGACGGGAGCACGACGAGCGTGATCAAACGGATGCCGTATGAGAGTCGCTCACGAAAACGGACCATGTCGCGGTTGCTGGCAGCAGAGGCCAGCTCCGGTGTGATCGTCGTCATCAACGAAACTGCGAACAGACCGTACGGCAGTTGGAAGAACTGGAACGCGTACAGGTAGAACGTCGGTGCGCTGTCGCTCTCGCGGGTAGCGAGCGCGAGTACGAAGAGCAGCGCGACCTGATTGGCGATGACGTATCCGAGCGTCCACCCGGACAGCGCGGCCACCTTTCGCACCGCGGGATCACGCGGACGGAAGTGCCACCGGAACCGCCAGCCCGAGGCGCGTAAGGACGGCCAGAGTGCGATCGTCATGAGCGCGATGCCGGCGGTCGTCCCGAGGCCGAGGAGCCACAACCATGTCGTGTTGTCGACGATGGACTCGACTGATGCGCCGCGTCCCGCGACGTGCGCGAAGTAGAGCAACACGGCGCACACGACGACGTTGTTGAGGATGGGCACGAACGCAGGAGCAGCGAAGCGGCGCCGCGCGTTGAGGATGGCCGTGCCGAGCGCCATGAGTCCGTAGAACAGGATCTGCGGCGCGAACAGTCGCAGCAGGGGCACGCCGGCGCGCTCGAGGTCGGCGGCGTTCTGGTCGGGGGCAGCCCACGTGTAGGCGCGGAAGATCCAAGGAGCGGCCAGGACGGCGGTGACAGTCACCGCGATCAGCGCGCTGGCCACGATCGTGACGACCGCGTTCACGCCCGCGTCATCGTCGTCGTGGAACCGATCGACGAAGACCGGAACGAGGGTCGCCGAGAGAATGCCGCCGAGGATGAGGTCGTAGACGATGTTGGGCGTGGTGTTGGAGAGGTTGTACGCGGCGGCGAGCGCCCCACGACCGAGGACGTAGGCGAGGACGACGGTCCGTAGCAGGCCGGTGATGCGGCTGAGCGCGGTGCCGACCGCGACGACCGCCGACGAGCGGACGATCTGCGCGTCGGTGGCTTCTCGGGTATCGCTCACACGCTGGGCGTCGCTCACGCGGTTCCCGCGGCGGGGCGAGCCGTCTCCTCCATGCCCTGCCGCAGCGCCTCGAGGTCACCCACGAGTCCGTCGACGTCGTCCGACAACGTGGTCAGCGCGGAGGCGTCTCCGTCGTTCACCGACAGTTCGATCGCGCGGGCTGCAGCTTCGTCGAGACGGGCGTCGATCAAGCGAAGCTTGTCCTGTGCTTCGTTGATCGTCTTGTCCATGCGTTGCGCCGCACTCACCTGCGCTTGCAGAGCCTCGACGGTTTGAGCCAGTGCGGTGCCCTGCTCCGGTGGCGACGAGGACGAACTCGTGATCTGCTCGAGGTCACGGGCGGCTTCCTCGGCATCGAGACGCTTGCGGGCCTTCGACAGCGTGTGGCCCTGGCGCGCGATCCGCCAGCAGTCGTCGACCCCGTCGTCGATCCGCGCTGCGATCTCGGCGAGCCGCTCGTGCATCGGGCCCGTGGGCGCGTCGTGCACGGCGGTGTCGAACCGCTTCTGCGCGTCGAGTGCCTCCTTGACGAATCGGCGCCAGGGGTCCTGCAGCGCAAGCGGGTCGATGCGCTCTCGGCGCTGGTCGCGGGGGATGGCGACCGCCACACGGGCGGCGAAGGCGGCGGCGCCGACCGCGACGACGCCGAAGACTGGCAGGCCGACCAGGATGCCCGCCGACGCCGTGGCTCCCGCGAGCAGGATTCCGGAAGGGGAAGTGATGGCACGCGCCACCGGCGGGGTGAAGAAGCGGTCCCTGAAGGATCGCCGCGGCATCACCTCACGCTACTGGCGCCCCTCGTGGCGGAAAGTGAGGGTCACGCTTCTGGCTGAAGGCGGCGACGGCCTCGGCGTGCTCTGGTGTCTTCCAGCATTCGCGCAGGTATTCGCTCTCCCGCTTCTGCACTTCGTGGAGGTCGCCCGCCACCGCATTGGCGGTGAGGAGTTGCTTGATCATCTGCAGCTGCGGCGCAGGGTTGGCCGCGATCGTCGACGCCAGGTCGACCGTTTCCGTCAGGAGCGCGTCGGGCGCGACGACACGCTCGACGAGGCCACCGGCCATCGCCTCGCCGGCCGACCACAACCGCCCGGACAGACACATCTCACTGGCCCGGCCGAACCCCATTCGCTGCACGAGGAAGTGGGTCGACGCCAGTTCCGGGACGAGCCCGACCTTGATGAAGAACATCCCGAACCGGGCATTGTCCGACGCAAGGATCACGTCGAACGGCAAGATCATCGTCATCCCGATCCCGACCGCGGCACCGTTGACCGCGGCGATCAACGGCTTGGACTGCCGGCACAGGTCCACCCAGTCCAGGCCGGCGGGCATGCCGCCCTGACCTTCCGCGGTGTTGGCCCCGGGATCGCCACCGGCGATGCGCACGCCGAACGTCGCATCCATGTCCGCGCCCGCACAGAAGCCGCGGCCTTCGCCGGTCATGACGACGGACCCGACACCGGGGTCGCGGTTGGCGGCTCCGATGGCGTCCGCGAGCTCTTCGGCCATCCTCGGCGTCCACGCGTTCAAGCGGTCGGGCCGGTTCAGGGTGAGCACCTGCACCTCGCCCTGACGCTCGCTGCGAATCTGCTCGTACTCCACGGCGACCTCCTGGTCGAAGCCTGCCGCGCCATACTGCCCGACCCGACTGTCGTGCATTGACACGTCCACCAGACGGGTCAATGCACGATGGTCGACAGGCGACGGGCCCGACGGGCCCGACGGGCGCGACGGGCGCGACGCCTGCGCGATGCACGATCTAGAAGTTCGAGATCACGGCTGTGAGGACCTGGTTGATCGTGGTCGGGTCCTTGGCGTCGTATTCGGCACTGTTGCTGGCGTTGGCGATCGCCTTCAACGCGTCGACGTCGGCGTCGGACCCGTACGCGATCGGGAAGACGCGCACCGGATGGCTGAGTTGTCCTTCGTTCCCCGAGCGGAGGGTGGTCAACAGGTGCTGGAACTGCTCGTCGTCGTCGTCCGGCTGGCCGTCGTCGTTCTTGCCATCTGTCAGCAGCACGATGGCATTGATGCGCGCGGGGTCGAAGCTGTTCACTGCCGTGGTGTAGGCGTTCTCCGTCACCGCGTACAGCGGTGTGCCGTTCTGCGGCACCAGCGAGTCCACTTTGCTCCGCACCTGCTCGCCGTTGTCAGCGACACGCCCTGGGGGAACGAGCTGGAGCATGTCCTGGTTCTGGGCGTCGCCGAGGCCGGTTGAGAAGATGTCGAACTCGACGATGTCCTCGGGACTGAACAGCCGGACCGCGTTGTCGATCGCCTGTTTGGCGAGATCGAGCTTCGTGCCCGCGTTCGAGTTCTTCGGATCGGCGTTTTCTTCCATCGACCCCGACACATCGAGTACGAGCGCGACCCGTGCCTTCTTGCGTTGCGCCGACCACTTGTCGAGCAGCTTCGTGAGCACGGCAGGCTGGGGCACTTCGAGCAATGTCTGGGGTTGGTTCGGGTCGACGCCGTTGGCAGCGATGATCGGATCGCCGATCGCGACTGCGGGATTGCCCGGACGGAAGTGGTACGACAGAACCTGTCTCTGGTTGTCCGGCTCCTTCACGAAGTCTTCGAAGACCTTCGCAGCGTCCTTCTGCTGTTGCGTCACCCACGGCGCGTCGAGGATGAAGTAGGGGCTGTCGCTGAACAGCGTCCCCTCCTTCGGATAGATGGCGACGAGCGGGACCCTCGGCGGCCGTGGTTGTTCGCCGGGGCTCGACACGCCGTCGGGGTTGCCCTGGTTGTAGTCGATGACCGACTTCTCCTCGACCGCGACAGCAGAGACGTAGGTGAGTGCCTGACCGCGTTGGTCCGCACGGTAGAGGTTGTTGAGGAAGGTGAGCGTGGTGTCGCCGTAGTGCACGACGGTCGACTCGACGGCGGCTCCGAAGTCGACGACCGTCGGATTGTCGAGGTCCTCCGCCGACAGTCCCGCGGTCTTGCCGGTCGCCGCGTAGGTCTGCGCGATCAACGCATTGAGCCCGCTCGTGGAGAAGTTCGGGTTGGTCTTGCCGAGCTTGAAGGCGCCCCATTCAGGATGACCGAAGGTGCCCCATCCCTGCTGATCCTTCGCGAGGTTGAAGATGTCAGTCCACCCGATGGGCTTCGCGGGATAACCGAGCGCGTCTGCCATCGGCTTCGGCATCGCGATGGTCAGCGGCGTGACCATGAACGGGTCGCCTTTGGGGACGATCGGCGCCTGCCCGGCGGCCGTGCGCTGCTCGTTCACGATCAGGCCCCACGACGTCGCCGCGGGCGACCACACCACCGGACGCGGGCCGTTGACGTTCTCATCCCAGTTCGACGACAGAAGCTGCGCGGCCGCGCCGGACGACTTGTTCTGCGAACGCACGAAGACGCAGTCCTTGCCGAGCTCGGCCTTGTCCGTGCCGTTGAAGGACTTCGCCAGCGACGTCATCAGGTCGCCCTTCTCGGGCGAGGTGGCGACGTCGACGACGACGCATCGACCAGGATCGGAGGGTGACTCGTCACTCTTCTTCGAGCTCGTACATGCGGCGAAGGCGAGCACGGCCGCCACGACCGGAATGACCGTGCGGGTGATCCTCATCCGCTGAGTCCGCTCAGCGCGAGCAGGACGCCGTGGTCGGGCAGACCCGTGTCCTTCGGGATGTCGCCGACGTTCCACCCTTCGAACTCCAGCGTGTCGTGAAGCGACGTGCTGTTCGCCAGCCGGCTCACTTGGTCCGCTCGACTTCCGGATCCGACCGGAGCCAGCGTCACGACCGCGCTCGCCTGGGGATTCGGGTTGATGACCATCACTTGATCCGCCTTCGATCCGACGTTCGCCTTCTCCTCCGCCGACGTGACGCCGACCGCGGAGAACTTCGCAGGGAGTTGCGTCACGAACTCCTGAAATGGATCAGCGCTCATGAACGTCGTCTTCATCTTGGCGCGCCATGCCATGAACGACGGGTCGTCGAAGTCGTTCGTCGCAATGTCCGTCCGCCCGAAGTAGCCCGTCGCCGCGTTCCCGAAGAGTAGAAGGCCAGTGGCGGACGTGAGGGGCGGGTTGCCGACGGTCACGTTTCCCCAGGCGGGCACCCCACCGGTCAGGTCGGTCCACGGCTTGCCGACTCGGTCGCCGAGACATTTCCAGCCGACCACACCGTCCGGGCAGTTCGACGCCAGCACGTTCGCTCGTTGTCTGACCATCGCGATGACGAGCGGCGACGACGCGATCGACGTCTCGGACTGGAAGATCGAGTTCTGAGCCAGATCATTGACGATGTCGGGCCACGGTTCGAGCGTCAGCCAGCCGTCGACGCCGGCGGTCCTCTCTGCCAGTGCCTGCGCCGTCGACGCTGCATCCTCGACGCGGGTCCTGATGCCCGGGTGTTCCTGCTTGATCGCGTCGCAAGCGTCGGCAAGCTCCGTGACGCACGCGATGGTGATCGGTCCCGTCGGTGGCGCGTTCGAGCTCCCCGAGACCACGTGTGTCGTGTCCTCGTCGATCCGCGAGCGGATGAAGATCGCGGCGACGATCATGCTCGCAGCTGCGAGCAACGCCAGCGCGTGTCTCACACGTCAGGTTCCGTCGGGCGGAAGCGGGTCGCGCCACATCGGCCAGAGCGCCGGCCCGTTCTTGATCTGCAGCTCGCTCGTCACCTTGAAGCCGTGTCGCTCGTAGAACGGGATGTTCCGCTCCTTCGAGGACTCGAGGTACACGGGGATGCCTTCCTCGTCGCATTTGGACAACACCGGCGCCATGAGCGCGGAGCCAACCCCTTTGCCCTGGTACTGGGGGTCGGTGCCGAGCACGGCGAGGTACCAGTGCGGTTCCTTCGGGTGCACCTTCTCGACGAGGTTGAGGACGGTGAGCGCCCTCGGTGTCTCGCGGCCCAAGCGGAACAGCATCGGGATCTGACCGAGCAGCTCCGTGCCGCCGGTCTTCCACTGACCCGGGGCGAACCAGATGGCGCCGCCTTTCGCGCCGCCGTCGTCGTTCGTGTCGACCCGTCCCTTCCCCTTGTCGATGGCGCGCCTCGCGTCGCTCACGAAGAACAGGCGCGACTTCTTGCGGCGGCCCTCGTCCGTCCGGAACAGGTACTTCATGAGCGGGTCGTCCTCGAACGCCCGCACCAGCGTGTCCGCCACTGCCTCGACGTCGGTCATGGTCGCCGCCCGGGCCCCGGTCATCGCGTCAAGTTACCTGCCGTAGGGTTTTGGCCGTGAGCGGCGACATCTCGGAACTCGGCAGGAGGGCGAAGGCCGCGTCCCGAGTCCTCGCGACCGTATCGACGGCAGCCAAGGACGGGGCTCTGGCGACGGCGGCCGATCTCCTCGTGGAACGCTCGGACGACATCCTGCAAGCCAACGCGGCTGACATCGCTCGGGCCGAGCGCGACGGCGTCACGCGGACGGTCGTCGACCGCCTCCGCCTCAGTCCTGCTCGCATCGAAGGCATGGCCGGCGGGCTCCGCAAGGTGGCCGCACTCGAGGATCCGGTCGGCGAGGTGGTTGGCGGATGGACCCGCCCGAACGGGCTGCGCATCATGCGCGTTCGGGTCCCCCTCGGCGTCGTGGCGATCATCTACGAGAACCGTCCGAATGTGACGAGCGACGCGTTCGGCCTGTGCTTGAAGGCCGGCAATGCCGCGTTCCTACGCGGGTCGTCGGGCGCGATCGCGTCGAACGTCGCCATCGCCCGCGTGCTGCGCGAGGCGCTTCGGAAGGCCGGTTTGCCCGACGACGGGCTGGTGCTGGTGGAGGACACCGCACACGAGACGGCCATCGAGTTCATGCGCTTGCGGGAGTCCATCGACTGTCTGATCCCGCGCGGCGGACCGTCACTGATCCGGTCGATCCTCGACCACGCGACCGTGCCGTACGTCATCGACGGCGACGGAAACTGCCATGTGTACGTGGACGCGTCAGCCGACCTCGAGATGGCGGCCGAGATCGTCGTCAACGCGAAGACGCAGCGTCCCTCGGTGTGCAACGCGGCCGAGTCGTTGCTCGTGCATGAAGCAGTTGCAGGCGAACTGCTGCCGCGCCTCGCCTCCCTGCTCGACAGTGTCGAGTTGCGCGGTGACGAACGTGCGAGGTCGTTGCTCGCCGGCGCCGGCGTCGCCACCGACGAGGACTACGCGACGGAATTCCTCGACCTGACGCTGGCGGTCCGGGTGGTGGATTCGCTCGACGAGGGCATCGAGCACATCACGCGGTTCGGCTCGGGGCATTCGGAAGCCATCGTCACCCGCGACTTGGACGCGGCGGAACGGTTCTGCCGCGAGGTCGATGCCGCTGCCGTGCTGGTGAACGCGTCGACGCGGTTCGTCGACGGTGAGGAGTTCGGTTTCGGTGCCGAGATCGGCATCTCGACGCAGAAGCTGCATGCCCGTGGTCCGATGGGCCTGCGCGAGCTCACGACGACGAAATACGTCGTCCACGGGAGCGGCCAGATCCGCACGTGATCCACCACCGAACCTCCTTGACCGCCCGGTCAAGTAGCCCGGTAGCCTGCATCGATGGACTATCGCTTCGAGTCAGTCCCCGAGGTCCGAGAAGGCCTTCGCAAGGTGGACTACCTCGCTGACGAGGGCATCGCGGGGATCGTGTACCTGGCCGACCGGCTGCAGAAGCCGGTGCTGGTCGAGGGCCCTGCTGGCACCGGCAAGACGCAGCTGGCCAAGTCGGTGGCCGAGATGTCGGGTGCGCGCCTCATTCGGCTGCAGTGCTACGAGGGTCTCGACGAGTCGAAGGCGCTGTACGAGTGGAACTACAAGAAGCAGCTGCTTCGCATCCAAGCGCAGCGCGTGGCCGAGGCTGATGGCGCGAAGTGGTCCGAGATCGAGGACGACATCTTCGGTGAGGACTTCCTGCTCACTCGGCCGTTGCTCGAGGCCATCCGCAGCGAACAGCCGGTTGTGCTCCTGATCGACGAGGTGGACCGCGTCGAAGTCGAGACCGAGGCGCTGTTGCTCGAAGTCCTCTCCGACTACCAGGTCTCCGTTCCCGAGCTCGGCACGGTCGCGGCGACGCAGATCCCGCTGGTCTTTCTCACGTCGAACAACACTCGTGAGCTGTCCGAGGCGCTCAAGCGCCGGTGCCTCTACCTGCACATCGACTATCCGGATCTCGATCGCGAGAAGCAGATCGTGCTCACGAAGGTCCCCGACATCACGGAGAATCTCGCCGAGCAGGTGGCGCGCATCGTGCGCTCGATCCGTCAGCTCGAGTTGAAGAAGGCACCGTCGGTCTCGGAGACGCTCGATTGGGCCCGCACCCTGGTGTTGCTCGGCATCGAGAACATCGACGCCGAGCAGGCGGCGGCCACCGCCAACATCCTCCTCAAGTACCAGAGCGACATCGCCAAGGCAGTCAAGGAGTTCGCGTCCGACGGCCAGGCGTGGAAGCGGGGCGGGCCCGCACCTCGTGCCTGACGAACCCGGTCGGTCTGCGGATGTGGTCGATCCGACGACGGGCGCGCCGATCCTGTCGTTGCTGGCCGGCTTCATCCAGGAGCTACGCGAAGCAGGACTGCCGGTCAGCCTGACGGAGAACCTCGACGCGATGGCGGCGGTGCGCCACATCCCGCTCGACGATCGGGAGGCGTTCAAGTACGCGCTCGCCGCGACGCTCGTCAAGAACAACCAGCACTGGCGCGCCTTCGAGACTGTGTTCGAGGTCTACTTCTCGCTCCGGGGCAAGGAGTACGCCATCGGCGACGAGGGCGACGAGGAGATCGGCAACATCGACGAGTTGATGGAGCAGCTCCGGGAGCAGGCCGCCGAAGGGATGCAGGGCACTGGCGGCGGCGACTCGATGACGCCGGAAGAGCTCGCCGAGATGCTCTATCGATCGCTGTTGAACGGCAACGACGCCCTCATGCGCGCCGTTGCGCGCCAAGCCGTCAAGCGGTACGCGGGCATGGAGCCTGGGCGGCCGGTGGGCGGCACGTATTACCTGTACCGGACGCTGCGCAATCTCGACCTCGACGGCGTGCTCGAGCGGCTGATGGAGAACACACGCGAGCAGGTCCCCGACATGTCGGGGCTCGAGGAACGCCTGGAGCGAGACGAGTACGAGATCCGCATCGATCAGCTTCGCAAGGAGATCGAGGCGGAGATCAGGCGCCGTCTGGTCGCGGACCGCGGTGTGGAAGCAATGGCGCGCACGTTGCGCAAGCCGTTGCCCGAGGACATCGACTTCATGCACGCGTCCCGTGAGGAGATGTTCACGCTGCGGCGGGCGATCTATCCGCTCACGCGCAAGCTCGCGGTGCGGCTGGCGCGCAAGCGGCGCCATGGCCGCAAGGGTCCGCTCGACTTCCGCAGCACCGTCCGTCACTCGCTCTCGTACGGCGGCGTGCCGGCCGAGCCGAAGTTCAAGTATCCGCGTCCGTCGAAGCCCGAGATCTTCGTGATCGCCGACATCTCGGGATCGGTCGCCGCGTTCGCTCGCTTCACGCTGCACCTCGTGTACGCGATCGGCGCGCAGTTCTCGAAGGTGCGCTCGTTCGTGTTCATCGACGGTGTCGACGAAGTCACGCGGTTCTTCGACGGCGTCGAGGACATCGCCGACGCCGTGCACCGTGTCAACACCGAGGCGGACGTCGTCTGGGTCGACGGCCACTCCGACTACGGGCACGCGCTGGAGGTGTTCTGGTCGAAGTGGGGGAAGGAAGTCGGGCCGAAGACGACCGTCATGATCCTCGGCGATGCGCGGAACAACTATCACGCGTCGCAGGCCTGGGTGCTGAAGGAGATGCGCCACCGCGCCCGCCACGTGTACTGGCTCAACCCCGAGCCGCGGTCCTACTGGGACACGGGCGATTCCATCGTGAACGAGTACGGCATCCACTGCGACGGCGTCTTCGAATGTCGCAACCTCCGCCAATTGGAGGGGTTTGTCGACAACCTCGCCTGAGAGACTGCACTGATGGCGTCGACGCGGGTTGTTCTCATCAGGCACGGCGAGTCGCAGGCGCAGGTGGACCGGTTGGTGTCCGGTCACGAGACCTGCACCGGCCTGTCGACGCTCGGCCATGAGCAGGCCGCGAAGCTGCGGGACCGGCTGCTACGTACAGGCGAGTTGCGTGACGTGACCGCGGTGTACACGAGCATCCTGCCGCGAGCCATCGAGACGGCGAGGACGATTGCGCCCGCGGTCGGCGACGGGCTCACGGCGACCGAGCACTGCGACTGGTGCGAGCAACATGCCGGTGAGGGCGAGGGGCTTGCATTCGAGGAGTTCGACGCCCGCTACGGCGTGTTCGACGAGGGCGACGACCGAGCTCGCGTGCGGGCACCCGGTTCGGAGAGCGTGGCGATGTTCGTGGAACGGGTAGAGCAGGCTCTGCTCGGGCTGGTCGAGGAGCACGACGGCGAGTCGGTCGCGATCGTGTCCCACGGGGGCGTCGTCGGGTGCGCGCTCGAGGTGCTCGGTGGCGTCCCGTTCGGTTCCCTCGTGCGTTACGTCGACAACACCTCGATCACCGAGCTGCGCCGCGCCGACGACCGCTGGTGGCTCGTCCGCCTGAACGACGCCGCCCACCTCTCCTGACCCGCAGCGAATGTTGGATGGAAACGTGCGCTATAGCGCCCGTTTCTCCCCGGAGTTCGGCGCTCAGAAGCGCCAGCGGGTCGGGGAGCCGGGGAAGTCCGCTTCGTCGAGGGCAACGGCCGAGTGGGGACGGGCCGCCCAGAGGGCGTTGTCGCCGAAGAAGTCGGTGCCGTAGTCGGTCTCGTACTTGGTGTTGACGGAATCGGTGAAGGTCTGGATCGACTCGGCATCCCGCAGCCGCTCGGCGGTCGCGTCCACGATCACCGGCTCGAACGCATTGTCGGTGGCGATGCTGCAGCGGGGATCCCGCTCGAGGTTCTTCGTCTTGCGGGACGAGTCGCTGCAGCTGAACCACACCGCACCGTCGAGCCAGGCCCCCCACACGGCGGTCAGATGAGGCCGCCCGTCCGGCCACGTCGTCGTCACCCAGTAGTCGTGCGAGTCGGTGAGACGCGTCACCGCCCACGACCACGGAAGCAGGCCGGTGCCCTCGGTGGCAGGCAGGATGCCGTAACCGGGCATGTGCGGACGGGTGGCTTTCGGTTCCACGGGGCATAGGGTCGCGCGCATGGAGAGGACAACGCTTGGCCGCACCGGGATCCAAGTGAGCCGCTACTGCCTCGGCGCCATGATGTTCGGTGCGTTTGGCAACCGCGACCACGACGACTGCATTCGGATCATCCACCACGCCCTCGACGAAGGCATCAACTTCATCGACACCGCCGACGTGTACTCCGCCGGCGAGTCGGAGGAGATCGTCGGTAAGGCGCTCAAGGGCAGACGCGACACTGTCGTCCTAGCCACGAAGTTCGTCGCACCGATGGGCGAGGACACCAACCAACGTGGCGCGTCGCGGCGGTGGATCATGCACGAGGTCGAGAACAGTCTCCGCCGCCTCGACACCGACTACATCGACCTGTACCAGGCACACCGACCTGACCCAACGGTCGATCTCGAAGAGACGTTGGGTGCACTGTCCGACCTCGTCCATCAGGGCAAGGTGCGCGTCATCGGCAGCTCGACGTTTCCGGCCGAGCTCATCGTCGAGGCGCAGTGGGTCGCGGAGCAGCGCGGCCGCGAGCGTTTCCGTTGCGAGCAACCGCCGTATTCGATCTTCGCTCGCGGCGTCGAGACCGCCGTGCTCCCCACGTGCAGGAAGTACGGCATGGGTGTCATCCCGTGGAGCCCGCTCGCCGGCGGTTGGCTCACCGGCAAGTACCGCAAGGGTGACCCGACTCCGACCACGGGTCGGGCGGCGCGCATTCCCGATCGGTTCAACTTCGACCTGCCCGAGAACCAGCGCAAGCTCGACCTCGTCGAGGAGTTGCTCAAGCTGGCCGCCGAGGCCGGTGTGTCGCTGACCCACCTCTCGATGGCGTTCGTGCTCGAGCATCCGGCGGTGACGTCGGCGATCATCGGTCCGCGCACGATGGATCAGTTCACCGACGTGCTTGCCGGCGCCGACGTGCAACTCAGCCAGGATGTGCTCGACCGCATCGACGACCTCGTGGCACCGGGCACGAACGTCAACGCGGCCGACGCCGGCTACCAGCCTCCGTCGCTCAGACGCTCGCAGCGCCGGAGTCCGCGTCGCTGACCGGCAGACCTCGCACTCGGCCCGTACCGCCCAGCATCATGGCGGTGTTGATGACCGCGGTGTGACTGAACGCCTGGGGCATGTTGCCGAGCAACTGCTTGGTATCCGGGTTGTACTCCTCCGAGAGCAGCCCGACGTCGTTGCGCAACGCGAGTAACCGCTCGTAACGCTCACTCGCGTCACGGGTGCGGCCCATCATGGCGAGGGCTTGCGTCATCCAGAACGAGCACAGCAAGAACGCGCCTTCCCCGTCGGGGAGCCCGTCGAGATCCTGGTTGGGTCGGTACCGGCAGATGAATCCGTCGAAGGTCAGCTCTCGATCGATCGCCTCGACCGTCGCGATGACTCGCTCGTCGTCCGCCGGCAGGAAGCCGACGAGCGGGAGCATGAGGAGACTGGCGTCGAGCTCCTTCGTCCCCGGATGCTGGACGAACACGCCTCGGTCATCGAGACAGTGCGTGAGAATCCACTTCTCGATCTCGGTGCGCAGCTCCATCCACTGGTGCGCCGGACCATTGCGCCCGAGCTCTTCGACCGCCCGCACGGCGCGATCCGCCGCGACCCACGCCATGACCTTCGAGTGCGTGAAGTGACGGCGAGGGCCTCGGACCTCCCAGATGCCCTCGTCCGGCTCCTTCCAGCCGCTCTCGAGGAAGTCCATGAGCGCGAGCTGGAAACTCCATTCGTCGTGGCCTTCGGAGAGCACGCCGGACGAGTAGTACAGCGCGTCCATCACTTCGCCGTACACGTCGAGCTGGAACTGTCTGGAAGCCCCATTGCCGATACGAACCGGCTTGGAGTTCGCGTAGCCCGGCAGCCACTCGAGCTCGAGTTCGGGGAGCCGCCGTTCGCCCGCGATGCCGTACATGATCTGGAGCTGTTCGGGCGCGCCCGCCGCGGCGCGCAGCAACCAGTCGCGCCAGGCCAACGCCTCGTCTTCGTAGCCGGCGGACAGGAGCGCGAGCAGGCTGAACGTCGCGTCGCGCAACCACCCGTAGCGATAATCCCAGTTGCGGACCCCCCCGAGGCTCTCGGGCAACGACGTCGAGGCCGCAGCCACCACTGCCCCCGTGGGCGCGTAGGTCAGGCCCTTCAGCACGACGGCTGAAGCGCGCGCCGCGTCCCGCCACCGATCCGGGATGCGCTCCCCGCTCGCCCACCACGATCGCCACCACTGCTCGGCGTCCCGCACCAGGGTCACGGGGTCGGTTGCGGGCTTGCACTCCTCGTTCGACGGATACCACGTGAGCTGGAAGGGGACGGTGTCGCCTTCACCGACGGTGAACTGGGCAACGGTCGTGAGGTCCTTGCCATGAACATGGACCGGCGTTCGTAGTCGCAGAGCATCGGGCCCGCCGATCGCGCTCCACTCCCCGTCGATCCGGCGCACCCACGGAATGATGAATCCGTAGTCGAAGCGGACGATGAGCTCCATCCGCATCGCCACCCGACCTCGCCGTCCTTCGACCAAGCGGACGACGTCGAGCTGATCGTCGCGTGGCGGCATGCAATCGATGACCGCGACTTCGCCGTCGTCGGTGGTGTACACCGTCTCGAGGACCAATGTCCCCTCGCGGTACCGGCGCTCCACGCGACGCGGTGTGTTCGCCGGCGCGAGCAACCACCGCCCGTGTTGGGGCGTCCCGAGCAATGCGGCGAAGCACGCGGCAGAGTCGAATCGCGGAAACGTCAGCCAGTCGATCGACCCGTCCCGCCCGACGAGCGCCGCCGACTGAAGGTCGGACAGGAACGCATAGTCGGCGATCGGACTGGCCACGCTCGGTTGACCGCTAGACCTTCATGGCAGCAGAGATCTTGTACTCCGGTGCCACTTGTGGAGGTTCGCGCCGCCCGAGCGCGGCTTCCATCGCGGGTCCGAGACGCTCGAGTTTCGACTTCTCGAGGTCGTCCGCGGTCTCCGCGAACTCAGGCAGCACCTCCTTGCCGAACAGCTCGAGCGACTCGCAGATGTGCTCGTGTTTGTTACGACCGGACTGGCTCACGAAGATGATCTGGTCGACCCCGCACGCTGTGTAAGCGCGCACGAGCTGACGTATCTGTTCCGGCGTTCCGATGGCGCCGCGCAACGAGCCGAGGCCTTGCTGGAAGAGCTGCGCGCCCAACACCTGACCCCGTTGCGCGGCGACGCTGCGGTCGAAGCCGAAGAGCGAACGGTTCTTCTGGAACTCTTCCCACACGTTCGTCACGCCCGGCTGGTGCGTTCCGAAGATGTAGTAGTGGCCGAGTGAGTAGCCGAAGAAGTGGCCGCCGTCGAGGCCACGATCGATGGCCGTCTCCTCGTCGTGATGGCACATGAGCGGAACGACGACGGCCAGGTTGGGGTTGACGGCGAAGCCGCCCGGCACGCAATCGTCGGACTGCAACGTGCCGTAGTAGTCGTCCACCCAACGGCGCGCTTCGGACGGCTCGATGAAGCTGAACGAAAGGGCGCCGATGCCCTTCTGGGCCGCGAGGTGGATGGTGTCGCGTCGTGAGCACGCGACCCACAGCGGTGGATGCGGCTTCTGCAGCGGCTTCGGTACGACGTTGCGTGGCGGCATCTCCAGGAACTCGCCGTGATAGCCGGCGAACGGCGTCTCGACCATCATGCGCGTCACCGCGTCGAGTGCCTCGGCCCACTGGGCCCGCTTGGTCGCTCGATCGACGAGAAAGCCGCCGAGCTCGGCCTCGGATGACGCTTCACCGGTCCCGAACTCGACTCGGCCGTCGCTGATGAGGTCGAGCGTGGCGATGCGCTCCGCCACGCGCGCGCTGTGGTTGAAGTTGAACGGAAGTTGCACGATTCCGTGGCCGAGCCGGATGCGGCTCGTGCGTTGTGACGCCGCGGCAAGGAACACCTCGGGTGCACTCGAGTGCGAGTACTCCTCCAGGAAATGATGTTCCACCTCCCAGACGAAGTCGATGCCAACCCGGTCCGCGATCTCGATCTGTTCGAGTGCGTCCTTCAGCAGCCGGTGCTCGCTGTCCTCGTCCCACGGACGCGGCAACTGGTGCTCGTAGAAGATGCCGAACTTCATGTCTGCCTCCAGCGTGATGCGGCCGCGCCCGTCATGGGATCGATTCGATGAGATCGTCGAACGAGCGGAACAGGGCCGGCCGGTTGTGTCGCTCACGCAATCGCAGCGCGAGGCGGCGGCTCCGCACGAGCAGTTCGCGCGCGGCTCGACCCGGCCACGGACGGGGAAGGAGCTCCGGTGGAAGCAACGGATCGTCAGCGAACACCGATGCGAACTCGACGGTGACGGCGAGGGCACCCGGCAAGAACACCGCGTCGGCGAGCCGCTCGTGCCGGGCTCGCATTCGCTCGAGCGCGTCCGGCACTCCTTCGTAGGTCTCGACGAACTGCTGATAGCGAACTGCGATCTCGTCGATCGGCCACAACCGGCGCGCCAGCTCACGAGGGTCGGTCACGTCGCCGACGTTCAAGTCGTCCGTCGACGCTTGTGTGATGACGTCGGCCAAGCCGAGGCGATCTGCCTCGCTGCTCACGTCCTTGTCCCATCGATGCGGCGACACGTACAGACCGTTCGTCACCGCGGCCCCGCCGAGAACGAGGAGCCGGTCCCGAAAGGCGTCACGCGCCGCTCGCCGCCGTTCCGGCACGGCGAACGCGACCAGGCGCCAACGGCGGTCCCAGCCGCGGCCGGCGTGGTCCTGGACGTACGCGAGTCGCTGGCGCTCGAGGTTCGTGCCCAGCGCCTTCATCCCCTCCTCGGTGGCGAGGAAGCGAGCTTCCCGCCCGGTGCCGTCTCGCGTGAACAGGCCCTCCCGGACAAGGCGGCGCAGGCAGGACCGAACCTGTTCAGGCGTCTGGCCGCACGCTTCGGCGACGGGAATCAACTCGCTGGCGACCACGGTGCCGTCCTCGTGGGCCATGCCGAGCACCAGGACTCGCGTCGGCAGAGCGGTCGGCCCGGGAACGGTCGTTCTCGCCACGACCGTTACTCTTGTCGCCCGATACGGCTCAGATCAAGCGGTCAGATGTCTCAGAAGTCGTGGAGACCGCATTCGGTCTTGTCGCTGCCGGCCCAGCGACCGGCACGAGGGTCGTCACCGTCCAGGACGGGTTGCGTGCACGGCATGCACCCGATCGACGGATACCCCTGGCGCGTCAACGGGTTGATCGGGACGTCGTGGTCCTCGATGTAGCCCGCGACGTCGAGGTCGGTCCACGTCGCAAGCGGATTGACCTTCACGAGGCCGCGCAGATCGCGGGCGATGATCGGCGCCGTGTCGCGCGATGCCGCTTCGACCCGTCGCAGGCCGCTCATCCATGCCGCCTTGCCCAAGAGCGCGCGGTCGAGCTGTCCCACCTTCACGGCGGAGCAGCAGTTCTCCGGGTCGATGCGCCACAGCTCCTCGTTCTGCCTGGCGACGGTCATGATCCGAAGGTTGAGCCCGTAACGGCGACGAACCTGCTCGACCGTCTCGAGCGTTTCGGGGAAGTGGTAGCCGGTGTCGATGAACACGACCTCGATCGCCGGGTACACCTTGACCGCGAGATCGATCAGCACTGCATCGGTCATCGACGCGCTCAAGCACAGGTGCGGCGCATAGTTGTCGACCGCCCACTGGATGACCTTGGCTGCGGGCAGGCTCTCGAAATCAGTGTTGAGCTCGGCCAGCTCGTCATCCGTGTACTGCGGAAGGGTGCTGAGCGGGTTCGGTTCGAGCATCATGTCGCGCACTCCGACTCACCCGTCTCGGCCACGTACGGACCCGTCTCGTCGTAGTCGACGTAGTACTCGGGCGCCTCTTCGGGGGTCGGGAACTCGTCGAGCTCCTTCAAGTCGGCCGCGACAGCCTTCGCGCCACCAACGCGATCGAGCCACGAACGGAAGACCTCACCCGCTTCGCGCTCGTCATTGAACCGGCGTACGACGCGCACCGCAGCCTCGGGCGCGTTCTTCGCCGGAAGGCGAAGAGCCTTCTCGCCGAACTGCACCTGGGTCTGGCCCACGTACCCGCCGAGCAACATCTGGTAGCCGGGCGCCGGTTTCCCGTGGGCGCGACGCTCGGCGCCGAAGAAGCCGATGTCGGCGGTGTGGTGCTGCCCGCACGAGTTCGTGCACCCGGAGATGTTGGTGCGGATGCCGCCGACGTCGGCCAGCCCCGCATCCTCGAGTGCAGCGCCGATGGCATCGGCGAGTCCACGCGACTGCGTGACGGCGAGGTTGCAGGTGTCGGCGCCAGGACAGGCCACGACGTCGCGTGCGAGCTCGGCGCCCGGCTCGGCCATGCCCATGGTCGTCAGACGGTCGAACAACTTCGGCAGCTGCTCTTCACTGAGACCGCGCAGGGCGAAGTTCTGACGGTTCGTGACGCGCACGTCGAGGGCGAGCTCGCGTTGAATGGCGGCGAGCGCCCGGAACTGGTCGGACGTGACGTCACCCAACTTCGCGTATGCGATGGCCGAAACGGTTCCCTTCGCGTTGCCGCGCACGACGTTCGCTTGCTCCCAACGCTCGTACGCCGAGGTACCGCGGATGCTCACGGGCACGCCTTGACCGATCTTCGTCGGGACGATCGTGGCGTGCGTTCCCGCGGGATCGTCACCCTCCTTCTGCACGACGTCGGGGATGCCACCCGGCCACGACGACGAGGCGAGCAGGAAACGGCGCTCCTTGATGATCCGCTCTTGCAACTCGTCCCAACCCATGGTGTCGACCAGCCACTTCATGCGCGCCCGCAGCTTGTTGTCGCGGTTGCCGTGGTTGGAGAACACGCGCAAGATCGCCTCGAGGGTGGCGAGCAGGTCTTCGCGGGCCGTGAACTCTTCGAGTGCGAGCGCCGGATGAGGATTGGCGCCGAGACCGCCCGCGACGAACACGCGGAAGCCGCGCTCAGCAGCGCCGTCGTCGAGTGTGCGAGTTGCCGCGACGACGCCGATGTCGTTGAACATCGCTTGGCCGCAGTCGGTCTCGCAGCCGGAGAAGTTGATCTTGAACTTGCGCGGCAGCCGTTGCGCGAGCGGGTGCCGGAGGAAGTGCTGGAACGCAGCCTCGGCCCACGGGGTGACGTCGAGGTACTCGAACGGGCACGCGCCCGCCAGATGGCACGCCTGCACGTTGCGCACCGTGTCACCGCAGGCTTCGCGCGTCGTCATGCCGACGCCAGCGAGCTCGCGCATGACGTCGGGCACGTTCTCGAGATCGACGAAGTGGAGCTGGATGTTCTGCCGCGTCGTGATGTGGCCCCAGCCGCGTGAGTAGGTGTCGGCGATATGCCCCATGAGGTCGAGCTGGTCGGGGAGCAACGACCCGTGGGGGATCTTGATTCGCACCATCTGGTGGTGCCCGCCCTGGCGCTGGCCGTAGATGCCGTTGTTCAGGCGGAAGACGCGAAAGATGTCCTCCTCGAGATCGCCCGCGAGGTAGCGGGAGAGGTTGGCCTCGAACTTTTCGATGTCGGCGAGCTGCGCTGCATCGATCTCACGTTGGAGCATCAGCGCCCCCTCTCTGCATTCCGACGAAATCCTGACCGCGCCGATCAGGTTTCACAGTGTCGCAAACCCGATCGCCCCGGTCAACATTCCCCGTCGGGCGAGATTTATCCCCGGAGCAGCTCGGCGACCTGGAAGGCCAGGTCGAGGGACTGGCTGCCGTTGAGGCGGGGGTCGCACATGGTCTCGTACCGGTCGTCGAGGTCGCTGTGGCCGAGCTGATCGGACCCGCCGAGGCACTCTGTCACGTCGTCGCCGGTCAGCTCGACATGGACCCCGCCCGGCCAGGTGCCGACCGCCCGGTGGGCGGCGAAGAACCCGGCGATCTCGTCCAGGATCACGTTGAAATCGCGGGTCTTGCGGCCCGTGTCGGACGTGAAGGTGTTGCCGTGCATCGGATCGCAGCACCACACGACCGGATGTCCCGAGCGGTCGACCGCTTGCAGCATCCCCGGCAACAGCGCTCGGATTCGAGCGGCGCCAAGTCTCGTGACGAGGGTCAGCCGGCCGGGCCGCCGATCGGGATTGAGCGCCTCGCACAGCTCGACAACGTCCTGCGGCGTGCAGCTCGGCCCGATCTTCACGCCCACCGGGTTGCCGATGCCTCGGAGGAAGTCGACGTGCGCGCCGTCGAGCTGATGCGTGCGGTCGCCGATCCACAACAGGTGGGCCGAGCAGTCGTACCAGTCGCCCGTGAGCGAATCCTGCCGGGTCATCGCCTCCTCGTAGCCGAGGATGAGCGCTTCGTGGCTCGTGTAGAAGTCGACCTCGTGGAGCTTCGGCTCGGACTCCGTCGCGAAGCCGCACGCCTTCATGAAGCGCATTGCGCGATCGATCTCAGCGGCGAGGTTCTCGTAGCGCTGCCCCTGTCTGCTGCCCGCGACGAAGTCCTGGTTCCACTGGTGCACGCGTGACAGGTCGGCGAAGCCGCCCTTGGTGAAGGCGCGCAGCAGATTCAGCGTGGAGGACGACTGGTGGTACGCGCCGAGCAGTCGCTCAGGATCAGGCGTGCGCGCCGCCGCGGTGAACGCGATGTCGTTGACCATGTGGCCCCGGAAGGCCGGGAGCTCCGCGCCGTCGAGCGACTCGAGTGGGGTCGACCGCGGCTTCGCGAACTGGCCGGCGATGCGGCCCAACTTCACTGCAGGAACGCCCGACGAGTAGGTGAGCACGACTGCCATCTGCAGGATCACCTTCAACTTGTCCCGGATGGAGTCGGCCGAGAACGAGTCGAAGGACTCCGCGCAGTCGCCCGCCTGCAGCAGAAAAGCCTCGCCCGCCACCACACGCGCGAGCTCGTCGGTGAGATTGCGCGCCTCGCCTGCGAACACCAGCGGTGGCAATGTCCCGAGTTGCTTCAGGACACGGTCGAGTGCAGCCTCGTCGGGCCAAGCGGGCTGCTGTTGCGTCGGGTGGTCCCGCCAAGACGACGGCGACCAGTCGGGCGGCATCGGAAAAGCCTGACCGAGGAAGGACCGCGGCGCAAAGCGGTATGCGAAATACGAGGCACCGGTCCCACAAACCGTCGTGCATTGACTCGTCGCCCGGACCTGTCAATGCACGATGGTGGGGTGTTACAGGACCGCTAGGCAGCGTCCACTCGGGCTGCCGCCTCTTCCTTCACCGTGTTCACGGCTCGCTTCACGAGGCGGCGGGCAGCCTCCGCGGTGACGCCGAGCTCGTCGCCGACCTCGCGGTAGCTGCGCTTGCGGCCGTCGTTGAGGCCGAAGCGCTGCTCGACGGCATGCCGCGGCCCGGGAGTCGAGCACGTCGAGGAGGCTGGTGACGAGGTTGTCCTGCTCCCGCGTCAGCAACATGTCCTCGGGGCCGGGCTTCGCATCGGCGATGAGGTCGATGAGCTCGGACCCGTCGTCGTCGCCGACCGGCCGGTCCAGCGACGTGGGGGTGGTGAGGCGGTGGAGGCGGGCGTGCTCCTCGTCGAGCTCGTCGCTGTCGCCCGACACGGCCCGCAGCGCGGCGCGGAAGCTGGCCGAACGGTCACCGGGAAGCCGGACGAGGCTGGCCTTCTGGTCGAGGGCCCGGCCGATCGCCTGGCGGATCCAGAACGTGGCGTACGTGGAGAACTTGAAGCCCTTCCGCCAGTCGAACTTGTCGACGGCGTGCTCGAGGCCGAGGTTGCCCTCCTGGATCAGGTCGAGCAGCTCCATCCCAGGGGGCATCGGGTAGCGCCGGGCCACGCTGACGACCAAGCGAAGATTGGCACGGATGAAACGGTCCTTGGCGGCTGCAGCCTCCCGCACCGCCTTGCGAAGCTCACGGGAGCGCTCGCCCGCGTCGAGCCGCGCCTGTGCGTCGCGACCGCGCTCGATGACCTGGGACAGCTCCCGCTCTTCCTGAGCGGTGAGCAACGGAACCAGGCCGATTTCATTCAGGTACTGACCAACAGAGTCACTCATGGCAAAGGCCCTCAACGCGAACTACTGGGGTGTCATTCCCGCATTCCCATACAACTCGATACGGAGCCGTACCGAAAACGGATTTGACGCCGACCAGTGCAAGACTGACCAGCGTGTACGGGCTCAACCGCCTTCCCGGACTCGCTGTGACTTGTGTCACTGGCGAACGTCCATGAGCCGTCCCCGGTTCGGGAGTCGCACCGCGCTGCTCGTCGTCGACGTGCAGAACGACTTCGCCCACACCGACGGAAGCCTGTCGGTGGCGGGTGCGGACGCCGTGGTCGAGGAGATCAACGACCTCATAACGGAGGCGAGAGCAGTGGGATCTCCGGTCGTGTACACCCAGGACTGGCATCCACCGTCGACGCCGCACTTCGACAAGGACGGCGGGATCTGGCCGGTGCACTGTGTGGCCGACTCGTGGGGCGCGCAGTTCCATCCCAAGCTGGTGCTCGAGGGTCCGTACGTGCGCAAGGGCGTGGGAGGCGAGGACGGGTACTCCGGATTCACGATGCGGCATCCGGCGGCAGACGAGCCGATGTCGACCGGCCTCCACGAGCTCCTGCGCGACCACGACATCGGGCACGTCGTCATCGTCGGCTTGGCCACTGACTACTGCGTGAAGTTCACCGCGCTCGAGGCGCTCGAACTCGGCTTGGAGACCACAGTGGTGCGGTCCGCCATCGCGGCCGTCGACGTCGAATCGGGCGATGGCGAACGAGCGTTGGCGGAGATGGTCGAGGCCGGCGCCGTCGTGGTGTGACGTCCGCATGACGCAACCGTCGTTCGGAGGGGTCCGGCCTTCGCTGTTCGTCGACCTCTACGAGCTCACGATGGCTGCCGCGTACCACGTCGGTGGCCACACCGGCCCGGCCACCTTCGAGGTCTTCGTGCGCTCGCTGCCGCCAGAGCGCAACTTCCTCGTGGCGTGCGGGCTCGAGCACCTCCTCGACGCCGTTCGGGACTGGCGCTTCGACGCGGACGACATCGAGTACTTGCGATCGCTCGGACAGTTCTCGGAGGACTTCCTCGGGTACCTCGCGGACGTCGAGTTCAGCGGCGACATCCGTGCCGTGCCCGAGGGCGAAGTCGTGTTCGCGGGCGAGCCGATCGTCGAGATCACCGCACCCATCATCGAGGCCCAGCTGCTCGAGACGCTCGCCTTGAACGTCATCGGCACGGGGACGATGCAAGCGTCAAAGGCGGCCCGCGTCGCGATCGCGTGCCAGGGACGATCCTTCGTCGATTTCTCGGCCCGTCGCGATCACGGCGTGGATGCAGCAGTCGGCGCGGCGCGGGCCGCGCTGCTCACGGGCGCGTCGGCGACATCGTTGGTCGACGCCGGTCGCAGGTTCGGCGCCGCGTTGAGCGGCACGATGGCGCACACGTTCGTCATGGCCTTCGACGACGAGTGCGACGCGTTCCTGAGGTTCGCGCGCACGTTCCCGGGCAACGCGGTGTTGCTACTCGACACGTGGGACACCGTCCAGGGCGCACATCGGGCCGTGGACGTCGCCCGCGAGCTGCGCGGCGAGGGAATCGCACTCGGCGGTGTTCGCATCGACTCGGGCGACCTAGGTGTCCTCGCGCGCAAGGTTCGCTCGATCTTCGACGAGGGCGGGTTCCCGGAGGTGCGCATCCTCGCGTCGGGCGACCTCGACGAGTACGTCATCGCAGCATTGATCGCGGATGGTGCGCCCATCGACGGTTTCGGTGTCGGTACACGTATGGGCACGAGCGAGGACGCGCCGTCGGTCGGCGTCGTGTACAAGCTCGTAGCCGACGATCGTGGGCCGAAGCTGAAGCTGTCGGAAGGGAAGGCGACGCTACCGGGTCGCAAGCAGATCCACCGGATGGCGGAGTACGACCTCCTCTGCCTCCACGGCGAAGCGCGCGAAGGCCGAACCCTGATCGCGCCGGTGATCGTGTCGGGCGCTCGGCTCGCGGCCGCGCCGACGCTGGCCGAGATGCAGGAGCGTTCTGCGTCGGCCATCGGAGCACTGCCGCCACGACTTCGTTCGCTCGAGCCGGCGGCGCCGCCGTACGAGGTGCGAATGTCGAGTCGACTGCACGACCTCGTCGAGGATCTCACGGCGGTACATCGGGTTGGGTGAGCGCCTCGGTGTGTTCGGCGGGACGTTCGATCCACCACACGTCGGTCATCTCGTGCTCGCGGTCAACGCGCGCTACGAGCTTGCGCTCGATCGGCTGCTGCTGGTCGTCGCCAACGACCCTTGGCAGAAGTCGTCGACCCGTCCTGTGTCGAGCGCCGCCGACCGGCTCGCACTCGTGCACGCCGCCGTCGGGGATGTGGAAGGCCTCGAAGCTTCGGGGCTCGAAGTCGAGCGAGGCGGCACATCGTTCACGGCGGACACGCTCGCGGCGTTCGAAGCCGAGGATCCCGGACGCGAGCTCTTCCTGGTCGTCGGCAGCGACGCCGCGGCCGGATTGCCAACGTGGGAGCGTATCGACGAAGTCCGCCGTCTGGCGACGATCGTCGTAGCGACCCGACCGGGCGCAGAGGACGGCCGGCCTCCGCCGGGCTGGGACTGGGAGCGCATCGAGACGCCGAGGCTCGAGGTGTCGAGCACCGATCTCCGCTCGCGCATCGCCGACGGTCGCCCTCTTGACTACCTCTTGACACCTGGTGTGATTGCCTGCATCAACGATCGTCGCCTCTATCGTTGACCTGCCCCATGACGGCCACGTCTGACACCGATCCGCCCATCGCCATCGAGCTTCCCGAGTCGGGAAGTGGCGAGCGAGTTGCCCGCCGGCGTCGATCGGTCCACCGACGAACGCTCCGTCGAGTCGGATTCGCGGGGGCGATGGTCCTTCTGATCGCGGCCATTCCGGTGCTGGCCACCCTCGGGTACCGCACCTTGCGAGACACGACGACGGGCCGCCGCATCGATGCGCAGAACGACCCGAACAAGACGCGCTACGAGGCGAACGTGTTACCGACCCCGGTCATGCTGCTCGTCGAGATGGGCGCGGACAACAGTCTCCAAGGCTTGACCATGCTCACGCTCGGTCCCGGCGACACCGGTGGTGCGGTGGTGTTCATCCCGCCGGACACCGTGGCCCAGCGAGCTGACGGAACGCTCGACACCTTGTCGAACACGTTCGGCAAAGGGGATGTCGCTGCACTCGAACAGGCGACGGCCAACCTTCTCAAGCTGAGCTTCGATCAGGTCAAGATCATGGACGCCGACCAATGGCAGCAGTTCGCCGCGCCCGTTGCGCCGCTGTCGGTCGACAACCCCGACCGCGTGGTGATCGGCGACGCGCGGGGCCGGACGGCGACGCTGTTTCCCGCGGGGCCGCTGCAGCTGCGAGGCGAGCAGATCGTCAACTACATGCAAGTGCGCAACCCGAACGAGAGCGAGCTTGCGCAGCTCAACCGCAAGCAGGCCCTGTGGTCGGCGTGGCTGGCGGCGATCAAGGCGTCGAATTCGCCCGGCGCGGTGCCGGGCGAGACGACATTGGGTTTGGGCCGCTACTTGGTCGGGCTCTCGAAGGGACCGGCCGACATCACGACGCTGCCCGTGAAGGCCCAAGCCCCGGGAGCGAACAGCGGGTTGTTCGTCGCGGAGCCGGCAGCGGTCCAGGCGCTCATCGCACGCGATGTCCCACTGCCGACACCTGCGAACGTGGGCGACCGCGTGCGCGTTCGGTTGTTGAGTGGAACCGGTCCGATCGGAAGCCCGAACGCGGTGGCCAGCGAGATCGTGTCCGCGGGCGGCGAGATCACGATCATCGGCAACGCCGATCGCTTCGACTACACGACGACCCAGATCATCTACAACGGCGATCAGTTCGCCGCCGCGGCTCAGAAGCTCCGCGACGCGCTCGGAGTCGGAGAGGTGAGCAAGAGCCCGACGCCGAACGACATCGAGGACGTGACCGTCATCCTCGGACAAGACGCAACCGCGAAGTACGGAGGAAATGGTGGCTGAACACACCGATCGATGGCCGGTGCTCGCCGCGGGCGCGGCAGCATCCAAGAAGGCGATTGATCCCGTCGTGCTCGCAGTCGGTGACGTCCTCGCGATCACGGATCATTTCGTCATCGCGAGCGGATCGAACCCGCGGCAGGTGCGCACGATCGCGGAAGAGATCGAACGCCAGATCACCGAGGCGGGCGGATCCAAGCCGTTGCGGACGGAGGGGTTCGACGATCTGCGCTGGGTGCTGCTCGACTACGGCGACTTCGTCGTGCACGTGTTCCTCGACGAGGTGCGCCACTACTACGAGCTCGAGCGCCTCTGGTCGGACGTTCCCCGCGTGCCGTGGGCAGCCGAGGCTGGAAGTGCGCTCGGGTGATCGACGCGGTCCAGCGGGCGCTGCTCTCGCCGGACGAGGTGCGCGCGTTGCAGGACGCCGCCGTGTCGATCCAGTCGTGGCCCGCGGGAAGCCATGTGTGGGGCCACTACGCCGAGCAGACCGAGAACGGGCCGGCGATCTGCCGGACCGAGAACGTCTCCGCATGCGATCCGACGGTCGAGGGCCTGGTCGAGGACGTGCTCGCCGCGGCTGCGCAGGATGTGCTCGGCGAGCCCACTACTGCGTTCAAGGACAAGATGAACTACAAGCAGCCGGGCGGCGCCGGATTCAGCCCGCATCAGGACGTCGTGGCGTACCCGGGTGTGAGCCGCGTGCTCTCGATCCTCGTCGCAGTCGACGAGTGCACGCTCGAGTCGGGGTGCCTGTGGTTGGCGGACGGGGTGGACTTGGCGTTGGCCACGGATGATCGCGGCGCGGTGCGGGCCGACGTCGCCGCCGCGTTGACGTTCAGACCTGCGGAACTGTCGGCCGGCGACGCGGTATGCATCGATGGCTTCGCGCCGCACTACAGCGAAGCCAATCGCAGCGCGCACGCCCGCCGCGTACTGGTGGCCAGCTACGCGCCCGCGTCAGAGGGCTACAGCCGCGCGCAGTACTACGCGGCGCGCCGGTCCACCATGGCTGACGCTTCCGCCGCGACGGCCGTTTCCGCATCAGCACGCTGGCCGACTTCGAAGGCGACGAGGTGACGCCGGATGTCGTCGCGGCCGACGACTGCACCCACGCGGCGGCTAGGTCGCGTGGTTGGTCTTCCACGCGGCACTCCACGCCTTGACCACGGGTTCGAAGTCGGCCGGGTTGTAGACGTCTTCCTCTTCGGAGAAGAGTCCGTTGCCCGCGTAGACGAGGCGGCTCCAGTTGGCGGCCTCGTACACCTGGCCGTCACCGGGGTCGACGAATCTGTTCTCGACCTGGCCGACGACCCAGCCTTGCTCAGCGTCGATGGAGTACCAGTCCCATGGGAACAGCTGCATGTGGTCGAACGGCCATTTCGTCATCACCGGCGTGATCCAGTCGAGCACCGCCTGACGGCCCGTGAACGTTCCGTACATGTGCTCCACGTAACTGCAGTCCTCGGTGAAGCAATCGACCCAGGGCTGCCAGTTGCCGGTGCGGCCCGCCTCGTGTGCCGCGTCCCGGTAGCGGGTGAACGCGTCTTCCATCTCCTGCCGGTCGAAAGTCATGCGGCATGTTCACACACCTGACGTGGACGCGATGGGAATCGAACCCACGAACCTCTTGCATGCCATTTTCGGGCAGCGAGTCCGACTCGGTCGCGAGAGCGCTCCCCCTGAACTGAATTCTCACGTCCAAGTACAACTGCACGCTCGACAGCCCGCTTGACGACGCGTTCGGCGTTTCCAGGTCTCCGCTCGACGAGCACGCGGCAAGAGCTGCGCGGGGCGTGCCCGGAAGGACGGTGAGTGAGGCGCAGCGAGACTTCTCGCGGAGCTGATGGGTAATGTCCGGGCTCGACTCGGGGAGAGGGGGGCCTGATGAAGGAACTCGATGGTCGTCTGCCAGGCGTAGATCCGAGCGACACCGCCGAGGAGGTGACGCCGACCGAGGAAGAGTCGATGCCTGCGAGCGAGGGTGTCGGCCGACGGGCGGTCTTGCTAGGTGCGGCGGCGGCGAGCGCGGGTGTGGTCGCGGCGACCGCACATCCCGCGATGGCGGCGCCGGCCGCGGTCGCCACGCACTCCTCGATGGTCACGCCGCTGGCTATTACTCAAACCTCGGGGACCACGGCGGCGCAAGTGTCCGTGGCGCCGGCTGGTGAGTTCCCACCGCCCCCGCCGGGGGAACTTTTCACGAACGCACAGGTGGTGCTCGAAGACCTCGATCAGCGTCTCGGCAAAACGCACCTGATCGACGACCTCCGAGTGGCGATGACCCTCATCGATGACTTCTTGGGCGGGACTGACCCTAACTTCATCGGTCAGCTCGGTTGGAAGAGCGCGGGCAATGGAACAACATCGGGGGCAGTGGCGGCCGGCCTGGGCGGTCCACCCGGCATCTGGAAGATCGGCACCGGGGGCGCTGATTGGGCATGGAAGAACGTGACTCTGGGTGGTGGAAACTACCTGAGCGCTCCGACCTACGTGATGTGCGAATGGCGCATCAGGGCCAATGTCGTTGGCACCACCCCCTGCTGGTTTGGGCTCCATGACGCCCCCCCGGCAGGGCCGCCCCCTAACGTCACCACTCCGACGAAGGGGTTGTTCTTCCAATACCCAGGCAACAGCAACGACGGCAAGTGGTGGGCCGTGGGCAAGGGCGCATCCAACGGTGCGAAGACGACCAACGTCAGCGTCGAGTCCGGGTCTTTCCATCGGTTTCGGATCATCTATACCAATGGGGTCGCGTACTTCTTCATCGACGGCAACCCGGCGCCGCCACCGGACGCTGAAGGTAACCCCACTAACGGTATTCCTGTCACGCTGGGCGTGTTTAGCGTGTTCGCGCCGGCGGCGAGTATCCAAAAGACAGGCGGAACCAGTGGGGGGGTATTGAACCTCGACTACTTCGCACTGCGGTGGGAGACCCCGAGGTGACACCCAACGTCCTGATCATCATCGCCGACGACCAGCGGTTCGACTTCCTCGGGTACATGCCGAACGTCATCAACCGGCTCGCGGCGCCGGGTCGGCAGTTCACGCATTGCCGGTGCAACGTCGGACTGTGTCAACCGAGCCGAGTGGGGCTGTTGACGGGCCAGTACGCGACCCGTCACGGGGTGTTGTACAACAGCGCGGATTCGCTGACCGCTGCCGTGACTGCCAGGAAGTTCTACCACAACTACACCCTGGGTCGTTGGGTGCACGACGCAGTGCCGCCCCCCGGGCAGCTCGCCTATCGGACCGCGCTCATCGGCAAGTACCTGAACGGCGCTACCGGCGCGAACAATCAGGGAATCCATCCGGAAGGGTGGGACACCTGGCGGCAGCTCGTTGACAACGGGACCGCAGGCGTCCCCGATGACTTCGGGTACACCATCAACGCCGACGGTACGGCGGTCGCTCCGGCGAAATACCAGATGGACTATCTGGTGTCGCAATCGCTCACGTTCATTGAGGGTGGGACCCAGCCTTGGTTTCTCCTGTTGGCTGCTTCCAGTCCGCACCTGCCGTTCACGTGCCGTCCGGAGGACGTGTTCGCGTACTCCGACGTTCACTGGCCCCTGGTGATCGAGACCGACACGACCGACAAGCCGTCGTGGATCAGCGCGTGGTCCCCGTTGAAAGAGAGCGACATCGAACAGTGCCAGGCGACGGCGCGCGCCCAGCTGCGTGAGATCAAGGGACTCGACCGAGCCGTCGGCGAGATCCTCGACCATCTCGAGGCCAACGGTCAGCTGACGAATACGCTCGTCATCTATGTCTCGGACAACGGGTACGAGTACGGCGAGCACAACAGTCGAGAAACCAAGAACACCGGGTACGACGTTTCCTTGCGAGTGCCGCTCGTCATGTGCGGCCCCGAGGTGACTCCCGGCGTGTCCGACGAGCCTGTGTGCATGGGCATCGACGTGACGGCCACCGTGCTCGCGGTCACGGGCGCGCAGGCCGTTCGCCCACTTCCACCACCTCAAGATGACGTCGTCGAGCCACTACCTCAGGATGGCGTCGACCTGCGTGACGTGATCAATAATCCCCAGGCCTATGCGTCGCGTCAGCTCCTGCACCAGACGGCGGAGTTCCTTCAGGTCACCAACGCAGTTTTTCCGTCTGGTTCTGGCATCACGACGCCGACACGAAAGCTATGGCGATGGGACATTGATCCGAGTAACCCGTCAACGGATCAGTATGAGGCGTACGACCTCGATGAGGATGCGGACGAGTGGGAGAACTGGGCGAACGACTCGGTTCGTGGGAGGCGAACGCCGATGGGCGACCCCGCAAGTGGGACGGATCTGTATGACCTCGTGACCGCGCTCGACACCTTGATTGAAGCGCACAGTCCTCCGCCGTAGATCTCAACCCGGACCGCGCATCACGCCACTCGGTCACCTCGACCGATACCGGCAACCTGCGAACACTTGTTCGTCTACGATGCAGCCGATGGGCAGCGCGTCGTCCTCTGTACGTGTGGGCTGTGTGGCTGCGCGTCGTCGGCGACGGCATCACGGCCGACACCGTTGCGGACCTGACCGTTTCGTCTCCACCGCTACGACGCGACCGCATACGTCGAGAACGGCGAGCTCGTCATTCGGGTCGCATTGCGGGTCACTACGGGCCGCCGGCGCGGTAGGCGATGCACAACAGGCCGCGCTCTTCGAGGCTGCACGCGCCGGTACACCCGGTGACGTGCGACGTTACGTGGAGGCGATGGGAATCGAACCCACGAACCTCTTGCATGCCATGCAAGCGCTCTACCAACTGAGCTACGCCCCCGGGATGGAGGGATTCACGATAGCAGTGGACCCCGAACCCGTTCCCGGGATCAACGGGCGCGCCGGTACGATCGCCACTCCATGGCCGGCGAATACGACGTTCAGGAGATCGAGCGCCGGTGGCAGGCGCGATGGCGCGACGACGGCACGTACGAGGTCGACAACGACGACCCCCGCCCGCCCTTCTACGTCCTGTGCATGTACCCGTACCCGTCGGGGCCGGCGCACATGGGTCACGTCCGCAACTACACGTTCGGTGATCTGATCGTCCGGTACCGCACCATGAAGGGCTACGGCGTCTTGAGCCCGATCGGCTTCGACAGCTTCGGGTTACCGGCCGAGAACGCGGCCATCAAGACCGGCACCCATCCCCGGCTGTTCACAGAGGCGCGGATCGAGGAGCTCACCTCGTCGTTGATGCGACTGGGCGCCAGCTACGACTGGCGGCGGGTGGTCAGGAGCCACGATCCCACCTACATCCGGTGGACGCAGTGGATCTTCCTGCGCCTGCTGGAAGCGGGCTTGGCCTACCGCGACAAGGCGGTCGTGAACTGGTGCCCGGGCTGCCACACGGTGCTGGCCAACGAGCAGGTCCTGGCGGACGGCACGTGCGAGCGTTCCGGCGACGTGGTCGAGAAGCGCGAGCTCGAGCAGTGGTTCTTCCGTATCACGGCGTACGCGCAGCAGCTGCTCGACGATCTCGATCACCTCGACTGGCCCGAGCGCGTGATCACCATGCAGCGCAACTGGATCGGCCGGTCGGAAGGCGCCGACTTCGAGATGCAGGTGTGCGACGCGCAAGGCGATCCGACGGGCCAGAGCTTCCGCGTGTTCACGACTCGGCCGGACACGAGCTTCGGCATGACGTTCTGCGTGCTGGCGCCCGAGCATCCATTGGTACCGGTGATCACGCTCTACGAGCAGCGCACCGACGTCGACGCGTTCGTCGCGCGCGTCCGCAAGGAGTCCGAGCTCGAGCGTCTGTCGGGTGAGGGCGCGCTCGACAAGCGCGGTGTCTTCACCGGCGCGTACGCGCTGAATCCCTTCACGCGGCAGCCGGTGCCGATCTACCTCGCCGACTACGTCCTCATGACGTACGGCACCGGGGCGATCATGGCCGTTCCTGGGCAGGATCAGCGCGACTGGGACTTTGCCACCGTGTACGACCTGCCCATCGTCCGCACGGTGCAGCCGCCGGATGGCTGGCAGGGCGAGGCGTACACCGGCGAGGGTCCCGCTATCAACAGCGCATGGCTCGACGGGCTGAACAAGTCCGAGGCCATCGCGGCCGCAATCGACTGGCTGGAAGAGCAAGGCATCGGCGTCCGCACGGTCCACTACCGCTTGCGCGACTGGTTGCTGTCCCGGCAGCGCTACTGGGGATGTCCCATTCCGATCGTGTACTGCCCCGAGCACGGTCCGGTGCCGGTGCCCGATGACGAGCTGCCGATCCTGGCGCCGGACGACGTCGAATTCCTGCCCACGGGCGAGTCGCCGCTGCGCTTCCACGAGGGGTTCCTGAACACCACGTGCCCGAAGTGTGGCGGCCCGGCGGTGCGCGAGACCGACACCATGGACACCTTCGTCGACTCCTCGTGGTACTTCCTGCGCTTCTGCGATCCGTGGAACGCGGACGGACCGTTCTCGAGGGAGGCGGTCGCGCGGTGGATGCCGGTCGACCAGTACATCGGCGGCGTCGAGCACGCGATCTTGCACCTGATGTACGCCCGGTTCTTCACGAAGGCCCTCGCCGATCTCGACATCGCGCCCGAATACCTGCGCGAACCGTTCGCGCGTCTGTTCACCCAGGGCATGATCCGGATGGACGGCTCGAAGATGTCGAAGTCGAGGGGCAACCTCGTGACGCCCGAGGACTACCTGGACACCGTGGGCGCGGATGCGCTGCGTCTGTTCCATCTGTTCGTCGGTCCGCCGCAGGACGACATGGACTGGGACGACGCCGGCATCGAAGGCAGCACACGGTTCTTGCATCGCCTGTGGCGGCTGGCCGAGCCGTCGTCGGATTCGGTCAACCGCGCCGAAGGTGAGGCCGTCGATGTGGTCGACCGCGCCGCACACCGCTTGATCGCGCGAGTGACCGATGAGTTCGAGCGATGGTCGTACAACACCGCCGTGGCGTCGTTCATGGAGTTCACGAACCTGCTGTACAAGCAGGGGTCCACGCCGTTCGCCATCGACACGTTGCTCCTGTTGCTCGCGCCGATGGCACCGCACATCACCGCCGAACTGTGGGCGCGGCGCCACGACGGCGAGCACATCCACGACAACATGTGGCCCACGGCGGATGCCGCTCTGGCCGCGGTCGAGACCGTGACGATGGTGATCCAGGTCGACGGCAAGGTACGGGACCGCATGGAGGTGCCCACGGGCATCAGCGCCGCCGAGGCCGAGGAGCAAGCGCTGGCAGCAGTCCGCAGCAAGCTCGAGATCGAGCCCGTGCGCGTCATCGTCCGCGAACCGAGGCTGGTGAATTTCGTTACCAAAGCGTAACGAACCGCGGTCGCGCGGCGGTCGGACGCGTCGTGCCCCCCGCACGCGGGCCCACGCTCGCGTCCCGAATCGAAAACGCCGCCGGAGGCCGGGGTTCGGTCACCTTCGTGATCGGCAACGAGGTCGACCGGGTACCCATCGGCAGGCTGTACGACGACGCTCGCCAGTTCTCAGCGGCGCTCCAGCGTCGCGGGGTGGTCGCCGGCAGTCACGTCGCTCTGCTCGGTCCGACGACGCGCACGCTCTACACCGCCATCGAAGCCGTGTGGTTGACCGGCGCAACGCTCGTGGTGTTGCCGCTACCCATGCGACTGGGGTCGATCGAAGAGTTCGCCGCGCAGACGCGAGTCAAGATGGCGCACGCGGACGTCGATGTCGTCGTGGTCGATCCCGACCTCGCGCCGTTCATCGAGGCGCGGCCCGATGATCCGCCGATGCTCCTGTCGAGCGACATCGCCGGCGACATCCACCGTCTGAGCATCCGCGCTGACGACTTCGAGCGTCCGCCGGACGATCCCGATCGGCTCGCAGTCCTGCAGTTCACGAGCGGGTCCACCGCTGATCCCAAAGGCGTCATGCTCCCGAACCGGACGATCTGCGCCAACCTCGATGCCATCACAGCCGCGGCGGAGATGGACGTCGAGAAAGACGTGATGGTGTCCTGGCTTCCGCTGTACCACGACATGGGTCTCGTGGGCTTCGCGATGTTGCCGTTGTCCACCGGTGTGGATGTCGTGATCGGCGCGCCACAGGACTTCATGGGCGCACCGATCCGCTGGCTCGAATGGCTCTCCGCGTTCGGCGGCACCGCGACCGCGGGGCCGAACTTCTCATGGGTGCTCGCGACGCGTGCCCTGCGCAACGCGTCCGGTCTCGACCTGTCGCGTCTGCGCCTCGCGCTCAACGGCGCGGAGCCCGTGGATCCGGATGCGGTCGAGCGCTTCGTCGAGGCGGCGGTGCAGCACAAGATGCGCCCTGGTGCTGTCTTTCCTGCGTTCGGGATGGCCGAGGTCGTGATCGGCGGCACGTTCCCGCCGCCGATGTCGGGCATGCGAGCCGACGCCGTCAATCGCCGAGTGCTCGAGAGGGAGCGCTACGCCGCGCCGGTCAACGATCCCGCCGACGCCGCCAACAACGTTCGCCGCCTGGCGTTGCTCGGCAAGCCCGTGCCGGGGCTCGAGATCCGCATCGTCGACCCGGAGACGGGATCACCGCGCGCCGAGCGCGAAGTGGGCGAACTCGAGATACGCGGCACCTCGGTCACACCCGGTTACTACGGCCGGCCCGACCTGGCGAACGAGCTGTTCCACGACGAGTACCTCCGCACGGGCGACCTCGCGTACCTCGTCGACGGCGAGCTCGTCGTGTGCGGCCGCATCAAGGACGTCATCAACATCGGCGGTCGCAACGTGTTCCCCGAAGACGTCGAGCGAGCGGTCGCGACGATCGAGGGTGTGCGCGCCGGCAATGTCATCGCGTTCGGTGTGCCCGGCCGCGGCAAGGAGGGCGTGGTCGTCGTCGCCGAGACACGCGCCGCCGATGTCGCCGCGACCCGTCGCACGGTCGCGGAACGTGTGCGCCAGACCGTCGGCCTCCCCCCGAAGGACGTTGTGCTCGTGGAGCCGGGCACGCTCCCGAAGACGTCGTCCGGCAAGCTCCAGCGTGGGCTGTGTCGCCAGCGTTACCTCGGCGAAGAGCTCGTCTCGGTCTGACCTCCCACGGCGAAATTGCGTGCGTCAGGCACACGCGGTGTGCCCGACGAACGCCGAAACAGGATCAGGCGGCCTTCAGTGCCTCGATCACGGGAAGCCAGCGGGCGCGGTCGGCTTGGTACGGGGCGTAGAAGCTGATGCGGTCGATCACGTCGCCATAGCGCCGGTTCAGTTCGGGCGCGATCTGCTCGGGCTCGCCGACCACGGCGAACGTGTTCAGAATCTCGTCGTCGACGAGCTGGCCCATCTCGACCCACTTGCCCTCCTTCGAGAGCTTGTTGAGATCGTCCTGCAGGCCGCCCCAACCGTGTAGCTCGAGCACGCCGCGGTACGCCGGCGTCGAGCCGTAGAACGCGATCTGCTGACGCGTTCCCTCCACCGCCTTCGCCATCTGGTCCTCGTCAGCGCCCGTCACGACGAACGCAGGACCCGCGATCTGGAAGCCCTCCATGGTCTTCCCCGCCTTCGCGCGCCCACGCTCGAGGGCGGGGAACGAGACCTCGCGCAGGTACCGCTCGGTCGTGAACCCGTGGCACAGGAAGCCATCGCACACCTCGCCGGCGACCTCGGTCATCAACGCGCCCACCCCGGCGAGGAACACCAACGGGGCGCCATACGGGTTCGGACCGGGGTTGAAGAACGGCGTCATCAGGGTGTGCGTATAGAACTCACCCCGGAAGTCGAGCTTCGTGCCGTTGTTCCAGCAGTCCCAGATGGCGCGCATCGCCAGCACGTACTCACGCATGCGGGCCGCAGGGTGCGACCACTCCATCGAGAACCGCTTGGTGATGTGGGGCTTGATCTGCGAGCCGAGGCCGAGGATGAAACGGCCGTTCGAGAACGCCTGCAGATCGTTCGCGGTCACCGCGGTCGTCATCGGGTTCCGGGCGAACGCAACCGCGATGCTCGTGCCGAGCTCGACCCGGTCCGTGGCCTCGGCCGCCAGCAGCAGGCCCAGGAAGGGATCGTGGCTCGTCTCGGCCGACCAGACGCCGTCGTACCCGGCATCCTCCGCGTCCCTGGCCGCCGTCCCGGCGCCCGCGAGGTCGAATGTCACACCCCCGTCAACCTTCATACCATGACCCTACTAAGTTGACCCGTGGGTCAAGGGGGGCCGTTGGCCGTAGTGACACCTGATAACGACGACGTGCTCGCGGTCTCGCGGCGCGCCCCGCCTGGCGTTCCCTGGCGCGATCGCTGACGCCGGCGGCCGCGCTCCTCGCGGTGCAGTTGGTCCTTTTCCCGCTGTCGCCGGGCCTGTGGCTCAGAGGTTTGATCGTCGGCGGACTCACCGCCCTGATCGCCCTCGGTATGGCACTGACGTACCGATCGAATCGGATCGTCAACTTCGCGGCGGGCGACCTCGGCACCGCGCCCGTCGTGCTCGTCTTCTTGCTGCTGACGGTGTGGCACTGGCCGTATCTGATCGCCGCGTCCGCCGGCCTCGTAGGTGCGATCGTGGTCGGTGCCGTCGTGGAACTGGCGATCATCCGTCGCTTCTTCCGATCGCCCCGGCTTCTGCTCACAGTCGCGACCCTCGGTCTCACCCAGCTCCTCGCCGCCGCGGCCATCCTCCTGCCGAGGTTGTTCGGCTCGCCTCGCTTGCTGTCTCCGCACCTCGACCCGCCGTTCGACGTGCACTTCACCGTCGGCTCGGGTCGCAGCGGCGTCATCTTCGACGGCAATGCCGTGCTCGCGCTGGTCGTGACGCCGATCGTCATCGCCCTGCTCGCCATCGCCTTGCGGGTGAGCGCCGTCGGCATCGCCGTTCGGGCGAGTGCGGACAGCGCGGACCGGGCCTCCCTGCTCGGTGTGCCGGTGAAGCGACTGCAGACGGTGGTGTGGGCGACGGCTGCCGTATTGGCGTTCGTCGCTGTCTTCCTTCGTGCCGGGGTGCTCGGGTTGCCCATTGACTCGACGCTGAGCTTCGACCTCTTGCTCCGGGCTCTGGCGGCACTCGTTCTCGGAGGGATGGTGGACCTGGTCGCGATCACCGCGGCGGCCACTGCGCTCGGGGTCCTCGAGGTCGCGGTCGGCACCAACCAGGGTCTCAACGTCGTCGACCCGATCATCGGCGCGGTCATCTTCATCGCGCTGATCGTTCTCCGGCGTCGGCGCACCAGTCGCGTGTCGTTGGACGACACATCGACGTGGCTGGCCGCGGGCGACGTCCGTCCCATCGCACCTGCGATCTCCCGGCTTCCGATCGTGCGGATCGTGCGCTTCGCGATCGGCTTCCTGCTCGTAGCGTTCGTCCTGATCCTCCCGCACGTGCTCTCGGTCGACCGATCGCTGAAGGCATCGGCATTGCTGATCTACGCCACGTTGGGACTGTCCCTCGTCGTGCTGACGGGATGGGCAGGGCAGATCTCGCTGGGACAGATCGGGTTCTTCGCGTTCGGCGCCGCGCTCGGAGGCAAAGCCACGCAGGACTGGGGTCTCGACCTCGGTCTCGCACTCGCCGTCGTGGCCATCGCCGGCGCGGCGGTCGCCGTCGTCGTCGGCCTTCCCGCCTTGCGAAAACGTGGTCTCGAGCTCGCGGTCATCACGCTCGCTTTCGCGCTCGCGATCGACGCAGTACTTCCTCAACTCGAGCTTCTTCGACTGGGTGCCGACCGGGCGCATCGACCGAGCCCCGGTCCTCGGCACGATCTCGACCGATTCGGACACGGCGATCTACTACGTCGTCCTGAGCGTGCTCGCCGTCACGTTGGTCGGGCTGTACGGCGTGCGTCGAAGTCGCACCGGACGCGCTCTCATCGCGTTGCGTGACAACGAGCGCGGCGCGCAGGCGTATGCGCTCGACGCGACCCGACTGCGTCTCGTCGCCTTCGCGATGAGCGGCGGCATCGCGGCGGTGGCCGGCTGCCTGCTCTCGCAGCATCAACAGGCATACGACCCCAACCTGTTCGGCCCGTTCGCCAACCTCAGCGTGTTCACGATGGTCATCGTCGGGGGCGTCGCGTCACCTGCCGGTGCGGTGCTCGGGGCGCTCTACTTCCTCGGTACACAGTGGTTCCTGCCGATCCAGTGGCAGGCGCTCGCAAGCGGCATCGGGGTGCTGTTGATCCTGCTGATCATCCCTGACGGCTTCGGCGGTCTGCTGTACCGGCTGCGCGATCGCTGGTTGGCGCGAGTCGGGCGTAAGCACGCCGTCGAGCCACCGGAACCCGAGGTGGACGCGCTCGAAGCCGAAGCTGAACAGGTCGTGGTGCCGGTGGGAGGCGGCGGTTGAACCGCTGGCTCAACCGCCTCACCGGCAACGGTCCGGTGCTCGCCCTCGTGGTGCTGTTCACCGTCAATGCGCTCGAGCAGGCAGGGCGAGACGGCTTCGGCGTCGTACTACCGGAGATCAGAAGCGAGTACGGCCTCGACCTGACCAGTGTGCTCACCCTCATCGCGATCGTCTCGCTCGGTGCGCTGGCCTTGCAAGTGCCGATCGCGGCGCTCGCCGACCGCACGAACCGCGTCCGGCTCATGTGGATCGGCGCGCTCGGGTTGGGCCTGCTTCACGCTGATGACGGGCCTGGCTTCGACCCTCGTCCTGCTGGCGATCGCCCGATCGGGGGCGGGCATCGGCAAGGCCGTGCTCGACCCGACGCACAACTCCTTGTTGGCCGACTACTACGACATCGACGTGAGGCCCGCGCGTCTTTTCCGCGCATCGCGCCGGCAACGCGGTGGGGGGTTTCCTCGGGCCGATCTTCATTGGGTTCGTCGGCTACGAGTACGGCTGGCGGCTGCCGTTCGTCCTGCTCGCCATACCAGGCTTCCTCATCGTTCTCGTCGCGCTGAGGATGCGCGAGCCGATTCGGGGCTCGTTCGAGCGCAAGGCCATGGGCGCGTCGGAAGAGGCGATGCTCACCGAAGAGCCGTCTCCGTCGTTCGCCGAGTCGTGGCGGATCGTCTGGAAGATCGAGAGCCTCCGCCGGATCTGGTACTCGCTGCCGTTCCTGGCCGCGTCGCTGATCGGTTTCGCATCGCTGGCCTCGCTGCTCTACGAACAGGTCTTCGGCCTCGACGAACGAGCACGCGGGCTCGCCATCGCGGTGACTGAACCGGCACAGATCGTCGGCTTGATCTTCGGTGCGCGCTACGCCACGAAGTTGATGGTGACGAAGGGCCCGGCTGAAGTGCTGCGGTTCCTGTCGATGGCCGCGTACGTGGTTACTGCAGCCCTTGTCGTCTTCGCGCTCGCTCCGAACATCGTCATCGCGCTGATTGCGAACGCGGTCATCAACGCCACACTCGCGATCCTGGCGCCCGGCATCCTCGCGACGCTGTCGATCGCCATCCCACCACGAGCACGATCGATGGGCTTCTCGGTGGCGTCGTTGTGGGTGGTACCGGGACTGTTGATCCTTCCGATCATCGGTGCCATCGGCGACCATCTCGGTCTCCGGGTCGGCATGCTCGCGCTCATCCCGGCCTTCGTGATCGGCGGGCTCGTGATCGCGACGACGTCGCACGTGATCGCCAACGACATCGCGGACGTGTGGCGGGCCACTGCTGCTCGTTCCGAGGTCGCCTATGAGCGCCGTCAGGGGCGTTCGCCGCTGCTGCTGGTCCGCGGCCTCGACGTCTACTACGGCAGTGTGCAAGTGCTGTTCAACGTCGACCTCCAAGTCGAGGAAGGAACGTGCGTCGCGCTGCTGGGAACGAACGGCGCCGGCAAGTCGACGCTGCTCAAGGCCATCTGCGGCGTCGTCGAAGCAGACCGCGGCGCGGTGATGTTCGACGGACGCGAGACCACCCACGCGCCCCCGAACGAGATTGCCGCGCTCGGCATCACGCAGGTGCCCGGTGGTCAAGGCGTGTTCCCCTCATTGACGGTGGAGGAGAACCTGCGCACCGCATGCTGGCTGCAACGGCACGACAAGGCGGGGACCCAACAAGCCATGTCGCGCGTGCTCGACCTGTTCCCGATCCTGTCGGAACGGATGCACGACTCCGCAGGCGACCTCTCCGGCGGTCAGCAGCAGATGCTCGCGCTCAGCATGGCGTTCCTGTCGACGCCGAAGCTCTTGCTGATCGACGAGCTGTCACTGGGTCTGGCGCCCGTGGTTGTCGCACAGCTGCTGCCACTGGTCGACGAGCTGCGCGCGACCGGCACCACGGTCGTGCTCGTCGAGCAGTCGGTCAACGTTGCCCTGAGCGTGGCGGACGTGGCGTTCTTCATGGAGAAGGGCGAGATTCGTTTCCACGGACCGACCGCTGAGCTCCTCGACCGTCCCGACATCCTCCGATCGGTCTTCCTGTCCGCCGGTGAGATCACTGCGCCTGTCACCACCGTCACGAGCGGCAACGGCAGCCGCGGACCGGACGTCGACGGGTCCGCGGCGCCGGCGCTCGTGCTGCGCGACTTGACCTGCTCGTTCGGCGGCATTCTGGCGGTCGACGACGTGTCGCTGGAGGTCGCGCCGGGCGAGATCGTGGGGATCATCGGTCCGAACGGTGCCGGCAAGACCACCGTGTTCGATGCCGTATCCGGCTACGTGAAACCGCGTGCGGGACACGTGCTCCTCGGGACCCGCGACATCACGAACCTCGGAAGCGCGGCGCGGGCGAAGGCCGGCCTCGGCAGGTCGTTCCAGGACGCGCGCCTCTTCCCGTCGCTCAGCGTCGACGAGGCGATCTCCGTCGCGTGCGAAAGATGGATCCACGTCCGCGATCCACTGAGTGCCGCGTTGCGGCTGCCGAACTCGTACGACTCGGAGCGCCACATCTCGCAGCGGGTCGACGAGTTGGTTGCGCTGCTCGGTCTCGAACCCTACCGATCGAAGTTCGTGCGCGAGCTTTCGACCGGTACGCGCCGCGTCGTCGATCTTGCCTGCCTGCTCGCACATAGACCCTCGGTGATCCTGCTCGACGAGCCCTCGAGCGGGATCGCGCAGCGAGAGGCGGAGGCGTTGGCGCCGATGTTGTTGCGCATCCGCGACGACACGGGGGCAAGCCTCGTGGTGATCGAGCACGACATCCCCCTCATCCGTGCTGTGTCCGACCGCCTGATCGCGATGGATCAGGGTGCAGTGATCGCAACCGGCACGCCGATCGACGTGCTCACCGACCCACTCGTCGTCGAGTCGTACCTCGGTACGAGCGAAGCCGCCATCCGGCGTTCCGGGGCCCTGGCTGTCCCGGCCGACTGAAGGAGACAGACATGTTGCCGAGCAGTTCGGACACCGAGGGACCCCGGAGCAGCAACCTTCGACGATGGGGGCCGCTGGCAATCATCGTCGTTCTTCTTCTCATCATCGGCGGCGTGGTTCTCGCGACGCGCGGCGACGACGACAACAAACCGGCGGCCAGTGCGTCGGCCGGACCAGCGCTGTCGACCGGTGCGATCAGCTTCAGCCAGGCGAAGGCGCAGGGCCGCACCGATCTGACCTTCCCCCAAGGTTGTGACACGTCGACGGGGCAGGTGGCGATCCCGACCAACTATCCAGCCGAATGCTTCGCCAACCAACCGGCGCAGACCGACCCCAACACCAAGGGCGTCACGAACGACAGCATCACCGTCGTGGTGTACATCGCGCCGGACCAGGATGCCGTGCTCGACTACATCACCGCCGCGATCCACAACGAGGACACCGGTGACCAGTCGCAGGCGACGTACGAGGGCTACAACGCGCTGTACCAGGCGATGTACCAGACCTATGGCCGCAAGGTGAACCTCAAGTTCTTGCGCGGCTCCGGCCAGTCGACGGACGCCGTCGCCGCCCGTGCCGACGCGGTCAAGGCATCTGAGGAGTTGGGCGCGTTCGCGGTCTGGGGCGGTCCCGTGCTCACCAGGGCCTGGACGGACGAACTCAATGCTCGGGGCGTCGTCTGCCTCGGTTGCTTCGGTGTCAACACGCCCCAACCTGATGTGTTCGCCATCGGCGCCTCGGCGCATCAGAGCAGCGATCAGCTGACCGAGTACATCAGCAAGCGTCTGGCCAACAAGCCGGCGAAGTTCGCCGGTGACCCTGCTGTGGTGGGCCAGAACCGCGTGTTCGGGCATCTCTTCATCACGACCACCGGTGGATCCGAACAGCAGAACGCCGACAAGCTGCGGGACAAGCTCAGCGCGGACGGCGTGAACCTCGGCCCCCGCATTCCATACGCGCTCGAACCCGCTCGCTTGCAGGAGCAAGCAACCAGCGTGATCTCGCAGCTCAAGCAGGCCGGCGTGACGTCGGTCATCTTCCAAGGCGACCCTGTCGCGCCTGGCGCGTTCACTCAGGAGGCGACCAGGCAGAACTACTTCCCCGAGTGGATCGTCGGCCCGAGTGCCTTGGTCGATACGACCGCGTTCGGGCGCACGTATGACCAGCAGCAGTGGGCGCACGCGTTCGGCATCTCGGCCCTGACGGCACGCATCGATCCTCAGGTCTCGGATGCGTTCAACCTGTACAAGTGGTTCAACGGTACGACACCGCCGGCGATCGACACTGCCGGCGTCCTTTGGCCCCAACCGGCCTTGTTCTACGCCGCGCTCCAGGCCGCGGGTCCGAAGCTGAGTGCCGACACGTTCCGAGCAGGTCTGTTCTCGCTCTCAGGAACGACCGGCAAAGTGACGACGCAGACCATCACCTATGGCAAGCACGGGTACTGGCCCGACGGCTCGCAACCGGAGACGTGCAAGACGCCTCCTCCCTGCGACGACTACAACGGCATCGACGACTACACCGAGTTCTGGTGGGACGTGAGCGGTACCGGTCCCGACGAGATCCGCAAGGACGGCACCGGGATCATCCAGTACAGCGAGGGCGGAAAGCGGTTCCTGCCGGGCCAGTGGACGCCGGACACGCACGCATTCGACAAGAACGGCGCCGTGGCCATCTACCAGACCCCGCCGCCAGGTGAAGGGGCGAAGAACTATCCGAGTCCTGCCGGTGCCCAAGATGGCAGCGGAAGCTCTTCGAGCAGCGGGAACTGAGTCAGGAGCCCTGATCGCGCAAGAAGCGCTCGAGCTCGGCTGCGAGCTCGTCGCCGGAGGGGAGTGGCCCGACACCGAGCGCGGTGTCGGTCGACTCCTGCTCGGCGTCCACCGACACCTCGAGCTGATGGACCATCTCCTTGTGCTCTTCGTTCTCGTTGACGAGCGCGTCGACCCGCTCGCGAGTGGCGTCGGCCTCGCTGCGTAGCGCGTCGTTGCCCACCCGGAGCCCCGCGACGGTCCCGAGGCCCTCGAGGAGCGCGACGCTGGCCGGCGGGTATGGCATCGCCGCGAGGTAGTGCGGCACTTGTGCCCACAACCCGACGGCGGCGAGACCCATCTCGTAGGCGCGGCGCTCGATTGCGGCCTGCACGCCGGCGGGGACGTCGACGGTGGCGCGCACGAGGTTGTTCGTCGCAAGCGCCGGGTCGCTCGCGGTGACAGCGAGTCGAGCCGGACGAGTGTGCGGGACGGGCGCGGGATACGCGCCGAGTCCGACGACGAGCCGCGCCTGCAGGTCGAGCGCCAAGTCGACGACGGAGGTCGTGAACGCGCGCCATGCATGGTCCGGCTCGGCTCCAACGAGCAGTAGGACGTCGTTGGCGCGCTCATCGCTGGCAGCCTGGAGCTCGACCGCCGGCCACGTGAGCCCCGTGACGACACCTTCGACCAGATGCATCGTCGGTCGGCGAGCACGGTGATCGAGGAGCTCGTCGCTGTCGAAGCGAGCGACAGTCCTCGGCGACATCGTGCTGAGCAGCGACGCTCGAGCATTGGCGGCACCCAATCCCGCGTCGATCCATCCGTCGAGGGCGAGGATCAGCACCGGCGCGTCGAGCTCGGGGCGGTCGATCAGCTCGTACAGGGCCATGCCGTCAACCCAGCCGCTCCACGGCTGCCTTTGCTTGTTCCGCGAGCCGGACGACCTGAATGGAGAACGCCTCGAAGCCGGCTGCCGGTTTGCCCATCGCGCCGTGGGCGTACCGGGCGTAGACGCCTTCCACGATGCATGCGAGCTTCCAGTATCCGAACGCGACGTAGAAGTCGACGGTCGACAGGTCGCGGCCGGACTTGGCCGCGTACCGCTCGAGGAGGTCCGCACGAGTCGGGAAGCCCTGGACGGTCGTCGGCGCGGTGAGCAGCGTCGGGTGCGGATCGTCGGCCTGGTTCCAGTAGACCATCAGCAAGCCCACGTCCGCGAGCGGGTCGCCGAGCGTGCAGATCTCCCAGTCGAGCACCGCGGCGATGCGGCCGTCGTCGCCGAGCATGCAGTTGTCGAGCCGGTAGTCGCCGTGCACGATCGACGCGCCTTCCTGCTGCGGGATGCGAGCGGCGAGCGTGTCGTGCACCTCGTGGACGAGCGGCACGGGTCGCTGGGTCAGCTCGTTCGACTGCTGGAACTGGCTGTACCAGCGCTTGAGCTGCCGTGCGATGTAGCCCTCCTTCTTGCCGAGCTTGCCCAGCCCGACGGCGTCGACGTCGACTGCGTGGATCTCGGCCATCACGTCGGCGATCGACTCGCCCGCCCGCCGGCGGTCGTCCTCGTCGAGCGCGGTGCGAGCGGTCTCCGCGTCTCGCACGACGGTTCCTTCGACGAAACCCATCACGTAGAAGGGGGCGCCGTTCACGTCCTCGTCCGAACACATTCCGATGGCCGGCGCGACGGGAACCGGGGTCGGCCCGAGTGCGGAGATGATCGTGTGCTCCCGACCCATGTCGTGCGCCGTGGCGAGGACATGGCCGAGCGGCGGCCGCCGCAGGACCCAGACGTGCCCGTCGCCGTCGGTGACCGAGAACGTGAGATTCGAATGCCCGCCGGCGATCAGCTTGAAGTCGAGCGGTGGCTGCACCCCGTCGACATTCGCCTCGAACCATGCAGTGACGCGGGGGCCGTCGACACCTTCCACCGTTGTCTGTGCGGCAGTCATCGCCCAGCGACCCTAGCCCTGGCCGCCAGTGCCGGGAACGCCCTCGGTCCTCGTAGCCTGTCTTGTCATGTCGATTGATGTAACCGACGCCACCTTCGAGACCGAGGTTCTGACGCGCTCCGACACGGTCCCCGTCGTCGTCGACCTGTGGGCGCCGTGGTGCGGGCCGTGCAAGACATTGGGTCCGGTCCTCGAGAAGGTCGTGGCCGAGACCGATGGCAAGGTCGAGCTCGTCAAGATCAACGTGGACGAGAACCCCGAGGCTTCTGCGGCGTTCCGGGTCCAGTCGATCCCTGCGGTGTATGCAGTGCGTGACCACCAGGTCGTCAACGGATTCATCGGCGCGCAGGGCGAGAGTGCTGTGAGGCAGTTCGTGCAGGACGTGCTGCCGACCGAGACCGAGACCAAGATCGCAGAGCTCGTGGCGCTCGGAGACGAAGCGTCGCTGCGCAGCGCACTAGAGCTCGAGGCCGGCAACGAGCAAGCCGTGCTGGGCCTCGCGGAGCTGCTCGTCGAGAAGGGCGAGTCGACCGAAGCACTCTCGCTGCTCGACCGGATCCCTGAGAGCGCAGAGACGCGGAGGGTCGCGGCGCTGGCCCGCGTCGGCGACGAGCTGTCCGCTGAGGGACAAGCGAGTGAGGAGCTCGCCGCCAAGCTCGACGCTCTGCTCGATCAGGTGAAGGACGACGACAACGCTCGGCAGGACTTCGTTGATCTGCTCGAGCTTCTCGGGCCTGACGATCCCCGCACGGCCCACTACCGCAGGGCTCTCACCTCACGGCTCTTCTGATCGGGAGGCTCGGGTGAGGCTCGAGCATCGCGACGGCTACTGGCTGGTGATCGGCATTGCCGCGCCGGGAGCAGCAGCGACCACGCTTGGACCGCTGATCTTCATTCGCTCCCGGGCGGTCGACGACGAACTCATCATGCGGCATGAGCTCGAGCACGTCCGGCAATGGCGAGAACAAGGCGTTGCCCGCTTCCTCCTGCGCTATGTCGGCTCGTATCTCCGGTGGCGAGCCCGTTCGTATCCCCATTGGGCTGCCTACCGTCGCATCCCGTTCGAGGTCGAGGCCGAGTGGCGCGCCCGGCGCGCGTCGATCGACGCTCACCCGCAGTAGCCTCACGTCGCTTCCTCCTCCTTCCCTCCCGATGCCGCGCCCGAGAGTGGGAGGAAGTCGTGCCAGAACTGCCGTCGTCGCCGATGCCGGCCGAGCCGCGGCGGCCACCGCCCGACGCAGGTTGGCGGGAACGTCTCGAAGTGCTCGGTCAGCGCGTCGGTGTGGACCTGTCGCCGTTCGCGTGGCGCTGGCCGTCGTCGCGATCGCGGCCGCCGTCGTCGCGGCGCTCTACGTCGCGCGCCCGTCGTCGCCGGGACAACCGGTCGAGAACACGCTGCCCCGCGCCTCGTCTTCCTCCGGCCTGGCGGCGCCGCCCACCACGGCGTCGCAACTCGTCGTGCAAGCCGCGGGTGCGGTCGCGGAACCGGGCGTGTACACGGTGCCCGGCAGCGCTCGTGTCAACGATCTCATCGCTGCGGCGGGAGGCCTCGCGCCCGACGCTGATCCGGATCAAGTGGAGCTTGCCGCTCCGCTGACCGACGGCGAGCGGGTGTACGTGCCGCGGCGTGGCGAGTCACCGCCTCCCGTATCGGGATCGTCGTCAGGTGGGTCGAGTACGCGGGGGCCGGTCGATCTCGATCGCGCGAGCGCGGCCGATCTCGAGGCGCTCCCGGGCATCGGCCCTGCGCTCGCACAGGCGATCATCGACCACCGCTCACAGCATGGTCCGTTCCGATCCGTCGACGACCTCGCCGACGTCCGCGGCATCGGGCCGGCGAAGATGGAGCAACTCCGCCCGCTCGTGAAGGTGTGACACCAGCCGGAGCTGTCAGCTCTCGGTGAGGGTCGTCACCGGCACCGAGAACCGGCGGTGGAGTGCGGCGGGCAAGTCGACGTCCAGCCACTGGGACGCGCCCAGCGGCAAGGTGGCGATGAGGATCTCGTCGGCCGGTTCGTGCTCGATGGCTCGGCTGACGGCCCGCAACGGATCCGCGTTTCCGACCTCGCCCTCCGCTTCGATGCCCGCCTCGTGCAGCTTGTCCACGAGGTGACGAAGTCGGTATGACGCAAGCCCGAGCCCCTTGTCGTCGGTGCGGTCGCCAAACCTGTCGACCGGCGTCGGCGACGCGACGATGTGGAAGTGCGCGCCACCCTTGGCCAGCTCCAGCAGACGAGGAAGCAGCCACGGTTCATCGAGCGTCCGGTTCGCGAGCAGCAGGTAGCGCTTGCCCTTCGTCCGGACCGGCTTCGGCTTGTACTGCAGCCGGTCGAACCCCGCTGGATCCGCATGGTGATCGATCTTCAGGTGGTCAGTGAGCTCCGTGTCCGAGGCGAACCGCAACTCACATCGAGGGCACGTGTGGATCATGGCGACCTCCAAGGCGAGGTCGAAACTATCCCCCCGTCTCAAGCGGTGATGACATCGACGTATCCCGACATCCCGTAGCGGAAGTGTCCAGGTAGGTGGCATGCATAGAGGACCGAGCCGGGCTGGCCGAATACGAACGTCGTCTCCGCTCTGGTCAGCGCCGGGACCGAGACCTCTCCGGGACGCGGAGGATGCGCGGGCTCCGTACCCTGCTCGTGGCGGCGGTGCACCTCGGCATCGCCCACGATCAATTCGTGATCGATCGGATCTTGGTTGTCGACGACGAAGCGCAAGGTGGTGCCCGGCGCGACCCGGATGCGATCGGGCGCGAACCTGCTGTGATGGATCGTCAAGGTGACCGTCACGTCACCCGGGCCGAGCACGTCCGTTGACGTCGTGGTGCGCCCTTTGGCCTGGCCGGCGACGATCACCGCGACCGCGGTGACCACCGCAACGATCGCGGGGACGAGCCGGAGCCTGGCGCGCTTCATGCGGGTGACGTCGACACGCGACGCCGCACGGCGAGCGTGATCGCGCCGACCAGCGCAACACCGGCGACCACGAACGCCACCGGTCCCCAGCCGTAGCCCCACCAGCCCCACGGCCCCGTATCGGGCAGTGCGACGTCGGTGTTCCCGCCGCCCAAGTCGTCTCTCGTCAGCCCGGCGTCGACGAGCGACGGCCGGTGGTGTGCGTCGACGGAGGTCGCCAAGTCGTAGTTCAGGTCCCCGGCGGTGGCGTCGACCTTGACATACGAGAGCCACTGCGTCGCCGGGACCCAAGCCATGTTCTCGTCCGACCGCAGGTCGTCGAGTAGCCCCGGCGAAGCTTGCTGGCTGCGTTCCAGCTCGAGGCCCCGCCCGCCGGCAAGCAGCTGGGGACGTTCGTCGGTGAGCAAGAACACGTCGGCCTGGACGGGCCGATCAGGTTCGAGGCCGAGGCCGAGAATGCGCAACGGCACCCACGGCCGAGCCGTCGGGATGGTGAGCTGGATCGGCGTGCCGTCGCCCGAGCTCTGACCCCGCTGCTCGGCGGCGGCCGCATCGAAGCGCGCCGCCATGAAGATCGGGCTGCGTTGCGAGTAGTAGTCGAGGACTTCGGGGGCATCGGGTGTCAGCAGGAAGCCGTGGTCGATGGCCCACTTGCCGACCTCGGTGCCGCCACCCTCGAGGATCGTGATGTCCAGCGCGTCGATCTGGGTCTCATAGAGCACGACCGCACCGTCTGCGCTCTGCTCGCTCGGCGGCGGCCAGCGTGAAGTCCTCCCGCACCGGCGGCGCGACCTCGCGTTCGAGGCGTTGCAACGTCCAGCTGCCGCCTCGCTCGACAGCCGTCGGAACGCCGGGCAACGGGATGATCGAGCCGACTTCTTTGCCCTCGCCGGTGAACTCGAACGACGTGACGTAGTGCTCGACGCCGTCGTGGTACGCGGCGAGCGTGGTCGTTCGTTGCAGTTCTATGGTGCCGTTCTCTCCGACAAGACCGCCGCACGCGGCGGCGGGACCGGCGATGACGCCGACGACGAGCGCGGCGAGGGCCGTTGCGACTGCCAGTCGAGTGCGCATGGACGTCCTCCTGTGCATGTGACTGGACCAATGGACGTCCGGCTGGCTCCGCTGGTTCCCGAGATTCTCGATTCGTTGTCCCACCCCCTCGGTATGGTTTCCGTGCCACCGATCCGCGCAGTCGGTCAGCTCTGCTGGTGTGCTGGCCATCGGCACCTTCCCCCTCACTGTCATCGACGGGTCGAGGAGGTCCCGTGTCCGACGGCATGGCGGTCGTGGTCGCGCTCGCCACAGCCGCAGGAGCGTGGTTCGAGCGAGGCCCGTCCCCTTGGGTCGGCGCCGCGCTCGTTGTCGCCGCGCTGGCGAGCCGGTCGGCCGTCGCGCTCGCGGCGGCGGCGTTCGTGCTCGCCGGCGGGCTCGCTGCGGTTGCGGAAGCGGGTCTGGCGCCCGTGACGCCCGGCGCGTTCACCGGAACCGTCACGCTTCTCGGTGACCCCGAGCCGGCGACGGGCGGCGCCCTGCGCGCCGACATCCGCCTCCACGACGGCCGGCACCTCGAAGCCATCGCGCGTGCTCCGACCGCGGCGTCGTTCGCGGCGCGCGCCGCGGGGGAGCGCATCACGGTGAGCGGACGGATACGTCGATCACCACCGCGGAGCGACTGGCTGCGCGTGCGTCATGTCGCCGGTCAGCTCGACGTCGACGAGATCGTGAGTTGGTCCGAGGGCGGATGGACCGCTCGGGCCGCGAACGCGGTGCGGACCACGTTGCAACGGGGCGCGGCCGCGTTGCCCGAGCGACAACGTCCGCTGTTTCTCGGGTTCGTGCTCGGTGACACGCGGGGGCAGGCCGCCGACGTGACGGATGACTTCCGCGGATCCGGGCTCACTCATCTGCTGGCCGTGTCGGGCGAGAACGTCGCGTTCGTCCTCGCGCTCGCCGGTCCCCTCCTCCGGAGGCTCACGTTGCGGCCTCGGTTCGTCGCCACCGTCACAGTGATCGCATTCTTCGCACTCGTCACCCGGTTCGAGCCGTCCGTGCTGCGCGCGTCGGTGATGGCGGCGCTAGCGGTCACGGCGGGCACGCTCGGCCGCGAGGCGTCGCGGCTGCGATTGCTGGCCCTCGCCGTCGCGTTGTTGGTCGTCGTCGACCCGTTCCTCGTGCGCACGGTCGGCTTTCAGCTGTCGGTAGCGGCGTGCGCCGGAATCGTGCTGCTCGCCGCGCCACTGGCACGCGCCATCCCCGGTCCGCGCTTCTTGTGCGATGCGCTGGCCGTCACCATCGCGGCTCAAGCCGGCGTGGCGCCGGTGCTGGTGATCGTGTTCGGTGGCGTGCCGCTGGCCAGCGTGCCCGCCAACCTGCTCGCGGCTCCGGTCGCGGCCGCCGTGATGGTGTGGGGTGTCGGCGCTGGAATCGGGGCCGGGCTCCTCGGGGCGCGGGTCGCGGACATCCTGCACTGGCCGACGACTCTGATGATCCGTTGGATCGCGGACGTTGCCCATTGGGGCGCGACGCTGCCGCTGGGTGAGCTCCAAGTGCGGCACCTCGGCTTGGTCGCGCTCGGTGTCTCGTTCGCCGTTCTCGGCCATCGAATTGGCGCTCGAGTCGTTGCTGGTCCCGCACTACGGCTCGGTGGGTGGGCGCTCGTCGTCGTCGCGTTGGTGATGCCGTTGCTCGCATTGCGAGCACCGCCGGATGGCCCGGTGGGTCTTGGCTCGGGCGCAGTGTTGTGGCGGTCGAGTGATGACACGCTGCTCGAGCTCGACGGACGGGCGCAGATCGACGATGTGCTGCAAGGTCTTCGCCGCGCCGGTGTCCGGCATCTCGACGTGGTCGTGGTTCGTACGGCATCGCCGTCGATTGCCACCGCGATCGACATCCTCCGTCGATGGGGCACCGTCGGTCGAGTGTTGACGCCGGTGGGCTCGAGCGTGGCCGGTGCCACCGCACTCGGCGACGCGATCGCGCTTCACATCGGTGGCCTCGCGGTGACCGTGACCTCCGACGACGGGCGATTGGTGGTGGATGTCGCCCGGGGACCCCCGGTGTAGGTTCGCCGCGATGCACCTCGAGCTGGGTGGTCAGCGCTTCGACATCACCACCCGTGTCGTGGTGCTCGGCATTCTCAACCGAACGCCTGACTCGTTCTACGACCGGGGCAGCTACTTCGACTTCGACCGTTTCTTGCACAAGGCGGATGACCTCGTGCGCCGCGGCGCCGACGCGCTCGACGTCGGCGGTGTGAAAGCAGGTCCTGGTCCGGAGGTCGGCGAGCAGGAGGAACTCGAGCGAGTTGCCCCCGCAATCGAGGCATTGCACGCGCGCTTCGATGTCCCGCTGTCGGTCGACACGTGGCGTGCTGCGGTGGCGCGCGCCTGCTTCGACGCCGGAGCTGTCGTCGGGAACGACATCAGCGGGTTCAGCGATCCGGACTACTTACCGGTGTGCGTCGCGGCTGGCGCTTCGGTCGTCGCGACGCACATCCGGCTGCAGCCACGCGTCGCCGACCCGGCACCGCAGTACGACGACGTGAGCAGGACGGTGTCGGAGTTCCTGGCCGAGCGAGCGGCGTGGGCGGAGGCTGCGGGCATCCCACGTACGAGGATCGTCGTCGACGCCGGTCTCGATCTCGGGAAGACCGAACGGCAGTCGTTGGAACTGCTGCACGACTCGAGGCGGCTGGCCTCGCTCGGCTATCCAGTGCTCCTGTCCGCGTCGAACAAGCGGTTCCTCGGACAATTGCTCGGTGTCGACGTCACTGACCGGGGCGAAGCGACGATGGCGGCGCACGCGCTCGGCATCGCGTTGGGGTGTCGAGTCCTACGTGCGCATGATGTCCGAGCGGCTCGTCGCGTCGGCGCGGTGCTGGCGTCGATCCTCGAGGCGGCGTGATCGATGGCGAAGACCGAACAGGCTGCCGTCACGCTCCTCCGCGGCGACGATCCTTCGCTCGTGCGCGACGCGGTCATGGCACTCGTCGACGAGCTGGTCGGGGACGGAGACCGCAGCCTCGCGGTCGAGGAGATCGACGTCGCCAGCGACGCCGCCGACGAGCGCACAGCCCAGCTTGGAGCGCTCGTCGACGCTGCACAGACACCGCCATTCCTCACGGATCGCCGCGTCGTGGTCGCCAGAGGTCTTCACAGCGCGAAGGCCGACGAGCTCGGCGCGCTCGGCAGCTGCGGTGGCCGCGCCCCTTCAGGGCACCTACGTCGTGTTGACCTGGGAAAGCGGCGCGGTGCCGAAGCGGTTCCTCGAAGCACTCAAGGGAGGTGGTGGTGCGAACGTCGACGTGTCGCCGGGCCGCAACGCCAAGGGTTGGGTGAACGACCATGTCGCCTCTGCAGGCCTGATGCTCGACAATGCCGCGCTGGAACTGCTTGCCGACCGACTGGGCGAAGACGTCGCGCGGGTGCGGGGCGTGCTCGACACGCTGCTGGCGACGTTCGGGCCGAAGGTGCCGCTGTCCGCCGACGACATCGAGCCGTACATCGGAGAAGCCGGCGCGCTCGCACCGTGGGCCCTGACCGACGCGATCGACAAGGGCGCCATTCCCGAGGCGCTCGACCGGCTGCATCGCACGCTCGGTCCAGGGGAACGAGGCGCGCTCCAGATCATGGGTTCGCTGAACGGCCACTACGGCCGCATGCTCGCCCTCGAAGGCGCCGGGGTCCGAGATCAGAACGAGGCGGCAGCCGTGCTCGGCATGAGGGGCTCGACGTTCCCCGCGAAGAAGGCGCTCGACCAATCACGGCGGCTGGGCCATCACGGGATCGTCCAGGCGTTCACACTGCTCGCGCAGGCCGATCGGGACCTTCGCGGTGAACGCGCCTACCCGCGAGAGATCGCCGACGAACTGGTGATGGAGATGCTGGTGGCCAGGCTGGCCAACCTCAGCCGGCACGCCCGCTGACCGAACCCGTCGGCGTCACGACTCCGTGGCGGACGCGAACTTGTCGAGGCGCTTGTGGAGGCGCGACTTCCGGCGGGCGGCAGCGTTCTTGTGGATCACGCCCTTCGATGCAGCCTTGTCGAGGCGCTTGTCTGCAGCCCGCGCCGCGTCGGCGGCGTCATCGGCTCCTAGCTCGGCCGCGGCGAGGGCTCGCTTCACGCGCGTCTTGAATTCGGAACGCACGGCCTTGTTCCGCTCGTGCCGCTTCTCGTTCTGACGGTTGCGCTTGATCTGGCTCTTGATGTTGGCCACGAAGGATCCTCGACATGGTCGGCAAACAGCCGTAGAAGGTTAGCGGGACGGCACGGGATGCCGCCACATCGCATGAAGAGGCGCTTCGAGCAGTCGTTGGTACCGTCCTCGCGAGATGGAAATCGCCCGCACCCGGAACCTCAGTGTGATCGCGCACATCGACCACGGGAAGACGACGTTGTCGGACCGCATCCTCGAGCTGTGCGGCGCGGTCGATCCTCGCGATATGCGAGCGCAGTACCTCGACTCCATGGATCTCGAGCGCGAGCGCGGCATCACGATCAAGTTGCAGAGCGTGCGGCTCATCTGGCGTGATCAGGTGCTCAATCTCATCGACACACCGGGACACGTCGACTTCGGGTACGAGGTCTCGCGGTCGCTGGCGGCGTGTGAAGGCGTCGTGCTCCTCGTCGACGCCGCGCAGGGGATCGAGGCCCAGACGCTGGCCAACTGCTACCTCGCGCTCGAGCACAACCTCGAGATCATCGCCGCGCTCAACAAGATCGACCTTCCGGCGGCGGAGCCGGACCGTTACGCCGGCGAGATCGAGCGGGTGCTCGGCATCCCCGACGACGAGATCCTCCGGATCAGCGCAAAGACCGGCCAGGGCGTTCCCGAGCTGCTCGACGCGGTGGTCGAGCGCATTCCTGCTCCGGTCGGCGATCCCGACGCGCCGCTGCAGGCGCTGATCTTCGACTCGCACTTCGACCAGTACCGCGGCGTGATCAGCTCGGTCCGCGTCGTCAACGGCACGTTGACCACGGGATCGCGGCTGCGATTCCTGCAGGCGAGCGCCGTGCACGACGCCGACGAGGTCGGTGTCCAGCTGCCGCTGGCGACCCCCGTCGCAAGCCTGTCGGCGGGTGACGTCGGTTATCTCATCGCCGGAATCAAGGATGTTGGCGAAGCCCGCGCCGGCGAGACGGTGACGAATGCTGCGCGACCGGGCGGCCCGCTCGCCGGCTACCGCGAGCCGAAGCCGATGGTGTTCTGCGGGCTCTATCCGATCGAAGGAGACGACTTCGCCTCGCTCAGAGACGCACTCGAGAAGCTGCGGCTGAACGATTCGAGCTTCACCTACCAGCCGGAGACGTCCCAGGCGCTCGGCTTCGGTTTTCGGTGCGGTTTCCTCGGCCTGCTTCACATGGAGATCGTCCGCGAGCGCCTCGAGCGCGAGTTCGGGTTGGCGTTGATCGCAACTGCGCCATCCGTCGAGTACCTCGTGCACACGACCGCGGGTGACACAGTGGAGGTGCACGGTCCGGCCGAGATGCCGCCGGCGCAGGAGATCGAACGCATCGAGGAGCCGGTGCTGTCGGTGACGATCCTCACCCCCGCGTCGTACACAGGCACGCTGATGGAGCTGTGTCAGCAACGACGCGGTCTTCAACAGAAGATCGAGTACCTCTCACCCGAGCGCGTCGAGCTCATCTACCGCATCCCGCTGGCCGAGGTCGTTGTCGACTTCTTCGATCAGCTCAAGTCGCGCACGCAGGGGTACGCCAGCCTCGACTACGAGCCGTCCAGCTACGAGACCGCCAACTTGGTGAAGGTCGACATCTTGCTGAACGGTGTTCCCGCGGATGCGTTCAGCGCCATCGTCCACCGGGACAAGGCGTACGAGTATGGCCGGCGCATGGCGGAGAAGTTGCGCGAACTGATCCCCAGGCAGTTGTTCGACGTTCCTATCCAAGCGGCGATCGGCGGGCGGATCATCGCCCGCGAGACGGTCAAGGCCAAGCGCAAAGATGTGCTGGCCAAGTGCTACGGCGGCGACATCACGCGCAAGCGCAAGCTGCTCGAGCGTCAGAAGGAAGGCAAGAAGAAGATGAAGTCGATCGGGCGGGTCGAGGTGCCGCAGGAAGCCTTCATCACCGCGTTGCGGCTCGAGGACTGACAGCCTGCTACTGGGCCGGGGTGGGCGCGGCGTCGAGCCGGTCGACGACGATCTCGAGGCGGGCGCCGCCGGGCACGTTGGCGTCGACGATGCGACGGATCTGGTCGCGAAAATCCACGGGCGCGATCGATGAAAGCACCGCAGCTTGGATGAACAGCTCCTCGCCGGCGCCGCGGTCGAGACCGACGGCGACGATGCCGGGTTGGCAGCGCAGCTCGAGCTCGAGGCGGTCGAGGTCGGCGGTCATCATCCGGTCTCCGTTCCCGTCGCGCTCGGCCGGTCCTGGCCGGTGAGCTTGGCCCGGTACAGCCGTTGGTCGGCGACGTGGTACAGGTCGTGGACCGTGGCGGCGTCGTCGGGACACATCGCGAGCCCGGGCGTCCAACTCACGTCACCTGCGGCGCCGAACCCTCCGGTGCCGTGGACGCGGTCGAGGATCGCGGTCAAGGACGACGGGCGGTCGATGTGCAGCAGGAGCGCGAATTCGTCACCGCCGACACGCGCCGCGATGTCACCCGAGCGCAGCCCGTGGCGAAGCTGCTCGCCGACCTGACGAAGCACCGCGTCACCGCCTTGATGACCGATGCGATCGTTGACGGCCTTGAAGCCGTCGAGATCGATGACGACCAGGCCGAAGCTCCACCGGTACCGGAGGCTGCGGCTGATGGCGGCGGCGAGCTGCTCGTCGAACCCGCGGCGGTTGTACAGGCCCGTCAACGGGTCGTGGAGCGACTCGTACCGAAGCCGGTCGAGCGTGAGCGCGATCTCACACAGCTTGGCAATCGCGTCGAGGTCACCCTCTGCGCCTGGCACCGCGGGCTCGGTGTGGATCCCCGGCCCGAGGTCGAGGAGCGTGGACGGCATCACGTCCAGATCGAGCGGCCGGCGCCCGGCGTTGAACAACTGCGGTCCAAGCTCCGCATCGTTGATCACCGCACGGGCTTCGAGCAGGTTCCAGGTCTCGAGCACACGGTCGAGACAGCCGCCGATGAAGGCGACGCCCGACGAGGCGGCCGCGAGGTCGTTCACCAAGCCCGCGACGAGCGCGCGACCTCGTGACGCAGCGTCCGCCGCTCGGCCGGCATCGATCCTCATTCGTGCGTGTTCTCTTCCTGCAGCACTTCTGACATGTGGCTCCGCCCCCGCCGAGTCCGCACTGTGGCCGTGACATCGGCCCAGCTCGCAGGATACCGAAGGGCGCCGTTGGGCCGAACGGCAGATCGGTATCATCTGATCGGCGCCGAGACCGTGCGGTACCGCCAGACGGAGCGCCCGAACTCGATGCTCGACGAACGTAAAGCCACCATCCTCCGCGCCGTCGTGGAGGAATACATCGAAACCGCCCAGCCGGTGGGATCCGGTCACATCGCGCCTGCGGTGAGCGTGTCGTCGGCGACCGTGCGCAACGAGATGGTGGCCCTGGAGCAGGAGGGCTATCTCCAACAGCCGCACACCAGTGCCGGACGGGTGCCGACCGAGAAGGGCTACCGGTACTTCGTCGACTCACTGACCGGGCCGGGCCAGCTGCGTTCGGGTCAGGCGCAGCAGGTCCGCATCTTCTTCGACAAGGCGCACGGCGAGCTGGAGCAGATGCTCCACGACACGAGCCGCTTGCTGTCCGACCTCACCGAGCACACGGCCATGGTGATCGGTCCACCGCACGAGGCGGCCACCATCCGTTCGGTCCACGTCGTCGGCCTCGGCTCGGGCGTCGCGCTGGTGGTCGTGGTGCTGTCGAACGGTGCCGTGGACAAGCGCACCATCGACCTGAGCCCCGACGCCGGTGACGACCGCCTGGCGGCCGCGACCGCGCATCTCTCCGTGCACCTCGTCGGCCGGGGCCTGACCGCGGTCGACAGCGTCCCTTCGTCCGGAGATCCGCGCACCGACGTGATCACGGCCGATGCTCTTGCCGCGCTGCGTCAGACCCCAGACGGCGACGAGCAGGTGTTCGTCGGCGGTGCGTCGCGGATGGCGATGGCCTTCGATGCGGTCGAAACGGTCCGCGAGGTGCTCGGCATCCTCGAGCAGCAGTACGTCGTCGTCACCGTCTTGCGCGACGTGCTCGACCGCGGCTTGCAGGTCGCGATCGGGACCGAGACCGGCCTCGAGCCACTCGCGGAGTGCTCGCTCGTCGTGTCGCCCTACGAGATCGAGGGCGAGGTGGCGGGCACCATCGGCGTGCTCGGTCCCACTCGCATGAACTATCCGCAGGCGCTGGCTGCCGTGGCCGTCGTGAGCAAGCGCCTGAGCCACCATCTCACCGAAGGCTCAGCGATCGTCTGATGCCGACGGATTACTACGAGCTCCTCGGTGTCCACCGTGACGCGAGTCAGGACGAGATCAAACGTGCGTACCGCCAGCGTGCCCGCGAGCTGCATCCCGACACGAACCCCGACGACCCGTCGGCCGAGGCGCAGTTCAAGGAGATCACGGTCGCGTACGAAACGTTGTCCGATCCCGAGCGACGGCGGCGCTACGACACGTTCGGTCCGGAAGGTGCCGCGGCTGGCGCGGGCGGCGACCCGTTCGGATTCGGCGGAGGTATCAGCGACATCTTCGACGCCTTCTTCGGTGGCGGGAGTGGCGGGTTCGGGCGTGGCGGCTTCGGCGGGCAAGCAGGTCCACCCCGCGGTGCTGATCTCGAGATCGTTGCGGACATCGAGTTCGAGACGGCGGTCTTCGGCGGCGAAGAAGACATCACGGTCCGTACGGCGCTGGCATGCGAGACATGCCAGGCCAGTGGTGCGGCGCCCGGTACGGCACCGGTGACGTGTCCGGACTGCGGCGGTACCGGACAGGTTCGCCGCGTCAGACAGTCGATCCTCGGACAAATGGTGACGGCGGGGCCGTGTAGTCGTTGCGGTGGACTCGGAGAGTTCATCGAGAGGCCGTGTCCCGACTGTCGCGGCGAGGGCAGACGCGTGCAGGACAAGACGTACACCGTCGACATACCCGCTGGTGTCGACACCGGTTCCACGTTGCGGCTCACCGGCCGCGGCGCCGCCGGAGTCCGCGGCGGTGGCTATGGCGACCTGTACGTGCACGTGCGCGTGAGGCCTCACCCTCGGTTCATGCGCGACGGGTACGAATTGGTGCACGACCTCCACGTTCCGCTCACCCAAGCGGTTCTCGGCGCGCATCTGTCGTTCGACACCCTTGACGGCGAGGAGGATCTCGTCATCCCCCGTGGCACGCAGTCCGGCCGGGTGTTCCGGTTGCGAAACCGCGGTGTTCCACACGTCGAGGGGCGCGGTCGCGGTGATTTGCTGGTCCGCGTCTCCGTCGACACGCCGGCCGACATCTCGCGGGAGGAGGAGCAGCTGCTGCGGCAACTGGCCGAGCTGCGCGGGGAGTCGGTCGCACCTCCCGACACGGGCTTCCTCTCGCGGATCAAATCTGCTTTCAAGTAGATGAACACGAACGCGAAGGCGCATGCCTTCGTGGCCGACCTCGACGCGCCGGAACTCGACCGCGATGATCGACACCACTTCGCCCGCGTGTTGCGCCTCCGACGCGGGGACACGATCACCGTCAGCGACGGTGGCGGGCGATGGCGCCCGTGCATCTTCGACGATCCGCTCGAACCGTCCGGATCGATCGAACACGAGCCGCCGGCAGAACCGCAGCTCGCTGTTGCATTTGCGGTCGTGAAGGGGGAGCGGACCGAGTGGGCGGTGCAAAAGCTGGTCGAGCTCGGCGTCGATGCGGTGATCCCATTCGTGTCGGACCGCTCGGTGGTGCGCTGGGATCAGGCAGGATCGGGACCTCACCACCTGCGACTGGCGAAGGTGGCGCGGCAGGCGGCGATGCAGAGTCGTCGCTCCACGCTGCCGCAGATCGAACCGCTGCGCTCCTTTGCCGAGGTTGCGGCGCGTCCAGGCGTGGCGCTGGCGGATGCGAACGGTGTGCCACCGTCCCTGTCGTGGCCGAAGGTGATCGTCGGGCCGGAAGGGGGATGGTCCGCCGCCGAACGGGAAAGCGACCTGCCCCGAGTGAGGCTGGCGCCGAGGGTCCTACGGTCCGAAACCGCGGCGGTCGTAGCGGGTGCCTTGCTCGTCGCCTTGCGCGAAGGTCTCGTCATTTCCGCGGATGGGCACGCTACGGGATGATTGAACACTGCGCGGATGCCGCGTGAGTGTGCCGTTGCCCGCGACGCCGAGTGGTGGACGCAGAGCTTTCTGCGCCTTGCAAATGCGGAGAGGACTTGGTTGGAAGACGACCAGCTGGAAGACCCCACTGGTTACGGTCAAAAGGTGGGGGATCGTCTGAGGGCTATTCGCCGTCAGAAGGGCCTGTCACTCCAAGACGTGGAGTCGGGCTCGCAACAGGAATTCAAAGCGTCGGTTCTCGGTGCGTACGAACGCGGAGAGCGCGCCATCTCTGTACCGCGACTCCAACGACTCGCGCGCTTCTACGCCGTGCCGGTGGATCAGCTGCTGCCTCGTCAGGACCTCGATGGCCGCGGCGAGGTCGTCGATCTCACCAGGGCTTCGCACGATGCGCACCGCGCGGTGGCCATCGATCTCACGCGTCTGCGCGACCTCGACAGTCCCACGTCGCAGATGCTCGTCCGGTATCTCCAGATGATCCAGGTACAACGGCAGGACTTCAACGGACGCGTCCTGACTGTGCGCCGTGACGATCTGCGCGCCATCGCCTGCATCCTCGACACCAGCCTCGACCAGGCCGTCGACCGGCTCGATGCCCTCGGTCTGTGCCTCACGTCCTGACCGGACGTTTCGGGTACTACGTCCACATCCCGTTCTGCGCGTGGCGCTGCGATTACTGCGCGTTCGCTACGTGGACCGATCGCTCCCACCTGATCGAGCGCTATCTCGACGCATGTCGGATGCAGATCGCGACCTCCGTGGCAGATGCCGCGCCGGTGGCGACGTCGGTCTTCGTCGGCGGAGGCACACCGTCACTCGTACCCGCAAGACAGCTGGTCTTCGTCCTGGGCGCGATCCCTCGCGCCGAAGAAGTCGAAGTCACGGTGGAGTGCAATCCCGACACCGTCAGCGCCGACGTGGTTGCGGTGTACCGCGACGCCGGGGTGAACCGGCTGTCGTTCGGCGTGCAGTCGATGCTCCCGCACGTCTTGCGTGCGCTCGGCCGCACCCATGACGTCGACAATGTGCATCGATCGGTCGCGTTGGCGCGCGACGCGGGGTTCGAGAACTTCAACATCGATCTCATCTACGGCGCGGCGGGGGAGTCCATCGATGATTGGTCCCGCACGCTCGACGCAGTGTTCGAGCTCGAGCCTCCACACGTCAGTGCTTACGCGTTGACGATCGAGCCCGGTACACCACTCGCGCTGGATGCGTCGCGTCATCCAGACGACGACGAGCAAGCCTCGAAGTACGTCCTGGCCTCGGAACGATTCGCGGCCGCTGGCCTCGAGTGGTACGAGATCTCGAACTTCGCACGACCGGGACATGAGTGCAGGCACAACCTCCTCTACTGGAGGCAAGGCGACTACCTCGGCATCGGTTGCGCCGCACATTCCCACGTGCGCGGGCGCCGCTGGTGGAACGTGCGGACGCCCGAGCGCTACATCGATGCGATCGCCGGCGGACAATCGTGCGAGGCCGCCGGCGAGCAACTCGATGACGAAGCTCGCGCTCTCGAGCAGTTGCAGCTCGCACTGCGAACGATCGACGGCGTACCGGTGGACGCGTTGCCCGTCGACGACATCGACCTGCGTGGCCTGATCGAGCTCCGTGGTGATCGAGCCGTGTTGACCGTCCACGGGCGGTTGCTCGCGAATGAAGTTGCGGTGCGTCTTCTCACGGCGTGACCGCTGGAAGCGCGATCACCTGATCGACGAAGAGCAGGTCGGGATTCGGCAACGGATTCGCATCCACCACTGCTCTCCAGTAGGTCGCGATCTCCGAATCGCTCAAGTCCACGCGGCCGGTCACGTCGCTGAGGTGCGCGGCCGCGACACTCCAGAAACTGTCACCAGCGGCCACCTCGTACTGCTCACCTGTGTCCGGTGGCATTGCCTCCGGCGGGGTCGGCTCCTCGAGGATGGGCCTGATGACCGCCTCGGAAGCGGTCGGCGCGTCGCGAGCCTCGACCTCGTGGATGGAGGCCGTGCTCGAGGCCGGTGGTGCAGGCTGCGCGTGCGCAACGGTCGCCATGGGAACCGACAGCGCTCCGAGCCCCATGATGCCGGGGAGTCCACGCGCAAGACCGAACGTGAGCCGATCGAGGGTCAGCGTGGCGCGTCGTCCCTCCAGCGCTCCCACCGCGCCGCTCACGACGACGACGAGCAACAGGTGGCCGCCGACGGCCAACGCGCCCATGCGGATCAGCGCGAAGACGGCGACGATCGGCTCGCGCGTCGACGCCCAATGCACGACGCCATCCGGCGACAGAGGTGGCGGAGTGAGCCCGCGGCCGCCCAAGCCGAGCGTCGTCAACGCGACAGTCAACAGAACTACTGACGACAACCAACAAAGCAATCGCATCTTCACAGCACCTCCGATTCGGAGCGGTCTGCGCGGACGGCGAACAACTGGGAGCAGTCGCCTCGAGCTTCGGTTCGAAGATCGACCGCTCCGGACACCGTGCCGACCGGCCGCACGGTGGCCTCGGCGTCAGCGTCCGGCCAACGATCGAACACGAACACCTCACCGGTCGACGGTCGAGCGATCGCGGCGGTCGGAGTCCCATCGCAATCCCAGTCGCCGAGAACGACACGATCGCCAGGATCGCCGACAGAGAATCGGCGACCGTCGACCGATACGACGCGATCGCCGACGAGCGTGACGTCTGCGATGTGCCGCGTTACGGACGGCGGCGCAGACGTCGACGGCATGGACGACGGGATCGCCGACGAACTCGTGGTTGGCCGCGAAGGCGATGACGTCGCGTTGGTGGTGCCGCCGCGCAGCACCGTCACACCCCAGAGGATGAAAGCCAGACCGACGACGGACGCAACGAGCATGAGCCACTTCGCGGTTGGCGACGCGAAGGGATCGTCATCATCCGTGACATCGACCGGTTCAGGTGTCGCGGGCAGCGGCGCTTCACCTGCGCGTGGAAGCAACGTTTCGATGTCGGCCGCGAGCCGGCTGGCGGCGGGTCGGCGCAGCGGTTCCTCGTCCGTGCACTGGTCGGCGAGCGTGAGGAGCGCGCGTCGCAGGTAGCCGTTCCACGGCCGGCCGCGCTTGAACACGAAACGACGTTCGGGTATCGGTTCGAAGTCTGCGCCTTCGCCGACCAACAGCATGCGGAGCAACGTGCCGAGTGCGTACAGGTCGACCGTGGGCGACGGCGGTGCTCCCACGATGGCCGCCGGGTCGCGGAACTCGGCGATCGGACCTGGGCCTTCGGGGGGAACTTCGGTGTGGGCGCTCGCACCTGAGAAGCCGCACAGCACAGGCCTGCCGCTCGGGCCCAGCAAGACGTGGGACGGGTCGATGCGACCGTGGACGATGCCGAGGCGGTGCAGGTCTGCGACCGTCGACGCCAACTTCGCCATCGTGGCGGCGGCCTGCTCGGCCACCATCGGCGGCGAGGTCTCGAGCGAGTGGGCGCCGACGAAGCGGGTGCAGAGGGTCGTGCCGCCGTCGACTTCACGGCACGCGACCAACTCGACGACCCCGGGGTGCTGTGCCCGACGCAGGACCGTCGCCTCGTGGCGCAGACGCTCGACATCGTCGGGTCCGGTGGCCCGTTTGCAGGCCAGCACCCGGCCCTCCTCGACTGCGGTGGTAACTCTCGCGCTCACGAGTCCGAGAGTGTATGAGAAAGCACTGAAAATGTCGAAAAATAGTGGAAGTGACTGTCAAGCGGTCGCGGTCGCCAGAGCTGAAGCTCGGACGATGCTCGAGCGCGCCACCCCCGGCACGACGCCGACGAAGGCGAAGTCGACGCGACCGGCCACGGTCACCCGAATCTGTGTGACCCCGATCCGCTCGACCACCGGGCGTGCGACCAAGTGAAGCCCGTCGCCGTGTGCTGCGAGTGACGCCTCCACCGCCTGTACGACCAACTGGTCGTCGAGGTGGACACCTCGACCGCGCCGCACCGCCGCTTGGTCGACCCCGAACGTGGCTGCATCGTTGGCGGCGCTCTCTGCCGCCGCCTGCAGGTCGCGCTTGGCGAGGTAGAGGTGCGCATAGTCGAACGTGATTGCGCTGAGGACAAACAACACGAGAATCGCGGCCGGCATCAGCATCAACACCGTTCCTCGTTCACCAGACCGCTCGCCCTTTGCGCCAGAGCGCTCAGCCACCGCAGACCGCCTCGCCTGGCACGTCGTTGCGGAACGGATCGACGATCTCTGTGTGCGTGGCGCGCACCACGACACCGCTGCCGAGGCCACCGATCACGGGCAGCGAGAGCGCGGGCACGGGGTATGTGACCGTGAAGGACACGCGGCTGCACCGTACGAAGGCAGCTGCGCTGGTCGGACCAAAGATCGAGACCCTCGCAATGTTCCCTCCGTGCGCCGCGATGGCGGACCGGGCTGCTGCTTCGGCCTCGGCGAGGCCTGTGTGGTGATCAGGTGCCTCGACATACGTCCGAGCCGCCTCACGTGCAGCGGACGTGACTGCCATCTTGGCGTCGATGACCGCCCATGCGTTGGTGATCAGCAACGCACCGAGGACGAACAGAAGGATGCCGAACGGCACAGCCTCGATCCCGGCCACCTGGCCGCGATCGTCGCTCCAGTCCACGTGCCAGCGCTGACGAAGAACGTTCCTCATCGTCGCCGCTCTACGCGCACGACGACAGTTCGGTCGATGACGTCGAGCCCGACCAGTCGGTCGAGCGGCGGTGCCAGCAGCCTCGGATTCACGGCGTGGACGTGGAGACGCACGACGTCGGGATCGGAGAGATCCCAGTCGAACGCGGCGCGATCGCGGTACTTCCCGAGCAGTGAACGAGCGTGGTTGACAGCGGCGTCGAGTTGGTCTTGCGTCGCAGGTTGGGACGGCGCGGTCGCGACGGATCGAGCCGCGTCATAGGCGGCCGACGTGACGACGGACGTTGCGTAGAGGTTGAACAGCAACTGGACGGCGAACAACAGGAAGCCGACGAAGAAGAGGACGCCGAATGAGGTGCTGAGCAGCCCCGCGCCGCGCTCGCGCTCGGCCTTCCGCACTCAGCCGCCGGTGCCGATGTTGTCGACGGTCGTGCTCGCCTTCGATCCCGAACTCGTCAGGATCTGCTTGAATATGAGATACATAGCGGCCCCCAAGAACGCGACGATCAGGACGGCAATGGCCGTCGAGATCACACCTTCGCCACGGTCGTCACGAACACGCTCATGCATCCGCGTCGCTGCTGAACGGCCGAGCACGTAGCAGATGAGCAACAGATTCCTCAACAAGATGCTCTCCTAGGAGTCGGTGAAGAGGCGCATCGCCTCGATGAATGGGATGGCGAGGAAGATCACGCCCGGCACGAGCGTGGCGACCGTGACCGGGATCCACACCTGCTGTGCGCGACGCTCGACGGTCTCGATGAGCTCACGGTGTACGTCGCGACGAATGCTGCGAGCCTCTTCCGAGATGAGCCGCCCGAGGTCGCCTGCCTCGCGATTCAGGACCAAGATCGAAACGAGCCGGTCGAGCGCGCCAACTCGCTCGAGCACAGACCATTCCCGCAACGCGTCGACTTCGCTCAACCCCTGGTTGATGCGTCCGCACACGCGTGCCAAGTCGCGCCCGGAGCTGCCCTTGCCCCGAGCGGCGAGCCGGTTCAGCGCCGCGCTGAGCGAGTAACCCGCGGAGAGCAGCATTCCGAGCTGCTCGGCGAGGATCGGCAGCTCGAGGAACACGCGCCGCTGCCAATGCGCCGATTCGTTCGCCAGGCGTTGCTCGACGAGGAGAAACGTGAGCAAAGGGAGACCGAGCACGAACAACACGCCGAATGCTCCCGGAAGCGGGATGGCCATCGCGAGGAGCGCGCCGGTTCCCAATGCGAGGGCGCTCCATCCGACCTGGCGGACGCGGAACTCGGTCACGCTGTCGCTCGAGTGAACACGCTCGAGCCGGGTCGCGATGTCCTCGTCGACTCCGAACAGCCGAGCGAGCCTGCTGCCGATCTCGCGCGACAGTGGGCCGATCACATCACGAAACGAGTCGACGGATAGCAACCCGGACCGCGCGCCACCCGGCACGTCACCGGGCGCGTACGGCCGCAGCCGTTCGCTGAGCGGACGTCGCTCGAACCAGCGTTGACGCGACAACGCCAGGGCGACGCCGATCCACAACACGAGGCACGACAGCAGAGCGAGCCTCACTCAGGGAACACTCGTTGTTCTTCGGGAAGCTTCATCAGCTGCCCCGACCACAGCCAGCACGCCCCGACCATGCCGATGCCGAGCAGGACCAGGAGCTGACCGGACGCGGTCCGGTACGCCTCTCGTCCATCGCCGACTGACATCCCCGCGAATGCCATGCCGAGCGGTACGAGCAGCACGAACCGCCGAGCGAAGCGCACACCGGCCTGCTTCGCCCTCGCGTCCTTCCGTCCTTGCGCGTCGAGGACTCGGTCGTCGATGAGCGCGGTGAGTCGCCGGTCGAGGTCGCTGCCGCCGAGCTCGTGGGCGATGAGCAACGTCTCGCACGTCGCATCGGCAGTTGGATCCGCCAACTGCGCTTTGAGGACGGACAGCGTCCGTTCGAAGTTCGTGGAAATGAGCCACTCACGGTGTGCAGCCTCGAACGCGCCTCTGAGCTCGACTGGTCCACGCCCTCCCACTTCGAACAAGGCCTGGGGGATCGAGCGGCCCAACGCGCTCGTCTGGATCCGTATCTCCTCGATCATCCGCGGCCATGCGTCCTGCGCGGCCGCGAGCCGCTTCGCTCGCCGCGCTCGCGCCGACGCGATGGGGAACGACGCCGCGAAGAGCCCCAGGACGATCGCCGGCAACACGGCGCCGAATATCGCGAACGCGATTGCAAAGCCGATCGCGAACAGCGCGGTGAGCACCGCGACGAATTCCGTCCACCGGATCTCGACCAAACCGGCCTGCACGAGCCACTCGTCGCGACGGACCACGACGCGTGCCCGGTAGGAACGACGTCGACTGCTGCCCGATCCGGACTGCCGAAGTCCTCGCCGTCCGAGTACGAGATCGGTGTAGACGAGATAGACGCCTGCTGCAGCGGCGAGAGCGGAGCCCAACGCGATCACCGTCAGCCCTCGAGTAGCTCTCGCACGTCGAAGCCCGCTTCGCGTAGCGCTCGAGCCGCCCTGATCGGAAGGTTGCCCGACCAGAGCAACGGTCCGTCGATCCGTGATCGGCCGTACAGCTCCGTCATCGTGAACTGCAACGATTCCGGACCGCCGGCCAGGTCCTCGACCACGGCGATCTCGCTCACTCGGAACTGATCTCTCGTCCGCGTGCAATGAACGACCACGTCCACCGACTCGCTCACGAGCGCGTTCAACGCCGACAGGGGCAACTCCTTGGCGACCTCCGACAGCTGACAGATGAACCGCAGCCGTGTCAGGGCTTGACGAGCGGAGCCAGCATGAATGGTCGTGAGCCCCTTGACGCCGGACGAGAGCGTCAGCAGCAGCGGCAACGCCTCGCGATCCCTGACTTCGCCGACGATGGCGACGTCGGGTGCCATGCGCAGGAAGCCCGCGACCAGCCTCCGCAGGTCGACCGCGGGTCGGTCGAGTCGCGCGGGACGAGTCTGCATCGACGCGACGTTCGGCAAGGGCACGTCGGCCTCGAACACTTCTTCCGCGATCACCACGCGCAGCGATGGGTCGAGCTCGGCGGCGAGGCAGGACAGCATCGTCGTCTTGCCGGACCCGGGGGGACCGGCCACGACGACGGTGAGTCGGGCCTTGATGCACGCGCGGAGGAACTGCCCGGCGCGACTCGTCAGCATGTCACGGGCGACAAGTTCATCGAGCGTCGTGAACGCGACGCCGGTGAACTTTCGGATGTTCACCATCACGTGCCCGCCTCGGCTGATGTCCGAGTGCACGATGTGGAGCCGAGAGCCATCGTCGAGCTGCGCGTCCTGAAGACCTTCCGTCGCGTCGAGCTTGCGGTGCGCCGCGGACGCGTCGTCGAGGATCTTCGTCAGCGTCCGCACAACGTGGTCGTCGTCGTGAAACGCCTCGTTGTGATAGCCGCTCGTGCCCCTGTGCCGCTTGACGAAGATCTGGTCGGGTGCGTTGACCATCACCTCCCAGACGTCGGCGTCCGCGAGCAGCGATTCGAGCGGGCCATACCCGGCGAGGTTCCGGAAGGCGCGCTCGGCTACGAGCCCCGGATCAGCAAGGTCGAAGTCGCGACGGCCGCGCCGGTAGTCGTCGGCCCACCTCGCCACTTCATCCTCTATGACAGCGCGCAGCTTGGGCGCGCCGTCAGCGCTCGACATGTCGAGCGAGATGTCCTTTGCACGCTCCTGGACGGTCCGTTCGATCTCCGCGAGCGGCGACACGACGTGAGTGCGGCCAGAGACACTCATGCCTCGTCGGACCACACGCCGAGCGAACCGGGTGCAACCGGGACGAGCGCTGGGGGCGACCCTCTCGAGGCGGCCCAGTCGTCCCGGCGTTCGAGCATCATGCGGACCGCGGCACACACCGGGCTGACCATTGGATCCGGGAGCCGCCCCCCGGCGTGAAGGATCTCGTCGAGCCGTCGTCGGTCGCCGACGAAGACGGGCGACGGCAAGGTCGCTGCGGGCGTGAAGGCACGCGTCAGGGCGCTGAGCGCGGATGTGATCTCGGCGCGATTGCGCGGCCCGCGCGGTGCGCGGTTGACAACGGGGAGGATGCGTCCTTCGTCGACGCCATGGTCGACGAGCACAGCCATCAGACGGACGAGTCGATGGATGCCGCGCGGCCCGGCTGCGCCGACCACCACGACGACGTCGGCGGCGGCAGTCGTCGAACGCGCCATCAGGTTGCGCTCTTCGACGTCGACGGACCCGCACTGCCGTTCGCCTTCGACGTCGTTGCTGACATCGGCGACCACTGCCTTGTAGGTGCGGCGCAAGCCGTCGAGCGCGGCGTCGAACGCGCGAGGACGAATCGTGACCCAGTCGCGATGGCGGCGCAGCCCGAGCAACAGGTCGTAGTTCCGGTCGGTGACCGTGTACGCGAGCTGGCGCACGTCCATCGCGCTCGGGGCTGCGTTGCGGTGGATCTCGACGAGCTCCTGGATGCCCGGGACGACATCACCGGCGTCGTGCAGCATCGCCTGGTCAGCGTCGAGCGCCAGGTCCGCGAGCGCGACGAGACCGCCGATTCGAACGTCTGCAGCCAAACCCTGCGCAAGAGCCATCGCGATGACCGACGCGCCCGTGCCGCCTGGTCCGGTCACGGCGACGAGATCGCCCCGCCAGCCGCTGACGGCGCCGACATCGGTGTCCACTCGCGTGAACTGCTCGTCGAGCCCGACGCCGATGCGGACGGTGTTGGCCTCCAGCACGTCGAGCAAGTTGTTGCGATCGAAGCCGCTGGCGAGTACCGCCGTGGCGCCGAGCGCGCGCCAATCCCGGCGAGAACGGCCGTCATCGATCACGATCACTGCGGATCCACACGACGTCGCTTCGTCGACGAGATCACGATCGAAGCCCGGGACGGTTCCGTCCACGAGCAGAGCGGAGAAGGGACGTCCCGTCCGGAAGCGCGCACGTACCTCTTCAACGGTCACGCATTTCACGAACTCGAGTGGAAGCGCCGCGGAGACGCTCCACCGCCCGACTTCGCTGAACCAGGTCGACCGCGCGTGAGCGAGACCGAGAGCCACGTATCGGTCGCTGCGCGCCATGGTCAGCCTTGCGGAGGTTGGTAGCTCGACGACGTTTCGCGGTCGCGCGCTGCGGTGGCACGCACGATGGTCACCTTTCCTGCCTGCGATGCGTGCGCGACTGCAAGCGCGGTGTCAGGGTTGTCGACGGCGAGCACGAGGACGGTGTTGTCGCTCGTCGTCAGCGCATTCGTCGCGCCGTTGTCGACCCGCCGGACCTCCGCGCCGCGCGCGACGACGATGGTGTCGCCGCTCCCGTCGCCCGAGTAGGTCGCAAGCACGTCGACTGTTTCACCCGGTTCGAGCGTGCCGTCGAGGGCCCGTGCGCGTTCGACGGGAATCGACAGCTGCATCCTTTGATCCGCTGCGTCGCCTGCGGCTACGACGCTGCCTTGCACGAGGTCGCCGGCAGATAGATGCGCGAGGGCGACTTGGCCGACGACGCTGTCCCGGTTCGTGAACGCGTGTGACGCCAGGCCAGCCGGTAGGTCGAGGTCCGCGACGGCGAGGTCGGCTTCGGTGAACTTCGTACCGGCGGCCACTTCGTGCGCGACGACGACGTAGCTCTGCGTTGACTTCTGAGTGGCGCCGCGAGCGGCGACGAAGACGCCGAGCGCCGCGAGCGCCATGAGAAATCCACCCGTGACCGCTCTGCCGCCAGGCAAGCTCCGGCGGCGAACGATCGGTCGGCCCCCCAGTCCCCGTACCGGTGTCATCCCCTCCACCGTGTTGGTCCCCAGCGCACTGCTCTCCGCTGTGCTCGGCCACGTACCGTACTCGCGCGACGTCGATGTCGGGAATCAGTTGCAACGAGAAATACGAAGAAGGCGTGTAATATCTCCAGGTGAGCGAGATCACGTGGATGTCGACCGCCGAGGCCGCGAAGCGGCTGGGCATCACGCCTCGGACGCTCTATCGGTTCATCGACCAGGGCGACATCCCCGCATACCGATTCGGTCGCGTGATCCGACTGCGAGAAGATGAAGTCGAAGCGTTCATCGAGTCGTGCCGGATCGAGCCCGGAACCCTCGAGCACCTCTATCCGGAAGCGGCCGAACAGACCAAGTAGCTGGGGGCTGCGCCCCCTCGGCGCCTTCGGCGCCTGCCCCATCGCCGCTCGGCTCGCTGGCGCTCGCTCGGTCGGCCTCTACTCGGTCCCGAAACTTGCCGAAACGTCATGCCTCCCCGGGACCGAGCAGAGGTAGCCGGGGGCTGCGCCCCCTCGGCGCCTTCGGCGCCTGCCCCATCGCCGCCCGGCTCGCTGGCGCTCGCTCGGTCGGCCTCTACTCGATCCCGAAACTTGCCGAAACGTCATGCCTCCCGGGACCGAGCAGAGGTAGCAACCTTCGATCACGGCGCGGGCTCAGGTCACGAGGCTCACCTCGGCTATCGCGGCGATGGCCACGTACGCCGGTGCAGTCGGTTCCCCGTCGAGCCGCATGGTGAGTACGTCTCGGCCCACGGAGCGCAGTTCGCCGGCAAGTCCTGCCGAGCCGGCGAGCGTCACCAGGAGCACACGAGGCCGATCCTCGGCCAGTGTGGCGAGCGCCTCGCCGAGGCGGGCGCGAAGCGAGACGGCGCGGTCGCCGGTCGGTGTGGCTGAACGCCGCTCGGCGCGTACCGACGCGACACCCGCGTAGCTGAGGAGGATGTCGCGGCCGGACGGCGTGCGCAGGCCGCAGAAGTCGCGCGCGACGGCGACGACGGTGCCGCGGTGGCGGCGACCGGCACAGCCCTCGATCAGGACGGTCGCGCGCTGCTCACCGAGGTCGAGCAGCACGCCCGCGAACGTCGAAGACTCCTCTGCCTGCGTGAGCAGCCAACGCTCCCGGGCGCGGGCCGCTGCCGCGTCGTCACTCCGCATCTCGGCGATCCACCGATCCAGGCGGTCGACAAGGTTGCCGCCGAGCAAGCCGCCAGCATCGGAGCGGCGGGGTAGGTCCACACGCCGAGGGTACGCTTCCCACGATTCCCGTGAGCGAGCACGACGTGCGAGCGAACCGATGGCGCCCCGGCGGTGCCACCCCCTGAGTTCTCGAGGAGGACGTGACCGAAGCACCAATGAGTTCGACTCAGGTCAAGATCTCCGTTCCCGGCAACCACCTGATGACCGGACTGCTCGGTCCGCGTGACGAGTTGCTGCGGTTGGTCGAAGGCGCGTTCGGTGATGTCGAGATCCACGTGCGGGGGAATGAGATCACGATCGACGGCGATCCGGTCGAGGCCGATCGCGTCGGGAGACTCTTCGAGGAGCTCGTGATCCTTCTGCAACAGGGTCACCGACTCGAGCCGGCGAGCGTGACTCGCACGATCGACATGGTGAAGGCGGACGAGCGTCCTTCCGAGGTGCTGACAGCTGAAGTGTTGCGATCGGCGCGAGGGCGGGCAGTGCGCCCCAAGTCCAGCGGGCAGAAGCGCTATGTGGACGCCATTCGTGAGAACGTGATCACGTTCGGTATCGGTCCGGCAGGCACGGGCAAGAGCTGGCTCGCGGTCGCCATGGCCGTTCAGGCGTTGCAGGCGAAGGACGTGGACCGAATCATCCTCACTCGACCCGCGGTCGAGGCCGGTGAACGCCTCGGCTTCTTGCCCGGGGACATCATGGCGAAGGTTGATCCGTACCTCCGGCCGCTGTACGACGCGCTCTACGACATGGTCGATCCCGAGGGTGCGCAGCGGCTGCTCGAACGGGGAACCGTCGAAGTGGCGCCGCTCGCCTTCATGCGAGGACGCACCTTGAACCGCAGCTTCATCATCCTGGACGAGGCGCAGAACACGTCGCCCGAGCAGATGAAGATGTTCCTCACCCGGATCGGGTTCGGGTCGAAGGTCGTCGTCACCGGGGACGTCACGCAGGTCGACGTGCAGGGCGGCCGGAGCGGGCTGCTCGGTCTGGAAAAGGTGCTGAGTGGGATCGACGGTCTCGCATTCGTGCACCTCACGAGCAAGGACGTTGTTCGCCATCGCATCGTGCAGGACATCGTGGACGCCTACGAGCGCTCAGATACGTAGCGGCATGGAACCTGGCTATCCGCTGACGTCGAAGCGACGCCGCCTACCGGAGGAAGGATCAGTCGAGGTGTTCGTCGCCGACGAGCAGTCGTCGCATCCCGTCGACGGAACGCGGTGGCAGAAGTTGGCGGAGAACGTGCTCGCTGCGGAGGGCCTGCGAGGCGACGCGGAACTGTCGTTGCTGTTCGTCGACGAGTCGGCCATGACCGAGCTGAACAAGCGGTTCATGGGCCACGACGCACCGACCGATGTCCTGGCCTTTCCGCTCGAAGACGACCTCGTCGGCGCCGGCCGCTGGCCCGACAACGGTCCGACCGGCCCCGCGAGCAATCGTGCCGAGGTCGAAGAGGCACCGCTCCTGCTCGGTGACGTCGTCGTGTGCCCCGCCGTCGCCGCGGCCAACGCACCATCGCATGCGGGCACGTACGACGACGAGATCGCGCTGCTCGTCGTGCACGGCATCCTGCACGTGCTCGGGATGGACCATGCCGATCCCGAAGAGGCGGCGTCCATGCAGGCGAAGGAGCGTTCGCTGCTCGAGCGCTTCCACGAACCGTGACCCCGTCCGAACTCCGGGGAGAAACGGGCGCCATGGCGCCCGTTTCCATCCAACATTCGGTGGCGGCGGCGCGGCGATGAGCGGGCAGGAGGTCCTCGGGTTGCTGGCGTTCGCCGCGCTCGTCGCGTTCGCGGCGGTGCTGGCGGTGGCTGAGACCTCTCTCACTCACCTCACCCGGGCGCGGGCGGCGCGGCTCGCAGAAGACGGCGATCCGCGGGCGGCGGAGTTGACGCGCCTCCTCGAGCACCGCGAGCGCGTGCTCAATCCGATCCTCCTGGTGCTGCTCGCGTGCCATCTCGCGGCCGCGACCATCGTCGCGGTGCTTGCTGCGGACCGGTGGGGCCCGGCCGGGGTGATCGTGTCCTTCGTCGTCGAGGCGATCGTTATCTTCGTTCTCGCTGAGGCGGTACCGAAGACGTACGCGCTACTGGCCACTGAGCGCGCCGCGTTGCGCGTGACGCCCCTGGTTAAGGCGATCGCGTTCCTCGCGCCCTTGCGGTGGGCCGCTCGACTGTTGGTCGGTGCCGCGAACGTGATCATCCCCGGACCCGGCCGCGCCGAAGGTCCGACCGTGTCGGAAGACGACCTTGTGGCACTTGCGGGTGTGGCAGTCGACGACGCCGCCATCGAGGACGAAGAGCGTCAGCTGATCGAGAACACGATCGAGTTCGGCGACACCATCGTGCGTGAGGTGATGGTGCCCAGGCCGGACATGGTCACTGTGGCGTCCGACTTCAAGGTCGGTGACGTGATGGAGATCGTCATTCTCAACGGCTTCAGCCGCCTGCCGGTCACGGGTGAAGGCATCGACGACATCTCCGGCATCGTCTACGCCAAGGACCTCATGCGCGCTGAACGCGACGGTCGCGCCGACGCGCCGATCACCGAGTTCCTTCGTCCCGCGACGTTCGTGCCGGAGACCAAGAAGGTGGCGGGGCTGTTGCGTGAGATGCAGTCGGAGCGCTTCCATCTCGCCATCGTCGTCGACGAATACGGCGGAACCGCTGGCCTGGTGACGCTCGAGGATCTCATCGAGGAGCTCGTCGGCGAGATCATCGACGAATACGACGTCGAGGAACAGCCGCTCGAACAGCTGCCGACCGGGGAGATCTCGGTGAATGCCCGCATGAACATCGACGACCTCAACGAGATGCTCGACAGCGAGCTCCCCGAGGGCGACTGGGATTCGGTGGGCGGCCTCCTCATCGGCCTGCTCGGCCACGTGCCCGTCGAAGGAGAGGTAGCCGAGGTCGACGGCGTGCGATTGCGGGCGGAGAAGGTGACGGGCCGGCGCATCGGCCGCATCGTCATCACCAAGAAGGCTTCGTGAGGACGGGCTTCTGCACCTTCGTCGGCCGCCCCAACGTCGGGAAGTCCACGCTGCTCAACGCAGTGCTCGGCGCGAAGGTCACGATCGTCTCCGACAAGCCGCAGACGACCCGCACGCAGATACGAGGGGTGCTGAACCGCCCGGACGCGCAGGTCGTCTTCGTCGACACGCCCGGGATCCACAAGCCGCGCACGCTCCTCGGCGAGCGCCTGAACGAGACCGCGACGGGCGCGATCGGCGATGTCGATGTCGTATGCCTGGTGCTCGACGCGACTGCACCGGTCGGACCCGGTGATCGATTGGTCGCCGCCCGCGTTCCGCCGGAGTCGCTCGTGGTCGTGAACAAGGTCGACATCGCGTCATCGGGACAAGTGCTCGAACAGCTGCGCGTCGCCGGGGAGCTCGGGTTGAGCGAGTACTTCCCGGTGTCAGCGCGCACCGGTGACGGTGTGGCGCAGCTGCTCGAAGCGATCCTCGAGCGGCTGCCGGACGGGCCTGCCTACTACCCGGACGACGTGGTGACCGACGTGCCGGAGGCCTTTTGGGTCGCGGAGCTCGTTCGGGAGCAGTTGCTGTCGATCGTGCGCGAGGAACTTCCGCATTCGATCGCCGCCCGCGTCAGCGAGTGGGAATGGCCCCGCATCCGGTGTGAGATTCTCGTCGAACGTGAGTCCCAGAAAGGGATCGTGATCGGCAAGGGTGGTTCGCTGCTCAAACGCGTCGGCATCGCCGTGCGCGAACAACTGCCTGAGGGCGCGTATCTCGAGTTGTTCGTGAAGGTCGACAAGGACTGGCAACGGCGCGCCAAGGCACTCGAGCGCCTGGGTTACTGAAGGGCGCGCAGGAACGCCTCCACCTCCTCGCGGTCGCGGGTTCGTCGCATGGGTGGCAGCGCGTTGACGATGTCCCACCGATAGCGCGCGGTCGCGAGACGGGGATCGAACACGGCAACGACACCTCGGTCTGATGCAGATCGGATCAGCCGGCCCGCGCCTTGCGCCAACAGGATTGTGGCCCGGGGAAGATCCACGAGTGCGAAGGCCCCGCCGCGGGCGCGCTCTCGGCGCGCCTGCAGCAGCGGCTCGTCCGGCCGCGGGAACGGAAGCCGGTCGATCGAGACCAGCGACAGCGTCGATCCACGAACGTCGACTCCCTGCCAGAAGCCCATCGTGGCGAACAGGCACGCGTGCTCGTCGTCACTGAACGCCTTGACGAGCGCCGGCTTCGGTAGCGACGTCTGATCGAGCACAGTGAACGGCAGCCGTGGTCGCAGCTCGTCGACCGCCCTGTGCATCGCCGACCACGAGGTGAACAGGGCGAGGGTGCGTCCTCCGGCCGCGGTGATCAGCGCTTCGAGCTCGTCGTGCATCGCGCCCTCGTATCCGGGCGAACGCGGATCGGGAAGGTGCGCCGCGCAGTAGAGGAGCGCGTTCGCGCCGTAGTCGAACGGGCTGCCGACATCGAGCTCGTCGTGCGTCTCACGGGGAAGGCCGACGCGAATGGCGAGCGACTGGGGGATCGTCGCGCTCGTCAGCACGGTGGTGACCTCGGACCACAAACGTTCGAGCGTGGGGGCAACGTCGATGGGTGCCACCTTCAGCCGCGGCGCATGCGGCGGGCCCTCCACCCACATCACGTCGGCGTCGGGCACGGCCACCACGACCGCCAGCTCGTCGGCGAGGGCAGTCGCGGCCCTCATGGCGCGGAGCTTGCGGTTTGGCGTGTCGCCCGCTTCGCTGGTGATGGCACGGAGCGCGGCCATCGCACGGTCGACCCGTCCGGCCGCTACGGTCACCGCGGCAGCAAGCGCTTCGTCGAGTGTCCGCAGGCGGCGCCCGGAATGCTCGGACAGAACGTCGGTCAACTGGCCAGCCGTGGCTTCGAGATCACCGATGATTCGCTCGTCCGCCACGATCGATTTGGCCGCACGCGCCGAGCGCGATGACGCTGCCGCCGCCCAGCTCGATTCCCGCGGTCGCGGAGATGACCTCCTCGAGTTGATGAACTTCGTCGAAGATGACCACGTCGTGGTCGGGTAGGACGCCTCCGCCGGCAGCGAGATGCACGCCGTAGAGGTGGGTGTTGACCACGAGCACGTCGGCGTCCGCCGCCTCGGCTCGAGCCCGCTCGGTGAAGCACGCGTCGCCGACGGGACACCGCGACGCACCTGGGCACTCGCGCGCACTCACCGACAACGCCGTCCACGCCGCGGTCGACGGCTCGAAAGCGAGATCGGCTCGATCGCCGGAGGTGGTCTCGGTGCCCCACTGGATGAGGCGGAGCAGTTCGCTGCGCGGCGCCCGGTCGGCCAGCGGATCGACGCCGGAGATCGCCAGCTGTTCCGAGCCTGCCTCGGCGGAGGCGTCGAGGACCTCCTTCGCTCGTTGGAGACACAGGTAGTTCGCTCGACCCTTCAGCGACGCGAACGTGAACGGTCGATCGAGGTGGGCGGCGAGGAAGGGGAGATCCTTGCCGACGAGCTGGTCCTGCAGCGCCTTCGTCGCCGTCGCCACCACCGTTCGCCGGCCTGCGAGGATCGCCGGCACCAAGTAGGCCAGCGTCTTGCCCGTTCCCGTGCCTGCCTGCACGATCAAGTGCCGGCGACGAGCGAGCGCCGACTCGACGGCTGCCGCCATTCGGCGCTGGCCCGGCCGCGCCTCACCACCGTCCGGAAGGGCAGCGACCACGGCATCGAGCGCGCTGACGGCATCCACGACGACCATCGTGCCCGCGGGGTGAGACAGTGACGCGGATCAGGTCGCCACGAGGCCGCCGGTCGGCTTCGACGGGCATCGGTCGTGCACCACTGGCGGGTACTCGTCCGGCGGTAACTTGCAAATCGTGGATCGCCTCCCCGGCTTTCGCATTGCGCGTGAGCTGCCGGGTCTCGACCCTGACCGGATCCCGACCCACGTCGCCGTTGTCATGGACGGCAACGGCCGTTGGGCGCAGAGTCGAGGGCTCAAGCGGACCGAGGGTCATGCCGCAGGTGAGGATGCTCTGTTCGACACAGTCGAGGGCGCGCTCGAACTCGGCCTCGCCTGGTTCACGGTCTATGCGTTCTCGACGGAGAACTGGCGCCGTCCGGCGGACGAAGTCCGTTTCCTGATGAACTTCAACGAAGGCATCCTGATGCGCCATCGCGACCAGCTCGACGCGTGGGGTGTTCGCATCCGCTTCGCGGGCCGGCGCGATTGGCGGGTGCCGCGACGGGTGCTGCGCCGGATCGACGAGACCGAAGAGCAGACGCGCAAGAACCGCCGGATGACGGTCACGATCGCGTTCAACTACGGGGGTCGCGGCGGAGATCGTGGACGCGATCCGGTCGATCGTCGAGGCCCGCATCCCGCCGAACAAGATCACCGAGCACACGGTGCGCGAGCACTTGTACGAACCCGAGATGCCGGATCCGGACATCGTCATCCGTACGTCCGGCGAGTACCGCATCTCGAACTTCCTGCTGTGGGAGCTGGCCTACAGCGAGCTCGTCTTCACCGATGTGCTCTGGCCCGACTTCCGGCGCGAGCAGCTCTTCGAAGCTGTCGCGGAGTACCAGCGGCGCGACCGCCGGTTCGGCTCGATCGAGTCGTAGCGATGTCGCTGTATCGAGACGAGGCGATCGTCGTTCGGACGTACCGGCTGGGCGAGGCCGATCGCATCGTCGTGCTGTTCACGAAGCAACGAGGCAAGGTGCGAGCGGTGGCGAAGGGCGTACGCAAGACGACGTCGCGCTTCGGCGCGCGGCTGGAACCGACGACACATGTCGCCCTCCAGCTCTACGAGGGGCGCACGCTCGACACGATCACGCAAGCGGAGACCCTCGACCACTTCCGGCCGATCCGCGAGGATCTCGACCGGATCGGACGCGCGTCGTCCATGCTCGAAGCCGTCGACCAGATCACACAGGAACGTGAGCCGAACGCGGCGCTCTACGCGATGTTGGTCGGCGCGTTGCGCGCCCTGTCCGTCGACGACCATCCCCTGATCGTGCCCGCGTTCTTCTGGAAGCTGCTCGCGCTCGAAGGACTGTCACCGGTGGTCGACTCTTGTGTCGTGTGCGCTTCGGAACAGGACCTGTGCGCCTTCACCGTGGAGGACGGCGGCGTCGTTTGCGCAGAGCACAGGCGCGGTGTGCCGTTGCCCGCCGAGGCGATCGTGCTGTTGCGGCTCATCCTCGGCGGACGCCTCGGCGTGGCGCTCGCGCAGCCGGTGACGACCGTGACGGTCGAGGTCGAACACCTCGCCACCCGCGCGCTCGAGTACCACCTCGAACGGCGCCTGCGGTCGATCGGCGTCCTCGACCGCGGCTGACCGTCTGCTCCGGTCCGAACTCCGGGTCGCCGTGGGCGCTACGGCGACCACGGCGCACCAACATTCGAGCGGTCAACTCCACTGCAACTCACTCGGGTGACGACATCGCGCGCCGGTAGTGTCGCTCCATGACCGGCGACAACGCGCAGTCCGAACAGCCCGATCCCGAGCTGTTCGACCGGATCGTCAACTTGAGTCGTCGCCGCGGCTTCGTGTTCCCGTCCGCTGAGATCTACGGCGGCTTCCGTTCCGCGTACGACTACGGACCGCTCGGCGTCCTGATGCTGCGCAACGTGAAAGCGGCGTGGTGGCGGTCCATGGTGCAACTCCGCGACGACATCGTCGGCCTCGACGCCGCCATCCTCAGCCCGCCGGCGATCTGGGATGCGTCCGGCCACCTCCAGAGCTTCACCGACCCGTTGGTCGACTGTCGCAACTGCCGGGAGCGGTTCCGGCTCGACAAGCTCGACGATCCGCACACGTGCCCGAACTGCGGCGCGAAGGACTCCTTCACCGAGCCTCGCCAGTTCAACCTCATGTTCAAAACGTATGCGGGACCGATCGAGGAATCGGCCGCGGAGGTGTACCTCCGGCCGGAGACGGCGCAAGGCATGTTCGTGAACTTCAACAACGTCGTCACCAGCAGTCGCAAGAAGCCGCCATTCGGGATCGCGCAGATCGGCAAGTCCTTCCGCAACGAGATCACTCCAGGCAATTTCGTATTCCGCACGCGCGAGTTCGAGCAGATGGAGATGGAGTACTTCGTGCCGCCGGAGGAGGCCGGGCGTTGGTACGAGTACTGGATGCAGGAGCGATACCGCTGGTACGTCGACCTCGGCATACCCGAGTCGAAGCTACGACTCCGCGCGCACGATCCCGACGAGCTGTCGCATTACTCCTCCGGCACGAGCGACGTCGAGTTCCTCTTCCCGTGGGGATGGGACGAGCTCGAAGGCATCGCCAACCGCGGTGACTACGACCTCACGCAGCACTCGAAGGCGTCGGGCGAGAAGCTCGAGTACTTCGACCAGGCCACAGGTGAACACTACGTCCCGCATGTGATCGAGCCCGCCGCCGGCACGACGCGCACGATGATGGCGTTCCTCATGGCGGCATACGACGAGGAGGAGGTACGCGGCGAGACGAGGACCGTCCTGCGGCTCGACTCCCGGCTGTCGCCGTACCAGGTTGCGGTGCTGCCCTTGTCGCGCAACGAGAAGCTGTCGCCGCTCGCGCGCGACGTCCTGCACCGGCTGCAGCCTCACCTCATGACGGAGTACGACGAGACCCAGTCGATCGGGCGCCGCTATCGCCGCCAAGACGAGGTCGGCACGCCTCTGTGCGTCACGGTCGACTTCGAATCGCTCGAGGACAAGGCGGTGACCATCCGCCAGCGCGACACGATGGAGCAGACCCGCGTGGCGATCGAAGATGTCGTCGGCCACGTCCGGAGTCTCTTGTAGGTCCGCGTGAGCAAGCGCTGGATCAAGTTGAATCAGGCGTGGTGGGACGAACGCGCCGCGAGCCACGCCTCGTCGAAGTTCTATGACCTCCGTTCGTTCCGGCGGGGGCGCGACGACCTGCGTCCCTTCGAGGCCGAGGAGTTGGGTGTCGACCCCGACGGTCTCGATCTCCTGCATCTGCAATGCCATCTCGGCACGGACACGTTGTCGTGGGCGGGCCGCGGCGCACGTGTCGTCGGCCTCGACTTCTCCGAGCCTGCCATCGCGACGGCGCGCTCGCTCGCAGCCGATCTCGACTTGGACGATCACGCGGAGTTCGTGGTTGCGGACGTGTACAACGCAGTCGAGGCGCTCGGCGGTCGCGCCTTCGATGTCGCGTACACCGGCATCGGCGCATTGAGCTGGCTGCCCGACATCGACCGATGGGCGCGGACCGCAGCTGCGTTGGTCAAGCCGGGTGGTGTCCTCTACGTCGTCGAGATCCACCCGTTCCTGTGGCCGTTCGCCGACACGCCGGAGCCGGAGCTCGCATACCCGTACTTCGGCGTCGTCGAGAGCGATGACGCGTTCGGGTCCTACACCGACCGGTCGTTGCCGACCGAGCACAACCACGTGTTCGAACGCAACTGGGCGATGGGTGACGTGATCACTGCGGTCGTGCGTGCGGGCATGACGATCGAGCTGGTCGGTGAGCACGAGATGGGCGTCGAGCAGAAGTGGCCGTTCATGGTCCGCGGTCGCGACCGGTTCTGGCGCATGCCGAGGGACCGGCCGTCCATACCGCAGCTGTGGTCACTGAGGGCGCGCCGCTGACTGCAGCTCCCTCTGTGTCGACCGAGCCACCGAAAGCGTGCCTGAGTCGACCATGTGCAGCGGGAGTGCGGGGCAAAATCGGTGGAGGGTCACCACTAGGCTCGGAACCAATGCCCTACATCTACGCATTCGATCACAGGCATCGGAAGCCTCCGATGGACATGAAGGACCTCCTGGGCGGCAAGGGGGCCAACCTGGCGGAGATGACGTCGGTGCTGGGGTTGCCGGTACCAGCGGGGTTCACGATCACCACGGACGCCTGCCGCGTCTACATGGCCGAAGGTTGGCCGAGTGGCCTCGACGGCGAGATCAGCAAGCACCTTGTCTCGCTCGAAAAGACGATGGGCCGCAAGCTCGGCGACCCCGTCGATCCTCTGCTGGTGAGCGTGCGCTCCGGTGCGAAGTTCTCGATGCCGGGGATGATGGACACGGTCCTCAACCTCGGGCTGAACGACGAGTCGGTCGGTGGGCTGGCCAAGCAGACCGACGACGAACGGTTCGCGTACGACTCGTACCGCCGTTTCATCTCGATGTACGGGCGCATCGTGCTCGATATCGACGGTGAGCCGTTCGACCGGCTGCTCGAGACGGCGAAGGAGTGGGACGGCGTCGAGAGCGACGCCGACGTCTCCGCCGAGACGCTGCGCCGTCTGTGCGACCGCTACAAGGACGTCGTGCGCCGCGGGACCGGGAAACCCTTCCCGCAGGATCCGCTGGTGCAACTCAAAGGGGCCATCGAAGCGGTGTTCCGTAGTTGGAACGGTGCACGCGCCATCGCCTATCGCGTCCGTGAGCGCATCAGCCACGACCTCGGCACCGCGGTCAACGTCCAGGCGATGGTGTTCGGCAATCGCGACGACAACAGCGGCACAGGTGTCGGCTTCACGCGCGACGCCGCCACCGGCGAGAACAAGCCGTACGGCGACTTCCTCGTCAACGCGCAGGGCGAGGACGTCGTGGCCGGCATCCGCAACACCGAAGACCTCGATGCGGTCGCAACGCACTTCCCGAAGGTCCACAAGCAACTGCTCGGCATCTTCGCCAAGCTCGAGAAGCACTACCGCGACATGTGCGACACGGAGTTCACCATCGAGCAGGGCAAGCTCTGGATGCTCCAGACGCGCGTGGGCAAGCGCACCGGCGCCGCCGCGCTGCGCATGGCGGTCGACATGGTCACGGGCCGAAAGTGGAAGATATCGAGGGAAGAGGCAGTGCTCCGCATCACGGAGGATCACCTCGACCAGGTGCTGCACCCCCAGTTCGCGAGCCAGGACAACATGGTCATCGCGAAGGGCCTCGCCGCGTCGCCGGGTGCAGCGGTCGGCCGCGTGTACTTCACCGCCGATGACGCTGCGGACGCCGCCGATCGCGGCGAGAAGGTGGTCCTCGTGCGCACGGAGACCAGCCCCGAGGACGTGCATGGCATGATCGTGGCGGAAGGCATCCTCACGTCGCGAGGTGGTCTCGTCAGTCATGCCGCCGTCGTCGCGCGGGTGGGGAAAGCCGGCGGTGGTGGGCGCGGAGTCGGTCCGGATCGCGCCCGGGCGGTTCGTGGCCGGTGACCAGGTCGTCCACGAAGGAGACGTCATTTCGATCGACGGGTCGACCGGGAACGTGGTGCTCGGCGAGGTCGCGCTCTCTTCGGCCGAGCCGCCTGACGAGTTCACGACGATTCTGTCCTGGGCAGACGACATCCGCCGCGGGCACCTGCAGGTGCGCGCCAACGCCGACAACGGCCCTGATGCGGCCAATGCGCGACAGTTCGGCGCCGAGGGCATCGGCCTGTGCCGCACGGAGCACATGTTCCTGGGCGAGGACAGGTTGCCGATCGTGCGCCGCATGATTCTCGCTGACACGTCCACCGAGGAAGCCGCTGCGCTCGAGGAACTCCGCGTCGCGCAGAAGGCCGACTTCGAGGAGATCCTCGCAGCGATGGACGGCCTACCGGTCACGGTCCGGCTTCTCGACCCCCCTTTGCACGAATTCCTGCCCTCCACCGAGGAGCTGGCGATCAAGGCGGCCACCGAGGGTCTCACCGACGAGGAAGCCGAGCTCTACGAAGCAGCAAAGCAGTGGCACGAGTTCAACCCGATGCTCGGCACGCGGCGGCGTCCGTCTCGGTGTGGTGAAGCCGGGCCTGTACGCGATGCAGGTCCGTGCGTTGATGGAGGCAGCCGCAGAGCGAGTGAAGCACGGGGGCCGTCCGGTCATCGAGATCATGATCCCGCTGACCATCACACAACCTGAGCTCACGATGGCGCGCGGATGGTGTCAGGAGGCCATCGATGGCGCGCAGAAGTCGACGAAGAGGAAGCTCGACGTCACGATCGGCACGATGATCGAGACGCCGCGGGCGTGCATCCGCGCTGACGACATCGCGATCGAGGCCGACTTCTTCAGCTTTGGGACCAACGACCTCACGCAGATGACGCTCGGCTTCAGCCGTGACGATGTAGAGGGTCGGATGATGGAGGCGTACCTCGAGTATGGGCTGCTCAAGCGCAACCCCTTCGAGACGCTCGACGATCACGGTGTCGGCGAGCTCGTGCGCCTCGGCGCACACCGCGGACGCGCCACGAAGCCGAATCTGAAGCTCGGCATCTGTGGCGAACACGGTGGCGATCCCGAATCCATCCAGATCTTCCACGACGCGGGCCTCGACTACGTGTCGTGTTCGCCGTTCCGGGTGCCGATTGCCCGTCTGGCCGCCGCGCAGGCGGTGCTCAACAGCAACTGATCGTGCCAGCAAACCTCGCGGCTGCGGCGGCCACCACAGCTGCCGCCAACAACGACTCGTTCGCGACCTTCGAGGTCACGCCGTTCGAGTGGCTCGCCTTCATCGTCCTCGTGACGGGGCTGTTGCTCGTCGATCTGCTCGTGCTGCACCGCAAACCGCATGTCATCCCGGTGCGAGAGGCGGCGATCGAGACGGGCGGATGGGTTGCGATCGGGTTGGCATTCGGGCTTCTCGTCCTCACGTGGCACGGCGGCCAGGCGGCGGGGGAGTACTGGACGGGCTACCTGCTCGAACTCAGCCTGAGCGTCGACAACGTCTTCGTGTGGGCTGTGATCCTCACGTTCTTCGTCGTTCCCGCGCAGTACCAGTTCCGGGTGTTGTTCTGGGGAGTGTTCGGGGCGCTCGTGTTGCGCGCCGCGTTCATCTTCGCCGGGGTCGCGCTCATCGAACAGTTCTCGTTCGTCCTGTACATCTTCGGCGGCATCCTGTTGTGGTCGGCGTGGAAGATCGCCCGGCACGACGCGAATGACGCGGTCGACCTCGAGAAGAGTCGCACGCTCGCGGTCGTGCGGCGCTTCATCCCGTCGACCACCGAGTACGACGGGCAGAAGCTGTTTACGCGCGTGGACGGCAAGCGTCTCGCCACGCCGCTGTTCGCGGTGCTCGTCCTCGTCGAGTCGACAGATGTGGTGTTCGCCATCGACTCCGTTCCAGCAGTACTGGCGGTGGCGCGCGAGCAATTCATCGTCTTCAGCTCGAACGCCTTCGCCATCCTCGGACTGCGGTCGATGTACTTCCTGCTTGCCGGCGCGAAGGACCGCTTCCGTTACCTCAACGTCGGTCTTGGCATCATCCTCGCCTCGGTGGGCATCAAGATGCTGCTGTCCGACTTCGTGCACCTGCCGGCGGTGCTCTCGCTCGGCATCATCGTGTTCGTGCTCGCGGGCGCGATCTGGTTCTCGCTCGCCGCCGACCGCCGGGACGCACGGACCCAGAGGTGAGAAGACGTCGTGGCGGATGAGCTGCGCGTCCGGCTCCTCGGCGGACTCGAAGTCGAAGGGGTCACTGAGAAAGAACTGGGCAGCCGCAAGGCGCGCATTCTCGTGAAGGTGCTCTGCCTCGGACGCGGCGCGCCGGTGTCGGCCGATCGCATCGTCGATGCGCTGTGGGGCGACGACCCGCCGGCGCGCCCGCTCGACCAAGTCGGTGTGCTCGTGAGCCGGCTGCGGCCCGTGATCGGGCCCGACCGGCTGCGACGAACAGATGCGGGATGGTCGCTCGACACCGACTGGCTCGATGTGGCGGAGCTCGAAACACGTGTCGACGAGGCGGCGGCCCGCATGAACGCCGGCAGCCACGCAGCCGCCCTCGCCGCGGCTCGCGCCGCGTGCTCACACTCGTCCGCGGCGAGTTGCTGGCAGACGAGCCCGACGCGGCATGGGCAGAAGCGGACCGTGCGGCCGCGGGCGCGTGCCGTCGCTGCGCGCTCGCGTCCTTACCGCCGAAGCCGCGCTGGCCGGCGGCAGGCCCGGCGACGCGGCCGCCGCGGCCGACATCGCGCTGGACCACGACCAGTACGACGAAGCCGCCTTACGCGTGTTGATGCGCCGCGCATGCGGCCGCGGGCCGCCCCGCGTCCGCGCTCGCTGCGTACGCGCGGGTGCGCGAGCGGCTCGCCGAGGACCTCGGGGTCGATCCGGTCGTGGAGACCGAGGACCTGCACACCGCCGTACTGCTCGGGGAGGTCGGTGCCGCGCCTCGTACCGGAGAAGTGGGCGAGCCTTCGATCGTCGGTCGTGGCCCCGAGCTCGACCAACTCGACGGCCGGCTCGCAGCGGTCATGGCTGGCGCAACCGCTGCCGTCGTGCTCGAAGGCGAAGCCGGCATCGGCAAGACCGCGGTGCTCGATCAGTGGGTTCCGCGCGAGGACCGCAGCGCTCGTGCTCACCGGCCGGTGTGACGAGCTCGGCCGTGAGCTGCCGCTGCAACCGGTGCTCGATGGTCTCGCCGTCCATCTCCGCCAGCAACCCGCTGACGAGGTCCACACCGTGCTCGGTGACACGGAACGGACTCTCGGCCCGTTGCTCGGTCCGATGACCTTGGCTGCCGATGCGGGGGGCGCGACGACGGTGGTCGATCCCGCGGTGGGACAGTCTGCATTGTTCGCCGACCTCCTCGCGGTCGTCGAGCGCGCCGCGGCCGGTCGTCCAGCGGTCGTCGTCGTCGACGACATCCACCTCGCCGGAGGGAGCACCCTCGCGTGGTTGCAGTTCGCCGTGCGTCGCGGCGACCGACTGCTCGTTGTCGCATCCAAGCGCCCCGGCGAAGGCGCGACGCTCGCGGGCGCAGATGAGATCGTGCTCGGACCGCTCGACGTCGGCGCGGTTGCCGAGCTGGTCGGTGACGCACGTGCCGCCGAGCTCCACGCGCGCAGCGGCGGTCATCCCTTGTTCCTCGTCGAGCTCGCAACAGCTGGGTCGTCCGAGCTTCCCGCGAGCCTCCGCGACGCTGTCGTCGCGCGGGTGGACGGGCTCGGCGCTGCCGGTCTCACACTGCGGTCTGCCGCGGTTCTGGCGAGCGAGATCGACATCGACGCGCTAGCGGGCGTGCTCGGCCTACCGGTGCCAGTTCTGCTCGAGCATATGGATGCCGGCGTTCGTTCGCGCATCATCGAAGAGCGCGCGGGCGCGCTGGCCTTCCGTCACGAGCTCGTACGCGAGGCACTGTTGGCAGACACGACCGCGGCGCGCCGTTCGTACCTCCATCGCGAGGCGGCGCGCGTGCTGCACGATCGGCCGCGCCATGATCCGATGGAGGTTGCGTGGCACGCGCAGCGCGGCGGTGACTTCGAGGCAGCAGCCATCGCACTCGTGGAAGCGGCGGCAATCACCACCGACCGGCACGATGCGGTCGCGGCGGAAGCGATGCTCGACCGAGCGATCGCGCTGCACGACACGCCGACCGCCCGACTCGCGCGCGCCCGCGTGCGCATCGCGCGATGGGATGGCGTCGGCGCCCGGTCCGACGCCCAACACGCAGTCGAGCACGGCGGTGGGGCCGAAGCGCTCGAGGTGGCGGCCTGGGTGGAGTACTACGAGCGCGACTATCGGCTGGCCTTCAGCTACGCCGAGGAGGCGTTCGACCGATCCACGGACGAAGGGGTCCGGGCAAGTTGCCTGGCGATGACCGGACGCGTGCTCCACGCGGAGGGCGCGCTCGGCCAAGCCGACGAGCGCCTGACTGCGGCAGCTGACAGTGCGCCGCCAGCCGTGCGTGGCTACGCCCGCGTCTGGCTGTCGGGCCTCCGAATGCACCAAGGCCGGCTCGACGAGGCCCATGAGCTCGTCGAGCGCGCGCTGGTCGACGGCACCTGGCTCGGCCATCCGTTCGCTGCGCCACCACGGGCACATGTTCAGGGCGCTCGCCCTCGGACAGCGGGGCCGTATCACCGAGGCGTTCGCCGCAACGGACGTGTTCTGGGAGGGCGGAATGCAGGCGGGCGACCTGAGTGTTCGCTTCACCTCTGCCGCCGACAACGTGAGGTCGTGGCTCCTACGGAGCGTCGGTCGCCTCGAGGAAGCGGACGAGCTCGCGATGCGCTCGTTCGAAGTGACCTCACTGGGTGGATCGGCGACGAGCGAGATGCACTGCGCGGCGGCGCTCGACATTGTCGACGGTCGCCTGCTGCGCGGCGACGTCGACGGCACTTCCGCCGCCTTGCGACGCGCCGACGTGGTTGAGGGGTTTCAATGGACGATGGGGTGGCACCACCGGCAGCGGTACTGGTTGCAGCAGGCACGATTCGCGCTGCTCACCGATGACGCCGGGAAAGCGAGCGAGCTCGCGACCCGTGCTGCCGGCGACGCGGAGGCTCGCGGCTCCCGTCGGTACATGGTGCTGGGCCGTGCCTACGCCGCGGTCGCCACCGCGCGCCTCGGCGAACCATTGGAGAAGGACGACGTCGATGCGGCGCTGCGCGGACTCGACCAGTGCGCGGCGACGGAGGCATGGCTCGTCACCGCTGAGCTCGCGTCTGCGAGCGGTGAGGAGCAGTGGTGGCGCGAGGCCGAGCGGAGGGCGGGTGCTCTGATCGCGGCCGCTGGCGCCGACGGCGAGTCGCTCAGGCGTTGGGTCGCGAAGCGTTTCAGCGCGCTCGGGCGGTGATGAAGATCACACGGCGTACCAGGGGATCGGGGTCGTCGCCGAGAAGCTCGCGGCAGCGGGCGGCTATCGCTCGCCGTTGCTGATCGTCGAGCGTTTCGACGAAGCTCGCGAACTGAGCCATGCCGAGCCGCCACCCGACGAGCCCCTCGGGATCCAAGCCGGGGAACGCGATCTCGCGTCGCTCGACGGACTCGGCCTGCAGACCACCGCGCTCGATCGCCTTGGTCGCGTCGACGACAGTTCCCCATGCCTGCATCGACCGCTTCACGCCCGCGTACCACTCCGGCGGCTGCCAGCCCCACTCGGCCATCGCCCGCTCGGCCGTCCGCTTCACGGGATGGTCGTCATCGTTCGCGTACACGGAAGCCAGGAGGATTCCCGCATTGCGGATGACGCCCGCGACCTCCCGAACGGCCGTCGCCGGTTGGTCGAGGTGGTTCAAGGAGAACGCGGCGACCACCGCGTCGAACGACGCCGGTCGCAACGGCAGGGCAAGGGCGTCGCCGACGAGGCCGGGCGGCCGAGAAGCGCGATCGAACTGCAACATGCCAAGCGCAGTGTCGACCGCAACGACGTCGGCACCCGCGGCCACGGCCGGACGGGAGGCAGCACCCGTGCCCGTGCCCAGATCGAGCACCCGGCAGCCGCGCAGTTCGATCGGTGAGGAAGCGATGAGCAGGTCCGCGAGCGTGCCGTAGATCCGTTGTGGGCCCTCGGCCCAAGCCTCGGCGCCGGCCGAGTACGCGTCGGCGAGCGACTTCACAGCGAGGCGGCCCCCTCACGGGCTCGGTCACACCACCAGCCAAGCTCCTCACCGTCCCCGAGCGCCTTCTCCCAACCGAACACGAGCAGACCGGCGAGCAGCGACAACGTGAGCTGCCGGTCGAACCAGCCCGCGGTGTCGATGCCGTTGCGTTCGAGCGACGACCGGAACCGTGTGATCGCGTCGTCCTTCGACTGCGGCATGCGCGCCCGGTTGATGGCGAGGTACCAAGCGAGCTCGTAGCAGCACGGGCCCTCGCCCGGGTACGTCCAGTCGATCAGCACCGTGCGGCCGTCGGCTGCGGTCCCGAGGTTGCCGAGCTTCCAATCGCCGTGCACGAGGGTGAGCGGCGTCTCGCGCATCGCGGCGACGAGCGGTGCGGGGCTTTGGCGGAGCGCGTCGATCGTGCCGAAGACATCTGCCGGTGCTCGCCGCGCGAACCGCTCCCAACCGTCCGACGCGATCTTCGGCACCGGCTCGGGCCAGCCTCGCGCTTCCTCGACGGCGAGCGATGCGTGGTTGAACCAGGTCCAGCGAGTCTCGAGCGGGACGAGACCCACGTCGTCTTGCCATCCCCACATCCGCGCGGAGAAGGCGGCGAGGTCGTCGATGAAGGAGAGGTGCTGGTCGATGTCGATCTGCTCGTCGCCCGGGGGGACCATCGCGTCGCTGAGGTCGCGCATGAGGATGGCTGCACCCCAGCAGTTGCGCCCGAGTCCGGCGGCGACGGCGATGACCCCGTGGTCGATCCGCTCGGGCAGGACGTCCATGAGGCCTGCACGCCATACCTGCGCGGGATGACACCCGATGTCGCCGTTGAACCGCATCGTCCAGTCGTCGTCGATGTGGACGTGCTTCACGATGAGCGACTGGTCGTCGATGACGACCCGCTCGAGCGCCGAACCGGACTTCGAATCAGTCGTACCGAACGGCTCCCGGCTGGTGGCACCCTCGAGCAACTCGTCGAGCGACGAGGCCACCGGCCGGGGCGTGGTCGGCAGCGTCGCGGTCACGGCAACCATCATCGCGTTCGGGGCGTCGGTCGGTGTCATGCGACCACGGTCACTCACGTTTCTTGCAGCCGTGTTGCAGCCGTCTTGCAGCGGGGCTGCAAGGTGGCTGCAAGTGCTCCGGTCGACGGTGTCGGTCACCTTCCAAGAAAAGGAGACGACCAATGGCAGTCGACGAAGTGAAGCTCGATCAACTCATCGGCCAGTTCGTGACGGACTTCGGTGCTGCGATGCACGGCGCCACCGTCGTGATCGGCGACAAGCTCGGGCTCTACAAAGTGCTTGCGGCCAAGGGGCCGGTCACCGGTGCCTCGCTCGCCGAGCACACCGGCTACGACGTGCGACTCGTCGAGGAATGGCTGAACGCGCAGTTCGTCAGCGGCTACTGCGAGTACGACCCGTCCGACGGCACCTTCCGGTTGAGCGACGAGCAGGCGGCCGTGCTGGCGGACGAGTCGACGCCGGCGTTCCTCGCCGGGGCGATGACGATCGCGGCCGCGATCTACAAGGACGAAGAGAGCATCCGCAACGCGTTCGTCACGGGCCGCGGCTTCGGCTGGCACGAGCACGACCACGACCTGTTCCACGGCACAGAGCGTCTGTTCAAGCCGGGCTACCTCGGCAACCTCGTGTCGGCGTGGATCCCGGCGCTCGACGGCGTCGGGGCCAAGTTGCTGGCCGGCGCGAAAGTCGCAGACATCGGCTGCGGTCACGGCTCGTCGACGATCCTCCTCGCGGAGCACTACCCCGCTTCCGAGATCCTCGGCTTCGACTACCACCAGGGCTCGATCGACACGGCCCGCAAGCGAGCAGCCGAGGCCGGCGTGGCCGATCGAGTGAGGTTCGAAGTCGCATCCGCGCAGGACTTCCCGGGGACCGGCTACGACCTCGTGTGCATCTTCGACGCGCTGCACGACATGGGCGATCCCGTGGGCGGATCACGTCATATCCGTGATGCGCTGGCCGAGGACGGCACGTGGCTGCTCGTCGAGCCGATGGCGGTCGACGGTCTCGAGAACAACGTCAATCCGGTTAGCCGGATCTTCTATGCCGGCGCGGTCGGCATCTGCACACCGGCCGCGGAGGCACAGGCGGGCGGCTACGCGCTCGGGAACCAGGTCACCGACGACCAGTGGCGGAAGTTGCTCGGTGAGGCGGGTTACAGCCGCTTCCGGCGGGCGACCGAGACCCCGTTCAACCGGGTGTTCGAGGTGCGCAAGTAACACCCAACGGCTGCGGCGGGCGCGTCCTGTTCGAGGGCGCGCCCGCTACCGTCGTCGGCGTATGGGCATCGCGGACGAAGACATTCAGCGTGTCCGTGACGCCAACAACCTGCGCGACATCGTCTCGCAGTACGTCCAACTCAAGCGCGTCGGACGCCGATGGGTTGGGCTGTGCCCCTTCCACGCGGAGAAAACCGGCTCGTTCAACGTCAACGAGGACAACGGCCTGTTCAAGTGCTTCGGCTGTGGGATCGGCGGTGACGCGATCACATTCGTCCGCGAGATCGAGCATCTCGACTTCGTCGGTGCCGTCGAATGGCTGGCAGGCAAAGCCGGCATCACGGTTCGCTACACGGAACGACGGGAGGACGAGGGACGCAAGCGGCGCGGCGTTCTGCTCGACGCGATGGCAAAGGCCGTCACGTGGTACCACGAGCGGTTGTTGCACGGTGCGGACGCGGGCACCGCGCGTGGCTACGTCCGGTCGCGCGGTCTCGACGGCGATGCCGTCCGGCAGTACCAGTTGGGCTGGGCTCCAGGTGGATGGGACGAACTGGCGCGGGCGCTGCATCTACCCGACGACGTCCTCGTGGAGAGCGGCATCGGCTTCCTGAACCGCCGCGGCGCACAGACCGACGCGTTCCGCGAGCGGTTGCTGTTCCCGATCTTCGACGTGAACGGCGATCCGGTCGCGTTCGGCGGCCGTCTGCTTCCCGGGGGGAGCGGGCCGAAGTACAAGAACTCGCCCGGCAGCGCCATCTATGACAAGTCGAAGGTGCTCTACGGCCTCAGCTGGGCGAAGAGCGATGTCGTCAACGCCGACGAGGCGATCGTGTGCGAGGGGTACACCGACGTCATCGGGTTCGCCTCCGCCGGCGTTCCGCGCGGCAGTCGCCACGTGCGGCACGGCTCTCACCGAGGAGCATCTGCGGCTGCTGCGACGGTTCGCCCGCCGCGTCGTTCTGGCCTTCGATGCGGACGCTGCCGGTCAGAACGCCGCCGCTCGCTTCTACCAATGGGAACGCGAGCTCGAGCTCGACGTGGCGGTCGCCGCGCTTCCCTCAGGCGTCGATCCGGGTGAGCTCGCGTACCAGGATCCGGGTGCGCTGCAGAAGTCGGTCGTCGACGCGATGCCTTTCTCGGGTTCCGCGTCAATCGCGTGCTCGCAGCAGCGTCACTGCAATCGCCCGAAGCTCGGGCGCGGGCCGCAGAGCAGGCACTTGCCGTGATCGCTGAACACCCCAGTGAGCTGGTCCGCGATCAGTACGTGATGCAGGTCGCAGATCGTTGTCGTCTCGATCCTGATCAACTACGCGCGCGGTTGCGGGCGCCGCGCGCCGTGCGCGTTGCACCCGAGCGTGCGCCTGTGGGTGCGACGCGCGTCTGGCTGCCGGACTCGCCCGAGGTCAACGCCCTGCTCGCACTGATCCACGCGCCGCATGCCGTCGACGAAGTTCTGATGCAAGACCCTGAACTGACCGAGTCCATGTTCACGGATCTGAAGAACCTGGCCGCCTTCCGCGCGCTCGCTTCGACTGCCACGATCGAAGCGGCCATCGCGGCTGCGGATCCGGGAGCGGCCGATCTCTTGTTGCAGCTGTCGGTCGCAGATTTCGACGGCGACGCGGACGACGCCGTCGCTTCACTCGTTCGCGCAGCCGCGCGCCGCGCGATCGCATCTTCGACGACGCCGATCGATCCGCAGGTGCACGAAGCCCTTCTCGATGTGAATGAGCCGGTTTCGCGGTGGAGAAGCCATTCCGCAGTTGCTAACGTGGCTTCGTTCACGGAGCGAGGAATCGGAATGACCGACAGCAATACCGCGCTCCGCCGGGTGGTGGTTCCAGAAGCGGAGCTTGCTGTACTGGTTCGGAGGAGCCGAGCCCGGGGGGCGTGCTGACACAAGACGAGGTGCTCGATGTGGTCACGGTCGAGCTCACGCCTGATGTGTTGGCCCGCCTGGTCACGTCGCTCGCCATGGCCGGGATCACGGTGGAGGAGCCCGACGACGACCCGATGGCGGAGGACGAGGCACTGGTGCTCCAAGAGACGCCGGCCGGCAATGGCGAGAAGGTCGTCGAGTCGGTGTTGCGCAAGCGGACCATGCGCATAACGCCCGACCGCGCCGACGGTCGCTCGACTGGCACGTCATCCGATCCCGTCCGCATGTATCTCAAGGAGATCGGCCGCGTACCGCTGCTGAGCGCCGCCGAAGAGGTCATGCTCGCGAAGCGGATCGAAGCCGGCTCGATCGCTTGCGAGAAGCTCGCTGATCTTTCCGCCCTGCGCGAGCTCGACACACTCGACTTCTCGGAACGCCGACGGCTCGAACGGTCCGCACGTGACGGCGAAGAGGCGAAGAGCGAGCTCATTCAAGCGAACCTTCGCCTCGTCGTGTCGATCGCGAAGCGCTACGTCGGCCGCGGGATGCTCTTCCTCGACCTCATCCAAGAGGGGAACCTCGGCTTGATGCGTGCGGTCGAGAAGTTCGACTACACCAAAGGCTTCAAGTTCTCGACGTACGCTACATGGTGGATCCGTCAGGCGATCACCAGAGCGATCGCGGATCAAGCGCGCACGATCCGCATCCCCGTGCACATGGTCGAGTCGATCAACAAGGTGCACCGTGTGCAGCGCCAGATGCTGCAAGAGCTCGAACGCGAGCCGACCATCGAGGAGCTCGCGGAGAAGGTCGGCATGACCCCGGCGCGCGTGCGCGAGATCATTCGCATCGCGCAGGACACGATGTCGCTCGACTCACCCGTGGGCGAGGAGGACGACTCGAATCTCGCTGACTTCATCGAAGATGCGCAGGCCGAGGCGCCAGCAGAGATCGCTGCTCGCATGATGTTGAACTCGGCGGTCCTCGAAGCGCTCGGTGAGCTCAACGAGCGTGAGCAGCAGGTGGTGCGCCTCCGGTTCGGTTTGGAGGACGGCCAGGCACGCACGCTCGAAGAGGTCGGCAAGGAGTTCGGGGTGACGCGCGAGCGCATTCGGCAGATCGAGTCGAAGACGCTGGCCAAGTTGCGTCATCCTCACCGCAGCCAGAAGCTGCGCGACTACCTCGACAGCGAGTAGCTACTCCGTGGGCGCGTTCGTCTGCGACAACAGGTCACGTGCCCGCTCCACGGTGAGGTCGATGACGGCCTTGGCCTTTTCCGCGGCCACTTCGGCCGCGTCGCTCTCACGGGCCTTCTGCAACCAACGTTCCATCTGCTCGTACCGGCTCCGACCGGCCCGCGCGCCGAAGTAGTAGCCGATCGCAAACCCCACGATGAGACCGAGTCGAAAGCGCACGTGACCCCCTTCCGCTGTGACACCCTCAACTGGATACTTGGCCCGTCCGAACTCCGGGTCAATTCCGGTGCTCTGGCACCAAGATGGACCCGGAGTTCGAGGTCGCGATCATGGGGTGGGGTTCGTGCGTTGCTAGTGTGCAACGTTTCCGTTCCGGGGTAGCTCAATTGGCAGAGCAATCGGCTGTTAACCGAGCGGTTCTGGGTTCGAGTCCCAGCCCCGGAGCTCCGGGCTACGTTGCCGGCACGGGCTCGTAGCTCAGTGGTGAGAGCAGGGGACTCATAATCCTTAGGTCGGAGGTTCGATCCCTCCCGAGCCCACTCACCTGACCAGGACTTATAGCCCTCCAGCGTCTGTCTCGTGACGCCTCATCCGACGCCATCCAACATTCATCCAACATTGCTCCTGATCGGGCTGGCGAGCGATGACGGGATCCCACGCCGGGCTTGTCAAGCGTCGACGGGAGGGACATGCCCACTCATCGTGTTGGCCACGGCACGGGCGCCATAGGCACGGACGCCTTCGTAATCGGCGGCGTACTGGCAACGGCGGCTCCAGACACGACCAATCACGGTCTGAACGCGGGGGCGCTCACGACGTGACGTACTGGCCGCGCCGGTTCTTCACCACGTACGCCATGATCAGAGCGAGCGGGAAGAAGAAGAGACTCAGGATGAAGTAGCCGATGAAGCTGTGCCCTTTGCGACTCGCAACGCGAGCGGGCCAGAACGCGAGGGCGATCCAGATGATGAGCCCGATGATCCCGAGACTCACCCACGCGCCCGTCGACATCCCAACCATGACATCTCCTCAAGGCTTGTGAAGGTGAACTGCCGAGTCAGACGGGTTCGATCATCGCTCGCGGTGCGTGTGATCACTATCCCAAATCGGCACGCGGCTGCCCTCGCACGGCGGCGTTGTGTTTACGTACCTTTCGCGAAAGCTGTGGGCTGTTGTCACGCTCGGCCTTGACAGTCCCAGGCCGGTCGCCTGGGTCAATCAGTCGACGCCATCGCCAAGATCGCGGGCCACGCGAAAGCTGAGGTTGCCGGTCGACGACCCAGGCTCGGAACCTTGACGGGCCGACACGCGGTAGCGCCGACAGTACGAGTCGTGACAGAGATACGAGCCGCCGCGCATCACGCGGTGCGTTCCTTCCGACGGCCCGCGAGGATCGCGGCGCGAACTCTTGGGGTAGTAGCCGGCGTCGTACCAGTCGTTGCACCACTCCCACACGTTGCCGGTCACGTTGAACAGACCGAAGGCGTTCGGCTCGAACGCATCGACTGGCGCGGTTCCCGCATAGCCGTCCGCGCACGTGTTCTCTTGTGGGAACCGGCCCTGGAACACATTCATGCGGTGCTCGCCGTCAGGCTCCAACTCGTTGCCCCATGGAAAAGCGCCGACCGAACCTGCGCGAGCCGCGTGCTCCCACTCTGCTTCCGTCGGCAGCCTCGTGCACGACCACTGGCAGTATGCAAGTGCGTCACCCCACGAAACGTGGACCACCGGATGATTGAAACGATCCGTGATTGCCGATTGTGGGCCTTCGGGGTGGCGCCATGACGCGCCGTAGACCTGCCGCCACCACGGGGCAGCTGCGACCGCCCGAGTGTCGGGAAAATCGGTAGGCAGCAATCCTGCGAACACGAAGGACCAGCCGTACCGCTCGGCATCGGTAACGTATCCCGTCGCGTCGACGAACGCGGCGAACACGTGGTTCGTGGCGGCATACGGATCGATGGCGTACGGTGAGAGGATTACCTCGTGCACGGGTCCTTCGCCGTCGCCCGGGTAGGCCAGTCGGGATACGTCACCCATCAAGAACGATCCCTCGCGGATCGCCGTGAGCCCTGATGTATGTTCGCCGTCGCGACGGACCCCAGGAGCGCGCGATTGTCGCTCTCCGCTCGGGGCGCAACAGCGGGTGGTCACTTCATGCTTCGCAGCAGGTGTAGCCCACGTCCACATTGTGGATCGTGGCATCAGACCGAAGGTCGCGCCAGCGCACGCGTCGTCGTGGTCACTCGGTGGAGTCAATCGTGCTGGTCGTGTGTCTCGATCCACGCCCGCGCATCGTGTTGCGCTTCCTCGAGGGCGGCGCCGACTCGTTCGGTTGCGCGGTAGAGATTCTCCGGGCCGATGAAGTCCGTGAATCCGGTGACGCGGAACTGCTCGGCAAGCGGCTCGCTGAGCGACACGATGACGAGTTTCGATCCGACGGTCGTGAGGCTGGCCGAGTACCGCCGGAGCACGTCGATGAATGTCGAGCCGACGTCGCTGCGCTCCCGGAGCCGCAGGATGACGACCGTGTTTCGCGACGACGGCGTCACTTCAGGAAGCGCCGCTTCGAAGATCGGGGCGGCGGCGAAGAACAGGCTGCCATAGGGCTGAAGGACGGCGACGTCGTTGGCCGGGAGACGCACGGGAGGATCGGTCTCGATGACGTGCCCGTCGTCGGTGAAGATCCGCTGCTTGAGGGTGACGTGGTTCGACTGGCCGACGACATAGAGCGCGAACGAGAGTGCAACGCCGGCAACCACGGCGTACTGCAACGGGATGGCCATCGTGAGCGCGAACGTCGTCACCAACACGACCCGCTGGGCGACGCCGGTTCTCCACACACAGCTGAGATCTGTCGGCTTGATCGTCCGGATGCCGACGAGGATCAACAGGGCAGCCAACGCGGGCATCGCGATGTTCCCGATCGCATCGCTGAAGGCGACCAGGATGATGGCCATCACGGCGCCCGCGACGACGAGTGAGGTGCGCGTTCGGGCGCCGGCAGTCTTGTTCACCGACGAGCCCGAGACCGAGCCGCCGACCGGCATCCCTTCGAGCGCACCCGACGCGATGTTGGCGATGCCTTGGCCGATGAAATCACGCGACGGGTCGGGATAGCTGCCGTCTTCGTTGGGGAAGTTGGCGGAGATGCCCGCTCCTTGGACGAGCCCGACCAGCGCGAGCGACACCGCGGGCACGATGAGCGTGGGAACGAGACGTACGTCCGGAAGGACGGCGTTCGGCAGCGTGCCCAAGGTCGCGCCCAGGTCACGGACCGTCGCGACGTCCCAGCCGAGCGCGTTGGCGGCGGCCGAGGTCACGACGACGCCCACGACGAGGCCGAGGGCGCCGAGGCGCGTCCGTTCCAATGCGACGATCAGCACGATCGTGCTGAGCCCGATCGCGACCGACTGTCCGTCGAGCCGCCCGGGGTGGAGGACCGTGTCGAGCGCGCGGGTGAGACGCGAATCGCGAGGAGAGTCGTAGCCGGTGAAGTTGGCAAGCTGCCCGAGGACGATGTTCACGCCGACCGCGTTGATGAATCCGACCATCACTGCGTTCGACACGAACCGCAGCACCGACCCGAGCCTGAGCAAGCCCGCTAGCACCATGACGATGCCTGTCAGCACCGACAGCGTGAACAGCGCGCGCGCCGGGTCGGTCGCGTCGTGCACAGCGTCGACGTCGGCAACGAGGATCGCCATCGCGCCCGTTCCTTGCACGGCCATGAAGGCCGACGAGGTCGTGAGCGCGCCGGCAACCGTGCCCACCATGTAGGCATTGAGGCCGGCGATTGGGTTGACCCCCGCGAGGAGCCCAGTCGCGAGACCGTCGGGCACGCTCTCGACGCCGAGCACCGCGCCCGCCGGGATGTCCTGCCCGAGGTGCGCCAAGACGGCCGGCCTCTTGCGACCCATTACAGCGCTCCCGTGTCGTGTAGGACTCGTTACGAGCGCGCCGTCGCCGCGCGCAGCGTTACCCCTCTCAGGAGGACGCTGCCTCGTCGGTCGATTGCACGCCGGAGGGCGCGTTGGGCGCGAGGACGTTCGCCTTGAGGCGTTGGAACTCGGCGTCGTCGATGGCACCGCGCGCCTTGAGGTCAGCGAGACGACTCAGCTCGTCGGCCGCGCTCGTCGATGTACCTGCCGCGTCTTGAATGTATGCGTGCGCTGCGGCCTCCTGCGCGCGTGCTGCCTCTTCGGCATGTTCGTTCATCTTGTGACCGCGCGCGATGAGATACACGAAGACGCCCAGATACGGCAGCACGATGACGAACACAACCCAGAGGAACTTTGCGACGCCACTGAGGTCGCGGCTGCGGAAGATGTCAGCGAATACGACGATCAGCAGCCAGATCCAGATGAAGAACAGCGTGAACCACAGCATCGCCCAGAACACCTGACCCACATGCCACTCAGCAGCCAAAGTCATCTTCGCTCCCGTTTTCTTCGTACCGTGGCCGCGCCGCGGTGTTCACTCGTAGTCTTCGGCGACGTCGCGTCCGTGCGCGGTCAGCGCCCAGATCACACTCACCGCGATCGCGATGATCGTCACACCCCACACCGGCGAGTACGGCAACCACGCGAACCCGAGGATCGCGCTGACCACCGCCATCACCACCCCCACCGTCCGGGCCAGCACCGACCCGGTCAACACAAATCCGCCAGCCACCGCAATCAGGACGCCCCAGACGAGATGGATCCACCCCCACTCCGTCGTGTCGAACCGGAACACATACTCACGGGTGGCGACATAGAACTGATCATTGACGATGGCGATCAGCCCGGCAATCGCCTGAAACGTCCCGATCAGCATCATCATCGTCGCCGCGAAGAAGATCCAGCCGATCGCCCACCCGCTCGTCTCCCTCGCCGGCGCAACCGTCGACATGCTGCCCGTCCGCGGAATCCCAATATCAGCCATCGTCGTACTCCTCGATCTCCCGTGTGGTACCCGGTATCGGGAACAACACCGAGCCGTGTCGAGCGTCGAACACACACCCGGCTGCGGCTATCCCAATTCGGCACGCGCCCAGTGTCGTCACGTACGAGACGGCCACTCGAGGTCGTCAGACGTTCTCGACCGCGGCGAGCCGGCCGGAACGGATCGCGGCGGCGAAGGCCTGATAGTCGCGCTCGTTCTGGTCGCCATAGCGTTCGGCGAACTCGGTGATCGATTGGTCGAAGCGATCCTTCTTGCCCATGTACGCGGCGAGCGCGATCGGATCGCCGGAACGAGCATGCGCGCGCGCCAGTGTTTGGCCACAGACTCGCGCATAGAACGTGAGTGCGGCCGGGACCATGGTCTCGACAATTGCGGATCCCTTCATGTCACGGAGCTGGCGCCAGTAGAGGTAGCGATCAGCCTCGGCGCGCTTCGTCCACCCCAGGAAGATGTCGCTTGCGGCCTGCATCAGTCGTTGGCCCTGGACCACGCGTTCGCCGGGATGGCGATACCGGCTCTTCGGCAGCTGCTCTTCCAGGACCGACGCAGTCGCCTCCTTGACCTGCAAGAACAACGGGTCGTCTTGATCTCGACCTTGCAGAAGCACGATGAATGCGCGCAGCCCAACGCTGCCGACGCCCACGACCTTGTGTGCCATGTCGACGACTTCGAACTTTTCGAGAAGGTGGCGACGATCGTCTTGCAACGTCTTGCGGTAATCGCGGAACTGGTCGTGGATCACGTGTTCCATTGCGTCGACGGAAAGTCCGATGCGCGGGGCCAGGTCTCGTAGCGGGATCACCACCGGGGGCTGGCTGACGATCCGGTAGCGGCCATCGACTCGCTCGGCCAGCTTCGACAACGCCTGCAAGCTGTCGCGGTCGTGCGCTCTTTGTGCCTGTTTCTCGGCGGTCCTCTGCGCCGTCTTGGCGACCTTCTTGCCCTCCGCTTGCTCCACGGCGCGCGTGGCGTCCCTGATCCCGCTCATGAGCTCTTGTTCGGACAAGCGCGCGTACCAGACGTCCATGGTGCGCATCTCGGCGAACTCAGCCATCCGTGTTCGATACGCGGCGACCGACGCGCCCGTCGCGGCACGCGCATCGGATCGGTTGAAGCTGTTGTTGCGGGCCGCGACCATGAAGCTCGCCGCCATCCGCTTCACGTCGTACTCGAACGGTCCTGGGAGCGTCTCGTCGAAGTCGTTCAGGTCGAACAGCAGTGCTCGCTCAGGTGATGCGAACACGCCGAAGTTCGAAAGGTGCGCGTCGCCGCACAGTTGTACGTTCAATCCTGCCGTTGGCGTGTCCTTGAGATCCGTCGCCATGATCTTGGCGGCACCCCGATAGAACGTGAACGGCGAGACCAGCATCCGTCCATGACGGACGGGCACGAGGTCCGGCTCGCGGCTCGCGTTCTGCTCCTCGAGCAATGTGACAGGATCGGGACGGTCGGGTGCCGGCGCCCAACCGGTGTGCACCGAGAGAGGCAACTGCTCACGGGCGGCCTTCCCTCGCGCGCTTCGTTCATCAACGCTCGGATGCACGACTGCCGTCATGAGACTCTCCTGTTCGAGTTCGTCGTCCTCCTCATCCGCCTCACCGATCGCTCCGATGCTCGCTCCGGGCGGAGCGCACCCGCGCACGCCTGCACGGAAGCGCTTCTCGAGTGTCGCTACTCGATCGCTCGCTTCGCTATCCGGATTCGGCACCCGACCCCGGCGGCAAGTCGGCAGGTGACACTGGTGCGTTCATCGCTGCGGCAGGCGCGAAGGATCCGAGTAGGTCGAGGGCATGCTCAGACGTCGTCGCGAAATCGACGTGCTCGCCATCATCGTCGATGAGTCGCACGATCAACGGAGCCGCGTCGAGTGCCCGCAACTTCTTGCGGTCTGACGCCGTGGGGGAAAGTGTCACGACATCACGAACAGCGATGAGCGACTCTGCCCACGCCGCAGGACTGCCGCGAAACGCGAACACCTCGTGCACCCACACACCGTGCCCGCGTGTCCATCGCGACTTGCCCTGTCGTCGACGTCGTGCCGTCACGTTTCCGGGGCGGTGCCGGATTGCACGATTGCGCATCACGAGGACCGATAGCCCGGCCGCGCACAACCAGAGCGGAACGCCGAGTATTGCAAGGATCGCCCAGATCATCGGTACTCCCTCGCGGTTCCATCGACTCCGCAACCGAAGCACTGACGCGAAGCCGGCGATATCCCGATTCGGTAGGAAAGCAACCGACCTCGGCCAGAGACTGGCCGCGTCGGGGTCCGATCGCGCGTGCCGAATCCGGATAGCACGCGACGTCCGCGGGGATGACGATCGAGATCCGGTAACGGAGCAGGGAGCTGACGCCGATGAGAAACGACACGTCCATCGCGCTGGCCGTCGCCACAGCACCGACCGCGCTCGGCATCGGTGGTGGCGCGTGACCGTGACGCTCGAAGGGCGCCTACGAGGACGCCATCAAGAAGGCCGGCGCCTGACCTGACGTTCCTCGCATGCTGGCAGCCCTGAACGTGCGTGGAACAGGAGTGGCGCGCGTCATGACTGGATCCGAGTAGTCGCGCCTCATGGCTCTCAACGCTCATACGACGCGTGTCGGGCGGCTCGCACGGGTCCTTCCTGTCCTGCAGTGGCTGCCGCGCTATGAGCGGTCATGGCTCTCCCGTGACGCAATCGCAAGCGTCTCGGTCTGGGCACTGCTCGTTCCGCAGGCCCTGGCGTACTCGTCGATCGCAGGGGTACCGGTTCAGTTCGGGCTGTACACCGCATTCGCAGCGCTCTTGGGCTACGCCCTGTTTGGCACGTCGAAGCACGTGGTTCAGGGACCGAGCGCCGCCATATCGGCCGTGGTGGCCGCAGTCATCACGCCGCTCGTCGGAGCCGCGGCCTTGGGGACGGATGACGCGGCGAGGTTCGCAGCAGCGTTGGCGCTCGCAACCGGCGTCGTGTACCTCGCGCTCGGCGTAGCGCGCATGGGCTGGGTATCGACCTTCCTGTCGAAAGCCGTGATGGGTGGGTTCGTACTGGGCTTCTCGATCGGGATCATCATCGACCAGTCCTACAAGCTGCTCGGCGTACCGAAGGTGGACGGGAGCTACATCGAGGTGCTGTGGGGCACCATCAAGGAGCTGCCCGACACCAGCCTGACAACTCTGGCGCTCGGATCAGCGTGTCTGGCGATGTTGCTGTTGATGCGATACCGGTTCTCGCCCTTACCTCGCGCGCTCATCGTCGTCGTGCTGTCGATCGTCGCCGTGCAGCTGCTCGATCTGACGGCGCACGGTGTCGCAGTAACGGGACCCGTGCCAACAGGCCTGTTTTCGGTTGGCCTGCCGGGCGTCGGATGGGAGTACGCCGACTCGCTCCTGTTCGGCGCGCTGGCGGTGATCTTCGTCGGCTATTCGGAGTCCTTGGCAGCCGCACGCGCGATGGCGACGAAACACAGCTACACGATCGATCCGAACCAGGAGCTCATCGCGGAAGGTGCAGCAAGCATGGCTGCAGGCGTGGTCGGCGGATACCCCACCGACGGCAGCCTGTCGAAGACCTCGGTTGCCGACGCTGCCGGACAGCGGACGCAGATGGCGTCAATCCTCAACGCCGCGCTCGTGCTCCTGACGATGCTGTTCTTCGCCTCGTTGTTCGAGGATCTCCCGGCGGCGGCGCTCGGCGCGATCGTCATCGACGCGATGATCAGTCTGATGAGCTTCAGCGAAATGCGCCGCTATTGGCGCGTGAGCCGCGCCGACTTTCTGTTCTTCACGAGCGCGATGGCCGGAATCCTGTTCGTCGACATCATCCACGGCATCCTCATCGGCGTCGTGCTTTCGCTCCTCATGCTGATCGCACGGGCTTCGAAGTCTCCCATTCGCCGCCTCGCGCGCGACCCGAAGGACGGCTCGTACGTCGATGTCGGCCTGCACGATCGCCTCGAGATCGCCTCGAACGTCCTCACGCTCCGGCTCGACGGCCCCCTCTTCTTCGCAGACGCACAGCGGTTCAAGGAGTCGGTCCGCGACATGATCGACGCGGCGTCCGAGCCGCCCGAAGCGATCGCGCTCGATGCCGACTCGATCTCGCTGACCGACACGGACGGCGCCGATGCCTTGATCGAGCTCGCCACCGAGCTGCGCGACATGCGAAGCCTCAGGTTCGCTGTCGCGCGGGTGCAACCGCCGGTGTGGCAGCTGTGGGAGCGGGCAGGGATCGCAAGCGTCGTATTCGATGGAAGATGCTTCGACACTGTGCACGCGGCGGTCGACGCCTTGGACGACTGCGCATCCAAGTGATCAGATGCGATGCGTGACGCCGAGACGGAAACGTGAGCTTTCGTCAGCGCGCCGAGTACCGCTTCGGTCTGGTCCTGCTGTTGCTCCTCGCGACATTCACGTTCATGGCGGCCGGTCTCACCGGCGCGTGGACGGGTGTAGTGGCGGTGTTGTTGCAGGGCGCGACCCTCATCGCTGCGCTGTCAGCCGCCCAGGTCGCTCGTCGCCTCGTTCGCCTCGCCGCGCTCGTGACGGTTGTCGCGCTCGTCATAGCCGCGGCAGCCCCGACCAACGGGACGGAGCCCAACGGTTTCGTTGCACTCCTCGGTGCGCTCCTCGTCGGACTGGCGCCCATCGCGATCGCGTGGTCGATCGTGCGTCGACACCGCATCGACGTCCAAACGGTGCTCGGAGCGCTTTGCATCTACGTGCTCCTCGGAATGTTCTGGGCCTTCGCCTTCGCGGCAATCGGCGCGGTCGGCTCGGAACCCTTCTTCGCGCAGGACGCGAGCCCGACGACTGCCTCCTACCTGTACTTCGCCTACGTCACCCTGACGACGGTCGGCTACGGCGACCTCACCGCGAGTGGAAACCTCGGCCGCGCGGTCGCAGTCCTCGACGCGCTCCTCGGCCAGATCTACCTCGTGACGGTTGTCGCGCTACTCGTGTCCCAGTTCGGCCGAACCCGACTCACCGACAACACCGACGGTTGACCAGCTGCGGATGATTGCGGCGAGTGCCCGCGCTCCTTGTCGGAGCGGCGCCTCACATTGGGGTCGCATCGCCGCCGCTCGAGATCAGCAGCGATGGCGGGCAAGGCGCGCTCCGCCGCTATCTCACCGACTCGTACGAGTTCGGCCGCATGTCTGAACGTCCATGGGGAGAAGGCGTCGAGCTCCGGACGTACGAGCCGGTCAGGCGTCGAAGCCGCGCCGAGTGGGAGCGGGCCTTTCCTATGTGATTCGGCACGGGGCACTCGAGGCGGGCGGAATCGTGGACGCGCTCGATCCAACACGGCGACGCCGATCACGTAGTCGGCGCCGAGTTGCCGTGCGGCACCTACGGGGATCGCGTCGACGGCAGCGCCGTCGACGAGTTGGCGACCGTCGATCTCGATCGGCGGAAAGACTCGAGGTATTGCCGAGCTCGCGCAGGCTGCGCGCACCGGATCGCCGCGCGTCAGTAGGACGCGCTCCTTCGTCGCGCGATCGTATGCAACCGCTGCGCACGCATAGTCGAGGTCAGCAAAGTCACGTGCATCGATGATCATCGCCAGGAATTGCTCGAGGCGCTCCGTGTCGAACACTAGGTCCCTGCGGACCGACGGACGTAGAAGGTGCCGCCAGCGCAGCGTCTGGCAGACGTCGGCCATCTCGTCGACCGTCATCCCGGCCGCGTACGCGAGCCCGATGATCGCACCGGAGCTTGTTCCACATACGACAGTGGGCCGAATCGCCGAGCGCTCCAGAACACGCAGGACGCCGATGTGCGCGAAGCCACGTGCTCCTCCGCTACCGAGTGCCAGGCCGATGCGCGTCTCTCGCGCCGAGTGCACGGTGTGAGGCATGGTCGTTACTCGTAGTCTTCGGCGACGTCGCGTCCGTGCGCGGTCAGCGCCCAGATCACACTCACCGCGATCGCGATGATCGTCACACCCCACACCGGCGAGTACGGCAACCACGCGAACCCGAGGATCGCGCTGACCACCGCCATCACCACCCCCACCGTCCGGGCCAGCACCGACCCGGTCAACACAAATCCGCCAGCCACCGCAATCAGGACGCCCCAGACGAGATGGATCCACCCCCACTCCGTCGTGTCGAACCGGAACACATACTCACGGGTGGCGACATAGAACTGATCATTGACGATGGCGATCAGCCCGGCAATCGCCTGAAACGTCCCGATCAGCATCATCATCGTCGCCGCGAAGAAGATCCAGCCGATCGCCCACCCGCTCGTCTCCCTCGCCGGCGCAACCGTCGACGTGCTCCCCGTCCGCGGAATCTCAATATCAGCCATCGTCGTACTCCTCGATCTCCCGTGTGGTACCCGGTATCGGGAACAACACCGAGCCGTGTCGAGCGTCGAACACACACCCGGCTGCGGCTATCCCTATTCGGCCAGCGCCCTTGCGCGGGCGACTGTTTCGCTCGGTGATTCGCCGAACAACGCTCGGTACTGGCCGGCAAAGCGACTGAGGTGCCAGAAACCGAAATCGGACGCCGCGCGGGTTACAGGATCTCGTGCGAACGGGCCGTCGAGAAGCTTGCTTCGCACCTCGCGCAGCGCGGCGACGCGTAGGTATGCGGTTGGCGACATGCCGTGGCAGTCGCTGAACGCGTCGCGTATTCGTCGTTCGGAGACGCCGGCTGCTGCGCTCAGATTGCTCAACGACACTCTCTGGTATTGCACGCTCGCCGCGTACTGCACGCACGCCCAGACGATGCGCAAGCTGGCGGGCCGGGCGAATCGGGTCGCGAGGCCAGGGTCCGGGCAATACGAACCGTTCTGACTGACGCCTCGCTGCCGGTTCTGCCGCGTGACCTCGACGAGCCGCAGTTGCCGTCCGGTACGTCGCCTTGGCTCGATGCCGTTGTGTTGCTCGCTCGCGTCTGTGTTTGCTGCCAACTCGCCACCCCCGCGTCGATCGATGATCTGAGCGCATCATCTGCTTGTGCCGCGCTGTTGTCGTCCTGCGGACTGGATGTTTCGCGACCCGGTCGCGGAAGCGTTCTCATCCGATTCGGATGACGTTCGAACGGCTCAGTTCTGGAGGGCGCCGTCGATCTCGTATCCGATGCCGCGAGCGATTGCGGCAGCTGCAGAGGTGATTCGGGCCTGACCGATGATCGTCGTGACGCTGATCAACGTTGCGACGATGTCCTCGTCACACGCACCCGCTTCGAACGCGCGCGCGATCGCGTTCCGGCAGAGCGCTTCGGGTGCTCCGAGCGCTAGGAGCGCGCTGATACGGACGAGCGCGTCGGCCTTGGGGTCGAGCGCGACGAATGGAGCGTTCTGACCGGCGATCTCGACAGTGAGACTGTCGTCCCCGGTCGCGCACCGATGGAGCACGTGCCGCTGGCGTTCCATGTTGAACCTCACAAACGACGAGGCGTCCACCTCATCCGAGCGCGTTTGGAGTTCGCTGGCAACATCCACTTGGCATGAAACTGGAGGTGCTGACTGGCCTACGTCGCGAGCAGTCCGATCTCGTGGAGCCGCTCGATCGCTTCGTCGCGCGAAGAGACCCCCAACTTCTGATAGATCGAGATGGCCTGGGACTTCACCGTGTTTCGCGAGAGGTGGAGCCGCTCGCCGACCTGTGGGTACGTGAGGTGAGTGGGGAGGAATGGTACGAGCCGGAGTTCGGCCGCGGTCAGCGACGATGCACCAATGTTTCCGGTGCGCATCGTGTCGAGTTTCGATTCGAGCTCGTCGACCTCCTTGGGGAGTACGCCTAGGTCGGGCCGTTTCTGCAGGATGTCGCGCGCCTGCCGCAGGACCTCCCGTGCGCCCGAGGTGTCCTCGAGCGCGAGATAGGCGCGGGCGAGCTCGAGCAGCGTTTGCACGGAGTACGTAGGACGCGCGATATGTGAGCAACGGCCGCAGCCGCGCCGCACGCATGATCTCGTCGTGCGCCCGATCGACATCGCCGCGATGAAGCGCAGCGCGCGCGGCCAGGGTGTACACGAGCGCGCTCTCCGTGTAGTCGCCGAGTCCGAACTGTTGCGCGGCCGAGCGCGCCTCCTCGACGAAGCTCTCGACCGCGGTCCAGTCACCGCGGCCGAGCGCGGCAGTAGCCACGCGCGGCAAGTGCGAGCACCATGGCGGCGGTCGCACTCGTGCCCAGACCGACGTCGGCCGCCTGGGCAAAGATCGGGTCGGCGCGGTCCGCGTCACCGCCGAGGAGGAAGGAATATCCGCGCATCACGAGTGCGGCGCATCGGAACGGGCTTCCCGGACTCAGGCCATCGATCGCGCTCCCCGAGTCACGTCGCATCGCGTCGATGCCGTCCCGACATTGAAAGCCCCGAAGAAGAGCGCGCCAACCCGCCAACGTACTGCCGTCGGGAAGAATCCACTCGGGCGATCCGCGTTCTGCGCCCGTGCTTCCCTCGAACAGCAGCTCCGGCGATGGGTGTTCTGCGGCGATCGCCCAGCGCTCGGCCGCGGCCGCATCGCCAGTGGTGATATGGAAGAGCGCACCGAGGACCGCGACCCCGGGATACTGCTCGCCCAGATCCTCGTCCTCGAACCACGCGAGCCAACGCCGGACGGTCTCACGGCGTCCGGCGGCGAATGTCTTCTGCGCGTTCAGGAGCATGAGCCGATTGACCCGGTCAACGTCGAAGCCTTTTGCGCGTGGTCGATCGCCGGCTCGGGCATGCGGTTCGCCTCGCACCACTCCGCGGCGCGGATGTGCAGCGCATTGACGAGCTCGGGCTCGCGACGCTGCAACTCGGCCCGCAGCAGGTCGCGGAACAAGTGGTGGTACCGGTACCACTCGCCGTGCCGGTCGAGTGCGACGAGGAGAAGATTCGAATGCGCGAGCGATTCCAGGACCGCACCCGAGCCCGTGCGGTCCAGCACCGCATCGCAGAGCCGCCCGCTCATTCGATCGAGGACGGATGTGTGAGTCAGGAACGAGACCTCGGCTTCCGAGAGGCGGGCGAGCAGTTCGGTGCGCAGATAGTCCGCCATCAGCCGGTCGTCGCCAGAAAACGCAACGCCGGCGTGTTGCTGCGAGGCGCCTGCCCTCAATGCGAGCGCCGCGAGGTACAGCCCGACCGGCCATCCCTCGGTGCGGTCGAGCAGTTGGTCCAGCTCGGCGTCGGTGAGTTGTACGCCGGCAGCATCGAGCAGCGCGCGCCCCTCGAGCCCCGTCATGGCGAGCGCGTCGACACCGACCTCCACAACGTCACCGCCGGCGCGAAGCCGCGCCATGGGAAGCGGTGGTTCGGCGCGCGTGCCGAGCGCGAGCCGCGAGCCGGTCGGGAGGTGGAGTGCAAGCTCCGCGATCGTGTCGAGGCACTCATCGTTTTGCAGCGACTCGACGTGGTCGAGGACGAGGACGACGGGCTCCTTCATGCCTGACAGCGCAGCCGCGACGCGTGGAAGCGGCGGCGGCCACCGACTGACGGCCGTCGATGGGTCGCAGGACTTCGGATCCGATGGGGTCGACCCGGTCGAGGGCGGCGGCGGTGTACGACATCAGCCGCTCGAGATCATTGTCGTGCCGATCGATAGAGAGCCACGCGACGCGAGAAGGGTGACGCCGCGACCATTCGGCCAGCAACGTCGTCTTGCCGTAACCCGGCGGCGCGGCAACAACCGTGATCGGCACGTCCGACGCATCGAGTCGATCGATGAGCGCGGTGCGTGCCACGAGCGCCCCGTGGGCGATCGGCGGATGCAGCTTCGATTCGAAAAGATCCCGCGGGGGGCCTTCGTTCGAACGGAACCCGCGGCCTTGACCTGCGCTCACCGTGGATGACCCCCGAGCGTCAACTCACCGCCCACACTATGCGCGGAAGTCGACAACGCCAAAGAGTTCAGCGGTTGTTCACCCTCGGTTCGTTTTGTGTGGGCTACCTCTCATCGAGGACATCGAGCTCGTATCCGAGCGCTGACGCGAGGACGGGCGCAGCTGAGGCGACTCGCGCGATGCCAACGATGGGAGCGACACTCATGAGTACGCCGGCGACCTCGTCGTCACGCACGCCGGCCGCACGGGCACCGTTCACGGCCCATTGGTAGGTAGGCGCCGCCGACTCGGTGGCGATGAGCGCCGCGAGTCGAACCACCGCGCGCGTCTTGTCGCCGAGCGCGGACTTCTCGACCTCCGTGATCTCGCCGGCGAAGATCGACCGGATGGTGTCGTCGTCGCTCACGGCCAAGCGCCGCAACAGGCCCGCGCACCCCGGCTCGTCCCTCATTCGTCAGCCCTCGGCGTCGCGCGCACTACGCATAGGCCTTGCCATTCAACGATGTGAGGATCTAGGGAGAGCCGCCGCCAGCTCGTCGGTGACTGTCGATCGTGTTCCCTTCACCGATGCTCGGCTATCCGAATTCGGCAGGTACCTCACGGAGGCTCAGCCGGTTGTGCCGATTCGGGATAGCGCGGGACGCGCGTTGACGTTCGAATAGCGGGTGACGGCGCGCGAAGAGCGATGCCGATGATCGCGCAGCCCGGACGAGGAAGGACGCGACGGTGGGCCAAGTCGACCGCAGCAAGCTCCCGATACGCCGAGAGACGTTCGGTGGAGTCATCAATCGGACCCTCGACGGATCGCAGCCCGATTGGAACCTCATCGGCCATCCGACGCCACCCGAAGGCGCGCCGAACGTCCTGCTCGTCCTCATCGACGATGCCGGATTCGGGAACCCGAGCACCTTCGGCGGCCCGATCCAAACGCCGAACTACACCCGCCTCGCCGAGCGAGGGGTCCGCTACAACCGGTTCCATGTCACCGCGCTGTGCTCTCCGACGCGCGCGGCGCTGTTGACCGGGCGGAACAACCACGCGGTCGGGTACGGATCGATCGGCGAGCTCGCCGGCGGTTTCCCGGGCTACTCGGCGACGTTGCCGCGGGACTGCGCGCCGCTCCCTCGAATTCTGCGGGACAACGGCTACAGCACGGGCGCGTTCGGGAAGTGGCACCTGACACCCGACGCCCAGCAAGGTCCTGCCGGCCCCTTCGACCGGTGGCCGAACGGCTGGGGCTTCGACTACTTCTACGGGATCCTCGGCGGCGGCGCGAGTCAATGGGATCCCGTCCTGGCAGAGAACCAGAAGATCATCGGCACAGACCCGCGGTTCTACGACGAAGATCATCCGTACTACTTCCCGGATGCGATGGCCGACCACACGATCGAGTGGCTGCACGGCGTACGCGCGCAAGACGCTCACAAACCGTTCTTCGCGTACTTCTCGACTGGGTGCAGCCACGCACCACACCACGTGGCGAAGGAGTGGGCCGACAGGTACAAGGGGAAGTTCGACCAAGGCTGGGACAACCTCCGCGAGCAGACCTTCGCACGCCAGAAGGAGCTCGGCGTCATTCCCCCCGACGCCGAGCTCACGCCGCGCAACGAGGCGTTCCCTGCGTGGGAGGACGTGCCCGACAAGCTGAAGGCGTTCTACGCGCGCCAGATGGAGGTCTACGCCGGGTACTCGGAGAACGCCGACTTCAACGTCGGTCGCGTCATCGACGCGATCGAGGAGCTCGGTGAGCTCGACAACACGCTGATCCTGTGGATCTGGGGTGACAACGGCGCCAGCATGGAAGGGACGCTCACCGGCTCGTTCAACGAGCTCACGATGCAGAACGGCATCCCGCTGACCGACGAGAATCAGCTGCAATTGTCTGAGCTCTACGGCGGGCTGGAGCAATGGGGCGCCCCAATCATGGATCCCCACTACGCGGCCGCATGGGCGTGGGCCGGGAACACACCCTTCCAATGGGGCAAGCAGGTCGGATCGCATCTCGGCGGGACGCGTAACCCGTTGGTCGTGCAGTGGCCCGATCGCATCCGTGACCTCGGCGGGCTGCGTTCCCAGTTCGCCCACGTCATCGATGTGGCGCCGACGATCCTCGACGTCGCCGGGATTCCTGTGCCTGACAGCGTCGACGGCATCGAACAGCAGCCGATGCACGGTGCCCTGTTCACCGCGTCGCTCACCGATGGCGCCGCAGCCGAGCACCGCACCCAGCAGTACTTCGAAACGGTCGCCAACCGCGGCATGTACAAGGACGGCTGGTGGCTCGCGATGAAGACCGAACGCATCCCGTGGCTGCTCACACCCGAAGCGCTCGCGCCGTACGCGCCGGGCGTGTGGGATCCGGATGCAGGTCCCGCCGAGCTCTACTACCTCCCCGACGACTTCACCCAGGCGCACGACGTCGCGGCCGCACACCCGGAAAAGGTCGCAGCGCTGAAGGAACTGTTCTGGGAGGAGGCAGAGCGGTACAACGTGCTTCCGCTGCTCGCGACATTCTCGACGTTCTTCGGCATCCTGCCCCCGATCTCGGAAGAGACGACGTTCACGTTCCGCGGCGACGTCCAGAACGTGATGCCGGGCATGATCCCCCGTGTCTACAACCGCTCGTACGCGATCACCGCAGATCTGGTCGTGCCCGAAGGCGGCGCCGAAGGTGTCATCGTCGCCGAAGCCGACCACCTCGGCGGGTTCACGCTCTACATCAAGGACGGCAAGCTCACCCACACCTATTCGATGATGGGCGTGCTGGTCTTCAAACAAGTCGCCGAGGAAGACCTCCCGACGGGCAACGTGACGGTCCGGATGGAGTTCGCAGCGGACGGGGCGACGCCGGCGACCGGCGGTGAAGTGACGCTGTTCGTCGACGAGCGACCGGTCGGGAAGGGGCGCATGGACCACACCGTGCCAGTCCGGTTCACCGCTTACGCCGGGATGGACATCGGTCGCGACAACGGAGGAGTCGTCGACCTCGAGTATGAGGACAAGAAGCCGTTCGCCTTCACGGGCACCGTGAAAACGGTGACGTTCGACCTCAAGCCTCACCTTTCCGACCAAGACGCCATCAACCTTCACGCCGCTGCGCAGCATGGGGGCGCGGCGCACGCGCTGTCGGGGTGAGCGCACGAGACCGGACGCGCGCCACAGGTGGGGAGCAAAGGAGGGCAGCGTGAGCTATCCGTCGATCGCAGACCACGGACTGATCGGGGATCTTCAGAGCGCGGCGCTCGTCGCAACGGATGCGACGATCGATTGGTTCTGCTGTCCCCGCTTCGACTCTCCGAGCGTGTTCGCGTCTCTGCTCGACGACCGTCGCGGCGGGCGCTTCACCTTGGCACCAGTGACGCCGGCACGCACCCACAAGCAGATGTACATGCCCGGCAGCGCCATCCTCGTGACGCGGTTCCTGTCGGAATCGGGGACCGTGGAAGTTGTCGACTTCATGCCGATCGATCGGCCGCGCGTGGTGTCGGACCAGCGTCGCATCGTGCGACTCGTCCGAGGCATCCGCGGCGAAGTCGAATTCGAAGCACGCATCGAGCCCAGGTTTGACTACGGCCGCAAGCCGCACCGGGCGCACGTCAATGGCACCACCGCCGTCTTCGATTCCGAGAGCGACCGCCTGACCCTCACCAGCGTGTCGCCGCTCGAGCGCGATGGCGACGACGTCCGGTCGCGGTTCACCATCCGTGCCGGGGATGTCGGTGGGTTCGTGCTCGAGTCGGGCGCGTCGGGTTCGCCCGTGCAGATCGGCGGCGGGCAGGTGATCGAGCTCTACCTCGAGACGGAGGCCTACTGGCAACGGTGGCTCGAAGGGAGCTCGTATCGCGGGCGCTGGCGAGAATCCGTCGAGCGATCGGCCATGACGCTCAAGCTCATGACCTACGCGCCATCGGGAGGTCTCGTCGCGGCGCCGACCGCCGGACTTCCCGAGCAAGTGGGTGGTCCCCGCAACTGGGACTATCGCTACACGTGGGTGCGCGACGGCGCGTTCTCGGTGTATTCGCTGCTCGGACTGGGGTTCGTCGAGGAGGCCGCGGCATTCGGCGACTGGCTGCGTGCACGCCTGGAGGAGCGTGCGGGTAACGGCTCCGGCCCGCTCCAGATCATGTACCGCGTCGACGGCAGCTCGGATCTCACCGAAGAGACGCTGGACCACCTCGACGGATACATGGGTTCTCGTCCGGTACGGGTTGGCAACGGCGCGGCCGATCAGCTGCAACTCGACATCTACGGCGAAGCGATGAACTCGATCCACGTCCTCGACAGCGGCGCGGTCGGCGAGTGGGGCGTCGGTTACGAGGGCTGGAACCAGATCCTCGCCGTGATGGACTGGCTCTGCGACCACTGGCAGGACCCCGAGGAGGGCATCTGGGAGACGCGCGGTGGCCGTCGCCCGTTCGTCTATGGGCAGCTCATGTCGTGGGTGGCATTCGACCGTGCCATCCGCATGGCCACCAGCCGTGGCCGCCCCGCCGATCTGGGTCGATGGGCTCGGGAACGCGACCGCATCCACGCGCAGATCATGACCAAGGGCTGGAACGACGGTCTTGGTGCCTTCGTGCAGTACGAGGGCGGCGACGTGCTCGACGCGTCACTGGTGCTCATGCCACTCATGGGCTTCATCGTGCCGAACGACCCGAGGTGGCAGTCGACGATGTCGGCGATGGACAAGACGCTGGTCGACGACAGTCTCGTGTACCGGTACGACCCCAACGCCTCACCGGACGGCCTCCCCGGTTCGGAGGGCACCTTCTCCTTGTGCACCTTCCTCTACGTCGATGCGCTCGCCGCCTCCGGGCGTCTCACTGAGGCTCGGCTGACGTTGTCCAAGATGCTGACCTACGCAAACCATGTCGGCCTCTACTCCGAAGAGATCGACAACACTGGACAACAGATCGGGAACTTCCCCCAGGCCTTCACCCATCTCGCGCTCATCGCCGCGGTCCTGAACCTCGACCGGGAGATGGACAACCCGAAGGCGCCTGCGATGCAGCGATAGCAAGACGCGTGACACCTGAGAGCTGTGTTGCTCGGTCGAGACAGTTACAACCCAGCAACGAAGGTTGAGAGATCCGGCCCGCTGTACACGAAATGCTTTCGGCTGCATCCTGGGGTGCGAATGGGTGCGTCCCTGATGGCAAGGCGGGGTATGGGGCAGCATGTCCCGTTGTGGTGACCGTCAGCCGCAGTGTGTGTCTCTCGCTGCGCGGAACGGAGCGAGGTAGAACAGTGGGTGTGCGGTTCCGTTCGTCGAACGCGAATCCCGCGGCTTCGGGCAATCGGCCCAACCGTGACAGCAGCACGAAGTCAGGATCAAGAATCCCGCCGGCGACGAGGAGCCGACCCTTGTCGCGCAGGATGCGCCGCAAGCACGTGGGCGTCTAGATGCCTTGTCCCTCGCCAAGCACCTCGCGCACGCTTCGCGGCTCCCGGCGCTCCTGACGGTTCAGCCGATGGCGTGCGATCGACGAACGCCGGTACGCCTCTTTTCGCACTCGCTGGATCTCGCCGAGTGGCGCATGCTCCGCCGTGACCCGCCAAGGGGTAAAGGACAACGCGTCCATTCTTTCAAGGTTGTCAGCACCGGAGATGTCCTGAACCGGTAAACGTACCTTGGCCACGGTGACGAATGGCGAGTAGGCCTCCAGCCATTCGACGGTCACGTCCTGGACGGGCATTAGCCCGAGATCCCTGCAGAGCTGCACCTGCAGGTCGAACTCGAAGGGGCGCTGCTTCAGCTCGACCTCCAGCGCCCGCCGGTAGGCGTCGGCGTCGGATGCCAGATCGACCTCGCGGTTTTCGACGGCGTCTGCGAATGTCCGCACGGGAGCGAAGCGTACCTTTGCGACGAAGTCACCGTGGCGTACGGCTCCCATGGTCCAGTAGGTCGAGAGCAAAACATTCACCGGGGGGAGTCGAGCCATTCCTAAAAATGCGAGCAGCTCATCCCACGCCCAATCCTCTTCAGCGAGAGTGCCCTTCCCAGTCAAGTACTCAGTAAGGAGTTGATGGATGCCAGCCTTGCCCCTGGCAAAGTAACTGGGGGCGTCGGTGAAGAGCTGTTGGATGAACAGATAGTGCGCCGCGGTGTTACAGAAGAAGACGGGCATGTTGATCGTGTTGTAGTCGAACGTGCCGGCTTCTGGCTCGTCGTCCAGAAGGGTCGTACCGGCAATGTCGAACACTTTGAGAGCCAACCCGAGTGCATTCGAAAGCACCGCATCTGCACCTAGATGCGCGACACCGTTCGAGAAGCGAATCAGCGCCTCGTGTCGTCCAGGTGTCGCGTATATGCCTTGGGCATAAGCGGGCGGCAGCCCATCAAGAATTTCCACGTCGGCGCGCACCAGCCCATACCCCTTCGCATGAGCGAACCGAACCGCGCGACCCACGCCCTCTCCCGCGACCGAGTTGACCACGTATTGTTCGACTCCGGCGACCACTGTCTCGAGATCTTCCTCGAAATGTGCACTCACCGCGTCGAGTTCTGGTGCATATCGAACGAACTGTGCTGGAGAATTATCCGCCGTCGATGTTGTGGTCATCGTCATTCCTCTTCATGCCAAGTTGACGCCTTCATCGGCTGAGACGCGGAGCTCGACCGCCTTCAGGGGACCACGACGAGGTCCTTCCGGTACCACCGGGTCGTCGTGCCCGCCGGGCAGTCTTTGATGAGCCCGACCGTCCGGTAGCCGAGCCGGTCGTAGAAGTCGGCGGTCAACACGTCGTAGGTGAGGCCCATGACGAGCCGGCAGCCTCGTCGCCGGGCCTCGTCCTCGGCCTCCGCCATGAGCGCCCGCGCCAGCCCACGACCGCGAAGCGGATCGTCGACCCACAGGGCGTGCACTTGGCAGCAGCCGCCCCAGATCGTGCCGCAGACGCCGGCGAGGATCTGTCCATCGTCGTCGCGCACGAAGACCCCGAAGTCCTGGTCCTCGCCGTCGGCGACAGCCGCGACGGCGGCCGCGGCCAAACGCTCCTCCAAGAACGCCAGATCGACGGGATCGGGCTCGTTCTCGACGACGAGGCGGTGCGAGCTGCACATGGTTCGCCCGTCGGCTCCTCGCCCGGGAACTAGACCTTGGTCGCGAGCATTTGCTCGAGCAAGGTGGCGTCGTCGAAGTATGCGCGGACAGCCTTGATCTTGTCGCCCTGGAAGTCGACGACTGCCGCGGCACCGAGCAGGAGCTGGCGGCCGTTCGGATCGATGACCACATCGTCGTCGACCGAGAAGGGGCCTGAGAATGTCGCCGTGACGCAGAACTCGGCGAAACCTTTGTTCCCGAGGACGCCGACGGAGTTGATCTGGACGTCGACGTCGGAGAAGGCCACCTCGCGCATTGCGAGGTTCTCGGCCAGTTCAGCGACACCGACCGCCAGCAGGTTGGGTGACCATACGGTTACGTCGTCGGTGAAGAGCGTGCCGAGCTCGGCGATGGCGTCGTCGTCGGGTCTGATGCAGGTGTCGATGGCGCGACACAGTGTGGCGCCACGAGAGTTGTCGACCATGAATGTGCTCCTCGATGTCCCGATGCGATGGCTAGATGTCGAGGACGTTCTTCTTTGCCGCGGCGAACTCCTCTTCGGAGAGCGCGCCGGAGTCGCGCAGCGATGCCAAACGCTCGATCTCGCTCGCGGCATCGATCTCTGCCGGCGCGGGCGCCGGCGGAGCGGGCGGCGGAGGTGGCGGCTCGTCGTACGCCGGTTGCTGCTGGTTGGCGTCCGCCTGGGCCTCGTTCCGGCCGCGCTCGTAGGCGAGGCCCCCGGCCACCATCATCGTCCGGCGGCGCGTCCGTCGACGTACTACTCCCATGGTCGCCTCCAGTCTCGGTGAGCGAGAACGATTCGATTGTGGACGAGGGTCGCGGTGCCGGCTATCCCGATTCGGCAGGCGGGACCGGACCGACGACCGCACGCACGCGGCGACTCAGCCCGCACAACCTTCCACGACGTCGCAGGTCACACCATCCGGCACCCCCGGGACCCGACGGTGGTAACCCACTCGTAGACAGCAGCCGGGCCCGACTTCGACTGGATCGGGAAGCACCCACACCGACGTGGCCCAGCTCGACGCCGGCCACGACCATGGATCGAGGGTGTGCGCGATGCCATCGTGGAGGTCGGCTCGGAACGTCATCGCAATCGCGTTGACCGCGCCCGGTGGCGTGACCGCGAGGTAGGTACGCGCGCACACCGAGGGCTCATCGAAGCTGGTGAGATCGAGCGAGGTGAGCACGGCCGGCGAACCGACTTGCCGCCAGCTCGCGACGATCTCCCCCTCCGTGACCGTGTGCACGGGATCCGGGCTCGCAGCATCGAGGAGCGGCTGGAAGTCGATGTCGTACAGGCTGCGCCAGCGCTCGACCGCAGCGCGTCCGAAGGTGCGCTGCCTGCACTCGGCCTCGGGGAGCAGGACCGCGCGTGCCAAGAGCGTCAGCGTGTGGGGTATCAGGCGGGCGCCCGGCTTGAGCAGCCGCTGCCGCGCATCGAGCGTGGTCTCGAGGATCTCTTCCTCGAGCGGTTCGTTGCCGATGACTTCGGCGACCAACAGGTCGGCCGGTTCCGGCAGTTCGATCTGCCTCGACCAGCCGGGAAGGAGCGTCACCTGGTTCTGCACGCCGTTGACCTCGAACACCCGCGCCGCGACGCCGGCAATGTCGCTCGCTTCGACGGCATACACGCGTCGAGCACCCGCTCGAGCCGCCGCCACGGCGAGGACGCCGCTCCCCGTACCGATGTCGAGCACGACGTCGTCCGGTCGCACCGCCGCGGCCAATGCTCGCAGGTAGTCGCCCGTCCGGCGTTCGTCGTGGAGCATGCGGGCGTGCTCGACCGGGTCGGCCCAGCCGCTCGTCGGAGCTCGGCCCGTCTGCGGCGCGACGAGCGCGCTCTCCTCGACGAGCATGTTGATGACACTCATCGTCGGCGCGAAGTCGGTGGAGCCCCCGCGCTCGCGTTCGAGCCGCTCGATCGCGTCACCCAGCGTCAGGGGCTGCGAGAACAGCGCCAGGATGGCGAATCCCGTCGGTCCGATGTCGATGATCGTCCCGACGGGCGAATCGACCAGCACGTGACCCGACGCCGCGCGCCGCGTGCGAATCCCGGGCGCGAGCTCCAGCACCGTGTCCGGCGTCAGGGAGACATCGTGCAAGGCTCTCGCACCTCGCGACCGATCACAGGCCGTCTCCCAAGCCGGCGATGAATTCGATGGCCGTGACGCTCGGCAGGAACACGTACGCCGCGGCTTTGGTCGTCACGAAGCTCGACAGACCAGTCACCTCGATCGGCGGGCGCCCGTCTGCCTGAGGAATGACGAAGATGCTCTGCGCTGGGTCGTGCGTGCCGGCCAGCGGATCCCGCGACCTCGGGTCGAGCCTGACGGCCCCCGCGAACTCGCTGTCGTTGACCCACCGGCGCTGCACGAACTCGTACTGGTTCTCGGTGTTCGAGTTGATGAATTGAAAGAGGATTCCGCGCTCGATGCCGTCGTACGGCTCCCTCGGGTCATAGGCCGGCCCGTACGGCAGACCGCGACGAATCAGCCGGTGCGAATTGTTGCTGCCGCCAGGTCGTCCCTGGCCCGCGACCGGTGAACCCCGCGGATTGACACGGCGGATGTGGGCGCCGACGGGACAGCGGATCCCCTTCGGATCTCCAGAACCATCGGCATTCACGTACTCGAAATCGTTCAACTCTTCGAGCGAGATCCCTCCCGTAGGACTGTCCGTGTCCGGTGACAACGCGAGGGGAACGCCATTGCGCCATCGCCCGCACATCTTTGCGGCCAGCAGTTCGGGATCGATCTTGTCCCTGTTCGACTGCAAGAAGTCTTCAAAGCCGACGACGTCGGTCTCGACCTTCTTGAAGACCGCAAAGCTGCCGTTCAGGCCAAGGGCTCGCGGCTCGGGTACCACGTAATTGGCGCCATCTTCCCGCAAGACGAAAAGCCACGGCTCGCAGGGCTCCTGGTGATCGGGCAGATAGCGCTCAGGGCCGCCGCGAATGGTGGGCGTCGTGATGGCGTCGGTATATCCGAAGTGAACCTTGGAAGTAGGCACGGCTTCGCCATCGTGCATCTCGAGGAGCACCATGCCGTCCTGACGCCAGAGTTCGCGAAAGCCATTTCCCTCGGCGAACCAGGCGCACAACCGGTCGCTGCAGCGCGTCATCGCCTCCGGGCCGAGGGCGTGCAGCGTGACCAGGACGTGATCGTCCCCGCTTCCAAAACCACCGACCCAGTTCTGGGGCGAACTCTGTCCGGTCTCGCCGACCAACTCCGCTCGTTGCGCGGCTCCTTCGATGAAGACACCGAAGGACTCGAACGACAGCGTTGGGACGCGCTCCTCGACCTCCAGCGCCATCAGTCCGGGCCACGTGATACCGATGTTGAGGCAATAGTCGGGCGTACGACGGGGGGCATCGCCAAGATTGTCTTCCGGCCCGGGCGCGAACCCCACACGCCAGTCCGCGGCCGTAGTGATCTGCGGGACGTCGGATTCGTCACCGCTGACGAGCCGCCCGAGTTGCCGCCGCGCTTGTGCCGGAGCTTCGACCGTCAACAAGAAATGTCGCACCACCGGCATTCGGTAGCCGCGAAGCACAAATCCTTGGATGTCCGAGAGGTCGAGCGCTGGCCCGTCTCGAGTCCCGGAGTCGCCATCACTCCCTTGGGGGTTCATGCCGGCTTCGACCAAACAGTCGGTGTGAGAACCCGGGACTCTTCATCGCCGGATCGTGACCTTGTGACACCACTGCTAGCTGGTCGTGGAGGATCGCGACTCGCGTGCATCGGCGAGCAGGGCTCTGATATCCAGCACGCCGAGGCCCGGGTACGCGCTGTAGAACCCGATGGGCGGATGGTTGTTCTCCAATGCCCACTGATGGAACGCCGGGGCGTTCTTTGCAACTGGGAGGGGTGGCGCGCCAACGACATGGGGAAAGACCGTGTCGAAGGCGATCGTAAGCTTCTCGGCGAAGTCCTGGATGTACTTGTCCCAATCGCCGTCGTAGATGGTGAAGAAGCCCAAGTGGTCGTCCTCGAAGAACACCCAATCGGAGAAGTGCAGTGTCCCAACAACATCCGTCGCTGCATAGGCCTCGTCTCGAATGGCCTCTGCCGCCTCCATCAACGCAAGGCTGTGCCCTGACTTGATGGACATGTACGTGAGCAAGGTGTCCTGCGACGTGTTGCCCGTGAAGCCCGCCGCACGCGCGCACGCCTTGATGTCCTGCACCGAAGCGTCCTTGTAGGCGAAGTACGTTTCGACGGGCTCGCGGACATGATCGTTCAGCCAGTTGACGATCGGCTGAGGGTTACCAGCCACGGGCGTGGCGGGAGGGTCGTCCACGTGTTCGAAGATGGCGTCGAACACCGGGCCCGCGCGCTCCACGAGCCGCTCGATGTGCTGGTCGCGCTCGCCGTCGATGTCCGAAACGAAGAGAAGCTTCTCGTCTCCCTCGACCATGAAACGCGAGAAGTGCACGGTTCCGAGGTCGTCCTGCACGTTCGCGAGATCGGGCATCAACGGGGGCAGCTCCTCGGTGAGCGCCTTGGCATTGGCCGGAGCTTTGATCGGGAAGTCGATCACGAGATGACTTTGGCTCATCGTGTCCTCCTTGAGATGTCCGCAGATCCGCGCCGCTCTTTACGGGCAAGAAGCCGGCGATCGAAATCAATCACCCCGCGTGGCGACCCGCACGCCCGAACCGCGGAGGAGTCAGCGCCGCGTGCCTCGGCCACCGTCTAGCGGCGTCGGTCGCGCCGATCGTCACGACGATCCTCACGACGATCCGAACGGCGCGCGACACCGTGCGACACGACGGCCGCGGTTCCTACGACGGCCGCGGTGCGGGCGACGGGCGCGGGTCCCACGACTCCGCGGCGTGCGACACGACGGGCTGCAAGCGGCATTTCAGGCTCCTTCGTTTTCGTCCTCGAGCACGCCGATCAGCGCTTGCACCGGGATCCGGCCGCTCGCGACCAGCTGACCACCGGAGTGACGCACCGCGGACGCGAACGGTGCGGCCCACTTGTTCTCCCAAACGAGCAGCGCTCCTGAACAGTCAGGTTCGAGTGCCGCGGCGAGCGAGACCACGTCGTCCTCGCTCAACACATGTGCGATGTCGATCTCCAGCTTCTCGATCTCGCCGGCGATGCCTTCGTCGATGTCACCAAGTTCGAACCCCTCGATCTGGCCGTCCGTGTCCTTGGTGACGAATACGAGATCGAGCACTCTCACGAGATCACGGTCGACGAGGTCGCCCAGCGCGGGTGCGATGTCGCCGTTGAACTTGTTGCCCGGGAACTCGACGACGATGTAGTCAACCGGCCCGAGCTCATCGATCGTTTCGCTCATGCCGCCAATGAAGCAGACCACTGGCACACTGCACTATCCAGTTCCGGCACCCTCAGCTCCACAGGCGCCGCTCACGGCATCCCGCCTAGCATGCGCCTACGTCGATCGATGGTGGGCGCGCTCAGGTAGGTCGGACGGCTCTGTCAGGTCGGACGGTTCGACATCCAAGATTTCATCCAACAGACGAGCCGTCACACCGTGGCATTCGGCGTCACCGACCGGCATCTGTCACGGACGAACCGGCAGGTCAGCGCATCGTGCACCACGGGGCGGATGCTTTCGGTCCGACTCATAATCCCTCGGTCGGAGGTTCGATCCCTCCCGAGCCCACACCTGTGACCTGCGGAAGCGCTCGCCACCACTGACGCCGCCGCCGCCTACCGCGCAGAGTGCTCTTCGCAGCTGTTCGGGTCGACCGTACGACGGTACGGTTCGACCGTACGCCTCTCGTACAGGACACGCGCGAGCCACGAAGTTGACGGTCCTCACGCGTGCCCTGACCGCGAATCGACCATGGACAGGGGTGTGCAAATGCTTCGAAGCGTGCTTTGCAAAGGACTCACGGCCACCGCCGGGGTCGTTGTGGGGTTGGGCGTGTTCGCCCTGCCCTCGAGTGCCGCGGAGCCTGCGGTCACAGGCTGCGTCGGCTCGACGGTTGCGCCGTTGGCGTCGACGGCGGCATCTATCGAGCCGGGTCTGTTCGGACAGGCCATTGTCTCCTTCGCCCAGAACGACATCGGGTCCGGTTTTGGCACCGAGATCCAGGCGCTAGAGGCCGGTATTGTTCCCGACGCCGTCGTGCCGAACACCTGCAACGACTGACAGTTGTAGTTCGCAGTCGCGAATCAGCGTCGCCCGCGACCCGATAGACGTCCGGGCGTCGCTGTCGCATCTGAGGCCATATCACGAGCGGCGCCGAACTGCCGTTCGGCTCGCTCGCAGCTGCGGGTGGTCACGTCCGGCTAAACAAGAGCACACGATGCTCAGCTACGACGAAGCCATCGCCCGAGTCACAGCCTCGGGAGAGCGGTTCGAGACCACGCAGGTCGACATCCGCGGCATCACGTACACGGTCTTCCGCAACGCACCGCGTTCGCTACGTGACATCGTCACGACGACCCGCGGCCGCGGGGACGCCATCTTCCTCGTGTACGAGGACGAGCGGTGGACGTTCACCGAGTTCGCATCGAAGGTCGACGCGCTCGCCAGTGCACTCGTCCATCGGTACAAGATCGGGAAGGGCGACCGGGTCGCGCTCGGTATGCGCAACTATCCCGAATGGGTCGTCGCCTTCAGCGCCATCACGTCGATCGGAGGAATCTCGGTCTCGCTGAACGCGTGGTGGACGTCCGACGAACTCGACTACGCGCTCGAGGACTCTGACGCCAGCATCCTCATCGCGGACGCCGAGCGAGTCGAACGTAGTGCGGACACGTGCAAGCGACTCGGGATCGATGTCATCGCGGTGCGCGCTCCGGAAGCAGGACCAGACAGTGACCAGTGGGACGACCTCGTCCGTCCGGGTGCGCCGATGCCCGACGTCGAGATCGACCCGGACGACGACGCCACGATCCTCTACACGTCGGGGACAACGGGACATCCGAAGGGGGCCGTTTCGACGCACCGCGGTCGTGCAGGCGCTGATGGGGTTCGGTTGCCGTTCTGCTGCGGACCGGCTGCGCAATCCCGACACGACTCCGAGCACGGACCCGCTGACGTTCATCCTCGTGGTGCCCCTCTTCCATGTAACGGGTTGCGTGCCGGTGATGCTGTCGTGCCTTGCGAGCGGTCTGAAGCTCGTCATCATGTACAAGTGGGATCCCGACAGGGCGCTCCAGCTCATCGAGCGGGAGCGCGTCACCAACTTCGTCGGGGTGCCCACGCAGAGCTGGGATCTTCTCGCGTCGCCGCACTTCACGGAGCACGACACCTCGAGCCTGCGCAACGTCGGCGGTGGCGGCGCACCGGCGCCGCCTGAGCTCGTGCGGCGGGTGGCGTCGAGCTTCGCGAAGGCAAGCCCGGGCATCGGCTACGGCATGACCGAGACCAACGCGTACGGGCCCCAGAACGGCGGCGACGACTACCTCACGCATCCCACCAGCACCGGGCGGACGACCCCCATCCTCCAAGTCGAAGTGCGCGACGAAAAGGGCCGCGCCCTCCCGCCAAGTGTGGCCGGGGAGATCTGGTTCAAGGGGCCGAACCTGATCCGGGGGTACTGGAACAAGCCCGAGGCGACCGCTGAAGTCCTCGTCGACGGATGGCTCCGGAGTGGCGACATCGGCCGCATCGACGCGGACGGATTCGTGTACGTCGAGGACCGAGCGAAAGACATGGTCCTGCGAGGGGGCGAGAACGTCTACTGCGCAGAAGTCGAAGCAGCGTTGTACGAGCACCCCGATGTGCACGAAGCCGCGGTGTTCGGCGTACCTCATGATCGACTCGGCGAGGAGGTCGCGGCCGCTGTGCTGCCTCGCTCGGGGATGCGTCTCACCATCTCCGAGTTGCAAGACCACGTTCGCGAGCGGCTGGCGCCGTTCAAGGTTCCGACCCGCATCGTCATCCTCGACGAGCCCTTGCCTCGCAACCCAGCAGGCAAGATCCTGAAGCGCGAGCTGCGCGACGACCTCACCCGATCTGGCGCTGCGTTCCCTCCCAGTACGGCTCCCGGATCTCGCGCTTGAGCAGCTTCCCGGAAGGATTCCTCGGGAGCACGTCGGTGAAGTCCACGGACTTCGGCAGCTTGTAACCGGCGAGGTACTCCCGCGCGAACGTGAGCAGGTCCTGTTCCGTCATGGTCGCGCCGTCCCGGCGGACGACGACGGCTTTGACCGCCTCGCCCCACTTCTCGTCCGGAACGCCGATGACAGCGACATCGGCCACGTCGGGATGCTTGGCCAGGACGTTCTCGACCTCTGCCGGATAGATGTTCTCGCCGCCCGACACGACCATGTCCTTCACGCGGTCGTGCAGGAACAGGAAGCCGTTCTCGTCGCGATAGCCGGCATCACCCGTCTTGAACCAGCCGCTCTCGTCGACCGCGGCGCGAGTCGCCTCCTCGTTGCGCCAGTACCCCTTCATGTTCTGTGGCGATCGCGTCCAGAGCTCACCGACGGTGCCATCGGGAACGTCGAGGCCGGTCTCCGGATCGACCACGCGCATCTCGACCCACGCGTAGGGCTTGCCGCACGAGCGCAGCAACTTGGGGTTGCCGACAGGATCGTGGAACTCGGGGTCGAGCTGGGTGATGGCGCCGGTCGTCTCCGTGAGCCCGTACACCTGGATGAACTCGCAGCCGAAGGTCTCCATCGCGTTGCTCAACACAGAATCGGTGATCGGTGACGCTCCGTAAAGGATGGCGCGCAGTGTGCTGAAGTCGGTCTGCTCGACACCGGGAGTGAGCAGCAGGAACTGGATCACTGCGGGCACGAAGAACGCGTTCGTGATGCCGAACCTCGGGATGACCTCGAGGATGCGCACTGGATCGACATCGCGCAGCAGGATCGTGTGGCAACCGTGATAGAGGCCGACCATCGAGTACCCGGACCCTGCGATGTGGAACATCGGCATCACTGCGATGTTCACGGAGTCGGGTGTGAACCGCCACGAGCTCGTGACATTCATGACGCCCTTGAAGAAGTTGTCGTTCGTGAGCATCACGCCTTTCGGCAGACCAGTAGTGCCCGACGTGTAGAGCTGGAACGCAACGTCCGAGCCCGAGCCTTCGACTCCGGGGTCCGTCGCGTCGTGCTCGCCCAGGAACCTTTCGTAGTCGTCCCACCGCGCGTGGCCGCCGATGGCGATGACCCTCGCGACCGTCGGGATGTCTGCTTCGATCTTCTCGACGTGCGGCACGAAGTCTTGGCTGACGATCAGCAGCTTCGACGTGGAGTCGTTGATCACCTGTGCGATTTCCGTCGGCGCCAGTCGCCAGTTGACCGCGACGTTGACTGCGTTCAGTTTCGACAACGCGAAGGTCGTCTCGAAGTACTCAGGCCCGTTCTTGTCGAGGAATGCCACTCGGTCTCCCTCGCCGATGCCAGCTGCCGCCAGCGCGTTCGCGAGCCGGCTCGATCGCTCGTCGAGGTCGCGGAACGTGAAGTCGGCTCCTTCGTAATGGATCGCGAGCGCGTCGGGGCGCTCTCGGGCGTGGGTCCGGACGATCCCGGCGATCGAATTGATCGACATGTGGTCCCCCTGCGTTGACGTTTCACGCCATAGTGCCTCGTAGGATCATCGCATGGGGGATCTGCGGCTCGACGTCGTCGACAACGTCGCCACCGTCACGCTCGACCGACCGCCGGTCAATGCCGTCGACACCGGCACCTTCGCCGAGATCATCGATGTGTTCTCCGGGTTCGCCGACGACCGCGACGTCAGGGTCGCGGTCTTCACCGCCGCCGGCGACCGCGCGTTCATGGCGGGTGTCGACCTGCAGTCGGTGGGCCCTCGTGAGCGCGGGGCCGAGACGCCGGCGTCACTCGTCACCGATCCCGCACGCATGGCGCGAGACGCGATGTGGGCGATCACCGACTGTGCCGTTCCGGTCATCGGTGCCATCAACGGGCCGGCCCTTGGTGCGGGACTCGCGTTCGCGGCCTGCTGCGACATACTCGTCGCCTCCGACAACGCTCGCTTCGGCACGACGGAGATCAACGTCGGTCTGCTCGGCGCCAGCGCGCACCTGTCGCTGCTGGTCGGACGGCACAAGGCGCGTGAGATGTTCTTCACCGGCGAGCAGGTCGCCGCAGCCGAACTGCATCGGCTCGGCGCGGTACGCAGCGTCGTCCCCCTCGCCGAGCTCGCCGGCGCTGCCCGCGACCTCGCTCTCGCTCTCGCAGCGAAGAGCCCCATCGCCTTGCGGTTGGCCAAGGAGTCGATGAACCGCGTCGAGCACTTACCGCTGAAGGAGGCGTATCGCACGGAGCAGGACTACACGGCTCGCCTTCTAGGGTTCGAAGACGCGGCCGAAGCCCGCAACGCGTTCATGGAAAAGCGCGCACCCGAGTGGAAGTGGCGATAAGGAAGGACGACATGAGGGAGTTGCTCGACGATCTCGACCGGTGGCGGACGAAGGGAAAGCGTGTCGCGCTGGCGCGTGTCGTCGACGTCGAAGGATCTGGGCCCCGCCAGCCGGGCGCGGCCATGGCCGTGAGCGAAGACGGCGAGGTCCTCGGGTCGGTGTCCGGCGGCTGTGTCGAGGGTGCGGTGGTGACCGAGGCGCTCGACGTGCTCGCCTCGGGCGACCGCCGGATGGTGACGTTCGGCTACAGCGATGACGAAGCCTTCGCCGTCGGCCTCACCTGCGGCGGCACCATCCACCTGTTCATCGAACCCCTCGACTGGTAGGAAGTTCCGGCTTTCTCGAAATGGCGTGCATTAGCCACACGAAATGTGGCTGATGAACGCCGAAACGCGAAAGGGGCAGCCCCGCCCCGCTCACAAACCCATCGAGCGGCCGATGATCTCCTTCATGATCTCGGTGGTGCCGCCGTAGATGGTCGTGATGCGGGCGTCGGCGTACGCTCGGGCGATCGGGTACTCGAGCATGTAGCCGTATCCGCCGAACAGTTGCAGACATTGGTCGACGACGCGCTTCTGCAGTTCCGTGCACCACCACTTCGCCATCGCTGCCTCTTCCGCCGTGAGCTCGTCGCCGTTGAGCGCGATGACACACCGGTCGACGAACGATTGACCGATCTCCACCTCCGTGGCGATCTCGGCAAGAACGAACCGACTGTTCTGGAACGTGCCGATGGGCTGACCGAACGCGTGCCGCTCCTTCACGTACTCGAGCGTCCAACCCAGCGCTGCACGCGCCGCCGCAACGCCGGAGGCGGCGATCGACAGCCGTTCCTGCGGAAGGTTCGCGACCAGCTGCAGAAATCCTTGGCCTTCGTCGCCGAGAAGATTGTCGACGGGCACGTGGACGTCGGAGAAGAACAGTTCGGCGGTGTCCTGCGCGTGCTGCCCGATCTTGTCCAGGTTGCGTCCGCGTTCGAATCCGTCCATCCCTCGCTCCGCCACGACGAGCGACATGCCACGGTGACGCTCCGACGGATCGGTCTTCACCGCAGTGATCACGAGGTCGGCGTTGATGCCGTTGGTGATGAAGGTCTTCGAGCCGTTCACGACGTAGTGGTCGCCGTCGCGCACTGCGGTCGTCGCCATCGACGCCAAGTCGCTGCCCATGCCGGGCTCCGTCATTGCGATCGCGGTGATCAACTCGCCGGATGCGATGCCCGGCAGCCAGCGTTTGCGTTGCTCGTCGGAGCAGTACCGCAGGAAATACGGCAGGCAGATGTCGTTGTGCAACGTCAAACCGAGCCCGGCTGCGCCTACGCCCGTGGCCTGCACTTCCTCGTTGAGCACGAGGTTGTACCGGAAGTCGTCGACGCCTCCACCGCCGAAGTCCTCTGGGATGGCCATGCCGAGGAACCCATGACGGCCCGCGTCAGTGAACAGCGCGCGCGGGACGATGCCGGCCTCGTCCCACTCGAGATGATGGGGAACGACCTCCTTGTCGAGCCACCGTCGCACGCTGGTGCGGAACTGCTCGTGCTCGTCGTCGAAGAGCTCGCGCTTCATTGGAACTGCCTCAGATCGTCACCACCACTTTGCCCTTGGCCTTGCGATCCGCCAACTCCCGTATCGCCTCGCTGGCGCGCTCGAGCGGGTACGTCGTCGACACGTGCGGACGGAGCTTGCCTTCCTTCCACCACTCCAGTAGCTCGGCCACGTTCTCGCGATGCCGTTGTCGTTCTCGCCCGACGAATGCTCCCCAGAACACGCCGACGATCGAGCATCCCTTCAACAGCGCGAGGTTGAGCGGCACGCGAGGGATCTCGCCATCGGCGAACCCGATGACGAGGAAGCGGCCCTCCCATGCGGTCGACCGCAATGCCGGCTCGCTGTACGGGCCACCGACCGGGTCGTACACCACGTCGGCGCCGACGCCACCGGTCAGCTCACGGATGCGCGTCTTCAAGTCCTCGGTCGCGTAGTTGATCGTCATCGTCGCGCCGCGCTCGCGACACACCTCGAGCTTGTCGTCGGTAGACGCGGCAGCGATCACGTTCGCACCCATCGCCGTACCGAGGTCGACCGCGGCGAGGCCGACGCCACCTGCGGCGCCCAGGACGAGCAGCGTCTCACCCGGCTGCAACTGCCCTCGATCCTTCAGCGCGTAGTGAGACGTCCCGTACGCGTACAGGAACGAGGATGCGTGCACAGCGTCGATGCCGTCCGGAACCTCGATCGCCGATCGGGCGTCGACCGCGACCTTCTCGGCGAGGCCGCCCCACCCTGGGGACGCGAGCACCCGGTCGCCGACGTCGAGCGTGTCGACACCTTCGCCGATCGCGCTGACCGTGCCGGCAACTTCGGCACCGGGCGAGAACGGCAGCGGTGGCTTGAACTGGTACATGTCCTGGATCATCAGGACATCCGGGAAGTTCACCGCACATGCCTCGACGTCGATGACGACCTGGCCGCCTTCCGGCTTCGGGTCCTCGACCTCCTCGATGACCAAGGACTCAGGAGGACCGAAGGCTTTGCACAGGAGCGCTCTCACGGGCACGTGACCGTACTCGACACGCGCCGCAATCCCTCTCGGGCCGCCATGCGTACCATTCGCCGAAACCCAGAGGAGGGAAGCATGCGACGCGTACTGGCCTTGATCCTCGTCTCTACCGGCTTCTTCACCGCCGCGTGCTCATCAGATTCCGACACGGCTACCACCTCCACCCCGTCGAGCACGACGACCACGTCGAGCGCGACCACGTCGAGCCGCGTCCGCCCCAGCGGCGGCGAACGCCACCATCAACGTGGCGATGAACGCCAGGTACGGCCAGATCCTGGTCGACTCCCAAGGAAGGACCGTCTACCTCTTCGACAGCGACACGGGAACCACGTCGGCCTGCACCTCGTCGGCGTGCACCGCATTATGGCCGGCAGTCGTGGCTGCAGGAACGCCACAGGGCGGTACCGGGGTCACCAGCACCATGCTCGGCACGGCGCAGGGACAGGTGGCGGGACAAGTCACCTACAACGGGCATCTCCTGTACCGATTCGCCCCTGACATGGCACCCGGCGATGCGATGGGCGCCGTGATCCCCGGCTGGCATCCCGTGACCCCGGCAGGCACAGCCGCAAGCTGATCCCCCAAGGTCGATCGCCGAGCCGCGGGAGCGCGGCTCGGCGGTCGGCTACAACGTGCGCATGACCGAACCGGCTGTGCTCGTGGAACGCGACGGCCACGTCGTGACCATCGTCCTCAACCGCCCCGACAAGCGGAACGCGTTCAACGCGGAAGTGCTGTGCCGGCTGTGCGACGCATGGGACCTCGTGGACGACGATCCGGACATCCGGGTCGCGATCCTCACCGGAGCGGGCGGCAACTTCTCAGCGGGCGCAGACCTCGACCGCCTCGTCGGCGCGATGATCTCGGGCAAGCCTGCACAAGACGAGTTCGAAGAACGCATACGCGCCGATTTCACGCTCATCTACAACGGCTTCCTCAAGACCCACCGGGTTGCCAAGCCGCTGATCGCCGCGGTCGAGGGCTACTGCTACGCAGGCGGTATGGAGATCCTGCAGGCAGTCGACATCCGAGTCGCAGGCGAGGGCGCGCAGCTCGCGATCTCGGAGGTGCAGCGCGGGTTGTTTCCGATGTCCGGTTCGACGGTGCGCCTCCCGAGGCAGATCCCATGGACTGTCGCGATGGACATGTTGCTGCTCGGCGAACCCATCTCTGGGCGGCGCGCGTACGAGATCGGGCTCGTCGGTCACGTCGTGCCGGATGGCGAAACGTTGACGCGGGCTCGAGAGCTGGCCGATCGAGCGGCGGCCAACGGACCGCTCGCCGTGCGCAACATCAAGGCATCGGTACTCGCGGCAGAGACATTGCCTGAGCTCGACGCCTACAAGCGCGAAGAGGAACTGGGGATGGCGGTCATGAGCTCGAACGACGCGAAGGAAGGTCCGAAGGCGTTCCTCGAAAAGCGCCTGCCGAAGTTCACTGGCGCATGAACGAGAACATGCGAGCGACGGAGCGCCAGCGGAGGAGCGGCCAGACGCGGCCTGCGTGGCCGGGGAACGCCGACAACATTGATCTCTACGACCCTGACGGCTACGTCGACGGTCCGCCGCACGCCGCGTTCGAGCAGTTGCGTCGTGAGAAGCCGGTGTACCGGCAACCGATGCCCGACGGCACGGAGTATTGGGCCGTGCTCCGCCACGCGGACGTCGTTCATGTCGCGCGGCATCCAACGGTGTTCTCCGCGTCTCTCGGGGGCGTGGTGCTCGAAGACCTCAGTGAACAGCAGCTCGCCATGATGCGCGACATGGTGCTGGCGATGGACCCACCGAGACACGTCGACTATCGCCGCAACCTCGCGCCGCACTTCAAAGCGCGCGTGATCGGCGGACTCGAGCCGAGGATCCGTGCCATCTGCCGGAGCATCCTCGACGAGGTGCCGCGTGACACGGAGATCGACTTCGTCCACGACGTCTGTGCAAAGCTGCCGTCGCAGGTCGTCGGTGAGCTCGTCGGCATCCCGCGTGAGGACTGGCCGAGGATCCATGCGTGGAGCGAGCAGAACACCGGCGGCCAGGATCCCGATGTCACAGCGGGGCAGGAGCCCGACTACAGCGCGAGCATCGAGATGGCCTTCTACGCCATCGGGCTCGCGGAACAACGGCGGGCAGAGCCACAAGAGGACCTCGCAACGTTGATCTTGGCGGCGGACATCGACGGCCGCCCCATGACCGAGATCGAGTTCGGCAGCTTCTTCGTGCAACTCGTGACCGCGGGCAACGACACGACGCGCACCATGCTGTCCTCGGGACTACTGGCGCTCCTGCAGCATCCGGATCAACTCGACGACCTAGGCGCCGACCGGGCGCTGATCGCCGGCGCGGTCGAAGAGATTCTCCGATGGGCGAACCCGCTCCACTATTTCCGGCGCACCGCTTCGGAGGACACGAGCATCGGTGACCAGACGATCGCGACCGGTGAGAAGGTGGCGATGATCTACACGTCCGCCAACCGCGACGAGACCGTGTTCTCGAATCCGCATGCATTCGACATCCGGCGAGAGCCGAACCCGCATCTCTCGTTCGGCATCGCCGAGCACTTCTGCCTCGGCGTGCATTTGGCGCGCTTGGAAGGGCGCATATTCTTCGAGGAGCTGCTGACGACGTTCGACCGCATCGAGCTCGTCGGTCCGCCGCGCCGGCAGCGTTCGAACCTGAACAACGCGCTCAAGTCGTTGCCCGTCCGCCTTACGGCCGCATCTCCGCCGTAGCCTGCCCGCGTGCAGCGCGTGGAGAATGGTTCGGCTCCCCTCGCTGCGATCGACATCGGTACCAACTCGATCCACCTGGTCATCGCGCGGCCGACGGGCAACAGCAGATTCGAGGTCATCGACCGCGAGAAGGAAGTCGTGCGCCTCGGATCGGGGTCGGGGGACATGAAGCGGCTTGCTCCCGAGGCCATCGCCGCGCGCCATCGACGCACTCGGCCGGTTCCGGCGGCTCGTCGACAGCCACGGCGCCGAGTTGCATGCGGTCGCCACCAGCGCGGTGCGTGAGGCGGAGAACCGCAGCGAGTTCGTTCGCCGCGCCCATGACGAAGCCGGCGTACCGGTCTCGGTGATCTCCGGGGCCGAGGAGGCCCGCCTGATCCGACTCGGCGTGCTGCAGGCGGTGCCGGCGTTCGACGAGCGCCACCTGCTCGTCGACATCGGGGGCGGGAGCACCGAGTTCGTCGTGGGGCGAGGCAACGATGTGCTTGGTGCCCGGAGCCTCAAGCTCGGCGCGATCCGGCTCACCGAGCGGTTCGGGCTCGACGGGTCCGTGCGCCGAAGGACGCTCGAGGAGTGCCGGCAGTTCATCCGCGTGTACCTCACCCAGGTCACCCGCATGGTGCGGCCGCTCGGCTTCGAGATCGCCATCGGTAGCTCCGGGACCATCGTCAACATCGCCGAGATGGTGCGCGCCGCTCGCGGCGAGGCGCCCATGCTCCAGGTGAGCGGCGCCGTGATCGACAACCGCGGGTTGCGTGAGGTCGTTGAGGCTCTACGCGATGCCGGCTCAGTCGAGAAGCGCCTCGAGATTCCGGGGCTCGAGGCGAAGCGAGCAGACATCGTGCTCGGCGGCGCGCTCATCCTCGAGCAGACGTTCGCGACCCTCGACATCGACGAGATGATCGTGTCGGACTTCGCGCTGCGCGAAGGCGTCCTGCTCAACGTGCTCCGGCAGCGCGACCGAACGTCGCTCGGACATCTACGCGATCTGCGATACGAGAGCGTGACCCATCTCGCCGCGATCGCGCCCGGAGAGCTCGAGCACGCGCAGCACGCCACCGAGCTCGCACTCGAGCTCTTCGAACAGACAGCTGGTCTCCACCAGCTCGATCCGTCGTGCGAGGAGTTGCTCGAGGCGGCAGGACTGCTCGCCAACGTCGGACTGTTCGTCTCGCACGATCGCCATCACCTGCACAGCTACTACGTCATCCGCAACACGGATGTCCTCACCGGCTTCACCGACGAGGAGATCGAGCTCATCGCGCAAGTGGCGCGCTATCACCGCAAGAGTGCGCCGAAGCCAAGCCATGCCGAGTTCGCGGCGCTCCAACCGTCGGTCCAGCGAGCCGTGCGCGTACTCGCCGGCATCCTCCGCATCGGCGTCGCGCTCGACCGCACTCGCACCGGTGCCGTACGGGAGCTCGTGGCGACGAGCCACACGGGGAGGTTGACCATCACGCTCTGCCACGACGAGGACGCGGACGTCAGCCTCGAGGCGTACACCGCAAACGCCCGGAAGGGCTTGTTGGAGCAAGCCCTGGATGTCCACGTGGAGATCGGTGTCGGTACCTGATCCTGTCGCGTTCGGCACGGCCCGCGGTCGTTGGGTTCTCGTGGCTGCCGTCCTCGGCTCAGGAATCGCGTTCTTGGACGGATCAGTCGTCAACGCCGCGCTTCCGGCGATTGCCCTCGAGTTCAGCGCGGGGGTCGACGCGTTGCAGTGGACGCTGACCTCGTACCTGCTCACACAAGGATCACTGCTCGTGCTGGGCGGCAGCCTCGGCGACCTGTACGGCCGTCGTCGTGTCTTCGTGTACGGACTGGTGGGCTTTGCCTTCGCGTCGCTGCTCTGTGCTGTGTCGCAGAACCCGACCCAGCTCGAGATCGCGCGAGCGCTGCAGGGCGTGGCCGCGGCCGCACTGGTTCCGGGCAGTCTCGCCTTGCTGTCGTCGTCTTTCCGCGTCGAGGACCGCGGCCGTGCCATCGGCGCATGGTCGGGGCTCGCCGGCGTAGCCACGGCCGCAGCGCCCTTCCTCGGTGGCTGGCTCATCGACGCCGTCTCGTGGCGCCTGATCTTCGTGATCAACCTGCCCCTCGTCGTGGTGGCCGTCGTCATCACGATGAAGTGGGTGCCCGAGAGTCGCGACGACGAACAGGGCGTCCACATTGATGTCATTGGCGCGGCCACCTTGTCCATCGGACTCGCCGGTGTCGTCTACGCGCTGATCGAAGGCCCGGCCGGCGCGTCGACAGGTGTCGTCCTCGCCGCCGCAGTCGTAGGAGTCGCCGCGTTGATCGCCTTCGTCGTCGTGGAAGCGCGGCAAGAGCATCCGATGGTGCCGCTGACGCTCTTCAAGTCGAGGCAGTTCTCCGGCGCCAACCTCGTCACCGTGGCTGTCTATGCCGCGCTCGGCATCACGACCTTCCTCGTGGTCGTTGACCTGCAGGAGAACTTGGGTTACTCGGCGCTCGAGGCGGGCGCGGCGCTGCTGCCGGTCACTTTCATCATGCTCGTGTTCTCGGCTCGGTCAGGCGCGCTCGCGCAGCGCATCGGCCCGCGCCTTCAGATGACGATCGGTCCCTTCATCGTTGCCGCGTCGCTCCTGCTGCTGTCCCGCATCGAGCCGGGGACCACGTACTGGGCGGGGGTCCTGCCCGGAATGATCGTGCTGGGGACCGGACTCGCGGTCACGGTCGCCCCGCTGACCGCTGCGGTGCTGGCCGCAGTCGACGACCACCACATGGGTGTCGGTTCGGCCATCAACAACGCCGCCAGTCGCATCGCGTCGTTGCTCGCCATCGCCGTGTTGCCGGGAGTCGCCGGATTGGCCGACGATTTCGCCTCCGGCTACCGGAAGTCGCTCGTGATCGCGGCTGTGCTCGCCGTGGTCGGCGGGGTCATCGGCTGGATCACGATCCGCACCGCCACCCCCGTGCGATCGGTGCCCCATGTTCCCGTCGGGCCGTGCTGTCACGGGAGCGATGCCCGGCGGGCCGAAGGGACGCTCGCGGCCTGACCTGCCATCCGAACTCCGGGTCGCCGTGGTCGCCATGGCGACCACCGCACCAACATTCGGTTGGGGGGGCCGCCATCCCACTTCCCACGGACGTCCCTAACCTGATCGGTCTTGACCAACGAAACCGTGATCGAGGCGGCCCATCTCTCCAAACACTTCGGCGGCGTGCAGGCTGTGACCGATCTCAGCTTCACGGTCGACCGGGGTCAGGTGTGCGGGCTGCTCGGGCCGAACGGCGCTGGCAAGACCACCACCGTGCGGATGATGGTCGGCCTGATCCGCCCGGACGCCGGTTCGGCCGCGCTGCTCGGGGAGGCGATGCGTCCTGGCAGCCCTGTCCTGCGCCGCGTCGGCCTGCTGGTCGAGAAGCCCGCCTTCGTCCCCTACCTGTCGGGAATGCGCAACCTCAGGCTCCACTGGTGCGCAGGCGGGGATGCGTGGCCGCCGCCCGCCCTGGACGAGGCGCTGGATCTCGCGGACCTCGGCTCCGCCATCGATCGCAAGGTGAAGGGCTATTCGCAAGGCATGCGTCAGCGCCTCGGTCTGGCCCAGGCGCTCATGAACCTGCCCGAGCTGCTCGTGCTCGACGAACCCACCAACGGGCTGGACCCGGCGGAGACGCGCCGCATCCGAGTGGCGCTCGGTGAGATCTCGGCTCGAGGGACCACTGTCCTGCTGTCGAGTCATCTGCTCGCCGAGGTCGAGCAGGTGTGCACTCACGCGCTCGTCATCGATGGCGGCTCGTTGGTCGCCGCCGGAACCGTTGCCGACCTGGTCGGCTCGTCGCACGCGGTCGAAGTCGAGGTGGACGACCCTGCGCGAGCGGCCGCCGTTCTCCGGAACGTCGACGGAGTGCTGGGTGTGCAACCCGTCGACCTGTCGAACCATCACCTGGTCGTCGAGCTCGACGGCATCCCACGCGCGGACATCGTTCGCGCGCTGGTGCTGGCCGAAGTCGCCGTGGAGACGGTGATGCCGCGGCGGCGGCTCGAGGATGCGTATCTCTCGCTCGTCGAGCACGACGCATGATCCGCGTCGAATGGGTGCGCCAGACGCGCCGGATCCGCACATGGGCGTGCATCGCGCTACTCGCCGCTGTGCCCATCATCATCACGGTCTCGAGCTACCTCGACCCGCCCGGCGAGCGTAGGTTCGACCTCAACCTCTTCACGATCCTCACGAGCAGCGGCATCAACGTCGGCGTCATCTCACTCGTCGTGATGGGCCAGTTCTTCCTCGTCGTCGTCGTCGCTGCCTTCGCAGGCGAAAGCGTGGCCGGCGAAGCCACGTGGGGAACATTGCGTTACCTGCTCGTCCGGCCGGTCGGCAGGGTGCGACTCGTGCTCGCGAAGTTGACCGTTGCGTACGTCCTCACGCTCATAGCGGTCCTCACGATCGTGGGCGCCGGGTTGATCGCCGGCACGATCGCGTTCGGATGGCACGACGCCACTGCCATCCAGCAGACGCGGTTCTTCCCGCTGCCGGTGTCGGTTCCGGTCGGCGAAGCCTTGGGCCGGCTCGCACTCGCGTCCGGCTACGTCGCGCTCACGATGCTCGCCGTCGTCGCCATCGGCATCTTCCTGTCGACGCTCACCGACTCGACCGCGGCTGCAGTCGTGAGCACCGTCGTGGTCGTCGTCGCGTCGCAGGTGCTCAGCGCGGTGCCGAGCTTGGGCTCGTTCAAGCCGTACCTGCTGACCCGGTACTGGGACGAGTGGCGCAACCTGTTCACGGGTGACACCACGCGCGACATGTACAAGGGCGTCGGGTCCGCTCTCGCGTTCACCCTCATCTTCACCGCGATCGCGCTGTGGCGCTTCCGCCGCAAGGACATCCTGTCCTGACCGACGGCGTTTTCGAACGGGATCGGTTCAGGTTTCGTCGAGCCATGCGGGTGCATTGCCCACGAGAAACTCACTGACCGCGAGACAGCGGTCGAGCACGTCGCACAGCTGCTCTTCGTTCTTGTAGATGGCAGTGAGCGAGACCTCGATGCGGGCCACGACGCTGAGGCTCCGCTCGGGCGCGTCCGTGACAGCCGCGAAGGAGTCGATGGCCGAGACCTCGAGCGGCAGCTCGGTCTCGCCGATGCCGGCGAGGTCGGTCGCCAGCACCAGAAGGTCGGGACCCTTCGGCAACGGCGGCAACGTCCACGTGAACAGCAACGGGAAGTGGAAGGCGTCGGCCGGCTCGTCACCGTCGTTCAGCGACAGGACAGCGTCCTCGAACGACAGCAGTTGGCGAGGATCGATCTCGAGCGACAAGTGCAGGTCCAGCGGACCGTTGCACGCCTCCTCGGGGTGGAGATCCACCTCCCACGCCTGCCGCAGCGAGTAGGTCTCGACGAAGTGCCGCTCGTCGTGGACGTGGAAACCGTGGTCGGCGGCATGGTCTTTCAGGTCGGCCACGAAACCGGCGACATCAATGACCGCCATATCCCCCACAGCCTGCCACGCCTCGGCCCAGATTCCGCCCTCCCGGCGCGGCGCCTGCCACCATCGGTGCATGGACGTGCATGCCGTGCTCGCCGAGGCGGGGGGAGCAGTCCAGGCGGCGCTGGGCAACCTCGAGGATTGGGGGCTCGCAGGAACGAAACCCGGTCAGTACCTGAGTGACCTCGCCGCCGACCGGGTTGCGGTCGATGTGTTGACCGGGCACGGGTTCGGGGTGCTGTCCGAGGAATCGGGACGTCATCATCCCGAGCGCGCCGTCACCGTGGTCGTCGACCCGCTCGACGGATCGACGAACGCGTCGCGGGGGATCCCGTGGTTCGCCACCAGCCTGTGCGCCGTTGACGGGGAAGGCCCGCTCGCCTCGCGAGTCGTCAACCTTGTCAGCGGCACGACATACGTCGCCGAACGCAACGCCGGAGCCACCGTCGAGGGGAAGGCGCTTCACCCCTCGACTCATACATCTCTGGGCGAGTCGCTCGTCGCGCTGTCGGGGTTCCCACGGCGGTGGCTCGGTTGGAATCAGTACCGCGCCCTCGGAGCAGCCGCCCTCGATCTCTGCGCGGTCGCGAGCGGGGTCGTCGACGCCTACATCGACTGCAGTCGCGACGCGCACGGTCCGTGGGACTACCTCGGCGGCATGCTCGTGTGCACGGAAGCGGGCGGCGTCGTGATCGACGCGAACGACCGGTCGTTGGTCGTGCTAGAACACGACGCTCGTCGCACACCGATTGCCGCAGGCAATCCCGCCCTCCTCGCGGCTGTCGCCGACGCTCTCCGAGCGGTCGTCCGGTAACCCTTACCCTGAGCAGGTGATCGCGAGGATCCACCACTGGTTGTTGATGGTGTACAGGCGGCTGCCCGGCCGTCTGCGCCGGATCGTCGTGCGCATCGTCAGCCCGACGTTCTCAGTAGGCGCGATCTGTCTCATCGAGCGGGCCGACGGGCGAATCCTGCTGATCCGGCAGTCGTATCGAAGGCACTGGGGCTTGCCTGGCGGCCTGTTGCAACGCCGGGAGCATCCATCGGATGCGGCACGGCGCGAGATCTTGGAAGAAGTCGGCATCGACGTGAAGCTCGTATCCGAGCCCGCAGTGGTGATCGACGCGACCCCGAAGCGAATCGACATCGTGTTTCGGGCGCGCCCAGTACCGCGACGCCGACGCGGGCCGGGCGCGGCCGAGCTCGGTCGAGATCGTCGAAGTCGGCTGGTTCGCGCCGACCGAGATGCCGGACCTGCAATGGGAGACGGCGCTGGCGCTCCAGGCGCTGGCGCGCGCCAGTCTCTCGCCGCCCGCTCGTCCCCTACCCGCGTAGGTCGCCATTCCTTGCACACGGAGGTGGATCGCTGTGGTGCCGGCCTCAGCCCGCGAGCGTCACCAGAGTGCGCAAATGACCCGGCAGGCACGGGTGACGCAGCTTGGTCAGCGCCTTGGCCTCGATCTGCCGGATTCGTTCGCGGGTGAGATCGAAACGGCGTCCGACCTCCTCGAGCGTCAGCGGCCGGTCGCACGTGAGGCCGAAGCGCAGACAGAGGACATCGCGCTCGCGCTCGTCGAGGCGCTGGAGCGACGAACGGAGGGCGGCGGATTCGAGCGACTGTGTCGCCACTTCGTCCGGTGCACTTGCGGTGTGATCAGGCAACAGGTCCGACAGCTCCGCGTCGCCGTCCAGACCGACCAGCGCGGACAGAGACACGAGATCGGGTTCAATCCGTAGCGCGTCCTCGACCTTGTCGATCGGGAAGCCGCTCTCGACCGCAAGCTCGGCCATCGTCGGCTCGCGTCCGAGCGTCTTGAGCAACTGCGCCGATGTGCGGGCGAGCACCGACAGTGCCTCACCGAGATGGGCCGGGACGCGGATCGTGCGGCTCTTGTCGGCGATGGCGCGTGTGATGCCTTGCCGGATCCACCATGTCGCGTACGTCGAGAACTTGAATCCCTTGCGCCAGTCGAACTTCTCGACCGCACGCATCAGGCCGAGGTTGCCTTCCTGGATGAGGTCGAGCATCGGCAAACCCGCTGACTGGTAGCGCTTCGCGACGGACACGACGAGCCGAAGATTTGCCTCGATGAACCTCTGGCGCGCTGCGGCCGCGATGCGTCGATCTTGTGCGGTCGCATCGCCGGCGTTGCCGCGCTCGATCTTCTGCGCGAGGTCGATTTCCTCCGCGGCGGTGAGTAGCGGTTCCTTCCGAAGCTCGCCGAGATACTGCTGCACCAGATCTCGATCGCCGGAACGATCGGACCGTTGCGCTGCTGTCGTGCTCCGGCCTGCCATCCTCATCCCTTGGGGGTAGGTTCGGTTCGTGGTCGAACGTAGTGCTGCCGCAGGCGCAGACCAGGGATCCCAACCCCCGTTGCTCGTGTCCGCGTGCCTGCTCGGCGTGCGCTGCAACCATCTCGGCGAAGCCAACACGCACGGCGCTGTCGTCGCGTTGCGGGCGACACATCGTGTTGTCCCCGTTTGTCCCGAGGCTGCTGGCGGATTGCCCACGCCGCGACGACGGGCGGAGCGTCAGTCGGACGGACGTGTGCGCGACGAGGACGGCAACGACGTCACGGAGTGGTTCGCACGTGGCGCGGCTCACGCCGTGCAACTCGCGGCTGCAACGCGCGCGCGACATGCGGTGCTGAAGGCGCGGTCACCGTCGTGCGGATGCCGCGAGATCTACGACGGCTCCTTCGAGGGGACCCGCGTTGTCGGCGAGGGGGTCACGGCCGAGGCGCTGCGACGCGCCGGCGTCGAGGTCGTTTCTGAGGAAGACGTTGGTCGCAGCTAGTGCGGCGGACGGGGACTGCGCCACCGGGTGCCGCACGTGGCGCAACTCATGTGGACGGCGTGGCCGACGAGATCGATCATGTCGACCCGCCCCGGCCGCCGGCACTTCGGGGGAGCGGTTGTCATGCAGTCCAGAGCGCGTGGATGAGCGGGCTCGCGAGCGACCGTTCGCGGACGCAGAGCGCGATGTGGAACGGTCGTAGGGCGGGCCTGACACCGAGCTCCGTGATGCGTTCGCGGAGCGCGCTCTTCTCGAGCACGAGCTTGGGGACGACCCCGACACCGCAGCCGCACGCATAGTTGCACAGCAGAGTTCGACGCTGGTGTGCCGGCTCGGCCGAGGGGACGTCAGCCCGGCTCTACGAGTTGGCCGAGCCGGTACAGCCCGAACGAGTCGGCGAGGCGAACGATGAAGTTGAACAGGCACGCTGTCCAGACGGCCTCGACCAACTCGTCATCGCTCCACCCGAGTTCCCGCAGGCGGTCGAGATCCCCGTCGTTGATCTTGTACGCCTCTGTGTCTATCCGGTGGACCAGAGCGAGAAGTTCGCGGTCGTTTGCATCGGCGAGTCCGCCGTCGACTGCGCTCCTCGCCGCCGCAATCACATCCGGGCTCGCGCCGATCATCTCCAGAAACAAGACGTGAGCATCCACGCAGTACGTGCAGCCAGCATCGCGAGCCACCACCGCTGCGATCAGCTCCTTTCGCTCCCGGGCAAGGACCCCTTCGGTGAAGATCGACCGGTACCCGGCCCAGAAGACGCGGAGATAGCTCGGCCGCGTGCTGGGGAGTTGGAACACGTCGGGGACGAAGCCAAGCCCGAAGTGATCTCGGATCGCCTCGTACAGTGCCTTCGTCTCCTGGGTCGCGCTGGACTCGCTGACGACAGGAAGCCGTAGGCCGGTGTCCGCCCCCGGACGCTTCTCATCGGTCGGAACTGGCCTTCCCGGCGTCGCTTTCATCACAGATAACGTAGTCCGGGTCACTTCGATTTTGCAAGGTTCTGCTTCTGTTCTAGAAGGTCTAGTCGTACGTTGAACGTTGGGCGGTCCCATGGCGGCAGCTGCGCCACGACGTGATGGGCGGCGAGTACGTAGACGGGATCGGGACGAACCGCGTATTCGCGGGCGCACGCCTCGGTGAACTTCAGCGCGTGGACGTCTTGATGCTCCACCGCCTCAGCGACCACCTCGGCGATGGTCGGCACATCTCCCGGTTCCGGGGCGGCGACTTGTCTGTGAGCCGGAGATGGCGTGAACACGCTCACGATCGCTGCTCCCACCTGCCAGAGCCGCGCGTACACGAGGTCTCGAGCAGGCACCGGCAGCACGGGCAGCAATGTGCGCGCCGCCGCGATAGGGGTCACCATGTGCACCAGCGGCACGGCGAACACTTCCGGGTGGGCGAGCATCGTTCGGCAGAAGGCCGCACTGAGGTTGCTCAGCGCGGCATCGGTGCCGGCGGGCGGCCCTAATGCGTCGACTGCGCCGGGGTAATCGCGCAACTCACCCATCCGGGCGAACGAGCCTGCTTCGATCAACGACCACGGCTCGCGCGGCCGCGGCAACCGCGAGACCGCTTCTTCGACCGAGAGCCGGCCGTGGAGTTCTGGCTGTCCCGGCAGCGTCTTGAACGCGGCCGCCCAAAATGCAAGTCCTTTGGCCAACTCTCCCGTTAGCAGCGCGGATCCGGTCTGGTCGACGGGCATCGCCCGTACCGCGTGCGCCCACGCGGAGCAGGCCATGAGTCAGGCCGCCGCCGTAGCCCGGCAACAGCACCGGCACCCACCTTCCCACGACGTCCTGCCACCGCTCGCTCTCGAGTTCCCGATCGAACAGGTCGGCCCAGTCGCCGACGCGGGACGCGTCGCCCAGCGCGGGCCCCCAGCTGCTCTCGTCCCGAGCGTCCAGACGAGCCGATCTCCGCGGCACCTCCAGAGGCTGGTGCCGCAACTTGTACTGCTCGGCCCACGCTGCCACGAGGTCGTCGTGGCCAAGCATGCTGAGCACCTCTGCTCCCATAGGGCCGTGAAACGCGAACCCGGGAACATCCAGGTACCCCCAGCCGTCGAACCGCTCGAGAGCGTCGTTGAGGGCGTCAGATCGGCTGGTCATCACTGCAGCTCCTTCGTGACATGTGCTGGGAGGCATTTCGGTACAGCGGCCCGCTGGTGTGTGAACGCGTGTTCATAGCTGTATCGTGAACGGCAGTTCATAGCAAGATGACAGATGTCACGGTCTGAGGCAGTGGGAATGGCTAGGTTATGAACATGCGTTCACATTCGGCGTCTGCGTCCCGCAAGGTCGCGTTGTCTTCCGGTAAGCGCGCACCCGAGGCGACCGAACAACTGCGGGCGTCGCTTCTTGCGCACGCACAGCGGCTCATCGAACGGGACGGCGCGTCGGCGCTCACCATGCGAGCACTCGCCGCCGAAGCGGGCTGCGCGTTGGGGCTGCCCTACAAGGTCTTCGCCGATCGCAACGAACTTGTTCTCGAGATCATCCACGCCGAGCTCGCGAGATCCGCTCGCGCCCACGACGACCTGTTGGCGCGGGTCGGCACCGGCACCGTCGGCGGGAACCTCACATGGTTCGCGGAACTGCTCCTCTCGACTCCAGCAGCGGGCCTGGCACGCGAGGTTTCGAGCGACGCCGCGCTGTCAGAGGCCGCCGCCGAACGAATCCGCGAGAGCGGCGCCGGCCCGGGCGTGTGGGAGACCGCGTTCGCCGACTACCTCGCGGCCGAAAACGCGCTGGGCGCATTGGTCGCGACGTGAACGAGGACGCCTTCGCGTTCCTGCTCGCCGGGGCCGTCCACAACCTGATCATGTCCGGCGACGCCTACCCGAGACCGACGTCCCGCCGCCTCAAGCGATTGCTCAGCGCTGTCGCCCAGGCGATCGCCCCTGACACCGACTGATCAACCGCTGCACTTGCCTGATCGCCTCGAACTGTTCCTCCAGCCACTCACCGTTGTCGTCACATCTGCCCCCGCCGGCGTGTCATTACCGATGTCCCGACGAACACCGAAGCTGTGACAGGAGAAGCACCATGTCCATACCTACTCGTATCGCAGTCACCGGCGCGACCGGTCGAGTCGGCCATCAGCTGGTCGACGTGCTCACCGAACGAGGCCACGAGGTTGTCCCTATCGCCCGAGCAAGAGGCGTCGATGTCGTCACCGGCGATGGCCTGGCGACTGCGCTCGCCGGCGTCGATTGCATCATCGACACGGCCACCGGACCCGAACCCGACGAGCAAGCGGCGACGGCGTTCTTCGCCGCGTCGGCCCGCAACCTTCAGACGCTCGGACAGCGTGCCGGCGTCAAGCACATCGTGGTCGTGTCGATCATCGGCACCGACCGTCACACGGCCGGCCACGGCGCCGCCAAAGCAGCGCACGAGCGTCTCCTCGCCGACGGGCCGATTCCTGTCACGGTGGTGCGCGCCGCTCAGTTCCACGAGTTCGTCGCGCAATTCCTCGACTGGGGTACCCAAGGCGAGATCGGCTACGTGCAGAAGATGCGCACGCAACTCGTCGCTGCCCGCACGGTCGCCGAGACTCTCGCCGACATCGCGACCGGCGTCCGAGCCGTCGACGGCCCCTGGCTCGAGATCGCGGGTCCCCGGGAGGAAATGCTCGTCGCCGCCGCGACATTGCTCGCCGCGTATCGCGGCTACCCGCTCAAGGTCGAGGAGGTCACCGATCCGACCGACCCCGACAGTGCGGTTTTCGAGACCGGCGGGCTTCTGCCGGGACCGGACGCCATCCTTGCCGGCCCCACCTACGAGGACTGGCTCTCCTCGTCTACGTGAGTGAGCTCCGTCCACTTCATGCGTGGCGCGCCGAGAGGCCATAGTTTCTCGACACCTCGATCAAGGAGCACGCCATGGAACGAGCCGATGTCAACCCGTGGGAGTGGTCAAAAGCATTCGGGTTCTCGCAGGCGGTGGACATATCCGGTGCATCGCACGTTCTGCTCTGCTCAGGCCAGACGGCGACCGCTGACGACGGTTCTCCGCCGTCCACGTCGGACATGGCCAAACAAGTCGAGCAAGCCCTGAGCAATCTCACGACGGTTCTCAGTGCTGCTGGCATGACCATGGCGAACGTGGTCAAGCTCACCATCTACACGACTGATGTCGATGAGCTGCTGGCCGCGTACGGCAGCGCGTCGCAGTTCCTCGGTGACAACCTCCCGGCCATGACTCTCATAGGGGTCACCCGGCTTGCCTTCCCGGAACTCAAGGTCGAGATGGAGGCAACCGCGGCGAAGTAAGCGGTGGTCGTGCCGATCGTGGGCGCGGACACGAGTGCAGTCGCTCCGTTCACAGCAGGGTTTCCTCCGAGAGCGCGTCGGCGGCGTGGTGCGCGAACCGGACCGCAGTGTTCACTTGGGCCGCAAGGACAGGAGATTGCTCAACGCAGTCGTACCAGAGGTCGCGCAAGACCGTCTCGATCTCAACGAGCTTGACCCGCGCAGATTGGATGACCTCCAAGGGCGGGCCGTCAAGCGCTCCGCGGGAACGCAATGACTCCAGCCACTCCACCGGACTTGATGGCGCGAGAGGAAACGGAGTGCTCAGCAGGATGGGGGACGCCAGATCCTCCGCTTCCGGTTCTGGTGCGGTGGCCATGTCAGCCATTGGGTTGATCCACCCATCCGTCGCGGTCGGCCAAGCGGCATCGACCGGGGTCCAGGGCAGATACGGACGCGGCGATCCACGACATCACTCGACGCGCATCGGGACGCTACCTGTTCCAGAACATGTCGTGCACCGACCAGCCGGACTCGACGCGACGGTGCACCGGATCGACGATCGGTGGCTCACCAGCACTGATCTGCGGGACGGCCCACATGGTGCCGGGACGTCCGAAGCGAGACGGCTCCTGCATCGAGCTGTCGCGGCGCTGGACCGCGGTGGACCCCCATCGAAGCGCGCGGCACCAATCCTCCCGTCAGCGGGTGGATGCAGAAGGCAAGAGGCGCTAACGTTTTTGGGCCACGAACTCACGTTCAGTCGTCCGCCTGGACCCCGCGCTCGACTTCGCTCGACGAAGGCTCTGTCAGGCAGACCGCTGGCCCCTCCAACCCCCCGGCGGGCAGCGCCAAAGCGCCTGACGGGGCCTTCGTCCTCGTCACCCCAAAGCGTGCCGGTGCGACTCGGCGTACGCGAGGCGGCGGAGCCTCCAGCTAGACGTCGAACGTCGCGGCCCCGGCGAGTGCGTCTCGCGTCTCGGCTACGAGCGCGAGCACGATCGCGCCCGCGGGCTCGACGTCTTCGATGAGGCCGGCGCTCTGACCGCCGACGACGAGAAGCTGTTCTCGGTCGCCCGCGGCGACAGCCTCTGCGAGCTCGGCTCGCGCCGGCGCCGGATCGGCATCGACCTCGCCCGCTCGCTCTTCCCAACGCTGGACGAACTCGGTGCGCAAGAGCCGCACGCGTGTCCCGTAGCCGACCGTGCCGGGGTTGGGGTTGATCGCGTTGATGAACCCGGCTTGTATCCAGTCTTCGGACGGGTAGGTGACCAGTGCCTTCTTCCAGCGCTCTCCAACGGGCGCTTCTGTGGAGGCGACGAAGCGACTGCCAAGGTTCACGCCTGCCGCGCCGAGCACCATCGCAGCGGCGATGCCTCGTCCGTCGGCGATGCCGCCCGCGGCCACGACCAGGACCGGACGTACCGCGTCGACGACCTGCGGAACCAGGCTCAGGGTGCTGACGACGCCGCCGTATCCGCCGGCCTCACCACCCTGGGCGACGATGATGTCGGCGCCGTGTTCCGCCGCGAGCTGCGCTTGCTGCACGGTCGTGATCTGCTGCATGACGAGGCTGCCCGAGTCGTGGGCACGTTTGATGAGGTCGCCCGCGTCGTCTAGCGCGAACGACACGACGGCCGGCCCGCGCTCGAGCGTTGCTGCGAAGCCGTCCGCGTCGAGATCGGGTACGACGTGACTCACCGCGAAGGGACGTTCCGTCAAGTCGCGAAGCTCGGCGAGCTCGCGGCGGAGCTGGTCGGTTGGACGGTTCCAGGCGCCGAGGCTGCCGAGCGCGCCGGCCTCGGAGACTGCCGCGACCAACGCGGGCGACGTGAAGATGCTCATGCCCGCTTGGATGATCGGAAACTCGATACCTACGAGGTCACACAGCGGCGAGCGCAGACCGACCACCTCCATCCGGCAAGAAGCGTGTCGCCAAACCTAGGGCAGGGCGCGGCGGTCAGTCGGCGAATCGAGAAGACGCGGCCGCCCACCAGCGCGTACCCCACGCGCCAGAACGAAACCGCCACGAAACCTCGGTCCTCGTACAACCGCATCGGACCGGGATTCGCCGGTGTTCATGTTCCTTCGAATCAAAGGAGAGCGACATGGGTGAGAACACACACCCGCTACCGACGCTGGTTGTGGGTGGGACGGGAAAGACCGGACGCCGCATCGTCGATCGCCTGACCAGGCGAGGCCTCCCGGTGCGCATCGGCTCTCGTTCGGACGCCATCGCCTTCGACTGGGAGGAACCTGCGACGTGGAAGCCTGTGCTGCAGAACGTGCGAGCCGCCTACATCTCCTACTACCCCGACCTGGCCGCGCCCGGAGCTTCCGATGCCATCGCCTTGTTCGCCGACCTGGCGGTGGCGTCGGGCACACGGCGGCTGGTGCTGCTGTCGGGTCGAGGCGAGGAGGAGGCCCAGGCGTCCGAGAAGGTGCTCGCCGATTCCGGTGCTGACTGGACCATCGTGCGTTCCAGTTGGTTCAACCAGAACTTCAGCGAGAAGCTTTTGGTTGGATCCGATCCTCGGCGGCGAGGTCGCGCTCCCCGTCGGCGACGTCGGTGAGCCGTTCACTGACGCCGACGACATCGCGGAGGTCGCCGCGGCCGTGCTCACCGAGGACGGCCACGTTGGCCAGATCTACGAGCTGACGGGCCCGAGGCCGCTCACCTTTGCCGACGCCGTCGACGCCATCGCCGCCGCCACCGGCCGGGACATCCGGTTCGCGCGTGTGTCCGAGGAGGACTTCGCCGCCTCGCTCGCCGCCGAGCAGGTGCCCGCAGAGGTCGTCGACCTGTTGCTGTACTTGTTCACCACCGTGCTGGACGGCCGCAACGCCTCTCTCGGCGACGGCGTGGAGCGCGTCCTGGGCCGGCCAGCCCGTGACTTCAGCGACTACGCCCGCGCCACCGCCGCGACCGGCGTCTGGAACGTGGGGTAGCGCGACGTGAGCCTCAGGTTCGCGCAGGTCGCCTCGCTGCTTGCTGCGACCATCACCACAGGGCTCATGGCCGGCGTGTTCGGCATCTTTGCCCACACGATCATGCGCGGCCTCGGTAAGACCGACGACCGCACCTTCGTCGGCGCGTTCCAGGCCATCGACCGGGCGATCATCAACCCGCTGTTCATGTTGACCTTCTTCGAGCGCGTTGATCTTCAGCGGCGTGGCCGCAGTGCTCTACTTTCGTCACGACGGCCGCTCGGTGGTCCCTTGGGTCATCACCGCGTTCGTCCTGTATCTGGTGGTGGTCATCATCACGGTCGCTGTTCACGTCCCGCTCAACGACGACATCAAGGCGGCCGGTGACCCCGACCGGATCGCCGACCTTGCGGCGGTGCGCGAACAGTTCCATGAGACCCGCTAGGTCGCTTGGAACGTCGTTCGCGCCATAGCGACCACGGTCGCGTTCGCCGGCCTCGCCTGGGCGCTCGTACTACACGGACGCATGACGAAAACCACCGAGGCACGCGAGCACCCGGCTGCCGTCGACCATCACGTGTCGGCTTCGGCGCCCCACATCCATTCGGTGACGCGGTGACCTATCAGCACATCCAGGCAACATTGGCGCCGTGCCGGGGTCAGCGTTCGGCGGCGAGTCGGGTGCGACGTGCGAGTTCCTCGTCGGTGGGTTGGTCGAAGTCGAACGATCCGAGATCGAGCTCGCCGGCGCGTCGGTAGGTGGCGGTCGTGACGCCCGTGCTGAACGTCTGTGCGTCCACAAGGCGAAAAGCACCGGGAATCGTGCCGTCGGCGAACAGCCGTTTGCCGGGACCGACCGTGACAGGGAATGTCCAGATCCGGAGCTCGTCGACGAGGTCGTGGTGCAGCAATGTCTGGATGAGGTCACTGCTGCCTTGGACGAGGAGGTCGGGGCCGTCTTGCTCCTTGAGCTCGGCTACAGCGTGGGCGACGTCGCCGTCGAGCACCGCCGAGTTGTTCCATCGAGGCGCCTTCAGGGTTCGCGAGGCGACGTGCTTCTTGGCCGAGTTCAGTGCGGCTGCGGCTGGGTCGTCGATGTCGCTGGCCGTGCCGCCGCGTGAGTCTCGCTCGCCCTCTCCGACGTGCGGCCAGTGTGCCGCGAAGATCTCATAGGTCTTGCGCCCGAGCAAGAGCTCGAAGGGCGTCGCCAGCAAGGCCGACATCGAAGCGTACATAGAGTCGTCCCAGTGATTCACCGCCCATCCACCGTGCGCGAACCCGCCGGTCGGATCCTCGGCGGGCCCGCCCGGTGACTGCATGACACCGTCGAGCGTGACGAAGGTCGACACAATGACATTCCTCATAGAGGCTCCTTCGCTCGGAGGTCGGTCGTCAGCGCATCGCGGCCGTCGTCGCTACGAGCTGATCGAGGGCTGTTCCCCATCCGTCGTGGAATCCCATCTCGGCGTGGCGCTTGCACGCGCTTGCGTCCGAGTGCATCGCGAGTGCCGAATACTTCGTGCCACGCCCGGACGGCTCGAGAGAGATGACCGCGGTGAAAGCGGGATGCTCGGTTGGCAGCCCCGACGGCCGGAAGCCCGGACCGAGGATCGTGGTCCACACCAACCGCTCGTTCTCGATGATGTCGAGATAGCAGCCAACGTTCTCGTGCTCGTCGCCGTCCGGCGATCGCATCACAGTGCGGAAGATGCCACCAACGCAAAGGTCGATCTCACACTCGGCTGTCGTATAGGGCAACGGAGTGAACCACCGCTTGACGTGCTCGGGGCGCGTCCACGCGGCCCAGACGAGCTCTCTCGGCACATCGACCACCCGTTCCAGCAAGAGGTCGAGATCGGCGTTCGGCTCGTGGCTGTTCGGCGTCATCGCGATTGCTCCTTCAAGTCGTCGAGGTAGTCATCGAGCTGATCGAGACGTCGGGTCCACAGCTCCCGTTGAGCGACCAGCCAGTGCTCGGCGGTCTCGAGAGGTTTGTGCTTCAGGTGGTAGGTCCGGACCCGTCCTTGTTTGCGCGACTGCACGACGCCGCAACGCTCGAGCACATCGAGGTGCTGCGTGAACGACGGCAACGCCATGTCGAACGGGCGTGCGAGCTCGGACGTCGCGGCCGGCCCTCGTCCCAGTCGCTCGATCACGGCTCGACGCGTGGGATCCGCGAGGGCGTGGAAGAGACCGTCGAGCCGAACCGAACGTTTAGCCATGTACCTTAGCATCGCATCGACGCGATACTAAGGTCAAGCCCTTAGTGTATTCGCTCATGGCGTTCGCCTCATGTGGGCTCCGTAGTCAGACGGGCGAGGAACTGTTCGAGTGCGGTGCGCACGTAGTCGACGGAGGGCCGGTCGCGGGTGAAGCTCCACACGGTCAGAGTTCCTTGCCAGTACGCGACGATGAGCTCACCCAAGCCCGAAACGTCACGACCGCTCGCGGTCGGTATCCGGCCGAGCCGTTCTTCGACCGCGTCAGTGAGTGTCGCCACCCAGGCGCGTCCCCGGGCGCGCAGGACCGGGTCGCGTAGGTCTTCACGCAACAAGCGGAGTTGATCGGCGAAGTCATGGGCGTCGTACTGCCCAGTGAGCTGCACGAGAAGCTCTATCACGCCATTCGGTCCGTGTCCGGCGTTGGTCATGGCGGCGGTCGTCTGCTCGTCGAGCGCGTCCCATGCCGCGCAAGAGCGCGGCCTGCAACAACTTTGCCTTGGTGCCGAAGCGCTGCACGATCGTGGACGGCGCAAGGCCGACCTGGGGCGCGAGGGCGGCGAAGGTCAGGGCGTCAGGCCCGTCCTCCCGCACGATGACGAGCGCTGCTGCGAGGAGGGTCTCATCGGGAATCGTCCGCTTGCGGGGCATGATGCCGAGGACTATAAACGAACGATCGGTTATAAATGAGGAGGGGCCCGATGAGAACGCTGGACGGCAAGGTGGTCCTGGTGGCAGGCGCGACGAGAGGGGCCGGGCGGGGAATCGCCATGGAGCTCGGTGCCGCCGGTGCACACGTCTACGTGACCGGTCGCACGACCCGAGATCACCAGTCCGAGTACCAGCGTCCCGAGACGATCGAGGAGACCGCCGAGCTGATCACCGCCGCCGGCGGGACCGCCACCGCGGTCGCAGTCGACCACTTGGAACCGGCGCAGGTCGCGGCGCTCGTGGAAAGGATCGAGCGCGAAGCGGGCCGGCTGGACGTTCTCGTGAACGACATGTGGGGCGGTGAGCGATTGTTCGAGTGGGACACGAAGCTCTGGGAGCACGACCTCGACAAGGGACTCCGCATCCTGCGGCTCGCAGTGGACACGCACCTCATCACGAGTCACTTCGCGCTCCCACTGCTCATCCGCCACCCCGGAGGTCTCGTCGTCGAAGTTACTGACGGCACCGCCCACTACAACTCGACCAACTACCGCGTCTCGGCGTTCTACGACCTGGCGAAGTGGACCGTATTACGCCTGGCGTGGAGTCAAGGACACGAGCTCGCCGACTTCGGGTGCACCGCCGTCGCGCTCACTCCGGGATGGATGCGCTCGGAGATGATGCTCGAGAACTACGGCGTCAGCGAGGACAACTGGCGTGACGTTCTCGACCGGCCGCACGTCCCTCCGAGCCCGGATCCCGGCCACTTCGGCATCTCCGAAACACCTCGCTACACCGGACGAGCGGTCGTCGCGCTCGCCGCTGACCCTGACGTCGCGCGCTGGAACCAGGCTTCGCTATCCGTGGGCCAGCTCGCACGAGAGTACGGATTCGTCGACCTCGATGGCAGCGCGCCCGACGCGTGGCGCTACATGGTCGAGGTACAAGATCTCGGCAAGCCACCGGATACGGCCCGATACCGCTGAGATGGCGGCCGATGCACGTGGCGTCACGCTTCGGTTCGACCGCCTGCACGTTCACCCGCGCCTCGACCACTCGGCGTCGGCCGCGAGCGCGGCGCCCAACACGATCACCGCGCCGAGCTCGAAGATCACCGCCAGTTCGATCGGTGTCGCGAAGCCCACCTCCTGCCACCCGAACAGGCCTCGTCCATAGCTGACGGCCAAACCGCCGAGGGTGCCGGCAGCGATGAGGACACCGGCGAGCGCGGCGACCGGCTGCCATTTCCGGAAAGCGAGGCCTCCTACGACGAGCGCGGAGGCGACCGCGTCGGCAATGAAGAGCGGACCGATCCATCGGACATCGTGGTAGAGGTCGACGTACTGCTGGATGTGCACGGCCGCCTGCCCGGCGAGCAGGAGTGCACCGAGCGCGTAGGCCGCGGCCACGACGGACTCCCGGCGACTCGCGATCCATGGCATCCGCACCGCGTGACTAGTAGCCATTGCCGGTGGTTGGTGCGGCGGCGGCTCCGGTGACCTGGTCACCGGCGGGGGACAGTGCGTACCACAGGCCGCCGAACGCGTTCACGCCTTCACCCGTCGTCTGACCGGACTTGGTGTCCTTCACAAAGGTGTACAGCGGATGTCCGTTGTAGGTGACCTGGGGGTCGCCGTCCGTGCGCTGGGTGGTTCCAAGCATCGAGGCGTCGACTCCGTTCCCGGCGGTCGGCTGGCCGGTCGCGCGGAGGGGCGGCCAGGCCACGGCGCACGAGCCGGTGCACGAGCTCGTCGTGCCGGAGTCCGCTTGGAACAGGTAGAGGGTGCGGCCCTGCGAATCGACCAGGATCGACCCGAGATTGGTGGACCCGGCGTCCACGGTCCCGCTCGATGAGGTCGAACCCGGCGACGTGGCCGCCGAGCTGCCGCCGCCGCTGCTACCACAGGCGGCCAGGGCCAATGCCACGACGGGCACGGCGGCCACGCGAGCGAGTCCGGTGAGTGAGCGTTTGCGCATGATGATCCATCCCTGGTGAGGAAGTTGAGGTGCCCCTTCAGGTTGACGGCGCGACGGGTCTGCTACCTCACACGCTTGAGTAGTGCGTGTTGGCTGGATCGCTCGAGCGAACCGAGCCCGTGAGTTCGGCCACCGCACACGACGCCGCTGGTGCGTGATTTGATGGCGGAGGTCGCGGGCAGTCGAGGAGGCGATGTGGACGAGCAGCGGGCCCGGAGCTTGGTCCAGGCCGAGCGAGTCAGAGTGCGGGAGCTGCTTCAAGCCGCCGACGTGTCCGGCCGGTCGGATAGAGAGGCCGGCGGAGCCCACGATGGGTCGAGCGACGCGGCTGAGGTGCTGGAAAGTCAGAACACAGACGACGCGCTGACAGCAGGTCTTCGGGACCGGCTCGCTGCCCTCGAGCGCGCTCGAAGCGCGACTCGACGCAGGGTCGTACGGACGATCGATCCGGAGTGGTCAGCCGATCCCGGATGAGCGGCTGGAGGCGGACCCGGCGGCCGAGCTCACAGTCGAGGAGGCCGAGCAGTCCGAGGATCACCCGCGATAGTCCCACTCGGACGGCGGCGTGGCGCCCGGCGGGCCGACGCAACGGGCGCCAGCCGCTGAGGGCTCGCTGTCGTCGCGAAACACGAGTCCTTGTCCCTCTGGCGCACTACGCGCCCGCGTGAGGTGTTGAGGGTGGTGCCGTCCTCATGATGCACGCAACATCGCACTCGAAGGGACGGTTGGAACATGCAAGAGGTTCGATTGGGAAGGACCGATCTGGTCGTATCGAAGATCGCTCTCGGGACATGGTCTTACGGCGGTGAGTGGGGGGCCGTTGACGCCGATGCCGCGACGCGCACGATCACCGGTGCCGTCGATCTCGGGATCAACTTCTTCGATAGCGCGCAGGCGTACGGGTTCGGCGCAGCGGAGCAGATCCTGGGCGACGCATTGTGGCCATGGCTGCGGCGCGACGAGGTCGTGATCGCGACCAAGGGGGGCCTGCGCCCAGAAGGCGGCGGGTTGGTGCGGGATACAAGTAAAGAGTGGCTACGTGAGGGTGTCGACGCGAGTCTGCGAAGCCTTCGCACGGACTACATCGACCTGTACCAGGTGCATTGGCCGGATGTGAGCACACCGGCGGCCGAGACGGGCGCGGTGCTGCAGGAGCTTGTCGCCCAGGGGAAGATCCGCTACGTCGGCGTGTCCAACTACGACGTCGCCCAGCTCGCGGAGCTTCGACGTTTCGTCGCTGTCGACACCGTGCAGCCGCCGTACCACTTGTTCCGGCAGGACATCGAGATGGATCTGCTGCCGTACTGCGCCGAGCACGAGATCGGCGTGCTCGTCTACGGCGCTCTCGCGCACGGCCTTCTCACCGGCTCGATGACACCTGACACCACCTTCGCGGCCGATGATTGGCGCTCCCGCAGCCCCGATTTTGCGGGGCAGACCTTCGCCGCAAATCTCGCGGTGATTGCAGATCTCGAGGTCTTCGCGGCAGAGCGAGATCTGTCGCTCCCCGAGCTCGCAGTCGCCTGGACGCTGGCGCATCCCGCGGTCGACGTGGCGCTCGTCGGTGCGCGGACCCCGGATCATCTTCGCGACAGCATCGCGGCCGCGGACGTCAAGCTCGAAGACGAGGATCTGTGGGAGATCGAGCGCATCGTGAGCTCGGCTGTTCCCGTCCACGGTCCGGCGCCGGAGGGAATGTGATGGGGGACGGCGACTTTCACGTCACGGTGTTGGTGCAGGATCACAGCACCACACTTGTGTCGGTTCGCGGCGGCGTCGACGTCGCGACGTCGCCGTGGCTCCTGCGGTTGATCAGTGCGGTGCAGACGGAGAGCCGGCGTGCACGGACACACAGTCACGTCGTGGTCGACCTGTCTGGTGTGACGTTGCTCGATGCCAGCGGTCTCGGTGTGTTGGCGGCCGCGGCGCGGGCAGCAGACCGCAACGGCGACACGTTCGTGTTGCGAGATCCGAGTCCTCGGACCAAGCGGGTGCTCGACATCTCGCGACTGACTTCCGCGTTCCGCATCGAAGAGGGATGCTCAACTCGTGGTGACCGGGATGGTCGCCGTCAGCGACGTTCCCGATCCAGTCACGCTCGTGAGCTCGATCTGGCCGCCGAGGGCATCCACCCGGTCGCGCAGGCCGATGAGACCGGATCCGTGCGCGTACTCGGCGCCGCCGCAGCCGTCGTCGCGGATCGAGAGTTGCAGTCCGCCCGCGTCAACGCGGATGTCGACGTGCACGAAGGACGCGTCAGCGTGCTTCGCGGCATTCGTGAGGGCCTCCGAGACGATGTAGTAGGCGGCCACTTCGACTCGCTCGGGCAAGCGCCCCTTGGCGCGTAGATCGAGCTCGACCGGCACCGCAGAGCGACGAGCCAGGGTATTGATCGCCGGTCCGAGACCGCCCTTCGCAAGGACTGCGGGATGAATGCCGCGGGCGATCTCCTGTAGGTCGTCCAGCGCCACGCCGAGGCCAAGAGAGACATCGGACAACCGCGACTTGAGCTCGGTCAGGTCCGGCGGAACCGCGTCCTCGGCGGTGCGGAGCTCCAGACCGAGTGACACCAGCCGTTGCTGGACGCCGTCGTGGAGATCACGTTCGATCCGTCGTCGACCGTCGTCGACCGTCGTCGACCGTCGTCGACCGTCGTCGACCGTCGTCGGCGGTGGAGACGACGCGAGCGCGCGAGGCCGCCAGCTCGGTGCGGATCTCTGCATTCGCGATCGCCGTCGCCAGTAGATCGGTGAATCGGGCGAGACGTTCTTCCGTGTCGCGAGGAAGTGGTCGCTCGTGGATCGACACGACGATCATCACGCCCCACAGGCGTCCCGCCACGACGATCGGCGTACCGACGGCCGAGCCCGTGCCGATCGCGCGGGCCGCGGCCGCGATCTCCCCCGACGCATCCGCGAACCGGTCGATGCGGGCCGGGCGACCGGTTTTGGCCACGAGCGTGCTGAGATCTTGGCCGCCCAGCGCAAAGCGGCTGCCGGCCGGAAACTGATCGCCGGTCGGTGACCAGCCGGCGACGACCGTGATGCTCCCCTCGGGCGAGTAGCAGTTCAGATGGGTGATGTCGACAGGGAGGCGTTGGCCGACTTCCTCGGCGATGGCGGCAAAGATCTCGTCCGGTGGCGCGGCGTGGGCCACCAGTGTCGCCACTCGCCTCAGTGCCGCCTGCTCGTCGACGAGCCCCGCGAGCTCGTCGACGAGGAACGCAATGCCGACTCCGACGACAACGAACGTGATCAGGGCGGCGAAGTCGCCGTTCAGATCCACGCGCAGAACGCCATGTGGCGGAGCGAGCAAGAACGCTCCGGCCAGAACCGCTACCGCGACGCAGGCAATGGCTGGCCGGACACCGCCGAGGACTGAGGTGACGGCAACGGCGAGCAGGGTCAGGAGTTAGCGCGCCCGAAAGTCCGAGTGACGACCGCAACGGGAGTGATACCACCACGATCAGGGCCGGCGCACCCGATCCGATGATCCATGCCCACCTGGTTCGCCGGCGAGTGCGCTGCGCGGACGACCAGGCGACGACGAGACGCCGAAGGGCGCTCACAACGCGGACGGTAGCCCTACTCGGTGCGTGCGTCGCCGATCGGGTGCAGCAGGTCCAAGATGGCTTGGGCCGAAAGCTGCGACTTGGGCAAGAAACCGACGGCTGGACTCGTCTCGATCAGTTCGACGAGATCCTGCGCTGGATATGCCGAGGTCAAGATCACAGGCGTCACCTCGCCTCTCCCTCCCTCGCTCAGCATCTCTGCGAGATCGAAGCCGCTTTCATCGCCGAGATCGACGTCGATGAGGCTGACATCGGGCCGCATCTCCCGGGCAGCGACAAGGGCCTCCGCGATCGTCGAGGCGACCGCCACGACTTCGATGCCTTCGCTGGTCAGGAGGGACCACGCGGCAGCCAGGAAGTGGGCGTTGTCGTCGATGATCAGCAGGCTCAACGTCATAGTCCTCGCCACGATGGCGAGGCCCTGGTCGATTGGCATTGCAGGTAGCCGGAATCGCTGGGGACCGCTGGCCGGAAGACGAAACACCCTGCTTGCAGCGCAGACGGGCAACGGCAGCCGGCGCGAGTTTTGCAGCATGACTCTCGTCATGGACACCCTCCGGCCACAACCGCTCGAGCTGCGGGGCGCGTTGGCCACGCTCGTCGACGGACACGAGGACACCGTCCCGGTACGCGAAGAGATCGGCGCCTCATGGCAAAGGTCAGCGGCCACGGGGCTACGACCGGATCGTTTGGATGTTCCATTCGACCCGGAGTTCGAAGGTGACGGGTTGCTCGCTCGCAGTGGCCGTCCGGTGCTCGATCAGCTCGCGGCCGAGCTTTCGGACGCACGGGTGGGGGTGCTGCTCACGGATGATCGAGGCCATGTCGTCGATCGGCGAGTTGCCGACGCGAACCTCAACGCCCGGCTCGATCGGATCCTGCTTGCGCCCGGGTTCGTCTACGGCGAGGACGTGGTCGGCACCAACGGCATCGGCACCGCGTTGGCACTTCGAGCGCCCACAATGGTCAGAGGCGACGAGCACTTCTCTGACGCGCTGACAGGGATGGCCTGCGCAGGGGCGCCGATCTTCGATCTTCGCTCAGCGCATCTGCTCGGTGTGATCGACCTGACGTCATTGACCCTGAACGCGAGTCCCCTCATGCTGCCGCTGGCGATCCGCGCAGCACGGGAGATCGAACAACAGATCCTCGATGACGCCGGTCTGTCCGAACGACTGGTTCTCCATCGGTTTCTTCAGCGGCGAAGCGGCGCCAAGGGTCCGCTCGTCTTCCTCAGCGCGCGCACCATGATCGCCAACGCGGCTGCGAGCCGATTCGTCCACGCGGATGACGAGAGGCTGCTACGGGACCATGCGCGTCGTGCGGAGAGCGGACCGACCGCGCGCCCCGGTCCTGTCGTGCTCTCCAGCGGGACCACGGTGACCGTCGAACAAGAAGCGTTGGTGGACGGCGGACAGTGTGTCGGAAGCCTGCTGCGACTCAAGCCGACCAACGACCGCACCGCGCCATCCAGAACACTCGACGGTCACCCGGCGTTTGGCTGGGAGAGCCTCACGGACACCGAGCACACAATTATCGAACTCGTCGCGCAGGGTCTCACCAACCGCGAGGCCGGTGAGCGCGTCTTCCTCTCGCATCACACGGTCGGGTTTCACCTGCGGTCGGTCTTCGCCAAGCTCGGTGTGAGTTCGAGAGTCGAGCTCACGCGAGTAGCCCTGGAGCACGGGGTGCACCGCGACCACGACGGGTGAGCCCTTGTCGCCGTCGCGACAGCTCCTTTCGTCGATACTCATGGGGTGCCGGAGCGACAAGGCGCCACCACTGTCGTGCTCGCGGATGACGATGTTCTCCTGCGCCAGGGACTGGCGAGCCTGCTCGACCGTTCCGGGTTCGAGGTCGTCGGACAAGCAGGAGACGGGGTCGAGCTGCTGACGTGTGTGCAATCGGCCAAACCGCGGCTCGCGATCATCGACATCCGGATGCCACCGACGCACACCACCGAGGGTCTCGAGGCGGCGAAGGTCATCCGTCGGGAGCTGCCTGCCACGGCGATCGTTCTGTTGTCCGCACATGTCGACGTCGACGAAGCGATGGGATTTCTGACCGGCGGAGACTCCGTCGGGTATCTCCTCAAGAGCCGCGTGACGGATGTCGCGGAGTTCATTGCAACCCTTGATCGAATCACGTCGGGCGAATCAGTGGTCGACCCGTCGTTGGTGCAGGAGCTCGTGATGGCGCGCCGCCGCAAGGATCCGCTCGACGTCTTGTCGCCTCGAGAGCGCGAGGTGCTCACGCTGATGGCCGAGGGAGCGTCGAACGCCGGCATCGCGCGTCGGATCTTCGTGTCCGAGGGCACCGTCGAGAAGCACGTCGGCAGCATCCTCACGAAGCTCGACCTGCCGGCGAGTGAAACGGAACATCGGCGAGTGCTCGCTGTGCTCAGGTTCCTAGAGTCCCGGTAGCCAACGGCTCGCTACTCGGTCGCGATGCGCTGCGCGATCGAGTTGGGCTCCGAGGGCGCGGTCGACCGGCGTAGTGATGACGTCGCGGCTCATCGGGAGGTCACGCCGCCGTGGAGCTATTGGGCCAACGATTTCGCAGTTGTGAGCATCTGGTCGAGTTCGGCGTTGGATTCGAGGCGGTACTCGACGCCGCCTTCTATCCACAGCATCACGTTGTCTGCGGCCACCGTGCGGTGGGGGGTGGTGAGAACGTGGTCGCCGTGGACGAACACCGCGCCTTCGCCGAGTTCGAAGACGGGTTCGATCGCGTCGACTTCGTCGAGCAGCTTCCGCATACGACTGTCCGCGGTATCGATCGTGGGCAGGATCCACAGTGTCGTCGGTCCCGGATTCCAAACCAGCAGTACGCCGCCTTCGGGTGGAAGCGCGATGAGATCGGGTGGGCCGAGGTCGGTTTCGGGTAACCGCTGGCCGATCACGGCCTCGGCTTGCGCCTGCTGCACTGTCGGCGCGTTCTCCGTGACGGGCGGCAGACCCGCGGGATCCGAGCCCGCTGAGTCGCCGCGTTCGAAGTCGATCGACCGGAAGCTGAGCAATTCGACGACGTCGGCCGCCGCGTCGCGAACGGGACTGATCGTCATCGACGCAAGGACCACGACACCAGCGGCGGCGACGGCCCGCAGTCGCGATCGCCGCGGCTTCTCGAGGGAGATCACAACACGATCCGCGAGATCGGTCAGTACGACTTCGAGGCGGTCGTCCGACATGATGTCAGTCATCTCGCGTCATCTCCTCTCGTAGTCGCGCTTTGGCGCGAGCGAGGCGCGACTTCACGGTTCCCGCCGCGCACTCGAGGACTTCGGCCATCTCGCGCTCCGACAGCTGCTCGAAATACCTCAACCCGATGACGAGTCGGTCCCCAGCGTCGAGCATGTTCAACGCGTCGAGAACCTGCTGGCGTTCGAACGCCGTCACAGTCGCGTCCTCGGCCGATACCACTGTGTCGCGTGCCGAGGCGCACGACGCGCGCGCGACCAAGTTGGCGCGTCGCCCTTTCGATCGGCGGTCATTGCGGGCCGTGTTCGCGACGATCCGTAGCAGCCAGGGCCGGAACCTCCGACCGGGTTCGAATCGGCCCAGCGCGCGCCACGCTCGCTCGGTCGCGTCCGAGACGACGTCGTCCGCACCCTCCGCGGTGCCGAGCACGACGGTGGCGACGCGAAGCGCGTTCGTGCGGTAGCGGAGCACGAGATCGCCGTACGCGTCCGCGTCGCCGGCCCGTGCCCGCTCGATCAGGTGATTTTCGAGATCGTGGATCGAAGCGTCGTGTCTCATGGCTGCGAGATGCATGCTCCTACTCCCGACACCTCGTCTGCGCTTCGTTCCACAGTGCCTCGACCTGTGCGTGCAGCTCCTCGTGGGGAGTTTCGTCGTGATTGCGGAGGAGCGCATGGGTGCGGGGGAGTGGCGACCCACGGTAGTGCTCAGAGGCGCAGCGCGCCTCGGTCCCGGTCAGCCCCGCGGCGATGAAGTTCTCGACATCTCGACTCGTGAAGTCGAGGCACATGTCGAACGCGCTGTAGACGCGGTCGCCTTCGAAATCGGTCATCGGCGGGACGGTGAGCTCAGGCGCGGTCTCCGCATCACCGTCGTAGCCGAGCTTGCCGAGTCGTTCGACACCGACCGCCTCGACCACGATCTCAGCAACGCATCGTGCGTCGGCAGGCTCGACCTCGGCGGCTCACGCGTTGGCCAGGACGTCGGAGGCGACGACATCGATCGCTCGTACTACTCCGTCGTCCGTATTGCTGCCGGACTCGGAGCTGGAAGCGTCTCCGGCACCACACGCCGCCAGCGCTGCGCAGAGCCCCACCACGAGTGCGAGTCGTCTCACATCGCGTCTTACACCGCCGAGCCGATGGAGGTTCCGTGGAACCAGCCCACTGAGTGCGGTGTAAGAAGCGAATGCGGCGTCGAACGGTCCTGGTTGTCCTCGTCGCCGTGACCGTCGGAGTCGGAGCGGCGTTCGGCGTGGCCTACGCCTATCTCGCGCTGACGACTAAGGACTCGCCGCCCCCGGCTGAGTTGCACGATACGCCTGCCGGCCGAGCGGCAGGCCCGGAACTCGCCGACGGCACGTGGATCGTCGCCGACGTCGCCACCAACTTTGTCGGCTACCGCATTCGGGAACGGCTCGGACCCATTGCTGCGCCCAGCGACGCCGTCGGACGGACGACTCGAGTCACCGGTAGCGCTGTGATCGAAGCGGACGCGCTGAATGCAATCGACATCACCGTCGACGTCGCATCGCTAGACAGCGGTTCCGCACGCCGCGACGACTTCGTGCGCGGCGACGCGCTCGACACGAGAGAGTTTTCGACTGCCGAGTTCCGCCTGGTCGGACCGGTCGACATCGGCACGCCGAGACGCGGCGAGGTCGTCAATGTGTCGGCGCCGGGCGCGCTAACCCTGCGGGGCGAGACCAACGCGGTCACATTCGCGGTAAAGGCTCGTTGGAACGGCTCGACGATCCAGGCCGCCGGGGGCACGCGCATCGAACGCAGCGACTTCGGCATCGACGTCAGCAGCCGAGCCGGGTTCAACATCGACGAGACGGGCACTATTGAATTCGAGCTGACGTTCCGTCCCGATGGATCCGCGGTTCCCTTGTCGCCGGACACCCTCGTCGACAGCACCGTGGCACCGAACGAAGAAGGCGAGTTCCGGCCGCCGTGTCAGAGTGACGAGCAGGTGACGCTCGACCCGCCGGTGCTGGTAACAGGATCCACACAAGACGGGCCTGCGCTGGTCGAGATCGTCAACGGCACAGGCCAACTCCAGACGGTTGTCACGAGCGGCGGACTCACAGGCGGTGCGTCGTGGTCGCCTGACGGCACCGAGATCGTGTACTCGTCGTCGAACAACGTGGAGGAAGCGCGCGCGCGTTGTTCATCGGCGAAGCGCAGATACCCGGGCTGACGAACGTCACCCACCCGGATTGGGGACCCGATGGGCGGATCGCCTTCGTGCAGTGGGGCGGTCAGGACGGCGCGACAAGCGACATCTGGGTTGCCCGTCGCGACGGATCCGACGCACACGCGCTCGTCGAGACGTCGGGCATCGACAGCGACCCGCGCTGGTCGCCCGACGGCAGCATCGTCGTGTTCACGACCGCAGCGGGACGTGACAACCAGGACGTCGTGGTCGTTGCCGTCGAAGGTGGCGCGATCACCACCGTCGCAGGTGGTCCCGGCTACGAGTACGCGCCGTCCTTCACACCCGACGGTCAGCGCGTCTTGTTCGCGCGTGACGGCGCGATCTTCAGTACCAGTATCGACGACCGGGACGAGCGCCAACTCACCGAGGGAGCCAGCGACACCAATCCAGCGATCTCACCCGACGGACAACGACTCGCGTTCATCCGGTCGGGGAGTCTCCACGTCGCCGACGCGGACGGATCGTCACCACGTTGCGTTCAGACCGACCAAGCCACCGGCGGCGGCCCTCGCTGGCGACCGTGAATCCCTTGCGGCCCCCGACTGCTGAGCGCTGGGGCCGGCAGCTCGACGACATGACGATCCCCCCTGACCGAACTCGTGGCACGGTGATCCGCCGTAACCAACAGCGCAAAGGTGTCGCTACCGGACACTCCCGTCCATGCCTGGCTTGTCGATTTCCTTGACCGCGGCTGTTCAAGGCATGAGCATCACCTCGTGCTCAGTCGCCGATTGCTGTCCCTCGTCACTGTGCTGGTGATCGTCGCCGCTGGATGCGACTGGCCGAACTTCGTTCCGCCCGGCGCGGGGGCCGTGAGGTCCGCGACTCCATCTTCAACACGGTCACCGTGACGAGCAATGTGACCTACGGCAGCGCAGTCAATCTTGAGAACCAGATGGTCACTCTGCAGCTCGACATGTACCGGCCCGCCGGCGACACCGTTAGTGCTCGCCCCGCGATCGTGTGGGTCCACGGCGGCTCGTTCTGCTGTGGCAACAGAACGTCGCCCGAGATCGTCGACGAAGCGACTACGTTCGCCAAGAAGGGATATGTGAACGTTTCGATCGACTATCGACTCGAATCGCCAGGCTGCTCGGGAACCTTTTCGAACTGCGTCGCGGCGATTGAAGAGGCTGCAGCTGATGCCCAGACCGCGGTGCGTTTCCTCCGAACCAATTCGGCGACCTACGGCATCGACCCGAACCGCATCGCGATCGGCGGTTCTTCCGCTGGCGCGATCACCGCGCTCAATGTCGGCTACTCGAGCTCCGAAGACCCGTCGGCAAGGGTGAGTGCGGCGGTGTCGCTGTCCGGTGCGCAGCTCGTCGTCGGCACCATCTCGCCCGGCGACGCCCCGGCCATCGACTTCCATTGCACGACCGACCCACTCGTCTCCTTCGATTGGGCGGCGCAGACCATCTACACGGCGGCAGCTCAGGGGCTCGACGCGTTCCTCGAGTCCTGGGACGAGACCTGCCACGTGCCGTACGCCCAGCACCGTCAACAGATCCTCGATCAGTCGACAAACTTCTTGTGGTGGGAGATGGGCCTCGCTAACGCAGCCAGCTGAGTGCAGCGGTCGCGTTGCGCGACCACAAAGGCTTCACCGCCAAGAAGGGCGGATCGAGGTGAGGTCGTGCCTGGAAGCATTCCCTCAGCTCATCGCGGCACCGCCGGAGGCGACCGTCGACCACGGACTTGGAGGCGTTCCGCTCGAGTGAATGTCACGGAGCTTTCGGAAGCCAGAGCGACAGCCGGGCACCGCCGGCTGGGCTCGTTGAGGCGCTGACGCCGCCAGCCGACGCGTGGGCCACGGAGGCGACGATGGCCAATCCGAGGCCGGCGCCACCGTGGTCGTTCGTGCGGGCGTCGTCGAGCCGAGCGAACCGTTCGAAAACGCGAACACGCTCGTCGGGGTCGATTCCGGGACCATCGTCGTCGACGTGGACCCAGACGCGGTCACCTGTCTGCTCGATGCTTGTCGACACACAGGTTCGAGCATGAAGGGTGGCGTTGGCGAGCAGGTTGGACAGTGCTCGTCGAAGCAGCGCGGGATCGGCGACGACGGTGGTGTTGGCGCCGCTGAGGTCTGCGCCGACAACGAGGGCCTCCTCGCGGAGGAGGTCGAGGAGATCGACCGTCGTGGCGCGCGACGGGCGGCCCTCGTCCAGCGTCGCTAGCAGCACGAGATCGTCGACACTGGCGGCGAGGCGGTAGCTCAGTGTCTCGAGCCGATCGCGCAACTCGGGCTCGATCTCGGCGGGGTGTCCGGCCGCGAGTTCGAGCTCGCCCTGGAGCGCCATGAGAGGGGTCCGAAGCTCGTGGGCGGCATCGGAAGTGAATTGGCGTTGCGTGCGTCGCGATCGCTCGATGCGGGCGAGCATCTCGTTGACGGTGGTCGCGAGGTGCTCGATCTCGTCGCCGGTATCGGGATCGGGCACCCGTCCCATCTCGGCCGTGTCTTCGATCGTGGCTGCGAGGTCCGTGATGGCGCCGACCGGCCGCAGTGCACGCCTGGTCGCCAGACCCGCCATCAACGCGGCGAGCATGCTGGCCAACGGAACCGCGATCCAGATGCCCCGCCGAAGTGAGGCAAGGCTGTCGGTGAGCGACGCCTCCGACGCGTGCCCGGCGAGCAGGAGAGCATTCCCGTTCACCATGACGGTGCGGGTGGCGAGCTGTTCGCCCGGGCCGGCGGTCCGTCAGCTCCCAAGATCGGGCCGTCACCACGTCCTTGGCAGTCACACGGCAAGCGGGAACGGCTCGTCGCGCTGGCCGTTGCCGCGGTTATGTGCGCCCTCGCATCTTGGCCGTCCCGACAGATCGCCGAATCGGGTTGGCGTCAAGACCGTCAACGAGTTAGGCAGACCAAGGGGCTGATGCATGACGACTGCGCTTCGAATTCCGGATCGGTTGGCGCACATCGTCGTCTCGGCGTTCGGCGATGTCGGACGCGACTGGCTGGCGCGACTACCGAGTCTGGTCGCTGACGCGGCGAGTGCCTGGCAGCTGCAGGTGGGCGCCCCGTTCGAGCCGGGCGGGAACGTCGGGTGGGTTGCTCCCGTACGTCGAGCGGACGGCAGCGACGCGGTGTTGAAGGTGGAGTGTCCGGGTCATCGCAATCCCTGGACGGCAAAGGGCCTGCAACACTGGGCGGGTCGCGGAGCGGCGCGACTTTTCGACTCCGACGAGGCGAGTCAGGTCTTGCTGCTCGAGCAGTGCGTGCCCGGCACGAACGGTGATGACCTCGACGTCGCGACCGGGACCGAAGTCGTTGCGTCAGTACTCGCCGAGCTACACGCAGTCGAGCCTCCTGCAGCGGACGAGTTCGAGCCACTCGCGATGTTGGTGGAGCGCTCCCGCGAGACGATGTGGGACTGGTTCGGTCGGTTTGAGCGGCCGGTGGATCGAGGCGTCGTCGCGCACGCGGACGAGCTGTTCACGTCCCTGACCTCATCTTCTACGGACACGGTGTTGCTACACGGCGATCTGGGGCCGGGGAACGTTGTGCTCTCGGAGCGTGGATGGTTGGCGATCGATCCGTATCCGGTGCTGGGTGATCGCGCGTTTGACGTTGGGCACGATCTGTCGCGGTGTGACCTGCGTGACGCGCGGGAGCATGTCGCCTTCTTTGCTGATCGTCTGGATCTCGATGCGCGACGGATCGCGGGCTGGACGTTCGCGTGCTGTGTGGAGGTCGCGCTGGAGAGCAGGTCGGTCGGAGACGCGATGGGATTCCGCGAATACCTCGACCGTGCGGAACAGCTCTCATCGCAGCGCCTGGTGTAGCAAAGCTCGCCGAGGATCGTGGTCGGCCAAATGCCCGCGCGCGGGCCGGTGCTGCTCCGTACAGTCGCCTCGATGGTTGCGGCGAGCGAGGAACTGCAACGACTGTCCGACACAGTGTGGGTTCGCACGTGGCGGCGACTCGACGGCCTGACCGACGACGAGTACCTCTGGGAGCCCGCGCCCGGGTGTTGGTCGATACGAGCATGGCCCGATGGCACGCGCTTCGGAGAGTGGGCGCCGATCGTGTATCCCGACCCATTCACCACGTTGGCTTGGCGCCTCTGGCACCTGATCGACATGTACGGTGAGGACCGCGCCCCGAGGTTGCTCGACGTACCACCGCAAGGTGAGCCCATCGGCCCGGATGCTCCCGACTCCACACCCCCGGCGACAGCAGCCGACGCCCTCGATCAGCTCGACCGAGCCCACGACCGGTGGGATGCCCATCTCTCCCTCGCCAACGACGAACGACTCGCCGGGGTCATCGGTCCGGTCGGCGGAGAGGACACCGACAGCACGCGGGCCGGCTATGTCCTTCACATGCTGGACGAGTTCATCCACCACGGCGCGGAGATCTCGCTACTGCGTGACCTGTACCGGTGGCAGAGGCCGATCAGTACCGATGCGCTCACCGAGCGAGCGATCCGCGGCGACCACTCACTCCTCCTCGACATCGAATCCGTGGGGCCCGAGACCGCATCAGCGCTGCTCAGCACCGCAGCCAGCTTCGGGCGGTGGACGCTCGTCGAAGAGATGATCGACCACGGTGTCCGTCCTGCCACCACCGGACGGACACCAGCACACGCCGCCGCCGGCGCCGGCGAACTCGACCTTCTCCGCAAGCTCGTCGATCACGGCGCCGACCTCACAACGCGAGACCCGGACTTCGACGCGACACCGTTGACCTGGGCCCGATTCATCGATCGCCCCCATGTCGTCACCTGGCTCGAAGAACACGATGCTCCAGAGTGAGCGCAACGCCTCCGAGCGACCTGGGACGTGACCACACGTCGCCGTTGGAGGGCGCTGGATAACGCCCGCCCATAATGCTCGCCGCAACCGTCCCCGAAGCGCGACCTATCGGCGCGTATCGAGCGACATGCGGCCGTCGCCGGAGTCGGCGCAGCTGCCGTGCGTCATCGCCCGCGTGGCGAGACCGATCGGTGCCGAAGCACAGCGACCGAACCGCATTCGAAGCACTGGCCGCGTTAGGGCGCCAGGCGGGGCGGCGAAGAGGGGATTAGAGATCGTACGCCCGCTCGTCCCTTCTAGGATCGGCCCTCCGCCGCCCTCTCCAGGAGCCCTGCATGGCCGGCTCTCCGAACGACGTCCCCGCTGCCGCCAACGACGCCCACCGCGGCGCGCTCTCGGTCATCGAGGCCGTCGACCCCGTGATCTCCGGAGCTATCCGTGGAGAGCTCGCGAACCAGCGGAGCCAGCTGAAGCTCATCGCGTCCGAGAACTACGCCTCGATGGCCACGCTCCTCGCCATGGGGAACTGGTTCTCCGACAAGTACGCCGAGGGCACCATCGGCCACCGCTTCTACGCGGGCTGCGAGGTCGTCGACGTCGTCGAGGCGCGGGCCGTCGAGCACGCCCGCGAGCTGTTCGGTGCCGCCCACGCGTACGTCCAGCCACACTCGGGCATCGACGCGAACCTCGTCGCCTACTGGGCGGTCCTCGCGCAGCACGTCGAGCTGCCCGGTCTCGACGCCCTGGGCGCGAAGCACGTCAACGACCTCACCGACGCCGACTGGAACAAGCTCCGCCTGGAGCTCAGCAGCCAGCGCGCCCTCGGCATGTCCCTCGACGCTGGCGGCCACCTCACGCACGGGTTCCGGCCGAACATCTCCGGCAAGCTCTTCGACCAGCGCAGCTACGGCACCGACTCCAAGACCGGCCTCCTGGACTACGACGCGCTCCTCGCTCAGGCGCGCGAGTTCAAGCCGCTCGTCCTGGTCGCCGGGTACTCCGCCTACCCGCGTCCGCGTGGACTTCCGCCGCATGCGGGAGATCGCCGACGAGGTGGGCGCCGCGCTGTTCGTCGACATGGCCCACTTCGCAGGACTGGTGGCGGGTCGCGTGTTCACCGGCGACGAGGACCCCGTGCCCTTCGCCCACATCGTCACGACCACCACGCACAAGTCACTCCGGGGGCCACGGGGTGGGATGGTGCTGTGCCAGCCGGAGCTGGCCGACCTCGTGGACAAGGGCTGCCCGATGGTGCTCGGCGGGCCCATGCCGCACGTGATGGCGGCCAAAGCCGTCGCCCTCGCCGAGGCCCGGCTGCCCAGCTTCGCCGTGTACGCGCAGGCCATCGCGGACAACGCCAAGTCCCTCGCCGAGGGGCTCCTGAAGCGCGGTGTCACGCTCGTCACCGGCGGCACGGACAACCACCTCGTACTCCTCGACGTCGCAACGAGCAACGGCCTCACCGGCCGGCAGGCGGAGCAGGCGCTCCTCGACGCCGGCGTCGTGACGAACCGCAACTCGATCCCGGCGGACCCGAACGGCGCCTGGTACACGAGCGGGATCCGCATCGGCACCCCAGCGCTCACCACGCTCGGGATGGGCGCTGACGAGATGGACGAGGTGGCCGACATCATGGCCACGGTCCTCAGCGCGGCCACGCCTGCGCAGGCGACCGCCGGGCCGTCGAAGGTCCGCTACGACGCCGACCGCGCCGTCATCGACGCGGGCCGGAAGCGGGCCGGCGACCTGCTCCAGAGGTTCCCGCTCTACGGCGGCCTCGATCTCGGCTGAACCGACGATGGCTGCGATGCCGATCCGCGCGCCCCGAATATCCGCGTTCGGCCGAGATGCGCGAGCACCTAACGGCGCGTAGCGAGCGGCGACCTGCCTCATAACGCGCTCCCAAAGACACAGCTCCCGTATCACCGAACGCCGGCTGGGTTACGTCGGCGCGGCTGCTTCGACCAACGCTTGTCGCACGCAAGCGGGCACGAGCTCTTGAGCCGCTGCGATCTGTCCGGCGTCGACAAGCTGGCGGACCAACGAGGAAGAGATTGTTCGCGTCTGCGGGTCGCCCGGCACCACGATCGTCGGGATCTCAGCGGTGATCAGATTCATCGCCGCCATCGACAACTCATCGGCTGTGTCCTTGTGCGCAGCGCGCACCAGCACGTGTGCTCCCTCGGCGCGTGCCAAGTCGACCGTTAGCCCCTCGAAATGCCGCGCCCTGACCGTTGGCAGGTGAGCGGTGGCTCTGCTCAAAAAGCGGACGCGCTCATCGATGGTGAACATGCCGCCCGCTTTCTTCGGATTCGCGGCCACGGCGACGACGACTTCTTGAAAGATGGGCACCACACGCTCGATGATCCCGAGGTGTCCAAGGTGAACGGGATCGAAGGACCCTGCGTAGAGCGCCACTGGCACCCAGCCAGTCTCACACGGTCAAGGAACTCGGCAGCGGGACAATGCCCCTTAGAGGCGAACGCCGCAGGCCGCAACTCGCTTCGCGACAAGACCGTCGATCGCCCAGTCGAACGATGTCTCCAAACGGCGGCTCGAGGACGATCTGCTCGCCCGATCTGTACCTACGCGGCTGCGAGGTCGCGCGCGCCGATCGCCGACTATGGCGCGGTTCTGCAGGCGGCATGGCGCGCCCTGGCCGACGTTCAGGACGTCGTGCAGGATGGTGGGTGCGGGTCGTCGCTCGGCGACGGGTCGTAGTAGCACGCTGACACATCAAGGACTCGAAGACATGGACTCACCTACGTGGTCAACGTGGCCGGAGGCAGTGCGGGTGGTGATGTATCGTCCGCACCTGCGGAAGACAACCGCGATTGCGGTCGTGGTCGGATCCGTGCTGTTCGCCATCAACCAGCTCGATGTTGTGCTGCGAGGCGACGGCACCGCGGTCGTGTGGGTCAAGTCCGCGGTGACCTTCCTCGTCCCGTTCTGCGTGTCCAGCGCGGGCGTGCTGGTGGCGACGCGGGTGGATCGGGCCGACGCACCCGGATGAGGCGCCGCGAGGATCTTCGTTTGGTGGTGGCTCCGGATGTCCGTGACGCGGTGCGTGCCTCGCATCTCAGGGATTTGCCGTCTGGGGTTCTCGACGAGCTGTTCGATGGTGCTGTCCGATCCTCGATTTGTGCTGGATCGGTCGTTCACCGGGCGCTTGAGGAGGGCCAGTACGTGGAGCTCGTCATCACTGGCGTGATTCGGGTTTTCGTGACTGCTCCCGACGGCCGAACGATGACTATCCGGTACTGCCGGTCTGGTGAGCTTCTGGGTGCCATGTCGCTGTTCGCGGATGGGTTCGCCGAACCGGCGACGAAGCAGGCGCTGGTCGACACGCAGCTGGTGAGGATGTCGCCAGCGAAGGTCCGGGCCCTGTCGCAGCGCGACCTGCGGGTTGCGCGGGCGCTGTTGGTCGAGCTGAGCGAACGGGCCCACAGCTTTGTCAATGAGATCCCGGGGACGGCGTTCGCGACCGTTCGTCAGCGCGTGGCGCGCCAGCTCCTCGACCTCGCTTCGACGCAGCAGGTGAACGGCGGACCAAACGGAGAGCTCGCCGTGCGGATCACGCAACAAGAGCTTGCCGCTGCCGTTGGTACGGTCCGCGAGGTCGTGGTTCGGACGTTGCGACAGCTCCGCGACGGCGGTGTCGTTCGAACAGAACGAGATCGGATCGTCCTCCTCGATCCAGCCAAACTGACCGAGGAGGTCAAGTGGAACACAAGTCGCTGACACCGCCTCGTTGACCGTTGATACTGGGTCCGATGTCGACAGAAATGGCGCCGACCATCGTTGTGGGGGCGGGTCCGGCCGGGCTGGCGGTCAGCTACGAGCTCCAGCGCGTCGGGGTCGACCACGTCGTGTTAGAGCGCGGACGCGTCGGGCAGAGCTGGCGCGACCGGTGGGACAGCTTCTGCCTCGTGACACCGAACTGGTACGTGCAGCTGCCGGGCGGCGCGTACGCCGGCGACGACCCGGACGGCTTCATGTCTCGGGACGAGGTCGTCGCCCACCTGGAGCGCTACGCACACGGCTTCGGGGCTCCGGTCCTGGATCAGATCGACGTCACGGCCCTCCGCGAGGACCGTGGTGGGGGGTTCGTCCTGGACACCTCCGAGGGCGCGATGCGCACCCCTGCGGTCGTGGTCGCGAGCGGCGCGTTCCAGCGTCCCCACCGCCCACCGGATGCGGAGCTTCCTGCCGAGGTTCTCGTGATCGACTCGGCCGACTACACGAGCCCCGATGCGCTGCCCGGTGGCGGCGTTCTCGTCGTCGGGAGCGGTCAGACCGGATGCCAGATCGCCGATGAGCTGAACCGCAGCGGCCGCGACGTGACCCTCGCCTGTGGCAAAGCTGGGTGGGCACCACGCAAGGTCGAAGGGCGAGACATCGTCTCGTGGCTCGTCGAGACGCCGTTCCTCGAACAGACCCTTGACGATCTCCCGAGCCCGCTCGCCCGCCTAGCCGCGAACTTCCAGACCACCGGCCGTGACCGCGGGAGAGACCTGAACTATCGGACGCTCCTCGCCGACGGCGTGCGCTTGACCGGGCGCTTGCTCGGCGCTTGTGGGAGCTCGATCCGGTTTGCGGACGATCTCGGCGAATCGGTGGCCTGGGGCGATGCCCGCTACGCCGACATCTGCACCCTATTGAGACAGACCGCGGCGGACGGCGGCTCCCATCCTCCTGACCTTCCCGAGCCACGACCGTTCAAGGCAGCGACGCCGGACGAGATCAGTGTGCGCGGGCTCGGGAGCGTGGTGTTCACCTCTGGTTACCGGCCGGCCTACGGAGACTGGGTGGAGCTCCCCGACGCGTTCGACGGCATGGGGTTCCCGATCCAGCGCGACGGGATGAGCACAGTGGTCCCGGGCTTGTACTTCGTGGGAACACACTTCCTCCGGAAGCGGAAGTCCTCCACCCTGTTCGGCATGGCAGAGGACGCGAAGGTCGTCGCACACGCGATCTCAGCTCGTATGCAGCCTGATCGAAGCGCACCATCGCTTCAATGACCGACGTCGAAGGCGACCCGAACGACGGCTACGCGCTCGCATCGATCTAACGACGCGTCCGCCCATAACGACGCGCCGTAGGCACCCGATGGCACCGACTTGGTGAGCACAGAGGTGCTGCTTCCGGATGGTCGTGAGATCAGGCGACCATCCGGTAACGAGCGCTCGTTGATTCCGGATGGTTCGCCGCGAGCAACCAGCGCACAGACCCGGCAATCCCGCGCATGCGTTCGAAGGCCGGGGCCTTGGGCGTCGAGAGGTTGGGTCCTTGACGATGCGAAGTGTCGGGGGTTCCCGGAACGCGTTAGACGACGCCTACCGAGTGGTGCGAGGGCTCGGCTGAGCCCTTTGCTGCGTGCGGTCGTGTTGGTGGCATGAGGCCCCGTCGAGTCAGGGCCTTCGCCGCTGTTGTCGGCATCTCGCTGAGTGCATGGTCGTAGGCAAACTCACATACTTCCGAGAGTCGGACTCCTGGAACCGAGTCGCCGCTGACCAAGGAACACGACGCGACCGGACTGCAGTGCGGAACGGGTTACTCCAATGATCTGCGCGCCATCACCGCGGATATTCCGGTAATCGCCATCGACGTCGACGATCTGTGCGGGTGAGCGCGGTGGCGACGGCGGTCCAGCGCGGGCAATAGGTACGCGTAGGCGAAGCGCACGTCACGTCGTGAGTCCCCGTCCTTGAAGCCCGTCAGCGCCTCAGGCGGTGAGGGCGATGAGTGCGATGATCGCGATCACCACGATCAGGAAGACGCCTATCGCGACGACCGTCGAACTGGGGCCGCGCCGTGCGTCGGGGTCGGATGAGAACGGGTGGAGCGCGTCCTTGCGCCGCTCGTGGATCTCGTAGTCGACGTTGGCCGGCGAGCCAACCTTCGGAAGGTGACGCCGCCCCTTGCGCTTCATGCCCGACCGGCCCATGCGCCGAGCGTAGCGGCGGCGTGGGAGCGGACCGACGGCAGGTCAGCGGCGCACTCGTACCTAACCGCTCTGCACCCGCTCAGACATGCCGTTCTCGCCGCTCGAGGGTTGATGCGAGGATCTCGTCGTGGGGGACGTAACGCTCCGGGACGGGGCGACGATCTCATATGAGGTTGTGGGATCGGGTCCGCCGGTCGTCGTGTGTTGCGGAGGTCCCAACACCACCTACCGCTACTTGGTCGAGGACCTGGCGACCGTCGCCCGCGACTTCACGTTGGTGTTCTTCGACTACAGGGGCAGCGGACGTTCGTCATCAGCCGATCCCGCGACCTACACGTTCGAGCACCTCGGCGACGACGTCGACGAACTAACCGGGGCGCTCGGCTATGAGCACGTCGGTGTGATCGCGCACTCGATGGGCGGGCTGGTCGTGCTGCAGTTCGCACTGCGGCATCCACGGTCGTGTTCGAAGCTGGTGTTGATCTCGACGTCGCCGTCGGGGGACGCCAAGCGCATGGCGTGGCCGACGATGCGCGTGCTGGGGCCGGCACGCTTCGCCAAGACCGTGTACCGGGCGTTGATGTTCGCGGTGACGTGGGGGTGGAGGCGGCCGAGTGCCGACAAGACGCTCGCCAGCTTCGGGATCATGGCCACCTTGCAGGAGGGAGCAGCCCGGTACCGAGCGGCGGTCCGGCTACGGGAAACGTTCGTCGACAACGAGAACGCGCCGTACCTCCAGAAGGGGGCCGGCTCGGTGGATCTCATCGACCGTTTGGAACGAATACGTTGCCCGACCCTGGTCATTTACGGGACACGCGATGCGCCGTTCGCAGCAGCGGCGCCCTACCTTCTCGATTCCATCCCGAACGTTGAGGAGCTTCGTATCGACGGGTGCGGCCATCACCCACTCGTGGAAGCCCACGACCGCGTGGTCGCCAAGATCCGTACCTTCCTGCACGGCACCCGATAGCCGGCGAAGCCAATCGATAGGTGCTGTTTTCGGGCCTCAAATCGCGCCGCTCGACGCGTGGTAACACCGACAAGAGCGGCGCTTCACCAGTCATCTCGGTGCGTGCGCGCTCGCGATGTTCACGAAGCAGAGCGAGCGAGTGAGAGCTGGCCTTGGAGCTCGGTGAGCACCGTCGACAGTGCGGCGCCCAGCGTCCCGGCCAGTGTGCCTTCGTCAAGGACTGAGCGCAGAGCGCGCCTGTCGGCGAAGATGAGGACGACCTGTGCACCGTCGGGGCCGGCAACGAGGGCCGGATGCTCGACATCGCGTTCCTCCACACGCACGTCGCCCTGGATCAGAGTGGCGTCGGCGGCAGCGACCGATCCGAACACGGGAGCCACGATCGTCTCCGAGCCGATCGAGCGGGCCGGGACGGCGTCGCAGCCGGCAGCGCAGTCCAGGAATACAAGCACCGGCCCACACGCCGGCTCGCCGGCGATGCCAGCCGCCATGCGGATGCCGGGGGCGATCTCGACCCACTCATCGGACGCGTCGAAGCCACCGTCGAGATGGGACCGCGTCGTCGGACCCATCGTCGTGGCGATCGCCGGGGCGCCGGGACACGGATCGCGCATGTCGATACCCAGGAAGGCACCCGCGGCCTCCTGCTGCGGCGTGACCCGCTCGGCGATCTCTGCCTTCACCGGCCGGATGGCGAAACCCCTGCGATCGGCGAACATGATGATCCCGTAGCCCCCGTCGGGACCCCAGGCAAAGTTGTCGCTCGCGTACGGCACACCACCGTCGTGGAACCGGAACTGACCCTGCTCATACGTGTCACGCCCCATGTTGGTGGTGCCCCGAACCGAGATCCGCCAGTTGTCGGACGCGTGCGCGTGAGCGAAGGACAGCGGCATCTGCTCCTCGGTTGGTTCGACGTAGCTGAGCACGATGAAGGGGCCGCAGCGATCGTCGCCAACCATGATCCCAAGGATCGTCGCACCCAGGTCCTCGGACCAGCCGGTGCGGTCGGTGTAGGTGGCGTCGACGTGACCGTCGACCGACACCATCGGTTTCGTGGAAAGGACTCGGTACATCGGGCGCTCCAATCGACTCGGCGGCCGGACGCATCTCGACCGTAGCGGTGGAACTCACACGTTCGCCTTCGAAGAGGCGCTGCCGAGCGGCTGGTACGTGTCGATCTGAACGAGTCGCAGTGGGAGTCGTGGGCAGTGTGGGGTCATGCAGGGAGATCAGCGCAGCGAGGACGATCAGGTCGCCGAAGTGCCCGGCGTCGCGGTCGAACACGCAGAACGCGACGGCCACCTGCCTCCGCCTGCTCGAGCGCTCACGACGACCGGCGGAGGAGCCACGGTGTTCCGGTTCGATTTACTCGAAGCCGCCCGGTTGCCTCTCTCTCGCTTCTCTCGCTGACGGACTCGAGGGAGTGCGACGGTCCGGATGTTTCACCCGTCGGGAGACGTCAACAAGGAGACTGGCTGTGTCAGGTCGACCGTGTCCGGCCCGACCCTCCGCCGGTACTTCTGGCAGTCAGCGCTTGCCTTGGCAAGCCTAGAATCTGCGTTTCCATCGACTGGGAGCCTCCCCTTCATGGCAGTCGAGGCACGTACGCCCTCTACGCTCGTACGCTCCGGGGCGCGTAGCTCAGCTGGCTAGAGCACCTCCCTTACAAGGAGGGGGTCGGGAGTTCGAGTCTCTCCGCGCCCACCCGTGAGGGTGTGGTCAGCAATGAGGTGCTCCTCGAGATCGTTGGCCGAACTCACGTGTCGTGCCCTACGCGTGCCCCACGCGACGGTCGTTTGCTGTCCCGCGCTGTCATGGTCGGTCTTTCACGAGCGGCTCCGAGCGTGTCGAGGTACTTCGCGATCGCCGCGTCTTGGCCGTCGAGACGTGTTGGTAACGGATCGCCGCGGCCGAGCTGCTGTGACCGAGCCGGCTCATCCAGGCTCGAAGTGGTGCGCCGCTGGCTGCCGAAAGGGTGGCGCCCGTGTGGCGAAGATCGTGAAGGCGGAGACCCTCAGCTCGCAGCCTTCGAAACGGACGGGATGGACGGCGACGGCGCTTCCGGGACGCTGTCGCTGTATCACGGAGAGCACAAGGTGGGCGAGGGGCCAGCTCGGCGCATTCGCGGTCGCCGGGGCGAACTTGTACGTCGGCCGCGACCCAGGCGAAGCGATCACCGAGGACTACTCCGGCGAGCCGCCGTACGGATTCAGGGGCGGCACGATCGACCGCGTCGCGATCGACGTCAGCGGTGAGCCCGACGTCGACATGGAGCGCGAAGCCGTCCTCATGTTGATGCGCGAGTAATGGGCGACACCGGCGGACACTTGGCTTCGTGGAACGACACACGGACGCGTGCGCCATCGTCGACTTCGTCGGACGCGTGAGCGAGGACGGCGGTGCGAACTACGTGGCCCCACACGAGCGGATCGCGGTCTTCGACAACGACGGCACCCGCTGGCCCGAGAAGCCGATCCCCATCCAGCTCGACTGCACGACGCCTCTCACAATGATCGCCTGGTGCCACCGTCAGATCGCCGACAGCACGAGTGAGACCGAGAACCCGATCGCGACCAGTGAACCGGTGAGGGCGTGTTCGACCTGGTAGGCCTGTGGCAACAGGGTGTCCGCAATCATCGCCAAGAGCGCGCCAGCCGCGAAGCCCTGGGCGAAGGCGCCGGTGCGACCGTGGGTCGGGTCGAGCAGCGCGTAGCCAACGGCGGCGCTCAGCGCCGACACCGCCACCACGACCAGCCACATATTCACCACGCGCTCCCGAGGCCAGCCTGCGATGCGCAACCCGCTGGATGACGACAGTCCTTCTGGCAGGTTGCTGAGCAGTACGCCGACCAGCAGCGCCACGCTCACGCCCCCTTGCAGCACTGTGAGGCCAAGCACGAACGACTCGGGGACACCGTCGAGGACCGAGCCGAACACGATCGCCAGCGGCGACCCTGACGCCTGCGCGCCCTCAGCATCCTTGCGGTCGCCGCCGCCTCGCCGTTCCAGCCACCAGGCCCCGACGGTGAAGGTCGCCGCGCCGGCCAGGGTGAACACACCCACCAGTCCCACGTCCGTCGTCTTGAGCGCTTCATCGATTAGCTCGAACGAGACCGATCCGATCAGCAGGCCAGCGCCCAACGCCATCGCGGCTGCGATGACCCTCGGGCTCGGCGTCGCCGCGTACGCCACTAGGGCACCGACGAGGAGGGCTGAGGCGCCGACCGCACCCCACAGGAACGCCTCGAGCACAGGCGGACCCTAGATGGCAGGCGCTCAGAGACCAGCGGTTCGCGACCGTCATAGCCCGGACCGACGTCAAGGTGGTGCTGTGCGACGACACCGTTCCCGCGGGCAAGGCGCCATGGACTCGTCGCTGCTCACGGGGCGATGGGCCGGTTGGTCCATACCCGGCCGCCAGTGCTCTGAGCCGAGCGGAACCATCCGCCGGCTGCGGCCGTTCCGCCATCGGTCGGGATGGTGTGGCCCGTGATGAAGGCCGACAGGTCCGATGCGAGGAAGAGGATGATGCGGGCTTGGTCACGCGGCACGCCCATGCGGCCGACGGGCACCCATTGCGGCCAGAGGTGCTCGTGTTCGGGCCGAACGATTTTGTCGTAGGGGACTTGGATCGAGTCGGTGACGTCGGGGCCGATGCCGTTGACTCGGACGCCGGCACTGCCGAGCTGAACGCCGAGGGACCGAGTGAGTTGCACGACTGCGGCCTTGTACGCGCCGTAGATGACGCCCGGGGGATAGCCGCGCAGGCCTTCGACTGACGACACGTTCACGATCGAGCCGCGCTTGCGCTCGAGCATGCCGGGCAAGAACGCCTGCGTCATGCGCACGACGTGCAGGAAGTTGATCTGATGGAGTTGGTCGGCCAGTTCGGGGCCTTCGTCGAGAAAGCCGCCGACTTGGCGCACCCAGTGGCCGGCGTTGTTCACGAGTATGTCGACACGCCCGAAATGTCCGAGGACTTCGTCGCGGATGCGCTCGACGTCGGTCCTGACGTCGGCGACCACGCCGAGGGTGGCGTCTCCGAGCTCGGTCACGACCGCCTTCGTGCGCTCGGCGTCGAGGTCGACGGTCGCTACCCGCGCGCCGTGTTCCACGAACAGGCGGCAGGTCGCCTCCCCGATTCCGCCTGCACCACCGGTGACGACTGCGACCCGCCCGCTCAACAGCGGGCCGGGTCCCTCCACCAGATTGGTCATCGTCTCGTCCACGGCCGTGCTCCGCTCCCTGAACCCCGACGTGAGGCTTCCCGAATGTAAGGGCAAGGCGTGATCGCCTGCACACGCCGGATCAGCGTCCGCGCTCGCGGCGCTCGAGTGCGCGGGGGCAGGACTCTTGGCCCGAATCACGTGTTTGGCTGACGAAATGGCTGGGTAACAGGAGATCGGCTGTGGGCGTCCGCCGTTGTCTTGGGCGGGTGAGGGGTGCGCCGCCGAAACCCCTCGAGGAAGTGCGGTTCAGTGCTCGTCCCACTGCCGGGCTTCTGCCGCCCGAGCCGTGCCGAAGGCCCTGATGGGGGGCAGGGCCTTCGGCGTCAAATCGCCATGGCTCCCGAGCGCGGCGGACCCGCGCTGGCGATGTGTCGGCAAACTGATTCAGCAGCAAAGGGCTCCGTGACGACATCCGCCGGCCGACGGCGGCTTCACCGTGTCAGGGCGGATCGCCTTCGTCTGCCTGCCCTGATGTTCGTGATGAGCCAAGCGCCCGCGAAGCCTGCAAGCAGCGCGAGGTATGGCGCGGCGGGCGCGCGATAGCGGGAGTATGCGGCGCCGTTGCTCGCGATTACTACGAGGTATGCCGCGAAGCCACCTCCGATCGCGAGCACGCGCCACTTGCGACGGGCGATCGCAAGCAAGGCTCCGGCCGCCGCGCCCACGAGCAGGATCAACAGCAGCAGGGCTTCGATCGCGAACACCAACGTACGCACCCCGCCGACACGGTTCGGGTGCTTCAAGCCGATGACGCGAAACAGTTCGGCTCGACCGGGTCCGAGCAGAAGGTGCGCGAACCCGCGCGCGGTCGTGACTGCGGTGCCGATCGGGTGAGCCAGCATGGTCCGGACCGCTTCAGAGGTCTCCGTTCGGCTGTGTTCGGCCGCGTTCTTGCCTCTGGTTTCGCGGTCGACCTTGTCGATGAGTTCGCGGCGAGCCTTCTGGACCGGGATGCCGGTATCGAAGGCCACTGCGTTCGATGCTCGGAACCGAAGAAGATCTCGTCCTTCGATCGTGCTCAGTACCGCGACACCGGTGGTCCGCTCGTTGCGCACGATCCAACCGCCGACCGGCACGAGGAACGCCAGCATGACGATGCCGCTGTTGATCAGTCGCTTGCGCCAGAGCTCCGGCGAACTGAGCAGCCACACAAGCGGAATCAGAAGGATCCAGATGTACAGAGCCACCGGGCGCACGAGCACGGAGGCGCCGAAGATAAAACCAGCCGCGGACAGCAGGATCCAGCTGCGGGCTCGAATGGCATGCAAGAGCACGAGCGTTCCGCCCACGAGGAGAAGCGTGAACAGCGTCTCGGGCTTGAGATAGCTCGGCAGGACCACCGAGATCGGGTCGACTGCCAGCAGCGCAGCGGCAATGAGCCCGGCCCGCACACCACACAGTTCTCGCACCACGAGGTACAGCAACGCGACCGTCGCGACGCCCATGAGAACCTGGACAAAGGTGACAACCGACTCGCGGTCACCCGTAAGCGACGTGAGCACGGCGATCATCGCCGGGTACCCGGGCGTGCGTTTGAGGCCGAGATTGAAAAGGGCTGAAGGGTTGTTGCCGAACGCTGTACCGAAGTGCTGGCCGAGCGTCCAGTACTCACGACCATCTGTCGTATAGAACCGGATCGGGTCTTGCAGCGCGAACAGGTACACGATCAGCCGGAGGGCGAACGCTCCGGTGAGAATCAACAGGAGAGCTCGACGGATCTTGGTTTCCCGGTTCATCCGCCCGAAGTCGCTGGCCGGCGCGGATCCACGTGTGGACGCTGGTTCCAGAGCGTCTACGTCCACCGCTTCTTCGACCGCGAAAGGCCGCCCTCCCCCCATACCGGCGACGAGAGTACGTCCTGCGGGCAGGCGCTCATCAGCACCCGGGGAAGATTCGGAAAAGCAGCGGTCCGATCAATCCCACCAGGCGACCGTCACCGTCTGACGTTGTTCAGGCGGGCGGTCCGGCGATGAGCTTCACGCTCGCTTGATGACGTTGTCCTGACCCGTCCTGCCAGGTGACCGTGACACTGTCGCCCGGGTGATGCGAGTCGAGCGCAGCAATGATGTCGTTCACCGAGTTGATGGACTGGCCGTCGATCGAGGTGATCGTGTCGCCGGGGGCGAGCCCCGCGTTTGCCGCTGGGCTGTCCGGCTCGACCTGGGCGATCGTCGCTGACTGGCCGTTGCCCGCTTGAACCCCGAGCAGTGCCCGCTCACCGACGTGGATACGGGTGGTGCCCCGCCCCGACTCGATCTGGCGGGCGATATCGAGCGCGGTGTTGATGGGAATGGCGAACGAATCGTCCGCTGTCCGGCCGCGTTCGCGAGGTCGTCGCGGCCGCGTTCATCCCTATGACCAGGCCGGAGGTGTCGACCAGCGGACCTCCCGAGTCACCCGGCTGCAGACGAGCGGTGGTCTCGATCAGGTCGGTCAGCATTGACGTCGATCCGTCCTCGTTCGAGACTTCGATCGACTGGCTCAGTTGTGTCACCGTTCCCGGGGAGACAGCAGGCGCTCCACCCTGTCCGAGCGCGTTCCCCAAAGCCACCACCTGCTGGCCGGCCCTGACCTGGTCGGAGTCGCCGACGCTCACGGGAGTCAGTCCGGATGCGTCCTGCAGCTGCAACAGAGCGACGTCGTCGGTGATGCTGTAACCGAGCACGGTGGCATTCCAACTGTCGCCACTGGAGACGCTCTGGGCTTGGATCTTCGTCGCGTTGGCGATCACGTGATTGTTGGTGAGCACGAGGCCGTTGGCCGTGAGCACGATGCCGGTGCCCGCGCCCAGACCGGACGTGAACGTCACGTTGATGTCGACGATGGAGGGGTTGACCCTCTGCGCGATGTCGGCTGCGCTCAGGGTTGCTGACTGCGGGCCATTCGGCGAGGGCGATGGCAGCGCTGGCGCGGTCGAGGACCCGCCGTTCGACGAGGCCGTCGGCGCCAATTCAGTGGCCGCGGACTTCTGCGTGCTCGATCGTGCCAAGGAGCTACCGACGCCGTAGCCCACCGCCGCGCACAGCAGCGCAAGCACGACGACCACGGCCACGACGGCGCGGGGGGCCGATCCGCGCCGTTTACCAGGCGTCGGCGGCGGCCAACCGCTCAGCGGGGGTGGTGCGGCCGGAGGAGGAGGCGACGCGGGCGACGGCCACTGTGACGCCCACGGCGGCTCGTGCGGCGCCGCGTACGGTGGGGATCCCGGCATCACGACCGCGTCGGTGTTGACCGGCTCCTCGCTCGTTGCGTCGTCGTTCATCTGTGCTCCCGGGAGCGGATGTTCTCGGTCGAGTCTGGAGACCGAACCTCCGAACTTGCTGACAGTCTGCAAAGAGAACGCGCAAATCAACGGAAAAGCGATTGTTCTTCACGCCCGAGGGCAATCCGTGCCGCAGGCTGATGCGTACGGGGGATGTATGGGGGGACCACCGACCGGCGGTGCGCGGGCTGCCGGTCGGCGCTCGGTGTGCACGACTGGGACGATGTGGGCCGGCACGCTGGCAGCGACGGCGTTGCTGTTCGTAGCCTGCGGCTCACACGGCACCGAGGCGTCTGGACCGAGCGCGGCCTCGTCGAGCGCGGAGGACGCGAACCTGGTGGCCGGCGACTTTCCGAACATCAACATCATGACGCCGGTCGGCGATCACTTCGTCACGAACGTGCGAGGACACCTGGACGAGGCCCTCGCCGTCGCTCGGTCTCCGCGGGGCGGCCGGTACCCGGTCGGCACGATCATCCAACTGGTTCCGCAGGAGGCGATGGTCAAGCGCGCCGCCGGCTTCAGCCCAGCCACGAACGACTGGGAGTTCTTCTCGCTGAACGTCTCACCCACCGGAACGAAGATCCTGTCGCGTGGTGGCGCCGAAGTCCTGAATCGCTTCGGCGGTAGTTGCTCGGGTTGTCACGGCGCAGCACAGCCGGCATTCGATTTCGTCTGCGGGCACGACCACGGCTGCGCTCCGCTCCCGATCGAACCCCACGTCATCAAGGCGCTCCAGGTCGCAGATCCGCGCCCGCGCTGACCCGCGCTATCGCCCGGGCCGGCGGGCCGCGTGCAGCCCTCGACGCGCGCACATTGTCGGCTCAGCCACCGAAACACGTGGGTCAGCCGACACAGACCTCGCCGCCGTGCTGACTGTGTCGACCTGGCCACGCGATCGGTGGCCAAGCAGACACAGAGTCAACGGGTCTCGCGTCTGTGTCGACTCAGCCACCGGAATCGGTAGGTGAGTCGACAATGTGCGCGACGGGGGTGGACTCAGGACGCGGGGCGGCGCACAAGCGCCGAGAGGGACCGTTCCGTGACACCGGGGTTGCCTTGGGCCAAGGTGTCGAGATGACGACCGGAGGGAGTGTTCGTTGACCATGGATGTCGCCGTCGTCATCGCCATCAACGTGCTCGTCGTGGTCGCTGCCATCCTCGTGTACGTCGCGTGGCGCCGGCGCCAGCGGCGCAAGCTCGATGAGCGCCGTGAGCTGGCTGCGCAACATCGCGAGATGGCCACCATGAGCCACTTCGAAGCAGAACGAGAAGCGGCGCGGGCGGAGGAGCGAGCAGCGCGCGCTCGACGCGAGCAGCAGAGGCTCGAGGCGACGGAACAGAACACCTCGGCGCACACGCTCGACGAGCGCGCGAACGAACTCGACCCCGACACCTGAACAGCCGCATTCGCGCGGTGCTGGACCTGCGCCTCGCTCGGGCTGATGGCCACCTGTCGCGTCTGCGGATCGCCGGAGCGGTGCCCTTCGGTCGTGTGGCACGGTCACGCTTGATCGAACGGCGAGCCGTGAGGTCAGTCGTGATCGATTGCGGCCATTCGACCGAGGTTGCGATCGACGGTGAGGGCGGAGCGATAAGGGCGATTTGGGCGTTCAGTCCGCTGCGGTCGGGGAAGGTTCTGAGCCCATTCGGGCCGCGGACGCGGGAACGGCCCCGTGTGCGCTCGACCAGACTTTCACGCTGGACGTCACGGCCGCGCTCATCGGCTCGGGCTCGTCGATCGCGGTGGACTGGATCGCGCCAGGCGAATCAACGCCCGGCGTGGCCGTGAACGCCACCACCGATCCAGCTACGACACTTCTCCAGCTCCCGCCGCTGTCCACCACGACGACGACCGGTCCGACCACGCCTGGGACGGGTACTGGTAATGGTACGCAGGGGCTGGCTCGCACCGGCTTCCGCGCCGAGTTGCTCTACCTCGGTATCGGGTTGCTCGGCGCTGGCTACCTGCTGTCGATGACCGGCCGTCGCGTCGCCAAGGCGGCAGCCCGATCGCGGTGAGCCACCGTTGGGAGTCTGCGGACACGGCAGACTCCCGACGCGGTCACGTCGATGTCCGCGGGACTGCTCACGCGGCCCAGGTCAGGCCCCCGGAAGGACCCCGACCGGGCAGCTGACGCCGGTCCCGCCGATCCCGCAGTACCCGTTGGGATTCTTGGCGAGGTACTGCTGGTGGTAGTCCTCGGCGTAGTAGAAGTCGCCTTCGTCCGCGATCTCGGTGGTGATGTCGCCGTACCCGGAATCGCGCAAGCGCGCCGCGTACATATCGCGGCTCGCCTCAGCGGCCGCTCGTTGCGCCGCGTCGAACGTGTAGATCGTGGAGCGGTACTGGGTGCCGACATCGTTGCCTTGCTGCATGCCTTGCGTGGGATCGTGTTCCTCCCAGAAGACCTTGAGCAACTGCTCGTAGCTCACTTTGGCCGGGTCGTAGACGACCAGCACGACTTCGGCGTGGCCAGTCCGTCCCGAGCACACCTCTTCATAGGTCGGGTTCGGTGTGTAGCCGCCCGCATACCCGACGGCCGTCGTGTAGACGCCGGGCGTCTCCCAGAACTTCCGTTCGGCTCCCCAGAAACAGCCGAGCCCGAACACCGCTTGCTCGAGACCCTCGGGGAAGGGCCCTTCGAGTGGGTGACCGTTCACGAAGTGCCGGTCGGGGACAGAGAAGGCACGATGCGAACGTCCCGGCAACGCGTCCGTCTCGCTCACCATGGCCGTCTTGTTGCGAAAGAGCATGGGGAAAGGCTACGGCGCCGGCGACGGTTGCCGACGCTCAACACTGTTCAGAGCACGATGCGCTCGCGCCACACCGTTGCCGCACGGATCACGTCCGCCCGCACGGTGACGCCAAGGCCGGGTCCGGACGGCACCGCGAGGCAGCCGTCCGGGTCGAGCTCGAACGGCTCGGTGATGTCCTCGCGCCAGTACCGGTCGGACGCCGACAGGTCGGCGGGCCACACGAACCCGGGCAGCGCGGCAACGGCAAGTGCGGCGGCGCGCCCGATGCCTGTCTCCAGCAGGCCGCCGACCTTGGCCGCCAGCCCGGCTTCCACGCACCGATCGTGCGCCGCCCGCGCCGCGGCGATCCCTCCGAGGCGCGCCGGTTTGATCGTCACTCCGTCTGCCGCACGCATCGCGATCACAGCGTCGAGCCGACGGAGTGACGTCACCGACTCGTCCAGGCACACCGGTGTGACCAGCTCGCGCGCCAGAGTGGCGTGGCCTTCGAGGTCCTCCGGGGCCAGCGGCTGCTCGACGGCGAGGAGCCCGAGGTCGTCGAAGGCCACTACACGGCCGGGTTCGGTCGCATAGCTGCCGTTGGCGTCGACCTGCACCGAGACATCTTCCGGCGCAGGACGAGACGACAACGAGCGGTCCGGCGAGACCTTCACCTTGATCGACCGGTAGCCGGCGGCCAGGAACGGTTCGACGTCGTCGACGAAGCCGGCGGTCGCGGTTGCGATGACACGGTCGCGCGTGGCGCCCAGGTGTGCCGCCAGCGAGGTATCCGTGCGGTGAAGTTCGGCGTCGAGCACTGCTGTCTCGAACGCCGCGTGCGCCATGGGATGACCGGCAACTGCTTCCCCGCGAGCGATTGCGGGGAGCACACCTTGCGCGGTCGACACCGTCTCCCACCAGTAGTCCGGCGTGATGTCCGCGCCACACTCGCCCCAGCCTTCGGTGTCTTCACCCACGACGTGCACGAGCAGCACCTCACGCTGAGACGTCGCACCATGCACGGTGACGAACGGCCGCACGAGTGGCAACCGCACGACCAGCAGCTCAACGGCGTCGAGATTCAACCACTGTCTCGGAGATCACGTACCGGCGAGCTCAGCGACGACGGGGGCCATGCCCTCCATGGCGTCGCCCTGCAGGACGAAGTACGAGACGCCCCACCGCTCTCGAGCCGCTCGGAGCTTGTCGCAGATCTCTCCGACCGTGCCGAACCACGCGTAGGGCACTTCGAGCACCTCATCGGGCGTGATGCTGAAAGCCCCGGCCAGGCCCTCGGCCATGCCGCGGGCGTCGTCGGTGATCGTGCTGAAGAACACGAGGATGTTGAACTCGAGATCGTCGTAGCGGTCGCCCACCGCGTCCTTCACCCACTGCGCCTTCTCGTCCACCATCTCGGCGCGCGCGTCCTGTCCCGCTTCGGCGGTGACCACGCCAGCGGTCAGACGCGGATTGATGCCGACGATGTCGGCTTCTTGCGCAGCAATGCGCAACACCTTGGGGCCGCCGCCTCCGATGAGGATCGGTGGGTGCGGCTGCTGGAGCGGCTTCGGCGACGCGTTGTAGGCACTGATCGTGTAGTGCTCGCCCTTGAAGTCGAATGAGCCTTCCGCCCAGGCGCCGCGGCAGATCTCCACCGCCTCCACCATGCGATCGATCCGGACGCCGTCGCGCTCCTTCGGGATGCCCGACTGCTCGTAGTCGGTCGTGAGCCAGCCCGCGCCGATGCCGAACTCGATGCGTCCGCCGGACAGCACGTCGAGGGTGGCAATCTCCTTGGCCAGAACCACGGGGTGCTTGAAGTCGTTGTCGAACACGAGTGCGCCGAGGCGGAGGTCCTTGGTGGCATCGGCCGCGGCCATCAACGCGGGCACGGGCGCGAGCTGCTCGCCGAAGTGGTCGGGCATGAACAGCGTGCTGTAGCCGAGATCTTCCGCCTTGCGAGCGAGGGCAGCCCACTCCTGTCCGGACGGTGCTGTGGACAGCTGGATCCCGAAGCGGAACTTCCGTGGGTGAGGCATGGCCCGGAAGCTAGTTGACCGTGCGCGCCCCGGAACGGGCGCAGCGCGCCAGTAACGTCATGACCACAGTGCGCTATCTCGTCCGATTCGTTGCCATCTGCGCAGCTGCCGCGGTGATCGGCTCGGCCCTCACGTTTCTGCTCGTTCCGCAGCTCGCGACCATCGGGTCCGCGAACCGCGGGGTAGCAGCTCCGATCAACCTCGACGCGCTGCCTCAGCGATCCATCATCTACGACAGCAACGGCAATGTCTCAGCCACCCTGTTCGCCGATCAGAACCGTTCATCGGTACCGCTGTCGCGGGTACCGCACACGGTGCAGGCCGCTGTTCTCGCAGTCGAGGACGAGAACTTCTACAGCCACAAGGGCATCAATCTCCGAGCGACCCTCCGCGCCTTGTTCACGAACGTGTCGAAGGGCGAGGTGCAACAGGGTGGATCGACGATCACGATGCAGTTGATCAAGAACGCGCTTCATGCTCCCAAGAGGGACCTGGAGCGCAAGACGCAGGAAGCCGTGCTCGCGTGGCGCCTCGAGCAGGTGATGTCGAAGAGCGAGATCCTCGAGCGCTATCTGAACACCGTCTATTTCGGCAACGGCGCCTATGGTGTCCAAGCCGCTGCAGAGTTGTACTTCGGCAAGAACGTCGGCGACCTCAACTGGCCCGAGGCGGCGTTGCTCGCGTCACTCATCCGCGATCCACGCGACTACGACCCGTTCACCAACCCTGCGCTCGCGATCGAGCGCCGCCACCTCACGCTCGAGCGTCTGGTGGAAACGGGCAACCTGTCACAGGGCGAGGCCGATCTCTACAACTTCACCCCGTTGCCGACTGCGCAGTCGCAGATCGTCGAGCCCCCGAAGGACTACTTCGTCGACCAGGTGAAGCAACTGCTGCTCGACGACCCGTCGTTCAACCTCGGCTCCGACTACACCGAGCGTTACAACGCGGTGTTCGAGGGTGGGCTCCGCATCTACACGACGCTCGATCCTGCGTTGCAGCTGAAAGCGATCGCAGCTCGCAATGGCACGTTGCCGGGACAGGACCCGAACGGCCTCTTCGTGATCAGCGGCGGCACCCGCAACGTCGCACGGGACTGCCCCGCGCTCAACGACGGCGGCAGTCACTGCCTCGGCACGATTGCCATGGTCAGCGTCGATCCGGCCACGGGCGCGGTTCGCAACCTCGTGGGCGGACCCGGGTTCGACAAGTGGAAGTACGACCTCGCGATGCAGGCGACTCGCCAACCGGGCTCTTCGATGAAGGCGTTCGTACTCGCAGCCGCCTTGGAGAACGGCATCCATGTGACCGACACGATCAGCGGCTCCACGTGCACGATCCCGAATCCTCAAGGCACCCCGAACCCGTACACGCAGAAGGGTGAGAGCGGAACGCAGAGTCTCATCAGGCAACTGGCGAGTTCGGTCAACTCCGCGTTCTTGCGCCTCGGCCAGATCGTCGGTATCAACAAGGTCATCGACCAGGCTCGCAAGATGGGCGTGACGTCACCGTTGAAGAACGTCGTGTCGTTCCCGCTCGGCGTCAACGACGTATCGCCGCTCGAGATGGCGGGCGCCTACGCGGCAATCGGCAACGATGGCGTCTTCAACCCTCCGTACTTCATCGACAAGATCACCGACTCGAACGACAATGTCATCTACCAGCACACGTCGACCCCGACGCGTGTGATGTCGGCGCAGTCGGCTCGCGAGGAAACCGTTGCGATGCAGGCTGTCGTCACCAGCGGCACCGGTACGCAGGCGCAGCTGCCGGGTGGCCGTCCCACGGCCGGCAAGACCGGGACGACCGACGAGCACGGCGACGCATGGTTCATCGGCTTCACGCCGCAGCTTGCGACAGCGGTGTGGATGGGCAGCCCCGAGTCGGTCGTTCCCATGCAGAATGTCGGCGGCATCAACGTGTTCGGTGGGACGTTTCCCGCACTCGTGTGGCACAACTTCATGGTGCAGGCGATGGATGGTCTACCGGTGTTGGGGTGGCCGGCGCCCGGACCGTCGCCGCCACCCTCCTTCCTGGCGATGCCGTTCGAGAACCTCAGGCCCACGTCTCCCCGCTCCGGCGGGAGTCGCACGACACCGCCGCTCGCGCCGGCGGTCCCGACCGTGCCTTCACCGGGTCCGGCCGCGACTCCGGGTGCCGGCAACCAGAACGGCAGGGGCAACGGCAATGGAAACAACGGCGGCGGGGGAGGTCGATGACGCCTGCTGCGCTCGACGCGCTGCTGGAAGTCCAAGCTCTCGACACGATCGCCGACCAGCTGCGTCACCGGCGTGACCACTTGCCCGAGCGGGCAGAGCTCGCAGATCGCAACGCCAAGCTGTCCGAGCTCGAAGCCGGCGCCGGCGAGGTGCAAAGTGAACGAGACACCATCGCGGCCTCGGAGAAGCGGCTCGAGGACGAGATCGCACTGGTCGCGGAGAAGGCGAAGGGCGCAGACCAGAAGCTCTACTCCGGAACGGTCAACGTCCCCCGCGAGCTGACAGCACTGCAGGACGAGATCGCGTCGTTGCAGCGGCGTAAGGGGCAACTCGAGGACCAGGAGCTCGAGCTGATGGAGCAAGCCGAGCCGCTGGACGCGACTTTGGCCGAGATGGCAACCCGCGCGCACCACGCTCGATGCCGAGGCGGTCATGTTGTCGGCCGCGATCGCGGAGTCGGAGGCTGCGATCGACGAGGAGCTGGCCGATGTCGTCGCGAACCGTTCAAGATCGGTTGATGGCGTCCCGGCGGAGCTGCTGAGAGAGTACGAGGCGTTGCGGGGCGCGCTCGGCGGCATCGGCGTCGCGCGCCTCAGCGGCAACCGCTGCGAGGGCTGTCATCTTGCGCTTTCGGCTGTCGACGTCGACCGGATCCGTCACGAGCCTGACGACGCCCTCGTGCACTGCACCGAATGCGGCCGGCTGCTCGTGCGGGTCTGATTCTCGCAGGATGTTCTTCTGGTTCATCGGTGTGGGCACGGTTCTGGTTGCGCTCGTGTTCCAGAGCCCTGGGCTCGACTATCGGATGGTGATGCTGGGTCTCGTACTGCCCTTGTCCGACGGCGTGACCGGGGGCGAGTGGTTCCTGCACACGTTGCTCGCGTCGATCGCTGCGCTCGTGATCGTCCTGGTGGCGACGCGCCAGCGCCGCTTGGTGCGTCGTCGGTGGATCGGGATACCGATTGGCATGTTCGTGCATCTTGTTCTCGACGGTGTCTGGACCGACGCCCACCAGTTCTGGTGGCCATTGTTCGGAACGTCGTTCGAAGGCAGACTCCCCGAGCTCGACCGCGGCGCCGTCTCGTTCGTCCTCGAGTTGATCGGCGTCGCGGCGATCGTATGGGGGTGGCGGCGCTTTGGACTCGACGACGCGCGGGCGCGGGCGCGTTTCGTGCGAACGGGTCACCTGCCGCGTGGGCTGACGGGTTGATGCCAGAGTTGGCTCGTGTTGATTGTCGTGCGCCACGGCCGGACGGAGGCGAACGCATCAGGTCTGTTGCTCGGGCGGGCAGATCCGCCGCTCGACGCCACCGGACGAGCCCAGGCCTCTGCGGTCGCGGCCGCGCTCGCGCCGCTTCCCCGCGGGACCCGGATCATCAGTAGCCCGCTGCGACGGGCGCGCGAGTCCGCTTCGCTCATCGCCCGCGAGGGACCGGTCGAGATCGACGAGCGCTGGGTCGAACTCGACTACGGCGAGTACGAAAGCACGCCCATCGTCGACGTGCCAGAGGAGACATGGGCCCGGTGGCGTTCCGATTCGACGTTCGCGCCACATGGCGGCGAGTCGATCCGCTCGTTGGGTGTCCGGGTCGCGGCCGCGTGCGCCGAGGTCCTTCCCGACATGGACCAACGCGATGTCATCGTGGTCACGCATGTGTCACCGGTGAAGGCCGCGGTCGCGTGGGCTCTCGGCGTCGGCGACGAGATCGCGTGGCGTTCGTTCGTGACGCCGGGTTCGATCACCCGCATCGGCGCGCGCCACGGGATCCCTGTCCTGCTGTCGTTCAACGAGATGCCGTTACACTCGCCGTGACGGTGAGCCGGCTGGGTGGCCGCGGCACCTGCCATTTCGGTGGGAGGGGTCGAGGAAAGTCGGGACTCCACAGGGCAGGGTGCTGGTGAGAGCCAGGACGGGGCGACCTGTCGGTACAGGGCAACAGAGAGCAGACCGCCGATGGCGTGTGCCGGTTCGCCGGCGGCGCACAGGCAAGGGTGAAACGGTGCGGTAAGAGCGCACCAGCGTCCGGGGTGACCCGGGCGGCTCGGTAACCCCCACCCGGAGCAAGGCCGAATGCGGGATGGCCGGCCCGGTCGACATCCCCAGGTGGGCCGCACAGATGGATGGCCACCAACTCGCTGCGGCGAGTCACAGAATCCCGCTTACAGGCCGACTCACCGTCACCACCCCCCTGACCAGCACTTTCGCGAGGCCCGGATCCCAAATGTCCGACTCGTGGCCGTCACCTGGCCGTCACACAGCGCGCGCTCGCGGCCATTAGCGCGCGCTCGAGGACAACCACTCCGTCACCCCCTCGTGCTGTCTATCGTACTTGACAGTTGACTGTCTAATGTAATAGACAGTAGGGTGTGAGTGGGAAGGAGATCATCCGCAGACTCGAAGCCAAAGGATGCACAGTCGTCCGCCAGAAAGGCTCGCACGTCATCGTGCGCTGCCCCGGCGGCTGTCAGACCACCGTGCCCGTCGGATCCAAGGATCTGCCCCGGGGAACGTTGGCCTCGATCCGGCGGCACCTCCACGACTGCATCGGAGACGACTGGTGAGCACACGAACCAACCACCGCACATTCGAGGTCATCGTCGAACACAACGCCACCGACAACGTCTGGTACGGCCACGTCGCCGGTGAACCCCGGGCCCACACCTTCGGGCGCACCATCGCCGCGCTCCACACCAACCTCGAAGAAGTCATCGAGCTGTGGTACGAGCTCGAACCCGGCCACTACGACGTCATCGACCGGTTCGAGGGCCTCGACGCCGCCACCGACGTCATCGACCGGCTCGGCGAGGCCCGCCAGTGGCTGGCCGACGCCCAGGACACCGTCAACCGCGTCACCCACGAAGCGGCCGACATCCTCGTCAACAAGGAAGGACTGAGCCTGCGCGACGCCGGCAACCTGCTGGGCCTGTCCCACCAACGCGTCGACCAACTCCTGCACGGTCAAGCCCGAAGCGCCTAGAGCAGGTAGCCGAGCGCGCGCACGTGTTCGGCTTCCCAACTGCCCGGCCGGTGACGCACGAGCGCCTCGGTGCTTCCCAGCTCGGCCGCGAGCGCCCGTAGCGCGCCGCTGAGCAGGTCGGGCAGGTTCACGCCGGCACGGGGACCGCCAGGGTAGATGGGATCGGCGTCGAGACGCTCGCACACAACCCAGGCGTGGCGAAGGACCGCGAGCAGCTCGGCGTTGACAGTGTCGAGGTTGGCGTCCATCAGCCGACGCCGGGATGGTGGTTCGTGATCGCCTCAGCGAACGCTGTGCGGCAGCTGTACAGCACCAGCAACCGTTGGCGCACCCCGGCGCGGATCTCGGTGGCGCGCGCCACCTCGAGCACGAACTCGTATCCGCTGATCGCCTGCGCGATGGCCGACAGGATCACCTCGCCTTCGGCTGGCGTGAAGGGCGGCAGCGCCAGAAACGCGGGCTGTTCTTCAACTGTCCACCGATGGCACCGCCCGCAATAGCCGTTGGCGGCATCATTGGGGTTCCACGAGGTGATGCCGCACCGCGGACACACGAACACGGTCACCGCGCTTCGGCCTCGGTCTGCTCGGGCGCCAACACCCGCTCGAGGACCGCGGCGGGGACATGGCGGCTGTCGCGCAGCCAATGCACATACGTGCGGCTCACGGTCTCGACTGTGTCGCCGAGGTGTCCGGCCACCATGGCCACGTCGGCGCCTTCGGCCAGCAGCGAGCTGGCGCAGAAGTGGCGCAGCGAATGGAACTTGAACCGGTCCGGCGGCAGGCCGGCTGCTCGGAGTGCGGGCCGCCAGGCACGTGCGTAGAAGTCGTGGGGGTGCATCATCGGCGTGGTCCCCACTCGGCCTTGGAAGAGCAGCGCGGTCCCGTCGAACAGCCGGGTCGGGTCGTGGTGGTCGCGCAAGTGGCGGCGCACCTCGAACGCCACCTGGGGCGGCAGCTCGATGGTGCGCTTCTTCTCCCGCTTCGGCGTCGTGAGCACGACGCGGTTGTGGACCCGTTGCAGCTGCCGGTCGATGGTGACCAGCCGGGCGTCGATGTCGATGCAGTCGGCGGACAGGCCGAGCACCTCGCCTTTGCGTAGTCCGGCCAACCCGAGCGCCACCGCTGCCCGGTAGGGCGCCGGCGCGCCGGCCAGGATCGCCAGCGCCTCGCTGGTGGTCGGCACATCGGCCGGTCGCACCTTGCCGTCCGGTTCACCGGCGCGGGCCCGCAGCGGCGCCAGGCCGTCCGCCGGGTTGCGGGCGATGCGGCCGTTGACGTGCGCCGCCCGCAGGATCATCGAGATCCACCCCATCGTGTTGTTCGTCGTCGAGTGGGCGTACTCGGCGGCGCAGCCGCTGCCGGACCGCCTTCAAGGTCAACTGATCGATCGACCCCAGCGGCATCCCCGCCAGCCCGACGCGCTCGAGCCGGCCGCGCACCGCCAGCCACGCATCCTGGGTCGACCCCTTCCAATCCTGCGCCGGCGCCCATTCCACGTCGGCGAACTCGCCGAGCGGCTGCCGGCCGGCGTCCGGGTCGATGTAGACGCCGCGGGCCAGGTCGCCGACGATGCCGTCCAGCCACCGTTGCGCATCCCGCTCGCGGTCGAACGACTGGTTGTGCTCGTCGCCCTGGTCGTCGATGTAGCGCGCCCGGTACGTGATGCGGCCGGACGGCAACCGGCGCTTCTGAATGTGTGCCATCCGGCCACCCTACCCCTGATAGAACAGCAGCGTTCTATTTCCGTCCGCTGACGAGACATATTCAGCTAGTAGAGCCGTTCTGTTCTACAAGCAGCCGGTAGAGGCCGACCATCGTCCGGCGGTCCTTCGGGGTGAGCTGCGGGTCTCCCTCGAGGAAGTCGGCCAGCGTCGACGGCTCTTCGGCCAAGCCGGCAAGACGGACGATGCGGCCCTCCGGCCATCCGAACGTCTCCTGGAGTGTGTGCTGCCGCTCCTCGCTCGGCAGCCGTTTGCCCAGTTCAAAGGCCGAAATCTGGGTCTGCTTGATTCCCGTCTGGACGGCCAGCTTCTCCTGGGTCAGGCCGAGCTGCTCGCGGCGGGCGCGCAAAGCGGCGCCGAGACGCGCAAACGGCGCGTCGGCGGCAGGTTCCTTGCCTCGACGCACCATCTGACCCCGGAACTCCTACCCCGCCAATAGAACACCAGCAACCTATTTCGGCCACGCCTCTTCCTCCATTCACCATCCGGTTCTAGTTTGAGGTCGTTCTGAGGCATTGACGGAAAAGGGGCCACGGTGAGCAAGACCACGCACGCGGCGGCGGCGCCCGTAGAACCCGACCTTGAGGAATGGGGCAGGCGCATCACTCGGTTCCGAAAGTTCAAGGGCCTCAGCCAGACGGAACTGGCCGAACGACTCTCCGAGCAATTGCGCCGCGAGGTTCCCCAGACGGTGATCTCCCGGTTTGAGCTCGGCAAGCGGCTGCCGACCGAGGCGCACCGCATCGCCCTCGCCCGAGTGCTCGAGGTCCCCATTGCCGTGCTGTTCCCGTACCCGGACGACGTGCGGTGAGCGGCGACCAGCTGCTCACCATCGACCAGGTCGCCGACTGGCTGCAGATCCCGGTGCACACGCTCCGCCAGTGGCGCGCCCATCCCCGCCGGGCCGGCGCCACCCCGTTGCCGGTGATCAAGGTGGGCGGCCATCTCCGCTACCGGCGCACCGACGTCGAAGCGTGGCTGGACGCCAACACCTCGAACGGAGCTCGCCCGCTGCGGCTGCGGCGCGGCGCATGAAACGGCTCGCGCCCGGGGTGTACGACGACGGCGAGGGCGGGCTGCACCTGGTCGTGCCCGAGCTGCTCGTCGCCGCCGGCTACGCCGACACCCCGGCCAACCGTCAGACGGTCGAGGAGGCCGCCCGCAGCGTGTTCGCCGTGTTCGGCGGCGACGTCGAGGTCGTCGAGTGAACCCGCGCGACGTGTGGCGGAGGGTGCGGGGGGATCACCGTGGCAGCCTGCGTACCGCGGTTACGAACCGCGGTGACCGGTTCTTCGTGCTGTGCCGGTGCGGGTGGCGCTCCCGGCTGTACCCGTCGGAAGACCACGCCTGGATCGACCATGCCGGCCACACCGACCAGCACGCCCCTCGCGGGGTCCGGTGATGGGTGACCCTCCCGCCGGGACACCCCCACCGGACCCCGACGTCGCGCTCGAAATCGCGCTCGACGAGGTCCTGGCCTGGCACGAGATCCCGCTGAACCTCCCGAACGGCGACCGTGGTGACCTGGCGTCGGACTTGGCCGCCGCCGCCCGCCACGTACTTGAGGTTCCACGGTGAACGCCGAGGAGGCTGACCTCCCGACCAGCGAACGGCTGGCGCGCGTGCTCGAAGCGGAGGGCCTGCCCGACGGCATAGTGGCCGCGGCCCGCGACTACGACGACTTCCGCAGTCCGCTGGCCATGCCCGAGACGCAGCTCTACCAGGACCTGATCGGGCACGGCCGCAAAGACCTGGCCGAACGGGTGGTGGCCGGCGAATGGGACGCCACCAAGGAGGAATCGGACGCGTGGGCGGCGTCGTTCGAAGGCCGCCAGGCGTTCGCCGAGCTCGGTCCCCGGATGGCTGGCAGCGTGTTCGGTGTCGACGTACCCGAAGGCAGCGATGTCGAAATGCTCGTTGCCGCGGTGGACGTATTGGGCCGGTCCGGCGCCCGCTATTTCGAAGTCGGCTACCTCGACGACAACGTGCCCGCCTACAAGGCGCTCTGGTGGGCCAAGGCGCGCTATGACGGCCGGGTCGTCATGGTCGAGGACAAGCCCGGTCCCGACTTCGCCGCCGAGGCACTGGCTCGCCGAGTGCTCGACGGCGGCCTGTGTACCCACTGCCGCAAGGTCATTCGTGTCGATGCGCCGAGATCCGAACGGCACCGTGTCTGCCGTTACCGGCGTGTCGGCCCGGTTTGGAAGCGGGGATGCGAATGAACGCGCTCCTCGTCGACGTGGACCCGGCCCGCAACCCCGTCGAATGGCTGGAATGGCGCCAGGAGGGGATCGGCGCATCCGACATCGCCGCCATCGTCGGCCTGTCCCCGTGGGGCTCGCCGTGGACGGTGTGGGCCGACAAGGTCAGGCTGCTGCCCCCCCAGTCACCGACCGAAGTGATGGAAGCGGGCCACTGGCTGGAGCTCGCGATCGCACCATGGTTCGAGGACCGCACCGGCCTGCCGTGCACCGGCGTCCAGACCGCGCTGATGGAACCGGACCTGCCGTGGATGCGGTGCACCGTCGACGGCTTCGTCGGCGACCCGGCCGCCCCGGACGGGCTGCTGGAGATCAAGACCGAACGGTTCGGCAAACGGTGGGACGTGATCCCCGTCCACCACCAGGCCCAGGCGCAGTGGCAGATGGCCGTCACCGGACTCGAGCAGGTGTGGTTCGCGGTGCTCCACGGCCGCCGCCTCGAGGTGTACGAGCTCGCCCGCGACCCCGCCGACATCGGCGTGCTGATCCAGGCGGCCGACCGGTTCTGGCATTTGAACGTGCTCGAGCACGAGCCACCACCAGTGGACGGCTCCACGGCGACCGCGACCGCGTTGGCCGCGGTGTGGCCGGCCGAGACGCCAGGCAAAACCGCGCCGCTCGACAACGTGCGCGGCGTCCTCGCCGAATGGGCCCACGCCCGGGAGACGAAAGCGGCAGCCGAACGCGAAGAACGCGAAGCCGCCAACCTGATCAAAGCGGCGCTGGCCGACGCCGAAGAGGGGACCGTCAACGGCCGGCGGGTCGTGACGTGGCGGGCGCAGCAGCGCTCCACCGTGTGCGCCCGGTGCGGCCACCGGGCCACCAGCGAACCGTTCCGGGTGCTGCGCACCCGGTGAAGGGACAAGGGGGAAACTAGCGATGAGCGACGGAGCACATCAGGGGGTGAGCGCCCGCCGGGCGCTCGACACGATTCTCGGCGGCGCCGAGCAACCGGCCGAGGACGAGCAACGCAATCCCGACGAGATGCGGCGGTGGTTGCTCGCCGCGCCCGGACCACCGTTCGAGGACGACGGCGACGGCTACGAGGCGTGCGCCCGCTGGGCGGCGCGTCGTGTCCTCGAAGCGTTCCTCGCCGATCCCCAGCTGGCTTCGACACCAATCGAGACCGTGTTCGACTGGCCGACGATCCGCGGCGAAAGCGAACGCACCGGCCGCGACCCTTCCCAGCTCATGGGCGAACACACGGTCGCGGTCGGCCTCTACGACGTGCTCAAAGCGCGTGGTGTCGACCTCGGCGAGCTGGGGCTGAGCGGATTCCAGTGGGGTTGGGCCGCCAACGCGGCCCGGTACTGCGTCGAGCTCGGCCCGCAACCGAACCCGGCGATCATCGAGATGGACGTGTGAGCTCATGCCACCAGCGAAGTCGACGACCGTCAGAGGCGCGGTAGCCCAACGCGAAGAGCAGGCGACCCCGACACCGACCGAGCTGCTGCGCCGCAGCCTCGAGCAGTGGCGGCCGGTGATCGAGAACCTGCTGCCCGCCCACATCACCGTCGAACGGTTCGTGGCCACCGTCGGGAACGCCTGCCGGGCCGTCCCCGAACTGTTGGGCTGCGAACAGGCCACCGTCGTCGGCGCCGCCCTCAAAGCGGCCCAGCTCGGCCTCGAACCCAACGACGCCCGCAACCTGTGCTGGATCCTGCCGTACCGGATCAAGGACAAGAGCGGCCACTACCACAACCAGGCGCAATGGCAGCTCGGCTACGGCGGCGTCATCGAACTGTGCCGGCGCGCCATACCGGGCGCCCACTTCGACGGCCGCGCCGTCTACCCGAACGACGACTTCGCCATCGACTACGGCCGCACCACCCAGCCGCTCCGGCACCGGCCCGCGGTGTCCAACGGCCGGCCCCGTGGCGGCGACGCCGTCGCCTGGTACGTGCTCATCACCTGGCCCGACCGCCAACAGACCGTCCACGTGTTGGACCGCGAAGGCGTCGAATACCACCGCAAGTTCAGCAAGCAGCCGGACGGGCTGATGTGGACCAAGTCCTACGACGCCGCCGCCCTCAAGAGCGTCGTGCTCGAGATGCGCCGTTGGCTGCCCCAATCACCCGAGCTCACCGACGCCTTCACCGCCGACGACAAGATCGCCGTCCCCGACGCCGGCGACATCGTCCTCGATGACCTACCCGCCGGCAGCTCCAGCGCCATAGTGGGACCCGAACCATTCGGAGATCTCACGACAGTCGCCTCCTCGGCGTCGGAGACCGCTCCGGCCGGCGCCGAACCCCCTGTCAGCCCTTCGCCAGCGGATGAAGCGCCGGCCGGACCGCGGTGAGCTCCGACGCCACGGTCCAAGCTGCGCGCGCCGCGCTCGAGGCGTCCGAGATGGCGACGGCGCGGCTCGCTGTTCTCGCGAGCGCGCTCGAGGATCTCGGGCGCGCGCTCGCGATCGATGACACGCGGTGAAGCGGGATGACCTGCGCTCCTGGCTGGCAGCCACGCAGCTGTCGATGCCGGCCCGTTTCGTGTTCATCGCCCTCACCCTGCACGCCAACCGCAACGGTGAAGCGTGGCCCGCGGTCGGCCGGCTCGTGACCGAGACGGGCTGCAGCGAGCGCACCGTGCGGCGCGCGCTCCGTGAGCTGGAGGCGTTCGGTGACGTGGTGTCCAAGACCCGCGACGGCGCCACCACCGTCTACCGCATCACCGCCGCCGACCCCGGCCACCCTGACCCCCCGGCCACAGTGGCACCCCGGTCACATTCGACGCGAACCCCGGCCAAATCTGCATCGAACCCCGGTCACTGTGGCCCCCAGAAGGAATTGAAGGAATTGGTAAGGAGCGCGCCGCCACCCCCGGACACGTCAATCGGCGCCAAAGACGTCGAGCGGGGCATGGCAGGAGTCAACGGAGCACGCACAGCCAAGGGCGCCGCGCTGCGCGGTGCCCGACACGGTGGCGCACGGTGACAATGGAGGAGCTGTTCCCCGAGGTACCGCGGCTCGAGCCCCCGCCGTTCTCCTATCCCGACCAGTACCGCTGCAACTGGTGTACGACGACCTACTGCGGTGACGAGGTTCGGGTCGCTTTCTATCGTGACCCGAATCGCGGTTCCGGAAAGCGGCTGGTTTCCGGACTCAAACCGAAGTGTCGACTCTGTTCCATCGAGGAACGGAGCAACCGAAAGAGCGAGGACATCGACCGGGATTTGCACAAGGCCAGGTCAACTACCCGTCACCACTACCTGACGTTTCGAGTATGAGCGGATGGCCCGCGACATCCAAGGTGCTCTGTCGAGCACGTGTTCCTACTGCGGCCGGCCCTACCTAAACCGCGCCGACGTCACGCATCTTGGTGACTGTTCGGCGCCGCTCCATCTGCGCAGTCTCTCGCCCCCTATCGCGGATAGCAAGCACCGACGCCGCCCGTGTCCTCACCCCCAAGGATCCCTGTCGACCAGGATGACCTCTACGAGCAGCGGTGGCGAGTGGGCGAGTGGGAATCGCGCGATGTCGTCGCCAGCTCGCCGCAGAGCGCCCGAATCTCATCAATCAGCTCACGGATCACCTTGGCTCGCATCGTCGTCTCGCCACCCAAGCCGTTGCCATAGCGGACGTGAGCCGCTTCGCACGACACTTCGGATTCGAGTATGAGCGGATGGCCCGCGACATCCAAGGTGCTCTGTCGAGCACGTGTTCCTACTGCGGCCGGCCCTACCTAAACCGCGCCGACGTCACGCTCGACATCTTCGACCCCCAACACCCACCGTTCTACGGGGTCAACACCCGCTGGTGTTGCAACACCTGCAATCAGGCCAAAGGCGAGATGGACCCCCACGATTTCGGCATCTGGCAGGCGCTCTGGCGCCGCCGCAACCGGCACGGCCTCATGCCCTGTCAGCAACCGCGCATGTTCACCGAAGGAGACTGACCATGGCCATACGTAATGCCCGCCGCCAATCGCTGCCCGCCTCCAAGGTTGCGTATCCGAAGTCGTCGAGGGTGGGCGGCAAAGGCCGCAACGCCTACCCGCTCGACACCAAAGCCCGAGCCCGCAATGCGTTGTCGCGCGCCGCGCAATCCAAGACAAGCGGTTCGTACCGGACCGTCGAGAAAAAGGTGAACCGGCTGTACCCGTCCATCACCACCCGCCACCGACAAGGCGCCACCTCGAGCTCGAGGGGCAGACGCCGGTGACGTTCGCCGTGCTGTGCGGCATCAGCCTCGCCGTCGTCGCCTACCTGTGGAGCGTGGAACGTGACCGTCGCCGCTGAGTTCGTGACCGAAACCCAAGGATGGTTCATCATCGCCGAGCTCGGCATCCTCGCCGGCCTCGCCCTCCTCCGCTCCCCTCCTGAGTGCCGCTCGTGCCGGGCGCCGCTCATTTGGGCCGTCACCGAGACCGGCAAACGCATACCACTCGACGCCGCACCCTCTGCAGCCGGGAACCTCGCGTTCGTCGGCCAGCAACTCGACGGCACCGAGATCGTTGGCGCCGCCCGACCCGACGACCCGCCCGAGTTCCGGTACGTGTCCCACTTCGCGACTTGCCCCGACGCCGGCGAATGGCGGCGCCACCCCGTTGTAGGGATGCGGGACGGTGAATCCTCGCGAGAACTCCGGCAGCCGGTCGACACCGTCCTCGACTACGAGCAGGCGCGCGCCGACCGCGACGCGGCCATGGCCGACGTGCCGCTGCCGCCGTCGTTCACCTGCCCGCGCTGTGGCCGTACGTCCTACAACCGCGACGACGTGGAAGAGGGCTACTGCGGCGCGTGCCACGACTGGACCGGGCACCGCACGCCATGAGCGACCAGCCCGGCCTGACCACGCCGCTCGACGAGGCCCGCCAGGCGCTGTGGCGCGCCCTCGCGTCGATGGGCGCAGCCATCGACGCCCTCGACCGCCTCGCGCTGGAGGCCGAGCGGGCCGAGGCGAGGTACGACCCGACCGACAGCGAGCTGGAAATGGCGCTCGACGCCGTGCTCACCCGCTACGGCATCCCCGCCGACCTCGGCCCGTCACCCGCTCCGATCCGGCAGGGAGGCGATCGAGGCGACCTGACCTCCGACCTGGCCGCTGTCGCTCGCGATCGCATCCGTCAAGCGGTAATCGCCGCGGTGCGCGAGCAATGACCCGTTCGATGGTTCGCTCGCGTCGAATGGCAGGACTGTTGGGTCGGCGTGTTCTGGCGACGTGACTATCCGTGGACGTTCGACTTGTGGCTCTGCGTTCCCCTGCTGCCGCCGTTGCTGCCGTTGCATGCCGTCTGGATGCCACAAGGGGAAAACGCATGACCTCGGATGACCGCCCGATAGCGAAACGCCGCACACACCGCAAGGTGTACGCCTTCGACCCGGACTGGGTTGTCGCTCCCGCAGCGTCTCTCCAGGAATGGCTCGATGCCAACGGTCTGGACGCTCGCATAGCGGCTGCGTGTGTGGGCCAGGAGTACAAGGCGTATGTCGCTGCGCTGCTTCAAGACGTGCTCGACCGCAAGCCGCTCACGAACGAACACGCGCTCGCTCTCGCCCGCTGCACGCAAATCCCGATGGGGTTCTGGATCAACCTTGAACACAACTACCGGGTCGGTCTCGACGCCGGGAAGATCGACGCAACCGAGGGGGAACACGCATGACCTCGGATGACCCGCAGCCACTGGCTGAGCCATTCGACGGCAAGCCATCTGAGGCGATGGCGGCGGGATACTGCCCGTTCTGTCGAGGGACAGGCAGAGTGACGCGATTCGTTCCATACGAGGACGTGTATCCGTGCTCATCGTGCAACGGATCGGGCACGCATGACCTCGGATGACCCGATCCAAGATCAAGAGTTCGGAACTGTTCCGTACTTCCCCGAGTTCACCGAGACACGCATGATGCTGACGCCTGAACAGAAGCGGCAACACATCGAGCGAGTAATCCGAAGACTGACAACTGAATCGTCGCCAGTTGCAGCCACCGCACCGACGGCGGGGAGCGAAGTGTCGCCTGTCTACAAGAAGGTGTCTCACGGCGACGACTGGGCGACGCAGCTCTATTTCATCGTCTGCGACGAAGGATGGAGAGAGTCAGTCGTCTGCCAGTACATGTACGACTGGGCCGCTGACTGGCTCATCGAGGTTTTGCAAGATCGCCCGTACGCTCCCGGAAGGCGTCCATGACCTCGAATGTCGGCCTGAATCACGAGTTGTGGCACGCAACATTCCCGCCACCCGAACAGATCGACGGGTCCGTGCCATAAGCGCCCACCAGACCTTCTCACCATGCCCGATCTGCGGCACACCGATGAAGAAGCACAAGATTGGAACATTGCAACAGAACTGGCTGGGGAGCGACAACCCACCCGAAGACGTGTTCGCTCCGTACTGCCCAGCATGTCCATTCGGTCAGAGCGACAACGACGGTTCCGTGCCATGACGTGTGTCATCAGTTCTGCGATCGTCGGTGCCATCGTCGGTGGCCTTACTGGATTCACTGCTTACGTCTGGATGATCCGACGAGAACAGGACGACGGTTCCGTGTCATGAGCAACTGTGTGACCTCCGATGACCGCAAGGAGAACGGCCGCTTGCGTGAAGGGTTACGGGTCCTCCGCAATCAGGACTACGACTCGGGTTACACGGCCGAGTCCTACGCCGACGCCATCCTGAGCGGAGATGAGCCGAGCGGTGAAGCATCGATCGATGAAGGCGGGCACGCATGACCTCGGATGACCGCGGCGACGTCGAGGTCGGACTTGTGATGCCATTCGTCGTCTGCGTGTCGAATGGCGGCCCGTACGACGATCAAGCGTTCGTCGCCGGATACGAGTGCGGCCACTTAGCGGCCCGCTTGCAGTTCGAAAAGCCCGCCCTGCTCCAGCTGCCCGTGCGGACGTCGTCGCTTCCGCAGGTGGACCTGATCGCGATGAACGGCGGGTACGCGATCCAGACGCAGCCCGAACAGGACGGGTGGGTGTCCGTCGAGTTGATACGTCTCGACATCGCCGAGGGCGTGACGACATGACCTCGGATGACCTGCAACCGAACCCCAGGCTGTTCTGGCAACAAGCTCCGTGGCCCGCCGAACTGGAAACTCTCGTAGAGCGCATCTCGTACCGGCCGGGGTGGACGTTCCGGCTGATCGAAGATCACGACCGGGGGCAGGGATCGGAAGGTTTGACGCTCGACGTTCTTACCCTCGGTTACAACAGCCATCATCCCGACCACGGCGAGCGATACCGGGTGCATCACTACATGCCAGTACCTCCCGCCTCGTACGACCGACGTTCGTGGCAGCGGTGGCTGTTTGAGCAATGCCTCCTTATCGAACGGCACGAGGCGATGGAGTTCTTCCGTTTCGAGTTAGAGATCGAGCTTGGCGGCACCACCGTCAGACGAGTCGAGCACCCGTACGCACCGAACCACGGCCCCGGAAATGACCCGTACATCGTCGCTGAACTGTCCACCGACGAGGACCGGCGTACGTCATTCCGTGGCGTTGTCACAGAGCCAGGTGGGGAACACCCATGACCTCGGATGACCCTGGCCGCGGCCCGTGCTGGTGTGGTCGATGAGGTGCTTTATCTGCGGCGTCGACGACGGTCTCGCGGTGTTGTGCGGGCGGCACTGGTCGGAGTACGTGCGCTGGGAACGGGAGCGGAAGTCGCGCGACGAGCCGCTGTGGCCGAAGCTCCATCGTGACGACACGAGCAGAGGAGAGCACTGATGCCGGTGATCGTCTTGACGTTGGAGGGCGACAACGCCTGGCCCGACCTGGCCGACAGTCACGAGGAGATCATCCACCTACCCGACGTGACGTGGCGGCTCGCTGCGCGCGAGCACGGGATGACGTCGGGCAAGGTGTCGCTCATGCTGCGTCTGGATGTGATTCGCGGTCTGGCCCCCGAAGGTGCTCTGCCGGTGTCGGTGGTGTTGACCGAGACGTCGTTGGCGGCATGGATCGCAGCTACGTGCGCGCTGCGGGCCCGGTTCCCGGAGGCGTTCGCTGATACACCGCTTGAGGGGAACGGGTGAAACCGGCCGCGTACTTCGATCGCGGAGGGGGGCTGTGCAACGTCCCCGGATGCGAACGTGCCATCGTCGATGGCGGCCTCTGCGCGCCACACGGCAACCTCGACGCGGCTCGAACCGCGCTCGAAGCGTCAGCACACCTGACCGCCGCGCTCACCCGACTGGCCGACGGGCTCGCGTATTTGGCTAACGAGTCGAAAAGTTCCGGCACCTCGAGGAGCTGATGCCGGCGTCAGCGGAGTACATGAGGGAATACCGCGCACAGCATCCCGATCGCGCCGAAGCATCCAGTCAGCGGAACGCGGCGCGCCAGGCGGCGGCTCGAATCGTGGCGGCCAGACACCGCCAGGAATGGCGCGCCGTGTACCTCGCTCAATGCGAGCGACGCGGCGTCGATCCATTCCCATCGACCAACCGGCACCGGCTGGCCGACGACATCGCACCGAAACAGCCAGCTCAGTCGTCCTCGCGCTCCAGTTGACAGCGGGCGACGTCGAGTAGGCCGAGGGCACGGTAGGTCTGGAGCTGCCCGTTCGGGAAGGCCAGCCCGTAGACCGTCTCGTCGTCGCTGCCGGCGCGGACGGCGGCGTAGACCACGAGCCAGTCGGTGACCAGGTCCCGCGCCTCGGCGTCGGCATCGGCGCCCAGGTCGGCCACGCGCCTGATGGCTGCGTCGAGCAGGTCGTCGGCCTGGCGCTGATGCGGGGTGCGGTCGCTCACGCGGCCCCATTCTCCTTCACCTCTTCATCAGTAGCGTCGGTGCTAGCCGTGCGCGTGGGCGGCGTCGGTTCGGGCCTCGATGTCCGCTCGGGCCTTGTCGACGTTGGCCAGATTGGTGATGCGTGTCGGTGTGCCGCCGCCGGCCGACACGACGAGCGTGCCGCAGCCGAACATGCGGTCCCACACGGAGCGTTCGGTGTGCACGTTGTCGACCCGGGTCAACGGAATGGCGTTGGTGGTCACCGACGTGACACCGGTGGTGAAGCTCAGGTTCCGGTCGGTCACCACGAGGCGGGTCTTGGAGCGGCGCAGCAACGCCACCGGCAGGGTGACGAAGCCGACCATCACGAAGCACAGGGCGATGTGGATGGTGAGGAGTTTGGCCAGCGAGAGCCGATAGACGGTGGCGCCGGGCGGGGCAGACTGGGCCATGGTGCACCTCCGGTGTGTCGGACGTGTGCCGATTAGGCGGGTGCCGGAGATGGCCGTCTCCGGGCCCGCCGGATATCGGAGCGTACGCTTCTTCGCCGATACCGAGTTGGTCGAGTGCGCTCACTCGTGAAGCGAACTCGGGAGGCGACATGAGCAAAGAAGCGTGGGGGGTCGTGACGCTGGCGCTGCTCCTGGTGTTCATCGCCGTCATGGTCAAGCTGTGAGCGAAGGCGACCAGCTCTGACCCGCCGGCGGGCGCCGACCGTGTGCGCCGAACCGGGCTGCCCTCAGCCCGCCCTCGCGCAAGGACGGTGCGCCGTCCACGCCCGGCCCGACAGCTGGGCTCGAGGCCAGCACGGCCGCACCATGCCCGCCCGATGGCAACACACCCGAGCTCGCATCCTGCAACGGGACCCGACCTGCCGCATCGCCGGCCCCGGCTGCACCGTCACCGCCGCCGAGGTCGACCACATCAGCCCCGCCGGCGGCGACAGCGACGCCAACCTGCGGGGCGTCTGCCCCGCCTGCCATCAGGCCAAGACCCAAGTCGAAGCCGCCGCCGCCCGCCGCCGTGCGCGAACATCACCGACATGACACGAGCATCGGCGTGCCCGTCGATCCTGACGGCAGCGCCGACGAACTTGCAATCGCGTCGCTGCCATCCAACTTCTGTCCGTTGGGGTGGGGAGAGACCCCCTCGACGTCACACACCCACAGCGGATCGCACTGCCGCTCGTGGTGCGTGTGAAATGCCGTTCCTGGGGGTCTAGCCCGGTTGGCGGGGCGGTATCCGAAGCCGGACGGGGAGCGCCGCAACACCCATGCGCCGGCGTTCGGGTGGATCGTGCTGGCGCCCAAGCCGCGGGTGAAGGTTCCGGTTTTGCCGCCCGGTTCGTGGAGCGCGGCGACGCTGGACTGGTGGCGGCTGTTGTGGCGGCGGCCCCAGGCGGTGATGTGGGATCCGTCGGGGATGTCGTTGTGGGCCGCGGCCCGGCTGTACGAGGCGATGGTGCAAGGCGACAGTGCCATCGCGCCGCTGTCGGCCGAGCTGCGCCAGATCGAGGATCGCCACGGGTTGAACCCGAAGGCGATGTTGCAGCTGCGGTGGCGGGTGGCTGACCCTGGCGACCTGGAGGGGGTGGCGGCCGTCCCGGTCGCGTCCGGGCCGTCGTCGACGTCGCCGCGCTCGGCCCGCCGGCGGCGGGTGTTGCGGGCGCTGGACGCGTCCTGATCCGGTGGGGCAGCGGCCGTCGCTGGGGTGGGTGGCGATCGAGTGGATCGAACGGTGGGTGGTCCACGGTCCCGGTGACGTGCAGGGCCAGCGGTACGAGCTCGACGACGAGGAGTGCCGGCTGCTGCTGCGGATGTACGCCCTCGACGGCTCGGGCCGCCGGCTGTTCGACGAGACGCTGTACTCGAGGCCGAAGGGTCGCCGGAAGACGGATCTGGCGGGGACGGTGATCTGTTTCGAGGCGTTGGGGCCGTGCCGGTTCGACCGGTGGGGGCGGGGACGGGCGCCGGTGGGCCGGCGGGTGACGTTCCCGTTCGTGCGTGTGCTGGCCACCGAGGAGGGTCAGGCCACCGACACCGCCTACAACGCCGCCCGCTTGCAGCTGGAGACGATCGCCGAGACCCACGGCGGCGAGTTCTCCGGCCTGGATGTGGGGTTGACCCGCACGTTCCTGCCCGGCGGGGGCGAGATCCGCCCGTCGGCGGCCAACGCCGTGTCCAAGGACGGCGGCAAGGAATCGTTTGTCGTCGCGGAGGAGACCCACCTGTATGTGACCGCCGATCTGCGGGCCATGTACGCCACCGTGAAGCGGAACTTGACGAAACGGCCGTTGGCGGAGCCGCACCTGTTGCAGGTGTCGACCATGTACGGGCCGGGGCAGGCGTCGGTGGCGGAATCGACCCATCTCGCCGGCGAGGCCGGCACGGGCCGGCTGGCGGTCGACCACCGCCAAGCGCGCCTGCCCGACCTGGACGACGACGACGACCTGCGCGCCGCCCTCGAGTACGCCTACGGCGACGCCGCCGGGTGGGCGGACATCGACCGGATCATCGCCAACCACTTCCGTGACCCCCGGGTCGACCTGGCCGACTCGGTCCGCTACTACCTGAACCGTCCCATGCGCACCGGCGGGGCGTGGCTGGAGCCGGGACGGTGGGAGGCGTGCGCCGACCCGACGAGAGTGGTGGCCGACGGCGACCCCATCGCCGTCGGGTTCGACGGGGCCCGCACCCACGACGCCACCGCTCTGCTGGCCTGCCATCTGGCGTCGGGCTGGTGCTGGCCGGTGGCGGTGTGGGAACAGCCGGCCGACGCCGCCGACGGCGACTGGGAGGTACCGGCCGACGAGGTCGACACGGCGGTGGCGAACCTCATGGACCGCTACCACGTGGTCCGCTTCTACGCCGACCCGCCGTGGTGGGAGTCCCAGGTCGACGGGTGGGCGGGGCAATGGCCGGACCGAGTGTGGCGGTTCCCGACCAACCGTTACCACCGGATGGTGTGGGCGGTACGCGCGGTCGAGAACGCCATCCGGGCGGGCGAGCTCACCCACGACGGGTCGACGGTGTTGGCCCGCCACGTGGCCAACGCCCGCCGGCGGCCGACGACGGTGAAAGACCCCGACACGGGCGCGCCGATGCACGTGCTGGCCAAAGAGCACCGCGGTTCCCGGTTGAAGATCGACGCCGCGGTAGCGCTCACCCTGGCATGGGAGGCCCACCGGGACGCCATCGCCGGCGGCGCCCTCGCCGGCAGCGACAATGACTACGAAGCCGCCGGGTTCTAGATTTCCGAAATCTAGGAAGCGAGGGTGATGGTCGAGCTCACCTTGGGGCAGTGGCGTGATCGAGCTCGAGCCCGGCTCGACGCCCAGGCCACCCGGGCGCTGGTGTTCCAGAACTACTACGACGGCGACCACGCCATCACCGCCCTGATGAACACCGAGGAACGCCAGACGTTCCGCAAGTTCCTGCACGAATCGCGGGCCAACTGGTGCGAGCTGGTCGTCAACGCCGTCGCCGAACGGTTGCAGGTGGTGGGGTTCCGGTTCGGGGGTGACGACACTCGGGCCTGGACCATCTGGCAGGCGTCAGCCATGGACGCCGACAGCGAACTGGTGCAAACCGACGCCCTGGTGTGCTCCAACGCGTTCGTGTTGGTCCAACCCGACGACGACAACCCCACCGGGGTGGAGATCACCGGCGAGTCGCCGTTCGAGGCGACGGTCCTGTACCAGCCCGGCAACCGCCGCCAGCGGGCCGCCGGCTACAAGCGGTTCGCCGACGACGGCGACGCCATCGTCGAGGTGCTGATCCGCCCCGATGTGATCGCCGCGTGGTGGCCGGGGGACACCGACCCGCAGGTGGAGCCGAACCCGACCCTCGAGGTGCGCGACGGCGGGTTCGTGCAACTGGTCGAGGTCCGCCCCCAACCGCGCACGGTGCGGCCCCCCCGCTCCGAGCTCGACGGTGCCATCCCCTTCCAGGACCGCATCAACACCACCATCTTCAACCGGATGGTGGCCACCGACTACGGGGCGTTCCGTCAGATCTGGGCCACCGGCGTCAAACTGGCCCGCGAGACCGTCACCAGCGCCGACGGCACCACCACCACCGCGCTGGTCAAACCGTACGACGTCGGCGCAAACCGGCTGCTGACCAACGAGAACCCCGACGGCCGGTTCGGGGCCATCGGAGAGTCCAGCCTGGCCGGCTATCTCAACTCTGTCGCCCAGGACGTCGAACAGTTGGCGGCCGTCACCCAGACCCCGCCGCACTACCTGCTGGGCCAGATGATCAACATTTCCGCCGACGCCATCAAAGCGGCCGAAGCCGGCCTGGTGGCGAAGGTGTCGCGGCGGGCGGTGCACATCGGCGAAGCGTGGGAGCTGGTCATGCGCATGGCCCTCGGCTTTGTCGGCGACCCCGCCTCGGTGGACGTGGCCGCCGAGGTGATCTGGAAGGATTTCGAGACCCGGTCGGAGGCCCAGCGGGTCGACGCCCTGGTCAAGATGGCCACCTTGGGGGTGCCCACCGAGGTGCTGTGGCAGCGGTGGGGGGCGACACCCCAGGAGATCGAACGGTGGCGGCAGATGGCGGCCACCGAGGCGGCGCAGACGGCCGCCACCCAGGCGGCGGCGTTGGGCGCCGTCGACCCGTACGCCGCCCTGCTCGCCGGCGGCGGCCGGGGTGGTGGGCCCCGTGGCGGCGGCTGAGCGCGTCACGACCCTGTACCGGGGCCGGCTGGCCACCGGCAACGCCGAGCTGCTGGCCCGGGTGGGGGCCATGTGGGCCCGGGCCTTCGACCCCGCCGACCCGTCCGGCAGCCTGGCCCGCATCGGCGCCATCGTCGGGACATGGACGACCGGCGCCCAGGCGGGGGCGGCGACGGAAACCGCCAACTATCTGGCCGCCCTGTACTCGGCGGCGACGGGCATCCCCTACGGTGCCGTCGCCGTGTTCGCGGTGCCCGCCGGGCTGGTCGGCTCGGCCGCCGACGGCGGCACGGTCATGGGGCTCACCGGACAGGCGCCGGCCGTGTACTGGGCCCGCAAGGGGTCGGGCCAGTCCGACCGGATGGCGGCTGACGCCTCCCGGGCGTGGCTGAACCGGGTGGCCGGCTCCGAGCCGTTCCGGGCGGCCAACGCCACCACCATGCACAACGCCGACGTCGACGACCGCTTCTCCGGCCGGGTGGTGCGCATCACCAGCGCCGGCGCCTGCGCCTTCTGTACCACCATCGCCGACCGGGGCTACATCCCCTCCCACGCCGGCTTCGCCGCTCACGCCAACTGCCGGTGTGTGGCCAGCCCCGAGATCTCGTCGTACGCCACCTCGAGAGCTTCGATCGGGCGGGGCCGGGCCGCCGCGCGAGGAGGATGATGGAACCGTGAGCGACCAGCCTGTAGACGACAAGACCCCGCCCCCGGCCAGCCCGCCTCCGCCTCCTGGTGACAAGCCGGCCGGCAAGCCGGACAAGCCCGCCGGCAAGTCCGAAGAGAAGACCGAGTCGGTGGAGGAGCTCCAGTCGGCGCTCGGTGACGAACGCAAGCAGCGGCGCGAGCTCCAGACGCGCCTGGACAAGCTCGAACGCCAGCACATGTCCGACACCGAGAAGGCGATCGCCGAAGCGAAAGAGCAAGGCCGGGCCGAGGCGGTGCTGACGGCCGGGAAACGGTTGGCGGCCGCCGAGTTCCGGGCCGCCGCCGCCGGCAAGATCGCCGATCCGGTCGCCGCCCTCGAGGTGTTGGACCTGTCCAAGTTCGTGGGCGACGACGGGGAACCGGACAGCAAAGCCATCGCCGGGGTGGTGGAACGGCTCGCCGCTGCCCTGCCGGCCCCGCCGCCAGGGGGGAAGATCCCCGCCGGGGCCCGCACCTCCGAACCGGACAGCGATTTCATCCGCAACGCCCTCGGCCGCCCGTAACCGGCCTCCGAGCGTCGGGTGGTTGGTGCCGGGCGCTGGTTCTCGGGCGCTGAGAACGCAACTGAGCGGCCGGTTTTTCGAGGTCCCGGCCCTGAACGGGGTGCTTGCCCGGCTGGCGGCGGGGGGCGCATAGTGGGGGCGACCGGAGTGCGGCGTGATGCGGCTCCGGGAGACGGCCCGTGGAGGTCGGCGCCGAGGGAGTGATTCCCTCAGCCCGACGGGGTGCGGCGTGATGCGGCCCCAGAGGGTGGCAACCACAACCGGTTCCCATCCTCGTGGAGGTTCCCTGTGCCGTCGATCGACGCATCCGGTCTCATTCCCGTCACCCAGTCCGGCGAGCTGATCACTGCCACCACCACCCAGTCGGTGGTGCTGCAGTTGGCTCGCCGCCAGCCCATGCCCGCCGGGGCGGCCTCGGTGCCCATCCTGTCCGCCCTGCCCGACGCCGGCTTCGTCGGGGTGGGGGCGCGCAAGCCGTGGACCAACATGGGCTTCACCAACCCGACCCTCAAGGCCGAAGAGGTGGCCGCCACCGTGTCCATCCCCCAGTCGTATCTGGAGGACGCGGGCATCAACGTGTGGAGCGCAGCCCGGCCCGAGCTGGCGGCGGCGTTGGGCCGGGCCGTCGACAACGCGGTGCTGTTCGGCGTGGGCACGCCCACGTCGTTCCCGCCCGGCGGCATCACCTCCGGGCTGGTGCCGGTCGCCGCCGCCGCCGACGCCGTCGAGACCGTCAACCAGGCCATGGCGCAGGTCGAGAACTCCGGCCTGCCCGTCACCGGCCACGCCGCCGACCTGCGCGACAAGTCGGTGCTGCGGGGAGTGCGCGACTCCAACAACGCCCTGCTGTTGGGCGTCGACCAGGTGGGCGGCGTCACCGTGCCGACCCTCTACGGGGTGCCGATCGTGTGGCAGATCCTCGAGTCGGCCACCATCGACTTCATCACCGGCGACTGGGAGATGCTCGTCATCGGGGTGCGCCAGGACATCCGCTACGAGCTGTCCACCGAAGGTGTCATCGCCGACGACACCGGCAAGGTGCTCGTCTCCGCCTTCCAGGACGACCAGGTGCTGATGCGGGTGTACATGCGCCTGGGGTGCGTGGAGGCCAAGCCGGTGGGGCCGCGGGGCCAGACCCAGCCGTTCTCGGTGGCCAAGCTCTCGGCGCTGACCGGCACCATGGCGGCAGGGTTGGACGTGAACGCCACCGGTGGCGCGGCCGAGACCGACGTGTCGGCGACGACCACCGCCGCCGCCCGTTCCAAGAGCTGAGACCGAATGTCGGACCCGGCCGGATGGGAGGCGTGGGCGCCGCCCCTGGACCCCCCCACCGTCGGGGGTCTGCCCTATGCGGTGGCGGCCGACATCGCGGCCGCCACCGCATGGCCCGAGGACCCGCACCGTACGGCGGCCGAACAGTGGGAGTCGTACGCGGCCATGCTGCCCCCCACCCCGTCGGTGGCGTCGGTGGCCACCGGCGTCCAGTCGGTGGCGTACTCGCCCGCCGGCCCCAGCGGCGGCTACGGCCTGGCCGTGGCCCGAGCCCAGTGGCATCGCAGCTTCGGGTTCGGGCAGCTGGACAGCGCCCCGCTGGTGGCCGCCACCTACCAGCCCGGCTACGAGCCCCTGGCCGACATGAGCTGGTGGATCGACCCCTAAGAAGGAGCGCGCGCCGTGTCCGATCCCACAACCATCCGCTACAGCTGGGGCGACGGTCAGACCACCCTGTCCGAGCTGGCCGTCGCCGAGACCCACCGGTACCGCCGGCCGGGCTCGTACCGCATCGGGGCCCAGACCGTCGACGGCACGGAGTTCGGTGGCACCGAGGTGCAGGTCACGCCCAAACCGTTGGCCATCACCGCCCTCGACCCGGTGTCGTGCCCGGCGGGCCCACCCGCCGACGTCGAGTTGCGGGTGACCGGCGACGGTTTCGCCGCCAACGCTCAGATCGGGTTCGGGACCAAGCCCGATCTGACCCCGAACTTCGAACCCAACACCGTCCACCACGACGACGGCACCCTCAGCATCTTCATCTCCCGGGGGGTGTTCCCCAACCCCGACCCGGCCGTGCCGGTGGTGGTGGGCAACGATCCGCCCACCGGGCCGGTGAGCGCCCCCGTCACCTTCGCCTTCGTATGAGCCTGCTCCTCGCCGCCGACGACGTGGTCCTGTACCCGCCCTCGACCGACATGGACGAGCACGGCTGGCGGCTGCCCGATGAGGCAACCTCCTACTGGACCGGCGTCGGCAACCTCCAGCTCGGACCGGGCCTGTCCAACCCGCTCGCCGCATCGGGCGGAGGACGAGGCCCGTACGGACCGGCCCGCGATGACGTCGGCAACCTGTTCCTGCCGTCCGACGTCGCGCTGCTGGAAGGGTCGACCGCTGTCGTCAGAGGCCGGTCCTACGTCCTGTCGCAGGTCCGCCTCGTCGCCGATCCGGCCGAAGGGCTCGAAGGCCCGCTCACCTGCTGGACCGCCACCGCGACGAGCGTGGACTCCTGGCCTGCGGGCGGCACCCGAAATGTCCGTGAGGCGGAAGTTTGAGCGCGGTCACGGGCAGCTCCGCCTACCGGGTGCTGGACCGCGGCGCCCCCCGCCGGGCCGCCGACCCGCTGGTGGCCCAAATCGCCGCCCGCCTACAGCAGACGCTGACAGCCACCTCGCCTCACGGTGCCACCGGCCGTCTAGCCGGATCGTGGGAGGTGGTGCACGGCCGGGCGCCGGCGGTGTACATCGTGCAGAACCTCACCCCCTACGGGCGCTACGTGGAGTACGGGACCCGGCACATGCCGGCGCGGCCCATGATCGGCCGCGCGCTCGCCCAGGCCCGCGCCCAGGTCGGACGATGACCGCCGTCGTCATCCCTGTCCAGCCCGACCTCGAGGCGTGGGTCTGGAGCAACGTCAAGCACCTGAGCGGAGTCACGTCATTCGCCTACACCGCCCTGACCGACTGGCCCGGCTGGCAGCACCGCTACGGCGTACAGGTCGATTGCCGGGCTCGCCGCAAGAAAGCTGCTCGCGACCTCGCCGAGCAGGTCCGCCAGATCATCCTCGGCCTGCCGGAGGTCGCCTGGTCCGAGGGCTTCATCACCTACTGCGCCGTCACCGAAGGCCCCTTCTGGCTGCCCGACGACCCTGACGGCACCCCCCGTTACACCGCCCGCTACGAGCTGCGGGTGCATCCCAACCGACCCGTCTAGCAACACGGAGGACCTCAATGGCCATGCTCGACCCCGCCGAGATTCTGCTCGGCGTCAACAACGGACCCGGCATCTATGTCGCCCCCGAGGGCACCGCGCCGCCCGCCGACGTCAACACCGCGTTTGCGACCCCGTGGGAGGCCCTCGGCTACCTGTCAGGCGACGGCGCGACCCTCGCCTCCAGCACCGACTCGGACACCCTGACGCCGTGGCAATCGACGTCGCCCGTGAGGACAGTCATCACCGGCAAGACGCTCACGCTGCAGTTCGTCATGTGGCAGACGACGCCGACGTCGATGGCGCTCTACTTCGACATCGTGAAGCCCGCCGCCACGCCGCCCCTGAGCTTCGACGTCCGCTCCGACCAGGGCGGCCAGGTCTACGCCATCGGCCTCGACCTGCTCGACCAAGACGTCGTGACCCGCATCATCTTCGGGCGAGCGCAGCTCTCCGACACCGGAGACGTCAGCTTCACCCGCGGCGATGCGGTCGGCTGGGACGTCACCCTCAGCGCGCTGGACGACGCCGGAATCCTGGCCCACGTCATGCAAGGGGCGAGCACAGGCCTATTGGCGGCCAGCGCAGGCCGCGCCGGCTCCGCCGCCAAGGCGTCCTGAACGTCGTGGCGTTCGACCTCAAAGCGGCCACCGAGGCCGCCGCAACCGAGGCCGAGCGGGCACCGTTCGAGTTCGACTGGGCGGGCGAGCACTTCGCCATCCCGCCCATCGGCCAATGGCCGCTCGCCATCTCGGCGGGCTTCGCCGGGATGGCCGACCTCGAGCCCGACGAGATCAACCCCGTGACCGTCCTCGGCCTACTCGAGCAGATCATCGGCGCGGACTACGACCGCTTCGCCGCCACCGTCCCTCTCAATGCCATGCCCGTGCTCGTCACCGAGATGAGCAAGGCGCAGATGGGCGGCACGCTGCCGGATTTATCGCCGCCGCCCGAGCTCGCTTCGACCCCGACGTAGAGGCCGCCGTGCTCGCCGTCTACGGCGTGGACGTCCTCGACCCGAACGTGTCGCTGCGCCGGGTCCACGTCCTCGTGTCGCGCCTTCCGGCTGGGAGCCTGCCTTGGGCGGACAACGCGATGGCATGGTCGGCGGAAGCCCACCTGCTGGCCCGGCTCAACGACGCCATCGACCTGCTGACGTGGGTCACGGCCCGGGCCGCGGGCTCGAAGGCGTCCCGGCCCAAGCCGCTGCGCCGACCGGGCGCGGGCAAGCCGCCCGCGCGCCCGAAGCTGGCCTGGGCCGACCTGGCCGGCGCGTTGACCGAAGCGGGGGCGATCGATGGCAGGTGACTACTCCGCCTTGCAGGTCCTCGTCACCGCCAACACGCGCCAGTTCGGCCAGCAGGTCGCGCAGGCAGCGGGCGCGGCGGGCGACGATGCCTCCCGCTCGATCGCCTCGCGCATGGGCGCGGGCCTCGGTGCAGCCGCCAAAGGCATCGGGACGGTCGTGGCGACCGGCTTCACCGTGGCCGCGGGGGCGGCGTCCGCCTTCGGTGGCGCCGTCCTGCTGAGCGGCAAGAGCTACAACACCCTCGTCCAGACGTCCACGGCGGCGTTCAAGACGATCCTCGGCTCCGGCGAAGCGGCCACGGCGATGATGGATCAGCTCTCCGCGTTCGCCAAGACGTCACCGTTCCCCCGCCAGGCCTTCATCGAGGCCACACAGCAGATGCTGGCGTTCGGGTTCGCCTCGGAGGACGTCATACCGACCCTCGACGCCATCCAGAACGCGGTCGCCGCCACCGGAGGCTCCGCCTCGTCGATCGGCGAGATAGCCGACGTCCTCAGCAAGGTTCAGTCCACCGGCAAGATCACCGCCGACACGCTCAACCAGCTCGGCTTCCGAGGGATCGACGCCGCCAAGCTCATCGGCCAGGGCATGGGCCAGACCGCCGAGCAGATTCGCGACTCGATCAGCAAGGGCACCCTCGACGCCGGTCAGGCCATGACCGTCCTGACCGAGCAGATGAACGTCACCTTCGGCGGCGCCGCGGCCAACGTAAAGAACACCTGGGCCGGCGCGACCGACCGAGTCAAGGGCGCGATGCGCGACATCGGCTCCGCCATCGTCGAGCCCTTCATCTCCAAGGCGGGCGGAGGGCTCGCGCTGGAGTGGGCCAACAAGTTCGCCGACCTGCTCCGCAAGCTCGAGCCCCTGGTCAAGCCCTTCATCGACGCCATGATGGTCAAGCTCGGTCCCGCCCTGGCGCAGATCAGCCCCTTCATCGACCGCATCGCCAGCGGCATCGCCGCTTTCGCCGCCCGCGGCGGCGCAGGCATCGGATCGATCCTCGACAACCTCAAGCAGTTCGCCCCCGTCCTCGCCCCCATCGTCGGTCTGCTGTTGAAGGCGGGCGGAGCCAACATCGCCGGAGCGTTCGGCCCCCTGGGCGGGATCATCTCCAGCGTCACTGGCGCGTTCGGCCCGCTCGGCTCCACGCTCATCGCCCTCATCGCAACCATGCCCTCGGTCCGCGAAGGCATCGGCCAGATCATGGGCACCCTGGGCCAGCTCATCACGCCGATCATGGGCGTGGTCAACGCCATCTCCGGCGCCCTCCAGCCCGTCATCGGCACCATCGTCAGCACGCTGTCGGGCGTCCTGTCCGCCCTGATGCCCGTCCTCGGCACCCTCGCCACCGTCATCGGGTCCACCTTCACCGCCCTCGCCCCCATCATCTCCAGCGTCGTGTCGACCATCGGCTCGCTGCTCGTGTCGCTCATGCCCGTCATCAACACCGTCGTCACCACCATCGGAGGCCTGCTGGCCCAGCTGTTGCCTCTGCTCGGGCCGATCATCAACATCATCGGCCAACTCGTCGGCCAGGTGGCGGGAGCGCTCGGCCCCGTCCTCCAACAGCTCGTGCCCGTCATCGGTCAACTGGTGGGCGCGCTGGCAGGGCCGCTGCTATCGATCATCACCACCATCGGCAACGCCTTCGTGTCGATCATGCCCGCCATCAGCACTCTCGTCGGCCTGCTCGGCGACCTGCTGACCGGAGCCTTGAAGGCACTCATGCCCGCCATCACCAAGGTCGCTCAGGTCATCGCCGACGTGCTCGCCAAGGCCCTCCCCGCCGTCATGCCGCTCGTCAGCAAGCTGGCCGAGCTCGTCGGAACGATCCTGGCGAAGGCGATGGCCGTCGTGCTGCCCGTCATCGAGAAGCTCGCCACCATCATCGCCGACGTCCTCGCCAGGGCCCTCCCCGTCCTCATCCCCATCATCGACCAGCTGGCGACCGCCTTCATGTCGATCCTCGACGCACTCATGCCCGTCGTGGACATCTTGTTGCAGCTCGTGTCGCAGGTCCTGGCCGCCCTTCTACCCGCCCTCACCCCGCTCATCGACGCCGTGCTCCAACTGGTCGTCGCCTTCCTGCCGCTTCTGCCCGTCGTGGCCCAGCTCATCGCCACCCTGCTCCCGCCGCTCGTGCAGCTGCTCATGCTGCTGCTCCCGCCGGTCGTCCAGCTCGTCACCTGGCTGGCCCAGCTCATCGCCATCTTCGCTCAGTTCGCCGCCATCCTCATCGGCTCGGTCGCCAAAGCGATCACCTGGCTCGTCGAGAACTTCACCCGCATCCCCGGCATCATCTGGAACGCCATCTCCGGCCTCCCCGGCATGCTCGCCGGTCTGTTCACCACCGCCGTCAACGCCGCCCGAGACGCCATCGTCAGCGCAGCCGGGGCGATCTACAACTGGTTCCGCGACCTGCCCGGCAGCATCCTCCGAACCATCGGCAACGTCCTCGGAACGCTGGCAGGCGTGGGCCGCGACATCATCACCGGGCTGTTCAACGCCATCACCTCTTCGTTCTCGCAGGTGTGGTCGTGGTTCAACAACCTCGCCAGCGTCATCTTCGGGGCCATCCCCAACCCGCTCCGAATGCTGTGGGACGCCGGAGTCAACATCATCCAGGGCCTCATCGACGGCATCGGCTCCATGATCGGCAAGGTCGGAGACGCCATCGGGAACGTCGTCGGCGCGGTCACCGACCACCTGCCCTGGTCCCCGGCGAAGGTCGGCCCGCTCCACGACCACCCCCCCTACAAGAGCGGCGTCAAGATCGCCGAGCAGCTCGCCAGCGGTCTCACCGCAGGCATGCCCGCGGTGGACGAGGCCATGATGGGCCTCACCGCCCTGGCGACCCCCGCCTTCGCCGGCGACCTCGGAGTAGGAGCGGCGGCCGCAGGGCGCGGCATCGTCGTCAACGTCGATCAGATCAACGACCCGGTGGACCTCGACGCCTTCGCCGGGCGTCTCGTGTCGGTGGGAGCGAGGTTGGGCTGATGCTGCGCTTCGTCCACGACGCCCTCGGCACCCTCGACGTCGACGACGGGGCCACCTACGTCACCGAAGAAGTCGAAATGCCGCTCCCCGTCGTGCGCGACGTCGCCCACGTCAAAGCGGACGCAGATGGCACCTGGGATCAGACCGCCTTCGTCGGCGCTCGGGCCGTGACCCTGACCGTGGTTGCCCTGGCGGAAGGCGCCCAGGACGTCCAGCGGCGGATGGACGCCATACGGGCCTACCTCCGGCCCGCGCTGCGCTTCGCCCTCCAGTGGGAGTCCGCACCCGGCTCCGGCGACCTCAGACGCCTGACCGTGCGCGGCAACAGCAACGACGTCACCTACAAGACCCCGACCTTCGTGCGCTCCAGCGTCGGCCTCATCGCGCCAGGCGGAGTCATCGAATCCGAGGTCCTCCACTCGACGACGATCCTGCCCGCGGGCTTCGGCGAAGAACCGGGCCGCACCTACGACCTCACCTTCGATCGCGTCTACCCCACCGAGGGCACCGAGCCCACCGAGATCATCGTCCACAACTCGGGCTCCGCCGACGTCTCGACGTGGCTCGCCCGCCTCTACGGGCCATGCACGAACCCGACGCTGGAGAACGTCACCGTCGGGGCCGAGCTTGCCTTCATCGGCCTGACCCTGGCCGCGGGCGAGTACGTGGAGCTGGACACGGGCGCGCACTCCGCCCTGCTGAACGGCAATCCCGCCCTGTCGGTCTACGACCGGCTCAGCCCCGTGACGTCGGCCTGGTGGCCGCTCGTGCCCGGCGACAACCGCGTCGGGTTCTCCGCCCAATCGACGGGAGCCGGCGCGCAGGCCGTCATCGAGTGGCGGGACGCCTGGCTGTGAGCGCATGGGCGCTGGCGACCGGCCCCTGGCGCAGCTCGCCCGGCTGGGCGCTCTCGACCGCCACCGGGCGCAAGCTCACGTTCCGCCTCGACGCGCCGTGCGTGCTCGGCTTCCGGCTGGACGGGCGCGGCGTGGACGCCCGCTCGATCACCGTGCTCGAAACCGACGTATGGGTCTACCGCGACGGCGGCCTGCTCTACCGAGGCCGAGTCGTGGCCGCCCCCGACGACCTCGACGGCACCGAGCACAGCCGCGACATCGAGGTCACCGACTACCGGGGCCTGCTCAGCCGCCGCTACGCCATGAGCGCGTTGTCCTTCGCCGACCAGGATCAGGGCCTCATCGCGTGGCAGCTCATCCAACACTCGCAAGGCCAGCCGGGCGGCCACCTCGGCATCACCTACGGCACCGTGCCCGCGGGCACGCCGAGGGACCGCACCTACGCCGTCGGCGACAACCTCGGCGACCGCCTGGCCGAGCTCGGGCGAGTGGAGGCGGGCTTCGACTGGTGGATCGACGCCAACCGAGCCCTCTGCCTCGGCGCGCCGCGGGGCGTGGACACGAACGTCGTCCTCGACTACGGCGGCACCGTCGCCGCCGTCAGCCGCGAACCCGACGTCGGCGCGTTCGCCAACGCCGTGCTCGTCACCGCCGCCCAAGAGGTCGCGCCGGCCATCCGACTCGGCGGCGGCGTCCTGTCCGACACCCGCGGGCGCTGGGAGGACACGTTCTCGTTCCCGTCGATCATCCAACAGAGCACCGTCAACGCGAAGGCGAACTACCTGCTCGCCGAGGGCCAGAAGCCGCCCGTCGTCTACTCGATGAAGCTGCGGCCCGACGCCTGGCCGACGACCGTCAACCTGGGCCTCGGCGACACCGCCCTCGTCCGCCTCGACTCGGGCCACCTGTCCGAACAGGTGCGCGTGCGCGTCATCGAAGTGTCGGTCGCCATCGGCGACAGCGGCGACGAGGAAGTGGGCATGGTCGCCGTCGCCACCGACCTGCCCCTGGCGCGCGAGGGCGCGCAGCCGTCCCACTGGCGGGACGACCTCGCATGAGCACCCGCGCCCAGCACTACGGGTCCGCCACCGATCGCGTCGCCGCCATGCTGGCGAACGTCGCCTCCCGAGTGGAAACGCTCGAGCTGCTGGGCGGAGGCGGAGGCGCGCCGCCCGCGCCCGGCGAAGGGACGTCCTACCAGCACACGCAGGGCACGCCCGCCTCGGTGTGGACGATCACCCACGGGCTCGGCTACCAGCCCGCCGTGACCGTCACCGACTCGACCGGCGACGAGGTAGAGGGCGACCTCGCCTACCCCGACGCCAACACCGTCGTCATCACCTTCAGCGCCGCCTTCAGCGGCACCGCCTACCTCAGCTAGGAGGCCGCCGTGGCCCGCAAGTACCTCGTCGCCCTCGACCTGACGAAGAACGAGCTGCAGAACGCCGTCATCCAGAACCTCGCCTCCGCGCCGTCCTCGCCCGTGCGCGGGCAGCTCTACTACAACTCGACGGGCGGCGACGACACGCTCTACTGGTGGAACGGCTCGGCCTGGGTCCCCGCCAAGGCCGGCGCGGCCAGCTTCGGCTCCGTCTCCCCGACGACCACCTTCGGAGCCGCCTCGGCGGACGGCGTGGCCTCGTCGTCGAGCCGGTCGGACCACAACCACGGGTCGGCGGCGCACGGCAACCCCGCCCATGCCGCCGTCAACCTCGAGCGCGCTGGCCGCCCCGCTCGCCGACGTCTCGTGGGGCAACTTCAAGATCACCAGCCTGGCGACCCCCACGGCGGCCACCGATGCCGTCAACAAGAGCTACGCCGACGCCATCGTCCAGGGGCTGTCGTGGAAGGACCCCTGCCGGGTCGCCACCACCGCCAACATCATCCTCAGCGGCCTGACCGCTCTCGACGGCGTAACCCCGGCCGCCAACGATCGCATCCTCGTCAAGAATCAGACCGCGGGCCAGGACAACGGCATCTACCTGGCCGCCTCCGGGGCGTGGACGAGAGCCACCGACGCCGACCTCGCCTCCGAGGTCGAGGGCTTCGCCGTGTTCGTGCTGGAGGGCACCACGCAGGCCGACACCGCGTGGGTCAACTCCACGAACGCGCCCATCACCCTCGGCACCACGCCCCTGGTCATCGTCCAGTTCGGGGCGGGCACCGTCTACTCGGGCGGAGCCGGGCTCACCCTCACCGCGGGCACCTTCGACGTCGTGGCCGCCGACGCCTCGCTCGTCGTGGCCGCCGACAACGTGCGAGTCGGCTACGCGGGCACGGGCTCCGCCGTCACCGCGGCCCGCTCAGACCATAACCACGACGCCACCTACACGAAGCGGTTTGCCGCCGACGTCGGAGGCTCCGCCGCCCAGGCCATCGTCCACAACCTCAACACCCGAGACGTCCTCGTCGAGCTGTACCGCAACACGAGCCCGTGGGACTCGGTGGAGGCCGACGTCGAACGCACCGACGCCAACACCGTCACCCTCCGCTTCGCCACCGCCCCCGGCGCGGCGGCCTACCGAGTGATGATCGCAGCATGAGCCGCAAGGTCCTCGTCCCGCTCGTCCTGCCCGCGGACCCGACCGCGGCGCTGGAGGCGGTGACGAAGCAGTACGTGGACAAGCTGGCGAGGGGTCGCCTGCCGGGCGGCTACGCGGAGCGCACCACGAACGCCGGGCCGCAAGGCCCCGAAGCCGCCTTCGGCGTGTCGATCACCGTCACCGTGGCGGCCAACCGCTACATCAGGCTCGACGCCTGCTGCCGGGGCATCAACATCCCCTCGGGCGGGACCGCCGTGCTGCGCATCAAGGAGGGGGCCGCCCTCCCCGGCACCGAGCTTTACTCGGTCCAGTACCCCTCCAACGCGGGTGGCGGCGGACCGGGCGGCGGCTTCGGTCGAAGCCTCACCCCGAGCGCAGGCTCGCACACCTACTTCCTCAGCCTTGAAGGCGTCGGCGCCACCGCCACCCTCCAGGCCGGGGCCACCTACCCGACCTATCTGGAAGCGATCGACCTCGGAGGCACCTGATGAGCGACGTCGTACTGACCGAACCGCCGCTGTGGATGCAGCTCACGGCCTACCCCGCCCGCATCGACCGGGCGCTGGCCGATGCCACGCTGGCGACCGAGGGCCGCCTGTGGGGGCTCGCCGTCACGCAGCGAGGCGCAGGGGCGAACCTGAGCGTGGACGTCTCCGGGGGAGCCGCCGCCATCATCGGCGACGATCAGGTGTTTCAAGGCAAGTACGTCGCGGTCAGCCGCGGCACCACGAACGTCCCGACCCAACCGCCACCGACCAGCGCCAGCCAGAAGCGGCTCGACCTGCTCGTCATGGCGATCGTGGACACGCAGGCCGGCGCGGCGGGCGCGACCTCGCAGGGTGTCCTCCGATGGGTCATGGGCACCGCCACCACGGGCTCCCCCAGCGCGCCGGCCCTGCCGAGCTCGGCGATCGAGCTGGCCCGCGTCCTGTTGAACTACGGCGATACCTCGATCCTGAACGTGGACATCGACCAGGCCACGAGTCGGGCGGTCGCCCTGCCCCGCAATGCCCCCGTCATCTGCACGAGCACCACCCGGCCCACGGCTCCGCTGAGCGGAACCCTCATCTTCGAGACGGACACCCTCGCCCTCAACGTGTGGGACGGCTCCGCCTGGCGGGCGGTCCCCTACGACCCTCGGGCCGCCCGAGGACAGCTCGCCTACGCCGAGCGCACGACCGACGCGGGACCGCAGGGACCGGAGGCGGTGTTCGGGCTGCAAATCACCTTCACCGCCGCCGCCAGTCGCCTCATCCGGCTGGAGTTCGGCTGCCGCGGTGTCAACGCCACGCCCAACACCGGCACCTTCATACGCATACGCGAAGGCACGACCATCGCGGGCACCCTCATCTCCGAGACGTTCTATCCATCGGTGAGCACGGGCGCGGGACCGGGCGGCATCACCGGGCGCACCATCACACCGACGCCGGGCTCGCACACCTATTGCATGACGTTGGCGACCACGGGCACGACCTCGACGGCTACCGCGATCGCGGCCTCGCCCATGTGGCTCGAAGCAATCGACCTAGGAGGCGTGTGATGAGCGACCAAGAGAGCGGCCACGAGCGGCGCGAGCGGCGACGGCAGGAACGCCGGGACGCTCGGGTCGAGTGGCCCGACCCGCAACCCGACCCCCGCGTGAGCCGGGCGAGGACCGAGAGAGCCACCTGCTGCCCAACCTCGAACGGCTGCGGGCCATGAGCCGCGAACAACGCCAGGACGTCCTTCGCCGAGTGGCCGACTGGGAAGGGCCGCTGGTCGAGCAGTTCCGCGATCGAGTGAGGGAGCTGGACCGATGAGCCTCTACCGCGACCCGATGCCCAGCCCCAACTACTCCAGCCGAGGCGGCTCCGGCGTGACGCATGTAGTCCTCCACACCGCGCAGGGCGCGCTCACCTACGAGTCGCTGGGCAACTTCTTCGCCAGCTCCAGCGCGGGCGTCAGCTCCCACACAGGCATCGACGACACGCCCGGAGTCGTGGGCGAGTACGTCCGCCGCGACGGCAAGGCGTGGACCGCCAGCTCGGCGAACCCGTGGTCGGTGCAGGCCGAGCTGTGCGCCTTCGCCGAGTGGTCAACCGACGAGTGGATGCGCCACTCGACCATGCTGGCGAACGCCGCCGCATGGGTCGCCGAGGAAGCGGCCGCCTTCGGCCTGCCCCTCGACCACATCGCCGCCAGCGCGCAGAACTCGGCCGCGCAGGGCGTCTGCCAGCACAACGACCTCGGCGCGATGGGCGGAGGCCACTGGGACTGTGGCCCCGGCTTCCCCATCGACCACGTTCTCGACCTCGCCCGAGGCGGAGCCGTGCAACCCGAACCCGAACCTCTGGAGGACGACGACATGCCCTACTTCCTGTTCGTTCCATCGGCGGGCGGCGACGGCCGCTGGTGGTTCACCAACCTCCGCACCGACAGCCGCCCGTGCGACAGCCTCGACGACGCCATCAACGTCGACTACCACCTGCGCGAGCTGGCCGGCCTCCCCGGCCTGATCTGCAACCGCGCCGCCAACGGCCAGCCCGCCGGGCCGATCGAGGTCGAGCGGCACTACCTCGAGCAGATCACCCGCTACGCGGCCGGCGGCAGCGGTCTCGTATGACGTGCACGCTGGTCATCATCACCGCCACGCTTGGCTTCGTGGCCGGCGCGTTCGCGCGCCCGTTCATCGATGAGCAGAGCCGGCGCTACGAACGGCGCGAGCTGCCACCGGACGATCACGAATGAGCGACATGCAGTGGCGGCTGCTGGTGCTGGCTGCGGCGACGATCGCGGTGGTGCTGCTGCTCGCGTTGACGTGATCGGTGCGCTCACGATCGTGCTGATCGGAGCGGGCGCCGGCATCGGCGCCGCGGTGCTCACATTCCTGGTGGAACGGTGGTGGCAGGGTCGTCACCGCTGAAAACCGGCCGCTGTGTCGCCGTCTGAGCCGCTGCGGGTGCCCGGCGGGTACGGGACACCGGACGTTCGGCCGCGGTGCGACGTCTGCCACTAGCGGCTAGCGGCTAGCGACCGGCGACTTCGAGATGCCAGGCGCTACAGCACGGCCGGCGGGCGTTGTTGCGGGCGGCCAGCTCCAGCGCTTCGAGCTCGGCGCCATCGGCCAGGCGGGTGCCGCAGCTCGAGCAGCGGACCTCGGCGCGCGCCGTCTTCGTGCGGGCTCGACCTCGAGCCGCGGTGAGCGTGGCGCGCGCCCGCTCGACCTCGGCGCGCGCCACGGCGCGGTCGAGCTCGTCGAAGATCGACAGCTGTCGGTCCATGCCTCCAATTGTGCCCCGCGCCGTGGTTATCCCATTGGGAGGTTCGTCGTCGTCCCTTTGGGAGGTTCGTGGCCGTCTCGTGGCCGTCAATGGCCGTCAAACGGCGGCTAAAAGCGGCCAAACACGGTCAACAGCGGTACTGTGAAATTGCTGGTCAGCCGCAATTTCCGGCTGTTTGAACTGGCCATCGGGGTGCCCGGAAATGAATCCCGCTTACAGGCTGGCTCACCGTCACTCAGCCTGTGACGAGCGCCAAGCCCCTCGCTTTCGAGCTCAGCGCCGATGACTGATTCCGGCTACGCCTCGCGGGCGGCCTTGGCGGCGGCCCTCCACGCGGCGAATTCCGTCTGTCGGGCGGCCCGGACGGCGGCCGTCCACGCAGCGAACACCGCCTGGCGCCTGTCGGACAGATCGTCTATCTCCCACTTCGCCATCAGTTCGCAAGCCTGCTCGGCGAGCGCGGCCCGTTCTTCGGGAGCCTGCCCTCCATCTTCCGTCTTGTTCCACAAGGCGGAGACCCTGCGGATCGCACGTTCTCGGTCCGCGTTCCAGCCGGCAGACGCGTGCCCCGCGGTCACGACGGGTCCTCGCGCAGCGGCGTCAACTTCGGCCTGGGTGGTACCACACAGAGTCCATCGTCATGTCGCAGTCGAGGTTGAGGCTCACCGGGAAAGCAGATGACCGGGAACGTGTTCGGGCGACGGCGGAACGAGGACCTGCCGTCGCGTGCGGCCCGCGGGCCCAAGCCCGGCGGCGACGCCCCGGCCGTGGCAGTGCGCGCGAACCGAGGCAGGACGCGACTGCGCATCGTTACGTCGTGCCGGTCAATCCTTGCCGTTGTTGTGGCCGCCGGAGTTGCCCGGATCGCAGTCCGTTTCCGGCGTGGTCTCACTGTTGTTCCCGCCGCCCGAGTTGCACTTCGCATCCTTCGGCGGCGGCGGCGGTGGCTTGTCCCCGGCGAACGCGGGTCCCGCGAACCCGAGTGTCAGTCCGGTGACGATTCCCAGCGCGACAAGTCGCTTCTTCATTGTGTACTGCCCCCCTTTTGGGTTGTTTGGTGTGAAGACCTGCATCAGCCGATGGCCCTCGCCCGACGATCCGCGGCTGGCCGTTCGCCTTGATCTGCAGATCGAGCCACGTGTAGTTGTCGGCGTCGTTGGATTCGACGAACTGGCCGCTCGTGTCGGCGGTGACCTGCAGGCGGTACCGACCCGGCGTCAAGCCGGTGATGTCGATGTTCTGATCAGGCAGCCTCGAGGGATACACATCGCCCCAGCCGACCGAGAGCCCCATGGCCAGTTGCGTTGACTCCGCGGTTCCGCATCCGGCCGGGCCATACACCCAGTTCGAGGATGCGCCCGGAAGCGACGTGCGGAACGCCACGTTGTCCCAGAAGCAGAAGCCCCGCTTGGCCGACGTGCCGACCTTGGAACCGTTGTCGAGCCGGATCAGCTCCGCGCTCTCGAGATCACGTATGTGCCAATGGTTGTGGCCGTCCCCGCCGAGGAGGAGCGGCGCGGACGACGAGACATCACGAGACCCACCCGCATCGTCGTAGATGCGTTGGGCGACTGTCCACGACGTCGCAGTGCTGTTCGCGCGTGTCGCTCGCACCTCGAAGGCGCCGGCGCCCACGTCGACGACGGTCATCGAGAACCTCAGCAGCCGGCGCCCGTTTACGGTCTTGTCGACGCGCCCGATCTGGGACGAGTTGTCAGGTACGCGGTGCTACTGCTCGCTTGTCACCGTCGGCGACGGTGTTCCGTCCACGTCGCCGCTCGGAAGCCGGGCTCCAAGCGCCGAAGGCTCCGCTGTGCGTATGGTCGACGTGAGGCGGAGCCTTCGGGGCTGGGGGTTTCGCAAGGAGGGCTTGCTCGTCTCAGTTCTACCGGCTGGCGGCCCGACTTCCTCGTCGCTTCGCTCAGAAACTCGGTGTCAGCGGCGGCGGGACAGATACTTCGCGTACGCCTCGGCCATCTCGCGCAGGTCCGGATCGGCCTGGAACCGCGGCTCGAATTTCTCCCACGCCTGGGCGCGCTTGGCGGGGAAGTACTCGGTCGGCCAGTAGCCCTCGTGGGGCCGGTAGTCCTTGAGAACGTTCCGGGCCACGGTCGCCTTGTGCACTTCGTCGACGCCGTCGGCGATCCCCATCGTCGGTGCGGCCGCGTACATCGCCTGGATCGGCGTGAGATCCGTCGTGCCCAGTGACCCGAGGATGTGCAGTGCGTTGTAAGAGACCTCGCGCAGCACCTTCGCCATCGTGTACTTCACAGCGGCGATGTCGGTCCGGCACTCCTGCGTGCTGCTGTTGTCGATCTTCCACGCCGTCTCGAGCACGAACAGACGCAGCATCCGGATGGACGCGTAGGAGTCCGCGATCTTCTCCTGCACCATCTGGTGCTCGGCGATGATCTTCCCGTGCGATTCGCGGCTGAGGGCGCGCTCGCACATCATGTCGAACGCGAGCCGGCACTGTGCGATCGTGCGCATCGCGTGATGGATGCGGCCACCGCCGAGCCGGCGCTGCGCCAGTATCTTTGCGCCGTCCTCGGGTCCGAGCAGATGGTCGAGCGGGACGTGCACGTCGTTGTAGACGATGTGGTTGTGGTTGCGAGGCTCGGGCATGATCTCGACGCCTGGTGTCTCACGCGGCACCACGAACATGCCGTTCGTGCACATGACGAAGAGGATGTCCGCGACGCGACCGGCGCTCGTGAACCACTTCTCGCCGTTGATGACCCACTCGTCGCCGTCCCGGACGGCGTGCGTCCTGAAGAGGTTCGGGTCTGAGCCGCCCTGCGGCTCGGTCATCGAGTACGCCGACCACATCTCCTGGTTGAGCATCGGCTTCAGCCAACGCTCCTTCTGCTCCTCTGTGCCGTACGCGGCCAGCATCTCCATGTTCCCGGTGTCGGGCGCTGCCGCGCCGAACATCTGCGGCGCAGACGGGTAACGACCGAGGATCTCGTTCAGAAGGGCGAGCTTGAGCTGGCCGTAGCCGGGACCGCCGAGATCTTCGTCAAGGAAAAGCGCCCAGAGGCCTTGCTCCTTGACTTGGTCCTGCAGGCCACCGACCAGCTCGCGGATCTTCGGCTCCCTCGACCGCACCGCGTACGGGAAGACGTACTCGAGCGGCTCGACCTCCTCCCTGCAGAACTCGTCGACCCAGTCGAGCTTCTTCTGGAACTCAGGCTCCGTGGAGAAATCCCATGTCATGGCCCGAGTTTATGAGGACCGGGACGCACCCATCACCAGCACGCGAGCGCCTTCGAGACTCAATGCGTCCCCATGAACGACGGTTCAGTCCAATGTAGTTTGACTTCGAAGGAGAGGAACAGGGGATGACGACTCCGGTGTGGCTACGCGGATCGCAGCAGACGCTCGTGGATCTGCTGTGGTCGCGCCTCGACACGGACGCCGACGAGCCGTATCTCGACGTCGTCGGTACGGTGCTGACGGCCGCTGACATCGCGGATCGAGCGGGACGCATCGCCCGTGCGCTGCAGCAGATGGGTGTGCGCAAAGGTGACCGCGTTGCTTCGCTGATCGAGAACTCGCCCGAAGCACTGCTCACGTGGTGGGGAGTGATCTGGTCGGGTGCCGTCGCCGTACCCGTCAACACCGCGTACAAGGGCGAGTATCTGAGGCACCAGCTTGCCGACTCCGGCTCCAAGGTCCTCGTCGTGCAGGGCGACCTCGCTGAGCGCGGGGTACGGGTCGTACCCGAGATCGATGGCCTCGATCACGTCGTGGTCATCGACGACGGCCCGTCGGACTTCCCCACAGCAAAGGCTCACGAGTGGAAGGCGATGTTCGACGACGACCCCGTCGCGCCGACGGACATCCGTCCGAGCGACCTCGCAACGTTCATCTACACCGGAGGCACCACCGGGCTGTCGAAGGGCTGCATGCTCAGCCACAACTATCACGCAGAGCTGTCTCGACAGATCGGAACCTGCTGGGGACGCGGCGGCGACGACGTCGTGTGGACCCCGTTGCCGTTGTTCCATTTCAACACGTTCGTGACGGCAGTCATCGGGACGCTCATCTTCGGCGGTCGCGGCGCGATCGACCGGAAGTTCTCGGTGTCGAACTTCTGGTCGGAGATGAACCGTACGGGCGCGACGATCACGTCGACGCTCGGCACGATGGCCTATCTGCTCGCGCACGACGTCGATCGTCCTGAGATGCCGCATTCCGGGTCTCCCAAAGCCAACGAATCATTGCGGCTTCTCGGCGCGGCACCCTTGCCCGAGGAGATCGATCGGCTGATCAAATCGAGGTTCGGGATCGACACCTTCAGCGGTGCCTACGGATTGACCGAGGCGTCGCTCGTGTCGTGGCAGCCGCCCGGGGTGACGAACAAGCCGAACGCGGCCGGTCTCGTCAACACCGACTACTTCGACGTCCGGATCTTCGACGACGACGACAACGAGCTTCCGCGGGACACCGAAGGTGAGATCGTCATCCGACCCAAGCGCGCTCATGCCATGTTCGAGGGTTACTGGGGCAGGCCGGAGGCGACCGTCGAAGCAAGTCGCAACTGGTGGTTCCACACCGGCGACATCGGGCGCGTCGATGCCGACGACTTCCTGTTCTTCGTCGATCGGAAGGCGGACTACCTCCGTCGCCGAGGCGAGAACATCGCCAGCTTCGAGGTCGAGCGGATCTTGATGCGGCACGGCGAGCTGGCCGATGTAGTCGTGCACGCGGTGTTCAGCGAGCTCGGCGAGGACGATCTCAAGATCACGGCGACCAGGGCGCCGCGGTCGCAGCTGTCCGAAGCCGACCTGTTCAGGTGGTGCATCGACGAACTGCCCTACTTCGCGCTGCCTCGCTACATCGAGTTCCGCGACGAGTTGCCACGCAGCCCCGTCGGCCGCGTACTCAAACGGGTGCTGCGCGAGCAAGGTGTCACCTCGACGACGTGGAGCGTCGACGACTCCGGCATCAGCTTCGAAAAGCGTTGACCGCGTTCTTGTTGATCCACGGTGGCAGCACGACCGGCCGGTTCTGGGACAAGCTCCTCGCCCGTCTCCCCGGCCCGGCGCTTGCTCCGGATCTGCCCGGACGTGGCCAGCACCCGCGACCGATCGCGGAGCTCAGCGTTGCGGGCGGGTCGGCCTCTGTGCTGGAGGACGTCGGGGCGTGGGACGTCGACGACGATCTGGTGATCGTCGCTCATTCATCAGGCGGACTCTTCACGCCTGGCGTCGTCGACGGGCTGCGCGACCGCGTACGCGCGGTCGTGCTGAACGCGGCATCCGTCCCGACCGAAGGCGGTGGTGGGATCGAGTGCATGAAGCCGCGGCACCGTGAGGGACTCGAGCTGGCGATGCACATCGCCCGGGATACCGGCAGGCCGATCGACACAGGGCAGCCGAAGACGGACCCGGAGGCCTATCGGAACACGTACGGCGGACGGCCGCTCAGCGATGATGAGTGCGTGTTCGTCGCCGACCCGCTCCGTTCGGTGCCGGACAGCGTGGACGTCTACTTCCAGCCCGTGTACTGGTCACTGGTCGACGTGCCCGTCACCTATCTCGTCAACGACCACGACCGGCCGACCCCGCGGGGACTGCAACTGGAGATGGCGGGCCGCCTCCCCAAGCCGCCGGCGATCCATCACCTCGACTCAGGCCACGTCCCGGCGGTGACGATTCCGGACGTCCTCGCCGACGAGATCGCCTCCGCCGGCTGACGCCCAACCGAATGTTGGTTCAATTGTGGGGCTCTGGCCCCGCTGTCGACCCGGAGTTCGCAAGGCATTGGTGACCCACGCGCTCGCTTGGACGCACGACCGACGTGTGTTGACCGCCGCTGGAACGCTCGTGGCGGTCGGCGTCGTGGCCGAAGCACTTGCGGGAGCGGACGGTTGGTCGCGCGATCTGGCCACCGGTCTTCTGGTCGGCACCGCGGGACTCGTCGTGCTGCACCGCCGCCGGCACGATCTCGTCGGTTGGTTGTTGTTCGGCACTGCGATTGCGTGGTTCGCGGGTTCGTTGATCGGCGCGTCGGGATGGCTCGCTGACTTCGGGCAGCAGGCCCTATTCGCGCACCGTGGCTTCCTCCTCGCCGCGCTCGTTGCGCCGCTCTGGCGAGCGGGGGTCACGGAGCGCCAGACGACGGTGTGGCTCACCGTGGTTGCGCTCATCACATGCGGTGCCGCGTTGGTGAGTGTCGGGAACGGTGCCGGCTCTGCCACGGTCTTGGCGGTCGTCGCCACTGCGGCGATCGTGGCTTCCCTTGCCGGCGCGCTGCTCGGGGCCCCTGTGCCATGGCGGGCCATGTGGCTGGCAGCCACCGGCGCGACCGTCGTGTGGTGCGCGGCCGCCTCGACGCTGCGCTCGGTCGAAGCATTGACACCCGATGACCGGTTGCTGGTGTACCAGGCCGGCATCGTGACGGCCGCCGCGTTCATGGCCGCCAGTCGCTTCGATCGGCGCCCGATCATCGAACAGGTCGTCGAGGTCGGGCGGCGTCAAGGGCTTGGCGGCGCGCTCGGCGATCCGCGGTTGCGCATCGGGTTCGACGACGGTTCCGCCTTCCGTGCCGTGGACGGATCCGTTGTCGTCGCGACCGGTTCGCAACAGTCGACGCTGTTCGACGTCGCTGACGAGAACGGTGCTACGGGTCGCGTGCTGATCGTCCACCGGCCCGGACTGCTCGACGATCCGCGCACCCGCACCGACGTCGAGGCCGCCGCTCGACTGCTTGCGGACCATCACCGTCTGATCGACGAGGTCCAGAAGCACGCCGCGAGCGTCGAAGCTTCGCGTGCTCGGCTCCTCGCGTCGGACCAGCGGGCGATCGCAGTCTTCGCCGAGGATCTCGACCAGCGAGTGCTCCTCCATCTCGACGGGCTCGTCGACTCATTGGACACTCCGTCCGAGGACGCGGCGCGCGTGCGTGCTGCGGCTGCAGTGATCCGCGCGGAGCTGACCGAGCTCGCCCGGGGATACGCGCCAGTAGCGCGTGCGGACCTCGCTGCTGCGATCGCGGCCATGGTCGAATCCTTTCCCGTGGCGGTGGAACTCGACATGGGCGCTGTCCCTGTCGACGAGGTGTGTGGACGCGTCCTGTACTTCGTCGCCGCGGAGGCACTGTCCAACGTGCTGAAGCACAGCCAAGCGAACGCAGTGAACGTCTGCTTGCACGCCGCGGACGGTTGGGTGGAGTTGCGCGTCGAGGACGATGGCACGGGAGACGCGAGCGTGCGACCGGGTGGTGGATTGGCCGGACTCGCAGAGCGGCTCTCAGCCGCGGGAGGAAGCCTCGAGTGCCGGGAACGCGCGCCTCGAGGAACCGCAGTGGTCGCGCGACTGCCAGGCCCGCCGCCTGACTGACATCTCCGCGATACTTCCGGCGTGCGTCGACGGGGTTGGATGGCGTGGACTGTCGACCTCGTCGCCCTCGGCGGTGCGGTCGCCGTCCTCGTCGCGGTCCGGGATCGATGGTCGCTCGCGTACGCGCGGACCGATTTGGTGTTCGCGTGGTTCGTCGTGGTCGCGGCGCTGGTCGTGGTCGCTGCGAGCGCGCTCGGTCGCCGTCCACCACGTGCGCTGGGCGCCGGCTTGGTCGCGCTCGCCTTCGTCGTCCCGGCCATGGCCGTGCTCGACCTGAGCGCGTCGGTGCGCGTTGCGGCGCTCGCCATGGGCTCGACGCTCCCCCTCGCAGCTGCAAACTTCACGTCCGGGATCATCCGCCTCTCGGCGCGCAGGGTGACCGTGGTGCTCGTCGTGGCGACCGCGCTCGACGTCGCGGCACGAATGTCCGCCGCACGATCCGAGCTCGCTTCTCGTCTCGCATCGACCTGGCGTCGTGCTCGTCGCGGATCTTGCGGTTGCAGTCGTCGCGCTCGCGTGGTGCGCCGTGGCCGTTGGTCAGATCGCCGCGGCGCACTCGCAAGCGCCTGCTGCTCGGGTCAGCGCGGCGCTAGCGGTGATGGCCGCCGCGGTCGCCGCGATCCACTGGCTGGCCGAGCCAGGTACGAGCATCGATGTAAACGATGTCGCTGCTGCGCTCGTGACAGCGGCGCTCGTGCCGGCGTTCTGCCTCGCCGCAGCCCCCGACGTGCTCACCTGGCGAACTCGGCTGCGCGTCCAGACGCTGGCATACGACCTGTCAGCAGGAATCGAGCGCGACGGCGTCGCCGGACACTTGCAGCGAGCCATGGGGGATCCGTCGGTGCGGCTCGTCTTCCCGGTCGCCTCCGGTACCTACATCGACGCCCACGGCGCCCCGACCGAGCTTGCCCGTCATCGTGCGACGACGATCCTCGCGCGCGGAACGCGGGCCGATCGCCGTGCTCGAACACGCGCCATCCTCGTCATCGCTCATCGAGGCCGCCGTGAACCCGGCGGTGACCATCGCCGCGGAGAACGAGCGGTTGCATGCCGAGGCGCAGGCGCATCTCGCAGAACTGCAGCAGTCCCGCCGTCGCATCGTCGAGCGAGCCGACGAGACCCGACGTCAGCTCGAACGCGACCTGCACGACGGCGCGCAACAGCAACTCTTGGTGCTCGGCCTCGAACTCTCGCGTACGGCCGAATCCGATGACTCCGCCGAGCGTGAGCGCTATCTCGACGCACTGCAGCACGCACAGTCCGCGCTGACCGAACTTCGCCGGCTCGTCCATGATCAACTTCCGCCTGTCCTCGACGAGTTCGGTCTCGCCGATGCGTTGCGCTCGCTCGCGGAGGCATCGCCGGTCCCGGTCCTGCTCGACGTGGAGGCTGCACCCGAGACGCGTCCGGACCTCGCCGTCGAACGTGTCGTGTACGGCGTGGCGCTTGCTTCGTTGTCGGAAGCAGAAGCACACGGAGCGTCTGCCATGTCGATACGCATCGAGGAGCGCATCGGGAGATACACCGTGACCATCCGCCACGACGGCGTCGGCGCGGCCGATCGCACCGACGACGAGGATCGCGTCGGAGCGGTCGGAGGTCGCCTCGACGTGTTGTCCGTCGACCCCGGCGTCGCGTACGTAGCGAGCTTCCCGTGAAAGTCGTCGTCGTCGACGACATGGTTCTCATCCGCGAAGGCATCGTGCGGATCCTGCGCGACTTCGGCGTGGAGGTCGCGGCTCAAGCTGGTTCGGCCGAGCCGCTCGAAGAGTTGGTCGAGACTCACGATCCAGACGTCGTGATCCTCGACATCCGGATGCCGCCGACGTTCACGGATGAGGGCCTGCGCGCCGCCGCGCAGTTGCGGGCGACGCGACCACGCACGGCGGTGTTGTTGCTGTCGCAGTACCTCGACGCCGCGTACGCGCTCCGGCTTCTGCAGGACGTGCCCGAACGGGTTGGTTACCTCTTGAAGGATCGGATTCTCGACCTGGCGACCCTGACGGACGCGTTGCGGCGGCTCGAACGGGGCGAGACGGTGATCGACCCGACGATCGTGTCACCGCGTGCTCGGCCGCCGCCGCCAAGGAGGCGACCTTGTCCGGCTGACGCCACGCGAGCTCGAGGTGCTCGCCCTCGTCGCAGAAGGCCTCTCGAACCGTGCGATCGCCGAGCGGCTACACGTGAACGAGCGCACCGTCGAGTCGCACACCACGCAGGTGTTCCAGAAGATGGACATCGAGCCCTCGACCGACAGTCACCGCCGAGTGCTGGCGGTGCTCACGTACCTGCGGATGAGCTCATGAAGGAGCCACGCGGCGAGCGATCTCAGCGAGGCCTGGCCAATGAGGCGACTCCTCCACGCACCGGGCGAACAGCCAGAGCGCGAGACGTTCGGCGTCGAGCTCGAGAAGACCGGCGATCCGTCTGACCAATCCGAGCGGATCCGCGTGCAGGCGGTCGTGGCTGTTCAACAGATGCTGCAGCGCGTCATACGTGGGATCGCCGACGAACGGTTTGGGATCGATCACGAGCCACGGCTCGCGTTCGGCGTGGAGCACGTTGCCGGCATGGAGATCGGTGACGAGCAAGACGTTCCGTGGCGCATTCGACGGAAGCGTGCGAAACAGCTCGATGCCTTCGCGTGCGAGACCCGGGTCGAGCTTCGCCGCACCCGCCGCCTCCTTGCGTTCATAGCCATCGGCCCAGGTGTCGCACATGAACCCGAGGGATCGAAACGGGTGACCTGCCGATGGCTCACGCCACAGGCGTCGCAGCAGCCCGGCGATGACAGTGTCTTGCTCGGTGTCCGGGCGCGTGGTCAACGTCGTGCCCGGCACGCACCGTTCGATGAGCAACGCGATCGTCTCGTCGACCAGGTCGGTGGCGTAGAGCCAGCGCGGCGCCCTTGCCGTTCCACTCCCGCAGCCCGTCTGGTTCGTGTTCGGACTCGAAGTGGGGCCAGCCGATCTTGAGGACGACGTCGCGGCCACCGGCGTCGAGCGCGGGAGCCACCCATGCAGCGACGCCGCCGGGCTCGAAGGGATCACCGAGTTGCAACGACCACCGCCGTCCGAACTCTGCGACGAGCGAAGGCAACGTTGCGATCCACGCTTGCATCGCGTCGTTTCCGGTGCGGGCTGCTTCTTCGACGAGGTTCCGAGGAACGGTGAACTGCTCCACGTCAACCGACGCGGTTCTCGCAGTCGATGGCAACCTGCACACGACGAGCCACGCCGACACCCTAGGAAGCAGAATGCGTGCATGACCGATCCCCGTCAGCTTCTGGTGGAGGCAGCGCAGCGACAGAGCTTGGGCGGCGTCGCCGTGGCCATCGTGCGAAGGGGTGAGCCTCCGGCATTCGAATGCCTGGGGCTCGCCGATCGCGTCTCGGACAGATCGATCGACACGGACACGGTGTTCCACATCGCCTCGATCTCCAAGACGATGACGGCAATCGGACTGATGCAGCTGCGCGACCGGGGACTGTTCGAACTAGACGATCCAGTGAACAAGTTCCTCGCGAACATCACGATCGAACCGCCATCCGGGGGCGGGGACGTCACCTTCCGGCACCTGCTCACCCACACCTCGGGCATCGGCGAGGTCCCTCGGGTGTCCGATCTCGTTCGCCGCACGGCCTGGGGGATGGGCAAACCCGGCACGACCGGGGCCGATCTCGCGGCGATCTATCGCGGCACCCTTCGCCCTGACTCCGTGACGGGAGCCAAATGGGCGTACGCCAACCACGGATTTGCAGTGCTCGGGCAGGTGATCGAGGACATCGCCGGCCGGCCGTTCGCCGAGCACATGCAGGACCACGTGTTCCGTCCGCTCGGCATGGAGCACACCGAGTACACGCGTACGGATCGCACCCGCGACAGGGTCGCGACCGGTTACCACTGGATGTTCGACCAACTGCGCGTCCTGAAGGACTATGACATCGCCATCCTCGGAGCGGGGTCGGTCCTTTCATCGCTGGCGGACATGGCCACCTATGCCGAGTGGCTCTTGCATGGGGGAGCGGGTCGCAACGGTGACGTGCTCCGGGCCGAGACCTTGGCCGAGATGATGTCGCCGCAGTACAGCGTCGACCCCCGCCTCCCCGGCATGGGGCTCGCGTTCTGGCTCGATCGCGTCGGCGCACATCGCATCGTCGGCCACGACGGCAACCTTCCCGGATTCGCGGCGTCGCTGGTGGTTGCCCCCGACGACGGCGTCGCCGTCGTCGCACTGACCAACAACTCGTCGTTCATCGGCGCGCACCTCCTCGCCCACGGCGTGCTGCGGTCCATGCTCGGTGGTGTCGATCCCTCGGTGGAGCTGCCGAGGGCAGACGTCGCCCCGAGTCCGCATCTGTGGACGGAGCTCGCGGGGTACTACGCGCCCACGCCTGGATTCCTCACCAACGTTCGCTCCTGGCAGATGGTCGGCGGAGAAGTCCAAGTGCTCGTCAAGAACCGACGCCTCGTCATCCGTGGGCTGTCGATGATCCCGGTGTTGCGGCGAGGGGTGGAACTGCATCCCGTCGACCCGGACGATCCGCTGATCTTTGCCGTCGAGGTGCAAGGACTTGTCGTACCCGTCGCGTTCGCGCGAAACGAACCCGGGTGCATCGACAGTGTGGCGGTCGGTCCGCCCGCAAACACCAACTTCTACCGACGATCGACACTGCGAAGCACCCGGGTTCGGGGGGGTCTTGTCCTGAGTGGCGCATTGGCCGCCGCCGTGTTCCGTCGCCGGCGGCGGCTCAAGCGCCCACCCGCCTAGTGAGGCCCGGGACCGAGCTTGTAGTTGTACGAGTCCGGCGAATCAGCATTGAGACTCGGGCTCGAGGTCGGGGTCGAGGTAAGGGACGGGTTCGACACGGCCACCGCTCCGGGCCGCACCGCCGCCGGAACCGCCTTGCTCGCTGCATTGTCATCGTGGGTCACGGCCAGAGTCGTGGCCGTCCCGGCTGCTGCTCCACCGAGCGTCAGTGCCAGCGCCCAGACTGCGAGGCTACGCCGGCTGCGGTAGAAGATCGCGCCGTCCGCTGTTGCAGTTGCTGTGGTCATCGCCCCGCCCCCTCGTCGTTCGATGAGGTCAAGGTACGAATTCGTGGCCTCCGGAACATCGGGGCGGGCACGGGATTTGCGCTACGTGTTCGCCGTGGTCGCTCTCCGTGCCAGCACGGAGAGCAGCTCCCCGGGGGAGCGGCGCTAGCTGGGGGCTGCGCCCCCTCGGCGCCTTCGGCGCCTGCCCCATCGCCGCCCGGCTCGCTGGCGCTCGCTCGGTCGGCCTCTGCTCGGTCCGAAACTTGCCGAAACGTCATGCCTACCGGGACCGAGCAGTGCTTAGAGATCGACCGTCGTACCGATGCCGCGGTCGCGAGCGGCTCTGAGAACGAGCGCGGCAGCGGCGACATCCTGTGCTGCGATCCCCACGGACTTGTACAGAGTGAGCTGGTCGTCGGAGCGCCGGCCCGGCTTGGTGCCGGCGACGAGCTCGCCGATCTCTGTCGTGACGTGATCCTCGGTGATAAGCCCTTCTTCGGTCGCGACCCGGATGTCATTCGAGCCCGACGGAGGAGGTGCGAGGACCGCTGCTCGGGACTCCACGACCACGAGCGCCCGTGCGACCGTGTCGCCGTCCACCTCGCGGCCGGCGGTGTTGTAGCCGACAGAGTTCACGTGCGTACCAACGTCGAGTGCCGTCCGCACCACGACCGGGTCGGGCGAGTGCGTCGTCGCGCAGACGACGCGCGCGCCGGAGCAAGCGCGGTCGAAGCTGTCGAGCGCGACCACACGGCAGCCGAGGTCCGGTGCAAGTTCCTTCGCCAGCTGTTCGGCGTGGTCTCGGTTGCGGCCCCACACGCGAACCTCGTCGAAGCTCCGCACCCGCGCGACGGCGTGCGCGTGCGATCGGGCCTGCACGCCGGTACCGAGAATGGCGAGCACGTGCGCGTCTCGGCGCGCGAGCAGGTCTGTTCGCGACCGCGGACCCGGCGGCGGTACGAGCCGCGGTGACGGACGTGCCGTCGATCAACGCTGCTGGTGCACCGGTCGCAGCGTCGAACACGACGATCACCGCTTGGTGAGTCGGCCACGTCGTTCCCGCATTGTGTGGGAACAGGCTGACGAGCTTCGCTGCCAGCCCGTCCGAGCCCGGAAGATAGGCGGGCATCGCGGCCAGGAATCCGTCGCGCTCGCGGACCTCGGCTGCAATGCGAGGTGGCATCGATGCCCGACCCGCGCTGACGTCGACCATTGCCCTCGCGATCGCCAGCCGGAGCTCGTCGGGATCGAGCAGTGCTTCGGTCTCGGCGCGACTCAGGACAAGCACAGCAGCATCCTTGCCTCCCCTATGTTGTGTCGCCATCCCGAACGAGCGAGAGGATCGCGATGCTCGAGGTGCGTGAGGAAGGCGAGATCGGCGCGAGCGTCGACGAGGTGTGGGAACTAGTCGGCGACTTCGGCAGCTTTCCGAAGGCGATGGGCGTGGCCGTGACGGTCTCCGGTGAAGGCATCGGGCAGACGAGAGAGATGGCCACCGGGGCCGAGCCGACGATCGAGCGGCTCGAGGAGCGAGATGAAGCGGACAAGCGCATCGTCTACTCGATCGTGAAGGCGGCCCTCCCGGTGACGAACTACCGGTCGACGATGAAGCTCGAACCCGCGGGGGACGGACGCACGAAGCTGGTGTGGTCGACCACCTTCGGCGTGCCGGACGGTGCGGACCCCGAACAGTCCGCCGCGATCCTCTCGGCCATCTACCGAGCCGGCATCGGCGGTCTCGAACGCCACTTCGGCGTGTAGGCGCTCGACCCGCTGCACGCTGTGCCACGCGGCATCCGCCGTGTCCACGCCCCCCGGAAGCTGTCGACACAGCGCTGGGCGTGCCGCGTCTGTGTCGACTCAGCCACGGGATCCGTCGGTCAGGCGACACGGACGCGAACGCCCTGCTGTCTGTGTCGGTCGAGCCACCGAAATCGGTGGCTCAGCAGACAATGTGCGCGAGGAGGGGCAGGGGCGGCGAGGAGGGGGCGGGAAGGGTCGAGGTCGACGTAGCGTGGCCGCTGGTGTTCTGCGAGCTGAGCCTCGTTAGCCTCTCCGGGGATGTGGCACGGTCGCGGTCCACGTTTGTTGGTTTGCGTCGCGGCCGTTGTCGCCGTCGTCGGACTGCATGCGTACGGCGAGCGGTCGCTGAGCGGTCTCCAGCTCTTTGAACCGCAGGACGTCTTCGCCCTCCACACCGACGGCGTCGCCGGCGCGGTCGCGTTCCGTACCGAGACGCTGACACGAGACGAGGCGGAACGATCGGCGACGTGGTTCGGGTCAATGTTCGCCCTCGGCGAGTGTGCTCTCGGGTTGCTGGCGGTGGGACACCGTCGCCGCGGTGTCGTGCTCGCGGGCGCGGAGCCGGAAGGTGCCGTCGCACGCCCGCCGTCCTCACCACGAGCACCACCTGTCGGCCTGTCGTAGTGCCGCGCGCGAGCCCGTCGCGGCGCTGGATGACACGTGCCGCCGGTCAGGCGGCCGACAGAGAGGTCGAAACCTTGACACAGCCAACTGGCGTGCCGGTCTCCGAGTACCAGAAGACGGGGTTGCGCTTCCGTCTCCGGGAACGCCTTCAGACCAATGGCGCAGCGATCATCGTGGCCACCGTGTTCGCACTGCTGTGCGGCAGTCTCTTGGTCGACGATCCCGGTCGAATTGCGGCGCTGACGATTGACAACCCGACCCCGTACGACATTCGTGTCGACGTCCGTGGCGACGAGGCCGATGGTTGGACGGTGTTGACCTCGGCTCGACAGCACTGCGCCGCGTCCGTGGAGTCGTCAATCGACCATGGCGAACGGTGGGTGTTCCGCCTTCGGGCGCAGGACCGCGCGACCGCCGAGATCGCGGTCAGCCGATCAGATCTCGAGCGTGCGAACTGGCACTTCGCCGTACCGGCGACGGTGGCGCAGCAATGGGAGGCCGGCGGCATACCGCATCCGCCTCGCCAGAGTTGTTGAGCCCACCGAGATCAACGTGGTTCGCGTGACCGACGGCACACGAGCGGTCGCCGCGATCCACGCGAAAATCGACCCCGATGTCCAAGACGGTGGACGCGCTCGGTCAACCTGAAGTTCGCATCACCGCGGGATCCGGATCGATCACTGTCGTCGGCGAGGCCCGTGACGATGTCGTCACGGACGGGCACGCCCATGTGCACCGCCACGATGGCGCGATCGAGATCGCTTCCCATCGTCGATCGCGCTCGATGACCGTGCGCTGCCCCGAAGGCGCGTCGGTGGTGGTCGGATCCCGTTCAGGATCGCTGCGTCTCTCGGGCCGGCTGGGCACGGTGCGGGCGACGACGATGAGCGGTTCGATCGACGTCGAGGAGACCGCGGGAGCCGACCTGCGCGCCATGTCGGGGACGATCACGGTCGGCAAGTGCGAGGGTCCCTGTCGCATCAAGACAAAGAGCGGCTCGATACACGTCGGCTCGGCAGAATCGGTCGGCATCCACATCGGGTCGGGCCGGGTGAGGATCGACCACGTCGCCGGCTCCGTGAGCGTGCGCGCCGTCAGTGGTTCGGTGACGCTGGAAGCCGGCGGCGGTGGACCGGTCGAGGTCGAGACGATGTCCGGCTCGATCACCGTCGTGCTGCCTTCCGGGTGCAGGCCCGACGTGCGCGCCAAGAGCTTGTCGAGCCGTCCGAAGATCGAGTGCGAGCGCGGTGAGGACTGCTCGATCGCGGTGCGCACCCTGTCTGGGGGGATCACGGTCCGATGCCGGTGACCTGGGGCGAGACCGTTCTCGACGCCGACGTGCTCACCGGCGCCGTCGCGTTCACCGACATCTGCGGGTTCACGGAGTTCACGGCGGTGCGCGGCGACCGCGATGCCCTGCGGTTGTTGGGAACACAAGAGCGCGTAGTTCGCGGGTGTCTGCCGGAAGGGGCGCGCGTGGTGAAGGAGCTCGGCGACGGGCTCCTGCTCTGGTTTCCCGAGGCCGCGTCCGCGCTCGCGACGACGATGCTGTTGCAGGACCAGTTCGAGGCCGAATCGGCCGCCACCGAGCTACCGCTGTGGGTGCGCATCGGTGTGCACTGGGGCACGCAGACCAGACGAGGCGACGACCTGATCGGTCACGACGTCAACATCGCGTCGCGCGTCGTCGACGTCGCGGGACCTGCAGAAGTCGTCGTGACCGACCAACTGCTCGGCCAGATACGGCCGACGAACGCCCTCGACGGGTTCGACATCGAAGAGCTCGGCCCGGTCGTGATGAAGGGGTTGCCGGACCCGGTCCGCCTGTTCCGCGTCGCCCGCATCTGACGGCCCGCGCGTCCCCCGTCGCTCACGTGAGGAGCGCGTCCGGGGGGAGGGGATTGTCTGCTCGCACGAACGCGCTGGGAAACAGGTCGTCGAGCCGGAGTTGCTCGACCGCGACGCCGAGTAGCGCGCGATGACGAGCCTCGATGCCGCCGATGCTCATCATCGACGAGCGCAGCTCGGGCCGCGACATCGCGGTGCTGGCGTAGACGTAGGTCTGGGCGATGGCATCTTCGAGCGTGAAGAAGAGGTGGGCGAAGTCGTCCTGGGTCTGCGCCGCATCCAGCGCTGGGCGCACGATCTGGTTCTCCATGATTTCGTTGGGTTCGGTCACGGCCGTTTGACCGGCGGTCGTCGTGATGATGCCGTTGAGGGCGGCCAGATGCTGGGTGTGGTGGTCGAGGAACAGGTTCGTGTACGTCAGCAACGCTGAGCTCGTCACGATTCGTGATGCCGTGAGCCCCTGGTACGCATCTATGAGCATGGCCTCGAGCGACGCAGCGGTCTTCGCGAGCGTGAGATCGGTGGGCCCGGCACCGCTGGAGCTCGCGGGGGTCGCGGTCGTGGGCGGTTGGCCGGGACGGGCGTTGCTGCTGTTGTCGCCTGTGCACGCGCCGAGCACGGCGGTGCCGACCATCGCCGCGGTGCCCCACTGAAGGAACCGACGTCGTTCCATCAGCCCACCGGGAAGACAGCCATGTCGAACCCGCGGCGCGGATCGCTGCCGTCGCCGACGGAGGCGTTCTCGAACGGTCCGGTGATGAACTGGCCGTCGGGACCGAGCTCCGCCGCCGTCCCGAGAACAGCGGCGTGTTCGCTCTCGACCGGCAACGTCGTGACGACGCGGCGATAGACGTCCGGCGAGGTCAACAGCCCCAACCCGTAGGCGTACGTCTCGGCCATCTGGTTCTCGAGCGCGACCAGGAACGAGAGCGCGCTCGGCTCGTCGGTCACTGCCTGGATGGCAGGTGTCTTGATGAAGACCAGCGCGTTGTTCGGCGCACCCTTTGCCTTGCCCGCGGCGAGCGACGCGTAGGCCTGGGCGTGGCCTTGATGATGATCACGAAAGCGCGCCGCGGTCGCAACGTTCTCGCCGGTGAGCTTGAGCAGGGTGTCGTTGTACAACACGACCATGGCCAGCTCGAGTGACTCCGCGAACGCGGCGTAGTCCGTGTCGAACGGTACGGGCGCCGGTGTTTGGAGCCAGTGCGTGATCGCCTCGAGTCGCGCCATGTCAGAAGTCGATCGACGAGAGTTCCGGTATCCATCCGGCGGCACGCCGGCACGCATCCTGCCAGCGCTCGCGATCGAACGAGCCGGCGGGCTCCACGGTCCGCGCCGGCTCCCACGTCGCCATGACGTCTTCGTCCGACGTCCAGGTCCCGAGGGCGAGGCCGGCGAGGAAACCGGCGCCACGGGTCGTCGCCTCGAGCTCGGGTGACACTTCGATCGACCGCTGGCTCGCGTCGGCGAGCGCTTGCACGAACGTCTGGTTCGCGGCCATGCCGCCGTCGATGCGAACGGACGGTAGTCGCATCCCACTGTCGATCTCTGCGGCCTCGATGAGGTCCGCGCCACGGTTTGCGACACCTTCGAGAACCGCTCGCACGACGTGCGTCCGTTCGGTTCCTCGCGTGATGCCGAGGAGCGTTCCTCGCGCGCCGTAGTCCCACATGGGCGAGCCGAGGCCGAGCAGCGCGGGCACGTACACGACGCCGTCGGAGTCGTGGCACTTCGCCGCGACCTCATCCGAGGCTTCCGCCGACTCGATGAGCCCGAGATCGTCGCGCAGCCACTCGACGTTCGTGCCGGCGGAGAGCATGACCGCCTCGACCCCCCAGGTGATGTGGCCATTTCGCCGCCACGCGACGATGGGGAACGTGCCGCCTCCACCGCGGGTCTCGAACGGCGGACGCTCGTCGCCGACGACGAGGTCGAGCATCCCGCCGGTGCCGAAGGTGATCTTCCCCATGCTCGGACGCAGGCAACCCTGTCCGATGAGCGAGGCCTGTTGATCGCCGGCGATGCCCGTGATCGTCGGTGCGCCGTCGAGAGCGGTTGCCTCGGCGACGACGCCCGACGAATCGACGATATCGGGCATCACAGCCGGCGGGATGTTCAACAACTTCAGCGTCTGGTCGCTCCACCCGCTGCCGTCGCCATGGACGAGACCGGTGACCGCGGCGTTGCTGAGATCAGTGACGTGTGAGCGTCCGTCTGTCAACGTCCACGCGATCCACGTGTCCACGGTGCCGAAGCACAGGTCGCGCCCGCGGTCGGGATCGGTCATGTCGAGCAGGAACGCCAGCTTCGTCGCCGAGGCAGTCGGTGCGACGTGCAGACCCTGCTCGCGGAGCACGAGGCACATGCCCACCGTGCGCAGGTCCTGCCAGCCGATCCCGGGACCGACCGGTTCGCCCGTCGAGCGGTCCCACACGATCGTCGACGCGCGCTGGTTCGTGATTCCGACGCCATCGACAGGGCCACCGTCGGCGAGGGCCGCGCTCGCACACTCGACCGCCGCGCGCGCCATCGCGACGGCGTCGAACTCGACGAGCCCGGGCGACGGTGTCGACGGCAGCAACTCGCGGTAGTGGACGTGCTTGACGGTCGCATCATCGCGGACGATCGCAGCGCGAAGCCTGCTCGTGCCGACGTCGACGACCAAGGTGGTCATTGATCTCGCTGGGGGCTACGCCCCCAGACCCCAACGCACCCGGCTCCCTGGCGGTCGCTCGGTTGCGCCATGCGCTCGCTTCGCTCGCTCATTGATCTCGCTGGGGGCTACGCCCCCAGACCCCAACGCACCCGGCTCCCTGGCGGTCGCTCGGTTGCGCCATGCGCTCGCTTCGCTCGCTCATGAAGCCACCCGTGCGTTCCGTCGCTCCGCGATGAAACCGCCGACCACGCCGATCGACGCCATCAGCAGCAGGTTGAACACGTAGACCGCCGGCGACCGGACGTCGGAGCCTTTGGCCAGTTTGATCACCACGGCCAGCGCCTGCGCGATCACGTACGCGGTCCCGGCAGCAAACGCCCCGTGGGTCAGAGGAGCGTCGGGACGTTTCGAACCGGCGACGAAGCCGCCGGCAAGCATGCCGATGATGATCACGACGTAGAACACGACCACCGCGTTGCTCGAGTCGTCCTCGACCACGATGGCGCTCACGATGCCGGCAGGCGCCGCGAAGACGAGCGCGGCGATCGCGCCGGCGCGGACGGCGCGCCAGTCGATGGTCACGGCCAGCCGACCGGGCCGAACGGGCTCGGTAGGCCGAGCTTGCCCGGATTGAGAATGCCGGTGGGATCGAGTGCCTGCTTCAGGGCGACGAGGGTGTCGAACGCAGGGCCGAGCGCGTCTGCCACGAACCGCGATCGGTTCAAGCCGACGCCGTGGTGGTGGCTCAGCGCGCCACCGGCGGCGAGCACCGCGCGCTGTCCGACGTCCCAGAGCTCGGTGTAGTACCCGTCCTTGGCTTCGGGGTCGACCTTGCCTGCGAAGGTGAAGTAGAGACAGCCGCCGTCGACGTAGCTGTGGGACTGGTGCGCCGATACGGCGAGCGTGCCCGGGACGGCCTGCAGCGCGGCAACCGTGTCGTCGTAGATGCGCGGCAACGCGGCCCATCGTCCGGCGACCTCCATCGTGTCGACGACGAACCCACGGGAGATCAGCGCCTCCAGTGCGGCGACATCGTTGCGATGCTCCATCCATTGCTCGACGAGCGCGTCGTCCATCGGTTGCGCGCCGAGTGACTTCGCCTCTTCGGCGAGCACTCGCATCGTCGCGTCGACCATGACGGCATCGCCCTCGTCGCGAGCGAGCACGAGGTGGATGGACCCGGTCTTGTAGCTGCGATCGGCCTCTGTTGCGTCGTACAGGCGCAGAACCGCGGGAGTGGCGCCACGCCGGATGACACGGCGCAGGAACGCGAGCCCGTCGGTGAACGACGTGAGTCCCCACGCGCTCGACGCTGCATGTTCCGGAGTGGGGTGGATGCGCAGGCGCGCACCCGTGATGACCCCGAGCGTGCCCTCCGAGCCCACGAAGACCTGGTTGAGGTCCGGGCCGACCGCTTGGCGAGGCGCCCCGCCCGTCGAGATGCGGTGGCCGTCGGCGAGGACGACGTCGAGCCCGACCACCATGTCCTCGATCTTGCCGTACCGGTTCGAGAACTGGCCCGCGCTCCGACACGCCAGCCAGCCACCGACCGTCGACAAGTCGATCGACTGCGGCCAGTGACCGAGTGTCGTGCCGTACGTTGCGCGCAGCTCGTCCTCGAGCGGTGTCCCGAAGGTGCCGGCGCTGACGTCGACCACGAGCGACGTGTCGTCGACGTCGACGATGCCGGACAACGCGGTGAGGTCGAGCACGACGCCGCCATACAGCGGAACCGACGCGCCACAGACACCGCTGCGCCCGCCGGCCGCGGTGACGGGAAGCCCGGCATCGGCCGCAACGCGCACGACGGCCGCGACCTCATCTGCATCCGCCGGTCGCGCGACCACGGATGCGAGTCCGGCGACCTGGCCGTCCAGTGCCCACGTCATCGCCAGCGGCCACCAGTCACGGCTGCACTCGGCCAGTGTCGCCGCGTCGGTCGTGACGGTCGTGCACACGTCGCCGAAGCGGCGCAGGTCGTTGTCGCTGACCTCGACGCATGTTGTCGAAAGCCGCGCGGTGACCGCGGCTGCACCACCGCGGAGCTCGATGGGAGCGGTCGCCTCGCCGGGCGCGGGCCGCAACGTCACGGCCGGTCAACCTAGTTGCGCCGCAGCGACAGTTGAGGACGAGCGGGCAGCCGAAACGGCATCAGGTGCCGAGCGCGGCCTCGAGCGCCGTCTCCGGGAGGTGAGGGACGGCGCGCTCGTGCTCGACGTACGCGCGGTAGATGGCGGCCTCTTTGGCTCGTCGGGCGTCGTCCCAGCCGAGTTCGGGAGCGAGGAGGGCGGCGACCTCGTCGGCGAGGGCACCGGTCTCGTCGCCGGCGAGCAACCGGGCTCGGGTCCGCCGGGACAGGACGTCGTCGACCGACCGGGCCATCTCGTGCCGCGCCGCGTAGACCGCCTCGGCGCGCAGGTAGGGGAGTCCCGGCACGAGCGGCTCGGCGAGGCTGGGGTCGCGTCCGGCGAGCGCGAGCACCGCCGGCGCCTCGTCGCCGTAGCGGTCGAGCAGGTGCGTCAGCGTGTCGTCACCGGCATGTGCCGCGCCCGAACTCAGCGTGTCGTATCCGGCTGCGCCCCGCAGTTGCAGATGGCGCGTCCGCGAGCGCCGTTTGCTCCCCAGTCCTCGCAGGACCTCGTCCACGGTGTCTGCCGCCATCTCGCGGTACGTGGTCAGCTTGCCGCCCATGATCGTGACCAACCCGCTCGCGGATCGAGCCACACGGTGCCGGCGTGACAGATCAGCAGTGCGTCCAGACGACGCGCTCTTCACCAACGGACGCAACCCCGCCCACGTACCCAGCACGTCCTCGTCGGTCAGCTTCGTGGTGACAGAACCGTTGATCGCACGAAGCAGGTACTCGACGTCTTCCCGATCGCACTGAGGGTCGTCGAGACTCCCTTCGTAGTCGGTGTCGGTCGTTCCGATGTACGTGAACTGAGGCTCATCCGCGTGGTCGGCCCAGGGAACGACGAAGACGGAGCGCTTGTCCTTCGGCACCGGCGCGACCACCGCGATCGTGTTGCGCACCTTGGACCACGGCACCGTGATGTGGATGCCCTTTGCGGGACGCAGCGAGTCCGGATGCGTACCCTCGTCCAGTGCACGAACCTCGTCCGCCCACACGCCCGTCGCGTTGACGACGGACCTGGCCCGGACGTCGAACGTAGTGCCGTCTGCGTCGATCGTCGCGCCCGCTACGCGACGGTCGGATCCATCCTTGAGCAGCTTGACGACGCGACAGCCGTTGGCGACGACAGCATCGAAGTCGAGTGCGGCCGTCGCGCGATGGTCAACGTGAGGCGGGCATCGTCGGCGCGCGCGTCGAAGTACAGGTACGCGCCGGCGAGTCGGTCGGCCGGCAGTGTGGGCATGTATTCGAGCGCGTCCGCCGGCTTCAGCCGCTTGTGCAACTTGCCGATGCGCGCGCCGCCGGTGATGTCGTACATCCACATCGCGCTGCCGAATGCACGCGCCACCTTCGGGCTGATGAGCCCGTCCTTCGAGAGGATCGGAATCAAGAACGGCAGGATCTTCACGAGATGGGGCGCGTTTCGCCGGAGTCGTTGCCGCTCCGCCAGCGCCTCGTAGACGAGGCGAACGTCGCCGTTCTGCAGATACCGCAGCCCGCCGTGGACCATCTTCGAGGACTTCGAGGAGGTACCGGAGGCGAAGTCGTCCCGCTCGACCAGAGCGGTGCGTAGCCCTCGGGACGCGGCGTCGAGCGCGACACCTGCTCCCGTGATCCCGCCGCCGACGACGAGGAGGTCGAACTGCTCGTCGGCCAGCCGGCGCAACGCCGTGGGTCGATCGAATCCGGCCATCGGTCTCACGCTACCGGCGCCCGCAGAGCCCGGCCGGATGGCTTCACTATCCTGCCGCGACTTCGAGATCGACACCATGGACGTCCTGCTCGTCGGCAGAACGGGGACTGTCGGTCCAACATCACGGAACGACGAAAGGAAGACGATGCCTGAGCTCGAGGGCTCGAAGACGCACGAGAACCTGAAAGAAGCCTCGCGAGCGATTGTCAGGCCAACCGCCGATATCTCTACTTCGGGCAGAAGGCCGACGTGGAGGGCTACCCGGACGTCGGTGCACTGTTCCGCTCCGTCGCCGAGGGTGAGACCGGCCATGCGTTCGGGCACTTCGACTTCCTCTCCGAGGTCGGCGACCCGGTGACCGGCCTCGCGCGTCGGCTCCACCGAGGACAACCTGCGGTCGGCTGTCGCAAGCGAGACCTACGAGTACACGGAGATGTACCCCGGCTACGCAAAGGTGGCTCGCGACGAAGGCTTTGACGAAATCGCCGAGTGGTTCGAGACGCTCGCTCGGGCGGAGACGAGCCACGCCGGCCGGTTCACCCAAGGGTTGGAGTCGATCTCCTGAGGCGGACGTGCCCGATCTCACGGAGGGAGGCAACACCACGCCCCTCCGTTGCCGAACCGAGACGGTTGATGCACACTGACGCCGCCTCACTTCTACCCGATGCAGCACGTCACCGGAGGAGTCACGTCGACCAATGGACACAGCGGCGAAGCAGCACGAGCGGGAGCACTTGGTAGCTGAGCTGTTCGGTGGGGACCCCGCCACAGAGGCACTGGCCGGCCGGCTGCTGCGCACGCGTGAGGTCGCGCTGCTCTTTCAGGTGTCGGAACGGGCCGTCACGGACTGGGCACGCAAGGGAAGGGTGCCGTCCGTGCGCACGCCCGGTGGTCATCGTCGGTACCCGGCCGACCAGGTGCACGAGCTGCTGGTGCAGACCGGCCGAGTCGCGCCCCAGCGATCGGCGGGCCACGCATAGGGGCGGCAATGGGGCAGGCGCCGAAGGCGCCGAGGGGGCGCAGCCCCCAGGTGGTCGGCTGGCTTGGCGCGCTGACCTGCGGGAACGCCTGGACGCGCGGGTTGGACCGTCTCTATGCTCTTTCCTCCGTGCCGGGGGATTTCGGATCCCTCGCACGCGCGTACCTTGTACCTCGATGTCCTTGAGAGAGTGATTTTCCCCAGATGAACCTCTTGTGGCGCCACCAAGCTGCATGCCGTGGCCTCGACCCCGAGATCTTCTACCCAGCGTCCGACGAGGAGGCCGAAGTGGCGAAGACCGTGTGCTTCGGCTGTTCGGTACGCGAGGCGTGCTTGGAGCATGCGCTGGGATTCCGAGAGCGCGACGGCGTGTGGGGAGGGTGCACGGAGAAAGAGCGTCGCCGCATCATCCGCCAGCGTCGCCGCACCGCGTAGCGCACGCGAAACCATCGGGCGGGCGGTGACCTCACCCATCCCATCGCCGGGCCTCGACGGGCTCGGCGGCTGGCCCGCGGTGCTTGGCCCGCTGACCGCGGGCCGTGACATCCCTACCGAGCACGCGGCGGCGGCCATGGGCGAGGTTCTCGCCGGAACGCGACGCCGGCGCAGATCGCGGGTTTCATCGTCGCCCTCCGGATGAAGGGCGAGACCGTCGAGGAGATCGTCGGGCTGCTGGGGGCCATGCACGCCGCCGCCGAGTCGGTCCCCCTGGACGACGTGACCGGGGTGGTGGACACCTGCGGCACGGGCGGTGACCGGAGTCGTTCGATCAACGTGTCCACGATCGCGGCGCTCGTCGTCGCCGGGGCCGGCGTGAAGGTGTGCAAGCACGGCAATCGCGCCGCGTCGTCGGCGTGTGGGAGCGCCGACCTGCTCGAGGCACTCGGCGTCGCCATCGATCTCGAGCCGGCCACCGTCGCCCGGTGCGTGGAGGAGGCAGGGATCGGCTTCTGCTTTGCGCCTCGCTTCCACCCCGCCATGCGCTATGCCATCCCGACCCGCCGGGAGCTGGGCGTTCCGACGGTCTTCAACTTCCTGGGGCCGCCGCGAATCCTGCCGGCGTGCGCAGACAGGTGCTGGGCGTGAGCGACGCCCGTATGGCCGACAAGATGGCGGGCGTGCTCGCGCAGCTCGGCTCCGAGCGGGCGCTCATCGTGTACGGGCACGACGGCCTCGACGAGCTCACGACCACCACGACGTCGTCGGTGGTCGAGCTCGAGGACTCGGGCGAAGTGATCCGCTATGACGTCGACCCGGCGGCGTGCGGCCTGCGCGTGGCGAAGTCGAGCGACCTCGTCGGTGGTGACGCTTCCGAGAACGCGGCCGCCGCCCGGGCTGTCCTCGCAGGTGAAGCCGGAGCTCACCGCGATGTCGTCGTCCTCAACGCGGCCGCGGGATTGATGGCCGGGGGTGTCGCATCCGATCTGCACGAAGGGCTCGCGCTGGCTGCGGCCGCCATCGACGACGGCCGAGCCGCCGACGCCCTCGACACACTGGTCGCTGTCTCGAATGCCTGACCTTCCGCGAATATTGGTGCGGTTCGGGGGCCATAGCCCCGAAATTGACCCGAATCTCGGAGGGCGTTACTCGGCGCCGAGGTCGAACATGCTGTCGATGTCGTGACGGCTGTAGGCGCGGTAGGCGATCGACGTGCGGGTGTGGCGGATGCCGTCAAGTGACGCGATGTGCTTCGTCACCACATCCGCGAGCGCTTCGTGTTCGCGCACGCGGACGACGACGACGAGGTCCTCGTCGCCGGTGACCGAGTACACCTCGGCGACGCCGGGGATATCGGCGAGCTCGGCAGCGAGCTCCGCGACACGGCCGGGATCGGCCGTGATCAGCACGAACGCGGAGACCATCGGTGGCGGGCTACCCGAACTGGACGCCGGCCTGGCGCTCGACGGTCGAGAGCTCTCGGCGCGCATCGTCGAGCGCGTCGAGCCTCTCGCGCAGCTCCGACAGGCTGTCCGGCGCGCCGGTGGTCAACGCCGCGGGCCCGGAGATCGACGCAGCGTTCGTCGCCAGACGCACGGCCAAGTGCTCGAGCTCGGTGATCTGCGCGGTCATCTGACGGCGCGCGTCACGGTCCGTGCGCCAGACGCGGCTCAACGCGACCAGGCAGGTCTCGAGCCGGACGGCCTCGTCCTCGACCTGGACGGCGAGGGCGGCAGTCGTCGTGTCGCCGTTCGCTCCCGAAAGGCGTGCTGAGGCGGCGACCCGGCGCAACCGACGATGCAGCCGCGCCGGCTCGATCGTGGACAGCGCCCACCCCGTCGGAGCCTGAGTTCGCGTGCTCGGCCGCACCCTCAGGAAACGGCGCATCCGGTGCCGGATCCACAGCAGCCCGGCGACGCAGACTGCACAGAAGGCAGTGGTGGCGATCAGCAGCGCCACGAGCAACTCCACGCTGACAAACTACCGAGGTACGGCGAGCGGAGGAACCGCGGGCACCGCGGAAGCGAGCACGCCGTCGCATCGCACGAGCCGAACCTTGCGCGCGCGTTGGCGTCGAGCCACGACGCGACACACGCGAGCTCGTCCGCCAGGTCGGTTGGGATCCACCCCTCGCCGGCGGTCTCGTCGGCACGGTCACGGGCGGCGGCCGCCGTGTCCAGAGGGAGCTCGCCCTCGATCCACGTCCGTGTGAGCCGACCCCGGTCGAGCTCGACCCATCCCGCCTCGCCGAGATCGAGCTCGATTCGGCCACTGTCGCGGAGCTGCAGCAGGCGCCGCTGCCGGGTCAACGCTGCTGCGAGCGCGGCCGCGCGGTCGCGTACGTCGGCCGCCTCCTCGAACCGCTCGGCGCCCGCCAGTGCGGCCATGCGCTCACGGAGCGGCTCGAGCAGCAGCTCAGGCTCGCGGGTCAGCCCCCGCACGAGGCGAGCGGTGACAGCCCCGTACTGGTCGACGGAGACGCCGCCCGCGCAGGGACACAGTGACGCGCCGAGCTGCGCTGTGGAGCAAGGCGACTCGCGCGTGGCACAGCCGACGCGCACGGCCATGGTGCAGCGACGCAATGGAACCACCGTCTCGATAGCATCTGCGACGAGCCGCGCCACTCGCATCGACGGCAACGGGCCGAGGTAGTGCCCGCCATCGACCTTGGGCACCCGCACGATCGCGAGCCGCGGGAACGTCTCGGCCGTGAGCTTCACGTACACGTACTTCCTCCAGCGCGTTCCCCTGCGGTTGTAGCGCGGCAGCAGCTGCGTGATCAGACGCGACTCGAGCACGCTCGCCTCGAGCGTCGAACGGCACACCACATGGTCAACTGCTTGCATCTCACGCAGCATCGGGCCGATCTTGCGACGGTCGTCGGACGAGAAGTACGAGCGCACGCGCGACCGCAGGTTCGTGGCCTTGCCGACATACAACGCGCGGCCACCGCGATCGCGGAAGATGTACACGCCGGGCGCGCGTGGCAACGTCGCCGTGTGTCGCAGCTTCGCCGCTTGCGGGTGCCGGCCCATCGTCGGCAACTCGATGAGATCGTCGAGGCCGAGCACGCCGTACACGGCCGCGCGCTCGAGCAGCGCGTGCAGGAGATCACCCGTGGCGAGCGCGTCGTCGAGCGCGCGATGCGTCGGCCGGTGCGTGAGCCTGAAGCGGTCGGCCAGCGTGCCGAGCCGGCAGTCGGGTACCTCCTCTCGCACCAGTCGTCGCGCCAGCGCGCAGGTGTCGATGATCGGGTTGCCGAGCACGGGACGCTCGGCTCGTCGTAACGCAGCATTGAGAAAGGCGACGTCGAAGCGGACGTTGTGACCAACGATCACTGCATCGCCGATGAACTCGAGCAACGTCGGCAGCACTGCTTCGACCGGAGGAGCGGGTTCGACCATCGCATCCGAGATGCCGGTGAGGATCGTGATGGACCTGGGGATCGCGTGACCAGGTGAGACGAGAGTCTGCAATGTGCCCTCGCAGTCACCGCCGCACAACTTCACGGCGCCCACTTCGGTGATCGAGCAATCCTCGGGTGAGCCGCCGGTGGTCTCGAGGTCGATCACGCAGAAGGTGACCTGGTGCAGGGGACGGCCCAGCTCGTCGAGCGACCGCTGGCCCGCCATCACTGTCCGCGCCATGCGCAACAGTGTGACCGAACAGGCGTTCGACGATCAAGGATCCCCTACCTTCGCCACTAGCCTCGCCGTGCGTGGCCCGTTACCGCTGCACGGCGTGCGGAAACCTCACTCGCTTCGACGTCGTGTCGACGCGACAGACGCGCGCCTTTCATCACTACAGCATGGCCGGCGAGCTCTCGATCGAGGACGAGCACGTCCTTCGGGAGTGCGTCGACGAAGTGTGCTGTCGGTGGTGCGGAAGCGGAGCCTCGGTGGAGGTTCTGACGGAGGACGCATCTGCGTGAGGAGCACGGCGTGGCCCCACGAACGTCGATGACGTCCCCGCCGAACACGTTGCTTCGTCCGGCCCTCGAGGCCGCGATGCAAGTCGCGCGGCGCCGGCGAGGCGTCGGAGCCGCGGGAGCCCGCCCCGCCTGCGCTCCGTCGCTACCTGTACTTCGCGCGTCTGCCTGCGCCTGCGCTCGACATCGCCCGTCGCGTCATCGACGAGGACGAGGAGTTCCGCCAGCGCGTTGCCGACCAGCTCAGCGAGGAAGAGGTCGGCGAAGCAGGCTGGCTGTGGCTGACCCGGCCGGATGGTTGGAAGCCACGACTCGAAGAGCTGCGTAAGAAACAGCAGCAGGCGGAGCACGCGGCACACGATGCGAAGGTCGAGCGCGAGTCGCAACGTCGCCTCGCCGGCGCAGAGGATCGCGCTCGCCGAGCCGAAGTCGCTCTCGGCGCTCGCATCCGGGAGGCGGAAGAGGCCAAGGAGGCATTGGCCCAGGAGCGTGCAGTGCGGCGGCGAGCGGACACTGAGCTCGCGCAGATCAGGACGACGCTCGACAAGCTCCAGTCGCAACGAAACGCTGCGGTCCGGCAACTCAAAGATGTCGAATCCGAGCTCGCGCAGCGGACCGCAGACTTGCGCCACGCCCGCCACGAGATCCGTATGCGCGAGGCCGAGCTCGAGCAAGCCGAGGCGGCACGGGACGCGGCGCTGCAGGCGGTGGCCACGAGTCAGCGCGCGGCACCGACGCCCCGCGCCGTCGCGCCACCTGAGCTGGTGAACGTCGTCGCGGACGCCGCTGCCGAAGCCGAACGGCTGTCCGCATCGTTGGCGGTCGCCGCGGACCTACTCACGGCCGCGCAGCAACGGACGCCGGCGCCACCCGCCGCGGCAGGTGCCGTCGAGGCCAGGCAAGTGCCGCGCCGCACGCCCATCCCCGTGCGAGCTGGAATCATGGGAGACAGCGCCGAGGCGGCGGAACAGCTCTTGCGGACGCCTGGTGCCGTGTTGCTGGTCGACGGCTACAACATCTCGCACGCGGTGTGGTGGGACCAGCCGATCGCGAGCAGCGCGACCGCTTCGTCGGCGCGCTCGCCGAACTGCACGCTCGAACGGGAATCGAGGTCGAGGTGGTGTTCGACGGCGCCGAGGTCGAGTGGGGCGCGTCGATGTCGCCTCGCCCGGCCGTGCGTGTCCGCTTCTCGCCGCCGGGCGTCGAGGCCGACGACGTCATCATCGACCTGGCCGGATCCATCCCCGCCAACCGTCCCGTGATCGTGGCCTCGAGCGATCGACGGGTACGCGATGGCGCGCGCCGTCACGGGGCGAATCTCCTCGGCGCCCGGCAGTTGACGGAGGCACTTCGCCGTTGACGGCGACACCATCGCTGTCGACGGAGGCCCTGCTCGACGACATCGAGGGCGTCCCCGACGTCGTCAGTGCGCCCGCTCGGGCGCGCCAACGGCGGCGGCGGCGAAGGACAATGATCGTCGCGGTCGTCGTCATCTTCCTGTTGACGCGGTCCGCCGCCGGTTACATGTCTGATCATCCGCAGGCGTATGGGAAGAACCGCGCCGACGGCACGGGCGACGTGCACCTCTACGACTACTTCACGTGGGAGATGCGCCATACGGGCTCGAGCGCGTACCGAGATCTCCACATGGAGTATCCGCCCGGTGCGATTCCCGTGATGATGATCCCGCGATACGTGCGGATCATCTCGTACCGCACCGAGTTCATCATGCTCATGGTGGCGTTCGACGCCCTCGGGCTGTGCGCCCTGGCGCGCATCGCCAAGCGGGGCGGCACGTGGTGGGGCTTTTGGGCGTGGATGGTGCTCGTGCCGCTGCTCGGCATCGTCTCGTACACGCGTTTCGACATGGTCGTCGCGGTCGCGCTCGTGTGGGCGATCGAGCGCGCCATGGCGGGCAAGTGGAAACAGGTCGGCGCGTTGCTCGGCGTCGGCGCCGCGGTGAAGCTCGTTCCGTTCGCGCTCGTACCGCTGGTGTTCTTCGTCGTTCCACGCGGCCAACGGCGCGGCTTCCTACTCGCCACCTTCGCGGTGATCGGCATCGCACTGTTGCCGTTCGCGTTCCAGCTCGGCGCGATGTACGACAGTGTCTGGCTGTATCACTCCGAGCGCGGTGTCCAAGCCGAGAGCTTGTGGGGTGCCGGACTGATGGTCGCGCGCTGGGTGTGGAGCTACCCGGTCGCGATCGTTGCGTCTCATCGCGCGTATGACGCGCAGGCGGACATCGCACCCGCGCTCAAGGCGCTGTCGAACGCGGTCTGCCTCGGCGTTCTCGGTTTCTCCGCGTATCTCGCGTCCCGCACGCGCCGCGACGACATCGGCCGGCTCTCGCTGTTGCTGTTCGGCGCGCTGACGGTCCTGATCGGCTTCGGGAGCGTCTTCTCGCCGCAATACCTGCTCTGGGTGATCGCGCTCGGGTCCGCGGCACTCGCGTTGAACCCGCGCGCCGCAGCACTTCCGGTCGCAGTGCTCGGGGTGGCAGTCGCCTTGGCCCACATCGAGTTCCCGATGTGGTTCTGGGATCTCCTGTTCTACGACAAGGGTGGCGCGCTCATCGTGCTCGCTGTTCGCGACGTGCTCACGGTGTCCGCCGGTGTCCTCGCGCTCTGGGCGTGTCGGCGGCCATCCCCCTCCGTTCTGGCGTCAACCGCTTCGGATATGCGAGGCGGTTGACGCCAGAAGCGCATCGCTCACTGTCACACCCCCCGGGGAAGATGCGGCAATGGATGCCGCGTGGACCGGTGGCGTGGCGAATCGACTGTGACGAATGCGTGATGCGCGGCACGGATACGTGTGCCGACTGCATCGTCACGTTTCTCTGCAATCGTGACGAAGAGGGCGCGGCGGTGGTGGACGTCGCCGAGGCGCGAGCCCTGCGATTGCTCCACTCGGGCGGGCTGGCGCCAGCACTCCGTCACCGAAGACGCTCGGGGTGAGTGGCGGGCCGGGCGATACTGTCCCTCGTGCCCGTCGACGCCGCTGAGCTGAAGCAGCTCGGGCGCGACGCCGGCCTCGATGCCGTGGGCATTGCGCCGGCCGAGCCGTTCGTCGGCACGCGCGTGCATCTGCACGACCGCCGCGCCGGCCGGTCTGCACGGAGGCATGCAGTTCACATACCGCAACCCCGACCGATCGACGGATCCTGACCGTGCGCTGCGGGGGGCACGGGCGATCGTCGTCGGCGCACGCGCATATCCGAGCCGCACGCGTGACACCGGCGACCGACGGCCGCGCGGCCGTGTCGCGGCCTACGCCCGGGAAGATCACTACGCCACCCTCCGGTGCGGTCTTTCCGTGATCGCGGATCGCTTGTGCGAGGTCGGCTGGCACGCGCGTGTTCTCGTGGACGACAACGCCCTCGTCGACCGGGAGGCGGCCTACCGCGCCGGTCTCGGCTGGTACGGCAAGAACAGCAACCTGCTGCTGCCTGGGCGCGGCAGCTGGTTCGTGCTCGGGTCGGTGGTGACGACGGCTCCACTCGAGCCGGACGAAGCACCGGTGGCGGACGGCTGCGGCGCGTGTCGACGGTGCATCAGCGGTTGCCCGACCGGAGCGATCGTCGCGCCCGGCGTCGTCGACGCTCGCCGTTGCCTCGCGTGGCTCGCTGCAGATGACCGGCGATTTCCCTCGCGAGCACCGCGTTGCACTCGGTGACCGCATCTACGGCTGCGACGACTGCCAGGAGGTGTGCCCGCAGAACCGTCGGACGCGGATCGTGACGCCGGACAATCGGCAGAGCCGTGGGTGTCGATCCTGGCAGATGCTGACCGTCGACGACGCCGCGTTGCTCGCCCGTCACGGCCGCTGGTACATCCCCGAGCGGGCGCGCCCGGTATCTCCGGCGCAACGCGCTCGTCGTGCTCGGCAACGTCGGCGACGGCGCGCGACCCGACCGTCGTCAGCCTGGTCGAGCGCTACCTCGACGACCTCGACCCGATGCTGCGGGCGCACGCGGCCTGGGCCGCTCGCCGTCTGGCGGCAGGACCTGCTCGTTGCGAGAGCGTCGGATGCGGCGATCGCCGATGAGCTGGCCGCGCCGGCGACCTCTCCCTCGATGAGGCACCTGCTCGTCACGAACGACTTTCCGCCCAAGGTCGGTGGCATCCAGTCGTACTTGTGGGAGCTGTGGCGCCGCCTTCCGTCCGAGGAGGTCGCGGTGCTCACCACGCCGCATGCGGGCGCATCTGACTGGGAAGCCAGCAGGCCTTCCGCGTCGAGCGCACGAGCGAACGGGTGCTGCTCCCGACGCCGTCGCTCGTTCGACGGATCGACGCGCTCGCGCATTGAGTTCGAGGCCGAACTGGTCATGCTCGATCCCGGCGCTGCCGCTCGGTCTCATCGGACCGCATCTTCGACATCCGTACGGGCTCGTGCTCCACGGCGCCGAGGTCACTGTCCCCGGCCGGCTGCCCGGGACGCGAGCCGCTGCTGCGGCACGTGCTTCGCGGTGCGGACCTCGTCGTCGTCGCGCCGGCGGCTACGCGCCGCGCGAGGCCGAGCGCGCTGCGCGGTCGGGACCTCCCTGCGGTGAACGTCCCTCCCGGTGTCGACGTCGACCGCTTCCGGCCGCTCGACGGATGCGGAACGCAAGGACGACCGGCAGCGGTTCGGGTTGCCCGTCGACGGCGACTGGTGCTGGGCGTCAGCCGGCTCGTGCCCCGCAAGGGGATCGACGTCTCGATCGAGGCTGCGGCCTCGGCTGCTCGACGGGCATCCCGACCTGACGGTTGCCATCGCCGGATCGGGTCGTGACCGGCGCCGGCTCGAGCGCCTGGCCGCGGCAGCGCACCGGCGCCCGTGCGTTTCCTCGGTCGGGTGCCCGAGGATGCGCTGCCGGCTCGTACGGGTGCGCCGACGTGTTCGCCATGGTGTGCCGTAACCGGTGGGTCGGGCTCGAGCAGGAGGGCTTCGGGATCGTCTTCCTCGAGGCGCGCGGCCGCGGGTGTGCCCAGGTCGCCGGCGCCAGCGGCGGCTCTGACGAGGCGGTGGTCGACGGCGAGACGGGCTTCGTCGTGCGACGACCCGAGCGACCGCGACGAGGTCGCCGGCAGGCTGCGTGCGCTGCTCGCCGACGCGGACGGCGGCGCGGATGGGCTAGCGCGGCTCGGGCACGGGCCGAAAGCGAGTTCTCCTACGACGTGCTCGCCCGGCGGCTTCGGACCGCATCGACTGGGCCGCGCGATGACGCACTGCGGCGGGTTGCGTCTCGAGCCATGACGGCGACACGATCGGCGCACGGCGCCGCGTCAGCACCGCGTCTTGGTCGGCACCGGCGTCTATTGTCGGCTGCGCGCATCGCACGCTTCCCTGAGGGTTCGGCGTGCTGCGACCGTCGTGTCTCGTCGTGCTGTTCGCGGTCGGCTGCGCGGTGTTCCTCTGGGCCTACCCGTCGGCGGTGCAGCGCAGCCGCACGGACCTCATCGGCATCGGCGGTCTCTACTTCCTGCAGGGGACGGCGCCGCAGGCCGTGCAGTTCCGCCTGCTCGGCAGCCTCGTCGTGCGAGGTTGTGCGTCGCGGTCGTCGCGGCGTCGATCCGGCTCGTACACCGCTCTCGCGTTCGGCTTCCTCGCGCCGGTGTTCGGGCTCGGCATGTGCGGGCTGTGGGCGGCCCGCCACGGGACGTTCGAACCCCGTCCGAGCACCCGAGTGACGGCTGCGGCGGGCGGGAACGGCAAGAATGCTCGTGATGGAAGGTGAGAGCTAGCGGTGGCTGATCAGGCGTCGCAGCGACTGACGATCGCGGCTTCGCCGCAGCAGCTGCTTCGACGTCGTCACCGACTTCGACCGTTACACCGAGTGGATCCGTGATCTGAAGGCGGTCGAGGTGGTCTCGCGCGACGACGAAGGGCGGCGCGTCGAGGTGCGCTACCGCGCCGCGGCCATGGGCCGCAGTACGAGCTACACGCTGCGGTACGACTACACGCGACGCGCCGCGCATCCTTCCCTGGCGACTCGTGCACGGCGACATCATGCGCCGCCTCGACGGCTCCTACGAGTTCGTGCCCGTGCCCGGCGACCCGGACCGCACGGAGGTCGTCTACCACCTGACGGTCGAGCTCGTCGTGCCGCTGCCCGGCTTCGTCAAGCGTCGGGCCGAGTCCAAGATCATGCACAACGCGCTGCGGGAGCTGAAGGCGCACGTCGAGCAACCGACCACCGCATGACCACGCGCGCATCCTGCTCTTCACCGGCAAGGGCGGGGTCGGCAAGACGACCACTGCCGCGGCGACCGCGTTGCGTTGCGCTGACGCCGGCCTGCGCACGTTGGTGTTGTCGCACCGACCCCGCCCACTCGCTGGCGGACGCATTCGGCGTCGAGCTCGGCTCCATGCCCAGCTCCATCGTCGACAACCTCTGCCGGCCAGGAGCTCGACGCGCAGGAACGCATGGAGGAGTCCTGGGGAGACATCCAGGCGTATCTCATGGACGTGTTCGACTGGGCCGGGCTCGACGCCATCGAGGCGGAGGAGCTCGCGGTGTTCCCCGGCCTCGACGAGATGTTCGGTCTCAGCGACATCAAGACCACGCCGCCTCCGGGCTGTGGGACGTGCTCGTCGTCGACTGCGCGCCGACCGCGGAGACCATCCGCTTCCTGTCACTCCCCGACATTCTCGCGTGGTACATGGAGCGCTGTTTCCCGTCAGCCGGCGCGTCAACAAAGCCGTCGCTCCCGTGCTCAAGCGTGTCACCTCGCTTCCTGTCGCCAACGACAACGTCTTCGCCGCCGGTCGCCGCTTCTACGACCGGCTCGACGGCGTCCGTGAGCTGCTGACCGATCCCGCCGTCACCAACGTGCGGCTCGTGGTGAACCCGGAGCGCATGGTGATCGCCGAGGCCCGCCGCACGTACACGTACTTGTCGCTCTTCGGCTACCGCGTCGATGCGGTCGTCGCCAACCGTCTGTTGCCCCAAAGCGGTCACCGACCCGTGGTTCGAGCGGTGGCGTGAGCTGCAGGCGGAGCACCTCGTGACGATCGAGTCGAGCTTCGCTCCGCTGCCGGTGCTGTACGCCGAGCTTGCCTCCGACGAGCTCGTCGGCGTCGATCGACTTCGCGAGTTCGGCGCGATGCTGTACGGCGAGCGCGACGCCGCCGCGTCGCTGCACGCCGGAGAACCGCTCAAGGTCACTCGACGCGCCGGCGCCTACCACTTGACGTTGCAGCTGCCCTTCGCGGAGCACGACGACCTCGAGGTGGGCCGCCGCGACGACGAGCTCTTGGTGCGTGTCGGACAGTACCGCCGGGCGCTCCTGTTGCCCGATTCACTTCGCCGGCGGACGATCACGGACGCATCGCTTCGGCAGGGCAGACTGAAGGTCGTGTTCGCAGCCGACGATTCGAACACGGCGGCGAAGTCAAGCCCTGGACGATCGCGAGCGCGCCGATAGCCGCGGTGCAGCGAGCCGCGAAGGAGGACTGAGTTGGTGGAAGGCGACAAGGACCGGCCCGATCCCGCGAGAGGGGTTGGACCATCTCCAAGCTGCAGCGCACGAGGTGATCGCGGCGGCCCGTTCGCTGCTCGACGCGTGCGAGGAGGTGCTCGAGGATCCGCGTGCCAGTGAGACGTTGGCGTCGATCGTCGGCTCCGTTTCTCGAGTCGTTGGTGGCATCACAGGACTCGTTCCTCACGGTGGCCCGCAGAAAGACGACGAGGACGCCCCGCGGGTGCAGCGCATCAAGATCTCTTGATCGGGGACGTATACGATCAGCACCGAGTCCGGCCACGGACTGGCCGACGAGGAGGCGCCCGTGCCTGTCATCGCCGCTGACGTCGTTCGACGGCTGGCTTCGTTCCGCGGTGAGCAGGCACCGGTCACGACGTGTTACCTGGACGTCGACGGCCGTCGCTATCTGCGGCAGCAGGATCTCGAGCGGGAGGTGTCCGTGCTCCTCAAAGGCGCGCGGGCGAAGGCGGACGGCGACAACTCGGTGACACGCGATCTGCACCGCATCGAGGAGTACGTGAAAGGCGGGCTCGATCGTTCGCACACGCGTGGCCTCGCGATCTTCTCGTGCGCGGCGCACCAGTTGTGGGAGGTCTTCGCGCTGCCCGTACCTGTGCAGAGCCGGGTCGTGATCAACAATGTGCCGGCGGTCAGCCAGCTCGAAGCCGTTTTGGAGGAGTCCGAAGCACTCGCCGTGTTGCTAGCGGACAAGAAACGGGCACGGTTGTTCGTGTTCGAGCTCGGCGATCTGGTCGAGCATTCCGAGCTTTTCGACGACCTCCCGCGCGAGTACGACTCGCGGGGCGAGCGCGATCAAGGCGATGTCAAGGGCCATGTCGATGCGATGGTTCACCACCATCTTCGGCACGCGGCGGACGTGGCGTGGCGCGTGTCGCAGCAGGTCGGCTACTCGCATCTGGCGGTCGGCGCGCCGGACGAGATCGCGACCGAGCTCGACTCACTGCTGCATCCGTATCTTCGGGAGCGTTTGTGTGGACGCGTTCACGTGCAGGTCAACGCGTCCATCGACGACATCCGGGCTGCCGCGATCGAGATGGAGCGTCGCGTCGAACGCCGCAAGGAGGCTGAGATCGTGCAGCGGCTGCGCGAAGCGGTTGCCACAGGCCGACGCGGGGTCGCTGGCTTGTCGCCCGTGCTCCAAGCGCTTTCAGAGCACCGGGTCGAGCGGTTGCTCGTGTCGCAGGGGTATCACGAGGCGGGTTGGCGGTGCGGCTCATGCGGGGCGCTGTTCGTCGTCGGGCGCAAGTGCCGTCGTTGCAGCGACCCCATGGAGGCGGTCGAGGACGTTGTCGAGGAAGCCATCGAGGACGCGCTGAGCAAGTCGTGTCGTGTCGAGATCTGTGTCGGCAACGCCGATCTGGACGTGCTCGGTCGCGTCGGCGCACTGCTCCGCTACTAGTGCAACGAGCCGCGGACTAACTTCTCGGCCTTCATGGCGCTGTCGATAGGTGTAGACGTCGGTGGCACGAAGGTGCTCGCGATCGCGATCGACGAATCGGGCCGGCGCGTCGGCAACGAGGCTCGTCGCCCGACACCGCGCGGATCCGACGCACTCCTCGACGCGATCGTCGGTGTCATCACCGAGGTGCGCGCCAGTCTCGGTGAGGTGCCAGCCGCCATCGGCGTCGGCATTCCCGGACTGGTCGACCGCACTGGAAGGCTCGCCATCGGGCCGAACCTGCCGGGCATCGCGGACCTCCCGATCGGCAACGAGCTACGAGCCAGGATGGGTGTACCCATCGCGGTCGACAACGACGCCGCGTGCGCGGCGTGGGCGGAGGTCAAGCTCGGCGCGGCGCGCGGTGCCAGCGAGGCGTTCATGGTCACGCTCGGCACGGGTATCGGCGGCGGCGTCGTGATGGACGGCGAGCTGCAACGCGGCTACAACGGCTTCGCCGGCGAGCCCGGTCACATGGTGGTGGACCCGGACGGCATCCCGTGCCCGTGCGGACGGCGCGGTTGTTGGGAGCGCTACGCGTCGGGGAGTGGGCTCGGCCGCCTGGGGCGCGATGCCGCCGAGTCGGGTCGAGGAGCGCGTCTGGTCGAGCTCGCCGGGCATGCCGAACTCGTGCGAGGCGAGCACGTGGCCACCGCGGCGGGCGAGGGCGACGCCGAGGCAGTCGAGGTGTTCCGGCAGTTCGGCTGGTGGGCCGCACTCGGGATCGCCAACATCGTCGACCTGCTCGACCCGGCGATCGTCGTGATCGGCGGAGGACTGGTCGAGGCGGGCGACGTCATGCTGGCGCCCACGAGATCCGCCTTTCGTGAGCTCGTCATGGCCGCGGACCGCCGACCGGAGGTGCCCATCGTTCCGGCCGCACTCCGCGGTGACGCGGGCGCCGTCGGCGCCGCGCTGGTCGGCTTCGATCGCGCCGATTTGAGGTACGGCCGAGAAATGGGCCTTGACTAGCCTCGCGGGATGGAGTTTCGCCGCATCCCCGGTCTTCCGCCGTATGTGTTCACCATCATCGACGGTCTGAAGACCGAGGCCCGGCGAGCCGGCCACGACGTGATCGACCTTGGTTTCGGCAACCCCGACATCCCCTCGCCCGACGTCGCCGTGGACAAGCTCGCGGAGGCGGTCCACAACGCCCGGAACCATCGCTACTCGGCCAGCCGCGGCATCCCGAAGCTACGGGAAGCGGTCAGCGACCTGTACCGGCGACGGTTCAACGTCGAGCTCGATCCCGACACCGAGGTCATCAACACGATCGGTGCGAAGGAAGGGTTCAGCCACCTCATGTGGGTGTTGCTGCAAGCGGGCGACGCCGCGCTCGTGCCGAGCCCGAGCTACCCGATCCACATCTGGGGCCCGTACTTCGCGGGCGCGGACGCGCGCGAGGTGCGGGTCGGAATCGACGAGGACTTCGTCGAGAACGTGATGACGGCGTGGGAGTACGGCTGGCCAAGGCCACGTGTCGTTGTGCTCTCGTTTCCGCACAACCCGACGACGACGTGCATCGAACTATCAGACATGCAGCGGCTCGTCGACTGGGCGCGCGAGCGCGACGTCGTACTCGTGCACGACTTTGCCTACGCCGAGACGACGTTCGACGGGTACGTGCCACCATCGATCCTGCAAGCCGATGGCGCGCGCGAATGCGCGGTCGAGCTGTACTCGATGACGAAGTCATTTTCCATGGCGGGTTGGCGGGTGGCCTATCTCGTGGGAAACAGCGACGTGGTCCAGGCACTGGCGAAGCTGAAGAGTTACCTCGACTACGGCACGTTCCAGCCCATCCAGATTGCGGCGACCGTCACGATGAACGAGGCGCAGGACTACCCCAAGCACGTGCGTGAGATCTACCAATCACGGCGCGACGCGCTGTGCGACGGTCTCGATCGCATCGGCTGGCGGTTCCGGCGGCCGCGGGGGACGATGTTCGCCTGGGCTCCGATCCCTGAGCCCTATCGCGAGATGGGCTCCATCGAGTTCGCCAAGATGGTCGTCACCGATGCGAACGTCGCGCTGTCACCCGGTGTCGGGTTCGGTCCCGACGGCGACGGACACGTGCGCTTCGCGCTCATCGAGAACGAGCAGCGCATCAACCAAGCAGTCCGCAACCTCCGCCGCGCCCTGACGAAGCTCGGCTAGAACCCGGGAGGGCCGCGGAGGCCGTCGAGGCAGAAGGCGATGGCTGCGTCGGCAACGGCGTCGGGGTCCTCGTTGCGCAACTGGATCAGCTCACGCGCCAAATGGCTGATGACGCCGAGCACAGCGTGCGCGAGCACCTCGGGTTCGCTGTCGCGTACGACGCCCGCGACGACGCCGTCCTTCACGTGCTTGACAGCGTCGGCAAGCGCCACTTCTTGACCCCGCCTCAGCGCTGGCGCGAACGCGTCTTCGGTCGCTGCGAACTGGAAGAGGTTCATGAGATGGCGGTTCGCCGCGAACCAGTGCATGGAGGCGCGGGTCCCGAGCTCGATGCGCTTCAGCGGATCACTTGCGTCGTGGATCGCGTGCTGCTGCGTGCGCCGCAGATCCTGTTGCGCCTCGCGCAGGATCTCGACGAAGAGCTGATCCTTCGAGTCGAAGTACCAGTAGAACACGCCCTTGCCGACCCCGACACCGGCGACGATCTCGGCGACGGACGTGGGATGAAAGCCGTTTTCCGCAAACTTGCGGGCCGCGACGTCCATGAGCTGGCGGCGTCGTAGCCGTCCTCTCGGGGTCAGACGCCGGGCGTCCTTCTCAGTCACTGTTGAAGGAAGGTACGGACCTCTTGACCGTGCGGTCAAGGAATGGCGGCCGAGCAGGACGCTTGCGACGAATCGTCTCGCCCCGGAAACGAGCCGTTTACAACGGGTCCGTACCCTCCCCGGCCATGGAGACGTACGTAGTGAGGGTCTGGCTGCCGGACCGGCCCGGCGCGCTCGGGGCGGTGGCCAGCCGCATCGGTGCGGTGCGAGGCGACGTCGTCGGCATCGAGATCTTGGAACGAGGCGGTGGCAGAGCAGTCGACGATCTCGTCGTTCAGCTGCCCGGCGACGGACTCGTCGAATTGCTCGTCGCCGAGATGACGCAGGTCGACGGCGTGGATGTCGAAGACGTCCGCCCCCTGGTGGATGCGCTTCACGACCCGCGCCTCGATGCACTCGAGAGCGCCGCCCAACTGGTCGCCGCGACGAGCGGCGCAGAGATCCTCGAGGCGCTGTGTGAGCGGGCGAGGACCACGATCGGCGCGGAGTGGGCGGTCGTCGTCGACCTCGACGATGCCAGCAGCAAGGTCGAGGTCGGGAAACCACCGTCGCCGGCGTGGCTCGCCGCCTTCGTCGAAGGCAGCCGATCGTCGGCTCGTGTTGCTGCGATGGAGGTCGGCCCGGACGACGTGCTCTGGGCTCCGCTGCCGGCAGCCAACCTCGCGCTGGTCATGGGACGAGACGGCCACGCGTTCCGAGCACGCGAGCGTCGTTCGGCTGCGGCCCTGGCACGCATCGTCGACACCCGGTTTCGCGAAGTCACCACTGACGCCACCCGGATGAACCACCCATCCGTCGGCTGACGTCACGGGCCGCAGGGAGGTCGGTCGATCCAAAGCTGGCCGCGGTCGCGTCTGTGTCCGCGTCAGCCACCAGATCAGTGGCCCAGCCGACACAGACCTCGCGGCGGTGGGTTCTGTGTCGACTCAGCCACCGAAATCGGTCGTTGAGTCGACAATGTGCGCGATGGGCAGCGGCTGACGTCACGGGCCGCAGGGACCGGGGGTTCAGGGCTAGCTCGACCAGTGTCGGGCGCGTTCGACGGCGCGGCGCCATTGCGCGTAGTTCGTGTCGGCAAGGCCGGCGCTCACAGAAGGTTGGAACTCGGCCTCGAGGCGCCAGTGGGCGCGCACGTCATCGGTCGAGGCCCACACGCCTTCAGCGAGACCGGCGAGGTAGGCGGCCCCGAGAGCCGTTGTCTCCTTGACGGTCGGGCGACTCACGGGGACCTGCAGTTGATCGGCTTGCAGTTGTAGCAGCACATCCATCACCGACGCACCACCGTCGGCGCGAAGCATTCGCACGTCGTGACCGGACCCGGCCGTCATCGCGTCCACCACATCGCGCGTCTGGTACGCCATCGCCTCGACCACGGCGCGGGCGAGATGCGCGCGCCCCGTGCCACGGGTGATGCCCACGATCGTCCCGCGCGCGTACGGATCCCAGTACGGCGAACCGAGGCCCGCGAAGGCAGGAACGACGTACACGCCCTCCGTGTCCTCGATCGACGTCGCCAGTGCTGCGGTCTCGGACGCATCAGCGATGATCCCGAGGCCATCGCGCAACCATTGGATGGCAGCACCGGTCACGAAGATGGCGCCCTCGAACGCGTACGCGACTTCACCACTCGCCAACTGCCAGCCCACCGTCGTGAGCAGGCCCTCGACCGGCTTCGGGCATGCGTGACCGACGTTCATGAGGACGAAGGACCCGGTGCCGTAGGTGTTCTTGGTCATGCCCGCTTCGAAGCAGGCCTGGCCGAACAGCGCGGCTTGCTGGTCACCGGCGACTCCGCTGATCGGAACACCGTCGATGCCGTCGATGCCACATGCGACGACGCCGAAGGCGCCCGACGACAGCCGTACCTCGGGCAGCGACGACATCGGAACGCCGAGCAGGTCGCACAACTCGCTCGACCAGGTCAGCGACCGGATGTCGAACAGCATCGTGCGCGAAGCATTGGAGACTTCGGTGCCGTGCACGTCGCCGCCGGTCAGCTTCCACAACAGCCACGAATCGACAGTTCCGAACGCGAGGTCGGGGGTGACTTCGACGCCACCCTCTCGCAGCAGCCACTCCACCTTCGTCCCCGAGAAGTACGGGTCGAGTACGAGCCCGGTCGTCTCTCGTACCAACGGCAGATGTCCGGCGTTTCGAAGTTCGTCGCACCGCGCCGCGGTCCGGCGGTCCTGCCACACGATGGCGCGATGCAGTGGTTCGCTCGTCGCGCGTGACCACGCGACCACCGTCTCGCGTTGGTCGGTGATGCCGATTGCCGCGACCGGCTGGTCGACAGCGGCGCACAGCTCGACGAGCACCTCCGCGACGGCGGACCAGATCTCTTCGGCGTCGTGCTCCACCCAACCGGGCCGCGGGAAGTACTGCGGGAACTCGCGGTACGACCAGCCTGCCGGCGTGCCTTGCTCGTCGACGGCAAAGGCGCGCACGCCCGTCGTTCCGGCGTCGATGGCAACGACCACGCTCACGGCGGGGCAGGCTATGAGGCTGCGCCGACAGGCGCAGCCGTGGCCCGAGCGGCCCGGCCGCCGAAGGCGGCCAAGAGCGGGAAACAACGATTGTTCGACGGCGAAGCCGTCGAACCGAGGCAGCCTCGAACCCGGCGTGCAACGTACGCGTAGGGTGCAGACGGCCGTGACCTGGAGGTGAGCGATGAGGATCGGAATGCTGACCGGTGGCGGAGACTGCCCTGGCCTCAACGCCGTGCTGCGTGCCGCGGTGCGCAAGGGTCAGACCCATTACGACGACGAACTGCTCGGCTTTCGCGACGGATGGAAGGGCGTCATCGAGAACCGGGTGGACGAGCTCGACGTCGAGCGCATGCGCGGCACGCTGCCTCGAGGGGGAACGGTCCTTCGCTCGACACGCACGAATCCGTACAAGATCGCCGGCGGCGTCGAAAGAGTGATGGACACGCTCGCGGAGAACCGCGTCGACGCCCTCATCGCGATCGGCGGCGAAGACACGCTCGGCGTGGCCGACAAGTTGTCCGACGAGGGCGTCAACGTCGTCGGCGTACCGAAGACGATCGACAACGACCTGTCCGCCACCGAGTTGACGTTCGGCTTCAACACCGCGGTGCAGATCTGCGTCGACGCCATCGACCGGCTGCACACCACGGCAGAGTCGCACGACCGCGTCATGGTGGTCGAGGTCATGGGACGCAACGCCGGCCACATAGCGGTCTGGGCCGGCATCGGCGGCGGGGCGATGATGGTGCTGATCCCGGAGAAACCCTTCGACATCGACGAGGTGTGCGCCGCCATCCAGCACCGGCACGAGACCAAGGGACGGTACGCGTCCATCGTGGTCGTGGCCGAAGGCGCGACACCTCGGGAAGGAACGTTCAGCGTGAACGGTAGCGGTGAGGTCGACGCGTTCGGCCACGCGCGCCTCGGCGGAATCGGCTACGCGCTCGCACACGAGATCGAGTCGCGCACGGGCTACGAGACACGCGCCATCGTTCTCGGTCACGTGCAGCGTGGGGGCACTCCAACTGCCTTCGACAGGGTTCTCTCCACGCGGTTCGGCATCGCCGCCATCGATGCAGTGCACGACGGCGCGTTCGGCACCATGGTGGCGTTGCGGTGTGGCGACGTCGTGCGCGTGCCGCTTCGCGAAGCTACGGGAGAGCTCAAGCTCGTCAAGGAAGACCTGTACGACGTCGCCAGGGTCTTCTTCGGTTGACGAACGAGGTTCCGCCACCGATCCCGGCTGCGACTGTCGTGCTGGTGCGGGACATTGGTGATCACCTCGAGACGCTCATGCTGCGCCGCAACGCCGAGGTCAGCTTCGGCGGCCTGTGGGTGTTTCCCGGTGGTCGCGTCGAAGTCGACGACGGTGACGGTGAGCGGGGCGCGCGACACGCTGCGGCAAGGGAGGCGGCGGAGGAGGCCGGTCTTGTCGTCGACAGCGAGGTGCTCGTGCCGTTCGCGCATTGGACGCCGCCGCCGGTCGCGCTGAAGCGATTCGCGACGTGGTTCTTCGTGGCGCCGGCGCCCGCTGGCGTCGTGTCGATCGACGGCGGGGAGATCCACGAGCATGTGTGGGTCACGCCGAGTACCGCGTTCGAACGTCACGCTGGCGGTGAGATCCAGCTGGCGCCGCCGACCTGGGTCACACTGCACTGGCTCGCGGAATCCCCGAACGTCGATGCCGCGATGCAGCGTGCGCGCGCCGAAACGGTCGAGCACTTCTCGACGCACATCGCGAAGGGTGAGGACGGCGAGCTGGTCGCCCTTTGGCACGGCGACGTGGCGTACGAGGGCGGCGATCTCGCTGCCGCGGGCGAACGTCACAGGCTCGCGATGACCCAAGGCGGCTGGCGCTACGAGCGCTTCACCGCCGGGGCGCCTCCTGCTGGTAGTCCGACGTACTGAGCGCCCCGCCGTGTGTGCCGCTGTCCGTCACCGGCTGCACGTCCTGAGGATTGCCGTTCGAGTCGACCACTCGGAAGATGACGCCCGGGATGCCCAGGTCTCGCGCCGTGTAGACGAGCTGCGCGAATGCGTTGCGCTGCTCGGTGCTCTGCACGTTCAACATCTCGTTGCTGAGCGTGACCACAAGGTTGCTGCCTTCGAAGCTGGTGTCGATCACCTTCGTGTCCTTCGGGATCGCGGTCGTGATGCCCAGCGGATCTCGTTCGCCCAGACCTTGGACGAGCTGATCGAGCACGAGGCGCACGTCGCGCCGCTGTGCGCTACGCGTCACCGGACGGAGCTGTGCTCCGTCGACGAAGTACAAGGTCACGTCGGTGCCGCCCTGAACGCTCGTGTTGTCCTGCGCCGTCGTGGTGGGGCCGAGGAGCCCGAACGGGACGTTGGCGGGTGCGATCTCACGAGGACCTCGGTCCTTCGGGAGCCCGCACGCCGCGAGCAGTCCGCACGACACGACCACGAACACCACGAGGGACAACGCCTTCTTCATGTCGCGAGCACCGGCAGCTCGACCACGAAGCGTGCACCGGGGCGCCCGTCGGAACGATCCTCGACCCACACCTTCCCACCGTGCAGGCGGACGTGCTCCGCCACGAGAGCGAGCCCGAGGCCGACGCCCTCGCCGCTACCTCGACGGCCGGCGCCGCCGCCCCTTGTGAATCGTTCGAAGATCACCTCTCGCTCCTCCTCGGGAATGCCGGGTCCCTCGTCCTCCACTGCGATCTGCACGCCGTCGCCGACCCGTTGCAACACGACGCTCGTCGCGCCGTCGCCGTATTTGCGGGCGTTGTCCAAGAGGTTCGCCACTACGCGAGCGAGCCGGCGCTTGTCCGCTTGCACGACCACTCCCGCGAGGTCGCTGTCGAGGTCGACGGGAACGCTGTCGCCGTTGGTCGAGATCTTGACCGCCTGCATCACGAATTCCGCGAGGCGGATGTCGTCGAGCTCGAGTCGAACGGCTCCCGCGTCATAGCGGGACATCTCGAGGAGGTCCTCCACCAGTTGTCTGAAGCGGTCGACTTCCATGCCGAGAAGGTCGACTGCGGCTTGTGAACGGTCACTGAGCTCGTCACGGCGGGTTTCGAGCACGTCGACCGCTGCGGCAAGGGTCATGAGCGGGGACCGCAGCTCGTGGCTGACGTCGGATGCGAACCGCCCGTCACGCTCGATCCGGTCCTGGAGCGCTTGGGCCATGTCGTTGAACGACGACGCGAGCACCTCGAGATCGGGATCGTCTCGCGCCTCGAGTCTCGTGTCGAGCCGTCCGCCGGCGATGGCCTCGGCTGCTTGGCTCACGTCGGTCAGCGGACGCAGCGCGCGTCGGGCGGCCCACCACCCGAGCCCCGCGCCCGCCAGCGTCGTCAAGGCGGCGGCGCCGAGGAGCGAGAAGCCGAGCGACTCGAGGGTGTTCTGGAGGTCGTCGAGCTCGACGAGCTCGAAGTACTGCGCGTTGGCCGAGGGGAGCGGAATGCCGACCGCGAGCGCGGGCTTGCCCTGCAGGTTGAACCTCATCCGCGCCGGCACGCCGCGATCGACCGTCTGCCGCAGCGAGAGGGGGATCGCGTTCTCGCCGACCTGCGCAGTGAGGCTGAACCAGCGCCCCGCGAAGTGAAGCACGGGTCGCGCGCCATTGGGCAGCTGCAGCGACGGCAGCAGGATCTCCTGCACGTCTGTCGGGGTGCGGCTGGGGAGACCGGATTTGATCGAGCCGGCGTTCACGTAGACGCGGCTCAACGCCGCTGACTCGCGCTGATTCAACAAGTTGGCCCGCGTCAACGCAAAGGTGGTACCGGCGAGGATGGCGGAGAGCACGAGCGCGCCCAACGCGAAGGCAATCGTGATGCGAGCCCGCAGCCCGAGCGCTCGGGGGCGCAGGCGCGCCAACCAGTCGCGAAGCCGCTTCACCCCTGGAGCTTGTATCCCAACCCTCGAACTGTCGCCACGTGGCGGGGATTGGCGGGGTCGGCCTCGATCTTCGTGCGCAACCGCCGCACGTGGACGTCGACCAGCCGGCCGTCGCCGAAGTACCCGTAGCCCCACACCCGCTCGAGCAGCACTTCGCGACTGAACACGCGGCCGGGGCTCGATGCGAGCTCGCACAGCAGGCGGAACTCGGTCTTGGTGAGGTGCAGCTCCGTGCCGGCGCGGCGCACGACACCGGCATCCGGGATGATCTCGAGGTCGCCGAAGCGCATGGTGGTCGTCGTCGCATCGGGCTTGCGAGCGCGCCGCATGAGCGCACGGATGCGAGCTGACAGCTCCTTGGGAGCGAACGGCTTGGTGAGGTAGTCGTCGGCGCCCGCTTCGAGGCCGGCGACGACGTCGTGGGTGTCCGCCCGGGCAGTGACCATCACGATCGGGACGTCACTCGTGCGCCGCACCGACCGGCACACCTCGAACCCGTCGAGCCCCGGGAGCATGATGTCGATGAGCACGACATCTGACGGGTGGCGGTTGAACGCCTCGAGCGCGGCCTCACCGGTCTCCGCCTCTTCGACCTGCCATCCTTCGTCTTCGAGGGCCATCTTGACCGCAGTACGGATGCGCTCGTCGTCCTCCACCGCGAGGATGCGTGTACTCACGCCTCAATCATCGCTCATCGCGGAGCGATTCAGGCGTGCAGCGGGCGGTCGGGTCGGTCCGTCCGGCTCTTACAGCGGCTCGGAATCGAACGCGTCGAGCAGCGCGCTCTGGCCCGGCCCCCCCTCGGTGCGGAAGTGCAGGCCGGCCGGAAGCTGTGCGCACAGCTCGCGACAGCGTCCCAGGGCCTCAGCGCCGGGCAGGGCGTAGGAGGTGAGTTGGCGGAGGTCGACATCGATGCGGTCGGGCTTTGCCGTCACCGCGTCGACGACGCTTTCGAGCAACGCGGTCGCAGTGCCGCGATCGAGGTCGCCTTCGATGGACAGCGTGACGCGCCCCGCATCGTCGAGGCACCGGATGGTCCCGCCTCCGGTGTAGACGAGGCGCGATCCGATCCCCCCGGCTGCGCTCATGAGGTGCGAGCCTCTCGCGGGCGCAGCTGTCGATGCCAGCCCAGGGCCATTGCGATCGCGTGACGATCGCCCCACGGCCGTGTTACGCCGCCTCTCAGCCGTCGGCCGCGCCTGCTTCGACCAGGAGATCTCTGACTTGGCCGAACAACGACGGCGGTGCGGCGACGACGACCCCGCCGGCCCCGAGGGGGCCGTCCAACGCTTCGACAGTGGCACCCGCTTCGGTGGCGATCAGCGCTCCGGCAGCGAGATCCCACGGCCTGAGCCCGCGCTCGTAGTACGCGTTGACCCGTCCGACCGCGACCGAGCAGAGATCGACGGAAGCGGCCCCCATGCGCCGAATGTCGCGTACGCGGGGAAGGACGTATTCGAGCACGGCGGCTTGGCGAGCGCGCGGTCGCGGCGTCGTACGCGAACCCTGTCGCCACCAGTGCGGTGGCGAGGTCGTCGTGGACGGGCGCGGTCACCGGTCGACCGTTGCGGGTTGCACCGAGTCCCTTGGCTGCGGCGAACTCGTCGGTGTGCATCGGGTCGCAGACCACTCCTGCGATGGTCTCGCCGTCGTGCTGCGCCGCGATCGAGACGGCGAACCCCGGGAGACGGTAGAGATAGTTCGTCGTGCCGTCGATCGGATCGACCAGCCAGCGAACGCCCGATGCTCCCGCGACAACAGCGCCTTCCTCACCGATGACGGCGTCGTTCGGCCGGCGCGAGTGGATGCCTCCGACGATCAGACGCTCGGAAGCGCGGTCCATATCGGTGACCATGTCGGTGCGCGTCGACTTCGTCGAGACCTCGGCGCGACGGCGCGTCAGCCCGTCCACGAGCAGCGCCGCGGCCTGACCGGCGAGATCGCGGGCGATGGCGAGCAGCTCGACCGGTAGCTCCTCCACGACGACACCGTAGAGTCGCACGAGTGATCGACCTTCGCTCTGACACGGTCACCAAGCCGTCGGACGCGATGCGGCACGCGATGGCCGTCGCGGAGGTCGGTGACGACGGCTATCGCGAGGATCCAACGGTGTGCCGGCTCGAGGAGCGGTTCGCCGACCTGGTGGGCAAGGAGGCGGCTGTGTTCGTTCCCTCGGGAACGATGGGGAACCAGATCGCGCTGCGATTGTTGGGAAGGCCCGGCACGGCTGTCGCGATCGGCCGCCGGCAACATCCCGTCATCTACGAGGCCGGCGCAGCCGGCGTCAACGGCTCGGCCCAACTCCACCTCGTCGACGACGACGACGGCACGCTCGATCGGGCGGCGCTGACCGAACTGGTCGAGGCCGCGGATCATCACTGGCTTCCCGTGAGCGCGGTTTGCATCGAGAACACGCACATGCCGGCCGGAGGCGCGCCATGGCCGGTCGCCCGGGTTGCCGAAGTCGCCGCCGTCGGCCTTCCGATGCACCTCGACGGGGCACGGCTGTTCAACGCTTCAGTGGCGACGGGAACGTCCGCCGCTGTCTACGCCTCGCACGCTGCGACCGTGATGTGCTGTCTGTCGAAGGGGCTCGGCGCGCCGGTCGGCTCGATGCTCGCCGGCTCGTCGGACGTGATCGACGCGGCCCGGGTCGAACGCAAGCGATTCGGTGGTGCGATGCGGCAGGCCGGGGTCATCGCCGCTGCCGGACTGATCGCACTCGACCAAGTCGATCGGCTCGTTGACGATCACCGCCGAGCACGCTACCTCGCCGAGGCGGTTGGCGAGCGCTGGCCGGACGCCGGCCTCGATCCCGCTTCCGTGCGCACGAACTGCGTGCTGTTCCGCCACGACGACACACGTGCGCTCCTGGCACATCTCGCGCACGAAGGCGTGAAAGCAGGAACGATCGCGCCGCACGTCGTGCGACTCATGACCCATCTCGATGTCGACGACGATGGCGTCGAGCAGACTCGCAAGGCGCTCGCGTCAGCGCCGTGAGCAAGCCGTGATCGGGTCTTGACGATTCTCGACCGGACGCCGCCGCGGGCGATGGCGATCTTCGCCCACCCCGACGATCCCGAAGTGGCGTGCGCGGGCACGCTGCACACGTGGGTCGAGGCCGGTGCCGAGATCGACCTCGTGATCGCGAACGCAGGAGAGAAAGGTGTGCTCCCTCGGGGGTTCGATCCGGCTGGGCTCGCTGCGCTCAGGGAGGAAGAGGCGCGCCGTGCCGCGAAGGTGCTCGGGATCACGGCCCTGCACTTCCTCGAACATCCCGACGGCGAACTCGAGAACACGGGCGCGCTCCGCGCAGACCTCATCCGCCTGCTCCGCGCCGCGAGACCGGATGTTGTCATCGCGCCGGATCCGACCGCGGTGTTCTTCGGCGACAGCTACGTGAACCACCACGATCATCGGGCCCTCGGGTGGGCGGTGCTCGACGTCGCCGGCGCGATGGCGGGCGGAGCGCTGTACGAGCCGGCGGCGGGTCCACCGCACCAGGTCTCGACGCTGCTGCTCGCCGGGACGCTCGAACCCGACGCGTGGGTCGACATCGGAGCCGGCATCGACGCGAAGCTCGGCGCGCTGCGATGTCACGAGAGCCAGGTCGGCGAAGGCGTCGATGTCGTCGCCGATCTGGTGGAAGCCCGGGCTGCCGAAGCCGGCCGGCAGGCCGGGGTCCGCTACGCCGAAGGGTTCCGGCGGCTCTCGTTCGGCCCCCGCTGACGATCGGCTTCGCGCGCTTGGATCGTCTTCCACTCACCCATGGCCCGAAGGGCGAGCACAGCGATCACGGCCACGCCCAGTGCACCGAGGACGGCGCCGACGACCGCGCCCACAGCGGTGTTGGTCGAGCAACTGCCCGTGCACTGCAGATCGGTGACCGAATAGCCGATCATCCCGCCGCACAAACCACCGACGAGGATCGCGGCGAACGCCAGCACCCGGGCACCGATCGACGGCAACGAGGAGTCGACCCCGGGGTCCGCGGCGCCGGATTCTCGCTGGGGCTCGGGCGTCTGCACACGTCGATCTTCGACGCTCTGCCCCGCGGGGAGAAATCGAGGCGAAACTGGCCCAGTGCGGGACTGGACCGTAGCCGGAGGGCTGATCGAGAGCACCGGGGGCCTCCTGCTCGTCTGCAACCGTCGCCGCAACGGTTCGTTCGACTGGAGCCCGCCCGGCGGCGTCATCGAGGTCGCCGACGGCGAATCCCTCCTCGACGGACTGACTCGGGAAGTCGAAGAGGAGACCGGCATCCGGGTGACGAAGTGGGCGGGGCCGGTGTACGAGGTGCGAGCGGAAGCCGTCGACCTCGGCTGGCGTCTGTGGGCCGAGGTCCACGTTGCCGTCGAGTTCGAGGGCGAGGTGCGGGTCGACGATCCGGACGGCATCGTCGTCGACGCCCGGTTCTTCGCGCTCGACGAGTGTGCGGACCAACTCGTCCACTGCCATCCCTGGGTGCGCGAGCCGCTGGGCGAGTGGCTCGGTGCACGCTGGTCGCACCTCGACGCGCCAGCTCCGTTCGGTTACCGAGTCGACGGCGCGGACGTCGCCAGCCTCGTCGTCACCCGCGTCCACTGACGGGCGCGATCATGAAGACGATCTCGACCTCGAGCTCGGCGGGGTCCTCGTGCCAGTCGCCGTAGATCTCCCAACTCGGTCCCGAGAATTTCTGGCCCGTCTCCTGTGCCCACTTCTCGATCGCCTCGTACGTGGGCGCCATCTGGTCGTACGGACCGCGATGCATGGCACGTGCGACCCGGCCCGCCGGCAGCTCGGAGCAACGAACACCCGTCGGAGACGTGCCGTCGAACCGTCGGCCGACCTGCACTCCGACCTCGACATCGGCCGGGCCGGCACCCGGATCGCCCTTGTAGTCGCCATCTCGACAACGGGCTCGTCGCTCATCGGCATCTCCACGGGACGAGGCTAGAACGGCACCCGTGACGACGCGGATTGCCTTCCTGCGAGCGGTGAACCTCGGGAGGCGGACGGCGAGGTCCGCACAACTTGTCGCGGCGGTCGAGGGACTCGGATACACGGGGGTGTGGACGCACATCAACAGCGGCAACGTCGTCTTCGACGCGCCCGGCTCGCGTGACGACCTCGAGCGCGAGTTGGAAGGCGCGTTCGAGAAGGCGCTCGGGTTCGAAGCGACGACCTTCGTTCGCACCGCCGCGGAGCTACGCCGCTCGGTCGCCGATCCGCCGTTCACTGTGTCGCCCAGCGACACGTACTTCATCACGTTCCTCAAGGAGAGCCTTGCGGCTCCGAAGCGGGCGGCGCTCGAGGCGCTGTCGAACGACTTCGACACCCTCGTCGTGAAGGGTCGGGACGTGCACTGGCGGATGCACGGCAAGTCCACCGACACGCGCCTGACGACGAGACAGTGGGACGACATCGTCGGTCACCATCGCAGCACCAGCCGGAACACGAACATGCTCCGGAAGCTTGTCGTCAAGCTCGACCAGTAGCCCGATGGCCAACGCTTTCAGGCGCTGTGCCCGATCCGGATGTGGTTGCCGTTGGGATCGGTCAGCGTGAACTCGCGCATGCCCCAGGGTTGGTCCTGCACCGGCGTCACGGGGAGGCCTGCGGCGGCGAAGCGGGTGTGCAGTTCGTCGACCGTGTCGATGATGACGTAGCAGCCCGCGCCGTTCTTCGCCGGATCGAAATCATCGACCTGGTCCAGGTCGAACACGCTCTCGTCTCGGTAGTGCACGAACGCATAATCGCCGCCGGGCTCGTACACACGCACATGAAAGCCGGCGCGCTCGTAGAAGGTGGCGGCCGATGGCATGTCCGCGACGGGAAGGATGGGCGTCACGATCGGTGCACCGATGCGTCCCCGCAACCATTCGATGCACCCACGACAGATCTTCACGTCGCCATGGCAGTTGAGGGCGGCGAGCGCCTCGCGTTCCTCACCGCAACACGAGCAGTTCACGCGAATGAACGCTAGACCGTCGAGTCGCGTGCCGAGGGTGCGCCATAGCCTGTCGTCGGATGGCGGAGCGCACGATCCTGCACGTCGACATGGATGCGTTCTTCGTGTCTGCCGAGCTGCTGCGGCGCCCGGAGCTTCGCGGACAGCCCGTCATCGTCGGTGGCACCGGCGAGCGGAGCGTGGTCGCCGCAGCGAGCTACGAGGCGCGTCACTACGGCATCCACTCGGCGATGCCCTCGACGCGCGCTCGGCGACTGTGCCCGCACGCTGTGTTCCTGCCTGGCGATCACCGCCACTACGCCGAAGTGAGCGGGCGTGTCATGCAGATCTTCGGGTCGTTCACGCCGCTGGTCGAACCGATCAGCCTCGACGAGGCGTTCCTCGACGTCACCGGGGCACGCCGTCTCCACCGCGATGGCGCCGCGATCGCGACTGCGGTTCGAGGGCGCGTTTTCGCCGAGGAAGGTCTGGCCTGCTCGGTGGGCGTGGCTGCGAACAAGTTTCTCGCCAAGCTGGCTTCGGAGGCGGCGAAACCGCGGGCCTCGCGTGACGGGCCGGTACCCGGCCTCGGGGTGAAGGTGATCGCGCCGGGCGAAGAGCTGGCGTTCCTCCACCCGCTCCCGGTGCAGTCGCTCTGGGGAGTCGGTCCGAAGACGCTGGAGAAGTTGCGCCGACGAGGGATCTCGACCGTTGGCGACCTCGCCACACTGTCGCCCGACGAGGCGGCCACCTTCCTCGGCAACGCCAACGGGCGTCATCTGCACCGGCTCGCGCACGCGGTGGACGACCGGCCCGTGGTTCCGGACCAACGTCCGAAGTCGATCGGCCACGAAGAGACATTCGCCCGCGACCATCACGAGCTCGAGACCCTTCAGCGGGAGGCGGTCCGCATGGCGGACGCGGTTGCGTCGCGGCTGCGGCGGCATCACCTCGCTGGACGGACCGTCAACATCAAGGTCCGGTTCCACGACTTCCGTACGATCACGCGTGCGATCACGCTGCCGGCGGCGATCGACAGCGGTCCGGCGGTGGCTCACGCAGCGAAGGAACTGCTCGACCACGTCGACCCGTCGACCGGGGTCCGGCTGCTCGGCGTCTCTGTCAGCAACCTGGTGGACGAGGGCGCCACACAGCTGACCTTGGACGACACCTCGCAGACCGGATGGGGCGATGCGAGCCGAGCGGTCGACGACATCCGGACGCGGTTCGGCGACGAAGCCATCGTCCCGGCCGCGCTGCGAGGACCCGACGGAATCCGAGTGAAGCGTCGCGGCGATCAGCAGTGGGGTCCCCCTGCCGAGCCCGAGCACTGATCCGGGCAAAACCGGCACCAACGCGTTGTTGACCCCAGGTTCCTGTGCGAGACTCTTTGGTGACGGCGCGTCAACCACGACGGGGGTACTGAGGTGCCGCTCTCCGAAGACGAACAGCGCATCCTGCACCAGATCGAGCAGCAGTTCTACGAGACTGACCCTGCTCTCGCCCGTGCTGTCGGTTCGACGAGCCTGTACCGCCACGCCTTCCGCCAGATCAAGTACGCGACGCTGACGTTCCTGCTCGGCGTCGGGATGCTCGTCTACTCCCTCGTCGCCTTCGGCTTCCTGGCCGCCTTCGTGGGATTCCTGGTCATGTTCGCGTCGGTGCTCTGGTTCGAGCACAACGCCCGCAAACTCGGGCGGGCCGGGCTGCAGCAGGTGACGTCGTCCATGCGGGCGGCCGGTCTCCGCGACGCCTTCGGCAACACGCGCAACCGGATGCGCGAACGCTTCCGCCGGGACGACGACAGCTCCGGCTGACCCCCGCGTCAGTCAGCTTGGTCACCGCCGATCTCGCTCTCTCGGCGCGCACAGAGGAGTCCGCCGTCGCGTCTGTGTCGACCCGGCCACTGAATCGGTGGCTCGGTCGACACAGAGTCCGGCGCGTGCGCGTCTGTGTCGACCCAGCCACGTGTTTTGGTGGCTCCAACGACAATGTGCGCGATGGGGCGCGACGGGCCGCGGCGCGCGGCTGCGAAGGGCGTGACTCCCGCCGAAGGCGACTCGTCAGTTCTGGGAAGACGGCACCCGGACGATCTCGATGGCGGGCAGCCGGTCGACGGTCGGGCCGGCGCGGTGGCGTCGGCCGGGCGGGCGGCGGCGTTCCGGAGGCCGGGGGTCGAGCGCGGCGACCACTCGTTGTTGCCGCGTGCTCTGGCTCCGCACGGTGGCCGTGACCTCATCGCTCAACTCGAGCGCCGTCGCGGCCTGCTCGTGATCGACGCCGTCGGCCGAGTAGTCGGCGGCTGACACCAGACCGGCCAGCACCGGGAACTCCTCCGCGCCGATCGCTCGGTCCGCCCGGTCGCCGAACTCGGCCGCCGTCTCCGACCTCCACGGCGAGACGCCCAAGGTCTGGGCCGCCTCGACGGATTCCTGCCACGCGAGGCGCACCTGCGCGTCCGGCTCACGTGCGGCCTTTCGGCGCGTGCGGCGGTAGAAGCCATACAGGATCGGCACCGTGAGGACGTAGACGATCGCCAGCACGAGCAGCACCACACCCGTGATCAAGGCCCGCCCGCCGAAGCGTTGCGTCGACCAGAACGACGGTTCGGTCGTGGTCGGGAGGTTGTCGTCCGGACCGAGCTCGTTGCGCGGCGCCGTCGTGCCGGATGCGCCGGCGGTCGTCGGTGTGCTGGCGACGGACGTCGTCGGCACCGTCGTCGCTCCACCGCCTTCGGTGGCTTGTTGCTCGGGCACGTTCGTGTACTGCTGCGCGTTGGGCGCACCGCGGGTCGGCGTCGGCTCGAACGGGACCCAGCCCTGGCCGGTCAGGAACACCTCGGGCCACGCATGAGCGTGCAAGCCGAGAACGTGGTACGTACCCGGGTTGTTCGAGTCGTCCTCGCCGGGCGTGAACCCGACCGCGACCCGCGTGGGCAGCCCGATCGACCGTGCCATCGCCGCGTACGTGCCGGCGAACTGCTCGCAGTAGCCCCGCTTGCTCACGAAGAGGAAGTCGACGATCGCGTTGTCGCTCTGTCCCGAGGGGACGTTCAGGTCGTAGGTGAAGTTGTTGCGGAAGTAGTCCTGGAGCGCCAGTGCCTGCGCGTACGGCGTCGTCGCACCGGCGGTCACGGTCTCCGCCTCCTGCTGCACACGCGGATCGAGGTCGCGGGGCAACTGCGTCTCGTCGGCGACGAGCCTTGCAGGCGGCGGAGTGGTTGCCTGAGCGAGCTTGGCGGGATCGAACGAGGGCAGTGCCGACTGGACGGCGTAGCTCACGCCGTTCGAGTTCGGCAGTCTTGTGCCGACGATCAGTGTCGCGCTGTCGGGTTCATAGCGAACAGCGGTGTTGCCCGCGGTGATGCTGCGCGGCTCGAAGGCGGCAGGCAGCCAGATCGTGTCGAGGGCCACGATCGAGAACGCCTGCTCGGACAGCACGGTGTCGACGTCGGAGGGAACACGATGTGGCAACGACCCGGTTGCGCGTTCGTACGCGCCGTTCGAGGACCACACGTTGCCGTCGAATCGGTCAAGCGCGGTGAGGCGCCAATACGAGCGATTTTCACTCTGCACGGTGAACAGCTCGAGGTTCGACTGGTCGACGAGCCGCTTCCTGATCTCGACGAACGGGCTGACGGTCGTGCGCGAGCTCGGGCCTTCGCCTTCCCCGTCGCGCCATCCGACCAGTGCCTTTGACTGCGCTTGTGGCAGATTCGGTCCGACGATCACCGCGGCGAGCACAGCCAGCGCCGCAAGACCGGCGCCGGCTCGCAGCAGTGCGTTCGTACCGCGCTGCACATCGCTCGACACCCAACCCGCACTCGACTGTTGCCGGGTGACGCGGTGCAGGAGCAGGAACGCGAAGGCACCGATGAGGAACATCGCTGACGCGGCGACCTGACCTCGTTGCGACGCGAAGAGCGACGAGAACACGAACACCGTTCCGGCCGGAAGGATCGCTTCGAACGGCACCCACACCCGGAACGCCGCCCAGTCCGCGACGAACGCGGCCCACCACAGACCGAGCGCGGCGAGCAGGAGGAACGGCCGGCTGGCCTCAGTGGGCGCCTGCACCGATTCGAACAGGTGCCAGACGTCTCGGATGTCGCGGCCTGCCGCCCCGAACGTCGATGCAGTCGGGATTCCGCCGAACGTGGTGCTGCCGTACAGCACGATGCCCACGGTCACCACCATCGTCGCGACGGAAACCGCCGCGGAGCTCGGAACTCCCCAGCCCAATCGCCGAGTCGCGATCGACGTGACATGCGCGACGATCACGATCGCCGCGAGCTGCGGGAAGAAGCTGCCGGTGCTGAAGAGGCGCCAGAACCCCGCGACCGTCACCAGCGACACGCCGACCAGAGCGGCCTCCGCCGCTGGCAGCAGGGGTCGCACCTTCCGCGTCACGAGCGCTGCCTCACCCGAGTGCCTCGCGCACGCGAGCGCCGCGGGTTCCTCGCTGGAACGCTCCGTTCCACGCGTCGCGGAACGGGCGTTCGCGTGTGACACGGATCGTGCCCGGGGCGACGAGCCCACCTGCCTCGCTCGGTGCCTCCGCGTCCCAGCACGACGTGTGGAAGTGCACGACCGTCACCGAGCCGACTTGGCCGCGAAGGCGGGCGAGCGCGGTCAACTCCGTCTCGGCCACGCTCCCGAACACGGCGACGACGGCGCCGCCGCTGCTGGCGGCGCCGAGCGCATCGATCGTCCCGCGCAGCGTGCCACCCGAGCTGGCGGCCACGGTGGCGAGGAACTCCATGATCGCTTCCGCGTGCGCGGTCCCTGCTGCGAAGCCGAGATCGTGGCCGTCCGTCGTCATCAGTCGCACCAGGTCGCGGCGCTTCCAGCTCGCGGTGACGACGCTGGCCGCGGCCGACACGGCGAGCTCGAGCGATTCGGCAGTGTGGCTGCTTCGACGCACGTCGAGCAGCACGGTCACGCGTCCCTGCCACGGGAGCTCGTCCTGCCGCACCATCAGCTCGTCACGGCGCGCAGTCGACTTCCAGTGGACGCGCCGCATGTCGTCGCCCACCACGTACGGCCGCAATGCGTAGAAGTCCTCACCGCTGCGGCCGAGGGCCGAAGGGTGGTCGGCGCCCGCGTGTGGATCGTCGCCGCTGGTGTGCGGGACAGGCACGATCTCGTCGACCCAAGGAAACACCGTGAGCTCGGAGATCGGGGCGGCGGAGGTCGCTGAGGACGCGACCCCGAACGGGTCGGTGACGATGACGTCGAGCGGCCCGATCCTCACGATGCCACGCTTCTCGGTCGGCAGCCGGTACGCGGCGCGGGCGGTCACGCCTCGTTCGAGTGGTCCGAGCAGGAGGTCGGCGCCGCGGGTGCCGGTGACCGGATCGAACATCCGCACCACCGGTGTGGTGCGGGCGCCGTCGTTGCGGACGGCGAGCTCGACCCGGCTGGGGCTGCCGGCGTAGACGCGCGGCGGCGTGACCGTGCGCTCGACGTCGAGGCGAAGCCGGGCCAGCGACACGGCGACCATGGAGAACAGCACCAAGGCCGCGGCCGACGCGCCGAGGATGAACAGCTCGAGCACGCCGAGCAGGCGGCCGCCGATGATGAGGACGACTGCCCCGATGGTGACCAGCCACCCTTGGCGAGTCAGCACGCTGTCATCTCGCTCGGCTCCGAGCGCTCGCTGTGTCTTCGCTCGGCTCCGAGCGCTCGCTTCGCTCGCTGTCTCCGCCGAGTGCCGGCTGGTCCCTGGCGGGACCGACGCCGACGCTCGCTGTCTCCGCCGAGTGCGGCTCGTCGCTGGCGCTTCCCTCGCCGCCTGTGCCCGGACGTTCCCAGGTCATCTCACCTGGCTCGGGTGCTCGGCACCGGCACCGTGCGGAGCACCTCGCCGATCACGTCGGCCGAGCGCAGGCCGGCGAGCTGTGCCTCTGGCGTGACGACCAGGCGATGTGCGAGAACCGTCTCGGCGAGCGCCTTGATGTCGTCCGGCACGACGTAGCCGCGGCCCGCAGCCGCTGCACACGTGCGCGCCGCGCGCTGCAGGTTGAGCGAGGCACGCGGTGACATCCCGACCGCCAGTCGCGGGTGCCGCCGCGTCGCGTCGGCCAGTTCGATGAGGTAGCCCTTCAAGCTCGGTGCGAGATGAATCGTGCGGGTGAGTGCGATCATCGACAGCAGATCGCTCACCGAGATCACTTCACTGATGTCGTCGAGCGCGTCGTGATCACCATGCGTGTCGAGCATTTCGACTTCGGCATCGTGTGCGGGGTATCCGATCGAAGTCCGCATGAGGAAACGGTCGAGTTGGCTCTCGGGAAGAGGGTACGTGCCCTCGTGCTCGATCGGATTTTGGGTCGCGATCACCATGAACGGTGATTCGAGCCGGTACGTCGTCCCGTCGACGGTGACCTGGTTCTCGCCCATGGCCTCGAGCATCGCTGACTGCGTCTTCGGTGAGGCGCGGTTGATCTCGTCCCCGAGGACGATGTTGGCGAAGATGGGCCCCGGGCGGTACTCGAAGTCGCTCGTCTCGCGGTTGAAGACGTTGACCCCGACGACGTCCGAGGGGAGCAGGTCGGGAGTGAACTGGACCCGGCCGAACGAGCACTTGATCGAGGCCGCCACCGCTTTGGCGAGGCTGGTCTTGCCCACACCCGGAACGTCCTCGACGAGGAGATGACCCTCGGCGAGCAGGCAGAGCAGCGTGAGCTGGATCACCTCGATCTTGCCCTGGATCACGCGCTCGATGTTTTCCACGATCGAGCCGAAGGCGTCGGCGAACTCCGCCGCGGGTTCCGCTGTCTGGCGCGCCATCGCCGAAGGTTACGTTGTCCGACCGTGGGGTCCGCCCTCGCGGTCGACATCGGCGGCACCAAAATGGCAGCGGCTCTGGTGGACGAGCAGGGCGCGATCACGAGGCGCGTGGAAACGACCACACCGGTGACCGCGGACGGCGAGGCGCTGTGGTCGACGCTGACCGATTTGCTCGACTCGTTGCCCTGGCCGGCTCGTCGTCACGCCGCGGTCGTCGGCGTGGGTTGCGGGGGTCCGATGTCGCCCGGCGGCGAGCTCGTCTCGCCGCTGAACATCCCGGCGTGGCGGTCGTTTCCCCTACGTGCACGGCTCGCAGCACACACGGGTCTCGATGTCCACATCGACAACGATGCGAAGGCGTTGGCGCTGGGGGAGGGATGGGTCGGCGCGGCGAAGGGAGCACGCGACTTCATCGCCATGGTGGTGTCCACCGGCGTCGGCGGCGGCATCGTGCTCGACGGTCGGCTGCTCGACGGTGCGGCGGGGAACGCCGGCCACATCGGTCACGTGATCGTGGTGCCGGACGGACGGTTGTGCGCGTGCGGCGCCCACGGCTGTCTCGAGGCCGAGGCGTCGGGCAGCGCGATACGCGCGACGACGGGGCGCTCGCCGATCGACGCATCGCGGGAGATCGTCGAGCGTGCGGGCACGCTCGTTGGTCGCGCCGTGGGCTCCGTGGTCAACTTGCTCGACCTCCGACTCGCTGTGGTCGCCGGTTCGGTGGCGCTGGGATTCGGCGAGCCGTTCTTCGCCGCTGCGCAGGCGGAGGTGGACCGCGTGGCGAGATTGGAGTTCGCGCGTGGCGCACGGATCGTGCCCGCGGGCCTCGGACGCGATGGGCCGCTCGTCGGTGCTGCGGCCGTGGCGCGTGTTGCCATCACCGACCACGCGTAAGCCGCGAGGCCAACCGCGACGGGAACCCAGCCAGACCGGCCGGCGTGACCGGGGAACGCAGTACCTTTGCCAGCATGCAGCCGACCTATTCCGCCGAGGCCGAGGCCTACCGCGAGAAGATCCAAGCGTTCCTCGCGGAGCAACTCCCGACTGACTGGACGGGCATCGGTGCCCTCGGGCCGGAGGATGCGATGGCGTTCGCCGAGGAGTGGCGACGCACGCTGCACGAGCACGGCTACCTCGCGGCGAACTGGCCGAAGGAGTACGGCGGCGGCGGATTGACGGCGCTCGAGCAAGTGATCCTGGCCGAGGAGTTCGAGCGGGCCGGCGTCCCGAGCGGGATCGTGAACGACGTGTTCTCGATCGGCATGATCGGCAACACGTTGCTCGACTGGGGGACCGATGAGCAGAAGCGGCATTTCATCCCGCGGATCCTGTCGGGCGACGACCGCTGGTGTCAGGGGTACAGCGAACCGGGCGCAGGCAGCGATCTCGGCAACCTCGGTACGCGCGCTCTGCTCGACGGCGACGAATGGGTGATCAACGGCCAGAAGATCTGGACGTCCGCCGGTCAACTCGCGAACTGGATCTTCGTGCTGTGCCGAACCGACGTGAACGCGCCCAAGCACAAGGGCATCACCTTCCTCTTGTGCCCGATGGACCAGCCGGGCATCGAGGTCCGCCCGATCAAGATGATCACGGGAGAGTCGGAGTTCAACGAGGTGTTCTTCACGGACGCGCGCTGTCCGAAGGAGAACGTGGTCGGCGAAGTCAACGGCGGCTGGGCAGTCGCAATGACGCTGCTCGGGTACGAACGGGGCGAAGCGGCCGCCACGTTCCCCCTCAAGTTCCGCACCGAGCTCGATCGGGTGGTCGCCGTCGCGAAGGAACGCGGGGTCGCCGACGATCCCGTGATCCGGCAGAGGCTCGCGTGGTGCCACTCGAAGGTGGAGATCATGCGTTACCTCGGGATGCGGACGCTGACGCAGTTCCTCGCTGGCAAGCATCCCGGACCGGACGCCGCGATCTTCAAGCTGTTCTGGAGCGAGTACCACCGCGTGGTCACCGAGCTCGCAGTCGACATCGTCGGTGCCGAGTCGATGGCGCCGACGGGCAAGTGGCCGAACACCTCGTTCCAGACGGACGACCCGGGCGCGCCCAACGACTCCGCCTCGTTCGCAGGGACGTTTCTCAATGCGCGCGCCGGAACGATCTACGCCGGGTCGAGTCAGGTGCAGCGCAACATCGTCGGCGAGATGATCCTCGGCCTGCCGAAGGAGCCGAAGGCCGACACCGGCGCGTGGAAGGACGCGCAGAAGGCTTGACGCACCCGCGGCATCCGTTCTCCGGGTCGCGGTGGTCGCTATAGCGGCCACCGCGCACCAACATTCGTGACGCTGCGAGCGGTCGTCGCGGTGGTGCGGCGGCCGCGGTTGTGGGGGACGGCGGCGCGGCAGGTGTGGCGGTTGACGCGCCCGGGCTGGTGGCGACAGTCGCCGTTCCTTCCGTTGCCCGATCGCGCGTATGTGCGGTTCCGGCTCGAGACGCAGTACGGCGACCCGGAGCACCGGGCCGAACCCGACGATGTGCTTGCGTATCTCGACTGGTGCCGCCGGCAGGATGGCGCCGCAGGTTTTCGGTGAACCGGTAACGTCTGCCCGCAATGGGAAGGGCGTTGGTGCTGAACGCCTCGTACGAGGCGTTGTGCGTCGTGGCCGCGCGTCGTGCAGTCATCCTCGTCCTCGGTGAAAAGGCCGAGGCGGTCGAACAGACCGGGCTCGTGTTGCACTCCGAGCACCTCGTCGTTCCTGTGCCATCCGTGGTCCGGCTACGCGCGTTCGTGTCGGTGCCGTTCCGTCGTCGACTCGCGGTCAGCCGCCGAGCGGTGATGGCGCGCGACGGCGGACTGTGCCAGTACTGCGGCAGCCGTGCCGACTCCATCGACCACGTCGTGCCGCGGTCGCGCGGCGGCGACCACACGTGGGAGAACGTGGTCGCGGCGTGCCGTCCGTGCAACGTGCGCAAACGCGACCGCATGCTGCACGAGACGTCGATGGATCTGCGCCGCCGGCCTGCGGCGCCCCGCGGCGCGACGTGGTCCATCGTTGCCCACGGCACTGTCCCTGGCGATTGGGAGCAGTACCTACTCGACCGGCCGCGGCTCGCGGAGTCCGCCGTCGCGGGGTGAGGCGAGGCGGGCCGGGCGTGTGAGGACGGGGCGGGCCGGGCCGGGGAGGACATGGCACGTGGAGCGGATCACCGGGTCCGCCGGCGCGCTCCATGGCCGTGACATCCCGGTGCCCGTGACACCGACCGTCTGGGTCTTCACCGTCGATCGGCCCGTGCTGGTGCTGGGCTCGACCCAGCCGGAAGACATCGTCGATCGAGCAGCGGCGCGCGACGCAGGCGTGGAGGTGGCGCGCCGGCGCAGCGGCGGAGGAGCCGTGTGGCTCGAGCCGGGTGGGACGTCGTGGGTCGACGTGCTGCTCCCCCGGGGCGATCCCCTGTGGGACGATGACGTCGGCCGAGCCGTCTACTGGCTCGGTGACGCGTGGGCGGCTGCCCTCGGCGCGGCGGCTGACGTGCACCGCGGCGGCATGGTGTGCAGTGCCGAAGCGGGCCGTGCCTGCTTCGCCGGCCTCGGCCCTGGCGAGGTCACGATCGGCGGGCGCAAGGTGGTCGGCATCAGTCAGCGCCGGACGCGCACGGAAGCCCGGTTCCAGTGCGTCGCCTACGAACTCTGGGACCCCGGTCCGCTTGCGCGGCTGCTTCGGCTGTCCCGGGACGCAGCGACTGCGCTGGAGGCGGCCGGCGGCGGGCTCGGCGCCGGACTTCACGATCTCGAGGAGACGTTGCTCACATCCCTGCCCTGAGCCCGCAAGCCCTTGACCGGTGGGGCTTGGTGGCATACGGTGGGACATAGTGGAGAGCAAGGGAGCGCTCCGGGAAGAGCGGACCTACCGGTGTTCATCGGAAGCAACGAGCGGTCACTGGACGACAAGGGCCGGCTCGTGCTCCCGACCAAATACCGGCGCTCGTTCGAGGATGCCGGAGGCGGCGTGCTGGCCCCGTGGGATCGCTGCCTCGGGCTCTGGACCATGGCCAAGTACGAGGAAGTGGTGAGGGAGCAACTCGCCGAGAAGGTGCGTGCGGGCGACGCAGACGTCGACGTCGTGCGCGTGTTCCAGAGCGATGCCGCCGAGGTCCAACTCGATTCGCAAGGGCGTTTCGTCGTCCCGGAAAATCACCGCCGCTACGCCCGGATCACCCGCGACGTGACGGTGCTCGGCCAGACCGATCGCGTCGAGATCTGGGACGCCGGCCGCTTCGAGGAGATGAGAGGCGGCAAGAGCCCGGAGGACGTGTCGGAGGAGATCCGCCGTCTCAACATCTTCTGACGAGAACGACAAAGACCAACGAACAGGAGACGCATCGAACACGGAACCTTGAATCGCAAGTCACAGGCCACACCACCACACAGCCACGGATCGCTGATCCGCAGCCTCTCGGCGAGCAGATGGAAGGCCCCTACTCCGCCCGCTTCCCATCCAGTTCAGTCGGGGAGACATCCCGGCGAGCGCCCGTTCGCCGGGAGGCTGCCGATCAGCGATCACCGAGCACTCGAACCAGGACGGTCGGGATGCACCGACGCAGCGTTCACGCATGAGTGGGTTCGAGCACCGACCGGTGATGGTCGACGAGGTCGTCGACCTGTTGCGACCGGTGCCCACCGGCTTGGTCGTGGATGCCACCGTCGGCGCCGGAGGTCACTCGGCGGCGATCCTCACCGAGTTGCCGCAGGTGTCAGTGCTCGGCCTCGACCGCGACGAGGACGCACTGGAGGCGGCAGCTGCCACGCTCGCGCCGTTCGGTGGGCGCCTGATCTTGCGCCGGATCCGCTTCGACGCTCTCGCAACAACGATGGAGGAGCTCGACGTGGATCGACTTGCAGGGGCGCTGTTCGACCTCGGTGTGTCGTCGCCGCAGTTCGACCGCGCCGACCGCGGGTTCAGCTACCGCCACGAAGGGCCGCTCGACATGCGGATGGACCGCTCGCAGGCCCGCACTGCGGCCGACATCGTGAACGGTGAGGACGAGGAGTCGCTCGGTCGGCTCCTGCGGGCCTTCGGGGACGAGCGTTACGCGCGCCGCATTGCGCACGCAATCGTCGCGGCGCGGCCACTGCACACGACGACCGACCTGGCCGCTGTCGTTCGAGACGCGATCCCGGCACCCGCCCGCCGGCGGGGCGGCCATCCCGCGAGGCGAACGTTCCAGGCGCTGCGCATCGCGGTGAACGACGAGCTCGAGGCGCTTCCCGTCGCGCTCGACGACGTCATCGACCGGCTGCTCCCAGGCGGGCGGTGTGCTGTGATCAGCTACCACTCAGGTGAGGACCGCATCGTGAAGGAGCGGTTCCGCGCCGCGGCCACCGGCGGCTGCACGTGTCCTCCAGGGATGCCGTGCACATGCGGCGCGACGGCCGTCGTGCGCGAGCTCCGTCCGCTGAAGCGACGTCCCTCGACCGCGGAACGCGCCGCCAATCCGCGTGCAGACAGCGCTGTGCTTCGCGCCGTCGAACGGCTGCCTGAGCTCACAGACCGAGAGGCCGGCTGATGGCCACCGTGCCGGCACCGCGGCGCATTCCCTTGCGCGCACCCGCACCCCGCCGCGAGCAGCGACCGAGCCCGTCTCTGCGGGTTGTCCGTGGGGCGAACCGCCGCCCGCGCTATGCGTTCTGGACGGTCATCGGGCTCGGCGCAATCTTTGCGTTGTTCCTCGCCCTCGTGATGTTCCACACGGTGCTACTGAAGAACCAACGACACCTCGACCAACTCGACGCGCAAGTACGCGACGAGCAGGCGACCTATCAGCAACTGCGGCTCCAGGTCGCGCAGTTGCAATCACCGGAGCGCATTCTCGACGTCGCCACTTCGAAGCTGGGCCTCGTGCCGTCGAGCGGCACGACGTATCTCACGCCCTCCGGTCCCGACGCTGTCGCGGCGCGCCAAGCGCAGGCCGAAAAGACAACTGATGACGGCACCACGTCCTTGACGCCCACCGACAACGGCGCCTCGAGCGGCTGGCCGCAGGTGAAGCCCTACCTCGGCAGTGGAGGATGAGAGAAATGACGCGGCGAGGGAAGCGCCAGCGACGAGCCGCACTCGGCGGAGACAGCGAGCGAAGCGAGCGCTCGGAGCCGAGCGACATCACGGTCGTGACGAAGTGACCCGCGTTCACACGCCCCCGAGGCGACCATCGCCTCGACGACCGCGCGGGCCTGTACGCGGAGCGCAGCGGCGCCGCATCGTCGCTGTCCTCGTTGTCGTCGTGCTGTTGTTCGCCCTTGTCGTCGGCCGGCTCGCGCAACTGCAACTGCTGGACGGGCATCGGTACGTGCAGTTCGGTGAGTCGCAGCGTGTGAAGCCGGTGACACTTCCGGCAGAACGAGGCGCGCTGTTCGATCGGGACGGCAACGACCTCGCGATGTCAGTCCCACAGCACACCGTGTGGGCCGACCCGCGGCTGGTGACCAATCCGCAGGCCGAGGCAGCCGCGCTCGCGCCTGTGCTCGGGATCGACCAGAACACGTTGCTTCGACAGCTCACGATGACGGACAAGCACTTTGTGTACTTGTCACGTCAGGTCGATGACGCCACCGCTCAGAAGGTGAGCGACTTGAAGCTCGGCGGCGTCAACCTGGTCGAGGAGTCGAAGCGGTTCAACCCGTCGGGTGAACTGGCCAGGGGTGTGCTCGGCAGCGTCAACATCGACAACATCGGCCGCGCCGGCCTCGAGCAGCAGTACGAGTCCACGCTCACGGGAACGCCGGGCGAGCTCGTCCTCGAGCAAGATCCGCGCGGAGGCACCATCGCCGGCGGTGACCATCGCGTGACACCGGCGCAACCGGGCAACGACCTCGTCCTCACGATCGACACAGCGATGCAGTTCGAGACGGAGCGCGCGCTGTCGGAACAGATCGTGAAGATGGGTGCCAAAGGCGGCATGGCAATCGTCAGCAACCCGAAGACCGGTGAGATCCTGGCAATGGCGGACATGGACCGGCCGGACACGAAGGCTCCGCCGGTCCCGAGTGCCAACAACCGCGCGCTCACCACCGTCTTCGAGCCCGGCTCGGCCTCCAAGGTCATCACGATGTCCGCCGCGCTCGAAGAAGGCGTGGTGCCGGTCGACGCGCGGCTGTCCGTGCCGGACCATCTGCAAATCGCAGACGCGATGTTCACGGACCACGATCCTCACCCGACGGAGCAGATGTCGTTGACGGACATCCTCGCCAACTCGTCGAACATTGGGACGATCATGCTCGGTCGGAAGGTCGGCAAGGATCGGATCGACAGTTACCTTCACAAGTTCGGGTTCGGGAGCAAGACGGCGCTCGACTTCCCGAACGAATCAGCCGGTCTCATGCTCCCCTTGCAGGGCTGGTCAGGTACCTCGATCGCGACGATCCCCATCGGCCAGGGCGTCGCCGTGACCGCCCTCCAGATGCTCCAGGCGTACAACGTCATCGCCAACGGTGGCGTGTACGTCGACCCGAAGCTCGTCCTCGCGACGGTCGGCAAGGACGGCGTGCGCCACGACACGCCGACGGCTGGTAGCCGCCGCGTCATCTCCACGCAGACTGCAGCCAGAGTGCGGGACATGATGGAGCAAGTCGTGGCAACAGGAACGGGAAAGGAGGCCGCCATCGGCGGCTACACGGTCGCGGGAAAGACGGGTACTGCTCGCAAGCCGCAGCCGAACGGCGGCTACACCGACGCTGCCGGCAACTATCACTACGAGGCGACGTTCGCCGGGTTCGTGCCCGCCGAGGATCCGGAGCTGTCGACCATCGTGGTGCTCGACGAGCCGACTGCCACCATCTTCGCCAGCGGTGCTTCGGCACCGACGTTCAGCCGGATCGCCGCATACGGCCTCCGGCGCTTCGAGATCCCGCCTCCCGGAATCACCCTGCCGTCGAGTGTTCCTGCTCCGACCCACGTCTCGTCCAATGCCAACCAGGCCAACGACGTGACCGGTGGCGCCCGGCCATTTGCTCAGGGCACTCTGGCTGCTCCGACCACGACGACGGCTCCGACGACGAAGACGCCATCGGGCGGTTGACGTGCTCTTGCGCGAGGTCCTGCGCGACGTCGCGGTGCAGCACATCGTCGGTGACCCGAGGGTCGAGGTGACCAGCGTCGTCCACGACTCGCGGGCGGTGATCGACGGGTCGCTGTTCTGCTGCGTGCCCGGCGCGGTGGCCGACGGGCACGACTTCGCAAGTAGCGCGGTGGACGGGGGTGCGGTCGCGTTGCTGTGCGAGCGAGCGCTGCCCTTGCCGGTCGTGCAGGCCGTCGTCCCCGACGACGCGCGCTGCGATGGGATTCGCTGCCGCCACGTTCCACGGCCATCCCTCACGCGACCTCGAAGTCGTCGGTGTGACCGGAACGAACGGCAAGACAACCACGACGCACCTGTTGCGGTCCGTGCTCGAAGCCGCCGGACACTCGGCCGCCGTCATCGGCACGCTCACCGGAGCACGTACCACTCCAGAGGCGACGGAGTTGCAGCAGCTCCTCACTTCGATGCGCGACGACGGCGTGCGGTCCGTCGCTATGGAGGTCTCTTCGCACGCGCTTGCGCAGCATCGCGTGGACGGCACGTGGTTTCGCGTCGGAGTGTTCACCAACCTCAGTCGAGATCACCTGGACTTCCACCATTCGATGGACGAGTACTTCGACGCGAAGGCGTCGCTGTTCACGCCGCGAGCGCTGCGCCCACGCCGTGATCAATGTTGACGACGACTGGGGCCGATTGCTCGTCGACCGCGTGCAGGTGCCGTGGGAGCCGTACTCGCTCGCCGATGTCAAGGACACCGTCAGCGACGTGCGGTCGTCGCGCGGCCGGTGGGAAGGGATCGAGCTCCACGTGCCTCTCGGCGGTCTGTTCAACCTGTCCAACGCGCTCGCAGCCGCCGTGACCGCGCGCGTCCTGGGCATCGATCGTGATGCCATCGCGGCCGGGATCGCAGGGGCGGGACCGGTGCCCGGGCGATTCGAGCCGGTCGACGCCGGACAACCGTTCGCTGTCATCGTCGACTACGCCCACACGCCCGACGGTCTCGAGCAGGTGCTGCGGGCCGCGCGCGACCTTGCAGCGGGCGGCGCCGTCGCGGTGGTCTTCGGTAGCGGCGGCGACCGCGATCCGTCGAAGCGGGCGCCCATGGGCGAGGTGGCATCGCGCCTGGCGGATCGTGTAGTCCTCACCTCGGACAACCCGAGGGGGGAAGACCCGGAGACCATCATCGAAGCGATCCGACGAGGCATCAAGGACCCCTCCTCCGTGCACATCCAACCCGACCGCCGCCGCGCCATCGCTCTCGCTCTCGGCGACGCGCGGGCAGGCGATGTCGTGGTGATCGCCGGCAAGGGCCACGAGACCACGCAGACCATCGGCGACGACGTGTCGCCGTTCGACGACCGCAAGGTTGCCGCGGAACTGTTGGAGACGACGTGGTCGGCCTCCTGATCGCTGCCGGCGCCGCGATGGCGGTGTCGCTCGTCGGCACGCGCATCCTCATCGATGTGCTGCGGCGGCGCGGCATCGGCCAGCCGATTCGCGAGGACGGCCCGGAGGGGCACCGGAAAAAGGCCGGTACCCCGACGATGGGTGGGATGGCGATCGTCGTCGCCGCGCTGATCGGCTACGTCGTCGCTCACTTCCGGGGTGGGGTCACCTACACGCGATCAGGTCTGCTCGTCATGGCCGCGATCGGCGGCGCGGGTGCGGTCGGGCTCGTCGACGACTGGATCAAGGTGACCCGTGAACGCAATCTCGGGCTCAACAAGCGAGCGAAGACCATCGGCCTCTTGCTGGTGGCGATCGGCTTCGCGGTGCTCGCGGTGTGGTACACCCCCGTGCACCTGACACTGTCGTTCACCCGTTTCAATGTCCCCGGTGTCGAATTCGAGCAAGCTCGGCTGGTGCGTGCTCGCCGTCCTCATGATCCTCGGCAGCGCCAACGCAGTGAATCTCACCGACGGCCTCGACGGCCTCGCAGCCGGTTCTGCCATCTACGCGTTCATCTGCTACATGGTCATCGGCTTCTGGGGATTCCGCCACAGCATCCCGAGCGAGAACATCTACCACCTCGACCATGCGTACGACCTCTCGATCTGTGCGGCGGCGATGGCCGGCGCATGTGCGGGATTCCTGTGGTGGAACGCGAACCCTGCGCGCATCATCATGGGTGACACCGGCGCGCTCGCCATCGGTACCGGTCTCGCCGCGCTCGCCTTGATGACGAGCACCGAACTGCTGCTGCTGATCGTCGGCGGCCTGTTCGTGCTCGAGACGCTGTCCGTGATCGCGCAAGTGACGACGTTCCGGCTCTTCGGAGGCCGGCGGCTGTTTCGCATGGCTCCCATCCACCATCACTTCGAGCTCGGCGGCTGGCCGGAGACGACGGTCATCGTGCGTTTCTGGATCCTCGCCGGCCTCTTCACCGCGCTCGGCGCTCGGCTTCTTCTATGCGGACTTCCTGCGCGTGGGGACGTTCGATTGATGAGCGAAAGAGCGCTGCTGTTGGGCTTCGGAATGACGAACCAGGCTGTTGCCGGCGCGCTCGTGCGCCGCGCTCACGAGATCGTCGTGACCGACGACAGCCCCACCGAGTCGTCGCGCGTCGCGGCGAACAAGCGCGGCATCGAGCTCGTCGAGTCGCCTGACCGCTCGAGGTACGACGACCTGGTGCGGGCGGCGACTGTCGTGCTGCCTTCCCCGGGAATCGGCGACACGCACGTCGCGCTCGAGCTGGCGCGGCGCCATGACGTACCCGTGCGCAGCGAGTTCGACCTTGCCGAGCAGTGGAACCACCGGCCCGTGATCGCGGTGACGGGAACCGACGGCAAGACGACCGTGACCACGCTCGTGACCGACATGTTGCGCGCGTCCGGGTTGCAGGCGGTCGCCGCCGGCAACAATGACGTGCCACTGGTCGCCGCCATCGAAGATCCCACAACCGCCGTCTTCGTGGTCGAGGCCTCGTCGTTCCGGCTCGATCACAGCGAGCACTTCGCGCCACGAGTCGGCACGTGGCTCAACTTCGCACCGGACCACCTGAACCTGCATCGATCGCTCGATGCCTATGAGCACGCGAAGGCGCGGCTGTGGCGTGATCAGCCTGCGGACGCAGTCGCCATCGGCTCGATGGACGACCCCGTCGTTCTGAAGCACTTGCGCCGAGCGCGAGCACGGCAGATCACGTTCGGACTCGGCGGCCGTGCCGACTACCGCGTCGAAAACGGACAGCTCGTGAGCGATGACGGAGGACGGCTGGCGGCCGTGGACGAGCTGTGGCGAACGTTTCCGCACGATCTGTCCAACGCGCTCGCGGCCGCCGCCACCGCGCTCGCGGGCGGCGCGACCGTCGACGGCGTCCACGACGCACTCGTGTCCTTCCGCGGGCTCGCGCACCGCATCGAGCTCGTCGCGGAGCACGACAGCGTGCAGTGGTTCGACGACTCGAAGGCGACGACGCCCAACGCGACGGCGGCCGCCATCCGTTCGTTCCGCTCTGTGGTTTTGATCGCCGGCGGGCAGAACAAGGGTCTCGACCTCCGTGTTCTCGCGGACGAGGCGCCGCGCATCCGGGCGGTGGTCGCCATCGGTGAAGCCGCCACGGAGGTCGAGCAGTCGTTCACTGGCGTGCGTCCGGTCGTGATGGCGCGAACGATGGTCGACGCAGTCGCGCAAGCCGCGACACTCGCGCGCGCAGGTGATGCAGTGCTCCTATCACCCGCTTGTACCTCCTTCGACTGGTACAAGTCTTACGGCGAACGCGGCGACGATTTCGCGGTGCGCGTGCGGGACCTGATCGGAGCTTCACGATGAACACCAAGACCCGGACACGACCCGAGGCGCGAGGCGCGTCCTCGCGAGGCACACCGGCGCTGGCGTCCGCGAGCTACGTGTTGCTGCTCGCTGTGATCGTGGTGCTGAACCTCATCGGTCTCGTGATGATCCTGTCCGCGTCGTCCGTCACCGCTCTGCAGTACGAAGGCTCGTCGTACTACTACTTCGAACGCCAGCTCCTCTGGCTGTTCGCCGGTTCCATCGTGTTCTTGATCTCGCTCCGGATCGACTACCGGTTGTGGCGCAAGCTCGCCGTTCCCATGGTGGCGGTGAGCATGTTGCTGCTCGTCGTCGTACTGCTGCCGGGCATAGGGCAGAACGTGAACGGGTCGTCGCGGTGGATCGGCGTCGGCACGTTCGGCGTCCAGCCGTCCGAGTTCGCGAAGCTCGCGATGCTGGTGTTCGCGGCCGACCTGCTCGCCCGTCGCCAGTCGTGGATCAACGACACCCGCGTCACGCTTCGGCCCGTGATGGTCGCGTTCGGCTTGTTCGCGCTGCTCATCATGCTGCAGCCCAACCTCGGCACGACGATCGTGCTCGCTGCCATCACCTTCACGGTCCTCTTCGTCGCCGGGACGCCGCTCGCGTCGCTCGCGGGATGGGGTCTCGCCGGCTGTTGCATCGCGGGCATCGCGTCGATGGGCGAGAGCTACCGCCGCGCTCGCATCCTGGCCTTCCTGCACCCTTGGAACGACCCGCTCAACACCGGCTACCAGACGATCCAGTCGCAGGTGAGCGTCGCCTCGGGAGGATGGTTGGGCGTGGGCCTGGGTGCGTCGAAGGCGAAGTGGGGTTTTCTCCCGTACGCGCACACCGACTTCATCTTCGCAATCATCAGCGAAGAGGTCGGTCTGGTTGGTGCCATGGCTGTCGTGGGATTGTTCGTCGCGCTCGGGTTCCTCGGCATCAGGACCGGATTGCACACCGCCGACCCGTTCGGCCGCATGCTCGCTATCGGCATCACGACCTGGCTCTGTGTCCAGGCGTTCGTCAACATCGGCGCCGTGATCGGCGTGCTCCCCATCACCGGCGTACCCCTTCCGTTCATCTCGTTCGGCGGCTCGTCGCTGCTCGCCACCATGGCGGGGGCGGGCATCCTGCTGAACGTGGCGAGGACCGCTCCCGGGTTCTCGCGGTGACGACGCGCGAAATTCGCGCGATCGAACAGCGCGAACACGCACCGACAGCCGCCACCTTTGTCATCTTCGCCGGGGGCGGGACAGGCGGGCATCTGCTTCCCGGGCTGGCGGTCGCTCGCTCGCTCGTTGCGCGCGGTCACGACCCGTCGAGCATCCACTTCGTCGGCGGCGACACCGGCGTGGAAGCAAGGCTCGTGCCGGCGGCGGGATTCACGGTGAACGAGCTACCGGGCCGCGGCATCCAGCGGCGTTTCACGGTCGAGAACATCAGTGCAGTGATCGGGATCCTGCGGGGGATGTTGCAGGCGCTGCGCATCGTGCGGCGACGGCGCCCGCGGGTCGTTGTCGCGCTGGGCGGTTACGCGTCGGTCGCGATCGGACTCGCTGCCATCGTCTGGCGCGTGCCGCTCGTCGTGCTCGAACAGAACGCGCGCGCTGGCGCCGCGAATCGCCTCCTCGGAGCGCGCGCGGCCGCTGCCGCGGTCTCGTTCCCGGGGACCGACCTGCCGCGCGCCGTCCTCACCGGCAATCCACTGCGCCCCGAGATCCGCGCGGCAGCGGAGCACCGCGATCGAGACGGTGCCGCCGCCGCACTCGGGCTCCCGGCCGATCGCACGATCGTCGCGGTGTACTCGGGCTCATTGGGGTCTCGCCGGATCAACGAAGCCGTACGCGGGCTCGTCGGGCGCTGGAAGGACCGTGACGACGTCGCCGTCCGCCACGTCATCGGCCGGCGCGACTTCCCGTTCTACGTCGCGACGCCCGGAGCATGCGAAGACGACAGCCTCGTGTACCAGGTCGTGGAGTACGAGGACCGGATCGACCTGCTGCTCTCGGCCGCCGACGTCGCCGTCGCGCGCGCTGGTGGCAGCGTCGCCGAGCTCGCTGCGCTCGGTGTGCCCGCTGTCCTCGTGCCGCTGCCGATCGCGCCGCGCGACCACCAGACGGCCAACGCCCGCGTGCTTGCCGACTCGGGCGCGGCCCTGCTCGTGCCGGACCACGAGCTCACCGCCGAACGACTCGAGGCCGAGCTGAGCTCCATCCTCGACGACAGCGCGCGCCGCGATGCGATGGCCGCGGCCATGCGGACGAACGCGCACCTCGAGGCAGCCGAGCGCGTCGCCGACCTCGTCGAGGAGCACGCCCGTGCCTGAGGTTGCTCGCAGCGTGCTCACGTCCACACGCACACCCACACGCACGCAACCGTCCACGCTCTCCCATGCCTCGCGCACCAACGCCTCGCTCACCCACGCTTCGCGCACCGACGCCTCGCGCACATTGTCGACTGAGCAACGGAAACCGGTGGCCGAGTCGACACAGACCGCTTCGCCGCAACCTCTGTGTCGACACAGCCACGGGATCGGTGGGTCAGCCGACACAGACCGCTTCGCCGCAACCTCTGTGTCGACTCAGCCACCGAAATCGGTGGCTGAGTCGACAATGTGCGGAAGGGATCTGTCCGACCTGAGGCCGCCGGTGGCGGACGGTGGCTGAGGTGGTCGACTTGTCGCGGCCGCGTCGCATCCACATCGTGGGGGTCGGTGGCGCGGGCATGAGCGCGATCGCGAGCGTGCTGGCCTCGATGGGGCACACCGTTTCGGGGAGCGATCTCAAGGACTCGGGAAGCCTCGGCCGGCTCCGAGCGACTGGCATCGACGTCCATGTCGGCCACGACGCGACCTTGGTCGACGGCGCGGATCTGGTGGCTGTCTCGACGGCGATCCCGCCGCGCAACCCGGAGGTCGTCGCGGCCAACAACCGCGGCGTTCCTGTGGCGCGCCGAGCCGAGATACTCGGCGCGATCGCGTCGACCCGGCGGTGCATCGCCGTGTCGGGGACACACGGCAAGACCACCACCTCGTCGATGCTCGCACTCGTGCTCGTGGAAGCGGGCCTCAATCCGTCGTTCATCATCGGCGGAGAGCTGAACGAGGTCGGCAGCGGCGCGGTATGGGATGACGGCGACTGGTTCGTGGTCGAGGCGGACGAGAGCGACGGAACCTTCGTCGAGCTGCCCGCCGAGCACGTGGTCGTGACGAACGTCGAAGCCGACCACCTCGACTACTACGGAACGCTCAGCGAGATCGAGGCCGCCTTCGACCGGTTCCTCGATGCGCCCGGCGTCAAGGTGGCGTGCGCGGATGATCCGATCGCGGCGACGCTCGGGCGCGCGCATGACGCGGTCCTGTACGGGACGAGCAACGACGCCGTGGTGCACATCGTGGAACATCACACGGAACGCGCCGGCGCGTCGTTCGCGATCGTGCGGCACGGTGACGCGCTCGGTGAGGTTCGCTTGCCAGTGCCGGGACTGCACAACGTCCGCAACGCCACGGCGGCGATCGCGATGGCGATGGAGCTCGGCGTTCCGTTCGAGGCATGCCGCAGCGCGCTGGCCCGGTACGCGGGCGTCGCTCGACGCTTCCAGTTCCGGGGCCGAGCGCGCGGCGTCACCTTCGTCGACGACTACGCGCACAACCCCGGCAAGGTCGAGGCGGTGCTCGAGGCGGCCGCGCACGGCGGCTGGCGGCGAGTCGTGTGCGTGTTCCAGCCGCACCGCTACACGCGGACGGCAGCGTTGTGGCGTCAGTTCGGTTCGTCGTTCGATCCTGCGGACATCGTCGTCGTCATGGACGTGTACGGCGCAGGCGAACGTCCGCAACCCGGGGTCACCGGCAAGCTCGTCGTCGACGCCGTCCTGGAGCACCGACCGTGGAAGCGAGTGGCGTGGCTGCCGCGGCGGCCGGACGTCGTGACCTACCTGACGTCGGAACTGCGGCCTGGAGACCTGTGTCTCACCCTGGGCGCTGGCGACATCACGTCGCTGTCGTCCGATCTGCTCAGCCGGCTGTCATGAACCTCCAGCGCAACGTGCCGATCGGGCCACTCACGACGTACCGCGTCGGAGGTCCCGCAGCGTTGTTCGCCGTGATCGACACCGACGACGATCTCGTGGCTGCGGTCGACCTCGTACGTGCGGAACGAATGCCCGTTCTCGTCGTCGGCAAGGGATCGAACCTGCTCGTCGCCGACGCTGGGTTCGCCGGCTTGGCGATCACGCTCGGCGACGGCTTCGGCGACGTAGTGATCGACGGCAGGACGGTTGCCGCCGGTGGGGCCGCGGCCCTGCCGGTGGTGGCGCGGCGCACCGCGGCCGCGGGGCTGACCGGCTTCGAGTGGGCTGTGGGCGTGCCGGGCTCGATCGGTGGCGCAGTCCGCATGAACGCCGGCGGCCACGGCTCGGACATATCGGCGACGCTGACCAGGGTCCGCGTCGTGGACCTCGCGTCGGGCGACGATGGATGGATGGCGGCCGAAGCACTCGACCTCGCCTACCGACGCTCCGCGATCGGTCCGACGCAGGTCGTGGTGCGGGCCGACCTCGAGCTCGAGAGAGGCGATGCGGCGCGCGCCGAAGCGACCATCGCTTCGATCGTGCGCTGGCGCCGCGCCAACCAGCCTGGCGGCCAGAACGCGGGCTCCGTGTTCACCAACCCTCCTGGCGACTCGGCCGGACGGCTCATCGACGCGGCAGGCTGCAGGGGACTGCGCCACGGCACCGCAACGGTCTCCGACAAGCACGCGAACTTCTTCATCGCCGATGACGGCGGCCGAGCCGACGACCTGCTCGCGCTCATGCACGAGGTGCGACAGCGCGTGCACGACGTCGACGGGGTCTGGCTCGAGCCCGAGACGCGGCTGATCGGGTTCCCGAACCCTCGACCGGAGGTCGAGGGTTGAGCGTCACCGATGCGCCACCGCCTCCGGCGATGGACCCCCGCTTGCGGGCGCGACGCATCGCCATTCGGCGCGACGAAGGTCGTCGAAGGCTTCGCCGGGTGATCGCGCTAGCGGCCCTCGCGACGGCCACACTGATCGGCTTCGGGTTGACGCAGAGCCCCGTGCTCGACGTCGACCGCATCACCATCACCGGCGCCGCACACACCTCGCCCGACATCGTGCGCGCCGCGTCGGGCATTCGCATGCACCGACCGATGACCGGCGTCGACCTCGACCGGGCGCGGCGCGGCATCTTGGCCGTGCCGTGGGTCGAGACCGTCTCTGTAGCCCGCGAGTGGCCGGCGTCGGTACGCGTGTCGATCACGGAGCGCACGCCGGTTGCGGCCGTCTCCGCGGCTCAGTCCGGGTTCGCGCTCGTGGACCGGACGGGTCGAGTGCTCGACGCGAGCCCCGCGCCACCACCGGGGCTCCCGGTTCTCGCCAGCGTGCCGCCGGTGGGTCCGCCCGGCACCGCGCTCGCACCGGAGGCGACCGAGGTGCTGGCAGTGGCGACGCTGCTGCTCCCGCCGCTCGTGCCGAAGGTGGCGGCGGTGGCCGCCGCGCCCGACGGCGTCGAGCTGCAACTCGTCGCGGGCGGCAAGGTCCGGCTCGGTCCCGCGACCGACGTGCTCGCCAAGCTGGTGGCCGCGGACACCGTGCTGAGCCAGGTCGACGTCGCACACCTGTGCGCCCTCGACGTGCGCGTCGCGTCCGCCCCATCCTTGACGCAAGGAGGATCGTGTGCGTAATGTCTCGACCAATACTGAAGGTACATGAAAGTCTCTACCTTCACTTGAGGGTTCACTCGGGAGGGGCGACGGCCATGACGGGCAGCCCGCAGAATTACCTGGCGGTCATCAAGGTCGTCGGCATCGGTGGTGGTGGCGTCAACGCGGTGAACCGCATGATCGACGCCGGCTTGAAGGGCGTCGAGTTCATCGCCATCAACACCGACGCGCAGGCACTGCTGATGAGCGACGCGGACGTGAAGCTCGACATAGGTCGAGAGCTGACACGCGGTCTCGGCGCGGGCAGCGACCCCGAAGTGGGACGCGCCGCGTCAGAAACACATCGCGAAGAGATCGAAGAGGTGCTCAAGGGCTCCGACATGGTGTTCATCACCGCCGGAAAGGGCGGTGGCACGGGGACGGGCGGCGCCCCCGTGGTCGCGGAGATCGCGAAGCAGCTCGGCGCGCTCACGATCGGGGTGGTCACGCGGCCGTTCGCGTTCGAAGGTCGCCGGCGGTCGGTCCAGGCCGAGCAGGGCATCCAGAAGCTGAAGGAGAAGGTCGACACCCAGATCGTCATCCCCAACGACCGGCTGCTCACCGTCTCCAACGAAAAGACGTCGGTGCTCAACGCGTTCAAGATGGCCGACGAAGTCCTGCTGCAAGGCGTGCAGGGCATCACCGATCTGATCACGACGCCGGGACTCATCAACACCGACTTCGCGGACGTGAAGATGATCATGAACAACGCGGGCTCCGCGCTCATGGGCATCGGCTACGGGTCCGGCGAAGGACGTGCGCTGGCTGCGGCGCGGTCGGCGATCTCGAGTCCGCTGCTCGAAGCGTCGATCGAGGGGCGCGTGGGATCCTCCTCAACATCTCAGGCGGCAGCGACCTCGGGCTGTTCGAGGTCAACGAGGCGGCCGAGGTCATCCACGGTGTCGCGCATCCCGACGCCAACATCATCTTCGGCGCCGTCATCGACGACGAGATGGGCGACGAGGTCCGGGTCACCGTGATCGCGGCCGGCTTCGACCGGTGGGAAGCAGGCCGCGCCGGCGCCGAGGGCGCTGACTTGCGGGACGCGGTGGGCTCTCGAGACGGACGAGACGTGTTCGCGCCCGGCGATGAGGATCTCGAAGGCGACGACGACGAGTTCGACGTCCCGAGCTTCCTCAAGTAGCCCCATCGTTCCCCGGTTCCGCTTCACTACCCGCGTGGACGGCGATTTCGCCGACGTCACGCGGTTCCCGCCGGGGACGACCTGGCTACATCAGGTGCACGGCGCAACCGTGGTCGAAGTCGACGAGCCCGGCGCGCGCGCGGGCAGCGACGCTGACGCTGCGTTCACCGGGCGACCGGGGTGCACGCTCGCGGTTCGCACCGCCGACTGTGTGCCCGTGGTCCTCGTGAACGAGGCCGCCATCGGCGTGGTGCACGCGGGCTGGCGCGGTCTTGCCGACGGCGTGATCGAAGCTGCCGTCGACGCGATGGGCGCGCCCGTGGAGGCGCTTATCGGTCCCCACATACGGCGGGGGTGCTACGAGTTCGGCGCGGCGGACCTCGACGCGGTCGCGTCCGCGCTCGGTGCCCACGTCCGAGCCACGACGAGTTGGGGAACACCGGCCCTCGACCTGACAGCAGGCGTTCGTGGGGCGCTCCGGGGCGTCCGGCTGTACGACAGCGGCGCGTGCACCGCGTGTGCCGACGTCTTCTTCTCGTGGCGGGCCCGAGGAGAACGCGAACGCTTCGCGACACTGGCCTGGCTCGAGTGATGGATCCCGCCACGATCCGTGCGAACGCCGATCGCATCCGCGACCGGATCTCGGAGGCGGGCGGCGACCCGGCGTCGGTCCGGCTCGTCGCGGTGACCAAAGCACATCCGGCTGCGACCGTGCGCGCCGCGCTCGATGCGGGACTCGTCGATCTCGGCGAGAACTACGCCCAAGAACTCGTCGCCAAGGCCTCCGAGGTCGAGGCTGGGATCGAGGTCGGCGTCAAGGTCGAAGCTGAGGTCGAGGTCGAGGTCGAGCCACGGTGGCACTTCGTCGGTCAGCTCCAACGGAACAAGGTCGGGCAGATCGCGCCGCTCGTGCACCTGTGGCAATCCGTCGACCGCCTTCGCCTCGGCGAGGAGATCGCCCGTCGTCAGCCGGGGGCGTCCGTGTTGGTGCAGGTCAACTTGACCGACGACCCCGGCCGAGGGGGCACGAAGCCGGGGCTCACGGCCGGCCTCGTCGAAGGATTGCGGGATCTCGGGCTCGACGTGCGAGGGCTCATGGCCGTCGCGCCCGTGGGAGACGAGGCCACAGCGCGCGCCGCCTTCCGCGTCGTGCGCGAGCTCGCAGATCGCCTGTCGCTCGCAGAGCGTTCGATCGGTATGAGCGAAGACCTCGAGGCAGCGGTCAAGGAGGGCTCCACGATGATGCGAATCGGCAGCGCCCTCTTCGGGGCCCGTCCGCGTCTGGCCTCGTAGCACGTGGAAAACTAAGTTCCCGTGGGACGAAGGGGCTCGTGAATGGCGACGATGTGGCGTCGGGCGATGAACTACCTCGGTCTGGGACCCGATGAGGAGTACGAGGACTATGAAGACCTCGAGCCGGCGCGCGAGGCGGTCACCGACCGCAGCAACCAGTCGAACGCCCGCACGGCCACCCCGGCACGGCGTGCGCCCGAGCCGGAGACGGAGCAGTCGGATGTGGCCTTCGTCGGCAGTGTGCGGCGCATCGAGGCCCAACCGCTCGATCCCACGCCGGGGATCGGCGCGATGACATCCGCGGGCCAGAAGCGGGCGCCTGTCGTTCGTGCAATTCCGAACTCGATGTTCGCCAAGCCGTACGTGGTGTCGCCAGGCTCGTTCAACGACGCACAAGAGGTGGCGGACAAGTACAAGGGCAACGTGCCCGTCATCATGAACCTCCAGGACGTCGACCGGGACCTGTCCCGGCGGCTCATCGACTTCGCCAGCGGCCTCTGTTACGGCGTGGGCGGCACAATGGAGAAGGTTGCGCACCAGGTGTATCTGCTCACGCCGAGCAACGTCGAGGTCTCGCCCGAAGAGCGCCGTCGCCTCCAAGAGCGCGGCCTCTACGACTGAGCGAACCGACCGCTCGCTCGCATCATGCAATTCGTCTGTGTCGCGCTGCAGCTGTACGTGTTCGTCATTTTCGGGCGGGTGATCCTGAGCTGGTTCCCGGTCACCGAGGGCAGCGCGCTCCAGGGCATCGACACCTTCCTACGCATGTTGACCGAGCCCGTCCTCGGCCCGCTCCGTCGTGCCATCCCTGCGCTGCGTGTCGGTGGCATGGCCATCGACCTGTCGCCGATGATCCTGATCTTCGTGATCTACCTGGTCCTCGTTCCGCTCCTCTGCCGTGGCTGAGATCCCGCCCGATCCGCTATCGACGGTCCCCGACTCGTCCGGATAGCGGGGGTACCATCGGCGCCCATGGATGTGACGCCTCAGGTGATCAACGAGGTCGAGTTCCACCAGAAGATGCGGGGGTACGACCCCGACGAGGTCGATGACTTCCTCGAACGTGTCGCGGTCGCGGTGGGACAGCTCACCGAACGGCTGCACGAGGCAGAGGGGCGCGCCGCGACCGCCGATCGGCGCGCGCTCGAACTCGAGCGCAAGGTGCGCGAGCTCGACGAGCGCGCCCCCGCAAGGGACGACGACGAGACCGAGACGATCAAGCGCACCCTCGTGCTCGCGCAGAAGACCGCCGATGCAGCGGTGAAAGAAGCGAAGGACGAGGCGCAACGCACGCTGACCGAGGCGCAGCAAAGCGCCGACACGCTCGTCAACGAGGCGCAGTCGACGTCGCAGCGTCTCGTCAGCGAGGCCGAGATCGAAGCGCGCAGGACGTCAGAGGAGACCCGCCAGCGCATGGCCGACGAGATCGTGGCGCTCGAACAGGCGCGTGAAGCGCTGAAGGCCGACCACGGCGTCCTCGAACGCCACCTCGAAGAACAGCGACTCCGGCTGCGCGGTGCGATCGCGGACCTGCAACAGCTGCTCGACGAGCCGGACAGGCTGCGCGCCGCCGCGCTGCCCGAGCTCAGTGGCGCGTCGAGAGCCGTGTTGACCGGCCCGGCACGCACCGAGACCGAATCGGCGGACAGCGACGAGCTGATCGACCTGTCGGAGAGCGCGGCGAGCAACGAGATCGGTGACGAAGGCGACGACGAGTTGGTCGAGCGTCCGATCTCCGGCGGCGTACGGTTCTCGCCGCCTGAGGCGAGCAACGGTGCGCCGGAAGCGCAGGGCACTTCGGCCGAGGTCGTGACCGCAGACGACGAAGGCGACGAAGGCGACACCGACGGGTGGTCGCGCTTCGTACGCGAGGAGATGCTCGACCAGCCGACGGCCGCGGTGGCCATGCCCGCGGGCGAGGACGCCTACCTCGTCGAGCTGCGCAAAGCCATGCTCGACGAGTCGGCTGTCACCGGCTCGGACGACCGTCCTTCACGCAGTCGCTTCGGCCGCCGACGCTGACGTTCTCAGCCGGCGACGGACAACGCGATGTGGAGGACGCGACCGTCCGGTAGTTCGACGTGGTGGCAGTTGTTCAGCGGGCCACCGATCTCGAGCTCTTCCGCGAGGGTCTCGTCCATGATGTAGCTGCGGTGCTTCTCGATGACCTCGCGGAGGTCGTCGTACCCCTCGACGTCGATGACGAGATGGATCCTGTCGGTGACGTGAAGGCCGTCGCGGCGGCGGAGATCGTTGAGGCGACGGACGACGAACCGAGCCAGTCCCTCCTGCGCGAGGTCAGGTGTGATGTCAGTGTCGAGCGCGACGACGCCTCGCGCGTCGGGCAGCGGGCTCGAGGTCGTGCCTTCTCGCGCCACGAGGCGCAACGTGTACTCGTCGGGCTGCAACGTTCGCCCTTCGACAACGACGTCGTCGCCATCGCGTCTCCAGTTGCCGGCCTTGATGGCACCGATGAGCCGTTGCATGTCCGCACCGGCCCGAGGTCCGAGCACGGCGGGCACCAACTGCAGCACGAAATCGCCGGTCGCACGGACGTCCGTCGTGAGCTCGATCGACTTCACGTTGGCTTCGTCGGCGATGAGCGCCTCGAACGCGCGCAACGCGTCGACGCCCGGCGCAGCCACTGTGAGCTTCGACAACGGCTGACGGTTGGGGATTGCATTCGCTTTGCGGACGGAGGCGGCTGCCGAGCACACGGCCCGCACCTGGTCCATCGTGTCGACAAGGTCGGGGTCGACGTCGAGTACGAGCTCGTCGGACGAGGGCCAGTTGTCGAGGTGCACGGAATCACGGCCGGTGAGATCGCGATACACGCTGTCGGTCGTGAGCGGCAGCAGCGGAGCAGCGATGCGACAGAGCACCGAGAGCACGGTGTGCAACGTGTCGATGGCGTCCTTGTCGCCTGCCCAGAAGCGGTCGCGGCTGCGCCGGATGTACCAGTTGTTGAGCGAGTCGAGGAAGTCGAGAATCGAGGCGCACGCGCCCGACAGGTCGAACAGATCGAGCCGGCCGGTGACGTCTGTTCGCAGCGCGCCGACCTTGGCGAGCGCGTAACGGTCGAGAACGTGTTCGGCGCTCGAGCGCTCCTCGCCGCGGATGCCTGCGGCGTTGGCATAGAGCGTCAAGAAGTACCACGCGTTCCAGATCGGCATGAGCACGTGACGCACGGTTTCTTCCATCGAACGTCGGTCGACCACCATGTCGCCGCCGCGCACGACTGCGGAGGAGAGCAACGCCCATCGCATCGCGTCCGAACCAACGGTGTCGAAGACGTCCATCGGATCGGGGTAGTTGGCGAGTCGCTTCGACAGCTTCTGGCCGTCGTCGCCGAGCAGCACGCCGTGGACGACGCACGTCTTGAACGACGGGCGATCGAACAGAGCTGTCGCGAGTACGTGCAACGTGTAGAACCAACCGCGCGTCTGGCCGATGTACTCGACGATGAAGTCGCCAGGGAAGTGCGACTCGAACCACTCCTGGTTCTCGAACGGGTAGTGCACCTGCGCGAACGGCATCGACCCCGACTCGAACCAGCAGTCGAGCACATCCGGGATGCGGCGCATCATCGAGGTGCCCGTCGGGTCGTCAGGGTTCGGCCGTACGAGCTCGTCGATGAGGGGACGGTGCAAGTCGTCCGGGCGCACACCGAAGTCGCGCTCGAGCTCGTCGAGGCTGCCGTAGACATCGATGCGCGGGTAGGCGGGGTCGTCGCTCTTCCAGATCGGCAGAGGAGACCCCCAGTACCGGTTGCGGCTGATCGACCAGTCGCGCGCGCCTTCGAGCCACTTCCCGAACGATCCGTCACGCACGTGTTCGGGAACCCACGTGATCTGCTCGTTGAGCTCGAGCATCCGATCCTTCAACGCGGTCACCCGCACGAACCAGCTCGAGACCGCCTTGTAGATCAGCGGCGTGTCCGTACGCCAGCAGTGGGGATAGCTGTGGACATATGTGTCGTGACGGACCACGACACCCTTGTCCTTCAAATCGCGCACGATTGCGGCGTTCGCGTCGAAGACCTGCTCGCCTGCGTAGGCGCTCACCTCACTCGTGAACCGGCCTTGCGAATCGACGGGGGCAACGACGGCGATGCCTGCGTCTTCGCACGCGCGCTGATCATCCTCGCCGAAGCCAGGCGCCATGTGGACCATCCCGGTTCCGTCCTCGGTGGTCACGAAGTCGCCACCGAGGACCACGAACGCGTTCGCTTGATCGGCGAAGAAGTCGAACTGCGGTGTGTAGCGGTGGCCGACGAGCTCGGAACCCTTGATCGTCGCCACGTGCGTCGCGTCGGCGAGCTCGCGCTCGTACGCGGCCGCCCGCGCCGCTCCGATGACGTACTGCCGGCCGTTCTCCTCGTACACGGCGTAGTCGATGTCGGGGCCGACCGCGATGGCGAGGTTCGACGGCAGGGTCCACGGCGTCGTGGTCCACACCAGTAGACGACGCCCGTCATCCAACTCGAACCACACGGTGACCGCGGGGTCCTGCCGGTCGCGGTAGGCGTCGTCGAGGCGCGTCTCGAAGTTGGACAGGGGCGTTTCGCACTCCCAGCAGTACGGAAGCACGCGATAGCCCTCGTAGAGCAGTCCCTTGTCGTAGAGCTGCTTCTGGGCCCACATGACCGACTCCATGTACGACAGGTCCATCGTCTTGTAGTCGTGGTCCATGTCGACCCACCGGGCCTGACGGGTCACGTAGTCGCGCCAGACGTGCGCGGTGGTTCCGACGATCGAGCGGCAGCGCTCATTGAACTTGTCGACCCCGTACGCCTCGATGGCCACCCGTCCGGACAGTCCGAGCTCCTGCTCGGCCTGCATCTCGACAGGGAGGCCGTGGCAGTCCCATCCGAACCGCCGCTCGACTCGCTGGCCGCGCATCGTGCGGTACCGGGGAACGGCGTCCTTCACGAATCCGGTCAGCAGGTGCCCGTAGTGGGGGAGGCCGTTGGCGAACGGCGGGCCGTCGTAGAACACGAACTCGTCGTCGGACGAACGCTGCTGGACCGACCTGTCGAACGTGTCGTCGTGCTGCCATTGCTCGACGACGGAGCGCTCGAGTTGCGGAAACGACGGATGCTGCTCGACGTCGGGATAGCGCTCGCTCGGCGGGGGGGACATCCGAAAGAGCGTACGCGGGCACTACCGTCCCCCGGACATGGTTACGACGCTCTACACCGTGCGGGACGACGGGTCCGTCGAGCTGAACGTGCACGCCCAACCGGGCGCGGGCCGCACGCAGATCACCGGCCGGCACGGTGACGCGCTCAAGATCCGGGTCGCGGTCCCGCCCGAGCACGGCCGCGCGAACGCTGCTCTGGCGACCGTGCTCGCCGATGCGTTCGGGCTGCCGGCGAAGGCAGTCGAGCTCGTCAGCGGCGACAAGAGCCGGACCAAGCGCTTCCGGCTGTCGGTGGAGGACGTCGACGCCTTCGCCCACCGACTCGATGACCTCGTGGCGTCCGGGAGCGAGGGCCCGGGCCCCGCCGATCGCGACAAGTGGCGTCCGCCGCGAGGTTGAATCCGCCTACTGGTCCTCTTACAATCCAGCACCCTTTGGCGACCTGAGAGGAAGCCATGCCCAAGACAACCGGGCGCGCAACCCCACCGAAAACGACGGCATCCCGCGCGCCGGCGACCAAGGCGGCCAAGCGGGGTGCCACCAACGCGAAAGCTGCGCCCACCAAGAAGACCGCGACCAAGAAGGCCCCGCTCGCCAAAAAGACAGCGGTCGCGAGGAAGGCAGCGCCCGCCAAGAAGACGGCGGTCGCACAGAAGACTGCGCCCGCCAGGAAGAAGGCGGTCGCGAAGAAAGCTGCTGCGCACCCCAAGAGGGCTGCGGCGCCGGCCAAGACCCAGGCCGCGAAGAAGAAGGGTCCGGTCGTCCTCGACAAGTTCCTGGAAGGGCAGCGGGCCCTGCTCCTGGAAGAGAGAGCCACGTACACGCACCAAGCCGAGTCGTTGCAGGCCGAAGCGGACCTCCTCGCCGCGGAGCGGGAGCCGGGCGACGTGCAGTTCGACGAGGAATCCGGCGAAGGCGACACGCTCGCGGTCGAGCGTGAGCGCGACCTCGCCCTGTCGGCACAGGCCCGCTCCGCGGTCGACGAGATCGACGCCGCCCTCGCCAAGATCGCCGACGGCACGTACGGCACGTGTGAGCAGTGCGGCAAGTCGATCCCGAGAGAACGACTGCGCGCCATCCCCTACGCGACGCTCTGCGTCCAGTGCAAGAGCATGGGGCTCGGCCGGCGGTGAGCCGGTCTTGAGCGCGGTTGAGTCGGGCCGCAGGACCCGGCTCACCCCGCTGGTCATCGCTGTAGCGGCTCTCGTCGTCGCCGCCGACCAGCTCACCAAGTGGTGGGCCGTGCGGACGCTGGAAACGCGGGACATCGATCTGTTCTGGACCCTGCGGCTACATCTGGTGCGCAACAGCGGCGCGGCCTTCAGCCTCGCGGGTGGCCGCGGCGGTCTCGTCGCGATCCTCGCCATCGCCGTCGTGATCGCCCTCATCGCCTTCGGCCGCGGCATCGACACGAAGGTCGGCGCGGTCGCGCTCGGGCTCGTCCTCGGCGGCGCGGCCGGCAACCTGAGCGATCGCATCTTCAGGGACGGAACCGGCTTCCTCGGCGGCGCCGTCATCGACTTCGTGGACCCGCAGTGGTGGCCCGTCTTCAACGTGGCCGACGCGGCCGTGAGTGTCGGCGGACTGCTCATCGTGTTCGTGGTCGCCCGCGCCCCGTGACTGCGGCCGAGGCCACCGTTCCGGGTGCCCTCGCCGGTGAGCGCCTCGATCGCGCAGTCGCTGTCTTGCTCGGTTGCACGCGGGCCGCGGCGAGCACGCGCTGGTCACCGGCGGCGCGGTGGCGGTCGACGGTGCGGTCACGACGAAGGGATCGACTCGGGTCGACGAGGGCGCGCTCGTCGAGATCAGCCGTCTCGCCGAGGAGGCCGACGCAAACCCCGTCGCGGATGCTTCGGTCGTCGTCCCGGTCGTGTTCGAGGATGACGACGTGGTGGTCGTCGACAAGCCCGCCGGGCTGGTGGTGCATCCGGGCGCGGGACACATGGCCGGCACACTCGTCCACGGGTTGCTCGCGATGTATCCCGATATCGCACGCGCCGGTGCGGACGAGCGCCCCGGGATCGTGCACCGGCTCGACAAGGACACGTCCGGTCTGCTGCTCGTGGCCCGCACTCCCGAGGCCCACCGCTCGTTGACACGGCAACTGAAGGCGCGGGCCATCACGCGGCGCTACCTCGCGCTCGTCTGGGGTCATCTCGATGCGCCCCGAGGTGTGATCGACGCGCCGATCGGCCGATCGGCCCGTACACCCACGCGGATGACCGTGTCGACGCGGGGACGAGCAGCGCGCACGTCGTACGAGGTAATTGGGGAGTTCACAGAGCCCGCGCCAGCGTCACTGCTCGAGTGCGCGCTCGACACCGGACGTACGCACCAGATCCGCGTTCACCTGGCCGCAATCGGCCACCCGGTCGTCGGGGACGACCGCTACGGCGGACGGCGGCAACCGTTCGCGCGCACCGGTCGTTTCTTCCTCCACGCCGGGCACGTGGCATTCGAGCATCCGACAACGCATCAGCGCGTCGAGTTCGACTCGCCGCTTCCTCCCGACCTGGCCTCCGTGCTCGACCGCTTCTCGGTCAGTCCGGCGACGGCCACGCCCGCTCCCCGCGAGCCATAGACACCACGTCCGACAGCGTCAACGCGTCGAGCAGTTGCCGCATCTGCTCGCTCACCTCGGCCCAGACCGCGAGCAGCACGCACTGACCTTCGTGGTCGCAGGCGCCGTTCTGATGTGGTTCGCCGAAGTCGCCCAGCACGATCGGCCCGTCTACGGCACTCACGATCGATCCGAGCGTGATCGATGCCGGTTCGCGGGCGAGCACGTAACCGCCGCCGACGCCGCGCTTCGATCGGACGAGACCCGCTCCTTTCAGCGCCAGCAGGATCTGCTCCAGGTACGGCTGCGGGAGTCCCGTCCGCTCTGCGAGGTCGCGCACCGATGTCGGACCCTCGCCGTTGCCGTGCAGGGCCAACGACAGGAGAGCCCGGCACGCGTAGTCGCCGCGGGTCGAGACCTTCACGGGCGCAACGATAGAGACCCAGCCGCGGCGAGGGATGGGTATGGTGGCACGTAGCAGGAAGGACTCTTTTGGGCGACGAGCAACTTGCACCGATCGTTCCCGACTACGGCGGCGCCTGCCTCAGCAATGTGGTGCCGGTGTTGCTCGAGCGGCCGGACGACATCCCAGCGTGGATGCCGCCCACCGCGGCTCGAAGCGGACCGTGTCGTCCTGCTCGTCCTCGACGGGCTCGGTTGGGAGCAGATGCAGACGCGCCGGCATCTCCTGCCGACGCTGTCGTCGATGGAAGGTGGAGCGATCCTCTCCGTCCTGCCGACCACGACAGCGACTGCGCTCACCTCGTTGACGACGGGGCTTGCCCCGGGTGATCACGGTGTCGTCGGGTATCGCATGCACGTCCACGGCGAGATCCTCAACGTGCTGCGGTGGACGACTGCGGCGGGCGATGCCCGCCAGTCCATCCCGGCGCAGAAGATGCAGCCGAGCCTGCCATTCCTCGGGCACCGACCTCCGGTGATCACGCGGACGGAGTTCGCGCGCTCGGGGTTCACGCAGGCGCACCTCGATGGTGTCCGCTTCACCGGCTATCGCATGGCCTCGTCGCTGTTGACCGACATCGCCCGGCTGACACGCTCGTCCGAGCCGTTCGTGTACGCCTACTACGACGGCGTGGACAAGGTCAGTCACGAGTACGGCCTCGGCGCGCACTACGACGCGGAAGTCGCCGCCGTCGACCGGCTCGTCGGTGATCTCCTCGAGGAGGCGGCACCCGGGACCGCAGTGGTGGTCGTGTCGGATCACGGTCAGGTCGAAGTCGGCGCGAACGTCGTGCCGATCGCGCCCGAGGTGATCGCGCACGTGTCGTTGCAGTCGGGTGAAGGTCGCTTCCGATGGCTGCACGCGCGGCCCGGCCGTGGCTCCGGTCTCGTCGAAGCCTCGATCGCGGCGCACGGGGACACGGCGTGGGTCCGGACCCGCGACCAGGTCGTGGACGAAGGATGGTTCGGTCCGCACGTCAGCGCCGACGCGCTCGCTCGGCTCGGCGACGTTGCGCTCGTCGCTCGTGCAGACGTCGCCTTCATCGAACCCACCGACACCGGCCCGTTCGACCTGATCGGTCGGCACGGGTCGGCGACGGCAGCCGAAATCCGGATCCCGTTGCTCGCCGGCGTCGCCTCGTAGCTGCGTGAAGCCCCCTCCGAACGGATAGAAAGCTTCGCCATGTCAGATTTTCAGCCGCAAGCCGCAGTGGAACATCCGGAAGTGGTGCCATCGCCGCCAGCGGCGGAGACGGATGGCGACGACACCCGCGAGTCCGTGGAACAGCCGGCCAAGGTCATGCGGATCGGCTCGATGATCAAGCAACTGCTCGACGAGGTACGGGCCGCCCCGCTCGACGACGCCAGCCGGGACCGTCTCGCAGCGGTCTTCGACACCTCGGTGAAGGAGCTGTCCGAGTCGTTGTCGCCGGATCTGCGGGACGAGCTTGCCCGCCTCGCTCCGCCCTTCCAGGGCGACTCGGCGCCGAGCGATGCCGAGCTGCGAGTCGCGCAGGCACAGCTCGTGGGTTGGCTCGAGGGGTTGTTCCACGGCATCCAGGCCACGCTGTTCGCCCAGCAGATGCAGGCCCGCCAGCAGCTCGAGGAGATGCGGCGGCAGCTGCCGCCCGGGCAACCGCAAGATCGGCCGACCGGTCCACCGGGAACGTACTTGTAGGGAGTCGAGAGCATGTGCCGAAGCATCGTGACCCTGCGGGGTGAAGAGACAGCGACGAGCGACGAGGTGCGGAATGCCGCCCTGCAGTTCGTGCGCAAGATCAGCGGCTACAACAAGCCGTCGAAGGCCAACGAAGCGGTCTTCGAGCGGGCCGTCGCCGACATCGCCGCTGCCTCCCAGCGCCTCCTCGACGGCCTCGTGACGCCACCGGGAGCCCGGCCGCCGGCCATGGCCCGAAGCCGCATCGTCGCCCGCGAGAAGGCCGCGGCCCAGGCCTCGTAGCCACCGGACCGGGCAGGCGGGCCAGCGTCCCCGCGCGTCCGGCCTCCGCGTCCGCACTGCCTCCGCGCACATTGTCGACTGAGCCACCGATTTCGGTGGCTGAGCCGACACAGACCGCGGGTCGATCACGTCTGTGTCGGCTGGGCCACCGGTTCCGTGGCTGAGAAGACACAGACGCGGCGACGGGGATGAGCCGCGGACGACGCGGCGAGGGATTCGTCAGGGGTGTGGCCCCCGCCTCGCCGCCGGGTTAGAGTCCTAAATCACACCCGTGTAACTCGTCCACAGCATGTGGATCGTCGGTGTGGATTCCCGGTGGACAACCCAGCGGAGGAGAAACAGGGCACCGAATGGCCGACCGCAACCGCTTCGTCCACCTCCACACCCACACCGAGTTCTCGATGCTCGACGGCGCCTCCCGGGTCGACGAGCTCGTGGAGGCGGCCGCAGCCGATGAGCAACCGGCCCTCTCGATCACCGATCACGGCAACATGTACGGGGTCCTGCCGTTCTACGCCGCCTGCCAGAAGGCGGGCATCACTCCGGTCATCGGGTTCGAGGCGTACATGGCGAACGAGCGCCGTGACGAGCGGATCAATCCTCGCGGCAAGATCGACGACACCGGAGGCGAGGGCGAGGGCGGCAAGAAGGCGTGGTACCACCTCACGCTTCTCGCGGAGAACAACGTCGGGTACCGCAACCTGATCCAGCTCGCGAGCCGAGCGTTCCTCGAGGGGTACTACCGCAAGCCGAAGGTCGACTGGGAGATCCTCGCCGACCACAGCGCAGGCGTCATTGCCAGCACCGGTTGCCTCGGCGGTCACGTGCTGCAGTCGCTGCTCGCCGGCGACTACGAAGCTGCGTTGCAGAAGACCGGCCAGCTGCAGGACATCTTCGGGCGCGACAACCTCTTCGTCGAGTTGCAGGACCACGGCATCGCGGCGCAGCACAAGACGAACCCCCAGCTCATCTCGATCGCCTCGAAGCTGGGCGCCCCTCTTCTCGCGACCAACGACAGTCACTACACGCGTCCCGAGGACGCGGAAGCGCACGACGCTTTGTTGTGCGTTCAGACCAACGCGCTCATCAGTCAGTCGGGCGACGAACGGTTCAAGTTCAGCGGCGAGGGTCATTACCTGAAGACCGCGGACGAGATGTGGCGACTGTTCGAGGACCACCCCGACGCGTGCGAGAACACGTTGCTGGTGGCCGAGCGTGCGAAGGTCGAGATCGAGTTCGGCAAGCCGCAGCTGCCGAGCTTCCCGCTCCCCGAAGGGTTCGCCTCCGACAGCGTGTACCTCGAGCACTTGACCTTCCAGGGTGCGCGTCAGCGGTGGGGCGACGGGTTGCCCGACGCAGTGACCGAACGCCTCGCGTTCGAGCTGCGAGTGATCGCAGACATGGGGTTCAGCTCGTACTTCCTGATCGTGTGGGACCTCATGCGCCATGCGCGCGAGTCGGGCATCCGCGTCGGTCCGGGGCGGGGGAGCGCGGCCGGCTGCGCGGTGGCGTACTGCTTGCGCATCACGGACCTCGACCCCATCCAGTACGACCTGCTGTTCGAACGCTTCCTCAACCCGTCGCGCATCTCGATGCCCGACATCGACATGGACTTCGACTCCCGCTACCGCGACGAGATGATCCGCTACGCGGCCGAGCGATACGGGCGGGATCGCGTCGCGCAGATCATCACGTTCTCCACGATCAAGGCGCGTGCCGCGGTGCGCGATGCCGCACGCGTGCTCGGGTACCCCTACGCGATCGGCGACCGGGTGGCGAAGCTCATGCCGCCGCTCATCATGGGCCGTGACACTCCACTGAAGGCGTGCCTCGAAGTGACGCCGGGCCATGAAGACGGCTACAGGATGGCGAGCGATCTGCGGGCTCTCTACGCGACTGATGCCGACTACAAGCGGGTCATCGATGTCGCCAAAGGACTCGAAGGGATGCGCCGCCAGGACGGCATCCACGCCGCCGCGGTCGTGATCACGAAGGCTCCCCTCACCGAGTACCTCCCGATCCAGCGCAAGCCTGACCCTGGTCAGGACCCTGAAGAGGCGCCGGTCGTGACGCAGTACGAGATGCACGGCGTCGAAGATCTCGGTCTGCTCAAGATGGACTTCCTCGGCCTGCGCAACCTCGACGTGCTCACCGACACCGTCGAGCTGATCCGCAACACGCGTGGCGTCGACCTCGACATCGACGCTGTGCCGCTCGACGACGAACCGACCTTCGAGTTGTTGCGACGGGCTGACTCGATCGGCGTGTTCCAACTCGAAGGCGGACCGATGCGAGCGCTGCTGCGTTCGCTCGCCCCGACGACGTTCGAAGACGTCGCCGCGCTCGTGGCCCTGTACCGGCCCGGGCCGATGGCGGCGAACATGCACAACGACTACGCGGATCGCAAGAACGGCCGGAAGCCCATCAAATACTTCCACCCCGATGCCGAACAGCTGCTGGCCGACACCTACGGCTTGATGATCTATCAAGAAGCCGTGATGCGCGTCGCGCAGAAGTTCGCGGGCTACTCACTGGCTGAAGCCGATCTGTTGCGCAAGTCGATGGGCAAGAAGTCGCGCTCGTTGATGGCGAAGGAACGTGAGCGCTTCGTCGCCGGCGTCGAGCAGACGGGCTACGAGCGCCAGCTCGGCGCGCATCTCTTCGAGACCATCGAGCAGTTCGCCGACTACGCGTTCAACAAGAGCCATTCATACGGCTATGGGCTGATCGCGTATCAGACCGCGTACCTGAAGGCGAACTATCCGGCGGAGTACTTCGCCGCGCTGCTCACGAGCGTCAAGGCGAACCTCGACAAGGCCGCGGTGTACCTCGCCGACTGCCGAGCCATGGGCATCGACGTCACGGTGCCCGACGTCAACCGGTCGGCCTCCGATTTCACACCTGTCCGAGCCGAAGACGATGCGAGCAAGTCGCAGATCGTGTTCGGCCTGTCTGCCGTGCGCAACGTCGGCGAAGGGCTCGTCTCGTTGGTCGTAGCCGAGCGCGAGCAGAACGGTCCCTACCTCGACTTCTACGACTTCTGCGAGCGCGTCGACCTCAATGTCCTCAACAAGCGCACGCTCGAATCGCTCGTCAAAGCCGGTGGCTTCGATTGTGTCGGTCATCCCCGCAAGGGTCTGCTGCTGGCTTTCGAGGCGATCATCGACCAGACGCTGGCTCGGCGTCGCGAGCGCGACATGGGCGTCATGTCGCTGTTCGGCGAGGTCGACCTCGGGCTCGAGTTCGACGAGCGTCCGAGCATCCCCGACCTCGAGTTCGACAAGTCACAACGGCTCGCCTTCGAGAAGGAGATGCTCGGTCTCTACGTCTCGGATCACCCCTTGCTCGGCGCCGAGGGCGTCCTCCGCCGGCGCACGGACGGTTCCCTGGCCGACGTCGCCGAGTGGGAGGACGGGTCGGTCAAGGTGCTCGGCGGCATCGTCACCGGCCTCCAGCGGAAGTGGACGAAGCGAGGCGAGCTCATGGCCGTGTTCACCATCGAAGACCTCCAGGCGACCTGCGAGGTCATGGTGTTCCCGAAGGCCATGACCGAGCACGGCCACAAGCTGGCCGACGACACCGTCGTGTGCGTCAAAGCCCGCGTCGACAAGCGGGAGGAGGCACCGAAGCTGGTCGCCATGGAGCTCGACGTGTTCGACGGGATCTCCGACGGCGCACCGCCGCTGCGCATCCGCGTGGCGCTGCACCGGGTCAGTGAAGGTCTGATCGGCGAGCTCAAGGCCCTGCTCAGCGAGCATCCGGGCGAGTCGCCGGTGTTCCTGCACCTGGGCGAGCGGCAGATCCTCCGTCTTCCGGACCAGTTCTGCGTCGACCTCTCCGGCGGCTTGGCCGGCCACTTGCGCGTGCTGCTCGGACCCGATGCGCTGCTGTCCTGAGCCGCCTTGAACGGTCCTGAGCGGGATGTTCGCGGCCCACCGAGTTGCGGTCCGGCCCGAGACCCGCTGGACTAGAGGGGACCACCACACGATTTCCGGGGGCATTGCACGCGCATGGCGATCGAGGTCGAGACCAAGGATTGCACACAACTTTCCGACGCGGAGCTGGCCGAAATGGCCGACATCTGCGCCGAGGGCCGGAGCCGGTTCGAGGCCGGGTTCCTGTCCAAGCAGGCCGAGCTGTGGGTCTTGGTCACGCTCGCGCGGGAGGGCGACAAGCTGAAGGGCTTCTCGTTCAGCACCCTCGAGCGGATCGGCGGAACGCCGTGCGTGTTGATCGGGCTCGCGTCCGTGAAGCGCACGAGCAAGCGCGACACGGTGCTCAAGGGGATCATGCACGACCAGTACCGGCGGGCCGTGCTCGCCTTCCCCGACGAAGACGTCCTGATCGGCACCCGGTTCCTCGACGCGTCGGGGTTCGAGGCCTTCAAGGCACTCGACGACATTGTTCCTCGTCCGGATCACAAGGCCACCGGCGAGGAGCGGGCCTGGGGACGCCGGCTGGCAAAGCGATTCGGGATCGAGAACGGCAACTACGACGACCGCAGCTTCATCGCAGAAGGCGACGGGTCGTTCCCGTGCGTCTTCGACCACGAGAGCCTGAAGCCGGACGCGATCAAACCCGAGGTCGTAGCTCAATTCGATGGCGTCGACACCAAGAGGGGCGACTCGCTGATCGCGTTCGGCTGGGCGATGGCCGAGGCCCTCGCCAAGCTCAACTGACCCACCACTGACGAATGTTGGTGCGCCGTGGTCGCTATAGCGACCACGGCGACCCGAAGTACGGCAAGGCTTGAATGGACTTCGGCGACGTCGTGCGCCGGCGGCGGATGGTGCGGGCGTTCCGCCCAGATCCGATCCCGTCCGACGTGCTCGATCGCGTCGTCGGCGCGGCACTGCGGGCGCCGGCCGCGGGCAACAGCGACGGGACCGATCTCGTCGTCCTCGAAGGACCGGAGCACACTCGCCGGTACTGGGACATCACTCTGCCGAACGCGGAGTCGCGCGAGCGCTTCGGGCACCCGCGGCTGCTCGACGCGCCCGTACTCGCCGTCGTCCTTGCCGATGCGAACGCATATCTGCGGCGCTATCGCGAGTCGGACAAGGCGGCCACCGGCTTGGGCGAGTCGGCCGACAGGTGGCCGGTTCCCTACTGGACCGTCGACGCGTCGTTCGCCGCGATGCTCGTGCTGCTCGCGGCGACCAACGAAGGTCTCGGTGCGTTGTTCTTCGGCATCTTCCAGCGCGAAGCCGAGCTGCTCCACGCACTCGGGGTGCCCGACCGACGGCAGGCGATCGGCACGATCGCGCTCGGCTGGCCCGACGTCGAAGCTGACAGCGCGCGCCCCGGTCGCTCGGCGGATCGACCGACGCGTGCATTCGATGAGATCGTCCACCGCGGCCACTGGTAGGAAGCGCGCGGCGTGAGCGACGTCGAACAGGCAGCGACGGATCGAACGTTCCTCCGAGAAAAGGCGTACGCGGACAGCACGAAGCTGCGCGCCCGCGTGTCGATCTACGCCTACCGCGATCGGCCGGACAACTTCTGGCAGTGGGTCCTCGGGCTGGTCGACTGGCCGGATGGCGCTCGTGCGCTCGACGTCGGCTGCGGACCGGGCACCTACCTGTCGCTGCAGCGCGTGGAGCATCCGCGGCGTGCGCGCCGTCGGCCTCGACCTGTCGCCGGGAATGGCAAGGGAGGCGAGCCGGCACGCGCCGGCCATCGTGGGTGACGCAGCCCGCTTGCCGCTCGCGGCCGGCGCGATGGACCGGGTGCTCGCGCCGCACATGCTCTACCACTGCCCGGACATCCCGGCTGCGATCGCCGAGGTGCACCGCGTCTTGCGGCCCGGCGGCGCGCTCGTCGCGGTGACGAACGCGCACGACCACCTGCTCGAACTGTGGGACGTGTACGCGGCAGTCACCCAGACCCGGCCCACGTTCTTCGTCGACCGGTTCGATCTCGCGAGCGGCGAAGCGCCGTTGCGCAACGTCTTCGACAACGTCCGCGTCGAGCGCACAGGAGGCACCCTTCTCGTCCCCGACGCACAACCGGTCGTCGACTACCTGGCCAGCACCTTCCAGTTCGCCGATCGTGAGGACGATCGCGTGCTCGACGAGATCGGCGCCCGTGTCCAACGCGTGATCGACAAGGAGGGCGTGTTCCGCATCCGGACCCGCAGCGGCGCCTTTGTCTGCCGGTGACCCCGGGTACTGTCCCGCTCCGATGGTTGCGGACGTGAACCGACAGATCCTGCTCAAGCGACGACCCGAGGGGTTGGTCGAGCGGGACGACTTCGAGTCTGTCGAGCGCCCGCTGCCCGAGCCGGCCGACGGGGAAGTGCTCGTGCGCACCGACTGGCTCGGCATCGACGCCACGGTGCGGACGTGGCTGTCGAAGGCGGAGGGCTATATCCCACCCGTCGAGATCGGCGAGGTCGTCCGGTGCAGCGGCATCGGCACCGTCTTGAGGTCGCGCAGCGCGAAGGTGCCCGAAGGAGCGCTCGTCGCGACGTTGACCGGCTGGCAGGAATACGCGGTCGTCGGTGACGATCCGATGCTCACGACCGTGCTGGCCAAAGGCACCGATCCGCTGGCGGCGCTCAGCGTGTTCGGTTCTGCAGGCATGACCGCCTACGTCGGTCTGATCGAGATCGGCAACGTGCAGACGGGCGAGACCGTTGTGGTATCTGCGGCCGCGGGCGGAACCGGCTCGATCGTCGTGCAGATCGCCAAGATCTTCGGTTGCCGTGTGATCGGCATCGCGGGTACCGACGAGAAGTGCACGTGGCTCGTCGAGGAACTCGGGCTCGACGGCGCGATCAACCATCGCACGGATGACGTCGCGGCGCGTTTGAAGGAGCTGTGCCCGAATCGGGTCGACGTCTTCTTCGACAACACCGGCGGCCCGATCCTCGATGCCGTGCTCGGCCGCCTGGCAAACAACGGACGCGTGGTGCTGTGCGGCGCGATCTCGTCCTACAACGACGCGCACAAGCCACCCGGTCCCGCCAACTATCTCAACCTGATCGCACGCCGGGGGCGTATGCAGGGCTTCATCTCGTGGGACTACTGGGGACGCTGGGCCGAGATCACCGAGCAACTCGAGAAGTGGCTGTTCGAAGGCAAGTTGGTGCACCGCGAGCATGTCTTCGACGGACTCGATGACGCGCCGGACGCGCTCAACGCCATGTTCACGGGGGAGAACGTTGGCAAGATCGTGATTCGCGTCAGCTGAGCTGGACCGCGAACGCGTCTTCGTTCTCGACCGGCGCGGCGCAGACGAAGTCGCGGCACACGTATGCGTACCCGTCCCGCCGCTCCGCCCACAGCGGCGACTCGTACGGCTCTCCCCAAGCGATGACGGCGTTCGGGAGGTAGCGCCGCTGCGCGACCTGGACGAGGTCCGGACGATCGCCGACGACCGCGATCTCGGTCACGCCGGCGTCGAGCAGGTCCACTGCCTCGAGCAGGTGCGCGAACGCCGTCGGATGTTGGCCGGCCACGTTGCCGAGCAGCCGGACGATCTCTTCGGCGCGGTCGCGGTAGCGCTCGACACCGGTGAGCGCGGCGAGCCGGGTGAGGCCGACGGCCGCCATCGAGTTCGCCGACGGTGTCGCGTCGTCGAGCAGGTCCTTCGATCGCGTGATCAGCTGCTCGCCGTCCGAACCGATGGTGAAGAGCCCGTAGCTGTCCTCGTCCCAGAACAGTTCGAGCAACGAGTCAGCGGTCTCCACTGCGGCGAGGATCCAACGCGCCTCGCCGGTTGCTTCGCCCAGACGCGTGAACGCTTCGACCAGTGCCGCATGGTCCGCTGCGAACGCGAGGGTGTGCGCACCGTGGTCCTGCTGCCAGGCGCGCAACCAGCGGCCATCCGCCCGTCGCAGGTCGCGAAGCAGGAACTCGCCGTTGGCGCGTGCCGCATCGAGCCAGTCGTCGCGTCCAGTTGCGGCCGCTGCTTCTGCGAGCGTGCTGAGGAACAGGGCGTTCCATTCGGCGAGGACCTTGTCGTCGAGGCCCGGACGCACTCGCCGAGCGCGCACCTCGAACAGTCGAGCACGCACCTGTTCGATCTCGGGAGGGCGCAGCAGGTCGCCGCGACGGCTGATCCGATTCAGGATGTTGTGACCCTCGAAGTTGCCTTCGTCGGTGACGCCGTACCACTCGATGGCCGCCTCGGTGAGCTGTGGGTCTTCGTCGAGCGCAGCGCGGACCTCCTCGGGGGTCCACACGTAGAACTTGCCCTCGACCCCTTCTGAGTCCGCGTCCTCGGCGGAGTAGAAGCCGCCATCGGGATGACGGAGGTCGCGCAAGACGTAGCCGATCGTCTCGTCGAGCACCTGCCGGTAGACGTCCGATCTCGTGACCTGCCACGCGTGCAGGTAGATACGAGCGAGCAGCGCCTGGTCGTACAGCATCTTCTCGAAGTGCGGCACGAGCCAGATGCGATCCACCGAGTAGCGGGCGAAGCCGCCACCGAGATGGTCGTAGATCCCACCCGATGCCATCGCCTCGAGTGACGTCTCGACCGTGGCCAGCGCCTGAGGCGCGTGGTTGCGCCGGTGTGCCCGCAATAGGAGCTCGAGGCTGATCGTCTGTGGGAACTTCGGCTGCGCGCCGAAGCCGCCCCAGTCGTCGTCGTGCTGCTCGCGCAGATGTCCGTACGCCGCCGTCAATGTCTCGGTGCCGGGAACGTCACACGACGGATCGATGGTCCCGAGCGCGCTTCGGCTCACAGCCTCGGTCAGTTCCTCCGCGTGACCGACGAGGTCGTCTCGTCGGTTGCGCCACGCGTCTTCGATGGCGCGGCAGAGGTCGACGAAGCCGGGCAGTCCGTGCCTCGGCAGCTTCGGGAAGTAGGTGCCGCAGTAGAAGGGGCGGCCGTCGGGCGTGCAGAAGACCGTCATCGGCCAGCCACCCTGGCCTGTCATCGCTTGTGTTGCGGCCATGTAGATGGCGTCGACGTCGGGGCGTTCCTCGCGGTCGACCTTCACGTTGACGAACAGCTCGTTCATCACCGCCGCAGTGCCGGTGTCCTCGAACGACTCGTGCGCCATCACGTGGCACCAGTGACAGGCGGAGTAGCCGACGGACAGCAGCAACGGCTTGTCCTCGGCGCGAGCTCGTGCGAAGGCCTCGTCGCCCCACTGGTACCAGTCAACCGGGTTGTCTCGGTGCTGCCGCAAGTACGGACTCGTCGCGTCAGCCAGCCGATTCACCTCGCTGACGCTATCCATCGAAGAGCCGAAGGATCTTCGATCGGTTCAGGTGGAGTCCGGTGGGTCGGCGAGGGAAGCGCCAGCGACGAGCCGACAGCACGTACGAGCGACCCGAAGGGGAGCGAGTTCGTGTCGAAACACGGCTCTCAGTTGGGGTAGTTGTAGCCGCCGTTCGCTGAGCTCGCGTTCGAAGTCGAGGGGCCCGCGCCGGCGCCGGAGCCGCCGACTACATCGCCCGACTTGAAGAAGAACGCACCCTGCATGCCCTGGCTCTGATGGAAGGTGCAGTGGAACTCGGTCGCGCCCGCCTGCGGGAGCGTCACCTGCACGTCCATGTCCTGACCGGGCTGCAGGGTCTCGTCGACGTTCAGCGCGGTGCTCGTGAACGTGTGCGCGTTCTTGCCTTCGTTCTTCAAGTGGAGCGTCAGGGCCTGGCCAGGCGTGCCTTGGATGAACGTGGGCTCGAAGTAGAAGTCGTCCAGCTCGACGTCGAGCGCATTGCCGGTCGGCGACTTCGTTTCCTTGTTGTTGGTCTGTCCGGGCAGGGACACGGGCTGGCTGGCGTTGCCGCTGGACTGGGGACTGCTTCCGGAGGCCGTCGTACTCGAGCCGCCGCCGCAACCGACTGCGACGACCGCCAAGGGAGCGAGCAGAATCAGGATCTTGCGCACGCGACGCACTACGCAGCGGATGGCGCGGCGGATTGGGGGGTCGCGCAATCCCCCGACCGGAGAGCGTCGTACAGAAGACGTGTGGGAAGTCTCCGACGAGGGGCTGGTCGCCGGGGTCGCAACGGGCGATCGCGACGCCGTGCTCACCTTCGTGCGCCGATTCCAGCGCATGGTGTTCGGCTGTGCGCTGGCTGTCGTCGGTGACCGAGGCCGGGCGGAGGACGTGGCACAGGAAGCCTTTGTGCGGGCGTGGCGGCACGCGGAGGCCTACGACGCCCGCCGCGGTTCGGTGTCGACGTGGCTGCTGGCCATCACTCGAAACCTCGCGATCGACGCGCTGCGGGTCGAGCGGGTGCGCCCCGCCGACGTCGTCGACGTGGTCGACCTGCGGCTCGTCGACGGTGCGGAAGGACCGGACGAGGTCGCAAACCGGAGCAGCGAGGTGGCGCGGGCCGTCACCGCGCTGCGCGCACTCCCCGAAGGGCAGCGCCGAGCAGTCGTTCTCGCGTCCGTGTACGGCCAGACGGCGGTCGAGATCAGCGAGCTCGAGCAGATCCCTCTCGGAACAGCGAAGACGCGGGTGCGCACCGGCCTGATCCGCTTGCGAGGCGCACTGTCGGCAGAGGTGCAGCAGTAGCGATGAACTGCTCGACCGTCACGGCAATCGCGCCCGATCTCGCGCTCGGGATGCTCTCGGGCGACGAGCGCGGCGAAGCACTCGCTCACCTCGACTCCTGCCGGCGGTGTCGCGACACGGTCGAGAAGCTCTCGACGACCGTGGACGCCATGAGCTTGCTCGCTCCGCTGGCCGATCCCGAGCCAGGGTTCGAAGAGCGCGTGCTCGGTCGCATCGATTTCGAAGATCGTCGCCGCGCGAAGCTCCGGCCCGCGATCTTGGTGGCCGCAGCCGCGGTTGTCGTCGTCGGCGCGCTCTTCGTGGCTGGAGCGCTGTGGCTCCGAGATGGAGGATCGTCGAACGATCAGATCGCGGCATACACCATGCGCACGCCGAACGGTCGTGTCGTCGGCGAGGCGTACGTGCACGGCGGCGACTCGACCTGGGTGTTCGTCGACGTGCCCAAATGGAGCGAGGGCGGCGCCGGATCTGCGGCCGAGTACGCACTACGGGTCACGACGGACGACGGTCGATCGATCGTGATGCCCGGCAACTTCTCCGGCGGACAGGGTGGATGGGGCACGCGCGTCGCCGTCGACTCGACGGACGTGCGCGAGCTTGCCCTGGTCGACAGCACCGGTCGCGTCTGGTGCTCCGCGACCGTGCCCGTCTGACGCCGGATCGAGCCGGCGATCGCGAGCGCGGCTGCATTGCTCGAAGCGGCGCCGAGAACATCTAGGTTCAGATCATGGACGTTCGGCTGGACGGCAGGGTCGCGCTCGTCACGGGCGCATCGAAGGGCATCGGGCGTGCAATCGCGGCGACGTTCGCAGCCTCGGGCGCGCGTGTGATGTTGTCGTCGCGCAAGCAGGACGCGCTCGACGAGGCTGCAGCCACGATGGACGGTGACGTCGCGACCTACGCGGCCAACGCCGGAGAACCGGAACAGGCGGCGGCGTGTGTGCAGGCGACGATGGACAGGTTCGGCGCCGTCGACATCCTGGTCAACAACGCCGCGACGAACCCGTACATGGGTCCGAGCATCGACATCGATCTCGCTCGCTACGACAAGACGCTCCAGGTCAACCTGCGAGGTCCACTGGTCTGGACGCAGCTCGTCTGGAAGGCGTCGATGGGCGAGCGGGGCGGCGCAGTAATCAACATCGCGTCGGTCGGCGCCATGGGCATCGAGCCCCGCATCGGCATCTACAACACGACGAAGGCAGCACTCGTCTACCTGACGCGCACACTGGCGGCGGACCTCGCCCCCGGTGTGCGAGTCAATGCAATCGCTCCGGGGTTGGTGAAGACGGACATGGCGCGGGCGCTCTGGGAGCCGAACGAGGCCGCGCTGGCCAAGCATCTGCCGCTGCAGCGGCTCGGCGAACCGGCAGACATCGGCAATGCCGCGCTGTTCCTTGCCAGCGAGCAGTCGTCGTGGATCACGGGCCACACGCTGGTCGTCGACGGCGGCGCGCTGATCAGTCCACGCGGCTGACGTTCCTCCCGCACATTGTCGGCTCAGCCACGGAAACCGGTGGCTGAGTCGACACAGACGCGGGTGCCGTCGACTCTGTGTCGAATGGGCGACCAGAACGGTGGCTGAAAGGACACAGAGTGCGCCGCGCCGTTGCTGGCTAGAGGTCGGTGCGGCGGATCTTGCCCAGCGCGGTGCGCGGCAACGACTCCGTCAGTTCGAGGGCACGCGGTGCGGCCCACGATCCGAGACGTTCTTTGACCGTCGATCGCAACTCATCGAGGGTCGGCGGAGAAGTCGGATCGGACGGCACGACGATCGCGACAACTCGTTGGCCCCACTCGTCGTCGTCGCGCCCGACGACTGCGACCTCACGAACGGACGGCAACGACGTGAGCAGAGCTTCGACAGCGTCAGGCCACACGTTCTCGCCGCCCGTGACGATCATGTCGTCGACGCGACCGAACACGTGCAGCCGACCGCCATCGAGCGAGCCGACGTCTCCCGTCCGGAACCATCCGCTCGCGTCCTTGGGGTCGGTGCCGTCGCGGTAGCAGCGCAACAGCATCGGTCCCCGCACGGCGATCTCACCGGATGCGGAGTCGACGGAGACGTCGATCCCGTCGAGCGGTACGCCGTCGTAGACGACGCCGCTTCCCGTTTCGGTCATGCCGTACGTGGTGACGCCGTTTGACGGCAGTTCGGCGGGCGGCGCCGCACCCCCGAGCACGATGACACGAAATCGCGCCGCGTCGATGCGGTGCAGCGCCGTCGCCACCAACGAGACGAGCGTGACTCCGTCGTCCGCGGCGCGCTCGCACTGCCGTTGCATCGAAGCCGGAATGCACGACCAGGGGCGTGCTCGTGACGAGGGCACGGGTGACGACGGCCAGACCACCGACGTGAGCGAGCGGCAGGCATGCGAGCCACCTGTCATGCAAAGGGTCGACCTGCAGACGATCGCTCGTCGCGACCGCCGAGGCCCGGACGGCGTCGTGGGTGAGCACGACGCCCTTCGGTTCGCCGGTCGTGCCGCTCGTCGCGACGACGAGCGCGTCGCCGTCGTCGACCGTTTCGTCGAGACGCATCACGTCCAGCAACGATTCGACTGCGTGCCCGGCAGGCGCGGGTCGACGGGCAGCACTGCGTCGCCGTTGTCCCACGCGCGGCGGAGCGCCTCGACGAAGCCGGGTCCACCAGGTAGGTCGATGGGGACGAGGCGCCGCACGACGACAACATTGCATGATTCGTCGTCCCGCCATCGGCGACGGCAGACTCGCATCCCGTGAGCGAGCGAAGCGAGCGCAGCGAGCCGTCGAAGATCCGTCCCGGCGCCGACTGGAAGCCCGGGAACGACCGGGACTACCGCGACATCCGGTACGAGGTGGCGACGCCGACCGGCATGGACGGCGTGCAGATCGCCAAGCTCACGATCTGTCGCCCGGAGGTGCGCAACGCGTTCCGGCCTCAAACCTTGATCGAGCTCGCCGACGCGTTCGATCGTCGCGCGTGAGGACCTCTCGGTCGGCGTGATCGTCCTGACAGGCGAGGGGGACCAGGCCTTCTGCTCGGGTGGCGACCAGCGTGTGCGGGGCGACACCGGCTATCTCGCGGAGGACGACGCAGCGAAGCAAGGGGTCGGGCCGGTTCCACGTCACGGACTTGCAGGTGCAGATGCGCCGGCTACCGAAGCCGATCGTCGCGATGGTCGCCGGATACGCGATCGGCGGCGGTCACGTCCTGCACGTCGTCTGCGACCTCACCATCGCGGCGGACAACGCTCGCTTCGGGCAGACCGGCCCGAAGGTGGGCAGCTTCGACGGCGGATTCGGATCGAGCGTGCTGCTCGCGACTGGTCGGGCAGAAGAAGGCGAAGGAGATCTGGTTCCTGTGCCGGCAGTACGACGCGCCGCAGGCGCTCGACATGGGGCTGGTGAACACGGTCGTGCCGCTTGAAGATCTCGAGGTCGAGACCGTGCAGTGGTGCACCGAGATGCTTCGCCTCTCGCCGTTCGCGTTGCGGCTGCTCAAGGCGAGCTTCCACGCCGACGAGGACGGTCTTGCCGGCATCCAACAACTTGCCCACGACACGAACCTCTTGTTCTACGGCGCCGCTGAGGCGCAGGAAGGCCGCGAGGCGTACAAGGCTAAGCGGACTCCGGACTTTTCGCAGTTCCCGCGCCGTCCGTGAACAAGTGGATCGCTGGTGCGCGTCCGCGGACGCTCCCGGCGGCGATCGTGCCGGTGTTGGTCGGGACCGCATGCGCAGTCGGCGACACCGGGACCGGTCGAGGCATCGTGTGGTGGCGGGCCATTGCGGCGATGGTCACTGCCATCGGGATCCAGGTCGGCACCAACTACGCCAACGACTACAGCGACGGCAAGCGTGGGACGGACGATCCTGGTCAGCGCGTCGGCCCGCCGCGCCTCGTCGGTTGGGGACTCGCCACGCCGCGAGGCGGTGCGCCGCGCCGCGATCGGCTCGTTCGCCGTCGCCGGGGTTGCGGGTCTCGCGCTCGCAATCGCGGTCAGTTGGTGGTTGTTGCTCGTCGGCGCCGCGTCGTTCGCGGCGGGCTGGCTGTACACCGGCGGCCCGAGGCCGTATGGCTACGCCGGGTTCGGCGAGGTGTTCGTGTTCCTGTTCTTCGGTGTGGTCGCGACGGTCGGCTCGACGTACGTGCAGACCGAGCGCATGACAGCACTGGCCGTCGGCGCGTCGATTCCGGTCGGTCTACTCGCCACCGCGTTGCTGGTGACGAACAACCTGCGCGACATCCCGAGCGACGCGCAGATCGGGAAGCGCACGTTGGCCGTCCGGCTGGGCGACAAGCGAACCAGGATCCTGTACGTGCTGTTGCTCGTCGGCGCGTTCGTGAGCGTTCCGTTCGTCGCCGGGCTCGGTGGTCGCCCCCTCGGAGCAGTCGCGCTGATCGCGATCCTGTTCGCCCAGAAGCCGGTCACCGCGGTTCTGTCGGGTGCGCGCGGACCGCAGTTGATCCCGGTGCTCGTCGCCACGGGAAGAGTGCAGTTGGTGTTCGGCGTGCTGTTCGCTGCGGGTCTGGCGATCTCCGGTTAGAGCGCGTGGTCTGCCAGCCACTGCCGGAGCGTCGCCAAGAACGCTTCAGGCTGCTCCAGGTGCGCCGCGTGGCCGGCGTCGGGGATGAGCGCGATCGTCGGCGTTCGGACCGATGCAAGACATGAGCCGTTCGGCCTCGGCGCTGAACTTCTCGTCGTCTTCTCCGGCGATCACCAGCACCGGCATGTCGATCGTCGAGAGCGCGGCCACAGCGGCTCCTGCGAGCCGGTACCCGCTTGACGGAGGCTGTCGGCCAGTCCGTCGACGGTGTTCTCGCCTCGTTCTTCGCGGAACTGCGCTGCGTCTGGCAGACCTGCGAACAGCGGCTGTGCCAACCAGCTGTCGAGGAACGCCTCGAGTCCGTCGTGTTCGAGCCGGTGCGCCAGCGCCGCGTCGGCCCGACGGCGCTCGGCCCGTGCTTCTGGTTCGTCGATGCCGCCGGTGCCGCCAACGAGCACGAGGCCGTGGACGACCGAGGGATTCGCCAGCGCAGCGTGAAGCACGAAGCGTGCGCCCATCGAGTAGCCGATATAGGTCGCGCCCCCGCCTCGGACGGTGATCAGGCGCGCGCCCTCCGACAGCCCTGCGCGGACCTCCGACGACTTGCCGTGACCGGGCGCATCGACCCGCAGGACCTCGTGATCGAGCGGCGAGATCGGTGGCGACCGCGCCCCAGCAGTTGCGGTTCTGGGTGAACCCGTGCACCAACACGAGCCGCGGACCGTGACCGTCGACCTCCGCGTGGAGAGTGGACGGCGGCCCTTCATCGCGCACGCAGACCACACTTGCACGAAGATGGGCGGATGGCGGACGTGCCCGTGACACCGCAAGCGACGTTCGCCGCGACGCTCGTCGACGAGTGGGTCCGCGGCGGGCGTGCGGCACGCTGTCATCGCTCCCGGCTCCCGATCCATGCCGTTGGCAGTCGCGCTCGCGGAGCGACCCGAGATCGACGTCCACGTCTTCCATGACGAGCGGGCCGCAGGGTTCGCCGCACTCGGCATCGGTGCGTCATCGGGCGTGCCCGCTGTCGTTCTCACGACCAGCGGGACGGCGGCGACCCACCTGCATGCCGCGGTCGTCGAGGCGCACCTAGGCGAGGTGCCGATGCTCGTGTGCACCGCCGATCGGCCACCTGAGCTTCGTGACGTCGGTGCCCCGCAGACGATCGACCAGAACCACCTCTACGGACGGGCCGTGCGGTGGTTCGTCGATCCGGGCGTCGCTGACAACGCGACCGGACACACCTGGCGTCCGCTGGCAGCGCGGGCGGCGGCGTCGACGATGGGCGAGTTGCGGGGTCCGGTTCACGTGAACCTTCCGTTCCGCGACCCACTCGTCGGCCGATCCGGTCCGTTGCCTTCGGGCCGGCCCGGCGGCGCGCCATGGACCTCGGTGCCGGGTACCGCGGTCACGCCGGTGACGGTGCCGGATGGCCGGGTGCTCGTGGTGGCCGGGTCCGGCGCACATCCTGCGCTCGGCGTGTGCGGTTGGCCGGTGCTCGCGGACCCTCGCAGCGGGCTCGAAGGGTCCTGCGTCGTCACCCACGCAGACGTGTTCCTGCGTCATCCGGTCACGGCCGACGCACTGCGACCGGATGTCATCGTCCGTATCGGCCCACCGCCCTCGTCCCGGATCGTGAACGAGTGGCTGGACGCCACACGCGCAGAACAGATCGTCCTCTCCTCTTCGTGGCGCGACCCCGGGTACCGAGCGTCGATGGTGACGACCGGCGCGCTGTCGATGCCGCCACAGAGGCCGGACTGGCTCGATCAGTGGCGCGTTGTCGACCAAGTTGCGGAGTCGACCATCGCTGCGCACCTGGCGCCCTACGAGCGACCGACCGAACCGCAAGTGGCGAGATCGGTCATGGGCGCGTTGCCGAGCGAGACGAGGCTGATCGTCGCGTCGTCGATGCCCGTGCGCGATCTCGAGTGGTACGCGCGCACCGCGGCATGACGTGGTCGTGCACGCCAACCGTGGCGCGAACGGCATCGACGGCACAATCGCAACCGCAATCGGTTTCGCTGCTCGGCGCACGATCCGCCACTGTCGCGCTCCTCGGAGACATCGCCTTCCTCCACGACTCCACCGCGTTGATCGGCATTCGGGGGCGCGGCTGTCGATCTCACGATGGTCGTCATCGACAACGACGGCGGGGGCATCTTCTCCTTCTTGCCGCAGGTGTCAACGCTCGAGCCCGCGCAGTTCGAGCAGCTGTTCGGGACGCCCCACGGCATCAAGCTCGAGGAGCTCGCGGCCGTTCACGGCGTCGCCACACTGATCGTCGAGGACGCGGAGACCATGGGGCCAGCGGTCCGTTCGACCATCGACACCGGCGGTGTATGGCTCGTCATGGTCCGCACCGATCGCGCCGCCAACGCCGCTGTCCACGCCGACCTGAACGCCGCCGTCGCTGCCGCCCTCGACACTTCGCTCTCGAACTCCGGGGAGAAACGGGTGCTATAGCACCCGTTTCCATCCAACATTCGTGGCGGGGGTCAGGGGCGGACGAGGGCGCTCAGCAGGGCTTGGAGCTTGGCGCGGGTCTCGGCGAGCTCGGTTGCCGGATCCGAGTCCGCCACGATCCCGTTGCCGGCGCAGACGCGTGCCACCGCTCCCTCGATGTCGGCGCAGCGAACGCTGACGGCCCAGGTGCCGTTGCCGCGGCCGTCGACCCAGCCGACGGCGCCGGCGTAGCGTCCGCGGTCGAATCCCTCGTGGGCGCGGATGAACGCCAGCGCCTCGTCCCGCGGCGAGCCACACACCGCCGGTGTCGGGTGCAGCGCGCGCGACGAGCTCGAGCACCGACGGTGCCGGAGAGGACAACCGTCCCTCCACGATGGTCGCGAGGTGCTGCACGTTGGCCACGGGCACGATCGACGGCTCCGCTTCGTAATCGAGGTACGAGCACCACGGCAGCAGCGTGTCGTGGACCATGTCGATCGTGATCTGGTGTTCCTGGCGGTCCTTCGCGGAGGCGAGCAGGGATGCGGCGAGTCGTGCGTCGCTCGTCGGGTCGCCGCCGCGTGGGGCGGTCCCTGCCATCGGATGGGAGCGGACGATGTCGCCGGCGCGCGACACCAGCAGCTCCGGGCTCGCACCGACGAATCCGTCCACGGCGAAGACGTGACACCCGGGATACGTCGAACGAAGGCGGCCGAGGACGACGTCGATCTCGAAGGGCTCGTCCGCCGTGACGGTGACCTCACGGGCCAGCACGACCTTGCGGAGTCCGTCGTCGGTCATCCGCTTCGTCGCCTGCTCGACGAGGGCGCACCACGACTCGGGCGACCGCGTGGGCTCGACCGCGAACCGGGACGGCGGGCGACCGCTCGACGGCTCGGCGGGCACCACGCGCGCGTCGGTCTCGATGATCGTGTGCCACCGCGTGCCGTCGTCGGCGCGACCGAACAGCTCGGCGGGAAGGTGCAGCACCGCAGGCGCATCGGGGTCGAAGGGAAGCGCACCGAACGCAACCGGACCGCAACCCGGCAGGCCGACCTCGTCATCGACGTCGAACGAACGCAACACGTCGTCGACCTCGTCGACGGGAATCGACAACAACTCGCCCGCGCCGACGAGTCCGCCGCGACCGCGCTCGAAGTGGAACTTCCAGCGCGTGACGCCGAGATCGGTGTCGACGCGTCGTGTCGTGGCCTTCATGCGCGCGCGTCGCCGCGATCAGCTGTGCGATACCGCCCGACAACGGCGTCCGGCTCACGTCGGTGAAGCCCGCCGTGCGCACCAGATCCAGGAGTTCGTCGGTTGCGGGAAGGTATGCGACCGAGCGAGGCAAGTACCGATACGCGGAACCGTTGGAGAGCAGCGCTCCGACCCGAGGAACGACCTTGCCGAAGTAGAGGCGGTGGCCCCATCGGAGCAGAGGGTTCGCCGGTTCTGCGACCTCGAGCAACGCGACGCGTCCTCCAGGCCGCAGCGCCCGAGCGAGCGACCGGAGGAACGGGTCGAGCGCGACGAAGTTGCGCAGCGCGAACCCGCACGTTGCGCCGTCGAAGCTCTCGTCGGCGAAGGGCATCCGCAACGCGTCGCCATGTACTAGGGGCGCGGTGGTGCGGGCCGCGGCCAGCATCCCGAACGACAGGTCGATGCCGACAGGTGCGAGGTCAGCGCGCACGAGCTCCCGGCACAGGTCGCCGGTGCCGCAGGCGACGTCGACCACGATGGAGCGCGCCGGCAACCCGAGCGAGCGGACTGCCGTGCGCCGCCAGCCCACGTCCATGCGGAACGTCATGATCCGGTTCACCAGGTCGTACCGCGGGGCGATGGCATCGAACATCGCTCGGACCGCCCGGACCTTGTCGTCGCCCTTCGGCAACGGTTCCTGCCTGGAGCTCTGACGCGAGACCATGTGGATGGGACCGTATCGTCAGGGATCAATGGCAGACGAACGCGCGCAGATCCACATCGGCGGCGTCCCCGTCCGCGTCGACTGGTCGTTCTGGCTTCTCGCGGTGTTGCTCGGCATCCAGGCCCGCGAGGGATGGTTGCTGGTCGCGTGGGTCGCGATCGTCCTTGTGTCGGTCCTCGTGCACGAGCTCGGTCACGCGTTCACGATGCGGGCGTTCCAGCAGCGTCCCCACGTCATGCTGTATGCGTTCGGCGGTGTGACCTTCGGAGACGGACCGCCGCGGTCACGGTCGGAGTCGATCATCATCAGCCTCGCGGGACCGTTGTCCGCACTCGTCCTGCTCGGTATCCCTGCGTACCTGCTGCAGGACGGCGTGTGGGCACAGGAGACCTACAACCGCTACGTGATCGTCCACGACATCGCGTGGGTCAACATCCTCTGGTCGGTCCTCAACCTGATGCCGGTGCTGCCGCTGGACGGCGGCAACATCGTCGCCGCTCTCGTCGGTCAGTATCGAGCGCGGATCGTGTCGGTCGTCTTCGCGGGGGGCGCCGCCGTCCTCTTCCTGACATCGGGCAACCAGTTCGGCGCGATCTATGCGGCCCTGTTCTTCGTCATGAACTTCGCCGCGCTCAACCAGCAGCAACAGGCGCAACGAATCTCGCACACACCGCCACCCGTGAAGATTGCGGACGTCGGTCGAGGAGGGAATGACGACGTCGCGTCACTTGCGGACGCGTTCCTCGCGCAACCATCCGGACCGTCCGACCTCGGTCCTGCGATGGCGGCGGCGCGAGCAGGGAAAGTCGTCCCCGTGGCCACGCGGTTGCTGCAGTCCGGTCCTGATGGGCCACGGGCGGCTGCCAGCTTGCAGAGCCATCTCCATCTCGCCGGCTGCTTCCCCGACGCTGCGGCCGTGGCGCAACTGCTGTACACCGACGGCAGAACGGGACGGCTGCAAGCAGCGTTCGACGCGGCCGCCGCGCTCGCCCGAGCGGGCGACACGGACAACGCGATGGCCTGGCTGAACCGCTCGATCGACGAGGGCTTCGCCGCGGGCTCGCTGCTCGACGGCGAGCCCGACCTTGCAAACCTCAGGACGCTCCCGTCCTGGCCCGCCACACGAGCCCGCGTCAGCGGTTAGTGGTCGCGACCTCCTTCGCCCACCGGTAGTCGGCTTTGCCGGCGGGAGACCTGAGCACTTGGTCGACGAACACGAACGCCTTCGGGAGTTTGTACCGCGCGATGTGTTTCGCGGACTCGTCGAGCAGCGCATGTTCCATCTCGGGGCCGGTCTCGATGCCCTCTCGCACTTGCACGATGGCGACGACCTCCTGCCCCCACTGCTCGCTCGGCCGCCCGCACACAACGGCGTCGTAGACCGCGGGATGGTGACCGAGCGCAGCCTCGACCTCTTCGGCGAAGATCTTCTCTCCGCCCGAGTTGATCGTGACCGAGTCGCGCCCGAGCATCTCCACGATGCCGTCCGCTCGTTGCCGTCCCCGGTCGCCGGGGATCGAGTAGCGCACCCCGTCGATGACGGGAAAGGTGTGCCGGCTCTTCTCGGGGTCGCCGAGGTAACCGAGCGGCACGTGTCCCCGCATCGCAACCCAACCGACCTCCTCGGAGCCCGGCTCGAGCACTCGGGTGAGGTCCTCGCTCAGGATGCACGTGCCTGCCGACGGTGTGAAAGTCCCCGTCGTCACGTCGGTGCCCGCGGTCGTCACTTGCGTCATCTGCCCGCCGCCCTCCGACGATCCCATGCCGTCGAGGATCATCGCGTTGGGGAGACGCTCGAGGAATCGCGACTTCAACGTCGGGTTCAACGGCGCGCCGCCCGACAAGATGATGAACAACGTCGACAGGTCGTAGGAGCCCGCGTCCATCTCGTCGAGGATCGGTCGCGCGAACGAGTCACCCACGATCTGCAGGAAGCTGACCTTCTCGCGCTCGACGACCGAGAGGATGTCCTTCGGGTCGAGCCGCCGCACCTCGTCCTGGATCACGACGGTGTTGCCACCGTTCATCGCGAGGAAGGCGATCCAGTGGCCGGCCCCGTGCATGAACGGTGCAGCAGGCATCACCCGCAGCATCCCTGACTTGGCCGCCTCGACCACGGACTCGAGAGACTCGTGCGGCACACCGGTGACAGCGCCACCCATCACCGACATGTAGATGTCGTGCTGGCGCCACAAGACCCCTTTCGGCATCCCCGTCGTGCCGCCCGTGTACAGCACGTAGAGGTCGTCCGGCGACCACGCGGCCGCAGACGCGGGAAGCGCAGCAGACACACTCGCCAGTGCGTCCTCGTACCACACCGCGCCTTCGAGGAGGTCATTGTCCGAGTCGTCGGGGACCTGTAGGAGCAACGCCAGCCGTGGAAGCTCCGGTAGCACTTCCGCGAGCGTCGGCGCGAACTGTGAGTGGAAGACGATCGCCCGCGCCTCGCTGTTGTCCAGGAGGTACTGCAACTCCTCGGCGACGTACCGGTAGTTGACATTGATCGGTGCCACACGCGCCTTGAACGCGCCCACCATCGATTCGAGGTACTCGTTGCCGTTGTAGAGGTAGATCGCGAGGTGATCCTCGTGCGACTCGTGGCCCGCGAGCCCGGCCCGACCACCGGCACGAGCGCCGAGTCCAGCGTCTGCGAGAACGTTGGCGAGCCGGCGCGTTCGCTCGGTCACGTCACGCCAGGTGAGGCGACGGTCGCGGAACACGATGCACTCTCTGTCCGGGATCGCCTCGGCGATGGCTTCGTGCACCTGAGCCAGGTTGAACTCCATGAGCGAGCGAACCTAGCTGGGGGCTGCGCCCCCTCGGCGCCTTCGGCGCCTGCCCCATCGCCGCCCGGCTCGCTGGCGCTCGCGCGGTCGGCCTCTGCTCGGCACGAAACTTGTCGCAACGTCATGGCTCCGCGGGCCGAGCAGAGCTAGCGATGGGCGACTAGAGGCTGCACACCGTGCCTGCTGGCGGCAGGGTGAGATCGGTGAAATACGCAGCCGCCACATCCCCGATGCACGGGCTACCGCGGCCGAGCGCGGTGTGCCCGGTGGCGTCCAACGTGAGCAGGCGTCCGTGGGCGAACGTCGACGCCACCCTGACCGCCTGCTCGTAGGGCGTGACTGCGTCGCCTTTGTTGCCGATCACGAGCACCGGGGGTCCGTCGGCGGCAACGACCGGACCGGTGACGTCGTGAACGGGGGCGGGCCAGGAGGCGCACGGCAACAGTTCGTTGGCCACGCTGCCGCCGACACGCGGCGACACGGCGATCACGCTCGCCACGAAGGCCTCGTATGCCGCCGGGCCCTGCGGGTGTGGCGAGTCGGTGCACTCCACGGCTGCGTACACCGGATAGCTCCCCGATCGTTCATAGGAATCGAACAGCGAGTACAATGTCGTGCCGTCTCCGCCCAGGGCCTCGGACAAGCCGCGATAGAAGCGCGCGGCGGACGAAGGATCGTAGGATGGGATCAGCGCGGCCACCGGGAGTTCCGCGGGTCCGAGCGCGTCGCTGGTGCGCGTAGCGATCGGGCGCGTTTCGACTTGAGCGGCGAGACGGTCGTAGGCGGCTCGCGCGCCACCTGGCGGGCATTGTGATCCGCTCGTACACGCGTCGAACAGCGCGTTCAACGCGGTGTCGAACGCGACGGCCTGGCCGCGCAGGAACGCCGAGACGTCCTGCGTGGGATCGACGACGCCGTCGAGCACGACGGCGCGAGCGTTCTTCGGGAACAGCGCGAGGTACCGCTCGCCGAGCAGGGTGCCGTACGACGCGCCGTAGTAGTTGATCTGCGCTTCGCCGAGAGCGAGCCGGATCGACTCGAGATCCTTGGCCACGCTGTCCGTGCCCAGGAACGGGAGAAGGTCGCCGGCATGCGCGCCGCAATCGTCCGCAACGCTCTTCGCCGCATCATCGAGCTGACTCTGCTCGGCGGCGTCGTCGGGGGCCGAGTCGAGGCGCCGGAAGGCGGGAACCGTCTGGTCGCCGCATTTGACCGCCGTGCTCTCGCCGACGCCCCGCGGGTCGAACCCGATGATGTCGAAGCGGTCCAGAACGTCTGCAGGAAGTTTGATGTTGGTGGCGAATGTCAACCCTGACGCCCCGGGACCGCCGGGGTTGACCAGGAGCGACCCGATCCGCTCCCCGGGCTTGCGCGCGGGATGCTGCTCGAGCGCGAGCGAGATCCTGCGACCGGCCGGATCGTTGTAGTCGAGCGGCACGTCGAGCTGAGCGCACCTGGTCCGGTCGCCACACGGCTGCCACTCGAACTCGGCCGCAGGCGCGACCGACGCGGGCGGCGCGGGCGCCGTCGTGCTCGCCCCGACGGAATGCGACGAGCCGCCGCTACATGCAGCGAACACGAGCATGGCCGCCAGCGCCGCGGCGACCGCCACGCGCCAGCGGGACAGGACCATCGTCCGATGGTACGAGACACCTTCGCGACGGCGGCTGCACGCAAAAAGGCGGCACCAACTTCGGCTGAACCACCAGACTTCTGCTCATGGGTGACCTGGGGAACGACACAGCGGTCGAACCACTGGGCGGCGGCCGCTATCGCGGGACGCTGAGCAAGGAGTGGGAGATCTGGGGACCGATGGGCGGCTACGTCGCTGCGGTCGCGTTTCGTGCCGCGGGCGCTGAGACCGCGTTCCCCGACCGGCGAGCTTCGCGTGTCACTACCTGTCCGTCGCGTCGTTCGACGCCGTCGACCTGGTCGTCACGTGCCTGCGGACGACTCGTGTGGCGGCCTCGTATCGCGTCGAGATGATGCAAGGTGATCGTCGCATCCTGGAAGCGACCGTGTGGGCCATCGACGACGGCGTCGAGGGGCTGATCCACGACGACGCTGATGCGCCCGGCGTCGCGGGTCCGGAGGACCTGCCGAACATCGGGGAGCTGCTGGCGGACGTCGAAGAGGACAGCCCGGGCCCGCCGTTCCCGTTCTGGCTGAACTTCGAGTCGCGGCCGCTCGACTTCCGTCGCGACTGGCCGCCGACCGAGCCCTTGCCGCCGATCTACCGAGAGTGGTTGCGCTTCCGTGAAGGCGATTTCACCGATCCGTGGGTCGACGCCTGCCGCGCTTTGGTGCTCGTGGACATCCAGAGCTGGCCAGCGGCGAACCGTCCGCACATGTGGAAGCAGCCGAACATCTATGCGCCGAGCCTCGATCTGTACGTCGCGTTGCACCGGCCACCGTCGACCGAGTGGCTGCTCGCCGACGGCCATTCCCCCGTTGGCGACGGAGGTCTGCTCGGATGGAACGGTCGGCTGTGGTCCTACGACCGAGAGCTCGTCGCCAGCGGCGGCGGTCAGGCGTTGTGCCGCCCGATCCGCCTACCGTCGTAAGCGGAGCCGCACTCGGCGGAGACAGCGAGCGCTCGGAGCCGAGCGAGGATTCAGTAGTAGCGGTACACGACTTGCGCGACACAACTCGGCTTCGACGCGCCTTCACATTCGAATGTGAGCGTGAGCTTCACCTGCGCGCCACCCGCGATCTCCTCGACCTCGTCGACCGTCGCACCGCAGCGCACCTTCGCGCCCACCGGTACTGGCGCGGGGAAGCGCACCTTCTCGCAGCCGTAGTTGACGCCCATCGAGAACCCGTGGACGTCCCACATCTTCGGCAGGAAGTACGGGCCGAGGGCCAGCGTCAAGTACCCGTGCGCGATCGGCCCGCCGAACGGACCGGACTTCGCCCGCTCCGGGTCGACGTGGATCCACTGACGGTCGCCGGTCGCGTCGGCGAAGGTGTTCACCTGCTCCTGAGTGATCTCGTGCCAGTCGCTGTAGCCGAGGTGCTCGCCGACAACGCTCTGGAGGCCGTCGATGCCCGTGACGGAGGGATGCTCACTCATGACTCGCAGCCTCTCACTTGAACCAGATGCGTTCGTACTCACGGGACTGAGGATGGAGAAGCAACAGCACAAGGGCGATCTCGAACATGAGCGAGAGGATGTCGGTGCTGAACACGCGGTTCACTCCGTCGTAGGCGATGCGCACCACGAACGGCGAGAAAGCTACGACGAGTCCGAGCCCGTACGCCCACTTGCGTGCATTGGCGATGCCGTAGCCTGCAGGGATGCCGGCGAGCTTGGCGATCAGCAAGAAGACGAAGAACTCGCCGAACAGGAGCGTCACGACCGCTTGCGCGTAGAGCAAGAAGACGGCGATTTGCAGGGTCTGAGGCTGCGAAGGGTCGAGCCACCGGCGGGTCTGCATGGCTGACAGTGTTGCAGGTGTGGTGCTGGCCGCCGGGGCCGGCACGCGACTGCGGCCGCTGACCCTGCTTCGGCCCAAGGTCATGTGCCCGCTCGGCAACCGTCCGCTGGTCGACCGCGCCATCGACCGCTTCGCAGGGGTGACCGACTCGGTGGCGGTGAACATCCACGCCGGCCGTGAACAGCTCGAGTCGCACCTTGCGGGGCGCGTGCACCTGTCGTTCGAGGAGAACGAGGCGCTCGGGACCGCCGGTGCGCTCGGGCACATGCGGGACTGGATCGCCGGCCGGCCGGTGCTCGTCGTGAACGGTGACACCTGGTGCCCGGGGTCGATGGAGGTGCTGGTCGCGGGCTGGGACGGCGAGCGGATACGAGTCCTCGTCGTCGGAACGGACTTGTTCCGCGCCGGGGTACCGGTGGCCGGCGCGCTGCTGCCGTGGCGTGACGTGGCCGGCATCCCCGCCGAGCCGCGAGGCCTCACCTCGATCTGGCTGCGCGCCGTGGAGGACGGTCGGATGGAATCGCTGAGGCTCGACGACAGCATCCCCTGGGGCGACTGCGGAACGCCTGCTTCGTATCTGGCCGCCAACCTTCTTTGGTCGGGCGGAGCGTCCGTGATCGGCGCCGGCGCGGTAGTCGAAGGCCGCGTCGAACGATGCGTGATCTGGCCCGGCGCTGTCGTCCGGCGCCGCGAGCACCTCGTCGACGCCATCCGCGCCGACGACCGCTTCACCGTCCTCGTCCGCTAGCGCCTGAGGGGGACGAATGTTGGATGGAAACGGGCGCTATAGCGCCCGTTTCTCCCCGGAGTTCGAGCCGGCAAAGGTGACGTGGGTCTCGCGGAGCTGGCCGCAGGCGGCGTCGATGTCGGTGCCGCGCGTTTGGCGGACGGTGACGTTGATGCCGAGCTCGACGAGGCGGTCGCGGAACGCTCGGACGCCGGCAGTGGGCGTGCCTCGCGTCGGCCACCCCGGCGTCGGATTGAGCGGGATCAGGTTCACGTGCGCCAGCAGCGGATGCGCGTACGCGGCGAGCTCGGCGGCATCGCGTCTGCGGTCGTTCACGCCGTCGATCAGCGCCCACTCGAAAGACAGGCGCCGGCCCTTCGCAGCCAGGTAGTCCCGGCACGCAGCGGCGAGCGCCGTCAACGGGTAACGGTTGTTGATCGGAACGAGCTCGTTGCGCAGTTCGTCGTTTCCGGCGTGCAACGACACCGCGAGGTTCACCGGCAGACGTTCCGTGGCGAGTCGGCGGATCCCCGGCACGATGCCGATCGTCGACAGCGTGAGGTGACGAGCAGACAGCCCGAGGTCGTCGCGCAGGCGTTGGACCGCGGCCCACGTGTTGTCGTAGTTGGCGAGCGGCTCGCCCATCCCCATGAACACGATGTTCGACACGCGGCGTCCGCCTTCGCGCGCACGGATCGTCGACCGTACGACCTGCTCCACGATCTCGCCCGTGGTCAGGTGCCGATCGAACCCCGCCTGGCCGGTGGCGCAGAACCCGCATCCCATGGCGCACCCGGCCTGGCTCGACACGCAGACGGTGACGCGGTCCCGGTACGCCATGAGCACCGTCTCGATGCTGCGGTCGTCGTGCAGGCGCCACAGGAACTTCACGGTCGCGCCACCGTCGGTCGTCCGTTCCGTGACGAGCTCGAGCGCGCTCGGCAGCTCGTACGCGACACGGTGTCGTAAGACCTTCGGCAGGTCGGTCATCTGCTCGGGCGCCAGGAGTCGCTTGTAGAGCCCGTCCCACACCTGACGCACCCGGTACGCGGGCTGGTCGTCGAGCATGCGCTCGAGCGCGTCGAGACCAACGTCGTAACGGGAAGGCACGCGTCTTAGGCTACGGGCGATGGTCGCGCCCGATCCCAGAGCGCAGCTGACGCTCCGTCCGGAGCACCATCACCGCGACGTTCGTAGCGGGAGCGCTCGCGCCGCGGTCTTCGGCGTGAGCGACGGGCTCGTGTCCAACGTGTCGCTCATCCTCGGTGTGGCGGGCGCTGACCCTGGCGCCGGTGTCGTCCGGCTCGCGGGTCTCGCAGGACTCATCGCGGGCGCCGTGTCGATGGCGGCCGGTGAGTACGTGTCGATGAAGGCGCAGAACGAACTGCTCCAGCGCGAGCTCGACGTCGAGCGCCGGGAGCTGCGTCGCAATCCCAACGTCGAGACGGTGGAGCTCGCGCAGATCTACCAATCTCGTGGCGTCGATCCCGATCGGGCTCGAGAGCTCGCCCAAGAGATGATGCGGGACCCCGACCTTGCGCTGCAGACCCACGCCCGCGAAGAACTCGGCATCGATCCCAATCAACTGGGCTCGCCGGTAGGCGCGGCGGTGTCGTCTTTCGTGTCGTTCGCGCTGGGTGCCCTCATCCCGCTGTTGCCGTGGTTCTTCGGATCCGGGACGGCGGCCGTGGTCGCGTCGGTCGTCCTCGGCCTGGCTGCGTGCGCCGTCGTCGGCGCGCTGCTGGCGCGGTTCACCGGCCGGTCGGTCGTGTTCTCCGCAGGACGTCAAGTACTGATCGCGACGATCGCCGGCGCCATTACCTTCTTGGTCGGCAACCTCGTCGGCGTCGGCGTCTGATTTCGAGAAGCCGCGCGCAGTTGCACCCTCGTGGCCGCCGGCCCGAGACGCACATTGTCGACTCAGCCACCGAAACGCGTCGCTGAGCCGACACAGAGCTCGTCGCGGCCGCGTCTGTGTCTGCTCAGCCACCGGATCGGTGGCCCCGTCGACACAGACCGCGCGCCGACGTCAACTCACACGCGGCCCGCGTAGGCGCGGTCGATGTGGTCCACGGTGAAGCCGATGCTCGTGTACATCCGCACGGCAGGCTCGTTGGCTGCGTCGACATACAACATCCCGCGATGGACGCCGCGGTTGCGTTGCATCCAGTCGAGACCCGCGAGCGTGAGCGCCCGCCCGAGCTTGCTCCCCCCGAAGTCGGGATCGACGGCGATCACGTAGATCTCTCCGACCGGCGGTGCCTCGTCGTCGTGCACTTTCGTCCACACGAAGCCCGCCAGACGTCCTGTCAACGGATCGTGATGGAGCAAGAACCCGTCCGGGTCGAACCACGGCTCGTGCTCCCGTTGCTCGATCACGTCTCGCGTCCACCCGCCTTGTTCGGGATGGGCGGCGAACGCCCGGTTGTTCACCTCGACCCACGCGTCTTCGTCCCTGCCAGGCTCGAACGAGCGCAGCTCGATCGGCGGCACTGGCTCGTCGACCGGCAGCGGGATGAACATCTTCAAAAGATCGCGTTCGGCGGTGAGGCCGTTGGCGGCTGCAACGTCGGTGTCGTCGTCGTGCGGATCGGTGACCCACCAGCGCACCTCACCTCCGCCTCGCTCGCGGATCGCGTTCAACGCTCGCGACAGCAGATCGCTCGGCGCGTAGGTGAGCCACGTCCGGGGCGCTCGGAGTATGCGCAGCTCGTCCTCGCCCACGTGGGCCGACGGTAGCGTCCGGGCCATGTCCGGGCCGCGTTCACCACGAGGACGCGCGAAGGAGACGCTGCGACTGCTGGCTGAGGAGTATCCCGGTACCGCCAAGGAGCTGTGCGAGCTCGACCACAACGGACCGTTCCAACTCCTCTGCGCCACGATCTTGTCGGCGCAGACGACGGACGAGCGCGTCAACCTCGTCACGCCCACGTTGTTCGCGCGCTATCCGACGGCAGTCGCGCTGGCGCACGCCGATCCTGCGGAGGTCGAGGAGATCATCAAGACCACGGGCTTCTTCCGCAACAAGACAAAGAGCTTGATCGGGATGGCGCAGGCATTGATCGAACGGTTCGACGGCGAGGTGCCCCACCGCCTCGAGGACCTCGTGACGCTTCCGGGTGTCGGCCGGAAGACGGGCAACGTGGTCCGCAGCGTCGCCATGGACGAGCCCGGCTTACCAGTCGACACCCATGTCGGGCGTTTGTCGGTCCGACTCGGACTGACGACCGAGACAGATCCCGTCAAGGTCGAGTACGAGCTCAACGGGATGGTCCCGGCTGCGGAGCGGGGCACGTTCAGTCTCCGTCTGATTCTGCACGGCCGTCGGGTCTGCCTGGCGCGACGACCGCGCTGTGGGGAGTGCGTCCTGGCCTGGTTTTGCCCGTCCGCCGGACTCGGGACCTGAGAACTTCGCCGTTTGTTCAAGGGCCGCGCGGATGTATGGTGTTCTCTGACCAGGTTCCCGCCACCTGGTTCCTGCGACATCGGGATCCGCCGCCTGGTGTCGCCCGCGAAGGCTCCCGGAAACGGGAGCCTTCGCCATCTACGGCCACAGAGCTCAGGCTCGTTCGACCACGCGTTGCAGTTGGCGGGACGCGTGCTGCAGCGCCCTTTCGATCTCGTAGAGCTCGCTCGCCACGGCGTCGTCGGGACGGTTGGCGCGGCTGTCAGCGAGTTCGGTGATGCGGCGCGTGAGGTCGTCGAGAGAGCTGGCGATCGTCGACAGCTGCGGACCCAGTCCATCCATGGACCCATTTTCTCCGGATCGGGAGGGAGGTGCAGCCCAGTACCGTTTCGGCGTGCTCGATCGCGTCGACGTCCGTGGTGCTCGTGACCTTCGCGCCGCGTTGCCACGTCCCGCCGCCGGCGGCGACGAGGGGCGGATCGTCCAAGCGGTGCGGAGCATCCTGGCGGACGTGCGTGACCGCGGTGACGCGGCGGTGCGCGCACAAACGGTGCAATTCGACCATGTGCAGATCGACACGCTCGCCGTACCCGACGAAGAGCGCAAGCGCGCCCTCGACGCGGTCCGCGTCGATGTCCGCGACGCCCTCGAGGCGGCGGCGGCCAACATTGCCGACTTCGCGCACGCGGAGATGGCGCCTCCCGTCACGTGGGAGCGCGCCGGCCTCCGGGTGCGGACGATGCTCCGGCCCGTCGAGCGCGCCGGCTGCTACGTGCCGGGCGGGCGCGCCGTGTACCCGTCGACCGTCCTGATGACCGCGGTGCCGGCCAAGGTGGCCGGCGTCGACGAGGTCGTGGTGTGCGTGCCGCCGGACAGCGAAGGTCGCGTACCCGACGTCGTGCTGGCCGCGTCGGTGATCGCCGGCGTGGACGTCGTGTACCGCATCGGTGGCGCGCAGGCCATCGGGGCGATGGCGTACGGCACCGAATCGGTTCCGTCAGTGGATGTCATCGTCGGGCCCGGCAACCTCTTCGTCGCGGTCGCGAAGCGCGAAGTGGCGGGGGAGGGCCGCGTCGGAGTGCCCTCGGCGTTCGCGGGACCTTCAGAGGTGGTCGTCGTCGCCGACGAGTCCGTCGCGCCAGACCTGGCGGCGATCGACGTGATCGTGCAGGCGGAGCACGGCCCGGAAGGCTTGGCGTGGCTCGTCACGTGGTCGGAGGTTGCAGCGGACTCGATCACGGCAGCCGTCGCCAGGCTTGCCTCCGATGCGTCCCGTCGCAGCGAGATCGAAGCGACGCTCGACGCGAACGGTCGTTGCGTGCTGGTCGACGGACCGGAACAGGCGATGGCGGTCGCCAACTTCATCGCGCCCGAGCACCTCGAGCTGCTCGTCGCCGATGCCGAGTCATTGCTTCCGATGGTGCGCCACGCCGGTGCGGTGTTCTGCGGACCATGGGCGCCGGCGTCGATCGGCGACTACGTCGCAGGACCGTCGCACGTCCTGCCCACGCACGGGTCGGCGCGGTTCGCGGGCGCCCTCACCGCCGACGACTTCAGAAAGCCTGTCCACGTCATCGACGTCGACCGCGACGCGTTCGAGCGACTCGGTCCTGCCGTCGTCGCACTGGCCGAAGCCGAAGGACTCGACGCACATGCAGAGTCCATCCGGGTGCGGGGGCGCAGCCCCCAGGATCGATGAGCCGGATCCGGCCGCGCGACGACGTCGCGCTCATGGAGGGGTACCACTCGCCGCAAGTCGACGTGAAGGTGCGGCTCAACACGAACGAGGCGCCCGAACCTCCCCCCGCCGCGTTCACCGAGCGGCTGGCCCACGAGCTCCGCCGGATCGAATGGCATCGCTATCCCGACCGCGCTGCCACCGAGTTGCGCGCCGCGATCGCCGACCTCCACGGCGTGCGCCCCGGCCAGGTCTTCGCGGCCAACGGCTCGAACGAGGTCTTGCAGACGCTCTGTCTCACCTACGGGGGCCACGGCCGCACTGCGGCGGTCTTCGAGCCCACGTACGCGCTGCACACCCACATCGCAGAGCTCACGGGAACCTCGGTTGCGACCGGAGAGCGGCGCGACGACTTCACGCTCGACATGCACGAAGTCGACCACGTGCTGGCTCAATCGCGGCCCGAGATCACCTTCCTGTGCTCGCCGAACAACCCGACCGGGTTGGTCGAGTCCGAGGACACGGTGAGGGGCATGCTCGGGCTGGTGCCCGGCCTTCTCGTCGTCGACGAGGCGTACGGCCAGTTCGCTCCATGGTCCGCGCTGGAGCTCGTCGACGATGAACGCCCCCTCGTCGTCACACGCACGTATTCCAAGACGTGGTCGATGGCCGCGGCCCGCCTCGGCTACCTCATCGGTCCGTCGTGGCTCGTGCGCGAGCTCGACAAGGTCGTGTTGCCGTACCACCTCGACTCGTTCAAACTGATCGCCGGGCGGCTCGCGCTCGACTACCGGCACGAGATGGACGAACGTGTCGCCGCGCTCGTCGAAGAACGCGGCCGCCTGAGCGCCGCGTTGCGCGATCTCCCGCTCGACGTGTGGCCTTCCGGCGCGAATTTTGTGCTCGTGCGACCGCGGACCGTCGACGGCAACGAGGTGTGGAAGGCGCTGCTCGAGCGCTCGATCCTCGTTCGCAACTGTGCGTCCTGGCCCCGTCTCGACGGCTGTCTCCGCATCACGGTGGGCACGGCAGAGGAGGACGATGCGTTGCTGTCCGCGCTCGAGGAGGTGCTGCAGTGAGCCGAGTTGCGACCCGGAAGCGGGAAACGAAGGAGACCTCGGTGCTCATCGACCTCGGCATCGACGGCTCGGGTACCGCCGAGGTCGGCACCGGGCTCCCCTTCTTCGACCACATGCTCGATCAACTCGCGCGGCACGGCGGCTTCGACCTCAAGGTGCTGGCCACCGGCGATCTCGACGTCGACGGTCACCACACCGTCGAGGACGTCGGCATCACGCTCGGCGAGACCTTCGCCGAAGCAGTCGGGGACAAGGTGGGAGTGGCGCGCTTCGCGAGCGGACTCTTTCCCCTCGATGAGGCCCTCGTCGAAGTCGCACTCGACCTGTCGGGCCGGCCGTTCGTGGTGTGGGACGTGCCGTTCGGGGACGTGCTGCCACTCGGCTCGCCGCCGTTCAACCCGGAGATGGCCGGCCACTTCTGGCACTCCTTCGGCACCGCCGCCGCGGTCACGCTGCACGTGCGGAAGCGGACCGGCGACAACACGCACCATGTCGTCGAAGCGACGTTCAAGGGCGTGGCGAGGTGTCTGCGTGCCGCGGTGCGCATCGAGGGCGGAGGCGTGCCGTCGACGAAGGGTTCACTGTGACGAGTGGGCGTCCGCTCGTCGCTGTCCTCGACTACGGCATCGGCAATCTCCGGTCAGCGCAGAAGGCACTCGAACGGGTCGGTGCAGATGCGCGGCTCACGGCGGACGAGTCGATCATCCGCGACGCCGCCGGTGTCGTGCTCCCGGGCGTCGGTGCGTTCGGGAGGTGCATGGAGGCACTCGAACACACCGGGCTCGCCTCGATCGCCAAGGAGACGGCGACGAGCGGCGTGCCGTTTCTGGGCATCTGCATCGGGATGCAACTGCTCTACGACGAGTCGGAGGAGACGCCCGGCCGGCCCGGACTCGGCGTGCTGGCGGGCGCGGTGCGGAGACTGCCGGGCGGCGTGAAGCATCCGCAGATGCAATGGAACACGATCGCGCTCCGCAACGGGTCGCCCCTGTTCGACGGCCTGCCGGACCCGGCGTGGTTCTACTTCGTTCATTCGTTCGCACCGGACGACCTCTCGAACGCCTCCGCGACATGCGACTACGGGGGCACGGTCGTCGCCGCGGTCGAGCGCGACAACGTCGCAGCGATGCAGTTCCACCCGGAGAAGTCGGCCGCCAACGGCCTGCACGTGCTCGCCAATTTCGTTGCGCGGTGCGCGGGGTGACGACCTTCGATCTCTACCCCTCCATCGACCTGCGCAGCGGGCGCGTCGTGCGGCTGCACCAAGGCGACTTCGATCGCGAGACCGTGTACGGCAACGATCCGATCGCCGTCGCTCGTTCGTTCGAGGCCGCGGGAGCGCGTTGGATCCATGTGGTGGATCTCGACGCAGCGCGACGCGACGGATCGAACCGCGAGCTCGTCATCGCGATCGCGGCCGCGGTAGACGTGCCGGTGCAGACCGGCGGCGGAGTGCGTGACGGGTCGCTGCTCGACGAAGGCGTCGAGCACGTCGTCGTCGGCAGCGCCGCCGTCGAGGATCCAGACCTCGTGCGCAGCATGGCGGAGCGATGGCCGAAGCGGATCGCGGCCGGTCTCGACCACTGGGACGGTGAGGTTCGCGTGCGCGGCTGGGAACAGGGAAGTGGCCGCCAGCTCCTCGACGTCGCGGCGGGACTCGCGCTACCAGGAGTGGCGGCGTTCGTGGTCACGGACATCTCGCGCGATGCGACGCTCAGCGGCCCAGACCTCGACTTCCTGCGGACACTGCAGGCATCGACCTCGGTTCCGGTCATCGCCAGTGGTGGGGTCGGAACCCTGGACGATCTTGCTGCGCTGCGCTCGGTCGGCGTGGCCGGCGCGATCGTGGGCAAGGCGCTCTATGAGGGCCGGTTCACCGTCGAGGAGGCACTGCTCGCGTGCGCTCCGTGAGGATCATCCCGTGTCTCGACGTGGACCGGGGGCGCGTCGTGAAGGGAGTCAACTTCGTCGACCTGCGCGACGCAGGTGATCCGGTCGAGCTGGCGGCGCGGTATGACCGCGAGGGCGCGGACGAGCTCGTCTTCTTGGACATCACCGCGTCATCCGACGACCGCGACACCATCGTCGACCTCGCGCGTCGAACCGCAGAGGAGGTGTTCATCCCGTTCACGATCGGCGGCGGCATCCGATCGGTCGACGACGCGCGCCGCCTGCTCCGCGCCGGCGCGGACAAGGTGGCGGTGAACTCCTCCGCGCTCGCGCGACCTGAGCTCGTATCGGAGATTGCCGACGAGTTCGGTTCACAGTGCGCGGTCGTCGCCATCGATGCGCGCCAGGGTGACAACAGTTGGGAGGTGTTCTCGCATGGGGGCCGCAAACCGACCGGACAGCGACGCGGTTGCGTGGGCAGCTGAAGTGGAGGCGCTCGGTGCGGGTGAGATCTTGCTGACGTCGATGGACCGCGACGGTACCGCGCGACGGATTCGACGTCGACCTCACGCTGTCGGTCGTGGAGGCATGCAACATCCCCGTCATTGCGTCCGGCGGTGTCGGCAACCTCGAGCACCTGGTGGCAGGCGTGACCGAAGGCAAGGCCGACGCAGTGCTGGCGGCATCGATCTTCCACTTCGGTGAGCACACGGTGCGCGAGGCGAAGGCGGTCCTCACCGCGCACGGGATCATCGTGCGACCCGTTTGATCCACTCGACACAACGCGCCGCGACGACGTCGGTGCGACCGACGAAGAAGTGGTCGGCCCCGCCGACGACGGTGTGCTCCGCGTTCCGCCACATGGCCGTGGCCGCCTCGAGTTGCTCGGGCGGGAACAACCGGTCGTGCTCTGCGGCGACGATGAGCTTGGGTCGCGGATCGTCACCGATGGCTGGGTTCGTCATCGACAGTCCGGGCGCGGCGAGGAACCATCCCGCAACGCGTTCATCCGTGATCGTCGCGGCCACGCCGCCACCGAAGGAGTAGCCGGCGAGAAACCTCGGCACGTCCTCGGGCAGCTCATCGAGCGCTTCGGTCGCTTCTGCGGCCGCCGTGTCCGCCCTGCTGCTGCTGAAGTCGAACCGGATCACCGTGATGCCTGCCGGCGGCAGGGCGTGGTACAGCTCGCTCACCACGTTGTTGAAGCGGTCGCCGCCCATGTCGGGATGGGGATGCAGCAGCACCGCCGAAGCCAGCGCCGTGCCTTCTGCGGCCGTGAGGTCGTGAGGTCGCACGGGTGGACGGTACCGTTGCCACCGATGGCGAAGCCGAAGGCGAGCGACGGCGACAAGCTCCCGATCAAGATGCTCAACGATCGCGTGCTCGTGCAGACCAACGCACCCGAAGGCGAGCGGCGAACGACTGGCGGCATCCTCATTCCCGCAACCGCACAGATGTCGAAGCGGCTGGCGTGGGCGGAGGTCGTCGCCGCCGGTCCGAACGTCCGCAACATGGAACCGGGCGACCATGTGCTGTTCAATCCTGAGGACCGCTACGAGGTCGAGGTCCGCGGCGAGGATTACGTCATCCTCCGTGAGCGCGACGTGCACGCAGTGGCGTCAAAACGTCTCGAAGAGGGCTCGACCGGCCTCTACCTTTGATTGTGATGTCGCCCACTGTCACGCCGATCGCGGCCACCGACGAGCAGCTCGCTTCCGTCAACTACGACGCGGACGGTCTCGTGCCGGCGATCGTGCAGGACGAGGACACCGGCAAGATCCTGATGATGGCGTGGATGAACGAGGCCACCCTCCGTCAGTCGCTGGACGAAGGGCGCACCGTGTTCTGGTCCCGCAGCCGGCAGGAGGTGTGGCGCAAGGGCGACACGTCGGGCGACCGGCAGTACATTCGGTCCGCTCACTACGACTGCGACGGCGACGTGTTGTTGTTCGTCGTCGAGCAGGAAGGCAAGGGTGCGTGCCACACCGGGGCGTACAGCTGCTTCTACCGCTCATTCGGTGCCAGTGGTCAGTCCGAGCAGGGCTGACTTCCACGCACTCGCTCGCGACCACACCGTCGTCCCGGTGTGGCGCGAGTTGCTCGCCGATCTGACGACGCCGGTCTCGGCCTTCCTCCGCCTCGTCGGCGAGGACCCCGGCTTCCTGTTCGAGTCCGTGGAGCACGAGCGATGGGGACGATGGTCGTTCGTCGGACGCCGGCCGGCGGTGACGATGGTTGCGCGCGGCACAAATCTGACAGCCGATGGGCCGCTGCCCTCGCACGTTCCGCTCGACAAGGGGGTGCTCGCCGCGGTCGAGGCGATCCTCGCGACGTACCGGTCGCCGTCGTTGGCCGAGTTGCCGCCGCTGCACGGCGGCGTCGTCGGCTATCTCGGCTACGACATCGTGCGCGAGGTGGAGCGGCTGCCCGCTGTTCCCCCCGATGACCTCGGCAACCCCGACGCTGTGCTCTCGATCATCGGCGAGCTCGCGGCGTACGACCACTACCGGCAGCGAGTGACGCTCGTCGCGAACGCGTTCGTATCACCGAGCGCGACGGCGGCCGAGCTCGATGTCGCGTACGAGGACGCGCTCGCTCGTCTCGACCGAGTCGCGGCGGACGGCGCCCGGCCGATCAACGAGCCCTTGGTCGAGCCGCCCGACCCGGACGAGCCGCTACCCGAAGTGCGCTCGTCCATGGGACTGCGCCTCTACTGCGACGCGGTCGAGGCGGCGCGGGAACACATCCTCGCCGGCGACATCTTCCAGGTCGTGCTGGCGCAGCGGTACGACCTCGATCTCGGCGCCGAGCCCTTCGACGTGTACCGCGTGCTGCGCCAGGTGAACCCGAGCCCGTACATGTACTTCATCCGGAACCCCTCGCTCACGATGGTCGGTTCGTCGCCTGAGCCGATGGTGCAGCTGCTCGACGGGCGCGTGATCTCGCGGCCGATCGCGGGCACCCGGCGCCGGGGCCACACCGACGAGGACGACCGTCGTCTCGCCGCGGAGCTCACGGAGCATCCGAAGGAGCGCGCCGAGCACGTCATGCTCGTCGACCTCGCTCGCAACGACGTCGGCCGCGTCGTGCAGTTCGGGACCGAGAAGGTCGACGAGATGATGACGCTCGAGCGCTACTCGCACGTCATGCACCTCACATCACAGGTGTCGGGATCGCTGCGCGACGGGCTCGGGCCGATCGACGTGCTACGGGCGACGCTGCCCGCCGGCACCGTGTCCGGAGCACCGAAGGTTCGTGCGATGGAGATCATCGACTCGCTCGAGCCCGTCAAGCGCGGCCCGTACGCCGGCGTCGTCGGTTACATCGACTTCTCGGGGGACCTCGACACCGCCATCGCCATCCGGACGATGGTCGTGCAGCCGGACGGCCGTGCGTCTGTCGAAGCCGGCGCCGGCATCGTGGTCGACTCGGTTCCCGAGCACGAGGACCTCGAGTGTCGCAACAAGGCGCAGGCGCTGCTTGCGGCCGTCCCTGCTGCCCGTCGCATGACTGCGACCCGCCGCGCCCTAGCCTCGCGGGGGTGAGGCAGCCGTTTGCCACGTGGATCGAGCGCGACGCCGTGCGGGCGAGTGGTCCTGAAGCGGCGGCGTTCCTACAAGGGCAGCTGAGCCAGGACGTCGAATCGCTGGGCAACGGCGCGTCGACGTGGTCGTTGCTGCTGCAACCGTCCGGAAAGGTCGATGCGTGGCTTCGCGTGACACGCGACGCGGACGACGAATTCGTATTGGACGTCGACAGTGGTTGGGGGGACGCGCTCGTGCAGCGCCTGTCGCGGTTCAAGCTGCGCACCAAGTGCGACCTCGACCCGATCGACGGGTGGAGGTGCCTCGTCGTGCGAGACAGCGACATCGGCGATCCAAAGGACCCACGCGTCCGGGCGATCGTGTGGCCGGAGACGAAGGGCTACGACCTCCTCGGCCCGGCGGTCGAGGTTCCTGACGGTCTCGACCTCGCGGGCTGGGAGGTCTACGAGCGCCGCCGCATCGAAGCGGGCGTGCCTGCACTGGGGCACGAGTTGACCGACGCCACCATCCCCGTCGAGGCGGGGCAGTGGCTGGTGGACGCGTCCGTCAGCTTCACCAAGGGCTGCTACACCGGCCAGGAGCTCGTTGCTCGCATCAACTCCCGTGGCGGCAACGCGCCGCGCCCGATACGCGGCGTGCGGATCGACGGCGCCGCCGCGCGGGCGATGAGATCGTGGCCGGCGGCAAGGCCCTCGGGACGCTCACGAGTGCAGCCGAGGCGGGCGACGGGACGACCGTCGCCCTTGCGCCGCTCAGCCGCACGGTCGCCGTCGGCACCCCGATCGAAGCCGGCGGCGGTGCGGGCGCCGTCGTGGCCCTGCCCATGGCATGAGGCTCCTCCCGGCGATCCCGGTTGCCGCAGCGCTGGGCGTGGTCGGCGTCTTCGTGGTACGCGGGTCCGACACCGGCACGTTCCCCGACGTCCATGCGCCGGCGACCGTCGTGACGACGACACCACCGCCGCCGTCGACCGCACCTGTCGATCTCACCGGCGTCTCGATCCCCGGTGTGGAAGGCACGACGACGACCGCGCCGGTGCGTTCCCTCGGCACCGCTCACCTCGCCGGGCTCGTCAAGGGACCGCAGGGACCGGTGCCCGGCGCCGTCGTGCGGCTCGAGCATCTCGCCGGTGACACGGTGACGACCGACGTCGTCGCGGGACCTGACGGCCGCTACGACGCACTGAACATCGCGGGCGGGCGTTACCGCGTCCGTGCGTTTCTCTCGCCGAGGTACGCGCAGACCGATCCACAGGTGTTCTTCCTTGCAGACGGTGAGCTGCGCGGCCTGGACCTTTCCGTCAGGAGCTTCTCGGGTCTCGCGGTCGCGAGCGCGACGGCCCCGGATCCACCGGTGGTCGGAGAGCCGGCAACCTTCGTGGTTCGGGTCGCGAATCGGGCTGTCGACGACGGCGGCATCGTCCGCGTGCGACGGGTTCCGAACGCGTCCGTGCAGCTCACGGACGCCTCCGGCTGGTCCGTCACCAGTCCCCCGACTGCCGTGACCAACGGGAACGGCGACGTGAGCTTCACGATCGTGTGCACCACACCCGGCGCCAGCGAGATCCGAGCGCAGATACGGGCCACGGCCGCCGATCAGCCACAACCGGCGTCGTTCACGACGCCCGACGTGCATCGGCCCCCCAGCGCCGCCGACTACGGCGGCGGCGTCGTCGGCACCTCCGTCGGCGTCGGGTTCGACGGGCTCGTCGCCCCCTCCTGTGCCACCTCCGGCGCCGAACTGACCGGCGGCTTGGCCGGACCGGCGAACGGCAGGAACACCGACAGGCACGCACCCGAGATCGATTCGTCCTCTCCCGCGGCCGCGCTCGCCCGCACCTGACCCCGCATGGCCGTCACCAGCTCGCGCACGATGGCGAGGCCCAGCCCCGAACCCGTCTCGCGGCGTTCGGGTTGGCGGCGCGCCACGTAGAGGCGCTCGAACACGTGCGGAAGATCCTCGGCCGCGATGCCAGGTCCGTCGTCCATGACGTCGAGACGCGCCCATGCGTCCGTAACACCGACCGCGACGATGATGCGCGACCGCGCGTACTTCAATGCGTTCTGGAGGAGGTTGCCCGTCACCTGCGCGAGCCGATCGGTGTCGCCTTCGACCGTGATCGGTTCGTCCGGCGCGCGCAGCTCGAGCGCGATCGACGCGTCGTCGGCCTCGCGACGGAAGCCATCGACCGTCGCAGCGACGACGTCGTCGAGCTCGACGGGCTCGAACGTCATCGAGAACTGGCGGCTCTCGAGCTTTGCGAGGTCGAGCAGGTCGTCGACCAGACGGTCGAGCCGTCTCGCTTCGCTCAGGATCACCGCGCCACCCTCGGATGCGTCGGGCAGCGCGCCGTCGGCGATCGCTTCGGCATAGCCCTGGATCGACGTCAGCGGCGTCCGCAGGTCGTGTGACACCGACAGCAGGAACTGGCGCTCGAGTCCCTTCGATCGTTCGAGTGCCTCCGCCATGGCGTTGATCGACTCGGCGAGCGACGTGAGCTCGTCCTTCGAGCCAGGCTTCGCAACGGCGAGTCGGGTCGAGAGATCGCCCGCGGAGATGCGCCGCGTTGCTTCCTGCGCCGCGCGTAGCGGACGGGTGAGGCGGCGGCCGAACCTCCATGCGACCAGCGCCCCTATGACGAGCGTGGCTATCGCGGCGAGGAGGAACCAGCCGGTAGCCGGACGCAACGGCGTGTCCGCCTCACGAGTCAGCACGACGACGGCGAGCACGCCGCGCCCGCTCGCGCCCCTGAGCGCCACGGTCGCAGGCGCGGCGGCGTACACGAGCGATCCATGGTTGCCACTCAGCGTCTCGCCGTTGCGCAGCGCGTCGAGATCGATGTCGGATGGCTGGACGCCGGCCGGGTAGTGATCGATGGTGCGCCCACCTGGACCGAAGCGCATGACCTCGATGCCCTCGAGGTTCAACGTGTTGCGCAGGTTGACGAGCAGTCGCAGCGCACCTTGGTTGCTGAGATCGTCGATCGACGCCGCGAGCTCGGTGGCCTGCGAGCGCAGCTCGTCCTCGGTGTGCTGGCGCGCCCCGAAGCGGGCGAGCAGCAACGTGCCCGCGCCGGCCACGAGCAGGGTGGCCGCGACGGTGGCGAGGATGACGAGCGTGAGCCGGCGGGTCATTCGAGGCGATAGCCGATGCCCCGCACCGTGGTGAGCGGGAGTGCGTCCCCCATCTTCTTGCGGAGCTGCCGGACGTGGACGTCGACCGTGCGCTCGTCCCCGTACCAGTCCGCGCCCCACGCGCCATCGAGCAGTTGCCGGCGCGAGAGCGCGAGACCCTTGTTCTCGGCGAGGTACAACAGGAGCGCGAACTCGCGCGTCGTGAGCGGGACCACGTTGCCGTCGATCCGCGCTTCCGCCCGCCCCGTGTCGACCTCCACCTCGCCGGTCCTCACGACCTGTCGCGCACCGTTGACACGGGCCTGGGCGGCCCCGTCGGCCCGCCGCAGGATGGCCTTCACCCTGGCGACCAGCTCGCGGGGCGAGAACGGCTTGGTGACGTAGTCGTCCGCCCCGAGCTCGAGTCCGAGGACGCGATCGATCTCGCCGTCGCGGGCGGTGAGCATGATGACCGGGACGTTGCTCCTGGTCCGTAGCCGCCGGCACAGCTCGAGCCCGTCGATCTCACCAGGGAGGCCGACGTCGAGGATGACCAGCCGAGGGTCGCGCTCGGCAACCGTGCGCAGGCCGTCGCCACCGTTGTCGGCCCGGTAGACGCGAAAGCCGGACTGGTCGAGGTACAGCGACACGAGGTCGGCGATGTGCACGTCGTCCTCGACGAGAACCACGCTGGGAGCGTCTGCCATCAGCAGTATCGTCGCGCCCCTTGTTGCCGGTCGGTGAGATTGCGGTTAGGGCTGGATGAGGGACAGCCCGTACGAGGTGCTGGGTGTTCCGCCCAGCGCAACTCCCCAGGAGATCCGCCGCGCGTACCTCGCTCTTGCCCGGCGCCACCATCCCGACGCGGGCGGCAGCGCCGAGGCGATGCGCCGCCTCAACGAAGCCTGGTCCGCCCTCTCCGCCGACCCGCCGCGCCCGACATCTGCGTCGCACGTGCAACCACGTGTCGAAACGACACGTCAACGCACGTGCGATCCCGAGCCGGCGGACGTGGACGAGCATCAGGTCCGGGTGGCGGCGTCACCGAGGATGCGGCTGCTCGACAGCCTCACGTTGCTCGCCCTGCTCGCCGCCGTCGCCTCCGCCGCGTTTTCGTTCCTGTTCGCCATGTTGTTCGAGTCCGGGCCGTTGCTCGGGTTCTGCGTCTTCTCACTGTTCATCGCCGGCGTCTGCGTCGTTGCCAGGACGCTGCTGGCCATGGGGTTCGACCGGAGCAGCGGCAGTTGACGGGGACGTACCTCGACAAGATCGTCGCCGCGCATCGTGATGCAGCAGCGCGCGACGACCGGTCGCTCGATGACCTGGTCGAGGCCGCACGGGCGATGCCTCCGACGCGTGGGTTCACCGACGCGCTCCGCACCGGCTCGTCGTCCGGACGGCTCGCGGTCGTCGCGGAAGTCAAGCGCCGGTCTCCGTCGAAGGGCGACATCGACGCCGACCTCGACCCGGCGGCTCTGGCCGGCGCGTACGAGCGGGGCGGCGCCGCGTGTGTCTCCGTTCTGACCGACGCCGAGTTCTTCGGCGGATCCGCAGACGACCTCGCCGCGGTTCGCGTCGCCGTACACGCACCCTTGTTGCGGAAGGACTTCACCGTCTCGGCGCGCGACGTGTGCGATGCGCGGCTGATGGGCGCCGACGCCGTGCTGCTGATCGTGGCCGCGCTCGACGATCGCGAGCTGGGGGACTTCCACGCGCTCGCCACCGAACTGCGCCTCGACGCGTTGGTGGAGATCCACGACGAGCCCGAGCTCGAACGAGCCGTGGGGGTGGGCGCGACGTTGATCGGTGTGAACCAGCGAGACCTCGTGACGTTCGAGGTCGACACCGTTCGAGCGGTTCGTCTCGCCCCGTTGATGCCATCCGGGAGCGTGCGGGTGGCGGAGTCCGGCATCGGTTCGGTCGACGACGTCAGGCCGCTGGCCGCCGCCGGTTATCACGCCGTTCTCGTCGGTGAGAGTCTCGTGCGCGCCAGTGATCCAGCGACCGCAGTGGCTGGATTGCGGACGATCGGTGCGGAGATCGACCAGTAGCCTGCTCGGGTGTTCGTCAAGATCTGCGGCATCACCAGCGAGGAAGACGCGCTCCTTGCCGTCGCCATGGGCGCCGATGCCGTCGGATTCATCTTCGCTCCGTCGCGCCGGCAAGTCGCGGCGGGACTCGTGCGCGACATCGTCCGCCGGCTCCCGCCTGAGGTGCTGACGGTCGGCGTCTTTCGGGACGAGTCGGCGCAGCGGGTCGTCGATGTCGTCAACGGCACCGGCCTGCGCGCTGCGCAACTGAGCGGCCTCGAGACGGCGGAGCAGACCGCGTGGGTCCGCAAGCGGGTGCCGTTCGTGATCAAGGGGTTCGCCGCCGGCGACCCGGCGCTCGACCGCGCCGACGACTTCGGTGCCGATGCGATCCTCGTCGACTCCCACGCGCCCGGGTCCGGAGAGGTCTTCGACTGGTCGCTTGCCGAGGGCGCGCCCCTCAACCGGCGCGTCATCCTCGCCGGCGGGCTCACGCCGGAAAATGTCGCCGAGGCGATCGAGGCCGTTCGTCCCTGGGGTGTCGACGTGGACACCGGCACCGAGGAAGCGCCCGGCCGCAAGGACGCGCGGCAAGGTCCGCGAGTTCATACTCAACGCTCGCCGTGCGGATCCGCCGCGCTATCACGGCGACGACGAGGTGCGTCCCTTCGACTGGCAACAAGAGGACCGGTGAACGGGGCTAGCGAGGCAGACGGGGCGCCGGTCATGGGAGACCCGACGCCCGAGGGGCGGTTCGGGCGCTTCGGCGGGCGGTTCGTCCCCGAGACGCTGGTGCCTGCGTGCGCGGAGCTCGAGCGCGCGTTTCGTTCGGCGTGGGGCGATCCCGCTTTCCGGGCAGAGCTCGACGCGCTGCTCCGCGATTACGCGGGCCGGCCCTCGCCGCTGACCGACTGCAAGCGGTTGTCAGCCGACCTCGGCGTGCGGGTGCTGCTGAAGCGTGAGGACCTGAACCACACCGGCTCGCACAAGATCAACAACGTGCTCGGCCAGGCGTTGCTGGCGCGACGGATGGGCAAGACGCGCCTGGTCGCGGAAACCGGTGCGGGCCAGCACGGTGTCGCGACCGCAACCGCGGCGGCGCTGCTCGGCATGGAGTGCGTCGTGTACATGGGCGAGATCGATATGCGCCGTCAAGCGCTGAACGTGTTCCGCATGCGCCTGCTGGGCGCCGAGGTGCGGGCCGCGGTGACCGGCAGCCGCACGTTGAAGGACGCCATCAACGAGGCCTTGCGCGACTGGGTGGCAACGGTCGAGAGCACGCACTACCTGATCGGCTCGGTCATGGGCCCGCATCCGTATCCGTGGATGGTGCGCGAGCTGCAGCGTGTGATCGGCGACGAGTCTCGCGACCAGTGCCGCGCTCTTCTCGACGGACGCGATCCCGACGTCGTGGCCGCGTGCGTCGGTGGCGGTTCGAATGCGGCGGGGATCTTCAGCGGTTTCGCGGAGCTCGAGCACGTCGACCTCGTCGGCGTCGAGCCGGCGGGCGGCGCCGCGATCGGTCATGGCGTCCCCGGTGTCGTGCACGGATCGCTCAGCTACCTGCTGCAGGACGAGTGGGGGCAAGTGTTGGAAGCGTCCTCCGTGTCCGCCGGGCTCGACTATCCCGGCGTCGGTCCGGAGCACGCACACCTGGCCGATCGCGGTCGAGCGCGCTACGCGGCGGTGACCGACGGCCAGGTGCTCGAGGCGTTCATGTTGCTGTCGCGGACCGAAGGCATCATCCCCGCGCTCGAGCCCGCGCACGCGCTCGGCGTGGGTGTCACAGGCTCGCGAGGAGCTGTCTGGGAAGACGGTGCTCGTCAACATGAGTGGTCGCGGCGACAAGGACGTGCAAGAGGTGAGCGACATCTTGGGCGGCGAGGTTGGCTGAGCTCGAGGAACGGTTGCGCGCGGCGCGCGACCTGGGACACAAGCTCCTTGTTCCCTACGTGACGGGTGGCATGGACGGGGAGTGGGTGCAGGTCGTGCGCGCCGTCGCCGACGCCGGTGCTGACGCCGTCGAGATCGGCATCCCGTTCTCCGATCCGGTGATGGACGGCCCGGTCATCCAGGAAGCGTCGCAGCGCGCGCTCGATCGTGGTGCGACCCCACAGTCGATCCTCGACGAACTGCGCGACGTCGATGCAGGGATCCCGATGGCCGTGATGACGTACTACAACATCGCCTTCCACATGGGCCACGAACGCTTTGCGAGCTCGCTCGTATCGGCGGGTGTCGATGCGGCGATCCTGCCGGATCTGCCGCTCGAGGAAGCGGGCCCGTGGTGCGCGGTCGCCGACGCCGCGAACGTGGAGACCGTGATGCTGGCGGCCCCGACGGCGCCCGATGAACGGCTTCCCCGTGTCTGCGAACGCTCACGCGGTTTCGTGTACGGCGTCGGGTTGCTCGGTGTGACCGGCGAGCGCAACGCGGTGTCGGAGTCGGCACTCGTGGTCGCGAAGCGGTTGAAGGCGGTGACCGACAAGCCTGTGCTCGTGGGCGTCGGCGTGTCCACGGCCGACCAGGCGAGGGCGTTGTGCGAAATCGCCGACGGCGTGATAGTCGGTTCCGCGCTCGTACGGCGACTGCTCGACGGCGGCGGTCCGACCGGCGCGGCGGCCTTCGTGACCGAACTACGACAAGGACTCGATCGTGGCTGACTGTGACCTCTGCGAGGCGGCTCGTCTGACCGAGTGGTTCTACGAGGACGACCTCTGCTGGATCGCGGAGTGCGAGATCTGCGCCACGCCGATGGTGGTGTGGCGCGAACACGACGCCTACCCGGCACCCGACGTGAAGTCGGAGTTGCATGCTCGGCTCGCCGACGTGGTGCAGGAGCACTTCACTTTCGAGCACTACGTCGACGACAACATGCGCAGGATCCCCGACCACTACCACGCGCACGCGCGTCCGGTGGGTGGCTTCTTCGGGCACGGACTGAAGCGCAAGTGACGTGATCGACGATGGCCATCAGGCGCGCCGTCGTCCTGACGCCTCGACCAGGTCGTTCCACGGGTCGTCGGTGCGGCCGAGCTCCTTCCACAGCTGCCACATCGGCCACTCCCGAGTGTGCTCGCGGAGGCGCTCGCAGAGGCCGGGTGGCGGCTCGAACGGGACGCCGAGGCCGGCGCAGACGTCGTGGGCATGGAGGATCAGTTCGAGCCCGGCGCGGGGCACGAAATCCTCTGGCGGGCGCGTCTCGGGTTCGGGCCGGAACCAGATGATCGCTCGCACGTCGGGATCGGTCGTGGTCACGACGGCCGCCAGGACCCTGGACGCGGCGCGCAGTCCCTCGACCAGTCGCTCGGGTGTCAGTTCCGCGTCGAATGCGAGCTCGCCCGGCGGGTAGCGATCGACGTTTCCCGACGCAAGGAACAATGCAGGTGCGATGACCGTGTCGACCGCGTGCTCGGCGGTCTTTCGGCAACTCCACTCGAGCGTTCCCGCCGGTACGGACCAGTCGCGGTCTCTTCCTTGCAGCCATGCCGCTCCCACCAGCTCGGTCAACCTCTCCATGTCCGAGAGGGAGAACAGGGCGCTGGCCACCGCGCCATGGTTCCACCGCGATGTCGCCGTAGCATTGCCCGCAGTGGACGCGCCCTCCGCTCGACCCCGACGAATGGACCGACGAGCAGTGGATGGAGTGGCTGCGCGCCAACGAAACGACGGCTGAGGACGATCGTCGCGTCTACGCGCCGAAGCTGAGCTCGCCGGTCTCCACCGTCGTGGGGGCGGCGATGATGGGGCTGCAGAAGGGCATCTACGGCGACATCGAGAAGCCGGAGGTGGTCATCGAGATCGACGCCAGCGGCCAAGACGACGGCGTCAAGGTGGTGCTGGATCCCGACGACCCGTCGCAGTCGACGATCGTCGTCCGTCCCCGGTAGTCGAGCGCGTCACGAGCGGACCGCGGCGAGCACCTCGTCGAGCGGGGCGTGGTCCGCGGTGTGGACGTCGATGTGCTCGTACCGGACGGTCGATCCCGGCCCGATCACGAAGGTCGCGCCGAGTTGGTTGACGCGCTTGCCGCTCTTCTTGACCCGGTGGCCGCCGCGGTAGGCGCGGCGCACTCCTTTGATGCTGCGGGGGTCGAACAGCAACGTGGCGAAGTTGACCTTCCTCACGGACGCAGCGTGCGCTGCTTCTGCCGCGCTGTCGACGAGGACCGGAAACGGAACGTCCTCGTCGGCGACGAACGCCTTCGCGTAGTGCTCGTCACCGGTTCCGACAGCGACGACCTCTGCCCCCGCGGAACTGATCTCGTCGTAGTGGTCACGCAACTGCGCGACGTGCTCGCGGCAGAGCAGTCAGCCGAAGTGGCGCAGGAACACGAGGATCACGGCTCGATCGGCCCAGAAATCTCCGAGCCGGTGTGCCTTGGCGTCGTCGCCGGTCAGCTCGATTCGTTCCAGACGCTGCAGGTCCATGGCGTGACGACGATAGCGGTCAGCGCACGGACATCAGGTCGACCACGAACACCAAGGTCTCGTTGGGACCGATCGCTCCGCCTGCGCCCTGCTTGCCGTACGCGAGACGGGGAGGGATGGTGATGCGGCGCCGGCCACCGACGCGCATGCCGGCGACACCTTGATCCCATCCCTTGATGACTTGGCCTGCGCCCAGGCCGAATTCGAACGCCGGGCCACGGTCCCACGAAGCGTCGAACTGCTTGCGAGTGCGCCACGACACGCCGACGTAGTGAACCTCGACCTGCTGGCCGGCCAACGCTTCGTCGCCGTTGCCGACCTCGATGTCCTCGACCAACAGGTCGGGCGGAGGCGCTTCTCCAGGGGGCACGAAGACGCTCGGCTTCTCGTTCGCAGCCACCCGAGGAGGCTACCGACCGACGCCGCGTGGCGAGGCCCGCAGACGGTGGTTGAATCGGGTTCGTGGACCCCCGGAACGTGTTCGTCGACGTGACCGCCAAGGTCATGAACGAGGTGCACAGGGCTGTGCTGCACCTGTCCGGCGGCCGTGTTCTCAACACCGCCTTCGGCATGCCGGTCGTCGAGTTGCACACCACGGGACGCAAGTCGGGGGCGCGTCGAACGACGATGCTCACCACGCCGATGCGGAGCGACGACCGCGTCGTGCTCATCGCCTCGAAGGGCGGCGACGAACGACAGCCGGACTGGTATCGCAACCTCGTCGCTGATCCCGACGTCGAGATCACGATGGACGGCACCACCCGCAAGATGCGAGCACGGACCGCCACTGCAGAGGAGAAGGCCGAGCTGTGGCCCGAGATCACGCGCACCTACGACGGCTACGCGGGCTACCAGCAGCGGACGTCTCGTGACATCCCCGTGGTGATCTGCGAACCGCGGAATGGCTGAACGAGTGGAGGTGGGCGAGGAAGATGTTCGTGCCCGGCTCGACCAGCTCGGCGTCGAGTACGAGATCGTCCCCTGTGATCCGGCGCTCGCCGACACGGCGGCGTTCTGCGAGGCCTACGGATACGAGCTGGACGACTCCGCGAACACCATCGTCATCGTCGGCAAGAGCGATCCCCGCCGCTACGTGGCGTGCGTCGTGCTGGCCAGCACCCGACTGGATGTCAACGGTGCAGTGCGCGCCAAGCTCGGCGTGCGCAAGGCATCCTTCGCCGATGCGGAGACCACCAGCGAGATCACGGGCATGGCGATCGGCGGCGTCACCGTGGTCGGTCTGCCCGACGACCTGCTCGTCTGGGTAGACAGTCGAGTGATGGATCGCGGACGAATCATCCTCGGGGGCGGTAGCCGCAGCTGCAAGGTGCTCGCGCCGCCGGCATTGCTGCTGGCGCTCCCCAACGTCGAGGTGGTGGAGGGACTGAGCCTGTGAAGAAGCTGGCTGACTACGGCAACGACGATCATCCGCCAGACGACCCCGAGCGGGCGCGGATTGCGTGGGCCGTCGCCGCGCTCGACGATTGTGATGAATGCGGCGACGTGCGCATCGAGTTGACAGTTGAAGAGGTCGGCGGAGCGGGCCAAGGTCTCGTCGCACATCTCGCGCCCACGACGGCGCGCCGGTTGCGGGCTGCGCTGGCTACGGCGCTTCGCGAGATGGGGGAGGAGCCCTGAATCCGGACGGTAGATTTGCCGGATGCTTGATCAGCGTCATCGCATCCAGATCGACTTCTGCGTCCCTTGAAACTACGTCCCACGCGCCGTCGGTCTGACGGACGAACTGTTGCAAGGATGGGCGCCGATCCTCGAGACCATCGAGTTGATCCCTTCGTCGAAGGGACGTTTCGAGGTGACCGTCGACGGTGAGCTCGTGTTCTCGAAGGCGACGCTGGGACGGCACGCGGAGCCCGGCGAAGTGGCCGGCCTTGTCCGCGACCGGCTCGGTCCGGAGATCGAACGCTGACCCGTTGAACGCGACTCGTGCAGCTTGACGTCTATCGAACCGTCGGCGGCGAGTCGTTCTTCTTCGATCTCGTCGGCCGGTTCTACGCGCGAGTGGAGAAGGACCCGGTCCTGCGACCGTTGTACCCAGACGACCTCGAGGGACCGAAGAACCACCTTGCTCTGTTCCTCATCCAGTATTGGGGAGGACCGCCCACCTACAGCCGCGAGCGTGGGCACCCCGCGCTGCGGATGCGGCACATGCCGTTCGTCATCGGACGCGCGCAGCGCGATGCGTGGTACCGCGCCATGTCGGCGTCGGTCATCGAAGCCGATCTCGACGTCGACATCGAGCGCCGATTTCTCGAGTACTTCGCGATGACCGCGGAACACATGATCAACGAGCACTCCTGATGCCTCACCCGTTTCGGGACGTCGCCATCGCCGGCGTGTTCAACACCGAACAGGCGCGTCACCTCGATGGTCACGACTCTGCGTCGATCGCAGTGGAAGGTGCACTCGGCGCGCTTGCCGATGCCGGCATCGGCATCGAAGAGGTCGACGGCGTCGCGGGCCAGTTCGCGGCGGACATGGTGCTCGGCGCCCGTATGGGGCCGTGCTCGCGCAAGCTGTCGACCCACGGCATCCCCACGATCCTCGATGCGGCATCGATGATCGCGTTCGGGGAGTGTGAGGTGGTCGTGATCGCCGCGGGCGGCGCGGCCATGTACACCGAGCGGTCCGCTACGGCGCCGTGGACGCGTCCGGCGAACGAGCTCGTCGTCGGTTACGGCCTCTTCACTGCAGCCGAGTTCGCGTTGATGGCGCGTCGCCACATGCTCACGCACGGCACCACGCCCGAGCAGCTCGCGACCGTCGCCGCCACGATCCGCAACAACGGGCACGTCAATCCGGAGGCCGTGTACTACGAGCGAGGGCCGTTCAAGGTCGACGACATCCTCGCCTCGCGCATGGTGGCGGATCCGTTCCACCTGCTCGAGTGCGCGATGACATCGGAAGGCGGTTGCGGGCTGGTCCTCACTACCACTGCTCGCGCCGGCGACGCGGCCACGAAGCCGGTGTGGATCCTCGGCGGCGCTGGCGATACGTACGGCCCGGCGTATGTCGTGCCCCCGGTGTGGGACCTGCGGGGTCGCGACGACACCCCAGCCGGTTACGTCGGGCGGCGCGCAGCACGCAAGTGCTTCGAGCTCGGAGGGGTCGGGCCCGACGACGTCGACGTCGCCGAGCTGTACGACCCCTTCTCGTTCGAGATCATCCGTCAGCTCGAAGCGTTCGGCTTCTGCGGCGAAGGCGAGGGCGGGCCGTTCGTGGAGGACGGGCACATCGGTCCCGGTGGCCGGATCCCGGTGACGACCGACGGGGGCACGATGTCGTACAGCCACGCCGGCCTCAACGTGCAGATGCTCCAACGAGTCATCCGCGGCGTACAGCAGCTGCGTGGCACGTCCGCGAGCGCGCAGGTGCCTGACGCCGAGGTGGCGCTGTGCACCAACGGCGGGTCGGGAGCGCTGTTCAACGATGTGATGCTGCTCGGGTCTGAGCGGCCGTGACGATGCTGCAGCCGCAGGCGCCGGGGATCCCGACGGGCGGCCGGTCGGCCGCTGCCGCGCCGTACTGGGAAGGGTGTGCGGCCGGCGAGCTTCGCTACCAGAGGTGCGCCGATTGCGGATCGGTGAACATGAAGCCGGCACGCTCGTGCGCCGCGTGCGGCGGGCGGACACTCACCTGGGAACGAAGCGAGGGACGCGGCCGCCTCTACAGCTGGACCGTGGTCTGGCGTCCGCAGCATCCGTCGTTCCAGGTGCCGTACGCACCCGCCATCGTCGAGCTGGACGAGGAGTTCTGGCTGATGACTGCGATCGTCGGGTGCGACCACGAGGACCTGCGAGCCGACATGCCGGTCGTCGTCGAGTTCCACGCAGCGAGCGACGACGTGACGCTGCCCTACTTCCGCCCCGCCTGAAGGATCTGACGGTCCATCAGGTCGGGTCCTAACATCGGCGTCGTGCGTGGAATCTTGGCGGCGGGCGCGTACCTGCCGCACGGCCGGCTCGACCGGTCGACGATCGCGCCGTTCGTCGGCACCGGCGGCGGCAAGGGGACCCGCACGGTCGCGTCGTACGACGAGGACACGACCACGATGGGGTTCGAAGCGGCCCGGCTCGCGCTCGCGTCAGCGCCGCCGGCGGACGACGCCGGACGCGCTGTGGTTCTCGACCGTCGCGCCCGCGTACGTCGACAAGACCAACGCCACGGCCATCCACGCCGCGCTGCGCCTCGACGACGACGTGCCCGCGCTCGACCTCGGCGGCGCGCAGCGCTCGGCCGTGGGCATGCTGCGCATCGCGCTCGCAGGCTCGGACACGGTCGCTCGACGGTCGCGTCCGACATGCGCACCGGCCTGCCCGGGCGGCCCGCGACGAGGCCGCGGGCGGCGACGGCGGCTGCCGGCGTTGCTCATCGGCGACGGCTCGGACGGTCGATGTGCCGAACATCGCATCGATCGGGCGCGTCGACTCACCGAGGAGTTCGTCGACCGCTGGCGCAGCCCCGGCGACCTCCGCTCGAAGGTGTGGGAGGAGCGCTTCGGCGAGACCAGGTACGTCGCCCTGGGTGAGCAGGCGTGGCAGGCGGCGCTCAAGGACGCCGAGCTCGGCGCCGACCAGGTCGACCGAGCTCATCGTCACGGGCCTGCACGCTCGCGCCGTGCGGCCGGTGCGCTCGAACCGTCTGGGCGTGGCGACGAGGCGGTCGTCGACGACCTCGGCGCGCGACTGTCGGCAACACCGGCGCCGCCCATCCCGCGCTGCTGCTCGACTCGGCGCGCTCGAGGCCGCCACACCGGGCCAGGTCATCGCGCTGGTCGTGCTGGCCGACGGCGCCGACGTCTTGCTGTTCCGCACGACGGACGCGATCGCCGTCGTACCAACCGGCGCGGTCCGCTGGACGACGCAGATCGCCGGCGGGCGCGCCCGTGCCGTACGGCAAGTTCCTCGCCATGGCGCGGGATGCTCCCGGTCGAGCCGCCGCGACGCCCCGAGCCCGCCCGCGTGTCCGTCATCGGCTGCCGGCCGCAGCGAGGACTGGAAGTTCGGCTTCGTCGGTCAGGCGCGATCCGGAGACCGGCGCGCCGCAGCTGCCGCCGTTGCCGAGCGGCGCCGAGCCCGGTCCCGATGGCCGACGTCGCCCGGCACCATCGTCACCTTCACGGTCGATCGGCTCGCCTACTCGGCGAGCCCGCCGATCGTCTTCGCCGTCGTCGACTTCGACGGCGGCGGGCCGGTTGCCGATCGAGCTCACCGACGTGGCCGAGTCGGAGGTCGCCGTCGGTGGGCGGGTCGAGATGACGTTCCGCAAGCTGTTCACCAGCGACGGCATCCACAACTACTTCTGGAAGGCCCGAGCTGCGTCCGAGGAGGCAGCTGATGGGATCGCACGGCATCCGAGACCGCGTGGCGATCGTCGGCATGGGCTGCACGCACGTTCGGCGAGCACTGGGACCGCAGCGCCGACGACCTCATGGTGCAGGCCGTCGGCGAGACGCTCGCCTCGGCACCGGCGTCGAGAAGGACGACATCGACGCCTACTGGCTCGGCACCGCGCAGCGGCAGCTGCGGCATCACGCTGGCCCGGCCGCTCGAGCTCGAGGGCAAGCCGGTGACGCCGCGTCGAGAACTTCTGCGCGACAGGATCGGAGGCGCTTGCGGCAGGCGCGTACGCGGTCGCGTCGCGGCGCCTACGACATCGCCATGGCCGTCGGCGTCGAGAAGGTGAAGGACGCCGGGTACCAAGGCCTGCCGGCGACGCTGCCGCCCAACGACGGCACGGCGCGCACGCTCACCGCGGCCGCGATGTACAGCATGATCGCGCCCGCCTACGGCGAGAAGTACGGCGTGAGCGAGGCCGAGACTGCGCGACGCCCTGTCGCACATCGCGTCCAAGAACCACTTCAACGGCGCCCGCAACCCGCGTGCGCAGTTCCGCCGCGAGGTGAGCACGGAGACGGTCGAGCGGGCGCCGAAGATGGCGGGCACGCTCGGCGTCTTCGACTGCGCGGGAGTGGCCGACGGCGCCGCGGCCGCCATCGTCGTGCGGGCCGAGGACGCCGCACGGTTCACCGACAAGCCGCTCTACATCAAGGCGCTGTCGTTCGTCGCCGGCAACGGCAGCGGGCTCGAGCGACCCGAACTACGACTACACGACCTTCCCCGAGGTGGTCGACAGCGCGGAGGACGCCTACCGGCAGGCGGGCATCACCGATCCCCGTGCGCAACTGGCGATGGCCGAGGTGCACGACTGCTTCACGCCCACCGAGCTGGTGCTGATGGAGGACCTCGGCTTCGCCGAGCGCGGTACGGCGTGGAAGGAGGTCCTCGCCGGCTCGTACGACCTCGGCGGCGAGCTGCCGGTGAATCCCGACGGCGGGCTCAAGAGCTTCGGCCATCCCGTCGGCGCGTCGGGCTTGCGCATGATCTTCGAGGCTGGCTGCAACTGCGGGGCGAGGCGCCCGAGGAGCGGCGCCTCGGGCAACGACCGCAAGCCTGGCGCTGACCCACAACCTCGGCGGTTATCCCGGCGAGATGGTGTCGTTCGTCTCGATTGTCGGCACCGAGCCCGGCTGACAGTCTGAAAGTCGGCGACATCGCGAACGAGGGCGCGGCGCAGTACGGCAAGCCGCTCGACGGCGTCCGCGTGCTCGCCGCCGAGCAGATGCAGGCGCTGCCGTACGCCACGCAGCTGCTGGCCCGCCTCGGCGCCGACGTCGTCAAGGTCGAGCCGCTGGCCGGTGAGTCGGGCCGCGGTGCGCAGCCGTCGATGCTCGACCCCGAGGGGCGCGTCGTCGGCGCCACGTTCCTGCGCAACAACCTCGGCAAGCGCAGCGTCGCCATCGACCTGAAGTCGGACGCGGGGCCGCGATCTGTTCCTGCGGCTCGTGCCCCGCTTCGACGTCGTCGCCGAGAACTTCAAGGCGGGGACGATGGACCGTCTCGGCCTCGGGTACGACGCGCTCGCCGCCCGCCATCCGGCCGTGATCTACGTGTCGGTGTCGGGGTTCGGCGCCAGCGGGTCGCCGTACTCGTCGTGGCCCGCGTACGCCTCGATCGTCGAGGCGATGTCGGGCATCTACGAGTACCTGAACGCCGACCCGGCCGAGCCTCCGCGCGCCGACCCGGTGGGCGCGCTCGGCGACATCAGCGCTGCGCTGTTCGCCACGATCGGCGTGCTCGCGGCACTGCGCCACCGCGACGCACCGGCGAGGGCCAGCACGTCGACATCGCGATGTACGACGCTGCGGTGGCGATGACCGACATCGTCATGAACCTGGCGTCGCTCGGTCAACCGAAGCAGCCCTTTCCGAAGCACGTTCATCCTCGACACCTTCCGCGCCGCCGACGGTTGGTTCGTGATGCAGCTCGTCCGCGAGCACCAGTTCGCACCGCTGGCCGCGCGTGATCGGTCGTCCCGAGTGGATCGACGACCCTCGTCTCGCCACACGCGAGGGCTGGGGTGCGCACCTCGACGACATCATCCGTCCCGGCGTCGAGGCGTGGGCCGTCGACCGCAGCATGGTCGAGGCGGCGAAGGAGCTGACCGCCGCCGGCGTCGCCGCCGGCCCGTGCTTCCAGTCGCGGAGGTGATCGCGCGACCCGCACCTCGACCGTCCGCAACATGATCGTCGAGATGGCGCGCGGTGGACGGCGTCGAGGAGCCGGTGCTGATTCCCGGCAACCCGGTGAAGCTGTCGAAGGTGGCCGAGGGCCCCGAGACACCGCGTCCCGTGGGTCGGCGAGCACACGGCGGCGATCCTGCGCGCCGAGCTCGGGCTGACCGAGACCGACCTCGCGGATCTCCAAGCCGCCGGCGTCATCGCGCCGTCGTAGGCCCCTCCCCGTTCCGGCGTGCATGAGCCACACGGCGTGTGGCTGACGAACGCCGAAACGAGAAAGGGGAGGGCGTCAGAGGCCGGCCGGGCGTTCGCCCACGATGCCTGCGCCGCGGAGGTCTGCGATCTCCTCCGGACGGAGCCCGAGCTCGGTGAGGACGTCGTCGTTGTGCTGGCCCAGCGTGGGCGCCGGCCGGGAGAGCCAATGATCGACTCGGCGGAAGCGGAAGGGGAGTGCGGGCAGCTCGTGCTCGCCGGTCACCCGATGCGGTTGGATCTCGAACAACCCACGATGACGGAGCTGCGGGTTGTGCACGACGTCGCGGGACGCGATCACCTCGGCTGCGGGCACGCCCGCTTCGCACAGCTCGTCCGCCGTCGCCGAGGCCACGCGCGTCGCCGTCCACGCTCGCAGCTTCGTATCGATGGCGTCGTGGGCCGCCCTGCGCCCGTCGTGCGTGCCCACCTCCGGCAACGCGGCCCATGCCGGATGACCGAGGACTTTGGTCAGGGCGTTCCACTGCGCGTCGTTCTCGACCACGATCGCGACCCAGCTGTCCTCGCCGGCACAGGCATACACGCCTTGCGGAGCCGCGTGCGGTGATCGGTTCCCGTCGCGGGTCAGAACGGTGCCGGTCGCCGAGTAAGAGAGCACCTGCTCAGCGGCCGCGTTCAGGGCGGCTTCGACCATCGTCGCTTCGATCAACCGGCCGCCGCCGTTCGCGTCGCGATCCAACAACGCGAGCAACGTTGCGATCACCGCGTGCATCCCCGCGAGCGGATCGCACGCGCCTCGGACAAGAACCGGCGGTCCGTCGGCGAACCCGGTGAGCCATGCCATGCCCGAGATGCATTCCATCGTCTGCGCGAAGCCGGTGTTGTCGCGCCACGGTCCGTCGAGACCGAAGGCAGGCATGCGGGTCATGACGAGATTGGGATTGATCTCGTGCACGCGGTCCCAGTCGAGCCCGAACTGTTCCATGACTCGCGGCGTGTAGTTCTCGACGAGCACGTCAGCGGTACCGAGCAACCGCTCGAAGACCTCGATCCCTTCCGGCCGTGTCAGGTCGAGTGTGATCGCGCGCTTGCCCGCATTGCCGTAGTGGAACAGCGGGCTCCACTCCCACCACTCGTCCGTGCTCGGCCGTTGCGTCGACCGCGTACCTCATGAGGTCCGGGCGAGTGATCGACTCGACCTTGATCACGTCGGCACCGAGCCAGGCGAGCGCCGCGGCCGCAGACGGTCCCGCCCACCACGCCGTGCAGTCGACGACCCGAATGCCGCTCAACGGCAACGGGCCCGCCGCACGTTCGGTTTCGCGGGGAGCCCCCGGCTCGCCGGTGATACGGAACGGCACACGCGGCTGCACGAACCGTCCGGACATGCTCGGTTCGAACACGCCGCGCTCGACGAACTGCGTGAACGTCGTGACGGTCGCGCCGTTGAGCACCGGACCGCTCGGGATGCGGAAGAGCGACGCCTGCTCGAGCACCTCTGCAGACGTCAGCTTGGTGGTGAAGTCGTGGACGAGCGCTTCGAACTCCTCTCGGCGCACGAACCGGTCGTGGGGACGGCTCAGCTTGCGGTCCTCGAGCAACTCGGGATGACCGATCAGCACGCAGAAATCGGTGTACTGCTGCGCGCTGTTGGTCGTGAAGACGACGAAGCCGTCTGTAGTCGGCTCGACGGAGGGGACCTCGATCGTGCGGCCGGTACCCGTCATCGGCTGCCAACCGAGGAACGACGCGTACACCGACGGGACGATGGCCATGGTCGCGGCGACGCAATCGAGCATCGCAACGTCGATGACCTCACCGTCGCCGCTCCGCCGACCGTGGCACAGCGCCGCCAACGCCGCCACCGCGGCGTAGGTACCCGTCATCCATTCGCCGATCCGTCCGCCTGCGGCCAGCGGCTGCTGGTCGGGGAAACCGCGAAAGCCGGTCGAGCCTCCGACTGCCTGCAGCGTGAACTCGGTCGCAGGACGGTCGACCCACGGTCCGTCGAGACCGAACGACGTGAGGCAAACGACGATCTGGCCCGGCGCGGCCGGTTCGGTCGCACGGTCCACGAGGACGATGTCCGCGTCCGCGTCGTCTGCATCCGCCTCTGCGACTTCGGCCTTCGAGGCGTGCAGGAACTCGAACAGCGGCTCAGACCCGAGACCACCGAGCGGGTCGGCGTCGGCGCGCACGACTCGCGTAACGGTGGCCCCGGCGTCGGTCAGGACCTTGCCGCAGTACGCGCCCGCGATACCGGAGGTCCGGTCGACAACGCTGACACCGGGCAGGATCGACTGTTGCCTGTCCATCAGCCGAACGTGATCACGCGCCGGGCGAGCTTCCATCCGCCCTCGGTTCGCCGGAACGTGTCGACGTAACGTCCCATCGAACGCACGACCGGAGCAGTCGCCGTGTCGGCCCAGTACACGAACGACGAATGCGAGATCGCGACGTCGTCGTCCTCGAAGCGGATGGAGATGGTCGAGATCGTATGCGTGGTGTTGGAACCCGGGCCTTGGTGACCGGAGTCCATGCGCTCACGCTGTCCCGCCGCGATCTCGTCGCGACCGCGTCGCTCGGAGCCGGACATGCCGATGGCGGGGTTCGCAGGCATGGCCCACACGATGTCGTCGGTCAGCAGGCTCACGTACGCGTCGGTGTCACCGGAGTCCGCGAGTTGCGCGAGCCGGGCGAGGATGTTGCGTATCTCGAGCTCTGCCGACGTCCGTTCAAAGGTGGACTGCTGCATGAGAGCATGACTCCATGGACTGGTCTCCTGACGGCGACGCATTGCGTGGACGGGTCGCGGTTGTAGCAGGAGTAGCTACTCGTTCAAGACAACTGCGAGCTTGTGCCGGGCCTGCGCGGCCATGAACGGGTTCGTGTGCTCGTAGTACGCCAACGCGCACATGGCCGTCGACAGTGCCCAACCACGACCGCGCGCCCAGGTTGCGTCGTCGATGTCGAGCTCGGAGCGGAGGACGTCGCGGGACTCGGCGTCGAACAGCTCCCACGAGACGATCAGGTCACAGGCAGGATCGCCGATCCCGAGGCCGCCCCAGTCGATCACAGCACTGAGCCGGCCCTCGCGGACGACGAGATTGCCGGCGGCGATGTCGCCGTGGATCCACACCGGCGGGCGATCCCAGCGTGACACCCCCAGCGCCTCCTGCCACGCGACCGTCACGGCATCGACGTCGACGAGTGCACGCGACGCGTCGATCGCGTGGCGGGTCTCGTCGTTCCGCACTGCGAGGGGGACCCCTCGGCGGAAGTTGGCCGCGCTCGGCGCCGGCCCCCCCGTGGGATCGATGGCGTGCAACGCGGCGATGAAGCCCGCGAGATCGTGCGCAGCACGTCGAAGGTCGATCTCCGCCGTCGTGGCATCCTGCCCGTCCAACCACGGACAGACCGACCACCGCCACGGGTAGCCCTCGATCGGCTCGCCTCTGTACAGCGGGACCGGGATCGGCAGCGGCAACTGCGGTGCGAGCACCTCCAGCCAGTGGCTCTCCTTGTCCGCGGGTCCGATGGAGCTCGGCCGCAAGGGGAGGCGCACGACCTTGTCGCCGCCCAAGCGGTACATGGCGTTGGAGGTGCCCGTCGACGAGACCGGCTCGATCGGCAGGCGCGCCCACTCCGGCCGCTGCGCGTCGAGCAGCTGGCGCACGAGATCGACGTCGTGGTCGATCTGGTCGTGGTGCATCCTGGACCCCATCGGCCGCAGATCCCATCCGTTCGCACACGGCGGTGTCCACCGGATTGTCCGGTAACTACCGTGCGACTCGGTGCTCAGTCGGCTCCTCGCCGATCTCGTCGTCGTCGTCCACCTCGCATACCTCGTCTTCATACCGGTGGGTGGCTTCCTCGCGTGGCGCTGGCCGCGGGTGATTCCCTTTCATGTCGCCGCCGTGGGCGTCGCGCTCGTGAGCATCACGGTCGGGTTCGAATGTCCGCTCACGACTTGGGAACAGGCACTCCGGCGGCGCGGTGGTGAGACGCCGTACACGGGCGGGTTCGTCGACCACTACCTGACCGGGAAGCTGTACCCGCACGCTCACGACACGCTCGTGCAACTGCTGATCGGCGCAGCTGTGTTGAGTGCCTACATCGGGCTCGTCGTCCGCCGGCGTTCACGCGTTTCGACGCACGTCACTGCTTGATCGCCCGGACGAACATGAACAGGGGTACCTGCTGCCACCGGTCGAACGGGCTCGGCGACCCCGCCGGCCTTGGTTCGCGGATGCTTTCGATGCAGAAGCCCGCCTCTTCCAGCGCCACGCTGTAGTCCTCGAGCGGGTACGTCCACCCGCGAAACGTCATCGGGAGCCCGTTGCTCTCGACGGCCTCGTCGACGCGGTTCCGCTCGAAGTAGCCATCGCGCAGCGTGAAGCGAGCGGGCGGGCCTCCGTCGTCGAAGCGGCCCAGATCCGTCACCGGATGCACGATGCACGCACACAAGCGACCTCCGTCGCTGAGGACGCGAGCGATCTCGAAGACTGTTGCCGGCATGTCCGCCACGACTTGAAGCGCGTTGTACGCGATCGCCGTATCGAATTGGCCGTCCCCGAACGGAAGCGCGCCGCCGTCAGCGAGCGCATACCGGGCACGGCTGTCCTCGCTGCGCGCGTGGCGCAGCAGCGTCACGGACGTGTCGACCGCGGTGACTCGGTGCCCGCGCGCGCGCGAGGTCGCGCGCGCTACACGTCCCTCACCGCAGCCGACCTCGATCGTGCGCCGTCCGGGTCGCGGAACGACGACGTCGAAGAAGCCGTCGCGGTAGTACCAGTAGGCGTCGTGCCCCGGTGTTCGCGCCCAACGGACCCAGTTGTCCGCGTCGGGCTCCCACTCCCCGCCGTGCTCCACGGTGTGAAGCTACGCGTCCACGCACATTGTCGACTCAGCGACCGATTTCGGTGGCTGAGTCGACACAGAGAGCCGGCCGATCGCGTCTGTGTCGCCTGAGCCACGGCTTCGGTGGCTGAGTCGACACAGACAGCGGGCCGAGCGCCGGCCGCGCTAGGGCGAGATCTCGTCCACGAGCCCCCACGCCTGTGCCGTTGCGGCATCGATGGCCGAGCCGCCGAGCGCGAGCAGCGCGACGCGGTGACGGCCGATGCGTCGAGTCATGCTCACGGTTCCTCCCGCGCCTGGAATCAATCCCAATCCGATCTCCGGCAACGAGAACCGCGTGTCCGCAGCGGCGACCACACGTCCGGCGAAGCCGGGCAGCTCGATGCCCGACCCCGCGCAGGACCCATGCATGCGCACAGTGACACGATCTCGCACAGCGTCGATGGCGCGGCCGATGCTCGTCGCCAACCGGACGAGGTGCGCGTTCGCAGGATCCTTGAACGAGCCGAACTCATCGAGATCGCCGCCGCTGCAGAACGCCGGGCCGCGACCCGAGACGTCGATCGTGGCCACCGACGGATCCGCGAGCGGAACGGCGAGTGCCGCCAGCAGCGCATCCCGCATCGAACGGTCGAGCGCATTGCGCACGTGCGGCCGGTTCAACGTGAGCTCGAGGCGATCGCCGTCCCGATGCACGAGGACCGGCGGCTCGGTCTGGGGTGGCCGATCGCGGCGCGTCCAGCCGGCGAGCCATCGCGCGAACTCGGGTCCCGCTTGCAACAGCGAGTACGCAGACGACTCGGCGACGAGCCCGGCGCCGAGCGGCCGGTTCTCCGCGCCACGCAGCAGCATCGCCAGCGTCACCGACGCAATCGGATGCACCTCGATCGTCGCCAGCAAACGGTCGACCGTCGCGACCTCACCCTCTCCGAGCACGTCGACATGCGGCGGCGGGTCGGCGGAAGAGTGGCCGTCACCGATCACGATGCAAGGAAGCGACGTCAACCGCTCGAGCGCGCGGGCATGCGGACTCGAACCGTCCGGTGATGCAACGACGACCACGAGGGCATCGGATCGGACGAGCTCGTCGACTGCGAATGCGGAGCACAGCAGCGCATCGAGCTCACCGTCGGAGAGAGACTTGACGTGGATGTGCCGACCGTAGCGTCGAGGCGTTCGTCGGCTGTCAGCATGGACAGCGTGGATGAGCGAGTCGCGGCTTGGGCGGCGAGCGGCGCGATGGCGTTGACCGGTCGAGTGGACCGTCCGCCGCTCGGACCACCCGCGCCGCTCGTCGAGCGATTGGCGCCAATCGGTCGGACCTTGCGCGTCGACCCGCTCCAGCTTGTCGTGGAGCGCGCTGCGATGATGGGCCTCACACGTCACGGTGTCATCAGTTGCGGCCGCGCGACGCGCCTCGTGCGCGGCGGTCGACGGCTGGCTCGCCGTCTCGCTGGCACGTGACGACGACATCGATGCCGTACCGGCGTGGCTCGAGCTCGACCGCGCCACACCGGACGTGTCGACGGCCGTCGCCGCGGTCGCCGCCCGGAACACGCTCGAGTACCTCGAGACGAGAGGCGTTTTGCTCGGCCTACCCGTGGCGGCATTGTCGACCGCGGAACCGTCGGTCGCCACGGGCTTGCCGGTCGTCGCTGCACCATACGGAGCCGGCTCCCGCAACGACCGTCCGCCGCTCGTGGTCGACCTCTCCTCGCTGTGGGCCGGCCCGCTGTGTTCGCATCTTCTTCAGCGCTACGGCGCGCACGTGATCAAGGTCGAGTCGAAGCACCGCCCGGACGCAGGACGCGCTGGATCGCCCGAGTTCTTCGACCTGTTGAACGGAGGCAAGCAGAGCGTCGTCCTCGACCTACGAACCGACGCCGGACGCGGGGCGCTCCGACGCCTCCTGGTGGCCGCGGACGTCGTCGTCGAGGCATCTCGACCCCGCGCGCTCGAACAGCTCGGTGTGATTGCCGACGAGCTCATGCGCGACGAAGGCGGACCCAACGTCTGGATCTCGATCACCGGTCACGGACGCGACGGTGACGCCGCGCAACGAGTGGCGTTCGGCGACGACGCGGCCGTCGCCGGCGGTCTCGTCGTGTACGACGAACTCGGTCCGTGCTTCTGTGCCGACGCGATCGCCGACCCTCTCAGCGGCATGGTGGCGGCGGCCGCGACGATCGACTTGTTGCAGCGCGGTCGCGACCGATGGCTGGTCGACGTCGCGATGGCAAACGTCGCCCACCACTTCGCCGGACCGACGCTCGACGCGACCGGGTCGGCCATGTCCGCCGCGGCGCCGCGGGCACGCGCGCCCTCGGCAAGGGCGGCGCCGCTTGGACGCGACACCAGCGCCGTGCTCGAGCAGCTCGCGGCCGCGTGCGACACGATCTGCGCGTGCTGCTGCACGTCGACACCGACTTCGGCGGCGATCCGGATGATGCCTGCGCGCTCGCGATGTTGCTGGGTTGGCCCGACGTCGAGATCACCGGGATCACGACGAACCTCGAGCGAGCAGGCCAGCGAGCGGGATGCGTCGAGCACTACCTCGGCCTCGCGGCGCGGCGTGACATCCCTGTCGCCGCCGGCGCAGAGGCCTCGCTCACGACCGACGCGGCAGTTCACCTCGACGTGGGGCGACGACCGGTACTGGCCCGATCCGGTCACACCGAAGCCGTCGTCGGCCGAGCACGCGCTCGATCTCCTCGCCGACAGCGCGCGACGAGGCGCGACGATCGTCGCCATCGGCGCGTTGACGAACCTGGCGCTGCTCGAGCGCGCCCACCCGGACACATTGCGAGACGCGAGCATCGTGGCCATGGCGGGCTGGCTGGCGCCGCCGGGCGACGGGATGCCCGATTGGGGTCCCGAGTTCGACTTCAACGTGCAATGCGACACCAAAGCGGCCGACGTCGTCCTCGGTGCCGCCCGCGTCACGCTCGTACCGTTGCCCGTCGCGATGCACGCGCAACTCCGCAGACGTGATCTCGATCGGCTGCGCACGTCCGGTCCGATCGGCGCGCTGCTCGCGCGGCAGTCGGAGACCTACGGGTCCGACAGCGGCATGGAGGCACGCGGCCGCGAGTATCCGCGTCTGGCCCACGACCTCGTGAACTTCCACTGGGATCCCGTGACCGCCGCGGTGGCGGCCGATTGGTCGGGCGCCTCGATCGCGGATGTGACACTCGAGACGCAGTTCCAGGACGGCGTGCTCCGGCTGCACGAAACCCCCGGCGGACGCAGCCACCGCGCCGTCGGCGGCATCGACGCGGAGGCGTTCACCGAAGCCTTCCTCGCGGGTGTGGAGACGGCCGACCGGCGCGCGTCTAGCTCTAGTCGGCGCGGATCAGTCGCCAGATGAGGAGATACGGGAGGTCGCCGAACGCCTGGTGGCATGCGTCCGGGTACACCGCATAGCCAGGTAGGCGCTTGATCTGTGCCTCGGCCCATAGGGGTTCGAGGCACTCGATGATCGACATCCGAGCATCGCGGAACCCGCGCAGGTAGTCGCTCATCTGGTGTGTGCGGTTCACGACGTATGGGACACCATCGGCGAGGTCGGCACCGGGGAAGCCGGCGACCCCTCCGGTGATCATGGTGTTGAAGGGATGGATGTCCGAGAGCACAGCAGTGCCGCCCGGCCTCAGCACGCGACCGAACTCTCGCATGACCGGCTGTAGGTCCGGCGCGTGGGTGAGCGCGAGCGAGCATGTGATGAGGTCGACGCTGGCGCCGGCGACGGGAAGGTCCTCCAGGCGACCACGCCGGAAGTCCCCGGTGGGCACCTTGTCCCGCGCGATGGACAGCATGGCCTCCGTCGCGTCGACACCGATGACGCGATGACCGAGGTCGGCGAGCTTGGCCGCGTGCCTGCCGGTTCCGCACGCCGCGTCCAGCGCGACGCCCGCCGGTGCCGCCTCGAGCATCGCGTGGACCAGTGGTTGCTCGGCTTCGATCGCAGGGTTGGGCGCGTCGTAACTGCCGGCCCAGAGGGTGTACCCCTCCTCGATGTCGTGCTCGACCATCGGGATCGTCAGCGTGTTGGGGAACTCGTCCATGGTCGACGCGATACGAAGCACCTCCTCGACGTGCGGCGCGATTGCCGCCGAGTCGCGCAGGCAGTAGCGGGTCAGAGCCAATCCTTCGACGCCCAGGAAGTAGTGACCGGCGAGGACGGTGTCCGTTCGAGCCATGCAAGGCTTCATAGCGCGGCGCATTCGCTGACCGCACTTGGGTTCTGATGCCCGTCGCAGCGATGAGTTTGGCTGCGGTCGGGTCGTCAGATCGACCGAGGACACGCTCGACAAGCGCCAACTGGAGGACATCGCGATGGCGACACTGGACGAAGATCACTCCGTGCCTGTGGTTCGACACGCAGGGTGAGGATGCGGCGAACTTCTACACGATCGACCTCGGCGAGATGCGCCGAGCCATCGACGAGACCTGACCCGTCAGCCTGGGCCGCGTGGTGTCCCGCCAGCCGGCTTGAATCGGAGAGGAGCCTTCGTGGAGGCCGGTGACCTGCCCTACGTCGACGAACACGCAACGGTCATCGCGGCCGATCCCGACCGGGTGTGGGCCGCCCTCACCCGCACGCTCGACGCCGCATTCTCGCGCAGAGGTGCGTCGACCTATGCACGCGCCGTCGGTTGTGCCGATGATCGAGCTTCAGGCCCGCGGCCGCTCGCGGAAGGCTCGTCGATACCTGGCTTCCGAGTCGTCACGGCGGTGCCGCCACACCGACTCGTTCTCACGGGACGCCATCGGTTCTCGTCCTATGCACTGACCTTCGACATCGACGAGCTCGGTGCTCGTCGGTCACGGCTTCGGGCCGAGACTCGCGCCGCCTTTCCTGGCGTGACCGGAGCTGTCTACCGGATGCTCGTGATCGGAACCGGTGGGCATGTCATCGCGGTGCGACGGCTGCTGTCGCAAATCAGGCGTGCTGCGGAGTCGCGCTCGACCGATGACGTTGCGCCGTCTGTCTAACGCGAGCGCTCGTAACGGCAGACCTGCACGCCCGTCTTCGCGGTCGCGGCGGACACGAGCTCGAACCTCCGGGCGATGCCGTCCGTCGGGAAGATGGTCTTCCCGCCGCCGAGCACGATCGGCTCGATCATGAGGTTCATTTCGTCGACGAGGTCCTCCTCGAGCAACGTCGTCACGAGTTGCGCGCTACCCATCACATTGACGTCGCGACCCGCGCGGTCGCGCAGCGCGGTCACGGCCGCGGGAAGGTCCGAGCCGCGGATCAGAGACGTCGGCTCCCACGTCAGGTCGGCCTCGGACAACGTGTTGGAGACGACGTGCTTCTCGACCGCGTTGATCCAGTCGGCGAAGGGGTCACCGGCCCGCGCCGGCCACGCGCCCGCCATCACCTGCCATGTCCGCCGGCCATACAGGAGCGCGTCGGTGCGCCCGGAGGTCGCGTCAATCGCCGATCCCATGACCTCGGGATCGAAGAACCGCATCGACCATCCCCCGTGCTGGAAGCCTCCGTCCGTGTCCTCTTTGGCGCCGCCCGGAGCCTGCACCACACCGTCGAGGCTGATGAATTCACTGATGACGATTCGCATGCGATGACGACGATGCCACAAAGGCGAACTCATCGCGCAACCACCACGGCCTCGGCGGAGCTGGGCACGCAGACCTGCCTGAACACCCCGAGCTTCAGCTCGCGCCCGTCCGCTTCCGCGCCGGCGACCCGCCCGCGGCGCAGATGTTGGCGATCGTCTGCCGGCTGAGGCCAGTCGCCTCCGCCAGCGCTCGAAGGGTCGCACCCTCGCGCCTCGCGATGCGGATGACTCGGTCGCGGTCCGAGATCTCCTGGGCGAGCGCGCTCCGAAAGAAGGGCGGCAGCCGCGACTGCAGCCCCGACTGCGTCGTCGCTCTGACGAACTCCCGACAGCTCTGAGAGCGCGGCATCAGCGAGCCGATCCAGTGCATCAACGGTCTTCGTCACGTTTCGCTCCTCCTGTCATGCTTCCGCCCCCAGCGCCCTTCGATGTTCACCCGACCTAGCCTCGTAGCATGCCGCTCAAGCCAGGTGACAAGGCACCCGCGTTCAACTTGATCGACCAGCACGGAGACAAGATCCGGCTTTCGAACTTCAAGGGAACGAAGGTGCTCGTCTACTTCTACCCGAAGGCCGACACCCCCGGATGCACGCAGCAGGCCTGTGGGCTGCGCGACATCCTGCCGAAGGTCGGCGACACGTCCGTGGTGGGTATCAGCCCGGACAAGCCCGGCAAGCAGTTGAAGTTCGACGAGAAATACGGGCTCGGCTTCCCATTGCTGGCCGACGAAGACCACGCCGTGGCCGAGGCGTACGACGTGTGGCAGGAGAAGTCGATGTACGGCCGCAAGTACATGGGCATCCTGCGTTCAGCATTCCTGATCGACGAGAAGGGAAAGGTCGAGCAGGCCTGGTACAAGATCAGTCCCAAGGACACGGCGACCAACCTGCTCAAGTCGCTGGCCGCTTGATCTCACAGATCTCGATGCCCGGTCGTTTTCAGTGATATGGGGCTGCCGGCATTCCAGACGGTGATCGACGAACACGGTGCCGCGTTGCACCGGTACCTGGTCGGGGCCGTCGGCGTCCACGACGCCAACGACTGCTTCCAGGAGACGATGATCGCCGCGTTACGCGCCTATCCGTCGCTCCGTCACGGCGACAACCTCGGTGGCTGGCTCTTCACGATCGCGCATCGCAAGGTGATCGACGCGGCGCGTGCGAAGGATCGTCGGCCTGTGCCCGTGGGAGCGCTTGCCGACGGCAGCGCGGGCCCGCACGAGTGGCCTGACGTGCTCGACGACGGCTTGTGGGCACACGTGGGCGCATTGCCCACGAAGCAACGCAGCGCGGTGCTGCTGCGTTTCGTCGCCGACCGTCCGTACGCCGACGTCGCAGACGCGTTCGGGGTGCTCCGAGGCCGCTGCCCGCCAGAACGTGCGGGCCGGATTGCAACGACTTCGAGAGGAATTGGCATGAACAAGGTCGAGACACAGTTGCGGGACGGCCCGCCGGACGAGGCGGGCTTGCTGGACGAGGCGCTCGCGGAGTTCCGCCGCCGCGCCGAGCGCGAAGGACTGGTCGAGGTGGCGTGGACGGAGGTCGACACACCGGTCGGAGGCATGCTCCTCGCGACGACCGACGAAGGTCTCGTGCGGGTCGCGTTGTCACGCGTCGAGGAGGACGCCTTCCTCGACGACCTCGCCGAGAACATCTCGCCGAGGGTGGTCGAGCATCCGAAGAAGCTCGATCCCGTCCGCCGCCAGTTCGACGAATACTTCGAGGGCGACCGCACGGCGTTCGACGTCGAGGTGGACTGGCGCCTGACCCACGGCTTCCGCCGCACCGTGCTCGAGATCCTGCACGACCAGATCCGGTTCGGGCAGGTCGTCAGCTACAAGGAGCTCGCGCGAACGCGCCGGTCGTCCCCGCGCCCACCGCGCCGTGGGCACGGCCATGGCCACCAACCCGGTGCCGATCGTCGTCCCATGCCATCGTGTCCTGCGCACGGGCGGCGCCCTCGGCGGCTACGGCGGCGGCCTCGACATGAAGCTCCACCTGCTCCGGCTCGAAGGCGCCCTCCTCAGCTAAACGAGCGAATGTTGGACGAAAACGGGCGCTATAGCGCCCGTTTCTCCCCGGAATTCGGACGGAGTTAGGCCGGGCCGAGGACGAGGCAGCCGTTGTGACCACCGAAGCCGAAGCTGTTCGACAGGCTCGGACCCGGACTCCACGGGCGAGGTTCGTGGATCACGAGGTCGATCGCGGGCAACGCAGGGTCGACGGCCTTCGTTCCATCGGTCGGCGGGATCAACCCGTGCTGCATCGACAGGACGAGCGCGGCGGCTTCGAGCGCGCCCGCCGCACCCAGTGCGTGACCCGTGACCCCCTTGGTGGACGTGAGGGGCGGGCCGCTGCGTGCCGAACAATGCCGCGATCGCCTCCGCTTCGGCGGCGTCGTTCAGTGGTGTCGACGTGCCGTGCGCGTTGATGTGCGCGATATCGGCCGCGTCGATCTCCGCGTCTTCGAGTGCGAGGCGCATGCACGTGATCGCTCCCGAACCGCCGGGGGACGGTGCCGTGATGTGGTGCGCGTCGGCATTCGACGCCGAACCGAGGACCTCGGCGAGGATCGTCGCACCCCGTGCCTCGGCCGACGACCACTCTTCCAGGACGAGGACAGCGGCACCCTCGCTCATGATGAAGCCGTCTCGCTCGGCATCGAACGGACGCGACATACCAGTCGTCGACAGCGCCGTCATGTTGGCGAAGCCCGCCAACGCGGTGACGGTCATCGAGGCTTCGGCGCCACCGGTCAACATGGCGTCGCACCGTCCGGTCGCGATCAACCGCGCCGCGTTGCCGATCGCGTGCGTGCTCGCCGCGCATGCAGTCGCGATGGTCTCGCAAGGACCGCGGTAGCCGTACTTCATCGACAGCGCGGCAGAGGACGAGTTCGCCATCATCATCGGAACCAAGAACGGTGACACGCGCCGCTCGCCCTTCTCCACGCGGACGATGACCTGCGCCTCGAGCGTCTCGAGTCCGCCGACGCCCGTGCCGAACAGCACGCCGGCACGATCGGGATCGACCTCGACGGCACCCGCTTGTGCCATCGCCTCCTCGGCCGCGGCCAGGGCGATCTGCGCGACCCGGTCGGTCCGTCTGATCTCCTTCGGATTGTCGAAGAGCGTGTTGGGGTCGAACCCGGTGACGCGGCGCTCCGAGGTCGGTTGCGGCGCGAGCAGCCCGGACCAGAACTCGTCGCGTCCGACTCCGCAGGCGGCGAGCACACCGACGCCCGTGATTGCGACGCGGCGCGCTTGCATCACAGCTTCGACTTGATCAGCTCGAACGCCTGGCCAACCGTCTTGATCCCCTCGAGCTCGTCTTCGTCGACGGTGATGTCGAACTCCTCTTCGAGATCCATGACCAGTTGGACCAGATCGAGGCTGTCGGCATCGAGATCGTCGGCGAAGCTGGCAGTCATCGTGATCTCGTCGATGGGCTTGCCCAGGCTGTCGGCCGCCGTCTTGCGGAAGCGCTCGAACAGCTCGTCGCTCATGGTGTGGCTCTCTCCTTGTGGTGTGCGAAGACCGTACGTGTCAGTGCCCCATACCCAGACCGCCGTCGACCGGGAACACAGCGCCGGTGACGAACGCAGCCTCGGGCGAGGCGAGAAAGCGCACGGCCGCGGCGACTTCGTCCGGTGTCCCGAACCGGCCGGCAGGGACGGCAGCGAGCGTCTGCTCGCGCCACGCATCGTCGAGCTTCGAGGTCATGTCGGTCTCGATCGGGCCGGGGGCGACGACGTTCGCGGTGATTCCGCGTCCGGCGTACTCCCGGGCGACGGAGCGAGAGAATCCGACGAGCCCGGCTTTGGCAGCCGCGTAGTTGGCCTGCCCCGGTGTGCCGATGTGGGCCGCGACCGACGAGATGAACACGAGCCGTCCGGATCGTGCCTTCATCATCGTGGGGATGGCCCGCCGTGTGACGTTGAAGGCACCCGTCAAGCTCGTGTCGATCACCTCGCGCCAGTCGTCGTCCTTCATGCGCACGAGCAACGTGTCACGAGCGAGACCGGCGTTGGAGATGACGACCGACGGTCGTCCCAGCTCCGCTTCCACCTTGCCGAACGCCTCGTCCACCGCCGTTGCGTCGGTGACGTCGCAAGTGAAGCATGGGAACTCGTCCGTGGTCGTCGAGCGCGACAACGCCGCGACACGATCGCCGTCAGCCGCGAAGGCGCGCGGCGCAGGCGAGACCGATGCCTCGCGCGCTCGCCGGTGACGACGACGACTCGCGGTTCAGTCATGGGTCCCACCGGAAGATGGCCGATGCCCACGTCATCCCCGCGCCGAAGCCGACGAACATGATGAGGTTGCCTGGGGACAGGCGGTTGTGGTCGATGGCGTCGACGAGCGCGAGCGGGATGGATGCCGACGACGTGTTCCCCGTGTGGTCGAGCACCACTGCGGTGCGCTCCATCGGAAGGCCGAGTTTCGCGTTCGCCGATTCGATGATGCGGATGTTCGCCTGGTGCGGCACGACGAGCGCGATGTCCTCCGGGCGCACGCCTGCTTGATCCATCGTCCGCTTGCCAGAGTCGATCATCACCCGCACTGCGCGGCGGAACACCTCGCGGCCTTCCATGTGGAGGTACCCGCCGATGTCGGCATCCAATATGGAGCGAGCCGAGCCGTCGCACCCGAGATCCCAGCCAAGCATGTGGCTGCCTTTGCCGGAATCGTCCGTGGCCGCGACCACGACCGCGCCAGCGCCGTCGGCGAAGAGCACCGCGGTCGAACGATCGTCCCAGTCGGTGATGCGCGACAGCGTTTCCGATCCGATGAGCAGTACGCGCTCGACCGATCCGCAGGCAATGAACTGGTACGCGGTGACCAAGCCGTACACGAAGCCCGAGCATGCGGCGTTGATGTCGAACGCGCCGCACGTGAGACCCAGCTCGTGCTGCACGACCGCCGACGTCGCTGGAACCTGTTGGTCCGGCGTCGTGGTGCACAGGATCAGCAGATCGATCGCGGCCGCCTGAAGGCCCGCCTTGTCCATCGCCGCTCGACCCGAGGTGATCGCGAGGGTCGCGGTCGTGCCGCCCACGCGGCGCTCGCGAATGCCGCTGCGTTCGACGATCCACTCGTCGCTCGTGTCGAGCATCGCCTCGAGATCGGCGTTGGTGACGACTTTGTCAGGAAGCGCGGTACCCCAACCCGTGATGCGGGCGGACCTCACGTGGTCCTCACGCGGTCCTCATCCAGGCGATCGGTTGACGGGACATCACCCGCTCACCGAGGTGCGCGAGGACGCCTTCGATCCGCCCGGAGAACGGCGAGCGCACTTCGGCCTCGCCCACCGTGCCGAGCAGGTCGCCCGCCTCGATCGGACGGCCGGCATCGAGGTCGGCGACGGGTGCGAACAAACCGGCCGCGGGGGACACGACCACCCGTTCGGTCATGAAGAGGTGCTCACCTTCGTGGTGCGCGGCGGCCGCCTCGCCTTCGATGCGTTCGAGCAACGTATCGAGGTCATCAGGGGTGTTCACGGCCACGCTGCGGGCATTGTCGACCGTCCGTTTCACGGTGCCGCTCAAGACCGTTCCGGGACCGAGCTCGACGAAGGTCTTGATTCCCTGCTCGCCCAGCGCGTGGAGCGTCTGACGCCAGCGCACGGGGCTCGACAGCTGCGCGGCCAAGAGTCCGGGCCAGTCGTCGGCATCAACGTGGCTGACAGCGTCGACATTCGCCACCACGGGCATGTCGAGCGTCCGGAAGTCGACCTCCGACAGCGCCTTTCTCAGCCTGTCGCGCGCCGGCGCCATGAAAGGCGTGTGGAAAGCGCCGCTGACCTTGACTGGCAGGACCTTGGAGGCGCCGAGGTCCTTGGCGATTTCGCCGGCTGACGTGATCGCCTCGGGATCGCCCGCGATGACGACGTTGCCGGGTGCGTTGAAGTTCGCTACCCACACATCGGCTGCCGCGGCGCATGCACGCGACCTCGACCTTGTCGTCGTCGAGGCCGAGCACCGCGGCCATGGTCCCGGTCCGCTCGTCCGCGGCGATTTGCATCGCTTCGCCGCGCTCCGCGACGAGCTTCACGCCATCGCTGAAATCGAGGGCGCCCGCCGCTGTCAGTGCCGAGTATTCGCCGAGGCTGTGGCCGGCGGCGACCGCCGGCTCGAGTCCGAGCCGCTCGACTGCGTCGAGCGCGAGGAGGCTGACCACGTACGTGGCGAGCTGTGCGTTGCGGGTCTGCGTCAGTTCTTCGGCCTTGGCATCGAGCAGCAGATGCGCAATGTCGCGCCCGGCTGCTTCAGATGCGTCGTCAACGAGCTCCCACGATTCGTGATCGACCCACGGTCGACCCATGCCCGGCTTCTGCGAGCCCTGGCCGGGGAACGTGAAAGCAGTTGTCATGTTGTCCAGACTCCGGGGGGTGGCGGCTCCGAGGTACGACCAACGGTCGTCCCCAGAAGTTTCAGTTGTGTCTCGGCTTGATGAATACCGACCGAGGTCAGCCGCACAAAGCCGCTTCACTCTCCGCGATCCTGCGGCTGCGGAAGATGAGCAACGCGGCAACGAGCCCGCCGAGAACGAACGCTCGTCGCAGACGGCGCGCGCGCCTCGAACCCTCCACGTGACGAGACATGACCCGAGGTTACGCTCGTCGCTCCGCCCCGGTATCCCAACTGGCAGAGGAAGCGGACTCAAAACCCGCACAGTGAGGGTTCGAATCCCTCCCGGGGCACTCGTGGAGTCCGACTCACCTGCGGCGTGGATGGGTGAGGTCCTGGTACGCGTGCTGCATGGCGTCGGGATGATCCTGTTGCAGCAGCGCGAGCTCGTTGCCGCTGCGATCGTGGAGGACGAGGCATGGTCCGTCGGGTACGCCCACGCGCACGGCGGACTCGAGCCAGCCGGTCGCCTGCAGCCACTCTGACGTGTCTTGTAGCGACCGCACGGCCCAGATCGGCAGGCAACTCGGGACCGGCCGGTGATCCGCCAGCACGACCAACGGTGAACCCTGTGGACCCACCTGCACGGCAGCGACGTCGGCACCGAAGGCCTCGAAGTGCCACACGAGGTCGGCGCCGAGCACTTCGTCGTACCACGCCAGGTCGGCGCGGACGTCGTTCGAGCCGACGTAGAGATACACGAGCCGGCCGAGAGGAAACGGATCATCACCGGTCGAAGACCCGGGCACGGCCACCAGTGTGTTCTAGATCACCGGCCGATCGGGCGTCCGCATGGAGGCGGCGACAGCTCGGGCGACTGGGTCCTCGACGATCGCTTCGAGCGGGGCGGGCAGCGCCAAGGACCAGTTCGGGTGCTCGTCGGTGGTGCCCGGAACGTTCGTTCGCTCTTCGACGAGCAGCGCGTCTTCGAGCGATGCGGTCCTGATCCGGGACGGCGCGTCTGCCAGCCTCCGGTACGTCGCCACCACGACGTCGGCGACGGGCGCGTCTGTTCCGAGGCCTGTGAGCTCCTGGAGCCGCTGCCGGTGCGCGGCGAGACCTTCCTCGTTGGGCTCCAGGCCGGCTTGCTGCTGGTGCTTCAGGTCGGCACCGGTCCATACACCAGGAATCGTCGGGAGGTCGTGGGTCGACACCGACGCGACCGCATGCTCGGGGAACGACTCCGGTGGCGTTTGCTCGAACCACGCGACCCGATATGACAGGACAGCGCGTTCGGCGAGGCGAGCGCGGACGTCGTCCTCGACGGTGCCCAGGTCCTCGCCAACGATCTCCGCGCCGGCGCGCACGCTCTCGAGGGCCACGATGTCGAGCAGGTCGGTGGCGGGATACCGCACATACGTCCCGTCTGCGGCGGGGCAACCCTCCGGGATCCAGAACAGGCGGAACAGCCCCATGACGTGGTCGATGCGCAGGGCGCCGAAGCGGCGCAGCGCGGCGCGGACGGTCTGCGCGATCGGCTCGTAGCCGACGGCCCGCAGACGCCACGGCACGAACGGCGGCAGGCCCCAGTCCTGGCCGGCGAGGTTGAACTCGTCGGGTGGCGCGCCGATGCGCACGCCGGGCGCGAGCACGTCGCGCCACACCCATGCGTCGGCACCGTCCGGGTCGACCCCGACCGCGAGGTCGCCGAGCAATGAGACCTCATTTCCGGCTCTCTCGAGTTGTTCGTCGAGCAGCCATTGGATCCACGAGTGGAACTGCACTTGCTCTTCGTGAGCAGTGGCGAAGCGCTCGACACTCGGACTGTCCGCCCGACGATGTTCTGAGGGCCATGCGTTCCAACCCGAGCCGTGCTCCTCGGCGAGCGTGCAGTAGACGGCGTACTGGCGTAGCGCGCTGCCTTGGTCGTCGACATAGGCGTCGAAACGGGAGTCACCTGCGAACGTGTCCCACAGCTGTTCGAGAGCGGTGCGCTTCAGCGTGTAGATGCGGTTGCGATCGATGACACGCGACTCGTTCAATTTGCGTCCCGCCGCGGCGAGATCCGCCAGCTCGGGCTCGGCGGGATCGAAGCCGGGGACGTCTTCGATGCGTAGGTACAGCGGATTGTGGAACTGGCGGCTGCTCGGGAAGTATGGGCTCGGTTCCGGGTCAGGGACCAGGCGCGGCGCGTGGAGCGGGTTCAACGCGAGGTAGCCGGCACCGAGTTGCGCGGACCAGCGAGCGAGCGTGTCTAGGTCGGCGAAGTCGCCGATGCCCCAACTCTCCGACGAGCGCGTCGCATACAGCTGCGCCGCCCACCCCCACGACCGCCCACCGTCGCGGACATGGCATCGGTCCGGGGTGACGATCAGCCGTGTCGTCGCGCCACCGTCGTCGGGATGCAGATCGTGATAACCGAGCGGAAGGGCGCGTGGCAGACGTTCGACGGCCTTCACATGCGTCCCGTCCTCCAACACGAGCTCAGCGGGACGGTTGATCCGGGGGCCGGCTCCTTGGCGGACGAACCACACCGGACAGCGTCTGCGGCGGCGGATCCTCGACGTCACCCAGCCCGCCCATCGCCACCCGCAGCTGCCGTCGTATGGCAGGAGACGTCTCGTGCCACGCGCCGCGAATGTCGTGGTATCCGTCCTCGATTCCCCAGGCATCGGTCGCCATGGCGCTCACCCGTCGGTGCCAGGGCCCTTGCCCTGATGGTTCCTGATGAATCCTCGCAGCTCCGGCACATCGACGGCGGAACACACTTGCTTGTTGAGCCACGCGGTGGCCACAAGCCTTCCGGGGAGGGCGGGGTTCGGCCCGACCACGACCTTGTCGCCGGCGAGCTTCGACAGCATTTCGACGTCGGTGCTGTCGAGGTCGCGGTACTGGATGAGCACGAGGCCGGCCTCGAGCGCGCCCACTTGCAACGGTCGGGTCAGGGGCTGCGTCAGCACGCCGCCGGGCAACGCGCCGGGCGTGTGCGGGCCGGAGGTCGGCGGGTCGGTCGTGTACGTCGGTTCGGCGCCTGAAGCGATCACATGGCGAAGGTTCGGATCGAGTGGTTCGGTGTGCGCTTGCCCGCACGTCGAGCGTCCGCCCGACGAGCAACTCGCCGCCGGCACGACGGCGAGCGCAACGATGACGAGAAGCATCGCGGGCCCGACAATGGGCTGCATCGGCAGCCGGCGAAGGCGCGCCGGCGGATGCACGAGCGCGATGCCCGCGATGATCAAAGCCCCGCCATAGACCAGGCTCCATTCGAACGGCTCGTCGAGCACGACCACGCCCACGGTGACGGCGACGACCGGAATCATGTACGTAACGAGAGAAGCACGCGTGGCGCCGAGGTCGGCGATGATGCGGTAGTTGAGGATGTACGCGAGCCCCGTTCCGACCGTTCCGAGCAGCACGATCGACAACACGATGTGCGGATCGAGATGGATGCCGCTCGTGATCGACGTGCCGATGGCGAGCGGCAACGACAAGGCGGTGGCCACAACGAGCTGTCCCGTTGCCGCGACCGTCGGCTCGATCGCGGTGAGGTGCTTGCGCATGTAGGCGAACGCCATGCCGTAGGACGCGCCGGCAAGCACCGCGGCGAGCGACCCGAACACGGACGAGTGCGCGAGGTCGCCGCCGCCGAATCCGGCCGCGACGGTGACGCCCACGAAGCCCAAGAGGAGCCCGCTGACCTGGATCGGCCGGATCCTGTCCTTCAAGTACACGGCGGCGATGATCGCGGTGAACAGCGGCGTGGACGCGTTCAGGACTGCCGTGAGCGCGCTCGTAATCCGCTCTTCTCCCCAGGCCAGCAAAGTGAACGGGATCACGTTGCCGAACAGCGCCGCGACGAGGAAGTGGCGCCACATCGAGCGCACATCCGGCACCGGTCGGTGTCGTGCCCGTAGCACGGTGACAAGAACGATGGCCCCGAGGCCGACGCGTGCGCAGGCCACCGTCGGTGGGCTCATCCCTTCGACGGAGACCTTGATGAAGAGGAACGACCAGCCCCAGATGAACGCGAGGAGCAGCAGTCGTTTCATCGCCGGTCAGAGCCCATACCAGTCTCCGCTAAGACGGGTTCGGGAGTACTCACGTGGACGACACGCACTCTCGACGCCGACTGTCGCAATCCATTGATCGCCAACGCGGCCATGCATTTGTGCATGTTTGCATGCGGACTTGCATGGTAGGCTCGCATGGTGCCGAAGACGATCCAGATTCGCGATCTCGACGACGACGTGTATGCCGCCCTGCTGCGCCGTGCCACCGAAAGCGGTCTGACGGTTCCCGAGCTGTTGCGGCGCGAGGCGGCCCGGCTGGCGTCTCGTCCGACAGTGGAGGAGTGGCTTGACCGCACCCGGCGCAGGCCGACGGCGGCGGCCACCTCCGAGGTGCTCGAGGTCCTCGACGAGCAACGCGGCCCGTGGCCGGATGCTCGTCGTTGACGCGTCGTGCCTCTACGAGGTGGTGGCTGACACTCCACAGTCGGAGGCGATCCGGGCCGTTCTCGCGGGTGATATCGACCAGGCTGCCCCGCATGTCATCGACGCCGAGGTATTGGGGGTCATCCGCCGACATCATTTTGGGGGCGCGCTGGATGCCACGGCCGCCGAGCAAGCAGTGGTCGATCTGCGCGACTGGCCAGGGGAACGCTATGGCCATCGCGCCCTGTTGGTGCGAGCGTGGGAGCTGCGGCATTCGGTGCGTTCGTGGGACGCGCTCTATGTCGCGTTGGCCGAGGCGCTCGGAGCCACATTGCTGACGACCGACACTCGCCTGGCCGCGGCGCCGGGCGTGGCGTGTGCGATCGAGATTGCCGGCGACACAGATTGAACGCGGTGTCTCGTAAACCGCTCCGCACGTCGCAGGGTGTCCGTCTCTGCCGAGTAGGACCGCGGCCACCGTGGAAGGGCGCTCTACGTCGTGGACCATGCGTGCATGGCGAAAGGTCGAAGGTGAATCTGCACCACGACATCCGCGAGGCGGCCGAGTCTGACGGCCGACCGCGCCGACCCGCTTGACACGGCCATGCCCTTGCCACATGACCATGAACCTGTCCGGCAGCACCGCTGGTCCGTCCCATCCCTTGGAAGGATTGATCTCGCAGAACGGCGTGTCATATGTGGGGGCGCAGGGCACTGTGGAGAACAACACGATCTTCGGCAGCGGCAACGCGCAGGATGGCGTGGGCGGAAACGGCGCGGGCACGGCCGTGCTGCTGTCCGGCGCCCACGATGTCACCGTCACCAACAACACGCTGACCAGCCCCGCCGCGCCCCGCCCCGGGACCGACGTCGGGATATCGGTCAGCGCTGGGAGCACCGATGGCATCGTCATCAGTTTCAACCAGGTCAATCGGCTTGGTCCCGACGTTCCCGACACCATCGGAATAGGGATAGATGTCGATCCTGCCGACTCGAGCGCGACGTTGATCTGCAACACGTTCGACACCTGGAGGACCAACATCAGCGGAGCGATTCAGATCGACTGCACGCCGCTGCCTGACGGTACGGAATGCGTGACGTATTCGGCCCACACGCCGAACGCCCAAGGCGGCACGGAGCCGTTCACCTGGGAGATCACCGCGGGGTCGCTGCCACCGGGCTTGTCGATGGCGTCTGATGGCGCGATCACAGGTACCCCGATCGAGGTGGGTACGTTCGCCTTCACGGTGCAAACGACCGACACGAGCGAAACGGCGCTCACCGCCACCCAGGACCTGTCCATCACGATCGCGCCCGACTGCACCACGCCGACCCCTGAGCCGACGACGCGGGATCCAGGAGTAGGTGCGGGGGCCGCCACGCGTACCGAGCCACTGGCGCGTACCGGTGGTTCGTCGACGACGTTGGTCACCGTGGGCCTCATCTCGCTCATCACGGGCGTCGGGCTCGTGCTCATCGCCGGCCGGCGACGTTCTCGGCTTCGCAGCGAGGCGTAAGTCCCCGCCTGAGCCCGAGAGGGCGTCACCTACAATGCGCTGATGTCGCGGTCGATGGTCGAGCGCCGATTGAAGGAGGTCGGCGATCGGCTGAAGCAACTTCGGGAGGAGCTCGTCCTGACGGACGAGCAGGCCGCTCATTTCAACGACGCCGCTGACGACGCCCGCATCCGGGCGCTCGTCTCCGAGACACCGCTTGCCGATCGGGAGCACCACGAGGCGCAGCGCCACGCTGACGCCTACGAACGCCATCGATCCGAGGTGCAGACCTCGATCGAGCAACTCGAACGCAAACAAGACGAGTTGCTCGACCGTCTCACTGCAGAATCCCGCTGAGCCCGCACGGGCTCACCGTCCAGGAACGAACTGGAGACGAGGGTGCCCATCCGTGTCGTGATCGCCGAAGACGAGGCCATCATCCGCCTCGATCTGAAGGAGACCCTCGAGGAGGAGGGGTACGAGGTCGTTGGCGAGACCGGGCGCGGTGACGAGGCGGTCCAGCTCGTAAAGGACAAGCGGCCCGACCTCGCGATCCTCGACGTGAAGATGCCAGGGATGGACGGTCTGACCGCGGCCGCCCAGATCACTGCCGAAAAAGGCGCGGCCGTGTTGATCCTCACCGCTTTCAGCCAGCGCGACCTGATCGAGAAAGCGCGCGACGCCGGGGCGCTCGCGTACCTGGTGAAGCCCTTCCAGAAGAGCGAGCTCATCCCGGCCGTGGAGGTCGCGCTCGGCCGCTTCCTGGAAATGAAGGCGCTCGCCGACGAGAACCTCTCACTGACCGACCAGCTCGAGACGCGCAAGGTCGTCGACCGCGCCAAGGGCAAGCTCATGGACAACCACGACATGACCGAGGCCGACGCCTTCCGCTTCTTGCAGAAGACGGCGATGGACACGCGCAGCACTCTCAAGCAGGTGGCCCAAGACGTCATCGACGGATCGCTGCGGCCCTGACGCGGCCCCGGACTGGCTCGACGAGCTGTCGCTCGTCGCCTCCGGACCGCCATGGCTGTCGATGGGGCTCACGCGCATCCCCGAGTCCGAATGGCTGTTGCCCGACGACCACCGCGCCGAAGAGCTCGCACTGAAGCAACGGTTGCTCCGCGAGCGCCGCGACGAGGTCCTCCTCACGCTGCCGGAGCTCGACTCGGCCCCGGCCTGCGCCGAACTGCTGCGAATGTTGGATGGAAACGGGCGCTCTGGCGCCCGTTTCTCCCCGGAGTTCGAGCATGCGCTCGAGGCCGCCGCGGTAAGCGTGCAGGAGGACCTGTGTGTCCTGCTGCCGGACGAGCACGCGCAGGTCGTGCTCGCGGCCGCCTGCGTGTGCTTTCCGTCGCACTGGAGGTTGGCGGACAAGATGGGGAAGCCGGCTCGGGCCGTCCACGAGCCCGTTCCCCGCTACGAGGGCGAGCTGTCCAAGAAGGTCGACACGTTCCTCGATCGGCTGCGGCAGCCGGCAGTGATGAAGCGCCGGAACTGGACGATCCACGAGTCCGGCGACCTGTTCGCGCCGCACTCACCCGAGCACGCCAACCTCACGATTCCGCCCGAGGACCTGTGGCTCCGGAGCGAACGGCAGACACTGCGACAGCTGCCCGAGACCGGTGCGGTCGTGTTCACCATCCGCACCCAGCAGATGCAGATCGGGGTGCTTCAGCACCGTCCGGACGTCGCCTGCCGGCTCGCCGATCGGCTCGCTGCGCAACCGGAAGACCGGGCACGGTACGCCGGGTACTGCGCTCACGTCCCCGCTCTCATCCGTAGGCTGAACCAATGGCGAAGCTGATGTTGGTCGACGGAAACTCGCTCACGTATCGAGCGTTCTTCGCGCTGCCGACCGACATCACGCTCGCCTCCGGACAGGTCACCAACGCGGTCTACGGGTTCACGTCGATGCTGTTGAACCTCGTGCGCGACCACCAACCCGACGGCATCGGCGTGGCCTTCGATCGGCCCGAGCCGACGTTCCGCCACGAGGCGGTGACGGACTACAAAGCCAACCGCAACGCAGCGCCGGACATCCTTCGCCAGCAGATGGGGCTCGTGCGCCAAGTGGTCGAGACGCTTCGCATCCCGATCATCGAGGCGCCGGGTTACGAAGCCGACGACATCATCGCCACCCTTGCGACCGAAGCACGCGACCAGGGCGACGAGGTCCTGATCGTCACCGGCGATCGCGACGTGTACCAACTCGTCGAGGATCCGTTGGTCCAGGTCCTCTACAACCGTCGTGGCGTGTCCGACTACGCGCTCTACGACGAAGCCGGGATCGAGGAGCGCACGGGCGTGGCGCCGAAGCTGTACACGCAGTACGCGTCGCTGCGGGGCGATCCGTCCGACAACTTGCCCGGTGTGCCGGGGGTCGGTGAGAAGACGGCGGCCAAGCTCATCAACACGTACGGCGGGATCGATGGCATCTTCGAACACGTCGACGAACAGACGCCGAAGCTGCGCGCCAGCCTCGCGGAGCACGAGCCCACCGTGCGCAGCAACGCCGAGGTCATGGTGCTACTCCGCGATGTCCCGCTGGAGATCGCACCCGATGGACTGCGTCTCGAGTCGTTCGACCGCGAGGAAGTGCGCAAGCTCTTCGACTTCCTCGAGTTCCGCACGTTGCAAGAGCGGCTGGCCGAGGCGTTCGGGGAAGGAGCGGGAGACGCGACTCCTGCCGTCGCCGTGCTCGAGGCGGAGGTCGAGACGATCGACAGCCCGCAGGACGTGAAGTCGTTGCTCGACGGGTTGCGCTCGAACACCGCCGAACCGTTGGCCATCGAATCGGCGTGGGACGGACCGGAGGGGCGCAGTCCGTTGCTCGGTCTCGCGATCGTCCGTGACGCGATCAATGCCGACACCGTGTGGATTCCTCGGGACGCGCTCGACGACGCCTCCGTACGGGAGTCGCTGCGAGCGCTCATCGCCGAGGGCGGACGACCGATCGCCGCGCACGGTGTCAAGCCGCTGATGCCGCGCGCTGCTCGGCCAACTCGAAGCAGACCTGCGCACGCTCTGCCTCGACACGATGCTCGCCGCGTACCTGCTCGATCCCGCAGAGTCGCGCTATCTGCTGCAGGATCTACTGCTGCGATACGCGGGCCTCGAGTTGCCGGTCGGCGGCGGCACGACCGAACCCGGTGAGCTGCAATTCGATCTCGACGGCGAGTCCGGGGATCGTTCGATCGAAGCGGCGCGGCGGGCGCTCGCCGTCGCCAAGCTCGTCGAACCGATCACCGCCGCACTCGACGCCCAGCTCATGCGCGCGTTGCACGACGAGATCGAGGTCCCGCTCGTGCGCGTGCTGGCGAAGATGGAGGACGCCGGCATCGCGGTCGATGCGACCGAGCTCAAGCATCTGAACGACACGTTGTCGGCGGAATGCGAGGAGCTCACGCGCGAGATATGGAACGACGCGGGCGAGGAGTTCAATGTCAACTCGACCCTGAAGCTCCGCGAGATCCTGTTCGATCGCCTCGGCCTGCAACCGACCAAGAAGACGAAGACCGGATACTCGACCGACGCCGCGTCACTCGAGAAGCTGGAGGGACAGCACCCGATCATCGAGCATCTCCTGCGGTACCGCGAGGTCGAGAAGCTGCGCTCGACCTACGGCGAAGGACTGTTGAGCGAGGTGGCCGACGACGGCCGCATCCATGCGACGTTCAACCAGACGGTCGCGCGCACCGGACGTTTGAGCTCGGACGCGCCGAACCTGCACAACATCCCTGTGCGCAGCGAGCTCGGTCGCAGTTTCCGGAAGGCGTTCGTTCCCGCGCCCGGTTGCGAGTTGCTCGTCGCGGACTACAACCAGATCGAGCTGCGGTGCATCGCCCACCTCGCCGAGGACCCCGGTCTCATCGCCGCGTTCGAGTCGGGCGAGGACATCCACAACGCCACCGCGGCCCGCGTGTTCGACGTCGCACCGACCGCGGTGACGATCGAACAGCGCTCGAAGGCGAAGATGGTCTCATACGGCCTCGCGTACGGGATGGAGGCGTTCGGCCTCGGGCAGCGCCTCAACATCCCGACCGAGGAGGCGCAGGTCATCCTCGACGCCTACTTCGAGGTCTTTCCGAACGTGAAGGACTACATGGAACGCACGGTCGCCGAGGCCAGGGAGCGCGGCTACACCGAGACGTTGTTCGGCCGCCGCCGTCTCATTCCCGAGCTCAGCTCGAGCAACTACCGCGTGCGCCAAGCAGGCGAACGCCAAGCCATGAACGCCGGCATCCAAGGACTCGCCGCGGACATCTTCAAGGTCGCCCTCGTACGGCTCGACAACGCGTTCGAGGTAGAGATGCTGGACAGCCGAATCATCCTGCAAGTGCACGACGAGGTACTCGTCGAGCTGCCGCCACAGGAACACGACCGTGCTGCTGCATTGACGGCTGAGGTCATGGCCGGCGCAGCCGAGCTGCGGGTACCGCTGGCTGTGAACCTGTCCTTCGGCGCGACGTGGGCAGACGCGAAAGGTTGACGAGCTCCGACCCCGACCACTGGTTCGAGCCGCTCGCTGACCATCTCGGCGCGGCGTATCTCCGGTATTCCTTCACGAAGGGAACGGAGCAGGAGGTCGCGTTCCTCGCCGACGCGCTCGACCTGCGCGGGGGACAGCGGGTGCTCGACGTCGGTTGCGGCCCCGGCCGTCATTCCTTGGCGCTGGCGGCGCGGGACATCGAAGTGGTCGGCATCGACATCGCGCAGCGGTTCATCGACATCGCGACCCAGCGCACGCCGGCGGGCGCGCCTGCGAGGTTCGTGAGGATGGATGCGCGTGAGCTGTCGTTCGACCACGAGTTCGATGCAGCAGTGTCGTTGTGCCAAGGCGCGTTCGGCCTTGTCGGGCCAGCCGCCGACCTCGAGGTCCTGCGCGGCATCGCCCGCGCGCTCGTGCCGGGCGGACTGTTCGCGATCAGCGCCTTCTCGGCGTACTTCCAGGTGAAGTACCCGCAGGAGCAAGGAAGCTTCGACGTCGCCACCGGCGTGCATCACGAACGGACCGTCATCAAGGACGAGGCCGGCCGCGAGGCGGAGGTCGATCTCTGGACGACCTGTTACACGGCGCGTGAGCTGGCGCTGCTCACCGAGCGTGCCGGTCTGGTCGTCGACCACATCTGGTCCGTCGATCCCGGACACTACGAACGTCGCGAGCCGACCATCGAGACCGCGGAACTCCTCGTCGTCGGACGAAGCGCACCATACGCAACCGACGGACCACAACTGCACTAGCCTGACTGGGCGCTGTCCCGGCTGCGCGCGCCTGCGAAGCCGCGATGCGAGTTGACCATCATCCGAGAAGGCGAGTCTTTGTCCGAGCAGACCCCCGAGCCGACCGGCGATCCCGCCGACGCTGCACCCTCCCCACCCGAAGAGTTGGCCCCCCCGGCCGAAAGCGACGAATACCAACCCCGACAGGTCGTCGAAGACGACCTCGGCGGGATGTCGCTCGAAGAGGCGTACGCCGCTTCGATGGTGGAGGTCGAAGACGGGCAGATCGTCGAGGGCACGGTCGTCAAAGTCGATCGCGACGAGGTGCTCCTCGACATCGGCTACAAGTCCGAAGGCGTGATCCCGGCTCGCGAGCTGTCGATCCGCAACGACGTCGACCCGTCGGAGATCGTCAACCTCGGCGACAAGATCGAGGCACTCGTCCTCCAGAAGGAGGACAAGGAGGGCCGGCTGGTCCTGTCGAAGAAGCGCGCCCAGTACGAGCGGGCCTGGGGCACGATCGAGAAGGTCAAGGAAGAAGACGGCGTCGTCCACGGCCCCGTGATCGAGGTCGTCAAGGGTGGTCTCATCCTCGACATCGGCCTGCGCGGCTTCCTGCCCGCCTCACTGGTCGAGCTGCGCCGGGTGCGCGACCTCGCGCCGTACGTGGGCCGCAACCTCGAAGCCAAGATCATCGAGCTCGACAAGAATCGCAACAACGTCGTGCTGTCGCGCCGGGCGTGGCTCGAGGAGACGCAGAAGGAACAGCGCGAGGACTTCCTCGCCAACCTGAAGCCCGGCGAAGTCCGGACCGGGGTCGTGTCGAGCGTCGTCAACTTTGGTGCCTTCGTCGACCTCGGCGGCATGGACGGGCTGATCCACGTGTCCGAGCTGTCGTGGAAGCACGTCGATCATCCGGGATCGGTTGTGCAGGTCGGGGACGAGGTCAGCGTGCAAGTGCTCGACGTGGACCTCGATCGCGAGCGCATCAGTCTGTCCCTCAAGGCCACCCAGCAGGACCCGTGGCAGGAGTTCGCCACCACCCACCGCGTGGGCGAGCTCGTCTACGGCCGGGTCACGAAGCTCGTGCCGTTCGGCGCCTTTGTTCAGGTGGGCGACGGCATCGAGGGGCTCGTGCACATCTCGGAGATGTCGGCCCACCACGTCGACCTCCCCGAGCAGGTCGTCACGCCCGGCGAAGAGCTCTGGGTCAAGATCATCGATCTCGACCTCGCCCGCCGGCGCATCAGCTTGTCGATCAAGCAGGCCGCTGAAGGTGGCGAGGTGGCGGAGGAGTACCGCGAGCACTTCGGCGAGCACGCCTACGACGAGCAGGGCAACTACATCGGGTACGACACCTCCCAGTACGAGCAGGCGTGGGAGGAGTACGAGAAGTCCGAGGGCCTCGAGGGTGGCGACGCGGCGGACGACGGCGTCGACACCGCAGTGGTCGACGAGCCCTCCGTCGACACGCCAGTCGTCGACGAGCCCTCCGTCGACGAGCCCTCCGTCGACGAGCCCTCCGCCGACGAGCCCTCCGCCGAAGGCTGAGCCTCACCCTCGCAGCGCGCCGCCGCCAAGGCCGCCACTCGCTCCGCCCCCCAGCGCGCACATTGTCGGCTGAGCGACGGAAACACGTGGCTGACTCGACACAGACCGGGTCGACCACGCGTCTGTGTCTGCTGAGCCACGAGATCGGTGGCTGGCCAGACACAGAGTCGTCAGCGAGCGCTGACCACGCTGCGTCGAGCTGAGGCGCGCTCGTTATCACGCTGAGTGGCTCGAACATCAACACGGCCCAAATTCCGGGCGCCTGCTCAGTTTCGGAGTCGAATCGGCCGACAGGTTCCGTGCGGGTAGCCACCTTTGGTCCCGCGCCCAGCCAGCAAGTGGTGTTGGCCCAAGGAACGAGGTCGGTGTGAGCTCTCGCAGAACGATGATCTTGATCGCGGCAGTGGTGGTTGGCGCCATCTCCGCGTTTCTCGTCTTCAACTACGTCAACAGCGCGGATAGCCGCGCCCGGGCAGGCGCCCGCGAAGTCGACATCCTGAAGGTCCAGACGGACGTTCAGAAGGGTCTGAGCGGTCGCGAGGCCGTGCAGCAGAGCAGGATCGTCCACACCAAGATCCCGGCGGAGTTCAAGCCGCAGACGGCGATCACCGACGAGAGCATCATCGCCGACAAGGTGGCCGTGGCGAACTACACCACTGGCCAGATCCTCGTCGACGGCATGTTCGCCGACCCGATCGACAGCCAGATCACCTTCGCCGGACGCGTGCCCTCGGACTGCGGTTCGATCGATCCGGCGACGAACAAGCCGGCGCAGTGCGTCGCGGTCACGGTCTCGGTCGACCAAGTGCGCGGCGTTGCGGGTGTCATCGTGCCCGGTGACTTGGTGAACGTCCTCGTCCTGCCGGAGCCGGAGGGAAGCCCAGCGCGTGTCCTCTATCAGGCGGCCAAGGTGCTGTTCGTCGACAAGACGGCGGTGCCCCAGCCCGGCGAGGTCAACCAGACCGGGTCCAACGCGGCCACGCCGAACGGTCAGGCGCAGACGACGCTCAACACCGGTCTCATCACGTTCGAGGTTCCGGCCAAGGCGTCGCAACTGATCGCCTCGATCTCGCCGGACAAGCTGTACCTCACGCTGCTCCCGCCGAACTACACGCCGGTGCCGCTCTCGGCCGACCCGTACCCGGCGGTGCTCCCTGGTGAGGACCCCTCGCAGCTCACGCCGTACGGCCCGAGCGGCATCCAGAACCAGCGTTGAGCTGGCCACCCACCAGATCCACCCATCGACCCTCGGAACGGACAGCCGTGAGCCTCTTTATCGGTGACGACGAACCTGTCGCTGACACACAGACGGTGATCCGTCCCGGCCGGGGGCTGGGCGCGGCCGTCGCGGTCGTCGACATCGACCAGGCGGTGCGGAATCGCTTGGCGATGCAACTCGGCGACTTCGCGGTCCCGGTGTCCAGCATCGACGCGCTGCGCGACCGGCTCACGGGCATCCCGCTTGTCGCGGTGCTCGGGCCGTCCTGCGCCACGCCGGACGGCTTGGTGGCAGCCGAGAAGCTGATCGTGGACCGGCCGGAGGTCGCCGCCATTCTCATCACGCCGGAGTTGTCGAGCGACGTGTTCCGGCAGGCAATGCGCGCCGGGATCCGCGACGTCCTGCACGCACCGGTCGACACGGCGCAGCTCGCTGAGGCGGTGCGCGGTGTCGTCGAGACGCTCGGCGCGACTGCGGAGACGACCTCCCCGTTCGGAGAGGCCGGTGCCGAGCTCGGCCGCGTCATCACGGTGTTCTCCACCAAGGGCGGCGCCGGCAAGTCGATGATCGCTGCGAACCTCGCCGTTGCTCTGGCGCGGCGCAGTGACAGACCGGTGGTCCTCGTCGACGCCGACCTGCAGTTCGGCGATGTCGCGGTGATGCTCAAGCTCGCTCCGCAGCACACGGTCATCGACGCGGTCGACTCGATCGACCGGCTCGACCCGGTGCTGCTGCAGAGTCTGCTCGTCGAACACGAGCCGTCGGGTGCGCTCGTGTTGCCGGCGCCCCTCGACCCCGCGTTCGCGGACCAGATCAGCGCGGCCGACATGGTGCGCATCGTCGAGATGCTGCGCACATTCGCGTCGTACGTCGTGATCGACACGCCGGGACACTTCAACGAGGTCGTGCTCGGACTCATCGAAGAGAGCGACGACGTGATGCTCGTGACGGGCATGGACATCCCGAACATCAAGAACGTGAAGATCGGCATGCAGACCTTGCGTCAGCTCAACACGCCGATGTCGAAGCTTCATCTCGTCGTCAATCGAGCCAACTCCAAGGTGAAGCTCGACGCCGGCGACGTGGAGCGCACGCTGGGGGTCAAAGCAGAGTCGCTGATCCCGAGCGACGTCGTCGTGCCCCAGTCGGTCAACAAGGGCACGCCGGTCGTGCTCGACGCTCCGCGGTCCGGAGTGGCGAAGGCGATCGAGCAACTGGCGGATCTGTTCGTGAAGGACGCGAAAGCGAAGCGGCGGTGACGTCGCGCCTGCGTGACGGTTCCGGACGGGACGAGAAAGAAGGATCAGGAACATGAGTCTCTACAAGCGCCTGCACGAGGTGCAGGGTGGCAGCGCCAACGGGAATAGCCGGCGGGATCCGGTGCTCGACGAGCTGCGCCAGAGGATCCATCACCAGCTAATCGACGAGCTCGGTCCGATCCTCTACGACAAGCGGCTCTCCGAGGAAGACCTTCGCCGCCGCGTCCACGAGCAGCTCCAGACCGCGCTCGCGCAGGAACGGGCGCCGTTCTCGGCCGCCGACAAGGCGCAGCTCATCGAGGACGTCTCCGACGACATCCTCGGCTACGGCCCGATCGACCGACTGCTCAAGGACGACGACGTCACCGAAGTCATGGTCAACGGTCCCGAGTCGGTCTACGTCGAGCGCGCCGGCCGCATCGAGCAAGCGCCGGCGAGCTTCGTCGATGACACCCATCTGCGGCGCATCATCGACAAGATCGTGAGTCAAGTCGGCCGTCGTATCGACGAGTCGACGCCGATGGTCGACGCCCGTCTGCCGGACGGCTCCCGTGTCAACGCGGTCATCCACCCCCTCGCGATCGGCGGACCCTTCCTCACGATCCGGAAGTTCGCCAAGGACCCGTTCCAGATCGACGACCTCATTCGCTTCGGCACGCTGAACGCGCACGCGGCGCGGTTCCTACAGGCGTGCGTGGTCGGCCGCCTCAACGTCATCGTGTCCGGCGGTACCGGCACGGGTAAGACGACGACGCTCAACGTGCTGTCGTCGTTCATTCCTACCGACGAGCGGATCGTGACCGTGGAGGACGCCAAGGAGCTCCAACTCCATCAAGATCACGTGCTCTCCATGGAAGCGCGGCCACCGAACATCGAGGGCCGCGGCCAGGTCACGATCCGCGACCTCGTGAAGAACTGCCTCCGTATGCGCCCCGACCGCATCGTCGTTGGCGAGTGCCGTTCGGGTGAGGCGCTCGACATGTTGCAGGCCATGAACACCGGTCACGACGGGTCGATCACCACGGTGCACTCGAACACCCCTCGCGACACGCTCGCTCGTATCGAGACGATGACGCTGATGGCCGGCTTCGACCTGCCCGTCCGGGCGATCCGCGAGCAGATGGCATCGGCGCTCGACCTCATCGTGCACATCAGCCGGCTCCGTGACGGCACCCGCCGCATCACGCACGTCACCGAGGTGCAGGGCATGGAAGGCGACGTCATCACGCTGCAAGACGTCTTCTTGTTCGACTACGGCATGGGCGTCGACGAGCACGGCCGGTTCCGTGGCCACCTCAAGGCGACCGGCGTGCGGCCGAAGTTCGCAGAGAAGCTGTCGGACCTCGGCATCCGCCTCGGCCCAGAGGTGTTCGAGCCGGAGGGCTTCGTGCGCAAGGCAGTGGGCGGACGATGAGTCGCCGCACTCGGAGCTCCATTGGCGCCGTCTTCGTCTCCGTGGTCGTCGCGCTGTTCGCGGTGGTCGCACCGACGTCCGCGAGCGCGCAGAGCAGCGGCTCCGCGCCCAGCGCGCCGGCACATCAGGTCCAGCTCGTGCGCGTCAACAGCACCGACGCGTCCAAGGTCGACGTTGTCTTCCGTTACGACGGCAACGCGTCCGACGTCGCCGGCCTGAAGCTTCAGGAGAACGACAAGGACGTCGACGCGAGCGACGCGCAGACGCTCGGCCAGGCCCAGATCCAGCAAGGCATCGTCTTCGTCGTCGACACCTCCGCGTCGACCGACGGCGATGCGACGCTCGCCGAAAGCAAGAACGCGATCAAGGCGGTGGTCGATCATCTTCCGGCAGACATGCAGGTCGCACTCGTCGCTGCCGGGAGCGACGCGCTCGTGGTGCAGCGCTTCACGACCGACCATGCCGCGTTCGGCACGCAACTCACCTCGCTCACGCCGCAGGGCGACGGTGCGATGTGGGAAGGCGTCGTCCGTGGCGCCTCGATCGTCACCGACGTGCCCACCATGGTCGGGTCGATGGTTGTCGTCACCAACGGCAACACCGGAACCGGCACTCCCTTCGCCGACGCCAAGGGCGCGGTGATCGGCGCTGGGACGACCGTCGACTCCTTCGGCATGCAGGGCGGCAAGCTCGGCGGCGAGGCACAGGCACTCGCACAAGTGACCGCCGGCATCTACCGCGAGACAGACAAGGCGTCGGATCTCACCGGTCTCATGGCCTCAGCCGTCCCGCAGCTCTCAGGCCTCTACCACTTCACCTACCCGACCTCCACGACGAAGGGCGTCAACGACCTGACGCTCACCGTCGGCGATGCGACCACCCGCGGCACATACGTGGTCGGGTCGGACGCCCGTGGTGCGTCGGCGCTGGCCTACCAGGCGCCGGCCAGCGACGGAGGCATCGCATCGTCGTTCCAGAACGGCTTCGGGAAGACGATCGCCATCATCCTCGGCCTTCTTGCCGCCGTGCTCGGCGCCTACGCCATCATCAGCATCTTCGCGAAGGACGACAACGGTCTCGAGAGCATGCTCGAGCCGTACTCCGGCAGGTACATGGAGCGCGGAAGCGACGACGTCGACGACGACGTGCACGGTGAGCAGGGCATGGCGCAGACCGCTCTCATGCAACGCGCCGTGGAGTTGACGCGACAGTTCGCAGAGAGCCGCGGCTTCCTCGAGCGGGTCGAGAGCGCGCTCGAGCGGGCGAACCTTCCGCTGCGTGCAGCAGAGGCAATGCTGTTCTACGGCGCCGGTGCGATCGTGGTGTCGATCCTTTCGCTCGTGCTCACGCGCAGTGTGTTGATCTTCGGCGTCGTGCTGGCGATCGCAGTTCTGTTGCCGCCGGCGGCGCTGAACTACCTGGCGAGCAAGCGGAAGCGGCAGTTCGAGGACCGGCTGCCCGACATGCTGCAACTCCTCGCCGGCACCTTGCGGGCCGGCTACTCCCTGATGCAAGGCGTCGAGGCCGTGTCCCAGGAAGTGGACGAACCGATGGGCCGCGAACTACGGCGTGTGGTCACCGAGACTCGACTCGGACGTCCGCTCGAGGAGTCGCTCGATGCTGTCGCGGAGCGCATGGACAGCAAGGACTTCGCATGGGCCGTCATGGCAATCCGTATCCAGCGTGAGGTCGGCGGCAATCTGTCCGAGCTCCTCATGACCGTCAAGGAGACGATGACGCAGCGCGAGCAGCTCCGGCGCGAGGTGAAGACGCTCACCGCCGAGGGGCGCATCAGCTCCTACGTGCTCTTGGGACTTCCAATCGCGCTCGGCATCGTGATGTCCGTCATGAACCCGAACTACATGAGCGCCCTCTTCGAGAACACCATCGGACAAGTGATGCTCGGTGGTGGGGCGCTGATGATGGTCGGCGGCTACTTCTGGATGCAATCAATCGTCAAGATCGAAGTCTGAGGATCGAGAGTCATGCTTCTTGCAGCAATCACAGGTAACGGTCTGTTTGCCGTGATCGGATTCGGCGCCGCCATCGGCCTGGTGGTCTTCGCGATCGCGTCGCAGGCGGACGAGAAATCCGCTGTGCGTGCCTCGCTGCGCCAGCTCGAGGGCTACGACGTGGAGAATGCTCGCGACCGGGAACTGCAAGATCCCCTCCGTGAACGAGCGATCGCTCCAGCGTTCGAGAAGCTCACCGAGATCGGCCGTCGACTCCAGCCGGCCGGCTATGCCGACAAGATTCGCCAGAAATTCGTGTATGCAGGCGACCCCAGCGCCGAGGCCGTCGACCGTTTCCTCGCTACTCAAGTGCTCTGCGTCGTGGGGGGCGTTCTCGGAGCGATCGTCTGCTTCTTCGCATTCGCCGGCCTGCTGAAGTTCGGAGCGGTCTTGCTGTTTCTCCTCGCGGGCTTGCTCGGCCCGTCGGCCATCCTGAACCGCCGGGTGGCGGAGCGGGAGCACGAGCTCCGCGTCAAGCTGCCGGACATCCTCGACCTTCTGACGATCAGTGTCGAAGCCGGTCTCGGGTTCGAGCAGGCCCTCGACCGCACGGTCGCCTCGGTGCCCGGCCCGCTGTCCGACGAGTTCGCAAGGATGCTCGGTGAGGTTCGGGCGGGTGCGACCCGCGCGGATGCAATGCGAGCCCTCGAGGCTCGATGCAACCTGCCCGAGGTGCGCTCGTTCGTGCTCGCGATCATCCAGGCCGACACGTTCGGCGTGTCGATCGGCCGAGTGCTGCGCTCGCAGGCCGACGAGATGCGCGTCAAGCGCCGTCAGCTGGCCCAGGAGCGGGCACAGAAGGCTCCGGTCAAGATGCTCTTCCCCATGGTGTTCTGCATCTTCCCCGCCCTGTTCATCGTCGTGCTCGGGCCAGCGATGATCAGCATTTACAACACCCTCTGATTCGTCGCCGCCTCCCGGCGGCATCCCCCCGGTCAGCCCTCCCGCGCGCTAGGTCTTGACTGTGCCCAACCCCCTTCGGGTGCTCGTGCGCGTGCCCTCGTTGTCGGTCCTGGTAGGAGGTGTTGTTGCGCTCATCGGGCTGCTGATCGGGCTCGGCCCCCTCGACGACAACAGCTATCTGACGCACTTGGCGACCGGGCGCATCATCTGGGACACCCACCACATCCCGCTGCACGACCCGTACTCCTTCACCGCGGCCGGACATCCGTGGGTCGTCCAGAGCTGGCTCGCCTCGGTGATCTACGGCGCCGCGGACGAGGCGTGGGGGGCGCCCGGTGTGCTCATGGTCGTCGCAGCGGCTTCGACAGTCCTTGCCGCGCTCGTCTGGACACTCGCCCGCCCCGCACACTCGCTGCTCAGCCGGCTGCTGATCGTCGGACCGCTGCTGCTCATCGGGGCCGACGGCGGTTGGGTCGAACGCCCGCTGCTGTTCGGCCTTCTCGCTCTGTGCGTCGTCTTGCTGGCCGCTGAGGGCCGGCTCGATCCTCGCTGGCTGCTTCCCACCATGTGGTTCTGGGTCAACGTCCACGGCTCATTCCCCCTCGGGCTCGTTGCTGTCGCTTTGCTGGCCATCGGCCGCCGGCTGGATCACCAGGCGCCGACGACCGAGACGCGGGCGCTGAAGTGGGCGGCGCTCGGGACGCTGCTCGGTGCGGTGAACCCGCTCGGGCCACGGCTACTCGTATTCCCGATCGAGCTGCTGCGGCGGCAGGACATCCTCTCGAACGTTGTCGAGTGGCAGGCGCCAAAGTTCGAGTCCTTGGGACAGCGCGCGTTCCTCCTCCTCCTGCTCCTCGCTGTCGTTGCTCTCGTGAGGCGACCGTCATGGCGGGCCGCGCTGCCCCTCGTGGTCTTCACTGCCGCATCGCTGCTCGGCGCTCGCAACGTCGTCATCGCCAGCATCGTGTTCGTGCCCGGCCTCGCTCGGGGGCTCGCCGGTCTCGGCACGGTGACAGGGGATGAGCGCCGGCCGATCTTCCGGACGATGGCGGCCGCCCTCGCGCTGGTTGGCGTGCTCGCTGCGGTGGTCGCCGCGGGCGGTCCGGTCTACGACTTGAAGTCCTACCCGGTGTCCGCGGTCACGTGGGCCGAACGTGAGGGACTGCTGGCACCGGGTGCGCGCCTGGTGTCACAGGACTACGTGGGCAACTACCTCGAGGCTCGACACGGGACGGGGGTCAAGGTGTTCATGGACGACCGCTTCGACATGTTTCCCGAGACGGTCGTGAACGACTTCATCACCCTCAATGGGGGAGCGCCGGGCTGGCAGGAAGTGCTCGATCGCAACCAGGCAACAGCCGTCCTCTGGGCGGTCGACAAACCTCTCGGACAGCTCTTGGCCGTCTCCCCGCAGTGGCGGGTGGTCTACAGCGACGAGAAGTTCCTCATCGCCGAGCCCCGCTGAGCGCTGGAGGAACCAGGCGATCAGCGTGGACCCGGCGTAGGTACTGCAGGTTCCCGCTGGATCAGTTGGCGCCGAGCGACTGGCCGGCGTTGTCGAGCTTGTCGTTGGCGTTGCCGCCGAGGATCGTGATGGCGCCGATGCAGACGACGGCGATGAGGGCGAGGAGGAGTGCGTACTCGACGAGGGAGGCGCCCCGCTCGTCGTCGAACCGTGCCCGCAGCCAAGTGGCGAGGAACTCGTATGCGGTGAACATGCCGATTTCAGCTCTGAGGAGATGGATCGTTCGACGTCGGAGCCGATCGGTCCGACCCCGTTGTTATCGGTCATGCCGATTGCTGAGTTGAGTCCATCGCGCATTTTCGTCGCTCGACGGCGCTCGGCCTTAACGCGAAGGCGCCCACAGGCTGGAGCCTGCGGGCTCTGATTTGTTCGGTGAGACAAGTCGGGGGCGGGCTCGTCGCCCGCCCCCGAAGGCTCAATTTCGAGCCGCGTTGCTCTGACTCACTGAACGGCGGAGCCGATCTCGCTGAACTTGTCGTTGGCGTTGCCGCCGAGGATCGTGATCGCGCCGATGCAGACGACGGCAATGAGCGCGAGGAGCAGTGCGTACTCGACCAGCGAGGCGCCCTTCTCGTCGTCGAACCGTGCCCGCAGCCAGGTGGCGAGGAACTCGTATGAGGTGATCATTCTGTTTCAACTCCAGGGAGATGGATTGGAATCGGAGCCGGTCGTTCCGACCCCGTTCGATCGGTCACAAGCAGTGCTGAGTTGAGTAGTCGAGTGCAATTTCGCAACCGGCCGATGCCTACGAACGCGAGTCGGCCCACAGGACGGAGCCTGCGGGCCTCTGGTCTGTTCGGTGAGACGAGTCGGGGGCGGGCTCATCGCCCGCCCCCGAAGGCTCGATCTCGAGTTGTGATGCTGTGACTCAGTTGACGGCGGAGCCGACCGAGCTGAACTTCGTGTTGGCGTTGTTGCCGAGGAGCGTGATGGCGGCGATGCAGACGACGGCGATGAGGGCCACGAGAAGGGCGTACTCGACCAGCGAGGCGCCACGCTCGTCATCATCGAAGCGGGCCCGGAGCCAGGTGGCAAGGAACTCGAACGAGGTGATCATTTTGGTGCTTGCTCCCTAGTTGACGTGATGCCCCCGGTTCGGGGTGCTGGCTTCCTGTCACGATGGACATCGACGGCGGGTCCTAGCGGCTACATAGGCCGTGCGGCCCATTTCGCGCTTGCCACCAACCGTTCGCGGCGGGTCGTCGACCCGGATCAGCAGGGATTCAGTCGAGGTGGACGATGCCCATCCGCACGGCCTGGAGCACGGCCTGCGTGCGGTCGCGGGCGTCGAGCTTCTGGTAGATCGACGCCAGGTGGTTCTTGACCGTCTTCTGGCTGATGTACAGCTTCTCGGCGACCTCCGGGCGTCGAGCAGCCGTCGGCGATGAGCTGGAGGACCTCTTCCTCCCGCGTCGGTGATGACCCGGTCCTCTTCGGCGCTGGTCCGGCCGGTCGAGCCGGCGCACCTCGTCGAGCATGCGTCGCCGCCAGCTGGGGCGACAGGGCCGTGTCGCCGCTGGCCGCCATGCGGACGGCACTCGGCGATCTCCTCGGTGGAGCAGTCCTTCACCAGGTAGCCGCTAGCGCCGGCCCGGATGGCGGAGGTGACGCACGTCGGCGTCGGCGTGCATCGTGAGCATCACGACTCGCACGTCGGGCTGTGCCGTCGTGGATCTGGCGGGTGGCCTCCACGCCGTCCATCTCGGGCATGGTGACGTCCATCAGGATGACGTCGGGCGTGAGCTCGTCGGCCAGCCGCACGGCCTCTTCGCCGTCCGACGCCTCGCCGACGACGTCGAAGCCCTCGTCGATCATCGACCGGCGCAGCCCTTCGCGCAGCATCCGATGGTCGTCGGCGAGCAGGAGCCGGATCGCCAATGACTCGGCTCTCCCTCGTCTCTGCGACCGGAATCTAGTGCCGAGGCGCGAGCTCGAGGCGAGAGCGGCCTGGGACGCGCGTGCAATGGCATGTCGTTTCGGCACGGTCACGCACGTGCGACGCCGCCAGGCGTCACGAGCCGGAGCGCTTGAGGCCGACGGGCTGGCGCGGGTCAGGGGTGACTCCGAGCAGGCAGCGCACCCGGGTGCCGCTGCCCGGGAGCTGGCGATGTCGAGCGTGGCGCCGATGCTCGAGGCCCGCTCGCGCATGCCGATGATCCCGTAGGAGTCGAGCCGGCCGGCATGGCCGATGGGGAAGCCCGTGCCGTCGTCGGCGACCTCGAGGACAGCCGTCTTCCCGTCGCAGCGCCACGTCACGTGACGTGGCTGGCGCCGGCGTGGCGCTCGACGTTGGCCAGCGCCTCCTGGGCGATCCGGAACATCTCCCGCTCCTGCAGGAGGGGCAGGCGGCCCGACTCCTGGCTGCGAAGCGACGATGTCGAGCGCGCTGCGCTCGCGCACACGTTTCAGGTACAGGTCGAGCACCGTGAGCATGTCCTGCGTGTCGGACACGTCGGTTCGCAGGTCGTAGAGGGTGTCTCGCACCTCGCGGATGACGCCGCGGACGTCGGAACGGAGCTGCTCGAGCGAGGCGCCTACGTCGTCGCCCTTGGCCGTCGTTCTTCACGATGCGGTCGAGCTCGAAGGCCAGATACGCGAGCGACTGCCCGATGCGGTCGTGCAGGTCACGGGCGATGCGGGTCCGCTCCTCCTCGGCGCCCACCGTGCGGAGCCGAGCGAACCAGCGGGCGTTGTCGATGGCCAGCGCGGCTGGCTCGGCGAACCCGTTCAGCAGCTCGACGTCGCGGGCGGTGAAGTGTGCCGGCTCGGCGTGCTCGATCGACACCAGCCCGATGACCGACCCGCGGGCGGGGAGCACGGCGTAGATGCCGGAGCACATGCCGGGGGCGAGGCCGGGGCCGCCGCTCGACGAGCAGGTTGGGCTCGGAGGAGCTTCGCTGCCGTCGAGCGCCCGGCAAGCGGCGGGCGGAAGCTCCTCGGCGAGCAGCTGCGGCGGCAGGCGGGTGCCTTCGCGGCGGGCGGTGACCCACTGCCGGTCGGTCTCGTCGTAGAGGAGGACGGCCGCGACCTCGAAGTCGAAGAGGTCGCGGAGCCGGCTCCATCGTCGAGTCGAGGACCTCGTCGAGGTCGAGCGATGCCGGCAAGCGTCTGGGCGACCCGGTGCAGTGAGAACAGCAGGGCGTTGGCGTCGGCGAGCCGTCCGAGGCGGTCGAGGGCGAGCGAGTGCTGGCGGTCGGCCTCACCCGAGATGCGGCGGGCGTAGCCGGCGACGAGCGCGACGAGCACGAACTCCGCCGCCCACTGGCCCGCCGACGCGCAGGTCGTGCTCGATGCGCACGTAGGTCCGGCACGCCGACGGCGAGCACCGACACGGTCGCGACGACGCAGAGCGAAGCCGAAGCCGCGGGCGAACCCGGCGACGACGATGGCCGTGAGCAAGCGAGAAGACGAACGGCGAGTCCCAGTAGCCAGTCGCAACCACGGCAAGCGACGTGGATGGCGACCTCGGCGAACACCGCGATGACGCCGGACGAGTCGTTCGTGATAGCGGACGGGGCGCAAGGTTCGGAAGACTCGCGTACGCGACGATCACGAGGGCCCATACGACCGAAGTCCACCCCTTGTCTTGCAGGTCGACAGCGGCAAGGAGCAGTCCTACGCCTATGGTTCCCCACCGAACGACGAGGATCGCCGACCGGAAGGGCGCCGACGCGGTCGTGCGGATCGTCGAGGCCGATCAGCCGGAGCCGGCTCCGATCGTCGGCGCCGCGGGCCGGAGACCGGTTGTGAAAACGGGCTGACGGATGAAGCGCGAATGCAGCAGCTTTGCCACTCAGGCCATGAAGACGCGATTCATCGGCGTCCCCAGCGCGTCCGCCTGCATCAGAACCAGTACGAAGTTCGATTGCTCCCGTACCTCGCTTGCATGCTGCATCGACTGGAGGGGGTTCCGTTGCGAGCAGCCAAGTCCATCGCAGCCAGCGTACGGGGGATCTCCTGGCGGAGGAGGTACCGCTTACGCTCGCACCGTGTTGGTGGTCGGGCTCACAGGCGGCATCGGATCGGGCAAGTCGACGGTGAGTGCCATGCTCGCCGAGAAGGGTGCCCTCGTCATCGACGCCGACGCCATCACCCGGGAGCTGCAGCAGCCCGGCCGCGAGTGTTCGATGCGATGGTCGAGAGGTTCGGGCCCGGCATCGTCGCTGCCGACGGAACGCTCGACCGGCCGGCGGTGGCCGCAATCGTGTTCGCCGACGAGCAGGCAAGGAAGGACCTCGAGGCCATCGTTCATCCGGCGGTCGGAGCGGAGATGCTCGAGAGGATGCGGGCCGTGGCCGAAACGGACCGAGTGGTTGTCTACGACGTCCCACTGCTGGTCGAGAGCGCTCGGAAGGGCTACGGCGCGGTGATCGTGGTCGACGTCGACCCCGAGGTGGCGGTCCGTCGCCTTGTCGAGCAGCGCGAGATGGATGAACGCGATGCGCGCGCCCGGATCGCCAACCAGGCCAGCCGCGAGGACCGGCGTGCGGTGGCCGACAAGGTCATCGACAACTCGGGAACGATCGAGGACCTACGGCGCCAGGTCGACGAGGTGTGGGCGTGGATCGAGACGTTGCCACACCCGTAATCGACCGGCCGTCGCCGTCCGTCGCCCGGTCCTGGCGATGTGCTCACGGTCTTCTCGGTCCTGTGGGCGTTCGCCAACCTGTTCCACGTCTGGGGCCCGAGCGCGCGCGGCGAACGAGGTGTTCTCTCACGTCACGACGGCGGCGATCACGCATGTCCTCGTCGCGGTTGCGTCGCTGTGGCTGCTGCTCCGGCCGCGGTCAGTTGCGCGATCGGCCGCGTTGGCGGTCGTCGGTCCGGTGTCGCTCTGGTTCGAGGCGCCGATTCTCGGGAGTCACTGGGTCGTCGTCGGCGTGCGTCGACGTCGCGCTCCTCGTAGCCGTCGTGGTCGCCCGCGAGTGTTCGAAGCCGCGCGTGTCGAGCGGCTCTTCCTGCCTGCCGCACGCTGGGTCCTGCTCGGCTTCTACGCGCTTCGCCGCGTTCGCCAAGCTCAATCGACGCGTTCTTCACACCGCGTGTCAGCTGTGGCAACTACTTCTTCGACGAGCTGACCGGGTCGTTCGGGACTCGACATCCAGAGTGCTACGGCGGGTTGGTGGGCCCACGCAGTGCCGATCGGCACGGCCGCCATCGAGCTGTCCGTACCGGTCCTGCTGCTGTTCCGCCGGACTCGGGTCGCCGGGGTCGTGCGTCGGGCTCGTGTTCCACAGTCTCATCGCGCTCGACCAGACCCATCTCTTCTCCGACTTCTCGTCGCTGCTCAACGCGCTGTTCATTTTGTTCCTGCCGGCGTCGTTCGCGGCTGGCCTTCTGCACCGGTACCGCTCGCTGTCGAGTGACGCACGCGATCTGTTGCGGACAGTCGCGCGTGACGGCAGCGGCGATCCTGCTGCTCTTGCAGTGGTACGGCAAGGGCGCGGGTGTCGAGCGGACGTTCGTCGACGGCCGGGTCTGGGCGTGGATCGTGCTCGATGCGCTCTTGCTCCTCCTCGTCGCGCGCAGTACGTGTGGACGCAGCGGACGCTCCGGTCCGACGTCGACCTCCGCCTGTCGGGCTGGATGTGGGTCGTGCCGCTGCTCGTGGTCTTCAACGGTCTGGCGCCGTTATCTCGAGCTGCGGACCGCGTACACGTTCAACATGTACTCGAACCTGGAGACCGCCGCCGGCGACTCGAACCACTTCCTCGTGCCGCGAACGCTGCCGTGACCGATTACCAGCGCGACCTGGTGACGGTGCTGCGCTCGTCGGATCCCGGGCTGCAGGTGTACGCCGCGCAGCGTTTCGACATCCCCTTCCTCCAGATGCGGGACTACCTGAGCCGTCATCCGGACGTGTCACTGCAGTACCGGCGCAACGGCACAGTGCATCAACTCGAGCGAGCTTCCGAGGATCCGGCCCTGGTGGAACCGGTGCCGTCCTGGCAGTCGAAGCTCTTCGCCTTCCGCTCCCTGGACCAGACCGACCCCAACCGCTGCCAGCCTGTCTTCCTGCCCGCGTTGTGATGCATGCTCCGGGCGTCGCTTCGCTCCTGCCTCCGCATGACGGCCGGCCCGACGCTGGCGCTTTCCGGGCCGGCGCTGTGCGTCACGCGATCTCGGTGATTCGGCAACGACCACCAGTCACCCTCTCAGTGTCGTACCCCTTCCTTAGACTCATGTGGATGCCGAAACTCGAGGTTGTCTCGCAGTTCGCGCCGGCTGGCGACCAGCCTCAGGCGGTCGCGGAGCTGGCCCAGGGGATCAACCGCGGCGACCGGTACCAGACGCTGCTCGGCATCACCGGGTCCGGCAAGAGCGCCACGGTGGCGTGGACGATCGAGCAGGTCCAGAAGCCCACCCTGGTCATCGCGCCCAACAAATCGCTCGCCGCGCAGCTTGCGAACGAGTTCCGGGAGTTCTTCCCCCACAACCGGGTGGAGTACTTCGTCAGCTACTACGACTACTACCAGCCCGAGGCCTACATCGCGTCCAGCGACACGTACATCGAGAAGGACAGCTCGATCAACGACGAGATCGACCGCTTGCGGCACGCGGCGACGTCCGCCCTCCTCACGCGGCAAGGACGTCATCGTCGTCGCTTCCGTCTCGTGCATCTACGGCCTCGGCTCACCCGAGGAGTACCGCGACCACTACCTCATCCTCAACCAGGGGGAGGAGCGCGATCAGCGGTCGATCCTGCGCCGGCTCGTCGACATGAACTACGAGCGCAACGACATGAACCTCACCCGCGGCAAGTTCCGCGTGCGAGGCGACACCATCGAGATCCATCCCGCGTACGACGAGACCGCGGTGCGGGTCGAGTTGTTCGGCGACGAGATCGAGCAGATCACTGTCGTCGACCCGCTCACCGGCGAGCGAGTGCAGACGCTCGAGGAGCTGGTTGTGTTCCCGGCGAGCCACTACGTCGCCAGCGATGAGCGGATGCGCAAGGCCATCGTCCGCATCGAGGGTGAGCTGCAGGAGCGGCTCGCCTACTTCGAGCGCGAAGGCAAGCTCCTCGAGGCCCAGCGGCTGCGGATGCGCACCCAGTACGACCTCGAGATGATGCAGGAGGTCGGGTACTGCAACGGCGTCGAGAACTACTCGGGGCCGATCGACGGGCGCAGCCACGGCGAGCCGCCGCACACGTTGCTGGACTACTTCCCCGACGACTACCTCGTGGTGGTCGACGAGAGCCACGTGACTGTGCCGCAGCTGCACGGCCAGTACGAGGGCGACCGGAGCCGCAAGGAGGTGCTCATCGAGCACGGGTTCCGGCTGCCCTCTGCGGCCGACAACCGACCGCTGCGCTTCGACGAGTTCATCGAGCGGGTGCCGCAGGTTCTGTTCCTGTCGGCGACGCCGAGCCCGTACGAGATCCAGGTGTCGACGCAAGTGGTCGAGCAGATCGTGCGGCCGACCGGTCTCGTCGATCCAGAGGTCATCGTGAAACCGACCAAGGGGCAGATCGACGACCTCATGGAGCAGATCAACGATCGGGTCAGCCGCGGCGACCGCGTGCTCGTCACGACGCTCACGAAGAAGATGGCGGAGGACCTCACCGACTACCTGCTCGAGCTCGGCGTGCGGGTGCGCTACCTGCACTCGAATGTCGACACGATCCAACGGATCGAGATCCTCCGAGATCTCCGCCTCGGCGAATTCGACGTGCTCGTCGGCATCAATCTGTTGCGCGAGGGCCTCGACCTTCCCGAAGTGTCGCTGGTGTCGATCCTCGATGCCGACAAGGAAGGGTTTCTCCGCAGCGAGACATCGCTGATCCAGACGATCGGTCGGGCCGCCCGCAACGTCGACGGCCAGGTCATCATGTACGCCGACCACGTCACCGACTCGATGCAGCGCGCCATCTCCGAGACGAACCGGAGGCGCGGCTTGCAGCAGGCGTACAACGCCGAAAACGGCATCGATCCTCAGACGATTCGCAAGGCCGTTACCGACATCCTCGCCCATCTCCGGCCGGACGGCGACGGCACTGCGCCGGTGCCGGGACGCGACCGCCGTGGCCGCCTGCAACGCGCCCGCGACGAGCGGCGGCGCAACGAGCTGGCCGACCTCGCGCCGTCCGAGCTCGGCCGTCTCATCCAGACGCTCGAGGACGAGATGCACGAAGCGGCAGCGGAGCTCCGGTTCGAGTACGCCGCGAGGCTGCGCGACGAGATCAACGAGCTGAGGCGCGAGCTGCGCGACGCTGGCTGACGTCCGGCAGATCTCCGCGCGCTCCTCATTTGTGGGCGCCGAGTGCCGACTATTTCTCGGATGCAGACCGCGACGCTGGCTCCGACCGTAGCCACCGCGGACGTGACGTCCACGGACCCGGCGGTGCCGGGGCGCCATCGGCCGAGGCGCAGTCACCGTGTCCTGTTCATGGCGCTGGCCCTGTTTGCCGTCTACGTCGGTCTGTCGTTCCTCAACGACACCCACGGCTTCCTCGGCACGGACACCGGTGGAAAGGTCGCGACCCTGCGGGTGATGGACCAAGAAGGACGGGCCGATCCGGACCTGAGGTACTGGGCCGAGCGGTGGGATCCCGATGGCACGCTGCACCCGCTCTTCTACACGTTCCACTGGGGCTCTCGATGGGTCAACGCCACGACGTTGCCCATGCTCGACGCGGCCCTGCCTCTCTATGAGGCACTGGGTTACCGGGGTGCCCTCATCCTCCCGATGCTCGGCAGCGTGGCTGCCGCGCTCGGCGGCTCGCGCCCTCGCCCGCCGTCTCGGGAGCAAGCATCCCGACCGCGTGTTCTGGATCGTCGGCCTGGCGAGTCCGCTCACGGTGTACGCGCTCGACTTCTGGGAGCACTCGGTAGGCGTCGCATTGATTCTGTGGGGAGCCGTCGCGCTCGTCGATGCCGTCCGAGGGCGGTCATGGCGGTTGGCGTTCGTGGCCGGAGCTCTGTACGGGGCAGCATTCTCGCTCCGCACCGAGGCCCTCGTGTACGTCGCCGTCGCGGGCGCAGTCGGCGCAGCGATCGCTTGGCGGCGCTTCGGTCCCGGGTGCGTGGCGAGGCTCGGAGCGGCCTTCGGCACAGGCGCGCTGTTTTGTGTTCTGCTCGACGCGCTGCTCGACCAGGCCACCGTGGGTCGCCTGATACGCCTCGGGCGGGCCGGCGGCGCGGCCGCGGGTGCCGGCGGCGGCGGAGGGAGTCTGCCGGGCAGCCGTGTCAGCGATGCGATCGCGACGACGGTCAATCTGCGGCCCTCGCTCGATCTGGCGAGCTACGTGCAAGGCACGGTGCTCGTCGTCGCTCTGATGGTCGTCGTTGTCGGGTTCACGCGCGGCTCGCCGAAACTCGACCGGCGATTGCTCGCCGGCTTCGCTGGACTCGTGGTTCTGCTCTATCTGTTCCGGTTCCACGACGGGCCCGGCTTCGTGCCGGGGTTGTTCGCCGCGACCCCGATCGCGGTGGTCGCGCTCATCTCGGGATGGCAGTCGGGGCTGCGCCGCACGATGACGATCGCCGCGCTGGTCGCGGTGCCGCTCGTTTGGGTCTTCCAGTTCGTCGGGGGAGCGGCCGCACAGTGGGGCGGGCGCTACGAACTCGCCTCGACCATCGTGCTGCTCGTCGTGGGCGCGGTGGCGCTGGAGCAGATGCCGCGGTGGTTGGCTCGATCGTTCATCGTCCTCGCTGCTGGCGTGACGCTTTTCGGCGTCCTGTGGCTCGGCCAGCGCTCACACGACGTCGGCAACGCCTCCCGGGCCATCGACCGTCTACCGCAACCGGTGCTCGTGTCCAGCGTCGGCCACCTCTTCCGCGAGGCCGGCGCGTCGTACGATCCGACTGACAGGCGGCTCACGGCCGTGACACCGGCGGACCAGGATCGTGCAGCGGCCATCGTCCGCGAGGCCGGCTTCCACGAGTTCGGGTTGGTCGGCTTCGACAGCGACCCGGTCCGCGAGTTCCTCGGCTACCGCGCCGGCGAAGTCCAGTACATCCAACTATTCGAGGATGTTCGGGTTCGAGTGACGACGTACCGGGACGGTTGACGCCGGCTCGGGCGTTCGGGGCCACGCACACGCACGATCACGCAGGTAGTACGTATGTTCGCCGCTGCGTGGGCGGTGCCGGGTAGGCTCCGACCTCGTGTCCGATCTCCTCGTGATCCGCGGAGCGCGAGAGCACAACCTGCGCAACGTCAGTCTCGAGCTGCCACGCGAGAAGCTCATCGTGCTCACAGGGATCTCCGGATCCGGCAAGTCGTCGCTCGCCTTCGACACCATCTACGCCGAGGGTCAGCGCCGGTACGTCGAGTCGCTGTCCGCCTATGCCCGACAGTTCCTGGGCCAGATGGACAAGCCCGACGTCGACTTCATCGAAGGGTTGTCACCGGCCATCTCGATCGATCAGAAGTCGGCCTCCCGAAACCCTCGGTCGACGGTCGGGACCATCACGGAGATCTACGACTACCTCCGGTTGTTGTACGCCCGCATCGGTGTCCCGCACTGTCCCGAGTGTGGCGCGGTAGTGATACGGCAGACTCCGCAGCAGATCGTCGACCGCGTGCTCGAGCTGCCGGACGGCACGCGGTTCCAGGTCCTCGCGCCGATCGTCCGGGGTCGTAAGGGAACGTACGAGACGCTCTTGGCCGACCTCGCGTCGCAGGGATTCGTGCGCGCGCGGATCGACGGTGAGGTGCACGAGCTCACCGACAAGGTCGACCTCGCGCGGTACGAGATGCACACCATCGAGGTGATCGTCGACCGGCTGGTCAAGCGCGAGGGAATCGAGCGCAGGCTGACCGATTCGCTCGAGACAGCGTTGCGGCTGGCCGAGGGTGTGGCCGAGGTGGAAATCGTTGCCCGCGACGGCGAAGTGGCCGATGGCGATCCCGACGCACGGAATGACAACGTCCTCACGTTCAGTCAGCACTTGGCCTGTCCGAACGGCCACGGGAGCTTCGACGAGCTTGCCCCCCGCAACTTCTCCTTCAACTCTCCGTATGGTGCGTGCGAGAAGTGCGACGGGCTCGGCACCCGGTACGAAGTCGATCCCGACCTGGTCGTTCCCAACCCCGACCTGACGCTCGAAGAAGGAGCGATCGCGCCGTGGGGTGGTGGTCGCAGCCAGTACTTCAGCCGGCTCGTCGAGTCAGTGGCCGAGGACAACGGTGTGCGCATCGACGTCCCGTGGTCGAAGCTCTCCGCCAAGCAGAAGAAGGTGTTCCTCTACGGGTCGGGCAAGGACCGCGTCCAGGTCAAGTTCCGCAATCGGTACGGGCGGGTGCGGAGCTACTCCGCAACGTACGAGGGCGTCGTGCCGTACTTGCAGCGCCGGCACGCCGAGGCAGAGAGCGATGCGGTCCGCGAGCAGATCGAGGGCTACATGCGCGAGGTGCCGTGCAACGCGTGCGGCGGGGCTCGGCTGAAGCCGCTGTCGCTGGCAGTGACGATCGACGACCGCAACATCGCCGCGCTGTGTGACCTGTCGATCGGCGAAGCGGCGAAGGCGCTGGAAGAGCTGCGGTTGTCAGAACGAGATCGCATGATCGCCGAGCGGGTGATCAAAGAGGTCAACGCGCGGATGGGTTTCCTCCTCGACGTCGGGCTCGACTACCTGTCGTTGTCGCGGTCAGCGGCCACATTGGCCGGCGGAGAAGCGCAGCGCATCCGACTCGCGTCTCAGATCGGAAGCGGCTTGGTTGGTGTGCTGTACGTGCTCGACGAGCCGTCGATCGGCTTGCACCAGCGGGACAACCGCCGGTTGATCGAGACGTTGATGCGGCTGCGGGATCTGGGCAACTCGGTGATGGTCGTCGAGCACGACGAGGAGACGATCCGGGTCGCCGATTACGTTGTCGACATCGGGCCAGGCGCAGGTGAGCACGGTGGCGCCATCGTGTACGCCGGTCCGGTCAGTGGCCTGCTGAAGACGAAGGAATCCGTCACCGGCCAGTACCTGTCCGGCCGTAAGAGGATCCCCATCCCGGCGATCCGCCGCATCGGCAACGGCAACCTGCTCGTGGTGAAGGGCGCCCGCGAGCACAACCTGCACAACATCGACGTGACGTTCCCGCTCGGCAAGTTCATCGCGGTGACGGGCGTGTCGGGGTCGGGCAAGTCGACGCTCGTCAATGACATCCTCGAGCGCGCGCTGATGCAGCGCATCTACAAGTCGAAGCAACCGCCGGGACTCCACAAGTCGATCAGCGGGATCGAGCACCTCGACAAGGTCGTCAATGTCGACCAGTCGCCCATCGGCCGCACACCGCGCTCGAACCCGGCGACGTATACGGGTGTGTTCGATCACATCCGCAAGCTGATGGCGCAGACGCAGGAGGCCCGCGTGCGCGGGTACTTGCCCGGACGGTTCAGCTTCAACGTCAAGGGCGGACGGTGCGAAGCGTGTGCGGGCGACGGAACGATCAAGATCGAGATGCACTTCCTTCCCGACGTGTACGTGCCGTGCGAGGTGTGCAAGGGGGCGCGCTACAACCGAGACACGCTCGACATCAACTTCCGGGGCAAGAACATCGCCGAGATCCTGGACTTGTCGTGCGAGGAGGCGTCTGAGTTCTTCGCGAACCAGCCGGCGATCAGCCGTCACATGCAAACGCTCGTCGACGTCGGTCTCGGGTATGTGCGCCTCGGGCAACCGGCGCCCACGTTGTCGGGCGGTGAAGCGCAGCGGGTCAAGCTCGCGAGCGAGCTGGCGAAGCGTTCCACCGGCCACACCATCTACCTCCTCGACGAGCCGACTACCGGCCTGCACTTCGAGGACATCCGCCGCCTCCTCGTGGTCCTGTCCCGGCTCGTCGATCAGGGCAACACCGTCGTGGTGATCGAGCACAACCTCGACGTGATCAAAACGGCCGACTGGGTGATCGACCTCGGCCCGGAGGGCGGCAACCGGGGCGGCACGATCGTGGCCGAAGGTACCCCAGAGGAAGTGGCCGCCAATCCGGCGAGCCACACAGGGCGGTACCTGGCGCGCCTCCTCGGCGTCGAGGTCGAGGCGACCGCGTAGAAGCGCGTTGAAACCATCCGCGCATCTCGGACGCGCTCAACAAGTTTGCTTGACCGGTCCCTGCATCACCATGACACACACCCACGCTTGGTACGCCAAGGCAGGCACGACGCGAAAGAGTGCCTGATCGAGTCGATCCAACGCGCCGACGGCACGTTTGAAACTCAGTCGCCCAACCAGCGCGACAGCGGCGAGCGATGTGAGATGAAAGAACCTCAGATTTGCTTCACGGAAGTGCGACTCGATCAATGCGAGCTCACCCCGGACCAAAGGATGCTCGTCTGGCGAGCGCATCTCCGGGGTGCGGTGTCTGTACCTCTGGATGATCGGATTGTGACCGAGTGGCTCGAGGAAGACAGCAGCGCCGTTCGGCTTGAGAATGCGGGTCATCTCGACAAGCGACGGTCGCAACTCAAGGTGGTGGAGCACGGACTCCCCAAACGCCAGGTCGAAAGTGTTGTCCGGGAACTCCAGCCGCTCCGCCTCAGAAGTCACAAACTCAACGCTTCCTTCCGCGCCCTCCAACGCCGCCGCAGACCTGGCTTGGTCAACTACAACACGTGAGATGTCAAATCCAACGATCCGACCCGCGGTTCCGACTAGGCGGAGGCAGTCTCCGCCGCGCGCACAGCCGTACTCGATGCAGGTCGCGCTCGCGGCGCGCGCATCGATCAGGTTCTCGTACCACGTCCGGCTTGACGCGTTGATCGCGTAGAAACGGCCCGCTGCCTCCCGTGCATACTCCTGAGCCCCCCACAGGTCATCGTGGAACTGCCGCTCTCGGTCCTGACGTGTCGGCTCGCCCGAGGGCACGCCTGCGATCCTTACACAGCGCCGCCTCTTCGTCCGTCACGTCCGCGGGGCTCGCGGCCCGGCCCCATTCTGTCGTCGTCGGGGTGGTTTAGTGCCACGTTCGAGGCGGCACGTCGTCACGTCAGCGGCGATGACACCCACTTGTGCAGGCGCGATCGACCTGGCATGGCCTGCGACCCTCGACTCCGGTAAGCCGGTCGAGCTTCTCGTCGCTGTCCAAGTCTGCGCACCGTCTATCCGGAATCCCTCGGCGCCTCGCCAATCTGACCCTCAGATCTGAGTCCAACCCATTAGCGGACCCGCCCAGCGACTGGGTCAGCACACTGGTCGGATGGCTAGGTATTCCGGCCCATTCAGACTGCCCCACTCGTGGCCGATAGTGAGGGGTGGCGACTGGCGACGTCCTGCTGATGCGGCGCACGGCCAGGCCGCTGCTGTATCTCGGCACAGTCGCGATCGTCCTCGGGCTGGCCAAGATCCACGCCCGCTACATCGGGGACTACGTGTTCCACAGCACGGATCCGTCTCGCCTCGGCTGGACGCTGGGCTTCCTCGGTCTGCTTGTCCTGGCCAGTTACGGAGCCGGACTTCCGGAACTACCTCGCACTGGCCGCCAGGCACTGACGTCTGCCACGGTGGCGCCCGTCACAGCCGCGCTCGCCATCTCAGTGGTTCAGCTGCTTACCGGTGATGCCCTCATGCCGCGGTTCGTCGTGTTCGGTTCGGCCGTCATGCTCGCTCCTTGGAACCTGCTCTGCGTCGCCATCGCGCGCGGCGCGCGTGTCCGCGGCGAACGGCGGGATCGAGTCGTCCTGGTGGCAGCCCATGCCGAAGCGATCGCGTTGCAGGACGAGCTCGAAGCACATCCCGAGCGTCCCGCAGTACTCGCGACCGAGATGACCCCCGACGAGGCAGTGCCGGTCGCGGTCATGTCGAAGCCCTTGTGCGAACGGGTCCTGAACACACAGGCAACCGTCGTCGTCCTCGATCGCGCTGCGCTCGCCGATCCTCGCGTGGTGTCGCAAGCTGCGACTCTCCATGAGGCCGGCATGCGCGTACGGACGCTCTCACTCTTCTACGAGGAGTGGCTCGGCAAGCTGCCGCTGTCCGAGCTCGAACGCGCTTCGCTGCTGTTTGATATCCGTGAGCTCCACGGCGCTCGGTACCTGCGCGTCAAGCGGATGCTCGACATCGTCGTGGGGATCTTCGGCGTGGTCGCCCTCATCGTCATCGAGCCGTTCGTGTTGCTCGGAAACGCCATCGGCAATCGCGGACCGCTGATCTTCAGACAGCAGCGGATCGGTAAGAACGGCACCACGTTCGAGCTGTGGAAGTTCCGCACGATGCGCGAAGGGCCGAGCGAAGGCACGGCGTGGACGCAGCGCGACGACCCGAGGGTGACGCCCTTCGGACGCTTCCTACGTCGCACGCATCTCGATGAACTGCCCCAGCTGTGGAACGTGCTGTTCGGGCACCTGTCGATAGTCGGTCCACGACCAGAGCAACCGCATTACGTCGAGGAGCTCAGCGAGAAGCTGCCCTTCTATGGTCTGCGTCATCTCGTCCGGCCAGGCCTCACCGGTTGGGCGCAGGTGAAGTACGGCTACGCCGGCGACGAGAGCGACGCGTTGGAGAAGTTGCAATACGAGTTCTGGTACCTCGGTCATCAGAATCTCTGGCTCGACTCGCGCATCGTCGGGAGAACGATTCGCAGCGTTGCCGGGGCCAACGGACGATGAGCCAGCCGTCGACAGGGACACGCGGGCACGGGAATCGTCGACCGCGGCTGTCCCGACGGTCGATGTACTTTCGGATGTTCGGTGGCGACGTCCTCCTGAGACGGGTGCGGCCGGATGCAACCATCCTCGACATAGGTTGCTCCGACGGTCGAGGCAGCGAAGTCTTGACAGGTGCCTACGGCTGCGACATCTACCGGCCCGCGCTGGCAGCGGCCCGCGACAGCGACCGCCGCGTAGGCCTGACGCAGACCGACCTGCGTCACCTGCCGTACCGATCGTGCTCGTTCGACGTCGTTGTCGCACTGGACGTGATCGAGCATTTCGAGAAGGACGACGCGCGGCGCGTCCTGGCAGAGATGGAACGCGTGGCGTCGGAACTCGTCGTCGTGATGACGCCGTCGGGCTTCGTCCCGCAACCGCCGTCGGAGAATGAACCGTGGCAAGTACATCGTTGCGGATTTCACCCACACGAACTGAGAGGCCTCGGCTACTCGGTCGAAGGCGTCGGCGGCTGGAAGGCAGCCCGAGGTGAGTACGCCGGTTTTCGGTGGGGACCACTCGGCCTCGCCGTCGCGGCCGCGAGCCGCGCACGGCTACGGCGACGTCCGGATCAGTCCTTTCACGTCATTGGGGCAAAGCGCATCGATGGTTGACCTCCAGGTCGCGGACGAGCCCGTCGTCAGATCTGCGATTCGGCTTACCGTCGCGCGACAGATCGCCGCTCTGATCCTGATGGGCGCCGTGCTCGCCCTCCCTCGACTCGTGCCCCGTGATGTCTTTGACGGCTTCATGTGGCTGTACTTCTCGGTCCTCTTCCTCTCCTCCGTGCTCAACCTCGGTCTTGAGCGAGCCGTGGCGCCAGTGATCAGCCGGTCCGGCGACACGAGGCCTCCCGGTGCCGCGACTCCGCTCCTTCTCGCTCGCCTGGCGACCATCCCGCTCACCGCCGCGTCGCTGATGATTCTGCTCGCGGTCGTCGGGGTGCACGTACCAACTGCGGCTTGGTGGGCGGGCCTGGTCTGGGTCGTCGCAGTACAGGTTCAAGGCGTCCCCCTGGCAGCGCTGCGAGCGACATCGAGCGCTCGACTTGAGTCCGCGGTGGTGGTCTCCTCACGGACGGCTCAGGCGGTCGTTCTCGTGCTGCTTGCGTCGATGGGCGCTGGGCTCACCTCCCTCGTGGCAACGCTCGCTGCGATCGAGGTCGTCGCCGCCGTCGTGTTGACCGGTGCGATGCACGTGGACTGGTGCCAAGCCCGTCACTTCGCACGAGACCTCCCATGGCGGCTGCTCCTCGCTTACACCGGGGTGGAACTCGTGGCGTTCTCGTACCTGCGCGTCGACACCGTGCTCGTCGGTTCGATCGTCGGACCCAGCGACGGCGCGACATACAGCCTGGTGTACCGCGTGGTGGACGCGCTCGTCGCACTGGCCACACCGTCGTTGCTCCTGCTGTTCCCGCGTGCAGTGTCGGTCGTAGCCTCGGGTCGACCGCTCGACGAACTCCGTCGTTGGGCCGGCGTGCTGGTTCCCCGGCTCGCGTTGCTCGTCGCAGTCGCGACCATGATCGGGTGCGGCCTGGTGGCGCGGTCGGTGCCACACTTCGACGCTGGCCTCGAGACGTTGCGATTGCTCATCGTGAGCGTGCCGCTCTTCCTCTTCACCGCGACGGAGCTGCACCTGAGGTCGGCAGAGGGCAGGAACGCGCAGGTGGTGTGGCTCGGGGTCGCCACACTGTGCGTGAATGTCGTACTGAACATTTGGTGGATTCACGCGCTCGGCCTCGCGGGCGCCGCCTGGGCGTTGATCGCCGCCGAGACGCTCCAGGTGATCGCGCTTGCGTCCTTCTTCCGGATACGCGGCGCACCGCGCCGCCCTCCGCTCGTCGTCTTGGGAGGCACAGCCGTGATCCTCGCGATTGCACTTCTCCTCAACGCGGGCTACCCAGTCGCAGGACTAGTGCTCGCGGCCGCGCTTGCGGCCGCGGCCGCCACGTCGCTCGGGCCTGTGGTCACGAGCAGGACCCGACTGGCATGGTGAGCGACGTGGACGCCGTCGTCGTCACGTACGAGAGCGCGACGCACTTGCCACGGTGCATCGCGTCAGCCCACGCGGAGGGCGTCGGTCGGGTAGTCGTCGTCGACAACGACTCGCGGGACGGTTCGGTCGAGGTCGCTCGGGAGCTGGCAGATGACGTGATCGCGCTCCCGAAGAACATCGGCTATGGCGCGGCGCAGAACATCGGCGTCGCGCGATGTCGCGCTCCATACGTCCTGCTGCTCAACCCGGACGCCGAACTGGCATCAGGCGCATTGCCGAGTGGCGTGCCCGCGCTTGAGCGGTGCCAGCGTGTCGGTGCGGTCGAAGGCGCCATCCTGCGGGCGGATAATGGCGCCGAGGAGAGTTGGCAGGGCCCCGAGCCGGGACTCAGAGCCCTAGCAGCGCGACTCCTTCGGCTTCGGGAGCGTCTCGGCGACGACAAACTGCGGTTCTTGGCGAAGCTGACAGGGCAGCGCCACTACGTGCACCGAACGGTCGAGGTGGAGCGGTCGGTGCCGTTCCTGGCGGCTGTTGCGCTGCTCGTCCGGCGCGCCGCCTTCCTCGACGTCAATGGCTTCGATGACGCCTACTTCTTGTACGCGGAAGACGTCGATTTGTGTCGGCGGCTTCGGGCGCGCGGCTGGGAGTGCGTCGCGGTGCCGCGAACGTTTGCGCGACACGAAGGTGGCGCCAGCTCGGCATCGACCCCTCACCGCCGTGCGTTGCTGTGGTGGACGTCGCACCGGCGACTCGTCGCGACGCACTGGCGTGGCGCTCGACGTACGATCGGGCTCGCGCTATGCGACCTCGGTCTGCGGGAAGCGCGATTGCAGGTGGGTCGGTATGGATGATGTCTCGGTCATCGCCACGGTGCACGACGAGCCCACCGAACGTCTCGACCGGTTCTTGGCTTCGCTGGCTGTGCAGGAAGGCGTCGGCTCCGTCGAGCTGGTGCTCGCGTGCCAGACCCTGGACGGCAATGGTCTCGGTCTCGCGCCACGGGGCGCACTCACGAAGATCGTTGTCGTTGACAACCCATCAGGCCAGCGAAGCCCGGGTCTTAATCGTGCCATAGCGGCGACGTCGCGCCCGATCGTCTGTCGCGCGGACGCACGATCGATGTTGCAGCCGGATCACCTCGCAAGGTGCCGTACGCGGCTCCTCGTCGACGGCGACGTGGGCATTGTCGGCGGCATGCAGCTGCCTGTTCCGGGAGGTCGCGGCGTCGTGGCTCGCGGCATCGCACGCGGTCTCGCGAACCCGTGGTTGCTCGGGGGAGCTAAGTACCGGCGACGTGGTGCCGGCGGGCGGGCTGACACCGTGTATCTCGGTTGCTTCCACCGGGCAGAGCTCGAAGCGCTCGGTGGCTACGACGAAAGACTGGAAGCGAACGAGGATTTTGACCTGGCCCAGCGGTACCGGCAGTCGGGCCGTGTCGTTTGGCTTGAGGCGGGGCTCGGCGTGCCCTACGAATCACGGACGTCGTGGCGGGCTTTGTTCTCGCAATACGAGGCCTTCGGACAGGCGAAGGTTCGGTACTGGCGGCTCAGAAGGCAGCGGCCGAACCTGCGTCAGACGTTGGCCTTGGTCCTTGCCGCGCTTACGGCGCTCGTGGCGCTGGCTGCCGGTCCCCGCAGGGTGGCGACGGCAGCGGCGTGCGCCGGTGTGGGCCTTCTCGTCGTGGACCACTTCGCCGCTCCGCGGGAACGCGATGTCCTCGTGCGGCTCACGAGCGTCGTGTCGACCACAGTGGTGATCGGGGCGTGGCTCAGCGGCGTCGTGCGAGAGCTGTCACGCCCGAGTTCGCCGGCTCCGCAACTTTCGACGTAGCGCATTCGCACACGTTCCCGCCGACCACACGATCGCGCTCGTGACGGCTCGCATGCGTTCGCCGGGGGAGAGCCCCGACTCCCACACTGCACCGATTCGACCCCAGCGAGACCACGCTGCCGCGAGTGCGCGAATCGCGCGCATCGTCTTCGATCACCCGGCGCGGGGTTTGGTCGAGCGTCTCGAGCAATTGGTGCGCTCTATGGTCGTACGTGTGCGAGGCGAGCACGCGGTCGAACGCTTCGTCGGCGCGGCGTTGCGCGGCAGGGTCGAGGAGCGCCGCTTGAACAGCATTGGCCCACTCTCGTGGTTCGGTGCCGCGCACTTCGACGTACGAACCCGGCGGAAGAGTCTGGTCTAGCTTCGTCGCCGGGCCCGTGACGAGCAACGCCCTCGCGCCAGCGCTCTCGAAGGTGCGCATATTCAGGTCGCGGGCGACGGGAAGGTTGATGACAACCCTCGCCCGGCGGTACTGGTCCATCATCTCGTCGGGCGGGGTGTAGCCGACCGTGGGTGCGACTCGGAATCTCGTGTGCAGTTCCTCGAGGATGCGCGCCCTATCGCTACCTCGAGGCGCTTGACCAACAAAGGCAATGTCGTAGTCACGCTCGTTCAACGGTGGTCCTGCGCCACACAGTTCTCGTGGCACCGCCAGCGGCAGCCACGCTGCAGGTACGCCAACCTCGCGCATCGGGTCGACCGCATCCGCCTGCGCCACGAAGACGCAGTCGAACGCCCCAGCGAGTTGGGTTCGCCATGACAAGCCCCGATGCGTGTCGATGATCCACGCTGCGCTCTTCGTCGAGGCAAGCGTTGGCGGCGACGGAAGCCACGGGACGCCGGACTCGACCCACAGCAGCGGCGGGTCGGCCGCGTCGCCAGCCGTGCTGGGCTGCGGTGGGTGGCCTGGCCCGCTGACGTCGACCGCGATCGATCGGCGCAGGGCGGCCTCGAGGTGGACGGCTGTAGTCCACGACTCGTAGCCGTACGCCAGTCGCAGGCGGTCGGGTGGCGTCACGCCGAGTCGGCGACGACGAGCAGCGACCAACCCTCGATGCAGGGCCCCACCTCGCGGACCGTCCAGCCGGTCAAGGGGAGGAGGCGCGCCAGTGACGCCTCGCTGAAGGCGTGGTAGTGCGTCGGGTCCAAGGCGAGCGTGCTGCCATCGAACCGCTCCTCGTCGGGGACGACCGCCACGAGCCGGCCACCCGGCCGCACCACACGGCGCCATTCCTGCAGCGCGCCGATTACGTCGACGTAGTGCTCGAGGTTGTGGCGGGCGACGAGCGAGTCGAGCGCGCCGTCTCGCAAGGGGAGGCAGTCGCCGTGAGCGGCGACGTCGGCCTGACTCGGCTTGCCGCGGACGTTGCCGACACGGCCGGGCTGACCGCCGGGCACCAGGTCGATGCCGAGGAAGTCGTGACGCGTCTTGCGGTGGCCACACCCGATCTCGCCGACGCGGCCGTCGCCGAGATGCTCGAGGACGGCGAGCCGCTCCGGGTGCTCATCGTCGTCCTGCGCAGTCGCACCCGGGCCCAGCCATCGGCGGGCTCGGTCGCGCAACCCGGGGGGAAGGATCCTTCCAAACCGAGAAGCCGCGGATGCAATTCGGCTCACGCCGCGGTGATGTCGAGCATCCGTTGCAGTGCCACGCGAGCCCACGATGCACTATCGGCATCAACCGTGATCTGGTTGATTACTCGGCCCTCGACCAAGTTCTCGAGTATCCACGCGAGATGCGGCCCGTCGATACGGAACATCGTCGAGCACGGGCAGATCAAGGGATCCAGCGACACGATCGTCTTGCCGCCAGGGGTCTCGTTCGCCAGTCGCTGCACGAGGTGGATCTCCGTCCCGACCGCGATGGCCGAACCGTCCGGCGCGTCCTGCACGGCGCGGATGATGTAGTCGGTCGACCCCACTTGGTCGGCCAGACAGCACACGTCGTGCGCGCACTCCGGATGGACGATCACGATCCCGTCCGGGTGCTCGGCTCGGAAGGCCTCGATGTGTTCGGGGCGGAAGCGCTGGTGCACCGAGCAGTGGCCCTTCCACAGCAGGAACGTCGCCTGCTTGCAGTCGGCCTCCGTCAGTCCTCCGAGATCGTGCCGCGGGTCCCACACCCGCATGTCGTCCAGACCGAAGCCCATCGCGACGCCGGTGTTGCGGCCGAGATGTTGGTCCGGGAAGAACAGCACTTGTCGACCACCGGCGGACCCAAGCGCCCATTCCAAAACTGCACGAGCATTGGTCGAGGTGCACACCGCGCCGCCGTGCTGTCCGACGAAGGCCTTCAAGGCCGCCGACGAGTTCATGTACGTGATGGGAATCACCCGCTCGATGTCGGTGACGGACGCGAGTGCCTCCCAGGCCTCCTCGACCTCGTCGAGATCGGCCATGTCGGCCATGGAGCAGCCCGCGTTGAGGTCGGGAAGGATCACCTGCTGGTGGTCGGCAGTGAGCACATCGGCCGACTCGGCCATGAAGTGCACGCCGCAGAACACGATGAACTCGGCTTCGGGCCGCTGCTGCGCGAGCACCGCGAGCCGGTACGAGTCGCCGCGGGCGTCGGCCCACTTCATGACTTCGTCGCGCTGGTAGTGGTGCCCGAGGATGAAGACCCGGTCGCCGAGTGTCGCCCGTGCCGACGCGATCCACGCGTCGAGTTGATCGGCCGCCGCCGATGTGTACCGCTCCGGGAGCGGGGACTGGAGCCGCAACATTGTCGAACCCCCGTATGGGATTGGCGCTCCAGTTGGCGGACGGTGCGGACAGCCTGGTCGCCCAGCACGGGGTTGTCGTCCCTGGAACGGATATGTCGCCGGATACCAGGCCGGCAGTGATTCTCACGATACCGAATGCGAGCCCCGGTTCACCTCATCCGAGATCACACCTCGCCCGTAGCATGAAATGACCATGCTGCAACGTCCGCCCGCAGGAACGATCCCCGACGCACCCGGCTCGTACCAGTTCAAGGACGCCGAGGGCCGCGTGATCTACGTGGGGAAGGCCAAGTCGTTGCGCCAGCGGCTCTCGAACTACTTCCAGAGCCCGTCGGCCCTGCCCCCCAGGACGGCCCAGATGGTCGCCACCGCCGAGACCGTCGAGTGGATCCAGGTCCGCAACGACGTCGAGGCCCTGATGCTCGAGTACTCGTTGATCCAGCGGCACAAGCCCCGGTTCAACGTCCGCCTGCGCGACGACAAGAGCTATCCGTTCCTCGCCGTCACCCTGGACGACGAGTGGCCGCGGCCGATGGTGATGCGAGGCCCGCGCCGCAAGGGCGTTCGCTACTTCGGTCCCTACGGGCACGCCTACGCGATCCGCGAGACGCTCGATCTCCTCCTGCGGACGTTTCCGGTGCGTACGTGCAGCGACAACAAGTTCGCCCACCACCAGCGCCTGGGACGGCCGTGCCTGCTGTTCCACATCGAGAAGTGCAGCGGCCCGTGCGTGGGTGAGATCGACAAGCCGGCGTACGACGTGCTCGTGGGCGAGTTGCTGGAGTTCCTCGACGGCGAGACGGACACGATCGTCAAGCGGCTCGAGACGGAGATGCGCGACGCGTCGGATGCGCTCGAGTTCGAACGAGCGGCCCGCCTGCGTGACCGCCTGACGTCGGTGCGCAAGGCGATCGAGCGCCAGCAGATGGTGGCGGACCGCAACGAGGACCTCGATGTGATCGGCCTCGCCGACGACGACCTCGAGGCTGCAGTGCAGGTGTTCTTCGTGCGCAAGGGACGAGTGGTGGGCCGCAAGGGCTTCGTGCTCGACAAGGCCGAGGACCTCACGCCGGGCCAGCTCGTCGAGAAGATCCTCGAGGGCCTCTACTACGAGGACCAACCGCTCGGGCCCCCTAAGCAGGTGCTCGTGCCGGTCGAGCCGGACGACCTCGATCTCTATCAACGGTGGTTGAGCGAGTCCCGTGGTTCGAACGTGGCGATCCGGGTTCCGCACCGCGGTGACAAGCGTGCACTGCAGGAAACGGTGACGCAGAACGCAAAGGAGGAGTTCGTCCGCCACCGGTTGCGGCGGTCGTCCGATCACAACAGTCGCGCCCGCGCCTTGAACGAACTGCAGGACCACCTCGGCCTTCCTGTCGCGCCGCTGCGCATCGAGTGCTACGACATGAGCCACATCCAAGGCTCGGACTACGTCGGCTCGATGGTGGTGATGGAGGACGCGCTCCCGAAGAAGTCCGACTACCGCAAGTTCAAGATCAAAGAGGTCCCGGGCAACGACGACTTCGCCGCCATGCGCGAGGTGCTGACGCGCCGCCTCACGGCGTACCTCGCCGATCGCGACAAGCCGGTAGGCGAGCGAACCGGTCGGTTCTCGTATCCGCCGCAGCTCCTTCTGGTCGACGGCGGCAAGGGACAGCTCAGCGTTGCCGTCGACGTGTTGGAGGAGCTCGGCCTCGACGAGGAGATCCCAGCCGCAGCGCTGGCGAAGCGGTTCGAGGAAGTGTTCGTCCCGGGAGTCGCCGATCCAATCCGCATCCCGCGCCAGTCCGAGGCGCTCTACCTGTTGCAGCGCATCCGCGACGAGGCGCACCGGTTCGCCATCACGTACCACCGCCAGTTGCGAGGGAAGCGGATGACGAAGTCGGTGCTCGATGACGTGCCGGGGCTCGGCCCGACGAGACAGAAGCGGCTGGTCAAGGAGCTCGGCGGTGTGAAAGCAGTGAAGAACGCGTCGCTCGAACAGCTTCGGTCCCTGTCGTGGTTGCCCGACGCCGTGGCGGATGCCATCTACGAGAAGGTGCACGGAGTCCCGACCGCGGTGAGCGCCGATCCGTGGGAGGCCAGCGCCGCGTGGTGGCAGGCCGAGTTCACGGAAGGCGCCGATCCCGAGTACGAGGAGCAGATCCTTCCGCTCGCGGCCGAGTGCCTCTCGGACGCACATGAGGTGCTCGATGTCGGTTGCGGCGAAGGTCAGATATCGAGGCTCGCCAAGGGGCTTCCCGGTGTCGAGCGCGTCGTCGGCGTCGATCCCACGTGGGCGCAGCTGCGCGTCGCGGCCGCACGCGGCGGCGGTCCGGCGTTCACACGCGGCGACGGGGCTCGACTGCCGTTCCGCGACAACGCGTTCGACGCGGTCGTCGCGTGCCTTGTGTTCGAGCACATCGTCGCTGTCGACGACGCGATTGCCGAGGTGGCACGCGTGCTGCGTCCCCGTGGGCGGTTCGCCCTGTTCCTCAACCACCCGTTGCTGCAAACTCCGAACAGCGGATGGATCGACGATCAGGTGCTCGATCCTCCCGAGCAGTACTGGCACGTGGGGGACTACCTGGTCGAAGACGAGAGCCTCGAGGAAGTGGAGAAGGACGTGTTCATTCCGTTCATCCACCGACCGCTGAGCCGGTACGTGAACGCGCTCGTTGGCAACGGACTGTCGATCGAACGCATGGAGGAACCCTCGCCGCCGGACGGCTTCCTCGCACGTGCGTCCGAGTACGTCGCCGCCGCGACCATTCCCGCGGCTCATGCTGCTACTGGTTCGCGCGACTGATTGACCACGCCATGGCGACTGCTGCTTCGCCGGTAGCGTTGTAGAGGGCCATGAGCGATTTCGTAGTGATCACGGGGCTGTCGGGGGCTGGCCGTTCGCAGGCGGCCGACCATCTCGAGGATCTCGGCTGGTTCGTCATCGACAACGTTCCGGCCGTCTTGATCCCGAAGCTGGCAGAGCTCGTCGCGGACCCGGGAACTACGCACGACCGAGCGGCGCTCGTGGTCCGCAGCGGCGACTACGAGGAGGAGATCCGACCTGCGCTCGACGCGCTTCGCAGCGACCGCGCAGCGCGTCCGCGTGCTGTTCCTCGACGCCTCGACGGACGTGCTGGTGCGCCGGTACGGGGGCACGAGACGCCGGCATCCGATCGCCGGCGCGACCCTCGAGGAGAGCATCGAACGTGAGCGGGAGATGCTCGATCCGCTCAAGGCCGAAGCCGACGTCGTGCTCGACACCAGCGACCTCAACGTGCACCAACTGCGGGGCTGGATCGTCGAGTTGTTCGGCGCCGACTCAGCTGACGCCGGGATGCAGGTCAGCGTGGTGTCCTTCGGGTACAAGCACGGGCTCCCGATCGACGTCGACCTCGTCTTCGACTGCCGGTTCCTGCCGAACCCTCATTGGGTGGACGAGCTTCGTCCGCTTACCGGCCGCGACCAACCGGTGCGGGAGTACGTCCTCGACCGGCCCGAGACCAAGGAGTTCCTTGCGGAGCTCGAAAAGCTGTTCGGGCTGCTGCTGCCCGGCTTCATCCGCGAGGGCAAGTCGTACCTGCCGCGTCGCGCTCGGTTGCACCGGTGGGCGCCACCGTTCGGTCGTCATCGCCGAGGAGCTCGCACGCATCCTGAAGGAGCACGACCTCGACCCCGCCGTCGTGCACCGCGATGTAGATCGCTAGGCGGATGGGCGCACGGGTCGTCGGGATCGGAGGTGGTCACGGGCTGGCCGTCACGCTTCGAGCCGCACAGCAGTACGCGTCCGAACTGACCGCCGTGGTGTCCGTCGCCGACGACGGAGGGTCGAGCGGGAGATTCCGCGAGGCGACGGGCCTGCCGGCGATGGGCGACATCCGACACTGCCTGTCGGCGCTCGCTGACCCGACGTCTCGCTTGGGCGAGATCCTGGAGCATCGTTTCACCGGTGAGCTCGACGGTCATGCGTTCGGCAACCTCCTCATCGCCGCGCTGGCGGACCGCATGGGCTTCACTCCCGCGATCGACGAGCTGAGTCGATTGGTCGGCGCACGCGCCCGGCTACGGCCCGTCACCGAGACCCCCGTGGTACTCGTGGCCGACACGGACGCCGGCTTGGTGCACGGGCAAGTGGCGGTGCAGCGGCGCGGGGACATCAAGCGGGTCGCACTCGAGCCGGCGGACGCGGGGCCGGCGCCGGACGTGGTCGACGCGATCGTCGCTTCCGATCAGATCGTGCTCGGTCCAGGATCGCTGTACACGAGCGTGCTGGCTGCACTCGCGTTGCCAGCGATCCGTGAGGCGGTCGCGGCCTCGTCAGCGCAGGTCGTGTACGTGTGCAACCTGCGCCCGCAGGTCCCCGAGACCGAGGGCTACGACGTGGCCGCCCACCTCGACGCCCTCGAGGACCACGGCGTCGAACCCGACCTGGTGCTCTGCCATCCCGGAGCCCTGCCGTTCGGAGGTGTCAGGGTCGAGGTGGTGAGCGCAGGGGTGGCCCGCCCTCACGGTCTGGCGCACGATCCCGACCTCCTCGCGGTGGCGCTCTCGGCGTTGTTGGGTCATGGCGGCCACTCTGGGTAACGTCGCCAGAGGCGATCTCAGGAGGAATCAATGGCAGTTCGTGTCGGCATCAACGGGTTCGGGCGCATCGGGCGCAACTATCTCCGAGCCGCTATCAAGAGCGGAGCCGACGTCGATGTCGTCGCTGTCAACGACCTCACGTCTCCCGAGATCAACGCCCACCTCCTGAAGTACGACAGCACGCACGGAGTCCTGCCTGACGAGGTCAAGGTCACAGGCGACGGCATCGCGGTCGGGTCCAGCACCATCAAGGTGTTCGCGGAACGAGACCCGAAGGCCCTGCCGTGGGGCGACCTCGGGGTCGACATCGTCATCGAGTCGACGGGCGTGTTCACGGATCGGGTGAGCGCGGCGGCCCACCTCGAAGCGGGTGCGCCCCGTGTGATCATCTCGGCGCCGGCCTCGGGTGTCGATGCCACCTTCGTCGTGGGCGTCAACGACCAGGACTTCGATCCCGCGAAGCACCTTGTCGTGTCGAACGCATCCTGCACGACGAACTGCTTCGTCCCGATGGTCAAGGTGCTCGACGATGCGTTCGGCGTCGAGCGGGGTCTGATGACGACGGTTCACGCCTACACCAACGATCAGAACCTGCTCGATCTGGTGCACAAGGACTTGCGACGGGCTCGAGCCGCCGCTGCGAACATCGTTCCCGCGTCGACGGGCGCGGCTCGTGCGACGAGCCTCGTGATGGAGTCGATGAAGGGCAAGCTCGACGGTCAAGCGATGCGGGTGCCCGTGTCTGACGGATCGATCACGGACTTCACTGGCCTTGTCGGACAGCGAGGTGAGCGTCGACGAAGTCAACGAGGCGTTTCGTGCCGCCGCCGGCAGTGGGCCGCTCGCGAACCTGCTGGTGTACAACGAGGAGCCGATCGTGTCATCCGACATCGTCGGCTCGCCTGCGTCCTGCACGTTCGACGCGCCCCTCACCCAGACCATCGGCAACATGGTCAAGGTATTCGGCTGGTACGACAACGAGTGGGGCTACTCGAACCGCCTCGTCGACCTGTCGATCATCATGGGCCGCGCCAACCGGTAGTGGCGGCGAAGCTCCCGGTCCTCGAGGACCTGCCCGGTCTCGAGGGGAAGCGGGTACTGCTGCGCGCTGACTTCAACGTGCCGCTCGAAGACGGGCGCATCACCGACGACCTGCGCATCCGGGCGGCGCTGCCCACGATCGAGTGGCTGCAAGAACACGGCGCGCACGTCACCGCGTGCACGCACCTCGGCAGGCCCAAGGGCAGACCCGACCCCAAGTACTCGGTGGCGCCTGTACGCGAGCGGCTTGCGGCGCTCGCCCCTGGCGTCGATCTGCTGGAGAACCTCCGCTACGACCCTGGCGAAGAGGCGAACGACCCCGCCTTCGTCGAACGGTTGGTCGACGGCTTCGACGCGTATGTGAACGACGCGTTCGGCGCCTCGCACCGCGCCCACGCTTCGATCGTGGGTCCGCCGCAGTGGCTGCCGAGCGCAGCAGGACGCCTGCTCGCGAAGGAAGTCGAGGTGCTGCTCGGACTGCGAGAGCACCCGGCGCGTCCCTTCGTCGCGGTGCTCGGCGGTGCGAAGGTCTCCGACAAGCTCGGCGTGATCGACGCGCTACTCGAGATCGTCGACGCACTCGTCATCGGCGGGGGCATGTGCTTCACCTTTCTTGCCGCACAAGGTCACTCGGTGGGCGCCTCGTTGTGTGATCCCGATCAGATCAACGAGTGCCGTCGCCTGCTCGCGGAAGACACGCCGATCCACCTACCGAGCGACGTGACCGCCCTCGGACCCGGTGGCGAGGTTCGTCAACTCGGCACGGACCTGCCCGAGGGTTGGAAGGGGCTCGACATCGGCCCGGGCAGCGCGGCGGCGTTCGCGGATGTGATCCTCGACGCGCGCACGGTGTTCTGGAACGGGCCGATGGGTGTTTTCGAAGACGACCGGTTCGCGCCGGGCACCCGCACCGTCGCGCAAGCCGTCGTCGACACCCGCGGGTTCACCGTCGTCGGGGGAGGCGACAGCGCCGCCGCGTTGGCGCGGTTCGACATGACGTCCGGCGTCGACTGGATCTCGACCGGCGGCGGCGCGTCGTTGGAGCTGCTCGAGCTCGGCGACCTTCCGGGCCTCGCAGCGTTGCGGGGGGAGTTCGTGTGAGCGCGTTGCCGCCGTCGCGTCTGTGTCGACTCAGCCACCAAAGCGGTGGCTCAGCAGACACAGACACTGGACCGGTCGCGTCTGTGTCGACTCAACTACCGAAATCGGTGGCTGAGTCGACAATGTGCGGGACGGGGCGCGGCAGGGGGCGGCTCACGTGAGCGGGCGGGGCGGGCGCAAGCCGCTCATCAGTGGGAACTGGAAGATGAACCTTGATCACTTCGAGGCGATCCGCGCCGTCCAGAAGCTGTCGTACCTGCTGACGAGCGAGGACTTCGCCGTGGCCGATGTCTCGCTTCACCCTCCCTTCACCGACCTGCGGTCCGTGCAAGTCACCCTTGCGGACCAGAAGGCCACCGAGATCGCCGTCGGCGCGCAGAACTGCCACTGGGAGGACAAGGGAGCGTTCACGGGCGAAGTGAGCCCGGCGTTCCTCGCCAAGCTCGACGTGCAGTACGTCATCGCCGGCCACTCCGAGCGCCGCGAGCTGTTCGGCGAGACCGACGAGTCGGTCAACCGGAAGATCAAAGCCATCCTCCGTCACGAGATGACGCCGATCATGTGCGTGGGGGAGACGCTCGACGAACGGGAGGCGGACGCGACGCAAGCCAAGGTCACCGGACAGGTCGAAGCGGGCCTGGCCGGACTGAAGGCCGACCAGGTGGCCGCCATGGTGATCGCCTACGAGCCCATCTGGGCCATCGGCACCGGCCGGACGGCGACCCCCGACGATGCGCAGGCGGTCTGCTCCTTCGTTCGGTCCACCTTGGCCCGGGTGTTCACGGCCGAGGCCGCCCAATCGGTTCGCATCCAGTACGGCGGATCGGTCAAGGCGGGGACCATCGCCGACCTCATGGCCCAAAAAGACATCGACGGCGCTCTGGTCGGCGGCGCCAGCCTCGATCCCGACGAGTTCGCGCGCATCGCCCAGTACCACCGCGCTTGACGGCGCGGGCGACTGCCGGTTCGCCCACCTGACTTCGCATTTGCTGTTCGATATGCCCACTTCGGGGCGATCGATCACTGTGTTGCGCTTTGTTTGCAACTGCTCCAGCGCGGAGAATGCGGACTGGCTGCGAGCGCGAGTGGGTACGGGTCGGGGCGGTACACCCACTGGCCGTGCGGGCAGGTCCGGGGGGGCCCGCTCCCACCACGAGGCCGTGCGACAACGGCGTCGACATCAGAACCCAGGAGGCATTGCTCACGTGAGACCAAAGCGTCGTGGCAGCCAGCTCCTCGTTGTGCTGGTCGCGTTCGTACTGTTGGCGATAACCGCGTGTTCGGATAGCAAGAGCAGCACAACGGCGGGAGGCGGTACCTCAGAGGCAGCGGTGCCGAAAGGCGGGACCCTGATCATCGGCGCGGAGCAAGAACCGGACTGCATGGACTGGATCGGCACCTGTAGCGGATCCAGTTGGGGCTACTGGATGGCTGCAGTGCAGACCATGCCCCGCGCGTTCGACATCGAGAGGGACGACCAGGGCACGTACCAGTACAAGGCGAGCAACTTGCTGAAGGGCGAGCCAGAGCTCGAGACGTCGCCACAGCAGAAGGTCACGTACGAGATCGCGGACGACGCGGTGTGGAACGACAACGTGCCGGTCACGTCGACCGACTTCAAGTACACCTGGGACCAGATCGCCAACACCGAGGACGTCTACGACAAGACCGGCTACACGAACATCGCGTCCGTCGACGACTCGAACCCGAAGGTCGCGGTCGTGACGTTCAGCCAGCCGTTCGGGGACTGGAAGGGCCTCTTCACCGGCAACTACGGCATCTTCCCGAGCCACATCCTGCAGGGGAAGGACCGCGACGCCGAGACGAAGGACGGCTACAAGTTCTCGGCCGGTCCGTGGATCATCGACTCGTGGGTGAAGACGGACAGCATCACGCTCGTCCCGAACCCCAACTACTGGGGCACCAAGCCGAGTCTCGACAAGGTGATCTTCAAGATCCAGCCCGACACCTCGTCTGAGTTCACCTCCTTCAAATCGGATCAGGTTTCGATGATCTACCCGCAGCCGCAGCTCGACGCGGTGGACCAGATCAACGCCGGCCTGCCGAACACGCAGAAGGTGATCACGACCGACACCGGCAACTTCGAAGCGCTGTGGTTCAACCAGGGCAAGCCGCCGTTCGACGACGCGAACGTCCGCAAGGCTGTCGCCTATTCGATCGACCGGGCTGCGATCGTGCAGCGTCTGTTCGGTGGCATCGGGGTGAACGAGCCGCTGCAGTACATCAACGCCCCGATCGTGAAGGAGTTCGTCGACGAGGACGCCTTCTCGCAGTACAAGAAGGATCTGTCGCAGGTCGACAAGCTGCTCACCAGCTCCGGCTACACCAAGGGCAGCGACGGCATCTACGCCAAGGACGGCCAGAAGCTCAGCTTCGCCGTCCGCACGACCGCCGGGAACAAGCGTCGTGAGCTCACCCAGCAGATCCTCCAGCAGCAGCTGAAGGAAGCGGGCATCGACATGCAGGTCGACAACGCCAAGGCCGGCGACCTGTTCGGCCAGCTCCTGCCCGTGGGTGACTTCCAGGCAGCCATCTATGCCCAGGTGCTGACGACCCTCCAGTCGAGCATCTGCAACATCACGTGCTCACAGAACTCGTCGCCGATCGGCCAGAAGGGCGGCAACAACTTCCAGCGCACGAGCGTCCCGGAACTGGACTCGGTGCTCACGAAGATGGACGGTGAGCTCGACACGTCCGCGGCTCAGTCGGAGGGGAAGGAAGCACAGAAGATCGCGGCCGACAACATGATCAACCTGCCGATCGATCCGCTGCCGAACATCCTGCTGTGGAACAACAAGGTCCAAGGGCCCGTCGGGGACAACGGCATCCTCGGGCCGTTCTGGAACATGAACCTGTGGGGAGTGACCGGCTGATCGGTCGCCCGGAGTGGGGGGTCTCGGTCCGGCCGAGACCCCCCTCGCTCCCAGCACCGGGACGAGGAGTTCCATGCTGACCTACGCGTTGCGCCGGATCCTCTACTCGATACCGGTCCTCCTCATCGCGTCGTTCCTGCTGTTCTGGGGCGTCCGGGCGACATTCGATCCGACCGCCCGACTCGCGAGCTCGAGGGATCCCCAGGTCCAGGAGAGGGAGCGTGAACGCCTCGGCCTGAACGATTCGATCTTCGTGCAGTACAAGGAATGGTTGTCGGGCGCGATCCACGGCGACTTCGGGCAGAGCTCCGCGAGCCGAGACGACGTGTCGTCGATGATCAGCCGTGCGATGGGCAACACGTTGCAGCTCATCATCATCGGAGCGGCTGTCTCCGCGGCCATCGCCATCGGGGTCGGCGTGTACTCCTCGGTGAAGCAGTACTCCAAACTCGACTACCTGTTCACGGGGTTGTCGTACATCGGCATCGCCATGCCACCGTTCTGGTTCGGATTGCTGCTCATCGAGTTCTTCGTGGTGCAGAACCGATGGTTCCTGTCCGTGGGCCTCCACACGGGCGATAGCACCGGCTTCAACTGGGACTATGTCAGGCATCTCGCGCTTCCGATCGCAACGTTGTGCGTGCAGATCGTGGCGTCGTGGAGCCGCTACCAGCGTGCATCCATGCTCGACTCGTTGGGTGCCGACTACGTGCGCACGGCGCGAGCCAAGGGCGTACCGCGGCGCCAGGTGATCTTCAAGCACGCCTTGCGCAACTCGCTCATCCCGTTCGTCACCGTCGTCGCCCTGGACTTCGGCGCACTCTTCGGTGGCTTGATCATCACCGAGAACATCTTCGCCATCGGTGGGATGGGAAGGCTGTTCTACAACGCGCTCCTCGTCGGAGACGTCTACGTCGTGGAGGCGTGGATGATCGTGGTCGCGGTGCTGATCATCTTCTTCAATCTGCTGGCGGATCTGCTGTACGGCGTCCTCGATCCTCGGATCCGGCTGTCATGAGGACTGAGGACAAGATCGGGGGCGAGCCTGCGCCACTCGGTTCACCCGTCGCGCTCGAGCCGATGTCGATGCTGCCGGTCGAGCAGCACGAGCCGACGCCGCGCACGCAGTGGCAACTGTTCCGTCGTCGCTTCCTGCGCCACCGGCTCGCCGTCGGCGGCGCGATCGTGCTGATCCTGCTGATCGTCTTCTGCTTCGGGGCGAGGTACTTCGCACCGTACGACAAGAACCACCAGGACCTGCTGCTGGGCCCGACGTCACCGAGCCGAGCGCACTGGATGGGAACCGATCAGCTCGGCCGTGACCTGATGACCGAGATCATGTACGCGGGCCAGATCTCGTTGAAGATCGGTCTCGCCGTCGCTCTGGTGTCGACCGCGGCGGGCACGATCGTCGGGGCGGCGGCAGGCTACTTCGGCCGTGTCTGGGACCAGTTGCTCATGCGGTTGACGGATCTGTTCCTCGTCGTGCCGGCCATCGCCGTGCTCGCGGTCGCCCTCAAGTACTTCGGCAATTCGAGTTTCGATCAGACCACGGTCATCATCTTCGTGCTCGCCGGTCTCGGATGGATGTACATCGCCCGAGTCGTGCGCGGGCAGGTGCTCTCGCTCAAGGAGAAGGAGTTCGTCGAAGCCGCCCGAGCGGCAGGCGGCTCGAGCGGACGCATCGTGTTTCGGCACATCCTGCCGAACTGCATCGGACCGATCCTCGTCAACGCCACGCTCAGCATCGCTGCGGCGATCATCACGGAGTCGACGCTGTCCTTCCTCGGCTTCGGCGTGCAGCCGCCGACGACCTCCTGGGGCAACATGCTCGCCTCGGCTGAGGGCAACTACAACCAGAACACCCACCTGCTCTACTTCCCGGGGCTGATGATCCTGCTCACTGTCCTGTGCGTGAACTTCCTGGGCGACGGTCTGCGTGACGCCTTCGACCCCCAGCACAAGCACTGATCGAATGGACGACCCTTCTGTCGATCTCGACCTCGAGTTGGAGATAGTCCCGTCTGCTCGATGGTCGGGCCCGGTGCTCGAGGTCAGCGACCTGACGGTGACGTTCCCGTCCGACGACGGTCCGGTCCACGCGGTCAGCAACCTCAGCTTCGAACTGCTCGACCACGAGACCCTCGGGATCGTGGGCGAGTCCGGCTCGGGCAAGAGCGTCACGTCGATGGCGATCCTCGGGCTCTTGCCTGATTCGGCGAACGTCACCGGCAGCGTGAAGCTCCGTGGCCGGGAGTTGTTGGGCCTGTCCGACAAGGCCATGCAGCCCGTGCGGGGAAAGTCGATCGCGATGGTCTTCCAGGACGCGCTGACCGCGCTCAACCCCGTGTACACCGTCGGCAGCCAGATCGCAGAGGCGATCAAGGTCCACGACGACGTGCCCGACGATGTGGTGAGGGCGCGCGTTCTCGAGTTGCTGGACACCGTCGGGATCCCGAACCCGGCGCGGCGCGCCGACCAGTACCCGCACGAGTACTCCGGAGGCATGCGCCAGCGAGCGATGATCGCCATGACGATCGCCAACGAGCCGGAAGTGCTCATCGCCGACGAGCCGACCACCGCGCTCGACGTGACGATCCAGGCGCAGGTGCTCGAGGTTCTGGAGCGCATCCAGGACCGCACCAGGAGCTCGATCATCCTGATCACGCACGATCTCGGTGTCGTCGCCGGCGTCGCCGATCGGGTGCTCGTGATGTACGCCGGACGTGAGGTCGAGCTCGCGAGTGTCGACGATCTCTTCTACAACCCGCGGCATCCGTACGCCCGTGGCTTGCTGGCGTCGCTGCCGCGCGTCGACGGGCGCCGCGACGCGCGCCTCAACCGCATCGCCGGTCAACCGCCCTCGCTCATCATGATCCCGAGCGGGTGCGCGTTCCATCCGAGGTGCAACGACGCACGCCTGCCGTCGCCGTGCCAGACCGACCGGCCGGAGCTGCGCGAGATCGATGCCGGCCACCTCTCGGCGTGTCACTTCGCCGAGGACCTGCCGGCGTTGAGCACGAGTGAGCTCTCGGCTGACGAATCCGGAGAGGCGTCCGTTGGCTGAGACCATCCTCGAGGTGACCGACCTGGTGAAGGAGTTCCCGGTTCGGGCCGGGCTCTTCCAGCATCAGGTTGCGACCGTCAAGGCCGTGTCGGGCGTGTCGCTCTCGGTGGACAGGGGCGAGACGTTGGGGGTCGTCGGCGAGTCGGGGTGTGGGAAGTCGACCACCGGGCGCCTGATCCTCCGGCTGATCCCCGCGACGTCGGGCTCGGTGAAGTTCCACGGCGAAGAGGTACTGAACCAGTCGAGCCGCGCGATCCGGTCGCTGCGTCGCAAGATGCAGATCGTCTTCCAGGACCCGTACGCATCGCTGAATCCGCGCATGTCGGTCCAGTCGATCATTGCCGAGCCGATGGTGATCCATCGGAGCCGCCGACGGAAGGCGATCGCGAAGCGAGTCAAGGAACTGATGGAGCTGGTGGGCTTGAAGGCGGAGCACGCCAGCCGCTACCCGCACGAGTTCTCAGGCGGACAGCGCCAGCGCATCGGCATCGCCCGCGCGCTGGCACTCGATCCTGAGTTGCTCGTTCTCGACGAGCCCGTGTCCGCGCTCGACGTCTCGATCCAGGCGGGGGTGGTGAACCTTCTCGAGGATCTGCAGGACGAGCTCGGCCTGTCGTATCTGTTCATCGCGCACGACCTCTCGGTCGTGCGCCACATCTCGGACGTCACGGCCGTGATGTACCTGGGCAAGATCGTCGAGATCGGGCCGGCCGCGCAGCTCTACGAGCGCCCCGCGCACCCGTACACCCAAGCGCTGTTGTCAGCCGTGCCGGTTCCGGACCCGCGCAAGGAGCGCTCCCGTAAGCGGATCGTGCTCACCGGCGATGTGCCGAGCCCCATCGCGCCTCCGTCGGGCTGCCGGTTCCGGACGCGCTGCTGGAAGGCGCAAGCGATCTGCGCCGAGCAGGAGCCCGAGCTCGTCGATCGTGGCCACGGTCATCCGTCCGCCTGCCATTTCGCCGAGGTCGTCGACGTCGTATCGGCGTGATTCGGCGCGCAGTCCCTACCGGTGGCTTCGGAGTGCATGGAAGGTGTCGCTCAGCGCACGGGGTGAACCGCCCCACGTCGGCTCCAGGACCAGGATCGAACCGGTCGCCACGGTGACGCGCAGTCGCGAGGTACCGAGTCGCCGCACGAGATCCATGCTGGTGACCTGGTCCAGTTCCACCGAGGTGGCCAGCCCGCCCGGACGGCCGAACCACCGCGATGCCCTCCAGAAGAGCAGGCGTCGATCGGTCAGGCCGAGCACGAAGATGCGGCCAGGCAGGGGGAAGGTGGCTCTGGCCGTGGAGCGTCGGGCCAACGCCACCCGTGCGGCGACGAGGAGCTGCTCTCCGTCATCCAGCTCGGCGGCGAGCGCAGCAGCGTGCTGATCGGCCCACCGATTCACGGCGCGGCACCGTAGCCAGTACCCTCGACCAAGTCATGCTCGCCGCAATGATCTTCACCAAGCTGATCTTCTGGGTCGGTCTCGTCCACGCCGTCGACTCGCTGTTGCTGATCTTTCTCGTGCTGCTGCACAGCGGGAAGGGCGGCGGCCTGTCCGACATGTTCGGCGGCGGCATCGGCGCGACGGCAGCGGGTTCGACCGTCGTCGAACGCAACCTCGACCGCATCACGGTCGTGGCGGCTCTGGTCTTCGCCTTCAGCACCATCGGCTACGGCCTGCTGCTCTCCGCCTAGGCCTCAACGGGGCTTGCGGCTTGAACTGTTGCAGTAGCTTGGGCCGCCCCGCGGACGTGGTGGAATCAGGTAGACACGCCAGCTTGAGGTGCTGGTCCGGGCAACCGGGTGGAGGTTCAAATCCTCTCGTCCGCACGCACCCGGCACGAATGTTGGTGCGCCGTGGTCGCTGGAGCGACCACGGCGACCCGGAGTTGGGCCGATGTCGCTGCTGACTGCCGGCGAGGCAGTCGTGTTGGGGTTGGTGGAGGGGGTCACCGAGTTCCTCCCGATCAGCTCGACGGGGCACCTGCTCGTCGCGTCGCGCATCATGGGTCTGCCTGACTCCGGTTCCGCAGGCGACGCGCTGAAGAGCTACGAGATCGCGATCCAGTTCGGCGCCATCCTCGCGGTGCTCATGCTGTACAGGCAGACGCGTCGGCGTGATGGTCGAAGGATTGCGAGGGCGGAGCGAGCAGGGCCGGCAGCTGCTCGCGGCCGTCGCGATCGCGTTCGTGCCGGCGGCGATCGTCGGCGTGGTGTCCGAGAGGCTGATCAAAGACGTGCTGTTCGGCGTCGGGCCGGTGGTTGTCGCGTGGATCGTTGGCGGCGTCGCCGTCCTCGAGCTGAGTCGTCGTGGTCTCGTCGGTCCTCGGGGTGGTCGTGGACTCGTCGAGATCACAACGCGGGACGCGGTGGTGATCGGCGCCGCGCAGGTGCTCGCGTTGTGGCCGGGGACGAGCCGCAGCCTCGTCACCATCGTCGCCGCGCTCCTGCTCGGGATGTCGATGGAGGCCGCGGTCGAGTTCAGCTTCCTCCTCGGGTTCGTGACGCTCGGCGCGGCCACGGTCTACGAGACGGCCAAGGACGGAAAGCTGATGATCGACACGTTCGGCATCGCCATCCCGCTGCTCGGCCTCGTGGTTGCGTTCGCGGCGGCGGCCGTCTCGATCAAGTGGATGGTCGGCTACCTGCGCCGCCACGACCTCGCCATCTTCGGTTGGTACCGCCTCGGGGTCGCCGCCCTGGCGATCACGTTGGTGGCCACAGGAACGATCTGACGGAAGGAGGGAGGACTCAGGCGGGCCACCACACGGTCACGACTTCGGATGGCGCGAGGCGGGGATGCGGGCCGAGCAGCGCGGCGATCTCCGGGTCGGCGGTGGCGGGAAGACACAGCCGCCGCCGCGCCAGAGCGACGATCTCCTCGTCGGTCCGTCCGGGACACACGCCCGGGTCGGGTCGGATCCACCGCTCGACCCCGACGCTGACGTCTCCACGCCCGCCGACGGCTTCGGTGATCACCTCGATGGCATCGGCCGCCGTGGGCGTCGACGGACGGTCGATGTTCCAGAAGTGCCGCCACAACGGCGCCAAGTGCGACTGAGGATGGACCTCGGTCAGTTCCATCACCACCCGCGTCGACGCATGGTCAGTGAGCGCGGACACGAATGCGCCGAGGTCTGCCACGTTGTAGGCGACGTGGCCGCAGAGGGCGACGTCGGCCCTTTCGACGTCCGCTTCCACGTCGGGCCACCGTCCACACACCGTGCGCACGTCCAGCGCGAACAGGCGCGAGCGCACGCACGGCGTCGAGCATGTCCTGGCTCGAGTCGACGGCGATCAAGGCGCCGGCATCATCCGCAATCGGCAGGGACGATGCGCCTCCGCCGGCGCCGACGTCGAGCAGGGTCCCGCCAGAAGGCAACGCTTCGCGAGCGCGCACATGGGTCGGTGTCAACGGCGCGTCCAGCGCCGCCCTGGCGCCGTGCACGAACGTGGCAACGGGAAAGCCATGCGGCGGTTCCGGCGCCGCGGCGACGATCTCCTCCGGGATCGCCCAACACGCGAGCGCCAGCGACCACCGTTGCGCGGCAGTCAAGACGATCGGATCACCTCGAGCAGCGTGTCCATCGAGGCAAGCGAGTGACCGCTGACCATGTGATCGACGTAGGGGAGTGCGGCTGCCATTCCCGCGACCAGGGGTTCGTAGCGGGGACTCGCCGTACGCGGGTTGACCCAGATGACGCGGCGGGCGAGTCGGGACAGGCGCGCCATCTGCGTGGCCACGACATCGGGATCATCGCGTTCCCAACCGTCGGAGACGATGACGACGACGGCGCCCCGGGCGATTCCACGACGGCCGTAGCGGTCGTTGAACGCGGCCAGCGTTGCACCGATGCGCGTGCCGCCGGACCAGTCTGTTGTCGCAGCTGCGGCTCGTTGCAGTGCGAGGTCCGGATTGGTGATCGCGAGATCGCGGGTGAGGCGGGTCAGGCGTGTCGCGAACACGAAGGCCTCGGCCTTGGTGGCCCGCACTGCTCCATGGAGGAGATGGAGGTACGTGCGCGTGTAGGGCTCCATCGATCCGGAGACATCGGCGATGAGCACGAGTCGTCGTGGACGGCGTTTGTGGCGTCGCAGAACCTGCTCGACCGGATCGCCGCCGGTGCGGTGCGAGCGCCTCAGCGTTGCTCTCACGTCGAGACGTTCACCAGGGTGGCGGCGAACGTGCCGGCGGCTCGAGCGCTGGGGCGGATCCAACCGAATGGCGGCGATGAGGGATCGCAGCAAGGCCATCTCTTCCGGGGTCCACGCGGCGAAGTCCTTCTTCCGTAGCCGCTCCTCCGGGCTGGCTGCCGCGACCAGCATCGGCTCGTCGTCCTCGTCGATCGCGGTGCCCTCGGCGGGTCCCGGCATGCCCGGCGAAGGCTGCGGGCCTCGCCCGGTGTCGCGGTCCGAGCTGCGCGGCCGGTGATCGCTCCCAGGCCGGGCGTGGGGCGGGGGCGGCTGGCTGCTGTCACCGCGATGATCGGCGACGTCCGTGATCCCTTCGACGACTTGCGCGAAGACCGCGTCGAAGACCGGAAGGTGGGCGTACTCGGACACCAATGTCACTCGCGCGACCCAGTAGAGCTCGTCCACGGTCGCGGGCGACGCGTCGAGCAGCGATCGCGCGAACCTTCCTGTGCGCTCCGGTGTCGCAGGCAACCCGGCGCGATGGAGCAGTTCGCTGAACGCGGCGGTCACACTCGCGACGTCGACCGCTTGGAGCGTTCCGGGACCGGCGGTCATTCGCCGACGACCCAGGCGACGCCGCGCTCGTGCACGACGTCGAGGTCCTCGCGGTACTTCAGCACGGAGCCGAGCGTCTGTGTCGCGACCTCCGCGTCGAGCCGCTCGACGCCGAGCAGCTCGATGATCGACACCCAGTTGATCGCCTCTGCGATACCGGGCGGCTTCTGCACGTCGAGTGTCCGCAGGCGCGCCACCGCGGCGGCGGCTTGTTCGGCGATCGAAGTCGACGCGGCGGGAACTCGACGACGGATGATCTCGACCGTACGCGGAAGCGACGGATAGTCGATCCAGTGGTACAGGCAACGGCGCTTGAGCGCGTCGTGGAGATCGCGTGTGCGGTTCGATGTCAGTACGACGATCGGTGGCTGCTCGGCGCGCAATGTCCCGAGCTCCGGGATGGTGACTGCCGCCTCAGCGAGCAATTCGAACAGGAACGCCTCGAACTCGTCGTCGCTGCGGTCGATCTCGTCGATCAGGAGCACTACTGGCCGGGGACCGCGGTGCTCGACGGCACGCAGCAACGGGCGTTCGACGAGATAGTCGCGCCCGAACAACTCGTGTTCGCTGACGTCCCGCCCCGAGGCTTCGGCGACCCTGATCGCGAGCAGCTGCCGCGGGTAGTTCCACTCGTACAGCGCTTCGGACGCGTCGATGCCCTCGTAGCACTGCAAACGGATCAACGGCGTGCCGAGGGCGCCGGCTAGCGCCTTCGCCGCCTCCGTCTTGCCGACGCCGGGCTCGCCCTCGAGGAGGATCGCCTGCGGCAACCGGACCGCGCAGAACAGCGCGGTGGCCAGCCCGAGATCAGCGAGATAGTCGACCTCGTCCAACCGGCCGCGCAACGTGTCGACTTCGGGGACGAGGCTCTCGAGATCACTCACGTCGATCGCTCATGCATAGGCATCGGGATCGGCCGCGAAGGCGCGCAGGCATCCGCTCCCGCAGAACCACCAGCGCGTGCCGGCGTGGTCGTAGTGCAGCGAGGAATCCACCATCGGGACGCTCATGCCGCACACGGGGTCGACTGCCAGGTCGACCGCCGCTGCGTCCGGCGCGGCGATCGGACGGGCGGACGGGCGGGGGCGGTTCGCCACGATCTCCGCGAGGATCGACAACGCCACCTCCTCTGCGGAGCGGGCGCCGATGTCGATCCCGGCGGGGGTGTGCACACGGGCCCGGTCCGGCGCGCCTGCGTGCAACGAACCAAGGACGGCCTCACCGCGCTTGCGGCTCGCAACGAGGCCGACGTAAGGCACGCCGGCGCGCAGCGCGGCGTCGAGTACCTCCTCTTCGTCCCGTCCGTGCGAGGCGACCACGACAGCCGCGGCACCGGCTGGGTCGGCCGCGGCCCACGGCACGAGGTCGTAGCCCAAAGCCGCGCCGAGCGAGAGCAGCGACCTCGCGATCGGCGTGTCGCCGTGCACCGTCACCACGGGTGCAGGGATCACCGGTTGCAGGAAGATCTCGATCGTCCCGCCGGAAAGGCAGGGATTCACAACCGTGAGCTTGCCGGGGTGCGGTTCCTCGTCCTCCGGTGCGATGCGCAGCAGCACGGTCTCGCCCGAGTCGAGCAACGTCAGACTTTGCGCCCGTACGGTCGATTCTGCACAGGTGCCGCCGACGAACCCTTCCATGGTGCCGTCGGCCAGCACGAGCGCTTCATCGCCCGGCTTTGCCGACGTCGGCCGTTCGGCCAGCACGACCCGAGCGTGCACGTAGGGGACGCGGTCCCGCCGAAGCGAGCGCGCCCGTTCGTGCACACGGTCGCGTTCGCTCACGACGCGGCGATGTCCGTCCTCGTCGGTCTACCGTCGATGGCGAGCCAGACCTGTGCGGGAGTGAGCGGCATGTCGGCATGGCGCACACCGAATGGTTGCAGTGCGTCGATGACGGCGTTGACGACCGCCGCGGGCGACCCGACGGTGGCCGACTCCCCCACGCCCTTGCATCCGAGCGGGTGATGGGGCGACGGCGTGACCGTCTCGCCCAGCTCCCAGCTCGGACACTCGAGCGAGGTGGGCAGCAGGTAGTCCATGAAGGAACCACCCAGGCAATTGCCGTCGTTGTCGAAGGCAATGACTTGCATGAGCGCCATGCCCACGCCGTCCGCTAGCCCGCCGTGGACCTGCCCCTCGACGATCATCGGGTTGATGCGCGGCCCGCAGTCGTCGACCGCGATGAAGCGCTCGACCTTCACTTGTCCGGTACCCGGGTCGACGTCCACAACACAGACGTACGCACCGTAGGGGTACGTGAGATTGGGAGGGTCGTAGACGACCGACGCGTCGAGGTGCCCCTCGACGCCGTCCGGCAACTCGAGGCTGCCGTGCGAAAGCAGCGCGATCTCCTGGATCGTCTTGCCCTGCTCGGGATCGCCCTTCACGAACCAGCGCCCGTGATCCCATTCGAGGTCGTCGGGCGAGCATTCGAGCGCGGCGGCAGCGATCAGGCGCGCCTTGTCACGGACTCGGCGCGCAACGACAGCAGCCGCGGCACCGGACACAGGCGTCGACCGGGAGCCATACGTTCCGAGGCCGAACGGCGTGTTGTCGGTGTCGCCGTGCAGCACGTCGATGTCCTCGGGCGGGAGGCCGAGCTCCTGGGCGACGATCTGGGCGAACGTCGTCTCGTGGCCTTGACCCTGGGTCTGCACGCTCAACCGCAGCTGCGCCTTGCCGGTCGGATGGACGCGCAGCTCGCAGCCGTCGGCCATGCCGAGGCCGAGGATGTCCATGTGCTTGCGCGGGCCGGCACCGACGCCCTCGGTGAAGAAGCTGAGCCCGATGCCCATCAGGTGCTCGCCGCCCGCACCGGGGTGGTCCTCCGTGCCACCGGCGGCCGCCCAGCGTCTGCGTGACTCGTCGCGCTGGCGCACCAGGTCGGGATAGCCCGCCTTGTCGAGTGCGACCTGGAGGGTGTGCGGATAGTTGCCCGAGTCGTACTCCCAACCGGTCTTGGTCGTGTACGGGAACTGCTCGGGCCTGATGAGGTTCTTCATCCGCAACTCGGCGGGATCGATACCCAACGCGTCGGCGAGTACGTCGACGATGCGTTCAACGAGGTACACGGCTTCCGTGACCCGGAACGAGCAGGCGTACGCGACGCCGCCCGGCGCCTTGTTCGTGTAGACGCCTGTGACCTTGCAGTACGCGGCCTCGAGGTCGTAGCTCCCCGTGAAGATGTGGAAGAAGCCGGCGGGGAACTTCGTCGGCTGCGCGGTGCCGTTGAACGCACCGTGATCCGCGATCACGTTCACGCGCAGACCGGTGATCGTGCCATCACGCGTAGCTGCGATCTCGCCGTGCATGTGGTAGTCGCGGGCGAACGCAGTGGTCATGAGGTTCTCGGACCGGTCTTCGACCCACTTCACCGGCTTGCCGGTCACGATCGAGCCGACCACGACGAGCACGTAGCCCGGGTAGATGCCGACCTTGTTCCCGAAACCGCCTCCGATGTCAGGCGAGATGATCTGGATCTTGTGCTCGGGCAGACCGGCGACGAGCGCATAGACCGTGCGATGGGCGTGCGGCGCCTGCGTGGTCGTCCACACCGTGAGCTTGCCGGTGACCGGGTCCATGCTGGCGATGCTGCCGCACGTCTCCATCGGTGCGGGATGCACGCGCGGGTAGAGCATGTCCTGTTGGACGACGACGTCCGCACGCGCGAACACCTCGTCGCACAGCGCGCCGTCACCCGCTTCCCAGTCGAAGATGTGGTTGTCGGTCTTGCCTTCGACGTCGTCGCGGATCACGGCCGCGTCCGGGTCGAGCGATCGCCGCGCGTCCATCACGGGAGCGATCGGCTCGTACTCGACGTCGATCAGCTCGAGCGCGTCTCGGGCCGCGTAGCGATCCTCGGCGACCACGAACGCGACTTCCTGGCCTTGGAAGCGGACCTTGTCGGTCGCGAGCACCGCCTGCACGTCCTGCGACAACGTCGGCATCCACGCCAGACCGAGCGTTTCGAGGGTTGCGCCGGTGATCACGGCCTTCACCTTCGGATGTGCTTCCGCCGCAGACGTGTCGATGGACACGATGCGAGCGTGCGCCAGCGGGCTGCGGAGGATGGCGGCGTGCAGCGTGCCGGGCGGGTTGATGTCGTCGATGTAGTTGCCCCGACCGCGCAGGAAGCGCGCATCCTCCTTGCGGAGCATGCGTCCGAACCCGATCGGATTGCCGGCCGCGCTCGTCGGTGTGGCGTCAGCTGTGGTCACGGTTGGCTTCTTCCTGCGATGCGAGCGACGGAGCGCCAGCGGAGGAGCGGTCCCACCGGCCTGCGTGGCCGGGGAACGCCGACAACACAGTTGTGGTCATGCTGGAACCTCTTCGGTCTCCGCGCCGGCGGGGTGTTCGGCGGCCCACCGGATGGCACGCACGATGTTTTCGTACCCGGTGCAACGGCAGATCTGCCCACAGATCGTCTCGCGGATCTCGTGCTCGCTCGGATCCGGGTTGTGATCGAGCAACCAGCGGGCCGTCATCATCACCCCGGGCGTGCAGAACCCGCACTGCAGGCCGTGCTCCCGCATGAAGCCCTCCTGCACCGGATCCAGCTTGCCGTCGATTTCCAAGCTCTCGACCGTGCGGATGTCGCGGCCCCCGGCCATGGCCGTCAGCACCGTGCAGCTCTTCACCGGTTCGCCGTCCATCCACAGCACACACGTGCCGCAGTTCGACGTGTCGCATCCCCAGTGTGTCCCGGTCAGGCCGAGGTGATCGCGCACGAAGTGCACGAGCAGGAGACGCGGCTCGACCTCGCGCGTCACCTCCTCGCCGTTCACCGTCATCGTCACTTGCATCGTCACGTCCCCTCTCCGTTCGATCCAGTGCGCGCTCGTGCCACTGCTCGGTGCAGTGCGCGTCTCGTCAGTTCGCCTGCCAGGTGGCGCTTGTAGTCGGCCGGTCCCCGCTGGTCGCTCTGGGGCTCACACCCGTTCGCTGCCAGTTGCGCGGCGGTCGCGACGGCGTCGTCGTTCGGCTGGCGCCCCCGGGAGTGCTTCCTCTGCTTGCGGTGCGGAGAAGTGCGGCGCGCCGACTGCGGTCAGCCCGATGCCGGCGTCAGCGACGGTGTCGCCGTCGAGGACGACGTAGCAGCCGGCGGCGGCGACCGCCCAGTCACCCGCCCGTCGTTCGACCTTCTCGTACGCGCTGCCGGCGCCCGGCCGGATCGGGATCCGGATCTCCTCCACGATCTCCGCCGGTCCGACCGCGGTCTCGTACGGTCCGGTGTGGAACTCGCGCGCCGGGACGGACCGCGTACCGCTTGCCGACCGGATCACGATCTCAGCCCGCAGTGCGGCCGCGACGGCGGACAGGTCTTCCGACGGATCCGCCTGACAGAGAGAACCGCCGACGGTGCCCCGATTGCGAACGATCGGATCGGCTATGACCCGTTCGGCGTCGTGGAAGATCGCGTAGTGCTCGCCGAGCACCGCGAGGCGAGGACGTCCGCGTGGCGCGCCATCGAGCCGATCGCGAGGTCGTCGCCGTCAACCCGGATGTACGACAGGCCGGCGAGGTCGTTGATGTCGATGAGCACCTCGGGCCGAGCCAACCGCAGCTTCATCATCGGCAGCAGGCTGTGGCCTCCCGCCAGCAGTCGGGCGTCGGGCCCGTGGCGTTCGAGCAGCGCAAGCGCGTCCTCCACGCTCGTGGCCCGCTCGTACTCGAATGGCGCCGGTGTCTGCACCGCATCTCCCCTCGCCTTGATTCCCCGAGCGTCCTCCCGCACGGACAGTTTCCGTCACCGCGGGTGCGCCCACAAGGGGTGCCTAAGCGAACGCTTATCGCGATGCTCTCGGCCTATCGTCCAAGCGTGACGCTGACCCAACTGGAGGCGTTCGTGCTGGTGGCCCGCCTCGGTTCGGTGAAGGCGGCGGCCAACGTCCTCGGCGTGAGTGAGCCCGCGGTGTCCGGTGCGTTGTCGACGTTGCGGCAGCACCTCGGGGACCAGTTGATCGTGCGGTCTCCGACGGGGATGGAGCTCACTGCCGGCGGCAAGCGGCTCGTGGGGATCGCCTCGGAGATGGTGAACCTGGCGGTCGGCGCCGAGGCCGCGATCCGGGACGCGCAAGGCGCACCGGAGCTGCTGCGTCTGGTGGCGACGAGCACGATCGCAGAGTTCGTTGCGCCGGCCATCATCACCGCGTTCACGGCACGCACGGGAGCGGTCGAGGCATCTGTCGGTGCGACGACGGCCGCGGAGATGCCCGCGCTGCTGTCCGAACGGCTGGCGGACGTGGGGCTCGGCCCGCGTCTGAGTGGCCTGCGCAGTGAGCCCATGATGCGATACCGGCTCGTCGTGGTGGCGAGCCCGAAGCATCCGTTGGCGACAGGCGCACCCTCGACGGCGCGCCAGGTCGCGGGTCACGAGTGGCTCGTTGGCGCGTCCGGCGCTGATCCGTCGAGCGCCGCGGGCCAGTTGCTCCTCCGCCTCGGTGTGCCGGCGTCGCGTCTTCGCGTCTTTCCGAGTGAAGCGGCGGCGTGGGCGGCTGCGTCCGACGGTCACGGATTGGCGACGGCCGTGGCGCACATCGTGCAGCGCGAGGTCGATCGCGGTGCGCTCGTCGTCCTGCCGGTCGACGGAACGCCCGTGGACCTGCTCTGGTACGTGAGCATGCTCTCCGCGGATCGATGCTCGCCGGCCGCGACCAAGCTGCGCCGTTTCCTCGGCACGCCCGACGCGATGCAGGTCATGCACCGTTCTGACGGCAGCGTCCCCGCATCACGGTTCCGCCCCCCCGTGTACGTCACGCTGTGGAGCTGACCTCGAATGTTGGCGACCCGATGTTCGAATCAGGGGCCGGCTTGTTCGAGGGCGCGGCGGACCAGGACTCGGGCGAGGTGCCGGCGGTACTCGGGGGTGGCGTTGAGATCGGACGGGGGATCGGTCCCTTGGTCCGCCACCGCGGCCGCGTCCTCGATCGACGCGCCCGAACCCAACGCGTCCTCCACCGCCGCGCCCCGTAGTGGAGTCGAGCCGAGGTTGACGAGGCCGATGCCGGTGTTGCCGTTCCGGACGCAGGCAACACCGACAATCGCCCAGTCCTGCGCGCGCCGGTTGAACTTCTGGAACGACCAGCCCGCGCCCGACACCTTCGGCACGCGTATCTCCGTCAGCAGTTCGTCGGCTTCGAGAGCCGTCTCGAGGAATCCGGAGAAGAAGTCGTCGACCCCGATCTCGCGCGTGCCATTCGGTCCTTGCGCGACCAGCGTGGCGCGAAGCGCGATCAGCACGGCGGGCAGATCCGACGCAGGGTCGCCGTGGGCGATCGATCCGCCGATCGTGCCGCGGTGCCGCACTTGCGGATCGCCGACCTGCCCGGCCGCGTGACGCAACAGCGGCGTCTCCGAGCCGAGGAGATCGGAGTGCTCGAGGTCGTGATGCCGAGTGAGCGCACCGATGGCGACGTGGTCGCCGCCGTCGCGTACATACGACAGGTCGCGCAACCGGCCGACATCGATCAGAACCGAGGGAGTGGCCAGCCGCAGCTTCATCAGCGGCAGCAGCGAATGACCACCGGCGAGCAGCTTGGCGTCGTCGCCGTGCTCCCGCAGCAACTGCACGGCGTGATCGGGTGATTCGGCTCGCACGTAGTCGAAGGTGGCAGGGATCATCGGGACTTCGCCTCCTGGATGAGCGACCACAGCCGTTGTGGCGATGCGGGCATGTCGACGTCCGTGATGCCGAGGTGCGACAAGGCGTCGACGACGGCGTTGATCACTGCAGGGGTGGCGGCGATCGTCCCCGCTTCCCCGATCCCCTTCACGCCCAGGATGTTCGTGGGCGACGGCGTCACCGTGTGATCGAGCTTGAAGCTGGGGACCTCGGCAGCTGACGGCACGAGGTAGTCCATCAACGTCGCGTTGCGGAGCTGCCCGTCCTCGTCGTAGACCGCCTCTTCCCACAGCGCCTGCGCGATGCCTTGCACGATGCCGCCGTGCAACTGTCCGGACACGATCAAGGGATTGACCTGGTTGCCGCAGTCGTCGACGGCGGCGTAGTCCTGCAGCCGCACCTGCCCCGTCTCCTCGTCGACCTCGACCACCGCCACGTGCGTCCCGAACGGGAACGTGAAGTTCGGCGGATCGAACGTCACCGATTCGTTGAGGTTCGGCTCCACGCCGTCCGGCAGGTTGTGGGCCGTGAACGCCTCGAAGGCGATGGCCTGGATCGGCATCGTCTTGGTCGGTGTACCGCGCACACGGAACTCGCCGTCCACGAACTCGAGGTCGTCCTCGCTCGCCTCCATCTGGTGGGCGGCGATCGTCTTGGCCTTGTCCAGCACCTTCTGTGCGGCCATCTCGACCGCCACGCCGCCGACGGCCACCGACCGCGACCCGTAGGTGTCGAGGCCCACCGGCGCGATCGCGGTGTCGGAGTGCAGCACGTCCACGTGGTCGGGATCGATGCCGAACTTGTCCGCCACGAGCATCGACCAGCTCGTCTCGTGTCCTTGCCCGTGCGGCGAGGTCCCGGTGACGACCTGCACCTTGCCGGTGGGCAGGAGCCGAACGGTGGCCGCTTCCCAACCGCCGGCGCCGAAGTTCAGCGACGCCAGTACCCGCGACGGTGCGAGGCCGCACATCTCGACGTACGACGAGATGCCCACGCCGAGGTGCTTGGTCGCGCCTGTCGACCGGCGGTCGGCCTGCTCTTTGCGCAGTGCTTCGTAGCCGACTAGCTCGAGCGCTCGATCGAGCGCGGGCTGGTAGTCGCCGGAGTCGAACAGCAGGCCTGCGGACGACGTGTACGGGAACTGGTCGGGTTTGATGAAGTTCCGCCGGCGGATCTCGTCCGATCCGACACCGACCTTCGCTGCGAGTGCCTCGATGCTGCGCTCGATCGCGTACGTCGCTTCCGGACGTCCAGCGCCCCGATAGGCGTCCGTTGGTGTCTTGTTGGTGAAGATGCCGGTGCACTCGAACGAGTACAGCGGGATGTCGTATGCACCGTGGTACAGGAACCCGCCGAGCAGAGGAATGCCGGGCGTCACGAGTTGCAGGTAGGCGCCCATGTCGGCGAGCAGCTTGGTCCGGACCACGGTGATCTTTCCGTCGGCGTCGGCGGCAAGCTCGATGTCCTGGATCTGCCCACGGCCCTGGACGGTGGCGACCGCGTTCTCGCTGCGATCCTCCGTCCACCGGACGGGGGCGCCGAGCTTGCGCGCCACCGCAACGGCGATGAGCTCCTCCGCATACACGTCGAGCTTGGACCCGAAGCCACCTCCGACCGACGGTGCGATCACACGCAGTTTGTGCTCGTCGATGCCGGTGGTGACCGCCATCATCACCTTGAGGATGTGGGGAACCTGTGTCGACGAGTAGATGACCAGATCGCCACCGATTGGTTGCGGCACGACCGCGACACCGCGCGGCTCCATTGCTTCGGGGATCAGGCGTTGTTGGACGTACCGCTCGTGGACCGTGTGCGCAGCCGATGCGAACGCCTGCTCGACAGCGGGCGGATCAGGGATCAGCGTCCACGTGTACGACTTGTTGGTACCTGCGTCCTCGTGGATGACCACGCGGTCGCTGGCCGCATCCTCGATGTCGACCATGGCCGGCAACGGCTCGTAGTCGACGATCACCGCGTCGGCACCGTCACGTGCCGCGTACCGTGAGCTTGCGACGACCACCGCGACGATGTCGCCCTGGTAGTTCGCCTTGCCGATGGCGACCGGCAGGTGCTCGGGGCTCTTCATGTCCTCCGTGACCGTCCATGCACACGGCATCGGTGCCGCCCACGCGTCGCGGAGATCCTCACCCGTGAAGACGGCCTCGACTCCGGGCACGTCGAGCGCGGCGCTGGTGTCGATCGAGGTGATGCGGGCGTGCGCCTCCGAGCTCCGCACCATGTCGAGGTAGCGGGCGCCTGGGATGACGAGGTCGTCGACAAAGCGCGCCTCGCCGGTGAGCAGCCGCGGGTCCTCCTTGCGGACCATCGGCGTCCCGACGACCGGGCTCATGACGCGTCGCCCGCGCCGGCCGCGGCGAGCACGGCCTTCACGATGTTGTGATAGCCGGTACAGCGACAGAGGTTGCCCTCGAGTCCTTCCCGAACGGCCGCTTCGTCGGTTGCCCTGCCCTCCTCGACGAGCGACACCGCCGCCATGACCATGCCGGGCGTGCAGAAGCCGCACTGCAAGCCGTGGTACTCCTGGAAGGCGGCCTGCATCGGATGGAGGTGACCGTCGGTCGCAAGTCCTTCGATCGTCTTCACCGCCGTACCGTCCGCCTGCGCGGCGAGCACGGTGCAGGACTTCACCGATTCGCCGTCGAGGTGAACGGTGCACGCTCCACACGAGGACGTGTCACAACCCACGTTCGTGCCGGTGAGCCCGACCACGTCTCGCAGGTAGTGCACGAGCAACAGACGCGGTTCGACGTCATGCTCGTTGGTCACGCCGTTGACTGCGATGGAAACCTTCACTGGTTCCTCCCCCGAGCATCGTGTTCTGTGTGGCTTGCCGCTCGCTGTCGTCATCCTGCCGCGAACGGCGAACCCGCGCTAGCCGCCCGGCCCATCTGCAACTTCGACGACCCGCCGGTACGCTGGCTGGCCTTCGCCACAACGACACAGGGAGGATCCATGCGGGCTGCCGTCCTGAACGGGTACAACGAGCCGCTCGTCATCGAGGAGCTGCGGGAGCCGCCGCTCGGCCCGCGTGACGTCCGGGTGCAGATCGACGCCAGCGGCGTCTGCCACTCGGACCTGACGGTGCAGACCGGCGGTGTACCGATGCCGGTGCCGCTGATCCTCGGTCACGAGGGCGCAGGCACCGTGCTCGAGACCGGCCCCGAGGTGAGCCGCGTTCGCAAGGGTGACCGTGTGATCGCGTCGTTCATCCCGGCGTGCGGCAACTGCTTCCACTGTCTGCACGAGCAGTCGAACCTCTGCGAGGAGTCCGTGGGAATGATGACCGCGGCTCGTGCCCTGCGCGAGGACGGGTCGGGCGTGTTCGGCATGACCGGACTCGGCACCTTCTCCGATCTGATGACGACGCACGAGATGTCGCTTGTGAAGATCGACACCGACCTGCCGAGCGAACAGCTCGCCCTCATCGGATGTGGCGTGACGACCGGTGTCGGCGCCGCGTTGCTGACGGCGAGGGTGCAGCCCGGCTCCACTGTCGCCGTCATCGGCTGTGGTGGTGTGGGTCAGTCCGTGGTCCAGGGTGCTCGCATCGCGGGCGCGTCGCGCATCTTCGCCGTCGATCCAGTGGAGCTGAAGCGCAAGACGGCGGAGCAGTTGGGTGCCACCGACCTCGTCGACCCGGCGCAAGGCGATCCGATCCAGCAGGTCAAGGACGCGACCGGCGGACGCGGTGCCGACTATGCGTTCGAGGTCATCGGGCTGCCGGAGACGATCCTCCAGGCGTACAACACGGCGCGACGCGGCGGCACGGTGGTGGTCGTCGGCATGCCGCGCATCGAGGACACTGTGACCTTCTCCGCGATGCAGTTGTTCTACGAGGAGAAGAAGATGCTCGGCTGCCTGTATGGCTCGGCGCAGGTGCGGCGCGACTTCCCCAAGTTCGTCGACCTGGTCGAGACCGGCCGGCTCGACATCGGTTCGATGGTGTCGCGGCGCATCAAGATCGACGAGGTGAACGACGCCTTCCGGGCCATGCAAGCGGGCGAGGTGATCCGCAGCGTCATCGTCTGAGGAAGCCCTGCCGGACCTGATCCGGCGCACGGCCGGTGCGATCGCCGACTACCGCGCCGGCCTCGCGGACGCGCGGGTGCATCCGATGATCGACCTCGACCAGTTGCGAGCCGCGTTCAACCGACCGCTACCTGCGGACCCCGTCGACCCTGGCGTGGTCCTCGACGAGTTGCAGCGAGCCGCGACGCCGGGGCTGGTCGCGACCGCGGGGCCGCGCTTCTTCGGCTTCGTGATCGGAGGATCGGTCGACGCCGCCGTGTGTGCGGATCTGCTGGCCACGGGTTGGGATCAGGTGGGCTTCAACGCGGTGTCCTCGCCGGCGGCCGCGGTCGCCGAAGAGGCCGCCGGTGTCTGGCTGAAGGACCTCCTCGGCATCCCGGAACACGCCACCGTCGGTTTCGTGACCGGCGGGCAGGCCGCCAACACCGTCGGGCTGCTGGCAGCGCGCCAGCACATACTGCGCGGCGCGGGGTGGGACGTCGAGCGGGACGGTTTGATCGGGGCGCCTCGCGTGCGGGTGGTCGCCGGCGCGGAGCGGCACGGCACGCTCGATCGGACCCTGCGGTTCATCGGACTGGGCGCAGGCTCCGTGGTCGAGGTGCCTGCGGACGGCAACGGCGCGATGCGGCCGGATGCGTTGGCCGCGGCGCTCGCCGAAGACCATGACGCGCCGACGATCGTATGCGCGCAGTCGGGCAACGTGAACACGGGCGCCTGCGACGACTTGCGGACGATCTGTGAGGCGGCGCGGTCCGTCGGCGCGTGGGTGCACGTCGACGGTGCGTTCGGCCTGTGGGCTGCTGCCAGCCCGTCGACGCGGCACCTCGTCGACGGCATCCACCTGGCGGACTCGTGGGCGTGCGACGGCCACAAGTGGCTCAACGTGCCGTACGACTCCGGCTTCGCGTTCTGCGCGCATCCCGAGGTGCACCGCAACGCCATGAGCTACACGGCGGCCTACCTCACCGGCCAGAGCCTCACGGGCACACCGGGGCCGTCGGACTTGGTGCTCGAGTCGTCGCGCCGCGCCCGCGGGTTCGCAGTGTGGGCCGCGCTGCAGTCACTCGGGCGATCCGGCGTCGCGGACCTCGTCGACCGGTGTTGCGCACTCGCCCGCAGGTTTGCGAAGCAACTCGACGCCGTCGACGGCTTCGAGGTCGTGAACGACGTCGTCCTCAATCAGGTCCTCGTGCGGTTCGGCGACCCCGCCGCGACCGACCGCGTGATCGACGCAGTGCAGCGCGAGGGCACGTGCTGGTTCGGCGGGACGACGTGGAACGGTATGCGACTCGCCCGCATCTCGGTGTCGAACTGGTCGACGACCGAAGACGACGTCGATCGCTCCGTCGACGCCATCGTGCGCATGGCGCAGTAGCTTCCGGCCCGTGAAAGTCGGAGCCTTCGTCCCGATCGGGACGCTCAACGCCAATCCGGATTTCCTGCGTACGCTCGGGACCGCGCTCGAAGAGCGCGGGTTCGAGTCTGTGTGGGTCGCGGAGCACATCGTCTTGTTCGACGACTACGCGAGCCACTACCCGTACGCCGACGACGGGAGGTTCCCAGGCGGCGGCGACACTGGCCTGCTCGAACCGCTGACGGCCCTGTCGTATCTCGCCGCGGTCACGGACAACGTCCGGCTCGGCACCGGCATCTGCCTCGTTCCTCAGCGCAACCCCGTGTACACCGCGAAGCAGGTCGCCGATGTCGACGTGCTGTCGGGAGGACGCGTCGACTTCGGCGTCGGTGTCGGCTGGCTGCGTGAGGAGTTCGAGGCTCTCGCCATGCCGTTCGAGCATCGCGGCCCGAGGACTCGTGAGCATCTCGAAGTCATGAAGGAGCTGTGGACGAAGGAAACGGCGTCGTTCAAGGGTGAGTACTACGAACTTCCGGCGTGCCGGTTGTACCCGAAGCCGGTGCAGCAACCGCATCCCCCGATCCACTTCGGGGGCGAGACGACGGCGGCGCTGCAGCGAGTCGCGGATCTCGGGCAGGGATGGTACGGGTTCAATCGGACGCCCGAAGAAGTCCCGGATGCGCTGGCGAACCTCGACCGGTTGCTCGAGGCCCGCGGACGGTCACGAGACGAGATCGAGATCAGTGTGTGCCCGTACTTCAAGGGTGCGGATCGCGACGCGTTGTCGCGCTACCGCGACCTCGGCGTCGACCGCGTCATCGCGGTGTTGCTCGCGTTCGACCGCGACGGGCTGTTGCGCGCCGCCGACGAGCTGGCGAAGGAGCTGGTGGAACCTGGGCGCGCGATGTAGCGCGAGTGACTCGTCACCTGAACTCGGGGATGACGTGCTTTCCGATCAGGTCGATGGTCTGCATGACCTTGTCATGCGGGATCTTGTAGGGGTTCACGAGGCACAGCAGCAGCTCGACGCCTGCTTCTTCGTAGCGCTTGCATGCTTCGAGACAATCGTCGGGAGTCCCGACGGCCGACGCACCGGACTCGGCGAGGTACTCGAGGCTGAGCAGGTCGAGTGAGCCTTCGCGGTCCACGCGCTTCATGTCGCCCGCGTAGGCGTAGTTACCGAGGTCCTCCTGCTTCTCCGCCATCCAGTCCGCCACTGAGGCGATGAGGCGCGCCCCCTTCCTCGGATACCACTCGAACGACTCGCGCGCGTTCTCCCACGCTTCCTCGCGTGTCGGCGCGCACAACACCATGGTGAACGTCGCGGCTTCGTTGTGAACGTACGCGCCGACAGGCTGCGTGCAATTCGCAACGCCTTCTCGGTAGATGTCGATGCTGGCCTTGACCTGCTCGGGCGGAACGCCCACGGCGAACGAGCAGAGACCGAGACCGAGCTCGCCGACTTGGCGATGGCCGTCCGGACTCGACGTCGCGCCCCACAACGGCGGGTGCGGCTTCTGCATCGGCTTCGGCAGGACGCGGCGCCTGGGCATCTGCCAGTGCTCGCCGGCGAACTCGTACTCGTCGTTCGTCCAGCAGCCGACGACGTGCTCGATCGCCTCCTTCCACATGCCGCGGGTCTCGTGAGGATCGATGCCGAAGCCCTCGAGCTCGGGGCGGGTGGCGGACCGTCCCGTCCCGAAGTCGACTCGGCCGCCGGAGATCAGGTCGAGCACCGCCACGGATTCGGCAGTGCGCACCGGATGGTTGTACGGCTTCGGCATGAGCCGCACGCCGTAGCCGATACGGATGCGCTCCGTCTTCGCCGCGATCGCGCCGTACAGGACCTCAGGGTTCGAGCAGTGGCTGTACTCCTCGAGGAAGTGGTGTTCGACGGTCCAGATCGCGTCGAAGCCGGCACGTTCGCCGGCTATGACCTGTTCGATGGTGTCGAGGTAGGCCTGCCGCTCGCTGTCAGGGCCCCACGGACGTGCGACAGGGATCTCGTAGAACAGGGCGAATCTCATGGCCGGTCACAATACGGGGATGGCTGGAGCCGAAGGGAAGCTGGCGGGCAAGGTCGTCCTGGTCACCGGCGCGGCGTCGGGCATCGGACAGGCGACGGTTCGGCGGATCGAGGCCGACGGCGGCATCGCGGTCGGCGCGGATGTAGCCGCCGATGGAGCGCGTGCCGTCGACGTGCGCGACGACACCGCAGTCGGCGCGTTGATCGACGGGATCGTCGCGGAGCACGGACGCATCGACGGCGTCGTGACTGCGGCCGGTGTTGCCGGCGGCGGGCCGGTGCATCTCGTCGACGGTCCGGAGTGGGAGCGCGTGCTCGGGGTCAACCTGACCGGCACGTTCCTCGTCTGCCGGCACGCGGTGCGCCACATGCTCGAACAGGAGCCGGTGGACGATGAGCGTGGCTCGATCGTGACGATCGCCAGCGTCGAGGGCATTGAGGGCACCGCGGGAGGATCGTCCTACAACGCGTCGAAGGGCGGCGTCGTGTTGCTCACGAAGAACATGGCGATCGACTACGGACCTCGCAGCATTCGGGCCAATGCCATCTGTCCCGGCTTCATCGACACGCCGATGACCGAAGGCATCTTCGGGATGGAGGGCATGGAGGAGTCACGCAGGCTGATCATCGAAGAGCACGCGCTGCGCCGCTTCGGCCGTCCCGATGAGATCGCCGCCGTCGCCGCCTTCTTGCTCTCGTCCGATGCGTCGTTCGTGAGCGGGCAGGCGATCGCCGTCGATGGTGGCTACACGGCCGGACGCGACCACGGCGTCACCCGGGTGCTGGGCCTCTCGTAGCGTCAGAGTGTCTTGAACGCAGGAAGCGTGGCGTCCTTCTCGGAGATCTGTGAACGATCGTCGACGTCGACCGGCAGCGGCCACTCGATACCGAGTGCGGGATCGAGAGGATTGACCGCAGTTCCCGCCATGCCCGGAACCCATTCGTTGTCGAAGCAGTACAGGTACTGCGTGGGTGCGTCGCCGAGCGATTGGAAGCCGTTGCAGACGCCCTTCGGAACGAGCACCTGCTTTCCGGCCGTCAGACGCACCGTGGCCACCTGCCCGTACGTCGGCGACTCGGTGCGCGCGTCCACATACGCGCCGAACGCTTCACCGCTCGCTACCGCGACCAACTTGTAGATCTGCTCGCCGTGCAGTCCCCGCACCGCACCCGGCTTCGTCTCCGTGATGTTCACCTGCAGCCACGGCCCGAGCGACGGCAAACCCATCTCCGTCCAGGCGGACTCACGGTAGAACTCACGCACCACGCCCCGGTCGTCCTCGACCTGCTTCATCGTTATGACCACGAGGCCCTCGATCTCGGTCTCCTCGACCGCCATGTCTGTCATCCGCACCCCCATTAGCTTCCTCAGACAGGGGCCGAGGTTAGAACCCGGCGCTCGCACGTCAGTCCGCGGCAACCATCGTGCATTGACACGTCTACCGGCTGAGTCAATGCACGATGGTCGGCTGTGGGGAGCCGAGCCCGGCTCGATGTCACACCCTGTCGGCAGGATGGCGCTCATGTTCGACCATTCCTTCGACCGCCGCATCGAGATGTTGGCTCGACGGCAGTGCGGCGCGTTCAGCCATGCGCAACTCATTCGAACCGGCGGATCCGACGAGATGCTCGCCACACGGATACGCACGGGCCAGTTCCTCCGGCTCGATGCGGCTGTGTACGCGCTCGCTTCGTATCCGGGCAGCTTTCACCGGCAGTGCTGGGCCGCCGTTCTCGGTACGCCTGGCGCGGCACTCGGGGGTTTGGCCGCTGCTCATCTTCTGGCGTTCGCCGGTTTCGCACCAGGACGTCCGGAGATCGTCGTCGGCCCGACCGGAAACGCCCGAAGTGCAATCGCAGTGGTGCGCCGGTACGAGAAGCCTGCTTTGACCAATGTCGATGGTCTTGCGATCACGACGCCGGCGCAGACGCTCTTCGACATCGCGTCGAGAGTCACCATCGACCGGCTCGAGCGCACCGTCGACGACCTGCTTGTGGCGAGACGGATCACAGTCGACGAGCTCGACGAGCGACTTGCGTTCTACGAGGACACTCGTCGCGCTGGCATGCGAGTCATGCGGCCGCTGATCGCGGACCGGCGTGCCGAGGGTTTCGTCCCGCCCGCGAGTGAGCTCGAGCGGCGCGCCGACCGCATTGTTCGCCGGCTCCAGGGCAAGCCTCGTGTGGAAGTCGAGGCGAGCTTCGCTTGGCTCGATCGTGGCCGAGGACGGGTCGACCGCTATCTCCCCGACGAAGGCATCATCCTCGAGTTCGACGGGCGACGCTGGCACACGAGAGTTGCCGACTTCGATCGCGATCGATGGCGCGACGCCCAGGCCGTCGCGGCGGGACTCGTACCACTCCGGTTCACATACGCGCACGTCACGACACGACCGACCGAGGTGCTCGAAGTCATCGAGCGGACGCGCCGAGTCCGACGCCGTCGTTCCGCCGCTTGACGCCCGACCATCGTGCATTGACGCGCCTACTGGACGTGTCAATGCACGACAGTCGCAGTGGTGGGGTGTCGGGGACGCGTCGCGGTGACGCTGGACGGTCGGTGGCGCACACACCTCTGCTAGAACGACCGGCGGTGAGGGTGGTGGTGCTGTACGAGTCGATGACGGGGAACACGCGTCGTGCGGCCGAGTTGATCGGTGGGGCGGTTGCGGCGACGGGTGCCGAGGTGTCGGTGTACCCGGTCACGAATCCGGATCTGCACCGACTCTCGGTTGCCGACCTCGTGTTCGTCGGCACTTGGGTCGACGGGCTCGTCCTGTTCGGACAGCGGCCTGGCCGCGCCACCCGCTTGTGGAACCTGCCGGTGCTCGACCACAAGCCTGTGGCCGTGTTCTGCACGTACGCGATCAACGCGGGGAAGGCGCTCGACAAGACGGTCGCGATCCTCGAAGCGAAGGGCGCTCGCGTCGTCGGCCGCCGTCAGTTCCGGCGTGACCGCATCGAGCAGGGTGTCCAGGAATTCGTCGACGACGTCCTGCAGTCGGTGCCGGCCCGCCCATAGCGGGCTCCTAGCGGGAACAACTCCTCGTCACCCGGTACACCTGGTACGCGGCGTTCGTGTCGACCGGTTGCACCGCGACGCCGTTGACGCAGCTGGAACCGCCCCACGCCAGGTCGTCGAGCAGCTCCTGTTCGTTCGTCCTGAACTTCCGGTACCGAGGGTCGACTACCACGTAGTCGACCCGCCGGCGAGTGAGGAACCGGGCATAGGCCGCCTCGTCCCGGAAGCTCCGCCGGTACATGCTCTCGGGGAAGAACTCGGAATCGATCCGTCCGCCGGCGCGAACGATCGAGTACTGGCCGTACTTCGCGTCGCCGAAGGCGAGCACGCGGTACGTCGCGCCGGGAACGAACGCGGACGACTCGGAGAACGCGCTCACCGAGTTGGTCGGCCGCCGATTGAGCGCACTCCATCCCGCGGCCATCCCGGAGAACGGGACGGTCACGAGCTGCGAGAGCACCATGACCCCCGCGAGCACCATGGGTGCGCGCCGCCGCCAACCCGAGCGCTGCACCGACACCAACGCCATCGGGACGAGGAACACCAGCGACCGCAGCGCGACGGTCTCGAACTCGATCCACACCGTGTAGAGCAGCGAGTTCTGCGAGGCCACGGGGGAGGCAAATACCAGCACTGCCGCCGGCAGGGAGATAACGAGTGACACCAACCATCCGACCACCAATGCCCGCCGGTGTGGCTCCCCTCGGTAGCGCAGGACGACGAGCAGCGCAGTCAAGGGAACCAGCACCGCCGCGTGCGTGAGCTGCGCGAGCCCGGCGAGGACGACCGCGAGCTTCCGCCGATCGCGCCGCCAGCACCCGACCGCGAGCATCAGCATCGCTGCCGCCCACAGGAACGGCAGCTGCCCGAGGAGCAGGGCTTCGACGAGGGCGGGATTGACGAGCACCGCCACGGCCCACCAACCGCGCCGCAGCTCCGGGAAGGTCCAGAACGTAGACAGCACCAGCCCCACGAAGCCGGCACCGAGCACGAAGGTCACGCTCCACTCACCCATGAGCGGCCACAGCAGGACCGCAACCATCCAAGGGATGAACGCGTAGGGGAACGCGAGCGCACTTCCGTGTGCGAGGACCGGCATGTGGAACGGCAGGCCGTTCCCGTGCCACAGCTGTTGGGACACGAACCACACGTGGATGTAGTTCGACAGCGTGTCGCTCGAGATCACCTCGCGGTGACGCAGGAGCAAGCCGAGGATCACGAGCCAGACCGCGATCACGACCGATCTCGCGGACGCGACCACTGCGTTCGACGCGCAAGTTGACCGGTGCCTCGGCACTACCGTCATCGGCCGATGCGATGGCCGTCGCGAACTTCAGCTTCATCGCCGACGGCCCGTTCGATCGCTGTTGGTCACGGAATCGCCGCGCTGGGAGCGGTGTTGTTCGCGTCGGCTACGGGCAGCAGCGCGCTCAGCACGGTTTCGGTCACGACCGCGTCGCTGCTGATCGCCGCGATTTCCGCACGCGCCGGCGCCTTGTCGGTGCGGCGCGCCGCGCTGGTACCCGTCGGCGTCATTGCGGTAGGAGTGGCGTGCGCGTTGCTCGCGGTCACGTTGCGCGGCGTGATCACGCTTCCGATAGCCGCGGTGCTCGGTGTCGGCATCGGCATCGCGATGCCCGACGTCGAGGGTCTCGATCGCCGCACGATCGGTCTCGGCGTCGTCGCCGGCGTGCTCGAGTTGACCGTCTGCGCGCTCATCGGCGGGCGCGTCGCCGGACTCTGGTGCGTCGCAATCATCGGCCTCGGTGTCGGTGTGGTGTCGATCGCCGCCGCGCCGCGCGAACACGCCGATCTCGGGCGCGTCGGCCTCGCGCTCGTCACCGCGACCGCGCTGCTCGCGGGTGGGCTCGTGGCGTGGGTGGGGGCGAACGATCCCACCGTCGAGTGGTTCGGCAACGTCATCGCGCACGGTGACCGCTCGCAGCCGCGGGTGGCGCTCACGTTCGATGACGGGCCAGATGATCCTTACACCATGTCGGTGGCCGGCATTCTCGACAATCGCGGCGTGAAGGGAACGTTCTTCGAGGTGGGCAACGCGATCGATGCGCGCCCGGACATCACCCGCGCCCTGCTGGCCGATGGCCAGCTCGTCGCGAATCACTCGTACCACCATGACTATTGGCGTTGGCTCGATCCTCGTTACCCGGAGCTCGACCGCACCCAGGAGGCCTTTCAACGGGCCGTGGGCAAGTGTCCCGCGTTCTTCCGACCCCCACACGGTCAGCGCACGCCGTTCATGCTCGCACAGGTCCGGGCCGAGGGCATGCATGCAGTGACCTGGGATACCTCGGCCAAGGACTGGGTCGAGCGCGATGGAAGGGTCGTAGCCGACCGCATCGTGGACCGAGCGCGTCCGGGGTCGATCATCCTGCTGCACGACGGCCTCGACGGCAGCGTCGACGCTGATCGCTCGGTGCTGTTGACGGCTCTTCCGCTCATCATCGACGGTCTACGCGCCAAAGGTCTCGAACCGGTGCGGCTGGACGATCTGCTCGGTCTGCCCGGCTACCTCGACCGGTGCTGAGCCCGACGAAGGAGGCCGCGGAGAGTCGCCAGACCGGTCACCGCGGCTGCGGCCGTGACCGCCAGCGGCGGCGCGAGGCTCGGTACCTCTTTGCCCGGCGGACGTCGCACCGTGACACGAAACGCCGCCATGGGGATCGCAGCAAGATCGATGAACACATCCACCATGCGCGTGCGGCTTCGATACACGGGTACCGGCACGAGCACGTCGTTGCGCACGCGGTAGCCGAGCCGGCAGAGCACAACCGCCACTTCGACCGTCTCCGAGTACTTGTACCCGCGGTAGTACGTCGAGCGCGTCGGCGAGCGCTCCGAGCCGGAAGATGCGGTAACCGGACTCGACGTCGTGCAGACGGTGACCTGCCCACAGCGTTGCCCACGCCGAGAGCAGTCCATTGCCCGCTTGCTTGTACGGCGGGTACGTCGACAGGTCCCGACGAACGAGCAGGGCGTCGAGCTTCTCGTCGACCGCGCGCCGGTGCAGGTCGTCGATCACGTCGAGGTCGTGCTGTCCGTCCGCATCGACCGTGAACACGAGGTCGTCGGGCGAGAGCTCGCCATCGCGCATTCGCCGGCGAAGGTCGGTGAACGCGAGGTAGTAGGCGGCCGACATGCCTTGGTTCTCGTCGAAGCAAAGGAGCCGCGGCATGGTCGTGCCGCGGCAGCCACGCTTCGATCTCGTCCCGCGTGCGATCCGTCGAGCCATCGTCGACGACGACGAGCTCGTCGACGAAGTAGCTCAGCTTGTCGAGCACCTGCGCGACGGTGGGTTCCTCGTTGTACGCGGGAACGACCGCTATGCGGCGGGTGCTTCCAGGCCGGTCGGAGTCAGGAAGCACCGGCTACTCCTCGGTCAACCCGACGTGGCGCGGCTGTGCCGTGGCAGCGCGCTCGCTCGCTTCCGCCGCTTCGAGCGCCTGGTACCACGCGTAGGTGCGGGCGAGTCCCTGCGTGAACGTGGTCGCCGGCTGCCAGCCGAGCACGTCGCGCGCCTTGTCGTTCGAGACGACCCGAGCCTTGAGATCGCCGGGGCGCGCCGGTCCGAACTCGACGGAGCCCGAACCGACCAGTGAGCACACCGATTCCGCGATCTCTCGGATGCTGACGGGAGAGGCTCCCTCGATGTTGAACGTCTCGTTCGCCGCCACGTCGTCGAGCGCTCTCACATGTGCCTGCGCGAGGTCTTCCACGTAGACGAAGAAGCGTTGCTGGCTCCCGTCACCATCGATGCGCAGCGGTTCGCCGCGCAGGCATCGCTTCAGGAACGCGGCCACGACACAGTTGTCACGCATGCGCGGCCCGTAGGGGATGCCATATCGCAGGATCGTGTACGGCCGCCCGTAGAGCGTGTGGTAGTCGCGGCACGCCATCTCGGCAGCCACCTTCGATGTCACGTACAGGTGGCGATCGGTGTTCGGGTCGAACGTCGTGTTCTCGTCGACGACGTCAGCCGTGGTCGCGGCGTACACCCACACCGTCGACGCGAGCACGACTCTCCCTGCTTCGGCTCGCCGTGCGGCCTCGAGTACGCGCGCCGTGCCGAGCGTGTTGACCTGGATCGTGAGCGTCGGATCCACGATCACGTCGTTGACGTCGGCGATCGCGGCGAGGTGGAAGATGACTTCGGATCCCGTGAGCGCAGTGGTGAGGCCGTCCGTGTCGAGCACGTCGACCGGCACCCACTCGGCGTCGGCGCGGTGCGGTGGCTTGGGGTCGAGCACGCGGACGGTGCAACCGGCATCGAGGAGCGCGTCGACGACGTGCGTCCCGATGAAACCGGAACCCCCGGTGACGGCGACGAGTCTGTGCAACGTGGATCCTTTGCTACGAGGGGGCAGCGAGTCGATCGAGTGCGGCGCGGAGCGACGTGACGACGTGTGCAGCTTGTTCGTCCGTCATCACGGCTGACACCGGCAGGCAGATGTGTGACGCGCAGAGTTGCTCGGCGCCGGGCAGCGGCCGGTCGACCCACGGCGCGAACACTGGTTGCGCGTGCAACGGGAGCTCGTACACCTCGCCGGACAGGCCGACGCCGTAGTCCTGTCGCATCAGCTGCCTGAGCTCGGATCGGTCGACGCCGTCGGGCAGGAAGGCGATGTACTTGTAGTAGTTGCACACCGCGCCTGTGGGGACGTCGAGCGACGTGAGCGGAAGCTGAGCCAACCCGTCGTCGTAGATCTTGGCGATGCGCTGACGGTGTGCGATGAACTCGTCGAGCCGGCCGAGTTGGCTGAGCGCGATCGCCGCGTGCGGCTCGCTCATCCGCCAGTTGTAACCGAGGTGGGTGTGGACGTTCGCGGTGAAGCTCGCCTTGCCTTGGTCGCGGTAGATGCGCGCTTCGTCTGCGATGGTGTCGTCGTCGGTGAGGATGATGCCGCCCTCGCCGCCGGCCATCACTTTCGTGGGGTAGAAGCTGAACGAGCCGGCGATGCCGAACGTGCCGGCCATGCGGTCATCGAGCGACGATCCGTGTGCATGCGCCGCGTCTTCGAAGAGGAAGATCCCACGCTCGTCGCACAAGTGGCGAAGCTCGTGGATGGCGGGCGTCACGAGACCGCCGATGTGCACGACCACGAGCCCGGCCGTGTCGGGTCCGATGGCGCCAGCGACGTCACTCGGATCGACTGCCATCGTGGCGGGGTCGCAATCAACGAACTTCGGTCGTGCTCCAGCGGCGACGACCGCGGCAGCCGTGGCGAAGAACGTGTTGGCCGGGACGAGGACCTCGCGACCGTCGACCGACTGTCCGAGGGCTGCCATGCTCCGCAACGGGATCTCGATCGCGCTGGTTCCGGAGTTGACCGCCACCGCGTGCTTGGAACCATGGTGGGCTGCGAAGCGCTCCTCGAGCTCGCGGCCGATCTCTCCAAGTGTGAGCTGTCCCGTGGTGAGAGCCTCGTCGATGCGTCGAAGGATGTCGGCGCGGTCCTCGGGTGGGAAGTGGACCTTCGCTGGCGGCACGGACAGAGCGGGCGTTGCCGCACCGGACGGGGCGCTGGGAGCGGTCATCGTGTGCTTCGACTCTAGTTTGCTGAACCGCCGCGACCGCTGATGCGCCGGCGACGAGGTCGCGTCGGGGGAGCGTGCTCAAGTGTTCTCCGGCGGCCACTCGACCGTACATGATCGGCCATCCGAACCCCGGTCGCCACGCGGCTCGGAATCGGTTCGTCACAGGATGGTGACCTCGGCTCCGATGCGTCGTAGTCTTTGAGCCGTGCTCGTCGAGCGGTGCTGGATCTGCTTGGAACAGCCCGCCGTCACGACGGTGGAAGCGGCCGACGGCCGGCGTTATCCGGCGTGCGATGTCTGCGCGGTCGAGCACCCGAACGGCCCGCCGCGCGACCGGGGAACGATCACCGACGACGATCTCCGACGCATCGTCGGCGACACCGCCTGACCGCTACTCGTCAGCGATCCGTGACTCATGTCGGTGTCGCACGTGCGTCTGCGTGTCAAAACGACACGTCAATGCACGGGCGATCCCTAGAAGCCACCAATGGATCGGTCCTGGCTCGTAACGTTTCGGTCGGTGATCAAGTACCTCGGGTCGAAGCGTCGTCTGGTGCCTGCGCTCACTGCGATCGCGCACGCGTCGGGCGCGCGCACTGCGCTCGATCTGTTCACGGGCACGACGCGGGTCGCGCAAGCCTTCAAGTCGTGCGGGATCGAGGTCACCGCAGTCGACAGCGCTCGGTACGCGGCAGCGTTCGGCCAGTGCTACATCGCGACGGACGCGGATGCCGTCGACCACGGCGAGCTTGCACGCCTGATCACCCGGCTCGACGCGCTCGCGCCGCAGCCGGGGTACGTGACTGAAGTCTTCTCGGGCAAGGCGCGCTACTTACGGCCGCAGAATGCCGCACGCGTGGACGCGATCCGAGACGCCATCGATCGCGAGTGGCGGGGGCATCGGTACGAGCCGATCCTCCTCACGAGCCTGATCGAGGCCGCCGATCGAGTCGACTCCACCACAGGTGTGCAGATGGCGTTCGTCAAGCAATGGGCACCTCGCTCGCAACAGGTGCTCGAGCTCCGCCTGCCGTCACTGCTTCCCGGCCGCGGGCATGCGATGCACGGCGACGCCTGCGAGGTAGCGGCAAGGCGAAAGCACTTCGATCTCGCCTATCTCGATCCGCCCTACAACCAGCACCGCTACACCGCCAACTACCACGTCTGGGAGACGTTGGTCGCCTGGGACGCGCCGTCACACTACGGCGTCGCGTGCAAGCGCAACGACCTCCGTGATCCATCTACGCGATCCGTTTCAACTCGCGACGCACCATGCCCGACGCGTTGCACAAGGTGATCGAGGACTTGGACACCGACCTGTTGGTGGTCTCGTGCTCGAATGAGGGATGGGTCGACATCGAGGAGCTGCAGGCATGGTGCCGGCCGCGCGGCCATGTCGAAGTGATCGCGTTCGATTCCCGTCGTTACGTCGGCGCTCAGATCGGTGTGTACAACCCGCGAGGCGAACGCGTGGGGGAGGTCTCACATCTCCACAACGTCGAGTACCTTGTTCTGTCCGGTGAGCGTGGGCTCGTTCGACGCGCCGCTCAATCGAGCAGCGAGCTCACCAATGCGTCGACGTCGGCGAGCGGCTCGTCGACTGCGCTCGTTGGCGCACCGGCTGCCGGCTGAAGGTCGTCGCAAGCACGCGCATCTCCCTCGTGAGTCATCGTCGCGACCACCGCGTCGGTGAGGAACCGGCTGCGTTGTCCGAAGACGTGGCGGTCGCTCAGCCGCGCCCGTCCGAGGCCCGTGTGATAACGCAGCGGCAGGTAGCACCACAGGCGGTCCCGTGCGCGCGTCATCGCGACGTAGAGCAGCCGACGCTCCTCTTCGATGGCCGCGTCGTCACCAGTGGCCATGTCGGACGGCAGGTTGCCGTCGGTCACGTGGATGACGTGGACGCACTGCCACTCGCCGCCCTTGGCGGAGTGGATCGTCGAAAGCGTCAGGTAGTCGTCGTCGAGGTGCGGCGGTCCCGCCAGCTCGCCGGTGGCGGACGGCGGATCGAGGACCAACTCCGTCAGGAACCGCTCGAGGCTCGGCGCCTGCGACGCGGCCTTGCCCAGCTCCTCGAGGTCCGCCAGTCGCGCCGATGCATTGCGATAGCGGGCATCGACCCGATCGTCGAGCCACGTTCGCACTCGTTCGACGACGGCACCGGGCCCGGCCTCGCGATCGAGGCGCCGCGCGTCGGTGACTGTGATCAGCAAGGCATCACCGGCTTCGGGCAGTGCGCCTGCGGACAGGTTCGCGCCTGTCGATGCGAGCCGGCGCGCGGTCGCGGGACCGATGCCGTCGACGAGCTGCAGCACGCGGAACCACGCCAGCTCGTCACTCGGGTTCGCGACGATGCGCAACAGGCACAGCAGGTCCTTCACGTGTGCGGCCTCGAGGAACCGGAGCCCGCCGAACTTGACGTACGGAATGCGGCGGGCGGTGAGCTCGAGCTCGAGTAGGTCGCTGTGGTGCGCGGCGCGGAACAGCACGGCTTGGTCGTGCAAGGCCACGCCGCGCTCGTACTCGTCGACGATTCGTCCGCACACGGCCGCCGATTGCGCACCCTCGTCGGCGCACGACACCAGCGCCGGTGCTGGTCCGTCGGAACGCGTCGACCACAAGGCCTTGTCGTGCTTGTGCTCTGCTGCTGCCTCGGCCATGACCGCGTTGGTGGTGCGCAAGATTGCCGGCGTCGACCGATGGTTGCGGTCGAGCACGACGACGTCGCGCGCCGAAGCGCTCGGGGAACTCCAGGATGTTGCGTTGGGTGGCGTTGCGAAAGCCGTAGATCGCTTGTGCGTCGTCACCGACCGCGGTGATGGCCGCCCCTCCGGTCGCTAGCGCATGGAGAAGGTCGGCCTGCTGCGTGTTCGTGTCCTGGTACTCGTCGACGAGCACGTGGTCGAACTGCGCCCGCAACGCCGGCGCCGCGGACGATTGCAGGAGTGACGACCATCCGAGCAGCAGGTCGTCGTAGTCGAGGACGTGCGCGGCGCGTTTGCGGGCCCGGTAGGCCTCGAAGGTCGCGCGCAACTCCTGGCGTTCTTCGACGCACCACGGGAAGGAGTCGCGCAGCACTTGCGACAGCGGCGTCGACGTGTTGACGACGCGGCTCAGGATGGCAGCCATCGTGTCCTTCTTGGCGCGGCGGCGGGTGGCGTCTGGCGTTTCGGACAGGTCGGCGCGCACCAGCGCCAACAGGTCGGCGGTGTCTGCTTGATCGAGCACGGTGAACGCGGGATCGAGCCCGAGCGCCCAACCGTGCCGGCGCAGCAGCCGGTTGGCGACCCCGTGGAACGTGCCACCCCACGTGCGGCGGGCGACATCGCGGCCCGCTTCGGCTTCGGCCCTGCGTAGCAGTTCGGCGGCGGCGCGCCGGCTGAACGTGAGCAACAGGATCCGCTCGGGGGGCACGCCGCCGCTCGACCAGCGCCGCAACTCGGGAGGCCAGCGTCGTGGTCTTGCCGCTGCCGGCGCCCGCCACGATCAGGAGGTGCCCACTGTCGTGCGCGACCGCAGCGCGCTGCTGTTCCGTCAGACCAAACACCTGTTCGACAGTACAACGAGGTTGGAGTTGGCGGGGGGACATTGCGAGGATGCACGGATGGACGAACGCGAGCGCCTGCTGACGCCCGCCTTCGTCGAGGTCACAGGATCGGCGCTCTGCTACTTCATTGCCATCGGCATCGTCGCGCCGGTGCTGCCCCGGTTCGTCGAGGACTCGCTCGGGGGAGGCGGCACCGCGGTGGGGCTGTCCGTCGGCGCCTTCGCCATCTCGGCCGCGGCGCTGCGACCGGCCGTCGGCCACCTGGGCGATTCCAGGGGACGGAAGCTGCTCGTGCTCGGTGGCGCCTCGATCGCCGGCATCTCGATGTTCGGCTACGTGCTCGCCACGAGCCTTCCGATCCTCATCGGCATGCGTCTGCTGACCGGCGTCGGCGAGGCCGCCATGTTCGTCGGCGCGGCGACGGCGGCTCAGGATCTCGCGCCGCCGTCGCGCCGGGGCGAGGCGGCGTCGTACTTCTCGGTTGCCGTGTACGGCGGACTGGCGGTTGGGCCGATACTCGGCGAACTGGCTCGCACACACTGGGGTGTGAACGCGGCGTGGTACCTGGGCGGCGCGTTCTGCTTCGCCGCTGTACTGCTCGGCACACGGATGCCGACCGCCCGACCGTCGGTCGCGCCCGAGCCGGCCTCGGGTCGCCGCCACTTGCTCCATCCCGCCGCATTGCGTCCAGGCCTGATCCTGATGCTGTCGACAACCGGGTACGCAGGGTTCGCCGCATTCGTTCCTCTGTACGTCACCGACCTCGGGTTGAGTGGCGCAGGGCTCGTGTTCGCCGAGTACGCGTTCGCCGTGCTGGTGGTGCGCATCTTCGGCGCACGCCTGCCTGATCGATTGGGATCGCGCCGCGGCGCCTCCATCGCTCTTGCGCTGCAATCGGTGGGGCTGATGACGATGTGCCTCTGGATGAGCGTGACCGGGCTGTACGTCTCGACGTTCGTGTACGCGATGGGTGTGTCACTGCTCTATCCGGCGTTGTTCCCGCTCGTGATCGACGGCACGCCGGAGTCCGAGAGAAGCCAAGCGGTCGCCACGTTCACGCTCGCGTTCGACATCTCGGCCGGACTCGGCGCGTTCCTGCTCGGCATCATCGTCTCGCTGTCGAGCGAACGTTGGGCATTCGGCGTGGCCGCGATCCTGTCGTTCATCGGGCTGTTGCTGGTGCGGACCGTGGGCCGGCGCTACAGCCGAGTTCCTCAGCTGTCGCCCGCAGTCACCTCGTAGGCGAGCGGTTCGCCGTTCTCCCACCGCGTCAAGTTCGCGATGAACGCGCTGGCCGCCCGCTCGTAACGGCCGGTGCCGCCTGCGGAAGAGTGCGGTGTGAGGACGACACGCGGATGGTCCCACAGCCAGCTGCGCTCAGGTGGCGGTTCCTCGTCGGTCACGTCGAGGATCGCGACCTCGGGTACGCCCCGGTCGAGCGCGGTTCGCAACGCGCTCTCGTCCACCAGCGAGCCACGACCGATGTTCACGAGCACCGACCCAGGCCGGAACAACGCGAGCCGCGAACTGTCGATGAGATGCCGGGTCTCGGCGCCGCCGGGCGCCGCGAGGACGACGACGTCCGCGCGCGGCAAGCACGCGTCGAGCGCGGCCGGGCGTACGCACTCGTCGACCGGTTCCTGTCCGTTCGGTGAATGTCGCACGCCGATGACCGTGGTACCGAATGCCTTGGCGCGTATTGCGACCTCGGTGCCGATGTGCCCGAGACCGACGATGACCCATGTCGTCCCGTGGACCTCGCGGAAGTCATGTGGCTGCCATCGACGAGCAGTTCGTTCTTCGGTCCACGCGGATGCTTGCTGGAAGTGATCGAGCACGGCGCGCACGATGTACTCCGCGATCGGGATGCCCGTCACGTGCGACGTCGTGAGCCTCGTACCGCCGTCGGTCAGCATCTGGAACACGGGATGATCCGTGCCCGCCCCGGAGCTCTGGAGCCACCGTGGTCTGGTGTTCAGCGCGAGACGGAAGAACTTGCGAACCGGGCCGCCGTCGAAGAAATCCGAGGTCAGCCACGCGACGTTCGGCTCCGCCTCCTCCCACGGGATGGTGCGGTCGTCGAGGACCAGGTCGCCATCCTGTTGCATGCGGATGAACTGCACGTGCGGCACAGCGGCGTTGATGCGGTCGGCGTAGGCGGCGAAGGCGCGCTCACTCAGTAGCAGCAGCATCGGCGGGCACCGTACCGGTGACGCGCACCGCGGTCCGGCGTCGCCGGGCGAGCAGCACGACCGAGGGCACCTGCACGAGTCCCGCGCACACCAGCGCCGTCGGTGTCGACGTCAGTACCGCGATGGTCCCGAAGGTCGGTCCCCCCGCGACCTCACCCACCGCGTGCGCTTGGCTGGCGAGCGAGTTGACCGTTGCGCGCGTTCGGGGGTCGAGACCACGGTTGACCCACGCGGCGAGCACGGGCTCACTCACCTCCCATACCGCGGCCGCTGCGCACAGCGAGATCGTGGCGAACCAGAACGAGCGGCTGAGACCGAACGCGACGACGGCGACGATCATGCCGACGACCACCGCGCTCGCGGTGCGCTCGACGCCGTGGTCGCTGTCGAGGTCGGCGCGACGGCGCACGATCTCGGTGAGCGCGACGGCGCACAACAACCCGAGCGCCTGGAGCCCGGCGATCCACACGACGGGTGCAACGTTGCCGACCTCGGGAACACCGATGTCGTCGAGGATGTGCAGGGTCCACAGGCGGTCGAATCCCTCCGAGGCGAGGCCGATGAGCGCCACGACGCCGAGCGTCACGAGCAGCGTCGGGTGGGTTCGAACCGTTCCGATCGCTTCGGTCACGGTCCGCTTCATCGTCGACGCCGCGCTCGGTGCGCAATGCGGGATCCGCGCGCACGAACGCGGTCTCCGGCATGAGGAACCACAGCCAAACGGCGTTGAGGAGCTGCAGGAGTGCACCGACGATGATCGCCAGCCACAGCGCGATCGCACCGAGTGCTGCACCGACGAGGATGCCGGCGAAGATCGCCGCTTGGCGAGCCTGTGCGCCGCGCACGTACAGGGGTCGTGCCGCTTCCTCGCCCACCTCGTCGGTGATCCACGCAACGTCAGCGCCGCTGGTGAACGTGTAGCCCACTGCCCACACGACCTGCGCCAACAGGATCACGGGATAGGAAGGCACGGCGTAGAGCAGGAAGCCGCAGCCGAGCAGCGCGACGCCGATGACGACCGAGAGCTTGCGGCTCACGGTGTCCGCCAGCACGCCCGTCGGGATCTCGCACAGCGTCACCGTCACCTCGAGCACCGTGCCGACGAACGTGAGCTCCAGCGCGTTGAGCTCGAGCCGCGTGATGAGGTACACCATCGTCACGGTGGCCGACATCTGGAACGCGAACCACGTCGCCGCCTGGTACGCCAACCACACGCGTGCTGCCCGCGCCTGCATCACGCCATCTTGTCCGGGTCACGCCCCGAATTCCGGGGAGAAACGGGCGCCATAGCGCCCGTTTCCATCCAACATTCGAGTCAGGCGATGCGTTGGACGAAGACTTGCTGGGCGACGGTGCGGCCGAGCGTGCGGTCCTTGCCGTCGACGCGCAACACCAGCGGGCCGTCGAAGGGGTGCTTCTCCCGCACTTCGACGCGTCCACCGGGGCGAAGGCCGAGGGTGTCCAGAAAGGCGACGACGTCCGGGTCGGTCGAGCCCGGCACCGCCACGACGGCCACGTCCCCCGGCTCGAGGTCGTACAGCGGAGGCATGTCGGGCAGGTCGTCCGTTTCCGGCGTAGGGATGGGGAACCCGTGCGGGCACGTGCTCGGGCGGTCGAGGGCGATGAAGATCCTGTCCTCGACCTCCTGGGGCAACTCGTGCTCGAACGACGTGGCGAGCCGGTCGGCCTCGTTCCACGCGTAGCCGAGCATGTCCGACAGGAACCGCTCGACGATCCGGTGGCGGCGGATGGCGCCGACAGCCTCACGCCGACCTCGCTTCGTGAGCTCGACGCCTTTGTACAAGCGGTGCTCGACCAGCCCACGGTCGGCGAGGCGCTTCACCGTCGTGGTGACGGTGGAGGGGCTGACGTCGAGGCGCTCGGCGAGGTCGCCGGTGTGGGCCGCCTCGTCGCCCTTCGTGAGGCGGTAGACGGCCTTCAGCGTCTCCCGTTCGGACTTCGTGAGCCTCAGGTCGTCGTCCATCTCTGCCGAAGAATGGATTTTGGGACTCCGAAAAGTCAAAGCGACGGCCGCGCTCAGGCCGGTTCGGGTCGGTGCGCCACCGCCGCGACCACGCCGAGGGCGACGTAGACTGCGCCGCTCGAGCGCTGTCCCCAGCCCGTGCCGCCCGGGCCTCCCGGGCGGCGCCGCCCGCGCAACCGGCGTGCGAGCGTGCCCGCGACCACTGCGTACGCGCCGTCGCTCATGAGCCCGAGCGCGATGAAGCAGAGGCCGAGCACCACGACCTGCGCGGCGATCGGGCCCCGGTCCGGATCGACGAACTGCGGCAGAAATGCCACGAAGAACAACGCCGTCTTCGGATTGAGGACGGCCACGACCACGCCCTGGCCGTAGACGCGGCGCATCGTCACCGGCAGCGCGGTTGCGCGTCCTTCGGTGTGTCCGCGACCGAGGATCTTCACCAGCCCGAGCCCGATGAGATACGCGGCTCCCGCCAGCTTGACTGCCTCGAACGTGGTCGCGGACGCGAGCAGCAGCGCCGACAATCCCGTCGCCGCCGCCGCGACATGCACGATCGACCCCGTGTGCAACCCGAGCACCGACATGAGGCCCGCTCGCGGGCCCTGTGACGCGCTGCGGGTAATCACGTAGACGACTGCGGGACCGGGAACGACCAGCAGCGCGAGCGCGGCAACAGCGAAGAGGCCGAGCGTGGCCGGTTCCGGCATCCGGTCACCCTGACACGTTCGGTCCCGCGTACTCCACCGAGATCCGCAGCATCACCCGTTGCTCGCGCTCCATCGCGGTGCGGTACTCGTCCCAGTCCGGATGCTCGCCGGCGAGCCCGCGGTAGTAGGCGATGAGGAGATCCATCGCCTCGGGCAGGTGCACGACCTCGCAGGTACCGCTCGCGAAGCACCAGGCGCCGAAGAAGGCGTCGTTCAAGACGCACAGCGCGGCGCGCGGGTCGCGGGCGAGGTTCTTCGTCTTCACCGCTGTTTCGCGGCTCGAGACGAGGGCACGGTTCTCGCCGTCGACCCCGACCGCAACGGGTGAGAGCTGCGGGGAACCGTCCCGGCGGAAGGTGTGCAGCACCGCGTGGTGGTTGGTGCGAATGAAGTCGATGGCCTGTGTGATGTCCATGACGGAAGCGTGCCACGTACGCTCGGGGATATGGCTCGACGCGACGACGTCGATCCCGGTCTGCCGATCAAGCTCAACCCGTGTTCGAACGGGGAGTTCGTGCCTCCGCCGCCGGGACCCGTGGCCGCTGAGGCGGCGCGTCTCGCTCGCGCGGAGGCAGACGACCGTGCCCGCCGGTTGGGTATGTCGCGGCGCCGGTTCCTGCTCTCGTCCATGGGAGCGGCGGCCGGATTGCTGGTGCTCGACGCGTGCTCGAAGGAAAGTGGTAAGGCGACAGGTCAGGGACCGCCGTCGGGATCCTTCTCCGTCCCTGCCGAGGCATCGACCGATGCCGGCGCCGCGCAGAGCACGGTCGGCGGCGCGGAGGCGATCCTCGACGTGCAGACCCACCTCCTCGACTACGAGCTCGTGCCCGAGGGACCAGATTTCTGGAGCCGGTTCCCGTACAGGAACTGCGGTGAGGCCGAGCAACGTGACTGCTTCGGCGTCGACCATTGGATGGAGGAGCTGTTCCTCCGCAGCGATACCGCGATGGTCGTGCTGTCGGCGGTGCCGATCGTCGGCGACGCGGATCCGTTGTCGATCGACGTGATGGAGCGCGGCCGGCGGGTCGCGACGCAACTGTGCGGCGACGGGCGCGTGCTGCTGCAAGGCCATGCGGTGCCGAACGTCGGTCGCATCGAAGCCGCGCTCGACGGCATGCGCGCGTTGCACTCGTCGCATCCGATCGCGGCCTGGAAGGTGTACACGCATGCACCAGGACCGGGTTGGTCGTTCACCGACAACACCGGCGAGGCGTTCCTGTCGACGGTCGAGGAGATCGCCGCGGCGGGAGGCACGCGCATCGTGTCAGTGCACAAGGGGCTCGCGGGCGGCAGCCCGGCGGCGTCGCCCGCTGACATCGGTCCTGCCGCGGTTGCCCATCCCGACGTGCGCTTCGTCGTGTACCACTCCGGCTACGAATCGGAGAACAAGGAAGGCGCGTTTGCCGAGAACGGTCGAGGCGTCGATCGTCTCGTTCGCTCGCTACGCGATGCGGGCGTCAAACCCGGCGGCAACGTCTACGCCGAGCTCGGGTCGACGTGGCGCGCGGTGATGGGCGATCCGGACGAGGCAGGGCACGTGCTCGGCAAGCTGCTCGCCGCGGTGGGGGAGGACAACGTGCTGTGGGGCACGGACTCCATCTGGTACGGCTCGCCCCAGGACCAGATCCAAGCGTTCCGAACGTTCGAGCTGACCGCCGAAGCGCAGGAGCGATTCGGCTATCCGGCGCTGACGCCCGCGATGAAGGAGAAGGTCTTTGGCGCCAACGCGGCGCGGCTGTACGGGATCGACTTGACGAAGGTGGCCGCGTCGCAGTGTCAGTTCTCGCCCAACGACGTCGAGCAGGCCCGCCAGGAGACCGCGCTCGGCAACACGACATACGGCCCTGTGACTGCGGCGGCCGTGGCGGCATCGTTCAGCCGCGACCATCCCTGGGTTACGTGAGGAACGCGGCGAGTGCGGCGCGGTACTGCGCCGCACCGCCTGTAGCCATCAACTCCCGGGCGGAGTGCATCGACAGTTGCGGCGCGCCCACGTCGACGGTGGAGACTCCGAGGCGGGCCGCGGAGATGGGACCGATGGTCGACCCGCACGGCAGATCTCCGCGGTGCACGTACTGCTGCACGGGTACACCGGCGCGGTCGCACGCTTCCATGAACACCGCCGCGGACCGCGCATCGGTGGCGTAACGCTGCGACGCGTTCGTCTTCACCACGGGACCCCCGTCGAGCGCGATCAAGTGGCCGGGCTCGTGGCGATCGGGATAGTTCGGGTGCGTCGCGTGCGCCATGTCCGCCGACAGGCAGGTCGAAACGGCGAGCGCGCGGTGCCAGGCGTACCTGTCACCGCCGAGCCCGTGGGTGATGCGCTCGAGGGTCGTGTCGAGCAGCGAACTGCCGGCGCCGCGGTTCGTCGTGCTGCCGATCTCCTCGTGGTCGAAGAGCGCGATCACGTGAATCGCACCGGTGTCGGCGTTCGCGTCGGCCGAGATTGCGTGCACTGCGGCCCAGCACGATGCGAGGTCGTCGAGCCGCGGCGCAGAGACGAGCGCATCGTCGCGTCCGATGAGCGCGCCGGGTTCGACGTCGTGGAGCATCACGTCCCAGAACAAGATGTCGCGCGCGTCGACTCCGAGCTCACAGGCGAGGAAGCTGCGGAACGGTTCCGGCTCTGCACTGCCGATGTCCCACATCGGGACCAGGTGTTGTTGCGGGTTGAGCACAAGTCCTCTGCTGTTGACGTCGCGGTCGAGGTGGATGGCGAGTTGCGGGATGCGCGCCAATGGGCGGTCGATCTTCACGAGCTCGAGCCGTCCTCCTCGCAAGGAGACGCGGCCGGCGACACCGAGGTCGCGGTCGAGCCACGAGTTGAAGAGCGCGCTTCCATAGACCTCCGCGGCGAGCAGTTGCGCACCGGCGCGTTCGACGTCGGGATGCGGCTTGACGCGCAGGTTCGGACTGTCGGTGTGCGCGCCGATGATGCGAAACGGCGTCGTGGTCACCGCCGACGGCGGGACATTCCACGCGACGAGGCTGCCGTCGCGCACGAGGTACCGCCGATGTCCCGGCCCGCCCGGCCATTCGTCGGCCTCGTCGACGCGTGCGAAGCCGGCGGCATCGAGCCGGGCTGCAGCCGTTGCGCACGCATGGAACGGCGTGGGCGAGTCGTGGACGAAAGCGAGTAGGTCCCGCGCCGCGTCGAGGTCAACCGAATTCATCTCGGATGATGTATCACCCGAAGCGGTAGCGAACCGTCTCCTGGATCGGCTCGTACCCGAGACTGCGGTAGATGGCGTTCGACTGCGGGTTGCTGAGCTGCGTGTACAGGATGCAACGTTCCGCGCCCATGTCGAGGCCAACCTGACTGATGGCCGCCGTGCACGCCGCCGCATAGCCGTGGCGGCGATGTTCCGGTGGCGTGTACACGAGCCCGACCCGGGTGACGCCGGCGAGTGGCGTCGTGAGAGCGGCCGTCGCTACCGACTCGCCGTGGTCCCAGATCCACACGAGCCCGGCTCCGAGCCGCCGGCGCAGCGTCTCCGGGGTCACGGCGGCACCGCCCGTGTCCGCTTCGAAATCCCGCATCCACCTGATCAGGCGTTCGGCATCGTCGTCACCCGCACGCCGCAGCTGTCCTGACACGCCGACGGGCGGCCGCAGCGTCCCGAGCTCGTACAGACGCTGGGCCTCCACGGGTGCGGCGGGTGTCTTCACTCGTTCCGCCCAGCAACCGGCGAACAGAGCAGCGGTGGCTGCCTCGCCCGACACGCCCGGAAGATCGGGCGCGACCTCAGAGGCGGATTCGGCCAGCGCCGCCACCGCGTCAGGGGCTGCAGGAGTGATCGCTGCATGGAAGTCCAAGGGCGACTGGAACATCACGGCGACGACTTCGCCGCCGCGCCTCACCGTCCAGAAGCGGCCCGGTCCGGGGTGCTCGGGGTGCTCGGCGCGATCGGTCAACAACGTGAGGAGGAGGTTGTGTTCGGCCGGTGCCGATCGGAGGAACGACCCCGCATCCTCGAGCACACGCGATGCGTCATCAGTGACCGCCACGTCCATGGCACATATCTCACAGGTAATCCACAGCCGATGCATCCTGGAATCGCAGCCCGTCGGCGCACGATGCCGGCATGACCCAGACATTGACCGTGCGGGTGACGCGAGCCAGCGGAGTGGTGGTGGTCGACCTGGCCGGCGAGCTGGACGCCGGGACGGCCGCGCCGGTGGTGGACGCGGTGGACGCGGCTGCACTCTTCGGCCCGGACGTCGTTGTCGTCGACACGTCCGCGTTGACCTTTGTCGACTCCGGCGGTCGGCGCGCGCTCGATCAGGCATGCCGCCGGGCAGACGCAGTGTTCGTCCCGGGCCGCGCCATCGAGCGCTTCGACCGCCTGCTCGCCCGCGCCCTGCGAACTCCGGGTCGCCGTGGCTGCGATAGCAGCCACGGCGCACCAACATTGGTCGCGACTACTGGGCGGTGATCGCGTCCTGGGCTTCGGCTTCCGGGTCGACGAATGGATCGCCTGACACGTCGATCTCGACGCGATCGATGTCACCCGAGAACTCGAACCGGCCTCGGTAGTCAGTGTCGGCTGCGGAGAAGTCCGTCGCCCATCCCACTGTCAAGCCGGCGTTGGTCAGTGACAGCCGGCTCCAAAGTGTGCGCTTGATCTGTCCCTCGCCGATCACGGTTCCGTCGACGAGCAACGACACATCGGGCGGGGCGAAGTGCACCGCGAACGTGTGCGGTCCCGACTCGAGCGACGCCGGCAACGGTGCGTCCACGCGGTACACGCGCCATCCCGCAAGGTTGTGGACGAAGCACAGGTTGCCGTCGACGGCGTGAAAGGACCAGCCGCCGAGCACCGAGCCCTGCGACACGAGGACGCCGCGCACGGGCGAGTCGTCGAGGCGAACGTGAGCCGTGACGGTGTGCGGGCGATTGCGGATGTTGACCGCGACGCTCTCGGGCACCGGCGCACGGCCCGGCCAGTACACGTAACGCTGTCGCGCCGCGACCGACGATTGCCGCTCGAGCACGAACGCGGAGAACGGACGGTTGTCGAGTGGCAGGACACCGTTCGCCTCCGCTTCGACCCACCAGCGGTCGATCATCGCCGCGAGACGCTCGGTGTGGTCCCCGGCGAGGTCGTGACATTCGGACGGGTCCGCGCGCAGGTCGTAGAGCTCCCACGGCGCGCGGTCGAGCCCGGGCTCGTCGAACTGGATGTCGTGGTACACGACCGCCTTCCACCCGTTCTGGTACAGGGCGCGGCACCCGAACATCTCGGAATACTGCACGGTGTGTCGCTCCGCGGCATCGGGCGCGTCGAACGTGTACGCGAAGCTGACACCGGCGAGCGGCCTCTGCTCGACACCGTCGACGACCTCAGGGAAGTCGACACCCGCGAGCTCGAGGACCGTCGGGACGATGTCGACCGCATGCACGTACTGACCCCGCACCTCGCCCCGAGCCGCGATGCCGGCCGGCCAGTGGACGATCAACGGGTCGGCCACGCCGCCCTCGTGCGTCTCGCGCTTCCAGCGGCGGAACGGTGTGTTGCCGGCCACCGTCCATCCCCATGGGTAGTTGTTGTGCAGCCGTGGGCCGCCGATGTCGTCGACGCGGTCGAGCGCTTCTTCGACCGTTCTCGGCAGCGCGTTCCATGCGCGTCCGTCGTTGACTGAGCCGGTCGGACCTCCCTCCGACGACGCGCCGTTGTCGGACAGCACGATCACCACCGTGTTGTCGAGCTCGCTCAGCTCGTCCAGCCGGTCGAGGACGCGGCCGACCTGCGCGTCGGCATGCGACAAGAATCCGGCAAACGCTTCCATGTACCGCGCATAGACACGCTGCGCGTCGCCGTCGAGGTCGTCCCACCCTGGCACCCACTCGGGACGGGGCGACAGCTCGGTGTGGTCGGGGAGCAGTCCGCTCGCCTTCTGGCGGCGCAGCGCTGCGTCGCGCCAGACGTCCCACCCTTGATCGAACCGCCCGCGGTAATGAGCGATCCACTCGGACGGCGACTGGTGCGGTGAATGGCACGCGCCGGTCGCGAGATACAGCAGCCAGGGCTTGTCCACGTCGACCTGTCGAAGATCCTCGATGAACTCGATGGCGCGGCCGGCGAGGTCCTCAGTGAGGTGATAACCGTCCTCGTACGAGCCGGGCGGATCGACGAAATGGTTGTCGTAGACGAGTGACGGAACGAACTGGTGCGTCTCGCCCGCGAAGAAGCCGTACCAACGCTCGAAGCCACGCCCGAGCGGCCACCGATCACGGCGGGCGCCGAGGTGCTCCTCGTCCTCGGGCGTCAAGTGCCACTTGCCCACCGCGTACGCGGCATAACCGTGAGGCGAGAGCATGGCGGGAAGGAACGCGGACGATCGGGGGACCCGCGCGTCGTACCCCGGAAAGCCCGACGCGAGGTCGACGACCCGCCCCATGCCGCAGGCGTGATGGTTGCGACCGGTCAGCACGCACGCGCGTGTCGGGGAGCAGAGGGCAGTGGTGTGGAAGTTTGCGTAGCGCAAGCCGTTGGCTGCCAGCCGGTCGAGGTTCGGCGTGTCGATGTCGGAGCCGAAGCAACCGAGCTGCGCGTACCCCACGTCGTCGAGCACGACGAGCAAGACGTTCGGCGCGCCCGCTCGAGGTCGGGGTTCCTCCGGCCAGTACGGCTCCGAGTCCCAGTGGTAGCGGCCGATGCGGCCCCTGAACTCGCCCGGTTCCATCAGGGCGCCAGCCCGGTGCACGGACGAAGAGCGTTCCAGTCGACGACAGCGGCTGCTGCTTCTGCGCCCGTGAGCGGCTGTGCGACTGAACCGCGGATCACACCCGGCAGGAACTGGTAGCCGTCCACGTGACGGCCGGTCATCGTCACCTGCACGACCCCCGTCTTCTCCGCACCGGCGCCGACGGCGGCGAAGTCGAAGTTGCCGAGTCCGTAGCCGACGAACGTCGTGCCGAGCATGCCAGCCCCCTGCAGTCGGTGCGCGTGACCGCCGATGACGATGTCGGCGCCGGCATAGGCCAACTGGCCGGCGAGGGTGTGCTGCACCTCGCTCGGACAGGTGTTGCGCTCGATGCCCCAGTGCAGGTAGACGACGACGATGTCCGCGTTCGCTCGGGCTCGCTGCACCGCGGCGACGAGTGCATCCGCGTTCTTCGCTGATGCAAGGCCGGGATGGCCCGGCGCAGCTGTCCACGAGGCGACGAGCTCACCGTCGATCACCTGGGTGGCCGCGATGACCGCGACGCGCTGGCCCTTCACGGTCGCGGTGAAAGCCCGGTAGGCGTCGACGTCGTCGTGGCCGATACCGATGATGAAACGATCCGATTGTGCGTCCTTGACAGCGAGCGACTCGATGAGGCCGTCAGGCCCATAGTCGCGCCCGTGGTTGTTCGCCATGCTCACCGTGTCGAAGCCTCCGGCCCGCAACGCGTCGACGGACGACGGTGGCGCCCGGAAGGTGAACTGCTTGTTCTCCGGCGTGCCGCCGGTGGCGATAGCGGACTCGAGATTGCCGATGGCGAGGTCCGCGGCGGACAGGATCGGCGTGAACGGACCGATGGCGGATGCCGGATCGCGCGCGAGCCGGGTCCCCATCGCGCCCTCGAAATTGATGTCGCCGGCGAAGGCGATCGTGATGGGCTGGGGCGGCGGGGTCGTCGAGGTCGTCGTCGAAATCGTGGATGGCGTCGTCGACGGCGTCGAGGCGCTGGGGGAGGCGACGGCCGGCGGTGGCCCTGCCGGTGTGTCGGACGAGGCCGAACTGCAGCCGGCGGCCAGGGCGAGTGCGGCCCACCCGAGAGCCACTGTGGCTCTCCGGTGCCCGCCTCGCATCGTGCGAGCGTATTTCGTGGTTCGTCCCCGGCTGTACACCTTGGTAACATGATGGTGCTGCACGGGCCACTGTCGTCCCGAGTGCCTGGACCAATCGATCCGACGCGAACGGGATGACGCCTGTGAACGACGTTCCCAGCCCTCAGGGCCTCTACGACCCTGCATACGAGCACGACTCCTGCGGCGTCGGCTTCGTTGTCGACATGCACGGGCGCGCCAGCCACCGCATCATCGACCTCGGCATCGCGTCGCTGTGCCATCTCGACCACCGCGGCGCCACCGGTGCCGAGGCAAACGTCGGCGACGGCGCGGGGATCCTCGTCCAGGTCCCGGACGGCTTCCTCCGCCAGGTCGTGGACTTCGAGCTCCCCGATTCGGGCACCTATGCCGTCGGCTGTGCCTTCCTCCCTCGCGCTCCCGAAGCGTGTGCTGCTGCGATGGACGGCATCGAGAAGATCGCTGCCGACGAAGAGCTGATCGTCCTCGGCTGGCGGGACGTTCCTCACGACGACTCGATGATCGGCCAGATGGCGCGTGACGCCGAGCCCGCGTTCAAGCAGCTGTTCCTCGCGGCAAGCGGCAAACCCCTACGCGGCATCGCGCTCGATCGCCGCGCGTACGTCGCCCGCAAGCGCATCGAGCACGAGGTCGGCACGTACTTCGCATCGCTCTCGGCTCGCACGCTCGTGTACAAGGGCATGCTCGTCACGGGTCAGCTCACCGACTTCTATCCCGACCTCGTCGACGACCGGTTCGAGTCTGCACTCGCTCTCGTGCACTCGCGGTTCTCGACCAACACGTTTCCGTCGTGGCCGCTCGCGCACCCCTACCGGATGATCGCCCACAACGGCGAGATCAACACGGTGATGGGCAACGAGAACTGGATGCGCGCCCGCGAAGCGCTCCTGTCCAGCGAGCAGGTGCCTGGTCTCGAGCGGGCCTATCCGATCTGCACGCCCGGCGCGTCGGACACGTGCCGCTTCGACGAGTCACTCGAGCTCCTCCACCTCGGCGGACGCTCGTTGCCGCACTCCGTGCCGATGATGATCCCGGAGGCGTGGGAGAACCACGAGTCGATGCCGGCCGACAAGCGCGCCTTCTATCAGTTCCACGCCTCGCTCATGGAACCGTGGGACGGCCCTGCCTCCATCGCGTTCACCGACGGCACGATCATCGGCGCGGTGCTCGATCGCAACGGTCTTCGCCCGTCGCGCTACTGGGTCACCGCCGACGGGCTCGTCGTGATGGCGAGCGAGGTCGGCGTGCTCGACATCAACGCGTCCGACATCGTGCAGCGCGGACGATTGCAACCAGGCCGCATGTTCCTCGTCGACACGTCGCAGGGCCGCATCATCGGCGACGAGGAGCTCAAGCGGGAGCTCGCAGCCGAGCATCCGTACGCACAGTGGCTCCACGCTGGACTCGTGCACCTCGACGACCTTCCGCCGCGTCACTTCCTCACGCCACAGCACGGTTCGGTCGTGCAGGAGCAGCGGGTGTTCGGCTACACCACGGAAGAGATCAAGATCCTCCTGACGCCGATGGCGAAAGTGGGTTACGAGCCGATCGGCTCGATGGGCACCGACACGCCGATCGCTGCGCTCTCAGATCGACCGCGCGTGTTGTTCGACTACTTCCAGCAACTGTTCGCGCAGGTCACCAACCCACCGCTCGACGCGATCCGCGAGGAGCTCGTGACCTCGCTGTCGCAGAACCTCGGACCGGAAGGCAACCTGCTCGATCCGACACCCGCGTCGTGCCGGCAGATCGTGTTGCCGCATCCGATCTTGTCGAACTCCGACCTGGCGAAGCTGCTCTACATCGACGAGGACGGCGACCAGCCCGGCTTCCGTTCGTTCGCGGTCGACGGGCTGTTCCCGGTGGCGGAGGGCGGCGAGGGGCTGCGGCGTGCCCTCGATGAGGTCCGGGCGACCGTGAGCCGTGCGATCAGCGAGGGCGCGAAGATCGTCATCCTCTCGGACCGGCACTCGAACGCAGAGCTGGCGCCGATCCCGTCGCTGCTGCTGGTGTCCGCGGTGCACCACCACCTCATCCGCGAGAAGACGCGCACGAAGGTCGGCGTCGTGCTCGAGTGTGGCGACGCGCGCGAGGTGCACCACATGTCGCTGCTTCTCGGCTACGGCGCCTCGGCCGTCAACCCATATCTCGCCTTCGAGACCATCGACGACCTCGTCAGCGAAGGCTTCCTGCCCGGCCTGTCGAAGGGCCAGGCCATGCGCAACTACATCAAGGCGTGCGGCAAGGGCGTACTGAAGGTGATGTCGAAGATGGGGATCTCGACGGTGGCGTCGTACACGGGTGCGCAGGTCTTCGAAGCGATCGGGCTCGCGCAAGACGTCGTCGACGAGTACTTCACCGGTACGACGTCGAAGCTCGGTGGAGTGGGGCTCGACGTGCTCGCGGCCGAGGTTGCGGCCCGTCATGCGTTCGCGCATCTCGAACGTCCGCAAGAGGTGGCGCATCGCGATCTGTGGCAGGGCGGCGAGTACCAGTGGCGACGCGAGGGCGAGTACCACCTGTTCAATCCGCAGACCGTGTTCAAGCTCCAACACGCGACGCGCACCAAGCGCTACGAGGTCTTCAAGGAGTACACGCGTCTCGTCGACGAGCAGTCTTCGAACCTCGCCACGCTGCGCGGCCTGTTCCGCTTCCGCGAAACTGTGCGCAAGCCGGTTCCGATCGAAGAGGTCGAGCCGGTGTCGGCCATCGTCAAGCGCTTCTCGACTGGCGCGATGTCATACGGATCGATCTCGAAGGAAGCGCACGAGACGCTCGCCATCGCGATGAACCGCCTCGGCGGCAAGTCGAACACCGGTGAGGGCGGCGAGGATGCGGACCGCTACGTGCGCGACGAGAACGGCGACCTGCGGCGCTCTGCGGTCAAGCAGGTGGCGTCGGGTCGGTTCGGCGTGACGTCCGAGTACCTGACCAACGCCGATGACCTGCAGATCAAGATGGCGCAAGGCGCCAAGCCGGGTGAGGGCGGGCAGCTTCCGGGGCAGAAGGTGTACCCGTGGATCGCAAAGACGAGGCACTCCACGCCCGGCGTCGGCCTCATCAGCCCGCCGCCGCACCATGACATCTACTCGATCGAGGATCTCAAGCAGCTCATCCACGATCTGAAGAACTCGAACCCGTCGGCGCGTGTGCACGTGAAGCTCGTCGCCGAGGTCGGTGTAGGAACCGTTGCCGCCGGTGTGTCGAAGGCCAAGGCCGACGTCGTCCTCATCAGCGGACACGACGGCGGCACGGGCGCGTCACCGTTGACGTCGCTCAAGCACGCGGGCGCGCCGTGGGAGCTCGGCCTCGCGGAGACGCAGCAGACGCTGTTGCTCAACGGCCTACGCGATCGGATCGTCGTGCAGACCGACGGTCAGTTGAAGACAGGGCGCGACGTCGTCATCGCCGCGCTGCTCGGCGCTGAAGAGTTCGGCTTCGCGTCAGCGCCGCTCGTGGTCTCGGGTTGCATCATGATGCGGGTCTGCCACCTCGACACGTGTCCGGTCGGTGTGGCGACGCAGAACCCGGTGCTGCGCGAGCGGTTCGACGGACGTCCGGAGTTCGTCGTCAACTTCTTCGAGTTCGTCGCGCAGGAGGTGCGCGAGTACCTCGCACGGCTCGGCTACCGCTCGCTCGCCGAAGCGGTCGGCCACGTCGAGTCGCTCGACGTGCAGGCGGCGATCGACCACTGGAAGGCGAAGGGGCTCGACCTCTCACCGATCCTGCACGTGCCCGTGTCGCCGTGGGAGCAGGACCGTCACTGCACCAAGACTCAGGATCACGGGCTCGACCGCGCGCTGGACCAGACGCTGGTGCAGCTGTGCGAAGGCGCCCTCGCGGACGGATCGCCTGTGAGGCTCGAGCTGCCCATCCGCAACGTCAACCGCACAGTCGGGACGATCCTCGGCCACGAGGTCACGAAGCGCTACGGCGCCGCCGGCCTCCCCGATGACACCATTCAGATCCTCTTCACCGGATCCGCCGGTCAGTCCTTCGGCGCGTTCGTGCCGAACGGGATCACGCTCCGCCTGCACGGAGACGCCAACGACTACTTCGGCAAGGGCTTGTCCGGAGGCCGCCTGGTGCTGCGTCCGCCGCTCGGGTCGCATCCCGACTTCGTCGCCGAGGAGAACATCGTCGCCGGGAACGTGATCCTGTACGGCGCCACCGGCGGCGAGGCCTACGTGCGCGGCATGGTCGGCGAGCGGTTCTGCGTGCGCAATTCGGGTGCGACCGCGGTGGTCGAAGGCGTGGGCGATCACGGCTGCGAGTACATGACCGGCGGCCGGGTCGTCGTGCTCGGATCGACCGGACGCAACTTCGGTGCCGGCATGTCAGGCGGCGTCGCGCTCGTCTACGACCCGGAAGACACATTCGTCCGGCGCCTCAACTTCGAGATGGTCGACCTCGACCCACTCGAACAGGAAGATGTCGAGTGGCTGCGCGCCACGTTGCGGGTGCACCAGTCGGAGACGGACTCCGCGGTCGCGGCCCGGATCCTCGCCCGCTGGCACGAAGAGGTGCGCAACTTCAAGAAGGTGTTCCCCAAGGACTACAAGCGGGTGCTCGAGGCCATGCGCACCGCCGAAGAACAAGGACGCGACGTGAACGAGGCGATCATGGCGGCCGCCCATGGCTGAGCACCCGATGCGAATGTTGGATGGAAACGGGTGCCATAGCACCCGTTTCTCCCCGGAGTTCGGAAGATGGGGGAGGCGCGGCGATGGCTGATCCCGCCGGGTTCCTCAAGCACGGGCGGCGCACGCCGACGCGGCGGCCGGTGCCGGTGCGCATCCTCGACTGGCAGGAGGTCTACGAGGACTTCCCCGACACGGACCTGCGGGCGCAGGCGTCGCGATGCATGGACTGCGGCATCCCGTTCTGCAACAACGGCTGCCCGCTCGGCAACCTCATTCCCGACTGGAACGACCTCGTCTGGCGTGACCACTGGCGCGACGCCATCGACCGCTTGCACGCCACGAACAACTTCCCCGAGTTCACCGGTCGGCTGTGCCCGGCGCCATGCGAAACGGCGTGCGTGCTCGGCATCAACCAGGACCCCGTGGCGATCAAGCAGGTCGAGGTGTCGATCATCGATCACGCTTGGCAGGAAGGTTGGGTCGAGCCGGTGCTGCCGTCGGTCAAGACGGGCAAGCGCGTCGCTGTCGTCGGCTCGGGTCCCGCAGGACTCGCGGCCGCGCAGCAGTTGACCCGCGCCGGCCACGACGTCGTCGTGTACGAGCGCGCCGACCGCGTCGGCGGTCTACTGCGCTACGGCATTCCCGAGTTCAAGATGGAGAAGCGCCATCTGGACCGTCGCATCGTGCAGATGACGGCAGAGGGCACCGAGTTCCGCACGAACGCCAACATCGGCGGCAATGTGCCGGTCAGTGACCTCGACGAGTTCGACGGGGTCGTGCTCGCCGGCGGCGCGACCTTGTCGCGCGATCTGCCGATCCCGGGTCGGGAGCTGGCCGGCATCCACCAGGCGATGGAGTACCTGCCGTGGTCCAACAAGGTGCAGGAAGGTGACCTCGCCGAGACACCGATCACCGCGGCCGGCAAGAACGTCGTCATCATCGGCGGCGGCGACACCGGCGCCGACTGTCTCGGCACCGCAATCCGCCACGGTGCGGCGTCGATCCACCAGTTCGAGATCCTGCCCCGCCCACCCGACGAGCGACCGGATGCGAACCCGTGGCCGACGTGGCCGATGATGTTCCGCGTCTCGTCCGCACACGAAGAGGGATGCGAACGAGTCTTCTCCGTCAACACGGAATGCTTCCTCGGCGACGGCGACGGCAATGTCCGCGCCTTGCGAGCGCACGAAGTCGAGATGGTCGACGGCCGCTTCGAGAAGATCGAGGGGACGGACTTCGAGCTTCCGTGTGAGCTGGTCCTCTTGGCCATGGGCTTCGTCGGGCCGGAACGCACGGGCCTGCTGGATCAACTGGGTGTCGAGCTCAACGATCGGGGCAACGTCAGCCGCGACGCGTCCTATGCGACGAATCTCGAGCGCGTCTTCGTGTGCGGCGACATGGGCCGCGGCCAGAGCCTCATCGTCTGGGCGATCGCCGAAGGGCGCTCGTGCGCTGCGGCCGTCGACCGGTGGCTCATGGGCGAGACGGCGCTGCCCGCGCCGATCGCGCCGGACGCCCGGCCGTTGACCTGACCACCATCGCCACTCTGCGCGCGCACGTGCTGGAACGTGCAAGGCTGCGCCCGTGCGGAGGGTGTTGGTCGCGGCCGCAGTTCTGCTGCTCTGGGGAGCCGGGGCGTCGGCGATCGTGCGGAATCTGGGACCGCGAACGAACTCGAACGGGCCGCCTGTGGTGCTGTCGACAGACCGGCTGACGTCCGCCGCCGTCCGCATCGACGGACGTGGCGGGGGACGGTTCGACATCGGGAGCGGCGTCGGCGTCGCTCCGGACGTGGTGCTCACGAACGCCCACCTGATCGATGATCCGGCAACCTTCGTCACCCAGCGTGACGAGAGCGTGCTCTCGCCCCGCCGTGTCGCGCGGGCCCAGAACGGGCTCGATCTGGCTGTCGTCGTGACGAACGGCCCCGACGTGAGCACGGTCGCGCTCGCGCCGCAGGACCCGGAGGCCGGCGAGGAAGTGACGATGGTCGGCTATCCCTGGGGTGAGCGCACGATCACCGAGGCCCGCATCGAGGGGACGCTGGTTCGGGGCGAGTCCATGGTCCTGCGCTTCAGCCCCGAGCCGCATCCTGGGCAGTCGGGGAGCCCGCTCATCGACTCGCACGGACGGCTCGTCGGCATCGCCTTCGCACAGGACACCGTCGGCGGCCAGGGGCTCGCGATCCCGGTGTCCGACGTGCGCGCCGCCCTCGACGCCTGGCGCGCGGACGGCATCCCGGTGGGGTGAGGTGGCCCGTTCGCCGGCCGCGTTGCCGGTCGTCATCGTGCACCGGAACCAGCCCGAACGGCTGCGCGAGACGGTTGCGGCGTTCCGGGCGCAGGACGTCCCGGTCATGATTGCCGTCGTCGACAACGCATCGACCGAACTGCCTCAGGTGGACGCGCCGGATGTCGTCGTGCTCGACGCCCGTCGCAACCTTGGGTTCGGGCCTGGCGCCAATCTCGGGTTCCGACATTTCCTCGAACGCGACGGCACGTGGGGCTGGATCGCTCTCGCGCCGCACGACGCGCTGCCGGAGCCGGGCTGCCTTCGCCGGATGCTCGACGCGCTCGCCAAGCGTCCTCGAGCCGGCCTCGCGTGCGCGGACGTCGGCGACGACGCCACACCGATCGTCGACCCGTACTTCGGCGGCATCCTCGCGCCCGCCACCGAGGCAGAAGGTTGGGAGGACGCGGGCCATCCACACGGGACGCTCATGCTCGCTCGGCGCGCATGCCTGGAGGACGTCGGACTGTTCGACGAGCGCTACTTCGCGTACTGCGAGGAGGCCGACCTCGCGCTGCGCGCCGCGGCAGGCGGATGGGAGTGCGGATTAGTGCGTGGAGCGATGGTCCGCAACCCGTATGTCGGCTCCGCGTCGGCGGCGATCGACTACTTGCAGTTGCGCAACACGTTGTTGCTCGTGCGCGAGCACTCGGGCCGGTACCACGCCTTCATCCGCTACGTGATCGCGTTGTGGCACCTCGCGTCAGGCGCGGTGTTCCCGTCCCGTCGCGGCCCCTACTGGAACGCGCGTGGCCGGGTCGCCGCGCTGGCCGATTTCGCCCGTGGACGTTTCGGTCCGCCGCCGCGGCGGCTCATGTCCACCTGACCGTCACCTGACCCTCACGTGATGTCGATGTCGCCTTCTTCTGCGGCGGCAATTCGTGGCCGGACGCTGACGAGGTAGTAACCGGAGATCAGCAGGCCACCGACGAGGGTGAGGATCCCGAAGAGGATTGCTGTTATCCAGACGACCCGCCGGCGTCCTGCCAGAGCCCACGCCCATTCCGGCCGGTGCGCGGCGTCGAGCAGCGCCCACAGCGACAGCCCGAGCGGGACGCAGGCGAACGTCGCGGTGACGATGGCCCACGCCCAGTCGCCGGGCCCGTAACGAGCGAGCACCGGGCGAGGGTACTGTCCGCCGCCGTGACTCCTCGTCTGTCGACCCGCAGCCGTTCCGTCGAAGGTCGGGTCGTCATCGTGACCGGCGCGGCGAGTGGCATGGGACGTGCGACCGCACACCTCTTCGGTGACGAAGGCGCGTCGGTCGCATGTACGGACGTCACGCTCGAAGGCGCAGCCGAGGTGGCCGACGAGATCGTGGGCGCAGGCGGCAAGGCGGCGGCGTGGGCGCTCGACGTGCGCGACGACGCGCAGGTTCGCGCTGTGGTCGCTGACATCGTGGAACGGCTCGGGCCGATCGACATCCTCGTCAACAACGCGGGCATCTCGATCCCCGCGCCGATCGACATGGACGACTTCGACGTTGCATGGGACGCGACGTTCGCGGTCAACCTGCACGGGCACACGCGGCATGGTGCGCGCCTGCCTGCCGCATCTCATGCGTAACGGCGAAGGACGCGTTGTCAACATCGCGTCGACCGAAGGGGTCGGCGCCACCGGATGGACCTCGCCGTACACCGCCTCGAAGCACGGTGTGATCGGCCTCACCAGGTCGCTCGCCGTCGAACTCGGTTCTCGCGGTGTCAACGTCAACTGCGTCTGCCCCGGTCCGATCCATACCGGCATGACCCAGGCCATCCCCGACGACGCCAAGACGAAGTTTGCGCGGCGCCGGGTGCCGCTCCGTCGGTACGGCGAGCCCGAGGAGGTGGCGCACGCGACGTTGTCACTTTCGCTGCCCGCAAGCTCGTACATCAACGGCGCCGTCCTCGTCGTCGACGGTGGGATGACGGCGAAGAACACGTAGCGTTCCTGCAATGCCACTGGCGGATGAGGACATCGAGCGCATCCTCGTCGTCACCGCCCACCCCGACGACGTCGACTTCGGTGTCGCGGGCTCGGTGGCGGTGTGGACCGACAAGGGGATAGAGGTGTCGTACTGCGTCGTCACCGACGGCGACGCGGGAGGGTTCGATCCGGCCGTGCCCCGGAGCGACATCGCGGGGATCCGTCGCGCGGAACAGACAGCGGCCGGCGAGCAGGTCGGTGTCACCGACCTCACGTTCCTCGGTCATCCCGACGGACGCCTGTACCCGACCATCGAGCTACGGCGCGACATCAGCCGCGTGATCCGGCGGGTGCGTCCGCAGCGCGTCGTGACGCAGTCGCCCGAACGCAACTTCAAGCGCATCTACGCCAGCCATCCGGACCACATGGCTGCGGGCGAAGCAGCGTTGTGCGCGGTGTATCCAGACGCCCGGAACCCGTTCGCGCATCCGGAGCTGCTCGAGGAGGGGTACGAGGCGTGGACCGTGCCGGAAGTGTGGATCATGTCGTTCGCGTCCGATGACGCGTTCACCGACATCACGTCGGCCATCGACCGCAAGGTCAAGGCCTTGCTCTGTCACGTCAGTCAGATGACCAACCCCGACGCGATGGACCAGCTGATCCGGGGTTGGGGATCGGCCGTCGCCGTCGCGGCGGGGCTTCCCGCAGACCACTACGCCGAGTCGTTCCAAGTGGTCCCCACCCCCTGACCGTCTCCGACCTGCGAACTCCGGGGAGAAACGGGCGCCATAGCGCCCGTTTCCATCCAACATTCGTTGAACGCGGCTACGAGCAGGTCTGGGCCTCGACGATCGGTTGGCCGGTGGGCGGGGTCGGATCGGGGGCGGGTTCGCCGGCGAAGCGGTCGTTGATCCAATGGAGCATGTCGGGAAACGACGGAGCGATGACGCCGGCGTGCGACTGGCCGGGGTAGATCCATCGCTGCTCGACCTGGTGGATCTTGCAGAGCTGATCGAACATGAGCGCCGTCGCCGCGACGGGAATCTGCTCGTCGTTGCCGCCCTGGATGACCAGAAGTGGCTGCTTCGCCGCGACGGGGAATCTGCCCGGATCGTTGTCGTCGAGAAGCTTCGCCCACTCGGGAACGGTGTCCGGGTCGGCCTTCACGAGGTCGTCGGTCTTCAGGTTGGCGGTTGCCTTCGAGATCGCATCGGTGCACCCGTCGTCAACGGTGGGAATGGCGGCCAGGCCTGCGGGCGTCAACACCTTGTCGAGCGGCGCGGCTTGGTCACCGAAGCCAGCGTTGAACCCGGCCGCCGCCATCAGCAGGTAGTACCGGAACGGGCTCGCCTTCAGTGCCTGGTACACAAGTGACAGTTGCGAAGGCGGCGCGCCGGCCACGACGCCGACGAGATGCAGTTCCGGCGCCCACTCGTCCGCGAGATGCAGTGAGAACATCGCGGCGTGCCCGCCTTGTGAGTGTCCCCACACCAGATAGCGATCGCTGGCGTGGACGTCGGGCAGCGCTCGGGCCGCTCGGACGATGTCGAGGGTGCCCCGTGCTTCGCTCGTTCCGGCGATGTACGGATGACGTCCGGGCGTGCCGAGCCCTTCGTAGTCGGTGGCGACGACGACGTACCCGGCGTCGAGCAGTCCGTTCGCGATCTGCACGTACTGATCCGGTTTCAAGGATGGCGCGCACGTGTCGGCGATGCCCGTGGTGCCGTGCGCCCAAGAGACGACCGGATAGCCGCCGTCCGGCGGCGGCGTGTTCGGGACCGCGATGAGGCCCGTGACCGGTATGTCCTTCCCCTGGATCGACTGCGAGTGGTACATCACCCGCTGCATCGTCCCGTGCAGCGCCGGCACCGACACGGGCTCGGTCTTGATGACGTCGCCGGGCTTCCCTTGCGGAAGTGGATCAGGGATGCCGTAGAAGGCGGGTAGGCCGGGAGGCGGCGGAGCGGTCTTCGTCGCGGCGGGCTCCGTGTCGTTGGACGAGCACGCCGCCAACACCATGACGATCGCGATCGCGTTCAGTATGCGCCAGTTCACTCAACGCAACATACGCAACAGAGCGTCGGGAATGGCGTCTTCGCCGCGCCGCAGCATCGCGGCGCGCTCGACGTTGACGGCGTCGTGCTGACGCGCGGTCCAGGTGTCCCACGGTCCCGAACCGATGCGCGCGACGTCGCCATCGGCGTCGACGCAGGCGCGTAGGTAGCGCTGCAGCTCTCGCACCTCCTCCTCGCCGCCGATCGGACCGTGCCCCGGTACGACGATCGGTGCGAGCTCGAGCAGGTCGTCGAGCGAGTCGGCCCATGCGGCGGGATCACCCTGGTGCGCGAGCGGGGTCACGCCGAAGCTGCACATCGCCCCGGCGAGGACGATGCCGGCGCCCGGAACGGTGACGACGAGGTTCTCGGCCTGCTGTCCTGTCATCGGCACCGCAACGGCGGCGGGAGTCAGTTGCACGGGCGCGTCGATCACGTGACTGACGGGTCGAGTTCGGAACTCGTCGTCGATCTCGCCACTGACATCGGGATAGAGACGACGGAGCACGTCCGGGTCCGCCGGCTGGTCGAGATGCGCGCTCGTCTGCGATCGCCCGTAGACGGCGGCGAAGCGGAAGCGGGTCGTGCCCCCGGAGTACTCGGCGTTGCTCGAGGTCAACACCACCCGCCTCACGGGGAAGCCGAGCGCGTCGACCGCGTCGCCGAACGGCCCCCATTGTGAAGGGCCGAGCAGCGTGTCGATCACGGTGACGCCGTCTTCGTCAACGACCACGGCGGCGTTGGCGCGTCCGGGTCCACTCGGAAGCTGCAGCCACGCGTAGACACCGGGAACGAGGGGGTCGAGCACTTCTGTCAACTTACGAGGGACGCGAACCAGTCGCGCACGTCGACGGCCGGGACGAGAGCGAGAGCGACCGCGAGTGCGAGACGCGCCTTGCGCGCGCTCAGATCGCCGCCTTCGATGACGTCGAGCGAAGCGATCGAGTGACCACCGCCGGGGCCGCCGTAGATCGGCGCGACGCTTCCGGTCATGCAACGGCTGGTGATCACGACAGGGACGTTCCGGTCTCGCGCGTGCTCGAGGCCGGGTGCAAGGGCAGCGTTGACATTGCCGGCGCCGGTGCCCTCGACGACGACACCGCGCACGCCACGGTCGAGATGCCAGTCGATCAACTCCGCGTCGGCGTCGCCGTACGAGGGAACGATGGCGATCGGACCGATCACGACATGCTGCCCGCCATCGATCGGCGCAGCCGGAGCTCGTGCGGGCCCGGTGTCGAAGTGGACGGCGCCGGCATCGACGCGACCGACGGGTCCGTGGCCTGGCGATCGGAACGTGTCGACCGCCTGCGTGTCGGTCTTGGTGACCCACCGCGCTGCATGTACGTCTCCGGCCGCGACGACCAGCACGCCACGCCCCCGCGCCTCGGAGGATCGCGCGACGGCGAAGGCGTCGCGGAGGTTCTGGGGTCCGTCGCCATGGGGTTGACCGGCGTTGCGCATCGAGCCGGTGACCACGATCGGCGCGCGATCGGTCGCTTCTCCCGCAACCAGATCGGTGAGGTATGCCGTCTCTTCGAGGCTGTCGGTGCCATGCGTGATCACGACGCCCGTGCCCGTTGATGCGGCCTTGCGCGCGGCAAGCGAGACCGTGCTCATTTCGTCGAGATCGAGGTTCCAGCTCGGTCCCTGGAACAGGTCCTGGACGTCGACGCTCTCGACGTCGAGCCCGTCCACCGAGTCGAGCAGCTCCCGTCCGTCGAGCGCGACCGCGACACCGCCGTCGGGCTGCACAGTGCTCGCAATCGTGCCGCCTGTTGCGATCAGGAGCACCGCCACGTCACAGACCGAGTGCGATGCGTGTGACGCGGTCCTTGAGCGCGGTGGGCGTGAACCGGTCCATGGCGACGAGCGCGCGAGCGTCCATCCCGACGAGATAGCGGGGCCGTGGATGGCGAGTCGAGACGGCGGTAGCGATGACACGAGCGCACTTCTGCGGCTCACCCATGAGCGGAGACGTCAGCTTCAAGCCCTGCTGGCTGCGCCGGTACGCCGACCCGAAGCGAGAGTCGCCGCGCTGTTCGATGTCGCGCTCCAGGTCCTCCCAGATGCTCGTTCGGAAGCCGCCGGGTTCGACGAGCGCGACGTGGATCCCGTCGCGAGCGACCTCGACCCGTAGCGCGTCGGACACGGCTTCGAGTGCATGTTTCGCGCCCTGGTACCAGCCGCCGAGCGGCGTCGTCACGAGCCCCATGATCGACGAGACGTTGACGATGCGGCCTCGGCCGGCCTTGCGCATACCGGGCAGCGCCAGGCGAGCGAGGCGCATCGGCGCGATGACCATCGTCTCGATCAGGTTGCGGGCTTCCTCGTCTGTGACGTCCTCGATGGCACCTGTTATGCCGTAACCGGCGTTGTTGACCAGGCCGTACAGATCGGTGCGGATGTCGTCGAGCACGGCGTCACAGGAGTCCGCATCGGTGACGTCGAGCAACACGGTCTCGACCTTCACGCCCGCGGCTTTCGCGGCGCGCTTCACCTTGGCCGCCTTGTCCTCGGAACGCACCGATCCGATCGACCGGTAACCGGCTCGGGCGAGCTCGACGACGGTCGCGAGCCCGATGCCGGAGTTGGCGCCGGTGGTCAGAACAGCATCGGTCATGGGCGACCCTCGGCGGCCACGATCGCGGCGCCGACGATGCCGGCTTCGTTGCGGAGCATCGCGGCCACGACTTCGGGTCGCACCTGCAGATGCGGGAGCAATACGTCCGCCTTCCTGCTCGCACCACCACCGATGATGACGAGGTCGGGCCAGATGAGGGCGTCAAGGCGACGGAGGTACGTCTCCACGCGCTCGGCGTACTTCTTCCAACTGAGCCCTTTTCTTTCGCGCACGACCTCGGCCGCCATGGTCTCGGCGTCCTTGCCGTTGATCTCGATGTGACCGAGTTCCGTGTTTGGCACGAGCACGCCGTCGTTGAACATGCCGCAACCAATTCCCGTCCCGAGCGTGATCATGACCACGACGCCCTTACGGTCCTTGCCCGCCCCGAAGCGCATCTCGGCGACCCCTGCGGCGTCGGCATCGTTGAGCATCAGTACCGGCATGTCGAGTCGTTCGGTGAGCAACGCATCCGCGTCCGTGCCGATCCACTCCTTGTCGACGTTGGCGGCCGTCATCGTGATGCCGTCCTTCACGACGCCTGGGAAGGTCGTGCCCACTGGACCGTTCCAGTCGAAGTGGTTGACCACGTCGGCTACGACGTCCGCCACGGCCTTCGGCGTCGCCGGCTTCGGCGTCAAAATCCGAACGCGGTCAGCCGTCAGCTTTCCTTGCTTCACGTCGACCGGCGCACCCTTGATGCCGGTGCCGCCGATGTCGACACCCATCACGATCTGCGCGCTCACCTTGCTCACCGTTACACGACCTCCGCTTCGGGGCGGAGCCAACGGTACTGTGCTCGGCCGTGGCGAATTCCGAGGTCGTGCTCGACGGACTGGCATTCGGCGAAGGACCGCGCTGGCATGACGGCCGACTCTGGTTCTCGGACATGCACGCGCATGTCGTACACGCCTTCGACCCTTCGACCGGTGAGCTCGATTCCATCGTCGATGTGGACGGCGCGCCGTCGGGCCTCGGTTGGGATCCGGATGGCGCGCTGCTGATCGTGTCGATGGACGATCGACGACTCCTGCATCTCGACGCCGCGGGCTCGCTGGACGAGGTTGCTGACCTTTCGCGGTACACCGCCCATCCGATCAACGACATGGTCGTGAGCGCGTCGGGCACCGCGTACATCGGCTCGTTCGGTTTCGACCTGCACGCCGGCGAGGAACCCGTGAACACGGTCATCCTCGCAGTCGACGCTGACGGATCGCATCGCGTCGCGGTTGACGACATGGCATTCCCGAACGGGATGGTGATCACGCCCGACGAGGCGACGCTCGTCGTCGGCGAGTCGTTCGGCGGCCGGCTGACCGCGTTCACCCTCGGCGCCGAGGGCTCACTGGGCGACCGGCGAGTGTGGGCCGACCTCGGCGGCGGTGGACGATTCCCCGACGGCATCTGCGGGGACGCCGAGAACTGCATTTGGGTCGCATCGCCGGGTACACGCGAATGCCTGCGCGTGCGCGAGGGCGGCGAGATCGTGGACACGGTGTCGACCGGCGACCGACTGGCGATCGCGTGCATGCTCGCCGACGACGACCGTCGCACGCTGTACATCCTCACGAGCGGGGGACTCGATCCCGAAAAGGCACGCGAGCTTCGGACCGGCCGGCTCGAGCGCGCCCGCGTCGACGTCCCCGGCGCTGGACGACCCTAATGTCGCGCCGGTGGCTGAGTACGTTCCTCCGCTGAACGACATTCGCTTCGCGCTCGAGAACCTCGTCGATCTGGCCGCGCTCTCGACGCTGCCCCCGTTCGGACACGCCGATCCCGAGACTGTGTACGGCCTGCTCGACGAGTTCGGCCGGTTCGTCGCCGACGTGCTCGCGCCACTCGATCGAGGCGGTGACGCGAACGGTGCGACGTTCGATCCGGACACGGGTTCGGTCTCGACCGCGCCGGGTTGGGCGCGCGCGTACCAGCGCTATGTCGACGCGGGATGGGGAAGCGTGCCGTTCGAACCGGCGCACGGGGGCGGCGGTTTTCCGTGGCTCGTTACGATCTCGATGCAGGAGATCCTCACCGCCGGGAACATGGCGTGGTCGCTGTGCCCGCTGCTGACGCAAGGCGCCATCGACATGCTGATGCACCACGGGAACGAGGAGCAGCAGGAGCGCTATCTCCGCCCAATGGTGTCGGGAGAGTGGACCGGCACGATGAACCTGACTGAGCCACAAGCGGGTTCGGACGTCGGCGCGCTGCGCACTCGCGCAGTGCCCTCACGCGAGGGCGACGGCTCTTGGCGCATCTCCGGCCAGAAGATCTTCATCACCTACGGCGAGCACGACATGACCGAGAACATCGTGCATCTCGTTCTCGCTCGAGTGCCTGATGCGCCACCCGGGACGAAAGGCATCTCGTGCTTCATCGTCCCGAAGCGACTCCTCGACGCGGACGGCTCGCTCGGCGAACACAATCGGATTCATTGCATCGGCATCGAACACAAGATGGGCATTCACGCGTCGCCGACGTGCACGCTCGAGTACGACGACGCCGTTGGGTATCTCGTCGGCGAGCCGAACACGGGCATGCGGCTCATGTTCACGATGATGAACATCGCTCGCCTCTCCGTCGCGCTGTCCGGACTCGCCGTCGGCGAGCGCGCATACCAACAAGCACTCGACTACGCGGTCGAACGGCGACAAGGTCGTGCCGTCGGCGCGCCCGCCGGCGAGGAGAGTCCGATCATCGACCACGCCGACGTGCGCCGCATGCTCCTGACGATGCGCGCGCTCGTGGAAGCGATGCGCGGGCTCGTGTACGCGAACGCGGAAGCGGTCGACTTGGCACGCCACAGCGAGGACGGCGCAGCGCGTGAACGCGCGCAGGAGCTGGTCGATCTGCTGACGCCGGTCACGAAGGCCTGGTGCACCGACATGGGCACCGAGGTCGCATCGCTCGCCGTACAGGTCCACGGCGGGATGGGGTACATCGAAGAAACCGGTGTCGCGCAGCGCTACCGCGACATCCGCATCGCCGCGATCTACGAAGGCACCAACGGCATCCAGGCGATCGACCTCGTCAGCCGCAAGCTCCCCATGCGCGCCGGAGGGGTCGTCGAGAACTTCCTCGAGGAACTCGACGCCCTGGACCCCGGGCTCGGTGACGAATGGCCCGCCGCGGTCGCCGCGTTGCGCGAGGCGACCACCTGGATCCTGGCCCATGGCGCAGCCGAACCGAACGACGCGCGCTCGCCGCGGCCACGCCGTACCTTCACATGTTCGGGATCGTCGCGGGCGGCTGGGTCATGGCCAGGCAGGCCGTCGCCGCGCGGAAGCTCGGCCTCGACGAGAAGCTGACGACGGCACGCTTCTACCTCACCGAGCTGCTGCCGCAGGCAACGGGCCTGCTGCCGGCCGTGACCGCCGGCAAGGACGTCCTTTTCGCGCTCAGCCCCACACAGCTCGACTCGCGGCGCTAAGTCCCGTTCTCCGGCGCACCAACATTCGTCGCCGCCCCTACAGGCCGAGCGAGTCGAGGTGGCTGCGGTGCGTGAGGAGCTGTAGGAGGCGGGGCAGGGGATGGCGGGCTGAGAGCTCATGCGCGGGGGCGGAAGGCGGGAGCATGAGGAGCTGCCGGACCTCGAACGCGATGGCGTAGACCCGGAGGCGGTCGCGGAGGTCGGGAGCGCTGAAGAGCTCGGGGTAGTCCTGCGCGAGCCATGACGGTACGGCTTCGTAAGCCTCCGGCTTCGTCTGCGCCTCGTAGTCGTCCGCAACGTGCATGAAGGGGTACGCGCAGAACCGCAACAGCACATCGAGCTCGAGAGCGCATGGCGCGGCGCGGGCCCACTCGAAGTCGATGATCCCTGTCACTTCGTTGCCGTCCCACAGGACGTTCTCGAATGTGAGGTCGCCATGGATCAAAGTGCGCGCAGGGGACGGTTCGATCGTCCAGCTACTCGTCGCCACCACCATCGCGAGGTCGTACATCACGTCGGGGTCGACGAACGGCAGGTCCGCGGCACGGGCGAGCGCGTTCAGCACCGGCGCAACCGGATCGATGTGGCGCCCGAACTTCAACAGCTGCGGCGCGCCGAGATCCTTGACATCGCCGAGCCGGACCGGCACCCGCGTCGCGTGCAGCGCCCGGAGGATGGATGAGATCTGTCCGACGGCGAGTCGCCGCTGCGCGTCCGACATGGTCGGCCAGCACCGGCTGAGGACATTGCCGCGGTTGCGCCGCGTGACCAGCCAGTCGTGCCCGGTGCCGGTGCCGTACCCGACGACCTCCGGATAGCAGGCCACGGCCGGCAGATAGGGACCGAGGCGCGCCTCGCGCCAGAGGCGCTTGTCCGGCCGCCTGCTGACCCGCACGGCGAAGTCGTCGCTGAGCCACACCTCGTTCGTCACGCTGCTGACGCGCGTGAGGGCGAGGGTCGGGTCGAGGCCGGCCGCCGCGAGGGCGCGTTTGGCCCTCGCCATGTCCAATCCAGTTCTGGGGCCTGTGGTGCTGTGCATCGATGACATCGCAAGATCCGCCACTGAGCCATCGGTCGAGCGGCCTCCGGAATTGAGTGAGAGAGCCGCGAGCAGGGCATTTCGCCCGGATCTACCACCCGTTCGGACCGATTCGTTAGGGTCCCCGGGATGGGACGCAGGCGACTGGGGTCTGTCTCCGCGGCCACCGCGCTCGTCGTCACCCTGGCGATGGGCACGCTCGCTCCCGCCGCTGCCGCCGCCCCAGCCGCTGCCGCCACTCCCGGCACGCCGGCCCAGGCGCCGCCGTTGCCCAAGGCGTTCGTCCTCGTCGACGCCGACACCGGCGCCGTGATCGCCGAACAGAATTCGCGGGCGGTGCGGCCGCCGGCGAGCACGATCAAGCTCCTGACCGCCCTCATCGCCGTCCAGCGCCTCCAGCCGGGCGATGCCATCCCGATCAGCCCGCTGGCGGAAGCCATGCCGGCCCGCAAGATCAACGTGAAGGCGGGGCAGGTCTGGACGTTCCAGGATCTGCTGTATTCGATGATGATGGTGTCCGCCAACGACGCCGCCGTCGCGATCGCGGAGAAGATCGGCGGCGGCACCCTGGACGGCTACCTCCGGATCGCCGAGTCCACCGCCGAACGGCTGCAACTCGCCGACCAACCGGTCCTCAACGACCCAGGAGGGCTCGACGACGAGTTCGCCAACAAAGGAGGCTCTCGCATCTCGCCGCGTGACCTCGCGATCGTCAGCCGCGTCTGTCTTGGGGCGGCCCGATCTCGTCAACGTGATCAACACACCGCACTACGTCTTCACCGGTGGCGACGGTCTCGGTCACACGCTCAACAATCACGACCTGTTCCTCGATCTCTATCCCGGCGCCAACGGGTTGAAGACCGGGACGACCGAACTCGCCGGGCATACCTTCGTCGGTTCTGCGACGCGCGGCGGTCGCACGATGCTCGCGATCGTCTTCGACGCCGCCGACTACTACGGCTCAGCGGCCGCGTTGCTCGATCAGGGCTTCAACACCCCAGCCGCAGCCGAGGCCAACCTCGATCATCTCCCGCCGGTGGTGACCAACGCGTCGTTGCCGCCCCCGCCCGTCGCCCGAGTCGACGGCCCGGCGGAAGTGCCGGCGGCACCGACGCCGGCGGCGACCGTCACGGCTGCGCGCGACGGAGGGTGGTCCTTCAACTCGCCTGCGATGGCGGGGTTCGTCCTCGGCCTCGGTCTCGCCGGACTCGTCGTGCTGCGACGTCGCACGGTCGTTCGCCGTCGACGGGCCCGAGCCGAGGCACGGCGTCGCGCCGACGAGGAACGACTGGCGTCAGACGGCGTCCCAGACGAGTTGGGCGTCGCCTTCCGAATCGAGGAGGAGCTCAGCCGGGTCATGCTTGTCGATGTGGCCGATCAGCCCGTTGTAGATGCCGTAGCCGACGAGCTGGCGTAGCCGCGGCGAGAACCGGCGCGCGACCTCGAGCGGGATCCCCAGCTGCTGGTTCTCCTGCTGGCGGATGTAGCCCGCGCAGTAGTTCATGGCGACACCGACACGGCGCGTGCCCGTGCGGTTCGCGCCGCCGCCGTGCCACAGGCTCCCGTGCCACACCAACACCGATCCCTTCGACATCTCCGCGGCGATCGACGGATAGTCCTGGCCGTAGGTCGGGCTGTGGTCGAGCAGGTGCGAACCGGGAACGAGTCGCGTCGCGCCGTTGTCCTCGGTGAAGTCGGTGAGTGCCCACATCGTGTTGCACACCGTGGGCGGGTGCGGTTTCGGGATGGGGATCAACTGATCGTCGGCGTGGATCGGCTGCGCCGATTCTTCCGGACCGATGGCGATCGACGACAGCGACGACACGAGGCAACCGCCGTCGAGCACACCTTCGACGACCGGGAGCACGTTCGGATGCACCGGGATCCGCTCGTACAGGTCGCCATGGACGAGCAGGTTGTAGATCCGCCATGTGTGCTCGCCTTCGAAGCTGTTGGACGCGGGCTCGATGGCGAAGTCGTGCTCGAGACGCACGAGGTCCTCTGCGAGTGCGTCGACGAGGTCGGCTTCGATCGCGCCGTCGATGATGGTGAAGCCCTGTTCGGCGATGTCGGCCACGTGCGCGGCGGTGTCCATGGCTGCACATTCTGACAAGAATGGGGGCATGTCCATCTACGACGTCCCCATCAACACACTCGACGGTGACGCGGCCGATCTGCACGAGTACGAGGACAAGACCGTCCTGCTCGTGAACGTCGCGTCGAAATGTGGCCTCACCCCGCAGTACACCGGCCTCGAACGCATCCACGAGAAGTACAAGGACCGCGGCTTCACGGTGCTCGGGGTGCCGTGCAACCAGTTCGGTGGGCAGGAGCCTGGGAGCCCTGAGGAGATCCAGTCGTTCTGCTCGACCTCCTACGACGTCACGTTCCCGTTGACCGAGAAGGTCGAGGTCAACGGCGACGGCCGGCACGATCTGTACCGGCAACTCGTCGACATGGCCGACAGCAGTGACGGGCACACCGGCGACATCCGCTGGAACTTCGAGAAGTTCGTCATCGCGCCGGGCGGCGAGGTGGTCGCCCGGTTCAACCCGATGGTCGAACCCGAGGCGCCCGAGGTCGTCGAGACCATCGAGAAGGCGCTGACGTAGAAGGCGCATCGGGGGCGAGGCGCCCGAGAGTCCTCCTCGACGTCTCGCCCCTCACCGAATCTCGCCAGTACCGGCTGCTCTACACGGGGCAGCTGGTGTCGTTCTTCGGCCGCCAGCTCACGATCGTGGCGTCGGCGCTGCAGATCTTCCTGCTGACGAACTCGTCGCTGCAGGTCGGTCTGCTGAGCCTTGCGCAGCTCGGACCGGTCATCGTGTGCTCGTTGTTCGGTGGTTCGCTGGCTGATGCGGTCGACCGACGGAAGCTGCTCATCGTCGCCAACGTGCTCATGGCGGGCACGAGCATCGGGCTCGCGGCGAACGCGATGCTCGGCCAGCCGCAGGTGTGGCCGCTCTACGTGTGCACGGCACTGAACGCAGGCTTCTCGTCGATCGACGCGCCGACCCGAACCGCGGCGGTTGCGACGCTCGTTCGCCGCGATCAGATCCCAGCCGCGGCGGCGCTGAACCAGACCGGCTATCAGTTCGGCCAAATTGCTGGGCCCGCGTTCGCGGGCCTCCTCATCGGCACCCTGTCGATCGCCGCTACGTACTGGGTCGACGTCGGCACGTCCGTGATCGCTCTGGTGCTCCTGGCGCGCATGCGTGCGATGGTGCCGGAAGGTGGAGGGACGCGCGCCGGCCTGAACTCTGTGAAGGAGGGTCTGCGCTACCTGCGCGGACAGCGAGCCGTACAGGGCACGTTCCTGATCGACATCAACGCCATGGTGTTCGGCATGCCCCGCGCACTGTTCCCCCAGCTCGGTACCGAGCTCTACGGCGGGGGCGCGGGGACCGTCGGCCTGTTGTACGCCGCCCCGGCCGCGGGCGCGTTCATTGGTGCCGTGACGACGGGTTGGGTCGGCAGCGTCCGCCGTCCCGGTCGTGCCGTCCTGATCGCCGTGACCGGGTGGGGCGCGGCGATCGCGGCATTCGGATTGACCTCGTGGCTGCTCGTCGGCCTGCTGTTCCTCGCCATCGCCGGTGCCGCTGATGTGATCTCCGCGGTGTTCAGGGGCACGATCTTGCAGCTCCAGGTGCCGGACCGCCTACGCGGGCGCCTGAACGCGATCAACATCGCGGTGGTCACGGGCGGTCCTCGCCTCGGCGACGTCGAGGCAGGCGTCGTCGCGACGCTCACCACGGCCCAGTTCTCGGTCGTGTCGGGCGGTCTCGCGTGCATCGCGGGCGTCGGGCTCCTCGCACGGTGCCGGCCGGAACTCGGACAGTGGCGGGCGCCCGATAACCTCGACTCCATCACATGAGGACCACATTCGAGGCCCTCGGCCTTTCCCCCGACCTGGTCGAGGCGCTCAACACGGCGGGCATCACCCATCCATTCCCGATCCAATCGCTCACCATCGCTGACGCGCTGGCCGGACGGGACGTGTGCGGCAAGGCCAAGACAGGCTCGGGCAAGACTCTCGCGTTCGGCCTTCCGCTGCTCGAGCGGACGCCTCCGGCCGAGCCGGGCAGGCCCAGGGCGCTCGTGCTCGTGCCGACCCGTGAGCTGGCGGTCCAGGTCGAGTCCGTGCTCGCGCCACTGGGGAAGGAGCGGGGGGTGCGTCTTGGCCTCGTGTACGGAGGCCAGTCGCTCGAACGGCAGGCGCGGCGGTTGCGGGACGGCGTGGAGATCGTGGTGGCCACGCCCGGTCGTTTGATCGACATGCTCGATCGCAAGGCGCTCTCGCTCGAGGCGCTCACCTGCGTCGTGCTCGACGAGGCGGACCGAATGGCCGACATGGGGTTCCTGCCACAGGTCGAATGGATCCTCCGCCACGTGGGCGGCTCGCACCAGACGCTGCTCTTCTCGGCGACTCTCGACGGCGCCGTCGACGTGCTGGTTCGTCGCTACCAGCGCGATCCCGTCTTCCACGAGGTCGAGTCGCGCACGATCACAGTCGAGGAAATGGTGCATCGCTTCCTCCTCGTCCACGAGATGGACAAGGTGAAGGTTGCGGCCGCGATCACCCGCGGCGCGGGACGGACCCTCATGTTCACGGGCACGAAGCGATCGGCCGACCGGCTCGCCGCAAACCTGACGAAGGAAGGCGTCCGAGCCGCTGCCATCCACGGCGATCTGCCGCAACGCATCCGTGAGCGAGCGCTCGACGACTTCCAGAACGGTCGCCTTCCCGTGCTCGTCGCGACCGACGTGGCCGCGCGCGGGCTGCACATCGACGACGTCGAGATCGTCGTGCACTACGACCCGCCGCAGGATCACAAGGCGTACCTCCACCGGTCCGGTCGCACCGCCCGGGCCGGCGAATCGGGCATCGTCGTCACGCTCGTGCTCTGGAACGAGGAGCTGGAGATCAAACGGCTGCTGCCGCGCATCGGCGTCAAGCAGCCGCTCGTGCAGGTGTTCTCCAACGACTCGCGGCTGGCCGATCTCGCCTCGTGGGACCCGGCCGATACCGCCGAACCCGAAGCCGCCACCCGCTGACCGACGGCGCCGCGGCCCCTACGCCGCGCCCCGCCCCACGCCCCGCCCTCCGCCCGCGCACCTCCTCCGCGCACATTGTCGTCTCAGCCACCGAAACCGGTGGCTGAGACCACACAGAGCGAACGCCTCGGCGGTCTGTGTCGACTGAGCGACGGTAACGGTGGCTGAGACGACAAAGAGCGGTCCGGAGCTGACCGCGCTGAACCGGAGCCTGACCGCTCGCGGGTGTCGAATAACGTCGTCTCCGTGGCGCGCGCGGCGGAGTGGAACCGACCTCGCTGGATCCGGTCCCCGGCAGTGGACATCTCGTTGGCATTCGCGTGGTTGCCGTTCGCGCTGACGGCCCGCGCCGTGAGTCATGACCCCCACTCGCTTGTGCTGCTGCTCAACACGACGTTTCTGATCTCGTTCGTGCACCAGCCGCTCACGTTGCCGCTGGTCTACGGCGATCCCGCGCAGTACGCGTCGCGACGCAGGCTGTTCACGTTGAGCCCGATCGTGTTCTTCGTTGCGGTCACAGTCGGACTGTGGGTGTCCTTCGCCCTCGTCGCTGTCGTCGCGGGGTTGTGGAACGCGGAACACACGCTGATGCAGCGGTTCGGTGTCACCCGCATCTACGGCCGCAAAGCGGGCCAGGACAGCGGGACGCTCGAGCGATGGATGCTCGTCTCGTGGCTCCTCCTGGCCGTCGTGTGGATCGGATCCGATCCCGCGACACCGGGACGCGTTGCGCGTCTGCCGCTTGGCGACGTCAACACGGCGTCGGTCGACCACCTCACGACACTGCGTCCCTTCGTGGCTGCTCTGGTCATGCCGGTGCTCGTACTGTCGGTCGTGTTGGCGCTGCGTTGGATCGCCGGTGAGTGGTCGAGGGCGCGACAAGGCGACGCCAACCCTGCCAAGTGGCTCTACGTCGCATCGACTGCAGTGCTGTTCGCGTGGATGCTCGTGGACCCGGTGTCCGGGTTCATCGCCTACGTGGGCGCCCATGCCATCGAGTACTTCGTCATCGTCAACCATTCCCTTGGCTCCCGCTACGACGACGGCTCCGGCGGACCGCTCGGCGCTGCCGTGCGCACCGCACACGGACGCACGAAGTTCTTCGCCGGCTACGGGGCCGCGCTGATCCTGCTGATCGTGTTCCTCCATCGCACGGGGAACGTGGATGCGTACGGGTTCGCAGTTCTCTGGCTCGGCGGCCTGCACGTCTTCTACGACGGGTTCATCTGGAAGCTTCGGCGACCCGTGGTCGCTCGCGGGTTCGTTCAACCGATGCCGGCGAACGTCAGCGCATAGAGGACCGCCGTCAGCGACAGGCCGTCGGGCATCTCGCCGTGCTCCACGGTGCTGCGTACGTCGGCGATGGGCACCCACTCGATGCGCTCGGCCTCACCCGGGTCGGTCGGCGTCGCCACGTGTTGCGCGCCTGCGGCGAGGTAGATGTGGAACCGTTGATCCGACAGCCCGTTGGTCGGCTGGTACGTCACCAGGTGCTTCAGCGGACCCGGCGCCCAGCCGGTCTCTTCGATCGTCTCGCGCGTCGCTGCTTCCTCGGGAGTCTCACCGGGCTCGATTCCGCCTGCCGGAATCTCCCAGCCCCACGTGTCGGTGATGAACCGGTGCCGCCACAACAAGAGCAGCCCGCGGTCAGGATCGTGCACGACCGCGCCGGCCGCCTTGTGCGGCATGCGGACGACGTGGTGCTCGAACCGGTGCTCGCCCGGGATCTCCACGTCGACGAGCGTGAGCCGGATCCAGTCGCTCTCGTAGATGGACCGCTCACCGTGCACCGTCCAGCGCATGGCTCGAACTTACGCTTGCGTCGTGCTGTCGCCCGCTCGACGACGTGAGCTGGGGGCGTTCTACACACCGGCAGACGTCGCTGGCCGGCTCGTCGAGATCGCGCTCGCGGGGCTCGATGGGACGCCGGCGGTGTGCGATCCGGCCTGCGGCAACGGCGAGTTCCTCGTCGGGGCGGGAACCGCGCTCGCTCGGCTGGGGCTCCCGCGCGTCACCGTGGCGCGGGACTTGTTGTGGGGATGCGACATCGATCCGGCGGCGGTGGCCGCGACACGCGCAGCGATCGCGGAGTGGTCCGGTGTCGATCCGCTCGATCACGTGGTCGTCGCGGACGGGTTGACGATGACCGACGCGTGGCGCGGTCACTTCGATGCCGTGGTCGGCAACCCGCCGTTCCTGAACCAGCTCGAACGCGTCACAGCGCGCCGCACCCCGTTGCCTCCCGCGCTCGCCGCGATCGCGCGCGCCCGTACACCGACACGGCGTGGCTGTTCCTCGTCGTCGCCCGCGATCTCGTGCGACCGGGTGGCCGTGTCGTGCTGGTGCAACCGCAGTCACTGGTGGCCGCCCGCGACGCTGCACCCGTTCGCGACCTTGTCGGTTCGTCGCTCGAAGGCCTGTGGTGGTGCGACGAGCGATTGTTCGACGCGAGCGTCCGCGTGTGCGCGCCGGTGCTCGGTCGTCCGTCTGGGTCCGTGCGCCGATGGTCGGGGCGCGCGGTGTCGGAGATCGCACCCGCCGCGCGGCCGCAGTCGTCGTGGAGCGTCCTGATTCCATCCGACGTCCCCGCCGTCGATCTCGCAGTGGGCGTTGCAACGTTGGGTGACATCGCGACCGCGACTGCGGGGTTCAGAGACGAGTACTACGGGCTGCGACCCACGGTGATCGACGAGCCGGGCGGCGATCTTCCGCTGCTGATCACCAGCGGGCTGGTCGACGTCGCCCGTGTGCGGTGGGGCGAACGCGGCGGCGCGGTTCGGTGGCCGGCGCTACGCGCATCCGCGTGTCGACCCGGCGAAGCTCACGGGTCCGCTCGCGCGCTGGGTGGCGCAGCGGCTCGTACCCAAGGTCGTCGTCGCGACGCAGACCAAGGTCGTGGAAGCTGCCGTCGATCGGTACGGCAGTTGGGTGCCCTCCACGCCGGTGATCTCGGTCCACGCCCCTGTCGACCACCTCTGGCGGGTCGCGGCGGTGTTGACCGCCCCAGGAGTGAGCGCATGGGCGCTGCGTCACTACGCCGGTGCTGCGCTCAATCCCGATTCGATCAAGTTGTCTGCGCGCCAGGTGCTCGACGTGCCGCTCCCGGCGGACGAAGCCGCGTGGCTGGAAGCCGCGAGGGCCCTCGCTGCGGGCCGGATCCTCGACACGGGCCGGGCCATGAGCCTCGCGTTCGGCACCGGTGAGGACGTGTTCGAGTGGTGGTGCGCCCGGCTCCCGGCCCACGTTCGAGCGCTATTGCGCCCGGACGCGCACAAGGCGAAGGGCATCATGGAGGGGTGAGCCGCCGGGTCCATCCTTCGATGCTGCCTGCATCGGGTGCATGGCGGCCCGGTGATCATCCTGGGCAACGGCGGTTTCTGTCGCTCGCGGCGGACCGGCCCTTCGTCCTCGAAGGCGGGGGCTCGCTGCGTGACATCGCCGTCGCCTTCGAGACCTGGGGTGCGCTCGACGCAGACGCGGGCAATGCCGTGCTCGTGTGCCACGCGCTCACGGGCGACAGCCACGCCGCCGGACCACTCGTCGACGGCCATCCCAGCCCCGGCTGGTGGGACGGCTTGATCGGCCCTGGCAAGGCACTCGACACGGAGCGCTATTTCGTGGTGTGCGCCAACGTGCTCGGCGGTTGCCAGGGCACGACCGGCCCGTCATCACCGCATCCCGATGACGGACGCCCGTATGCATCGCGGTTCCCCGTCGTGTCGATCCGCGACTGGGCGCGCACGCAGGCCGCGCTGGCGGACCACCTCGGCATCGACCGCTGGCTCACGGCAGTCGGCGGGTCGATGGGCGGGATGATGGTGCTCGAGTGGGCGATCATGTTCCCCGATCGCGTCCGCTCGATCGTCCCGATCGCAACGTGCGTCGCCGCGACCGCGCAACAGATCGGCTGGTGGAGCACGGGCCGGCGGGTGATCCATCTCGATCCCCGTTTCCGAGGTGGCGACTACTACGACGCCGTGCCGGGCGACGGGCCCCATGAAGGTCTGGCGCTGGCGCGCATGATCAGTCAGATCACCTTCCGCAGTGACGACGTCTTCACCGACCGGTTCGGTCGCGAGGTCGTCGAGCCGTTGAACGGCGGCTTCTCGCTGTGGCAGCGATTCGAAGTCGAGCGCTACCTCGAGTACCACGGTGACAAGCTCGTGCGCCGCTTCGACGCCAACACCTACCTGCTCGTGACGAAGGCGATGGACCTGCACGACATCGGCCGCGGTCGCGGCGGTATCGACTCGGCGGTGCGGCGCATCGGGGCGCCGGTGCTGGCCATGGGGATCAGCTCGGACATCCTGTACCCCGCCTACCAGTCACGCGAGATCGTCGACTGCGTCGTGGCCGCCGGCGGCGATGCCGGCTACATCGAGCTCGACAGCCCGCACGGCCACGATGCGTTCCTCCTCGACTTCGACCAGGTCGGTCACGCGCTCACGGAGTTCCTCAAGAAAGTGGAGAAGGATGGCTGACGACGCGCACCCGGAATGGCGATCCGAGACGCGCGCCATTCGCGCCGGCCGCGCGTACAACTACGAGTCGCTGGCGCCTGTCCTGTGGCCCTCGACGACGTACTTCAACCGGTCGGTCGACGAGCAGTACGCGCTCGCGCTCTCGGCGCATCCCGCCAAGTTCTACAGCCGCAACGGCAGCCCGTCGGTGCTCGAGTTCGAAGATGCGGTCGCGGCGCTCGAGGGGGCCGAGGCGGCGCTCGCGTTCGCGTCAGGTATGGGCGCGATCTCATCCGTGCTCTTGACGCTCTGCGCAACCGGCGATCACGTCGTCGCGCAATCGACCACGTTCTCAGTCACCAATCAGCTGTTCACGATGCTGTGCCCGCGCCTCGGCATCGACGTCACGTTCGTCGATGCGACCGACGCCGACGTCTGTTCGCGCTGCAGTTCGCCCGGGCAAGACGCAGTTGGTGTTCGTCGAAACACCGGCGAACCCTGGGCTAGCGGTCGTCGATCTCGACGCGGTCGGCGCCATCGAAGGACCGTTCACGGTGTGCGACAGCACGTTCGCGCCACCACCGGTGCAGCAGACGTTGTCGCACGGGATCGACCTCGTGATGCACGCCGCGACGAAAGGACTGGCGGGACACAACGACGCGATGCTCGGCGTGATCGCCGGAGAGCGCGATCTGATCGCTGCCGTGTGGGGTCACCACCTGATGCATGGCGCCGTGTGCTCGCCGTTCGACGCATGGAACGCACTTCGCGGCATCCGCACCTTGCACGTCCGCGTCGACGAAGCAATCGGAGACGGCGCTCGCGCTGGCAGAGTTCCTCGGGGACCACGACGCGGTCGAGCGTGTGTCGTACCCGGGCCTCGACTCGCATCCGCAGCGCGAGGTGGCGAAACGGCAGATGACGATGGGCGGCTCCGTGCTCACGTTCGAGCTCGCCGGCGGACTCGACGCGGGCCGCACGTTCACCGAGAGGGTCGAGCTCGCGCAGGTCGCGCCGTCACTCGGCGGACCGGAGACGCTCGTGGTGCACCCTCCGACTATGACGGCTGCGACGTTGACACGGGACGAGCGGGCCGCAATGGACATCGGCGAAGGGATGATCCGGGTGTCCGTCGGCCTCGAACACGTCGACGACATCATCGCCGACTTCGGCCAAGCGCTCGGGGCGGTACGGTCGTAGCCGCAGCGCGATCGCGTCGATCTTTCAAAAGGGGGAGTGACATGACGCTCGACGGTCTCCGCGTCATTTCGGCTGACTCACACGTGCTCGAGCCGCACGACCTCTGGACGTCGCGCCTGGCCGGCGGCCCGTTCGCGGACCGGGCGCCCCACATGGTCGAGCACGAGACGCACGGTCATCTCTTCATCATCGACGAGTTGAGGCCGTTCCCGATCGGCCTCGCCGGTGCTGCGGGCAAGCCGTCGGACGACCTACGAGCGAGCGGCGACACCGCTGAGACAGCTGCGCGCGGGCGGTTGGGACCCCGTGGCGCGGCTCGACGACATGGACACCGACGGCGTGGCCGCCGAGGTGCTGTATCCGTCGATCGGGATGACGCTCGCGCAGTCGAAGGACCGCGATTACCAGATCGCGTGCATCCGCGCCTACAACGACTGGCTCCTGGACTTCTGTGCCGCGGGCAAGGGTCGGCTCATCGGCCTGGCCATGATCCCGACCATCGATCCCGACGCTGCGGTCGACGAGATCGAGCGCGCCGCTGCCGCCGGGCTACGGGGCGCGATGGTGCCGGGCGTTCCGGCAGAGGGCCATTACGCGGAGCCCCGCTTCGACCCGATGTGGACCGCGTTCTCCGAGGCTGACTGGCCGGTGTCGTTCCACATCCTCACCGGCGCGGGCGGCGGCGATCCGACGCTCGGCTCGCGGCTCGGGATGCTCACCGTGATGAGTGTCGTGCAGCAGGTCCAGCAGACGCTCGCGCTCCTGATCTTCGGACGGGTCTTCGATCGCAACCCCGGACTGAAGGTGGTGTCGGCCGAACACGACGCCGGTTGGGTCGCGCACTACGCCTACCGGCTCGACCAGATGTGGGACCGCCACCACGCATGGCTCGGACGAGGCTCCGAGGGCCTCGAACGCCAGCCGAGCGAGTACCTGGCGGACAACGTGTGGTTCACGTTCCAGAAGGATCCGGTTGCGGTCGAGACCCGCGCTCGAGTCGGACTCGACAGGCTGATGTGGGCCAGTGACTATCCGCACTCGGACTCGACCTGGCCGCACTCGAAGAAGGTCATCGAACGCGACTTCGCGGGCGTCCCCGAGGCCGACCTCCGCGCCATCGTCGCCGACAACGCTGCGGCGCTCTACAGGCTGTAGCCGGTCCACCCTTCACGTTTCGGCGTGCACCAGGCACACGAAATGTGCCTCATGCACGCCAGAATGCGCTGGCGATGCCGGAGCTCGTCGAGATCGAGTACTACCGCCGGTTGGCGGAAGGTGCGCTCGGACGCGTCGTCGACGGAGTCGACGCGCCGGACCCATGGTTCCTCAAGCGGGGCCTCACGGCGGACATCGTGAGCGATGCGTTGCTCGATCGGAAGTTCGTGGGCGCGCGCCGCATCGGCAAGCTGCTGCCCCTCGACATGGATGACGGCGCGGTGCTCGGGCTTCGCTTCGGAATGACGGGACGGCTCGTGCTCGACGACCGCGCCGGTGTCGACGACCTCCAATACGCGAGCAAGAGGCGTGAGGCGGCGTGGGACCGGTTCATCGTCAGCTTCGACGACGGCGGTTCTCTTCGCATCAACGACGCGCGCCGGCTCGGCGGCGTCGAGCTCGATCCGGACGAGGCGCGACTCGGTGCGGACGCGGCGTCCATCACGCCCGCGCAACTGACCGCCGCGTTGGACCACAGTGCCGCGCCACTGAAAGCGCGGCTCATGGACCAACATCGCGTCGCCGGGCTGGGCAACTTGCTGGTCGACGAGGTGCTGTGGCGGGCGGGGCTCGACCCCGCCCGTCCGGCGGGATCCCTCGACCCTGCGGAGCGCAGGCGCCTGCACCGCCACCTGCGGCGAACGATCGACGATCTGCTGACCAGCGGCGGCTTGCATCTCGGCCGTCTCCAGGCGGCGCGGGTTCGAGGCGGTCACTGCCCGAGGGACGGGGCCGAGCTACAGCGCCGCACGGTGGGCGGGCGCACGACGTATTCCTGTCCCGTCCACCAGCGGTAGCCAACGTAAAGTCCGGCCGTGGATGAGATCGTGGCGCTGGCCGAGCAACAAATGGAGCTCTCGAATCTGCTCGCGCCGCTCGGCGATGACGGCTGGTCCCGTCCTTCTCGGTGTGAAGGATGGTCGGTCGCGGACGTCGTGCTCCATCTCGCGCAGACCAACGAGATGGCGATCGGCAGCGCGCGCGGACGCTTCACTGACGCGCTCGCGGTCCTCGCCAACGGCGTCGAGACCGCCGGCAACGTCGACGACAGGGCGGACCTCATGGTCCGACACGAACGCGGTCTCCCGGTCGCTGCACTCCTCGATCGATGGCAGCAAAGTGCGGATGCGTTGATCGCCGCGCTCACGAGCGTCGATCCTCGCGACCGAGTCGACTGGGTGGCGGGGCAGCTGTCGGTTCGCACGCTGACCACCACGCGACTTGCAGAGACGTGGATCCACACGGGCGACGTGGCCGACGCGCTCGAGGTCACGCTCGTGCCGGCGGATCGCCTCCGTCACATTGCACGCTTGGCGTGGCGGACCCTTCCGTACGCATTCACGCGCGCCGGGCGTGAGCTCAGCGGTCCGGTCGCCTTCGTACTCGAGGGGCCGTCGGGGGCCGCGTGGACGTTCGTCCCCGACGACGATCCAGCCACGACGATTCGAGGACAGGGCGTCGAGCTCTGTCTCGTCGCCGCCCGCCGTCTCGATCCCGCCGAGACCGGACTCGAAGGCGAGGGTCCCGACGTGACGGCGGTTCTCGAGCTGGTGCGCACCTACGCCTGATCACCCCATTACGATCGCTCGTTCACCCTCCCGGGGAGCGCCAAACGTTGGACAACGTGATGCAGCGCACCACGGCCAAGCGGGTCGTGATCATCGCCGCCGCGGTCGCAGTCCTGTTGGCGCTGCTGTTGGCCATCGTGCAGATACCCGGCGCAAGCGCCGCGCCGGAGGCGCCGACGCAGACGACGAGGCAGCGCGGGTCCACGACCACGGTCAGCCGCCGATCGACCATACCCTCGACCGTTCCGTCGACCGCTCCTGCCACCGAGCCGTCGACAGTGCCGCCGGCGGCGGCCCCCTTCGTCACGCCGGTGGCGCCGGGTGACACGGCGCCGAACGGCGGTCCCTTGCTCGTGCCCGGGGCCAGCGACGCGCCCGCGAGCACGGCCTCCGACGTCACGCAGAACGACAACACAGGAACGATCGTTGGGCTCGTGATCGCCGGGCTGCTCGGGGTTGCCTTGTTGCTCGGGCTTCTCACCTACTGGTTCTGGCGCAACACCCGTCCGACGAAGGTGCGTGCCGAGTCCCGTTCCGACGAGCTTGCAGGAGCGAAGGTGAACGATGGCTGATGAACTCGATGTCGACGCCATGATCGAGCGGTTCCGCAACCGCGCCACCGCGGTGCGGGAACGTGCCTTACCGCCGATCGCGGGGGAGGAGCGTGCTGCCTTCCTCCGCCAAGCGCAGCTCGATTACCTGGACTTCGCCATCGTCGGTGACGCAACTGCTTCACTCAAAGACGGCATCCTCACCCTGACGATCGACCTCCGTCCGAAGTGATCTCAGGCGAACGGTTCGAGCAGGCGATCGCTGCCATCGACGCGGCGAACGCTGATGATCCAGAAACGATCGTGGTGCGCGGCGTACGCCGTCCGAAGGAGCTCGCGCATGCCGAGCTCATGACCGAGCGTGTGCGCGAGCTCGACCGCGATGCCGACGAGGCGCAGTTGTTGGCGGCCCGCGCGCACCACCTGCGGCGGTGGTCCATTCCCCGTTCCACGTACCCCGACGGTCGAGCCGGCTATCTGCGGTGGCGTACGACGCTCAACCGGCAACACGCCGCCGACGTCGGCGCGATCCTCGCCGCCGCCGGCTACGACTCCGCGACGATCGACCGTGTGCAGCGCATCATCCGGAAGGAAGGACTGAAGACCGATGCCGCGGTGCAGACACACGAGGACGCGCTGTGCCTTGTGTTCCTCGAGACCCAACTGCTCGAGATTCTCGACCGCTTGGGGGACGACAAGAGCGTCGACGTCATCGCCAAGACGCTGCGCAAGATGAGTCCGAAGGCCATCGACGTCGCCCTCGGTCTGCCATTGGATGAACGGGCGCGAGCAGCGGTTGTTCATGCGATGGACGCCGTGCAACAGCCGTAATGTCAGCCTCGTCGTCGAGGAGGCCCCACCGATGAGCGATCAGTCAGAAGACGAGACCCCGCCACCACCACCACCACCACCACCACCTCCCCCGCCGCCTCCTCCTCCACCGCCGGGCGCGCCGCCACCGCCGCCCCCACCCCCTCGGCCGCCTTCGGAGTCGCCGCTTCCACCACCCGGCGCCCAGTCTCCGCCTCTTCCGTCGTCGCCGCCCGCCGCGCCGCCATCGCCGCCCCCGCCGCCCCCGCCAGATGCCCCACCCCCACCTCCGCCGCCGCCTCCTCCTCCGGTCGCGCACGCACCTACCGTCAATGATCCACACGCACTCGGCGTTGCCCTTGGCCGGCTCGGTGGAGGAGCGCGCCGCGGCGCGAAGGCCGCCGCGGCAGCACTGGGTGTCGTGCTCGCGGAAGGCGAGGTGGTCGAGGCGGTCGTCGCCGGACAGCTGTACGGCGCCAACGCCCTCGCCGCGCTCACCGACCGCCGATTCGTTGTCGTGAACGATCGGGAGTTCAAGCCGGACGTCATCGAGATCACGGTCGACGCGGGGTGCACGGTTCAGGGATGGCAGGACGACCGCAACGCCGCCCTCCTCGTCCAGAGCGGCGGACAGAGCGCGCAGATCGAGCGCATCGCCGATCGTCCGTTGGCAGTCGAGATGGCCCATCGCCTGCGCGCGAGGGCTGCCGGCCAGGGCTGATGGCCAAGGCGTCGGTCTGTCACTTCCGGCGCTGGGTTCGAAGTTCCCGCTGATCCATGTGGCGGACGGTTCCGCCGCGCTGGCAGCGGGTACGGGCATGGGGATGCCAGCGTCTCGATGGGTGCCTCGGCGAGCGTGACCGACGACTGCGAGCCGAGTGGACGAGCGACGGTGATTGCACCGTTGCTCGAGGTCGAGGTCGCCATCGAAGACGACGATGCGATCCACTTCCACGCCGGCGGTCAGGGCTTCTGGATCGCGCAGCTGCTGCGGGAGCTCGGGATCGAGGTGGTCTTGGTCGCCGCGGTCGGCGGGGAGGCCGGCGTGGTCGCGGCGTCGCTGGTCGAATGCAGAGGCGTCCGCTTGGAGGCCGTGCACGTCGCTACATCTACGGGCGCCGTCGTACATGACCGCCGCGGAGGCAGCCCGCAGCTCGTTGCCTCGGTCGAGCCGTCTGCGTTGGATCGGCATGGGACCGACGACCTCTTCGGCGTGGCGCTGGTCAGCGCATTGGAAGCCAGCGTCTGTGTCATCGCCGGCCCAGGCCGGCCGCCGGTGGTCGAGCCCGATCTCTATCCGCGTCTGGCGCGGGACCTCGTTGCCAACCGCGTGCGGGTCGTCGCTGACGTGTCCGGCGATCTCGTCGAACCACTGCTCGGCGCCGATGTGGATGTCGTCAAGGTCTCAGCCGACGATCTCGTGACCGATGGCCAGATCTCGAGCACGGACCTTGACGATGTCACCAGCCATGGCCGGTGGCTCGTGGCCGGGCGAGCCGGGATGCTCGTCGTATCCCGCGCCGAAGCGGGATCCGTTTCCTTCTCCGCGGACGGCGTCCACGTGGTCCGCACCCCGGCCGTCAGCGCAATCGAGGAACGGGGCGCCGGTGACTCCTTCACCGCCGGCCTCGCTGCCGCGTTGGCACGGGGCGCGGCGCCGCTCGACGCGCTGCGGGTGGCCGCCGCGGCCGGCACCGTGAATGCGACCCGGCGGGGGCTGGGCACCGGGCAGCGGGCCACCGTCGAGCGGATTCGCGCCCTGACCTCCGTGGAGCGGATGGATATTCGTGAGGGGCCATGCGAACGCTGATCACCAACGACGACGGCATCGACGCACCGGGTCTCCGCGCTCTCGCCGACGCCATGGTCGACGCGGGGCTCGACGTCGTCGTGGCCGCCCCAGCATGGAACAGCAGCGGCGCCTCAGCGTCGCTCACCGGCGTGTCCCGGGGTGGCAGGCTCGCGTTCGAGCGGCGCCGCTGGCCGCGGGTCGGCGCGGCGTTCGCGGTCGAGGCGTCGCCGTCGATGATCGTGCGGGTCGCGCTGCACGGCGCGTTCGGCGCACGGCCCGACATCGTGCTGTCGGGCATCAACGACGGTCCGAACACCGGTTATGCCGTCCTGCACTCCGGCACCGTGGGCGCGGCGCTCACCGCGGCAACCCATGGCTGCAGGGCCATCGCCTTGTCGGCCGCCGTAGGTGCTCCAACCGACTTCCGGGCTGCCGCGTGGCTCGCCCCCGTAGTGCTGCCGTGGATGGCGCGGGAACCGGCGGGTGTGACGCTCAACGTCAACGTTCCGTCCGGCCCGCCGGAGGCGATCGTGGCGCTGCGGGCGGCCCCGCTGGCCAGCTTCGGTGCAGTCCAAACCCTGATCACCGAGGAAGGCGCCGACCACGTGTCTGTGCAGTTCGCCGACGCCGATCCCACCCTGGTGCCCGACAGCGACGCCGCGCTGCTGGCGGCCAGCTACGCGACCGTGGCCGCGCTGTCACCGGTGTGTGCTGACGAGAAGGTCGATCTCAGCCGCCTCGCATCGATCACGGTGCCGGGATGAGCTCGGCGATGTTGACGACGGCGATCAAGGCGATGAACGGCGGGCTGTTCGTCGTGTTGTTCGCGCTGGCTGGTGAGGCCGCCAAGCCGAAGCGGTTCGCCGGGCTGTTCTCGGCAGCACCGGCGATTGCCCTGGCCAACCTGGCGGTCATCGCCATCGCGAACGGCCCGGACGACGCACAGCGGCAGAGCACCGGCATGGTCATCGGCGCAGGGGCGCTCGTGGCCGCCTGCGCGATAGGCATCATTGCTGTGGCCCGCTGGCGGGCCCTGCGCGGCGCGCTGGCGGTGTGTGGCGCGTGGCTCGTTCTCGCGGCCGCCGGCGGGTGGCTGGTGCTGAGATGACGGAGCCGCTCGAGCCTGACCCTGGCGAGCCGCTCATCGGCTGGGACCTCGCCAAGCTGCGCGAGGTGCGGCTCGGCGACATTGAAATGCGGTTCGCGTTCGGCGCGGCGGTGTCGATCCTCGCTGCGGTGATCGGCTCGGTGTTCGGTGACGCGGCCGGCGGGATGTTCCTGGCGTTCCCGGCCATCTTGCCTGCGGCCTTGACGATGCTCGAGCAGAAGGACGGGCCCCAAGAAGCGATGCACGACCAGCGGGGTGCGCTGCTCGGCGCGCTGGGCATGGTCGCATTCGCCGTCGCGGCCGCGCTCGGCTTCAGCCGATGGCCCAGCGGGCTCGTGCTGGTTGCCGCCGCAGCGGCGTGGTCCGCGACGTCGGTGACGATCTACCTGCTGGTCGCGTCCTGGCGCCGTGCCCACCGGCCGCGCCACCGCCACTTGACGCGAGCGGTGGGACCCACGTCGGCCCGTTTGGCCGATCGCGCGGCCGGCGAGCGCCACAGGCCCGGCAACGCGAGAAAACCCCTGCCCAGCAGGGGTTTTCCCGAGCGGTAGACCGGGCTCGAACCGGCGACCTCGACCTTGGCAAGGTCGCGCTCTACCAACTGAGCTACTACCGCGAGGCTGTCGAGCATACTGCGCCGGTGACCGCGAGCGCATGGGCTCTGCTCGTCATCGCTGCGGGCTTCGCGGTCGGTGACTGGGCCGCTGTCATCCGAAACGACAAACGGCTCGAGTACGTGTGCAAGCCGTTCACGATGGTGTTCCTCATCGCGCTGGCGTCAGCGGTGGACGTGGACGACCCGAGTGTCCGGAAGTGGTTCGTGCTCGCGCTCGTCCTGTCGATGGTGGGCGACATCCTGCTGATGCTCCCGAGCGACAGGTTCGTCTTCGGTCTCGCGGCGTTCCTCCTCGCACACCTCGCCTACATCGTCGGCTTCTGGGTGGAGGGCATCGGCATCCTCAACTTCGTCATCGGACTGGCGGTCGCCGGCCTCACGGCTGTCGCTATCGGCGGACGGATCCTCACGGCGATCAACGCGGGGGACCAGCGCGACGTACTCGCACCCGTGCGCGTCTACCTGGTCGTGATCTCACTGATGCTCGCAAGCGCCATCGGTACAGCGGAGGCATTCGCAGTCGCCGGCGCGGCGCTGTTCTACGTGTCGGACGCGCTCATCGCATGGGACAGGTTCGTTCGAGCGCGTCCATGGCACACGCTCACGATCATCGTGACGTACCACGTGGCGCAGACGAGCCTGACCCTTTCGTTGATCACCTGACCTCGACCGAGGGGTACCGTTTGCGCGCATGCACGGCCCGATCGTCGTGGGAACCGATGGCTCCGACACCGCTTCGGTCGCTGTGGGGGAGTCGATCCAACTGGCGAAGGCATTCGACGAGACGCTCCACGTCGTGTGTGCGTACCACCCGCGAGCCCTCGAGACGCGGGACCTGCCTTCGGAGTTCGCCGGCTCGGTTCTCCCGGACAGCAAGGTGCAGGCAGTGCTCGACGACGTCCTTGCCCGCGCCCGCCAGGCGGGAGTGAGAGCCGAACCGCATGCGGTCACGGGCGACGCAGCCGATGCGATTCTCGACTTGGCGGCCCGGCTCCAGGCTGGGCTGATCGTGGTCGGCAACAAGGGGATCAGCTCGGTGCGCCGTTATGTACTCGGGAACGTCCCGAGCAAGGTGGTGCACCACGCGCCGTGCTCGACATTCGTGGTCCAGACCACCTGATCGGCAAGGAGCACGGGAACGTGCTGTCGACTCGGACGAGGGTTGCGGCCACGATCGGGCGGGCGGTCAGCGCCGCGTCCAGGGCGACGCGGCAGGGCGACGGTTCGGTCATCGGAGCCCGTGTGACGCTCGCGCTCGCTCCGGCCGCTCTGGACGAGCTCGCTGCCGGCTGGTGCATCGCGACCGTGTCGGGCACCAATGGCAAGTCGACGACGACAGCGTTCCTCGCTGCCGCGTGCACCGCTGGCGGTCACGTCGTCGCGTCGAACATCGAAGGCGCGAACCTGCGATCCGGCGTCGTCGCCCTCCTGTCGAGCAGGCGGACACGTGGCGCGGACGTCGCGGTGGTGGAAGTGGACGAGCTCGCACTGCCAACGTTGTTGCCTAGCTTCGAACATCCGGTCGTCGTGCTGCTCAACCTCTCACGCGATCAGCTCGATCGGTTCGGCGAGGTTCGAACGGTTGCGTCGCGATGGCGCGACGCGCTCACGACGAAAGCCGCGACAGTTGTTGCCAACGCGGACGATCCGCTGGTGGTGTGGGGGGCGAGCGCGGCCGAGGATGTCACGTTCGTCGGCGTCGGGCTCGGCTGGAGGCTCGACGCAGTGTCCTGTCCGGCATGCGGCGAGCGCGTCGAGTCGGAGGACAACGACTGGTGGTGCAGTGCTTGCTCGCTCCGACGCCCGGCGGGGCATCAGCTCGTCGGCAACGAGCTGCGCGACCCGGAGGGCGAGGTGCTCGCCGTGCTGCAGCCCGGGGTGCCCGGTCGACACAACCTGGCCAACGCTGCGATGGCCGTCGTTGCGGCGACAAAGCTCGGCATCGAGCCGGCCGTCTCGGCGCGCGCGACCGAAGCGGTCACATCGATTGCCGGTCGCTATCAGACCGTGCCGATCGGACGCGCACAGGTGCGACTCCTTCTGGCCAAGAATCCGGCGGGCTGGCATGAACTGCTGACCATGATCGACGGGGAGAGCCGTCCGGTGGTGCTGGCCATCAACGCGCGGATTGCCGACGGTCGAGATCCGTCGTGGCTGTGGGATGTCGAGTTCGAACGCCTCCGTGGTCGGAAGGTTGTGGCGGCCGGAGAGCGCGCCGCCGATCTCGCGGTGCGATTGCACTACGCCGAGATCGATTGCGAGGTGTGGGAGGGCGACATCCTCGACCGTCTCCGTTCGTTCGACGAACCGGAGGTCGACGTGCTCGCCAACTACACCGTCTTCGCCGATCTCGCTCGTCAACTGAGGACGCCGGCGTGACCGAGCGCGCCCGCGCCGTCCGCATCGCGCTCCTGTTCCCCGAGTTGCTCGGCACGTATGGCGACGGCGGCAACGCGGTGGTGCTGGCCCAGCGATTGCGATGGCGAGGGATCGATGCGGAGCTCGTGCGGGTGCCCGTCGTCGACCCGGTTCCGTCGTCGTGCGATGTCTATGTGCTCGGCGGCGGCGAAGATGCGCCGCAAACCCTCGCGACCGAGCGGCTCGCGAACGGTGTGTTGGACCGCGCTGTCGACGACGGCGCGGTCGTCTTCGCGGTGTGTGCTGGATTCCAAATCCTCGGTCATTCGTTCACCGGCGCAGACGGTGACCCACAACCCGGACTCGGTGTGCTCGATTGCGAGACCCGTCCCAAAGGCACACGTCAGATCGGCGAGCTCGTCGTCCAGCCGACGGCGATCGACCTTCCGCTCCTGACCGGCTTCGAGAACCACGGAGGCATCACCGAGCTCGGCGCCAACTCGACGCCGCTCGGCTCTGTCGTCGTCGGATCGGGCAACGGCACGGGAGACGTCGAAGGCGTCGTCACCGGCAAGGTCGTCGGTACCTATCTGCATGGGCCCACGCTGGCGCGCAATCCTGCCCTCGCCGACCGCTTGCTGTCATGGGTTGTGGGCCCCCTCGACCCGATCGACGACGCGATCGTCGACGAGCTCCGCAGGCAACGGCTCGCGGAGGCGCTCAGCTCCCGGCGGGCGGCACGATCGACTTGAGCTCGACGTAGTGGTCGATGCCTTCGCGGCCGAACTCGCGGCCGACACCTGAGCCCTTGAAGCCGCCGAACGGGGCGATGAAGTCCATCGTGTACTGGTTGATGCCGTACGTGCCGGTCCGGACGCGCCGCGCGATGTCGAGACCCTGCTCGACGTCAGCGGTCCAGACCGAACCAGCGAGCCCGTACTCGGAATCGTTGGCGATGCGAACGGCGTCGTCGACATCTGCGAACGGGATCACTGCTAGCACCGGCCCGAAGATCTCCTCCTGCGCGATGCGCATGCCGTTGTCGACGTTCGCGAACACGGTCGGTTGCACGTACCAGCCCTTCTCCAAGCCGGCCGGGCGACCGTTGCCGCCCACGACGACCTTGGCCCCTTCCTCCTGTCCGACGGCGATGTACTTCTCGACGCGCTCCTGCTGCCGCTCTGCGACGAGCGGCCCGACCTCCGTCGCCGGGTCGCCAGGGTCGCCGACTTTCAGTCCTCCGACCATGTTGCCGAGCGCGTCGACGACCTCGTCGTACCGCGTGCGGCTGGCGAGGATCCGCGTCTGCGCGACGCATGCCTCGCCGTTGTTCATCAGGGACGCGAACTTGAGCCCTTCGATCGTGGACGCGAGGTCGGCGTCATCGAGGATGATCGCGGCTGACTTGCCGCCCAGCTCGAGGCTGTAACGCTTGAGCTGCTCGCCGCAGATGCCGGCGATGCGGCGGCCGGCCGCTGTTGATCCCGTGAACGCGATCTTGTCGACGCCCTTGTGGCGCACGAGATGCTCGCCAACTTCTCGTCCGGCCGGAATGACGCTCACGACACCCTTCGGAACCCCCGCTTCCTCGAGCAGCTCGGCCATCAAGAAGGCATCGAGCGGCGTCTCGGGCGACGGCTTGATGACGATGGCGCATCCCGCGAGCAGCGCGGGCGCGAGCTTCGACATGGTCACGAACTGCGGCACGTTCCACGGCACGATCGCACCGACCACGCCGACACCTTCGCGGCGGACGATGACGTCACTCCCGAGCACACCCGCTCGCCTCTCTTCCCACGGGTATTCGCCACCGACCTGGAGGAAGGCGTTGAGCATCATCCACGGCGCCGGGCCCTGTGCCAGCTGCGAGAAGGTGATGGGCGACCCCATCTCCTCGGTGATGATCGCCGCCATGTCCATCATGCGAGCCGCGTAGATGTTGCTGAAGTTCTGGACGATCTCGGCTCGCTCGGCTGGCGCGATGCGTGGCCAGTCACCGTTGTCGAACGCATCGCGAGCCGCGCCGACCGCCCGGTCGATGTCGGCTCCGGTGCCTTCGGGCACGCGACCCACCAAGTCCTCGCTGTGAGGCGAGATCACATCGATGGTTTCATCCCCTGCCGGGTCGACCCACTCGCCACCGATGAACAGCTTCTCGTACGTGTGCATGAGTGGACGTTAGCGGGCTGCCCGCAGACGAATGTTGGTGCGCCGTGGTCGCTATCGCGACCACGGCGACCCGGAGTTGGCAAGCTGTGCCGCGAGTAACGTTGCCTGTTCCGGCGGCGTGGCCGAGTGGCTTAGGCAAGGGCCTGCAAAGCCCTGTACACCGGTTCGATTCCGGTCGCCGCCTCTCCTTGATCTGACCTGTAAAGTCGCAGGTCAGGGACGGTTTTCGCAGTGACCGCAAGCGACCACTGCTGACCGCTCCGAACCCCTTGAAACCCCTGGTTTCGCTCTCCGCGTGCTCCCCGCACGCTCCCTGCGACTCAGGAGGACAAGAGATGGGGTTCATCGAGAAGCGCAACGGTCGCTATCGCGCGCGGTATCGCGATCCGCTCGGACGTCAACGATGCGAGACGTTCACGCGCAAGCAGGACGCCGAGCGGTTCCTGCGGGAGATGGTCGTCGACATCGAACGCGGCCGGTGGATCGATCCCTCCGGCGCGGAGCAACCGCTCGCGAAGTGGGCCGAGGAGTTCCTGTCGCTGTCGCGGCGACTGTCGCCGTCGACGCAGGACACGTACCGGCGAGACCTCACTCGGTATGTGCTGCCGCGTTTCGGCTCGTACCGGCTCGGCCGCCTACCCGCGGATGAGATCGAGAACTGGCTCAACGACGAGCTGGCTAGTGGCATCGCCGCGTCGTCGGTGCATCGCCACTATCGGACGCTCCGCCGCGCCCTCCAGGTTGCCGTGGAGAAGGAGAAGCTCCTGAGCAACCCGTGCGATCGGGCGCAACCGCCACGCGTGCCGGCGAGCGAGATGGTGTTCCTGACGTGGGAGGACGCGGTCGACCTGGCCGAGACGATCCACGAGCGCTACCGCGCTTTCATCTACCTCGCCGTCGACAGCGGGATGCGCTGGAGCGAGCTCGTGGGCCTCCGGCGGTCGAAGCTCGATCTCCGTCGCGGGAAGGTGCGCGTGACCGAGCAGATGATCCGGCTGGAGTCGAAGGAGTGGCTGCGGAGGGAGCCCAAAACCGCTGCCGGCGTCCGTTCGATCAGCATCTCGCGCGAGACCGCCGCGATCGTCGGCGAGCACCTGGACCAGTTCGCGGCGCTCGGGCCCGACTCGCTCGTGTTCCCGAACAAGGCGGGCAACCCACTGATCTCCTCCAGCTTCGGGCAGCACTACCTCCACCCGGCGCTTCGATCGGCTGGTCTCGAGTGCAGATTTCACGACCTGAGGCACACGAGCGTCGCGTTCGCCATTGCCGAAGGCGCGCACCCGAAGGCGATCCAAACGCGCATGGGCCACTCGTCGATCAGCGTGACCCTGGACCGCTACGGCCACCTCTTCCCCGAGCTCGACGAGGCCATCGCCGTCGGGTTCGGCGAGCGCCTCGCGGCGGTGCGGCGGTTGCGTGCAGCAGGCTGATGTCGAGCCGACAGGTAGGTAGCCCTTGAGTTCTGAAGTAGTTCAGATATCATCGTGTCCATGCGAGTGATCGAGCGTCCCTTTCGGACCTGCTCCGTAAGCCCAAGGAAGTCACGGACGACCTCGAGCAAGGTGACGTTCTCCTGCGTCGCCGGGACGAGCCCGACCTGCGGCTCAGCCGCGCCGATCGTGAGGCTCAGCGGTTTGACACCTTCTCCGCGATCGGCCGCGCACTTCGCAACCTCGCGGTCCATAGCCCCGCGGCCTTCGCGGACGCCCTCGGTGATGCCTTCCCCTGGGTCGAGTTCCTCCCGGAGGCCGATCGTCGCTTGTTCTTGGACGAGTTCTCACGGGTTGTCGTAGCTGCGGCTGCCCTCGACGACTACGAGGCCCTGAGCCAACTGGTGCGCGAGTGGCGGGCGACCGCAGAGGTCCATGCGGATCCGAAGCTCGCCCGACGCCTTCGGCGCGCGGCCGAGGCGACGGGAGAGCCGATCGCCGCTCCCGGGGCCTGACTTGTCGAAGCGCCGGGAGCGGGTCGCACCGCCGCCCGCGAAGGCCGGCTGGGACCTTCGGTACGGAACAAGCGACGCCGCCAAGGGCTGGGACAAGGTCTGCGCCGCTGCTCCAACGAACGCGCGCACGGCCTGGGAGAAGCTCACCACCGACCCGCGCGAGCGCACCGATCGACAGCACCGGCTCAAGGGGAGCCTGGGTCGTCGCACGGTCAACGGCAAGGAGATGGAGCAGTGGCAGTACGACGTCACCGGCGGCGGCCGGCTGTGGTATTGCATCGACGACGGCAAGCGAACGGTGTGGCTCATGGAAGCGACCCCGGGACACCCAAAGGCAACCGAGTGAGCCGCCGACGGCTGTGACTGACTGCGTTCACGCGTGGACCTCGGAGCGGCCCGAGTACGCCCCGTAGGTGACCGCGGCAAGCCGGCCCAGATACTCGATGTCGACCTCGTCGACCATCTCTTCGACGCGGCGGTCGTCATGGCCCTCGCGGACGTCGAAGAGCACGCCGCCGACCCCGTCGACGACCCGCCGGATCCGCAGCCTCGACACCAAGTCCTCGTTGAAGTCGCCGTAGACCTCGATCACGTCCGCTGTCGGGAGCACGTCGCGGATGCGGGCGAGCGCAACCCGCCGAAGTACCTCAGCAAGCTCCTCCGACAAGAGTCTGTGCTCCGTCACCATTCGCTCGCACGTGAGCATGAGCTCTTCGTCAGCCATCGCGCCTCCTTCGCGACCGAACGCTACAAATCGCTCACCGCCGATGGCGCCCTTGCGAGCTCATGTTCGATCGGCTGAGCTCCAGCCGTGGCAGCGGTGGAGCGAGTCGACTTCGTCCAGCACCAGCTGGTCGATTCCGCGGAGTACCGCTCCGTGCTCCAAATCGCCGATCAGCTGCGTCAGTACCTCCTTGTCGCGGAGGTTGCGGCACAGATCGTGGAGGTGAACCAACCGGGTCGATCGAGCGGCGCAGTTCAGAATGTTTTCCTGCAGCAAGCTCGCACGCTCGGCTTCCGAGACGAGTCCAAGGGTCTCTTCAAGGAGTACCCCTCGAGTGCGCTGCGGCCGGACTACTTCATGCCGCTCGATAAGACGGGCATCATCCTTGAAGTCGAGCGAGGCAAGACCACGATCAACAACATGGATTTGCTCGACTTCTGGAAGTGCCACATCTGTGCGCACGCGGACTACTTGTTCCTGATGGTGCCGCAGGAGCTACGGCAGAATGAAGTGGTTGCAGCACCACGGCGGGAGTTCGCGAGCGTGGCGAAGCGGTTGTCCACCTTCTTCGAACCGCGCAACTACACGAACGTCCGAGGCCTGTGCTTGTTCGGATACTGACAGGCGACCACTTCCTCCCGACGTTCGCCCGTTCCCCTGGTGACCCAAGTCGGTCACCGGTGACCAATGCCCCCGACCGCCGCGGTCACCGATGACCAGGTCGCGCTCCATCTTGTCATCGCGTCGAAGAGGGCTGTTGGGCCCGAACCGCTCGTGCACGGCCTGCCGGCTCACTCCGAATGCAGCTCGATCTCGTCTCAGGTAGCTCCTCGGTCGTGCGCTTCGAGGACGAGCCACGAGACGACAGCCTTGAGCTCCCACACCGTGTCGTCGACCTGGCGGGCGACCCTCGCGAGATCCTCGGCGTGAAGGATTGGCCTCCGGCTGCGAAGCATGCGTGCTCCCTGCGGTTGATCACCTCTGAGAGAGCCACATGCGCCGACTTCTAGCACACGATTCTCGCGCAACCGTCGATCCAGCTTTGGCGCATGCGCACACCTCGAGCGCGTCCTCCGACAGCTCCGCTGACCAACCCCTTCCAGACCTCTACAGACCTGTAGATATTCCGGTGATCCTTGACGCGCTTGGTTGCCTTCTGGTGGCGCGGGCAGTCGAGCTGATCGGAGCATCGAATGTCTCATCGGGACCCTTGTCTTCTGCCCGCGCGTCCTGACGGGTGTGAGCCGCCGACTGCGGCCGGGTTGTTGGATCGGTACGTCGAGTTCGTGGCGGCTCGGTGCCGGCCGAACACAGTGGTCGCAACGCGGTCGGATCTGCGCGCGTTCTTCGCAGTGGTCGACAAGGACCCTCGTGACGTCACACCTGGGGACGTGTTGGGGTTCATCGCGGAGCAGCGGCGACCGCGTGTCGCGAAGGTGGTGCGTCTCGACGGTGAGAGCGGTCTGTCGGCGGTGACGATTCGTCGTCGGTTGGCGTCGCTGTCGGGACTGTTCGGCTATCTGGTGATCATCGGCGAACGCTTGTCGAACCCGGTCCCACGCGGGCTCGCGACTCGCCGCCGATCGCGGCGTCGGGGGATGCCGTTGATCCGCGCGCCGCGCAGGTTGCCTCGCGTGTTGGAACCGGTCGAGGTGAAGTTGTTGTTGGGGGCGCTGCGACGGTGGCGGGACCGGGCGATGGTCGAAGCGATGGTGCTCGGCGGTCTGCGGTCGTGCGAGGTGATCGGCCTGCATGTTGATGACCTCCGTCCGGTCGAACGGAGAGTGTTCATCGCGGACGGCAAGGGCGGCCATCAACGGCTGGTGCCGGTCTCGGGCCGGTTCTTCACCAGCATCGCCCGCTACTTCGATCTCGAACGTCCCTGCGACGCGCGCACGGATCGGGTGTTTGTCGTGCTCAAAGGCCGCCGCCGCGGTGAACCGTTGAGCTTGGATGGGCTGGAGCAGATCGTGCGCGCCGCCAAGCAACGGGCCGGGGTGACCGCGACCTGTCACGGGTTGCGGCACACCTGTCTGACCCGCCTGCGGGAAGCGGGCATGGCGCTCGAAGCAGTGCAGGCCCAGGCTGGGCACCGATCGATCGAGTCAACCCGCATCTATCTGCACCTCGCCAACGACTGGCTCGCAGACGAGTACACCCGCGCTGTCGCGGCGATCGACTCCGAGGCGGTGGGCCAGTGAGCGCCGCGGTCATGATCGTCGACGAACCGGTCCGCCATCCCGGTTGGGCACCGATCCGGGTCACCGCGCCGCAGCTGGCGGAGACGGTGTGGCGGTATCTGGACCAGATGGCACTGTCGTTGCGGCCCGCGTCGATCGACGCGGCCGACACCGCGCTGCGCGGTCTCGCCACGTGTCTGCTCGAGCGCGATGTCACCTGTTTCGGTGACGTCTCCCGCGGTGATGTCGAAGCGTTCAAGCAGTGGCTGTCGACGACACCGAACATCCACGGTCGACCGCCGGCGCGTAACACCGTGCGGCAACGACTCGGGATCGTGCGGTCGTTCTTCGATCGGATCATCGAGTGGGACTGGACCGACGCGCCCGCCCGCACACCCATGTTCGCGATCGACGTGCCCGTCGCCGATGACCCGCTGCCCCGAGCGCTCGGTGACGGCGAAGCGGCACGACTGGCGCGGGCGGTGCTGAACGCGGAGCCGTTGGATCGGCTCGTGGTCGAGCTGCTGTCGCTCACCGGTATACGCGCCAGTGAGTTATGTGCGCTCGAAGCCGACGCGGTGAAACGCATGGGCGGCGGGTTGTGGCTGCACGTTCCGCTCGGCAAGCTCCGCAACGACCGCCAGATCCCGCTGCACCCCACCCTCGTCGAGTTGCTCGCCGACTGGACCCCGGGCCGCACCTACCTGATCGAGATCGACGGACAGCCGCTCAACCGGCACCAGGTCGGCCGGATCGTGCGCCGCGTCGGACAGACCGCGGGAATCGAAGGCGTGCACCCGCACCGGTTGCGGCACACGCTCGCCACTCAGGCGATCAACCGGGGTATGCGCCTCGAAGCCGTCGCCGCGCTGCTCGGTCACCGCAGTCTGCGCATGACCATGACCTACGCCCGCATCTCTAATCGCACCGTCGCTGACGAATACGCCGCCGCGCAGAACCAGATCGACGCGCTCTACCACGACGAAACCGACGAGCTCCGCCAGCTCCGCGTCGAGCACAACCGGATGCTCGGCAACGGCTACTGCACCCGACCCCGCGACACCGACTGCAGCTTCGAAGCGATCTGTGAGGGCTGCGGCTACTTCGAGACCGGCCCCGAGTTCTCGCCGACACTGAGAGCGCAACGAGACCACGCCGCCGAACACGGACAGGCCGTCCGAGTCGAGCTCTACAACCGGCTCATCAACCGCGCCCAGGCATCCCGATGACCCGACGCGATCACCGGAATAACCCGTCTCCCATTGACGCGATCACCGGAATAACTGCCGATCTGCGCGGCAGCATGCAGCAATCCGGGCGTCCTGGAATTGCCGGACCCGGATGGTCGCGGCATCGTGCGACCCGTCCGGTGGCGCGCGCTCGAGCGATCCCGGCTGGTTGACCATGGAGCGGGGTGTCGCGTGATCCGGCAATACCGCCGCTGCGCGGCGGTGCTCCGACGACCGCCCTGATCGGCATGATCAGCCCGCTAATGGCCACCAGGCCACCCACCGCGAGGCGCAGCACGAGACCGATGGCCGGTTATCACGCGATGCCAGCCTGATATTGGTTCGGCCGGGTCGGCCCATCGTCCTCGCCTCTCCCCGGCTAACGCCGCGGTCGGTCATCCCAGATGATGTGTCAGATCGCGGGAGCCCGCTCGGCCTGCTCATCGACGGCGTTCCTCGCCCGCTCCCAGCAGTCGATGAGGTTGTCGAGGATCGCGGTGAACTCCTCGAACGGGTGACCCGAGAGCAGCTCGTAGTGACCCGGCCAGTTGGTGAAGGCGTATGCGTGCAGGAGCGCATCGCTCAGATCAACGGTTCGAAGGACGTCTCGCGTGTAGTCATCGAGTCGGTTCGACCAGTCGCGGAGAAAGAGAAGCTGGCCGCCGACGGCCCCCGAGTCGGGGATGTCATTCGGCTGGAAGGACCAGCCGAAGCCCGAAAGGTTCTCTGCGAAGTGCTGCTCGAATGTCGTCATTGGTTGCTACTCCTGTTCGGCCCGGACGTACCGGGGTTGGTGGATGCCTGGTCTGCCGGCGAATCCATCACGGTGACAATGCGATCGACCAGCGGGACGATGGCTGCGGCCGACTCGGCGATGACCTCAGCGCCGACACCTCGAGACTCGAGCTCGGCCAAGTCGGATGTAGAGCGAATCCATGTGGGCAGTGGACCCCACGAACGCAGCCGCCGTCCTGAGTAACCGCTACTCAAGCGAGCGCCGAACCGTCGACGCAGCGCTCGCGCGTCCGACCAGGCTCGCCCACTCGCAGCCGTGACGGAGGGGGTCGCGCCAATGGCCTACCTTGAGGATCGGTTCGGGGCCGCGCCGGCGGATCCCGAGATGCGCATGGGCCGCACCGAGTTCGCGGCCTCGATACGCTGGGCCGCCCCATGCTCGTTCCGGCGACGAACGGGGCGAGCGCGGCATCGGCCACCACCCGGTCGTAGAAGCCGTCGACGACGACGTGGATGGCGTCATCGCCGCCAAGCTTTCACGTCGGCGGGAGACGCGTGGATGGTGCCGGTGCGCGACGCGCACTAGATGTGCTTCGTTCCTTCTCGCCTCTCGACAGCGGCGACGAGGTCGTGATCCACTCGGTATCGAGCGTCCACAGGCTGTCCCAGAATGCTCAGCCCGACCGGCGGCGCGCGCGTCACAGAACGCCGGCTCTGAGACCCGTCGCAGAGCTGAGCGGCGGTCCGCGCGTCTCATTCCCGGCAATCAGCACCACAGCTCGGCCTCGGACGCCCATCGCTCTGAGTGTCCTTGGGAATCGCTTGGACGACCCTCGCAGGACGGGAAGCGAGACCGCCCGTACCGTTCATTGCGGCCCACCGTGGAGAGTCGCCCAGTGCGGGAGGCGTCGCGAATGAGCACTGCTGAAACCAAGCCGCCGAAGCACCCGCCGCCGTGGTTCGTGCACACGGCCTGGCGCGTTCATCGCGCGCTGTACGGGCTCAGTGGCGGCCGATTCGTGTGGACGACATCGAACAAGCGCGGCTGGGGCGCGCTGCGCCTCACCACCATCGGGCGGAAGTCCGGAGAAGAGCGCAGCGTCATCATCGGCTACCTCGAAGACGGTCCTAACCTCACCGCGCTCGCGATGAACGGCTGGGACGAGGGCCATCCCGCGTGATGGCTCAACCTCGAGGCCCACCCCGACGCCGTCATTCGATTGGCGCACCAGCAGCCGCGCCTGGTGCGCGCACGCCCTTCGGCGGGGGAGGAGCGTGATCGGCTTTGGCAGCGCTGGGTCGCGGTCGATCCGAGGCTCGACGCGTATGCGGTCCGGCGGTCGACCGAGACACCGGTGATCGTCCTCGAACCGCGCACCCGCACAGACCCGGCATTTCCGTGCGCTTCCTCTGCTCGCGTACGGCGCCCTGGTGCAGCATCCTGAAGCGGTCTAGGGTGAGGTTCGACGCGGCGAAGCGACCCGTACCGCGTCGGACCCTGCTCGCAGGTCGAGCAGTCTTTCGGGAGCGTTGCTCCGGACCTCGGTAGCGCCTTTTCAGGTCTAGCGACCGGAGGGACCGTGACGCCGACAATGACTAGTCGCAACTCTTTCCGTCATGCGCTGCGTCCATGGTGGCCATGGATCCTTTCCGCATTCGCGTTCCCGCCGGCAGGCCTGCTTTCTCACGCGATCGTGGGAGACGTTGACAGTGTTACGTCTGCGGTGGCCGCGGGCGTGCTCGCTGGAGCCGTTATTGGGGCAGTCCAGTGGCTGGTCCTCAGGACGCGGCGTGTGCCGGCCGGGTGGATCGCTGGCACGGCTGTGGGTCTGGCGGTGGGGTTGACAGCGGGTTCGGCCATCGTCTCATACGAGACGAGTCTCGGCGCACTCGTCGTGATGGGCCTGCTTTCCGGTGTCGGCGTCGGGGTTGGCCAGGCGTTCAGCTTCCGCCCACTCCGAAGCCGCGCGCTCGTATGGTCGCTCAGCACTGGCGCACTCTGGGCGATCGGATGGACGGTCACGACCGCAGCCGGCGTCGACGTCGACGAGCAGTGGGCGGTCTTCGGGATCTCCGGAGCGCTCGTGGTCGCGCTACTCCAAAGCTTCGCCGTCGGGCATTCGAGAATGATCGACAACCGGTACCGACAGAGGACCGCTTCGTGACAGATTACAAGGCATTCCGCACGGCGGGCGTGTTGGCGGTGCTAGCCCCCATCCTCTTGAACATCTCGTTCCTGCTGCTCGGATCCTCCTTCGACTATCCGGCAGTACTCGACGAGCCTGCGGCGGACACCCTGCAGGCCTTCCACGACGACGCGACAACGATCTCATGGCAGTTCGGATTGCTCGCACTCAGTGCCGCGCTGATCGCGCCGCTGGCGATCTATCTCGGCCGCGCTCTCGGAACGAGCCGGATTGTCCGTGCCTCGATTTACGTAGGGATCGGTGCAGCGGTCGTTCAGGTCATCGGACTGTTGCGTTGGCCCATCTTGGTACCCGGACTTGCGGACACCGCGACCGACGCGACGAAGACCGCCGCCGACCGCGCCGACGCGGTCGACACGTTTACCACTCTGGGTGATGTGCTTGGGAGCGCGATTGGTGAGACCCTCGGTTACGCGCTCACCGCCACCTGGACGGTCCTGATCATCAAGGCCATACGTGAACGTCAGCTCATCAGACGTGTCATGACGATCCTCGGCTGTGGCGCAGCCGTGCTCATCGTGCTGGGCGTTCTTGTGCCGCTCGACGCACCCGGCTCCGACATAGCTGTCTTCGTCGGCTACATCCTCTGGAGCATCTGGCTAATCGCTCTCGGCGTGATCCTGCTTCGCACAAGCCGAACGGCAACGACCCGGCTCGCCAACACAAACGAAGCGCTGGGATTCCCGACCAGCGCATAGGTGCGTTCACGCCGCGGTCGCATGAACTGCTACAGGTTGCTGCGCGCGTTGGCGTTCGCGGAGTACTCCCGCGACGGTAAGAGCGAGTAGCCCGATGGCCGCCGGTTTCACGTGCGCGGCGAACACGGTCGACACCACGGCAGCGATAACGATGGCTCTTCCGGCGCCAGCCTGATGCAGCGCCACGGCTGCCGCGATGGCGACGACCAGCCACGCGGCGCCGGCCACCGCTGCTATGACGGAGACGTTTCCCGCGAGCGGGTTGTCGTTCACGATGTAGTCGATAGCGCCCGCGACGGAAGCTTGCTCCTGGCCTGCAAGAGCGTTCGCGTGCTTCGTAAGGATCCCAGTGGCGACTCCTTGAACGGAGTCATACGCACTGAAGAACACCGTCCAGACGACAAGGGCACACCGACTGACCATCGACGCCGCCGAGGAAAGCCCGTCGAGGAGCCGCCAGACGGCCAGAAACAGAAACGGGGTCAAGATCAGCTGCCCGACGTGGACGACAAGCCAGAGGTCGACATCGTCCTTGATCCCCTCGTACGGACTGTCTTCGGTAGGCATCGGGTGGAACAGGGCCAGGACCGCCCAGACAAGCGGCCCCCCGAACACGAGGAAGCGGCTCAGGCGTATCTCCGAGTGTTCCGTTCGGTTCATCGCTGATGTGGCTACCCGTTCTGACCAGCCCCCATCCAGCGTGCGAGCCCTCTCGCCGAGAGGTGCCGTTTACGCCGCTCGCCCCGGGGTTCCCATGTGGGTGCATCAGGCGGCCGGACGAGGCAGTCTGGGCTGGTGACGCGGGTGGGACCGTGTTGTCGTTGGATGCTGGCTTTGCTCGCGTGGGGTGCGACGATGACTGGTTGCGCGACCTCGGAGTCGAGCGGCGATGACGCGTTGCAGGTCCGGCTTCAGCGAGCGGTTGATGGGTTCCTGTCGTCTCGGCTCGTTCCCGGAGCGGCGGTGGCTGTCATCGATGACGGAGAACTCGTTGGGGTGGTTTCGGGTGTGGCCAACTTGGACGCGCAGCGAGCGGTGACGGCGGACACCCAGTTCCGAGTCGCCAGCGTCACCAAGATGTATGTCGCCGCCATCGCGCTCGAGTTGGTCGAGCGCGGCGTCTTGTCTTTGGACGAACCCATCGGGGTTCGCCCGCTGGCACTTCCGCCGTCGCTCGCGTTTGCGGGGCAGCTCACGCTTCGCCAGTTGCTCTCCCACAGCAGTGGGCTGCCCCAGACGTTCACTCGTGATGAGGACCGCCAGCAGGCGCTGACTACGACCGATCTGTTGGCTCGAATCTCACCACCCGTGTGCGAGCCGAGCTCGTGTTGGAGCTACGGCGACGGCAACTACGTCCTCGCCAAGGTTGTGTTGGAGGCTGCGGCCCGACGGTCGCTCGCCGAGCTGTTCCGCGACGAGCTGCTGGAGCCCTTCAACCTGCATGCAACGTCGCTAGTGGATGCGGCTGTCGTCAACACCCCGCTCCCATCGCAGTACGCGCTGGTTTCCGACGACTCAGGCCTCCCCGTCGAACCGCGCCGCCTCTTCGAGCAGGCCCTCCCGCGCAGCGAGACGCTGGTGACTACCGCGACCGATGCCGTCAGGTTCGCCGACGTGCTGTTCAGCGGCGAGATGCTTGACCCCGCCGGTCTCACCCTGATGCTCGACACCAGTGCGATGCGAGATCTGCCTTGCCCTGACGGCTGCCGCCTTGAATACGGCCTCGGCGTGTTTCACTACGAGGTTGCTGGACACAACCTTGTCGGTCATGACGGCTCGTCAGGGGCCGTGGTCGTGCACGATCTGGATCAAGATCTCACGGTGGCCATCCTCACCAACGGCGGGGACCAGGACATCGGAGCGTTCCTTGAAGCAGTACTCAACGCGATTGACGACACCGACCACTAGACGCAACCAATGCGTCTCGCACGCGACAAGCAACTAGATGACGTGAAGCGGGGAACCCTCCGCTCATGTGCGCGTAATACGCACGGGTCGTTGTACCGGAGCCGAAGGAGGGTCCCCATGGGGATCGTGAGAGGGTTCGATCTGCATCGTCGGCAGATCACGTTCGACTACATCGATACCGACACGGGTGAGATGAGCCGGGGTCAGATCAAGCCGGCGACGCGTCTCGAGGTCCGCGAATGGCTGACGCGGTTCGAGGGTCGTGAGACTGAGTTCGTGTTGGCGGGCACGACCGGTTGGCGGTTCGTGGTCAAGGAACTTCGTCGCGCTCGGTGTGGAGGCGCATGCTGCTGATTCGGCGGAGACGCGTGCTTGTGAGGCAACGGTGATCACGATGGCAACGATCGATGGATCAGTGGAAGCCACGCCGCTACATCGTGGTCCGACGGTGCCTTCATCCACTTCGCGCTCTACAAATCCAAGGACGGTTCCGTGACCCAGTCGTCACCGATCGGGTTCGAGGTCGATGATCTTGATGCCGCTCACGTCCGAGCTGTGCGGGCCGGCGCCGAGGTCCTCCACGACCGGAAGTCGCAGCCGTGGGGACGATCAGCCCGGTACCGAGATCCCGTCAGCAACGTCGTCGAACTGACCCAGCGGTCGTAGCCCAGACACAGCACAGAAGATGCCGCACCCGGATGGTCGCCCGATCCCGCGACCTCTGCGGAAAATGTTCCGATGAGCGTTCCCGGACGGTTCGCCGGCGAGCGGCCAGCGCACAGACCCGGCATTTCCGCCGCTGTGCCACGGCGCCCCAGAACGAGCAATCTGCACCCCATGCCGACTGTCCGAGTGATAGCGCTTCCCTGCGGCTAGCGAGCGTCGCTTCGGCGTCGCACCGATCCGAGCGCCAGTGCGGCGGCACCCACAATGACGCACGCAAACGCGAGCCCAAGGGCTGTGCCCGAAACGCCCCCGGTCCTCGCTAGCTCTCCGCCTGCGCCACGGGTCGGAGTCGCCGCGGTCGTGGGCGCGGCCGTGGTCGTGGGCGCGGCCGTGGTGGTCGCTTCGATCCGCGCCGTCGGCCGGAGTCCCGTCCAACCGAGCTCACTAGCGAAGTCCCCTGTCGCCGGGTCAGTGATGAACGCCATGTCTTCGTCCACATCGGTGCCGATGGTCGGGTTGACCGTGGACGCACCGACGTTCAGAGAGTCGTACGGCCCCGGCGTGCCGATGGGTGCATAACCGCTCGTACTGGTGTTGGAGGCGATGCCCCAGATCAGCGTGTCCGGAAGGATGGTGCCCGCCGGGAACTCGAAGTCCACGACCACCGCGACGCCGGTCAGGCAGGCCGAACCGTCGAACCACCGTCCTGCATTCGGGCCGGTGCAGTTGGTTGGATCGGCGGAAGGACGCAACGGGATCGTGAACGTGTCGGTGAGCGTTGCGATGACCGAGCCAACTGTTGGCGCGGCGAGCGTGCCGGCCATGTTGTACAGCGTCATCGTCAGCGGATGGTCAAACGTCGCGCCGGCCGCTGTGACGCACGTCGGGCCTGTCCCGGACTCACATGCCTGCGACGAGAGCGCGACAGAGACCGTCGTCAGCTCGCGCGGTCCCGGCGCCAACGTCACCAGATCGCCGAACTCGCTGACCTGTTCGCACGCGAAACACTGGCTGGGGCTCACGTTGCTGGGCAGGGTCGGGCCGATCGCGTCGTACACAACGACGGGTGCCGCTTGAGCGGCTGCGGAGCCGATCGTGCCCGACACCACGAGTCCGAGAGCCGCCATTGCGACGGGGAGGCGGAGTGCCCGACGTCGTTTCACCTTCAGCCTGCCGGTCACCCACCGGGCTCCGGCGAAATCAGCGACCAACGGGGGACGCGCATTGCGCAATGGAGACATGGGCATTGCCCCCTCTGCCTCGGTTTCGGGCTGCTGGACGATAGCACCCACGTATGCCGGGACGGTAGGACCCGGAGCGAGGTTGCATTCTGACCGGGTGGATGATCGTTCGGACCGTGAACCCCTCACTCGGTTCTCTCCGCATCACTCATGGACCGCTGGCGCACTGAGCGGTGCCTTGCTGGCGGGGTGGACGCTCATTCTGGGCGTGGAGCTTTGGATCGCGATCGCCATCGGAGTCGCGCTCGCGCTGGTAGTCGGCTTCGTCTGGCGTGAAGGCGGTCCTGGCTATCGCTGGCGACAGGCCATCCTTCGACGGTTCCCAGAGAAGGGCGCCTAAGTGCCGCTTCCGGATGGTCGTGAGATCGCGCGACCCGTCCGGTAACGCGCGCCCGAGCGATCCCGGATCGGTTGCCCATCGAGCGGAGTGTCGCGGGAGCTGGCAATCCCGCCGCGCTCGGCGGTGTCCCCGATCGGCACCTCGGGGCGATGCCTCGCGTTGATCTGCACGGGCGTTCGGGGGCACACCGCCCTGCGGCGGCGACCAGGTCCCACGACGCTGTGCGGGGCAGCGCCGCCTTGTGGGATCCCCCAATCGGCCGTGTTCGGGAGCACGGGCGCCACAGCGCGGGTTTAACGATCCTTGGTGCGATGGAACCGTGGGCGTGGTGAGCGCTTCGCGAGTCCGCCCCCCTCAGGTGCTGATGCGGTTGGTCTCGTAGGCCCACATCGCGAGTTCGACGCGGTTGCGGGCGTCGAGCTTCATCATGAGGCTCGCGAGGTGCGTCTTGACGGTGCTCATGCTGATGGTGAGCTCGTCGGCGATCTCGGCGTTGGTGCGTCCCCGGGCCACAGTGAGCAGGACCTCTTCCTCCCTGTCCGTGAGCGGGTGGACCGGCTCCGCCGGACTGACGGTCGGGATGTCGACGAAGGTGGCCAGGAGGCGGGCGGTGATGCTGGGAGCGATGAGGGCGTCCCCGGCGGCCGCGGCGTGCATGGCTTGGGCCAGCAGCTCGGGGCCGGAGTCCTTGAGGAGGAAGCCGCGGGCGCCGGCTTTGAGGGCGCCGTGCACATACTCGTCGAGGTCGAAGGTGGTGATGACGATGACGGCGAAGGGGTCGGCGACGTCAGGTCCGGCGAGGCGGCGGGTGGCTTCGATGCCATCGATGGCGGGCATGCGGATGTCGAACAGGCACACGTCGGGTCGCAGCCGCTGGGCCAGCTCGACCGCTTCTCGTCCGTCGCGGGCTTCGCCGATTACTTCGATGCCGGGCTGGGCATTGAGGATCATCCGCAGGCCGGCTCGCACGATGTCCTGGTCGTCTGCAATCAGCACTTTCACCGTCATCGGGAGACCCCGGCGCAGGGAAGCACGGCGGTGACGTTCCAGCCGCCGTCGGGTTGGCGTCCTGCTGAGAACGTGCCACCCAAGAGCTTGGCTCGCTCCGCCATCCCGGCGAGCCCGAAGCCGGGTGCCGGGCTGGAGTGGCCAGGATGGCCGTCGTCGTCCACGCTGAGGTGTACGCACTCGTCGTCGGCCGCGACCCTGACGGTGATATGCGTGGCGTGCTCGGCGTGGCGTCGGGCGTTGGTGATCGCCTCTTGAGCGAGGCGGTAGAGGGCAGCGTCGAGCGACGGGCGCAGGTCGCGCAGCGAGCCGGTCAGCTGCACGCTCACGCGTGGACCGGGTCCGTCAGATCGAGCGAGCCGTTCGATGTCGTACACGCCCTGCGGTGGGCTGAGGTCCGCGTGGTCGCCGTCACGGAGCGCGCCCACCATCGAGCGCATCTCTTCGAGCGTGCGGGATGCCTGGTCCTCGATCACCTCGAGAACCGCCGCGACCGCGTCCACGTCGGTGCCGGCGAGGGCCCGCCCGGCTTGGGCTTGGACGGCGATGGCCGAGACGTGGTGCGCGACGATGTCGTGCAGCTCGCGTGCCAGGTCGGCTCGTTCCCGTGACCGGACGCCGGCCAACTCCTGGCGGCGCGCGAGCTGCTGGTAGCGGATGCCGGCACCCACTGCACCGGCGAGCACGACGACGGCGACGCCGCCGACGAGGTCGCCGGCCGATAAGCCGCCGACGGCGTCGAGCGTGATGATCACCGCGAAGACGCCGGCGCCGCCGACGACCTCCCGGCCCGAGGCCCACCGGCCCAGCGAGTAGGGCAGCAACAAGAAGAAGATCGCCGTACCCAGACCGTCCCAGCGGACGTCACTCGCGAGGGCCGCCGCCTCGACGGCAGTCGCCATGCCGACGGCCACTGCCGTCGCCACCAGTGGCTGCACCCGCCGCCACGGCAGCACACCAGCACCGAGGACGGCGACCGCCAGCGAGGTCGCTCGCCACACCAGGTCGTCGCGCAGCGCGGTCTCGACGACAGCCGCCACCACGAGCAGCGCGACGAGCACCCAATCCCGTGGGCGGGGGCCCTCGGCGCCGGGCGCACGCGGTTCGGACCAGACCGCTCCGATGGCCTGGGTCGTCATGTCCGCCAGCGTACGGAACCTCGTGCTCGAGCGAATCGGCCGAAGGGACGACCGCAGCATCCGCAGAACGGCCGACCTGGAAGTGCCCGAACCTCCGATGTGGCCGCCGGTGCGGGGGTGGACGATGGCCCCACCACCACCCAGGGAGCACCGTCATGATCACCGTTACCGGACTCACCAAGCACTACGGCGACCGGGTCGCCGTCGACGACCTCAGCTTCGACCTGGCCGCAGGTCGGGTCACCGGCTTCGTCGGCCCCAACGGAGCCGGCAAGTCCACCACCATGCAGATGATGGTCGGTCTCACCCGGCCCGACCGGGGCGAGGTCCGCTACGACAGCGTCCGCTACGTCGACATCGAGCACCCGGCTCGCATGGTCGGGTCGGTGCTCGACGCCCGCTGCATGCACCCGGGCCGGACCGCCCGGAATCACCTGCGGGCCACCGCAGCCCTGAGCGGCATCGCGGCCCGTCGGGTCGACGAGGTGCTGGCCGGCGTCGGCCTGGAGAGCGTGGCCGACGAACGGGCCGGCGGCTTCTCGCTCGGCATGCGCCAGCGGCTCGCGCTGGCCACCGCGCTGTTGGGCGAGCCCCGGGTCCTGCTGCTGGACGAGCCCTCGAACGGCCTCGACCCCGACGGCATCCGCTGGATGCGCAACCACCTGCGCGGCTTCGCCGATGCCGGCGGCACGGTCTTCGTGTCGAGCCACCTCATCGCCGAGCTGGCCAAGTTCGCCGACGACCTCGTGGTCGTCGGTACCGGACGGCTCATCGCCGCTGAGACGGTCGGGTCGCTCACGTCGCGGACCGGCCGCTCGCTCGAGGACAGCCTCCTCGACATGACCAACGACTCCGCCGAGTTCGCCTCCGCATGACCGCTCCACCGACCACCACCGTCGACGCCACACCCGCCACCACCGAAGACGAGGAACCCATGATGACGACCACCGAGCTCCCGCTCCCCACCCACTGCGCCATCGCGTCCAGCCCCGCCCGCACCCGCGACCTCGCCCAGCTCCCGGCGGTCCTGCGCAGCGAGTGGATCAAGTCGTCCACCGTGCGCACGAACAAGACGATGCTCGCCGCGGCCGCGGTCGCCGGCCTGCTGAGCTCGTGGGCCACGGCGGTGTTCCTGAAGGGCGAGGTCCTGACCGTCGCCCAGGTCGCCGTCGGCGCGACCGCGCTCACTGCCGTGCTGGCAGCCATCGCCGGCATCCTGCTGTTCAGCGCCGAGGCCCAGCACGGGACCCTCGCCGGCGCCCTGACGGCGCAGCCGGCGCGATGGCCGATCGTGGCGGGCAAGGCCGTCGTCGCCATCGGCCTCGGTCTGGCGCTGGGGGTGATCGGTCTCCTCAGCGGGTTCGCCGGCGCCCTCGCCGGCGGGCTCGAGGTCGGCGACACGAGCGGGCTGCCGTCCACGGTGCTCTGGGCCCTGCTGTACACCTGCGGCTCGGCTGTGCTCGGGCTGGGCATGGGGATCGTGGTGCGCCACAGCGCCGGGGCCGTCTCGGGCCTCCTCGTGTGGTGGCTGGTGGTCGAAGGCCTCATAGTCGGGTTCGCTCCGGGGAAGGTCGTCCGGTTCGTGCCCTTCGACACCGGCTGGCGGTCGCTCGGGATCACGTCGCACCTGGATCCCCCTGCGGTCGTCGCCGCCGGCCTGTCCAACGCCCTCCACGCATCGATCTTCTGGGGATACGTCCTCGCTGCCCTCGTGATCGGGGCGGTCCTCGTGCACCGGCGTGACGCGACCTGACGCCATGCGGAAGAACCCCGACCTGACATCATGCGACGAGACGCCGCCCACCAACCAGGATCAACGGGTGACCTCCCTGCTCGATCTCGCATGGCCAGTCCGAACGGAACGACTCGTCCTTCGACCTGCGACCGTCCCCGAACGCCGGCTCGAAGGCACGCGTCGTCAGCCGCTCGACTCGCCCGCCCGCCGCGACGGCGGATGCCGCGTTGACGTCCGTCTGGTCCAGGGCGACGCGTCGACGGAGGCTGTCGTCGACCGGAGTGTCAGGTGGCCACCCTCTCAAGTGGCCGCCGCCCGCTCATGCAGGCTTGATGTTCTGGTTCCCGCGGAACACGTTGGTGGGATCCCACTCACCCTTGATCCCAGCGAGCCGGGTGTACTTCGCCTCACCGTAAGCGGCCCGCACGCGATCCTCGCCCTCGTCGCCAATGAAGTTGAGGTACACACCACCGGTCGCGTAGTGGGCGATGTCGCGTCGGAACGACTTCGCCCACTCGATGTTCTCGGCGTCGGCGGCCGCGTTCTCCCATACCGCGAAGGGATGGGTGATCCACGTCGTCAGCGCGTTTCGTCATCGGTGTCGCGTCTTCGCCGACGCGGGCGACCGCTCCGCCCCATGGGAGTAGCAGCTGTTGCGACAACGGCGACTGCTTGGAGAAGCCGTACTTCACGAAGACGTCGAGCGCGTCGTCGGGGAAGCTGTCGTGGTAGTCGGCCGACCAGTAGTTCCGCATGCCGGGCGGATCGTCGATCATGCACTGGAAGTCGGCGTACGGCATCGGGCCGACGAGGTCGACCTCGGGCGCGAGATCCTTGAGCGGCCGCATCGCCTCGGCACCCTCGTCGACGCCACCGACCCAGAGGCCGGCGATGCCGAGCACCGTCGTGCCCTGAAGATGGGCCGGTACGAACTCCTCCGGGGGACCGGTCAGGAACACGAGGGCCGTACCCAGCTCGTCGGGCGCACTGGCGGCGAGATCGCGGAACTGGCGCGCCACGTCGGCGGCGGCATCCCCGGGCCACAGCATCAGCCCGGCGGTCACCAGCGGGCCCAGCTCGTGCAACTTGAACACGAACGACGTGGCGACCCCGAAGTTGCCGCCCCCGCCGTGCAGCGCCCAAAAGAGATCGGGATTCTCGTCCTCGCTCGCCGTGACCTCGCGGCCGTCGGCAGTAACGAGATCGACCGAAAAGAGGTTGTCGCAGCTGAGACCCCACGCCCGCTCGGTCCACCCCGACCCGCCGCCCAAGGTCAGGCCGGCGACTCCGGTCGTAGACACACGTCCACCCGTCGTGGCGAGGCCGTGCTCCTGCGTCGCCCGGTCGAACTCGCCCCACGTGACGCCGGCACCCACACGCACCTGGCGCGCGTCTGCGTCGACCTGGATGTCCTTCATCGGTCGTACGTCGATGACGAGGCCACCGTCGTTGAGGCAGACCCCCGCGACCGAATGCCCACCGGCGCGCACCGCGACGTCGTGGCCCTGGCTCCTGGCGAGCTGCAACGCATCGCGCACGTCCGCAGGTGTCGCACACTGTGCGATGACCGCGGGTCGCTTGTCGATCATCGAGTTGAAAATGGTCCGCGCCTCGTCGTAGCGCGCATCATCGGGCGTGATCTGATCCATCGTCTCCCCCGGTCCTTTCGTCGCCGACCGACAGTCTGGTCCGGATCCGCACGCGTTACACGGGAAGATCGATCAGTCCCGGCCGCGGTGACGTTCTCGGCGTACGGAACGGCATCACGAGAGGGCCGTACCTGAAGTCAGGTCACGACTGCCCTCCAACACCGGCTCCGGGTACGGATCCGTTTAGCCCGTACCGAGGCAGAACGGATGACCAGCGGGATCGAGCATTATCCGCAGCTGCGCTGGATCGCGGTCCTCCGGCTGTCGGCTGGCGACCTGTGCTCCAGCATTGACGGCAAAGGCGACCGCGGCGTCGAGGTCGTCCACGACGATCTCGAAGTGCATCATCTTTGTCTGCGCGCCGGGCTCCTCAGGCCAGGCTGGCGGCTCGCACCACTCTTCTGCTTGGAAGGACAGGCTCGCGCCACCGGCAGGGTTGCGCATCGCGATCCAACCCGAGCCGCCGAGGCGATCGTCAGCCGAGTCCCGAGCGCTTATCTCCCAGCCAAGGAGGGTCCCGTAGAACCGTGCCATCACCTCGGCGTCCGCGCAGTCGAGACAGACGCCGTCCCATCGGAACGCCGGTTGATGCGACTTGGGAACATCGGTCATGCGGGATACTGCTCCAACACGCGTCGTCGGTGCCGCGTCCCTCGATCGCCGGCTGAGCGCGCGGAGTTGGCTGGTTCTCCGATCAAGAGGAGGAACAGCCATGACCACGATCGACACGACAACGACGGGCATCGAGATGCCGAGGGACGACTTCGTCACCAACGATGCGCAGCTCGCCGCTGCTGCGTTCCTGGCTCGCTACAGCGGCCGCACGTTGGACGCGTACCGCCACGATCTCCGCGGCTTCTTCCAGTGGGCAGCCGACAACGACCTCGCCGTCCTCGCGGCGCATCGCACGCTGCGCATCCTCGGCAAGGGCAACAAGCCCGCCACCATTCCGCTCGTGCCTCGGACGGCACGAACCATCGACCTGGCCGTCGGCGAACGGAGCGAAGGCCCGATCCTGCGCCGCCGTGACGGCGATCGGCTCGACCGTCGGACCGCGCACCGCTGGGTTCGTTCCATCGGCAAGCGGGCCGGCCTCGGCGCGGTGCACCCGCACATGCTGCGGGCCGCGTTCATCATGGCCGCCCTCGACGCGGGCGTACCGCTGCGGGATGTGCAACTCGCCGCCCGACACGCAGACCCGAGGACAACGACCGTCTACGACCGGCGCCGGCAGAACTTCGATCGCCACGCTGCCTATGTCTTCGTCGCCTTCGTCGCCGGCGGCTGATCCTCTCGATCAGCCAGGTGGCGGCTCGATCCGCTCGATCGTGTTCACTCGGTCGATCGACCGAGTGAAGGACGCAACCTTGCCAATCCCAGTCGTCTCGGCGCAGGCCACGAGGTATGCCTCCGCGAAGTCGATTCGATCGGTCTCGTACACCTCGACCGCCCGGAGGAGCAGCGCCGGATCGACGCAGACGATCGACTCGAATGCAACAAGCGAACGCATGGCTTCGCCGACTTGGTCGCGGGCTGCTGCGTAGAACGACTCCAACACGTACACCGTCTCGGCCGCAACGAGATCGGTGAGCAGCAGCTCCGGTTCGGTCCCGAGGTAGGCGGTCGCGCGCTCCGCCAAGTCCGGCGGGTCGCCAGTCAGATGACGCACCAGGATGTTCGTGTCGACGAACGCGGTCAACGACGTGCCGCAGCTCGATCCGACCTCGTCCGCCGGATGACCTCATCCCACGCCACGTTGCGCTTTGCCGCCGGAACTCGAATCGTCCCCGCCAGAGCGAGGAATTCGGGCGTCCGAGCAAGCACGGCGCGGTTGCCCTCCACCCGGAAGATGACCTCGTCGCCCTCGTTGATGCCGAGCGCATCACGCACTGCCTTCGGGACAGTCACCTGACCCTTCGATGTCACCCTCGCTGCAGCATCCATCGCAACTCCTTACTCCTGGATGAGAGTAAGGATACCAGCGAGGACCCGAAGCGGCGTGGAGCGTCCTCAAACACTCAACCCGGCCGCACGCCATGAGTGCCCTCCAACGCCGGCTCGAGGCGATCACGAAACTACGTGATACCGAGCGCTTCGGCCGTCGAGCGCGGGAGCGATGTAGCCGGCAATCCCGCCGCTGCGCGATGGCACTCCAGAACGGGAACTGCGTCTGTGCGCGCGAAAGAGTTGGTACCTGTTACGCCGGGATTCGCTGGCCTCCGGTCAGGAGAGCCGGACCGGGAGTTGCTGTGTTGCGAGCAGAATCGGGTTTGAGATGGTGAGGAACTGCCAGGTCACGGGCGCGAGGGTGTTGATTTCCTGGGTGCGGTTGAGAAGCTCGTCGAGGAGGACCGTGACCTCGAGCTTGGCGAGGTTCGCTCCGAGGCAGTAGTGCGGACCGCCGCCGCCGAACGACACGAAGGGGTTCGGTGACCGCGTGATGTCGAACGTGAATGGGTCGGCGAACACGTCCTCGTCGCGGTTCGCGGATGCGTACCACAGGGTGACCCTGTCGCCGGCTTTGATAGGCACGTCTCGGATCTGAACGTCGACGGCAGCGCGCCGCGCGAAGTACGAGACCGGCGATGCCCAGCGGATCACCTCGTCGACCGCGCCCTTAAGCAGCGATCGGTCGGAACGGAGTCGATCGAGTTGATCGGGATGGTCGACCAGCGCCGCGAGCCCGACCGTGAGCGCGTTGCGGGTCGTCTCGCTACCGGCAGCGGTCAGGAGCATGAAGAAGAAGTCGAGTTCCGACTCTCCAAGACCGTCGCCGTCGAGTTCAACAGTGGACAGGGTTGTCCACACATCATCCGCGGGGCGCTCGCGCTTGTGTCGTCCAAGCTGTTCGGCGTATTCGAATAGTTCCACCTGGTGGACGAGCGCCTCGTCCCGCGACACGCCACCCGCAGGATCGAACGAGGTCAGAAGGTTGCCGACGATGGAGAAGAGCCAGTCGCGATCGCGTTCGGGGATGCCGACGATGTCGGCGATCATGTGCATCGGCAGCTTGTATGCGACCTCTCGGACGAAGTCGAACTCGCCGAGCACCAGCGCGTCGTCGATCAAACGCGCCGCCCAGGCTCGGCACTGTTGATCGAGCTTTCCGATCATGCGCGGCGTGAACCCGGCGCTAATGAGGCGCCGCAGGCGCGTGTGTTGCTTGCCGTCCATGCTGACAAGCATCAAGCCGCGCATCTCGGGCACGTACGCAAGCGTCGGTCCGTCGATCGCGCTGAACCGCGCATCGTCACGATTCACTGCCTGTACGTCGGCATGCGTCGACAGCACCCACGCCCCAGGGTCCACCACATCGGGCACCCGCCCATCGAACGGCTGCCAATACACCGGGGCCTCGACCCGAAGCCGAGCGAACACCTCGTGAGGGAACCCGTGCGCGTACAACCCCGCATCAATCAGATCGACCACAAACGGCGAGCCTATTCACCCCGCGTCCGCTGGCAGCGAGCGCATACGTGCCGCTTCCGCGTGGTTGCTCGAACCGATGACCCGCACGGAACTGTTCGGCGAGCGTTCCCGGATAGTTCGCCGGTGAGCAACCAGCGCACAGACCCAGCATTACCGAGTGCGGTGCACGGCCGCTCCAGAACGGGCAATCTGACGCGCATGACCGGAGTTGTGAAGTCGCCTTCGCTGCCGGATCATCCGATCTTGGCTGCGTGGGCGTCGGCGTTGAACGAGACGGGCTATTGGGCGCAGATCCTCGACGCCAACTGGCGGTACGTCTTCGTGACGGACGAGTTGTCGGTGAGCCACCAAGCTTTGGGGCTGCCCGCCATCCCTATCGGTGCCCATCTCCTTAGTGCGGAGGGTGTGCAGTATGTGCTCGCGCAACTCGGTGGGTCTTGGCCTTCGCCAGAGGTTCGTCGAGCCTGGTTCTTGACTGGGGGTCGGTATGTACTAGCGAGCACGCCGGGCGGCCGCGAGGAGCTTCGTCGGCTCGTCCATCCCGAGTTCGCGGACCTGGTGGATGAGCTGCAACCGCTCGACCATCCGGTCGTGTCCGTACTGGCCCCGCTGCGCGAGCGCGCCGCCGCGTTCGGAGACGTCGCCGCCGGATCGACGGCGAGCGGCGCGAACGCGGACCTCCCCACCACAGCGATCACGTTTCGGATCGAGGACAGCCACGAACAGGTTGTCGGCTTTTGTGCGGTGATCAAGCCGGCGGCGGGGATGTCGCATCTCGCCGCCGCGACCGCGAGGGCGGACTTAGTGCATCTCGAACGGATGCGCGTCGTTGAGCGTCCCGATCGTCGTCCAGGGGCGATTCTCATGGCCGACCTCGAATCCTCGACCCTGCTCTCACGTCGTTTGTCGACCGCGCAGTACTTTGCCCTGATTCGCCGTCTGATAGGCGCCGCGGACCACTGCATCATCGATGCCGGTGGGGTTGTCGGCCGTCACGCCGGAGATGGCGTGGTCGCGTTGTTCCTCGACGAAACGACCGGTTCAGAATCTGCTGCCGCCAGAGCCTGCATCACCGCGGCCCGTACGCTCCGCGACGCGCTCGTTGACATCGCCGCGCGAAGCAGCCTTTCTGAGGCCGAGCTTTCGTTGCGGTTCGGGCTGCACTGGGGAGCGACCCTGTATATGGGACGGATCCTGACCGAGGGTCGTAGCGAAGTCACAGCCCTCGGCGACGAAATGAACGAGGCGGCGCGCATCGAAGCGTGCGCCACCGGTCGCCGGATGTTCGCCTCGAAGACGCTCATCGAACGGCTGAACCACGCCGACGCCAACTCGCTCGGTCTCGACACAAGTCACCTGACATACACACCGCTGACGGACCTCTCCACCGCGACCGACAAAGCACGACGCGACGCTCCATCGATCGCCGTCTGCGAGCTATAGCGCGCCCTTATCTGCCGATCCTGTGCGGCGGCATGCTGCAATCCGGGCGACCTGGAAGTGCCGACCTGACCGACGACGGCTCAGCCTGACGCCAGCCCCGAGGTTGTGTCAGCTCGCACAGGAACCGATATTTCCGCGATGTTGTGTTGTGTCGCCCGGAAGCCGCTGCGCTGCTTGACGCACCCGAACTAGCGTCGCCGCGAGGACTTGGGTGAGGTCGGCCAGCCGTTCACTCGCAACATCAGGACACCAGGACGCGTGGCAAAAGACTCAGGCCAAGGGGACAGCACGGTGAGCGCAACACGACCAACGCGTGTCGTCGAGGCGGCGCTACTTGTGGCGGTACTTGTGGCGGTGATCTCTTTCGGACCGTGTGAGCGCGACAGGCAAGGCGGCGTCGGTATCCAAAGCGCATGCGAGACGGACCTCAAGACTCTCCAAACAGCAGAAGAGGCGTACTACGCGGCGAACAACACATACGGCACCTATGCGCAGCTCATCACCGGGGGGTTCGTGAGCGATTCCGGTACCAACGTGCTGCACACCGTGACATTGAGCAGCGATGGCATGTCGTACACCCTGACCGGTACCCCCAAGAACAACTGCCACGGCAACTACACGAGCCCGCCGAGCGCACAACGATGACAGACACGCCGACGGAGCCGCAGCCGGACACCGAGCGGAGCGCAGTGGTCGCCCCGGCCATGGCCCTCGGCATGGTGGTCGTGGTGATGCTGGTGCTGACGCTGTTCGTCCTTCCTCGGATCGAGACGTTCTTCAACAGCTTCCACGCCGAGCTTCCGCTCCCGACGCGCATTCTCCTCTCGTTCTCTCACTTCATGAATCGCTCGGGATGGTTGATCGTCGCCATCATCGTGGCATCCATCCTCGCGGCAGTGGACTACTTCCGGACCCCGAAGGGGCGAGCGAGGAAAGATCAGTTGCTCGTGCGCTTTCCCGTCGCGGGGGATGTTCTCGAGCACGACATCGTCGAGCGCTTCACGCGCTACTTCGGACCCATCGTCATCGTCTTCGTCATCGTCTTCGTCGGCTTCGTGGCGATCGCTCTCGCCTCGAGCATCCACGGCGTGTACAACCAGGTCAACATCGGCGGTTAGCGGTCGACAGCTGACGGCGCCGATGGTCTCGCCCTCGTGCAGAACCCGCGCCGAGTTGCCGATCTGCACCCGCACGTAAGTGCCGTTCCCGCCGCTGTCGCGCCCAGGCGCGCTCATCCGGCATTACGCGCTATGCGCTCGAGGACGCGCTTCGCAACGATCAGGACGATGTGTCAGTGGCCAAGTCGCTTGCAATGTCAGTGGCCAAGTCGCTTGCCATCCCATCGAAGATCCCGGCCATGCCTTCAGCTATCTGTCGAAGACGATCCTCGGACCCGACACATTCGATCGCAGCGGTCATCTGGTCTGCGGTGGGCGCGTCGAACGCTTCGTTGACAGCGTGGGCGGTGCTGCCGGTGACCGGGGCGAGGCAGCTTGCCTCCGCAGACGTGGCTCCGGCCCGGATGTAGAGGATCTCGACCGTGGCTATGACTTCGGCCGGTGTGCAGTCAGTTTCAATTGGTCCACACGGATAGTCGCCGCTGGATGCGGCCGATGGCGCGCTGCTATCGGTGCGAGCCGAGTCGCGGGACGAGCCGCAGGATGAGAGCAGCAACAAGCCGACGAGCAGCACGAATGTCTGTCGGACCCGTGTTTGAGTGCCGTTGAACACTTCGACCGCCCATCCGACGCCATCGGGTCCGCCATCACCCGCCCGCAGGGACGGTACCGCACGCCCCGATCTGGACATGCCGTTACCGCCGCACGCCGATCCGGCACTCCCGCCGCTGTGCGATGCTGGCTACGTGCCTGGCACGCCTGGGGAGCGGGGGGTCAAGCGTGCCCTCGTCTACGTTGTTGCACCGTTCGTCGTCGCAGGTGTGCTGGCGCCTGCGTACTCGTACCACGAGTTCGACTTCGGCCTGGCGCTCTGGCAAGCCGTAGTGGGTTGGCCGATAGGAGCTGTGCTGCTGATTGGCCCGGTAGCACTCGCGCGCAACGTGCGAGATGACCGTCTCTACGTCGGAGCGATGCTTGGCGTGTCCGTGTGTGGAGTCGCAACGATGGTCGCCGTAGGTCGAACAGACGATGCGCAAGCCGGGATCGCCTTCATGTACGCACCGCTTGGAGGGTGTCTCATCGTCGCGGTCGCACTCGTGATCGACCGACTTGTGGGCCGGGGCCCTGCGTTCGAGCGCACTGCTGGGCAGTAGGGCGTCCCCCACCGGCGCAGACGTGCCGATCCCGACGCTCGCATCCGGCAGTATCAGCTACGAGTGGTGCAACGCGAAGCCACCGCGTGTGCCGAGTTGTCGGAGGATCGAGACCTGAGTTTCCGCATGGATGGTGAGAGCAGCGTTCTGAGGGGCGGTGCCCTGGCTGTCTGGATGACCGTTTGCTGGGCTGTCTGCGCTGTCGTCGGTCTCTCTTTGGTGAGAATCGGTGACGCACTCAGCACCCGCGTGCTCGGCGTTGCTGTGTTGGTTGTGGCCGGATGGATGGGCTGGGGCTTAGTCCGCTCCGAAGTACGTGCCGACCCGTCGCACCTCCTCGTACGGACTGCGTGGCGGACTCGGCGCTTGGCATGGGATGACGTGGCTGGCGCTGCGGCCGAGCCGGGCAATCCGGTGACGCGGCTGTTCGCGGTGCTACGCATCGACACCGTGTCCGGGCGGACCATCAAGGTCGAAGGGATTGGAGACTGGCTGCTGGGCCGCGACCCAGCGCAACTGCCGGTGTGCGAGATGGCAGCAGCAATCAACAAGCGTCGTGAAAGCACAGCGGCCCAGTAGCGCAAACGTGAGGGCGCCTCTGCTTGTCAAGCAGCGAGTGGCGTGTCGTGTTCGTTCACGATGTTGCGGACGAGCGGGAACACCTCGCGTGCGACGTAGCGCTTCAGGCAGCGGATGATCTCGCGTTTGGAGAGCCCTTCCGCGGTTCGCCGCTCGACGTAGGCGCGTGTGGGTGGATGGTTCGACATGCGGGTGAGCACGATCGTCCACAGCGCGGAGTTGGCGTGACGATCACCGCCTCGGTTGAGCCGGTGTCGTTTTGTCTTTCCTGACGACGCGTTGACCGGCGAGCTTGCGCACAGCGCGGCGTAGCTCGCTTCACTGTGCATCCGATCGGGATTGTCGCCGGCGGTGACGAGAAGTTGACCGGCGGTCTCATAGCCGACGCCGTGACGAGCGAGCAGCGGCGCCGCGATTGTCCGCAGGATCGTGTGGAGGTGACGGTCGAGTTCACGGGTCTCGAGATCGAGTGCCCGCCACCGACGCGCCACGCTGACCAGCGCGCGCTTGGTCGCCACTTCGGGAGTGTGCGCGGTGCCGGTCCGCCACCGTTCGATCACGGCGATCTTCTTGCGCAACGTCAACCCGATCAACCGTTCCCGCAACGCGTCGGGCGCAGTGTCGATGAGGCTGTGCAACTGGTTCGCCGCCGCCGTCCGAGACTTCATCGCACCGTTGCGAGCCACTCTCAGCTGGCGCAACGCCTCGACCGGACCGTCACCGGACTTCGGGGTCACGGTCGCTTCACCGGACAGCACGGCCCGCGCTGCGGCTTCGGCATCGACCGTGTCGGACTTGCCGCGGCGGCGCCGGTTCTGACGGTTGGGCCGGTTGACCTCGATGACGCGCACATCGCGCGCCGCGAGATAACGAGCCACCCCCGCACCCCATGAGCCGCACCCTTCGACACCGACGGCGAAGAGCTCGCCGTGCGACTGCATCCAGCTCAACAACTTCCGGTAGCCGTGACGAGTCGTCGGAAACGACGCGACCCCTTGGATGCGACCAAGGTCGTCAATCACCGCGGCGACGTGTTCATGCTTGTGCGTGTCGATCCCGCCGATCATCTGACCGAGCGACTCGCGTGCCATCGTGGCCATGCCACCTCTTTCTGCGTCAACGGATGAGGAGTGGCACGCACCGCCGGGCGGGCGGACAGGACAGTGATGGGGCCTCTGCACAGGCGCCTCTTCGGTCACGGACGCTCGTCCGGTGCGTGCACAACAGGACCTCACACACCCGGCCGACAGATCACTTACAAGACACCTCTCGCGAGGGTCGGCCGATACACCGGTCAGACCGGGTGAGTGAGACCCTGGCCGCTGCCTATCAGCATCAACAACGCGGCAGGTGCATCCTCACTGCCGATACAGCGCTCATCGCGATCTGGCTGACGAGTGCGCGGAACCGAGCGGTATCGCTCGTCCACAGGGTGTCCCGAAACGCCGGCTCCGAGCGATACCGCGTGGTTCCTGCTTCAGCGCGCGAGCGAAGGAACCAGCATTCCCGCCGCTGTGCGACGGCGCTCCAGACCGGGCATCGTGGTGGGGTACCTCGCACGCTCCATGAGGTTCGATGGGGCCGCAACTAGACGCGCCGGGAGAGGCGGTGTGTCCGGACGAGCGCCGATGATCCGTCTTTCCGAGCCGAGCAGCAGCAGTTGACGGGTGGTCGAGGGCACGGGATGTACCTGTGCGCGAGCATTAGGCGGGTGGCGGCCGATTCCCTTCGACGGGGGATCCTGATGACGGATCTTGAGGGTTCGACCGCGCATCTGCGGGCTCTGGGGGACGACTACGGGGCTGTATTGGCTCAGCATCACGCCGTCATCCGTGCGGCGTTCGAGGCGGAGGACGGCGTGGAGGTCGGCTCGGAAGGCGACAGCTTCGCCGTCGTGCTACCCGGGGCTGCGGCGGCGATACGCGCGGCTGTCGCGGTGCAGCGAGGCCTGCTCGACACGGACTGGCCGGACTCGCCGTGGCGGGTTCGCATTGCGGTCCATGCGGGTGTGGTCGAGATGGCGGAAGCTGGTGCGGTGGGTGTGTCGTTGCACGAGGCAGCCCGGATTCGAGCCGTCGTGCACGGCGGGCAAATCGTCGTGTCCGAGGTGGCTCGGCGAGCGATCGACGAGCCGGTGCCAGTCGAGATCGGCGTAACGGATCTCGGGTTGCACGCAGTTCGCGACTTCGCTGCTCCGATTCGATTGCATCAGGTCGGAGCACCCGGATTGCCGGCTGACTTCCCGCCGTTGCGAACCATGGCCACTCGCGATGTACCGCGGCCGCGAACGCCGTTCATAGGACGGATGACAGAGCTGGATGAGCTGCTCGATGTGCTGACCTCGGCGCGGCTGGTTACGGTCACCGGCGCAGGGGGAAGCGGAAAGACCAGACTCGCGTACGAAGTGGCTCGTAGGGCCGAGATCGAGACCGTGACCGTCGTCGAGCTCGCCGGGCTCCGTGACTCGACGCAAGTCGACGCAGAGGTGGCCACGGTCGTCGGCGCGCGACAACCAGATGAGATCGCGTCGAGCATTGGGGCTCGCGAGCTCATGCTGGTCATGGACAACTGCGAGCACGTAATGCCCCGCGTCGCCCTTCTCGCGTCAGAGCTGCTTCAAACCTGCGAGGGACTCGTCGTGCTGGCAACGAGCCGCGAGCCGCTGAGCGTCGCTGGCGAAGTGGTCTGGCAGGTGCCACAGCTGCGTCCTGACGACGCGATCGGCTTATTCCGGGCGCGCGCGGCGCGCACGACCGATGACGAGCAGCTCGTGCGGTCCGCCTGTGAGCGACTTGGCAGGATGCCACTCGCGATCGAGCCCGCTGCGGCACGAGTGCGCTCTGTGCCGCTCGAGGATCTGGTCCACCGCCTCGACGATCAGCTGCGCGTACTGACGACCGGTGTCCGGGACGTCCCACGGCAGCAAACGCTTCGCGCGACGCTCGACTGGAGCCACAATCTTCTCACCACTGACGAGCGAACAGTCTTCCGGCGCCTCGCCGTATTCGCCGGCGGCTTCACACTCGACGCCGCCGAGAACGTGGCTGCGCACGCTTCAGATGTCGACGTCTTCGACGCGCTCGACGGCCTGGTGCGCAAGTCACTCGTCGACCTGTCACCGGACACCGATCGATACCGGATGCTCGAACCGGTTAGGCAATACGCCCTCGACCAGCTGCACGCTGCCGATGAGGACCACGCCCTCTACGAGCGTCACGCCGCCTGGGCATCGACCGCAGCAGCCGAGGCGAGCCGCCACCTCTTCACCGCCCAACAACGCCACTGGACCGCGGTCCTCGACGCCGAGCGAGACAACTTCGGTGCCGCCATCGGATGGGCACTCGACAACCATCGAGCTCCTGTCGCGACCGCGATCGCGGCCTCCCTGGCCTGGTACTGGTTCACCTCGAGCGCGCAACGACGGATTCGTGTGGACGCCACGCGTTGTCGACGAACTCGACTCCCTGGACACCCGCGATCGCGCCAAAGCACTGCTCGCCGCCGGTATCGCGTACTGCGACTTCGTCAATGACAAGCGGGCCATCGACTGGCTGGTCGAGGCAGAAGGCATCTTCAGACAACTTGGCCACGAGCGCGGGTTGGGCTCGGTGCTGTTCTGGTTAGGTCGGGGAGCTTCGGCGAGGGACGACCTCGATCTGGCCGAGCGAGTGTTCACCGAGTCCCTCGCCGTGCATGACCGCCTGGGTGACTTGTTCGGCTGGGGTTGGTCCAAGACGAACCTCGGGAACATCGCACGGAAGCGAGGTGACCTTGATCGGTGCGAGGCGATGCAACATGAGGTGCTCGCCCGATGCGAACGCATTCCGCAGGTTGTCGGCGCTGCGTATGGGGGACTGTCCCAGGTGGCAGGTCTGCGCGGCGAGGTCGAACTGGCCATGGCCTACAACGCACTAGCGCTCGATATCTACCGCGACCTCGACGACCGATGGCAGGTGGCCCTCGTCCTCGAGTTCCGCGGGTGGCTCACCGTGGGCGTTTCGCTCGACGCGTCAGCCGCGTGCGTGCTCGGCGCACTTCGCGGATTTCAGGAGATCGGATCAGATCCGGACACGCGGCAGATCTTGATCTGCGCTGCAGGTTTGCTCCAGCAAGCCGGACGGTCGGAAGAAGCAGCCGTCCTCGCCGGGGGAGTCCAAGACCTCGTCGCCCAGGACATGGGCCACTGGCCGAAACCTGCACGCACGATGGTCGTCTCCCTCCGGACGATGGTTGCGCAACCCGCCGCCGCGATCCCCCTCGAACGCGGCCGCCGGCTTGGCGTGCGAAACGCCGCCGACGCGGCCATCGAATGGCTCGAGCGCGCCTATCCGACGAGCGCGTCGATCTCCGTGTAGAAGCGGTCGCCGGCCGAAGGCCAAGGTATGTGAGTTTGATCGAGGTTCCGCGAGTCATACCGGACAGGCCGGAGCGGCCGGATCTCGAGCGGGCTGGTTCTGATTTGAAGGGGTGGACACGCGGGAGGTGCCTTCGATCCCGCGCGACGATTCTGCAATCGACGTGCGTGCGCTGGATGCGGGGGAAGTCGACCAGGTCGGGACCGCGCTCGGGCTCGCCCGGCTCTTCCAGGGCGACGGGTTCTACCTGGTTGCGTGGCAGGGCGATGAGCCGCTGGGTCATCTCCATCTCGCGCTGAGCGACCCACCCGAGCTGCAGGATGTCCAGGTTGCCAGGGATCATCGCCGCCGAGGCGTGGCGAGCACGCTGATCGTCGCGGCGGAGCGCGAGGCGCGCGCTCGAGGGTTCGCGTCAATCCATGTCGGTGTAAGTATTGACGACGAGCCCGCTCAGGCGCTCTACCGAGGGTGCGGGTACGCCGACGTCGGGCTCGAACCGCGGCGAGTGACAGGAACAATCCAGATACGTACCGGTCCGATCGAGGTCGATGACGTCATCATCACCTGGCAAAAGCACCTTCCGGCTGCTACGTGACCAACCCGGTCCGGAGATAGCGCATACGTGCCGTTCGTTCTCGACTCTCGACAGCGGCGACGAGGTCGAGATCCGCTCGGTATCGAGCGTCCACAGGCTGTCCCAGAATGCTCAGCCCGACCGGCGACGCGCGCGCCACAGAACGCCGGGCCTGCTGCAGCCTTCTGGTCGCACGATGTAGGGCTGGTCGGTTCGTTGCGCCGGCGACTCGCTACGAAAGGAACGGGCGAAGGAGTGCACGGAGCTCGTTGGTTCGCTGCATCACTTCGGTGTGGCGGGTGGCGGGCAGCACGGCGAGCCTGCAGTTGGGAAAGAGGTCGAGCATCTCGGCGGCGTGGTCGAGGCGGACGAAGTCGCGGTCGCCGATCACGAGGAAGGCGGGAGCGCTGATCGAGCGGATCTCGTCGGCGGTCCAGCCGGCCATGTCGTGGACGACGGGCTGCAGGCGCTCGAGGAACGGGAAGAGGTGCGACGGGTTCGGCGCTACCGCCACGTAGTCCGCCTTCCAGGTGCTGAACTCCTCGTCGTTCGGCAGGCGTGGGTCATCTTGCTCGGGGGCCGTGATCCCGGGGTGGTAGCCGTCGGGACGAATGTTCGAGGCGGCGAGCACAACGCGATTGATTTTGGCTGGGTGGCGGAGGGCGAGGCTGGTGGCGGTGAGGGCCCCAAGGCTGTAGCCCCACACGTCGACGGGTCCGCCGCCCGCGATCCGATTGATCAGCTCGGCGACATCATCGGCGAAACGCTCGATCGACATGGCGCGCCCGGTGTCGGGCGTGTGGCCATGGCCTTGGAGCTCGACGCCGATCACCCGGCGTCCCTGCGCGAGCCAGGAAAGGACGGCGCCAAAGCTGCGTTGGAAAGTGAGGATGCCGCCGTGTAGGGCAACCAACGGTGGTCCCGCCGGGTCGCCGTGCTCCTCGTACCAGATGGGGACGCCGTCAATTTCCTCGTAGGCCATACCGCTCCGACGTTAGAGGCCTTGGAGACTCATCGGTCCTGTGTGCGATCGGCCTTCCCACGGCGGACCGGGAGTGTCCCCGAACGCCTAATACACGGATGATCCTTGTGGCATCCGCGTGTGTTTCGCCCGGCGCTGCGAGCGTCGGCGGATGACCCTCTTTCCTTGCCTCGTTCGCTCCTCGACATCGGCTGGTGAGTGCCGGTATTCGCTTGGCGATCCGCTGGTTGATTCGTATCTGGCGTCCGTCGCTGGTCGGGCTCGGCCGAACACGTTGCGGGCGGTCGCTCACGACTTGAAGACGTTCTTCACCGTTGTCGAGAGACCGCCGGCGGAGGTGGTTGCGGCCGACGTGTTCGAGTTTCTCGCTCATCAGCGTGGCGACCGGAGGGTTGTGCGCATCAGCGATGGCGAGTCGGGCTTGTCGGCGCGCACGATTGCTCGGCGCTTGTCGTCGGTCTTGGGCTTCTACACGTGTATCTGGTCCGCGCGGCGACACGGGTGTCGACTCGAACCCGGTGCCGCGCGGGTTGTCCACGCGTCGACGGGGCGGCCGTCGCCAGCACGTTCCGTTGGTGCGCGTCCCGCGCACGCTCCCCAAGATCCTGTCGCCTGAAGAGGTGCGCGCGCTGTTGGACGCGCTGCGCACCGACCGCGATCGAGCGATGGTGCTGGCCATGGTTCTGGGTGGGTTGCGGCGTTGCGAAGTTCTCGGTCTTCGTCTGGGCGACATCCGCGTCGCGGATCGGAGGTTGTTCATCGCCGAGGGCAAGGGCGGCCACCAGCGGGTGATCCCGATCTCGAACCCGTGCTTCGCCGCGGTGGGCGACTACCTGCACAACGAGCGCCCGACGACGAAGACGGATCGGGTGTTCGTCACGTTGAAGGGACCGCACCGCGGTGAGCCGATGACCGCCGATGGTGTCGACAAGATCCTCCAAGCAGCTCGACTGCGCGCGGGGCTGCGCCAAGCGACCTGCCATCAGCTGCGCCACACCTGTCTCACTCGCCTGCGGGAAGCAGGCATGGCTCTCGAAGCGGTCCAAGCCCAGGCCGGTCACGTGTCGATCGAGTCGACGCGCATCTATCTGCATCACACCGACGCGTGGCTGGCCGCCGAGTATCGACGAGCAGCTGCGTTGATCGATGCCGACCACGCGGCCGAGCTCGTGAAGGCCCAGGCGATCAACTCATGAGCGCATCGATTGCTGTCGTTGAGCCCTGGTTCCCGCGCCCAGAGTCGCACCGCGAGTGGCCCGAGCTGTCGGTGCAGGCACCGCAGCTCGTGTCGACGACACGCCGCTATCTGCTGCAACTCACGACGTTCCTCGCGCCCCGCAGCGTCGATGTGGCCGACAGAACGCTCCGCCAGTTCGCCCGCTGGCTCGTTGCCACCACCGATGTCGCCGTCGTCGCCGACATCACCCGCACCCACATCGAGAACTACAAGGTGTGGCTCGCCGCCCAACCGGGAGCGAAGGGCCCGACGCTGGCCAAGAACACTCAACGCCAACGGCTGCGCATGATCCGCATCTTCCTCGAACGGCTCATCGAGTGGGACTGGCCCGACGCTCACCAGCGCAGCCCGATCCTGCATGGCGACATCCCACCCCGGCCCGAGCCGCTCCCGAAGTTCCTCACCGACCAACAAGCCGCGAAGTTCATGGCCGCCGCCCGCGCTCATCACTTGCCCCGCTATCGCATCGTCGCTGAGATCCTTGCCCGCACCGGTCTGCGCGCCACCGAGCTGTGCGAGCTCGCCGCCGACGCCGTCACTCGCATCGGCGACGCCCACTGGCTGCGAGTGCCCGTCGGCAAGCTCCGCAACGACCGGCTCATCCCGCTCCACGACGATCTCGTCGCGCTGCTCGCCGACTGGACCGCCGACAACGCCGACCACATCCGGCGACAAGGACGATTGATCGCCGACGAACACACGCCCATCGATCGGCGCACCGTGCACCGCATCGTCGGTCGCGTTGCCCGCAACGCAGGCATCGGCCCGGTCCACCCACACCAGCTGCGCCACACCCTCGCCACCCAAGCCATCAACCGCGGCATGCGCCTCGAAGCGATCGCTGCGCTGCTCGGCCACCGGTCACTGGAAATGACCCTCGTCTACGCGCGTATCGCCGACCGCGTCGTCGCCGACGAATACGCACCAGTGTGCGAACAGATCGACAAGCTCTACGCCACCGCGGCCGCGCCCGGCTCGCTCCCCGCCGAGATCGAGACCGCGGCCATGGTCAAGCTCCGCACCCAGAGCCACGCCCGCATGCTCGGCAACGGCATGTGCACCCGACCCGTCGACCTCGAGTGCCGCATGGAATCCGCCTGCGAAACGTGCGCCTACTTCAAGACCGGCACCGAGCTCGTGCCCGTGCTGCTCCGACAACGCGACCACGCCCAAGACCACAACCAACCCGACCGCGCCGCTCTCTACAACGGCCTGCTCAACCGCGTCGCAGGAGAGAGTCCTTGACAACGATCCTGCGTATAACGCCGGGTGACGGTCGCAGCAAGCGGCATGCGTCGGCGCGGGCATCGGTTTCGACAGCGATGTCGAGCGCGCCGCGGTAGCCACCACGGCGTGCAGCCCCTGACCGTGGTCGCGCGGGAGGACTCGCTGCTGACTGTGATTCCGCTCCCCGGTTGCTCCCTCGTGCTCACTCGGGCTCAGTAAAGTGACCACTGACCAGGACTTCTTGGGGTCCTGAAGCGGTACTGCAAAGCCCTGTACACCGGTTCGATTCCGGTCGCCGCCTCGGTCGCCCGTACGCGTCGAGTATGCGTCGGCCGCCCTTGCGTTCGAGTAGCCACGGTATCCCCGCATGTCCATTCGAGGAGGCGGTCGACGTCGGCGGAGTCGAAGAGTTCGTCGGGGTGTTGCGGGGCGTGGGTGGCGGTCACCCCGTTCCGCACGTGAAGCCGATGGTGGCGGGGCCGGGGGGGTAGATGCAGAGGCGGTTGAAGTCCGACGCCGGGGTGAGGGTGACGGCGGGGTCATCGGAGGTGAGGTACACGGTGGAGGTGTAGCCGCCGGTGGGGTTGTCGATGATGGAGCGGAGTTGCGTGGTGCCCGGTTTGCCGGTGCCGTCGGGGAGGGCGGCTTGGCTGGAGGTCTGGGCATGCACGCCGAGGGACCAGCCGAGGCCGGGGGAGGTTGGCGTCTTGCAGGTGCCGACGTCGGTGGACAGGTAGGGGATCACGAGGTCGTAGTGGGCGGTGAGGATGGGGTCGCCGGGGGTGAGACCGGGGCGTTCGATGACGTAGGCGGCCAGGGGGAGGACGCCTCCGTGGAACCGGATCTGGCCGATGGCCTTGGTGGCGGCGGGCTGGGGGGCGGTGAAGCTGTTGGCTTCGAAGGCGCCGGGGTTGTCCCAGATTCCGACCAGGGCGACCGACTCGGCGGTGTTGTTGGCGCACGGGTCGGCCCCGGCGTAGAAGGCAGGGTCGCGGTCGAGTTGGAGGGTGAGGTTGGCGGCGGTGTCGCCGGTGGTGGGGGCGGTGGCGGAGGGCTCGCCGATCACGATGGTCTGGGGTGCGGTGTTGGGGGTGAGCCCGCCGGTGGTGGTGGCGGTGGTCCCGGTGACGGCGGTGATGAAGGTGTTGGCGGGGATGCCCGGGCCGGTGACTCGGAGGCCGATGTCGTCGGTCTTGAATTTGGCGGCCGATGAGGTGATGACGGTGGCGCTCGTGTTGGCGGCGTCGTTCACGGCCCGGGTGGTGGTGTTGACCAGCGTGGCGCCGAAGGTGATGGTCTGGCTCGTCCCGGAGGCGGTGGCGGCGTTGGACAACGTGATGGTGGTGGCGTCGACGAAGGTGGCGGTGGTGCCGAGGGCGATGTTGGTGCCCGACACGCTCAACCCGGTGTCACCGGAGGTGAAGTTCGCGCTCGCCGAGGTGAGCGTGCTGGACGAGGCGGTGGTGACCCCGTCGACCACGTACCGGGCCCGGGTGTTGTCGATCGTGAAGCTCGTCCCCGCCGGGATCGCCGCGGTGGTCGGTGCGCTCAAGGTCACCAGCCCCGCTCCGCTGATCGATTTCACGAACGTGCGCGGCGCCAGGCCGGGCACCGCGCCCACGGTCGTGATCGGACGGTTCACCCATGCAGCCGTCCCCGCGAACGACGCCACCGTGAACGTGGTGGCCCCCGAGGCGATCGCCCCCGTGGTCGACACCGTCCGGGCCGACCCGTTGTGGAACTTCGCCACATTGAAGTCGTGAACCGTGAAGGCCACCGGTGCCACCGACTCACCGAGCGCCGACTCGAACCGGCACGACACCCGCAACCCCGACTGCGCCCCCGGCTGCGCCGGGTACATCCCCATCGCCCCTGCCACCGCCGTCGTGTGCTTGCATCCACCCACCGCCGGCGTCGACAGATCGAACCTGGCGACGAACCCAGCGCCCAGACCGGCCTGGTGGACAGTGTCGTAGGCGCCCGGCGTCGCGAGGCCCGCCGAAAGGGAGGATCCTGCGACGATGACGGACGCGGGCGACATCACGGCCAACCCGCTGCCGTAGTCCGGCTGACTTCCGCCGATGAAGGTGCTGTAGGCCAGTGTCGCCCCCGATGGGGCCAACCTGGTGAGGAACGCATCCCAGCTCGCGTCGTGGGTGGTGTCGTAGGCCCCGGGGGTGACCGGGTAGTCAGCTACGTCATCGGTCGTCTGACCGGTGATGTAGCTGTAGCCCGCGGCGTCGACGGCGATGGCGTTGCCGAAGTCGCGTTCGCCGCCGCCGAGCAGGGTGCTGAAGATCAGCCCGCTGCCGCTGGCGTTGAGCCTGGTGACGAACACGTCCTCCCCGCCGTTCCAAGTGGAGTCAAAGGCCCCGGGCGTCGTTGGATAGTTCGAACTCGTGGTGTTGCCGGTCACGTACGCGCTGCCCGACGCGTCGACCGCGATGCCCTCTCCGGTCTCATAGTTACCGGCACCCCCGAGATAGGTGCTGTAGACGAGCGCAGTCCCGGTGGCGTTCAGCTTGGTGGCGAAGGCGTCGTACCCGGGGCTCTGAAAACCGTCATCGTCGATAATGACGCTGCCGTTGTGCGTCGTGTCGTAGGCGCCTGGTGTGACCGGAAGTCCGGGATGCGTGTCACCGGTGAGGTACGCGTTGCCGTCGGCGTCGACCGCGATGTCCTCGGCGTTCTCGTAACCGGTTCCGCCGAACAGCGTGCTGAACGCGAGGGCATCCCCCGCCGGGGTCAGCTTCGTGATGAACGCGTCAGTACCGCCGTTGCTCGACGTGTCGTACGCCCCCGGAGTTGTGGGGAAGCCGGTGAAGGTGGATCCCGTCACGTACGCGCTGCCCGCCGCGTCGACGGCGATCCCACGGCTCGACTCACCGCCCCCGCCACCGACGAAGGTGCTGAAGTCCAGGGCAGACCCTGTCGCGTCCAACCGCGTGACGAACACGTCGGTGGATCCGTTGTGGCTGGTGTCGTAAGCGCCGGCGGTCGTGGGGAAGTCGGTCACAGCGTCTTGGGTCGAACCGTCGATGTACACGCGTCCGTTCGTGTCGATCGCTATGTCAGAAGACGAGTCGTCCTCCGAACCCCCTAGGAACGTGCTGTAGATCAGGCTGCTGCCCGACGGGTCGAGCTTGGCCACGAAGACATCGTCGTTGCCGTTCGGACTCGTGTCGTATGCGCCGGCCGTCGTGGGGAAATGGCTGCCGTCCGTCACCCCCACCACGTAGACGCCGGATGCGTCTGCAGCGACACCGCCGATCCCGGCGCTGCCGGTGCCTTCTGAGCCACCGAGCAGGGTGCTGTAGACGAGGGAGCTCCCGGCGGCGTCGAGCTTCGTGACAAAGACGTCGTTCCTGCCGTTGTGGCTCGTGTCGAATGCGCCGGAGGTCGTCGGGAAGTCGCTGCTGGGGGTGGCGCCTGTGATGTACGCGTTGCCGGCTGCGTCGGCGGCGATCCCGCTGCCCGACTCGTCGCTGCCGCCGCCGATCCGGGTGCTGTAGTCGAGACTGCTGCCCGTGGGGTCGAGCTTGGTGACGAACCCGTCGACACCGTTGGCGACGGTGTCGTAGGCCCCCGGGGTGGTCGGGAAGGCGGTGCGTGCGGATCCCGTCACGTAGGCGTGGCCCGTCGGATCGATGGCGATGCCGTTCCCGACGTCGTCGGACCCACCTCCCAGCAGGGTGCTGAAGGCCAGCGCGCTGCCGGTGGGGTTTAGCTTCGTGACGAAGGCATCGTTCCCGCCGTTGTGGGTGGTGTCGTAGGCGCCGGGGGTGGTTGGAAAGGCGGCCCCGCTGGATGGGTTCCGGGTCCCGCCGGTGACGTAGGCATTGCCCGTGCTATCGAGGGCGAGGCCGTACGCGGCGTCTGAGGCCGCGCTCCCGATCAGGGTGCTGTACTCGAGGGCGGTTCCGGTGGCGTTCAGTCTGGTGACGAACGCGTCTGCGCCGCCGTTGCGGGTGGTGTCGTAGGCCCCCACTGTGGTCGGGTAGTCGATGGCGCCATCGCTGCTTTCTCCGACGATCGTCGGACGACCGGAGGTGTCGATCGCCAGGTCATGCGACCAGTCGCCGATAGTGCCACCCAACAGGGTGCTGAAGGCCAGCGCGCTGCCGGTGGAATTGAGCTTCGTGATGAAGGCATCGACCCCGCCGTTGTGGGTGGTGTCATAGGCGCCCGGGGTGGTCGGGTAGTCGGTGGCGTCGTCGTGTGTGTACCCCGTGATGTAGGCGTTGCCCGCATCGTCGACAGCGATGCCGGTCCCGAGGTCGAGAAAGTTCCCGCCGAGCAACGTGCTGTACACAAGCGAGCCACCGGTCGGGTCCAGCTTCGTGACGGCGACGTCCGAGTAACCGTTCTGTGTGGTGTCGTAGGCCCCCGCGGTGGTGGGGTAGTCCGTGGCCCCGTCCCAGGTGTCCGCAACGAGGTACACGTTGCCAGCCGCGTCGACCGCGATGTCACTGCCACGGTCCGTATCGGATCCGCCCAGGATGGTGCTGAACACGAGCGCACCACCGGTGGGATCGACCTTCGTGACGAACGCGTCCGGTCCTTGGCCCTCGAGCGTGGTGTCGACACTTCCGGGAGTCGTCGGGAAGTCGGTCGACTCCGTCGACCCCGTCACGAACGCGTTTCCCGCGGCGTCGATCGCAATGGCTGCGCCGACGTCGAAGCCCTGGCCTCCCGGGGCCCCGCCGAGGTAGGTCGACCAGACGAGGGTCGGGTCGATGACGCCGGGAAGGCGTGGGTCCCAGTCCTCAGGAACGACGCGCAGCGTGTCGCCATCGAGCACCCAACGCGCCTCCCGGTCGACTCGGGTGCCGTCGCGCAAGGTCTGCCACGCGGCGGGGATCGTCAGGGTCAGCTCGCCACCGTCGCCACTCGCGCTGGCGAGGGTGGCGCGGTCGCCGTCTATGGAGATGTGATCGATGCCGGCGACGGTGGTCCCCGCAGTCGAGGGGTCGGCGCCGGAGGCGACGTGGTAGTCCCACTCGAGGTGCGTGCCTGACCCGCGGAACGTCGCGTCGATGCCGGGCCACAGGTCGTCGTACCGGACGACCTCCGCCGTCGGGGCGGCCGACTGCCAGGCGGCGCGGTCGGAGCCCGTGAAGGTGGACACGGTGGCGGCGAGGGGTTCCGCAGTCCCCAGCGTCGGTGCGGTCGACGCCCCCTCGAACCCGAGGCGCACCACGGCGTCGTCGACCCGCACAACGGCTTCGGTGTCGGTGAGGAACGTGGCGTAGCCCAGGCCCTGGGCCAAGTAACGGACCGCGGTGTCGGTCTGGCCGGTGTTGGCGACCCACGCCATCGGCAACGCATTCAGCGACCCGGTCGCGGCATCGGCCGTCGTGGCCGCCGGCGGTGGTGCGGCGTCGGGCGCCCAGGTTGCAACGTCGGCGAGCTGGCTGACGGCGACCGCCAGCAGGAGCCACGCGAGGGCGGCGCAAAGAACGCCCCGGGGGCCGAGCGCGATCGGTCGCCTCCGCGGCACACCGATCGTCACGTTCATGCCGGACCCCCGGCGACAAACACTAGGAGATCGGCGGGTTCGGTCCCCTCACCGGCCAGACGGTGAACCTCGACGCCGTGGCGGAGGACGGCCAGGTGACCTGCGAGTTCCGGTCAACAACGTCGTAGTCGTCACGCTCCAACGTTTCGCCCCTGCTGCAGCGCTGTCTGCAACGTGGGCGCAAGGCGCTCATCCGCAGCATGAGAGTACGTGGGTTTGTCAACGGCACGCGGGATGGGTGATGGGTGCGGGCGTTGCGACGGTTACGCGGTCTACTTGCGCGTGCGGGTCGTGGCGCAACCGGTAGCTGTCGTTTCCGGGCTCGATGATGTGGGCGTTGAACGTGAGCCGGTCGACGATGGCGGCGACGAGGCGAAGCTCGGGATGATCGAGCCCCACTCGCTGAACGGCAGATTGCTAGCGACGGCGACGGATGCTTTCTCTTCGCGTTCGGTGAGGATCTGTCGGCTGCTTCGGCGAGCTCGCTGACGAGCTGCGTGGCGGTGGCGTAACGAACGCGGCGTCCTTGTTCACACGCGGCCATGCCCAAGCCGATGAGCAGGTGGCTCACGACAGACTGCTACCAACACCGATTGTCCCAAGGAGGATCAATATGAGCGGCACGAGTATGAGCGATATCCCGGAGGTCGGGGCTATCGACATGAGGCTCGAGGTCGTGACGTTGCCCGTCTCCGATGTCGATCGGGCAAAACGCTTCTACGAGAGCCTCGGATGGCGGACGGACGCTGACATCGTCGTCGGCGACGCCTTCCGTGTGGTTCAGGTGACGCCTCCCCGCTCGGCGTGTTCGATCGCATTCGGGAAGGGTCTCACCGATGCGGCGCCTGGCTCCGTTCAGCGTTTGCTGCTGGCCGTCTACGACATCGATGCGGCTCGTGAGGACCTCAACAGCCGAGGCGTCGAGGCCAGCGAAAAGTTTCACCTCGCCGGGGGGCGTGTTCCCGGCCCGGACCCGCAAGGCCGTTCCTACCAGACTTATGTGTCGTTCAGCGATCCAGATGGCAACGGGTGGTTGCTCCAGGAAATCAAGACGCGCCTTCCTGGCCGGGAGTGGGAGGACTGACGATGGACATCGCTTCCCGAGCCGACTTACTCCACGAAACCGCCGAGCATCACGACCATTTCGAGAAGACGCATGCCCCGCACAACTGGTGGGACTGGTATGCCGCCTACATGGACGCGCGGGAGCGTGGGAGCACGCCGGACGAGGCATCGAGGGCCGCGGGTCGCTACATGAAGGACGTTCTGCACGTCCCACCGCTATGAGTTTCCGCCGGGACATCGAGTCGGCCATCACTGCGGAATCCCGACACCCGCGGGGACACGAATGCGGGGAAGTACCGCGCTGCTGACGGACCGAGGGTGCGGTAGTGGCGCCGAATCAGTTGGATGCCCTCGAGGTGCCCTATGTCCTCGCCGGCGATCTGGACGAGGCCAAGGAACGTGAAGGCTTCTCGCTTCGGTCGCGTTCGTGGATGAGACCTTCTCGGGGATGAAGTGCCAAGGGTGCAACGGCATGCCTTGCACGCGCTCCTGTGGACGTGGTGCCGATCATTGCTTCATGTTGCGCGACGGCGACAACGCGAAGGTCAGACAACAGGCCCGCGATCTGTTGGCTCTCCAAACGCATGACGAGCGCGCGCGAGCACTCGTCGAGCATCACTAACGACGCCCCTCAGCCGGCGTTCGGGGGCGCTTGGGAGGTCCCGCAGTTGGATCGCGCCGATGAGTTCGGTGTGCGGTGCGGGTCTTGATCCCGAGATTCCACGGCTCGAGGGAAGGAAGCAGCGCATGGCCTCACTGGTCCTGAAGATGTCCGTCTCGCTCGACGGCTACGTCGCACCAACCGACGGCAGCGCCGATTGGATCGCTGCGGGACGCTCCGATGACGCCCTCAGCTGGACCGTCGAGACCGTGAGCAACGCCGGCGCGCATCTCATGGGTGCCTCCACCTACGCCGTGATGGCCGGCCACTGGCCCGGCGCCTCCGGGCCGTTGGCCAAGCCGATGAACGAGATCCCCAAGGTCGTGTTCTCGAACTCGCTCCCCTCCGCCGACTGGGCCGACACGACGATCGCCGCCGGCGACCTGGCCGAAGCCATCACGCGGCTCGCGCAGGAGCGCGCCGGCGGGTACCTGCTCGCCCACGGCGGGGCACGGTTCGCTCGATCGCTGGTCGAGACCGACTTGATCGACGAGTACCGCCTTGTCGTCCACCCCGTCGTCCTGGGCGCGGGCGAGCGGCTCTTCAACGCACCGCTCACCATCGAGCCGATCAGCACCACCACCTTCAGCCGCGGAGCCGTCGCCCACGTCTTCGCGGCGCACCCGTGATCGGGGCCCGTACGTGACCGGTGGTGACCGGTCCTCACGTGCGAGCGTGCCACCTAGGTCCCGTTGGAGGCGGAGGAGCTTCCGCCGAGCCCGGCTGCGCCGATGAACGTGCGGCCCGCGACCGAGTCGGCGATCTGTGCTGACGGTCACGACGCAAGGCACGCATAATCGCGGCCACGGCCAGCGCACAACGACGGAATCCAACGCGCGACGACTGCGCGAACAAGTAACCCAGGATTGGCGGTCGTCGCGACACCGTGCTCACCACCCAGCCGTCCGGTATCGATCGCGCACTGACTTGCGTGGTCATCGCGACGGACCTCGTCGTCGCTGCCAGCAGATGTCAGGGATAGGCGCGAGCATGACAACCCCGACGACCAGGAGGACCGCCATGGCTGTGCAGCCGATCCCCGAGGGCTACCCGAGGGTCACCCCGTACCTGAACATCGCCGGGGCCGCCGGCGCCATCGACTTCTACTGCAAGATTCTCGGCGCCAGCGAGCGCATGCGGATGGACGGCCCCGGCGGCAGCATCGGCCACGCCGAGCTCGACCTCGGCGGCTCGGTGATCATGCTGGCCGACGAGAGTACAGAGGTCGGTAACAAGAGCCCCAGCACCCTCGGTGGCACACCGGTGTCGCTCATGGTCTACGTCGAGGACGTCGACTCCATCTACAGCGCCGCTATCGCGGCCGGTGCCACTGAGATCCAGGCCGTCGAGGACAAGTTCTACGGAGACCGCTCAGGGATGTTCAAGGACCCGTGGGGCCACGAGTGGACCGTCGCCACCCACGTCGAGGACGTCCCCGAAGAGGAGATGGGGCGCCGCATGGCCGAGATGCAACAGGGCTGACTCAGTTCCGGCGCGTGAACCGGTGCCGCAACGAGAGCACTTTGACCGGACTGCCGAGCAGCGCCAGCGACTCGAGGTGCCGATCGTCGGTTGCGGCCGAGGGGAGCGCAGCGAGTGAGGCTGTCCTAAGGGCAGTGCGCGAGGGTGCGATTCCCTGCGTCGTTAGTGAAGGCGGTAACGGAGGTGGACGACGCCGCTGCTGAATCGGTGCTCGTCGATGAGCTCAAGGTCGGCGCGCGTGTCGGTCGGCAGTGCGGGGTTGCGCCCACCGAGGACGACTGGCCAGACGAACATGGCCAGCTCGTCGACCAGCCCGGCGACGAGAGCCTGTGCGGCGAGGTTCGGGCCACCGACCAAAAGATCCCTACTGGCGGCGGCCTTCAGCTCGAGTACCGCGCTCGGGGTCGAAGTGGCGTTCGAGCCGAGTGCTCGCGGTGGCCGGCGCGGCCAGGGTTGAGGAGTAGACGACCTTGTCCGCCGCCTGCCATGCGCTCGCGTAGTCGGCCATGAGCTCCGACTGCGCGGCCAGGGTGGAGTCGGTCTCCCACACGGCCAGCGTCTCGTACATGCGCCGCCCGTAGAGATACGTGCCTGCGGACCGCATGAGGTTGGTGATGAACACGAAGACGTCGTCGTCCGGCGGAGCCCAGTCGAAGGCGCCGCGTTCGTCCTCGGTGCAGCCGTCGAGGGACATGTTCGACGCGTAGATCAGCTTCGCCATGACCCGCTCCTGCATCACCGTCGACAGTCTCGATGTCCTCGCCGTCCAACCTTAGGGCGATCTTGGGGCAGACCGGACTCACTCGATGATCGTCCCCGACGTGCCGTTCGAGGGCACCAACAAATGCTCGGTAATGCCAGCTACATCGCTCGATTACGAGCTGCGCGTCATCGAGTGGTTCGTCGCCGAACTTCGGAGCGCGGTCCCTCGATTCGTATCTCCCGTCGCGCACCGCGGAGCTGGTGGTTCACGGACTCGACCTGGACACATCCGTCGATCCGCCCGCCGAGGCCCTTGCGGACTGCGGCGCGTTTCTCGTCTCACAGGCGGTCCACGGTGGCCGCGGTGTGGACGTCGTTCGTGCGCTGAGTGGCCGCGGCACTCTTGCGCCTGGATTCAACGTCTACTGAGGTAGGCGCACCCTTGCGGCGTTATTGGGCAGCATCGGGACGTCTTGCTTCGACGTAAAGCCGGACCGATCCGGACTCGGCCTCATATGACCTTCGTCGTTCTGTGACGGTGATCTCCAGTCCGGCAGCGCAAGTTGCCGTGACGAGCTCGTCGAGTTCGAACAACGTCGCGATGAACGGGACCGGGTCGTCGAGGAACTCCGACACCTCGGGGTCAGCGATCGGGAAACGCTGCCTCCAAACGCCGTCTGCGAGCGAAAGCCGGAATCACATTTCAGTCTGGCGGCAACTCGCTTGCGATGTTCGCTGGGTGCGGCCGACGATGAGCCATGGCCGCGGTAGTCCGTCGGATTCGGCGCGATGAAGCAGTGACCCTGAAACGAGTCCGACTCGCCCCGCTCGCCGATACACCCTCGGCATTCGGCGCGGCCCACGCCGAGGAAGCCGAACGGCCGGAGGCGTTTTCGGGAGGAGCGAGCACGCCGCGGCGCCCAAGGCCAGGATCGGGTCACGTTCTTCGCGGTGCTCAACGACGACGTCGTAGGCCTAGTCGGTGGTTTGTTCTCTCCGGAGATGGCGGTGGTCGAGCTCGTGTCCATGTGGGTGTCACCGACGGCTCGGGGCTCTGGGCTCGCCCGATCGCTTGCGCTCGCGGTTGTGCAGTGGGCACGATCGGCGTCTGCGAACGCTGTTCATCTGTGGGTCACGGTCGGCAATGCACCCGCGCGATCCCTATACGAGTCGCTCGGATTTCGCGACACACATGACTTTCAGCCGCTGCCATCAGATCCGTGCCTCGACGAGCAACGGATGACCCTTGCTCTGTAGCTGAGCCGGCGGCGCGGGACGCGACCCGATCACGCACCTTCATCGTGTATGACTTCGTGACAGTAAGCGCTGGGGTCGATGAGTCGGTGACTTTCACGGTGAAGGTGAAGGTGCCGGCTTTGGTTGGAGTGCCTGAAATTGCTGAACCGCCCCACCCGGCGACCGTGGTTGTCGATCTGCCGATAGGCAGCGGAGAATCAGCGCGCCGCTGGGCGTAAGGACTCGAACGCGCCCTGCAGAGAGTCGAAGTCTCCGAGCAACCGACTTAGGTCATCGCTGAGTCGTGCATGATCATGTGCGTCGAGCGTGATCCATGTCATCTCTAGCGCCTGTGTGACCAGTGCCGACAGCTGGGCACAAAGCCGCTCGAGTTCTGCTCGGAGCTCGTTGACCCTTGTTTGCATTCGTTGGAGCGACGCTGTTTCGGACTTGAAGGACTTGATCGTCTCGACGAGCGCCGTCGAAGCCCCAGGCGAGGCGGCTTCCGTCTCCGCCGCTTGAAGTCGTCGGGCGATGATGGCGGGCCGGTCACCGATGCCGTCTTCGATCATCTGCCCGCGCCGGGCGACTTGGTGGCAACCGGCGGCGGCGCCGTCGACGTACTCCGCAATGTCGGTCAGATGGTCCCGTCCGGGCCCCGGCGGGGTTCGTTCGAGCCAGGCCTCGCATCGCTGCTGGGACTGGATGGCGTCGCTCACCAGCGGCAGCCAAGGGTCCCTAAATCCTGGGGCGGCGGGAGGTTGGGTGGCCGGCGGCGAGGCCGGCGCCGGCGTCGGCGGAGGCCAGGTCGGCGCCGTAGCCGTTGTAGGCGACGGCTTGGAAGTGATGCGAGCCCAGATGTGGTCCAACGGAGCGTTCGGGTCGATGCCGGGAGTGGGATTCTGGGAAGTCCGCCAGAACCAATACCACCGGCGCGTCCACGGGATGATGAAGACGAGCGGGATGAGTAGCAGGGCGCCGACCACCATTACGACCGAGATGGCGATCCGCCGGCCGAGTGAAGCGCCACCGGGCTTCTGCCAAATCGTCCATGCCACCAGAGCCCAGTAGGGCAGCAGCAGGACGGTGGCCACCAGGTGCCACCACCAGCCCTTGCGTACGCTTCGCCACTCCCGCGGCGTGTACGGCGAGCTCGTCCAGATGCGCGTCGATTGACCCTGCGACGGGCTATGCCGGAAATTGTCAGGTTGCCACGCCCCCGGCCCGGTCACGGTCGTAAGCGTGCCACGCTCTCCAGAGGCGCGGCACCCGCGGGCACTGCGAGGGCATGGACGTACCTCCGCAAGCCGCGGTAGGTGGCACCCTTCGGCGGTCCGCCGCTCGAACATGGTCGAACGGACCGCCGCCCGTCCGATCGAACACCTGCGTTCTGGAGCGGACAACCGAGCGCGGACGTGCCGATACGAGCCGTGGCTCGTGGATACAACAGTCAGCATCATCGGCTCGCCTCGCTGCGACTCCTCAATCGCGGATATCTGGCCCAGCTTCGAACGATCACGATGTCCCACCGGCTGAACTGAGCGGCGAGTCGCGGCGGAAGTCATCAGCTGCTCCGGGCGGCCTGGGCGGACCGCTCGGTACGCCACGGCGTGGCCGCTGCCCGCCGTCGACTCTCTCCTGGACAGAGGAGACGCCCTTGACAATATTTCCTGTCAAGGCGTACCTTGAGGTTCGTGGACGACGTTCGAGTTGTCGCTGACGCTGCCGCCGTGGAAGTGGCGCTCGATCCGATCCGGGTCTCGATCCTCGACGCGGTGACTGAACCGGGGTCGGCTGCCACGGTTGCGGCGGCGGTCGGGTCGACCCGTCAGAAGGTGAACTATCACTTGAAGGCGCTGGAGGCCCATGGGCTGGTCGAGTTGGTCGAGGAACGCGTGTGGGGCGGCATCACCGAACGATTCGTCCGTCGTGCAGCGCGCCACCTCGTTGTTGCTCCGGACGTGTTGCAGCGCGGTGCCATCGATCCGAACGAGGTCGCCGATCGTCTCTCGGCTGCGTATCTGATCGCGGTGAACGCTCGGACTGTGTCCGAGGTAGGGGCGATCGCCAGTGCCGCGGCGACTCGAACGCGTCTGCCGACCCTGACCGTCGACACGGTGATCGGGTTCAGATCGCCGGAAGATCGTGCAGCGTTCGCTACTGACCTGCAATCAGCGGTCGCCGCGCTGGTCGCCCGATACCACCACGACGACGGGCGGCCGCACCGTCTGACCGTCTCGTCATATCCCCGACCCGAGGAGCTCTCGTGACCCATCCCGACCAACCCGACCGTTTCGAACATCGGATGGATCGCACCTATGAGGTGGCCGCTACTCCGGAACAGGTTTGGGACGCAATCGCGACTGCCGATGGGATCTCGGCCTGGATGGTACCGACCCGACTGGACCCGCAGATCGGTGGTGAGGTGTCGTTCGATCTCGGCGGGTTCCGGTCCACTGGTGTCGTCACCGACTACACACCGAACCACCGATTCGCATACGAAGAACCGTGGCCGATGAACGAGGAGATGCGCCACTGGGTGGCCACCGTCGCTGACCACGAGATCACTGACCACGACCTCTCGTCGGTCACCCCCATCGCTACTGAGTTCCTGATCGAATCAGCGTCCGGCGGCAGTTGCGTGATCCGCGTCGTCTCGAGTGCGTACGGAAGCGGAGCGGATTGGGAGAACGAGTTCTTCGCCGAAATGATCGCCGGCTGGGGCACAATGCTCGACAACCTCGCCACGCATTTCAACGAGGCAACGAAGCTACGGGCACGCTGACGTCGTTCACCACGTCGACCGTTTACGGACCCTGAGAAGGACCCAACGACCGGTTCGATTTCTGAGCCGATGTTGGCGACGACTTCGACACCTTCTCGACCGAGCCACTCGACGCTGCCGGCACGCCGATTCGGCCGAGCCACCTCTGCGGGCACGACGTGGGCCTGCTCGACGGTTTCGACGTCACCGCACACACCGAGCAAGGAGCACCCCGATGACCACCGCGCCACCCTCCACCCACCACGAACCGGGAGTGCTGTCCACGCAACCGAGCACACGCCGTCTTGTTCGAAGCGGTGCGCTCGCAGGCGGAATTGCGGCCGTCTGTACCACCGTCGTGGCAGCCATCGCGAGCACTGCTGACGTCAGTCTCGAGATCCAGTCCACAGCCATTCCGATCCCCGCGTTCGCGTGGTGGACCACGATCGGTGCCGCTCTGGGCGTCGTGTTGGCCCGACTCCTTCGCGAGCGCCGACGATTCGTCGTCGTGACCACAGTCGCAGTCGGCCTATCGCTCATCCCAGCGATCGGCGCTCCCGACGACACCACCACCAAGGCCGTTCTCGTCGGAACCCACCTCCTCGCGGCGGCGATCATCATTCCGACCCTCAGCCAGCGGCTCACCGCGATCAACGATGACCGCTAACCGAGAGGCGACCGCACCGACCCGAGCCAACAGCCGGGACTGTCAGGTCGGGAAGTCTCCTCACGCACCCGAATCCCGACGGATCTGACTGCCGCGGTCGACGAGCCGGGCGTTCCCCGCCTCATGTGAGCTCCGCCACCCGTTCGAGGAGGATGATGCGCGTCTGCGGCCTCGATGAGCGCGAGGTGGGAGAAAGCCTGGGGGAAGTTGCCGAGGTGGTGCGCGGTGTCGGTGTCGAACTCTTCGGCGTACAGGCCGAGGGGGGAGGCTACGCGTAGGAGGCGCTCCATCAGGTCGCGGGCGCGCTGTTCCTCGCCAATGACCGCCAAGGCCGAGACGAGCCAGAACGAGCCGATCAGGAACGTGCCCTCTTTGCCCGACATGCCGTGGTCGGTTTCGTCGGTGCGGTAACGCAGCACGAAACCGTGGTCAGTGAGCTCGTCGGCGATGGCCAGCACGCTGCTGCGCAAGCGCTCGTCGTCAGCGCGCAGGAATCCGAAGATTGCGGCCAGGAGGTTGGAGGCATCGAGGGCGTCGGTGTCGTAGTGCTGGCGCAGCACACCCCGGCCGTCGACGCCGTGGGCCAGGATGTCGGCTTTGATCGCTTCGGCAGTCGCGGACCAGGTCGCTACCTGATCGGTCGCATCATGTCCGAATCGCACCGAAGCAAGATATGGACATGACACTCGACCACGTCGTGGCCGACCTGCGCTCCGGACTGTTCGTTCGCTGATGAACTTCGTCCTCGCCGTCGTTCTCGTCGTGACGACGACGGCGTTCGCGGTCGTGGCCATGCTCCTGGCCCGCCGTCAGGCACCGGAAGGCAGCCATTTCAAGGACGGCGACCGCGCCGCGGGCGTGTTCGGTGTGCTGGCGACGGGGTTCTCCGTGCTCATCGGTTTCGTGGTGTTCTTGGCGTTCTCAAGCTATGACCAGGCAAGGGTGGGCGCCGAAACCGAAGCCCGCGTCGTTGCCCAACAGGTGGAGACGGCGCAGTTCTTTCCGCCCGCAGTGGCCAGCGAACTCTCCGGTGAGTTGGTGTGCTACGCCCGCTCCGTCACCGGCATCCAGTGGCAGCGCATGGAGAACGGCACCATCGGTGAAGAGCTGAACCCGTGGGCGACCAGGCTGTTCCAAACCTTCCGGACCATCGACCCGCAGACGCCAAGCGAACAGGCGGCCTACAGCAAGTGGCTCGACGAGCGAACGGCACGGGAGGAGGCGCGCGGCGATCGGATCCACGGTGCCAGCGGCGTCATTCCGCTGCCGTTGTGGATTGTGCTGTTCCTCATCTCGCTGGTGCTCGTCGTCTACATGCTGTTCTTCGCCGACAGCGGCGAAGCAGCCGTCGTGCAGGGATTCATGATGGGCAGCGTGGTGGCGATCCTGGTCGCCATGCTGTGCCTGCTCCAGTTCCTCAACAACCCGTACCACCCCGGGGTCGGAGCGCTCCGGCCTGACGCCATGCAACGAGCGATGACCGTCATCGACCAGGAGCTCCGCGTCGCGGGACGCGACATCCACCCACCCTGCGATGCAGAGGGGAATCCGCTGTAGCCGCCGAGCGTCGCCGAGCAGGTCGACCGAGCGGAACGGACGGAACGGAACGGTCGCTTGCGTGTAGTCCGGCCATGAATCATCACTTCGTCACTTCGATCGTGGGAGCCATCTGGAATGACTGTGATCGACCTCGAGGCGGCGTCCTGCGAGGTTCGGTCGGCGGCTCAGGATCCGGCCGGTTCGATGAGCCTTTCGAGGATGGTCCAGTTGGGAACGCCGAGCCCGGTCACGAGGTCGTAGCCGGTCCCGGCTGTACAGCAGCCGGCGTTCGCGAGGTCGTTCGATCCGGTCACGACGTCGTAGAACGCGTCGGGGTGCTTTGCGAAGGTCTCGTACAGCCAGGGATTCACGAAGCCCAGCGGAGGCCTGCCGGCGGCGCGCCAACCAGCGCCGCTGACAATCCGTCACTCCCAGGGCGGAGGAGGCGGGCCGCAATACGACATCTGCTACCGAGTAAATCAACTGCCCCCGAATGGTCCGCTACGGCTCGTCGTCGAATGGCTCAGCGCGGGCATCACTGAAACGTCCATCAGCCTGGACGGAGGCGCCATACGTCACGCCGGCGGGCACGCGTCCCAACTCTGGCCCGACGAACAGCCCCGTTGAAGCCGACCGCGTGCGCTGGAACGGCACGTCCCGCGCACATCCGAAGGGCGCGGGTATGCGCCTCCCCGGGCTCTGGTCAAGACTGGACGCGGTAGGCACACCCGGGAGGCCGCATGGCGGAGCTGGTTCACTACGTTCGGATCGAGAGCGATGGGCAGGGCGGGTCCCGCATGGTGGACGTACATCTCGAACAGGTGGAAGCAGTCATCGCGGCGGGTGTGCCACCGGTCATGGTCTCCTCGGCTATTCCAACCGGTGGCCTCATCTTCGTGAATGCGCCAGCGGACCTAACCGACACCGAGCCGCACCCCGCCCCTCGACGTCAGTTCGTGGTGGTGGTGTCAGGCGCACTCGAGTGCGAGACGACCGACGGCGCAGTCCGACGATTCGGTCCGGGTTCCGTCGTGCTCGCAGCGGACACCGATGGAGCTGGCCACATCACGCGCTGTTCCAGAACCGCCCGCTCGGGTCCTCATGATTCCAGTCCCGGACTGACAACTGACGACCTGTTTGGGCGGTAGGGCGAGCTCGGGATCGACACCGACGCGCTGCCTGTCCGGCGGTCGGGGATGGTGGCGCACCGAGGCGTTGCCATCGCTATTAAGCAGACTGCAACGCGGTCCAGCTCGGACGTCTACTGCTCCGCTGTTCGACGCGCATCATTGGTGCGATGCGCAGCGCAGTGGGCGAAGAACACTGCCTCCGGCTCGAAGGCCTTGATTCGACGAATCGAGTCGATCGCGACGTCGTGGTACCCATCGGAGAAGACATTGCTCACCGTCGCCCGGTCCTCCACGAACTCTCCCAACTCCCAGACCGCCTGCCCAGCGAGCACCACGCGCCCCGCCGCCGACTCGATCAGGACCGACTGATGTCCGGGCGTGTGCCCCGGTGTCGACAGGATCGTCACGCCTTCAGCGATCTCGAAGTCGCCATCGACGAGCCGGCGTTGCGGGACCGGCGGGAGCGCCCACGCCTGGTCGGTGTAGAACCGGTCGCGTTCGACCTCAGCTACCTCGGGCCGCTGGACGAAGAAGGGCACATCCGTGCCGTACAGAAGCGGATTCTGGCCACAGTGGTCGAAGTGCAGGTGGCTGTTCATCACGCCGACGATCGACGAAGTATCGATTCCGACTGCGCCCAGGGCTTCGTCGAGCCGAAAGCACTCGGGCTCGTACACCTCGTCGATGAACTCATTGCCGAACCCGACCCCGGTGTCGAACACGATCGGGCCGTCAGGATGAACGATGACATATCCATAGACGGGCGCCGTGGGCTGGTTTGTGGCCTCTGGATGCCAGTCGGGAAGCGTGATCACCGCGAGATCCAACCGTTCGATGCGGGGCAACGACTTCAACACCACGCCGGATCCTGACACAAGCGAACGAGTCGGCGTCTGGCTAACCAGCCCTGCGAGTCACCGCCGCGGAAGTGCCGTTCGGTGGCGCCGCTAGACCCTCCGGCAAAGCCGGATCCTGCGACACGCCGTTCCATGGTCAACCATCCGGGATCGCTCGAGCGCGCGTTACCAGTGATGTGTCGCGCACTCTCACGACCATCCGGAAGCGGCACCTTTCCGCGACTCGTCGAAGTCGAAGCGCACGGTCGTGAGCTCGGTACCGAATCGGCGGACGGCAGCCGCATGACTTCGGCGCTCAAAGGCATCCAACCGAGCTTCGGGATCGTCGTCAGCAACGATCTCGGCGTGTGCTGGACGCCAACGCCTGCCGATGCGGACCCTCACGTCCGGATTCGCCTCAACGTTGCGGACCCAACCCGCATGACGTCCTTGCTCGGCGACGACCCAGCCGACGTCACCGGCAATCTTCATCCCCACCACATTTCGGCGTCGCATGGCGCTGCGTCTGCCTTGCGTTTCCACCAGAACATGACCCGGTGACAATCCCGCCCACGTCAACAGCTTCATCGGCGGGTTCAACAGATAGCGCTGCATCCAACGCACTCGGCGCCGCTTCCGGTCGGGCGTCTGATCGGTGCTCACCCGCCAAGGTTGCCCAACCCCACTGCTCACGCCTACCTGACCGACACCAAGCCAGGCGCTGCCATCGACGCGACGGTGAACACGTTCGGGCGGACGCGGTATCGGCGCATTCCGCGCACGACAGCTTCGACCTGTTGGCAACTGCGACCCGCTTGTCGAGCAGTATGTTCCGATGGCGTGGCCGAGCGATCGTTCTCGAGACGGCGGCATCGATGAGATCCCCCTGCCCACCGCGCTGTCGGGGCGGCTGTTTCTCTGCGGCAAGCACGCCATCGGCCCCGACCACCTCACTCTCATGGATCGCGTCGACGCCACAACCGTCGTCTGTCTCACCGAGATGTACGAACTCGACGATCGTTACCCCGACTACACGGAGTGGCTGCGTGCCAACCTCGGCACGCACGCGGTGCACTACCCCATACCCGACATGCACGCGCCGACCCTCGACGACCTTCGCGGGTTGGTCGACGACATCGAGGCCCGGCTCGCTGGGGGTGAAGTGATCATCGTTCACTGCGCCGGCGGTATCGGACGATCGGGCACAGTCGCGGTGGCCGTACTGTTGCGTGCCGGCGTCCCGATCGACGACGCGCTGATCACGGTGCGCTCGAATCGTCCGATGGCAGGACCCGAGATCGGCGCCCAACAAGACGTACTTCGTGAGTTCGCGCAACGTCAGCGTCATGGCAGTGACGACTGAACAGATGACGTGATGGGCGACTGACCAGTACGCGCGATCGGCATGTCTGAAGCAGTGGAAGGTGTCAAGGAATTCTTCGGAGAGCACGGTGGTTGATGTGACGTGTTGCGTTGATGTGACGTGTCGTGGGGCGCGCGTCGTTGCCCCTCGCGTGCGCGGGGTTCGGGAGGGCGGTCAAGGCCGGCCGCCAGGCCGCCCGGAGGGGAAGCCTTGATGGCCCGGTCATCACCGGGTTCGAGAATGTTGTGCCAAGCCGGTCACGGCTTGGCGGTGGCGTCATCGAAGACGCGTTGCGCTGCTGTCTCCAGTTCCCCACGGGGGTGTGGGGGGCAAGCAGACCGGGCTCGGTTGCTTGGACATGTCTTCGCCGGTCCCCAACCACATGGTCGGGTCCGAGCATGGAGCGGTGCGGCGCAGCCAGCAGTGCTCAATCACATATGGACGACCGCGAAGGTCATGCCGAACCTCGAGCCGGTCTGCTGGCCGCGTCCGAGCGTCACCCGGTCTCGGTCGACGCGAGGCAGCGGATCTCGCCGTCGCGTAGGCCGTAGTAGACGAGGGTGAGAAGTTTGCGAGCCGCCGCGACGCGGGCGATGTTGCGTCCTCGCCGCTCGGCGATGCGCCGGTAGTCGTTCTTGATCTTGTTGTGCCCGTGGTTCTTGGACACCGCCTCCACCGCCGCCCACCGCAACAGCCGGGAGCCTTGTTTGGTGATCGACCCGCGGCGGATCTTGGTGTCCGACTCCCGATGCGACGGGGTCATGCCCGCCCACGAACACAACCGGTGGGGCGAGTCGAACCGATGAATGTCACCGATCTCGGCCACGAACACCGCCGCCAGCACCGGGCCGACACCGTGGAGGGCTTGCACCGCTCGATAACCGGCGTGGCCGTCCAACCGTGACGCGATGGCCCGGTCAAGGGCGGTGATCTCGGTGCTGTACACGGCGATCAACCGGCGCAACGAGTCGAGCCGCCACGCGTACCCGGCCGGTAGCTCGAGCGCGTCGAGCTGGGCCGTGCCGCCCGGACCGAACATGTCCACCCGCGCCGGCAGCACCCCGTGTTTGCCCATCACCGCATGCACCTGCGCCTTCAAACCGGAACGCAGACGCATCAGCTTGTGGCGATAGCGGACCATCTCCCGCAACTCGCGCAGCTCCGGTGGCGCGATCCACGCCTCCGCCAGCCGACCGAGCCGCAACAAGTCGACCAGATCGTTGGCGTCGCGTTCGTCGTTCTTCACCCGACGCTTGCCCCAGTCGTTGCCCAACGGGTGCGCCAGATGCACGTGCGCGCCCATCTCGTTCAACAGATCGACTGCCCAATAGTTGGGTCGGACCGAGGCGCGGTGTCAGCCTTGTCGGCTGGTCCGTTTCCCCGGTCCGCCCTCCGAACCGGACGTGCGCGTTCCCACGCATCCGGCTCTCCACGAGTTCACGCCGCGGGGCTGGTTGTTTGCCCATCGGTGCAACTTGGTCTGGATCTCCAGTACCCGTCGCTCGGCCTCGTAGAGATCGGGCCACGACGCGTCGGTATTCACCGGCGACCTCCTGGTCTTCCAGTCCCAACATCACGAACTCGCTGGGCCCCTTCGCCATGTAGCCGGCTTTCCCGACCTCGGACTACTACGGGCCCTCCGCCCCGCCCCTGGGTCATCAGCAGACGGTGTGCCTCGCCGCTCCCGACCCGGCCGGTCGAAAGGAAGGCGACCCAAAGACGGTTCCCACGTTCACCGCTGACCGGTCGACGGGATCGGTGCCCAGCTTTTCCCCTGCAGGCCTGTCCACGACTACGCCGCAGACCTTCATCGTGGCCCCCGGCGGCACGCCGCCGAGGCCGTCCCTCCCGGTTGTAAGGAGGTTCAGCGCACTGCCATCCCGGCCATCCACCAGATTCCCAGCCGGTCGCACTTCTTGAGGGGGTTCCACCACTGGTTCCTGCACTCGTACACCTCTCCGTCTCGCTTGCCGCACCCGAACTGTCTGGCAGTACCAGCCCGCCACGGCGTTGTCGAGGCTGCTCCCGCCCTCACCCGCACCTCCGGGATCAGGCTGCCTCCAGCTTCAGCGGCCTGCTGCGACAAGCCGCAGGTGGGGCCCTTCCCCCACCCGGTCAAACAGCGCCTCGTGGCGCACCCAGCCGAACGTGGCCTCCACCACCACCTCCGGCTCCGGACCGGCAGCAGCCACCGCCGCCGCCAACGCCATCGGGTCATTGTCGATATGCGTCTTCGACAACAACTCGCCACTTGCGTTCTTGCGCACGATCACCGACCGGCGGCGATGCAAATCGATACCGACATACTCTCGTTCCACAGGGACCTTCTTTCGTCGTGAGGGTGTTGCTTTCGCGAGCTCGAGTGTCGTCGCACTCGACCCCACACGACGAGAGGAGGTCTTCTTCTTCCCGGTCACGGTCGCCATCACCGGACTCCCACACCTCGGCGCCGGCCCGACCCGACGAGCCCGTCACGCAAACAGCGGCAGCTGCTTCATCGCGATCACATCCCGCGCACGATCACTACGCGGTGGGGTCGGTACCGGCGAGCAGTACGAGCCCGACTCCCGACGCATCATCGCGGCGGAGGTACAGCGTGAAGGTCCGGTCGCCACGTTCTCGCTCAGCCCAGCGAAGAACGTCGATCACGTCCGCGTCGCAGACCTCAAACTCGTCTGACGCATACGACCTCTCACCGAGCTTTTGCCAGAAGTACACCCGGAAGACGGGGCCAACGTCCTGCCAGCGTTCGTCTCGAGGATCGATCTGGGAGACCTTCACGCCTCGACTCTCGCACGCGGCGGGATCGGCACTTTCAGGGTGCGGCGTCGACGGTCAAGATGCCGACCCCATCGGGGATCGCCCGCTCGCGCCGTGAAAAATCGAGCGAGAGGGCGTACCCCCTTGAGCGGCGTCGACGATTGCGACAATGGCAAGAACGCACGGTCGCGTTCTTCTTGAGAGTGGGGAGTGGGCGATGCGACGACTAGTGCTTGTTCCAGTGCTTGCTGCCGCGTTGGTGGTGGCGTTTGCCAGTACCGCGTGGGCAGGAAGCCCGCATTTCATTCAAAGTGCCACAACCGCGAGTGTTTCGGGCAATACGGTCACCGTTGAGGGCAAAGAAGCCGGTCTCGGCGACGAAGCGCAAATCCACGTGGTGCTGACCGCCACGGCCCAGTGCATCAACGGTGGTGGCAATCACCCCAAGGCCGTCAACAAAGAATCGGTGAGCGCCGCAGGCGATTTCCCGGTCCAGAACGGGAAGGCGAATTGGACGCTGTCGGTGACGGCGGTCTTCCAGCCGTCCTGCAGCCCACCGATGACGGTGGCATTCACTGACATCACCGTGACCGATACGACCAACGGACTCACGCTCAACATTCCCGGCACGTTCTGACCGAAGGCGTCGAGGGTCACATGGGGGCGGTCCGGGGCGCGACACGAGTGGGCGACTGAGCAGCAGCCAGTCCGCCGAAGTACGTGTCGCGTCCCGGATTACCGCGGACTGGGGGCGCAGAATGCCGGATCCTTCGCTCGCGTGCTGAGGCAGGACCCACGCGGTAACGCTCCGAGCCGGCGGTAGAAGGGCGCCCGATATGAGGATCTGCTCGCAAGATGGCAGTGGAGGTCAGTCGTCGTTCTGCGCTGCGCGTTCTGCGCGGCAGGAAAGCCGCCGGCGTGAAAGGCCCCGTCGAACTCGGGGCGCATCAGTCCGCCTTTATGACCGGCCCCGGCTACGACGGGGTGCGGATGCGTTCGAGCTTGGTCCACCCGGTCCAGCCGCGCTCTTCGAGGAGGCGCAGCAGCTGCCGGGCGACCGGGCACTGCGTTGACGAACACCTCGTCGAGCAGTGCTACCAGATCGTCGTCGAGTGCGAAGTCGGCGACCTGGTCCTCGCTCCACTGCTCGGCGTCTTCCTCGAACATCGCCACGAGCCGGTCGGCGACGACCGGCAGGCGTGGATCACCGGCGTCCCAGTCGGCCGCCTCGACGAGGTCGAGGTAGATCGCGATGACGGCAGGGTCCTCGATCTGACCGCGCTTGAGCGCCATCAGCGCCGGCATCTGGGCGGGGATCTGCGCGGCCACGAGGATCCAGGCGTCGCGCTCCATCTGGATCGCCCGCTCCGGGACGTCGAGCTCGCGGAGCCGGTCGAGGTAGGCCACCGCTTCGGGTGGCAGGGCCAGGCTGTCGCCGGCTGCCAGCTCGGCGACACGTTCCTGATGGCGCTGGCGCTCCTGGATCTCGGCGCGCAGCCGGCGATCGATGTCCTCGACGGCGGCGGCGAACTCCTCCTCATCGGCCGCAAGCAATTCGTGCACACGCGACAGCGGCACGCCGGCGTCGGCCAGCGTCCTGATCCGGATCAGTTCGACCACGGCGGCCGCGTCGTAGCGCCGGTACCCCGACTGGTCGCGTTCGGGCTCGGGCAGCAAACCCTTGGCGTGATAGTGGCGAACCGCGCGCACGGTCACGCCGGCGTAGGCCGCGAGCTGGCTGATCGTCAGCATGTCAGACCGCTGTTCATCGAGTCAGTGTGCCGGGCGGTTCAGGCGAGCTTGCGGTGATACGTGCGCACGCCGAGCGCGTAGGCGACGACCAAGAGGCCGACGCACCAGGCGAGGGCGGTCCACACGTCGTTGCCGAGCGGGCCGTTCGGCATACAGGTTGCGGAGCGTGTTCACGATCGAGGTGACCGGCTGGTGCTCGGCGAACCACTTCACCGGGCCGGGCATGCCGGCGGTGGGCACGAACGCCGAGCTGACGAAGGGCAGGAACAACAGCGGATAGGCGAACGCTCCCGCGCCGTCGGGCGACTTCGCGACGAGCCCGGCGCTCACTGCCAGCCAGGTGAGCGCCAGTGTGAACAGCACCACGATGCCGAGCACCTCGAGCCAGGCGACGACGCCGGCTCCTGAGCGGAAACCGATCGCCACGGCGACGAGGACGACCAGGACGAGCGAGACCAGGTTGGCGATCACGGAGGTGATCACGTGCCCCCACAGGACGGCCGAGCGGGCGATCGGCATCGACTGGAACCGCTCGAAGATCCCACTGGAGATGTCGGTGTAGAGCCTCAACGCCGTGTAGGCGACGCCCGACGCGACCGTGATCAGCAAGATCCCCGGCAGGAGGTAGTTGACGTACGTTGGCGCCGCCCGTGTCGATCGCGCCGCCGAACACGTACACGAACATCAGCAGCATCACGATCGGTGTGATCGCGGTGGTGATGATCGTGTCCGGGCTGCGCAGGATGTGGCGCAGGGAGCGGCCCAAGAGCGTGGTGGTGTCGTGGAGGGAGTGCGTGGTCATCGTCAGACCTCAGTTGTCGATGGCGACCGGGACGGCCGCGGTGTCGTTCAGGGCGCTTCCCGCCGCTGCGCGACGGCCGACGAGGGCAAGGAAGATGTCTTCGAGGCTCGGCTGCTTCTCGACGTACTCGACCTGGGCCGGCGGCATCAGCGCCTTGAGCTCGGCGAGCGTGCCGTTGACGAGGATCCGGCCCTCGTGGAGGATCGCGATCCGGTCGGCGAGGTGTTCGGCTTCGTCGAGGTACTGCGTGGTGAGCAGCACCGTCGTGCCGCCGTGGGCGAGCTCGCGGACGGACTGCCACACCTCGAGGCGGGCGTGCGGGTCGAGGCCGGTGGTCGGCTCGTCGAGGAAGATCACCGGCGGGTTCCCGATCAGGCTCATCGCGATGTCGAGACGGCGGCGCATGCCGCCGGAGTAGGTCGCCACCCTCCGTCCCCCGACGTCGGTGAGCGAGAAGCGGTCGAGCTGCTCGTCGGCGATCCGGCCCGGGTGGTCGAGGTGCCGCAGCTTGGCGATCAACACGAGGTTCTCGCGCCCGGTGAGGATCTCGTCGACCGCTGCGAACTGGCCGGTGAGGCTGATCGACTCGCGGACGTCGGCGGCCTGCGTGGCGACGTCGAACCCGTTCACCACGGCGCTGCCGGCGTCAGCCTTGAGCAGCGTGGAGAGGATCTTCACGACGGTGGTCTTGCCGGCGCCGTTGGAGCCGAGCACAGCGAAGATGCTGCCCCGCGCAATGTCGAGGTCGACGCCGCGCAGCACCTCGAGATCGCCGAACGACTTCATCAGGCCGGCGATCCGGATGACTGGTGTTGTGGTCATGAGACCACCTTGAAGGGTTGACCTCGCGTCAAGGTCAACCCCCAATGCGAGAGACCGCCCGCAAGCCCGGCAACGACCGCTCGAACGCCCGATGAGGGCTTTCAACCCGCTCGGAGCGCAGAACGACGAGTGGTAACAGCGCAAGAAGTGCTGGCGTCCAGCAGCGAAGCGCTAGGCGTCTCGCCTACCAGAGATAGCGCTCGCGGAAGAGCTCGGCGGTCTTTGACTCGTGCAGCACGTTGGCGTCAAGAAGCTCTTCGATGGTGCGTGCTTCGAACGTGTCTTCTGTGATGAGGACGTCCCGGTACCTGACCGTGGCATCTCGGACGCTGGGGTTGTTGGCGGGGTAGACGACGGCGAATCGTCCCTATGACCAGCCGGCGTCTGGGTGCTGCAACATCGACAGGACGAGAAGGTGGTCGAGCCAGAACTGTTGGAGGTCAGTGCCGACGAGCTTCGCTTCCCAACCTGACCCGAATATCGCGGAACGTTCGGTCACCTCACGGTAGCGGGGAAGCCGGGACGTTGGGTGCGGTGCACGTTCTCGTCGGATGTCTTCGTGGTACTTGGTTTCGATGCCGATCACGCCTCGATGAGCGTCGGGAAGCTCGAGAACGATTGCAGCGTCGAATGCCGACCGGTTGTTCAAGTACAGCGGGTCGCGGCGGCCGGGGGACCATTCGAATCGCATTTGGTCGGCATCGCCTTGATGGTCTGGCCACAGCGTGTCGATCACGTCGGTAAGTCGAGTGTGATCGCTGTCGAGCTCGCCGAAGAGGTTGAAGCACAACGGCATCGACGAGAGAAGGTCCGCCCAGAGCTGCGCGGGGTTCAGTGTCTGGTGCGGCTGCGGGTTAGCGACCCCGGCTTTCGACCGCCTTGCGAATCGCCGGCGACAAGAAGTTGCAGCCCGATTGACGCGCATACGCCTCGTCCACTCGGCTGCCGTTGGGCGTTGCAACGGTCGACCCAGGAGCGACGTGTGCGCCGATCGGGATCTCGCGCCGAGCGCGCCACCACGCTTGCTGCCAGCGGGCCCGCCGTTTGAACTCCGTGACGTCGGGCCGTCGTGGCACACGATCAACACCGAAGTCGCAGCTCGCGCCAGCGAGGTTCTCCTTAGATACCGGCCACGGGGCGGACACCACACCTTCTTACCCGGCGCCAGTCTTCGGCTGAGGGCTCGAACGGCGCCCGTAGTCCGGCGGTCAATCCGGGTGTCGGGCCGGGAAGTCGATCTCATCGACGAAGATCGAGTCCGCCCATGAAACACCATCCTCACCGAAGGACAGCTCGTCTCAGCGCGCAAGGAACTCGACCCCCGGCGGCGACGGATGACGAGTGGAGTTGTACGGGGGACAAGGCGCATCCAGATCAACTCGGTCAGCAGACGCTGACACCAGCCCTCCCGACCCAACGACGAGCTCAGCGAACGCGGATCGGTAAGCGCCTCCACGCGTCAGATCGGCACGTCGGTGACGCGAGCGCGACGATGACATGCGCCCAGGGGAGCGGCTCGTGGGATTGTTCGATCGTTTGGGGAACGACAGGGGTGAGGCCGTGTGAGCGGACGGAGTTCGACCGCGACCAGCGTGAAGCGATGGGTTCTCGGCGTCACCGCCCTGTTGTGTCTCTCGTGCGGGAGCGACTCAGGTTCGTTGCAATCCGGAGCGTCCTCAGCGCCCGCCGACGCTCGTGCCTGGATAGCCGGCCACCTGCCTGACAGCTTCGAGATCGTGAGCGCCGGCGAAGAGCGTGGCACCCGTTCGACCGGTTACGGCCCCGACACCAGGCCCTGGTGCGACACGTGCGAGCGCGAGTCCCAAATCGCCATCGCGGTTTCGCCAACCTCTGTCCCGGTTCCGGCGGAAGGGCGAGACCCGCGGCCGCTGCGGGTTCGCGGCCATGACGCGACGCTGACAACGCTCACCGACGAAGGGGAGGCGTACGGCTTCAAGGTCGCGTGGAACGAGCGCGACGACTTACGGATCGCCGTCGAAGGCATCAATGGACCAACGGAAGACGAGACCCTGAAGGTCGCGAACGACGTTCGAGGGATCTCGGACGCCGAATGGCAGCGCTTGGTACGTGCGTTGTCGATCGACACCCATATCGGCCGCGTCGATCCAACCGCGACGCCGGTTGACGTCGTCCATGGTGCCGTCGATGGCGCTGAGTACGTCCTCACCGCACTCGTACCGGGCGACTATCCGCTCGGTCCCGAAGATCGGCGGCTCGACTGCTTCCAATTGGCGTTCAAGGGAGCGATGGCGAAGGACCAGTGCCCAGGTCATCCGATCTGGGAACGGGTCGCCGGAAAACTGTTCGTATACGGCGACGTCGACGCGAATATCACGACCGTCCGAGTGTCGCCGAGCTATGGAAGCTCGTTCGCGCCGTTCACTGTGGACACGTTCTCGGCGCCCCTTGGCCCGCCGACGCGGTTCTACGTGGCGCCCCTGCCCGACAGCGCGTGCGGGGTCTCAGTGGATGACACCGCCGGTCGGCAACCTGGACCCGGCACCGCGGGTCCGTTGCTCGGAAAAGATGACGACTACACGCGTTGTGCGCCGCTCATGCTGGGCGACGCCCCGCCGACGCCCAGCCAACCCACGACGCCGACGCCGAGCGCACCGGCAGCGAGCAGCGCCTCAGGGTGATCGGCGTTCACCAAACTGTTGGCTGGCCCGCAGGTCTAATGTCCGGCCAGCTCAGCTACGACTGGAGCGAGCGCTTCGGCGAAGTCGGCGCCGAAGACGAAGTAGGAGAAGCCGATCTCCTCCCGCCGTCGCTGGATCTCATCGGCGGCCGCCGCCGGGTCATCTGAGAGTACCGCCAGCGAGTCCGACCCGCGAAGCGCGGCGGTGTCGGTGTCGGGGGGCGCCATAAATGGCGCGACGGTGTCGCCGATCACCGCCACGTGCTGCGCGAGTTCGACGTCTCGGATGGCGCGGAAGTCGCGCACCACCTGTGTGATTTCGACCCGGTCATCTCCCGGCATCAGTGCGAAGGTGACCGTATTTGCGAGGTCGGCCGCCAGTGCCTGGGCCTTCGGCCCGCGCACGGCCATTACTACCGGCGTGTGCAAGTCGGGGCCGTCGAGATCTCGCAGCGCCGTCACGGTCTCACGCACCTGGGCCAGCCGCTCGCTCGGTGGTACGACGGGCAGTCCCAGTTCGTCTTCGATGCCGGGTCTGCCGGTGCCGATGCCCATCTCGAAGCGACCGTCAGTGAGCACCGACAGCGAGTGCGCTTCCCACGCGGTGCTCCAAGCCTGGCGCAGCGCGGAGGCATACACCCAAGTACCTACCCGTAGGTCGGCGAGGCTGGCCGCGACGGCAAGCGTGGGGGCAGGCGCCGGCTGCCATTGCGGGACGTCAGGCATCAGCAGCGTGGAGTAGCCGCTGTCGGCGATGCGGCGCACCCGGTCTCGCCACGTCGGCAGGTCAGTTCTGAGCGGGGCAACGACCCCGAATCGGAACGGTCTGGTTCCGCTGGGGGTCGAATCGGTCATCGTTCCTGTCCCTTCGTTTCGGGCGCGTCTTCTGCCCGGTTGTCGTCGAGCTCACCGACGAACCCGTCCAGCGACATGCGTGCGAGTGAGCACCTCCCTCGCTCATAAGACTCGGCTAGGGCCGCCGACTCATCGCTCGATCACGGAGTTGCGTACATGGGTGGCCGAGCGCGAGGAGATGGCAGTCGTCAACGGCCACTTGTACCGCGCGCCTGGCGTTGCGAGACCGTTCCATGGCGCGTGTACTGGCGCGACCGCTCACGTTCGGCTTGGCCGTCGGCCGTGTGGTCCGCGCCGAGACAGTGTCCTTTGGTCCGCGCGCGCTTCGCCGGTGCGCGTGAGCAACCGCGATTACGCACTCGCGTGATGATGCGACCTTCGTCGTCATACAAGATCGAGCGATGACCGCTGGCGTTGGGCCGTGATCAGGCACAACCCGGATGCGTCAGCAACCTTCGTCGATCAGTCACCGGCCGGCTCATTTGGGCGAACGGGCTCGGAATCCACGCAGTAAGGAGGCGACCATGCACCCGGTTGACGGCGTGAAGATATCGGTCACTCGCAATGGCCCGTATCTGGTCGAGGGCTCGGTCCCGATCGCTCGTCAGACCATCGTCGCCGACGGAGACGGCAACTCCGTCGACTGACGCCAAGGCGATCGGTTCGACACGACGGGGGAGTGCGCCCTGTGCCGGTGCGGACAATCGGCTGACAAACCGTTCTGCGACGACTCGCACCTACGCGTTGGCTTCGATGGGACCGAAACTGCCAGCCGCGCCCCGTACCTCACGCAGGCTGAAGAACAGGACGGGCCCGCGCTGATCCTCACCGATGCCCAACCGTTGTGCGCCTACGCCCGGTTCTGCGACGTTGCCGGCCAGGTGTGGAACCTCGTGGAGCGGGGGGGGCTCGGAGGCGGCCCGGCTCACGGCCCGAGAAGCGGGACTGTGCCCGTCGGGCCGGCTGGTGGCTTGGGACCGGGAGACGAAGGCGGCAATCGAACCCGACTTCGAGCCGTCGATCGGGATTGTGGCCGACCCCGCTGAAGGGGGGGCCGGACCGATGTGGGTGCGCGGGGGGATACCGATCTCCGGTGCCGACGGCGAGACCTATGAGATTCGCAACCGGGTGACGCTGTGCCGGTGCGGCGCGTCTGCGAACAAGCCGCTCTGTGATGGCAGCCATGCATCAATCGGCTTCACCGACTGACCAGGTGGCGCGGCTGCACCCGGTCAGGTCGATCGACCGCGAGCAACTGGTTGACAACGTCCCGTTGGTCCAATCGCGAGCTGAGGGGCGACCGGATGTCGGGGCAGCGACCTTTCGCAGCGTTGTCGTCTCCTTCGCGGTGAACTCGGTCCAAACGGTCGCGCTCGCGATCACCGCGTGGGTCACCGGCGCGGTCGCGCTGCGCGCCCAGACCGCGGCCAATGCGGCAGACACTGCCGTCGAGGTGTTCCTGCTGATCGGCGTGCTCAGCAGCGCGCGTCCGCCAGACGACACCCATCCGCTCGGATACGGGCGCGAGGGCTTCTTTTGGTCCCTGTTCGCCGCGCTCGGCATCTTCGTCGGTGGGAGCGGGCTCGCCCTGAATGGCGCGATCCATGCCGCGCTGTCTCCGTCGCCAATCGAGAGCTACACGACGGCCTACATCGTGCTCGCGACGACGATCGCAATGGATGCCTTCGCACTGGTGATCGCGTTGCGGCCGTTGCGCGAGGAGGCGTCGGCGCGCGGAGTGTCGCTACGCACACACCTACATCGCAGCACCGACCCCGCGTCGGTGACAGTGGCAGTAGGGGGCGGATGCGCGGTGGCCGGAGGCATCATCGCCGTGCTGGGCCTGCTGGTCAGCGAGCAGATGGGAAGCGCTACGCCGGACACGGTGGCGAGCGCGCTGATCGGCATCTTGCTGTTCGTCGCCTCGATTCTGTTGCTGCGAGCGAACCGCGAGCTCCTGCTTGGTCGCGGCGCTCCGCCCTCGACCGTGCGCAGAATGCGTCGCGTCATCGCGGCCCAGGACGGCGTCGTCGACGTCCCGGACTTGTTCGCCGTGGTGGTCGGGCCATCGAGCGTCATTGTCGGCGGCGACGTCACCTTTGCCGACGACTTGGATGTCCCCGCGGTTGAAGAGATCATCAACAGCTCGACAGCTGCCCTGCGCGAACACTGGCCCTCGATTGAATTCGTCTATCTGACGCCTGTCTCCCGAGCACGTCCTCGCCGCGTGCGGCGCAGGACGAGAGCGTTTCCCATTCGCGCTCGCCGTGAGCGTCCGAGCTGATCGTCGAGCGACCGCCCGAGACAAGCCGCGCGGCTCGGCGCCGCTGAAACGGGAACAGCACAGCTGCCCGCCTCACCGGACGCTCCGATCAAAAGTGTGGCTGCCGACCTCGATGATGTGCGGGCCCGTCTGCGCTGTCGATCCGCGAGAGGTTGTAGGCGCTGTTCACCATCGCCACGTGGCTGAACGCCTGCGGGAAGTTGCCGAGCAGGCGCCGCGACTGAGCGTCGTACTCCTCGGCCAGTAGTCCGACGTCGTTGGCGAGCCCGACCAACCGCGCGAAGAGGGCGCGCGCTTCGTCGACGCGTCCCATCGACGCGAGGTTGTCCACCAGCCAGAACGTGCACGGCAGGAAGACGCCTTCACCGTTGGGAAGCCCGTCTACCGCGCTGTCGGTCGTGTAGCGCATGACGAACCCGTCGGTCGTCAGCTCGCGCCGAATCGCGTCGACCGTCCCTTGCATCCGCTCGTCGGTCGCGGGCAGGAATCCGACAAGCGGGATCATCAGCAACGCGGCGTCGAGATCGCGCGAGCCGTACGCCTGGACGAACGTCTTGCGGTCTTCGTCGTAGGCCTTGGCGCAGACCTCGGCGTGAATCTCATCGCGAATGCTGCTCCAGCGCGCGATGCGCTGCGCGTCGTTCGAGTCCCCAAACTCCTGAAGGCCTCGCACGACGCGGTCGAACGCCACCCACGCCATGACCTTCGAGTGCGTGAAGTGCCGGCGGGGCCCGCGCACCTCCCAGATGCCGTCGTCGGGCAGCTTCCAACGGCCCTCGAGGAACTCGACCAGGGCAAGGACCAGGTCGCGGGGGCTCGCCTCGCGGTCGGCGACCCCGACCCGACGGGCCTGGTAGAGCGCATCGATGACCTCTCCGTACACGTCGAGCTGGAACTGCTCGGACGCCGCGTTGCCCGTTCGGACGGGCCGGGAGCCCTCGTACCCGGGCAGCCACGCCACCTCCGACTCCGTCAGCCGGCGCTCCCCGCGGGTCCGTACATGATCTGCAGGTCGGCCGGCTCGCCGGCGGCAGCGCGCAGGAGCCACTGGCGCCAGGCCTTCGCTTCGTCCTCGTAGCCGGCCTGGATCAGCGCGAGAAGGGTGAACGTCGCGTCTCGGAGCCAACAGAATCGGTAGTCCCAGTTGCGGACGCTTCCGATTCGTTCGGGAAGCGAGGACGTCGGCGCGGCGAGAATCCCGCCCGTCGGCGCATACGTGAGTGCCTTCAGTGTGATCAGCGACCGCTGAACCGCCTCGGGCCAGTCGCCGTCGTAGCTCTGCTTCTTCGCCCAACGGTGCCACCACGTCTCCGTACGGTTCAAGGACCGGGTCGCGTTCCGCGGGTGTGGCAGGTTGCGGTGAGACGGGTACCAGGCGAGGCTGAAGGGAACTTGTTGTCCGCGCCTGACTGTGAACTCGGCGACGGTGGAGTGGCCTGCGCCACGCGTCTCGACCGGTGCGCGCAGCACGAGCGCGTCGGGGCCGGCCACAGCGGTGAGGGCGCCATCGATGTTGCGCACCCAGGGGATGATCCGGCCGTAGTCGAATCGGATCGTGAGATGCATCCGCATCGGGACGTGGCCGCGGACCCCTTCGACGATCCGGATGACGTCGACGGACTCGTCCCGGATCGGCATGAAGTCGATGACTTTTACCGAGCCCTCGGGCGTGTCGAACTCGGTCTCGAGCACGAGCGTGTGATCGCGGTATCGCCGACGCGCGGCGCGGCCACCGGCAGCCGGCGCGATCTGCCAGCGTCCGTGGTTCTCGTCTCCCAGCAGCGCGGCGAAGCACGCGCCGCTGTCGAACCGAGGCACGCACAGCCAGTCGATCGAGCCGTCGTCGCCGACAAGCGCGGCGGTCTGTGTGTCGCCGATCATGGCGTACTGCTCGATTCTCGAAGCCATTGCCGAGTATCTATCCGATTGCGTCGCCGGCGCCGTGTTCTTCGCGCCGGCAGCTCGCTCAGTGCTTTCGCGTCGATGTGCCGAGGCAAGCGGGTTGGGTGCAGACTTCGCGTCGGCCTTTGGCATCAGTCACGGACACGGTCGCACCGGAAGGCGCGCCAAATCGACGCTGAACTCGGCGACCTCCTGCTCGATGTCTTCGGTCATTGGCTCACGCCGGGGGCGCCAGACGAACAGGATCACGGCGGCGGCGGCGAGGGCGATGCCGACTGCGATCCAGAGGACGAGCACGAACGCGTCCGTGAACGCCGAGGCCGCTTGGGCCGCCAGGGCTTCGCCGCCCGGGATGCGGCCCACGATCGAGTCGGCGGCGCCGATCGACCCCTCGGCGGCCGCACGCGCGCCGGCTGGCAGGCGGACATTGCTGAGGTCGATGCTGGATCGGTAGGCGGCGTTGGCGATACTGCCGAGAACGGCGATGCCCAACGCTCCGCCGAGCTCTCGAGACGTGTCGTTCACGGCCGAGCCGACGCCGGCCTTCGAGAGCGGCACCGAGGTCATGATCTGGCCGGTCGCGGGCGCGACCGTGATGGCCACGCCGGCGCCGAGCAACGCGACGGCGGCCGCGATCAACGGATACGCGGTGTCCGGCGACAACGTGGTCAGTACGCCGAGCCCTCCGGCGATGACGGCGAGCCCGAGCGCCATCACGCGGGGGGCGCCAAAGCGTTCCGCAAGCGCGGCGCTGCGGGGCGAGATCGCGATCAAGGTGACTGCGGCCGGCAGTGTGGCAAGGCCCGCCTCGAGCGGGGACCAACCTCGGGCGAACTGGAAGTACTGCGTCACGAGGAAGAAGAAGCCGAACATCACGAAGAACGCGGTTGCGATGACGCCGGCGCCGGTGCTGAACCGACGGTCGCCGAAGAGGGTCAGCGGCAGCATCGGGTGGTCACTCCGCCGCTCCCAGGCGACGAAGGCAGCGAGTGCAACGCCGGCGATGACGAACGCGGGAAGCACACGTCCACTCGTCCATCCGTCCTCCGGGCCCTGGATGATGGCGAAGATCAACGAGCTCACGCCGACGAGCGACAAGAGGGCACCCACGGGGTCGAGCGGCGACTTCGTGTCGTCGCGCGAGTCCGGAGCGAACGCGATGACGGCGGCGACGATCCCGATGACGAGGGGGACGTTCACGAGCAGCGTCGAACCCCACCAAAACCACTCCAAGAGCGCGCCGGTGACGACGGGGCCGATCGCGCCCGCGGCGCCCGCGAAGCCGGCCCAGATCGCGATCGCGCGGGTGCGCTCTTCGGGCGGGAAGATCGTGGTGATGATCGACAGCGTCGCCGGCATGATGAACGCGGCGCCGATTCCCATCACCGCTCGTCCTGCGATCAGCTGGTTCGAGCTGTCCGCAACCCCGCCCACGAGGGTGCCCAGTCCGAACACCGCGAGGCCACCGAGCAAGGCGTGGCGGCGGCCGAAGCGGTCGCCGATCGCTCCTGCGCTCAACAGCAGACCGGCGAACACGATCGCATAGGCGTCGACGATCCACTGCAGCTCGGATGCGGAAGCGCCGAGGTCACGCTGGATCGTCGGTAGCGCGGTGTTCAGGCCGGAGGTCGTCATAACGACGAGTACGAGCGACAGACACATGATCGCGAGCAGGAACCAGCGGCGAGCATGGATCGATGGTTGCTCGTGGAGCGGAACGGGCGGCGCCGTGACGGGGCGAGATTCCATGGCGACGTTCCTTTGCGATCGGCGATCGGGTGTTGACCGTCGCGTCTGCGCCCTCGCAATCGAATCCGAGATTTCCCCAGTGCGCGACCTGAATGTCGTCGTCGGTCACGCTTGGGACTGTGGACTTCTCGGATGCGACGGGCGAATCGCGGCGCGACCGTCGTGTTCGTAGCCGAAGCGACCTCGTCGGCAGTTGCCCGGTCGGCAGCGCTCTCGCTCGGCGGCGTTCCGACTGAAGGAGACTGCATGACCGAACAGCAGCAAGTGAAGTTGGACGAGATCCTGCGCGAGGGGCGACTCGACCTCCTGAGCGACGTCCACACGTTGCGGGCAGCCTTCGAAGAAACCATGGCGCGTGTCCCTATCGCCGCCGACGTCGCGCAGAGTCCGACGACGATCGGCGGCGTCGACGCCGTCGAGGTCACGATCCGCGACGCTGATTCGCCGAACGTCGTCCTCTATTTCCACGGCGGCGTCTATGTCATCGGCTCGGCGGCAACTTCTGTTCCCTTGGTTGCCGAACTTGCACGGCGAGCGGACGTCAAAGCGATCACCGTCGACTACCGGCTCGCTCCCGAACACCCGTATCCGGCCGCCGTCGAAGACGCTCGGGCCGCATACGAAGGACTCGTCGGTCAGGGCGTCGATCCGCGCCGCATCGTTCTTGCCGGTGAGTCGGCCGGATGTGGGCTCGCGATGGCCACACTCCTCGGGTTGCGAGACGACGGCCTGCCGCTACCGTGCTGTGCGTTCTTGATGTCGCCCTATGTGGACCTGACGCTGTCCGGGGAAACGCTGTTGACAAAGCAGGCGGTCGACCCGACGCTTACGCCTGACGGCCTCCGCATCCGGGTTCCTGAATACGTCGACGGCGCGGATGCCGATGACCCGCGTATCAGTCCAGTCCTCGGGGATCTCCGCGGACTGCCGCCGCTTCTGATCCAAGTGGGTTCACACGAGATCCTGCTCAGTGACGCACTGCGGCTCGCCGTACGGGCAGCGACCGCCGACGTGCAGATCACACTCGACGTCACTCCCGGCGTTCCGCATGTGTTCCAAGGCTTTGCTGCCGCGCTCGATGAGGGCGATGCGGCGCTCGACCGGGCAGCGGTCTTCTTGAAGACACAACTGGGCGTCGCGCAGCCGACGCGAGCGGGGTGACCCGCGGACCGGCTCTGGCAGACGCCAATGTTCGAGCTCGTCGAGTTTCGCGTCCACGCGCGTCTCGCTGACCTGCACCCCGCGCGGGAGCTGTGGCGTCGTGTCGCGCGTGACGTGATCGTCGTCGCCCGCCACGTCGCCTTGTACCTCGTCTCCCGCCTCCGCGGACCTCGTCGTACAACGGCGGCCCAGCACACCCGCGCCGCGATCGAAGAGCTCGGCCCGACGGCCATCAAGCTCGGGCAAATCCTCTCAACCCGCGACGACGTGCTGCCTCCTGACTGGGAGCGTGAGCTGACGCGGCTGCAAGACGCCGCGCCGCTCGTGCCCCCGGCTGCGATCCGCGCTGCGATCATCGAAGAGCTCGGTCGTCCGCTGCACGAGTTGTTCGATTCGTTCGTCGATGCCCCGCTCGCGTGCGCGTCGATCGGGCAGGCGCACGCGGCGAAGCTGCCCGGCGGCGCTGATGTCGTCGTGAAGGTGCGCCGGCCCGGTGTCGTCGACGAGGTCGAGCTCGACCTGGAGGTGATCACCAGCGTCGCGGCATTGCTGTCACGTTCGTCGCGGCACCTCCGGTCGCTCGACGCGATGGACCTCGTCGACCAGTTCACGACGACGCTACGGCACGAGCTCGACTACGCGCGCGAGGCGAACAACGTCGAACGGTTCGCGGCAAACTTCGCCGGCGATCCCGGTATCCGCATCCCGGCTGTCCACCACGAGCTCAGCACCGCGCGGGTCTTGACGCTCGAGCGGCTCCGTGGCCTCAAGATCGACGATCTCGACGCACTCGCAGCGGCAGGCATCGATCGCGTCGCGCTTGCGCAGCGCGCGACATCATTGGTGTTGCGGTCGGTCTTCGAGCACGGCTTCTTCCATGCCGACCCGCACCCCGGGAACTTCTTCATCGAGCCGAGCGGACGCATCGGCCTCATCGACTTCGGCATGGTCGGGGAGGTGGACGCGACGACGCGTGCTGCTCTGACGAGCGTGCTCGTCGCGCTCGTGACGAACGACGCGGCGCCACTCGTCGAGGGAAGCGTGCGCCTGGGCGTCAGTCGCGAGACAACCGACATAGATGCCTTCGCCGCCGACCTCAAGGAAGTGATGGCCACGAACTTCTCGAAGCCGCTCGGCGAGCTGAACCTCGGCCACGTGCTCTCGACTGTGCTTGCCGTCGTACGACGGCACCATCTCCGCTTCCCGTCGAATCTTGCACTGCTCGCCAAGACGCTCGGGATGTGCGAAGGGCTCGCGGCGCACCTCGACCCGCAGTTCCGCATGACGGAAGCGATCACGCCGTACGTCGCTCAGTTCCCCACGTCGCCACCGTCGGATGCATCGGTCGACTGACCTGTACTCCGTACACCAAACCAGGACTGCCCGTACGAGTCGTGGCCACGTGACTGCGGCGGAGCCAACGACTGTAGGTTCCCTGGATGCACGGGTCCCTCGGCGGTGCGACGATTCGGTATTCGATACTGAGATCTCGACCCAGCACGGCGCGCCGTCACGCGCTCGGAGACCTGGAGAGATGACTGCGTTCGGACAGTCGAATCCTCGGCCCATGCTCGTCGGTCGCGCGACCGAGCGCGACACGCTCGATCAGGTTGTCGACGCGGCGCGTCACGGTCGCGGCAGCGCAGTCGTGGTCCACGGCGAGCCAGGCATCGGCAAGACCGCGTTACTGGAGTACATGATCACGAGCGCGCGCGACTTTCAAGTGCTGCGCACAGTTGGCAATGAGGCAGAACACGAGCTTCCGTTCGCCGCGTTGCAGCAGCTTTGTGCGCCTGGTCTCACCGATTTGTCGCAACTGCCCGAGCCGCAGCGCGACGCATTGCGCGTCACGTTCGGGCTTGTGACCGGCGCACCGCCCGATCGCCTGCTCGTCAGCCTCGCCGTCCTGAGCTTGTTGTCGCAACACGCCAACGGACACCCCCTCCTGTGCGTTGTCGACGACACGCAATGGCTCGACCGGGAATCCGCACAGGCGTTTGCCTTCGTGGCTCGTCGGCTGGCAACCGAGTCGATCGCATTCGCGTTCGGAAGTCGAGCGATCACTGAAGTGATTCGCGGGCTACCGACACTCGAGGTCGTCGAACTGGACCGCGCCACATCGTTAGCACTCCTTCGCTCGGTGCTGCTCGATCGTGTCGACGAGAACGTGCTGGAGCGCGTGGTCGCGGAAACGCGCGGGAATCCGCTCGCGTTACTCGAGCTGCCGCACGGATTGACGCCGGCGAAGCTCTACGGAGGATTCGCGCTCCCGGTCTCCGTTCCGATCGCTGGCCGTATCGAGGCGAGCTTCCGAAGACGACTCGCCAATCTGCCATCGCAATCCCGTCGCCTTCTCCTCGTTGCGGCGGCCGAACCGACCGGCGACCCCGCGCTCGTATGGCGGGCGGCCGCGCAAGTCGGTGTCACAGGTTCTGCGGCGGACGCGGTCGAGAACGAAGGCCTCTTGGACATGAGCACACGGGTGACATTCCGTCACCCACTCGTACGATCCGCGATCTACCATGCGGCGACGCCGGCAGAGCGGCGCGACGTGCATCGCGCGCTTGCGGCCGCGACGGACCCTTCACTCGACCCAGACCGTCGTGCGTGGCACCTCGCGCAGGCCGCGTCACATCCCGACGAGAATGTCGCAGCAGAGTTGGAGCGGTCTGCCGGACGTGCGCAGGCGCGCGGCGGTCTCGCTGCGGCCGCGGCGTTCTTGGAGCGGTCCGCGGAGTTGACGCTCGAAGCAGCGCCGCGCGCGAGCCGAGCCCTTGTCGCTGCGGAAGCGAAGCGCCAATCCGGAGCACTCGACGACGCACTCGCGCTGGCCGCGATTGCTGAGCGCGGCCCGTTGGACGACTCGCAGCGAGCGCAGCTGGACGTTCTTCGAGCGCGCGTTTCGTTGGGATCGGACCGTGGAAGTGATGCGCCGATCTTGCTAGTGCGGGCCGCGCAGCGACTCCAGCAGATCGACGCGAGTCAAGCGCGCGACACCTACCTCGACGCCATCACGGCGGCGCTCTTTGCCGGCCGGCTCGCGAGAGAAATCAACGCTCGTGAGGTCGCGGAGCTGGCGCTGGCATCGCCGCGCCCTGGAGGAACTCGGCGCGCGGCCGACGACCTACTCGATGGCCTCGCGCTGCTGATCACCAAAGGGGCAACGGTTGGCACGCCGGTCTTGCAACGGGTAGTGGACGCGTTCTCCAGTCGTGACATCGCCGACGAAGAACGCCTGCGTTGGTCCTGGCTTGCCGGTCAAGCCGCCGCGTTCATCTGGGACTACGACAGCTGGGACCTGCTCACCGCGAGGCAGCTGCACCTCGCTCGCGATGCTGGCGCACTCACAGTCTTGCCCGTCACCCTGAGTGTTCGCGCTGGGGTGCATCTCTTCGCGGGCGAGCTGAACATCGCTGCGTCGCTCGTCGATCGTATCGAAGCCCTTGATGATGCCACGGATGCTCGCACGGTTCGGTATGCGGCGGTCTTGCTCGCGGCGTTCCGCGGTCGTGAGCTCGATGCGCAGAAACTCATCGACGCGAACGCGAAGGAGTTCGCGTCGAGGGGCGAGGGCACGGGCGTCAGCGTCACGCGATGGGCTGCCGCCGCGTTGTACAACGGACTCGCGCGCTATCACGAAGCGTTCTCGGCGGCCGAGGCTGTGCTCGAAGACCCCGACGATCTGTCGTTCGGGCCATTTGCGACGGTCGAGCTCGTCGAGGCGGCGAGCCGCACCGGACGCGCGGACACCGCACGGCCGGCACTCGACCATCTGGACGAGGCGACGTCGGCAAGCGGGAGGGCCTGGGGCACGGCGATTGCCGCTCGCTCACGGGCGCTGCTGAGCGAAGGGGACCTAGCGGAGAGCCAATATCGCGACGCCATCGATCGTTTGACACCTACGGCATTGAGCTTCGACCTTGCCCGTACTCATCTGGTGTACGGCGAGTGGCTGCGACGCGGTCGTCGCAACGTCGAGGCGCGCGAGCAGTTGCGTAGCGCGCACACTCTCTTCAGCGACTTCGGGATGGAAGGCTTCGCGGAACGAGCACGGGTCGAACTCCGCGCAACCGGCGAGCACGCGCGCGCTCGCTCCGTTGAGACGAGCAACGAGCTCACGCCGCAGGAGGCACAGATATCGCAGCTTGTTGCCGAAGGTGCGACCAACAACGAGATTGCGGTCCAGCTGTTCATCACACCCCGCACGGTCGAGTACCACCTGCACAAAGTGTTTCGGAAGCTCGACGTGAAGTCGCGGACCCAGCTCGCCCGCCACGTGTTGGGCTCGCAGTCGCGATGACCGGCGCGATCGCGCCCGATCGCATCACGGTCATCCTCGTCGAAGAACCGCTCGGCTTCTGACGGCGATCAGCTCCTGATCACGTGCGCGCTCGAGGTAGCGCGCCGTCTCGTGCCAGGACTGTGGATTCCTCGGATGCCACCGCGCACGAAAACGCGGACGCTGATAACGCACACCGCGATCCGTCCACTGGAGGATGCAGATGACGAGCGAGTCCGTCCGAGATCCGATCGCCGACCACCTGCTCACGCCGCGGAACGCCGCGCTGGTCGTCATCGATTACCAGCCGAGCCAGTTGCAGGCGATGACCTCGATGGATCAAGAGCTGCTCGTCGACAACATCGTGTCGATCGCGCGGCTCGCGCGGACGTTCGATCTCCCTGTTGTCCTGTCGACCGTCAACGTCGCGAACGGGCAAGGGCACACACTTCCCGAGCTCAAGGCCGCGCTTCCAGACACGCAAGAGATCGACCGCACCACGATGAATGCCTGGGAGGACATCGAGTTTCGCCAGGCAGTCGAGGCGACGGGGCGCAAGAAGCTGATCATGACCGCGCTCTGGACCGAGATCTGTCTCGCGTTTCCGACGCTCGACGCCTTACGCGACGGCTTCGACGTCTACCCGGTCGTTGACGCCGTCGGCGGAACATCGGTCGAAGCGCACCGGGCCGGCCTCGACCGGATCGTCCAGGCCGGCGCACAGCCCATCAGCTGGGTCGGCCTCGCGGGTGAACTCCAACGGGACTGGGGCCGTGTCGACACCGTCGCCGAAGTCGTCGACGTCGTGCTGACGACCCGCCTCCTCGCGACCGCTTGACCGTCGCGCGACCGCGATCGTGGCACGGCGTCTCGGTGAACAACATTGCGGTGGCGTCGTGGATCTCGGTCAGACCTATCTTGTCAACGGTGTTCGCGCCGTCGATGTCGGGTCTGGCCGAGCGGTCGCACCTCCCGTCGACGGCAATCGATCTCGACATGCACGTCGACGACATCCGAGAGCTCAACTGCGGCGTGACCGATCCCGACGACCTCACGGAACCGAAGGCCGCGGCCGACGCGCCGCTGCAGATCGCCGAACGCTGATGGAGGAGGGTCTCAGCTACGCACGATGCATCGCGGCACTCGCGACCGCTCACGAAGGTGAGCCGAGGTATTGGCACATCCCCGTCGACGGGCCGGAGCGAGGATTCTCGGCGGCTGAACTCGAACGATGGTCTCGCGGCCTGGCACACGAGCTCGCGGCGCGTGGTCTCGCGGACGGTGACCGTCTCGCGATCGGCTTGCGCAACTCGGCGCAGTTCGTCGTCAGCGTCTTCGCAGCGTGGCGGCTCGGCGCGGTGCCCGTGCCGGTTCGGTGGGACGTCCCCGAATGGGAGCTCGACCGGCTCCGGGAGGTGATCGCCGCTCCGATCTACGTCGATACCAGCGACATCGACTGGATCGACGCCAGCGCGACGGTCGACGGGCCGGACCTGCCCGACGCAGTGTCGCCGTTCATGAACGGCATCTGTAGCAGCGGCTCGACCGGGACGCCGAAGATCATCCTGAGCGACCGGCCGTCGACGTTCATCGAAGCCATCACGACGCCGATGGCGGAAATGTGGGCGCCCGTCCCGCGGCCGCAGGTCGTGCTCGTGTTCGCGCCGATGTACCACACGAACGGCTTCGCGACGCTGCACTCGATGTTGAGTGGCGACCGGCTCGTCGTGATGGACAAGTTCGACGCCGCGCGAGCGGTCGACCTCATCGAGCGCCATCGGGTCACCACGTTCACGGCCACGCCGACGATGCTCAAGCGTATTGTCGACCTGCCGGGCATCGACGAGCGCGACCTCTCGAGCCTCGCGTGGATTCTGCAGGGTGCCGCGCCGATGCCGCCATCGCTCGTGCACCGCTGGGCCGACCTCATCGGGATCGAGCGCATCGTCATGGCCTACGGCATGACCGAGGGCCTCGGGATCACCGCGCTGCGCGGCGACGAGTGGGTGTCGCGTCCGGGCAGCGTCGGTCGAGGCATCCGGGAGACCGAGGTGCGGATCCTGGATTCGAAGGGACACGACGTTGCCCCCGGCGTGATCGGCGAGATCTACCTGCGGTCGCCGATGTACGGCGGCTACGTGTACCTCGGCGGGGCGCCACTGCTGCGCGGCACCGACGACGGCTTCGAGACCGCCGGAGACATGGGCTATCTCGACGAGGTCGGTTCCCTGTATCTCGTCGACCGTCGCGTCGACATGATCATCACCGGCGGCGCCAACGTCTTCCCGGCCGAGGTCGAGCTCGCGCTCATCGACCACCCGCAGATCGCGGACGTGGTGGTGATCGGTCTCCGCGACGAGGAGTGGGGACGGCGCGTGCACGCGGTGATCGAACCCAAGGATCCCGCATCGCCTCCGTCCCGCGACGACGTCGTGCGCTTCGCCAAGGCCCGCCTTGCGCCGTACAAGGTGCCGAAGTCGATCGAGATCGTCTACTCGATTCCGCGCAGCGCCGCGACCAAGGTGAACCGGGGCGCGCTGGTCGAGGCGCGCGGCGGTTGATCGGCCTCGTTCCGCAAAGTGTCGACGTCGACTGAAACTGGAGAGAATGGGCCGAACCGCACCGTGATCTGAATGACTCGCATGGAAAGGGGAGAGCGGCGCGTGAGCGAGGATCGAATGGCCAGGCCCATTCTCATGCCGGACCAGCGCGTTCGCGTCTTCGTGTCCTCGACGATGGAGGAGCTCGCTGCCGAGCGTGCGGCGGTGCGAGATGCCGTCGACCGCCTTCACTTGTCTCCGGTGCTGTTCGAGCTCGGGGCTCGAGCTCACCCGCCGCAGAGCCTGTACCGGTCGTACCTCGAGCAGAGCCACGTGTTCGTGGGCGTCTACTGGCAGCGGTACGGCTGGGTCGCCCCAGCGATGGACGTTTCGGGGCTGGAGGACGAGTACCTCCTCGCGTGGGTGAAGCCAAAGTTGATGTACGTCAAGCGCCCAGCGCCGGAACGCGAGGAACGCCTGGAGGGGCTGCTCGATCGGATCCGGGCGGAGGACGACGTGTCTTACAAGGGGTTCTCCACCGCCGACGAGCTCGAGGGCCTCGTGGCCGCCGATCTTGCCTTGTTGTTGAGCGAAGCGTTTCTCGTCGAGGCAGACCCCGGCACAAAACCCTCGCGGCCCCGCTTCACCCTGCCGGGGGACGCGACGACCTTTCTCGGCCGGGCGACCGAACTCGATCACCTGCGCACGCTCATCGAGCGCGACGACGTCCAGCTCGTCACCCTCACCGGCCCCGGGGGCATCGGCAAGACGCGGCTCGCGCTCCGAGCCGCCGCCGAGGTCGCGCCGGTGTACGAGGAAGGCGCGGCGTTCGTCTCGCTCGGATCCCTACAAGATCCACTCTCGGTTCTCTCCGCCATCGCGTCTGCTGTGGGTCTGCGAGACAGCAGCGGTATCACGATCGACGCGCTGCGCGCCGATCTCGCAGACCGCTCGCTGCTACTGGTGTTGGACAACTTCGAGCACGTGATGTCCGCGGCGCAACACCTGCCTGCTCTGCTGCGCGATGCACGGCGATTGAAGGTGTTGGTGACGAGCCGGGAGGCCCTCCGACTTCAGGCCGAGCACGAGTGGCCGGTGCCGCCCCTCGCTTCCGCCGACGGCGTCCGCATGTTCGCCGAGCGAGCAGCCGCTGTCCGACCCGGATTCAGTGTCGACGAGGCGAATGCGGCGATCGTCGAGGACATCTGCCGGCGTCTGGAAGACGTCCCGCTCGCCATCGAGTTGGCGGCCGCCCGCACGAAGCTGCTGTCCCTGGAGGCGATCCTCGAACGCCTCGAACATCGTCTCGACTTCCTCGTCAGTGGCCCCCGTGACCTTCCCGAACGTCAACAGGCGCTGCGCAGCACGATCGAGTGGAGCTATGACCTGCTCGACGAGGCGGAGCGTCATCTGTTCTCGTCCCTCGGCATCTTCGTCGGCGGCTTCTCGCTGGCTGCCGTGGAAGCGGTCAGCTCCGAACGCGCAGGCGATCGTGACGTGCTCGACCTGCTCGCCTCACTGGTCGACAAGAGCTTGTTGCGCGTCGAACCGACCGCCGGCGAACCCCGGTTCCGCATGCTCGGGATGATCTCCGATTTCGCGAGATCGCGACTCGCGGAGAACGACGACGCCGTCCGCGTCGGACAGCAGCATGCCGAGCACTACCGAGAGGTCAGTCTGCGGATCGGCGAGGGGGTGCGCGGGCCCGAGCAGCGCGAGTGGCTCCTGGCCCTCGGGGGTGAAGACAGCGGCGAGGCCGGCAACCTTCGCGCCGCGCTGGCGTGGTTCGTAGAGCACGGGCAGCTGGACGCGTTCGCTGAAATGGCGTGGGCGCTCTGGGTACCGGCGTGGATCAACGGCCGCATCGAGGAAGGGCGGAATCTGAGCAGGGCCGCCCTCGACAGCGAGGGTCAGCTGTCGCAGCAGTCCCGCGCTCGACTGCTCGTGATCTCCGGAGCTTTCGGCGTGTGGAGCGGCGACCACGCCGATGCGATGGCCGCCCTCGGCGCGGGACGCGACCTTGCTCAGTCGCTGGGCGACGACGAGGTGGTCGCGGCGTCGGTGCTTGCTACGAGCATGATCGTCGGACCCTCTGAAGGTGAAGCGCGGTGCGAACAGCTGGCCCAAGAGGCCTTGCTGATGTACCAACGACTCGGCGACGCATGGGGTGAGGCGGCGGCCCTCAACGCATTGGGCTGGCTCTACGTCGCGCAGGAGCGGTTCGATGGCGCGCAGGAACTCTTCGAGCGAACGCTGTCGAGGTCGCTGTCCGCTGGTGACGAGCAGTTCTGCGCGATGGCGGAGGTCAACCTCGCCGAGTACCACCTCGACGGGGGCGACATCGCCGCGGCGACTGATCTGCTCGCCTCATGCGTGCAGCGCCACCGGTCGCTGCGCCTGATGTACTCGGTGGCTTATCTGCTCGAGGCCGCTGCGCGGTTGACGTCGCAGGGTGGACACAGGACGCGGGCGACGCGACTGATGGGGGCTGCCTCCCAGCTGAGGGAGGCCGCCGGCGTCTCGGTGTGGGGCAGTCAGCTCGAACGCCGAGCTCGCTTCGTCGCCGAGCTGAGCGCCGCGCTCGGCCCACCTGTCTTTGAGGATGCCATCGCGGCAGGCGCTCAACTCGGCTACGCGGACGCCCTCGACGAGGTCCCGCGACCGGCCTGACCCCCGCGCATGGCATCCTCGCGACTGGCGGCGGAAACTCCGAGCGCTGGGCAAGGAGCAAAGAGATGGATCAGCCGTATCGCGCGGGAAACGATGTGTACGTCCTCCCCAGCGGGCTCGACGTACCAGGCGTGGGCAGCCTTCCTGTCAACTCGTTCGTCCTCCTGTCGGAGCAGCCGGTCCTCGTCGACTGTGGCCTGGCGATGGATGGACCGGAGTACGTCGAATGCCTCAGGACGGTGATCGATCCATCGGACCTGAAGTGGATCTGGCTCACCCATGACGACGCGGATCACACCGGCAACCTGCAAACCATCATGGACCTGGCCCCGAACGCTCAGCTGGCGACGCACGGCCTGGCCGCTCTGCGCATGGCCACCGTGTGGCCCGTGCCGCTCGATCGGGTACATGCGGTGGGGCCGGGGGATCAGCTCGACGTCGGCGATCGCACCCTGCTGGCTCTCCGCCCACCGACATACGACAATCCGATGTCGACGGCGATCTTCGACGAGACGACTTCGAGCCTCTTCGCAGTCGACTCATTCGGTGCGATTCTGCCTCGTCTTTCGCAGGACATCGACGACTTCGCCGAGGAGGAGCTCGTCGGCGGCATGGTTGCATGGACCACCTTCGACTCACCGTGGACGCACCTCACCGATCGGACGCTGTTCGCCGAAACCCTCGACGAGGTTCGCAAGCTCGAGCCTGCCGCGTGTCCTCTCGTCGCACCTTCCGCCGGCGACCGGTCGCATCGACCATCTTCTGAAGGTGGTGGCATCGGTGCCAGAAGCGGAGCCGTTCACCGCGCCCGACGCGGCAGCTTTTCGCGAAATCGCAGCCGCCATCGGCATGCACAACAACCCCGACCCTTCGGCCTAGTGGCTCCAGGCGGGTGCGACGATGCGGTAGTGGCGGAGACGTTCAGCGAACAGCGGAGGTTCGTACCGCCATGGCCTGCAAGGTTCGGTCGCGGCGCGCGGCCAGACGGCCGGCGGCACGTCCGACGCGCTCGATGTACGCCATGAGCGAGTCGCGCGCCGCTTCGGCGGCCGGTGACAGACGCGCGAGGTTCTCGACGTCCCAGTGACGGAGGACCACCGGCTCGAGAATCTGGTCGTGATGCAGCTGAAGGTCGTAGATGCCCACGTTCGCGATGGCAGTGGCGTGTTCGGCGAAGTTGGCGATGCCGACGCCGGGCATCTCGAAGTCTCGAACCTGGCGGTCGATGGAGATGACGGTCGTCGATGGATCGATGGCCAGGGCCGCGGTGACGAGATCGCGGTAGAACAGGAAGTGCAGGTTCTCGTCCGACGCCACCCGAGCCATGATCTCGTAGCCGACGTAGTCGTCGAGTTGTTTGCCGGTGTTCCGGTGGGCGATGCGGGTCGCAAGTTCCTGCAGTGCCACGTACACGAGGCCGTCGGCCGGCGTCGGCGGCTGGGGTGTGATCCCCGTGCTCACTTGGTGCATCCGTCCGCGTTCGAGGGCGATGGGGTCCACCGCACGCGTCACCGTCAGGTAGTCGCGAATCACGATCGAGTGACGTCCTTCTTCGGCGGTCCAACGCCGAACCCACGCGCCCCAGATGCTGTCCGCGCCGAAGAGCGCTTCGATGGTGCGGAAGTAGTACGGCAGGTTGTCCTCCGTGAGCAGATTGACGAACAGCGCGCTGCGCACGGCGTCCGACGTCGGCGCCTCGTCGGGATCCCACCCCTGGCCTGGGGCGACATCGCGGCCCCGGCTCCATGGCACCAGCTCGTGTGGAAACCACTCTTTGGCGGTCCTGTCATGACGCTCGAAGAGCCGCTCGGCCACCGGCGTGAGTTCGCTCAGCAGGTCGTGTTGGTCCATCGCGCCAGCCTACCTACCAGTAGGTAGGCTCCGTACGGCCGCTGTAGGGTCGCCAGGCAGCCGTGTGCTCCGTCGTCCAGCGAAAGGAGAACTCGGATGGATCCGCTTCCGCTCCCCGACGATCCGACACTCGCGTCCTTCGCAATCGTGTTGAACGAGTTGGGTCATGCGTCGCACGTTCTCGATGCGCGATGGCGCATCGTGTTCATCAGCGACGAACTGCGACGGATCATTGGTGATGACGGCGGGTCCACCATCTCCCGTCTCGGCGAGCACTTGTTCGGATCGAACGACGTTGCGGTCAGAAGGGAGTTCTTCTTCGACGACTGGCTGGAAGGGATCCGAGAGAACTTCCGCCAGGTTGGGTCCCTTCGTCCTCTTCGACACGGCCGGTGGGCGTGACGAGCTGCGCCAGCTCGTCGATCCCGTGCTCCATGACCTCGTCGACCAGATCGAGCCTGTCGAGCTCCCGGCTGCTTGGAGTCACCCCGCGCGACGGGCCAGGCACGCCGGGTTGGGCGCCAGGAACAAATTGATGTACCTGCGGGTCCGCGCCGGCGACGGGACGGTCGCGGGCACCGTCACCCTGGTGAAGCCGGGGGCGGGAATGTCGCAGCTGATGGCGGCCACGGCGATAGCCGACCTCGGCCACCTCGACCGCATGGCCATGGTGCAACAGCCGGGGCGCCGACCGGCAGCTGTGTTGATGGCTGACATCGAAGCGTCCTCACCGCTGACCCGGCGACTCTCCACGCCCCAGTACTTCGCCTTCGGTCGCCGCCTCGTCCGATCGGCGGACCAGTGCGTCATCGAACATGGAGGCATCGTCGGCCGCCACGCCGGAGACGGCGTCACCGCCTTCTTCCTCGCCGAAACGGCGGGATCCGAGTCTGCCGCCGCGCGAGCCTGCATCGAGACCGCCCGGGCGCTCAAGGCCGCTCTCCCGGACATCGCCGCGAGGAGCGGCCTGCAGACCGACGTGTCCTTCCGCTTCGGTCTGCACTGGGCAGCGACACCATACGTCGGTCGGATCACAACCGCCGGACGAACCGAGGTGACCGCCCTGGGCGACGAAGTCAACGAGGCCGCCCGCATCGAAGCATGTGCGACCGGTGGTCGCACCTTCGCCTCGAAGGTGCTCATCGAACGCCTCGACCCAGTCGACGCAGAGATCCTGGACATCGGCCAGGACCGCGCCACATACATGCCCCTGGGCGACCTGGCCACGGCGACCGAGAAGGCACGCCGCGACGCGCCATCAATCGCTGTCTGCGACGTCTAGGCCAACACGGGCTTCTGTCATCACCAAGGCGAGATCTCGTATGGCGTAGGAGTGGTGCGCCCATTCCTCGAAGATGACGTTCTGGAACGCACCGAGGACGATGATTTGGCCACCGAGTCGTGCGCAAAGCCGATCGAGGCCATCGACAGTCGCGTCCGCGATCGTCTCGCGCGCCTCGACCATCCGACGGCTGCGTGTGTCGAGGACGTCCGCGACGGAAGGTCTTGCGTCGAGATCGAGGCCGAGTTCCGGTCCCGGGGTGAAGAAATCCGGCGGTAGACCGATCGGATCGTACGGTGACGGCTTCTCGAGCACGAGATCGCCGATCCAGGCGTCGGTCACATTGATGAGATGGCGAAGCGTTTCGATGAAGGACCACTCGCCCTTCACGCGTGTATTGAGTTGCTCCTCATCCAGACGTCTCGCCTCCGCGACTGTCTCGGCCCAGAACCCTTCGACCTTGCTCCACGCCGCCAGCAAGCCCGCCGGCTCGTCAGCCAGCAGACCCAACGGCTCGATGCGCGCCGCCTGCCACGGTGTCAGAGGCGGAGCAATCCTCGTCATCTGCGGATCGTATGACGCATCTCGCACCGCGCCAGATCTACGAGCTGTGCGGGAAGCGTGTCGCTCGATCCAGCGGCCCAACCGAACAACATCTTCACCTGGCCGAGTCCGCGTCGACGTCGCCACCGGTTCGGCGCATCACGACGTCGAGCGGCGGCCACGGTGGACCCTCGCGCAGGGCGCTGAGGAGTTCTCGCGCTATGTCTCGAGGTCGATGAACCGCAGCCCCTTCTTCGTTCTGAGCACGTTGCTTGGCCCCGCCCCATTCGGCATCGGCCGACTGTCCAAGCACGCGCGCCGGAGAAGTCGCGCTCCGCCGGTTCCGTGCGCGCACTTGGTCCCGACGCGCAACTGTTCACAATCGGCCGATGGGAATGCACGGTGAAATGATCCGGCGGGTGAAGTTCGGGTTTGTGCTTCCCGGAGGGTCAGCGTCCGAGCAGCTCGACCAAGCGGTGCTGGCCGAGGCCTCTGGCTGGGATGGAGTCTTCGTGTGGGAAGGCGCCTACGGCGTTGACGCGTGGTCCTTGCTCAGCGCGATGGCAATGCGGACTTCATCCGTCTCGTTGGGCACCATGCTCACTCCTCTGCCGTGGCGTCGGCCGTGGAAAGTGGCGAGCCAGGCGGCAACGCTGGATCAGCTCTCGGCCGGACGGGCGATCCTGGCGGTCGGACTCGGCTTTCCCGACAGCGGCATGGGCGATCGACGAGACGTCATCGGTCGGACGCCTCGCGCCGAGTTGCTCGACGAGGGTCTCGACATCATCGACGCGCTCTGGCGCGGCGAAATCGAACACCACGGTGGCCGATACGACCTCGACATCACGCCTGGCCACGTTCTCGAGTTCGTTCCGGTGCAAGAGCCGAGGATTCCAGTCTGGGTCGTCGGTGCTTGGCCACGTCCCAAATCAATGCGTCGCGTCCTCAGATGCGACGGCATCCTCCCGGTTGTGTCGGTGCCGGGACGGGACTCACCACTGTCGCCCGAGGATGTGCGGGAGATCGTCGCATGGCTCGCTGATCATGGCGCACGCACTCACGACGTCGTCATCGAGGGCGTCACACCTTCGCGCGATCCCGACGCTGCCGGGGAAATCGTTCACCCATGGGCCGACGCTGGAGCGACGTGGTGGCTCGATCCGCGCTGGCAACTCCCACACCACTCGGCCGAGCGGATGAGCCAGGTCCGGCGTCGACTCGACGCTGGGCCACCAACGCTGTGAGTCGACGTCGAAGCCGCTACGGCGTTGCGTCGAAGATTCGGTAGTCGCCCGAGACGACCGGCACGCTGAACGACAATGGCGGACAAACCGTCGGTGGCTCCTCGGTGACTGCGAAGCCGGCGATCTCATCACCGCTGCCGCCGTTGTCCACGATGTTCCAGAGTTCGCCTTTGCCGACCACGGTAGGGTCCTCGGCCTTCACGATCTCGATCCCGACGGTGGCCGTGTTGCCCTGAACGTTGAGGCACGTGACATTCCCGCGCCGCCGCTGTCCGATCTCGGGCACACGAATCGTCACGACGCCCCGTGGGTTGGATCCGTCTGCGTCACTTGAAGCGCGAATGTCAACTGTGATCCCGGGGAACGGCGGGTCGGCGCCAAGGTGAGTCGCGTCTCCGTTCACCGAGTCACGCCCGACTTGTGTCTTCAACACGCTCGCGGGTGTGGTGCTCACGAGCAGCAGCGCAGTGGCGGCGATGAGAATGCCGAGTGCTCGCATCGTCCGCACCTCCATCGAGCGTGTCGCGATACTGGTACGAGCCGCCGCTCGAGTCATGGGCCAAACGTACCCGGCGAGGTCGTCGTGCCCGATTGAAAGGCCGCCAACCCCGCGGCTCCGTCGCCGCTCGGGCTAAGTTCGCGGGCGGCGCTCGAATCGTGGGGGCGCGCATGGGTTGGCTCGACCGTCGCCGTCAACGCAACGCAGAGCGTGCCGCACAACAACGCGCCCAAGCGCGAGCGGCGGAAGTGGCGGCGTGGCAAGCCGAAGACGACGAGGTGCGCCATTTCTTGGACGAGGCGCGCACCAATCAGGGCGTCGACGACGGGTTCGGGCTCGTGCTCAAACGCAACGAGCGCACGTTCCAGGTGCTCGAAGGCCCATCACTGATCGAACCACGCCGGCTCCCCGGACACTGGGAAGGCCGCTCACAGGGATTCTCGATCCCGATCACTAGCGGCGTCCGCTACCGGGTCGGATCCACCAAGGGTCACTACGTTCAGGGCAACGAGACGCCCACACCGATCGACACCGGCACGGTCACCATCACGAACCAGCGGGTCGTGTTCCAAGGGACCAAGGCGACCCGCGAGTGGGCGTTCACCAAGGTCCTGGGGGTGCAGCACGTGGACGACCCCAAATGGCCATGGACCGCGATTCAGGTGTCCAACCGTCAGAAGACGAGCGGGTTCACCTATCCGGCGGAGCTCGCGGGACGGGTGCGGTTCAGGCTCGATCTCGCGTTGGCGCATTTCCACGGCGAGGTGGAGGACTTCATCGCCGACATCGAGGAACAGGTCGCAGAGCACGAGCTCGAGCGCCCATCCGTGGCGTTGCCAATGCAGGAGGCGCAGCCACCGCCGCAACCTGCGGGCTGGAAGTCCGATCCGACCGGACGTCACGAGCGCCGCTACTGGGACGGAAACGACTGGACAGAACACGTCGTCGACGGCGACAGACCCGCAGTGGACCCTGTCTGACATTCACCTGTGACCATCGTGCATTGACTCAGCTCCACGCCGAGTCAATGCACGATGGTTCCAGCTGAGGTCAGGTCCGAGCGAAGTCCGCGATGCTCGCCGCGGTATCACGAGTGATGTCGGGACACATCATCGGCATGACCTCGGTGCCGTGGATGGTTCCCATCACCTGCCGGCAGCGGGCCTCGACGCCAGCGCGTAGTAGGAGCCTGTAGAAGTTGATGCCCTCGTCGCGGAGCGGATCGCACTCGTTCACGCTGATCATGGTGGGCACGAGCCCGCGCACGTCGTCCTCTTCGGCGAAGCCGGGCCATGCGAGCGGGTTGCGGTTGTCGGCCTCTTCGATTCCGTATGCCATCGCACCGCGGTTGTCGTGCAGGTCGAGGAGGATGCCATTGTTCTCCGTCGACGACGGGTTCTCCGGCAACGGCCACTTTCCCGCGATGTAAGGACACAGTGCGTAGAGACCTTGGATGACGCCGAGGTCGCTGTCGCGCTTCAACCGAAGACCAGTGGCGAGGGTGAGGTTCCCTCCACCGCTCTCGCCGGCCACGATGATTCGGGCGGAGTCGATGCCGAGCTTGGCGTGATTGGCGGCCACCCACTTCACGCCCGAGACACAGTCGTTCAGACCGGCCGGATATGGCGCCACCTCCGGCACCGATGAGGGCACCAACGTGTTACGAAAGTCCACCATGGCGACGGCCACTCCTTGCGCGGCGATGATCCGTCCCCAGGCGCGGTAGTTGCCGTCGTAACAGGACATGACCTGCATGCCGCCGCCATGGATGTAGTAGACGCACGGCAACAGTCCTGGAGCGTCCGGACGGATGAATCGGATGTTGATTGCGTTGCCGTCGGGCTCGGACGTCACCGAGTATTCGGTGACGTTGAGACCCTTGGACGGTGCGATCTCCTCCGTGTCGCACATCGCCATGAATTCCGTGAGCATGGTGCGGCGCGCGAGTGCTTCTTCGCTGTTCGCCTCTTCGAGCAACTCATCACGGCTCGCGACATCGCCAAGGCTCGGGAACATGTCAAACGCTCCAAACAACGCCTTGATGCGCGGATCGATCCTTGGGTCGTCGACGATCCTGCTGTTGGCCATGTTGCCCCCTCGAGTCGCCGCCCGAACGTAGTTCGGAACGGAGCTATGCGCAGAGAAGTGCCTCCTGCTCGTCTGCGGCGCCAAATCGGTCGCTCTCTGTGAGCGAAGGGCTTAGCGTCGCCACCCGTGCGTCGCGCCCCTGCCCCCAACGACTTCGACGGATGGGTCGCTCAGCTCGGGGTCTCCTCCTGCCGGCAGCGGGCAAAGATGCATTTGTTGGCCTCGGGGCCACACGCGTTGCCTGCGCTTCAACGGGGACTGCGACACCAGAAGGCCATCGTGCGGCGTCAGTGCGTGAACATCTTCGATCGTCTCGTCGACGCGGCGTCTGTTGCTGACCTCGTCCTCGCCGTCGACGACGAGGATGCGAGCGTTCGAGCCCGCGCGCTCCACGCGTTGGCGTGCGACCGGTGCAAGGAGAACGAGTGCCGTCCTGGTGAGGATCTGTGGGTACCACGAGCGCTGGAGCTGCTTCACGATCCGAACCCAGACCTGCGCGTGGCCGCCATCGACGCTCTCGGACAGGTGGCCGGAAGGCGACGCGACGCGGCCGCCGCGCTCGCGACCGCTGCCGAAAGTGACGCCGACAGGGGCCTGCGGGGCATGGCTCGACGTCGCGCGCCGACATCGGTCGCAGGCGTCAGCTCCTGAGACAGCCGAGAGCAGTGGCGGCTATGTGTCTACGCCGCCGGTCGCAGCGTAGATACGCCACGTTCCCGGGACCCCTTTCAGTTCGCGCTCCCCGCGGTCTTGGAAGTCGAGTCCGGAGCCCGCGAGAAGGTCCTTGACCGTGCTGGAGACGTACACCTCGTCGGGCCCGGCCAGGGCAGCGACTCGAGCACCGATGTGCACAGCCATCCCGCTGTAGCTCGTGCCCCGAACCTCGCACTCGCCGGTGTGCACGCCGGCGCGGATCGCAAGCCCCAGCGGTTGCACCGTCGAAGTGATCGCATGGGCGCACCTGATCGCCTTGCCCGGACCGTCGAACGTCGCGAAGAAGCCGTCGCCCGCCGTATCGACCTCGTTGCCGCCGAAGCGCGAGAGCTCGGACCGCACCGCCGCATCATGAGAGTCAAGAAGCTCTCTCCACCGCCGGTCGCCCAGCGCGGCGACTCGCCCGGTCGACCCGACGATGTCCGTGAAGAGCACGGTGGCAAGGATGCGATCTGGGTCCGGTCTTGCTCGTGCCCCCGTGAGGAACTCTTCGATCTCTTCGATGACCAGGTCGCCGCTGCCAATGAAGAAGACGTGGTCCTCGCCCGCCACCTCCGCGTACTTGGCCCCGGCGATCTCCCGGGCCAGGTGGCGGACGGCCGCCGTCGGGACAAGCCGGTCGCCGGCGACGGCAACACAGAGTGATGGGACATGCACGGAGGCCAAGAGGTCGCGAACGTCTGTCCCGACGCTCTGGGTGAAGTAGTGGGCGTATGCGCCAGGCCGAACTGCCGATCGCCCGATCCGATTCATCGACGCGACGAATCGCACGTCGTCTGCGCGGCTCGGGACCAACATGTCGAACTGCTGAGGGTCGTCCCGGCCCCACGTCTCGGCTTGTCGCCTGACGACTTCCAGCATCACTTCGACCGGTGGTCCCCATGGGTAGTCGGAAGCCGATGTCATGCGGGCTGCGGTCGCCGCGAGCACGAGCGCTGCACAGCGGTCTGGTCGGCTCGTCGCGAGAAGAATCGCGATGGGTCCACCCTCAGCGGCGCCGACGACGACGGCCTCCTCGGAACCCACGGCGTCCAGAACCGTCAACGCGTCGGCCACCTGGGTTTCGAGGTCCGGCAGATCGCTGATCGCCACGGTGTCCGAGAGGCCGGTGCCTCGCCTGTCGTAGTGAATCAGGCGACCGAGATCCGCCAGGCGGCGCATGAAGCGCGCTCGCTCCGGGATGTCCCAAACCAGCTCGACATGGTGAACCCACGTGTCGATGAGGAGGATGTCAGGCCTTCCGTCGCCGATCACCTGAAAAGCGAGGTGCGTTCCGTCGGCGGCCTTCGCGTATCGAATGTCCGCGGCATCAGCCACGCGGGCAAAGGGTAGCCGCGCGCCGATCGGGGAACGCCGAGGTGCCGCCCCGAGAAATGCACCCATACGTGGACGGCGGGCGTGGCGCCTGGCGCCCCCACATGCGACGGTTGGGGTATGAGCGACAGTAGAAGCGAGTCGACCCCGGTACCTCAGACCCTTGTCGGGATCTCGTTCGAGAGCAGGTTCCGCGCCCAAGAGTTCCTGACCGCGGCCAGCGGGTTGGCGGCGAAAGGAGAGCTGAAGCTTCGAGACGCTGTGTTGGTCATGAAGGATCACGACGGCAAAACCACCGTTCACGAGACCGCCGATCTCCAGAAGGGCCGGACCGCCCTGTCCGGTGCCGTGTGGGCGGGCCTGGTCGGCTTGATCCTGGGCGGACCGGTCGGTTGGGTGGCCGGCCTCGCCATCGGGGCCGGGACCGGCGCAATCACGGCCAAGGTCGTTGACCTCGGGGTCTCTGACGAGTGGGTTGCGTGGTTTCGCGAGACGGTGGCACCCGACACCGTGACCCTGGTACTGCTCGTCGAGGACCTCGATCGCGATGCTCTCGTCACGGAGGCAAAGCGGTTCACCGGCGCCGAGTTGGTGTACGCCAATCTCGACGACGAGACGATCAAGCGTGTCGAGGCCGCACTCGAGACCTGACTTGGCGCACCACAATCAGAGGGCCGTGGGCGCGCGACGATCGGGGTTTACTGAGTGCGAGTCATCGAGGTGGTGTGGCGATGAGTGCGATTCGGTTTTGCGCGTATCAATACGCCAACCGGCCCCTTGCTGAGCTCGTCGAACGGTGGAAGCGCGCCGAGGAGCTCGGCTTCGACGTCTTGTGGAACTGCGACTGCCTCAATGAGCCCGATCAGCCGGGCACCATCATGTTCGAGGCATCGAGCACCTTGGCCGCGATGGCGCTGCACACGTCTCGCATCCGTGTCGGGACGCTCGTCAACACGTTCATCTACCGGAACCCGACCGTGCTCGCGAAGACGGCGATGAGCATCGATCATCTTTCCGGAGGTCGACTCGAGCTCGGGCTCGGCGGTGGCGTACAGACAAGCGACCACGATGCATCGGGGATCCCGTGGTGGCAGGCGACCGAGCGGGCAAGTCGATTTCGTGAGGCGGTGCACATCGTCGACAAACTGCTCCGCAACGACGTCACCTCCTGGTCGGGCGAGTACTACCGCGTGGACAACGCGGAAATGTGTCCGCGCCCGATCCAACAGCCTCGTCCACCGCTCACGATCGCGGCGCACGGGCAGATGATGATGCGCGTCGCGGTCGAGTACGCGGACTCGTGGAGCTCATGGGGCGGCTACGGGATCGACATTGAACACCAGATGTTCGAGTCCACGCGAGCGCGGTGTGCACGGTTCGACGACCTCTGCCGCGAGTCGGGTCGCGATCCCATCTCGATACGTCACTCCCTTGTGTGCTTCCCGCCACTCAGTCCGTGGGAATCGGTGGCGTACTTCGGAGAGATGATCGAGCGTTACAACTCGATCGGGATCGATGAGTTCGTTCTCTACTGGCCCCAGACCTGGCGAGTGAATCCACGAGAGGACGCGGTGTTCGAGCAAGCCGTGACACAGCTCATGCCATCGCTGCGCCGGTTAGCTTCGCAGTGATGGTGGACAAGCCTGATGCTCGACCGCCGGTGTGGACAGGCCACATCTCCTTGCACACCGCCGACCTCGCGGCATCGGTGCGCTTCTACGAGCAGGTCGGCATGCGTTCGGTTGCTGTGATGGAAGAGTTCGCTGCCTACCTGTGGATCGAGCGACAATCCCGGCCATGACGCGACCGGCGTCGGGCCGAAGCGCGAACAAGCGGGCGAACCCGAAGGCTCGCCCGCTCGTGTCCCGCCCGACGTGCTGCGTGCGATCAGTTCAGAACACCTGCAGCTGCACCAAGCCGCGTTGCAGGCCGGAACTGTCGACGGTGTCGAGGCCGTCGAGGGTGTCGATCCGCAGAGTGTCCTGATGGTCGAGGTTGACCGAAGTCACCGTCGGCGTGAGGCCGGCCACTGTGATTTTCCCCACACCGTCCACGGTGACATGGTCGTCGCCCGCGGTCCCGACCACTCGGAGCTGGTCAGCGCTGTTGTTCGGTCCCGTGTTGTCCAGAGGATCAGTGAAATCCGGGCTGAAGGCAACGACGCTGGTTCCGGAAAGATCATTGACGGAGACCGCGTCGCCGCCGTCGAGGCCACCGAAGCCGACCCAGGACACGTCCTCGATGTTGCTGGCGTCGATCGAATCCCGTAGGTCGTGCTCGACGATGAGATGCCCGAATTTCGGGAAGAGGGCAACGCTCTCGCTCGCGAACGAGCCTCGCGTCTCCAGGGAGTCCTGCCCCGTGCCGCCGTCGACAATGTCTTGTCGCACCCCGACGAAGGCGTTGAGCGAGTTGATGAAGCGGTCGTTGCCGTCGCCGAGGGAGATGGTCTCCCGGCCGATGCCCGCGCCGCCGCCCTCGACGGTGTCGTCGCCCGCGCCCGTGTTCACCGTGATGGGGCCGGGCGTGGCCGCGAGAACGTGGTCGTTGCCAAACTGCCCGCGGACGACTGTCGGCGCATCATTGTCGCCCCTCTCACTGGTGCCGAGAACACCGATGAAGTCGGGGCCGAAGCCGCCGTTGACGGTGACCGGCACGACGCCGGTACCGTTCACGACCACGCCGTCGCCGCCATCGCCCGGCAGCACTTGTGCCACGCGAAACTCGGAGCGCAGGAACTGGGCGTCGACCGTACCGTCGAAGCCGAAGTCGACGGTGAGCCGGTTGGCATCAATCGTGACGCTGATCACATCACGAGCAGCGGTCCCAGTCACGGTCACGACTCCGTTCTCGACTGTTGCCGTTGGACCTGTTGTTGTCGCACCCGCCGGGGCGGCGACCAGCCCAATCCCCGCAACCGCACCGGCCATGAGGGCGACACTTCCGCCTAATCGTCGTAGGTTCGTAGTTGAATACACGCGCTTTCCTTCGTATGTGAACTCGTTTGAAGGTGAGTACGAGGCGCGTTGCATTTAGGTTCATGTCGCGAATTCGACGAATTCGGGCGGTCAGCGCACAGTGTTCGTGATCTGCAGATACGCGTCGCCTTCTCGGCGCGACGTGGTGTTGCCGCACCCGCCGTCTTCACGCGTCTGGTAGGTCGGTCTCAGACGTACTGGCCGCGGCAAGAGGTCCGACCACCGCACGGCGACGCTGGGATCGTCGCACCGGGCGAACACCTCTGACCACACCATCGGGTTCGCCAGAGCGTTCCCGCCACCATGGAGACGACGCACCACGGTCGCCTCCTGGGTGGTGAGATCGGTCACTGAACCCGTCCACCATCCGTCGCCGTCGCCGCTGATTCGCAGTCGGTACGGCGTGCGCGGCCGCCACGCGAAGTCCCGGGTGTTCGGATTGCCCAGCGCGCTCGGCAACGTCGACTGCTCGCCCTCGAGCTCGCTGGCGCCGTCGCGGTAGCCGCCCCAGTTGACCGCGGTGCCGCCGGGATACAGCGAGTGCCACTGCAAGCCGAGATGGGCTGCACCGATGTGACGGCCGCCGTCGAGGAACGACGTCTGCAAGGCCCAGAAATACAGCTCGTCGACCGCAGGCGGTTCGACGATCTCGAGCGTGACCGCCACCTCGAGCAACGAAACAGGGGAGGGGTCCCACCGTAGGTGCATCGACGACGCCCGGTTCGGCGAGGTCGGGTAGCCCCGCACCCGCGTGCGACGGCGGTGCAGCGCCATCTCGGGATCTTGCCATCGGACCGGACCGGTGAGGCATGTCCATCCACGCGCCCTCGAACGCCGAGGAAGAACGCCTTGACCCTGCTCAGGCCTCGTCCAGGTAGGTGTGGCTGACGGCATCGTTGAACCTCCCAAGTAGCCGTCCGAACTCGAGTTGCTCACGTTTCGACCAGCCAGCGAAGAGGCCGCGAATCCGTTCGCGGCGGGCTCGTCGCACCGTGCGCATCTTGCGCCGCCCAGTGGACGAGAGCTCGACGAGGCTGACGCGACCGTCGTCCGGGTCGACGTAGCGATGGAGTAGCCCAGCGCCTTCCATTGTCGCGATCTGGCGGGTCATCGTGCTTGCGTCGACCCCGAGCCTCGCGGCGAGGCCTTTGAGGCTGATCGGCCCGGTCGCCTCGAGTGTCCGGGCGGCCAGGTAGCTGGCCCGGTCGAGGTCCCGGTGGATCGCCGAGTGCCGGGCGAGGCGTTCGAGGGCCCGTTGGAGGAGGGCCATTTCCGTTTCGACCACGTCCAGCGCGTCGGTCTCGTCAATCGTCAGTCGGCGGGAAACGGGGTCGTCCAGCTTGGCTGATACAGCCATCGGTTGTACCCTACAACCATCTAAGTGTATGATACAAGCAGTTGCAAATGGGAGGTCGGTCCATGGCCAACACGATTGTCGTGGGAGTCGACGGGTCCGACGACAGCCTGGCTGCACTCGCGGCGGCGGCGGAGCTCGGCGAGGAGGCTGGAGCTGCACTCGTCGTGGTTCACGTCCGCCACGAGGGTTGGGTGACGGCGTCCGCGACGGTCATCGAGCCCGACGCTCAGCGGGCGATGAGGGACACGCTCGACGCTGTGGAGAGGACGACCCGACAGCGTGCAGCGGCTGTCCTTGCCGGGCGAAGGGTGCATTGGCGGTTCGATGTTGCCCTAGGTGACCCGGCGACGGAGCTGGTCGCAGCCGCCCACGACCACGGCGCGGCAGCCATCGTCGTGGGAGGTCGCGGCCACGGGTTCGTCAGCGGGCTGATCGTCGGCTCGGTGGCGCAGAAGCTGGTCCGGCACTCACCGGTATCGGTGTTGGTGGTCCGCAACGGTCGAGCTCACCGACGACACACCCTTCAATCGCGGAGAAACCCAGCGATACGGATCGCAGAGCGCTCGGCATGATCCATCAGCAACAGGTGGCCCGCATCGGGCACGATCTCGAGCTCCGCGTCGGGGATCCGCCAGGCCAAAATCCGCGCGTTCACCGGCGGCACGATCGCGTCGGCTTCGCCCGTCAGCACGAGCGTCGGCGTCCGGATGCGATGCAGCCACGGGAGACTCGACCAACCGGCGCCGGCCACGAGCTGTCCGAGATAGCCCCACAGGGTCGGAGGACGCGCCCGACGCGCCGCGATCTGATGGCGAAGGAGGTCTTCGTCCGCGCTCGCCCCGGGCCCGTACAAGATGTCAGCGGTCAACCGCATGAACGCCGGCGAGTAGTAGCGCAGCGGCGTCGCCAGAAGTGACAGCGCGATCGGGTTGCCGGGTACGCCTCCGACACCACACATCGTCGACACCAGCACGAGGCGCCGGATCCGGTACTGGTGCGTGAGCGTGAGCTCCTGCGCGACCGCACCGCCGAACGACACGCCGAGCACGTCGGCGTGGGGATGGCCGAGGGCGTCGAGCAGGTGCGCGGCCTGGCGGGCGAGGCCGGACATCCGTAGTGGAACGACTCGCGCCGGGGATTCACCCGTCCCCGACGCGTCGTAGGCGATGGTCTGGATGCCGCGCGCGTTGAGCGCCTGCTCGAGCGGATCCCACATCTCGATGTTGCCGCCGAGCCCCATGATGAGCAGGAGCGGGTGGCCCTCTCCGCGCACCGAGACCCGGACGAGATGCCCGTCGACCCGGACGAACTGCAGCACCCGAGCAACCGCTCCCGTTCGAATGTTGGGTGGAAACGGGTGCTGTGGCACCCGTTTCTCCCCGGAGTTCGCGGCTGCGATCACCGCAGCTGGACGTAGCGGCCGGGTGCCGGCTCGAGCAGGGGATGCGCCCTGCTGCCCAGCTTCTTGGGGGCCGCGACCCGGTCGCCCGAACGAGTGGCGAGCCACGCCGTCCAGTGATCCCACCACGAGCCGCCGTGCTTGTCAGCGCGCTCGAGCCACTCGTCCGCCTCGGGCGGTGGCGCGCCTTCGCCGGTGAAGAACGACGCCTTCGGGTTGCCGGGCGGGTTCACGATGGCCTGGATGTGGCCGCTCGAGCTGAGAACGAACTGTGACTCGCCGCCGAGGAGTTGCGTCGTGCGATACGCGGTCCGCCACGGGACGATGTGGTCGGTCGAGCCGGCGACCACGTAGGCGTCGATGTCGACCTTGCCGAGATCGACGGGAGTGCCGAGCACGGTGAGCGTGCCGTCGACGAGACCGTTCGACACGAACAGGTCGAGGAAGTCGGAGTGAAGCCCTGCGGGCAAGCGCGTCGTGTCCGCGTTCCAGTAGAGGATGTCGAACGCCGGCGGGTTCTGGCCCATCAGGTAGTTGTTGACCCAGTAGTTCCACACGAGCTCGTTGGGGCGGAGCCACGCGAAGACCTTGGCGAGGTCCTCGCCGTCGAGATAGCCGGCGCGTTGCGAACGCAAGCGGCTTGCTTCGACGGCCGGGCGTGACGCGAGCATGCCGATCTGCGATTCCTCGGCGGTGTCGAGGCCCGCGACCATGAACGTCGCCGCGTTGACGAGGTGCTCGCCGGTCGCCGCGAGATGGCCGAGCATGCACGCCATCGTGATCGCACCGGCGCACATGCCCACGACGTTCGCATCAGGGCTACCGGTGATCTCGCAAGCGACTTCGATTGCTTCCTTGCATGCCGCGACGTACGTGTCGAGGTTCCAGTCCCGTTGCGCGTCGGTCGGGTTGCGCCAGCTCACCGCGAAATACGGCACGCCGGCACCGACCATGTGCTCGATCAGACTGCGCCCAGGCGCCAGATCGGAGATGTAGTACTTGTTGATCTGGGGTGGGATCGCCACGAGCGGTCGGGCGTACACGTCTTTGCCCGCCGGCGTGTACTGGATGAGCTCGAACACCTCGGATCGGTGCACTACTTCGCCGGGCGTCACCGCGAGGTTGCCGCCCACGGTGAACGGTCGGGTATCGACGGTCGACGGCATGCCGCCGTTGTGGCGAACGTCGTACGCCCAGTGCCGCAGGCCGCTGAGGAGGCTGCGTCCACGGGTCTCCACTGCTTTGGCCAGCGCGCTCGGATTGCCGACGAGCGCATTCGTCGGTGCGGCCGCCTCCGTGAGCAACATCACCGAGAAGCGGGCACGTTCCCGGCTCTTCGGGTCGAGCTCCACCTCGTCCACGACTTCGAGCAGGGCCTTCGTTTCGATCAGGTAGGCCTGCACGAGCCGGTGGTAGATCGGGTTCGCCCTCCACGCGGGATGGGCGAAGCGCTTGTCACGGGGATCGGGGGCGACGTCGCTGCGGCCGACGACCACCTTGATCAGTTCACCGAGCGCCTCGAGGACGTTTGCGGTCACGACGCCGGGCTCGACCGCGGCCCGCTGGGCCAGTCGGCCGAGGGCGGCTGCTACCTGCTGGCGGTTGAGGCCGACGAGCGGGTTGGCGCCGAGCACGATCGGATCGGTCGCGTCGAAGGTGGTGGCTGCTTGCGTCGTCATGTGCTCAGTCAACCTCAGCGGACACGCCGGCACATCGTGTCGACCGGACGGACTTCACCCTCGCTGTTTGTGCCCGGGGACCAGCCGCGCGTGGCGTCCGTCAGGACGCGGGTTGGAGTACCGCGCCCTTCAGCCAGTGGCACGCCACCAGCGCGAGCTCGGCCTCGAGCCGTCGGTGACGCAGTGTCCGTCCTCGTACTTCCTCCGCCTGGCGCACCCGGTACTGCGCCGTGTTGCGGTGCAGGAAGAGCTGCTCGGCGGTCGCGGTATAGCTCCCTCCCGTCTCGAGGAACACACGCGCCGTCTCCCGCAGGCCGGCGTTGCGGGTCGTGTCAACGGCCAAGTCTCCGAGCGTCTCGTGGACCCACGCGCGGGCCGAGTCGAGGTCGGCGCACAGCATCGCGATGGGAGCCACCTCGACGAACGGTGTGATCTGGACGTGGTCGATGCCCGCGGCGAGCGCGACGGACTGCGCGCCCACTGCTTGCTGGTGCGTTCGGCAGAAGCCCTCGACGTTGCGGCTCGGTTCACCGACGGCGACTGACACCGTCTCTTCGGCCTTGGCCACCTCGACGAGTTCGGGCGTACGGGCGACGTCGACCTTCGTCGGCAGCCACGCCCAGGCCGACCGCTCGTCGCGGCGACGAACAAACATTGCTCGTCGCATCCCAACGCCTGACCGAGATCGCTCGTGAAACGGCGCAACCGGGTCAGCGTTTCAGCAGATCCGCCGTCGACCCACACGACCAGGCCGACGTGCGATTGACGAAGGTGGTACCCGAGCGCGCGCTCGGCGTCGGCAACGTCCACGGAGCGGCCCCGCAGAAGGTCCCGAACGCGGCCCGTCAGCACCGCGTCTGCGGTCGCGGAGCTTCAGCTCGCGCGCGTTCTCGTAGGCGGCGTAGACCTGCTCCACGATCCGGTCGAGGCGAGTCGACACCGATTCGACGATCTGGAGCGTCACGAGAACGTCGAGGTGGTCGTTCGACCGTGCCTCGAGGACCTCCTCGATGCAGTGACGGAGAAAGCGAGTCTGGCCGACGCGGTAGGCGCGGATCAGTGCGGTCGGTGGTACGTCTGCGTCTGCAAGCGCGCGGGCGTAGTCGATCGCCATCGCCGGTGCCGTCGCCTCGGTCGAGTCCTGCTGCGTCGCCAGCGCGTTGAGTGCGGTTTCGATGTTGGCCCGGACGCTGTCGAACAGAATGTCGGTGGCGTCCGCCCGAAGGTCAGGGATGAGCTCGACGATGACCCTTTGGACATCATCGGTGACATCATCGATTCGCTCGGCGAGCTTCTCGCCGACGGCAGCCACCCGGACCGCAACGCCGGGCGCGTCCTGCGTCACCCTTCGAATCGTACCGAGGGCGGTCCCGCTCGGCCGCCGCCATCGCAACGGCGGACATCGCCGGAGCATGCAACGCTGATGCGTCCACCACGCGACATCTCGAGGGGAGGAAGGCGATGCCCGACGCACGTGACATCGACACGACGGTGCCGCCGAGCGGCGCGGGATGTGTCGAGTGCTTGGACGCCGACGGTTGGTGGTTCCATCTCCGACGCTGCGCGCGATGCGGGCACATCGGTTGCTGCGACACGTCTCCTTCCCAGCACGCCAGCAAACACGCACATAGCACCGGCCATCCGCTCGTGCAGAGCTTCGAGCCGGGCGAGGACTGGTACTGGGACTACACGACCGACCAGTACTACGACGGCCCTCCCTTGGCGGCTCCTCGGCATCACCCACCCGATCAGCCGGTGCCCGGCCCGCAAGGCCGTGTGCCACGAGACTGGCAGCAGCACCTCCACTGATGGCCACGACATACCGGTACTCGTTCGACAGGCGCCTCGTCCTGTTCTGGGCACCCTTCGGGGTTCGTCGCGCAAAGGATGGGGTCACGCTCACCGATGACGGTCGGCTCGTCGCGACGTTCGGGTTCCTCAAGCTCGAGACACCGCTCGAGAACGTCGCTGAAGCCCACATCACCCGGAACTACCGGTGGTGGACGGCGGCCGGCGCACGCGGATCGATGAAGGATGAGGGGCTCACCTTCGGCACGAACAACAAGGCGGGCGTGTGCATCCACTTTCGCGAGAAGGTCCCGTCACCCCTGCGGCGCAAGGGGCACTCCGCGCTGACCGTCACGGTCGAGGATCTCGACGGGCTGACGAACGCGTTGACGGACGGAACAGGCGGAACCGACAAGCCCGACCCCGAGAGCGAGCCTGCCGACGTCGACCGGCTCGAACCCGGAGACTGACACCGGGATCACGGCTCAGTCCCACCCCTCCCCGCCGTGACCCCGTCGAGCGACATTGTCCAGGCATCGGTCTCGCGACTGCGATGCTCGCAAGCGCGGCGGGTGCCCGGGTGACCATCGCTGGTCGCGACGAGGTCCGACTCGCGGCCGCCCTCGAGTCGCTTCCTGGTGACGCCCAGGGAGTGGCCCTCGATGTGGCCGACGAGGTGGCCGTGCGCGACCTGTTCGACTCGTTCGCCCACATCGATCATGTCGCGACGCTCGCGGGCACGCACGTGTCCGGCGCGCTGGCGGATCTCGACACCGGAGCGCTAAGGGGACCAGTCGACAACCGGTTTTGGGGACCGCTCTACATCTGCAAGTACGCCGCACCGAAGATGACCACCGGATCGATAACCCTCTGCACCGGCGCCGGTGTCGCGCGCCCTCGAGCGGGCAGCGCGATCGTCTCTGCCGCCGCCGGGGGCTCCGAGGTGCTGGCTTGAGCGATGGCCGTCGAGCTTGCCCCCGTGCGCGTCAATGTGGTTCGGCCGGGGATCGTCGACACGCCGCTGCTCGACCGGCTCGCTCCGAGCGGTCGACAGGAGGTGTTAAAGGCCATGGCCAAGCGCGTCCCGCTCGGACGTGTTGCGCAGCCCGAAGAGATCGCCGACGCCATCCTCTTCCTGATGTCGAACGAGTACGTCACAGGGACCACGCTCACCATCGACGGCGGCGCCAGCCTCGCCTGATCGTCAGCGCCCGGCCATGCTCGTCCCGGCGAGCGCCATCCGGTCGTCCTTCCCCACGGCGGGACCGGCCCTATCGCGTGCGGGCTCCGTGTAGGGTGACGATGTCTGCGAGGTGCTGCGACGGACCGAGTGATCGAGGTTGCGGCGACACTGCTGGAGCGAGAGCACGAGTTCCGCGTGCTCGGCGACGCGCTCACCGACACCGCACAGGGTCGCGGTCAGGTTCTGGTCGTCGAAGCTGCGGCCGGGCTCGGCAAGACGAGTCTCCTGAGAGCGGCGTGTGACGCCGCGGCCGACGCCGGCTTCACCTGTCTCCGAGCGCGCGCCACAGAGCTCGAGCGCGACTTCGCGTACGGGTGCGTGCGGCAGCTGCTGGAGCCCGTCGTCGCGGGCCGGAGCCCGGCTGGCGACGACGAGCTGTTCGCGGGCGCGGCGGCTCTCTCCGAACCGCTTTTCACCACGATCGGCGTGGAGCAGTCGTCCTACTCGGCGGATCGCTCCTTCTCGATGCTGCACGGTCTCTACTGGCTGATCAACAACCTCGCCGACGGCGGCGCCGGTCGCCCTGGCTGTCGACGATCTCCACTGGTCCGACGCGGAATCGCTGCGGTTCCTGAACTACCTCGCGCCTCGCCTGGACGGATTGCGCGTCGTCGTTCTGGCATCGACCCGCGCCGCGGGGAAGCCGACTGATGTGGCCCGGCTCGAGGCCAGCCCGGAAACGACCGTGCTACGTCTCGAGCCACTGAGCCTCGACGCGACGGCGACGCTGTGCGCGAACCGTTTGGGGACGGTCGGTGCCGACTTCGTGAGGGCGTGTTGCGACGCGACCGGTGGCAACCCGTTCTTCTTGGAGGCCCTCCTGCGGGAGGCCGCGGCGAAGGGGCTCACAGGTGGAGGTGGTGGTGGAGCCGAGCTCGTGGGGCGCGTCGCCCCAACCGCGGTCACCGAAGCGGTCTTGCTCCGCCTGTCGGGTGCGCCCGCATCAGCGGCGGCGCTCGTGCGAGCGGTCGCGGTGCTGGGCGACGGCGCCACCCTCGCCGAGACCGCGGCGATGGCCGAGCTCGGCGCCGAGGCGGCAGAGGTCGCAGACCAGTTGGTCGCCCTCGACATCCTCCGTCCTGGAGGCCGGCTCGAGTTCGCCCATCCGATCGTCGGCGAGGCCGTCCGGGCGGACATCGGTCCACGCGAGCTGGCCGCCGCCCACGCCCGGGCGGCCCGGACCCTCGCGTCATCCGGCGCGACCGAGGAGCGCATCGCCGCCCAGGTCGTCGAAGCCGACCCGATCGGTGACGCAGGGCGGGTCGAGCTCCTGCGCCGGGTGGCTGCGGACGCGCTGACCCGGGGCGCCCCGTGCGCGGCCGTCGCGTGGCTCGAACGGGCGTCGCTGGAACCGCCGCCTCCGGAGTCGCGGCGGGATGTGCTCCTCGAGCTCGGCTCCGCCGAGCTGCGCCTCGGCGCATCGGAGGGGGTCACCCACCTCAGCCAGGCCGTCGAGTTGAGCGACGACCCGGAGCAAATGGCGATCGCCGTGCGTCGGTTGGCCGTCGCGCTGACACTGTCGGGCAACGCCGAGCGCGCGGTCGCCGCGATCGAGGCGGCGGTCGACCTCGTGGAGCCCGGGCATGGCGAGCTGGCGTTGCAGCTTGAGGGGGAGCTGTTGACGCACGCCCTGCAGGCCAGCCTCGAGACGCGCAGCAGGGCGGCGCGACGGGTGGAGCGACACGCCGGCGTCGACGGGTCGACGCCAGGTGAGCGCTTGGTCCTAGCCAGCCTCGCATGTACCCGGAGCCGGGCCGCCGAGACGGCGCGTGACGCGGCCGCTGTGCTCGAGGGTGTGCTCGCCGACGGGCGCTTCGTGGCCGACCAGAACGCTGGCGTCGTCGGCCTCGGCCTCGCCTACGACCTCACGATTGGACTGATCGCCGCCAACGCGCTGGATGTCGCCGATGCGTACGTCGAGGAGCTGCTGGTCAGGCCCCGGGAACAGTCGGCGATCCCGGTGCTGGCCTACCTGGCGGGCCGCCAAGGAAGCGTCGCGCTCCGCCGGGGCGCGGTGGCACGGGCCGAATCCGACGCGCGGACGGCGCTCGAGCTGCTCACCTCGCACGGTATTCGGCTTGGGGTCCCGTATGTGCTCGCCGTCCTCGTTACCGCCCTGATCGAGGGCGGCGAGGGTGACCTCGCCGACCGCGAGTTGCGCGACCGCGGGTTCGGACAGGACATCCCGCCGGGACCGACGAGCAACTTCCTGCTGGAAGCGCGCGGGCTGGTCCAGATCGCCCAGGGCAGGCTGCCGCACGGCGTCGACGATCTGCTCGAGTTCGGCCGGCGCGACGAGCTGTGGGGAATCGCGTGCCCGCTCGCGTCGCGCTGGCGATCACACGCGGCCCTGGCCTTGTCGACGTTGGGGGACAGGGGGCGGGCGCAGCAGATGGCGCGGGACGACCTCGAGCGGGCGCGCCGCTGGGGAGTTCCGAGCGGAATCGGCGTGGCCTTGCGAGCGGTGGCGCTGACCGCCGACCGCGAAGATCAGCTGGTTGGACTGGAGGAGGCCGTCCAGGTGCTGGCTGGCTCGTCTGCTCGACTCGAGCATGCCCGCGCCCTCACGGACCTGGGCGCGGCGCACCGTCGAGCGAACCGTCGGACCGAGGCTCGACCGGCGCTCGAGCAGGCCCTCGCGCTCGCCACGCAATGCAGCGGCAATGCCGTAGCCGGGCGGGCGCGCACGGAACTGCGCGCCGTCGGCGGGCGCTCGAGTACGCCGGCAGCCACCGGGTGGGGTGCGTTGACCGCCTCCGAGCGTCGTGTCGCCGAGCTGGCGGCCGAGGGGCAGAGCAATCCCGAGATCGCACAGGCGCTCTACGTGACGCGCAAGACCATCGAGACCCACCTCGGCCACATCTACCGCAAACTCGGCATCACCAGCCGGGCAAGGCTCGCGAGGGCCATGGTGGGGGGGATCCCGACCGGCGACGGTTGACCTCCCCGAGGCAGCCGGTTCGACCCGAGTTCAGGGACCAGATCGGTGAGTTCCCCGACGCATCAGCCGCGACGTGACCGCATGCTCTCAGCAGTGGACGACCACGATCGCGACGAGGACGACGGTGCGATGAGCGTGCAGCTCGAGGTGCATCTCGACCGCCAGCCGATCACCGGGAGGCTCCGCACGCCCTCCGGCGCCGACGAGCACTTCGTGGGTTGGCTCGGCATCGTCGACGCGCTCGAAAAAGGCGAAAGAGGCGTCCACAGACCGACCCTCGACACCGTCATAAGGAGTATCGATGACCGCCAACAGTTCATACATGAAGCCCATCCTGGTGCTCGGGGGGACGGGCAAGACGGGTCGCCGCGTCGTCGAGCGGCTCGCGGCGCGCGGCATCCCGACGCGGGTCGGGTCGCGTTCGGCGGACGTGCCGTTCGACTGGGAGGACCGGACGACGTGGACGCCGGCGCTCCAGGGAGTGGGCGCCGCGTACGTGTCGTACTATCCCGATCTGGCCGTTCCTGGTGCGGCGGAGGCGGTCCAGGCGCTCGCCGAGGTGGCCTTGGGGCAGGGTGTGCGGCGACTCGTGCTCTTGTCCGGCCGCGGCGAGGTGGAGGCCCAACGCGCCGAGCGGGCCATGCAGGACACCGGCGCCGACGTGACCATCGTGCGTTGCGCCTGGTTCATGCAGAACTTCAGCGAGATTGACTTCCTGGTGGGACCCATCCAGAGCGGCGAGGTGGCCTTGCCGGCCGACCACCAGGCCGAGCCGTTCGTCGACGCCGACGACATCGCCGACGTCGCGGTAGCGGCGCTCACCGACGACCGTCACATCGGGGAGGTCTACGAGTTGACCAGCCCGAGGCTGATGACCTTCGCGGACGCCGTCGACGAGATCGCCAGGGTGGCGGGCCGCGACATCCGGTACGTGCCGATCTCGGTCGACGAGTACGCCGCCGCCGCGACGGACCAGGGGGTGCCCGCCGAGTTCGTGGGCTTCCTCACATACCTGTTCAGCGACGTCCTGGGCCACAACGCGTACGTCACCGACGGCGTGCAGCGGGCGTTGGGCCGCGAGCCCCGAGACTTCAGCGTTTACGCGCGCGACGCGGTTGGTACGGGCGTCTGGCACGCGGGGTAACGACGTGAGCCTCAAATCCGCCCAGGCCGTCTCGCTGCTCGGCGCGACGATCACCACCGGCCTCATGGCGGGCGTGTTCGGTCTTTATGCCCACACCATCATCCGCGGGCTGAGCAGAACCGACGACCGCACGTTCGTCACGGCGTTCCAGGCGATCGACCGGGCGATCATCAACCCGTTGTTCATGCTGAGCTTCTTCGGCGCTCTCATCTTCGGCGGGACAGCAGGTGTCCTCTACCTGAAGCCTGACAGCCGCTCGGTACTGCCCTGGGTGATCGCGGCCGCCGCCCTCTATCTCGTGGTGGTCATCATCACGATCGCTGTTCACCTCCCGCTCAACGACGACCTCAAAGCGGCCGGGAGCCCGGACCGGATCTCTGACGTCACGGCCGTTCGCGAGAACTTCCACGAGACCCGCTGGATCGCCTGGAACGTTGTTCGCGCCGTCGCGAGCACGGTGGCCTTCGGCTGCCTCGCCTGGGCCCTCGTGCTCCACGGCCGTCTGACGAGGACCGACGCGGGCCCGAGCGCCCACCCACCTGCTATCGCATGGCCCGCGCCAGACGCTCAGCGAAGTGGGATCGCTAGAGCGACAAGATGATTGGGATGCCCAAGTCCCCGTTGTCGTGCGCCCACGCGAGCGCGTCGCGGAGTTTCTCGGGAAACGCCTGCGGAACCGACATATCCGGCCTTCGCCAATCGTCGTAGCAGTACGGAACCGATTGGACGGTGGTTCCGAGCCGGAAGGTTCACTGATGAGTTCGATCACCGGAGGCCAGCAGACCTCTCAACACAAGGAGCAGCGCCGCCCCACCGCGACGCTGGCGCTGCTCGCGTTCACAATGCTGATCGTCTCACTCGATCAGTACATCGTGGTGGTGGCGCTGCCTGAGATCGGTCACGACCTGGGCTTCTCGGAGCAGACGCTCCAAGCGGTGATCAGCGCCTACGCGGTGGCGTCCGCGGGGTTTCTGTTGCTCGGTGGTCGTGCCGCGGACGTGCTCGGCCGGCGCCGGATCCTCGTGGCAGGTCTCGCGCTCTACGCCGGCGGGTCTCTCGCGGGTGGGCTCGCGTCGGCACCGGGATTCCTGCTGAGCGCCCGCGCCGTCCAGGGTCTCGGCGGGGCGTTCGTCTTTCCCGCCACGCTTTCGCTCGTCAACACCACATTCGCCGAGGGCCGCGAGCGCAACCGGGCGGTCGCGGTCTGGGGGGCGGCGGGCGCGGCGGGCCTCGTGGTCGGCGTACTACTCGGCGGCGTGCTCACCCAGACCCTCGGTTGGGAGGCGGTGTTCTTTGTCAACGTGCCGCTGGCCGTCACAGCACTCCTGCTGGCGTTCGCGCTCATACCCGCCGACCGCGAGCGCGAGCCGGGACGCCGCCTCGATCTTCCCAGCGCTTTCTGCGCCACCCTCGGGGTCACGCTGCTCCTGTTCGCGCTCATCGAAGGCCCGAACCTCGGTTGGGGTTCGCCCGCTGTCGTGGCCAGCTCGGCAGCCAGCTTGGCGTTGCTGGCCGCGCTCGTCATCATCGAGCGGCGAAGCGGCGACCCTCTCGTTTCCCGCGCCTGCTCAGGAACCGGAACCTCGGCACCGCCGTCGGGATCGCCTTTCTGTTCTGGGCGACATTCGGCTCGGTCCTCTACTTCCTCACGATCTATCTCCAGGACGTGCGGGGCTACGACGCCCTCGAGACGGGCATCGGGTTCTTGCTGCCGACCACCATCGTGGTCGCCGGTTCGGCGCTGGCCGGTCAGCTGGCGACACATTTCGGCCTCCGGTCAACGCTGATCGCCGCGCTCGCTGTCGGAGCGCTGGGGGCCGTATCCCTCGGCCTGACAATGTCTGCCGAAGGCTCCTATGCCGCGCTGATCCCCGGACTGATCGCGATCAGCATCGGCGACGGCATCGTGTTCACCACGATGTTCATCGCCGCCGGGACCGGGGTGTCGGCCGAGGAACAAGGCGTCGCGTCGGGCATCGCCTCAACGAGCACGTCGATCGGCGCTGCCGTAGGCCTCGCCGTTCTTGTTGCCGTAGCCAACGCCGGCACCAACGGACTGGCCGGCGAAGAGCTACGAACGGCCACAGCCGACGGCCTCGGTAACGCCGTCCTCGTCATCGCAGCGCTGATCGCGGCCACCGCGCTCGTCGCGCTGAACCTTCGTCCCGACCGGAGACCGCGAGCAGACGCACAGCAGCCGCCGATCTTGCCAGCGGCCAACATGAATCCCCCAAGATGCGGGCGGTGGTCCTCGTAACGCGACATTGCCGACACGCGGCCCGCGGCGAGGCCTGACGTCGGAGAGCGGTCGATGCCGCACCTCACCTCACCTCAGCTCCATTGTTTACGAAGGAGAGGAACCGAAATGGAAGTGCATGCTCATGCATTCATGCCTCGAGGGCGTGACGTCGATCCACGTTGGGGGCGGAAGCCGTGACGCCTGAGACGCAGGCCGCAGCCGCCGCGCACGATGACTTCGTTCCGTACGACGAGCTCAGTGGGCCGGACCTCGACGAGGCACACTGGAGCCCGGGCGCGCCTGCCGTTACCGACGGGCGCCGAGCACATCCCGCTGGACCCTGATGCGGAGCTGGTCGTCGGCGAGGGCGTGGTGCAAGTGACGATCCCGCGCTTCTCGCTGTCGCACGACACGTTCCAGACCGCTGACAGCGCCAAGTATCTCATCTTCTCGAGGCCCAGTTCGAGCTGCCCCCCGATCGGACAGCGACGTTCGCTGCCGACCTCGCGGTCAAGAACATCGGTGGGGAACCGGCGGACTTCCGTCGGGGGATGGCCGCCTTCCAGGCTTTCGACTTCGACGCGAGCAAGCCCGTCTTCTCGGTCTTCGGCACCTCCACCCGCGTGTTCGCGATGCACGAGCAGCTGGGCGGTGGCGGAGCAGGTGAGCCGTTCTTCCACGTGGTCGAGTCGCCGTACGACGACTTCGATGACGACTTCACCCGGCTTCACGCGTGCGAGATCACGCTCGACCGGAGCAGATCCTCCGTGGCCTGGCGCGTCGACGGCCGAACGGTGTACGAGACCCACGCCACCTTCATCCCCGAGCGCGTCCGCATCGCTTTCGGGATCTGGACGATGCTGCCGATCCGGGACGGTCGCAGTCAATCGCTCGATGGGCAGGGTATGGATGCGCGGTGGCGCCGGTTCCGGGTGCGCGGGGTCGAACCGTGAGCCGCCACAATGGTGCGGAAGATCAACCTGCACCCGGACGGCAGCGGCACCCGCCTCGAGCTCGCCCACTGTGACCGCATTGGGCTGTCGTTGCCGGCAGGTGCAGTCGCCCGTTCAGTTCCGGTCGAGCCAGCTCTGAAGCGTCTGGGTGGTCCACGTGGGCACGCCGGCGCCGAGGTAGTCGTTGTCGTTGGTCCGACAGCGCGAGGGCGCTGGCGACGACGGGCTCGCGGCCCGTTGGCTGCGGCCGCCGGCCTCGGTCACGTGGTTCCGGCCAAGCGTTGGACGGCCGTCAGGCCGTCAGGCGTCCCCGGCCAGTGTCGTCTGATGGCCTCAGGACCAGCCTGCCGAGCGACGGCTCGGAGTACGAGCATCACGATGACGGCGTCGTCCGCATAGCCGATCACGGGGATGAAGTCGGGTACGAGATCGATGGGCGACGCCAGGTACGCGAGCAGAAGCCAGAGCCAGACCCGTAGCCGTCGCGGAAGGGACTGATCACGAGCGAGGCGGTGCGTGAGGCGGACGACGTCTGGAACCGCGCGCAGTGCCTCGCCCGCAACCCGTTCACCGGGACGGAGCCGCCACAGCACGATCAGCAACGCGAGCCAGCACAGGATCAGAGCGAGCACTAGTTCGAGGACAAGCTCTATTGCTCGGTGCACCGTTGAACGTTGCTGTCAGTCAGCGAACACTTCGCGGCTGTGCTCGACGAAGAAGGTGTGGTCGTGGCCCTTGTTCGGGTCCTCGGCGTTGTACTTGGCGGACGTCGCTGAGCCGTCGGGGAGGTGCTCCTCAGAATAGATCGCACCCACCGGACAGACGTCCGGTTGGTAGCACGCGGTGCAGGACGTGCACTCTTCGAGGTTCACGTAGAGAATGCCGTCGCCGAAGACAGCGATCGCGTCAGGGCTCGGCGTATGAGTGTTCTCCCTGATGCCGCTGCCCGCTTCCACTTCCGAGAACAGGACGTTGCCGTCCGGATCGAACTCGTAGATGCACTGGACCGGGCAGACGTCGACGCAAGCGCGGTCCTTCACATCGATGCAGGCCTCCGTGATGATGGCGAGTCCGGCCATCGGACGCGATCAGCCGCCGAGCTCTCGCGCCGCGAGCACCTCGCCGCGGGGAAACCGAGGTTCTCCAGCGGTGTCCGCCGGTACGAGTAAACCTTCCTCGATCATGATGTTGATGCGGTCCGGCACAACTTCCAGCAGGCGAGCGGCCTCCTCGATGCTGAGAAGCTCGTTGGGTTCGCCGGACTGGATCTCGTCACCCATGTCGACTCCTCGCGTGTGCGATCAATGCAAGCAGACCCCGAGCTCAGGCGCTCGTGCCGTCCACTCAACAGAGTGTTCACCCCCGCGGGGAAGCGGATGCCAGTGCACCAACGTTGCCGTCAGGACTCGAGCCCGCTCGAGAGGTCCAGTCGTAACGTGGCTTGAGTGGTGGGGGCAGCGCGGTGACGACAGCCTCTGAGCGGGCGATTGGATCCGCAACGCCGACTGCCATCGTCGCGCCACGCATCGACGAGTTCCCTCGCACGGGGTACGTGCGAAGCCCGTCGGACGTCGTGCGGCTGATCGGTGCGCTCGTACTCCTGGTCATCGGGTACTTCGTGGCAGCTGCCTACCGCGATGGTGTCGCGAACGTCCAGTCTGGCTTCCTCGACACTGTCAGCTCGCTTCCACGGGGAATTCGGGACGCGATGGTCGGGCTCACGCAGGTCATAGCGGTTGTCGCGCCTGTCGCGCTCGCGGTCGTTCTTCTCGTGGGCAGGCGATTTCGACTCTTCTTCGGGATGATCGCGGCTGCGGTCGTGGCCATTGCCCTCACTGCACTGGCCGGCACACTCGCCTTGGACAACGCTCATCCACGCTCGTGGCGTCTGAACGCAGAGACGGAGAGCTGGCTGGCGCACACATCGTTCCCAAGTGCGGCGTACATCGCTGCGCTGGCCGCCGCAGTCACCGTGGCCGGCGGTTGGGCATCGCGTCGGTGGCGGCGCGCGCTTTGGATCGTCGTGCTCTTCGTCGCGCTGCTCCGAGTCGGGACGAGCGGGATCCTGGCGCTCGACCTGATGTTCGCGATCATCGCCGGTATCGCCGCCGGTTCAGCGGTCCTTCTTGCCATCGGCGGCCCGGACCGTAGTCCACGCGGCGCAGATGTCGCGGATGCGATGGCAGCCGCGGGATTGCCCGTGACCACCCTGCGCGAGATCGCGAGCCGGCGATCTGTGAGCCTCGAATATCGAGCGACCGCAGCAGAGGGTCCAGATCTGCATGTGACCGTGCACGACGAGGAGGACCGCCGCCGCGACGTCCTGTACCGCCTCTACAACGTGCTGCGTCTGCGTGGCGTCGGGGCGGAGCGGAAGATCTTCACGTCCCTGCGCCAGGACGCGGAACATGACGTGTTCATGTCGATGTGGGCAGCGCGTGGCGGCGTGCGCGTGCCTGACGTGAAGGTGCTACGAGCTGTCGGATCAGGCAGCGTCATGGAGGCCAGCGACTGGATCAGCGGTCAGTGGCTGGACTCGCTCGAAGTATCCGCTGTCACCGATGAGATCCTGCGGTCGTTCTGGGAAGCAGTCGGCGCGCTCCACGACCACCACATCGATCACCGCGCGCTGAGCGCCGGCAATGTGCTCGTTGACGCCCGTGGCGACATCTGGCTGACCGGGTTCCAGGATGCCGAAGTCGATGGCCCTCCAGTGCACCGCGCGCAGGACGTTGCCGAGGCGCTCGTGTCGATGACATTGCTCACATCATCTGACCGCGGTCTCGACGGCGGTGTCCGCACTCGGCGGCGAACGCACCGCCGAGGCACTTCCCCAACTCCAACCCTTGGCGCTCAGCCGGGAGACGCAGCATCGGTTGCGTGGCAATCGGAAGCTGCTCGGCGAGCTGCGTTCCGAGGTGTCTGCGGCGACCGGGACCGAGGAGGTCGAGCTCGCGCACCTCGAGCGCGTCCGGCCCCGAACGGTTCTCACCGTGCTCGCTGCGTTCGTCGGGATGTGGGTGTTGCTGCCGACGCTGGCGAATGCCGGAGACACCGTCGATGCGCTGCGAGCGATCTCACCTCTGTATGTCGTCGCCATGGTGCCCCTCACGCTGTTGCTCTACGTGTTCTCCACGCTCCAGCTGATGGGAGCGTGCGCTCAGCATCTGCCGTTCGGTGCGACCTATCGATGCCAGATGGCGGCCGCGTTCATGAATCGAGTGACCCCCAACAACGTGGGCGGAATGGGCGTGAACGCTCGCTACCTCCAAAGGGCAGGAATCGACCCTGCAGCGGCCGCGGCTGCGGTCGGCGTCAGCACGGTTGCAGACCAGTTCCTCACCGTGGTGTTGATCTTGCTGTTCGTCGTCTGGGCGGGGCGTGGAACGAGTGACTTCTCGTTCTCTCTCGCGGATTCCAGCACGCTGCTCGTGATCGTGACCATCGTTTTCGTCGTCCTCGGCTTGGTCATGGCGTCTTCCAAGGGCCGGAAGTTGTTCCGCGACAAGGTTCTGCCGTTCCTCAAGGGCGTCCGACAGAGCCTCGTCGAGGTGGCAAAGAGTCCGAGTCGGTTGTTGTTGATCTTGGGTGGATCCTTCGGGCACACGGCGACCGACTTCGTCGCATTGGTCGTTGCGCTCGGCGCCTTCGGACCGCTCCCGGCGATCGGCGCCCTGGGAGCCGTGTACTTCGGCGCGTCCGCCGTTGGCAGCGCCGCGCCCACCCCAGGCGGGGTAGGCGCGATCGAAGCGGCCATGATCGCCGGACTCACCGGAATCGGTGTCGACATCGCAGTGGCGACACCCGCAGTGTTGATCTACAGGCTGATCACGTACTGGGCGGTCATGCTGCCCGGTTGGATCTCGCTGGAGGTGATGAAGAAGCGCGGCGAGGTCTGAGACTCATGCGGCCACGAACACGTCGTTCACGACCTAAGTCACACGAACCGCACGAGCCGGTGCCGGAGCCGTGACTTCGGAGCGCGACCGACCGATGGCAGTGAACAGCTCGACACCGCCGGCGAGGACGGCCAGCGCTCCCAGCGTCGACGCTCCGGCTCGCACGGTTCCGTTCCGAAGGAGAATGAGCACCGCGCCGACTGCGACCTGGCCGAGGTCGGCGGCGAACCGGAATCGGCTCATCCATCGAGGTCGATCAGCGCGGGTCGCAAGCACGAGGGCCGCGTCGACTGCTCCTTGGACGATGGCCGTAGCGCCTACGACGATGACGACGATGAACAGCGTCGGATCAGGCCAAGCCAAGAGCAGGAGGCCGACGCCGATCTCGACCGCCCCCTGTATGGTCGCGAGCCCGCCGGCGACGCCCTCGAACGAGGTCGTCACCACATGGAGTGCACCGCGTGCGATGAACAACATGGCTGTGAACGCGGCGAGAGCAGCCAATGTCCAGTCGAGGCGCAACAGGGCGACGCCCGCGACGATCGCGACCGCGCCGATCAGTCCAAGCTTCCAGGGTGGTCCGTAGGTCGACATCATTCCCCTCCTGCCTCGGCCACGAGCGCCGTTTTGCTGTGGTTGACGACCAGTAGAGGCACCGCCGCACCTCGGAGGAGAGCACGAACGGTCCCGGCGCCGAGGTGCGCGCTCTTCTGCGCTCCGCCGAGGACGACGAGGCTGGCCGGATGTTGTTCGAGGTGCTGCTCGAGCCCAGCCGCAGCGCTGATCGGATCGGCGATCGACGTCTTCGAGGTCGAGATCCCGCTGGATTCGGCTTCTTGCGCCATTGCGTCGAGGTACTCGTCCGGATCGCCAGGGGGACCGTGACCGCGCGTGAAGTGGGTTGGTCGACGAAGATCGGGCAGCACCGGTTCGTACACGGTCACGACTCGCAGCGTCGCTTTCAACGCGCGAGCCCAGTCGATCGCAGTTGCGAGCACGGGCTGTGGATCGTGCACGCCATCGAGGGCCACGACGACGTCCCCTGGGCCGACGCTCGCGGGAGCGTTCGCGCCAACTACGAGGAAGGGGTGTCGCCGCGGGCCATCACTTCCGAGCCAACGGCGTGCACCACCTTGGCCGCGATGGGCATGCGGTCATGACTTGCGAAGCAGAGAACAGTGCCGGCGTCTTCGGTCCGCTCGAGGAGCACCGCGGCCGGGTCGGGGTCGACGATCACGTCGACCCCGGACAGAACAGCGGCCGGGATCCGGTTCGCCCAGTCGTGCACATGGTCATACACCCACACGAGCTCGGTATCGTCACGTGCGAGGCCGACCACGTGGAGCCGGGCGCCGGCAGCGGTCCCGATCGCGGTGGCGGCAGGGATTGCCTTGGCGGCGAACTCGGACCCGTCGAGCGGTACAACGATGGTCGAGAGCAGCATCAGCAACCCCTTTCGCCGACGAAGCGCGACGTCACCCTGCGGCGGATTCGAGTCGCCGCGGTGATGTCACAGCATCCAGGTCGCTTGCGGCCCGGTCTGCGCGTGCGGGCAGGTTCTTGATCTCGAACGCCAGCACGATCTGTACCACTCCGTAGATCATCGCCCACAAACCGATGGCCAGAACGGCCGCCACGAGCGTGAGCCCTGGCCGGGCGAGCAGCCAGAAGGCGAAGACGGTTTCGAGGATGCCGAACGCGAGCATGAGCCCCCAGTACGGAAGCACCCCGCGGCCGCTGATCGACCCTGCGATGGTCATGATGCCGCTGAACAAGACGTACCAGCCGATTGCGAAGGCGACGACGAGGAGCGTCGGCCCCGGCCATACGAGCACGGCGAACCCGACCAGGACCTCGATCAACCCGAGCCCGATCGACCAGCCGCGAACGGCTCCATCGATCGGGACGCTGAGCATCATGAAGAGGCCGCGAAAGATGAGCAGTAGCCCCACGAAGACGGCGAGGTCACCAACTGTCCAGTCGGTGGCCAGGATGATGCCGCCGGCAATGGCACTGATGGCGCCGGTGACGGCCAACACCCACCAGCCGCTGCTGACATTGTCGATCTGATCGCGGGACCATGTGCCGGGGCTGAAGGGATTTGTAACTATCACGGTTGTCTCCTTTTCTTGTGGATTTGTCTGACGATGACGAGGGTTGGTGCGCGTTGCATCACGCATGCACGTGTGCATCTGCGGACTGTGCGTTGTGCACCGCAACCAGTCGAGCAAGGTCGACACGAGAGTTGATGTCGAGCTTGCGGAAGATGTGTCGCAGGTGTGAGTCGATCGTGTGCCGCGAGACGAACAAGCGAGCGGCTGCCTGCTTGTTGGTCAGCCCATCGGCGATGAGCTCGGCGAGGAAGCGCTCGGTCTCGGTGAGGCTGGCCCACCCGAACGTAGGCTGCCGTGGAGGCCGGAGGTGACGCCTGTCTGTGCCGGTGTCGTCGGCTTTGACACCCTTTGGGCGCAGGCGAAGGATCGCACCGGCGACGTCGCCGCCGTCACGCACGATCTCGACGGTTGCCACCAGCGCTGAACCGTCGGACGACACGAACGTCGGGGTGTCGCGCCCACCGACCTTGATTGCTTGCTCGGCGAGCGCCCACAGCCGCGGTTGGTCCTCATTGGTCAGGATGCACGACGCCGCGGCATTCATCAAGATCGTCCTCTCACCGACGACGACCAGTGGAGCGCGGGCACCCCGTCGCGCCCGCAGGAAGTGCTCGTCGAGCAATCGTTCTCGGGCGGAACCTCCATCCAACAGCCGGTGCTCCACCTCGCGCGCCGCGCGTCGAGCGACGAGTAGCAGCAGCGCGTTCGTCGATGCAGCCGGGCAGACCAGTGTCAGCGCGCCGACGAGCTGTCCGGTTCTCGGGTCGAAGATCGGTGCTGATGCCGTCGTCATGACCGACATCGCATCCATGAAGTGCTCGGCCGCGTCGACCATCACCGGGCAGTGGCTGCTCGACACGATTCCCAAGGCGGTCGTCCCCGCGGCGCTGATACTCCAGCAGTAGCCCGGGCTCAACGACAGCGCATCGAGCTGCTCTCGCTGCTCATCACTCGGCGTAGTGCGTGCCACGACGCACGCGTCAGCGTCGCTCAGTAGGACGCTGATGTCGGTACCACGCAGATCGAAACCGAGTCGGTCCGCGACTGGCAGCCCTGCGCCCAGCAGCTCGGCAGGAGGATCGCCTGTGCCTTCGAAGTGAGGGACGACATCTTCACGCCGCAGCCCGGCCGCCATCGACTCCCGCCACGACGACAGGATCTCCGGCCGAACGAAACGTTCGTCGCGCTGCTGGGCTTGTGACATCTCAGAAACCTCGAGACATCGCATTGCCGTACGCGGTGAGCACCAGAGCCTCGACCTTGTGGTAGCTGTCCATTGCGTCGCTGTTGAAGACCACCAGAGCGTCGCGATCGGCGACCAGCGCGACGATCCGCGCCCAACCGAGCTCCTGGGCATCGACTGCGGCCTCTGCGGAAAGGACGACGGCGACGGGGCCGGCGGTGTCGGAGTCAGCTGGCAGCCCAGTGAGCAACCACACCCCCCGGCGTCCAAGCGGCGCGCAGTCGACGGCGAAGCACCGGACACCCGGCGTGCCGGGCTCGTACGGTCGCTCGACGACCCACGGAAGGCTGACCACCCACTTGTGAAACGTTTGGAGCCGATCGGTTTCGTCGGCTGAGGTTGTCTCCAGGTCTCGTCTGCGGCGAAGCATCGTTCACTCCCTTGCTCGAAATGGACCCGCGCTCCCCGGCTGGCGGCGAGGGGACACAGCACCAGCCGAGGCAGCTCTGCGGGACGTCACAAGCGGAGTATCCCGACATCGAGCACCCCACGCTTCGGGCAAACGACTGTGATCAATCCATACAGTCATGTGACCGATGGCGATCGCTCAGCTCTGCTCGGTCGCGGGAAGGCATGGCGTTGCGGCACGTTCTGCACCGAGCAGAGGCCGACGAACCGAGTGACGGCGAGCCGGGGGGGGTTTAGACAAAGTCGCCGAACACTCACTCACCTGGATCGAGCAGCAAGGCCTCTAGCCCAGGCTGATCGCCAGACGATCGAAGCACCAAGCAGGGAGGCCGCAGGGCGCGGAAGACGTTCTCGATTGCGTCCTGGGAAATCAGTGATCGACGACGGCGCGGACGTCTACAACTGCACATTGTGACTCAGCCACCAAACCACCTGGGTCAGTCGACACGGACGGCACGGTCGTCGCGTCTGTGTCGACTCAGCCACCAGATCGGTCGCTCAGCGGACACAGACGTGGCCGGGAACGTGTCTGTGTCCGCTCAGCCAACGAAATCCGTCGGTGAGTCGACAATGTGCGCGTCCCGCTGCGCGACGGGTGCGCACAGGCGGTACGCGAAAGAGCTCAAGTCGTCAGACGTCCGGCTGACCTGAGCCCTTGTTGCACGCGTGCGCTGATCGCGCTATTACACGACGTTGAGTCGGTCGATGACCTCGCCCACTCCGGGAGCGTCCCATGCGGTCTCTTCGGCCTCTCGCCGCGCTGCCCACGAGCTGGTTGCTCCGTCCAGGTAGATCGTGGACCCGACATTCGACACCTCGATCATCGAGTCGTCGATGATCGCGTTGCGCTTGAAGGCCTTCTGGATCCGGTCGGCCACGTCACTCGGAATGGGATCGCTCGAGATCGCGATCTTGTCGGTCATGCCGAGCACTCCGTCGACCCGCCGGACCGCAAATTCTGCCGCCTGCCGCTGGAAGTGATGCCGAACGTCGCCGCTCAGCGTGACCCAACCCTCGACGACCTCTGCAGTGACGGCGCCCTTGGGAACGAACTTGTCGGCGTCGAGGGCGGCCGCGGCTGCCGTCTCGAGGTCGGCGTCCGTGATCGCGTCCCCGAGCAGGCCGACCAGAAGCTGGTTGTCGATCTCGGTGACGCCACCGACGAGGTAGACGTCATCGCCGGCGCGGGTCACCTCGAAGTAAGAGGGCACCGAACCGGTCAGGGTCACCTTCCCGTCGTTCGCCGATACGACGATCCTGGTGTCGTCGAGCTGAGGATCCCAGTCGAGCTCCTCTTGAACATCGGACTCGAGGAGTTTGTTTGGCTTGTGCATGACCGAACCGTTCCTTTCTCAGAATCTCTTGGTCCGGTACAGCGTGCTGAACAACAGCGCAGCGCACATCACGCACTCGCGTGTGCTACGGGACACAGCTCGGGGTCAGGCTGGACGGGGGGGCCGTCGATGGCGCAGTGCGTCCGTCGCGCCGATGCCCGGATGTGGACGCGAGTACTGAGACCAACGAAGCAGACCGGTGCGGCCGCGGCCGCAAGGGCGGCCGCGAGCACGAGAGAGAAGCGGAAGGCGTCGGTGACTTCGATCGCGCCGCTTGCCGTGGAGAGGCCGGACACCACCGGGATCACTGAGAGGGCAGCGAGGCTTGCGGTTCGGGCAACCGCGTTGTTCACGCCCGACGCGATGCTGACGTGGTCGGGACTCACCGATCCCATGACCGTCGCGGTCAGAGGCGCAACGAACGTGACGAGACCGAGCCCGAAGACGAGCGACCCGGGGAGCACGTCCCGAGCCCACGACGCGTCAGGGCCGATGCGCGCGAGAAGAAGCAGCCCGCACGCGGCGATGAGCGGGCCTGCCGTCAGTTGGAGCCGGGGTCCGATTCGCTGTGCGAGTTCTCCGGACTTCGCAGAGAACAACACCATGAGAAGGGTTGTCGGCAGCAGGGCGGTGCCCGCTTCGAGTGCCGACCATCCGACACCAACCTGGAGCTCGTAGGCCACCAAGAAGAACGTCACGCCGATCGCGGCGTACATCAGCACTGTCGCCAGGTTCGTCACGGTGAACTCGCGACTCTTGAAGAGCGAGGGCGGAACCAGCGGATTGCGGGCATGGAGCATTCGGAACACGAAGGCGGCTATGCCCAACACCGCAATCGAGGCGCTGACCGCGATGGCGGGATCGGTCCAGCCGCGTGGACCAGCCTCGGTGAGCGCCCAGGTTGCAGCGCCAAGGCTGACAATGCCGATGCCAGCGCCGGCGATGTCGAGGTGAGGGGGAGCGTGCGGATCGAGCGTCTCTGGCACCGCCCGCAGCGCGCAGAAGACCACGAGTGCCGCCACGGGCACATTGATGAGGAATGCCCAACGCCATCCGGGTCCGTCGACGAGCCAGCCACCAACGAACGGCCCGATTGCACCGAAGACCCCGCCGAGTCCCGACCACGCACCGACTGCCTTGGCACGATCACTCTTGCGAAAGCTCGCCTGCAGGATGGCGAGGCTGCCGGGAGTCAGCAATGCCGCGCCGACACCCTCCAGGACACGCGCACCGACGAGCACCTCTACATTCGGCGCGGCACCGCACAGCAACGAGGCGCCGGCGAACCAGGTCGTGCCGATGATGAAGACCTTCCGCCGCCCATAGCGATCGCCGAGGGCACCACCGAGCAGGATCAGCGAGGCGAGCGAGAGCAGGTAGCCCGTCAGCACCCATTGCAGCGAGCTGACGTCGGCGCCGAGGTCGCTGCCTATGTGAGGTAGCGCGACGTTGACAACGGTGGCATCCAGCGATGCCATGCCGCTGGCGGCGACCGTCGCGAGGAGGGCAATACGCCCGCTGGGCGAGTCGAGCGCAAGGCCGCCCTCGTCATCGACAGCACCGCCGCGCCTGTCCGCCGCCTGAACGCTCATGCCTCGGGCCACGCGTCGATCTCCGAGCCGGCTAGCCGCCGACGGCTGGTTTGGCCGTGCCGTGCACAACGTGGTTGTGGATCTCCGTGGTGAGCTCGTGGATCTGGCGCGTCAGCTCAGTGTTCGACTGCAGCTCCTGCTCCCCAGTCACGAAATCATGGTCGGCCTTGGCCTGTTGGAAGCTTGCTTGCCGGTTCTGGCCGATCATCACGAACGTCGACAAGAAGATGGCCTCGAGTGAGACGATCAGCGTCAACTTCGGCCACGGATCCGACTCGATGAAGATCATCCAGAGCGCAAAGACGATGGCATGGATGTAAACGAAGCGCATCGAACCTGCAAAAGCAGTGATGCCATCTGCAATCCGTAGCTGCAGGTCTCTGCTGCGCTGAGCCATTTGCTCCACAACTACCGGGTGGCGTGCAGGACGGCGGTCGGTGTGCGTCATCGAGTCCTCTTCCTGGATCAAATGCGCTCTCTCAGGGCGACGCGCACAAAGTGTGAGCGCGTCGCCCTCGAGGAACGCGACGAGAGCTCACTCCTTGGTGAGATCGTCGACTTCCATGTGCGCAAGCTGCGCGTCGAGCACGGCGTACTCGGCCTCGTCGATGGCGGCATACGCGTAGTCGATGGCGAAGGCGGCGTCGTCATCGGCCTGGTCTGCGTTTCGCTGCGCAGACTTCAGGTCGTGGGCGGCGCGCTTGTCGTCGACGTTCTTGCGGACAGCGGCGAGATGGTCGTTCCACGACTTCTGAACGCTGTCCCACCACGCCGAGATGGAGCCCTTGCTTGCCTCCGCACTCTTGCGAAGCTCGTCCGCTTGCGCTTGCGCGGCCTGCTGAGCGTTCTTCCTGGCCTGCTCGACGTCGGACTTCGTCTTGGTCTTCATTGCCGCGGCACGATCCTCGAGCTCCTTGGCTCGTGCAGCGAGATTGGTCAACTGATCAGAAAGAGCCATTTGTGGCTTCCTTTCGGGGTTTGTGTGGCGAACGCCTTGTTGATCATGACGATCCGGCCGTGGTCTTCGCTTCGGTCGAACGACTGCGTGTTGCGCCGGCCCGCGTCCGGCCCGTTCACCATCGCTACGGCCACGGCACGGCTGAGCGTGACAATCGGGTTGGGTGCCATGTGCGGGTAAATCTGGGTCTGATGGATCTTCGTCGCGATCCGAAGGACGAGCGTGACTGGATTCTGCACGTCGACCTCGACCAGTTCCTCGCCGCCGTCGAGATCCTGCGGCGGCCGGCGCTGGCGGGCCGTCCGGTCGTCGTCGGTGGCGACGGCGATCCGACGCGGCTGCGTCAAGTGGTGGCGACCGCGTCTTACGAAGCGCGGGCGTGCGGGGTGCGATCCGGGATGCCGCTGCGCACAGCCGCCCGCAAGTGCCCCGACGCTGTGTTCCTTCCGTCGGACCATCCCGCGTACGATGCGGCGTCGGCGCAGGTGATGGCCACGCTGCGGTCACTCGGCGGCGTGGTGGAGGTGTGGGGCTGGGACGAGGCGTGCGTGGGCGTGCGCACGACCGACCCTGAAGGCTTCGCCCGCCACCTGCAGGCCAAAGTTCAGGCCGGGACGGGGCTCAGCTGCGCTGTCGGGATCGGCGAGACGAGGCTCCAAGCCAAGACGGCGACCGGCTTCGCCAAGCCCGGCGGAGTCGCTCGCCTGACCAACCAGACGTGGCTCCCCGAGATGGGCGCCGAGCCGGTGACCGCCATCACCGGGATCGGCGCCCGGACTGCGGCCCGCCTCGCCGAGCTCGGCATCGTCACCGTCGCCGAGCTGGCTGCCTCCGACCACCACGAACTGGCCCGCCGCTTCGGCCCGACGATCGGCCCGTACCTGCGGCTGCTCGGCCTGGGCGGCCACCGCGCCCCTCTGGTCGACGAGCCACATGTGCCCCGGTCGCGTAGCCGAGAGGTCACGTTCGAGCACGATCTCGCCGACCCGGCCGACGTGGCCGCCAATGTGGCCCGGCTCGCCGAGGAGGTCACGGCATCCGTCGCCGAGCTGGGTCGGCGCATCACGCACGTCGCGGTGAAAGTCCGCACCGCGACATTCTTCACGCGCACCAAGATCAGCAAGCTGTCCGAGCCGACGACCGAGGCACAGGTCGTGGTCGACAAGGCCCTCGCGGTACTCGGCCGCTTCGAGGGTGGCCGCCCGATCCGTCTCCTCGGCGTCCGCGTCATGCTCGAGGATCCTGCCTGACCCCGCGCCGGTGCGTAACCCGAACAGTCGGTCGTCATGCTTGCCGTCGGGGCACCTGGAGGTGTGTGGCGACGGTGCGGGCGACGGCTTCGGGATCGTCGCCGAGCCGCGGCGGGAGGTTGCCGTTGATCCACAACGTGACGAAGCCGTGCACGATCGACCACGCGGCGACTCCGGCGGCGATTTGCTCCTGGCTAGCGTCGCTGCTTCCGTAGAGGAGAGCGGCGGTCTCCTGTTTCGCTTCCTGTACCGCGGGATCGTCGTGGTCGTAGAGGGCAGGGTGGTACATGACCTCGAAATGCGCGGGATGCGCGATCGCGAAGCGGACGTACGCGATCCCCATCTCGAGGAAGCTTTGCTGCTGCTCTCGGGCGGCGAGCAGAGCATCAGCGAGTATGTGGTAGCCCTCGGCCGCGACCGCAGCGAGGAGGCCCGCTCTGTCGCCGAAGTGGTACGTCGCCGCGGTGTGGGTCACCCCCGCACGCCGTGCCACTTCTCGCAGACTCATCGCGGCGGCGCCGGTCTCCTGGATGGTCTCGACCGCCGCGGCGAGCAGCACAGGCCTGAGGTTGCCGTGATGGTATGGCCGTCGCTTTGGTGACATCGGTCGCTTCCTCTTGCAATCTCGCCGTTGGCAACTAGATTTTACCACTGGAAAGATACCGAGGGAGGAAGAAGGATGACCACGATTCCGCTACTCGACGGATGGGACATTCACATCGCAGCCGACACCCCGTGGGTGCCCTGGGGGGAAGGCGGCAACGCCCGCGCCAAGATTCTCGGTACCGGCGACGGCTACACGCTTGCGCTGGTCGAGGCGGAGCAGGGCTACACCGGCACGCCACACGAGCACACGTACACCGAATTCCTGTACGTGATCGCCGGCCGTCTTCGCAATCAGGGTCGATCCATGGAGGCGGGTGACGCATACGTCGCCTCGATCGGGTCGACGCACACCGACTTCGAAGCGGAGACCCCGTCGACCTACATCAGCATCTTCAAGATCTGAGGACTCACATGTCGAGCGAGAGTCTTCGCGTGGCCGGCGTGCTGCTGATCGTGTTCCCCACCGTTGTGTTCGGTGGCGCGAGCCTGCTGTGGCATTGGATCACCGCCCAGACCGCGTACTACGACCACCCGCTACGACGGAGCCTGTGGCGCGCCGGACATGCGCATGCCGGTGTGCTGCTCATCCTGTCGCTCGTCGCGCTGTCGCTCGTGGACAGCGCCCAGCTCAGCGACGGGTGGAAGCAGGTGGTGCGAACGTCGTTTCCCGTCGCCGCGCTGCTGCTGCCCATCGCATATTTCTTGTCGATCCTGCGTTCCGACGCGACGCGGCCGAACGGTCTCGTCAACCTCGCCTACGTGGGTGGTGTGGTTCTCAGCGTCGGGATGCTGACGCTCGGCATCGGACTCGTGCGCGCCGCGTAACCAATACTCACGGTCTCATCCGCATGTGGGAGGCACCAAGTTCGACATCGCGGCCTCGCCGTGTGTGCCCGCAGCGAGAAGGATGCACATATGCGCGCTCCGTGGCGTGCGATGCTCAGGACCGTGGCGACCATCCGCCCAGTGCAGATGACGCCTCGTTGGCACAGCCGCACGATCTCTACTGCTCGAACCGAGGAGATAGACGAAGATGGCAGATCAACAGGTTCACGCTGTCCACGAGCGAAGAGTCATCGTGCTGGTGGCCCGCGCGATCAGCTACCTCGTCTACTTCTATCTCATCGCGGTGGAGATCATTCTCGTCATGGGGTTCTTCCTCCTGTTGTTCGGGGCGAACCCGTCGGCGGGCTTCACGGAGTGGGTGTACCGCAACCTCGACCGTGTCATGGAGCCCTTCAGGGGCATATTCACCCCGATCGAACTCGGTACGACCAACGGCAACGTCGAGTCGATCTTCGAAACGTCAGTTCTGTTCGCGATGATCATCTACGGCATCCTCGCGCTGGTATTGCACGCGCTGATCTCGTGGCTCTCTCAACGACTGCGGTATCTCGAAGCAGCAGCTGATGCCCAGCGTCGCGAGCAGAGCGATCGACTTGCGGCCGAAGCAGCAGCCACGACGCTGCCATCGCCGGGTTCGGTTCAGCCGCCACCTCCCGACGCCTGACGTGCTCAGGACCCGTGGCGACCATTCGACCCGCGTGTGCAGATGACGCCTCGTTCCTCGAGTCCATGCTCGTCGAGGCCGTCAACTGGAACCCGGAGCGCGCTCGACATCTCCCGGGCCGAGGTCTTGGCGCGGCCGGATTTCGCGGACTATGTCGAAGGCTGGCCACGCGACGGTGACGTCGGCGTAGTCGCCGAAGATGAGCGGGGTGAACCGGTTGGCGCTGCTTGGTGCCGGCATCTGTCCGACGACGATCCGGGATACGGATTCGTTGACTCGTCGATTCCGGAGGTGACGATCGGCGTGGTCGCGGGTCTGCGCGGCAAAGGCGTGGGACTTGGACTCCTCGAGCATCTCGCCACCGAGGCATCACGTGCCGGTGTCACCGCGCTGAGCCTCAGTGTGGAAGATGCCAATCCGGCGATGCGGCTCTATCGGCGACAGGGATACGTTGTCGTTCGCGAGGTCGGCGACGCCGCGATTATGCGACTCGACCTGAGTGAGAAGTAGCGGCACTTCCGCGGTAGCGGCGATACCCGTGCGGAAGGTTCCGCGCCGACTACACGAGGCGGCAAACGGCGCGGAACCACTCCGGCAGGCGGCGCCGTGTTCGACCTACCCCCCTCGAATCGATCACCGGGCCGCCGGGTGAAGTCGTACGCGACGCACGCTCAAATCCCGGTAAAGCTCGTCCTTAGTTCGTCTTTCGACGCCGGTCGCGCTCCGGGAGATCTCCTTCGCGTCGCTCGTCTGGTTGCGACAGACTGAGGGCGTGCATGTCGCGCAGCTGAACGTTGGGCGTCTGCGTGCCCCGATGGACGATCCGATGATCGACGACTTTCGCACGAACCTGGACCGGATCAACACGCTGGCGGAGGACAGTCCGGGGTACGTGTGGCGGCTTCAGGACGAGAGTGGGAACGCGACCAGCATCAAGCCTTTCGAGGACGACCTCGAGATCATCAACCTCACGGTCTGGTCCTCGATTGACGCCCTCGCCGACTTCACCTATCGCTCCGGCCACGTTGAGATCCTCCGTCGTCGCCGTGACTTCTTCGAGCTCGGGACGCAACCGATCCTGTGCCTCTGGTGGATCCCCGAGGACACGATCCCATCGGTGCACGAAGCCATCGGGCGTCTCGAACACCTCCGAGTGCACGGTCCTACGCCGACGGCCTTCACATTCCGCTATCGCTTCGATCCCGAAGGCGCCAAGGGACACGTCGGCAGTGCGCGCGACACCTGCCCTGCCTGACCGTGACTACGACCATCGACCGACCTGTCATCGACATCCTCGATCGTGAGTTCTGGCGGCGGAATCCACACGACGCGTGGACATGGGCGCGGGCCAACGATCCGGTCCATTTGGACGAGCGCAGTGGGATCTGGTGCATCACGAAGCATGCCGACGTCGTCTTCGTGGGGCGCAACGCGGACGTCTTCTCGTCCGACGGGGCGTACCGGCTCAACGAGTCGCCGGGCGAGTCGAACATGATCGCCAACGACGATCCTGTCCACTTGCATCAGCGGCGTCTGGTGAATCGTGAGTTCACGTCGCGCGCGGTGAATGCGCAGACAGGGATGCTGGTCGAGATGATCGACAGGCTCGTGGATCCCTTGACGCCTCTGGGGCGCACGGAGGTGGTCAAGGATCTCGCCGGTCAGTTGCCCGCGCGGTTCACGGCGTGGCTGCTCGGACTCGATGAAGACGAGTGGTGGCCGACGATGAAGAGATGGAGCGAGGAGCTCATGCGTCTCGACGCTGCGCCGCAGGACAACGAGCTGTTGATGACGTTGATGTCGACGTTGCAGCAGCTCATGGCGACGGTGGTCGAGAAGACGGACGAGTTCCGTGCGTGTCCGGCGCAAGGTTTGATGTCGACGTGGGCGAATGGCGCGATGCTCGACGGCTCGCCCCATGCCGGTGGAGACGATCTTCCACGAGACCGGCTTGTTCCTATCGGGTGGTTCGGAGACGACGCGCACCGCGATTGCTCATGGTTTGCGCGTCTTCTGCGATCACGCCGAGCAGTGGGAGTTGCTCTACGAGCATCCGGAACGCATGAAGACTGCGGCCGACGAGGTCATTCGGTGGGTGACGCCGCTCAACAACATGTTCCGCAAGGCGACGCGTGCCGTCGAGATGCGAGGCGTTCACATCGAGGCCGGAGATCGAGTGATGCTCGTGTATCCGTCGGCGAATCGTGACGAGGACGTGTTCGACGATCCGTTCACGTTCGACGTGACACGAGCGCCGAACAGCCACATTGCGTTCGGATATGGGACGCATTTCTGTCTCGGCGCCAACTATGCCCGTCATGAGCTCGAGTTGTTGTTGGGGAAGTTGACGCGTGACTGGACGAACCTGCGCGTCGTCACCGAGCCCGACGTCGAGCCCAACATCTTCGCCCGTGCCGTCCGATCGTTCGAACTCGGATTCGACGCCGCGCTGAGCCTCATCAGACGGCGCCGGCGGGTACGCGCTCGGTCATAGCGTGGACCGCGGCGACGGCCGACGTCAGCGACACCTCCGCAAGCAGGTGACGGCGCCAGCGAGCGAGCTGACGGCTTGGCCCCCACAGGGTCGGCGCCTCTCTCGCTCCATTGACACGGGAGGGTGACACCCTCAATAGTCCCGAGCTAGCACGGATGACGCGGGGTGCCTGAGGCGCGACCGTGCGCGTCACCATGGGTATCGGGCGGCGACGGCACTGGGTGTTCGCGGTCGTGCTCGCCCTCGCGGTGCCGTTGCTGCGGGCGCCGTTGAGCTCCCTGGGGACCACCGCACACGGCTTCGCAGTTGGCGCGCAGTCGAGCACTGCGGAGCCAGGTCCGTGCGACGGGCAGGTTCACTGGGTGGGCGCGTGGGCGGCGGCGCCGCAGGACACGAGCGCGCTGGTGCCGGCGCGTGCACCCGACGGTGACACGACACCAGACACGGCCCGCGAGTCGTTCACTGATCAGTCATTCCGCATGATCGTGACGCCGCACGTCGCAGGATCCGAGTTGCGGGTTCGGTTGGCCAACCGGTTCGGCAACGATGCCGTGACCTTCGACACCGTGCACGTCGGTCATCGCCAGGCGGGCGCTTCCATCACGCCCGGTACCGACCACGTGGTCACGTTCGCGGGTGGCGGGCCGGCGGTCACGGTTGCCCCGGGCACGGTTGTGGTCAGCGACCCCGTGAACCTCGCCGTCGATGCCTTCCACGACTTGGCCATCAGCTTCTACGTTGCGAGTACGGCCTCGTTGGACGTGCACCCCGACGCCCAACAGACCCAGTACCTCACGTCGCCAGGGGCGGGTGATCACACAGCCGACACCGACGGCGCCGCCTTCGGCCATCCCGTCCGCAGCTGGCTCGCCGTCACCGGAGTCGACGTGCTCGCACCGGCGTCAATTGGCGCGATTGCGGTTGTCGGTGACTCGCTGACCGACGGTCTCGGCTCCACCACCGACGCGACCGCCCGCTGGACCGACGACCTAGCTCGTCGCGCCCTCGGCAGCGGAGCACCGATCGCCGTGCTCAACGGCGGCATCAGCGGCAACCAGGTCGCACGCGACAACCTCGCTGGACATGTCGGACAGGTTCGAGGCGCGGGTCTGAGCGCGGTGAACCGTCTCGACGCGGACGCGCTGCAACAGTCGGGCGTTCGTGCCGTTGTCGTGTACGCCGGCATCAACGACCTGTTCGCCCCGTCGCGCGCCGACCCGGTGCGCGCCGTCGTCGCCGGCTACCAGGCGATGATCGACCGGGCGCACATTGCGGGACTCCGCGTGGTGGGTGCCACCCTGACACCGGCGGGACAGGACGGCCCCGCTGAATGGTGGCGGCAAGCCATCAATGAATGGATCCGGACCAGCGGTGGTTTCGACGCGGTGATCGATCTCGATGCCGCCGTGCGAGATCCGGTGCATTCCAACCGCATCGCTTCCGGCCTCACGAACGAGATCGTGCATTTCAACGACACCGGCTACCGCGCCCTCGCCGCTTCCATCGATCTCGGCGCGTTGCGCGCCTCCGGCTGCACCGGACAAGCCGACAGCTAGACGCCCGGCCGGCCCTCGGCTAGTTCGCGACGTCCTCGCGTAGCAGGCCATACATCACGCTGTCGCGCCAATGGCCGTCGCGGAAGTACACGCCGCGATGAACTCCCTCACGCCGGAACCCGACGCATTCCAATGCTCTTTGCTCGGCAACGTTGCCGACCTCGGTTCCGGCTTGAAGACGGTGCACCGGAGTCGTCGCGAACAAGTACGAGACGAGCTGCCGTTGGGCCTCGGTGCCTATGCCGTGCCCGCGGTGTTCCGGAAACAATGCGATCCCGATCTCGAGCTTGGTTGGCGCACCGACCCGACGCCAGTTGACCCATCCCGCGCAAGCCCCGTCGCCGAGCTCGACGGCCAGGTACGACGACTCGTCGCCGACAAGACCGTCCTCGTGCCATCGCCGCTCGAGCTGATGTGCCGTGTCCATGCGGAATCCGAACCACTGGTACTCGCCCGGCGCGTCCGGCGCCCAGATCAACCGCAGAAGATCGGCCAGTTCCGCTTCCACGATCGGCCGCAATCTCGCGAGCGCTCCCACCCGCCCATTCTCGCCCACCTCGCAATGGACTGAGCTCCGACTCACGATCCAAGCAAGCTCTGCTTGACGACCTTGCCGGCGTCGTTGCGGGGAAGCTTTGCGATTCGTTCGAACCGAACCGGGACCTTGTACGGCGCAAGGTGGGAGCGGCAGAGCGTCATGAGCTCGGAGTCGTCGACGGGCTCGTGCTCGACGACAACGCCCACGGGCACCTCACCCAAGCGGTCGTCGGGCGCGCCGACCACGGCGACGTCGGCAACTGACGGCGACAGACGGAGCACTTCTTCGACTTCGGCGGGGTGCACCTTCAGTCCACCTCGGTTGATCACGTCCGACACGCGGCCGTCGATCCACACGAAGCCGTCGTCATCGATCCGTGCGACATCGCCGGTGTGCTGCCAGTCGTCGATCCGCCCAGGGATGCGCACGAGCAGTTCGCCGGTCTCGTCCTCGGTGCGGACCTCGACACCGCTGTGGGGGCGGCCGACCGCACCGAGCTTGGCGTCGCCGTACGTCTTGGAGTCGGCGGCGCTCCAGCCGACGACCTCACCGCCGAGCTCGGTCTGGCCGTAGCCGTTGAGCACGTTGATACCGAAACGGTCTCGGAACCGGCGGGCCTGCAACGGTGACAGCGGAGCCGAGATCGAGCGCACATACTTGAGCGGCGAGAGCTCCTCGATGCTCTGGTCATCGGCGAGCATCACCATGGCGGCGGGTGGCAGCACGGTGCTCCTGATGCCGAAACGCTCGACGAGGTCAGCGAAGAGCCTGGTTTCGAAGCGGTCCATGAGCACCACGGGTGCGCCGGTGCGGAAGGCGAAGAGCAACTGGTAGATCCCGTTCCACAGTCCGAGCGACACGGGGATCAGATTGGGCATCGGCGCCTTCGAAGCATCCGAAGGGCTCGTCCGCAGCGTGCCCAGGACCTGATCGATTCCCTCGAGGACGCGTGCATGGAGCAAGGGCACAGGTTTCGGCGGTCCGGTCGTGCCGGAAGTGAACGAAACGACGGCTACGCCGGGGTCGAAGACGGCGCCCACGACGTCGCGCTCGATGCGCGCGATCTCCCTCGGTGTCAGGCGGGGGTTTATGGGGACGTACACGCCGCCGACCTTCCACACCGCGAAGAGCGTGGCGACGAGTTCGCCGCCGTTCGGCAGTGGACAGCCGACGGCCGTGCCCGGCGAGACATCGAGGCCGGACGCCAGCGCGTCGACGCGATCCCGCAGTTGCGACCGAGTCCACTCTCTGTCCGGCCCGTAGACGGCCACGTCGTCGCCGGGGCGTGGAAGGAGCGAGAGCAGGTTCACGTCTTCCACTGGGGCTCGCGTTTCTCGGCGAACGCAGCCGGTCCTTCGGTCTGGTCGGGATGACCCCACATCGACACGAGCTCGCGCGCGCCGGCGCGGCATGCGTCGGTGAGACCCATCTCGAGCGCGCCCCACAGCGCTCGCTTGGTCGCTGCCATCGCGGCCGGACTGTTCTTCGCGATGGTCTCGGCGAGTTCCTGCACCCGTTCACGCAGGCGGTCCGGCGGATCGACGACCTCGCTGACCATGCCGAGCTCGTAGGCCCGGCCCGCTGACATCCGTTCGTACCGGCCGAGGAACGCCATGCGCATGACTGCTTCGACTGGGATCTTTCGCATCAGGGCGATTGCTTCGATGGACACGACCTGACCCACCGAGACGTGGGGATCGAAGAACTGCGCGTCGGACGAGCAGATCACGATGTCGGCCTCGGCCACCCAGTGGAACCCACCGCCAGCGCAGATGCCGTTCACTGCAGTGATCACCGGCTTCCACACCTGCTGCTGCCACGACGTGAAGTGGAGGTCCCAGGCCTCGACGCTGTCACGGTAACGCTCCATGCCGACGCCATCCGATGCGATCTCTGCGACGTCCACCCCGGTCTGGAAGGCGCGCCCGTTGCCGGTGTGCACGATGACCCGAACGTCGGGATCGTGGTCGAGCTCGAGCCACGCGTCGCCGAACTCCTCGCGCATCTTGGCGTTCATCGCGTTGAGCTGGTCAGGGCGATTGTTGATCAGCCAGCCGACGGGGCCGTGACGCTCGACGATCAAGTGCTCGTAGTCAGCCACTGCGGTTCTCTCTTCTGTGACCATGCTGCGGGTCCTTCGGTCTGGTCGGGGTGGCCCCACATCCCGACGAGCTCGCGCGCCCCGGCCCGGCATGCGTCGGTGAGTCCGAGCTCGAGTGCAGCCCACAGTGCTCGCTTGGTCGCCGCCATCGCCGCGGGACTGTTGCGGGCGATGAGGCGCGCGATCTCGCCGGCGCGTTCCCGCAGTCGGGCGGGTTCGACGACTTCGGACAGGATCCCGAGCTGCCGCGCCCGCTCCGCGGTCAGTCGTTCGTACCGTCCGACGAACGCCATACGAGTCATCGCTTCCATCGGCGACTTCTGCACGAGCCCGATCGCTTCGTACGCCGTCACCTGACCGATCGAGACGTGCGGGTCGAGGAGCGTTGCATCCGAGGACGCGATCACGATGTCGGCATCGGCCACGAAGTGGAGCCCGCCGCCTGCGCACACGCCGTTGACTGCGGCGATGACCGGCTTCCATACCTCGTTGTGCCAGGCAGTGAGCTTGAGCTCCGCGCGCTTCGTGCGTCGGGATTGCTCGCGGAGAGCGTCCTTGTCCTTTGCCAGTTGGTTGACGTCGAGGCCAGTTTGGAACGCGTCGCCGTTGCCGGTGTTCACGATCACGCGCACTTCGGGATCTGCGGCCAGCTCCCGCCACGCGGCCTCGAGCTCGGCGAGCATGGTCGCGTCCATCGCGTTGCCACGATCCGGGCGGTCGAAGATCAACCAGCCGACACGTCCGTCACGATGGACATCGAGGGTGGCGTAGCGACTCACGATCGCGGGACGTCCTTCCACGGTGCGCCCTTGTACGGATCGGGCTCGCGAGGAAGACCGAGGACGCGCTCGCCGATGACGTTCTTGTTGACCTCGGTGGTCCCGCCCTCGATGGTGTTCGCCCGGCTGCGCAGCATGCCCTTCACCGTGCGATCGAGGCCGTCGCCGTAGTGTCCGTTCGCCACGGAGGCGGAGTGTCCGTTCGCCACGGAGGCTGGCCACGCCATCGCGTGTGCGCCCATCAGGTCGACGGCCGCGAGCTGGATGCGCTGATTCAGGTCGCTTTGATGCACCTTGCCGATCGACGTGAGCGGTCCGCCACGGAGCCGACGATTCGTCCACGCCCGGATCTGCTCCTCGGCCCACAGCGCGACGACTCGTTGACGCATGATGGGATCGTCGATCCTTCGGCTCCGCAACGCGTCGGCACCGAAGCCGCCGATGCGGTCGACGCCGCCGGATCCGGAGCCGGAAACCATCTGGCGTTCGCCGGACAGCGTGGCGCCCGCGACCCTCCATCCTTCGCCCTCGTCGCCCACTCGTTGGAAGTCCGGAACGCGGACGTCGTCGAGAAAGACTTCGTTGAAGTCGATCTCGCCGGTGATGTGACGCAGCGGACGAACGGTGACACCGGGCGCGTGCAGGTCGACGAGGAAGTACGTGATGCCATCGCGCTTCGGCACGTCTGGATCCGTGCGAGCCAGACACACGGCCCAGTCCGACAGGTGGGCCCACGTGGTCCACACCTTCTGACCGCTCACCGCCCAGCCGTCGCCGTCGCGAACGGCGCGCGTGGCGAGCGACGCGAGATCCGACCCGGCACCGGGCTCGCTGAAGAGCTGGCACCACTTCTCCGTGTTGTCGACGATTCGGGGAAGGAAGCGCAGCCGCTGCTGCTCGGTACCGTGCGCGAACAGGGCGGGTGCGCAGAGGTTCAAACCGAGCGGGTTCAAACGCCCGAGTGCGTACGGCGCGAGCACCGCCTCGATCTGACGCGCCGTCGCAACGTCGACATCGAGGCCGCCGTACTCCTTCGGCCATGTCGGCACGACATAGCCCGACGCAGCGAACGTCGGGTACCACGCCTCGTACTCCGCGAAGGTCCGCACCTCCCGAAGAGGTCGGCCTGCTGCCGCAACGTCGCGCCACGCCTTCGGAACATTCGCTTCGACCCAGGTCAGCGCCTCGCCGGCTGCAATGCTCGCGTCGTTCATCGTCCAGTGAACTTCGCGTCGCGCTTGTCGACGAACGCCTGCATCCCCTCGCGGAAGTCCTCGCTCCGACTCGACAGCTCGATCGCGAACGCCTCGTCCCGCAAGTGCTGGTCCAGGGTGTGCTCCGCGGAGGTGTGCAACATCCATTTGGTGAGACCGAGGCTGACCGTCGGTCCGCTCGCAAGTTGCGCGGCGAGCGCGTGGGCGGTCGTGTCGACGTCAGCGGCGGGAACCGTTCGGTGGCCGAGGCCCCACTCGACCGCGGTGCGTCCGTCGACGGCCGTCCCGAGGATCAAGAGCTCCCGCGCACGCTGCAAGCCGACGAGGCGGGGCAGCAGCCACGTACCGCCCGAGTCCGGCGTGAACCCTCGTTGGCTGAACGGCTCCCACACGCGTGCATCCTCGGCCAGTACTGCGAAGTCGCACACGGCGACGACGTGCAACCCGATGCCGGCAACCCACCCTCTGGCCGCCACGACAATCGGCACCTGGGTGGTGCACAGCACGGGGATGAGCCTGTGCGCTTCGGATGGCAACCGGCGCTGGATGGAGCCGATTCGCGGTTTCCGATCACCGCCCGAAGCCGCAGTGTTGCGACCCACGATGTCGAACCCGCTGCAGAAGTGGTCGCCTTCGGCCGTCACGAGGATGCTGCGGACGTCTTCGTCGCGCCCGGCGCGATCGACCTCGCCGATGATCGTCGCGACCATGTCATCGTCGAGGGCGTTGCGCTCCTTCGGCTTGTCGAGATGAAGGTGGACGATCCCGTCGTCGCGGCTGACGTGCACGTGATCCGACGTCATCGGTCCTCCCACCGTGCGGCGATCTCCTCGAGCGCACCTTGCAGGTCGGAACCCGGCGGATCGGGCAAACGCACGGGCCCATGGTCGCGTGAAGGCAGCAGGACCGTCGCGTGCCCTGGCGTGGTCACTTGCCCCCGCTGGTTCCTGCATGACACGTCGAGGTCGACGGCCGGCCGCCCACCGTCCACGATGTACTTGCGCGTCACCGCCCCGCGGACCCACTGCGTATCGCCCACGTAGTTGAACAGCCGGAACTCGCAGTCCAGCTTCCAGAGCCACGCATCGTCACCCATCCAGTCCGTGCACAGGTGGATGAGCCACGTCTCCCGCATCCGGCCGTAGTCGAACGTCGTCGGATTGCCGGACCGGCGCCGCGAACTCCGGGTCCCAGTGGACGCGTTGCATGACGTCGGGGATGTTGTGTTCGTCGCGGTGGAAGAAGCGGGGGATGCGGGCCCGGTTCTGCGCGGCCAGGCGCAACGCCTTCACGCCATAGAGGCCCATGCCCATTCCGACGTGCCAGCAGATCATGTCGGTGACGGTCAACGGTCCCTTCGCGAGCGGCCCGACCTCATCGCCTTCGTGGACGTCTTCCCACCAGCGCGGTTCGACGCCGCGCGGGTGCTCCGACGCGTACTGCTTCTCGATCTCTTCGATCTCGTCATCGGTGTACGACGCAGGCTCGATCGCGTCGTACTTCTTGCGCTCGCGTGCCTTGGTGCGTTCCGTACGGATCATGAGCCGGTACTGCCCGGCCAGCAAGGGGCCGTCAACTTCTCGGAACACCTGACCGGTCCACTCGTGCACTGCCCGCTCCGCGAACTCGCTCGGCTTGTCGAGCACGGCTACCAGGGCGTTGCGCCGGGCGACCCTCCGCAGCGGTCGGAGCGGTGCCCACCATTCACGTGCTGACGCGGCATAGAAGGCGTGAACACCGCGCAACGGGTCACCCTTCAACAGCGCTTCGGTGTCAGCGTCGAGCGCGGTGACCTCGTCGTCGCCGATCAACGTGTCGCCGCCGACGAGCACGGGCGGCGCGATCGGTCCTTGCCAGCGGGTGGTCGCCGCGTAAGAGGGATCGCACCACAACGAGTTGTCGTCGCCATACGCCTCGGCTACATGCCGGAACGTGTCCGTCGTCGGCAACGAGTAGTGCGGTGGCATGGGGTGCGGCTCGGCGATTCCGATGCGTGCTCGCAAGCGCGCGATGCCGTCGTCGGTGATCTGTCCGTCATCGCGCGTCGTGCTGCTCATACCTGGTCCAACGGGCGGCGATCCTCCACGGTCGGCTGGCGACCGATACGCATTGGAGAGAGCTCGGCGTCGACGAGCACTGTGCGCTGCCAGGTCGCGCCGAAGTCGACGAGCGTCTTGGACCATCCGGCCAGTTCGCCGTCGGCGTGCCATGCCTGCTCGAACGCACGCCACGCGGACCAGCTCGGGCAGGCCGAGAGAAGGATGCACTCGTCATCCGCTCGCATCGCCGTCCGGAACACACCAACGATCTCGACGCCGTGGATCCGGTACACGCCCTCTGCCCAGTGCCGCACCATGTCCACGAGCTCCGGCGCCCGCCCCGCCGGTACGTGCACGATCTCGTGGCAGTACAGCTCGCCCCGCACACCGGCAGCGCACAACTCGTCGATCGAACGGCTGCGGTCGTCTGGGACAACGATGCGGTCGAAGCCTCCTCGCCGGAACTGTGACGCAACGGCCCACCACTCGGCGAGCGCCGGATCCTGGTCGCGGCCGCCTGCCGTCTCGACCTCGAAGTTGCGAACCAGGCCGTCCCAGCCGTCGAGCTCCCACATGTTGACGACCTCAGGCCACCGCCCCGTCGATCCGATCGTGGACCAGACGCCATAGCACCGCTGTCGTCGTTGCTCTATCGCCACGGGCACCCAGTTCGCCGTCATGTGGTGCTGGTACTTCGCGCGGTTGTGACCCCGTATGTCGATCAATTCGTGAATGTAGATCTGCGCCGTCACGATGTCGCGTTCGAGGGCCATTGTGGACGGTGGTAACCGTCGAAACGAAGCTCGCCGTCGCGCAGCTCGCGGATCGTGAGGAAGTCTCCCTTGTAGCCCTTCCGATCCCACGGCCCGAACTGGATGTACGTACCGGGCCCGCCGTTCGTGGCCGGCATCCATCGGATGCGCTCCATGCCTTCCTTCACCCAACGAGGCTCAGGGATGGCGGCGTTGCCGATGCCGTGGATGGCGACCCACGCGGTGTCGTAGGCGAGCGCCACGACCACGTTGCGGGTCGAGCGACCGAACCGTGCCTCCATGCGGCGGATCATCGCGTTGTAGTTCTCGTTGGCCCCGTCCTGCCCGAGCTGGTCGACGCCGTGCCAGCCCTCGAGACCTTCGGCCCACTTGTTCGAGTTGGAATAGAACATGAACGCGGTGCCCATGACCCGGGGCGGGTCCCAGTCGAGCGCTCGGAGTGCCTCGGCGAAGTGGAACGTGGCGTAGCCGTACCCGCCGTAATAGATGCCTTCCACCCCAAGCTCGCGCATCAGCGCAAGGTCTTCCTTCAGACCTCTGGGATTCGGCTCGAGCTTGACCTCTCGCATCACCTTCAAGCCGACCTGCAACGCCGTGTCGCGGAAGTAGTCGGCGTAGTCCCGACCGGACGAGCCTTGCTCCCAGAACATGCCGACCCTCTCGATGGCACGCGCTTTCAACCACTGGGCGCACATCACCCCTTCCGTGGGGATGTCACCGTTCGCGACGGTGAAGCAGTACTCCGACGCGAACTTGTGTGCGCCGGTCCACCCGACACACGGCACCTTGAGTTCGTTGGCGAGGTCCTGGAGCACCAACGAGTTGTCACTGATCATGGGACCGAGCACCACCACGCAACCCTGCTCGACCAGCCAGCGATAGCCATTCAACACCTTGCGGTAGTTCTCTCGCGGGAGGCCGCGCGCGTCGGCGATCAGCAGTTGGATCGGGCCGCGACCGTAGACACCCTCGTTGAGCGCGTCCTCGATGGCAAGGATCGTCGGGTCGATCCAATCCGCCAGCAACTGCCCGAGATCCATGTCGACGAGGACGCCGATCTTCACCGGTTCAAAGGGATCGCCTTGAGTCGCGACGCCACGCGTCGGCGGATAGATCGTGATGCCCTGCACCACGCGGTCACCGACCGCACCGCCGCCCTCGTACCACGACGTGCCGTCGCCTCGTCCGCCGGCGAGGTAGCTCTCCGTTCCGTACCGGACGGACGACACAGCGCGATCGGGCTCGGCGATGCCGAGGTCGACCGGCTCCGGGAACATCCGCTCGGCGTAGGTCGGCTCGTCGTCGCTCATCGCCCCTCCTATGGATTGAACGACGGTTCACGTTACAGTACGCGTCGTTCGAAAGGGGAGTGCCATGGCTGCATCCGTCGGGACCGATGATCTCGTCATGGTGAGCGTCGACGACCACCTCGTCGAACCACCCGATCTCTTCGAGGCGACGATCTCGGAGAAGTGGCGCGACCGGGCGCCCCGTGTCGTCCGACAGGAGGACGGCGCGGACGTGTGGGCGTTCGAAGGCTCCGTCATACCGAACATCGGACTGAACGCGGTCGCCGGCCGGCCGAAGGAGGAGTACGGGGTCGAGCCGACGGCCTTCGACGAGATGCGCCCCGGGTGCTACGACGTCGACGAGAGGGTGAAGGACATGGACGCCGGTGGTGTGCTCGGATCGATGTGCTTTCCGTCGTTCCCCGGCTTCTCGGGCCGCCTCTTCGCCGCGACGCCTGACAAGGATCTCGCGCTCGCGGTACTACGGGCCTACAACGACTGGCACGTCGACGTGTGGTGCGGGTCGCATCCCGGGCGGTTCATCCCGATGGGGCTTCCCGTGCTGTGGGATCCCGAACTGTCGGCGGCCGAGGTTCGGCGGCTCTCCGGCAAAGGGGTGCACTCGCTGACGTTCACAGAGAACCCGGCGACGCTCGGCTATCCGTCATTCCACAGTGATCACTGGGATCCCTTGTGGCGCGCACTGTGCGACACAGGCACCGTCCTTTCGATTCACCTGGGGTCGTCCGGCAAGCTCGCCGTCACAGCGCCGGACGCGCCGATCGACGTGATGATCACGCTTCAGCCGATGAACATTTGCGCCGCAGCAGCAGATCTGCTGTGGAGCCGGGTCCTCAAGACGTTTCCCGATATCCGCGTCGCGCTCTCCGAGGGTGGCACCGGCTGGATTCCCTACTTTCTCGACCGGCTCGACCGCACGTACGACATGCACCACCTGTGGACGGGGCAGGACTTCGGCCGGCGCCTCCCGAGCGACGTCTTTCGCGAGCACTTTCTCACCTGCTTCATCGCCGACCCGATCGGGCTCCAGCTGCGCGCCGAGATCGGCCTCGACAACATCGCGTGGGAGTGCGACTACCCGCACAGTGACTCTTCGTGGCCCGACGCGCCCGAAGAGCTCGTCAGGGTGGCGCGGCAGTACGACGTCCCGCGCTCCGACCTCGACAGGATCACCTACCAGAACGCGATGCGGTGGTACTCGTACGACCCCTTCGCGCACACCCGGAAGGAACAGGCGACCGTGGGCGCCCTTCGCGCGAGGGCTCGAGACCACGACGTCAGCATCCGGTCCTTCGACCATGGCCGCTTCGAGCGCACGAACAAGGGCATCGAGATCGGAAAGGTGGCCTCGAAGGCGACAGCGTGACGCGGCGGAGAGCTACGCGGCGACGAAGGTGCGGTCGACGATGTCGTGCAGCTCGGTGAGCGGCAGTCGTTCCCGAGGGCGCGGCTCGTCTGACACGACCGCGGGGTCCAGCGCCTGGTAGGCGGAGATGAGGCCGCTGAAGAGACGGGCCAGGACCTCGGGGTCGCCTTTGCGCAAGACGCCGGCGCGCTGGCCTCGTCGGAAGAGCGCCGCCTGCAGCTGCATGGCCTGCTCGTAGCGCTCCTGCATCACGATGTCGATCTCGCGGTCGCTCGACAGCGACGTCGCGCTGGAGTACCGAAGGTAGAGACGTCCGAAGTGCGGATGGGCTCGGAAGAAGCCGATCTCGAAGTCGACGAGACCGTGAAGTTGCTCCACCGGGCTGACCGACGTGTCTTGGAGGATGGCCTGGAGCTGCGGGACGAATTCCTCACCGCGACGCACGAAGATCTGGCGGAACAGATCGTCCTTGTTCTCGAAGAACGAATAGACCGACCCGACTGCGAACTCCGCCAGCTCAGCGATCTCCTTCAGCGTCGTCTCGTGGAACCCCTTCCGACCGAAGACCTCCTCGGCCGCATCGAGCAACTGGGACCGGCTGATGTTCTGCTGACGAACACGGCGTTCCTCGCGGCGGCTCGACTGCTGCGTCGTCCTCGGCACGGTCAGACGATATCGGATTCCAGCCCATTGAACGACGATTCAATCTGACGAAGCGGGTGTAGCGGGGTTCATCTCTGCCGTGTCTGTGTCGACACAACCACCGGATCGGTGGCTCACCAGACACAGAAGCGTCAGCCCTGTGGTCTGTATCGACTGAACTACCGAAATCGGTGGCTCACTCGACAATGTGCGACAACGGGGTCAAGGGTCATCCCGCACGGCCGCGCAGGCAAGATGTAGAGTTCGGCGCTACGCAACGAGAGAAGGCGGGTGATGGAACCTTCGAGTGATGCGTTTGCGGAATATCCGGCGACGTTCGCATTCGATCCGCCGGAGAAGGTGGCCAACTGGCGACCCTTGGTGAACTGGCTGCTCGCCATACCGCACTTCGCGGTGCTTTACGCGTTGCGCATCCTTGGCGAGGTCATCGCAGTCATCTCCTGGTTCGCCATCGTGTTCACGGGCAAGCTGCCCGAGGCGTTCGTGAACATTCAGTCGATGTGGATGCGGTACGAGTTGCGTGTGTACCCCTTCGTGGCGTTCATGCGGGAGGAGTATCCACCGTTCGCGTTCGCCCTGTCGCCGACCGATCGCGGCGAGGATCAGCGCAGCGCGGTCGAGTTCCGGCCGGAGCTGACCGACCGCAATCGGGTGACGGTGGGGTTTCGCATCATCCTCGTGATCCCGCACGTCATCGTGTTGGCGCTGTTGGGAATCGCGGCTGGCCTCGTCGTCTTCCCCATCGGCTTCTTCGCCGTGCTCTTCACCGGCCGTTGGCCCACGGGGCTACGCGACTTCGTTCTGAACGTCTACCGCTGGTACCTGCGAGTCCAGACATACTTCCTGCTGCTCACCGACGAGTACCCGCCGTTCCGGCTGAGCTGACCAACAGAACGCGCTATAGCGTCTCGGCGTGACATTCCGCGGATGGTCATCTGAGGCGATCGCATTCTTCGAGGGACTCGAAGCCGAAAATTCGAAGGCGTACTGGCAGGACCACAAGGGCGACTACGAGCATTTCGTCCTGCGGCCGATGAATGAGCTGCTCGCCGATCTAGAGCCGGAGTTCGGCGACGGCCGGATCTTCCGTCCGTACCGCGACGTGCGCTTCAGCCGTGACAAGTCGCCGTACAAGACGAACATCGCAGCGACGTTGAGCGAGGGTGGATACATCAGCTTTTCAGCCGACGGTCTCGGTGCCGGATCCGGTTACTACATGATGGCGAGTGATCAGCTCGAGCGCTTCAGGCACGCGATCGACGAGGACCGCACCGGCAAGGAGCTCGAGAAGCTCGTCAAAGCGCTGGAGAAGGCAAAGATCGAGGTCAGCGCGCACGACACGCTGAAGACGGCGCCCAAGGGCTATTCGAAGGATCACCCGCGCGTCGATCTGCTCCGTCAGAAAGGCCTCATCGCGTGGAAGCACTGGGCGACCGGATCCTGGCTCGGTACCGCACAGGCGAGGAAGCGTGTCGTCGACCTGTTGCACGCAGCGCAGCCCATGTGCGCGTGGCTCGACAAGAACGTCGGGCCGACGACGCAACCCGACTACCGCTGACGATCTCGGTGGCACTCAGCGGGTGCCGTCCCGCATGAGGCGGATCAGCGACGGACAACGTCGCGCCCGGCTCGCGCGCCGTCATCACCTCGGCCCCAACGACCGAGCTGCTGAGGTCGTGACCGCAGTGCGCGACCTCGTCGCAGTGCACTCGACGGATCCGGCGTCGGTGTTTCTCGGGCTCGCGGCACGCGTCGAGGACGCGACCGTCGACTCGATCGAACACGAGCTGTACGACGCGCGTTCGGTAGTTCGGCTGCTCGGCATGCGACGAACCGTATATGTGGTGCCGGTCGATCTCGTCCCCATCGTGAACGCCAGCAGCACGCGCGCGATCGCAGCTCGGGAGCGGAAACGGTGGGTCGACCTCATCGAGCGCGGAGGCATCTCGACCGACGCCACCCAATGGCTCGACAAGACCGAGAACGACACGCTGCGAGCGTTGCGCGCTCGCGGTGAGGCCACCGCGGCGGAGCTCACTCGTGATGTCCCCGCGCTGAAGGCCCAGGTCGAGTTCGGCGAAGGCAAGAAATGGTCAGGCGTCGTCGGCGCCAGCACGCGGGTGCTGTTCCTGCTGGCGGCCGACGGCCGGATCGTGAGAGGACGGCCGCGAGGATCGTGGACGAGCAGCCAGTACCGATGGGCGCCGATGTCGTCTTGGGTTCCGCCGGCGGCCAAGGAGCCGTCGGTGCCGGCTGCGCGGGCGGCGCTGGCGGAGCGTTGGCTGCGCACGTACGGCCCCGGCACGGTCGCCGACCTCAAGTGGTGGACGGGTTGGACGGCGGCCGACGTGCGCCGTGCCCTGTCGGAGTTGGCGGTCGAGGAAGTCGAGCTCGACAGCGGCCCTGGCCTCGTTCTCGCGGACGACGCTGCGCCGGTGCGAGCCCCAACGCCCTTCGCGGCGCTTCTCCCGAGCTTGGACACGACCGTGATGGGATGGTCCGAACGAGGCTGGCTCCTGGGGCCGCATGGTTCCCGGCTGTTCGACAGATCCGGCAACCCGGGTCCGACGGTGTGGTGGGACAGCCGAGTGGTCGGAGGTTGGACGCAACGACGAAGTGGTGAGGTCGTCTACCGATTGCTGGAGGACGTCGGCCGGCAAGCGATCGACGCCGTCGAGGCCGAGGCAGACGCGCCTCACCGCGTGGCTGGGTCCGGCGGGCGTCGACGCCGCGGTTCCGTACCCCATTGGAGCGCGAACTGACGGACTGAGAGCTCGACCAGCGGCGTCGCATGACCCGCACCGACCCCGGGGTACCGTGACGCGGTGACCCGCTCGCTCGAGGGCGCTGTCTCCGACATCGCTCGTCAGCTGGCTGAGCTCGGGGCGGGCGAGCGCTCGAAGGTGTTCCGCATGTCCTGGTGGAGCGACCGGATGCTCGACTGGGCGATGGCGAGGCCTGAATTCAAGACGCAGCTGTTTCGGTTCGTCGACGTGTTTCCGGCGCTGGCCGGCAACGAGGACGTCGCGGGTCATCTGGATGAGTACTTCGAAGGCATCTCGGTCCCTCGCGTGCTCGACCTCGGCGTCGACGTCGCCGCACGTGTGCCGTTCGGTCGAAGGATCGAGGCACGCGTCGCCGCGCCGCAACATCATGCGTATGGCGGAGCAATTCATCGTCGGCCAGAGCGCGGCCGACGCGGTCGAGGGGCTGCACCGCCTGTGGCGTTCTGGATCGGCGGCGACCGTTGACCTGTTGGGGGAGAAGACGATCGTCAGTGACGAGGCCGATCGGTACGCAGCCAGGGTCGACGAGCTCGTCCGGGCGCTCGCCTCCGCATCCGCGCACTGGGCGCCGGACGACCACCTCGAACGCGACGATCTCGGGCGCATCCCTCGGGTCAACGTGAGCGTCAAGCCCACCGCGCTCGCCGCGCACTATGAGCCACTCACCGCGGCGCGCGGGGCTCGAACAAGCCAAGGCCCGCATCCGTCCGCTGCTCCAGCTCGCCAGAGCGCATGGAGCATTCGTGAACTTCGACATGGAGCACTACGACGTCAAGGATCTGACGTTGCAACTGTTCCGCGAGCTCCTCACCGAGCCGGAGCACGTCGACCTGGAGGCCGGCATCGTCGTGCAGGCGTACGCGAAGGACAGCCGAGACGATCTGGCGGACCTGATCGCGTTCTCCGGGGACGACGCGCGACCTGTCACGATCCGCTTGGTCAAGGGCGCGTACTGGGACACGGAGACAGTGCACGCCCGAGGCGGCCGGTTGGAGCGTCCCCGTGTACGAGCACAAGGCCGAGACCGACGCAAACTTCGAACGATGCGTCCGCCTGTTACACGATCACCACGGCGAAGTACGAGCTGCGTTCGGCACCCACAATCTGCGCTCACTGGCGTATGCGGTCGCGTACGCAAGGGCCACGGGGATCCCGGACACCGGCTTCGAAGTACAGATGCTCTACGGCATGGCCGAGCCGGTGCAGGCCGCCGTCAGGCGCAGCGGTCTGCGTTTGCGCGTGTACGCGCCAGTCGGAGAGCTCGTGCCGGGGATGGCGTACCTGGTTCGCCGCTTGCTCGAGAACACGAGCAACGAGAGCTTCGTGCGCCACCGGTTCGCTGAGGGCCGTCAGCTCGACGAGTTGCTGAAGCCACCTGACGGCGACGCCCTGCCCCTGCACGATGTGGAGCCGGAGACCACGAGGCCTGTGACGGATGCGAGCGATCCGCCGCCGTACGAGCCCGAGCCGGTCTCGGAGTGGAGGAGGAGCGCGGCACGAGCCTCGTTCGCCGTCGCGCTCGACGCGGCCGGGATCGGCGCCCGTTCTCGACGTTCCTGCGGTGATCGACGGCGAGCGGGTGCAGACCGGGTCGACGATCGACAGCGTCGATCCCGGACGCTTCGAACGTGTCGTGGCGCGGAGCGCGTTGTGCGACAGCGATCAGGCGACGCGGCAGTCGCCGCCGCCGTCCGCCACGTCGAGCGTTGGCGATCGACGCCTGTGTCCGAGCGCGCCGGCGTCCTGTTCCGCGCTGCGGCATGGATGCGATCGCGGCGCAACGAGCTTTCGGCCATCGAAGTGTACGAAGCGGGCAAGCCATGGGATCAAGCCGACGCCGACGTATGTGAAGCGATCGACTTCTGCGAGTACTACGGCCGGGAGATCCTGCGTCTCGACCGCGAGGCCGCGATTCGGGTGCAGTCGCCGCCTGGCGAGCGCAACCGGTTGACGTACCAGGGCAAGGGCGTCGCGGTCGTGATCTCGCCGTGGAACTTCCCGCTCGCCATTCCGTGCGGTATGACCGCGGCGGCACTCGCCGCCGGGGAACCCCACCATCCTGAAACCTGCTGAGCAGTCGCCGGCTACGGCGTGGCAACTGGTCGAGGCGTTCTCGGCCGCGGGGTTACCGGAGGGCGTGCTCCAGTTCCTTCCCGGCTACGGCGAGAGCGCCGGCGCGCACCTCGTCGAGCATCCGGATGTCGCCGTCATCGCCTTCACCGGATCCAAATCGGTCGGATTGCACATCAACGACGTTGCCGCGATCACGCGCCCGGGTCAGCGACACGTGAAGCGCGTGATCGCGGAGATGGGCGGAAAGAACGCGATGGTGATCGACTCGGACGCCGATCCGGACCAGGCCGTGCCGGCCACCGTGACCTCGGCGTTCGGCTACGCGGGCCAGAAGTGCTCGGCGGCTTCACGGGTCATCGTGGTCGATCGGGTGTACGACGCGTTCGTCCGGCGGTTGTCGGCGGCAACCTCGGAGGTGGTGCTCGGCCACCCGTCGGACATGGCGACACAGGTCGGACCCGTGATCGACGCTGACGCGTTCGAACGACTGACCACAGCGGTCGAGAAGGCGTCCACGGATGGGGCGGTGCTCGCTCAGCGCGACGACGCTCCTGCGGGGGGCTGGTACGTCGGGCCCACGCTCGTGGCGGTCGACGACCCTGACTCGACCATCGCCAAAGACGAGTTGTTCGGACCCGTCGTCGCCGTGCTGCGCGCACGCGACTTCGGTCACGCCATCGCGCTCGCGAACGACACGCCGTACGCGCTGACCGCTGGCTTGTTCTCACGGTCGCCGGTCCACATCGAACAGGCCATGCGAGAGCTCCGCGCCGGCAACGTGTACATAAACCGCGCGACGACGGGGGCAGTCGTCGGGCGACAGCCTTTCGGCGGCTACGGCCTCTCGGGCGTCGGTTCGAAGGCGGGCGGTCCCGACTACCTCCTGCAGTTCCTCGATCCGCGTGCGACCACGGAGAACACCGTTCGCCAAGGCTTCGCTCCCGACGCGTGATGGACAGGATGAGCTCTGTGGCCGAGGACGACCAGCGCACGACGGCGGCCAATCGTCAGGCGGCCTACGTCGGTTTCGGGGCGGCGGCGCTCGCGATCCTGGGCGCGTTCCAGGTGTGGGTGACCATCACCATCGGCGGGCTGTCGCCACCCGGCAGCGCGCAGACGGGGTGGGACGGTGGTGACGGCCGAACGATCCTCGTCGCGGGTGTCGCGGCTGTGATCGCGTCGCTCGCCATCCTGCTCGGATTTCGCGACCTCTGGACGAAGGTGCTGCTGCTGATCAGCGGCGCGATCGTCGCGATCATCGCCATCGTGAACATGGTCGACGCAGGATCGAAGGCGCACGACATCCAAATGCAGTTCGGTATTCCTGCCGAGGACGTGAAGGCCAAGATCGGCATCGGGCTCTATCTGGTCGTGATCGGCGGAGCGGGCCTCGTGGCCGCCGGACTTCGCGTGAAGACGAGCCCTTCGTGACGACGCCGGTGTCGGTGGCCGGGGCTTCTCGGACCGCTCGGGACACAGTGTGGTTCCCGTTGCTGGTCTTCCTCGGCGTTGCCTTGGTGCTGTTCGTCACGGTGCAGGTGTCACACGACCACCTGAAACCGGAGGAACCTCCGTCGCCTGGCGAGTTGAGCACGCTCGGCCACTGGTACTCGGGGTGGATGGTGTTCGACACCGCGTGGTACGTGTACATCGCCGAGCACGGCTACGACGCGCGCCAAGAGCAGTTGTTCGACGACGGCCAACAGTCGGCGATCGCCTACTTCCCCGCATATCCCTTGACCGTGCGCGCCGTCGCACGTCTCACCGGTCACGACTACGGAGCAGCGGCGATGCTCACCACGTTCTCGTGCGGCCTCGCTTTCGCGTTGCTCTTCTGGTACTGGTGCCGCGACCGGCTGTCCGCAGCGGCACGGCGAACAGCAGTCGTGTTGCTGCTCGTGTACCCCTACGCGTGGTTTCTGTACGGCAGCGGCTACAGCGACGCGTTTTTCTCGCCGCCACGATCAGCGCCTTTCTGCTGCTCGACCGAGACCATCCTGTGCTTGCGGGCCTCGTCGGTTTCATCGCGCTCGCTGCGCGACCGACCGGAACTGCGATACTGATCGGACTCGTGGCCGTCGCACTCGAGCGACGAGGCGTGCTGACGCGTGATCCGTCGGCCGTCAGCGGATCGGGGGGCTGGTGGACGCGTGAACGGTCGCGCTGGCATTTCAACGGCGACCGGTTCCGTGCACGCGACGCCGGTGTTCTGCTCGCGGCGGGCGGCTTGCTGAGCTACATGTTCTTCTGCTTCATCGAGTTCGACGACGCATTCGCCTTCGCGACCGTCCAGAAGGCGCCGGGGTGGGACCAGCCCGCCGGTCTGCACACCTGGCTCAAGATCGGCTTCTTCGGACACGTGCTGCACGACTCGCCCGGATTCTCGGTTCGATTGGTCGCTCAGGCGCTTCTCACGCTTGGGTTCCTGGTCGGTGCGCTCCTCGTGCTGCGCAGGTTCGGTTGGGGATACGCGGTGTACGCGTTGGCGATCGTGGCCATCCCGATGCTGGGAACCGGCGACTTCCAGGGCATGGGTCGCTATCTGCTCGGCTGCTTTCCTGTCTTCGCTGCAGTCGGCGACTGGCTCGCAGCGCCGCGACGGCAGTCGCTGCGACGCGGCGTGGTCCTCGTCAGCGCGACCAGCCTGATCGCGCTCGCGAGCCTGTTCGGACGTAGGTACTACCTGACCTGATCGAGAGCCTTTCGAGCGATCCCACTAATGTCCTGTCCTGCGATGAACCCATGCATGGGGACGCTGACGATCTTCTTCCCGATGTGGAACGAGGAAGACATGATCCTTCGCACGATCGGCGCGGCGAAGGAGGCGGCCGACGGTCTCGTCGAGTCCCGTGCAATCTCGGACTACGAGGTCCTCATCGTCGACGACGCTTCCTCCGACGCGACGGGCAAGATCGCGGACGAACTCGCTGCGACAAACCCGCGCATCCGCGTCGTGCACCACGCCGCGAACCGTGGCCTCGGCGGCAGTGTCCGAACCGGGCTCGCCGAGGCCACGACGGACCTCGTGCTGTACACCGACGCCGACATGCCCTTCGACCTTGCTGACCTCGGCAAGGCGATTCGGCTCATGCGCGTTTACGACGCCGACATCGTCAGCGCGTATCGATTCGACCGCACCGGAGAAGGAGCGAGACGGAGCGCGTACTCGCATCTCTACAACGTGTTGGTCAAGACGCTCCTGCGGCTCCGCATGCGCGATGTCAACTTCGCGTTCAAGTTGATCCGCCGCGAGATGCTCGCCCATCTCCGGCTGGAGAGCGAAGGTTCGTTCATCGACGTCGAGCTCCTCGCCAAGGCGCAACGGCTCGGCTACTACATCATCCAGTTCGGCGTCGACTACTTCCCGCGAGAACGTGGCACATCCACGCTCTCGTCCCCGACGGTCATCGGGCACATCCTGCGTGAACTGGCACATCTGCTGCCGGGCATCTGGCGGACCGAACCCCTGCCGGAACACACGCTTCGTCACCGATGACGCGGCTCCTCATCGTGAACGCCGACGACTACGGCCTGACACCAGGCGTGTGCCGAGCCATCGTGCGTGCGCACCACGAAGGCATCGTCACGTCGACGTCCGCACTCGCGCTCGGCCCGGCCTTCGCGCCGTGCTCGACGATGTTGCTCGATGCGACCGACCTCGGCGTCGGCGTGCACTTGGCCGTCGTCGGCGAGGACCCGCCGTTGCTGTCCAGATCAGAGATTCCGAGCCTGGTCGATCGTGACGGACGCCTGCCGCTGTCATGGCGGCGATTCCTGCTGCGCGCATGCGCGGGCCGGATCGCCGTCGAGGACCTCCGACGCGAGCTGAACGCCCAGCTCGACGCCGTGAGCGACGGGTTGCCCGGACGCACACTGACGCATCTCGACACGCACCAACACCTTCACTTGTGGCCACCGTTCGGGTCGCTCGTGATCGAACTCGCACGCGAACGGGGGATTCCCGCAGTGCGAGTCACCCGGTCAATCGGACGCGGAGGTCGGTCCCTCGTCGTGAATCAGCTCGGCCGCCGGTTCAACACGAAGGCATCCGCCGCAGGACTACGGACGACCGACGTGTTTGCCGGATTCGACGAGGGTGGCGCACTCGTAACCGGCGCGCTGGTGCAGATCATCGACCGAGTCGGCGCGACCGCCGCGCAGAGCGTCGAGATCGGCGTCCATCCGGGCGAAGAGGGCGATGCCGATCTCGCCCGGTACGAGTGGGGCTACCGATGGGCGGAGGAGCTCGAGGCGTTGATGTCCCCCGAAGCGCGTGAGGCAGTGGAACGCAACGGCTTCACACTCGGCTCCTATTCGGCGCTGAGCGCGAAATCATGAGCGAGCGAAGCGAGCTCATGGCGGCCGAGCGACCGCCAGGGAGCCGGGCGCAGATGGGGTTCGGGGGCGCAGCCCCCGTGAAATCATGACCGAACGAGCGGTGCGACTGTTCGCAGGCGCGCCGCCCGGCACGCGGTTGCACACGCGACTGCGGTGGTGGTGGTGTCCGTTCCCGGTCATCGAGGCCGAGGTCCCGAAGTCCGGTGACGTCCTCGAGGTCGGCTGCGGCCACGGGCTGCTCTCGCTCTATCTGGGACTGGAGTCGCCCTCGCGGCGCGTCGTCGGCGTCGATATCGACAGCGCCAAGATCGCCGAAGCCAAGGAAGCCGCCGGACACCTGCACCCGAGCGAGGCGGATGTGTCGTTCGAGGCGGTCGACGCGGGTTATGTGCCTCGAGGGGCGTGGGACGCGATCGTGATCGCCGACGTGCTCTACCTGCTCTCCGACCGACAGCAGCAATCTCTGCTCGAAGCTGCCGCTCGCGGCGCTGCGACCGGGTGGCGCGCTCGTGGTGAAGGAGATGGGGTTGACACCGCGCTGGAAGCGGACGTGGAACCGCGTGCAGGAGACGCTGGCGACGCGCGTGTTCGGGGTCACGGAGTCGTCCGGCACCGGGCTGACGTTCCTCGGGCCGGAGCGAATGGTGCCCTGGCTGACTGATGAAGGGCTCGACGTGACGCATCGCCGCGTCGACCGCGGCTATCCGTGGCCCCATCATCTGATCGTGGGGCGACGACCCGATCACCCTCAGGCTTGAACGAACCGCGCGACCGACTCGATCAGCGCGTCGACATCGGACTCGTCCATGTAGCCGTGTGGCGAGAGGCGAACGCCTCCTCCACGAGGCGCGCACGCGAATCGCTCGCGTTGGAGATGGGCTGCGAGGTCCGTGGATGCCACGCCGTCGACCGCGTACGTCACGATGGCCGACCGGCCGCCCGGCGAGCGATCGGACAGGAAGCGGACGCGACCGAGCCCACGCAGGCCGTCGACCAAACGGTCACAAAGCACGTCGACGTGGTTCCACACGCGATCGAGGCCGGCGACGAGCAGCACGTCGATCGAGGCACCCAGCGCGACGATGCCCGCTTCGTTCGGCGATCCGCCCTCGAACCGCCGGGCGGACCCGTCCCAGACGAGCTCGAGGTTCGTCCATACTCCTCGGTGCGCGACCGACGCCCACCCGGGTTCAAGAGGACGCAGGCGGTCCCGAACGTCCGGGGCTACATAGAAGACGCCCACGCCGCGGGGCGCGCACAGCCACTTGTGCGCGCCGACCACGGCAAAGTCGACGTTCCACGCCGCGAAGTCCGCAGGTATCACCCCCACGCCTTGCATGGCGTCCACGCACAGCAGTGCTCCGTTGTCGTGGCAGACATCGGCGAGTCGTTCGAGATCCGTTCGCCAGCCGCGGCCGTAGTGCACCCAACTCGTCGCAACCACCTTCGGCGGGCGACCGGAGGTGATCACCGACTCGAACGCGTCCACCGTCAACGCGCCTCCGTCGCCCTCGGGTATCACTCGATCGACTTCGACCCCGAGATCGCCGAGCGCCAACCATGGATAGATGGTCGAGGGGAACTCGCGATCGGGCACGACGACACGATCACCGCGTTGCCAATGCAGTCCGGAGGCCACGAAGCCGAGTCCCTCGGTCGTGTTCTTCACGAAGGCGAGATCGTCCACTGGAACCCCGCACAACGCTGCGGCCGAACGCCGAGCGCGATCCATGCGCATCTCGAGCTCGTCGTAGTCGAGGCTGCCTTGGTGCTCGTACCGGCCCGCCCACCAACGAATGGCGTCACCCGCTGCCTTCGTGATCGGCGCGATCCCGGCGTGATCGAAGTAGCGGTAGCGCTCGACGACGGGAAACTGCTCGCGGGGGAGCGGGGTCACCTCGCGCGCTTCTCGCCGCCTGCGACTTGCGCGACGAGTTGCAGCACGCGATGCCCGAGCTGCTCGGTGAGCGCGATCTGCGTCGTCGTTCGCATGATCCCGTTGACGCGGAGGATGGTGTTGATGACGTCTTGCAGGTGCTCGTTGGTACGGGCTACGACGCGGCAGTGAAGGTCAGCAGCGCCGGTCGTCGCATGGGCCTCCAGCACCTCCGGGATGCCGGCGAGATGCGAGGTGACATCGACCAGACGACCCTGTGCGATCTCGAGCGTGACGAACGCAAGAACGTCGTAGCCGAGTGCCCGGAGGTCGAGGTCCGGGCCGAAGCCAGTGATGATCCCGCGTGAGCGCAGCTTGTCGAGCCTCGCCTGTGCCGTCCCCCGGGCGACGTTGAGCCGCCGTGCGAGCTCCATGACACCCGCCCGGGGCGTCTCCGCCAGAGCAAGGATCAGTTGCGCATCGAGCCCGTCGATACCGGTGGGCAGCATGTCGCGCATCCTAGGGATCACAAGCGCTCGAGTTGGACAAACTGCATAGCGGCGAGCGGAACTGTTGACCGATCACACCTCAGCTCCTTGACTCGAAGCAGCAGTTCGCCAACTGAAGGGGCGCCCGCATGACAGTCACCAACGCAAAGGCGCCGCCGCGGCTCGGCGGCATCGACCACCTGGAATGGTGGGTCGGCAATGCACGGGCGTTCGCCGGTTTCCTGTCTTCCGGCTTCGGATTCACGCCTGTTGCGCACACGGGTCCCGAGACGGGTCGCCGCGACCGTGTCTCGTACCTCCTGCAGCAGGGTGACGTTCGCTTCATGGTCACGGGCGGGCTCGGACCGGACAACGCCGTCACCGATCACGTCCGGCTCCACGGCGACGGGATCCGCGACATCGCATTCGTGGTCCCCGACGTCGACCGCGTCTACGACGCCGCGCTCGCCAGAGGTGCAGCGCCGTTGCGCTCGCCGGCCGACGATGTCGACCCGACCGGCAACGGAACCATCCGTCACGCGGCCATCGCGACCTATGGCGAGACGGTGCACACCTTTCTCGACCGCTCGCGCTACAAGGGCCCGTTTGCACCCTCGTTCGAACCGTCGCCGTTACGAGAGCCGATCGGTCCTCCCGTCGGCATCGAAGGCATCGATCACGTCGTCGCAAACGTCGAGCTCGGCACACTCGATCAGTGGGTCGGCTACTACGAGCAGGTACTCGGCTTCGACCAACTCGTGCACTTCTCTGATGACGCAATCTCGACTGAGTACTCCGCACTCATGTCGACGGTCGTGTGGAACCACGACAAGATCGTCCTACCGATCAACGAGCCTGCCGAAGGCCGTCGCAAGAGTCAGATCGAGGAGTACCTCGACTACTACGGCTCGCCAGGCGTCCAACACATCGCATTGCGAACCGCCGACATCGTGTCGAGCGTGCGTGCGTTGCGCGATCGCGGCGTGCGCTTCCTCGACGTGCCGTCCACGTACTACGACGAAGCTCGCATCCGCGTGGGCGCCGTCGCGGACGAGTTGCCGTGGGAGCGACTCGCCGAGCTTGGCATCCTCGTCGACCGAGACCCCGAGGGTTACCTCCTACAGATCTTCACCGAATGCGTGACCGACCGCCCGACCGTGTTCTTCGAGATCATCCAGCGCGAGGGCGCCCGGGGCTTCGGCGAAGGGAACTTCAAGGCCCTCTTCGAAGCCATCGAAAGCGAACAGGAGCGGCGCGGGAACCTGTAGTCGGGCGGGTCCCGAAGGACTCCACTGCTAACCTGAGCGACCCACCCAGGGCGATTAGCTCAGTTGGCTAGAGCACCTGCATGACGCGGCAGGGGGTCGGGGGTTCGAGTCCCTCATCGCCCACCACGAGTCGACAAGGCGTCGGCGCAGCGTGACCTCGATGAACTGGTGGGTGCTGCAGGCGCAGTCGCTCGACCCTGGCCCGCGTCGCCAACGCCTTGCCACGTTCAACGAGGTGATCGACGCGTGGATGGCTGCGGGGTGCCCAACGGTCTCACCGTCGCTCGAACCCGGCACCTTCGGGTCAAGTCGCCGAAGACGATCTCGAACGCACGGCAACTCCTCGGCACCAACGTGCGACCGGTCAGCAGCCACGTGTGGGTCGACCGGACATCGAGGGCGTGCCTCGAGGACTTGTTCGCGGACATGGCGGCGCGCGACTACGCAACGAGCACGATCGATCGCACGTGGGGCTACCTCAACCAGGCATGCCAGTTCGCGCAGCGCCAACCGAGTTCGTCAGCGCTGCGGCGTCGCCCGACCCGACGTCAAGCCGTCACGCAAGCAGCGGCCGCTGCTTCATCGCGATCACTTCCAGTTCGCTCTGATTGCATGCTGCTTTGGGGTGGCCGTGGTTTGTTCATCGGCGGGGCGCGACGATGTGGCCGTGGACGCCGAGGTCGATGTCCGCTACGCGATCAGTGGGGACGCCCGGCTGGCGTTCAGGGTGTTCGCGGGCGGGCCGCACGACATCGTATGGGTCCCGTCCTGGATCACGAACCAGGATCTCGGAAATCCTGAAACGCAGCCCCTACGGGCCCTGTTGTTTGAGCGGCTGTCGTCGTTCGCGACGTCGGTTGCATACGACGCACGTGGTACGGGGCTGTCGGATCCGGTGTCGTTAGCGGAACTGCCGACGTTGGAGGGTTGGACCGACGACTTGCAGGCGGTGGTAAACGCAGCGGGACTCGAAGATGTCGTCCTGTATGCGGCCGTCACGGCCGGGCCGGTGGCGGTCATGTATGCGGCGACCCATCCCGAACGGACCCGGGCGCTGATCCTGGTGAACTCGTTCGCGGCGGTTGCCCGATCCGACGACTACGACGCCGGTGTGGGCCCGGAGGAGTACGAGCGGCTCGTCGAGTACTTCGAGCATGTGTGGGGCAGCGGACGTTTCCTGCGGGAGCCATGCCCGACGTTCCCGTCGATGATGCGCTACTTCGGGATTTGGCTCGCGGTGAACGCCAATCGATGGCTCCGGCGGTCGTAGGCGCGCTCTTCCGTTGGCTGTACGCGATCGACGTACGAGCGGTCCTGCCGGCCATCAGTGCGCCGACACTCGTGTTGCATACGATCGAGAATCGCCTCATTTCCATTGAGCATGGCCGGTACCTCGCGCAGCACATCCCCAATGCCCGGCTGCTGGAACTTCCGGGCCGCGATACTTCTCTATTGGTGGGTTCAGCGGTGGGAGCCCTCGTCATCGATGAGATCGAAGAGTTCCTGACCGGCACGCGGGTGACCGCCGATCATGCGCGGATGCTCACCACCTTGTTGTTCACCGACGTCGTCGGCTCCACCGATCGGGTCGCCGCCATCGGCGATCGAGCCTGGCGCACAGTGCTCGACCGTCACGACGACGCCGTGCGCCATCAACTGGCGCGGTTCTCGGGCCAACAAGAGAAGTTCACGGGTGACGGCATCCTCGCTACATTCGACGGCCCCGCCCGCGCCATCCGTTGCGGCACCGCGATTCGCGACGCTTCCCGCCAGATCGGCATCGACGTTCGGGTCGGGATCCACACCGGTGAGGTTGAACGACGGGGCACCGAACTTGCAGGCATCGCGGTCCATCTTGCCCATCGCGTATGCGAAACCGCGCAGCCCGGCGAGGTCCTCGTGTCACGGACCGTCGTCGACCTCGTCGCCGGATCAGGCACCACTTTCGACGACCGCGGCGAACACGAACTCAAAGGCATACCGGCCGCATGGCGACTCTTCGCCCTTACGACCTGAACCACCGCAGTTCAGCGGTCACACGGGCAACGTCAGACCGGCGCCAGCAATACAAGTTGCCCGTTCTGGAGTGCCATCGCACAACGGCGGTAATGCCGGGTCCAGCGACACCTCGCGGCCTGCAGATCATCCGGTATCGGTCCGGAGCCAGTCAAGGCAACATATGGCTTGGATATGACTTCGCCACCCTCGCGTACAACACCACCACTGGCGCGCAACTGTGGCTGACCCGACACAATCCTGCACTCGGCAGCCATGACCTTCCCGCACAACTCGCCATCGTCCCCGTGCCAACGGAGTCGCTGTCACAGGATCCAGCCAATTGCTGCTGTGTTGCTCGAGCTACTACTTCACCGCCATGATCGCCCTCTGACCCTCACGCAGCACTGCGACAGCCAGCGCACAAGTGCCGCTATGCGCTCGCAACGCCGGTGGAGGTTCGAAGGGCGACGCTCCGAGCACGTCAACGGTTGTCGTTCATCGAGCTCTGCTGGCATCGGCGTACAGGCCGGAGACTCGATTCAGAAGTCATCGGACCTTGGAGCGCGGTAACTGGTTTGATGGTCGTCGATGACTGAAGACGAAGCGGAAGCGTTCGCGGCGGAGTGGTTCGATGCGTGGAACTCCCGGGATCTCGATCGGGTCATGGGCCACTGGGCCGACGATGCCGAGTTCTCGTCGCCGTTCGCCGCGCAGCTGGTGGGCGAGGGGACCGTGCGCGGCACCGCCGCGTTGCGCGGCGTACTGGGAGAAGGGCCTCGCCGCCAACCCCGACCTCCATTTCGAACGCCGCGGGGTGCTGGTCGGCCACGACAGCATCGTGCTCAGCTACATCAACCACCGTGGACAGGAATGCGCCGAGGTGATCGTCATCGGCTCCGACGGTCTCGCCCACCGCGGCCTCGCCCACTACAGCCCGGCGCCGTAACAGGTTCGATCAAGCTGACTTGATGGCGAGTGGGCGTGCCCGCCACGGCGCGAGCACGCATCGGGTTTGTCGAGTGCGGGGGACCAAAGCGACGTCAGGCACGGGACCGGTGCCTCGCACGGTCACGTCAATGACTTGCCGTTGACGCTCGCTTCGATGTCCCAGGCGCCTTCACGCACAACGACCCCTGGGACGCCCGCGAGCATCGCGGGGTCCGGTGTGGTGATCGACAGCGACGAGAGTCGACCACCGTCAGGGAGTCCGGCAGGCCGAGGGGTGTCCTTCCAATCGATGAAGAACAACGGCGTGTCGGTGAACTCGAGCTCCCACTCGAGGCGAACGCCGTCAGGGCGCACCCGCGACATGGGAACAGAGTTCGCGAGGTCCGACTTCGCGATAGCCACCGTCAACAGCTCCGGGGTCATCAGCGTCCTGAGCTGTGCGCTGATGGGCGACGAGGTGTCCGGCTGTTCGGGGTCCAGCGCGAGAACCTCGAGATATTGATCACCAAGTCCGAGCAACGCGTTGCGGGTTCCGAGTCCATCGTGCACACCACCGAGGACCGGCGCGACTCTGAGCCGATCTGCGATCCAGGCGATGCCCAGGTCCAAGTCCGCGGAACCGACGACCAGGTGATCGACGGCCGCGCTCATGGGCGCATCATGCCCGCTCGGGATGTGTAATGCGACGAGTCCAGGTTGTCCAGAACGGCAAGGCGCCGTGTCTTCGAACGCGTGTTACCGAACATCGGGTCCACGGTGTCACGAAACGCCAGAGCACGGAGCGCATACGTGCTTGGATGGTCGCTCGGAGTCGGTGACCCATCCGGAAATGTTCCGACGAGCGTTCCTGGATGGTCGCCCGGCGAAGGAGGTGTCGCAGGATCCGGCAACCCCGCCGCTGTGCGACGGCGCTCCCGAACGGGTATCGGGTACGCGCGTACTTTGCGCTGCGGTCTGTCAGTAGGTCTCGTCGGGGCGCGGGCGCGTCGAGTCGGAAGCGTCCTCGTCAGCGACGCTTTGTGTCGATGGGGTCCGTTTGAGCGCGGTGTCCAACGAGGGTGAGCACAAACTCACACCGATCGGTGGACTGAAGGACCATCGGCACGGCATCGTCAACGGCTCTCGCAACCTGCGGTGCCGATGTGACCGTTGCCGCGTGGCCAGACTCGACTTCTTGTGCCGCGCCGCGGCCTCCCGAACAGTTGAAACGGTCAGTTCGCGAGGTCGGTAAGCACCGCACGGCCTACATACCGGCCGGCTTGGAGGTCGTCGAACACCGACTCCAGTTCCGACAGCTTCGCCCGGCGCGAGATGTGGCTCCGCACCCGCCCCGCGGATGCCAGCGCGATCAACTCGCGGATGTCCTGCACGGTGCCGACCGCTGATGACGCGACGACCGCGTCCTTGCCGACAAGCTCCCAGGGATTGATCGAGAAGTTCCCTTCGCTGGTTGGCGGCAGGCCGACCGCGACGAACACGCCACTCGGGCGTAAAGCCTTGAAGCCGAGGTCGAAGCCCGACAGTCGCGCCGCGAAGACGAGCGAGGCGTCGACACCGCCGAACTCGCGGCGGATGATGTCGAGGGCGTCACTTGCTTCGATGGCAAGGCGCGCCCCAAGCGACTTCACGAAGTCGAGCCGTTCGGCGCCGACATCGACGCCGACGACGTCGTACCCGAAGGCCGTTGCAAGCTGCACGGCGTAGTGACCGAGGCCGCCGGCCGCGCCGATAACCGCAACCGGCCGACCGGGTTGGACCTGGTACCTCTGCAACTTCTTGACGGCGCCGTACGCGGTCAGCCCGCCGCACGCCAACGGCGCCTCGTCATCACTGATGCTGTCGGGCAATGTGACGAGTGACGGCGCGTACACCGCGAAGATCTCCGCGAACGTGCCGAGGATTCCTTTTGTCAAACGGCAGAAGCGGGGGCGTCCGCTCAAGCAGAACTCGCACGCACCACACCAGTACCCGCCACCCATTCCACCCAGGCCGAGGATCACGCGGTCGCCAACCTTCACGAACCGGTCGGCGCCGGGCCCGAGCGCCTCGACCACACCGATTGCTTCATGACCGATCGTTTCGGTCTGAATGCCCGCCCAATCCGAGCGGGCAAGGTGCAGATCGGAGTGACACACGCCCGCGGCCGTGATGCGCACCAGCGCCTCGTCCTGAGACGGCACCGGCACATCGACGTCACGGATGTGGATCGCACCACCCTCCAGACGAACTGCCTTCATGCCTCTCCCCGCGTGTCTGTCGTGTCGGCAGCGTAGCTATCAGATCGATGTGCAGGGGTGCCCGGAATGGTCGGGCCGCATGCGACAAAACTGCCATGATCCGCGGGTGGTGTTCTGTTCGCGCCGGCGCCGCTGGTCATCGACGATCAGACCGAACTCTGTACGCCGCAGCCCACGCTCGCATCCGTCCACCACCGAAAGGTGACCGGAAGATGCCGTTGCGTGCGGTGCTACTCGGGCCCGAGATCGCGGCTCTCGGAGGTACCGGGCTGCGTGGGAACCGGCGATCGAGGTTCCCGGACACCGTCGCCCTCTGAGCCTCCTCCACTTTCGATAATTTCGCGAGGCGACACCCAACGGAACGGCTCGGCGACCTTGTCGTCGTCGGCGCTGCCGTAGTGCTCCCGGATCATCTGCCAACAGTTTCGCTCTTCGGTGCGACGACCGTCGAGCCATGTGCACCGTGCAGAGCGCAGAAGTGCCGACCCCGCGTGGTTGCTCGAACCGATGACGAGCGTGGAAATGTTCCGGCGAAGTTTCAGGATGGTTCGCCGGTCAGCAACCAGCGCACAGACCCGGCAATCCCGCCGCTGTCGTCGCAACGTTTGGGCGTCCTGTCATCCTCTCGATGACAGACCGCCCAGGCGACGATGGCAGAGCGCAATCGTGCCGATCTAGTGCGAACCTGACGGACGTGAAGCCGACGAGGAACGAGGTCTATGTCGCGATCGCGGCGGTGGTTGTCGTCGTCCTCATCGTGTTGTTCGTGGTTGGGTCACGCCCACTCTGAGGCAACCGGAATGTGCCGATCCCGCCGCTGTGCGACGGCGCTCGACAACGGGCAAGCTGGCACCCATGGGTCTCTCGGGCGAAACAGTCTGCAACGGGGTCAGGTTGAGTTGGGAGAGCTCCGGCGTCGGTCCGCCTGTCCTCCTGATCGCCGGAGCAGGTGCTCCGCCGGTCACGTGGCAGGTGGGCGGATTCGTTCCCGCCCTGGTGGAGTCGGGCTACCGAGTTGTGACCTTCTCGAACCGCGGCATCGAACCATCGGAGGCTCCGCCCGGTCCGTACTCGGTTGCGGAGATGGCAGTCGATACCGCGCAGCTCATCGAGGCACTCGATCTCGCTCCGTGCCGAGTGGTGGGTTATTCACTCAGGGGTCAGATCGGCGAGGAGGTGTGTTTTCGACGTCCTGAACTTGTGGATGAGGCGGTGTTCCTGGCAAGCGCGGGTCGTAGCACCGCGTTCCTTCGGCTCCACGTGCGCGCTCAGGTCGATCTGGCTCTTGCCATGGATCCGCCGTTGCCGAGCCAACTGGTTCGCGACCGGCTGTTGTTCACACAACCGGCCTCGGTGCTTCAGGACGACGACGACACCGTCGAACTCGTGCGTTCGACCATGGAGGCGGCCCTGCCGTGGACGAATCCTGGACGGTTTGGGCAGTGGGCGGCGGCGGCGGAGTGGGCCAACGACGACGAGCACACGGAGCGTTGGCCGCGGCTTACTCAACGCTGTTTGCTCATCGCTTTCGAGCATGACCTCGGCTTTCCGCCGTCGCGCGGTACGCGAAGCATCCGCGGCCATCCCGAACGCGCAGTTCATTGAAATTGCTGGGGCAGGCCACGGAGGGCTGCTGACCCACGGCCAGGAAGTCACACGCACGGTGCTCGAGTTCTTGAAGTCCTCCGAGGAGGCCAACTAACCGCCACGATCGTCGAACGACTGGCCCGGGCCAGAACCCGTAGCCCCTTTGGGTCGCTAGGTGAGGCCGAGGAGTGGCCGGAGGAGTTTGGCGAACTGCTCGTCGTCGTTGTCTCGGCGTGCGGCGAGCAGCTCGACGGCGTCTGCGCCGACGGGAACTCGGAAGGGAGGCGGGTTCGTCCGGGTGGCCGCGAGGATGGCCTCTGCGACCTCGCTGACGGGTGGTGCGTTGTCCGCCATTGCTCGTCGGATGCTGGCCGCGGTCCGGGCGTTCGGGGAGTCTTCGACGAAGACGAGCTTGTCGTCGATCGAGGTCTTGAACACGCCGGGTTCGATCAGCGTCACGAAGATGCTGGTTCCGGTGAGTTCGAGCGCCAGTGTCTCGCTGAGGCCCTCGAGGGCGAACTTGCTGGCGGAGTATGCGCCGACGTAGGGGACAGCCACTCGACCGTTTAGTGAGGAGACGTTCACGATGTGACCGCCGCCTTGGCGGCGCATGTGCGGCAGGACTTCGCGGGTGAGGCGGTGGACGCCCAACAGGTTGGTCTCGAGGATCGTCCGGAAGATCTCGTCGTCGGTTGCTTCGATGCTGGCGCACGCGGCGACACCGGCATTGTTGATCAAGACGTCGATCGTGCCTGCCGTGTCCGCCGTGATGGCGACCGCTCGCGTCACGGAGCTTGGATCATTCACGTCCAACGGGATGACCTCAGCGTCCGGGATCGGCTTGGCGTCGTCCGGGCACCGCATCCCGGCGAACACGCGATCTCCTGTCGCGGCGAACGCCTTGGCCGTCGCCCGCCCGATGCCGCTACTTGACCCGCTGATCAACACGTTCACGATCCGATCCTCCCACGCCACCGCCCCGCTAGAGCCGGAGACGGTATCCCGCAGCCGTCCGGGAAGTGCTGTGTGCGCAGATCATCACTAGACCTGTTCATACTTACTGGGCATTCTCGGTGCGGAACGATTCATCGCGCGTGGATGCGGAGGAAAGCATGGCAAAGGCACGAGTCGGGTGCGTCGTACAGGGCTCCGCGAGCTATGAGAGCCAACAGGGACCGACCTATGCGCCAGGGGTGAGCGCGGAGACTGTCGGCGCGAAGGCGGTGTTCCTAGGCGTTGTCACCATGGAACCTGGCGCTCGGACAAAATCCCACATTCACGCCCATCATGAGTCGGCGTTCTACATGGTGAGCGGCGACGAGGTGGAGGTGTACTCGGGTGATCGACTTGAACACAAGGAAGTCGCGCGCCCAGGCGACTACATCTTCATCCCCCCTCAGATGCCGCACGTCGTGGTGAATCGCAGCGATACCACTCCTGCGGTCTTTGTCGGCGCGCGAAGCGAGCCGACCGCGCAGGAGAGTGTCGTCATGTTGCCCGACTTGGACTCCCTCGTTCCGTAGCGCAGATCGATCGCGCTGATCCACAGTGGGAGTCCTCACGACCCTTGCGCGGCGGCGAAGCCGGCGAGGTGCATCTTGCCGAGCACGAAGAGCAGCTCGGGCGTCCCCCGTAGCTCGCCACGCATGATCGCGGCGCGGAACTCGTCGGGCGTCGGTGCGGTGAGCTCGGCCTCCGGATCGCGCCGTCCGATGAATTCGCTGAGCATCAGGCTGCCGTAGAACAGTCGATGGAGGTCGCGGATCAGCGCGAGGTGGTGCCGGGTGTCGTCGTCCGGCGACCGGCTCAGCCAGCCCTCGAGGACGAGCGTGTCGACGTCCGGCACCTCGGAGAAGTTGTTGGCGATGTTGGCGACGTCGGCGAGCGGGTCGTTGCGGAACGCGAGCTCCCAGTCGACGAGCCACAACCGCTCTCCGTCGAACAGGACGTTGCGCGGGTTGATGTCGTTGTGGCGGACACCTGCGCGGCCGTCCGGGGATACTCGGCGCGGACGCGGGCCAGCCCGGCGACGTGCCCGTCGAGGACGCCGGGCGCGAACAGCCCGCCGTCGCGCACGAGGTTCAGCATCACCTCGACGAGCGCGCCAAAGTCCTCCATCAGCGGGGGCCGGGGAACGCCGTCAACGGACGTTCGACCACGAAGTCCATCAGCACCACGCCCGCCTCTTCGTCGGCGTGGTGCACCGCCGGCGCGATGGCGGCCTCTGCCGCGGCGCGCAGACACGGATAGCTGCGCTCCGGGTTTCGGAAGCCGTCCCGACCGAGCTCGAGCCGCAGCAGGTACGCGCCCGAGCCAGCGTCGATCCGGAGCGTCGAGGCGCCCGACACGTCCGCCATCAGACGACCTTATGTTCAGTCTCTCGCGACCCTGCGGCTGATACACGACGAAGTCCTCCACTGGGCCAGCGCCGAGCAACGAGAGCGCCTCGGAGTTGCCAGAGACCGCATTCGCAAGATCAATCCGGAGGCGACAGCGTCTTCGGCGCTTGCCTGCGTGGGGTTAGCGTTTCCGTGTGCTGGAAGAGCACGGACCGACAGCGATCTTCCTGCTGTCGTGCCCGGACCGCCCCGGGATCGTGGCGTCGGTTGCGGACTTCGTGTTCCGCCACGGTGGCAACATCGTGCACGCTGAGCAGCACACCGATGCACAGGCCGGTGTGTTCTTCCAGCGGGTGGAGTTCGGGCTCGACGGCTTTGCGCTGGCGCGTGCGGTCATCCCGGTCGCCCTCGATGAGCTCGCCGCGCCGTTCGGCATGCAGGTGCACGTGCGGTTCTCCGACGACCGGCTGCGGCTTGCGCTCTTGGTGTCGCGTGAGCCGCACTGCATGTACGACTTGCTAGCCCGCTGGCGCGGTGGTGAGTTGCCAGCAGACATCGCGCTCGTGATCAGCAACCACGCCGATCATGCCGATGTCGCCGCGCACTTCGGCGTCGCCTATCACCATCTGCCCGTGACGGCGGAGACGAAGCGCGAACAAGAGCAGGCGATCTTGGAGCTGCTGAACCAGCACGACATCGAGCTCGTCGTGCTGGCGCGGTACATGCAGATCTTGTCACCGGAGTTCGTCGCGGAGCTCCCCGAGCGCATCATCAACGTTCACCACTCGTTCCTTCCCGCCTTTGTCGGAAGTCGTCCTTATCACCAGGCACATCGACGGGGCGTGAAGATCGTCGGCGTTACTGCGCACTACGTGACTGCCGAACTCGACCAGGGTCCGATCATCGATCAGGACGTGGCGCGAGTCAGTCACCGGGACGCGGTCCACGACCTTGTCCGCAAGGGTCGGGATCTCGAGAAGATCGTGCTGGCGCGCGCGGTGCTCGCGCACCTTCAGAGCAGGGTCCTCGTCTACGGCAACAAGACGGTGGTTTTCGGCTGAAGGTGCACGTGCTTCACCTCGGGGGAAGGCCCGCTACGGTCGTCGGCCCCACGCCGAGACAAGCGGCGCCGTCGTCACGTCGAGTCGCCCGGCCTCGACCGCTTGCAAGTGGGCGTCGATCTCCCCGGCGGTCACGTGACCGCCCGCGATGAGCCCTTCTCGCACCTGGTTCACGTTGGCCTTCTCCAGCTCCGATCCCGCGGTCAGCGCCAGCGGCATGAATGCGTCCGCCGCTACCTCTACCAAGCCCGCCTCTCGCAGCAGCCGCGGCAGCTGGCGACCGAGCTCGAGATCGGCGCCCCGTTGAGCGAGGAGCGCGCGAACGCCCGCTCGGACCTTGTTCGCCAGTCGCTGTTCGAGCCCCACGACGTCGACGCACGCCAGCGGCTGCATGGCTGGGTCGAAATCCTCGATGAGGAGCCATCCACCAGGACGGAGTGCGCCGGCCATGCGCTCCAGGGCCACGTGTCGCCGGGGAACGTGGATGAGGACCAGGCGGGCGTGGACAACATCGAAGACGCCCGGTGGCGCGTCGTCCGCGGCGACATCGTGTTGGCGAACCTCGACGTTCCCGCCCGCAAGGTGCTGGATCCAGGTCACGTCGATGTCCGTCGCGAGCACGTGACCCGATGGCCCAACTCTCGAGGACAGCCACTCGGGAACCGAAGGCCCACCGACGCCCACTTCCCAGCAGTGCCACCCAGCAGCGATGCCGAGCGCATCGAGGTGCCGGAAGGTCACGGGATTGAACAGTTCGGCGAGGCTGTCGAAGCGTTGCCCGGCCTGGGACGCGCGGTTGTCGAACAGGTAGCCGCCATCTGCGGAGGACAACGATGGCTCGGTCACCGAGCCCATGCTTCCTTATGAGCACGGACGCTGCCATGGCTGTCGATTGCTCCGAACGCACGCCGCGAGGGCAGCGACCGGGCTGGCGCGGAGGGGTTCTCAGGACAATCCGAGGAGTGCAACAAGGTCGCGTAGTACTTGGCCGCCGGCTTCCTTGGCCGTCGCCAGCGCGCGCTGGACGTCAAGGTCGTCGAGGAGGGCGAGCGCGACCTCGTGTTCCGCGATATCGCGATCGCCGGTCTGCGCTCCGTAGCGCCACAGGCTCTCCAGGTTCTCGGCCGACTGTTCGAGCTCCGCCTCCTCGAATTCCCAGGGATCGCTCCAGCGTCGCGAGAGAATCAGCAACCGCAACGCGCCGGGCGGGTACCGGTCGAGGACCTCGTGCACGTACACGAGATTTCCTGTCGACTTCGCCATCTTCTCGCCGTCAACCAGCACGCTGCCGACATGCATCCATGCCCGCGCGAACGGCCGGACCCCCGTGAACGCTTCTGCCTGGGCTGCTTCGTAGGCGTGATGCGGGAAGGCGAGATCTTCCCCGCCGACGTGAAGGTCCACCGTCGGGCCAAACGTCGCCAACGACATCGCGGTGCACTCGGCATGCCACCCCGGGCGGCCGGGACTCCACGGACTCGGCCATGCCGGCTCGTCACCGACGGATCGTTGCCACAGTGCCGCGTCCAGTGGATCGTCCTTGTCGGGGTCATCGGGGTGACCGCCGCGTTCGCGCGCCAGCTCGATGGCGCGGGGTCGATCTAGACCGGCATGCGACGCCGCATCGGTCCCGCGGAAGTACACCGAGCCGTTGCGTTCGTAGGCGGAGCCGTTCGCGAGCAGGCCAGCGGTGAGCGCGATCACCTCATCGACATAGTCGCGGCTGCGGGGCTCGTAGGTCGGTCGGGGTACGCCAAGCTGGGCCATGTCTCGCTCGAAGCGATACGTCTCCTGTACGGCCAGCGATCGCCACGGCACACCGTCGCGCTTGGCCTGGATGAGGAGAAGATCATCGATGTCGGTCACATTGCGACACACCTCGACGGTCGCGCCGACGAGGCGGAGCACCCGAGCCGCCACGTCGGCCCACACAAAGGTGGACGCGTGGCCAACGTGGGTCGTCTCGTACGGCGTGATGCCGCACACGTACACCCGTGCGTGACCGAGCACCGGCAACGGGGTGTCCCCGATGCGGAAGGTCGGCGCCGAGCCGAGGGCGGCGTGTGCAGTCATCGCTTTCGCTGCAGTCGTCGAGCCCGCTGGTGACACCGTCGACGTCGGTTCCGATGACCACTCCCGCCACGACACTCCCGTAAGACGTCCTTGCCCCATGGCGCCGTCCTTCCTGTCGGCTGTCGAGCCTACGGGTGTCCGACGCTTGTTCTCGAGGACGCCACTAAGCCTCTCGCAGCGCAAGCGTGTACGGATCGGAGCCAGGTAGCTTTCGAGATCGGTGGAGCATGAGCAGTGCAAAGCCTGCGGGTTCGACGGGGGACGTTATGACGATGATTCGTTGCTCGACGCGCTGCATGGCCTGGGCGCGCGTTGGCACACGCTGATCACCGAGAGCGGTTCGGCGCTGCGGCAGCGACCTGCACCCGATGTGTGGTCAGCGATCGAGTACGCCGCACACAGCCGTGACATCACCGCGCTGCACGTCTTTGGCGTCGAGCAAGCCTTGCGTACGTAGGCTGCGTCGACCCAAACGTCCGCCTCATCGGCAGGCTGTCTCCGTTGTGGCGAGTTACCGTTTGGGGAAATCGACAGGAGCACACGAGGAGGGTCGTGGACAAGGGGCGCCGGATCTCGTACCTGGCGTTAGCCGTCGGCACGCCTGTGGTCAGTTCCTCCGGAACCGAGTTCGGCAAGGTTCACCACGTCCTGCAGGTTCCCGACTTGGATCTCTTTGACGGCATCTCCGTCAAGACACGACAGGGACTGCGATTCGTCGACCGTGATCAGATCACCGAGATAACCAGCACGGCCGTGTACAGCGGACTCACTGACAGCGAAGCGGCAGCATTGCCCGCTCCCGATGCTCCACCTTCCTTCGAAGCCGATGTCGCTCAGGACGAAGGACCTTCACTCACCGCTCGGCTGGGTCGAGTGTTCGGCCGCCCGCATTGGAAGGACATCGACCAGTAGATCGTCGTTCGTCAGAAACACCGTGAAGTCGCGGTCATCGCGGACCGCTGTTGTTCTCCGTCCGGGGTCTCGAACTCGAGCTCGAAGCCAAGGTTCTCGACGTACCAGCGCGCAGACTTCCGATGATCACGAACAAAGACCGTCAGATGGTCGAGATGGGTCACGACACGAGGCTTCCACCCGAGTAGCGGATCGTCGAACAACGAGACGCGCGAGGCAGAGGGGACGGCTTCGTCGACGGGCGGTTCGGGTGCCGCCTGCCTGTGCACGGGGACCGCTGGTACCCTCGCCCGTGTGCGGCCTGACGGGAGCCGCGGGTGGGAGGAGTCCGAATGACCTTTGCGCCGATCGCGCCTACAACCTATGTGCCGCCCTCGCTGATCGCGCCCGACACCTACGTGATCCACCAAGTTCAACCTGCGCTCGGCGAGCCGTTGTTCGTCTACTTGAATTCGATGGTGATACTCGGCAAGGAACCGATGATCGTCGATACCGGTACGCCAGCCAACCGGGAGCAGTGGCTCAGCGACGTGTTCTCCCTTGTTGAGCCCCGTGATGTGCGCTGGATCTTCTTGTCGCACGATGATGTTGATCACAGCGGCAATCTCGATCAGGTGATGACGGCGTGTCCCAACGCTCAGCTCGTCTGCAACTGGGCGATGATCGAGCGTCACACGAACTGCTTCAGCTTTCCGCTCGAGCGCTGCCGGTGGATCATGCACGACGAGTCGTTCAGCATCGGGGACCGCACACTGCATGCTTTGCGCCCACCGGTCTTTGACTCGCCGACGACTCGAGGATTGTTCGATCCGACGACGGGCGTCTACTGGGCCGTAGATACGTTCGCGACGCCGATTCCCGACCCGCATCTGGCCATCGCCGATCTCGACCCGGACTTCTGGCGGTTCGGGATGACAATGTTCGCCTTCGGGGCAGTCAGCCCGTGGTTGTCGATGCTCGACCACGACAAGTTCGGCCGTTTCGTCGACCGCGTGCAGGGTCTCGACATCACCACGATTGCCGCCTGTCACACTCCGGTCATCGAGGGCGCGCTCATCCAACAGGCATTCGCCAGGATCCGGGAACTGCCCCTGGTGGAGCCTCCGGCATTGCCGGATCAGTCGATCCTCGACCAGATCATCGCCGCCACTGCCCTCCCTGTTTCCTGAGCCTGTCCGGCGCAAGCAAGCGCGGTTACGGTCGCGCCGTGAAAAAGCCGCGGGTGCTCGAGATGACCGGCCGGGAGAGGATGTGGATGCTGGAATCCACGATCACCGGCATGCTCGGCGCGTTCGTCGCGCGGAAGATCATCAGGGCGCTGTACCGGGCCGTGCGCAAGGAAGCACCCGCTTCGGTCTTCGACCCCAACAGTGCCCGCTTCTCGTGGCCCGATGTCGTGCTGTGGGCGGCGGCGGCGGGCATTGGCCTCGGCATCGCGAAAGCGACCAGCGCTCGCATCGCCACCATCGGCTGGAAGGTCGCCACCGGGACCCTCCCCCCGGGGGTCGTCGACGAGCAGACGGGACGCTGAGATCGGCCAAAGCGGAGGTGAGGCGGTGGCAATTCATGCCCGAGCGATTCGGCCACATGTTCCCGAGCCTGCAGGCCTCGACATGACGACGACCGAGGGCCACGGATCGGTCCGGCGCGGGGAAGTGTTCGACGCCGTGTCGGGCTACGTGGGGCATGAAGTCACTACGTTCGGGGAAGCCATCCAGGACTTCCAGGACTCGTCGCAGGAGTGGCGACGACTCTTCTCCGAGTTGCTCGGCACCTTCTTCCTCGTGCTCGTAGCGGCAGGCGGCGGCATGATGGGACAGGCGTTCCCCGACACCATCAGCCGCACCGCCGCCGTCGCTGCGCCCGGGCTGATGGTGATGGCGATCATCTTGTTCATGGGCAAGGTGTCGGGCGCGCACCTCAACCCCGCGGTAAGCGTCGCGTTCGCATTGCGGCGCGACTTCCCGTGGTGGCGAGTCCCCGGCTACATCGTCGTGCAACTCGGCGGCGCCGCCCTCGCGGCATGGTTCCTCCAAGCCGTGGTCCACGTCTCCGCGACCTACGGCTCGAACTACCCCGCGAGTGGCTTCTCGAACGGCGACGCGCTGTGGATGGAGATCGTCCTCACCTTCGGCCTCGTCAACGTCATCCTCGGGACTGCGTCGGGCGCACAGAACATCGGCATCATCGGCGCCCTCGGCGTCGGCGCCTACATCGCGCTCGCAGGACTCTGGGGAAGCCCCATCTCCGGCGCATCGATGAACCCGGCGCGCACCTTCGGACCCAACCTCGTCGGTGCCGACTTCCACGCATACTGGGTGTACATCGTCGGACCGCTCGCGGGAGCGGTGGTCGCCGTCGGTACCGCGTTCGTCCTCCGCGGCCGCGGCGGTGGCCGTGCGGGTTCCGCGGCCGCACAAGGCGTGCTCCAGCAGGAGATTGCCAACCCCGACCAGGCATGAATGCGTTCGCTCGACCCGCGCATGCAACCGGCACGGGGTGTCGCGTGATCATGGATCGCGTCCGGGTGGCGGGTGGGCTTCCACCGCGGTGGTCGACCCTGGCGGCGTCGTGGGGACGCCGCGGGTGAAGATCAGCGCGATGAGCGCAAGGATCGCGAGCACTGAGAGCGACTTGCGCAGTCCGTCGAGGCGCGCCGTGGCGTTCTCGTCGACGATCGCGTCGGTGGCAGCGGCGGAGACTCCGGTGCGTTCGAGAGCCGCTTTGAGGTCGGCGTCGGACACGAACGGAACACCACCGGCGAGCTCGACGGTGGCGTACGTGGTGACCTCGTCCGGCACGTCTGGGTTTTGCTGGATGCCGGTCAGGAACGACGCCGTCAGCGCCGAGATGAGGACGGCACCCGCCAGGGCAGTTCCGATCGAGGCGCCAAGGTTGGTGACGGTGTTCTGCAGCCCGCCGACCTCGGCGCTTTGCTCATCGGGGACCGAAGACACGGTGACGGCGCCGAGTTGCGACGCAAGCGCACCAACACCCAGACCGGCGAGCAGCATGGGCCATGTCACGATCTCCGGACCAGCCCCGGCGTCGAGAGCAGCGACCATGACGACGATGCCGGCGAACAGCGCCAACATGCCGAACTGCACCACCCGCCGCGGCGACGCCTGAGGGAGCACCTTGGGGATCCCTGCGGCGGCCAACAGGAGTGTGACCGACAGCGGCAACAGGCGCACGCCGGTGGCGACAGCTGATAGTCCCAGGGCCACAGACAAGAACAGCGGCACTGCGAAGAACAGCCCGGCCTGCAGCAAGTACTGGAAGAAGAACGCGGTGAGCCCGCCGCGCAGTGTTGGATTGGTGAGGATCGCTGGGTCGACAAGCGGCTCGGCGCCTCGGGCGAGCATCCGGTTCTCCCAGCCCAGGAACATCCACAGCACCACGCCGCCCGCCAGGATCAGCCAGATCGCCGGTGACAGCCCGAGCCACTCGGGCGCCGACGGCTTGGGCTCGATGAATCCCCATTCTCCCGAGCGCAGGATCGCGAACACGATCAGCCCGAGGCCGAGCGCCGACAGGCCGGTCCCGACGAAGTCGAGCCGCACCCCGCCCACGGGCGCAGCGTCCTCCATACGCCGACCGAACGCCAAGATCGCAATCACCATGAGGACCTCGCCGGCGAACACCAGGCGCCACGACAGGTACGTCGTGAACAGGCCCCCGATGAGTGGTCCGGCGGCGACGGCGATCGCACCGGCCGACGCCACCAGTCCGTAAGCGCGCGGCCGCTCAACGCGGGAGAAGTTCGAGGCGACGAGGGCGACGATGGCGGGCAGGATCAACGCCGCGCCGATACCCTCGAGGACCGACCAGCCGACGATCAGCACCGCCAGGTTCGGCGCGATCGACGTGACGAAGGATCCCGTGCCGTAGATCGCACAACCGATCGCGAAAGCACGTTTGCGGCCGACGATCGCTCCGATCTTGCCGCCGGTGATCATCAGCGATGCCATCACCAGCGTGTACAGGGTGATCGCGGTCTGAATCCCGGTGACCGTTGTGCCGACGTCCTTGGCGACCGTCGCGATCGACACGTTCATCACCGAGCTGTCGAGCGTCATCAGGAACTGGCCCGAGGCCAACGTCAACAAGACGACGCCCGCCGCCTTGGCGTCGCGTCCCGCCGTCACCTCCTCTCGATGTCCGCCGATGCCGTCCGGTCCCACAGCTGCTGAACGTAGTGGTCATGCTTCAAGCACGGTGCGCTGCGGGTTGGCAGCCGGTTCAGTCGACGAGGTGTGCTCCGGCGCCTACGTCGTACGCCTCGTGCACCCAGCTCGCGAACTGCTCGTCAAGTTGCGTCGTGCGGCTGACCCGGAACTGATGCACATAGAGCCGCCTGGTGTATGGAGAGCTGCGGAGGATCCTCGGGTCTCGGACGCGATGTTGGAGGTCGAGGAACCCATCGAGTGTTCGGGGCTTGGGTTTCGCTCCCGCGAACCCTCGTCGAGTGCCTTTCAAGCTGATGGCAGTCTTGGTCACGGTGTAGGTGAACGGACCGCACGCCTCCACCAGGTCGATGAATCGGCGGTAGAGGTCGCGCACCAGGTCTGGCTTGCCCGTGAGGCGTCGCTCGATGGTCCAGTGGTCAAGGTCCACGGCTCGAAGCTAAGGCCAGCCGGCTCTGAACAGCCGCGAACGACGTAGCCACGGAGGCGTGTTTGAACCGCGGTCTGAACGGGAAGGCACCTCGCACACCGAGCCGGATCTGTCCGTCCCGCTTCTCCTCGAGGGTCTGATGTCGGGATTCGATCTGTCGAAAGGCCATCCGTCCCTCAACCGGGCATGGGTCAAGCGCGCCGCGTGTCTTGATCATCCGGAGTTGGACTGGTTCAGCCGCACTGAGCGAATGAAGAATGCGGTCCGCGCCGTGTGCGCTCGGTGCGACGTCCGCAGCGAATGTCTCACCTTCGCGATCGAGAACGACGAGCTCGGGATCTGGGCCGGCCTCGATCAGCGAGAACGGCGACAAGTCAAGTGCGAGGTGGCGTGAATGCGAGCGCTCGTGGCTGATGGGACGGCTTGGCGGAGCGGCGTGTTCTCGTAGATGCTTTCAGCCGGGCTTGAACGTGAGCTTGCGTGTGATGTCGAGCAGGTCGTCGCGGAGAGTGTCGTTGTCGAGGTCAGCCACGAACGGGTGTGCGACGGCTCCGATCGCGGCAGACAGGACCGCCGCGCGCGTACGCGGGCGTGGTGGCGGACATCGTCACCGAGCAGGACGGCGAAGATCCGCGCAAAGAGGGCTCGGGCGAGTTCGTCCTCCTCGATCAGCCGGAACAGGACCGGGTCGCGCTGCAGGGTGCTGAGGGCGCGACGGTTGCCGACCACGGTCTCGATGACGCGGACGAGGAGGGTCTCCCGCGAATGCACCGTTGCGCCGGTGCGTTGGGCCTCGTCGAGCGCCGACTCGAGCGGCTGGAGCTGCACTTCGAGGACGGCGAGCACGATCGCGTCCTTCGTTCCGAACTGGTGGTAGATCGCGGCCTTCGTGACGCCGACGGCGTCGGCGATCATCTGGAACGAGGTCCCGCTGACGCCGTGGTCGGCAAAGAGCTCGAGGGCCGCGTCGACGGTGTGCCGTTGGGCAGGGCTGTAGCGGGCGGCTCGCTCCCGGAGACTCCTGGGCGGGTCGGCTCGCATCGCGCCACACAGGGTACCGAGACGATCGTCTAGCCTCCGCCTAGACGATTGTCTAGTCTGCGTCAGCTCGCGAGGAGGGGATCTCATGGCCGAGGCTTCGACCGATCAGCAGCTCGACGGGTTCCTGGAGCTGCGCAAGCCCGGTGCCCATCTGCAGGACGAGGTTGTCGCCGACGACTTCGTGCTCATGTTGGGCGTCGACCTGACGAACTTCCCGAAGTTCGCTCGGGTCGACGACGACGTCACCTACGCCAGGGACACGAGCGACGTCCGCCAGCAACTCGACGTCGATTCCGGCGCCGAGCTCGCTGACTACAGCGGGCCGTACCGGGCAGAGCTACGCCTCACCGACTTCTCGACAGAGGCGCTGGCGACGAAGTTCCTTCCGTGGAGCGAGAAGTACATGCTGCTCTGCGTGGACGGATGGGCCGCGGAGGTGTCGAAGCGGTACGGCGCCGACGTGATGGCCGAGATCGAGTGGGCCGCGTGGAGCGATCAGGTGGCACCCGAGCTGCAGCGCATGAAGGACGAGTTCCTGCCTGCGGCCATCGAGTACGAGGACCCAAACCAGCACGTGTCCGAGGACGAGCGGACCCGAACGCGCGTGACGTACACCGGGCTGTTCACTCCGTCGCCGAAGGCCGTCGACTTGTCGAAGGAGCAGCTGGTGACGTGGTTGCTCGGCAGCCACGAGTACCTGTTGCAGTGCATCGAGGCATGGGCGACGCAGCTCACCGTCCGCTACGGCCTCGACAGCATGTTCGACATCCAATACACGCTCTGGGGCGACACGGTCCTGCCCGGCGTCAAGAAGCTCAAGGCCGAGTACCTCGGTATCACGGGCGACACCGTCGAGGACTGGATGAAGGACCTGCAGACGGACGCAACCGCACTACCCGGCAAGGCGTTCGACCTCTCGTTCGAGATGCCTGAACCCGACGTCGGCATCATGACCTTCAACCGGTGCGTCGCGGTCGACCAGTGGGAGGGGATGGGCCGTCCCGACATCCTCGAGAAGAACTGCCACTCGACCTGCCCGAAGTCGATGATCGTCACGACGAAGATGTACAACCCGAACATGAAGGTGGAGATCCTCGCGATCCCACCTCGCAGGGATCCGGGCGACGTGTGCTGCAAGTGGCGGTTCAGCATGCGCGACGAGGACGATCCCGAGTACGTGCCGGTGTCGCTCACGCAGAAGCCCGACCTGCACAGTTTGTGAACTGCTAACGTCCGGGGGGGCCGGGCACAGGGTCATAGGGGGGTGCGAGATGATCTGCGCCAAATCGCGTCGTTTTGTGTTCGTCGCCGTGGCTGCTGCGGGGATGATGCTGCTGAGTGGGTGTGAACTCGCCAGCTGGTTGCCCGGTACGCCTCGTCCGTCATGGTGCGATCCGACTAGCACGGCCGTGAACGATGGGCACACCGCACGGTTCTCCCAGATCTACACCACGCCCAAGGGCCCCTTGTCGCAGAGCGACTGCTTCTGGACTGCGAACTACATCCAGCAGGCTGCCGATTTCGTCGCGCGATATCCAACTGTCGCGGCCGTGCAGGCCGCAGGCTGGGTCCAGGCGACGGTGTTCACGCCCGGACAGGGCGCCCACTTCGTCGACCCGAACCGGTTGACGGGTCCGTTCGATCCGAAGCGCCCCAACTTCCTCATGTACAACGGGACGGCACCGACAGCAAACCTCGTCGGGATGATGTTCCTCGTCGACACGGGCGGCAGTCCGACGACGACGACGCCGCCCGCCGGCTTCCCTGGAGCCAACGACCACTGGCACAACCACAATCCGCTCTGTGTCAACAACGGTGTCGTCGTCGGCGAGGTCCCCCCAATGAGCACCGCCCAGTGCACGGGCCTCGGCGGTACCGTCACCGACCTCTCGAGCCAGTGGATGGTGCACGTGTGGATGCCGGTCTATGCCGGCTGGCAGGCCACCGACATCTTCAACGTCACCCATCCATCGCTCTTCTGATGTCGATGACCGAGACCAGCGCACCGCGACCCATTGGGGTGCTCCGTGATGCGCGGCCGGCCGTGGTCGTTGCCGCGGTGGGGTCGGCCGCGGCGGGACTCGTGCACGCTGCAGCCGCGGGCAACCACCAAGGCGATTCGCTGCTCGTGTGGATGTTCAGCGTGTGTGCCGCAGCCCAACTCGGATGGGGCTGGGCCGCCTCGGTTGCCCCACGCCCTCGACGATCCCTTCTCCTCACTGGCCTCGTCATCAACGGGGGAGCGCTCCTCGTGTGGGCCGCGTCCCGCACGGTCGGCATCGGGTTCATCGACTCGCTCAAGGTCCGCGAAGAGGTGGGAACGCAGGACCTCACGGCGGCGCTGTTCGCGGCGGTGAGCGTGGCGGCCATCGTGTGCATCCTCGTACGTCCCGCCGTTAATTCGGCGCTCGCTCCGGGGTGGCCCGCAGCGCTCGCGGTGTGCGCGTTTCTACTCGTGCTCCCGGCGTTGGCCGCCGGGCACGAGCACGCCGGTGGAGCCCACGATCACTTGGCCGCAGGCGCGAGCCACGGCCACACCGACACGGAAGCGGAGGACCACGGCCACAGCGAGGCGGCCGCAGGCGAGGAGCACGATCACGTTGCAACGAGCGCTACGACAGAGGATGGGCACGGCCACGCTGCGACGACCGGCGGAACAGCACCGGACGGCCACGACCACACTGCGACTGCGGCATCATCGGACGGGCACGACCACAACAGCGGCTCGGCGGCAGCCCCGGACGGCCACGAACACTCGAGCGACCCCACCACTGGGACCACCGCGCCGCACGATCATCCGCCGACCACCTCGACGCCGCCCCACAACCACGATCCGGGTCCGGGTCCGGATCCGGGACCACCGATCATATCGCTCGACGATCCTCGCCTCACGCCCGAGCAGGTGCAAGCTGCGGTCACGCTCATCGTCGCCACGATGAACGGTGTGCCAGGGAGCCTCACCGAAGCCGACGTACTCGGTGCCGGCTATCAATCCCTCGGAGACGGTGGACATCCGGGCGAGTACGAGCACTTCGTGAAGTGGGCATACATGTCCGACAGCTACGAGCTCGACGCGGGACACGTCGAATCCATCGTGATGAAGATGAACGCCGACGGCACGAAGCGGGTGGTCGCGGGGATGTACTCGCTGACGTTCGGCGACACGATGGCGGATGCGCCCAACATCGCAGGCGGCCTCACGATCTGGCACGACCACGACAACATGTGCTTCGCCGGTGGGCAATTCGTCGGCTTGGCGATCTCAGGGGTGTGTCCCGCCGGGACCCTGCGCGACACGCCACCGATGCTCCATGTGTGGATCGAAGAGAACCCGTGCGGACCGTTCGGCGTGATCGACAATCAACCCCACGAGTGCATCGGGGGTCACACCCACTGAACAACTTGGCGTAGCAGCTCGCCTGCGTTCCCTTGCCACTCAATGAGGACCTCCACGACGTTGAAGCCGAGCGCGTCGTTGATGGCAAGCATCGGCTTGTTGGAGAAGGCGTTTCCGGTACGGACACCGTCCACGTCCGGGCGTTGCTCGCGGATTCGCATGAGCATGGCGGCCTTTGCCCACTTGGCGAGGCCGAGGCCGCGGTGAGCGGGGTCGATCGCAGTGTTCTGTTGAAGAGCCAGTGTCGGTTGCCAAGGCTCGAACGTGACCTCGGTACCACCGACGCAGTTGCCGCCGGGTTCGCGTACGAAGATCGTCCATCGTTGTCGACCGGCTTCGACAAGTGCTCGGTCGAGGTCGGCCACGTGTTGTGCGTCCAAGACGACATCGCCGAGGTCCAAGTCGTCCCTGGGGGCTGTCTGCATGATGTGGTGGAACAAGACGGCGTTGTCGATCAGACTCGCCGGGATCGGCCCCTCCCAGAACTGCAGGTTGTAGCCCGCCGCTCGCCGCGGACCCTCATCGATCCACGACCGAACCATCTCCCAGTCGACTGAGCTCAGGTGCAGTTCGCTGGCTCGGTTGACTCGGGCGACTCTCGCGCCGACGCGCCGCGAGAACGCTTCGCCAGCGGGGATGCTGTCGTACGTCGTCCACACCAGCGTCCGACGATCGTCGTGCGCCGCCTGCTCGAGAATGACGCGGCCGAGGAGCCAACCGATCCCGCGCGTCCGCCACGGCCGGCGGACGTAGACGTAGCACTCCATGACGAGAGGATCACCCGCGGCATTCGACCAGCACGCGCAGCACCCGGCCGGGACTCCGTCGCTGCTCTCGGCGAGCCATGTGTGGTCGTCGAACTGGGACGGCAGATTGCGAGCGAAGGCCTTGTACGACTCCAACGGCTGCGGGACGCCGCCGGCTCGACGCTCCGATTGGATTTCCGACTCGACCGTGTGCAGTGCTCCGAGCTCGGCGTCCGTTCCGAACCGGAAGCCAACCCGACGAACCGTCGCGCCGAGCGTCATCCGGTCGTTGCCACGAACTCGTACGTCCACTTACCGACCGGTCCATCGTCCACCAACACGTACATGCCGCCGCGCTCCTCGATCTCGAGCGGTGGCGGGTACCGGACGAGACGGCTGTTGCACGGCCCACCCTGACAGCGAATGAGCATTCGTTCGCCCTGCTCCATTCCGTGAGTCTGCCCTCAGGGTCGCGCGGTCGCGAGAAGGTGAGGTCCGACACCGAGGAGGTCGGGAACGGATTCGACGGACCGCAGCGTGTCGAGGACCAATGCGCGTTGGACGGGGTCGTCGAGCCGTGCATCGATGTCCGCGAGAGCGAAGCCAATTCCCTCCAGCGTCACCAGCGATTCGATCTCGAGTCCTGCCTCGCCGACCTCGGTGCGTAGTTCGGCAGGCGTGTGCGTGGCACAGGTGAACGCGCCGTCGTGAGCCGGTCGCATCCATCCGGTGCGCTCGGCCTCGTTGACGATCTCTGCGAGCTGAGGACGGTCCTCGTGCAACCGTTGAACGAGGATGCCGTCCAGTCGCGCCGCCCATCGTGAGATGGCAGCGACGTGGACGACTCCGCTTCCACGGACGATGCGGCGGGACTCTCGCAGTGCTTGGAGTCTGTCGCTGCGTTCGCGGAGGTGGTAGATCGGGCCCAGGAGCAGGACGGCGTCGACGCAGCCGTCGGGCAGGTCCAACGACCGGGCGTCGCCGACCCGCGTATCGAGCTGTGGATGCCGGGACCGAATGTGCTGGACGTGGTCTGCGACAACGTCGCGGTGAAGCACCGTATGTCCGAGGTCGATGAGCCAATCCGTGTAGCGACCCGGTCCACCGCCGATGTCGGCCACGACCGCTGGGGCGGGTGGAAGTGTGCGTTCGATGACGTCGATCGTGCGGAGGAACTCGAGGCAGCCCACACCGTGGGCGAGTCGGTCGCGCTCTTGGCCGCGGGCGTAGTACGCGTGCAACAGGTCGTCGACCATGCAGCAGAGAGTCTCACCCCACGACGGGTTTGGACCACGCGATTTCGCCGCGCCGCGGTGCGTCAGTTACTCCAAGGAACCGCAAAATCCCGATGTCACAGACGGCATCGGTACGGTCGTGGGCGTGGTTTCCGTTGTCGTGCTTCTCGGCGCTCCGGGCAGCGGCAAGAGCGTGATCGGCAACGAGCTCGGGCGTCGCGGGCTGCGCTGGCACGAGTGGGAGGCGACCATCCTCGAACGCTGGGAGTCAAGAGAGAACTTCGTCGCCAACAAGGCTCACGCGTTGCCGCTTCTCCATCGCCAGATCGCTGAATGGATCGAGTCGGACGTGCAGATTGCCGTCGTGGAAACGACCGGTCTCTCCGATGCGCCTCTCGTTGACGCTCTCGACGGCTCGGGATCAGCCCTGATCGTGCGTCTCGACGTCTCTGAGGAGGAGGCCTCGCGACGGGTGGCCGCGCGAATCCACGGCCGGCACCTGAGCGACGACCTCGATGTCAACCGGGCGGTCGGCCGAGCGTTCCGGCGGGAGGTGATCCCACGACAGCGAGTCGATCTCGTGATCGACACCGAGACCGACTCGATCGACGCCGCGGTTGCACGCATCACCTCGACGCTCAGGGCATCGTCCGACGAGTAGCTTCCGTCCGCGCCGCTGGTTCGTATCCGGTGTGCCTTGCGCAGACCCTGATGAGGGGGCGGGCGTTGACGGATCGAGAGTTCGGCATGAGCCGGGGGAAGGTGTTCCCGGCGTCGAGTGCCAAGTCGCTCCTCAACCCGCTCCGCCGGATGGTGCAGTCACCCAGACGAACGGTCGCCGCGATGAGGCTGCCCAGCAGCGGGCGTGTGATCGAGGTCGGCGCCGGGCCGGGGTACTTCAGTCGAGCGATTGCGGACGTAGTGCCGGACGGTGTCGTGATCGTCGTCGATCTTCAGGTCGCGTTCGAACCGAGACGCCGTGACTCGCTTCACCCCACTGAGGCCGCGGAACGACGGCACCCTCGACGCCGACCTGCGTCGCTCCGGCCCGAGTGCGATCGACGACGCCTCCGCTTGAGCTACACGCAGCTCACGATCGAGCGCCAACCCTCTCGAATATGGGAGTAGCGGCCTGGCTGAAGGCTGATGTCAACGCATCGAGCTCGCCGGTCAGAAGAGCGTCTGCGGTGTCAGGGCTTCGGCTGCGTTGTGTGCGAGCCGGGCGGCAACGTTCAACCGGGCCGACAGCTCCGGGCCCGAGTCGACTGTGTCGTACCAGAGGTCGCGCAACTTCGTCTCGACCTCGATGAGCTGCGCTCGAGCAGTTCGGATTATCTCCAACGCGGATTCATCGGTTGCGTCCGGCCCGAGCTCGGGCATCGCCCCATTCATGGCGGCGCGTGGTGGCTCGGTGGTCTGTTCCGATGATGTGCTGCTCATGGCTCCCCGCCTTCAACACCCTTTGTCCGGACTCGTGACCTGTCGCGTCGGGGCTCCGTGCATCCCACAGGCCATCTCGCCGGGACGGAACGGTCCAAATGGGGGGTGACGGGCCGGCCCGTCCCGGACGAGTTGGTTGACATCGCGTGTACACGCGCGCCCGCGCTCGGTCATGATCGCCGCCCGAAGCCGGGAGGGGCATCATCCCGATGGCATGTTTTCTCGGCTCTACGGCATGCCGACCTGGCCGCTCGCACCCGTCACACCGAGAGAGCTAGTGCCACAGTGCGTGAACGAGCTCGTCGCGGTGATGCTCGATCCAGCTGTCGTCGGTTGCGGCGCGGTGTTCGCCATCGGTCCGTTGCCACTCGGAAACCCAAATCGGATTCCCTGCAGCTATCTGGCCCCGAATGTGAGCCAGCGCCTGCTGCCGAGCGAGGACAATCGTCTCGACCAGGAGTGAGGCGTCCCCGCCTGTGACTCCGTAGCTTTGAGCAAAGAGTCTCAGCCGGGCGACCGCGTCGAGATCGTGAGGATGTCGATATCGGCTCTGCGGCGCGCTCAGTGGACACCATTCCCGTGAGGCGACGGCCACGTCCCACAACCGGCGGCCGGGCGCGGCGAGATCGAAGTCGATGAGCGCCACGGCCTGACCGTCACGGAACACGATGTTCTCCGGGCACGGATCGTTGTGGCACACCACATCTCCGCTCATGGGATCGGCCCACGACGGAAACCAACCGTCGATTCCGCCAAGGTCGAACGACGCGGTGGCCTCGTGGAACCGACGCAGGAGACGAGCAACGCTCACCAGACCCGTCTCGGACATCGACCAAGCGGGAAAGGGCGGCAGCGGAACTTCGCCGTCGATGAACGACAGCACCTCTCGACCGCGGTCATCGATGCCGAGATAGCGCGGGGCCCCATCGAAGCCGACTCCTTCGAGATGGACGAGCAGCGCGCGAACCGCCGCGGCCGCACCCTCGCGTTTTATCGGGCGGCGGACCGTATCGCCGACGCGCACCACGCTGCCCCTGCTGTCCATCCCTCCAGCAAGCTGTTCCTCGAACTCGCTCACCCCCCGATCCTGACGCACCCTCGCAATCCCGCCTGCTCACCGGGTCAGTGCGAGCCACTGTTCCCAGGTGATCTGTCCGGATCGGTAGTCGGGGCACAGGTGTCGGCCGTCGTCGAAGTCTCGAATGAAGCCGATGCGAGGGACCGGCACCAATCGGGCACGTCGTCCAGTGATCCGTTCGCGACTCTCGGCGAGATGTCGGATCGGAACGACCTCCGGACCGCCGAAGTCGGGGACTCTTCCGGCCGGACCGGTCTCAACCAACTCGACCACCCGCGCCGCAACCTCGCCGGCGTCGACGACTTGGAACGCGAGATTCGGTGTCCGGATGAAGGCTGGCCCGCCGAGGAGGGTGTCGAGGAGTTCGTGGAACTGGGCCGCTCGCAGAATCGTCCATCGCGCCCGAGAGCCGCGGCGGAGCTCGTCGCGGCGTGCACGATGGTGTCCATGGCGTAGGCCGCGTCGGCCAAAGCTTCACCGGTCCGGACGTCGCCCACCACCATCGTCGCTCCGTCCGGCGCCGCGACTGCATGTCGAGCGAGAACCCGCACGTCATGTCCCCTGGCCAGCGGTTGCGGCACGAGGCGCCGTCCGAGAGTTCCAGTACCTCCGGTAACCAAGACGCGAGCCATCAACCCGGGACCGTAGCGATGACACGCACCGTGGCGGCGTTCACTGTCACACCCCCTGGGGAGAATGGCGGTATGTCGATCGTGGACGTCGAGCACGCGCAGATCGAAAGCCGATTGGGCGAGTTGATGGGCATCGTCAATTCGACGACGGCCGAGATCGTGTCGGTCATCGCCGACGTCGTCGAGCACGAGCGGTGGGCAGTGAGCGGCATCCGGTCGGCGGAGCACTGGGTGGCGTGGCAGTGCGGTGTGTCGCCGCGCCGGGCGCGAGATCTCGTGACGATGGCGCGCCGGCGCGCTGAGCTACCGGCGATGTCGAAGCTGTTCGATGCGGGCCTGTTGACGGAAGACGCCGTCGCGGCTGTCGCTCGGCGCGCTCCGTCCGAACGCGACGGCGAAGTTGCGGAGCTCGCGCCGATGATGCTGCACACGCAACTCACGCGGATGCTGTCCTCCCTCCCGCGCCCCGCGCCGGACGATGCGGCCGAGACGCCGAGAAGGATCGTGACGTTCGGTGCCACGGGGGATCGGTGGCGCATGCGAGTCGACGTGCCGATCGACGAAGGAATGGTGGTCGAGAAGGCGCTGGTCGCCAGCCGGTCCCAAGTGTTCCATGAACGCCATCCGGACGAATCGGAGGAAACCTCGTGGCGGTCGTCGATCGATTGGGGCGACGGACTGTCACGGATGGCGGAGCTGGCCTTGCGCGCTGTCGACGGCGGGATGGACTCGAACCGCCGGCCGGCCGACCGCTTTCAGGTGCTGGTGCATGTGAACCTGGCCGATGGCACGACCCGCTGGCACATGGGAGACGTGGTGCCGGACGCCATGCGGCGCTATCTGAGTTGCGACGCCGACATCCGGGCCGTGATCGAAAGCGATGGTGTCCTCTCCGCCATGACCAGCCGGCTGCGCACGGTCGACGACCGCATGCGTGCCTTCGTCGAACATCGCGACGGCGGTTGCGTCGTGCCCGGTTGCACACAGCGTCGATGGCTGCACGTCCATCACATCGATCATTGGGAAGACGGTGGAAGCACCGTGTCATCGAACCTGTGCGCGCTGTGTCCGTTGCACCACCGACTCCTGCACGCAGGCGAACTCGTGATCGAGGGCAATCCGGACAGCCGGTACGGGCTCGTCATACGCAACGGACGTGGCCACGAATTACGGCCGCCACCGCCCCGGCCGCCCGACGAGCCGCCCGATCCTCCGCCGGAACCGTTCCGTCACCCGGTCGGCGAGCGCGTCGATTGGCGCTTCTTCGGCTGGTTCGACGAAACCGAGATCAAACCGCGGCAACGGCGTTACGACATGAACTGACGCGGGCTGACCTCAGTCCGCGGGTTCGGTCGAGCGAGTCGTCGGCGTCTGCATTGTCTTCCAGAACGCCAGACCGCCGTTGACGGTGGCGCGCCCGAGGCGCTGACCCAACTCGCTGCCGACGATGCCACCCACGACGCCTCCCACGAAGGTGCCGACGTACGGGACGGGAATCGCAGCGTTTCCCAACTTCGCTCCGGAGAGCATCCCGGCGAACGTGCCCGCAGTGCGACCTGCGTTCGCGGCGGCATGGTCTGTCGACTCATCCACTCTGGTGCCCCTTTGCTCGGCGGAGAGAGGCAATGATGGCAGACGTGACGTCAGGTGCGCCGAACATCGTGCTCGTGATGTCCGACCAGCACCGCGCCGACATGATGGGTTGCGCCGGCGATGCTGGCGTGCTGACGCCGGCGCTCGACGGGCTGGCGGCCGAAGGCGTTCGGTTCTCGCGGGTGTGGTGTCAAGGGCCGCTGTGCATGCCGGCGCGGGCGTCGTTCATGACCGAGCGCTACGTCCGCGACCACGGCGTCTACACGAACTGGGCCGAAATCGCGCGTGACGCGCCGACGTATGTGTGGGCGCTCCGGGAGGCCGGCTACCACACCGCGTTGATCGGCAAGGCGCACCTGTATCGGGACGAGTTCCACACCGCTACCCACGTCGACGAGCTGGCCGAGCGGCTCCGCGCGCTCGGGTTCGCCGAGGTGCACGAGACGGGCGACAAGTTCAGCAGCTCGATGCTGAACCCCTACACGGACCACCTCCGCGCCCGCGGCCTGCTCGACGCGTACAGGCACCACATCGCCGATCGGGCATATCAAGGCGACAACGAGAGCGGACAGAACGCCACGAAGCGAGTCCCGATGTGGGACGCGACACCGATGCCCGTACCACTCGACGCGTACATCGATGCATGGCATGGCGTCGAAGTGGCCCGGTGGATCGAGGAGTACTCGCAGTCCGAGCCGTTCTTCCTGTTTGCAGGGTTTCCCGGACCGCACGACCCATGGGACGCACCACGTGAGGCGGTCGATCGCTATCGGGGCACCGAGGTATCGATGCCACGGACGACTCGCCGTCCTTCAGTGGAGGGGACGGGCCGTTACAGCGCGCTGCTGAACTCGTTCCTGTGGCTGTCGGACACCGAGACGATGACTGCGGATGCGATCAGAGGCATGCGGCACGGCGTACAGCGCAGACATCTCGGTGATCGACGACGCGGTCGGGAGCATCGTTGCCGCGCTCCGCCGGCGAGGGCTTCTCGACAACACCTGGCTGATCTACACGAGTGACCATGGCGAGATGGGTGGCAACCACGGGCTGATGTCGAAGTGTGTGCTCTACGAGCCCGCTGTTCGTGTGCCGCTGATCGTGCGACCGCCAGGCGGCGGCGGGCCGCGCGTCGTCGATGCGATCGTCGAGCACGTGGACGTTCCTGCATCGGTGCGTGAGATCGCTGGCGCGCCAGAACTCGCTGAGAGCGAGGGCCGATCGCTGCTCGGTCACGTGAGCGCTCTGACCGGAGACGACGAGACGTCGCGGGACGTTTCGGTGAGCGAGAACTGGGGCTTCGCCGCGTTCGAGACGGACCGCTACAAGCTCGTCGTCGACGAGGACGCGTGCGCACCGTGTCAGCTGTTCGACCTACACGAAGACCCCAACGAAGACACCGATCTTCTGCCTGATCCGAAAGCAGCCCGCGTGGTCGAAGAGCTCATGGAAACGCATGTCCGTCCGTTCTTCGCTACGCCGCCGGCGCGCCCGCACAAGAGCATCTTCACCGGTTGATGGGTGCTGAGGTGCGGGCGGCATATCTCCGTCGGCTCGGGCTCGAAGCCGAGCCTCCGTCGGTCGACGCCCTGCAGCGTTTGCACCGGAGGCAGGTCGAACGGGTGCCCTACGAGACGATGTGGATCCACATGGGCGAATCCTGGGGAATCGACCCGATGGACTCCGCGGAGCGGATCGCGCTGGACGGGCGCGGTGGCTACTGCTTCCACCTCAACGGCGCGTTCAGCGAGTTGTTGGATGCGCTCGGCTACGCGGTCACGCGTCACGTGGGTGGGGTTCACGGCCAGGACGGACCGGACGCCGGCTCTCTGACAAACCATCTCGTGCTGACGGTGAGCGGGCTACCCACGTCCGATCATCCCTCAGGCGTGTGGTACGTCGATGTGGGGTTGGGTGACGCGTTGCACGAGGCTCTTCCACTGACTGAGGACGTGTACCACCAGCCACCATTCCGTCTGGCGCTCGACCGAACCAGCGACGGCGTGGGCGACTGGCACCTCACGCACGATCCGGCGGGCTCATTCGCCGGTATGAGCTGGCGTGCCACGCCGGCCAGCATCACCGAGTTCGAGGGACGACACGCGTGGTTGTCGACGTCGCCCGAATCCGGGTTCGTGCGCGTCGCCACCGCACAACGCCGCGACGCCACCGGGGTCTTCGTCCTGCGCGGCCTCGTGGTATCCCGAGTGGGGGAGGGGACGGCTCCCTCGGACGCGCTGACCGAACGGGATGAGTGGTTTGCAGTGCTCGGCGACGTGTTCGGCCTTCGTTTCGACGGAGTCCCGGCTGAGATGCTCGACGCATTGTGGGTACGGACGCTGACCGGTCACCTCGCATGGGACGCGGCCGGACGACCCTGAATCTCACGCGCGCTGTCATCCGGTCGAGGACCTGACTTCGTAGACGGGGCGAGACGGCGAAGCCGCCGTCCACCACAGAGGAGGGGTCCATGGCAGATCTCAACCGTCGAACGTTCCTGTCCCGCGGTTCGCTCACTGCGGTGGGCGCCATCGGAGCATTGAGCGTCGGTCCAGCCGCAGTCGCCGCAGCAGCGAATGCAGTGTCCGACGCCGGCGAGCAACTCGGAGCGGGAGAGCTCAGTGCGCTCGACGGCCCGATGTTCGTACACGTACGTGACGCCGAGACGGGTGAAGTCGAAGTTCTCGTCGACGAGACGTCAGTGGTGTTCAACGACCGCGCGCTCGTCGCCAAGCTGCAGCGCGTGGCGAAGTAGGAGCCGACATGTCATCACATCGCGAAGCACCCGCCATCTCGAAGGACCCGGTAGCCGACAACACCGACACATACACGTTCGTCACACCGGGCAACACGATCACGATCATTGCGAACTACCTGCCGGTAGAGGCACCTGCTGGCGGACCGAATTTCTACGAGTTCGGTGACGACGTGGCCTACTCGATCTACGTCGACAACAACGGTGACGGCCTTCCGGACGTCACCTACCAGTTCAGGTTCACGACGACCATCACCAATCCCAACACGTTCCTGTACAACACCGGGCCCATCGACAAGCTCGACAGCCCGAACTGGAACCGCCGGCAGACCTACTCGGTCGTCAAGATCCGGCGGAACGATCGTCCTGGCAGCCAGATCGTCGGTACTGATCTGCGTTGCCCGCCGTGCAACATCGGGCCTCGCTCGACGCCGAACTACGAGTCGCTGGCCTCGGCCGCGGTGGGGACGCTGCGCGACCGCACCAAGGTGTTCGCTGGGCAACGGGCGGACCCGTTCTTCGTCGACCTCGGATCGGTGTTCGACCTGGCGACGCTTCGGCCTTTCCAGTCGTTGCATCTGATCCCGACGGCCAACGCGCCGGGGATCGATTCGTTGAAGACGTCGAACGTGCACACGGTTGCGGTGCAGGTGCCGATCTCCGAGCTCACCCCCGACGGATCCGTACCGACGGATCCCATGGCTGCCGCCTCGGTGCTCGGGATCTGGGCGGGCGCCGACCGGCAGAAGGCGCTGGTGCGCGAGGACGAAAAGATGCAGTGCGCCGGACCGTGGGTCCAGGTGTCGCGGCTCGGCAACCCGCTGTTCAACGAGGTCATCGTCCCGATGGCCCAGAAGGACAAGTGGAACGCCCGGAGTCCCTCGATCGACAGCCGCTTCGCCAAGTACGTCGCGCAGCCGGAGCTGGCGAAGCTGCTCCCTGTCCTGTATCCGGGCGTGTTCCCGAACCTCGCCGGTCTCACGGCCGACCGGGCCGACCTGCTGGCCATCCTGCTCACGGGGATACCGGCCGGGATCATTCCGGGGTTCCAGAACTTCACGGGGACGACGCAGGCGGACATGCTCCGACTCAACGTGGCAATCCCGCCGGGCGCAGTCGCCGAACCGGCTCGGCATCCTCGGCGGTGACCTCGCGGGTTTCCCGAACGGCCGCCGACTCACCGACGACGTGGTCACCATTGAGTTGCGCGCCGTGGCCGGAGCCACGTATCCATTCGTGAACTCGTCCTACACGCCTGACGGCGCCGTGTCCGTGATCGAAGATGGCACGTTCAACAATCCCGGACGTGTGTTCCTGACGGACTTCCCGTACATCGGCACGCCGTACAGCGGCTACGACGTCCCGTCCTCATGAGTCAGCATCACGAGCTCGGAGCGACGCCGGTCCTCGACATCGGAGGCGACGTCGGCGCGCTGGTCGTGCAACTCGACACGATGCCGCAGACGGGTGAGCTCGAGGCACGTCCTCGTGCTCACCCCGACCTGCGGTTCCACACCGGAGTCCATTGGCGAGAGGTGGCGGGTGAACGCGTCGCTGTCGCCGTGTATCCGGCCATCATCCGAGGCGGCTACGAGATCCTCGACCAGCAGCTGCAGCCGGTTGCATCGGTGCAGATCGAGGGTGGCGAAGTCACGTACATTCGGCTCACACTGCGCGTCGCCGGCCGCTAGACCGATTCGGACGCCTCGCCTCGGTAGATCGCGCGCACGATGTCCTCGATGGCGGGCTCTTCGACGGACAGGTCCCGCACCGGCGCCTGGGCTGCGACGCGCTCCAGGAGCGCGGCAGCGGTCCATGCGTCGCGATGGAACTGCAGCCATTGTCGAGGGCCCTCGACCCTGGTGACGCGAACACCGTCGACGGACAGCGGCGGCCCGGGCGCTTCGAGGTCCACGACGAGCGTGCGTTCCGTTCCGTAACGTCGTTTGATCGCGGCCACGGTGCTGTCCTCGATGAGCCGGCCGTGATCGATGATCACGAGCCGATCGCAAAGACGTTCGACGTCGACGAGGTCGTGGGTGGTCAACAACACCGTCGTGCGGCGCGTGCAGTTCAGCTCGACGAGGAACGAGCGCACCGCTTCCTTGCTGACGGGGTCGAGGCCGATGGTCGGCTCGTCGAGGAAGAGAATGGCCGGGTCGTGGAGCAGCACGGCGGCGAGCTCACCGCGCATGCGTTGGCCGAGCGACAGCTGACGCACTGGGATCGGGAGCAGCTCGTCGAGCGCGAGCAGCTCGCGGAACACGGCGAGGTTGGCCTCGAACCGTTCCGCAGGAACTCGGTACACGTAGCGCAGCAAGGAGAACGAATCCTCGAGCGGCAGGTCCCACCAGAGCTGGGTGCGCTGGCCGAACAAGACGCCGATCCGCCGAGCCACCGCCACCCGCTCGCGGTTCGGATCGAGCCCGGCGACCCGGACGGATCCGGATGACGGGACGAGGATGCCGGTGAGCATCTTGATCGTCGTGGACTTGCCGGCGCCGTTCGGTCCGATGTAGCCGACCATGGCGCCGGGCTCGATGGACAGCGACACGCCGTCGACGGCGCGCACGTCACGCCGCTCGCGGCGGATCCAACCCTTGCGGACGGCGACGGTGAACCGCTTGCTGACGTCGTCAAGCTCGATGACAGGCATCAGCTTCCTGTGCTCCTGTAATGGCGGATGGCGAGCTGCCAGACGCGGCGCGCCAGGAAGGCGAGCGCGACGGCCACGAACGGCGCAAGCAGGGCGACCGAGGACGGAAGGCCGAAGGGCACCGGCTTGTCGAGCAGGTACGCGGCCGGGAAGAAGCTGACGAACGCGAGTGGCACGACGAAGGTCACCAACCGCTGCAACCACGTACCGAACACGTCCACCGGATACTGCGAGAGCGTGACCCCGCCGTACGTGAACGAGTTGGCCACTTCCTGGGTCTCCACCGTCCAGAACGCGAGTGACGACGTGATGACCCAGACGGCACCGAAGATCACTGCACCGCTGAGCACAGTGAGCGGAACGAGGGCCACTTTGACCGGCGTCCACGAGATGTCCAGGCGACCGAGCACGATGACGAGCACGATGACCGGTTGCACGAGCCGACCGACGCGGCGCAGTGCGAACTCCGCGGCGCACAGCTGCAGGAGCGCGCCGGCGGGACGTAAGAGGAACAGATCGAACGTGCCCGCTTTGATGTGGCGCGATGCCAGTTCGACTTCGCTCACGAAGAGATCGGCCAAGCCGAACCCAGTCCCGGCAAGTCCGTAGAGCAGTGCGACCTCGGCGCCGGACCATCCCCCGATTGTGCTGACCTGTGAGAAGAGGACTCCGATGACCGCGAGGTCGAGCCCTGCGACCAGCGTCTGGCTGGCGAGGAACAGGAAGAACGATGTGCGGTACTGCAGGTCGGCTCGCACGCGGGCTCCGACCAGCCGGCGGTACACGGCGAGCTCACCCACCTTGCACGACCACCTTGCGCATGGCGGCGCGCAGCAGCACCCGCCCGAGGCCGAACAGCGCGAGCGCCCAGAAGAGCTGCATTCCATACACGGCGACGAGCTCGATGCCGGGGTGCTTGCCGAGGAAGACCTCGCCTGAGAGCTGCGCCATCGAGGGGAACGGCGTCGCGCTCGCGACAGCCCCGAGCCAGGCGGGGAAGAACACGACTGGGACGAAGACGCCGGCGAAGAACTGCGCAGTCAACCACCCGAGCTGGTTCGGCCCGCGGACGTCGAGCAGCCAGAACGCCGTGAGCTGGAGCAGGAAGCCCCATCCGAACGACACTGCCACCGCGAGCGCGACGGAGGCGAAGAAGGCGATCCACGTCCCCGCGTTGCCGGGCAAGCGCAGGTCGAAGACGAGCGAGCCCGCGACGAACGGCGGGATGCCACGGAAGATGGCGTAGAAGAGCGAACGACCGTAGAAGTCGGCCAGCCAGTACGCCTGGAAATCGACGGGCCGGTAGAGATCCGACACGACATCGCCGGTCCTGATGCGGTCGCCGATCTCCGTCGTACCGAACGCGCCGATGACCATCAGCATCCCCTGCATCACGAACGTGAACGTCACGGCATCGGTGGAGTTGAAGCCGCCGATGGTCGAGCGCTCCTCGTACACGGCGAGCAGGACGTAGGCGAGGATGAAACCGAAGACGGTGTTCGTGAAGACGCCGGCGAAGGTCGCGCCGCGGTAGGTCGCTTGGCGGCGGTACGCCCTCGTGGCCACCTCCCACATCCAGCGCATGAGCCTCCCCGGACGTGCGGCAACGGCCCGCACATGCGTGCGGGCGGGGGGTCACCGTAGCTCGCGGGCGAGGCTCAGTGCTGCTGCAACTCGGTTCGGGTGTAGTCGACAACCGCTCGAAGCTGCTCGGGACTCAATCGCTTCTCGAACCCGGGCATCCCTCCGCGACCGTAGGTGACGACGACCAGCTCTTCGTCGGCCGTCCGGAAACCCCGAGTCACAGCGCCGCCGTCGAGTCTCGGCCCGATACCGCCTTCGCCGTTCGCGCCGTGGCAGCGCGCGCACTGGCTGTCGAAGATCGCGGCGCCGGAGCCGTTGCCTGCAGACGAGGCCGCCTTGGGCGATTCCGGCTGCTTGAGGAGCAGAAGCGCCACGAACACGACGAAGCCGGCGACAGCGATCCATTCGACGACGGCAACCACGCGCTTCAGCACGTGATCACACGCCTGGGAACGACACGTTCCGGAAGAACCACAGCGCGCTCGTCGCCCAGAGCACGGTGAGGGCGAGGAACGTCGCGGAGCCCGCAGCCGGGAGCAGCCACTTCGGAAGCTCGTGGATGCGAACGCTCAACACCTTGACGACGAATACGCCGTAGAACGCGCAGCCGACGACGGAGTGCACGTAGGTCCGCGCGTCACTCGTGTCGGACCTGAACCCAAGTGACCACAGGCAGTGGAACGCGACGGGCAACGTGAGGAGGAACGCGATCGTTCCCGACAGCCGATGGGCGTCGCCGAGCCATTCGGGCATGTGGCGCGGGATCTTGATCTTTCCGAAGAGACGAGCGGCGGTAGCGATCTGCACGAGAGCGAAGAAGAACGCGCCTGTTGCGAACCACACCTTGAGATTGATCGTGCTCGTGAAGAACAACGTGAGGGTCTGCTCGCCGGTCGGATCGTGGATGCGTCCGTATGCGCCGAAGAACAGCGATACCGCTGCACCGGTGAGGAGAACGACGACTAGCGCCGTCCCGTTCGACGAGCGCTCAACCGGTTGGGCGACGGTCATCGCCGCGCATGATATGTCGCGACCACAGGACGGCTCCCGTGTAGCACGCGGTGAGCGTGGCGGTGATGGAGAAGCTCGGCGGGACGTCGCGCATGCGGTAGCTGACGGCGAGGCCGATCCACATCGACGCGATGGCGATGCCGGCCGAGAGCCCCATGGCCGCGTACGGGCGAACGGCGAGCCGTTGCGCGGCCGCGGCCGGCGCGGCCAGGAGGGCGAGCAACAGCAGCGCGCCGACCGCCTGGCTCGCCATTCCCGCGGTGACAGCCACAAGGACGAGGAACACGAAGCTCAGCACACGCACAGGAACGCCCGCTGCCTCAGCGACGAGGGGTTCGATCGATGCAAAGAGCAGCGGCCGGGCGATCCCGACGAGCACGGCGATGATGACAATCGACGTGAAGGCCACCAACCAGGCGCTCCCCGAATCGAATCCGAAGATCGAGCCGAACAGAACGTTCACTCCGGCCGCTCCGTTGTCGGAGGAGTTGTTGGCTGTGAACAGGGACAGGAAGAGCACCCCGAGCCCGAGCACCCATGCGAACACGGCGCCGACCACGACGTCGTCGGCACGACCTCGGTCGCCGAGCACCCCGAGCACGATGGCGACTCCGACGACGGCGGCGAACAAGCCGACGCGCAAGTCGATGCCGGCGGCCAGCGCGGCCAACGCGCCTGCAAACGCAGCATGGCTCAAGGCGTCGCCCGTGAAGACCTGGCCTCGCAGCACGACGAAGTAGCCGGCGAGCCCGGCCGCCAACGCGATCGCGGTGCCCGCGAGCAGGGCGTATCGCATGAAGGGTTGGCTGAACAGACCGGCCACGTCGAGCACGTCGGCGAGGATCGTCACGAGGCAACTCGCCATCGCCGCCCCGGAGCAGCGTCCCGCGGCACGAGCGACGACGAACAACACGAACGCGATCGACGTGATCCAGAAGCCGATGGGATAGGGGGAGTAGTACGCGATGGCGAGACCGGTCCACGTGACGAGCAGCGCGATGGCAACGCTCAAGGCGAGACCGAGCGCTGGTCTCGAGGTGATCGCCTGTGCGGTGGCTGGGGGAAGCACGAGCAGGGCGAAGATCAGCAGTGATCCGGTGATCTGACTGGCTTCGGCCGCGGCGGCACCGAGGAGAATCAGGAACACGATGGCCAGGCCCCGCGCCGGAACACCGGCGGCGGCCGCCACGTCGGGATCGACAGATGCGAACAGCAACGGGTCGCGCGATGAACGCGAGCACTGTCAGTGCCGCAATGGTGACGACGACGAGCGTTCGTACCTGCGCGGCCGTGATGCCCAGGAAGGTCCCGAACAGCAAGCTGTTGATCCGACTGAGGTTGCCTTCGTAGAGCGAGGCGAACAGGAAGCCGCACGCCAGCGCGAACGTCTGGACGACGGCGATCACGGCCGGCTCCTCACTGAACCGTCCACGCCGTTGTGCAGGCACCGCGGCGATCACCAGCGCGCCGCCGATGCAAAAGGCGAAGAAGCCGAGCTGCGCCGACAGCCCGACGAGCACGGCGCCGGCCGCGCCCGGAAAGCCGATGAGCGCAAGCGTGTGGCCCGCGAACGTCTGGCGGCGCAACACCATGAACCACCCCACGGCGCCCGCAAGGAGCGCGACCACGGTGCCGGCGCGGAACGCGTTGACCATGAACTGGAACTCGAAGAGATCGCGGACGATGTTCATGGCAGGCGTGGCGGTCGTGGTGGTGCGCGGGAGCCTCCGGCTGCCCGACGACGACCAGCCGCCCATCCGATGCGCGCAGGACTTCGATCGGGGTGCGATACAGGCTCGTGAGGGTCTCGCTCGTGATGACCTGATCCGGCGGACCGGTCGCCGCGCCGCCTTGGCCGAGGTACACGACGCGATCGACATACGGCAGGATCGGGTTCACGTCGTGAGCCACGAGTACGACGGTGATTCCCGCCTCCCGGCACAGTTCGGCCACGAGCTTCGCCACCATCGCTTGGTTGGGAAGGTCGAGGCTGTCGAGCGGCTCGTCGAGCAACAGCATCCACGGGTGCCGCACGAGCGCCTGCGCGATGAGAAGGCGCTGTTGCTCGCCGCCGGAGATCTCGCCGATCGGACGGTGCGCGTAGGAACTTGCGCCCGACTTGCTCGATCGCCTCGTCGACCGCTCCGCGCGACGCGGTGCGGCCTCCGTGTGACAGCGGCAGACCCCACCGTGCGCCGTCCGCGCCGAGGCGCACGATGTCGACGCCGCGGATGCGCAGGCTCTCGTCGAAGGTTCGGCGCTGCGGCAGGTAGCCGATCAGCTCGCGGGCCTCGTCGGGCGGACGGCCGAAGCACGCGCACCGTGCCCCGGCTCAGCGGACTGCAGGCCGAGCACCACGCGCAACAGCGTCGACTTGCCGACGCCGTTCGGACCGAGCACCGCGACGAACTCGCCCGCCGGTACGTGCAAGTCGAGGTCGGTCCAGATCACACGGCCGTCGAGCGAGATCGCGCCTTCATGGACGTCGATCGCAGCGATGGGCTCGCCCCGCTCGCTCATCCCTTCGCTTCGGTGAGTGCGTCCGCGAGATGCTGCCATTGAGCGGTCTGCCAGTCCTGGAACGTCACGCCTGCCGGGACCGGGGTCTCCGTCACCGTCACGACCGGGATGTTGTTGTCGTGCGCCTCGTTGACGAGTCGCTGCACATCCGGCGTGGCGTTCTGGCTGTTGTAGATGAACACCGAGATCTGGTGGTCCGTGATCTGGCTGTCGACGGTGATCTTGTCGGGGGCGTCGGGCTCGTTGCCCTCGCTGATCGAGTCGAGGAAGGACGAGGGAGTCTTCAGTTCGAGCCCCGCGGCCTCGACCATGCCTTCGACGATGCTCTCCGACGCCCCCACCGGAGTCCCCGCGTAGGTGGAGCGGATCCGTGCGATGAGGTCTCGGTACGGTCGCAGCGCGATGCCCGTGAACTCGTCGTGCTTCTGCTCGTAATACGAGGCGTTGGCGGGGTCGATCGACGCCAGGTCAGCCGTGATGCGATCGATCACGCGTGTCACGTCGTCGGGGAAGTACCAGCGATGCGGGTTGTCACCGGCCTGGAGCCCGAGAAAGTCGCCGACGTCGAGCACGGTGCGTTGGTCCGACGCCTCGGCGCTCACGAGATCGCTGGCCCAGGTGTCGTAGCCGAGCCCGTTGACGATCACGTACCGCGACGACCCGACCGCACGGCCGTCGGCCGGCGTGGGCTCATAGTCGTGTGGGTCTGCGTCCGGGTTGTCGATGATCTCGGTCACGGTGACGCGATCGCCACCGAGCTGCTGGGCGATGCTTCCCCAGAAGCTCTCCGCAGCAACGACGGCGACTTTGCCGTCGCTCGTGGCGGATTGCGTTCCGGTGCTGCACGCGGCTGCGACGGACATCACAACGGCCGCGATCGCAATCAACCTCACGGATGACCTAAGCATTGGAATGATGCTAATCGAGAGCGATTCTCGTTACAACCTTTCCAAGAGTGGTTCTCATTCGTTCTCAGCGAGCGCTACAGTGACCGGGTGGACACCGATCTGCACGAGACGGCAGCGACGCGCCTGCGCAATCACGAGCAGCGGTACACGACGAACCGACGGGCCATCGTCGAGGTGCTATCGGCAACGGAACGGCCACTCACGGTTCCCGAACTGCTCGATCGGGGCAAAGGCATGCCGCAGAGCTCGGTGTACCGCAACATCGGTCTGCTCGAGAATGCGGGCATCGTCCATCGCATCCTCGGCGGCGACGAGTACGCACGCTACGAGCTCGCCGAGGACCTCACCGAGCACCATCACCACCACTTGATCTGCTCGAGGTGTGGAGCCATGGAGGACGTGACGTTGCCGTCGGACCTCGAGCGCTCGGTCGAGTCGGCGCTCAGGCGTGCCGCCCGCCGCAGCCGCTTCGAGGGTTCGCACCACCGCCTCGACCTGATCGGCGTGTGCGATCGCTGTCGTGGCTGACCCCTAGCTCATCTTCATCGCCTTGCGGATCTGGTCCTCTGGTTCCTTGCGGTCGAGGTAGTCGCGCCAGGACGTTATGAGGCCGTCATCGTCGAGCTCGAGGATCGTCGCACCGTGCATCGTGATCGGCGTCGTCTCGTTGAACGTCGCCCTACCGATCCACTCGAAGACCGCCCAGTTCTCACCGCCGCGGATCGACGTGATCTCCTGGTGCCAGTCCGGGAAGATCTGGCGCGTCTGGCGCTGGATGTCTCGCAGGTCCCCCGTCGGCGCGTTGGCGGGATCAGCGAAGCGTGCGCCCGGCGCGAAGAGGTCGCGAAAGCCGGTTCCTCCGCGCAAGTCGAGGGCAGCTTCGAGCGTCCGTGCGTATGCGTCCCAGTCCGTCATGGCTCCCCAGGGGCCGCGCTCATCGATTGATCGCCGCCTGCCAGCTTCCCGTGAGGGGGATGCGGGTCAGTGCTGCGCCAGCCCGCATCAACCAGTCCAGCACCTCTCGATGCGGACTGTCCGGCTGAACGGCGATGACCAGACCGCGTCTGGGGTGATCGGCGAGCACCCTCCACTGGTCTGGAACCGTGATGCCGTCGGCTGCGAGCGTCCGCACGGCCTTGGGCCCCGACTTGTGCAGGATGCCGAGCTCGGGGTGAGGCGGCTTCTGCGTTGCTTGTGGGGCGACCCATGTGCACACGGGCACGGGGGGTCCTGTGCCGGAGAACAGCGAGCCGAGGATCGACGGGGTCGGCGGCTCGTCGTCGGGATGGATGCCCGGATAGAGGTTGATCCACCCTTTCTGCGCGGCCGTGAGCTCCGCCATCACGCGGGCGATCTCGGCCACCGCCGACGAGTCCTCCGGACGGAACTCCACGAGCTCGGGTGTCCGCGCCATCCCGACGTTCTACCGCTACCGTGCCCTTTGGGTGGCACCTGAGGGAGCCCACGTGACTGCGACGATCGACGATGCTCTGACCTACAGGGGTTTTCCCAAGGCGGAGTTGATCGACGACTACCGCGTGGCGCTGGTGAGCCGGTCGCTCGACGACAGGGAGATCAGCCTGCAGAAGCAGAGCCGGGTGTTCTTCCAGATCTCCGGCGCCGGCCACGAGGCGCTGCTGCTGGCACTCAGCCACTCTCTGCACGCAGGCTACGACTGGTTCTTCCCGTACTACCGCGACCGCGCCCTCGTGCTCGGGTTGGGCGTCACGCCGTTCGAGATGTTGCTCGAGGCGGTGGGGTCGGCCGACGATCCCGCGAGCGGCGGCCGGCAGATGCCGTGCCACTGGGGCCACCGCGAGAAGCACATCGTCACGCAGTCGTCACCGACGGCTTCGCAGTGCATGCCAGCGGTCGGTTGCGCCGAGGCGACGCGCTACATCCAGGGCCGCAACCTGCCCGGCTGCGACGCGCACGGCGACGAGATCACGTACGTGTCCCTCGGCGAGGGCGCGACGAGCGAGGGCGAGTTCTGGGAGTCGCTCAACACTGCGTGTCGACTGCACCTTCCGGTGCTCTACATCGTGGCCGACAACGGCTACGCCATCTCGGTACGCGCCGAGGACCAGTCGCCGGCTCCGATCTCCGAGATGGTGCGCGGCTTCCGCGGTCTCGCGGTGACCAAGATCGACGGGCGCGACTACTTCCAGGCGCGTCACTTCGGCGCCCGCGCCATCGCCCGCGTGCGAGCGGGCGAAGGGCCAGGGCTCGTCCACGCCAAGGTCACCCGCCCGTATTCCCACTCGGCGGCCGACACGCAGTCGAAGTACCGGCCCGCCGGAGGAGCTGGCCGACGAGGCGAAGCACGATCCGATCCTCGTGCTCGAGCACGAGTTGGTGAAGGGCGGCGTCTTGAGCGCCGAGGATGCCGATCGCATCCGCGGCGAGGCCAAGGACATCGTCGCCGACGCAGCCAAGGAGGCACTGGCTGCGACGAAGCCGGATCCCGCGTCGGTGCTCGAGCACGTGTACGTGCGACCGCCCATCCCTGAACCTCCCGCGCCGCCGGCGGACGGCGACGGCGTCACCTTCGGCGAAGCGATCCGGCGCACGCTGCACGAGCTGATGGCCGCGGACGAGCGCATCCGAGTGTTCGGCGAGGACGTCGCCGACGCACCCGAGGACGTACTGGCCGACGTCGAGGGCAAGGGCGGGGTGTTCGGCACGACACACGGCTTGCAGCGCACGTTCGGCATCGCGCGATGCTTCAACACGCCGCTCGCCGAGGCGAACATCGTCGGGCGCGCCATCGGTCAGGGCATCCGCGGTCTGCGGCCGTGTCCCGAGATCCAGTTCTTCGATTACATCTGGCCGGCCATGACGCAGATCAAGAGCGAGGCGGCGACGATCCGCTGGCGCTCGAACGGCGCGTGGTCGTGCCCCGTGGTGCTGCGGGTGGCGATCGGCGGCTACCTGACCGGCGGTGCGATCTGGCACAGCCAGTGCGGCGAGTCGATCTTCTCCCACGTGCCGGGGCTCATCGTGATGTTCCCGTCGCGGGCGCGTGACGCGGCAGGGATGCTGCGTGCCGCGTTCCGCTGCGAGGACCCGGTGCTGTTCCTCGAACACAAGCACCTGCTGCGCCAGGCGTACGCGAAGGACCCGTTTCCCGGCGCCGGACTAGGTGGTGCCGCTCGGATCGGGTGACGTGGTCCAGGAGGGCACCGATCTGACGATCGTCACGTACGGGGCGACGGTCGAGCGCTCGCGCCAGGCCGTGGCCCGGCTCGAGAACGGCGCATCGGTGGAGATCATCGACCTGCGTTGGCTCGTGCCGTGGGACCAGGACCTCGTCGCGGCGTCGGTCGCGAAGACGGGACGCGTGCTCGTCGTGCACGAGGACATCCGGACGTGCGGGTTCGGCGCCGAGGTGGCGGCGTGGATCGCGCGAGGAGTGCTTCACCTCGCTCGACGCCCCGGTCGAACGCGTCGGCGCGAAGGACTGCCACGTCGCCTACGCACCCGTCCTCGAGGACGCCATCCTGCCCCAGGCCGACGACATCGCGGCCGCGGCCCGCCGCGTCCTCACCTTCTGACCCCGGCCACGAATGTTGGATGGAAACGGGTGCTATAGCACCCGTTTCTCCCCGGAATTCGCTCTGTCAGTCGTCGATGGGCACGGTGGCCACGCGGTAGCCCTCTTCATCGAGGGCGGTGATCACGGCTTCGGCATGAGCTCGATCCATGGTCTCGATGGCGAGCTCGACTTCGGTGCTGTGGATCGGTGCCGCGCCGAACAGGCGTTGGTGCACGACTTCGACGATGTTGCCGCCCATGCGTCCGATCACACCGGTGAGCCGCGAGAGCGAGCCGGGGTGATCGTCGAGCCACACCCGTAGGCGCGAGAGGCGACCGCTGTGGACGAGTCCACGGAGGATTGTCGAGGAGAGCAGTCGGGGGTCGATGTTGCCGCCCGTGAGGACGACACCGACCCGCTTGCCTTCGAAGCGCTCTCGGTGCTCGGTGATCGCGGCGAGCCCCGCCGCCCCCGCTCCCTCGGTCACGACCTTCTCGATCTCGAGGAGGAGATTGACTGCTTCTTCGAGCGCTCGTTCGCTCACCGTCACGACGTCGACGTCGACGGCGGCGTGGCGCAACAGCCCCGCCGTGAGCACGCCGGCTTTCGAGACGGCGATGCCGTCCGCCAGGGTCTGACCACCTGGGCACGGCTGTGCGTCGCCGGCCAGTGCGCGCACCATCGACGGATACAGCTCGCTCTGCACGCCGACAAGCTCGACGTCAGGAGCCTTCTCGCCGTACACGACGCTGAGCCCGGCGAGCAGACCGCCGCCGCCCACTGGGGCCACGACCATGTCGAGATCCGGCTGGTCGGCGATCAGCTCGAGCGCGAGGGTTCCCTGGCCCGCGATGACGTGCTCGTCGTCGAAGGGATGGATGAATGTGCGTCCCTGCTCGGCAGTGAGCTGCGCGCACCTGGTCATCGCCTCGGCGACCGTTGCGCCGCACAGTTCGACCGTCGCGCCGAGTGCGCGCGTGTTGGCCACCTTGACGAACGGTGTCGTCTCCGGCATCACGACCAGCACGTCAATGCTCTGCAACGCGGCGTGGCGCGCGACCGCTTGGGCATGGTTGCCCGCGCTCACGGTGATCACTCCTCGCGCCCGTTCCTCGTCGGTCAGGTGTAGAAGCTTGTTGCAGGCGCCCCGCTCCTTGAACGAAGCCGTGAACTGGAAGTTCTCGAACTTCAACACGACGGTGCAGCCGAGCATCGTCGACAGCGTCTGCGAGACGCTGCTCGGCGTGTGCGAGACCGACGGTGCAATGGCCACAGCCGCGGCCGCCACGTCGTCTGCGGTGACGGTGGTCAGGTGCGCACGCCCCGCGTCGACGACCACAGCTCGGTCCACAGTTGACGAGGGCCGCTCCCGGGATCGTCGACTACGCGGATCGCTGGGCCAAGCTCCATCACACGGCGCGCGGACCCCGAATACGCGGGCCAGGGTGAGATCCCGTCGTGGGCGGGCGACCCGGAGTGTGCCATCGCCGTCCACGCCCGCGAGACCGCCGTCGACAGCACCCGCGTGCCGTCGTCGACGGCGCCGAGGAAGAAGTTGACGCCCCGCCGGTCGACGTTGTCGAACGCGAAAGGGATATCGACGGCATGGCACGCGCCGAGGGCGCCGTCGAACGCTGTCGACTTGTACGTGAACACATACGAGTGCGTAGACGGCTGATGAGCAGACTGCGCCTCGAGCAAGCGCGCCGCGGGAATTCGGAACACCCAGTCGGTCGCGATCGCGCACCAAATGTCGTCATTCGAGGCGGCGGGAGCTTCGTCGCGGTACACGCCGATGACGTCGCGGGCACGATCGCCCACGGACTTTCGCAAGCGCCGTTCGAGATGGGCATCCTCCATCGGACGGGCGGCGCGGTCGATGACATGGAACAGCTTCCATTCCTCCGCCGTGGTCCCCGCCAGCAACGACACGTTCGCCGCCGACCCGTCACGGATCGCGTCGATCGGCGCTTGCGGGAGGACGACACCGTCGACGACCGGGGAGAAGGGAAGCCCGAGTCCGGTGAGCTCGGCCAGCCGTCCCGCGGCGCTCAGCTGCGCAGCGAGCAGGGCGTCCGCGGGCAGGCCGAGCAACACGTCACCACTGGACTCGGAGAGACCGAGCTCGTCGAGCAGGATGCTGGTGACCTGCCGGGCCTCGTCGGCGGTCTTCGCGTGATCGGCGGCGCCGCTCTGCGCGATGGCACCGGTCAGCAACTCGGGAACACCCGGTGTGCCGATCAGCGTGCCCACACTCATGCCACCTGCGGACTCACCGAAGATCGTGATGCAATCGGGATCGCCGCCGAACGCCGCGATGTTGTCCTTCACCCACTGAATGGCGGCGACCTGATCGCGGATGCCGTTGTTGCCGGATCCCTCGAAGCCCGCGCCGAGCACGCTGTCGAGATGCAGGAACCCGAGCGGGCCGAGGCGGTAGTTGATCGTGACGACGACGACATCGCCGTGCGACGCGAGACGCGAGCCGTTGTACCAGGGCGTCGAACCTTGGCCGGCAGTGAATGCGCCGCCGTGGATCCACAGCATGACCGGCCGGGCGCGGTCATGGACGGCGGGCGTGTACACGTTGAGGAACAGGCAGTCTTCGCTGCCCTCGACCGGTGGTGCGCTGAGCATCGACTCGAGCGGCGACGGGTTCTGCGGCGCCGGGGAGCCGAACTCGGTCGCCTCGTAGACACCGTCCCATGGCGCGACGGGTTGCGGCGCCCGGAACCGCTCTGAAGTCGCGTAGCGGATGCCGCGGAACTGCAGGACGCCGTCCTTCTCGAGACCCTGGATCTTGCCGTTGGCGGTGGAAGCGATCACGGCTGCGAACCGTATCCCGAGATGGCGCTCGTACCGGTCGTGGACGCCGGTACGGTCTGGCCCGTGGAGTCCTGGGACGCCGACGTCGTCACGGCTGATGGCGGCACGGTCCACATCCGGGCCATCCGTCCCGACGATGCCGAGCGTCTGGTCGCGTTCCACAACCGGCAGTCGGCCGAGTCGATCTACTTCCGGTACTTCAGTCCCCGCCCGCGCCTGAGCGACGCCGAAGTCGAGCGCATGACCAACGTCGACGGACGTGATCGGACGTCGTTCATCGCGTTGCTCGGCGACGACATCGTCGGCGTCGCTCGGTACGACCGCATGGAGGGGCGTCCGGATGCCGAGGTCGCGTTCCTCATCGACGAAGACCACAAGGGTCGCGGGCTCGGCACGATCCTGCTCGAGTACCTCGCCGCCGCCGCCCGGGGCGTCGGCATCACCGCGTTCACCGCCGTCGTGCTCCCGACGAACCGGCGCATGATCAAGGTGTTCCGGCAGGCCGGCTTCGAAACGAGCAGTCGGTTCGAGGGCGGCGTCATCGAAGTCCATCTGGACCTGGCGCCGACAGAAGAAGCCCAAGCCGCAATGGAAGAACGCGCCAGATCAGCGGAGGCACGTTCAGTTGCGCGCCTACTCGAGCCGTCGAGCATCGCGGTGATCGGAGCCGGGCGCGAGCCCGGGGGCCTCGGGCACGAGCTGTTCCTCCAGTTGCTCGAGAACCGGTTCGCAGGTCCGGTCTATCCCGTGAACCCGCATGCAGAGCACATCGCGGGTGTACGAGCACGCCCAACCGTGATCGACATCGCGGACCGGGTCGATGTCGCGATCGTGGCCGTGCCGTCGAGCGATGTTCGGCAGGTCGTGGAGCAGTGCGCAGTGGCGCGCGTCGGTGGGTTGATCGTCCTCAGCGGCGGCTTCGGCGAGAGCAGCGAGGAGGGCGCGGCGAGTGAGACGGAGCTGGTTGCGTTCGCACGTCGCAACGGGATGCGAATGATCGGTCCCAACAGCATGGGCGTGATCAACACGGATCCGGCTGTGCAGATGCACGCCACGTTCGCGCCTATCCCGACGATTGCGGGCGGTGCGGCCATCTCCGCGCAGGCAGGCGCGCTGGTCGCACCGATCCTCGAACGCGCCCATCGCATCGGGCTCGGCATCTCTTCCGCAGTCGCGGTCGGCAACAAGGCCGATGTCAGCGGCAACGACCTCCTTCGCTATTGGGCGACCGACGATCGGACGCGCGTCGTGCTCCTCTATCTCGAGTCGTTCGGCAACCCCAGACGGTTCAGCCGGCTCGCACGCGACGTGTCGCGGTCCAAGCCGGTGGTCGCCGTCACCCGAGCGCCGAGTCCGATGACCGACGCCCTGCTCGCGCAGACCGGCGTCGTTCGGGTCGACACAGTCGAAGCGATGATCGACGTCGCTCGGGTGCTCGAACATCGGCCTGTCGTCGCCGGACGCCACGTTGCAGTGCTCGGCATCGCTGGAGGGCCGACCCGGCTCGCAACCAACGCGTGCCTCGACGCCGGCCTCGTGGTCCCAGCCGTTGCGTCCGCGACGCTCGAACGGCTGCGCGCTGTACCGAACATCGCGGGCCGAGTCAACAATCCGGTCGAGCTCAGGCATGACGCCGCGGCAAACGACTACGCCGCCGCGCTCGAGGTACTGCTCGACGACGACGGAGTCGACGCCGCGTTGGTCGTCTATGCGCCCGCCGTCGGTGGTGCGGTCGACGCCGTCGCGGACGCTGTGCTCACGGCCTCCGCGACGGCCCCGGACAAGGCCGTCGTCACGTCCCTGTTCGCACCGGGTACCGGCCCGACCCTCACCCGGGCGGAACGCTCCCTACCGAACTTCCGCTTTGCCGACGCCGCGGCTCGCGCGCTGGCGAAGGCGGCCGAATACGGGCGGTGGCGCCAGCAACCGGCGGGGTCGGCTCCGGAGTTGACGGGCGTCGATGAGTCAGCAGCGTCGACGATCGTGGCGGCAATCCTCGAGCAGCATCCCGACGGTGCCCGACTCGAGATCGAAGAGGGCTGGAGCGTGGCGCGCGCCGCCGGTCTGACCTTGGTCGACCAACGCGTCGCGTCGACCGCGAGCGAGGCGGTGAAAGCAGCGAACGCGGTCGGGTTTCCCGTCTCTCTCAAAGCAACCGGCCTCGCGCACTTTCCCAAGACCGAAGCGGGCGGGCTCGCGCTCGATCTCCAGAACGACGACGATGTCGTCAGCGTGTACGAACGGATGCGTGCGCACCTCGGCGACGCGATGGTTCCGGCCGTCGTGCAGCACATGGCCGCGCCGGGGACCGACCTGCGCGTGCGGCTGCTGCCCGACCCCATCGTCGGCGCCGCCATCGGTCTCGGGCCAGGAGGCGCGGCAGGCGAGCCGATTCATGACGACGCGGTGCAGGTCGTGCCACTCACGGACGCGGGAGCGGCGGAGCTCGTCGGGCAGGCACGGTGCGCTGCGGGGCTCGGCCCGCAAGGGGTGCGCCATCTCGTCGACGCCGTCCTGCGACTGTCGTGGCTCGCGGACCATGTGCCGTCTGTCGCACAGATGGCACTCGATCCGTTGATCGTCACCGACGACGCGGCAGTGGTGATCGACATCGCCGCTCGTGCCGCGCCGTGGCGCCGGGAGCAGGAGCCGGCCGTCCGCCGGCTGTCAGCGGGGGAGTCCTAGCACCCGCTCACCGAGGACGTTGCGCAGGATCTGGGTGGTCCCTCCCATGATCGTGTACGCGGGTGCGTAGCAGACGGCGCGCGCGGCTCGTGCGCCGAGCCCGTACTCCTCGCCCCAGAGCAGTGCTCGTGGACCGAGCACGCGTGCGCAGAAGGCGGCGACGCGCTGCTCGAACTCCGTGCCGAACGTCTTCGTCGCGGCAGAGAACCCGGTCGGTGCCTGGCGCAAGGTCTCGCGCAGCACGAGCAGGCGTCCGATGCGATACCCGGTCTCGATGGCCGCGAGCTCCTGGCGGACGATCGGATCGCCTCGATCGAGCCGTGGGTGCGCGAGCACGTCGCGATAGAGCGCGTAGTTCGAAACGAGCCGGTCGATGCCACCGCGCTCGTGTTCCATCTGTCGCATCACCTGCCGAAAGCTGTTGTTCTCTTCGCCGACGAGGTTGCCGGCCGGCACGCGCACGCCTTCGAAGGTGACTTCGCAGAAATGGCGGCTGGTCGTCATGTCGTGGATGGGGCTGACGCTGACTCCCGGTGAGTGCATGTCCACGACGAACTCGGAGAGACCTGCATGCTTCGGGGCGGCCGGATCGGTTCGCGCGATCAGGTAGCACCAATCCGAGAACGCTGCCCCGCTGGTCCACACCTTCTGGCCGTCGATGATCCAGTCATCGCCGTCCCGGATCGCGCGCGTGCGCAACGAAGCGACGTCACTGCCGGCGTCGGGCTCGCTCATGCCGATGCACCACATGGACGTGCCCGCCACGATGTCGGGCAGCCAACGGCTCCGTTGTTCAGTTGTGCCGAACTGCAGGAGCGTCGGGCCCATCTGGCGGTCCGCGAACCACGACGCAGCGACGGGCGCACCGTTCGCGATGAGTGCTTCGTAGACGACGAACCGTTCGAGGGGCGAGCGTCCGTGGCCGCCTTCCTCGACCGGCCACGTCATCCCGATCCAGCCACGCGCGCCGAGCTCTTTGGAGAAGGCGGCGTCGTGACCGACGATCCACGAGTCTTCGGGAAACGGCGAACGCGCCGCCCACTCCACCCCGAGTGCGGTCGCTTCCTCGCGCAGCGCATCGAGCTCGGGTGGAACAGCGAAGTCCATGGCGCGGAGCCTACGTTCGGGTGCCTACGATCCCGGCATGGCACTACCGGATCCTGCTCCCGACCGAACGGCGATCGTCACCGGCGCCTCATCGGGGATCGGCGCCGAGATCGCCCGTGGCTTGGCCGAACGGGGCCACGGCGTCACGCTCGTCGCCCGCCGTGAGGAACGGTTGCGGGCGCTCGCCGGCGAACTGTCGGACGCGCACACCGTGCGCACCGAAGTCATCGCCGCAGACTTGACCGACGAGGCGTCCCGCGAGCGGATCGCCAAGGAGCTTGCCGACCGCGGGTTGACGGTCGACATCCTCGTGAACAACGCCGGCTTCAGTACGACAGGCCCCGTCCAGGAAGCCGATCCGGCGCGCGAGATCGCACTGGTACGAACGAACGTGGAGGCGGTCGTTCACCTGTGCAGCCTGTTCATTCCGGGCATGGTCGAGCGGGCACGTGGCGCGGTGCTGAACGTCTCGTCGACGGCGGCCTTCCAGCCACTCCCCGGACAGGCTGCATACGGCGCGTCGAAGGCGTTCGTCCTGTCCTATGGACAAGCCACAGGAGCCGAGCTGCGCGGCACCGGCGTGACACTGACGACGTTGTGCCCGGGCCCGGTCGAGACCGAGTTCGCGGAGCGGGCCGGGTTCGACGAGGACGACGCCGAGGGTGCGTTGCCGAAATTCATGTGGGTGCCTGCGACGGAGGTGGCGAAGGCCGCGCTCGACGGGCTCGACAAAGGTCGTCGTGTCGTCATTCCCGGCGCCGCCAACCGGGTGGCGGCCGGACTTGCGCACATGACGCCGCGACGAATGCTCCTCCCGATCCTGGCGAGGCAACACCCGTCACTGAAGGCCTGACCTCACAGAGTGAGCACTACCTCTGGGCCATCGGGACGTAGTCGCGGGCGTTCGGACCGATGTAGAGCTGGCGCGGTCGGGCGATGCGCGAGTCCTGCTCGAGCAACTCTTCCCAGTGCGCGAGCCAGCCGGTCGTGCGTGGAATGGCGAACAGCACAGGGAACATGTCGATCGGGAAGCTCATCGCTTGGTAGATCAGCCCGGAATAGAAGTCGACGTTGGGATAGAGCTTGCGGCTCGTGAAGTACTCGTCGTTGAGTGCAACTTCTTCCAGCTTCAGCGCGATGTCGAGCAAGGGGTTCTTGCCGGTGACGGCGAAAACCTCGTCGGCGGTCTTCTTGATGATGGTTGCGCGCGGGTCGTAGTTCTTGTACACGCGGTGACCGAAGCCTTGCAGGCGGCCTCCCGTGCCTTGCTTCACGCTCTTCACGAAGGCGTCGACGTTGTCCATCGACCCGATCTCGGTCAGCATGCGCACGACCTGCTCGTTGGCGCCGCCATGTCGCGGGCCGTACAGCGCGGCACACGCCCCCGCGCACGCTGTGTACGGATCGGCATGAGAGGACCCGACGACGCGCATGGCGGTGGTCGAGCAATTCTGCTCGTGGTCGGCGTGGAGGATGAACAGCAAGTCGAGGGCCTTCGCGAGCACGGGGTCTCGCCACGCAACGGTCTCGAGCGGGTCGAACATCATGCGCAGGAAGTTCGATGCGAACGACAAGGAGTTGTCGGGGTACACGAACGGCATGCCGACGAAGAAGCGGTGCGCACACGCCGCGATGGTCGGCATCTTGGCGATGAGGCGCACGATCTGCGCGTGGCGTACGTCGGCGTCGCCGATCTGCTTCGCCTCCGGATAGAAGGTCGACATCGCCGCGACGGCGGATACGAGCATCCCCATCGGGTGGGCGTCGTAATGGAAGCCCTCCATGAACCGCTTGCGCATGTTCTCGTGGATGAACGTGTGGAATGTGACGTCGTGGCGCCACCGCTCGTACTGCTCCGTGGTCGGCAACTCGCCGTGGATGAGCAGATAGGCAACCTCGAGGTATGTCGACTGCTCGGCGAGTTGCTCGATGGGATAGCCGCGGTAGCGGAGGATGCCCTTCTCGCCGTCGAGCTCGGTGATCGCGCTCGAGCACGCCGCCGTCGTCATGAACCCGGGGTCGTAGAACCAGACGTTGGGTAGCAGCTTGCGCCATTCGGTGGCGTCGACACCGCCGTTGAGGATGGGAACTTCGATGGAATCGCCCGTACGGTTGTCGGTGATCGTGATGCTTTCAGCCACAGCCCGAATCTACTGGCCCATTGTGCCCGAAGTACCTACAAGGGACTGTTGTCGTGGCGCCGGCGCACGAGCCGCTCTCGCTTGCTATCGAGAGTGTCGAGCGCAGTCGCCACGACGCGGCGCGTGTCGGCGGGATCAATGACGGCGTCGACGGAGCCTCGCTCGGCGACCCGCCAGGGGTTGAGGAAGTCGTCCTCGTAGGCCAACTCCACCTCCGCTCGCTCCTCGAGTGAAGCCCTGCGATGGAGGATCTCGACTGCACCCTTCGCGCCCATGACGGCCACTTCGGCGCTCGGCCACGCGAGATAGAGGTCACTGCCCATCGAACGCGAGTCCATGACGATGTACGCGCCGCCGTACGCCTTGCGCATGACGACGGCCACGCGCGGCACCGAGGCGCGGGCGTAGTTGAACGCGAGCTGCGCGCCATGGCGGATCATGCCTCGCCACTCGAGATCCTTGCCCGGATAGAAGCCGGGCGTGTCGATCAGGGTGACAATCGGCAAGTTGAACGCATCACAGAACGCCACGAATCGAGCGCCCTTCTGCGACGCGGCGATGTCGAGCGTGCCCGCGATCGACTGCGGCTGGTTGGCAACGAAGCCGACCGGACGGCCACCGATCGCCGCCAGCGCGGTGACGAGGTTGCCCGCCCAGCCCGCTCGCAGCTCGATGAGGTCGCCGTCATCGGCGATCGAACGGACCGCGTCGCGCACGTCGTAGCTGCCCTCACTGGCGGCCGGAACGAGGTCCCGCAGTTCGGGGGTCGCGCGATCAGGCGGGTCGCCGGTCGGTCGGAAGGGTGGGACCTCGTCCGCATGCGACGGCAGGAAGCCGAGCATGTCCCCGACCGCTTCGAGAGCGGTATCGGGATCCGTTGCCACGAGTGACGCGAGCCCGGTCGAGGAGGCGTGCACGCCGGTTCCGCCGAGTTCGTCCGGCGCGACGCTGACACCGGTGATGTCGCTCACCATGCGCGGTCCGCTCACGAACGCATACGCGTCCGCCGTCATGACGACCTGGTCGGCGAGGCCGAGCACCAACGCGGGGCCGGACACGGCTGGACCCGCGGCGACCATCATGACCGGCACAATCCCCGAGCACTCGGTGATCGCGCGGGCGGCGCGCCCCCACGAGAACGTCGCGGCCAGGCCGGCGGTCACGTCCGCTCCGCTCGATGCCATCGACACGACGAACGGGATCTGCGCCGCTAGCGCGTGACACGCGGCGTCGACCAGCGTGTCGCCGTCTACGGGCGTGAGCGCACCTCGACGCACCGCAGGATCGCACCGGCTGAGGATGACGTCGCGTTCGCCGAGACGCGTTCGCTGCGCGTCGACCGCTCCCGGCGTCCCGGCCCGAAACGGCAGGTTCATCGGGAGTGGACTCCCGGCTGATGCACGGCCTCGTCCCTGACGACGGTGCGAACCACGTCCGCCAGCGCGCGTGCAGGGGCGGACGGCATGCCGCGCTGCCGGCGCACGAGACCGACCGACCGACCTGTGAGTCCGTCGACAGGGACGACCTTCCAGTCCCCGGTGAGCCACCGCGGCGCGGCGGACGCGGGGAGCACGGCGGCACCGAATCCCTCGAACGCGAGCGAGGCCACGAGTCGCATGCCGTCGACTTCGGCCTTCGTGTGCAATGTCACACCTCGCTCCTCGGCCTGCGCGTCGAGGTCGTCGCGGAACGCCGTCCCGGGAGGCTCGAGGAGGAGGTCGTGCTCGGCGAGCTCGGCGAGCGTGACGCGATCGCGCTCCGCCAGCGGATGATCTACCGGGGCGATGACGAGCAGATCCTCCTCGAACAACTGCTCCGCGTGGACGTCGGGATCGCGCACCGGAAGGGCGAGGACCGCGAGGTCGAGCTGCCCGCTGTGGACCTGCGGGAGCAGCGATGTGGTGGTGGCGTCCACGACGACCACGCGGACCTTCGGATACTGCGCCGCCATCGATTCGAGCAGGGGAGGGACGAGCCACCGCGCGGTCGTGCCGATCACACCGATGCGGGCAACTCCGGAGATCTCGTCGTGGACCGCGGCCACGTCGGCGACGAGCGCTTCGAGCTCGCGCTGGACGCGGGTCGCGCGGCGCAGGACGACCTCCCCTTCGTCGGTGAGCGTTGTCGTTGCCCGGTCGATCAGGGCGACGCCGAGCTCGCGTTCGAGCCGGGCGACGTGCGTCGAGATGTTGGATTGGACGGTGTGCAGCGCCCGTGCTGCACCCGAGAACGATCGGTGTTCGGCGACGGCGACGAAGGCGTTGAGCTGCCGCAGGTCCATCGCTGGACATGATCGCAGCTATCGGCCATAACTGTTGGACAGATCGGGCGCGGGCAGGGATGATGAGGTCACAAATGACGCCGGACGCTCCTGTCCCCCCCAGGAGATCGACCGTGCAGAGTGTGGCCGCCGGAACCCCCCTCCGGCGGCCAGCTCCGTTTCAGAGGGGGTGTCGGGGGTTAGCGTTCGCGTCGTGGGTCGCGAGGCAGCATTCTTCGATCTCGATCGGACGCTGCTGCGCGGCGCGAGCGGACCGGTCATCAGCGAGGCGCTGAAGTCGGTCGGTCTGCTGAGGGATCGGACGATCCCCGGCGAGGCGCTCATCTACAGGTACTTCAATGTTCTCGGCGAGAGCCGGCCGACGATGCAGCTCGCGGCGGCTTGCGGCGCGCTTCTCGCAGGGTTGGGAGCAAGCGACCGCGAAAGCTGCAGGCAAGCGCGCCGCGGAAGTGCTTCTCGATGCGGTGCAACCGTTTGCGATACCGATCATCGAACAACATCACGTCGCCGGCCGTGCTGTGGTTCTCGCGACGACGACGCCATACGACCTCATCAAGCCGTTGGCCGACGCCCTGGGTCTCGATGACGTCGTCGCGACGCGTTACGGCGTACGCGACGGCCGCTACGACGGCACGATCCAAGGAGAGTTCGTATGGGGCAAGGGCAAGCTCAAGGCGGTGAAGGAGTGGGCCGTTGAACACGACATCTCGTTGCCTGGCTCGTACGCGTACTCCGACAGCTGGTTCGACGCGCCGTTGCTGTCAGCCGTCGGCCATCCGTTCGCAGTGAACCCGGACCCGCGCTTGATGGTCCGCGCCGTTGTCCAGCGCTGGCCGATCATCAACCTCGACGTGCCGAGCGGGGTTCCGAAGCTCCTCGGTGTCGAACCGCAACACGTGGCGATGGCCGCAGCGCATCCCGTGCTGATCCCATATGCGCGGTTCGACATCAAGGGTATGGACAACCTTCCCGACACGGGCCCGGCGATCGTCGTCGGCAACCACCGCAGCTATTTCGATCCGCTGGCGATGGGGTTGGCGCTCGCGCAGCGAGGCCGGCCCGTTCGCTTCCTCGGAAAGAAAGAAGTGTTCGACGTTCCGATCGTCGGGCAGATGGCCAAGGCCTTCGGCGGCATCCGTGTCGACCGCGGCACCGGGTCGGACGAGCCCTTGCGCGAGGCGGCCGAGGCGCTGCGCGCCGGTGAAGTCGTCGCGTTGATGCCGCAAGGGACGATTCCCCGCGGCGAGGCGTTCTTCGATCCGAAGCTGAAGGGACGTTGGGGCGCGGCTCGGCTCGCGCACATGAGCGGCGCGCCGGTGATCCCGGTCGGGATGTGGGGGACGGAACGAGTGTGGCCTCGGAGCGCGCGGGTGCCGAACATGTTGAACGTGACGAACCCGCCGTTGATCACGATCAGGATGGGAACGCCGGTGACGTTGAAAGGCGACGACCTCGATCAGGACACGAAGCGGATCATGAAGGCCATCACGCACCTGCTGCCGCCGGAGGCTCACGAGAAGCGCACCCCGACTCCCGAGGAGCTCGCGAAGACCTATCCGGCCGGCAAGGCGCCGACGGCCGGCGAGCACGAACACGAGCGTCGCCCCGGCACCGACTAACGGGACACGCGCTCCACCACCGAGCGCCAGTGCTCGAGGTCCGGGACGACAGCGTCCGGGTCCTTGGCGGCTTCGTCGGCGCGGCGCAGTGTCAAGGCGTCTTCCAGTTCGGGGCGTTGCTCGAGCGCGGCGCGTTCGGCGTGGTCGAGCGCTCCGCCCTGGCGCACGAGGCTCGCGGTCGACCCGGAGCTGAGCGACGTGCGGTAGCGGTCGTCGACGGTCACGAGGTAGCGCTTCGCCGGCACGTGCAGCTCCACGAGCGCGGCGACGCGATCGCCCAACAAGTCACGTACGGCAACCGCCGCGACGGTGCCGTGCTCGACTGGATGCGCGGGCCGCAACCGGTGGCCGATGTCGTGCACCAGTCCGGCGACGATCAGCTCCTCATCGGCCGGTGCCACCTCCGACAGCCGCGCCGCGCACTGCAACGAGTGCGCCAAGATCGGAATCGGGTCGCCGTCGCCTCCGAGCGAGTCGTAGAAACCTTCGCACGACGCGAGCAGCGCGATCAGCTCGTCGACGGTCATCCCGTCTGCTTCGCCCGGATGATGTTGAGCGCGCTCCCGGCGTGGAACCACTCGATCTGCTCGGGGCTGAACGTGTGCACGGTCTCGAAATCGACTGTCGAGCCGTCGGGCTTCGTGATGCGGCCGTGCACCGGCGTGTCCGGCGCGAGTTCGGCCAGGCCGAGGACGGAGATGCGATCGTCCTCGCCGATCTGGTCGTACGTCGCGGGATCCGAGAAGGTCAGGGGCAGGACGCCTTGCTTCTTCAGGTTCGCCTCGTGGATGCGGGCGAAGCTGCGGGCGAAGATCACCACGGCACCGCGGTAGCGCGGCTCCATCGCCGCGTGCTCGCGCGACGATCCTTCGCCGTAGTTCTCGTCACCGACCGCACACCAGCGCCGGCCTGACTCGCTCAGATGCTGCGCAATCTCGGGGAACGGCCGTGTCTCGCCGTCGAGGGGGTCCTTGCCCTCGCCGGCCGCGCCGGTGAACGCATTGATGACGCCGAGGAACAGGTTGCCCGAGATGTTCTCGAGATGACCCCGGTAGCGAAGCCACTTGCCGGCGGCCGAGATGTGGTCGGTGGTGCACTTGCCCTTGGCCTTCATCAGGACCGGAAGGTCGATGTAGTCCTCGCCGTCCCATGCGGGGAAAGGCTCGAGCAGCTGCAGCCGCTCCGAATCGGGCGCGACCACGACGTCGATGTCGGACGAGTCCTCCGGCGGGGCGACGAAGCCGGACTTGCCGGGGTCGAAGCCGCGCGCAGGGAGATCCTCACCGACGGGAGGATCGAGGCGGACACCGTCGATCTCGTCGGTGAGCGGGTCGAACTCGAGCGTGCCAGCGAGCGCGTAGGCGATCACCATGTCGGGAGACGTGACGAACGCTTTCGTGTTCGCGTTGCCGTCGTTTCGCTTCGGGAAGTTGCGGTTGTAGCTGTTGACGATGGTGTTGACCTTCGACGGGTCGAGGTCGGTGCGATCCCACTGGCCGATGCACGGGCCGCAGGCGTTGGCGAGCACCGTGCCGCCGATGCCTTCGAGGTCGGCGAGCAATCCGTCGCGGTCGATGGTTGCGCGCACCTGCTCTGACCCGGGCGTGATCAACAGCTGCGTCTTGGCGCGCAGTCCTCGCGCGGACGCCTGTCGCGCGATCGAAGCCGCACGCGTGATGTCCTCGTACGACGAGTTCGTGCACGAGCCGACGAGCGCGGACGACACATCGGTCGGTACGCCGTTGGCGCGTGCCCACGCGCCGACGTCGGACACCTGGTGCGCGAGATCAGGTGAGTCGGGTCCGTTGATCAGCGGCTCGAGCGTGGACAGGTCGATCTCGATCACCTCATCGAAGAACGGCTCGGGGTCGAGCTCGATCTCCGGATCCGACCTCAGATGGTTCGCCACCGCGTTCGCGGCGTCGGCGATCTCCTCGCGACGCGTGGCCTTCAAGTACGCCGCCATGTTCTCGTCGTACGGGAACAGCGACGTGGTCGCGCCGATCTCGGCACCCATGTTGCAGATCGTTCCCTTGCCGGTCGCCGTGATCGTGTCAGCGCCCGGGCCGAAGTACTCCACGATTGCGCCGGTCCCGCCCTTGACGGTGAGCACCTCGGCGACTCTGAGGATCACGTCCTTGGGCGCGCTCCACCCGGAGAGGGATCCGGTCAGGTGGACTCCGATCATCATGGGCCACCGGACGTTGAAGGGGAACCCGGTCATGACGTCGACTGCATCCGCGCCACCGACACCGATCGCGACCCCCCCGAGGCCGCCCGCGTTCGGTGTGTGGCTGTCCGTGCCGATCATCATCCCGCCGGGGAACGCGTAGTTCTCCAGCACGACTTGGTGGATGATGCCCGAACCCGGCTTCCAGAAGCCGATCTTGTACTTGGCGGACACGGAGCGGAGGAACTCATAGACCTCGGAGTTGACGTCGAGCGCGAATTTCAGATCGATGTTCGCCTCGACCTTGGCCTGGATGAGGTGGTCGCAATGCACGGTCGTCGGCACCGCGACCGCGGGCAGTCCTGCGGTCATGAATTGCAGCAGCGCCATCTGCGCGGTTGCGTCCTGCATGGCAACACGATCGGGATCGAAGTCGGCGTAGCTGTCGAGCCGCGTTCGAGCTGCTGGCTGTGGGCGTCCCGCAAATGGTTGATCAGGATCTTCTCCGCCAGCGTCAGCGGCCGGCCCAGGCGCTCGCGTCCCAGGCCCACGCGTTCGGGAAGGCGGTCGTACACCTGCTCGACGAGGCTCAGCGGGGTGGAGGCGGTGACGGCCATGGCTGGCTCCTTTTGTGCCGCTTGCGTTTCGACCTGATATAGACAAGTCTAATACAAGTGCGATCGGTGCGCTACGAGGAAATCGCGGACGACCTGCGCCGGCGTGTCGAGGCCGGCGAGTTCGCGGAACGTCTCCTACCCAGTGAGGCCGATCTGTGCGCAGCGTACGACGCCAGCCGGATCACCGTCCGCAAGGCGCTCGAGGTGTTGCGTGAGGACGGCCTCGTCGGCGCTCGGCGCGGCGTCGGGTGGTACGTAGCCGCCGACCCGCTGCGCCAGACGCTCGGCCGGCTCGGCACGATCGAGGCGCAGCTCGCAGAAGCGGGCATCGCGTCGAGCCGCAAAGTGCTCGACTTCGGCTTCGTGACCGCCCCGCCTCGGGTCCGCCGTGTGCTCGGTGCTCGGCGTGTCCTCGAAGTGCGCCGTCTCACGCTGGCCGACGGCAAGCCGTTCGCGCGCGTGACGGTGTGGTGCAGCGAGCATCTCGGCCGCCACCTTTCGCTCGACGACGTCGAGCAGTCCACGTTCTACGAACTGCTCGACGTCGATCTCGGGGCGGCAACCCAGACGATCGCCGCTGCGGCGGCGACGAAGACGGACGCGGACCTACTCGAGCTCACATCCGGAGCGCCGGTCCTGTCGTGTGAGCGGGTGACCGAGGACATCCACGCACGGCCGGTCCTCATGAGCAAGCACGTATTTCCCGCACATCGGACACAGTTCGTCGTGGCGCTCACGCGCGCCGACCGGTCGATGGCGCCTAGCGGGCTCCGCCTCGTCGAATAGGAGGGGGCGGCGAATCAGTGCGAGCGGAGGTCGGGCCAGGTACGTTCCTGCGAGCGGCGCGGCTTCGGGCCGCGGTCGCCGAGGGACCACGCGCGCCGCCACGACGCCGCCTCCGGCCCCGACAGCGAGGGCGTCTCGGCGCGATGAGCGCGCATACGGGCGCTGTACCAGTCGCTCGCGGCCTCGTCGGCCAGTGCAGCGACTGCGCGTTCGATGCGGACGGCGAACCGACGCGAGTCCTCGCCGCCGACCGGCCACAACGGCTCGCCGAACGTGAGGCGGGTCGCCGAACGCGCGGGGCGCCGATTGCCCTTGCGCAGGATCCGCCCGGTGCCTTCGACGTGCACCGCCACGACGGGCACTTCGCAACGAAGCGCGAGGTAGGCCGCGCCGCCGCGGAAGGGCTGACCCCAGCCATCCGGTGACCGGCCGCCTTCGGGGAAGATCACCAGGCTCCACCCTTGCTCGATGAGCGCGGCGGCGTCGTCCGCCGGACGCCGTGAAACGCGGGTGCGTTCGATCGGGATGGCGTTCAGCACCAGAGCCGACGCCGCCGACCGGACCCGCGACGTGAAGAAGTAGTCGGCGGCGGCGGCGACGAACGTGCGATGGCGCCATGGTTCAGGGATCGACGACAGCAGCAATGGCGTGTCGACATGGCTGTGGTGGTTGGCAGCGAAGATGACCGGCTGGAGCGGGTCGGCGCCGGCAAGGTCGTTGAGGCGGTCGAGTCCACGGCGGTCCGGCACCGCGAGCAGGCTCATCGTCGGTCGCAGCACGCCTTCGAGCAGCCCCAACCGCGCCACGCGGGCGGCAAACGAGCGCGCCCACTCCGTGTCGTAGTCGATGCCGGTCTGCTTCTTCTCCGGCAGCGGCTCGACTCCCATGGGCACCGGCGCGGACGAGAACGGAAAGGTCACGCTGGGAAGCCGAGGAACCTTCATGTGACGTCGGCGAGGAGGATCGGTGGGACGTGAAGATGCGTGATCGTGGGGGACCGGCCCACGACGTCGGATGCCATCTCGAGCGCGTCGTTCATCGTCGACGCGACCATGAACCCGAGGCGGCGCACCGCGCGTGGTTCGCCTCCAACGATGATCACACGGCCGAGGTGTTGGAGCGCATGCGCGCCCCAGTACCACATGTAGAACGGATGGACGCCGTGGTAGGCGTAGCTCGTCCTGTACAGATGGCGGTACCACTCGTCCTCGGCGAAGCCTTTCTCGAACTCGGCCTCGATGCGCACCGGATCGGTCGTCTCGGAGAGCACCTGTTCGAAGAAGTCGATATAGCTCGGATGGTGGACAGGGTGGAACTCCCACGGCGTCGGATGGCTCATGATCAGCACGCCGCCCTCACGCACCAGTGGCTTGCCGCGATAGAGGTTGAAGAAATAGCCGAGTCCGAGGCACATCACGAGGATCGGGTTCATGATCGAGTTCACGTTGTACGGGCAGATGTACGGCAGGCCCATGGCGAGGATGTCGGTCTGTCCCTCGACGGCAACGAGCTGCTGCCGGTGCACGTTGCGGATCGTCTCCTCGTGCACCGCACCGACCTCACCGGCCTGCACACTCGCCATCTGATGGGGAGCCTTGACGGACTGGAAGACCTGGCGGGCCAGTCGTGCCGGCGTCCGAGCCAAGCTCCTGCTCGAGCCGATGAACAGTGCCCGATCTCGCGCCGTCCATTCCCATTCGCGCTTCATCAGGAAGTCGAACGGAGCGGGAAACGTGTCGCCGTTCAGCGTGGTCTCGATCTGGAAGACCTTCACGCCTGCGTCGGTGATGACCTTGCCCATTCGCCAGTTGCTCGAGTGCAACTCGCTGCGCGGGTGGTCCATGAGCGAACGCGACTGTTGCAGCGTGCGCACGTTGTGGTGGTGACGGAGTGACCGGTAGCTCGCGAGTCCCGTGGCGGTCGACTTCCAACCGCCGTCCATGGCGACGAGGTTGATGTTGACGTACACGAGCAGATCCGATTCCGCGGCCCGCCGGTTGATCTCGACCTCCTCGCCCTTGTCGGTCGTGCCGAGGTACGTCATCGCGTCGCTGTCCTCGGCGTCGAGGTTGTAGAGACGACCCGACGGTTCGAACGCGTCATACACACGGTCACCAACGACGTGGCGCAACTCGGCTTCCGTCATGCGCCGGTGCAGAGCCGAGCGCGGCGATCATGTGGACGTCGTCCACGCCCGCTTCCGCGGCCATGTCGAGCACGGCTTCGATGACTCGTTGTCGAGCGTCGGGTCGCCGCATCGGCGGCAGCGGCAGCGAGATGTCGTCGAAGGCGATCGTGAGCTTCATGCCCGGGAACAGCAACTCGGGCAACGGCTTGGAGTCGCCGAGCGGGTTGAGGAGCGCGTCGCGGATGGCCGCTCGTGGATCCTTCAGCGGTTCGAGTGGCTCGGGTGGATAGATGACGCGGGTGCGCTCGACGGGAAGTCGCTCGAGCCGGAATCCCTCGCCGTGCCAGAACAACAACGGCGGCGTCGACCTATCCACGTCGAGCACGAATCCGGGACGCGGCATGGCTAGCGGTTCCGTTCTCTCTCAGAGCGCATGTCGAACGCGATCTTCACGGCGCCTCGTGCGCCTGCATTGGCGGCGTGCTCGATCGCCTCGCGGTAACGGGCTAGCGGATACGTCGCTGACACGAGACGCCCGAGGCGCATGTCGCCGACGAGCTGGACGGCGCGGTCGAAGTCGTCACGTATGTAGGCGTAGCAGCCGCGCAGAGACGTTTCCCGGTGCCACAGCCCGGTGAGGTCGAGCGCAGTGCTCGGCCCGGGCATTCCGACGAGGGCAACGTCGCCACCGGGCGCCACCACCGAGAGCGCCTGTTGCGTCGATTCGGCGCTGCCGACGCAGTCGACGACAGTACCGATGCCGTTGGTCAGCTGTTCACCGATGACCATCGCCCCGGTCAGTGATCGCACGACCCGCGGCAACTCGTCGGAAGCCACGACACGGTCCGCGCCGAGCTCGCGGGCGAGCCGCTGCTGTTGCGGATGCTTCGCCGTGGCGACGATCGTGTGATCGACGCCGAGGTGGCGAAGCGCGGCGATCGTGAGCAGGCCGAGCGTTCCTGCCCCGATGACCGCGACGTCACCGGGAAGCACCGAGCGCGCTGCGTGCACTGCGCACGCTGTCGGCTCGACGATGACGGCGTCTTCATCTGACAGACCGTCGGGCACCCGGACGAGCTGCGACTCGTGAGCGACGAAGGCAATGGACCATCCACCGCCCGTGGACTCGCAGAACCCCGTCTGCAATCCCGGCTCGAGATGGCCGAACGCGATGCGTTCACAGCGGTTGGGTTGTCCGGCCTCACACCACGCGCACATGGGCTCGATCCCACGTGCCGCGCACGTCAGGATCGGGATCAGCACCACCCGCGTCCCGTCGTCGAGGTCACCGACCACCTCGTGTCCCGGCGTGAACGGGAACGACACGATCGGCTCGAAGTAGCGCGACGAGTGCCCGTCGATCGTGGCCAGGTCCGAGCCGCAGATGCCGGCCAGACGCGGACGCACGCGGGTCCAGCCACCGTCGGGCAGGTCCGGTTCGTCGACGTCGCGCAGCGACAGCGGCCCGACGGTGGCGCCCTTTCCTGGCATCACTCGCCCGGCGACGGCTGCTGCCGCGTAGCGCGCCGGCTTGCGTTCGAACATGAGCGCCCTCATCTGGCCGCCCCCACCGACGGGGCGATGGGAACGAGCTTGGCCGGACCGCCGGACGCCTTCGCGAACTGCTCGACCAGCCACCCGCGTTTGCGCGCGATCGCAGCGAGTCGGGTCTCGGGATTGACGGCGACGGGGAAGCCGACCACCTCGAGCATCGGAAGATCCGATGCCGAGTCTGCGTACGCCACCGACTCGGCCAGCGAGACGCCTTCGGCGTCGGCGTAGTCGAACAGCGCCTGCGCCCGCGACTCGCCAGTTGGTGGGACGTCGGTGAGCTCGCCTGCGTAGCGGCCGTCAGCCGTCGGTGCGAGCGAAGCGCACACGACGTCGTCGAACAGGGGCCGTAGCGGCGCGACGACGAAGTCGAGCGCGCCGGTGATCAACAGCGTGCGATGTCCGAGTGCTCGGTGCTCACGTACGCGGCGAATGGCTGCAGGAAACGACTTGGTGATTATGAGATCACTGAACATCTCGACGGAATCGGCGTCGAGCTGTTCTATGGGCGCATCCTCGTAGCGGCGGTAGAAATAGCGCAGGAAGTCGCCACGGTCACGACGATCCATGGCGAGCAGCCGCGGCGCCTCCGCGAGTGTGCGGGCAACGAGGCGAAGTCGGTCGTTGGTACGCAGGTGCCGTGTCGCCAGCCACGCGTAGGACGCAACCACATTCGATGCGATGAGTGTGTTCTCGAGATCGAACGCCGCGAGATGGCGATCGGGTGACAGCACTTGGCGTCGCAACCGATCCTCTCGGTTCTCCACGGTCGACTTGCCCGGCACCGTACGCACACGCGCGTGCTGCACGACAGAAGGCAAGTGGACGTTGCACACGTAGTCGTCCCAGTCGATGGCGCGAGGATCGAACCAGAACAGGTCGCGCTCGTCGCCGTCCAGACGATCCCACAAGGCGAGGAGGTGATCGACGCCGTAGACCGCCTCACACTCCGCGTACGCGCCGTACAGCTCGACGTACGAGAGTGCGCGCTCGGCTTCCTCGCGTCGCTCTTCGAGCCGCGCGCTGAGCTCGGCTTGCTTACCCCGCAGCGGGAGCGACTGCAGCACGCGTTCAGCGCGATCGAGCGAGACCTTCGCCCGTCGCAGCTGGCCCTGGACACGGCCTCGCCCCGGGAACGTCCATGGCCGAACGACGATGGGCTGCCCCTTGTTGTCGTAGAGCGGATGCTCGATGAACCACCCGCTGACGAGGTCCACGAGACGCCGGTAGAGCAGCGGGTTGGCCGAACCGGAGGCGACTTGGGTGATGTCGACTGCGCCGTCGGGCGAAGGCCCACGAGCGGCGACCGAGCAGACGGCACCGACCACAAGGTCGACAGGGATGACGTCGACGATCCCTTCGGGTACGCCGGGGAACTCGCGGAGGAGGCCGCGGGCGAACGAGATGATGACGGGCTCGGCCATGCGGAAGCCGCGGATCCAACCGGGCCTTGGTTCGGCCAGCGCCGACTCGATGATCGAGGGTCGCACGATCGAGACCGGGATGTCGCCGCGGGACTCGACGAGCGCGCGTTCACCGAGCGCCTTCGTGTACGTGTACGCGTCCGGCCAACCGAGCGACGCAGCGCGAGCTCGACCCGCTTCGACCATGCGCTCCTTGACCCACTGGGTACGGCGTTGCTCGGTCTTCTCCGCGAGGAGCGGGACACCCGCGGCGCCGAGCTCGGTCCGCGCCTCGCCACGGAACCGTCGGAGCGACTCGGGCGTGCGGCTGCCGGCCTCCGCATCCGCTCGCGCACGACGAGCGGCGTCGACTTCGCCACGCCAGTCGACGTCCAGGAAGAACGGGCTGTCGGAGAGCAGTTGCTCGGGGGCGGCGCCTCGACGGTTGCCCGCGACGTAACACGTCGAGACTGCGACGAGGTGTGGCCGCACGTCGAGCGACCGGAGCGTCTCGGCCATGCGCATCGGCCCGAGGAGGTTGACCTCCACGGCGGCATCGAGCGGCGAATCGAATGCGACGGTGGCCGCGCTGTGGATGACGATGTCGCAGGCGGCGAGTGCCGTGCGACCACCGTCGTCGAGGCCGAGTCCGTCGCGGCCGACGTCTCCCGGAATCACCGTGACCCGCCGATCGATCATGGCGTCGAACGCGGCCCTGCCGCCGAGGTCCGCCCGCAGGAGGTCGAAGGCGTCGTTGCGGAAGATCTCCCGGCGCGCTCGCTGGTCCACGGTCGACCGGCGCCCCGGGCGCAGGAGCAGGACGAGCTCGGCGTCCGGAACGGTCCGCAGCAGCCGCTCGACAAGCGCCGTGCCCAGGAACCCGGTCGTGCCGGTGATCGCGATTCGCTTGCCGGCGAGTCCTTCCCGGATCACACCCGTCTGTCTACCATTTGGTAAGTGACCACGAAAGAGCGAGTGCTCGACGCCGCGCTCGACCTCATTCGGCACCCGGGGCTTCGAGGCGACCTCGCTCGACGCCATCGCCGCCGAGCTCGGGGTGCGCAAGCAGACGATCCTCTACTACTTCCCGAGCAAGGACGCCCTGCTCGAGGGGGTCATCGACGCCAGTGCGGACGAGCTCACGGCCGAGCTCGAGCGCACGCTGGCGCGAGCAGGCGCGGGCTGGGGCCGGGTGGAAGCCGTGGTGCGCAAGGTCTTCCGCATCGCCGCCCGCCGGCCCGCCCTCCTCGGGTTCCTGCGGGAGGTCTCGCGGCTCGGACCGCCGGCGTCGACGCGGTTGGCGACCAGGCTCGATCCGTTGGTCAAGCGGGCCCAGGGCTTCCTCGAGGAGGAGATGGCAGCAGGACGGCTACGCCCACGCGATTCGTCGCTCGTGCTCCTGGCTGCGTACTCGATGGTGGTGGGGGTATCCACTGAAGTCGAAGTGCTCGGCGCGCTGGGCCAGGACGAGACGCTGCGTTCACTGGTCCGCCGCCGCAACGGCCTCCTCTCGTTGCTCCGCGACGCGCTCGTGCCGTAGCTCAACGCTTCGTGTCGAAGCGCAACCGGCGTTCGTGGCGCTCGAGCGCGAGGCGTACGAGCTCGTCGACGACCTCGTAGTACGGAAGTCCTGACGCCTCCCACAGCTTCGGGTACATGGAGATCGGCGTGAACCCGGGGATCGTGTTGAGCTCGTTCACGAGAAAGCCGCGGCCGTTCTCTTCGAAGAAGAAATCGGCGCGCGCCATGCCGTCGACACGCAAGGCGCGATAGGCCTCGACCGCGAGATGTCGCACTCGTTCCGTCGCGTCGTCCGACAAGGACGCGGGTACGTGTAGGCCGGCGGATCCGTCCAAGTACTTGTCGTCGAAGTCGTAGAACTCGTGGCTGGGAACGATCTCACCCGGCACAGAGGCGCGCGGCGATGTGTTGCCGAGCACCGCCACCTCGATCTCGCGACCGCTCACGGCCTCCTCGACGATGACGTACTCGTCGTAGCGCAACGCTTCACTGAGCGCGTCGCGCAACTGCGCAGGATCGTGCGCCTTCGTGACGCCGACGGAAGAGCCGAGGTTGGCGGGCTTCACGAACACCGGGAGCCCCAACTCGTCGATGGCGTGGCGGGCGAAGCCGTCGTCGACGGCCTGCTCGCGTGCCGCCAACCACCTTGCCTGCGGTACGCCGTGCGCGGCGAGCACGTCCTTTGCCGCGGACTTGTCCATGCACAGCGCGGAGCCCAACACGCCCGCGCCGACGTACGGCACACCGGCGAGTTCGAGGAGACCTTGAACAGTGCCGTCCTCGCCCATCGGACCGTGGACGAGCGGGAAGACAACGACGTCGGAGGCGTCCCGTTCGGCCGGCACGATGGCGGGGAGCGGATCGAGCTCGGAGGCGTCGCTGTCGTCCGGAGACGGAAGGGCTGCAGCGGCGCTGGTGAGTGCTGCCGTGGAATCGCCGGAATCGACCCAGCGCCCGTCGCGAGTGATGCCAATGGGGACGACGTCGAAGCGGTCGGGATCCGCCGCCCGCAGGACATGGAGCGCCGAGATGCAGGACACTTCGTGCTCGGCCGAACGACCGCCGAAGAGGACGACGAGGCGCACACGGTCGGGTCGAGTCACATCGCAATCGTAAGGTCTGCGCGGTGAGGTTTCGGGCGATGGAGGTCGCCGCTGCCGTCGGCGGCGAACTGCGGGGCGCCGACGTCGAGATCTCGGGCGTGACGATCGACTCACGTTCGGTTGCGAACGGCTCGTTGTTCGTCCCGATCGTCGCGGCGCGCGACGGTCATGCCTTCATCGCTGACGCAGTACGGGCTGGCGCGGTTGCGTACCTCACCGCGCGAGTCGCCGATCGACGTGGACGCGGCGGCGGTGGTCGTCTCCGACACTCTCGACGCGTTGCTCGCGCTCGGACGCCACGCGCGATCACGTCTGAGCGATCGTGTCATCGGCATCACGGGCTCCGTGGGAAAGACAACCGTGAAGGACCTCATCCGCGCTGCCCTCGAGCCCTGGTACGACGTGCACGCCAATGCCCAGTCGTACAACAACGAGCTCGGCGTTCCCCTTACGCTCGCGAACGCGCCCGACCGTACCGAGGTGACCGTGGTCGAGATGGGCGCTCGAGGACGAGGGCACATCAGGTTGTTGTGCGACGTCGCCCGTCCGACGATCGGCGTGGTCACCGCGGTCGCGTTGGCGCACACGGAACTGTTCGGATCACTCGAAGAAGTCGCTGCCGCGAAGAGCGAGCTCGTCGAGGCTCTACCGAACTCCGGCGTCGCCATCCTGAACGCCGATCAGCCGCTCGTCATGGCGATGGCCGCGCGCTCAGCTGCCCGACTGGTGACGTACGGCGTCGATGCGCCCGGTGCCGACGTGACCGCGGTCGCCGTCGAGATCGATTCTGAACTGCGCGCTTCGTTCGAGCTCGAGACGCCATGGGGGAGCGCGTCCGTGCGCTTGCCGGTGGCGGGACTGCACCAGGTGAGCAACGCGCTCGCGGCCGCGGCCGCCGCGCTCGTAACCGGAGTGACTCCTGACGACGTAGCCGAGGGATTCTCGAGCGCGTCGATCTCACCGTGGAGAATGGAGATCGCGCGGGCATCCAGTGGGGCGATCGTGATCAACGACGCCTACAACGCGAACCCAGCGTCGACTGAAGCCGCGCTCCGATCGCTCGCGGCCTTGCCTGCTCGCCGCCGGACGGCTGTTCTCGGTGTGATGGCGGAGCTGGGAGATGCGGGGCCCTCGGAGCACAAGCGGATCGCGTCGCTCGCGCGGGACCTCGGCATCGACCTGATCGCGGTCGACGCGCCTGACTACGGCGTGCCCGTGGTCCACGGGATCGAGGGTGCGGAGGCGGCGTTGCAGCTCGAAGACGGGGATGCCGTTCTCGTGAAGGGAAGCCGCGTCGCAGGACTCGAGGCGCTGGCGTCCGCGCTGTCCTCTTAGGGCGCGGTCACGAGCGCGGGTGCATCTGCTGGGACACGGACGTCGGCGTACCACGCGAGTGCAGCGGCAACCGCGGCGTTGACGAGCAGGACGGTCGTCACCGATGTCGCGTCGATCACCTTGCCGGCCACGAGGTTGCCGAGTCCGACGGTGCCGCCGAAGCCCATGATCCACAATGCCATCACGCGGCCACGCACGCTGTCGTCCAGTCGTTCCTGCAATGCAGTCGACAGTGACGTGATCATCGCGAAGTAGAAGAAGCCGAGCACAGCGACAACAGGGAAGGCGAGACCGGGCGAGCGCATGAGCGCGAACACCGCGAGCACGGCCGCGTAGCCGAGCAGGCCGAGTCGGACCAACGAGTTCAGTGGGCGCCGAGCAAGCACGGTTCCGATCGAGAGCGCGCCGAGCGCGGCACCGACACCGAAGGTCGCGTACAGCAGGCCGTACCCGGCTGAGTCGGACAGGATTCCGAAGTTCTCCTCGGCGACGACCGACAGCTGACCGACGAACGTCAACGCGAACGCCGAGAACACGAAGATCGTCACGAGGCACTTGCGCACGACGCGGTCGGACCGCGCCACCCGGAAGCCCATCGTCAGCTGTCGCAGCCCCTTGCTGCTCTCCGAGTCGAATCCCATGGGTGGCGGGAGCCTCACGGCGAACAGCGCGGCGATCACGAAGAGGTACGTGACCGCGTTGCCGAAGAACACCCAGTCGGCGCCCACCGCGTGGAGGAGCAGACCGCCGATGGCCGGACCGATCACCCGCGCCCCGTTCATCTGCGCTGAATTCAGGGAGATGGCGGCGGCCAGGTTCTCGCGCTCGACCAGGGAGGGAAGCAACGCGCTGTACGCGGGCGCGAACAGCGCCTGCCCAACTCCGATGGCCAGCACCATCAGGAAGATCAACGTCAACGACGGGTCGCTCGATTGCACGACGAACCCCAGGGCAACCGAGAAGAGCGCTTGCTCGACCGATACCCAGATCAGGAGCATCCGACGATCGACGAAGTCGGCCACCCAGCCTCCGACGATCGAGAGCAGCAGCAGCGGCCCGAGCTGTGCGAACACGATGAGCCCCACGTAGGTCGCGCTGTGAGTGAGCGTGAACGCGTAGCCCATGAGCACCGCGTTCTGCATCCAGGTACCGATGTTCGACGCAAAGGCACCGAAGAACACGACGCGGAAGACGCGGTTGCGAAGGACGTCCGCGGCGGTGCCGGGGACGAACGTCCGGTCGGCGTCGAGGAGCGCGTCCTCGCTGTCCTCGAGTGTGAAGTTCTGCGGAGTCGACGCCATTCGCTTCGCTACCCGAGTGCTCGAGTGAGCTCCACTCCGTCGACGCCGAGTGCTTCGGCGACAGCGGGATGTGTGACTGAGCCGCGATACGTGTTCACTCCGTGCGCCAGCGCGGGGTCGAGCTGCACCGCCTCCGCAGTCCCGTACACAGCGAGCTCGACCAGATAGGCGAGCGTCGCGTTCGTGAGGGCATAGGTCGATGTGTGCGGCACCGCGCCCGGGATGTTGCCGACTGCATAGTGGATGACACCGTGGCGCACGTATGTCGGATCGGTGTGGGTCGTCTCCCGGATGCCGTCGACGCAACCGCCTTGGTCGATGGCGACGTCGACGATGACAGAGCCGGCGTTCATCGCCTGGACCATGTCCTCGCTCACCAGTTTCGGTGCGCGCCCGCCGGGTACGAGCACCGCGCCGATCAGCAGATCAGCGTCGGCGACGGCGCGCTCGACGGCGCCCTTGTTCGACGCGAGCGTGAGGATGCGGCCTTTGTGGATCTGGTCGACCCACCGCAGCCGATCGATGTTCTTGTCGAGGAGGATGACCTCAGCCTCCATGCCAGCGGCGATCCATGCCGCGTTCCAACCGACGTTGCCGGCACCCAGCACGACGACCCGTCCGGGGCGGACACCGGGCGCGCCGCCGAGCAGGACGCCGCGGCCACCGCTCGCCTTCTCGAGGTAGTGCGCCCCGGCTTGGGTCGCCATGCGGCCGGCCACCTCGCTCATGGGTGCGAGGAGCGGCAGCGCGCCATCGGCGGTCTGCACTGTCTCGTAAGCGACCGCAGTGCATCGTGAGCGCAGCAGTTCCTTGGCGACGTCGGGGTACGCGGCCAGGTGGAGGTACGTGAACAGGACGAGGTCTTCCCGTAGGTGGGTGAACTCGGGCTCCTGAGGTTCTTTGACCTTGCACACGAGGTCCGCGTCGCGCCCACACCTTGGCCGCGTCGTCGACGATCGTTGCGCCGGCTGCCTTGTACGCGGCATCGGCGATACCGGCTCCCGCACCGGCGCCGCTCTGCACGAGCACTCGCACCTCGTGATGGGCCAGTTCGCGCACGCCGTCGGGTGTGATGGCGACGCGATGTTCGCTGTCCTTGATCTCTGTCGGGACGCCGACAGCGGACGTCATCCGAGCCACTCCTTCTGCGCCTCGGTCAGCACGGATCGCAGGATGGACTCGATCTCGGCGAACTCCTCCGGTCCGCACGTCAGCACAGGTGCGAGCTGCACAACGGGATCGACCCGGTCGTCGGCGCGGCAGATGAGGCCCGACTCGAACAACCGTGGCGCGACGAGACCGCGCATCAGGCGCTCGCGTTCCTCCGGTGTGAACTGCACGGAGTGGTCGTCGGCATCCTTGACGAGTTCGACAGCGAGGAAGTAACCGTCGCCGCGTACATCGCCGACGATCGCAAGGTCGCGCAGTGACTCCATGCGCCGGCGGAATTCGAGGGCATTCGCCTGCACGTGCTCGATGATCCCTTCACGGTCGAACACGTCGAGGTTCGCGAGCGCCGTCGCACAGCTGACCGGATGGCCGGCGAACGTGATGCCGTGGGCGAAGCTGGCCGTCCCCGACAGGAACGGCTCCGCCATGGTGTCCCGCGCGATGACGCCGCCGAGCGGGGCGTAGCCCGACGTCACCCCCTTTGCGAAGGTGATCATGTCGGGCACGTAGCCGTAGCGGTCCGCCGCGAACATCGAGCCGAGCCGTCCGAAGGCGCAGATCACCTCGTCCGACACGAGCAACACGCCGTACCGGTCGCAGATCTCGCGCACACGGGCGAAGTAGCCGGACGGTGGCGGGAAGCAACCGCCGGTGTTCTGGACTGGCTCGAGGTACACGGCACAGACCGTCGCCGGTCCCTCGGCGACGATGGCCTGTTCGATCGCGCCCGGCACACGCGTCCGCATACCGCTCGTCGTCGGCGGTGACCTCAGGCGGAAACGACGACCGGAACCGATTCGTGTTGGCGACGTGGACCGTGCCCGGCACGAGGGGTTCGAACGCGGTTTTGATCGCGGGCAGGCCCGTGATCGACAGCGCGCCCATCGTGGTGCCGTGGTACGCGAGCGTGCGGGCGATCACCTTCGTGCGAGCGGGCTGGCCGATCGCTCGGAAGTATGCACGGGCGAGCTTCCACGCGGACTCGACTGCTTCGGACCCGCCGGTGGTGAAGAACACCCGGTTCAGGTCCGCCGGCGCGAGGGCCGCGAGCCGGGCTGCCAGCTCGACGGCGGCGGGGTGGGCGGCTGACCAAATGGGGTAGTAGGCGAGCCGTTTTGCCTGTGATGCCGCTGCCTCGGCCAGCTCGTGCCGGCCATGGCCGATTTGCACGACGAAGAGGCCCGAGAGGCCGTCGAGATATCGCTTGCCCGTGTCGTCGAAGAGATGCACGCCTTCGCCGCGGACGAACACGGGGATGTCGTGCTCGGCGAAGGCGCCGAGCCGGCTGAAGTGCAGCCAGAGGTGGCGGCGCGCCTTTTCCTGGAGCGTTGCGTGATCGTCAGGCACCGTTGCCATCATGCCCGCACCGTTCGGACGCCGCCGATTCGCCGATCGGTAGGGTGCCCGCGTGAGCTCTCCTCGCATCGCCCTCGCGCCGGATGGTGTCCGCGGGTGGCTGTCGGATGCCATCGAAGCCGGCGGTGGCACCGTCGTCACGCCCCAGGATGCGGAGGCACTGGTATGGGCCGAAACGGCGAAGGCCGAGGAGCTCGACGAGCTGCTCCACCACGCGGCCGCTGGCGTGAAGTGGGTGCAGCTGCCGTGGGCCGGTATCGAGCCCTACGTCGCGGTGATCCGCGGCGACCGCATCTGGACGTGCGGCAAAGGGGTCTACGCCGAGCCAGTTGCCGAGCACGCGCTGACGTTGCTGCTTGCAGGGCTGCGGGGGCTCGATCGCTATGCGCGCGCGTCGACTTGGACGCCGCCCCACGGCACGAACCTGCTCGGCGCCAAGGTCGTGATCCTCGGTGGAGGAGGGATCAGCGAGTCACTGCTGCGTTTCCTCGAGCCGTTTCACGCGAACGTGACCGTGGTGCGCAGGCACCCCACCGCGATGCAGGGCGCGGCGCGCGTGGTCGGTGACGATGCATTGGACGACGCCCTCGACGGTGCGGTCGGCGTGGTGATCGCACTCGCGCTGACACCTGACACAGAAGGCATCATCGGTCGAGCCGAGCTGGCGCGCATGAGCGAGCGCGGTTGGCTCGTGAACGTCGCGCGCGGCAAGCACGTTGCCACGGACGAACTGGTCGAGGCGCTGCGCGACGGCGTGATCGGAGGGGCAGGGCTCGATGTCACCGATCCCGAACCGTTGCCCGACGATCATCCGCTGTGGTCGACACCGAACTGCATCGTCACGCCGCATGTTGCCAACACGCCCGAGATGGCCGTTCCCCTACTGGCGGCCCGGATCACCGAAAACGTGCGCCGGTGGGCCACCGGCGAGCCGCTCATCGGCCTGATCGATCCGTCCCTTGGCTACTGACGCCGTTGTCCTCGCGGGTCTGCTCGCCGACACGACTCGTCGCCGTGTGTTCGCCGCGCTCGTCCTCGGTGATCGCACGGTCGACCAGGTGCGGGAGTCGACTGGGCTCACCACACGCGACATCCTTCGGGCGGTGACACGACTCGTCGACGGCGGCCTGGTGGTGGCCGGACGCGACGGCATGTACTTCGTCGTCGAAGGAGCGTTCACGGCTGCCATCCGCGACGCCGCGCCGGCTGTCGAGGACGAGCACGCCGATACGCCGGCACCGACGGCGCGAGTGCTGCGGTCGTTCGTGCGCGGGGGCCGGCTCACGTCCATCCCGACGCAGCACTCCAAGCGAGTCGTGGTGCTGGACCTCGTAGCCCAGGACTTCGAGCCCGGACAGCGCTACACGGAGCGGCAGGTGAACAGCATCCTGCGCCGGTGGCACGACGACGCCGCGGCGTTGCGCCGCCATCTCGTCGACGACGGGTTCATGGCACGCGATCACGGCGAGTACTGGCGCGCCGGCGGCACGATCGATCCGTGATCTCGCTCGGCTCCGGGCGTCGCTTCGCTCCTGCCTCCGCCGAGTGCGGCTCGTCGCTGGCGCTTCCCTCGCCGCGTCCGGTCACGAGGGGTCGACGAGGACGCCGGGATTGAGGATGCCGGCGGGGTCGAGCGTGCGCTTGACCGAGGCGAGCGCGGCCGCGAACGGATCGGGACGCTGCCGGTCGTACCAGGGCCGGTGGTCGCGGCCTACGGCGTGGTGGTGTGTGATCGTGCCGCCGTGGGCGAGCACCGCCTCCGAAGCGGCGGCCTTGATCTCGGCCCACATCGACAGCTCCGAGCCCCATCGCCCGGGCGCTGTCACGGAGAAGTACGGCGCCGGCCCGTCGGGATACACGTGCGTGAACCGGCACGTGACCCAACCGCCTCCGCAGATCTCGGCCAGCGCCTTCTCGACCGCCGCCGTCGCTCCGGCGTGTAGCTCCGGGAACTGCGCCCACGTGCACGCGGTCTCGAACGTCTCGACGATCATGGCCATGGATACGAGCGCGTCACGTCCATAGGGCGCGCGCAGGAACGAGTTGCGCCACGCGCCGACCGAGCCGTCGTCGCCCGCTGGGTCGCCGGCCTCGCTGCTACGAACACCTTCCGGCGTCGAGCCTCCGTGGTCATGGCACAGCTCGACCGCGCGCTGTATCCACGTGTCGACCGGATGATCGGCAGACTCGAAACCGAGCACGAGCAACGTGGTGGCGTCCTGCACTCCTGCCGCCACCATCGCTTCGGTCGCGTCGAGCAGCCGGCAATTGGTCGGAAACAGACCGGATTGCGCGACGGCGCGGGTCGCGGCCACGCCGTCCGCGTACTCGGCGAAGTGCACGCCCGCCGACGCCTTGAACCGCACCCGGTCCTGCACGCGCATCCACGCTTCGGTGATGACGCCGAGCGTGCCTTCACTGCCGAGCGCGAGACGGTCGGGCGAAGGTCCGGCTCCCGAACCCGGCAGCCGGCGGGACTCCATCACGCCACCAGGCGTCACCATGCGAATCGATTCCACGAGGTCGTCGATGTGCGTGTAGACGCTCGCGTAGTGACCACCGGATCGTGTAGCAAGCCAGCCGCCGAGCGACGAGAACTCGAACGACTGAGGAAAGTGGCGCAGCGTGTAGCCGTGCGGTCGCAGTTGCTCCTCGAGCGCTGGCCCGAGGGCGCCGCCTTGGATGCGCGCCCCGCGTGAAACGGTGTCGACCTCGAGCACGCGGTCGAGTTGCGTCAGGTCGATCGTGACGACTGCCGCGTAGGTGTCGTCGACGAGACCGCTCTCCACACCACCGACCACTGAGGATCCTCCGCCGTACGGCAACGCGGCGATGTTGGCGCCCGCGCACCAATCGAGCAGCGCAACGACGTCGGCTTCGTCGCGTGGAGAAGCGACGGCATCGGGTGGACGCGACAGCTCGCCGTGGAAGCTGCGCACAACATCCCGATAGGACTTGCCATACGTGTGCGCGGCGCGCTCCCGGCGATCGTCCGTGCAGATGGTTGCCAGCGCGTCGGGAGGCCGCACACGAGGCACCGGCAGGTCGATTCGATCGAGGTCGGGTGCGGGATGGACCTCGAGGTCCGCGGTCCCGAACCTCTCGCCCAGGGCGGCTGCGAGCTTCTGCACTTGATCGGGACGGAGCGCAGCATCCTCCCATCCCCAACCCCACCACGAGCGCCGGCGTGACATGCGCCGACGATACGCGGCGCGGGTACCGTGCAGCCGATGGCCCGCTCGCACTACGAGGTACTCGGAGTGCCACGGAACGCCGGTGGAGACGCCGTGCGGCGGGCATACCTCGACCGAGCGCGGCAGCTCCACCCGGACCGCTACATCGACGCCGGCCCGGCGCAGCGCAGCGCCGCCGAGCGATCGATGCAGGAGGTCAACGAGGCGTGGCGGGTGCTGAGCGATCCGGGCCGTCGCCGTAGGTACGACGCCGAGCTCGACCCCGTGATGTCTGCGAGGGCGCGGTGGGCGACCGACGACGATCGGTTCGCCACCCGCCCCGACGGCACGATGCCCGAACAGATCGAACAACTCGAACCGACCGAGCGCGTGATCCGCGGTCTGCCGTGGATCATCCTCATCGTCGTCCTCTTCGCGATCTTCGTGTTCACCGCGTACGCCGTGACGGGCAATCCCGCGACCACACAGCCGGGACCGGGCGTCGGCAGTTGCGTGACGGTGGCCGACGGACCGACGGTGCAGTCCGCGGCATGCGGGACGCCGGGTGCGCGTGCCGTCGTCGCACATGTCAGCGTCACGGAACCATGCCCCGACGGCTCCGAGCGGTTGCAGCCCGCCACCGGCTCGATCGCCTACTGCTTGGAGGTCAGACGATGAGGACGGTCCTGCCGAACTGGCGTTCATCAGCCACACAAGATGTGGCTGATGCACGCCGAAACGGGGTTCGGGGGGGTTCGGCGGGGTTCGGGCCTGGCGCTCAGATCCTGAAGAAGAGGTTGCAGAACCGCTCGGTCAGGCTGCCGTCGCCGTGGGCGGTGCCGCCGTTGACCCGTCCCATGGCGGTGAGCACGAAGCTGGCGGGATCGAAGTCGAGGACGAGTGGCAGGTCGCTGACGTCACCGGGCTCGAAAGCGATCCCGTCTGCCGTGATCGACGCTCGCGTCTCACCTCCGTTGTTGCCAGTGATCCGCACACCGATCGTGAACGGTTCGACCGACGCGCACTCCGCCGTCGACTGCCACACGATGAAGCAGAAAGGCACCAGGAGATCGGCGGCGTCACCGTCCATCGCATGTGAACGGCCCGAGCCTTGGCGGATGTCCCACGAGTGCACCGTGTAGTCCACGAGTTGCGCGACTGGATAGAAGAAGGCCGGCAGTGGACCCATGTACTTGTGGGGAACGACGAACCCGCCCCACGAGTCCCCGTCGAGCTCCTGCATCAGACTCATCATCTGGGCGCGGTCCTTGTCGAGGCGGGCGAGCAGTTCGTCCTGCGGTACCGACCGCCATGCGAGGGCTCCCTCGTCTACGTACTTGTCCATTCCCTTCACGCCGAGTGCATCGGGCACCGTGCCCTGGCCGTCGCGCCGCGTCCCAACCCGCGAAGTAGCCCTCGGTGGTGTCGACGAGGTGGCCGATGACATCGCGGACCTGCCAGTGCCCCGATGCTGTCGGCTTCTCCCACACGCCAGGTTCGGACGCGAGCGCCAGCATCTGGTCGGACTGCTCACCAACGGCGCGGAGCAAGTTCTCCTTGCTTCCGAAGTCCATGAAGTTCCACTCGCTCATGCGGCCCCCTCTGAACTCGTCTGACTTCTCGTCGAAGCGTAGGTCCGGGTCGTAGGCTCCGCTCGTGCCCGGACCGATGGAAGGCATCCGCGTCGTCGAGGTCGGCATGTGGGTGGCGGGACCGTCGGCGGCGGCGGTGCTCGGAGACTGGGGCGCCGACGTCGTCAAGATCGAGCCACCGGATGGCGATCCTTTTCGAGGGTTGCTGTCGGCGTTCGGAGGCGACGGCTCGAACCCACCGTTCGAACTCGACAACCGCAACAAGCGCAGCGTTGGTCTGAACTTGTCGCACGAGGAAGGGCGCCGCATCGCTGCCGACCTAGTGGACCAAGCTGACGTGTTCGTGACGAACGCGCGGCCCGCCGCCCTCGAACGCGCCGGACTCGACTACGAAACCGCGTCGGCGCGGAACCCGCGGCTCGTGTACGCATCGGTCAGCGGCTACGGCGTCGAGGGAGACGAACGCGATCGCGCCGCGTACGACGTCGGCGCGTTCTGGTCACGCGCGGGGATCGCTGCCGCATTGGCGCCGGACGGTGCGGATCTGCCCTACCAACGCGGTGGGATGGGCGACCACATGGCGGGCATGGCTGCAGCAGGCGCGGTGGCAGCTGCATTGTTGGCGCGCGAACGGACCGGCGAAGGTCAACTCGTGTCGACGTCGTTGTTGCGGATCGGTATGTACATGATGGGTTGGGACATCAGCATGTCGTTGCGCCTCGGCATCCCGGTGATCCCGATGACGGTGAGGGCGCCGCCCAACCCGTTGATCAACGCGTACACCGCGGGCGACGGCCGACGGTTCTGGATGCTCGGACTGCAAGCCGACCGTCACTGGCCCGACGTTCTGCGTGCTGTCGGTCGCACCGACTGGGCAGACGATCCTCGCTTCAACTCCATCGAGGCCCGCTGGCAACATTCCGCTGAGCTGGTCGACGAGCTGTCGACGTTGTTCGCCACGAAGCCACTGGCGGAGTGGGCAGCGATCTTCGATCGCGAGGACGTGTGGTGGGCTCCGGTGCAATACGCGCACGAAACCGTCGACGATCCCCAAGCCGCCGCGGGGGGCGGCTTCGTCGAGGTTCCCGCCGCGGACGGCGCCGATCCCGTGCGCATGGTCGCGACGCCCGTCGATTTCGCCGGCACGCCGTGGTCGGCGCGATCGATGCCACCCGAGTTCGCGCAACACACCGAGGAGGTGTTGCTCGAGCTGGGCTACGACTGGGATCGGATCATCGAGCTCAAGGACGCCGGCGCCATCCCGTAGCCGGGTTCTCTGGACGAGCGATACCGCGCCCGGCGTCGCGGCGATATCCGCTGATCCTCTGAAGCGACTGGCCCCTACCGTGAAGTCGATGGACAGTGGCGGCGCTCATCCTGCTCTCTCGCGGATCCTCGCGAAGTCGGAACGAGAGGATTTGATGACAGCTCTGTGCGAGCGTCTGTCCGGAACGGAATTGACGACGTTGTTGCTGGAAGTGGCACGTCGCCGGGCGGCCAAGCTGACACCGAGCGACATCCTCGCCCAGTACCGGCGCGACCGGTTCGTATCGCCAGCGACGGTCGACTTCCACCTTCTGCGCGCCATGGAGCGCCTCGCCATCGATGCGGTTTCACCACCCTTCGCCCCGGTGATCACGGCGCCAGTCGTCCCTCTCGGCACACATTCCGTAATTGCGGGTGTCGACCAGAACAGGGTCGTCACAACCGTTCGAGCGTCCGAGGTGGCCGCCGATCCCACGAACTCGCTCGCGCTCGAGGCGGCGGTGCTCCGGCGGAGTCTTCTCGATCACGATCCACGGTCGAGTGACGTGGTACGCCTCGCTGCGGTCGAGCGAGATCTACGTGCCCAACAGTTCGACGGACCTCGCTCCTTCACGCACTTCTGTTTGCTCGGTCTGGTGTCGGCAGGCCGCGACCGCGGCGGCTTCCAGTTCGAGATGGCGGCGATGCTGGAGCACCTTCAATCGTTAGTGGCGGTCATGCTCAACGCGGGCGCAGACACCGTCAATATCCGCATCACCGATTTCCGTGGGCGACACCGCGCCGTGATCGACTATCTCCGCGAGCAGCTGGAGGTCGGGCCAGTGGCGATCGACTGTTGGCCCGAACGAACGGACGGACGCGGGTACTACTCCGGACTCTGCTTCAAGTTGGCCGGGACATGGGAGGGGGCCGAGATCGAGCTCGGCGACGGAGGACTCGTTGACTGGACCCAACTGCTCCTCCAGAGCCGCAAGGAGCGATTGATGATCAGCGGGCTCGGCCTCGAACGATTGGCATTGGTTGGCCGCGGCGACCCGTCGCCTGAGTAGGAGCGCGTCCTCGACCTTCCCGCCTGCGGTGCTTCAATGGCGGCATGGAGTGGGAGTCGGAACGTGCATTCCGGGTGGGCGATGTGAGGTTCGTTCGAGGGTACGATGGGATCTCGACGCCAGAGCGGTTCTTCATCCAGAAGGACCACGATCTCGTTTGCCGCTATGTCGAGATAGCTGAGCGGTTCCGCGGCGCACGCATCGTCGAGCTCGGCATCGCGCAAGGCGGGAGCACAGCGCTTCTTGCGCTGCTAGCTGAGCCATCGAAGCTTGTCGCGATCGAACGACGCGACGAGGTTCGCGCGTTAGCGGGCTTCGATCGTGTGAGCCCGTACTTCCGCGTCAACCAGGGCGACCGTTCAGCCATCGCCGACATAGCGGACCGTGAGTTCACCGATCCAATCGACCTCGTGATCGACGACGCGTCACACGTCTACGACCTGACCCTTAGCTCTTTTGAAGTGCTCTTCCCACGCCTTCGCCCGGACGGCTGGTACGTGATCGAGGATTGGGGCACGCAATACGAGATCGCCGAACGAGCACGACTCGGGACTCTTGAACGGGGTACCCGAAGCATTGGACGGTCTCCGCTGGCCCGCATCGCGGTCGAACTCATACTCGCGTCGATCAGTTCACCGCAGACGATTGGTCAAGTGACCGTCGATCGGCGGTGGATTGTCGTGCACCGTGGGCCTCAATGCGATTCCACCCTGCGGCTTCGCGATCTGTACACGGATCACTTCGGGTGGCTCGAGAACGACAAAGACTGGTACGAGCGGCTTTGGGAGACGACGGTCAGGAGTCAGTCGCGTTCCGACTTGTAATGAGCCAACTGTTCGACACGCTCGACGTGTGCCGCGCTCCGTCTGAATCGTGCGCCGATCTCGTCGTAGTCGGCGCCTTCGTTCCGCCAGCGGAGCACACGTCGCTCGAGAGGTCGTAGCCCCTGACCACGCGCAACCGGCCCGGTCGCACGACCAGGCAGTGAAGCCATGCCGACGATCCGGTTGATCATCTCCGGGCTCCGCCGGAACCGGCGCGCGATCTCGGTCGAGCTGACACCATCTTCGACAAGCTGGAGCACTCGCCGCTCTAGGGGCCGCAGCGCGTGACTCGAGTTCATCGCCCCCTACGTTACCCGGCACGATCTGGGCGGACAGCGAGCCGGGCCTGCCCGATCCCGCTGCCAGGTCACGCCAATGCCAGACTGCGGCGCATGTCGTTCGTCTGCACCGCCTCCGAGAGGTAGCCGTGCGGCTCGACCGCCCGTTCCTTCGCCTGCTGCTGCGGGTCGAGGCTGCGGCGCTGGCGGAGGAGGTCGAGGCAGTCGACGACGCCAGCTGGCGACCCCACCCCGACAGGATGGTGGGCAACTCGGCGCTGCCAGTCGTCGCGGCTCATGGCGACCCGACCGACGACGCCCTCCGGGGGCCGATGCTGCCCACCCCGGTGTTGGGCCAGCTGCCCTACACCCGCCAGGTCCTTGCCGGTCTCGGGACGGTCATCGGTCGCAGCCGCTTCATGCGGATCGATGGCGAGGGCGAGGTCACCCCGCACGTCGACTCCCATCACTACTGGTGGGAGCGGGTCCGGGTGCACCTACCCGTCATCACGGACCCCTCCGTGGGGTTCGAGGTCGACGCGACGACCACCCACCTTGCTCGGGACGAGGTCTGGGTGGTCGACACCTGGCGGCGGCATCGGGTGGTGAACCCGGTCGCGCGCCCTCGGATCCACCTTGTGGTCGACACGGTCGGCTCCGTGCCGTTCTGGGAGCTCGTCGTCCGGAGCGCCGCCACACCCACCGCCGAACCCCGAGTGGTCCCGAACCGACTGGGCGCCGACCTCGCCTTTCCGACCGAGGCCGTCAACCAGCCGCGTGTGATGACCCCCTGGGAGATCGCCCGCACGTTGGAGGTGCTCGAGGGCGAGCTGCGGCGCACCGACCCTTCAGGCGCGAACGAGCTTGCGGGCGCGCTGCGCGGCTTCGGTCACGCCTGGCGCAGCACGTGGGCCCGCTTCGGCGAGAGCCCGGACGGCTGGGCTGCCTTCGAGTCGCTGCGCGCGGATGCCGACCGTGCCCTGCTCGGGCTGGCCGGCCGTCACCCACTCGACAACGGGCTCGACGCCGTCGAGGCGGTGCGCTCTCTGGTGCTGCGACCGGCGCTCGACTCAGACCTAAGTCGGCGGACGCCGCGCGCGTCCGTCGCCGCGTCGCATCCAGCAACCCGTCATCGTGGTGTCGCCACCGCGCTCCGGTAGCAGCCTCTTGTTCGAGACCCTTGCTCGCGCGCCCGGCCTGCACACGATCGGCGACGAGAGCCACCTCCTCATCGAGTCGATCCCGGGTCTCAGCCCCGCGCACCGTGGCTGGTCATCGAACCGGCTCGAGGCCGGCGACGCCACGGACAGCGCCGTCTTGCAGCTCCTTCGGCTCTTCGAGCTCAACGCGCGGGACCGCGACGGCATCCGGCCACCGCCTGGACGGCCGTTTCGCCTCCTCGAGAAGACGCCCAAGAACGCGCTGCGGCTGCCGTTCCTGGCTCGGGCGTTTCCAGACGCCACCTTCGTCTACCTGTATCGCGACCCCCGGGAGGCGATCAGTAGCATGCTCGACGCTTGGCGGTCGGGACGGTTCGTCACGTACCCCGACCTGCCCGGCTGGGGAACCCCCGCCTGGTCGCTGCTGCTCACGCCGTCGTGGTGGGAGCTGCGCGACGTGCCGTTGGCGGAGGTGGTCGCGCGCCAGTGGACGGAGACGATGACCATCCTGCTCGACGACCTCGAGGCCCTTCCGCCGGAGCGGTGGTGCGTCGCGAGCTACGACCGCCTCGTCGCCCAGCCCGTGAACGAGATCCGTGCGCTGTGCGAGCACCTCGGCCTCGATTGGGACGTCGAGCTGGGCGAGCGGCTCCCCGAGTCCCGCCACACGCTCGACTCCCCACATCCAGACAAGTGGCGCCGCAACGCCGAGGAGCTCGACGCAGATGTGGTCATCGGTGCGGCCCGTCGCGTTGCGTGCCCGCCAGATGTTCGCCGATCCGCCCCGGGTGCGGCCTGTGGCCCCGGTGTCGAGCGCCGACGAAGCCTCCGATCCGGCGAACGACGACCGTCCGCTGCGGAGCGTGCACACGCAGAGCCTGGCGGAGCTGCTGCGCGACCTGCACTCGTCGCTGCTGGTCTCGACATACCAGAGTGGCCAGGTGATCGTCGTCCGGCCCGACGGCGACCGGGTGAACACCCACTTCCGCTCGTTCCCGAGCCCGATGGGCATGGCGATGGCCGACGACCTCCTTGCGCTGGGGACGGCACAGGGCGTGTGGGTGTACCAGGACCAGCCTGAGGTGGGGGCGAAGCTCGAGCCGAATGGCCGGCACGACGCCTGCTTCATGCCTCGGACGCACCACGTCACCGGGGACGTCCAGATCCACGAAATCGCCTTCGTCGGCAGCGAGCTGTGGATCGTCAACACGCGTTTCTCCTGTCTGGCCACGCTCGACGGGCGCCACAGCTTCGTGCCGCGGTGGCGACCCCCATTCATCTCGGCGCTCGCGGCGGAGGACCGATGCCACCTCAACGGCATCACCGTCGTAGACGGCGAGGTTCGCTACGCGACCGCGCTCGGCCGCCACTGACGAGCCTGGCGGGTGGCGCGCCCACAAGGCATCTGGTGGCATCGTGCTCGACGTCGCCACCGGCGAAGTGGCCGCGGCAGGGTTGTCGATGCCTCACTCCCCCCGGCTCCATGACGGTCGCCTCTGGATCCTCGAATCGGGCACGGGCACCCTCGGAGTGGTCGACCTCGCGGCGGGCACCGTCGAGACGGTCGCCCACCTTCCGGGCTTCACGCGCGGGTTGGCGTTCGCCGGTCGGTACGCGTTCGTGGGGCTGTCCCAGGTGCGCGAGCGCATCTTCGAGGGGATCCCACTCACCGACGAGCTCGACCAGCGGGTGTGCGGCGTGTGGGTGGTCGACACCGACAGCGGCGCGGTGGTGGGGTTCCTGCGCTTCGAGGGTGCGGTGCACGAGATCTACGACGTGCAGGTTCTCGCTGGGCGGCGGTGGCCCGAGGTCGCCGAGCCGGGCGCAGACCTCGTGTCCGGGTCCTTCGTGCTCTCGGCCGAAGCCGTGGCCCAGACCTCTGGGGATGGCTGAGGTCAGTCGTCGTCGCGGATGACGCCGAACCCGAGCCCGTAGGCACCGCCGATGGTGGCGTTGGTCGGGTTCGTGAACGCCACCGGCACCCACTCGTCGGGCTCATCGGTCGTATCACCCAGGATCGTGATCGGGACGATCTTGAGCGTCTCACCCGGCGCGAACGTCACCGTGCCCGACGCCGACTCGTAGTCCAGACCCTCCGCCGGCTCGTCGACCGAGTCCGCCGTGGCCCAGTCCACCGTGATGGGCACCGACGACGGGTTGGACAGCTTCACCTTCACGTTCACCACCTGCGTCCCAGCGTTGCCCTCGGTGACCGCGCCCCCGCCCGGCAACACCGTCGGTACCGGATCGTCATCACGGATGACGCCGAACCCGAGCCCGTAGAAACCGCCGATGGTGGCGTTGGTCGGGTTCGTGAACGCCACGGGCACCCACTCGTCGGGCTCCTCGGTGCTATCACCCAGGATCGTGATCGGGACGATCTCGAGCGTCTCACCCGGCGCGAACGTCACCGTCCCCGACGTCGACTGGTAGTCCAGACCCTCCGCCGGCTGGTCAACCGAGTCGAGGGTCGCCCAGTCCACCGTCACCGGCTCCAACGACTGCCACGACAACCGCACTTTCACGTTCACCACCCGCGTGCCCAGCGTTGCCCTCGGTGACCCCGCCCCCGCCCGGCGTCACCACCGGCGTCTGCTCCAGCTCGAACGCACCGATGTCGATCACCGGGCCGCTCACCCGGAGCTCGCCCCGCTGATCCACTGCCGGCGGCGGCGCGAACCCCGGATCCCCTGCATCCAACGCCGCGGATGCCGGCGCCAACGCATGGGTCAGCGTCGGACCACCGTTGTCCTCCAACGGCAACAACCCGGGATCGACCCCCTGCACGTTCCCGCCACCATCGGTCACGACCACCCCGGCCGCCGTCGACTCGACGAGGGAGTGGGTCAGCGTCACACCACCTGGGCCATCGATGTCCGCTGGGCTGTTGTCACCCACGATCGTGTGGTCGAGCGTCGCTGCGGCTCCGAGATGCAGGCCACCGCCCTCACTGCCAAAGGAGCCGGCGCGTTCCCCGCGATGGTCGAGTGGGCGATGGTCAAGCCCCCGGCCGAGTCGGTCAAGATCGACCCCGCCTGCCCGCAAGCCGCCGGTGTTGCCCGAGATCGTGGAGCTGGTGATAGTCGCTGACGCAGCATCGATGTGGAGGCCCCCACCCGTGTTGCCCGAGATCGTCGAGTCCGTCACGACCAGCGTGTCGACCCCATCGTCGAATGGGCTGCCCGAGATCGCCCCGCCGCCCCGGACGGCATGGTTGTCCTCGAAGGTCGATCCGGTGACGGTGACCGCGCTCGACGACCCCGACACGAGCATGCCGGCGCCGTAGCCGTAGGTCGCCTGGAAGTCCGCAGTGTTGCCGGTGAACGTGGTGCCGCTCACCACGACGTTGGCGGATGTCGCCAGAATGCCCCCGCCGCGAGCGCTCTCGTTGCCGGTGATCAGGCTGTCGATGACGGTCAGCGAGCCACCGTTGGCGACGATGCCAGCGCCGAACAGCGCCCTCCCGTCCTGGATCGTGGAGCCCTGGATGGTGAGGTTCGCCGAGGACGTGATGGCAGTGCCGACATCTCCGCCGGTGATCGTGGAGCTGTCGATCGTGACGTCAGTGCCCGGGCTCCGAGCTGAACGACGACCGGGTGAGGGTCAGGCCGGAGATGGTCACCGCGTCAGTGGTGGTGATGTCGAAGGCGCCGGAGACGTCGAGACCAGCCTGCGCGGCGCCGCTGATCGTGACCCCATCGGTGATCTGGACGGAGGCGTAGAGGTTGATCGCCCCGATCCCCGGACCGAACGTGATCAGGTCGTCACCGGGAGCGGCGTTGGCGTCAAGGACAGCCTGCCGTAGGGACCCGGTGCCACCCTCGCCGTTGTTCGTGACGGTGAACGTGGCCGCACCCGCGGGTGCGACTGGGCCGACCAGCGCGGCGCCCAGCGAGAGCACGGCACCGGACGTCACGGCCCTGCGCGTCACATGTGCGCCAGACCAGCTCGTCATAGCACGCGCCTCCGATCGCGAGGACGGGTGCTTCAGGAACCAGGCACCCGCGTCACCGCCTCCCAGCACGGCAGACGCTACATCGTGCACGCGTCGTGTGCCCCGCCGGTCAGTCGAGCCCGTCGAGTCGGTGGGCGCAACAAGACTCGAACTTGTGACCTCTGCCGTGTGAAGGCAGCGCTCTGACCAACTGAGCTATGCGCCCTGGGCGGGGAAAGGACCGTAGCGTACCGACCCCGCGTGGCTGCTTCTCTCGAGAACATTCGTGCTGGCCGCGGGGTGGCGCACGGCGTCGGGGTGTGTATCCTCCCGGCCCGCACGCCCACCCGATATGACTGCGGAGCACCAAGACCACATGCCAGAGGACCCCGAGGACGACATCGTCGACGACGACGAGGACGACGAGGACGACGAGCCCGATCTCGACGACGCCGACCTCGACGAGGCGGACCTCGAGGGCGACGAAGAGGACTTCGACGAGGATCTCGTCGACGAAGAAGAGTTGGTCGACGAGGACGCCATCGAGGACACGCTCGAGGAGGAGGTCGAGGAGGAGTCGGCCTCTGTCACGCCCCGGCCGGCCAAGGCCGGCGACGAGGAAGGTGAGGAGGACGATCTCGAGGACGTCGACCCCGACGACGTCGAGGCCGACCTCGACACGATCCTCAAAGACCGGATCGCTGCCGCTGACGACGAGGAAGACGAGGAAGAGGACGAGGTCGTCGACGTCGACGAGCGTGGGGACACGAACAAGATCCAACCCCGGCGTCCGGGCGAGTTCGTATGCCAGAGCTGCTTCCTGTTGAAGCCCGCGTTCGCAGCTCGCCGACGAGAAGAACCAGTTCTGCTTGGATTGCGTTTGAGGCCTCACGATGGCCTACTCGACCGTCGTGGTTGGGACAGACGGGTCGATGACCGCGGAGACTGCGGTAATGCATGCCGGAAAGCTGGCTGCGGATCATGGCGCGAGGCTGGTGATCGTCACTGCCTACGAGGCCGACGACGACGAACCTGCCACGAGAGCCCGGAGGCGCAACGCTCCCGAGGTCATCAAGTGGGCGCTCACGGATCGTCACCAAGCGGAGGAGAAGGTGCGGTACGGCAGGTCCCTCGCCACCGAACTCGGTGCCACGAGCGTGGTCGCGCAAGCGGTCGCGGGCAATCCACCCGACGTGCTCCTCGAGGCGGCCGCGGACTTCGGCGCCGATGTCATCGTGGTCGGCTCGAAGGGCTTGACCGGAGCGTCGCGTTTCGTACTGGGGAGCGTCGCGAGCGCCGTTTCGCACCACGCTCCATGCGACGTCCTGATCGTGCAGACCGCTGAGTGAATGGACAAACATGGCCTCGTGACGGAACGAAAGACGCCCATCGAGCAGGCGGTCGATCTGTTCTTCTTCGCGCCGCTGGGCTTGCTCATGAACGTGGAGGAGATCGTCCCGCAGCTCGCCGAGCGCGGTCGCAAGCAGGTCGTGCTGGCGCGGATGATGGGCCAGTACACGGTGAGGAAGGGCCACGCCCGCGCCGAACGGGTACTGACACGACTGCAGAACCTCGCCGCGAACCAAGGCCGGCCCGACGGCGCCGCGGCGACCCCGGCTGCCGGCGCGTCGAGGCCCGCACCGCAGACGCCGGCTCCTTTCGTGCGTCCGCAACACAACGGCCAGGTCGCGGCCACGCTCGCCATTCCTGACTACGACAGCTTGTCGGCGTCGCAGGTCGTGCCCCGCCTCGAGAGCCTGTCCGCCGGCGAGCTCGATGCAGTGCGGGCCTACGAGTCTGCGAACCGCGGTCGCAAGACGATCCTCAACAAGATCGACCAGCTCAAGTCGTAGGGTCGTAGGGCTGCCACCGTGGTCGAAGCTGTCCGTCACGCGACGCACAACGACATCGCTCAACTCGTCGAGTTGGCGCGTGCTGCGGTCGCCGAGCTCTCGGCGACGAAGGGCGGGACGGTCTGGGCACGACGCGAAGGGCGTAGCGAACCGCTCGAGGAACCGATTCACGCCGCGATCGCAGACGCCGACGCGGTGTCGCTCGTCGGAACGATCGACGACGTCGTCGTGGGCTACGCGATCGCGGCTGTTGAGGTGCTGACGGACGGAGGTCGGCTGGCGCGTCTCACGGACCTTTATGTCGAGCCCGCTGCGCGCGAGATCGGGATCGGTGAGCTCTTGCTCGACGCCGTCCTGACCTGGGCGACCGAAGGCGGATGCTTCGGCATCGATTCGATCGTGTTGCCGGGCAACCGCGAGACCAAGAACTTCTTCGAGGCTGCCGGCATGGTCGCTCGGGCGATCATCGTCCACCGCTCGCTACCGTGATTCTGCGATCCCCGGCCCCGCAGGCTCCGCAGCTTTGCGTCGGCGCCATCGTCGTGGAGGACGAGCAGCTGCTGTTGATCCGCCGCGGCCATGGTCCCGCGGCGGGGTTCTGGTCGGTGCCCGGGGGCCGTGTAGAGCCCGGCGAGCTGCTGGCCGAGGCCGTCGTGCGCGAGCTCGCGGAGGAGACCCGGCTCGAGGGCGTCTGCGGCGAGCTCGTGGGATGGGTCGAGCGAATCGCCGACGGCTACCACTTCGTGATCCTCGACTTCATGGTCACGTTGTTGGACCCGACCGCGGAGCCCGTTGCCGGTGACGATGCAGCCGACGCGGCCTGGGTCCGGCTGCACGAGGTAGCCGACCGGCCGCTCGCGGAGGGCCTCGCCGAGTTCCTCCACGATCACGGCATCCTCGAGACGATCACCTGACCGCAGTCATCGACCCTTCCACTCGGGAGCGCGCTTTTCGATGAATGCTCTCGGGCCTTCGGCGAAGTCCTCGGTCGAGGCCAGCTTCATCATCCCCTCACCGGATCGCTTCCACCCTTCCGCGTCGGGCGCATCGACCGTCTCGAGCGCGATCTTGCGGCTCTCCCGTACCGCGAGCGGTGCGTTGGCGACGATGCGGTCGGCGAGGGCCCGGGCCCGCTCGAGCGCCTGACCCGGCGCGCACACCTCGTTGACGAGCCCGAGCTCGCCGGCGCGTTCGGCAGAGATCGGGTCGCCCGTCATGATGATCTCGAGCGCGATCTTGCGTGGCAGCAGCCGTGGAAGGCGGAAGAGCCCTCCTGCGGCCGCGACGAGTGACCGCTTGACCTCGGGCAGTCCGAACCGGGCTTCGGTGGAGGCCACGATCAGATCGCACACGATAGCGATCTCGCATCCGCCGGCCAGCGCCGGGCCCTCCATGGCGGCGATGACCGGCTTGGTCCGCTCGCGCATGACGAAACCGGCGAAGCCGCCCCGCTTCGTCTGCAGGTCGGCGGCGTTGCCGGCGCTGATCGCCTTCAAGTCGGCACCCGCAGAGAACACCGGACCTTCGTGCGTGAGGATCCCCACCCAAGCGTCCTCGTCCTCCTCGAACTGGTCGAGGGCAGCCTCCATGCTCTTGGCGACGTCGCCGTTCACCGCGTTGCGCGCCTCGGGGCGATTGAGCGTGAACAGCGCCACCCGACCTTGCAGTTCGTAGTCGACCATGGGAGCAACCCTATGTGGGCGTCGCGAGTCCGAGACAACCAGCCGGTATAGGGTGAAACACAGGAAGGGGGATGCCGATCGGTGGGTGGCGACGCAGAGCACTTCCAGTGCCCGTACTGCGAGTCGTTCGAGGTCGATCGGTTGTACCTGGCATCGTTGAAGCTCGACTCGTGCGTGTGCCTGGCGTGTGGCGCGCGGTGGGACGAGGACGCGACGAGTGGCGCGTTCCGCGGTCGAGCAAGCCGGTCTTCGGTGATGGCACCGCGTGAGTCCTGACGAGGTCGCACACGCCTGACCTGTTGGGACTACTCGGCTGAAGCGTCGTCCGCCTCGGCCACGGGCGCGTCGGCCAACGGCGCCTCGGCCACGGGGGCCTCGGCCACCGGGGGCGGCGGCGGAACCGCCTTTCGAGGCGCGCTCTTGCGCGGCGCCCGCCGGCGCGGTTCGGGCCCCGTTGGCTCGATGTCGAATGCGGCTGCGACTCGAGGAACGCGGCCGGCGAACTTGCGTACCGATGCGACGAGGTCGTCGCTCGGCTGTTCGGGACGAGAACGCGGCGCAACTGTGAGGCGAACCGGCGAGAACGCGACCGCCTCGAGCACGACCCCCCAACGGTCCGCTGGCGCCTCTGCGGTCAGCGACGCGCTCGCAGCCTCGTTGAGACGCGCCGTGAATGCGGGATCGAGAATCGTGCCCGCCTTTGGCGGGCGCGAGCTGAGGCGGAGCGCTCGCACCGCGCGGCCGGAGTCGAGGGCGCCCGTCATCTCCTGCAGCCACGACGCCTGCTCACTGTCGACGCGGCGCGCGAGTGATTCACGGAGTTGCGCCGCGAGCGCTGCGCGTCTCGTCGTCACGCGCGGCGCTGTCGGCGGCCACGACGACCGAGCGCAGGTCGCGCAGGTCGATCTCATCGACGTCGGCGAGCGCGGCCTCGGCGCGGTCGCGCCACTCGGCTGTGCGCAGGCGCGGGCGCATCTTCTCGGCGAGCGCGAGGAGCTCACTGCCGTCGATGGCGGATTCGCCCCGTTCCTTGCGCCCTTCGTTCTCCTTGTCGATGGCTTGACGCACTGCCGGAATGTCGCCGGCGAGCACTTGCTCGGCGATCGGGCGGTGCTCCGGCGGCAGCTCGTCGAGCACCGCTGACCGATGGACGCGCGCTGGACGCAGGCGCTTCGGCTTTGGCTTCGACGGCTCTTCGGGACGAGGGCGCGGGGGACGGCGTCCCGCACCTCGCGGCCGCTCACCCCGCTCCGGACGTTCCGGCCGGTCGGACCGTTCACTCTTGTCGGAACGCTCGCGCCGATCCGGTCTCTTGCGATCCGGCCGCTCACCGTCTCGCCGTTCGGGGCCGCCGGGACCACCGTCGCGTGGCCGGCGCTCGCGGCGGTCGGGTCTTTCGGCGCGGCCGCCTCTGACCAGCGAGGACGTCACGAGCTCCTGGTCACGGGGAGGGGGCCCGATGACCTCGATGCGCTCCGGTTCGTTGCGCCGCTTCTCCTGGATCGGCGCGAGGCCGACGATGCTCACGCCATCGAGGTCGAAATCCGCATCGGCCCGAAGGACCTCACCGACTTTGGCACCGTCCGGCACCAGCGTTGCGTCGACGACACCGCGGGGCTCGCGTGCGCCCGCGGCGCGCCACGTCCACGAGCCGTCACCACGGTCGCTCGTGAGCTCGACGTCGATCCGGCGCGACACGGCGAAAGACGCTAGCGGACCGTTCTCGCCACCCCATCAGCGTGTTTACGGAGCTCGACGACCGCGTCGGCGAATCCGTCCGCGATGTCCCACACGTCAGGCACGAGCTCGCGACACGCGATGACGCCGACGTCGACGTGATCCAGGTTCGACATCACGGTGATGTTGAGCCCGGCACCTTCGAGCAATGGGCCGAGGGGATAAAGGCCGACGATCTGTGCACCTGCGGTGTAGAGCGGGATCGGCGGACCGGGCACATTCGAGACGATGAGATTGTGCACGGGTCGGTGGCGGTCGGCCAGGTTCAAGTTCGAGTAGGCGCGCATGGCGCGGTTGAAGAGCGTGGGCGGCACGAACTGTGCGAAGTCCTGGAGCGTGTCCGCGCCGATCGCATTCTGGAGCTCCTTTGCTTCACGCGTCTCTGCAGTGATCACGCGCAGTTGCTGGACCGCGTCAGGAATGTGGACAGGAAGGCGAACGAACATGGTGGAGACCTGATTCGTCCCGTCATGCTCGGATCTCCCGTGCACGGAGACAGGAACCGAGCACACGAGTGGCGTGTCCGGAAGGTCGTCGTGGGCGATCAAGTACTGACGCAGCGACTGTGTGCAGGCTGCGAGCACCACGTCGTTCACGGTCGTTCCGAACGTCGACTTGATGTGGCGTATCTCGTCCAAGGAGGACGTGCCAAAGGCAACGGACCGGTGTGGCGTGATGGACGCGGACCAGCGCACCTTCGGTGCCGTGAACGGGAGGGCCGGCGACGGGCGATCTTGCGCGGCTGCCTCTCGCCTCCGTCGCACGATGTCGACCGCGGACTTCGCCGTGTTGCCGAGGACCTTGACCATCGCGCTCGGTCGCCGAACGATGTGCGGCATCGAGTAGGCCAGGAGCTCGAGATCCGACGGCACGTGCTCGGGCTGCCATGGTTCGTCCGGCGGGTCCGGGTCGGGTGCATCGGGCGTCAGATCGAAGAGGCTCGCGATCAAGTCGGCGCCCGTGACGCCATCGATGGTCGAGTGGTGGACCTTGGTGACGAAGCCGACGTTGCCGTTCTCGAGACCTTCGAGGAGGTGCAGCTCCCAGAGCGGGCGGCTGCGGTCGAGTGGCTTGCTCGCGATGTCGGCGACGGCGTCGGCGAGCTCGCGCATCGTGCCCGGCGATCGAACCGCGCCGCGATGGACATGCGCCTCGAGGTCGAAGTCGGGGTCTTCGATCCACACGGGATGTCCGAGATCGAAGGGGACGGGGACGAGCCGGCGCCGGAAGGGTGCGAGGAGATGGATGCGGGTCCGGATGATGTGGACGACGCGCTCGAACGAGAACGCACTGCCTTCGGACGGGTCGAGGATCAGCACTCCGACCACGTTGGACAACTGCGACGGCGTCTCCATGTACAGGAACGACGCGTCCATCCCGCTGAGTGGTTTCATCGCTACCTTTATGCTGCTGTGGCCGCTGCTCGGCTGTTGAGGCCGACGCTGCGCCTCGCCTGGCGGATCGCGTGACGATCGAGACCGTTGGTCAGGTACGCGAACGACACGCCTGTGACGGGATCGGCCCACGCCAGCTGTCCGCCGGCGCCGTTGTGACCGAACGTGCCGGCGCCGTGCCCGTGGCCGAACCCCCGCGCCGGTCCGCGCCCGTCGTCGCCGCAGAGCACGAGGCCGATCGATCGGTTGGCAGGGACGCCGAGCAGTGGGTCGGGGAACGTGTTGCGCACGTCTGTCGTGGCAATCGAGAGCCACTTCGGCTCCCACAGACCGTCCGGGTTGTGGAGCAGCGCCTGGTAGTAGAGCGCGAGCTCGGACGCGGTCGACACCCCACCGCCGCCCGGAACGCCGACGACGATGACGTCGGGGTTGTTGAACGACTCGAGTGCCTCGTCGGTCACCTCCCCGACATCGATGCTCGAAACACCGAGCACCGCTTGCAGCTCCTCGGACGTCGCAGGTTCGCCCGTGTGCACGACACGCGCGATGTCGTCCTGCTGGTCTTCCGGCACACCGAGCGCGAGCTTCTTCATCCCGAGAGGGTCGAGGACTCGGCGACGGAGTGATTCTGTGTGCTCGCAGCCGTCCGCTCGCGCCAGCAGCTCGGCGAGAACCCAGTGCGCGGTCGTGGCGTGGTACTCGTGCTGCGTGCCGGGCTCCCAGTTGAGCCGCCACTTCGAGAACGCCGCGAGTCGGCCCTCGCGGGTGTCCCATTGCGGTGGACCGAGTGGCGCGCGAGGAAAGCCCGCCGTGTGCAGCATCACCTGCTCGACGGTGACGACGTCCTTGCCGTTGGTACCGAACTCGGGGATGTGCTCGGCCACGCTGTCGTCGAGCGCGACCGCACCCTCGGCGAGAAGTTGCCAGACCGCGGACGCGACTACCGCCTTCGTCGCCGAGTAGATCGTGTACCTGGTGGCATCACCGAGGGGTGCGTCGCCGAGTGTGACCTCTCGAACGATCTCACCGTCGTAGGCGAGGGCCAGCTGGCAGGACGGCAGGATCCCTTCATCGATCTCGCGACCGGCTCGATCGACGAGGGCGTCGACAGCATCTTCATGGATCATCGGTGCAGGAGTTTCCCACTTATGCTCGACACTGCGAACTCCGGGGAGAAACGGGTGCTATCGCACCCGTTTCCATCCAACATTCGAGAAGGAGGAGCGTGACCGGACCGTTGGACGGGGTGCGGGTCGTGGAGTTGGCGAGCATCGGGCCGATTCCGTTCTGCGGGCTCGTGCTGTCCGACATGGGAGCGGACGTCGTGCGGGTCGACAAGCCGGCAGACGTCGCGACAGCTGATCCTTCGCGTGCGCCGGGGACCGTTCTCGATCGGGGGCGGCGATCGGTCGGCGTCGACCTGAAGTGTCCCGGCGGCGTCGAGGTCGCGCTGCGACTCGTCAGGTCCGCCGACGTGCTGATCGAGGGGTACCGCCCGGGCGTCGCAGAGCGGCTCGGCATCGGACCGGAAGACTGCTTCAGGCGCAATCCCCGCCTGGTCTACGGGCGTCTCACGGGTTGGGGCCGTGAGGGCCCCCTGGCCGACCGCGCTGGTCACGACATCGACTACATCGCGCTCGGCAGGCGCGCTCAGTGCGTTTGGCCGGGCCGGCGGGCCGCCGACCCCACCGCTCAACATCGTCGGCGACTTCGGCGGCGGAGGCCTGCTCCTCGCCTACGGCATCGCCTGCCGCGCTCGTCAGCACGACGCGCACCGGGATCGGACAGGTCGTCGACACTGCGATGGTGGACGGCACGGCCCTGCTCATGGCGCCGTTCTATGCCGCGCGCCAGATCGGGTTCTGGAGCGACGAGCGCGGCACCAACATGCTCGACACCGGATCGCCGTACTACGACACGTACGAGTGCGCGGACGGCAAGTACGTGGCCGTCGGCGCGATCGAGCCGCAGTTCTACGCCGCGCTGCTCGACGGGCTCGAGCTGTCCGCTGCGGAACTTCCCGACCGGGACGACCGCACGCAGTGGACCGAGTTGGGCGCCGTGTTCGCGGCGCGCTTCAAGTCACGTACCCGCGACGAGTGGGCCGAACACTTCGCTGGACGAGACGCATGCGTCGCGCCAGTCCTCAGCTTGGCGGAGGCGCCGAAGCACCCGCACAACGCCGCCAACCACACCTTCGTCGAGGTGGACGGCGTCATCCACCCCGCGCCGGCTCCACGATTCGGCACGACCCCCGCGTCGATCGACCGCAGGCCCTGCTACGCGGGCGAGCACACGAATGAGGTGTTGCGCGAGCTCGGCTGCGCCGCCGATGAGATCGAACGGCTACGAGCCGACGGAGCCGTCGCTTAGCACGGACTTGAGCGCCTGCGCCGCACCCATGAGCCCAGCGCTCTCGAACGGGACGACGATCTTGGAGTTGTCGCTGTCCGCGAACTTCGACAGCGTGTCGAGTTGGAGGATGGCAACGAGCGTCTGGTCCGGGTCGGCGGCCTTGATCGCGTGGTACACGGTCGTGATCGCCTGCGACCGTCCTTCCGCCTCGAGGATCGCCGCCTGCCGCGCCCCCTCGGCCCGGAGGATGGCCGCCTTCTTCTGACCTTCGGCCGCGGTCACGGCCGCTTGCGCGTCGCCTTGCGCGACGTTGATCGCCGATTGCTGCTGGCCCTCGGACTGGAGGATGCGCGCCCGCTTCTCCTGGTCGGCCTGCTTCTCGAGCGCCAGCGCCTGGAGAATGTTGGGCGGGGGTGAGATCTCGACGATCTCGATGCGGCTGATGCGGATGCCCCACTTGTCGGTGACGACCTCCATCTGTTGCTGCACGTCGGTGTTGATGCGTTCGCGCCCCGAGAGCGCCTGGTCGAGAGAGAGCGTGCCGATCACCGACCGCAGTGCGGTGCGGGCAAGCGCGTCGATACCGATGTCGTAGTTCGCCACGCTGAACAGCGCCGCCTTGGCGTCGACCACCTGCGTGAAGATCGTGGCGTTGACCGTGACGACCACGTTGTCCCTGGTGATCACATTTTGACGGTCGCCCGGACGCGGGGTCTCGCGCATGTCGACCCGTTGCAACGAGCTCACGAAGGGGGCGATGATCACGAGACCGGGCTCGTGCGTCCGGACGTACTCACCCAACCGCTTCACGACGCCGACCTGGCCCTGCTGCACGATGTTGATCGCACTGCGCAGCGCGGCCAGCACGACGATGGCAACGAGGGCCAGGACGATCAGCGCCGCGACAGGACCTGCGTTCACGTCGTTCTCCCATCTGCGCCGTCGGACGCATCTGTGCGCGGCGGTTCGAGAAGCGGGGTGGACCGGTCGATCGCGTCGACGGGCCAGACGACCAAGGTCGTGCCACGCAACGCGGTGACGAGCACCGGCGTCCCTGCGGGGATGTTCGAGCCGCCGCTGACGGCGAGCCAGCGTTCCCCGGCGAGCCGCACATGGCCGACCGAGTGGTCGTCGCCGACCTCGTCGAGCGTCACCGCCTCCTCGCCGACAAGTCCGCCGTGGACGCCGCGGGTCACGTGTCCGCCGCGGTGTTGATGGAACACCCGGCCGACATAGGGCCGAGCCACGACGACGCCGAGAACGGTGAGCACGACAGCGACGAGCCCTTGGAGGAGGATCGCATCGGGGAGGAACGCGGCGATCAGAGCGGCAGCCAGCGCTCCAATGGCACCGAACAAGGCATAGAACGCCATGTGGTGCATCTCGAACAACAGCAGGCCCACGCCCAATGCCACCCAGGCGATGACCATTCCTTACCTCCTGAACTGGAGGTTAGCGGCGTCCGGGGTCCGAAAACCGTTCAGAGATCGCGTCGACGGGCGCATCCGACAGTGGTAGAAAACTGAAACACGTTTCATTTCTCGTTCTGGGCCGGCTGCGCCGGTCCACCAGGGGAGACGGGTTTGCAGATCGCCTACACCGCCGAGCAGGAGGCATTGCGCCGGGAGGTGCGCGAGTACTTCGCCGAGCTGATGACGCCGGAGGTGCAAGCCGAGGTCGCGACGGGGGAGAGCGGCGGGCCCGCCTGTCTGGAGGCTGTTCGCAGGATGGGGCGGGACGGGTGGCTCGGCATCGGCTGGCCGGAGGAGTACGGCGGCCAGGCGCGGGGCGAGCTCGAGCAGTTCATCTTCACGAACGAGGCGTGGCGGGCCGGGGTGCCGCTCCCGTTCCTGACGATCAACACGGTCGGCAAGACGATCATGGAGTTCGGGTCGGACAAGCAGAAGGCGAAGTTCCTCCCGAAGATCCTGGCCGGGGAGTGCCACTTCTCGATCGGCTACACCGAGCCGCGCGCCGGCACCGACCTCGCGTCGCTGCGCACCACTGCGGTGAGGGACGGCGACGAATGGGTGGTCAACGGCCAGAAGATCTACACGTCGCTCGCGTCGTATGCCGACTACATCTGGCTCGCCGCCCGAACCGATCCAGAGGCGCCGAAGCACAAGGGAATCTCGATCTTCCTCGTCCCGACCAGCGATCCCGGGTTCTCGTGGACGAAGATCCACACGATGGTCAACGCGTCGACGACGTCGACGTACTACAACAACGTCCGCGTCGGGGACGATGCCGTCGTATACGGCGTGAACCGGGGCTGGGACCTCATCACCAACCAGCTCAACTACGAGCGGATGTCGCTGGCGCCACCGGGGATGGTCGAGCGTTGCTACGACGACGTGGTCCAGTGGGCGCAGGACACCAAGCTGCCCGACGGTCGACGGGTCGTCGACCAGGAGTGGGTGCAGGTCAACCTCGCTCGCGTGCGAGCGAAGACGGAGTACCTGAAGCTCATCAACTGGAAGGTCTCCACCGGGGAGATGAACCCGGGTGTCGCCAGCTCGGCCAAGGTGTTCGGCACCGAGTTCTACACCGAGGCGTACCGCCTCTTGCTCGAGGTGGTCGGACCCGGCGGCCAGCTCCGGCAGGGGGAGCCCGATGCTGCGCTCGCAGGGCGGATCGAGCGCGCCATGCAAGGAACCCTGATCCTCACGTTCGGCGGCGGCACGAACGAGGTGCAGCGTGACCTCATTGCGTTGTTCGGCCTCGGCCTTCCGCGAGTTCCTCGACACTGATGCCAACCGGAGGCGGTCCGTGGATTTCGCGCTGAGCGAGGAACAGGAGGCGATCGCCGACCTGGCGGGCCGCATCTTCACCGAGAAGCTGCCCCCCGAGCGGCTACGCGAGATCGAGGCCGATCCAGCGGCGCGCTGGTTCGCCGAGGACGTGTGGAACGAGCTCGCCAAGTCGGACCTGCTCGGAGTGTGCCTCCCCGAATCCGTGGGCGGTGGCGGCTTCGGCTTCATCGAAGCGTGTCTCCTGGCCGAACGGCAGGGGCGGGCAGTCGCGCCGCTGCCGCTCGTTCCGACGCTGGTACTGGGCGCGCTTCCGATCGCGAGGTTCGGTTCGGCGGACCAGCGGGCCCTCCTCGTAGGAGTGATCGACGGCTCCCTAATCCTCACCGCGGCGCTGACAGAAGCCGGCGACTACCTGACGCCGTCATTGCCCTCGACGACGGCGACCAACGACGTGGGTGGTGGTTGGCGGCTGACCGGCACCAAAGTCGTCGTACCCGCCGCGCACCTGGCGGCACGCATCCTTGTGCCCGCGCGGGTGAACGGGGGCGCCGGCGTCTTCGTCGTCGACCCCGAGGCGGGAGGCGTCGAGATCGAACGGAACCTCGCCATCAACGACGAGCCGCTCTCGACGGTGCACCTGGACGGTGCGGTGGGCGAACCTCTCGGAGACGTCGACGAGGGCGCGGCCATCGTCGACTGGATCAGCGATCGGGCCATCGCCGCTCTGTGCGCAACCCAGGCCGGCCTGTGCGACGAAGCACTCCGCCTGACCGCTGCCTACGTGTCCGAGCGCGAACAGTTCGGGGCCAAGATCGGGACCTTCCAGGCGGTGGCGCAGCGCATCGCAGATGCCTACATCGATGCGGAAGCAATCCGCCTCACCGCACAGCAGGCGGCGTGGCGGCTCGCCGAGGAGCTGCCAGCGGCGGATGAGCTGCACATCGCCAAGTTCTGGGCCGCGGATGGCGGCCATCGCGTCGCGCACGCGGCGCAACACCTGCACGGAGGGATCGGCGTCGATCTGGACTACCCGGTGCACCGCTACTTCCGCTGGACGAAAGTGATCGAGCTGTCGCTCGGCACCGCGACCGAGCACCTGCGACGTCTGGGCCAGCGGATCGCAGCGGCGCCAACCGGATGAACGCCTGATTGGGTCGCAACCACCGCGCGCGGCAAAGTTGAACGCTTGACCGAAAACACAACCGGGGGGAACAACCGATGAAGCGATTCCGCGGCGTGGCACTCGCCGTCGTCTTGGTGCTCGTGGCCGCGTCGTGTAGCAGGAACGGCAGCCCGTCGGCGGAGACGACGGGGTCGAACTCGCAGGCGTCGTCGTCGGCCTCGGGCGGCGGCGACACCTCGATCGCCAACGGCGGGTTCGGCGACCTGACGAAGGTGTGCAGCGCGGGAAACGCCTCGGGCGCACCCGCCGGCGCCGGCGACAAAGGCGTGTCCGCCACGGAGATCCACATCGCGACGGTGACGGACAAGGGCTTCACCGGCCGGTCGGGCCTCAACAAGGAGATGGTCGACACCACGACCGGGTTTGCCGCCTGGTGCAACGCCCACGGCGGCATCCTCGGGCGCAAGGTGATCGTCGACGATCGCGACGCGAAGCTCACGGACTACAACGCCGTCGTGACGACGTCGTGCGAAGAGGACCTCGCCATGGTCGGTGGCGGTGCGGTGTTCGATGACGGGGACAACGGGCTCCGTGTGCAGTGCGGCCTCCCGAACATCCCTGGCTTCGTCGTGACCCCCACGGCGCGCGTCGCCGGGCTGCAAGTGCAGCCGCTGCCGAACCCCGTGTACCAGTTCGCGGGAGGCCCGCTGAAGGCCATCGACCGCATCAGCCCGGGAGCGTTCCAAGCGGTCTCCGTTCCAACGGGTGCCCTCAAGACCACCCAGATCGTTCGGGACGCGACAGTCGAAGCGATCGGCATCGAGGGCGGCAAGGTGGTCAGCTCGCCCGAGTACAGCCCGCTCGGTGAGGACAACTGGTCGCCTTTCGTCACCGGCCTCAAGGACGCGGGCGCCAAGGCGATGATCTACGTCGGCGAGCCCGAGAACCTAGCGTTGTTCGAGAAGGCGATGCAGACCGAGGGCTACTACCCGGACGTCATCATGCAGACGCCGAACCATTACGACGCAAAGCTGACCGACACCGGCGGTGATGCGATCAAGAACACCTACGTGTACACGGGCTTCGTGCCGTTCGAGAAGGCGTCCGAGAACAAGGCGACGCAGGACTACCTCGACATCATGAAGCAGTACAACCCGTCGGGAAAGATCGCCGCGCTCGGCTTGCAGAGCGCGTCGTCGTTCCTGCTGTTCGCGAAGGCCGCTACCGATTGCGGCGCCGATCTCACGCGTACGTGTCTGCTCGACAAGGCCAAGGCGGTGACGTCGTGGGCGGGCGGCGGCCTGCACGGTGAGACCGATCCGAGCACGAACACGCCCACGACCTGCTTCGTGATCCTCAAGGCGTCCGCGTCCGGCTTCGAGTACGACCAGGCGGCGACCGCTCCGAACCAGGGTCTGTTCAACTGCGATCCGAGCAACGTGAGCGAGCTCAAGAACGACTACGGAGTACCTCGCGACACCCCATGAACCACTGTGGATAAATTTCCCGCGCTCTCGTTTGCGGGGCTCTGTACGGCGGCGATCTATGCGATCGCCGCCAGCGGGCTCGTTCTGACGTACACGACGACCGGCGTGTTCAACTTCGCGCACGGCGCCATCGGCATGCTCGGTGCGTTCACGTACTGGCAGCTGCACGTGGCCTGGGGTTGGCCGACACCGATCGCGTTTCTCGCCGTGCTGCTGGTCATCGGGCCTGCCTTCGGTGCCGCCCTCGAAGCCGGGATCATGCGCCGGTTGCAAGGTACGTCCGAGGCGACACAGCTCGTCGTGACGGTCAGCGTCCTGGCTGCGGCACTCGGGCTCACGGCGTGGCTGTGGAGCCCGCAGGAGTCACATCCGCTGTCGCATCTGTGGGAGGGCAACAAGATCTCGATCGGCCCCGTGAACGTGACATGGCATTCGGTGTTCGCGTTCGTATTGGCCATCGTGATCGCGCTCGGGCTTCGGCTGCTGCTGTATCGCACGCGGGCCGGCGTCACCATGCGAGCGACGGTGGACGACCGCCCGCTGGTCACGTTGAACGGGGGGAAGCCCGATCGGTCGGGGATGCTCGCCTGGGCCATCGGCTGCTCGCTCGCCGCGCTGGCGGGCATGCTCGCTGCCCCCGATCAAGGTTTGTCGCCGGTGCTCGCGCTGCTCATCGTCAACGCGTACGCGGCCGCGGTCATCGGGCGCCTGCGCAGCTTGCCCTTGACCTTCGTCGGAGCGGTGATCCTTGGTCTCGCGGATGCGTACGGGACCGGCTACATCAATCTGCAGAACGACTACCTGAGCGGGTTCCGCGCTGCGATCCCGGTCATCATCCTGTTCATCGCGTTGATCGCGATGCCGCAGTCGCGGTTGCGAGGACACAGCGCGGTGCGCTCTCGAGAGCGGCTACCGAAGCCATCGTGGAGCGGCTCGCTCGTCGCCTGCGGCGGCGTTCTCGTCGCCATCGCAGTGATCGCCTCCATGGTCACTGACGCCAACGCGCTCACGCTGATGCGGGTGTTCGCGATCGGGATCATCGCTCTGTCGCTGGTGCCGCTCGTCGGGTACGCGGGCCACATCTCGTTGTGCCAAATGAGCTTCGCGGGCATCGGCGCGGTCGCCATGGCCCACCTCGGTCAGGGAGGCACCCCCGCCGGCCTCGTGTGGGCCGCGGTCATCGCAGGCGCCGTCGGTGCGCTGGTCGCCTTGCCGACGCTGCGGCTGTCGGGCATCTACCTCGCGCTCGCGACGGCCTCGTTCGCCGTCGTCCTCGACGCGTGGCTGTTCAACCTGCCGAAGTTCAACATCGGACCCATCGACGTCAAGCTGTTCGAGCTCGGGACGATCCCTGTTGCACGGCTGCACATACCGTTCGTCGATCCGTCGAGCGAGAAGGCGGAGTTGGTGGTGATGGCCGGCGTGTTCTGCGTGTGCGCGCTGCTCGTGGTCGCGGTCAGGCGCAGCTACTTCGGCGAGCGGTTGCTGGCCATGAAGGACAGCCCGGCTGCATGCGCCACCCTCGGCTTGAACATCCGCCGGACGAAGCTGCTGGTCTTCTCCCTGTCGGCCGCGATGGCGGGGGTGGGCGGTGCGCTGTACGGCGCCACGCTCGGCACGGTCAGCCCCGACCGCTTCAGCTTCTTCGAGAGCCTGCCGCTGCTGCTGCTCGCGGTCGTGGGCGGGATCGGCTCGGCGGGCGGCGCGATCTTCGCCGGTCTGGTGCTGTACGGGATCCCGCTGGTCTCTGCATCGATCGCGTGGTTCGCGAACATCGGCCGGGTACTGCCGGGCGCGATGGGCATCGGCCTCGGCAAGAACCCGAACGGTGTCGTGCCGGACGTGGCCGAGCGGTTCCAGCCGCTGCGGCATGCCATCGCGACCCTCGTGGTGATGCTGCTCGCGATCGTGGGTCTCGTGATCGCGGCCAAGCTCGAGATCATCGAAAACTGGACGTTCGCGTTCGCAGTCGGCGGGGTCATCGTCCTCGCGTCGGCGATCGCGGACCGGAAGCGTTTGATCGGCGAGGACGAGGAGCCGCTCGAGTGGGTCGGCATCGAGCGGCCGTTCACGGCTGAGGACGTCCGCCGGTTGGATGCCGAGCTGGGCTTGGAGCGCGCGCCGACATGACCGCCAACGCGCTGCTCGAGGTGCGGGGCGTCACGGTGCGCTTCGGCGGGAACGTCGCGCTCGTGAACGTCGATCTCGACGCCTCACCCGGGCGCGTCACCGGATTGATCGGTCCGAACGGTGCCGGCAAGACGACGTTGTTCAATGTGATCTGCGGCTTGCAGCGCCCCGATTCGGGGCGCGTGCGCATCGACGGTCGCGAGGTCACGCGCTTGCTGCCTTACAAACGCGCCCGTGCCGGGCTCGCACGGACGTTTCAGCGACTCGAGTTGTTCACGCTGCTCGACGTGCGCAGCAACATCCGCGTCGCAGCCGATATAGAGCGTCGACATCGACGCGATCGTTCCGTCGATCCAACAAAGGTCGCAGACGAGATCATCGAACGCGTCGGCCTCCAAGCGGTGGCGGAGGCGCGCGTCGACCAACTTCCGACCGGGCAAGCGCGGCTCGTCGAAGTGGGCCGCGCGTTGGCATCGCGTCCTCGCGTGCTGTTGCTGGACGAGCCCGCCGCCGGGCAGGACGAGTCCGAGACCGAGGCGTTCGCGGCGTTGTTGCGCGACCTCGCTGCCGATGGGCTCGCGGTAGTGCTCGTGGAGCACGACGTGCGCCTGGTGCTGCGGGTGTCGGACGATGTGTGTGTGCTCGATTTCGGCGAAGTCCTCGCGGTCGGGACGCCGGCGGAGATCCAGAGCAATGACGCCGTGATCGCCGCGTACCTGGGCGAGGGCGTCACGTGAGCGACGAGATCCTCGGGCTCTACGGCGTGCGCGCCGCGTACGAACGCATCGAGGTGCTCCACGGTGTCGATCTCTCCGTGCGGGCGGGGACGGTGTTCGCTCTGCTCGGGCCGAATGGCGCGGGCAAGACGACGACGCTGAAGGTCATCTCCGGGCTGATGCGTCCGACTGCTGGCGACGTCGTCCTCGCGGGACGACGGGTCAACGGAGCCCGTTCGGAGGAGCTCTCGCGACGAGGGCTGTGCCTCGTCCCCGAGGGCCACGGCATCTTTCCGAACCTGACGGTCCGGGAGAACCTGCTGATGGCGACACACACTGGTCGCAAGGCGGCCGCCATCGAGGCAGCGGCGTTCGCCCGGTTCCCGACGCTGGCCGAGCGGCGCCACCAGGTGGCGGGGACCTTGTCGGGGGGGCAGCAGCAGATGCTTTCGCTGGCCCGCGGCCTGGCGTGCGACCCTGCCGTGCTCCTCCTCGACGAGCTGTCGATGGGGCTGGCGCCGCTGATCGTGGAGGAGTTGTACGAGAACGTGGCCCGCATCGCGAAGGAAGGGATCACCGTCCTCGTGGTGGAGCAGTTCGCCAAGGTCGTGCTCGGCGTGGCCGACGAGGCAGCGATCATGGCGCAGGGCCGAATAGCGATGACCGGGCGGCCGGAAGAACTGGCGGACGAGTTGACCGCGGCGTATCTCGGAGGATGAGCGACACCATGGAGAAGAGCCCGGAACGTGTGGAACAGTTCAAGACGGAGATCGCCGGGATGAACCTGCGCGATCCATCGACGACGCGTGACCGGCAGCTGCTTCGGCTCGGCATCGCACTGCTGGTGGTGGGCATCGCAGCCGGCATCTACGCGTACACGCTGTCGCACGGCACGAACGACCCGCTGCAACAGCGCGACGCCATCGTCGTCGGTCTCATCGGCGTGTGCGTGTCGGTTGCCGGCGCCGCGCTCTTCGTGCGCTACTCGATCGCCCAGTTCCTCCGCTTCTGGATCGCCCGCCTGACCTACGAGCAACAAGCGCAGACCGACCGGGTCGTAGACGCCATCAAGCAGAAGGACCAATAGAAGCCATCCGAACTCCGGGGAGAAACGGGTGCTATAGCACCCGTTTCCATCCAACATTCGCTCAGAACTCGGCGGCTTCGAGGGACTTGAGGAGCTCGAACCGGGCGCGGACGTCGTTGCGGCGTCCCGGGTCGTGGGCGAGGTTCACGAGCTCGTGCGGATCCTCGTGCAGGTCGTACAGCTCGTGGTCCTGGTCGTCGAAGTCGGCGTCGACGTCGTACTGCTTCGCCGTCGGATGCCTGTAGAAGGGATCGTCGCCCGGCTTGCCGCCGCCCACGCCGTAATAGCGGGCGTACTTGTAGCGCCCGTCGAACATCCCTCGGATGGCATAGCGCGTCTGCTGCACGAGCTTCGTGTGAGCGCTGTCGTGCGCGAACAGCACGTGATCGCGCGCGGTACCCGAGAACAGATCGACGCCTTGCATCGCGGGGTCCGGCTCGACACCGGCGAGGCCGCAGATGGTCCTGGCGAGATCGACGTGGCTCGACAGCGCGTTCGTCGTCGAACCGGGACCCGTCACGCTCGGCACGCGAACGTGCATCGGGACCCGCATGATCTCGTCGTACACGAACGGGCCCTTCGACCGCAGCCCGTGTGAACCGCACATGTCTCCGTGATCCGACGTAGAGATGATCGCGGTTTCGTCCCACACGCCCGCCTGTTCGAGCGCCGACAACACGACACCGAGCGACTCGTCGGCGAGCCGGTGCAGCTCGACGTAGTAGTCGAGTTGGCGGCGCCACGCCTCCTTGTCGGATGGATCGATGTAGCCCCAGATGCCGTGCTGCTGCGACCAGCGCCACGCCCGATGAGCGTCGGGCTTCGTGTAGAGGTCGTCATGGAGGTTCTCCGGCAACGTGTCGACGACCGACGGGTAGTCGCGCTCGTACGCCGGCAAGGTCTCGTCGTCCTTCCAACGCGACGCTTCGAGCAACGCCCGTGCCGCCTCGAGCGCGTCGGGATGCAGCGAACGCCATTCCGGCTGGTCGATCGGGAACCACATCACGTCGTGCGGGTTGACCAACGCCACCGTCAAGAACCACGGCTGGGACGATGCCGCGTTGGCGCGCAACCACGCCGCCGCCGAGTCCGCGATCACGGGATCGAACGCGACACCCGTGCCCGCCCAACCCATGAAGTGCCGGTCGTTGCCTTCCCAGTCGCTGTAGCCGTATGCCTCCATCGGCGGGTTGGGGCCCGACGGTCAGGTGCCACTTGCCGATGTAGCTCGACCGGTAGCCGTTGTCTCGCAGCACCGAGCCGATGGTCGGCATCGAGGTGTCGAGGGAGACGTGGTGTTCGAAGATGCAGTTGTCGACCACGCCGTGCCGCGCCACGTACTGGCCGGTCATCATCGTGGCCCGCGACGGCGAGCACGGTGACGAGTGCGTCCAATGGTTCGTGAAGTCGACGCCTTCCGCGACGAGGCGCTCTCGCCACGGCAGCGACACGGACCGCGGGAGCCAGGACCGCGCACGCTCCTGGTCGGACACGACGAAGAGGATGTTCATGCGTTCGCACGTTCGCCTTCACAACTAGCTCCTGGGCCCAGGGGTAGTCGGGCTTGCCGCTCGGTGAACGAACGATCGCCTCCACGAGGTGCAACTCGCGCGGCACCTTGTAGCCGGCGATCTTCGTACGGCAATGCGCCGTGAGGTCGTCGAGGCTCGGCGACGCGCCAGGCCGAGGTTCCACCACCGCGGCGACTCGCTGTCCCCACCGCTCGTCGGCGGCCCCCACGACGAGCGCGTCGAACACCGCTTCGTGCGACTTCAACGCGGCCTCGACCTCCTCCGGGAAGATCTTCTCGCCGCCGGAGTTGATGCACATCGAACCTCGACCGAGCAGCGTGATCGTGCCGTCGTCCTCCCACAGTGCGAAGTCGCCGGCCACGACGTACCGGCGCCCGTCGCTGGCGGTGACGAACGTCGCTGCCGTCTTCGCGTCGTCCTTGTAGTAGCCGAGCGGGATGTTGCCGCCTCGGGCCACCTTGCCCACGATGCCGCAGCCGGGGGAGAGCACGTTCGCGTCGTCGTCGACAACCACCACATCGGGCGCCGGTCTCACCGTCGGACCTCCCTTCATCGCGGTGGCGTCCTTGGCGACAAGTGCGATGCCGTTGAAGCCGCCTTCTGACGAGCCGATCGCGTCGGTGATCACGAGGTTCGGAAAGTGGGCGAAGAAGCGATCCTTGACGGGCGCGGAGAACAGCGCGGCGCTCGAGCTCACTGCCAGCAGGGAGCTGACGTCCCACCGAGAAGATGCGGCGTCCAGGGCCTCGATCAGCGGACGACCCATTGCGTCGCCGGTGATCATGATGGCGTTGGCCCCTTCACGCTCGACGGTCGACCACACATCGTCAACGTCGAACTTCGGCGTGAGCACGACCGTGTTGCCCTGGAACATCATTCCGAGCATTCCCCACTGGCATGCACCGTGCATGAGCGGTGGCAGCATGAACGACACGATGGCGAACGGGTTGGCCCCCGCCGCTTCCGCCAGCTCGGTGTCGGACTCGACCTTGTGGCCGGTGATCGCGTCGATTCCCTGGCCGAGGGCCATGAAGACGTCTTCGTGTCGCCAGACCACGCCCTTGGGCATGCCGGTCGTGCCGCCCGTGTAGAGCATGTAGTGGTCATCCGACGAGCGCTCACCGAACTCACGCACCCTGCTTTGCGCATCACGCGCCTGCGCCCACGTCTCGTCGATGGCGAGCGTGTGCTCGAGCTTCGGCAACTGCGGCCGTACCGCCTCGAGTCGCGGCTCGAACTGCGGGTCATACACGACGACGGTGCAATCCGCGTTGGCGAGCAGATACGCAAGCTCTTCTTCCACGTATCGGAAGTTGATGTTGATCGGGACGGCGCGCAGCTTGAACGCGGCCAGCATGGCCTCGACCCACGGCGTGCCGTTGTAGGCGTAGATCCCGACGTGATCGCCGGCGCCGACACCGAGGGACGCGAGCCGATGCGCCACCTGGTTGGCCCGCGCGTCGAGTTCGCCGTAGGTGAGGTGCTCGTCGCAGACGATGAGCGCAAGCCGATCCGGCACACGGTCGACGACGTGCTCGAAGAGGTCGGCGAGGTTGAAGGCCATTGGCTGAGAATAACCACAGCTGGTCGAAAACTAGAACACGTTCTAACCTGGCGGTCGTGGACTTCGACGACACTCCCGACGAGGCCGCTTTCCGCGCGGCCGCCCGAGAGTGGCTGTCCGCCAACGCCATCCGCAAGGGCTCACCCGAGGACTTCTCGGCCGGGCATTTCGCCGGCGACACGAGCCCAGAGGAATACGTCAAGCGCTGCCGGTGGTGGCAGGGCCAGCTCTTCGAGGGCGGGTGGGCAGGGATCTCGTGGCCGAAGGCGTTCGGCGGACGAGGTGGCAAGCCGATCGAGGAAGCCATCTTCGGCGAGGAGCAGGGCAAGTGGGGCGTGTCGGTCGGTGTGTTCGCTGTCGCGTTCGGGATGGTGGCACCGACCTGATGCAACACGCGCGTGACGACCAGAAAGCGCGGTTCCTCGCGCCGATGCTCCGCGGCGAGGAGTTGTGGTGCCAGCTGTTCAGTGAGCCCGATGCCGGCTCGGACCTCGCGTCGCTCACGACCCGGGCGGTTCGCGACGGCGAGGAGTTCGTGGTCGACGGGCAGAAGGTGTGGACCTCGAACGCACAACACAGCGAGTGGGGGATCCTTGTCGCCCGCACGGACTCGGAGGCGCCCCGCCACCGCGGGATGACCTACTTCGTCGTCGACATGCGCACACCGGGGATCGAGATCCGGCCGCTGCGGCAGATGAACGGCGAGGCGCACTTCAACGAGGTCTTCCTCAACGACGTCCGCGTTCCTGCGGCGAACGTCATCGGCGCCGTCGACGACGGCTGGAAGGTCGCGGTGACGACGCTGTCGAACGAGCGCGTGGTGATCGCGGGCGGATCGGGGCTGTCCGATCCCGAGCGGCTGCTGCAGCTGGCGCGGGCGCTCGGCGTCACGTCGGATCCGTTGTTCCGCCAGCGGTTCGCACAGATCTGGAGTCGCAGCGAGGTGATCCGCTTCCTGCGACTGCGCAGCCGCACCGCGCTGTCGCAAGGACGGCGGCCTGGACCTGAAGCGTCGGTCATGAAGCTGGCGTACGCCCGCTACGTGAAGCAGCTCGGCGACCTCGCCATCGGCATGCAAGGTGCGCACGGCCAGCTCGACCATCCCGATGCGCGGGTCGACGGTGTGTTCCAGCACAAGTGGATCAACGCGGTGCAGTCCTCGATCGGCGGCGGCACCGACGAGATCCAACGGAACATCGTGGGGGAGCGAGTGCTCGGGCTCCCGCGGGAGCCAAGGTAGGTTCGACACGGTGGCCCAGGCGGTGACAACTCTGACAAAGAGCCAAGCGGCCCGGCGCGGGCGCGTCATCGACGCCGCGCTGACCCTCGGAGCCGACGGCGGCTACGACGCAGTGCAGATGCGCGACGTCGCGCAGACTGCAGGCGTCGCGCTCGGCACCATCTACCGCTACTTCTCCTCGAAGGACCACCTGCTGGCGGAGACGCTCGTGGAGTGGGCTGCGGACCTCGGCCGGAAGGTGTCGCGCCGCCCACCGAAGGGCGACGCGCTGGCCGACCGTGTGGTCGACGTGCTGCGACGAGCGACCCGGGGCATGGAGCTCGAACCGAGGCTGTCGGAGGCGGTGGTCACGGCGCTCACGTCGACCGACGCTCATGCGGCGCGGTGCCAACGCGAAGTGGGCGACGTGATGGGAAGCATCATCGCCGGCGCGTTCCCGCCCGACTTCGATCGCCCACACCCGCGACGACATCGTCCGCGTCCTCGGCCACGTGTGGTTCTCATCCCTGGTCGGATGGGTCAACCGTTGGTACGGCATCAACCACGTGGGCGACGAGCTCGAGATCGCCGCCCACCTCCTGCTCGACCAGTACGACTGACGCGCCCCGCGGGCGAATGTTGGATGGAAACGGGTGCTAGAGCGCCCGTTTCTCCCCGGAGTTGGGAGGGCGAGCGACTAGATCACCCGCTGGACGCCTTCCCAGTACGGGTCGCGGAGCTTGCGCTTGTAGAGCTTGCCGCTCGGATCACGCGGCATCTCGGCGGTGAAGTCGTAGGACTTGCGGGCGCTTGTACGACGCGAGGTTGTCCTCGGCGAACTCACGGAGCTGGGCCTCGAGCTCGGGTCCGGCCGCCGTCCCTCGGCGGGCTCGATGACCGCCTTGATCTCCTCGCCCCAGTCCTCGTTGGGGATGCCGAACACGGCGACATCACCGACGAGCGGGCACGTGAGGAACGTCGCCCTCGATCTCGGCGGGATAGATGTTCACGCCGCCGCTGATGATCATGTCGATCTTGCGGTCGCGGAGGAACAGGTAGCCGTCGTCGTCGAGCTCGCCGACGTCGCCGACGGTGAAGAACCCGTCCGCGCGCGGTTGGCACTCCGTCTTCTCTCGTCGCCCTTGTACTCGAAGGTCGCCTGCGCGAGCGACATGTACACCGTGCCGATCTCGTCCCGGCCGGCAGCCGGTTGCCGTCGTCGTCGAGGATGCGAATCTCGGACCCCGGCCACGCCTTGCCGACGGTGCCGGGCCGCTCGAGCCACTCCTTCGGCGGTGACGATCGTGCCGCCGCCTTCGGTGGCCGCGTAGTACTCCATGATCGAGTCGCCCCACCACTCGATCATGCGCCGCTTGACCTCGGGCGGGCACGGCGCAGCGGCGTGCACCATGCAACGCAGCGACGAGCACGTCGTATTGGCGCGCACGTCCTCGGGCAACGCGAGCAGGCGATGGAACTGCGTCGGCACCATGTGCGATGTCGTGACCTGGTGCCGGTCGATGAGCCGCAGCATCTCCTCGGGTGACCACTTGTCCATGAGCACGACTTTGTGGCCCAAGTGCAGCGAGTTCGTCGTCCACAACAGGACCGCTGTGTGGTACAAGCGGCGAGCCGGTGATGTGGACGTTGCCGTCCTCTGGCTGCACGCCGAACATCATCAGGAACATCGAGTACAGCGCGCCCATCTCGTCGGGATCGATGTCCGCCAGCGCTCGCTTCACGCCCTTCGGCCGACCGGTCGTGCCCGAGGTGTAGTGCATCGGCGCGCCCGCCTTGCGGTTGTCGGGACGGCTGTCCGGTTGCCCGTCGGTGAGCTCCGAGTAGGCCCTCCAGCCGGGAATCGATCCGATCGCGAAACGGCGGTACTCGGGAACGTTCGCCTCTTCCGCAGCAACCGCCAACGCACGGGCGAAGCGCTCGTGGCCGACGAGGATCTTGGCGTCGCTGTCGCTCACGATGTAGGCGATCTCGGGACCGACGAGATGGTGGTTGATCGGCGTCAGGTAGAGCCCGATCTGCTGCGCGCCGAGAACGAGCTCCATCATCTCGATGCCGTTCGGGACCACGACGGCGAAGGTGTCGCCCCGCTCCACGCCGAGCGCGCGCAGACCGTTCGAGACCTCGTTCGCACGGGCCGCCAACCGGCGGGCCGTGACCTCCGTGCCGTCCGGCGCGACCAGAGCGACCCGCTCCGGATCCGCCGCAGCCTGCCTGAAGAAGCCCAGTTCAGCCATCGGCGCAGACTAGAACGTGTTTCAGTTTGCGCGCTAGCGTGCCCCGCCGATGGCAGAACGAACCGAAGTGCTCAGGGCGCCGCTCGTCATCGAGTATCCGTTCTCACGGACGACAGGACCCGTGATAGGCGCGTTCCTGACCGGCTTGCGCGAGCAGGTCATCGTGGGAACAAAGGCCAAGGACGGCCGCGTGCTCGTGCCGCCGATGGAGTACGACCCGACGACAGGGGAGGCGCTCACCGAACTGGTCGAGGTCGGGCCCGCAGGCACGGTGACGACGTATGCGTGGGTGACGCGACCGATGCCGAAGCACCCCGTCCAGCAGCCGTTCGCGTGGGCCTTGATCAAGCTGGATGGAGCCGATTCCGCGTTGTTGCATGCGGTCGACGTCGGCGAGACCGTGTCGATGTCGACGGGGATGCGGGTCGCGCCCCGCTGGCGTGACGAGCGCGAGGGCCACATCAACGACATCGAGTGTTTCGTACCGGAGGGGCAGGGTCATGAGTGAACCGTCGCAGCCGCCGTCGCTCACACTGCCGCTGTCGTTGCAGGGCGTCGAGCTCGTCAAGAGCGTCCGCACGCCGGCCGAGCTGCGTTACGAGTACACGCCAGGCGCCGCGACGACGCGGTTCCTCACGGGCATCGGCCAGAAGAAGATCCTGGGTGAGCGGTGCCCGGTGTGCGGCAAGGTGTACGTACCGCCGCGCGGCTCTGCCCGACGGACGGCGTACCCACCCGCGAGCAGGTCGACTTGCCGCACAAGGGGACGCTCACGTCGTTCTGCATCGTGAACGTGCAGTTCTACGGACAGGCCATGGAGGTGCCGTACACGAGCGGGTTGATCATGCTCGACGGCGCTGACCTGCCGCTCATGCACCTCCTGCAGGAGGTGCCGGTCGAGGACGTCCACATCGGCATGCGGGTCGAAGCGGTGTGGGTGGACGACGACAAGATCGGCCCGACGCTCGAAAGCATCCGCTACTTCCGGCCGAACGGCGAGCCCGACGCCGAGGTGGACCAGCCCGGCGAGACACGGATGGGGGGCGCTCGCCGATGCCTAGCCGTGACATCGCGATCATCTCGTTCGCGCAGAGCGACCACATGCGCGCTGTCACCGACGCAAACGAAGTCGAGATGCTCATGCCGGTCACCGCGGCCGCGATCGAGCGGGCCAACATGACGAAGAGACGACATCGGCTTCACGTGCAGCGGCTCGACCGACTACCTCGCCGGGACGGCGTTCAGCTTCGTGTCGACGCTCGACGGCGTCGGGCCGTGGCCCCCGATCCAAGAGAGCCACGTCGAGATGGACGGTGCGTGGGCGCTGTACGAGGCGTGGGTGAAGCTGCAGCTGGGCGACGTCGACACGCGCGCTGATCTACAGCTACAGCAAGTCGTCGCCAGGCCCCGTGCACGAAGTGCTGAGCCGGCAGCTCGACCCGTTCTTCGTGGCCCCGCTGTGGCCCGATGCCATCTCGCTTGCCGCACTCCAAGCGCGAGCGCTGATCGACTCGGGCAAGGCGACCGAGAAGGAGTTCGCCGAGGTCGTCGCGCGAAGCCGCACATCTGCGCTGGACAACCCGCACGCGCAACTGAAGTGGGACAAGCCGGCCGACGAGGTGCTCGCCGAGGCGATGCTCGTCGATCCGCTGCGCAAGGACGACTGCCCGCCGATCACCGACGGCGTCGCCGCTGTCGTGCTCGCGGCCGGCGACATCGCCCGCGGCGCATTGCGATCGTCCGGCCTGGATCCGCGGCATCGATCATCGCATCGAGTCCGCAGTGCTCGGCCTGCGCGACCTCACCGACTCACCGTCCACCCGCACAGCCGGTGAGAAGGCCGGCGTCGCCGAAGGCCCGGTCGACGTGGCCGAACTGCACGCGCCGTTCAGCCACCAGGAGCTCATCCTGCGCGACGCGCTCGGCCTCGGGGACGGCGTCGAGATCAACCCGTCCGGTGGCGCGTTGTGCGCCAACCCGATCATGGCGGCCGGACTCATCCGCTTCGGCGAGGCCGCGCAACGCGTGATCGACGCGACGTGCCAACCGAGCCGTCGCCCACGCACCTGCGGGGCGTGCTTGCAACAGAACATCGTGTGCGTCTTGGAGGGCGACGCATGAGTGCCAAGGAAAGGGTTGCCGTCATCGGCGTGGGCCAGACGAAGCACCAAGCGACACGAGGCGACGTGTCGATGTCCGGCTTGATCCGCGAGGCAGTGGATCGGGCGCTCGACGACGCGGAGCTCACCCTCAATGACATCGATGCTGTCGTCATCGGCAAGGCGCCGGACTTCTTCGAAGGCGTGTTGCATGCCGGAGCTGTACCTGAGCCGATGCGGTGGCGGCCGCGGGCAAACCGTTGTTCCGCGTGCACACCGCCGGTTCGGTCGGCGGCTCGACGACGATCGTCGCGTCGCAACTGGTGCAGGCCGGCATCCACAAGCGCGTGTTGACGGTCGCGTTCGAGAAGCAGTCCGAGAGCGAGGCCATGTGGGCCTTGTCGCTTGCCGATCCCGTTCCAGCCGCCGATGCATGCAGGCGCAGGCGGCTACTTCGCGCCACACATCCGTTCGTACATGCGCCGATCGAAGGCGCCGGACCACATCGGGATGTTGGTCGCGCTCAAGGACCGGAAGAACGCGCTGAAGAATCCGTACGCGCATCTGCACGAGCCCGACATCACGTTCGAATCGATCGAGCAGTCGATCATGCTGTGGGACCCGATCCGCTACGCAGAGACGTGCCCGTCCTCGGACGGTGCTTCGCGCGCTCGTGCTGGCCGCCGAAGATGCGCTGTCGGGCCCTCGTCCTCCGGCGTGGGTGCTCGGCACGGCGATGCGGTCGGAGCCGACGATGTCGGCGGACCGCGACCCCGTGCTGCCGTTCGGCGGCATCCAGTGCGCGCGGGACGTGTACCGGCAGGCGGGCATCACGGACCCTCGCCGTCAGATCGACTGTGTCGAGATGTACGTGCCGTTCTCGTGGTTCGAGCCGATGTGGCTCGAGAACCTCCAGTTCGCCGTAGCCGGCGAGGGTTGGCGCATGGTGGAGGACGGCGCGACCCAGATGGACGGCGACCTCCCGGTCAACATGAGCGGCGGCGTGCTCTCGTCGAATCCCATCGGCGCGAGTGGGATGCTGCGGTTCGCAGAGGCGGCGATGCAGGTCCGCGGGCAAGCGGGCGAGCACCAGGTCGACGACGCCAGGATCGCCCTCGGTCACGCCTACGGCGGCGGCTCGCAGTTCTTCGCGATGTGGCTCGTCGGCGCCGACAAACCGTAGGGATGAGAAGGCTCGAGGGCAAGGTCGCGCTGATCAGTGGGGGAGCGCGCGGGCAGGGCGCGGCGGAGGCGCGGCGGTTCGTGGCCGAAGGTGCGAAGGTCGTCATCGGCGACGTGCTCGACGACGAGGGCGAAGCAGTTGCTGCCGATCTCGGCGACGACGGCGCGTTCGTCAAGCTCGATGTGACGTCCGAGGACGCGTGGCAGGAGGTGGTCGACTCGACGGTGGACGCGTTCGGGAGCCTGCACGTTCTCGTGAACAACGCCGGCGTGCTCGGTGGGTTCACGCCGTTGGTGCGAACACCTCTCGACGACTTCATGCGCGCCATCAACATCAACCTCGTCGGCACGTTCCTCGGCATGCGGGCGGCGGTGCCGGCCATGCGGGAGAGTGGCGGAGGTTCGATCGTCAACATCTCGTCGACCGCCGGCATCTGGGGCGTCCCGTTCGGCGCGGGGTACACGGCGAGCAAGTTCGGCGTGCGCGGCATCACGAAGACCGCCGCGCTCGAGTTCGGCCGCTACAAGGTTCGGGTCAACTCGGTGCATCCCGGGGGAGTGGCGACCGAGATGACCGCCGCGGTCGGTGACACCGGCGACAGCGACTACTACAAGACCCTCCCGGCAGGACGCATCGGCACGGTCGACGACATCGCCAGCCTCGTCCTGTTCTTGGCATCGGACGAGAGCGCCTACTGCACGGGTACCGAGTTCGTGATCGACGGCGGGATGCAAGCAGGTGACGTCCGCCTGCTGCCCCCGCCGAGGTAAGCCGCGCTATCCGCTCTCGAGCCGGGCCGAGGCGGTCGCCTTGCGGGGCGCCTCGTCCACGCGGTCCTGCCAGTACGGAGGGGGAAAGATCGTCCGCTCGTCGCCGGCTCCCACCGGCTCGGCGTAGAACTGCGCGCACCACTTCCGAAACTTCATGAACGGACCGTCGCCCTCGGCGAGCGCCGGTCGTACGAGGTGGGCCTTGTGCTCCCAGATCGGCTTGTCCTCGAGCACCTGCTTGTGGACCTCGTTGACGAACGCCTTGCCCACGCCTTGTGTGGTCTCGAGATCGCCCATCGTGCGGAACCGGAAGTTGAACCGCACGATGCACCTGTCCCGCTCGATCGGTGTGGTCACCGCGAGGTTGAGTGTGTCGACGATGCCCGAGAACGACACGAGCGAGATCCCGGGTCCCCATGACCGAGTGTCGATGCGGCCTTCCATCACACCCCGAGGTGTCGGGAACTTCTGACTCGAACGCATCTGCGACGTCGGGAACCCGGTCTCGTACGACTCGAGCTCCGGCACCGTTGCGGTGTTGTGGACGTAGCGGAAGTGCGCGGAGTCGACCCCGTTCTCGGCCATCTCCTGCCACGTGGTCTCGACCTCGTACGACGTGCGGATGTCCGTCGACCAGTCCGGGTCGTCGGTGAACTCAGCGAAGGTCGGCACGTCCCACATCGGCGCCACTGATTCGTCCGGGTGGTACCACGCGAACGAGACGCCGTTGGTCTCGACCACGGGATAGGTGCGGATGCGAGCCTTCGCGTTCGTGCGGTCGCTGTAGGGAATGACGACGTTGCGACCCTCGGCGTCGTACTGCCAGCCGTGGAACGGGCACACCAGCTCGCACCCGATGACCGTGCCGCCATGACCGAGGTGGGCGCCGAGGTGCGGACAGAACGCCTCCATCACGTGCAGTTCGTGATTGCCGTCCCGCCACGCGACGAGATGACGTTCCCAGTAGTAGAGCGGCTTCGCTTCGCCGGTCGCGACGTCGTCGGGGAAGCCGACGCAGAACCATCCGAACGGCACCGGGAACGGGAACCGGGTCGAGGTCACAGGTTGAACACCTTGACGGCGTTCTCGCGCAGGAACTTCGGCCATACCTGGTCGTGGAGGGGGACGTCTTGCATGTCCTTGAAGATGCGCTCGAGCGACAGGCCCATCGGGAAGTAGCCGGCGTACATCACCTTGTGTGCGCCACGCGTGTTCGCGTAGTCGATGATGGTGCGCGGGTAGTACTTGGGTGCGAACGCACTCGTCGAGTAGTAGAGGTTCGGCCACTTGAGCATCAGCTTCACGGCGAGCGCGTCCCATGGCTCGGCGCCGTGGCGCATCACCACCCGCAGCTCGGGGAAGAACCAGCAGACCTCGTCGAGCAGCTCTGTCTTCTGGCACAGCATGGGCACGCGCGGTCCCGGCACCCCCGTGGTGATGCAGATGGGGAGGTCGAGCTCGATGCACTTGGCGTACAGGGGATAGAACTTCTTGTCGTTGATCGGTACCTGCGGGGCCATACCCGCGGGGAACGCCGTTGCCGCCTTGATCCCGTACGCCTCGAACGCCCGGACGAGGTCGCGCACGCCATCCATGCCTCGGTTCGGGTCCACCTCGTAGCTGCAGAAGAACCGGTCGGGGTGCTCCTCGACCGCTCTGTGTGCGTTGGTCCGAACGGAGCCGCCTCGTCCCCCGATGCCGAGCATGGCTTTCTCGATCCCGAAATGGTCCATCTCCTCGAGCACCACCGTCACGGGATCGGCGTCGTCGGGGATGTCCTCCGGCACGTTCTTGAACATGTACTGCACCGGGAACTCCATGTCCTTGGACTCTTCGTCCATGAACCCCTTGCGCAGGAACTCGTACCAGTCCTTCTTGTGCCCCTCGGGGAGGCCCATCATGAGGTCGATGACGGGCACGTCCGAGGGCATGGTCATGCCCACAGATTAGAACACGTTCTAGTTTCGTGCCACCGAGTGTCGGCCCTTTCGGGTAGAAACGGGGCCGTGAAACTCGGTCTGATCATCGGCTACTGGAACAACGCCGGACCACCGTCGGGCGCTCGCGAATCGATCGCCGAGGCGGAGAAGCTCGGCTTCGACTCGATGTGGACGGCGGAGGCCTACGGGTCCGATGCGTTCACGCCGCTTGCGTGGTGGGGGAGCGAGACGTCCACCATCAAGCTCGGCACGTCCGTCGTGCAGATCTCGGCTCGCACGCCGGCGTCCACCGCCATGTCGGCCATCACGCTCGACCACCTCAGCGGCGGCCGGGTGTTGCTCGGGCTCGGCGCGTCAGGACCGCAGGTCGTCGAGGGCTGGTACGGCCAGCCCTACCCGAAGCCGTTGGCGCGCACGCGGGAGTACGTCGAGATCCTGCGCCGCATCTTCCGGCGGGAGGAAGTCGACTTCGCGGGGGAGCACTACCAGATGCCGCTCCGGGGGGAACGCAGCACCGGCCTCGGCAAGCCGTTGAAGTCGATCGTCAAGCCGATCCGCGAGGACATCCCCATCCTGCTCGGCGCGGAGGGACCGAAGAACGTGGCGATGGCGGCCGAGATCGCCGACGGCTGGCTGCCCATCTTCTTCGGACCGAAGAGCGACCCCTTCTATCGGGCCGCGCTCGAGGAGGGATTCAAGCGTCCGGGCGCGCGGCACACGTGGGACGACTTCGAGATCGCGTGCACCGTCCCCGTGATCGTCGGCGACGACGTGGACGCGTGCGCTGACTTCCTCCGGCCGATGATGGCCTTGTACATCGGCGGCATGGGGGCGCGGGACGTCAACTTCCACTTCGACGTCTTCGCTCGCCTGGGCCACGAAGCGGCCTGCCACAAGATCCAGGACGCCTACCTCGACGGCCGCAAGACGGATGCCATCGCGGCGGTGCCCACGGAACTCGTCCAGGACATCGCCCTCGTCGGTCCGCGGGACAAGGTGCTCGGCGAACTCGAGCAGTGGAAGGGCACCGTGCTCACGACGATGCTCGTGTCGGGACCGCCCGAGCTCCTCGGGCAGATCGCGGAGCTCGTGGGCTGAGCGTCAGGCTTGCTCAGCTCTTGGCGGCCGCCTTCAGCTTGGATCCGACGGTCACCTTGGCCACGTTCGTGGCCGGGATGTCGACCGGCTCCCCCGTCTGGGGATTGCGACCCGTCCGCGCGTTGCGGTGCGACTGCTCGAACGTGAGGTAGCCCGGGATCGTCAGCTTCTCGCCGCCCTTCGCAACCACTTGCGTCACCTCGTCAAGGAAGGCATTCAGCACCTTGTCGACCTCGGTCTGCGGCATCGAGGTGCGCTCGGCAATCGCCTTCACCAAGTCAGCACGCGTCATCGTGGCTCTCCCTTCGCAGAAGCGTGTTGCCGCACCACCGTACGGAGAGCCCTGCCCTGATTGGTGGATGGTCGGCCGGAGGACCGCCGTCTCCAGGAATCGACACCGCCGATAATCTCCGTTATGTCAAGTTGAGGGAGTCTGTCCGGAGGCGGGAACCACGTCGAAGACCTCCGCCAATCGTCCCAGCAGCCAGAGATCGTCCTCGGCCAGGCGATGGTCCAGTGGACCGCGGAAGCTGAGCCCTTCGAGGATCGCGACCGCGTCGCCCGTCAAGCACGGCGCGCCATCTGCCGGACCGTTGGTGATGCGCACCGTCGCGCCGGACTCGACGACGAAGGAGAGGTCGGGATCGGTCGCCACCAGTCTCAGGGTGCCGGTGCGGGTGGATCCCGCCGACGCGAGGAAGGCGGGACCGAGCGCAGCGGCATACAGGAGGCTTCCGGCCACTTCGTCGTCAACGACCACGGGCGCGAGTCCCAGCGGCAACACGATGTCGCGCTCGTGGATCCACGCGTCCCACAATGCGTGGAGGGCGAGGGCGCGTATCGCGATGTGTCCGGGGGGCGCCTCCGCCGGCGTCGACCACGCGGCATCGTCGAGGCCGTCCACGGCGTCGGCGAGCGCGTCGACGGTCTCGACGTAGCGATCCAGCACCTCGGACGAGGTCATGGCGCGCATCCCGTGGACGATCTGGGCCGGCGTGGCCACCGGGTCGAAGCCGAGGAGGAACCGCGTCGGCTCACCTGCGAGCCCCGCCGTGATCGACATGGTCCAGAACTGGTTCGTTGTGATGAGATGCATGACGACGTCTTGCACCGACCACCCGTCGCAACGCGTCGCGGCCGCCCACTGGTCCTCGTCGAGCGAGGCGAGGGTGTCTGCCAGCCGTCGCCGTTGCCGCGAGAGAGGCACCGACGGGTCCTTGATCGGGATCTCGACGCGCAGGATCGGCGGCCCGTCGTAGCGCGGCGTGATCTGCACGCGGCGACGGTACCCCGCTGAGTACGATCCGCTCACATGCGTTCGACGTGGCGGTCTGGCGGCGCCGTGGCAGCTCTCGTCGTGCTCGCCGCCGCGTGCACGAACGATTCGGGCACGAAAGCGGAGGACAGCGCTTCGTCGGCCACGCCGCCCACTGCTTCAGCGACTGCGAGCGTGCAGGGCGACGCCGCTCTCACCCAGGCGTTCGCGCAGCCGGACGTGCGGTGCAGCTTCCCGGACGTGAACGGCCCGAGCATCGCGCTGCTGTCGAGCTCAGCGGACACGGTGTTCCGGATCAAGGTGCAACAGGGCAAGGTCACGGTGCTCGTGTCGGACGACGCCACGCCCACGCCGCACGAGCGCGAGTTCACCGGCCCGGGCGTGACCACGTTCGCTCCCGCCACCGGCGCCCAGGTCGACTCGGTGCTGACCGAGACCGCGTCGGCAGCGGGATCGGGCGGCGACATCGGGCAGCTCACCGCGATCAAGGCGTCCGTCGACTGCGCCGGACAGGATCCCGGCAGGTCGACGGTCACGCTCACCGGCGACACGCCGCAAGGACCGCTCGCCGACGAGTCACTCGACACCGCACGGGTGGAGTGCTACGCGCCGGGCAACGAGGTCTCGGTCGTCGGCATCGTCACCATCAGCGGCGTCAACCAGTTCATGGAACTCGGCTTACGTCCGGACGGTGTGACCGTGCACAAGCTCGTGGGCAACGGCGGGCACCACTACGAGTCGCCGCCCGGCGCGGCGACGGTGACCGACACCGGCGCGCACGTCGACGGCGACGCCGCCGGCAAAGATGCAGCCGCCTCGCACGTGCTGCACGTCGAGGGCGACGTCACCTGTGGAACACCGGTGAGCTGATCATCGTCGGAACAGCGGGCGGGCCGCCTCGATGATCCATGCAACTGCGTCGCGCAGGTCCTGCTTGGTCGGCGACGCCGCGAGGTCCCGCTCGACGTCCTCCACCGCTGCTTCCAGCATGTAGAGCTGATCGCGCAACGCATCGAGCTCGGCGCGCGTCATCACCAACTCGTCTTCTGACAACCCGAGCTCGCGGGCGCGCTGCCTGGCCTCGTAGTCGCGCTGCCGGCACGCGCGCCGGCAGAACGTGCGAGGGCGTCCGGTCGGGGCAGCGATCGGCAGCGTTCGGCCGCACCAGCGGCACCGATCCCCCGCATCCGTGGTCGGAGTCGGTTTCGTCACTGTGACGAAACTAACGCGTCGTCGGCGCGTCCGCGGCGATGCCCGCTACGGTCCGGGCAGTGTTCCGGCCATCGGAGCTGTCGCCACGAACCCGGAACCTGGCGGCCGGCCTGATCCAGCGGGTCTGGGGCTGGATCAGTGACGTGGGCGCGGTCTCCCCCGACGACGAACGCGGCCGGTGCTTCGGGTCGATGGGACCTCGCAGCATTCTCGCGTTCCCGCCGGGGTCGGTGTTCGGCGAGCAATGGATCCACATCGGCGCCGACACGCTGATCTGTCCGCATGTCAGCCTCTCCGCCGGGATGGCGCCCGGTCAGCCCATGGAGCACGACCCGGTGATCCGCATCGGCGCCAGATGTTCCATCGGTCGTGGCAGCCACATCATCGGGCATCGTTCGATCGAGATCGGTGACGACGTCACGTTCGGTCCGTACGTGTACGTGACCGACCAGAATCATGTGTACGCCGACGTGGAGACGCCGATCGGCCGGCAGTGGCCCGCTGAGGACCCGGTGGTGATCGGTTCGGGGTCGTGGCTCGGCGCCAATGTCATCGTGCTCCCCGGATCGCGGGTCGGGCGCAACGTCGCGGTCGCCGCCGGTTCGGTGGTGAGGGGCTGTCTACCGGACCGGTGCGTGGCAGTCGGGGCGCCGGCGACAGTGGTGCGCCGCTACGGCGAGTCCGGCTGGGATCCGCCGCTGCGGGAGCTGTCGGTCTCTCCCCCACCGGACTGGCCCGCCTCGTGATGCAGCACGGCCGCGAGCAGCCAACGAATGTTGGCTTCTTCGGAAGCGAGGGCGCGCTCGTCTTCCTCGGGCTCGTGCTCCAATGTCACGCAGTCCTGTCGGCTGAGGGAGGCCGCAGCTTGAGCTTTAGACTTCGGGGACTGCCGCACCGGGAGGAATGACCATGCCGTCCGATCGTGAGCCGCACGCGCTCCCGACGTTCGAAAGCGCCGAAGAGAAGCGCCGTCACCGGAAGCAGCGGCTGGCGGCCGCGTTCCGGCTGTTCGGGCACTTCGGGTTCGACGAGGGCGTCGCCGGGCACATCACGGCACGCGATCCCGAGCGGCTCGACCACTTCTGGGTGAATCCGTTCGGCATGAACTTCAAGCAGATCCGGGTGAAGGACCTGCTCCTCGTCAACCACCAAGGCGACGTGGTCGAGGGCAACTGGCCGGTCAACCAGGCTGCGTTCGTCATCCACGGGCAGATCCACGCGGCACGACCCGATGTCGTCGCTGCCGCGCACGCGCACTCGGTGTATGGCAAGGCGTGGTCGTCGCTGCGTCGCCCGCTCGATCCGCTGACGCAGGACTCGTGCATGTTCTACGGCGACCACGCGGTGTTCGACGACTACACGGGTGTCGTGCTCGACATCGAGGAAGGCAAGCGCATCGCACACGCGCTCGGCGACAACAAGGCCGCCATCCTGTCGAACCACGGACTGCTCACGGTCGGCACGACGTCGGTGGACGAGGCGGCGTACTGGTTCATCTCGATGGAGCGCACGTGCCAGGCCCAACTGCTCGCCGAGGCCGCAGGCAAGCCTTGCCCCATCGATGCCGACCAGGCCGAGAAGACGGCGGCGCAAGTGGGGACGCCCCTGTCGGGATGGCTGTCGTTCCAGCCGCTGTACGACTGGATCGTCGCCCAGCAACCCGACCTCCTCGACGAGTAGCGCCGCGCACCCGTTTCGGCGTGCGTCAGCTACATCCCGTGTGGCTGACGCACGCCATTTCGAGCGCTTGACCGCGCGGTCAAGGTGATTGGTACGGTCGCGCAATGAGCGCGTCGCTGCCGTACCCGATGAAGTTCGGCATCTTCCTCGCACCGTTCCATCCCGTCGGCCAGAACCCGACGCTCGCACTCGAGCGCGATCTCGATCTGCTGGTGCACCTCGACCGTCTGGGCTTCGACGAGGCGTGGATCGGCGAGCACCATTCCGCCGGGTACGAGATCATCGCCAGTCCGGAGGTGTTCATCGCGGTCGCGGCGGAGCGCACGAACCACATCCGTCTCGGCACGGGCGTGAACTCGCTGCCGTACCACCACCCGCTGATGCTCACGGACCGCCTCGTGCTCCTCGACCACCTCACCGCGCGGTCGCGTCATGCTCGGTGTCGGACCGGGCGCGCTCCCGTCCGACGCGTTCATGATGGGCATCCCGGTCGCGGAGCAGCGCGACCGCATGGAAGAGGCGCTCGAGGCGATCCTGTTGCTGCTCGGCAGCGACGAACCGGTCACGATGAAGACCGATTGGTTCACGCTCGACGACGCGCGGCTGAACCTGCGTCCGTACACCCATCCCCACTTCGAGGTTGCGGTGGCGTCGCAGATCTCCCCGCGGGATCCCGCGCCGCCGGCCGGTTCGGCACCGGGCTGCTCTCCATCGGTGCCACCAACCAGCAGGGGTTCGACCTGCTCGGGTACCACTGGCAGATCGCGGAGGAGCGCGCCGCACAGTTCGGAACGTCGGTCGATCGCCGCAACTGGCGTCTCGTCGGCCCGGTGCACATCGCCGAGACTCGCGAGCAGGCGTATGCCGACGTGCAGTTCGGTCTCGCCGACTGGGTCGACTACTTCCAGCGGGTCGCGGCGCTGCCGATCGCGCCGGACACGTCGACCGCGGAGGAGATGGCCGACGCCATCAACAAGTCGGGCTTCGCGGTCATCGGCACCCCGGACGACGCGATCGCGCAACTCCAGCGGCTGTGCGACCAGTCCGACGGCGGGTTCGGGACGTTCCTCGTCATGGCGCACGACTGGGCCGACACCGAGCCCACACGCAGGAGTTACGAGCTGCTGGCGCGCTACGTGTTCCCGGCCTTCCAGGGTTCGGCCGAGTCGACCACCAACTCGCGGGACTGGGCGGCGGAGAACCGCCCCACATTCATCGGCGAAGTCGGTGCCGCCATCATGACCGCGATCGGCAAGCACAACGCCGAGCGCGAGAAAGACCCGGCTGCCGCCGACTGACGTCGTCAGACGATCACGCCGACCGTCACCTTGCCGTCCCCGTTCCAATCGCCGACCACGGGGACATTGCCGTTCGTGCCGTAGTGCACCGTCAGGTCGGGCGGGCCTGGCGTGAGCGAGCCGCGCAGATGGAAGTTGGCATTTGCGCCGTCCCACATGCCGATGCCGGCGTGGCCGGTGCCGAACCAGTCGCCGACGATCGGGACGTAGCTGTTCGCGCCGTAGCGAACGGTGATCTCCGGCGGCCCTGGTGTCGCGGTCGTTCGGAGGCTGAACACCGCGGTGGCGGGGTTCCAGACGCCGATGCCGTCGCGACCTGTACCTGTCCAGTCACCCACGACCGGCACGTCGTTCGGCGACCCGTAGGCGAACGACAGATCGGGCGCCCCCGACGAGAAGGCGTTGCGCAGACGCCACTGGCCGTCGGCGAAGATCCCGATCGTCGTCGCGCCGTCGCCGTTCCAATCCCCGGTCACGGCGGTCGCTCCCCACGCGCCGAACTTCACTGCCGTCTCCGGCGCGCCCGGCGAAGCGGTGTTGCGCAGGTAGAAGATCGCCGTCGCCGGATCCCACGCACCGATGCCGTCGACGCCGTTGCCGTCCCAGTCGCCCACCACGAACTGGTACACGTTCGTGCCATACGCAAAGGAGAGATCGGGTGGACCGGGCGTGTTCGTGTTCCGCAGGTTCCACGACGTGATGTGCGGCGCAGGACCGGATGGCACCTCCGACGTGATGACACCGATCCCGTCGAGCCCCAGGCCGCCGAAATCGCCCACGATCGGGCGATTGCCGGTGGCGCCGTAGTTCACGACGATGTCGGGCGGCCCCGGCGTGTTGGAGTTGCGCAAGTAGAACGTGGCGGAGCGGTCCTCCCACACGCCGATGGTGTCGCGGCCGTCACCGTCCCAGTCCCCCACCACTGGCACGTGACCGGGAGTGCCGTAGTTCACGACGATGTCGGGCGGCCCCGGAGTGTTGGAGTTGCGCAAGTAGAACGTGGCGGAGCGGTCCTCCCACACGCCGATGGTGTCGCGACCGTCGCCGTTCCAGTCGCCCACCACTGGCACATGACCGGGAGTGCCGTAGTTCACGACGATCTCGGGCGGCCCCGGGGTGTTGGAGTTGCGCAAGTAGAACGTCGCCGCCCTCGGATCCCACACGCCGATGGTGTCCCGGCCGTCGCCGTCCCAGTCCCCCACCACCGGCACGTGCGTCCAGTCCCCGTAGTGGATCGACGCGTCCGGCGGGCCGGCCGTGTTGCTGTTGCGGAGGTGAAAGGTTGCGGCGGCCGGATCCCACGCTCCGATGCCGTCGACGCCGTCGCCGTCAAAGTCGCCGGTGAAGAACAGATAGCTGCTCATCCCGTACGTGAACACGATCTCAGGGGGACCGGGACTCGCCGTCATCCGCAGGTTCCACGACCTCGGCGTCGGCGGCGGAGGCGGCGGGGGTGGTGGCGGCGCGTGCAGGCACGGCGCGTCGTGTGATGCCGTCGCCTGGTCGGTGGCCGACAGCGTCGTGCACGTCCCGTCGATGAGCCACGGCGGCGTACACGTCACGACGCGGCACATGATGGCTCCGACTTGGGGTATCTCCTGGTGACATTGGCCGTAGCGGAAGAAGTTGCAGCACTCGACGCGGTGGTTACAGCTTCCGAGCGCGCAACCGCACGAGCACGGGTTGGCGCCCGGGACGACGTTGCAGTCCATGTAGTCAGCGCGGCGCGCCGCCGCAGAAGCCCGTGCCGTCCGCCTTCCACCAACCCCCGAACACCGTCCCCGGCGGGCAGGTATTGGCGCCGGTGATGGTGCAGCAGAACTCGGTGTAGCCGTCGCAGCACACGGTCCCGCACGAGCACGGCTGCGCACGGCACTGGCACGCCGCCGCGTACGCCGACACCGGGCGGAGTACGTACGTCACGGGATTGACCATGAGGGCGCTGCCGACGAGGGCGGAGCGCTGCAAGAAGCTCCGGCGGTCGGAATCCGCGGCGAGAACCGACACGACGCGGTCGACCAGACTGCGACTCACACGGCTCCCCTCGCTCGATGACCTACGGCGTGAGCGGTGACCCTACGCGATTTGGTGATGCCCTCCCCTTGACGCCGGTCCTACTGGAGGAGCAAGCGCTCCAGTCGTCGGCTCGTGACCAGCAGGCCCGCGGCGCCCATCAGCGCGAGGTAGGTGACGTTGAGCAGCTGACCCGGACCCACAACTCGTATCCTCCTTCCTCTTGCCCGCTAGGTTGCTCTGCAACAGCGTCGGGAGCGACGCCAGGAAAGATCCATGACGCAGCCCGACCTCGATCGCTTCCCCGCCCGCCACATCGGTCCATCCGACGCCGACGTCGCCAAGATGCTGGCCGCCATCGGGTACGCCTCGCTCGACGACCTCGTGAGCGCGGCGGTACCCGACGCCATCAAAGCTTTCGACGGGCTCGAGCTGGACGCGTTGAGCGAGGCCGAGGTGCTCGCCGCCCTGCGCGAACTCGCCGACCACAACGAAGTCCTCGTCTCGATGATCGGTCTTGGCTACCACGACACGATGACGCCGCCCGTGCTGCGGCGGAACATCCTCGAGAACCCTGCGTGGTACACGGCCTACACGCCGTACCAACCGGAGATCTCCCAGGGACGGCTCGAGGCGCTGCTGAACTACCAGACGGTGGTCGCGGACCTGACCGGTCTCGACATCGCGAACGCGTCGTTGCTCGACGAGGCCACCGCCGCCGCGGAGGCCATGGCACTGTGCCGTCGGTCGTCGAAGGCGGCCGAAGACGCTGTGTTCGTCGTAGACGTGGACTGCCATCCGCAGACGATCGCCGTCGTGCAGACGCGTGCCGAGCCGCTCGGCCTGTCCGTCGTGGTCGCGGACGTGGCGAACGACGGGGTTCCCGACGGCGACGTCTTCGGTCTCCTGGTGCAGTACCCCGCGACGAGCGGCCGACTGGTCGACTGGACGACGGCGATCCAGTCCGCGCACGACCGAGGCGCGTTGGTAGCGGTTGCGACCGACCTACTTGCCTTGTGCCTGTTGCGCTCGCCGGGCGCGCTCGGCGCGGACGTCGCGGTCGGATCGTCGCAGCGTTTCGGTGTGCCGCTGATGTTCGGCGGGCCGCACGCGGCCTTCATGGCCGTGCGCTCCGGTCTCGAGCGCTCGTTGCCGGGCAGGCTCGTCGGCGTGTCCGTCGACGCCGACGGCGACCCGGCCTACCGATTGGCATTGCAGACGCGGGAGCAACACATCCGCCGCGAGAAGGCGACATCGAACATCTGCACCGCGCAAGTCCTGCTCGCGGTGATGGCCTCCATGTACGCGGTGTACCACGGACCGGACGGCCTGACGGCGATCGCGTCGCGCGTGCACGACAAGGCGCGAGACATCGCCGGCCTGGGCGATCCGGTGCACGACACGTTCTTCGACACGGTGCAGCTGCGCGTGCCGGGCCGGGCCGCGGCTGCAGTCGAGTCGGCGCTGGACGAGGGCGTCAACCTTCGGCTGGTCGACGCCGACACCGTCGCCATCGCCTGCGACGAAACGACGACAGACGAGCACGTCGCCACGCTGCGCGACGTGTTCGGGGTTGGTGGCGGCCCCCCCGCTGGATCGATCCCGGACGAGCTTCGGCGGGACGACCAGTTCCTCACGCACCCGGTCTTCCACTCGCACCACAGCGAGACCGCGATGCTGCGGTACCTCCGCCGCCTCGCGGACAAAGACGTCGCATTGGACCGCTCGATGATCCCGCTCGGCTCGTGCACCATGAAGTTGAACGCCACCGCCGAGATGGAGCCGGTCACGTGGCCGGGGTTCGCCGAGGTCCATCCGTTCGCACCGCTCGACCAGGCGGACGGCTATCGCGCGCTGATCGCCGACCTCGAACACTGGCTGGCGGCGATGACCGGGTACGACGCGGTGTCGCTGCAACCGAACGCCGGGTCGCAGGGTGAGCTGGCAGGGCTGCTCGCCATTCGCCAATGGCACCGCAGCCGAGGCGAAGCGGGGCGCGACGTGTGCCTGATCCCGTCGTCCGCCCACGGAACGAACGCGGCGTCGGCGGCAATGGCCGGCATGCGCGTTGTGGTCGTCGGGTGTGACGACGAAGGCAATGTCGACCTCGACGACCTGCGGGCGAAGCTCGACGCCAACGGCGCTGCCGTTGCTGCGCTCATGGTCACGTACCCTTCGACGCACGGCGTGTTCGAGGAGGCGATCGGCGACATCTGCGCCGCGGTGCACGCCGCCGGCGGCCAGGTCTACGTGGACGGCGCCAACCTCAACGCGCTGGTCGGGCTCGCGCAGCCCGGAAAGTTCGGCGCCGACGTCAGTCATCTGAATCTGCACAAGACGTTCTGCATCCCCCATGGCGGCGGCGGCCCGGGCGTCGGCCCGGTGGCGGCCCGCGCCCATCTGGCGCCGTACCTGCCGAACCATCCGCTCGTCCGCGAAGCCGGTCCCGACACAGGACCGGGGCCGATCGCAGCGGCGCCGTGGGGATCCGCCGGGATACTTCCGATCCCGTGGGCGTACATCCGCCTCATGGGCGGAGCGGGCCTGCGCCGGGCCACCGAGGTGGCCATCCTCAACGCCAACTACATCGCGAAGCGACTTGGTGCCCACTATCCGGTGCTCTACGCCGGCCGCGGCGGGCTCGTGGCGCACGAGTGCATCGTCGACATCCGTCCGATCACGAGAGAGACCGGCGTGACCGTCGACGACGTGGCCAAGCGCCTCATCGACTACGGGTTCCACACGCCGACGATGAGCTTCCCGGTCGCCGGCACGCTCATGATCGAGCCGACCGAGTCCGAGGACCTCGGCGAGATCGAGCGGTTCTGCGACGCCATGATCGCCATTCGCGCCGAGATCGAACGGCAGCCGGCGCTGCTGCGCAACGCTCCCCACACCGCGGCGATGCTCCTGCGTGACCCATGGGAGCAGCCGTACACCCGTGAAGAGGCTGCGTATCCGGTGCCGTCACTGCGAGACGGGAAGTACTGGCCACCGGTCCGCCGTATCGACGGCGGCTACGGCGACCGCAACCTCATGTGCGCCTGCCCCCCGGTGTCGGCCTACGAGTGACGCCAGAACGGAGTGGGGACAACGGTGGCGGGCAGGGTCTCGTCGGGGCGGACCTCGACGGCGACTTCGGTCCCTTCGCCGACGTCGGGCGGCAGGAAGCCGAGGGCGATGCCGTGGCCGAGCATCGGCGAGAAGTTGCCGCTCGTGATTTCGCCTGAGTCCTGACCGTCGAGGAGAACTCGCTGCTCGGCACGCGGTGGCCGGCGACCCTCGGTGGCGATGCCGCGCAACCGCCGATGCACGCCGCGGTCGCGCTCCGCCGCCAGTGCGTCGCGCCCCCTGAAGGGGCCCTTGTCCCAACTCACCACCCACCCGAGTCCGGCCTGCAGGGGCGTGATGCCGGGACCGAGCTCGTGGCCGTGGAGCGGCAGCCCGGCTTCGAGCCGCAGCGTGTCGCGCGCACCGAGTCCCGCGGGTTCGACGCCCGCAGCGGTCACCGCGGCCCACACCTCGGCCGCCCGGGCGGCCGGCACGGCAAGCTCGACGCCGTCCTCGCCGGTGTAACCCGTGCCCGCGACGACGCACGCCACACCGTTCCAGTCGACCGATGCCACGCGGAAGCGGCCGACCGCGGACAGCGTCGGCCCACACCGTCGCGAGCCGTTCGCGAGCGGCCGGGCCCTGCACCGCGATCACGGCCCGCTCCGCCGTGACGTCGGCGTCCTCCCCGACGCCGAGCGCCTCGCGCACTCGGGACGTGTTCGACGCATTCGGCATCACGTCGAACCGCTCGCCGTCGACCCACCAGACGATGATGTCGTCGAGCACGGACGCGTCGCCGTCGTCGAGAAGGTGGGTGTACTGCGCTCTACCCGGCGCGATCTTGCCGAGATCGTTGGTGAGGGCGCGCTGCAGTCGGTCGAGCGCGTCGGTCCCCGTGACCCGAACGGTGCCGAGGTGGCTGACGTCGAACGCCACGGCCGCGGTGCGACACGCACGGTGCTCGGCGAGCGTGCCGCCCGGGTAGGCGAGAGGCATCTCCCATCCCCCGAAGGGAACCAGCTTCGCGCCGAGGGCGCGGTGGACGGTTTCGAGCGGCGAGTGCCTGAGCGTCACCCGTGCTCGGCCGGCACGAGCCTCGTGCGGTCCCCCGGCGCCGCAGCCGGGGGAAACAGCTCACTGATCGAGGCATCGACCTCCTCGGCCACCCGTCCGAGCGAGAGCACGTTCAGGACCCCTTGGCCGGTGCGAACGAGATCGACGAGCTCGCCGTCGTCACGGGCGAGCACCGCAGCGCCGCCGTCGATGACGATGTTGGCGCTCGTGATGTCTTCACCAACGTGCTGGCGCAGATTGCTGAACACGTCACGGACGGTCTCGAGCTTGATGCCCGCGTCCAGCAACTGCTTGATGATCTTGAGCTCGAGCAGGTCGCGGTAGGAGTACTTGCGACGAGTGCCACTCCCCTTCGCATCGGCCATCGATGGACGTACGAGGTCGGTGCGGGCCCAATAGTCGAGCTGGCGGTACGTGATGCCGACGATCTCGGCGGTACGGGTGCCGCTGAAGCCGGATTCCATGGTGCCTCCCGGGGGACGACACGGGCGGAATTACACCCGTGCAAGTCGAGAGGGTAGGACGCCTCCCTCGCGCCGTCAACGCTCCGCGCCCTGTCCCGGCCGCTCGGTCGGCCTAGCTGGCGAAATCCTCCGGGTTCACCCGATCGATGAACTCACGGAACTGCTCGACGACCTCCTCCTGCTCCTCTTCGGCCTCTTCTTCCGGGGCGTACCCGGCTTCGTCGAGGACGCCCTCATCGGCGTAGATCGTCGTGCCCGTGCGTACCGCTAGTGCGATGGCGTCGGACGGGCGGCTCGAGACCACGTGGGTCTGGCCGTTCCTGCCGAGGTGCAGCTCGGCATAGAAGGTGCTCTCGCGGAGCTCGGTCACGACGACGCGATCGAGGCGGACGCCGAGGCCGTCGAGCATGTCCTTCATGAGGTCGTGAGTCATGGGGCGAGGGGTCTCGACCTGCTCCAGCGCAAAGGCGATGGCGGTCGCTTCCGGGCCGCCGATGAAGATCGGCAGCGTGCGATGCTCGCCTTCGGTCTCGCGCAGCAACACGATCGGGGCATTGGTGGGCAGCTCGACCCGGACGCCGATCAGCTCCATCTCCACCATCGATCGCACCCTACCGCCCGCGCCACCGAACGACGGTCGCTCCGCGATGCGGTACCTAGAGCGAATACGATCGCAACGCGTTGCGCAGCATGGCGCCGCGGAGGCTCTCGCCGAGCGCAGCGAGCTCGGTCAAGTTGTCGACCGCCTGACGGCGGGCCGCCGGATTGCGCTGCTTGACGAGCGGGAGGACGACCTGTTCGAAGAACGACGCCTCGCGCTCCGCTGCCACCTTGTACATGCGCAAGTGGCGGGCTTCGACGCCGTAACGCAGAAAGCCGGCAGCGAGGCGCGCGACCACCAACGCGTCCTCGTCGTAGACGGTGTCACGTCCCATCGGACGTCCGGCGATCAAGCCGTAGCGTTCGAGTTCGATGATGAGCCGGTCGGAAAGACCGGCGGAGGACGCCAGCTCGGCACGGCGTGAGGCTGATCGCGCTCGGTCCACTGTCCAACGCCCCGCCCTGCGCTTGGGTCTGTGCACTGTGACTGCCCCGACTCGTTCGGCCCCCGCGTGCCCCCGCGGCGGCCGCCTGGGGCTGCGGATCCGGCACGGGTTCAGGCGTTTCGGCTGGTGACTCCTCGCCGTCGGCGTCGACGGGCTCGGAGTCGGGCCGACCCTCGAGACGGTCCTTGATCACTCGCAGCGGCAGAAAGTTCTCTCGCTGCTGCTTGAGGATCCACCGCAGTCGCTCGATGTCCGTCTCGTAGAACTTGCGGTATCCGGAGGGCGTGCGTTCCGGGTCGAGCAGCCCCTGGCTCTCGAGGAAGCGGATCTTGGAGATGGTGACGTCCGGGAACTCCTGCTGTAGCAGGGAGAGAACCTCACCGATGGAAAGGTGCGCGCGCTCGGCCATCGCCGGCTGACCGCCCCCCTACGCCGGTGCCGGCCCGGCAAAGAAGGCGAGCTTGAACTTCCCGATCTGCAGCTCGTCGCCGTTCTTGATCGGAGCCTCTTCGACACGCTCGCGGTTGAGGTACGTGCCGTTGAGCGAGCCGACATCACGCACGACGAATCCGGACTCGAGCCGCTGCAGTTCGGCATGACGGCGTGAGACCGTGATGTCGTCGAGGAAGATGTCGCTGTCGGGATGGCGGCCCACCGTGGTGACGGGCTTCGTCGGCGCGAGCCGGGAGCCTGCGATCGGCCCCCTTGTCACCACGAGTAGTCCCGCGCCGGCGGGGATGTCGTCGAGGTCGAACGTGACCTCGTCTTCGCCCGCCTCGGGAGGAGCATCGATGCTGAACGAGACCGTCGTGTGCTCCCCCGGCTCGTGCTCCAGCGGGGCGCCACAGGACGAACAGAAGTTCGCGCCCAGTGGATTGCGGTGGCCGCACTGGTTGCAAAAGACGTCTGCCATCAGCGAGAACCCGTCACAGCTGCGTCATCCCTCGATCAACTGCCGGTACGCGGCAGCGTCCAGCAACTGGTCCAGTTGCGAGGGGTCGTCTGCGTCGATCTCGCACAGCCAGCCTTCCCCGTACGGGTCCTCGTTGAGCCGCTGCGGCGCGTCGGCGAGTTCGTTGTTGACCTCCACCACCGTGCCGGCCACGGGTGCGTAGATGTCGGAGACCGATTTGGTCGATTCGACCTCACTGAAGCTCTCGCCGAGCGTGACGGTCGTGCCCACTGTGGGCAGCTGGACGTACACGATGTCGCCGAGCGCGTCCTGTGCGTAGTCGGTGATCCCGATGCGAACGCGACCGTTCTCGAGTCGGGCCCACTCGTGGTCCTTCGAGTAGCGCAGCTCGTCGGGCACGTTCATGTGCGGCACGTTATACCCACCCTCAACCTCATGTTGAGGGGAAGATAGATCCGGAAAGGCCGGCGCTACCGGAGTAGCTGTCGGATCCTGCGCGCGTACTCCTGGGCCAAGCGGCGGGCGTCGACATCCGATCCCGCCTCGGCCCAGACGTGGGTGAGCGGCTCCTCGGGATCCGGCAACGCGAGCGCCCAGTCCTCGCCGTGATGCACCTTCACGCCGTCCACGAGCTCCTGTTCGCGATCCTTGGTCATCTCGACCAGCGATCGCATCACCGTGCCCTTGTGCTCCCACGGCGTGACGACGGACTCGTGGGCGACGTGGACCCGCGGCAGCTCGTGCACCAGCGACGACAACCGGATCTGCTTGCGGGCCATCAGCTCGAGCACCTTGACCAGGGTGGCGGCGGCGTCGAATGCGGGGAGGAAGCCGGGGAGGATGTAACCGCCGTCGAGGCTGGCGGCGAACCCGACGCCCGATTCGGACGCGGCGTCCATCAGCGACGACGTGGCCAGCTTCGTGTGCTGCACCTTGACGCCGTGGCGGGCGGCCACCGCATCGGCGTGCCTCGTCGTCGAAACCGGCAGCGCCACCCGATCCCCGAGCAGGTGGTCGGCGACGAGCTCGAGCAGCACGAGCACCGCCTGGATGTGGGACAGGACGTGGCCTTCGTCGTCGATCAGGGTCAAGTGCTCGCCATCCGGGTCCATAGCCGCACCCACGTTGGCCCCGGACGCCCGCACCAGCCCTGCCACGTTGGCAGCATGGGCGGCGGGCTCGTACTGGAGGACGCCGCTCGTCGACGCGTAGGGGTTGACCGCGAGGACGTCGGCGCCGAGCTTGGCCAGGACGTTCGGCATCACGAAAGACGTCGACCCGTAGCCGTAGTCGACCACGACCTTGGGCCGGCTCTGGCGGATGAGCTCGACGTCGACCGTCGACTCGAGGGCGACGGAATACTGCTCGAGCGCTCTCGGTGGGAAGCCGATGTCACCGATTTCGGCTGGGAGGACGCGGCGGAAGTCCTCACGGTTGAACAACCGCTCGATCTTGCGCTGCCCGTCCCCGGACAAGTCCAAGCCGTTGCTGTCGAAGAAGCGCACGACGACGGATTGCGGGTCGGACTCGACCAACCGGATCGTGAGTCCGGCCACCGCACTCGGCTGGCGGGTCACGAATCGGGTGACCGGCACCGAGGCCACCTCGAGGTCGAGCACGTTCACGCCACCGGCGTTCAGTCCGGCCATCATCGCCCGTTTGAGCATCCGCGCCGAGCGTGACGAGTCCCGGGAAGTGACAACCGTCGTCTCCTTCTTCAACGCGGTCGCATGCGCCATCGCCAGCCGCGTGGCCAGCTCGGGCGTGACGTCGACATTGGCGAGACCGGCGACACCGTCGCGGCCGAACAGGGACCGAGCGCCGCCGCGACTCCCACACGATCGACGAGTTCACGACGGCGGCGGTTTCGACGGTCTTGAACGGGTACACCTTCACGCCCGCGCCGAGCACGGCGTTGTCGCCGACGAAGCACTCGTCGCCGAGCACGACGCCTTCCTCGCACCGCACCCCGCTCCGCAGGTCACAGGCGCGCCCGACGACCGTGCCCCGCAGGCGCACGCTCGGCCCGAGGTAGGCGTTGTCGTGGACGACCACTCGCTCGAGATCCGCTCCCTCGCGGACACGTACGTTGTCCCCGAGCACCGTGTACTCACCGATGCGGGCATCCCGCTCGACCCGGCAGTTCTCCCCGATGACAGCAGGTCCTTCCACGACCGCTTCGGGGTGGATCTCCGCACCCTCGCCGAGCCACACGCCGTGCTCCAGGCGGAAGCCGGGGATTTCGAGCTCGACCTTGCCGTCGAGCGCATCCTTGTGGACGCGCACGTACGCGTCGAGCGTGCCGACGTCTTCCCAGTAGCCCTCGCCCACGGCGCCGAACAGGGGAACGTTGTTGGCCAGGAGCTTCGGGAAGACCTCGCTCGAGAAGTCGACGGCCTCTCCCGCCGGGATGTAGTCGAAGATCTCGGGCTCGAGCACGAAGATCCCGGTGTTGATCGTGTCGCTGAACACCTGACCCCATGTGGGCTTTTCGAGGAACCGCTCGATCGAGCCGTCCTCACGGGTGATGACGATGCCGAACTCGAGGGGGTTGTCGACGGCGACGAGCCCGATCGTGGCGAGCGCGCCGCGGGACTCGTGGAAGGAGACGATCTTCGACAGGTCGATGTCGGTCAGGACGTCACCCGAGATGACGAGGAACCGCTCGGCGAGCTCGTCCTTTGCGTTGCGGACCGATCCTGCGGTGCCGAGCGGCTGCTCCTCGGTGGCGTAGACCATGCGCACGCCGTACTCGGAGCCGTCACCGAAGTAGGTGCGGATGGCGTTGGGCATGAACGCGAGGGTCACGACGATGTCGTCGAAGCCGTGCCGCTTCAACAACCCGATGATGTGCTCCATCATCGGCAGGTTCGCCAGCGGCATCATCGGCTTGGGCTGGTTGGACGTCAGCGGGCGCAACCGGCTGCCTTCGCCTCCGGCCATGATCACCGCTTTCATCAAGTCGACGCTACCCCCACGTCGGGGCGCGAGCCGCCCTGCCGGCGCGCAGGGCTTCCCGTGCGAGCGGGATGTACAGCAGCACCGCGTACCAGCTCAGAACGAGCCCGGGTATCCCTGCGACCCAGGCCAGGAAGCCGCACAGTCCGGCATAGCTCACCGTGGAATGCGAGCCCAGGAACAACGGGAAGGCGAACATCAGACCGAACGTGCCCGCCTTTCCGTGCCACGTGACGTCGATTCGGCGGGCGCCCATGGCGGCCAGGACGAGCGTGGCCGCGGCCACGAGGATCTCACGTAGCAGCGCCGCCCACGCGAACCACGCCGGCACCGATCCGTCGATGAGGATGGCGCCGATCCCCACGAAGAACAGCAGCCGGTCGGCGACCGGGTCCAGAATCTTGCCGATCTCAGAGGTCTGGTTGAAGTGGCGGGCGATGTAACCGTCGAGGAAGTCGGTCGCGCCGAGCAGGCCGAGGAGCCACGCTGCTGCAGCCCGGTTCTCTCGATCGAACAGCAGCCACAGGAAAACGGGCAGGCACAGCAACCGGATCAGGGTGATCACGTTCGGAACCGTGACGATCCGGTTGGTCACGGGCGCGCCCCCGTCCTGGATCACGGACGAAAGCCTACGATCCGGCTCTTATGCCGACGATCTTCACCCGCATCATCGAAGGCGAGCTCCCCGGCCGGTTCGTCCACCGCGACGAGACGTGCGTCGCGTTCTTGTCGATCGCGCCCATTCGGCCAGGGCACACGTTGGTGGTGCCGGTCCAGGAAGTGGATCACTGGGTCGACCTCGATCCCGCTTCTCTCGCGCATCTCATGCAGGTGGCCCAGCGCATCGGTCGCGCGCAGATGGAGGCATTTTCCCCCGCCACGTCGGCCTGATCATCGCCGGGATGGAGGTGCCCCACGCGCACATCCACCTCGTCCCGATCAACCGCGAAGCCGACCTCCACTTCGAGAACGCTGACCAGAACGCTCGGCCCGAGGACCTCGATGCGGCCGCGGACAAACTCCGCGAGGCACTCAACCGCTGAAGTGCGCGTAGACGCGCACGCCGTGCTCGTCCGACACGAGCACGAACTGTCGGGTCGCCATGCCCGCGCCGAAGTGGTGCCAGTCGGCCTCGGTCCATTGCACTTCGGCTTCGTCGAGGATCACGCGAGTGACCCGCTGGCTTGCCGTCGCCGCATCAGGCTCATTCCCCAGCAAATAGACGGCGCGTCGTTCGGCGACGAGCGGGAGCACGTTCGGCGACGCCCGTACCGGCGCGGTGTCGCCGACCCTCTCGACCGCGTCGTGCCGCGCCTCGTCGGAAGCGTCCTCCCTCCCCCACTTCCACGGCCGTTCGTACGGGGAGTTGACCGCATCGATGCAGAAGAAGCCGATGGCAGCGACAGACAACGCGATGAGCACGCGCCGGTCGACGAGGACCTTGTCGATCGACGGGCGACCCATGCGATTGAGGGCGAAAGCCGCCGCCACGAAGGCAAACACGGTGAGCGGCAGTCCGAACTCGCCGGCGCCCTTGCCCGTGACGTCGACATCCGCGATCAGGAACAGCGCGGTCAGACCCATTGCTGGGATGAGATACCGCGGCGCCAACACCGGCAGGAACAGCAACGGGGCGAGGAGCCCGATGATGAGGCGCACGTTGTCCTCGTCGAGCAAGTCGCCGATCACGCGGTGCGGGTGGATGAGCATGCCGCCTGTGATCGAGAACGCGTTGGAGCCGTAGGCCCGGAACGCGCCCGGGTGCGATGAAGCCCGTGCTGCCGAACCGTGGTTCGAGCACGACGACGGCGACGATCGCCCAGGCCAGACCGAAGACGATGATGAGCATCCCCGGCAGACGGTTGCCGAGGATGAAGACCAGCAGGCCGATGCCGGCGATCACGAGCCCGAGCTCCGCGCTCCAGATCAACGTGGCCAGGCTCCACAGGAAGAAGTACCCCCACTGCTTGCGGAGCGCGGTGTACGTCGCGGCCAGCACGGGCGCGACCGCGACGGCCGACGGGTGGAACTCCGCGAGGTTGAGGTTGTTGATCGTCGGCGACACCCCGTAGGCCACGATCAGCGCGAGCGCCGCGCCTGCCCGCAGGTCAGCGACCCGGCGGGCGATGCGCCAGAGCGGGACGACTCCAAAGGCCAGCCCTGCCGCCTGCAGCGCGAGCAGCGTCGGGATCGTCGGCAGCACCCGCGTGAGCCATCCGATCGGATAGATGCCGATGGGAAGGTGCTGCGCGAGCAGGTTCGAGCCGGTGACGGTGAGGTCGGGTGCGTGGCCGTGCGCGATGAGCCACGCACCCTGGGCTGCCGCCGCCAGATCGGTGCCGACGTCGAGGCTGCGGACCCGCGCCTCCGCGAGCGTGAAGTACACGAAGAACAGGACGGTGCCGGCGATCCACGGGAACCACCGGTCGGTCCACTCGCTCTCGAGTCGCGCTCCCCATCGCAGCCACTGGCTCTCGACACGACGGGTCCAGTGCGGCCGTGGCCGTGTGCTCAATGCTTGTGGTCCGCGCCGTCCGGATCGATGGGGTCGGCCAGCTCGGCTCCCTTCGAGCGCGCGTTGTTCACCGCGGTGCTCACGGGGTGCATGGAGATGAGCGATGCCGGCGCCGGCACCAGCAGCTTGCCGAGGGTCTCGAGGTCGTCGTTGTCGGGGTCGAGCCACTCCGCCCAGGCACTCGGAGGCAGCATCACCGGCATCCGGTCGTGGATCTCCGCCATCTTCTCGTTGGGCTCGCCGGTGATGATCGTGCAACTGCGGAGGAGCTCGCCCTGGTCCTCGGGCGCCACTTCACCTTCTGCCTTCTTCGGCCGCCACACCTCCCAGAGCCCGGCGAAGGCCAGCGGTTCGGCGTCGGCGCGTTGGATGTAATAGGGCTGCTTGGCCTTCTGGCCCGGAACCTTCTTCCACTCGTAGAAGCCGTCGGCAGGGATGATGCAGCGGCGCTTCTTGAAGGCGTGCTTGTACGCGTTCTTGTCGGCAACGCTCTCGGCCCTGGCGTTGATCATCTTGTTGCCGGTCTTGGCGTCCTTGGCCCAGAACGGGATCAGCCCCCAATGGAACGTGTCGAGTCGCCGGATGCCGCCGCTCTCCACGACGACGTAGACGTCGCTGCTCGGCGCGACGTTGTAGCTCGGCTCGAGGGCCGTCTCTGCGACCTGCTCGACGTCGAAGTATTTCGCCAGCTCGTCCGGTGGCGAGGACGACACGAACCGTCCGCACATCGGGCCGACGCTACCGCTCCCCTGCGAACTCCGGGGAGAAACGGGCGCCATGACACCCGTTGCCATCCAACATTGCGGTCAGGCGAGTACGCGCCGTTTGAACCCTCGGATCCCGAGGGCGAGGAAGACGGCGCAGAACAGCAGGAGCATCGGGTACACGATGTACAGGTGCATGTGCGGCGCGTTCGTGACGGCAGCCCGTAGCCCCTCGTTGACGTAGATCAAGGGGTTGAGCAGGACGAGGGCCTGCAACCACGGAAACGCGCCGATCTTGACCGGCGAGAGCTTGGTCCACTGGTAGTAGGTCCCGCCGAGGAACGTGATCGGCAGCACCACGAACCCGAACATCAGCCCGAGGTTGCGAGGCTCGAACTTCGTGCCGAGGAACAGGCCGAGCGATGCGAATGCGATGCACGCGGGCGGCAGGACCGTCAGCAGGATCAGCCAGTGGACGGTCAGATGCGCCTCGACCCCCTTCGCGTGCACGACCGAAGCGATCGGGAACACGATCGCAGCAGCGAGCACGCCCTGCGCGGCTCCCGCCACCACCTTCGCCGCGGCCACGAGCCACACGGGGCACGGCGCCTGCACCCGGTCCTCGATCTCTCGCGTGTACCCGAACTCTTGCGACAGGGTCATCGCCACGGCCTGGATGCCCTGGAACATGATCGAGATGCCGACGACACCGGGTACGAGGACCGTGGCGAAGGCCGACTCGCCGATCCGTCCGCCGCCGCTGCCGACCCCTTGACCGATGGTCGGGAACACGTAGAGGAACACGAACACGAGCAGGAAGGGCTGCACGAGCGTGCGGGTGACGAACTCGCCGATGTTCTTGCGCAGCACCGTCAGGTCTCGCTGCAACAAGGCGACGAAGGCGGATCGGCTGGCCTGCAGGACGGGCCGGACCTCCGCCGTGATGTGTCGTTCGAGGACAGGCTGGTTCGTGGTGACGGTCGCCATCAGTCGCGCAACTCCTTGCCCGTGAGGTTGATGAACACCGTCTCGAGTGTCGGCTCGGTGACCGACAGGTCGGCGATCTCGAAGCCGCCACTCTCCGCCGCGTTGATCACGCGAGGTAGCAGCCGCGGGCCACTGCGCACGTGCGCCTCCACGCCCCCTTCGACGGGACGCAGCCGCGTGACGCCTTCGAGCTCGCGCTCGAGCACGCGCCCGAGTTGCTCGAGGCTGCCGTCCGTCTTCACTGTCACGATCGTGTCTGCGCCGACGCTCTGCTTCAGCGCTTTCGGCGTGTCGAGGGCAAGGATGCAACCGTGGTCCATGATCGCGACGCGGTCGCAGAGCTGGTCGGCCTCCTCCATGTAGTGCGTCGTGAGGAGGATCGTCTGCCCTTCGCCATTGAGCTCCGTGAGGATGTCCCAGAGCGCGAGACGGCTCTGCGGATCGAGTCCCGCGGTCGGCTCGTCCATGAACAGCACCGCGGGGCGGTGGAAGATCGACCGCGCCACCATGAGCCGTTGGGCCATCCCGCCGGACAGCGCGTACACGGATGCCTTCGCCCACTTGGTGAGATGGAACTTCTCGAGCATCTCGTCCGCGGCGGCACGGCTGGCGCGACTCGACATGCCGAACAAGCGACCGTGGTAGTAGAGGTTCTCCCACACGTCGAGCTGCCGGTCGAGCGTGTTGGTCTGCGACACGACTCCGAGCAACTGCTTTGCGACCGCGGGATGGGCGATCACGTCGACGCCGCCGACGAAGGCTTGCCCTGACGTCGGGATCACACGGGTCGTCAACATGCCGGCCGTGGTGGTCTTGCCGGCTCCGTTGGGACCGAGGAGACCGAAGATCTCGCCGGTGTGGACCGTGAGGTTGAGCGCGTCGACCGCTCGAAAGTCGGTGCCGGGATAGATCTTCGTGAGGTCGATCGTGTTGATGACGGCGTCGATCGCCGTGAGGTCGATCGTCTCCGCTTGCGTGGCCGTCACCGATGTGGAGGGTAGCGGGGCGGCGCGACAGACTGCGGCCCGGTCGCGTCCATCGGGGGGAGCATGAGCGAACCGAACACGCCGGTTCAGACCGAGTTGCAGCGATCGAGTCGCGAGCCGGCGATCCTGCAACGCCAGCTCGAGAGATGGCTGGCCGGCCGCCTACCGGGCCATGCGTCTCCGGCCATCACGGCGCTCTCCCCCACGTCCGCGACGGGCCTGTCGAGCGACACTGTCCTCTTCACCGCCGAGTGGAACGAGGACGACGGCCGACCGTCGCGCGATCTGGTGGCGCGCATCGCACCGGACGCCGGTGACGTCCCGGTGTTTCCTTCGTACGACCTCGAGCGGCAGTTCCGCGTCATCGACGACGTCGGGCACTCGTCTCCCGTGCCCGTGCCCGAGCTGTACTGGTCGGAGCCCGACGCACGGCACGTCGGCGCGCCCTTCTTCGTGATGGGTCGGGTGGAGGGCGTCGTCCCGCCCGACCTGATGCCATACACGTTCGGCGACAACTGGTTGCACGACGCGACCCCGGAAGAACGGGCGCGGTTGCAGTCGGCGTCGGTCCGTGTCCTGACCGAGCTGCACGGCATCGCGCAGCCGACCGAGCGGTTCGCCTACCTCTCGTTCAGCGGCCATGCCGGCTCCCCGCTGATCAGCCACGTGGCCCACACCCGCGCCTGGTACGACTGGGTGGCCGAGGAGTCGGGGCCGTCCTCGGTGATCGAGCGCGCATTCGGCTGGCTCGACGACCACTGGCCGCGCGCGGACAGCGACGCAGTCGTGAGCTGGGGCGATTCACGGATCGGCAACGTCCTCTACCGCGACTTCGAACCCGTGGCGGTCCTCGACTGGGAGATGGCGGGCCTCGGTCCTCGCGAGCTCGACCTCGTATGGCTCGTGTACAGCCATCGGGTGTTCCAGGACATCGCTGGATCGATGGCACTACCCGGGCTGCCCGACTTCATGCGGGCCGACGACGCGTTCACCGAGTACGAACGGCGGAGTGGTCACACACCACGCGACCTCGAGTTCTTCGGCACCTACGCCGCCTTGCAATGGGCGATCGTGTTCGTGCGCACGGCTCGCCGCTCGGTGCATTTCGGCGAGCGGGAGATGCCCGACGAGCTCGACGACGTCATCGTCAACCGCGACGGCCTCGAAGCCATGCTCGCCGGTACCTACTGGAGCCAGGAGACTTAGGAGATCACGGCATGTTCCCCGCGCCTCTCGACGAATACCCCATCCATCAGGCGCCTATCTCCATGCGCCACGTCGCCACGAGCGACCGGAACTTCTACGACCGGTGCTACTTCAACGCGCACGACCGCACCGGTGACATCTTCCTCGTCACGGGCCTCGGCGTCTATCCGAACTTGGGGGTCCTCGACGCGTACGCCACTGTGCGCAAAGGCGATCATCAGTGGGCGATTCGGTGCTCGGACGCGCTCGAGCATCGCAGCATGGACGCCGCGGTCGGTCCGTATCGCATCGAAGTGAAGGAGCCCCTGCAACGGGTACGGCTCGTGTGTGACGGCGCAGACCACGGTCTTGCCTTCGACCTCACGTGGGAAGGCTCGTTCCCCGCGGTCATGGAGCAGCACCACGTCATGCGCACCGGACCTCGCGCCATCCTCGACGTGTCGCGGTTCGCGCAGGTGGGGACGTGGGATGGCACATTGTCGGTCGGCGGCGCCGACCACGTCGTGAGCCCGGATCGCTGGGTGGGCACGCGCGACCGGTCTTGGGGGATCCGCCCGGTCGGCGAGGCGGAAGCGCCCGGACGCAGCGCGGACGAGCCACTCGAAGGGTTCTGGTGGCTGTACGTGCCCTTGCGGTTCGACGACTTCGGGGTGGTCGTGATCGTGCAGGAGCTGCCGGACGGGTTCCGCACGCTGAACGATGCCACTCGCGTCTGGCCTGACGGGCGGGTCGAGCAGCTCGGCTGGCCAGAGGTGGAGATCCGTTACCGGTCAGGCACGCGTCACCCCGAGAGCGCCGCGTTGCGTCTCGTGGCGCGCGATGGCAAGCCGTTCGACATCGAGGTCGAGACGCTCGGATCGGTCGTCCTCCACGTCGGCGCCGGTTATGGCGGCGATCCCGACTGGTCGCACGGTCAGTGGCGGGGTCGGAACTTCGTCGAGGGCGCCGAGTACGACCTCACCGATCCTGCCGTCGTCGCCCGCATCCCGTTCGGGGTGATCGACCACGTGGGACGCGCGATGTGCAACGGCGCCGAGGGTTGGGGCCTGTTCGAGCACGGCACCATGGGCCGCCACGATCCCTCAGGGTTCGCCGACTGGAGCTCACTGGCGCCATAGAACGTCCGGCGAACCGATGGACACGTTCCCGTCGGCCCGCGAAAAGACTGCCGTTCCCCTTGCAGTACGCTCGTCGGAATCAGAAAGTTCTTGGTTGGGGCGTTGGCGCTGGCCTTGCTCGCGGTGGTCGGCAGCGGGGTCGCGTTGTGGCGGACATTCGATGTCCAATCCACGTCCGCGCCCGACGGAACCGTGCCGGCCGGGCCCGTCTTGGTCGAGGTTCCCAGCGAGATCAACAAGAACGGGATGCTCGCCGTAGAGGAGCTCACGAGCCTCAAGCTCGTGGCCGTTGTCACGACCGGGCCGTCCGTGACCACCCGCACCAATCTCGTCATCAACCAGGACCCGGCCCCGGGCACGATGGTCGAAGAAGGAACGTCGATCACTCTCAAGGTCAGCAGCGGACCGACCTGACACGATGAGCGCTACTCGGGCCGGGGCGTCCGTCCTGCGAGCCTCGCGAGGTCTCGCTCAGCGAACTGGCGGTGCCACCATTCCTCGTTGAGGATCGTGGTGAGTACCTCTCGCACGGGGAAGCTCTCCGATGGTGGCCAGCCAGGGTCGGCTACGGGCTTCGTCGATCCTGCGAGCTCCTCGTCGGTGAGGTCGCTCACGACACTGCGCACGGTTGTCATCCGGTCACCGCGCAGGGCCAGCACCCGCTCCAATGAGGGCCGCGCGTCTCGATCACGCGGGATGCCGGTCATGTCAGGCATTTCGTCCCACGGCAGGTCGAGCGGGTCCCATGGCGACGGTTCGCCGAGGAGAGCGCGTCGGATCCAGGCATCGGTCGCGAAGACCAGGTGTCGCAACGTCTCGATGAACGACCACTCGCCGTCGACGCGCTCGTGGAGCACAGCCGGTTCGTACCGCCGAGCCCGGTCGACCGTCTCGACCCACAACTGCTCGATCACTGCCCACGCCTCGCGGAAGCCTTCCGCGTCGGTCGGGCGGAGCTTGGCCCGCTCGGGATCTGCCTCGGTCATGAGCCGCTAATCAAGGTAGGTATTCGTGACGCGCTCGTCGGCCGGTACGAAGCGGCCTTCAACGTCGCGCAGTCGCTCCACGAGCACGATGAGCATCTTCCGATCAACCGACGGCATGTCCCCCACCAGTGAGTTGAACGCTCCGGCGGTGATGACGAGCACGGTGGTGGGTTCGAGCGTCGTCACGGTCGCGCTGACGCGGTCGGCGGTCGAGCAGCGCCATTTCGCCAAAGAACGATCCGGGTTCCACCGTGGCGAGCCGTACGCCGCCCCGCGTTGCCTCGGCTCTGCCGCTCACGACGACGAAGAACTCGCGGCCGATCTCACCCTCGGCCGTCAATACCTTGCCGGCCGGGACGTCGAGCGGCGTCGCGATTCGCTGCAATGCGTCGAGCTCACGTTTGGTACAGCGTTCGAACAACCACACAGCGCGAAGCACTTCGATTCCCTCTTGCTTCTTGACGTGCATCGCCAAGCCTCCGTCTGCGTCGACGCCGCCCGCACGTGGCGTCGGGCTGCGGACTGAGTATCAGTCACCAGTCCACCTGTCCATGCCGCGTACGAGCAATTAGCTTCATACGAAGCGTTACCGTCGTCGAGTCGGTCACGAGAGGCGAGACAGGCACTCGCCTGGTGTTACCGAGGTTCGGCGGCGCACCTCGTCGCAGCAGGCCTCGCCACTCACCTCGCCCACAGGTCGCCTGGATGGCCAAGCGGTCGCAGTACGCGATCGACCGGCTCGCCGCGGCCTGAGCGCATCCAGCACCCGGGCCTTCGTGCGAGCCGGTCTGATCTTGCGTTACGTGACTAGCAGGCGGTGCCGATCCCGTCGCCGGTGTAGTTACGGCAGAACACGACAGCTCCATTTTGTGTGATCTCGAGATGCGCGCCGGTAACGGTCACAACCGGATTGACGACCGTCCACTGGGTGCTCCCGCCTCCCCCACATCCAACCTCTTGTGCCGACGGTGCGGGAGGCGCCGTCGCCGTTGCACTCAGATCATTGATCGTGCCGCGGCCATTGTGGTCAGCGTTGCCGAGGTCCTGACTTGCCGTACCCGGCTGCGCGGGCACCGGATTCTGCCCGGGCGACAGATGACCTTGCGGGTTCGCGCAGTCAAAGGTCACTGATCCGGTGACCGTCAGAGTGGCGATCGCGGGAACACTCCCCAGTCCGCTGAAGTTGCCACCTCGCAGAGTCACCGATGCCGCATCAGGATCGCCAAACGTGGCCACCGGGAATCTCTTCACGTTGACTGCTGCCGATGCAGTCGAAGCCATGACGGCAACAGCAAGCAATACCGCTCCAATTAGGAATACCGACTTCTTCATGCTGCCTTGCACCCACCCTTTCGGTGTCGATTCAAACGGTTTGCGCAGCCCGTCGCCGGTTCTGGGAAGGTCGTCCTGGACGCGGGCATAGGACACCTGAGACCTGATCGACTTTCGCCCTGATCACGCCGCTCGCCCTGCAACACTTCGCCCAACGTCTAGGCCGTCCTCACGCGGCCATCGACAAGCTGCGGAATGCAACCTACACCCACCCACGCCAGCGTCAACCCCCAACTGTGTTGGGTGCTCGCCTTCGGCCCATTGGTGCGCCAACCTGCGCTGATGGACGAACGCAAGGAAGGGCCGACCCAGCCACGCGGTGCTGCTTCCGGGTACCGCTTCGGTGTGGTGCTCCTCCTGCTCCTCACGACGTTTGTGGTGCTCATGACGGGCACCAGCTCGGCGTGGACGCGGCCCCTTACGGTCGTACTCACGGGCGCGACCCTGCTCGCCGCGCTGCTCGCCGCGGACGTGTCGCTCCGGGTCCGGCGCATCGTCGCGGTCGCGGTCGCGATCGCTGCGCTCGCATCGCTGGCGCTCGTCGGGCTGGGACGATCGGGTGAAGCCATCGAGGGGGTCCTCGACGCCATGCTCGTCGTCTTTGCCCCAATCGCCATCGCTCGATCCGTCTTTCGCCGGCGCGTCATCGACGTGCGAACGATCCTCGCCGCCCTGTGCGTCTACGTCCTGCTCGGCATGTTGTGGGCGTTCGTGTACACGGCAGTCGGCAACATTGGGTCGACCAACTTCTTCGCGCAAGCCGTCGAACCCACGAGCGCCGACTATCTGTACTTCAGCTTCATCACCCAGCTCACGGTCGGCTACGGCGACCTCACCGCCGCCGGCAATCTCGGGCGGTCATTCGCGGTGCTCGAAGCATTGCTCGGCCAGATCTATCTCGTGACGATCGTCGCCGTGCTCGTGTCCCGTCTCGTCCCGCATGCCCCGTCGTCCAGCCCCGATTCATGAATTCGGCTGCAGCAGGCTGGTGGCCTGCATGGGTTTGAACCGGGTCTCGGGTGGGCAGCTATGACAGCGGGTGCGGGACTGCGCCTCGCCTCGTATCCCTAAACCCGCGCAAGGCCCTGCGGAGGCTTGGCAGGGCGGGGCCTTGGTGCGAGCTCCGGCTGACCGACTTTCGAATGTCTCCGTTTCGGGTTGCGGTATCCCTGCGTAGTCCAGACACGTCAGCGTGATGTCTGAAGTCTGCACGACCTCACTGATTCGCTGCCCTCGACCATCCCCGGAGCCGATACGAGAAGAGCAACGCGAGCGAGGACGTCGAACGGGATCCATGGGTTCTTGCGCATCAGGCCGCGATGGCCGGAGTAGTCGCGGCCGCCGAAACGGCGTACGTAAGCCACACGCCGTGTAGCTAATGCACGCCGAATCCTCATCCTCTCGACCGGCGGCAGGCGCGTCGAACCGTGACTTGTCGCGTTACGGCGTCGTCGTCGTCGTCGTGAGGCCGTAGCGATCGAACACGGTCGCCGTTTGCGGGTCAGTCAGGTCGTAGGTCTGTTCCAGGCGGATGATCTGTCCGTCACGAATCGTGAAGACGGCCGTGCCGATGGCTCGGTCCACACCCTCGGGAAGGTTGGGCGCGCGCGAACGTCGACGCGACCGTCACCGTGTCGCCCTCGAGACGCGGCGCGTCGACGCCAAGCTGTGTCCCCGCCGCGATCGCTCTTGACCAACTCTGGCGAATCACCTCACGTCCGACGCAGGGCGTGCAGCGCCCGAGTCTTGTAACAAGCACGGCGTCGTCGGCGAACAACGCGACGGAGCCTGCTCGACGGGAGCCGATGTCGAGGTGGGGGCGACGGTGGTCGACACGGAGCCGGCTTCAGGGTCGCCACCGTCATCGCCACACGCGCTCAGCGTCAATGCAGCCATGACGACCAGCGCGCGCAAGATCCCAAATCGTGCTCCCGCCCGCACGCCAACAAACCACCGTCGGGAACGCCATCGTGCAGCGACGGAGTTGCCCGCTTCGTCATCGCATCACATGCAGGTCGTCCCCGTGGTGAGATAGGCATCGTGGTCATGGCGGACGTTCGCTATGCGAGGACCGGTGACAATGCTCATCTGGCGTACGTGCTGTTCGGTTCGGGCGCCATGGATGTTGTCGAGGTCGGCAACGGCACGACCATGTCTTTCGATGCCGCCCCCGATCAGCCACAGTTGGAGGCGTACGTCGAGCGGCTGGGCAGGTTTGCGCGAGTGATCCGGTTTGATCCTCGCGGAATCGGCCTGTCTGATCCGTTGTCGGGTGCGCGGCCGACGGCTGAAGGTTGGGCGGACGACACGGTTGCGGTGATGGACGCGGCGGGCGCGGCTGATGCCGCGCTGATCGCTACTGGGCATGCGGGAATGGTGGCGGTGTTGCTGGCGGCGACGCGACCGGAACGGGTACGGGCGCTAGTGCTCATCAATGCGTTCTCGAAGCTGTTGCGGGCTTCCGACTATCGCGATGGGCTGCCTGCGGAGTTGTTCGCTGAGTTTGTGGAAGGGCTCGTCGAACCGGAGCCGCAGGATGCGGCGCCGGCGGATGATCTTCCGCTCATGGCGCCCAGCCGCACGGACGATGTCGCGTTTCGCGACTGGTGGCGCGCCGCCGGGCATCGCGGCGCGAGCCCAGCAACGTCGCGGGCGATGCATCGGATGGCAGCCGAGTCCGATGTGCGCGCGCTGCTTCCGCGAGTTCAAGCGCCAACGCTGGTGCTGCACTCGGCCGACAACCACTACATCCGCGCCGCCCACGGCCGATACCTCGCCGACCACATTCCGACCGCGACCTACACCGAGATGCGCTCCGCCGACCATCTGCCTTGGACCGGCGAAGCTGACTTCGTCGGCGAGATCGAAGAGTTTCTCACCGGCACCCGCCACGTAGTTCCCAGCGATCGGCGTCTGGCGACAGTCGTGTTCACCGACATCGTCGAATCAACCGGCGAGGCGCAGCGAGTCGGAGATCGTCTCTGGCGAGAACGGCTCGACCAACACGACAACATGTCCAGCCGTCAGATCACCCGCTTCGGCGGTCACCTCGTCAAAGCCACCGGCGACGGTGTCCTCGCGACCTTCGACGGCCCGGCTCGAGCCGTGCAGTGCGCCCTCGCGATCCACGACGCCGTCCGGCAGATCGGGATGACCATCCGTGCCGGCGTGCACGCCGGCGAGATCGAACAGCGGGGCCCTGACATCGCCGGGATCGCCGTGCACATCGCCCAGCGAATTTGCGACACGGCCGAGCCTGGCCAGACCCTCGTCTCGCGAACGGTCACCGATCTCGCCGCCGGATCCGGGATCGACTTCGATGATGACGGCGAGCATCACCTCAAAGGTCTCGACGGAACGTGGCACCTCTACCGAGCCATCCACCACCACTGATGCTGCTGGTTCGGCGATCGATACATCAGGGATCCGGTCCGACCCTGACGATGCGCTTGCCGATGTTGTCGCCGCCGAGCAGGCCGACCAATGCGTGGGGCGCGGACTCGAGTCCGTCCATCACGTCTTCGAGAACCGTCAGCTCGCCCGACTCGATCCACCCCGCCAGCCGTTCCTCCGCCGCCGGCCATTCGGCAAAGAAGTCACTGACGAGAAATCCCTGGGCGCGCAGCCGCTTGGTCACGAGCAGGCCGGGGATCCCGGACGGGCCGGGACCGGGATCAGACGTGTCGTACTGCGACACCGCACCACAGCAAGCGATGCGACCGTGCACGTTCATCAGGCGCAGCATCGTTTCGAGCGTGGCACCGCCGACATTGTCGAAGTACACGTCCACACCGCTCGGACACTGTGCACGGAGATCCTTTCTGAACGTGTCGCTCCGATAGTTGACAGCCGCGTCGAACCCGAGCGTGTCGACGACGACTTTGTTCTTCGCATCGGAGCCGGTGATCCCGACCACTTGTGCACCCTGGATGCGGGCGAGTTGCCCGGCCACGCTCCCCGTAGCACCGGCGGCCGCCGAGACCACCACTGTCTCGCCCTCGGTTGGCCGGCCGACGGCGAACATGCCGAAGTACGCCGTGAGACCCGTGACGCCGAGCGCGCTCATGTGGAGCGTGAGTGGTCCACGCACGTCGACGGCTCGCAGCACGGCTGCGGGCAACACGGCGTACTCCTGCCAGCCCCCGTCGCCGGCGACGATCGCCCCTTGGGCCAACGTGGTGTCGCCGCTGTCGACGACCTCGGAGAGGGTGAACCCGCTCATGACCTCGTTCTCGCCGAGTTGATCGCGGTAGGTCCGTCCGGCCATCCAGGCGCGGTTCGCTGGATCGACCGACAGCAGGACCGTGCGGCACAACACCTCGCCCGAGCCGAGCCCGGGGACGTTCGCCTCCCGCATCTCGAAATCGGAAACGGTCAGCTTCCCCTCCGGTCGATGCACGAAGACGACCTGACGATTGCGCATGCCTGCGGTCTACACGCTGGCCACCTCGCGCGCTCGAACACCCGACCCTCCGCGTTGGGTCGGCTGGCGTTACCGTCCATGGCTTGCGCCGCGGCTTGCTGTCGCTTCTCGTTCTCGTCGTCGCCATCGGGTTGGCGACCGCCGGGGATCGACCAGCACCCATGGTGGCGGAGCCGTCGCCGCCACCACAGCCGGCCCCTGCCACGACATCCGTGTCAACGGCCACCACATCCGTGTCAACGGCCACCACCGTGCCGGCACAACCGGCTTCGTGTCCCGCGTGGAACGATGGGACCCCGGCACCCGAAGCGGCGCCTATCGTCGCCAAGCTCGCCCCGTACCTCTTCGACCCTCGTCTCCAGGACAACGACGTGAGTGTGTCGGTCTGGATCGACGGCATCGGAGAGGTCGCGTCGCTCAACGGTGATGCACGACTCAACGTCGCCTCGAACCAGAAGCTGCTGACCGCCATGGGCGTGTTGAGCGAGATCGACCTCGCCACGACGTTCCACACTTCGATCAAAGCGACCAGCGTCGATGGGGCCGGCGTCGTCGCTGGCGATCTCGCACTCGTAGGAGGCGGCGATCCGACGCTGACCTCGACAGGCCCACATTCGCTGGCGGCACTCGCTACGGCGGTAAGAGCCGCCGGCGTCACCGAAGTCCGCGGGCCGCGTTCTGGCCGACGAATCGCGCTATGAGGCGGCGCGTTACGCGCCGGGCTGGCTGGACTGGCAGATCCCGGCTTTCGTCGGACCGCTCTCGGCCGTCATCGTCGACGACAACCGGCGTCGCGTTGATTCGTCGTTCCTCGCGAATCCCGCCAAGGCCCACGCTGATGTGTTCCGCCGACGCTTGATCGACGCCGGCATCAGCGTCAACGGCCCAGCCGCGACTGGACAGGCGCCCGCGGACTCGCACCCGGTCGCCGAGATCGAATCGTCACCGGTCGGGGACCTACTTGCCCGCATGCTGCTGACCAGTGACAACGAGATAGCCGAATCGCTCACTCGGGAAGCAGGAGTGTTACTCGCCGGATCCGGGTCGACCGCGGCGGGGGCGGCTGCCCTCGAACATGGCCTACACGCTGGGTGCGCGCCGATCGCGGCCGAGGGTTGGGCAGACGGATCCGGGCTGAGTCGCGGCGACTTCCGGTCGGCGCCGCGAGCTGCGACGGCTCATCCAGTACGCGCGAACCCAACCTTGGTGGCCCGCACTCGAGGCTCGCTTGCCTGTCGCCGGCGAAACGGGGACTCTCGCGACCCGGTTCCGAGGAACAGCCGCGCAGCACCGCGTCGAGGCCAAGACGGGAACGATCATCGGCGGTGGCGCGCTCACGGGCGTCATCCACGCGTCGAGCGGTCGCGACGTGGTGTTCTCGTATCTCGTCAACGGCGCGTCCGCCCCTGCCGCGGTCGCCGCCCTCGACCGCCTGGTGGTCGCCCTCGCCGAAGCGTGAAGGTTTGACGACCAGCATGACTCCTCCGGCACGGGCTTCTGGCACGAGACGTACTTCATGCGGGGCGGAACGGACGCGATCTACGACGACATGGCCAAGCCGATCGGCATGAGGTCATTCGCGCCGTTCGAACAGGCCCGGGGCAAGATGTTCAGCGCTCGTAGCCGCCTCGGGCTGGGCGAGCCCCGGCTCAGCGCGGTCATTCCCGAGGACCCGCTCACCGACCAGCTCGCGGCCAGCCAGACATGTTCCAGGCCGAGCCTGCGTCACCGCGGTCGCGGGCTACGCGGGACTGCAAACGACGTGATGCTGAATCTGGCGGGTCGGTGTGGAGATCTCGAGGATTCTCCACCCGCTCCGCTCGATAAGCGACTGCGCGTGACGACGCGAGTACGAGCGCGACCCACAACGGCCTCGACGGATCGGCGTCGATGTAGTCGGGTGCTGCGATCTTCATCGGCGGCTCTGGCAACCCGGCGCTCGCCCGGTCGGCATGTCCATCGCCGCCTTCGGTACGTTCATTGATGAACAGACTGAAGAACAACCGGCCTGCCGGTGTCACCAGCCGTCGCAGCAGGCGCAGAAGTCCTTCGAAGTCGGCGGCGCTAGATGGGTGAACACGGAAAAGAGGCAGATCTGATCGAACTGCCGACCCGGAAGCTCGGGGATCCCCAGACTCGACTGCGGCGCACCACTCGGGTTGTACCGGGCATGCTCAATGTTGGCGTGAACAAACTCGAAGCGAGGGTCCGACACGTGCTGCTGCAGGTACTCGATGACCGGTCCCGCCGCATCGACACCGACGTAGTGGCCGACCGGGACGCCACGGTTCAAGAACGCCTGCGCAAAGCGTGTGCCGCAACCCCAGTCCAACAGGTCCACGTTCGTGAGATCCGCGAGTCCCAGGTGCTCGCACATGTGCTCGATCAACCATACGGCATCATCCAGAGCAGGCTCCGGGTCGCGCTTATGGTTCCCGGCGCAGCTCCGACGGAATCGTCAACTCACCCACCGAACAAGAATAGGTTGGACCCAACCCACGCGTTGCTGGCCTTCCGCCGCGAACGGAAACCGTGATGCCATGTTCGGTACCTCGCGTGATCATTTCGTGATCACAGCGAACCATGCCGCTGCGATTCCGGCACACGTCTGTCGGAGGTACCTGGGCCTCAGAAAGAACGGGCCCCGGTGGCGCCGGTCGTCCGTGTCGGCGTCAGCTTGGCGGCGCCTCGTCCACCGCTGCCTCCTGTACGCGCTGCGTTTCGTCACGACGGAAGAGGTACACACCTTCCACCTTGCCCATGACTCCGGTCTCCTGGCCGCTGGAGAGGAACTTGTCGCGGCTGATCTGGCCGGTCATGACGTAGACGTAGCCAGCGTGCTCGAGGTGCCAGCCGACGGCCTCAATCGCACTCAACGTGTCGGCATGGCCGGCCTTCGCCTTCTTGCGGACCGAGTAACTCTGGTAGCTCGAGCTCCACGCGCTGCGCGCCACTTCGGAGAGCTCGAGCTGAATCTGAAAGAAGCCGGCATCGGCGTCATAGGCCGCTTGGGCCTTGCCGACCGGGGTTTCCTGCCATGCAGCCAGCGCTGTCGCAGTGGCCCGCTGCTCCTTCTCGGCCGCCTTCTCCTGCGCCTTCTGCGCTTTCGCCGCAGCGCGATCCTGGCGCCGGTCGATCGGAGCGGCCGAGGGGGGCGGCGGTGGAGGTGCCCACGCGGGAGGGGATACCGCCGCTGTTGGCGGCTGCGGAGGATCCTGCTCGCCGCCGCCTGGATGCGACCCTTCTCCGTGCGGAACGTCGGACATGCCGGACCTCCCTGTCGCATGGGGCCGGGCTCCACCCGAGATCGCGAAGCCTACTCAGCAGTTCGCGAGCCCGTCCGAGTCGTGGCGATGTGCTCATCCTCCTGCCCCATGCCCGTCGCGTCGCTTCCGCCTGGTCGGGCTGGCGGGATTTCAACCCACGACCCCTTGACCCCCAGACGGCGCACTTCAGGCGCCCCGACCGACAGGGCGCAGGCGGCGAACGAGAACGCCCGCAGCACGTCCACAACGATCGTCGCTCCCCTGATATCGCCAACGTCGTCGATCGCACACTGGATCGGCCGCCAACGCACGGCCGCATCATGTCCGACGCCACAGTCCGATATCGGCATCTCTGCGCTCCTCCGCGAAGGTGTGGCCAGTGGGATGGGAGGCACTCGAGCAGTGGGGTGACGACGTCGTTCGCATCGAACCGCTCGCTGGCGGAGTCGCCAACGACGTGTGGAGCGTCCGCGTCAACCGGCACCTCGCGGTCGGTCGTCTCGGCGCGAGGAGCGACGCTGATCTCGCGTGGGAGACCGAGCTCCTCCAACATCTCGACCGTGAAGGTCTAACCGTGCCGGTGCCGATCCTCACGACGGACGGCCAGCTGTTCGCCGACGGTCTGGTGGTGATGACTTACGTGGAGGGCGGGCCGCCCGAGACAGAGGCCGACTGGCGTCGCGTGGCCGACACGCTTCGGCAGCTGCATCGGTTGACGCAGGGCTGGCCGCAGCGCCCGGGCTGGCGATCGTCGACCGACCTCCTGCACGCCGAGACGGGGACGAAGATCGACCTCGGCGCGATGCCGCCTGAGGGCGTTGCTCGATGCCGAGCAGCGTGGGCGCGGCTCACCGGACGTCAGACATGCGTCGTCCACGGCAACCCCGACAACCCCGGCAACGTTCGCATGACCGCGGATCGGGTCGCGCTGATCGACTGGGACGAGTCGCACGTCGACGTCCCCGACCTCGACCTGGTGCTGCCCCACAACGCCGCCCGTCTCGACGACGGCGCGCACGACATCGCCGCGCAAGCGTCGGCCGCATGGGAAGCCGCCGTCTGCTGGGACGACGAGTACGCGGTCAAGCGCCTCGCCGAAGTTCGAGCGGTCAGAGCAGCGCGCTCAACCGCAACCGCGGGATGCGACCCCTAGTGCGGGTCGACACCAATCAACACCAACGTCATCAGCTCACTGTCGCCGGTGAGGAGGAGGTTTCCCGATCGGGACAACATCCGGGTAGGCCTGCGGCGACGGCGACGCTTGCGGTTTCGAGGGCGGGGGCAGGCACAGGCTGGAGTTCGGGTGCGGTGGCGAGGGTGGGACGGGAGGGCAGGAACCGGGCGGCGAAGACGGCGCCGGCGACGAGGACAGTGGCGGCAACGAGGCAGCCGAGCTGGAAGCCGTCGAAGAACGCGGCGTGGGAGGCTTCGAGCAGCGGCTGACCGGCGGGGCCGAGCTGGCCGGCGACGGTGAGGGCAGCGCCGACGGAGTCGGTGGCGGCCTCGATGGCGGGGGCGGGCACCGAGCCGGCCGCATCCTCGATACCCGACGCATACACGGACGCGTAGACACTGCCGATGATGGCGACGCCGAGGGTGGCGCCCAGTTCGCGGGTGGCGTCGTTGACGGCGGAGCCGACGCCGGCCTTCTCTTTGGGGACGACACCCATGATCGCCTCGGTGGCGGGGGCGGTGGTGAGGCCCATGCCGAGGCCGGCGAGGACCATCTGGCCGACGATCTCGAGGTAGGGGGTGGCGATGCTGGCCGTGGACACCCACGCGAAGGAGATCCCGACCAGGAACAGGCCGGTGGCGACCACGGCTTTGTTGCCGACGGTGACCGACAGCCGCACGCCGACGACCGAGCCGATGGCGATGCAGATGGCGACGGGCAAGATCCGCAGCCCGGTACTGAATGGGGCATAGCCCTTGAGGAACTGGAAGTACTGGGTGATGAGGAACACGAACCCGGCGAGGGCGAAGAAGATGACCATGATCGAACCGCTGGCGGCCGAGAACCGCAGATTGCGGAACAGCGACACATCCGGCATGGGGTGCACCCGGCGCCGTTCCCACGCCACGAACACCGCCGCCGCCGTGGCGGCCAAGGCGAACCCGACGACGGTGGCCGGGGCGGTCCAGCCCCGGTCGGGGGCCTCGATGATGGTGAACACCAACGTGCCGATCGCCACGGTGGACAGGGCGAGACCGCCGACATCCACCGGCGGGGTGGCCGGGTCTCGGGAGGTCGGCACGAACAACACGGCACCGAGGAACGTCACCGCCGCCACCGGGGCCATGACAACAAACACGCTGCCCGAGCAGGATCTCGCTGCCGAGGCCTCCGTGGAGCGCACCCAGGCCGAGTTCGTCGATCGTTGCCTCGGCGATGGGAAAGGTCTGCGGGTTCCACCACGCCGAGCTGATGAGCTCCCCGACGAGAAGTTCGTAGAGGTCCGGATCGCGCTCCGGATTCATCTCGTCAAGCGCCTGCTGGAAGACTGCAAGGGCATCCGCGATCCGGTCCGTGAACCAGAACGCGCGGCCGAGTTCGAGCGCGACCGCACAGCGCCGCGTCGGGTCGGCGAGGAGCTTGATACCGGCAGCCAGGTGCTCGGCGGCTGCTGGGCCATTCGTCCGCCGCTCCGCAAAGCCGAGCTCGACGAGCACCTCCGCACGCGCGACCGGATCAAGCTGCTCGTCGAGGGCGCGGCTGAGATAGCCGACCGCCGCCTCGGCTGCGCCCTGGGCGAGCGAGCGCTCGGCCGCTTGACGGAGCGTCGAGGCCACGAACGAGTCGGCCCCTGGGGCAACGCGAAGCAGGTGCCCGGCCGCACTCTCGAGCGGCGCACCGGCCTGCAGCAACAGCTCAGCGGCCAAGCGGTTCGCGGAGTCGCGTTCGACCACATCGAGCGTCTCGTGGACCGCGCTGCGCACTACGGGATGGAAGAACTCGAACGGATCCTCGCGACGAAGGAGGTCAAGCCGAACAAGGGTGGCGGCGGCCGGACCAAGCTCGCTTTCGTCCAGGCCGGCAAGAGCCGCCGCATGGCGCAGCGCGGTCCCGTCGCCGAGGATCGACGCCACGCGGAGCAGGGCAAGCGTCGGCTGGGGCAGCGACGCGAGGCGAAGCCCGACGGCTCGAGAAACGCCCTGCGTGCCGATCTCCAACAGGCGGGGCACGTGCTCGGCGGTCGGGCAACGCGAAGCAGGTGCCCGGCCGCACTCTCGAGCGGCGCACCGGCCTGCAGCAACAGCTCAGCGGCCAAGCGGTTCGCGGAGTCACGTTCGACCACATCGAGCGTCTCGTGGACCGCGCTGCGCACTACGGGATGGAAGAACTCGAACGGATCCTCGCGACGAAGGAGGTCAAGCCGAACAAGGGTGGCGGCGGCCGGACCAAGCTCGCTTTCGTCCAGGCCGGCAAGAGCCGCCGCATGGCGCAGCGCGGTCCCGTCGCCGAGGATCGACGCCGCGCGGAGCAGGGCAAGCGTCGGCTGGGGCAGCGACGCGAGGCGAAGCCCGACGGCTCGAGAAACGCCCTGCGTGCCGATCTCCAACAGGCGGGGCACGTGCTCGGCGGTCGGGCTGGTTCCCTCCCGCGCAACCGCGTCGAGCACCGCGCCGATGAACAACGGATTCCCGCCGGTCGCCGTCTCGATGGCGCCACTGAAGGCCTCGTCCGGGTCCAGGCCGTGCAGCTCGCGCGCGAGCACGGTGATCGAGACACGCCCGAGCGGTTCAGGGCGAATCGGGGTGGCCTCCGGATCGGCGATGAGCTCTGCGACCAGCGTGGGATTGCTCCCCTCTCCCTCCGGCGGCCGAGATCCGGCGGCGACGAGGAGAGGCACTCCCTCGAGCCTCCGCGTGAGGTAGAGCAACCACCGCAAGGAGGCGGTGTCCGCCCAGTGCAGATCATCGATCGCCACAAGCGTCGGCCGTTGAAGAGCCACGTTGGCGCCGAGCCAGTAGAGGCCGTGAAGCATCGCGAAGGAGCCCTCGGCGAGCCCGCCCTGCGAGGCGGCGAGCTGCGAGGCACCGAACAGCGGCTCCACAAGCGCGGCAGGCCCCGAGAGCAGCTCCGCGCGGAGATCCGGAGCGGCAGATACGAGCAGCGGCTCGAACAGCTGACGGACGATCCCGTACGCAAAGTCGCCCTCGAACTCGCCGCCCCGGGCGGCCAGCACTCGCATCCCCGCCGAGCCGGCAATTGCCCGCCCCTCGGCCAGCAGGCGGGTCTTGCCGATGCCGGCACTCCCCTCGATGACGACGAACCGCCCAGCGCCGCTCCGCGCCGCGTCGATCAAGGCCTGCAGGGCCGCGAGTTGGGCTTCGCGCTCCAGGAGCAAGAAGGTGGTTCCGCCCGAAGCAAGCACACTCGCCGGCTGCCGCCACCGCACAGGAACGGATGGAGAGCCGTCGTGCTCGGGCGTTGGGGCGTCTGTGCTCGGCGCCACCGCTGGGACGCTATCGGTCATTCCACCTCCGGAGATTGGCGAGGGTTGCGTTCAGAGTCGACGGTCGCGAAACGCCACGATGCCCGCCACAAGCGCGATGGCGATTGCGGACAACTGGATGACGGTCGCGACGAACGGGGAGGCGTCGCCAGGATGCCGTAGGGCGTTGCCATCGTCGGCCACGCTGGCGATCGTTCCTCCGACAAGGAGAAAGAGTGGGACCACGATGCCGACGATGCGCGCCCATGTCGCCCGCACGAACAGCACAACGACGACGGCGACGCTGAGGATGATCGGGCCCGGAGGCACCGTCGGGTAGTCGACGCCGGCCGCGATCTGCCAGAGGATCGCCCCAATGGCGACCACCATCGCCAACGCGTTCACCTTGACAGCTGTCGGCATTGGGCGGAGGGATGCACGTCGCGAGCTCGTTGAGGTGGCCATACAGCACAGCTTGAGCACACCCGGGTGTGCTTGTCGTCCGACCAGCGTGGACATTCGGCATACGCCCGCCGACGTAGTGGACTGCCCCGCCCCGGGACGGAACTCACCCCGGACGGGGCCATCGCGCGACGACATCAGGGGCGAGGTTGGGGTCACCTCCGATGCGAATCAGCTCTTCCGGATGCACAGTCGTGCCATGCGAACCAGTGGGTCGACGCCATTGGACGGAGGGATGACCCAACTCGATCCTCGCGTCACGCGTCTCGCTCTGCCTACCCACCTCAGCATGGCCACCGGCCGAGCCGCGAACTCGACGGCGCGTGCGCGCCCAGTTCGACGACGTGGCGGTGTCCGCATCTGCAAGAGCTGAAGTCACCCGAATAATCGAAGGAGTTCATGATGCTGGAGAACAAGACCGCGCTGATCTACGGCGGCGGCGGTGCCATCGGCGGCGCCGTGGCGCGCGCGTTTGCGGACGCCGGCGCCCGCGTCTACCTCGCCGGACGATCGAGGGACCGGCTCGAGGCGGTGGCGAAGTACATCGGCGATGCCGCCGGCGTGGCGGACGTCGACGCAATGGACGAGCGCGCTGTCGCCGAGCACGCCGACGCCGTTGCCGCCGACGCGGGCGGAATCGACATCGCCTTGAACGCCGTGTCCTTCCTGGTCCAGAACACCGCACCCCTCGCCGAGCTGGCTGTCGACGAGTTCATGCATTCGATCGACACCTACCTGCGGACCAATCTGATCACAGCCAAAGCTGTCGCACGACACATGACGGCGCGGGGATCGGGAACGATCCTGACTCTGTCGACGGCGGCGTCCACGTTCGGGCGTGCTGGGAATCTCGGCTTCGGCACCACCTGCGCGGCGATCGAAGCGATGACCCAGCGGCTGGCGGTCGAGCTCGGGCCGAGCGGCGTTCGCGCCGTCTGCCTCAGACCGACCGCGATCGAGGACGCCCCTGCCCACGGCTCCTACACCGGGGAGCAGTTCGCACAGCTGGCCGCAGCAGGGGGAGTCCGGGTCGAGCAGATGCTCGCGCAGTGGGGCCAGGACCAGGCCGTGCTGGGACGGCTACCGACGCTTGCCCAGGTCGCCGACACCGCCGTCTTCCTGGCATCGGACCGTGCGGCAGCGATCACCGGCGCAGTGGTCGACCTGACGTGCGGCAACGCGGTACGCAACCAGGCAGGGACACTGATTGGTCTCCTCAACTAATCGAGGGCCGGCGTCTTCGTGCACCGATGGACGTCGACTGCGATGGTCGGGCAAGAACATTAGGGGCGAGGTTGGGGTCACCTCTGATGCGAGTCGGCTTTTGCGGACGCAGAGTCGTGCGATGCGAACCAGCGGGTTGGTCGGCGCCCACTTTTCCACCGTCGTGGTGTCTACATCATCGACGGCTGCGACGATCCCGACGTCGACGGATGGCGAGGCAGCCACCGCTGATGCGTTTCAGCCTTCGGTCTCAACTCATGAGGTGCGCGAATGCGGGCACCCGGACACAGAAAGGAACTTGAGATGATGCTGAAGGACAAGGTTGCGGTGATCTACGGTGCCGGAGGCGCGGTCGGCAGTGCTGTCGCCCGCGCCTTCGCGGCTGAAGGGGCCAACCTCTTTCTCACCGGGCGCTCCCCGGCACCGGTCGAAGTCGTCGCCAAGGACATCGTTGCCGGCGGCGGATCCGCCGAGGCGGCGGAGGTCGACGCCCTCGACGAACAGGCTGTGGACGAGCATCTGCGGTCCGTGATCGACACGGCGGGTCGCGTCGACATCTCGTTCAACGCGGTCGGCATCCCGAGTACGAACGTTCTGTATGTCCCTCTGACCGAGCTCGATGTCGAGCATTTCTCCCTGCCGATCACGACCCTGGTTACGCCGTACTTCGTGACCGCACGCCTGGCCGCAAGGCACATGATCCCGAACGGATCGGGGGTGATCATGACCGTCACCACCCTCCACTCGCGGACGGGCTTCCCACTGGCGGGAGGCTACGGTCCGGCGCAGGCGGCCAAGGAGGCACTCACTCGAGAGCTCTCCGCCGAGCTCGCACCGCACGGCATCCGCGTGGTCGGTCTGCGACCACACGCGATGCCGGAGACACACGCGATCCAGAACGGCTACGACGTTCGCGCCAACGGCACGGCCATGACCTGGGAACAGTTCCAACAAGCCCTCGCAAACAGGACCCACACGCAACGACTCATGACGCTCGCCGAGACGGCAAATGCGGCGGTGTTCATGGCTTCCGACAAAGCGAGCGGGATGACCGGAACCACCGTCAATCTGTCCATGGGCAGCCTGGACGACTAGATCGGTGGACGCCATGCGGGTCGGGGCCTCCCTCCTCGATGCGGGCGGTGCGGACCTGTGTCGGGCCCTGGGTTGACCAGAGGGTTGGAACCGAACCGATGCCGAAAGGAGCACGCGATGCGAGTTTTCGTTGCTGGGGCGAGCGGTGCGATCGGCACCCGGCTCGTTCGCCAGTTGATCGACCGAGGGCATGAGGTGATCGGCACCTCCAAGTCGCCTGCGAACGCGGGACGTGTACGGGCGCTGGGAGCGGAGCCGATGACGCTCGATTTGCTCGACCCGCGGGCTGTGCGCAAGGCGATCCTGGAAACCGAGCCCGACGCGATCGCGCATGAGGCGACCGCGTTGGCGGATGTCCGTTTCTCCAGGAATCTCGATCGCACCTTTGCGCAGACCAACCGGCTGCGGACCGGGGGTACCGACGCGCTGTTGGCCGCCGCCCGCGAAGCGGGGGTTCGCCGCTTCGTCGCGCAGAGTTTCGCTACCGCCCGGAACGCCCGCGAGAGCGGGCCGGTCAAGAGTGAGGACGATCCACTCGACCCCACGCCGGTGCCGGCGACGCGCAAGACCAACGCGGCGATGCGCTATCTCGAGCAGGCGGTCACCGACGCCGGCGGGACGGCGCTCCGCTACGGCGGCTTTTACGGCACGGCCAACGACGCGATGGTCGAACCCGTCCGCAAGCGGCAGTTCCCGATCGTGGGCGACGGCGCCGGTGTCACCTCGTTCATCCACCTCGACGACGCTGCCGCCGCGACAGTGCTGGCGCTCGACCACGACTCGACCGGTATCTACAACATCGTCGACGACGAGCCCGCTCCCGTGCGGGAGTGGTTGCCGGTGCTCGCTGACGTGCTCGACGCCAAGCCGCCCCGCCACGTTCCCCGCTGGCTGGCCCGGCTGATCGCTGGTGAGTTTGCGGTGATGTTGGGAACTGAGTCTCGCGGTGCCTCCAACGCGAAGGCCAAGCGGGAGCTCGGGTGGATGCTGCGCTATCCCAGCTGGCGGCAGGGCTTCGTGGCCGCCTACTCACCCACGACCCGGGCGGATGGGCCAAGGTCCACCGTGGCCGTGGAAGCCACCCAGCAGCAACACAGACCTCCGCCTGGCGGGGCCGCATGACTTCGGGCCCGAATGCACGGCCCGATAATTCTGACCTGCTACCTCTGGGTCGGGCTGGCGGGATTTGAACCCACGACCCCTTGACCCCCAGTCAAGTGCGCTACCAAACTGCGCCACAGCCCGTGGACGAGTCACTCTAGTTCGGCCGCGTCTCCCCTCTCCCGGCGAGAACCCGAAACACGCCGCCTCAGAGGATCCACTGGACCATCTGCACCAGGCGCCAGCCCAAGTAAACGGCGGCGAGCACGATCATCAGCTTGAAGTGCCACGGTGCCCGGTACTCGCCGGCCTCGACCACCTCCTGCGGCGTTGCGATCTGCTGCCCGCACGTTGGGCAGGTGCCGGTCGGTGGCATCGAGTTCGGGGACCAGAACTTCGCGCAGTCCTCACAGAAGGGCATGGCCGCTCAGACCGGAGGCACGCCGTGGCGTCGGTCGCTGAATGATCGGTCCTTGTCATGCGCCGCGTGCAAACGGCCGACGATCTGGTGACGAAGATCCGGGAAGTCGACCACCGCGTCGACCACGAGCTCGGAAGCGAGCCGCAGCAGATCGACATCCTCTTCGTACACGCGGCGTTGCTCGGCGACGTACGTCTCGCGCTCGTCGGGATCGTCGATGGCGGCGATCTTGTTCGCGAACACGGCGTTGACCGCGGCTTCCGGCCCCATCACGGCGATCTTCGCCGTCGGCAGCGCGAGAGTGGCCTCGGGGTCGAACGCGGGTCCGGACATCGCGTACAGCCCCGCGCCGTACGCCTTGCGCACGATCACGGAAACCTTCGGAACAGTCGCCTCAGACACCGCGGTGATCATCTTGGCGCCGTGACGAATGATGCCCTGGCGCTCGACCGCGGTGCCGATCATGAACCCGGGTACGTCGGCGAGAAACACCAGTGGGATGTTGAACGCGTCGCACAGCCAGATGAACCGCGCGCACTTGTCAGCCGAGTCGACGAAGAGCACGCCGCCGAGTTGGGCAGGGTTGTTGGCAACGATGCCGACAGGTTCGCCGTCGAGCCGGCCGAGACCGACGATCACCTCCGGGGCCCACAGGGGCTTGATCTCGAAGAAGGACTCGGCGTCCACGATGCCGTCGATCAGCATGTGCATGTCGAACGGCACGTGCTCATCGGGAGGGACGAGGTCGGCGGTGATGTGCGACGTCGGCGCGGCGGCCTCGTACCGAGGCGGCAGGTCGTGCCACGACGACGGAAAGTACGACAAGAACGCCTTGGCCTGATCGATCGCGTCTTCGTCGTCGATCGCGAGGTTGTCGCCGCATCCGGACACGGACGCGTGCATCCGCGCGCCGCCCATCTCCTCCAGCGTCGTGATCTCGCCGATCACCATCTCCGCCATGCGCGGCGAACCGAGGTACATGGACGCGTTGCCCTCGACCATGATCACGATGTCGCAGAAACTCGGTATGTACGCCCCGCCGGCAGCCGACGGGCCGAACAGGCAGCACACCTGCGGCACACGACCGGACAACCGGACCTGGTTGTAGAAGATGCGGCCAGCGCCGCGCCGTCCGGGGAAGAGCTCGACCTGGTCGGTGATGCGCGCACCGGCCGAATCGACGAGCCAGATCACTGGGAGGTTGTGACGCAGGGCGTGTTCGGTCAGGCGCACGATCTTCTCGACGGTGCGCGCCCCCCACGAACCGGCCTTGACCGTCGGATCGTTGGCCATGACGCAAACGGGTCGGCCGTCGAGGCGGCCGACGCCGGTCACGACACCGTCCGCCGGCAGATCACCGGACGGTGCCATCGCATTGGCGAGCAGAGAATCCTCGACCAACGAGTCTTCGTCGAGCAGCAGCGCGAGGCGGTCGCGTACGAAGAGCTTGTGCTGTGCTGCCAGCTTGTCGCGACCTGTGTCGAGGTTGCCCGCGAGCGCTCGTTCGGTCGCCTTCTTCAGTTGCTCGCTGTGCTCGCTCACGCGCGTCGGATGGCCACTACTGCGATGTCGTCGTTGATCGGCGACGACGCGAAGTCACGTGCAGCGTCGATGAGCGTCTTGCACAGCACATCAGGATCGACTCCGGGATCCCGACGCAGGAACCCCGCGATGCGCTCCTCGCCGAACATGAGCTCACCGTCTCGCGCTTCTGCGAGCCCGTCGGTGTATGTCAGGAGCAAGTCGCCGCGGTTGAGCGTGATCTCCCGGCTGAAGTAGCTCGCTTGCGGATCGAGCAGCAGCAGCGGACCCGTTGCGCGCAGCGGTTGCACCTCACGGTCGTGCCAGAGCCACGCAGCCGGATGGCCGGCAGATGCGAATCGCAGCGTGCCCGCCTCCGTGTCGAAGACGGAGACGAGCAGCGAGATGAACTCCTCGGCTCGTGCCTGTTCGGCCATCTGCCCGTTCAACAGCTCGATGGCCTGCGCTGGATCGCGGTACTCGCGCAGGAACACCCGCAGCAGGTACTTGGCCTGGAATGCAGTGATCGAGGGCTCGATGCCGTGGCCGGTCACGTCACCGATCACGGCTGCCACCCGGCTCGGAGCGACGCGGAACACGTCGTAGAAGTCGCCCGCCATGAGTCCGGCGCCCGGTTGATACACGCGGCCGACCTCGAAGCCCGCGAAGTCGGGCAGGTCGTCCGGTGCCAGTCGCTCGGCCCACCGGCGAGGCGCGAGCTCCTCCTGCGACAGCACCTCTTCGGCCCGCCGCTCCAGCATGGCCCGTCCCTCGAACAGGCGCGACTCGCGGATGAAGTCCCGCCCGTAGATGAGCGTGAGCGCGATGGGACCGAGGATGAACGCGTACAGCGTCACCGCGTCGTCCTGGTCACTGACCGCGGCCGCGAGCGACGCAATCGCCAGCACCACGTACAGAACGGTGGTGTGGAGCTCCTTACGGAATGCGGCGCGTGCGAGACGAGTCGCGTCGTTGTCGGAGCCGAACTCGGATTCGACCCGCAGCTCGACCTTCCGGAGGTAGCGGGTGGAGCGGCCCCAGACCGCAGCTGCAATGAGGCAGGCCACGGCGACCAGAGCCAGGACGGGTCTGTGCATGACTGGCGCAAATCGTACTGGCTGGACAGTACGAAACCGTTACGGAACCGTCTAGGTCAGGTGGGGACCGGCGAGCGCTCCCCCGTCCACGGGCTCACATCGACACCGAGTTGCTTCATGCCGAAGATCACCGCCTTCGGATCGATCGTCGCCGCAGCCCAGTCGGGGTTCCACATCCGCTCGTCGCCGGTCGCCTTGACGAACATCGCCGTCTGCTCGATCGTGAGCAGGACCCCACGGCGGCTGATGATGCGTTCGTACCGTTCGGCATGCGCAGCGTCGATCACGTAGTTCATCGAGTCGCACTGGTGGACGATGTCGTTGTTGTTCCAGTCCCACGGCGAGGTGCTCACGTGCACGAGCGTGGACGGGTTCGCGGGGGTGACGACGCCGTCTTTCGCGGTCAGGTCGACAGGGCCGAGGCAGCACGCGCAGTAGCTCTTGAGCGTCAGTTCCATACCGGCGAACGGTGGCATGCGTGAGATGGCGACCGATTCGAGCGCGCAACCGGCAAACGAGTGGAAACGTCCGTCGATCCACACCTCGACCTGGCTCGGGAAGCTCGAGAACGGCTGGAACTTGAGGACGTTGCAGTTCTGGCTGTCTTGGTCGACCACGCAGATGATGCCGAGCTGCAATTCCTTGTACGCCTGGACGATGGCACGCCGGTCCAGGCCGGTGCCGTCGTGCGCGGCCCGCAGATTCGGTCCGTGCCCGTGCTCGCACCAGAACTCGTACACGAACGCGCGCAGCTGCTTCGCAGGGTCGGAGAACTCGAAGGGTTGGACATTCTGGGGCATGACTCGGGAGTCTGCCAGCCGTCAGTCGCGCCTGCGGACTCGCAGCTTGATCGGGGTCGCGCCGAGGTCGAACGCTTCTCGCAACCGACGCTCGAGGAACCGCAGGTACGTGTGCGGCAACTCCTTGTTGGCGAACAAGGTGAACGTCGGAGGATCGGCTGCGCCTTGTGTCGCGTACAGGACTCGTCCGCCGTGCGGCGCGGGTTGCGATGCTTGCGCCGCTCGGATCACCTCGTTGACCTGTCTCGTCGGCACCCGGGTGTGGTACGCGTCGATGGCGTGCGCCACCGCGGGGATGAGCTTCTGCACGCCCTTGCCGGTGAGCGCGCTGATCTTGAGGACGATCATGTCGCCTGCGAAGTGCAGCTTGCGTCCGAGTTGACGCAACACGGCAGCGCGATCGTCGGCGTCGAGCGCGTCCCACTTGTTCAAGAGCACGACGATCGGACACCCTGCGGCGTCCACCCGCTCCGCGAGGCGCTGGTCCTGCGCCGTGACACCTTCGGACGCGTCGATCAGGAGCAACGCGACGTCTGCCCGATCGACGGCTTGGAGCGCCCGCACGAGCGAGTAGTACTCGGTTGCCGCGTCGACGCGAGACCGGCGGCGCATGCCGGCGGTGTCGATGAACCTGATCGGACCGTCGTCGGTGTCCACGACGGTGTCGATCGTGTCCCGCGTCGTTCCCGGAAGGTCGTGTACGACGGCGCGCTCGTCACCGACGAGCCGGTTGAACAATGTGGACTTGCCGACGTTCGGGCGGCCCACGATGGCGACGCCGAAGATGCGCGACTCGTCACCCTCGACATCGACCTCGTCGTCTGATCCCTCGTCGTCGGGCAGGAGCGCCGCGATCCGGTCGAGCAGATCGCCCGCGCCGCGTCCGTGGAGGGCACTGACCGGCAGCGGCTCTCCCAATCCGAGTTGCATGAAGTCCCATACCGCGGCCTCGCGGTTGGCGTCGTCCACCTTGTTGACGACGACGAGCACTGGCGAGACGAGCGTGCGAAGGACCTCGGCGACGCGCGCGTCTTCCTCGGCCACGCCGACGTTGGCATCGACGACGAGTAGGACGACGTCGGCACCTCGCATCGCCCGTTCGGACTGCTGGCTGACCTTGCGATCGAGGCTGCTGCTGTCGCCGGGGAGCCAGCCGCCGGTGTCGACGACCGTGAAGTGCCGGCCCTGCCACTCGGCATCGACCTCCTTGCGGTCGCGTGTGACGCCCGGCTCCTCTTCGACGATTGCCTCGCGGCGGCCGATGATGCGATTGACGAGAGTCGACTTCCCCACGTTGGGACGGCCGACAATGGCGATCGAAGGCATCGTCACACCAAGGCGCGTCGCAGTGCCTGGCCATCGGTGGCCACGACCTCGACGGGGTGCGGGAGGTCCGCGGGCGACGAACCGTCGAGGAACCGGCCGGCCGACAAGCACACGTCCGGCAACAAGTACCGATGACCGGACGGTTCGTCTTTCAGGACGCGCGCGATGTCTTGACCGACCAGCAACCCGGTCACGCCGATGTTGCCACCGAAGTACTGATTGTCGATCGTGACGACCCGTACGTCGCCGCGTCCGAGGCGCCCGACGATTGGCTGCAGCACCTGCGTGCCGTATTCACTCGTGATGATCCCGACCGGGGCGTTCGCGCACGGCCGAAGGAAGACCGGCGCATCGGTACGCGGACCTCGGTACGGCTCGAAGTCGGTGCCGTCCAGACGGCCTTCGACCCACGCGAAGAAGCCAGCGCGCGGCCCGGTTGCGCCGTCCGTGCGTCCCTCGAACTCGGCCTCGAACATCCGCGCCATGCCGATCCCGTCTTCATGCATGGGGAACCCTTCGTAGGCGTCCGCCTGCGGGAACGTCCGTGCGGCAAGCAAGTAGTACTCGTCGGCCGCGAACACGAGTCGGCGGCCGAGCACGGAGAAGAACACGTCCTGCCACCGCTCGACGCACTCGACCACCGCGCGCGCCTCGTCAGGCGTGTGCCCGCGCATGCGCGACTCGGTCGAGTAGCGGCTGACGCCCAGCGGCACCACGCACACCGACGACAGTTCGGGGAACTGGTCGAGGATGCCGACCATGGTGTCGTCCAGCACCGCGCCATCGTTGATGCCAGGACAAACGACGACCTGAGCGTGCACCTCGATGCCGTGATCGAGCAGGGCGCGCAACCAGCGCAGGCTCGTCGCGCCACGACGGTTGCGCAACATCGATGCTCGGACGTCGGGATCGGTGGCATGGATGCTGACGTTCAATGGGCTCAAGCGCTCGGTGACGATCCGCTCGAGGTCGGCCTCGGTGAAGCGGGTCAGCGTCGTGAAGTTCCCGTAGAGGAACGACAACCGGTAGTCGTCATCCTTCACGTACAAGCTGCGGCGGAGGCCAGGCGGAAGTTGGTAGATGAAGCAGAACTCGCAGTGGTTGTCGCAGGTCTGCACTTGGTCGAACAGAGCGCTGTGAACCTCGACGCCGAGCGGCTCGCCCTCCCGTTTCGCCACGTGCACCGATCGCTCGAGACCACCCCGTTCGACGTCGATGACGACGTCAGCGGCGTCGGCCAAGAACCGGTACTCGATGATGTCCCGCGGCGCCCGGCCGTCCATGGCGACGATCACATCGCCGACCTCGAGCCCTGCGTGCGCGGAAGCGGATCCGGGCGCGACAGCAACGATTCGAGGGGCGGACACCACCCAAGGATACGAGCCGTAGCCTGGGACCGTGCCCGTCGACCGAGTCCTGCTGGCCGCGCCTCGAGGGTTCTGCGCCGGGGTCGAGATGGCGATCAAGGCGCTGGCGTGGATGGTGCGGGCGTTCGAGCCGCCGGTGTACTGCTACCACGAGATCGTTCACAACCAGCTGGTCGTCAAGCGGTTCGAGGGCCTCGGCGTGGTGTTCGTCGACGATGTCACGGAGGTGCCACCGGGCGCGCCGGTGATGTTGTCCGCGCACGGATCGGCCCCTGAAGTCGTCGAAGCCGCTCGCGGCACGGGCGGGTTCGTGGTGAACGCGGTCTGCCCGCTCGTCACGAAGGTCCACCACGAGGTCAAGGTGCGCGCCGGCAAGGGCTACCGCATCGTGTACGTCGGACACGAAGGCCATGAAGAAGCAGTTGGCACCATGGCAGTCGCGCCCGAGGCGATCGACCTCGTGCAGTCGGTCGAGGACGTCGACGCATTGCCGGAGTCCGACGCGCCGGTGGCGCTGCTCGCACAGACGACGTTGTCGCACCGGGAATGGTCGGACGTGCTCGATGCGACGGCGGCGCGCTTCCCGGGCATGTGGCGACCGGGCCGAAGCGATCTGTGCTTCGCGACGACGAACAGGCAGTCAGCCCTGACCGCGATCGCCGCGCAATGCGATGCGGTCGTCGTGATCGGATCCGCGAACTCGTCGAACACCCGCGCTCTCGAGAAGCTCGCGCACGAGTCCGGATGCCCGTCCGTCCACCGCATCAATGCCGCCGAGGAGCTGCCAGAGCTTTCGGGCACAGTCGGGGTCACTGCTGGGGCGTCGGCGCCCGAGGAGCTCGTCGAAGCGGTGATCGCCCGACTCGCGCCCGAGCGCGGCGTGGAGGAGATCTCGATCACGACCGAGGAGGAGTACTTCCCGCCGCCACCGGAGCTGCGTGAGCTACTGGCCGCGGTCGACCAGGCGGTGACGTGGTCGCTCGGCGGCTCGGTACAGGACCGTCCGCGTCTCAACGACCGCACGCTTGCCGCCAGCGAGGTACTCGAAGCCCTCGCCTGACAGACTGGATGGTCATGGCCACGACGTTCACGCGCATGGATCAATCGACCGCCGAGCAGTGGGCGGTCATCGGAGCCGAGACATCACAGAGCATGGGTCGGGTCGCGGACCGCGTGCTCGGCATGCTCGAGTCGCTCTCGGAGATCACCGACGGCTTCGCCACCGACCAGCTCACCCACTGTCTCCAGACGGCGACGCTCGCCGAGCGGGCTGGGGCGGACGACGAGGTGGTCGTCGCTGCTCTGTGCCACGACATCGGCAAGGCCGTGAGCGTGCCGAACCATCCCCGTATCGCGGCAGAGATCCTTCGCCCGTACGTGCGCGACGAGGTCTACAACATGATCCTCGTTCACCAGGACTTCCAGGGCCGGCACTACTACCACCACTTCGGCGGCGACCCGAACGCCGCGACACGCATCGCGACGAGTTGACGCCGGACGAGTTCGCCCTCGCCGAGCGCTTCGCCGACGAGTGGGACCAGATCGCGTTCGACCCCGACTACGACACGCTTCCCCTGTCGCACTTCGAGGACAAGGTCCGAAAGGTGTTCGCGAGCCCGCAGCGCTTCTGACGCCGTTACGCGGAACTGGCGGCTCGGGATTGGGCGTCGTCGAAGAGCTTCTGAAGTTCGGCGCGTAGTTGATCCGTGAGTTGCTTGACGGCACGCCGGGAAACCCGTCCCCCCTCGCTCGGTGCGGGAGGATCGAGTGGCTCGCCGATGACGAGGAAGAGCTTGGACGGCTTGAGGAGCCTGGACCCCTTGGGCATCATCGCTTCGGATCCACCGATGCCGACCGGAACGATCGGCACCCGTGTCTTCGCGGCCACGTAGGCGGGCCCGTCGAACAGCTCCTCGACGACCGGACCGGAACGGCGCGTGCCCTCGGGGAACATCACGACCAGCTCACCGGCCCGGATGACGTCGATACAGGTCCGCAACGCCTCTCGATCGGCGGCGCCGCGGCTCACAGGGAAGCCGCCGAGGAACGACACGAAGCCGCCGAGCGCCTTGCTCTTCCAGACAGAGTCCTTCGTCATGTAGCGCAGGCGTCGCTTCGTGACCAGTGACGCGAGCGCGAAGTCGATGTTCGACCGATGGACCGGTGCGAGCACGAAAGCGCCGGCGGGAACGTGCCCCCGGCCGTGCACCTCGACCCGCCCGAGGACCTTGGCGCCGCCGAGGATCGCAGCTCGGATGATGCTGTAGACGACGCGCGCGACCGGACCGAGCGGCTTGGAGGCTGCTGTCTTCGTCTCAGTGGCCATCGCCGAGCCTCATGAGCAACTCGTCGACCACGTCGTCGACGGACCGATCGGTCGTGTCGACAGTGACGGCGTCGGGCGCTTCGGCGAGCGGGCTGTCATCGCGTCCTTGGTCGAGCGCGTCCCGCCGCGCCAGGTCCGCTGCGACCGTCTCGTAGTCGAGCTGGGAAACCTCGAGCGCGCGCCGACGAGCTCGCGTCTCGGGTGCAGCCGTGAGGAACACTTTGAGATCCGCGTCGGGAAACACGACCGTGCCGATGTCGCGGCCCTCGATCACGCCACCGTCGTGCTTCATCACCCATTCGCGCTGGCGGAATCGCATCTCTTCCCGAACAGCGGCGTTCGCAGCGACGATGCTGACCGCCCGAGTCACCTCCGGCCCTCGGATCTCCACCGTGGCATCCGTCCCGTCCACCACCACCTTGCCGTCGTCGACGTCGAGCTCGAGCTCGCGGCGCGAGCAGGGCCACGCGCTCGGCGTCCTCTGGGTCGACATTGCAGCGCAACGCGTCGAAGGCGACAGCTCGGTACATGGCGCCGGTGTCGAGGTATCCGAGTCCGAGGCGATCGGCCAGGCGGCGGGCGACCGTTGACTTTCCCGACCCGGCAGGTCCGTCGATGGCGATGACCCTCATGCTGCGGCCACCCTACGAGACCGCTAACCGGCCTCGCGCAGACGATCCAGCATGTCGAAGAACTTCGGGAACGTCTTGGCGACGCAACCGGGATCGGTGATCTCGATACCGGGCACGCGGAGCCCGAGCACGCTGAACGCCATCGCGATGCGATGGTCGTCATACGTCTCGATCACCGCACCATGCGGCATCCCGGGAGCGATGGTCATGCCGTCGTCGTCGGCGACGGCGTCGATGCCGCACCGCTGCAGTTCGGTCACGACGGCATCGATGCGGTCGCTCTCCTTGCCACGGATGAAGCCGACCCCGGTGATGGTGGTCGGACTGTCCGCCAACGCGGCGACGACCGCGAGCGTCGGGACCATGTCCGAGAAGTGACGGAGGTCGACGGTCGCACCGTGCAACGTTCCGCTGCCTGCAACCGCGGTCGATCTCGGCATCTCGTTCGACCGTGGCACCCATCGAGGCGAACACGTCGACGAGCGCGAGATCACCTTGGGAGCTGGTCGTGCCGAGACCGTCGATCCGAACGCGGCCGCCAGACACGACGGCGGCAGCGAAGAAGTACGAAGCCGTTGACGCGTCGGGCTCGATGGAAAACGTGCGAGCGCGATAGCGACCCGGCACCACAACGAGACCCTGCGGCTCGACACCGAACGCTCGCATCACCGAACGGGTGAGCTCGACATACGGAGCCGACACGAGGCCAGTCGTGAGCTCGACGTCGACTCCCTTCGCGAAGTACGGGGCCGCCAGCAGCACACCCGACAGGAACTGGCTCGACACGTCAGCCGACAGCGCGACGTGTCCACCTTCGACGCCGTCGGCGTCCACCACGAGCGGAAGATGACCGGGCTCCCCGGTCTCCTCGACGGCGACGCCGAGGGCTCGCAACGCGTGGATCAGCGGACCCATCGGTCGGAGACGCATCGGCGGTCCCCCGTCGATCTCATAGCGTCCGTGTCCGGTGCTGGCGACAGGGGCGATGAACCGCGCCGTCGTGCCCGATAGAAGGACGTCGAGACGCGCGCTCGCCGCTGGCAGCGCGCCACCGCACCCGTCGACGACGATCCGTTCAGTGTCCACGTCGACATCGACCTCGACACCGAGGGCCTGCAGACACGCGGCCATCGCCTCCGTGTCGTCCGCCCACAGCGCGCCCTCGAGGCTGCTCGTCCCGTCTGCGAGCGCTGCGCACACGATCGCGCGATTGGTGATGCTCTTCGATCCGGGAACGCGAACGACGGCATCGAATCCGCCGGCCAAGGGTGTGATGACGCGAGCCACGGTCATTCGAGCGTACGGACCGCTGGCCGGTAGCCGCGTGCGAGCAGACCACCCTGGAAACGTTCCGCTCGCTCGGCCGGCACGAGCAGGATCAACACCCCGCGCTCGCCTTCGCTCGAGTGCGCGATCTCGAGGTCGGCGATGCTCACATCGAGTTCGGCGGCGAGCGTGGTGACGTCGGCCAGCACGCCGGCGCGGTCCTGCACTGGCACGCGGACTTCACACAGCTGATCGGGTCGCGCGACTCGTGCGGGAAGGTTGCGACGGGCGAGTTGCGCGCGTTCGAGCACCGACAGCAGCGCTTCGCGGTCGGACTTCTCGACCGCGGCGCGCATGTCGCCCAGCCCCGCGATGAGGCGGTCGAGCATCTCGACGATCGCGGTCCGGTTCTCGGCGCAGATGTCGGGCCAGATGCCTGGGTGGCCGGCGGCGATGCGGGTCATATCGCGGAACCCGCCCGCCGCGAGCCTCAGCAGCGCACGATGCTCCTCGGCCCGTTCGTCGGCGAGGTGCATCAATGTCGCGGCTGTCAGATGGGGCACGTGAGAGACGACCGCGACGAGGGCATCGTGCCGGTCGGGCGCCAGCGCGACAACGTCTGCACCCAACGACGAGACGAGGGATCGGACGGACGCGAACGCGCCGTCGTCGGTCGCAGCCGTCGGTGTGAGAACCCACACCGCGCCTTCGAACAGGTCGGCGTCCGCGCCCTCGACCCCTTCCTGCTCCGAGCCCGCCATCGGATGTCCTCCGACGAACCGAGGCGAGTCGACGGTGTCGGTGATCGACGCCTTGACGCTACCGACGTCCGTCACGAACCCATTCGTGGAGTCGAGCGCCCGCGACACTTCCCCTGGGATGGCGCCGACGGGCACTGCAACGAAGGTGACGTCGGCCGAAGGGTCGAGACCGATCTCGTCCAGCGCACGCAGGTCGAGCGCGGCGACGCGCCCGCGCCGCATCGGCATCTGATCCCGCAACGTGCACGCCGCGGCTTGCGCAACGCCAGACCGATCGATCCACCGATCAGTCCGGTGCCGATGACGTTGACCCGCAATGCGGCCACTGCTTCACTCCGGTAGGTCGTCGCGGAATCCCTTCGCGCCCTCGATGTAGACGTGGTGCAGCTCGCTGCGCGCTCGGTCGGTCGTGACATGCAGCATGACGCGGATGCACCTGCCCGTTCCGCCGATTACGTCGATCTCCTGCGCGCCGATGAGGGGAACGTCGCCCAGCCCCATCGTGCGGGCCGCCGTCGGTGGGTACATCGAGTGGATGTCGCCGGTTGTCGTGAACAGGATGCTGATGATGTCGTCGTGATCGACGTCGTTGCTCTCGAACAGCTGCTGCAGCATGGCGACCACGCGCTCGGTGATGTGCTCTGGCTCGTCGCGGTCGACGGTGGTCGCGGCGCGGCAGGGCTCGCACTGCTGCAGGCATTCTCACAAGGTAGTGGCATCGTTTGAGGCAGCCCGCTCGAGCGCCCGTACCTCGTCGGTATCCAGCGACCGCCACTCCCCCGGCGCGAGCCGCCTGTCCGCGATCGGACCGATCCTCGTCCGTACCAGCCTGATCACAGGGTGGCCGATGGCCTCGAACATGCGGCGGACCTGGCGATTGCGCCCTTCGTGAATGGTGATGCGGACCACGTTCGGCTCCACCAGCGTCGCCTTTGCCGGCGCTGTCATCCCGTCTTCGAGGTCGACGCCTTCACGGAGCCTGCGCAGTGAGCCGCGCGACGGACCGCCCTCGACCTCTGCGAGGTACTCCTTTCCCACGCCGAAGCGCGGATGGGTCAGCCGGTGCGCGAGATCGCCGTCATTCGTGAGAAGCAGCAGTCCCTCCGTGTCCTGATCGAGCCGGCCCACCGGGAAGACCCGAGGGTCGGACGGAACGAGATCCGTGACGCTAGGGCGTCCGTGCGGATCGCCGGCCGACGTCACAACGCCGGGCGGCTTGTTGAGGAGGTAGTACACAAGCCCGGGACGCGTGCCGATCGCCACCCCGTCGACTTCGATGCGATCAACTGCCGGATCGACCTTGTCGCCGAGCGTCGCGATTCGTCCGTTGATGGTGACGGCGCCGTCCTCGATCAGTTCCTCGCACTGACGCCGGCTACCGATGCCGGCCTGGGCGAGAACCTTTTGCAGCCGCTCACTCGGCATCGAGCGCGTCGGGACGGAGGCCCTGTTCGAGTGCCTCCACGACCTCGGATCCGGGGACGAACTCACCCAGCGAAGGAAGGTCGTCGAGCGAGTCGAGGCCGAGGCGCTCGAGGAAGAGGCGTGTGGTTCCGTACAGCAGCGCGAGACCCGGGCCGGGATCGCGAGCGGTCTCCTCGATCAGGCCCCGCTGCTGCAGCGTGCGCATCACGCCGTCGACGTTCACGCCGCGGATGGCGGACACCTGCGCACGGCTCACGGGCTGCTTGTACGCGACGATGGCCAGGGTCTCGAGCGCGGCGGTCGACAGACGTGCAGTCTGACCTTCGAGAACGAAGCGCTCGACGTACGGCGCGAGATCGGGATGGCTCTGGAACCGGTAGCCACCGGCAACCCGCACCAGGACGAAGCCGCGCTGCTCGTCGTCGTACTCGGCCTGCAGCTCGCCGCACAGCTCCTCGACTCGCTTCGCCGGCACTTCGAGCAGTTGGGCGAGAAGGTGCGGTTCCACAGGATCTTCGGCGACCATGAGGATCGCCTCGATGGCGCGTGCGTCGGCATTCATGTCGCTCTCATCCGTCGTAGCCGTCGACCAGCGTGAGCGAATGCATCCATGCACCGTGCTCGACGGAGGCCGGATCACCGCCGACCCAGGTGATCGTGATGTCGGAGAAGGTTCGGAACTGTTCGACCTCGACCAGGCCCTGCTTGTAGAGCTCCAGCACGGCAAGAAACCGCACGACGACTTCGAGCCGTTCGAACAACCCACCGGTGAGCTCTCTGAACGTGATCCGTCCTGCCCCCGGCAGCTCGTCGAGCAGTTCCTCGACAGCGTCGGTCACGCTCGCGCGGATCGGCGCCACATGATCGAGGTCGACGCGAGGCAAGGGCTTGGGCGCGACCGCTCGTAGGAACGCATCGCGGACGTCGTCCGCGATGACACCGGCGAGCAGGTCGGGCGCGATCTCGAGGAACCGATCCTCCAAGCCCGCGGTGCGCGGGTAGGAGCGGGCGGCCTGAGCAGAGAGCCGCTGCAGCGTGTTGGCCGCGTCCTTGAAGGTCTTGCACTCGAGCAACCGGGCGAGCAGCAGGTCGCGCTCGTGCCAGAGCCCGAGCTCGTCGTCGAGGTCGACATCGTCCTCGCCGGGAAGGAGCCGCTTCGACTTGAGCTCGACCAGCGTCGCCGCGATGAGCAGGAACTCGGTGGCAACGTCCAGATCGAGCTGCTCGAGGCAGGCCAGCTCCTCGAGGTAGGCGTCGACGATGTAGGTGAGCTTCACCTCGTAGAGGTCGACTTGCTCTCGCAGGATGAGGTGCAGCAAGAGGTCGAAAGGGCCCTCGAACACAGGGGTCTGGACCTCGTATGGCACGGCTGCCAAGCGTACCGGCGGCCAAATCCGTGCCCGCGCATGGGCACCGGCACCGTACGATCCCCCGATGGCCAGGGTCTTCTCGGGAATGCAGCCGACGGGCGATGCGACGCTCGGGAGCCTGCTCGGAGCCCTGCGCAACTGGGTCGCGGACCAGAACCCCGACGCGTACTACTGCGTCGTCGACCTGCACGCCCTCACGATGCCGCAGGATCCCGTCGAGTTGCGGCAACACACCATCGAGCTCGCCACCTTGTTCCTGGCTGTCGGGCTCGACCCCGAGATCTGCACGTTGTTCGTGCAGAGCCATGTGCACGAGCACACGGAACTGGCGTGGCTCCTCGAATGTACGACGGCGTACGGCGAGCTCGGGCGGATGACGCAGTTCAAGGACAAGCGCGGTCGCGCCGAGTTCGTATCGGCTGGCCTTTTCACCTACCCCGCCTTGATGGCCGCCGACATCCTCCTTTACGACACTGAGGAGGTGCCGGTGGGCGACGACCAGCGACAGCACGTCGAGCTCACCCGGGACGTGGCCGAGAGATTCAACAGCCGTTACGGCGCGACGTTCACCGTGCCGAAGGCCACCATCCGCACCGCCGGCGCACGTGTGATGGACCTGCAAGAGCCCACGCACAAGATGTCGAAGTCCGAAGCCTCGGTGGCGGGCACGGTGTTCATCCTCGAGGAGCCGGCGTCGGTTGCCAGGAAGATCAAGCGGGCGGTGACGGACACGGACACCGAAGTTCGATTCGATCCCGACACCAAACCCGGCGTATCGAACCTGCTGTCGATCTTGGGTGCCTGCACCGGCGAATCACCCGATGCCGTCGCGAGCAGGTACACGCAGTACGGCCCGTTGAAGACCGACACCGCAGACGCCGTGACCGAGCTCCTCCAGCCCATTCAGGACCGCTATCGCGAGCTTGCCGCCGATCGCGGCACGGTGGCCAAGATCCTCGATCACGGGGCCGAGAAGGCGCAGGCAGTTGCGTCCGTCACGCTCGAACGAGCCAAGCGCAACATCGGACTCGTCCTGCGGGGCGAAGGCTGAACATCCCGACGGCGACCCGCCGGCGCGCACATTGTCGGCTGAGCCACCGAAAGACGTGGCTGAGTCGACACAGACCCAAACGGGTCCAGCTCTGTGTCGGATGGGCCACCGAAGTGGTGGCTGAGTCGACACAGAAGTAGCCGGCTCTTCGATGGTCTCAGTCGTCGTCGGCGGCCTTGAGGGCTGCCGCGACATGAGGATCGATAGTCCACGACGCAGGCGACCGGTGATGCTCTCGCGCCCATGACTCCGTGAGCGGATCGCTTCCTGCCATTCCGAGCAGGTCGCCGCCGAGGTCCGGGTGCAGCAGATACAAGCCGACCGCCCGGGTGAAGCCGCGGCCGCGCGCCCACTCCTTGGCCGTTTCGCGGCCCGCGATCATCCCGCACAACGTCGCGACGACACGTCCGTACACCCTCAGGCCGGATTCGATCTTGCCCACGTCGTGCAGCAGCGCTGCCGCGAGGACCGGGCGCGTGGCTTCGACCCCGAGCGCCCGCTCCACCTGTCGCGCCACGCCCACTGCGTGACGCCGGTCGGCGCCCTGCATCCGCCGCCAGAGCTCCGCCTCTGACGGCAGGAGCTTCGAGCAGGCCCACACGTCGTCAGCCGGCCGAGGACCGCCGGGACGCAGCGACCCGAAGAAGCGCCGCGTCAGGTGGGCAGTCGTGGAACTCATCGAGAACTCATCGGTCGAGCGACGGCGCGGATGAGGGCGTCGGCTCAGGCGTGGTTGATGCAATACCGCGTTGCCGGCATCGCCTCGAGGCGGGCCTCGGCGATCTCCTCGCCGCAGGTCTCGCATTTGCCGTAGGTGCCGGCGTCGAACTTGCGTAGGGCACGCTCGACTTCCTGGAGCTGGTCGCTGAGCGACGCCGCCAGCAGCCGGGTCTCGCCCCGCTCGGCAGCCACCTGCCCGGAGTCGGCGAAGTTCTCGTCGAAGGACAGCGACTTGTCGCCTGACGCCCGGAGCTCCTCGAGCTGATGCTGCAACGAGGCGCGCTCGCCTTCGAGTTGGGCGCGCAGCGTTGCGAGGGCGGTCGGGCTGGCCACGGAAGCAGGTTAACGGACCGTGACAACCTTGTTGGCCCTTGGATGGGCGCGCTCGTAGACCTGCCAGAGCCGCTCGGTGGTCACCTTCGTGTACACCTGCGTCGTCGAGATCGAGGCATGACCGAGCAGCTCTTGCACCGCTCGGATGTCCGCTCCGTGTTCGAGCAGGTGGGTCGCGCACGAGTGGCGCAGCACGTGCGGGCTCAGGCGTTCACCGAGCCCGACCCGCTCGCCGTGCTTCTTCACGGCGAGCCACGCTCCGGCCCGGCTCAACCGTCCTCCGCGCGTGTTGAGGAACACTGCTCTTTCGTCATCGCGCCGGGCCCATCGCTTCGGCTCCATCCGCGGGCGGCCACGGTCGTACCAGTCGGCCAGCGCCTGTCGAGCGAGGCGACCGAGTGGAACGATGCGCTCCTTCTCCCCCTTGCCGAAGGCGCGGAGCAGGGCGGCATCGAGATCGACGTCAGCGAGCGACAGCCCGACGAGCTCGGAGATGCGAACACCCGTTCCGTACAGCACCTCGAGCAACGCCCGATCTCGGAGGTCCGCCGGTTCGGAGCCGCTCACGCTCTCGATGAGCGTCGTGACCTCCTCCTCGGTCAGCGCCTTCGGCAGGCTCGCGGGCACCCGTGGCGCCTCCACCGCTGCCCCTGGATCCAGGTCCGCATTGTCCTCCAGACAGAGGAACCGGTGCAGCGAGCGCACCGCCACGGTCATCCTCGCCACCGAGGACGGCGCCTTGCCCTGCGCCCGGAGGTGACCGATGAACGCCGTGATGTCGGCCTCGCTGACGTCGGCGAGCGACGTGCCCCGGTCGCTCAACCAGGCGCCGTACCCCCGTAGGTCACGACGGTAGGCCTTGAGCGTGTTGTCCGACCGTCCTCGCGCGGCCGCGAGCCAGTTCAGGAAGTCCTCGACCTCGAGCGGCGTCTCGACGGCATCGATGTCGGTCACGTCACCGTCGGAGGCGGATTGGCCAGGCGTTCGCGGGTCATCATCAGCCCGATGATCGTCTTGGCGTCCGTGATCTCCCCGGCCTGGATCAGGGCAGGGACGACGGTGAGCGGTACGCGCTCGATCACCATCGACTGCTCCTCGATCCCGTCGCGCTGCATGGGCGTCTCGTGCAACCCGCGTGCGAGGAAGGCGTAGGAGTGCTCGTCGGAGAACCCGGGCGAGTTGTAGAACTCGGCAAGCAGCTCGACGTGATCTGCGGTCATGCCGATCTCTTCGGCGAGCTCGCGTCGGGCGGTGACGATCGGTTCCTCGTTCGCCACGTCCCGCTTGCCCGCCGGGATCTCGAGCAGATAGCCGTCGAGGGGGGCCCGGTATTGCCGGACGAGGACGACCGTGCCTCCTTCGAGCAGCGGCACGATCGACACCGCGCCGGGATGGTGCACGACGTCGCGTTCGAATTCCGTGCCGTCCGGCGCGACGAACGTCCCGACTGCGGTCGAGATGACGTGGCCGCGATGGATCTCGCGTTCGCTGATCTTGCCGAACTCCGTCACGGAGTCAGGACAGGCTGACGACGGGTTCTCGGATCTCGTCGCTCAGGAAGAGGTGGGGGTTGCGGCCCTCGGCGCGCGTGAGCGCGGCTCCGATGAACTCACGGAACAGAGGCGCCGGACGGTCCGGCCGGCTCTTGAACTCGGGATGGGCCTGCGTGCCGACCCAGAACGGATGGCCGACGAGCTCGACGAACTCGACGAGCCGGCCGTCGGGTGAGAAACCACAGCAGCGCAGTCCCGCCGCCTCGAGCTTCGCGTGGTACTTGTTGTTGAACTCATAGCGGTGGCGGTGCCGCTCGGACACGACCCGCTCGCCGTAGGCGCGCGCCACGATGGAGCCCGGTACCAGCTCCGCGAAGTACCGCGCCGAGCCGCATCGTGCCGCCTTTCGTGATGACCTCGCGCTGGCTCTCGAGCAGATCGATCACGGGGTGGGGCGTCTGCGGGTCGAACTCACTGGTGTTGGCGCCGGCGAGACCGGTGACGTTGCGAGCGAAGTCGACCGTCATCACGTGCATGCCGAGACAGAGCCCGAGACACGGGATGTTGTGCTCGCGGGCGTAGCCCGCAGCCGCGATCTTGCCTTCGCCACCGCGCTCGCCGAAGCCGCCGGGAATGACGATGCCGTCGAGGTCGCGCAGCCTTCCCGCGGCGAGGAGGCCTTCCACGTCTTCTGCCGAGATCCAATCGATCTCGACGTCGACGCCATGGTGGAAGCCGCCGTGCTTGAGCGCCTCGACGACGGACAGGTACGCGTCCTGAAGACTGACGTACTTGCCGATGAGGCCGATGCGAACCGGCTTGACCGCGGCCTCGGCCCGCTCGACGAGCGCCTCCCACGCGGACAGGTCCGGCGCGGTGTCCGGCAGGCCGAGATGCTTGCAGACGACGGTGTCGAGGCCTTCGTCGTGGAGGATGAGCGGGATCTCGTAGATGTTGGCCGCATCCGCGCAGTTGACGACCGCGTTCACGGGCACGTCGCAGAGATTCGAGATCTTGCGCTTCAAACCCTCGGACAACGCCCGCTCGCTGCGGCAGACGATGGCGTCGGGCTGAATGCCGCGCGCCCGCAACTCGGTGACCGAATGCTGGGTGGGCTTGGTCTTCTGTTCGCCCGACGGTCCGATGAAGGGCACGAGGGTGACGTGGACGGAGCACACGTTCTCGCGGCCGACGTCGAGCCGGAACTGCCGGATCGCTTCGAGGAACGGAAGGATCTCGATGTCGCCGACCGTGCCGCCGATCTCGGTGATGACGACATCGACTTCCTCCGCGACGAGCCTGTTGATTCGTCGCTTGATCTCGTCGGTGATGTGCGGGATGACCTGCACGGTCTTGCCGAGGTAGTCACCGCGTCGCTCGGCCGCGAGCACGGCCGAGTAGATCGAGCCGGTCGTCGCGTTCGAGTCTCGCGAAAGACGTTCGTCGATGTAGCGCTCGTAGTGGCCGAGGTCGAGATCGGTCTCGCCTCCGTCGTCGGTCACGAACACTTCGCCATGCTCGAACGGGTTCATCGTGCCGGGGTCGACGTTGATGTAAGGGTCGAGCTTCTGCATCGTCACGCGCAGCCCTCGCGTCTTCAGCAAGCGGCCCAGCGACGACGCCGTGATGCCCTTCCCCAGCGAGGAAGCCACCCCACCCGTCACGAATACATGTTTCGTCACGGGACACCATCATATCGCGCGGGGTCCTCGCTTCCCGGGATGCTCGGGTCAACGCCGGCGCGCAGCCTCGAGCAGTTCGGCGGCGTGGTCACGGGCTGTCGAGCTGTCAGGAGAGCCTGACAACATCCGCGAGAGCTCGATCACCCGGTCTGTGTCCTCGAGCGTCGCCGCCCTGGCGGTCGTCCTTCCTCGAGCGGTCGATTTGGTCACGGCGACCTGCGTGTCGGCATTTGCCGCGACCTGGGGAAGGTGGGTGACGACCAATACCTGGCGGGACGTTCCGAGCGTCGCGAGAGCACGACCGACGGCAACGGCCGCTTGGCCACCGACCCCCGCGTCCACCTCGTCGAACACGAGCGTCGGTGGGCCACTGTCATCGCGTCTGTCGAGCAGGACAAGACGCAGCGCGAGCATGGCCCGCGCCAACTCACCGCCCGATGCGACCCTGTTCAACGGCAGCAGCGGCCCTCCGGGGTTGGCGGCCAGCAAGAACGCGATCTCGTCGCCGGGATCGTCGTCGCCGACGTCCACCCCGACCTTCGCCTTGGCCATTGCAAGCTCGACGAGCTCGCGCTCGACGGCTGACGCCAGCTTTGGCGCGGCTGCTCGCCGGGCGGCACCGACAGCCGCAGCTTCCACCGTGACCCGGTCGAGTGCGGCCGTTCGCTCGGCGTCGAGCGCAGCCGCTCGCGTCTCGTAGGTCTCGAGCTCATCGACGCGGGCGCGGGCTTCGTCCAGGTACCTGAGCACTTCGGCGAGCGTTTCGCCGTACTTCCGGCGCAGGTCGTGCAAGAGCTGGCGCCGTTCCCGTACCGCCACGAGGCGTTCGGGATCGTCCTCGATGCGCTCTCCGATCGTCCGCAGCTCGTCGCTCGCGTCTGCCAGGTCCGCGGCAACCGATCGCAACCGACCTTCGACGTCTGCGAACGGCAGGCGGCCCGACACTGCGGCAACTGCCAGCCCCAGCGCGTCGATCGCGCCACCGTCGTCGCGCAGCGCGGCCCGCGCGACGGCCGCAGCCTCGCGGTGCGCGACTGCGCCTGCGAGCTCGTCCTCCTCGACCGCCAGCCGCTCGTCCTCGTCAGGATCGGTCAGCCGAGCTCGTTCCAGCTCGTCCACTTGGAACCGAAGGAGGTCGCTCTCACGCGCTCGTGACCGCGCGTCACCTCCAAGCTCGCCGAGCGCAGCTTCGACGCGCGCCGTCTCGCCGCGCGCCTCGCGGAGTGGCGCAAGATCGACCGAACCGAACGCGTCGAGCGCGGCACGCTGGGTCGGCGCGCCGAGCAGTGACTGATGCACGTGCTGGCCGTGCAGGTCGACCAATCGCTCGCCAAAGTCCGCGAGCGTGGCCGCCGTGGCCAATCTGCCGTTCAAGTACGCCCGAGAACGCCCGTCACGCGGAACGACACGCGTGAGGACCACCTCCTCGTCGTCGATCGCGAACCGTGCTTCGACCGTGGCTTCCGCTGCCCCCGGTCGCACGAGCATCGGGTCCGCACGACCCCCCACGAGCAGCTCGATCGCCTCGACGAGCATGGTCTTGCCGGCTCCGGTCTCGCCGGTGAGGGCCGTCATCCCCGGTCCGAACACGAGCCGCAGCCCGTCGATCACACCGAGATCGGTGACCCCCAGCTCGACCAGCATCAGCGATCGTTCAGGTGGAACTTCGACTTCAAGGTCCGATGGAAATCACGCTTGCCGAACGTCACGAGGCGCGCGGAGTACTCGGCGCCCGTGCACACGACCGCCTCTCCTTCATGCAGCTCGCCGAGGTTCCGTCCGTCGACGGACAGCGTGGCCGTGCGCTGACCGCACACCTCGAGACGCAAGCGTGTGGGATCGCTGAAGATCATGGCCCGGTCGAACAGTTGATGTGGCGACACCGGAGTCAGCACGAGCGCCCGGAGGTCCGGTGCAACGATCGGACCGCGCGCCGAAAGCGAGTACGCAGTCGAGCCCGTGGGTGTGGCCACGATGAGCCCGTCGGCCGCGTATGTCGTCCAGAAGACGTCGTCGATCGAGACCGACAGGCGAACTGTGTGGCCCATGGGCGTCTTCTCGAGCACCGCTTCGTTCAACGCCAGCGCCCGGGCTCCGCTCGCCTCGACTCGGACGTCGAGCATCATGCGCGCTTCGATCTCGTAGTCACCCGCGAGGAACCGCTCGAAGGCGCTCTGCATGTCCACCGGCTCGACGTGCGCCAGATAACCGAGTTGTCCGACGTTGACGCCGAGTACCGGTGTGCCGTCGGCGGCTACGAGATCGACGGTGCGCAACATCGTGCCGTCCCCTCCGAGGCTGACGGCGAGGTCGAGACCTTGCGCGAGCTCTCCTTCGGCCACGCCCAAGTCGGCCAATCCGACGATCCCGGCGTCCCCTTTGGGCAGCCGGACCTCGTGGCCGCGATCGATCAGCCATCGGGCGCCGGCGCGTGCGAGCTCGATCGCCTGGAGCCGCTCGGCATGGACGATCAGCGCGACCGTGGCCATCACTGCTTCCGAACGTGTGCGAGGTACTCGACGTTGCCATCGGCACCGGTCAGGGGCGACACCATCGTCCCCATGATTGCCGCGCCCAGGGCAGCGAGCGCGGCGATCACCTCGTCGAGCACCCGGGCACGCACCGCCTCGTCCCTGATCACCCCTTTGCCCTTCGCTGCCTCCTGTCGAGTGGATTCGAATTGCGGCTTCACGAGCAGCACGAGATCGCCTCCCGGGCGCACGCAGGCCAGCAGCGCGGGCGCGACGACACGCAGGGAGACGAAGGAGAGATCGGCGACGACGATGTCGACCCGTCCCCCGATGATGCCCGCGTCGAGCGAGCGCACGTTCGTGCGGTCTCGCAGCTCGACGCGTTCGTCGGCGAGAAGCCGCTCGTGGAGTTGTCCGTGACCGACATCGACGGCGATGACATGTGCGGCGCCCCGCTTCAGCAAGCAGTCGGTGAAACCGCCTGTCGACGCGCCGGCATCGAGTGCGCGAGCGCCCAGCACGTCGATGGCGAACTCGTCGAGCGCGGCGTCGAGCTTGTCGCCACCGCGGCTCACGAATCGCCGCCGCGGGCCGAGCAACTCGATCGGTTCGCCGGGCGCGACGAGACGGGACGGCTTGGTCGTCGGCGCCCCGCCGACGATCACGCGACCGGAAGCAACTGCCTCAGCGGCGTGCGCGCGACTGTCGGCCAATCCTCGCCGAACGAGTTCGGTGTCGAGGCGCCGTCGCGTCGCCGTGTCAGCTCTTCTTCGCAGCCTTCTTCTTCTTGGCCGCCTTCTTCGCACCGGCCTTCTTCTTGGCAGCAGACTTCTTGGCCGCAGCCTTCTTCGTCGGGCGCTTCGTCGGGCCGGGCATCTGCCTTCGAAGGTCGTCGATCTGCGACTGCAACCGCGCGACGACGTCCTTCCTCGTCGCCTCGGCGGCATCCGTCTGGCGACGCACCTCCGTGCGGATCTGCTCGACGAGTCGTTCCGTGTTGCGCCTGCTGCGCTCGACGAGCTCGTTGACGAGCGTCTGCGTCTGCTCCGCCTGTACCTCGCCTGCTCGCACGAGATCGCGGACCAATGCCTCAGCGCGTTGCTGCGTCATCTGTGAGAACTGCATCCCAGCGTCGAGCCACCGCCTGAAGAGGTCGTTCTGCGCCATTCGGGCAGCCTATCCCCGAATGCGGCCGCGCTTGCAATAGTTCGCAGCACAGTCACAGGAGCACGCAGCCGTAGCCTGCGCGCGTGCTGCCGCTGCGGGATAGCAACCCGACGGTTCGAAAGCCCGCCATCACGATCGCGCTCATCATCATGAACGTCGCCGTCTTCCTCCTGATCCAGAAGGGCGGCACGCTCGGCCAACAGGACGACACGAGGCTCACCTACGAGCATGCCGCGATCCCGTGCGAGCTCACACAAGGACACCCGCTCACCGAACGCGAGATCGTGAGCGACACCTGCACCGAGAGGCGGAGCCCGGAGGTGTTCCCGGACAAGAACGTGCCGCTGTCGGTGCTCGTGTCGATGTTCCTGCATGGGGGCTGGCTGCATCTGGGCGGCAACATGCTGTTCCTGTGGGTGTTCGGTAACAACGTCGAGGACAAGCTCGGTTGGTTCTTCTACCTGCTGCTGTACCTCGTGGGCGGTGCAGTCGCGTTGGCCGCTCAGGTCGCCGCAGACCCGAACAGCACTGTTCCGGTCATCGGCGCTTCCGGCGCGATCGCGACCGTCATGGGCGCGTACCTCGTGTGGTTCCCGCGGCCCGTGTGCTCACGGTGTTCTTGATCTTCTTCATCTTTCCGTTCGAACTGCCGGCCTGGGTCGTGTTGACGGTCTGGTTCGTCCTTCAGTTCTTCACGGGACCGGGGAGTGACGTCGCGTGGATGGCACACGTCGGCGGGTTCGCGTTCGGCGTGGTGGTGGCCGCGCTCGTGCGCAATACGCAGTGGTGGCGACGCCGGAACCAGCCCGTCTATCGGCGGATATAGGCGTCTACCAGCGCTGCGAGATCAGGCGCGACCGTATCGGGCCTCGGTTCCACCATCGCGAGATCGTCACGAGCCGTGACCCCGGTGAGGACGAGCGCGAAGCGATAGCCGAGAACGCGTGCCAGCCGGCCATCGGTGTCGGGCCGGTCACCCACGACGGTGGCGGATTCTCCGAGGCGCTGTCGGAGCAGATCTGCCATCGGCACATAGGGCTTGCCGGCGACGACGGCGTTCGCTCCTGACGCGCGTTGGACCCCGGCGAGGATGGAGCCGGCACCGGGTATGGGGCCATCCGCGGTCGGATAGGTCGCGTCGTCGTTCGTGGCCACGAGACGAGCGCCGCTGCGCGGCAGCGTCTGCTGCGCGTCGCATCCGCTCGTAGTCGAAGTCGCGGTGAAAGCCCACGATCACTGCGTCGACCGGCGCGTCGAGTTCGATGTCGTTGGCGACCGGCAGGGCACCGCGTCCTTCGAGCGCCTCGACGACTCCCGGACCGCCGCACACCAACACGCGCTCGCCGCGCTCCACGAGCTCTGCCGCCGCCATCGAGGACGAGATCACCGCACCGACCGCGGCGATTCCGTGCCGGGACAGTTTCGCCTCGACGTCACCGACGGGCAGGTACGAATTGTCGGTGACGAAGACGACGATGTCGCCGCGCTCCTGCAGTTGGGTGACCGCTCTCGCCGCGCCAGGGATCGGCGTGTCGCCGAGCCACACCACACCGTCGAGATCGAGCACCCAGTTCAAGGAGCGCGAGCCTGTCATGCCAGTATCGACGCGTGCCGCGCTTCTCCTCGTTCCCCGGCATCCGGTACGCGCACGACGATCTCGGACTCGTCACCGCTCCGCCCTACGACGTGATCGACGCCGAGGAGAGGCAGCGCCTGGCCGAGAGAGACCTGCACAACGTGGTGCGCGTCGACCTCCCGAAAGGTGGCGACGACCGGTATGCCGAAGCTGCGGCGACGTTTCGTCGATGGTTCGCTGAAGGCGTCCTCGAGACGGACGGTCCTTCGCTGTACCTCTATCGCATGACCTTCGTCGACGAGGCCGGACGCCGGCACAGCACGCTCGGTGTCATCGGCGCGCTCGGACTCGAGCCCCCTGGAGCTGGTCACGTGCTCCCGCACGAGCACACGACCCCGAAGGCCAAGAGTGACCGGCTCGAGCTGCTACGCGCCACGACTGCAAACCTGTCGCCGGTCTGGGTCCTGTCGCTCGCCAATGGGCTCTCGAAGCTCCTCGATCCCTCCGGCGCGCGCACGATCGGTTCGTGGGGGGACGACGACGGCGTCGGCCACGAGCTGTGGCAGCTGACCGACGAAACCGTGGTCGACGTGGTGGTCGAGACGGTCTCCTCCGCGCCGGTCGTGATCGCCGACGGTCATCACCGCTACGAGACGTGTCTCACGTTCGGACGCGAGCGCCCCGACCTGGCCGGCGCCGACGCGACCCTGTGCTACGTGGTCGAGCTCGTCGAGGACCAACTCACCGTCCAGCCCATCCACCGCTTGTTGCGCGGGCTTCCCCACGACTTCGACTTCCTCGCCGCTCTCGAACCGTTCTTCGAGGTTGTCGACATCGGTCCGATGAGCGACTCGATTCGCGACCGCATGGCGGATCATGGCGGGCTCGTCATCGTGCATCCGGACGGCGTCCGGTTGCTCCGGCCGAAGGCAGATGCATTCCCGGCGTCACGGGACCTGGACTCGGACCGTCTCGACAAAGCGCTGGCTACGTTGCCGGCGCACGACGTCACGTTCCAGCACGGCGTCGCCAACGTTGTGCGCGCAGTCGAACGAGGCGAAGCGGACGCCGGAGTGTTGCTCCGCCCGCCGACCGTGGAGCAGATTGCCGTCACCGCCAACGCCCGCGACAGGATGCCGCCGAAGTCGACGTTCTTCTGGCCGAAGCCGCGAACGGGGACGGTGTTTCGCTCCCTCGCTTGACGCCGTCAGATCGTCCAGGTCGCACCCGAGTGCAGGAGCGCGCCGAGGTCGCCGGAACCCTTCTGTTCGACCGCTGCCGCGAGTTGCTGTGACGTCGCTTCGGCGTATTCGGGACGCGTGACGGCCCGGAAGACACCGATCGGCGTCGGCTCATGCGGCCCGCGAGCGAGACGCGACAACATGAACGCGAGGCTCGGATCCTCACGGGCTTCGTCATGGACGAGCACCGCACTCTCGCCGACCTCGGCAAGGAGCGCGAGCCGCGGGTTGCCCTGGTTGTCGATGGCCACGCACTTCTCGTTGTCCGCACCGAACCGGATCTGCTGCCCATGTTGCAACGAGATCAGCATGTCCGCCCGCTTCTCCTTGCTCGTGACTTCTTCGAAGGCGCCGTCGTTGAAGACATTGCAGTTCTGGTAGATCTCCACGAACGCGGCGCCCCGGTGGTCGTGCGCCCGACGGAACGTCTCGATCATGTGCTGGCGATCCATGTCGTGCGTGCGAGCGACGAACGACGCTTCCGCACCGAGCGCGACCGACAACGGGTTGAAGGGATGATCGAGCGAACCGAACGGTGTCGACTTCGTCACCTTGCCGATCTCGGATGTCGGCGAGTACTGACCCTTCGTCAAGCCGTAGATCTGGTTGTTGAACAGCAGGATCTTCAGGTTGATGTTGCGACGCAGCGCATGGATCAGGTGGTTGCCGCCGATCGACAACGCGTCGCCGTCACCGCAGATCACCCAGATGTCGAGATCAGGGCGAGCCATCGCCAACCCCGTCGCGATCGCCGGCGCGCGGCCGTGGATGCCGTGCATGCCGTAGGTGTTCATGTAGTACGGAAATCGCGCTGCGCAACCGATACCCGAGATGAAGACCGTGTCCTCGCGCCGTACGCCGAGCTCGGGCATCAGCAACTGCAGCGCCGACAGGATGGAGTAGTCGCCACAACCTGGACACCAGCGAACCTCTTGGTCGCTCATCCAGTCCTTGCGAGTGGTCGTGGGGATGTCGGTGGTGCTCACTGTGCGGCAACTCCAAGCTCGTCGAGGATGGCGTTCTCGAGCTCGCCTGCTGTGAACGGTGTGCCCTGCACCTTGCTCACCGAGCGGGCGTCGACGAGGAACTCCGCGCGGATGAGCCGTGACAGTTGCCCGAGGTTCATCTCCGGGACGAGCACCTTCGGGTAGCTCTGGAGCACGCTCGCCAGATTGCGAGGGAACGGGTTCAGGTGCCGCAGGTGGGCGTGGGCGATCTTGTGGCCGCGGGCGCGGACCCGGTTCATGCCGCCGTCGATGGCACCCCACGTGGAGCCCCAGCCGACGACGAGCAACTCGGCTCCGTCGGCGTCACCCTCGACGTCGACATCGGGGATGTCGTTCGCGATGCCGGCGACCTTGGCCGCCCGCAGCCTGACCATGAACTCATGGTTGTCGGGGTCGTAGCTGATGTTGCCGGACCCTTCTTCCTTCTCGATGCCGCCGATCCGGTGCGTCAGGCCGGGTGTCCCCGGCACGGCCCACGGTCGCGCCAGCGTCTCGGGATCTCGCAGGTACGGCCAGAACACCGGATTGCCGTCTTCGTCGACCTGGTTGGGCTCGGTGGCGAACTCGACGGCGATGTCCGGCAACTGTCCGATGTCCGGCAACCGCCACGGCTCCGAACCGTTGGCGAGGTAACCGTCGGACAGCAGGATCACCGGCGTGCGATACCGCAACGCGATGCGCGTCGCTTCGATGGCGGCGAAGAAGCAGTCGGACGGGCTCTTTGCCGCCACGATCGGCAGGGGTGACTCGGCGTGCCGGCCGTACATCGCCATCAAGAGGTCCGCGGACTCGGTCTTCGTGGGAAGGCCGGTGGACGGTCCGCCCCGCTGGATGTCGATGACCACGAGCGGCAGTTCGAGACTGACGGCCAAGCCCATGGTCTCGGACTTCAGCGCCATCCCCGGCCCGCTCGTCGTCGTATAGCCGAGGTGCCCACCGAAGGCCGCGCCGAGTGCGGCGCCGATGCCGGCGATCTCGTCCTCCGCTTGCAGCGTCCGAATGCCGAAGTTCTTGTGCTTCGACAGCTCGTGCAGGATGTCCGAGGCGGGCGTGATCGGGTAACTGCCGAGCAACACCGGCAGCTTGGCCAGCTGGCTCGCGGCCACGATGCCCCATGCCAGCGCGGTGTTGCCGGTGACGTTGGTATAGGTGCCCGGCTCGAGGGTGGCCGGTTTCACGTTGTACGGATGGTCGAACAGCTCCGCGGTCTCACCGAAGGAATGGCCGGCCTTGAAGGCGGCCGTGTTCGCGTCGGCCACTTGCGGGTTCTTGCCGAACCGCTCGTTGATCCAGCGCAAGGTCGGGTCGACCGGCCGCGTGTACATCCACGAGACGAGCCCGAGCGCGAAGAAGTTCTTCGACCGATCGGCGTCGCGGGGCTTGACGCCGAGGGGTGTCACGGCTTCCTTCGTCATCGACGTCATCGGGATTTCGAAGACGGTGTAGCCCTTGAGGCTCCCGTCCTCGAGCGGATTGGCCGCGTATCCGGCCTTGGCCAGGTTGCGCTCCTCGAACGTGTCCGAGTTGACGATGACGGTGCCGCCCGGCTCGACGCGGGGCAGCTCGCTGCGCAGCGCGGCAGGGTTCATCGCCACGAGCACGTTCGGCGCGTCGCCCGGCGTCGTGATCTCGTGGTCCGAGATGTGGATCTGGAAGGCCGAGACGCCCGCCAGCGTGCCTGCCGGCGCACGGATCTCGGCCGGGAACTCGGGAAGTGTGGCGAGGTCGTTGCCGAACATCGCGCTCACGGACGTGAACCGATCACCGGTCAACTGCATGCCGTCGCCCGAGTCGCCCGCGAAGCGGATGACCACGCGGTCCAGGTCGACGACCTGCCGCGTACGCTCGGCTGTGTCGGACACCGTTGTCTCCCTTGCGCGACTCCGTTGTCGCGTCCTAGCCACCTTACCGCCGTGGGGGACCCGGTCCGGGGCGCCTCGGTCCGCGCCTCGGCCTCGATTTCATGCGACGATGAGCCCGCCTACCGGTCACAACGAACCTGTCCTCACTCCTGAGGTGAACGACCATGGCCGAGTCATCCGGCAGCTCTGTCGGGTTCGAGGACATACCGCCGTCTGCGTTGACCGCGTCACACCTGGTCACCGACCACAACGTCGCCGCTCGCATCGCCCGCGGCCACAACCTACTGCGCCGTGAGGTGCGCGACCGGGCCGGCGTGTCCCGTCTGGTCGGCGAGCTCACCGAATGGAGCGCAGTCACTCGTGAACTCCTGACCGAGCGGTTCGAGGATCGCGGCGTCGCCGACGCCTTCGCCGGCGTCGCCGAGCCGTTCGTCGTGCCGGCGGAGACGGCGGCGATCGAGAGCCAAGTCGATCTGCTCCACGGACAGCTCCGGCACCAAGTCGAGTGGCTCGAGCGACTGCGTCTCACCATCCCCGACCGCGAGCAGCCCGCCTCCCTCGGCGGCGAGCCGCGTTCGTCGCGGAGTCGTGCCGCTCGGCGCTCCGTCGCCGTCCTCGCCACCACCGCGTCGTCATCGGCAGCCGCTGTGGTTGGTGCCGTCGCCCGGGCCACCGGCATCCTGCCCGTGGTGATCGAGGACCGCCCCGGCGAACGGCGCTCCATCGTGCATGCCGCCGAAGAGACGTTGCCGCCGAACGCCGTGGCAGTCGTCGTGCTCGAACCACCGAGCGAGGGATCGAAGCACGCGAGCGCCTCCTCGCTCGTCGCGCTCGGATATGCCGCGGGCGCGCTACGGGCGGACGACGTGATCGTGGTGGTGTCGCCGGACCTCGTGCTCAGCCGCGATCTTCGGGACTTCACCACCGTCGTGATGGGTGACGACGACCGTTGGCGTCGCGAGCTCGAATCGCTGCTCGCCGGCGCAGGCGTCGCCGCGCCGGGTGCGCTGTCGTCGATCAGGCGATCGTGATCGAGCTGTCTCGGTACACGTCCTGGACCGCGTTCAAGAGCTCGATGCCTTCGGACATGGGCCGCTGGAATGCCTTGCGCCCCGAGATCAGGCCGGTGCCACCGGCGCGCTTGTTGACGACCGCGGTGAACACGGCGTCGGCCAGGTCGCTCGCGCCTTTCGATTCGCCGCCACTGTTGATAAGGCCGGCGCGACCGAGGTAGCAGTTGGCGACCTGCCACCGGCACAAGTCGATGGGATGGTCGGTGGTGAGCTCGTCGTACACGAGCGGACTCGTCTTGCCGTACCCCTTGAATGCGAGATACCCACCATTCGTCGTCGGCAGCTTTTGCTTGATGATGTCGGCCTCGATCGTCACCCCCATGTGGTTGGCTTGGCCGGTCAGGTCGGCCGCACCGTGGTAGTCGACGTCGCCCTGCTTGAACTCCGCATTGCGCAAGTAACACCAGAGCACGGTGAACATCCCGAGCTGATGCGCGTGCGAGAAGGCCTCGCTGACTTCGCGCAGCTGGCGCGTCGACTCTTCGGAGCCGAAGTAGATCGTGGCCCCGACGCCCGCCGCGCCGAGGTCGTAGGCCTGCTCGACGTTGCCGAACATGACCTGATCGAACTTGTTGGGCAACGTCAGCAGCTCGTTGTGGTTCATCTTCACGATGAACGGGATGCGATGCGCGTAACGCCGCGACACGGCGGCGAGCACACCGAACGTGGATGCGACCGCGTTGCAGCCACCCTCCATCGCGAGCTGGACGATGTTGTTGGGGTCGAAGTACTTGGGATTGGGAGCGAACGACGCCGCGGCCGAATGCTCGATGCCCTGATCCACGGGCAGGATCGAGACATAGCCCGTGCCACCCAGCCGGCCGTGGTCGTAGAGCGATTGCAGGTTGCGCAGGACCTGCGGCGTGCGGTCGGTCTGCTCGAAAACGCGCTCCACGAAGTCGGGACCCGGCAGATGCAGGTCGTCCTTCGGGATGCCCTTCGACTCGTGGGTGAGCAGATCTTCGGCAGCGTCGCCCAGGAGACTGTGGATATCCATGCATGCAGCCTACTGGGCCGTCCTGCGTGGGCTCAGATGGGCGCGGCTCCCTCCAGCTCGGCCAACACGCGCTCGAAGACCGTGGCGACCTGCGCCTTGCGCCGGTTCGACACGACGAGCTCGGCCACGACCTCGGTGCGGCTCTGCGTCGAGCCGCCGCTTCGAAAGAAACGTCGCCGCACCTGCCCGACGACGGTGACCGAGTCGCCCTGCTCGAGCCCGTAGGCCGCCTTCGGCGGCTCGAACCACGCAACAGGCGCAGTGACGGCGGGGCCCTCGCCTGGCCGAGTCGTCACCTCGTAGGAGATCACGTCGCCGTTGGGCGTCGATCGGATCTCGGGCGGACGGGAGAGAGCTCCCTGCAACACGACGATGTTCATGTCTCACTCCATGGTCGGAGCTGGCGTGAGGGGGAAGCTCGATACGACCTTACGCAGGGGGTGTGACAATGACATTTGCATGCCCCGGGCGGCGACCTAACGCAGCGTGCGGAGCCGGTTGGACACGTCGGCGAAGTCCGGGTCGGCATCGGCGACTCTTCGGAACAACTGTCGGGCACGCGGGATGTCGCCCGCTCGCTCGACGAGGTCGGCGAGCACGTAGTTGAGCCTGATGTGATGCGTACGCATGCGTTTCGGCGGCTTCTGTCCCGCTTCGAGGAACCTGATCGCGCGGTCGAGCTCGCCCCGGTCGGCAAGCGCGCCGGCCGCCACGATGCGGCCCTCGGTCACGATTTCCGCACTCGGCGAAGCGGCCGCGAGCTCCTTCCACAGCTCTTCGACCTTGTCGTACCGCTTCAGCGCGCGATAGCAGTCCGTCAGGACCGGTAACTGTTCGGCAGAGCCGGTGAGAGTGCGGAAGACCTCGAGTTCGCGTGCCGCGGCTCGCCACTCACCAAGGCGGTAGAGCGTGAGTCCGTACAACTCCCGCACGGGGGCTGATCCCGGTGCGCGCTCCGCCAACGGCTTGAGCAGCTTGCGGGCTTCGGTGAACCGCTCACGATCGAACGCGCGCGACGCGTTGCGCAGGCGTTCGCCGAGGTTCGGAACGTGCGACGGACCCGCGATCTCCTCGGGTTCGGCGGTGCCGGGCGTGCGGCCCTCCCGCGGCGGACGTCGACGCGGGACTTCTGTCCGCGCTCGATCGCACCTGCCGCCTCGGCGCGGAGGTCGTCGTCGACGCGTACCCATGTTTCGATGTCGCGCTCGCCGTCACGCAGTCTCGCCGCGTTCGCGGAACGCCGCGGACGCACTGGCGGGACGATCGTCCTGCAGGCGTCCGGCGCCGCGCCGGGCAACGCTGCCCCATCGCTTCGGCCCTGCCCGATCATCTTGTTGCCGTCCCTGACGATCGCCCTTGGAGGCGGCAGCCTTCCTCGGTCGTTTCGATGCCGAGGGCTTCCCGCTCCGTCCCCGGGGTTGACGGGGCGAAGCCATGGCGGGCAGCGTACCGGCGTCCTACCCGCGGCGATCGACCGCCATGGCCATGAACTCGTCGACCCCGACGAGACCGAGGATCCACCCGACGAGCGCGGGAACCAGATGTCGGGTCGGGTCGACGATGACTTCCGGGTCGACGAGGGTGACGTCCTTGTGTCGGGTGCGGACCGAGCAGCGCCCCGCGGCCCGCACGTTCCGCACCCAGTCGGTGCCGGCTCCGTAGGTCAGAGCGAAGACGTAGCCCTCGCCGGAGCGGAAGATGTTGACGGGCGTCTGGTACTCGCGCCCGGACACACGGCCGGCGTGGGTCACGATCGCGAGGCCGGGCATCCATCCGGCCACATGGCGAGAGACGCGGTTCGTGACGCGCTTGTTGAAGCGCGCCAGGCGGCGTGGAAGCGGCATCGGCTTCTCCTCGGTCGAGCGCGACAAGGGCCCCTTCTGTCGAGGGGCCCTTTCGAGCGAAACCGGCGGCGTCCTACTCTCCCAGGGGATCTCTCCCCAAGTACCATCGGCGCTGGCGGGCTTAACTTCCGTGTTCGGAATGGGAACGGGTGTGACCCCACCGCCATGGCCACCGAAACCTGTGTTCAGGCGCGCCACCGGCTCGAAGCCGGGTCGCCCCTGAGAACTCCATAGCGAGCACGAGTTTCATTGTCGATCCAAGCCCTCGGCCGATTAGTACCGGTCGGCTGAACACATTGCCGTGCGTACACCTCCGGCCTATCAACGTGGTCGTCTGCCACGGGCCTTACCTGGTTGACCCAGTGGGAAACCTCATCTTGGAACGAGCTTCGCACTTAGATGCTTTCAGCGCTTATCCCTTCCGCAGGTCGCTAACCAGCCGTGCCCTTGGCAGGACAACTGGCACACGAGAGCTGCGTCCGTCCCGGTCCTCTCGTACTAGGGACAGCCTTCCTCAGGTTTCCTACGGCTGCAGCGGATAGGGACCGAACTGTCTCACGACGTTCTAAACCCAGCTCGCGTACCGCTTTAATGGGCGAACAGCCCAACCCTTGGGACCTGCTTCAGCCCCAGGATGCGATGAGCCGACATCGAGGTGCCAAACCTTCCCGTCGATATGGACTCTTGGGGAAGATGAGCCTGTTATCCCCGGGGTACCTTTTATCCGTTGAGCGACGGCGCTTCCACACGCAACCGCCGGATCACTATGTCCTGCTTTCGCACCTGCTCGACTTGTGAGTCTCGCAGTCAAGCTCCCTTGTGCCATTGCACTCGACGCCTGATTGCCAACCAGGCTGAGGGAACCTTTGAGCGCCTCCGTTACTCTTTAGGAGGCGACCGCCCCAGTCAAACTACCCACCTGGCGCTGTTCCCGATCCGGATAACGGGCCGAGGTTAGAGCCCCGGCATACGCAGGGTGGTATTTCAAGGTTGACTCCACACCGGCTAGCGCCGATGCTTCCAAGTCTCCCACCTATCCTACACAACACATACCAAAACCCAACACCAAGCTGTAGTAAAGGTCCACGGGGTCTTTCCGTCCTGCTGCAGCTAACGAGCATCTTTACTCGTACTTCAATTTCGCCGGGTCTGTGGTTGAGACAGTAGGAAAGTCGTTACGCCATTCGTGCAGGTCGGAACTTACCCGACAAGGAATTTCGCTCAAGTTGCTCCCCATATCGCTATGGGGCTTGGACCATATCTTCACCTCGCTGTCGTGCGAGGTGGCTGGCGTATGGCCTCTGAGGATTCCAGATACCGGGACCGCTGCCTCCGGTTCATCAGCTGCGTGATCGCAGCGATCGCCCGAAGTCCCTCCTCCGATCGATGTTGCCCAGCCTCCATCATCTGGAGGACATGAGCGAATCGCTCGAAGTCGGCGCGCTTCGCGGTTCTCAGTGGGTTTGCCTCGAAGAACGGCACCACTCGACCGACCAGCTCGCCACGCCGCTTCACGGAGAAACGGAGCAACGTCTGACGATGGTCGAGCGGCCGATGCTGCTCGATGATGCGCCCGCACCCGAACACCTCGACGAGGAGTTCGAGCGCCGGCCTCGAGGATGCGGCCTGCGTGACGGCGAACTCGTGCTGGACCTGCCAGCCGAACCGACACCCGTGGTTGCGCACCACTGAGATCGAGAAGCACCCTTCGCCGTCGACGAAGCCGACGACCCACTGCTCGGCACCTGGCCTTTCCTGCTGATTGTCCGCACCGGTCGGATTGTCACTGCCCACCGTCACATCATCCCGAAGGGGTGTGACAGTGAACGAGTACCGCCGGATACACGGTGTTTCCAGCAAATAGCCAGCTGCACTGTTCGGAATCACTTCCGACAGGGGCAGCCCTCTGCTGCACACAGAGGGGTCAACCTTAGGACCGTTATAGTTACGGCCGCCGTTTACCGGGGCTTCAGTTCAGAGCTTCGCCCTTGCGGGCTAACCCTTCCCATTAACCTTCCGGCACCGGGCAGGCGTCACAGCGTATACATCGTCTTGCGACTTCGCACGCTGCTGTGTTTTTAGTAAACAGTCGCTTTCCCCTGGTCTCTGCGGCCCCCTCGAGCTCCGGACGCGAAGTCCTTCACCCTACTGGGGCCCTCCTTCTCCCGAAGTTACGGAGGTATTTTGCCGAGTTCCTTAACCACAGTTCTCCCGATCGCCTTGGTATTCTCTACCTGCCCACCTGTGTCGGTTTGGGGTACGGGCACCGTGTCAGCTCGCTAGAGGCTTTTCTCGGCAGCATGGGATCAGTGACTTCGCCTGATACGGCTCGGCATCGCGTCTCAGGCATTGATGGGGCCCGGATTTGCCTGGTCCCCTGCCTACACGCTTACCCCAGGACAACCAACGCCTGGGTTCACCTACCCTCCTGCGTCCCCTCATTGCTTACCGCCACCGGTGGGTCGGTTCGTCCCGAAGGACAGCCCCTTAGCAACCCGGTCTTGGGATGGGCGCGGACACGGTGGTACCGGAATATCAACCGGTTGTGCATCGACTACGCCTTTCGGCCTCGCCTTAGCTCCCGACTTACCCTGGGCGGATTAGCCTTCCCCAGGAACCCTTGGGCTTTCGGCGGAGGGGTTTCTCACCCCTCTCTCGCTACTCATGCCAGGATTCTCACTCGACACGGTCCACGACGGTTCACACCGCCGCTTCACGCCGGTCTCGACGCTCCCCTACCACGCACACAGAAGTGTGCATCCGCGGCTTCGGCTCTGGACTTGAGCCCCGTTACATTGTCCGCGCAGGATCACTCGACCAGTGAGCTGTTACGCACTCTTTCAAGGGTGGCTGCTTCTAAGCCAACCTCCTGGCTGTCTGTGCAATCCCACATCGTTTCCCACTTAGTCCAGAATTAGGGGCCTTAGCCGGCGGTCTGGGCTGTTTCCCTTTCGACCATGAAGCTCATCCCCCATGGTCTCACTGCTGCGCTCTGGAGTCATGGCATTCGGAGTTTGGCTGGGGTCAGTAAGCTTGTAGGCCCCCTAGCCCATCCAGTGCTCTACCTCCATGACTGAACACGCAACGCTGCACCTAAATGCATTTCGGGGAGAACCAGCTATCACCGAGTTTGCTTGGCCTTTCACCCCTATCCACAGGTCATCCCCCCAGTTTTCAACCTAGGTGGGTTCGGCCCTCCACGGGGTCTTACCCCCGCTTCAGCCTGCCCATGGATAGATCACTCGGCTTCGGGTCTACAGCATGCGACTGAACGCCCTATTCAGACTCGCTTTCGCTCCGGCTCCCCATCACTGGTTAACCTCGCCACATACCGTAACTCGCCTGGCTCATTCTTCAAAAGGCACGCCATCGCGGCGACCGGCCGAAGCCGGCCACGACGCTTTGACTGTTTGTAAACCAACGGTTTCAGGTACTATTTCACTCCCCTCCCGGGGTGCTTTTCACCTTTCCCTCACGGTACTAGTTCGCTATCGGTCGTCTACGCATACTTAGCCTTACGAGGTGGTCCTCGCAGATTCACGCCAACTTTCACGGTTCCGGCGCTACTTGGGAACTCCGATCGGAGGCCGAATACCTTTCGTGTACGGGGCCATTACCCACTGTGGCGCGACGTTCCAGAACGCTTCCGCTAGGCATCAGCTTTGTAACTCCGTGGAGGGTCTGGTGCCTCTCCCATCAGGTCCCACGACCCCGAACTGGCAACGCCACCAGGCTTTACCACCAGCTCGGTTTAGGCTCTTCCCGTTTCGCTCGCCGCTACTCAGGGAGTCGCTGTTGCTTTCCTTTCCTCGCGGGTACTGAGATGTTTCAATTCCCCCGGTTCCCTCTACCGGCCCTATGTGTTCAGACCGGAGTGACACCCCATGACGGGTGCCGGGTTTCCCCATTCGGACATCCACGGATCAACGCTTGGTCGGCAGCTCCCCGTGGCTTTTCGCAGCCACCCACGTCCTTCATCGGTATCAGACGCCAAGGCATCCACCGTTGGCTCTTTGTAGCTTGGAAGAACAAAGATGCTCGTGCTCGCTATGCAATTCTCAAAGGCGCCGATCTGCGCCCGGAGCGCGGACGACGGAGAGCGACGCACCCGGAGAACGGAACAGAGGACGGTCCGGAGCCGTAGGTCACTGACTGGCCGAGAGGCGAATCTCGATCGGCCGACGCTGACGGACGAACGACCAGTGCACCAACTGGGAGTCGTTCCTCGGTACGAGGAACTGCGGTGACTCCTTAGAAAGGAGGTGATCCAGCCGCACCTTCCGGTACGGCTACCTTGTTACGACTTCACCCCAATCGCCGATCCCACCTTCGACAGCTCCCTCCCTAACGGGTTGGGCCACTGGCTTCGGGTGTTACCGACTTTCGTGGTGTGACGGGCGGTGTGTACAAGGCCCGGGAACGTATTCACCCCGGCGTTGCTGATCCGGGATTACTAGCGACTCCGACTTCATGGAGTCGAGTTGCAGACTCCAATCCGAACTGAGACCGGCTTTTTGGGATTCGCTCACCCTCGCGGGATAGCAGCCCTTTGTACCGGCCATTGTAGCATGTTTGCAGCCCTGGATATAAGGGGCATGATGACTTGACGTCATCCCCACCTTCCTCCGAGTTGACCCCGGCAGTCTCCTACGAGTCCCCGGCATTACCCGCTGGCAACATAGGACAAGGGTTGCGCTCGTTGCGGGACTTAACCCAACATCTCACGACACGAGCTGACGACAGCCATGCACCACCTGTGTAGGGCCCCGAAGGACACCGTATCTCTACGGCTTTTCCCTACATGTCAAACCCAGGTAAGGTTCTTCGCGTTGCCTCGAATTAAGCAACATGCTCCGCCGCTTGTGCGGGCCCCCGTCAATTCCTTTGAGTTTTAGCCTTGCGGCCGTACTCCCCAGGCGGGGCACTTAATGCGTTAGCTACGGCACGGATCCCGTTGGTTGAGACCCACACCTAGTGCCCAACGTTTACGGCGTGGACTACCAGGGTATCTAATCCTGTTCGCTCCCCACGCTTTCGCTCCTCAGCGTCAGTACCGGCCCAGAGCGCCGCCTTCGCCACTGGTGTTCCTCCTGATATCTGCGCATTTCACCGCTACACCAGGAATTCCACGCTCCCCTACCGGACTCAAGCCACAGCAGTATCGGGTGGCGTCTCCAGGTTGAGCCTGGAGGTTTCACACCCGACTTACCGAGCCGCCTACGAGCTCTTTACGCCCAATAAATCCGGACAACGCTCGCCCCCTACGTGTTACCGCGGCTGCTGGCACGTAGTTGGCCGGGGCTTCTTCTGCAGGTACCGTCAATTTCGTCCCTGCTGAAAGGGGTTTACAACCCGAGGGCCTTCATCCCCCACGCGGCGTTGCTGCGTCAGGCTTTCGCCCATTGCGCAAGATTCCCCACTGCTGCCTCCCGTAGGAGTCTGGGCCGTGTCTCAGTCCCAGTGTGGCTGATCGTCCTCTCAGACCAGCTACCCGTCGAAGCCTTGGTGGGCCGTTACCCCACCAACAAGCTGATAGGCCGCGAGGCCCTCCCGAAGCGGAATCCATTTCCTCACCGGATCATGCGGTCCGGTGAGGACATCCGGTATTAGACCGGTTTCCCCGGGTTATCCCGGTCTTCGGGGCAGGTTCCTCACGTGTTACTCACCCGTTCGCCACTAGGTCTTCCCCAGTGTTGCCACTGGTTGGACCCCGTTCGACTTGCATGTGTTAGGCACGCCGCCAGCGTTCGTCCTGAGCCAGGATCAAACTCTCCATCGAGATCTCGGCCGGCGAACCGGCTGTCGATCGGTGAAGAGCCGGCTCCGTCACCCTGGGAAACAGGGCTCTGTTGCCGACCCGGCAAGGACAGCCAACTTCGGCATCCGAAGATGCTTCGTTGTCCGTCAGTGCATTGACTTGGTGAACGGTCTCGACCGAAGTCGGACCGCCCGCACTGGCATTTTTCGTCCGCTATTCCGTTTTCAAGGTGCGCCGCTCCTCACGCAGAGGTGCGACGGGCACTCGCCCGAACGGGCGTTGGTGCCTCGTGGGCCTTGTCACCGGGCGCACAACGTCTACCCGGCGTCAGAGGCGGAGGGATACGCTACAGACCCCGCAGCGGGACGTCAACCTGCCACGACCACCAGATGACGATGGCGCTTCCCGGCCCGCAGCAGGAGCCAGCGGCCCTCGACGAGATCGTCCCGCCCGACGACCGCCTCCGGGGAGTCCACGGCCCGGTCGTTGACAGAGGCGCCCCCCTGGCGGATCAGCCGGGCGGCGGCGCTCTTCGATGGCGTCAAGCCCGTGCGCACCAGCAGGTCGATCACGGCAGCGGGCAGGTCGGCCTGCGAAAGCTTCGTCATCGGCATGGTGGTCTCGAGCTCTCGGAGGACTCCCGGCCCGAGCCCGCCATCGAAGGCTCTGGTGCCCTGCGCAGCGGCATCGGCCGCCGCGTCGCCGTGGACGATGGCCGTGACCTCCCGGGCCAGGACCCGCTGGGCTCGACGCCGCTCGGGCGCAGTCTCGTGTGAGGCGAGGATCCGGTCGATCTCGTCGACCGGAAGCAGCGTGAGCCAGGCCAGGAGCCGGCGGACCTGGCGGTCGTCGGTCTGGATGAAGTGCTGGTACAGCTCGTACGGGCTCGTCCGCTTCGGGTCGAGCCAGATGCGGGCCCCGGTGGTCTTACCGAGCTTGGTGCCGTCGGCCGCCGTCAGCAGCGGCCAGCACATGGCATGGACGGCAATGCCTTCCCTGCGCCGGATCAGATCGACCCCGGAGAGAATGTTTCCCCACTGGTCCGAGCCGCCGATCTGCAGCTCGCAGCCATGGTGACGGTGCAGCCACCAGTAGTCGTAGGCCTGCAACAGCATGTACGAGAACTCGGTGAACGAGATCCCGTGCTCGCTCTCGATCCGGGCCCGGACGGACTCGCGCGCCAGCATCTGATTGACGGTGACGTGCTTGCCGACGTCCCGGAGAAACGCAAGAAGCGGGACGTCTCGGGTCCATTCGTAGTTGTCGACCAGCGTCCACTCGCCGGTCGGGCCCAACACCTGGGCGATCTGCTGCTTGATGGCCGCGATGTTGTGCCGCAGCGTGTCTTCGTCGAGGAGGTTGCGCTCCTTCGAGCGGCCGCCCGGGTCCCCGACCATGCCAGTTGCGCCTCCGGCCAGCGCGATCGGATGATGGCCGGCCTGCTGGAACCGGCGGAGCATGACCAAGCCGACCAGGTTGCCGGTGTGGAGACTGTCGGTGGACGGATCCATGCCGTGGTACAGCGTCAACGCGCCACGCCGCAGGCGCTCCGCCAGCGCGGCGCGATCGGTCGTGTCGTGGATCAAGCCCCGAGCGTCGAGATCGGCGAGTAGGTCCATTCCGACACGGGACGATAGTGAGGGTGCCTGCGAGCATCGGGACAAGAAAAGCAAGAATGAAGATCATGCGTAGGTTCGCTGTGGCGATCGCGTGCGCGGTCGCAGCGGCCGCGCTGGCGACGGGATGCTCGTACACGCCCACGCCCGTGGTGCCTCGGATTCCCGCCAACGCCCAGTCATCGAAGATCTTCGCCGGCGACGGGACACTGATCACGACGCTGCACGGCCCGGAGAACCGCATCGAGATGCCGCTCGCCCGCATCTCGCAGTCGATGCAGCGAGCCGTCATCGCGATCGAGGACGAGCGCTTCTACTACCACCACGGGTTCGACATCCGAGCCATTGTCCGTGCCGCTCGGACCAACGCCGAGGCCGGATCCGTCGAGCAGGGCGCCTCGACCATCACGCAGCAGCTCGTGAAGAACACGCTCCTCTCGTCGGGCAAGACCCTGCACCGCAAGTTCCAAGAAGCAGCGCTCGCGTGGCAGCTCGAGAACCACTACTCCAAGGAGCGGATCCTCGAGATCTATCTCAACACGGTGTACTTCGGAAACGGTGCCTATGGCGTCGAGGCCGCCGCCCAGCAGTACTTCGCCAAGCCGATCGATCAGATCGGTCTCGTGGAGGCGGCACTGATCGCCGGGCTCATCCAGGCCCCGAACGACTACGACCCCATCGCGCACCCCGATGCGGCCCTGGTCCGCCGGAACACCGTGCTCGACAAGATGGTCGAGCTCGGCGACCTCACCCAGCCCGAGCACGACATGGCGGTTGCCGCGCCCCTCGGGATCGCGCCGACGCCTTCGTCGGCGCGCTACCCGGCAGCCCACTTCGTCGACGAGGTCAAGAGGTTCGTCGAGAACGACCCGCGCTTCGGCAGCACGCCTGAGGCGCGACGTGACCTGCTCTACGAGGGCGGGTTGCGCATCCACACCACCATCGACTTGTCGCTGCAAGCGGCGGCGGAAGCGGCCGTCGCGCACGTCATGCCGAAGGGCGGGCCGCAGGCTGCGCTCGTGTCACTCGATCCACAGACCGGTCATGTGCGCGCGATGGTCGGTGGTTCCGACTACTTCGGATCCGCACCGACCGCGCAATACAACCTGGCGATGGGCAAGGGGCGAGGCACCGGTTCCGCGTTCAAACCGATCGTGCTCGCGACCGTGCTGTCCGAGGGCATCCCGCTCTCCGAGGTGCTCACGGCTCCTCCCGAGATCACGCTCGACATCCCCGGCAGCAAGGTGCCATGGAAGGTCCACAACGCGGATCCCGGCGAGGGCGCGCCCGGAGGCGTGGATCTCGTCGAGGGCACTGTGCACTCGTTCAACACGCTGTTCGCGCAGCTCATCTTGCAGGTCGGGCCGAAGACCGCGATCGACATGGCCCATCGCATGGGCATCACCACGCCGCTGCAGGCGGTGCCGGCGGCCGTGCTCGGCTCGAACGATGTCCAACCCCTCGAGATGGCGTCGGTGTACGGCACGCTCGCGAACCGGGGCGTGCACGTCGATCCGATCATGATCACCCGCATCACCAAGGCCGATGGCACGGTTCTGTACGAGGACATGCATCAGCAGGCCAAGGCGATGGACGCATTCGTAGCCGACACGGTCACGTCCGTACTCCAACAGGTGATCGCGCGCGGTACGGGAACCGCGGCGCAGCTCGGGCGCCCTGCCGCCGGCAAGACGGGCACGGGCGAGGACTACAAGAACGCATGGTTCTGCGGGTACACACCGACGCTGTCCACTGCGGTGTGGGCCGGGTTCCCGCAGACCGAAGTGCAGATGACCCCGCCGGCGACGAGCATCACCGTCTACGGGGGTACGTGGCCCGCGCAGATCTGGCAACAGTTCATGACCGCTGCCACTGCGGGATCACCTGCGATCGATTTCGTTCCGCCGCAGGCCGTGACGACCACGACCGGGCCCCCGCCGACTGTCGCCTCGACGACCGCGGCGGCGCAGCAGGTGGAGGCGGTATCCACTGTGGCGGTCCCCCAGGTCGTGGGCCTGTCCGCTGACGACGCCGCCAGCCGGCTCTCGCGATCCGGTTTCGTTGTCGAGCGCGTCGATCATGGCAAAGCGGGGACGGCCGGCACGGTGAAGTCCCAGTTGCCGAGCCCCGGGGCGGTGGCGCCCTCGGGGTCGACGGTGACCATTGTGGTGGCGCCGCAGTGAGCCAGAGCGACGTGGTGGCGCCACCACCGCAGCCGAGCGACCGCCAGGGAGCCGGCTGCGCTGGGGTCTGGGGGCGGAGCCCCCAGGGAGACACGGTGGCGCCACCACCGCAGCCGAGCGACCGCCAGGGAGCCGGCTGCGCTGGGGTCTGGGGGCGGAGCCCCCAGGGAGACACGGTGGCGCCACCACCGCAGCCGAGCGACCGCCAGGGAGCCGGCTGCGCTGGGGTCTGGGGGCGGAGCCCCCAGGGAGACACGGTGGCGCCACCACCGCAGCCGAGCGACCGCCAGGGAGCCGGCTGCGCTGGGGTCTGGGGGCGGAGCCCCCAGGGAGACACGGTGGCGCCACCACCGCAGCCGAGCGACCGCCAGGGAGCCGGCTGCGCTGGGGTCTGGGGGCGGAGCCCCCAGGGAGACACGGTGGCGCCACCACCGCAGCCGAGCGACCGCCAGGGAGCCGGCTGCGCTGGGGTCTGGGGGCGGAGCCCCCAGGGAGACACGGTGGCGCCACCACCGCAGCCGAGCGACCGCCAGGGAGCCGGCTGCGCTGGGGTCTGGGGGCGGAGCCCCCAGGGAGACACGGTGGCGCCGCAGTGAGCCATACGTCGTTCTTGCGCGCTCGTTCAGCCCGGATCGCGATCGCGGTTCTCCTCGGCGTACTGGCGACGATGTGGCTCTACGTCCTGTTCATCGCAAAGCCCGCGACGCCGGACCGGCTCGCCGACCGATCGTTTCCGGCGGCGGCGGCGCCGATCTGCGCGACGACGGTGACCGCTATCAGCAATGCCGGTCTCGTCAACCAGCGCGCTTCCTCGCCTCAGGATCGAGCTGATCTCGCGGATCGCGCCGACGCGCAACTCGCGGACATGGTGGCGCAGCTGCGGACCAAGGTTCCGGCGTCCGGTGAGGCCCACGATGCCGTGACCAAGTGGCTCGACGACTGGGATCAGTGGCTGCGCGACCGGGCCGCGTGGACGGCCAAGCTTCGGACCGGCGAGGACGCCCAGTTCCTCGAGAAGCAGCGCGACTCGGGGGAACCGAACAGTGAGGCCCTGAACGCGTTCGCGATCACCAACGACATGAGCTCGTGCAGCACGCCGGCCGGCGTCTGAGTTTCAGGCCTCGAGTCGGACTCACTCCCTTGCGGGTCGCTCCTACGACGTGCCGGCCGGTCGCCGGCGCCTCCCTCGCCGGCTCGCAGAGACGTTTTCGTCGCCCGGCACGAACCACCGCCATGGATGCTCGGCGCCGGCACTGAGACCGATGCGCGCCGTGTTCCCCGGTTGTCCCGGTGGCGGCGTGCCGTCGTCGTCGATGGTGACACCGCGATCCCCTGTCACCAGATCAGCGCCGTCGAACGTCCTGTCGAGGCCGAACGCCTCGCACAACTTCGCGGGCCCACTGCACAGGTCCCGCTCCCGGCGCGCGACACGACCGCGCAACCCGCGCATGCGGTCCGTTCCTGTCAGCGGAGCGGCGGCACGCAACAGCACGGCGACACCATCGCCATCGTCGCCGCACACCGCGTTCGCGCACCAGTGCATGCCGTAGGTGAAGTAGACATACAGCCCACCCGGTCGGCCGAACATCGTTGCATTGCGGTCCGTCATGCCCTTGTACGCGTGACTGCCGGGATCGATCGATCCGCAGTACGCCTCGACCTCGACGATGCGGGCCGAGCGGTCACCGTGCACGAGGATCTTGTTGAGCAGATCGGGGGCGACTACGCGCGGGTCGCGCCGATAGAAGTCGCGGGCGAGGCGGTGTCGCTTCACGCGGACAGTGCGGCGCGGACCTGTTCCGGCACCGGAGCGGGCACGACCGTTCCGGTCTGGACCCCGACGTAGACGATGGTCGCCTCGAACACAGGCCGCTCGCTCACGGCGCCGTCGACGGCCACATCGAACGAAGTTCGTCCCCATCGCGACACCCTTGGAACGAGCGTGAGCACGTCGCCGATGCCCGCGGACCCCATCCACTCGATGGTCGCCTGCTTGACCATGATGTCCCACCCGAACTGTTCGAAGTGGGCGTCGATCGAGCGCAACCACGAGTCGATGCAATCGTCGACGTACGCGAGGTAGTGCGCGTTGAACACCACGCCTTGCATGTCGACCTCGCCGTACCGGATCCGGATGTCGTGCGTGAAGCTCATTTCTTCGCGGCCTTCAAAGGCGACCGTCGAGCTTGTCGAGCAACGTGCGGAATCGGTCCATCTGTATGGCGACCGGCTCGGGACCGGCTCCGCCGGGCGTCGTCCGGCGCGTCACGGCGACGCCTGGCTCGAGCAGTTCGAGCGCGTCTTCGCCCAGGTCGGGATGTGACGCCACGAGCTCGGCGAGCGGCACGCGGCGTTCGATCGAGTCACGAACGAGAGCGCCGACGAGCGCGTGCGCCTCACGGAAGGGCACGCCCCGTTCGACGAGCAGCTCCGCCAAGTCGATTGCCGCCGAGGTGGGGACGTCAGCACTGGCCTGCATGCGCTCGACGACGAACGTCGCGGTCCGAAGCAGCCCGGTGAGCGCTGGCAACGCGAGCCGGACGGTGTCGAAAGCGTCGAACAGCGGCTCCTTGTCTTCCTGTAGGTCGCGGTTGTACGCCAGCGGCAGACCTTTGAGCATTGCGAGCACGCCTGTGAGGTGACCGATGAGCCGCCCTGCCTTCCCGCGCACGAGCTCGGCGATGTCCGGGTTCTTCTTCTGCGGGAGCATCGAGCTGCCGGTTGCGTACGCGTCGGCCAGGACGACGAAGCCGAACTCCTCACTCGACCACATCGCGATCTCCTCGCCGATGCGCGACAGGTGCACGCCGAGCATCGAGAGGTCGAAGAGCGCCTCGGCAACGAAGTCGCGGTCACTGACCGCGTCGAGCGAGTTCTCGAAGCGTCGAGCGAAGCCGAGGTCGTTGGCGACACCGTCCGGATCGAGTGGCAGCGACGAGCCTGCCAGCGCGCCGGCGCCGAGCGGCGACACGTCGAGTCGGGTTCGCGACGCGAGCAGCCGGTCGACGTCGCGGGCGAGCGCCCAGCCGTGCGCGAGGAGATGATGCGACAACAGCACCGGCTGCGCGCGCTGCATGTGCGTGTAGCCGGGGAGGTACACCGGTCCGGCTTCGGCGCCACGGTCCACCAGGACGTGCTGCAGATCGAGGACGAGTCGAGCGATCTCCGTGACCGAGCGCTTCGTGTACAAGCGGAGCGCGGTCGCGGTCTGGTCGTTTCGGCTGCGGCCTGTGTGGAGCTTGGCGCCGGTCGGGCCTGCGAGGTCCGTCACGCGGCGCTCGATCGCCGTGTGGATGTCCTCGTCGGTCGGCTCGAACGTGAACGTGCCGTCCGCCAGCTCGACCGCGACCTTGTCGAGCGCGCCGAGGATGGCATCGGCTTCCCGCGGCTCGACGATGCCGGCTCGTACGAGGCCACGGACGTGGGCCCTGGAACCGGCGAGATCGTCATCTGCGAGCCGACGGTCGAAGTGCAGGCTTTCGGAGAAGGCCAGCAGCTCGGGAGCCGGTCCGTCCTCGAACCGCCCGTGCCAGAGAGTGGCGCCGCGCTCGTCCTGCTCCTTCATGACTATCCCATCATGCGTCGGAGGAGCCTTGCTTGGCTGCCCAAGTTTCGAGGCCGAGGCCCCACAGGCGCACGAAGCCGGCCGAGTCCTCGTGCCTGAACACGTCGGCCGCGTCGTATGTGGCAAGGCCGTAGTCGTAGAGGCTGTGGTCGCTGCGCCGCCCCGTGACCTGGCAGGAGCCGGGCTCGAGATGCAGCCGCACCTCGCCCGTGACGAACCGTTGGGTCTCGTCGATGAACGCATCGAGCGCCTGGCGCAGGGGCGAGAACCAGAGGCCGTCGTAGACCAGCTCCGCGTACCGGATCTCGAGCCGCTGCTTCTCACGGGCGAGGTCGCGTTCGTGCGTGATCGACTCGAGATCCGAGTGCGCGGCGATCAACGCGAGGCCGGACGGACACTCGTACGTCTCGCGGCTCTTGATGCCGACACGGCGGTTCTCGACCATGTCGAGACGTCCGCAGCCGTACGAACCGACGGTACGGCCGACGCGTTCGATCAGCTCGACCGGACCGGGCTCATCACCGTCGACGGTGACGGGCACGCCGCGCTCGAAGCCGATGACGAGATCGCGCGGCTCGGTGGCCGTCTGCTTCGTCAAGGACCACACGCCTGGTGGCGGGACCCGCCACGGATCCTCCATCTCGCCGCACTCGATGGCACGACCCCAGAGGTTGTCGTCGATCGAGTACAGCTTCTCTTTGGTCGCGGTGATCGGGATGCCGTGGTCGTAGGCGTAGAGGATGCAGTCCTCTCGTGTCATGCCCCACGACCGCACCGGTGCGACCACGTCGAGGTCCGGCGCGAGCGCGCGCGTCGAGACCTCGAACCGGACCTGGTCGTTCCCTTTGCCCGTGCATCCGTGCGCGACCCCGTCAGCGCCGTGGTGCCGGGCCGCGTCGACGAGGTGCTTGACGATCAACGGCCGCGACAGCGCTGACACCAAGGGGTAGCGCCCCTCGTACAGCGCGTTCGCCTTGAGGGCGGGGACGAGAAAGTCACGGGCGAACTCGTCGCGGGCGTCGTCCACGATGCACTCGACGGCGCCGGCCGCTTCGGCGCGCGTCCGGATCGTGGTCTCGTCGATCGACCCGCCGTCCTGGCCGACGTTGACCGCGAGCGCGATCACCTCGACGCCGAGGTTGTCGATCATCCACCGCACGGCGACCGATGTGTCCAGTCCTCCGCTGTACGCCAACACGACCCGCTTGGGCATCACGCACTCCGTCCATTTGCGTTTCGGCGTGCATCAGGCACACGGGATGTAGCTAATGCACGCAATTTCGAGAACGGGGTCACAGGCCGGCCAGTTCGCTGAGGCGGTTGGCCATCTTGGCGCCGCTCGTGCGTTCCGCGACGACCACGAGAATGGTGTCGTCGCCGGCGACCGTCCCGAGGACGCCGTTCATCCCGGCGCGGTCGATGGCGGAGCCGACGACGTGCGCGGAGCCGGGAGGGGTCCGCAGCACGACGAGGTTGTGCGAGTGCGCCACCTCGACGACCCAGTCGCCGAGCACGCGCCGCAAGTGGTCCTCGGGCGTGCGCTGCTCCTTGGGCAGGTCCGGGATGGCGTAGACGCTGTCGCCCCCCGCCGCCCGGACCTTGATCGCGCTGAGCTCTTCGAGATCGCGGGACACGGTGGCCTGCGTCGCGATCACCCCGTCGCCGCGCAGCAACTCGATCAGTTGGCCCTGGCTCGTGACCGCGTGCTGCTCGAGAAGTCGGGCGATGCGATGCTGCCGCTGCTGCTTGGCCAGTCGCGGTGCGCCATTGCTGCTCATCGCCGATTCATCTCCGCCAGCCACGCCAGCAGACCACGGAAGCTGTGCATCCGGTTGTGTGCCTGCTCGAAGATCCGGCTGCGAGGTCCGTCCACCACGGATGCGGTCGCCTCCTCGCCTCGGTGCACCGGCAGGCAATGCATGAAGATCGCGTGCGGATCGGCAGCCTCCATCACCCGATCGTCGACCTGGAAGCCCTCGAATGCCCTCGACCGTTGCTCGCTCTCCGCCTCGAACCCCATCGACGTCCAGACGTCGGTGTGCACGGCGTCGGCATCCTTCGCTGCTTCGTCAGGATGTGTCGTGACGAAAGGGACGCATCCGAGCGCGGCAAGACGATCGAGATCGACGTCGGTGGGACCGAACCCGGGCGGACAGGCCAACCGCACACTCATGCCGCTCATCGCCGCCCCGAGTGCCAGCGAGCGCCCCACGTTGTTGTAGTCGCCGACGTAGCAGACGGTCCGTCCCGCGAGCGGGCCGACTTGTTGGCGCATCGTGAGCAGGTCGGCGATCGCCTGGCAGGGATGGGCGGCGTCGGACAGCAGGTTGACGATCGGCAGGGCGTTCGGCGCCGCGAGGGCTTCGACGTCTTCGTGGTCGAAGACGCGAGCGCCCATGACGGCGTGGTAGCCGGCAAGCACCTGCGCGATATCGCTCCAGGGCTCGCGTGCCCCCGGGTCGATCTCGTCGCGCTTCATGGTCACCGGGTGTCCGCCGAGTTGGACGACTGCCATCTCGCACGAATGGCGCGTCCGCAGCGACGGCTTCGCGAAGTACAGCGCCACACCCTTGCCCCGCAGCACTTGGCCGAGATCAGGCTGCTCCGCGCGGTCGAGGACGTCCACCAACTCGTCCGGCGACAGGTCGTCGACGTCGAGGAAGTGCCTCATGTGGACGTCGTTCCGCTCGCCAGCACCTTGCCCAGGATCGCCACTGCTTCGTCGATCTCGCTGCCGGTCACGGTGAACGGCGGCGCGAAGCGCAACGCAGTCGGCGTGACCGCATTGACGACGAGACCGGCAGCGAGACAGTCCGCCGTGACCTGGCGCGCGTCCCGTCCCTCCTCGAGTTGCGCGGCGATGAGCAGGCCCATTCCCCGCACATCGGCGACACCGTCGAGTTCGGACAGCGCTCCTGCGAGGTGTTCGCCGGCATCACGCGCGCGTGCCGGCGCATCGATGCGCTCCATCTCCGCGAGCACCGCCCTCGCCGTCGCAGTGGCCAGTGGCTGGCCGCCGAATGTCGTCGCGTGGTCACCGGGCTCGAAGACTCCGGCCACGTCGGCACGAGCCCAGCACGCGCCGATCGGCAGACCGTTGCCCAGCGCCTTCGCCAACGTCACGACGTCCGGCTGCACGCCGTAGTGCTGGAAGCCGAACCACCGGCCCGTACGACCGAGTCCCGTCTGCACCTCGTCGAGCATGAACAGGATGCCGCGCTCGTCGCACAGGCGACGGACCGCGTCGAGGTACTGCTGCGACGCGGGGTTCACGCCGCCTTCGCCTTGCACCGGTTCGAGCAGCACGGCGGCCACGGACGGGTCGAGTGCGGCCTCGAGGGCATCGACGTCGTCCCAAGGCACATGGCGGAAACCCTCGGGTAGCGGTTGGAACGGTTCGTGCTTCTGCGGCTGACCCGTCGCATGCAGCGTCGCCAGCGTGCGGCCGTGGAACGATCCGTAGGCGCTGATCACGACGTGGCGGCCGCGTCCTCCGAACTTGCGGGCGAGTTTGATGGCACATTCGTTAGCTTCTGCGCCGGAGTTGCAGAAGAAGACGAATCCGTCGCCGGCGTCGATCAAGCGGTCGAGCGCGGCGGCGACGTCTTCGCCCGGCTCGGTGGCGAACAGGTTGGAGACGTGCAGCAACGTCCGCGCCTGCGCGTCGATGGCGTCGGCGATCACCGGGTTCGCGTGTCCGAGGGACGTCACTGCGAGACCGCAGAGGAAGTCGAGATACTCGTTGCCGTCCGTGTCCCACAACCGTGTGCCATCGCCGCGTACGAACGTCACGGGTTGCGGCGGGTACGTCGACATGAGATGTGAGCTCACAGCTGCGGATCCTCCTTTCCGTGGGGGCTCCGCCCCCCAGACCCCAACGCAGCCGGCTCCCTGGCGGTCGCTCGACTGCGGATGTGTCGGCGCGGGCTCGCTTCGCTCGCTCACGCCGACTCCTCCCGAATCATCGTCCCGATCCCTTCGTCCGTGAACAACTCGAGCAACAGCACGTGTGGAATGCGGCCGTCGAGGATGTGCGCGGACCGCACACCGCGCTCGACCGCGTGCACACATGCGGCGATCTTCGGGATCATGCCCCCGGTGAGCGAACCGCTGTCGATCAAGGCCTGCAGCTCCTTCGGAGTGATGCGACTGATCAACGACGACGGATCGCCGGCATCGTGCAGCAGTCCCTCCACATCGGTCAAGTAGACGATCTTCTCGGCGTTGACGGCCTCGGCGATCGCGCCCGCGACCGTGTCGGCGTTGATGTTGTACGCCTGCCCGGCCTCGTCCGTTCCGATGGTCGAAACGACGGGAATGAGATCCTCGGCGAGCAGGCGGTGCAGGATCGCCGGATTCACTGCGTCGACGTCGCCCACGAAGCCGAGCTCGGGATCGCGGGCGGTGGCGAGGATGAGGCCGCCGTCCTCGCCGCTGAGGCCGATGGCGAGCGGGCCGTGCACGTTGACCGCCGAGACGATGTCGCGGTTGATCTTGCCGACGAGCACCATGCGCGCTACATCCAAACTGTCCGCGTTGGTCACTCGCAGGCCGTCCCGGAACTCGGGCACCATGCCCAACCGGTCCATGAGGGCGCTGATCTGCGGACCCCCGCCGTGGACGACGACGGGGTGCAGTCCGACCGAGCGCATCAGCACGACGTCCTGCGCGAACTTGCGGGCGAGGTTGTCGTCGGTCATGGCGTTGCCGCCGTACTTCACGACGACGGTCGTACCTCTGAAGCGACGGATGTACGGAAGCGCCTCGACCAGGATCTCGGCGCGCGCTCCGGCGTCGAGCTCGGACACCTTGGTCACGACGTCCCCATGTTCTCGTCGATGTAGGCGTGGCTGAGGTCGTTGGTGTGCACGTGGTATCGGTGTGTGCCGGCGCCGAGCTTGCACGTGAGCGTGAACTCGGGACGGGCCGCAACCGGCGACGCGTTCGCGCCAGTCGGCGCGAGACCTCTCGAGACGACCACGTCGTCGTACGCGATGGTCACTCGCTCGGTGTCCATCGCGACGTTTGCGACACCGAGCTCGGACAGCACGCGGCCCCAGTACGGATCCGAGCCGTAGAAGCTGGACTTCACGAGAAGACTCGCGGCCAGCTTGCGGGTCGCGCGTTCGGCCTCGTCCACCGTTCTGGCCTCGTCGACCAGGATCGTCACGACCTTGGTGTGGCCCTCGGCATCGCGCACCATCTGCATGGCGAGCGACCCGCAGGCCTCCTCGAGCGCGGCAACGAACGCTCTGTGGTCGGGCGCGCCGGCGACGCCGTTGGCGAGGAGCACGACGGTGTCGTTGGTGCTCGTACAGCCGTCCACGACGATGCGATTGAACGAGTGCGCGACGGCGTTGCCGAGCATCGCCTGGAGCGAAGCAGGTTCGAGCGCAGCGTCGGTGGTGAGAACGGCGAGCATCGTCGCCATGTTGGGCGCGAGCATCGCTGCGCCCTTGGCCATGCCTCCGATGATCCAGCCTGCTCCTTGGATGACGGTCTGCTTCGGCACCGTGTCGGTCGTCATGATGGCTCGGGCCGCGGCTCGACCAGCGCGTTCGCCGCCCATGCGTGCCTGCGCCAGGTCGGGGATGCCTCGTTGCAAAGATGCGAGGTCGAGTGGGATGCCGATCAACCCCGTTGAACACACCAGGACGTCGTCCGGCGCGCACCCGAGTTCCTTCGCGGTGAGGGCGCACATCTCGTGCGCGACGTCGACGTCGTCGCCCGTTGCGCAGTTCGCGTTGCCGCTGTTGAGCACGACCGCGCTGGCGCGGCCCCCGGTCGCGCGCAGATGATGTTTCGAGATCCGAACAGGTCCGGCGCACGCGAGGTTCTGCGTGAACACGCCGGCGGCAGGCACCGGTTCGCCGTCAGACGTCGCCACCAGTGACAGGTCGGGATCCCCGGACTCCTTGATCCCGCAGTGCAGTCCTGCCGCCACGAAGCCTGCAGGCGCCGTGACGCTCATCAGGGGTACACGCCGACTGCGGTGAGGCCGGCTGTCTCCGGCAGGCCGAGGGAGAGGTTTGCGCACTGCACCGCCTGGCCACTGGCGCCCTTGACAAGGTTGTCGATGGCGCACAGCGAGACGACCCAGCCGGTGCGGTCGTCGGCTCTCGCGGTGACGTGGGCCGCATTCGACCCCAGGGTCGCCTTCGTCGACGGCGAGCCCTCGCTCACGACCACGAAGGGTTCGTCGTCGTACGCGGCGTGCAACGTGTCGAGGACCTCGTCCGTGGTGACCTTGCTCGTGGGTCGGGCGTAGCAGGTCGCGAGGATCCCCCGGTTCATCGGCGCGAGATGAGGCGTGAAGAGCACCTGCGCGCCGAGGCTCTGTTCGATCTCCGCGGTGTGTCGGTGGTCGAGCAGCCCGTATGCGACGAAGTCCTCGTCCGTCCCGCAGAACGGGTACTTGTCGCGGCCCGCGCCGGAAACGCCGCTGGCGGCGTCGACAATGATGCTCTCGGTCCCGATGATGTCGGCGCGGAGCAACGGCGCGAGCGCCAACGTGGCCGCCGTCGGATAACAGCCTGGCGCGGCCACGAGGCTGGCGGACGCAATCGAGTCACGATGCAGCTCGGGCAGGCCGTACACGAAGTCCGCCAGGAGGTGGGGCGCGTGGTGCTCCTCGCCGTACCACAGCGCGTACACGGCCGGGTCGCTGAGGCGAAAGTCGGCGGCGAGGTCGACGACGTGCTTCACACGCGTACGCAGCTCGGGGATCACCTCTTGGGACGCGCCGTGAGGCAACCCGCAGAACACGAAGTCGAGTCCGTCGGCGGAGCCGGGTGCATAGGGCTCGAACGCGAGCGACGGATAGGCCGGCGCCAGACTCGGATACAGGTCGGCGACCTTCATGCCCGCTCGAGTGTCTCCGGTGGCCAGCTCGACGGTCAGGTCCGGATGTCCGGCACACAGGCGCAGCAGCTCCGCCCCCGTGAACCCGGACGCTCCGACGATCCCGACACTGACCATCCGTGGAGGTTAGCGCAGGTCCTGCATGATCATGCAAGCGCTTGAATGATCATGCGCCCACGAAGCCGGGCGATCGCACGTGCATAGACGTGTCGTTTTGACATGCAGATGCACGTGCGACCCCGGCATTCGTGGCGTCAGTCCTGGAGACGCCGGCGTCGGAGACACAGCGCTCGGAGCCGAGCGAAACTACGGCTCGACGCCGTGGATGGCTTCGATGAGATCGCCAGTGTGGACGGAGGCCCCGCCACGAACGAGTTGGCGGACGAGCGCGGCCATCCCGACGCACGCGACGGCGCAGCCAACGAGCAATCCCATCTCCACGCGCAGATACAGATCGCTGCCGATCGCGGTCACGACCACGAAGGTCACCACGGCGGCCAGCCAGCACAAGGCCATCCGAGTGTGACCGCCCAGGGCGATCACCGCTTGCGCCATCGCCTGGGCGAGCATGAACAGCATGCTGCCCGCCGCCAGCAGCCCTACCGTGCGGTGTCCGAGTTGGAACCCCGGCCCGTACAGCACACGGATCACCCACGGTCCGATGACGAACGCGGCCACCACAGCGATCGAGCCGAAGCCGGCCACGACCGAGACCAGCTTCCGGAAGCCGATGCGGAACTCGTCGAACTTGCCCGCGCTGGCGAGCGCGGAGAGCTTCGGCAACAGCGCGGCCTGCACCGCCTGAAAGAGGAACAGCGGGATGCGAGCGATGATCACAGCAGTGAAGAACTGAGAAACGAGTTCGTCCTGACCGCTGCCTGCAAGGATCTTCATCGCGATCGGGCCGCCGTTGACCAGCACCATCGCCAGCACCGATCCAGCGAGAAGGGCGCCGAGCGCGCTCGACAGCTCCGACCACGGTGCATCCGGGCCGTCGGTCACCATGCCGCGCTGACCGCGCAGCGAGATCACCACGGCCACCGCCGGAGTGATCCCCAGCGCCAGCCCGTACCAACCGGCGTAGCTGACGCCGGCCAACGCCAGCGCGACACACAGAAGGAATCGCAGCAGTGCCTCGCCGCCCACGACGACCGAGTAGGGCCTGAACCGACCCAGGCCCGAGTACGTCCCCCGCGCGAGGTACTCCACCGCGAACCCGAGCATGCCCGCGACGAGTCCGACGAAGAGGAGCCATTCGCCGTTGAAGAGTTGGCTCACCATCAACGGGCTGACCAGCAGGAGCGCGACCAGCAGCACCAAAGCGATCAGCGATCCGAAAAGCGCTGCTCGCCGGATGACCGGACCGGTTCCGAGGCGGCGGGCGCGCCGAGCCGACAGGGCCCGGCTCACTTCCTGCTCGATGGGCAAGAAGAAGCCCGGACCGGCGACGAAGACCAGGGCCCACAACACGGACAACGGCGCGTACTCCGTCTTGCCGAGCGCCCGCGCCGCGACCACGGTGAAGCCGTAGGCGGTGATCCCCGCGATGATGAGCCCGATGCCGACCTCGGTCGTGCCCTCCGGCAATGGGTTCGACCCGCGGGCGCGGTCCACGATGGGGCGGCTCAGTGATCCTCCAGTGCGAGGCAGAACAGTCTCGGCACGCTAGTTCCCGTCAGCCCCGCAGGGATGCACCCGTGGCCGAGACCACCGCCTCGATGCAGCGCTCACGAACCTCGGCGACCTCGGCGTCGGTCAGGGTGCGGTCCGGGGCCTGGAGACGCAGCCGGTAGGCCAGACTGCGGCTCCTCGGGCGAAGGCCGGGTCCCCGGTAGACGTCGAAGAGGTCGAGCCGACCCAGCAGGTCGCCGCCCGATCGCCGCAAAGCGGTCTCCACGTCGGCTGCGGGCACCGAGTCGGGGGTCTCGAAGGCGAGGTCGATGTCACTCGACGGAAAACGGCTGATGGGCCGGTACCGCCGCTCGCCGTGCGGAAGCTCGAACAACCGGCCGAGGTCGATCTCGACCCACGCCACTCGTTCGGTGATGCCGTGGTCGGCCAGCACCGCGGGATCGACCTCGCCGACGACGCCGATGCGTTCGCCGGCCACGACCACTGCAGCGCCGCGCGTGGCATGCAGCCCTGGTAGCACGTCCGCGACGAGCGAGCGGTTGTCGACCGCGAGCGCGCTCGCGAGCGCCTGCCACGCCTCGACCGCCGCCGGCGCTTCCGAGCCGGCGATGGCGATGGCGAGGTTCTCGTGTTCATCCGGAAGTGGCTGCGGTTCCATCGGGCGACGGAACACGTGACCGATCTCGAACAGCGCGGCGCCCATGTTCCGATGTGACTCGTTGTAGGCGACCGTCTTGAGCAGTCCTGGCAACAGCGATGTTCGTAGAACCGACTCGTCGGCGATCAGCGGGTTCGTGATCGTGATGGGATCGTCGGCAAGGCCGGATCGGGTGACGTCGTCCGGGGCCAGGAACGGCATCGGCATCGCCTCGGCGTAGCCGAGACCGACGAGCGCATCGCGCGCGAGCCGCCGTTCGGCCTGCCGCTCGCTCAGCGCGCCGAAATGGACCGCAGGCGGCACGACTGCCTCGATGCGCTCGTAGCCGTACATTCTGCCGACCTCTTCGATGACGTCGATCTCGGTGGACGAGTCGAGGCGCCATGACGGGATCGTGATGTCTTGATCGTCGCCCATCGGTGTCGATGCGAACCCGATGGGCTCGAGGAGAGCTCGGATCTCCTGCCCGGTGAGGCCAGTGCCGAGGATGTCGTTGACGCGGGCCGTCCGCACGCGGACGGTCGGCGGCTTCGGCAGGTTGCCGCGCACATCGACGATGCCGTCGGCCACCGTCGAGACCGCGTCACCCAGCAGTTCGACGAAGCGGTTCTGCGCGAGGTCGATGATGAGCGGGTCGCAGCCCTTCTCGAAGCGAGCCGAAGCCTCACTGCGGATCCCGAGCCGGCGCGATCCCTTCACGATCGTCATCGGATCGAACCACGCCATCTCGACAAGCACGTCGGCGGTGGTCTCCGAGATCTCCGAGTCGGCGCCGCCCATGATCCCGGCGATACCACTCGGGCGATCGTTCGCGTCGCAGATGAGCAGGTCTTCGGACGTCAGCTTCCGTTCGACACCGTCGAGCGTGGTCAGCCGCTCGCCGTCGTTGGCGCGTCGCACGCGCAGACCTCCACCGCCGACCAACGTCAGGTCGTACGGATGCGACGGTTGACCGACCTCCAGCATCACGTAGTTCGACACGTCGACGACGTTGTTTATGGGGCGCATGCCGAGCAGGGTCAAGCGGGTCGCGATCTTCGTGTCCGAGGGCCGGACAGTGACGCCTTGCAGGACGCCGGCCGTGAACCGTCCACAGCCGTCCTTGTCGACGACTTCGACGGTGACGAGTGACGAAGCGGGAGGGCCGGTAGCCACCCCCGAGGTGTCCGGCGTGGGGACGGCGAACGGGACGCCGTAGTGCGCGGCCAGGTCCCGAGCCACACCGGCCACCGACATCGCGTCGGGCCGGTTGGGGTTGATCTCGAGGTCGTAGAGGACGTCCGCTTCGATGCCGAGCGCCTCGCGCAAGGGCGTTCCGGGCTCGTGGCCGTCACCGAGGACGAGGATGGCCATGGGATCACCGGGCAGGCCGAGCTCCGGCGGCGAACACAGCATGCCGTTGGACCATTCGCCGCGCATCTTGCGGCGCGTGATCTCCATCCCGTTCCGCATCGTCGTCCCGAGTAGGGCGAGCGGCACGAGGTCGCCTTCGCTCATGTTGAACGCGCCGCAGCAGACCTGGAGTGCCTCGCCGTCGCCGGCGTCCACGTCGACGACCTGGATGCGATCCGCGTCAGGATGCGCGCGCAGCCGGAGAACTCTCGCGACGACGATGCCGTCGAGCCCTTCTCCGATGAGCGACATGTCCTCGACCGGAGTGCCGAGCGCGCCGAGCGCGTGGGCGATGTCGTCGGGATCGCGTTCGATCGGCGCGAACTCACGCAACCAGGAGAGCAGGACCTTCATCAGAACTGTTCCAAGAAGCGGACGTCGTTCGAGAACAGGTCGCGGAGATCGTCGACTCCGTGCTTCTCCTTTGCGAAGCGGTCGATGCCGAAGCCGAACGCGAAGCCTTGCCACTCCTCCGGGTCGAGGCCGCAGGCCGTGAGCACGTTCGGATGAACCATTCCGCACCCGCCGAGCTCCATGTACGCGCCGTCGGGCCGCAGGATGTCGAACTCAGCGGACGGCTCGGTGAACGGGAAGTAAGCCGGACGTAGGCGCGACGCGAAGTCACCGCCGAAGAACGCCTTGCTGAATGCGTCGATCGTTCCCGCGAGGTGGGCGAATGTGATGCCCTTGTCGATCACCAGCCCTTCGATCTGGTGGAACACCGGCATGTGGGTGGCATCAGCGGTGTCCTGCCGGAAGACGCGTCCGGGCATGACCATGTAGATCGGCGGCGGCTGCTCCTGCATCACACGGATCTGCACGGGTGACGTGTGCGTGCGCAGCAACGTCGACCCAGGTTCGCCGTAGTCGAGGTACAGCGTGTCGTACATGTCCCGCGCCGGATGGTCAGGCGGGAAGTTGAGCGCGCCGAAGTTGTGCCAGTCGTCCTCGGCCTCGGGCCCTTCGGCCACTTGGAACCCCAGGCCGATGAAAACGTTCTCCAGCCTCTCCCACGCCTGTGTCACGAGATGCTTGTGACCGTAGCGCCGGCCCCGATGCGTGTACTCCGTCAGGTCGAGTTGCTCGACCTCGAGCTGCTCGGCACGCGCTTCGGCTTCGAGCTGCGCACGCTTCGCATCGAGCGCCGTCTGCAACGCGGTCCGGGCGTCGTTGAGCGCCTGACCGATTGCTTTGCGCTGCTCGGGCGCGACAGTGCCGAGCTGCTGTCGCTGCCGGGCCACCGCGCCTCGCTTGCCGAGCAACTCGATCTCCACTTCATGCAGCTCGTCGAGCGTGTCGACGGTGGCGATGCGGGCTGCCCCGTCCGTGGCGATGCGGGCGATGTCGTCGGTCATGTGGCTGAAAACCCTGCCGTCATGCCGGTCGCGCTGGCAATTCAGTTGGCCTCCGGGACGAGCGCGGACATCTTCACGCGTTCGCGGGCTCGGACTGTCGTCGCTGTCGGGCCGCTTCGAAGCAGATGACCGCGCCCGTCACTCCGACGTTGAGCGATTCTGCGCGCCCTGACATGGGCACGTGCGTCCAGCTGTCCAGGACTGGTTCGAGCACTTCGGGGAGACCGTGTGCTTCGCTCCCGAGCACGACGGCGAGCGGGCCGGTCAGGTCCGTGCGGTCATAGGGATCACCGCGGCGCGCCCCGGCCGCAAGTCGCCGCCCGCCATGCTCTCCGATCGCCTCGAGCAGTTGCACGGATCGGGCTCCGCTCGTCACCGGTATGTGCAAGATCGAACCCGCCGACGCCCGCACGCACTTCGGTGCAAACGGGTCCACGGCGTCGTCACAGAAGAGAACTGCGCCGCCGCCGGCGGCTTCGGCGATCCGCAGAAGCGTGCCGGCGTTGCCCGGGTCACTGACACCGACCAGGACGACCACCATGCCTCCGCGGTCGATGGTGCGTTCGGCGACGCCGGCGTCGTTGTCCGGCATGGGCGCGATCGCAGCGACGGCTTGTGGCGTGACTGTGTCAGTGACCTTGGCGAGCACTCCTCGCTCGAGCTCGTGGACTGGTACGCGAGCGTCCAGGTACACCTCCGGTGCGCCCCGTTCCACGAAGATCGCCTCGAGGGCGTGGCCGTGTTCGACGGCGTCGCGTACGAGGTGGGGTCCCTCGAGCACGAATGCTCGCTCCTCCCACCTGTCGCGCCTGCGGTGCACCAGCCGCCGCAGTCGCTGGACCTTCGGGTTTCGAGCGGAAAGGGTCAGGCCTTGACCTTGGCGACCAAGCCGGCGAACGCGCCTGGGTCGGTCACGGCGAGGTCGGCGAGAATCTTGCGGTCGACTTCGATGCCCGCTTCGCGCAGGCCGGCGATGAACCGGCTGTAGCTGATGTCGTTCTGACGGCACGCCGCGTTGATGCGCTGGATCCACAGCTTGCGGAACTCGCCCTTGCGCGCCCGTCGGTCGCGGAACGCGTACTGCAGCGAGTGCATGACCTGCTCGTTGGCTGCTCGGTACGAGCGGCTCTTGTTGCCGTAGTACCCCTTGGCCCGCTCGAGGGTCGCGCGGCGATGCTTCTTGCTGTGGGCGGCGGCCTTGACCCTGGCCATTGTTCATCTCTCCTTGTTCGTGCTCGGCCTGGAAACAACAGTCAGATGCCGAGCAGTCGCTTCATCCGGTCGCGGTCGCCGCCGGTGAGCTGCGCCTCGCGCGTGAGCCGCCGCTTCCGAGCCGGCGACTTCTTTTCGAGGAGGTGATTGTGGAACGCCTTCCGGCGGACCAGCTTTCCGGAGCTCGTGAGCTTGAATCGCTTGGCCGCACCCTTGTGCGTCTTCATCTTGGGCATGTCGTCTCCGTGTGCGTTGCTACTCGGGGGGTGCGGGTGCAGAGGCGCCGTTGCCGCTCAGCTCGCCTTCGGCTTCTGCCTTGCGTTGCGCATCCCACGCAGCCTTCGCCTTCTTGTCGGGTGCGAGAACCATCGTCATGTTGCGACCGTCGAGCTTGGGTACGACTTCGACACGAGCAAGATGAGTCACGCGCTCGGCGACATTGTCGAGGATCCGTCGTCCGAGCTCCGGATGCTGCGTCTCACGACCTCGGAACATGATCGTGACCTTGACCTTGTGCCCGTCGCCGAGGAACTTCTCGACCTTGCGCGTCTTCGTGTCGAAGTCGCCTGTGCCGATCTTCGGCCGGTACTTCATCTCCTTGATCGAAACGTTGGTGCTCTTGCGGCGGGAGTCGCGTTGGCGCTGCGACTCCTCGTACTTCCACTTGCCGTAATCCATGATCCGGCAGACCGGGGGATCCGCCTGTGCCGCGACCTCGACAAGATCCAGGTCTTGTTCACGCGCGAATGGCGAGTGCCTCTGGGAGCGGCTTGATCCCGATCTGGGCGCCGTCTGGTCCGACGAGTCGTACCTCGCGAGCCCGAATGCGGTCGTTGATACGGGGCTCGTTGGTGGCCGGCGGCGCTGCTATCTCGGATCCATCTTCATGTGGGGCGTTGGTCCTCCCTGACGCTCTGTTCCTGGGTACGAAAAGAACGAAGGGCGAGCGCCGGATGAGCCGACACCCGCCCGTTGCCCCGCATCCGCTTGCTCCGGCTTCCACGAGGCGCTCAGGGTGGTCATCGACCCGGGCGCACCGAACTTCGTTCTGTGGCCGGGTGGGGAACGCCGCCGCTGTGCAGGCATAGACGAGTCCCGCTTCCCGTTTTCGGTTGTCCGCGTAGGGTACCAGTCGGTCTCACCCGAACAACACCTTGGAGCACGGATGAGCTTGTGGACCCCTGGTGGCGAACATCCCGTTGACGGCGAACCAGCCTCCGCCGAGGAAGAGCACGCTGACGGGCACGAGGAGGATCCGCTTGCGGGCCTCACCCCGGAAGAGCGCGAGCGCCGCGACGGCCATGGCCGCGGAGATGGACGACGTGCGTCGCCAGCTCGCGTCGGTGCCCGCCGCGGTAGTCGTCGCGAACCACGTGATGGGGCTCTATCGAGCTCGGCGCGATCCACCTGTCGACCGATCCACCGAACTTCAAGGAAGCGCAGCTCGCCATCGACGCGATGGGTGTGATCATCGAAGGGCTCGGCGGACGCCTCGGCGAGAACGAAGCGACGCTCGCAGACGCACTGGGTCAACTCCGGCTCGCGTACGTCCAACTGCGCAACGCTGCGACTGATGAAACAGGTGCGTCACACGACGGCTGACTCGCGCCGCGCATGTCGATCGCTACGTCGGCTTGATCGCCGTCGCTTCCCATTGTCCGTTCCTTCCAGGAACCACGTCGAAGCTGACGACGGTGCCGACCTCGATGGTCCGCGTGCCGTCGGCGATGGCGGTGCAGTGGAAGAAGTGCTCCTCTGCGGTGGGGTCTTCGCGGACCGTGCCGAAGCCTTTGGCGTCGTCGAACGACACGACGGTGCCAGAGGGCATCAGTGAACGATCTTGGCCAGCGGGAGCTCGATGATGTCGGATGCGCCCGCGTCCTTGAGCGCCGGGATCAAAGTGTTGATCGTCGCCTTCGGTACGACGGTCTCGACCGCGAAGCCGTCCTCACCGAAGAGCTTGGAGACCGTGGGCGACTTCATCGACGGCACGAGCGCGATCACCGCGTCGAGGTCGGACTCGGAGACGTTCAGCTTGACGAGCACCTTGCCGCGCGCTTCGAGCGTGCCCGACAGCAACGTCTGGACCTGTGCCATTGCGTGCGCCTTCGCCGGGTCCGTCGCGCTCACGGGATTGGCGATCAACTCGGTGTGCGAGGTGAGGATGGTGTCGATGATCTTCAGGCCGGCGGCGCGTAGGGCCCGCCCGGTCTCGGTCAGATCGACGATGCAGTCGACGATGTCGGGGACCTTTGCCTCGGTGGCCCCGTAGCTGAGACGCACGTCGGCGTCGATGCCCTTCTTCTCGAAGAACCGGCGCGTCAGCTCGGGATACTCACTGGACACGCGTACGCCCTGCGGCAGGTCCTCGACCTTCGCGGCCGGGCTGTCGGCGGGGACGGCCACGACGATCTTCACGGGCCGTGCGCTCACCTTGGAGTACTGCAGCTCGCCGAGGGAGACGACGTCGCTGCCGGTCTCCTCGATCCAGTCGCGTCCGGTGATACCGAGATCGAAGAGCCCGTCCGCGACGTACCGGGGGATCTCCTGTGGGCGCAGGATACGGACCTCGTCGATCCTCGGATCGTCGATCGAGGCTTTGTACTCGACATCCGACGATCGTCCGACCGGCAGGTCGGCCGCCTCGAACAGCTCCAACGTCTGCTTCTCGAGGGAGCCCTTCGGCAGCACGATCTTCAGCATCGGGTCATTCTCCCATCCCCCTCCTCCGATTCGGCGTTCGTTAGCCACACCTTGTGTGCCTCATGCACGCAATTTCGAGTTGGGCTTGGAGATGGAGGTGAGCAGTCGGGCCATCTCGACCGCGGTCTGGGCAGCCTCTTCGCCGACGTTGTGTCCGCCAGCGGGCTCGGAACGGCACAGCGCCTGGTCGAGGTTCTCCGTGGTGAGGACGCCGAACACGATGGGAAGTCCGGTGTCCAGCCCCACCTGTTGGATGCCGCGGGCGCACTCTCCGGCGACGAGGTCGAAGTGGGCGGTGTCGCCACGGATGACACAGCCGATGCAGATGACGGCGTCGACGTCGCTCGCGGTGGCGAACGCCTTCGCCGTCACGGGGAGCTCGAACGACCCTGGTACCCACACCTCGGTCACGTCGTCGTGAGCCACGTTGCAGTCGCGCAGGCCGCGCCTCACACCGTCGAGCAGCCGAACCGTGACGTGGTCGTTGAAGCGGCCGCACACCACCGCGATCCGCAACCCTGTGCCGTCGCGCTCGGGTGCCTGGCGGTTGGCGGCCACGACGTCACGGGACATCGACCGGCTCCTCGGCGTCCTCCACCACTTCGAGCCCGTCGAGCAGATGCCCCATGCGTTCCCGCTTCGTCTGGAGATAGCGCTCGTTGTGCGGGTTCGGGACGATCTCCAGGGGCACGCGCTCGACGATCTCGAGCCCGAACCCCTCCAGCCCGCCGCGCTTCGCCGGGTTGTTGGTCATCAGCCGCATCGTCGTGATGCCGAGATCCACGAGGATCTGCGCACCGATGCCGTACTCACGGCTGTCGGCCGGCAGACCGAGCTGGAGGTTGGCGTCGACCGTGTCGTGTCCTTCGTCCTGCAGCCGGTAGGCGCGGATCTTGTGGCCGATGCCGATGCCGCGGCCCTCGTGGCCCCGCAGGTACACGACCGCGCCGAGGTCGTCCTCCGCCACCTTCTGCATCGCCGCCGCGAGCTGCGATCCGCAGTCGCATCGCAATGACCCGAAGACGTCACCGGTGAGGCACTCGCTGTGCACGCGCACGAGCACGTTCTCCGCTCCTTGGACGTCTCCACGGACGAATGCGATGTGATGCTCTCCGTCGAGCACGGACTCGAACACGATGCACTCGAACTCACCGAACTCCGTCGGGATCGGCGCCTGCGCCAACCGACGAACCAGCTTCTCGTGCTTGCGCCGGTACCGAATGAGATCCACGATGGAGATGAGCAACAGACCGTGCTCGTCGGCGAAGCGCTCGAGCTCGGGTGCTCGCGCCATGTCCATCTTCTTCTCGTCGACGATCTCGCACAGCACACCCGCCGGGTACAGGCCGGCGAGGCGGGCGAGGTCGACGGTCGCCTCGGTGTGACCGGCGCGCTTCAACACGCCGCCTTCGCGCGCTTCGAGCGGCAGGATGTGACCGGGCCGTGCGAGATCCTCCGGACGGGTCGCAGGATCGACAAGGGCCTTGATCGTCGCGGCGCGGTCGAAGGCCGAGATGCCGGTGCTCGTACCGTGACGGAAGTCGACCGACACCAAGAACGCTGTGCGCTGGCTCTCCGTGTTCTGCATCACCATTGCGTCGAGGTCGAGCTCCCGGGCGCGCTCGCTCGTGATCGGTGCGCAGATGTAGCCGGACGTGTGATGTAGGAAGAACGCGATCTTCTCCGGCGTGACGAACTCGGCTGCCATGATGAGGTCGCCCTCGTTCTCACGGTCCTCGTCGTCGACCACGACGACGATCTCGCCCCTCCCGATGGCGGCAACGGCGTCCTCGATACGGGCGAAAGCCATCAGCCCTGTTCCTTCCACGTGAGCAAGCGTTCGACGTACTTGGCGGTGACGTCGACTTCGAGGTTCACGAGATCGCCCGGACCTCTGTGACCGAGCGTCGTGACCTCGAGCGTGTGCGGGATCACCGCGACGGTGAAGCCGTCGTCCAACACGTCCACGACGGTCAAGCTCACGCCGTCGACAGTGATCGAACCCTTCTCGACGACGTACCGCAGCAAGTCACGATCTCGAACGCTGACTCGCAGGTCGGGCGCGGGTGCGACGATCTCGCCGACGCCATCGACGTGACCCTGCACGAGATGACCGCCGAGGCGGTCCTGCAGTCGCACCGGGCGTTCGAGGTTGACCGGATCACCGACGCGCAGCCTGCCCAGCGCGGTGCGCGCATACGACTCCTCCACCACGTCGGCGCACCACCAGGTCGGCTTGTCGCACGCCATGTCGCCGTCGTCGCTCCCCCAGTCGACGACCGTGAGGCAGCAGCCGTTGACGGCGATCGAGGCGCCCAGTTGCACGTCGTCGAGCACGAGCGAGGCGTTGATCCGCAGCGTGCTGCCTTCCCGTCCCGCGACGCTGCCGAGTTCTTCGACTATGCCCGTGAACATGGCTCCAACTCGATTCGAACGTCGTCGCCCAGGCGATCGACGGAGGTGATGCGACCTCGCCAGATGTCGTCGATGGTCGGTGACCCTGCTCCGTGCATGAGCGGACGCGCATCGTCACCACCGAACAATGCAGGCGCGAGGTAGAGCACGTAGCGATCCACGAGCCCTCGACGGTGGAACTCACCGGCGACGGTCGCGCCACCTTCGACCATGGCCTGCACGACCCCGCGCCGGCCGAGCTCATCGAGCACGTCCTCGACTGGACCGTCGAGCTGAACGCACGGATGCACGTTCGCATCGGGCGGCGCAGTCCCGAGCACGACGCGCAACGGATCGTCGCCCTGCGTGTCACGGACCGTGAGGGAGGGATCATCTGCCCTGACCGTGCCGGCACCGACGATGACGGCGTCGCTCTCGGCGCGCAGCCGGTGTGCGTCGGCACGCGCTTCGGGCCCTGTGATCCATCTGCTGCTGCCGTCGGGGGCCGCGGTGCGGCCGTCGAGCGATGCCGCCAGCTTGAGTACCACCCACGGCCGGCCCGTCGTGCGGTGCTTGATGTACGGCGCCAGTTGACGGCGGACAGCGTTGTCGCCGACGCCGACGTCCACGCTGATTCCGGCCGCCCGCAGCCGGGCCATTCCCTCGCCCGCCACATGCGGATCGGGATCCTCGATGCCGGCAACGACGCGGGTGACGCCCGCTCGGATGATGGCGTCTGTGCACGCACCGGTGCGCCCCTGGTGGCAGCACGGCTCGAGGGTCGTGTACAGCGTCGCGCCCACGGTGTCGCCCACCTCACCCGCCGCGTCGATGGCGACGATCTCGGCGTGCCGGCGGCCGGGCGGCTCGGTGGCACCGGTGAAGGACGCCCCGTCCGGGGTGACGAGCACCGCGCCGACCCACGGATTCGGGGACGTGCGAGCACGGACGGTGGCCGCGGCTGCCACTGCCTCCGCCATCCTCGCCTCGTCCTGCTCGGCCACGCTCGTCCTCCCAACGGACGCGCGCGCCGAAGCACACGCGTCCCTCGCTCCCATCCGGACTCACGGCCCGCATCGCTGCGGACCGAACACCGTCGGCCCCGGGGTTCCACCGGGTCGGCCCCACGCCACCGGGCGAGGGGTTCGCGGGCTGTGACCGCCGGTTCGGACTCTCACCAACAACTGCATCCCGCGAGGGAGTGCGTCCCCAGAAGTCTAGAACCGGTTCTAGTCCGGTCCCAATGTTGGTGGGGAGTTCCCTGACTAGTGCGGGCGGCCGCCGGCCAACAGGTCGAGGGCGTGAGGGACGACGTCGAGGACGGCGTTCAGGGTCTCGACCGCGCCGGACGAGGATCCGGGCGTGTTGAGAACCAGTGCCTCGCCCCGGGTTCCGGCGACGGCCCGCGACAAGCGGCCGAGGGGGCTGGCCAGGCGCATGGCTTCCGCCAGACCGGGGGCCTCACGGTCCATGACGGTCCTCGTGCCCTCGGGGGTGAGGTCGCGGGGACCGAACCCGGTTCCGCCGGTCGTGACCACGAGCCCCGGGAAGCCCGCGCAAAGCTCGGTGAGGGCCAGACCGACGGACTCGATGCCGTCTCCCACGACCCGCCGATCCACCACCGTGAAGCCGGCCTCGCCCAGGGTCGCCACCAAGGCGTCGCCCGACTTGTCCTCGCGCCTGCCGGCAACGACACCGTCGGAGACGGTGAGGACCTTGGCGAGGAGCTCCGGCACGAGCGCGCAACCTACTCAGGTGCGCGCAGGCGGAGGATGAACATCCCGTCCGTACCCGCGTCCTGCGGCAGGACGAGCGCACCTCTCCCCCACGGGCGCCCCGGATGTTCAGGCGGCGGGAGCGGCACGAAGTCGGGATGCGCCTGCGCGAGGTGTTCATCGATGCCCAGCGACTCACCTTCGGTCGGTGTGCACACGCTGTAGACGAGGACACCGCCCGGGCAGACGAGATCGGCGGCCGCGTCGACGAGTCCGCGCTGCAGCTCGGCGAGGCGGTCGACGCTCGGCGCGTCGATCCGCCATCGTGCGTCGGGTCGGCGCCGCAGGGTTCCGAGCCCGCTGCAAGGCGCGTCGACCAGCACGCGATCGAACGTCGAGCGCGGGAACGGCGGCGAGCATCCGTCACCGACGAGCGTGAGGACCCGCGATCGGCCGAGACGGCGAGCGTTTTCGACTACGAGGGCCGCACGCGGAGCGCGCACGTCCATGGCGGCGACGGTCGCGCCACTCGCGGCCATCAATGTCGCCTTGCCGCCTGGCGCAGCACACACATCGGCGACGAGCTCACCCGGTTCGGCACCGACGAGCTCCGCAACCCATTGCGACGCAGCGTCTTGGACGTAGTCGTCGCCTCGGACGGTCACCACGGCCGGTTCGTTCATCGTCTCGAGTGCGCGTATCGCAAGCTCGGCACCAAGGTCCGCCGTCATGCGCTCGACGATCCAGTCCGGATAGCTCAACCGAGTCGGGGCGTCGGGCCACTCGACCGGCGAGTCACCGACTCGGCGAAGCACGGCATTGACGAGGCCGCGCGCCTTGCGAGGAGCGAGGTCGACGGTCTCGGCAACGGCAGCATGCGGCGGCACGGTTGTGAAGTTGAGCTGATAGGCGCCGACGCGGAGGACAGTACGGACATCGTCGTCCACGGGACGCAAGAGGAACCGATCGACCAGGTAGTCGCACGCGCGACGCATGCGTGTCGTGCCGTAGACGAGCTCCGTCACGAATCGCCGGTCGCGAGCGTCGAGCCCGCTGCGGTCGAGCTCGGCTCGCAGCGCAAGGTTTGCGTACGCGCCCCGGTGTTCGACGCGCTGCAGCGCACGCAGCGCAACCATGCGAGCACTTCGCTCGTTCATGCTTCTCGGGGGCTCATGTCCCGAGGAGGTCGCCTGTGTGCCACTGCGCGCCGTTGGCCCACGCGGGCGCCGGCATGCGGGCCCTGCCCTCGGGTTGCACTTCGAGGACTTCGATCGGATCAGTCCCCGTGGGCACGACGATGCCGTCCCCTGTCGGTTGCAGGGAGGTGCGCCAGACCTTCAAGCGGCGGCCGCGATGGGTCGTCCACGCTCCGCCGAGGCGGACGAGGCGGTGCACGTCGATGGCCGGCGAAGTCCAGTCCAGTTGCAGCTCGGCGGGGTCGATCTTGCGGGCATAGACGGGCTCACCGACCTGCGGCTGCGGCCTGCCGAGCCCGTTGTCGAGCGCGTCGAGCACCAACCGGGTCCCGGCGTCGACGAGCACGTCCCGAAGCTCGTCAGCGGTCGTGTCGATGCCGATCGCGACTTCCTCCCGCCGGTAGACCGCTCCGGTGTCGAGTCCTTCCTCGATGTCCATCACGCAAACGCCCGTCACGTCGTCGCCCGCGAGGATCGCCCGCTCCACCGGCGCGGCGCCCCGCCAGCGGGGCAGCAACGAGAAGTGGACGTTGATCATCCGAAGCTCGGCCAGCACGTGCGGCTTGATCAGGCGGCCGAAGGCAACGACCACGCCGAGCTCTGCGGGAGGATCGAGATCGATCACGTCGTCGATGCGGTCGGTGACCGTGAGCCCCAGCTCGATGGCCGCCGCCTTGACGGGCGAGGGGGCGAGCGCACCTCCGCGCCCACGCCGCTTGTCTGCGGCACTTACGACGAGCGCAACGTCGTGGCCCGCCTCGACGATCGCACGCAACGTCGGCACCGCCATCGCCGGTGTGCCGAAATAAGCGATCCTCAGAGGTCGTGATCCGATCGCGTCCCGGATCGGAGCCCGCCGTTGAGGTTGATCTCACGCAGGGTCCGCATCGCGTCCTTGCGAGTGTCGGGGTCGAGGCGCTCGAGGAGGAGGACGCCGTCGAGATGGTCGATCTCGTGCTGGAACAGCCGGGCAACGATCTCGTCGGCTTCGATCGACACCTCGTTGCCGTCGAGGTCGTACCCCGTGAGGTGGACTTCCTTGGGTCGGACGATCTCCCACGCGAGTCCGGGAACCGAAAGGCATCCTTCCTCGTACGTCCACTCGCCGCGGCGCTCGGAGACCACCGGATTGACGATCGTCTTGGGCCCCTCACCATCGCGGAGGTCATAGACGAAGAGCCGCTTCTGCACGCCGACCTGGGGAGCGGCCAGACCGAGACCGGCAGCCTCGTTCAGCGTCAGGACCATGTCGTCGGCGAGCCGCACGAGCGCGCCGTCGACGTTGTCGATCTCGGATGCTTTCTGCTTCAGTACCGGGTCGCCGAGCAAGCGAATGCTGTAGGGCGGCATAGAGGTTGAAGGCTACCGTCGCCTGTTGATGGCGGGAGCTTCCGGCGCACCGCACTACTTCGACCCCGAGCCGGCGGCGCGGTCGCGCCCGCGGCGGGTCGACCTCGTGCTGCCCGACGTCTCGTTGCGACTGCGTACCGACCGAGGTGTGTTCGCGGCGGCCGCGGTGGATCCCGGTACCAAGCGGCTGCTACTCGACGGACCGCCGTTGCCGAACGGCGCAACGAACCTGCTCGATCTCGGGTGCGGCTATGGGCCGATCGCGCTGACGATGGCGAGGCGCGCACCCCACGCCACGGTGTGGGCGGTGGACGTGAACCGCCGCGCGCTCGCCTTGTGTGCCGAGAACGCGGAGGCCAACGGTGTGAAGAACGTGCACGCGGTCGAGCCGGACGAGGTGCCGGGCGACGTGCGTCTCGACGCCGTCCTGTCCAACCCGCCGATCCGGATCGGCAAGCAGGCGCTGCACGAGATGCTCGTGCACTGGCTCGAACGGCTGGGGCCCGACGGCTTCGCACTGCTTGTCGTGCAACATCACCTCGGGTCCGACTCGCTCGCCCGGTGGCTCGGCGACAACGGGTGGCCCACGCGCCGGCTGTCGTCACGCGCCGGCTACCGGCTGCTCGAAGTCACGCGCCCGTGAAGCAGCTCGACAGCACCGGCTTGAAGCGCCTGCACCGCGAGTGGCGGCGACGCACCGAGGCCCGGCTCGCGCTCATCCTCGAGTCCGTCGAGAGTCCGTTCAACACGGGTTCGATCGTGCGCACCGCGGCCGCGTACCAAGTCGAGCGGACGTGGCTGTGCGGATCCACGGCGTCGCTCGATGCGTCGAGTGTCAAGAAGACGGCCATGGGAACCGAGCGGTATCTCACTGTCGACACCGTGCCGAAGACCGTGGACGCGATCAGGGCGGCGCGTGAAGACAAGTACACGGTGCTCGGTATCGAGCTCACCGACTCGGCCCGTCCCTTGCACGAGCTCGATCTCGGAGACGCCGTGTGTCTCGTCGTCGGCCACGAAGACCGCGGCCTCGCCGCTTCGACCATTGCCGCGTGCGATGTGATCGCGTACCTGCCACTCGCAGGGAGAGTGGGATCGCTCAACGTCGCGACAGCAACTGCAATCGCGCTGTACGAGGCGCGCCGACAGGAATGGACACGAACCCATGAGTGACATCGACGTACGAGCGATCCGAGACGAGGAGCTCCGCGATTATCTCCGTTGCCTCGGCATTGCCTTCCACTTCAACGCGGAGGTGACGGAGAGCCGGCTGGAGTCTGCTCGAACGCACTTCGGCGACCTCTCGCGCCGGCTCGGTGCGTTCGTGGCGGGCTCGTTGTGCGGCACCGCCGGATCGACTCCTGCCCAGCTCACGGTGCCGGGCGAGCGAACGGTGCCGTGCGCGGCGGTGACGCAGGTGACGGTGCTGCCGACGCACCGCCGTCGGGGACTGCTGGCAGCGATGATGAAGCCGCAGTTGCAGGACGCCATCGACCGAGGTGAGCTCGCTGCGATGTTGATCGCCGCGGAATGGCCCATCTACGGGCGCTACGGCTACGGCATGGCAACGGAGGCCGCAGCCACGATCGTCGACGCCGACGCTGCCGTGTTCCGCGACCCTGGTCTCGAAGGATCGGTCGAGCTCGTCGACGCCGCGACCCTGACCGAGCTTGCGCCTGAGCTGTTCGACCGGCATCGCATCACGTCACCGGGCTCCATCGACCGCACCGCGAAGTCGTGGCCGGTCCACGCCGGCCTCACGCCACGCGAGGGCATGGAACCTCCGAAGAACAGGTGCCGTGTCGTTCACCGCGATCCGTCCGGCACCGTCGACGGCTACGCCGTCTACGACCCGAGCGACAGGTGGGAGCACAACCGGCCGACGTCGTGCAGCTCAGTGTCTCGGAGTTCATCGCCGCCACGCCTTCGTCCTGGCGGGACCTCTGGCGTTACCTGTGCGCGGTGGACTGGGTGGCCGAGGTGAGAGCCAATGTGCGGGCGGTGGACGAAGACCTGCGGCCGTTGCTCGCGAACGGCCGTACGGCGTGGCAAGCAGACCGCAGCGACCACATGTGGGTTCGGCTGCTCGACGTGCCCGCTGCCCTCGCCGCTCGCCGGTACGAGGTGCCCGTGGCAGTCGTGCTCGACGTCCATGATCCATATCTCGAACGGGGTGGGCGGTTCGTCCTCGACGGCGGCCCCGACGGAGCCTCCTGCACGCCGACCGACCGCGAGCCCGATGTCTCTGTCGGCATCGACGTCCTCGGTGCCGCCTACCTCGGCGGCTCGCCCCTCGAGCCGTACGTCCTCGCCGGGCGTATCGACGAGCAGACCGACGGCGCCGTCGCCGCCCTCGACCACGGCCTGCGCACGTCCCGCGCCCCGTGGGCGACCACCACCTTCTGATCCGCGTCTGCCGAACTCCGGGGAGAAACGGGCGCTGTAGCGCCCGTTTCCATCCAACATTCGTGGGGGCGCTAGATGCGCAGGGGGTCGACCTCGATGCGGGTCCGTGCCTGGGGGCGGGGGGTTGCGGCGAGCGCGTCGCAGAGGGTCTGGTGGTCGGGGGCGCGCAGCAGCCAGCGGTTGTCGACGGGGCCGAGCACGTCGATGCGGAGGGGTCTCCCGAACGAGGCGATGAACGCCGCTGCGCCCACGCCGGACAGCGCCGCCACCGCGGTCGCCGGCGGGAAGCCGAGCTCGATGCGGCGTTGTCGTTCCCGGGCCACCAAACGGCCCGGATCGGCATGCAGCACGGCGTCGAGTACTGGATGCTTCGGATGACGGGTCTGGACCACGAGCCGCCCGCCGAGCGCGCGCTCGCCGAGCATCCGGGCCCCCGCGCCAGGAGCGCCATTGCCTGCTCGTGCGCGCGGTAGCGCGGGGAGAGCAGTTCCTGATCGATGTCGAGGAACGCGACCACGCCGACATCGGGCACGCGGCGATGCAACACAGCCTCAGTGCCGACGACCACGCGTTCGCCGCCGTCTTCGTCACCGACGGGCTCGGCGAGGATCGCCTCGAGCTCCTCCCGTACGCGGCCCACACCGACGTGCAGGTTGCGCAACTTCGTCGACCCGCACGCACCGCACAGCACCGGCCGTTCGGTGCCGCAGCGGTCGCAACGCAACTCGCTCGCCGGTTGCACCACGGCGGCATCGCAGCGCTCGCATGTCGCGACCTCACCACACACGGCGCATGCCAGGAGGCGTGAGCGACCCTTGCGGTTGAGAACACAGACGACGCGACGTGAGCCTGCTCGCCGGATGGCCTGCAGCAGGCGATCGGAGTACAGGCCGATGCGGGGGTCGTCGCGCCGGCGGTCGACGACGTCGAGGATGGACCAGCCCGCGCGCTCCTCGTCGCGCGACGGCTCGATGACGCGGTCCGCCGCGGCAAGCGCCTCGAGCGTCGGGCACGGCGACAGCAACACGCAGGGGATGCCGGCCCGCCGAGCGCGCTCGACCGCCACGTCACCGCGCGTGCCACGTCGGTGCTCGTTCCTCCTGCAGCCCTTCGTCGTGCTCGTCGACGACCACGATCGCTTGCACGCGCGGGGCCGGCGCCCACACGATCGACCGCCGTCCCTCGACGACGAGCGCGCCCTCGAAGGTCGGACGGGGAGATGCGGGTGGGACGCGAACAACCGTGACACCCGGCTCGGCGCGTGACGTACCCGAGCGGATCGATCCCTGCGCGTTCGTCGCCGTGTCGAGCAGGTGGACCAACCGTCCCGCCCACCGCCAGGACGCCCACTCGGCGAGGTCGATCAGGTCACGTGACGTGCCGCCCCGCGAAACCTGCGTGATCGGCTTCAGCGAAACGCCTTCCGGCGGCGCCACATCGGCTGCCGTCACCCATGCCGCGGACGCGCCGGCCGTGCAAGGGGACGCGCACGATCGCTCCGACGCGCACCTGGTCCCGGAGTCTCTCCGGGACCACGTAGTCGAAGCGCTTCCCGTCCAGTCCCGCTACATCCGGGACCACACGGATGATCAAAGCGAGAGCGTGGACTTCAGGTCGTCGACACGGTTGGTGCCTTCCCAGGTGAATTCCTTCTCCTGGCGCCCGAAGTGTCCGTACGCGGCGGTCTTCTTGTAGATCGGCCGGCGCAGTTCGAGGTCACGGATGATCGCGGCCGGCCGCAGGTCGAACACCTCGCGCACCGACTCGGCGATCGCGTCGACGGCCACCGCCTCGGTGCCGAACGTCTCGACCATCACCGAAACCGGCTGTGCGACGCCGATGGCGTATGCGACCTGGATCTCGCAGCGTTTGGCCGCACCGGACGCCACGAGGTTCTTCGCGACCCAGCGAGCGGCGTACGCAGCCGAACGGTCGACCTTCGACGGGTCCTTGCCCGAGAACGCGCCGCCGCCGTGACGGGCCATGCCTCCGTACGTGTCGACGATGATCTTCCTTCCGGTCAGACCGCAGTCCGCGTGCGGGCCGCCGAGCTCGAAGGTCCCCGTGGGATTGACCCAGACGTCGAAGCGGTCCTCGGCGAACTGCGGCGGAACGAGCGGATGGATCACATGCTCGACGAGGTCGGGCTTGATGAGCGTCTCGGCGTCGAGGCCCGGCGCGTGCTGCGTCGAGATGAGAACGGCGCGCAGCCGCTTCGGCTTGCCGTCCTCGTACTCGATCGTGACTTGGGTCTTTCCGTCGGGTCGCAGGTACGGAAGGATGCCTGCCTTCCGCACCTCACTCAGACGGTGCGACAGACGGTGGGCGAGCCAGATCGGCAGCGGCATGAGATCGTCGGTCTCGTCGCACGCGTACCCGAACATCATCCCCTGATCACCGGCGCCCTGACTGTTGAGGATGTCCTCGCCCGACGTGCCGGCTCGCGTCTCGTACGCGGTGTCGACGCCTTGCGCGATGTTGGGCGATTGAGGGTCGATCGAGGTCATGACGCCGCACGTGTTGCCGTCGAACCCGTAGGACTCACGGTCGTAGCCGATCCCCACGATGGTGTCGCGGACGATCCGCGGGATCTCGACGTAGGCGTCGGTCGTGACCTCGCCGGCGACGATGGCGAGACCGGTCGTCACCATCGTCTCGCACGCGACCCTGCCCTTGGGGTCCGCTTCGAGGATGGCGTCGAGGACGGCATCCGAGATCTGGTCGGCCATCTTGTCGGGGTGACCCTCGGTGACGGACTCCGAGGTGAAGGTGTATCCGTTGCTCACGGGTTGCTCCTGGTCTGCATGACGGCATCGAGGACGGCACGGGCGACTTCCCGCTTGTCGCTCATCGCCACGGTGGTTGTGGAGGTGTGGGCCACGATCACGACCGCGTTGGTGTCGTGCTCGAAGCCCGCACCGGGCGCCGAGACATCGTTGGCCACGATCAGATCGGCGCGCTTGCGGGTCAACTTGACCCGTGCGTTCTTCTCGACGTCGTTCGTCTCGGCGGCGAAGCCGACGATCGTCTGGCCGGGCCGCCTGCGCGCGCCCAGCGCCGCGAGGATGTCGGTGGTCGGCTCGAGGACGATCGCGGGGATGCCGGCGTCCTTCTTGATCTTCTGGCCGGCCGCGTCGACGGGCCGGAAGTCGGCGACCGCCGCGGCCATCACGACGACATCGCAACCGTCGCTGCGGGACAGAACGGCGTGCTCCATCTCCGCCGCGGTCTGCACGCGCACGCCGTCCACGCCGGCGGCAACGGGACGGTCAGCGGTCGTGACCAGTGTGACCTTCGCGCCACGACGGGCGGCCTCGTCCGCGATCGCGTGACCTTGCTTGCCCGACGAGCGGTTGGACAGGTACCGGACCGGGTCGATCGGTTCACGAGTACCGCCCGCCGTCACGAGGATGTGGAGCCCTGCGAGATCCGGATCGGTGAGCACGCGCTCGACCGCGGCCACGATCGCGTCCGGCTGCGCCAATCGCCCGGCACCGATGTCGCCGCCGGCGAGGCGACCTTCGTCAGGAGGTACCACGTGCACGCCGCGGCCCCGCAGCGTGCGAAGGTTGTCCTGCACCGCCGCGTGCTCCCACATCTCGGTGTGCATCGCCGGACACAGCACCACCGGCGCGCGCGTCGCGAGCAGCACGTTGGTGAGCAGGTCGTCGCTGATACCGGCCGCGTAGGCGCCGATGAGCCGCGCGGTTGCAGGCGCGACGAGAACGACGTCGGCGTCCTGGCCGAGGCGCGTGTGCGGGATCGGGTCGTCGTCCTCCCACAGCGAGGAGTGGGCCTTCTCGGACCCGAGCGCGTCGAAGGTGGTCCGGCCGACGAAGTGCAGTGCACCTTCGGTGAGGATCGGGGCGACGTGCGCGCCGGCGTCGACCAGCCGGCGGCACACCTCGACTGCCTTGTAGGCCGCGATGCCGCCGGTGACCCCCAAGACGATCCTTCGCCCGCTGAGCATCGTGGGTCCCGTCCTTCGGGGTCGGCTACTCCGCCGGCTCGGCACCGTCTGGCGCGGTGCCATCGTCGGCCTCCGGCGGCCCCTCGACCGGGATGATCTTGCCTGCAGCGACCTCCTCGAAGGCGATCGACAGTGGCTTACGGGCGACCGAGGTGACCTGCGGGGGGATGATCGCCCCGAGACCTTCGCCGAGCTGGCCGAAGTACGAGTTGATCTGGCGGGCCCGCTTGGCCCCCAGGGTCACGAGGCGGAATTTCGAGTCGGCCGCATCGAGCAAGGTCTCGATCGCGGGGTTCATCATCGTGTCGTGGCGTCCGACGGCCATGCGCGTGTGTGCACCTCAGAAGTGGGGGATACCGGCTGACCAGCTTACTTGCTGGCCGCGGCGGCAATCGACTCTGCGACGGCCTCCGCAGACTCGTTCGTGGCGTCGATGACCAGGTCGTACACCGAACGGTCGTCCAGATCGATGCCGTACAAGGTCTGGTAGCGGAACCGCTCCGAGGCCTCTCGCGTCCTGTTCGCCTCGAGCGCCTGCGCCGGCTCGATCTGCTCCCGAAGGGCCACTCGTTGCGCTCGGACCCATTCGTCGCCGTCGATCCACGCACTGGTACCGGCGATGCCTTCGTTCGCGGCGATCCACGCCGCGAGGCGCGACTCGAGAACGACGTTTCCGGCCCGGGCGATCGACGCGAGCCGCGTATCGAGCTCGACGTCGATGTCCGGGTTCGCTTCGGCGTCCGACGAGAATGCCCGAAGGTCGAGACCCCGGTCCGATGCCATGGCCCGGAACACGGTCCCCCCATCGACATGGGCGAGGCCGAGCCGTCGGGCCACCAGGTGAGCGACTGTGCTCGTGCCCGAGCCGGGGAGACCGGAGACCGTGACGAGCACGCGTCGCGAGGGCGGTGCTGCGGGTTCAGCCGGGAAAGGCTTCGAGCAGTTTGCTTCGTTGCTGCTCTCCGAGCCCGCGCACGCGGCGAGTCTCGCTGATCCCGACTTCCTCCATCGTGCGGCGCGCTTTCACCTTGCCAACGCCGGGTAGGGACTCGAGCACGGAGAGCACCTTCATCTTCGCGACGACTTCTTGCGAGTCGGCGAGTCGAAGAAGCTCCTTGAGGTTGATCGAACCCATCTTGAGCTTTTCCTTCAGCTCAGCGCGGTCGCGGCGGGCAGCAGCCGCTTTGTCGAGCGCCGCCTGTCGCTGCTCCGGTGACAGAGTGGGGGGTAGAGGCATGCGGCGAAACTAGCGCGGTCGCGATGAGGAGTCAGTCGCTCAACTCCGCGGCAACCGCGGCCGCCGCTGCCGCGGGATCGCCGGACTGTGTCACTGCCCGTCCGAGAATGATGAGGTCGGCGCCGGCCTCGAGTGCTTCGCGAGGCGTGGCGGCGCGCGCTTGCTCGTGGCGCGGTGCTCCTGCCGGTCGTATTCCGGGGACGGCTGCGAACAAGCGCGGGCCGTACTGCTTTGCTTCACGCACGTCGCGCGCGGCGCAGACGATGCCGTCGCAATCGCCCTCGAGTGCTGCTTGCACGCGCTTGCCGAGGATGTGTGGCGGTGCGTCCGTGTCGCTCGTCAACACGGTCACGGCCAAGGCGAGAGGTTCGGGCACACCCGCGTCGATCGCGCCTTGCTTCAGTCCTTCGACACCGGCGCGCAACATGCCGGCGCCGCCTTGCGCGTGCAGGTTGAGGTACCTCGCGCCGAGCGAGCCGATGACACGTGAAGCCTTGTTCACTGTCGTCGCGATGTCATGGAACTTCAGATCGCAGAACACGTCGAAACCGAGCTCGGACAACGACGTGACGGCGTCAGGGCCGACCGAGCTGTACAACTCGAGGCCGACCTTGGCCGTACCGAACCATGGTGCAAGCTGTCGGGCGAGGCGGAGCGCGACGACGAGGTCGTCCACGTCGAGGGAGACTGCGAGCTTCGCTCGCACATGATCCGGAACGTCAGGCACGGACACCTCCGATGATCTCCGTCAGGTTGCCGACGCCGTGGGCGGCGCACCAGTCCTGCAGCTCCTCCAGGATCCGCAGCGGAGCGCGCGGGTCGGCGAAGGTCGCAGTTCCGACCTGCACCGCGCATGCGCCGGCGAGCAGCAACTCGACTGCCTCAGCTCCCGTCGCCACACCGCCGACACCGATGATCGGCAGCGCTGGCAGCGCCATGTGGATGTCGTGTACCGCGCGCACGGCGATGGGATGGATCCCTGGTCCGCTCAGTCCCCCGCCACCCGCGCCCGACCCGAGCCGGTAGTGGCCGGTGGCCGGATCGATCGCCATGCCGAGCAACGTGTTCGTCACCGTGACCGCTGTCGCACCCGCTCGTTGCGCGCCACGGGCGATGGACACGACGTCGGTCACATGCGCAGTCAGCTTCGCCCATACGGGCCGGTCTTGCGCGGCGGCGACCACCGCCTCGGTGGCGCGCGACGTGTCGTCGGAATCCTGCGCGAAGAGATGAGCGCCGTCATCGAGGTTCGGACAGCTCAGATTCACTTCGATCGCGACGACATCCGCGGGCGCGCTCGCGAGTTGCTGTGCGGCCTTCTCGAACTCTTCGACTGTCCGCCCCCAGATGCTCGCCACGATGCGCGCCTCCGCGCGTTGCAATGCCGGCACGTCGCGCGCCAACCACGCCTCGACACCGGGACCTTGCAGCCCGACACTGTTGAGCATCCCTGCGCCGGCCTCGTGCAACCGCGGCGGCGGGATTGCCCGGCCACGACTCCGCCGCGAGCGACTTCACGACGACCGCGCCGAGGCGAGCCAGCGGGAAGTACGCGTCGAGCTCGGCCCCGTGCCCACTCGTCCCGGACGCCGTCATGATCGGATTCGGCAGCTCGAGGTCCCCGATCTGCGTTCTGGCGTCAACCACTCCGGTATTCCGGGGTACGTGACGCCAGAATGCTCGGGGGCGGGTCACAGGTCGAGCTCCAGTTGGTCGCCGGCGCTGCGGTGGTACTCCTGCAGGGACCGGACTCGCAGCTCGTGGTGCGCCCAGTCGGCGATGCCTTCCGCAGCCGCTATCCCTGCCGCGGCTGTCGTGAGGCACGGGATCGAATGGACGGATGCCGCGCTGCGGATGTGGTCGCCGTCGGCACGGGCGCCACGGCCGCGGGGACTGTTGATGACGAGCTCCACCTTGCCGCTCCCGATCAGGTCGACGGCATCGACGCCGGTGCGCTCCGGCTCGCCGAGCTTCGCCACCACCGTGGCGACGGGGACGCCGTTGGTCTCGAGGGCGTCCGCCGTTCCGGCCGTCGCTGCGATCGTGAACCCGAGAGCGACGAACTTCGATGCGGCTCTGACCGCGGCCGCCTTGTCGCGGTCGGCCACGGAGATGAAGACCATCCCGTTCGTCGGCAGCCGATCGCCGGCCGCCATCTGGCTCTTCGCGAACGCGAGTCCGAAGGTCCGGTCGATGCCCATGACCTCACCCGTCGATCGCATCTCCGGGCCGAGCACCGAGTCGGCGTCGGGGAACCGGTTGAACGGCAGCACCGCCTCCTTCACCGCCACGTGGCCTGTGACGGGATCCGACAACAGACCTTCCCGTCGCAACTCCGCGAGGGTCGCGCCGACCATCACGCGCGCCGCCACCTTCACCAACGGAACGCTCGTCGCCTTGGCCACGAACGGCACCGTGCGGCTCGCCCGCGGGTTGGCCTCGATGACGAAGACCTGGTTGCCTTTCACTGCGTACTGCACGTTGACGAGGCCGACGACGTCGAGCGCGTCGGCGATGGCCCGCGTGTGGGCTTCGAGCACCGCCACCGTCTCAACGGACAGCGAGTACGGCGGGATGGCGCACGCGCTGTCGCCCGAGTGCACGCCCGCTTCCTCGACGTGCTCCATCACGCCGCCGATGATCATCTCGCCGGTTCGATCGCGGATGGCATCGACATCGACTTCGGTGGCGTCTTCGAGGAATCGGTCGATCAGCACCGGACGCTCCGCCGAGAGTCCGCCCTCGCGACCGAGCGAGCCGAACCCGGCGAGCTCGTTCATCGCCGATCGCAGACCTTCGTCGTCGTACACGATCTCCATGGCGCGGCCACCGAGGACGTAGCTCGGCCGCACGAGGGCCGGATAGCCGACCCGACGGACGATCGTCAGCGCGTCGTCGTAGTTCGTCGCGGTGCCGCCCGCCGGTTGCGGGATCTCGAGTCGAGCGCACAGATCGTTCCAGCGATCGCGATCTTCGGCGACGTCGATCGAATGCGGGGGCGTGCCGAGCACGAGGTCGGCCGGCAGGAGCGACGCGAGCTTCAACGGCGTCTGGCCCCCGAGCGACACCACGACCCCGCGCAGGTTCCCCGATCGCTGCTCGCGTTCGATGATCGCGAGCACGTCCTCCGTCGTGATCGGCTCGAAGTACAACCGATCGGAAGTGTCGTAGTCGGTCGAAACCGTCTCGGGGTTGCAGTTGACCATGATCGTCTCGTAACCGGCGTTGCGCAGCGCGAAAGCGGCGTGCACGCAGCAGTAGTCGAACTCGATCCCCTGCCCGATCCGGTTCGGCCCCGAGCCGAGGATGATCACCTTCGATCGGGCGCTGTCGCGCACCTCGTCCTCGTCCTCGAACGTCGAGTAGTGGTACGGCGTCTCGGCTGCGAACTCCGACGAGCAGGTGTCGACCGTCTTGTAGGTGACCCGTACGCCTTCCTGCAGACGGCGAGAGCGCACCGCAGGTTCCGGCTCCGACCACAGCCAGGCGAGCTGCGCGTCGCCGAACCCGAGGCGCTTGGCCCGGCGCCAGTCACGGCGAGTCATTCCTTCGAAACCTGTCTTCTCGAGGTGATCGCGTTCGTCGACCATCAGCGCGATCTGGTCGAGGAACCACGGGTCGACCTTCGTCGCCTCGTAGAGCCGTTCGATGGAGATGCCGCGCCGCAATGCCGCTTCGAGGTGAAACGGACGATCGGGTGTGGCGATCGCGGCCCGCCCGACGAGAGCGTCATCGTCGAGTTCGTCGAGCCATCTCTCGCCCGGGTCGCAGTTGAGGCCCAGCCGACCGTGCTCGAGCGAGCGCAAGGCCTTCTGCAGTGACTCCGGGAAGGTGCGACCGATCGCCATGGCCTCACCGACCGATTGCATCGAGGTGCCGAGCACGCCACTCGTGCCCGGGAACTTCTCGAATGCCCACCGCGGGACCTTCGTGACGACGTAGTCGATGACCGGTTCGAAGCTTGCAGGCGTCTTCTTCGTGATGTCGTTCGGGATCTCGTCGAGCGTGTAGCCGACGGCGAGGCGCGCCGCGATCTTCGCGATCGGAAAGCCGGTGGCCTTCGACGCGAGCGCGCTCGACCGCGAGACCCTCGGGTTCATCTCGATGATGACCATGTCGCCGTTCGTCGGATCGAGGGCGAACTGGACGTTGGAGCCACCGGTCTCGACGCCGACTCGCCGGATGCAGGCGAACGCCGCGTCGCGCATCACCTGGTACTCCACGTCACTCAACGTCTGCGCCGGTGCAACCGTGATGGAGTCGCCCGTGTGCACGCCCATGGGATCCAGGTTCTCGATCGAGCAGACGACGACGCAGTTGTCTGCGCGGTCGCGCATGACCTCGAGCTCGTACTCTTTCCAGCCCGCGATCGATCGTTCGATCAGGATCTCGCTGATCGGACTGGCGTCGAGGCCGATGCGGGCGACGCGCTCGAACTCGTCCGGCGTCGATGCGATGCCGGTTCCCTTGCCACCCAAGATGAATGCCGGACGAACGATCACGGGCATGCCGATGCGCTCGACCACCTCGCGTGCTTCGTCGAGGGTGTGCGCGATACCGGAAGACGGCACGCCGAGACCGATCTCCTGCATTGCGAGTTTGAAGCGCTCACGGTCTTCGGCGGTGGCGATCGCGTCCGCGTTGGCGCCGATCAGCTCGGGGGTACCGGTACCCGACGCGACGACGCCACGCTCCACGAGTTGCATGGACAGATTCAGCGCGGTCTGTCCGCCGAGCGTCGGTAGTACCGCGTCCGGATGCTCGCGTTCGATGATCTGCGTGAGGATGTCGGCGTCGAGCGGCTCGACGTATGTCGCGTCGGCGAACTCGGGGTCGGTCATGATCGTCGCCGGGTTGGAGTTCGCGAGGATGACGCGGTAGCCCTCGGACCGCAGCACGCGGCATGCCTGCGTGCCCGAGTAGTCGAACTCGCACGCTTGGCCGATGACGATCGGTCCGGATCCGATGAGGAGGATCGACTCGAGGTCGTCCCTACGAGGCATGCCGCTCCATCAAGTCGTCGAACTCGTCGAAGAGGTAGCGAGCGTCGTGCGGTCCCGGTCCGGCCTCGGGATGGTGCTGGACGCTGAACGCCGGCGCATCCAGCACGCGCAAGCCCTCGCACACGCCATCGTTGAGGTTGACGTGCGTCATCTCCGCGACGCCCGCGAACGAGTCAGCCGCGACCGCGAAGTTGTGGTTCTGGCTGGTGATCTCGACCTGGTTCGTCGCGAGGCGGCGCACGGGGTGATTGCCGCCGTGATGGCCGAACGGCAGCTTGTCGCGTCTGGGCGCCGACCGCGAGCGAGAGCAGTTGATGGCCGAGGCAGATGCCGAACACGGGCACTTCACCCAAGAGCGCGCTGATGGCATCGACCGCGTAGAGAACCTCCTCTGGGTCGCCCGGTCCGTTCGAGAGGAACACGCCTTCAGGGTCGCGGGCGAGCACGTCCGCCGCCGGCGTCGCCGCGGGGACGACTTCGACGGTGGCGATGCGACCCAAGTGGCGCAGGATCGTGTGCTTGATACCGAAGTCGTACGCGATCACTCGGCGCGGACCGACGCCGAACGTGTAGGGCTCCGCCGTCGTCACAGTCGCGACGAGATCGATGCCGCTGGTCCCAGGTTCCGCCGCCGCGGCCGCCTTCAGCACGCCCTCCTCCGCAGTGCCGAACGCGCCGGGCATCGCGCCGGCCTCTCGAATGTGACGCGTCAGCCGGCGAGTGTCGACGCCGGCGATGCCAGGGACACCGTGCCTGCGCAGGAACGCGTCGAGGTCTTCCTCGCTGCGCCAGTTGCTGCGGCGGCGCGCGAGCTCGCGGATGATGATGCCGCGGCAGAACGGCTGCCTGCTCTCCCGATCGACGGCCGTTGCGCCGTAGTTGCCGATGTGCGGATAGGTGAACGTGATGATCTGTCCGGCGTACGACGGATCCGTGATGACCTCCTGGTAGCCGGTCAACACGGTGTTGAACACGACCTCGCCGGTGGCGACGCCGTCAACGGGGTTCGCCCCGATCGTCTCCCCCTCGAACACCGTCCCGTCCGCCAGAACGAGCGCTGCCTCGCCCGGCCCCGTCACCGTTGTGCCTCGCCGTCGATCACCACCGGCTCGCCCCACAGGAACGTGTGACGGACGCGTCCGGTCAGCGTGCGACCGGCATACGGCGTGTTCCGGCTACGGCTGGCGAGACGGGACGGGTCGACCGTCCAGGTCGCGGCCGGATCGATCACGCACAGATTGGCCGGGGCGCCCTCCACCACAGGTCCGCCGTGCGACGCGCCGGTCCGCGCGATCGCTGCCGGCTTCCACGACAGTGCCGCCAGCATCGCGGTGAGCTCGAGATCGAGCTCGGTGATGGCGAGCGACAGCGCAGTCTCGAGTCCGAGCATGCCCGGCGGCGCCTCGTCGAACGGCTGCTCCTTCGCCTCCTGCGCATGCGGCGCATGGTCGGTGGCGATCGCATCGATGGCACCGTCGGCCAGTCCTGCCGCGACGGCGAGGACGTCGTTCGCCGTCCGCAGCGGCGGGTTCACCTTGAACACGGGGTCGTAGCCGGCGCAGCACTCGTCGGTGAGCGTGAAGTGGTGCGGCGCGGCCTCAGCGGTGATCGGAAGTCCGCCGTTCTTGGCGGCGCGCACCATCGCGATCGCGCCCGCCGTGGAGAGATGTTGGAAGTGCACGGACGCGCCGGTCAGCCGGGCGAGAGCGATGTCGCGCATCACCATGAGCTCTTCCGCCTCGGCGGGCACGCCCGGGATCCCGAGACGGCTCGACCATTCCCCCTCGTGCATGTGGCCGCCGGCCGCGAGGGACTCGTCCTCGCAGTGCTGAGCCAGCGTGACGCCGAGGCCGGATGCGTATTCGAGGGCCCGTCGCATCAACCGGTTGTCCTGCACGCCGCGACCATCGTCGGTGAACAAGCGAACACCGAGTGCAGCCATCTCGGCCATCGGCGCGAGTCGGCCGCCTTCGCGCTCGACGGTGACGGCGCCGGCCACGCGCACGTCGCACAACGCGGCCTTGCCCAGATCGAGCACCTCGCGCACGACCGACGCGTTGTCGATGGCCGGTTCGGTGTTCGGCATCGCGACGACGGCGGTGAAGCCGCCGAGTGCAGCAGCACGCGACCCGGTCTCGATCGTCTCGGCTTCCTCTTGTCCCGGTTCACGCAGGTGCGTGTGCAGATCCACCAGTCCGGGCGCGACGACACAGCCGCCGGCATCGATGATCTGGTCGCCGGACAGGTCCGGCCCGACCGCCGCGATTCGTCCATCCTCACCGATCACGACGTCGCCGCTGCGTTCGCCGGTGGCGTCGATGATCCGTCCGCCTTTGATCACCACCGTCATCGCGGAACCCGTGATGCGATGCGAGCGACGGAGCGCCAGCGGAGGAGCGGCCAGGAGCGGCCTGCGTGGCCGGGGAACGCTGAGATCACAGCGATGCGAGCGACGGAGCGCCAGCGGAGGAGCGGCCCGGAGCGGCCTGCGTGGCCGGGGAACGCTGACGTCACAGCGATGCGAGCGACGGAGCGCCAGCGGAGGAGCGGCCAGGGGCGGCCTGCGTGGCCGGGGAACGCTGACATCAGAGATCCACGCCGCTGCCGAGGAGCAGGAACAGGACCGCCATTCGCACCGCCACGCCGTTGCGCACCTGATCGACGACGACCGATCGCGGCAGGTCCGCGACTTCGGCCGCGATCTCGACGCCGCGGTTCATCGGACCCGGATGCATGACCAACGTCGACTCGTCGAGCAGCCCGACTCTGCGCCGGGTCAGCCCGTATCCTGCGGTGTACTCCCGCAGCGACGGGATCAACGCTTCGGTCATCCGCTCCCGCTGCATGCGCAGGAGGTAGACGACGTCGCACTTCGGCAGCACGGCGTCGAGGTCGTAGCTGACGCTCACGGGCCAGCCGTCGAGGCTCGGCGGCAGAAGGGTGGGCGGCGCGACCAAGGTGACGTCGGCGCCGAGCGCCCCGAACGCCAGGACGTCGCTGCGCGCCACGCGCGAGTGCTTGATGTCGCCGACGATGGCGATGCGTCTGCTGTCGACACTCCCGAGATGACGGCGGATGGTGTAGCTGTCGAGCAGCGCCTGCGTCGGGTGCTCGTGCCAGCCGTCGCCGGCGTTGACGACGGATGCATCGACCCAGTCCGCAACGCGCCACGGTGCACCAGCGGACCCGTGGCGCACGACGATGCAGTCGACGCCCATCGCCTCGATGGTTTGCACGGTGTCGCGCAGTGACTCGCCCTTCTTGACCGACGAGGTGCCGACGCTGAAGTTCATCGTGTCGGCCGACAACCGCTTCGCGGCCTGCTCGAAGCTCAACCGAGTGCGGGTCGAGTCCTCGTAGAACAACCACACCACGGTCTTGCCCCTGAGCGCAGGCACGCGCGGGATCTGTCGTTCACTGACCTCGACGAAGGAGTCCGTCAGCCGGAACACCTCCTCGATGCCGTCGCGTCCGCCGAGGTCGTCGACCGACAAGAGATGCTTCACTTCACCATCTCCCCCAGGTCGACACCGTCCTCGTTCACGTCGACAACCTCGTCCCGCCTGGTCGGAAGGTTCTTGCCGACGAAGTCGGGACGGATCGGGAGCTCGCGATGGCCGCGGTCGACCATGACCGCGAGTTGGACGGCACGAGGACGTCCGAACGACGTCAACGCATCGAGCGCGGCGCGGATCGTGCGACCGGTGAAGAGCACGTCGTCCACCAGCACCACGATGGATCCGGTCAGATCACTCGGGATGTTGGTGACGGCCTCGGGAAGGACGGGTCGCAGCCCGATGTCGTCACGGTGGAAGGCGACGTCGAGGGAACCGACCTCGACCGTGACGTTCTCGATCTGTTCGAGCGCGTCGGCGAGGCGCCGGGCGAGCGGGATGCCTCCGGTTTGCAGTCCGATGAGCACCACCTCGTCGAGGCCGTGGTTGCGCTCGATGATCTCGTGCGCCATGCGCCACACGGCGCGGTTCACGTCCTCCGCTTCCATGACCCGGCTGCGGGCAACAAAAACGCCCCCGTACGGGGGCGTTGAACGTCGTTCTCGCTCGGCCACGCTGCGACTCCTGTCCGTCCGGGCCTCACGGGACCCGCTTCACGGTCAGGCAAACACGCTAGCAGAGCACCGTCACCACCCCTTACATCCCGTTTCGGCGTGCGTTAGCCACATCCCGTGTGGCTGATGCACGCCGGTTGGTGGAGGGGGCGGCGCTACTGCTTGATGCGGAGGCGGAGGTTGTTCGATTCTGCCACCCACACCGATGCCGGGTTCTCGGGGTCGACCTCGGCGAACAGGTCGTTGAACTCGAGGTCGTCGCGCAACCACGTCGCGAACAGTCCGACGGCCCTCGTGGCGACGTGCCGGCGACGGTGAGGGGCACCGACCCACCAACCGAGCTCGGCCCGCGACGGACCGCCTGCCAGCGGGATCATGCCGACCTCACCGAGCACGGTCGCATCGCCCTCGTCGGCCGGCGAGATCACGAGATCCAACGACAGACCGCGCTCGCGGCGCAAGCGCTCGGCCGTGATCCAGCGCAGCGCGTCCGCCTGTCCGCGTTGCTGCGGAACCCGCGTCCACCGCTGGATCTCCTCGTCCGCCCATGCCTCGACCAAGGCGTCGACGTCCCCCGCACTCCACGGCCGAAGCCGAACGGTGCCATCGGCGAGCGGCGGGTCGGGCAGCGGTAATGGCATAGCTACAACAAGCGTGCCCGCTCGAGCAGCAAACGCAACGCCTCCACATCGGTGAACACCTCGGCCTGCATGCCGGCGGCGCTCGCCCCTTCGACGTTGGGAACGGCGTCGTCGACGAACAGGCACCGCTCGGGTGTCGTCCCGAGTGCCGCGGCGACCGTCCGAAATGCCTCGGGATCGGGTTTGGCGATGCCGAGGCGCGCCGAGTTGAAGATCGCGTCGAACGCGCCGTCGAACCCGCACGATTCGAGGTCCCTTTCCAGCCGGGTGCTCGCATTGCTGAACAGCGCTACTCGCGCTCGCCCCGCGTCGCGGACGCGCTCGACCAACGCCACCACGTCGTCGTCGATCGACCAGCCGAGCGCGGCGAAGCCGGCCGCGACGGTCGCAGCGTCACAGCCGTGCCGCCGTCCGAGCCGGCGCCCGATCTCGTCACCCCACTGCTCCGCCGAGATCGTGCCGGTCATGGCGGAGGCAAGGAGCTCGTCTTCGAACGCGATCGCGGCGAACTGCTCCCGCGTCACGCCGAACGAGCGAACGGTGGATGCCAGATGTTCCAGGTCCCAGTGCCGGACGACGCCGTCGAGATCCAGGATCAGCGTGTCAATCATCGGGACGGGTCTGCTTCGCCACCGCGCTCAGCAAGCCGTTCACGAACCGTCCCGACTCGTCGGTCGAGAACTGCTGCGCCAGCTCCACGGCCTCCGAGATCGCCACGGCTACCGGAACGTCCGGACAGTGCAAGAGCTCGTAGGTCGCCATGCGAAGAACCGCGCGGTCGACTGCGGGCATCCGTTCCAGCGTCCAACCCTTCGCGTTATCTCGGATCATCGAGTCGACCGCGGCGCGATCGTCGTCTACCCCGGTCGCGAGCTCGGTCGCATAGGGATCAGGGGCAACCGGCAGTGCGTCGACGATCGCGGCACACGTCGTCTGCTTCGTCTCGGCTTCGTAGAGCAGCTCGAGCGCCCGCTCGCGTGCCTCGCGTCGTCCGTGCAATGTTGAGCCACTATGCGCGGGTGATGTATTCACCCGAGCGCGTGTCGACTTTGAGCTTGTCGCCGACGTTGACGAACAGCGGTACCTGCACCACGAGGCCTGTCTCGAGGGTCGCCGGCTTGCGGGCGCCGGACACACGGTCGCCTTGGATGCCGGGCTCGGTCGCACGCACGGCAAGCTCGACCGCAGCCGGTAGCTCGACGCCCACGATCTCGTCGCCGTAGAGCTGCAACACCACGGACGAGCCGTCGACGATGAACCTGGCGGAGCCCCCGAGCGCGCCCGGCGCGACGTTGCGCTGGTCGTACGTCGTGTTGTCCATGAACACGAAGTCGCTGCCGTCCCGGTACAGGAACTGCATGTCCCGCTTGTCGATGACGGCTTGGTCGACCTTCTCGCCGGCCCGGAAGGTGCGGTCGATGACAGCGCCCGTGCGAGCATTCTTCAACGTCGTGCGCACGAACGCGCCGCCCTTGCCCGGCTTGACGTGCTGGAAGTCGACGACGGTGAACAGACCCTCGGGGAGGTTGAGGGTCATGCCGTTCTTCAAGTCGTTGGTGGTGATGGCCATGTACCGAGATCTCGGTCCTTCGATGCGTGTGTCAGAGGGCGACAGCCGTCAGCGGTGACGACGACGGTGTCTTCGATGCGGACGCCACCGTGCTCGGGCAGATACACACCGGGTTCAACAGTGACGACGTGTCCGGCGGCCAGGGTAGCAGCGGACGACCAGGTCACCCTCGGGTCCTCGTGGATCTCGAGACCGACCCCGTGACCGGTGCCGTGCGAGAACTCGTCGCCCCAGCCTGCTTCGCGGATGACGGCGCGACACGATTCGTCGACCTGGACGGCCGTGGCGCCGGCGCGCACCACGGCGATCCCCGCCTGCTGCGCCTCGCGGACGACGTCGAGCATGCGTTGCTGTGTCGGCGACGGCTCTCCCGTGGTGACGGTGCGCGTCATGTCGGAGCAGTAGCCGTCGACCAGCGCGCCGTAGTCGATCACGACGAGCTCGCCCTCGCCGATGTGCCGAGACGAGCCTGCCGCGCGGTGGTGCGGCTTGGCGCCGTTGGGACCGGACCCGACGATCGTGTCGAAGCTCGTTCCTTCGGCGCCGAGACGGCGGATCTCCGTGTCGATGGCAAGGCCGAAGTCGTTCTCGGTGGGATGTTCGTCGAGCAGGTCACGCACGTTCGTCAGCGCGGCAGTCGCGATCGTCGCAGCCGCTTCGACACGGGCGACCTCGCCGTCGTCCTTGACGGCCCGCAGCGACTCGACCAGTCCGGTGGTCGGCACCAGCTCCTTCACGAGGAGCAAGTGCGTGCTCGCCATCGCCCGCTCGTCGGCCCAGCTGACCGCATGCGCTTCGAGGCCGAGACGCAGCCCGGTGGCGGCAGTGCCGAGGATCTCGTACTGGCCCGCCATCGACAGTCCGATGCGGAGCTGTGCCTCGATTCCGGCTGCCGCCAGTTGTTCGGATGCCTGCTCGCGATAGCGGCCGTCGGTGATGAGCACGAGCTCATCGGGCAACACGAGCAGCATCCCGGCGGAGCCCGTGAATCCAGTCAGGTACCGGATGTTGACGAGCTTGGTGACGAGCAGCGCGTCGCATGCGTTCTCGCCGTCTTCGAACAGCGCGCGCAAGCTGTCCGCCCGGGCGGCAACGTTCATGGCCGGTAGTGCGTGGAGATCGATCACCGTCCCAGGAGCTCCGCGATCGCTTGCGCCGCCAACCGATAGCCATAGCCGCCGAACCCCTGGATGATGCCGGTCGCTACCGGAGCGACAACTGATGTGCGACGCCACGCCTCGCGCGCTTCGGGATTGGAGATGTGCAATTCGATGATCGGTCCGTCGAACGACGCGAGCGTGTCGTGGATGGCCCATGCGTAATGCCCGAACGCTCCCGGGTTGATGACGATCGCGCGGTGTTCGATGCGCGCCGCCTGGATCGCGTCGACGAAGTCGCCTTCATGGTTCGACTGCATGTGCTCGACGGTCAGGCCCGCATCCTTCGCGACCTCGACGAATGTCGCAATGTGGTCCTCGAGCGTCGCGGTGCCGTACACCTCGGGCTCACGCTGTCCGAGCAAGTTCAGGTTCGGTCCGGTTAAGAGCAGGACGTCAGCCATCGGTGCGAATCCTTGCAAACGCTTGCTCGACGGCGTCGACGCTGACACCAGCGACCGTCTCGAGTCCGTCGGGACCGTCGAGAACGAACGTGATGCCGTCCACCGCCTTCTTGTCCCGGCCGAACAGCCGGATCAGCTCGACGGGATCAGTGGTCGAAGGCATCGACACAGGAAGGTCGTATGACGCGACCACACGCCGGTGCTCGGCCACCCGGTCTTGGTCGATGCGGCCGAGCGTGTGCGCCAGCTCGGCCGCGAACACCAGCCCGATGCCGACCGCTTCGCCGTGGCGCAGGTCGTAGCTGCCGGCGGTCTCGAGCGCGTGCGCGAGCGTGTGGCCGTAGTTGAGCAGCGCCCGCTGCCCCGACTCCCGTTCGTCGCTCGCGACGACTGCCGCTTTGATGCGGACGCACTCAGCGACTCGCTCGTCGAGCGGAAGAGTGTTGAGATCGGCGCCCCCGAGGAAGTGGTACTTCGCCATCTCGCCCATGCCGCTGCGCAGCTCGCGTGGCGGGAGCGAGGCCAGTGCGTCCATGTCGCACAGCACCGCCGACGGTTGCCAGAACGCGCCGACGAGGTTCTTGCCCTCCGGGAGATTCACGCCCGTCTTTCCGCCGATAGCGGCGTCGATCATGCCGAGCAACGTCGTCGGCACGTGCACGACTGCAACGCCGCGGTGGTAGACCGCGGCCGCGAACCCAGCGGTGTCGGTGACGACTCCTCCGCCGACCGCGACAACCGTGTCGGCGCGGGTGAGGTTCCATCGAGCCCACTCGCGGCACAGACCTTCGACGGTGACGATCGTCTTGGCCGGCTCACCCTCGCCGATGAAGAACGTCTCGTGCTCGACCCCGGGATGCACGCTGAAGCCGATGCTCGCCTGCGTCACGAGGACGGCGCGCTTGGTCGATTCCGGGAGCACGGAAGGAAGCCACTCGCGCGCACCGGCGCCGACGAGAACGTCGTAGGAGTGGTGATCGAAGGCGACCTTGACCGTCTTCACGATGCCAGCACCTTCTCGGCGACCACCTCGGGGTCGAGGTCGTCCACATCGACGACGGAGGTCGCGACCGACCGGTACAGCGGCTCGCGTCGTTGGATCACGGACGGATCGACGGCAGGACGATGGTCGCTGCCGTCGGCCGCGCTGCGTCTCGCGAGGAGTTCAGCGTCGGCGTGCAGCCACACGACCTGACGCGCCATCCCCAGCGCCAGCCTTCCGACGCTCCCGTCGACGACACTCGCCGCGCTGCTGATCACCGACGGCGTGCGACTCGAGAGTGCGTCGCGCAACACGGTCAGCTCGAGGCTGTGCAGCGCGTCGAGGCCATCCGTCGCTGCGATCTGCCGTGCGGTACGCCCCGTCCGGCGCTCCACCTCGTCATCGCTGTCGACGTACGTGTATCGGAGTCGCGCTGCCACGATCTTGCCGATCGTCGACTTCCCTGATCGCATCGGGCCCACGACCACGACATGGTCGAGGGACCGTCGTTGCCTGCGCATCTTCACCATGTCGGTGACGAGATCGGCCAGGCGAGCCTTCGCCTGCGGTTTCGGCTCAGTGCTCAACACTGACTGCACCGACACGACCGCATCCGCGACTTCCTCGAACCACGGTCGGCGCTCGCTTGCGAGGCGCGGCGAGCGCGCCCGCGGGGTCGCCGTCGAGCAGCGGCCGGTGTGCCTTGCCGGCCGCGCGGGACGCCAGAAATGCGGGTTCAGCGGTGAGCCACACGCAGAAGATCTCCGGTGCGCGGAGCCGATCGCGTGTCGTACGCGTCACCACTGCGCCTCCGCCGGCGGCGACGACGGTCGGCCCTCCCGCGGACAGCACCGCTGCGATCACCTCGGCTTCGATCGCCCGGAACCGCGATTCGCCCTCGTACTCGAACACCTCGCGTACGGTTCGGCCGGTCCGCGCTTCGATGTCCTCATCGGTGTCGACGAACGGCATGTCGAGCCGCTGCGCGACCAACCGGCCGATCGAGGTCTTGCCTGTACCGGACAGACCCACGAGCACCACGTGTGGGTGTGCGGCGTCAGCCATTGCGGAGGGAGGCGACATACGCGTCATGGTTGCGACGCAACTCGATCACGGAGTCACCCCCGAACTTACGGACGACCTCGTCTGCGAGCACGAGCGCGGTCATCGTCTCGGCCACCACGCCCATCGCCGGCACGGCCGTGACGTCGGTCCGCTCCTTGAACGAGACGGTCTCCTCCTTGGTGCGCACGTCGACGGTCTTCAGCACCGGACGGTTCAACGTCGCCAAGGGCTTCATCGCGGCCCGTGCCACGAGCAACTCCCCTGTCGACATGCCGCCCTCGAGCCCCCCCGCCGCGGTGCCCGCACGCCGGTAGCGACCCTCTTCCGCGTCCCATGTGATCGGGTCGTGGGCCGTCGAGCCGAGCCGTCCGGCAACGTCGAAGCCGTCGCCGATCTCGACCGCCTTGACCGCGTGGATGCTCATGAGCGCCTGGGCCAGTAGGCCGTCGAGCTTGCGATCCCAGTGCACGTAGCTGCCCAGACCGACGGGCACGCCGTACCCGAGCACCTCGACCACACCCCCGAGTGAGTCGCCCTCCTTCGCCGCCGCCTTGATCGCGTCGATCATCTCGGCCTCGGCCGCCGAGTCGAAGCTGCGCACGGGCGACTCGTCGACGGTCGCGAGGTCGGCAGGCGACGGACGCTCCACGCTCTTCGTCCGGACGGCACCGAGCTGGATGACGTGCGACACGATCTCGACGCCGACCTGTCGTAGCAGCAGCTTGGCGATCGCGCCGCGGCGACCCGGGCGGCGGTCTCACGGGCGGACGCACGCTCGAGGACGTCGCGCGCGTCGTCGAAGCCGTACTTCTGCATGCCGGTGAGATCGGCGTGGCCGGGCCGCGGCTTGGTCAGCGGCGCCTGGGTCGGACCATCGTCGGCCGAAGGTGACATCTCCTTCTGCCACTTCTCCGGATCCTTGGTCCACTCGCTGTTGCCGATCTCGATGGCGAGAGGGGAACCGAGCGTGCGGCCGTGCCGGACGCCGCCGACCAAGGTGAGCTCGTCCGCCTCGAACCGCATGCGCAGGGCCGCGCCCGTAGCCGAGGCGCCGGCGGCCCAGCTCATCGCCGATGTCGTCGACGGCGACCGGGAGCCCTGCGGGGAGCCCCTCGACGATCACGACGAGCGCGCGCCCATGTGACTCGCCGGCCGTCAGGAAGCGCAGCATCGACAGAATCGTACCGGGGAGCTTTGTAGCGCCCCGAGACGGTTCCGGGCCCGCGAGTCGGCCGGCTCTTGCCCGGGCTCCCTCAGACCCCTCGCACACATTGTCGACTCACCCACCGATTTCGGTGGCTGCGTCGACACAGACCGACGTTCCCACGCGTCTGTGTCTGCTGAGCCACCGATCCCGTGGCTGAGTCGACACGGAGCCGGGACGACGAGGTCTGTCTGCAGCCCCGAGACATGGCCTCTCAGATCAGGAAACGGTCGAACGTGAGAACGACATAGACACACGACACGGCGAGCGTGGGCCCGAACGGGAACTGCTTGCCGGCCCGTTGCACGACGCGCCAGACGAGCCCGAACACGATGCCGAGGACGCATCCGATGATGAGCGCGACCAGCACGAGGTAGAACGCAGAGGCATACGACGTCGCCAGCCAACCCAGGCTGAAGCCCATGAGCAGCGCGAGCTTGACGTCACCCATCCCCATCCCTGCCGGATGAACGAGGTTGGCGGCGAACAGGATGCCGCCGTACGTCGCCATGCCGGTGAGGGCGTATGCAAGCGCGCGGAACGCGTCACTCGCACTCGGCAGGACGACGAAGGAGGCGATCACGACGAGCACCACTGTGACGCCGAGTGGGGGGAACACGAACCGGTCGGGTATGCGAAAGAGCCGAAGGTCCACGACCGACACGGCGAGCAGGACGGAGAAGACGACGAGGTAAGGAAGCAGCACCCAGCCCCGCGGCGAATTTGTTCGCGGCCAGCGCCCACAGGACGGCGTTGACGATGACGATGGCCGTCCGCGCTCGAGGCGGCGGCTTCCACTGCACGGGGACCTCGCGTAGCGCCGGGATGACGACGACGGCACCGGCCACCGCGCCGAGGACGGCGCACAGCACCACCATTCCGGCGCTCATGGCTGAGTGACGCTAGTGCCACGTCAGCCGGCGCTGTCAGGTGCGCGCCAAGGGTTCGCTTGCAGATGTCCTGTCGGTCGCTCGGGCGTGAATCAGCAACAGGGCCGGAGCGATCACCGTGATCGCGAGGCTGCTCGTTTGGAGGACCTTGTCACTTGTGTCGAACAGGTCGAGATGGAACAAGTGATAGAGGAAGTGCGGGGCCGCGTACACGAGCGTGGCTCCGGCGATGACCTGCACCAAGTAGCGCCCGGGACGAACGAGCGCCGCGATGGCGACTGCTGCCAGCGCGAGGTTGAGGGTCCCGACGTCGCGCACGAGGTGCTCGTTGAACGGTCCGTCCACAGACACCCATCCGCGACCGCCTCCCGGAAAGTTGTCGTAGAACGAGCGAGGAGCGAGCGCAGCCCACGCGCCGACCCCGACGTACCCGATGGCCATGATCGCGAGCAGCACCCGTGTGTACCGGTCACGCATCGACGGTCTCCTTCGCCAGCCAACCCTCGCGGGCGGACGGGTAGCGGGGCGACCACCCAGTCGCCTCCTTGAACTTGGCGTTGCTGACGCGGTGTGAGCGGGTCAGCACTTCGGACTTGCTGCCGGCGAGGCCGGCGAGCCGTCCCGGGAAGTGGATCCACGGTCGCTTGCCGACAGCGGCACCCACCGCGTTCGCGTACGCCTTGTTCGTCAACGGCTCGTCGTCCACGACGTTGTAGATGCCGGCAGGACCGTCGAGCGCTGCGATCACCGCTGAAGCCGCGTCCGCGAGGTGGATCGACGACTGGTACGCCTGAGGCCGACCAGCGACCGGACCGACGTGGCGGTGAGCGAGGCGGACGAACTCGTCCGTGTGTGTGCTCCCCGACCCATAGAAGTATCCGAATCGCAGCACGATGCCGACACGTCCCGCATCCGTGAACCGGTCCGCGTTCGCCTCGGCCACCGCCACGGCGTCGATGCCGGGAGGGAGATCGATCGGGTCGCTCTCGTCCAGCCATCTGTCGGCGCCGTCCGCGTACGTGAAGCTGATCGACTCCTGGATGAACCTTGGAACGCCGGCCCCGAGGGCGGCATCGACGATCGCCGTCGATCCTTCGGTGCGAATCCGGTTGTTCGCCTCCCACGCTGACGCCTTCAATGCGTCCTTGGTGCGTGGGATCGCCGTCGCGAGGTTGACGACCGCGTCATGTCCGGCGAACGCACCGGTCAGCGCTTCGACATCGAACAACGAGACCTCGACAGGATGCGCGCCACATCCATCGAGCCACGCGGCCTTCTCGTCGCTTCGCGCCAGCGCGGTGACCTCGTGACCGGTATCGTGAAGCGCGGGGACGACGAACCGGCCGATCGCACCGGTCCCGCCAGTGACGAAAATCTTCATTGGAGTACCTCCCGAAACCAACTAGCGGATTTTCGTATTGCCACCGGGCTGACGTTCGTGGACAGGTGCTCCAAGAGGTCGGCGATCGTCTCGCGTTCGAGCGCTGCCCGCCATGCGCTCTCCGCCCGCTGCATCGCGAGATGGATCCCGCACGGTGCGCGGTATTCGGCGGCCTTGACTCGTGCAGGACCGCGGCGGCGAATCTCCGTGCACCGGAACGCGGGTCCCGTTCCCTCGACCGCGTCAACGACCTCGAGCAGCGTGACCTCGTGAGCCGGCCGAATCATCCGGTAGCCGCCCTTGCGCCCCGGCACCGATTCGACGATGCCCGCCTGCGCGAGCGCTTGGAGATGCTTCGCCAGATAGGCCGGCGGCACGCCGTGGAACTCCGCCAGGCGGGACGCCGGCAACGTGCGACCCGGTGGCACCAGCGTCAACATGGTGCAGCAGTGCAATGCCCACTCGACACCTTCGCCCAGTTGCACAACCCGGACACTAATAATCCGGATATCTAATGTCAACGTTTGTTCGCTGGTCCAGGCCAACCTTTGCCGCTTGCCGCATGGTGTCCACAGGCGGATCGAGCCCGGTCCACAGCCGCACGGCGTGCGCGGCTTGATGGACGAGCATCCCGAGACCGTTGGCGACTGCGCAACCGCGCTCGGCCGCGGCAGCCAGCAGCAGCGTGGTCGACGGGTGGTAGATCAGATCGACGAGCGCGTGACGGGGCCGGAGCAAACCCGGGTCGATCGCCATCCCACCCTCCGTCATGCCGAGAGGGGTCGCGTTCACGACGAGGTCTGCCTCGGGCACCGCATCCTCGGCGGCCGCGACGCGGCCGGCAGGGCCTGCGAGCTCCACAGCACGCTCCGCGTTGCTTCGCGTGCGGTTGACCACGGCCACGTCCGCTGCACCGGCGCGCGCCAGCGCGAGCACAACGGCCCGCGCCGCCCCCCCGGCACCGAGCACCACGGCTCGACGCCCCACAGGATCGAAGTTCAGGTCCGACTTCAGCGCGTCGATGAAGCCGGGCCCGTCGGTGTTCTCACCGATCAGATCGTCGCCGTCACGAACGATGCAGTTGACAGCTCCCAAGGTCGCCGCGTCGGCAGAGCACCGGTCGACGAGCTCAGCGACGCGTTCCTTGTGCGGCATTGTCACCGACAGCCCTCCGAGCTGCAGCGCCCGCATCCCTTCGACAGCGGCATCGATGTCATCTGGCGCGACCTCGAACGCGAAGTACGACCAGTCGACGCCGAGGGCGTCGAACGCGGCATTGACGATCGCCGGCGACAGCGAGTGCCTCACCGGCATGCCGACGACTCCGACGACGCGGGTCGTTCCGGAGATGGGCTTCAACGGCAAGCGTGCGAGTGAAGGCGGATCATCAGTCGCACCCGAGTCCAGCGGCCTTGCAGCGCCCCTTTGCGGCCTCGAACTCAGCAGCGCTCGCGGTGAACAAGTGGTGTCCGGGAGGCAGGTCCGGATCGAGCACGTAGTAGAGCTCGTCGCCCGGATCGGGGTTCAGCGCCGCCTCGAGCGACGCCCTGCTCACGTTGGCGATCGGAGTCGGCGGGAGGCCCGTGTTCGTGCGCGTGTTGTACGGCGAGGTCGACGCGAGGTCGCTTTCGTGCAACACACACGGCCCTTCGTCCTTCAAGTAGCACAGCGTCGCGTCGACGCCGAGCGGCGTCCCTTGCGCGAGCCGGTTGTAGATGACCCCGCGATCTTCGGCCGGTCCTCGTCGACTTTCGCCTCTTCCTCGACCAGCGACGCGACGATCAGCGTCTCGTACGGCGAGCGGCCCACCTTGGCCTGCGCATCCTGCAGGCCGACCGCGGCCGCCACCTTCTCGAACTGCGCCACCATGGTCTGCACGACCGCGCGCTCGTCCGCGCCTTGCCCGATGTCATACGTGTCCGGGAACAAGAACCCTTCGATGCCCTGACCCTGCGGCTGGAAGATCGATCTGATCTGCCCGTCCGTCAACGCCTGGTTGATCTTGTCGACAGACAGCGTCGGGATGTCCTTCACGATCTGCGCTGGAACTTGGCGCAGGTTGAGGCCAGGCGGAACGGTGAACCTCTTCGTCGGCGGCGGGAGCGGCCCGGCTTCGAGCGTGTGGATCACGTCGTCGGCCTGCTCGGGTTGCGGGAACCGATAGCTCCCGGCCTTGAACGGTCCCGCTCCCTTCCAACGCACGTAGAGCTCGAAGAGGAAAGCGTTGTTGATCACGCCCCTCTTCTCGAGCAAGTCGGCGATCGAGTTCGTGGACGAGCCAGTGGGCACGTCGAGCACGATCTCGTTCGAACTGGTACCGCTCGGGAAGAGCTGGCGGTGCGCCCACAAACCGACGATGGTCGCGAGCAACACGAACACGACCAGAATGCTGACGAGGAGGATCCCGATCTTTCGCCGTCGCGAGAGCTCGGGGCGGAGCTCTTCGTACTCGACGTCGTCTTCGATCCCGACGACGTCGTCGTCGCCGCGCACTTCCGTCACTCGCCGCTGGCTCCGGAACGCCGTCGGTCCAGCCACGACTGCAACAGGATCGCGGCAGCGGCGCGGTCCACGACCGCGGTGCGGCTCTTGCCTCGTACGCCCTGCTGCCTTAGCTGTTGGTCGGCCGTGACGGTGGTGAAGCGCTCGTCGATCGTCTCGACCGGCACTGTGAGCGCCACCTCGAGCTCTGCGATCTCGTCTCGGACCGCGCGCGCCGCAGGCCCTTCGGAACCGTCGAGCGACAGCGGCAGGCCCACCACGACGGTGCCAGCGTCCCATTCGACGACGAGGCCGGCCACGGCCCGATGGTCTAGCTCCCGGCCCGCCCTCGAACGATTGATGGTGTCGATCGGCGTGGCGACCCGTCCTTCCTCGTCGCTGATGGCGACACCGATGCGCTTCGACCCCAGATCGAGCCCCAGGGCCCTCATTCTCTTTCGGGGGCTGCGCCCCCTGATGAAGTCTTGAGACCGGCTGCGGCGCGTGCCTTGTCGAGCGCGGCGTCGAGCCCGCCCGGGTCCTTGCCGCCCGCCACCGCCAGACGCGAATCCCTGCCGCCGCCGCCTTTGATGGCCTTCGCCGCGTCGGCGATCAACGCGGCTGCGTCGAGGCCGCTGTCGTCGGTCACCGCGCTGACGAGTGCCGCTCCTCCCCCGTCGGGGGCCGACCCGAGCACCACAGCCCGGATACCGCCGACGTCACGGACGGCAACCGCCAGGTCGCGAAGCCCTTCACGGTCGATGTCGTCGACTTTGGCGACCACGATCCCGTTCACTGCGGTCCCGGCGAGCTCGGCCGACCGGTCGGTGGCGGCCAGACGGCGCAAGGTCTTGACCTCGTCGCGCAAACCCTTGATCTCGTCGAGCCGTTTGCGGACACCCTCGACGAGGTCTTCACGCGGGACGTTGAGCAACTGCGCGACCGAGTCGAGCAAGTGCTCCTCGGTGCGGAGCCGTTCGATCGGACCGGTGCCCGTGACCGCCTCGATGCGACGGAGGTTCGATCCGATCGACTCCTCCCGCACGATCTTGATCGGTCCGATGTCGCCGAGAGCGCGCACGTGCGTCCCGCCACACAGTTCGATCGAGTGCCGGCCCGCTTCGAGGACGCGCACGACGTCGCCGTACTTGTCGCCGAAGAAGGCGATCGCGCCGAGTTGTTCGGCGTTGGTCTTCGTCGTCTCGTAGTGGTGCACCGGGTCATTGGCGAGGATCTCGTTGTTGGCGAGGTCTTCGATCGCCTGGATCTGTTCGGGCGTGACCGATTGGTAGTGACTGAAGTCGAAACGCAACCGGTCCGGGGCCACGAGGGAGCCCTGCTGTTTCACGTGGTCGCCCAGCACCTGTCGCAACGCCCAGTGCAGGATGTGCGTGCCGGTGTGGTTGCGCCGGATCGCGTCGCGTCGTGCCACGTCGATCGCCGCGGTCGCCTCCTGGCCCGCGCTGATCTCGCCCTCGACGATGCGAGCGACGTGGCGGTGAAGACCCGGTAGCGCGTAGTTGGTGTCGAGCACCTCGGCCACACCCGTGTCCGTCGTGATCGTGCCGGTGTCGCCGACCTGGCCACCGGCCTCGGCGTAGAACGGCGTGCGGTCGAGGACGATGGCGACCTCGCCATCACGCCCGGGCACGACCGCGATCACGATCGCCTTGGTCTCGAACTCCTCCCGGCCCACGAAGTCAGTGGGGCCGAACCTGTCGAGGACGGACTGGAAGTCGCTCAGGTCGGCATACAGGGCTTCCTTGCTCGTCCTGCCGCCGCTGATCTCCTGCGCGCGCCGCAGGGCGACTTCGTAACCGTCGATGTCGACCTCGATGCCACGCTCAGCCGTGATCTCCTGCGTGACCTCGAGCGGGAACCCGTACGTCTCGTAGAGGTCGAATGCCACGTCGCCGGCGAGGGTGACGCCGTCGGGGAGGAACGCGAGCTTGTTCTCGAGAAGGGTCGATCCGCGCTCGAGAGTTCGCCGGAATGCCGTCTCCTCCCGAGCGATGGTCTCTGCGACGAAGTCCCGGTTGGCACGAAGGTCTGGATACGCGTCCTCCATCAGCTCGATGCAACGGTCGACGAGCGGTGCCGTCATGTCGTTCGGGGCATCGAGCAGGTAGCCGTAGCGGACGGCGCGGCGGATGATGCGACGCAGCACGTAGCCGCGGTCCTCGTTCGACGGGATCACGCCGTCGTTGACGAGGAACGTCATCGTGCGCGTGTGGTCGGCGATCACCTTCAAGCCGATGTCGGCACGGTCGTCGCGCCCCAACGTCTTGCCCGTGATCGACTGCGCGGTGTCGACGAGGGCTGCGAGGATGTCGGTCTCGAACACGGAATAGGCGCCGTTCACGGCGGCAAGGTTGCGCTCGAGGCCGGCACCCGTGTCGACGTTGCGCCGTGGCAGGTCGTCGAGGCCGCCGTCGGGTCGGCGGAAGTACTGCGTGAAGACGAGGTTCCACATCTCGACGTACCGTTCCTCGGCGGCCGGGTCGGCGGGGCCTGTGTCAGGCCCGTGCTCCGGCCCGTAGTCCCAGAAGATCTCTGAGCTCGGCCCGCACGGACCGACGTCGCCCATCTCCCAGAAGTTGTCCTTGTCGAGGCGCTGGATGCGCGACCGGGGGAACCCGACGTCGTCGGCCCAGATCTCTTCGGCCTCGTCGTCACTCACGTGCACGGTCACCCACAGCCGGTCGCCGTCGAGCCGAATCACCTCGGTGAAGAACTCCCACGCCCATCGAATCGTGTCGCGCTTGAAGTAGTCGCCGAAGCTCCAGTTGCCGAGCATCTCGAAGAAGCTGAGATGGCGGGGAGTCCGTCCGATGGCGTCGAGGTCGTTGTGCTTGCCTCCGGCCCGCACGCATTTCTGCACATCCACCACGCGCGGCGGGTCGTACGGCACCGACTCCTCGCCGAGGAAGTACGGGACGAACTGCATCATCCCCGAGTTCGTGAACATCGGCGCCGTCGGGTGATGCGGGATCAGGCTCGCAGAGGGCACGACGGTGTGCTGGCGCGCGACGAAGAAGTCGAGGAAAGCGCGGCGCAGCTCGTGGCTCTGCATCAGGTCAACGCTACCGGTGGGCCGACGCGAGCTCGGCTCGGATCTCGCCCTCCCGCTCCCGCATCGCGTCCCTGCCGTCGGCGACCGCAGCGCGCAGATCCTCGCCCAGGCTGCGCAGGGCGCTGGCCAGTTCGCTCGACAGACGTTCGGGTGTGTACCTCGCGATCGCATCGCGCAGATAGCGGGTGAGCCAGAACGACATCCCGAATCCGAAGCCGACGCCGACGGCGAGCCAGAACAGTCGCTTGAACACTCGTCAGTCCCGTCGCCTTACTCGTGGAGACGCCGGCGCCGGAACCGACGGGCGGCGCGGCCGGTTCCGGACGCGAAGGCGAGCGTCTTGATGACCGGATTGGAGAACGCAAGGTACGCGAGCCTCGACGCCGAATCGAGGGTCGTGGAGATCGACTCGGCCGTGCCGAGCAACGTGTCGACCCGCTCGAGGTCCGCATTCGCTTGACCGACGGTGGTGCGCATCTCGACCACGACCGGCAGCGTCTCCCGCCGAACCTCTTCGATCGATTCGCGCAGCACGGTCAACGTCCGAGTCAGCTGCACGATCGCGTAGACGAGCACCAGGATGGCCATGCCGCTGGCGACCGCCACGATCACCGCGGCGGTGTCACTGGTGTCCATCGTCGTCCCTCCCGGTGCGGTCTTCGGTGCGGACCTGGTTGCGAAGGCGTGCCATGCGCTCGGCGATCTCCTGTTCGAAGCCGTGGGGTGATGGCGTGTAGTACGTACGCCCTGCAGCCGCTGGGGGGCGGTATTCCTGCTCGATCCAGCCTCGGGGGTCGTCGTGAGGATAGTGGTAACCAACCCCGTGGCCGAGCTTGGCCGCGCTGCGGTATCCGGTGCCGCGGAGATGAGGCGGGACCTCACCCGCAGCGCCTCCCGTGACGTCCTCGCGGGCGTGCCAGATGGCGACAGCCGTCCGATTCGACTTGGGCGCCGTCGCGAGGTGGACCACGGCCTGGGCCAGGTTGAGCTGGGCTTCCGGCAGCCCGACGAACTCGAGCGCGCGCGCGGCAGCGTCCGCCACGACGAGGGCCATCGGGTCGGCCATGCCGACGTCCTCGGAGGCCAGGATCACGAGGCGTCGCGCGATGAACCGGGCGTCCTCACCTGCTTCGAGCATGCGTGCGAGCCAGTACAGCCCTGCGTCGACGTCGGACCCTCGGATGCTCTTGATGAACGCGCTGATCACGTCGTAGTGCTCGTCCTCGCCGTAGCGAAGGGCTTTGGTGCCGATGGCGGACTCGGCGTCGGCCAGCGTGACGTTGATCTCACCGCCACGCGCGCGCACGAGTGCGACCGCCACCTCGACCGTGGTCAGTGCCTGGCGACCATCGCCCTGGGTCATCACGGCGAGATGGGCGAGAGCGTCTTCGTCGATCGTCGCGCCCTCGGCCGCGAGACCGCGTTGCACGAGCTCGGTCGTGGCTGCTTCATCCAACGGCTCGAGCCGGAAGAGCGTGGACCGTGACATGAGCGGTGGGTTGACCTCGAAGTACGGGTTCTCGGTCGTGGCGCCGATGAGGACGATGAGGCCGCTCTCGACCGACGGCAGCAGTGCGTCCTGCTGCGCCTTGTTGAAGCGGTGGACCTCGTCGAGGAACAGGATCGTGCCCGCGCCACGCTCACCGAGCCGGCGCTGCGCCCGTTCGAGCACCTCTCGGACGTCTTTCACGCCGGCGCTCACGGCCGACAGCTGCTCGAACTCCTTCGCGGGTCGCGCCGGCGATGAGGCGCGCGATCGTGGTCTTCCCCGTCCCGGGCGGACCCCACAGGATCACAGACGACAGGCGATCGGTCTCGATGAGGGCGCGCAGCGGGGCTCCGGGCGCGAGGAGGTGTGGTTGGCCGACGATGTCGTCGAGACGCCTCGGGCGAAGGCGGTCGGCCAGAGGCGCGCGAGCGGCGAGGCGCTCGGCCGCGGCCGCGTGGAACAAGTCGTCACCCTTGGCCACCAGCGGAGGTTACGCGGGGCGGCTGGGTCACGCCGTGGGGCTCGCACGTGCAATGGCGTGTCGTTTTGACACGCAGACGCACGTGCGACGCCAGCCGCGACCGACTGAGTGGCGGCGTCAGTCCTTGGGGGGAGAACGCGCAGGCCGAGTTCGATGAGCTGGCGTTGGTCGACCGGTGTGGGCGCGCCGGTCATGGGATCGAGGCCCGACTGTGTCTTTGGGAAGGCGATGATCTCGCGGATGTTCTCCTCACCGGCGAGGACGGCGACCAGCCGTTCCATGCCGAAGGCGAAGCCGCCGTGAGGTGGCGCGCCGTAACGGAACGGGGTCAGGAAGAACCCGAACCGCCGTTTGGCGTCGTCCTCCTCGATCCCGAGCAGGTTGAACACCCGCTGCTGCAGCTCGGGATCGTGTATCCGGATGCTTCCCGAACCCAGCTCCCATCCGTTGAGCACGAGGTCGTACGCCTGGCTACGTACCGACATCGGATCGATCTCCAGCTGGTCGATGTCTTCCGGATGCGGATGGGTGAACGCGTGGTGCGCCGGCTTCGGGCGTCCGTCGTCGGACACGCCGACGAACATCGGGAAGTCCACGATCCAGACGTACTCGTACGGCCTCTCGTACACGGGCGGACGACCGAGATCGTTGCGGAGCTGGCCGAGCACCTCACACGCGCTCATCCACTCGTCGGCGACGAGCAGCAGGACGTCGCCAGCTGTCGCGCCCATCGTGTCGACGAGCGCGCGCTGTTCGTCGTCGCCGAGGAACTTCGTCAGCGGTGACTCGAGCTCGCCATCGTCGGCCACCTTGAACCACGCCAGTCCCTTGGCGCCCATCTGCTTGGCGCGGTCGGTCAGGCCGTCGAGCTTGTTCCGGGTCAGGTCCTCAGCGGCACCCTGCACCCGGATGCCTTTGACCGTCGGCGCCTGGAAGACGCGAGCCTCGGTCTTCTCGAACACCTCACCGAGATCGATGAGCTCCATGCCGAACCGCAGGTCAGGCTTGTCGACCCCGAATCGGTTCATCGACTCGTGCCATGTCATGCGCCGGATCGTTGGCGGACGTTCGCCGGTGACGGCCTCCGCCGCATCGAGCACGGCCTCGCTGATGAACTCGAGCACGTCTTCCTGCTCGACGAAGCTCGCCTCCGCGTCGAGTTGCATGAACTCGTACTGGCGGTCGGCGCGGAGGTCTTCGTCGCGCAAGCACCGTGCGATCTGGTAGTAGCGCTCGAGTCCGCCCAGCATGAGCAGCTGTTTGAACAGCTGCGGGCTCTGCGGCAGCGCGTAGAACGACCCAGGACTTTGACGGGAGGGGACGAGGAACTCGCGAGCGCCTTCGGGGGTCGACGCCATCAGCATCGGCGTCTCGACCTCGATGAAACCTTGTCGTTCCATCGCTTTGCGCACGGCCGAGTTCACGGTCGCGTGGATCGCGAGGTTGCGCTGCATGCGATCACGGCGCAGATCGAGATAGCGGTACTTCAACCGCACGACCTCGTCGATCTCCGTGCGGTCGTCGAGAGGGAAGGGTGGCGGGTAGGCCACGTTCAGGATCTCGACCACGCAGTCGCCCACTTCGACTTCTCCAGTTGCGAGTTGCGCGTTGATCGTTCCGGCGGGTCTGGCGCGCACAGTGCCGGTGATGCGCACGACGTACTCGGCCCGGAGGTCGTGCGCGCCGTCGACGACGCATTGGATCAATCCTGTTCGGTCACGGAGATCGATGAACGCGAGATGCTCACCGTGCTCGCGCCGGCGCGCGACCCAACCACACACGGACACTTCGAGACCGACATGCTCGGGGCGCAGCTCACCGCACCAATGGCTGCGCATGCTCACGACGGCAGCCCTTGACGCACGACCTCCACGGCCTTCTCCCGCGGGACGGTCTCCTGAACCGCATCGGCCATCCGTCGAAGAGTGACGGTGCCGTCGGCGACCTCCTGCTCGCCCACGATGAGCGCAATCGCCGCGCCCGAGCGGTCGGCTTGCTTCATCTGCGCCTTCATCGACCGCTGGTCGAAGGCCCGGTCGGCGCGCACGCCCGCAGCGCGCAACTCGGTCGTGAGCGCAAGCGCGTGGGTGCCGTCCACCACGTCGACGACGAACGCGTCGATGGTCGACGTCGGCGCCGCAAAGACTTGTTCGGCGTCGCACGCGAGCAACGTGCGCTCGATGCCGGACCCGAAGCCGATGCCCGGCGTGGGGGGCCCACCCATCTGCTCGACCAGTAGGTCGTACCGACCGCCGCCACCGATCCCGTTCTGTGCAGAGCCGAGTGAGTCGGCGGCGAACTCGAACGTCGTGCGCGTGTAGTAGTCGAGGCCGCGCACCAGCAGCGGTGCGAGCTCGTAGTCGACGCCGACGGCGTGCAAGCCCGACTGCACTCGGTCGAAGTGCGCAGCTGCTTCGTCAGAAAGGTGGTCGAGCATGCGCGGCGCCGCTGCGATGACCTCCGCGTCCTGCCCGCGCTTCGAGTCCAGGACGCGCAGCGGATTGACGATGAGGGTCTGGCGCGCCTGCGCGCTCAGCTCACTGCTGTGCTCTTCCAGGAAGCGCCTCAGCACGTCCAGGTAGGTGACACGCGACGCCGGGTCGCCGAGCGAATTGAGCAGCAGGCGATAGTGGCGCAGGCCCAGTGACCGGAAGAAGCCGTCGAGCAGGGTGATGACCTCGACGTCCAAGTCGGGATCCATCGACCCGACGGCTTCGACGCCGACTTGGTGGTGCTGGCGGTACCGGCCCGCCTGGGGCGCCTCGGCCCGGAAGTTCGGCGCCACGTACCAGACCTTCCACGGCGTCGTTGGCCGGTGTTCGACGAAGGCACGAACGACGGACCCCGTCCCCTCGGGGCGCAGTGCCAAGCGTCGTCCGCCACGGTCCTCGAACTCGTACATCTCCTTCTGGACGATGTCGGTCGACTCACCGACACACGCGAACACCTCGTAGTGCTCGAACATCGGCGGAACGTGCAAGCCGTAACCGGCTCGCTCCACCTGTTGCGCGAACAGTGCGATGAGGGCGGTCCACCGTGCCGATTCCGGCGGGAGGATGTCGTGAATGCCCTTGGGCGCTCGGAACTGGTCGGACTCGGCGATGGGATCGGACGTTAGTGGGAAGACCTCGAAGTCCCGAACCCGGTTCCTATCTCGGCGATGGCGGCGATGCCTCGACCGATGCTGCGAGTCGCTTCGGTGCAGTGAGGCAGTACGCGTCGGCCACCAACTCACCGACTTCGTCCCAGTCGACCTTTCCAAGGTCGAGCCGCAGCGCGACCCAACCGCGAGGACCCACGTACGAAGGCATGTAGAAGCGCTCGGGATCGGCGTCGATCAACGCACGATTCACACCAGGCGCGGCCTTGCACGTGACCGCCACGATCCCGTCGCCGTGATGATCGTCGAGGAAGTACGCGAACTTCTTGCCGCGCACACTGAAGCTGGCGTGCGAATCATGCCGCTCCTCGCCGACCTCCGGCAACTGCGCGCAGAACCTGCTGAGCCGTTGGAGTCGTCGATCGACTCGTGGGTTGCCAGCCATGATCTCCCCGGGTCTACCACCTCGTGCGTCCGCTCCGTCATCCGACCTCCGGACCGGGACGTCTTTCCCACGGTGCAGGACGGAGGGACCCGTGAGCGGTCCACGCGGACGTCAGCGGGTACGTGTACGGCACGTCTGCCGTCGACCCACCGAGCGATGGCCAAGCGCGCGCTGAGGTGATCCGCGACAACTCGAGCTGCCCGCTGCGAATCCAGCGTGCCCGTGTCGACTTCGAAGTCGTACCGCACGCCCTCGTGCACCGACTCCGCCTGTCCGCGCGCCGTGTCAACGCTGCGATCACCGCGTTGCACGGCGCGCTGTTCCGCGACATCTGCATCGCACTGCACGCCGATCCAGCACACGTCGAGATCACCGAGCGCAGTGGACCACAACCGTTGATCGCGTGCCCCGGCGAGCATCACGTCGTCGACCAGAATGTCGACGCCGCTCTCGGCCAGCATCGCCGTCGCCCGCTGGAAGGCCATGTACAGCCGCATGAACTCGTCGCCGCGACTGATGATGCCGTGGTCGACGGCAAACCCTGCCGGGTCACCGAAAAGACGGCTCGGAAGGGTCCAGAGGAAGAGGTCGACGCCCAGCACCAGCCAGGTTCCGTCGAGCTCCATCTGCAGTCGGCGCGCGATCGCGGTCTTGCCCGAGCTCGACCCGCCGTTGAGAACGACCACCCGTCCGCGCTTCGATACCTCCACGGCGGAAGGCTAGGACGAGCCGTTGTCAACCGCGGCCCGCGCGAGTCGTTCCATCATCGCGTCGTGACCGTCCTTCACCCACGGCCGATCGGCGGGGACGTCGAGCTTGATCGGGGCGAGCTGGTACTCGTTCGCCCACGCCCGCCGCCGACGGTCCGTCGAGTTGGGCCGCGCCCCGTGGATCGTGCGGGGATGATGGAAGCTGCTCCCGCCGGCACGCAAGGGAACCGGCACCGCGGCGGACACGTCGACGTCGTCCGCGAATTCGAGGATGTGCACCGCTGGGTCGTCGCCGAGGTGACGGTGCGCGAGCACCCTTCCCTTGTGTGATCCGGGCACGAACCACAGGCAGCCGTTGTCGACGTCGGTGTCGTCGAGCGGCGTCCACACGCCGACCGCGTGGTACGAGAGGTCGGCGCTCCAGTACGCCTCGTCTTGATGCCACGGTGTCGCCGCGCCCACCTTCGGCGATTTGAAGATCAGGTGACCCCAGTGCTCGACCGTCGCCTCAGGGACGTCGAGGAGCTTGGCGGCGACCCGGCGACCGTTCCGGTACATGGCCGTGTCGCCGATGCCCTTGATCCGCCGCTCGGGGAACAGCAGCTGGCCCAACTCGGGCTCGGCGGTGCTGCCGTAGGGCCGGGCGACGTCGAACAACTGGTCGGGGAACCCGGTGCGCGGAGCCGCCTCGAACGCGTCGTACGCAAGGCGCAACCACTCGACCTCTTCGTCGGTGGTCATGCGGTCGATCGCGAGGTAGCCGCGCTCGCGGAAGAAGGAGACCTGTTCGTCGGAGACGTCGACGTCGAAGTCGGCCGCGGGTGGAGGTCCGATCGACATGGCACACACCTCAGTCGTGGCGAATGGAGCTTTCGCGGATGATCAACGTGGGGGAACAGACGACGTGGCGCGACACGCGCCCCGACCCGACGACGCGAGCAACTCGGCCGCGGTCCGACCGATCTCGTACGCGGGCTGGGACACGACCGTGATCTGCGGCGTCGTGAGCGTCGCCCATGGCGGATCGTCGAAGCCGACGAGCGCCACGTCGTGGGGAACGCGCAGACCGAACTCATGCAGCGCCCGCAGCGCACCGATCGTCATCGGCTCGTTGGCGACGAACAGCGCGTCGGGCGGTGAGGCCGAGTCGAGAAGCGAGCGGGCTGTCCGGTAGCCGCCCTCGAGCTTGAAGTCGGCCCGTCGGACGAGGGCGCGGTCGACCGTCAGGCCGAGTCGGGCGTGGGCGTCGCGATATCCCCGCAGGCGTTCGTTCGCCGTGTCGACTCGTTGCGGTCCCGTGATGCAGGCCACGCGCGCCGACCCGCCCGACAGCAGGTGCAGCGTCGCCGTCTCGGCGCCGAGGCGGTTGTCGACCACGACGGAGTCGATGTCCGCAGTAACCGGCCGGCGGTCGACGGCGACGACGCGAACGCCGCGGTCGAGCAGCGGCCGCAGGTCCGACTCGGCGGGGGATGCGACCGCGATGACGACACCCGCCATTCGCTCGGCGACGACGACGTCGATGTACGACGACTCGGTGTCGATGTCCTCGTCGGAGTTGCAGAGCACCAGACGATGGTCTTCTGCTCGTGCCCCGTCCTCGATGCCTCGGACGACCGCGGTGAAGAACGGGTTGCCGATGTCCGCGACGATGGCGGCCCAGACCTGGTTGACCTGGCGTCGCAACGCGCGCGCCGGCCCGGACGGCAGGTACCCGAGGCGGTCGGCAGCCCTACGGACGCGTTGTGCGCGCCCAGGAGACACGGGCCCGGTTCCGTTCAGCGCGCGGGACACGGTCGCCGGAGACACCCTCGCGGCCCGCGCGACGTCGGTGATGGTCGCGGCCGGGCGAAGGGTGGTGTCACTCACGACGATCGGTAGGCCGCGCCGAGACGTCGAAGAGCCACGAGCATGTGCGGCGCGCCCGCGCGGCTGGTAGCTGAACAGGAGCGCACGCCGCGGCGCTGACGATGTGTTCGCGTGCGAGTGGTGGACCAGACACGACCCGAACATCACGACGGATCCGGCCGGTACCTCGACCGGAACCGATTCGACCCCCGCGTAGGCACTTCCGTCGATCTCGTTCGTCGCGAACTGGTCGTCGTCGCGGCGCGTCGTCCAGACACCCGAGGTGTGGCTGCCCGGGACGACGCGCAGGCACGCGTTGTCGACCCTCGCCTCGTCGAGGAACAGCATGGATGTCGCGACACGCGCGGGGTCCTGCGCGACGTCGACCCAGTACGGGTAGTCCTGGTGCAGCGGGTTGTGACCGCCGAGTTGTGGCCGCTTGAGGTTGAGCTTCTCGGTGAAGAGAATCGGCTCGTCCGAGCCCACGAAGTCGCACATCGGTTCGAGGAAACGCGGGTCGTGCGCCCATCGGTCGAGGGCAGGGCTCAAGTGCGCGCACGGCTCGACTCCGTGCACGGCGTCGGTGTCGCCTTCCCACTTGATGATCACATCGCGGTCGAAGTCGGGATCGAAGACGTAACTCCCGGCCTTGACCCGGTGCCCCGGACGGTCGCGCACGAGATCGTCGACGAGGCGCTCGCACGCGTCGACCATGTCGTCGACCTCGGCCGGAGTGAAGACAGCCTCGCGGACGACGTAGCCGTCGGAAGCGAGGGTGTCCTGTTCAGCGTCGGTGAGGCGCCAGCGTGGAATCGATTTCACCCGGTGGTTACGCTACGTCCGTCCTCGCCGGTCCACAAGGAGGGCTTCAATGCCGTACCCGACGCCGACGGAGCAGGACGTCGCCTTCTTCGAGGAGCACGGCTGGATCGCGGTCGACGAGGCCGTCGACCCCGACGACCTGGCCACGCTCGAGGCCCGGTGCGAGGTGATCCTCGAGAAGAAGGAGTCGATTGCGTTCGACTGGGCTTGGGAGGACGGCACCCCCAAGGACGAACGGGCCTTCAAGATCGTGCAGTCGAGCCCGACGATGTTCTTCCCCGAGCTGAACGACGAACGGTTCCGGACGTGGGCCATCGAGTTCGCGTCAGCGCTGATGCGAGCGCGGGTCGAGTTCTGGTACGACCAGCTCCTCGCGAAGCCGCCGGGCAAGAGCGCGCCGACCCGGTGGCACCAGGACGAAGGCTATTGGGGTCAGGAACCTCGAGGATCGAGGGGTCACATGCTGGATGCCGATGCACGACGTCGACGAGGTGAACGGGTGCATGCAGTTCATCGACCGCGGCCACAAGGACGGCGTCATCGAGCACCAGCTCGTGCCCGGCGTTCAGAGCGACTTGCTCTACGCCGAGCCCGACGAATCGCGCCGCGTCGTCTGCCCGTTGCGCAAGGGCGGCGCCACCTTCCACCACAGCAAGACGCCCCACATGACGAACGCCAACGAGTCCGGCAGCTGGCGACGGGCGCTGACGCAACATCTGCGCGTTGTCGGCAGCGACGGCGAGGGCGACCACTACCGCTGGAAGATCTACGTGAACCAGGTCACCGGCGAGCGGATCACCCCGCCGACCCGCTGATCGTCCGAGCGAAGGAGCACTGATGGGTCGCCGCGTCGTCCTGTTCCTGCCCGGTGACTACCGGGCCATCCCGAACGAGTTGGCGCGACCCAACGTCGAGACATTCGTCGCCGCGCTCACCGCGGCGCTCCGGCACCTCGGTCACGATCCCGTGGTGCTCGACCACTTCCTCACGACACCGGCGGACGCGATCGACACGCTTTCGGGGGTCGACGACCCGATGATCGGCGTCTACGCGCATTGGGTCTACGGACCGCACACCACCGACGGCGTGGTCGGGAGCGACACGCCGCTCCTGCTCGCGTCCAACTTCGACGGCACGTGGCCGGGGCTCGTCGGCTTGCTCAACACGGGCGCGTGCCTCACGAGCCTCGGATCGCCGCCACAGCCGGCTGTGGTCCGAGCAATCCGACCTCACCACCGACGAGTGGTTCATGGCAGCACTCGACGACTGGGTGCAAACCGGCATGCTCGACCACGACGCCGGGTGCGTCCGGCCCGCTCCCCCGCCGGCGGCGTCGCCAGTCGTCGACGACGTCCTCGCGGGCATGCGGGCCAAACGCCCCCTGGCCGCGATGCTCGGCGACACATCGATGGGGATGATCAACGGCTACTTCGGGCCGCAGCGCCTCGCGCGGGTCGGCTTCTCCGAGCACAAGATCGACCAGGCATGGCTGATCGAGCAGGGCAAGACCGTCGACGAGGCGCGCGTCGACGACGCGCTCGCGTTCGTGCGCGACCGAGGTGTCGAGTTCCACTACGCCGACGACTTCGACGAGCGCGCCACCCGCGGCCAGCTCCGGGACTACTGCGCCGTGCTCGACCTGCTCGGGGAGTTCCGGGCCGACTGCCTCGGGTGGCAGTACCAGCTCGGCCTGATCCGCTCGCTGCCGCCGTCCGACTTCGCAGAGGGCCTCCTCAACTCGGCGTGCCGCCCCGAGACGAGTGGCTCCACTGTCGCGACGGCGACGGAGGCCGACCAGGGAAACCTCCTGCCGATGGAGATGCTCAAGCGGCTCCTGCGTGCGAAGGGTCTCCACGAGTCCGTTGCCTTCCACGACGTGCGGTGGGGCGGCGAACACGACGGACGGTTCGTGTGGGTGCTCCTCAACTCCGGTTCGGCGGGTGCGTACGCGTTCAATCACGACCCCGACACGTTGCGCGGCGTGCACTCGTACCGTCAGCCGCCGGCCTACTTCCCCATTCCCGGCGGCACTTTCGCGGGCGAGAGCCTCGCGGGCGATGTCACGTGGGCGCGCGCCTGGCTCGACGCCGACGAGATCGTGATGGACGTCGGCCGTGGCGAGGTCGTGCAGCTCCCACCTGCCGTGCGCGACGCGTGGTGGGAAGGCACGACGCGCCAGTGGCCCTTCATGGCCGCCGATCTCGGCATCAGCCGCGACGACCTCATGGCCCACTACCAGAGCAATCACGTCGCGGTCGCGTACGGCGACGTGTTCGCCGAGATGGTCGAGCTGTCGAGGCGGTTGGGGTTTCGCGTGCGGTTGCTGCAGCGATAGTGGCGGCGTCGAAGTACGTCCTCGGTGTCGACGTCGGCACCGTGAGCGCGCGAGCCGGGCTGTTCGACACCGAGGGTCACCTCGTCGGGCGCGCCGAGCACCCGATCGAGCTCCATCGGCCCGAGCCCGACTTCGTCGAACAGTCGTCGGACGACATCTGGCGCGCCGTGGCCGAGGCGGCACAGGAAGCGCGGCGCACGGCCGGCGTGCCTGCAGCGTCGGTTGTCGGCATCGGCTTCGACGCGACGTGCTCGCTCGTTGCGATCGACGGGCACGGTGGCACCGGTCACCGTTTCACGTGACGGCGACGACCGACGAAACGTCATCGTGTGGATGGATCACCGGGCGATCGCGGACGCGGAAGCGATCGATGCGACCGCGCATCCAGTGTTGCAGTTCGTCGGCGGCTCGATCTCGCCGGAGATGGAGACGCCGAAGCTGCGGTGGGTCAAGCGGGAGCTGCCGGACACCTGGCGCCGGGTGGCGCGGTGGTTCGATCTTCCCGACTTCCTGACGTGGCGTGCGAGCGGCGCGGACGACCGCTCGTTGTGCAGCACCGTCTGCAAGTGGACCTACCTCGGCCACGAACGCCGTTGGGACCCGTCGTACTTCGCGAGCGTCGGCCTCGGAGGATCTCGACGGCAGACCGCTTCGCGAAGATCGGAGCGTCGGTGCGTTTCCCCGGGGAGAACGTCGGCGGGCTCGCCGCGACGGCCGCCGAGGAGTTGGGGCTGCGCGCCGGCACGGCGGTCGGGGTCTCCCTCATCGACGCCCATGCGGGCGCGCTCGGAATGCTCGGCGCCGCCGGCGACCCCACACGCCTCGATCGGCGTCTTGCGGTGATCGCCGGCACATCGGCGTGCCACCTCGCCGTGTCGGACGGAACGATTCGACGTTCCGGGCGTTTGGGGCCCGTATTGGGAAGCGCTGCTGCCGGGCCGCTGGCTGACCGAAGCCGGGCATTTCTGCGTCGGGGGCGTTCCTCGACTTCGCCATGCGCATGCATCCCGCGTTCGCGCGTGCTCCCGGCCGACCCGTATCCGGAGCTCGAGCGGCGGGTCGACGTGCTCGGCCACGGATCCGATGGCCGCGACGATGCTCGCGGCCGACGGCACTGGCAGCCGAACGTGCTGGGCAACCGCGCTCCGCTCGCCGATCCGACGCTGACCGGCGGCACGGCGGGGGTGCGCATGCGCGACGACCTCGACGACCTCGCGGCCTGGTACGTCGCCGCGCTGCAGGCGCTCGCGTACGCGACCCGCCACATCGTCGACGCGCTCGCCGACGGCAGGACGCCGGGTCGACCTCCTCGTCGCGTGTGGCGGCAGCGCCGGCAACAGGTCGTGGCTGCAAGCGCACGCCGACGCGCTCGGGATGCCGGTGGCGGTGCCTGCGGAACCCGATGCCGTCCTCCTCGGCGCCGCGATGCTCGGCGCGACGGCGGCCGGCATCCGTCCGTCGCTGCGAGACTGCGATGGCGACGATGACCCGCATCGGTGCCGTCGTGCGTCCGAACCAGGAGGTCGGCGCGGTATCACAACGCGAAATACGCCGTGTACCGCCGCATGATCGACGACCACTGCGCCTATCACTCGATGATGGCGACGTCCGCTGCGTCGGCGACCGCGGTGCCCGGCGAAGGCTGACTGACGCCGTCGGGGCCCGCGGCACGGATCACGCTGCGAACAAACGACGGCGACGACGAAGCGAAATGGCGCGAACCGTCTCGGCAAGGGGCCGTAGCAGCGAGCTCAGACGCGAGTTGCCGCGCGGACGACTCGCATGTGCCGGCAGAGTGTCGTTGCCTGACGCGGCACTCGGAAGCCGGACCTACGACGGAGCCGCCGGAGCGTCGGCATCTGACCCTGGCGGTGTCCGGATCTTCGGCATCCGGCCGGCGGCGCGCTCGATCTCGGCCAGCTCGGCGTCGCGCCGACGAGCGAGCAGGTAGCGAGCGTGCTGGAAGAGCTCGATGTCCAGCTGGTTGTCCTCGACAAGGCGCTTCCGGAGGCTGTCCGGCACCGGGATGGGATCGGTCTGGTTGGCGAAGAGGGGCGGGCCGAGATCCCAACCGAAGCGCGCTTCGAGGGCGGCGCAGAAGCCCTCGACCTCCCCCTGAACGCCCAGGACATCCATCTGCTCGAGGTTGTGCTTGGCGCGCCGGAGGCGGTCGTCGTCGAAGGTGACGCGCTGGATCAGAGGCTCGCTGCTCATCTCGTCGACAGTGAGTGACAGCATCTTGACCATGTGATTGCTGATGATGACCTGCACCCACGGGTCGTCGTAGATCTCCTCCAGCCCACCGCCCTCGTAGCGCTCGGGGAATCGCAGACCGCGGCGCCGCAGTTGCGAAAGGGAGCGTTCGACCGGATCGCGCAGGATCGTGAACGTACTGAAGGGGTCGCCCAGCAACTCGACGACGCATAGCGGGAAGTGGCCCGACACCACCCGCAGGTGGTGGCGCCCCGCTACGTACTGCTCGGTGAGCCGGTCAACCCTCACCGCGTCGACCATCAGGTTTTGCACCGGTGGGTAGAAGGCATCGTCGCCGACCGCCCGGCGCAGGCGCGCTTTGAGCGCCGTGCCCCCCGTCCTCATCAAGTGGAGAAAGAACGCACGCTCCGGCATCATGGACAGACCGACCCCTCGCGTCGGCGCTGCCACGCCGACGGGTCGGGGCTGAGTGTCGGGCTTCCCGGCGGCTCTTCACTGCCCTGGTCGAGGCGAGCCGGTGGAAACTCATCGGTCATCGGCGCAGCGTAGGCGCTGACTCTGTAGACCCAGCGATTCTCCCCGACCACAGGACGGCCGCGGTGCCCGGCGAAGGCTGACTGACGCCGTCGGGCCCGCGGCACGGATCACGCCGCGAACAAACGACGGCGACGATGATGCGAAAGGGCCTAGCCGCCCCTGCCCGGCACCACGCGATACGCGTCGTCTACGCCCGACTGTGCGCTGTGCTCATCTGCGAATGTGCAGGTCACCATCGAGCGTCGCAGCCACAGTTATCGCGTCGACTTGTCGATGGCGCAGACCGGGATGCGCCATGACCGCAGCCGGTCCAACTGCGCCAGGTCCACGGTCGCGGCCAACGCGCCAACGTGTGACATCCCCGCGCCCGGCTTCGACAGGGTGCAGAAGCCTGCGACCTTCCCGTGGCCATCATCGACTCGGAACCACACCGCCGAACCGGCGACGTTGGCTCACGCTGTCGTCGGCTCGGCCGGTAGTGTCGGCCGAGTGCACATGGTGTACGACGGGCAGCGGTACAACGCAATCCTGCTGGACGTGGCGAACCGACTCCCGAACGATCGAGCCCGTCGGCGGTGAGCCCCGCCGAGTGGCAAGGTGAGTTCCAGGGGGACGACTACCAGGCGCAGTTCGACCGACTGGCCGCCTCGGGGCAACAGGTGCACGGGGAGGCGACCTTCATCCGGGCGTACTCGCCTACGTCCGTTCTGGACGCTGGGTGTGGCACGGGACGAGTTGCCATCGAGCTGGCCCGGCACGGGATCGAGGTGGTCGGGACCGACATTGAGGACTCAATGCTCGCGACGGCGCAGCGGCTGGCACCGGATATCAAGTGGGTGCAGTCGGACCTGTGCGAGCTCGAACTCGGGCGAACGTTCGATCTCGTCGTCATGGCCGGCAACGTCCCGCTGTTCACGCCGCCGGGGACGGAGGCGGCACTGGTAGCCGGCGTTGCGCGGCACGTCGCTCCCGGCGGGCGGCTCGTCAGCGGGTTCAGCCTCGGTCGCAACTACTCGCTCCCTGAGCTCGACCGGCACACGGCCGACAATGGCCTCGTCCTCGAGGACCGCTTCGCCACCTGGGACCGCCAGCCCTGGATCGACGGCGGCGACTATGCCGTGTCGGTGCACCGGCGGCATTCGTGACAGGCCGACTCCGTTCGAGGTAACGCGGTAGCGAAGGCCGCCAGCACGGGACGCCGTTCTTGCGTGCAGGGACGCCCTCCTGGGGCGCGAACGCACGCCGAAACGAGAGGTTCTACGCGCCCTCGCCGGGCACCACTCGGTACGCGTCGTCAAGCGACCAGGGTGCGCTGTACTCAGCCGTGTTGATGCTGGTGGCGCGCGAGCGGAACGGCCGCGGTTATCGCGTCGAACCGAGTAGCCGCCGACGCCACGCCCGCGTTCGTGCCGCCAACGCGGTCGCGCCCGCACGCTCCTCCAACGCGACTGCCGCATCGAAGCGCGTCGCCGCCGCGTCGCGGTCGCCGAGAACGGCATCAAGCATCGCGATGTAGCGATCGGCGGCACCGAGACAGGACACGACCCACGCCATCACGAGCAGCTGTCCGGAGAACGGCAGCAGCTGTGCGCGCAACGCCCCTGCAGCATTGGTCTCGGTGAGAACGGTGGCTACCTCGGTGAGGTACGCCAGGGACGTCGACCACGTCGCGTCGTGCGGGATGGCGGCGAAACCGTCCGGCGCGAGCTCGAGCAGGATCGTCCGCGCCTGATCGGCGTGTCCGCAGTCCAGCACCGCGACAGCGAGCAACGCACGCATGGCCACCAGTCCGGGCGTCGAAGCAACGAGGCCATCGATCATCGGCACCAGCTCGGCGACGCGGCTCTGTTCGCGTCGCAACGCGAACAGCTGCGCACCCCACGAGTTGGCGAAGTTGGGTTCGTTCGCGAACTCGGCGAGATCGTCGTTGTGGGCCTCGGCGTCGTCGAGGCGGCCTTCCATGAGAGCGAGCGCTCCCGACCACATCGCATTGAACCCGGACCGGTTGTGGTGCGCTTCGTTGATGGTCAGGGCTCGGGCCATCGCCGCTCGGGCGCCGTCGATATCGCCCGCTTGGGTGCAGATGTTCACGAGCTGGCGCTCCACCATGTGCACGCTGTTCGCGTACTCGACTGCGTACGGGTTGTCGCCGACCAGATTCTCGATCTCGGCGACCAGCCGACGCTGCAGATCGAGGTCGTGGTGTCCGGTGAAGAGGGCGACCATCCCGACAAGGCATTCCAGGACGGCAAACTTGTCTCCAGCGCTCCGAGCCAGGACGAGCGCCTCGTCGAGCAGCGGCTTGACCTCCACGCCCTCGCCTTCGCTGCTGGCTCGGTAGAAGGCCGACATGGCGAGCACCCGCGACCGCGTGCCCGGCTGATCGTCACCCAGCGCATCGAGCGCATCGGCGAAGAGCTGAAGCGCGACGGGATCGGAGACCCCTACGTTCGGCCACCCGCCACGGGCGATGGCGGCCATGCCGAGCGCAACAGCGTCCCCCGCCAGCCGCGCCTCGTTGGCCGCCTGCATCGCAGCTTCCTTGACCTGCGGCGACTGGCTGAGCGCGGCAAAGGCTCTCGCCTCGAGCAGATAGAGGGACGCGAGCTCGCTGGGGTGGTGCTCGTTGCCAAGCGCGGACACCTGCAGTGCACGCTCGACGATGGACAACGCCTCCTCCGCCGCCCAGCTCCTCAGCGCGGCGTCGGCCGCCGCCACCGAGGCGATCAGCGCATCCTTCACCGCCCCCGCCGCCGCTCCGGCGCAATAGTGGTGAGCGAGCACCGCGGGCTCGGCGCCACCGGCAGCGAGTGCATCACCGATTCGGCGGTGCAACCGTGCGCGCCGCGCCACCGACAGCTCCGCGAGCAGGGTGTGGCGCACAAGCGCGTGGACGAACTCGTAGTGATCGGACCCGTCCGCCACGTCTCGGATGAGGCGGCCTGCGATGCACTCGTCGAGAGCATCGAGCAGACGTTCGGCGCTGTCACCCGCGTCGAGTACCGCGGCCAGGGTTGTGAACGAGAACTCCGGCCCGACCACTGCGGCGACTCGCAACCCCTCGTTGGCTACGTCCGACAGGGCCGACAGGCGGCGGCCCACGACCTCCCGCACGCCCTCGGGAACGCCAAGGGTCTCGAGGGAGCTGATTGTTGACCACCGGCCCCCGTCCTGTTCGAGTTCACCGCTCTCGACGAGATGCCTGAGGACCTGGCCGATGAAGAACGGGTTGCCCTTGGTGTCGGCACGCACGACGCGCGCGAGCTCGAGGCCGTCATCGTCGAGGGCGTGGCCGGCGACCCTTTCGAGATACTCGGCGACGCTCGCCGTGTCGATGCCGTCGAGCGCAATGCGCACCACACCGTCCTCGCGACGTAGATCGGCGAGCACCGCGGCGAAGGGATGCGACCGGCCGAGCTCGGTGTCGCGATAGGCGCCGACGACCATGGTCCGCTGGCCTGTAAGCGCACCGAGCGCGTGGCGCAGCAGCAACAGCGTTGGCGTCGCCGCCCAGTGGAGATCGTCGAACACGAGGAGCAGCGGGCCGTTTGCTGCGGCACCGCGCAGGAACCGGGTGACCCCATCGAACAGGCGGAGGCGTTCGGCTGCTCCGTCGATGGTCGGATTGAACTCGGGGAACGCGAGCCGCGATGACGTCTCCGGCAGCAACCGCTCCAATGCCGCTGGCAGTGCTTGCTCGCCATCCGTCGCCAGCCACTGACGCACCTGTTCGACGAACGGCTGGTAGGGGATCACCGGGTCTTCGTCGCAACGCCCCCACAGCACGGTGGCCCCCTCGGCCGCGGCACTTCGAGCCAGCTCGCCAAGCAGCCGGGTCTTGCCGACTCCTGGTTCGCCGGCGACGAGGACGATGGCGCGCGCACCAGCGCCTGCGTTCTTCCATGTCTGCTGAAGCTGGTCGAGCTCCGTGCCGCGCCCGACGAAGGGCGCGGACGACTCCAGCGCCGATGTCACCGGCGCAGGAAGCGCCTCCCGAGCGAGCCGCGGCCAGGTCACCTCGCTCAACGGCACCCGACCCTCGAAGCCCTTCAGCAGCCGGGGTTCGAGGGCGGTGAAGGGATGTTCGCGGTGCGCGCTGGCGAGCGTAGCCACGATGCTCGACACGAGGATCTGGCCGCCGGCGGCGCTCCCGCACAGACGCGAGGCCTCGATCACCGGCGGGCCATACCAGTCGCCGTCCTCGGCCGACGCCTCACCGATCGCGACGCCGACGCGCACCAAAGGCATTCGCTCGTCGCCCTGTCGCACGAGATCGATGGCCTGTTGGATCGCTACGGCCGCGCTCACGGCATCGCTCACGCTCGCGAACGTCGCCATCACTCCGTCGCCCATCGACTTCACGACGACACCGCGGTTCTTCACCAAGGCGTCGGCGATGGCGCGGTCGTGCCGACGACGCAACTGGTTTGCGACATCGGAGCCGTGGCGCAGCAACCCGGTCGAGTCCACCTGGTCGGTGAACAAGACCGTGATCGTCGAGACTGCTTCAGTCATGACGCGCCCTCCCGCCGGCCGGCCCAGCGTACCGTTCAGTGTGCTGGCAGCACGGTCGGACTTTGCGCTAGCCGCCCTTGCCCGGGACGACCCTGTACGCGTCGTAGACGCTTTCGATTCGCTTGATCGTCGAGAGAACCGAGTCGAGATGCGACGGGTCGCCGAGCTCGAAGTCGAAGCGCATCTTCGAGATGCGATCGCTTCCGGTGTTCGAACTGCACGACAGGATGTTCACGTGGTGGTCGGACAGTGCCCGCGCGACCTCCGAGAGCAAGCGCGCTCGATCGAGCGCCTTGATCTCGATCGAGGCGACGAACGATCCCGAGATGTTCGTGTCCCACTCGACCTCGATGAGTCGCTCGCCCTTGCCCGTGGCCAGTGATACGGCATTCGCGCAGTCGGCGCGGTGCACGGACACGCCGCGGCCGCGCGTGACGAATCCCATGATCTCGTCGCCCGGCACCGGCGTGCAGCACCGCGACAACCGAACCATCACGTCGTCGAGTCCTTCGACGTGCACCCCGGCGGCTTGCTTGCCACGGCGAGCCCGCGGCTGGCGCACCGTCGTGGGCAGTTGTTCTTCGTGTTCGCCGTCGCCTTCGCGCAATGCCTTCGCGACGCGCGAGGCGACCGACTTTGCGGAGACGTGGTTCTCGCCGATCGATGCGTGCAACGCGTCGAGGTCGGCGTAGTTGAGCGTCGTCGCGACCTCGGTCAGCAGCGAGGTCGCAAAGATCTTCTGCACCGGTAGACCCTCGCGGCGCAAGGCCTTCGTCAACTCGTCGCGGCCAGTCTCGATCGCGTCCTCGCGACGCTCACGCGAGAACCATTGACGGATCTTGTTCGCCGCTCTCGGCGTCCTGACGATCTTCAACCAGTCCCGCGACGGACCCGCGCCCTCGACTTTGGAAGTGAAGATCTCGACGGTGTCGCCGGACACGAGGGCCGAGTCGAGCGGCACGAGCCGGCCGTTCACGCGCGCACCGATGCAAGCGTGGCCCACCTCGGTGTGGATGGAGTACGCGAAGTCGATCGGTGTGGCGCCCACGGGAAGCGTGATCACGCGACCCTTCGGCGTGAAGACGTAGACCTCGTCCTGGTCGAGGTCGATCTTCAACGTCTCCATGAACGCGCTCGGGTCCTGCGTCTCCTGCTGCCAGTCGATGATGCGACTCAGCCAGGGCATGTCCGACGCCGACTCGCCGTCCTTGTACGTGAAATGGGCGGCCACGCCGAACTCCGCCCGCTGGTGCATCTCGCGAGTACGGATCTGCACTTCGACCGTCTTTCCGCCTGCGCCCACGACCGTCGTGTGCAACGACTGGTACAGATTGAACTTGGGCATCGCGATGTAGTCCTTGAACCGGCCCTGCACCGGTTTCCACGTCGCGTGGATCGAGCCGAGCGCGGCGTAGCAGTCCTTCACCGTGTCGACGATGACGCGGATGCCGACGAGGTCGAAGATCTCCTCGAACTCCTTGCCCTTGACGACCATCTTCTCGTAGATGCTCCACAGGTGCTTCGGGCGTCCCGTGACCTCGGCGACGATGCGCAACTCGGCAAGTCGCTGACGCACCTGCTCGAGCACTTGCGCGAGGTACAGCTCGCGCTCGGGCGTGCGGTTCGACACCATGTGGTCGATCTCCGCATAGCGCTTCGGATGCAGGGTTGCAAACGCGAGGTCTTCGAGTTGTTGCCTCATGTCCTGCATGCCGAGGCGATGCGCCAGCGGCGCGTAGATGTCGATCGTCTCGCGAGCGATCCGCTCCTGCTTGCTCGCGGGAAGCGCCGCCAGAGTGGCCATGTTGTGCAGCCGATCCGAGAGCTTGATGATCAGGACGCGGACATCCTTCGCCATCGCCACCAGCATCTTGCGCATGGTGGCGGCCTGTTGCGCCTCCTTCGAGTCGAACTGAATCCGCTCGAGCTTCGTGACGCCGTCGACGATGCCCGCGACGTCGGGCCCGAACTCGGCGGTGACGTCGGCCAAGGTGACGTCGGTGTCCTCCACTGCGTCGTGCAGCAGCGCGGCGGCCACCGTGATGTCGTCGAGCCCGAGGTCGGCGACGATGCGTGCCACCGCGAGCGGGTGGTGGATGTACGACTCGCCCGAGCGCCGGACCTGCTGTCGGTGGGCCTCAGCTGCGAGCTCGTAGGCCCGCGTGATCATCACCGTGGTGGCCTTCGGGTGCTTTGCCCGGAACACGTTGAGGAGCGGAGCGATCTCCTCCGCAGCCGGCACGGTGTTGCGCCGCCACGGCAGAACCCGGGTGACGGTTGCCATGTCCCCCAGAGTTTACGGTTCACTCCTCGTGGTTCCCGCCACGAGGGTCGACCGGCGCTCGGCGCGACGACGAAGCCCCGTCACCTACCTCTGCAAACCGCCCAGCTGGGATGCCTCCTCTCCCGCGCACATTGTCGACTCAGCCACCGAAACACGAGGCTCAGCAGACACAGACTTGGGTTGGTCCCAGTCTGTGTCGATTGCGCCACCATTCCGGTGGCTAGCTCGACACAGAGACGGGCCGCCGGCCGCACGGTTGAGGACGAGGACGGCGACGCGATCTCGATTCACTCCGTGTCGGCTAGGCCACGGAAACCGAGGCTCGGCAGACACAGACCGGCGGCGGCTTCGGTCTGTGTCGACTGAGCCACCGAAATACGTCGGTGAGTCGACAACGTGCGCGAGGGGCGGGACGGGCGAGTTGGGCGGGACGGGCGTGTCTGTTGCCCGCAGATCCGGTGGCGCGTCAGCAGGAGATGAGAACCAGGACGTCGCGGCCTTCGAGCTTTGCGAGACCGCCGAGCGCTTCGATGGCGATGACGAACGCGAGTCCTTCGACGATGCCACCGAGCTTCTCGACCAGCCGTACCGTCGCCGCGGCGGTGCCACCGGTCGCGAGCACGTCGTCCACGATCAACACGTGGTCTCCCGGCGTCACGGCGTCGCGATGGATCTCCAGCAGGTCGGTCCCGTACTCGAGCTCGTATTCGACCCGCTCGATCTCCCAGGGCAGCTTTCCCGCCTTGCGGACGGGGACGAACGCCGCGCCGAACCGATAGGCCACCGGTGCCGCAGCGATGAAGCCGCGGGCCTCGATGCCGAGCACGCGGTCGACAGGGCGGCCCTCGAAATGCTCCACGATCGCGTCGATGGTGGTACGGAACGCGTCCACGTCGGCCAGCAGCGGCGTGATGTCCTTGAATGCCACGCCCGGTTGGGGGAAGTCAGGGATGTCGCGGATGAACGCCGGGAGATCGTCGACGTTCACCGAATCACCGCCGCTTGCCCTTCTTTCGGGGTCGTGGCGGGATGTTGGTGGCCACCCGCGCCGAGCTACCGGCGGCCGCCGGCACGGGCACCGGCTCTTCGATCTCCTCACCGTTGGTCGCCGTGGGCTCCGCCGCCACCGGCTCGCGCTCGGCGGCCCGGCGCGTGGCGCTCCGCGACTCGATGCGGCGACGGACGTCACGATTGCGCGGCTCGCGCTCCTTCATGATCGCGAGCAGCGGCGACGCGATGAAGATCGACGAGTACGCACCTGAGATCAGACCGATCAGCAACGCGAGGCCGAACTCCTGGAGCGTCTTCGCGCCGAGCAGGAGCGATCCGATCCCGAGCAAGGACATGATCGGGATGACGGCTGCGATCGACGTGTTCAACGACCGCATCAATGTTTGGTTCAGCGACAGGTTCACCATGTCGCTGTAGGTGACACCGTTCGTCGCTGACACGAGACGCGTGTTCTCGTTCACCTTGTCGAACACAACGATGCCGTCGTAGATCGAATAGCCGAGGATCGTGAGTAACGCGACCACGGTCGCGGGCGTGACCTCGAGTCCGCTCAACGAGTACACACCGACGGTCACGAGGACGTCGTGCACCAATGCGGCCAGCGTCGGCACGGCCATCTTGAACTCGAATCTGAGCGTGATGTACAGCGTGATCACGATCAGGAACACCACCAGCGCGTTACGAGCCTTCTGGCTGATCTCCTTCCCCCACGACGGTCCGACCTCGTTACGGCTCACCTGATCCGGGGCCACGCCCGCCTTGGCGGCGAGGGCGTCACGGACTTGCGCGGACTCCGCGCTGTCGAGCGTGTCGGTCTGCACGTTGATCGACCGCCCGCTCTCGCTCGTGACCTCCTGGATCTTCGCGCCACCCAGGCCGAATCCGCTGACCACGTCGCGCGCTTGTTCAACTGTCAAGGAGTTCGATGGAACCTGAAAGATCGCGCCGCCCTCGAAGTCGATGCCGAGGTTGAGCCCTCGGATGGCGAGCGAGCCGAGACCGATGATGAGGAAGATCGCTGACAGCGAGAACCACAGCTTCGTGCGCCCGATGAAGTCGATGTGTGTCTCGCCGTGGTAGAGCCGGCCGAGCGGTCCCCGCTTGCGCGGCTGCGGCGGCGCGAACGCGACGTCGGAACTCGCGCCTCGCTCGCTCATCGACCGCCACCCCCCGCCGGCGCGGCGACCCGGGTCTCCTTGGGCAACGGGTCCATTCCCAGCCCGGCCCGCACGCCGATCCAGCGCGTGTCGGTGAGCCAGCGGCTGCGCACGAGCCATGCCACCATCGGCCGCTTGAAGAAGTACGCGGTGAACAGGTCGAGCAGCACCGACAGACCGAGGAAGAAGGCGAAGCCGCGCACGGCGCCCACCGTCAACCAGTACAGCAGGAGCGCGCCGATGAAGGAGGCGAGGTCGGCCGCGACGATCGTGTGCCAGGCGCGCTTGAACCCGTAGTCGACGGCGGCCCGGATGGTCTTGCCCGTCTTCACCTCGTCCTTCATGCGCTCGAAGTAGACGATGTACGAGTCCGTGGTGACGCCGACGGACACGACGATGCCCGTTACGCCGGCCAGGCTCAGCGCCAAGCCGGCGTTCCCCGACAACCAGACGATGATGCAGTAGTTCAGCGCCGCCCACACCGCGAGACCGAACACCACCACCACGCCCAAGGCTCGGTAGTAGAGGATCATGTAGAGCGCGACGAGTGCGAGTCCCACCAGGCCGGCGACGAGACCGGCGTGCAGCGAGTCACGCCCGAGCGTCGCCGACACGGACTCGACGCGCTGCTGCTGCAACTCGATGGGCAGCGCGCCGTAGTTGAGGACGAGTGCGAGGTCGGACGCGGTCTTGTTCGTGAACGACCCGCTGATCTCGATGTTGCTACTCGAGAACGTGGGTTCCTGCGGCCTCGGGTTGGACTCGACTTGTCCGTCGAGAACGATGGCGGTGCTTCCACCGGGGCACGTCGCGTCGCGGTTGTAGCAACGGCTCGAGAGCTCGTTGAAACCCTGAAGGCCCGAGTCCTTCATCGTGAGCTCGACGACCCACGAGCCTTGCGGGATCGCAGCCCGTGCGTTCGACACCGCGGTTCCGTCGAGTGCGGTCGGGCCGAGAACCGCGCAGCCGTCGACCTTGCCGTCCTTGTCCTGGTCGTCCTGGGCCACGATCGGTTGGTCGCCCGGCGTGGTGCTGGCCCGGTCACCCGCGGCCCCGCAGGGCAGCGGATTCTGCGGCGCCGTTGATCCGGGCGCTGCGGGAACCGAAGCGGCCGGCGCGCTGGTCGCGGGCGCGCTCGTCGCAGGCACGCTCGTGTCCGTGCTCGCCGGGGCCTGCGCTGCGCTCAAGTGTCCGTGCGGCGGCAAGCCCAGACCGTTCTGGCTCGATCCTGTGTCGGCGCCGGATGCGGGCTCGACCGGAACGCTGCTCTGGCCCCCAGGAGAGGTCGCGCCCGCGGCAGGGGCGCTTGTCGACGGCGCGCCGTTGGGGGCGACGCAACTTCCGAATTGCCCCGACGGGCTGAGTGCCTGTTCGTACTGCTCGTCCGGAAGGCCGGTTTGCAGCTCGCCGCAGAACGGTCGGAACTGGAGTTTCGCGGTCTGACCCACCACCGCGATGGCGCGATCGCGGTCCTTCACACCCGGCAGCGACACGACGATGAAGTTGCCCTGACGGGTGATCTCGGGCTCGGCGACACCGAGGCCGTCGACACGCCGACGGATGATCGAGATCGCCTGATCGAGCTGGCCACTCGAGGCCTTCTCTCGCGGAGCCAGCACGACCGATGTGCCGCCCTGGAGGTCCAACCCCAACTGCGGGCTGTGTCCGCCCAACGTGAGCGTGTAGGTCAACCAGCCCACGGCGAGTACGACGACGAAGACGAGCGAGAGGGCTCCGGACCGACGCATCACTCCTCGGCCGCGGACGCAGCCTCCGCGCCGGTGCCCGCGTCCTTCTCATCGTTGGCCGCATCCGGCGCACTCGTCTCGGGTTCCGTTCGCCTCGCGATCGCGCCCTTCACCACCCGCAACTCGATGCCGGGGGCGACCTCGAGCAGCAGGATGTCACCGTCCATCGACTTGATCGTGCCGAGGATCCCCGAGGTGGTCATCACGTCGTCGCCCTCGCGCAGGGCCGCCACGACGGCTTGGTGCATACGCATCCGCCGCTGCTGTGGTCGGATGACGAAAAACCACGCCACGACGAGTATGGCGGCAAAGAAGATGACACTAGCCACGGCCCATCAACCGTAGCCTCCCAGCGGCCACTTCGGTCCTCAGCCCCAAATCGCCGCCGTGTCCTGGCGAAACGCGCCGAACTCCCCGGATCGGATGGCGTCGCGCATCGCCCCGACGAACCGCAAGGTCCAAGCGACGTTGTGCACCGTGACGAGCCGAGGCCCCGTCGGTTCCCGGACCGACAGCAAATGGCGGAGGTATGCCCGCGACCACTGGCGACACACCCGACACGGGCATGCCGGGTCGAGCGGTCGGTCGTCCGAGGCGAACCGGGCATTGCGTAGGTTGAGGCGACCCGCGTCCGTCAGCACCGTGCCGTGCCGGCCGTGGCGCGTGGGCAGGACGCAATCGAAGAGATCGACGCCGGCTGCGACGGCTTCCACCAGCCCCGAGGGATCGCCCACACCCATGAGGTAGCGGACTCGGTCTGTCGGGAGCACGCCGATGGCGGCGCGCAGCGCCGGCACCATCTCGTCACGCCGCTCTCCGACCGACAACCCGCCGATCGCGTACCCGTCAAACCCGACGGCGACGGTCCGCTCCGCGCTCTCGACCCGCAGCGCCTCGTCGACGCCGCCCTGCACGATCCCGAACAGTGCCTGGTCGGACCGCCGGTGCGCGGCCTTGGCCCGCGCCGCCCACGCGGCCGTGCGATCCACCGCGGTGCGGACGACCGCGTGCGGAGACGGAAGCGGCGGGCAGACGTCGAGCACCATTTGGATCTCCGCGCCCAGTTGCTCCTGGATGCGCACCGCGCTCTCGGGCGTCAGGCGATGGGTGCCGCCGTCGTACGCCGAGCGGAAGCTCACGCCCGTGTCATCCACCTTGGGGCGAAGCGAGAACACTTGGAAGCCCCCGGAGTCGGTGAGCATCGGTCCGCCCCAGCCCGTGAATCGGTGCAGACCGCCGACTGCCTCCACGACATCGGCACCCGGTTTGAGCATGAGGTGGTACGTGTTCGCCAGCAGGATCTCGACGCCGAGCGAGCGCAGGTCGTCGGCGTCGAGTCCTCGGATGGCGCCACGCGTGCCCACAGGCATGAAGCACGGCGTCGAGATCACGTGACCCGTGTGCGTACAGGCGCGCCCCGCGCGGCGCGTCACCGTCGACGGCGTCGATCGTGATGCTGACGGCGCTCATGCGTCGCGCTCGACGAGCATGGCGTCGCCGAACGAGAGGAAGCGGTAGCCAGAGGCGAGAGCGACGCCGTACAGGTCTCGCCAGCGTGGACCTACGAAGGCGTCGATCAAGGCGAGCAGCGTCGTGCGTGGGACGTGGAAATTGGTGAGCAGCACGTCGACGACCTGGAACGCGGACCCGCGTGTGATGAACAGATCGGTGCGTCCATCCAGCGTTCCCGTCGCAGCTGTCGCTTCGAGCGCGCGGACGACCGTGGTTCCGATGGCGACGACTCGTGCCGCAGCCGCGCACGCTTGCATGGTGGACGGCGGGACGATGTACGCCTCCGTGTGCATGGCGTGATCCTCGACGCGCGCCTCGGTCACCGGTCGGAACGTGTCGAGGCCGACCGCGAGCTCGATGGCCGCGACGTCGATGCCTCGCGCACGACAACGCGCCAGCAGTGGCTCCGTGAGGTGGAGTCCCGCTGTCGGAGCCGCAGCCGACACCGGACGGCGGGCGAAGACCGTCTGGTACCGCTCCGGATCCGCGAGCTTCGCGTGGACGTATGGCGGTAGCGGCATCTCGCCGGCGCCGTCGACATCACCGTCGACGGCGACGCGCCACCGTCCTTCGCCGAGGGGCTCGTGCAACGTGACGTGTACCGAGCCGTCCTGCGAGGACAGGTGCATCTCGGCGCGCACCCGCCGGCTCGGTCGCACCAGCGCTTCCCACTCGTTGCGGTGGTTCCCGACAGGCTCGACCAACAGCACCTCGACCTCCCCGCCAGTGGCTTTGCGGACATTCAGTCGCGTGGCGCGCACGCGGCTGTCGTTGACCACGACCAGGTCGCCGGGCATCAACAGGTCGGGAAGGTCGGCGACCACGTGGTGCTCAGGGGCAGCGCCGGGCCCGCGATCGACCAACAAGCGCGCCGCGTCCCGCGGCTCGATCGGCTCCTGCGCGATCGCGCTCTCCGGTAGCAGGTATTCGAGTTCGGAAGCGTCCAAGACGCTGTCGTCCTAGCCGAACAACCCCGGCGCCGCATCTCCGCCCTGGGTGGCCGGCGGTTCGAGCCCCAGGTGGTCCCACGCCGCCGGGGTGGCGACCCGTCCCCGATGGGTCCGCATCAGCAACCCCTGCTGGATGAGGAAGGGCTCGTAGACGTCCTCGACCGTCTCATCCGGCTCCCCGACCGAGATGGCAAGGGTCTTCAAACCGACCGGTCCGCCAGCGAACCGCGCGCACAGCGCGGTGAGCACCGCACGGTCGACCTTGTCGAGCCCGCGTTCGTCGACGCCGAAGACCGTGAGGCCCGCATGCGCAGTGGCGCCGTCGACGACGCCGCCGCCCCGCACCTCGGCGAAGTCGCGGCTGCGGCGCAAGAGGCGGTTGGCGATGCGAGGTGTGCCGCGCGCTCGCCGTGCGATCTCGTTCGCGCCTCGCTCGTCGACCTGGACACCGAGAATGCCCGCGGCGCGCACCACGATGACTTCCAGATCGTCGACGTCGTAGTAGTCGAGTCGGGCGACGAGCCCGAACCGGTCGCGCAGCGGTCCCGTGATCAGACCCGTGCGCGTCGTGGCGCCGACGAGCGTGAAGCGCGAAAGGTCGAGGCGGATCGATCGGGCCGCGGGGCCCTTGCCGAGAACGATGTCGAGTTGGAAGTCCTCCATCGCCGGATACAGCACTTCCTCCACGGCCCGCGCCAGCCGGTGGATCTCGTCGATGAACAGGACATCGCCCTCGTCGAGGTTCGTGAGGAGCGCGGCCAGGTCGCCGGCGCGCTCGATGGCGGGACCCGACGTCACGTGCAGGCGCACGCCGAGCTCCGCGGCGACGATGTGGGCGAGCGTGGTCTTGCCGAGACCGGGTGGACCAGCGAACAGGAGGTGATCCGCGGCCTGTCCCCGAGCCCGTGCCGCCTCGAGGATGATCGACAGATGCTCCTTGAGCTCTGCCTGTCCGACGAAGTCCTGTAGCCGGCGGGGCCGGAGCCCGCCGTCCTCGCCGATCTCGTCGCCCGGCACGGGGTCGGGGCTGAGCAGCTCTTCACGCATCGGCGCGCCTCACCGGACGAAGGCCAGGCGCTGCAGCGCCTGCTTCAACAGAAGAGCAACGTCGCCTTCATCGGGCACGTCTGCCAGTGCCTCGCGAACCTCGTCCGGTCCGTACCCCAGCCCCACAAGCGCGTCGCGCACGTCCGCTCGCGCCGCCGGCGCCGTTTCGTGCGCGCCGACGGAGCCGTTGCCGTTGGCGCCGACTGCGACCTTCGTGAGATCGATGTCCGCCGCGCTGAAGCGCGACTTCAGCTCGACGAGCAGACGCGCCGCGGTCTTCTTGCCGACGCCAGGCACGAGACACAGCGCGGCGATGTCGTCGTGGGCGAGTGTGCGTTGCAGCGACTCCGGGTTGTGCACCGAGAGGATCGCGAGCGCGAGCGCGGGGCCGACGCCGTGCGCACCGAGGAGCGCTTCGAAACAGCGTCGCTCTCCTGCCGACGCGAACCCGTACAGGGTCTGCGCGTCTTCGCGTACGTGGTGGTGGACGTGCACCAGCGCCTCGTCGCCGACACCGCCGAGGGTGACCGCGGTCGACGGCGACACCAACACCCGGTAGCCGACGCCTTCGACTTCGACGAGCACCTCCTGCTCGGTACGGTCGAGCAGACGGCCGCGCAACGACCCGATCATCGGGCGGCCAGCCTTCGAAGGGCGGGCTCGTGCGCGAGATGGCACAGCGCCAATGCCACGGCGTCGGCCGCGTCCACGGGCCGGAGCGGATGATCGATGCCGAGCAGTCGTTGCACCATCCGCTCGATCTCGTCCTTCCCGGCGCCGCCCCATCCGGCGACCGCCTGCTTGACCTCGTTCGGACCGTACTGCGCGACCTCGCATCCGGCGTTGATGGCCTCGGCCATCACGACCCCGCTCGCCTGACCGACCGACATGGCGGTGCGCACGTTCGCCTGGAAGTACACCCGCTCGACGGCCACCACCGCCGGCGGCGCCTGCGTGAGCAGCGCCCGGATCTCGCGCTGGAGCTCACCGAGACGTTCGGGTAGCGGGGCGGCGGCGGGGGTGGTGATGACGCCGGCCGCAACGGCCCGCACCTTTCCGCCGGACAGCGGCTCGAGCACCCCGTAGCCGCACCGGGACAGCCCCGGATCGACACCCAACACGAACACGCGTACGACGCTAGCCCCCCGAGGTGCGACCTGCGGTGGATCGTGCTCAGGCCGACGCTGCCGTGAGGATGTCGTCGGGGATGTCGAAGTTGGCGTGCACGTTCTGCACGTCGTCGTGCTCGTCGAGCGCGTCGATCAGCCGAAGCACCTTCTTGGCACCTTCGGCATCCGTCAGCGGAATCGTCGTCTGCGGCACCATCGTGAGGTCGGCGGAGTCCACAGCCATTCCCGCTTCTTCGATCGCGGAACGAACGCGATGCAGGTCCGTCGGCGCGGTCGTCACGCGCCACAGCTCGCCGTCGTCGGCGATGTCGTCGGCTCCCGCGTCGAGCGCGGTGAGCATCAGCTCCTCCTCGTCCGCCGTGCGGTCGACGAGGATCTGGCCTTTGCGGTCGAACTGCCACGCCACAGCGCCGGGTTCCGCGATCGAGCCGCCGTTGCGGCTGAACAGGCTGCGGACGTCCGCGCCTGTCCGGTTGCGATTGTCGGTCAGCACCTCCACGAGCACGGCGACGCCGCCGGGGGCGTAACCCTCATACGTCATCTGCTCGTAGGTGACACCTTCGAGCTCACCGGTGCCGCGCTTGATGGCGCGTTCGATGGTGTCCGTCGGGATCGACACGTCGCGCGCCTTCTGGTACATCGTGCGCAGCGTCGGGTTGACGTCGGGATCGCCGCCGCCCTCACGCGCCGCGACCTCGACCTGGCGGAGCACCTTGGCGAACAACTTGCCGCGGGCCTGGTCCTTCGCCCCTTTCTGGTGTTTGATCGTCGCCCACTTCGAGTGACCCGACATCGGTTAGACCCCCTCGAGGAAGAGCCGGTGGATGCGATCGTCGTTCGAGAGCTCGGGGTGGAACGCGGCTGCAACCAGCGATCCGCGCCGAACGAGCACGGGTTTGCCGTCGACCGTTGCGAGGACGTCGACGCTGCCGCCGGCGCGTTCCACGACGGGCACGCGGATGAACACCGCGTGGAACGGACCGCCGTCGAGCCCGCGTACGTCGAGGTCGCTCTCGAAGCTGTCGACCTGCCGTCCGAACGCGTTGCGGCGCACGTCGATGTCGAGCACGCCGAAGCTGCGCTGGTCGTCTCGACCATCGAGCACGTTGCACGCGAGGAGGATCATCCCGGCGCACGTACCGAGCGTGGGCGATCCTGCTGCGAGCCGCTCGGCGATCGGGTCGCGCAAACCTGACGAATCGAGCAGCAACGACATCGTCGTCGACTCCCCGCCAGGTAGCACGAGTCCGTCGACGCCGTCGAGATCAGCGGGGACGCGGACCTCTCGCGCCTCAGCGCCGAGGGAGGTCAGGACCCCGGCGTGGGTGGCGAACGCACCCTGCAACGCAAGAACGCCGATCTTCACCTGGAGGCCTCTGACGCATCGGCGCACGAGTGTAGAGGCGCACAATTGAGTCCCGGTACCGTCGCTACGGCAGGCTTGACCGATGAGCGAGCGCAGCGAGCGCATCGCCACGAGCATCGACCGCTTCCACGGTGTCGTTCCGGGGCCTCGTGCCGTCGCCGGCGCACTCGCAAGTCAGCGCCGTCGCCTGCTCGCGCTCTTCGGCAGCTTCGACGACGACGAGTGGCAGGTGAGAAGCAGGTGCAGCACTTGGACCGTGCACGATGTCGTGCGCCATCTCGTCGATGTCGCGAGCATCGGCAACGCACTGTTGCTCGGCGAAGGTCCGCGGACCGCCGGCGGCCGCGTCGATCCCACCAAGGATCCCGACGAGTGGCTCGAGGCGTCACGCGAGCAGACGCCATCCGAGACCGTGGCCGCGTTCGAAGCAGCTGTTGCCGCCGAGCGGGAAGCATTCGAACGTCGCGTCGACGACGGCGGCGACGAGCTCTTGCCCGGACCGTACGGTCTGCTCCACTGGGTCTCGCTCAGCACTCATGTCTTCTGGGACGCGTGGCTCCACGAACGCGACGTGGTCGTCCCTCTCGACCTGCCTCACGAGTGCCCACTCGCCGAAAACCGTCTCGCCGCGCTCTACGGGCTCGCGATTGCGTCGACCCCGCCCACCTTCTTCGGGTCGAACGTCACGCTCGCGATCGAGCTCACCGGCGCCGCGCCCGGTGTGTACGAGATGGCTGCTGCCCCCGAGCAGGTGCGCGTCGACTTCCGGGGTTCGAACGCAACACCGGTCATGCGCGCTGAGCTCGGCGCGCTGATCGATTCCCTCGCCGGACGCGGACCCGAAGTCCTCGAGGTCGTCGACGTCGTCGACGGTGCGGTCGACGCGGTCGAGCCGCTCACGATGTTGCGTGGTCTGATGCTCCCGACGGCTTGACTACCAGCCGCGTTCAGCCAGCTTCACGTCGAGCTCGGCAATGTCCTGGCCCCGCATCGGGGAGCCGAGGCCGCGGCTCACCTTCGCCAGGATGTCGGGATCGCGGAAGTGCGTGGTCGCCTCGACGATCGCCTTCGCTCGCGCCGGCGGGTTGTCGGACTTGAAGATGCCCGACCCCACGAAGACAGCCTCGGCCCCGAGTTGCATCACGAGCGACGCGTCCGCCGGCGTGGCGATGCCGCCGGCGCAGAACAGCGGCACCGGCAGGGCTCCTGTCTCCGCGATCTCCTGCACCAACCCGACAGGCGAGCGCAGCTGCTTCGCCCAGTCGTAGACCTCGGCCGAATCGGCCTGCGTGACCTTGCGGAGGTCACCGAGGATCGATCGGAGGTGACGGACCGCCTCGACGATGTTGCCCGTGCCGGCCTCGCCCTTCGACCGGATCATCGCGGCACCTTCGCTGATGCGCCGGAGCGCCTCGCCGAGGTTCGTCGCACCGCACACGAAGGGAACGGTGAACCGCCACTTGTCGATGTGATGCGCCTCGTCGGCTGGCGTGAGCACTTCGGATTCGTCGACGTAGTCGACGCCGAGCGCTTCGAGAATCTGCGCTTCCGCGAAGTGACCGATGCGCGCCTTCGCCATCACCGGGATGGTGACCGCGGCCTTGATGCCCTCGATCATCTCCGGGTCGCTCATCCGGGCAACGCCGCCGTCACGACGGATGTCGGCGGGAACCCGCTCGAGTGCCATCACCGATGCGGCACCCGCGTCCTCGGCGATCTTCGCGTGGTCCGGCGTGACGACGTCCATGATGACGCCGCCCTTCAACATCTCGGCCAGGCCCCGCTTGACGCGGAACGTTCCCGTCTCGTGCGCGCTCATCCCTGCCAAGTCTAAAGGTCACCGCTGCGGACGCCCGGGCGTTTCCCTACCCGTCGGGTCGTCGGACGCCCGGGCGTCGCGACGTTCAGCCCGTGATGGTCCCGCCTCCGATCGGGACCAACTCGACCCACGTACGGCCCGGTGTCAGTTTCACGGGATTGCCTGCCTTGTCGGTGTACACGGGAATCGCGTCCGGTGCCGACTTCGACCAGTTGCCGTCGATGATCGATCCGTTCGTGAGGATCCAGCACGTGCCCGTCCCGACAAGGTCGGCTTCGGGAACGGGGGTGCCGACGACGTCCCTGTAGCCCGTGTCGTGGTACGAGACGAACTGCACGATGACGTTCTGCGGCGTGATCTGCATGCCGTTCTCGTCGACGTGGGGCGAGCCGCTCTGGCTCCGGGCGAAACCTCCCGCGTCAGGCGCCCACACATAATCGACCGGCGCGCTACCTGGTCCGTCACCGAAGACGAGGTGGACCGAGCTCACGGGCGTGGCCGACGCGAGCATCGGCTCACCGGCAGCGCGGTACGAGAAGAGCGGAGTGGGCGCCGGCGCGTACGGCGGCGTGAGCGAATACAGCGCCGGCGTCGACGAATACAGGTTGTGGGGCGCGACGTGACCGGTCTGGTTGCGACGCATGTACAGCTCGCTGTGCGCGTCATAGCCCACGTCGACGAGTGGCGACTCCCTGATGAGCTGGGCAAACCCTGCGTTCGCGCCCGACCACGCGAAGAGCGGCCGGCTGAGTGGGCTGAACACTGCGACGTCCGTACTGCGCGCGGACCGCACGGGACCGACCGGGTCGGAGTTCGTCGAATGGAACACGGCCGCGAGCCGCGTGACGCTGCCCTCGACCATCTCCTCATAGACCACGTCGGCTTGGTTGAGCCCGAGTTGCGGACGTGCGGTGCTGCTCCTGCGGCCGTCGGCGTTGTCGATCTTCACCACCAACGCCGGCCGGTTCGCCGTGGCAGGGTCCGTGACCGGCAGCCCCGTCAACGGATAGGCGGGCGGCGGCGGAGGGACGGTCGTCGTCGTCACCGCGGTCGTGGACGTGGTCGTGGTGGTGATTGGCGCCGCTCGCTTCTTGCCACTGCAGGCGGCGATCACCAGCAGCGCAACCGCAAGGAGCGCAAGGACGCGACGGTTCGTCAAGGAGTCGACCTCACAGGGAACGGAAGCTTCAGAGCTCCCGAAGGGCTTCGATGCGCTCTTCGAGCGGCGGGTGCGTGTCGAACAATCGGTTCAGGCGTGACAGGCGACCTTCCTCCTTTTGCGTCGGCATCGGTTGCTCGATCCAGAGATGGGCTGTCGCTCGGGAATGCGAGTGGACGACCGTTTGGTCGTCACGAAGTTTCTCAAGAGCGGAGATCAGTCCTGGTGGATACCGCGTCAACTCCACTCCCGACACGTCTGCGAGTGACTCCCGGCGGCGGCTCACGGCGAACTGCATCAGCTGAGCAATGAGCGGCGCCAGGAGCAGGAGCGCAAACCCGAACAGGGCGAGGATGGCTTGCGGGCCGCCACCGCCGTTGTTGTCGTCACGGCTGCGACCGCCTCCCCACCACAGGAAGCGGATCGCGAGGTCGGACATCAGTGCGATGAAGCCGACGAGTGTCACTGCCAACGTCGAGACCAGGATGTCGTAGTTCTTGATGTGGCTGAGCTCGTGCGCGAGGACGCCTTCGAGCTCGATGCGGTTCATCTTCTCGAGGAGTCCCGTTGTGACGGCGATGGCCGCGTGCTTCGGGTCCCGTCCCGTAGCGAACGCGTTCGGCGCGTCGTCGTCGATGATGTACACGCGCGGCTTCGGCAGACCGGCTGCGATGCACAAGCCCTCGACGATGTTGTGCAGCCGCGCATACTCGACGGGATCCGCAGGACGGGCACGGCTCATCGCAAGCGCAACCGAGTCCGACTTCCAGTACGCGAGGAAGGAGGTGCCTACCGCGACGACCAGCGCGATGACGACCCCCACGAAGCCGAACTGCAGCAGCGCGTTGAGCACCACGGCGACGAGCACCGCGAGGAGCACGAAACCCGCGATCAACAGCGCGGACCGTCTCTTGTTGGATGCGACCTGGTCGTACAGGGTGGAGGGTTCCGGTTAGAAGCTTCGAGGAGTTATTGCGGCGCCTGACCTGCGGCGGGCGGCTGGCCGCTGGTCTGGGGTGGCGTGCCCGTGGCGGGCGGTTGCGCGGCGGTGGGCTGGTCCGCGACCGGTTGCGTCGTGTCGAACGAGACGCGCACCGCATCGCGTGACTGCTCGTCGACCTCGAAGTACTCACGGGGCGCGAAGTTCATGGCGCCCGCGATCACGACGGCCGGGAACGTCTGGATCTTCGTGTTGTAGCGCTGCACCGAGTCGTTGTAGAACTGCCGCGCGTAGGCGATGCGCCCTTCGGTCCCGGTCAACTCCTCCTGCAACTGGGCGAAGTTCTGGTTGGCCTTCAGGTCGGGATACGCCTCGGACAGCGCGAACAGCGACTTCAACGCCCCCGTGATCACGTTCTCGGCTTCCGCCTGCTGTGCCGGGCCTTGCGCGTTGACCGCCATGTTGCGGGCCTGGATCACCGCCTCGAGCGTTTGCCGCTCGTGCGCGGCATAGCCCTTCACGGTCTCGACGAGGTTGGGGATGAGGTCGTACCGGCGCTTGAGCTGCACGTCGATCTGGGCCCATGCGGCGTCGACCCGGTTGCGCAGTCTGACCAGGCCGTTGAACGTGACGACCGCCACGATCACGACCAGCGCGATCAGGATCAACACGATGATGAGTGCGATCACGACGGGTCATGGTACTCGGAGGAATCGGTGCCACTCGGACCGCGCCGCCTTTGGGATCGCCGGCCGGACCCGAGGCTGCGGACCGACAAGGACGACAGAAGACGACAGGAGGGGCCTAGTGACTAGACCCCTCCTCGTCGTGTTTGCCCCCGTTGCTGCGAAGGAGAATGCGTTCTGCGTGATCTGATGGTCGCGCTGCGTGGTTGCGATGCAGCGTGCGGCAAATCTGAACGCTACGCCATGGCGCGATCGGGGGGTTTTCGCTAGTTCCTCGGGCCTAGTCCGCCGCCCTACAACCGGGCATACAGCTCGACATATCGCTGGGCGAGGTTGTGCATCGAGAACTCCTCGGCCCGCTGCTGTCCCGATGTGACGAGCGCCTCGGCGCACGAAGGGTTCGAGATGACCTCACGGAGCGCGGCGGCGAGGGCGCGGGGGTCGCCCGGCGGCACCAGGAGCGCGTCCGCCCCGGACCGGGCGACGTTGCGATACCCATCGAGGTCGCTGGCCACCACGGGGGTCCGCGCCGCCATGGCCTCGAGCAAGACGACACCAAACGACTCGCCCCGCAACGATGGAGCGCAGAACACGTCCGCCCCGCGCAGTCGCGACGCCTTCTCCTCGTCGCTGATCCTTCCGAGCCACTCGATACGGGGGTCGCCAGTGTGGTGGGCCTGCAACGCCAACGTCTCCGGTCCGTCGCCGGCGACCCACACCTGCACGTCGGCCGGCAGATGGCGCAGGGCCGTGAGCAGGATGTCGAGGCCCTTCCGCGGCTCGTGGCGACCGACGAAGAAGATGACCGGGCCGTCGGTACCGCCACGGGTGCTGCCGTTCGCGTGCCAGGCGGGTGCCTTGGCGAAACGGTCGATCTCGATGCCGTTGAACAGGAGCAGGTAGTCGCCGCCGAGCGCCTCGTGCGCCATGGCGCGAGCGGCTTCCGAGACGGCGCACCGCACGTCGATGCGTCCGGCCAACCACCGCACGAGCGGTGTCAGGTAGCGATAAGCGGCACTCCCGCCTGCGGCATGGAATGTTCCGATGATTGGCGCGTTGCGGAACAGGATCGCGGTCATGGTCGGGCCCGGCACGAGCGGCTCGTGCAGGTGCAGAACGTCGAACGATTCGTCCCGGAGGGCGCGGATCGTTCGCAGCTGACAGGAGGGATCGGGCGCGATGGGGGCCACCGACCCGTTGGCGGCGGTGAGGATCGATCGCCCGAGAGGCGTCACGCCGGCGTCAGGAGGAGGCGCGTCGCAGGGGCCGAGTACGCGGGCGTGATGCCCGGCGTCTCGCAACGAGCGCGCCAATCCGAGCACCTGTCCCTGCACACCGCCTGGTGTGGTCAGGCTGTAGGGACAGACGAGGCCGACCCGCACGGGCGAAACGGTACTTCCCGTACGCCGGTCACTCCTTGTTGTGGGGGTAGCTGTTGCTGGCGTCGCTGTTGTTGCGCTCCTGCCACCCTGGATCGCTCGGCCAGTTGGGCTGCAGCAGATGCCACTGCTCGGGCGCGGCGCGTATCAGGTCCTCGAGCTCGTGCGCCAAGTGCTGCGTCACGCGGACGACGTCTTCGCGCAGCCGGCCTTCGCGCGTCACCGGAATCGGACCGCGGATGTCGCCCAGATGGTCGTGACGGCGGAAGTACACCGCGACCGGCAGGACAGGAGCGCCGGTCCGCAACGACAGCGTGGCCGGGCCGGCGGGCAGCAAGGTCCGTTCACCGAAGAACTCCACCTCGACCCCACTACCGCCGATGTCACGATCGCACAGGAGACACACGACGTGGTTGGCGCGCAACGCCCGGACCACGGCAGTCCCTGCGTCGGCGTCGAGGGGAACGACATTCATGCCGAACGCGCGGCGTAGCTCGGCGAACCACTCGAACAGCTCGGGTGGGTCCAAGGCCTCGACCACGACGGTGACCGGTTGACGCTGCACTTCGGCCAACCAGAAACCGGCCCAGTCCCACCCGCCGAGATGTGGCAGCGCGAGGATCACGCCGCGGCCGGCGGCCAGTCCCTCCTCGACATGGTTCCATCCTCGGAGCGTCATGCCCGCGTCGAGCACCGCTGGACTCGTGCCGGGCAGCCGAAGCGATTCGGCCCAGTAGCGGGCGTACGACTCGAACGTTGCCGCGACGGCGCGGCGTAGCGGGGCGCCACGGAAGTCCGGTCCACGTACTCGGCGCAAGTTGCGCTCCACTTGGGCGCGCCGTGCGGCGGAGAACTGGGCGACACCGAGCCCTGCGGCCCGAGCGGTGAGCTCGGCCATGGGCCGCGGCATCGCGCGCGCGACGACCGCGCCGAGCTTGAAAGCGGCGACGGTGGGGTCCGTCAGCGAGTCCGGCGACGTGCCTGCGCGCGGCAGCCCACCGCTCCCGCCGCATCCGGCTGCGCTCACTGTCTCGCGCGACCCGCGGGTAGCGCCAACGGGTGTGGGTGGTCCGTGTGCGAGTAGTGGAGGCCTGCGACCACACCCTGGCGAACCGTTGCACCGCGGTGAGGGTCGTGAGCACGAGCATGACCCACAGCACGGCGACGAGCAGTCCTTCGAACAGGAGCCCCACACTGAGTGCGATGAGCCGTTCCGCACGTTCCATGAGACCGCCCCGCGCGTCGAACCCGAGGGACTCCGCCTTCGCCCGCTCATACGAGATGAGCATCGTCATGGCGAGCACCGCCATCGGCAGGATCGCGATGTGGCCGGGATGGCGGTTCTCGATGTACCAGGCCACGCCGACGAGCAACAGCGCGTCGCTCACCCGGTCCGCGACCGAGTCGAAGAAGGCGCCCCGCGGCGTACGCGGTGCCGGATGCCTTGGCGACGGCGCCATCGAGCACGTCGGGGACGGCGGTGAGAAGGAGCAGGACGAACCCGAGTCGGAGTGCGCCATTGGCGATCGCCACGGCGGCGCTGACGGCCATCACCACGCCGACCAGGGTGAGGTGGTCGGCGGTGATGCCGCTGCGCTCGAGGTTGGCGCCGACCGGGTGCAGTCGCTGCTCCACGCTCGGTCGCAACCGCTTGTCGAACATCGGGGGCTCCCGCGAAGGGGGTGCGAACTCCAGCAAACGCTACCAGCGGCCTTCCCGAACCAGCGACATACCAATCCGGCGTGCGGGGCCGAGCCCTGACGCACGGCATGTAGCGTCAATGCTCAACCGAACGAGTTCTTTGGGGGGCCATCGACTTGAAGCGCTTTCCGCCGGAGCAGATCCGCAATGTCGCCTTGGTCGGCCATGGCGGGTCCGGGAAGACGACCCTGGCCGAGGCGCTGTTGCACTGTGCCGGTGCCATCAACCGGGTCGGGAGGGTCGAGGACGGGACGACGGTCACCGACTTCGACCCCGAGGAGCAGAAGCGGGGCCTGTCGCTGTCCCTGGCGCTCGCCCCGTTCGAATGGAAAGACCACAAGATCAACCTGATCGACTGCCCCGGCTACGCCGACTTCGTCGGTGACGTCGAGGCCGCACTGCGGGTGGCCGACCTGGCGGTGTTCGTGGTCAGCGCGGTCGAGGGCGTCGAGGTCCAGACGTATGCGACATGGAGGATCGCCGCACAGCTCGGCGTGCCCCGCATGGTCTTCGTCAACAAGCTCGACCGGGAGCGCGCCAACTTCGAGCGGACCCTGGAGCAGCTGCGCGACCGGTTCGGCGCGGGCGTCGCGCCGCTCGAGCTTCCCATCGGCGAAGAAGCGGCGTTCCGGGGTGTGGCCGACCTCCTGACGGACACTGCCTACTTCTACGACGGTGGAACGGCGATGCACGGCGACGTGCCCGACGAGCTCGCCGAGCTCGAGCACCAGGTGCACGACAACCTCGTCGAAGGAATCGTTGTTGCCGACGATGAGTTGCTCGAGCGCTACCTCGGCGGTGAGGAGATCTCGGCGGAGGAGCTCGAGCGAACGCTGGCCAAGGGCGTAGCCGAGGCATCGGTGTTCCCCGTCGTGGTCGGGTCGGCGGCGAGCAACGTCGCGCTCGACCGGCTGGCCGACTTCATCTGCGAGATCGGCCCGGCCCCCACCGACCGCCCGCCGATCACTGTGAAGGCGGGCGACACAGAGGTTGACGTGGCCGCGGACCCGAGCGGCGATCCGCTGGCGTTCGTGTTCAAGACGATTGCCGATCCCTACGTCGGTCACATCTCGTTGTTCAAGGTGCTGTCCGGAACCATCCGTCCCGACGATCACCTCTCCAACTCGCGTTCGGGAGCCGACGAGCGGCTGCACGGACTGTTCACCCTGCGCGGGAAGGAACAGGTCCAGGTGAGCGAGGTGCCCGCGGGCGACCTCGCGGCCGCCGCCAAGCTCGCCGCGACCGCAACCGGTGACACGCTCGCACCGAAAGGCAAGCCGGTGACGGTGGAGGCCATCGCCAGCCCGCCGCCCGTGCTGGCGACCGCCATCCTCGCAAGGACGCAGGCGGACGAGGACAAGCTCGCCAACGCGTTGCACCGCCTGCAGGAGGAAGACCCGGCGCTCGTCATCGAGCGCAACGAGGAGACCAAGCAGACGATCATGCGGGGCACGGGCGAGACCCATCTGCAGATCACGCTCGAGAAGCTGGCCCGCAAGTTCGGCGTCGACGTCGACACCGACGACGTGCGCGTGCCGTATCGCGAGACGATCACGAGCAGCGCGCAGGGCATCGAGGGCAAGCACAAGAAGCAGTCGGGCGGTCACGGCCAGTTCGGTGTCGCCGTCATCAATGTCGAGCCGCTCCCTCGCGGGGAAGGATTCGAGTTCGTCGACAAGATCGTCGGTGGCGCGATCGCGCGGGGCTACATCCCCGCAGTGCACAAGGGGGTCGAGGAGACGATGGCTTCCGGCGGCGTCTACGGACATCCGGTCGTCGACGTCAAGGTCGAGCTCGTCGACGGCAAACAGCACGCCGTCGACTCCTCCGAGATGGCGTTCAAGATCGCCGGAAGGCTCGCGATTCGCGAGGCGATGGCGAAGGCCGACCCCGTGTTGCTCGAACCCGTCTCGCTGCTCGAAGTGACGGTCCCGGCGGAGTACCAGGGCGATGTCATGGGCGACCTCAACGCCCGTCGCGGCCGGGTGCAGGGAACGGAGCCCGCAGGTGATGGCGAACAGACGGTGACCGCGCTGGTGCCGACGTCCGAGATCCTGCGGTACGCGATCGACCTCCGTTCCCTCACCGGCGGACGGGGACGCTTCACCGCGACCCACGACCACTACGACGTCCTGCCATCTCACCTGGTGGACAAGGTCAAGCGGGAGACCAGGGACCAGGACTGATGCCGTGCGCGGAGTGCGGGTTCTCGCACGACTCGCTCGCCATCGAGGACACACCCGCCGCGCTGCGCGGCCTCGGCATTCGTTACCGCGTGCCTCTCACTCGTGGGCTGAAGGGTGAGGACCTCGATGAGCTCCTGCGAGCGCATCCCGTGGAAGGCACGTGGTCAGCGCTCGAATATGCCTGCCACTATCGGGACGTGCTGTCGATCCAGCGCGAGCGGCTGAGCGTGGCGCGGACCCAGGACGGCTACGCACCCGAGCCGATGCGCCGCGAGGAGCGCGTCATCGAACTGGCCTACAACGACCAGGAGCCGGTGAACGTGGCCGACGACGTCGCCGCCAATGCGGAGGCGGTCGCGGCGTACGTCGAGACGTTCGGGCCGTCCGACTGGACGCGCACGATGACCTACAGCTTCCCGACCCGCGAGGAACGCCCGTTCACCTGGGTGGTGCGCCACACCGTGCACGAAGGTGAGCATCACCTGCTCGACATCGGGCGCGTGTTGTGAGCGGCGCGGGGAAGGTGAGCGAGCGTTGAGGCGGACATGAGCGAGCGCTGCGAGCGCATAGCGACCGAGCGACCGCCAGGGAGCCGGACGCCGATGAGGTCCGGGGGCGCAGCCCCCGAAAAAGCATGAGCGGCGGTCTGGACCTTTCGCGTCTCTCGCCGTCGGACGCCGTCGCCGCGCTGCGGTCGTACCCGCGCCGGTTCCGCGTGCTGCTGACGTCCCTCGACGAGGACGAGCGCGTGGACGACCTCGTGCATCGTCCTGGACCCGATGGCCGGTCGGCCGTCGATCACGCCGACCACGTCGCTCGCTCGATCGCGATTCTCGGCGAGGCTCTCCGGCAGGTGCTCGTGCACGACGAGCCGACGCTGTTGCCCGCGGTCGCCGACGATGCGGCCCGCGAGTGGCAGATGGCGGCGCAGCCGTCGAGCGCGGAGGCCGCGCTCGACTTCCTGGACGTCGAGTGCAACGCCATGGCGAACACAATCGAGCGCACGCCGGCAGACGTGTGGACGCGCACCGGGACCGTCGCCGGTTCGGGACCGAAGATGAGCGCGCTCGAGATCGTCCGTGAAGCCGTCCGGACCGGGGCGACCCATCTGCACGCGGCCGAACGCGCCATCGAAGCCGCCAGTCGCGACTGATCGACGCTTCGCTACTTCGTGCTCGACGAAAGCGTTCGCTGTGCAACGCTGCGGCCGTGCGCTACCGCCGGATGCCGATCGAGATCGAGTCGCCGGAGCAGCTCGGGTACGACACGATCGTGAACAACCTGTCCGAGAGCTCCGTATCGGATCGCCGGCTCCGTGATCTCGGTCTCGATATCGATCTCGACGAGCTCCTGCTGTGTTACGGCGACCACCTCGGAGATCCCGGCCTCCGCGAAGTCGTCGGTGCGATCGACGGCGCTTCGCCGGACTCCGTGCTCGTCACGCCGGGCGCGGCGGCGTCGCTGTTCTTTGCAGCCACTTCGATCCTCGAGGCGGGCGACCACGCCGTGGTCCTGCGGACCAACTACGCGACGAACCTCGAGACGCCGCTCGCGATCGGTGCAGACCTCGAGCACTTCGACCTTCGCTACGACGAGGAGTGGAACCTCGACGTCGATCGGTTGCGGGCGCGAGTGCGGCCCGACACCAAGCTCATCAGCGTCACGTACCCGCACAACCCGACCGGCGCAGTGATCACTGAGCGCGCCTTTTACCGAGCTCGTCGAGATCGCCGAGGCGTCGGGCGCGACGCTCGTCGTCGACGAGACATACCGCGAGCTGACGTACGGGGACCGGTTGCCGCTCGCAGCGACGCTCTCGCCGAGCGTCATAAGCGTGGCGTCGATGTCCAAGTCGTACGGCGTGCCCGGCCTGCGGGTCGGCTGGGCGGTCACGACCGACGCCGCCACGTACGAACGGCTGCTTGCGGCCAAGGAGCAGGTGGTCATCTGCGGTGCCACGCTCGACGAGGCCATCGCCGCGAGGATCCTCGAGCAACGCGACCGCATCCTTCCGTCGATCCGTGCGGATGTCGCCAACCGGCTCGGCACGGTGCGCGACTGGATGGCGACGCAAGACGTGTTCGAGTGGGTGGAACCGAAGGGGGGTGTCGTCGGCCTTGTTCGAGTTCGCCCGCACCTCGAATTCGATCCGGCGAAGTTCCACCACACCCTGCTTCACGTGTTCGGGACGTACGTGGGCGCCGGCCACTGGTTCGAGCTCGACGACCGTCACTTCCGGCTCGGCTTCGGGTGGCCTTCCCACGACGAGCTCCGAGCCGGGCTCGCAGCGCTGTCCGCCGCTGCTCAGGCCTCGTAACAGTGGCAGCCTGTACCGGATGGCGACTTCGCGGCGTTCAATGTTGTCCTTGTGGTCCGAGGACTCGTTCCTGTCGATCGCTTCGAAGGGTTCGGCTTTGTCGATCGGGTCAGTCGGGTCGTTCCTGTCCGTCGGTTCGATCGGCTCGTTTGCCTCGATCGCGTCGATCGGCTCTGCGGCGAGCGTGCTGTCGCTTCTGTCATGGAGGTCCCGGCGCTCGGTGATGTCGGCGGGCGCGGCGCGAGGCGTGATGCGCGGGCCGCTATCGGACCCCTGACCAGTCTTCGGGATTGTCCTCCACGAAATGCTGGAGCACGTCACCCTTCACGCCGTCGACGAGGACGATGCCACGCTTCGCGGGCGGGTCCTCGCTCGAGTAGAGGAGGATGCGCCACGTCGGACGGCTACGTAGTCCACGCCAGCCGAGCTGCGCGGACGCGTGACCGACGGGAAAGTCGACGGTTCGTCCGGCTGCCGCGAGCGCGTCCGCTCGTCGAAGTCGAGGTCGAAGCCGGCTTGGTACGAGTAGATGCCGAACAGGACGAGCGCGATGCCACCCCACAACAGCCCGGCGTTGACGAGCACGGGGTCGCTTCCACGGGACGCCAACCACACGGCGATCGCACCCAGGCCGATCACGCCGTAGAGCACGGCCGGGATACGGCGGCGGTTGTTGTTCGGGAACATGTACGGGCCGACGAAGTTGGACGTGTCGAGGTCCTCGGGCAGCTCGTCGCGGATCTCGTGGTCCTCGGCCATCCCGTTCATTGTCGTGGTTGGCCCCATGCCTCGCGGAACTTGCGCCACGTCTCGGGAAGCGCCTCCGGCAGGACCCGCGTCTCGGCCACCGATGTCATGAAGTTGGAATCGGCGTCCCACCGGGGCATCACGTGGACATGGAGGTGCGACGGGATTCCGGCACCGGCCGCGGCCCCGAGGTTCATCCCGATGTTGAGGCCGTGAGGTCGGTACGCCGCCTTGATGGCCTGTACGCAGTCGGTCACGGCCGCCCACAGCTCCGCGTGCTCGGCCGACGTCAGGTCCTCGAGCTCGCCCACTTCCCGGTACGGCATCAGGAGCACGTGCCCGCTGATGTACGGGTAGCGGTTGAGGATGGCGAAGGTGAGCTCGCCCCGCCACACGATGTGGGTCTCCCCGTCCGGTAGCCCGCTCTGCAGGATCTGCGCGAACACGTCACCGGCCGCGGCGTCGTCATCCGACGTCACTTCTTCGATGTACGTCGACCGCCAACCCGCCCACAACCGATCCATCTCGGTCACGAACTCCGGGGAGAAACGGGCGCTCTAGCGCCCGTTTCCACCCAACATTCGCAGTGGCTGCGCAGCGTCATACGCGGGCGGCGACCTCGGCTTGGAGACGGTCGACGAATGCGTCGACGGGGATGTCCCGTTCGGGACGTTCCGAGCCGCGGGCGTTGACGCCGACCGTGCCGTGCTCGACGTCGTCGTTGCCGACCACGAGGACGTACGGCAGCTTCTCGAGCTTGGCCTTACGGATGCGTCCGCCGAGCGGCTCGCTCGCCTCCACGAGGTCGGCGCGGAACCCCTCCGCCCGCAGCCGGTCGACGATGCGCGTGGCGTAAGCCTCGTGCGCCTCGCTGATCGGCAGCACGCGCGCCTGCACCGGAGCGAGCCACGCGGGGAACGCGCCCGCGTAGTGCTCCACGAGCACAGCGAAGAACCGCTCGATGGATCCGAACAGAGCACGGTGGATCATGATCGGCCGATGTCGTTCGTTGTCGGCGCCGATGTACGACAGATCGAACCGCTGCGGCTCCTGGAAGTCGAGCTGGATCGTCGACATCTGCCACGTGCGTCCGATCGCGTCACGCGCCTGTACGGAGATCTTCGGCCCGTAGAACGCGCCGCCGCCCGGGTCCATCACGAGGTCGAGATCCTTCGTCATCGCGGCGGCGCGGAGCGCTTCCGTGGCCTCATCCCATTCCTCGTCGCCCCCGACCGACTTGTCTTCGGGTTTCGTCGACAGCTCGAGGTAGAAGTCGTCGAGGCCGTAGTCGCGGAACAGATCGAGCACGAACGTGAGCAGCGATCCCAGCTCCTCGCCCATCTGCTCTTTCGAACAGAAGATGTGCGCGTCGTCCTGCGTCATGCCGCGAACACGCGTGAGCCCGTGGATCACGCCCGACTTCTCGTACCGGTACACCGAGCCGAACTCGAACAACCGCAACGGCAGCTCGCGGTACGAACGCAACCGGCTCCGGTAGATGAGGATGTGGAACGGGCAGTTCATCGGCTTGAGGTAGTACCGCTGCCCTTCGTCGAGCTCCATCGGCGGGAACATGCCGTCCGCGAACCAGTCGAGATGCCCGGACGTCTCGAACAACTCCTCCTTGGAGATGTGGGGCGAGTTGACGAACTCGTAGCCGGCGGCCACGTGGCGCTGGCGCGAGTAGTCCTCCATCAGCATCCGTACGAGCCCGCCCTTGGGGTGGAACACCGCCAGTCCCGAGCCGATCTCGTCAGGGAAGCTGAACAGGTCGAGCTCGACGCCGAGCTTGCGGTGGTCGCGCTTCGCCGCCTCCTCGAGCCGTTTCAGGTGCGCGTCGAGATCGGCCTTCGACGCCCATGCCGTGCCGTAGATGCGCTGCAGCTGCGGCTTCTTCTCGTCGCCGCGCCAGTACGCACCCGCGACTCGCATGAGCTTGAAGTGGCCGAGGTGCGAACCCGTGTGCTCGACGTGAGGCCCTCGGCACAAGTCGATGAACCGCGGTGGGTTCTCGTACGTGCGCACGAGCCCGAACTCGGTGGCGGACATGGGATCCGTCGACGCGTCGTCGATGATCTCGAGCTTGTACTTGTGGTCCTTGAAGACCTCGCGCGCTTCATCAGCCGGCAGCTCGTCGCGGATGAAGGGCTGCTGCTCCTGCATGATCTCGCGCATGCGAGCCTCGATGAGCGGCAGGTCGTCCTCGTGGAAGTGCCGGCCGTCGGGCAACTCGAAGTCGTAGTAGAAGCCGTCCTCGATGGGTGGCCCGATCCCGAACGTCGCACCAGGGAAGAGGTCGAGCACGGCCTGGGCGAGCACGTGCGCCGTCGAATGGCGGATCGTGTACAGGCCGCGGTCGTCGCGATCGGTGATGATCGCGACCTCGTCGCCGTCCTCGAGCGGCCACACGAGATCACGCTCGGTGCCGTTCACGTTGGCGATCACCGCTGCCTTGCGGAGGTTGCGCCCGATGTCCGCTGCCAGATCACCGGCGGTGGTCCCCGCGGCGACGTCGCGCGTCGAACCGTCGGGAAGCCAAATCGTGATCTGGTCGCTGGCCATCACATCGACGTTAGTGAGCGACCGGCACCGCTCCCTGCGGATTCAGGACGTCCGCCGACGATCGGCGCGGCCCACTGCTCGACTCGTGTCCGTTGGCATCCGGCACACGGGCGACGTCCGTCGGGAGGCTCTCGGCCTTCTTGGTCGCGTACGTGTCGACGTACTCCTGTCCGGACAGGTTGCGGATCTCGAACATCACCTCGTCGATGAGCTGTCGGAGCACGATGTGATCGTCCGCGCGATCGACGTAGCGGTCCACACCGATCGGTTTGCCGATGCGGATCGCACACGCCCTGAAGAGCTTCGGGAACTTCGCTTCGGGCGGCTGGATCTCGCGCGTCCCTCGCAGGCCGACGGGTACGAGGGGCGCGCCCGTCCGCAACGCAAGCCGAGCGGGGCCCGTGTGTCCCTTGTGCAGCGCGCCGTCACGTGAGCGCGTGCCCTCGGGAAAGATCCCGAACAGCTCGCCGCGGTCGAGCACACGCGTGGCAGCGCTGAGGGCTCGGTCGCTGGCGCTTCCTCCCGAACGGTCGAGCGGGATCATTCCGATCGCCGGGAACAGGTGCTTCGTCTTCCAGTCATCCATGTACTCGGCCTTGCCGACGTAGGTGATGCGCCGTGGCAGGACCAACGGAAGGAAGACCGAATCGATGAACGACGTGTGATTCGGGCAGAGGATTGCGGGACCCGCGGGGGGCACGTTCTCCAGTCCGTCGACGTTGACCTTCCAGCCGAACTTCAGTACGGGGCTGAGGACGGTCTTCGCGACGTCGAAGAACTGCCCGACTCTGATCTCGTCGCTGCTGACGTCCGCTCCACCCACTGCTGGAGTCTTTCACCCCCGATCGACGACCGGTAGGCGCGTTGTGATCAGACCCAGAGTTCGATGCCGAGCATTTCGCCTGCGATCGTGACGCCCTCACCCGCATCTGCGGCACGGTCGACTGCGGCGACCGCCGCGTGCGTGTCGAGGTCGTCGTCGAGTGCGGCGCGGACCTCATCGATGGCGCCCTCGCCCGGCCCAGCGGCGCGCCACCGTTCGAGCCGCTCGGCGGCGCGTGGCATACGACTGTTGTCCCACTCCCACTCGGTCCGGTAGTGGTTCTCGACGATCACGAGCCGCACCGCAGGTGCGTCCCACTGCTTCAACAGGTCGGAGACGAAGATCAGGTTTCCCAGGGACTTGGACATCTTCTCGCCGTCCATGCGGACCATCGCCTGGTGCATCCAGTGACGCACGAACGGCTCGCCGGTGGCCGCCTCGGATTGCGCCCGCTCGCACTCGTGGTGCGGGAAGATCAGGTCGGCGCCACCCCCGTGCAGGTCGATGGTCGTCCCGAGCTCACGCAGCGCGAGCGTGGAGCACTCGATGTGCCACCCGGGCCGCCCCGGTCCCCACATCGACTCCCACGACGGCTCGTCGTCGAGCGACGGCTGCCAGAGGACGAAATCGAGCGGGTCCCGCTTGTGCGGATCGTCGATGTTGCCGCCGCGTTCGGCGGCGTAGGCGAGCATCTGCTCGCGGGTGTAGTGCGAGACGCTGCCGAAGTCGGGGAAGCTCGACACGTCGAAGTACACCCCGCCGCCGGCGAGGTACACGTGCCCGCGGTCGAGCACCATCCCGATGAAGCCGCGGATGTCCGGGATCGCCGAGGTGGCGCGGGGCTCGCTCCAGCACGGCAGGACGTTGAGGGCGGTCATGTCCGCATCGAAGCGGGCCGTCTCGGCCGCGGCGAGGTCGAGATAGTGCACGCCGAGTGCACGCGCCTTGGCAAGCAGGGAATCGTCGACGTCGGTCACGTTGCGGACGAGCTTCGTGTCGTGTCCGAGGTCTCGGAGACGCCGCTGCAGGACGTCGTAGGTGATGTACACCGCTGCGTGACCGAGATGGGTCGAGTCGTACGGGGTGATCCCGCACGTGTACATCGTGACCACCGGCCCGGGGTCGAACGGCACGATCGCCTGCCGGGCGGTGTCGTACAAGCGCATCGGGCTCACGGAGCAGGTGTGGGGGACTCCGGGATGCCCGTGAACGTCACCGCCACGCGCGTCTTGTAATGCATGTTGAGCTGGAGAAGGACGGCGGTGAACGACTCGATCGGTGTCGCCAGCGACAGGCCCCCGGCGTCGAGCGGGCGCATGTTCGGGATCTTGGAAACGATCTCGGAGGTGGCGTCCGTTGCCCGCCGATGGTCGGAGCAGATCAAGACGTCGCTGACGATCGGATGATCGAGATCGCCGAGCTCCATGGCCGGCACGTGATGGAAGGCCGCCGCCACCTGACAGTCGGGCACCGCGGCCTGGACGCTTGCCGCCACCGATCCGCGGGGCGGGACGAGCGGCTGGAACTCCTTGCCGATGCGGGTGAGCGCGTTGGCCATCGAGATGACGACCTTGCCGCGCAGGAGGTGCTCGACCGACGTGGCCGTCTGCGTCGCACCGTCCCACGGTGTCGCGATGACGACGAGGTCCGTGTCGGCCGCGGTCTGGTTGTCGCCCGAACCGATCTCGAGACGCCGTTCGGGCCAGCGGCCGTGGAGCTCGTCGACCTTCTCCATGGCCCGGTACTTGGACCGAGAGCCGATGACGACGTCGAAGCCGGCCACCGCCAAACGACATGCGAGGGCGCTACCGGCTGGTCCGGTGCCCCCCAGGATTCCGATCCGCACGGGAATGAGACTAGAGGGAACGCCGTAACGTCCTGCCACTCAGACCAGGTCGGAGGCCTCATGGGACTGCTCGAAGGCAAGCGCATCCTCGTCACCGGTGTGCTGACGGACGACTCGCTGGCGTTCGCCGTCGCCCGGCTCGCGCAGGAGCAAGGCGCGGAGGTGGTGCTGACCGGAGCCGGTCGTGGGCTGCGGCTTACCGAGCGTGTGGCTCGCCGTCTGCCCTCCCAGCCCGAGGTGCTCGAGTTGGACGTGACGGTGGCGGAGCAGGCCGGCGCGGTCCGATCACGGCTCGCAGAAAAGTGGGGCTCGGTCGACGGTGCTCTGCACGCCATCGGGTTCGCACCACCATCGTGTCTCGGGGGCGGCTTCCTGGAAGCGCCCTGGGACGACGTCTCGGTCGCGCTCCAGGTCTCCGCCTACTCGTTGAAGGTGCTCGCGGACGTGGTGGTGCCGCTGATGGGCACCGGCGGTTCGATCGTCGGGCTCGACTTCGACAACAGCACCCAGGCATGGCCGGCCTACGACTGGATGGGGGTGGCGAAGGCAGCGCTCGAGTCGTCGTCGCGCTATCTCGCCCGTGAGCTCGGGCCCCGCGGCATCCGCGTCAACCTCGTCGCCGCCGGCCCGATCAAGACCCTGGCGGCCCGGTCGATCAGCGGGTTCGACCGCTTCGAGGACGTGTGGGACGAGCGTGCCCCGCTCGGCTGGGACGTGAAGGGCGACCACGAGGCCATCGGCCGTGCCTGCGTCGTCCTGCTGTCCGACTGGTTCCCCAAGACCACCGGCGAGCTCATCCACGTCGACGGCGGCTTCCACGCCGTAGGGGCGTAGCGCTCGGGCGCTACGGCGTGACGTGGTCCGACGATTCCGTGTCGGACTCGTCGCGGATGTCACCGACCAGCACCTCGAGGACGTCCTCGAGTGTGGCGAGTCCGAGCACGCGGCGGGCCTCGTCGACGACGACGCCGACGTGCGTGCGCGACCGTCGCATCGCCACGAGGACTTCGTCGAGGGCCTGGTGCGCGGGCAGCACGAGCACCCGCCGGATGCGAGCGAGCGGAAGCGGGCGGTCGCGGGCTTCGGCCGGCACCGTGAGCAGATCCTTGGCATGGACGAACCCGACGATGTCGTCGAGGTCCCCGCCGGCGAGGAGCAGGCGCGAGTGGCCACTCGCCACCACCTCTTCCTCCGCTTCTGCGACGGTCGTCCACCGCGTGATCCACGTGACGTCGTCGCGCGGCACCATGACCTGCAGCACGGGCCGTTCTCCGAAATCGAGCGCGCCCGACAACAGATCGTGCGCCGTCTCCTCGATGAGGCCTTCCTCGTGTGACTCGGCCAGCATCCGGCTGATCTCGTCGACGGTGTGCGCGCTCGATGAGATCGTCGCGGGGCTCGACGCCGAGCAGACGGGTGCCGCCGTTCCCCAATACCTGCACCACGCGGATGATGGGCCGGAAGAGCACGACGTAGACCCGGTTGAAGATCGACAGGCGCAACAGCATGCGCTCGGGATCGGCAAGCGCGAGGTACCGAGGAACGACCTCACCGAACACCATGTGCAAGAACACGACGAGGCCGAGCCCGACCACGACACCGAGCACCTGCGACACGCCGTCCGGGATGTTGAAGGGCGACAGCAGCTGCTCGATCGCTTGGACCACGGACGGTTCGGCGACCGCGCCGAGACCGAGCGAGCACATCGTGATGCCGAGCTGCGACGACGCCAGCTGCAAGGGCAGGTCTCGCGCCGACTGCAACGCAAAGCGCGCGGCGTGTCGCCTTCCTTCGCCAGCGTCTCGAGCCGGGTCGGCCGGCTCGCCACCAACGAGAACTCGTTGGCCACGAACAACCCGTTCAGGGCGAGGAGCACGACCGCCAGGACCAGGAAGCCGAAGATCATGCTTCGGCCCCGTTTCCGGCTGTAGCGGCGCTGCGCTCGGGTGCCGTCAAGCGCAGTCGCGCGACGCGCCGGCGTTCCATCTCGACGACCTCGATCAACCAGCCGTCGTAGCTGAAGCGATCGCCGACGTCCGGGATGCGCCCCAGCCGATCGAGCACGAAGCCGGCGAGTGTTTCGTACTCACCCTCGGGCATCTCGAATCCACAGGCGTCGCGCACCTCGTCGGGATGCAGCGTGCCCGGCAGTTCGTACGTTCCCGCCGGGAGCACCCGGCTGAGGTCGGCCGCGGCCGTGTCGTACTCGTCGTCGATCTCGCCGACGATCTCCTCGAGCACGTCTTCGAGCGTGATGATGCCAGCGGTTCCCCCGTACTCGTCCACGACGACGGCGAGGTGGCCCCCTTCTCGGAGTTCCCGCAGCACCGAGCTCAACTCTCTCGTCTCGGGCACGATGAACGGCTCGCTCATCACCGATCCGACCGTGGCCGACGCCCGTTCCTCGAACGGCACCCGGTACACGTCCTTCACGTGCACGACGCCGACCACGTCGTCGAGATCCGAGCCGCACACGGGAAACCGGCTGTAGCCCGTCGACACGGCGAGAGTGACGAGCTCAGGGATCATGGCGTCGGGGATCGTGTACTTGACCTGGACCCGCGGCACGAGCGCGTCCGCCGCTGTCTTGTCGTTGAACCGAAGGGTGCGGGTGAGCAGGTCGAGCGCTTCGGGATCGATCGTCCCTTCCGCGCCGGACGACTGGAACAGCAACTCGTACTCGTCGAGTGTCCGCACCGCTGCGAGCTCTTCTTGCGGCTCGATGCCGAGCTTGCGCACGGTTGCGTTTGCCGTGTTGTTCACGAGCTGGATCACTGGACGGAACGCGGTGGCGAAGTACAGGACCGGACGGGCCAGCATGACCGAGGTCCGCTGCGCGCGAGCGATGGCGATGTTCTTCGGGATCAGCTCGCTCAGGACCATCGAACCGACGGTCACGAGAGTGAAGGCGAGCACGATCGCCACGGCGTTGCCGACGACGGGTTCGAGCAATGAAGCGACCGTCGGCTCCGCGATGAAGCCGAGCAGCAACGACGTGACCGTGACACCGAGTTGCGTCCCGGACAGGTAGAACGCCAGGCGGCGCAGGATACGTTCGACGACCCGCGCGCCCGACGTTGCCGCGCGCAGCGAGCGCTTCGATCCGGGCTCGATCGACCGCAACGAAGCTGAACTCCGCCGCGACGAACAGTCCGTTGCCGAGCAAGAGAACCAGAACGGCCAGTAGACCGAGCGCGGTACTGATGCTCCAACGCTAGTAATCAGGTACGCGTGAGTCCCGCACAGGCCGGCGCCGCGTCGGCGGCGATGGCGCTCGGCGCGTGCGTCCAGGGAGGGATCGGGTTCGGTTCTGCGCTGGTGGCCGCTCCCCTGCTCGCGCTCGTCGACACGAGCTTCGTCCCGGGACCGATCACGGTCGTGACGACGGTCCTGAACCTGTTCATCATCCGTGCGGCCAATGCGGCCGCGTTCGACCGCGAAGTGCGATGGTCGCTCGTCGGGCTCGTGCCGGGCACGATCGCTGCGGGTGCGACACTGCTGGCGCTGTCCGCGCGCGGTCTGAGCATCGCGTTCGGGGTCATGGTCATCGTGGCCGTCGTGCTCACCGGTACCGGCTGGCATGTGGTGAAGCGTCCCTCGACGCTGCTCGTCGCGGGCGTGCTGTCGGGGTTCATGGGGACGGTGTCGGGCATCGGTGGTCCACCGGTCGCGCTCCTCTATCAGCACGAGTCAGGGCCGACGCTGCGCGCCACGCTGCCGCGGTACTTCCTCGCCGGCGGCGCGATCACGATCGTGACGCTGGTCGTGGTGGGAAAGCTCGGTCGCGAGGAACTGCTGCAAGCTGTCGTGCTGGTGCCGGGAATGCTCATCGGTCTGGTTGGCTCGCCGTGGCTCGCCGGGCACGTGGACCGGCGCACCGCTCGCCCGTTCGTGCTGTCGCTGTCGACTGTCGCCGCCGTGAGCGTGCTGTTGAAGGAGCTCCTGTGACCGCGCTCCGCATGGAGGGTGTCGGACTCGTGCGCGATCACAACGAGATCCTCGAAGACGTCGACTGGACGGTCCGCGACGGCGAGCGATGGATCGTGCTCGGCGCCAACGGCTCAGGCAAAACCTCGTTGCTGCGGATCGCGTCGCTCTACCTGCACCCGTCGACCGGGACGGTCGAGGTGCTCGGCGAGACGCTGGGCCGGGTGGACGTGCGCGCCCATCGCCGGAACATCGGCATGGTGTCGTCGTCGTTCGCCGACCTGTTGCGGCCGTCCATCAGTGCCCTCGATGTGGTGATGACGGCCGAGCACGCGGCGCTCGAGCCGTGGTGGCACGAGTACACCGATCGCGACCGTCAGCGGGCGCGCCGCCTGCTCGATCGTTTCGGGTGCGGTCCGATGGCCGAGCATCGCTTCGGGACGCTTTCGTCGGGCGAACGGCAGCGCGTGCAACTCGCGCGGACGCTCATGACGGATCCTGGGCTGCTGCTCCTCGACGAGCCGACAGCGGGCCTCGACCTCGCCGGCCGCGAGGATCTCGTCAACCGGCTCGCCGGACTCGCGGCCGACCCGTCGACACCGGCCACAGTCCTCGTCACCCACCACGTCGATGAGATCCCGCCCGGGTTCGACCACGTGTTGCTGTTGCGCAGCGGTCACGTGCTCGCGAGCGGTCCGCTGGAGGGCACGTTGACCACCGATGCGCTCGGCGCGTGCTTCGATATGGACGTCGTCCTCGAACGCCGCCACGACCGCTGGTTCGCCTTCGCCCGCTGAGCCGCTTCCGTGCCGGCGAACTCCGGGCCAATTCCGGGCTATAGCCCCGGAGTTGCACCAACATTCGGGTTTTCAGGCGCGGTCGAGGAGGGCGAGGAGGCGGGGTTTCGAGTTCTCGATCTCGTCGCCGAGGATGCGTTCGAGCACGGGACCCCAGAGGGCGCCGCCGTAGTGCAGGTGCATGACGAGCAGGCTCCCGCCGTCGGCCGGTACGACGTCAGCCTGCAACACCCACGGCGAATGTGAGCGGTTGTCGCGCTCCTGTCGCTCGAACACGGCCTTCGTCGGAGTGTCTTCGGTCGTTCGCACCATGCGAAGCCGCTTCGAACGAGCGAACGGTCCGAGGCGGCCGCGCAGATCCACGACCCAGGCCGGCTCGTCGCCGTCCTCTCGAACAGCGCGAGGAACGATGTCGAGCCACTCGGGATAGACCCCGAGATCCGCCACGCACCGGAACAACACCTCCGGCTCGCAGGGCGCGGTCAACTCGGCAACGACGTCCACGCGTCAGGGCTGGGCGGGACGTACTTGCTGCGGGTCGGTGGCCAACAGGATCGGGTACGGGTCGACGGCGGGACCCCCGTTGGGATGCACCTCGAAGTGCAGGTGCGGGCCGTACGCGTCGCCGGTGTGACCGACGTATCCGACAAGCTGGCCGGCCTCGACCAACTGCCCGGCTGTGAGCCCGAGGACGTAGGCCGACAAGTGGGCGTAGTAGTAGTACGTCCCGCTCTCACCCTTGAGCCACAACCCGTTGCCGCCCAGACCGCCCGAGCTCATCCGTGTGATGATCCCGCGCTCGACCGCGTACAACTCGGTCCCTTCCGCCGCGGCGACGTCGCACCCCTGGTGTGCGTGGGCCTGTGGCGTTCCCGGCTGACGAGGGTCGCCGAAGTCCTGGTGGAACGAATGAGGCGACGCCACCGGGAACACGAATCCGTGGACGACGATGTTGCCGCCCGCTGTGGTGACCGCGAGCTCGAGTTGTGCGCTGTTCAGGGCGACGAGGGTCTGCACCTCGTCGACCCGGGCGAGGTCGAGCGCGGCTTGCGTCGCGGTGAGGTCCTGCGCCGTCTTGGCCTCGTCGCGCGTCGCTTGCGCCTGCGCGTCCTTGTACCGGGCCACCACGGCTTGGTCACGATCGGCGACCGCTGACAGCAGGGCCGCGCGCTGGCCCGAGGCATCCTCCGAAGCGGCCCACTGGCCTTCCTCGTCTCCACCGCGGACATACGCGTAGATGGCCCGTTCCACGAGCGCGTCATGGGCGTCGGTCAGCTTGCGGACTGCATCGCGGCTCTGGCCGTCCAGCCCGTTGAGGTGCAGCTGGATCTGTGCGAGTGCCGTCTCGAGGTCCTGACGCCGGGCGGCGGCTCCGGCGTACGCCGCTTGACGGAGGAGCGCGGAGGCTCGTGCGGTTCGAACGTCGACCTGCACCACATGTGCCCGTGGTGGGACGACGGCCGCCGAGACCCCAGCGGGCACGGTTGCGTCCGGGATCGTCACGTTGTCCTGCGGCACGCTCTCGGACGGCGCATCGCCGTTGATCCCGGGGTCCACGGTCGGGTCAGGCACCGTGGGCGTCGTGTCGGGTGTGGTCTCAGGAGTCGTGTCGGGTGTGGTCTCAGGGGTCGTGTCGGGTGTGGTCTCAGGGGTCGTGTCCGGCGTGGTCTCAGGCGTCGTGTCCGGCGTGCTCACGGGCGTCTGGGCCGCGGCAGGTAGGGCAGTTCCAAGCACCACTGCTGCGGTGACGATGAGCGCCCGCGTCCTACGCATCTCCGTCATTCTTTCGGTTTCGGAGCCGCTTGTTCGAAACGGGGGATTTCTCGTCCGCGGTCGACGACGAGGACTGCCCGGGAATCGACTGCGACGCCCACCCGGTCGCCGGCTTCCGGGACGCCGGCAGAGCGCACGAGCACCTCGATCACGGCGCCAGTCTGCAGGCGCACGGGGACCAGAAAATGGTCACCCCTGAACCCTGGCGGCATCGCCTCGCCCTCCACATCGGCGGTCACCGGAGACGCGAGCGTCACCGCGTCAGGACGGAGGACCACACAGGCCGGCCCGTCACCGCGCTCGGTGGCGAAGGTGCCCGCCGGGCACACGGCACGGCCCTGGCGTACGTCCACGTCGAAGACGTTCGTGAAGCCGAGGAAGCGGGCGACGAACCCGTCGGCCGGTCGACGCCACACGTCTCGGGGGGTACCGAGTTGCACGATCGTCCCGGCGCGCATCACCGCAACGCGATCCGCGATCGTGAACGCCTCGCCCTGGTCGTGCGTGACGGTGATCGTCGTGGTCTCGAGTGCTCGGAACAGATCGCGCAACTCGACCGTGAGCCGCTCGCGCAGCGACCGATCGAGCGAGCCGAGCGGCTCGTCGAGCATCAACAGACGCGGCCTCGGAGCCAGTGCCCGCGCCAGCGCGACCCGTTGCTGCTCACCGCCGGACAGCGACGCGATCGACCGCCGGTCGTACCCCGCGAGTCCGACGAGCTCCAACGCCTGGCGCACGTGCTCGGCGACCGCGGCACGCTCGTCGCGCTGCATGCGAGGACCGAACGCGATATTGCCCGCAACGTCGCGGTGCGGGAACAGCGCGTAGTCCTGGAACATCAGCCCTAACCGCCGCCGGTGCGGCGGTACACCGGCGAGATCCGCGCCGTCGACCACGATGGAACCCGCGTCGGGCGTCACGAGGCCGGCGATGGCGCGGAGCATCGTGCTCTTGCCGCAACCACTGGGTCCTAGCAGCGTGAGGATCTCGCCCGAGGCCACGTGCAAGTCGACCGAATCCAGCGCGACGGTGTCGCCATACGCGACGCGGAGACCCTCGATGTCGAGGGTGCTCAAAACTCCCCCAGGCCAGGCGTACGAAAGCGTTCGATGGTGAAGATCGCGGTAGCGGTGATCAACATGAGCAACGTGCTCATCGCCATCGCTGCTCCGAAGTTCGTGGCACCTGCTTGCGAGAGGTAACGGAAGATCGCTACCGGCATCGTGGGCCGGTCCGGTCGCGCGATGAACAGCGTCGCACCGAACTCACCGAGCGAGATGGCGAACGCGAAGCCGGCTGCGACGAGGACCGCTCGCCGCACGATCGGGAGGTCGACCTCCCGCCACACGCGTGACGGTGACGCCCCGAGCACGGTTGCCGCTTCCCGCAACCGGTCGTCGATCGAGCGGAGCACAGGGACGAGGATGCGCACGACGAAGGGGATGGCGATCAGCGAATGTGCGATCGGAACGATGATCCATGACGAGCGCAGGTCGACGGGATGATCGAGCGCGATGAGGAAGCCGAAGCCGACGGTGACCGCAGAGGTTCCGAGCGGCAGCATCAACAGCAGGTCGAACGCGGTTCGTCCCCGGCTCCTCCGGCGCGCGCCGCCGGCCACGACGAAGGCAGCGATACCGCCGATGGTGAGCGCGATGGCGGTCGCGACGGTTGCGAACGCCAGCGAGTTGCGGACCGCGTCGAGCGGTGGCACGAACCTCGCCGCGATCCGCGGCGTCTCGATCAGTGCCCGGTAGTAGCCGAATCCGTAGCCCGACGCGGTGTGCAACGAACGCTCCACGAGGACGGCCATCGGCGTGCCGAGAACGACTGCCATCACCCCCAAGTTGGCGGCGAGGAACCAGCGTTCACCGCGACGAGGGCGATGGGCAACGTCCGCGACCGGCAGCAGCCGTTGTTGCACGCTGCGCTTGTTGGTCGCCCATGAGGAGACGACGAGCAACGCGATGACCGCAGCGAGTTGCACGAGAGCGAGCACGCTCGCGGTGCGGAGGTCGAGCCGATCAAGAGTCGCCGCGCTTTATGGCGACCTCGAGGGTGGCGTGCTGTTCGCCGCCGAGAACGAGGATGACGCCGAATGAGGTGAACGAGAACAGGAACACGATCGCGGCCGCGGAAACGACCGCTGGTCTGAGCAACGGCCACGTGACTTCTCGCAGCGCGCGCCATCGCGACGCGCCGAGGGTGCGCGCCGCGTCGTCGAGCGCGGGATCGAGATGCGACCACAGTCCGCCCACGGCGCGAACAACGACGGCGTAATTGAAGAACAGGTGGGCGAGCAGGATCGCCCAGACCGAGTCCTCGAGCGAGAACCGTCCGCCCAGGACGCCGCGCGATCCGATGATGGCCAGGAATGCAGACCCGACGACGATCGTGGGGAGAACGAACGGCACCGTGACGGCGGCCCGCAACAGGTTCTTGCCCCGGAACGCGAAACGGGCGAATACGTACGCCCCTGGCAACGCAAGCGCGAGCGTCAGGAGCGTCGACACGGCCGCCTGCCACACCGTGAACCAGACGACTCGTCTGGTCACCGGATCGGAGAGAAGGTCGCCGACCGCACCTGGGTCCCAACGTCCGTCCGGGCGAAGACCGCGAACGATGATCCGCGTCACTGGCCACACGAAGAACACCGCGATGAAGACAGCGGGGACTGTCGCGAGCGCCGCCACACCGATGCCGCGGCGTCGCGTCATGGAGTCATCCGAGGACAGCAGAAGTCCAGTCGTCGATCCATCGTTCCCGGTTCTGACCGATCGTCGCCGGGTCGACCTCGATCGGGTTGGGCGGCTTGACCGCGAACTTGGTGAACACGTCCGGCAAAGAGGCCTCTGTACGCACGGGGTAGACGTACATCTGCAGCGGCATGTCCTCCTGGAACTGCTTCGAGAGCATGAAGTCGAGGAACTCGTGCGCGGCGTCCGCATGCGACGTGCCCTTCAGGACGCCCGCGAACTCGATCTGACGGAAGCAGCTGTCCTGGACGACGCCGACGGCCGTGTCGCTCTTCGGCGGATCGGCGAACACGACGTCGGCGGGCGGGCTCGTTGCGTAGGACAGCACGACCGTCCGAGTCCCCGTACCGGCGCTGCCGACCGTGAACTCGTTGTTGTACGCCTGGTCCCACCCGTCCACCACCTTCAACCCGTTCGCCTCGAGCTGACGCCAGTAGTCCAGGTAGTGCTCCGGTCCGAAGTGCTCGACGGTCGCGACGAGAAAGGCGAGGCCCGGGCTCGAGGTGGCAGGGTTCTCGACCACGACCTTGTTCGCGAACGGCGACGTGGTGAGATCCTCGAGCGTCGTGGGTGGGGCGGGTTGATCGGCCCCACCGAACGCGCGCTTGTCGTAGTTCAGGCACACGTCGCTCTCGTCGATCGGTGTGACGCGATGCTGGTCGCGGTCGAGGTCGAAGGCCGGGTCGACCGAGCTCAACGCCGGTGACGTGTACGGCTCGAACAATCCCGCGTCGAGTCCTTTGGTGAGCAGCGTGTTGTCGATGCCGTACAGCAGGTCACCCTGAGGATGGTCCTTGGTGAGAATCGCCTGGTTGACGAGCGCGCCCGCATCACCGCTCTTCACCTGCTTCACAGTGATGCCGCTCTGGTCCTCGAACGCCTTGAGCACGTTGTCGCTGACCGCGAACGAGTCGTGGGTCACGATCGTGATCGTCTGGCTCGACGACTTGCCGCTGCCCCCGCTGCTACAAGCCGCTGCACCCAGCGCGACGGCCGCCAGGACGACGACCGCGGTCGATCGAATCGAGCTTCGGGTACGCATCACGCCTCTTCTCCATTTCGTTCGCCCGGAGCACGGCCACCAACGTGCCCGCGTCCAGCAGCACCTCTGCGGGCGACGTCTCGAGCACGTTGCTCACGCCCCGTGTCGTCCCAGGGGGAAGAGTCTCGCCGTGCAGCGGATAGCGCAGGCCGTTCGTGCGGACGCCTTCAGCGGGACCATGGACGGGCACCAGCGAGACGAGCTCGCCGTGCTCGCCGGCGAGCCGCACGGCTTGTCCTCCGTGCACGACGTGCACACGACTTCGGCCGAGGTACGCGGCGATGCAACACGTCCTGTACCGGGGCGATGCCAGCAAGAGGAAATTGGCGAACAGGTGGTCGCGCCGGCCGCCGTCGCCCCCGAGGACGATCACGTCATGCGCGCCGGCGACCAGCGCTTCGTCCAGTGCCAGCTCGAGGTCGGTGCGGTCCTTCGCGACGGGACGACGTTCGACCCGGGCGCCGGCCACGATGACCTCGTCCAGACCTCGTGTCGACACAGAGTCGAAGTCGCCGATCGCCACGTCGACGTGGAGCCCGGACGCGAGCGCGTGGTCGACACCGGAGTCGGCCGCGATCACGAACGCGTCCTCCGGCAACTCCAGATGCGCCACCGTCTCCGGGTCGGGCACGTCGCCTCCTGCGACAACGATGCAATGCTCACGTTCACCGGGCACGGCTCCCTCCGCTGGCATTACCCAGTTCAGGTTCGTGGGTCGGTGGCGCTGCTCGTGTCCGCCCTCAGGCGATGCCGGCCACCCTCTCAGCCCGGCTGTCCCGAGCTCCCCAGGGTTTCGGTTCTGTCACGCTGATGGTACCGCCGGCGCGGCACGGCCGCGCTGCCGGGAATACTTTGACGTCGAACCCAGTCGCCTCGGCGAGGTCGAGGCGTCGCCCACGAGGAGGAGACACGTGATGCCGAAGTATCTGCTCCAGGTCAACTACACGCTCGACGGAGTTCGCGGCGTCCTCGCCAAAGGAGGGACGGCGCGGAAGTCGGCTGCCCAGGCCGCGGCCAAGAGCGTCGGCGGCAAGATCGACTCCTTGTACTTCGCGTTCGGCGGCACCGACGTGTACGCGATCGCCGACATGCCCGACAACGAGGCGGCTGCAGCCCTCGCTCTCACGGTCACCGCAGGCGGCGGAGCTGAGGTGAAGACGACCGTGCTCCTCACTCCCGACGAGATCGACGGTGCGGCGGAGAAGAAAGTGAAGTACACGCCGCCGGGAGGCTGAGTCGTCGGTCCCGCTTCCCGTAGCGTGCGGCGATGGAGACTCGCACGATCGGAAGCTTGACCGTCTCTGTTGTCGGCGTCGGCTGCAACAACTTCGGACGGCGTATCGACGAAGCCGCGTCCCGTGCCGTTGTCGACGCCGCTCTCGATGAAGACCTCACGCTCTTCGACACCGCCGATACGTACGGAGTAGGCCAGAGCGAAGAGTTCCTCGGCAAGGCACTCGGATCCCGACGGGACGACGTCGTGATCGCGACCAAGTTCGGCATGGGTGACGGCACGAACCTGCCGAAGGGTGCGAGTGCCACGTCGATTGCCTCGGCCGTGGAAGGAAGCCTTCGACGGCTCGGCACGGACCGCATCGACCTCTACTTTCTGCACGCGCCCGACGACTCCACGCCAGCCGACGAGACGCTCGCGGCGCTCGATCGGCTGGTGACCGATGGCAAGGTGCGCGAGATCGGTTGCTCCAACTTCGACGGAGCGCGGATCGACGCGGCCGCGTCTGCCGCGGCGGAAGCCGGTTCGACACCGTTCGTGAGCGTGCAGAACGAGCTGAGCGTGTTACGCCGCCGCGGCGAATCGGACCTGCTCGATGCCTGCGCGCGCCACGACCTCGCCATCCTTCCCTACTTCCCGCTCGCGTCGGGGATGTTGACGGGCAAGTACCGCCGAGGCGAGGCTCCGCCCGACGGGACACGGCTCGCGGACATGCCTGCCGAAGGACGGGAGCGTGCCCTGTCGGACCGTCGTTTCGACGTCGTCGAGCAACTCGACGCGTTCGCGCGAGACCACGACCGCACGCTGCTCGAGCTCGCGATGTCCTGGCTGGTTGGACTGCCGCACCTCGCCTCGGTCATCGCCGGGGCGACCAAGCCGGAGCAGGTGCGGGCCAACGCTGCGGCGGTGAGCTGGAAGATGGCAGACGACGAGCGCGCCGAGATCGACAAGATCTCGCCGGCGCGTTGACGGCTGGGGAGCCTGCGAGCCAGACCCAGCCGGGCCGTCAGCGTCGCAACAGGTCCTTGGCGATGTGGGTGATCTGGATCTCGTCGGTTCCCGCGTAGATCTGCAGGACCTTCGCATCGCGCGCGAGCTGCTCGACGTGGAACTCGGACATGTAACCGTTGCCTCCGTGGAGCTGTACCGCCTCCATGGCGACCTCGGTCGCGGCGCGCGCGGAGTACAACTTCATCGCAGACGCTTCGGCCAGCGTGAGGCCTCGTCCCGCGGCGGACATCTCGATGAAGCGGAACACAAGATTTTGCACGTTGAGACGCGCGACCTCCATGCGAGCGAGCTTCTCCTGGATGAGCTGGAACTCACCGATCGGCTGACCGAACTGGACGCGGTTCTTCGCGTACTCCACACACGTCTCGAGGCACTGCTCGATGATTCCGAGGGCCATCGCAGCGACACCTGTTCGTTCCATCGAGAACGTGTCCCTTGCGCCTTCGCGACCTCCGGCGGGCACGTCTTCCGTCTCGCCGAGCAAGCGGTCACGGCCGACACGCACGTCGGTGAGGAAGAGCTCGCCCGTCGGCGAGGAGTGCATTCCCATCTTGCGCAACGGCTTCGTCTGCTCGAGACCCGCCATACCGGAGTCGAGGACGAACGACAGGATCTTGCGCTCCGCCGGTGGGTTGCCCTCGTCGAGCTTGCAGATGAAGACGATGGTGTCGGCGTACGGGCCGTTCGTGATGAACATCTTGGATCCGTTGAGCACGTACTCGTCGCCGTCGCGCCGCGCAGTCGACCGCATCGAACCGAACGCGTCCGATCCCGAGTTCGGCTCCGTGATCGCCCACGCCCCGATCTTGTCGAGCGTCAGGAGATCGAGCGCCCACCGCTCCTTCTGCGCCGTCGTTCCCCGGCTCATGATCGCCGCGCTCGTAAGGCCCATCGACACACCCATCGCGGTGACCAGTCCGGGACAGTGGCGGCACAGCTCGATGATCGGGATGATCGACACCGCCGCGTCGTTGGTACGGCCGACCGTGTCGGCCGGCTCCGGGCCCGGCGCTCGCTCGCGTTCGATCCGGCGCTTGAACTGCTCGCGCGCCATGACGTCCATCCCGAATGTGGCGAACAACTTGCGCAGGACCTCGTAGGGCGGCAGGTCGCCGTGCTCGAGCTCGTCGCGCTTGGGCACGACCTCCGCCTCGACGAACTGACGGACGGCATCGCGGATCATCTGATGCTCTTCGGACCATTCGAACATGGCGCAACCGTACGCTCGCCCGCGCCGGCCGTCAGGGTCCGGCTACACGCGTCGTTACGCGAATGACGGGCGGAAGGCCAGAACCGCGGCGACGTAGAGCAGCGTGTCGGGCAATTTCACCCCGCTCGAGACGGACCGCAGCCCCTGGTAATACGCAGCCACCGACACAGGCACGTTGTTGCCGGTCCGATCGAGGAGATACCGCAGGAAGCGCGCCGACATCCGGATGTTGTCGTTCGCGGCAGTGGGATTGAGCTGCACTCCGATCAACGCTCGGGTGAAGACGACCGTTGCAGGCATGAGCTGACCGATACCGATCGCCCCGGTTCTCGACACGACGTTCGCCTGCCAGCCGGACTCGATCCACGCGATCGCCTGCAGCAGATCCGGAGCCACGCCGTAGCGCGCCGCCCACCACTGGAAGACCGGCCGCAACCTCGCACGTTCCGGATGCGCCCGAAGCTTCGCCGGCAGAACGCTCTGTCGCTGGGCCGACGCCTGCTGACGACCGGGGATCGTGAGACGCTTCCCGATCACGATGACATTGGGATTGCGAAGGGCGTTGGCGAACGCGATCGCCGACACGGTCGTGCCATATCGGCTTGCGATCGACGACAAGGTGTCCCCCGGCTTCACGACATAGGTCTGCGAACCCGAAGACGTCGACCTCGTCGTGGCTGACTGCCCGGCAAACGCGAGCGCGGCGACGGCGAGTACGCACAACGCCGTCGTGAGGCGGCGGCTCACCGGCACGCGGCAACGAGCGACGGGTACGGGTTCACCGCCGCGCCGCCGGCCGGATGGACCTCGAAGTGCAGGTGAACTGGGCCGCCCCTGGCGTCACCAGTGTCACCTACGTACCCGATGGTGTCGCCCGCTTTGACCTTGCCTGCCTTGCCGAACCTGTCGAGGTGGGCACCGACGTACAACGTGCCATCGGAGCCGACGAGGCGGAACTGATTGCCGCTGATGCTGCCGACTTTCTGCGTCACGGTCCCGCTGACCGGGGCCGCGACCGGAGTGCCTCGCTTCGCCATCAAGTCGTTGCCCTGGTGGAAGCCGGTGTTCGAGCGGGGGAAGCCCCAATCGTTCATGAACGGGGCGCCGGGCACCGGACAGCGCGCCAGCGCGCCGGCCTTCGCGCCGTTGCGCGGTGCAAGAAGCAAATACCCGCCGGCGAAGAGCGTCGACGACGATTTCAGGCCGTTTGCCGCCATGATCGTCGCGGCCGGTACGCCCGTGCGCGCCGCGATCTTGGCCAGCGTGTCGCCCGCCAGGACGACCACGGTCCCCGGGATGGAGGCTGCTTTCGCCGGAGCCGCTGCCGGCGCGGGCGCGCCGGGCAGCATGAGGTTCTGGCCGATCAGGATGAAGTTCGGGTTGCGAATGGCATTCGCGAACGCCAGCGCCTGCACGGTCGTGCCATTGCGGGCCGCGATCGAGGACAGGGTGTCGCCGCCACGGACGGTGTAGCGCCCGGTCTGAGCCAGGCCGGCCATCGCGGTGAGGGCCACGACGCCCACGAGGAGCGCAGTGCGGCCTGTGTGGCGCACTCGAGAGCTGGTTGGGACGCGGATGTCAGAACCTCCGGGGCTCCGCCCGCGTTCTGCTCACGGTAAATGATCACACCAGCCACTTCAACCCCTCCAGCCACATTGTCATCTTTCCCTCCGCGTCAGCGGGACGAGCGGCGGGCTTCGGCGCGACGTTCCGCGGCGAGGCGTTCGAGCGACGGCTCGGGCGAGTGGTCGACGAACTGCATCATCTCGGCAACCGCGTGGTGCCCTGCCTGCTCGTCGATCAGGCGGTGCATCTCTTGGGCCACCACCCTGTACGCGGGATGTCCCTGCGGCGTCGATCGCAGTTCGATCAAGTGCATCGCTTCGCGCGCATTGAGCTGCAACACGAACCGCACCTTGTACGCGAGCGACACTGCGTACGGCGCCTGCGCCGGGAATCTCACCGCCAGCGCTTCGTACAAGGCAGCGGAACGTTCCATGGCCGCGTCGAAAGGAGCGGCTTGTCCTGCGAGGTCGACGGCCTCCGGGCGCGTGTAACCGTGACGCGGCGACAGCGGTTGCCATTCGATGGTCAACATGCGATGCCGCTGGAGATCGCGGAACGCGCCGTAGTCGGCGAGGACGTCGAAGCGGTACTGCAAACGTTCGAGCGCGTGGCCAGGCTTGTGTCGTCGATTGGTTCTCTCCCCGACGTACCCGCGCACCACAGCAACGCGCTCGTCTGGCGTCATTGCACGGACGCGCGCCTCGATGGCGATCTCGGGCAGATGCGCGTACTGGTACAGCATCGACGCGACCAGCTTCACCTCACCATCCGGGTCGAAGTCCACGAGACGCACCGTTGCATCGTCTGTGTGTCCCGCCGTCGCAGTCGTCGGGAACAGCCGCTCGGCCAGTTCTTCCATTGCCGTGCGCGTCGACGCGAGATGCGTGCTCCATGCCACGCCGCGGTCATCGAGATCGACCCGCTTGAGAAACGAAGGGATCACCTTGCGCAGTTCGCTCAGCATGAGATCGGCATACGCGCGCGCTTCGGGCAACGGGTGGGCGCGCATACGAAGCAGGAGCTGTTCGTAGCCCTGACCGGTGCCGTAGATGCCCACGTTCGACAGCGACGCCGCCGGTAGGATTCCGCGCAACGAGTCGAACGCCTTGGCGCGAATGGCTTGCCGGTACACGAAGTCCGTGTCGCCCGTATCCTTCGGGAACTGCTGCCGGAAGAACTCCGACAGCACGGGTACGAGCTCGGCGTACGTGTCGAACAACCGATCCAAGTCGCCGACGTAGCGGGTGCCGAGAACGGATCCGAGCACTTCGGGGTCGCGGTGGAACCGGTATCTGCCGCCGATGCGGGTGTCGTACGCGATGTAGCGCGTCGACTGCTCGAGATAGCTCATCAGCCGGCCCCACTCGAGCACCTTGGTCAGCAGATTCGACGCCTGCTCGCAGGCGAGGTGCACGCCACCGAGTTGCGCCACCGAGTCGTCGCCGTACTCGAAGAACACGCGGTCGTACAGCTCCTCGGCGCGTCGGAGTCCGACCGTGGCGTCGACGGTCTGGTCACCGGAGATGTCCAAGTCGCCGACGAACTCGTCGAGGAACAGCCGGCGCAGGCTCTTGGAGGAACGGCTGTACCGGGCGAACAGTGCTCCTTTGACCACCTCGGGCAGGTTGACCAGGGCAAACACGGGCCGGTCGAGGTTGGTGAAATACCGCCGGAGGATGTCTGCTTCGTGGGGTTCGAAGTCCTCGGCGACGTAGACCGTCATAGAGGGGGCCGACTGTACGCGGGCCTCGTCCTGCGACCGCGGACCACGTTCAGTGATCAGTTCGAGCGACTTCGAACGCTCTCTGCGAACTCGCGCTTGGCGGTCTCGAGCGTGTCCGGCCGCAGCCAGAGGTCGACCACCGTCATGGCGAGCGCCTTCGCCCCGTCGATCACCGCGGCATCGCCCTCGGAGGAGGCGGTGTACGACGTGAACTCTTGCGAGTGGATCGACACGTGCGGCGGCCCGACCTTGATCATCGGGTGGATCGACGGAACGACGTAGGACACGTTTCCCATGTCCGTGCTGCCGACCACCGGATACGCCGCATCGGAGGGGTCGCGCAATGTGCGACCGGTGCGCGCCGCGTTCGTGATGTAGAGATCGAGCATCGCAGCGTTGTCCACCATGTCGGCATAGACGGGCTCGCGCCACTCGTATGACATCTCGCACCCCGCAGCGGCCGCGCCGGCCTCGAGACACGTGAAGACCCTCGGCTTGAGCCGTTCGAGCGTCTTCAACGTCGGTGAACGGACGTACCAGTGCGCGCTCGTGAGCTCCGGAACGATGTTCGGCTTGTCGCCCGCACGCGGGAAGATGCCGTGCAGTCGTTCCGTCGGAAGGATGTGTTGCCGCAGCGCGGCGACGTTCATGTACCCGAGCACGGCTGCGTCGAGCGCGTTGCGTCCCTTCTGCGGGAACGCCGCCGCGTGTGCCGCCTTGCCGTGGTAGTCGACCCACAGCTGCTGGATGGCGATCACGTCCATCCGAGAGAGGTCCGCGCCGGCGGGATGCACCATCATCGCGGCGTCGACTCCTTCGAACGCGCCGCGGTCGGCCATGAGCACCTTGCCTCCGCCGCCCTCCTCCGCCGGGGTGCCCAGGACCACGACGCGGCCACCGAGCTCGTCCGCCAACGAGGCGGCGGCAATGCCCGCGCCGAGGCCCGCAGTGCCGATGATGTTGTGGCCGCACGCGTGACCGATACCGGGCAACGCGTCGTACTCGCAGAGCACCGCGATCGTCGGACCGCCGCTTCCGGCGCGGGCAACGAATGCCGTGTCGAGGCCATAGGCCTTCCGCTCGAGCTGGAGTCGCTCGGCTTCGATGATGCCGGTGAGGATGTCGTGCGCGAAGTGCTCCTCGAAGTTGAGCTCCGGGTTGGCGTGGATCTCGTGTGATGCGTCGATGAGGACGTCGGCGCGCTTGTCGACCTCAGCGGCGACGCGCTCCTTGGCGGCCTCCACGTCCACAGCCGTGCCTTCGCTTCGCTCAGTCACGGGAACCGGTCTACACGACGCAGATGACTGCATCGGGCTCCACTCGGATCGACAGTGTCCGCGCTGGACCGATCCGCTCACAGTCGAGCCACAGGTCGAGTCCCTCGACGTCGACCTGTACAGCGCCGACGCGGCGCTCCTTGATGCCCCGGTGCGGCACGTGCTCGCCGGCCGGGAGGCGAGCACGTGCCTTCAATCGTTCGCTCAGCGGCATCGTCACGTCGAACGTGTCGAGGATGCCGTCGTTGGGATGGCTGCGGGGCGCAACGTCCCAACGACCGAGGAACTCCGCGTTCATCGCCGCGAAGATCCGCCCGCGCCACCAGCGCTTCCGAGCGATCAAGTGGGCGACGAACCAGTGGAGCCGTCCGTCCACGAGCACCGCGCCGACATCGATTGGAAGCTGTATCGCGTCCGACGACCGCAGGCGCGCCTCGTCACCGGTCCCGCCCAGCGTGCGGCACAGATCACCGCCGAGCAGCCCGAGCGGCGGGATCGACTCGCCGGCCCGCCTTGCCTGCTCGACGACCGCGCGCGCTTCGGCGTCGCTACGAACGAGGACGCCGTCTGCCGCGAGCGGCCCGGCTTCGCCCCACGCTTTTCCTCTGCGGATCGTCATGGATCCTGCGTTCCCCGGCCGCGCAGGCCGGTCGTGGCCGCTCCTCCGCAGGCGCTCCGTCGCTCGCAAAGCTCAGTCATCCATCCTCACCATCGAGGAGGCCGCGATGACGCCCCGGAGGAGTTGGTCTGCCGCCTGGTTCGCGACGCGGGCCGTCTCGGGACGCGATGTCTCGCCGAGCTGGCGGAGCAGGTCGATCAACTGCTTCACGTTGCGCACGAAATCGCCGCCCGAGAGCTCCTCGTCTTCGAGTACGTCGTCGAGGTCCTCGCCGGCCCCCCACGCGTAGGCGAGCGCGACGAACCCCGGGTCCGGATCGCGGGTCAACGTCAGCCCGGCACGGTGCTCGTCGGCTTGCAACTCCTTGGCCAGATCGCTGATCGCTTCGAATCGCTCGCGCACCTTGCGCGACGGGAACCACGGCGCGGGAGGCGGTGTCGAGCTCCGATGCTCGTACGTGAACACGGACACGAGCCCGGCGAGCGAGGCGGGATCGAGATCGTCGAGCAGCCCGGCATCGAGCGTCTCCGCGATCAACAGGTCGCACTCGTGGTACAGATGCGCCAGCCGCGTCCCCTTGTCGGTGAGCGCCCATCCGTCGAGATGGCCCCACGCGTCGAGCAGGCGAAGGACGCGGTCGAACCGACGGGCCAGCGACTCCGTGCGGCCCTTGACCGACCGTTCCAGCTCGTCCACCTCGGATCGCAACCGACGAAGCTGCCCGATCGAGCGGACGTGACGGTCCCGATCCGGGCACCGCGCCACCGGATGCGCATCGGCTATCGCCTGTGCTTCCACGTGTGCCGCCACGTCACGCCGGCGACGACCCTTCTCAGGGTCGCGGAGGCGTGTGCGCTGCAGTCGCCGCGCGACCTTCTGCTGGAAGTCGCGGCTGTTCGGCGCATACGGCACCGGCAGATCGACGTGGCCGACGGGCGATGGCGCATCGTCGAAATCGGCGGTTCCCAGCGTGAGCACTTTCCGATGGTCGGTGACCACCTTGAGCCTCGAGTCGCCGCCGCGTCGGGCGAAGCTCAACACGGCCGCGTGGGCGCCGTTTCGCCCGGTGCTCATGTGCACGACGTCACCCGGCTTCAACGTGGCCAGCGCCTCTGAGACCTCGCGCCGCGAAGGTTGCACGCGCCGGCGAGCCGCGTCCACCTCGTCGAGGAGCCGTCGGAACTCCTCGACGTCGCCTCGATCACACGCCGCTTCCTGTTCGAGCGCGGACAACGCGGCGCGGCGCTTCTCGAGCCGTGCCTCGAGGCGAACCACCGAACGGTCGGTCTGGTACTGCGCGAACGAGAGGTTGAGCAGGTGGTGCGCCTCCTCCGGCGCGCAGCGCGCCACGAGGTTGGCGGCCATGTTGTAGGTCGGACGAAAGGCGGACGTGAGGCGGAACGAGCGACTCGAAGCCAGCGACGCAACCTGTTCGAACGGCACGAACGGCGACCACAACACGATCGCATAGCCGACCGGGTCGATGCCCCTCCGTCCGGCCCGGCCGGTGAGTTGCGTGTACTCCCCCGCTGTGAGGAACTCGTGTCGTTCGCCGGTGAACTTCGACAGGTTCTCGATCACGACGGTGCGCGCAGGCATGTTGATGCCGAGCGAGAGCGTCTCGGTGGCGAAGACCACTTTGACGAGGCCGTGCGCGAAGCACGCCTCGACCGCTTCCTTGAACGGCGGCACCATGCCTGCGTGATGGGCCGCGATGCCCTGTTCGAGACCGGTGAGCCAGCGGTCGTAGTCGAGCACGCCGAGGTCCGCGTCGGTCAGCGGCTCGACGTGCTGCTCTGCGATGGCGCGGATGCGAAGGCGCTCGTCGGCCGTGGTCAGCCGCAACCCCGCTCCGACGCATGCGTCGACCGCGTCGTCACACGCAGCACGGCTGAAGATGAAGTAGATCGCCGGGACGAGCTCATCGGCAGACAGACGCTCGACGACCTCGACCCGCCGTGGGGTGAAGAAGCGGCGGCGCGACCGGCCGCGCAGACCGTGCCCGCGCAACGATTCTGCATCGAGCCGCGTGGCCTCCGTGTTGGGCTCACCATCGACGAGCGTTGGGAGAAGGTGCAAGTCCGGTGAACTGCGATCGCCGACGCAGTAGAGGTTCACGAGATCGACGGGACGCCGTTCTTCGATCACAGCTGTCGTCGGGCCGCGCACGGTGGTGATCCAGTCGGCGAGCTCCTCGGCGTTCGACACCGTCGCGGACAAGCACACGAGGTTCACGTGCTGAGGAAGATGAAGGATGACCTCCTCCCACACCGGTCCTCGGTACGCATCCTGGAGATAGTGCACCTCGTCGAGCACGACGTAGCGCAACCGGTCGAGGGCGGAGCTGCCCGCATAGATCATGTTTCGGAGCACTTCGGTCGTCATGACGACGACGGGAGCGGCACCGTTGATGCTGTTGTCGCCCGTCAGCAGACCCACCCGTTCGGCGCCGTAGCGGCGACTCAGGTCACCGAACTTCTGGTTCGACAGCGCCTTGATGGGCGCGGTGTAGAACGCCTTGCCGCCGGTGCGAAGCGCGAGTTCGACGGCGTACTCGGCGACGACGGTCTTGCCCGATCCGGTCGGGGCGGCGACCAGCACCGAGCGCCCCGCGTCGAGCGCGTCGACGGCGCGGAGCTGGTACTCGTCGAGCTCGAATCCGTACGAGGCGAACAGCTCGTGTCCGGCGGTCATCAACGGTCAGCAACAGCAGCGCGGCGCTTGCGCCGGTTCTGGAGCCGTCCCACCACGATCGCGATCTCGTAGAACACGACGAGAGGCAACGACAATGTGAACAGACTGATCGGATCGTTGCTGGGTGTCGCCACCGCCACGATGATGAAGATGACGACGATGGCGTACCGGCGGTGCTTGCGGAGCCACTCGTTGGTGACGATGCCGGCCATCTGCAGGAACACGAGCAGGATCGGGAACTCGAAGCAGATGCCGAATGCCAGCATCATGTACGCGATCAGTTGGTAGTACTTGTCGGCCGTGTAGGCCTGGGTGATGTTGTTGCCGCCGATCGAGCTGAGCCAGTCGAGCGCCTTCGGCAGCGTCCAGTACGCGAGCAGCGCACCCATGATGAACAGCACCAGCGCGGAAACGACGAACGGCCACGCGTAGCGCCGTTCGTGCTTGTACAGGCCCGGCGACACGAACCGCCAGATCTCCCAGAGGATCACGGGCATCGCCAGCGCGACCGCGATGTACACCGTGATCTTCACGCGCACCGCGAAGCCCTCGATCGGACTCGTGGCGATGAGATTGCCGTCCGCAATGCTGCGATCGGCGATGTCGCGGTACGGACCGAGCAGCAGGTGCGACACCCAGGGGTAGAGGAACCACCCGACCACCGCGGCCAAGCCGATGGAGACGGAGCAGATAATGATGCGACGCCGCAGTTCGACCAGGTGCTCGATGAGGGTCATCCGACCCTCGTCGGTGGCTCCCGCGGGTAACGCGCTCGTGCTCATCAGAGTGGACTACGGAGCGGAGGACGCCGGCGGCCTACGCCGCCGAGTCATCCGTCGCCTGGGATTCGGGCCCAGACCCATCGACGTCGCCAGGCGCAGGCTTGCGCTCGTCGGAGACGGGCTCGAGATTCGGCTTCGCCGGCTCTGGACGGCCCGCGTCTTCGATCGCTGCCCGCATCTCGTTCTGGAACCCGGCGGACATGCGTCGTATCTCGCCCATCACGTTCCCGATCTTCCGCGCGGCGTCCGGCAGCTTGTTCGGACCGAGCACGATGAGGGCAAGGAGGAGGATGACGAACACCTCGCCACCACCGAGGCTGAACACGCGGCGAAAGGCTAACCCCGGGTGGCCCGGGAAACCGACCGGGAGTGCAACCGATCGAGCGCGGCCCTGGCCGTCTCGGTCTCGGTGCGAAGCCGGAGCAGCTCGGTCCGCAGGTCGTCGAGCCGGCTGCACTCCGCTCGCAGCCGAGCGCCTGCATCCGCAGCCCGCCGGGCCACCGACAGGAGCAACACGGCACCGCACGCGTACAGCAGCAGCGGCAGGACCCACAGGACGCTCACGGGGCCGTGAGCCTAGAAGCCCAGGGCCTCAGCGTTCTCAGTCGAACTCGGGCTCGGCGTCCAGTTCGGCGTTCACGTCGGCGTCCACCGCCGGTTCGGGTCGGGACTCCACGAGCTGGACGAGGTCGTCGAACCAGGAATCCGACTGCAGCAGATGGTGGAAGTCCAGCAGGTCGTCGTGGTCGACGCGGGGCCCGAGCCGAGGCTCGTACAGCTCGGCCGGGAGTCGCCACATGAACACTTCGACGCCGGAGGCAGCGAGCAGATCGACGATCCGGGGCTCGGCCGGCTTCACGACCGCCATGTGACACAGCGGGCACCGGAAGTGGTAGGAGCCGGCGCTGTCCTCGAGGCACACACGGACGCGGACGTCGTCGGTGGTCAGCTCGACGTCACCACAGTCCAAGCACGTCGCCCGAATTGTTGCCATGCGAGAAATTCCTCCTGCCGGTTGACCGCTTGCGCCTACTCGATCGGCACAGGAATCGTCGGCAGAAGCACACCTGCTTCAATAGGTCGCTCGGTCCATTCCGGGGCCCAGCGTTCCCAAATCCGCTCCGTGACCCCGCCTCGCATCCCGTCGATCCGCCGCCCGCCGATCGCCTTCGCCCACCGTGGCGCACGGGCACAGGCCCCGGAGAACACGCTCGAGGCCTTCGTCCTCGCACGCCGGCTCGGCGCCACGGGCCTCGAGAGCGATGTCTGGCTCACCGCCGACGGCGTCGCCGTCCTCGACCACGACGGTGTGGTCCGGGTTCGGCACCGGCGACGCCGGATCGGCGACGTGGAGCGGTCCGATCTGCCCGCTCACATCCCGTCCCTTGCTGACCTGTACGCAGAGTGCGGAACCGCCTACGAGCTGTCGCTCGACGTGAAGGACGTTGACGCGGCCGCGACGACCGTGGCAGTGGCGCGCGCCGCCGGCGACGGTGCTTCGGACCGGCTCTGGCTGTGCCACCACGACTGGCGCGTGGTCGCCGCGTGGCGCAACGAGTTCCCGGAGGTGAAGCTCGTGGACTCCACTCGACTGCGATCGATGAAGGAGGGGCCCGAGCGCCGTGCCGCCGCGCTCGCGGCTGCGGGCATCGACGCGGTGAACCTCCATCACACCGACTGGACGGGCGGGCTCACGACCCTGTTCCACCGCTTCGGGGTGCTCACGTTCGGCTGGGACGCCCAATACGTCCGCATCATCGACGAGCTCTTCGACATGGGCATCGACGCGGTGTACTCCGACCACACCGACGTGATGGTCGAAGCCCTCGCCCGCCTCGACGGACCCGGCTGACTCCGACGCGCACATTGTCTGCTCAGCCACGGAATCACGTGGCTGAGCAGACACAGACGCGCGACGCGCAAACTCTGTGTCGTCTCAGCCCCAACAACGGTGGCTCAGCAGACACAGACGCGAGCGATCCACGCTCTGTGTCTGGTCAGCCACTGGAATCCGTCGCTCAGTCGACAATGTGCGCGATTCGGCGTCGCGTGTCGCCGGTGACGCGCCCTGAGCGCTACACGCCGCCGATGCTTCCGGGCGGCCAGACCCGGATGAAGGCGCGGCCGACGATCGAACCCTCAGGGATCGGTCCGAACATGTTGCTGGCGTTCGAGTCGAGGCGATTGTCACCGAGCACGAACACCTTCCCCGGCGGGACTGTGATGCACTGCGACGGGAACCTGAACGCCGGCGTGTTGTCGGTGACGCCGTTCGTCTTGTGCACGTATGGCTCGTCGAGCGGCTCCCCGTTGACGAAGACATGGCCGCCGCGCTGCTCCACCGTGTCGCCTTCGGTGGCGATGACTCGCTTGATCAGGTCGTGCACCTGTTCGCCGTTGAAGCTGGTCGACGGCGGGATCGTGACCGGGTTGCCGTCGCAACCCTGCACGGTCTGGCCCGATGTCGACGGCCGGTCGAACACCACGATGTCGCCGTGATTCACATCGTGGAGGCGGTAGCTGAGCTTGTTGACCAGAACGCGGTCGCCGACCTTCAGCGTCGGTTCCATCGAGTCACTCGGGATGTAGAACGCCTGGAACAGGAACGTCTTGATGACCACCGCGATGACCAGCGCGCCGGCCAGTACCACGATCCACTCGATGGTGTTGCGACGTCGATGCGCCCGCCGGCGGGCCGCTCGGGTCCCGGTGACGTTGTCCGCACCGCCATCCGAGCCGTCCTGGCCGAGTACCTCAGCGAGAGCGACAGGACGCTCTTGGGTGTCGTCGGTCGCGGTGACCGAAGACTCGTCGAGGGTGGGCAGCTCTTCGGACACGGCGAGCCGAGGGTACCGCACGACTCCGGGATTCCCGTCGTCACGTCAGGCCGGTTGGTACCGCGAGAGCACACGGCGAGCGGCCTCGGGTCCGCATGCAGCCAGAGAGGGATCGCCGCGCACCTCCACGAGCCGCGCGCGGGGACCGAGTTGCAACAACAGCCGCTCGAGCCAGGAACGTCCGGACACGGGCAGCGTCACTCGTAGCCGGCCTTCCCCCGTCGTTGCGACGTCGTCCACGGCATACGACTCGACGACCCACTCGGCCTCAGCCGAGAGGTCGAGCACGACGCGCGGGTCCTCGACGCCTGCTTCGAACAGTTCCGGCTCGGGCAGCTCGTGAGGGGGTTCGAACGATTCGTCCAACACCGTTGCGGCCAGAACCCGATCGACCCGGAACAGCCGCACCTCGGCACGCATGTGGTCGAATCCCACCACGTACCAGCGTCCCTGCTCGGCGTGCACACGATACGGGTCGACCTCCCGCTCGGTGTGCTGGTCCCGGGAGTGCGTGTAGTAGCTGAGCCGCAGCCTGCGGTGCTCCTCCGTCGCCTGCTGCACCGCGGCGAGCACGCCGGGTGCGGCGCGCCCGAGGTCGATGTCGAACGCGTCCTCGGGGTCGATCCCGAGCGTGGCGGCCAGTTTGTCGAGCCCGCGGGCGAGAGGACCGGAGACGTCGGCGCCCGGCACGGCGAGCACGCTCGCCCCCGCCGCCACCAGTGCCAGGGCCTCCTCCGGCGTCAGACGCAGCGACCGGTCGAAGCTCGGTGACAGGTGCACCCACACCCGCCCCTCCTCGACCACGACGTCGAACAGATCGCCGGGTGAGTACGGCGGTACGCCCACCATCGTGACGAGCGCAACGTCACTCAGCAGCTCGTCCGGATCGAGCTCGAAGCGGGCGCAGACCTCCTCGACGGTAGGTCCGTTGTGCAACGCCACCCACGGCAGCAACGAGAGCAACCGGCGCAGCCGGTCGGCGGCGGTGATGCGAGTCATCCGCGAGCCCCATCGTTCGCGATGGCGTGCAGCCATTCGACGAGGTCTGCGCGCAGCTCCGCGGGTCCGAGAACCTCTGCATGCTCGAGGAAGCCGAGCACCAGCGTCCGGAATCCGTCAGAGTTGCTGACCGGGAGCTCGACCAAAATCGAACCGTCGGGTCGCTGCTCGGTCACCGCGTCGGACCCGACGATGCCGATCGCAATCGGGAGCCTGCTCCGCCTCGACGAGAACCTGGGCTCGCAGTGGTTCGCCCTCGCCGAGCTGCCACGGCTCCGCGCGGGCGCCTGGCACCGCGACCGAAGGCGGTTCGAAGCTGCGGGGAGCGCCGGCCTCGACCCCGCCTGCGATGCGGTCGAGCCGGAACACGCGCTCGTCGGCACGGCTGTGGTCGTAGCCCGTGATGTACCAGCGGCCGCGGTGGAAGTCGAGCCTGTACGGGTCGACAGAGCGTCGTTCGTCGCGGTACGTGAACGACACGGGGCGTCGCTCCCCGACCGCGCCGAACAGTGTCACAAGGCGATCGTCGACCGGGATGGCCGCCATCGTCGCCGGCGAGGGTGCCTCGGTCGACGGCGCAGGAACCCCGCCGAGCTTCCACAGACCGGCGGTACCTTCGACCCCTTCGAGCCGGATCGCCGACGCGGCGAGGTGCAATGCCGCAAGCTCGTCGGCTTCCAATCCGGGATCCCGGAGGTAGTACTGGTCCTTCGGGATGCGGTAGCCCACCTGGGGTGGATCGGCACCGCCCACCTCCGTCATGACGATCGGGATCCCCATCTCCCGCAGTGCCTCCTTGTCGCGCTCGAACGCGCGCCGGAAGGCTGTCTTCTCTTCCGGGTAGCCGAAGATCCGGTCCGCGATCTGTTCCGCGGTCAACGGCCTCGGCGTTTCGAGGAGAGCGGCGGTGAGGTTGAGCAGGCGCTCGAGCTTCGCCGTCGACGCCACGCGTCGACCCTACTTTCGAGCCCAGACGAGCACGCCACGTTTGGTCACGGTGAACGGGGTCGCGACCGAGGACGCGACCTCGGCGGCACGCTCGACACTGATGCCGCGCCCTCGCAAGTACGTCGCCACCGCTTCTCGATCGGGCAGCACGGTGAAGGGTCCGTCCCAGCTGTCGACCGCGACGCGTTCGGCTCCGAACACGCCGGCCACCGTGCCCGGTGCCTCCTCCGCGTCGAACGGCGTCCGGTCGGGGTGCCCGAAGAACTCGAACAGTTCCGGCGAGTCGTCGCGCGCCGTCGTGCACGTCACGAACAGTCCCCCAGGTCGCAGCGCGCGGCGGGCTTCGGCAATTGCGAGCATGGGATCATCGAGGTGGTACAGCATCCACAACGCCGCCACGGCACCGAAGGAAGAGTCGCGAACGGGGCAGTTCGCGGCGTCGGCGACCGCGCCGGGATGGCCGGCGGTGCGCAGAAGCGGCTCGTCCTCGTCCAGACCCGCCCAGCGCCACGATGGCGCGAGCGCCATTCGCAACGCGCCGTCGCCGCAGCCGATGTCCAATACCGGCTCGAGACGTTCCTCCTCGAAGCGCGCCGCCACCAGGCGATGCACGTCCCCCACCGTCGACCAGCGTGACGCGCTCTCCCGGGCTGCCGCGAACCGCGCTCGGATCGGTGGCGTAGTCCTTCGGGAACACGGTCACAACGACGCGATCAGCTTCTCCACACGCTCGTCCCGGGCTTTGAACGGGTCCTTGCACAGGACGGTTCGCTGCGCCTGGTCGTTGAGCTTCAGGTGCACCCAGTCGACCGTGTAGTCGCGCTTGCGCTCCTTCGCCCGCCGTATGAACTCGCCCCGCAGCCGCGCCCTCGTCGTCTGCGGCGGCTCGTCGACAGCGGCATCGATGGCCTCGTCGGTGCACATGCGCTCGACGAAGTCGCGCTCCTGCATCCGGTAGAACAGCCCACGTGAGCGGTTGACGTCGTGGTACTGCAGGTCGACGAGCGCGACCTTGGGTGACGCCAGCGGCAGGTCGTGCTTGGCCCGGTACGACTCGATCAAGTTGTGCTTGATGACCCAGTCGCACTCACGGTCGAGCTTGAACGGATCGCTCTCGAGCGCGGTGAGGCAGTGCTCCCACATCTCGAGGGCGCGCTGCTCGAGCGGCGACAGCCCTCTCGTGTCCGCGTACCGGAGTGCGCGGTTGAGGTACTCGCCTTGGATCTCGAGGGCGCTCAGCTCGCGGCCGTTCGCCAGCCGGACGCGCCGGGTGCACGTCATGTCGTGGCTGATCTCGCGGATGGCACGGATCGGGTTCTCGAGCGTCATGTCGCGCAAGACGACGGACGGATCCTCGAGCATCCGCAACAGGATCGACGTGGCGCCGACCTTGAGGAACGTGGCGTACTCGCTCATGTTCGAGTCGCCGACGATCACGTGCAGCCTGCGGTAGCGCTCGGCGTCGGCGTGCGGCTCGTCGCGCGTGTTGATGATGGGGCGGCTGCGCGTGGTCGCAGAGGAGACGCCTTCCCAGATGTGCTCGGCGCGCTGGCTGATGCAGAACATCGCGCCGCCGCGCCGTCTGCAGCACCTTGCCCGCGCCCGCGTAGATCTGGCGTGACACGAAGAACGGGATGAGAACCTCGGCGTAGTGGCCGAAGTCGTCGCGCCGCGAGGTCAGGTAGTTCTCGTGGCAGCCGTACGAGTTGCCCGCAGAGTCGGTGTTGTTCTTGAAGAGATAGATGACGCCGCGGATGCCTTCTTCACGGAGGCGCTGTTCAGCCGACGCCAGCAGTTGTTCGAGGATGCGCTCGCCTGCCTTGTCGTGCACGACCAGATCCAGGATCGAGTCGCACTCGGGCGTCGCGTACTCGGGGTGCGAGCCCACGTCGAGATACAGCCGTGCCCCATTGGCAAGGAACACGTTCGAGCTGCGACCCCAAGAGACCACACGCCGGAACAGGTAGCGGGCCACCTCGTCCGGACTCAGACGGCGCTGGCCCCGCAGCGTGCACGTCACGCCGTACTCGTTCTCGAGGCCGAAGATGCGCCGTTCCATCTGGACGGGAGGCTACCGGCACGTCCTCGACAGATAGCGTTCACGACGGTGGCCGAGTTCCGAATGGTGCGTCTCGTCACGGCTGCGAACCCGATGGAAGCACGCATCATCGCCGCGCGGCTCGGCGCCGAGGGGATCGTCTGGCAGTTCCGAGGGTCGGTCGACGGACCGCTGGCGGTAGGCCCGGTCGAGGTGCTGGTCGACGCCGAGGGCTACGAGTCAGCCAAGGAATTGCTGCTCACCGACGACGTGGAGTCCTCGTTCATGAACTCGGCGCCGGTTCCGGTCGGGCGACGGACGGGGCGCGAGGTGCTCTGGCTGGCGTTGGTGGTTGTGCTGCTGATCCTCTTCGCCTTCGCGGTATGGCAGCGCGGGTGTAGCTGGATCAGGTCGCCGGCTCGTCGGTCGGGGGCGATTCGCTCGCCGGCGGCGCCGGTGGCACCAGAGCCTCGAGTGCTTCTCCCTCGACGCGATGAAAAGCTCGACGGCCATTCGTTCGCCGCAGTACGGCAACCTCGAGATCCTCCGCGACGAGCGAGCGGTCGGGTCCGGCGAGCGCCGACACCGCGATCGGAACGCTGCCGGCGAGCGTGAGGTCGTCACGCCACGCCGACTCGACGCGTTGCGTGATCTCCTCGGCTTCGCCACCGAGCACGCTGAACCGTTGCTCGTCCATCACGGTGCCGTCGTACAGGATGTGGAACAGCTGGTCGCTACGGTGCTCCCCACCAGGGTCCCCCACCTCGGCCACCAGGATCTCGACCTCGAGTGGCTTGATCTCGTGGGTGAAGACCTGGTTCAGGATCTGCGCGTACGCGTTCGCCAGACTTCGCGCGTCGACGTCCTCGCGGCTGAACGAGTAACCCTTCAGGTCCGCGTGGCGGACACCCGCGATGCGCAGTTGGTCGAACTCGCTGTACCGGCCGACGCCGGCGAAAGCTATGCGGTCGTAGATCTCACTTACCTTGCGCAAGGTGTTCGAAGGATTCTCGGCGCAGAGGAGGATGCCGTCGTCGTACCGCAGCGCGATCAAGGCGCGACCGCGAGCGATGCCCTTGCGCGCATAGTCGGCGCGGTCCTTCATCACCTGTTCCGGTGCGACGTAGAACGGCATGGACATCAGCGACCACCCCCGTTCTCCATCGTCGGCGACGGACCGACCGTTGCCGTGCTCTCCGGCGTCGAGAGCTGTTGGACCAGGACCCGGAAGCGATCCGCGACCTCTTCGTCCGGCACCTTGTCGAACCCGTCGGAAGTGATCGTGGCCAGCGTCGGATAGATCCCACGCACGAGGTCTGGGCCGCCCGTCGCGGAATCCTCGTCCGCAGCCTGGAAGAGCGCGGCGATCACGAGGTCGATGGCGTCGATCGCGCGGGAGGTCAACTCGATACCCGAGCTTCACGACGGTGCCGGCGTGCAGGCTGCCCGACCCGGTCGATGCGAAGTTGTGTTCCTCGTAGCGTCCGCCGGTCACGTCGTACTGGAACAAACGACCTTGGCGTCGACGGACGTCATAGCCGGCGAACAGCGGCACGACGACGAGCCCCTGCATCGCGGCCGGCAGGTGCTGACGCACCATGGCCGACAGTTGATTGGCCTTGCCGTCCAAGCTCAGCTCGATGCCTTCGACCTTCTCGTAGTGCTCGAGTTGGAGCTGGAAGAGCTTGACCATCTCCATCGCCGGGCCCGCCGCGCCGGCGATGGCGACACCACTGTGACGATCAGCCGGGAACACCTTGTCCATCGTTCGATGGCTGATGAGGTTGCCGCTCGTGGCGCGGCGGTCGCCGGCCATGACGACACCGTCGGCGTAGCGAACCGCGACAACGGTGGTGCCATGGGTGATGGCCAAGCGGTCGTCGACGTTTCCTGCGAGCACCGGTGGCAGGCTGCTCGTGCGCCGCAGGAGCTCGGCGAAGCTCGGACCGGGGTCGTCCGCCGGCGGGAACAGGGGGAGGGTCATCGGCCGCGGAGGCTACCGGCTGCAACGCTTCATCCCGTCCCCACGAAGCAACGAATGCCTCCCGCGTCTGTGTCGACTCACCGACGGAAACCGTGCTTCACTCGACACAGAGTTCGCGGTACATCGCTCTGTGTCGACTCAGCCACGTAGATCGGTGGCTCAGTCGACAATGTGCGCAGTGGTGGGCGGACGCAGCCGCGATTGGACGTCATCGACTACTGGGAAGGTGTTCGGAAGAATGCGGCCTGTGACTGTGATTGCCGGGCGCCGCCCGGTCACTGCCCGCCCTTCTGCACGTAGGACTTCACGAACTCCTCGGCGTTCACCTCGAGGACCTCGTCGATCTCGTCGAGCAGATCGTCGAGTTCCGCCTTGATCTTCTCGCCGGTCTCCGACTTCACAGGCGCGTCCTCGACCACCTCGTCCTGCTTGGGGGGCGCCGGCTTCTTCTTCTGTTCTCGCTCTGCCATTGGCGATCAGCTCACTTCAGCTCTCTAGTTGCCAAGCCGCTCGAGCAACTCGGCGGCCGTGGAACACTCGTCGATCAAGCTACCCACGTGCGCTTGCGTTCCTCGCATCGGTTCCATCATCGGCACGCGGCGTAGTGGGTCGCCGCCGATGTCGAACACCAGGGAATCCCAGTTCGCGGCCACGATCTCGTCACCCCACCGTTGGAGGCACTTGCCACGGAAATACGCACGCGTGTCAGGGGGCGGTTCGACGGTCGCAAGCTCGATCTCACCGTCCGTCGTGATGCGCTCGAGCCCGACCCGCGAGGCCAGGCCCTTGTCCGGGCGAAGGTCGTGGTACTGGATGTCCATGGCAGCGAGGCGGGCATCGTCCCACAAGAGCCCGTGACGCTCTCGGTAGCCGTCGATCATGCGGTGCTTCGCGACCCAGTCGACCTGATCGGCGACGGCGGCGGGATCGGTCTCCAGCGCTGTCAGCACCGACTCCCACCGGCGGACAATCTCCGTGCCGACCTCGGCTCCGCCCACCGACTCGAACCCTTGTACCTCGCCGAACTTCTTCGCGCGGTCGAGCAGCTCCCACTGCACGTCGAGCGCGGTCACCGTCGACCCGTCCGCCAGCTCGAGCGGACGGCGCAACGTCAGGTCGTACGACACGCGGCGCAACGCTTGGACCGGCGCGGCAAACGTGAAGTCACGCGGAAGGAGGTCGTCCTCGATCATCGACAGCACGAGCGCCGTCGTCCCGACCTTCAAGAACGTCGACACTTCCGCGAGGTTCGCGTCGCCGACGATGACGTGGAGCCGCCGGTACTTCTGCGCGTCCGCGTGCGGCTCGTCGCGCGTGTTGACGATCGGGCGCTTCAACGTCGTCTCGAGTCCCACTTCTTCTTCGAAGAAGTCGGCACGCTGGCTCAGCTGGAACGGAACCTCGTCGAACGGCACCCCACTCGCCTCGGAACCGACCTTGCCCGACCCGCAGAAGATCTGGCGGGAGATGAAGTGCGGCATCACGTGCGTGACGATGCGGCCGAACGGGACCGTCCGATCCATCAAGTAGTTCTCGTGGCAGCCGTAGCTGTTGCCCTTCCGGTCAGAGTTGTTCTTGTAGACGACGATCTCCTGGCCGGCCGGCAAGGTCCGGTTCGCCGCGGCCATCGAGCGGCGGAGGATCGCCTCGGCGGCCCGGTCGTACACGACAACCGTCCGCGGGTCGGCGCACTCCGGTGTCGAAAGCTCCGGATGCGCATGATCGACGTAGTAGCGCGCGCCGTTCGTGAGCACCGCGTTCACCAAGTGCGTCTCGATCTCGGGCGCCATCGTGCCCTCGGGCGCGAACCCCCGCGCGTCGTTGCCGGGCGACTCGTCCTCGAAATCCCAACCGATCTTCGGCGTTGCGCCGGCGGCCGCCGCGCCGCGGGCAAGGTCGTTCACATACGCGTTGATGAGCACGCTCGACGCCGCGATGGGATTCGAGTCCGCCGCCCCCCGGATCAAGATCCCGTATTCGGTCTCGATCCCGAGGACCTTCCTGAGTGCCACACGGCGACGTTACCGGCTGCGCGGCCGGCCGGAAATGGAGGGTTTCGGCAGCTCCCTAGAGGTACTGGCCGGTGGCGACGCGCTCGATGGCCCGGCCGCCGGTGGTCGCCTCGTCGTCGTCCTTCTTGACGAGCGTGCGGACGTACACGATCCGCTCGCCCTTCTTGCCCGAGATCTTGGCCCAGTCGTCGGGGTTCGTGGTGTTCGGCAAGTCCTCGTGCTCTTTGAATTCCTGCGCGATCGACGCGACCAGGTCCTCGGTGCGAACACCCGCGGCGTCACCGGCGATCTGTCGTTTGATGGCCAGCTTCTTCGCCCGGCGGACGATGTTCTCGATCATGGCGCCGGAGGAGAAGTCCTTGAAGAACATCACTTCCTTGTCACCGTTTTGATACGTGACCTCGAGGAAGCGGTTGCGCTCGGACTCCGCGTACATCTCGTCGACCGTGCGCTCGATCATGGCCTGCACGGCCTTCTGCGCGTCGCCGCTGCCCGTCTCGCGCACCGTGTCCGGATCGAGAGGAAGGTCCGAGGTGAGGTAACGCGAGAAGATCTGAGCGGCTGCCCGCTCGTCGGGACGCTCGATCTTGATCTTCACGTCGAGCCGGCCGGGACGGAGGATCGCCGGGTCGATCAGATCCTCGCGGTTCGATGCACCGATGACGATGACGTTCTTCAACGTCTCCACGCCGTCGATCTCCGCCAGGAGTTGCGGGACGATGGTCGACTCCATGTCGGAGCTGATGCCGGAGCCGCGTGCGGAACATCGAGTCCATCTCGTCGAAGAAGACGATGACCGGCCATCCTTCCTCCGACTTCTCGCGCGCTCGTTGGAACACGAGGCGGATCTGCCGCTCGGTCTCACCGACGTACTTGTTGAGGAGCTCTGGGCCCTTGATGTTGAGGAAGTAGCTGCGCGCTTCCTTGTCACCGGACGTATCAGCGACCTTCTTCGCGAGCGAGTTGGCAACAGCTTTCGCGATGAGTGTCTTGCCGCAGCCAGGAGGGCCGTAGAGCAGGATGCCCTTGGGCGCAGGCAGGCGGTACTCGGCGAACAGCTCCTGGTGCAGGAACGGCAGCTCGACCGCGTCAGCGATCTGTTCGATCTGGCTGTCCAGACCACCCACGTCCGCATAGGAGATGTCGGGAACCTCTTCGAGGACCAGTTCCTCGACTTCGGGACGGGGCAGTCGCTCGAGGAGCAACCCGGAGCGGGCATCCATCAGCAAGGTGTCGCCGGCGCGCAGTCGCTCGCCGATCAGGGAGTCGGCGAGCTCGGCCACACGCTCCTCGTCGGCGCGCCCGAGGATCAGCGCGCGAGCGCCGTCGTCGAGCAACTCCTTGAGCGTGACCACTTCACCGGTGAGCTCCCCCGAGCGCGCGAGCACGACGTTCAACGATTCGTTGAGCACGACTTCAGCACCGCGGGTCAGCTCTTCTTGCTCGAGCTCGGGATGGAGCGCCACTCGCATCTTTCGGCCACCGGAGAACACGTCGACGGTGCCGTCGTCGTTGCGTGCGAGATACGTGCCGTAGGCGGACGGCGGCCGCGTCAACTTGTCGACCTCTTCGCGGAGCGCGGCGATGTGTTCGCGCGCTTCACGCAGGGTGTAGGTCAGCTTCTCGTTCTGCGACACCGCCTGCGCGAGCTGGCCCTTGGTCTCGAGCAGGCGCTCTTCGAGCGTGCGCACTCGCTTGGGCGCGTCCTGCAACCGTCGCCGAAGCGAGATGACCTCCTCCTCGAGCGCTTTCGACGCCTCCCGGAGTTGGGCCATCTCGGACTCATAGGCGCCGAGTCGCCGCTCGTACTCGGGGTCGTTGACGGGGACCACCTCCCACGCATCGAGGTCGAGGCGACGATACACCGCACCCCTGGAAAACGGTTGGGTTCTCCGGGCACCGCGGCTGTGGCACCGGCCACAGTTCAACCGGCGCGTTCCGTGTTTATTGGCTACAGCGGTTAGAGTGTCGGTAGGCCTGCGATGGTGAGGATCAGTGGAGCGCTGACCGACCTCCGAACGCGGGAAACCATCGACACGACGGCAGTCACCAGGAGAGGACCCCCGACATGAAGGTCTGGATCGACCAGGATCTCTGCACCGGCGACGGTCTCTGCGAAGAGATCGCTCCCGACGTCTTCACCCTCCTCGACGACGGCCTCGCCTACGTCAAGGAAGCCGACAAGGTCTTCGCCACCGCGAAGGGCAATGCCCAGGGCGCCGACGGTCTGGCCAACGTCCCGGCCGGCCAGGAGGAAGCAGTCATCGAGTCCGCCGAGGAGTGCCCCGGCGAATGCATCTTCATCGAGGTCGACTGACCCTCGCCTCCTCTTCGGTTCTGGCGATGGGTCAGCCGATGCACGGCCCCGTCCCGACCCCCTTCGACAGGTCGCCTGCGAGCACGGGTTGCAGTTCCTCGAGCCTCAACGCGTATCCCACGCCCTGTTGGTCGGGCGCGATCGCGAACGCCATGCCCTCGATCTGACCGTCGGGATCGACCAGCGCGCCGCCGGAGTCCCCGGGAGCCAGGTCCGAGCTCAGCACGAAGATGTGCCGGGTCGTGCGATGTTGGTCGTAGATGTCGAACCCTCGGGCGTCGACCGCCTCGGCCACCTCGAACGGGCTCAGCGTCAGGTCGCCGCCGAACGGGTGCCCGAACACGGCGCCGGTCGCGCCGGCGCCGAACGGGCCGCCGCCCATCGGGAGCGGCGGACGCGAGATCTGGCGCACCCGGAGAACTGCGACGTCCCTGTCGGGATCGAACGCGACGACCGTCGCGTCGAGTTGGCGACCGTCGTCGCGGATGACGCTCGGCGCCTTGCTACCCGCCACGACGTGAGCGTTGGTGGCGATGAGGTCCGGACCGACGACCGATCCACTCCCCTCCTGCACCCGGGAGCACGCGGGCGCTTCGATCTTGACGGTGGACCGAGCGACCTGGTTGGCCGTCTCCCGCGACAGGCCGGTCGCCGCCGGCGGCGCACCGATCGAAGGTGCGGGACCGAAGCCCTCGAACACCCGGGGACCGAGCACACGGCGAAGCGCCTGCGTCGTGTCGGGCGCCTCGGGGAAGTGGTCGTGGATGAACGATGCGATCGCTGAGTTGCGCGCCTGTTGCGCCGGCCACTGCGGCGTCTGGGCAAGGACCGGCAACAGGAGCCAATAGCCGACGAGGACACCGACGACGCCCGCCGCCGCGCCGCCGGCACGGTCAAATGCCTGCGGGTTGCCACGCGGGATCACCGTGCGCAACTGCGCGCCGACGACGAGACCGATGACCTGCCCGAGGATCGCGCCTGCGAAGACGACGACGAGGCCCAAGAGCAGCAACCGCTGCGGGTCGACTTCGGATGACGCGAGCGACGGGAGCAGCTTGACCGCCACCACGATCCCGAGCGCCATCCCCGCCCAGGACGCGGCGCGCGCCACGAACCCCATGCGGTAGCCCCCGATCCCGGCCATGACGGCGAGGAGCACGACGACCACGTCGAGCGTGTCCATGGAGGGCTCAGCTCGCGTCGGCGAGCAGGCGCGCCGCGGTCAAGAAACCGGTGTGCGCGACCATCCGATGGTCGGGACGCACCGACTGACCGTCGATGTGCCATGAGCGGTGCAGCACCTCGAGCGTCTCCGCCAGCGCGAACCGGCTCGACTCGAGCGTTTCGCGCAACTGGACGGCCTGCACGATCGTGGGCGTGTACGCCACCAACAGCCCGCCTGATCGCAGCGCGCGTTCCGCGTGCTTCACGACTTGCCACGGCTCCGGTAGGTCGAGCACCACACGATCGAGCCCGGACTCGTCGATCCCCTCGTAGCAGTTGCGGAGCTCGACGCGATACCGCGACACGACGTCTTCGCCCAGGAAGCCACGCACGTTCGCTGTGGCGCGCGCCGCGAACTCTTCGCGCAGCTCGTAGCCCGTCACGTCCGCGCCTGCACGGACCATGGCCATCGACAGGGCGCCCGAGCCGACGCCGGACTCCAGCACGCGCACGCCGGGACGGATGTCGGCCAGCAAGAGCAACGGACCGAGGTCCTTCGGATAGATGACCTGCGCACCACGCGGCATCTTCAGCACGAAGTCGGACAGCCGCGGCCGGAATGCGACGAAGCGGGAGCCGCGACTCGACCGGAAGGTCGTCCCCTCGGGCCTACCGGCGATGGCGTCGTGCGGGATCACACCGGTGTGCGAATGGAACTCACCGCCTTCGGTCAGCGTGATGAGGTACCGGCGGTCCTTGCTGTCGACGAGCAACACCTTGTCGCCGGGACGGAACTCTTCTGCCATCAGGACGTCGTCCGCAACTGCACCGGCTCCGCGCCGCTCGTGCGTTCGACCAACTTGCAGAAGGCACAGAACCGGTCCGTCGTCGGCGCCCCACATCGTTCGCATGGCGCGAGATTCCCCTGCTCGGCTTCGGCGTCCGGAACGAAGCGAAACGACGCGCGCTTCAGGTAGCCGACGTAGAAGTCGAGCTTCGAGCCGGGCGACTGGGCCTCGATCTGGTTGAGCGCCTCCTTGTAGCGGAGGTGCTTGTTGCCGGCAGCCATCGGACACTCTTCGACGATGTAGTCGATCCCGGCCAGCACGCAGTATGCGGCCATGTCGCGCTCGCTGAGCCTCACCAACGGCTTCACTTTGCGCGGAAAGCCGTTGCGCGCAGGAAGCACAGGCAACTGACGACCGAGGTACTCGGTCTGCCACCGCAAGACGTTGCCGAAGAGCACTGCCGCCTCGTCGTCCAGGTTGTGGCCGGTCGCAACGATGTCGTAGCCGTTGTCACGGGCCGCCTTGTCGAACAGGTGGCGTTTCGACAACCCGCACGCCGAGCACGGCACCCGGCGAGTAGCGGTCGCGGCCGCCGGGACATCGAAGCCGTACTCCTGGCGGAGGTCGCACGTGAGAAGTGTGAGCCCGCGTTCGTCGGCAAAGGCACGCGCGTACCGGCTGGACTCGTCCGAGTAGTCGCCGATCCCCAGACCGATGACGAAGCCGTCCGCGTCGTAGCCGAGGCGTCGCAGGATGTCCCAGCAGGCGAGCGAGTCCTTGCCGCCGCTGACCGCCACCAGCACGCGCTCGCCGGGCTCGATCATCGAGAACTCGTCAATGGTCTTCGCGACCTGGTCGCAGCACATGCGCAAGAAGTGTTCGGAGCAGTAGCCGGCGTTCTGACGGCGAACGTCGATGACCGCGGGACTGCGGCAGACCCGGCACTTCATCTGAAGCCGCCCGAGATGACCGGTCGGATCTCCACCTGCCGGTCGCCGGCGAGGACGGCGTCGCCGGGAACGAGCATGTCCCCCTCGATGACGAGAACGGACTCTCGGTTCAAGTCGAGGCGGTTGAGCAACGCGATCACGGAGATGGGCGCCGGCACATCGAGCTCGCGACGCGGGTTGCGCAGCACCACCTTCACGGTGGGACAGGCTAGGTCTCGTCGCGACGACCCAAGTCGCTGATCATGATGGTCTCGCCCTTCCGCAGCTCCATTCGTTCGATGACCGGCCGGGCGACAGTGAAGCGGCGAATCAACTGTGCAGCCCCGACGACGAGCCACACCGAGAACCACGCGTGCCGGCCCTCCGCGACGCCCCTGCGCCACGCATACCGGCGAACGCGAGGCGCGATCAGACGCCACATGTCAGGCGCCCCACGTCAGATGCGCCGGATCTCGACGACGGTCGATCGCTTCCGTCCACGGCGGCGTCCGACTACGTACGCGACGGTGATGACCGAGATGAAGAGCACCGCGCCTGCGGCAATCGCATACGACCGGACCTCCGCACCGACTGTGCCGACGACGTCGGATTGCAACTCGCGGAACTTCCGCTCGATGTCCTCAGGCCCAATTTCTTCCGGGACGGCGTTCATGTCTTCGTGGGGGCTGCGCCCCCATACCCCATCGCCGTCCGGCTCGCTGGCGCTCGCACGCCCGGCATGCCTCGTTCGCTTCGCTCCCTCGTCACGACTTTCTCGCCCCCTTCACATTGATCCTGCTCACGGCGAGCGCGATCAGGGCGCCGAGCACGACGAGCCCGGCGACGTACGGAACCCAGTTCCAGTTGCCGCCCAGGCTCCCACCCGTGTGGGTTTGCAGCACGCGCATCGTGCCGAGCGTGAGCATGAGAATGCCCGTGGCACCGACGATCGCAGCGGCGAGCCCGAAGCCCACGAAGTGCCCCAACCCCTTCAGAGGCTCGATCGTCTCCTGTTTGCCGTAGGCGATCAGCAGGTCCCGCAGCTCCGTCACCACCTGTGGGACGGTCTTCGGCTGATCTGATACGGGACTATTCGAGGCCATGGCACCGCATTGCCTACGCGAACAGCGAACAACGCGCAAGCGATCGGACGTCAGTGGAGACCCGGCTACTGCATGTGCAAACGCGTGCGCAGGAACATCTCCTCCTCGCCCAGCAGCTCGATCAGCCGCGACAGGCGCGCACTCGGGTCCGGAGCGGTCAGCAACTCCTGTTGATCCGCCGGTCCCAACGGCGCCACGGCCGAGACCTGATAGGACCCGAGTGCAGGGTCGTCGCTGAGCCCGATGGTCGCATCCACCGCGGGCTCCGCGAGCTCGGCTTTGAGGGCGAGCACGCGTCGCAACACCGACCGCGCCGTGTCGTACGCGGGCATCAGGTCTCCTTCGACGGTGCCGTCCACCCAGTCCTCGACGTCGGCCCGGGGATACGGGTCGTCGCTCAACCACTCGTGAACTCGCACTCGACGGGTGCCGACGGTTCCGAGAACCCAACGGCCGTCGTCGAGTTCGGTCGCATCGAGGATTTGCGCGACGGTGCCCACGAACGTGCGGACGTCGTTGCCGCCGACCTCGCTTCCCCGTTCGATCAAGACGACGCCGAACTCACGACTGCCGTCCATGCAATGACGGGCCAGCACGCGGTAGCGCGGCTCGAACACGTGAAGTGGCAGGAACAAGCTCGGAAACAGCACCGTGCCGAGCGGAAACATCGGCAGCTCCATCAGCCGCTCTTCGGTCCTAGGGCGTCGATGTCCGGCGTCTCCGGATACTGGAAGAGGATGCCGCCGAGCTGGTCCCCCAGCGCGATGTCGTCTTCCGTGATCAGCTTCGGCGGAGGCAGGTTGACGATGTACGCGAAGCTCACGTGAGATCCGCGCGCCGTCTGCACGTACCCGGCCAGCGCCGTCACTTGGTTGAGCGAGCCGGTCTTGGCGCGTAGCTGACCGACGATCGGCGTACCGAGGAAGCGTTCCGCGAGCGTGCCCGTCTGTCCGGCCACCGGCAGGTCTTTGGCCAAGATCGACCCGGGACCGTCCGCATCGAGCAGCGCTTGGACCGACGAGCACGTCGTTTGGTCGTCGCGCGCCAGTCCCGAGCCGTCGACCTGCGCGGTTCCGTCGACTGGAAGGTTGCGATCTTGGAGTGTCTGACGGATAACGGCGATGCCGTTGGCAGTGGTTCCCGCGCTCGTGTCGTGCAGACCGATCTCCTTCGTCAGGAGCTCCGCTGTCTCGTTGTCGCTGTCCCTGAGCATCTCGGCGACGATCTGATCGATCGGCTGAGAGTCGAGCTTGGTGATCTCAGTGGCGTTCTGCGGTGCTGCGCCCGATTGCGCCGGACCGGAGACGATCACACCACGCGCCTGAAGGAGTTGCGTGAGTTGGTTCGCCGCTTCCTGAGCGGGGTCGGCCGCGGCGGCTTCGCTCGGTGTGCGCGCGTTGAAGCTCGGCGGGAACTGCGTCAGGCCGTCGTTCACCATCAGGGCGCCGAGCGGTCCGACGTCACGTGGAGTGATGTCCTCGCTGATCCACTGCGGCACCGCGCGCATCCGGTCGTAGCGAGAGTCGTCGCCCACGACGCTGCCGCGCACTTCATGGACGCCCGCCGCGACGACTTGGTCCGCGAGCTGTTCGAACGACGTGCGCGTGACCGGTTGGTTCTTGAAGTGCTGCGCGTAGGCGTCGGTCATGAGAAGCGGATCGCCACCGCCGACGAGCCAGAGATTGCCGTCGACGACTCCGTTGGCCAGGGGTGCACTGCTCCTCACCGACGTTGTCAGCAACGTGTTCGGACCCAGCTTCGCCAACGCCGCGTCTGCAGTTGCGAGCTTCTGGACAGATGCCGGGATCAGCGGGGTCGTCGCATTCGAACCGAACACGACGCGGCCGTCGACCGCGACGGTGAGACACGACGACCCGGGCGTCTTGCTCACGAGGTCGTTCAAGTGTGCGGCGAGCCGCCGGTCCCCTACCGGCGCCGCGATGAGCTCCGGCTCGCGGCGCGCAGACAGCACCGGTGTTGCCGCGGTTCGCACGCCCGACGAGGCCGCGGCGTCCGGCGCTCGCTCCGCTTGCACGGCGATCGCGGTCGATGCGACGAGCACGACCGCGAGCGCTGTGACGAGCACGCTCCAGCGGGTCAAGCCGAGGTCAATCTGATCGTCGTTGCCGGTAGCGCGCGTACGTCCAAAGGTGGCCGAGCGCGGTCACCGCGCGGTTGGCCGACGCGTAGCAGAGCTCGCCGCTCTCGCGGCATCCCGCGACCGCAGGATTGGCGCGGTCGGTGATCGCGAGCTCAGTGGCCGTGAGGATCGGCTTCCCGATGGCCTTCGAGAGCGCGGCGGCCGTCTCGGTGAAGCGGCGGTCTTGTCGTTCGTGATAGCCGACGATCCGTTCGAGGCCGTGGCCCGGATAGAACGGCCCTTCCTGCTCCATGCGCCCCTGGTTGCCCTGGATGCCCATGCCGAGGAAGACGACGGCGTCTACCGCGGGATGGCGCGCCGCGACCTCGAGCACCGTCGGGATGGTGTCCTTCGTCTCGCCGCCGGCCATGTCGATTGGATTGTTGCGGCTCCAGCGAGGCGGAAGGTGTCGGTCGAGCTCTTCCTTCAGGTCGTCGGGAAGCGGAAGCAACGTGAGGCCGCGCGGTGCGGCTGATCGCGTCCGCTGTGACGACGCCCCAGCCGCCGGCAGTCGACACGACGCACACGTTGGGCCCCTCGGGCAACGGTTGTGTGGCAAACGTCGCCGCGGCTTCGTAGGCCTCTTCGATCGTCGCGGCGCGCACGACACCGGCTTGACGGCATGCGCCGTCGAAGACGCGATCGTCTGTGGCGAGGCTGCCCGTGTGGCTCGCCGCAGCGCGGGCCCCGACATCGGACGTGCCGCCCTTCACCACCACGAGCGGCATCCGCTCCGCAACAGATCGCATTCGTTCGAAGAAGGCGCGCCCGTCGGTGATGCCTTCGACGTAGGCGAGACCGACGTCGGTCTCGGGATCGTCTGCGTAGTAATCGAGGAAGTCGGGGACCGTCACTGCAGCCGCATTGCCAGCGCTGACCGCCCGGCTCACACCCACGCCGTAGTGCCGCGCGTAGTTCATGAAGCTCGACACGAAGTTGCCCGATTGGCTGGCGATGCCGATGCGCCCCGGCGGCGGATACGGCGCGACGATCTGCGCGCACATGCTCGCCGGGGTCGAGATGACACCTTGCCCGTTCGGCCCGGCGAGGAGGATTCCGAGCGCGCCGGCAACGCGGACCAGCTCGTCTTGCGCCGCCTTTCCTTCGGGCCCCGCTTCGCCGTAGCCGGCGGACGTGAGGAACGCAGCGCGCACACCTTTGGCCGCGCACTTGCGCAGCAGCTCGATGTTCGTCCTGGCCGGCGTGCAGACGAACACGAGGTCCGCTTCTCCATCGGGCAGCTCGTCGATGTCGGCCACGGTGTCGAGGCCGAGCACCGGCGTGCCTTCGAGATTGGTGGCGAAGACGTTGCCCTTGTAGCCGGCCGCGAGCAGGTTGTGCAGCGCGACGAACCCGAACTTGCCCGGATGCGACGATGCACCGGCGACGATCACGCCTTTGGGATCGAACAGCGCAGCGAAGTCCCGCTTCGTCGTGCTCATTGGTGTACCTCGACCAACGCATCGACAGCGACCGGCACACCGTCGACGACGATCAGCGGGTTCACATCAGCGCTGGCCATCTCGGGATGCGCGACCGCGGCGTCGGACAGACCGACGAGTACATCGACCAACTTCGTCCGGTCGATCGCCGGCTCGCCGCGGAACGGACCGAAGAGCTGTTGGGTGGCGAGGTCGTCGATCATGTCCTCGGCATCAGCGGCCGTGATCGGCACGAGCCGGAACGTCACATCGCCCACCGCTTCGGCGAGGATCCCACCGACCCCCAGCATCACCGTCCGGCCGAAGGTCGGGTCGTCAGCGAGACCCGCGATCAGCTCGCGGGTGCCCGACACCATTGGCGCGACGAGCACGGCGACATCGCCGTCTTCGGCTCGTGCGGCCGCGAGCAGTTCCTTCGTCGCAGTGCGCACGGCTCCTTCGTCTGCGAGTCCGAGGCGGACGAGACCTCGCTCGGTCTTGTGCGCGATCGCCGCGCCGCACAGCTTGGCCACCACCGGAAAGCCGAGCTCGTTCGCCGCGTGGGCCGCGTCGTCCGCGCTCGTCACGCTTCGCTCGTCGAGCACGGGCACGCCGTGGGCCGCGAGCAGCCGCTTCGAGTCCGCCTCTGACAGGGTGGGCATCGGCTCGACATCGTAGGAGAGGCGCGTAACGTCGCCGCCTATGGCATGGGCCGTGGCGGGGATCATCGAGGGTTTCTACGGGCGGCCGTGGACGTGGGACGAGCGCGCCGACGTGATGCGCTTCTGCCACGAGCGCGGCATGCGCCACTACGTCTACGCGCCGAAGGACGACCCGAAGCATCGCATCGACTGGCGTTCGCCCTACGACAGCCGACACTCGACGGGTTCGCGCGACTCGCCGCCGAGAAGACGCTGCAAGTCGGGTTCGGGATCTCCCCCGGGCTGTCGATGGACTTCGGCGCTGTCGACGACCGGGCCGCCCTCGCCGCCAAGGTCGACCAGGTCGTCGGTGTCGGCGTCGATCTCGTGTGCCTCGCGCTCGACGACATCCCCTTCGGTGGCGCGGACCAAGGCATCGCGCACGCGGCGCTGACGACCTGGCTACGGGAGCATCTCGGCGACCGCGCCGCACTCGTGTTCGTGCCGACCGAGTACGTCGGGCGCTCGCCGACTCCGTATCTCACCGCATTGGCCGAGCGCGTGCCGGACGACGTCGCGATCGCGTGGACCGGCGACGCCGTGATGAACGCGGCCATCACGGTCGCCGAGGCACAGGCGCGGGCCGCAGCGCTCGGCGGTCGCGCTCCGCTGTTGTGGGACAACTATCCGGTGAACGACGGCATCATGACCGACCGGCTGCACATGGGGCCGCTGTGGGGACGTGAGGCCGGATTGGCGGACGAATGCTGCGGTTACCTGGCCAATCCGCTCGTGCAACCGCGTGCGTCCAAACTGCCGCTCGCTTCGATCGCGGCATGGCTCCGGGGCGACGACCCGTTGAGCGAGTGGGCAGCCGAGGCCGAGGCGATGCAGTTGCGGGTGTTTGCCGAGGCGTGCGACGGCGCGGTCCCCCAAGCGCTGGCGGAGCAGGCGGTCGAGTGGATCGACGAGGACGAGGGTTGGGCGAGCGTGGTCGCGTCGTTGCGGGAGTGGTTGACGGCGGCGTCGGAGTGCGCGGCTCCCGGACTCGAGGACGAAGCCGGTCCCTGGGTCGAGCAGGTCCGCACCGAAGCCCGTCTCGGACTCGACGCGCTCCGGCTCGTCGACTTGGCACGCGAGGGACGGTTCGCCAAGGGCATAGAGGTCGCGTTCGGAATCGGCGTCGTGTGGGCCGCTGTTCGGCGCGCGGAGAAGACCGCGATGGGCCCGCGCTACGGCCTGCAGCCGGCGCTCGGACAGCGACCCGACGGAACCTGGTCGTTCCGCGCCGAGTCCGTCATCGAGAACCGCAACGCGGTCGACGCCCTCGTTCGCGCCGCGCTCGCCTTTTTCGCCGACCGGTCGTCGCACGTGCATTGACGTGTCAAAACGACACGCAGATGCACGTGCGATCCCCATGGAGGGTCGGATGGGGACGGGATCAGGGCGCCGTCAGGGTTGGAGGGCGGCGCGCACGAAGTCGCGGATGTGCTCGAAGCGGGCATCGAGCGCGGCGTCCGAGAGCGGGTTGCGATCGAGGAGGCCGACCATGAACGGCACGTCGCTGAAATAGCTGAGCAGCGCGCCGTAGCCCGTGAGGATCAGTTGCTCGGGGTCGTGACGACGGAAGATGCCTTCCTCCATCCCCCGGTCGAAGTACGCCACGGCGCGCTCGAACTGAGGCCGCAGGGCGGCGCCGATGTCCACGCCCAGGTGGTTCTGGCTGTCGAGGGCCTCGCGGCGCACGAGCCGCACGAAGTCCGGGTTCGCCTTGAAGAACTCGAACGCGGCCCGCAGCACGTGGTCGACCTTGCTCCACCCCTCCTGGAGCGTCGGCTCCGCGACCGCCTTCTCGACTCGCTCGAACCAGTCCGCCATCGCCACCTCGAAGACCTCTCGGTAGAGAGCTTCCTTCGAGGCGAAGTGGTGCAGCAGGCTGGGCCGGCGGATGCCGACGGCGCCGGCGATGTCGTTCAGCGAGGTGCCGTCATAGCCGTACTCCGCGAAGCGGCGAGTCGCTTCATCCAGGATTGCTTCTCGCGTCGAATTGCCGCCGGTGGACACATGGCCCTCCTTGTCTACCTACCAGTCGGTAGGTAGACGGTCAAGTCCATGAGCTCCCTCCTGCTGGCCTTGATCGTCGGGTTCGCCGTGTGCCAGGTGGCCACGCTCGTGACCACGCTGTACCTGCACCGCACGCTGTCGCACCGGGCGGTCACCATGCGACCGTGGCTGCTGTTCCTGTTCCGGCCGGTGCTGTGGATGACGACCGGCATCCGTCCGCGGGAATGGGTGGCCGTGCATCGCAAGCACCACGCCTACACCGACGTCGAGGGTGATCCGCACTCCCCGAAGCTCCTCGGCTGGACCACGTCCAACTGGGCAACGTCGGGCTGTACCGCAAAGTCGCAACCGACCCCGAGCAGGTCCGTCGCTACGCACGTGACTTGCCGCCGACCGGTGGGACCGGGCGCTCTTCGATCGAGCGTGGCTGGGCCTGGCCATCGGCATCTCCTGCTCGTGGTCGTGTTCGGCCCGCGCGTCGGGCTGCTGGCCGCGGGCATCCATGCGGGTTCGTACCTCAGGCTGAATGCTGCGGTGAATGCGGTGACTCACACCTTCGGCGACCGTCCATACCCCAACACCGCCACGAACCTCCAATGGCTGGCCTTGCTCACCGGTCGGCGAAGGTCTGCACAACAACCACCACGCCGCTCCGACGTCTGCCAAGTTCGCGTTCGAACCGCGGCGAAATCGATCTGGCATGGCCGTTGATCGTCTGTTGCGACGGTTTCGCTGGCTCTCGGTGCGCCATGGGCGTGAAGCTGAAGGAACCCGCGGGGGTGTAAGACCGGGCCGTGGATCGGCTGCGGGCCGCCCGGGTCGTCATGCCCGAAGGGGATCGCGGCCCCGCCGTCGTGGAGGTCGACGACGGGCGGATCGCCGTGATCGCGACGGACGGCCTCGCTCCCGACCGGACGCTCGCGCCCGGCTTCATCGATCTCCAAGTCAACGGCGTGGGGGCGATGGACGTCGGGCCACGGCGGCGAGTGGGACGAACTCGACGGCGCTCTCCTCGCCCAAGGCGTCACCACCTGGTGCCCGACGCTCGTCACCGCGCCTCTCGACTCGTACGCCGCGCCGCTGGCTCGCATCGCCGCGGCGCGCGGCACGCTCGAGGTGACGAGGGTGGGCCGGCCGACGATCGCCGGCGCGCATCTCGAAGGGCCGTTCCTCGGCGGCGCACCCGGCGCGCATCCGGCCGGCTGGATCCGTGCGGCCGACCGAGCAGTGGCTGGCCAGCCTGCCTCCCCTCGTGCCTCGTGAACCCTGGCGCCCGAGGCAGCGCGGCGCGACGCCATCTCGCAGCTGAGCCGAGGCGTGCTGGTCGCCCTGGGTCACTCGACCGCCACCTACGAGGAGGCGGTCGACGCGTTCGGCGCGGGCGCCCGGCTGGTGACCCACTGCTTCAACGGGATGACCGCTGCACCATCGCGAGCCGGGTCTGATCGGCGCGGCGCTCACGGACGGCCGCGTGGCCGTGTCGCTGATCGCCGACCTGGTGCACGTCCATCCTGCGGTGCTCGCACTGGTGTTCCGGGCCAAGGGTGCCCACCGCGTCGTGCTCGTCACCGACGCGGTGGCATGGGCCGTGGCAAGTCGGCGACGACGTGCACATCACCTTCGACGGCACCGCCCCCCGCCTGGCTGACGGCACGCTCGCCGGCTCGGCGTGACCATGGACACAGCCATTCCCAACGTCGTGCACCACGCGGAGTCGTTGCTCGAGGACGAAGTCGCCGCGGCTACGCCGGCACGCTGCTCGGGCTCGCCGACCGCGGCGCGATCAGCCGGGTCGCCGGGCCGACCTCGTCGCCTCGGTCCCGAACTCGCGGTCGAGGCCACCTGGGTGAGGGCCGAGTGGTCGGTTAGCGTCCCGCCATGCGCATCATCGCCGCGGTCTTCATCGAGGACATCCAGCTCCGAGAGGTGCCGGGACCCGTCGACTCGCATCGACCTCGGGGGCGTGAAGTTCTCGGTCGCGGCGGGGCCGTGCCGCTGACGCTGGCGCCCCATCTCGTCGTGCTCGTCCACTGCCCACCGGACCACGACGGCGAAGCAGCTCTCGAGGTCATCTATAAGCGAGACGGCGAGCAGGTGGCTCGCAACGTGCATGCCCTCCGTCGAGCCGGGCAAGTTCAACTACCGGCTCGTGCGGGCGGAGCTCGAGTTCGCCGACTATGGCTCGGTCGAGGCGCACTGCCGTATCGACGGCGGGCGAGATGATCGTGCCCTACACCCTCCTGCCTCCGGTCGACTGAGATGCCGGTTCGCCGCCGCCATGTCCGAGCATCCGATCGCGACCCACGCGATGGGTGAGGTCGTCGGCCAGGTCGTCGAAGCATTGGGCGAGGCGCCGGACCTGGCGGTGCTCTTCGTCACCGCGCCAACGGGGCGCGCTCGAGGACATCGCCGGCGCCGTCGCGAGATGCTGCAGCCGACCACGCTCTTCGGCACCACCGCCGTGTCGGTCGTCGGCGGTGACCGTGAGGTCGAAGAGCAGCCGGCGATCAGCTCTGGGCCGCCCGTCTCGCCGCGCCCGTCATCCCGGTGCGCATCGATCCGCGCGCGACGTCGAGCGGTGGGTGCTCGGTGGCCTGCCCGCGGCGGCCGGCGACACGACGCCTCGCACGCTCGTGCTCGTCGCCGATCCCTTCACGATCCCGACCGACAGCTTCCTCGAGGCCACCCGAGGCGTCCCGCAACTGCGGGTCATCGGCGGTCTCGCGTCCGCCGCCCGCGGTCCCGGTGGCAACCGGCTCGTGCTCGACGACGAGGTCTACACCGGCGGCGCCGTGGGCGCGCTGCTGTCCCACGCGGTGACGACGCGGCTCCGTCGTGTCGCAGGGATGCCGTCCGATCGGGGACCCGATGACCGTCACCAGGTGCGAAGGCGAATCGATCTACGAGCTGGCGGGCCGGCCCGCGCTCGAGCGACTGGTGGAGCTGCTCGAGAGGCTCGGGCCCGACGAGCGCGCCCTCGCCCAGCGCGGCATCCATCTGGGCCGCGTGATCGACGAGCACAAGGTCGACTTCGAACGCGGCGACTTCCTCATCCGCACCGTGCTCGGCGGCGACCGCGACGTCGGAGCCATAGCGGTCGGTGACGAGGTGGAGGTCGGCTCGACCGTCCAGTTCCAGGTCCGCGACGCGGAGTCGGCCGACGAGGATCTACGGGAGCTCCTGGCCGGCCGGCGCGCGACCGGCGCGCTCGTGTTCACGTGCAACGGCCGAGGCACGCACCTGTTCGGCGCCCCGACCACGATGCCGAGATCGTCAATGCGCCGTGGCCGGCGGCGCCACCGCCGGGATGTTCTGCGCCGGCGAGATCGGCCCCATCGGCGCTCGCAGCTTCCTGCACGGCTTCACCGCGTCGGTCCTGCTGTTCCGGACTGAGTTGTCGATCCGCTCCGCACCATAGGGTGCTCCGCTCATGTCGCCTGCGGCCTGGCGGACCGCGACGGCGACATTCCAGCACGCCACCCTCGCACGGACGGCCTGCGGCGCGGCCTCGGTGGGTAGGGTCGCGCGCATGACGGCGACGGAGACGAGGGCCGACCTCGAGCAGCGAGCGATCAACGTCATCCGCGGCCTGTGCATGGACGGACCGCAGGCCGCGAACGCCGGGCATCCGGGCACCGGCATGGCGCTGGCACCGCTCGCCCACGTCCTGTGGACCCGCATCATGAGCTACGACGCCTCGGATCCGGACTGGCCGGACCGCGACCGCTTCATCCTGTCGAACGGGCACACGTCGATCCTCCTCTACTCGATGCTCTACCTCACGGGGACGGGCGATCTCACGCTCGACGACCTCAAGCAGTTCCGCCAGTGGGGCTCGAAAACGCCGGGCCATCCCGAAGCACATCACACCCTCGGCGTCGAGGTCACGACCGGGCCGCTCGGGCAGGGCTTCGCCAACGGCGTCGGCATGGGCATCGCCGAGCGCTACCTGCGCAGCCGGTTCGGCACTGATGCGTGCGATCACCACACGTTCGTCATCCCGGCGACGGTGCCTCGAGGAGGGCATCAGCCACGAAGCCGCATCACTCGCCGGACACCTGAAGCTCGGCCGGCTCGTCTACGTCTACGACGACAACCACATCACGATCGACGGTCCGACCGAGCTGAGCTACAGCGACGACGCCGGCAAGCGCTTCGAGGCATACGGCTGGCACGTCGACAACATCGGCGAAGTCGCCAACGACACCGAAGCCCTCGAAGCCGCGCTCCGCCGTGCCATGGCGGTCGACGACGCTCCGTCCTCGTCATCCTGCGCAGCCACATCGGCTGGCCGTCACCGAAGTACACCGACACGGAGTACGCGCACGGCAACCCCTTCGGCGAGGACGAGGTACGCGTCACGAAGGAGATCCTCGGGCTTCCGCCGGACGAGACGTTCTGCGTGCCCGAGGACGTGCTCGCGCTCTACCGCGAGCTGGCCGGCGAGGCCGGCCGACGCGTGAGGAATGGGAGAAGCGCCTCGGTCGCTCGGCATCGATCGGGCGGCGCGGGAGGCATGCCTTGCCGGCACCGGCGTCGACGGCTGGGGGACCAAGCTGCCGACCTGGCCGGTCGGCGACAAGGTCGCGACCCGCAAGGCGAGCGGCGCGTGCATCCAGGCGCTCGTGGACGTCGTCCCGGGGCTCATCGGCGGGAGGCGCCGACCTCACCGGCAACACCGGCACGGTCATCAAGGATCACGGCGTGCAGTCCACGGACGAGCCCGGCGGCCGCCAGATCTACTTCGGCGTGCGCGAGCACGGCATGGCTGCCGCGATGAACGGCATGGCGATGCACGGTGGCGTGATCCCCGTCGGCGGCACGTTCTTCGTCTTCAGCGACTACATGCGCGGCGGCGTGCGGCTGTCTGCGATCAGCAGGCCAAGGTCATCTACTCTGGACGCACGACTCGGTCGGCCTCGGCGAGGACGGGCCGACGCATCAGCCGATCGAGCAGCTCGCGGCCGTGCGGGCGATGCCGGGCTTCCGCGTCATCCGACCCGCGGACGCCAACGAGACCGCAGTCGCGTGGCAAGTGGCGGTCGAGAGCGGCGGGCCGACCGGCCTGGTCCTCACCCGCCAGGACCTCCCGCGTCGTGGTCACACCTGAGCAAGCCAGGGTCTGCTGCGCGGGGCGTACGTCGTGACCGACAGCGACGGCGTCGACGCCGCAGGAGGACTTCGATTTGGTCTTGATCGGCACCGGATCCGAGGTGGCGGTGTGCCTCGACGCGAAGCCGCTGCTCGAGGCCGACGGGTTGCTCGTGCGCGTCGTGTCGATGCCGAGTTGGACGCTGTTCGAAGCGCTCGACGACGACGCCCAGGAGGAGGTGCTGCCCACCGACGTGCCGACCCTCGCCGTCGAGGCAGCGACGTCGTTCGGCTGGGATCGGTGGGCCGACGACAGCGTGTCGATCGACCGGTTCGGCGCGTCTGCGCCCGGGAACGTCGCGCTCGAGAAGCTCGGCTACACGGCGGCGAACGTCGCCGAGCGGGCCCGCCAGCTGCTGGCCGAGCTCGACGAGGAGGAGTGATGGGACGGCTGCACGAGCTGTACCAGGAGTTCGGGCAGAGCCCGTGGCTCGACAACCTCAAGCGGGGCTGGATCACGTCCGGCGAGCTGAAGCGGTGGGTGGAACGAGGCGTGCGCGGCATCACGTCCAACCCGACGATCTTCGCCAAGGCGATCGCGGGCTCCGCCGACTACGACGACCAGTTCCGCAAGCTCGTCGACGACGGCACACCGTCGAGGAGTCCTACTGGGAGCTCGTGAAGCAGGACATCGAAGATGCGCTCGCGATCCTGCGACCCGTCGCCGAGGGCTGCAACGGGGGCGACGGCTTCGTGTCCGTCGAGGTCGCGCCACAGCTTGCCCGCGACACGCAGGGCACCGTCGAGGCCGCCCGCCAGTTGTGGCAGCAGATCGACGAGCCGAACCTGTTCGTCAAGATCCCGGGCACCGCCGAAGGGCTGCCAGCCATCCGGCAGTGCCTCAGCGAGGGCATCAACATCAACATCACGTTGCTGTTCGGCCTCGAGCGCTATGGAGAGGTGATCGAGGCGTACATGCAGGGGCTCGAAGCGCTGGACGCGACGGGTGGCGACGTCTCCAAGATCGCCAGCGTCGCGTCGTTCTTCGTGAGCCGCGTCGACACCGAAGTCGATCGCCGCCTCGAAGCGATCGGCACGGACGAGGCCCTCGCGATGCGAGGCAAGGCCGCTGTCGCCAACGTGCAGCTGGCATACGAGCTGTTCACGCAGCGCTGCGTGACCGACCGGTGGAAGCAGCTCGCGGCCAAGGGCGCGCGGGTGCAGCGCCGCTGTGGGCGTCGACGTCGACAAAGAACCCCGAGTACCCCGACACCTTCTACGTCGACAACCTGATCGGTCCCGACACGGTCAACACGATGCCCGACACGACCCTCGGGCAGTTCGAGGACCATGGCGGGCTCGCGCGAACGGTCGACGCGGACCTTCCGGGCCGCGACGCGGTCATCGACCGGCTGACAGCGGCGGGCGTCGACATGCGCGACGTCACGAGGACCCTCGAGGAGGAGGGGGTCGCCTCGTTCTCCAAGTCGTTCGACGAGCTGATCACCAGCCTCGAGACCAAGGCCGACGCGCTGAGGAACGGATAGCGGCGCCACGGCCCGGCACCCTCGCCGGGTACGTTCTCCCGCGATGTACGGGGAGCTCGTCGTCGTGGACGACGTATCGCCGGCGTTCACCGAGCGCGTCGAGTGCGTTCACGCCGCCCCAACGACGGCTATTCGGTCGCGCTGTCCGGTGGCTCGACAGCTCGGCGTGCTACGAGCGTCTCGCCGACAACACCGGCACCCAGATCGACTGGTGGAAGGTCGACTTCTACTGGGGCGACGAACGATGCGTGCCGCTCGAGACCAGGACTCGAACTACCGGCTGGCACGCGAAGCGCTCCTCGACCGCGTCGGCGCCGCGAACGCGACGTATCCGATGCGCTGCGAGGAGGGTCCGATCCCTACCAGTTGCGCATCGGTGAGCTCGGCAGGTTGGACCTCGTCCACCTGGGGTTGGGTCCGGACGGCCATACGGCGTCGCTCTTTCCTCGCTCCGCCGCGTTAGAGGCCGACCCAGGACGACTGGTCGTGATGAACGAGGACCCGCTCCACAACAACAGGCTGCCGCGCATGACGCTGACGTTCGCCGGCATCGCTCGGGCGCGGCTCGTGGTCTTGACCGTCGCCGGCGAGGACAAGCGCGAGGCGGTCCGCCGGGTGCACGAGGCCGACCCGAGCCGCCGGCGTCCCGGGTCACCGCCGACCGCGTCGTGTGGCTCGTCGACCGAGCCGCCGCCGGCGACATCACCGCCTGACCCCCGCCGCGTCTCGAATGTTGGATGGAAACGGGTGCTATGACGCACCCGTTTCTCCCCGGAGTTCGAGGTCAACTCCAAGCGCTTGACAACGGCTACCCAGGCCGGCAGGTGATGCAGGCTCTCGACGTAGCGCTCGTTCACCTCAGGCATGCCGAACAAAGCCGGAAGGCGACCGAGCAGCGCCGCGCACGGTCGACGTCGCCCGCGTCGATCGGACGGATCACGGGAAGTGAGTCTTGCCGCCGCGGTACCGGCTTCCGGCACACCGTATAGTGAGCCCCGAGGGGGACAGGACATGATGGAGGCGATGGCGGAGCCCGAACCCCTGGAGATCTCGATCGACTTCTCCGGGCGCGACCCGGTGATCGTGCTGACGGGCTACGTCGACCAGAGCACCGCACCGCAGCTCCGGGACGCCCTCACCGAGGTCATCGAGCGAAGCCACGACCGCGTGACCCTCGACGTCGAAGGCGTGACGTTCATTGACTCCAGCGGCATCGGCGCCCTCGCCGCCGCATACAAGCGCGGCGCCCACGTCACGGTCCGGCACCCGTCCCCGACGGTGATGCGTGAGCTCGTCATGTGCGGTCTCGACCGTCTGATCGCGATAATGATACCACGAAGGGGGAAGCAAAGTGTCTGTCTCGGTGCACGATCTGGAGCTGCCCGAGGTCGAGCTGATCGATCTCGACCGTGTCGAGGCACTCGCTGTCCTCGCGGAGGCACGCGAGGGCCACTGGCTGGCCGCACGCCTATGGGCTACATCGTCACCCGCCACGAGGACGTGACCGCCATCCTCCGCGACCGCCGGTTCTTGTCAGCGCTCTCACTCATCACGCAAATGCAGGGCGTCGACGAGTCGAGGTTCGTCGAGCGTCGAAGGCAATCGATCCTCTCGGTCGACGGGGACGAGCACGCGCGCCTGCGACGGCTCGTCGCCCCGGCGTTCACGCCCAAGTCGGCCGACCGGCTGCGCCCCTTCATGCGCGAGGTGATCAACGGCCTCGTCGACAAGGTCGCGCCTGTCGGACGTTGCGAGCTCGTCGAGGACATCTGCGAGCCGTATCCGATCCCGATCATCTGCGAGCTGCTCGGCGCACCCAAGGAGGACTGGAAGCTGTTCTCCTACTGGGCGACGCGACATCTTCCGCATCTTCAACAACGACCTCGAGAACGACATGGACCGCATCGACGCCGCGTAACGAGCTGGACTCGTACGTGCGGGCGATGGTCGACGAGCGGCGGTCGCGGCCGGCCGACGACCTGTTGAGCGACCTGATCGCGATCGAGGAGGCAGGCGACCGGCTCGACACCGACGATCTGGTCGGGCTGGCGGAAGCCGTGCTGATGGCGGGGACCGACACGACCCGCAACCAGCTCGCGTGCGCGGTCGCGCTGTTCAACGAGCATCCGGATCAGTGGGCGATGCTCGCCGAGCGACCCGAACTCGCGAAGCGAGCCGTCGAGGAGACCATGCGCTACCTCGGAGCGGTGCGCGGCACGGTACGCATCACGGGCGAAGACGTCGAGTACCGCGGACGTGCTGTTCCCTACCGGCACCCTGGTCGCGATCAGCCTGGCAGGCGCGAACTTCGACCACGAAGCATTGGAGGCGCCCGAGACATTCGACATCACGAAGGAGCGCGACACGCCACAGCTGACGTTCGGCTCCGGCATCCACTTCTGCCTGGGCGCGGCGCTCGCTCGTGCCGAACTGGCCGAGGCGCTCCCGCTGCTCGCGCGGCGCATGCCGAACATGACGGTCGACGGCTCCATCGAGTGGAAGCCGCCGACCGTCGGCATCTGGGGACCCGCCCGGCTCCCGTTGCGGTTCAGCCCGGGCAACTGACAGTTTGCCCGACTCGGGTGAATAGAGACGTTTCGGGAACTCTGTCCATCAAACGGGTGGCGCGCCGCCCCGCGACTCGTCCGACGGGCTCATGATCCCGATGTGGTTGCCGTCCGGGTCCCGGACCACGGCGTAGCGAGCTCCCCAGAAGGCGTCGATCGGCTCGAGATGACCGGGATGGCCGGCGGCGACCACTCCCTTGTACGTGTCGTCGACCGCGTCGCGAGTGGGAACCCGCATGATGAGAATCACGCCGGTGCCGTCCCAGTGGTCGTCGTAGCCCTCGGTGAGCTCGACGCTGTCGAGATCGAGATCTCCCCCGTTGATCGGGATCCCGACATGGTGCGAACGCCAGTTGGCCTCTTCCGGGATCGGTACCCCCAGCATCCGATAGAAGGCGATGCTGGCGTCGACGTCGCGCGCGACACGCTCATTCCGAAGGTGGGCTTCGCGTCGCTCATGCAAGAACCTCCATGGTTGCGGGCCAACAGCTTGCCAGTAGCGTGCGCCCATGGATGCCGCCGAGGTGCTCGCGCTGCCATCCGATGAGCTCCTGCTCCGCGCTCGACAGACGCGCGGCAGAGCGTTCGGGCGCCGGGTGACATATTCGCCCAAGGTCTTCATCCCCCTGACGATGCTGTGCCGCGACAAGTGCGGCTACTGCACGTTCGCGCAACCTCCCGCTCGGCTGACGGCGCCGTACCTGACACCCGACGACGTCCTTGCAATCGCCCGTCGCGGAGCCGCGACCGGATGCCACGAGGCCCTGTTCACCCTCGGCGAACGTCCCGAGGAGCGCTACCCTCGCGGGGGAATGGCTCGACGAGCACGGCTACGCATCGACGGTCGACTACCTCGCGGCGATGTGCGACCTCGTCCTGACGGAGACCGGGCTGCTCCCCCACGCCAATGCCGGCGCACTGTTCGAAGCCGAACTGCTCGAGCTGCGATCCGTCACCGCCAGCCAGGGGATGATGATCGAGTCGCTCCGCGACAACCTCAACTGCCTTCGCGGTTCGCCGGACAAGACGCCCGACCGGAGACTGGCGACGCTCGAAGCCGCCGGCGCGTTGTCCATCCCGTTCACGACGGGGATCCTCGTGGGCATCGGCGAGAACCGGCGCGACCGGAAAAGCCCTCGTCGCGATCGCGGGGTCGCACGCCGGCACGGGCATGTGCAAGAGGTCATCGTGCAGAACTTCCTCCCGAAGGACGGCACCACGATGCACAACGTGCCGCCATGCCCGGCCGACGAGTATCTCGATGCCATGGCGCTCACGCGTGTGTTGTTGCCGCAGGACGTGCACGTACAGGCGCCACCCAACCTGAGCGACGATTTCGGCGTACTGCTCGATGCCGGCATCGACGACTGGGGCGGCGTATCGCCCGTGACCGCCGACCACGTCAACCCGGAGCGACCGTGGCCTGCACTCGAGCGCTTGCAGGAGGTCACAGAGGCACGGGGCTTCACGCTGGCACCGCGGTTGACCGTGTACCCGGAGTTCGCGCTGGAACCGGAGCGGTGGCTCGACGCACGAGTCCGATTCCCCGTCCTCGATCGCACAGTCGCAGTGGCGTGGTGCGAGTCCGGCCTTACGACGACGGCACAGAACGGCCAGTACCTCGGCCTCTTCCAAATGGGCTCGTCCGAACGACGCCTGTTCGGCCATGGCCAGACCGCCCGAGCGCAGGCCGCGGCAGCTCACGAGTACTTTGTCCACTCCGGTCGAGACTGGAGCCCGTGGAGCTGCAAGCCGGGATACGCGATGTGACGGCACCGCCCGGCTCACGCGGCTTCGCCCAGAGCTCGTCGTTTTCGTCGCAAAGTGCGGTACGGCTCGCTCCCGGTGGGCTTTCTTTCGGGCTGTCGTTCTGGTAGGTGTCCGAATACGTGTGGGGACAGCGGAAGCGCGACCGCCTTCGGCCCATCGACGAGGCCACTGCATACGCTCGCTGCCATGGCGAACGTGACGAGAACGTACGGCTCGTAAAGCTTCCGCCCCGCCGCATACGGTACGAGACCGTGCTCTCGAGTGGGGAGAGCATTCGCCGTGACTTTGAAGAGCGGCTCGACACGCGAGACCCCGAAACAACGATCTAATCAGCCGCTCGAACGCGACCAGCGCGAGGCGCTGCCACGCCCACACCCGCCTGGCCGGCGGCGGCATTTCGCTACCCTTGCCTATCGCACGGCCCATTCGTCTAGTGGCCTAGGACACCGCCCTCTCACGGCGGCGGCACGGGTTCGAATCCCGTATGGGCCTTTTCGCTCTTTTCAGACACTAGGGTTTGGCTCGGTTGAGCCAAATCGCCGTGTCATGTATGCCGAGTTTGCTCGTCCCGTGACGGACCGGTGACGGACCGGCGTCTAACCCGACCCGGAGTTAGACTCGCGGCCGCCGTGCTCCATGTGGTTGTCAGGACAGGTCTGCTCGCCCTGGTGACGGCTCTCGCTCTGCTCGTTACCAGTTGCGCGTCAACTGAGAACGAGAGCGTCGCCGAGAAAATCGAGCGTGGGATGGTTGATAGCGACAGGTTCGACTGGCGATGCATCAGATACGGCGGCCTTGACTACGGAATCGACTACGAGTGCATCAGCTCGGCGGGAACCCGTTACTTGCAATGCGACGAGCGGACGTGCTTCAACGAGGCGCGGACGATCATCGTTCGACTCGACGACTAACGCGGCGGACGTGTCCCCCGAAGGCGTCTAAAGACACCGGAACCGTCGTTTGGCCGAACAGGGGACCGTCGTGAGGCGGGCTAGCTCACCGCGATATAGATCTCAGCGTTCTCCTGAGCGAGCTCGACAATTACCCCGTCGCCTCCGAAATCCGCGACCTCGAAGTCACCGAGGTCAATGTGCGCCTCGCCTGCGTGATACTCGCCTTCGCCGTCCTTGCACAATGCACCCGTCATCGAGATCTTGTCCGTGACCAAGCCGCCATCGAGCTCTCGCCACTCGACGAGAACCGCCTGGTCCAGGTGGTGGTCAAGCCAAGCCTCGAAGTCATGACGTGTCATCGGGGACGGGAAGCATTGCTGGCGAGAGCCCCCCAATGCCTCCCCAATATGGGGTAGGACGCGGACACGTCGGAAACGGCCATCTTGAGGCCGAGTTCAGGGCGCGGCATCGTGGCTCCGGGCCGAGTAGCTCAGGAGAGATTCCCTCGAAATACGAGAGCACCGCGGTCGAGAGCGCTCATCTCCGCTCGAACGGACCAGCCCGGAAGCCTCGGCAGAGCGTCCCGCATTGCTTTGAGCTCGTCAAATGTCGGCTCGTCCGGCATCGGCCTATCGTGCCCGCCGGAGAGGCCGGAGTTACCCGCGACTAGTAACCGACGAGCAGCAGGCCCTCGAATGGGAGCGAGAGTCGCGGGCTCCCGTAGATCGCCTCGACGACCGAGTACGTCTATGACCTCCGACACCGGCTCGTTTCGAGGCTCCACGCTAACGGTGTCTCATGGGCCCGAATCGGCGAGGTCGTCGGCCACGGCGACCTCATGACGACGGCCCGCACCTATACGCACGTCATGGCTGACGAGGTCGAGCTCGACTACGCGAGGCTCGTCGCCTAGCTCAAGCGAGCTCGTCCGGTGACGGACCGGTGACGGACCGGGAGAGCGAAAAGGGCCCATTTGCGGGGAGAGTTCGAATCCCGTATGGGCCTTTTTGGGCCGCTTCGTTGAGCGGAACTGGCTTAGCTATGCGGATCAGGTTGCCGGGGGTGCCGGGTTTGCGCACCTGATGCACCACCCCGTGCACACCTGGAACTCTCGCCCGAGCGGCTAGCCGGCGAGTTCAAGTGCGCGGCGACCCAGGCCCATATGCTTTTCGCGCGCCGATTCCCGATGACAGAGCCCGGGTTCCGCGCGATGCTCGCGTTCCTCTTCTCGTGGTGGTGTGCGCGTTAGCTTGTGTCGCGATCGTCGCGGCAGTGCTTGGCTACAGCCCTTGGGAGAGCTCGACATGGTCGCGCTGGGGCTCAGTCTCTACGAGGACATCGCTCGCGATGGATATGACCTCTTTCCGTGCGAGGCTTCCTCTACGCGGCACTGCCGTCGTAATCTCCTGGCTGTTTGCAGCCGGGACCATCGTCCTACTCTGGGCGACCTTCCTCGAACGACGCACGGGAGCTGCCGCTGCCGCCGCATTGTTCTATGCAGCGTTCGCTCCGGGACAGATCTACTACTACGCAGTCTTTCCGCTCTCGATGCTCACGTTTGCGACGCTCGCGTGTCTTTGGCTGCTTTACAGGAAGCGCTATCTGACTGCAGGAATTGCAGGGGCCGTTGCCGCCCTCTCGTATCCGGTGGGAGTCTTGCTTGCGCCGATCTCGGCAGTGTGGCTCATGGCCCAACGGAGCGTTCCGCTCGGGGAACGACTCCGTCGCGTGGCGATCACGAGCGGACCCATCCTGGCGGGGATCTGGATCCTCATGAGCGTCCAACGGATCGAGACAGGCCATTGGGATGGGTTCTTCCTCATACAGGAGAGGTACGAGGAACTGCATGGCTCGCAGAACCGTTCGTTGCGACCTGGGACGTCGTGCACGGTGGAGTTCAGAACTTGGGGGACGGAATCACGGTTGTCGTAGCACTCCAGACCGCATTTGTCACCCTCGTGCTCGCGCTCCTGTTCGGATTCGCTCTCCGGCGGCGAGATCGCTCGATCGCGTCGACTTCCTTCTGCTTCTCTGGCTGTCCCGGACGGCTCCATTGCCTTGGATCGATTGAATTCGTGGAGATACACCTGCGTCGTGTCGCTGCGCGAGTGGGCCATCAGAGCCGGAACGCGGGACGGCGCTGACGGTTCTCCTTACGGCGCTCTCCCCGCTGCAGGCACACTAGACAGATGCAAGGCGTCTGGCTCTCACTGCTCCTCGGAGCTCCCTGGCTCGTGGCAATCGCTTGGACCTGGTCTCGCGCACCTCGTAGCGATGTGGTACCGCCATCCATGGGCGAGCGGGCACTCCTGCGCCTCGCGACGACCTAGTCACGCTGCGCTCGACAATCTGAAGCGGTCGCCTCACGGTAGGCCGACGCACGTCGAGTCTCGTCGCCGTTCCGGAGACCGTCCCCCGCACGACTCTCTGAGACCGATTCCTTCCTACTCGACCGTAGCTTGCAGCCGTTCTGAGAAGAACTCCAGCGCCTTCTTCGTCTTCGTTTCCTGCTCGCCGGAGAGGTCAATGTCCCGTTGCGTCAGGAACGCTCTTGCCTCAGCGCCAACCTGGAACGCCTCGGAAGGCGCGCACTTCGTCGACAGCTCGAGGATCATCGAGTTGTCTGGATATAGCCATAGTTCGGCCACGAGTTTGCGGTCATATCCCTCAGGCGAAAACTTCAGCTTGAGCACGAAGATCGGGCCCAGAATCGAAAGGTCGTTCAGCTCGAGCCCGTCGGGTGCGTTCGCCTGATACAGCAGCCGCTGCTCCTTGGAGAAGAGCTTGCGAATCGGCTGCTTCCCCGCCACCGCGTCTTTGACGTCCGTCGTACCCAGCACGCGCTTCATCGATCCCGAGCAGACGTACCCACCTGGCATCGCATCGACCTCGACGCCGAAGTTCGGCGAGAGGCGTAGCTTTGGCGACAACTCCTCGGGGACAACTGGGCGCAGCTTCACGACCGAGTCGTCGCCTTTCTGCTGGACGCGACGAGCGCGAACGACGAGGCCGCTCTTGTTGAGCGCCAGGTCGGGCGTGTCGAAGAAGTAAACCTGCCGAATCTGGGCGTCGAGCGGATCCACCCCCAGTGCTGCCCCCGCTCGGCTTCGGTCGGACAGCGGCACCGTCAGCTTCAGCTCGACGCTGTCGGCGCCCTTGGTCAGTGCGAGGAGCTCGGCGCGCTGCGTATCCGAGAGCGCGGGAGTCGCGGGGACGGAAGCCATTGTCGTTCCCTTCTCGGTCGTGGGCGAAGTCAGATTATCGTCAGCGGGTCGAGTGGGTCGCCTGGCCTTACGAGACGACGGTCAGCGCTGGGTGGCCGCTTCTCTTCTGAACGCTCGGCCGAGCGTTCGCCACAGCCAGCTAGGCGAGTACTTCGATGAGGAGTGTCTTCTTGGACGTCACCTTGAGGGCGTCCGTCGCTTCGAACGTCACGCGGTAGCGGCCCGGCCGCGTCGGCGTACCGCTCAGCAGGCCGAGCGTTCGATCGAAGCGAATCCCGCGCGGGAGCGGCCCGGTCTTGACCTTCCATTTCTTCGGAAGGACGCCTCCGGTCGCCGTGAGCTTCGCGCGATAGAGCCGACCAACCTTGCCTGACGGAGGTCGCTGGGTGTGATGGCGAGTTCGGAAGCGATACGAGGGTTGCCGCGTAGTCTCGCGGTCCGGCCTTCCGTGTCCGCCGCGGAGATCGTGAACGCGGAACGAGCCGGCGGTCCGCGGCGTCCCGCCGACCGCACCGTCGGCGGGTCGAGCACGAGTCCGAAAGGCAGCGCGCCGGTCGAGAGGGTCCAGGTGTAGTACGGCGCCCCTGACGCCGCCTATCGCCGTAGGGCAAGAACTGGAAAGGAACCCCGATCTCGGACTTCGGAAGGGGAGGCGCCGTGATCGCCACAGGCTGTCCTTATGACAATAGTCAGCGTTTCCGTGTCCCAGCGCTGCGGATCGCGCTCAGCGCGCACGACAAACGGGTACGAACCTTCGACCGTGGGCGACCCCGAGAGGACTCCATCGGCACCGAGGACCAGGCCCGCCGGGAGCGTTCCAGAGTTCAGAGACCACGTCAGCCCCGTCGCCGGTGTTCCGGTGGTCGGGTTCAGGGCCGTCACATTCGTCGCCGTTAGTGGCTCTGAGTACGCCACACCAATCGTGCCGGACTTGACGGTCTGGTTAGTGATGCTAATACCCGACGAGAACGTTGAGCGTGAACTCGCGATGAGCCAGCTTCGGGTTGGTGCACCAGTCAGGGCCTCCCTCGGCAGGGCCGACATCTCTGAGCTCCACCTCAGAACAAGTAGTCACCGCTATGCGACGGCGTGCCGCTGATCAGACCGCTCGACGACAGCGAAAGCCCGGGCGGAAACGCGCCGTTGCTGACCCTGAACGCGTGGTGCGGCTCGCAGCCGGCGGCACCGTGAAGTTGATTCGAGTACGAGGTCCCGACGACACCTTCGGGGCAAACGAGGCGAATGATGCCCACCTCGAAGCAACTGTCGTCGGTGAACCGGAGCGCCGCCGCGTTGGACGCGGCGATCCCGGCGAGCAGTCCCACTATCGCGAGCGCTATAGCAAAACGGATCCGACGAGCTGCTGGGACGACGGCTCATGCGGCTGGCCACGGTAGCAGACATGTCCGGCCGCGCCAGGACTTGTTAAGACACTGCAAGTGTCACGAGCTGGGCCACACAAACCGGCTTGTCGGCACCCTCGCACTCGACGGTCGCCTCGATCGTCACACGCGCGCCCATGGCGACCTCTTCCACTCCGACAACCCGGAATCGGCCACGGATCCGGCTTCCCGTGGGGACCGGCGCCGGAAAGCGCACCTTGTTGACTCCGTAGTTCACGACCATCCCGTCGGTCGCTGGAAGCACCTCGTACAACATCGGCACGCAGAGCGAGAGCGTCAGGAAGCCGTGAGCGATGGTCGAGCCGAACGGCCCCGCCGCTGCGCGCTCCGCGTCGGTGTGGATCCACTGGGAGTCATCGGTCGCCGCCGCAAACGAATCGATCCGCTCCTGCGTCACGTCGAGCCACGAGGTCGGCCCGAGCTCGACACCGACAAGGTCTTCGAGCACGCTCACCCAGCCATCCGCCCGCCTGCTCGGATGCGCGCGAGCGACGTCTCCTTGCCAAGAAGCTCGAGGCTCTCGTACAGGCCCGGGTGAGACCCGCGACCCCGTCACGGCCACACGGATCGGGAGGTACACCGTCCGAGGCTTCTCTCCGAGCTCGTCGCAGAGTCGCTTCAGGGTCGTCTCGATTTCGGCGGCCGTCCACGGCTCCGTCTCGCTCAACGCCGTCTCGGCAGCGGCGAGAATGCGCGCGTCGAGGTGCGCGGGGTCGGGATCGACGTCGTGGAAGAGGAACCCGGCGAATGACGGAAACTCGTCGAGTCGCGCGATCTTCTCCTGCACGAGTGGAGTGGCAGCCCGGACGAGAGTCCTCGTCCCAGTCGATCCCCTGCTCACGAAGGTATCCGAGCAAACGCTCGGCGTACTCCTCGACGGGAAGCGCACGGAGGTAGACCCCGTTCATCCAGTCGAGCTTCGCGTAGTCGAACGTCGCAGGGCTCGAGCCGACGCGCTCCAGCGTGAACCGCTCGACGAGCTCCTCCCTCGACATGATCGTCGTCTCGCCGTCGGGCGCCCAGCCGAGCAACGCCAGGAAGTTCATGAGGGCCTCCGGCAGGTAGCCGGACGCACGAAACTCGTCGACCGAAACGGCGCCATGGCGCTTCGAGAGCTTGCGCCCGTCCTCGCCGAAGACGCTCGGCACGTGCGCATACACGGGCGGCTCGGCGCCTAGCGCACGCAGTACGTGAATCTGCTTCGGCGTGTTCGAGACGTGGTCGTCGCCCCGAATCACGTGCGTGATCCCGTCGAGCCAGTCCTCGAGCGGAGACGCGAAGTTGTATGTCGGCCGCCCGTCGGAGCGGACGAGCACGAGGTCCTCGAGCTCAGCGCTCGGGAAGTCGATCCGCCCTTTGATCGCGTCGTCCCAGCCCGTCACGCCTTCGTCCGGCATCCGAATGCGAATTGCACCTTCGTCCTCGTACGCCGTGCCTTCGGCGACGAGCCTGCGGGCCTCGTCCTGCGCCCGCTCCATCCGATCGAGCTGGAACGTCGTCTCACCGTCCCAGTCGATGCCGAGCCAGCCAAGCGAGCGCTCGATCTGTGAGACGGACTCCTCGACCTCGCGGCTCGTATCGGTGTTCTCGATTCGCAGGAGGCACTCCCCGCCCTGGCCGCGGGCGAAGAGCCAGTTGAAGAGGAAGGTACGGACGCCTCCGATGTGGAGCAATCCCGTGGGCGAGGGAGCCATGCGAACGCGGACGCTCATACGGAACTAGCCTAGCCGCGTGTATTTCGGCGCCCACGTCTCCGCCGCCGGCGGCATCTCGAAGGCGATCGACCGGATAGTCGAGATCGGTGGCGACGCCGTGCAGGTGTTCACCCAGAGCCCGCGGATGTGGAAGCCGACCGAGCACTCACAGGAGGAGCTCGACCGGTTCCGTGAACGGCGGCGAGAAGCCCGCGTCAAGAGCGTGTCGTGCCACGCGCTCTATCTCGTCAATCTCGCGAGCCGCGACGAGACAGTCCGGGCGAACTCGCTGGCGGCACTTCGCGCCACGATGGAGACGGCTCGCGGGATCGGGGCCGACGCGGTCGTCTTCCATGTGGGCTCGCACCTTGGTTACGGCTTCGACGAGGCGGTCGACGTGGTCGCGCCCGCACTGCGCGAGCTCCTCGAGCTCACGACGGACGAGCTCTGGCTGTGCATGGAGAACGCCGCCGGCGCCGGTGGGACGATCGGTCGCTCCATCGCCGAGCTAGGGGTTTTGTGCGACGCGGCTGGGGCGCATCCGCGCCTCGGCCTCTGCCTCGACTCCTGCCACTGGTGGGCGTCGGGCGTCGACGTCTCTGACCGCGCGCTGCTCGACGACGCACTCCGCGATCTCGACCGGCGAATGGGGCTCGGGCGGCTCCGCGTTCTGCACGTCAACGACTCGAAGACGCCGCTCGACTCGAACCGGGACCGCCACGAGCTCGTCGGCAGGGGGCTCATCGGCGACGGCCTGGCGACGTTTCTCGGCCACCCCGATTTCCAGTCGCTTCCCGCGATCGTGGAGACGTGGGAGGACAAGGGAAGCGAGACGGAGGACCTCGATCGCATGCGGGCACTTCGCCGCAAGGGCCGCCGCCGCTGGGCCAGCTGGGGTCAGACCCCGTAGGCCGCCTGATCCGATCAGCGACCGGGCGGGTCAGTCAGCGACGACGGCGAACACGCGGAAATTGGCCCGCTCGCGCGGGAGCTCGTGGAACTCCGGGTTGCGGCAGCCGATCTCGTCCTCCCGGCTCGCATAGGTCTCGACGACCTCGACCTCGCACATCGGGAGCGGCGCCCTGCAAGCGCGAACCGCGCCGAAGCCGCTCCGCGTCGACTCGGCCGACTCGAGGAGCTCGAGGTCGATCTCGACGTCGAAGACCTTCTGCAGACAACCCATGTACGTGTGGCCCCAGGCCTCGTACGCGTAGACGAACGGGCAGGCGATCCGGACACACGCGCCGGGATAGACGACCTTCTCGCAATGCACGGCGCAGTGGGTGCACGCCACCTCGTCCTGAACTCGCAGAGGGAGACCGAGCTCCGTCGCCGCGTTGTGCATGCACCGATTGTGTTCCTCTTGTGGGTCCGGCCGCAAGACTTGACAAACAGTCGGTTTTCAGGCAGTGGCGACAGCCGGTTGCACAGCCGCCGATAGGGTTCCGCGCGCCGTGGTGAAAAGAGTCCTGTTCGGGTCGCTTGTGCTTGCGCCGATCGCGGTCGGGCTTCACTACTTTGCCGACCTTCCCGAGACGACTGAGTTCGTGATCTCGGCGCTTGCGCTGATCCCACTCGCCTGGCTCATCGGCGAGGCAACCGAGCATGCCGCGGTGCACACCGGGCCCGGTATCGGCGGGTTCCTCAACGCGACTTTCGGGAACGCCCCGGAGCTGATCATCGCCCTGATCGCGGTCAACGAAGGGCTGACCGAGGTCGTCCGCGGATCGCTCACCGGCAGCGTCGTCTCGAATCTGCTGCTCGTCCTCGGTGCGGCGCTACTCGCCGGAGGACGGGGCAAGCTCGATCGGTACTCGAGCTTCATCTCGTTCGGGCTGATCGCGCTGGCCACCGTCCTCTTCCTCATCCCCTCCGTCCCGGGGTGGGACGGCGAACCGGACACCCACTCGCTGGCGGTGATATCGACGGTGATCTCGGTCGTCCTGCTGATCGTCTACATCGGCGTGACCTGGTACTCGCTCCGACGACACCGTTCACTCCATGTCGCGAGCGACGAGGAGATCGGAGCCTGGTCTCTACGCAGCGCGTTGCTTGCACTGAGTATCGCCACGGTCGCGACCGCGCTCGTGGCAGAGGTGCTCGTCGGGTCGCTCGAAGTGTTTGCAGAGAAGGTCGGACTCAGCGAGTTCTTCGTCGCCGCGGTGATCGTCGCCATCGTCGGCAATGCCGCCGAGCACGGCGGGGCCGTGATCGTCGCCTTCCGCGGGAAGATCACGCTTGCCGGCGAGATCGCGCTCTCCTCCGCGGCTCAGGTTGCCGTCTTCCTGATTCCCGCGGTGGCGCTGCTCTCGTGGCTCATCGACCCACTCTCCCTCAGCTTCCGCCCCGTCGAGATCGCCGCTCTCGCAGGATCCGTCATCTTCACCGCGCTCGTCCTCTTCGACGGCACCTCGAGCAGGGTTCGCGGCGGCCTTCTACTGGCCGGCTACGGGGCTGTGGTCGTCGCGTTCTTCCTCGCCGGCGATCGCTAGACGCGAACGCCCGCCAGAAGCGTCGCCGGGATCAGCTCGGCCGCCTGCTCGATGTCGTCGTCGGTGATCTCGAGGTGCGTCACGGCGCGAATCACCGTCGGGTGGATCGTCGCCGACAGGCCGACGCCGGCTTCTCGAAGTCGGGCGAGCGCATCGGCACGATCGATCGCCAGTGGCCCGACATCGATCTGGACGAAGTTCGTCTCCACGCGGTCGAGATCGACGGGGATGCCCGCGGCCGCGGCAAGCGCCTCAGCGAGCAGCCTTGGCACGGGCGTGGTCGTCGCTCAGCCGTTCGACGTGATGGTCCAGCGCATAGACGCCCGCTGCTGCCACGACCCCCGCCTGACGCATGGCACCACCGAAGAGGTGCTTCTCCCGCCATGCGCGGTCGATCAGCTCCTCGGAGCCGGCGAGCAGGGCTCCGAGCGGGCAGCCGAGCCCTTTCGAGAGGCAGAGCGTGACCGTGTCGAAGCGCGAGGCGATCTCCGCGGGCTCGACACCCAGCGCCGTCGAGGCGTTCAGGAGGCGAGCGCCGTCGAGATGAACGGCGAGCCCGAGCTCGCGAGCCGTCCCGACGACGTCTTCGAGCTCGGTGAGCGGCCACACCCGCCCACCGGCGTTGTTGTGGGTGTTCTCGAGTGAGAGGACGGTCACGCGCTGATCCGCCGCCTTTGTGCTCGGAGCAGCGGCCGCACGAAGCTGCTCCGAGGAGATCCTTCCGGCGTTACCGGGAAGGCCGAGCGTCACGAGTCCGGCGTGCGCCGCAACGCCTCCGTACTCGTAGACGAGCACGTGCGAGGTCTCCTCCGCGACGAGGACGTCGCCGGGGCGGCCGTGGAGCTTGAGGGCGATCTGGTTCGCCATCGTCGCCGTCGGCAAGAACAGCGCCGCCTGCTGGCCGAGCAGCGTTGCGACGCGCTCTTGCAGCGCCGTGACAGTCGGGTCCTCGCGCTTCTGCTCGTCTCCGACCTCGGCGTCTGCAATCGCCTGTCGCATGCCGGGCGTGGGCTGCGTCACCGTGTCGGAGCGGAGGTCGATCACGCCGCGCACGCTACCGTCCGGCAATGGATCTCGCGCTCCTCGAACGCACGCTCGCCGAGAGCGGCGAGCCCGCGTACCGCGCACGCCAGGTGTGGGAGTGGACAGCGCGTGGCGTCTCCTCCTACGACGAGATGACGACACTGCCGAAGGCTCTCCGTGCGGGTCTCGAGGAGGTTGTGCCCTTTTCCACGCTCGAGCTCGTGACCGAGCAAGAGTCGCGAGACGGAACGGTCAAGGCTCTGTTTCGCACGGGCGACGGTCACCCGGTCGAGGCAGTGCTCATGCGCTATCGCGACGGGCGCCGATCCCTCTGTCTCTCTGCGCAGTCCGGCTGCCCGCTCACCTGCACGTTCTGCGCGACAGGAGCCATGAAGTTCGGTCGGAATCTCACGGCCTTCGAGATCCTCGATCAGGCACTCCACTTCCGCCGCAAGGAGCCGGTGAACCACGTCGTCTACATGGGGATGGGCGAGCCGTTCCTGAACTTCGACGAGGTGCTCGCCTCGGCGCGCCGTCTGCCAGATCTCGGGATCACGCACCGGCGTACGACGATCTCCACGGTCGGCTGGATGCCAGGACTGCAGCGGTTCGTCGACGACGTGGACGTGCCGATCCGGCTCGCCCTCTCGATCCACGCCGCAGACCCCGCCCTTCGCTCGGAGCTGATGCCGGTCAACGACCGCTATCCGCTCGCGGAGGTCCTCGCCGAATGCCGCCGCTACGTCGCGTTACGAAGACGGAAGGTGTTCGTCGAGTACGTCATGCTCGCGGGCGTGAACGACTCTCCAGCGGCTGCTCGAGCTCTCGCGAGCGTCCTCGACCGCAGGGCTTTCAAGGTCAACCTCATTCCGTACAACCCGACGGGCCGCTACGAAGGCTCCTCGCGCCAGGCAATCGAGGCGTTCAAGGCCGTCCTCGACCGCGCACATATCCCCGTGACTGTCCGATTGACGCGGGGCCGTGACATCGCGGCCGCCTGCGGGCAGCTCGCCAGCGCCCGCTGATGGAAAAGTCACCGGCATCGGCGGCGTGTTCGGGCTCGGGATCCGATGGCGCTCGTCGCGTAGTACGCAGAGCACCTGGCGTGCCGGTGAACGAGGGCTACGTCGTCTTTCCGGAGAGCCGCGACACGCACTGGGTGCCGTTCGCCGGGACACGACTACTGGCCGGCCGAGAAGCAGTCGATGGTCAACTTCACGGTGCGCGACCTGGACGTGATGCTCGCGCAGCTCCGAGCAGCCGGTGTCGAGGTCGACGACGAGATCGAAGACCACGAGTTCGGCCGCTTCGCGTGGGCGATCGATCCCGAGGGAACCGCTTCGAGCTCTGGCAGCCACTCAGCTGACGAGCGCGGGGTGCTCGTCGAACAGGTAGCGCAGTACCGGCTGCTTCGCCGCGCGCACCTCGTCGAGGCGTCGTACCGGCCGGCCGTGAGGGGCTTCCTTCAAGAGCTCGGGTGACTCGGCCGCTTCCTCGGCGATCCGCAGCATCGCGTCGACGAAGTCGTCGAGCCGCTCTTTCGGCTCCGTCTCCGTCGGCTCGATCATCAGCGCCTCGGGGACGACGAGCGGGAAGTAGATCGTCGGCGGGTGGATCCTGTAGTCCATCAGCCGCTTCGCGACGTCGAGCGCCGTGATCCCGTGCTCGCGCTTGAGGTTCCGCGCCGAGAGCACGAACTCGTGCATGCAGTGGCGGTCGTACGGGAGGTCGTAGACGTCACGCAGTTGGGCGAGGAGGTAGTTGGCGTTGAGCACGGCTACCTCCGACATCTCGCGCAGGCCAGGCCCGTACGCGCGCATGAATGCGTACGAGCGAACGAAGACGCCGAACGGGCCAGCGAAACCGCGAACGCGCCCGATCGAGCTCGGCCGGTCGTGGTCGAGGCGGTACGTCTCTTCGTCCCGAACGACGACAGGCGCCGGGAGGAAGGGCTCGATCGACTCGCGGACGGCGACCGGTCCGCCACCCGGGCCTCCGCCGCCGTGCGGCTGGGAGAAAGTCTTGTGCAGGTTGTAGTGGACGATGTCGAAACCCATGTCGCCCGGCCGCGAGATTCCGACCACGGCATTCAGGTTCGCGCCGTCGTAATAGAGAAGGGCACCGGCGTCGTGGAAGATCCGCGACACCTCCTCGATACCCTCGTCGAACAGGCCGAGCGTCGAAGGGTTCGTGAGCATCAGCCCAGCCGTCCGTTCGGTCACCTTCCCTCGGAGGTCCTCGAGGTCGAGGTTCCCACGCGCGTCTGTCTCGACGCGCTCGAGCTTGTATCCGGCCATGGTGACGCTCGCAGGGTTCGTCCCGTGCGCGGTGTCAGCGGTGATGATCGTGTCGCGCTCCTCGCCCCGGTCGGCGAAGTAGGCACGCATGAGCATCAGCCCTGTCAGCTCTCCTTGGGATCCGGCTGCTGGCTGCAGCGTGACGGCTGGGAGACCCGCGATCTCGGCGAGCATCTCCTGGAGCCGCCACATGAGCTCGAGCGCTCCCTGCGCCGCCTCGTCCTCCTGGTACGGGTGGAGGTCGCGAAAGCCGGGCAACCTTCCGACACGCTCGTTGACGCGTGGGTTGTGCTTCATCGTGCAGCTACCGAGCGGATAGAAGCCCGTGTCGATGCCGAATGTGCGGTCGGCGAGCGCGGTGAGGTGACGCACGATCTCGGGCTCCGCGACCTCCGGAAGTCGCGGCGGAAGCGCACGGCGAAGCTCCTGCGGAAGCTCGGGCTTGGGAAGGCCGTAGTCGGGCACGCGGCCGGCGCGGCGGCCGGCGCGGCTCTTCTCGAAGATGAGCTCCATCAGCACACCTCCTCGAGCACGGCGGCCAGCCGATCGACGTCCGCGGGCGTCCGCTTCTCCGTGAGAGCGACCAGAAGCACGTCGTCCATTCCCGGGTAGTCACGGCCGAGCGCGTAGCCGGGATGGACGCCCCGACTGCGAGCGTCGCGGATGACGTCTCTCGCCGGCCGCGGCAGCCGCACGGCAAACTCGGCGAACGTCGGTCGCTCGAACACGAGAGGAAGGTGGAGCCGCTCCTTCGCATACTCGGTGAGCGCGACGCACGTCTCGCCCACCTCGCGCAGCCCCTGCGGGCCGAGCCACGTCAACGTCACCAACCCAGCGAGCGCGAGAAGCGTCTGGTTCGTGGTGATGTTCGAGGTGGCCTTCTCGCGGCGGATGTGCTGCTCTCGCGTCTGGAGGGTCAAAACGAACGCGCGCTGCCCGTCCAGGTCGACCGTCTCACCCACGATGCGACCGGGCATGCGTCTGACGAACTCCTGGCGAGCCGCGAAGAACCCGTAATGGGGACCGCCGTAGAGCGGCGGGCACCCGACGCTCTGTCCCTCTCCGATCGCCATCGCACACCCGTATTCGCCGGGCGCCTCGAGCAGCCCGAGCGACATGAGGTCGACGTGCGCGATCGCGTGGGCGCCGGACTCCGCCGCCGCCGCGGCGAGATCGGGAGCCGGCTCGAGGCAGCCGAAGAAGTTCGGCTGCTGGAAGATCACCGCCGCAGCGTCTGACGACGCCGCGGCGAGCTCCTCAGGATCGATCGTGCCGCCCCGATGAGGAACTTCGGCGACCTCGAGGCCGAAGCCGCGGGCATACGTCTTGACGACCTGGCGGACCTGAGGGTTCACGGTCTCCGCGAGGACGACCTTGGCGCGGTCGCTCGTGTGTTTTGCGACGAAGCACGCGTCGGCGGCAACGGAGCAGCCGTCGTATCCCGAGGCATTCGAAACGTCCATCCCGGTGAGCTCGCAGATCACCGTCTGGTACTCGAAGATCGCCTGCAGCACCCCCTGGCTCATCTCGGGCTGGTACGGCGTGTACGCCGTCAGGAATTCGCCTCGCGAGAGCAGGACGTCGACGACTGCCGGAACGTAGTGGTCGTAGATCCCTGCACCGAGGAACGACAGCTCCACTCCGGTGTGAGCGTTGCGTTCGGCCAGCTCCGTCAGGTGGCGAACGAGCTCCAGCTCTGAGAGCTCGGGTGGCACGTCGAGCTCTCGGCCGAGCCGAACACCGAGCGGGATCTGCTCGAAGAGCTCGTCGACAGAGGAGACTCCGATCGCCGCGAGCATCTCGTCGCGGTCGGCGTCCGTGATCGAGAGGTAGCTCACCGACCGGCCTCCGGCCGGTAAGTATGTGGGAGGGGCGGCGCGGAACGAAGGCGCGTGCCGTTCACTGCTCGGCGACGTGTGCGCGGTATGCCTCTGGATCCATCAGCGCATCGACCTCGGCAGCATCGGACATGCGAATCCGGATCAACCAACCCTCGCCGTACGGATCGTCGTTCACGATCTCCGGTTCGGCCATGGCCTTCTGATTCACCTCGAGGACCTCGCCGGACAGCGGCGAGATGACATCCGAAACCGCCTTGACCGACTCGACCTCGCCGTAGGACGCGTCCTTTGCCACCTCCGAGCCCATCGTCGGAGCCTCGTAGTGCACGAGCTCGCCTAGCGCGTCCTGCGCGAACCAGGTGATTCCGAGCGTCGCCTCGTCACCCTCGATCCGCGCCCAGTCGTGCTCGGGGTGGTACTTGAGATCGTCGGGGTAGCTCTCGGCAGCGGGCACTACATCTCCTTCCGGTAGATCGGTTTCTTGACGACCCGCGCTCTTCGCCGCTTCCCGCGGACGTCGATCACGAGCTCGTTGTCCGGCGTAGCCGACGCGGTCGGCACATACCCCATCCCGATGCCACGGTCGAGCATCGGCGAGTGCGTTCCGGAGGTCACCTCGCCGCCACCCTCGATCGCCATCCCCTGGCGGGGGACGCCTCGCTCCTCCATCACGAATGGGACAAGCTTCCGGGCGGGACCGTCGTCACGGATCCGGCGTAGCTCCCCGGCGCCCGTGAACTCCGTGTCGAGAGCACACGCCCAGCCGAGACCTGCAGAGATCGCGTCCGTCTCGGCAGTGATGTCGTTTCCGTGCAGCGGATAGCAGACCTCGAGTCGCAAGGTGTCCCGCGCGCCAAGGCCGCACGGGACGGCGCCACGCGCGACGACGGCATCCCACAACGCCGGCGCGTCGTCCTCGGCACAGCAGAGCTCGACGCCTTTCTCCCCCGTGTAACCGGTGCGGCAGATCATCACCTCGATGCTGTCGATCACTCCCATCTCATGGGTGAACGACGGAGCGTCCGGAAGCCCGAGACGCTCGAGCGAGCGCGGCCCCTGGACGGCGAGGAGCCCGTAGTCGTCGGAGGCGTCGCGCACCTCGGTGCCGCGGGGCTCACGCTCCTTGAGCCACTCGTAGACGGCTTCGCGATTGGACGCGTTGACGACCAGGACGAAACTGCCCGTGGGCGAGGCGGTATGCGATCAGGTCGTCGACGATCCCGCCCCGCTCGTTGGTCAGCAGCGTGTACTGGGCCTCACCGTCAGCGATCCGGTCGATGTCGTTGGAGAGCATCGCCTGCAGAAAGGCCTGCGCCGTCGGCCCGTCGACGTGGAGCTCGCCCATGTGTGAAACGTCGAAGACACCGCAGTCGGCCCGGACCGCCCGATGCTCGGGGATGACACCTTCGTACTGCACGGGCATCTCGTAGCCGGCGAAGGGCACCATGCGCGCCCCGAGGCCGACGTGGCGCTCGAACAGCGGCGTGCGCTTGAGCGTGGCTTCCACCGCCGCGACTCTAGATGCTCGAGCGCCGACGTACGGCGCCTAAGTCGTCCAAGGAACAGTGCGCCGCGAGCGACCACGCGAGACTTGTGGAGCTAGTCCTCCTTGAGGAAGCTCGGGATGTCGATCTCCACGTCCTGGACGCTCGGTGCGTGGAATGGCTGCCGCTCGTTGGACGATTCGGCTGGAGCCTCGACGCGCCGGCGACGCGGACGGCCTCCGAACCCGGTTGCGATGGCAGTCACCCTGACATCGCCTCCCATCGACTCGTCGATCACGGCGCCGAAGATGACGTTGGCGTTCGAGTCCGCGGCGCTCGTCACGACCTGCGCGGCCTCGTCCACCTCGGCGAGACCGAGGTCGGAGCCCCCCGTGATATTGAGAAGCACACCCGTAGCTCCGTCGAGGGAGGTCTCGAGAAGCGGAGAGGAGATCGCGGCGCGTGCTGCGTCGACCGCGCGATTGTCCCCACTTCCGACGCCGATGCCCATGAGCGCGGATCCGGCGTCTCGCATGATCGTTCGCACGTCTGCGAAGTCGAGGTTGATCAGGCCCGGCACCGTGATCAGGTCGGTGATGCCTTGCACGCCCTGGCGAAGGATGTCGTCCACCATCCGGAACGCTTCGGTGACCGGGGTCGAGCGCTCGACCACCTGCAGGAGGCGGTCGTTCTCGATCACGATGAGCGTGTCGACGTTCTCGCGAAGAGTCTGGATGCCTTGCTCGGCCTGATCGGACCGTCAGTCGGCCTTCGAAGGCGAACGGCCTGGTCACGACACCGACCGTGAGCGCACCGAGCTCCTTGCCGATCTCGGCGACGATCGGTGCACCACCCGTACCGGTGCCGCCTCCTTCGCCGGCTGTGACAAAGATCATGTCCGCGCCCTTGAGCGCTTCCTTCAGCTCGTCCCGGCTCTCCTGGGCCGCGGCGATTCCCACACGCGGGTCGGCTCCGGCACCGAGACCGCGGGTCGCCTTCGAACCGATGTGGATCTTGACGTCGGCCTCCATCATCAGCAGCGCCTGGGCGTCGGTGTTCACGGCGACGAACTCCACGCCCGACATGCCTGCCTCGACCATTCGCGTCACCGCGTTGGACCCTCCGCCGCCGATGCCGACGACCTTGATCACCGCGAGATAGCTGCCTAGCTGATTGCTCATGTCTCAACCCACCTCAGGCTGAAGCTCCCATTGAACGTGCGACTAGCAACCGACCTTTCGCCTTCGAGCGTACGGCTCCTCCGTGGCATTGTCAACGGAAAGCAGAATCTCAAGATTAAACCTCAACCTGAGACTTTAACTAGGAGGATCCCGCGACAGGCCGCTCGGGCACGCTTACGTCGATATACGCCGCGTCGTCGTCGACGAGTCGAAACACCGCTTCTGCCACTGCCACCTTGAGACCGACGTCGGTGGCCTCGCCGAGCCGAATCTCGGGCCCACGGCGCAGGACGAGCGTGAATTCCTCGCTGGTCGCACGGATTGCCTTGACACGTCGCGGGAGCTTCGCCTCGAGGACAGCCGACAGAGCTCTCGTCGCGGGTACGAAGCTCGCCGGGAGCGTTCCGCCAACCCGAACGGCGACTCCACGAGCTAGCCAGAGCCGAGGATAGATTCGCTCGGTGCCGGTCTCGATCTCACGTATCACCTTGCCGGATCCCGTCACGAGCCAGGAGGAGTGCCCTCGCCTGGCGACAGCAACCCCACGTTCCGGAGCAATCCTGACGACGAGCGTATGTGGGAAGGCTCGGTCGACTGAGACTCCTGCCACCGACGGGAGAGCCCGAAGCTTGCCCTCGATGTCGTCAGCGTCGACCGCGACCAGGCTCGTTCCGATCACGCCCTTGGTCGCAACCTCGACCTCTCGCACGATCTCGGGCGGCGCTCCGAGAACCTGGACGCGGTCGACGGCAAAGACCGACGATGCGTACGCCCCCCAGTACACGGCCATGGCGCCGCCGAGGACTGCGAAGGCGAGAAGGAGCGAACGGCCGGAGGGGACGAACCGCGCGAGATCCAGGCGATCACCAGCCGCGCCGCGCGGAAACGGGACGACGACGCTTGCCGCTCGCGCACGCTGGCGCGATCCGCGCTCGGTTCGTCCCCCGGCCATGCGGCGAGATTCGCCGCGTGACCCGTGCTTCCTACGTCAGGGCCGGCAGCTCGAGCGCTCCGACGAGCGCAACTTCGCGGTCGAGCTCGACGCCGAACGTCTCGAGCACGCGTCGCCGTGCCTCGACCATCAGTTCGATGCAGTCGGCGCTCGTGGCCTCGCCTGCGTTCTCGATGAAGTTGGCGTGCTTGGGCGAGATGGCGGCGCCGCCGATCCGGTGCCCCTTGAGGCCGCAGAGCTCGAGCATCTGACCTGCGCCGATGTCGCCGGGTGGGTTCTTGAAAACGCTCCCGAACGTTCGCCTGTTGGTCGGCTGCGTCGCCTTCCGGCGTGCGACGAGCTTCGCAATCGTCTCCTTGATCGCCCCGGATGAGCTCGGCTCGAGCTGGAACTCGACCCGGGCGACCACGTCTCCGGGGGACAGCGACGAGTGCCTGTACGCCAGGCCGAGCTCCTTCACGGTCAGCCAGCCCTCTCCGTCGGCCGTGACGACCAGGGCGCGGACGAGGACATCCGACCAGTCTCGCCCGTACGCCCCGGCGTTCATGCGCACACCGCCTCCCGCCGTGCCCGGGATCGCGCAGGCGAACTCGAGGCCCCCGAGACCAGCGGCGCGTGCCCGATGCAAGCAGACCGCGTTCGTCGCTCCTCCACCCGCGGAGAGCAGACCGCCCCCGGTCTCCACGGCGGCAAGCTCTCCGTCGAGCCTGAGTACCAGAGCATCGACGCCCCCGTCGGCTGCGAGCATGTTGGAACCGAGCCCGACGACGAGGACGTCGAGCCCCTCGCCCCTGGCGAAGCCAAGTGCTTCGGCAAGCTCCGCCACCGAGCCAGGTCGGGCGAATGCCCGAGCGCGACCGCCTGTTCCGATCGTTGTGAGCCGCGACAGCAATACGTCGTGCTCGATCTTCATCGCTACCCGCGCAGCCCTTTGACAATTGCGCGCGCGATCCGCCACGGCTCTCCCACTCCAAGCGTCACGATGACGTCGCCTGGCCTTCGCCCACGCGAGCGCGAGCGAGCTGGCGTCGTCGTGCGTCGGAGCCCAGCCACGCCGAACACCCACGGGAACGCTCTCCAGCACCGACTTGCCCGTAACGCCCGGAGAGGGTGCGTCTCGACCTCCGATCACGTCCGTGACGACAGCTGCGTCCGCGAGCCCGAGCGCGGCCCCGAGCTCCTTGGCAAGCTGGCGAGTGCGCTCGTAGACGTGGGGCTGGTACACGGCGATGAGGTGCCCGTCGGCGACTTCGCGCGCCGTTCGAAGGGTTGCGGCGATTTCCGTGGGGTTGTGCGCGTAGTCGTCGATGACGCGAATCCCGCCTTGCTCGCCCACCAGCTCGAACCTCCGCCCCACTCCGGTGAAGCCTGCAAGCACGCGTTCGGCGTCGGCCCGTGCGATCCCTGCGAGCTCGAGCGCGGCCAGCGCCACGGCGGCGTTCCTGCGGTTGTGCTCACCCGGGACAGCGAGCTCGAGGTCAGCGAGCTCCAGCTCCCATCCACGCACGACCAGAGGTGTTCCCCCGAGCCATTCGTCGAAGAAGGCCGCGAGCTCGGCCTCGGAGGCGTACGTCGCGTGGTGATCCAGCTCGATATTCGTCACCACGGCGATCTCTGGACGAAGAAGCCCAATCGAGCGATCGGATTCGTCACCCTCGACTACGAGCCAGCCCTCGCCTGCTCCTGCGTTCCCGCCGAGCTGCGGTACGACGCCTCCGACGATCCACGACGGGTCCCGGTCGAGCTCGCGAAGGACGTACGCGATCATCGCAGCGGTCGTGGTCTTGCCATGCGCGCCCCCGACGACGATCGATCTGCGAAGCGCGACAAGCTCCGCGAGGAACTCCGCGCGAGAGCGGCCCTCGATTCGGCCGGTATGGGCGGTCGAGACGACGACCTCGAAACCCACAGGAGGCACCGGCTCGCCACCCAGGTCCACCTCGATCCCGTTCAAGGCCTCGAGGAAGATGGTGTCGCGCGCCTCCCAACCGCGCACCTCGGCTCCCCACACCCGCGAGAAGTTGGCGTACGCAGAGAGCCCGGCGCCTCCGATCCCGACGAAGTAGATCCGTCTGCCGGACAACGGGGAGTCAGTGCTGCCGGCCACCAGCGCTCCTTACGCCACGTGACACGTTGTCACCTGGCATCGTGGCTCCCGGGACGTGCGAGCTCGATGAGCTCGTTGGCTATCGCCTCGGCGGCGTGGGGCCTGGCGAGCGCGCGCATCGCCTCGCGCATCCGACGAAGGCGCTCGGCATCGCCGAGTAGCTCGGACACAAGGCCCGGGACGCGCGACAGCTCGCTTTGGTCGAGAGCCACCGCGCCGCCACCTCGCTCGAAGTGGCCTGCGTTGAGACTCTGGTGATCCGCGGTTGCATGCGGGTACGGGATCAGAATGGACGGCGTCCCGGCGGCAGCCAACTCCCACACCGTGCCACCAGCCCGCGAGATCGCGAGATCGGCGACGGCGAGCGCCTCGCCGAAGTGGTCGGTGGTCGGAATCAGGACGTAGTCCGAGCGCTTCACCTTCGGGCGTAGCGCCTCATAGTCCCGTCTCCCCCGAGACATGCAGCACAGCGGGGCCCCGGCCGCCGAAGGAGGCGACGGCGAACTCGTTCAGAGCCTGCGCACCGGCGAGGCCCCCGAACACGGCGAGAACAGGGCCTTCGGAAGGTAGGCCGAACCGCGCCCGCCCCGCTTTGCGATCTCGACCGAGATGCGCACCGGGAATCGGGCGACCCGTCACCAGGTACTTCGCGCCATCTCGGCCGGGGATCGAGTAGGCGAGGAAGACCTTTTGCGCGAACGGCGACGCGAGCCGGTTCGCGAGGCCGAGGTGCGCGTCCGCCTCGGTCAGCGCCGCCGGAATCCCGCGCAGCCGGGCGGCGAGCACCATCGGTCCGGCTACGTAACCACCCGCGCCCAGCACGACGTCGGGGCTGCGGCGGGCGAGGATGCGGCTGCAGGCGAACGGCGCACGCACGGCCTGCGCAACGGAGCGGACGAGGTCGAGACCGATCCTGCGCGGGAACCCCGAGACCTCGAACGTGTCGAGCTCGAAGCCCGCCTCAGGAACCAGACGCGACTCGACGCGTCCGCGCGACCCGGCGAACGTCACCGTCACCCCGCGCGCGCGCAGAGCTTCGGCGACCGCGAGCGCGGGCCGGACGTGCCCGGCTGTTCCGCCCGCCGCGATCAGGCACGCGAGCTTGGACGACCGTTCCATTCACCGCGATGTTAAGGAGAATCCCCACCCCGGCGAGAAGCACGACGAGGCTCGAGCCGCCGTAGGACACGAAGGGAAGTGGGATCCCGGTCAGCGGGGCTATCCCGAGCACGGCCGCGAGGTTGATCGCCGCCTGGCCGCAGATGAGTGCCGTGAGCCCGGCCGCAAGCAGCTTTCCGAAGGGATCCCGACAGCGAAGTGCGATGCGAAACCCGGCCACCGCGAAGACGCCGAACGCCGCGATCACGAGCGCGGATCCGAAGAGGCCGAGCTCCTCCCCGATGACGGCGAAGATCATGTCCGTGTGCGCCTCGGGAAGGTACGAGATCTTGCCCACCCCCTCGCCGAGACCGGCGCCGGTGAAGCCTCCCGAGCCGATGCCGATCATCGCCTGGACGATCTGGAACCCTGAGCCCTGAGCGTCACTCCACGGGTCGAGGAAGCTGAAGACCCGCGCCCGGCGATAAGGCTCGACCCAGATCGCGAGCAGCCCCATGGCTGTCGCGAGAAACGCTGCTACGACCAGAAGTCTCACCGGCACGCCTGCGACGAGGAAGACGGCGAGCATCATCCCGCAGAGAGAGATGGTCGTTCCAAGGTCGGGCTCGAGCAGGATGAGCCCGCAGAAGATCGCGGTGAGCAGTCCCAGGGGCTTGAAGAGCTCGCCGAACGTACGCGGAGGGCGACGCCGCGCAAGGTACACGGCGGCGAAGAGGCAGAGGGCGAGCTTGGCGAGCTCGGATGGCTGGAAGCTGGCAGGGCCGAGCAGGAACCAGCGTCGCGCACCGTTGATCTCGGGCCCGAGGACGAGCACGGCGGCGCACAGGCCGAGCGCGACGAGCAGCAGCGGCGGCGCAAGGTAGCGGAGGCGGTGGTAATCGACGCGGGCAGCCGCCGTCATCACGATGACGCCGACGAGCGCATACACGGCCTGGCGCTTGAGGTAGCTCATCGGGATCGCCGTCGCCGAGCGGCAGCCGAGGCCGACGTCGCGCTGTAGACCATCACGAGCCCGAAAGCGACGAGGCCCAGCGTGACGAACGCAAGGAGCCGCTGGTCGAAGTGGCCGTCCCTCCTCACGTGAGATCCTCCACGAGGCGACGGAACGAATCCCCTCTCGCCTCGAAGTCGTCGAATTGATCGAAGCTGGCGCACGCGGGAGAGAGGAGCACGACGTCGCCGGCCGTCGCGTTGGACGCGGCCACCGTCACCGCCGATCGGAGGTCACCCGAAACGACGTAGGAGACGCCCGCGACTTCGAGCGCCGCGGCAATCTCCCGCGACGCCTCTCCGATGACGTAGGCACGATCTCCTGAAGAGAAAGCCGCGGCGAGCGGCGCGTACGACTCGGCTTTCCCTCGCCCGCCCAGGATCACGTGCAAGCGAGAGCCCGGGAACGACGCAAGCGCGCGCAGCGTCGCGCCGACATTCGTGGCCTTCGAGTCGTTGACGTAGCGCACGCCGCGAAGCTCGCGGACGAGCTCGATACGGTGCTCTACCCCGGCGAAGGTGCGCAGCGCGTCGGCGATCGCATCGTCTTCGATCCCGGCCGCGCGGGCAGCCGCCGTTGCCGCAGCCGCGTTCTCGCGGTTGTGCGGCCCCGGAATTCTCGGCTCCGCGGGCAGCTCGTCGTCGGCGCCGAACTCAAGCCTGCGGCCGATGCCCCGAGACGGGCCCAAAACCGCGCGGCACGACCGCGGTGTCCTCCGTCGACTGCCGTTCGAACATGCGCAGCTTCATAGACGGCGTACGACTCGAACGAGCCGTGACGGTCGAGGTGATCTGGCTCGAGGTTCAGGAGGATGCCGATGCTTCGGCTTCGAGCGTGCAGCACGTCCTCGAGCTGGAACGACGACAGCTCGCAGACGATCCACGCGTCGCGAGGGACGGCGCCGACGAGCGACGTGAGCGGGCGACCGATGTTCCCCGCTACCTCGACAGGTCTGTCCGCTGCGCGAAAGACGGCTCCCAGAAGCGCGCTCGTGGTCGTCTTGCCATTCGTGCCGGTGACGCCGAGAATCGGATTCGGAAGGAGTCTCGCGCCGAGCTCGATCTCGCTCCACACGGGGATCCCGCGCGCGCGGGCACCGGTGACGAGCAGCCTCTCACCCGGGACGCCCGGGCTCTTCACGACGAGATCGATCCCCTGCAACAGCGTCTCCTCCTCGGCTCCCAGGTGAACTTCGACGCCGAGCTCGACGAGCCTCCCCACCTCGACGGCCTCGTTCCAGTCGAACGCGACCACCGAAGCGCCCTGCGCGACGAGCAGCTCCTCGCTGCGTTCCCAGAGCGGGCGAGCCCTACGACGAGGACGCTCTTGCCGGACAGCTCCCCTCTGATCAAGGCTCGACGAACTGCAGAAAGTCGCCGTAGAAGAGGGCGAACCCGGAGGCGCACAGAATCGCGCAGATGATCCAGAACCGGACCATCACCTTCGTTTCCGACCACGACTTCATCTCGAAGTGGTGGTGGATCGGAGCCATCAGGAACACGCGGCGGCCGGTTCTCTTGAAGCTGACGACCTGGATGATCAGCGACAGCACCTCGATCACGAAGATGCCTGCGATGAGGGGCAGCAGGATCTCGGTGCCAGTGACGATCGCGAATCCCGCGATCGCCCCTCCCAGAGGCCATCGAGCCGGTATCGCCCATGAAGACCTCGGCGGGGAACGCGTTGTACCAGAGGAAGCCGATCGTTCCGCCGATCAACGCCGCCGCGAGCGTCGCGATGTCCAGGTAGACCTCGCTTCGGTCGCCTGGCACGCCCGAGCGAATCCAGGCGATTCCCGCGATGGCGAGAAAGGTCAGGAGCATGATCGTGGCGGTACCCGCGGCGAGTCCGTCGATGCCGTCCGTGAGATTCGCACCGTTCACGGTCCCCGCGATGACGAAGAAGAGAAACGGGTAGAAGAGGATGCCGAGGTCGAGATCCCAGCCGGCGACCGGCACGTACATCGACGTCGAGAAAGCATCGCTCGCCTGTAGCAGCACCGCTGCTCCGACAGTGACGACCGCGAGCAAGATCATCTTCCAGCGCCCTGAGAGGCCAAGCGAGTGGCGCCGGCGCAGCTTGAGGTAGTCGTCGCCGAACCCGATGGCCGCACACCCGAGCGTGATGAAGAGCACGGTCAGCGCCTCGGCTGTGTACTGCGAGAGAGCGAGAAAGGGGAGAACCGCTGACGCGATGATGAGGAGGCCTCCCATCGTCGGCGTTCCTTGCTTGACGACATGGGCCGCAGGCCCTTCGGCTCGGATCTGCTGTCCGAGGTTTCTCGCCCGGAGCACCTCGATGAACTTCGGCCCGATGACGATGGCGGCGACCATCGCGAGCAGGCCGGCGATCAGTACTGGGACCATGCTCGAGCGAAGTTCGTGATCTCGGCGGCGATGCCTTCGAGCCCGACAGCTCGTGATGCCTTCACGAGGACGACGTCGCCGGGTCGGAGCGTCGAGCGAGCGGCGTCGACGGCTTCCTCGACTCCGACGGCCCACGCCACGGCGCCGTAAGCGCGCGCCGACTCCCCCACCCCGATGACCTCGATTCCGAGATTCGACGCGAGCTCGCCGATCTGGCGGTGGTATCTGTCCGACTTCGAGCCGAGCTCCGCCATCTCTCCGAGGATTGCCACGCGCCGACGGTCTCCCGCCCGCTCGGCCAGGTGCTCGAGCGCGGCACGCATCGAGTCGGGGTTCGCGTTGTACGCGTCGTTGATCACCAGCCCGCCACCTGGGAGTGGCGACTCCTGCCCCCGCCAGGGCGAGAGTCGGATCGAGGCGGCTCCTTCATGGGCGCGCGCGAGGGGGAGCCCGAGCGCCGCGTACGCGTGCAGCGCGGCGAGCGCGTTTACGGCGTGATGCCGCTGCGTGAACGGAAGCTCGAGCCCCACGAACTCGCCATCGACGGTGAAGCGAGTCGTCCCGGCAGCGGATTGGATGTCGTCCGGCTCGAAGCGCCGAATCGCGATGTCGTCGCGTCCGAGATACGGCGCGAGCTCCGACGCGCGGGCGGGAACAACAGCCGTACCGTGGGGAGGGAGCGCAGCGATAGCTTCGGCATTTGCCTCTGCAACCCGCTCGACCGTCCCGAGAAGCTCGAGGTGCTCCGGGCCGATATGGGGTATCACGGCGATGTCCGGGCGCGCGATCTCGCACAGAGCTGCGATCTGCCCGAGGCCACGCATGCCCATCTCCGTGACGAGGACGGCGGTCTCGGGCTCGAGCCGGCACACCGTCAGCGGCAGGCCGATCTCGTTGTTGAGGCTCTTCTCGGCCCAGATCGTCGGTGTGTGAGCCGCGCACAGAGCGCCCAGGATGTCCTTGGTCGAGGTCTTTCCCGCCGACCCGACCACGGCGACCACATGGGCGTCGCTCTTGGAGCGGACGAGTGTCGCCAGCGCGGCGAGGGCGGCGTCCTGGTCGTCGGGCACGAGCGTCGCCGCACCTCGCGCTCCGGCCTCGTCGACGTACCGAACCCCCGCGTTGAGTGCGACGAAGAGATCGCCGGGGCGCACCTCTCGCGAGTCGGCCTTGATGCCGACGATCGAGCCGTCCGGATCGCTGCCCTCGAGCTGACCAAGACGAAGACCTTCAACCTCGCGGAATGCGACCGGAATCACCCAGTGCCTCCAAAGGACAGGCCCCAGTGCCCAGCACTCAATGTGTCAGAAGAGTGTGTCAATTGCTCCACCGTGCGTCGTCTCACGAGGAAAGGCCGAGTGACACCAGCGCTTCGCGCGCGACCGATCGATCGTCGAAGGGATGGACGTCGCCGGCGATCTCCTGTCCCTGCTCATGGCCCTTTCCGGCGATCACGACGACGTCGCCAGGCTCGGCGAGCGACAGCGCACGCTGGATCGCGGTGCGCCGATCGGGATCCATCTCGACGTCCACGCCGGCTCCCTGCAACACCTCTGCGATGATCGCCACCGGCTCCTCCGAGCGCGGGTTGTCGGATGTGACGATGACGATGTCGGCGTGCTCGACTGCGACACGGCCCATGAGCGGGCGCTTTCCCCGGTCGCGGTCTCCCCCCGCGCCGAAAACGACGATGACTCGACCCTCTCCGAGCCCACGCGCGGCTCGAAGAACGGTCTCCAGCGAATCGGGAGTGTGCGCGTAGTCGACGAGGACGGCGAACGGCTGTCCCTCGTCGACGGCCTCGAATCGCCCCGGAACACCGGACACATGCGCGATCCCCGCCGCGATCGCGTCCTCGTCGAGGTCGAGAAGAAGGCCGGCAGCAACGGCGCCGAGAACGTTCTCGACGTTGAACGATCCGCGAAGCGCCGTCTCGATATCGATCCCGGCCGCGCGAAACGTGCTTCCCTGAGGCCCGAGCTCCAGGCGCTCGGGCCGAACCTCCGCGGCCGGGTCGTGCCCGAACGTTACGAGAGGTGCGCGGTGCACGTCGGCGAGCTCGCTCGCGAGCCGCCGGCCCCATTCGTCTCCGACGTTCACGGCGGCGGGAGGCGGTTGCGCGCCCGTGAACAACCGCCGCTTCGACTGGAAGTACTCCTCCATCGTTCCGTGGAGATCGAGGTGATCCTGACTCAAATTCGTGAATACGAGCGCATCGAACCTGACGCGGTCGAGCCGCTTGAAGGTGGAGCCGTGCGAGGACGCCTCGAGGGCGACGCTCCGATCGCCCGCATCGACCATCTCTCGGAGGAGACGCTGGAGATCGATGGCCTCGGGTGTCGTGAATGGTGCGGCACGATGCGCGCCGCCGACAATCCACTCGATCGTTCCGATGAGCCCGGGCTTGTGGCCCGCCGAGTCGAGCATCGCATGGAGGAGAAAGGCGGTCGTCGTCTTGCCGTTCGTCCCCGTCACCCCGACGACCTCGAGCTCCTTCGTCGGCTCGCCGAAGAACGAGTCTGCCGCGACGGCCATCGCCGCCCTCGCGTCCGGGACGACAAGCTGCGGAACGTTCACGTCGAGGACCCGCTCGACCACGAGGGCGACTGCGCCGCGCTCGATCGCCTCCCACGCGAGATCGTGACCGTCGACCCGCTCGCCGGGAACGCAGAAGTACAGCGCACCCTTGTTCACGCGGCGGGTGTCGTACGCGAGGTCGCCGATCTCGACCGGCTGAGCTCCGGTCACTTCGCTCGGTGCGAGTGCCCGGATCAGGGCGTCCAGCTCCACCTCGGGAAAGGCTAGTCCAAGGTCACTGTCTGACACCGCCCCACACAACCATGCCGGTTTGCAGCCTCAGGTGCCAGACACTCACGCTCAGCGCGCAGATTTCTCTGTACGTGGCGCGTCCGGCGGTACTTCCAGGTGCTGCAGGTTGAAGCGGGCGATCTCCCTGAACGCAGGTGCGGCCACGACACCTCCGTAGATGTTCCCCCGCGGCTCGTCGACCATCACCATGATCACGAGCCGTGGCTTCGTTGCGGGCACGAGGCCGACGAACGATGCGACGTAGCGAGACGTGGAGTAGCGACCGTTCGACTCGATCTTCGCCGCAGTACCCGTCTTGCCGGCCACCGTGTAACCGGGGATCGCCGCCTCGGTTCCCGTTCCCTCGAGCACGACGCCCCGGAGCATCGTCAACATCTGCCTCGAGACCGAGCGGGACACGACGCGGCGCTTCTTGGTCGCTGCGACCGCCTGTCCGTCGACTCGGTCGACGAGGTGAGGCGTGACCAGGACGCCACCGTTCGCGATGACCGAGTAGGCGCGTGCCATCTGGATGGGCGTCACCGCGATCCCGTGCCCGATCGGAACGGTGCCGATGGTCGATCCAGACCACTCGTTCAGCGGAAGGGCAAAACCCGGGGATTCGCCTGGGAAGTCGATTCCGGTCGAAGCTCCGAATCCGAAGCGATCGATCCAGGACGACAGACGCCCCTCGCCGAGGCGCTGAGCCATCGTGATCGTTCCGATGTTCGACGACTGCTCGACGATCTGCGTGACCGTCAGCCGTTGCGTCCCTCGCGAGTGAGACTCGTGGATCACGCGATCCGACACTTTGATCGTCGGCGCGAGTCGGAACGACGTGGTCGGGCTGACGATCCCCTCCTGAAGCGCCGCGGCGACGGTGACGAGCTTGAAGGTCGACCCTGGCTCGTAAGTGTCGGTCACAGCGCGGTTTCGCCGTCGATCGGCACGCGTTGTCGGAAATCGGTTTGCGTTGAAGCGAGGCGCAACAGCCATCGCAAGCACGGCTCCCGTGTACGGATCCATCACGATCGCGGACGCGGCACGGGCGCCCCACCGGCGGACGGTCTCCTGCAGGACGGCCTCGGCGTTGGCCTGTATCTGATGGTCGATCGTCAGCCTCACGTTCTTCCCAGGCGTCTCCTGCTTCGTGGAGACGACATCGAGAGCTCGACCGAAGGGATCCTTGACGATCGTCTCGCTCCCCGGCCGGCCTGCGAGAACCTTCTCGAGAGACCGCTCGAGACCCTCGAGCCCCTTGTTGTCGAGCCCGGCGAACCCCAGCACCTGAGCGGCGACAGGCCCCTGTGGGTACGTTCGCAGCTCTTCCGGGTAGAAGCCGAGCCCCGCGAAGCCGAGCTTCTCGAGCTCCTCGGCCCGGAGAGGATCCGCCTTTCGTGCCACGTACACGAACCCGCGCGAACGATCGACGAGCTGCGGGTACACGACGCCGGGCTCGACGCCGAGCGCCTTGCCGACTGCGAGAGTCAAGTCACGCGGACGGTCGACCTGCCGCGGGTTGGCATACACGGTCGTCGTCTGTTCGCCAATGGCGAGCGGCTCACCATTGCGATCGACGATCGTTCCGCGTGCCGCCGGCACGACCACCGTCTCCCGGTGCTGGCGGAGCGCCATCGCTGCCAGCTCCGGGCCTTTGACGGCCTGGAGCCACACAGCGCGTCCGAGAGCTACGGCAAGGAGCGCGACGAAGACTCCTGCGAGGAGGACGATCCGCCGGTTCGTCGCGGCGGGCTTCACCGGTCCAGGTGAACGAAAGTCATCTCGTCGGGGTCAGCTTTCACGAGTCCCAGCTCCTTCTGAGCGAGGCGGTCGACGCGCGACGTGGCCGAGGCGGTCGAGAGCTCCGAGCGCAATCGAGAGATGTCCGAGCGAAGCTCTGTCCGCTCGCGGCCGACCTGATCGAGCTCGAGGTTGAGTCGCAGCACCGTGACGTTCACCGCGACGACGCCCGCGAGCAGCAGAGCGACGAGAACGATCCAGACGACGCCACCCCCGAGAGCCCAGCGCCGTCGTCGAGCGGCAGACCGCGTGCGGACGTGCCCGGCTCGTGCGTCCTGCGCGATCGCGGACATCAGACCTTGATCGCCGCCCTCAAGCGAGCGGAGCTCGCGCGCGGATTGACATCGACCTCACGCGCCGACGCGCGCACCAGCTTGCGCGTCAGGATCCGAAGCTCCGGTTCGTGCCCGCAGACGCAGATTGGGAGCTCGGGCGGGCACGTGCAGCCGCGGGCACGGTCTCGGAGGAACCGCTTGACGATGCGGTCCTCGAGAGAGTGGAAGCTGATCACTGCCAGTCGACCACCCGGCCGCAGCATCTCGAACGCTGCAGGGCAGGCCCGCCTCGAGGGATTCGAGCTCGTGGTTGACCTCGATGCGAAGTGCCTGGAACACACGCTTTGCGGGATGCCCCTCACCGAAGCGAGCCGGTGCGGGAATCGAGGCCCGGACGACGTCAACCAGCTGCCCGGTGCGCTCGATGGGGCTCTCGCTCCGACGCCGAACGATCCCGCGCGCGATCTGGCGCGCGTAGCGCTCCTCCCCGTATCGGCGAAAGATCGTCTCGAGCTCCCGCTCGTCCCAGGTGGCAAGAATGTCGGTCGCACTGACCTCGTCAGAGGGATCCATCCGCATGTCCAAGGGGGCGTCGGTCGCATACGAGAACCCACGCTCGGGACGATCGACCTGCATCGAGCTCAGGCCGAGGTCGAGCAAGACCGCGTCGGCGCGCACGCCGTTCCCTGCGAGCTGCGAAAGGACGACGGCGTAGTCGCCGCGCAGGAAGCGCGTCTGGATGCCGCGCGTCGACGCCTTCACATGGTCGAAGTAGGCGCGCACGGTCGGGTCGCGGTCGATCGCCACGAGCTTCCCGCTCCCTTGGAGCTCGCGCCGCGAGCAGGCGCGAGTGCCCGCCTGCCCCGAACGTCGCATCCACAATGGTTTCCCCGGGCTGAACGTCGAGGAGCTCGCGCACCTCGTCGGCGAGCACGGGGACGTGATCAGCTGCGTCTGTCCGCTGCACGTTCGGCAACATCGCCTACGCTCCCTTCGATCGCGCTCACGTGGGCCGCCCAGTGAGAGCGGTCCCAGATCTCGATGTGGTCGTGCACTCCGGCCACGACGACGTCTTTGCCGAGCGCCGCGTGCGTGACGAGGTCCGGTGGTACGAGAACCCGCCCTTGCTTGTCGAGCTCGGCGACTGCGGCGCCCGCGAAGACGTAGCGCTTCATCTCGCGAGCCTCCCGCGTGAGCGAGTCCAGCTCGGCGATCCGAGCCACGCTCGCGTCCCAGCTCTCCCGCGGATACACGTCGATGTTCCGATCGATCCCGCGAGCGAGAACGACGCCGGCAGACAATGCATCGCGGAACTTCGCCGGCAGGGTGAGCCGGTTCTTCTCGTCGACCGTGTGCTCATGCTTTCCATAGAACATCGGAGGGTTCGTGGTTTGTCTCCCACGAAGCCCCACCTTACTCCACTTTCCCCCACGACGCAACCCCTGCGCCCCACTTGAACTGCGGTCGCTTTACAAGCGGCCTGGCACCCTAGTGACGCCGATTCGGCGCCAATCATCCTCAGGACGCTACGGCTCGAGCGGAATGGGCTCCGCGTGGACACCTGGACCCGCTAGCGCCCCTGCGCCGCAGCGTGAAGCGAACTCGAGCGCCAGCAACCCTTCGAGCCCCGCCGCCAGGGCAAACGCAAGCCCGGCCGCGAAACAGTCGCCGGCTCCGTACGAGTCCACGACCGTGGGTGGAAGTGGAGCAGCAGAGTACGGCCCGCCGGGCTGCGCCCAACCCCCGAGGGCGCCAGAGGTCGTCACGACGAGCCGCGGCTCGGGATCGAGCTCACCTGTGCGATAGAGCTCTGCCTCGTCCTTGCCGCTCGACACGAGCGCGTCCAACTCGATCGCGCCCCGCCGAAGCGTCACGAGCTCGCGGGCCGTTGCGACGAGAACGCGTGCGCGGCGAGCCAGCAGGAGCGCATCGGCGTCTCCCGCGCAGAAGTACACCGCGTCGCAGCGCGCAAGCTCGTGCCACGGGAGCGAGTCGTCATGGCCGCGCGGATGGAGCTTCCGGCCGATCGTCGTGATCGTTCGCTCCCCCGTCTCGTCGACAAAAATGAACCCGCTTCTCTGAGGGCCGGCGACGGCCGTGGCGTGCACCTCGACCCCACGCGCCTCGATCTCGAGCTTCGCTCGTTGCCCGCGATCGTCTTCACCGAGAGCGGTGAAAAAGAGCACGGAGTCGGCGAGCTGGACGAGCTGAGCCGAGGCGACGACCCCTCCGCCGGCGGCCTGATCCCATGATTCGGAGGCATGGACGATCTCGCCGGCGTGCGGTACACGCTCGACAGGGACGAACTCCATCCACTCCACATGCCCGACGACAGCAGCTCGCATGACGGACATGCTCACAAATGCGGCCGGCAGCGCGTTGGATAACGATGATGCACGCCGTGTCGATCCCTCCGTTCGAGAGCTTCTACGAGCAGCATCGGGTCGAGGTGCTCCGATTGCTTCGACGGCGACTGGGATCCGATCGAGCCGAGGATGCATACCAGGAGACGTTCCTCCGCGCGCTCAAGGCGTATCGCCGCCTGGAGCACGGGGAGCATCTTCGTGCCTGGGTGCTGACGATCGCGCAGAACGTGGCGCTCGACACGCTTCGCCGGGCGAAGCCGAGCTCCGAGCTGGTCGAGACCGCGACCGAGGACGCCCGTCCCGCGTACGAAGATCTTGGAGATCTGACCAACGGGCTCCCGCCCAAAGAGCGCGCTGCCGTCGTGCTCCGGTACGGCTACGACCTGACGTACGAGCAGATCGCGACCGCCCTCGGATCGAGCCCGGATGCCGCACGCCAGGCCACGTCCACAGGTGTCCGCCGACTCCGAAGGAGTACCGCCCGATGACAATCTCTCGCGATCTCGATCGACGATTCCGCGCCGCCGCCTTCGACCTCGACCTCATCGACATTGGATTCGACGTCATCGACTCGCCGATCGGCCCGCTCTTCATGGCCGCGTCGAGTCGCGGGCTCGCTTCGATCTCGTTCGACGTCGATCCCGACGAGCAGTTGGAGCGGCTGGCGAGGATCGCCGGTCCCGCGGTTCTCCGCTCGCCGAAGTCAGTGGACGTCGCGCGCCGCGAGCTCGACGAGTACTTCGCCGGCCGGCGCCGCGTCTTCGACCTGTCGCTGGATCTCCGCGCGCTCCCGCCGTTCACCGTCTCGGTGCTGGGGCAGCTCGCACGGGTGCCCTACGGGGAGACGACGACCTACGGAGCCCTGGCCGCCCGCGTCGGGCGACCGCGGGCAGCTCGCGCGGTCGGAACGGTGATGAACAGAAACCGAATCCCGATCGTCCTGCCCTGCCATCGCGTGATCGGAGCGAGTGGCGACCTCGTGGGCTATGGAGGCGGGCTCGACAAGAAGGTCGCGCTGCTCGAGCTCGAGGGAGCGCGATAGAAACAGGCCCACGCGATACTGTCGATCTCGCGTCGCTCGTCGCTCGTCACGGCTCGTCCTCGCGAGGCTGCTTTGGGCCACGCTCGACCCGATAGCCGTGGTTCGTGTGACTGCGGTAGTACGAGTCACCCTCAAGGGACCTGGTGTGGCGCACCTTGCCGCACCGCTCGCACGACGTGATTTGAACCGCTATCTGGCGATCGTCGCCCAACGGTGACCGCCGCGAGCGAGACAGCAAAGACGCTGTAGCACGTTGGGAACGGAGTGTGCGCCGATGGAGCAACCCAAACGGCCCGTGTGTGATCATTCGAGCAGCCGGTACCCGACTCCCCAGACGTTGACGATCTCGGCCCAACCACCGTGTTTAAGCCCTCTGAGTCCCCAATAAGTACCCAAACGCCATGAGCGGTGCGATACGATCTCATCCGAGTAACCGCCATCGCAGAGAGGGGGCGATATGAGCAGGTTCATTCTCGTGCGGGCGCTTTTCGTGGCGCTAGTCGCGGCGCTCGCCGTACTTCCCGGAAGCGCGTTCGGGGCCAAACCCGTCGAGCAGTTCCATGACCACTTCACGGACAGCTTCTCGGATTCGCTCTGTGGAATCCCGGTCGACTTCGTCATCGTCGTCACCGACAACTTCTTCCTGTACGCCGACGAGAGCTTCAAGGACACGGCTTCCTTCCGGGCGACGGCCACGAACCCAGCGAACGGGAAGTCCGTCGTCATTTCAAACGCGGGACAGATCAGCGGACCTCCGCCGATTATCGATGAGGAGGCGGGCACAATTACGTTCCTGACCAATTTCAAGGGACTACCCGAGAAGATCAAGACGGAGCACGGGCCCGTCCTTCTGCGGGACGCCGGCTTCGTCCAGTTCGCAGACACCTTCGACTTGGCTACGAATGCTTTCATCTCGTCCGAGGTGGTCTTCGTCAAGGGACCGCATCCCGATCTCGACAGTGACTTCACACTCTTCTGCGAGGTAATAGTCCCGGCGCTCACGTAAAGACCGCGCGACCTATTGGTGGTTCTGGAGCGCTGCGTAAAGGCAGCCTCCTCCGGCGTTTGGTCAACGACGAGAGTCAGCACGTGAGAGTGACGTCCGATCAAACCTGTCCAGGAGGCGGCGCTCCCAGCCTGCGGCCATCCTCGTCCAGTTCGCGAGGCTCGTGCGGCGGTACTCGTCGCGATCCATCCTCGGCCATCGTAAGGAACCTCCTCGGCACCGCCGGTGTATCGTCGGCGTCATTCCGAGGAAAGGACTGCCATGCGCAGATACCTCGTAGCCGCCGCAGTCGTTGCACTGGTGCTTCCGGCGGTGGCAGCGGCGAAGGGGCCCGTGAGCGCGTCGATCACGGGCAAGGGTCTCGAGCACACGCTCACGATCGCGGGTGACGGTGAGGCGGTCGGCACCCAGCTCGGCGCGCTCACCATGCGAAGCGGCTTCTTCGCGCAGATGTTCGGGCAGACACCGGACCAGACACTTCGGACGCGCCCCGCCAGCACGCTCGGGCCGCGCTACACCGTGGTTTACGTGGTGCCCGGCCCGAACAACATCCAGAGCCGGGTCGTCCAGCGCGTCTATCCCTTCGCGGAGCCGGTCGCCCTGAGCTACATGAAGCCCGGACAGCCGTTCTGGGAGGGCGAGACGACGCACGGAGGCTGGTACCGAGCGTCGCTCGCGCTGAGGAGGATCCTCATCCGGGCAGGGGTGCCGGCAACGGCGCAGACGTAAGCTCTTCAGCGTGCGATCGCGGCGTGCGACCCGCGCGGCCGTGCTCGCGGGACTGGCGGTATCGCTCGTCACCGGCCCCGCGAGCCCGGCGGCTGCCCGCTCCGAGATTCACGTGCCCGCAGACGTGCCCACGCTGCAGCAGGCGATCGCGCGTGCGCAGCCCGGCGACACGATCGTGCTCGCTCCCGGGACGTATCCGGGCGGTAACGTCGTCCCGCCGGCGAAGCACGACATCACGATCCGGGGCGCCGATCGCAACGAGGTCGTCCTCGACGGCGCGAACCAGCGGAGGCACGGGATCGTAGTGCACGCGGACGGCGTCTCGATCCTCAATCTCTCCGCGCACGACTTCCTGCTGAACGGCCTGTACTGGGAAGGCGCCGACCGCTATCGCGCGTCGTACGTGACCATCTGGAACGTCGGCGGCTACGGCATCTACGCCGAGGACGGGGAGGAGGGTGTGGTCGACCACGCGTACGTGTCCGGCGCTGCTGACGCCGCCTACTACGTCGGCGAGTGCATGCCGTGCCGCGCGACCATCGAGAACGTCGTCGGCGCACTGTCCGCCGTCGGGTACTCGGGCACGAATGCCACCGGGGTCGTGATCCGCGACTCGCTTTGGGACCGCAACGGCGCCGGGATCCTGCCGAACACGTACGAGAACGAGGCGCTCGCGCCGCAATCGCGCGCGACGATCATCCGCAACACGGTGACGAACAGCGGCCGCGCGCGCGTCCCGATCCGAACTCCCCTGGCCGGCTTCATCGGGATCGGGATCGCCGTGGCCGGCGGCAACGCGAACGCGATCAGCAGCAACCGCGTGAGCCGCAGCGAGCGGTACGGGATCGCGATCTTCCCCACCGCGCGGTTCGTCGTGTTCGACCCGGGCGCCCCGGAACCCGGCCCGCCGTGGCGCCCGCGGGGCAACCGCGTCTCGCAGAACGTCGTCACCGGCAGCGGCCGGGGCGACCTCGCGCTGGCGCGGGGCTCCGGGAAGGGCAACTGCTTCACACGCAATATCGCGGCGCGCTCCTTGCCGCGCGGCCTGCAGACGCCCACCTGCGCTCGCGTGTCGGCAGTCGGCGACGCTGCCGTCGCCGCAGATCTCACGCGATCCGTCCGCGTCATGCACGAGCAGACGATGCGGCGCCGAAACCCTCCCGACTACACCTCGATGCCGCCGGCTCCGCCCCAGCCGAGCATGCCGGCGAGCGCCTAGCGGCTGGGCGTGTACGTCCGGTTTTCGCGAGCTAGCTGTACTACGTCCGCTCGATCTCACCGCACCGAGAGGGTCGGTTTGTGAGCCGTCGTCCGCTCGGCCTACGTATGACAACAGCCCCGATCTCCCCACGAGCCAGTCGTCATGTCAACCGGAGGAGTCTTGGGCCGCAGCGGTGGCTCAAAGCTCAATTCGAGACGACTAGCTACTAACCGAGAGGGAGGATGAGTCGTCGTTGAAGGAAGATATGCGGCACGCGATCATGGGTGGGCGGAAGGTTGCCGTCTTCATCGCGGCACTGCTGGTCGTCCTGGCGGTCGGCGCCGTCGGCCGCGCCCATCGTGGCGAGTCCATTCGGGCGGACGCTCCGCCAACGCGCGCGCAGCTCGTCGCCTCGCTGCCCCGTACCGTCTCGATTGCCCGTATCCGTAAGCATCTGGTCGCGCTGCAGCGCATCGCGGATCGTCACGGTGGGACACGGGTCGCCGGAAGTCCAGGTTACGCGGCCTCGGTTCGCTACGTCCAGCGAGCTCTCGCGCGCGCGGGCTACCGCCCGAGAGTCGCCCCGTTCCCGTTCGTCGAGTACGAGGAGCTGGTCGAGCGCGGGCAACAACTCGCTCCTGTGCGTCGCTCGATCGAGCTGGAAGCGATCGACTACTCGCCCTCGACGCCTCCCGGAGGGATCCAAGAGAGGATCGTCCAGAGCAGCGGCAGCGGTTGTTCTGCAAGCGACTTCCCCCAAGCCAAAGGCCGAATCGCGCTCGTCGAGCGAGGCACCTGCTTCATCGCGGACAAGGCGCAAAACGCTCAGGCTGCCGGAGCGCTCGCGCTGCTCGTGTTCGCTACCGAGCGCGGGCCGATAAACGCCACGCTCGGCGATCCAGACACGTCCGAGATTCCGGTCGCGGCGGTCGATCAGTCCGTCGGGCGGTCGCTTTCGGCGACACCCGACGCAGTCGTCCGGATCGAGATTGTCACGAGGAAGCGGCGAACGTCCTCGCAGAACGTCGTCGCGGACACGCACCAGCAACGTGGTCGCGTGCTGCTCGTCGGAGCGCACCTCGACTCCGTTCTCCTCGGTCCTGGCATTAACGACAACGGAACCGGCGTTGCGGCATTGCTCGAGATCGCCCGCGTCGTCAAGCAGCGGGGACCGTGGATGGCCGTCCGCTTCGCGTTCTGGGGCGCCGAGGAGTTCGGACTGTTCGGCTCGCGTGCTTATGCCGACTCTGCCCGACGGCAGGAACTGGTCGCGTACCTCAACTTCGACATGCTCGGCTCGCGCGACCACGTGCGAGCCGTCTACGAGGGCCCCTACGCATCACGCTTTCACGCCTACTTTCGGCGGCGAGGCCTCCGCAGCGAGCGGATCGACCTGACTGGACGCTCGGACAACCACTCCTTCGAGCAGATCGGCGTTCCGACGGGTGGCCTCTTCGCCGGCGGCGACGCCTGCTACCACCTGGCCTGTGATCGGGTGAACGCGGTGGACTTCCGAATCCTGGAACAGCTCGCAGCCGGCGCCGCTTTCGGGATCGCGTCGCTGGCGCCCCATCGATAGAACCGTCGTGCGGCCGGGGTTCCCGCGACGCCAGCGGACGAGCAAAGAGACGACCGCCAACCTTCTGTTGAACTAACCAGGCTCTCACAAGCCTCGCCTTCGACGTCGGGGCGAAGTGCAGTTCTTCATCCGTGCTTAGTACCGATGAGTACCTAGGATCGAGGCAGCACCCAGCCTCGGCGCCGCTCGCGATCACACGTGCTGAGCCGCCGACGCCTGAGACGATACGAAGTCGGTTGGCCCAGTCCAAGAAGACGACCCAACGACCGTCCGGCGAGATGTCGGGATAGTTTCCACGTACAAGTCGCCGCCGGTTCGAGCCGTCGAGGTCCACGGTCCAGATTGTCCCTCTCTCCTCGTAGGCACCGCGAACCTTCACGTACCTGACGGTCACGAATGCGAGGAAGCCCTGTGTCGAGCTCATGGCCGCGGTCGCCCGAGACGGCGTGGACGAGCCCAAGAAACGGGGACCCGAATCCGCGACCGTAAGGAACGTCATAGAGAGGAAGACGAGAATGCCGATGGCTGCGACCCGGAGTCGTGTTAGGGCAAAAGCTGAACGATCGCTGCCGAGAAGCCGCACCTTCGCATTGTGGCCCCTCGAGCGAGTTGGTCTATTCGAGGAGCCGGTACCCGACTCCCCAAACGTTGACGATGTAGCGGTCGTCGTCGGTCACGCGGAGCTTTTTCCGCAGGCGCGACGCGTGCGACTCCAGAGTGCGAGTCCGCCCCAGTGCGCGGAATCCCCACACCTCCCGCAAGAGCTCCTCCTTCGTGAAGACGCGGTACGGCTCGATGGCGAGCCGCGTCAGGAGCTCGAACTCCTTCGCGGACAGAACGACCAGCTCTTCGCGCACCGAAACTCGCCGCGTTCGCTTGTCGACGACAAGGTCGCCCACGACTAGCACGTCGGTGTTCCCGACCGAGCTTCTGCGCAGAAGCGCACGGATACGCGCGAGCAGCTCCTCGTACGCAAACGGTCGGCCCATGACGTCGTCCGCGCCACGGTCGAGCGCACGCACCCGCTCGACGGGGTCGGACGACGGCGCAAGCAGGATCACGGGAACGTTTCGATCCCAGCTCCGGCCCGGCTCACCACGCCGGAGTCGCAGACAGAGATCGAGCTCCGCGAGCAGCACGACATCTGGACGGGTCCGCTCCGCGAGCTCGAGGGCTTCGTTGCGGCGGGCTGCTCCGACGACGTCGAAGCCGTCGTCTCGTAGCTGTCGCCCCAGGTATTCGCGCGTCTCTGACTCCGGCTCGGCAACGAGGACTGCATTCGGCATGACGCCGACGCTAGCCTTGCCGCGCCCCCCGCGCCAGATGTCCTTTGCGGCGGATTCGCGACAAGCGTTCCTCAGCCGTCTGCCGCAGACCTGGCCCCCAGGACGACGGGCTAGAGCCGTCCGTGCCGGAGGATGCCCCAGACGAGCCATACCCCGAAGATCCCAGAGAGCAGGAAGCCAACGAGGGCGAGTAGGTGAATCCCCAGGGTATGCGGTCCGCCTGTCGCGAAGACACCGATGATCGCGGAACCCAGCATCCCGCCGAGGATGACGAGCGAGACGGCGATTCGGTTGGTGGCCTTGTCGATGTGATCGTCGATCTCGTCGATGCCGGGATTCTCGATGTGGACCTGAAACGTGCCGGCTCGGAGTAGCTCCAGGATGTCGCTGACCTGGTACGGGACCTCGCGAGCGATGGAGCCGAGGGCGAGAGCCTCGGTTCGTGCTCGCTGCGAGAGGACGCGGGGGTGGAAGCGATCGACGAGCAGTCCCCGTGCATACGGCTTCGCGATCTCGAAGACGTTGAACTCCGGATACACCTCCTGCCCCACCGAGGCGAGCGTGGCGATGGCCTTGTCGAGCATCACGAACCGACTCGGCAGTCGCAGGTTCAACGAGTAGATGAGCTGGAAGCCCTCGCGGATGATCTGCATCGGGTCGATGTCGGCGAGCCGGGCGCCGTAATAGCGGTCGAAGAGGACGCGCAGCTCGGCACGGAACTCCTGCTCGCGCTCCGGCGCGTACCGCACACCGAGCTCGCGGAGGCGTCGCGGGATGGCGTCGATGTTCTCGGTCGCCGCATCGACGAACAGCCGAGTGAGCTTCGCCATGTCGTCGTCCGAGAGCTTCTCGGCCTGTCCGAAGTCGACGAGCCCCAGCTCGCCGGAGTCGAGGACGAAGAGATTTGCGGGATGAGGGTCGGCGTGGAAGAAGCCATGCCGAAAGACCATGGTCATCCACGTGTCGGCCAGCCGATACGCGATGTCGCGCCGCTCGTCGGGTCGAAGCGCTGCGAGATCCAGGTCGGCGACCTTCGTGCCGCGGAGATACTCGAGCGTGAGCACACGTCCAGTCGAGTACTGCCGGATCACACGCGGGACGACCACGTCGTCCGTGCGCGCGAAGTTCCGATGGAAGATCTCGGCGTTGCGGGCCTCGTGGCCGTAGTCGAGCTCGAGTCGTATCGAGCGGGCGAACTCGTCGACGAGCTCCTGCGGATCCATGAACTCGAGTGCCCGAACACGCTCCTTGAGGAGCTTGGCAGCCTGGTAGAGAAGGCCGATGTCTGCCTCGATCTGCCCGGCGGCGGCCGGGCGCTGGACCTTGACGACAACGTCTTGCCCGTCGGGAAGCACCGCGCGGTGCACCTGCCCGATCGACGCAGAGGCGATCGGCGCGAGCTCGAACTCCAGGAACGCACGATCCACCGTCAGGCCAAGCTCGGCCTCGATGACCGCGCGTATCTCCTTGAACGGAACCGGAGAGGCATCGTCCTGGAGCCCACGCAGCTCGGCGACGATGTCGGGCGGAACGACGTCCGGCCTCGTCGAGAGCAGTTGGCCGAACTTGACGAAAGTCGGCCCGAGCTCATCGAGCATCTCGCGCAGCCGGCGTCCTCGGTCCGACGCGGTGGCATCGGCTCCGGTTCCATCTCTCCCGTGCACGAGATCGCCGAGACGGTTCCTGCGCAAGAAGTAGCCGAAGCCGTGCCGTGCCGCGACCTGAGCGATCTCCGACAGGCGACCTAGACCACGCGTCGACTGCGCCTGCGACGTCGCCATTCCTCCGATTGTAGGGGCGAGGCCGGTGTGGCCTCAATTGGGCGGCTGAGGGGCGCCTCCTCGCCGCGCCACGCGGCTAGTTGTCCGAATCCCGCTCGAGCAGCTTCAACCGGTGCTCGAGCTGCGCAACGCGGAGCTCCAGGTCGTCGACGGCCTGCCTCGACGCCACGCCGAGCTCGGCCGCGACGCGAGCCGCGGTGCTGCCCGTGCTTTCGCCGATCCGGCCCGCTTCCCGACGCCAGCTCTCGAAAACCTCAGCAACGGCGGCACGAACCTCGCTGCGCTCGGCGCCTAGGCGGCTCGCGATCTCGTCGGCAAGACGCTCGGCGCGATCGGCGGCGAGCGCGACAGCCCCGATCCCGGCCAAGGTCAACGCCTCGAACGGGCTCCGGTCGTCAGCGGGAGCGGCCATGCGGCCTCGATGCGCGGCGCTGACGGCGACGCTCTCGCTTCGACGATGTTGGTGCCTGTGGCGGACTGCCGGCGGCAGTCGGCACTCGCTCGGGCGGCGGCGATTCGGCGACTTCGTCGCCCTCGTCCGAGTCGTCCTCTGCCGCAGCCGCCTCTTCGGCCTCGATCGCGAGCGTCCCGCCGACGATGCCAATCCTGCCAGAGCGCCGAGGTCGTCGCGACGGCGCGCGAACTCCGGCTCCCGCTCCTTCAGCGCGGCGACCAACGGCGCGGCCAGGAAGATCGACGAATAGGCACCGGAGCCGATGCCCACGAGGAGCGCGAACGCGAAGTCCTTGAGCGTGTCTCCACCGAAGACGTAGAGCGACGCGACGGGCAGCAGCGTGATGAACGTCGTGGCCAGCGAACGCGGAAGCACCTCCCACATCGAGACGTTGCCGATCACGCGGAACGAGGCGCGCCGCATCAGCGGGACGTTTTCCCGCATGCGGTCGAAGACGATGATCGTGTCGTAGATCGAGTAGCCGAGCACCGTAAGAATCGCCGCGACTGTCGCCGTCGAGACCTCCCTCCCCGTGAGGGCGTAGATCCCGACCGTGATGATCACGTCGTGCGCGAGGGCAACGAGAACTCCGACCGAGTACTTCCATTCGAAGCGGACGGAGATGTAGGCGACGATCAGTAGCAAGCTCACGAGAATCGCGAGCAGCGCGTTGTTCGCGATTTGCCGTCCGAAGCTCTCGGAGACGCTCTTCGCGCCGAAGGAGGTCGCGTCGACGGCGGTTGCAAGCGCCTCCTGCAGCGTGTTCTGCTCGTCTGTCGAGAGCGACTCGGTCCGGATCTGGAAGCTCGTGTAGTTGCCGTCGACCGATGGCTCCGCGACCCTGGATCACGGCGCCTTCCTGCCCGATCTGCGCCGCCTCGCTACGTACGTCCTCGAGCGACGTCGGCTCGGGCGTCCGGAACGTGATCTGCGTGCCGCCCCTGAAGTCGATGCCGAGGTTGAGCCCGTTGTAGGCGATTGCCGCGATCGAGAGCGCAACGACGACGCCGGAGATCGCGAACCAGACGCGGCGCCTGCCGATGTAGTCCCACCGAAGCCAGCGCGGAATTCCCTTTCCCGTCGTTCCCATGAAGCGTGGGTTGTCGATCCAGCCGAACCCACCGATGAGGGCCAGGATCGCGCGTGTGGCAAGAACGGCCGTGAGCATCGACAGCGCCGTTCCCAGGAGCAGCATGAGCGCGAAGCCGCGCACGCTTGCGGTCGCTACCGCGAACAGGACCAGCGCCGTGATCGCAGTGACGACGTTCGCGTCGACGATCGTGGCGAAGCCCTTCTTGTAGCCCTGCGCAATGGCGGCGCGGACCGATCTACCGGCACGCACCTCTTCCTTGATGCGTTCGAAGATGACGATGTTCGCGTCCGCGGCCACCCCGAAGGTCAGCACGAGGCCCGCAAACCCTGGCAGCGTGAGCGTGACGTTGAAGACGAGGATCGTCGCGTACAGGAAGGCCGCGTAGATTCCGAGACCGGCGACGGCGACCAGGCCGAGGAAGCGGTAGAAGATGAGGAGGAAAATCGCAACGAGGATGAGCCCACCGATCGCTGCGCGCTGGGCCTCCGCGAGCGAGTCCTTGCCGAGGGTCGCCGAGATATCGGTGCGGTCGAGCGTCTCGAACTTGACCGGCAGCGCGCCCGTCTGCAGGACGAGGGCGATCTCCTTTGCCTCCTGGAACGACTCGAGCCCCTGGATCTGGGCCCGGCCGCCGCCGATCCCTCCCGACAGCGTCGAGTCCGTGTAGTCGATCTGCGGGAACGTCTTGATCTCGCGGTCGAGGACGATCGCGAAGTGCTGCGGCTGCTGGCGCAGCTTGCCGCGGATCCATTCGTCGCCGGTAATCCGCTCGAACTTGTCAGAGCCCTTGCCGGTGAACTCCATCGTCACGATCGGCTGACCGGACGATCCGGGGCTCGTGTCGAAGTCGGCGCGGGTCCCCGACAGCTTGAGGTCCTCGCCCGTCATCTGCGGGACGTTCGGCGGGTCGTACTTGAATAGGTAGTAGTACGTCCGATCCGGGGGAACGCCGCTCGCGTTCGGCCCGCCGGGACAGACGACCGCGCCGACGCCGCAGGTGATGACGACCATCTTCTCGGGCACCGCGAATACGTCGCGACCGGTAGGCAGCTCACCCCCGGACTTCTTGAGTGCCTCTTCCTCGGATGCATAAGGGCCGGAGAGCACCCGCTCGGTCTTGGTATTGACGAGGTAGTACTCGGCGGGCGTGCCCTGCTTCGCCTGCGATTGGACCTGCGCGAGCAGCTGATAGAGGGACGCGTGCTCGACGGGCTCACCCCGAATCGAGATCGACGGGCCGACCAGAGACGTCTCGAGGTCGTACAGCTCGAGTTGGGCCGTGGTGCCGATGATCTCCGCCGCGGCCTCCGGATCCTTGACGCCCGGAAGCTGGATCACGATCTGATCGTCGCCCTGCGTGCGGATCTCGGGCTCCGTGACGCCAAGCTTGTCGACGCGGTTGCGCATGATGTCGACCGAGCGGTCGAGGTCTTCCTGTGTGAGATCGCGGTTTGGCGGGGGAACCGCCTGGAGCGTGACCTCGAGGCCACCCTGGAGATCGAGCCCCAACGTCGGCTTCTGATGGAGCGGCGAGCCCGGGATCGCGAGCAGCGCGACGCCTACCAGCGCAGCGGCCAGCAGGGCGACGACCAGGATCGAGGAGCGCCGGTTCAAGGCAGGCGGGTCAGGTTAGCGGCGGTCGTCGGCGGCGGTATCGACGACCCCGCCGCTCGTAACGGCTTCTTCGCCGTCTGTAACGCCAGCTTCATCGGTCTCCGCGTCCTCGGCGAGGTCTTCGGTTGCGTCCAGGTCCACCGCCTCGGCGTCGACGACGTCGGATTCGTGGTCCTCGGTCTCCGGGGGAAGCACGGCAGCAATGCCGCGGCGCGTCATGTGCACCTCGAGACCATCGGCGATCTCGACCACGACGTCATCTCCCTCGGCTTCGGTGACCGTGCCGTAGATGCCGCCGGTCGTCAGGATGTCGTCGCCGACACCCGCTCCCTCGATCATGGCCTGCTGCTGCTGCTGGCGCTGTCGTTGGGGACGAATCATCAGGACGTACATGACGACGAGCAGCAGCACCAAGATGATCAGAAAGCTCACGATTCCTCCTCCGGCGGGCGGGCAAGCCGCGCGAGCGCGTCCTGCCTGAAGGCTGAGAACGTGCCCCGCTCGATCGCCGCCCGCGCGCGTGCAGTCAGGTCGAGTACGAACCAGAGATTATGCAGGCTCAGCAGCCGAAGCCCGAGAATCTCGTCCTGCGTGACGAGATGGCGGATGTAGGCCCGCGAGAAGCGCTCGCACGCCGGGCACGGACAGTCCTCGTCGAGCTGTCGGCCATCGGCTCGATACCGGGCATTGCGAAGGTTCAACCGCCCCTCCCAGGTGAGCGCCGAGCCTGTCCGTGCGGTCCGGGTCGGCAAGACGCAATCGAACATGTCGATCCCCCGAGCGATGACCTCGAGGATGCCGACCGGGTCGCCGATCCCCATGAAATAACGCGGTTGTCCCGCCGGCAGCAGCGGTGCCGCCCACTCGACGCAGTCCAGCATCTCGTGCCTTGCTTCACCCACAGCGAGACCGCCGAGCGCGAACCCGTCGAACGGAAGGCTGCTGATCTCCTCGAGCGATCGCCGGCGAAGCTCGTCGTCGGTTCCGCCCTGAGAGATGCCGAACCGGAGCTGGCCCGGTGCTCGCGCAGCATCGACCTGCCGCTCCGCCCAGACCGTGGTGAGCCGCACGGCACGCTCGAGCTCCTTCTGCGGCGCACCCGCCGGCAGGCAGACATCCAGGCACATAGCGATGTCCGAGCCGAGGCGACGCTGGATCTCGGCGGCTCCCTCAGGCGTAAAGCGCGCGTCAGAACCGTCGTAGACCGAGCGAAACGTGACACCGGCCTCGTCCAACGAGCTGATCGTGTCGCGGAGGGAGAAGACCTGGTACCCGCCCGAGTCCGTCAGAATCGGCCCGGACCACCCCGAGAAGACGTGGATCCCGCCCAGATCGTCGATGACGTCCTCGCCGGGCCGGAAGTGGAGGTGGTACGCGTTTCCGAGAACGACCTGGGCGCCGAGCGCTCGCACCTCGTCGGGGTGGAGCGACTTGACGGTTGCCTTCGTGCCGACCGGCATGAACGCAGGAGTGCGGATCGCTCCGTGCGTCGTTTCGAGAACCCCAGCGCGGGCTTGACCCTCGGCGGCTTCGACTCGGAAGCTCAAAAAAGCGGCCTACGACTTCGTTCAGCAGCTCCGAGCCCCTGGGGCCACCCCTCGCCTCCTCCCACTTTGAGCCTACTGAGAAAGTGCTGGCGCATGGGACACGAGATCGTGCCGAAAGCGTGACAACAGCGGAGAAGCCTCGTCATCACGGCCGTCACAGGACGACCATCGCATCGCCGAACGAGTAGAAGCGGTATCGCTCTTCGATCGCGACGCGATAGAGGTCGCGCGCCTCTTCGATGCCGACGAAAGCCATGACGAGAGCCAACAGCGTCGAGCGCGGGAGGTGGAAGTTGGTGAGCAACGCGTCGACACGCCTGAACTCGAAGCCGGGTGCGATGAAGAGAGTCGTCCGTCCCGAGACATCGCCAGTCCGCGCGACGGTCTCGACCACACGCACGGTGGTCGTGCCGACTGCCAGAACACGACGAGCGCCCGCAATCTGCGCCCACGCGCCGGTGTCGACCGCATATCGCTCACCGAGGAGCACGTGCTCTTCCAGCCTCGTCCCTCCCACCGGTCTGAAGGTGTCGAGCCCGACGTGCAGCGTGACGCGCACAGGGTCGAGGGAATCGAGGGTGCCGGCCGTGAAGTGGAGCCCTGCGGTCGGGGCGGCGGCCGAGCCCGGCTCACGGGCGTAGACAGTCTGATACCGCTCGGGATCGTCGAGCCGCTCGTGGATGTACGGCGGGAGCGGGACCTCGCCAGCCGGCTCACCGTCGAGACGGACCAGCCAGCGCCCGTCACCAAGTCGTTCCAGGAATCGGACCGGCCCGAGTTGCTCCCCGGTCCGCAACCGACGCCCTGGTCGCGCGAGCGCTTCCCACGTCCCCTGGTCATCGACCGCCTCGAGAAGAAGCACCTCCACTGAGCCGCCGGACGCGCGTTGGAGCCGCAACCGCGCCGGCACGACGCGGCTGTCGTTCACGACGACGAGCTCGTCGTCGAGCAGCCCCGGAAGCTCCGAGAAGACCCGGTGCTCGATCGAGGCCGAATCCCGTCGATACACGAGCAGCCTCGACGCATCGCGCGGCTCAGTCGGGCGCTGTGCAATCAAGTCCGACGGCAGCTCGTAATCGAGGAGAGCCGTGTCCATCCGGCGCTGAGAGTAGCCTCGGCGCCCATGGACAGCCTTGCTCTGGAACGCGCGAAGCAGCGGATTTCGGACGCGGCGGCCGGTCGCCCAGAGCCTGCGGCGCTCGAAGCGGCGCTCGAGCGCTCTCGATTCCAGATCGAGGCGCTCGCGGTCACTGCAGCCGAGCTCGAGGCCTCGATTCCTGCCCAGGTCGGGAGTTCCGTTCGTGACAGCCTCAGGACGGAGGTGCTCCCGGTCGCGCGACACATAGCCGAGATTCGTGGGCTGCTCAACCAGGCGATCCGTCGGCTCGAGCGCCTCGAGGGTGCGCTGCTCGCGGAGCGGCACGCGCGCGTCGATGATCTCGCGCTGCTCGTCGACCTCGTGAGCTCGGGCTGGAAAGGAGTCGATGCGCGGCTCGAAAGGCTCGAGCGCGACCAGGCCGACATCGCTCTCGTCGCGTCCGTCGTAGGTGAGCACTCTGCCGACGACGCCCGATCTCGGCGCGGCGAACACGCCACAGCAGCAGCGGCCTAGACGAGCGACCCGGCCGGCAAGGTCGGGAGCACGAACCGGAACCGGCTTCCACGACCTAGTTCCGACTTGAGTTCGAGACGTCCACCGAGGGCCAAAGCAAGCTCTTGCGCAATCGGCAATCCGAGTCCGGTGCCGTTGACGTCCTGAGACACGAACGCGTCGAAGATCCGTGTTCGCTCCTCCAAGGCAACGCCCGGACCGGTATCGAGTACGTCGACGCGAACCACCCCGTTCTCAGATCCGAGGAGAAGCTCGATACGACCGCCGTCCGGCGTCCAACGGAATGCGTTCGAGAGCAGGTTGGTGATGACCTGCAGCACTCGGTCACCGTCGGACACGATGACCGGCGGGTCAGCATCCGCGGCTAGGCGGTAGTCGATCTCGCGGCGCCGCGCCTCCTCCGCGAACGCGCCGTACGCATGGTCGAGGACTCGCGTGAGATCGACTTCTTCGTGGCGAACCGTGAAGCGATGCGCTTGGAGCTTGGCGAGATCCAGCACGTCTCCCACTAGCCGCTCGAGCCGGTCGGTCTCGGCCGCGATGATGTCGAGCGAGCTCTGCACCTGATCGGGCTCGCGGACGATGCCCTCCCGGATCGCCTCGACATGGCCGCGAATTGCCGTTAGAGGCGTGCGAAGCTCGTGGGACACGGACATCAAGAACGAGCGCTTGAGCTTCTCGGCCTCGGCGAGCTGCTCAACCATCCCCCGAAAGCGCTCGGTCAAGAGCGAGATCTCATCGCTTCCACGTGTATCGGGAATCTGAACGTCGTAGCGCCCGGCGGCAACGTCCTCCGTCGCACGCATGAGAGCCAGCACGGGCTCGGTCAGGCGCCGCGAGAGCCAGTAGAAGAGAGCCGCGGCAAGAGCGACGCCAACGGCGAGAGCGAGCACCAGCCTTCCCACGAGGGTCAGCCATTGCTCACGCAACTCCGCGGTGGGCTTGGCGACGACGAGCCATCCGAACGGCTCGGTCCCCTGCTCGAGCTTCACCGGATACGCCACGGCGAGCAGCATGCGTGTCTCCCCTGGCGGAGTGAACTCGAACGTCACCTGCCGGTCCCGATCCAGCGCGACATTGCCAAGAGCGCTTCTCGAGAGTCGCTCGAGGCCGGACCGCTGGCCCGGGAACACGGACGCCCCCACGTAGAAGAGCTCATCGCCTGTCGCGAGCTCGAGCCTCTCTGCGGCGAACTCCGGAGCCTTTGCCCCCTCGTCGGTGGACCGCAGCGCCGACTCTGCGTAGAGAGCCGCAAGACCCGATGCTTCGCGTTCGAGCTCCTGTACTGACTCCGCATGGGTCACGTCCTGGAAGAGGCGGACGGCCGCTGCGATCGAAACGAGGCCGAAGACGAGAACGACCGCGAGGAAGAGAGCCGTCAGACGGAACCGAAGCGTTCCGGGCACGGATCCAGGGTAGCCCGCTACACGGAGGGGGCCGGCGTTCGCTCGGACGCGACCTTGTAGCCGACGCCCCAGACCGTGACGATGGGTGACGCGTCACCGAGCTTGCGGCGGATCTGCCGCACATGGACGTCCACTGTTCGAGTATCGCCTGCGAATGTGTATCCCCAGACGCGCTCGAGCAGCTGATCTCTCGTCAGGACGATCCCGCGGTGGTCGAGTAGCTCCCAGAGCAAGTCGAACTCCTTGGGCGCAAGACGAATCTCGTCGTCGCCCACGTACACCTCGCGCTTGCCCGAGTTGATCGCGAGGTCGCCATGGCGTAGCTCCTCCGATTCGCCCTTCCGCCGCTCTGGCGCGGCGCGGCGCAGAACGCTCTTCACGCGGGCTACGAGCTCACGGGGGTTGAACGGCTTGGTCATGTAGTCGTCGGCGCCAACCTCGAGGCCGATGATCTTGTCGATGTCCTCGTCGCGCGCCGTGAGCATCAGGATCGGGACGTCCGAGCCCTTTCGAATCCGACGGCAGAGCTCGACGCCGTCACCGTCCGGCAGGTTGAGGTCGAGAATGATCAGGGCGGGCGTCTCGCCCGCGAGCTCGACCAACGCCCCCTGCGCAGTCGACGCAGTCTTGACGACGTACCCCGCGTTTCGCAGATATGCGGCGACGAACGAGGCGATCGAGGTTTCGTCCTCGACGACAAGAATGCTGTGCGGCGCGGTCACGACGCCCCGATTCGTGGCGAACGCTCGTCCGCGCTCGATCCGAGGACGAATCGCTCAGGCTCCATCGGAAGAGGAGCGCAGAGTTGCGGCTCGAGCCCACAATCGGCTCCGTCGAGGGAGTACACACCCGTGTCCTCGCCCACGAACTTGGGGTCGCCGTCGAGCATGACCACGCCACGTCCGACCGCCTCGACGTCGATGCCGGCTCCGCGAATCACCACGCGATACCCACCGCCGAGCATCCGAAAGCGAAGTCCTTGACCACGGTAGAGCACAGTGCGCGGACCGAGTCGCGTCTGCGTCAACTTCCTGCCGACGACGTACGCGGCGTAGCGATCGTTCGGTGTCTGATCGGTAACGCGCAAGGTGCCGTTCGCCAGACGACCCAGCACGTTCCCGCGAAGGTCGAGCATGACGACACCTTTACCTCGCTCGACGGACAACGTCCCGACAGTCGGCTCGGCTGCACCGGCGACGCCGGCCAGCACGGCCGAGGCCGCGACGATCGCGCATGTGATTACGGCAAGCTTCCGCATTACTCCAGGGCCAGTATCGGCATTCGGCGTGAGTCGGCGATGAGATGCGTGTAAGGAGACTGTTAGCGGTGGCGTGGGTCAGGCTGATTGCTCGACTCCCCTCGGCTTGAAGCCGAAAAAGGGTCGGCTCACTCGTAGACGTAGAAGCCGCGGCCGCTCTTGCGGCCGAGCAGGCCCGGCGTTCTTCATCGCAACGATCCGCGGTGGCGGCGCCATTCGCGGTTCGCGGAGCTTCTCGTACAGGGCCTCGGACGCGTGCACGTGAACGTCGATCCCGACCAGATCCACGAGCGTGCATGGCCCCATCGGCCATCCGGCCCCGGCAGTCATCGCAGTGTCGAGGTCCTCCGGAGAGACGCGCGCCTCGTCGAGAACGCGGAGGCAGTCGTTCAACAGCGGGATGAGAACGCGGTTGACGACGAATCCGGGCGTGTCGTGACAGCGAATCGGTCGCTTTCCCAGCCGCTCGCCTACGGCGTACGCGGCTTCCACGGCCTCGTCAGAAGACAGCTCCGCCTGGACGATCTCGACGAGTGGCATCAGCGGAGCAGGGTTGAAGAAGTGCATCCCGACGACGCGAGCCGGAGTCCCGACAACTGCCGCGATCTCGGTGACCGACAGTGCAGACGTGTTCGTCGCGAGGATCGTGTCGGCGCGGACGATTGCCTCGAGCTCCGCGAAGAGCGTGAGCTTTGCGGCGAGCTCCTCGACGATGGCCTCGATGACGAGATCGCAGTCGGCCAGGTCGGCGAGCTCGGTCGTGAGGGAGAGCCGCGCGAGCGCAGCCTCGCGCTCCTCGACGCTCATGCGCTCCTTGTCGACCTTGCGCTGGAGGAAGTGCGCGATTCGCCCGCGCGCCTGCTCTCCGAGAGCGTCGGTCACCTCACGCCCGACCACCTCGTAGCCGGCCTCGATCGCCAATTGGGCGATCCCGGAGCCCATTGCGCCAAGGCCGACGACGCCGATCTTTCGTATCTCGGACGGGCTCACCGGGCGCGATCCTAGCGGGGCCCGGCGCGGGGACGTATCGAGCGCGTCGTTAGCCGTTGTAGCGGCGACCGACGAGCGTGCTCGTCGATGCGGGAGTCGGCGCCCGCGACCACCGCGAGTGGCCCTGCCACCAGTATCAACGCGAGGAGGATGAATCCGAACATGTCCTCATCGTGCCGGTCGTTATTCATCAGCACCAGTCGGCCTTTGATCAGTGTCGATCAATAGATCTGATCGACGCGGCGAGCGTCAGAGACGCTCGACGATGCCCGCGATCGCCTGCCCTTGGCCGATGCACATCGTCGCGATTCCAAAGCGTGCGTCGCGTCGCGCGAGCTCGTTCAGAAGCGTTGCCGTGATCCGGGCGCCCGTGGCTCCGAGCGGGTGCCCGAGTGAGATTCCCCCTCCGTTCGGGTTCACGTCTCCGGCTTCCCAGCGCTCGTGCATCCCCGTGTCCGCCAGGAACTGGAGGACGACTGACGCGAACGCCTCGTTGACCTCGATCACGGAGATGTCGCCCCAGGTCAGCCCAGCCTTGGAGAGTGCGCGCGAGCACGCCTCCGGGTTGCCGTGCAGCATCCGATACGGGTCGACGCCGGAGAGCCCGAACGAGACGAAGCGCGCACGAGGCTCCAGCCCGAGTCGCTCCACAGCCTCGCCGCTCGCGAGCAGCATCGCGGCCGACCCGTCGACGATGGAGCTCGAGTTCCCCGCCGTCACGACGCCGTCGGGCTTGAACGCCGGCTGGAGCGAGGACAGCTTCTCGAGTGACGTGTCGCGCCGCGGCGTCTCGTCGACCGCGAAGAGCACGACCGCCCCACCCGCTCCTGTCTCGATCGGGACGATCTCGTTCTCGAAGCGACCCTCATCGATTGCAGCCACCGCCCGTCTGTGCGACTCGAGCGAGTACTCGTCGAGCTCGAGGCGAGTCAGATTCCACTCTTCGGCGATCACCTCCGCGGAGATTCCCTGCGGCACGATCGGCCAACGCTCGCCGATCTTCTCGTTGACCGCGCCCCAGCCGAGGTCGCCGAGGTTCGAGCCCATGGGAACGCGAGTCATGTGCTCGACTCCGGCGGCGACGACCAGATCGAGGTGGCCCGCCTGGATCGCCGAGGCGCCGTTGAAGGCGGCCTGCATGGATGAGCCACACTGCCGGTCGACGGTTGTTGCGGCGACGGTCTCCGGCCAGCCGGCCACGAGGACTGCGCCCCGGCCGACGTTCAACGCCTGCTCTCCGACCTGTGTGACGCAGCCCATCTGAACGTCCTCGATCTCTCCGGGATCGACATCGACGCGATCGACGAGGCCATTCAGAACTTGTGCTGCGAGCTCGTCCGCTCGAATCTCGGACAGAGAACCGTTCCGCCGCCCGATCGGGGAGCGTACGGCGTCGACGATGTACGCGTCTCTAGCCATCGACGACAGCATAGATCCACGACCCAGGCCCCCGTCTGGGATCTTCCCTTCCCGGTCTACACTCTCGCCGTGGCTACCACTGCAACGGAGCGGAAGCTGTTGATCGGAGGCGACTGGGTCGAGACCGGTGAATGGCTCGAGGTCCGTTCGCCCTACGACGGCTCTCTCGTCGGACGAGTGGCCAAGGCCGGTGCCGGTGAGACCAGGAGAGCTCTCGACGCTGCGGAGGCCGCCATGCAGGAGCCGATTCCCGCGCACGAGCGGGCCGCGATCCTCGACCGGGTCGCGGCGCTCTCTCGCGGAGCGCGCCGACGACGCTGCGCGGACGATCTCTGCCGAAGCCGGTAAACCGATGAAGGCGGCCCGTGTCGAGGCCGCGCGCGCGGTCTCGACGTACACGATGGCCGCCGTCGAGGCTCGAAAGCTCGCGGGTGACGCCGTCCCGATGGACGCGTCGCCGGCCGGTGTCGGCAAGCTCGCGTTCACGCTCCGCGTACCGATCGGCATCGTTGCGGCGATCTCGCCGTTCAACTTCCCGCTCAACCTGGTCGCGCACAAGATCGCTCCCGCACTCGCCGCCGGGTGTTCGGTCGTCTTGAAGCCGGCATCGCAAACGCCGCTCTCGGCACTGCTCCTGGTCGAGCTCGAGACAGAAGCCGGGCTCCCGCCCGGTTGGCTCAACGTCGTCTGCGGGCCTGCCAGCGAGATCGGCGACGTGCTCGTCGAGGACGAGCGCGTGAAGCTGATCACCTTCACCGGCTCCAGCTCCGTCGGGTGGCGGCTTCGTGAGCGCGCCGCACGCAAGCGCGTCAACCTCGAGCTCGGGAACGCGACCCCGGTCATCGTCGAGGCCGACGCCGACCTCGAGGACGCCGCCGCGCGGCTCGCCGCAAACGCGTTCTCCTTTGCCGGCCAGAGCTGCATCTCGGTGCAGCGGATCTATGTCGAGCGCGGCGCCTACGAGTCCTTTCTCGAGCACTTCCTGCCTCGCGTCGAGGCACTGGAGGTCGGCGATCCCGCGGAGGAAGGCACGGACGTCGGCCCCGTGATCGCCGAATCCGAGCGTGATCGAGTCCTCTCATGGATAGACGACGCGACGTCGCGGGGCGCGCGTGTCCTTTCAGGTGGCAAGCTCGACGGCGAGCTGCTCCGGCCTACTGTGATCGCCGATGCGCCACGCGACGCGAAGGTGTCGTCCGAAGAGGTCTTCGGCCCGCTCTGCACGGTAACGCCATATGAGACGCTCGACGAGGCGATCGCGCTCGCCAACAGCACGCGCTACGGGCTCCAGGCGGGCATTTTCACGAGCGACGTGAAGTCAGCACTGCGCGCGGCCCGCGAGCTCGAGTTCGGCGGCGTGACCGTCAACGAAGCTCCGACGTTCCGTGCCGATCAGATGCCGTACGGCGGGGTCAAGGACTCGGGCAACACGCGCGAGGGCCCGGCGTACGCCGTTCGGGAGATGACCGAAGAGCGGCTCGTCGTGCTCCAGCTCTGATGTCGATGCCGTGAGAGCGCTCATCTAAGGTTCTGTCGTGGCAAGAACCGAAGGTATGCGCGGCCTCGAGACGAACCGCCTTCCAGGGCCGGGGTACGTCGTCCCACCGGTGCGGGAGCTGAAGCGGGAGCGCAAGGCGCTTCTCGAGGTGCGCGAAGAGCGACTCCGCGATCTGGGCGGACTTGCCCTCGAGATGTACAAGCGCGACCGGTTCAGCGCGGGACTCGTCGTCGAGCGCTGCGCCGAGCTCGTCGCGGTCGAGGTTCGGGTTCAGGAGATCGACGCTCTGCTCGACGGGACGGCGCGCCTCCGTCGCGGAGGCGGAGGAGCCGTATGCGTCTGCGGTGCTCCTCTTCTTCTCGGCGCCCATTTCTGCGCAACGTGTGGACGGCCCGTCGGCGGCGCGCCGCCGACCGAGGCCCCCGTCTCCGACATCGCCGAATGACGGTTTGCCCGAGCTGTGGCGAGCCTTCTGCTCGTGGGCAGGAGTACTGCCTCGAGTGCGGCATTCGACTTCCGACATCCGGCGTGGGCAATCCAAGGAGCGCAGGCTCGAGCTGGGTTCTCCGTACCGCGATTGCGGCAGTCGTCGCGCTCGTCGGAGTGGCCGCAGCGGTGGCTGCGACCGGCGGATCAACGAGCGATCCCGAGGTAATCGTCGCTACCGGCGGATTCGCCACGGTGCCGACCTCGAGCACTCTTCCGTCCCCTGCCGGCGAAGGCGCTGTCGCAGACTGGCCGCCGGGCGAGGATGGTTGGACGGTCGCAGTCGCCTCTCTTCCTCAGACCGGAGGACGACGCGCAGCGATCGCGCGTGCTCGAACGGCGCGGGCGCGGGGCCTCACGCAGGTCGGCGTCCTCGACTCCTCTCGCTACGCGAGCCTGCACCCCGGGTACTGGATCGTCTTCACCGGTGTCTACTCATCCGAAGCAGAGGCGACGAGCGCGCTCGAGACCGCGCGCGGGTTCGCGCGAACCGCAACCGTACGACGAGTCGTCTCCTAGGGATCAAGCATCGTCCACCGCGTTTGTCGGCGCTGGCGATTTTCGCCTCCGACTTTGTAACAACATCGAAAAGGCGCTACACTCTCCCCTGCGAAGCGTGCGCTTCGCCTCTTTTTCGCCCGGCAAGAGGGATCCCAGGAGAGATTCGGCAGATCCGGTGGACGATCACGCTGCACAACTTCGCTCGTGTATGTATCAATACTCGCGAGCAATCTACCGCTCGATCAAGAGTCTGATCGATCCATACGCGAGCAAGGCGACCCAGCTCGAGTATCGGCGTGCGGTGCTCGACGAGTGCGAGTTGACTATGGCTCGGCTTGCGGAGGATCCCCACTATTTCGCGCGTCCGGATCGTGCTCTCTTCGCAGATATTCGGCGCTATTTCCCGATCACGGCGCAAGCCCAGGTCGCCTGGTCGGTACGCGAGGGCGTGGGTGCGGCAACGTCGTTCATCGAGCAGCAGATCGAGGCGGGACTGCTCGACGGCGGGGTTGCCCGCTGTCACGCGACGACCCGCAAGGGCAAGGCGTGTCAGCGCACTCCGCTCCCGGGACGCGACTACTGCCCGTCGCACCAGCATCTCGAGCACTCCGCCAACGTCGCCGCCTGACGCCGCAGGCGCCAGTCGCCCCTGGCCCGTCGGGGCGGGCCTCTGCGACCAGCTGACGACAGCTCGCTTGCGGGCGCCGCCCCTGCGACGTCAGGAACGCGACCTCCGGTCGAGCGGTAAGCTCGCAGCGCGAATGTCGCACGACGCCGACAAGCTCATCCGGCAGCTCTCACTGGTCGCGTTCCTCATGGCCGAGCGCCGCCTGCTCACTGCCCGCGACGTCAAGTCGAACGTCGAGGGCTACAGCGAGATGTCGGATGAGGCCTTTGCACGGCGCTTCTACTCCGATCGCGCCGAGCTCACCGCGCTCGGCGTCCCGCTTCAATCGCAACGGGACGAGTTCACGGGGGAAGAGCTCTACACGCTTCGCTCCGAGCACTATTTCCTCGATCGGCTCGAGCTCGACAACGACGAGCTCGCCGCACTCCAGACCGCCCTTTATTACCTCGAGGGCAAGTTTGCGTACGCCGAGCCTTTCCGGCTGGCGCTCCAGAACCTCGCGCTCGGGCGGACCGGATTCCCGGAGCCCACGACGGAGACCGCCGAGCGCGTCCGTGTCAGCGCACCCGACTACTCGCCCGAGCTCGCAGGCCGGCTGTCCAAGCTCGAATCGGCGATCTCGAAGCAGCGCACCGTAAAATTCGAGTACTGGAGCCCACGGCGGACGCGCCAGGGTGAGCGAACCATGAACCCGTACGCGCTCCGTCTCGACGACGGCAACTGGTACGTGATCGGCCACGACCTGGACCGCAAGACTGCCCGAACGTTCAAGGTCTCGCGCATTCGCGGCGACATTCGCTTCGCGACGCGACGTGAGCGAGACTTCCGGATTCCACCGGATTTCGACGTCGAGAAGCACCGGATCCCTCGTCCCTGGCAGATCGGCGAAACGGTCGGGACCGCTCGAATCTCCGTCTCCGACGACACGGCGTGGTGGGTCGAGCGAACGCTCTCCGACGCAGGGAGCGTCGAGGAGGGAGTGTTCGAGACCGAGTACGCGAGCGTCGAGCTGCTCGCGGGCTGGATTCTGCGCCAGAACGGCCGCGCGACTCCGCTCGAGCCAGACGAGCTCTTCGAGGCGGTTTCAGCCGCGCTCTCGCGGCTTGCCGAGGGGCACGACGGACCGGCGCCCACAGCAGCCGGGCCGAAGCGCTCGCCGAGGCAACCGCCCCCGGAGAGGCCCCTCGGGCCCGTGGCTCCCGAGCGGTTCGGCGTCTTGCAGGCGCTTCTGGCACAGCTTCTCACAGCGTGCGGCGACGAACGCTCGGCGGTGATCGACGCAGCGGAGCTCGCCGCGCGATTCTCGATCCCGCTCGAAGAGCTTCAGGATCACCTCTCGCTCCTCAATCTCGTCAACTTCGGCGGTGGTTGCTACGCGGTCTACGCCGTACACGACGGGGACGTCGTGCACGTCGACAAGGAGCTCTACGGCGACGTCTTCCGGCGTTCGCCGAAGCTCACCCCACTCGAGGCACGGGCAATCCGACTGGCGATCGAATACGTCGGGCCGACGATCGCGGCGGATGCCCACAGTCCGCTCAAGCGTGTTCGCAAGAAGCTCGAGGAGACCTTCGGTCGCTTCGACCTGGCCGGGACCCCCGAGCCCCGGGACGCATCGGACGAGGAGGCGCTCGTCAAGGTTCTGAGCGAAGCGGCCGAGAAGCGCATCGTCGTCGAGATCGAGTACCTCAAGGAGGGAGACGACGGACCGTCGCTTCGTCGCGTCGAGCCGTACATGATCGAGCGAGAGCTGCCAGTGTGGCGGGTGCACACGTGGGATCAGACGGTCGACGCCGCACGCACGTTCCGCCTCGACCGGATGCGATCGGCTCGCCTAACCGACACGCGCTTCGAGTCCAGAGACGGGTTCGATCCGTCCTATCTCCGAAATCCGCGAGTCGCCACGCTTCTCCACTCGCCGACGATCGCGCGGTGGAAGCTCGAGCGGGGCGCCCGTCCCCTCACCGATGGCTCTGCTCTCGCCGACGTTCCGTACAAGACCGAGGAGTGGCTCCTGTCCGAGATCCTCGCGGACCGAGGTGAGACCACGGTCCTCGAGCCTCAACGGATCCGAGACCTCGTCGCAAAACGCGCGCGGCGGCTACAGCGCGAGCTGGGCCGAGTCCCCACGCGCGGCTGACTCCTCGCAAGACTGCGGCGATTTCGCGCCGAATCTCGCATCGGCCATTGCCGCTCTTCCGCCATGCCGGCTAGCGTTGTCGCACCAGACAACCAAGGAGAGTGGGATGGACGAACTTCCGAACGCTTTCGGCAGAAAGCTCGTCCCGATCGCAGGACTCCTCGCCGCTGCGCTGGCGGGAGCGACGAGCTTCGTCGTTGCTGGCTCGGCAATCGCCCAACGCGGAGCTGAATCGACCAGCCTGCTGCTCGACGCCACACACTTGCCGCCGTCTGCTGACAGCTCCAGGGGAGCAGGTCGACCTCAACTACGACGCGGTCTGCATCGATCCGGAGGTGGAGGACGCCGAGGCGTCGTGCGCCGTCGAAGGCTGGGTTTTCCTTCGAGCTGGGACGAAGGGTGAGTTCCTCAAGCTCGCGCTGGAGAGAGTTGGCCCTTCGGGAAGTCGGCTCAGTGCTCGGGTTCCCGAGGCCATCGCAAGGTCGCGAACTGGCTTCAGCTACTACGCCGAGATCGAGGCAGCGTCGGGCACAGCGGTGATGACGCTTCCGGCGGGCGGCGCGGTGGCGCCGCATCGAAGCCTTCCGCTCGAGCGGACGGTCGAGATCGACCTCGGAAAGCATCGGTTCGACGAGCCGACGAGGCCCGACGAGCGCGTCGCGAGCGCCGCATGGGGTACAGGGCCGAACGATGCGGGTCTCGAACAAGGGCGCAATCTCGCGCCGACCGGGGCGTCGGCGTTCGACGTCGATCCGAGCGGAACGGTCATACTGCTCGACCAGGCCCATCGACGCCTCCTCCGTTGGAGGAAGGGCTCGGCGCTGCCGACGCGAGTTCCTGTCGCAATCGCTGGAACCCTGGCCGACATGTCGCTGGCGTCCGACGGGACGATCTATGTTCTGGAATCGGTGAGCCGCAGCCGGAGCGACGCCGCTCGTTCGACGCTTCGACTCCTATGGCCGTGGGCTCGGGTCTACCGAGATCGCCGAGCGAACCTCATCGCAGATACGGCAGGGCCCGGCCGGGGCTCTCGTCCTCCAGCAGCCGTCGAGCCAATGGATGCCGGTCGCAGCCGGCGGAGCTCCGATCGAACCTGAAGGCCAGCGTCAGAGTGGTCGGTCCGGACGCCCGCTTCGCGAGGGCGGCGAAGTGATCGTGCTCCGCCGAGGCAATGAGATTCGCGTCGCGCTGACCGCGCCCATGGGGACTCGACGTTCGTGGCGCGTTACGAGCGACACGGCCTTGGCAGAGGTTCAGCTCGCAGAGCCCATGGGCCGGCGGCTCGTGCTGGTCGTGCGCGTCTTCACGGATGACGAAGACGAGTTCGAGGCTCTCGTCCTGGACGACGAGGGGATCGTCGCGCGGTTCTCCGTCGACGATGCGGACTGGGCAGAGGCCGCCCCGCTCGGCCGCTTCCGACTCGTCGGCCATTCGCTGTACCAGCTCGGCTCTACGCCGGCCGGGGCATTCGTCGATCGATACGACCTGGAGGTTCGGTGATGTGGCACTCACGCATGCTCGTGGCGAGCCTCGTGGGCGCGTTCCTCTTCGGGGCCGCGGGAACAGCCGGCGCCTACCACACACGGTTCGTCGCCAACAACTGCAACTACGCGGCCCCGACGCCTACGGCGTACATCACGCGTGACGGCTCGGCCGCAGTCGCTCTCAGAGCGCGTCACGAGGGGTACCAGTGGGCAGGTGGCTGCTGGAACGACAACGATCGCGACGACTCGCCGAACGATCCAACCAGCGACCCCTCGACCGACGGCGAGGGCGGGGACTGCTCCGGCTTCACGTTCAAGGTCTGGCGCGAGTCGTTGAACGAGAGTGACGCGGGCTTCCAGCAGTGGGGCATGCTCCGCGACGTTCACGGACCGTACACGGCATCACGCTTCAGGTCGGGTCATGGAGCGCCGAACATCACGGTGTCCAAATCGGCCCTGACCAAGATGGACGCCTTGGCGAGCGAGAGCCACATCGGGATGATCTACGCGACGAACGCCGACGGAACGGATCAGATCATCGAGGCGAAAGGCGAGGCCTACGGAACGAACATCTGGACTCGGACGTACCGAGGAGATTCGAGCTATGGGGGCGTTCGCCGGACCGGCTGGAGCTCCTGAGCGAATGCGTGGAAGGCGGTCGGCTCTCGGCCGCCTTCTGCCCTTCGGGGCAATGGTCGTCACCGCCTCGATACTCATGGCGGCTTGCGACGGGAGTGATGACGGGGCGCCGACAACACTCATGGACGGCTCTCCGGCAGCCGAGCTCTTTGTCGACCTCGAAGGTGTCGAGGGTCACGCCGTCCTGACCTCCGTCAGGATCGCCGACGCCATGGACGTGGCCGGTGCGCCGAGAGTCGCAACATGCCTTCGGCACGACTGGAACAAAGCGGCCACTCGGAGCGATCGTCGTCCGCGTAGGCGTCAGTGGCGAGAGCGTCACCTTTCGTGATCAGTCGCGCCGCGGGCTCTATGGCTGTGACAACAGCGAAGGGCCAAGAGAGGAGGATCGCAGTTGGTGCGGCGGGGCATTCGGTCGGCTCTACGCCGGCCATCTTCGCGACCCGCGCCTCGACATGGGAGCTGTAGGACCCGTGAAGGTGCGCCGCTCGGATTCGCCTGGATCGAGCCCGGGCCAGACGTCGAGTACGTCGTCGTCGAGCAGTCCGGGTACGCCGAGGTCTACGCCGTCACAGGCGGGTTACCGGTCCGCGTGACGACGAGCGCTGTCGAGACCGAGCAGCTCCAGCGCGGCCTTCGAAGTCTCGGAGCACACATCAGACGGCACGCGGATCCACGACTACCGGCTGGAGGCCAGCGTCGCCGGCTAGTGAACCGGGAGCGTGATGGTGAAGGTCGCGCCCTCGCCCGGAGTTGACGCCACGGTCAGCGTCCCGCCGTGTGCCTCGGCGATCGCGCGGGCGATGGCGAGGCCTAGCCCCGATCCGGAACTATTCGAATCCAGTCGGACACCCGCTTCGAAGATTCGCTCCTGGTCGACGGACGCAACTCCGTCTCCGGAGTCCGAGACCGAAAGCAAGACGCGTGCCCCGCGTGTCGATGCGGTCAGGGTTACGCCACCGTGCGATCCGGTGTGTGTCAGGCCGTTGACAACGAGGTTGTCGAGCGCCTGGCGCAGGCGCAGCGGATCTCCGGCGATGAGGGGAAGGCCAGGCGCGACCGTTGCTTCGACCTTTGCCCCACCCAGCGCGGCTGCAGCGGCGGCCTCATGCACGAGGGCGCCGGCGTCGACGCGCTCGAGGCGAATCGATGCGACCGCAACATCGCGGACGATCCGCTCGATGCCCCGGCACGCGGCGATCGCAAGGCGAGCGAGGTCTACCCGCGCCGACGCGTCGAGGCCATCGCGAGCAAACGTCTCGGCAATGGCCGAGAGCGCGGCGACCGGGCTTCGTACCTCGTGAACGAGCACGGCGAGCCGCTGGGTATCCGCCGCCCACGTCACGCCGATCGCTCGGCCATCCGAGCCAGCGCCCAGGTCGCGGTCTCGGAGAGCATCGTGTCCTCCCCTGCAGCGTGCCGCTCGACGCTCGGGATCAGGTCGTCGGTGGCCACGTTTCCCGCGGCAATCAGAGCATTCCGTCGCAGCCAGCGCGCATCATTCCTCGGTACGTACAGACGGTCGAACTCCGCGATCAGCCCCGCTTCGTCCCCGTCCAGCCACTCGCGCAGGGATACGGTGGGTTGCGCATCATCAGGTACCTGCATACCCTCGCGTCTCTTCTCTACTCCCCGGTTCCAGGGGCAGACGTCCTGACAGATGTCGCAGCCGTACACCGTGTCTCGGAGCTCGCGGCGATGCTCCTCGGGAATCGGTGACGCCGCCTGTGTCCAGTACGAGAGGCACTTGGTCGCGTCGAGCACTCCCGGGTCGTCCAGTGCGCCCGTGGGACAGGCATCGATACACAGCCGGCACGAACCGCAGTCGAGCTCGAGTGGCGGCGAGCGCTCGATCTCGACGTCCGTGACGAGCGTTCCGAGAACGACCCATGATCCGTGGCGGCGGGTGATCGCCATCGTGTTCTTTCCGTAGAACGCGACTCCAGCGCGCACGGCAGCTTCGCGATCGACGTGGTCGTTCTCGTCCACGAGGACGCGATACGAGCCGCCCAGCTTTTGCCCTAGCGCCTCGAGTCGCTCCCGCAGCGTCGCGTACTCGTCCCGCCAGGTATAGCGTGGCAGACGACCCTCGTCGATGTCCGGTTCGGCGGCGGGTGCGTAGTAACAGAGCGCGGCTGCGACGACCGAGCGTGCGCCGTCGAGGAGAAGCTCGGGATGGCAGGAGACCTCCGGTCGCGCCATCGTGAAGCGCATGTCGGCGAAGAGCCCTCGAGTCCGTCGCTCGCGGATGTGTCGCTCGGTCTCGGCGTACGGCTCCGCCGGGGCCGCCCCGACCACGTCCAGCCCGAGGTCGGCCGCCAACCTACTCAGCTCGGCCACGGTCATGCGAGGATTCTGCCTCGTGAAGGCCGTTCGCATCCATGAGGACGGAGGACCGGAGGTTCTTCGCTACGAGGACGTACCCGACCCGGAGCCCGGCCCCGGTGAGGTTCTCGTCTCGCTGAGAGCGGCAGGGCTGAACCATCTGGACGTCTGGGTGCGCAAGGGACTCCCCTCCGCACCGAAGCCGCGCATCCTCGGAGCCGACGGCTCCGGAGTCGTCGCAGGTCTAGGCGATGGCGTCGACGGTTTCGAGATCGGCGATCGCGTCGTCGTGAACCCAGGAATCGTCCACGACGGCCGCATCACCGTGATCGGCGAGCACACGGACGGGACGTACTGCGAGCTGAAGGCCCTACCGGTCGGGCAGCTATACCCACTCGCCGAGTCGCTCTCGTTCGAGGAGGGCGCCGCGTTTCCGCTCACCTTCGAGACCGCGCACAGGATGCTCGTGACCAAAGCCTCGGTCCGCGAGGGCGAGTGGGTGCTCATCTGGGGGATCGGTGGAGGCGTTGCGCTGGCGGCCTTCGAGCTTTGCCGCGCGCTCGGCGCGCGCACGATTGTCACCTCGTCGAGCGCTGAGAAGCTCGAACGCGCGCGGGAGCTCGGCGCGGACGTCGCCGTGAGCCACTCGGAAGGCGACGTCGTGCAGGCCGTGAAAGACGCAACCGGTGGTCGCGGTGTGGACGTCGTCGTCGAGACCGTGGGCGAGGCGACGTGGGAGCGGTCGCTCGCGGCGGCAGCTCAAGACGGCCGCATCGTCGTGTGCGGGGCGACCTCGGGCCACAGCCCACCGGCTCGCCTCTACCGACTCTGGTGGAAGCAGCTCGTGATCTACGGATCCACGATGGGCCTGGCGTCGGACTTCGAGGGTGCCTACGAGCTCATCCGCGCAGGACGTGCGCGTGTCCACGTCGACAGCGTCTATCCGCTCGCGGAAGCCGCGGCCGCGCACGAGCATCTCGAGTCGGGCGCGCAGTTCGGCAAGGTCGTTCTCGCGATCCCGGGCTGAGCGTCCATCCGCCGAACGCCGGACGACGAGGACGCGTTTCGCGAACTCGCCGCGACTCTCCTGCGCCGTCTACATCGCGCGCGTTCCTCGAGCCACATCCTGAGTAGGGTGAGCCGCGAGGCTAGAGCGCACCTTCGAGGCTCAATCCAATGATTCTCCGCCTAGAGGCGCTCGTAAGTCCTTAGCCGAAGCCGAGAATGAACTTCGCGTCGTCCGACATGCGATCGGGCGTCCAGGGTGGGTCGAATGTCAGCTCGGCCTCGACCTCGTCGACCCCGGGCACGCCGCGCGCGGCGTCGACGATGCCGTCGGCGATCATCGCGCCGGCCGGACAGCCCATCGAGGTGAGGCTGTAGAGCACCTTCACGTTGGGGCCATCGACTTCGACCTCGTACATGAGCCCGAGCTCGACGATGTCCATTCCGAGCTCGGGATCCTCGACACCGTGCAGTGCCTCGACGACGTCCTCGCGCGTAACCATCCCGATCAAGTCTAGTCAGCAGCCTTAGGGCGAGTCGCGCCTTGCCCTAGATGCACAAGGCGGTCAGGCCGCGCCGACGAGCTGGTCGGCGCGCCGGAGAACGAGATCGAGGACGTCGCCGATCGCGCGATCGAGCGAGTCGTTGACGATCACGGGAACGTCGTGGCGCCTCGCGCGCTCGATCAGGTACTCCTGAATCTCCCGGATCTGAGGCAGCGAGTCGAGATATTTCTCGAGGGGCCGGAGCCCGTCGGTCGCCTGATCTCGCACCCAGAAGTGACTCCGATGCAGGTTTTCGTCCTCGATCGCCACGACGCACTGGACGACGAAGGCGCCGGGGTAGTCAGTGCCGACCATCCCAGGGACGAGATGGACGCCTTCGAGAACGGTCGACCAGTGCTCGGTGGCCGCGCGCCCCAGTGCCGCATGCACGCCGACGAGAACGTTCCTCGTCTGGTCGAGGAACCCGAGAAGCGCTGCGTCGCCCGACTCCTCTTCCTCGGCTCTCGTGAGAGCAAGCCTGGCCTCGAAGCTCGAGTAGTGCACGGAGGGCATGAACTCCTCCGAAAAGAACGCGCGCATCGTCTGGCGAATGAAGTCCGTCGAGGTCACACGCGTGATCCCGAGCCGGTGGGCGGCCTCGGTCGCGATCGTCGACTTCCCGGTGCCCGTCGTGCCGCCCACCAGGAGGAGAAGAGGTTCCTCCAGCCGTGCCAGAGCATCCAGCCGACGTAACCGCCGAACGGTGGTCGCGGCCTCGTCGTCCCCGATCACCTCTGCGGCAAGCTCCCCGAGGCGATCGAGATCGAGGGAGAGCGCGCCACGCTCCGCGAGGTCTCGATCCGCGAGCCGGGCGATCAAGTACGCGCGCTCGGGATCGAGGCCCGTGACGACGAGAGCGCGGGCCATGAGCCCCTTCGAGAACGGAACCTCGTCGCCGAGGGGCAGCGGGATCGTGTGTCGACGTTCTCTCATTGATTGAATTTGGCCACTTCGAGGAGCATCTCGTCAAGGTCCTCGTCTCCGACGGGGGCGAGATCGTTCGCCGCGAGCACGATCTCGACACCTTTCGCAAGCGCCGATTCCGTGACCAAATCGACTGCAGCTGCCTTCAACTCGATCAGGAACACGTCGGCCTCGACGCGTGGGAGCTCGGCGCGAAGCAGGTCGCGGCGACCGAGATTGCCCGAGATGTGTACGACGTTGGCTCCATAAGACTCGGCGAGATGCGCCGCGAGCACGGCGTGCGCGGTGGGAGGCGCAGTGCAGAAATACGCCACCGACCTCTTGCTCACGTCTACGACCGGGCGCGGTCGCAGAACCGCTCCGACGACGGTCACCTCGGGCCGTACAACCGCCTGGACAGCACGGCGCACGTGCTCCCAACCTGATTGCGGCTCCGCCATGGTGACGACGACCAGGTCTGCAAGCAGCAGACGGTAGGAGTTCAGATATCCGGCGACGACGGCCGGATCCTGGTGGCCTCCGACGACGACGACCGTCCGATCCGCTGCGATCGGCGGCAGTGCCGCCCCGCTCCCGTCGAAGACGACGAGATCCGGAGCGAGACTCGCGGCGACCGAGGCGCCTTTTGCGACATTCGAGCTTGTCACTGCACCCGCGAGCCCTCCCCCGCAGCGACGGCAACCCACCGTCTCCACGCCGGTGAGCGCCGCGGTCTCGAGATGATCCGATGCAGCGTGGCGCCCGGACCGAGAGAGCTCGACGAGAGCCTCGATCGTCGGCGGAATCGTGATCACCTCGGGTTCGCGCGGACCGCCCCTGCCCATGGCGACGACGACGACGCGACGGTGTGCGGAGACAAGCCGCACGAGCTGGCCAGTGACGGCTGTCTTTCCCACTCGCTTTCCGGTACCGACGACGGCGATCGAGGGGAGCTCGAACGACAGGCGCTCAGGAGGGTCGAGACGAAAGTCGGCGCCTACATACGGCAAGCCCCGAGCAAGAACGCGGCTTGCCAATGCGAAGCGCTCGACGGGTCCCAGCACCGGCTCGTCCGAAAGGTCGACCACGATCTCGGGGCCATAGCTCGCAATGGCCGCGTCGACGTCGAGAGCGATCGGAACCCCGTAATCCTCTCCGCCGCGGAGCTTCTCCGTTCCGCCAATGAGAACTGCCGCGGTGACCTCGAATGGAAGCTCCGCGAGCGTATCCCGGACGACGGACGCGTAATGCTCGCCGTCGACGATCGCGAGAGCCCTCAAGTGCGCGAGGTGACCTCGTCCTCGATCGCGCCGGTGAACTTTGCGTACTCGAGCGTGTCGAGCGAGAACGAGACGAGCCGGACCTGACCGTGGAAGGGATGCCGCCTCCAGATGTCGACCTTCCGGTCCGCGATCTCGATCACGTTGTAACAGGGCCTCGTGTTTCCACGGAGTCGCAGGGACGAAACTGTCCCCGCATTGACGACGAACAGGTCTTCGAGCCGCCAGACGTACGGGACGTGCTTGTGACCGGAGAGGACGAGCCGAACCCCTGCGCGCTGCAGGCACTCGATTGCGTCGCCGGCGTCGTACACCACGTTTCGCTCTCGGCCGGTACCGGGTACAGGAAGAAGGTGATGGTGGAGGACGAAGATCTTCAGATCCGCAGGCTCGTTCGCGAACTGCTCCTCGATCCAGCGGTATCGGCCACGACCGATCTGACCGTGATCGAGGTCGGGCTCGCTGGAATCTACTGCGACGATCGCGACGTCCTCCTTGCGGAGCACGGAATTTCGCTCTCCGAACATCTCCTCGAAGTGGACGTACCCGACGTTGCGTGAATCGTGATTCCCGGGCACGACGACGAGCGAGTCGCAGTCGAGACGGTCGATGTATTCGCGCGCCGTCAGGTACTCGTGCTTGAAGCCAAATGTCGTCAGATCTCCGGAACAGACGACGATGTCAGGCCGCAGCTCGTTGATCTCGCCGATCGCCCGCTCGAGCAGGCTCGCTTCGAAGTACGGCCCGCCGCAGTGCAGGTCCGAGAACTGCGCAATTCGGAACACGGCGCCAGAACCTGCCATGCGAGACAGTCTACGGCGCGGTCGCGGGCCGTCCGAGACCACTGCTACCCTGGCGCAGGTGCGGGTGGAAAGCCCCGTTTTCCAGGCATATTGTGGAACGCAACCTCCGCGATTCGCGAATCGCGTCGAGGTTGAGTGCGCCAAGATCCTGGACTACTACGGAGTACCCTGGGATTACGAGCCCCACTCCTTCGTCCTGGAGCGCGATGAGGATGGGCGGGTGGTCAGCGCATTCACGCCCGACTTCTATCTCCCCGAGCAGAACCTCTTCATCGAGGTGACCGTGATGAAGCAATCGTTGGTCACACGCAAGAACAAGAAGCTCCGCGAGATTCAGCGGCTGTATCCCCACATCCGGATCAAGCTCTTCTACCGTCGCGACATCGAGCGTCTCGCGCAGCGCTATCGCCTGCGTCTGGCCTCGTAATCTGTGGCGTCCCGCAACCGATCGGACAACGGCGAGGTCGGAGCCGTCTATCTCACGCGGGCCGAGATCGCGGCTCGGGTGCGAGAGCTCGGCGTCGAGATCGCGCGGGACTACGCGGGACTCGATCCGATCCTCATCGCGCCGCTGAAGTCGAGCGTCGTGTTTCTCGCAGACCTGACACGGGAGCTCCGGATTCCTCACACAATCGATGTGATCGAGCTCGCCCCCTACACCGGCGGGAGCGACGGAGCCGTCCGCCTCCTGAAGGACGTCGACGCACCCCTCGAAGGTCGCCACGTCCTGATCGTCGAAGACGTGGTCGACACCGGGCTGACTCTCCACTTCCTGTGCAAGACGCTCGGCCTCCGTGGTCCTGCGAGCCTTGCAGCTGTAACGCTCCTCGATCGACCGTATCGCCGACTCGTCGACGAGATCCCGCTCAACTACATCGGTTTCACGGTTCCGGACGAGCTCTTCGCCGGCTACGGATTGGGGCTCGATGAGCGTTGGCGCGCATTCCCGGACCTGCACTTCGTCGTTCCCGTGGCTCTGCCCCGTGCGGCGACCGAGGCAGCGTAGGAACTCGAATCAGAGATAGAGCAGCGGATCGACGGCCACGCCGTTGACGCGGACCTCGAAGTGGAGGTGGGGCCCCGTGGAGTGCCCGGTCGAGCCGACGAGGGCGATCGTCTCGCCCTGGGCCACCGTCTGGCCTACGCCGACGAGGATCGCGGAGCAGTGTGCATACGCGGTCGCGAGCCCGTTGCCATGGTCGAGGACGACGAGGTTCCCATACCCGCCCAGCCAGCCGGCGTGGATAACGGTGCCGGCCGCTGCCGCCCAGATTGGCGCTCCGGTGGATGCCGCGATGTCGATCCCCTCGTGCATGCGGCCCCAGCGCACGCCGAAGCCACTTGTGACGACGCCGTCGAGCGGCCAGATGAGGCCCGACGCCGAGGGCGCTCCCGTGCCGGTCGAGCCTCGCGCCTGCCTGCGAGTCGCGGATCGCCGCAGCGAGGGTTGCGCTCTGCGCCGCGAGAGCTTCGACCTCGGCGAGGTACTCCTCGCGGGTCTCACGGGAGTCTCGCCACCGCACTCTGCTTGAGCTCGCGCGCAGCGACGAGCGTGTCCCGGTTCGCCGCGAGCCGGTCGCGAGCGGTGCGAGCTTCGTCGGTGCGGGCAGAGATGACCGAGACGGTGGCAGCGCTCAGCCGCCTCGTGCTGGCCGTCGCACGACGCTCCGCCGCCGCTTTCCGCTTGGCCAACTCAACCTGTCGGGCGATGCGGCGATCCTGGACACCGATTCGGTCCATGAACTCGTAGCTGTCGATGAGATCGTCGAAGCTCGAGGCCGACACGAGGAAGGACAGAACGTCGGGCTGCTCCTCGATGTAGATGGCTCTCACACGCGCTTCGAGTATTGCGACCGCCCGCTCGTACTCCGCCTGAAGGCGCTCCAGGCGGCGCGTCTGCGACTGGAGCAATGTCGTCAACCGTTCCAGGCGTTCCCGTTCCGCTACAAGCTCCGCTTCGAGGAGGTCGACGCTCGACTGGGCCTCGCCGACCGCTGCTTGCGCAGCTCCGAGCTCAGAGACGACCGCTGACAGCTGGGACGTGAGCACGCCTTCCTGCTGCTTCGACGCGGCGATCTCGGCCTGGAGAGCCGCGATGCGCGCATCGACTGCGGCCTTCTGATCGTCGATGTCGTCACCCGCTGCGGGCGCGGCGAAGACGAGCGCAAGCGCGAGCCCGACGACGAGGAGCGATCGTCGTCCCATACTTCTAGGTTCGCCCGCCCGTCGGACGTCCCTTCTCGTCCGGGCTCTGCTCCTGGTGTCCGGGTGCATCACGCTCGAGAGCCTGTAACGCCATGGCAGCTTCGCGTCGAAGGGGTCCGATCTGCTCACGATAGTCGTCGTCGGAGATCTTCCCCGTTCGATGGTCGAACTCGAGCTCCCTGAGTGCCGAGAGCGCCCTGTCTCGCGCCTCGAGCCTCTCCAGGCGGCGTCGGTCCTCCTCGTCGAGCTCGTCGAGGGCGTCTGTCTCGGGATCGGGCTCTCGGAGAAACGGGAGCGCAACCACGATCACGCAGGCGACCGCAAGCGTCACCGCAAGCAGCAAGGCGACCGTCAACGGGTTGCCGGAAGTCCGACCTCACTCGCCCGTGCCACGAGCCTCCGCTGCTCACGCCGATCTGGCCAGAGTGTGATGAGCGATCCGAGGAGGAATACCAGCCCCGCAAGCCAGATGAGGTTGACGAGAGGCTTGACGAAGACGCGAAAGTAGACGCTTCCATCCGGATCGATCTGCTCGGCGATCACGAAGAGATCCTCACCCGTCAGCTTGTCACTCCGTATCCCGACCTCGTTCGACACCTGCTGCTCGATCGTGTAGGCGTTCTTTCCGGCCTCGAGCGTCCCCAGGTCGTCACCGCCGCGGCGGATGCCCAACGTCGCTCGAATCTCGGTCGCATTCGCCGACTGCCGCTCGTCGAGCGACCGGTAGACCAGCGTGTAGCCGCCGATCGCGAGCGACTCGCCCTGCGCGAGCTTGGCCTCCGCGACCGAGTCGAAGGCGCTCGAACCGGCAACGCCGATCGCGAGGAGGACGATCGAAGCGTGAACGACGTAGCCGCCGTAGCGTCGCCGGTTCCGAGCCATGAGCGAAGTGAACGCACCCGGCCAAGACGCTGCTCCGAGGGCCTTGCGTGCACGCGTGCCACGAGCGAACTCCATGACGATCGTTGAGCCGACGAAAGCCGAGAACGTGTACGCGATCAGCCCAGGGACGGAGCTCCCGGCGCCGAGCGCGAGCAGCACGGCACCCGTTGCGAGCGCGACGAAGGTCGGCCAGCGAAAGGTCGTGAGCAGGCTCCGAAGCGACGCTCTCCGCCAGGCGATCAGCGGCCCGATTCCCATCAACAGGAGAAGGGGCAGCCCGAAGGCCCGGAGGAAGAAGTCGTAATACGAGCGCCCCAGCACCACCGCCTCCCCGCGGATCGCCTCGGAGAGCATCGGGTACACGACACCCCAGAGAATCGCGAGGCAGAGCGCGAGCAGCAGCAGGTTGTTGTAGAGGAACGCCGCCTCTCGCGAGATCGGAGACTCGAGCTTCGTCGGGGAACGAAGCCGCGGAAGCCGCCAGAAGACGAGCGCCAGCGATACGGCCACGGTGACGCCGATGAAGGCAAGAAACCACGGCCCGATCGAGCTCTGCGTGAACGAGTGGATCGAGTTGACGACCCCGGACCGAGTCAGGAACGTCCCGAAGAGCGAAAGCGAGAACGCGAGGATGACGAGGAGGACGTTCCAGACCCTGAGCATCCCGCGTTTCTCCTGGATCATCACCGAGTGCAGGAATGCCGTAGCCGCAAGCCAAGGCATCAGCGCGGCGTTCTCGACAGGGTCCCACGCGTAGTAGCCACCCCACCCCACTTCCACGTACGCCCAGTGGGCGCCGAGAAGCTGCCCGATCCCGAGCGCCGTCCACGCGAAGAGCGTCCAGCGCCGCGTGGCGATGAGCCAACGCTCGTCGAGTCGCCCGGAGAGAAGTGCACCCAGCGCGAAGGCGAACGGAACGGTGAGCCCCACGTACCCGAGATAGAGCAGTGGAGGGTGGGCGAGCATGTAAGGGTTTTGCAGGCTCGGGGTCATGCCGGCGCCGTCTGCGGGAGCCAGCCTGCGTCGCGAACGGGCTCGCGACGGCAACGACCAGAAACGAGAAGAAGACGGCCACCGCCCCGAAAACCGGCACGACCCAGACGATGAGGTCGCGAGCCCAGCTTCGGTTCAGCCTCACCGCCGCGGCGCCGAACCCCGTCAGGATGAGCAGCCACAGAAGCAGGGAACCCTCCTGGCCGCCCCAGAACGCCGAGATCGTGTAGCCCGTCGGTAGCGCCTCGCTCGTCGTTCGCGCGACGTACGTGAAGGAGAAGTCGTGGCGGACGAGTGCTGCAAGGAGCACGAGAGCCGCGATGACGGTCGTGAAGAAGGCCGCAATCAGAGCGTTCTGTGCCGATTGGGCCAGCCGCCGGCGACCAAGATGCGCAGCCATCGCACCGGCGACCAAGGCGTACGCAGACAGACCGAGAGTGACGACGAGCGCAGCGCGACCCAGCTCGGGCATGGATCGCTGCCTCTACGCGGAGTCGCCGCTCTGCTTCGGCGCGTACTTCGAGGGGCACTTCGTGATCATCGAGCCAGGTTGCGCGACGAACACGCCGTTGCGGAGCCGACCGTCGATCACGACATGACGGCCGACCTTGAACAGGTCGGGTACCGACCCCGAGTACCGGACTGCGACCGTGCGTCGAGCTTCGCCTCCGATGTCCTTGAGCCTGAAGCGAAGGCCCCCCTCGTAGGAATCTCCGCCCACAGGGCCGACGACGAGTCCGGCGAGCTGCACCTCGCCGGTACGGCCTGCGAGCTCACTCGGCGCGATGGACGGATTGCCGCCACCGGCGATGGACGTGTACAGAAGGAACACGGCCAGGACCGCAGCCACCGAGAGCGCGACCACGAGCCGCGCGGGACTCGCTTTCCGTGCCACGGAGAGAGTCTAGCCCCGCGAGCAGCAGGGCTGGCTGAACATCCGCTTACGCGGCGTCGCGCTCGGGAACGCGGCGATCGGGCATCCGATATCCGTGCTCGAGGCAAAGCGCGCCAGGCGCTTCTTCGGTCAGGGCATCGCAGTAGCCCTTGCCGTACGCCGCCCGGATAAACGCAGCGACGACCTCGATGCTCCAGTCGGAAACGTCGATCGCCTCGCGCCAGAGATCCGACAGGCGGAGGTCGATATCGAGCTCGAGAAGATCGATACGAGTCGGGGTCTTGGACACGCTTTCGAGCGTACGGACCCGGTCGGACGGAACACCCGCGACGGGTCGAGGGCGCTACGAGTCCTCGGCGCGGACGGTGAAAGGCAACGTCCAGTCCTCGCGCGAATCGCCGTCGATCGTCAAGCGCCATTCGTAACGGCCCGCCTCGAGTGGCAAGGGCGTCGAGTTGACCGCAACCGGGAAGTCGAGCGGAGTCCCGGGCTTGAGCCCGGGCGGTCGCCCGACCTCGAACTCGCCTCCGAACGCCACCGCATGATCGTCGTCCTCGTCCGCCTCGAAGGCAACGGCGCCCCCGTCGGCGTCGAGCAACTCCACCGAGAACGAGTGCACCGTGTTCGCCCGGTCCCACGGCACCTGGATCAAGAGCCCGATTCCGAATGCCGCGGGCTCGGGCCCCGTCTGGGACCACCCGCCGCCGACGATGGTGAGCTTGCCGTCCGACACCACCGCGTAGTCGGCCAGGAGCATGGTCGCCTTCACGGAGTGAAGGCAATCACATCGACGGCACTACGATGAACGCACGTGTCGTCTGCGATCCGTATCGGCCCCGCTCGACTGCCGTCGCGGGAGTCGCCCGAGCAGGCGGTCGACGCCCTCCTCGAGCGCGGATACTCAGCCTGCGAGGTCGACTTCGAGAGTGGGTTCTGGATGGACTACCCGTTCGCCGAGCGTCTCGGCGAGCTAGCCCGAGAGCACGATCTCGCGCTCTCCGTGCATGCGCCGCTGTTCGGCTTCATGGGCCATCTCGAAGCAAGCGGGCGAAAGTTCACCTCTGCGGTCGGCGCCCTCGACCGCAGCGCGGGAATCGCGGCAGCGAGCGGCGCAGAGCTCGTCGTCTTCCACCCTGGCTTTCTTCTCGGCCGGAGTCGTGAGGACGCAATCGACGCGGTGGTCGAACAGCTCGCCACATTGCGCGAGCGACTGGAAGGCAAAGGCCGAGCAGTCCCGTTCGGCATCGAGGTCATGGGGCGTGTGCGCGATCTCGGTTCGATCGACGATGTCGTCGAGATCTCGCGGCGTACCGACTGGGTGCGTCCGGTGCTCGACTTCGCGCACATGCACGCGACGAGCGACGGGCAGTTCCTCGAACCGGAGCGTTTCCGCGCTGCCCTTGCCGCCGTAGACGCGGTCCTCGAGCTCGACGCGCCCGTTCCACATCCACTTTTCCGATATCGCCTTCGCGAACCGCAACGAGACGAAGCATCTTCCCTACGGCGACGGAACCCTCCGAGCGGAGCCGCTGCGCGATGCGCTAGGCGGTTTCGAGCGCGCGGCGACCGTGATCTCCGAGTCGCCGGACGAGCGCTCGAGTCAGGCTATTCGCTCGGTGCTCGTCGGCGCTGGTGGGACGAGTTCCGCGAGCCGCGCCTCATAAGGAGCGGTGTCGTCGTCGCGGCCCCGATCACGCAGAAAATCCGTAAGCCGCTCGAGCGGCTCGATCTCGAAGACCTCGAAATTGCCCGCGCGAGCAAGTGCGAGCGCCGAACGGAAGAGCTCCTCCGCCTCATCGTCACGCCCCTGGGCGGCCCGGACGGCGGCGAGCGCGGTCGTCGCGGCGATCTTGCAGCTCGTATCCTCAGGGCTGGCGTTCTGACGAGCCTCGAGCGCCAACCGCTCGGCCTCGTCGACCTTCCCGATGTCGGCGAGCGTCGCGGCGAGCACGGCCTGGTAGTCCGGCAGCATTCCACGGTCGCCCCGAGCCGTCGTCATACGGACGGCCTCGCGAAGCAGCTTCTCGGCGTGCTTGTGGTCGCCCCTGAGCCGTGCGATCAAGCCGAGCTTGAGGAGCGCCGCCGCGATCGCCGGCTCCACGCCGAGCTCGGCGGCGGTTGTCCGGACCTCTTCGAGGACGGTCTCCGCGGCGTCGAGTTCTCCCTTCACGATGAGGAACCAGCCGTAGGCCAAGGTGGCGCTCACCCGTGCTCGCACGCTGCCGCTCTCCCCGGCGAGCTCGAGCGCGCGGGCGAGCAGGAGCTCCGCCTCGTCGAGCTCCAGACGGACGATGTGGGTGTGCGCGAGCGACTGCGCGGCGATCGTCTGCAGATCCTTGCGGCCCTCCTCGAGGGCGATCACGTACGCCCGTTCCATAAAGCGCACGACGTCGTCCTCTGCGCCTTGCCAGGCACCCACGGTCGCACGGACCGCGAGTGCTTCGAAGTGGGCAGCAGGGTGGTCCTCCCCCGGAAGGATCTCGAGCGCCTCGTCGACGAGAACCTTTGCCTGAGCGACGTCGCCGTCGTGTTTGATCGACGCCTCGCCTAGCGCGGTCAGCGCCAGCGCCTCCAGGACGCGGTCATCCTGCTCTCGTGCCTGATCGCGGACCTTCGACATCTCGACCTCAACGGACGCCCAGTCCTGCAGCCTCCAGGCGGCTCGAGCCGCGATGTACCGGGCGCCAAGCGTCGGACGAAGCTCGAGCGCGCGCAGGCCGAGGGTGCGTGCGTGCGCATACGCCTCACGGGAGATCGCGCGCTTGGCGGCCTTGACGAGCGTTTCGGCCGTCTCTTGCGCAAGCTCTTCGGGAGCCGCGCCTTCGAGCTCCGTGAGAAATTCGACGGCTTGGTCGAGGTGATATGCGCGTATCTCGACGAGCTCCTCGCCGGTACGTTCGGCAAGCCACTCTGCAAACCGGGCGTGGTACTGGGCGCGGGCGAGCTTGGCCATACCCGTGTACGCAACCTCGCGAATCAGGAGGTGCTTGAACCGGTACGCCGTCTCGCCCGAGATCGACGAGCGCGGCTCGCGCAGGAGGAACTCGCGCTGCAAGAGATCGTCGAGCAAACCGTCGATCCCGTCGATGTCCGGCGAAAGGTGCTCGAGCGCACCTTTCCAGAACACTCGCCCGACGACCGAGCCACGCTGCAGCAGTGTTTTCGCCGCGGGCGGCAGGTGGTCGATGCGGGCCGCGATCAGCGCCTGCAAGGTGTCCGGGACACGGTCCGAGGCGCCGTTTCCGGAGCCGCTCTCGACCAGCATGCGAATCGTCTCCTCGACGAAGAGCGGGTTACCTTCGGCTCGCGCGAGCGCGTCCCGCGGAAAGGTCGCTGGAACTACGCCCGACGTTCCGGCGAGCTGAGCGAGGAGCTTCTCGACGAGCAGCTCGCTCTCTTCCTCCGAGAGCGGCTCGAGCTCGATCGCCGTCGAACGGACGCGTCCTCCGCCCCATCCCGGCCGCGTCTCGAGCAGCTCAGGACGTGCGAGGCAGACGATGAGAAGCGGCGCATGCACGAAATCGGCCAAGATGCTCGACCAGGTCGAGAAGCGGCGCCTCCGCCCAGTGGATGTCTTCGAAGAGGAGGATGAGGGGCTGCACGTCCGCGATGCGGTCCATCACCTCACGTGCGGCCCACGCGATCTCCTGTGGGCTGCGCTCACCGTCGAGCGCCTGCATCAGCCCGGCGGCGAGGCCGAGGACGTCGGCGACCGCATCCTCTGCACAACACTCACGGAGCTTCTCGAACGCCTCTTCGAGCGGGTCGTCGTCGGAGATGCCTGCAGCGGCCTTGATCATCTCGGCGAGCGGCCAGTACGTCACTCCTTCCCCGTACGGGAGCGCACGGCCCATGAGAACGCTCGCTCGTTCTACCCCGTCGAGAAACTCTCGGGCGAGGCGGCTCTTGCCTACCCCGGGTTCGCCGTAGATCGTGAACAGGTGTGCGCGACGGTCGCGGAGGCTGCGACCGAACGTGTTCTCGAGGAGCTCGAGCTCGGATTCCCGACCGACAAGCGGGGCACGTGGCCCGAGCGAGCGCCCAGGGCCGTCGAGCATGTCGACAACCCGCCAGGCCCGAAGCGGCACGATCCATTCCCTTCAGCTCGAGGGGCCCGGCATCCTCGACGACGAGGCTGCCCGCCGCAAGCCTGTACGCGGTCGGCCCGACGAGGATCTCACCCGGCATCGCCGCCTGTTGGAGTCGCGCAGCGTGGTTCACGGCCTCGCCTGTGGCGAACGTGGACTCCGCATCCTCGACCACGAGCTCGCCGGCCTCGATCCCAATCCGTGCCTGGAGGCCGAGCTCGACGACCGAGGCACGCATTGCAAGAGCTGCTCGGGTGGCGCGCAATGCGTCGTCCTCGTGCGCTTGAGGCACACCGAACGCAGCCAGGACCGCATCTCCTGCGAACTTCTCGACGATTCCGCCGTGCTGAGTGACGCACTGCGAAACCATCTCGAAGAATTGGTTCACGCGTCGCCGGACGACCTCCGGGATCGGTCCCCGTGACGAGGCCCGTGGAGTCGACGATGTCGACGAAAAGCACTGTGGCGAGCTTGCGCTCCATACCCGAAGTGTAGAAACGATCGCGGGGGCGCCTGCCATCCCGCGGATGCGCGTTTACCAGTTCGACGTCTTGTCAACGAGAAGCTGGGGCAACGGATCGCCCACGAGTCGTGCAAGCACGGTCCCGTTCGCGAGGTCGACGACCTCGGCTTCTCCTTCGCCGGTGTAGACGTATCCGAGCGAACCGGCCGGATCCATCCATCGGTACTCGCCTGCGTAGAGTCGCCACCGCTTGCGGCCGACGAGACCGAACGCACGGAGCCTGGGGCCGCATGTCCTTCCCGGTTTCCTAGGTAGACGCGAACGGGAAGCGGGACAAGATCCACCGATAGCATCGGCTCGTGCTCGACCCTGCCGTCTTCAAGGCGTACGACATACGCGGGCTCTATCCGTCGCAACTCGACGAGGAGGGCGCCTACCGCGTCGGCAGAGCGTACGTCGAGCACTTCGAACCACGGACGATCGCAGTCGGGCGCGACATGCGCCTCTCCTCACCCGCCATAGCTCGAGCCGCGATCGAAGGTGCCGCGGATGGCGGTGCGGATGTGATCGATATCGGGCTCGTCGGAACCGAGATGCTCTATCACGCCGTCTCGGACCTCTCGCTCGAAGGCGGGATCTGCGTCACCGCGTCGCACAACCCGAAGGAGTACACGGGGATGAAGATCGTTCGGCGTGGCGCACTTCCTGTCGGTGGCGATTCAGGGCTCCTCGAGATTCGCGCGTCTCGCCGAGAAGGGATTCGGTCCGGCAGGACGTCGGGGCGAGGTGCGCGAGGAGGATGTCTGGGACGGGTTCGTGGACAAGGTCCTCTCGTTCATCGACCCGGACGCGATCAGCCCGCTGCGCGTTGTCGTTGATGCCGCCAACGGAATGGCCGGCTGCATGCTGCCGCCAGTCCTCGATCGACTTACCCAGCTCGACGTCGTTCGTTGCTACTTCGAGCCGGACGGGAGCTTCCCCAACCACGAGCCCAATCCTCTTCTCCCCGAGAACCGCGAGTTCATCGTCGCCAAGGTGCGCGAGGAGGGCGCCGAGCTCGGGGTCGCGTACGACGGCGACGCCGACCGCTGCTTCTTCGTGGACGACTCGGGTGAGTTTGTCCCAGGCGACTTCGTCACGGCGCTCCTCGCCGAGACCGTGCTCGAGCGGCGGCCGGGAGAGAAGGTGATCTACGACGTTCGCGCAAGCTGGGCGGTGCCAGAGACGATCGAACGGGCTGGCGGCATCGCACTCATCAATCGCGTCGGGCATGCGTTCATCAAGCAGCGGATGCGCAAGGAGGACGCCGCGTTCGCCGGCGAGGTCTCGGCCCACTACTACTTCCGAGAGTTCTCTCAGGCCGACACCGGCGTCGTACCGTTCCTGCTCATGCTGGAGCTCCTTTCGCGGCGACGAGAGAAGCTGTCCGAGATCCTCGCGCCGTATCGAGCACGGTTCTTCCTCACCGGCGAGATCAACACGCCGGTAGCGGATGTCCCGCTGAAGCTCCAGGAGCTCAAGGAGCGATACACGGCCGCGGGTGGGCGAATCTCGCACCTCGACGGCATCTCGATCGAGTTCGACGACTGGCATTTCAACGTGCGGCCGTCGAACACGGAGCCGCTGTTACGCCTGAACCTGGAGGCGCTCTCAAAGGAGCTGATGGAGGAGAAGCGGGACGAGGTGCTCGGGTTGATCCGTGCCTAGGATCGCGCAGTGAACGAACCGCCCGAGCTCGGCCGGGTGACCAACCGGCGTCCTCCGTTCAAGTACGCAGCGCTGGCACGCGTCTGGTTTTCGGACACGGACGCGCAGGGCGTCGTGTACTACGGGCGCTACCTCCCCTACTTCGATCATGCGCGCACCGAGTACCACCGTCACGTCGCAAGCCCTCGCATCGATGGAGCCGAGTTCGTGATGCGCGCGCTCGAGGTCGAGTACGTCGCGCCGGCACGCTTCGACGACCTGCTCGAGCTATTCGTGCGCGTGCGGCGAATCGGCAATTCGAGCGTCACCTACGAGTGCGCTGCGTTCCGCCTGCCGGACGACCTGCTCATGGTGACGGCAACGCAGACACTCGTTCTCGTCGACCTCGAGTCGCGTCGCCCGACGCGGGTGCCCGACGAGCTACGTTCGGCCATTCGCGAATTCGAGGGGGCTGACGTCGAAGCGTGAGCGCACGCACTCTCGAAGAGCTGGACCGCATCCTCGAAGGAGACGAGCGAGCCAGACGACGCCCTGAGAACCGCTGTCTCGATGCTCGCGGACGAGCCAGGGATCACGTGGGCGGGCATCGCGTTTCTCGACGAAGGGGCGCTCGCACTCGGCCCGGCAGCCGGTGAGCCCGACGAGCGACACCGAATCAGCATTCCGATCACATTTCAGGGGTCGAACGTTGGGGAGCTGTGGGTCGACGGAAGTGCAGAGCGTCCGTTCCTCGAGGGCGTCGCGGCTCTTCTTTCGGCCCACGTCCTCATCGGCTGGGACACGAGCGGCGAAGCCTGGGAGCCCTAACCGACTCATCGTTTCGCACGATCGGAGTTCGCGTGAGCGAATTCCGATCTTGTGCAAAACTGGGGAGGGGGGCGGCTGCCCCGACCGGTGGGGGTCGGGATCTGCCGCGCGCCCGCCCTGAGGCGAGCGCGCGGCCCCCTTCCCCTCTCCCCAATCTCCTTGTAATGACGCATCTGGGGGATGCAATCCCTCGAACGAGGGAGCCCCTCGAACCAGGGTTTGCACTCGAACGAAGTAGAGTCGCATCACGGCAGCGGGGTCAGGCCCGAGAGCCTGACCCCGCTTGGTGAAGGGAGGGAGCTATGCGTGTGGGCCGTCGAAGCCCGGCGGGCCGCGGGGGGAGGTGCCACCCGCCCCGAATCCGCGATGGAAGCCGTAGCCGCGTTCGGCGAATTCAGCGTTGACGAAGCTCTCGATCCGCTCATCGAGGTTCGATTTGAGCTCGTCCGCGCGTTCCTGCGTGAGTCGACCATCGGCTACCGCTTCGTCGATCGCCTTTCCTGCGGCGTTCACGAGTGCCGCGACGAGACCGGTGACGGACTTCCCCTGGTCCTTGGCAATCTGGGCCAAGGTCTTTTCCTCGAGCTGTTCACGCAGCTCGACCTCTGTGAGGCCCAGATACGCCCCGGCCGCAGTCAGGTCCCTGAAATGGCCGACGTGACCGGCACCATGCCCTCCAAGACTTGGCCCGCCGAACAGAGGCACGCCGTCTCCGGAGTCGATCCGCTCCTTGAGCTCGGTCGCCTGCGCTTCGGTGAGACGTCCTGCCTCCACCGCCGCGTCGATGCGGTTCTTCAGCGCCTCCTTCAGCGCGTCAGAAAGGTCGTCGGGCTGGACACCCAGCTGACCGGCCGCATCCTCGATGACGGCTTTGCTCTCCTCGCTGGGTGAGAGAGCACGTGACGCCGCGACCGCTCCCGTGGCACCGAGCGCAACGACGAGCATTGATATTGCAGCGGCACCGGCAGCGAATTTGAGGTTCCTTCGTTTCGTCATGAGTCGCATGAGACCACCCGCGTCTAAGAGCTCGCTGAGAGGCCGCTAAGAAGATCCGAAGCTCTGGAGGCCGACCACGGTGCTAGCGGCTTCGAGCGGGGGCAGCAGCTTCCCATCGTGCATTCGCAGCACGCGCTCGGCACGTCCAGCGATCTCGGCATCGTGCGTGACGACGATCACGGTCCGGCCGCCCTCTCCCGACAGCGAGAGAAGCAGGTCCATGATCTCTGTTCCCGTCGTCGAGTCGAGATTCCCGGTCGGCTCGTCGGCCAGAAGAACGTGTGGCTCGTTCGCGAGAGCGCGGGCAATGGCTACGCGCTGCTGCTCCCCTCCGGAGAGCCGGCCGGGCACGTGATCGGCGCGGGCGCCCAACCCGACCGAGTCGAGCAAGTGAGTCACCGTGGCTCGCCGCTCGTCGGCGCGTGCTCCGACCGGGGCAAGGGCGATCTCGACATTCTGTGCAGCGGTCAACGTCGGAATCAGGTTGAACTGCTGAAAGACGAACCCGAACTCATGGAGCCGGAGCTTGCCGAGCTCACCGTCCCGGAGGCGTGCGATGTCCCGATCCTCGAACAGGATCTCACCGGAGGTAGGACGGTCGAGAGCCCCCAACAGCTGGAGGAGCGTCGTCTTCCCCGACCCGCTCGGGCCGGCTATGGCCACGAACTCACCGGACGCGATGGTCAGGCTGACGTCCTGAACAGCGTGCACCTCTCTGCTGCCGAGCTCGTACGTCTTCGACACGTCCCGGAGCTCGTACGCAGTACCCGATTCGAATTCGCTCATCTCGATCCTCGATTCAGTCGATGTGACGGAGCGCGTCCACAGGCCTGAGGCGTGCTGCTCTGAGGCTTCCCACGGCTCCGGCGATCAGCCCGCCGAGGAGCGCCAGCGCAACGGCCCCGAGGATCAGCGTGACGCTCACTGGGGCGTCGAGCGCGACCTCGGTCGCGGTCGCGGGTCTACCGCACCCTGGCCAAAGGGCCCGATGAAGCGTGGGCCACCGGTTGCTCCCGCGGCGACAGTCGCCTCGAGCGACGGTGCGAAGGTGGCGAGGAGGAACGCTCCGCCGATTCCGACGACGACTCCGAGTGTGCCACCGAGCAGGCCGACGAAGAGCGACTCCCCGGTGATCTGACGCACGACGAGTCGTTGAGACCAGCCGAGCGCTTTCAGCGTCCCGAGCTCGCGGATCCTCTTCGTGACGGACGAGAGCGTCAGCAGGCTGGCGATCAGGAACGCCGACAACAGACCGACGACCATCAGCGCAGTGCCGAGGGTCCCGGCGAGATTCTTCGCGTCGACAAGTGTCCCGGCAACTCGATCCGCGAGATCTTCAGCGGTCGTCACGGATGCTCCGTCGAGCGTTCTCTCGATCGAAGCCGCGACCGCACCCACGTCGTCTGCGCTCTCCGCCCGCACATAGACGGTGTTCACTCGACCAACCCGGTCGGAAAGCGCTTGGAGCTGATCGAGCTTGACGTATACATCCGACGACTGGCCACCAAGCGGCGTCTGGGCAATCCCGACGACCGTGTACTTCTTACCGCCGAGCTCTATGAGGTCGCCGACCACAAGGTTCTCGCGGCTCGCATAGCTTTCGTTCAGGATCGCCTCACGGGCGTCCGTCGACGGAAGTAGCGTCCGGCCGAGATCTGCCCGGGCGTGATCGCGCCGAGCTCCTCGTTTCGACGATCCACGCCGGTGACGCTCAGGCTCGAGGCATCGATGCTCTCAGGAGGACCCGCGGGCCCGGCTGCTGGCCGCACCGGCGCGCTGAACCCCCCGGACCTCGCATCCTGCTTTGGGACCGTGCCCTCGATGTGGATCGAGTTGAGCGTCAGGCCGCCTGCGGCGGCGCTCACTCCGTCGATCTTGCGAATCTCTGCGACCTCGCTTGCAGGAAACGAGAGCTGAGCTGTAGAGACGAAGTCGTCGCGAGAGAACTTGTCCCCGGGGTCGCCCAGGTTGTTGAGACCGAAGCGCCCTCCGCCGTTCTCTTCCCGTAGCCGTTGCTGCTCACTCTCGGAGAGATTCGGGAAGCCGCGCTGGTCGGACGACGAGAGGTCTATGGGCCGGGAGACGGACATGTCGGTCCCCACGCCGGTGAGCGGCTCGAGAACCTGAGCCTGTGCCCGATCGAGCCCGGTCGAGAGTGCGTTGACGGCAACGACGAGCCCCACGCCGATGGCGAGACCCAGAGCTGTGAGGACGGTGCGGCCGCTCCGGCGACGAAGCTCCGCGAGCATGTACGTGATGAAGAACATGCCCCGGAGCGAACCAGCGAGGCCTGAGAGTCGCGTGAATGGTCGGTAAGAAGTCGCTAAGAAGCAGCGGCGACGGGAACGCCAAGGTCGAGCACCATGCGGGTCCCGCCACCTTCTGCCCGCTCGGCGACGACCTCTCCCCCGTGCGCCTCGGCGACCTGGCGGACGATCGCGAGGCCAAGTCCGGAACCGGGCATGCCGCGCGCTGACCGCGCGCGGTAGAACCGGTCGAAGACATACGGGAGATCCTCGTCGGCGATCCCCGGTCCGCGATCGCGGACCGCAAGCCGACCGTTTCGTACGGTGACGTCGACTGTCGCTCCCGGGGGGCTCCACTTTGCAGCGTTGTCGAGCAGATTCGTCACGGCGCGCTCGATCGTCGTCGGAACGCCGTGGACGACCGACTCGTCGAGCTCGGTCGCGAATGCCACCCCTGGTCGGTTTCGACGGGCGCGCTCGACGGCATCCGTGACGAGGAGGTCCAGCCTGACGTCCTCAGGCTCGGCGATTTGCTGCTCGGCACGCGCAAGCTCGATCAGCTCCGCGATCAAGGTCGTCATCTCACCTAGCTGCTCGACGACGTCCGCCAGCAACCTGCCTCGCTCGCCGGAAGGAAGCGCACGATCGCCGGCGAGCACCTCGATGTTGGTGCGCACGCTCGTGAGGGGCGTGCGCAGCTCGTGCGAGGCGTCGGCGACGAGTTGGCGCTGTGCGCGCGTCGACTCTTCGAGAGCGGACAGCATCGTGTTGAAGCTCACCGCAAGCCGGCTGAGCTCGTCGCGACCGCTCACTTCGATTCGCTGTGAGAGGTCTCGAGTCTCGGTCACGTGCTCCGCGGTTTCCGTGAGCCTCGTCACAGGTGCAAGCGCAGCCCGCGCAACCACCAGTCCGAGGCCTGCTGCGATCACGACTCCACCGGCAGCGATCAGAAGCAGGAAGAGTCCGATCCTCTCGAGCGCTCTGTCCGCCTCGTTGAGCGGTCGCGCAACCTGAACGGCCGCCCCGGGCCCATATGCGAACGTGAAGATTCGGAGGTGCGTGCCGTCGACGTCGAGGTCGGTCCAGAATGCGGGAGCCCCGTCATTAGCAACGGCGAGCACATCGTCGGAAACCGGCAGCTCGATGTCCTGCCGAGCTGGCACGAGCACGCTTCCGTCCGACTTCACGAGCTGGACGTAGCCCCCGAACTCGGGCCGAACCGCGAGGAACTCGCCACCACCGGGAGCCGAGAAGACGCCGAGTGGCTGCCGCGAGATCTCCGCTGCGCGCTGCTCGAGCGCTTCGTCGACCGGCGCCCGCAACTGCCCACGTGCCACGACGTAGACGAGCATCGATGCAAGCACGATGCTCAGCGCCACGGCCACCGCCGCGGATACCGCGATGCGGGCGCGGAAACTCATGACCGGCTCTCCGACGCTAACGCGAACCGAAGTCGAGTGTTTCTCATTACTCGCGGAGGGCGTACCCCACACCACGCACGGTGTGGATGAGACGCGTCGCTCCCAGAGCTTCGGTCTTGCGACGCAGATAGCCGATGTACACGTCCAGGGAGTTCGAGCTCGGGCCGAAGTCATATCCCCAGACGCGCTCGAAGATGATCGATCGAGTCAGAACCTGGCGTGGGTTCCGCAGGAAGAGCTCGAGCAATGCGAACTCGGTTCGTGTCAGCTCGATAAGCCGGCCGGCTCGCCTGACTTCGCGGGTACCAGGTTCGAGCTCGAGGTCGGCGAAGCGGAGGACATCCCGGCCCCCCTCCCCATTCCCGGCGCGGCGCAGCAGAGCCCGAAGGCGTGCCAGGAGCTCCGCGAGCGCGAACGGCTTCGGGAGGTAGTCGTCAGCCCCAGCATCGAGGCCCGCCACCCGGCTGTCCACCTCGGCTCGTGCAGTGAGCATCAACACGGGCACCCGATTGCCACTAGCCCGCAAGCGCCGACAGACCTCCAGACCGTCGATGCCCGGCATGAGAACGTCGAGAATTGCCCCGTCGACCGGGGCCTCGCGCTCGAGCCGCGCGATGGCCTCTTCACCGTCCGCCGCAAGTTCGATCTCGTAACCTTCGAGCTCGAGAGCGCGCCGAAGCGACTCACGAACTGCTCGCTCGTCATCGACCACGAGAATCCTCATCGCCGCATTGTGCGTTCTCCCATCAGCCGCGGACGGGAGTCTTAGCGACTTCTTAGCCGTATCTCAGCCCTCGTTCAATCGCAGCCGGTTCCGTTTCCGACACACTGAGGAACGAAAGGAACCCGATGGACACCCGCTCAAGTCGCACGTCTTTTATCGTCGCCGGCCTCGTTGCCGCCCTGGTGCTGGGAGTCGGCCTCGGAGCAGCCTCCTTCGCCGTGATCGGAGACGATCCGGCAACGGTCGTGCGCCAGGTCACCGTAGGCGACTCGGAGCCCACTGCAGCGTCGGACGAAGTCTCTATTGGGCAGATCTACGACCAAGCGTCCAAAGCGGTGGTCGAGATCTCTGCTACCACAGCCGGATCGTCGTTCGGCGATCCGACGACGCGCGCACAGGGCTCAGGGTTCGTGCTGGACAAGAAGGGCCATATCGTGACGAACCAGCACGTGGTTGCGGGCGCGGCCTCCATCTCGGTCAGCTTCTGGAACGGTGCGGCATTCGAGGCCGTGCTCGTAGGCTCGGACCCTTCGACCGATCTCGCGGTGCTCAAGGTCAATGCGCCAGCATCGCTCCTCGACCCGCTCCGCCTAGGTAACTCGAGCGATGTCGACGTCGGAGACCCAGTGCTCGCCTTGGGAAGCCCGTTCGGTCTGGAGGGAACGGTGACGAGCGGGATCGTGAGCGCACTCCATCGGCAAATGACGGCTCCCAACGACTTCACGATCACGGACACCATTCAGACCGACGCCGCGATCAACCACGGCAACTCAGGTGGGCCGCTGCTCGATCGGCGAGGCCGCGTCGTAGGCGTCAACGCGCAGATCGAGAGCGAGTCGGGAGGCTCTGACGGGGTCGGGTTCGCCATCCCCTCCAACACGGTCCGCTCGATCGCGGCGCAACTCATCGAGCGCGGCGAGGTGCGGCACGCCTACCTCGGGATCACGATGACTGCGGTTCCCGAAGGCGTCGCGATCACCCAAGTGCGGAGCGGCACGCCGGCGGAGAACGCAGGCCTTCGCGCTGCGACCGGCACAGAGACCGTCAACGGCCAGGAGCGGCCCACGGGAGGCGATGTGATCGTTGCTTTCGCCGGTCAAGAGGTGACCTCGGCCGCGGAGTTGCAGAGCGCGGTCGATGCGATGCGCCCGGGTGACGAGGTGTCGATCACGATCCTGAGAGACGGCAAGCGTCGGAACATCGATGTCAACTTGGTCGTGCGGCCTTCGTGAGCAGGTCGCAGGTCTAGGCATACCTAGACCTAGAGCTAGTGTCGACTCTCCGCAGTTCGTCTGTATGCTGCGTGAGGGAGGTTTGAGGAATGGGTAAAACCCGGTCGTCCACGGTTGCTTTCGCGGCCGCATACATCGTTTTGGTGCTCGGGCTCTTCGTCGCGCTCGGAGGGGTTGCATATGCAGCGGGTCCCTCCTCGGCCTCGGACCAGTACGGGACCAAGGTTGTAGGGGTCACGGTCTCGGCTACGGCAGCCGGAAAGACCGCCTCACCCACCGCGACCGCAGCCCAGGCGTTGCCGAATACCGGGCTCTCGCTTCTCGGAGTGGTTGCGGTCGGGGGTGCTCTGGTCGCTGCCGGCGTGGCGCTACGACGTCGCGAGCGCAGCAAGAGCTAAGTTCGCTTACCGCCTGCGGCCGGAACTCGCTGATGCGGATCCGGCTGCAGGCTAGTTCCAACGCTGAGCTACGTCGATCGGGGAACGAGATCCCTTATCCGGACGGCGAGGATGACTCGCCGGGCAGGTTCTCCTCGAGCGGATTGAGGCCTCGTACCATCTCGTAGGCTGTCGCACGCTCTCCGCCTTGGGCGACCTGGGCAAGGCGAAGCCACGCGACCCAGTTCGCCGGATCGGATCGCACCGCATCTCGATAGACGCTCAATGCCGCCGCGCGATCGCCCAGTCCGGCAGCGGCATCTCCGAGAACCAACTCCGGCTCCTGTGACCAGAAAAGCAGACCTCGCGCGCGGCGCGCGTCGTCGGTCGCCGAGGCCCAATTCTTTCGTGCCACGTCGTCTCTTGCCGCGAACAGCGCCTGGTTGCCGACGAGGCTCACGATTGAGACAGCCGTGAGGCAGATCGAAAGGCCCAGCGCCACCCAGCGCGAAGCGCCTGCGAACGGGGTCGGAGGCCTACGATCGGATGCGAGCAGAGCTGCGCCGCCGAGGAGGAACGCCGAGAGCGTGACCCCCACCATCTCCCAGTGCCAGTCCAGTGCGCTGACTGCCAACCAGGCGAGGAACGCGCCCGCGCCCGCGACCACGAACCGGGAACGTCGCGCGACGAACGCTCCCACGAGAGGTAGAGCGAGTACGGCGATAAGCAGCGCAAGGCCAACGGCGCCCAGCTCACTCAGCACCTCCGCGTACAGTGAGTGCGCGTCTCGAATCACGCCCTCGGTCTGACGACGCTCGTACCACACGTACTCGTACGAGCCGGCACCGTGACCGACCACAGGGCGCTCCTCGGCTGCTTCCCACGCGACCCGAATGCTCTCGCTGCGGCCGTTGCTCGACACGCTGAACAGCCGCTTGTTGAGATCGACTCCGGTCACCGGCTCCGCGTCAAAGCGCTCCTTGAGCTCAGAAATGCCACGGGAAGGTCCTCCCGCAACGACGAGTGCGATGGAAGCGGCGGCAACGACGAGTGCCGCGAGTCCGGCGTTCACCGCGCGAACGAAACCTCGCGACAGAATGACGTGTCGCGCGACGAGACTGGCGCCTACGGCGAGGAAGCCCGAGCAGAGCGCCAGCGCGACAACGACGACTGCGAAACGATGCCCTTCCGCAACAGCTTGTGCAGGCGGCGCATCCTCCGTCGTGAGCGCATCCTGACGGGAGGCATGAACGACGCACGCCACAGAAGCCGGCGCGACGGCGAGCACTGACCACAGAAGGCGTAGCCGACGCGGATCGAGCGCGACCATTCCAACGAATCCGACCGCCAGGCCAGCCCAAGCACCGCGACTAAATGTGAAGTAGAGCGTGGCTCCGAGAACCGGCAACACCATGCCGGCAACCAGCGAGTAGCGGGTGCGACGCCCGTGCGCAACGAACCCGATCGCGACGAGCATCCCCATCGCAGCAAGCAGGCCCAGGGCGTTCCAGTAGCCGAGCGGCTCCGACAACCGGTACGGAAGGGACGGATCGTCGTAGGTGTCGAACCGATCCGGAAAGAGCCGCGTCGAGAGCCCGTATGCGGAGACCAGCGTGATGCCCGCGAGCACACCAACAGCCACACCTGGGGCATCTCCACGCCGAAGCACGATCGCCAGGGCGAGAGCAAGTCCCACGTAGACGAGCATCCGCTCGGCCTCGCGGAACGACCCTGGCTGACTCACCGACCAGAGTGAGGAGAGAGCGATCCACGCCGCAAGCGCACACATGAGTGCGGCGAATGCGGCTCGCAGCCGACCAGGGGTAGTCGCCCGCTCGAGGATGAGTGCAAGGCTCGTCGGGATGAGGAACGCAAGCGCGACCCAGCCCCAGGACTGCGAGAAGTACGCTCCTTGGCTGGCGTTCGCTGCCGTGACGATGGACGCGGTCGCGACTGCCACGACAATCGTTCGCGAGGTCCGCGTCATGTGCGCCGCACCCGGACTACATCCGGCACGTTGGCCCTACTCTGTGACTGGCGTCATGCGGCATCGGCTCGGAACACTCATTCTCGTCATCGGACTCGGCGTGCTGGCATGGTCTGCGACGGTCTACATCTGGAAGGACCCGTTCACCACGGCGTACACCGCCTACGAGCAGCGCCGGCTCGAGACGAAGCTCGATCGGCAGTTCGAGCAGTGGACCCCCAGCCCAAAGCCTACAAAGCCTGTGAAGCCACAGAAGAACAACATCAGCCCGCCGGCGATGGCCGACGTCCATCGCGAGGCTCGGAGGTACCGCCTTGCGAGCGACGAAGGCGATGCCGTCGCACGACTCGAAGTCCCGCGACTCGATCTCAACGCCGTGATCGTCAACGGTACGAGCGCGGGCGACTTGCGCCGCGGCCCCGGCCGACACTTGGACACGTCGATGCCGGGCGAGCGCGGGCTCGTCTACGTCGCTGGCCATCGGACCACATACGGCGCTCCTTTCTCCGATATCGACAAGCTTCGTCCCGGCGACTCGATATTCTTGGAGCTTCCCTACGCGTCCTTGGAGTACAAAGTCATGAGCCATCGGGTCGTAGACGACCACGATCTTTCGGTTCTGCAGTCGGGAGGTCGCGAGGAGCTCGTGCTCCAGGCGTGCCACCCCCGTTTCTTCGCGAGCGATCGTTACCTCGTGTATGCGCGGCCGATTCGGGTGACCGAGAAGAACGCCGCGTCATCGAGCTGAGTGGCTAGAGTCGCCCGCGTGGCTGACGGCTGGCAGAGCGTACGAATCGACGAGATCGAGCCGATTCCTGTCGTTGACGGCAAACTCCTGTGGCGACCGGTTCGCCGCACTCTCGACATAGGAGCGTTCGGGATCAACGCTTACATCGCGAGAAATGCAGGGGACGACGTCGTGGAAGAGCACTCGGAGACCGCACTGGGGCATGAAGAGGTCTACGTCGTGCTCGCGGGCCGTGCAACCTTCACCCTCGACGACGAGACGCTCGATGCGCCTGCGGGCACCGTCGTCTTCGTTCGCGACCCGAAGGTGAAGCGGCACGCCCGTGCAGCCGAGCCCGCGACCGCAGTCCTGGCAGTCGGCGGGCCACGCGAAGGCGCGTACGAGCCATCGCCGTGGGAGGACTTCTTTGCGGCCGAGAGGCACCGTGCGGCGGGCGATTACGACGCGTACGCCGCGGAGCTAGCGGAGGCTCTCGTGCGCCGCCCCGACCATCCCTCGACGCTCTACAACCTCGCCTGTGCCGAAGCGCTCGCGGGTCGTCCTGACGATGCGCTCGAGCACTTGCTGGGTGCGATCGAGCTGAAGCCCGAGTTCGCAGAGTACGCTCGCAAAGACGACGATCTCGTCTCTCTGCACGACCTCTCCGGCTGGCCGGAGTAGCGCGTCCTCCCGAAGGTCCGGCCCGTCCGCTAAGAGGGCGTGACGCGGTAGGCGTCGAACACGGCCTCGAGGTTGCGCAGGGCGGTGAGGAGCGAGCGGAGCTCCTTCACCTCCCCCACCTCGGCGGTGTACCAGTTCCGCGCCATCCCGTCCTCGACGACACCTCCATAAGAGACGATGTTCGCCCCGTGCTCGGCAAACGTTCGCGCGACGTCCTCGAGCAGTCGTGAACGATCCCAGGCATCGACCGCGATCTGCACGAGGAACCCCGCCGAGGCGCCTCCCTCCCACTCCACTGCGGTGAAGCGCTCGGGATTCCGCTTGAGCGCCCGCACGTTCGGGCAGTCCTCGCGGTGGACGGTGATGCCTCGTCCCATCGAGATGTAACCGACGATCGAGTCACCCGGAACCGGCGTGCAGCATTTGGCAAGACGGACGAGCACGTCCTCGACGCCGATCACGCTGATGCCGAGCCGGTCGCTCGAGACGGCGGTCTTGGCTCTCGGCGGTTTGGTCGTGACTGCGGGCTCGGCGACTCCCTCGTCGGTCTTCAACCGTTGGAGGACCTTGTTGACGATCTGCGTCGGCGGGAGCTTCCCTGCGCCGAGGGCGACGTAGAAGTCTTCGGCTTTCTTGAACCCGGTCTCGCGGATCACCTGGGCGAGGATGCTCGAGCCCTGGAGCTTGCGGTAGGGAAGCTTCTGCGCTTTCAGCGCCTGGTCGAGGAGCTCTCGGCCCTTCGCCTCGGTTTCTCCTCGAGTCTCGCGCTGGTACCACTGCCGGATCTTGTTGCGCGCCCGTGACGACTTGACGACCGCCAGCCAGTCCCGGGACGGGCCGCGTCCCGACTTCGTGGTCAGGATCTCGACGAACTCGCCACTCTTCAGCCGATAGTGGAGCGGGACGATACGCCCGTTGACCTTCGCGCCCACCGTTCGGTGACCCACGTCCGTGTGGACCGCATACGCGAAGTCGATCGGGGTCGCGCCCGAGGGAAGAACCTTCACCTCGCCTTTCGGGGTGAAGACGTACACCTCGTCGTCGAAGAGGTCGGTGCGGAGGCTCCGCATGTACTCGCCCGGGTCCTGTTCATCGGACTGCCAGTCCATGAGCGTCTTGACCCATGAGAGCCACTCGTCGTCCGCCTTCGAGGCTCGACCGCGCTTGTAGAGCCAGTGCGCCGCCACCCCGTACTCGGCCTCTTCGTGCATGTCGCGGGTGCGGACCTGAATCTCGAGCGGCTTCCCCTCGGGACCGATGACAGTTGTGTGCAGCGAGCGGTACCGGTTGAGCTTCGGCATCGCGATGAAGTCCTTGAAACGCCCCGGCATCGGTTTCCATAGCGAGTGCACGAGCCCGAGCGCGGCGTAGCAGTCGCGTGTTCCCTCCTCGGCCGAGCGCTCGCAGATGACGCGGAGCGCGGTCAGGTCGTAGATCTCGTTGAACTCGCGGCCGCGCTTGGCCATCTTGTCGTAGATCGAGTAAAGGTGCTTTGCACGCCCTGTGATGTCGGCCGGAACATCGGCTTTGTGCAACTCGAGGCCGAGGATCTCCGCCGCCTTGTCGGCCTGGCCCTCGCGGTCGGCTCGCTGGTCGGCCACCATCGCCTTGATCTCGGCGTACTTCCGTGGATGAAGAGTCTGGAAAGCGAGGTCCTCCAGCTCCCACTTGAGCGCATGGATCCCGAGCCGGTGCGCCAGCGGCGCGTAGACCTCGAGAGTCTCGCGAGCCTTTTGTGCTTGCTTCTGCTTTCCGAGGTACTCGATCGTCCGCATGTTGTGTAGACGGTCAGCGAGCTTGATGAGGATGACGCGGACGTCCTGCGCCATCGCGACGATCATCTTCCGGTAGTTCTCGGCCTCCGCCTGCTCGCGGCTCTGGAAGCTGATCCTCGTCAACTTCGTGACGCCCTCGACGAGTTGGGCGATCTCGGCGCCGAACTCCGTGCGAAGCTCGTCGAGATCGGCCCCGGTGTCCTCGACGACGTCATGGAGGAGAGCGGCCGCGATCGTATGCTCGTCGAGACGGAGCTCTGCACAGACGCGCGCGGCTCCCAGCGGGTGGTGGATGAACTCCTCTCCGGAACGGCGTGTCTGGCCTGCGTGCGCGCGTTCAGCGAACTCGAACGCTCGTCGGAGCAGGTCTTTGTCGACGTCCGGGTTGTACGCCTCGACCTCGGCAATCAACTCCTCGACGAGGTCTTCGTGGTGTCGTTTTGCGTCGAGGACGCTCATGGATCGCTCTTCGATTCATGAGCGTGGAGGGGCGTGGGGAACCGGGAGGTTCCCCACGATTTCGAGAAGAAGGGGGCACGTGGGGGAGACCTGGTTTCCCGCACGAACGCGAGCCGGAGGCGAGCGTTGCTCATGAGATCAGTGTACTGAGCAGGGTTCCCGACCCCTCCTCGCCGGAGAGGAACGCGTGGCGCCATGCCGAACTGCGACAGCCCATGGGCACGTTTCGCCGTTGGTTCCGACAGCGCGCTGCACGACGCCTCGCGCTGGTCATGCGCGACGCGCTCCTGCCCTCGCGTCCCGGCCTGGGCTGAGCCTCGGGCTAAGCGGCCTGCGGCAACGCCGCGTGCTCGAGGAGCGCGCGAAAGGACTCTGACTCGAGCAGCTGGCGACGCCGCCCCTGATCTCCGTCGAGACCCAGCTCTCCGAAGATGCGACGGGCGTCAGGCGTCCATGACGACTCACCAGACCGCCAGACTTCCGCCAGCACCGCACGAAGCTCCTCGTATCCCTCTGGACTGTCGAACAGTCGACGCACGACGAGTTGCGGCGACACCGTGCCGTTCCAGTGGTTCTCCTTCAGACGGCACGCGACGTCGAAGAGTCCCTCGGCGCTCAGCCGGTCGAGCTGGGAGCCCTGTCCGAACGCGATTGCGCTACCCGCGTCACGGCCGTGTTGTCGAACGCGGAACCGCAGATGTTTTCCGTCACCGACGGTCGTGGGAGTCAGCGGCTTGATCGCCGGGACGAGCAGGGTCACATCGGGGTTGCCGAGTCCGAACGGCGCGAGGCGCTCGAGCTCCTGCGCGAGCTCGAGCGTGAGATCTTGCGCAGAGACCACGGCGTCCACGACGGTCGGCTCGAAGAGCTCGTCCTGCGAGAGCTGGGCGTCCGCATGAGCTGCGAATGCATCGGCAAACGCTTCGATCTGCGTCTGGTCGATCGACAGTCCGGCTGCCGCGCGATGGCCACCGTACCGCTGGAGATACTGCGCGCAGGCGCCGAGTGCCGCATGGAGATCGAACTGGGCGACGGACCGTCCCGACCCCTTCCAGCCGTCGTGCGAGCCCGCTATGAGAACGACGGGACGGTGGAATCGCTCGACGAGGCGCGAGGCGACGATCCCGATCACACCCTCATGCCACTCCTCCCGCCAGAGCACGTAGCCGCGCCGGCTTCGGGTGGGTTCTGGCATCTCCTCGACGATTCCTATTGCCTCACGCACGATGCGCTCCTCGACACCCTGACGCTCGCGGTTCAGGTCTTCGAGCTCTGCGGCGAGTCGCTTCGCCTCGTCGGGATCCTCGGTGAGCACGAGCTCGAGAGCGATGTCGGGCCGGCAGAGCCGTCCTGCGGCGTTGATGCGTGGCGCCAGTCTGAAGCCCACGGAGCCTGAGTCCACGGCCGCAGGATCGACGTGAGCACTACGCATCAGCGCCTGCAGGCCGGGCCGGCGCGTGCTCGCCAGAGCGAGGAGCCCTGCAGACGCAAGCGCGCGATTCTCGTCGACGAGCGGAACGACGTCGGCGATCGTCGCGAGCGCGACGAGGTCGAGGTTCCGCTGCACCGCGGGGTGGTCGACACCGAGCAAGGCCTCGCCCAGCTTGTGTACGACCCCGGTCCCACACAGCTCCGGAAAGGGATAGGAGGACGGCCTCGTAGAGACGACCGGGCAGTCGGGAAACGAATCTCCGGGCCGGTGGTGATCGGTTACGACGACTTCGAGCCCGCTCGCTTTCGCCGTCGCGATCTCTTCGACGGCCGTGATCCCGCAGTCGACCGTCAGAACGAGCCCGATCCCCTCGTCCCCGAGCCGACCGAGCGTCTCACTCGAAAGTCCGTAGCCCTCCTCGAACCGACTCGGCAGGTGCCAGACGACGTCTGCGTCGAGCTCCCGCAGATAGAGAACTGCGAGCGCGGTCGCGCAGATGCCGTCGACGTCGTAGTCCCCGTGGACGCAGATCCGCGTGCGGCGCTCGATTGCAGCACGAATCCGTTCGACTGCCGTCGCCATGTCGCCGAGCAGGAGCGGATCGTGCCCTGGGAGCTCGGCGTCGAGGAATCGGCGCGCGCGCTCCGGGTCCACGTATCCGCGTCGCGCGAGCACAGCTGCGGTGACCTCGCTGAGGTCGAGCTCACGAGCAAGCTGGGCCGCTGCCGACGCATCGTAGGGTGCGATCGTCCATGCGCCGGTCACGCGATGGACGGTACGGGCGGCGCCGGACGTGCTTGGCTAGCTTCCGCCGCGCCTTCGTATCGAGTCGGCGACCACCTTCACCCAGAGAAGGACGATTCCGATGGTCGCGCCGACGACCACGACCGCAATCGGTGTGACGAACGCCATCTGCTCGAGCGAGTACTTCGTCACGGCCGCACCACCCAGCCAGATCGCAAGCACGACGATCGCCATCACGCCCACCGATTTCCACTGAATCACGTCGCAAAGCCTAGATACGCTGATCGAGATGCTCGCTGCCAACTACCGCTCAGGCGACGATTTCGTGGTCGAATTCCTGGGCCACCGCTTCGAGTTCAGCGCGAAGGACTTCGAGGAGCGTGTTACAGCGGCGGCCGTACGGCTCAGCCTGATCGGGTCGAACGACCTCGACGACGAGGAGGCCGCAGACCTCGTCGAGCTCGTCGCAGACGGCCGCATCGTCGATCCGCGAAGCGGTCTCGGCCTCTACCTCGTCCGCCACTGGGAACGGGTGTCACTCGTCGGCGGTGAGTCCCTCGTCTACTGGATGCGGAAGCTGGTGTTCCGGGGCGCCTGGCTCGACCACCGCGTCAAGGAAGGGCTGCTCGACGTCGCCTGGCTCGAGGACACGGGAGACTTCGGATACGCCGAGCCCCAGGGCGGCCGAACGCTGCTCGAGCTCGCGCCGGTGCCTTCGTGGCGCGAGCTCCAGTACAGGGGCTGACGCCAGATCTTGCGGCTGCTACGGCTGCTGCCGGCCGTCCCGGTGAAGCCGAAGGGACGGACGGGATCGGGTGCGGAGATCTCGATCGCCTTGACCGCGCCGATAGGGACGATGACGTGACGCGGCTCATCTCCGTCCTTGCGGTGCGGAACGAATGAGAAGAAGCCGAACCCTGGCTCTGGCGTCGCGGTGGCGAGAACGTGACGCGAGCCGTCGGCCAGCTCGATGCGTACCTCGGCCTCTTCGAGGCCGTGCTGCTGGGTGAACGCCTCGATCATGCGAATGAGCCGGGCGACGAACTCGTCGAGCGGCCCTGCCATCCCCGGTGTCCAGATATGTGTCGACACGTAGTTGCCCTAGAAGAGACCGTCGCTGCCCGCAGGAGTGCCGATGTGCTCCCGGCCGAGTGCGGTGATGACACGGCCCCGCGGCGTGCGCTGGAGGAAGCCGAGCTGTAGGAGATAAGGCTCGTAGACGTCCTCGATGGTGTCTTGTTCCTCGCCGAGGGTGACCGCGAGAGTCGAGAGGCCGACCGGCCCGCCGCCGAACTTGTGGGTGACGGCGAAGAGAAGCTCTCGATCTGTCCGCTCGAGCCCCACTCCGTCGACCTCGAGGAGCTCCAGCGCCTCACGCGCGATATCGAGGGTGACAGCCCCGGCGTGGCGCACCTCGGCCACGTCTCGGATCCGGCGAAGGATCCTGTTAGCGACCCGCGGTGTGCCTCGAGCTCTGCGTGCGATCTCTTCCGCGGCGCCGTCCTCGACCTCTACGCCGAGGATGCCCGCCGAGCGGCGGACGATCGAGGTCAGCTCCGACTGCTCGTAAGCCTCTTTCCGCGAGCCAGAGGCCTCGGCGCGCCCGCCAGCCATGAGGGTTCCACATTCCGACGGCCCGCACCGCTGCCGGTGCGGGCCGTCCGGCCTCTCGTGGCGGAGCGAAGATGCCGATTTGGTTCGCAGTGAGGTCTACGGAGAGTGGCAAGCCGGGAACTGCGAGCGCCCGACGGCGCTGCCTAGAGCTTCGGCGACCTTGGCATCGAAGGCACCGATGCCGATGGCGATGGCACGACGGACAGCATCGTGAATTTCGACGAAGCGGCTGCGGTGACGGTCTACAGCGTCTCTCTGACTTTGGGCGATTTCATCTTCATCGCTTGAAATCCTGGTGCCGAGAGGAGGCTCTTGGTCCCGGTCATCGGCGCGAGACCACCGAACCTAGGCGTTGCCTGGCCATGGGGTGGCTCGGCATCTGGCGTCACCACGTTTTGGTCTGGTTCAGACTACCGGGGATAAAAGAACACTTGCCTCGCTTGCAACCTTGGCTGTTCCGGGGATCCGATGACGCTAGGGACACTGAAACCAGCAGCCCCTATCGCCGAGCCGCAGCCAGCGCCTTCGAGATGGGCCGATAGTTGGCCTGCTGTCGTGATCCTCGCGGGCGTCGGAGCGACCGTGGTGTGGGACTTGCTGTTCTTGTGGCTCGTCTGGGCGGCGATCCTGTGGATGCTCGGCTAGCGAGCCCACGGGCAATCGTCGGGGAGCCAAGGGGCACGCGCGGCAAGCTCAAGAAAACACGCAGCGGCGATCAAATAGACGATGCCGAAATGGATCCAAGACATCGGCGAATCCTTCACGACCGGCACTGTACTGCTTCTGTTGACTCACAGCCTAGCTTAGGCAAAGCAGACCTCTGACGCCACGAGCGGGAGCGTTCGTCACGACGTCCGATCACCCGAATTCAGACGTGCGCCCGCTGCTGTCTGAGTCCGTACTTCTCGTGCGAGTCATCGAACAGCAACGAAGGTCGGTGCATTTGGTTCGAGCGCGGCTGCGGGGGCAGAGCAGTCCTGTTTACGTGACCGAGATCGTCCTGCCGGACCGAGACGGCGCGGGGGAATGAGCACACCGTCACCGGCGATGACCGAGAAACCTGCTCAGGGACCCAGCTAAGCCGTTCCAGGGCCTTGCCGCTTGCCCCCCTTAGCCGAAAACAGCCAAGCCCGCCTGTGAGTCTCCGACGGGCTTCAAACGGCATCTCATGTGCGGCGGTCTGATGTATCCTGGAAGGTCGGGCCAGAGCGACACGGCACATCGAGCCGCTTCGACACGATCCCTTCGTCGTCGACCGCGTCTCGATCTCGATACCATCCTGATGGGGGAGGCTGTTGGATAGCGTTGTATCGAACGTCACGGCTGGCCCTCACAGCCATCGCTCTGATCTCGATTCAATGGCAGACGGCGTGGTCGGCCAGACCCATCCAGTTAGGCCATTCCTCGTCGCGCTCCAGACGATCAGCGGCGCGGCGAGCCAGCCTCTCGATAACCCACCGTATTCACGCCGTGTTTTCGGTGCAGGATTGGGTGATCCCCGGCAGCCTCTGTTAGCCCTCGGAAAATTGGATGCCGCTCTCGAAGCTCGCAGGGTGTCTGGTGTGTCTGCTGATGGCAGTCGCGTCGCAGACATCTGCATTCGCGCAGTCACTCGTGGTCGGCGGCAAGAGCTTCACGGAGCAGCAGCTTGTCGCAGAAATCACAAGTCAGTTCCTCAAGTCGAAGGGCCTTGGGACCAGAGTTCGGATCGGCTTTTCGACACAGGGCGTCCGCAAGGAGCAGGAAACGGGCCTTGTTGATGTCTATTGGGAGTATACCGGCACAGCTCTGGTGACCTTCAACAATGTCAAAGAGAAGCTCGGGCCCGCCGAAGCTTATGTCCGGGTCAAGGAGCTGGACGCCCCGAAGGGGCTGATCTGGTTGCTGCCGTCCAGGATCAACAATACCTATGCGCTCGCGATGCGGCGGGCCGATGCCGTCGCAAAAGGGATCACCTCGATTTCCGATCTGGCCGTCCGGATCCGCCAGGGTGAGAGGTTCCGGCTGGCCAGCAACACCGAGTTCTTCATCCGCCCGGACGGTCTCCTGCCATTGCAGAGGGCCTATCGTTTTGTCTTTGGCCCGGAGGATGTCGTCCGGATGGAGACGAGCGCCATCTACGATGCCTTGCGGGATGGCAGCTCCGTGGACGTCGGGCTGGTGTTCTCGACGGATGGCCGCATTGCCGCCTTCGACTTCCTCCTGTTGGAGGACGATCAAGGGTTCTTCCCGAGCTACCTGCTCACGCCCGTCGTCAGAAAGAGGGCACTGGACCAGCACCCGGAGCTTGCTGACCACCTGAACGCGCTTTCGGCTAAACTCGACAACGCCACCATCGCAGGCCTGAACGGGATGGTTGATCTCCAGGGGCGAGACGTTGAGGAGGTTGCCCTCTCGTTTCTAAAGGCCAGTGGACTGGAATAGGTGAAGTCCCAGGTGAGGGCTCTCTGCGGCCTGATATCGTCGTCTCCTTGCGCCACGCTCGTACCGATGCGCGAGGTCAGTCTGATGCCCAGGGCATGGCGTGGGGGTGGCGCACGACGTCTGGAGGTGGACCTATGACCATGACTGTATGGGCAATCTACGATCATCCGACAATTACCCGGAGGGCTACGAGGCCCGCGAGTACGAGTCCGGCCCGGCGAGTACCGCCCGACCCATAACGTCCTCCAGGCCCCAGACCTGGAGACCCTGCGCCGCATCCTGCGCGACGAGATGGGCAAGAGCGTTGCGCACCATTTCGCCAAGATCGACACCACCATCCTGGATGTGACGCCGGCGGCGAACTGGCCCTGCAGGAACTGACGCGCCGCAAGCCGATCCTGAAAAACCGCACCCCGCCCGAGATCGAGGCGATCATCGTCGCGCTCTCGCTGGAGCAGCCGGCCTTCGGCTCGATCCGGATCGCGCCACCGAGGTCCGCAAGCTCGGTCACTCCGTCTCGCCCTCCGGCGTACGTGCCGCGTGGCAGTCTCGGGATTGGTGGAAGATCAAGAACCCGGATTACGAGAGGCGGTGAGCTGGACGATGCCTCGTGCGATTTCGTGGATGCGAACGTCGGGTCATTGGCGGGAGCCGAAACCCGGAATGACGACCGCGTTGCCTTCGACGGCGGCGTGGTCATCAGGCGTGTCCTTCAAACCGAGAGCGGACCTGACCGGGGCTCGTAGACGTGGTCCATGACGGTGGACTTCCCCGGACTGCGCTTCAACGGCCAGTTTCCTTGGGATGGCATCTTCCTGTCGCAGGTGATTTCTGGACGGGCGGGACTGGGCGAGAGAGATCAAGAAAGACGTTGTCGCCCTCTACCTCGCTGCGCGTGACCCTCGGGTGCCGTGGTATGTGAAGCTCGCTGCGGCGGCGATTGCCGCCTATGCGCTCAGCCCCATCGACCTGATTCCCGACTTTATCCCCGTGCTCGGCTATCTTGACGAGGTGATCATCCTGCCGGTCGCCATCGCCCTCGTGATCAGGATGATCCCGGCCTCGCTCCTGGCGGAGTTCCGCGAGGATGCGCAAAGGCGAGCCGAACGCTCGACGACCCGAGTGGGGCGGTCCTGATCGCCGCTATCTGGGTCGCGGCCCTGGCTCTGACGATTTGGGCGTTCTGGCCGACACCTGTTGCAAGGCGCTGATCGGCAAACCAGTTTCCGATGATCGTGGATGCCATCCGTCGCCTCCCTGTCGACCGGATCGTTCTAGATGGGGAAGCTGTCTGCCTGCGACCTGACGGGCATCCGGACTTCCACGCGCTCCGATCTCGCCAAGCTTGCCGCGAAGCCCGCCTGATGGCCTTCGATCTCCCAGGGCTCGCGCGTATCTGATGCCGATGCCGCTCTACGAGCGTCGTAGGCGATTGGCGACCCTTCTGGAGGAGGCGGGGGAGGGGGTCTGGTTCTCCAGGCATGTGGAAGGCGAGCAGGATCTGAAGCTCGTGGACGTGGTGTCCATGGCTGCGGGTCTGCCCGGACCGCTTCACCGCGCGAAGGGCGTCGAGGTCCGACGAGGCGATGCAGCGCGGCGCGTCGCCGAGGCGGAGCGCAGGACCGGAGCCACACCGCGATGATCACGAGGGCGGTGATGGCGAACTCGCCTGACGCGGGAACGCGGGTCGTCGACATGCAACGATTCCTGTTGGGGCCACTGTCGGGGCCGTAGCACGACAGATTAAAAAAACGACTGTAATTTCAGAAGGTTAATTGCACGGATCGGCGGAATTGCGGTCCGTCGAACTGAAGGTCCGCGCCCTGCTCCAGAGCTTCAAGGACGCGGCAAAGCCGCGGAACGACCGTCCTTGACGGACAAATGACGGCTTCAACCGGGGGATATTGCGATGATGCCGAAAAAGCAAAAATCGAAGCTGCATACCAAGAAGATCGAAGCCGCCTACGAAGCCGCGCTTCAGGACACCACATACGAGACCATCGCCGCCTACTACCAGGCGCTGGCAGACGAGGGTTTCGCTTATGGTGCCATGGCCAAGGGAGTTGTCCTCGACAACAGCTTCGTCGGCGTCGTCGCGAACAACTACGCCGAAAACAAGCTCGAGAGGGATTTCGGCTCGGAATACGACACGCGGCGGCTCGAAATTCAGCGCGAGCTGATGCAGGCCGATCATCAGGCGAGGTTGAACGCCGGTTGGGCCGACATCAACGGCGAGCAAATTGCAGACTACCACATTGTCGTTTTCAACGACCTCTACCCCAGCGTCCCGAACGCGCACGAGGCATGGACGGCCTACCACATCATCCAGGCGCTCGGCGACAGCGAGTTCTGGCTCACTTCAAGCACCGCCGGCCAGTCGCTCCTCTTCTTCCAGATGATCGGAATGCAGCTCGGCAGCGCAACGGCTCCTGCTTATGCCAATGCGTTCGAGTGGGTTCAGGACATGCGCAGCTTCTACGTGCTCGACAAGCGCGAATGGAGCTGGACGAAGGGCGACGGCGTGCGGGATGCGAGCCTCGCCGAGTATTTCGGCAGCCAGGTGCTCGACTTCTCCAACCAGCATATCAAGCCGCTGACCCAGAAGGCGAACGACTTCGATGCGCGCCTTTGGACGCAGAGCGCCGAGACGCTGTTCCAGGACGCCATCCTCGCGAGGAACGGGTTTGATCAGGCAACCCTGGATGGCCTGTTCTCGACGACGGGCGGGAGGCTCCAGATCGACACGGCGAGAGCCGCCGAGATCGCGTCCGCAGGCAACGATTGGCTGGGCGCGATCAAGCTCGGGCTGAAGGCGTCGATCTTCGGCGCGCTGAACGCGACTACGTGGTCGGCGATGACCGAGGGAAGTGCCTCGACGGACAGCCTCTACGCCGCCATCGACGGCATGAACGTCAGCAAGATCACCTTCCAGAAAGACGCTTCGACGCTTACCGCCGGACACGCGAATGAACTTCTGCTTGGCGACTCGACGGCAGGCGACTTCTACGCCGGGGATCTCGGGGCGTTCATCTTTGCCAGTGGAGGCGCGGATGCGCTCTATGGCGGTGCAGGGAAAGACATCCTTGTCGGAGGCACCGGCGCCGACTTGCTCAAGAGTGCGGGCGACAGCGACATCCTGGATGGCGGGGCGGGGAACGACGTTTACGATATCTCGCAGAGTGCTCAGGATCTTCTGGGGCCGTTGGAGGGCGACTGGATTTATGAAGAGATCCTTGCCAGACAACCCGAGATTAACTTCAGGGTTGGCTCTGGTCACGACGTGATCATCGAGAACCTCTTCTACGATGGATACGAGCCTGACTGGTGGGCTGTTGACGAGGAGAACGGAACAGCGGTTGGTCTAGCTATCGGCCTGGAGGCAGTTGAGTTCAAGGGCATCAACTCAACGGATGTCACACTTCACTGGGATCGGCACCAGTCCGAACGTAGATATGACGAGTTTATACAACAGCTATTTGACCGCGTACTCCGGCATGGCGACTTTAGAATTGAATGCCAGCGATACACTTTCTTTCTACCTGGGAGGCCTCAGAATTGAGAAGTTATGGCCAAGCAGTGAGTACGCGGGATTTATTAGTCCGTTTAGTTTGATATTCGAGGATCGTACGGTCGAGGATTGGTCCGATCTATTTTCATTTGAAAGTGTACAGGTTGGTGCACTCGATCCGAGTTGGCTTTCTGCTCCTCAAGATCATGCCGCTGGCCGAGGCACCGGCGCAAGCGCAGCTTCGAGCTTCCACGATGGGTGGCTTGCTTAGGTAAGCAGCTCCAGCTGAATTCGGATGAAACAGGAAGTCCATCTCAAAAGAACGTCACCCTTGGATATCGACGCGGCCTGCTGGCCCAGAAGGCCGCGTAAAGCCGTGCCGTGCCTCAAGCCGCGGCCAACGCCTGGTCGAGATCGTCGATGAGGTCGGCCGTGTCCTCGAGGCCGACCGAGAGGCGCACCACCTCCGGGCCGGCGCCGGCCCGGACGCGCTGGTCGTCGGTGAGCTGGCGGTGGGTGGTCGAGGCCGGGTGGATCACGAGCGAGCGGGTGTCGCCGATATTCGCCAGATGCGAGAACAGCTTGAGGTTCGACACCAGCTTCACGCCGGCGTCGTAGCCGCCCTTGAGGCCGAAGGTGAAGACCGCGCCGGCGCCCTTCGGGCAGTAGCGCTTGGCGAGGTTGTGGTAGCGGTCGGTGCGCAGGCCCGGATAGCTCACCCAGGACACCTTGCCGTGCGCCGCAAGATGCTCGGCGACGGTGAGCGCATTGTCGGAATGGCGCTGCATGCGCAGCGGCAGGGTCTCGATCCCTGCAGGATCAGGAAGGCGTTGAAGGGCGAGAGGCCGGCCCGAGATCGCGCAGGCCGAGCACCCGGCAGGCGATGGCGAAGCCGAAATTGCCGAAGGTCTCGCCCAGGACCATGCCGCCGTATTCGGGGCGCGGCTTCGACAGCATCGGGTAGCGGTCGTCGCCGGCGAAGGGGAACGAGCCGCCGTCGACGATGACGCCGCCGATCGAATTGCCGTGCCCGCCGAGGAACTTGGTCGCCGAGTGGACGACGATGTCGGCCCCGTGCTCGAAGGGGCGGATCAGGTAGGGGGTCGCCATGGTGTTGTCGACGATCAGCGGCATGCGGTGGCGCTTGGCGATGGCCGACGATCGCCTCGAGATCGACGATCACCCCGCCGGGATTGGCGATCGACTCGACGAAGATCGCCTTGGTCTTCGGGTGATCGCGGCCTCGAAGGTCGCGGGCTCGTCCGAATCCGCCCAGGCCACCTTCCAGCCGAAGTTCTTGTAGGAATGGGTGAACTGGTTGATCGAGCCGCCGTACAGCTTGCGGGCCGCCACGAACTCGTCGCCGGGCTGCAGGAGCGCGTGGAAGACCACCACCTGCGCGGCGTGGCCGGAGGCCACGGCGAGCGCCGCCGTGCCGCCCTCCAGCGCCGCCACCCGCTCCTCCAGCACCGCGTTGGTCGGATTGCCGATGCGCGTGTAGATGTTGCCGAAGGCCTGCAGCCCGAACAGCGAGGCGGCATGGTCGACGTCGTCGAAGACGAAGGAGGTGGTCTGGTAGATCGGCGTCGCCCGGGCGCCGGTCGCCGCATCGGGCGACGCGCCCGCGTGGATGGCGAGCGTGTTGAAGCCGGGCAAGCGATCGTTCATCGCGGGCTCCCGTGGGCGGTTGTCTCTGGACCGCATCCGTGCACGTGGCGATAGCGACCGGTACGTTCTGTATAACGAACATATCGTTCGTCAGGTCGTCTAGTCCTCGGGCCGGTTGAGACTCAGCTTCTGAAAGCCTTTCCCCGCGAGGACCGGCTTCTTGGCGCTGAGTATGCGCGAGTTCACACCCTGCCAGGAGATCTCGCCCGAGAGCCGGCCGAACTCGATCTTCGGACAGCGGTTCATCACGACCTGGACGCCCCGGGCTTCGGCTTTCGCGGCGGCCTCGTCGTTGCGCACCGAGAGCTGCATCCAGATGACCTTGGGGAGCGGG
>CAWDIH010000002.1:0-922591 GCA_963802415.1 uncultured Acidimicrobiia bacterium
GTACGCGATCACCGCTGCGATCGCGGCCCTCCAGACAGCAAAGGCCTGGCGCCACGTTCGCCGTCACCCGCATCAGGTGACGGCGGGTATCGGCGCGGCCGCGATCGGGATGGCCGGCGCGGTGACGACGGGGCTCGTCGGGGTCGCGATCCTCGCCACTGTCGCGACCGCGCTCGTCATCGCGTACGGCGAGCGCGCTGGCGATTCCGTGGTCGACACGATCATCGACGCGTCGTACACGGTCCGATGCGCGCTCTTCCCGGGGTTCGCCGCCGCGTGTGTCGCGATCTGCGCGCGGTTCGAGTTCGGCGCGGTCGTCGGGCTCGTGCTCATCGTCAGTGCGTACGAGACGGGCGACTACCTCGTCGGTTCGGGCGCGAGCACTCCCTTCGAGGGGCCGATCGCCGGCATCACTGCCGTGGTCGTGACGACGTTCGCCATCGGCGCGCTCGACATCAAGCCGTTCCAGTTCCCAGAAGCGTTCGTCTTCGGTGCGCTCGCGTCCGTGTTGTGCCCCGCGGGACAGTTGGTGGGGTCAGCTGTTCTGCCCTCCAACACCGCGCCGGCGAGCGCGCTGCGCCGTCTCGACTCGCTGCTCCTGCTCGCGCCCGCGTGGGCGTTCGTCGTTGGGTTGGTGGTCTAGACGCCGAGCGGATCTACTTTGGGGGCTGCGCCCCCTCGGCGCCTTCGGCGCCTGCCCCATCGCCGCTCGGCTCGCTGGCGCTCGCTCGCTCGGCCTCGGCTCGGTCCCGAGACTTGGCGCAACGTCGAGCATCCACGGGACCGAGCAGAGCTAGAGGTTCGGGTCCCACTCGGTGTCGCGGGCGGCCTTCAGCTTCTGGGCGACGTCCTCCCAGTCGAAGACGTTCCAGATGGCCTCGAAGAAGTCGGCCTTCACGTTCTTGTACTGCAGGTAGTACGCGTGTTCCCACGCGTCGATGGCGAGCAGCGGCATCGTTCCTTGGCCGTGGTTGCCCTGATGGTCGTAGACCTGCTCGATGATCACCCGCCGGCTGGCCGGGTCCCAGGCCGCGAGCGCCCACCCCGAGCCCTGGATCGTCGACGCCGCTTCGGTCATGTGCCGCTTGAACCGATCGAAACCACCGAAGTCGGCCGTGAGCTGCTGAGCCACGTCGCCGCTCGGTTCGCCGCCGCCGTGCGGCGACAGGTTCTGCCAGAACAGCGAGTGCAGGACGTGCCCCGACAGGTTGAACGCCAGGTCCTTCTGGAGCTTGCTGATCGAGTCGAAGTTGTCGCTGTCCCGGGCGGTCGCCAGCTTGTCGAGCGCGGTGTTGGCACCCTTCACGTAGGCGGCGTGGTGCTTGTCGTGGTGCAGCTCCATGATCTGGCCGCTGATGTGCGGCTGGAGCGCGCCGTAGTCGTAGGGAAGGTCGGGGAGGACATAGATCTCAGCGCCCATTCGATCGTGCTCCTTTCGAGCCAGAGGGGGATCGCCTGTTGTCTACCCGCGGATCGGACGATTCACCCGTTCACGTCCACGCCGGAGCTATGTTTCGCCACGTCGCGGACGGTCGTACAGGGAGGACTTGACGTGAAGCTCGCTGTCATCTTCGACAACTTCACCGATCCCGGAAGCGGGCTCGACCTGGTGGCGCGGTGGGCTCCACGTCCTCGCCGGCATCGCCTGGATCGGGCTGCTCTACTTCTTCAACTTCGTCCAGACGCCGTCGTACGCAGAGCTCAGCCCGGGAGCCCGCAACGAGGCGTTCGACAAGCTGACGTGGCGAGCGCTCTGGTGGTTCCGATGGGCCGCCGTGGCCACGTTCCTCATGGGAGTGGTGATGCTCGGCCTCAGCGCATCGTCGGACGACACGTTCTGGGGCGGCAAGAACTACCTGGCCACGGCGCGAGGCACTGCCATCCTCACCGGCATCCTGTTCGGCCTCACGATGCTCGGCAACGTCTGGTCGGTCATCTGGCCGAAGCAACAGATCGTGATCGGCTCGGTGCGTAAGCAGCTCGCCGGTGGCGAGGCCGACCCGGCTCAGCCGGAGGCGGCGAAGCGGGCGGCACGGGCGTCGTGGGCCAACACCTTCTTCTCCGTCACGATGCTGTGGTTCATGGTGTTCGCTGCCCACTTCGCCAGCGCGTACAGCGACGTGAAGGGTGACTTGCAGAACCAGGCGATCTACTGGATCCTCCTGGTCGTGGTGTGGGCGTTCGTCGAGGCGTCGGCTCTCGGCTACATCGGGGGCCTCGACAACGCGTTCAACAAGGCCGTCTTCGACGACCACCGCCGAACCATCGCCTACGGGTTCGTCTACTGGGCGGTGATCTTCTTCATCGGTTGGGAAGTTCTGCTGAAGAACGTCTGACGCCGGACCGGCGTCAGCTGACGACCAAGCTGGCTTGCATGCCGGCGGCGCGGTGGCCCGGGACGTCGCAGTAGATCTCGTAGGTCCCTGGCGCGAGTTGCGCGGTGCCGATCTGGCTCTGGCCCTTGCTTGTGACCTCGAGGGTGCTGAACTCCGGATGACCGTCGATGAGCAACGTGTGCGTCAAGCTGCCGTCGTTGACGTAGCCGATCTTGATCGTGCCGGCCTTGGCCGTGTATTCGCCCTTGTCGAACCGAAGCGTGTCCTTCGCGTGGACCGTTACGTCTGCTCCTGCCAAGGGACCGCTGGTGGACGACCCTCCACTGCAGGCGCCCAGAGCGACTGCGATCACGGCGACGGCCACCGCCGTACGGGTCAGCATGCGCATGCCCCCGCACGTTACGAGCCGTCTGTGCCGAAGGGCGAAACGAGCGCGGGGCGACGCCGTCGACGCCCTTTCCCGCGTGCTCGCGATCGGCTCGCTGCCGCTCGCGAGGGTCGCGTACCCTGAAATCGTGGTCGCCGATCTCGAGACTCGGATGCGCGAGTTGGGCGAGTTCATTCGGGATCAGCGGCGGATCGGCCATCTCTCGCTGCGCAAGCTGTCCGAGATGGCGGGCATCTCGAATCCGTACCTCAGCCAGATCGAGCGGGGTCTGCGCAAGCCGTCTGCCGAGATCCTCCAGCAGATCGCTCGCGCCCTCGAGATCTCTTCCGAGACGCTCTACGTACAAGCGGGCATTCTTGATCCTCGGGACACCGAACTCGATCTGGCCAGGGAGATCCGGCGCGACCCGCACATCAACGAAGACCAGAAGAAGACGTTGATCCGTATCTACGAGTCGTTCAAGCACGAGAACAGCGCCGGACCTGCCGACGAGGAACTGACCGTCTCCCGGTAACCTTCGTCTGTCGTGCGCACGCTGGCCGTCCTCTCCCTGCACACGTCCCCTTTGGCTCAGCCGGGAACCGGCGACAGCGGGGGCATGAACGTGTACGTGCGCGAGCTCGTGTCGTCATTGGCGCAGGCGGGAGTCGCTTGCACGGTGTACGTGCGCCGATGGCGCGACGACCTGCCCGGCGTCGTCGACGTCGAGCCCGGCTTCCGAGTCGTCCACGTCGACGCCGGTCCGTACGACATTCCGAAGGATCGGCTGCCCGAGCTCGTGGACGAGTTCACCGACGGCGTGCTCGCCGAGCTGCGACGCACGGACGACGTCGACGCCATACACGCCAACTACTGGTTGTCGGGCGTCGCCGGTCACCGGCTCAAGCACGAGCTCGACGTTCCGCTCGTATCGACGTTCCACACGCTTGCTCGCGTCAAGGCAGAGACGGGCGACCCGGAACCGGAACGCCGGGTGCAGGCCGAGCACGACGTGATGGATTGCTCGGACGCCATCACCGCGTCGTGTACCGCCGAGGCAGAGCAACTCGTGGCGCTGTATGGCGCGGCGCCAGACCGCATCCAGCTCGTCCCTCCGGGGGTGATCCACGCGTTCTTCTCACCGGGCGACCGCTACGGGGCCCGCAAGGCGCTCGGGTACGGGCTCGACGGGTCGCCGATGTTGCTCTTCGTCGGTCGAATCCAACCCCTCAAGGGTCTCGATGTCGCGATCGGCGCGCTCGGTGAGCTCCGCCGCACGCATGCCCAGCTCGTCGTCGTGGGCGGACCGAGCGGGCCTGACGGTGAGGCGGAAGAGGCGAAGGCGTTGCGCCTTGCGGACGAGCTCGGTGTGGCCGACCGCATTCGATGGGTCGAACCACAGCCGCACCATCTGCTCGCGACCTATTACCGGGCCGCCGACGTATGCGTTGTCCCGAGCCGCTCGGAGTCGTTCGGCCTCGTCGCACTCGAAGCCGCGGCGTGCGGCACCCCCGTCGTCGCCGCAGCCGTCGGTGGTCTGCGCACGCTCGTCGAGCACGGCGAGACGGGACTGTTGGTGGAGGAGCGCGCAGCCCGAGGTCTTCGCTCGCGCCGTGGAGGCCGTGCTCGCCGACGCGGCGAAGGCTCGAGCAATGAGTGATGCCGCCGCGGCGCGGGCGCGTGGGTACACGTGGTCGACCACAGCGGCGCGCCTGCGGCGCCTCTACGCGGACCTGACCGCCCGCCAGCCAGTCGACTGCACTGCCTGAGCCAAGGCGCGACGGTGAGTGAGCGCGCGTACACCGAGGCCGAGCTCGATCACCTCGCGGAACACATCGACTCGTGGGTCGATCGTCAGCGGCTCGAGAATCCGACGATCGCGGCGGTCGATCGCGACCCAGGAGAACGGCGCTGGTTCGTTCGTATGAAGGGCGAGCAGAAGGACACGTTCACGATCTGGTTCACGCTCCGCCAACGGACGCTGCACTACGAGACCTACGTGATGCCGGCGCCGGAGGAGAACCACGAGCAGTTCTACGAACACCTGCTGCGCCGCAATCTGAAGCTGTACGGCGCCGCCTTCGCCATCGGCGAGGAGGATGCGGTGTTCCTCGTCGGGCAGATCTCCAACGAGGCGATCGACGACGACGAGCTCGACCGGGTCCTCGGCTCCCTCTATGCGTGGGTCGAGCAGTTCTTCCGTCCGGCGCTGCGTATCGGGTTCGCGACGCGCTTCAAGGGGTGAAGGTGCGTTCGTTGCATTTCATGTCATTTCAATCTAGGGTTTGACCCGAGCTCGGAGCGGTGCCCGGCCGCCCATCGGGGAAGGGGCGGCACGGTCGTCGCTTCGGGCTCCCAGCTACGGTGGCAGGACGATGCGAGCGACGGAGCGCCAGCGGAGGAGCGGCCACACCGGCCTGCGTGGCCGGGGAACGCCGACATCATGAAGCTGGCGCTGGTCGGAGGCGGTCGGATGGGAGAGGCGCTGCTGACCGGACTGCTCACGTCGGGGTGGGCCACCGCTGACGACCTGGCCGTTGTCGAGAAGCTGGCCGATCGACGCAAGGTGCTCGAGTCGCAGTTCCCGGGTGTTGCGGTGGTCCCTGACGCACCTGAGGCGCGAGGGGTCGTCATCGCGGTCAAGCCGAACGACGTCGAGGCGGCATGTTCCGCAGTGGCTGAGGCGGGCTGCGCGCGCGTGCTCTCGATCGCCGCAGGTGTGACGCTGGCCCGCCTGCAAGACGCGTTGGGCGGCGACCTCCCCGTGGTGCGGGCGATGCCGAACACGCCGGCGTTGGTCGGGGCGGGCGCGGCTGCCATCGCCGGCGGCGCAACCGCGACGGACGACGACCTCGCGTGGGCCGAGTCGATCCTCGCCGCGGTCGGGACCGTCGTCCGGCTGCCTGAGCACCTGCTCGACGCCGTGACCGGGCTGTCAGGGTCAGGCCCCGCCTACGTCTTCCTGGTCGCAGAGGCCCTCATCGACGGGGGCGTGCTCGTCGGCCTGCCACGCGACGTGAGCGCGGCGCTGGCCACCCAGACGCTGCTCGGCGCCTCTCGCCTCCTGACCGAGTCCGGCGAAACGCCCGACGGCCTTGCGGGCCATGGTGACGAGCCCGGGCGGCACGACTGCAGCCGGTTTGCGAGCGCTCGAATCGGCAAGCGTTCGAGCAGCGTTCCTCGACGCCGTCAGCGCGGCCACCGAGCGATCGAAAGAGCTCGGACAGACCTGATCGCGCCGTCACCTGCGCCGCTGACAACACCAGCAACAGGGGCGTACAGTTCCCGCAGCGGAGGAAGGGGTTTCCCATGGCGCAGTCGCAATCGCGGGCGCGGTTCTTGACCGTGCACGAAGTCGCGGACCTGCTTCGAGTGTCGACGATGACGGTGTACCGGTTGATCAAGGGCGGCGAGCTGCTCGCCGTTCGCGTCGGCAAGTCGTACCGGGTGCGCGAGGACGACCTCGACGCCTTCATCGCCAACCAGTACACGCAGGCCGGGTAGGAGGCGGCGGGTCCGCGCGCCGGTACCGTCGTCCGTTCGATGGGCCGCCGGTACGACACGATCACCTTCCTGTCCGACTACGGCCTCACCGACGAGTTCGTCGGCGTCGTGAAGTCGGTCATTCGATCGATTGCCCCTGAGGTGGTCGTCATCGACCTCACTCACGACATCGAGCCGCACGACGTCCGCGGTGGTGGTCTCACGCTCGCCCGGAGCGCCCAGTACCTCGCCCCGGGCGTCGTCCTCGCGGTCGTCGATCCGGGCGTCGGCAGCGACCGCCGCGCTGTCGCGATCGAGGTCGGGGACGGCCAGTCCGTGCTCATCGGGCCGGACAACGGTTTGCTTGCTGCCGCGGTTGCGATGGTCGGCGGCGCTGACCGCGCGGTCGCTCTCACCAATCCCGAGTACCAGTTGCCGGCGCCCGGTCCCACATTCGCCGGCCGCGACGTGTTCGCGCCGGCGGCCGCGCATCTCTGCAATGGCGTCGACCTCGATGCGCTCGGCGAGCCGGTGGACCCGGTCACGTTGTTGCCGGGTCTGCTTCCGGTGACGCGCGAAGAACACGGTGCTGTCGTCGCCGAGGTGCTCTGGATCGATCGGTTCGGCAATGCGCAGCTCAACGTCGATCCGGACGAGGTCAGCAGCTTGGGCGATCGTGTGCGTCTTCGGTTCGCCGAGACGAAGCGAACCGCGATTCGAGCGGACAACTACGCCGCGCTGCGTACCGGCGAGGTCGGTCTCGTCGTCGACTCGTACGGACTGTTGTCGATCGCCGTCGATCGAGGATCCGCGGCCGAACAGCTGGGCCTCCACGCGGGCGATCCGGTGACGCTGGAGTCGTTCGAGGGTCCGATGCTGCCGCTGCGCGTCTGTCAGTGAACCGGAGGCCGACACGTGAGGAGGGGAACCACGATCGCGCTCGCGGTGCTGTTGGTCCTCATCTTCAGTGCGGCGATCGTGCAGTTCGTGTTCCTCGCCCGCTGACTGCGGACCTCCTACATCCTGGCGGCGAGCTGATCGCGGGTGAATCGGGTTGCGCCGCGCGCACACAGCCAGATGGCGATGATCCACAAGACGGCGCCGATGGCAATGGCGACCGGCATTGCGACCAGCAGCAAACCCGTAGCTTGGCCGACCACGAGGAAGATCAGAGGGAGGATCACAGCGCCACCGAGCTGGTTCGCCTCCTGCGACGTGTGCGCGCGTGCAGACACACGCACCATGACGCCCAACCCCAGCGCGGCAACAGCAGGCGCGACCCAGACGATCATCACGACCCAGAGCCGCGTCGGTACGAAGATCCGGTGCATCACAGGCCATGCGACGGCATTCGAGACGATCGCGAAGCAGATGAAGCCGGTCCACGAAAGCAACACAGACGGTATGTACGCAGTGAGCAACTTGGCGATGAAGAGATCGCGGTCTGCGAGCGGAAGGTGCAACAGCGTCTCGAGCGTCTTGCGCTCCTTCTCGCCGGCGAACGCGTCGGCTGCGAGCACCGCGGACACCATCAGTGGCACGAGCAGGAACAGCGGAGCGAGCAGATAGCCGTTGACGAGCACGACGAGCTGCTGGCGGACCGGCAGCCGCAGGATCGGTTCCGCGACGTCACCCGGAAGGTTCGACAGGAAACGTGAGACGTCGATGTTCGTCTGCGTGCCGCGCCGCGTATCCGATGATCGTCGGCAACACGACGAGCATCAGGAACGGCACGATCAGCATCGGCAGCACGATCGGCTTCGAGCGCCGAACTGCGGCGAGGTCCTTGGCCATGACAGCCCGAACCGCGGTCCAGTTGATGGGCTCGCGGATGGTGCGGCTAGCCATCCGCCGTGGCCTTTCGGAACTTCGCGTCGACGGCGAAGTACACGTCTTCGAGCGTCGGTGTGCGAGGAACGGCGCCGTACACCGGTACCTCGCGACCGACCAGCATCGCCACGACCCCCGCGAGCGTTTCACGGTCGCGAACCCGCACCCGCAAACCGGTCGCGGTCGTCTCGGCCGCCTGCACGCCGTCGAGGTCCACGAGAAGGGCGACCGTACGGTCCTCCGCTGGCGCGCCGAGATCGAGGTCGGCATCGAGACCGTCCCACAGCTGTGCGGCGAGCTCGTCCGTTCGTCCGAAGGCGTGTAGCTGACCGTGATGCAGCACTGCCATGCGGTGCGCGAGCCGACCGGCTTCACCGAGGAAGTGGGTGCAGAGCACAACCGTTCGACCGCGTTCGGTCGCGAGCGATCCGATCAAGTCGATGACGTCGCGGGTCGCCGCCGGGTCGAGACCCGACGTCGGCTCGTCGAGGAACAACACCTCGGGATCGTGTAGGAGCGCACGAGCCAGGGCAAGACGCTTTCGTTGCCCCGTGGAGAAACCCAGAACCTTGTCATTGGCTCGGTCGATCATGCCGAACCGGCCGAGGAGCTCGTCGACACGGTCGACGCCGCGCTCGACCTCGCAGCCCTCGGATCTGGGCGACGAACGCAAGGTTCTCGCGAGCGGTCAAGCGGTCGTCGAGCCCGGCGTTCTCGGTCAGGACGCCGGTGCGCTGGCGCAGCTCCTCGCCGTCGACGACCGGGTCCAGGCCGAGCACTCGAGCCTCGCCGCGATCGGGCGTCAGCACGCCGTTGAGCAGGCGAACCGTTGTCGTCTTGCCCGCTCCGTTCGGGCCGAGCAAGGCCAGCACTTCCCCCGCCTCCAGCTCGAATGTCAGGCCGTCGAGCGCGACGTTCCCGCCGAAGCTGCGGGTGAGGTCGTGCGCCTCGATGGCCGATGTCACGCAGGACAGTGTGACGTGTCTGCACGAGTCGGGCTTGCGCTGCCCCTTTCCACGGATCCCCCGTTGTCGGGTTGCTCCGCCCTAGCGGTGGGAGGAAGTATCAGCGTCCTCCGCGCCCACTCCGAGGAACTCCCGTGAACCTCGCCAGCGTGCTCGACCGACATCCCGCAGACGACGTGGCTCTGGTCAGCCGCGGCCGGACGACCACATACGCGGTGTTGCGTGAGCAGGCGGCGGCTCTTCGATCGGGCTTCGTCGGCCTCGGCCTCCAGCCCGGCGATCGTGTCGGGATCCTGTGCGGCACCAACTGGTACTTCGTCGCTGCTTACCTCTCCGCGCTCGGCGCAGGCCTCGTCGCTGTTCCGCTCAATCCGGGCAGCCCCGCCGCGCGAGCTGGAGAACGAGCTCGGTGAGGTCGGTGCACGAGCCGTCGTCGTCGCTCCCGCCGGACTGTCCTCGCTGTCTCGGCTCGATCGATCCAGGCTTCCTGCGCTCGAGTTCTGCATCGTCACCGACAATGCCGACGTCCCCGGGGGCGTGTTGCTCGACGACCTCCTCGCGACGGAGCCGTCAGTGGCAGTGGTGGAACGTGACGACGACGATCTGGCCGTCTTGATGTTCACCAGCGGGACCGCCGGCTTTCCGAAGGCCGCGATGCTCACGCACGGCAATCTGCAATCGAACATCGAGCAGATGCAGGCGAACGAGGCGCGCATGCAGACGCCGGCGGACGTGAGTCTCGGTGTGCTGCCGCTGTCGCACATCTTCGGGCTCAACGTCGTGCTCGGGCTGTCGTTCTACGCAGGCTCGCGCGTCGTGCTCATCGAGCGCTTCGATCCAACCTCTGCGCTCGAAGCCGTGCAGCGTCACGGCGTCACGATTCTGCCTGGTGCCCCGGGAATGTGGACGGCGTGGGCGTCACTCGCCGACGTACCCGACGACGCATTCGCATCCGTCCGGATCGCGGCGTCCGGCGCAGCAAAGCTCCCGCTCGAGGTGGGCGAGACCTTCAAGCGCCGGTTCGGCGTCGTGATCGCCGAGGGCTATGGGCTCACCGAGGCGTCACCGGTGGTCACGACGTCCGCGGGCGAGCATGAGAAGCCGGGTTCGATCGGCGCGCCACTGCCGGGCGTGCGCGTCCGCCTCGTCGATGCCGAGGGGGATGACGTGTTGGTGGGTGACCCCGGTGAGATCTGGGTTTCGGGGCCGAACGTGTTCAAGGGCTACTGGAGAGACGAGGAGGCGACGGCCGCCGCGCTCACCGAGGACGGGTGGCTACGCACCGGAGACGTCGCGGTCGTGGACGACGACGGGCAGTTGTTCCTCGTCGACCGGGTGAAGGACCTGATCATCGTGTCGGGGTTCAACGTCTTCCCGGCAGAGGTGGAATCAGTGCTCCTCGAACACCCCGCGGTCGAGGCGTGCGGTGTGATCGGCGTATCGCATCCGTACACGGGCGAGGCCGTCAAGGCGTACGTGGTCGTTGCCCCCGGCGGGTCGGTCGAGGAGGACGAACTGATCGCGTTCTGCGCGGAGCACCTCGCCCGGTACAAGTGCCCCGAGAAGATCATGTTCGTGGACGAGATTCCGCTCGGCACCACAGGCAAGATCCTCCGTCGAACGTTGAGTTGACGTGACCCGCCCCTCACCGCCGCCCTCCGCCTCCGCCGCCACCTCTCCCTCCACCGTCGCCGGTCCCTCTCGCGCACATTGTCGACTGACCCACCGATTCGCGTGGCTCAGCCGACACAGAACCGATCGTGCCGCGGTCTGTGTCGAAGGAGCCACCATTCCTGTGGCTGAGCCGACACAGAGTGCGCCGCGGCCGAGGTCTGTGTCTACTAACAGACGCGTTTCAGTGGCTGAGCAGACAATGTGCGCCACGGCGGGCAACAAATACGGTCAGGCGGCCTCCACGACGCGCACCGTCGGGCGGCGGGGAGCGTTCGTCAGCAGGAAGCCGGCGAACAGCACGGTGATGCCGACGACGAGGGACACCGCGAACCCGTCCATCTCGTCGAGCACCGAGTTGAGGAGACCGCCTGCGCCCAGGATGATCGTCCCGAACGCGATGAGGGCGTTGGCGCCGGCGAGGCGCCGGGTCGACCGTGGCCGGGCGAAACGGGCAGCGCTCCAGACGGCGCCGCCGATGATGACGGCGGAGGCGAGCCCCGACGCAACTGCTGCCAGCACCCTGGGGAGCGGCCCGAACACGTCACTGCCCTGCGGCAACGTGTCGGCGACGATCGGCCCCGTCAGCGGAGCCACGACGATCACACCCGCACTGAAGGCAGCGAAGGCGTGGACGCCCATGGCCACCCGTCGGGCCACGCCGAGCGGCGAGAGCAGGTAGATGGTGCCGAGCGCCAGGTAGGGCACGTTCACGATGGCGCCGAACAGGTAGAAGAGCCGGAACCAGACGCCGTTCCACCCGAACGCCGCGCCTCCCCACAAGGCCACCGACGCCGCCGAGAAGAGGAACAGCGCCACCGTCCACGCGCCCTCGTAGGGCCTGCGCCGGTCGATCCATCGCTCGAGCGTGGACAAGGCGAACGCGAACGCGAGCAGCGCCGCCGAGGTCGCCAAGGCGAGATGGAGGGTCATCTCCGAGGATTTTGCTCCGCTCGACCATCTCTTCCACTCGCGCGATGCTTGTGAACTTGTGCGCTCACCCATAGCATCCAGGCGATGACCGAGCGGGGACGGCGCCGGATCCCGGACGCGACGGTGGCGCGCCTTCCCGTGTACCTGCGCAGCCTGCTCGAAATCGCGGGCGACTCGACCACGGTGTCGTCCGAGCGGCTGGCCGAACTGGCCGGCGTCAACGCCGCCAAGGTGCGCAAGGACCTCTCCTACCTCGGGTCCTACGGCACCAGGGGCGTCGGCTACGACGTCGAGTACCTGCTCTTCCAGATGAGCCGCGAGCTCGGCCTGACCCAAGATTGGCCCGTCGTCATCGTCGGGATCGGGAACCTGGGCCACGCCCTCGCCAATTACGGCGGGTTCGGTGCCAGCGGCTTTCATGTCGTCGCCCTCGTCGACGCGGACCCGGCCAAGGTCGGCCAGCGCGTGGGCGGGAGCGAGATCCGCCCGCTCAACGCGCTCGACGAGATCGTCCGGGCCAACGAAATCGCCATCGGGATCATCGCAACCCCTGCGATCGCCGCTCAGGACGTGGCGGACCGACTCGTTGCCGCCGGGGTCACGTCGATCCTCAACTTCGCGCCGGCTGTCCTCACCGTGCCCAAGGGTGTGTCGCTTCGGAAGGTCGACCTCGCAGTGGAACTCCAGATCCTGAGCTTCCACCAGCAACGGCGAGGTACGGGCAGACCCGTCGTCGGCGCGCCCAACGGAACCGGCAGCTCGACGGCTCCGTTGGCTGTCGCCGACTAGGAGGCGAATGCCGGTCGAAGAGCCGCTCTACCCGGTCAACCTTCGCCTGAGGGATGTGCGCTGCCTCGTGGTAGGCGGCGGTCGTGTGGCACTCGGCAAGGTACGTGGACTGCTCGAAGCAGGAGCCGACGTCACCGTCGTCGCGCCCGAAGTGGTGGATGAGCTCGACGAGCTGGGCCGTGCCGGAGAGATCACGATCGAGCGGCGCAGGTACGAACGGGGCGAGGCCACCGGCTACCGGCTGGCCGTCACGGCCACCGGTGATCCGGAGTTCGACGGCGCGGTGTTCGAGGATGCAGAAGCGGCCGGAGTGTGGATCAACGCTGCGGACGACCCCGCGCACTGTTCGTTCACGGTGCCGGCTCGCGTCCGCCGTGGGCCGCTGCTGGTGACGTTCGCCACAGGTGGGCAGAGCCCGGCCCTGGCTGCGTGGCTGCGTGAGCGTTTCGAAGCCGAGCTCGGTCCCGAGTACGAGCAGTTGCTCGCGATGCTCGCCGAGGCACGAGCCGATCTGGTCGCGCGTGGGCAATCAACCGAGCATCCTGGTTGGAAACGCGCGCTCGATTCGGGAATGCTTGAGATGATCCGCGAGGGGCACCTCACCGAAGCCAAGGAGCGCCTTCAGGCGTGTCTGTTGTCGTCATCGGACTGAATCACCGCACGGCACCGCTCGAGTTGCTCGAGCGGACGGCGATCGACGATGCCCGCGTGCCGAAGATCCTCCACGACCTGTCGCGCGCGACAGCATTTGTCGGAGGCCGTGGTCCTGTCCACGTGCAACCGCACCGAGGTCTACGCCATCGCGGAGCGGTTCCACGCCGGGTACGAGGACCTACGGAACTTCTTCAAAGACTTGTCGTTCCTTCCGGCCGACGAGTTCGCCGGCCACTTGTACGTCCACTACGACGACGCGGCGGTGACCCACCTGTTCGCCGTGGCCGCGGGACTCGACTCCGCCGTGTTGGGTGAAAGCGAGATCCTCGGTCAGGTCGGCGCGGCATGGGAGGTCGCGCGCGCCCAAGGCTCCACCGCCTCGTCGCTCAACCTGCTGTTCCGTCACGCGCTCGAGGTCGGCAAGCGGATCCGCACCGAGACGGGCATCGGCCGCGGCATCACATCAGTGGCGCAAGCGGCTGTTGCGATGGCGATCGATCGTCTGGGCACGCTCGCGGGTCGTCGCGTGCTGCTGCTCGGCGCCGGCGAGATGGCCCAAGCCATGGCGGTGGCCATCAGATCAGCCGGTGACGTTGACATCGTGGTTGCCAACCGCACCTGGGAGACGGCGAAGGCGCTTGCCGCCGGCTTCGAAGGGCGGGCCGTGCGCCTCTCGGATCTGCCCGCAGAGCTCGCGCAAGCCGACGTCCTGCTCACTTCGACCGGCGCGACGAACATCATGCTCGAGCACGCCGACCTCACCACGGCCATGGCGAGGCGCAACGGCCGGCCGCTGCTAATCGTCGACATCGCGATGCCTCGTGACGTCGACCCCGCCGCTGGTGACATCGACGGCGTCACGTTGCTCGACATGGATGACCTGCGGCGCTTCGCCGACGCTGGTCTCGCCGAGCGCCATCGCGAGGCGACGAAGGCGCGGGCGCTGATCGAAGAAGAGCTCGTTCGTTACCGCACGCTCACCACCGCGCGAGAATCGGCGCCGCTGGTCACGTCCCTTCGAGATCGAGCGGAGTCGATCAGGCGCAACGAGCTCGAGCGAATGGATGCGCGACTGGCCGAGCTCGACGATCGCCAGCGTGCCGCCATCGAAGCACTGACGAAGAGGATCGTGGCGAAGCTGCTGCATGATCCGACCGTGCGCCTCAAGGACGCGTCGGGCACCGTAAAAGGCGATCGTCTCGCGGAAGCGCTGCGCGACCTGTTCGACCTTTGACCCTTCGCGTGGCAACGCGTGGCAGCGCGCTGGCCCGCTGGCAAGCCGACCATGTCGCGTCGTTGGTTCGCGCTGTCGACCGCAGCCTCGACGTGGAGCTGGTGATCGTCGACACGGCTGGTGATCGCCGGCAGGACGTCGAGATCTGGCAGATGGGCGGCAAGGGTGTGTTCGTGAAGGAGGTTCAAGCAGCGGTGCTCGCCGGCCGCGCTGACATGGCTGTCCACTCGGCCAAGGACCTCCCGTCGCGACCGGTCGACGGGCTCGTGCTTGCCGCAGTACCCGCCGGGGGGAAGTGCGCGACGCGCTTGTGGGCTCGACGCTCGCGGCGATCCCTGTGGGAGGCCGCGTCGCTACCGGCTCAACCCGGCGTCGTGCCCAGCTCGCTGACCGGCGACCGGACCTCACGTTCGCCGGCCTGCGGGGCAACATCCCGACGCGACTCGAGCGCGCCTCCGAACACGACGCTGTCGTCGTCGCCGCGGTGGCCCTCGAGCGTCTCGGCCGGTCGGATGCCGTGACGGAGTTGCTCCCGACCGACGTGATGCTCCCGCAAGTCGGGCAAGGCGCGCTCGCGGTCGAATGTCGTGAGGAGGACGACGAACTGAACGACCTGCTCGCTGGCATCGAACATGGACCGAGCCGCAGATCGGTCGACGCCGAGCGCGCGTTCCTCGACGAGCTCGGTGGTGATTGCGACCTCCCTGCCGGTGCACTCGCACACGTGGACGGGAACGAGCCGGCGCACCTCGAGATCGAAGGCCTCCTCGCATCGCTCGACGGGCGGATCGTCCTTCGCCATCGCGAGCGCGGGACCGACCCTGTCGCGGCCGGCCGCGCGGTCGCAACCCATTTGCTCGAGCGTGCCGGGGGTCGTGAGGTGCTCTTCGTGTGACTGCGTCTTCGGCGTTCCCCGGCCACGCAGGCCGATCCTGGCCGCTCCTCCGCTGGCGCTCCGTCGCTCGCATCTACCTATGGGTGGCCAGGTGACCGTGTTCCTGCGGGGGCTGCGCCCCCGGACCCCATCGCCGTCCGGCTCGCTGGCGCTCGCGCGTCCGGCCGGTCCTGAGCTGCGCTCATGACCGTGTTCCCGCGGGGGCTGCGCCCCCGGACCCCATCGCCGTCCGGCTCGCTGGCGCTCGCGCGTCCGGCCGGTCCTGAGCTCCGCTCATGACCGTGTTCCCGCGGGGGCTGCGCCCCCGGACCCCATCGCCGTCCGGCTCGCTGGCGCTCGCGCGTCCGGCCGGTCCTGAGCTGCGCTCATGACCGTGTTCCCGCGGGGGCTGCGCCCCCGGACCCCATCGCCGTCCGGCTCGCTGGCGCTCGCGCGTCCGGCCGGTCCTGAGCTCCGCTCATGACCGTGTTCCCGCGGGGGCTGCGCCCCCGGACCCCATCGCCGTCCGGCTCGCTGGCGCTCGCGCGTCCGGCCGGTCCTGAGCTCCGCTCATGACCGTGTTCCCGCGGGGGCTGCGCCCCCGGACCCCATCGCCGTCCGGCTCGCTGGCGCTCGCGCGTCCGGCCGGTCCTGAGCTCCGCTCATGACCGTGTTCCCGCGGGGGCTGCGCCCCCGGACCCCATCGCCGTCCGGCTCGCTGGCGCTCGCGCGTCCGGCCGGTCCTGAGCTCCGCTCATGACCGTGTTCCTGCGGGGGCTGCGCCCCCGGACCCCATCGCCGTCCGGCTCGCTGGCGCTCGCGCGCGTCCGGCCGGTCCTGAGCTCCGCTCATGACCGTGTTCCTGGTCGGCGCCGGCCCCGGAGATCCCGGCTTGCTCACGGTCCGGGGCGCCGAGGTGCTGGGACGTGCGGACGTGGTCGTGTACGACCGTCTGTCCGTTGCCAGCCTGCTGCGACTCGCACCCCCGCATGCGGAGCTGGTCTCGGTCGGGAAGGCGCCCGGGCGGGTCGAGATGTCACAGGCCGACATCAACGCGCTTCTCGTGGAGCGGGGCAAAGAAGACGTGTGCGTCGTCCGACTCAAGGGCGGCGATCCGTTCGTGTTCGCACGCGGAGGCGAAGAGGCAGCGGCCCTGCTCGACGCCGGCGTGCCGTTCGAAGTGGTTCCCGGTATCACGTCGGCCATCGCCGTGCCCGCCTATGCAGGCATCCCGTTGACGCTTCGCCATTCCTCGACTTCGTTCACCGTCGTCACAGGACACGAGGATCCTTCGGTCGGCGCGCAGGGCAGCGTCGACTGGGACGCGCTCGGACGGGTCGGCGGGACGATCGTCGTGCTCATGGGAGTGGCGCGCATCGGCCTGATCGCCGAGCGGCTGCTGGCGAGCGGACGCGCGCCCGACACGCCCGTCGCCGCCGTCACGTGGGGCACGCGACCCGAACAGCGCACCGTGCGCGCCACGCTGGCGACGATCGCCGATCAGCCGCTCGCCCCTCCCGCGACGATCGTCATCGGCGACGTGGCTGCGCTCGACCTCGCGTGGTTCGAGAGACGTCCGCTGTTCGGTCGCCGTGTCGTCGTGACGCGGGCACGCGAGCAAGCCTCGGAGCTCAGCGGCCGGCTCGAGGCGCTCGGCGCAGCGGTGATCGAACTGCCCGCGATCGAGATCAATGCTCCCGAAGACGGCGGTGCGGCCCTCCGGCGCGCCGCGAGCAGCATCCAGAGCTACGACTGGTTGGTCCTCACCTCAGCCAACGGCGCGCGGCGTCTCCTCGCGGAGCTGCGCGACGCACGCGAGTTGGGTGGGGTGAAGGTGGCCGCGATCGGTCCGGGAACGGCGGAGGCATTGCTGCAAGGGAACGTGCGCGCCGATCTCGTTCCGGATCGCTTCGTCGCAGAAGCGTTGCTGGACGCGTTTCCATCCGCGTCCAGCGAGCGCGCTGGTCGCCTGCTCCTGGCGCGAGCTGCAGTGGCGCGTGACGTGCTGCCCGAAGGTTTGCGCCGACGCGGCTGGACCGTCGACGTCGTCGACGCGTACAAGACCGTGGCCACGGCGCCATCACGAGAACAGGTCGAGGCTGCCGCCACCGCCGATGTGATCACGTTCACGTCCTCGTCGACCGTCGAGCGTTACCTGGAGGTCGCGCGACTCGACGACATCCCCGCAACGGTCGCCTGCATCGGTCCCGTCACTGCGGCGACAGCCCGCGCCCGTGGTCTGCGCGTCGACATCGAGGCGCAAGTGCACTCGATCGAAGGGCTCGTCGACGCCATCGTGAGCCACTTCGACGACCAATGATCATTCGTCGGCGTCCGGCGATGTGGGTGGCGCTGGTCATCCTCGTGGGATGTACGAGCGGCGCTTCACCCGCGCCGCCGATCACCACCGCCGCGACGGTGACCGCGCCTCCCACTCCTGATCCGTCCGAGCCGGCCGTCTCCACGTCGACGACGTTGCCGAGCCCGGCGGCCGAGCCCAACCAGGACATCCTCACCATCGTCCCTGGCGTCTTGACGGTCGGAACGGAGGCCCTCGTCCCGCCCTGGTACATCGGCTCGACCCCGGCAGCGGTCACCGCCGGCTTCGAGTTCGACATAGCCAAAGCCATGGCGGCTCGTTTGGGTGTCCCGTCGGTCCGGGTCATCGTCACCCCGCTGGTCACGTTGCTGAGCGGTCAGGACTGCAAATGCGACCTGATGCTGAGCGAAGCGCTGGTCACCGACAACCGCGCGCGCACGGCCGACTTCACGGAGCCATACCTGACCGTCGACCAGGCCGTCCTCGTCCGCTCCGGCGTGTCGATGGCGAATGTCGCGGAAGGACGCTCGTTTCGGTGGGGTGTGGCGTTGAAGAACACTGCCGGGCTCGACGTACTTACAGAGCGCGTCGAGCCGATCACTGCTCCGCAGACCCTCGTCGACGAGAGCGACGGCATCGAGCGTGTCGCCGACGGCCGGCTCGACGCGATGATCATGGAGACTCCCAGTGCCCTCGCCGCCGCGGCGAGCAACCCCGCGCTCACCGTCGCGGGTCAAATGCGAACCGGGCAGTTGTATGCCGGTCTGCTGGCACTCGGGTCACCGAACACCGCAGCACTGAACGACGCAATCGGCAACATGCGCGACGACGGCACGATTGCGCTCTTCCTGCGCCACTACTTCGGCGTGAACCCGGCCGACGTCCCAGAGATCCCCTCGTGACGATTCGCGCGCTCGTGTTCGATTTCGACGGACTCATCTGCGATACCGAGACGAGCGCGTTCGAGACGGCACGTGCGATCTACGAGGAGCACGGTGTCGAGCTCACCATCGAGCAGTGGCAAGACCGGATCGGCACGCGTGGACGGCCGTGGTACGCGGACCTCGAAACAGCCGTCGGAACGCTGTCCGATCGAGAGACGGTCGTCGAGCGACGCCGGCTCGCTCACCACGAGCAGGTCCGGGCCGAGGCGGCGATGCCGGGCGTGGAGTCGTTCGTCGTCGAGGCGTCCGACGCCGGACTGGCGCTGGCTGTGGCGTCGAGCTCGTCAGCGGGGTGGGTGAGCGAGCACCTCGATCGGCTCGGCCTGCTCGATCGCTTCTCGGTTCTGTCGTGCGCAAACGATGCCGTTCCCGCCAAGCCCGACCCGGAGGTGTACCGGCTCGCCGTCGAGCAACTCGGCGTCGCGCCGCGTGAGGCGACGGCGTTCGAGGACTCGCCGAACGGGGTGGCCGCCGCACGTGCCGCAGGGCTGCGTTGCATCGCAGTGCCGAACAGGATGACGGAACGACTCGATCTGTCGGCTGCAGACGCCGTGGTCCAGAGCTTTGCCTTCCTCGCGGTCGATCGGCTCGACGCGTTGCTCGACCGTTAGCCTTCCGTTGATGGCTTTTCCCCAGCGGCGGCTGCGACGCTTGCGTCGCACGCCGGCGCTCCGCCGGATGACCGCAGAGACCCGCGTGTCCGTCGACGATCTGATCGCCCCGCTCTTCGTACGCGAAGGGATCGACCAGCCCCAACCGATTCCGTCGCTGCCCGGAGTGCTGCAGCACACCCGGGAGTCGCTGCGCAAGGAAGTCGCCGAGCTTGCCGCCGTCGGGATCCCCGGCGTGATCTTGTTCGGCGTGCCGGCGACCAAAGATGCCGAGGGATCAGGGGCGTGGGATCCGAGCGGCATCGTCCAACTGGCGTTGCAGGATCTCCGCCAAGAGGTCGGCGACGAGCTCGTGTTGCTCGCCGATCTCTGCCTGGACGAGTACACCGATCACGGTCATTGCGGTGTGCTCGTCGACGAAGGCGCGACGGGCAGTGGCGCTACCGTCGACAACGACGCCACCATCGAGCTGTACGGGCGTGTTGCCGTCGCGCAGGCCACTGCCGGCGCGGACATCGTGGCACCGAGCGGGATGATGGATGGACAGGTCCTTGCCATCCGCGAGGCGCTCGACGACGAGGGCTTCGACAGCGTGGCGATCCTCGCTTACGCGGCAAAGTACGCGTCGGCTCTGTACGGACCGTTCCGTGACGCAGTGGACGTGACCATCGTCGGCGGTGGCGATCGTCGCGGCTACCAACAGGACCCTCGAAACGTGCGTGAGGCTCTCGAAGAGATCCGCTCCGACCTCGCCGAAGGTGCGGACATGGTCATGGTCAAGCCCGCGCTCGCGTACCTCGACGTGATCGCCAGCGCTCGAGCAGAGGTGGACGTGCCGCTGGCGGCCTATCACGTGTCCGGTGAGTACGCGATGGTGATGGCGGCCGCCGCGAATGGATGGATCGACGGTCCCGCGGTCGCGCTCGAGCATGTTTCGGCGATCAAGCGGGCCGGCGCAGACGTGATCCTCACCTACTTCGCCCGTTCCTTGGCGGAGTCGCTTGCGAGGAACTGACGTGCCGACGAACGAGGAACTGTTCGCCCGCGCGCGGCAGGTGATCCCGGGCGGTGTCGACTCGCCGGTCCGCTCGTTCAACGCCGTCGGCGGGACGCCCTACTTCGTCGCTCGGGCTGATGGGCCCTACGTCTGGGACGTCACCGGCCGCCGCCATCTGGATCTCGTCCAGTCCTACGGTGCGATCATCGCAGGACACGCGCACCCCGCGATCGTCGACGCCGTGCACCAGGCCGCGTCGCACGGGACGAGCTACGGCGCACCCACCGAACGCGAGGTGTTGCTGGCCGAGGCCATCGTCGAGCGCGTCTCGAGCGTCGAGCTCGTGCGCTTCGTCTCGAGTGGGACTGAGGCGACGATGTCCGCCATCCGAGTGGCGCGGGGCTTCACCGGCCGGCCCGCGGTGGTGAAGTTCGCCGGCAACTATCACGGTCACGGCGACCTCCTCCTTGCTCAAAGCGGCAGCGGCCTCGCCGCGCTCGGATTGCCCGGCTCCGACGGCGTGACGGAAGGCGCGGTCCGCGACACGCGCGTCGCGCCGTACAACACCGTTCCGCGTCTCGATGACGCGACGGCGTGTGTCATCGTCGAGCCGATCGCGGCGAACATGGGGCTCGTCGGGCCCGTGGACGGCTTCCTGCAAGGCCTGCGAGACGAATGCGACCGTGTAGGCGCGCTGCTCGTCTTCGATGAGGTGATCACCGGTTTCCGCGTCGGCCGAGGCGGCGCGCAAGGCCGGTTCGGCGTTCGGCCCGACCTCACGTGCTTGGGCAAAGTGATCGGCGGGGGTCTCCCTGTCGGTGCGTATGGCGGACGCCGCGACGTGATGTCGTGCGTCGCGCCCCTGGGTCCCGTGTACCAGGCAGGAACGCTCTCGGGTAACCCGGTGGCGATGGCTGCAGGGCTCGCCGCGCTCGAGCTGCTCGACGACGCCGCATACGTCACGCTCGAAGGCATCGCAGCGCGCCTCGGCGAGGGGCTGGCGAAGGCGTTCGATTCCGCAGGCGTGACCGCACGCGTGCCTGTCGAAGGCACACTGGTCGGGTTGTTCTTCGGCTCGGAAGTCCCTCTCGACTATGCGGGCGCGCGCAAGACCGACGAGCAGGCCTACGCCCGGTTCTTCCACGCGCTGCTCGACGAGGGCGTGGCGATCGCACCGGGCGCGTACGAGGTCCTGTTCCCGGGACTAGCGCACGACGGACCCGTTCTCGACGAAATCGTGAGCGCGGCCGGGCGAGCGGCCGCAGCGATGGCATGAAGGAGGAGGAACACTCGTGAGCGTGACGACCGAGGCCTACGGGCTCAGCGACGCGCTCGTCCTGTTCGGCGTGACCGGCGATCTGGCCAGGAAGAAGCTGTTTCCTGCCGTGTACCACATGGTCAAGGAAGGCACCCTGCCGCCGGACGTTCCCGTCGTCGGAGTGTCCGCGTCGAACTGGACTGACGATCAGCTACATGAGCGCGCCCATGAGTCGATCGCGTCGAACTTGGGCTCCGAGCCCTTCGATGCCGACGCGTTCGGCTCCTTGACCAGCCGACTGACATACGTCTCGGGCGACTATCGCGACGCCGCTACGTTCGACAACCTCGGCCTGCAACTGCAAGGCCGAGACCATCCGCTGTTCTACCTCGCGATTCCACCGTCGATGTTCGAAGCGGTTGTGCAAGGGCTCACCCGGGTCGGACTCAACAAAGGCGCGCGCGTCGTCGTCGAGAAGCCGTTCGGCCGCGATCTGCAGTCCGCGCAGGGGCTCAACGAAGTCCTGCACACCTCGTTCCCCGAGACGTCGGTGTTCCGCATCGACCACTTCCTCGGGAAGGAACCGATCCAGAACCTCATGGTTTTTCGCTTCGCCAACTCGATGCTCGAACCGATCTGGAACCGCAACTTCATCAACTCGGTTCAGATCACGATGTCAGAGTCATTCGACGTGCAAGGACGCGGCAAGTTCTACGACTCGGTCGGCGCGCTGCGCGACGTCGTGCAGAACCACCTGCTCGAGATCGTCGCCCTACTCGCCATGGAGCCCCCGTCGGAGGCATCGGCGACTGCGTTGCATGACGAGAAGGTCAAGGTGTTCCGCCAGGTCGAGACGTTCACGCCCGAGAAGGTGGCGCGCGGGCAATACCGCGGCTACGCCGACGAAAACGGTGTGCAGCCCGGGTCCGACACTGAGACGTTCATCGCTTGCAGGTTCACCATCGAGTCGTGGCGCTGGGCGGGGGTCCCATGGTTGGTCCGTGCGGGCAAGACGTTGCCCGTGACCGCAACTGAAGCAGTCGTCGAGTTCAAGGCGCCGCCGCGCCGGTTGTTCTGCGATTCGGGCAACCGGGCGCCCGAGCCCAACTACTTGCGCTTCCGCCTCGGCGCCGACGACGGCATCATGCTCCATCTGCAGGCAAAGGCACCGGGCGAAGAACTGACGACACGGCCTGTGAACCTCGAGGTGTCCTACGACAAGGTGTTCGGACGCCGCGGGGAGGCCTACCAGCGTCTGCTGGAGGACGCGATGGAAGGCGATCCGCGTCGGTTCGGCCGAGCCGACGCGCTGGAGGAGCAGTGGCGGATCGTCGACAAGGTCGCGAAGTACCCGCCTCCGGTTGCGCTGTACTACAAGGGCACGTGGGGCCCGTCAGAGGCAGACCGGCTCGCGGCGGACGTGGGTGGCTGGCGCGAGCCACTTGCCCCAGGCGAACATCCGATGTCGTGATCGCAGTGTCTTCGTCCCGTTCGTCGACGTGGGTGTAGCGCAGTTGTTCGCCGTCATCCCGTACACGACGTTCCCGACCATCTCGCTCGGGCCCATCGAGTTGCGGACCTTCGGGCTCATGGTCGGCCTCGGCGTCCTCGTCGGCACGTGGGTCGCCGCCCGATACATCGAGGCCCACATCGACATGACACGCGACGACGTCTACCGCATGGCGACGAGGATGGTGATCGCCGGTGTCATCGGTGCGCGCATCACGTGGGACATCACGCACTGGAGCGAGATCGAGTCGCCGCTCGACCTGATCGCGGTGTGGAACGGTGGCCTCCAGTTCGCGGGAGGGTTCATCGCGGCAGTGCTCGTTGCGATGCCGACCGTACGCAAATGGCCGCGCCTCGGCGCGCTGGTACAACCTCGACGGCTATGCCTACGGCCTCACGATCGGTCTTGCGATCGGCCGCATCGGGTGCATCTCCGTCGGCGAGCACTTCGGCCGCCACAGCTCATGGCTGCTCGCGGTTCGGTACGACGGCGGGACGGTGCGAGAAGGACACCTCGGGCCGAACCCGCTCGCGATCGGATCCGAGTTCCACAACACCGCGATCTACGAACTGCTCTGGATGCTGGTGCTGTTCGGTATCCTCACGCTGCTCATCAGACGGAAGCCGCCGCCCGGGACGCTGATGGGTGTGTTCTGTCTGTACTACGGCGTCATGCGCGGGCTGTCCGACTTCCTCCGGGTCAACGACAAGACGTTCATCGGACTCACCGGCGCCCAGTGGATGTGCCTCGCGCTGATCCCGGCAGGCCTTTGGATACTCACCCGCGTCCGCAGAGTCAACGCCGCCGAACTCGCCGCCGCGGGACCGCAACCGAATGTTGGTTCAGAAACGGGGCCATAGCTCCACTTCTGACCCGAAGTTCGTCAGGGGTCAGGCGGCGCCTGGCTCCGGGACGACGCGGACGAGGGCGGCCGCGGCTTTGTAGGCAGCTTCAGCGGGGCCGAGCTCGTCCTCCCGCAGCAGGTTCGCCATGATGCGCAGCACCCATTCCATGAGCGTGCGTGACTGCATGCCGACGCGGGTGAGCTGCGTCAACAACGCGGGGTTCCCGATGACCTTGGCGAACAGCCGCGCCACCTTGAAGTACAGCCCGTACTCCGCTTCGAGCATCCGCGGGTACTGCCACAGGGCGAGCCCGTCGCCCGTGCGCAAGGCTTCGTCGACCAATCCGGCGGCCATGCGTCCGGTCTCGTAGGCGTAGTCGATGCCTTCGCCGTTGAACGGATTGATGGTCGCCGCGGCATCCCCGACCACGAGCCAGGTCGGACCGACCACCGGCGAAACGGATCCTCCCATCGGCAACCGTCCACCCGTCGGTGGGCCGGTCGCACCTTCCGGCGTGATGCCCCAGTACGGCGGCGCGGTCGCGGCGAACTCGTCCATCAAGTGCGACGTGTTGACCGACTTCCAGTCGCGGAACGTCGACAGGAGCCCTATCCCGACGTTGATGGTCCCGTCGCCGACCGGGAAGATCCACCCGTACCCGGGTAACGAGTTGCCGCTGCGATCGCGTACGTCGAGGGCGGACTCGATCCATGGCTCGTCGTGCATCGGGCTCTCGTAGTACCCGCGGATGGCCATGCCCTGCGGGAACGATCGGTTCCGGGCGGTGCCGAGCGCGCGCCCGAACCTCGAGTTCGCGCCGTCCGCGATCACGACGTACCGAGCACGGATCTCCTCCGACGTCGCCGCTCGCTTGTCGTTGACGACAGCACCATGCACGAGACCGCCGTCGAGCACCGGCGTGACGGCCTCACATGCCTCACGCAACGCGGCGCCGGCGGCCACCGCGTTGTTAGCGACCATGTGGTCGAGATCGCGCCGTCGCACCACGTAGCCGTACGGCGGGAAGATCGCGTGCTCGGGCCAGCGCAGCTCGAGCGTGATGTCGTGCGCACAGGCGCGCAAACCGTCGTAGCGGTGGAACTGCGTCAGCGCGCCGCCGAGGCCCATCTCCTCGAGTTGGTGCACGGCGCGCGGCGTCAGCCCGTCGCCACATGTCTTCTCGCGGGGAACGTCTTGCGTTCGACCACGACCACGTCGCGACCGGCGCGTGCGAGCCAGTACGCGGTGGCTGCTCCCGCCGGACCTCCGCCGACGACAAGGACGTCGTGCGTGCGCGTCGTGCTACCCGCCGACGGGGTTGCCATCTTTGTCGAGGGGTGGCTTCGTGCCCTCGGTGATGGCGACGAGGTCTGGCTCAGCAGGAACGCCGCCGAGGACTTCTCGCTCGTAACGCACGACCTGCGCGATCTCCAATGGCGTGAGGTCGTTCCCCCAAGCCGGCATGCCGCCCTTCTTCGGCTTGTTCTGCGCGCCGTAGGTGTCGCCCGGCCAGCCGGCCGATCCGAGTGTGACCCACCGGATCTGGTCTACGTAGTTGGGGAAGGCGGCGGCCAGCTCCCCGTTCTTGAACGACGGCCCGACGCCGCCGCTGCCGTCGGCACCGTGGCACGTCGCGCACTTCGCGTAGATCGTCTCGCCCTCCGCGATCGGGCCGCTCGTCGCGGCCGGTGGCGTCTCGAGGGTGTTGGCGTAGACGAACCCCCACACTGGCAGCGCGATGAGTGCGGGCATCACCCAGAACGGGATCCGCTTCCGGCGCTTGTAGGCCGTGATGTACGGCGGATCCGGCTTCGGCGGAGAAGGCGGCGGTGCTGGGGTGACCGGAGCCGGGGTGCGGGCGGCTGGCGCAGCCGGCGCGGCGGCGGATGCCTGCTCGACCTCCGCCCCGGGTGCCGGGGTGGCGCCGGCTTCGCCCTGTTTTGCGAGGCCGGCGGCCTCACGCCGTGCGCGGGACCGGGCAAGCAGATGTTCCGGCACCTCAGTCATGACGTCGGTCCGCTCCGGGCGTCGCTTCGCTCCTGCCTCCGCGGACTGCGGCTCGTCGCTGGCGCTTCCCTCGCCGCGCGACTTCGCTCTGCTCCGGGCGTCGCTTCGCCTGTGAGACCGGGGAACGCCGACATGTCGCGTCGCACCTTAGACGGGCTCGGAGCGGGCGAACCAAGCGGCACAAGGGCTTGATCCCGCCCCCACGACCGTTCGTGTGCCCAGAAATTGCCGTGCTAGACAGACCGCGCTCGCTTCGAAGTCCGCCCCGCGACTGGTGACGGGCACCTAGAATGTGAGAGATTTCACGAAGACGTCGCCGTCGGGGTCGTGCCCGCGGCCGAGCAACGAGGAGGTGCCCGCCGAGTGGTTGCGTTCGTCGTGTCGTTCGCCATCGCGATCCTCGGCATGGTGGTCGTCCAGCTCTACGGCCGGCGGCGTCCGGTCGGCGCGCCGATCACTTGGGGCGAGGCGATCTTCGCCGCGACGTTCGTGTTCCTCCTCATGTTCTGGGCGTACGCGGTCGTACCGAATCAGTGGCTGCAGTGGGCCAACAACGAGCTGGGCTGGACTCCCTCCAAGAAGCTCGCACAAGTCGGTCAGTGGACCTTCATCAACGCGCCGGTGCCACCGTTCACGGTCGACTACGAGAAGGTGCGTGACGTGATCGTGGTCGTGATCTACGGGTTCTTCCTCACGTGTCACGTCGCAATGTGGTCGTCTTGGCAGTCACGCGACAAGCGGGCCGAGCGGCGTGCGCAACGTGAACTCGCACCCTCGGCATACGGACGTCCTCTTGTGAAGCAGGAATCCTGATGGCACGCACCGATGCAAACCCGCCGATGCCGGAGTTCCGCACGGACTATGTCCTGCAAGAGGTCGACAACGACTACCTCACGCGTGCGGTCAAGCCGAAGCAGTTCATCCACATCGATCAGTCCGAGTGCATCACATGCGAAGGCTGCGTCGACATCTGCCCGTGGAAGTGCATCCACATGGTGCAGAACGACGCCATCGATGAAGCGGTCGGCACCGAACAACCTGGGGTCGACCCCACCGACCAGTACGTGTTCCTCATCGATGACGACGTCTGCACGCGTTGCGCGCTTTGTGTCGACCGCTGCCCGACTGGTGTGATCATCCTCGGAAAGCTTGTCGAGGTACCCGCTGAAGGAGATCGTCACCAGCGCACCAACACCCACGGCTACGGCTATGGGATGAGGCTGGGCTAGGAGGCTCCGAGTCGTGGCGAAGACGATGCCGAAGCGCCCGACGATGGGTGAGCGCGTCGCGAAGTTCACCGACACCGTGCAGGGGTCGCAGGCCTGGCAATCGATCTTCCGGCCGGGTTCGATCTTCCGCAAGGGGTACACGGACAGCCCTCGTAACCGGTCCTACGTGATCATGAACTCGGTGCTGTACCACCTGCACCCGGTCAAGGTGAAGCGGCACGCGGTGAAGGTGAGCTACACGCTCTGCCTTGGCGGTCTTTCGTTCTTCCTGTTCATCCTGTTGACCGTCACGGGCATCTTCTTGATGTTCTTCTACCGGCCGACCACGGCGCTGGCGTGGCAGGACATCCAGACCCTGCACACGTCGGTCACGTTCGGCCTGCTCGTGCGCAACATGCATCGATGGGCCGCGCACCTCATGGTTCTTTCGGTCTTCTTGCACATGGCGCGTGTCTTCTACCACGGTGCCTACAAGCCGCCCCGTGAGTTCAACTGGGTGATCGGTGTCATCTTGCTGCTGCTCACGCTGCTGCTGTCGTTCACCGGCTACCTGCTCCCGTGGGACCAACTCGCGCTGTGGGCGGTGACCGTGGGCACGAACATGATGGGTTACACGCCGGTGTTCGGGAGTCAGGTGCGCTTCGTGCTGCTGGGCGGCGCCGAGATCGGCGGCCCGACGTTGTTGCGCTGGTACGTCCTGCACGTCCTCATGCTCCCGTTCGTGATCGTGATCTTCATGGCGATCCACTTCTGGCGCGTCCGCAAGGACGGCGGAATCTCAGGGCCGTTATGACGGCGTTCCCCGGCCACGCAGGCCGTTGCTGCCGCTCCTCCGCTGGCGCTCCGTCGCTCGCATCGATACACGCCGTCCACCGTGTTGTCGGCGTTCCCGCACCCGCGGCGAGGGAAGCGCCAGCGACGAGCCGCAGTCGGCGGAGGCAGGAGCGAAGCGACGCCCGGAGCCGACCGACGGCAACGCCAGCGACGAGCCGCAGTCCGCGGAGGCAGGAGCGAAGCGACGCCCGGAGCGGACCGAAGGCAACGCCAGCGACGAGCCGCAGTCCGCGGAGGCAGGAGCGAAGCGACGCCCGGAGCGGACCGAAGGCCCGCGCGGCGAGGGAAGCGCCAGCGACGAGCCGCAGTCCGCGGAGGCAGGAGCGAAGCGACGCCCGGAGCGGACCGAAGGCCCACGCGGCGAGGGAAGCGCCAGCGACGAGCCGCAGTCCGCGGAGGCAGGAGCGAAGCGACGCCCGGAGCGGACCGAAGGCATGACTGAGATCCCGGAACACCTCCGCAAGCGGGCAGAAGAAGCCCGGCGCAAGGCACAGGAGAAGGCTGGCGCGGGTGCGACGCCGGAGGCCTCAGGCGGCGAGCCACCGGTAGGCGGTGCTGACGCAGGCGGTGGTGGCGGCGGCACCGACGCGCCGCAATCCGAAGCAGCGAGTCGCATCCCGGCGCACCTCCTCGAGCGCAGTCGCGCGGCGCGGGCCGCGTCAGGCGGGGGCGGCGAGTCCGCCGGTGGCGAGGCGCCGTCGACCGCGGTCGCAGCGGCCGCCACGACCGGCGCGGTCGCGACAGCCGCACCGCCTGTTGCCGCCGGACCTGGTGGCCACACGCAGCGGCTGCTGACAGTCGTCAAGTCCGGCTCGATCCAAGATGTGCGGGCGGAGCCGGTCGACAAGGTCCACGTCTGGCCGCACCTGCTGGTCGTCGAGTTCGTGGCCGCGCTCGTGATGACGGCGTTCTTGCTGCTGTTCTCGATCTTCGTCAACGCGCCACTGCAGCCGCTCGCCAACGTGAACCGCACGCCCAACCCGTCGAAGGCTCCTTGGTACTTCCTCGGGTTGCAGGAGCTGCTCACCATGTTCCACCCGATGGTCGCCGGCGTGACTATCCCCACCATCGGATTGGTCGGCCTGATCCTCGCCCCTTACACCGACCGCAACCCGAGCAACAAGCCGGAGGATCGCAAGTTCGCGATCGCGCTGATGACGATGTTCATCATGTTCTGGGCCGTGCTCGTCATCATCGGTGTCTTCTTCAGAGGTCCTGGCTTCAACTTCACGTTCCCCTGGCGCGAGGGATTGTTCTTCGACCTATGAGTTCACGTTTGTATCCCCTCGCATGTGAGTGCGCCCGATGAGCAGTGGCGCGATCATTGCCATCGGCGTCGGCGTCCTCGTCGTGCTCGCAGTCGTGCTCATCGCCGGCGCGGCGCGCCGCCGCGACACGAGCGATGCGATCGGCGGTCTGAGCCGCGAGACGCGCGAAGCGCGATAAGAGCCGGAAAGCCACCGCCCCGCTCCCGCTCCCGACGACGGCGGCGCCCGCAACCGGCGCGGCCGTCGAGAAGGCTGCTGCCATCGAGCGGCGGGAGCCTTCGACGGCGGTCGTGAAGTCCACGGGCGGCGAGGTCGCACCGTGGGTTCCGCTGGACCCTGAGACGCTCGGCGTCACCCGGCGTCAGTTCCTCAACCGTGGCGTCGTGACGTTGATGAGCTTCAGCTCGCTCGTGTTCGGCGTGACGATGATCGGCTTCCTCTGGCCCGAAGGCCCGGGAGGCTTCGGCGGCAAGATCGCGGTCGGCAAGCTGTCCGACATCCAGGCGACCATCGCTGACGGTAAGGGCTTCGGGTACTTCCCCGAGGCTCGCATGTGGGTGACGAACTATCCGTCGAGCGCGCTCGAGAAGGCGAAGAAGGTGTCGGCGTACACACCGCCGATCATCGCCGGCATGGAGCAGGGCTTCGTCTTCCTGTACCAGAAGTGCGTGCACCTCGGTTGCCGGGTGCCGAGCTGCGTCACGTCGCAGTGGTTCGAGTGCCCGTGCCACGGTTCGCAGTACAACCGGGTCGGCGAGAAGAAGGGTGGGCCCGCGCCGCGAGGCCTCGATCGTTTCACGCCGACGTTCGCGGGTGACTCGGTGACTGTCGACACCAGCTCGAGCGGCATCGTGCTCGGGCCGCCGATCGGCACGAACACGACCGGACAGGAAGCCGAGGGCCCGCACTGCGTCAGCGGTGGACAGAAGGAATGACCTTCGCCGCAGTCACCAACGAGACCATCGGCTGGACGATCTTCATCGTCATCTTCGTCGGTGTCATCGTCTACGCGTCAATCAATATCCTTCGGGGCGTCAAGCCCGAGCTCGGCTCCGAGATCGAGCTGGCGCCCAATCGCAAGCCGTACCTGCCCGACGAGGAGCTCGAGGGGCCGAAGCTCGACCGCACGTTGACGATCGCGCTCGATCACCTTGTTCGTGATCGCGGTCGGCCTGCCGCTGTACTGGATCCTCGAGCCCGGGCGCCAGTCGGGCGCAACGACGGACTTCCGTGAAACATTCGAAAAGCGAGGGGAGGCGATGTTCGCACCGGTGGGCACCAGCCTCGATGCCCTCGGCTGCGAGGGTTGCCACGGGCCGAAAGGCGTCGGTGGAATCACCAACTACAACCTGATCCAGCCCGATGGCAGCGTGAAGACCGTCACATGGCGTGCCCCCGCGCTCGACACCGCCCTGCTTCGGTTCTCTCGAGAAGAAGTCACGTACATCATCACCTACGGCCGCCCCTTCTCGCCGATGCCGGCGTGGGGTGTAGCGGGTGGCGGTGCCCTCAACGACCAGCAGGTACAGAACCTGGTCGACTACATCCAGTCCATCCAGATCTCGCCGGACGAGGCGCAGCAGCAGGCCAGGGACGAGCTGGCGAAGATGCTGGCGGAGAAGAATCCTGACGGATCTCCGAAGTGGGCGTCCGAAGGCGAAGCGCTGTTCAACATGGGATTCGACTCGGACAACTTCGCGGGCGGCGCCTACGCGTGCGGGCGATGTCACACGCAAGAATGGTCGTACACGACCGATTACTCGCAGATCAGGTCGATCTCCGGATGCGGCGCTCTCGGCCCCAGCCTGTGCGCAGGGTCCGTCGACAGACAGTTCCCGCTGAACACGTCGCAGACGGCATGTCCGCCGACGAGCGCGGAGGCGGCGGCGAACGCGGCCGCGGCGCCATCCACGACGACCTCGACGACCTCCACGACCACGAGCACTACCACGACGCCAGGTTCATCGGCCGCGCCCTGTGTCAACCCGATCCAGGACCAGATCGACTTCGTGTCCGTCGGCTCCGAACAGGGCAAGAAGTACGGGGTGCACGGCCAGGGAACGGGCCGAATGCCAGGCTTCGGATTGAGCCCCCAGCAGCCTCAGACCTACACCTCGCCTGACGGCAACGAGATCACCATCTTCTACGAGAACAACGGCAAACCCGTCGACCCGGGGCCAGGAATGCTGCCTGTCGATCTCGTCGAGAAGATCGTCGAGTACGAGAGGTCGCTCCAGTGAGCACGGTGCTCGGGCTCGTCTCGTGGAATCCCGAGATCCGCAACATTCTCGCACTCTCGGTCGGGGTGCTGATCCTGATCGGCTCTGTGGTGCTGCTCCTATCCACCGACACCGGTCCGCGCACGGGATTGCTGATCGTGCTCACCGTCTTGTTCGGGTGGATGACGATCATGGGTCTCATCTGGTGGTTGTACTCGGGGTCGCCGGCATCCCTCGGCGGCATGAAGGGCGCGGCGCCCCACTGGCGTGTGCTCAACGTCAACGTCGGCGACTTGAGTCAGGATCCAGTGCAGAAGGTGAGCGAATTACCTGCGCCCGATCAGCAACAGGTCGTCGATCAGATCCTCGCGGCGCACCCCGAGCTCGAGGTAAAGGTCAACCCCGATCACATCCAGGGCAAGATCATCACGATAGGTGACCTCGTCGACGCCGATCCGAACCTGATGGCCGAGTACAAGCTCTCGCCGAACGACCTCGGCGGGTGGAACCTCTTGCCGACCTCGAACGCGCAACTCGGCGATGCGCAGGCGGTAGCGGACACCGCGCTGGTACCCGCCGAAGGGCAGAAGATCTTCACCGACACCTCGGCCTACAAGGTTCTCGGCGCATTCGACATCGGCGGCAAGGAGAACGAGTACAAGCTTCCTGCCAATCCTTCGGTGTGGGATCGGATCTGGAAGAACATCGAAACGACGGTGCACATCACCCACCCCGAGCACTACATCGTCGTGCAGGTGCAGGGTGTGATTCCGCAGGAGACACCGCCGGGAGGCAAGCCACCGACCCCCCAGCTCGATCCCAACCAGCCCGTGATCAGCGTCGTCATGATTCGCAGCCTCGGTGATGTCCGGTTCCCTGGCTTCATGACCTTCCTCGTTTCCGGAATCCTGTTCGCGATCCTGTGCAACACCATGCATCGCCGCGACAAGCTGATCGCCCGCAACCGAGCAATGGCGACGTAGGAGCAGCGCCGTGGACCAGTACCTCCCGATCGTCGTGCTGCTAGCGCTCGCGGTCGTCTTCGGCTTGTTGAGTGCAATGGTTTCGAAGCTGCTCGCGCCCAGGCTGGAGACCGAGGCGAAGTCCGCCCCCTACGAGTGCGGCATCGTGCCCCGCAAAGACCCGCCCGAGCGCTTCCCGGTGCGCTTCTACCTCGTCGCGATGATCTTCATCATCTTCGACATCGAGATCATCTTCCTGTACCCGTGGGCGGTGATCTTCCGGAGGCTCGGCCCGTTTGGCCTGTGGGAGATGGTGCTGTTCGCGGCAGCAGTGTTCGTCTCGTTCCTCTACCTGATCTCGAACGGCGCGCTGGACTGGGGCCCGGTGAAGCGACTTCGCCGGGTCGACGACGCGTCGATGGTTTCAGCGGAACGCACGGCGGCGACGACAGTGAAGCGGGTGGGACTCGAAGGACGCGAAGGCCGCGGCGAGCACGCCGCCTGACATGGCCGGGCTGCTCGTGTCGCCGATGGGGAGGTGTTGAGGGGGTGCCGATCTCATTCGACCGCGGTCTCGAAGGACTCGACCACAACATCCTCACCGGCACGCTCGAGAACCTGGTCAAGTGGGCGCGCCAGAAGTCGATGTTCCCCGCGACGTTCGGCCTCGGCATGCTGTGCCATCGAGATGATGGCGACCGGTGGTGCGCACTACGACCTCGCTCGATACGGCATGGAGGTGTTTCGCGGGTCGCCGCGACAGGCCGACCTCATGATCGTTGCCGGTCGCGTGTCCCAGAAGATGGCCCCCGTGCTGCGCCAGATCTACGACCAGATGATGGAACCGAAGTGGGTCATCTCGATGGGCGTGTGCGCATCGAGCGGCGGCATGTTCCAGAACTACGCGATCGTGCAAGGCGTCGATCAGATCGTGCCCGTCGACGTCTACGCGCCCGGGTGTCCGCCTGGCCCCGAGACCTTGATGCATTCCATCCTGACGTTGTACGGCCTCATCGAGCGCGGCGAGTTGACACGCCGGCGCAAGGAGACAGGAGGAGGCGCAAGCGTCCACGTCGGCCAAGTCGACGGCCAGACCGCCGGTGACACGCCGGTCGTTGTCGGGAAGAACACGTGAGCGAGCAGGCGGGGGCCGACTTCGGGGTTCCGGTGTCGGAGTCGCGCGGCCAGTTGGTTCTGCACGTGGCGCGAGAGCAACTCGCGGATTTCGTCATGGAGTTGCGGGACGAGCACGGCTTCAACATGTGTATCGACGTGACCGCCGTCGACTATCTCGCCTACGAAGCACCTCGGCGCTTACCGGCGGAGATCGATCCCGAACGGTTCGAGGTCGTGATCAACCTGCTCCGTATGCGCGATCGCGCTCGCATTCGAGTGCGCGTCCAGGTACCGGAGAGCGATCCGTCGGTACCGTCGCTGTTCGACGTACATCCCGGCACCGAGGCCATGGAACGCGAGGTGTTCGACATGTTCGGCATCACCTTCGACGGTCATCCAGACCCATCGCGCATCCTGATGCCGGAAGACTGGATCGGCCATCCGCTCCGCAAGGATTACGCCGTCGGCCAGATCCCTGTGCAGTTCAAGGGAATCGAGAACGCGCGATGACGCTCGCGCGCGAGACGTTCGAGGGAGCGCAGGAGCTCCAGCCTCGCAAAGGGATCAAGGCCGAGGAGCTGCTTCGGGAGATCGGTTCGGTGCTGAGGATGTCGGAGGCCGAGGCGGCCGACCTCGGCGCGCACGAACCGCCGCAGGACGAGACGATGATCATCAACATGGGTCCGCAACACCCGTCGACACACGGTGTGTTGCGGCTGATGCTCGAGCTCGACGGGGAGATCGTGCTCCGCACCAAGCCGATCATCGGCTACCTGCACACGGGTATGGAGAAGACGGGCGAGGTCCTGACATACCTGCAGGGCCCCACGAACGTCACCCGTATGGACTACGCGTCACCGCTGCACAACGAGCTCGTCTTCAGCTTGGCCACCGAGAAGCTGCTCGGCATCGACGAGGACATCCCGCCGCGGGCGCAATGGATCCGGATGCTGATGACCGAGCTCAACCGCATCTCGTCGCACGTGCTGTTCCTCGCCACGAACGGCATGGACATCGGCGCCATAGGCATGATGCTCTACGGCTGGCGCGAGCGCGAGGAGCTGCTGCGCTTCTTCGAAAAGGTCACCGGCCTTCGCATGAACCACAACTACATCCGCCCTGGGGGTGTCGCAGCTGATCTCCCCGACGGGTGGCGAGACGACGTGTTGCGGCTGCTCGACACCCTGCCCGAGCGGCTGCACGAGTTCGACATGCTCATGACCGGCCAGCCCATCTGGCGTGAGCGACTCCAAGGCGTAGGCGTCATCACCCCGCAGGAGGCGATCGCCCTTGGCGCGACCGGACCGCTCCTGCGCTCGACCGGCGTGCCGTGGGACCTGCGGCGCGAGATCCCGTACCTGTACTTCGACGAGGTCGACTTCGATGTCGTCGTGGGCACGTATGGCGACAGCTTCGACCGGTACGCGATCCGGCTGAACGAGGTGCGCGAGTCGATCCGGATCGTGCACCAGATCATCGAGATGTTGCCCGAGGGCGACTACCGGATCCAGGACAAGAAGGTCACGCCACCTCCACGGGCCCGCATCGACGAGTCGATGGAGGCACTCATCCATCACTTCAAGATCTTCACCGAGGGCTTCAAGGTGCCGGACGGCGAGGTGTACGTCGCCATCGAGTCACCGCGCGGCGAGCTTGGCTGTTACATCGTAAGCGACGGTTCGGCCCGGCCGTACCGGATGCACATCCGCGGGCCGAGCTTCGTGCACCTCCAGGCCCTTCCCCACATGATGCGAGGAGGTTTCCTCGCCGACGGCGTTGCCGTGATCTCGTCGGTGGACCCGATCATGGGCGAGGCCGATCGCTGATGGCGCGTCTCACCGACGACAACGAAGCGCTCGCTCGGAAGATCATCACCAACTACCCGGTCGCTCGGTCGGCGCTCATCCCCCTGTGCCATCTCGCGCAAGAGCAGGATGGATACCTCACCGAAGACGCCATGCAGCACATCGGCAAGCTGCTCGGCCTCGAAGCAGCAGAAGTTCTCGGTACGGCGAGCTTCTACGAGATGTTCAAGCGTCATCCAGTCGGGAAGTACGTCGTCAACGTCTGCACGTCGATCTCGTGCCTGCTCACCGGCGGTGACGAGCTGCTCGAGCACGCCGAGAACACTCTCGGCGTCGCCGAGGGCGGGACGACCGACGACGGTCTGTTCACTCTCGACGGGTACGAGTGCATCGCCGCGTGCACCGAAGCTCCGTGCTTGCAGGTGAACTACCGATACTTCCACCGGATCACCCACGACGAGTTCGACGAGTTGATCGACGACCTGCGGTCGGGCCGGCGTGACGACATCCCACCGCATGGCACGCTGCAGCGGGTCCGCCAGGCGATTCCTCCCGACCGCGCCGCCGGCGTGGTCGGCCCCGACGACAGCACGCAGCCCGTCTGGATCCGCGACACCCCGGCGCTGCAAGACTCCCCGACGACATGACGACCATCAGGACGAAATTCGCGACCAGGCGGCATCGCCGCCGCCGCCCACCCTGGCGCACATTGTCGACTGAGCCACCGATTCACGTGGCCAAGTCGACACAGAGTGGAGCCGGTCGAAGTCTGTGTCGACTCAGCCACCGTTTCGGCGGTTCAGCCGACACAGACGCGAACCGCCGAGGCCCCATCGAGAGCCGATGATCACCGCTTGTTTGCGGTCGCTCGCCTCCGCTCGCTCCCGTGCCGGCCGCTCGCTGGCGCTAGCACGGCCGGCTTCGGGCCATCGGCCCGTCGAGGGCCGATGATCACCGTTTGTTTGCGGTCGCTCGCCTCCGCTCGCTCCCGTGCCGGCCGCTCGCTGGCGCTAGCACGGCCGGCTTCGGGCCATCGGCCCATCGAGGGCCGATGATCACCGACGCGCAGCCGATCATCACGACACGCTTCGGCTTCGACGACAGCTACACGCTGGAGCGCTTCCTCGCCACCGGCGGGTACGAAGGCCTGCGCGCCGCGCTGCGCAAGCCGCCGCAGGAAGTGGGCGACGAGGTCAAAGCGGCCAGCCTCCTCGGGCGCGGCGGCGCGGGCTTCCCGGCTGGCGTGAAGTGGGGATTCACACCCGCGGGTGTTTGGCCCCGCTACCTGGTCGTCAACGGCGATGAATCGGAGCCCGGCACGTACAAGGACCGGATGCTGATGGAGCGAGACCCCCATCAGCTCATCGAAGGGATCCTGATCGCGTGCTACGCGGTCGGTCTCGGGCAGGCATTCCTCTACGTGCGCGGTGAGATGGCACTCGCGCAGGAGCGCATCGCGCAGGCGCTCAACGAGGCGTATGCGGCCGGCTCCGTCGGCAAGAACATTCTCGGCACAGACTTCTCCGTCGACATCGTCCTCACGTGGGGAGCCGGCGCGTACATCGTCGGCGAGGAGACCGGCCTGATCGAGAGCCTCGAGGGACAGCGGGGCATGCCGCGCCTCAAGCCTCCCTACTTTCCTGCTGCCATCGGGCTGTACGAGAAGCCGACGATCGTCAACAACATCGAGACGCTGTCGAACCTCCCGTGGATCGCACGCAACGGCGGCAAGGCCTTCGCCGAACTCGGCGCGGAGACCAGCACCGGCATGCGGATGTTCGCGGTGTCGGGTCACGTCAACAAGCCCGGCGTGTACGAGGTCGAGTTCGGCGTCACGACGTTCCGCGACCTGATCGAGGCACCGATCTACTGCGGCGGGGTGCGCAACGGCAAGCGGCTGAAGGCGTTCATCCCTGGAGGTGCGTCCGCGCCTTGGTTCTTCGAGGAGCACCTCGACCTGCCGCTCGAAGCCGGTGCTGTCGGCAAGGCGGGATCAATGCTGGGATCCGGAGCGATCGTCGTGATGGACGAGGACACCGATGTGGTCCGAGCCTGCCATCGCATCGTGCGCTTCTTCGCGAAGGAATCGTGCGGCAAGTGCACGCCGTGTCGCGAGGGCACGGCCTGGCTCGAGCAGATCCTGGCGCGCATCCTCGCCGGTGAAGGTCGTCCCCAGGACGTCGACATGCTCCTCGACATCTGCGACAACATCAGTCCTGGGATCAACTGGCCGCCCCGGCAGACGACGATCTGTCCGCTCGGCCCATCGGCGGTCTCGCCGATCGCGTCGACGGTGAGTCGGTTCCTCGACGAGTTCGAGGCCTACGTCGGCGGGCCCGTGGAAACGACCGTGCACTTGACAGGCGCCGCCTATCGCGCGCCAGCCGAGGTGCCCAGTGTCTAGCTCTCGAGTCTCGCTCGCTCACGGGCGCGTTCGCTCGCTCGACGTGTCGGCTCGTCGCTGGCGCTTCCCTCGCCGACCTGCGGTCGAGGTGCCCAGTGCCTGAGACCGAGGTCGTCACACTCACGATCAACGGACGCGAGATCACCGCGCCGAAAGGTCAACTCGTCATCGAAGCAGCCGAGGGCCATGGCGTGTTCATCCCTCGGTTCTGTTACCACCCGCGAATGAGGCCCGTCGGCATGTGCCGCATGTGCATCGTCGACATGGATACCGGCCGAGGGCCCGCGTTGCAGCCGGCCTGCATGATCGAAGTGGCGCCGGGCATGAAGGTCGACACCGAGTCGCCCACGACGAAGAAATCGCAGGACGGCGTGCTCGAGTTCCTGCTGATCAACCACCCACTCGACTGTCCGGTGTGCGACAAGGGAGGCGAGTGTCCGCTGCAAGACAACGCGTACGCGTACGGCCCGGGCGAGTCGCGCTTCGTGGAGGAGAAGCGCCACTTCGAAAAGCCGATCGCGATCAGCGACCTCGTCTACCTCGACCGCGAGCGATGCATCCTGTGCGACCGCTGCACCAGGTTCGCCAACGAGGTCGCGGGTGATCCGCTGATCTCGTTCATCAATCGTGGAAGCCAAACAGAGGTCAACACCTTCCCGGACCATCCGTTCGCGTCCTACTTCAGCGGCAACACGGTGCAGATCTGTCCGGTCGGCGCGTTGCTGGCGCGGCCGTTCCGGTTCAAGGCGCGGCCGTGGGATCTGGACAAGGTCGAATCGACGTGCACCAGCTGCGCCGTCGGTTGCCGCGTGACGATCGAAGAGAGCCGCAATCACATCCTGCGCTACCAGGGCGTCGACGTTGACCCGGTCAACTGGGGATGGCTGTGCGACAAAGGGCGGTTCGATTTCGAAGCCATCGAGTCCGACGATCGGCTGAGCGAACCGCTCATCCGCAAGCGCGGCGACGACGGCGGCGCAGGCGAGCTCATCGCCGCGACATGGTCGGAAGCGCTCGGCGCAGCCGCAGAAGCCATCGCCGAGGCCGAGCCGTCGTCGGTCGCAGTCCTCGGCGGTGCCCGTCTCACCAACGAGGCCGCATACGCATGGGCGAAACTGGCAAAGGGGGTGATCTCCACGGACAACGTCGACGCGCAGCTCGGCGACGGATTGCCGGCCGAGGTCGCGCTCGGCTTGCCGCAGGCGACGATCGACGACCTTTGTGCAGAGGGCGGAACGGTGATCGTGGCCAGTGGTGACTTGAAGGAGGAGCTGCCGATCCTCTACCTCCGGCTTCGCGACGCGGTGATGAACCGCAAGGTGAAGGTCATCGAGCTCACGTCGGCCACAACGAGCCTGTCATCGATCACAGCGTCCTCGCTGGTGCACCGGCCCGGTGAGTCACATCTCGCGATGGCTGCGCTCGTGGACGCCGCGGGCGGTCACGCCGACGCCGTGGTCGCAGGCGACCTCGATGCCGCTCGTGCGCTGCTCTCCGACGCGAGCGTCACCGCGATCTTGGGTCGGCCGTCGGTGGCCGAGTCGCCGGCCGCGGCCGTCGAGGCAGCTGCCGTCCTGCTCGACGCAAAGCCGGACGCCCGCTTCCTGGTCACGCTGCGGCGCGCCAACGTCAGGGGCGCACTCGATCTCGGACTGGCCCCGGGGATGTTGCCAGGCCGTGTGTCACTCGACGACGGCCGTGCATGGTTCACCGAGCGTTGGCCAGGCGTCCCGAAAGAACGCGGCCTCGATGCCGCCGGCATCCTCACCGCTGCAGCAGAAGGACGCATCGACGTCCTCATCCTGCTCGGCTCCGATCCGATGACCGACTTTCCGGATCGTGCGCTGGCCCTCGCGCGCGCTCGCGGGAGCGCGCACTGTCATCGCAGTCGACACGTTCGTGAACGATTCCGCGCGACGGGCCGATGTCGTGCTCGCCGCCGCGGGGTACGCAGAGGTCGACGGCACCACGACCAACATCGAGGGCCGCATCAGCAGCCTGACGCAGAAGGTGACCCCGCCGGGCACGTCGCGCCCCGACTGGATGCTGGCGGCAGAGGTCGCGTACCGGCTCGAAGCCGATCTCGGACTCGAGTCGGTCGATGGCATCTGGGACGAGATCGAGCGGGTGGCCCCGTCGCACGCTGGCATCACCAGTCGACTCCTCGCGTCGCCGGCCGGCTCCGATGGTGTGCTGGCACCGCTTCGGCCTGAGGTCGCGGCCGCGGCAGAAGGCACGCACGTGCAGATCACGAGCGTGGAAGGCACCCAGCCGGACGCGATGGCGGTCGCGCGGGCGGGGGAGCAGCACGACTCCGGCGCAGAGCCAACCGGTGAGGCATCACCGGCCGAGACGGTGCAGGAGGCGGTGGCGGAGGCCGAAGCGCGGCAAGCCGACGCGGATGAGCAGCGTCCGGCCACGATTCGGTTCGAGCGCAGCGAGCGCTACGAAGCGCCGGCGGTGGACTCGTACTCCCTGCGACTGGTCGCGAGCCGCAAGCTCTACGACCACGGCACGCTCGTGCAGCACTCGCCATCGCTGGCTCGCCTCGCGCCAGGCAGCAAGCTGCTCCTCAACTCGCACGACCTCGACACGCTCGGCGTGACTGACGGCGACGTGGTCAGGTTGACGTCATCGCGCGCAACCATCGACCACGCGGCTCATGCGTCGAATGTGGTCCCGAGGGGTACTGCCTTGATGACGGTCAACCAGACAGGAGCCGACCCTGCCGTTCTCATCGACGCAACGGCGCCCGTGACCGAGATCCGCTTCGAGGTCATCTCGTGACGGCCCACTAGTGGATCCGCTCTTCGCGTCGGGCCTGTCGGCGAGCGTCGTCGCCGTTGTCATCATCAAGGTCGTCGTCGTATTCGTCTTCTTGTTGATCGCCACCATGTTGATGGTCTGGTTCGAGCGCAAGGTCATCGGCGACATGCAGAATCGCATCGGACCGAATCGCGCCGGGCCGTGGGGCGTCCTGCAGACGCTCGCGGACGGAATAAAGCTCTTCTTCAAGGAGCCGCTCATTCCGGAGCGAGCCGACCGGCGCATCTTTCGGCTCGCGCCATACCTGTCGTTTGTCCCCGCGTTCCTCGTGTTCTCGATCGTGCCGTTCGGCGGCGTGTTCGGAAACGGCGAGGACGGCACGGTCACGATCCTCGGCCACGAGACATACGTGCAACTCGCCAATCCGCCAGTCGGAATACTCGTGGCGCTGGCGATGTCCTCGATCGCGGTCTATGGCGTGATGCTCGCCGGGTGGTCGTCCGGCTCGAAGTACCCGCTGCTCGGATCGGTGCGGGCTTCGGCGCAGATGGTGAGCTACGAAGCCGCGCTCGGTCTGTCCGTCGTGAGCGTGGTCTTGATCACGGGCAGCCTGCGGACCCACCAGATCGTGGTCGAGCAGGCGCAAGGCATCGCCCACTGGACGATCCTCGCGGCCGGCGTCGTTCCGTTCATCGTGTTCGTCCTGGCCGGCACAGCAGAGATCGAGCGGCCGCCCTTCGACCTTCTCGAGGCCGAGCAGGAGCTCGTCGCCGGCTACAACACCGAGTACTCGGGCATCCGGTTCGCGCTCTTCTATCTGGCGTCGTTCATGAACACCATCACGACGTCCGCGATCATCGTCACCCTGTTCCTGGGTGGGCCCGCCGGACCGGCGCCCATCGGTCCACCGCTGCTCTGGTCGTTCTTCTGGTTCTTCGCAAAGCTGATCGTGTTCTTGTTCCTGTTCGTGTGGTTCCGCGCGACGCTGCCTCGCTTCCGCTACGACCAGCTCATGGATCTCGGATGGAAGGCGCTGATTCCGATTTCACTGGGATGGCTGCTCGTGGTCGCCGCCATCCGCATCGCCTACGACCGCAACTACAGCGCCGGGCAAGTCCTGCTCGTCGCCCTTGCCGGTGCGGCGGTGCTCGCGACTGCTGGGCTCCTGCTGGCCGCAGCGATGCGTACCTCGCAACGCCGCCAGGATCTCGAAGTCGAGAGGACGTAGATGGGTTACCTCGACGGATTCGCAGTCACTTTTCGCAAGCTCTTCCACGGCACTGAAGACGGCCGTGTCGTCACGGTCGAGTACCCGAAGCAGAAGCGGGCCAAGGCCATCCGCTTCCATGGCCGCCACGTCCTCAACCGCTACGAGGACGGTATGGAGAAGTGCATCGGCTGTGAGCTGTGTGCAGGGGTCTGTCCCGCGAAGTGCATTTACGTGCGTGGCAAGGACAACCCCGTCGAAGATCCAGTGAGCCCCGGCGAGCGCTACGGATTCATCTACGAGATCAACTACCTACGTTGCATCCACTGCGACTTGTGCGTCGAGGCGTGTCCGACGGAGGCGATCACCGAGACGAAGCTCTTCGAGTTCTCGTTCACGAATCGCCACGACGCCATCTACACGAGGAACGAGTTGCTCGTCGACGATGAGGGCAAGCCGAAGCGCCTTCCGTGGGAGGACTGGCGCGAAGGCGAGGACGAGCACACGTCCGCGTGGATGCGAGCGACGTCACCGAGTGGCTCGGCGCAGTACGAAGACCGCGTCGCATGGGCGGGCGAGCTCGGCTACGGCGTCCGGCCGCCCGAGCACGGCCAGCGGCTCGCCGAGGACATCCTCGTCGCCACCGACGAAGCGCAGGCCGACGACCCCGAGGAGCAGGTCCTGCACGGGGTCGATGCCCAGACCCACGGCGAGATCGACCCGCAAGGCCACCCCCACATCGGAGAGGGCGAGCCGCCCGCATGATCGAGCTCATCGTCTTCGCGGTCTCGGCGATCATCGTCGTCGGAGGAGCGATCGGCGTTGTGCTTGCCGCGAACCCAGTGCACTCCGCACTTTCGCTCGTTGCGACGCTCTTCGGCATCGCCGTGCTCTTCGTGGCGCAGAACGCTGACTTCCTCGCAGCCGTGCAGGTCATCGTCTACGCCGGCGCGATCGTCGTGCTCTTCCTGTTCGTCATCATGCTGCTCGGCGTGGATCGGTCCGAAGACCTCGAGACCGACCCACTCATCGGACAGCGACCAGCCGCGATCATCGGGGGAGTCGCGCTTCTCGGAGTCGCGCTGGTCGCGATGATCCTGACACACCGGGACTTCGACACGATCGCGACCGGCGCACGCTCGACGGTCGGCAAGCTCTCTGATCCGGCTGAAGAAAACGTCGTCAAGCTCGGTCGGGCGCTGTTCACCGACTATCTGTTCGCCTTCGAGATCACCTCGGTGCTCCTGGTCATCGCAGTGGTGGCAGCGGTCGTCCTGGCTCGGCGCGCCTCGGGCGCAGGCGGTGCCGTCGATATGACCGATCGGGACTCCTTGGAGCTTCCGGAATGACGCTGGCCGACCTTCACGTGACCGAGACGTGGTACCTCGTGCTGGGCGCGGTGCTGTTCACCATCGGAGCGATCGGACTGCTCGTACGCCGCAACCCGCTCGTGATGTTCATGTGCATCGAGCTCATGTTGAACGCCGTGAACCTGACCTTCGTGGCTTTCGCAACCGCGCTCGACGATGTGGGGGGTCAGGTGATCGTGTTCTTCGTACTCGTGGTCGCCGCCGCCGAAGTGGTCGTGGGCCTCGGGATCATCGTTGCGCTGTTGCGCACACGACCCGGTGCCACCGCTGACGACGTTTCGACGCTCAAGGGATGAGGACGGACGCGTGCTCGAACTCGTCTGGTTGATCCCTGCGCTGCCGCTCGCAGGCTTCCTCGTTCTCGTGCTGGCTGGGCGAAAGCTCGGCGAACCGCTAGCCGGATGGTTTGCGACGTTGATGTGTGGCGGCGCGTTCGCGGCCACGGTTGTGGTCTTCGTCGGCTTGTACGACAAGCCCGAGGCCCAGCGACAGTTCCAACAGGTGCTGTTCGACTGGCTGCCGGTCGGCGGGCTCAAGGTGCAGCTCGGGTTCCTCGTCGATCCGCTGTCCATAGCGATGGCGCTCTTCATCACCGGTGTCGGGACGCTGATCCATCTGTACTCCATCGGTTACATGCACGGAGACCCGAAGTTCTCGAAGTTCTTCCTGTACATGAACCTGTTCACTTTCTCGATGTTGATGCTGGTACTCGGCAACAACCTCCTCGTCACCTTCCTCGGGTGGGAAGGCGTCGGCGCCTGCTCGTACTTCTTGATCGCGTTCTGGTTCTCGAGCGAGTTCAACGCGTCCGCCGGCAAGAAGGCGTTCATCACCAACCGGGTCGGCGACTGGGGATTCATGCTCGCGATGTTCCTGGCGTTCTCTGCCGCGGGCACGCTCACGTACTTCACGAACGGCAGCAACGTCGGGCTTCTCGATGAGGGAACGATCGGTCACCTGACGGCATACACGGCGACAGCGATCGCGGCGCTGCTCTTCATCGGCGCCGTGGGCAAGTCGGCCCAGCTGCCGTTGTACCTGTGGCTGCCGGACGCCATGGCCGGTCCGACGCCGGTGTCCGCACTGATCCACGCCGCGACCATGGTCACCGCAGGTGTGTACCTGATGACACGGGTCAGCCCGCTGCTCGCGCACGGATACACCTGGTTGCCAGCGGCGATCGCCGTCATCGGCGCGCTGACCGCGCTGTTCGCGGCCACCGTCGCCATCGCGCAGAACGACATCAAACGGGTCCTCGCGTATTCGACGGTGAGCCAGCTCGGCTACATGTTCCTCGCCATCGGGTCCGGCGCCTATGTCGCTGCCGTCTTTCACATGATCGTGCACGCGTTCTTCAAGGGCCTGTTGTTCCTCGGCGCGGGATCGGTGATCCACGGCCTGCACGACGAGCAGGACATGCGCCGGATGGGCAACTTGCGCAAGTACATGCCGGTCACCGCGGTGACCTTCATCATCGGGTGGCTGGCGATCGCAGGCATCTTTCCGTTCGCCGGGTTCTGGTCCAAGGACCAGATCCTCCTCGGCGCGTGGGGCCATGGCGGATCCGCGCTGTGGAAGGTCCTTTGGTTCGTCGGCTTCGTCACCGCGCTCCTCACCGCGTACTACATGAGCCGCCAAGTGTTCCTCGTGTTCTTCGGCCAGGAGCGGTGGCGTGAAGAGGCCACGGCGGGGAGCGAGGCGGAGCAGTCCGCCGAGGCCACGGCGGCCGAAGAGCAAGCCGGGGAGGCACACACGCAGGTCGCGGTCGCGCGACGCGGCGCACGATTCCCACACCGAACCGCACGAATCGCCGTGGACGATGTTGTTGCCGCTGGTCGTGTTAGCCGTGCTGTCGACGATCGGCGGTGCGCTGAACCTGCCCTTCAGCGACTCGACCGAGTTCCTGGCGAGCTGGCTCGCACCGGTCGTCGAGTCGACGGAGCGAACGATCGACGTCCCGGGCGTCGTGCAGTTCGTCCTTGCAGCGGGAACATGTCTGCTCTCTGCTGCAGCAATCGTCGTCGCCGCGCGCGTCTACCTTCAACACAAGCTCGAACCGGTCGAGCCCGAACTCTTCGCGCACGCCTACTACTACGACGAAACCGTAACTGCCTTCGTAGGCGGTCCCGGCGAGGAGTCGTTCGAGAAGACGGCCGAATTCGATCACGATGTCGTGGACGGCGCAGTCACGGGAGTCGGATCGCTCGTGCAGATGGGAGCGTCGAAGCTCCGGCTCGCGCAGACCGGTTACGTGCGCAACTACGCGTTGGGCATCGCGGTCGGCGCGTTCATCCTCATCGGTCTGTTCCTCACAAGGGCAGTCGGATGATCGAAGCCAGCTCGCACACGCCGCTGCTGACAGCGCTGATCGTGGTCCCGTTCGTCGGTGCCGCCGTCGTCGCGCTGCTCCCGCGGCGCCGGCCCGAACTGAATCGCCTGGTCGCGTTGGTCTTCACCGTCACCGCCGGCGCGCTGAGCGTCGCGGTGCTGGCACAGTTCGAGAAGGGCCGACCAGGCTTCCAGCTCGTCGACCATCACAGCTGGGTCCCGAGCTTCGGCATCAACTGGACGGTCGGTGTCGACGGCATCTCGCTGTTCCTCGTCGTGCTGACGGGGGTGCTGTTCCCCCTCGCGATCCTCGGGGCGGACCCGCACCACGACTCGAAGCCGTACTACGCATGGCTGCTGATCCTCGAAGCCGGGTGCTTGGGCGTTTTCCTGGCGCTCGATCTGTTCCTCTTCTTCGTCTTCTTCGAGATCGTGCTCGTCCCCATGTACTTCCTCATAGGGCAGTGGGGTCACGGCGACCGGACGAGCGCAGCGCTCAAGTTCTTCTTGTTCACGATGTTCGGCTCGGCGTTCATGCTGATCGCCCTCATCTCGACAGCGATCCTCCACCAGCAGGGCGCCGGAGGACCGCTGACGTTCGATCTCGTCGCGATCGCGACGAACCCGGGCATCGCCATGACCACGCAGCGCTGGCTGTTCCTCGGGTTTGCCATCGCGTTCGCGGTGAAGACGCCGCTGTTCCCGGTGCACACCTGGCTGCCCGACGCGCACACGGAGGCGCCGACCGCCGGTTCGGTCATCCTCGCCGGAGTCATGCTGAAGCTCGGCGCCTACGGGTTCATCCGCTACGGGTTGTTCCTGTTCCCGGAGGCCTCCGCCTACTTCGCACCGATGATGGTGACGCTCGGCGTGATCGGCATCACCTATGGCGCCGTCGTCGCCACGATGCAGAAGGACCTCAAGCGTCTCGTCGCGTACTCCTCGATCGCGCATCTCGGGTTCATCATCCTCGGGACGTTCGCGCTCACGACGCAGGGCATCCAGGGCGGCGTCCTACAGATGGTCAACCACGGGTTGTCGACGGGTGCGCTGTTCCTCCTCGTCGGGTTCATCTACGAGCGGCGACACACGCGTGAGATCGCGCGCCTCCGGGGACTCCAGAAGGTGGCGCCGATCATGGCGGGAGTGTTCACGTTGGTGATGATGTCGTCGATCGGGTTGCCGGGGCTCAACGGCTTCGTCGGCGAGTTCCTCATCATGGTCGGCTCGTTCCTCACTCGTCGTTGGTGGACGGTGGTCGCCGCTGTCGGCGTCATCCTCGCGGCGCTGTACCTGCTGTGGGCGTACCAGCGCGTCTTCCACGGCGAGCCCGACGAGGAGAACGCGACGTTCCCCGAAATGCGGTGGGCCGAGGGTCTGGTGATGGTGCCGCTGATCGGGCTCATCGTGTTTCTCGGCGTGTACCCGAAACCTGTGCTCGAACGCATCCAACCATCCGTCGATGCGCTCATCGAGCACATCGAAGACCCCGAGGTCGGCGCGAACCAGCCCGGTGGGACCGGATTCCACCAGCCTGGTGTGGCGACGAACGGCCCGTCGCCCGAGGCGGGGTCGGAGGCGCAGCGATGAGCGTCGCGGCGGTCGGTGTGTTCGCACAGTCCGGCGCCGGTCCCTCCATCCCGACGCCGCCTGTTGCCTGGCACACGCTCGCGCCGACGCTGATCCTCATCGGAGGCGCGGTCGTCATGCTCGGTCTGTCCGCGATGTCGCGGCGACGTTCGCTGCCCGGCGTGTACGCGGTCGCGACGGTCGTCACGGCCTTGGGCGCAATGGCCGCAGCCGTGCCGCTGTGGCGGGAGGTCACCGATCCAGCCCGCGGGCCATACTCCGCGATAGCGGGCGCCGTGGCGGTCGACGGGTTCTCCGTGTTCTTCACGTTCACGATCGCAGCAGCAGTGGTGTTGGCCGCGATGCTCGCCGACGGCTACCTGCGTCGCGAGGGTCTCGACGGACCGGAGCTGTACGTCCTCATCCTGCTCTCGGCGTCGGGCGGAGTGATCATGGCGTCGGCGAACGATCTGATCGTCATGTTCCTCGGGCTCGAGATCCTGTCGATTGCCGCGTACGTGTTGGCGGCGATGCACCTGAGGCGGGCCCAGTCGCAGGAAGCCGGCATGAAGTATTTCGTGCTCGGCGCGTTCTCCTCCGCCTTCTTCCTCTATGGCGTCGCGCTCGTGTACGGATCGACGGGCTCGACGAACTTGAGCCGCATCGCTCAGTTCGCCACGCCGGTGGGCACGGTGCCGGGCACCGTCGACCCGAAGTTGCTCGACAACGGCACACCGGCACTCCTCCTCGCTGGACTCGCGCTCCTGCTCGTCGGCTTCGGCTTCAAGATCGGGGCGGTGCCGTTCCACTCGTGGTTGCCGGACGTGTACGAGGGAGCGCCGACACCGACGGTCGCGTTCATGGCGTCCGCGGTGAAGGCCGCGGCGTTCGCTGGGCTCTTGCGGGTATTCGTGGTCACATTCGCCAACAACACGATCGACTGGCAGCCATACGTGTACACGTTGGCAGTCGCGACGCTGCTCGTGGGCGCGGTACTCGCCGTGGTGCAGACCGACGTCAAGCGCATGCTCGCGTACTCGTCGATCAACCACGCCGGGTTCATCCTCGTGGGCGTAGAGGCTGCTTCGGCAGAGGGCACGTCGAGTGCGCTGTTCTACCTGGCCGCGTACACGTTCATGGTCGTCGGGTCTTTCGGTGTCGTGGCGGTCTTGTCACGTCGCGGTGACGCCCACACCTCGCTCGACGACTACCGGGGTCTGTCGCGCCGTGACCCGATCCTGTCGTTCGTCTTTGCGATCTTCCTGCTGGCCCAGGCCGGCGTGCCTCTCACGTCCGGGTTCTTCGCCAAGTTCTTCGTACTAGAAGCGTCGATCAACGCGCACTCGTGGCCGCTCGCGCTCACGGCCATGCTCTCGGCTGTCATCGCCGCGTTCCTGTACCTCCGTATCGTCGTGTCGATGTACATGACCGAGTCGGAAGAGGAGATGGAGGAGGCCGAGGTCGACCCGGTCGTGGCTCGCCGTCTCGCCGCCGGCCGCATCCGCGTCCCTTTCGCTGCCGGACTCGCACTCGCTATCGCTTTCGTCGCCACCGTGGGCTGGGGCTTCTTCCCTACCGGCCTCGCCGACTCGTCCCGGGACGCCGTCCCGACCGTCTCCGCCCCCGCCAAGTAGCCGGCGCGATCTCGCGACGCTTGGGCGTCCTGTCACCCTGTCGATGACAGATCGCCCAGGCATTGTCATGCAGCCGGTCGCACGGCGGTCCGACCGGCCTCCGTGATCAGTCGAACCACCTCGGGTCGGCGGTGGAGGAGGTGGACGTGCGTGAAGCGCATGACGTGAAGACCCAGGGCTGCCGCCTGGTTGTCGCGCCAACGATCCCGTTCGAAGTCCTGCAGTCGCGCATGCCATCGCCGCCCGTCGGCCTCCAGGATGAGCCTCCATGCGGGAATGAACGAGTCCACCCGCTGAGCTTCAGGATCCCACGGCGCGGGGAACTGCCAGCGCACGGTCGGACAGTCCGGGACCATCGCAACCGCTTCGTGCAGCAGGGCCTCGAGCTCACTTTCAGGCGGTGCCCACCCCTGTGCAGATCGCTCATCGATCAGCACGCGGAGCAAACCGATGCCGGCGCGTCGCGACGACTTGTAGTTCTCGAGCTGTTCCTGCAACTCGTCGATGGTGAGACGACCCTCGAGCAGCATGCCATCGCACACGCGCTCCCAACGATGTAGGCCGACACGGGCGACGATGTCGAACAGCGTTTGGGCGACCGTTGTGACGCGCAGACCGTCGACGGTGGTGGTGAGCGCGCTGTCGGAACGATGGACAGTGGCGAGCGGCGTCCGGTGATTTGCCGTGTACGGGATGACGAGCTCAGGCCGAGAGACCGAAAAGCTCTCGAATCCGAGCACCTTGGCCGCTGCCAGGCCTGCGATCGCCGCGTCGCGGAGGCTCATCTGTGCGGCCTTGTACTGGCGGAGCCAACTCGGCGGAAAGCCGGCCACCGCGTAGATGCCCGGCGCGAGCCGAAGGAGATCGCCCCGTCGTGTTCGCTGACTCACCATCTGCCGGCTGAACCCGTGAGCGCGGAGCTGGTCGAGCGTGAGCACGCCATGTTGTCTACGAGCCTGCCGTTCGGCTGCTCGTGTCATTTGATGGACATTCATGCCCGACATCGTGGCAGTGGGATGAGACAGTCGGCCCTCGATCCCCGGCATCGTCGAACGCTTGGGCGACGCGTCATCGAGACGATGACAGAACGCCCAAGCGATGCGAGACGGGGGTCTTTGGCGGCTCGGGAAAGCCTTCACTAGGCTCGCTCACCGTGTCGGATTTCCTCCGCGACTACCTCACGGCGGTCATCTTCTTCGCCGTCGCGATGGGTGTAGTGGGCGGAATCCTTGGCCTCGGGAGCCTCGTCCGGCCCACGCGGATCCAGCCCGAGAAGTACTTGAACTACGAGTCTGGCGTCGATCCGGTCGGTTTCGGCTGGTCCCAGAGCCAGATCCGGTACTACATCTTCGCCCTGCTCTTCGTTCTCTTCGACGTCGAGGCCGTCTTCATTTTCCCGTGGGCCATCCAGCTCGAGACCTACGACGTCTTCGGGCTCGTGGAGATGCTCATCTTCATCGCCGTCCTCGCCCTCGGGCTGTTGTATGCCTGGCGCAAGGGCGTCTTGCGCTGGGTCTAGGTCTAGGAGCCAGTCGATGGGTCTCGTCGAGAGCGGCAAGATGCCCCAGCCGCTCACCAAGCTGCTCAACACTGCCCGCAAGTACTCGCTGTGGGTCTACCAGTGGGGTCTCGCCTGCTGCGCGATCGAGATGGGCGCCGCGTTCGGCTCGCCCCGCTACGACGTCATGCGCCTCGGCGTCATTCCGCTGCCGGCCAGCCCTCGCCAAGCCGACCTCGTCGTCATCTCGGGCACGGTCACCGACAAGATCGTGCCCGCCATCCGCCGCCTGTACGAGCAGATGCCCGACCCCAAGTACGTGATCTCCATGGGTTCGTGCGCCAACTGCGGAGGCCCGTACTGGGACAGCTACTCGGTCACCAAGGGCGTCGACCAGGTGATCCCGGTGGACGTGTACGTGCCCGGTTGCCCGCCCCGGCCCGAGGCGTTGCTCGAGGGCATCGTCCTGTTGCAGGAGCGCATCCTCCACGAGGACATGACGAAGCGATGGAAGGGAGAACCGATTGTCGTCGGTTGACGCCGAGCCGACAACGGAAGAGGGCGCAGCGACCGATGACGTACGTTCGGGGCTGATTGCCGCTTTCGCTGAGGAGCTCGGTGACGCGATCGTGGGCAGCCACGTCCGTCCCGGGGTCGACGTCTGGGTCCGCCTGCAGCCCGAGGCCTGGTTCGCTGCGGCGCAGTTCGCCAGGTCGAAGCTCGAGTTCACGTTCTTCGACTTCCTCTCCGCGATCGACTGGATGCCGTCGCCGTTCGGTCGCTACGAGGACGCCGAGGTCGACTCGCCGCTCGCCGAGAAGCTCGACCAACCCTACGACCTGGACACCGGCTACGCCGGCGGTGACACGCGCTTCCAAATGCTCGCCCGCGTGTTCGACGTCCGCCACCGTCACGTCGGCGTGACCCTCAAGTCCGACGTACCCGACGAGACCATGACGATGGACTCCTGGGTGCCCGTCTACGCCGGTGCCGACTGGCACGAGCGCGAGACGTGGGAGATGTACGGCATCAGCTTCGAAGGCCATCCCGGGCTGCGCCACATCTACCTGCCGACCGAGTTCGAAGGCCATCCCCTGCGCAAGGACTTCCCGCTCCTGGCACGCGTCGTGAAGCCCTGGCCCGGCATCGTCGACGTGGAGCCGATGCCTGGTGAGCCCGAAGGCGAGAGCGAAGAGGACACGGAAGGAGACACCGAGTGACTGTGTTTCCGGCGTCTCCCATCGCGCCGGGGGTGCAGCCGTGACTGTGTTTCCTGCGTTCCCCGGCCACGCAGGCCGAGTTCCGCCGCTCCTCCGCTGGCGCTCCGTCGCTCGCATCGCACCGGGGGTCCACCCGTGATTGCGGTCTCCGAGCGCCAGCAGATGCAGTACATCGCCGCACAGGCAGCCGATGCCCGGGTCAACGTGGAGCTCGAGACCGAGGGAATGACCCTCAACATCGGCCCCCAACATCCCGCCACCCACGGCACGCTGCGGATCATCGTGCGCCTCGATGGCGAGCAGGTGGTCTCCGCCGATCCGGTGATGGGTTACATGCACCGCGGTTACGAGAAGCTCGTCGAGGTCCGCACGTATCCGCAGATCAACACGCTGATCAACCGCATCGATTGGCTCTCGAGCTTCTGCAACGAGGTGCCGTTCATCCTGGCGGCAGAGCAGCTCATGGAAGTCGAAGCGCCGCCCCGCGCGCAGTGGATCCGAACGACACTGTTCGAGATGGGCCGGTTGGCGAACATCGGGCTCTTCCTCGGTGAGATGGGCCTCCAGCTCGGCGCGCTCACCGCCGCCTTCTATGCGTTCCGCGACCGCGAGTACGTCCTCAACCAGATCGAGGCTGTCACCGGCGGACGATTCCACCCCAACTTCGACCGCATCGGCGGACTGAAGGACGATCTTCCGAAGGGTTGGATCGACGAAACGAAGCGCGTGATGCAGCGCATCCGCGACTACTGCCACGAGATGGAAGACCTGCTCGTCGGCAACGAGATCTTCGAAGCGCGCACGCGAGGGATCGGCGTCATTCCCGCCGAGGTCGGTCTCTCGTTCGGGTTGTCCGGCGCCAACATCCGTGCGAGCGGGGTCGACTGGGACATCCGCCGCGACGACACTCGGTCACCCTTGCCGTATCGCAACCTCGACTGGAAGGTGTGGACTCATCCGGACGGCGACTCGTTCGCGCGTTACTGGGTGCGCCTGCAGGAGACGCGCGAGGCCACGAAGATCGTCGACCAACTGCTCGACGGGCTGCCGGGCGGGCCGATCATGGCCAAGGTCCCACGCATCATCAAGGTGCCCGAGGGCGAGGCCTACGTGGCGACCGAGAACCCGCTCGGCGAGATGGGGTACTACGTCGTGAGCAAGGGCGATCTCGGACCGTTCCGCGTCAAGATCCGCTCGGCGAGCTTCAACAACGTCTCGATTCTCCCGTGGGTGCTCAAAGGTGTCTACGTCCCCGACGTGATCACGATCCTGGCGACCCTCTACTTCATCCTCGGGGACATCGACAGATGACCGCGCTCGCATGACATTCGCCGTCGAGCTGGCCTATTGGCAGCAGACGATCCTCCGGGTCATCGGCGTGCTCGCGGCCGTGCTCGTGCCCGCGGGCGCGTTCGTCTACGTGTTCCTGTTCAAGATGGTCAGCTTCATGCAGAGCCGGCTCGGTCCGATGGAGGCCGGACCGTACGGATCGATGCAGCTGTTCGCCGAGGTCGGCAAGTTCATCCAGAAGGAGGACATCGTTCCGGACGCGGCCGACAAGCGGCTGTTCAAGCTGGCGCCCTACATCATCGTTGCGTCAGTGCTGCTCACGTACTTCGTCGTGCCGTTCGGTCCCGATGCCGTGTTTGCCGACATCGACGTCGGCATCTTCTTGGCACTGGCGGTGTCTTCGATCTCCGTCATCGGCATCCTCATCGCCGGCTGGGCGTCGGCCAACAAGTACTCGCTGCTCGGCGCGCTCCGGGCCGCCGGCCAGCTCATCGCGTACGAGCTGCCGCTCGTGCTCGCGGTCGTGGGCGTCGTCATTCAAGCGGGCTCGCTCAACTTGCAGGCCATGGTCGTTGCACAGGCCAACGGCGCCATCTTCGGATGGGATGGCATCGGTAATCCGTACTTCCTCACGCAGTTCGTCGGGCTGTTCATCTTCCTGGTCGCGGCGCAAGCGGAGCTCACGCAGACGCCGTTCGACATGCCGATCGCAGAATCCGAGATCGTCGCCGGATACTTGACGGAGTACTCGGGGGTGCGCTTCCTGTTGTTCTTCATCGCCGAGTTCGCATCGGCCGGAGCGTTCGCGGCGCTGGCGGCGACCATGTTCCTCGGCGGCTGGTACCTGCCCGGCCTCGACGCCTCTGCCAACTACATGAACGTTCTCGGTCCGCTGATCCTCTTCGCCAAGATCATGCTGATCGGCGGTCTGATCTTCTTCATCCGCTTCACGTATCCACGATTCCGGGAAGACCAGCTTCAACGGTTCGCGTGGATTGTGCTCATCCCGCTTGCGCTCGTCAACATCCTGGTGACGGCGATTCTGAAGGTGGTGTTCTGAATGCCCAAGATTCCGGGCCGAGGTTTGGTCAAGGGAGCCGGTGTCACGTTCAAGGAGATGACGAAGACCATCTTCCCGAACGAGGGCCCGAAGAAGCTGATGCCGAGCCCGACCAAGGGCGCGGTCACCGTCCAGTACCCCCACGAGAAGGAAGCACCGGCGACGCGGGCCCGTGGCGTCATCGCGCTGCTCGAGGAGAACTGCACGGTTTGCATGCTGTGCGCTCGGAGCTGCCCCGACTGGTGCATCTACATCGAAGGCCACAAGCACAAGGCGCCGCCGCGCCGTCCGGGCGGCAAGGAGCGCACGGTCAGCGCGCTCGACCGCTTCGACATCGACTACGCGCTGTGCATGTATTGCGGCATCTGTGTCGAGGTGTGCCCCTTCGACGCGCTCTTCTGGAGCCCGGAATACGAGTACTCGGAGCCGAGGATCGCGGAGCTGCTCCACGACAAGGAACGCCTGGGCGAGTGGATGGACGCGGTACCCGAGTACGAGCCCTATGAGGCGGGCGCCGAGGTGAAGGTCAAGAAACTGCCCAAGAAGGGCGCCAACTGACGATGATCATCGGGGCGACCATGGTGGCGCAGCACGTCGCGTTCGGTGTCATCGCGGCGATCGTGATCGCCGGCGCGTTGCGCGTCGTGACCACGAACAATGTCGTGCACGCGGCGCTATGGCTCGTAGCGGTGCTGACCGGCGTGGGTGCCAGCTTCCTGCTGCTCGGTGCGGAGTTCGTGGGCGTGACACAGCTGCTCATCTACGTCGGTGCCATCGTCGTGCTGTTCCTCTTCGGGATCATGCTCACTCGCGCGCCGATCGGACGCGAGGTGAACCTGACCGGGAGCACTTGGCCGATGGGTCTGGTGGTCGCCATCCCGATCGCGGGCGTGCTGACCTACACCTTGATCGACGCGTTCGGTGCCGACCACATCGGCGACGACACCCGCCAGCTCACCGCACAAGTGAGCGACACGCTCTTCCAGAACTATCTGATCCCGTTCGAGGTGGTCTCCGTACTGCTGCTCGCCGCCCTCATCGGCGCCATCGTGTTGGCCCGAAAGGAATAGGCGCGTGCTTCTGAACGAGTTCCTACTGCTCGGCGCCGCCCTGTTCGCCATCGGTGTCTACGGCGTGCTGGCCCGCCGTAACGGCGTCATGGTGCTGATGTCCATCGAGCTCATCCTCAACGCGGTCAACATCAACCTGATCGCGTTCGGCGCCCTGCACCACACCGTCGTCGGCCAGGTCTTCGCGCTGTTCGTCATCACCATCGCCGCGGCCGAGGTCGGCGTCGGCCTCGCCATCGTCCTCATGCTGTACCGCAACCGAGGGTCGATCGACCTCGACCAGGTCGACGCGATGCGAGGGTGAGGCCGTGATCCTCCACTGGGTGTGGCTGATGCCCGCGATCTCAGGGACGTCGTTCGTGGCCATTCTTCTGTTCGGCAAGCGCATGCCGAAGAAGGGCTCGGAGATCGGCATCGCTGCAGTCGCGGCGTGCTTCGTGATCGCAGTGCTCGCCACTGGCTCGTGGATCACCCGCGTGAACGATGCCAGCGGTGGTCATACGCCGACAGAGCAGGCAACCACTGCAGAGGCGAACGAGGCCAGCGAGGCAGCTGCGGCGACCGAAGTCGAGGAAGCGCATCCACCGGTGCAACCGGTCGTCACCGAGAAGACGTGGTTCGAGTCAGGTGGGGTGAAGTTCACGATCGGCACGCTCGTCGACGGCCTCAGCGTGATGATGTTCCTCGTCGTCACGATCGTCTCGTTGCTGGTGCACATCTACAGCACCGACTACGTGGACGGCGATCGCCGGTATACGCACTACTTCGCGTTCCTGTCGTTGTTCACTGCCTCGATGCTCTCTCTCGTCATGAGCCTCAACACGGTGCAGTTCATCACGAGCTGGGAGCTCGTCGGCCTCTGTTCCTTCGTGCTGATCGGTCACTGGTTCGAGGAGAAGCCGAACTCCGACGCTGCCCTCAAGGCGTTCATCACCAACCGTGTTGGTGACGTCGGGCTGCTTGTCGGGATGATCACGTTGTTCTGGGCAGCGGACAGCTTCGACATCCTGAAGATCAACACGCTCGCCAACATCGGCGGCATCGACCACCTCGTGCTGCTCGTCGCGGCGTGCTGTCTCACCGCGGCGGTCATGTCGAAGTCGGGCCAGTTCATTCTCCATGTCTGGCTACCGGACGCCATGGCCGGCCCGACGCCGGTGTCCGCGCTCATCCACGCCGCAACGATGGTTGTCGCCGGCATCTTCATGGTGGCGCGGCTGTACCCGGTGTTCTTCCACGGACTGTCGATCGGTGACGGCAACACCAACCTCCTCGCCGTCATGGGTGGCGTGACCGTGATCGGCGGCGCAGGCCTCGCCTTCGTGCAGAACGACATCAAGAAGGTGCTCGCGTACTCGACCGTCAGCCAGCTGGGGTACATGGTCATGGCGTTGGGCGTCGGTGCGTGGACCGCCGCACTCTTCCATCTCTTCACGCACGCGTTCTTCAAGGCCGGCCTGTTCCTGGGCGCCGGCTCGGTCGCGCACGCAGTCCACAGCTTCGACATGAAGGAGGACATGGGTGGGCTGAGGCGCTTCATGCCCAAGACGTTCTGGACCTTCGCGATCTGCACTGTCGCGCTCATAGGCATCCCGCCGCTGGCGGGGTTCTGGTCGAAGGACGAGATCCTCGCCGGCAGCCATGAGCTCGGCTTCCACAACGCGTACGAATCCTTCATGGTCGTGGGCATCATCGGCGCGCTGATGACCGCTGCCTACATGACGAGGTGCGTGTACCTGACGTTCTTCGGCGAGCCTCGAGGTGCCGCCGCCGATCCGCACCATCGTCCGCACGAGTCCGGCCCCCGCATCGTGATCCCGCTGTACATCCTGTCAGGGCTCGCTGTGATCGCCGGGCTCGCCAACTTCCCGTGGGGACCGGACGGCATCAACCTCCGCTTCGAATACTTCGTACAACCGGTTGGCGACTACTTCCCGACGCTGAGCGAGATCACGTTCAACCCCTACATCGCGGTGGTGTCCACACTGGCAGGGCTGACCGGCATCCTGCTCGCGTACCTCTACTGGTTCCGCGGCGCGTTCCACGGGGTCACGGTTCGCAGCCGGGTGGCGCAGGCGGGCTACACGGTGCTCCTCAACAAGTACTACTTCGACCACTTGTACACCGACATCATCGTCGGTGACATCAAGGGTCCGATCGCAAGGGCTACGTACTGGTTCGACCAGACCGTGATCGACGGCGTCGTCAACGCCGTCGGGGTCGGCTCGCGTGAAACGGCCAACTTCATCTACGGCACAGTCGACCAGCAAGTCGTCGATGGTGCGGTGAACGGCTCCGGCTTCGGCGCGGAAGGAACCGGTCAGCTGCTCCGGCGAATCCAAAGCGGCAAGGTCCAGCAGTACGGCGCGTTGTTGTTCGGTGGCGCGGTGATCCTCGCTGGCATCCTCGTCTTCGCCCTCTAAAGGAACAGGAGCATGGAGAACTTCCTGGATCATTGGGGTCTCTCACTGGCGGTGTTCATCCCCCTCGTCGGCGGGGCCTTGATGATGTGCATCCCGCGGGCGCAAGAAGAGCTTCACAAGTGGATCGCCTTGCTCACGTCATTGGTCGTGTTCGCCGTGACGATCCTCGTCGCGGCCTACTTCGACTACGACAACGCCGGCCAGTTGCAGTTCGTCGTCGACCACGAGTGGATCGAGGCGATCAACAGCCGTTACATCGTCGGTATCGACGGCATCTCCTTGCCGCTCGTCCTGCTGACAGCGCTCATCGTCGTCTCTGTCGTCATCTACTCGTGGAACCACTGGCCCGATCCGAAGAACCCGAAGGCGTTCCTCATCCTTACGTTGGTGCTCGAGACCGGGATGATCGGAACGTTCGTCGCCCAGGACCTGATCCTGTTCTTCGTGTTCTTCGAGATCGTGCTCCTGCCGATGTACTTCATGATCGGCGTGTGGGGTGGCGAGCGGCGCTTGTACGCCGCGATCAAGTTCTTTCTCTTCACGCTCTTCGGATCGGCGATGATGATCGTGAGCTTCATCGCGCTGTACTTCCTGGCCGAGGGTCCAGGCGGGCAACCGCTCAACACGTTCTCGATGATCGAGCTGAACAATGCGCAGGGCATCGCGCACTCGACGCAGTTGCTCATCTTCGGCGGCATGTTCCTCGGGTTCGGCATCAAGGTGCCGATCTTCCCGTTCCACACGTGGCTCCCGGACGCGCACACCGAGGCACCGACGCAGGGGTCGGTCATCCTGGCCGCGATCCTGCTGAAGCTCGGCACGTACGGATTCATCCGCGTCGCCATCCCGATCCTGCCGGACGCTGCCGAGAGCTGGGCACCATGGATCGCGCTGCTGGCGGTCATCGGCATCATCTACGGCGCCCTGTGCTGCCTCGCGCAGACCGACATGAAGCGCCTCATCGCGTTCTCGTCGGTCGCACACATGGGTTTCGTCATGCTCGGCATCGCCACCCTCACGACGTTCGGTTTCAACGCCGCGGTGATGGGCATGGTGGCCCACGGCTTGATCACCGGCATGCTCTTCTACCTGGCGGGTTCGGTGAAGGAGCGGTTCCACACCCTCGAGATCCGCCGGCTCGGTGGTCTGCTGCTGCAAGCGCCGCGGATGGGGTGGATCCTCGGCTTCTGCGCCATGGCGTCGCTCGGCCTGCCCGGGTTGGCGGGATTCTGGGGCGAGTTCCCGGCGCTGCTCGCGTCGTACAACCCCGCGCCTGGACTGTCACAGCCGCTGTTCCGCGTGTACCTGGTCGTCGGCGCGCTCGGGACCGTCTTCGCCGCCGGCTACCTGCTCTGGCTTCTCCAGCGGACAGCGTTCGGCATCCCCAAGGCGGAATGGGAGGGCGAGCACTTCCACGACGTCGAGTGGCCCGAGTGGCTGGCGTGGATACCACTCCTGATCCTCATCGTCGTGATCGGCTTTTATCCCAACATCGTGTTCCACGTGACCGACACGGCAGTGCAATCCGCGCTGAGCGGCGTTCAGACGCTCGCCGCTGCGGGGAAATGAGCGGCTGAAGCGAGATGCTGAGCGTCCTGGGTTTCACGGCACCCCACGTGGACTATCACGCGCTCGCGCCCGAGATCATCATCGCCAGCACGCTGATCGTGGTGCTGCTCGTCGACCTCGCGTCGGAGCGCAACCGCGCCCTGCTCGGGACCATCTCGGGGATCGGGTTGCTGGCGGCGATGGTGCCGATCCTCACGCTTGCAGTGGACGGAACCGACCGGCTCGTGCTGTCAGGCAACCCGGGCTACGTCGTCGACAACTTCGCGTTGACCATGAAGGCGTTGTTCATCGTCGCGGGCTACGTGGTCGTCCTGCTGTCGACCAACTACGTCGCCGAGGGCGACTACTACGAGGGCGAGTACTACTTCCTGCTCCTCACCTCCGTGCTCGGCATGGTGGTGATGGCGTCGAGTCGCGACCTCATCACCATCTTCATCGCCCTGGAGACGCTCTCCATCCCCGCGTACATGCTCGCGACGTGGCGCAAGCGCGACCCGAAGAGCAACGAAGCGGGGCTCAAGTACTACCTGATCGGTGTCTTCGCCACCGCCATCATGCTGTACGGCATGTCGCTGATCTTCGGCGTCACCGGTTCGACCTACTTGACCGAGATCTCTTCCAGCCTTGGATCAGGGACGACGCCGATCGTCACGCTCGGCATCGTGTTCTGCGTCGTGGGCTTCGCGTTCAAGGTGTCAGCGGTGCCGTTCCACACGTGGGCCCCCGATACCTATGAGGGCGCGCCGACACCGATCACCGCGTTTCTTTCGGTGTCGTCCAAGACGGGTGGCTTCGTGGCGATCCTGTCGCTCATCTTCGTCGGCTTCTTCGGCCAGCACGATGTCTGGGAACCGATGATGTGGGCGCTGGCGGTGCTGACGATGACAGTCGGCAATCTCGTCGCCCTGCGGCAAACGAACGTCGTCCGCTTGTTGGCGTACTCCTCGATCGCACAGGCCGGCTACATCCTCGCTCCGCTGGCGGTTGCCGGGGATCTCGGCACGAAGCAGGACTCGCTCAGCGCGGTCGTCGTCTACCTCGTGGTGTACGCGGCCATGAACCTCGGTGCCTTCGCCATCGTCATCACCGTCGCGCGGAGGACGAGATCGGCTCAGCTCGACTCGTTCAACGGCTTGTTCGAGTACGCCCCGGGGCTCACCGTGATGATGACCGTGTTTCTGTTCGCGCTCGCCGGCATCCCCCCGCTGGCCGGATGGTTCGCCAAATTCGAGATCTTCAGTGCGACCGCCAACGCCGGCACAGGTGCCGGCTACTCGCTCGCCGTGATCGTCGGCGTCAACTCGGTGATCGCGCTCTTCTACTACGCGCGAATCGCGCAGGCGATGTGGATGCAAGATCCTCCCGACGATGATCGCACCCCGATCCGGGTCCCGCCCGCGCTGGCCGGTGCGCTCGCCATCTGCGTCGTCAGCGTCGTGGTCGTCGGCGTGTACCCGCAACTCGTCGCCCGCCTCGGCGACATGGCCCAGTTCGCCTTCGCCTAGAGCGAATGTTGGATGGAAGTGGGCGCGATAGCGCCCGTTTCTCCCCGGAGTTCGGAGGGGGATGAACCATCTCGAGCAGCGGGTGGCGGACGAGATCCGGCGGCGGGGTCCGGTGCCGTTCAGTGAGGTCATGGATCTCGCGCTGTACGACCCGGAGCACGGCTTCTACGCGAGCGGGGGCGCTGCCGGTCGGCGAGGCGACTTCATCACGTCGGCGGAAGTCGGCCCCTTGTTCGGCGCCGTCGTCGCACGGGCGTTGGACGCCGGGTGGCGGGAGCGCGGCGAGCCCGATCCGTTCGTGGTCATCGAAGCGGGCGCCGGGGCCGGCACCCTCGCCATAGCCGTTCTCTCTGCGCAGCCGGCGTGCGCGCCAGCGCTGCGCTACGTGCTCGTCGAACGTTCGGCCGCGCTTCGAGCACGCCAAGCGGAGCATCTGTCCTTGGAGGATCCGGCGCTCGCGTTCGCGCCGGATCGGGCCGAGGACGAGGACGGCGACATCCATCCACCTGAGGTCGCGACCGGGCCGATCGTCGTGAGTCTCGACTCGATGCCGCGGCTGCACGGTTCAGCATTCGTCCTCGCGAACGAGCTGCTCGACAACCTGCCGTTCGACGTTCTCGAACGACGTGATGGCCAATGGCACGAGGTGCGAGTCGGCCTCGAAGGTGATGCATTGGTCGAGACGCTGGTTCCCGCCGACGGTCCGGACATCGACGCCGCAGACGGTGCGCGCGTTCCGGTCCAGACCGCTGCCGCTCGTTGGGTGCGCGACGCCCGCGAGTGCGGCACCGTGGTCGCCTTCGACTACGCGGACACCACCGCATCGATGGCCTCCCGTGACGCGAGCGAATGGCTGCGGACCTACAAAGGTCACCGGCGAGGCCGCGAGCCTCTCCGCGACCTGGGAAGCCAGGACATCACCTGCGAGGTCGCGGTCGACCAGTTGCCTGCGCCGGCACGAGTGACGGCGCAAGCCACGTGGCTGCGCGCTCACGGCATCGACGAACTCGTCGAGGAAGGCAAGCGCATCTGGCAGGAGCGCAAGCACATCGGCGATCTCGAGGCGGTCCGCGCTCGAAGCCGCGTCAACGAAGCCACCTCCCTCACCGACCCTGCAAGCCTCGGCGGATTCGCCGTACTCGAATGGGACTAGTCGAGAAACATGCCCTTCCTGGGTTCGTCGGTGTAGACGGGTCGGCGTCCTTCGTCGAAAGCGCGTATGGCTTCGGGCAGGTTCTCGGTGAAGCCCAACATGAGTTGGTTGCGATCCTCGATCTCGATGGCGGAGTCGAGGCTCGTGGTCTCGAGGTTGACCCAGAGGACGTCCTTGGTCATCGTGACGCCGTAGGCACTGAAGTCGCAGATGCGGCTTGCGATCGACAGCGCCTCGTCGAGCACCGCGCCATCGTCCGTGACTCGTGACACGAGTCCCATCCGGAACGCTTCCCCGGCGTCGATGCGACGGCCCGTGAGCAAGAGATCGTTCGAGTGTGCTGCGCCGATGAGTCGCGGCAACAGATAGGAGGCCGCCATCTCCGTAGACGTCAACCCGTTGACGATCCCCGTTGCGTTGAACACGGCGGACGCCGACGCGATGCGCAACTCGCACGCCAATGTCAGGCACATGCCGCCGCCGAAGGCAGGACCGTCTACCGCGGCGATCACGGGTTGGGGAAGGTGGCGGATCAACGGCACCAGCCGCGAGTAAGCGCGCATCGAGCGCTGAGCGATCTGCCCGACCTGCAAGCCGTCGATGTTGGGTACGACGCCGTAGTCCTTCAGGTCGAGTCCGGATGAGAAGGCACGTCCGGCACCAGTCAGCACGACCACTCGGCACGTGTTGTCGTCGCCCGCGGCAGAGAGTGCCTCGTACAGCTCGTTGACCAGCTCGATCGACATCGCGTTCAGACGTTCCGGTCGGTTCATCGTGAGTACGGCGACCTCGGAACGGGGATGATCGACGAGAACGAGCGACATGACCGAGAACCTAGGCTCGGACGAGCGCGAGGCCCGAACCGACCATCCAGGGGGACAACATGCCCGACGAGCAGGCGAGCGGCGCTGCCATCGAGGACTACTTCGTCGAAGACCGCGTCTTCCCGCCGCCAGAGGACTTCAAGGAGCGCAGCCTCGTCGCCAGTCCGTTCCTCTACGACGAGGCCGACGAGGACTACCAAGGCTTCTGGGCGAAGCAAGCGAGCGAGCTCGTCGACTGGTTCGAGGACTGGCACACCATCTGCGAGTGGCACCTTCCGTTCGCGAAGTGGTTCGTCGGCGGCAAGCTCAACGTGTCGCACAACTGCCTCGACCGGCACGTCTCGGCCGGCAAGGGCGACCAGATCGCGTACCACTGGGAAGGCGAGCCCGGCGACACCCGCACCATCACGTACGCAGAGTTGCTCGCTGAGGTGCAGCGGTTCGCCAATGTCTTGAAGTCGCTTGGCGTGCAAAAGGGCGAGCGCGTCGCCGTCTACATGCCGATGATCCCCGAGCTTCCCGTCGCGATGCTCGCCTGCGCTCGCATCGGTGCGCCGCACTCGGTCGTCTTCGGCGGGTTCAGCCCGGACTCGTTGTCCGACCGGATCAACGACGCCCAGTGCAAGGTGCTCGTCACCGCGGACGGCGGCTTCCGTCGCGGCGCGGCGGCGCTTCTCAAGACGAACGCCGACATCGCGCTCGCCGACACGCCTTCGATCGAGCACGTCGTCGTCGTGAAGCGCGTCGACGAAGACGTCGCAATGCAGGACGGACGCGATCACTGGTACCACGACTTGATGTCGTCACCGGACATCGACGACGAGTGCCCGCCCGAGCCCATGGATGCCGAGGACTTGCTCTACCTGCTCTACACCTCGGGCACCACGGCAAAGCCCAAAGGCATCATGCACACGACGGGCGGCTATCTCACGCAAGTCGCGTTCACCCACAAGTACGTGTTCGACTTGCATCCGGACGAAGACGTGTACTGGTGCGCGGCCGACATCGGCTGGGTCACCGGTCACAGCTACATCGTGTACGGACCGCTGACCAACGGCGCCACGTCCGTCATGTACGAAGGGACGCCGGACACTCCCGCTCGCGACCGCATCTGGTCGATCGTCGAGAAGTACGGCGTAACGATTCTCTACACGGCACCCACGGCCATTCGCACGTACATGAAGTGGGGCACGCAAGAACCCGAGAAGCACGACCTTTCGTCGTTGCGCCTGCTCGGCAGCGTCGGTGAGCCGATCAATCCAGAAGCGTGGATCTGGTACCACACCCACATCGGAGGTGGTCGCTGTCCGGTGGTCGACACCTGGTGGCAAACGGAGACCGGCGCCATCATGATCAGCCCTCTGCCAGGCGCGACGACGTTGAAGCCCGGGTCGGCCACGTTCGCGTTGCCGGGCATCGGTGCCGAGGTCGTCGACGACCACGGCAACCCCGTCAAGCGCGGTGGCGGCTACTTGACGCTCACTCGCCCTTGGCCTTCGATGCTTCGTGGCATCTACGGCGACCCAGAGCGGTACAAGGACACGTACTGGGCGCGCTTCGACGGTCGCTACTTCGCCGGTGACGGTTGCAAGATCGACGACGACGGCTACTTCTGGCTGCTGGGTCGCGTCGACGACGTCATGAACGTGTCGGGGCATCGCATCTCCACGACCGAGGTCGAATCCGCACTCGTCGACCACCCCAAGGTCGCTGAGTCGGCGGTCGTCGGGGCCAAGGACGACATGACGGGACAGGCGATCATGGCGTACGTCATCGTGAAGGGCGGCACGGAGACGAGCACGGAGCTCGGCGAGGAGCTGCGCCAGCACGTCGCCAAGAAGATCGGCCCGACTGCACGCCCGAAGACGCTGATCTTCACCGACGAACTGCCCAAGACCCGTTCGGGCAAGATCATGCGCCGCCTGCTCCGCGACGTCGCAGAGGGCCGGGATCTCGGCGACACGACGACGCTCGCCGATCCCGCGGTCGTCGACGAGATCAAGAAGCGCGCGGCCGAGTCGCCTAGCGAGGAGTGAGCGAGAAGGACGGTCGGCGCACGTCGCCATGGTTACGGTAAGAGTCGATGCAGACGAAGGGCACGTGCGAGTGGGTGGATCTGCTCGATCCTGACGAGGAGGAGCTGCGCCGGAGCTGGCCGACCGCGGTGCACTCCCAGGCCCTCGAGGTGCTCCTGGCCCCGCAAACGCACGCGAACGAGCAGCGTCCGAAGCTCGAGTCGCACGGCTCGTACGTGTTCGGCGTGCTGCTTGTCCCAGTGATCGTGCACGAAGAGGACCGTGTGTACTACCAGGAGGTCGACCTGCTCCTGGCGCGCCACCTGGTCCTGTCGGTCCGCAAGACGCCACCCGACGGCAGGCCGATCGACCTGAGCGAGGTCATCGAGGCCGACCGCCGACAGTCGGCGGGGATGGTCGCCTGGGAGATCGTCGACGAAGTGGCCGAACGCTTTCTCCACATGGTCGACGACCTCCAGGAGGAGATCGACGAGCTCGAGGAGGAGATCGACGAGCTCGGGGACAACGTCGACAAGTCGTCGAGCGACAAGGTCCGCAAGCGGCTGTCAACGCTGCGTCGTGACATGCTGCGCATCCGCCGGACGCTGGCACCCACTCGCGACGCGGCGCGCGCCGTCGTCGACGGCCGGGTCGAGATCGAAGACGCCGAGGAGCTGTTCCCTCACGATGTCGAGCTCCACTTCGGATCGGCCTACGACAAGCTGCTGCGTGCGAGCGAAGGGGTGGAGGCAGCGCGCGACCTGATCGGCGGCGTCCGTGACTACTACCAGTCAAAGGTGGCCAACGACCAGAACGAGGTCGTGAAGCGACTGACGATCGTCGCTTCGATCTTCCTCCCGCCCACCTTCATCGTCGGCGTCTACGGCCAGAACTTCCGTGTGATCCCAGAGCTGGTGTGGGGCCACGGCTACGGATTCTCGTGGTTCCTCATCATCCTGTCCACGGTGACCCAGCTCGTCTACTTCCGTCGCAAAGGTTGGATCTGAGGGGCCATCCCCCCTGAACCCGATTTTCGCCAGCGAGGGCTACCGTTTTGGACAAGCGCCCACCCGGGCGCAAAGTGAGAACGAACATGAAGAACAACGTCAAGACGGCCGCGCTGCTGGCATTGATGGGCGCCTTGATCCTGGGCATCGGGTCGCTGTTCGGGCAGGTGGGCCTGATCATCGGGCTGGTGATCGCCCTCGCCGTCGTCGGCGGCTCCTACTGGTTCAGCGACAGCCTCGCCATCAAGGCGGCCCGCGCTGTACCGGTCACCGAGCAGGAGTATCCGCAGTACTACGCGATCGTCCGTGAGCTGGCGCAGAAGGCGGACATGCCGATGCCGAAGCTCTACGTCAGCCCCGAGATGCAGCCCAACGCTTTCGCGACCGGCCGCAGCCCGAATCATGCCGCCGTGGCCGTCACGCAAGGCATCCTCCAAGTCCTCAGCTGGGACGAGCTGAAGGGTGTCCTCGCCCATGAGATCAGCCACGTCGGCAACCGCGACATCCTCATCAGCTCGGTCGCTGCCGCGCTTGCCCTGGTCATCACGTTCGTCGCCCGCATGGCGATGTGGGGCGCGATGTTCGGTGGAGACCGCGATCGAGACGGAGGGAACGTCATCGGCATCCTTGCCATGGCCATCCTCGCTCCGATCGCAGCGGGACTGCTGCAGATGGCATTGAGCCGCAGCCGCGAGTACGAGGCCGACCGCTCCGGCGCGAAGTTGCTCGGCGACGGCGAACCATTGGCGCAGGCGCTGGCCAAGATCGAGAGCTCGGCGAAGCAGATCCCGATGAACGTCGACCCCGCGCACGCGCAGGCGTACATCGTCAACCCGTTGACGGGACGGAAGATTCAGTTCGCCAACCTCTTCCGCACCCATCCGCCGACCGAGGACCGCATCGCCCGTCTCCGCAGCCGCGAGTGGGTCGCCTGAAAGCTCGAACGGAAAGGCAGAGCCTTTCCGTTCGGTTCTGAGGTGCCGTCCTTCGGACGGCGCTGACAACACTCGCTGGTCGACCGAACAAGTCGGATCGACCAGCAGTCAGTCCCGGAAGTTGGTGAACTGCAGGGGGATCCCGAAGTCGTGTTCTTTCAAGGCGGCGATGACCGTTTGGAGATCGTCACGCTTCTTGCCCGTGACCCGGACCTGCTCGCCTTGCGTCTGTGACTGGATGCCCTTCGGGGCGGACTCCTTGATCTTCTTGTTGACCTCGCGGGCCTTCTCGCTCGAGATGCCGGCCACGATCTTGGCGGTCTGCCGGGCGGTTCCCCCCGAGGCCTCTTCCACCTTCCCGAAGTCGATCGCCTTGAGGGACACGTTCCGGCGCACCAGCTTCTCCTCGAGCACCTGACGCACCGCCTTCAGCCGGTCGTCCGTCGACGACTTCAGGCGGATCTCCCCGCTTCCCAGCTCGACCTGCGAGTCAGTACCCTTGAAGTCGAATCGTGTGTGCAGCTCGCGGCCGGCCTGGTCGACCGCGTTGCGTACTTCTTGCAGGTCCACCTCGGAGACGACGTCAAAACTCGGCATAGGAGGACCCTACGCGCCGGCAGCTATCCTCCACGCTTCCTGGGTCGGTGCCCGAGTGGACAAAGGGAACTGGCTGTAAACCAGTCGCTTCGGCTACGGAGGTTCGAATCCTTCCCGGCCCACCCCACACGTCATGAACCCCTCTGATCGATCTGCGGCGAAGATCGTTCCGAAGCTGGCGACGATCGACGTCGCCGCCGCGACCCGCGTTGTCATCGCGGGCGACCTGCATCTGACTCCCCGACCGACCGGTGACTCGCTCGCCGTCGCTTCCGAGCTGGCCGCGGCGCTCGATGCATGGATCGGTCCGGGACTCGTCGTGCTCAATGGCAACGCGTTCGACTCCACCGGCGACGCCCGGCACGACGCCGTTCGCATCCTCGACGCGCACCCCCGACTCGCATCGGCCCTCGAGCGGTTCGTCGCCGGAGAGGGAGGGCACATGGTGATCCTCGCGGGGACCAGCGACCACGACCTCGCCGCTCCCGGGAGCAAAGGCGCGGCCGGGCTGCGGGCGAAGTACGGCGCGGACATCGCGCTGGCCGCCGAGCTGCGGATCGCCACCGGCGTTGGTGAGCGGATCGTGCGAGTCGAGCACGGCAACCGGTTCGGAAGCGATGACGACGGCAACGACGACGCCCGGTCGGAGGCCGAACGACTCATCGGTGACGGGCACGCCGGACTCGTGACGGGTTCGACCCGCAAGCCCGAGCTCACTTGGCTCGGCAATGGCTTCTATGCGAACAACGGGAGCGGCGGCGTCGTCGTCCGCCCGCAAGCACGCCGATGGGGACTGCCGACGGTCCTGGTGGAGGAGCGCCAGCTGTCCTGGGTCGAGCTCGAAGCGGGCGCCGATCTCCACGCCCGGCTCCTGTACTCGCGCGTGGACATCTCCAACCCGTCGCTGAGTCAGCGCATCGCCTTGCGCCCGAGTCCCGAACCAGTGCCGAAGCCGGCAGTGGTGTCTACGTTCCCCGGAGGCAACGACTGGCCCACGCCGGTCTACGCGGACCTCGGCCGGCGCCGAACCCGCCGACAGGCGGGCGCCATCCTGGCCATCGCCGGTGTCTTGAACCTTCTGTCGGCAATCACGCCGCCCCTCAGCAGCCGCCTCGACGTCATCCGCGACCTCGTGCCCATCGCCGTGCCCGAGACCGCATCTGCCCTCGTCGCCGCCGCCGGGATCGCGCTCCTCGTGTTGAGCTGGGGCGTACGACGCGGCCAGCGGCACGCGTGGATGCTCGCTGTGGGCATCACCGCACTCTCCGCCATCCTTCACATCGTCAAGGGTCTCGACGTCGAGGAAGCCGCGGCTGCCTTCGCAGTGCTCGCCTTTCTCATCGTCAAGCGAGGAGCGTTCACCGCGGGTGCCGACGCGCCTCGATCAGTCGGGCGTTCGCAACGCTCGCGGGCGGCGCGCTGATCGCCATCCTCACCGGCACGGCAACCGTGATCTGGTTGGGCCGGCGCACCCACCTGTCGTTCGGTCAAGCCATGACTGCAGTCGCGGAGCGGCTCGTGGGCGACCGGGACATCGCCATCCCCGGCGGTCGAGGACGTTTCCTCACCCCGACCCTCGGCGCAGTCGGACTCACGCTCGTTGCCGTCGCCGCCTGGCTCGTGTTCCGCCCAGTCGTGGCGCGGTACAACACGCCGCACGAGCGCGCGCGGGCCCGCCAACTCGTGCGGCGGTACGGCGGCGACACGTTGTCGTACTTCGCCCTACGCGATGACAAACAGCACTGGTTCTGGAAGGACACTCTCGTCGCCTTTGCGGTGCACAACGGTGTCTGCCTCGTGTCGCCCGACCCAATCGGTCCCGTGTGCGAGCGCGCCGCGGCGTGGCAAGCGTTTCGCGAGTTCGCCGACGGAAACGGCTGGCCGGTCGCGGTGATGGGTGCTGCCGAGACGTGGCTGCCGACCTATCGCGCCAGCGGGATGAGGGACCTCTACGTCGGAGACGAGGCCATCGTCGACGTCCGTCGGTTCAATCTCGAGGGCGGACGGATGAAAGGACTGCGCCAGGCCGTCAACCGCATCGCGAAGTACGGCTACCGCATCGAGTTCCACGATCCGTCGCGCCTCGACCCTGCGCTCGAGCGCGAGTTGCGCATGCTCATGACTGAGAGCCGGCGCGGCGAGGTCGAGCGCGGCTTCTCCATGACCTTGGGCCGAATGTTCTCTCGCGATGACGAAGGCCTGTTGCTCGCAGTGTGCCTCGCGCCGTCCGGTGAAGCCGCCGCGTTCTGCCAGTTCGTCCCGGCGCCGGACATCGACGGCTACTCGCTCGATCTCATGCGCCGCTCCGAAGCCGAGAAGCACTGGAACGGGCTGCTCGACTTTGTGGTCGTGCGCACGATCGAACATCTCGGCGCACACGGCATGCGGGGCCTCGGCCTCAACTTCGCGGTGATGCGCTCTGTGCTCGCCGACGAAGGCGGGGCCCGCGTCGGCCACCGCATCGAACGGCGCATGCTCGGCTGGCTGAGCGAGTCGATGCAGATCGAGTCGTTGTGGAAGTACAACGCGAAGTTCGATCCCGACTGGTGCCCGCGCTACGCGGTGTACGACGCGCCGGAGAACTTCCTCAGCTCCGCGGTGGCCGTGGCGAAGGCGGAGTCCTTCTGGGAGTTGCCGTTGGTCGGGCGCTTCCTTGCTCCGGACGCACCGTTTGGCGCAGCGTCACAACAAGGCCTGCATCACGACCACGTCCAACCATCGCCCGAACTTCCGCCCGATCTCGCGCTCCGTCCCGACGAGCTCGAAACCGGCGGCGCGGTGCAGCGCCATCGACGCCTCGTGGCCACCGACGATCCGAGCCATGACCGCATGGAAGCCGTGCGCAGTCGCGAGCCGAAGTAGCTCCTCGAGCAGCACCTTGCCGATTCCCTGACCCTGGCGATCGCGTCGCACGTACACGGAGTCCTCGACGCTGGTGCTGTAGGCCGGGCGATCGCGATACGGGGACAGGGAACCGAAGCCGACGACCTCGCCGCCGTCCGCGGCGACGAGCACCGCATGCGCGCCGGATCGGGCAGACAGCCACTCGCGTTGCTGCGCAACAGAACGGGGCACGAGGTCGAACGTCACCGTCGACTCGACGACCTCGGCGTTGTAGATGGCGCGTATCGCCTCGTTGTCGTCGAGCGTCGCCAGCCGGATTTCCATCTAGCGGAAACGCACGAGGCGCCCCGGCCGCGCGCCCGTTGCCTCACCTTCCTCGAACGTGACTTCCCCGGCCACGACCGTCGCGCGATAGCCGTCGACGCGCTGGATGAGCCGGCGGCCACCTGCCGGCAGGTCGTTGACCATCTCGGGCGGGTGGAGTCGCATGGCCTCGAGGTCGATCAGGTTGAGGTCGGCTCGCTTGCCCGGCTCGATGGTGCCGCGGTCGTCGAAGCCGTAGACGGAGGCGGGACGCGCCGTCTGCAGGTGCACGACCTGCTCGAGCGGCAGACGTTGGCCGCGGTGGCGGTCGCGGGCCCAATGGGTCAGCAGATACGTCGTCATGCTCGCGTCGCAGATCAGCCCGCAGTGCGCGCCGCCGTCACCGAGGCCGAGCACGGTCCGCGGGTGGGTCATCATCTCGCGCAAGGCCTCATGGTCGCCGTCTGCGTAGCTGGCCAGCGGCGCGAACAGCAGAGCGGTGCCGTCACGTTCGAGCATCCAATCGAGCATGACTTCCTGCGGCCGCCGACCTTCGTGCGCGGCAACCGCGGCCGCGCTGCTCTCCGGCGGCGGCTCGTAGTCCGGCGGGTCGCCGAGCGGGAAGAACTGTCCCCATCTCGACATGAGCGCGATGGCGATCACGCTCGTCGTGCCCGGTTCCTCGGTCAGCAGAGCGGACCGCACCTCGGGTTGGCGCAACCTCTCGACCCGCTCCGCCAGCGGCAGGTGCACGATCGAGCGGTAAGTCGGATGGGTGATGAACGGGTGCAGCGACGATTGCAGCCCGAAGAGCATGCCGGTCGGTCGCGACGACACTTGAGGCACGACGTGAAGCCCCTCGGCCGCGAGCCGTTCTGCATGGCGGAGCGCGTCGCGGTACTCGGCGGCACCCGGACGGGCCTGCGCCAAGGCGTACGTGACGGTCGCGCCGGTGCGTCGAGCGAGGTCTGCCATCCACGTCCGCTCAGGTTCTGTGCTGACGGTGTCGGACACCATCTGGAACACCCCGTGGCCGGCCGCTCCCAGGGCGCCACCGATGGCGACCAGCTCGTCGGCGGGAGCAGCGGTACCGGGCACGTAGCCGTGCCTCGAGCGGTGCAACACGGTGCGCGACGTGCTGAAGCCGGCGGCGCCCGCACGCATGGCGCGCTCGACCACGCCTGCCATCTGCGCGATCTCATCGTGTGTGGCGTCGTCGTGGGCACGCTCGCCCATGACGTACGCGCGGACCGCGCAATGCGGGACCTGCGCGGCGACGTCCATCACCGTGCGTTTCGTGTCGAGCGAGTCGAGGTACTGCTCGAACGTCTCCCAGCCCCAGTCGATGCCCTCGTGCAGCGCGGTGCCCGGGATGTCCTCGACGCTCTCCATCAACTCGACCAGGAAGTCCTCCTTGCCCGGCCGCACCGGCGCGAAGCCGACACCACAGTTGCCCATGACGACCGTGGTGACGCCGTGCCAGCTCGACGGCGTGAGCTCGGGATCCCAGCTCACCTGGCCGTCGTAGTGGGTGTGGATGTCGACCCAGCCCGGGGCGAGCACCAACCCGTCCCCGTCGAGCTCACGTCGACCGCGGCCGTCGACGGCACCGACCTCGGAGATCTCGCGGCCGTCCGCGGCCACGTCGCCCACGAAGGTCGGACGACGACCGGTCCCGTCCGCAATCGTGGCTGCTCGAATGACGAGGTCGTGCATCCGTCCCCCTTGCTGCGTTGCCGGCTCGACGAAGACACAAGTGTGTGCGCTCAGGTGGCAAAACTCCAGCGGGCGGGCCGATCGGCCGTTGGGGGTGCAGAGGCAGAGGGCTATCCTCCACAGGCTTGCAGCCTGGACAACCCGCCCTCTTAGCTCAGTCGGCAGAGCACAGCCATGGTAAGGCTGGTGTCGTGGGTTCGATTCCCACAGAGGGCTCGCACGCCGCGCTCGCGGCATTGCACCCAGCCCATGGCGGCGTAGCTCAGACGGTTAGAGCACTCGGCTCATAATCGAGGTGTCGCCGGTTCGATTCCGGCCGCCGCCACAACAACCACACCGACACTTGACGAAGAGGATCACAGATGGCGAAGCAGAAGTTTGAGCGGACGAAGCCGCATTTGAACGTGGGGACGATGGGTCATATTGATCATGGGAAGACCACGTTGACTGCTGCCATTACGAAGGTGTTGCACGAGAAGAATCCGGATGTGGCGGTGACGGCGTTCGAGGAGATTGATAAGGCGCCGGAGGAGAAGCAGCGGGGGATCACGATCAATATTGCGCATGTGGAGTATGAGACGGACAACCGTCATTACGCCCATGTGGATATGCCGGGGCATGCGGATTACATCAAGAACATGATCACGGGGGCGGCGCAGGTGGATGGGGCCATTTTGGTGGTGGCGGCCACGGATGGGCCCATGCCTCAGACGCGGGAGCATGTGTTGTTGGCTCGTCAGGTGGGGGTGCCGTCGATTGTGGTGGCGTTGAACAAGGTCGACGCGGTGGATGACGAGGAGTTGTTGGAGTTGGTGGAGTTGGAGGTGCGGGAGCTGTTGACGGAGTACGAGTTCCCGGGGGATGACATCCCGGTGGTGCGGGTGTCGGCGTTGAAGGCGTTGGAGGGCGATGCGGAGGCGGCGGGCCAGGTGGTGGCGTTGATGGAGGCGGTGGATTCGTATGTGCCGGAGCCGACGCGGGAGTTGGACAAGCCGTTCCAGATGCCCATCGAGGACGTGTTTTCCATTACCGGGCGGGGCACGGTGGTGACGGGGAAGGTGGAGCGGGGAGTGGTCCACACCGGCGACGAGGTGGAGATCGTGGGGATCCGCCCCACCCAGAAGACGGTGTGTACGGGGGTGGAGATGTTCCGCAAGCTCCTCGATGAGGGGCAGGCGGGGGACAACATCGGGGCGTTGTTGCGGGGGACGAAGAAGGAGGACGTGGAGCGGGGTCAGGTGTTGGCCAAGCCGGGGTCGATCACGCCGCACACCAATTTCGAGGCGCAGGTGTATGTGTTGACGAAGGAGGAGGGCGGCCGGCACAAGCCGTTCTTTTCGAACTATCGGCCCCAGTTCTATTTCCGGACGACGGATGTGACGGGGACGATCACGTTGCCGGAGGGGACCGAGATGTGCATGCCGGGGGACAACACCATCATGACGGTGGAGTTGATCCATCCCATCGCCATGGACGAGGGCCTCAACTTCGCCATCCGCGAAGGGGGCCGCACCGTCGGCGCCGGCCGCGTCACCAAGATCTTGAAGTAAGGGAGACTGGAGCAATGGCAAGCAAGGCCAATGAGAAGCGCATCGCCGTCACCCTCGAGTGCACGGTGTGCAAGCGCCGCAACTACATCACCGAGAAGAACAAGGTGAACGACCGCGAGCGCATCGAGATGAAGAAGTACTGCCGCTGGGACCGCCAGCACACCCTCCACAAGGAGACCCGCTAGCTCTGCACGTTCCCTACCAGTAGGTAACTTCCCGCCATCCCCTCAGGTCAGAAGGCCCGGTATGCCTCAACATGTCGGTGATCTCACCGAACTGGTGATCGCCGCCACAGCCGGCGACCAGCAGGCATTCGAAGCGCTGGTCCGAGCGACGTACGCCGACACGTACACGCTCGCGTACCGGCTGACCGGCGACGAGGAGGACGCTCGGGACGTGGTGCAGGAGTCGTACCTACGGGCCTTCCGGGGCCTGAAGCGGTTCCGAGGCGATGCACAGTTCACCACGTGGCTGTACCGCATCACGGCGAACTGTGCGTCGACGTATCTCGGACGGCGGGCCAAGCATCGCCACGACGAGCTCGCGGACGACGCGCCTGTGGTCGACACGGATCCCGACGTCGACCCGGCTGCCCGGACCGACGCCCGTGCCACCCGCGACCGCCTCGGCGTCGCGCTGCGAGCGCTGCCGCCACGGTTGCGGGCCGTGGTCGTGCTGCGAGATGTCTACGACCTCCCCCACGAGGCCATCGCGGCAGAGCTGGGCATCTCCGAGTCGGCCGCCAAGGTGCGGCTGCATCGGGCGCGGAAGAAGCTGCGGGAGAACCTGTACCCCCCTCGGGGCCAGGGCCGTGAGGAAGGTGACGCACGTGCGGTGTGACGAGGTGACGGAACTGCTGTCCGACGTGGCGGAGGGCTCCTTGGTTCTCGACCGGCCGGCGCGGCGTCACGTCGACCGCTGCCTGCGCTGCCAGGCCGAGCTCGTCCAGTACCGCAAGCTGCTCCGCGCCCTCCACGCGCTGCGGACGGAAGTGCTCGAGCCGGCGCCGGGCCTGCTCTCCGACATCCTCGCCACGCTCGAGGAGGCCGGCGAGCGTCGCGCGGTCCGCTCGATGCTGACGGGCCGGCGCATGGCCTACATGGGTGGCATCGCGGCTGCGGCCACCGCCGGCGCCGCCGGCGCCATCCTCATCGCCACTCGTGGCCGCAAGGGCCGCGTGAGCCTCGCCGGATAGCGACCCGGAGTTCGCACATCGTGGGCTGGTGGTAGCGTGTCTGTCCGCGAGTTCGAACCTCCCCAGAGGGCAGTAGCTCAATTGGAAGAGCACCGGTCTCCAAAACCGGCGGTTGGGGGTTCGAGTCCCTCCTGCCCTGCGTAGCCGCCGCGTCCGGAAGAACCGGAGCTCTCGACAACAAGGCCAGCCGCCATGGCGATGAACCGAGAAACCAAGCGAATGCTGCAGCGCCAAGGTCAGGTGACCGAGGACGGTGCACCCACCCGCGAACGCCGCCGCCAGCAGCCGGCGCCGCGACCCGAGGCCCGTGAGAAGCGGACCGGCCCGCGCGAGTTCGTCAAGGAGGTCCGGGCCGAGCTGCGCAAGGTGGCGTGGCCGACCAAGTCCGAGACCATCAACTACTCGATCATCGTGCTCGTCGCGATCGTGATCCTGACGGCGTTCGTCGGGGCACTCGACTACTTCTTTGGCGAATTCGTCCTCCGGCTGTACAACGCATGACATGAGCGACTTCGAAGACCAGGTGGATACCGACGCCGACGACGAAGGCACGTCGTCCGTTCTCGTCGACGACGAGGTGCAACCCGACACCGACGACGAAGTCTCCGACGGCGACGTCCCCGACGGCGACGTCTCCGACGGCGAGGTCTCCGACGGCGACGTCATCGACTCCGACGACCTCCTCGACGAGCAGGCCGCCCCGCCGGTCGAGAGTCCGTACGACCGTCCGGGACGGTGGTACGTCGTCCACACGCAGTCGGGTTACGAGAAGAAGGTCAAGCAGAACCTCGAAGCCCGCATCTCCTCGATGAACATGGAGGAGCGCATCCACGAAGTCGTCATCCCCATGGAAGACGTCATCGAGTTCAAGAACGGCAAGAAGGTGGTCGTCCAGAAGAAGGTCTTCCCGGGCTACCTCTTGGTGCGCTGCGATCTCGACGACGACTCGTGGTATGTGATCCGCAACACGCCAGGCGTCACCGGCTTCGTCGGCGCCGGCTCCAAGCCCTCACCACTGTCCCGTCGCGACGTCGAGAAGTTCCTCCTCGTAGCGACCGGTGACGCGGAGGTCGCCGCCAAGCGGGGCAAGCCGCGGCTGGAATACGAGAACGGCGAGACCGTCCGGGTTCGAGAGGGTCCCTTCGCGGACTTCTCCGGCGAGATCATCGAGATCAACGAGGATCAGCTGAAGCTCAAGGTGCTGGTCAACATCTTCGGTCGCGAGACTCCGGTCGAGCTCGAGTTCAGCCAGGTAGCGAAGCTCTAGGGCTCACTGCAAGACTCACTCGCTCGAAAGAAGAAGCAAGGCATGGAAGACAACAAGATTCGGTTGCGCGCACGCGGCGAGGGAAGCGCCAGCGACGAGCGCAGGGCCTAGCCCGGAGCGAGGCAGACAACATGGAAATCACAGATGGAGTTGCGTTCGCGCGGCGAGGGAAGCGCCAGCGACGAGCCGCACCCGAGCGCAGGGCGTAGCCCGGAGCGAGGCAAACAACATGGAAATCACAGGTCGAGTTGCGTTCGCGCGGCGAGGGAAGCGCCAGCGACGAGCCGCACCCGAGCGCAGGGCGTAGCCCGGAGCGAGGCAGACAACATGGCGAAGAAAAAGGTCGCGGCAGTCGTCAAGATCCAGATCCCCGCGGGGCAGGCAACGCCTGCGCCGCCCGTCGGCACGGCCCTCGGCCCTCACGGTGTGGCGATCATGGACTTCTGCAAGATGTACAACGCGCAGACCGAGAACCAGCGCGGCACGATCGTTCCGGTCGAGATCACGATCTTCGAGGACAGATCGTTCACGTTCATCCTGAAGACGCCGCCCACGCCGGTGCTCCTGCGTCAAGCAGCGGGCATCGACAAGGGTGCGGAGGCTCCGGGCCGTGACGGGGTGGGAACGGTCACGGACGCGCAGCTCGCCGAGATCGCGAAGACGAAGATGCCCGACCTGAACGCCAACGATCTCGAAGCCGCCAAGAAGCAGGTCGCGGGCACGGCCCGCTCGATGGGGATCGAGGTCGTCTGATGCCGCGCCACGGAAAGCACTACCTCGACGCCATGAGGTCGTTCGACACGGAGGCGCTGATGTCGCCTGCGGAGGCGATCGACGTCTGCAAGCGCACGTCAAAGGCGAAGTTCGACGAAACGATCGAGCTCGCTGTGCGGCTCGGTGTCGATCCGCGCAAGGCCGATCAGATCGTGCGCGGCACCGTGGCGCTTCCGTCGGGCACGGGCAAGGACGTACGGGTGGCTGTGTTCGCCGCCGGTGACGCCGCCGCCGAAGCCCGTGCCGCGGGGGCCAACATCGTCGGTGCGGATGATCTCGCCGCGCAGATCGAAGGCGGGATGCTCGACTTCGACGTCGCCATCGCCACCCCTGACCTCATGCCCCTCGTCGGCCGGCTCGGTCGGACTCTCGGCCCGAGGGGCTTGATGCCGAACCCGAAGACGGGCACCGTCACCGCCGAGGTCGGCAAGGCGGTCGGTGAGTTCAAAGGCGGCAAGGTCGAGTACCGCACCGATCGCTACGGCAACGTCCACGTTCCGATCGGCAAGGTGAGTTTCCCGACCGAGGCGCTCATCACCAACTTCCGCGCCGTGCTCGACGAGCTGCAACGAGCCAAGCCGGCATCGGCGAAAGGTCGCTACATCAAGAGCATCACCGTGGCGCCGACGATGGGTCCCGGCGTCAACGTGGATCCCAACCGTTTGCGAGAAGAACTCGCAGCTTCGTAGCCTTTCCACCCGACACAACCCAACTGCTCGCCGAAGACATCCGGTGCGCTCGCTCGAGCGCTGAAAGGCCGAACGGCCGCCTGACGAGGCGGACACCTCCGAGGACTCACTCGGTCGTGGCCGCGCCGTACGCGAGCCCGACCGAGACAACGAGAGGAGGTGCCAGTGGACGATCCCCGACCCGAGAAGGTCGCCGTGGTCGATGAAGTCAAGGGGCGGTTCTCCGCCGCCAGCGCCGCGTTGCTGACCGAGTACCGAGGTCTCAACGTCGCTGCCATCTCGCAGCTGCGACGAGCGCTGCGCGAGGCCGGCGGCGAGTACAAGATCTACAAGAACACGCTCGTGCGGTTCGCTACCCGAGACCTCGGCCTGGACATCGAGGAACTGCTCACCGGCCCTACCGCGATCGCGTTCGTGGACGGCGACGCGGCGGCGGTGGCGAAAGCACTTCGCGACAGCGCGCGAACCAATCCGGCGCTGATCCTCAAGGGCGGACTGCTGGGCAGGACGCCGCTGGGCGCCGACGAAGTCCGAGCGCTGGCAGACCTGCCGTCGCGCGACGTGTTGCTCGGACAAGTCGCGGGCGCCATGGCAGCGCCGCTGCAACAATTCGCGAGTCTGCTGCAGGCACTGCCCCGCAACTTCGCGTACGGGCTGAAGGCCTTGCTCGACGAGCGCGGCGGGCCTCCCGAGACAGAACCGACCGAATCGACCGAAGAGACCGACACGCCGGCGGTCGAGCCCGCCGCCGACACCGAGGAGAGCTGAACATGGCAACCCTGACCAAGGACGAAATTCTCGACGCGATCGCGAGCATGAGCGTGCTCGAACTGAGCGAGCTGCTGAAGGACTTCGAGGAGAAGTTCGGCGTGACCGCCGCCGCGCCCATGGCCGCGTTCGCCGGGCCGATGCCGGGGGCCGCCGGTGGCGGTGACGGTGCCGCGGCGGCCGAGGAGGAGAAGGACGAGTTCGACGTCGTCCTCGCAGCCGCGGGCGAAAAGAAGATCCAAGTGATCAAGGAGGTGCGCGCGCTGACGAGCCTCGGCCTGAAGGAGGCCAAGGACCTCGTCGACAGCGCCCCCAAGCCCGTGCTCGAGCACGCTTCCAAGGAAGACGCCGAGAAGGCGAAGGCACAGCTCGAAGAAGCTGGCGCCACCGTCGAGCTCAAGTAATCCCCGCTCGAACCGGCGTGCGTTGGCTACATCCTGTGTGGCTGATGCACGCCAGAACGGGAGAGGCGGGCGAGCATGAGTGAGCGTGAGCGCGAGCGCAAGCGGCTCATCGCACTCGAGGGTGCGTTGAACTGGCGCGACCTCGGGGGCTACGAGACGTCGGACGGATGCGTGACGCGTTGGGGACGCGTGTACCGAAGCGACGGGCTCGACCAACTCACAGATGCCGATCTCGATCTCGTCGCCGAGCTCGGCATCCGTCTGGTCATCGACTTCCGCATCGACCGCGAGGTCGACCTCGCGCCGAGTCGATTGCCCGATCACGCCGAGTTGCGCCATCAACGTCTTCCGATCGGCGACGACGTTGCGGGTACCACCGTGATCGAACGGATTCAGTCCGGCGAGATCACGTCGTACAGAGCTGACGAAGTCGCGGCGACGTACGAGAAGATCCTCGAAGAGGCAGCGTGGGAGTTCGGGATCGCATTGATCCACGCCGCCGATCCCGCAAACCATCCCATGGTCTTCCACTGCACCGCAGGCAAGGACCGAACCGGTCTCATGGCGATGTTGTTGCTCGGCGCGCTCGGTGTGCCAGACGACGAGATCGCCCGCGACTACGAATTGACAACGCATTTCCGCTCGAGCAAGCGACTCGTCGTCCTCCGTCCGCAACTCGAGGCGGCAGGCGTCGATGTCGACGCAGTGCTGCCGTTCCTCACGGCGCAGGCGCCGGTGATGGCCGCCACGATCGCCGCCCTCGAAGCCCGCCACGGGTCCATCGAGGGCTACCTCGCCGGCCCGGCGGGGGTGGACGCCCGGACCCTCGTGGACCTGCGAGCACATCTCACCGAGTCCGTCAAGGCTTGACCTCATCGGGCGTTCGTCCTACTGTCCTCGCAATTCGGCGGCCTTTCGGGGCCGGACAGAACGGGGTGTCTCGTCGGGCGAGTCCGACGGGTTGCTCTTCTTCGCGTCGTGCCCTAGGCTGCTGGGTTGCCGTGCCGCTCCGCGCCTCCGTCCCGGAACTCAGTTCTCCGGCTTCGTCGCGCCCGAACGGCCTCGGCTTCCAGCCGCCACGCACCCCTGGGAGCTAGGTCACTTGTCTTCTCGCACCGCAGCCCGGCAGCGCTACTCGTTCGCGAACCTCGACGAGGCACTGCCGCTTCCTGACCTGATCGCCATCCAGCGCGAGTCCTTCAACTGGTTCCTGCACCAGGGGCTCGCGGAGACCTTCCGGGACATAAGCCCGATCAAGGACTTCACCGAGACGCTTCAACTCGAGTTGGAGTTCGACGCAGACGACGAGGACCTCCGGCCGCCCCCCAAGTTCTCGGTGGAGGAGTGCAAGGAGAAGGACATGACCTTCTCCGCTCCGATCTTCGTCCGGGCGCGCTTCGCGAACCACACCACGGGCGAGATCAAGGAGCAGACCGTCTTCATGGGCGACTTCCCCATGATGACGGACAAGGGCACTTTCGTGATCAACGGCACCGAGCGCGTCGTCGTGTCGCAGCTCGTGCGCAGCCCCGGTGTGATCTTCCAGCCCGGCGAGCGATTCCGTCTGCGCAACCTGGCCAAGCATCAGCTCGTCACCGGCACCATCCACCCGTACCGCGGCGAGTGGATCGAGTTCGACGTCGAGCAGAAGCCCGGCAAGGACGTCACCGCGGGCACCCGCGTCGCGCGCAAACGTCGCCTTTCGCTGTTCGTGCTGCTGCGCGCCCTCGGCTACGACGAGGAGAACGCGCCCGGGTTCCTCGAGAGCTTCGTACGTCACTTCGACTTCCTCGAGGGTCAGTGGGAGAAGGACCGCGACATCGCGCCGACCCAGGACGAGGCGCTCGTCGAGATCTACAAGCGTGCCCGTCCCGGTGAGCCGCCTTCGGTCGAGTCGGCCCGCGCCTACTTCCGCAACGCGTTCTTCGAGAGCCGCCGCTACGACTTGTCACGTGTCGGCCGTTACAAGCTCAACCGCAAGCTCGGCGCGGAAGTTGCCAAGCTGCCCGAGCTGTTCAACCTTCCTGCCGACCTAGTCGATACGCCTGATCCGAACCAGCCGGTGCTGAGTCGCTGCGAGGTTCTCGCGGCGACGAGCTACCTCCTGCACCTCGCCAATGGCGCGCCGGGCTATCGCCTCGACGACCAGGACCACTTCGCCAACCGTCGCATCCGCTCTGTCGGTGAGCTGATCCAGAATCAGGTGCGCATCGGGCTGTCCCGCATGGAGCGCGTCGTCAAGGAGCGCATGACCACGCAGGACGTGGAGGCGATCACGCCGCAGACCCTCATCAACATCCGGCCGGTGGTCGCCGCGATCAAGGAGTTCTTCGGCACCAGCCAGTTGAGCCAGTTCATGGACCAGGTCAACCCGCTGTCCGGGCTGACCCACCGCCGCCGCCTCAGCGCGCTGGGCCCGGGTGGTCTGTCGCGAGAGCGGGCCGGCTTCGAGGTCCGCGACGTGCACTTCTCGCACTACGGCCGTATGTGCCCGATCGAGACTCCCGAGGGCCCGAACATCGGCCTCATCGGAGCGCTCTCGACGTACGCGCGGGTGAACGAGTTCGGGTTCATCGAGTCGCCGTACCGCAAGGTCGAGAAGGGCAAGGTCACCGACGAGATCGCCTACCTCGCTGCAGACGAGGAGGAGGAGTACATCGTCGCCCAGGCCAACGCGCCGTTGAACGCGAACGGCACGTTCAAGGAGGAGCGCGTGCTCGCGCGGCGCTCGCCCCAGGCGACCTCGCTGTCCGACCTGCGCCTGCAGCTCGAGCGCGACATCTACTTCGCAGCGACCACCGAGATCTCCTCGGTGCCACCCGAAGAGGTCCAGCTCATGGACGTGTCGCCGAAGCAGATCGTCTCCGTGGCCACTTCGCTGATCCCGTTCCTCGAGCACGACGACGCCAACCGCGCGCTCGATGGGCGCCAACATGCAGAAGCAGGCCGTCCCGCTCGTGCAGGCAGAAGCGCCGTACGTCGGCACCGGCGTCGAGGCGAAGGCGGCGCGCGACGCGGCCGACATGCTCCTCGCCGAGGACGACGGCACGATCGTCGAGATCGACGGCGACCATCTCGTCATCGAGTACAAGAACGGCCGCAGGAAGCACGAGCGCCTGCTCAAGTTCGAGCGGTCGAACCAGGACACGAGCATCAACCAGAAGCCGCTCGTGCGTGAAGGCGATCGAGTGAAGAAGGGCGACGTTCTCGCCGACGGCCCGTCTACTGACAGCGGCGAGCTGGCGCTCGGCAAGAACCTCCTCGTCGCGTTCATGCCGTGGGAGGGCTACAACTTCGAGGACGCGATCATCCTGTCCGAGCGCCTCGTGCGCGATGACGCTCTGACGTCGATCCACATCCACGAGCACGAGATCGACGCCCGCGACACGAAGCTCGGTCCCGAAGAGATCACGCGCGACATCCCGAACCTCTCCGAGGAGATCCTGAAGGATCTCGACGACCGGGGCATCATCCGCGTCGGCGCCGAGGTCGGCCCCGGCGACGTGCTGGTGGGCAAGGTCACCCCGAAGGGCGAGACCGAGCTCACGCCCGAGGAGCGCCTGCTGCGCGCCATCTTCGGTGAGAAGGCCCGAGAGGTGCGGGACACCAGCCTCAAGGTGCCCCACGGCGAAGAGGGCAAGATCATCGACGTCAGGGTGTTCAGCCGCGACGAGCACCACGAGCTCCCGCCGGGCGTCAACCAGCTGGTCCGGGTCTATGTGGCCCAGAAGCGGAAGATCAGCGTCGGCGACAAGCTCGCCGGCCGGCACGGCAACAAGGGCGTGATCTCCAAGATCCTGCCGATCGAGGACATGCCCCACCTCGCGGACGGCACCCCCGTCGACATCATCCTCAACCCGCTCGGCGTCCCGTCCCGCATGAACGTGGGGCAGGTGCTCGAGGCGCACCTCGGCTATGCGGCGCGATGGGGTTGGGGCGAGTCGACGCCGAAGAGCGGCGCGGTCGGCGAGGAGGCCGTGCGGGGCACGGAAGCGAAGACGCGCTCCAACACGCCGCCCGCGACCTTCATCGCCACACCGGTCTTCGACGGCGCCCACTGGGACGAGGAGGAGGACGCCGGCGATCATCCGACGATCCAACAGATCTTCGAGCACCTGCAACCCGAGGCCATCGACGAGCACTACGGCGACGGTGGCCGGATGATCCAGGCCGACGGCAAGGCGACCCTCTACAACGGTCGGACCGGTGAGCGCTACGACAACCCCATCACCGTCGGCTACGTGTACATCCTGAAGCTGGCCCACCTCGTGGACGACAAGATCCACGCGCGGTCGACCGGCCCGTACTCGATGATCACGCAGCAGCCGTTGGGTGGGAAGGCCCAGTTCGGCGGCCAGCGCTTCGGTGAGATGGAGGTCTGGGCGCTCGAGGCCTACGGCTCGGCGTACTGCCTGCAGGAGCTGCTGACCATCAAGTCCGACGACGTCCTCGGTCGCGTGAAGGTGTACGAAGCGATCGTCAAGGGCGAGAACATTCCCGAGCCCGGCATCCCCGAGAGCTTCAAGGTGCTCATCAAGGAGATGCAGGCCCTGTGCCTCAACGTCGAGGTGCTCTCGGTGGCCGGTGAGCAGATCGAGATGCGCGAGCTCGACGAGGACGTGTTCCGAGCTGCCGAAGAGCTCGGCATCGACATCTCACGTCCCGAGCGCGGCAGCGACGAAGAAGACGAACGACGTCGTGAAAGGACGAGCTACTGATCGCCGCCGAACCAGAGGTTCGTCGGCGAGCTGATGGCGCTCGCCCTCGGCGAGCACTGACAGATCTGTCCCGATCGACCGGCGGAGCCGGATCGATCGGAGTCGAGGGGGACCGGCGGGAGCCGCCCCCCTCGAGCACCCCCCACAGGAGCACACATGCTTGATGTGAACAACTTTGACCAGTTGCGGATCGGTCTCGCGACTGCGGACTCGATTCGCATGTGGTCGAACGGCGAGGTCAAGAAGCCGGAGACCATCAACTACCGCACGCTCAAGCCGGAGAAGGACGGGCTCTTCTGCGAGAAGATCTTCGGTCCGACGAAGGACTGGGAGTGCTACTGCGGCAAGTACAAGCGCGTCCGATTCAAGGGCATCATCTGCGAGCGCTGTGGCGTCGAAGTCACGCGGTCCAAGGTGCGCCGCGAGCGGATGGGCCACATCGAGCTCGCCGCGCCGGTCGTGCACATCTGGTACCTGCGGGGCACGCGTTCGTGGCTTGCGTACCTGCTCATGGGCACAGAGATCCGTGAGGAGCTCAAGGCCAAGCAGCTCGAGAAGGTCATCTACTTCGCGGCCAACCTCGTCACGTTCGTGGACGAGGAGCGTCGCCACGAGGACCTTCCGAACCTCGAAGCGGAACTGATCGGCGAGAAGGAGGCCATCGACAAGGAGCGCGAGCTCGAGCTGGCTCGCCGTCAGGAGGAGCTCGAGAAGGAGCTCGAGGCGCTCGAGGCCGAAGGCGCCAAGGAGACGGACCTTCGCGCTCGCCAGCGGGCGGCGGAGAAGGACCTCGTCGCCATCCGAGAGCGGTACGAGGCCGAGACCGACCTCCTGCAGCGCGCGTTCGACGAGTTCCGCGACTTGTTCCCGCGCAAGATCATCGAGGACGAGCTGCTCTGGCGTGAGCTGAAGGACCGCTACGGCGAGTACTTCGAAGGCGGCATGGGCGCCGACGCCATCAAGTCCCTCATCGATCGCATCGACCTCGACGAGGAGGAGATCAAGCTCCGCATCGCCATCGACCCGCCCGAGGGTCAGCGGCCGCTCAGCGCGCAGCGCAAGCAGAAGGCGATCAAGCGGCTGAAGATCGTCACCGCGTTCAACCGGCGTGACGACCACGGTCGTCGCGTCAACGACCCGCGGGCGATGATCCTCGACGTCGTTCCCGTGATCCCGCCCGAGCTGCGGCCCATGGTGCAGCTCGACGGTGGCCGCTTCGCGACGTCCGACCTCAACGATCTGTACCGGCGGGTCATCAACCGCAACAACCGCCTCAAGCGACTTCTCGACCTGGGTGCGCCCGAGATCATCGTCAACAACGAGAAGCGGATGTTGCAGGAGGCGGTCGACGCGCTGTTCGACAACGGGCGCCGCGGCCGTCCGGTGACGGGCCCTGGCAATCGTCCGCTCAAGTCACTGTCCGACATGTTGAAGGGCAAGCAGGGCCGGTTCCGTCAGAACCTGCTCGGCAAGCGCGTCGACTACTCGGGCCGTTCGGTCATCGTGGTCGGCCCCACGCTGAAGCTGCACCAGTGCGGCCTGCCCAAGCTCATGGCGCTCGAGCTGTTCAAGCCGTTCGTGATGAAGCGGCTGGTCGACGCCGAGTTGGCGCAGAACATCAAGTCGGCCAAGCGCATGGTCGAGCGCCGGCGCCCGCAGGTGTGGGACGTCCTCGAGGAGGTCATCAAGGAGCACCCGGTGCTGCTCAACCGGGCGCCGACGTTGCACCGCCTCGGCATCCAGGCCTTCGAGCCGGTGTTGGTCGAGGGCAAGGCCATCCAGATCCATCCGCTCGTGTGCACGGCGTTCAACGCTGACTTCGACGGTGACCAGATGGCCGTGCACCTGCCGCTGTCCTCGGAGGCCCAGGCCGAGTCGCGCGTCCTGATGTTGTCGGCGAACAACATCTTGTCGCCGGCGCACGGCCGTCCCTTGGTGACGCCCACGCAGGACATGGTGATCGGCGCGTACTACCTCACCGAGGCCGTCAAGGGCGCAAAGGGTGACGGTCGCGTGTTCCGACACATGCACGACCTCGATCGCGCCTACGAGGAGGGCGACCTCGACCTTCACGCGGAGATCGAGTACCGCGGTCCGGTAGCCAGTGTCGAGGGCCCGCTCAAGACGACGTACGGCCGTCTGCTGTTCAACGAGGTGCTGCCCGACGATCTGGCCTATGTGAACCGTGCTGTCAGGAAGGGCGACATGGGCGCGATCGTCGACGAGCTCGCCAACGGCAAGCGGTGGATATCGAACAACGGCGACGAGCCGGAGCTCATCCACGGCTACCCGAAGGCGGTCGTGGCCGACAGCCTCGACGGCATCAAGAACCTGTGCTTCAAGTTCGCGGCCCGCTCCGGTCTCACGATCTCGATCGAGGACGTGAAGACCCCCAGTAACAAGCGCGAGATCCTCGACGGCTTCGAGAAGCGAGCCGAGAAGGTCGAGGACCAGTTCTTCAAGGGCATCATCACCGACGGTGAGCGGCGCCAGAAGGAAGTGGAGATCTGGACGGCCGCCACCGAAGAGGTGCGACAGGCGATGGAGCGCGAGCTGAAGCAGGACCAGTTCAACCCCATCGACATGATGGTGGGCTCGGGCGCCCGCGGGAACATGATGCAGGTGCGTCAGATCGCGGGTATGCGCGGTCTGGTCGCCAACCCTCGCGGCGACATGATCCCCCGGCCGATCAAGTCGAACTTCCGTGAGGGCCTGGCGATGCTGGAGTACTTCATCGCCACGCCTGGAGCTCGTAAGGGGCTCGTCGACACAGCGCTGCGCACCGCCGACTCCGGATATCTGACCCGGCGCCTGGTCGACGTCGCGCAGGAGCTGATCGTGCGAGAGGAGGACTGCGAGCGTGAGGGCGTTCCGGTGCTCGGGCTCTGGCTCGAGGACATCGAGGCGGATCCCGCCGACGGGTCGAAGCGCAACTACCTCGAGACGCGGGTGTTCGGCCGCACGATCGCGACCGACGTCACGCTGTCGGACGGGACCGTGCTGCCTGCTGGCCACGAGATCGGTGACGAGGATCTCGAAAGCCTGCGCGACGACGAGGCCGTCACTCGTGTGCGGGTGCGCTCACCCCTCACCTGCCAGGCAGAGCTCGGTGTGTGTCGCAAGTGCTACGGCCGTTCGCTCGCGACCGGCAAGACCATCGAGTTGGGCGAAGCGGTCGGCGTCATCGCGGCGCAGTCGATCGGCGAGCCCGGCACGCAGCTGACGATGCGGACCTTCCACACCGGTGGCATCGCCGGGACCGACATCGCCGGCGGCCTGCCCCGCGTCGTCGAGCTGTTCGAGGCTCGTTCGCCGAAGGGCAAGGCGACGCTTGCTCGTACGTCTGGTGTCGTGCGCATTGCCGAGGACGAAGGCAAGGGTCGTGTCGTCACGATCGTGGCCGACGACGGCTCGGAGGAGACACACACGGTGCCGACCATCCAGCGGCTCGCGGTGGTGGACGGACAAGAGGTGCGTCCGGGCGACCCCATAGTCGGCGAGGACAAGACGCCGCGCGATCCCAAGGAGCTGCTCGAGATCCGAGGTGTCCGCGAGACACAGCAGTACCTCGTCAGCGAAGTGCAGAAGGTGTACCGCGACCAGGGCGTGTCGATCCACGACAAGCACATCGAGCTGATCGTGCGACAGATGACGCGCCGCGTCGCTGTACAGGAGCCCGGCGACAGCGACTTCCTGCCCGGCGAGCGGGTGGACTCCAAGGTGTACGCCGACGTCAATCGGCGCCTCGTGCAGGAGGGCAAGACCCCTGCTGAAGGACGTCCCGAGCTCATGGGCATCACGAAGGCATCGCTGGCCACCGACTCGTGGCTGTCAGCGGCGTCGTTCCAGGAGACGACCCGGGTGCTCACCGAGGCGGCGATCGAGTCGCGGTCCGACGGCCTCCTCGGCCTGAAGGAGAACATCATCATCGGCAAGCTGATCCCTGCGGGGACCGGCATGGAGGTGTACCGGGACGTCGAGACCGAGGCGCCCGACTACCAGCCGATGCAGTTCTACTCATCCGATGCCGATGCAGCCGAGTGGCTCGCCAGCATCTCGGGCGACTACATCCCCGAGGCCGCAGTCGGCGATGGTGATGGTGATGCGTCCGAGGCGACGGTCGAGGACGTCGAAGCCGTGATCGGCGAAGCCGACGCGTCGGACGACGGCACGGTCATCGAGGCGCCGTTCGGCGAGGAGTCGATCGGGTAGGTTCCCTCCTGCTCCGTCGTTCGGGAGCAGGGGGATCAACCCATGGCCAAGTCAGTCGCCGAGATCAGGGCCGAGCTCACTGCGCCTGGCCAGCTGTTCGAGATGGAGGAGGTCGTGATCGGCGGCGTGCCGATCCGCGCATGAAAGAACGCGCCGCCGACACTGCGATCGGTACTGGACCTGTCGGCGTTGCACGGCGACAAGCAGTTCGTCGTGTACGAGGACGAGCGGTTGAGCTTCGGGGAGCATTACCGCCGGGCGGCGACGTTCGCGCACCGCTTGATCGACGACTACGGCGTCCGCAAGGGCGACCGTGTCGCGATCGCGATGCGCAACTTCCCCGAGTGGCTGCTTGCGTTCTGGGGCGCGGCTGTCGCTGGCGCCATCGCAGTGCCCCTCAACGCGTGGTGGACCGGGCCGGAGCTCGAGTACGGCGTGGAGGACTCGGGCGCCAAAGTGTTGATCGTCGACGAGGAGCGCGCGCAACGCCTGCGGCCCTACTCGGACTTCGGGGTGTCCGTCGTGATCGTCGCTCGCGCCCAGCATCCGTTGACGGACGCCGAGGTGGCGTTCGACGATGTCTTGGGCTCGGTGCCGTCCGATGCAACCCCACCCGATGTCGCGCTCGGACCCGAGGACGAGGCGACGATCTTCTATACATCGGGCACGACTGGGTTCCCGAAGGGCGCGCTCGGAACGCATCGAAACATCTGCACGAACGTCATGTCGCTGGCCTTCGGCGTGTTCTATGCGTCGGCACGCAACGCGGCGCTGACCGGCGACTCGGGTGGGCCGGACGTCGAAGCCATGGCGGCGGGCGCAGCCGAGCAGGCGGTGCTGCTGTCCGTCCCCCTGTTCCACGTCACCGGTTGTCACGCCATCATGCTCGGCTCGATCAGCTTCGGCGGGAAGCTCGTGATCATGTACAAGTGGGACCCAGAGCGCGCGCTCGAGCTGGTCGAGCGCGAGCGCATCACGACGATCGGCGGCGTGCCGGCGATGGTGTGGCAACTGCTCGAGTCGCCGTCGTTCGAAACGACCGACATCTCGAGCGTGTCCTCCATCGGCTACGGCGGCGCGCCGGCGCCCCCGGAGCTCCTGCGCCGAATCGAGAAACTGTTCCCCGGCCGCACGCCCACAAACGCTTGGGGGATGACGGAGACCTCGTCGACAGCGGCGTCGAACAACGGCATCGACTACATCCAGCGACCCGACAGCTGCGGTCCGCCATTGCCGGTCCACGACGTACGAGTCGTTGGTGAATCCGGCGAGGACCTGCCGCAGGGTGAGGCAGGCGAGTTGTGGGTCCGTGGCCCCAACGTGGTGAAGGAGTACTGGCACAAGCCCGAGGCCACGGCCGAGACCTTTGTCGAAGGCGGCTGGCTGCGCACCGGTGACATCGCCCGCCTCGACGGCGACGGGTTCATCTACATCACCGACCGCGTCAAGGACATGATCATCAGAGGTGGGGAGAACATTTACAGCGCCGAAGTCGAAGGCGCGCTGTTCGAGCACCCTGCCGTGACCGACGTCGCGGTGTTCGGCATTCCGCAGAAGGTTCTCGGTGAGGAGGTCGGAGCCGTCGTGGTGCTCAAGCCGGGCGCGACCGCGACCGCCGAGGAACTCCAAGCTCACGCTCGTGATCGGGTCGCCGCCTTCAAGGTCCCCGTGCGCATCTGGTTCTGGGCGGAGGAACTTCCCCGTAACCCCGCCGGCAAGATCCTCAAGCGCGAGTTGCGCGAACAAGCGCTCGCTCGCGCCTGAGGTCTGCGCCCGCTTCGGTGTCGGCGGGCACAACGGCAGCCTGACCTTCGGGCCGGCCGTCGCCGCGGGCGGGCGACGTCACGAAAGCGGGCGAATCGCCAGTGTCAGCACGGGCAAGTCCGGGATGGCCTCGAGCGCTTCGGCTACCGGTCGGGCCTCGGGATGTGTCTGCACGTACCGGAGCCGGTCGGCTGGCGGCACGTCCGGACCGAGCGCGGGGTTCTCGGCCTCGAGCCGCGTCCGCTCGCTGCGCTGCTCCCGCGACAGGAGGTCGGCGGCGCCGACGATGCGGAACCCTGCAGGGATCGGATCGCGATCAGTGAAGAGTCGCAGTTCGAGTTCTGCCCCTGCCGGGTCGGCCCGGTGCTTGCCGTAGTGGTCAGCGAGCGACGGGTCGACGACGACGTTGGCGCCCGCGCGGTCGAGGTCGAGGACCAGGCTCGGTGTCCCCGGGTCACTGCCAAGCAGCTGGGTTGGGTCGACCGTCGCCGTGACCAAGGTGGTGCGGTCACCTATCTCGGGCACTGCGGCTCGTGCCAGACGGTGGATCGCGTCGACCGATGGATTCGCGACAGGCCGTACCCGCACCGCGTCAGCGAACAGGACAGCCCCGAAGACCAGCACCGCGACCGCCAGCAAGGGTACGGCGACACGATCGACCCGTCTGCGAACCGCAGCGCCCAGGGACTCGTAGGCGCACCAACCGACGACGACCCAGCATGCGAATCCCAACGCGCGCGTCCACTCCGGGATCCAGAAGAACAGAGGCCCGAGCAGGCGCGCCAACGCGACCACGGCACCGACGAGGCCGAGTCCCACGCTCGCGGCGAAGACAGCTGCCGGGGCGCGGCGGCGGATGGCGAATGTTGCGGCTACCACTAGTGCCACGAGACCGACCGGCACGAGCGCTGCGCGGCTGGGGTCCACGTCGGTGGTGAACGCGAGTAGCGGCTGGTGGCCCCGGACCCATGGCGGAGATGGCCCGAGCTCAAGGGCGACCGTGCGCCACGCATCACCAACCCCGAGTGTGGGCGCCGACGGGTGACGCATCGATCGCACGAGCGCTGTCAGATCACCCGGCTCGTGTCGGAGGACTCCAAGGAGCGGCGGGACCCACAGCAGAGCGAAGACCCCCAGCAGCGATCAAGACCGTGGTAACCGTGGCACGTCGTGACTCGTCACCGAGCAGTCGCCGGGAACGCACCAAGACGGCGACGAGCGTCACGAGGAGGATCAACCCGGCGAACGGTGCGAGACCCGCCTGCGCCTGGGCCAGCAACGCAGCGACGACCGCTGTTGCGACGAGCGACGCTTGGCCACCGAGTACCGCATCCCCGGCGAGGAAGATCAAGGCGGCGCACACGAGCGTGAGTCCGTGGGGTTCCCAGGGATCCGCCAGCCAACGACCTCCGAGGCCATGCAAGAGCACCGCGAGCAATGCCGCCGCGAGGAGGACCGGGACCGTGCCCCCGCGCCGCCGAGCGACGACCAGCACCGTGACGACGGCCGCCGCGTTCACGACGAGAACGCCGACCTGCAGCCCGGCGTAGCGCGAGCCAACGAGCCGGTACGGCAGCGTCAGAACGTAGAACCACAGCGGTCCTGGCTGGTTGAAGCCGTACCGTCCGTACGAGCCGAGGAGCGGTGTATCCGCGCCGACGTCGCGGACGCGGAGCTCGATCAGCGCGAGGTCGCCGCCGGGGTTGCCCCACGCGTGACTGAGCACGCGGACCGCCAACACGAGGAGGGGAAGAACCGACGCAACTACCGCCATCGCGAAGAGCGCTCGGTCGACCCGAGCCCGCGTCGGTTGCCATCCGTCGTGCCGGCGGGCGCCGACTGCGAGATCAGGCATCGAGCGATTTCAGCAGGTGGTCGTCATGTCCTTCTCATTGAGCTTGTACCAGGGCTGCTCGATGGTGTTCGTCTCGTCGATTTCAACTTCCGCGCCTTCCGACCCCCGATCGGGTGGATGCCGCACCGTGGCGCGGGCGGTGGGTTGCCCGACGAGCGTGGCCACAACTACCCTGGACCCTCCGTGCCCACGATCCAGCAGCTGGTCCGCAAGGGTCGGCAGTCGAAGACGACCAAGACGAAGACGCCCGCCTTGAAAGGCGCGCCCCAGCGGCGGGGCGTGTGCACACGCGTCTACACGAACACTCCCAAGAAGCCGAACTCGGCGCTGCGCAAGGTCGCCCGCGTGCGCCTCACGAGCGGCATGGAGATCACGGCCTACATCCCGGGCGAAGGCCACAACCTCCAAGAGCACTCGATCGTGCTCGTCCGTGGCGGGCGCGTGAAGGACCTCCCCGGCGTCCGGTACAAGATCATCCGTGGCACCCTCGACACAGCGGGTGTCCGCGACCGCAAGCAGGCCCGTAGCCGGTACGGCGCGAAGCGAGAGGGCTAGCACACCGATGCCTCGCAAAGGACCTGCACCGCGTCGAGACCTGATGCCCGACCCCGTCTATCACTCGGTGCTCGTGACCCAGGTGGTGAACAAGATCCTGCTCCGGGGCAAGCGGTCGGTGGCCGAGCGCATCGTGTACGAGGCGATGAACGTGGTCGAGGAGAAGACGGGTAGCGAGCCGCTCTCTGCGCTCAAGCGGGCGGTCGAGAACGTGAAGCCGCAGCTCGAGGTCCGCGCCCGCCGGGTCGGCGGCGCCACGTACCAGGTGCCGGTCGAGGTCCGTCCCCGGCGGGCAACGACGCTCGCCATCCGCTGGCTCGTCGGCTACAGCCGCCAGCGCCGCGAGAAGTCGATGGCGTTGCGGCTAGCGAACGAGATCCTCGATGCCAGCAACAGCCTCGGCGCGTCGGTCAAGCGCCGCGAGGACATGCACAAGATGGCGGAGTCCAACAAGGCGTTCGCTCACTATCGCTGGTGACCTGCCGATAGGGAATACGTCCGATTCGCACGGAGTTGACGCCTAGGATGCTTGTGATGAGCCAGGAGAAGAGCAGCTAGCCGCCGCCCCTTTCGCGATCGACGCCGGGGGTGGCAAGCCCCCGGTCACCACGGCCGGGCCACGTGCCCGGCCGTTTGCATGTCACCAGATCCGTGACCGCAGCCCCGGTCTCCCGGACCCGGCCCAGGACGAGAAGAGAAAGAGATGATGCGCTCCACGCCGCTCAACCGAACCCGCAACATCGGGATCATGGCCCACATCGACGCGGGCAAGACCACGACGACGGAGCGGATCCTCTACTACACCGGCAAGAACTACAAGATCGGCGAGGTCCACGAAGGCGCCGCCACCATGGACTGGATGGCCCAGGAGCAGGAGCGGGGCATCACGATCACATCGGCGGCCACCACGTGTGAGTGGAACGACCACACCATCAACATCATCGACACGCCCGGTCACGTCGACTTCACCGTCGAGGTCGAGCGTTCCCTGCGGGTGCTCGACGGTGCAGTCGCGGTGTTCGACGGGGTGGCCGGCGTCGAGCCCCAGACCGAGACCGTCTGGCGCCAGGCCAACAAGTACGGCGTACCTCGCATCTGCTTCATCAACAAGATGGACCGCTTGGGCGCCGACTTCTTCAAGGCCGTCGACAGCATCAAGGACCGGCTCGAAGCCACCACCGCGGTCGTGCAGCTACCCATCGGAGCCGAGGGCAACTACGCGGGCGTCGTCGACCTGCTCGAGATGAAGGCGCTCGTGTGGCGCAATGAAGAGCTCGGCGCCAAGTGGGACGTCGTCGACATCCCCGACGAGCTCAGGGAGCAGGCCGAGGAGTACCACCACGAGCTCATCGACGTGCTGTCGCACCACAGCGACACGATCCTCGAGAAGTACATCTCCGACGAGCCCATCACCGTCGAAGACCTGAAGGACGCGCTGCGGCGCGCCACGATCGCCAACGAGATCGTCCCCGTGCTGAACGGCAGCGCGTTCAAGAACAAGGGCGTGCAGCCGTTGCTCGACGCCGTCGTCGACTACCTGCCGTCCCCGATCGACCTACCCCCGGTCACCGGCATGGACCTCAAGGGCAAGGAAGAGCTCGACCGCAAGGCCGACGACGGCGAGCCCTTCGCCGCGCTTGCATTCAAGATCATGACCGACCCACACGTCGGCAAGCTCACGTACTTCCGCGTGTACAGCGGCACCCTCGAGAAGGGCGGCCAGGTCCTCAACTCGCGCACGGGCAACAAGGAGCGTGTCGGCCGCTTGTTGCGGATGCACGCAAACCATCGTGAGGACCTCGACGCCGTCTTCTCGGGCGACATCGTCGCCGGCATCGGCATGAAGGACACGAAGACGGGCGACACGCTCGCCGCCGTCAACGCTCCCATCGTGCTCGAGTCGCTCGAGTTCCCGGAGCCGGTCATCCACGTCGCGGTCGAGCCCAAGACGAAGGTCGACCAGGACAAGCTGTCCAAGGCGCTGCAAGCGTTGTCGGAGGAAGACCCGACGTTCCAGGTGCGCACCGACGAGGAGACGGCCCAGACCGTCATCTCCGGGATGGGTGAGCTGCACCTCGAGGTGATCGTCGACCGCATGCTCCGGGAGTTCAGGGTCGACGCCAACGTGGGCAAGCCTCAGGTCGCCTACCGAGAGACCATCACCAAGAAGGTCGACAAGCACGTCTACCGCCACGTCAAGCAGACCGGCGGCAAGGGCCAGTTCGCACACGTCGTGCTCTCGATCGAGCCGACCGGCCCGGGCGGCGGCTACGAGTTCGTCGACAAGATCACCGGTGGTCGCATTCCGAAGGAGTACATCCCCTCGGTCGACCAGGGCATCCAGGAGGCATTGACCTCTGGGGTGCTCGCCGGTTATCCGATCGTCGACGTGCGCGCCACGCTTGTCGACGGTTCGTTCCATGAGGTCGACTCGTCAGAAATGGCATTCAAGATCGCCGGCTCGATGGGCTTCAAAGAAGCCGCTCGCAAGGCGGGTGCCATCATCCTGGAACCCATCATGTCGGTCGTGGTCGTCACGCCCGAGGACTACATGGGTGACGTCATCGGCGACCTTTCGTCGCGGCGCGGCAAGGTTGCAGGCATGGAGCAACAAGGCAACTCACAGGTGGTCCATGCCACGGTCCCCCTGTCCGAGATGTTCGGTTACGCTACCGACCTCCGGTCGCGGACCCAGGGCCGAGCGACGTACACGATGCAGTTCGACTCGTACCAGCCAACGCCGGCGAGCGTCCAGGAAGAGATCGTCAAGCGGGTGCGCGGCGAGTAACCGCCGCGACTCCGCTGCTACATCCACCACAAGCACACCTCTGAGGAGAGAGATGGCGAAGCAGAAGTTTCAGCGGACGAAGCCGCATTTGAACGTGGGGACGATGGGTCATATTGATCATGGGAAGACCACGTTGACTGCTGCCATTACGAAGGTGTTGCACGAGAAGAATCCGGATGTGGCGGTGACGACGTTCGAGGAGATCGATAAGGCGCCGGAGGAGAAGCAGCGGGGGATCACGATCAATATTGCGCATGTGGAGTATGAGACGGACAACCGTCATTACGCCCATGTGGATATGCCGGGGCATGCGGATTACATCAAGAACATGATCACGGGGGCGGCGCAGGTGGATGGGGCCATTTTGGTGGTGGCGGCCACGGATGGGCCCATGCCTCAGACGCGGGAGCATGTGTTGTTGGCTCGTCAGGTGGGGGTGCCGTCGATTGTGGTGGCGTTGAACAAGGTCGACGCGGTGGATGACGAGGAGTTGTTGGAGTTGGTGGAGTTGGAGGTGCGGGAGCTGCTCACCGAGTACGAGTTCCCCGGCGACGACATCCCCGTCGTTCGCGTCAGCGCGTTGAAGGCGTTGGAAGGCGACGCCGACGCGGCTGCGCAGGTCATGGAGCTGATGGACGCGGTCGACTCCTACGTGCCCGAGCCGACGCGTGACCTCGACAAGCCGTTCCAGATGCCGATCGAGGACGTGTTCTCGATCACCGGCCGCGGCACCGTCGTGACCGGCAAGGTCGAGCAGGGTGTCATCCACACCGGTGATGACGTCGAGATCGTGGGGATCCGCCCCACCCAGAAGACGGTGTGCACCGGCGTGGAGATGTTCCGCAAGATCCTCGACGAGGGTCAGGCGGGCGACAACATCGGCGCTCTGCTGCGCGGTACCAAGAAGGAAGAGGTCGAGCGCGGCCAAGTGCTGGCCAAGCCCGGGAGCATCACGCCGCACACGACGTTCGAGGCTCAGGTGTACGTACTGACCAAGGAAGAGGGCGGCCGGCACAAGCCGTTCTTCAGCAACTACCGGCCCCAGTTCTACTTCCGGACGACCGATGTCACCGGCGCCATCACCCTGCCGGAAGGCATCGAGATGTGCATGCCCGGCGACAACACCTCGATGACGGCTGAGTTGATCCATCCCATCGCCATGGACGAGGGCCTGCGGTTCGCCGTCCGTGAGGGTGGCCGCACCGTCGCCTCCGGCCGCGTCACCAAGATCTTGAAGTAGGCGAGTACCCTGCCGCTCGATTCGACTTGCTCGGTCGAGCGGCGAAGGAGAGATGTGCCCGATAAGCAGAAGATCCGGATCCGGCTGAAGGCGTACGACCACGAGGTCATCGACCAGTCGACCCGCAAGATCGTCGAGACGGTGCTCCGCACGCAGGCCAACGTGCGCGGTCCCATCCCGCTGCCCACCGAGAAGCACCGCTACACGGTGATCCGCTCGCCCCACAAGGACAAGGACAGCCGCGAGCACTTCGAGATGCGCGTGCACAAGCGGCTGCTCGACATCCTCGAACCGAGCCCCAAGACGGTCGACTCGCTTCAGCGTCTCGAGCTCCCCGCCGGCGTCGACATCGAGATCAAGATCCAGCAGGTGTAAGCCCATCGGCCCTGCAGCGAACTGGCGTGCATGAGCAACACGCCATGTGGCTGATGCACGCCGGAACGAGCGAGAACCGCTTTGGACGGCCTGCGGATTAGCCGGTAACCTCAACGGTCCGTGCGAAACGGCCCGAGCGGGCCGTGGCCGCTGTCCTGACCACGAAGCAACCGACGTCTGCGCCGGCCCGCCTTTCGACGAGAGCGGGGACCCCGCAGCCCAACCGAATCGACGCTCCGCCGGGCTTGCCCGAGCGGAGCGTTCCCGTGAACGACTGCCGGTGAGAAAGGCCCGCAGCAATGGCATCGAAAGCGATCGTCGGCGAGAAAGTCGGCATGACCCAGGTGTGGGCGGACGACAACCACGTCGTCCCCGTCACCGTGGTCAAGGTCGCCCCCCTGCGAGTCGTGCAGGTGAAGACCGTCGACCACGACGGCTACAACGCGGTGCAAGTGACATTCGGCCGCACGAACGGCCGGACCCTCTCGAAACCGAAGGCTGGCCACTTCGAAAAGGCGGGGGTCGAGCCCGGTCGTCGCGTGGTCGAGCTGCGCCTCGACGATGTCAGCGGCTTCGAAGTAGGTCAGGAGCTCAGAGTCGACCTTCTCGCCAGCGGCGAGCTCGTCGACGTCACCGCCGTCAGCAAGGGCAAAGGCACCGCTGGCGTCATGAAGCGCCACGGCTTCTCGGGGTTGGGCGCGGGCCACGGTGTGCACCGCGTACATCGCGCCCCCGGCGCGATCGGCGCGTGCGCCACACCGTCCCGTGTCTTCAAGGGCACGCGCATGGCAGGTCGCCTCGGAGGACAGCGCGTCACGACGCTGAACCTCGAAGTCGTGTCGGCCGACGCGGAGCGCGATCTCCTCTTGGTCAAGGGTGCGGTGCCCGGGCCGAAGGGCGGGCTCGTCGTGATCCGCGACGCGGTGAAGGCGGCGAAGCGCTGATGGCCTCTGTCGACATCAGATCGCAGAGCGGCGCCGTCGTCGGATCGGTCGACCTCGCTGAGGACCTCTTCGGGCTCGAGCCAAACATTCCGGTCATGCATCAAGTGGTCACTGCCCAGCTCGCCGCACGGCGCGCAGGCTCGCAGAGCACCCGTACCCGCGCGGAGGTCGCCGGAGGTGGTGCCAAACCCTGGCGGCAGAAGGGCACCGGCCGGGCTCGCCAGGGCTCCATCCGCTCGCCGCAGTGGCGTGGCGGCGGTGTCGCCCTCGCCCCCAAACCGCGCAGCTTCGCCCAGAAGACCCCGAAGAAGATGGTACGGCTCGCATTGTGTTCGGCGTTGTCCGATCGCGCCGCTGACGGCAAGGTGATCGTGCTCGACGAGTGGACGTTCGAGACGCCCAAGACGAAGGAAGCCGTCGCCGCACTCGAAGCGCTCGACATCGGCGGCAAGGTGCTGCTGGTTCTCGGCGAGGACGACGACGTTGCATGGCGCAGCTTCCGCAACCTCGGCGACGTGCACTGCCTGTACGCCCGCGAGTTGAACGCGTACGACGTGCTCGTCGCCGACTACGTCGTCTTCACGCGCGAAACCCTTCCGGGCGCAGGGCCTTCAGAGGCACGGTCCGAGGAGCCGTCCGAGACCTCGGTCACCGTCGATGCAGCGGCAGAACCGGACACGACGGAGGACGACGGCGATGAGTGATCCGCGCGACGTCATCATCGAACCAGTCGTGTCCGAGAAGTCGTACGCATTGTTGGAGCGCAACGTCTACACGTTCCGCGTCCACCCAGACGCGTCGAAGCCGCAGATCCACGACGCCATCCAAGAGATCTTCAACGTGCGAGTCGTGAAGGTGAACACCCTCAACCGCAAGGGAAAGCGCAAGCGCAACCGTCGGTCGTGGACCTTCGGCAAGCGCGCCGACACGAAGCGAGCAATCGTGACACTGCATCCCGACGACTCGATCGAACTGTTCGAGGGAGGCTGACGTGCGAGTGCAGCGAGTACTTCAGCCTGCCGACGGCGCGGGCGCCAGCCCGCCGGGCGGCGATGGGTGTGGGGCGCAGCCCCACCGAGAGGGAGGCTGATCGAGCAATGGCTCTTCGCAAGCGCAAGCCCACCAGCCCCGGTCGCCGGTTCCAGACGGTCTCGGACTTCGCGGAGGTCACGAAGAAGAAGCCTGAGCGCTCGCTCGTCGCGCCGAAGCACGGCACGGGCGGTCGCAACGCGCGGGGTCGCAAGACCGCACGCCATCGGGGCGGCGGTCACAAGCAGCAGTACCGCATCGTCGACTTCAAGCGGACCAAGGACGGCGTGCCCGCAAAGGTCGCGGCCGTCGAGTACGACCCGAACCGCAACTGTCGCATCCTGCTGTTGCACTACCTCGACGGCGAGAAGCGCTACATCCTCGCGCCCCGCGGTGCCGACGTCGGCGACCTGCTGCAGTCGGGACAAGGCTCAGAGATCCGTCCGGGCAACGCGCTGCCGCTGCGCTACATCCCTGTCGGCACCGTCGTCCACAACGTCGAGTTGAAGCCCGGTGCCGGCGGCAAGATGGCGCGCAGCGCCGGCGCGAGCGTGCAACTCGTGGCCAAGGAAGGCGATTTCGCGACGCTGCGCTTGCCGTCGACCGAGATGCGCCGTGTACCCATCGACTGCCGCGCCACTGTCGGCGAAGTCGGCAACGCCGAGGCCGACCTCGTCAAGTTGGGCAAAGCCGGCCGCAACCGTTGGAAGGGTGTGCGCCCGCAGACTCGGGGCGTCGCGATGAACCCCGTCGACCATCCGCTCGGCGGTGGCGAGGGCAAGAGCTCTGGTGGACGCCATCCGGTCTCGCCATGGGGCAAGCCCGAAGGCCGCACCCGCAACAAGAACAAGCCATCCCAGAAGTTGATCGTGCGTCGCCGCCGTACTCGCGGCGAGCGGAGGTAACGATGCCGCGCAGCCTCAAGAAGGGGCCGTTCGTCGACGACCACCTGCTGAAGAAGGTCGACGACCTCAACAGCCGCGGGGAGAAGAAGGTCGTGAAGACGTGGAGCCGGCGCTCCACGATCATTCCCGACATGGTCGGCCACACCATTGCTGTGCACGACGGGCGCAAGCACGTTCCCGTCTACGTCACCGAGGCGATGGTCGGCCACAAGCTGGGTGAGTTCGCGCCGACCCGTACGTTCCGTTACCACGCAGGCCAGGAGAAGGCCGTGCGAGGCCGGAGGTAACGATGGGGTTCGGAGTGAAGACGAACGAGCGGCCGGGCACGCGCGCCGAGGTTCGCTACGTCCGCATGTCCGCGTACAAGGTACGGGAGGTGCTCGATCTCATCCGCGGCAAGGAGGTTCAGCAGGCGGACGAGATCCTGCAGTTCTGCGAACGCGACGCCGCCCTCGTGGTGCGCAAGTGTGTCGCGTCCGCGGCGGCGAATGCTGAGAACAACGATCTGATCGATCCCGAGGAGCTCTACGTGGCGGCGTGCTTCGCCGACGAAGGGCCGACCCTGAAGCGATGGCGACCCCGGGCCCGCGGCCGTGCGACGCGCATCCGCAAGCGCACCTGCCACATCACCGTGATCGTGAGCCGGCTCTCGCCCGAACAGCTCGAGCGGCGCCGCCAGCGAGAGGCGCTGTCTACCGCAGCGGCGGGTCGCGGCCGGCGCCGTTCGCAGGCTGCAGCGGAGTCACGACGCGCACGCGTCGCCAAGAGCCGAGCCCGTGAGCAAACAGCCGAGGAAGAGCACGACCACGAGCACGAAGGCGACGAAGCCGAGGCCGAAGCGGTCGACGGCGAAGAGGTGGACGCCGACGAAGTCGAGGCTGACGAAGTCGAGGCTGAGGAAGTCGAGGCCGAGGAAGAGGCCGACACCGTCGAAGACACCGCCGAGGAGCGGGCTGACGAAAGCGAAGAAGAGGACGGGAAGTAATGGGTCACAAGGTCAACCCCTACGGGTTCCGTCTCGGCATCACGACCGATTGGAAGTCGCGTTGGTTCGCCGACCGGCAGGAGTACGGCCGCTATGTCATCGAGGACTGGCGCATTCGCAACTACCTCATGACGGAGCTACCCCACGCCGCGATCAGCCGCATCGAAGTCGAACGCACGCGTGACCGTCTCCGCGTCGACGTGCACACCGCGCGTCCCGGCATCGTGATCGGCCGCCGCGGCTCGGAAGCAGATCGCCTACGGATCGGGCTGGCGAAGATCACCGGCAACAACAAGGTGCAGCTCAACATCCAGGAGATCAAGCAGCCGGAGCTCGACGCCGCGCTCATCGCGCAAGGCGTGGCGGATCAGCTCGCCGGGCGAGTGGCGTTCCGCCGGGCCATGAAGCGCGCCGTGCAGAACGCGCAGAAGGCGGGTGCGCAGGGCATCCGCGTGCAGTGCGCAGGTCGTCTGGGTGGCGCCGAGATGAGCCGCACCGAGTGGTACCGCGAGGGTCGCGTGCCGTTGCACACGCTGCGGGCCGACATCGACTACGGATTCCGTGAGGCCCGCACAACAGCGGGCCGCATCGGCGTCAAGGTGTGGATCTACAAGGGCGACATCCTCCCGTACAAGACGGCGGTAGAGGACAAGATCAGTCGCGAGGCTGCGATGGCCGTTGGTGAGACATCGGGCCAGGCGCCACGCAAGGTCGTGTCGTCCGCCGCGGCTCGCCGCCGTGCCGAGCCGCCGGCCGAGCCCGAGCTCGAAGCCACCCCGCTCGTCAAGGAAGCCGATCCCGAGCTCGAGCGTCTGCTCGCCGAGGAAGAGGACATCGAGCGCCGCACCCGCCAACACCATGAAGCACCCAAGTTCCACGGGGATGCGGAGTGATGATCGGCCTACGCACTGAAGGCGACATCGCATGTTGATGCCGAGAAAGGTCAAGCACCGCAAGACGCAGCGCGGTCGCACGAAGGGTCCGTCGAAGGGCGGCAACCAAGTGATGTTCGGCGACTACGGCATCCAGGCTCTCGAGCCGGGGTGGATCACCGCGCGTCAGATCGAAGCCGCCCGTATCGCGATGACTCGTCACATCAAGCGCGGCGGCAAGGTGTGGATCAACATCTTCCCCGACAAGCCCGTCACCGAGAAGCCCGCCGAGACACGTATGGGCTCGGGCAAAGGGAACCCCGAGCGGTGGGTTGCGGTCGTGCGTCCCGGTCGTGTGCTGTTCGAGCTGTCGTACCCGAACGAGGACGTTGCGAGGGCCGCACTCGAGCGTGCCATCCAGAAGCTGCCGATCAAGGCGCGCTTCGTGACCAGGGACGAGGGATTCTGATGCCGTCGCGCAGGGCGGCGGAGCTTCGAGATCTCGCGGACGACGGTCTCGTGGAGCTTCTCGCGGAGACCAAGCAAGAGCTGTTCAATCTGCGGTTCCAGCACGTCACCGGACAGCTCGACAACTACTCGCGGCTGCCACAGCTCAAGCGCGAGGTGGCGCGCATCAACACCGAGCTGCGCATTCGCGAGATCGCTGCCGCTGAGGCGCTGGAGAGTGCAGATGGCTGACGACACCACGGCGGCACGCTCGAACCCGCGCAAGGTTCGTGAGGGCACGGTCCTGTCCACGTCCATGGACAAGACCGCGGTTGTCTCAGTGGTCGACCGTGTGCGCCATCCGCTCTACCGCAAGACGCTGCAGCGCACGAAGAAGTTGTACATCCACGACGAGGCCAACGACCTCAACGTGGGCGACCGCGTCCGCGTCCAGGAGACCCGGCCCCTTTCCAAGCTCAAGCGTTGGCGCCTCGTCGAAGTGATCGAAAGGGCCCGGTGAGCCGTCGATGATCCAGCAGGAGACGCGCCTCCGCGTCGCCGACAACTCCGGTGCAAAGGAGGTGCTGTGCATCAAGGTGCTCGGCGGGTCCAAGCGCCGGTATGCGTCGATCGGCGACATCTTCGTTGCCACGGTGAAGGACGCCATTCCCGGCGCAGCAGTGAAGAAGGGCGACGTCGTGAAGTGCGTCGTCGTGCGCGTGAAGAAGGAGCGGCGCCGTCCCGACGGCAGCTACATCCGCTTCGACGAGAATGCCGCCGTCCTCATCAATGACCAGCAACAGCCGCGCGGCACGCGCATCTTCGGCCCGGTGGGCCGAGAGCTGCGCGACAAGCGCTTCATGCGCATCGTCTCCCTCGCCCCCGAGGTGCTCTAGATGAGCGAGCGCAGCGAGCGAGTCGTGCCGGCCGAGCGAGCGCCAGCGAGCCGGACGGTGATGGGGTCCGGGGGCGCAGCCCCCGAGGAGGCGCAATGTCAGGTTTGAGGATCAAGAAGGGTGACCGGGTCCGCGTGCTGCAGGGCAAGGACCGCGGGAAGGAAGGGTCGGTCACGCGCGTGTTGCCGCGTGACGACAGGGTCATCGTCGAAGGCGTCAACATCGCGAAGAAGCATCAGAAGCCGACGCGGCGCACGATGCAGGGCGGCATCATCGACAAGGACATGCCGATGCCAGCGTCGAACGTCGCGGTCCTGTGCCCGAAGGGACACCCCACCCGTGTCGGCTACGAGTTCAACGACGACGGCACGAAGCGTCGTGTCTGCAAGAAGTGCGGAGCAGATCTCGGATGAGCACGACCGAAGCCGCCCCCGCCGTCCCCCGGTTGAAGCAGCGCTACAAGGACGAGATCCGTGCGCAGCTGCAGGCCGAGCTCGGCCTCTCGAACGTGATGGAGGTACCTCGCTTCGAGAAGATCGTCATCAACATGGGCGTCGGCGCCGCGGTGCAGCAGGCGAGCCTGCTCGAAGGTGCGGTCCGCGACCTCGAGACCATCGCCGGGCAGAAACCGGTCGTGACGCGCGCCAAGAAGTCGATCGCCGGCTTCAAGGTGCGCGAGGGCAACTCCATCGGCGCCAAGGTCACCTTGCGCGGCGATCGCATGTGGGAGTTCTTCGATCGGCTGATCAGCATCGCCATTCCACGCATCCGTGACTTCCGGGGTCTGCCGGTTCGGTTGGACGGCCACGGCAACTACACGTTCGGCGTCAACGAGCAGCTGATCTTTCCGGAGATCGACTACGACCGCATCGACGCGACCCGTGGCATGGACATCACGATCGTCACCACCGCTCGCACGGACGCAGAGGGCAAGACACTGCTCGAAGCATTTGGGTTTCCGTTCCGCAGGGAGGGCCAGGGCTAGATGGCCAAGAAGGCATTGATCGAGAAGCAGCAGCGCAAGCCGAAGTTCAAGGTGCGTGCCTACTCGCGGTGTCGCCGTTGCGGACGCCCGCGGGCTTACTACCGCAAGTTCGAGCTGTGCCGGATCTGTCTGCGCGAGCTCGCACACGCGGGAGAGATTCCCGGTGTCACGAAGGCGAGCTGGTGAGGGAGGTGAGCGCCGATGATGACTGTGTTGTTTGTTCGGCTCGCTGCGCTCGCCTGCACTGCCGGCCGCACGCTGGCGCTACCACGGCCGGCCTGCGCGGGAGGTGAGCGCCGATGATGACTGTGTTGTTTGTTCGGCTCGCTGCGCTCGCCTGCACTGCCGGCCGCACGCTGGCGCTACCACGGCCGGCCTGCGAGGGAGGTGAGCGCCGATGATGACTGATCCGATTGCCGACATGCTCACCCGAGTACGCAACGCGAACGTGGCCATGCACGACCAGGTGCGAATGCCATCCTCGAAGCAGAAGGAAGCGCTGGCCGCCATTCTCAAGCAGGAGGGCTACATCGAGGGCTACTCAGTTGCGGATGACGTCGGCCGTCCCGGTCGTGTCCTCACCGTCGACATGAAGTACTCGTCCGAGCGCGAGCGCACGATCTCCGGCCTGCGTCGAGTGAGCAAGCCGGGTCTGCGCGTCTACACGAAGGCCGACAAGGTCCCCCGTGTCCTCGGCGGTCTGGGTGTCGCTGTCCTGTCCACCAGCCGCGGGCTGCTGACCGATCGCGAGGCGCGAAAGGTCGGCATCGGCGGCGAGATCCTCTGTTTCGTCTGGTGACGTCATGAGTCGTGTAGGTCGAGCACCGATTCCCGTGCCGGACGGCGTGACGGTCAGCATCGAGGACAGGCACATCACGGTCCAGGGTCCGAGGGGGACGCTCGAGCGCGCCATCCCGGGAGCGATCACCGTGCGCCAGGACGACAGCCAGCTCCTCGTCGAACGTCCCGACGACGAGCGCCAGAACCGCGCCCAGCACGGTCTCACGCGTTCGCTCGTCAACAACATGGTGGTCGGTGTGACGCAGGGCTTCACGAAGGAACTCGAGATCGTCGGCGTCGGCTACCGCGCGACTGCGCAGGGCGACGACGCGATAGAGCTCGCACTCGGGTTCAGTCATCCCGTGCGCGTACAGGCACCGGCGGGCATCGAGTTCGAGGTGCCGACCCCGACTCGGATCGCCGTGCGTGGCATCGACAAGGAGGCGGTCGGTCAGGTCGCCGCCAACATCCGCAAGATCCGCAAGCCCGAGCCCTACAAGGGCAAGGGCGTGCGCTACCTGGGCGAGCGCGTGCAGCGCAAGGCCGGAAAGACCGGCAAGTGACCTCGCACCACCGACCAGCGTGCATTGACACGTCCGCCAGCCCTGTCGATGCACGTTCGTCGCGGAAGGACAGGCGATGAGTTCCGCACAGAAGCTTCGCAAGGCACGGATCCGCAGGCATCATCGTGTGCGCAAGAACGTACGCGGTACGTCGGAGCGTCCGCGCCTCGCCGTCTTCCGTTCGAACAAGCACATCACCGCGCAACTGATCGACGACTTCGCCGGCAAGACGCTTGCGGCGGCCTCGAGCACCGAGTCCGAACTGCGCGGTGGCGCGACGGGCAACAAGGAGGCTGCCGCCAAGGTCGGAGTGCTACTCGCCGAGCGAGCCAAGGCTGCCGGCGTCACGAAGGTGGTCTTCGACCGCGGCGGTTTCCAGTACCACGGCCGCGTCGCGACAGTGGCGAACGCCGCTCGCGAGAAGGGATTGGAGTTCTAGATGGCAATGCGTGAACGGGACCGGGAGCGAGAGCAGAGCAACCCTCGCAACTCGGGCGACGCGAACCTGCGCGAGTCGCGGGTCATCAACATCAACCGCGTCGCGAAGGTCGTGAAGGGCGGCCGCCGCTTCAGCTTCACGGCGCTCGTCGTGATCGGCGACGGCAACGGCCGCGTCGGTCTCGGGTATGGCAAGGCGAAGGAGGTCCCTCTCGCGATCCAGAAGGGCACAGAAGAGGCGCGCAAGAATCTCTTCGCCGTCGCGCTCGCCGGATCCACGATCACCCATCCCGTCATCGGACAGGAGGGCGCGGGCCGTGTGCTGCTCAAGCCCGCCGCTCCCGGTACCGGCGTGATCGCAGGTGGCGCCGCCCGCGCCATCCTCGAAGAAGCCGGCATCCACGACGTGCTGTGCAAGTCGCTCGGCTCCGCCAACCACATCAACGTGGCCCGGGCCACGATCGCCGGCCTCAAGTCGCTCAAGCGACCCGACGAAGTCGCCCGTCTGCGTGGCCTCTCGCCCGAGGAGTTCGTCCCCAAGGGCCTGCTCGAGGCCTACAAGGAGACCCAGCGGGGCCCGGTCGAGTTCACCGAGGTCAAATAGCCATGTCGGACGCGACAGATGCAGCTGCGGCCGGCGGCGAGGGAAGCGCCAGCGACGAGCCGCAGTCGGTGGAGGCAGGAGCGCAGCGACGCCCGGAGCCGACCGAAGGCGAGGCAGGAGCGCAGCGACGCCCGGAGCCGACCGAAGACGTCGCGCCCGCAGCCGAGCGAGGATTACGAGTTACGCAGACGCGATCCGCCATCGGGTCGAAGCCGAAGCAGCGAGGCACGCTGCGCGCCCTCGGGCTCGGTCGCATCGGCAAGTCCAACACGCTGCCCGACCGGCCCGAGATCCGGGGGCAGATCGCCAAGGTTCCCCATCTCGTGAAGGTCGAAGAGGTCTCATCGTGAAGATCCATGACTTGAAGCCGGCGAAGGGTTCGAACCGGCGCGGCATCCGGGTCGGCCGCGGCACCGGGGGCCGCCGGGGCAAGACGGCCGGGCGGGGCATGAAGGGCCAGGGCGCTCGCGGCAACGTGAAGATCAACTTCGAGGGCGGGCAGATGCCGTTCCACATGCGGGTACCGAAGCTCAAGGGGTTCAAGAACCCGTTCCGGGTCGAGTACCAGGCCATCAACCTCGACGTCATCGAGGGCTCGGGCCTCGACGAGATCTCCCCCGAACAGCTCCACGCCAAGGGGCTCACCCACAAGGGAGCGCTGGTGAAGGTGCTCGGGCGGGGCGAGCTCACACGCGGGGTCACCGTCCGGGCCCACGCCTTCTCGAAGGCGGCTGAAGGCGCCATCACCGCGGCCGGCGGTAGCTTTGAAGTCCTGCCTCCGCCGTTCGGCCACGGCCGTCCGCCGGCCAAAGGCAACGCGCACACCAATCGCTGACGGTCCCGGAGGGTCCCGCCGCCAACCTCCTCACCGGCCCGAACGGAGTATCCGCCGTGCTATCCAGCCTCAAGAACATGTTCAAGGTTCCGGACCTCCGGAACAAGATCGTGTTCAGCCTCCTGATGCTGGCCCTGTATCGGCTGGGCTCCCACGTACCCGTCCCCGGCATCGACCTCGGTCAGGTCAAGCAGCTCCAGGAGCAGGCGAAGCAGGGCGGCGTGTTGAGCTTCCTGCAGCTGTTCTCCGGCGGTGCACTCACCCAGTTCGCGGTCTTCGCGCTGGGGATCATGCCGTACATCACCAGCTCGATCATCATGCAGATCCTCACGGTGGTGATCCCGAAGCTCGAGCAATGGCAGCAGCAAGGCGCGGTCGGCCAGCGGAAGATCACGCAGTGGACTCGTTACCTCACGATTGCCATCGCGCTCGTGCAGTCCTTCGGACTGTCGTACCTGTTCCACAACGGCGGCGGCGGATTCGGCCGCGTGAGCAACACCACAGGACTCGACCTGTTCGGCGGCAACCAGAACTTCACCCTGCCGCGCATCAGCCTCGTGGTGGTCACCCTCGTCGCTGGCACCGCGTTGCTCATGTGGATGGGCGAGCTCATCACGCAACGCGGGATCGGCAACGGGATGTCGTTGCTGATCTTCGCCTCGGTCGTGTCGACCATTCCGGCATCCGGCGGCCAGATCCAGGCTGAAAAGGGTCTCGGCTGGCTGATCGCCTTGATCGGCGTTGGTATCGCCATCCTCGTGGGCATCGTCTTCGTCGAGCAGGGGCAGCGGCGAATTCCGGTCCAATTCGCGAAGCGCGTCGTGGGAAGACGGATGTACGGGGGTCAGTCGACGTACATCCCGTTGAAGGTCAACCAGGCGGGCGTGATCCCGATCATCTTCGCCAGTTCGGTGCTGTACCTGCCGGTGATCGCGACGAACATCCTCCCTGTCGACGCGGACCACGCCAACTACTGGGGCAACCGAGTTCAGCGATGGGTGAACAACAACCTCGTGAACGGCCGCGGCCTGTGGTACATGATCATCTACGGCGCACTGATCATCGGGTTCACGTACTTCTACACGCTCATCACGTTCGACCCACACCAGCAGGCGGACACGATCCGCAAACAGGGTGGGTTCATTCCGGGCATCAGACCGGGGCCGCAGACCGAGCGCTACCTGGGCAAGATCGTGTCGCGCATCACGCTCCCGGGCGCGCTGTTCATCACCGCCATCGCGCTCCTCCCGGCGATCATGTTGTCGGTGGCGGACATCCAGAACTTCCCCTTTGCCGGAACCACGATCCTGATCGCCGTCGGCGTCGCGCTCGAGACGATGAAGCAGATCGACAGTCAGCTGATGATGCGGAACTACGAGGGCTTCCTGAAGTGACGGGTGCTCTGGCGTGATTCCCGGCGTGCGGCTCGTCATCCTGGGCCGGCAGGGGGCGGGCAAGGGCACGCAATGCGTGCGGCTGGCCCGGCACTACGTCGTTCCGCACATCTCGACGGGCGACATGCTGCGCGCCGCCGTGAGGGAAGGAACCGACTTCGGGCGCAAGGCGCAGGAGTACATGAGCCGCGGGGACCTGCTGCCCGACGACATCATCATCGGTGCGGTGGGGGAACGGCTCAGCAAGGACGACACGCGCACGCGGGGTACATCCTGGACGGCTTCCCCCGCACGGTCGGCCAAGCGGAGGCGCTCGCCGAGTTGACCGTCGACGAGCCACTCGACTTGGCGATCGACCTCGAGGTCCCCGAGGAGGTCGTTCTCGAGCGCATCTCGAACCGCCGCGTGTGCGTCGATTGCGGAACCAACTACTCGGTCCAGACGCCGCCCCGATACAACTGGACCTGTGACGTGTGCGGTGGCGAAGTCGTGCAACGTGAGGACGACACCCCGGATGCCGTTCGCCAGCGGCTCGACCTCTACAACCAGGAGACCGAACCACTCATCGCGTGGTACGAAGCCAAGGACCTCCTCGTGACGGTCGACGGCTTGGGGACCGCGGACGAGGTCACGCTGCGCCTGGTCGACGCCATCGGCCGGCGAACCCGTGGTGGTTTCGGCGGCCTGTCGTTCGCAGGAGGCACCACGGAATCATGAGCGTTGCGACCGTCCGGAAGTCGAGCGATCAGCTGGCCAAGATGCGCCTCGCTGGTCGGGTGGTGGCCGAGATGCACGAATGCATCCGGGAGGCCATCCGGCCGGGCGTCACGACGCTCGACCTCGACACGATCGGGCGGGAGGTCCTCGACCGGCGGGGTGCTCGTTCGAACTTCCTCCACTACCACGGTTTCCCGGCGGTCATCTGCACCTCGCCGAACGACATGATCGTGCACGGCATCCCCGGCTCGTACCGCCTGAAGGAGGGCGACATCATCTCGATCGACTGCGGAGCGATCGTCGACGGCTGGCACGGCGATGCGGCGTTCACGGCTCCTGTCGGGTCGGTCACGACGGAGGCTCAGCGGCTGATGGACGTCACCGAGGCCAGCCTCCACGCCGGTGTGAAGCAGATGGTCGGCGGCCACCGTCTCTCGGACATCGGACACGCCGTGCAGGTCGTGGCCGAGGAGGCCGGATTCTCGGTGGTCCGGGGCTACGAGGGCCACGCCATCGGCACCGCCATGCACGAAAAGCCGGGGGTGCCGAACTTCGGTGAGCCCGGCAAGGGCCCGAAGCTGAAGCCCGGCATGGTGTTCGCCGTCGAGCCCATGGTGAACGCAGGAGGTGCCGGCACTCGAGTCCTCGACGACGGCTGGAGCGTCGTCACCCGCGACGGCTCTCTGTCCGCCCATTTCGAGCACACGATCGCCATCACGGACGACGGCCCGGAGATCCTCACGGTCCCCTGACCCGAGCTGTTCCGGCGTGCATCAGCCACATGGCGTGTGGCTAACGCACGCCAGTTCACTGTTGGGGGGCCCAAAGTTGGCGGGTCGTGCAACGTCCGGTAACATCTTCCTCCGGCTTTGTGCCCGGTCGCGCTTGCGCGCGCCCGCCCTGCAGTTCCCATCAGTTTCGTCGGAGGTCCGCCCTGCCCAAGCCCAAGGAAGACGCGATCGTCCTGGAAGGGACGGTGATCGAGCCCCTGCCCAACGCCATGTTCCGGGTGGAGCTCGAGAACGGCCACAAGGTGCTGGCCCACATCTCAGGAAAGATGCGCATGCACTACATCCGCATCCTGCCGGGAGACCGCGTCCAGGTGGAGCTCACCCCATACGACCTCACCCGAGGTCGGATCACCTACAGGTACAAGTGATGAAGGTCAAGCCGAGCGTCAAGAAGATGTGTGACAAGTGCAAGGTCATCCGCCGCCACGGTCGTGTGATGGTCATCTGTCAGAACCCGCGCCACAAGCAGCGGCAGGGATAGGGAGCGCAATACCTCATGGCACGTATCGCCGGCGTCGACATTCCCCGCGAGAAGCGGTTGGAGATCAGCCTCACCTACATCTTCGGCATCGGTCGCACGATGTCGCACCAGATCATCGACGAGCTCGGGCTGAACCCCGACACCCGCGTGCGCGATCTCACCGACGAGGAGGTCAACCGCATCCGCAACTACGTCGACTCGAACCTCAAGGTCGAGGGCGACCTGCGCCGCGACATCCAGCAGGACATCAAGCGGAAGATGGAGATCGGCTGCTACCAGGGCCTGCGCCATCGGCGCGGCCTGCCCGTCCACGGGCAGCGCACCCAGACCAACGCCCGCACCCGGAAGGGACCGAAGAAGACGGTGGCCGGCAAGAAGAAGGCGCGCAAGTAATGGCGAAGCCGAAGCCGGGCGGTCGGCGGCCCCGCAAGCGCGAACGCAAGAACGTCGCCTACGGCATCGCGCACATAAAGAGCTCGTTCAACAACACGATCGTCTCCATCACCGACCAGGACGGCAACGTCCTCGCGTGGGCGTCCGCCGGCAACGTCGGTTTCAAGGGCTCCCGCAAGTCGACGCCCTTCGCGGCGCAGATGGCGGCCGAGCAGTGCGCCCGGCGCGCGATGGAGCACGGCGTGCGCAAGGTCGATGTCGTCGTGAAAGGGCCGGGCTCCGGTCGCGAGACGGCGATTCGTTCATTGCAGAATGCCGGCATCGAGGTGACCGGCATCAAGGATGTGACCCCTGTGCCGCACAACGGCTGCCGTCCTCCGAAGCGGAGGCGCGTGTAATGGCTCGATACACCGGTCCCGTGTGCCGGCTCTGCCGGCGTGAGCGCATGAAGCTGTACCTGAAGGGTGCCAAGTGCGACACGATGAAGTGTCCGATCGAGCGCCGGCCGTACCCGCCGGGTGAAGCAGGCCGCAACCGGCAGCGCCAAGGCTCCGAGTACTTGCTGCAGCTGCGCGAGAAGCAGAAGGCTCGTCGCATCTACGGGCTGATGGAGAAGCAGTTCAGCCGGACGTATCAGGAAGCGAACCGTCGCCAGGGTGTGACCGGTGAGAACCTGCTGCAGCTGCTCGAGCTGCGCCTCGACAACGTGGTCTTCCGGGCCGGCTGGGGTTCGAGCCGTGCCCAGGCCCGCCAGTTCGTGCGCCACGGCCACGTCGCCGTGAACGGTCGCCGCGTCACGATCCCGAGCTACACCGTCCGCAAGGACGACGTCGTCACGCTCCGCGACAAGGCGCGTTCGATGATCGTCGTCCGCCACAACATCGACACGCTCGACCGGCAGACGCCAGCGTGGCTCGAGACCGGCGAAGGCGGCGCCCAAGTCACGGTTCGCGAGCTTCCAGCGCGGGCGCAGATCGACGTGCCGGTGCGCGAACAGCTCATTGTCGAGCTCTACTCCAAGTAGCAGTCCCCCTTTCCCGCGAGGTACCACACCCATGCTGGTCATCCAACGACCGACCGTCGAATCGATCGACGAGCAGGTCGGGAACCGTCAGCGGTTCTCGATCAGCCCGCTCGAGCCCGGCTTCGGGCACACACTCGGCAACTCGTTGCGCCGCACTCTGCTCTCGTCGATCCCCGGTGCGGCTGTCACGCAGGTGCGCTTCGACGACGCGCTCCACGAGTTCACGACCATCAAGGGCGTGACCGAGGACGTCACCGACATCCTGCTGAACCTCAAGGACCTCGTCCTGCAGGTGTACAGCGAGGAGCAAGTCACGCTCCGTCTCGACGCCAAGGCCTCCGGGGCGAACACCGACGTCACCGCCGCTGACATCCAGCCGCATGCGGACGTCGACATCCTCAACCCCGATCTCCACATCGCGACACTGGCGACCGGTGCACGGCTCGCCATCGACATCACAGTGAGCAAGGGTCGCGGGTACGTGTCGGCCGAGCGCAACAAGACGTCGTCGACCATCGGCGTGATCCCGGTCGACTCCATCTTCTCGCCGGTGCGACGGGTCGCTTTCGAAGTCGAGCCCACTCGTGTGGAGCAGGACACGAACTACGACCGGCTCATCCTCGATATCGAGACGGACGGCTCCATCACTCCACGCGAGTCGCTCGCTTCGGCCGGCGCCACGCTCACATCGCTGGTCGAGCTCGTCCGCGACATGAGCGAGGAGCCCCAGGGTCTCGAGCTCGGCGAGGTTTCCACCGTCACCGCGGGCTCGCCCGACCTCGAGCTGCCGATCGAGGATCTCGATCTCTCCGAGCGTCCGCGCAACTGCCTGAAGCGCGCCCAGGTCAACACGATCGGCGAACTGCTCCTCAAGACCGACGACGACCTCCTTGCCATAACGAACTTCGGCCAGAAGTCGCTCGACGAGGTGAAGGCGAAGCTCGACGAACGCGGCTTGCAGCTGCGGATCAAGGAGTAGGAAGCCGCAATGCCCGCACGTCCGCGCAGGTCCCGCCGGTTCGGCGGCGACTCCGCGCACCAACGGCTGATGATGGCGAACCTCGTCGCGTCGCTCGTCGCGGCAGAGGCGCTGGTGACGACCGAGGCCAAGGCCAAGGCATTGCGTCCCGTGGCCGAGAAGGTGATCACGAAGGCGAAGCGTGCGTCGCTCGATCCCGAGCAGCGCCTCCACCAGCTCCGTCAAGTGCAGTCGTACCTTGGCGACCGTGAGATGACGGCGAAGCTGTTCGACGAGATCGGCCCGCGCTACGTGGACCGCAACGGTGGCTACACCCGCATCCTCAAACTCGGTCCGCGCCACGGCGACAACGCACCGATGGCGCGCATCGAGCTCGTCTGACGCGAGGTCCTACCGCCCGCAGCGAACGAAACCGCGCGCCTCGACCTGCCGAACCGACCGCTCTCATGCTTCCTGAGGCAGATCGGACGGAGTCGGAGGAGCGGCAGGAGCGGTCTTGCGCCTGCGGAAGAAGAACACACCCCCGGCGGCGAGTGCGGCGAGGACCACTAGACCGCCTGCCCAAATCCGCTTGCTCTTGTACCAGGTGAAGCCAGCTGCCTTCGGCGTCACAGCCTTCGATGCGAACGAGGCCTTGCTCGTCGCCCCCTGGGCGTCGATCGCCGTGACCTTGAACGTGTACTTCGCCTTGTTGTGCAGCCCAGTCACTGTCGCCGTGGTCGCGGGGGCATCCACCGTGACCGGTGGCTGCGCCACGGTGCCCCGGTACGGCGTGACCTCGTATTTGGCGGCCGGTGGGGCGCCCTGCTTGGCTGAGGCCTTCCAGGTCACCCGCGCTTTTTCGTTGCCGGCGGTCACCGAGGTGATCGTCGGCGCCCCGGGCCCTGTGGGCTGCGTCGTCGGGGCTGCGGGCTTCGTCGTGGGTGGCGCGGATTGCGCCCCCGCTAGCGTCGCGAGCAGCACGACGAGAACTCCGGCGCATACCGCGCCGGCTATGGCTCCCAACGAACGATGGCGTAGCCGTTTCACGGTTCCCCCCTCTGGCCGCACCCCGGCGCAGCGGACCGACTGCCACGATAGGTGGCGAACAGGCGCCGGTTGGCGCGACCTCGTCGCAGATGACGGTCCCACGGAACGTGGGTAGGTTCCGGCAGCGGTGACGCTGTTCGACGACCTGGAGCGAGCGGACGACCAGACGACTGCCGCCGCGGCGGCGCAGGTGCGGGTCCGGGCCACGGTGGCCTATGACGGCACCGGCTTCGCCGGCTTCGCTCCGCAGAAATCCGGCCGGCCCACGGTCGGTGGGACACTCGCCGATGCCATCGAGCGGGTGCTCGGACAACCGGTCGAACTGACGTGCGCCGGGCGCACCGACGCCGGTGTTCACGCCTGGGGACAGGTCGTGAGCTTCGACTGCGACCATGCCCGGCTCGACACCGTCACCCTCGAGCGAGCGGTGAACAAGATGCTCCGGCCCGTGATCGCGATCCGCGACGTGCGCGCCGTAAACCACGAATTCGATGCGCGATTTTCCGCGAAGAGTCGCCGTTACCGGTACACGATCCTCAACCAGACTGCACCTTCGCCGTTCCTCGCCGCGACGTCCTGGTGGGTCGATCGGCCCCTCGATCTCGCGGGAATGCGCCTCGCATGCGATCCCTTGATCGGCGAGCACGACTTCAGCTCGTTCTGCCGCCGTCCCTCGCCGGAGGCGACGCTGGTTCGGCGAGTGATCGATGCGAGATGGGACGCTGCCGACGACGACGACTTCCGGCTGCAGTTCTGGATCGAGGCCAATGCCTTCTGTCAACAGATGGTGCGGTCGATCGTCGGGACGATGGTCGACGTCGGGCTCGGCCGGCGCCGTGCCGGCGATGTGTCGGGCGTCCTGCGTGCCCTCGACCGGTCGAAGGCCGGCAATCTCGCGCCACCTCATGGCCTGTGCCTGTGGGAAGTGTCTTACTGAGGGCAGGAATGCACAACTAGTTTGCCTGGTTACATAACCTGGTGAACAATATGGGCATGACGGAGACGATGGACGACCGGGCGGTGCTGGCCAGCAGGGTTCGGTTGGCGCTGGTCCCGCTGTCGAGGCAGTTGCGTCAGCAGAACATCGATCTCACCGCGACGCAGGCATCCGCGCTCGCCACGATCAGCCGCCGCCAACCGCTCACTGTCGGTGACCTCGCCAAGGCCGAGCACGTGTCGTCGCCGATGATCACCAAGGTGGTGCGGGGCCTCGAAGCGGCCGGCCTCGTCCGCAAGGAGGTCGACCCCGTCGATCGGAGAGTTTCACTACTGTCGCTGACGAGCGACGGCACGAAACGCCTCGAGCGCAGTCGTACTCGCAAGAACGCGTGGCTCGCCAAGCGCCTCCGTTCCCTCGAAGCGTCGGAGATCGCCGCACTGGAGGCAGCCATCCCCGTCCTGGAACGGCTCACAGCCGAACCAAACGGATGACGCGACTCAAGGTCGCGACCAGGGAGACGTTCCGTTCTCTGCGGGTCCGCAACTTCCGCATCTTCTTCATCGGACAAGCCATCAGTCAGGTCGGCACCTGGTTGCAGTTCATCGCCCAGGCGCTGCTGGTTCTCCAGCTGACCGACTCCGGCGTCGCGCTGGGGCTCGTCACGGCCTTCCAGTTCCTGCCGGTGCTCGTGTTCGGCGCATGGGCGGGCGTGATCTCGGACCGCGTCGACAAGCGCCGGCTGATGCTGATCACGCAGACGGCGATGATGGTCTTCGCGCTCGCGCTCGGGCTGTTCGTGCTGAGCGGCCACATCAGCGTCGTCGGCGTCTTCGTGCTCGCCGCGCTGACAGGTACCGCGAACGCGTTCGACAATCCATCGAGACGGGTGATGATCACTGAGCTCGTTGGAGACACTGAGATGGCGAACGCGGTGAGCCTGAACGAGCGCGCTGCTCACCGGATCACGGGTGGTCGGTCCGGCGCTCGCGGCTTGGCTCATCAACGGCGTCGGCATTGGGTGGTGTTTCGTCGCCAACGCGGCGTCGTTCATCGCGATGCTCGTCGCACTCGTGATGATCCATCCGGCGGACCTCCACGTGAACGAGAGGATCGCGAAGGAGAAGGGCCAGATCGTCGAAGGCCTTCGGTACGTGTGGCGCAACGACGACCTCCGCCTTGCCGTCGTGCTGATGGGTGTCGTCGCAACGTTGTCGTTCAACTGGCAGGTGTTGCTGCCGCTGCTCGCCGAGCACGAGTTCCACGGCAACGGAAGTACCTACGCCTTCATCACGACGGTGTTCAGCGTCGGTTCGCTGGTTGGGTCGCTGCTCATCGCCCGCCGCAAGACGATGGACAACCGGCTCCTGGCGCGAGCAAGCGTCGGTCTCGGCGTCGCCAGCTTCCTGGTCGCACTGGCCCCGAGCGTGCCTGCGGCAGCGATCACGGGAGCACTTGCCGGTGCAACCGGCATCGCCTTCCTGTCGGCCACGATGACCTCCTTGCAGCTCCAGTCGATCCCCGTCATGCGAGGCCGGGTGATGGCGCTGTACTCCATCCTCTTCCTCGGCTCCACGCCGATCGGCGGTCCCCTCACGGGGTGGATCGCCCAAGCCTTCGGCACCCGATGGTCCATCGCGATGGGCGCCGCCGCCGCACTTGCGAGTGGCGTTGCGGGTCTGTACGTGCTGCGCCGGCGGGCGAGCACGGCAGAGGCGGTCGAGCCCGAGCACGCCCTGCTCGAGGCGGCTGCATAGCAGGTCAGGGGCTCGTCACTTGCCCGTGACGGGCCCGGACCCGTAGCATCGTCCGTCGCCTCTGCGCGCCGTCGCGCCGCCGAGCCGTAGTGGAATTCATACGAGAAGGATCACCCGCGTGCCGACGTTCACCCCGAAGCCGACCGACATCCAGCGTGCATGGCACGTCGTGGATGCCGACGGTCTCGTGCTCGGCCGCGTCGCCACTGAGGTGGCCCGCGTCCTGCGGGGCAAGCACAAGCCGATCTTCGCCCCACACGTCGACACCGGCGATCACGTGATCGTGATCAACGCCGACAAGATCGTCCTCACCGCGGGCAAGGCCGACAAGAAGATCGTGCGTCGCCACTCCGGTTATCCCGGAGGGCTCAAGGAGCAGACCTACGCGGAGCTGCTCGCGGCCAGGCCCACGCAGGCCGTCCGTCGGACAGTGCGGGGGATGCTCCCGAAGAACCGGCTCGGGAGCCGGATGCTGCTGAAGCTGAAGGTGTACGCCGGCCCGACTCATCCGCACGCAGCGCAACAGCCCCAGCCGCTCGTCCTCGAAGCGGCCCGCCGTCGTTCGTAGGAGTCAGGAGTCGTACTCGTGCCCAAACCCCCGACCACCGTCAAGAACGCGCCGCTGGTACTGACCACCGGACGGCGCAAGGCGGCGATCGCCCGCGTGTGGATCCGTGCGGGCAGCGGTGAGATCAAGGTCAACGGCCGCGACGTGGTCGACTACTTCCCTGCGGCGACCCACCGGCAGCTGCTGGCCGAGCCGCTGCGGGTGAGCGAGACCTCCGACGTGTACGACGTGTACGCCACCATCACGGGCGGCGGAACGACCGGCCAGGCCGGCGCGCTGCGACTCGGCATTGCCCGCGCGCTCGCCGAGCTCGACGACGAGCTGCGGCCGTCGCTCAAGAAGGCCGGGTTCCTCACCCGCGATGCACGCGAGAAGGAGTCGAAGAAGTACGGCCTCAAGAAGGCCAGAAAGGCTCCCCAATACTCCAAGCGCTGATGCGCCTGCAGCCGCTCCACGTCCGACGACCGTGCCCGTGGCCGCCGTGCGCCCACCTTGATGCACATTGTCTGCTGAGCCACGGAAATGCGTGGCTCAGTCGACACAGATCGTGCCGCGCTCGTGTCCGTGTCGACTCAGCCACGCAAACGGTGGCTCACCCGACACAGACCCAACCGACCTGTTTGCGCAGGAGGAGGGCGACGGCCTGCGCGATCGGTTTGCGTGGGTGGGAAAAACGGTGACGCTTCGGTTCGGGACTGACGGGGTTCGGGGGGTTGCCAACCTCGACCTCACGCCGGAGCTGGTGGTCGCGCTCGGTCGGGCGGCGGCGCGGGTGATCGGCGTCGATCGGTTCGTCGTTGGCCGCGACACACGCATCTCCGGACCTTCACTCGAAGCCGCGCTCACCGCGGGCCTGACCGCGGAAGGAACCACTGTCGGCACGCTCGGCGTCGTGCCGACACCGGTGGTGGCCTGGACGGCGGCGACTTCCGGGGCGGCCGGAGCGATGATCTCCGCGTCGCACAATCGATACCCCGACAACGGGATCAAGCTCTTCAGTCCAGGCGGACGCAAGCTCGACGACGAGGTGGAGGCCGCTCTGGAGGCGACGCTCGATGTGCTGGTGCAAGGACGTCGCGAGCAGGACTCGTCGCCCACGGGCGACGCGATCGGAACGGTCGAAGCCACCCCCGAGCACCTGCTCGCCTACGCCGAGAGCGTCGAGCAGTCGATCGAAGGTCGGGACCTCGACGGGTTGCGTCTCGTGGTCGACTGCGCCAACGGGTCGGCGACGACCATCGCCCCGCACGTGCTCCGCCGCCTCGGCGCTCGCGTCTTCGTGCTCCATGCCGACCCCAATGGCACCAACATCAACGAGGGTTGTGGCTCGACCCACCCGGGCGATCTCCAACGCGCTGTGGTCGAGCGCGGCGCCGATGCCGGGCTCGCGTTCGACGGTGACGCCGACCGCGTTCTGGCCGTCGACCGCAACGGTGCGTTGGTGGACGGCGACCAGATCATCGCCGTCAACGCCGTCGACCTGCACGAACGCGGACGGCTTCGCAGTGACACCGTGGTCGTGACAGTGATGAGCAACCTCGGCTTTCGTCTCGCCATGAACGAGCGCGGTATCGCGGTCGTGGAGACACCTGTCGGCGACCGCTTCGTCCTCGACGCGCTCGAAGCGGGTGGCTACGCGCTCGGCGGCGAGCAGTCGGGTCACGTCGTGTTCCCCGACCTCGCCACCACCGGGGACGGTTTGCTGACCGCGGTGCAACTGCTCGACGCGATGAACCGCGCGGACAAGGATCTGGACGATCTGGCGTCGGTGATGACACGGCTCCCGCAGGTGCTTCGCAATGTTCGCGTCACATCGAGCCTCGCAGAGGATCTAGACGCTCGGATCGCGGCAGACATCGCGTCGGCTCGTGCCGAGCTCGGCGACCACGGTCGCGTCCTTGTTCGACGCAGTGGCACCGAGCCCCTCGTGCGGGTGATGGTCGAGGCATTGACGGCGGAGATGGCTGACGCTGTAGCCGAACGACTCGCAGAAGCCGTCACCGCGGCCGCGTCGTAGACTCGTCCTCTTATGTGCGGCATCATCGCCGTCGTCCGCCGCCGGACGGCTCGGACGCTTCCCAATCGTGACCGCATCCTCGGTCTGCTCGATCCGCTCGCAGATCTTCTCGGCTGTGACGATCTCGCGTCGCTGGATGTGCGGCTCCCGCAAGCGGCTGACGCGCTCGAGGAAGTCAACACGCTGCTCCGCGGTGTTTCCGGTGTCGAAGCACTCCTGCAGTCACCCGAACTGCGCGCCGCGATCGCCCGCGACACGGACGACATTGCGTTCGCGATCGCGGCCATCGACACGAAGCTCGACGCGGGTGCGGTGCCCGACCAACTCGAACGAATCAACACCGTCCTCGCGCGAGTGCGGGATGCTCGATGGGCCATCGCGAAGGATCGCCTCCGCACAGCGGAAGCAGTCGGCGATCTTCTCAACGGATCCAGCGGACGGGGTGCGATCGAAGCCTTCACGTCCGTGCAGATCGCGCTGAGCGCGCTCGACCGCCTCGAGGTACGGGGCCGGGACTCGGCCGGCCTCCATCTGCTCGTACGGGGCCACCAGCTCGACTTGGAGTCGAGCGGGATCAGCGCGCTCCTCGAACGGCGGGCCGCAGACCCTCTGTTCCGGTCCGGCGCCGTCCGTACGCCGGAGGGGACGCTGGCCTTCGTCTACAAGGCTGCGGCCGAGATCGGCGAACTCGGCGACAACACGCGTGCGCTCCGCGAAGCCGTCACGTCCGACGAGCTGCTGCATCTCGCCGTCGCCGCGGATACAGCCGAGGTCACCGTCTTGGGGCACACGAGGTGGGCGAGCGTCGGCATCATCTCGGAGGCCAATGCCCACCCCCTCGACTCGTGCGAGCGAGGCAGTCAGTCAGGGCAGTACGTCGTGGGCGCTCTCAACGGTGATGTCGACAACTTCGCCGACTTGAAGTCAGCGGAAGGCTTGCGCATCGCCGCCGACATCACGACCGACGCCAAGGTCATCCCGACGTTGGTCTCGCGCCGGTTGCGCCAAGGCATCGATCTCCAGGAGTCGTTCCGCCGGACAGTCGCGAGCTTCGAAGGTTCCGTCGCCATCGCCGCCAGCTCCGCGGTCGCGCCAGATCATCTCCTGCTCGCTCTGCGAGGAGGCGGTCAGGCGCTTTACGTCGGTCTCGCTGATGACGCATATGTCGTTGCGAGCGAGCCGTACGGGCTCATCGAAGAGACGGCACGGTACGTGCGCATGGACGGCGAGACTCCGGCCAACGAGCAGAACCCGACCGCCAGCCGCGGGCAAATCCTCTCGCTCGACGGTGGGCAGGCAGGAACGCTCGGAGGCATCCAGCGCCTCGGCTATGACGGCACCGTCCTCCCGGTTACGGGAGACGACGTCGTCGTCGCGCAGATCACGACCCGCGACATCGATCGCGGCAACTATCGCCACTACCTCCTGAAAGAGATCAGCGAGTCGCCCTCCTCGTTCCGCAAGACGTTGCGCGGCAAGCTCGTGGAACGCGACGGCAGACTCCGGCTCGCACTGGGCGACGAAGCCATACCGGCCGACGTGCGAGAAGACCTTGCCGCCGGCCGTATCGAGCGTGTCATCGCGATCGGTCAAGGCACGGCGCACGTGGCCGGCCAGAGCTTCGTGGCCGCATTGGAATCGATGTCTCCGGACAAGCTGCGATTGCACGCGTCGCTCGCCACCGAGCTCTCGGGGTTCGGGCTTCGAGCCGACATGCGCGACACCCTCGTCGTTGCCATCAGCCAGTCGGGGACCACGACCGACACGAACCGCACCGTTGATCTCGTGCGCAGCCGGGGCGCGCGTCATCGCCATCGTCAATCGCCGCAACAGCGACCTCACCGACAAGGCCGACGGCGTCCTGTACACGTCGGACGGTCGTGATGTGGAGATGTCCGTCGCGTCGACGAAGGCGCTCTACTCGCAGATCGCAGCAGGCTTCCTGCTGGCGGGCGCCATGACGGAGACGCTCGGCGGCACCGTCGACCCCGCCGTACTGTCTGCGTTGCGGGCGCTGCCCGACGCGATGGCTGCAGTCGTCGATCGCCGGACCGAGATCGGCGCGATCGCGCAGCAGCTCGCCCCTTCCGGCGCTACTGGGCGATCGTCGGCAACGGCCCGAACCGCATCGCGGCCAACGAGCTGCGCATCAAACTGTCCGAGCTCTGTTACAAGGCCATCGCGTGCGACTCGACCGAGGACAAGAAGCACATCGACCTCTCGTCCGAGCCACTCATCCTCGTGTGCGCGGCCGGCCTCACCGGGTCGAATGCGGACGACGTCGCGAAGGAAGTGGCGATCTTCCACGCGCACAAGGCAACGCCGATCGTGATCGCGAGCGAAGGCGAAGACCGCTTCTCGGCGGCCGTGCAGGCGATCAAGGTGCCGGCGACACATCCGTCGCTTGCGTTCGTGCTGTCGTGCATCGCTGGGCATCTCTTCGGCTACGAGGCCGCGCTCGCGATCGACGCACAGGCGCTGCCACTCCGTGAAGCACGTGCTGCGATCGAATCGGCGGTGTCGTCCCTGGGCGGAGGAATTCGCGCAGACGGAGATCAGCTCTTGCGGAGGGTGCGGCCCACGCTCGAATCGGCCGGCGCGCGCTTCTTCGACGGACTGCGGACTGGCGCGTACGACGGGCATCTCGAGGCGTCCACGGCGGTGCGTATGTCCTCGTTGCTCCGCTACGGGCTCGGCATCAGTCCGCTCGACTCGTATCAGGTCGAGTACGGCAAGATCGGGACGCCGTGCCGTGGTCGTCGACGACCTCACCGATCGCGCTGACTCGAGGCATCGAAGAGCTGACACGCCCGGTCGATGCGATCAAGCACCAGGCCAAGACCGTCACGGTCGGCATCTCGCGTTCGGACGAAACGCTGCTTCAGGTTCCGCTGGCCATGGCGGTGATGGCTGCGGGCGCGCCGCGCGACTCCCTCAGCTACCGGACGCTGCGCACTTTGGCCGATCTCGATCCTGCCGTCGAAGAGGTGACCGGCTGGATCCGGTACCGCATCGAGGGCGACCCGACGACCGACGAAGTGTTCGCGTCCGTCATCGACCGCGGTGGCATCGCAGCCGAGATCCCGTCGCGGATCGAACGCGATCCTGTGTTGCGCGGCACCAAGCACACCGTTGCGATCGAGCGCGAGCTGCTCGTCTTCAGCGGACGGAGCGACGGGCGCACCCTGATCAGCGATCCCTGAGACGAAGGACAACCACTGCACGGGCATCACGCAACTGCACGTCCGCTTCGAGGATCGACTGCCTGCCGCGACATGTCGTGCCGTGCTGCAGGGCTACCGGAACCGGTACGCGGCGTTGAAGGACGCGGTCACCGAGACCGAACCGAGCTTCCGACGAGGATTTCCTCGGCGAGCTCTCGGTTCTCGACCTGCTCACGAAGCCGGTGCACGCCCTGGCCGACCGGTGGCGCACTGATCGTTGATAGGCCTCGGAGTCGACCTCGTCGACCTCGACAGGTTTGCCACCGTGCTCGAGCGGCAGCCGCGAACTTCATCTCGCGGGTGTACACACCGGGCGAGCGTGATTACTGCGAGCAGGCGAAGGGCGCGGTGAAGCGAGTTGAGCGCTACGCCGTCCGCTTCGCCGCGAAGGAAGCGGTGATGAAGGCGCTGGGCGTGGGGCTCGGAGCCTTCGCCTTCCACGACGTAGAGGTCGAACGAGCAGAATCGGGGGATCCGACTATCGCGCTTCGGCGACAGGCTGCAGCCTCGCAGCCGAACGAGGCGCATCGTCATGGCATGTGGCATTGAGCCACTCGGACGCCGTCGCCATCGCGGTCGTTGCCGTCGATTAGGACGAGAAGCTGATGCAGCCGATCGTCACCCCGGAAGAGATGGCGGCGATCGATCGAGACCGCGCCCGAACCCGTCGAGGTGCTCATCGGACGGGCCGGTCGTGCGGTGATGCGGCGCGCGATCCGGATGATCGGCGGGGCGTACGGCCGTCGAGTGCTCGTGGTCGCGGGCAAGGGCAACAACGGCAACGACGGGCGGGACGCGGCGCGCGACTTCGAGCCCGTGGCGTTCGCGTCGCAGTGGTCGATGCCGCGTCCGCCGAGGGCACACGGCTCCCGGCGGCCGACCTGGTGATCGACGCCGCGTATGGCACCGGGTTCCAGGCGACTACCGACGCGCCCGATCCCGGTCATGCGCCGGTGCTGGCTGTCGACATCCCGTCGGGCGTGAACGGACGTACCGGCGAAGCCGGTGATGGCAGCGGTACGAGCCGACGAGACGGTTTCCTTCGCCGCGCTCAAGCCCGGTCTCGTTCTCCAGCCTGGGCGCGAGCGGGCCGGAACGGGTCCACCTCGTCGACATCGGGCTCGACGTGCGTCGCGCCACTGTGCACTTGGTCCAGCCCTCCGACGTCGTGCAGTGGCTCCCGAGCGCCCACTCGCAGACGCACAAGTGGCGGGCTGCGTTGTGGATCGTCGCGGGTCGCCCGGCATGACCGGCGCGGCGGCGCTCGCCTCCCGTGGCGCGCAACGGACAGGTGCCGGCTACGTCCGGCTCAGCAGTCCCCGGTGCCAGGTCCTGCCGACGCAACCGCCGTGCCCATCGAGGTCGTGCGCACGGAGTTGCCGAGCTCGTCGCGTGGGACGGCCACGTGCTCGACGGCCTCGGGCGGTTCAAGGCGCTCGTCGTCGGTCCGGGACTTGGCACCGAGCCCGTCACGACCGCGGCGGTCCGGCACGTCGTGCGGAATCGACCGGTCCCGTCCGTCGTCGACGGCGACGGCGCTGACGGCGCTGGGCTCGGATGTGGCTCGGTACGCGCACCCACTGTCCGTCCTGACGCCTCATGACGGCGAGTACGAACGACTCGCCGGACATCCCCCCGTTCCGGATCGGATCACCGCCGCTCGCGACCTCGCCGCGTCGACCACAGCGACCGTGCTCCTCAAGGGTTCGACCACGGTCGTCGCCGACAGCGAGGGTCGGGTTCTCGTGTCGACGACAGGGCGACGCCCGTCTCGCCACGGCGGGCACCGGCGACGTCCTCTCGGGCGTGATCGGTTCGCTCCTCGCGCAGGGCTGTCCACCCGCTACGCGCCGCCGCCGCAGGCGCGTGGCTGCACGGAATGGCGAGTACCCTCGGCCCGCGCCGCGGTCTGGTGGCCGGCGACGTAGCACAGCATCTGCCCGAGGTGCTGCGACGGCTTGGAGGCCTGAGTGGATCGCAACTCACCCGTGCGGGACATCATGACGACGGACGTGCTCACGTTCGGGCCGGACGACGGGGTCGAGCAGGCCATGCGGACGTTGCTCGATCGCAACATCGATGCAGCGCCTGTGGTCGACGAGGACGGCAAGGTTGTCGGAGTGCTCTCGAACGGCGATCTCATCGTGCAGGAGAGCGAGCTGCACTTCCCCACGGTGATGACGTTCCTCGGCGGGACGATCGAGTTCGGCCACAAGCACTTCGAGGAGGAGCTTGCGGCATGCGCTGGGGTCGAAGGTGTCAGAGGTGATGTCGACCAGCCCCGTCGTCTGCAAGGACGATGACACGATCGAGCGCGCCGCCACGCTCATGCACGAACACGATGTGTCGAGGTTGCCTGTCGTGCGTGATGGACGACTTCTTGGCATCGTGTCCCGGAACGACGTGCTCCGCGCGATCGTCATCAGCGAGTAGCACGCTCGCGGGATGGTCAAGGCGCTCGAGGTCCGACCGGACGAGCGGCCCTACGCGTGGGCGGAGGTCGATCTCGGCGCCGTCCGGGACAACGCATCGCTGCTGGCCTCGAAGGCCCGACCGGCGGCGCTGTGCGCCGTCGTCAAGGGGTGGGGCTACGGCCACGGCATCGCACGGGCCGCAGCTCGCCGCGGTCGAGGGAGGCGCGACCTGGCTCGGCGTCGCGCTCGTCGGTGAGGCGGTTGCCGTTCGCGAACAGCTCAACGAACCCGTGCTGGTCCTCGCCGAACCTCCTGTCAGCGGCAGCTCGCGGCTGTCGCGCGGATTGAGGGTGTGCGGCCGACCCTGTACCCCGCGGAAGCGGTCCGCGGCCGCGGCCAAGGAGGTGCGCGACGTCGGTCGCACCACGGCGCTCCCCGTGCACCTGAAGGTCGACACGGGCATGCACCGAGTCGGCGCCACCCCGAGGACGCGATCGACCTCGCCGGGCTCATCGAGGGGAGCGAGGAGCTCGACCTCGAGGGCTTGTGGACTCACCTGGCTGCGGCCGAGGACCCTGCACACGACGACTACACCGCGCGACCAGCTCGCGGTGTTCGAGGCCGTCCGCGGCCGCTCTGGCCGAGCTCGGCATCGAGCCGCGCGATCGTGCACGCCGCCAACTCCGGAGGCCTGCTCGCGCATCCCGAGTGCCCGCTACGACCTCGTCCGCTGCGGGATCGCGCTGTACGGCATCCCGCCACGACCGCGCATGCCGGCGGCCGACGGCCTGCGTCCCGCGATGGCGCTCAAGGCCCGCGTCTCGTTCGTGAAGCGCGTCGCTGCGGGCGAGCCGATTTCCTACGGACTGCACCACGTGTGCGACAGAGCGTCTGTGATCGCCACAGTGCCAATCGGCTACTACGACGGTGTTTCGCGAAGACTCGGCCTCGTCGGTGGCGAGGTCCTCATCGGCGGGAGGCGGCGTCCGGTCGTCGGCGCAGTCACGATGGACCAGTTGATGGTGGACTGCGGCGACGACGACTCGGTCCAGGTGGGCGACGAAGTCGTCTTGCTCGGCCGTCAAGGCGACGAGTCGATCGCGGCGTGGGACTGGGCCGAACGGCTCGACACGATCGCGTACGAGATCGTCTGCGGCGGTCGCCATCGACCGCGTCCCGCGCCGGTATCTCGGGTGAGCCGGTGCTGACCGAAGTCCCTGGCGTGCGGGTCGGCCACTGGTCCGACGGCGACGCGCGCACCGGCTGCACGGTCGTGCTGTTCCCGGAGGGCACGATCGCGTCAGGCGAAGTGCGCGGCGGGGCGCCCGCCACGCGCGAGTTCGACGTGCTCGACCCGCGCCGCACCGTCAACCGCATCGACGCCGCGTGCTGACAGGGCGGTTCGGCATTCGGGTTGGCCGCAGCCGACGGCGTGATGCAAGTTCTGCGAAGAGCGAGGGATGGGGTTTCCGACAGCGGGCGGGCCCGTGCCCATCGTCGTCGGCGCTCGGCCTCTACGACCTCGCGGAAGGCGACGGCTCTGTCCGACCCGAGTGCCGCCGAGGGCTATGCAGCGTGCGAGGCGGCCTCCGCGACTAACCGCAGAAGTCGGCCTCGGATCCGTGGGCGCGGGCACAGGCGCGACCGTGGCCAAGTGGCAAGGGCGGGAGAAGGCACGGCGAGGAGGCATCGGCGGCGCCGTGATCGACCACGAGGACGTAGTCGTTGCGGCGTTGGTGGCGGTCAACGCCTACGGCGACGTTCTGCACGCGGGCGACACCGAACCCCGAGTGCCGCCTCCTCCCATCGACACCGCCGAGGCATCGTTCGCGAACACGACCATCGGCGTGATCGCGACGAACGCTGTCCTCACGAAGCGCGACTGTCTGCTCGTCGCCGAGAGCGGACACGACGGCGTCAGCCGATCGCTGGCGCCGGTCCACTCGACTGCCGATGGCGACGCGTTGATCGCTGTGGCCACAGGTCTGGTCCAGACGCAGGTCGAAGTGGTTCGGGCGCTGGCCGCCTCGGCGGTCGAACGGGCGATTCGTTCGGTGGCGTCACTAGCCTGATCGTCCGTGCCCACGGCCCTCGAGCTGGTCGCCGAGGAGGCGTCCACCTGTCAACGGTGCAAGCTGGCCGACGCCGGCCGCACGCAGGTCGTCTTCGGCATGGGCGATCCGCACGCCGACCTCATGTTCGTCGGGGAGGGACCGGGCGCTGAAGAGGACCGGCAGGGCCTCCCCTTCGTCGGGCGCTCGGGACAGCTCCTCGACAAGCTGATGCTCGAAGAGCTCGGTGTCACTCGCGACCGCGTGTACATCGCCAACACCGTCAAGTGCCGCCCTCCGGGAAACCGAGATCCCGAGCCAGACGAGGTCGCGGCATGCCGCCCCTGGCTCGAGCAACAGCTCTCGCTCATCGACCCGAAGGTCGTCGTCACGCTCGGCAACTTCGCCACCAAGCTGCTGCTCGAGACGAAGGAAGGAATCACCAAGCTGCGTGGGCGGTCGTATCCGTTCCGCGACGGCGTCCTGATCCCGACGTACCACCCGGCCGCGGTGTTGCGGGGCGGCGGCGAGCAGCTCGCGCAGATGCGCGCCGACCTCGTGCGCGCGAAGCAGGCGCTGGGTGCAGCAAGTGTCGCCTCATGACCGCGTTCCCCGGCCACGCAGGCCGCTTGTGGCCGCTCCTCCGCTGGCGCTCCGTCGCTCGCATCGATGAACGGGTGCAATGTGGCGTCGTGATTGCGTTCCCCGGCCACGCAGGCCGCTTGTGGCCGCTCCTCCGCTGGCGCTCCGTCGCTCGCATCGATGAACGGCTGCAACGGTGACACACAGGCTCCACACGAGCTCCGTGGACGCCACGCGCTGGTCGGCGCGGCGGTCGCCGGCGCTCGCCCGTCCAGGCGAATCTGCTCTTGCTCGCAGGCGAGCTCGGTGCCGGCAAGACCGCGTTCGTGCAGGGCTTCGGCGCCGGGCTCGACGTGACCGAGCTGATCACGAGCCCGACGTTCGTTCTCGCGCGCGACTACAGCGACGGTCGGATGCCGTTGCACCACCTCGACGTGTACCGCCTCGAGCAGATGAACGAGGTGTACGACATCGGGCTGCCGGAAGTACTCGACGACGGCGGTGTGACGCTCATCGAGTGGGGCGATGCGATCGTGCCCGCCCTCCCGCCCGACTTCCTCGAGGTGAGGTTGACCTTCGGCGCTGAAGACGACGACCGCACGATCATCGTGCGTGCGGTCGGGCCGAGCTGGTCAGGCGCGCAGTCATGCCCTGGGTCGCGACGCTCGCAGCGTGGGCTCTGCCGGTGAGTGGAGCAACAGGTTGCTGATCCTCGGCGTCGAGTCCAGCACCGCGCAGGTCGGGGCCGCGATTGGCGGCCATGAGGGCGTTCTCGCGCAGGCGCATTCGGCGCGCGGCAAGCGTCACGCGGAGAATCTCACGCCCACGATCGACTTCGTCCGCCGCCAGGCAAGAGTCGACCTCCGCGAGATCGGCTGCGTCGCGGTCGATCTCGGCCCGGGACTCTTCACTGGTCTACGCGTGGGCATCGCGAGCGCGAAGGCGCTCGCACACGCACTGCGCGTTCCGATGATCGGCGTGGCCAGCCTCGACCTGCTTGCCTTCCCGGTGCGGTTCTCCAACCGCTTGATCGTGGCGGCCATCGACGCTCGCAGGGGCGAGGTCTTCTATGCGATGTACCGGCAAGTGCCAGGCGGACTGCAGCGACTCACGCCTCACCAGGTCGGCACACCGGACGACCTTGCATCTGAGCTGATGGCGTCGGGCGAGGACTGCCTGCTGGTCGGCGACGGTGTCGTGCGCTACTTCGACCGGTTCGACGGCCTCACGAAGGTCGAGTTGGCGGACAGCGGCCTCGCATACCCCACTGCGTCCTCACTCGTGCAACTCGCGCATGCGCGGGCGTTGCGAGAAGAGTGGGTCCTGCCGTGGGAGCTCGAGCCCCTCTACCTGCGCGCGCCGGACGCGGAGATCAACTGGTCGACACGTGAGAGCGCGGGCGTCCTTAGACATGGCAGCGCGTGTTCCTGAGATCGACCCGAACCTGCTCGAGGTCCGCATCACCACGATGCGACGGCGTCACTTGCGAGGTGTGCTCCGCATCGAGAACCAGGTGTATCCGCGGCCATGGTCACTCGGGCTCTTCATGAGCGAGCTCGCGATGCGTACCGGTCGGATCTATCTGGCTGCTCGTGTCGGGCCCACGGTCGTGGGCTACGCAGGGCTGCTCTTCAGCCTCGAGGACGGCCATATCACGACGATTGCGGTCGACCCCCAGTGGCATCGCGGCCAAGATCGGCACGCGACTCCTCTTCATCTCACCCGTCGATCGATCGCCGCCGGGGCCAAGAACCTCACCCTGGAGGTTCGGGTGAGCAACGACGGCGCGCAGGCGATGTACCGCCAGTTCGGTTTCGCGCCCGCGGGCGTGCGCAAGGGGTACTACGTCGAGACGAACGAAGATGCCATCGTGATGTGGGCGCACGACGTCCACACGCCCGAGTACGCCGCACGGCTGGCGGCGATCGAGCGTCGGATCCCGGGTCACACCTTCGTGGAGCTCAGCGAGTGAGCGAGTTAACGGCCGACGTGATCCTGGGCATCGAAACATCGTGTGACGAGACCGCGGCGGCCATCGTGGTCGGCGGCACCGACGTCCGCTCGTCGGTGGTGTCGAGCCAGGTCGACTTGCACGCGCGCTACGGCGGCGTCGTGCCCGAGATCGCGAGCCGCGCTCACGTGGAGTTGCTCACTCCCGTCGTGGCGCAGGCGGTGGTCGAGGCCGGCGTCGACGAGTCCTCCATCGAAGCGGTGGCGGCGACCAACGGCCCCGGCCTCGTCGGGTCGTTGCTGGTCGGGGTGAGCGCGGCGAAATCGCTCGCGCTCGTGTGGGACGTCCCGTTCGTGGCCGTCAACCACCTCGAGGCGCATCTGTATGCCGCCTTCGTGGAGGATCCGTCCCTCGAACTGCCGGTGGTCGCACTGATCGTCTCGGGCGGGCACACGCTGCTGGTCGAGATGCAGGACCACGGTCGCTATCGATTGCTCGGCTCGACGGTGGACGACGCCGCGGGCGAGGCCTTCGACAAGGTCGCCCGCTTCCTTGGTCTCGGCTATCCAGGAGGGCCGGTCATCGACCGGCTCGCCATGGACGGCGATCCGACGGCGATCCGGTTCCCGCGGGCCATGCTCGACGACGGCTACGACTTCTCGTTCAGCGGCCTGAAGACCGCCGTGGTCAACCAGGTGCGCAAGCACCCCGATGTGAGTACGGCGGACGTGTGCGCGAGCTTTCAGGACGCGGTCGTCGACGTGCTGGTCACGAAGGCTCGCCGTGCGGCCGTGGCCGTCGGCGCCAAGGGGATGTGCCTCGGCGGAGGTGTGGCCGCGAACTCGCATCTGCGGGAGCGATTCCTCGACGCCTGCACCGCCGAGGGTCTGCACGGATTCCTTCCGAGCCGGGCGATGTGCACCGACAACGCCGCCATGGTCGCCGCCACCGCCTGGTGGCGCCTCCAGTCCGACGGCCCGAGCCCGCTCGACACCGGCGCCGACCCCAACCTGCGACTGCCACTTCTTTGATTGCTGCGAGCGCTCGCTGCGCTCGCTGTCTCCGCAATGTGTCGGGCGGCCGCCTGGCGGACGGCTCGCCCGACCTGTGGTCGAGGTCGTCGTGCGCGGCTTGTCTGATTGCAGCCAGCGCTCGGAGCAATCGACAGCACGGTTGAAAGTTCCGGACGGTCCGCCTAGGGTTAGCACTCGCCAATCGAGAGTGCTAGCGGCGTCCGGCCGCGAAGCAACGGAGGACGAGATGAACTTGGAGCCCCTCGACGACCGCATCGTCGTCAAGCCCGGTGAGTCGGAGGAGACCACGGCCAGCGGGCTGGTCATCCCCGACACGGCCAAAGAGAAGCCGCAGCAGGGCGAGGTGCTGGCCGTCGGACCCGGCCGGCGTTCGGACCAGACCGGAGACCTGATCCCGGTCGACGTGAAGGTGGGCGACACCGTCGTCTACTCGAAGTACGGCGGCACCGAGATCACCATCGAGGGCGACGATCTGCTGATCCTGAACGCCCGCGACGTGCTCGCGATCGTGAAGAAGTAGAGGTCATGCCGAAAATCCTCAAATTCGACGAAGAGGCCCGGCGAGCGCTCGAGTCGGGCGTCAACAAACTCGCCGACGCGGTCAAGGTCACGCTCGGGCCTCGGGGCCGCAACGTCGTCGTCGAGAAGAAGTTCGGTGCGCCGACGATCACGAACGACGGCGTGTCGATCGCCCGTGAGGTCGAGCTCGACGATCCTTTCGAGAACATGGGCGCACAGCTCGTGAAGGAGGTCGCGACCAAGACCAACGACATCGCCGGCGACGGCACCACGACCGCCACCGTTCTCGCGCAGGCCCTGGTTCGCGCAGGCATGCGCAACGTCGCGGCCGGGGCGGGCCCGATGGATCTCAAGCGCGGCATCGACAAGGCGGTCGCCGCCGCGGTCGACGCCCTGGCCAAGCAGGCCACGGAGATCGGCGACAAGGCCGAGATCGCCCAGGTGGCATCCGTCTCCGCCAACAACGATGCCGAGATCGGCGACGTCATCGCGGAGGCCATCGACAAGGTCGGCAAGGACGGCGTGGTCACCGTCGAGGAGTCGAACACGTTCGGGATGGAGCTCGACTTCGTCGAGGGGATGCAGTTCGACAAGGGGTTTGTCTCGCCGTACTTCGTCACCGATCCCGATCGTCAGGAGGCCGTGCTCAACGAGCCGTATCTCTTGATCCACAACGGCAAGATCAGCTCGGTCCAAGACCTGTTGCCCGTCCTCGAGAAGATCATGCAGTCGGGCAAGCAGCTCGTCATCATCGCCGAGGACATCGAGGGTGAGGCGCTCGCCACGCTCGTTGTCAACAAGATCCGTGGCACGTTCAGCTCGGTCGCGGTGAAGGCTCCGGGCTTCGGTGACCGGCGCAAGGCGATGCTCGAGGACATCGCCGTCCTCACCGGTGGTCAGGTGATCTCCGAGGAGGTCGGTCTCAAGCTCGACTCCGTGACGCTCGATCTGCTCGGACGCGCTCGCAAGGTCGTGGTGACCAAGGACGACACCACGATCGTCGAAGGCGCCGGTTCCGAAGAGGACGTCAAGGGCCGCATCGCACAGATCAAGCGCGAGATCGAGAACACCGACTCGGATTGGGACCGAGAGAAGCTCCAGGAGCGGCTGGCGAAGCTGTCCGGTGGCGTCGCGGTCGTGAAGGTCGGCGCGGCGACAGAGGTCGAGCTCAAAGAGAAGAAGCACCGCATCGAAGACGCGCTCTCCGCCACGCGCGCGGCCATCGAAGAGGGTGTCGTCGCCGGTGGTGGTGTCGCTCTGCTCCGGGCTCGCCCAGCCATCGAGGACGCGATCAAGCAGTTATCGGGAGACGAGGCCACCGGCGCCCGGGCTGTGTGGCAAGTCGTCGACACGCCGGCGAGGCTGATCGCCGACAACGCCGGGCACGAGGGCGCCGTCGTGGTCGAGCAGATCTTGCGCGAGTCCGGGAACGTCGGCCTCAACGCCGCCACCGGTGAGTTCGAGGACCTCCTCAAGGCCGGCGTGATCGACCCCGCCAAGGTGACGCGTGCTGCACTGCAGAACGCGGCATCGATCGCGAGCCTCCTGCTCATGACCGAGAGCCTCGTGGCCGACAAGCCTGAGCCTCCCGCCCCGATGCCCGCCATGCCTCCTGGCGGCGGCATGGGCGGCATGGGCGGCATGGGGATGATGTAGCGACACGAATGTTGCTTGGAAGCGGGCGCTATCGCGCCCGTTTCCACCCGGAGTTCGAGCCAGCGCGAGGTCGCTAGCCTCCATCGCCGTGGACATCCCCCCTCCGGATCCGGCAAAGCTGCTCGCGTTCTGGATGGAGTGGGAGCGCGGTGAGACGCCGCCGGGGCGAGTGTTGAGCAACCTCAAGACGGGCGGGTTGCGAGAGTTGCTCGAGCAGCTTGCACGGTCGACGCCGAGCCCGTGAGCGAACGAGGCGGGCCGCAGCTCATCCCGCGACCGCCCGGGGCGAAGCGCGGCGACCCGGCACCGTGGTCCTTCCTGCCCCCCGAACAGCGCGTCGTCACCGCGGGCCGGCTGCGTGAGGTGTTCACGGGACGGATCGGCAAGTCGTCGTTCATCGAGGCCGCGGGCTCGGCGCGGCCATCGGCGGTGCTCGCACCGTTCTACGAGCTCGACGGCGACCTGCGCGTCGTGCTGACGCGCCGGTCGTGGGGCTTGCGAAGCCACACCGGCGAGGTGAGCTTCCCCGGTGGACGAGTGGACGAAGGTGAGTCGCCCCGCGTTGCGGCGTTACGGGAGGCGCACGAGGAGATTCGGCTCGATCCTGCAGACGTCGAGATACTCGGCGAGCTCGATCACTTGATGACGGTGACGAGCCGTTCCTTCATCGTCCCGCACGTCGCGTTGCTGCGCAACGTTCCGGACCTGCGCCCGAACCCGGACGAGGTCGACGCCGTACTGCACGTTCCCGTGCACGAACTGTTGCTCGACGACGTTTACCGCGAGGAGCACTGGATCTTCGAGACGCCGCCGCCCTGGGTGCCTCGCGGGGCCGCGGTTCCCGATGGACCGATCGAGCGCGTCATCTTCTTCTTCGAGCTCGTCGGCGACACGGTGTGGGGCGCGACGGCCGCCATGCTCCGCCACCTTCTCGGCTTGGCGTTGGACCTCGGGGTCGGCATCGACCACGTATGACCACACCCCCCACATGAAACCGGACGACTTCCGCGTGGCCGGTCACACGCTCGTCGACTGGGTGGCGGACTACCTCGAGCGGGTGGACGAGTTGCCGGTCTTCTCCGCGATCGAACCGGGATGGGTGCGGGGGCAACTGCCGCCGCGTCCGCCGGAGCACGGCGAGCCGTGGGACGAGATCGTCGCCGACCTCGACCGCGTCGTCGTGCCTGCGCTCACGCACTGGCAGTCCCCCAACTTCTTCGGCTACTTCCCCGCGAACGCCTCAGGTCCGGCGATCCTCGGCGACCTCGTGAGCTCGGGCCTCGGCGTTCAAGGGATGCTCTGGGCAACCAGCCCGGCGTGTACCGAGCTCGAGACCCACGTCCTCGACTGGCTCGTCGACCTGCTGGGCATGCCCTCGCGCTTTCACAGCGACGGACCGGGCGGCGGCGTGATCCAGGACTCGGCATCGAGCGCCAACTTGTGCGCCGTCCTCGCGGCGCGTGACGGACACACGATGACCACGCCGCTCGACCGGCTCCGCGCGTACACGTCGACACAGGCGCACTCGTCGATCGAGAAGGCGGTCCGGATCGCGGGTCTGCACCCGGACCAACTCAGGCTCATCGACGTCGATCACGCCTTCGCCATGCGGCCGGACGCGCTCGCATCCGCCGTCGACGACGACATCGCGCACGACCTCGTGCCGTTCATCGTCGTCGGCACCGTGGGCACGACGTCGTCACTCGCCATCGACCCCATCGACGCGCTTGCGGACGTGTGCGCTCGCCACCACATGTGGCTGCATGTCGATGCCGCGATGGCTGGTTCAGCTGCGGTCGTGCCCGAGCTGCGTCCGCTCGTGAACGACGGCCTCGAGCGCGTCGACAGTTGGTGCTTCGACCCACACAAGTGGTTGCTGACGAACTTCGATTGCGATGTGCTGTACCTCGCAGATCGCAAGCCGCTCATCAATTCGCTCAGCGTGCTCCCCGAGTACCTGCGAAACCAGGCGAGCGAGTCGGGCGCGGTCATCGACTACCGCGACTGGCACATCCCGCTCGGCCGGCGCTTCCGGGCGCTGAAGCTGTGGTTCGTCATTCGTCACTACGGCGCCGAGGGACTGCGAGCCCACATCAAGGACAGCGTCGCGTCGGCGCGCTGGCTTGCCCAGGCCGTCGACGACGACGATCGCTTCGAACTGCTCGTGCCCACCGACCTGTCGCTCGTGTGCTTCGCCCATCGAGACGGTGACGAGGCCAGCGAGGCACTGCTCCAAGTCGTCAACGCGACCGGTCGCGCGTTCCTCACCCACACTCGACTTGGCAGCCGCTACGCGATCCGCGTTGCAATCGGTGGCACCTCCACCGAGCACGCGCACGTCGAAGGGCTGTGGTCGCTCATCGCGGCACACACGTAGCGTTCGCGGCATGGACGACCTCGATCCCGGCCGCTTCGACATCCACCGCGCGAGCCCTCGTGGGTTCGTGCAGGCATACGTGCACGAGAACTCGGGCGGTGCCGGACCGCTCGTGCTCGTGCACGGCTGGCCCGAGACGAAGCGCATCTGGTGGCGCGTCATCGAGCCGCTCGCTCGTCGCGGCTTCGAGGTGATCGTGCCGGACCTGCGCGGCTTCGGCGACTCGGACGTGGGTCCCGACGGGTTCCACGACGTGCCGTCGCACGCGCGCGACCTCCACGCCCTCGTGCACGACCACCTCGGCCACGAACGCGCGGTACTCGTCGGTGGCGACCTCGGTGGACCGGTGATCCAAGACATCGCGTTACGGTTCCCCGACTTCGTGCGGCGCATGGTGCTGTTCAACTCGCCGCTGCCGTACGACAAGGAGCGCATGCAGGGCATGCGTACGCGTCCCGCCCGTGAGGCGAGCGACTACTTCGTGCGCCAAGGGACCGATCCCAATGGCCTCGCATCCGACCTCGACACCGACGAGAAGCGTCGCCGCTACATCGCGACGTTCTACACGTCCCGCTTCTGGGCGCATCCGGGAGGATTCCTCGGCGACGACCTCGCGCCTGCGGGCCGGTTCGGCGGCAGCGCGGCAGTCAACTTCCATACGGAGCCATTTGCCGACGGGGAGAAGCTACGGGCGAGCTTCGGCGGCTACGAGAGCGTGTTCAACGAGGCCGCCCGGAGCGAGGCGCCGATGCTGGCCCGCAACGAGGACGTCGAGGTCATGATCCTGTTCGGCCCGAGCGACCACGTGCTCTATCCCGACTTCGACCGGATGGCGGCCGCCGTCTTTCCCAACCATGTAGGTCCGTTCCTGCTGCGCGATTGTGGGCACTTCGTGCCCTGGGAGGCACCGGAGCAGTTGGTGAGTGGCGTCCGAACATTCTGTCGGGAGCTCATTTCGCCGTAAGGTTCTGCCGTGGCCTCGTTGACGTTCGAGGGAGAGACGCACGGCGAGATCGTTCTGAAGGTCCGCCGATGGCTCGCGTCAATCGATGGTGAGGAAGGTGAGATCACCGTCCACGAGGCGATCCAGCAGGGTGCAGAGCTCACCAAGGACGCGTTGCGGATCATCGCGTCCGCCGCGCCCGGTCCGGTCGCCCAGAGCGATGTCGTGAAGGGCCTGACGTCGATGGGGTACAAGGCCACCGACGCGACGAAGCAGGCGCTCATCGATGGTCTCGACACCGTCGAAGAGATCACGGGTGGAAGCGTCGTGAAGGCGGCTCGTGACGCGAGCCGGTCGGCCGTGTACCAGATGAACGCATCGGTGGCTCGCCAGCTGCTGAAAGCCCTCAAGCCCAGGTAGCAGCGACTCCACTCCTCGTCAGGTCGCGCCAGTAGACTCGACTCTTTCACCAGTGCTGCCGGGCGCTGCAGGGCACGGAGGTCAGCCAGTGGCTGAGGTCGAGATCGGCATCGGCAAGTCGGGTCGACGAGCGTACGGGTTCGACGACATCGCCATCGTGCCGAGCCGGCGCACACGCGACCCTGAAGACGTCGATATCTCGTGGGAGATCGATGCCTTCCGCTTCGACCTGCCGTTGATGGCGTCGGCCATGGACGGGGTCGTGAGCCCGGCCACGGCCATCGAGGTGGGCAGGCTCGGCGGCGTCGGCGTCCTCAACCTGGAAGGACTGTGGACCCGGTACGAGGACCCCGATCCGCTGTTCGACGAGATCGCCGAGTTGCCGGCGGACAAGGCCACGGGCCGCATGCAGGAGATCTACTCGGAGCCGATCAAGCCCGAGCTGATCACCGAGCGCATCCGGGAGATCCGGGCTGCCGGTGTCGTGACCTGTGCTTCGGTGACACCCCAGCGCACCGAAGCCTTTGCGAAGTACATCGTCGACGCCGAACTGGACCTGCTCGTGATCCAGGGCACGGTCGTGTCGGCTGAGCACGTTTCGAAGACCGTCGAGCCGCTGAACCTCAAGCGCTTCGTACGCGAGCTCGACATCCCCGTCATCGTCGGGGGCTGCGCGTCGTACCAGGCGGCGTTGCATCTCATGCGCACCGGAGCCGCCGGCATCCTCGTCGGTGTCGGCCCGGGCCATGCATGCACGACCCGTGGCGTTCTCGGCATCGGCGTGCCCCAGGCCACTGCCATCGCTGATGCGCGCGCTGCTCGCATGCGCCACCTCGATGAGACCGGCGTGTACGTCCACGTCATCGCCGACGGAGGGATGGGAACCGGCGGCGACGTGGCCAAGGCCATCGTGTGTGGCGCCGACGCCGTGATGATCGGATCGCCGCTTGCCGCCGCGGTCGAGGCACCTGGACGTGGCTACCACTGGGGAATGGCCACGTTCCATCCGACGCTGCCTCGGGGTGCGCGCGCGTCAAGACGCAGACACGCGGAACGATCGAAGAGATCCTCGCGGGCCCGGCGCACGAGAACGACGGCCGGCTGAACCTGTTCGGCGCGTTGCGCACGTCGATGGCCACGTGCGGCTACGAGTCGGTCAAGGAATTCCAGAAGGCCGAGATCATGATCGCGCCGGCGTTGCAGACCGAGGGCAAGAACCTGCAGAAGTCCCAAGGCATCGGGATGGGCCACTGAGCCAGCCGCCTGTTCCCGAGCAGACGGTACTCGTCGTCGACTTCGGGGCGCAGTACGCGCAACTGATCGCACGGCGCGTTCCGCGAGGCGCACGTCTATTCCGAGATCGTGCCGCACACCATCGCCGCAGACGAACTACGGGCCCGCAGACCTGCGGGAATCATTCTCAGCGGCGGCCCCGCATCGGTCCACGCCGCGGGTGCGCCGTCCATCGACACGGGGATCTACGAAACCGGCATCCCCGTGCTCGGCATCTGCTACGGCGCACAACTCGTTGCTCGTGATCTCGACGGCGAAGTCGCGAAGACAGGGCGCGGCGAGTACGGGCGCACCACTCTCCGCATCCTCGAGTCGGGACGGTTGTTCGGCGTGGACATGCCTGCTGACCAGCAGGTTTGGATGAGTCATTTCGACACGATCACGCACGCGCCGGCCGGCTTCTCCGTCACCGCTTCGACGTCCGACACGCCGGCGGCCGCCTTCGAGCACCGAGACCGCAAGCTGTACGCGGTCCAGTTCCATCCCGAGGTAGTGCACACACCGCACGGCATGGAGATGCTCAAGCACTTCTTGTACGACGTCTGCGGATGCCTGCCGACGTGGACCATGACGTCTGTCATCGAGTCGTCCGTAGAAGCAGTGCGCGCGCAGGTCGGCGGCGAACGAGTCATCTGTGGTCTGTCTGGTGGGGTCGACTCGGCCGTCGCAGCCGCGCTCGTGCACAAGGCCGTGGGTCATCAACTCACGTGTGTGTTCGTCGACACGGGACTCATGCGTCAGGGCGAGGGCGACCAAGTCGTCGAGACCTTCCGCCGGCATCAAGGCATCGAGCTCATCCACGTGCGCGTCGCTGACCGCTTCTTCGAACGACTCGCCGGAGTCATCGATCCCGAGGAGAAGCGCAAAGCGATCGGCGAGCTGTTCATCCGTGTCTTCGAGGACGCGGCGCAAGGAATCGAAGACGCGCGGTTCCTCGTGCAGGGAACGCTGTATCCGGACGTCATCGAGTCGGGCGGCGGTCACGGCGGCAAAGCCGCAACGATCAAGTCACACCACAACGTCGGTGGCCTTCCGGAGGACATCGAGTTCGAGCTCGTAGAGCCGTTGCGTTCGCTCTTCAAAGACGAAGTGCGTCGTGTCGGCGAAGAGCTCGGCCTCCCCGAGGAGATCGTGTGGCGCCAGCCCTTCCCCGGCCCCGGACTCGGCGTGCGGATCATCGGCGAGGTCACGCCGGAGAAGGTGGCGATTCTGCAGCAGGCGGATGCGATCGTTCGAGAGGAGATCAAGAAGGCCGATCTGGAGCGGGAGATCTGGCAGGCGTTCGCGGTGCTGCCCGACATCCGGTCGGTGGGGGTGATGGGGGACGAGCGGACCTACGCCTACCCGATCGTGATCCGGGCCGTCACGAGTGAGGACGCCATGACGGCCGACTGGGCCCGCCTGCCGCACGATCTGCTCGAGCGGATGTCGAGCCGGATCATCAACGAGGTCGGGGGAGTGAACCGGGTGGCGTACGACATCACCTCGAAGCCGCCGGGCACCATCGAATGGGAGTGAGGGTGCAGACGCCCTAACCCGTGCTCTCGCTCGGCTCCGGGCGTCGCTGCGCTCCTGCCTCCGCCGAGTGCGGCTCGTCGCTGGCGCTTCCCTCGCCGCGGGCGTCCTGAGGGAGGGCCGCGGGGGTCCACCGATCCGCGACCCGTAAGGCGCCTCTCGTTACTGTTCAACCCCGAATGGCACCCGCCCTGTCACACGTTCGCAACATTCGTCGCGCGTTTGCTACAGTCCTGGACCCATGGTCGACGTGAAGCGCCGACAGCGCGCGTTTGCGCTGTCTCTGGCGGCCCTGGCGGTGGCTGCGATCTCTGCAATCCCTGTCCCTGCGGGAGCAGATGCCGTCGCCGACAAACAGGCGCAGGCGAACGCGATCGCCGGCAAGATCGACCAGCTCAACCACTCGATCGAGCGCAACGCAGAGGCGGCCAACCAGGCCAAGATCGAGCTCGACGGACTGAATCAGCAGGTCCAGGACGCCCAGGGCAAGGTCGCCACGGCCCAGGCAGAGCACGACAAGCACGAAGGCGAGCTCCGGGACTATGCCGTGAATGCGTACGTCCACGGCACCGATGCCGTCTCGCAGGCGCAGGCGTCGACGGGATCCGACCCCGCCGACCAGGGCCAGCGGCAGGGCTACCTGACGGCCGCTTCCGGCAACCGGCAGCAGCTCATCGACGCACTCCGGGCCACCGAGGAGGACCTGAACGCCAGGATCGGCCAGCTGAACCAGTCGAAGAGCGCTGCCGAGGCCAAGGCGAAGGACCTGAGGAACCAGCAGGCCGCCGCGCAGTCCGCCGTCCAGCAGCAGCAGTCGCTGTACACGCAGGCACAGGGCGAGCTCGCAACGCTGGTCCAACAGGCACAGCAGCGGGCAGCCGCCGAACAGCAAGCAGCCGCCGAAGCCCGTGCCGCAGCCGCGCAGGCACAAGCCCAGGCCCAGGCCCAGGCGCGGGCCGCACCTGCCGCTGGTCGGGGCGCCGCCGCGCCGGCACCGCGCGCCCCGGCCCCTCGCTCCGCGCCGGCCGCGCCATCGGGCCCGCCGCCGTCAGCGAACGGAGGCGCCGGTGCGGCCGTCGCCGAAGCCCAGCGACAGCTCGGCAAGCCCTATGCGTGGGGTGCTGCGGGGCCGAACGCGTTCGACTGCTCGGGCCTGACGGCCTGGGCGTGGCGGGCCGGAGGGGTGAGCTTGCCGCACTTCTCGGGCGCGCAGTACTCCTCCACGACGCACATCTCGATGTCGTCCATCCAGCCCGGGGACCTCATCTTCTACGAGAGCCCAGATCAACACGTCGCCCTCTACGTCGGCGGCGGACAGATCATCCACGCTCCGCATGCCGGATCCGTCGTCAAGTACGACTCGCTCTACTACTGGAACACCTCGATGATGGCGAGCCGCCCCTAACCACCCGCCCGTGCTAGGTGGGACCAACACAGGCAGGCGGCTACGAGTCAGCCACCTCGGTCCAGAAGGCGATGGCGGCGCGTTCGAATCGCAGGCCCATCTCGAGGGTCGTGCGTTGATGCGACTCCATGTCAAGGCTCGCGATCTCTTCGTACTCGGCGAGGCGGCGCCTGTGCGCGTCGACGGCGTGCTTGGCCAGCGCCACCACATCGCCCTCGTCGGCTTGCGCGCCGAAGAACAGCTTGAGGATCGACAGGTCGCGGATCTCCGTCGGGTCGTCGTTCGGTTCCGCGAGCCAGTCGCGTAGCGCCTCGCGTCCCGCATCGGTGAGCGTGTAGGTACGGCGCTTGCGCCCCGTGGTCTCCCTCTCCTCGTGCAGCAACCCGAGAGCGGTCAGCCGCGCCGGCTCGGCATAGAGCTGCGAGTGCGGGAACGGCCAGAAGTAGCCGATCGACACCGATACGTACCGCTTCATGTCGTACGACGTGCACGGGCCGAACGCGCCCACCAGTCCGAGCACCACGTACGACGTCGGCGTCAACGATGGTGAGCTCACGTACTCAGATGGTACGGGCCGCATCGCAGTAAGTTCCGAGCCCGATGAGCGACGACGTACTCGAAGGCTTCGAGAAGAGGCAGTTCACCTTCGACGGCAAGACGCGCGATGTGTTCCGCGCCGGGAACGGACCCGCCGTGATCGTCATCGCCGAGATTCCCGGCATCACGCCCAAGGTCGTCGAGTTCGCTCGCCGAGTCGAAGCGCTCGGATGTACGGTTGCCTTGCCGCACCTGTTCGGGACGCCGGGGCGCGATCCGCTCGAGCATGGCGCAGGCAGAGCCGTGCCGTACGCACTGAGCAGCATCGTGCCGTCGTGCATCTCGCACGACTTCCATGTACTCGCGACGGGCAGGACATCGCCGGTCATCGAGTGGCTGCGGGCGCTGGCGCGCTCACTGCACGAGGAGTGCGGCGGTCCTGGCGTCGGCGTCGTCGGCATGTGCTTCACCGGCGGCTTCGCCCTCGCGATGATGGCGGACGCACCCGTGCTCGCGCCGGTGCTGTCGCAGCCGTCGTTGCCGTTCGGCATCGGCGCGAAGCGCAAGCGCGACCTCGGACTGTCTGACGACGACCTCGCCAAGGTCAAGCAGAAGTGCGCGGCACAGGATCTCACGGTGTTGGGACTTCGGTTCACCGAGGACCCGTTCGTACCCGCCGAACGGTTCGAGCGGCTGCGCGACGAGCTCGGCGACAACTTCGTCGCCGTGGAGATCGATTCGTCGCGGGACAACCCCCACGGCAATCCGAAGCGTGCGCACTCGGTCCTCACCGAGCACCTGGTCGACGAACCGGGCCATCCGACGCGCGACGCGCTCGACAAGGTGCTCGAGCTGTTCCGCACGCGCCTGCTGGCCTGACTACGTCGCCAGAGGGCGGCCGAACGGGAGCGCCTCCTGCCATGTCGACAGAAAGGCTTCGGCCATGCCGACGGCGACCAGCCAAGCATCGGGCCCGCTCGGCGCCAGCTCGGTGACAGTGGCCCGCACGCGCTCGACGGGATCGGTGGCGTCTTGGCTGTCGCATGCGGCGAGCAGCGGGGCGGCGAGAGCGACGAAGTCCGGAAGATACGTGACGCCGGCCCGCCGGAGCACGGCGTACGCCTTCGCCGTGATGGGGAGAGGCGTCAACGGCACGACCACGCCGGCCTTGACCCCCTCGGCCACCTCGTGCGTGATCATCCCGGACTTCCCTGCCACGAGGAGCGCGTCAGCGGGGATGTCGAGCCCGTCGTCGACGACCTCGGCGCCCCGGTCGCCGAGCGCGATGGCGGCCGCGTCCGCGAGCGTGCCGGTACCGGCAACCGCCACGGACTTGCCGTCGAGCGAACCGATGGTGGCCTCCGTAGCGACCACGGCGCTGTGCGCGGTGAGCTCGTCGTCGGCGAGGGCGGCGACGTCCGGACGTGTGACCGGGACGAGATCGGCATCCTGCAGGCCGCTTCCCGCGTGGAGAACGAGCGTGCCCGCGCCGGCAAGAGGCGCCAACTCCCTTACGAACGCTTCGACAGCGGCGTCACGTCCCTCCGGCTTTGCGTTGATGCCGGCCGAAGCTCCCGACGCCTTCACGCCGAAGGCGGCGAACGAGTAGGTCACCGAGCGAGCCAGCATCTCCGCGCCTTCCTGCAGGATCTTGGGCGCGAGCCGAGCGATGCCGACCGAGCGCGCTGCACCGTCGAGATCCCATACCACGAACGCGTCGGTCGTCTCGAGTTTCTGGATGCGCACGGCGAAATGTTTACACGGGTCACTGCAGACCGAGACGAGCCCGCTGTTCTCGCGGGGCGTCGACCTCGTCGAGCGCGGCGACGAGGAGATCGACGGCTTCCGGCTCGCGTGCTCCGCCGGCAACGTTTTGTTGCTCGGCAGGATCGTCGCGCACGTCGTACAGGTGGTTCCCAGTGAACCTCCGTGTCGCCCAGAACGGCAGCCGGTCGCTCGTGTCGAACGGCTGGCGGATCACGGGGACATCAGAACCGGGCATGGTGTCGAGCGCAGCGCGCTTGTCCGGCCGCGGCAGTCGCACCTGGGGAAAGGCATGCACGGGCATCGTCGACCACCGGTTCGACCACATCGCCAGCGGCGCGTTCTCGCCTACAGGCGCGCGGCTGTAGCGCAACGCGCCACCTTCGCCGACGACTTGTACCTCGCGTCCCCAGACGCCGGCGAGTGCCCATGCACGTATCGCTGATCGATCACCGGTGATCAACGGGACGAGCGAGCTTCCGTGCGTCCGGTGCTCCATGTCGTCCTCGACGCCGAACACGTCGGCGACCGTGGCGTGGATGTCGACTGACGTGGTCAGTGCGTCGACGGTCGTACCTCGACGGTCTGCGGCCAAGCCGGGCCACCAGACGACGAGGGGGAGGTGCATCATCTGGCCGTAGAGGGGGACCGCAGGCTTGCCCCAGATGCCGCGCTCGCCGAGGTAGTGGCCGTGGTCCGTGCACAGGACCACGGCCGTGTCGTCCCACAGCGCGAGCTCGTCGATCGCATCCACGAGCCGGCCCAGCCACGCATCGATCATCGAGAGCTTGGCGCCGTAGTTCGCGCGGTAGATGCCGCGCCTCGCGCTCCGTGAGCCCTGCCTCGTCCGGCGTGCGCGCGCGTACGGTGGCCAGATCAACAGCGGATCCGTCCACGGCTCGGACGCATCGTCGTACCGATTGGCCCACGGCAACGGCGTGTCGAAGGGCTCATGGGGATCGAACTCGTCGACCAGAAGGAAGAACCGGTCGTGCTCGGAGTCGCGCTGCGGTGACGTGACCTCGCGGCGCAGCCAGTCCACGGCCGCTTGCATCGTGCGCGGTCCCGGGAAGTCGCCCTCGTCGCGGAAGTGCGTGCGCGAGGTCGTATCCACGTCGCCACGGCGCGGGTTGCGCGTCGAGCGCCGGCGCACCGACCCAGGACGGGTCCGGCCGCGTGCGCCAAGGATCGTCTTCGTGGCCGCGCACGTAGTCCCATGCAGTGAAGTCGCAGTGGTAGTTCTCTCCGCCCGTCTCGAAGAGATGCGGATGATCGGAGACCAACATCGTGGTGATGCCGGCTGCGCGCATCGGATACGTGACCGCGTCCTCCCACACCTCGATCGAGCCCCACGGCCGCCATAGGAAGTCGAGCGCGCCGACGAGGATGTCGTGACGCGCCGGCATGCACGGAAGGGAGCCGGCGACGTGGTTGGTGAACCGGAGCCCGCGCGCTGCAAGGCCGTCGATGATGGGCGTGTCGAACTCGGCGCCGCCGTAGCAGCCCAGCAGGTGCCGGTTGAGGCTGTCGAGCAACACCACGATCACGTTGCGAGGCATCGACAGTGCCACTTCGCGAACCTAGTGCGGCCCTCCCTGGTCTGCCTTCGCTGTCCCATGTGCCCCGTAGGATTGGCTCACCGTGTCCGATCTCGCAGCCCCCGACGACGACCTGCTCTCCGATCTCAATCCTGTGCAGCGCGAAGCGGTCACGCATCACGACGGTCCGCTGTTGGTCGTCGCCGGAGCGGGGTCGGGGAAGACCAGGGTACTGACGCACCGCATCGCGCACCTGATTCGCGATCACGGCGTCAGCCCGTTCGAGATCCTCGCCATCACCTTCACCAACAAGGCCGCCGATGAGATGAAGCAGCGGGTCGAGGCGCTCGTGGGCCCGGTGGCGCGCAAGATGTGGGTCTCGACGTTCCACTCTGCCTGCGTCCGCATCCTGCGCCGGGAGGCGGCGAAGCTCGAGTACCCATCCAACTTCACGATCTACGACCAGTCCGACGCGGTGCGCCTCGTCGGGTACGTCGTGCGAGACCTCGGACTCGACCCGAAGCGGTTCCCACCCCGAGCGGTGCACGCGGCGATCAGTGCGGCCAAGAACGACGATGTGTCGGCGGCCGTGTATCGCGAGCGAGCGTCGGCCATCTTCGAACGCAAGATCGGGGACGTGTACGTCGAGTACCAGCAGCGGCTGCACAAGGCCGGCGCGATGGACTTCGACGATCTGCTGCTCGTCACAGCCACGCTGCTGCGCCAGCACCGCGACGTGCTCGAGCACTACCGCCGGCGCTTCCGACACATCCTCGTGGACGAGTACCAAGACACGAACAGGGTCCAGAACGAACTCGTCCTCGCGCTGGCCGGCGAACACCGCAACATCTGCGTGGTGGGCGACACCGATCAGTGCCTTCCGCAGGGAACCATGGTCTCCATTCCGGGCGGATCACGCGCTATCGAGGATCTCAGCGAGGGTGACGAGGTGCTGGGTACGGCGGGAAGCTCGACCGCAGTCGCCGGCACGATCTCGAAGGTGTTCCCGGGCCACTACGTCGGCCGTCTCTATCGAGCGCGTGCTGGTGAACATGAGGTGCGAGGAACTCCGCACCACATCGTGCTCGCTCGGCAAGTCCTCGATCCCGGACGCTTCATCGTCTACCTGATGTACCGAGTTGACCGTGGCTACCGCATCGGAATGACGAAGAGCGTGCGCTCTCGGCTCAAGGGCCGCGAGGAGATCGGCCTGCGGGTCCGCGTGAATCAAGAGCACGCGGATGCGGCATGGATCTTGCGCGTCTGCGATAGTCCCGCCGAAGCCGCATTCTGGGAGGCAAAGTACGCAGCCGAGTACGGACTTCCCACGGCCTTGTTCCATGGCCTGGGTCGCAATCTGCAGATGGACGAGTCGTTGCTGAAGCGACTGTTCGACGAGGTGGATACGACCTCACGTGCCAAGCGGCTCATGGACGAGTTCGACCTTCATCCGGAGTTTCCTCATCAGCGTCCGCAGAACGGTCGAAACCGTCAGACCCTCGACGTCACGATGTTCTCCGACATCCGTCGACTCACGGCACACCACCGAGTGCAGTGGTCATCGAATCGCCTTGACCTGGGCGACCGTTTGCGAAGTGCGGGATACTCAGTGAGGTCAGGCAAGCTCGGTGGGGTGCGGTTCGAGACGAGTCGAGCCCGCTATGCAGACGCGCTGGAGTTGGCACGAGGGGCGGCCGACGCAGCCGGGTTGGATATAGCCCGCCGCGCCATGGTGGGTGGAAAGGTCTACGACTTCACGCCGCTCGCGCACCTCCGCGACGGCATGGTCGTCCTGATCGAACATGGCGGGGAGCTCGTCGAAGCCCGAGTCGACGACGTTGACTACGAGGACTACGACGGTCCCATATACGACCTCGAGGTCGATCGCACGCACACGTATGTCGCCGACGGCGTGCTCGTTCACAACTCGATTTATCGCTTCCGGGGCGCAGACATCCGGAACATCCTCGAGTTCGAGGAGGCGTTTCCTGACTGCACGGTGATCGTGCTCGAGCAGAACTACCGGTCGACGCAGACGATCCTCGATGCCGCCAACGCCGTGATCGCGAACAACCTCGGCCGCAAGCCCAAAGAGCTCTGGACCGACAGCGGCACCGGGCCGCTCATCATCCGGTATCACGCCGACGACGAGTCCGACGAAGCGCAATGGGTCGCGCACGAGACCAGCCGCCTGCACGACGAAGGTGAGCGTTGGGGCGACGTCGCGGTGTTCTACAGAACGAATGCGATGAGCCGGGTCGTCGAAGAGCACCTCATGCGGCTGGGCATCCCGTACACGGTCGTCGGCGGAACGAAGTTCTACGACCGTCGCGAGGTCAAGGACGCGCTCGCATACGTGCGGGCCGTCGTCAACCCGATCGACGAGGTCAGCATCAAGCGGGTCCTGAACGTGCCCAAGCGCGGCGTCGGTGACTCGACGGTCGGCCGGCTCGATGCGTGGTCGACCGCCAACGGTGGCGCGTTCATCGAAGCGCTTCGTCGAGCGGAAGCCGCGGGTGTCAGCGGTCGAGCGGTCAAGGGCATCGCTGACTTCCTCGACCTCCTCGACGATCTCACCGAGGTCGTTCCTGAGGGTCCGGCGGCGGTACTCGAAGCCGCGCTTGACCGCACGGGCTACGTTGCCGATTTGCAAGCGGAGCACACGATCGAGGCCGAAGGCCGGCTCGAGAACCTTGCCGAGCTCATCGGGGTCGCGCGCGAGTTCAACGACGTCAACGAGTTTCTCGAGCAGGTATCGCTCGTGGCCGACACCGACGAGCTGCCGGAGGGAACCGACGAGACTTCGGTCGTGCTCATGACGTTGCACTCGGCGAAGGGGCTCGAGTTCCCTTCTGTCTTCCTCATCGGGATGGAAGACGGGGTCTTCCCCCATCTGCGCTCACTTGGCGAACCAGACGAGCTCGAAGAGGAACGACGGCTCGCCTACGTCGGCATCACGCGGGCGCGCGAACGGTTGTACCTGACCAACACTTGGAGCCGGATGCTCTACGGCGCCACGCAGTACAACCCGCCGAGCCGGTTCTTGGACGAGATCCCAGCGCGTCTGGTGAAGCACGCCGAGGGATCGCGTGAATCGCGCAAGCGCGAGCGGGGCACGTCGTTCGGATCCGGTGGTTGGAGCTCGTCGATCCACCACAATCGCGACGAGATCGTCGAGCGGGCGATGCACACAGGTACACCGTCGCCGAGCGGCGCGGAGGCGCTCGGCTTGCGGGTCGGCGACGACGTCCTCCACGCGAAGTGGGGCGAAGGCGTGATCCTCGACATCGACGGAGTGGGTGACAAGGCGGAGGCGACTGTTCATTTCGCCGACGTCGGTGAGAAGCGTCTCCTGCTCAGTTGGGCGCCGTTGCAGAAGGTATGACGCGATGCCTCTCAGACCGCTCGACCGTGCGTCACTCCTGCTGCGGCGCAACCAGACGCTCGGCACGATCATGGAGCGGTTGGCGAAGGTGCACGGGAGTCGCCGCCTCGTCGAGGAAGCGGGCGACGGCCTGCGCCTGACCTATCCGCAGGCATCCAAGCGAGTGAACCGCTGGGCCGGCGGCATCGCCGGCAAGATCGAGCGCGGCGACCGGGTGGTCGTCGCGACGCCGAACGGCTACGAGATGTTGCTCCTGTGTCTCGCCGCCTCACGGGCTGGTGGCATTCCGGTTCCGGTGAATCCCCAGATGCGGCCGGACGAGGTGCGTCATGTCGTCGCTGACTCGTCAGCGTCGCTCATCATTCGAACCGCATCGGCAGTCGACGTCGCCGAGCCGCTCACCGATGCGTACCCCGTCGAATCGACCGACGTTGCGGCGCTCTTCTACACGTCCGGCACGACGGGCAAGCCGAAGGGCGTCGAGCTCACGCACCGGTCGCTCGTCGGTCAGGTCGCCATGGCCGGCGCCATGCCGGCAAAGATCATCGTGCGAGGCGAGGCCGTTCTCGGACTTCCGATCGCCCACATCATGGGATTCGCCGTTGTCCTGGGCCTGGCCTGCGCCGGCACTCCTGTGTACTTCCTGCCCAGGTTTCGGGCAGACCAGACGCTCGACGCGATCGAGCAGCGCCACGCGTCGTTCTTCATCGGCGTGCCCGCCATGTACCGCATGCTGCTCGAAGCGGGCGCGGAGCGACGCGACCTGTCGTCCATACGGCTGTGGGGATCGGGTGCGGATGCCATGCCCGCAGATCTCGCCGCGAAGTTCAAGCAACTCGGTGCTACCGCGAATCTGCCATTCGTCGGTCCTGTCGGTGAAGCGACGTTCATCGAGAGCTATGGGATGGTCGAGTCCGGCGGTGGGGCCGCAGTCAAGGCATCGCCGCCCATGTCCAGCATCGGGCTCGGCGAGTCGCTCGGCTTTCCGTTGCCTGGCTACAAGTTCCGGATCGTGGACGAGTACGGCAACGAGGTCGGCACCGGGCAGACGGGCGAGCTGCTGCTCAAGGGACCCGGCGTCACATTGGGCTACTGGGGCGATGCCGCGGCGACGAGTGCGACGATCACCGACGACGGATGGCTGCGCACGGGTGATCTCGCTCGCAAGGGTGTGCTCGGCACCGTCGTGTTCGCGGGACGGCAGAAGGACATGATCAAGAGCGGTGGCTATTCCGTCTACGCGCTCGAGGTCGAACGAGCGCTCGAGGAACATCCCGACGTGCTCGAAGCGGCCGTGGTCGGCCTTCCCGACGATCGGCTTGGCGAGGTCCCCGGCGCTGTCGTTCGCTTGTCGCCGGAGACGTCGGTGCAGCCGGACGAGGTCATCGCGTGGGCAGGCGAGCGACTCGCGTCCTACAAGGTTCCTCGCCGGATCGTCTTCGCCGATGACCTGCCGCGGACCGGCACACGCAAGGTACAGAAGCGCGAGCTGCTCTCGTTGTTCGACAACTAACATCCAGTGTGCGTGAAACGCCCTAAGGAGGCGGTTCACGCACACTCAAGTCGTCACTGCTTGAAATCCTCCGCGGTCACCGGAGTGTTCGACGGCTCGACGAGGACGAGCCAGTTCCCGGAGTTGTCGCGGCAGAGCGCTTCGGTGCCATACGGTCGCTGCGACGGCGGCTGGATGAACTCGACACCCTTGGTGCTGAGATCCTCATACGTCTTCAGGCAATCGTCCACGTTGAGCCCGAGCCCTGGCATGTTGCCCTCGGCCATCGCTCGCTTCATCGCCTCGACCAGTTCAGGTGGAATCGGTGGCCCGGGAATGGCGAGGCTCACCATCAGCTCGGGCTGGTTGGGGTGCACGACCGTGCACCACCGGTACCCGTCGCCGAGGGTGATGTCGTCTCTCGCTTCGAACCCGAGTACCTCCGTGTAGAAGCGCTTGGACTCGTCGACGTCGTTGACGAACACACTGATGATCGAGATGTTGGTGATCATGCATCGCACCCTACGAGGGCACGGTCCCGATCGACTTCTCCCCGATTGCGGTGTTTGCGGTTCCGGCCGCTCGATTTCGTTCCGCCAAGCCCCACATGAAGATGAAGCAGCCCGGAATGTGCGGCGCTCCGTCGGCATAACGCCGCTGGAACTCGCTTGCGCTCTCGCCGACCAGCGCCCGGAAGCGGCTGCTGAACGAGCCGAGGCTCGAGAAGCCGACGGCGAAGCACACCTCGGTCACGGTCAGGTTCGTCGCTCGCAGCAGGTCCTGCGCCCGTTCGATCCGACGTCGCGACACGTACTCCATCGGAGTGATCCCGTACGTTGCCCTGAACAGCCGAAGAAAGTGGTACTTCGACATGCAGGCCACGGATGCCAGTTCCTCGAGGCTCACAGTCTGCGCGTAGCACCGATCGGCATGGTCCCGAGCACGACGGAGGTGCACGAGCTGGGAACGTTGCGTCACGTGAGAGGCGGATCGAGTTCGACGACAGCGCCCGGCTCGAAGCCCAGCCGCGCATAGAACGGCTGCGACAACGGTGAGGGTGCAAGTCGTAGGTGTTCCGCCCCCGCGGTGCCTGCCCACCGGATGAGCTCGTCCATCAGGAGACGCCCGACGCCGGCGTTGCGATGCTCGCGCATCACGAAGACGTTGCCGACGTAACCCCACCAACCCCCGCTGGAGCGACCTGCCACTGGCATGCGGTTGTAGCGCTTCACGTTCGCCATGCCGATCGGTTGCTCATCGGCTACGACGAGGAAGAACGTCCGAGTGTGACGCTCGACAGACCACCAGCCGTGAAAGGCGGTCGCAAAGTTGGCGTCGTCGATAGGAGCATCGGCATTCTCCTCGTTCCATGCTCGCCGTAGCCGCGCGAGGACGTCGACGTCGGCGTCGTCCGCGACGCGGACCGAGATCTGCCGCGTGGTCACGGACCTGTGGACGAGGACGTCGTCGTCGTCGGGTTCACGCTGAGGTCAACGATCACGTTGTCCTTCGTCACCGTCACTGGATAGTGGTGCACACCACCGCCGTCGGGCGGGTAGCGCACGCCATTGCAGTCGGTGAAGACCTGCGCCTGGCGGTCCCACGTCAAGACGCAGGATCCGTTCGCGGCGTCGAAGGCCGTCCACCCAGCGTTGGGGTCGTCTCCGAGGTGTTGCACGACCAGCGGGCGCGAGCCCGTGGCCGTGTCGTTGAAGAACAGAGGACCGTCTTCGCGGATGGAGCTCGCCAGCGACTCCGGAGGGCCGACGTGGAACTTGGACTGGGAGCTCTGCGTCGTGCTCCGGTCGCTTCCGAGGTTGTTGGCGAGCAGGACGACGGCGATCGTCACCACACCGACGATGATGCCGGCGATCCCAATGATGGTGGCCCGGCGGGGATCTGATCGGGCCACTGGCATCCACTTAGGATGCCCGCCGTGCAGCGTCCTTATCGAGTCGTCGTGGCCAAGCCAGGCCTCGACGGCCACGATCGGGGCATCAAAGTGATCGCTCGCGCCCTGCGGGACGCGGGTTTCGAGGTGATCTACACGGGTTTGTTCCAGACGCCGGAGCAGGTGGCGGAGACGGCGCTGCAGGAGGATGCCGATGCCGTCGGCCTGTCCGTCCTGTCCGGTGCGCACATGACCTTGTTCCCGCGCGTGGTGGACGAGTTGCACAAGCGTGGACTCGACCACGTCCTCGTCTTCGGGGGCGGCATCATTCCGGAACCCGACATCAAGAAGCTCGAAGCGGCAGGCGTCGCCGCGATCTTCACCCCGGGGGCCCGGATGGCCTCCATCACCGACTGGCTCGAAGAAGCCCTCGACGCGAGGTAGACGCACCCAGTGGATCTGTACGAGTACCAAGGCAAGCAGTTCTTCGCCCGCTACGACATTCCGGTCTCACCCGGCGAGGCGGTCACGTCGGTCGACGATGCGGTCGCGGCTGCGGACCGCATCGGCTATCCCGTCGTCGTGAAGGCGCAGGTGCAGGTGGGCGGCCGAGGCAAGGCGGGCGGCATCAAGCTCGCCGCCGACGCCGCCGAGTGCCGAGCCCACGCCTCGAACATCCTCGGGATGGACATCAAGGGCCACGTCGTCCACGTCATCTGGATCGAGCGTGCGTCGGACATCGCCGAGGAGTACTACGCGTCGTACACCCTCGACCGTGCAGCGAAGAAACACCTCGGCATGCTGTCGGCCGAAGGCGGTGTGGAGATCGAAGCTGTTGCCGAGAAGGATCCCGACGCGATCGCGAAGATCTGGATCGATCCTGTCGACGGGCTCTCGGAAGAACGGGCTCGGGCGTGGGTGGAGGCGGCGCGGCTGAACCCGAGGGCCAACGACGGCGCCGTCGACATCCTCGTGAAGCTGTATCGCGCCTACGTCGACGGCGATGCCGATCTGGTCGAGATCAATCCTTTGATCCTCACGCCGACGGGTGAAGTGCACGCGCTGGACGCAAAGGTCACGCTCGACGGCAACGCCATCTTTCGCCACCCCGACTACGAGCAGTACGACGCAACGCAGGTGCGCGACGAGCGCGAGCAGGCCGCCCACGAGAGGGGACTGCAATACGTCGGCCTCGACGGCTACGTGGGCGTCATCGCCAACGGTGCTGGTCTCGCGATGAGCACCGTCGACATCGTGAACCAGGTCGGTGGCCAGCCGGCCAACTTCCTCGACATCGGCGGCGGCGCAAACGCCGACGTGATGACAGGCGCGCTCGAGGTCATCAACAGCGATCCGAATGTGCGGTCGATCCTCATCAACATCTTCGGCGGGATCACGAAGGGCGAAGAGGTCGCCAACGGCATTGTCGCCGCACTCGGACGCGTCGATATCGCATCGCCGATCGTCATCCGTCTCGACGGCACGAACGCCGACGAAGGTCGAGCGATCCTGGAGCCGCATCTGTCCGACCAGCTGCAGATGCAGCCCACCATGCTCGACGCCGCCTGCACGGCGGTCGAGCTTGCAGGAGCACCCACGTGAGCACCTTCGTCGACGAGAACACCAAGGTCGTCTACCAAGGACTGACCGGCTCGCAAGGCCGCTTCTACGGCATGCTCAACCGCGGCTACGGCACACAGGTGGTCGCGGGGACGAACCCGAAGAAGGCAGGAACCGACGTCGACGGCATCCCGATCCACGCATCGGTGGCCGACGCGGTGCAGGCGACCGGCGCGACCGCGTCGTGCATCTTCATCCCTGCGCCGGGCGTGAAGGACGCGGTGCTCGAAGCGGCGGATGGTGGTGTCGACTTTATCGTGTGCATCACCGAAGGTGTGCCGGCACAGGACGAAGCGTGGTTCTACAACAAGCTCAAGCGCGACTTCCCGCACGTGCAGCTGCTCGGGCCGAACTGTCCCGGGATAATCAGCCCGGGCAAGTGCAACATCGGCATCACTGCCGGACACATCGCACTCGCACCGGAGGCGGGCAAGCCGGCGGTCGGGATCGTGAGCCGGTCGGGCACGCTGACCTACCAGGCGCTGTACGAGCTGAAGCAGAAGGGGATCGGGGTCACGACGTGCGTCGGCATCGGTGGCGACCCGGTACCGGGGACGACGTTCATCGACTGCCTCGAGCGTTTCGAGGCCGACCCCGAGACGAAGGCTGTGATGATGATCGGCGAGATCGGCGGGTCCGCCGAGGAGGAAGCCGCTGCGTTCATCCAGGACAAGATGAGCAAGCCCGTATCCGCGTACATCGCCGGTGTCACGGCCCCGGCCGGCAAGAAGATGGGTCACGCCGGTGCGATCGTCTCGGGCGGCAAGGGCACCGCTGCGGCGAAGATGGAGGCGTTGCGTGATGCGGGGGCCCGAGTGGGCAACAACCCCACCGAGGCGGGCGAACTGATGGCCGAGATCGTCGCCACGCTGTGACCCCCTGGCGAATGTTGGATGGAAACGGGCGCTATGGCGCCCGTTTCTCCCCGGAGTTGGGAGAGGGAGGACCGAGATGACCAACGTGCGGTTCGATCTGCCGACTGATGCGATTCCGACGGCGTGGTTCAACGCGTTGCCGAGACTGCCGGAGCCGTTGCAGCCGCCGCTGCATCCGGGGACGAAGGAGCCGGTCGGGCCGGACGATCTCGCGCCGTTGTTCCCGATGGCGTTGATCGCGCAGGAGATGTCGGCCGACAAGGAGGTCGACATCCCCGGCGAGGTCATCGACGTCTACCGGCTCTGGCGGCCGACGCCCTTGGTACGTGCCGTCCGCCTCGAGCAGGCACTCGGCACTCCGGCGCGCATCTACTTCAAGGACGAGTCGGTGTCGCCGGCAGGGAGTCACAAGCCGAACACCGCCGTACCGCAAGCGTTCTACAACAAGGCCGAAGGCATCACCCGTCTCACGACCGAGACCGGCGCGGGACAGTGGGGCACGGCACTGTCGTTCGCCACCACGCAGTTCGATCTCGAGTGCATGGTGTACATGGTCCGTACCTCGTTCGAGTCGAAGCCGTACCGGCGTGTCCTGATGGAAACGTGGGGCGCCCAGTGCGTGCCGTCGCCCGTCGACGATCCGAGCTCGCCCGGGTCGCTCGGGCTCGCCATCTCGGACGCCGTCCGCGACGCGGCCACGCGCGACGACAGCCATTACTCGCTCGGTTCCGTGCTCAACCACGTGCTTCTGCACCAGACCGTGATCGGGCTCGAGGCAATGGAACAGCTCGCCCTCGCCGGCGAGACACGCCCCGACGTAGTCATCGCGTCGTGCGGCGGCGGCTCGAATCTCGGCGGGATCTCCCTGCCCTTCCTCGAGGACACCGCCGTGCGACTCGTCGCCGTTGAGCCGTCGTCGTGCCCGACGCTGACCGAGGGCAACTTCGATTACGACTTCGGCGACACGGCAGGCATGACACCGCTCCTGCCCATGTTCACGCTCGGTCACGACTTCATGCCCCCGCCCATCCACGCGGGTGGCCTCCGGTATCACGGCGACTCGCCGATCGTCTCGCTGCTGGTGAAGACGGGACGCATGGAGGCCATGGCCTACCCGCAGGGCAAGGTGTTCGAGGCGGCGAGGCTGTTCGCCAACACGGAAGGCAAGGTGGCAGCACCTGAGACGAGTCACGCGATCCGTGCTGTGATCGACGAGGCGCTGGCCGCGAAGGAAACCGGCGAGGAACGCGTCATCCTGTTCAACTACTCGGGCCACGGACTGCTCGACCTCGCTGCCTATGACGACTTCAACCACGGACGGCTCGTCGACTCGTAGCGCTCGCATCCTGGTCGCGGCGGCAGTGCTGTTCGTCGCGGCGTGCAATTCCGGAGGGGCAGCAACGACCGCCTCATCGGTACCGGACACGCCACCCTCGACGGCACCGCCGAGCACGACCGCCACAACGACGCCGCCCATGACCACGACCGTGCCACCAGTGACCTGGCCGGCCGTCCCGACTGACGGTGTCGCACGCACGGTGCAGACCAAGAACGGCATTGTGCTGCCAGTCAGGGCAGCGAACCCGGATGGGACCTTCAACGTCGACACGCCGTGCAGCAACCGCGCGAGGGTCTCCGGAACGCCGATCTCAGGCGCGAACGTCGTCCTCGATCCGGGCCACGGCGGCAACGAGACCGGAGCGATCGGACCGGGCGGCCTGGTCGAGAAGGACGTCAACTTCGCGGTCGCGCAGGAGACGCACCAGTTGCTCGAGGCGCAGGGCGCGCGCGTCGTCCTGACCCGCACCGGCGACTACAACACCACCGTCAAGACGCGCGCCGAGATCGCGGCCGGCCTGCAACCGCAGGTGTTCGTGTCGATCCACCACAACGCGAACCCGGACGGACCGTCGGACGTCCCCGGGAACGAGACCTTCTACCAGATCGCCAGTCCGAACTCGAAGCGCCTCGCAGGCTTGATGTGGGAGGAGATCACCGCCGCGTTCACGCCGTATCACGTCGCGTGGATGGCGGAGACCGACCACGGTGCGAAGTACAGGGCGAACGCGGGTGGGAGCGACTACTACGGCATCCTCCGCGACGCGTCCGGTGTCACGACCGTGCTCTCGGAGGCGGCGTTCATCAGCAATCCGGCCGAGGAGCACCTGCTGGCCGACCCTGCATTCCGGCACGTCGAAGCGGAAGCAATCACGCGCGCCATCGTCCGTTATGTGACGACGAACGACCCCGGTGGTGGGTACGTGACGCCGTACGCGAGAACGGGGCCCGCTGGCCCAGGCGGCGGTCCCCAGGGCTGCACGGATCCGCCGCTGTAGTCGGCCACACCTATCGCACGTTGCGAAACTGCGTCGGTGCAGTGGTTGATGGCGCCGGTCCGGGTTGCTCCGGGCCGCTGTCACGTTTCGACAGCGGTGCGATCAACCACTGCGCGCCGACGGACGTCGCCCGCGATGCAAGCGGCCGCACGACCTGGCAACGCCGGGCGGTGTCGCACACGTCGAGGTTGCCGTCGCCGTCGATGAGTACAAAGGTCGAACTGTCGAGCCAGATCCCATCGACGGCGTCGACAGGCAACGCCGACGTCGTGCCATCGGGGAGCGACAGCCGCACCCGTTCCGGCGAGGCAGGGATTCCGAACCCGACGGCGCTCGGCCCGTCAGGACCGACCGACCATTGGTCGGTCGCGCACGCAGGATCGAGTGAAGGCCGCGACTGCTCCGTGACGCCCGCTTCCGAGAGAGCGACCAGGACCGGGCACACACGATCGCCCTCGTGAAGCACCGCGAAGCCCTCGCCGACGCCACCGACGCCGCGATACGCCGGAAGCGGCGTGATCTGGCCGGTTGACGGAATCCAGACGGCCGCAGAAGTGCGGCCGCCGTCACCAGTCTCGAGGATGACAATCGAGTCGGCGTAGCCGACGACGCGCGCGAACGTCGGGAACTGCGCGGTGGAACGCACCTTGTTCGTGACGGCGTCGGACACGACGAGCGTCGACGGCCCGACTCCGCCGGGCTCGACCTTCGAGTACGCCATGGACGTGCCGTCTCGCGACGCCGCGACACCGCTCACGGAAGTCGCCAATCTGACTGCATATGCGACGTCGGGCGAGCCGGACCACCAGAGATCCGAGACCTCGCCGTGAGCGGTGGCCGCGACGAATCCGTCGACGACTCGAACGGGTCGAGCGTCGGGCGCGACATGGTCGGGAAAGCGAGCAACGGTCTTGCTGTCGACGAGCGTGCGGACCTCGCCGTCGACGAAGAACCACCCTGAAGTACTTCCTCCAGGTTGCACGCCCGTCGTCGATGAAGGTGCGCTCACCGTGGATGGTTCGCCGTACCTGTCGAGGGCAACAAAGACGGCCATGGCCACGACCACGACGCCGATCACGCCCGCGACCCGCCAGCGGGCACGTGCCAAAGCGCGACGCGCGGCGTTGCGCTCCATTCGCTCCGACGCCTCCGAGACGGCGTCTTCGACGATCGCATCGAAGTCGCGTCGATCGCCTCGACCGGCGAGATCTTCGAGGCGATCGTACGGCTCAGTCAAGCGACACTCTCGGTCTCGAACTCGGCCGTCAGCCGGCGACGCGCCCGTGACAGTCGCGTTCGTGCAGCAGCCTCGGAGCACCCGAGCGTCGTCGCCGCCTGCCGTGTGGAAACGCCGTCGAGCTCCACGAGACACAACAGCGCCCGTGCCATCGGGTCGAGACCGCCGATGTCTGCCAGATGAGGTGAATAGTCGGGTATGAGAACGACCTCGTGCGGACCGAGCACGAACTCGCCACGGTCGCCGAGCGATTGGTGTGCCTCTTTCGAGGCCGCATCGACGATCGCCCGGCGGATGAACGCATCGATGTCGTCATCGGAGCTCCACCGACCGGAGGCGAGCACACGAACCAATGCCTCCTGCACCAGGTCGTCGGGCTCGACGTGCATGCCACCGACGACGGCGGCGAAGCGACGAAGGTCCGCGTAGAGAGGGCGAAGCGCGCGCGCGACCACCCCCGCGTCGATCCGCCCGTTCTCGTTCAATCCGCCCTCCCGCTCGCTCTCCGCCTCAAGTCGCCGCGGTCCGAGCGATTGTGACATGCGGTCCCACCGTTGTCTCGTCAGCGGTGAGACACGACGAAGGCCCGCCGGTCGGCGGGCCTTCGGCTCAGGAGATGGCGTGTATCAGAAGGGGGTGGGAGGCGTCGTGCCCGGACCGGCTCCTGCCGCGTCGTCCTCTTTCGTCTGGAACTTGAGGTATGCACCAACCACCATGGCGATGACACCCAGCGAGGTCAGCCACAGGCCGAACTTGCGGTCGGCGCCGTTGTCACCGGTCAGCAGACGGAGCAGTACGAGGAACGCAGCGACCGCGCTGGCGATCAAGTACACCTGCGACCACGAGAGTGAGCCGGCCCGGTCGGGCATCCTCACCTCGTCGGCGAAGAACTTGCGCAGGACAAGGAGCACGACGATTGCGATCGAGATGATCCATGGGATCGTGCCTTGCAAGAAGTAATGGAAGCCATTGACGCTCTGCTCGGGAATGGCGAAGCCGGCGACGCTGCTCACCGCGAACCACTTGAAGAACACGCCGAGGAACACGGCAACGCAGCCACCGGCGAGGATCCAGTCGTTCGTGGTCACCTTCTTCAGGTCGAACTCGGACAAGTTCCCGCCTCCTCCTGAGGGGTGTGCCGCCGAAGCTGTGCGCGTACCGTAACGCACAAATGGTGCACGAGAGCGAGATAGCGTGCCCCTGTGAGGCTCGGAGTGTTGGCATCGGGGACCGGCACGAACCTCGAAGCCATCCTTAGCGAAGGCATCCCGGTCGCAGTCGTCGTGGTCGACCGTCGTTGCCCCGCCACGGAGATCGCGAGCGCGCACGGCGTGCCCGCAGTACTGGTCGAACGCACGAGCTTCGGCCGGGACTTCGACCGTCTCGCCTACACGAACCAGGTCATCGACGTGCTCGAGGCGCACGACGTCGACATCGTCGTGATGGCTGGGTTCGGCACAATCTTCGACAAGCCGATGTTCGACGCGTACGAGGGCCGCATCCTCAACACGCATCCGGCTCTGCTGCCGGCATTCCCCGGTTGGCACGCCGTGCGTGATGCACTCGACGCCGGCGTGAAGATCACCGGCATCACGGTGCACGTCGCCACGCTCGAGGTCGACGCCGGACCGATTCTCGCCCAGGAAGCCGTCCGGGTGGACCCCAGCGACACGGAGGAAACGCTTCACGAACGGATAAAAGAGGTGGAGCGACGGCTGTATCCCGCGACGATCAAGAGGATCCTCGAAACCGGAAAGGTGCAGCCGTGAGGGCCCTGCTGAGCGTCTACGACAAGACGGGAGTCGTCCAGTTCGCCCACTCGTTGCACGAAGTGGGCGTCGAGCTGCTCTCGAGTGGTGGCACGGCATCGGCCCTCCGGGATGCCGCCCTTCCTGTCACCGACACCGCCGAGCTGACGGGTTTCCCGCGATCCTCGGACATCGGGTGGTGACGCTGCACCCCAACGTGCACGCGGGGATCCTTGCCGACCGCGACGACCCGGAGCATCGAGCAGACCTCGAGCAGTACGGCATCGACCCCATCGATCTCGTCGTCGTCAATCTCTACCCCTTCTCGTCGAATCCCTCGACCGAGCTCATCGACATCGGCGGCCCCGCAATGCTCCGGGCGGCAGCGAAGAACCACGCGCACGTCGGCGCCGTGACCGACCCCGCCGACTACGACACGGTTCTCGACGAACTGCGAAGGTCCGGCGGTCTCAGTGCGGACACGAAGCGACGGCTGGCGCGCAAGGCGTTCGCGCACACGGCCGCGTACGACGCCGCGATCGTCCAGTGGTTGGACGGCGACGAGTTGCTGCCCGACTCGCTCGCGCTTGCCTACGAGAAGGTTCCGCTCGAGCTTCGTTACGGCGAGAACCCGCATCAGCGGGCGGCGCTCTACAGGCGTCAAGGCGCGACGCCGTGGTGGGACGGCATGACGCAGCACTCGGGACTCGCACTGTCCTACCTGAACCTTTACGACGCAGACGCGGCTTGGTTGCTCGTTCACGACATGGATCCGTCCGGTGGCCCGGCATGCGCCATCATCAAGCACGCCAACCCGTGCGGCGCTGCGATCGCGCCGACGCTGGACGAGGCATACCAGCTCGCGTTCGAGTGCGACGAGCGATCTGCGTTCGGCGGAATCGTCGCGTTGAACCGGCTCGTCGACGATGCGACCGTCGAGCGGATGGTTGCCGCCGCGCAGGCCGACGTGGTCATCGCGCCGGGTTACGGTCCCGGCGTCGTCGAACAGCTCGTCGCGAAACGCAAGAACACTCGGATCCTCGAAGCGCCCCCACCGACACCCGACGCTCGCCATCTCCGATCCGTCAGCGGCGGTCTGCTCGTCCAGGAACCGCACCACTTTGCGTCACCACGATCGACATGGAGGGTCGTCACCGAACGTCGACCGACGGAGTCCGAACTCGACGATGCGGAACTCGCGTTCCGCATCTGCGGCTATGTGAAGTCGAACTCGATCGTGCTCGTGCGCGAGGGCGTCGCGTGGGGCATCGGCGTCGGCCAGCAGAATCGGGTCGAGGCAGGACAGATCGCGGCGCAGAAGGCAGCCGGACGCGCCAAGGGCGGCGCTTGCGCCAGCGACGCGTTCTATCCGTTCCCGGACGGCATCGAAGCAGCGGCCGAAGCCGGCGTCGCCGTCATCATCCAGCCGGGCGGCTCCGTCCGAGACGACGAGAACATCGCCAAGGCCAACGAGCTCGACGTCGCGATGGTCTTCACCGGCGAGCGACACTTCCTGCATTGAGGGCGATGACGTGAGCGCGGTGATGATGCCGGGCGGTCCGGTTGCGGATGCGGTGTTCGCCGATCTCGAGCCTCGCATCGAGAAGTTGAAGGCGAACGGGCACACTCCTGGGCTGGCCACGGTGCTCGTCGGTAGCGACGATGCCAGCGCGCGCTATGTCGGCATGAAGATGAAGAAGGCCCGAGAGCTCGGGTGCGCGAGCCCGCACATCCACCTGCCGGACGACGCCACCACGGCAGACGTCGTCGCGGTGGTGCGCCAGCTCAACGCGGATGACGCGGTCGACGCGATGCTCGTGCAGTACCCGACACCCCCACAGGTCGACTTCGACAAGGTGCTGATGGCTGTCGATCCCGACAAGGACGTCGACGGCATGCACCCGACGAACCTCGGGCGCATGGCCCTCGGAATCCCCGGTCCCGTGTCGTGCACGCCGGCGGGCATCGAGGCGCTCCTCGCGCACTACGAGATCCCGGTCTCCGGTCGAAACGTCGTCATCCTCGGGCGGGGTGTCACGATCGGACGGCCGCTCGCCCTTCTGCTGTCGCAGAAGCGACCGACTGCGAACGCCGCCGTAACCGTCGTTCACACGGGCGTTCCCGACTGGCCGCGCTACACGAAGGCGGCGGACATCGTCGTCGCGGCCGCCGGTGTCCCCGGGATCCTTCAACCCGAGCACGTCGCGCCCGGGTCAGTGGTCGTGGGGGCCGGCGTGCGCTACGAAGGACGCACGCTGTTGCCCGACGTGGACGAGCGGTGCGAAGAGGTCGCGGGCTACATCACACCTCGGCTGGGCGGCGTCGGACCGACGACGATCGCCATGTTGTTCAGGAACTTCGTCGAAGCAGCCGAACGAAGACGGATGTGACAGGGACGAGCGACTTTCCGCCTCCAGGAGAGAAGCCTTCGACGCCACCGTCGCCGCCGGCCGCTCGGGCGCCCGGATGGTGGCAGGCCTCGGACGCCAACTGGTACCCGCCCGAGACCGCGCCGGGCTACGCGGCGCCACCGGCATACGGACCGCCACCGGCTTACGGCGGTGCCGGATACGGTTACACGCCGTATGCGTCGACCCGTGGGACGAACGGCATGGCCGTCGCCTCGCTCGTGCTCGGCATCGTCTGGCTCGACTGGATCGGCTCGGTCCTGGCCCTGATCTTCGGCTACATCGCTCTGAGCCAGATCAAGCGGCGGCAGCAGGGCGGAAGGGGTCTGGCCCTTGCAGGAATCACGCTCGGGTGGATCGGCATCGCTTTCCTGATGCTGGTCGTCGCACTCGCGGTCACGAACCGCTGACATCGGCACCGGCGCGACTCGGTAGCCTCGGTTGGCCATGGCGAGGATTGCAGACCTTCTGCAGGCGGGCCGGACGCGCTCGTTCGAGTTCTTTCCACCCAAGACCGACGAGATGGAGCGTCAACTCGACAAGACGCTTGGCGACCTCGCACTCCTGTCCCCGTCGTTCGTGTCGGTCACGTACGGCGCGCTCGGCTCGACCCGTGATCGCACCCGCGACGTGGTGCTACGCATAAACCGCGAGCAGACGTTCCCTTGCATGGCCCACCTCACCTGCGTCGGGCACACACGGGACGACATCGCCCGGCTCCTCGACGAGTACGCCCGCGCCGGTGTCGAGAACATCCTCGCTCTCGGCGGTGATCCGCCCGCCGACGGCAGTGATCCGGGCGGCGACTACGCGTATGCCCTCGAGTTGGTCGACACCATCCGGGCGCATCCGGCCGGGTTCTGCATCGGTGTCGCCGCGCACCCTGAGCTGCACCCCCGGTCGGTCGATCGCCGGTCAGATCGGCAGCGGCTGGCAGAGAAGCTCGAGGCTGCCGACTTCGGTATCACGCAGTTCTTCTTCGAAGCCGACGACTACTTCCGGATGGTGGATGAGCTCGACGCACTGGGCTGTCGAACGCCGGTGGTGCCCGGGATCATGCCGATCATCAACATCCCGGGGGTGAAGCGGATGGCGGCAATGAACGGTTCGGTGATCCCGACCTCGATCCTCGAACGCCTGGAAGCAGTCGAGGACGACGCCGACGCGATCGTCGACATCGGTGTCGAAGCCGCGACCGCATTGTGCGCCGAGATGATCGAGGCGAACGCACCTGGGCTGCATCTGTATGCGTTGAACCGACCGACGTCGGTCCGCCGCATCTATGACAACCTCGGTCTCGCCCCGACGGACTGAACCGCGTCGATGACGCTCTTCCTCCACGAGGTGCACCGGGTCCGCGGCTTGCGCGAGGACGATTTCGAGGTGCACTACCGCGACAGGTGGCTGCCCGCGCTGTGTGACGGGCCGAACGGTGACGACGCGCGTTTGCTCTGGTACGCGCACCAGGCGCACGGCAGCGGTCCCGCATACCACGTCGTCACGATCACGGCGGTCGCCGATGGCGCCGCGTACGAGCGCCTGGTCGAACGGGTTGCGACCGGTGACTTGCGCTCATGGGCACGTGAGCTCGACGGTTTGCAGCACGACAGCGTCGGGAAGCTGCTCCTCGCGTTGCCGTGGTCGCCGATGACGTCGGTTGATCTTGCGTCGGTCCCCGTCGAGCCCTCTGAGCACGAGCTGACGCTGTACATGGAGGACACGGGTTGGCCGCACGCGCCGCTCGACGACTACACGGCGTTCTGGGGTGAGGTGTACGCGCCGATGCTCGAACGCTCGGCGCTGCTACGCATCGAGGCGTCCTTCCAGACCGCGCACGGGGCCGGCCGGCGACCTGAGGCGATCCTGATGCAGAAGGTGATCAGCCACGAAGGGCTGCTGCGACTGTTCGAAACCGAGACCCACCCCGAGCTGAAACAGCCGGGCACGTTCATGCACGACGCGCTCCAGGTGCGGGACCAGTGGGAGAGCCGGTTGCTGCGGACCTCGGCCTGGAGCCCCCTGTACTGACCGCCAGTAGGCTCGCAGAGATGGCTGATCGGATCACCTGTGCGCCTGACGGAACCTTGCAGGTCAGCGAAAACCCCATCATCCCGTTCATCGAAGGCGACGGGACCGGCATCGACATCTGGCCCGCAGCGAAGCTCGTCCTCGACGCTTCCGCGAAGAAGCACGGCAAGACCATCGAGTGGAAGGAAGTGCTCGCCGGCGAGAAGGCGTTCAATGAGACCGGCAACTGGCTGCCGGACGAGACCGTCGAGGCCTTCGAGGATTACCTCATCGGCATCAAGGGACCGCTGACGACACCGGTCGGCGGCGGCATCCGATCGCTCAACGTGACGCTGCGCCAGCTCCTCGACCTGTACGTGTGCCTGCGGCCGGTCCGTTGGTTCGAGGGCGTGCCGTCCCCGGTGAAGCATCCCGAGAAGGTCGACATGGTGATCTTCCGAGAGAACACCGAGGACATCTACGCGGGGCTCGAGGTCGAGGCCGGGTCACCGGAGGCGAAGCGACTGCGCGAGATGCTTGCCGAGTTCGGCGGCAAGTGGGCGGCCATCCGCGAAGACTCGGGTCTCGGCATCAAGCCTGTGTCCGAGACGGGCTCGAAGCGGTTGATCCGTGCCGCGTTGAACTACTCGATCAAGCGCGGGCGCAAGACCGTGACGCTCGTGCACAAGGGCAACATCATGAAGTACACCGAGGGCGCCTTCCGGGCGTGGGGCTACGAGCTCGTACGCGAGGAGTTCGCCGACACGGCCGTCGGCTGGGACGACTGCGGCGGCCAGCCCGGCGACAAGATCCTCGTGAAGGACAACATCGCCGACATCACGTTGCAGCAGGTGCTGACCCGCCCCGACGAGTTCGACGTGATCGCCACCACGAACCTCAACGGTGACTACCTGTCCGACGCTCTCGCCGCGCAGGTCGGCGGCATCGGCATCGCGCCCGGCGGCAACATCAACTACGTCACCGGCCACGGCATCTTCGAAGCCACCCACGGCACCGCACCGAAGTACGCGGGTCAGGACAAGGTCAATCCGGGCTCGGTGCTCCTGTCCGGCGTGATGATGTTCGAGCACCTCGGATGGCAGGACGCGGCCGACGACATCGTGCGATGCCCTCGAGGCGACCATCGCCGACAAGATCGTGACCTACGACTTCGCCCGCCTCATGGAAGGCGCCACCGAGGTCAAGTGCTCGGAGTTCGCCCAAGCCATCGTCGACCGCCTCTGACCCGAATGTTGGATGGAAACGGGCGCCATAGCGCCCGTTTCTCCCCGGAGATCGGACAGCGATAGCGTGCCTCTTGACCGACGAGTCAAGGTTTCTCCGGGGAGGTCCCACGTGCAGGTGCACGACAAGATCTACATCGACGGAGCATGGGTTCCGTCCAGCGGCAAGGGCAGCATCGACGTCTTCGACTCGAGCGACGGTTCATCATCGGCCAGGTCCCCGAGGGCACGGCGGCCGACGTCGACCGGGCAGCAAAGGCGGCACGGGCCGCATTCGACGAGTGGGCGCGGAAGTCGCCTGAAGAGCGGGCGAAGTACTGCACCCGGATCGCCGAGGGCCTCCAGGCCCGCATGGACGAGATCGCCACCATCGTGACCCGCGAGGCGGGCATGCCCAAGTGGCTGAGCCTGCATCGTGCAGGCCGGCCTCCCGATCAACTCGTTCTCACAGGCCGCGGTCCAGGCCGAGAACTTCAAGTACGAGGAGCAGATCGGCAACAGCCTCGTCGTGCGAGAGCCAGTCGGCGTCGTCGGCTGCATCACGCCGTGGAACTACCCGCTGCACCAGATCGCCGCGAAGGTCGCGTACGCGATGGCCGCCGGCTGCACCGTCGTGCTGAAGCCGAGCGAGGTCGCACCCCTCGACGCGTACGTCCTCGCCGAGGTCGTCAACGACGCGGGTCTTCCTGGAGGCGTGTTCAACCTCGTCACCGGAACGGGTCCCGTGGTCGGTGAGGCCATCGCGGCGCACCCCGACATCGACATGGTGTCGTTCACGGGCTCGACCCGCGCCGGCAAGCGCGTCGCCGAAGTGGCCTCGCAGACGCTGAAGCGCGTGGCGCTCGAGCTCGGCGGCAAGTCCGCGAACATCCTGCTCGACGACCTCGACGACGAGAAGTTCGAGAAGGCGGTCCGCGACGGCATCGGCAAGGCGTACCTCAACTCGGGCCAGACGTGCTCCGCACTGACCCGGATGCTCGTCCCCGAGTCGAAGATGGCGGACGCGGAGCGCATCGCGGCTGACGAAGTCGAGACCAAGTTCCAGCCGTCGGATCCGTTCGCCGACGGCGCCATGCTCGGCCCGCTGTCGTCGCACGCGCAGGTCGAGCGCGTCACGAACTACATCCAGAAGGGCATCGACGAGGGCGCCAAGCTCGTGACCGGTGGCACCGGGCGTCCCGAAGGGCTCGACAGAGGGGTACTTCGTCAAGCCGACCGTGTTCTCGAACGTCAGCAACGACATGACGATCGCCCGCGAGGAGATCTTCGGTCCGGTCCTTTCGATCATTCCGTACGACGACGAAGAGGATGCGGTGCGCATCGCCAACGACACTGCCGTACGGGCTTGTCCGGCGGCGTGTGGGCCGGCGACGGCGAGCGGGCCAAGAAGGTCGCACGCCGGATCCGCACCGGTCAGATCGAGGTCAACGGCGGTGCGTTCAACCCGAACGCCCCGTTCGGTGGCTACAAGCAGTCGGGCTACGGCCGCGAGTACGGGACATACGGCTTCGAGGAGTTCCTCGAGGTCAAGTCGATGCAGCTGTAGATACGCGACTCGACGCCCGGGCGTTCCACCACATCTGGTGTGGTCAGACGCCCGGGCGTTCGTCATTGTTTCGTTGGATAGGGTCGCTTCATGAACGAACCTGTCCGTGTGGCGGTCACCGGAGCCGCGGGTCAGATCGGCTACAGCCTCCTGTTCCGCATCGCAAGCGGGAGCATGCTGGGGCCCGAGCAGCCGGTGATCCTGCAGCTGCTCGAGATCACTCCTGCGCTCGGTTCGCTGCAGGGGGTGTGCATGGAGCTCGAGGACTGCGCGTTCCCACTCCTGCACAGCATGGTGCCGACAGACGATGCCGACGTCGCGTTCGGCGACGTCGAGGTCGCGTTGCTCGTCGGCGCCATGCCTCGCAAGGAAGGGATGGAGCGCTCGGATCTGCTGAGTGCCAACGGCGGCATCTTCAAGCCGCAAGGCGAGGCGCTGTCCCGATCGGCGACGCGTGATGTGAAAGTGCTCGTGGTCGGCAACCCGGCCAACACCAACTGCCTCATCGCGCAGCAGAACGCGAAGGACCTCGACCCGCGGCAGTTCACGGCCATGACCCGGCTCGACCACAACCGTGCCGTCGCACAGCTCGCGGCGAAGGCGGGTTCCCACACGACCGATGTCACGCGCATGACGATCTGGGGCAACCACTCCGCGACGCAGTACCCGGACGTGTTCCATGCGCAGGTCGACGGCAAGCCTGCGTTCGATGCGGTCGGCGGCGACCAGGGCTGGCTCGAGAACGACTTCATCCCGACGGTGCAGCAGCGCGGCGCCGCCGTCATCAAGGCGCGCGGGCTGTCCTCCGCCGCTTCGGCCGCCAACGCCGCGGTCGATCACGTGCGCACGTGGGTGCAAGGAACTGCGGATGACGACTGGACGTCGATGGCGATCGTCAGCGACGGCAGCTACGGCGCCGCCGACGGACTCATCTCGTCGTTCCCGTGCACATGCTCAGGCGGCAACTACGAAGTCGTCCAAGGCCTCGACATCGACGACTTCAGCCGCGCCCGCATCGACAAGAGCGTCGCCGAGCTGGGCGAGGAGCGAGACGCCGTCAAGGAGCTCGGCCTGGTCTGATCGGTCCGAACTCCGGGGAGAAACGGGTGCTATCGCACCCGTTTCCATCCAACATTCACTTCAGGAACTTCGAGGTGGTGTTGTCGGCGAGGACCTTGCCGCCGGTCTGGCAGGTGGGGCAGTAGTCGATCGTGTAGGAGCGGTACTCGACCGCTCGGATCTTGTCGCCGCACACCGGACAGGCCTCGCCTTCGCGGTGGTGCACCGAGCCGGGTCGATCGGCCGACGAGCTCATGTCGTTGCGGCCGCGTTCATACGCGAGCGACTCGTCGATACAACCTTGAATCGCGTCGACGAGAACCACAGCATCGTCCGCAGTCAGCTTGCCGGTCGATGCGTAGGGCGAGAGTCGTGCGCGGTGGCAGATCTCGTTGGCCAGCCGCCGGCCGAGACCCGCGACGTTGTGCTGGTCGCGCAACCACCCGTGGAGCCGCATCGGGTTCTCGTGGAGCAGCTTCAACAGGACGTCCGGATCGACGCGGTCGGCTTCGGGTCCGAGTCCCTCGAGCGGTGGTTGTGAGTCCGGATCGCCGGCGACGGCCCAGACGCCCGCTCGCCGCTCCGAGCCCGCTTCGGTCAGCAGGAGCGAGCGGCCGTCGGCGAACAGCCAGCGGGCGACGCCGGTCTTGGGCTTCGCCGGCTGCTTGCCCCGCGGTTCCTCCTTGAGCCGGCCGCCTTGCATGAGGTGGACGACGAAGGTCAGTTCGTCGAAGTCCAGCAAGAGGTGCTTGCCGCGCCGGCGGACGAGGACGAGGTCGTGCCCGTGCGCATCCGATGCGGACGGCACGGCCGTCTTCAGCGCTGTGAACGTCAAAGGCGTGAACCGCGCGAGCGGGCTGCCGGCGTAGCGCTGGTCGAGACGTTCGGCGTGCGCCTGCAGTTCGGGCAACTCGGGCATGGCTTCAGTATGAGGTCTCGGATCGCAGTCCGGCGAGCGAGTCCTCGATGTCGCTGAATGCGCCGCTCTGCTCGACGAGTCTGGGAAGGTCGCCACGCACCCGGATGCGGCCGGCCATGAACGCCGCCTGCGCCGACAGCTCGCCGCGTCCGATGGCGGCGGCCGTGCCATAGTCCTCGGTGAACACCACGGTCGGATCAGCGGCCTCGCCTTTGCAGATGCGGACCCCCTCCTCGCCGACGCGGACGTGGTACGTCACGTCGCCGTTCGGGCCGCCCGTGACCACGTGTTGGACGACGAAATCGGCACCGGTCGCCGCCTCCCGCACCGACGTGCTCGCGTCGATCGCCCTCTGCGCCGCGTCGAGCCACTCGCGCGAAAGATAGCGAGGCATCGCCGGGTGACGTTATCTTCGCCGCCCATGCGCATCGTCGGTCGGGGAGCGAAGGTGTTCGACGCGCCGCCCGTCCGCGGCCGGTGGAAGGTGCTCGACGGACCGGACGAGGTCCTCGAGCTCATGACGACGGGCGCCGAGGGCGTGCTCGCCCTCGTGCGCGATGCCGGCGCCACGTTCCTCGCCCCGATCTATCACGAGCTCACGGGCATCGTGTGCACCAGCGGTACGCCGCGTAGTCACATCGGCATCGTTAGCCGGGAGTTCCAGGTGCCGTGCGTGATGGGTTGCGTCTTCGACGAGGCTCAGCCGCCGGATGACGGCACCGAAGTCGAGCTCGACTGCTCGGGCGACGAAGGGGTCGTGCGCGTGCCGTGAATGCGAACAAGAGCATTGACGATCAGAAGAAGCGTGCGAACGAATTGATCGCCTATCACAGCCCGATCAGCAGGGCGCTGACCGCCGAGCGCACGGCGCTCGAGTCTGCGCTCATTCCTGTGACTGCGTACATCGTCGTGGCGTGCGCCGAGTCGTTTCTGCGCTACGCCGACATGATGCGGGCCATCGACGCCGCGCTGCCCGCGGAGGAGATCGGCCGGAGGGCGCGCCGTCCGGGATGTCAGATCGACTCGTGCTTCCTGTGGTCGATCGCGAACTTCCCGCTCGTCGGCCGCAACCTGTACGCGATGCTCGACCCGTCCCTCGACACGGCCGAGCGCATGTACACGATCCTCGACTTCTGGGAGCGCGCCGCACTCGCGTATCGAGGTGACGGCACGCGACAAGCGTGGGACACGGGTTCGGCAATCCCGTACCGCGGCCGCGGTGCACCAGGCATTGCTCGCCGGTTCCGCGCCAGTCGAAGACGGCCAACGCGCGCTCATCAAGCGGTTCAACGCGACGCTCATCACGTATCTCTTCCTGCTCTACTTCGACACCCGCGCCGGCTATTGCGACACCGGTCCGTACGCCGTGCCCAGCCACCCGAATCGCAAGCTCCTGGTGCGCGACTTCTACCGGCTCGCTCAGAGTGACTTCTGGTGGAGCGATGTCGCGAAGGACGTTCTCTATCAGAACCTCACCGCCGCGTTCGTCCTCGAAGACGTTGACTTCACCGTGACCGACTTCGGCACGTCCAATCACCACCCCATCGACTACCTCGACCACGTCGTCTCGTTCGGGTTGTACACGACGGACGGTTGCGCGGCGAACGAGCTCCGTCCCGTGCCGCTCGACGAACTCGACGCGATCATCACTGCGGTACGCGGCGCGCAGGCGCGGCACTACCGTCGCATCGCTGCGATGGAGCGCGACGAGAAGATCCGATGTGGTGCGTACGTGTACTTCTCGTTCCTCCGGCCGTTCGCCTTGGAAGCCGGTGTTGCCGACGACCTCGACTGGACCGTTCCACGTGACCTGCCCGACATCGCCTACCAGTTGCTCTCGGCCATCGAAGGCGACAACACCGGCACGATGGACGATGGCGACTACTACGGACCCATCCCATGAGTGACATCTCCCCCACAGACGAAGGCCGCCACGAGCCCGGACCCGAGCAGCTGTGGGGCGAGTCGTGGTACTTCGACTTCTTCGACGACGTCGGGTCGGTCGGAGGATGGGTGCGGCTCGGTCTCTATCCGAACCTTGATGTGGCGTGGTACCACGCGTTCGTGGTCGGTCCGTCGCGTCAGATCGTGGCCGTCTCCGACCTCGAGGTGCCATTGCCGGCAGCGCCCGGGCTCGAGATCCGCACGCACGGCCTTTGGGCCGACCACACGTGCGAGACCCCCCTTGACCACTGGAGTGTCGGCAACGAGGCATTCGGCCTCGGCGTGGATGAGCCGGCGGCGCTCTACGCCGACGTACCCATCGGCGACCGAGTGCCGCTCGGCATCGATCTCGAATGGGAGACCGAGGGCACCCCGTACCCCTACGGCGCCACGACCCGTTACGAGATTCCCTGCAAGGTCCAAGGTGAGGTGTTGGTGGGCGCCGAACGGCTCGACATCGACGGTCACGGGCAGCGCGACCACTCCTGGGGAGTGCGTGACTGGTGGCAGTTCGGCTGGTGCTGGACGAGCGGACGCCTCGACGACGGCACTCGGTTCCACGGGTCCGACATCCGGATACCCGGTGTCGACGTCGGCTTCGGTTACGTGCAAGGCAACGGGGCAATGACCACCACCAACACGGTGGACGCCGACGAGGACACGGACGCGGACGGGCTTCCGGCTCGCGCTCACGTCACGGTCGGCGACCTCAGCCTTGACATCGAGCCGATCGCGTTCGGCCCCGCGCTCCTGACCTGGAACGGCAAAGTCAGCCGATTCCCGAGAGCCATGTGCCGCTTCACTGCCCCGGACGGCCGCGCCGGCCTGGGGTGGACCGAATGGAATCAGCCGGTCACGTAGCATCGCCCGAATGCTCTCGACCGTCCTCGCGGCCAGTCCCGTCGACCCTAAGAGCCTGCTCGAGACGTTCGGGGTCCTCGGACTGTTCGGCATCGTGTTCGCCGAGACGGGCTTGATGGTCGGTTTCTTCCTCCCGGGTGACTCGCTGCTCGTGCTGGCGGGGCTCGTGGCAGCCGTTGGCGCCGAGTCAAAGCTCAACGTCGATATCAACCTCGGCGTCGTGCTCGTGGGGCTCTTCGTCGCTGCCGTCGTCGGTGCCCAGACGGGCTACTTCATCGGACTGAAAGCCGGCCCGGCTCTGTTCCGCCGGTCCGATTCCCGACTCTTCAAGCAGGAGTACGTCGACAAGGCGCGGCACTACTTCGACCGGTACGGACCGAAGACGATCGTCCTCGCTCGCTTCGTTCCCATCGTCCGCACCTTTGCAAACCCGATTGCCGGAGTCGCCGAGATGCCGGTGCGGGAGTTCACGATCTTCAACATCGCTGGTGCTGCGCTGTGGACGGTCAGCGTCACGATGCTCGGCTACGCGCTCGGCAAGCTGATCCCGAGTGCAGAAGACCATCTCATCCTCATCGAGGCGATCATCATCGTGCTGTCGCTCGTTCCGGTGGCGATCGAGGTCGTGCGCACCCGCCGAGAGCGAGCGAAGAGCGACGTCGCTGCCTGACGTACTGGCGTCAACCACCCCGGATATCCGAGGTGAGTGACGCCAGAACGAAACGAATGGAGAAGACTGTCAGCCGGCGGTGACGGTTTCGGTCGCCATCTCTGTGACACCGGCGTCCGCCAGCGACGGGGCCTTGCGCTTCGAGAACGCGATTGCGGCAAGCAACACCACAAGTGCGACGCCGGCGATGATGAAGCGGGCATTGTTGTCACGCAGACTGATCACCGCGGGGAGGATCAGCAGCGAGACGAGGTTCATGACCTTGATGAGCGGGTTCAGCGCTGGACCGGCAGTGTCCTTGAACGGGTCGCCGACCGTGTCGCCGATGACCGCCGCCTTGTGCGCTTCTGAGCCCTTCCCGCCTTCGTGGCCGTCCTCGATGTACTTCTTGGCGTTGTCCCACGCGCCGCCCGAGTTCGACAGGAAGTTCGCCATCAGCTGGCCCGTGAGAATGACCGCGGCGAGGAACCCTCCGAGGGCGAGGTAGTTGATGCCGAAGCCGACGATGACTGGCGTCAACACCGCGAGCAGCGCCGGCGTCGCGAGCTCACGCAACGATGCGGTGGTACAGATGTCGATGACCGGTTCGTAGTCGGGACGCTTCTCGCCCGACATGATCTTGCCGTCCGCGAACTGGCGACGGACTTCCTGCACCACGACACCCGCCGTGCGTCCGACGGCGCGGATGGCGAGCGACGAGAACATGAAGGCGATCGAACCGCCGATCAGGAGGCCGATGAACGTCTTCGGGTCCGCCGCGTTGATCTGCGTGGCGGCGTCGTGGAAGAGGTCGCTGCCCTCCTTCCCCAAGTTGAGCTCGGATCCGATGGTCTCGATGTAGCTGGAGAACAGCGCAACCGCGGCGACGACGGCGGAGCCGATGGCGAAGCCCTTCGTCACGGCCTTCGTGGTGTTGCCGACGGCGTCGAGGTTCACCATGATCCGCTCGGGCTCGCCTTGGAACTCGCCCGACATCTCGGCGATGCCGGCGGCGTTGTCGGCGACGGGACCGAACGTGTCCTCCGACACCACGACGCCGGTCGTGGCGAGCATTCCCATACCGGTCAGAGCGACGAGGTACAGCGAGAACTGGATGTTGCCGCCGCCGAGTCCGATGGCGACGCCGAGCGCCCCAGCAATGGCCAGGATCGCCCACACCGACGACTCGAGCCCTGACGAGATACCCGAGAGGACGGTCGTGGCCGGTCCGGTCCGAGCCGACTCCGCGATCTCACGTACCGGTGCGGTCTCGGTGGACGTGAAGTACTCCGTCAGCCGGCTGACGACCTGCGCGAGTACGAGTCCCGTGACGACCGCCGCGAACACACGCCAGCCCGGGTTCGACAATGCATTCGGACCGGTCCCAGCGTCGTTGCCGACGTACCCGAGGGCTACGGCAAGTGTCCCGACGACAGTGAGGATGCCCGCGGTGAGGAAGCCTCGGTTGATCGGCGCCATCGCGCTGCGGTCCTTGTCGGTGGCTCGCACCATGAACACACCGACGATCGACGCAAGCACACCGATGGCGCGCGCGATGAGCGGGAAGATGAGACCGAGCACCCACTTCTTCGGGTCGTCCGGATAGATGGACTTGAACGCCGAAACACCGAGGATGATCGACGCGACGAGCGTGACCTCGTAGCTCTCGAACAGGTCCGCTGCCATACCGGCGCAGTCGCCGACGTTGTCGCCGACGTTGTCGGCGATCGTGGCCGGGTTGCGCGGGTCGTCCTCAGGAATGCCTGCCTCGACCTTACCGACAAGGTCGGCGCCGACGTCCGCCGCCTTCGTGAAGATGCCACCGCCGACTCGAAGGAAGAGCGCGAGCAGCGAACCACCGAACCCGAAGCCGATCAGGATGGCCGAGCTCGTGTTCTGGAAGATCATGATGATGACGGTCGCGCCGAGCAGGCCGAGACCGACCGTGAACATGCCGGCGACGCCACCGGTGCGGAAGGCCACGTGCAGCGCGTCGCGCAATGAGCCACTCTTCGCCGCTGCCGCCGTCCGGACGTTGCCCCGCGTCGCGAGACTCATGCCGATGAAGCCGGTGAGACCTGACATGAAACAGCCGGCGACGAACGCGAGGGTGCGGTAGAAGCCGCTCTGCGCCTGGGTCAATGCTTCGGTGGGCGCGTGCAGCGCGTCGCCGGGGTTGATGACCTTGGTCGACGTGAGGAACACGATGAACGCGACCGGGACGAGGATGGCGAGGATCGTGCGGAACTGGCGCTTCAGGTAGGTGTTCGCTCCCTCCTGGATCGCCTTCGCGATCTCGATCATCTTTGGCGTGCCTTCGTCGGCGGCGAGGACGCCGCGCATCAGATATAGGCCGGTCAGGATGGCCAGTACAGCGGTCGCGGCGGAGAACAGCAGCCAGAACCACTCGGCCCCGCCGAGCGAGAACTGCTGATAGCCGCCTTCCGCGGCCAGGACGTGCAACATTGGCGGTGGACTCCCAGGGTGGCGCGGGGGCTCAGGTTTCAGAAGGGTAAAACCCGTACTTTGATAGTACGAACACTGCCCTGACCGCAAGCTTGCACGATCCCGGGAGCGACGCGCGCGGCCGCCGGGAGGGGTCAGCTACGGGCGAGGAGCCGGCGGTTCTTGACCTTCGCCTTGAGGTAGTCGCGATTCATCAGTGCGATGTAGTCGATCGAGATCGATTTGGGGCACGCAGCCTCGCACTCGGCGTGGTTGGTGCACGAGCCGAAGTACTCCTCCATGGTGTCGACCATGGCTTCGACGCGGCTGTACCTCTCCGGCTGTCCTTGCGGCAGCAGGTTCAGGTGCGACACCTTCGCCGACGTGAAAAGTTGACCGGCCCCGTTCGGGCATGCGGCGACGCACGCACCGCAGCCGATGCAGGCCGCGGCATCGAATGCAGCATCGGCGACCGGCTTCGGTACGAGCGTCAGATTGGCTTCCGGCGCGGACCCCGGCGTGACCGTGATGTATCCACCTACCTCGATGATGCGGTCGAGCGCGCTGCGATTGACGACGAGATCGCGCACGACCGGGAACGCTGCGGCGCGGAACGGCTCGACGTCGATGACGTCACCGTCGCGGAACTTCCTCATGTGGAGCTGACAGGTCGCCGTGCCTCGCTCGGGCCCGTGCGCCCGGCCGTTGATCATCATCCCGCACGATCCGCAGATCCCTTCGCGACAGTCGTGCTCGAATGCGATCGGCTCTTTGCCGTCGAGTACGAGTTGGTCGTTCAAGACGTCGAGCATCTCGAGGAAGGACATGTCCGGGTTCACGTCGGGCATGTCGTAGGTGACCATGCGACCCGGTCGGTCGGGGCCGTCCTGGCGCCAGACGTTGAGTGTGATGTGGAGGGCGCCCTGCGACACCTACTTGTAGCTCCTTTGCGCGAGATGGACGTACTTGAACTCGAGTGGTTCCTTGTGCAGCACGGGCTCGCCATCGGCGTGGTGCTCCCATGCGCCCGCGTACGCGAAGTGCTCGTCGTCGCGGAGCGCTTCTCCGTCCTCGGTCTGGTGCTCGACGCGGAAGTGGCCGCCGCACGACTCTTCCCGATGCAACGCGTCGCGCACGAGGAGGTCCGCGAGCTCGAAGAAGTCGGCGACGCGCCCGGCCTTCTCGAGCGACTGGTTCAACGTCTCGGCCGAGCCGAGAACGCGCAGGTCCTTCTCGAACTCTTCACGCAACGGTGGGATGTCGCTCAACGCCTTCTCGAGGCTCTGCTGCGAGCGCGCCATACCGCAGTTGTCCCACATGATGCGACCGAGCTCGCGGTGGAAGTAGTCGACCGGTCGTGTCCCTCGGATTGCGAGCAGCTGGCTCGTGCGCTCCCGTACGGAACTCTCGGCTTCGGCGAAGACAGGATCGTCCGTCGGCACCAATGGCTGCCCGAGCTGGCCGGCGAGATAGTTCGGCACCGTGTACGGGAGCACGAAGTACCCGTCGGACAGGCCCTGCATCAACGCAGATGCGCCGAGCCGGTTGGCGCCGTGGTCGGAGAAGTTCGCCTCGCCGGCGACGAAGCAGCCCGGGATGGTCGACTGCAGCTCGTAGTCCACCCAGAGACCGCCCATCGTGTAGTGGATGGCCGGAAAGATGCGCATCGGGACCCTGTACGGGTCCTCGTCGGTGATGCGCTCGTACATCTCGATCAAGTTCCCGTAGCGCTCCTCGATCACGTCACGCCCGAGTCTGTCGATGGCGTCCTTGAAGTCGAGGTACACGCCGTTCTTGAGCGGTCCGACTCCTCGGCCCTCGTCGACGATCGCCTTGATGGCACGAGACGCCACGTCGCGTGGTACGAGGTTGCCGTACGACGGATAGCGGCGCTCCAAGACGTAATCGCGATCGTCGGCCGGTATCAGGTCAGGAGATCGCGCGTCGTCCATCTCCTTCGGAACCCAGACGCGTCCGTCGTTGCGCAGCGACTCGGACATCAGCGTGAGCTTCGACTGGAAGTCGTCGCTCGCAGGGATGCATGTCGGATGGATCTGTGTGAAGCAGGGGTTGGCGAACAGCGCGCCGCGCCGGTGCGCACGCCAGATCGCGGTCGCGTTGGAGGCCTTGGCATTGGTGGACAGGAAGAAGACGTTGCCGTAGCCGCCCGTGGCGAGGATGACAGCGTGCGCGTTGTGGCTGGTGATCTCGCCGGTGTGCAGGTTGCGCACGACGATGCCGCAGGCGCGCCCGTCCTTCATGACGAGGTCGAGCATCTCCGAGCGTGGGTAGATCGTCACCGTGCCGAGGCCGATCTGGCGGGCGAGGGCCTGGTAGCAGCCGAGCAGCAACTGCTGGCCGGTCTGACCACGCGCGTAGAACGTGCGCGATACCTGCGCGCCGCCGAAGCTCCGGTTGTCGAGCAGACCGCCGTACTCGCGCGCGAACGGGACGCCCTGCGCGACGCACTGGTCGATGATGTCGACGGAGAGCTGCGCGAGGCGGTAGACGTTTGCCTCCCGGGCCCGGTAGTCGCCGCCTTTCACGGTGTCGTAGAAGAGGCGGTAGATCGAGTCGCCGTCGCCCTTGTAGTTCTTGGCGGCGTTGATGCCGCCTTGCGCGGCGATCGAGTGCGCGCGGCGAGGCGAGTCGTGGAACGTGAACGTGTGGACGTCGTAGCCGAGCTCGCCGAGCGTCGCGGCGGCGGCACCGCCGGCAAGACCGGTGCCGACGACGATGACCTTGAAGCGACGTCGGTTGTGCGGAGCCACGAGCTTCATGTCGAACTTGTGCTGGTCCCACATCTCCTCGATCGGAGTGTCGGGGACCTTCGAGTCGAGCAGGGGATCGCTCGCCTGCGTCGTACGCCAGTCGTCGAGCACGCTCATCGCTGACCTCCCTCACGCTCGTGCTGCGCGACCACGACGTCGTGCTGGCGCTGGTTGAACGTCAGGACGTTGGCTTGCACCAGGATCGGAAAGCTGCAGTTGCCGATCACGATGACGGCGGCGAATGCACGGGCGAAGTAGAGCCGCCATTTGTTGAAACGCGGGTTGTTCCACCCGAGGCTCTGAAAGAGGCTCCACGCGCCGTGGAAGATGTGGATACCGAGCGCGATGTTGGCGACGATGTAGAGGATGGCGACGGGAACCCGCTCCATGCTCAGGACCATGTTGTTGTACGGGTCGCCACGCACGAAATCCGGGTTGGCGAATCCCCAGGTCAAGTCGGCGAGATGCCACACGATGAACAGCAGCACGATGACGCCGCTCCATCGCATCGTGCGTGACGCGAAGTTGGCGGCAACGTAGTCGCGGTGGCTCGCATACTTCGTAGGCCGTGCACGGTGGTTGAGCCTCGTGAGTACATACGCGGCGTGGATGTGCAGCGCGAAGGCGGCGATGAGGCCAGCGCGCAACAGCCAGAGAAACAAGGTGCGGGGCAGGATCGGGACCAGCAGCTCGCGCAAGAACTCGCCGTAGTCGTCGATCTCGACGGGACCGAGATAGGCCTTGAGATTGCCGATCATGTGTAAGAGCACGTAACCGAGCAGCACGATGCCCGTGATCGCCATCACGTACTTCTTGCCGACCGCTGATCGATAGAACTCGAGCGGCCACCACGGCCGCCGCTTCGTCGGCCCGTTCACGAGCGGCGTCGGCGCGCTGCTGAGATCCTGCTGCGTCGTCACCATTGATTTCGGACGCTACCCCGAGCGGCGTTGACCAGCGGAAATTGCCCATACGAGTTGCGGATGGACCAGTTCACTCGGCCAGATCACGTGCGTCAGTTCACAATGTCTTCGCTTGGCTTCGAGCGCTCGCTGGCGCTCGCTGTCTCCGCCAAGTGCGGCTCGTCGCTGGCGCTTCCCTCGCCGCGTTGTCTTCGCTTGGCTTCGAGCGCTCGCTGGCGCTCGCTGTCTCCGCCAAGTGCGGCTCGTCGCTGGCGCTTCCCTCGCCGCGTTGTCTTCGCTTGGCTTCGAGCGCTCGCTGGCGCTCGCTGTCTCCGCCAAGTGCGGCTCGTCGCTGGCGCTTCCCTCGCCGCGTTGTCTTCGCTTGGCTTCGAGCGCTCGCTGGCGCTCGCTGTCTCCGCCAAGTGCGGCTCGTCGCTGGCGCTTCCCTCGCCGCGTTGTCTTCGCTTGGCTTCGAGCGCTCGCTGGCGCTCGCTGTCTCCGCCAAGTGCGGCTCGTCGCTGGCGCTTCCCTCGCCGCGTTGTCTTCGCTTGGCTTCGAGCGCTCGCTGGCGCTCGCTGTCTCCGCCAAGTGCGGCTCGTCGCTGGCGCTTCCCTCGCCGCGTTGTCTTCGCTTGGCTTCGAGCGCTCTGTGTTCTCGCTTGGCTTCGAGCACTCGCTGCGCTCGCTGTCTCCGCCAAGTGCCGGCTGGTCCCTGGCGGGACCGACGCCGGCGGTACCAACTCTCGCAGCAGCACATCACCGTCTCGTCGGACGCGCCGTTCCCTGGCGGCGCCGATCAACGAGGACCGCCGCACCCGGACAGCGGAGGCCACTGCAGACGCAACGGAGCCAGCGCCGGTCGACCCCGCGCCCGCGGGCGACACGATGCCCGCCCCCTCGACGTAGCCCGTGCCTACATTCTGGCGTCAACCTCGGCGCATATCCGCACTCGTCGACGCCAGAATGCGAGATGCGTACGCGTTCGTCGCGTGGACGGGCCCGTCGAGGAGGAGTTCGAGGGTCAGCGGGCCATCGGCACGGGGGACGACGGCCTGCACCGTCCCGACCCGCACGCAGACGTCGGCATCGACGTCGCCGGCGAAGCGCCACTCGTGCGCGCCACCGGTCCACGCGAGACGGACAGTGACGACACAACCGATGAGCGGCTCACGCCGGTCCGACACGACGTGCACGTCCAGCGCCAGTGCCTGGTCCGGACGGACAACAGCGGGCAGGCGATCAGCCACCACGATCACGGGCTGGCACGCGTGCGCCAGTGCGTCGTAGCCGAGCTTGGGCTCGCGGTCGTGTCCGAGTACCGCCCACGTCACTGCGGGCATCCCGTCCGCGAAGCAGAACTGCGCAAAGCCGCCTGTCGGCCGGTACTTCAATCGGCGCAACGTCTCGACGTGATGCTTCACGACCTGCGCCTGGTACCGCTGCGTCGCGACGCGCCACGAGTCGAAGTCGGCGTAGTCGTCGGGAGGCACGTATCGGTCGAACATCCGCTTCTGCAGCGCGTGCTTCCGGCCGAGGCGCTCCCAGTCGAGGTCCGGCCAGCGTGCCGGTTCGCAGAACGACGCGTCGACGGGCACGGCCTGCGCGCCGAACTCCGTCACGAATCGAGCGAGCCTCGGCACTGTGGCGCACAACTTCGGAAAGTCGCGCTCGTCGCCCCAATACCAGCCGAAGTACAGGTGGCTGTCGGTGCCGTCGAGTTGCGGTGGATGTGGGAGCACACCGGAATGAGCGACGACCGGCCTCGTGCCGTCCGCTTGCTCCAGAGCACGCTTCACGGACCGGTCGAGGATCGTCTTGTTCCATGTCGGCAGCATCTGCGCCAGAAGTGCACCGCGGCCGGTGGCGGCGTCGATCTCACCGCCGGGATCGATGTTTATGGTCATCGGCTCGTTGTGACCACACCAGATGGCGATCGACGGATGGTGCCCCAGAACTTGCACAGCGACACGCGCTTGCCGGATCGCTTGCTTCCGGATGCCGCGCGCGTAGCCCCACTGCAGCGGCATGTCCTGCCACAGCAACAAGCCGGCCTGGTCGGCCGCGTCGTACAGCTCGGGCCGGGAGATGTGCGCGTGAACGCGGAGGAAGTCGAGTCCCGCGTCCCTCGCAAGTCGCACGTCGCGCGCAACCTCGTCCGGTGTCGCTTCGGCGAGCGCCATTCGCGTCGGTCCCTGGTTCGACCCTTTGAGGAAGAGTCGCTCGCCGTTGATCGAGAAGATCCACTTGTCGACTTCGACCCGTCGCAGCCCGGTGCGAACGGTCCGGCGGTGACTGAGCTCCTCGTCGATCCACGCTTCGACGACGACGTCGTGCAGTGGTTGCGGTCCGAGCGCCCACGGCCACCACAGCTCGGGCTGGTCGATGGTCACGGTCCACTCGACGTGGTTCTCGCCCGCCGCGAGCGATTGGTCCATCTCGTGGTCGACGGCGCCGACGGATGACCGGATCCGTACGGTGCGCGGTTCGAGCGTGAGAAGGTTCGCCCGGAGCACGACCACTGCTCGCTCAGGTGTCGCCTCGCCACACAACACTCGGAGGTCGCGGATGCGCACGGGCCCGGTGTGCTCGAGTCGCACCGAGCGCCAGATGCCACCGGGGTTCCAGTCGGGATCGAGGCAGTCCCAGTGCTGGAACACGCCCGTGATGTTGCGTTTGGCGGTCCTGTCGATCTGAGGTGCGCAGCTGACCTCGACTGCGAGCGTGTGCTGGGACCGGTCCACGAGCTGCTCGGTGATCTCGAAGGTGTGCGGAAGGAAGTAGCCCTCGGTGTCGCCCAGGTAGGCGCCATCCAGCCACACGTCGCCCTGGTAGAAGAGCCCGTCGAAGGTGAGCCAGCTGCGGCTGGCGTCGCCCGGCCACGCCTGCTCGAACGTCGTGTGGTACAGGAGCGGACCGTCGGCGTCCGAGAACGCCGGCGTCGACCGCCAGTGGCTCGGAACGGAGAGCTTCTCCCAGCCGGCGGTGTCGTACGAAGGCTCCGTGAATTCGCGGCGCAGCGCTTCATCGGAACGTGCTGCCCGCCAGGTGCCTCCGAGGTCGTGCACGGCGGAATGATTACCCGGCTTCTCGGCGGACGGGGAACCGATCGCCGTTCCCCGGTAGGTTGGCGCAATGTCTCGTCCCGCCACCCTTGGTCAACTGCGCGAGTCCGGATGGCAGTCGATCCCTGTCAAAGAGGAGATCCGGCGCAACGCCATCGAGAAGATCCAGGACGGCGATCCGCTGTTTCCGGGCATTCTGGGCTTCGACGACACTGTGCTGCCACAGCTCGAGAACGCGTTGCTCGCCGGCCACGACGTCATCTTCCTCGGCGAACGCGGTCAAGCAAAGACTCGCATGATCCGCTTGCTCGTCTTGCTGCTCGACGAAGGGTTGCCCGTGATCGCGGGTTCCGAGATCAACGACGATCCCTATCAACCGGTGTCGAAGTACGCGCGCGATCTCGTGCGCGAGCATGGCGACGACACGGCGATCGAGTGGGTGAACCGAGAATCGCGCTTCGGCGAGAAGCTGGCGACGCCGGACACGTCGATTGCCGACCTCATCGGCGAGGTGGACCCGATCAAGGTTGCCGAGGGCCGCTATCTGTCCGACGAGCTCACGCTGCACTACGGCCTCGTGCCCCGCACGAACCGCGGCATCTTTTCGATCAACGAGTTGCCTGATCTCGCGGAGCGCATCCAGGTCGGACTCCTCAACGTGCTCGAGGAGCGCGACGTGCAAGTTCGCGGGTACAAGATCCGTCTCCCGCTCGACGTGTTGCTCGTCGCGTCAGCAAACCCGGAGGACTACACGAACCGCGGCCGCATCATCACGCCGCTCAAGGACCGGTTCGGGGCGCAGATCCGGACGCACTATCCGCTCGAGGTCGAGACCGAAGTCGCGATCGCACACCAGGAAGTCCGCCCGCTCGAAGCGCCCGGCATCCGAGTATCGGTGCCCGAGTTCATGACCGAGATCGTCGCGACGCTTTCGCATCTCGCCCGCTCGAGCGCGCACATCAACCAGCGGTCCGGCGTGTCGGTACGTCTCACCGTTTCGAACGCGGAGACGCTCGTGGCCAACGCCACCCGGCGGGCGCTGCGACACGGCGAGAAGGAGGTCGTGCCGCGTGTGAGCGACCTCGAGGCGCTCGCGTCGTCGACCTCGGGCAAGGTCGAGATCGAAGCACTCGAAGAGGGCCGGGACGAGCAAATCGTCGAGCACCTGCTTCGGAGCGCAGTGCTGACGGTGTTCAAGGAGCGCGTCGGAACGGAAGCAGTCCGCGAGGTGATCGGCGCGTTCGACGGCGGCACCGTTGTCCACGCCGGCGACGATGTCGTCTCGGCCGACGAGGCGAAGTTGCTGTCGGACATTCCCGCTCTGCGACAACCAGTGGCCGCTCTGACCGGCGGTGACGAGTCGCCCGCCGCGGTGGCGAGCGCCGTCGAGTTCATCCTCGAGGGACTGCATCTGAGCAAGCGCCTCAACAAGGACGCGGTGGGCGCCCGCGCCACGTACCACGCTCGCGGCTAGTCGAAATCTTCCGTTTCGGCGTTCATTGGCTACACGGGATGTGGCTAACGCACGCCGAAACGGGAGGACGGAGCCGCGGCTTAGCCGCCGATCGCGGTCTCGAGCACCTCGATCGAGTCGCGGACGTTGCGGTCGCGGTCGAACAATCCGAAGGGCACGTCGTAGCCGCGCAGCCACTCATAGTTGTCCACGGCCGTCCAGTGGAAGAGCCCTCGGACGTCGATGCCGTCGTCGACGGCGCGCTCGACTTCGCCGAGGCACTCGCGTAGGTACGTCGCTCGCCATTCGTCGTCGTCCGTCCCGATGCCGCATTCGTCGATGAGCAACGGACGGTCGGGATGGTCCTCGGCGAGCCGATGAAGGACCTCACCGAGCCCAGCGCTCCATGGTGCATAGCCCATCGGCCCGACCGTGGCATCGGCCGGATACGGACCGAATCTGCCTTCGGGCCCGACGGCCAGCGCGCTGTAGTACGAGAACCCGATGAGGTCGAACGGCTCGAGCAGCTCGGGCTCGGCCCACGAACTCCAGATCACGTCGTCGACGCGCGCCGCCCGTGACCGGGCCTCCGGCGACTCGTCGGCCGCATAGATGGGCGAGAGGTTGTGGATGGTGGCGACAGGCGAGCCCGCGTCGCGCAGCAGCCGAGCCGCGTCCCGGTTGGCGCGGTGGATGTTCCGCAGCACGGTGTGGAAGTCGTCGACGTCGCGCCGGCCGGGTGGGAACTGTCCCGCGAGGAACCCTGCGACCGCGTATGCGACAGGTTCGTTGATCGGCTTCCAGCCGTACACGAGATCGCCGAACGTCTCAGCGCAGAAGTCGACGTGCCGCGGCCACCAATAGCCCGCGGCCTTCGAGTCGAGGAAGCCGCCGAGGTCATCTCCGAACCATCCGGGCAGCGTGAAGTGGTGGAGGCAAACCCACGGTCGGATCCCGGCGTCTCGAGCGGCGAGGAGCACGCTGCGGTAGTGCTCGATGGCGTCGCTGTCGCGCTCGCCCTGGCGTGGTTCGATCCGTGCCCACTCGATCGAGAGCCGATGATGCGCAAGCCCCTGCTCAGCGAGGACGGCGAAGTCCTCCGCGTAGCGGGTGCCGAATCCGTTGCCCTCGCCGGACGGAGGCGCCTTGCCGAGCGCCTCCCACCGGGCCCAGTCCGACGCCGGCGCAGCCCCTTCGCACTGCGTCGACGACGCTCCCGTTCCCCACCAGAACCCGTCGGGCCAAGTCACAGTGCGACGCTACCGGTAGCCTCCGAGCATGTCCTTCTGGCGAAAGCCTGCACCGAAGTTCCGCTATTCCCGGTGGGACGGGACGCAGGCCGGCTTCGACATCGACGCCGATTCTGTTTTCCGTGAGATCACCGACGACCTGCTGTACCACGGCGACCTCAATGCCGCGCTCCGGAGGTTGATGCAATCCGGGTTCCGCGACCGCAACGGCGACCGGGTTCAAGGCATGCGTGAGTTGATGGAGAAACTGCGTCGTCGTCGCCGGGACGAGCTCGAGCAATACGACCTCGGCGGCGTCTACGACGACATCGCGCAAGAGCTCCGTGACGTCGTCGACATGGAGCGCAAGGGCCTCGACGACCTCGCGGGGAAGCGCGCGAATCCGGAGACCAGCGCCGGCAAGAGATCACCGACCAGGTCGTGCAAGACAAGAACATGCAGCTCGACATGCTCCCACCCGACCTGTCGGGACAGGTGCGCGAGCTGCAGCAGTACGAGTTCACGTCGAGCGAAGCACGCGAGAAGTTCGAACAGTTGATGGAGCAACTGCGGGAGGAGCTGGTCAAGAGCTACTTCAACCAGATGTCCGGTGCGATGCAGAACGTGTCGCCCGAAGACATGCAGCGGATGAAGGACATGTTCGCAGAGCTCAACAACTTGCTCGAGATGCGTGAGCGCGGTGAGGACACGCAGCCGGCGTTCGAGCAGTTCATGCAGCGCTACGGCGACTTCTTCCCCGAGAACCCCCAGACCCTCGACGAGTTGCTCGAGATCATGGCCCAGCGCATGGCGGCGATGCAGAGCTTGCTCAACTCGATGACGCCGGAGCAGCGCGCCCAGTTGCAAGGCCTCGCCGAACAGTTGCTCGAGGACATGGACCTGCGTTGGCAGGTCGAGCAGCTGTCGAGCAACCTGCAGCAGCTCTTCCCGCAGATGGGTTGGGATCGCAAGTACAACTTCCAAGGACAGGACCCGCTCGGATTCGCCGAGGCGGCGGCGCTCATGCAGGACCTCGGCGACATGGACCAGCTCGAGAACCTGTTGCGGGGCGCGACCAGCCCCGGCGCGCTCGCAGAAGTCGATGTCGACCGCGCGCGCGAGCTCCTCGGTGACGACGCCGCCAACAGCCTCGATCGCATGAGCGAGCTGGCGAAGATGCTCGAGGACGCCGGACTCATCGAGAACCGTGAGGGCCGCTACGAGCTCACGCCGCGCGGCATCCGCAAGATCGGGTCGAACGCACTGTCAGACCTGTTCAAGAAGCTCAGCCGCGATCGCATGGGCGCCCACGTGCTCGAAAAGAGCGGTGCCGGCCACGAGCGGGCGTACGACACCAAGCCCTACGAGTTCGGTGACCCGTTCAACCTCCACATCGAGCGCACGGTGCGCAACGCGGTCACCCGTACGGGCAAGGGCACACCGGTGCACTTGTCGCCTGACGACTTCGAGATCGAGCGCACCGAGCACCTGACGAAGACGAGCACTGTGCTGATGCTCGACCTGTCGTTGTCGATGCCGATGCGTGACAACTTCCTCGCGGCCAAGAAGGTGGCGATGGCGCTGCACTCCTTGATCAGCTCGCAGTTCCCGCGTGACTATCTCGGCATCGTGGGCTTCTCATCGGTGGCGCGCGAGCTGAAGCCCGAGGACTTGCCGGAGGTGTCGTGGGACTTCGTCTACGGCACCAACATGCAACATGGCTTCATGCTGAGCCGCCGGCTGCTGGCGCGGCAGGGTGGCACGAAGCAGATCATCATGATCACCGACGGCGAGCCGACTGCGCACTTCGAGCCGGGCATGAGCGAGCCGTTCTTCAGCTACCCGCCCGTGCGCGAAACCGTCGACGCCACGCTACGGGAGGTCGCCCGTTGCACCCGTGAGGCGGTGCGCATCAACACGTTCATGCTCGACGCCACGAGCTATCTCAAGGCGTTCGTCGAGAAGCTCACGCAGATGAACGGTGGCCGTGCCTTCTTCACCACGCCCGAAACGCTCGGGGATTACGTGCTCGTCGACTTCGTCGAGCACCGCACGCAGCGCCGCGGCTCCCGCGCTGCCCGCTAGGAGGCGCCGAAGGCGCCGAGGGGGCGCCTCGGAGGCGTCCGTCATCACGAGAGCAGGCGCTCGTACGCCGCGTGAGTCGCGCCGTCGAACGCCGCGAGGATCGCCTGTGTGACCTTCGTCGGCGTGGTCGACAGCGTGTTGACGGCCACCACGGCGGCTTCGTCCCGCGGGTAGCCGTACACGCCTGTCGAGATAGCGGGGAAGGCGATGGTCGTCGCGCCAAGCTCGTCGGCGACCTCCAGTGACCGCCGATAACAGCTGGTCAGCAGCTCTTTTTCGGCTGCCGCGCCGCCGCGCCAGACGGGGCCGACCGTGTGGATCACCCACCGAGCGGGCAGCCCGTGACCAGCCGTCGCCTTGGCGTCGCCCGTGTCGCACCCGCCAAGGCGTCTGCATTCGTCGAGCAGCGCGGGTCCGGCCGCACGGTGGATGGCTCCGTCGACGCCGCCGCCGCCCAACAACGACGCATTCGCGGCATTGACGATCGCATCGACCTCGAGCGTCGTGATGTCGGCACGAACCACCCGGATTTCCATTGCACGATCTTGCCCCTTGCGCAATTTGATCGCACCAGGCAAGATCACATCCGTGTAATTACAACAGTGGCAGTAGAACACAGCGGTAGCGGAATACAGCTGTGGCAGAAGAGATGTAGCAACGGCGGTATCCGACCCGGGCCGCCGTTGTCCAAGCGGCATGGGGGCATGTAGGGCCAGGTCGTCCATGCGGGTCGTGGAGGTTCACATGCGGATCACCATCCCGAACGAGATCGACACCGAGGCCAAGGGGTGGCAGGACCTCGCCAACTGCCTCGGCGTCGATCCCGATCTGTTCTTCCCGGAGCGGGGTGCATCGACCCGCGAGGCCAAGGAGGTGTGCCGTGGCTGCGTCGTCCGGGCGGAGTGTCTCGAGTACGCCCTGGTCAACGGTGAGAAGTTCGGCATCTGGGGCGGCATGAGCGAGCGCGAGCGACGTCGCATCCGTCGCCAGCGCGCGCTCGCACGACGGGCGGCAGGCGCCTCGGCGTGACGGTCTAAGGAACCTGGCCGCCGCCGTCCGACGAGCCCTCCCCGTCGGTCGCCCGCGCACATTGTCGACTCACCGACCGATCTCGGTCCCTCGGTCGACACAGACGCGCAACCCGTCAACGCTGTGTCGACTCAGCCACCGTTTCCGTCGCTCGGTCGACACGGACGCGAGCATGAGAACGTCTGTGTCGACCAAGCCACCTGTTTCGGTGGCCCAGCCGACAATGTGCGCGACAGCGCGAATCGCCTATCCGTCCGACGAGGCGGGGTCGGAACGGGCGAGACGGGCGAGCCGGGCCTCGATGGTGCGCTCTTCGTCGAGGTCGAGTTGCTCCCACCGCCCCGTGGGCGTGGCCTCCAGCACCGCCCTCGGCGCCAGGCCGACCAGTTCCGCCCGCCCGATCGACGTTCCAGAGGCGGCGACGGCGTCATAGACGGCCGCGGGTCCCACCTCGACCGGTGAGAGCAGGTTCATCGAGACCTGCACGTGGTCACCGACGACGAGGCCGAGCGCCCGCACGTGCTCGTTCCGGAGGGCGACGGCGAGCTCGCGGGCCGTGTCGATCGCCGTGTCTCGCAGCCAGAGGTTGAACGCGATCAGCGGCGGGCGGGCGCCGACGGCGCAAGCGCCCGCAGTGGGGTGCGGCTGCCGCGGTCCCGCGTCGGGGGGGAGGTTGCGGAACGCCCCACGGCGTATGGACGGCAGCGAGCGCTCCGGGCCGTACAGGAAGCAGGGGAGCTCGAGCGTCTCACCCGCCCAGGATGCGAATCGGTCTCTGGCTGCGATCGCGCCAGCGAGAGTTGAGGTGTGGAGCGGAACGAACGGCACGACGTCCACGACGCCGAAACGAGGATGGACCCCGGTGTGGGTTCGCAGGTCGAGGTGGTCGACCGCTGCTCGTGCGACCCGGCGTGCCGCCGCCTCGACGCCGTCGCCGGCCAGGGTCAGCACTGCCCGGTTGTGATGCTCGTCCCGGTGAAGGTCGAGCAGCTGGGCTCCCGCCGCCGCGGTCACCGCGTCGAGTCCCGGGCTGTCCCGGCCCTCGCTCACGTTGACGACGCACTCGATCACGGCTGGGTGGCGTCGGCCGAGCGGCCGACCTCAGTTCACCGAGACGCGGCGACGCTTGAGGATCCGACGCCGCTCACGCTCCGAGCAGCCTCCCCACACTCCGTGGTCGATCCGGTTGGCGAGCGCGTATTCGAGACAGGCTTGGCGGACGGGGCAGTCGGCGCAGATGCGACGTGCGACCTCGACGCCCACGCCGTCGCTCGGAAAGAAGGTCGACGGGGCGATTTCCCTGCACAGACCCCGTGCCATCCACTCTGTCTCCATCGATTCCTCCGTTCCAGACTTCTCTACGGAGCGAGAGCCCGGAAAGTTGTCATGTTTCGATCGGTCGCGTTCTGCGACAGATGAGACACCAATGGACCGAAGACCGGCATCAAGAGACGAATCCCACATCAGAGAATCGCGATCTCGACGGGATAGAGTGCACGGCTCATGTCTGTCGGCGCAGAAGGACCGGACGTCAACGAGCCGCCACGGGGCCACGTCCGGGTCGTGTACCTCGGTCCCGTTGCGCCGCACTGGGAGGTGCATTCCGACTTCGGCGACCGGGCGCTGATCGAGGAATTCAGAGCCAGGGTGCTCGCTCGGCTCGAGTTGCTGCCGCCCCACGACCCCCAGTTTCGCCGGAATCGCGAGCGCGTCGTCCGTGACGCCGAGCGCGAGCACCTGATCCTCGATTGGGACCTCGGCCTTCCGGAGGAGGAAGAGGAGTAGGCAGCCAGCCCTCCGCGGGCCTCCCACCCCACAACTACGCTGACTCCGTGCCCGCCATCGAGACCTCCCCGGGCGCCAGGTTGCTGAATCGCGAGCTCTCCTGGCTCGATTTCAACGAGCGTGTGCTGGCGATGGCAGAGCGCGACGACGTTCCCTTGCTCGAGCGCGCGAAAATTCCTGGCCATCTACAGCCAGAACCTCGACGAGTTCTTCCAGGTCCGCGTCGCTGGACTGAAGGACCAAGTGGCAGCGGGGATCACGGCGTCGACACCCGACGGTCGCACGCCGGCCCAGCAGCTGCTGGAGATACGCGATGTGGTCGAGAAGCTGTCCGCCCGCGTCGAGCGGACCTTCCTCGAACAGCTCGCACCTGCGCTCGCCGGAGTCGGCATCATCTTCAGCTCGTACGCGGACCTCGACGAGGACGACGCCAAGTGGTTCGACGAAGTGTTCGAGGAACGCATTTTCCCGGTGTTGACGCCGCTTGCCGTCGACCCTGGTCATCCGTTCCCGTACATCTCGCATCTGTCATTGAACTTGGCGGTCGTCGTGCGCGATCCCGTGACCGCGCAGCGCCGGTTCGCTCGCGTGAAGGTGCCGCCCTTGCTGCCGCGGTTCATGGTGCTGCCCGACGGTGAGCGCTTCGTCCCGCTCGAACAAGTCATCGCTGCACACCTCGATCAGCTGTTTCCGGGCATGGAGGTGATCGACGACTACAGCTTCCGGGTCACGCGCAACGCGGACCTCACGTTGGAGGAGGAAGAGGCGGACGACCTCCTTGCCGCCGTCGAGCTCGAGTTGCGCCGGCGTCGCTTCCGCCGTGCCGTTCGGCTCGAGCTCGATGCGGACGCGAGCGACGAGGTTCGCGAGCTGCTCCAGCGCGAGCTCGACGTCGATGACGACGATGTGTACCTGAACCTTGGTCCGCTCGACCTCGGTGGCCTGTGGTCCGTGCACGAGCTCGATCGGGCCGACCTCAAGGACCCGGTCTATCTTCCCGTGACTCCTCCAGCCTTCATGCCTGGCGAGGAGGGGACTGCCGACGTTTTCGAGGCGATCCGGTCACGCGACGTACTGGTTCACCATCCGTACGAGAGCTTCGCCGCGACGGTCGAGGAGTTCGTCCGCGAAGCTTCGGCCGACCCGCACGTCCTCGCCATCAAGTTGACGCTGTACCGCACATCAGGCGACAGCGCCATCGTCCGCTCGCTCATACGAGCTGCGGAGCGAGGCAAGCAGGTGGCAGCCCTGGTCGAGCTCAAGGCGCGCGGTGACGAGCAAGCCAACATCGAGTGGGCACGCGCACTCGAAGAAGTGGGCGTGCACGTGGTCTACGGCCTCGTCGGTCTCAAGACGCACACGAAGACCGCATTGGTCGTACGCGACGACGCCGATGGCATCCGCCGGTACGTGCACGTGGGAACCGGCAACTACAACGCGACGACAGCGAAGCTGTACGACGATCTCGGCTTGTTCACGACCGACGAGGACCTCGGCGCCGATCTGACCCACTTGTTCAACTATCTGACGGGGTACGGCCGCAACGTGAGGTACGAGAAACTGCTCGTCACGCCGCACTCGTTGCGACACCGCATCAAAGATCTGATCCTTGCCGAAGCCGAGGCGGCGAAGTCGGTACCGGGCGGCGGTCGCGTTCGCATGAAGCTGAACAGCCTCGTCGACCCCGACATGATCGAAGCGCTGTACGCGGCATCACAAGCCGGTGTGCAGATCGACTGCATCGTGCGCGGCATCTGCTGCCTGCGTCCAGGCGTGCCCGGCATGTCGGAGAACATTCGGGTTCGATCGATCGTCGGCCGGTACCTCGAGCACTCCCGGATCTACGAGTTCGCCAACGGGGCGGGACGAGGACAAGCCGCGTTCTACATCGGCTCCGCCGATCTGATGCCGCGCAACCTCGACCGCCGCGTCGAAGCGCTGACTCCGGTCAACGACCCGGATCTCCAGGACCGGCTGCGCGAGATCCTCGCCGTGGACCTTGCCGACGACGTCCTCGCCTGGACACTCGGACCCGAAGGCACGTGGAGGAAGGTGCCGACAGCCGACGACGGCACGGACGTCGACACGCACATCAAGCTGCAAGAGCTGGCCGCCAGCCGCGGACGGTGGTCCGGGAGCTGACGGCGAAGGATCGCCTCCTACGGGCTTCGGGCGGCGTCGTCAGTCGGACCCGCGCCGGCGAGACCGAGGTCCTGCTCGTCCACCGGCCGAAGTACGACGACTGGTCGCTACCGAAGGGCAAGCGCGACCCTGCGGAGACAGACGAGCAGTGCGCGGTTCGCGAGGTGGAGGAGGAGACGGGACTGCGTTGCCGGCTCGGTCGGGAGCTGCTTCCGACCCTCTACCCGGACGCGCGTGGGCGGGCGAAGCTCGTCCGCTACTGGGCGATGTCGGTGGTGAGCGAGCGTCCGTTCGTGCCGGATGACGAGATCGACGAGCTCAGCTGGGTTTCCGCTGACGATCTCGCGGCGGTGCTGTCCTACGAGCGCGACGTCGAAGTGGTGCGCTCTCTTCTGAGCCTGCGGTGAGAGAGTTGTGACAGTGACGAGTGGAGTGATCCAAGTGGTGGCGGTGGCAATCGCCACAGTCGCCCTTGTGTTGCTGATCGCCGTCATCGTTGTGGCTTGGCGCGCGCGGCGAGCGCAGGTCCGCCGCGTTGTCGACATTGCGTTGCGCCTCGAGGATTCGCCGCCCGATCGCGAAAGCCGCCGCCTCGACAGAAACATGATCCGGCTCGAGCAGGCGGTCGATGCTGCGGTGATGGGCCGGGGTGAGGCGACCGTCACCGCCGGCCGCCTGTCCGACGCACTCGCAGCCGTGGCCCAGGGAGTCGTGATCTGCGACGACGGTGGCAACGTCGTGACCCGCAACGCGGCTGCGACAACCCTCGAGGCTCATCGCTACGGCGACGGACCGGTTGGTTCGGTCGTCGACGACATGCTCCAGCAGGCCATCGAGGGCAAGGCCGAGAAACGGACGCTCGAACTGTTCGGGCCCGTGCGACGCACGCTGGTCGTTTCCGTCACGCCGATCGACGACGAGCGACGCACCGTCGGCGGACTCGCCGTCATCGACGATGTGTCCGACCGCCGCAGGCTCGAAGCGATCCGCCGTGACTTCGTCGCCAATGTGAGCCATGAGTTGAAGACGCCGGTCGCCGCGCTCGGCTTGCTGGCCGAGACGCTGGCGACAGAAGACGATCCGGTCGTCGTCAGAAGGCTTGCGCAGCGAATGGTGGGCAACTCGATGCGCCTCGCTCGCACGATCGACGACTTGCTCGAGCTCAGCAGGATCGAGGCGGAACAGACTCCACAACGCGAGCCGGTGCCGGTGCATCTCGTGGTCGCGGAAGCCGTGGAGCAGGTGCGGCCGATCGCGGAGCGCGAAGGGATCGAGGTTCGCGTCGCCGAGGCGCGCCACACGTTGAATCTCATGGGCGACCGGCGCCAGATCGTGTCCGCCATCTTCAATCTTCTCGACAACGCGGTGAAGTACTCCGACACGGGCTCGTCGGTCGACCTCCATGTCACCCCCACAGAAGGCGATGACCGCTTGAGCATCCGGGTGCGTGACCAGGGTGCCGGAATCCCGAGCCGCGATCACGAGCGTGTCTTCGAGCGCTTCTACCGCGTGGATCGGGGTCGCTCCGACGTGCCCGGCACCGGGCTCGGTCTCGCCATCGTGCGCCACGTGGCCGACAACCTCGGTGGTGAGGTGCGGCTCGAGTCGCGCGAGGGCGAAGGGTCGACGTTCACGCTCGAGCTTCCCGCTGGGCCCACGCTTCCGTCGACTGGCGCCGGTGACGACCCGTCTGCCGAGCCGAAGGCAGGCTGACGGTGCCGCGTTGACGGCGGGACCAACCCTTCGGCACGCGCACTTACGATTGTGACGTGACCGACTCCGGCTCGTGGCGTGCGTTGGCTGCGGCGCCGCGCCGCGCTGCCGACGCTTTCACGGTCACACCGTTCACCCGCTTGGCCCGGGTCCACGCGTTCTCTGTCGCGACCGACACCCTGGTGACGGTCTCCCTCGCGGGGACGCTGTTCTTTTCGATCCCGTCCGGTGCAGCGCGCGACAAGGTCGCCCTGTACCTCGTGTTGACGATGGCGCCGTTCGCCATCGTGGCGCCGCTCGTGGGTCCGGCGATCGACCGGGTCCGCGGCGGTCGTCGTTTCATGGTCGTGCTCGCGTCCGGCCTGCGCGCGCTCGTGTGCGTCTTCATGGTGAGCCATGTCGACGACCTGATCCTTTTCCCGCTGGCGTTCCTCATCCTCGTGCTCGGCAAGGCATACGGCATCGCGAAGGCCGCCCTCGTGCCGACTGTCGTCGATGACGACACCCAGTTGGTCCGCGCCAACTCGCGCCTGTCACTCATCTCCGGCATCGTCGGGCTCGTCGTAGGCGCGCCGGCTGCCCTGATGGTGAAGTTCATCGGCCCCGAGGCTGCGCTGGTGTGCGGTGCGATCACGTCCGCCATCGCTGCGCTGCTGGCCACCCGCCTATCGGCTGCCGCAGTTGCGACCGAACCGCCCGACACCGCGGAGGAGGACGAGCTCCGAGGCGCTGGCATCGTGCACGCCGCGGAGGCGATGGGCCTCCTCCGCGGCATTGTCGGCTTTCTCACGTTCATGCTGGCCTTCGATCTGAAAGGGGGCGGCAACGACGCGCCGGTGCCCGTCGGGCTGTCCATCGGGCGAGCCGTTCGGCACGCGGCCGGCTTTCCCGACTTGGGCACCGGTCATCCCGCGACGGCGCCGACCTGGCACTTCGGAGCCGTCCTCGTCGCGAGCATCGCCGGCGTGCTGGTCGGGGCGTTGATCGCTCCGCGACTTCGTCGTGTCGTGTCCGAGGAGCGCATCCTCGTCTCGGCACTTCTGGCGATAGCGGTGATCGCGGCGGGCTGCGCGTTGCAGGGCGGGCTGCTCGGATCGGTTGCTCTCGCGCTCATGGTCGGTGTCGGAGCGAGCGCGGGCCGGCTCGCCTTCGATGCAATCGTCCAGCGTGACGCGCCCGACGCGAACTACGGCCGTTCGTTCGCAGGCTTCGAGACCCGCTTCCAGCTCCTGTGGGTCATCGGCGGTTTCCTTCCGGTCATCGTCCCGATTCCAGCGCAACTCGGCTTCGTCGTCGTTGCCGCCACCGCCGGCTTCGGCGCCTACGCCTACCGGCGGGCGTGGCGGACGGACAAGACCACGCCCACGGTGCCGATCACCGCAACCCCGACGACGACGACAACTTTCTGAGCCAGGATTCAGTTGGTGTCGGTCTCGGGAAGGTCGATGCGCGCCAACCAGAGGCCCGGCGCGTCGATCTCTGCCGGCGTCGGCAGCTCGCGCTCGGACCTCCACATGCGTTCCAGCGCGTCGGCGCCTGCTCGCTCGACCACGCCGTCCACGAACGCGGTGGCCCGGTCGTAGTGCGCTTGTGTGAGCTCCAGTCCGAACAGCCGCTCGACGAACCGGTCCGACGGATCGGCAGTGACGCGCCGCCGGCGCAGGGCCTCGGTCACCATCCCGTACGAGCCGATGAGACCGTCGCCGATCGTGTCCATCACATGGTCCACATAGCCGACGACCACGGCGACGGTCGCTTCGAGTTGCGGGAGGAGCTCGCGCTGCTGCGGTGACTGCATCGCGCCGAGCATCACTTCGGGATCGCCGAGCAACTCGGGCAGCTTCTGCAGCGCGTTCGGATCGGACACGTCCAACTCGCCGAGCCGTGTCTCGAGGGCGGTCGGATCCGGTTCGAACCCGGAGACGTATCGCTTCAGCAACACCTGCAGCCGATCGCGGACGTGCGGTACGGACAGTACGGTGTGCCGCGCCACCTCGTGCACGCTCACCCACAGGCGCAGGTCGTCCTTCGGTAAGCTCCACTCCGCGCCGAACTGGTCCACGTTGCCGAGCAGGATCATCAGCTGATCACTCGGCGGTCGAGGGATCGGAAGGTCGTACTGGCCGAACGAGCGACGCGCCAGATGGCCGAGCAACGATCCGATCGTCATGCCGAGCATCACGGGGCTGAAGACCTGCAAGATGTCGCCGAGCATCTTCGCCATGGGGTCGCCAGCGTCGGGATCGTCGATCTCACCCGGTGGCATCGTGATCTGCATGCCGCCTGACATCGATCCCGCGAGCGACTCGAACAGGTCCCGGTGCGCGTCGAGCGTGCGCTGCATCCAGACAGTGCGAGTGACGGGCTCGATGTTCAGGCCGCGACCGGACCGCGATGTCGGCAGCGTGGTTGCGTTGCCCACCTGGAGCTCGGCGACCCGCGTGAGTTGCTCGAGCTGGATGCGTTCGAGCGGGTCGACGTTCGGCTCGGCAGTGCCTTCGGTGGCGATCGACGCCGCAAGCTGGCGGGCGGCGTCCCAGTTCACGGGGCCCTGCTGTTGCAGCATCCGTGCAAGGTCACCGAAGAGCGGGATGCCTCGGAAAGGATCTTCGCCCTCGGGACCGAATGGACCGCGATCGCTCACGTTGGCATGGTAGGGCCATGTCGACGATCGTCCTCAGCGGCTCGACCGACGCGCTCGGACGGCGCGTGAAGGCCCTGCTCGACGAGTCGGCGGGCGTCGATCGGGTCGTCGAGGTGGGCGTCGATGGAGAGGCGGATCTGAAGGCGTCGCTCGAGGGGGCCTCGGCCGTGGTCCAGCTCGAGGGAGGGGTGGACGAGACACGGACCTTGCTCGACGCCGCCGCAGGCATCGGTGCCACGACGCTCGTCCTGCTGTCGAGTGCGACCGTCTACGGCGCCTGGCCGACGAATCCGGTGCCGCTCACCGAGGATGCGCCGTTGCGCCCGAACGCAGAGCTCGAGTACGCCGTACGCGCCGCTGAGCGCGAGCGTCTGGCGGTCGAGTGGAAGTCGAACCATCCCGGCGCGACGGTCGCCATCCTCCGGCCTGCGATCGCAGTCGCCGAGGACGCCACAGGATGGTTGGACCGGGCGCTGCGCACCGCCGCGGCCGTGCGTCCGGCGGGTTCCGAGGACCCGCCGGCGCAATATGTGCACCTCGACGACGTCGCGTCCGCGGTCGAGCTCGCCTTGCGGAGCCACCTCGACGGTCCGTTCAACGTGGCACCGGACGGGTGGATCCCCGGCGACCAAGTGCAAGCGTTGGCGGGTGTGCCGCGTTTGCGCGTGCCGGACGCCGTGGTTCAGAAGCTCGCGTCGGCGCGATGGAAGCTGGGCCTGTCGTCGACACCTCCGGGACTGTTGCCCTACACGATCCATCCATGGGTCATTGCGAACGACCGCTTGAAGGCCGCTGGATGGTCACCGACCTCGACCAACGAGGAGGCGTATGTCGCCGGACACCGTCCCACGCCCTGGGCGACCGTGAGCCCGCAACGACGCCAAGAGCTTGCGCTTGGTGCGGCCGGCGCTGCACTGGTGGCCGCGGCCGCCGGCACCGTTGCGCTCATCCGCCGCCGCCAGCGCCACCACTGATCTCAGGTCGGCGTCTTCTCGCCGAGCGTCGCGGTCATCGTGAGGTCTTGACCGGAGCGGGTCACGACGAGCGTGATCCTGTCGCCGGTGTGGTGTCCGCGCAGCGTCACGCGCAGCGCTGACATCGACTCGATCTTCGTTCCGTCCACCGCGGCGATGACATCGTCGTTCGTCAGACCCGCTTCGGCCGCTGGACTCCCACCGACGACCTTCATGACGCGTGCGCCGCGATCTGCATCAGCGCCCTCGACGCCGAGCCACGCATGCCGGGCCGCACCGGTTTTGATGATGTCCTCGGCGACTGACCGCACGACGTCGATCGGCGCGGCGAAGTCGACGTTCGCTCCATCAGGCGGCACCACCGTGGTCACGAGCCCGATGAGGACGCCGTTCGCATCGGACAGCGCGCCGCCCGACGAATCGTGACTCGCAGCGGCGTCGGTCTCGATCATGTCACGCAGGCTGACGCCTTCTGCGCTGTCGACTTGCTTGCCGAGGGCGCTCACGACCCCCACCGCCACGGACGGGTCGGCGCCCGAACCTTCTGGTGCACCGATCGCGATCGCGGTCTGGCCGATCTGCAATCCCGTGGCGGAGCCGAACGTCGCCACTGGTACCTGTCCCACGTCGACCTTGACGACGGCAACTGCCGACCACGGGTCCGAACCGACCACCGTGGCGGGCACCGACCGGCCGTCGGCGAGCGTCGCCTGCACGGCGGACGCCGACTGCAGGAGATGCGCATCAGTCGCCAGGTAGCCGTCATCGCGGAACATCACACCGGACCCGATCGTCGACCCCTCGCCCGTCGTGACCTCGAGCCTCACGATCGCTGGCGCGACGGCGCGCGTGACGCCGACGACACCGCTCGGTTGCGACGCGAGCTCCGCGACCGCACGCAGCGGGACCTTCTCGACGACAGGCTTCTCCACGACCTTGCCCTCGAAGCCACCGACCACCGCCACCACGCCCAGGGAGAGGGCCGCGCCGACGAGCCCGGCAACCACTGCGACGCCCCACAGTGTGGAGCCCGAGCGGCGATCGTCGCCCTCGGCCGTGGCAGTGGTGACCCCGTCGACGGGACCGAGCTCCGAAGGATGCCGCCACAAACGGTCCTCGGGCGGCAACGGAGCGCCGAACGCCGGCTCACCGTCACTCTCGTCGTTGGGTGGCACAGCGCAAAACGATAGTGACGGACCTGCTCCGAGGGATGGCGGCCCCCGCTCACGTACGATGCCTGCGTGCGGCCACCGACAGGCGACACCTGGTTGGGACTGGCGCGGGACGAGCTTCCGGTCGGTCTCGCGACCGAATGGGCAATCCGGCCGGACTGTGGCGCTGTCGTTCTGTTCAGCGGGACAGCGCGTGACCACGCACCCGATCGACCCGGCGTGCAGCAGTTGGAGTACGAGGCATACGAAGAACAGGTCGTGCCGTGCTTGCGGGCTGTAGCCGACGAGGCGCGAGCACAGTGGCCAGCTGTCGGACGGATCGTGCTCCTGCACCGCGTCGGGGTGGTGCCGATCCGTGCGTCCGCGGTCGTGGTCGTCGTCTCAGCGCCTCATCGCCCCGACGCCTTCGCAGCAGCCCGGTTCTGCATCGACGCGATCAAGGCGTCCGTCCCCATCTGGAAGCACGAGGTGTGGGACGGTGGCGAGGCGTGGGGCGACGACAGCCATGCACTGGTGGCCCCGCAAGAAGTACGGAGGTGATGCGCGTCCATGGGCGTTCTCCTCTTCCTCCTTGTGCCGCTCGCAGTGATCATCGTCGGCTCGTTGATCCTCACGTTGGTGAATCACAAACCGAAGAGCATGCGTTCGAGCATGCAAGCGTTCCAGCGTGAGATGAAGGCGCTGTCACCCGAGGGTGATCAACGCAGGCGCGGATAGTGGGCTAGCCCTGGCACGCGACCTCGCCATCGATCTCGGCACCGCCAACACGCTGGTGTACGAGAGGTCACGCGGCATCGTCCTCAACGAGCCGTCCGTCATCGCCCTCAACAGCCGGACAGGGGACGTGCTGGCGATGGGCCACGAGGCGTGGCAGATGATCGGCCGTACGCCCGGTTACATCGTCGCGGTGCGCCCGTTGCGAGGCGGCGCGATCACCGACTTCGAAATCACCCAACGCATGATTCGCTTGCTGCTGCAACGCGTCGGCGTGAACCGGTTCAACCGTCCTCGCGTCGTGATCTGCGTGCCGTCTGCGATCACCGAAGTCGAGCGGCGCGCGGTGACCGAGGCGGCACGTCGTGCCGGCGCGGCCGACGCGCAACTCATCGAACAGCCGATGGCCGCCGCCATCGGCGCTGGTCTCCCGATCCACGAGCCCGTCGGGAACATGGTCATCGACGTCGGCGGTGGCACGTCGGAGACCGCGCTGATCTCGCTGGGCGGCATCGTCGCATTGCAGGCGGTACGCGTCGGCTCGTTCGACATCGACAACGCGGTGCAGACCTACGTGCGCCGCGAGTACGGCATCGCGGTCGGTGAGCGCACGGCCGAGGAGATCAAGGTCGCGATCGGGTCCGCGTACCCGACGCTCGACGAGTTCAAGGCCGAGGTACGCGGACGAGACTTGATGAGCGGCCTACCCAAGACGGTCATCCTCTCGCCCGAAGAAGTCCGTGAAGCGATCGGCGAGCAAGTGCTCGCAGTGATCGATTCCGTCATCGCCTGCTTGGGTCAGGCGCCACCCGAACTCGCGCAAGATCTCATCGTGCGCGGCATGTACCTCGTGGGCGGTGGCGGCATGCTGCGCGGGTTCGACATGCGCATCGCGGAGGAGACCGAGATCCCGGTGCACCTCGTCGATGCGCCGCTCGAGTGCGTTGCTCTCGGCGCCGGCAAGGTGATCGAGAACTACGACCGCCTCAAGATGATGTTCATGGGAGCTCGGCGCTAGGGGGCGAATGTTGGTGCGCCATGGTCGCTATGGCGACCACGGCGACCCCGAGTTCGGCGGGGGAGCGGCGTCGTCGGCAGCGGTGAGATCCGTAGCCGCTTGCCGCACCTGCCAGTCCCGGTCGTTTTGCGCTCGCGCCAGTGCTTCATCGACTTCCGGTCCTTCGAAGGGCGCCAAGGCCAGTACGGCTCGGCGCCGCACCGCGGGCTTGTCGCGGGTGGCGGCGAGGATGGCCTCGAGACCCCTTGGGTCGCCGATCGATCCGAGGGCAGCGACCGCGGCCTCCCGCACCAGCGCATCTTCGTGGTCGGTCGTCAGTCGCACGAGGCGATCGACGGCGGAACGCCGCGCTCGCTGATCGAGACTGGTGAGCTCACCACATGCCCACGCGGCAGCTTCGACAACGTTGTCATCCGCGTCGTCGAGCAGCGCGAGCACCGGTGCCCACGCGCCCGGCGGATCGGCGGCAGCAGCCGCTTCCGCAACGCGCCGACGCACGACCGCGTCGACGTCTTCGGCAGCGCGCTCGAGATCGGCGGTTGTCAACTCGCCGGCGCGCGCCAGCGCACCGAGCGCCGTGGCCCGGACACGGCCGTCTTCGTCAGCGAGCGCCGCACGAACGGTGGCCACGTCGCCGTGATGACCGGCGAGTGCGACGTCTCGCCTTCTCTCGACGCCGCCCTCGGGAGGCCGCATCATTCCACGGCGTTCTTCAGACCGGTCAGGATCAGGGCGCCACCGAGCAAGAGAAGGAGCGCCAGAAGGGCGCCGATCAGCGCCAGGAGCGTGCTCAACAAGACAACTGCACGGGCGCGGACCCACCAAGGCGTCGGCGTGACAGCGTCAGGTCTCACCACGCGTGCCGCGGGCTGCTTGCGCTCGAATCTCATTCGGGGCAAGTCGCGGTCGCGTCCGGCCTCGTCCGTGGCAGGCTGGGGTGCCCCGTTCATCACGACGCGTCCTGCGATCGCGAGTGCGGCGCCCATGACGACCAGACCGATGACGAATCTCAACACGCCGAGCGCGATCGTAACCGGGGCGCGTCCTACCCCTCAGGCAGACGAGGAGCGTCGACGCCGCCAGTGGCTTCGCCGCTGGTGGTGGGTCATCGCGATCGCCACGATGATGTCACTTCTCACGACAGCCTTCGTCGTGACGCTCCTCGTTCACGTGCCGTACGTCATCGAGTCGCCCGGAAACGCAGAGTCCGTCGACGCACTCATCACGGTTCCACCTGATCGCAACAATCCGACCTCGGATCACATCAACCTCGTCACCGTCACCGTCAACACCGACGTCACCGTGTTCGACAAGTGGCGGGCCGAGCATTCGTCGGATGAGACCATCGTGCCGGCGAAGCAGGTCCTCGGAACGCAGACACCGCAGGAGAACAATCGGCTCAACCAGGTGTTGATGCGCCAATCGAAGGACGCCGCCGTACTCGTCGCCCTCGGGAAACTCGGCTATCACGTGACGCCGACGCCGACCGGCGCGCTCATCGTGACCACCGACCACGGGGCACCCGCCGCCGGAGTCCTACAGGTCGGCGACACGATCGTCGCCGTCGACGGACAACCGGTGACCAGTCGCGACCAGCTCGTGCAAGCGGTGGGCGCGGCGCAAGCCGGGCGACCAGGTCACGCTCGGCATCGAGGATCCCAACGGCAACCCCCGTGACACCAGCGTCACGCTGACCAACCATCCGGACAAGCCGGGAGCCGGGTTCCTCGGCGTAGCCGCCGACGACCGGCTCGACTACCCGTCCCTCCCGTTCGACGTGTCGATCGACTCGCAGCGCATCGGTGGGCCGAGCGCCGGGCTCGCGTTCACGCTCGGTCTCCTCGACGAACTGACTCCGGGTGACTTGACGGGCGGCCAGGAGGTTGCGGCCACCGGCACCATCTCGCCCGATGGGACCGTCGGCGAGATCGGTGGCGTCGAACAGAAGGTGACCACCGTCCACCGCGCTCACATTCCCTACTTCCTGGTGCCAGCCGGAGACGCAGCTGCGGCCCAGAAGAACGCGCCGTCAGACGTCAAGATCGTCCCGATCCACACACTCGACGAGGCCCTCGCGTTCCTCGGTTCGCTCGGCGGCAGCGGTCTTCCCGCTCCGGTGGGCTGACGTCGGCCGTCGAGGTCCCGTCACGGAGGTCGAGTCCGCGACCTCGCTGCGATGCGGTCGTACCATCGAGGGCGATGTCTGCTTCCGACCGTGATGCCGAGCAACGCACGTCGAATCTCGACCCCGAAGCGATCGCGCGCACGACCTTCCCGACGAGCTTCCGCGGTTACGACGCGGACCACGTCCGGAGATTTCTCGAGCAGGTTGCCGAGGCCCTGCGCGACGCGCACGATCGCGAGGCCGGCCTCCTCGAGCGACTCGAGGCAGTCGAGGCCAAACTGGCCGCAGCGTCGCGCGTCGACGAGGACCAGCTGACTGCTGCGCTCGGCGAGGAGACGGCACGAGTGTTGACGGTCGCCCGCGAGGCCGCGACCGACATCAAGGCGAAGGCTTCGGACAGCGCCGCGCAGACGCTGCGCGACGCGGAGGAGCATGCGAGAACGGTGCGCAGCGACGCGGACGAGCTGATGGCACGACGAACCGAGGAAGTCGAGGCGGAAGCGGCCCGTATCCGCGCCCAGGTCGATGCCGCGGTCGAAGGCCGGCAAGCCGAGGCAGAACGGGCGCTCGACGCCGCACGTACCGACGCCGAACGCATTCGCCTGGAGGCAACAGAAGCGGGCGGCGTCGAGGTCGAGGCAGCACGAGCACGAGGACGTGAGATGGTGGACGAGGCCCTGCTCGTCCGCGCTCGCATACTCGAAGATCTCGCTCGCAAACGAAAGGCTTCACGTGTCCAGCTGGAGCGGCTGCAGGCGGGCCGCGAGCGCCTGATCGACTCGTACACGATCGTCCAACGCACGCTCGACGAGGCCAACGAGGAACTGCGCACCTCGTTGACCTCCGCCAAGATCGCAGCGGACGCGGCGGCGCATCGCGTCGAGGCGGAACCGCTGCCGTCGCCGAGCGAGCTCGACCGTGAGGTCGAAGCGGCGCGTGAGTCCCCCGAGTACACCGAGCAACTACCGCACGAAGAACTGGTTCCGCTCGAGCCGTCCGCCGAGTTCGAGGGGGTCCGCATCGTCGACGATCCACGGCCCAACGGACGACGCGAGACCACCGAGACCGCCGAGATCGCGGAAGTCGTCGACGTCGTTGAGGCCGCGGACGAGGAGGGCGACACCGCCGTCGACGTCGACGACCTGTTCGCGCGCATCCGAGCTTCGCGGGAGGACGACGTGGCGAAGGCACAGGACGTGCTCGCTCGTGAACCGTCGTCCGACGCTCACGCCAGCGAGGAAGCCGGGGACGCATCGGACGCGTCGGACGCATTGGACGCCGCGCCTCACGCCGAGCCTGGCGACGCGCAGGACACCGAGCCCGAGCCCGCTGCCTCCGAGGACGAAGCCCTGCTCGAACGGCGGGACGCCATCACTGACGCGGTCGAGAAGCAGGCGGTCCGGAAGCTCAAGCGGGTGCTGGCCGACGAGCAGAACGAGGTGCTCGACCGTCTTCGGCGCAATCCGAAGGCCCGCCTCGACGATCTGTTCCCCGCGGCGGGCGAGCATTCTGAACGCTACGCGTCCGTCGTTCGTCCGCATCTGGTCGATGTGGCGCAGAGTGGCGGAGCGTTCTACGGCGCCACTCCAGCGAAGACGGACGTGACCGATCTCGCCAACGACCTCGCTCAAGCGTTGACGGTCCCGCTGCGCGATCGCATCGACGGCTCATTGCGAGAGGCGGCGGGCGACGAAGAAGCCATGGCCGACGGCGTGCGCGCCGTGTACCGCGACTGGAAGACGCACCGCATCGAGTCGCACACACGAGACGCCGTGCTCGCCGCCTTCAACCGGGGACTGTTCGACGCGACCGATGCAAGCACGGGACAGCGCTGGATCGTCGACAACGGTGGGTCGCCGTGCCCGGACGCCGAGGACAACTCGCTCGCCGGGCTGGTCGTGAAGGGCGAGCCCTTCCCGACTGGCCATTGCTACCCGCCGGCCCACCCGGGGTGCCGCTGCCTCCTCGTGGCTGAGCCTCTGTAGAGTCCCCCGGCAATGCGCGCCGGAGACGAGATGCCACGCGGTGATCGTCGGTCACGCCGCCGCGAGCGCCGTCCCGGGCGCGGTCGGATCCTTCTGATCGTTGGCGCCGTCGCGCTTTTCATCTTCATAACGACGCTGCGCAGCATCGCGTCCTTCTACACCGACTATCTGTGGTTCCAGTCGGTGGGCCAGACCGGCGTCTGGCGAGGCGTGCTGGGAACGAAGATCGGGCTCGCGGTCGTGTTCATCGGTCTGTTCTTCGCCTTGATGTGGGTGAACTTGCTGATCGCAGACCGCCTGGCGCCGAAGTTCCGGCCTGCCGGGCCCGAAGAGGAGTTGATCGAGCGCTACCACGAGCTCGTCGGCCGCCGGCAGGGAGCACTGCGTATCGGGGTGTCGGCACTGTTCGCATTGATCGCGGGTGCCGGCGCGTCAGGCGAGTGGAACGAGTACTTGCTTTTCCGCAACCACCAGTCCTTCGGTGTCAAGGATCCCCAGTTCGACAAGGACATCGGCTTCTACGTGTTCCAGTTGCCGTTCCTGAATTGGATCGTCGGCTGGCTGTTCGCAGCTTTCGTGATCGTGTTCATCGTCACGGCGGTCGCGCATTACCTCAACGGCGGCATCCGGGTGCAAACGCCGTTCCAACGGGTCACGCCACAAGTGAAGGCTCACTTGTCGGTGCTGCTTGCCGTCCTCGCGTTGGTGAAAGCGGCGGGCTACTACCTCCAGCAGTTCTCCCTTGCGACCTCGACGCGTGGGACCGTCGACGGGCCGACGTACACGGACGTGCACGCGCAGCTACCGGCCATTCGGTTGCTGTTGGTGATCTCGCTCTTCTCTGTTGCGCTGTTCCTCTACAACATCTTTCGGCGCGGCTGGGTGCTGCCCGTCCTCGGTGTCGGATTGTGGCTGTTCGTAGCAGTGGTCGCAGGCACGATCGTTCCCGCGTTCATCCAGAAGTTCCGAGTCGAGCCTTCCGAGTCGTCGAAGGAGCGGCCCTACATCGAACGGAACATCCAGGCCACCAAGGCGGCGATGAATCTCGACGGCGTCACGGTGAAGGACTTCGCGAACGACAACCAGCTGAACACACAAGCGATCGTGGACAACCAGACCACGGTGCGGAACATCCGCCTGTGGGACCCGTCACCCAACATCTCGTTGAGGACGTATCAGACCCTTCAAGCGCTGAAGCCGTTCTACAAGATCGATGACGTGGACGTCGACCGCTACGTCATCAACGGCGAGACGACCCAGGTGTTGCTGTCGTCGCGCGAGCTGAACACCGATGGCGTACCGCAGGCGTCGTGGGAGGGAACGCACCTCGCGTTCACGCACGGTTATGGTCTCGTGCTCGCGCCTTCGAACGCGCAGACACCCGAGGGTCAACCGAACTTCCTCGTGCAGGACATCCCGATCTCGAACACGACTGGCGTTCCGCTCGAACAGCCGGACATCTACTTCGGCGAGCATCTCGACGGCTACGTCATCCTCAACACGAAGCGAGAGGAGATCGATTACCAGGACGCGAGCGGCAACAACGTCCCGACGACGTATTCGGGCCAAGACGGCATCAAGATGAGCTCGTTCATTCGTCGTGCGGCATTTGCGCTGCGGTTCGGTGACTTCAACCCGTTGGTCTCAGGCAACATCACGCCGTCGTCGAAGATCGTCATCAACCGCGACATCTACGCACGCGTAACCGCGATCGCGCCGTTCCTGTCGTGGGACTCTGACGCGTACCCCGTCATTCTCAACGGTCACACGCAGTGGATCATCGACGGGTACACGACGACAGATCACTACCCGTACTCGCAGCGCGCCACGACCGACGGCGGCGGTGGGCTGTCCGGGCAACGCTTCAACTACGTGCGCAACTCGGTGAAGGCCGTGATCGACGCGTACGACGGCACGATCCGGCTGTTCATCGTCGACAAGGACGATCCGATCGCCAAGGCGTACTCGAAGGCCTTCCCGAACCTCTTTTCGAAGTCAGATCCGCCCCAGGATCTCGCCGCGCATTTCCGTTACCCGGAGGACCTGTTCCGCACGCAGACGAACATGTGGGGCCGGTACCACTTGGACAACCCCGACGCGTTCTACACGAACGCGAACGCGTGGACGGTCGCACCAGACCCCGGAACCCAAACGCAGACCGGGGCAACCGTCACCACGGTCAATCCCGACACGCAGGTGCCGGTGTCTCCAACGGGGCGCATCCCGCCGTACTACGTGCAGTTGAGCCTGCCGGGCGAGGAGGAGCAAGGCTTCATGCTCTTCCGTCCGTTCGTGCCGACGCAGAACGCAAACCAGCAGATGACCGCGTTCATGGTCGCCAAGTCCGATCCCGGTCACTACGGCGAGCTCGAGACGTTCCAGATGCCGAGCAACAACCTGCCGCCGTCGCCCACGCTGGTGGCGAGCACGATGACGTCCGATCCGCAGGTCGCGGGTCTGCAGACGCTGCTCGGTGTGCGCGGTGGTGGGTCCGAAGTGCTCTTCGGCAACTTGATCGTCGTTCCGATCGAGCAGTCACTGTTGTATGTGAGACCCGTGTACGTGCAGACGACGGGTGAGAACAACCCGCCGCTGCTGCGCAAGGTGATCGTCCTCTACCAGGGCCAAGTGCAGGTGGCCGACACGCTGCCGCAAGCGTTGCAACAGTTCCCCGCTTTCTCGAACTTGCCGCAACCCCAACAACCGGCCCAGCCGACCCAGCCGGCGCAGCCGACGAGCCCGGCGCAGCCGACCCAGCCCACGCAACCCCCGTCGCAGTCGCCGACGCAGTTGCTCCAGCAGGCCCTCGAGGCGTTCACGGCGGCGGACGCGGCGCTGAAGCAGAACCCGCCTGACTACAGCACCTACGGCCAGAAGCTCCAGCAGGCGGAGCAACTGGTCGCCCAAGCGCAGGGGCTACTTGGAGGCCCGACGACAACGATCCCGACCACGGTCCCAGGCGGAGGCTCCGCGTAGGGCCCGGTCCGTCCGCGCCGCTGTTGGTCAGCCACGGGCCCACTGGTAGGGTGTTCGCCTTCACCGCGGGGTGGAGCAGTCTGGTAGCTCGTCGGGCTCATAACCCGAAGGTCGCGGGTTCAAATCCCGCCCCCGCCACCAGTTGCGCTGGTCAGAGGCCCTCCCATCGGGAGGGCCTCGGCGCGTTCAGCGAACTTGTCAAACATCCGTCAAACGAGGTTTGACGAGCGTGTGACGAGAGTTGCACTCGAGGCGTGTTCGAGCATGTAGGTGCCCGCGAGCAACGTGCCTCGGCGGTAACTCGTCGGGTCGTGAACCCGACGGCCAAGAGTGTCGCGGGTGCGTCGCAGCCGCGTCGCGCTGGTCATGCACAGATCCGTGCTGGGTACAGATGCGGCGCGGCGCCTCTGTTCTCATCATCGCTGGCATGCGAGTGGTGGTCGTTGGTGCAGGGATCGGTGGCTTGGCGGTGGCGCTCCGTATGGGGCGAACGGGTCACGACGTCAGCGTGATCGATCGCGATCCACCGCCGCCGGCCGATGCCTCGAGTGCGTTCGCCGGCTGGCGCCGGCGCAGCGTCCGGTTGCGGCGGCGGACCGAGGTGGCCAAAGAAGAGGTGTACGCCATCACCGCGGACATGGCCGGCCTCGCCGACGCCGCGGTCGGCGAGGCTCGAGCGGTGGTCCGCAACGCCCGTCGAGCCCTACGAATCAAGGGTTCCGAGGCGTCCAGCGCGGCCCGCGCCGCGGTGGCCGAGCTGGAACGGGTCGCCGATCTGGTCGAGCGGATCGCGGCGCAGACCCGCACCCGTCTAGGCGGTGAGCCCGTGCCCGGCGCGACGCGAATCGTGTCGCTGCACGACCCCGACGCCCGCCCGATCGTGAAGGGACGACTCGGTCGCCCCGTCGAGTTCGGCTACCTCGCCCAAGTCGTCGACAACCGCGACGGCATTGTCGTGGACCACAGCGTGCACGTCGGCAACCCGCCCGACGCGCCGCTGCTCGCTCCCGCCGTCCAACGCATCAAGGCTCGTTTCGGTCGCGCCCCGCGTGCAGTCGCCGCCGACCGCGGCTACGGCGAAGCGGCCGTCGACGACGCGCTCGACGTCCACTGGTGTGCAGCGAGTCGCCGTCCCTCGTCGCGGTCGACCGGGCGTCGCCCGCCAGACCATCGAGCGCGCTCGGCCGTTCCGACACCTCATCAAGTGGCGCACCGGCATCGAAGGTCGCATCAGCCACCTCAAACACAGCTACTGCTGGAACCGCACCCGACTCGACGGCATCGACGGCGCACGCACGTGGTGCGGACTCGGGGTGCTCGCCCACAACGCGGTCAAGATCGCCGCCCTCATCGACGAACTCGACCAGCGTCGAACCGAACGGTCAACCGCATCGAAGCCGACACCACGCTCGGGCGCGCCACCACGAGCCGGACCCCCTGTCGACCACGCTGCCTGACCGACCCTCCGCTCCTTCGTCGCGCCCGCTCCCGACAAATGAGCCCGAAAACAAAGGCTCAACCGAGCGAACCGGGCGACGACGACACCGGCGACAGCACACATCGGCGAACACGCTCGACCTCGGCACCTACTTCTTCAGGTCGAAGTAGCTAGCGTCGGTATCCTGCGATCGATGCAAGGGAGGGGGAGCATCATGCGGCGGATGCTCATTGTTGTGCTGTTGCCCATCGGGGTCGCGGCCATGCTTGGCGCAAGCCGTGCGAGCGGAGAGAACGCACCGACCTGTTCTGGTCAGCGGGCGACGATCGTGGGCTCGGGGACGATCGACGGGACGGCGGGCGACGACGTAATCCTCGGCTCGATCGGAGCGGACACGATCGACGGCAAGGACGGGAACGACTTGATCTGCGGGCTCGACGGAAGCGACCGCCTCACGGGCGGGCTGGGGAACGACAAGCTCGACGGCGGGGCGGGCGATGAGTTCATGCGAGGCGACGTCTTCAACCCCGGCGGCCACGCCGCCGGCGGCGGCGATGACTGGATCTACGGCGGACCCGGCAGCGACAGCGCTACCGGCGACAGCGTCGGCGCCACCGCGTCCGGCGGTGGGGACGACCACATGTTCGGCGGCGCCGGCGACGACTTCCTCGTCGGCGACTCGAATGCGTTCACCGGCGATGCGACCGGCGCCGGCGACGACGTGCTCAAGGGAGGCCTTGGCGTAGACGAGTTGCGCGGCGACAGCAATTCAAGCGGGGGCAACGCGATCGGCAGCGGCGGCGACGACGTCGTCGACCTGGGCGCCGACGGCGGTTTCTTCGCGATCGGCGATCACAACATCGCCAATCCCACCGCCGGCACCGCGATCGGCGCCGGCGACGACCTGATCATCGGCGGGAGCGCCAGCGACATTCTCGTCGGCGACAGCTCCTCGACCGACACCGGGGTCACCGAGGCCGGCGACGACGTGATCAGGGGCCGCGGCGGAAACGACACGCTGTTCGGCGACAACAGTGACTTCGCGTTCACTCAGACCGTCGGGGGCGTGGGCGGCGATGACCGGCTCGAGGGTGACACGGGGGACGACACGCTGTTCGCCGGCCCAGCGAACGACACGCTCGATGGCGGTCCCAACGCAGACAGTTGCAACGGCGAAGACGGAACCGACACCTTCGCCAGGTGCGAGAGGTGACCGGGTCGCCATAGCCCGCGTCCCGGGTCTGTCGATGGCCCAAGGGCGAGGAACGTCGCCGTGCCGTGGTGGGCCGAACGCCACCTTCGCTTCGAGTACGCCTGAAAGTAGGGCCGACTTCGCTGCGTGAGAATCGGCGCTAATGCGTACCACGGGTTCCGGGATGCTTGGCGCCAGACCAGCAAGCCGGGGCCGGTGGCGGTTTGGAGTCGCGGTTTGCGACGGTCGGTTGTGCTGTGGGGGATCAGGCTGGGGTCGGCTTCGCCGGGGTGCAGTATTTCACCTGGGCACCGTCGACGGCTCCCTGTGATTCGCGGCCACGCTCCACTTCGACCACACCGGGACCGGCTCCGCGACCGAGGCGCGAGACGTGCTCTGGACGTACAACTCTGCCGAGCTCTACAGGCTGCTCGTGATCGAGCGTCGTTGGTCGGCGACTCCTCGAGGAGCGGCGAATGGTGACGATCACGGGACCGCCAGGAGTCGGCAAGACGCGCCTTGCCGCAGCCATGAGCCGTGGAAGGAACGACGTGGCGTTCCTCGACCTGGCGGCTGTCGACGACTCCTCGATGGTCGGAGCCCGCTTGGCGGGCGCGCTCGGCGCCCAACCGGGCGGAAACGAGGACCCGCTCGACGCGGTGGTTCGCCAGCTCGGCGATGCGCCGGCGTTGGTCTTCATCGACAACTGCGAGCATCTCATAGAGGAGGCGGCGAGCGTCGTTGCTCGGGCGACCGCACGATGTGCTTCCCTCCGCGTCCTTGCGACCAGCCGCGAGCCCTTGGCGATCGAAGGCGAAGCCGTATGGCGCCTCGAACCCCTTGCCGAGGCCGCCGAGCTGTTCGTCGCTCGCGTGCGTGAAGCGAATCCTTCGACGGAGCTGTCGGCGGATGATCCTCGGGTGCTCGCGATCTGTGACCGTCTCGACCATCTTCCGTTTGCTGTCGAGCTTGCCGCAGCGCAGGTGGGGCGGATGTCGTTGCACGACTTCATTGAACGGCTCGATGATCAGATCGCACACCTCGAGAGCGCCCGTCGTGACGCGCCGAGCCGTCATCGCACGCTTCAGTCGGCGATCGAGTGGAGCGTGCGCCTGTTGGCGGACCGTGAGCAGGCAGCCTTCCGTCGTCTCGCGGTCATGCGCGGACCCTTCGACCTCGCGGCGGCGCAGGCTGTCTGCGCCGAGTCGGCGAGTGTGGTTGGCGCGCTTCGCGAGCGCTCGCTGCTGGCCCACGACGGCGACGCGGGCTCTGGCCGCTTTCGGATGCTCGAGACGATCCGCAGCTACGCCATCGGCACGATGCATCCGGACGAGCGCGACGCGGCCGAAGAGGCACACGCACGGGCGTTCCAGGCTCGTGCTCGCGAGCGTGTTCCTGGAACGATGCGTAACGTCGAATCGCTCGCAGGGATCGACGCGGACGCGGACAACTACCAGCTCGCCCTCGGTTGGCTAGCCGACCACGATCCGGCGAGCGCGTTGAGCGTCGCCGTCGATCTCGAAGCGCTCTGGATTGCGCGGCTGTCGACACCGGCGGGCGCCCGGGTGCTCGCCGCGATCGTCGACGCCGCCAGAGACGCACCCACACGGCTCAGGGCTCTCGGCCTTGTGATCCTCGCCGAGGTGTACCGAACCGCCGGAATGATCGGCGAGGCGCGCCGTGCTGCCGAGGAGAGCATCGAGCTCGGCGGCGCCGAAGTACGACGTGCGCACATGTCCGGGGCGATCCTGCTAGGGCAGATCCTCGCGATGCAGGGTGAGCTCGCGGCCGCCGAGCGGCTCTTCGAGGACAGCCTCGACGCGAGCCGCGTCCGCGGCGACCTGGCCGAGGTCGCGTTCTCCTTGCGCGAGCTGGCGAACATCGCACTCCAGAGCAATCGGCCGGACGATGCGGTCGACCCCCTCGAGGAAGCGTGCGCCGTCGTGCGCACAAGCGAGGAGACTCGATGGATGGACGGCTTGCTGGCGGCAGATCGCGCTCGGGTCGCCTTCGCACAAGGTCCCTATAAGGACGCGCGGCTCGGGTACGAGATGAGCATGGCCCGTGCGCACCAGTTCGGGATTGTGTCGGCGATCGCTGGCTGCGGCTTGGGCCTCGCTTGAGTTGAACGGACCACCGGCTCGCCTGAGCAGGCGCGGGCGCTCCTCCGCGAGTCACTTCGCATGTTTCGCGACCAGGGTGATGCCGGCGGTCTCGCGCACGCCTTCGTCGAGGCGGCTTTGCTGCACTCGCGGGCTGGCGCGCACGACCACGCGATCCAGCTGCTCGCGGCTGCCGACGCATCCCGTGAGCGGATCGGCATCGTGACACCCGGAAGCGAGCAGCGCTCGATCAGCGACGCCCGTGCTGCCGCCGGCGTCGCCCTCGGCGCCGAGACGGTCGCCCGGCATGCAGCGCTCGGCCGGACCTTGACCGTGGATGACGTCGTTGCCTTGGTCTGACCGCCCCGCTCGCCCCGAGACGCGACTTCTTGACGAGCCCCGGGGTCTGGTGACGGTTCCTTCTCTTGAGAGGATGGAGCGATGTCGTCACGCCCGAAGTCGCGGCAGCGCCGAGCCGTACGTGAGCTTGAGCTGTGACCCGTCCGTTGCCCCTGCGATCGGAGCAGCCGCCCGACGACGCGACCGTCGTGCTCCGAGCCGGCCTGATGCGCGGGGAGAGCCTGCGACGTGCGGCCGAGCGAACCTTCGCGCTCTACGCAGTGCACGGGATCTCAGTTGAAGGCGTGATCGACACGACGGTGCAAGAGGCGTGCCGAAGCGAGCGCATCGTCGGGTACGGCCAGATCCGTCTGTCCACGTTCGGCCGCGTCCGCAGACAGGGTTCGCGCTCCTCGCGACGTTCGACCATCCCCACTTCACCCTCGTGCTCGCCGACGTGAGCGAGCTCACGCTCGCCCGGCTCGATCGCTGCTTCGACCCGCCGATCGCCAACCCTGGTCGAGGACCCGAGCGGTAGCCTTAGACGAACGGGAAGGAGGAACCGCTGTGCCTGACACCTATGACATCGCCGTCGACTTCATGGACATGACCAATGACCGGCACCTCTGGGCGCGAGCGGCCGACACTCGCCCGGGGTTCGAGGCCGTCGCCGGCAAGCACGCCATCGTGGGTGACGACGACGCTGACCCCCGCGTCGCTCGGATCGTCGCCATCGACGCCGAGGGAAACCTCGAGCTCGAGATCCTCCCCGGCGCCGTGGAAGCGCATCTCGACCTGCTCGCCCGAGCATGACCGAGAGCACGTCCTGGTCGGCGGAGGCTCCGGTCGGCGCGAACGTGTCAAACAACTTGTCAAACGAACTACGACGCACGGCCCGGCATGACGCCGCACGAAGGGCCGACAGAAGCGACTCTGACCTGCATGAGGACGGACGTAGGCGGACCAGGCAACACCCACCCGAACCCCGTTCGTCCGGCTCATAACCCGAAGGTCGCGGGTTCAAATCCCGCCCCCGCCACGAATGGCCCTGGTCAGAGCATTGCTCGGCCAGGGTCTTTCGCGTCGAAGGCGGCTTCTACCGGGTCTTCTACCGGGTTGAAGCCGGTAGAAGTGATGAGTCCGGCGAACAGCCGCGCCGCGTCGGCTTGCATGCCGGGCAGCACGTGCTGGTAGGTGGCCATGGTGAAGCCGGGGGTCGCGTGGCCAAGACGTTCGCTGACGACCTTGATGGGCACGCTTTCTTTGAGCATGAGTGACGCGTGGGTGTGTCTGAGGTCGTGAAGTCGAAGGCGCGGGACGCCGGCGGTGGCGACGATCCGGTTGAACGTTTGTGAGAACACGTCGGGATGAATCGCGTCACCGGTCGGCGCCGCGAACACTCGGTCGTCGTCGCCGACTGGTCGGCCGATTTCGGAGCTCCGCCGTTTCCGCCAGGCGCAGGACTTCGACGGTGATGGTGTCGAGGTCGACGGAGCGACGGGAGCTGCGGGTCTTGCCGGGGGTGTCGTGCAGTTCGTAGGCGACGGACACCAGCGCGCGATTGATGGCGAGGCGGGCCACGTCGAGGTCGACGTGTGTCCTGGAAGGAAGATCCGTCGAAGAATCTTCGGTGATGGGGAATTTTCGCAGTGGGGCCGCGTTCGTCCGGTGTTGTCGGCCAACATCGGACGGACACCATGGCACGAGCGGACGACCGACCGTCGAGGTCACCTTGAACGCCGATGACCGCAAGACGCTGGGGCGGTGGACGCGCCGGCACAGCTCGTCGCAGGCATTGGCGTTGCGCGTCAGGATCGTGTTGGCGTGCGCGGCGGGACCGTTACACCGACATCGGGATGGCGCTGCGGGTGCACCCGATTACGGTGGCGAAATGGCGGCACCGGTTCGCTCCAGACGGTGTCGACGGTCTGGTTGACGCGCCCCGTCCGGGTGCGGACCTTCCCGTTGTCAAGGTCGGAGCCAGTGCCCCTCTGCCGACGACGGCGTGACTACGACATTAGGATTGAATAGCGTCGAGCGCCATACCCGTCCGCCGCGACCGAGCGCTACCCGCGAAAATGAGCCGATGACCGAACGGGACGACCGCGTCGCCGCATTGCGGTATGGCGCCCATAGGGAGGGCTGGACGCGGCGTGAGTTCGTCGCGAGCCTTCTTGGCGGCGCGGTCGCCGTCGAGGCGCTGCGAGTGCCTATCGGGGCGGCGCGACCGCGCTTTCCGCTTGCCGATGACTTCGACGCTGACGTCGCCACCGCATGGTTCGACCTGTCCCTTCGACTGGTGCAGACCACGGGCGGCTACAGCCCGCCCGTTCGCGTCGCGGGCGTTCGGCTATGCGGGCCTCACCCTCTACGAGGCGCTGGTGCCGGGCATCACGGAGTACCGGTCGTTGGGCGGTGTGCTTGGCGACCTGGAGCCGCTGCCTGCCGCGAGAAAGAACAAGGCGTACGACTGGCCCACCGTCGCGAATGCTGCCCTGGCGGCTATCTTCCGTGACCTCTTCGCCACCACCGACGCCGACAACCTGGCCGCGGTGGACGTCCTGGAGGCTTCCTTCAACGACCGCTTCGGAGTCGGCCTGCCCCAGGACGTGTTCAAGCGGTCGCTGCGCCGGGGCAGCGCGGTCGCGGCCGCCCTCTTCGACTATTCCAAGAGCGACGGTGGGCACGAGGCCTACCTCAACAGCTTTCCGCCCTACGCCCCGCCGGTAGGCCCGGGGCTCTGGACGCCCACCCCACCTGGGTTTCTGCCGGCTCTGCAGCCCTACTGGGGTCGGAACCGCGGATTCGCTCTCGCCGACGGGTCGGAATGTTCGCCCGGCGCCCACCCTCTGTACTCGGAGGATCCGTCATCGGCGTTCTATGCGGAAGGATTCGAGGTTTGCCAGACGGTGAACAATCGCACCCCCGAGCAGGAGGCCACCGCTCTGTATTGGGCGGACGATCCCGCGACGAGCCCGACCCCGGCTGGCCATTCGATCTCGATCGCCACCCAGGTGCTGCGAGGGGAACGGGCCAGCCTCGCGACTGCTGCCGTGGTGTACGCCATGGTGGGGATGGCGGTCGCCGACGCCTTCGTCGCCTGCTGGTTTCAGAAGTATCGGTACAACTTGGTCCGTCCGGTGACGTACATCCAACGGCTGATCGACCCGGACTGGTTGCCGATTCTCGTCACCCCGCCTTTCCCTGAGTACACCTCGGGGCACTCAGTCCAGTCGGGGCCGCCTTCGAGGTTCTCACCGACCTGTACGGGGACAAATACGACTTCGTCGACCACACTCACGACGACCGCGGCTTGCCTCCTCGCAGCTTCGGCTCGTTCCTCGAGGCGGCAGAGGAGGCGGCCATTTCCCGCGTTTACGGCGGCATCCACTACCGGTCCGCCGTCGCCAACGGGGTCACGCAGGGGCGGTGCGTCGGACGGAAGGTGAGCGCGCTCCCTTTCCGGGGCTGAGTACCCGCCGATCGGAGCGGCGGACGTCTTGGCCGGCGCCACTGCACTTGTTCCAACAGCGGGAAGGAATAGCGGATACCCCGCCCCTTGCGAGGCGAGGTATCTCCAATTGCTTTGATCTACTCTATTCTACTTTTGACCAACAACTGCACAACGATAGATCTCGTCCGTGTCGTCGAGAGTGATTTGACCTGCAGCTGCAGCGGCCAGGACCTCCGCTTCAGAAACGAACTGGTGAGGCGCAAATCCAGCGTTGAACGTGTAGAGGACTTGTTGCCACAAGGGATTGAATCCGTCCCCCTGGATGGCATCGATCACAGGAAGAAACTCCTGTTCGTCGTCCAGATCGTTCGAGGCATAGATCGTGTTGATGCTCGGGTTGTTGAATAGCGGACCGCCTTCGGCGGGGTCCGGCATTTCTTTCATGTTGACCGTGACTTGCTCACCATCGTGGAAAGCGGGCATCTGACCCGCAGCGCCATTCATGCTTCCTTGCGCTGCGACTGGACCAGCTGTACCCAGAATGCAGACCAACACAAGAGGGATGAATGCACGCGCCATTTTCCATCCGATGTTCATATTGTTCCTCCTTATTGCTCCTCGCTGTGGTTCTTCTCCATAGCTCTCGTTGCTGACGGAACTGCCGAGCCCACCGCCGACGTGGCCGCGCCCAATCGTCGTGCTGTTCCTCTTCTCCTCCAAGTCCTCCCTGTGCTCGCGCACCTCACGCGTCACTTACGCCGGCACCGAAGACCCGGATGCCTCGTCCAGCGTGGTGTGCACGCGGATCTCGACATTCCCCCAGAGCGCGCGTTGGAGACCGGGCAGTTGCGCTCGGCCTCGTGCGCCGCCCGCTCGAACGAAGCCGGGTCCGCGCCAGGCACCACACCGTGCACGTCGAGCTCGCTCGAGGCGATCTTCGATGTGTCGGACGTTTCCAGCGTCACGGTCGCCGTGACCTGCAGATGCTCCGGGGGTGTCTTCTGGCCGGCGAGGATCGAGCCGAACGCGATCGTGAAGCACGCTGCGTGCGCCGCCGCGATCAGCTCTTCGGGGCTGGTCTTGGCCTCGGGCGCTCCGAGGCGCGACACGACGGTGACGGGTAGTTCACCAAGCGGGCCACTGCCTCCGGAAGCCACTTCGGAACCCCGCGCTATCGTGCCGGTCCAGTCGACTACCGCCGTTCGTTGGACCGATGCCATCGGATCCTCCTTTGACAACCCTCGTGTCGAATCAGCGAACGCAACGAAGCTGAGACTCGGGCTCGCGGTTCTCTCACGATCCGACCATCGCGCTGGGGCGGCGGATTGTCGTCAGGGCCAGCATCCGTTATGACTTCTGGTCTCCTGCAAGGCGATCTACCAGCTAGCTGCGACCCGCCCGCGGATCAGTCGACGCGCTGTCTGATCACTTCGTACGGGCCCGTCCAGTTGGCGACGCTGGCCGCGACGATGTGATCGGCGGTCGTGGGCTCGAATTCTCGTGATACACGTCACGCTCGAAGCACGGACGTCGTCATCGTCCTGCCGCAGACGGACGCTGAACTCGGCAGAGTGCTTCCGACGTTGGTCGAGTGCGCCGTCCTCGAGGAGGAGCAGCGCCTCCTCCGATGGCGAACCGCGGCCCAACGTCCATGCTGCACGGGAATCAATCTGCGCAGTGGGTCGAATGACGAGCTGCGTGGCCGCAACGCCCCGCTCACCACACCATCAAAGAACTGGCCGCCGACATCGAAGCGTGGTCCGACGCATGGAACGACAACCCCGCGTCCCGTTCGTATCGCACAAGATCGCAGAACAGATCCTCGAACGCCTCGCCGGCTACTGCACGCCATCAACCAAGACGCAACCCCGCATGACAAGCGAGATTTCACAGTGTTTCAGGCTTCGCAGGACACGAAGGAAATGCCCTGCATTTTCGAGGGCCGAGGACGCTGCGAGCGTCGAAGCTGGCCGGCGAGGTGTGCGACAGCATTGCTCAGCAGCCTCCTACTAGCCTGGAAGGTTGTTTTGCCAAGAAATCTTGGCTGATCGGGAATTTCCGCGGTGGAGCCGCGTTCGTCCGGTGTTGTCGACCAACATCGGAGGGACACCATGGCACGCCGCGGACGACCGGCCGTCGCGATCATCTTGAGCGCCGATGAGCGCAACACGCTGCAGCGCTGGGCGCAGCGTCACTCGTCGTCGCAGGCGTTGGCGTTGCGCAGCAAGATCGTGTTGGCCTGCGCGCGGGGAGACGCCCATCGCGACATCGCCGCCAAGTTGGGCTGCCACCCGACCACGGTGGGCAAGTGGCGCCACCGGTTCGCGGTTGACCATGTCGATGGGCTGGTGGATGCACCTCGGCCCGGCGCGGCGCGCACCATCGGCGACGACGTGATCGAAGCGATCGTGGTCGAAACGCTCGAGACGGCACCGCCGGACGCGACGCACTGGTCGACCCGGGGGCTCGCGGCCAAGCACGGGATCAGTCACACCACGGTGGGGGCGATCTGGCGGGCGTTCGGGCTCAAACCGTGGCGCCAGGACAGCTTCAAGGTGTCCCCCGATCCCGACCTGGTCGACAAGATCCGCGACATCGTCGGCCTGTACCTGAACCCGCCGGTCGCCGCCGCGGTGTTCGCCGTCGACCAGAAGCCTCAGATACAGGCGCTCAACCGCACCGCGCCGACACTGCCGCCGTCTACGCGATCGAGGCTGTCGAGCAGGGCGTCGCCCTCGCCCGCGGCAAGACCACGCCGAGCAAGGCGGCGAAGGAGTTCGCGCTCGCGCCCGTCGGGTTCGCGAAGGACACCGCCGACCTGGCCGTCTACGGCTACAAGCTCGTCAGCCGCAGGCACCGAGCGATCCGCAAGACCCAGCGGAAGTGGCGGTCCATCAACTTCATTCCCGACCTGAAGCGTTCAGACCCAGGCCGGCCGACTGCGGCGTAGCTACTTCGCCCAGAATTGCCGGTAGATGGCAGGCAACCACCGCGAGCACGGCAGGGCCGATGACCTCTTGGCCCCCGACCGATTCGGCGATCGGCTCGTCGGCGGGGCCGACAGGCCCGCGTCACAGAACGCGCTGTGCCAGGCCACGACGGAGGTGCGCTCCAACGCCGGCTGAGGGGCGTCGTCAGTGATGCTCGACGAGTGCCCGCGCGGCGCGCTCGTCAGGCAGATAGCGCGCCAGCAGACCGCGGGCCTGTTGTCTGACTTTGGCGTTGTCGTCGTCGCGCAAACATGCAGCGATGATCGGCACCACGTCCACACAAACAGGCTCCGCCTTGCAGCGATCACACGAAAGCGCGTGCAAGGCATGCCGTCGCACCCTTGGCACTTCATCCCCGACAAGTGCCTCCACAAACACCAGTACTGACTCGTCGCCGTCAACGTGATCGAGCACCGTCAAGCATTGCCATCGGATTCTCCGGTCCGCGAGATCGCGCTCCGAGTCGCAGCAACGCGGCATCGACCTGACCGGATAAGCGCAACGCAGGGAACTGTCGCGACGGCGTCGCTACGAAACGAAGCACGTGCTTCTCAATCCGATCCCGAAGTGTCTCATCCGCGAACGCGACCGTAGCGAGAGCCCCCAGTGCAACCGACGAGTAGGCAATCCGAGCGTCCCTTGCCGCTCGGGGAGGAGGCGCGAACATGCTGCCGTGCCTCGATCTGCCGTTACCTGCGCTGTCTGTCAGCGGTCTCGGACTCGTGGCTCGAACAATCCCGCAGGCGACGTCTTCATCTGCGACGAATGCCAGGGCTGACGCCAACCAGTTCATTGAGATCCAGGACAGCATGTGGGCCCAGGCTGGCGAAGCGGAGTCAACCGACGAGACCGAGAAGCCGGCGGATCCCTGATCTCCGGCCCGGAGCGATACCGCGTCGTTCGTGCTCCAGCACGCGAGCGAAGGATCCGGCAATCCCGCCGCTGTACGACGGCGCTCCAGAACGGGCATTATGTGTGGCTAAGTCGAGCGGGTGCGGCCGTGGCGGCTCTTGCCACGCTCGAGTCCCTGGTTTCGAGAGACGGTGAATACTCCACCTAGCGATCAGCTCGTCCGCACAGAGGTCGCACTGCAGCGGCTGGCGATGCTCGTCGCCCGCGGCGCGGAGTCGCAGGATGTGTTCGCTGCGTTTACCGCGGAGATCGGCCCGGTGCTGGCTGTTCCGTTCGTGGGCGTCCTGCGGTACGACGGGGAGGACGCGGTGATCGTCGGCTTGTGGAGCGAAAGTGGCAAGCCGTACCCGATTCAAGTAGGTGACCGAAGACCGCTCGACGACTGGTGGCTCGTCGCGCTGGTGTTTAGGACCGGGCGTGCGACGCGCATCGATGACTACATGTCGGGCGAATGGGCCGCCAGGGCGCGCGATTGGGGTCTTGGGTCGGCGGTCGCGGTGCCGATCACTGTGGCCGCCCGACTCTGGGGTTGCGTGATCGTCGGGGCCCTCGAAGGGGAGTCCCTGCCGTCGGACACCGAGGCACAGCTGGCGTCATTCACCGAGCTTGCCGCGATGGCGATCGCCAACGCCGAAGCCAAGGAGGCGCTGACCGCATCGCGCGCCCGGATAATTGCTGCTGCAGACGAGGGTCGCCGCCAGATCGAGCGTGATCTGCATGACGGCGCGCAGCAGGGCCTCGTTTCTTTGGCCCTTCACCTGCGAGGCGCGCGCGCATCGGTGCCAGCCGACGCCGATGCGTTGGCTGAACAGTTGGACCGTGCGGTGACGATGCTCACGGTAGTGCTCGATGAGTTGAGCGAGATCGTCCACGGCGTCCACCCGACGGTCCTCAGCCAAGCCGGGCTGCACCCCGCGCTCAAGGGGCTCGCTCGGCGCTCTGCGGTTCCAGTCCAGCTGGACATTCGCGCCGAGCGACGGTTGCCCGAGCACGTCGAACTCTGCGCCTACTACGTGATCGCCGAGGCGCTGACCAACACGGCAAAGCACGCCGCAGCCTCCGAAGTCCATGTCAACGTTGTGGCCGACGACGAGATGCTGCGCATTGAGGTTCGCGACAACGGGCGAGGAGGCGCCAATATCGAGGGCGGCTCAGGCATCGTCGGACTCAAGGATCGCGTCGACGCGCTCGGCGGTTTCCTCGTTCTAGACAGCCCACCCGGCAGTGGCACCACCCTTGCGATGACTCTGCCGCTCAGCGGCTGATCGACCGTTCACCACTCGTCGACTTGCGTACACGCATAACGAAGCTCCTATGGATGTCAAGGGCGTGTTTGCTGTGGTGCGGACAAGCCAGGGAGGGGCCACTCCGGGGCGGAGCTGGATGGGAGACTGGGATCATGCGCCGGGGTCCTGTGAAGGGTTCGGAGATTGACGAGGTGCGGGCGTGGCGTGCTCCGGAGTACGACCGGATCCTTTTCATGCACGGAACGACGACCCAGTACAGCGTGGCTCCTCGCGGGGAGTACGTGATCGGCGTCGTTCACCGACGCAGCTTCAAGGCGACTCGTGGCAGGCGAACGCACGTGGTGAGGCCAGGCCAGCTGGTTGTCTGGGATCCTTCGGACAGACACGAAGGGACGTCGCTCGAGCGGGGCCCGTGGGAGGCGCGCTTGATGCTGATTGAACTCCCCGACCTCAACGCGCTGGCAACCGATCTGGAGACGCGAACGGTCGAGCTGGAGTTCCCGGACCCGGTCGTGGACAACAGGGAGCTGGCCAGCCGGTTCGTACGTCTCCATCGAGCGATGGACGGTCCCGCTTCCTCACTCGACGCGAGAGCAGGCTCTCGGCGTGGCTTCAAGACGTGGCCGCCCAGTCACCGCCGACAGGACGCGTGAGGCAGCGGCGCACGGCGAGGAGCGACCCGGCGCTCGGTCGGGCCCTTGAGTACCTCCGGGACAACAGCGCCAAGAACGTCTCGCTGGACCAACTCGCGGACGCGTCAGGCACGAGGAAGTTCCGACTGGTGCGGCTGTTTCGTGTGGCGTTCGGGGTCGGACCCCACGCGTTTCAGGCGAGCCAGCGGGTCGCCGCGGCGCGCCGGCTACTCGAACGTGGTGTGGCGCCGGTCGAGGCTGCTGTCGAGGTCGGGTTCTTCGATCAGAGCCACCTTCATCGACACTTCCAGCCTCGGCTCGGGGTGACACCGAGGGAGTACGCGAGCTTGTTCAGCCCCGTCGGGAGACTCAGCGCGAGTCGACTCGCCCAGACGCTTCACCGAACACCCACGGGCTCGTCTCGTTGATGAAGTCAGTGGGGAAGCCGGCGACGAACTCTGACGCATCGTCGAGACGGCTCAGGGCCTCGGGCGGCAGTGTGCAGTCGACCGCTGCGAGGTTGTCGAGCAGCTGATCGAGGCGACGCGCCCCGATGATGGGATGCACCGCGTTCGAGCGTGCTCTCGTCCAAGCGATCGCGACCTGCGATGCGCTCGCGCCCACTTCGCTGGCGATTTCGTCGACGCTCCGGGCCAAAGCCAGGTCGCGTTCGATGAGCGAGTCCCTAGAGACACGGGTTCCTGACCCTGGCCCACCTTGGCGCGTGAACTTGCCGGAGAGGATGCCGCCCGCGAGCGGCGACCACGCGGCCACGCTCATGCCAAACGCGTGTGCCATCGGCAGGAGCTCTCCTTCGATGTCGCGCTGCACGAGGCTGTATGGCGCTTGGAGCGCGGCGAATGGGGTCCAGCCGTGCTGGCCGGCCAGGGTGTTGGCCTGGGCGACGACCCACGCGGGCGTGTCCGAGACACCGACGTAGAGGACCTTGCCGTCGCGCACGACGTCATCGAGCGCCCGCATGGTTTCCTCGATCGGGGTGTGCGCATCCCAGAGGTGCACCCAGTAGAGGTCGATGTAGTCCGCGCGCAGGCGGCGGAGGCTCGTATCGAGCGACAGGCGGAGGTTCTTGCGATGGTTGCCTGCCGCGTTGGGATCCGATCGGTCCCGTGACACCGTGTACTTCGTCGACACCCACGAACCGGTCGCGGCGACCTTCGAGCAGTTCACCCAGGATCGACTCGCTCGCCCCGCCGCGATAGTTGATCGCGGTGTCGACGACGTTCCCGCCGGCTTCCGCGTACGCATCGAGAATCCGTCGACACTCCTCGGGATCGGCGCCGACGGTGTCGGGATCGCCGAAGGTCATGGCGCCCAGGAACAGTTCGGAGACCCGAAGCCGGTCCAGCCCAAGAGCCGGTAGCGCAGCTCGCTCACATGCCGAACATCTCGGCGACGGCGCGGGCCTTCTCCTCGTGCGGGACGTCGCGGACGTGCTGGGTGAGGCCCCACTTGTGTCCGAACGGATCGATCAGCTGGCCCTCGCGCTCGCCCCACACCATGTCCTGCAGAGGTCGTGCGACTTCGGCACCCGCGGCGATCGCACCAGCCCACACCGGGTCGACGTCGTCGAGGTGCAGGTACAGCACGACCGAGGGAGTAATCGGCGCCACTGCATCGTGTTCGGGGAACTCGTCGGCGAGGACGAGCAGCGACGCCCCGAGCTCCAGCTGGACGTCGATCAGCCGACCGTCGGGCAACGTGATGCGGGTGCGCTCCTCAGCCCCGAGGACCTCGCAGTACCACGACGCCGCCCGACCAGCGTCGGCCACGATCGTGTGAACCGCGAGCTGGGGAGGGACATCGGCTCGTGCACCTGTGTCAGTCATGGATCGGCCTCCGACCGCGCACGCTGGAGCGAGGTCGCGTCAGCGCACCGTACGGTGCCGGACACTGCCGGTCTTGTACGTCCTTGCAGCTCGAGCCGATGGTTGCGGACGTCACCGCCCCGACGCGGGCCTGACCGATGTTGCGATGCCAACTGCGCTGATCACGGACCGCAGGAAGCGGTCAGTGATCGGCGCTCCGGTGATCAGTGCACGGAAGTGGATGGGGCTGATCAGGGCCTCGACCAGCACGGCTGGGTCGGCGTCGGAGGGAAGTTGTCCGGAGGTCTTCGCGTGCTCGAGCCGTGCCGCGGCGAGCCTGAAGCGCTCGTCCCAGAACCGCTTGCGCAGTTCGTCGGTCGCGGTGTCTCTGTGGGAGCGAGCGGTCGCGATGAGAAGCGCTCGTCCGAGCGGGCTGGTCACGTTGCGAGCGACGGCGCGAAGAAACGCCAGGACGTCGGCCTCGAGGTCACCGGTGTCACGCATCTGCACCACGGAACCGGCCTGGGTGAGCGTCGCGTCGAGGACCAGGTCGGCCTTGGTTGGCCACCACCGGTACAGGGTCGCCCTGTGCACGTCGGCGCGTTGGGCGACCTCCTCGTAGGAGAGGTCGTCGTAGCCGTGTTCGGCGAGGAGCTCGGTGGTGGCAGTGAGGACCGAGGTGCGGACTCGGGCGCTGCGGCCCCCTGGCCGCCGGCGGAATGTCCCTGTGGCGGTCTCGCCTAGCGAGGCGGTCGCGAGCGCCGATTCGCCGCACGCGAGGTGGACGACCGCAGCGGCGCCAAGCATGTATGAGCCAGGCAGCTGGCCGACCTGCTCATCCAGTCGTCGTGCCTTCGCCAGTGCTTGGAGTGCCTCCGTACCGCGGCCCATGGATGCCGTTTGCACGGCGAGCTCGAGTGTCGTCGCACTCGAAACCCCACGACGAGAGGAGGCCCTCTTCGCGGTCATCACCATCGGACTCCCACACCTCGGCGCCCGCCCGACCCGACGTCAAGCCGTCACGCAAGCAGCAGCAGCTGCTTCATCGCGATCACGTATGCGCTACCGCCGAAGCCGGCTCTTGCGGTTAGCCGGTGTCGAGCACGACGACGTCCATACTTCCGATGGGGTGTACAGCATCGTCGACTCTGCGGACCAGCCCAGTATCCGCACCGTACAGGGACATCCCTCCGCCGTCGCCCACGTACAGCCATGCTCCGTCCGGTGACCAGTTGAGGACGGAGGGGATGCCGTCATATGTGATCGTGTGGACTTGTTGGTCGGTGACATCGAAGGTGGCCTTGGGAAAGGTGGGGCGACGCGAGCCTGGCGCACAGCCACGAACTGCTCGCAGCTCGCGCGTCCATCGCGTTCACGAACCAGCAGATCCCGTTGGCACTAGGTTTGGCCGAACGGGCGGCCCCTCCCGACATACTCTCGGCGAGTGAGCGGGCCACGGATGCTCGAGTTCCGCCCGATGAGCGTCGCTTCCATCGCCGACTACATCAGGCTCAACTCGGATCCGAAAGTGACGCGGCACCTTCCGCTCTCAGGTCCTGGGTTCGACGAATCTGCATGTGCCGAGTGGCTCGCCGGGAAGCTAGGTCAGTGGGATGAGTTTGGATACGGACCGTGGGCGTTCTTTGTCGATGGCGAGTTCGCAGGTTGGGGTGGCCTCCAGCATGAGCAGGGTGATGCTGACGTCGGCATCGTCTTGCTGCCTCGCTACTGGGGCTCCGGTCGCCTGATTCTGGCTGAGATCATCCGCCGGGCGTTCGAGGAGATGGAGTTGGAGTCGGTAACGGCTCTGCTCCCGCAGAGTCGAAAGGCGACGCTCGGCCGACTGGGTTTCGTTCCTGACGGCGAGGTTGATGTGCGCGGCGAGCGATTCAATCGCTATCGGATGCAGCGGCCAAAGTAGGGGACCATCCGCGACTGCAGCGTGGCGGCGGTCCGTCATCCGGTGGGCCCAGCGTTGGAGAATCTCGCCATCATCGCTCGGCAACGCTTATGTAGTCGTCGTCCGCTGTCCGAATACCTTGTCCAGCGCGTTATGGATCTCCTGATCGGTTGCCCAACCTGGGTGGCCACTCGCGCAAAGCGTTCCGCTTCAGCATTGAGTAGTGCGCGACGTTCGGCTCGCTGGTAGGCGCGTGCTTCGCCAACGAAAGTTCCGTGGCGTCCACGGCTGACGATGTGCCCCGCCGTTTCCAACTCACGGTAGGCGCGTGTGATGGTGCCGGGTGCGATCTCGAGATCCGCTGCGAGTTGACGGATCGTCGGCAGTCTCGTACCGGCGGCGAGAACGAGGCTGCTGATCATGGTGGCGAGCTGCTCCCGGATCTGCTCGTATGGCGGCACGGGTAGCGTCGTGTCGACGGTGATCCTGGCTGGTCGTGAAGCACCACAGGCGCACCCGTGACCAGCACAAGATCGCGCCGAAGCAGAACAACGGTGAGCTCCCGCCCCACTGGGTCGCCCAGTCGGAGAGGTCGCAGAAGTCGAACTGGGCTTCCTCGCCCGGGTCGGTGTGGATCGGCACCGACACCGCCGACGCCGCTCGGAACCGCGGGCCGCGGACGACCCGCACCGCCCGCACGACCGTGCGATACGAGCCCCTGTAGCCCTCAACGCGGATCTTGTTGAACACGCTGATAGCCAGCAGCCGCGGATGCGCTTCTTACAGCTGCTCGACGCGTTGCCGCCACCGCAACGTCATCACCCGATCCGAATCGAGCACGACACGCGGTGCCGGCGGACCACCCGCCTTGAGATGCTTCGCGACCGTCGCCGGGTGATAGCCCAGCTCGACCGCGATCTCCTTGATGCTCCAACCCTGCCGATGCAGGTCCAATCACCTTCACATAGTCCTCCTGGTTCAACATGAGCGGCGGCCCCTCCGGTCGCGTCGTGGCTTGGTCGCTCGACACGCTGGAGGGCCACCCGCCCCGCGGGTGGATGATCAGGCCAGGAGGAACCCGATCCTCAACGCGAATTCGCGTGATCTCAGAACGCGAGTTTCAGTGATCGCTCACAGAAGGGCCCCTGCTTCACCGGTGCATGGCGAAGAAGTGGAGGAACCTGATGAGTGCCGAACCTTCAACGTGTGCTCTATCGCAGCGCCAAGCAGGAACCGGCCCGACGGTTCCCCGCCCTGTACGACCACGTCGCCCGCAGCGACATTCTGTGGAGGGCATGGGCCGACGTGGCAACGACTGCGCATGCCTGACGATGAACGGTGTCGGAGAGCCGTGTGCGGGAGAACCGCACGCACGGTTCGATAGGGGGCCGCTGGCAAGGAAGACCGCTGCTGAACGAACGCCACGATGGGCGAGAAAGCGAAAGCCCCGCGCCCGGCGTCAGCACGGACAACCAAACCAGCGGCCTACCTCACTCGTCCCTGCCGGGTTAGTCGTTGGTGGACTGGCGAGCCGTCCAGGCCGCGGCCTGCAGTCGGTAGAGCACGAACCGGCGGTTCGGATGCCCGTCCGCGTACCACGGCCCGTCGAAGTCGTCGGCGGGATCATGGGTCATGCCCAGCCGATGCATCACGGCCCGGGACGGCTTGTTGCGGGCCGTGGTGTGAGCCACGATTTCGGACAAGCCAGCCTCACCGAACGCGAAGTCCAGCACTGCTGCCGCCCCTTCGGTGGCGTAGCCCTGACGCCACGCGTCGACTGCGAGATGCGAGCCAATGTGAACCAACGGGCGAAACGGCATGTCCCCTCCGGCTACTTCGAGCCCAGTGAAGCCGATCAGCCGGCCATCGGTGCGTCCCTCCGCCGCCCACTCGCCGAACCCGTACTTATCGAAGCAGTCTTCGATGGCGTCGATGAGCTCATCGCTCTCCGACCGGGTGAGCGGTTTGAACCGGTACAGCATGACTCTGGAGTCCGCGTTGATCTGCGCGAAGCCGTCCCGATCGTCTTCCGTCCACCGGCGCAGAACCAAACGCTCCGTACTCAGTAGCGGCAACCTCATAGACCAAGCGCGACCGTACCGACCTCAACATGACCGAGCAGCCCGCGATTGGGCCACCCATGCGTGCCACCAGTGCGCATCCCGCCGGACGACCGCATCCGGTATCCGCACTTGTGAACGGATGCCGATCGGCAGTTATGCATTTCTCACTGAGTGGTTTGGGTTGGCCTGATAGAGGTGCCAGGTGCCGGGTACGCCCTTGAGGTCGTGCAGGCCGAGCGACAGGAACTTGATGGGTTGCCCGACGACTGAGGCAACAATCGATTCGGTCACCACGATTTCACTTGGTTGCGCCTTGGACATCACTCTGCTCGCGATGTTGACAGCGAGGCCTGAGACATCGTCTCCGCGGCGGTCGATGTCACCGACATGCGCACCGATGCGGACTTGGAGTCCCTCGGCGGCGAGGTCACGCAGGATCGTCTCGGCGGCGCGCAGGCACGCTCCTGCTGATGGGAGCAACGCGAGCGCTCCGTCCCCAGTGGTCTTTATGATCGAGCCGCCGTTGCGTCCGACGGTGGCGCGCACGGCTGCGTCATGCCGATCGAGCAGCGACTTCCAGCCCGCGTCGCCGAGCGCGGCGGCCCGCTGCGTCGAGCCGACGAGATCGGTGAACAGGACTGCTGTCACGAGCCGCTGGGGAGGCGGGAGTCGATGTTCGCCCACAACGAAGGTCGCGATCTCCGCGACCAGCGCGTCGACGTCGCCGACGAAGGGGAAATGGTCACGACCGTCCAACTCGACCGTCGTGGCCCCGGCGATCCATTCGCGGGCGAGACGCAAGACGTCGTCGAACGCGAAGGCGTTGTCTCGACGATGGAGTACCAACGTGGGAGCAACAACCTCGTCGTAGCGGGCCTCACTCGGAAAAGCGCCTAGGACAGACCGCCAGATGCGGAGAGCGGTCGATGGGCTCGCGCCCATACGCCCTGCACGTGCAAACCACTCGCGGAAGTCACGATCTGCGATTCGACTGGGTGCAACCTCGGCGAGGATGTCATTTTCGCCTCGTTGGTTGGCCTCATTGCGTTGCCCGCGGCGCTGCGCCCCGGACTCCCAATCGTCGTCCGATGCGAGGAACGGCTCGTAAAGCACCAGCGCCGACACCCGCTCGCGCTCGGTTGCCGCATATCGCGTCGCCACTCCGAACCCGTCCCAGGCCACGAGCACCACGTCGCGCGCTCCGGCGGCATCAACAACGGCTGCGAGATCGTCGGCCCACTGGTCGAGAACGTTGCGGTCCCACTCCTGGATCGGGTCAGACTGACCGAGCCCGCGCCGGTCGAAAACGACCACACGACCGAGCGCCCTGAGCCCGTCGAGCATCCGAGCGAACCCAGGCTCCTGGTCGTACACCTCAATCGGGACCATCCCGCCCGACACCATGACGATGTCACGGACATCGTCGACGGAGCGATCCGCGTCGAGAACCCCGTACGCGACATGCGTTCCGTCCGACGCCCGCGCGAATCGAACGTCGATCACGACGCCGAGCCTCGCGCCGAACCGAACGCGCCAGCGAATGCCCTCAAACGACTGACCCGCCCTCATCCCCCAGGTTCGCCTCGCCCACCGACACGCCCTCAGCCCCCGGACTAAAGAAGGCACACCATCTGGCGTCACTCGACGAGGCCGGATCGATCACCTCTTTGTTGTCAAGACCTGGTTGCGATGTTGTTCGTGGGCGCGCGGTGTCGTCGCCGGACGCGGTGCAGTGTTGGCGGTTCTAGGTTGTGTCTGGGTCCGCACGGAAGGTCTGTCATCAGATTTGTCATCACTCCACGAAGGACCGGCTGCACACGTGCGCCCACGAGACGGCACGCCGATCGAGGCGAACTCGGTCGTGACCTGCGACTACGACCGCTGAGACGGATCGCGACGGCATCAGTGCCTGCAGGCTCGACGACCGATTCCGCGCGCTCATAACCCGAAGGTCGCGGGTTCAAATCCCGCCCCCGCCACCAATCGATGCCCCCGAACGGGTGGCCGATGATGACGGCCCGATCACCGCTGCTGGCCTCAAAGACTCATTCCGACTCCATCCCGACCGGTCGTCCGCGGGCGACGCGCCAGACGCCACGGGCGGCGGCGCGCCAGCTGAGCGTGCGGGCCGCGGGCGAGTAGCCGACCGCTCGATCCGACAGGCGCACACGCAACGACTGCTCTCGGATCGAGAACCGCAGCGGCGCCTCCATCGACATCGACTCACCGTCGAGGCCGACGTCGATGCGCGAGCCTGATCGCACCTCGAACGTTGTCGCAGTCCACGAAGCAAAGCCGTCGAACCGCTCCGGGTGGCGAGTTCCGATTGCGGTCAGGAACCTCGACGCCGCGCGGTCGTCGGCGAGTTCGAGCGAGATGATGCCGAGCCGCTTTGTGTCGAGGCGGGGCCGGCTCGTCAAGGCTTCGAGGTTGTCGGTCCCGTAGGGATTGTTCGAGATCATGACGAGGTGCGCGCCGGCGTGTCGTTCACCGGTCGGCCCCTCGAACTGAAGGTCGTACGGTCGAGACCCGGGACCGAGCACCTTCGGCAACGCGGCGAGCGTCGTTCCCACCTTCGCGTCGCGATATTCGGGGGAGCCGATGATCTCGGTGTAGATCCCGAGCGACACGTTGTTCACGAACACGCGCCCGTTCACATCAGAGAGGTCGATCGCCCGCTCCGAGGCGTCGCCGTACGCGTTCACCACGTCGTCGCGGTCGATGCCCAAGTCGAGCGCGAGGTGATTCCGAGCGCCCGCGTCTGATACTGATGTTCGGCACTGCCCGGGCGCGGCCGGGTGGACGCCGACCGCTGCCTCGGACGGTCAGGAGCGAGTCCCGCAGCGAATCAGAGCCAGCCGGAACGGCGGAACTGCACGATCAACGCCGCCGACACGCACACCATGATAATCGCGACCGTGGCCCACGACCCGGAGCCGGGAAGATGAGCAATGTTCATCCCATACCAGCCCGTGATGACCGCGTTGACGGCAAAGATGCCGGCCCACGCGGCAATGGTCTTGCTGATCTCCCCTTGGCGCGAAGACAGCAGGCTGAGCTGCGCGTCGGTGGCCATCTCGAGGCGGTGATTCAACGCATCGAGATCGGCGTCCAGCGCATCGAGCGCCCGTGCGCACGCTTCGATGGAGCCGGCCACCGACGACGAGAGATCGAGGCCACTCGTCAAGGCGCGCAGGCGGGCGACCGTCTGTCGTAGGCGGCGCAGCCGTGCTTGGTGGTCGCCGATGTCGACGGCCAGCCGAAGCCCGTGGGCGACCACGTCCTTCGCCGATTGACGACCGTCCGACGCGCCTACGATCTCGGAGGAATGCGCTTGCTGGCTCGCGCCGAGTTCGGTGACGACGCCGTCGTAGCGGTCGACGATCTCGGTGATCACACTGAGGACCGCGACGAAAGGCTCATTGCCCAAACGTTGCCCGGCGGCTCGGCGCGCGGCATCTACGACGACGCGCTCGCCGATGTCGTCGTGAACGGTGAAGGTCTGATGTTTCGTCATTGCGAAGACGATCGTTGTGCTCATCGGTCGATCGCCGTCGGCTCCGTCGACGGTCGGCGCGGTGAACACGAACATCAATGCGTCGTCGACGGCACCCGCGAGGGTCGAAGCATTCGCAGCCTGCATCCACGCGACGACAGCGTTCGAGAGACCCAGCAGGCGAGCCGCGCCGACGAGCTCCGCCTCATCCGGATCCGTTGCGTCGATCCAGTGCGCGTCGCCAGCGCGCAGCTCACCGCGTTCGCTCGCGATGGCGCTGAAGCCATCGGCACCGTTCGAGAACTGACGTAACACCACGACTCGTCGCGGACACTACGGCGCACACATCAGAGCCGCCATGGGCACGAATATGATGCCGGGCGCGCGGCGGGCGAGCGGAGGAAACACCCCGCGCCGCGACTCGCTTGAGTACGAGTCGCCGGCGGTCGTGCCGTTCGCTGCGCTTCCAGAGCTCAGTCACGAGTAGGCGGCCTTCCGCAGGATATTCCGATTCTCGTAACGGGAGCGCCGGTCAGGCTTCGACCTCCGCGCTCGGCGGCCTCATACCGTTGTCGGCCCAATTCCGCCCGCTGGTGGGATCTCGACCCACAGCTACCAGGCGGAGAGGAGGTGTGACACCCCGGATCGGGGGATCTGGGCCAGCATCAGCTGGTAGAACTGCCACATGGCTGGTGGACGGGTGCGAGTCGCCGCGGTCAACGACTACGAGCTGGTCGTCGCGGGCGTGGCTCGACTGCTCAGCCAGTTTCCCCAGCAGCTCGACGTGTGTGACCGCATCGTCATCGGTGATCCGATCGACACACCGATCGACGTGGCTCTCTACGACACCTACGGAAGGGTCGGTATCGCGGCGCCTGCGCTGCAGCTACTCGCCGAGACTCCGGAGATCTCCCACGTCGCAATGTTCTCGCTCGATCTCAGCCCTGAGCTGATCGCCGAAGGCCGTTCCGCAGGCGCGACCGGATTCATCTCGAAAGGCCTCTCCGGCGCGGAGATCGCCGACGCGATCGTCCGCGTCGCGGCACGGAGAAGAACTCGTGACCGCAGCTGAGTCAGGCAGACCTGATAGTGCGGAGCTCGATTGGCCCGGCAACGAAGATGGCCTCACCCAACGTGAGAGCCAAGTTGTGGTGCTCGCGGCGGAGGGTCTTTCCAACCGTGAGATCGCGGCTGCGTTGTACCTCAGCTCAGAAACGGTAAAGGGGTATCTCGGGCAAGCGTTCGCGAAGCTCGGGTTGCGCAACCGCGTCGAGGCGACGAACTACGTGCGACGATCCGGAGCGTTCCAGCGGTACCAACCAGCCGATCTCTGATCTGCAACACCCGCTTCGCGTGCAAGAACCCCCGATCGGGGGTGTCGCGCAACGTCCGGCTCTGCGATGTTGATTGCAGTACGAAAATGCGCAACGTAGAGGAGAAGTCGTGGCTGGTACTGCAGACGAAATGAAGGGCAAGGCCAAGGAGGCCGTCGCCGACCTCACGGACGATGACGAGCTCAAGCGCGAAGGCAAGGCCGACCAAGCGGCCGGGAGCGTCAAGAGGAAGCTCGGCGACGCCAAAGACTGGGTCGAAGACCGTGTCGACGATGCGAAGGACAAGCTCCACCGCGACTGACCCGCGCGGTGTCTCACGTCCACCTGCCCCGACGAAGGAGGAAGCAATGGAGTTTGTTCTCTGGCTCATCGCGGTGATTCTCGTGATCTCGGGAATCGTCACGATCGTGCGGGGAGCCGTCCTCTATGGAGTCGTGTTAATCGTGGTCGGGCTGCTCGTGGGTCCCGGTGGCGTGAGCCTCTTCGCCTGACGGACGAACATTCGAAGGAGTGTGATGAACGATCCAGTGGTACTGCTGAAGCAGGATCACCGCGAAGCTGCGACAATGCTGAAGACCCTGGCTGACAGCAAGCCCGGAGCACGTCGGCGCTCGACTGTCGAGAAGCTCGTGGGCGCGCTCACCCTCCACATGAAGATCGAAGAGGCGCGGGTGTACCCACTCATTGCGCAGGTCGTCGGTCGTGAGGAGGAGCAGGAAGCCGAGATCGAGCACGGACTCGCGCGCGACGGCCTCGTCAAGCTGCAGGAGTTGGTCGACGAGCCCGGTTTCGGTGCTGGCGTGGCGATGCTGACCGCGGGTATCCGTCATCACGTCAAGGAAGAGGAACAGGAGATCTTCCCGGAACTGAAGAAGAAGCTCGATCGCGAGCAGTTGCGTGACCTCGGTAACGAGATAGCCGCCGACAAGAAGGCCGGCGGACCGAAATAGTGGGAATTCCAGGCGACGCGCCCGGCGATCGAGCAGATGTTGACGATGTCGGCGACGCGGCGCGGGCTCTCCTCGGCTGCTTGCCATAGGTTCGGCAATACGAGTCTTCGATCGACGACGGGAACGGTGTGTGTCACCAACTTGTCACCAGGACTCGCAGCCACGACGTTCCACAGCTGCCCACGGGCGGGACTTCGGCTCTTGACAAATCGCTCGTGACCAGGACTGATGGGTACGAGCGGTCCCGCCTGGGGCTGAGGCGGTCCGACTGCAAGTCGGGCTCATAACCCGAAGGTCGCGGGTTCAAATCCCGCCCCCGCCACCAACAAATGCAGGTCAGAGGCCCTTTCTGCTCGCCGGGGAGGGCCTCGGTTGTCACCACCGTGTCACCAAGTGGGTGACATCACGGTGACAGGTCATCGTGTCAGCGCCGTGGTCAGGACAGGTGCCCTGGTCAGCGTCGTCGATGCATCGTCTAGGAGGACTGACGTTCGGGTCGTCAACCCGACGTACCGCCGCGACGGACACGGCGTTGCGGTGCGTCACCTACCGGCACCTTGGGGGCAGCGGCCTGCGAACAACGTCAGGGTCGTAGCCTGCCGCGTAGTGGAGATGCTCACTGTCGAGATCGAAGGTTGCCGGGCCTCTCACGCGCGGCTAGCCGCCAGAATCGAGGGCCTGACCGATGAGGTTGTCCGAGAACCGTCGCTGTTGCCTGCCTGGAGTGTCGGACACGTGCTCACGCACCTGGCGCGCAATGCAGAGGCGATGTTCCACCGAATCGAAGCCACCACACGTGGTGAGGTCATCGATCAGTACGTGGGTGGTGCCGAGGGTCGCGCCTCGGAGATTGAGTCGGGCGCAGGACGACCAGCAAACGTGCTCATCAACGACGTCATCAGTTGGTCACAGCGGCTTGATGCCACCTTCGTATCACTGCCCGACGACTCCTGGAACCGACCTGTCCGGTCTCTCCGAGGCGACGAGCATCCCGTAGCGCGACTCCCGTTTCATCGCTGGTGGGAAGTCGAGGTCCATCTCGTCGACCTTGCAATAGGCCACACTCCGGCCGACTGGCCACAGGAACTGGTTGACCGTGCTCTTCCGAGGCTGGTTGCAGGTCTCGCCAATCGTGCGGATCCGCGCTCGTTGATGGCCTGGACGCTCGGTCGAGGTCCGGCGCCAGGCCTCGAATCCTGGGTCTGACACCGGTCGGTGCCCACCGCCACCAAACGCCGGCTCCGCAGCGCTCGAGACCGTGCTGTCGGGACGATATTCAGGGACGCGACGCAGACCTGCCGACGACCGGCACCTCGGGGGCGATGCCCCAGCGAGCCTCGGCGTACAACCCGCTGCTATGTCAGCGCGGCGGATGAGTCACCGACCATCCGGCGGGAAGCAGCTCAGTCTGATTGACCCGCGTGTCGGACCATTGTCCAGGAGGTTCCGTGCTTCTCGATCAGCACGAAGCCAGCCGACTCGTAGAGGCCACGCGCAGGATTCTCCTCGCGGACACTGAGACTTATGGCTGAGTACCCCTGAGCCAGGCTGGCGTCGATGAGGCCAACGAGGAGTCGTCGTCCAATTCCGTCGTGCCGACGCGACGCGATGACTGCGATCGACAGTTCGGGCACATCCTCTGCGACGAAGCCGTAGCCATGGTTCGCCTCGGTGTAGGTGCGGTACCAGGCTGCGCCCACCGGTCCGTCTTGTTCGGCGACCAGCCCATAGTCGCCTTCCGTCGGCCATCCGGTGAGGTACATCGCGTATCGCGGATCGGCCATCACCTCGTCGGCGGTGGGCGTCGGCTTGTCTGGGCGCCAAACAGCTGCCTCGCCGAGCATCGTCGCGAGAAAGGGAAGGTCCTCAAACCCGGCCGGGCGGCAGTGAACGTCTTCCACACCGCCCAGTCCAGCAGCTCTGCGGGACTCCGCAGCGCTCAGCGGGCTTCGCTCCGTTTAGATCCCGGTGGACGGCGTCGACCCACTCGGACGCGCCGGCTACGCGCTCCTTGTTGCGAACGATCCCGTCGACCTCGATCCCTCATGCCGCGCAGAAGCGTTCGGCGTCAACCAGCTGCCGGTCGCCGTGGGGCTGGAAGTCGATCAGGCGACACCACAGCCCGGACAGCACTCGCTCGGTGGTACCCCACTCCCAGATGGCGGTGCGGTCGCATCCGGTCGCGGCGGCGAGCCAGTCGGCGCGCTCGTGCAGATTGTCCTCACCCGGCGCGTTGCGCATGAGGACGCCCAGATCAAACTCGCGCTCGGCCATCACGCCCTCGGGATCGATGAGCTTGAACGTGCCGTCGTCGGCCCGCAGCGCGTTCAGTTCGTGGAGGTCGCCGTGACACAGGACGGCGCGGCCGTCGTCGTGGGCCGCGGCGCGCCGCTCGGCGCAAGCGATGGCGTCGACGAGCACGCGCTCCGTGCATGCGCGATCGGTCTGGACCCAGAGCTGCTCGAGCCGTCCGACGATCCAGCGCGCCCTCTCCGAGCCGCTCTGCAGACGGACGCTCGAGTCGACGGGTCGCCACACGCGCAGCACGGCATCGAGGAGGAGTTCGTGGCGCCTCCGGCGTGGCACGCGGTGGTCGTACATCGATGGCCCCAGCCGTTCGAGCAGCAGGGCACGGCGAACCAAGTCGGCGTCGTGAAGGCGAACACAGCCCTCACCCTCGGCGAGCCGCAGGACTGTTGCCTCGTGCGTGAGCTTCTCGAGATCGCTGGGCGGTGCGATCTTGAGCACCACGGCGATGCCCTCCCTCGTCGTCGCCTCGACGACGAGCGCGTTCACCCCGAAGCCGTCGAGCGATCGCCCGATCTCGAGCGACCACCGCGATGCCATCTCGCCTACGAGGTCGGGCACGGCGTCGAGCCACGCCGTCTCGCTCGCGACCGTACGCGCCTTGCGCAGCGTCGCCGGGATCTCGATCACGCCGAGAGTTGTAGTTCGCGCAGCTCGCACTAGCCGACGAATTGCCCCCGCGCGAGTGGCGATGGCCCGCAGTCGCGGTCGCGGACCGGCAGCACCGCGCTGCACGGACCTCGCTGAGGCAGAGCACCTTCACGGGCCGTTCGCTGGGGCTCAGCGCCGAGGGCTTGCGTCATCCCGACCGGCTGGCGCGTTGGACCGCCCCCGAACACCGGATGAGTGGCGTTCGTGTCGTCTCGAGCCGCATTTCGGTAATGCCTGTCGCGACAGCGAACCGAGCGGAATGACTCAACCTCTGGTGGCGAGCATGCCGTCGGTGTAGCTGGTGGTTCGCCTCGACCGAGCGGGATGCTGTCCGCATGCCTGACGTCTCGATCGGCGATGACGGTGTCGCCCGATGCTCCTGGGACTACCCAGCCGAATATCGCCGGTACCACGACGACGAGTGGGGCCGGCCCGTGGTCGACGACCGCCGGATCTACGAGAAGCTCTGCCTGGAGGGTTTCCAGAGCGGCTTGTCGTGGCTCACGATCCTGCGCAAGCGCGACAACTTTCGGCGCGCCTTCGCCAGGTTCGACATCGAGGCGGTCGCCGCGTTCGACGAGCGCGACCTGGGGCGGCTCCTCGGTGACGCTGGGATCGTGCGAAACCGCGGCAAGATCGAGGCGACCATCGCCAACGCGCGCGCCGCGCTCGAATTGCGGCAGTCAGGAGGATCGCTGGCCGCGTTGATCTGGCAGTACGAGCCGGTTAGAACGCGCCCGCCCACGAAGTTCTCCGAGCTGCCGGCCAGCACTCCCGAGTCGACCGCGCTGTCGAAGGATCTCCGCAAGCGTGGGTTCCGCTTCGTCGGACCAACAACCGTGTACGCGGCGATGCAGGCCTTGGGCGTCGTCAACGACCATTTGGCCGGTTGTGCATCCGGGGCTGGGGCCGATGCCGAGCGCGCCGCCCTGATCCGGCCACGCTGACGCGGCCGCGACGAGCGATTCGAGGCCCGGCCGCCGTGTTCGTGGGCGGGCTGACCTGACCCAGAACGCCGGCTACGGGTCTGCCGAGATGTCGTGGAGAGCATGACGATCTCTCGAGTCGGCGCCGCTGGTGGCGGCGGTGCGCGTCGACCATGCGTGGCGAGGGAGAGCACGACTGCCAGGACTCTCTGGCGCCGGAAAGCCTCGGGCGCCGCCGAACCTCCGTTCTACGATCCGTCCTATGCCCGACTACGAGCCGGTCTCTCTAGCGTCGGTGTGCAACGCCGGGGTCGAGGTACTGGGTGACGCACCGGGCGATGTCGCCCTCGGTGCCGTGACGTTTCGCGGCCTGCCCTTCCTCGTCGGCTCCGATCCGCCGGCCAAGGAGACGTGCTTTGTCGTGCCGCAGTACGGGCCGGTATCGGTTGAGATCATCAACTCCGCGTGGTGTGTGCTCGTCGCGCACCGGCTGCTTGCGCCGACGGGTGCCGCGGGTGGCGGCGCGGGCACGGCGGTGGCGGAGTACGCCTTCCGTTTCGGCGATGGCAGCACGAGCCGCGTTGCCATCAGAGAGCGCTTCGAGATCCAGGTCGTGCCGACGGCATGGGGACAGTCTCCGTACCTGGCCGTCAGTGACACCTTCGACGGCAACCTGCCCCGCTTCGAAGGCCCGTGGGGGCTCGCCGGCGCCAGGCTGACGGAACACACCAGCGGCGACGCGAGCTCGTATTACCTCTGGTATTGGGAGAACCCGAAGCCGAACGAGTCGATCGAACATCTCGAGCTCATCCCGCTGGGCGGGTCGTCTGTGCTTGTTGCCGCGGTCACGCTAGGACATCTCGACGAGCATCCCTTCGTCCAGGGCCGGCGCGTCCTGTTCGGCTGGTGGTCACCGATCCCGAGGCCGCGCAGCGGAGCGGGACACTCGATCTGGAAGTCGACCGTGGCGTCGCCACCTACCCGCACAGGCTCCCCACGGAGGAAGTGACGTCCGTCCCGGGTGGGGCGCGTCGGGACTCGCGGCCGCACTCCAGTCCGGCCTACGCGGCCGTCGCGGCCGTGCCGTCCGCGACGCTCACGGTCCGGCACGACGGCAACGAGCTGGGTCGCGGTGCGATGGGGCGACGTCGAGCGCGACGGACACGCCAGCACGCGACCGCGTCCGCGTCGAGCTCGCCGATCCCGGCCGCAACTGGGTGCACGTCACGGTCCTCGACGATGCGACCGGCAAGCCGGTGCCGTGCCGCGTGCACTTCCGCTCATCTGCGGGCGTGCCGTACCAGCCGCACGGCCACCACCAGCACGTCGACTCAGAACCTCGGCAGCTGGCACTACGACGTCGGCGGCGACGTACGCCTCGGCGAGACGACGTACGCCTACATCGACGGCACCTGCCAGGGCTGGCTTCCGCGCGGTGACGTGCTGGTCGACATCGCGCGCGGTTTCGAGTACGAACCGTTGCGCCAGACGGTCCGGATCGAGCCCGGTCAGCGGGAGCTGACCCTGCGCCTGCGCCGGAACGCGGATATGGCGGCTACGGGCTGGTGTCCGGCGACTCGCATGTGCACTTCCTGTCCACGCCGGCGCGCAGCTCGAGCAGCTCGGCGAGGATCTGCGCGTGGTCAACCTGCTGCAGGCGCAGTGGGGCGCGCTGTTCACCAACACCGAGGACTTCACGCGGCCAGACCGGCCGTCATCGACGGCGGCGGCTACTTCACCTACGTCGGCCAGGAGAACCGTCAGCACGTCCTGGGCCACCTGGTGATGTGGGGTATGAAGAGTCCGGTGATGCCGTGGTCCAGCGATGGCCCGGACGAAGCCGAACCTCGGAGGCGCGCTCGACACGACGCTGTCCGACTGGGCCGATCGCGTTCACGCGCAGGGCGGGACGGTGGTCGCGGCACATTTCCCGAACCCGAACGGCGAACCCGCCGTGCTCATCACCACCGGCCGGGCGGACGCGGTCGAGACGCTCGCGGCGAGTCCGGACGGCGCTCGCCGAGTACTACCGCTACCTCAACAGCCGGCTACCGGCTGCCCCTCGTCGGCGGCACCGACAAGATGTCGAACTGGGTGCCGGTCGGCCTCTACCGCACGTATGCCCAGCTCGATGCCGACGAGGAGCTCACCTACGAGGGCTGGTGCCGAGCGGTTCGCCGCGGGCGGACGTTCATGTCGGGCGGGCCGCTGCTCTCGTTCACCGTCGACGGCAAGGTGCTCGGCGACACATCGATCTGGCCGGACCGGGCACGGTGATCGGTGGAGGCGTCGGTGACCAGTGTGTTCCCGCTGCGCTCGCTCGAGCTGGTCTGCAACGGTGAGGTCGTCGCGCAGGCGCAGAGGTCGGACGCGCGGGCGTTCAGGCGCTGCGAGCAGGAGTGCGCGATCGACGGCAGCGCGTGGCTCGCCGTGCGCGCGTTCGGCGTCGACAACCACCTCGACGAATGGGCTCGGCCGGTGTTCGCACACACGTCGCCCGTGTTCGTGGCATGCGGCGGACCGTGGGCGATGGCGGACCCGGAAGGGTTGCACTACATCCGAACGCTCGTACAGGGCGCGCGGGAGTACGTTCGGCACACCGCGATCCGCCGAGCCGACGACGCTCACCACGCACCACCACGGCGAGCCCGACCACCTAGCGTGGCTGGAGCGCCCGTTCCTGAGGCGCTGGAGGCCATCGACCCCGCCGCTAGCAACTACTCGCCGACTCCGCGGACGAGATGAAGCAAGCCCGCAGATGTTACGACCGCCCCCAAGCGCGTCTAACTCGTGCATCGCGAGCGACTTTGGAGTGTCCCCTAAGGCGTGCCCCGGAACTCCCAGGGTTGCCCGCCCCATACCGCCGGCTGAGGGCCGTCGTCAGTGATGCTCGACGAGTGCCCGCGCGGCGCGCTCGTCAGGCAGATGGTGCGCCAGCAGGTCGCGGGCCTGTTGTCTGACTTTGGCGTTGTCGTCGTCGCGCAAACATGCAGCGATGATCGGCACCACGTCCACACAAACAGGCTCCGCCTTGCAGCGATCACACGAAAGCGCGTGCAAGGCATGCCGTCGCACCCTTGGCACTTCATCCCCGACAAGTGCCTCCACAAACACCAGTACTGACTCGTCGCCGTCAACGTGATCGAGCACCGTCAAGCATTGCCATCGGATTCTCCGGTCCGCACGGAGTCGCGCTCCGAGTCGCAGCAACGCGGCATCGACCTGACCGGATAAGCGCAACGCAGGGAACTGTCGCGACGGCGTCGCTACGAAACGAAGCACGTGCTTCTCAATCCGATCCCGGAGTGCCTCATCCACGAACACGACCGTAGCGAGAACCCCCAGTTCAACCGACGAGTAGGCAATCCGAGCGTCCCTTGCCCCTCGGGGATGAGGCGCGAACATGCTGCCGTGCCTCGGCCAGAGCCAGTAGCAGTCGGCCCGTCGCGGGTCGACATGCTGGTTCAGCCAGGGGGTGGGAACGCCGGCCAGTATCCCGCGAAGTCGGCGTTCACCTGCTCGGCGCTCGCATCACCGGTGAGGGCGGCAACGGCGGCGAGGATGTCCTCGGCGAGGTCCCATCCGGCGGCGTTCGTCTCCTCGTAGTGGCCCGACGGCCTCGCCGAGGGCCTGCCCGTACCGGCACGACGCCTCGACCGCCTGCCGGACGTCGGGGCCGTAGGTCGCCTCGAGCGCGTCGCCTGCCGAAGGATCTTCGGCGAGGCGCCTTGCACGTCGCGCCGGCGACGGAATCCGGGTACTCGATGGCGCCGGCGAGATTGCAGCGCGGCGCACGTGCCCGGTCTGTCCGGTGAGGAGATCGGCGACGCAGAAGACGCGCCAGTCGCTGATGGGGAGCACGTAGCCGAGCTCGTCGTTGCCGAGGCCGATCGTGAACAAGTGCGTGGCGACGACGCGGTTCCGGATGTAAGCCGGGCGTCTGGAAGGCGTCGCCGAACGCGTGGCGGTCGAGCGGCTCCGTCGTACCAGCGCGCCGGATCCGTGCGGAACTCCGCGGGGAGGCCGACGACGAGCTCGCCGGCCATCTCCGCCGGCATCATCACCATCGCGATGTCGGAGCCGATCGTGAGGTAGCCGACCGCCGAACGGAGATGGTCGCCCGCCCTGACCTCCCCGAGGACCGGATCGGCCACGGCTTCCATCTCGTCGCTCGTGCAGGTCTCGTCGGTCTTCGGACCCGTCGCCGGGCAGTGGTACAGCACCGGCACGTTGTGACCGAGCTGCGTGCGGCCGTCGGGACCGACGGTCAACAGGTACCGGAACCCGATGTTCGACAGGCGCGTGAAGAACGGCTCCTCCGCGTAGCGGATGCGGGTGTCGCCCACGGGCTCGGCGTCGCTCGAGCAACGAGGAGGCCTTCGCCGCCGCCTGCTCGCCGATGATCGTCGCCCGACGGAAGTTCTCTGCGGCGTAGTCGGTGCTTCCGTCGGCCGCGACCGCACCAGGCGGCGGGGTGTACTGATCGCCGAGCGGATGGTCGGCGTCGACCTCCCACACCGGCACGCCACCCGGACCGATGATCACGCCGAGCGCGCCGGAGAAGTACAGGACCTCACCGCCGTACTGCTCGCCGAGCTCGTTGGCGAGGACGCCAGGGAAGTCGGCCGTGAAGTAACGACCCTCGGTGTCGCAGGTCTCGCCCATCGCCGTCAGCAGCGGCGCAGTCCTCGGTCGGCACCGGCGGTTCCCAGCCGAGGGTCGACTCCGGGTGGTTGTTCCACTGGACGACGGTCGCGATGACGCTGGCCGTTGCGCGCCGTCGCTTGAAGGACGTTCATCGTCGGATCGATGATCTGTGGATCGGTGCCGTCGTCGGCGCCGAACCAGTGCTCGCCGGTTGCGACGCGAAACGTCGCTGGCTGCCGCTGCGCGATCGCGTCGAGGACGGCGTCGGCCGCCTGCTCGACCATGTGCTCGTACCAGATGTGGTTGACGTCGAACGCGGTGTCGGGCCCGTGGTGGTTGTGGGTGGCCGCGATGAGCACGTCGACGGGCTTGCGAACGTTCGCCGGGAGGCGCTCGGCGACCCGGGCGCGGATCTCGTCGCCGTCGTTTCGGAAGATCATGTAGAGGTCGCTCGCGACGAGCACGACCATCCGATCGCTCCGCGGGTCGTCGATGGCCATCGCCCGCAGGCGCAGGTCGTCGTGCACCCAGAAGGAACGATCGTCGCCGTTGCCGACGGCGACCTGGCCCTGGTCCCACTCGGGGACGAAGATGCCGAGCGGAGTCGCGGTCGTCCGGCGGCAGGAAGCTCCGACGTCGAGGTAGGCGTACGAGCCATCGACCGTCGGGAGCACCGACCGCGACGCGGCCCCGACGAACACGGTCCGCGCTGCAGGTGCCGCGGCGGCGACGTCTGCCCCCTCCGCTGACCCGGTCACGCCGGCGACGACCGCCATAAGTAGGCCGGCGACGACGGCTGCCGAGCGCTGCAGTCGTGTTCCCACGGCAGGCCCCTTCCCAGAGTCGGATTTCCCGGGCATTATGCCGCTGGCGAGCCGGGCCCGTGACGAGTGGGCGACCGTTCCCGGATGGTTCGCCGGCGAGCAACCAGCGCACAGACCCGGCATTATGGCTCACTTCTACCCGACCCCTTCGATGCCACAGACGTTCATCGTCGGCCACATAGCGCGGCGCAGAGCCGTCTGTCACGCGCACAAGTTGTGGGCGTGACTACTGCTGCTGCATTACCACGGGGACGGCGAAGATGTTCTGAGAGTAAGCAACCGGCATCTGCGTCCGCGAGTCTTGAGGACACAACGTAGTCACGGTCGCGCTGGCTGCACTCACGTCGACGAGAAGATCCATGCGTGTGCTGCCGGAGCGACCCACGACATCACCAAGGATCGTCCCAGTCGTCCCCGTAAAGCGGCAACCGCCGACGCTGCCTCCTCCGTTTTCCGCGGTGACGTGCCACGTCCCCGTGGTGAGGTGAAGCGTCACCGGCACGTACACTACGTGTCCGATCGGGGTAGGCGGGATGATCTGGCTGACTGCGACCGCGGTCGGTGCTGGCGGTCCCGGAGGACCTGGCGGTCCCGCAGGACCTTGGACCCCGTTCTGGTTCCATGGCAACGCCACCTCACCTGGCTTGCACGTCGCCCCCGAGTCGACGATGCGCAGCCCCCCGTTTACTTGGTTGTAGCAACCGTGGATGACGCCCGCCTCGTCAGGGATGGCCGCAGCGGCGGCTCCGCCGACGGCCGCGGCTGTTACCGCGACGGCGAGGACAGCGATGGCCAGCCGTGAAGAGGCGACCCTTCTGACCGCTCCCACGACAGGCGTGAACATCGAATTGCGGAGCTTGGGCATAGTCGTTCGAACCCCCCTCAGTTCTGCGCCGCGCCGGCGCCGAAGGTAATCGGAATCCCGGTCAGCCGACCACGGGAGAGCCCACAGTCAAGACATCAACAGACTGTCCCGGAAGTGAGGGCGCCTCTGCTTGTCAAGCAGCGAGTGGCGTGTCGTGTTCGTTCACGATGTTGCGGACGAGCGGGAACACCTCGCGTGCGACGTAGCGCTTCAGGCAGCGGATGATCTCGCGTTTGGAGAGCCCTTCCGCGGTTCGCCGCTCGACGTAGGCGCGTGTGGGTGGATGGTTCGACATGCGGGTGAGCACGATCGTCCACAGCGCGGAGTTGGCGTGACGATCACCGCCTCGGTTGAGCCGGTGTCGTTTTGTCTTTCCTGACGACGCGTTGACCGGCGAGCTTGCGCACAGCGCGGCGTAGCTCGCTTCACTGTGCATCCGATCGGGATTGTCGCCGGCGGTGACGAGAAGTTGACCGGCGGTCTCATAGCCGACGCCGTGACGAGCGAGCAGCGGCGCCGCGATTGTCCGCAGGATCGTGTGGAGGTGACGGTCGAGTTCACGGGTCTCGAGATCGAGTGCCCGCCACCGACGCGCCACGCTGACCAGCGCGCGCTTGGTCGCCACTTCGGGAGTGTGCGCGGTGCCGGTCCGCCACCGTTCGATCACGGCGATCTTCTTGCGCAACGTCAACCCGATCAACCGTTCCCGCAACGCGTCGGGCGCAGTGTCGATGAGGCTGTGCAACTGGTTCGCCGCCGCCGTCCGAGACTTCATCGCACCGTTGCGAGCCACTCTCAGCTGGCGCAACGCCTCGACCGGACCGTCACCGGACTTCGGGGTCACGGTCGCTTCACCGGACAGCACGGCCCGCGCTGCGGCTTCGGCATCGACCGTGTCGGACTTGCCGCGGCGGCGCCGGTTCTGACGGTTGGGCCGGTTGACCTCGATGACGCGCACATCGCGCGCCGCGAGATAACGAGCCACCCCCGCACCCCATGAGCCGCACCCTTCGACACCGACGGCGAAGAGCTCGCCGTGCGACTGCATCCAGCTCAACAACTTCCGGTAGCCGTGACGAGTCGTCGGAAACGACGCGACCCCTTGGATGCGACCAAGGTCGTCAATCACCGCGGCGACGTGTTCATGCTTGTGCGTGTCGATCCCGCCGATCATCTGACCGAGCGACTCGCGTGCCATCGTGGCCATGCCACCTCTTTCTGCGTCAACGGATGAGGAGTGGCACGCACCGCCGGGCGGGCGGACAGGACAGTGATGGGGCCTCTGCACAGGCGCCTCTTCGGTCACGGACGCTCGTCCGGTGCGTGCACAACAGGACCTCACACACCCGGCCGACAGATCACTTACAAGACACCTCTCGCGAGGGTCGGCCGATACACCGGTCAGACCGGGTGAGTGAGACCCTGGCCGCTGCCTATCAGCATCAACAACGCGGCAGGTGCATCCTCACTGCCGATACATCTCGCATCCCGACAACGCTGGCGAGGTCGTGATCCGCTCGGTATTGCGCGTCCACAGACTGACCCCGAATGCTCGGCGCAACACGCGACACACACGTCACAGAACGCCGGCTGACGGACTCCGCGGCGATCACCATGCGGCACTTCGGGGATGGGCCACGCGCTTGGATGCAGACTGCTTGCGTGCAGGTCGACGGGGATGACTTGGCTCTGGCCCTACTGATGGCGGACCGGGCGGATGCGTTGACGCTGGCCGTTTTCACCGGTGAAGCCGTCGCGTTCACCGACAAGCACGACGGGACGCCCGTTACCGAAACGGACGTCGCCGTGGAGGAGGCATTACTCCACCTCGTCGCACAGACTCGACCAGACGACGGCTTCCTTGGCGAGGAGACCGGGCTGTCGGATGAGGGGCCGAGGCTGTGGGTCGTGGATCCCATCGACGGTACCCAGAGCTTCGTCGCCGGCGGGCGGGCGTGGGGCACGCTCATCGCGTTGTCGGACCACGGACATCTTGTGGTCGGAGTTGCCAGTGCCCCAGCGCTCGGTGGGCGGTGGTGGGCGGCCGCGGGAGTCGGTGCGTGGGCGCAGCGCACGGGGCAAGCCCCGCGTGAGGTCTCCGTCACCTCGGCTACAGACCTCGACACCGCGCGCTGGGTTTGTCACCCGTCGCTCGAATCGATCACACCTGCGGACCGGGAGCTCGTGCGGCCGCTCATTGTGCGGTGTGGACCTCCAATTACCCCGACAACGCACGGAGCGTTGATGGTCGCGGAAGGTGAGGCCGAGATTTGCGTACAGCTCTCGGGCGGTCCGTGGGACTTCGCTGCGTTCGCAGTGATCGTTCAGGCGGCCGGCGGTTCGTTCTCTTACCTCGATGGGTCATCGGAGTTGCGCCCGAAGGGCCGGGCGGTGTTCACCAACGGCGCCGTTCACCCCGTCGTTCTCGCCGCCGTTGGCGACCGCCGGTGAATGCCCTCGAGAGCGAATACCTGTGTCGTGAAGTGCGGAGGGCTGCGACGGACATGAGTCCTTTCGTGGCCCTCGGTTCCAGAGCATGACGACTCGGGCAATCGTGCTCACTGGGGTCGCCGGCGTGGGCAAGTCGATGATCGGAGGCGAGCTCGCTGCCAGCCGGGATCGATGCGCTCATGTGAAGCCGACGACTTACTCCGCATGGTCGTCTCGGCCGTGTTTGGCCGTCCGAGGGGTCTGAGGAGTCACGCCGTCAGCTCCTGCTACGAACACGGAACGCCGCGGCAGTTGCTACAAACTTCGTGCAGTCGGGGTTCGACGTCGTGATCGATGAGGTTCTCGTGAGTTTGGAGCAACGTCAGATCTTTGAGCGTGTCGCCGACATCGACGAGGTGGCATTCCTCGGCCTCACTGCCTCCGAAGCTGTCATTGCCGCTCGCGACGCCAGCCGACGCACGCACACCGCCCACCTGTATCGAGGCGTGGAGGGAAAGATCCGACAAGTCGTCACCTCGGACTGGATCGACACGACCGACATGGCAATCGAGGACGTCGTCAGCCTGATACGCACCCGCTTTGGGTGGCCCTGATCCCGAACGCCGGGAGGGTGTGCGTCAACCGGACATCGCTGAGAGATCAGGACCTCTCAAGCTGCCGCTGGCGCACTGCGATGAGCTTCTTCACGAGGGCCTTTGGAAGCGACTTGTCGATAGGGAACTGCAGGGTTCCCTTCGAGGTGGTGTATCCGACGAGGTCATCGCAGAGTTCGGGGAGCACCGACCCGCTGTGCGGGAAGTAGCTGAGATGTTTCTTGAAGGCTGCGAAGCCGGCAACCGCCTTGCCATTCAGCTTGAAGGCAGGCATGCCGTAGGCGATGCACTGTTCCGCATCCGGCACGATCTCGAGGATCGTCTTGCGCAGCCGCACGAGGCTGCTTCGCTTGGGTTCATCCAGCGTCGCTAGGTACTCATCGACCTCTCGTTCCGACACCGTGCCAGTCTCGGATCGGGAGTTGCGATGATCAAGCCACCAAGGGCGGAATGGTCCTCCGCGAATCGTGTCATCGAACGCCGGGTGCGGGACTTCCATCAGCCCTGCCGAGTGAAGCGCCGATGCTGTGGTGTGCCGTTATCCCGCCACGGTCCCTCCGCGTGCACGTTCACTCCACGAGCTGGTCGAGCAGCCAGCTCGGCCCGACGACCGCGGCGTTGGCCGCTCGGACCCGCTCGCCCAGTTCCCGGTCGGCCGTGACCACGATCACCTCGCGGTGGGCCTCGGCGATGGCGGCGATCGTGTCGTCGCCCTCGCCGGGCGCGTGTACAACCTCGACGCCGTCCACGACGGCCTCGTCGGCTCCCGCCCGGGCTCGGCCCTCGAGCACGAGGGTCACGGGCGGGTCCAGCCGTCCCGCGGTCACCGTTGCCCGCAGTCGTTCCGTGAAGCGTCGTGCTGCGCCCGGCCGGTCGCGCCACCAGCCGGTTGGCCGAGACCCGATCACGTTGGCGGCGTCGATCACCAGCATCCGAGCAGCGTCGCGCCGTCCCACATCGCCGGCTGGGAGCAGCGCGTACATGCTGTGGGAGTAGCGCGTGTCACTGCGTTCAGAGTTCGATGGCGTAGCCGTCGACGTCCGCGACATAGGCGTACGGCACACCCGGGGCATGCTCACCCCGATCGAGGAGACGGCCGCCCGCCTTCCGGACAAGTTCGACCGCACGGTCGATTCCGGCTGCGGAACGGTCCCCAAGGTGAATGCCGAAGTGCTCGAAGCCGCCCTGGCGACCGACCCGGGCTCGTTCGTCATCGGTCGCGGCGCGGTGCAACGCGAGCGAGTCGCCCCCTCCGGGCGTGCCCACGAAGACGATCTCTCCGTCGCGGAACTGTTCCTGCATACCGAACGCGTCGGTATAGAACGCGATGGAACGCTCATGATCAGCCACCAACAGGTGGACGTGGCGAATCCCCACTGATCCCATGGCTTCTCCTCGGCAACAGAACCGCGTACTCCCGAGGGACATCATGGCGCTGGACGCCCGCTGCGCGGGAACGCCGTGGTCGCCCCCAACGCCGGGTAGGCGCGTCAGTCGAGGCTGCGGATGTGCGCCAAGATGCTGTGCGCGGCGTCCTCGGCCGAGCCGGTGGTCACGTCGACCTCGAGGGCCAACTGTTGGTCGAGGTTCACCAACTCGTGTTCCTCCATGAATGCACGGACGGCGCGAGGGTCGATCCATTTCATCCGGTGCTGCCGGTCGGGGTTAGGAACGCGTCGCAGGATCTCGTAGGGTGCGCAGATCACGCGGACAGGGACGTACGGATTGCCTCGCGTCGCGGCAAGTTCCGCGACGCGGCGCACGATCGCCTCGTCGGTCGGATCTCCGTCGCTCAAGACGTTCGTGAACACGAACGACCATTCGGGTGGCGATATCTCCTCGATCGTTCGGTACAGCGCCTCGCGGACTTCGCCAACCCGGTCCCACACCTCTGTTGCTACGGGACGCACACCATCCACGTCGAGGACCGCGAAGATGACGTTCGACGTGTGGTGGTTGTCGACTACGACGAAACGGCGGCCATCAAGCGCGGCAACACGTGCCAACTGCTGCGCGATGGTGTACTTACCGGCTCCGGGATAGCCGATGAGATGAACGATCGCAGCGCCGCTCGTCACGCAGCCGAGGGTAAGGCACCTCCTAGCCGAGCGCTGAAGTTCGTGATTATGCGCTGGCCGTTGCCGCGGTTATGTGCGCCCTCGCATCTTGGCCGTCCCGACAGATCGCCGATTAGGGCGCGCAGATCCTGACCGGCGCTGTCCGTGCTCGCGCGAGTTGCCCGCTCCCGACCGGCACTTGGTGACGCTGTCCGGTGGCAGGTGTCACCGTCGCAGCGCGTGCTCAGGCCATCAGCGCGGCGACGAGCTCGCGGCGGCTGCCGACTCCGAACCGGTCGAACACGGCGCGCAGGTGCTCCTGCAACGTGTGCGTCGAGATGTGCAGCGTGGCGACGATCTCGGCGGTCGAGCGCCCCTGGAGGACGAGCGCGGCGACGCGGTGTTGCGCGGGGGTGAGCCCGTAGGCGGCGAGGACCATGGAGCTGACTTCGTGCGTCGTCGGCGACTGCAGCAGCACAACCACCTCCTCGTGGCCGTGTCCTCGAAGATGCGATGCGTGCACGCTGATCCAGCCGCCGCGTTTGCTGGGCAGCCGGGCCACGGCCGACTCGACCGGGCCGTCAATGTCTGGCGCGATCAGGCGCGCCGCGGCGGCGATCACCGGCACCGGGACGTCGAAGTTGCTTGGCCACTCGCCCGCGATGTCGTCGAGCCAGCGCTCGGCCGGCGCGTTGATCGACACAACCGAGAGATCGGGGCCTAGCACGATCACGCCGGCGCCGTCCGGTGGCGCCAGGTCGTCGCGGCTCGCAGCTGCCCCGCGATGCCCTGGCGAATGCCGTCGGCGAGGAGTGGCGCGATGTGCCTGACGAGTACGATCTCGTCGCCGTCGAACCCGGCAGCCGCCGCGGCGCGGTGTAGGCAGAGCACTCCCCAGCACTGGCCGCGCGACACCAACGCGACACGTAGCTCGTCTCCGAGCCCGAGTGGTGCCATCACCTCGCGGAACCGCGCGCTGTCGGCACGGTCGCCCCGTGTCGCCACGTCTAGAGACGACACGGGATCGGCGGCGCTCGCCAGCGACGCGAACTTGTTGACGTCGTCACGCCCGAACTCGTTGTCGAGGAACAGCGAGGCCGCCTCGACGAGCGGCTCTTCGGAGCTCGCGCTGGTGAACAGCAGCGTCTCTGGGTCGACGGTCGCGAAGAACGCCGCATCGATGGTGATCAGCGACCGCAGCCGCCGCAGCGCCTCAGTCTGGAAGGCGGCAACGTCGAGACCCAACGTCGCCAGCCGCTCCAGCTCCGCGACCTTCCACGCTCGCGACGCCGCCGGCACGGGTCGCAGGCTACGACCCTCAAGCGGGGATGACATCGAGCTGCCGCAGCATCCCGAGTTCGTCGACTCGACCCCAGCGCTCGACGACCTTGCCGTCGCGAACCCGGAAGATGTTGATGCCTGCCAGTGTGCACACGGTCTCCGACGGTGGGATACCGAAGATCTCACCTTTGTGCGTGCCCGACGCCGAGAACTGCTCGACGACGATGTCGCCCTCGGCGTGAAGGGCGTGCAGGTCGCTGTGCCAGTCAGGGAACGCGTCCCGGATCATGGTCGCCATCGCCCGCCAGCCTTCGACAGTCCCAGTCCCGCCGAACGGCGGGTCATGGTCGACGTAGTCCGGCGCAGCGAGCTCGTCGAGCACGGACACGTCACCTGCGGTGAACAGGCGGTCGATGAATTCCTTGACGATTGCCTTGTTGTCAGTGGTCATGCGGCCAGCCTGCGCTCGCCGGCGGGCCATCGGTACCCCAACTTCCTTGGGTGTCGTGACCTGAGCGCAGTCGGTCCAGCCGGCCTGCGCCAACATCATCCACCGTCGATGCCCGAGTCGGCTCCGCTCACAGAACGACGGCTCCGCGTGCCGATCTGGCGCAACTGAATCGCGAGGGTGACGCGCCGGAGTTTCGCGATACGATATTGGGCACGTGGAGATCTACCGGTCCGCCCGGAGGCAGGGGATCGCGGATGCGGACATCCTGCACACGGTCGACCATGCACTCGTGGTCGGCGAGCAGGACGACGCCAAGGTGCTGTACCTGGGCCCTGACCGTGCCGCGAACATGCTCGAGGTTGTCGCGGTCGCGCGTGGACGGGTCGGAGGTCGTGATCCACGCCATGCGCATGCGCGCCAAGTACGAGCCCTTCCTCCGCGGTGAAGGAGACAGCGATGCCTGAGCGAAAGTCGCACGGCCGATCCAAGGCTGGCGTCGAGTTGACCGACGAGGTGCTCGACCGCATGGCAGATGAGGCTGAGGAAAGCCTCGACGTCACGAAGCTCCGGAGGCGACCTGGTCGTCCGGCGATGGGCTCGGCGCCGGCCGAGTCGTTTCCGGTTCGGTTGGAGCCGGAGCTTCGCCGAGCGCTCGACGAGCGCGCCGCCGCGGACGACACGCCGGCGTCGGAGATCGTGCGCGAGGCGCTCCGCCGCTACCTGAAGGTGAGCTGACCGCCTCGCGCTGCGGTTCGTCAGCGGGCGGCACCGGCGAGGAACGCGGCGGCGACGTAGGTGGCGTGCCGGTCGAGCGAGACGCGTGCGCGGTCGTAGCGCATCGTGGTCCGCGGGTCGGCGTGGCTGGCTGCTTCCTGGACGTCTCGCAACGGGACACCAGCGTCGAGGGCGGCGGTGATGAACGCGTGCCGGAGGGTGTGCGGTCCGACCGGCTTGTTGATGCCCGCACGGCGGGCGAGGCGCCGCACGATCCGCCAGGCGGCGTGCCGGTCGAGGCGTTCGCCGTTCTGGCCGAGGAGGATCTGCCCCTCGACCCGTTCGCCGATGGCCAGGTCGATCGCTCGTGCCGTGCGCGGGGCGAGCGGGATGGTGACGACCTTGCCGCCCTTGCGCAGGACCGTCAGCGTGCGGTGCCCGCGTTCGATGCCGAGCGCTTGAATGTCGGCGCCGAGCGCTTCGGAGACCCGCAGGCCGTTGATCGCCAGCAGCGAGATGAGCGCGTGCTCGCGGGCCGAGGCGAGTCCAGCGGCGACGAGCAGCGCGCCAACCTCGTTGCGGTCCAGGCCCGTGGCGTGAGACTCGTAGTCGAGACGTGGCCGGCGAACATTCGCCGCCGGTGACCGCTCGAGGAGTCCTTCCTGCTCGGCGTACCGGTAGAAGCCGGCGACCGTGCAGAGCCGACGGGCGACCGTCGCCCGAGCGCGCCCTCTGGCTTCGAGGTCGCGGGCGAAGCACTCGATGTCTGCCCGGCGGACGGCGAACAGGCGCAAGTCATGCTCATCGCACCAGGCGATGAACTGGCGCAGATCCAGCGCGTACGCGTCGCGGGTCTGGCCCCTGTAGCCGGCGAGGAACGCAGTCAGCGCGTGCCGCTCGGCGTCTGAGAACACCGGGTCGACAACAGCAACTTCGGTCGTGGGCGTGTCGGTCATGTCGCACCTCCAGGTCAGGCCGAGACCCGAAGGCCCGAGCCGCCTGGCCCCAGCTGCGTGTTGAGGGCAACAACGTTCGCACGATCTGTCGCGACCGTCCGGGGCTATCACCGTCTGTCTCGAACGCACTTACCGCCGACTCGGTACGCCGTCAAGCGCGCATGCGAGCTCTCGTGCTAGCGATTGTCGCCTGCCCTTGATCGGTCCTTCAGGGCTACCAAGTAGACGTCACGCCGTCGCGGTTCCGTGGCGCTCCGGCGACCTCGCGATCGCCGGTTCGGCGCCACCCGAACGCAGCGTCGAGCCTGCCGTTCTGTGCGCCACGACGACGACCAGACCGCCGAAGTAGCGTCGCAATAGTGCGGGTCGTGGTCGTTGGTGGAGGAATCGCCGGCTTGTCGGTATCGCTCCGGCTGGGTCAAGCGGGCCACGAGGTCACCGTTGTCGATCGCGATCCAGCGCCGCCATCGGAGGCGGGGGACGCGTTCGGTGGCTGGCGCCGGCGCAGCGTGCGGCAGTGGCAGCAGTACCACGTGTTTCGAACGAGGGCGCGCCGGGAGCTGACACGGTCCGCGCCGGACATCCTCGAGCGACTCGCTTCGGTCGGCGTGCCTGGCGCATTGCCGCGTCGACGGGCAAGCGAACGTCCCGGCCATCCCCGGCGGGTTCAGGGGGCTGGCGGTGCGACGACCGGTCCTGGAGTGGGTACTTCGCCGAGCGGTCGAGGAATGTCCGCGGGTAGCGGTGCTGTCGCCGATCGCGGTCGCGTCCGTGTCGTTCGATGCCGAACGCCGCTGCGCGACGGGGGTGCGCACCGCCGACGGCGCCGAGCACGCCGCCGACCTCGTCGTGGACGCAGGCGGCCGCCGCTCCCCGGTCCGGGACTGGAGCATCGCGGCGGGTTACCACTGCGCTCCGGAGCAGCGTACGGACTGCAGGATCGCCTACTACACCCGCTACTACGAGACGTTGCCGGGGGCCGACGTGCCGGACGTCATGGGAGTTGAGGCCGTCGACGACGGCTTCATGGCCCATGCGCTGGCCATCGCCGACGCAGGGACGGTCGGCGCGATTTTCATCGTGCCGGCCGAGCGGCCCGAGTTCCGCGGGCTGGCGTCCGCCGCCGGGTGGGATGCTGGCATCGGACAGGTCGAGCGGATGGTCGAGGTCCTCGATCCGTCCGGTCGTCAGCCGCTGATGTCTCCGTCGGCGATGTATGGGCTCGAGAACGCCATGGCTCCGTGGCAGCCCGACGGCCTGCAGGGCCCGCGTCGGATTGCGCCAGTCGGCGACAGCTGGCTGGTGACCAACCCGAACCTGGCATGGGGCTCATCGATCGCGCTCTCGCACGCCTTCGCCCTCGCCGATGCGGTCGAGGAGCACGGTCCGGACGTCGACACGGCGATCGATGTGTATCGCGATCGGTGCGCCGACGAGGTCGAGCAGCTCTACGACGAGGCGTGCGCGACGGACCGGGCACTGCACGCAGGGTGGGGGTTGTCGACGTCACCGCGGACCGCCGAGGATCTGGAGCGCGAAGCACTTCTCTTCGGACTCACGCGCCTCGCACGCCGCGGCGACGTCGACGTCGCTCGGCGACTGGCGCGGCGGAGCGAGCTGCTGGAACCGCCGGCCGAACTGTGGCAAGACGAGCCACTCCTCGCGAAGGCGCGCAACTCGCTGGAAGCGCGGCCCTTCGACCCGGAGCGACGTTCCGTCACGTTCGACCCGGAGGGGTTCCTCGCCGCCGTCCAACAGGCAGCGGGTCGCTCAAACATGTCGAGTGACGGCCGAAGGAACCGGTAATTCGTTCAGCCCTATTGGGGCGAGACAGCGTGATCCCTTGAGACCGAGGTCCTCGGGCTCGCCGGAGACGTGCAACGCTCGCCGCTCGACTACGTCTCGGAGCGGGTGACAAGCCCACGTGTCCTCGCCGCTGCCGAAGTCGGCCAACGCTGACGGCCGGTCACTGATCCGTGGCACGTCGGCGGTCGACACCGAGGGTCCAATCCGACGTCCTCCCCCGGTTCGCTACCTTTCGGCTCGCCGGAGGAACGTGCCCCGGATGGCCGGGTGAGCGGCGCGGTCGACGGGCTCGGCGCCATGCCGTGCTAACTCTCTGCGAGCACGACGGATCGACGGAACTGGTGCAACGGGTTTGGGAAACAGAATGGGCGCTCCGACGACATCGTTGTCCCTGTGGAAATCGGGAGCCCGATGGCGTGTATGCCGGTGACGTACCCCGGGTCCCCGACGATGGGAACACCAACCCCCGCGACGTGCCTCACAAGCCGGCAGCGGCAGCTTCTTCGGACCCGAACTCCTTGCGGTGCCACCGCAGCACGCGGGCGTCAATGTCGACGATGAGCCACCAGCCCGCCGCATCGCGCGGGTTGCCGCAGACCGCCCCCGGGTTGGCCATGCAGGCGCCCGCCGCGAGCCAGTCGTAAGACTCGCCCGGGACGGGCCGCACCACGCGCGTAGCGGCGCCGTCGTAGGCGAAGAGCGCCGGTTCGTGAGTATGACCGACGAGTCCGAGCGAGCCCAGGGGGCGGCCGGGCAGGATTCTGGCGGCAGACGCCTCGGTGAGGAAGCCGAGCAGGGGGTGGCGCGGCGAGCCGTGCCAGCAGTCGATGCCGTGACGGCTGGCCATTGCGCGGCTCGACAACCTGAACACGTCGCGTCCGCGGGCGACGACCCGGTCTGGTCCGAGCGCCCAGGCGTCGTGGTTTCCCGCGATCAGTAGGTCGAGTTGGCGAGCCGCGCCTAATAGCTCTGCCGTGACCGGCTCGCCTGCGACCAGATCACCGAGGCACCAGCGTTCGTCGACCCCGGCTGCTGCCATGGCGCCGAGCACAGCCAGGAGCCGGTCATGGCGACCGTGCACGTCGGAGCAAACGCCGATCCTCACCCGAGCATCATTCTGGCTTGCTCCACCCGAAGGTTGGCTTGTTCCGACTGAAGGCCGTCGGGCATCCTCGACGCCCCTGCGTGCTCACTCATCGCGCCGGATGACCACGCATGGCGGTGGGCACTCCCCGCGACAGAACGACGGATCGGTCTCGCATCGGGCTCACGACACGCCCGCCCATAACGACGCTGAACAAGCCCTCGCTCACGTTCACTTGAGGAGCGCAGAGGTGCCGATCGCGCGTGCTTCATGCGCTCGAGCGATGGGCGAAGAACCGTCCGGTAACGCTCGTCCACAGGGTGCCAGGAACGTCGGAGCGAGCGCCGCGTTTAGATGGTTCGTCGAGCGCGGTGGGCCAGCATTTCGAAGGTCACGCGCAACAGCAACACGACGGCGAGGAACTCCGCGAGGCCCCGGCGATGCGAGCTCACGACGCACACCACGAGAAGCAGACACAGAGTCGCGGTCGACAGCGAGCCGAATCTGTCGGCGACGCCCTGCGCCGCGATCCGAAGATCTGTGGGCGGGGGCCGCGTCGCCTCCGGCGATTCGGCCGATCGCTCGGATCCCTTCGCCGATCGGGATCGGGGCGTTCCAGCGGTTCCACCGCAGTCCGAGCGCTGCCGCTGCGATCGCGGACACCACGACGAGGACGACGACCGCCAGATGCTCAACCGTCCCCGACCACTGTCGCGAACGCAACCACTCGGACGGCGTTGACGTTCGGCCAACGACCGGGCCGACGTTCCCGGGGCGGCCCACGCGACGCGTCTATATAGAGGTGAGACGCTCGTTGAGACGGGGTCTTCGATCGGCGACGGGAACGGGGTGTGTCACCAACTTGTCACCAGGACTCGCAGCCACGACGTTCCAGAGCTGCCCACGGGCGGGACTTCGGCTCTTGACAAAATCGCTCGCGGCCAGGACCAGTTGGGTACGAGCGGTCCCGCCTCGGGTTGAGGCGGTCCGACTGCTAGTCGGGCTCATAACCCGAAGGTCGCGGGTTCAAATCCCGCCCCGCCACCAATCGCCGCAGGTCAGAGGCCCTTCCGCTGTGCGGAGACGGCGTCTCTGTGACCACCGTGTCACCAAGCGGCGGTGACATCGTGGTGACAGGCAACGAGTGCGGCCGGAGCATGCCGCGGAAGCGCTGGTAGAGGCAGATCGACGCTCCGCACAGGGTTCTGAGTAGGTGACCTTCGGGTTGCTAACCCGACGAGGGAACGGCGCGTGACCTCAACACCTGACCGTCGACGATCCGCCCCTCACTCACTCACTCACATCGCGGACTCTGCGAGGCAACGCGACGCGGTCCGTGTGAATCGACCTCGATGCGCGTCGTTCCGGGTGCAACCTGCCTAGGCCACCACTAGTATTCTATGGTCGTTCGACAAATAGGGGGGCCGATGGAAGCGTGGCTCGGGCAGTACTGCATCAACGTCACGGACCTCGACGCGAGCGTGAGGTTCTACGAGACGCTCGGGCTCACGAACACGAGTCGCACCGAGATCCCGAACGCCTTCGAAGCGATTGTGGAGAACGAAGGACTGAAGGGCGGGAAGTTGCAGCTTGCGCAGCAGAAGGAGCAGTCCGGGCCGATCAATCACGGGAACGCGTTCTGGAAGCTGTACGTCAACACGAACGACGTCGAGACGCAGTACCACGCGGCGGTCAACTTTGGCTACCAGTCGGAATCGGCGCCCACGCGTATGGACCGCTGGCCTGTCACCGTCGCGTTCCTTCGTGACCCCGACGGTTACCTCGTCGAGCTTGTCCAACGACATCCGTGGAACGACGGCGACGACACCACGTTCGCGTGGATCGGGCAGTACTGCGTCTATGTCAGCGACCTCGAGCAGACGATCAAGTTCTACGAGACGCTCGGGCTCGCGTGCACGAGCCAGACCGACATCCCCAACCATCGAGAAGCACTCCTCGAGAACAGCAGTGGGAAGGGCGGAAAGATCCAGCTGGCGAAGAAGCTCGACGACCCGTCACCGATCGACATGGGCACGGCGATGTGGAAGCTGTACGTGCACACCGACGACTGCGAGGGTCTCCATCAGGCCGCGGTCGACGCGGGCTACCGCGAGATGATGCCGCCGATGCGGCTGGAGCGCTGGCCGACGACGATCTCTTTCCTACTCGACCCGGACGGTTACCAAGTCGAGGTCATGCAACGTCACCGGGACTGAGTCGCCGTCGCGTGCACGAGCGGCCGAAGGCGGAGGCCGTGCACGGCGGCGATTCCACGGAGCACGGTCTCGATGCGATCTTCGAATGTCGGGCGCGGGGCTTTGCTGTTGAAAAGGCTCCTGACATGGGTGAGCTGGCGGCGCGGTGTGCCTTTGAGGACGCGGCGATATCGCGTCGCCACATCACGATCGCCATCTGCCGCCGCCCTCTCCCACCGTTCACCGACGACGGTGCCGAGTGCACAGGAAACCACGAGCTCGTACGACGCATTTGCCCCTTCGACCGAGAACCCGTCGCGCACGAGGACCGCCAGGATCGACTCGAGATTATGCAGCACCGCCTCGGGCGGGATGACCCCTTCGAGATACTGCGCGAGGAGCCCGGGTTGGGCCGTGAACACGGCTCGGTTGTAGTTCGCCCAGTCGAGCAGCCACTGTGCCCAGTGCTGCCCCTCGTCGACAGGCAAGGGAATCGCGCGCGTGGACTCCTCAGCGGCAACGCGCATCAGGTCTTCCTTGCCCGAGACGTGGTGGTACAGCGCCGCCACCGACACGCCGAGGTGATCGGCTACCGCTTTGAGAGTGAGGCCTTCGAGCCCGATCTCACGGGCCGCTTGGGCGATCATCGCGCGGCTGATGCGGGGGGGACGGCCGGCCTTGCGGCGGGGAGCAGTCGACGTCGGCACTGGCTTCCTCTCCTTCCGCGGCCCTGACGAGCGTGGGATTATCTAACCTCATTGGAAATCTGAGTGCATCTCGCGATGCGGGTCGGGGGGACTCCATGAACCGTACGTCGTGCCTGCCCGATCGGCTGGTTCCATGACTGACACCTCGCACGACCTCGCCATCGGTGACGTCACCGCCCGCGCTGCGAACACGGACAACGGCGGTCTCCCGTCGGGCCTCCCGATGCCGCGCGATCCAGACCTGTTGTCCGACATGTCACGGCGTCAGCGCGTCACGCACTTCAACGGACGCCGCTACCCGTTCCCGGTCCCGAACGGGTGGTTCATCGTCGCCGAGGCGGCCGACCTCGCCCCGGGAGAGATCCGTGCCCTCTACTACTTCGGAAAGGACCTCGTCCTGTACCGCGCCGAGGATGGCGCTCCGCGTGTGATGGACGCGCACTGCCCACACCTCGGCGCGCATCTCGCCGTCGGTGGTCGCGTGGAGGGCGACTGCATCCGGTGCCCGTTCCACGGATGGAAACTCGACGGTGAGTCCGGCAACTGTGTCGAGATCCCTTACGGCGACATGAAGGTCATCCCGTCGAAGGCCCACGGCCGCAGCTACCCGACGCTCGAGCGCAACCACATGATCTGGGCGTGGTACCACGCCAAGGGCGGCGAGCCGTTCTACGACGTCCCCGATGTGCCGGAGTTCCACGCGGAGGAGTGGTCACCGATCCTGGTGCGTGACTTCGAGATCCGTGTCTCGTGTCAGGACATGGCCGAGAACAACGTCGACTTCTCGCACTTCCGTTACGTGCACGGCTCGGACGCGATCCCCGAAGACGAGTTCTTCACCGAGGGGACGTACAAGCGCACCGTCGGCATGGACGGCAACTTCGTCCGCGAAGGGTACGGCCTCGGCCTTGGCGTGCTGCGGGTGAACAGCTTCGTCACGTTTCTCTCGTCCACGACGCCCATCGACGAGAACAACGTCCATGTGCGCTGGATCTTCACGTCGCCGAAGGCGAACGGTGACGAGGCCGCACTTCAGGCCGCGGAGTCGTTCTGCACGGGGGTGTCGCAGGACATCCCGATCTGGGAGAACAAGTTGTATCGAGACCCGCCGATCATCACGAAGACCGAGAAGCTCATCCTCGAGCATCGTCGCTGGTCGGAACAGTTCTACTCGTAGCTCGCGAACACAACCGCGTGCGAGGCCGCTCGAGTTCGCCTGCCTGCTCGCGTCCGATGCGAAGGTGCTGTGCCTCGACGAGCCCACCGCGGGCGTGGCGCAGCGGGAGGCTGAAGCCTTCGCGCCGCTGCTCGTTCAGGTGCGCGAGGAACTCGACGCCTCGATGCTCGTCATCGAGCACGACATGCCTCTGGTGATGTCCATCAGCGACCGCATCTACTGCCTGGAGGCGGGACGGGTGATCAGCAGCGGGATGCCCGACGAGGTGCGCAACAATCCCCACGTGATCGCCTCTTATCTCGGCACCGACGCCGCGCCCGTCGAGCGCCGCGACGAGCGAGCGTCGTCGGCAGCCAAGGTCACCACGACGTGAACGGACACCGAGGAGGTCCGCGTCGAGATGGTGCACACGACGACCGTGCGCGGTCCCGCGCAGGTGACGGTGCAGGTCTGACAGATCGACGCTGCTAGGCGGCTTCGGGAACGGGCCCGACAGGTGCGTTGCCGTGCACCTCGTCGACCGTCGGCCCGATCCGGTCGACCAAGAGCTGCAGCGCGTCGACGTCGACGCCGTAGACCTGCGACGCGGTCTCGCCCAACATCAGACGTGCCTCGTCCTGCGGCACGTCGCGAAACCGCTCGCGGATCCAATAGCGCGTGTAGGGGAACGTGCCCTCCGGGTGGGGGAGGTCGTTGCCCCACATGATGTTGCCGATCCCGATGGCGTGCCGCCGATCGATGTCGTCGACGCCTGGCGTCGACGCGCCGAAGAAGCAGTTGCGGTTCAAGTAATCGCTCGGCTTCATCGACAGCGTCTCGCGGAAGGCGTTGCCGAACTTGCGAGTGTTGTGGCCGCCGATCCACTTCTCGTCCATCTTCCGGATGACATCTGGCACCCACCATGCGCCGTTCTCGGCCATCGAGTACTTCAGGTTCGGGCAGCGTTCGAACACGCCGGCCCAGATCAACACGTGCAGCGGGCGCGCTGCCCACCACCCGGCTTCGCTCGCGTAGATGGGCAACATGCCGGGCCCCAAGCCGTAGTCGGCTGGGCCCGCGCCCGAGTGTGTGTGCAGCACGAGACCGAGCTCCTCGGTCGTCTTCCACAGCGGGTCGTAGAGCGGATCGTGGTAGGCGGGACGATCGAACCATCGCGTCGGGATGAGGATCCCGCGATGCCCCTCCTCCTTCGCCTCGCGCACCATCTCGAGAACGACGTCCAGGTCGGGGATGATCGCGGGAATCACTGCGATGCCGATGCGGCGAATCGGTTCTTCGCTCACGAAGTCCGCAAGCCAACGATTGTGCGCCCGCGCACCGGCGACGGCTTCAGTGGGATCACTCTGGGATCCTGCGGCCAGACCCGTGCCGAACGGCGAGGACGCGACCCGGCCGGTGCCGAGCACGTCGGCGTCGGGGAACAGAACCTCCGCCGCAACGCCTTCCGTGTCGAGGATGGCGTTGCGGGAGTCGGAGTCGTACGCCGCATGCAGGCCGCCGTCGCCACCGGTCTCTTCCTCCCACTTCTTGACGAAGTCGTCGTCGTTGCGAGGACCAAATGCGGCTCGCAGTTCGAGCATCTGCTTCTGGTGCTCGTCAAACCGCTCGCGCAACGCAGGGTCGAGGTAGTCCCGGTACACCTCGGCGGCGGGCCCGGCGTGACCGTCCGAAGAGATCACCAAGTAGCGGTTCATCGTCCCCCCTTGCGCTATTTTTGAACCATCTACGAGAATACGGTCGGGCAAATGGCCGATCAAGTACGAAGAGGGGGATGCCGTGCGAGACCTCAAGGGCAAGGTCGCCGTCGTGACCGGCGGTGCCGGCGGCATCGGCCGCGCGCTCGTCGAGGAATTCATGGCCGAGGGGGCCAAGGTCGTGATAGCCGACGTCCAGCAACAGCTCCTCGATGACACGGTCGCCGAGCTCTCGTCGCGAGGCGAGGTGATCGGCGTTCGCACCGACGTCACCGACCCGAAGTCGGTCGAAGCGCTGGCTGATCGCACGTACGACGCGTTCGGCGAGTGTCATGTGCTCTGCAACAACGCGGGCGTCGGCGCGCCTTCCGCACTGGTGTGGGAGACGACGGTCAACGACTGGAAGTGGGTGCACAGCGTCAACGTCATGGGCGTCGTGCACGGCATCTTGTCGTTCGTGCCGCGCATGATCGAAGGTGATCAGCCCGGACACATCGTGAACACCTCTTCGGGCGACGGCGGCATCTCGCCGATGCCCTCTGCTTCCGTGTACGCCGCGAGCAAGGCGGCCGTGACGATCCTCACAGAATGTCTGGCGAGTCAGCTCGAGTCGGAAAGCACGAAGCTTCGGGCGTCGATCTTCTATCCATCGGGAGGGCTGCTGAAGACTGGGCTGTGGGAGTCCGAGAAGACCCGTCCAGCTGAACTGGCCCGTGAAGTGCCGCGCACGACCGAGCCGATGACAGTGGCCAAGCTCGAGGCGATGGCCGAGAAATCCGGTCACGCCCTCCCGTGGCAGGACCTGAACGAGCTCGGCCGCATTGTTGTCGACGGCATCAAAGCGGAGAAGTTCATCTTCATGAAGGGGCTCGACTCGATCGGGCCGACGCTGCGGACCCGTGCAGAACACTTCGAGCGTGGCGAGTTGGTTCCGCACGAGGGCGGGATGCTCGGCTGAGCGCCGCAGGGAAGCGCTTCGCGATCATGACGCGTCGAGTGGAAGTCTGAGTCACACAGCTTTTGGGATGTATCTCAGGTCGCCGCAATGGCGTTGCGACGAACGACTTCCGAATACCATCGTGCGGACGGTTTGAGGCTGCGTCGAAACGTCGTGCGGTCGACCTCGACGATCCCGAAGCGCGGTACGTAGCCGAGAAGCCATTCGAAGTTGTCGAGGAGTGACCAGTACGTGTACCCGCGGACGTCGATCCCGTCGGCGATACATCCGTGGAGTGCGGTGAGCGCCTCGTGGACGTATTCGATCCGCTGCGCGTCGTCCGCGGTGGCGAGGCCGTTTTCCGTGACGAGGATCGGGAGTCCCCCGGTGCGCTCCGACCCTCGGCGTACGGTTGTCGCGAGTGCCTGCGGCCAGTACTCGTAGCCCATCATTTCGACTACCGGCACGCCCTTCTGCGGGCCGATCCACCCGTTCGGTCCCATGACCATGCGCGTATACGTCTGGACTCCGACGAAGTTGTCGCCCGCGGTCGCGTCCAGATACACGTCCTCGTCAGTGAAGGCCTGCGCCACGGTTTCCTCGCCATTCGGAGCGGCTGGCGCGGCTGGCTGCGCACCTCGCGCTACACCGGACGGTGGCGCGAAATGGTGCATCGCTCCGCGCTCACACTCAAGCTGCTGACGTACCGCCGGGCTCCGGCGCGAGTATCGGATCCTTCGAAGTCTGCTTCAGGTGCCAACGGCAGCAGACGATGGCAGACGCTGATAACCCGAGGTCGCCAGGTTCAAATCCTGCCTCCCGCCACTTCGTCGCGTGGGTCGTGGCCACAGTCGATTCGCTCACGGTGCTCGCCATGATGCCGCGGCAGACTTTGGGCTCGGGGACCGATGTGTAGGTCGTGACGGGGACAGCGCGCCGGACGACGTGGTGGAGCACGGGCGTGCGTTGGCCGGGCTCTCGCATCTTCACACAGGAGGGCCTCGCGACATCGTGATAGCATGAGTGCGTGCCGAAGCAGACCACCGTGCGCCTCCCTGACGATCTCGCCGACCAAGCTGAGGCAGTGGCCCGCGTCCGTGGCACCAGCGTGAACGCGTTGATCGTTGAGTCCCTCGCGGCCGAGATCGAGCGAATCCGAAAGGACAAGGCGTTCACCAGTCGGGCCCGCAAGCTGCTCGAGCGGGACAAGGAGTTGCTCGACCGCCTAGCCAAGTGACCCGCTATCTCAGCTTGGCTGAGTACCTGTGGCTCGCCGAGCAGGTCACCGGAGTCGAGGCCGCGGTGCTGGCCAAAGCGTCGCGGATCGACCTCGCCGACTCGGTCACGCACCGGCCGCGGGCTTCGAGGATCAGGACTTCTATCCCGACATCGGGCAACAGATGAGATCGTCGCCGAGACCGACGAGTCGAAACGGTCCACCGGAAACTAGACGGGTATGCCGGACGAGCGGGTGTCGAAGTAGTGGCCCTTGTCGAGGTCGTCGACGAGCCTCGTCTGCACCGGGTGCCAGTCGAGTAGTTCTCGGGTGAGGACACTGGAGGCGGGCAGATCGGTCGCGGAAAACGTTGCGAGCCAGCCGAAGTGCGCTGCGGCATCGTCGGGATCGATCGATACGACCGGAACGTCGAGATGCCGACCGATCACCTCCGCGATGTCGCGGGTTGCCACGCCCTCGTCGTCGATCGCGTGAAGGACTGATCCCGCTGGTGCGTTCTCCAAGGCCAGGCGGAACAGGTTCGCGGCATCGAGCCGGTGTACGGCGGGCCAACGATTGGAGCCGGTGCCGATGTAGCCGGAGACGCGCTTCGCGCGGGCGATGTCGATGAGCGTCGGCACGAAGCCATGGTCGCCTTCGCCATGAACTGTTGGTGGGAGTCGCACGACGGACGAACGAACGCCCCGTTGGGCGAATGAGATGGTTGTCAGCGCAGCTGGCGTGCGGGGGAAGTCGGGATGCGGCTGGTCGCGTTCGGTCGCCGACGCGTCGCCGTCTCTGAGTGCCGCGACCCCCGATGCGATCACCAGCGGGTGGTCGGATCCGTCCAGGGCGGCACCCAACGTTTCGACGGCTTGCGCATCGACGCGGACGGAGTCGACGTAGCCGCTGAAGTCGTGGACGAAGCCGAGGTGGATGACACCGTCGGAGGCCTCGGCGGCCGTTCGTAGCGAGTCGAGATCCTCGAGATCGCCGCGATGTACTTCAGCGCCGAGCTCGGTGATCGTCGTGGCGGACTCGTCGGACCGAGCGAGTCCGACGACGTGATGTCCCGCGGCGAGCAGCTCGGGGACGACTGCGGAACCGATGAATCCGGACGCGCCAGTGACGAATACGCGCATGGTCAACCACCTCTCAGTGCGGTTCGGCCGTCCTTGGCGCAAGGCGACAGGACCAGCCGATGTCAGTTGCTGACATCACTGTAGCGCGGATGTCAGTCGCTGTCATCACTTAACATGGTTGCGTGGCGCGTTGGGAACCTGATGCACGGGGCCGGCTCGAGCATGCTGCGCTCGAGCTGTTCGCCGAGCGCGGGTTCGATGACACGACGGTGGCGGACATCGCCGACAGAGCGGGGCTGACCGAGCGAACGTTCTTCCGACAGTTCGCGGACAAGCGCGAGGTTCTCTTCTCCGGGTCCGACGCGTTGCGGGAGCTGCTCGTCGAATCCGTCGCAGCGGCGCCAACGTCGGCGGCGCCGATCGAGGCGGTGGGGGCGGCGCTCGAAGCGGTCAGCAAGGTGCTTCACGACCGTCGCGAGATCGTGCCGCGTCGACAATCGGTCATCAACGCCCATCCCGAGTTGCGTGAGCGTGAGCTGATCAAGCTCGCGTCGTGGGCCGATGTGCTCGCGGACTCGCTGCGTGCGCGGGGCGTCAAGGAGCCGTCGACAAGGCTCGCAGCGGAAGCGGGGATCGCCGCCTTCAAGATCGCGTTCGATCGATGGGCCAAGGATCCCAAGCGCCGCAATCTCGCGCGTCTGTTTCACGAATCCCTCGACGGCTTGAACGCGGTCACTGCGGGCCGCCCGCCTCAACCGACGCGCGCGCAACCGCGCGGATGATGCCATCATGAGAGTCGAAGCAGACTCGAGCTCCCGTCGGTGGGGACTAAAGCCATCTGGCGGCCGCGTCGGCGGTGTCCTGGGGTGCGGTGTTGAAGGCGATGGACGCGGCAGGCGCAGATCTGTGCACCGCATTGAGGAGTCTTTCGAAGAGCAACAGACTGCTCGGTGGAATGCGGATGCCCCCACCGATCACGACGCAGTCGTAGGAATGAGTGGCGAGTTGGAGCTTGAGCATCTCCGTCGCCGATACGTCAGGCGGTACCAGGCACATATCGGCTTGCCATCCGTGCGCCGCCAAACGCTCCATGCCGATCGAAATGCCGGCGTGAATCTTCTCGGCGTCGAGACCGGGGGGCAAGGCGGGGTCCGAGAAGTCAACGGTCTCTGGCTGCTGACCAACGAACAGCACCCGCTTCGTGTCCTGTGGTTCGCTCATTCTGTGCTCCTCATCGGTTCACCCGAGGCTCGTGCCGCTCGACACCTTCCCCTTGAACGCACCTAAGCCTGAGCGGTTGGACGGATGACGATCTCGTTGACGTCAACATCGTCGGGCTGCTCGATCGCAAACGCGATTGCTCGGGCGATGGCGTCGGCGACGGAACCGGAGCTGAGACGTCCCACCTCAGAGCGTTAGAACCTCTAACTTCAGTGTCGACCTGTTAGCGTCGGCGCGTCAAGCGGGACGGAGCAGCTATGCCCACCACCCAAGAGCCGCGGCCGACGCTGCGGGAGCGCTACCGCTTGCAGGTGCGCGACGAGGTCAAGACGATCGCGTTGCGCCAACTGGCCGAGTCCGGCCCGGCCGGCATTTCGGTGAACGCCATCGCCAAGGAGCTGGGCGTGTCGGGCCCGGCGCTGTACCGGTACTTCACGAACCGCAACGAGCTGCTGACCGAGTTGGTGATCGACGCCCACGACGACCTCGCCGACGCGATCCGCGCCGCCGTCGCCAAAGCCGCCAGAGGTGCTCGCCCCCGCTTCCAGGCATTAGGCCGCGCCTTTCGGGGCTGGGCAGTGGCTCAACCCGACCGGTACCGGCTGCTGTACGCCGAACCCGTGCCCGGCTACGACGCCCACGTGGAACGGATCATCGCGGCCGGGCAAGCATCCATGAACATCCTCGTCGACATCCTCCGCGACGCCTGCGACCTTCCGGCGCCCACCCTGACCCGGCAGCTCCGAACACAACTGGCACAGTGGGCAACCAGGCGCGGGATCGACATCGACGCGCCCACAGCTCTGCACGCCGTCCTCGTGTGGAGCCGACTGCATGGTTTCGTCAGCCTCGAGATCGGCGGAAACTTCGCCGGCATGAGGATCGATGGCGCGTCGCTGTTCGAAGTGGAACTCGACTCGATGGCTCCCCCAGCCTGAGGATCCCAAGCGGCACCGCCTCGCACCCCCCGGGCCCGTAGGCCTTACTTGGCTTCGGCCTGTCCGAGTGGGTTGGGTCCGGAAGTCAGCGCGTCACGCGTTTCTTGCCACGTGGAGTCTTCGGGGTAGAGCTCGGTCCGGAGGTAAGCCCTGGTGAGCAGCTGTACTGCTTCCACTCGTTCGGGGTTCTCGTCAGTGGTCTCGGCGGCGTCATATCCGGAGACCCCACCGAGCCCGTGCTCTGCGCCGAACAGGGTGAACAGGGACTTGGGACCGGGGGAGAGGAAGTACGGATCGGCGTGCCAGTCCGGCCCCCCGACCGTCAGGTGGGGAGATTCGTCCTTGTCGCCCGCGACCACGAGCGTGGGGGTCGTCATCGCGGAGAAGTCGGTGGACGAGAAGAACGTGTAGTTCTTCGCTGCGTATTCACTGAGGGCATCGCCTCGGCCCGGCGCTGCCAGCAGCACACCCGCCTTGATACGGGGCTCGGTGAGGTCCACTTCCGTTCCGTCGCGAGGGTCGTTGAGGCGCGCGCCCAGCAGGAGGCTCGCGGTGTGGCCGCCCATCGAGTGCCCGACCACGGCGACCTTGCTCCGATCGAGCAGCCCGAGGAGCTGAGGGACGGAGGCTTCGATCACGTCGAGCTCGTCGAGGATGCGGGTCATGTCCATCGCCCGCGATCGCCAGTACAGGGGGGCTTCGGGGTCGTCGGTGTCACGCAGGCCGAGCGTCGCCGAGTCCAGATGGGTGGGCTGGATCACGACGAAGCCGTGCGCGGCCCAGTAGTTGGCGAGCGGGGCGTAGCCGTTCAGTGACGACAGGTGGTTCGAGGGCCCGTGGCCGTGCGACAGAAGGATTACGGGGAGCTCGCTACCGGTCGCGGGCGCGGAGACGCGGGCTTGCAGATCTACGGCACGGCCAGTGGCTGGCAGCACGACCGGGCTGAACGAGAGGACAGGCGTCGGTGGACGGGCGATGTCGGTGGGAGTGGCCTGACTCATGATGTCGATTTCCTTTCGAGACCGCGCACCGGTCTCACACGCCAGCGCCTTCGGTGCCGGAACTGACCGGCGCGGTCTGCGGGTACGCTTGATACGGAACAGTGTTCCGCTACTATACGGAACGATGTTCCGTTTGTCTATCCACCGTTGGAGAACGCGGTGACCCCAACGAGCCACGCGCCACCGGCGCCCGCCCGACGAAAAAGAGCCGACGCGCTCCGCAACGAAGAGACACTGCTTGCCGCCGCAGCGGCGGTCTTCGTCACGTCCGGCGTCGACGCACCAATCCGTGAGATCGCGGCCAAGGCCGGCGTCGGGCTCGGGACCATCTACCGTCACTTCCCGGCTCGAGCGGACCTCGTCATCTCCGTTTACCGCCACCAGGTGGAGGCCTGCGCAGAGGCCGGACCGGCGCTGCTGGCCGACGCCGACTCTCCGCTTGCCGCGCTCCGCCAGTGGGTCGGTCTCTTCGTTGACTTCCTCGTGACCAAGCACGGGCTCGCGAACGTTCTGCAATCCGACAGCCGCGGCTTCGACGAGCTACACGCCTACTTCCTCGACCGCCTGGTGCCGGTCTGCGCGGAGTTGCTCGACGCCGCCGTCAGTGCAGGCGAGGCCAGGCCCGGCATCGCGGCGTACGAGCTGATGCGCGGCATCGGGAACCTCTGCATCGGACGCGACGACGATTCGCGCTATGACCCTCGCCGCTTGATCGAACTGCTCCTGCAGGGAATAGAGGTACCGCAGCACTCCCGTCGACGGAGGGCGCGATGACCGGACAACCTGACCGTGACGAGCTCGTGGAGCTCATGAGCCGCTACGCCAACATGCCGGACAGCCAGGATTGGGACGAGCTGCCGAGGTCGGTGTTCTGCGACGAGTTCACATGTGACTTCGGCTCACTCGGCGCACCGGTCACGACGTTCAGCCGTGACGACTGGTGTCAGCGAATGAAGCAGGTGTTCGCCGGTTGGACGGCGACCCACCATGCGATCACCAATCATCGGATCGCCATCGACGGGGATCGTGCGACCATCCGGGCCCACGTCCGCGCCGAGCACTGGGCTCCCCCCGACGTCGCGGCCGGCGGACCGAACTGCTGGCTGGTCGTCGGCTTCTACGACGACGTCGCCGTGCGAACCCCCGACGGCTGGCGGCTGATCTCGGTCAAGCTGACCGTGACCCACCAGGAGAACGAGGCGCTGCTCGCGGGCTCGATGGCGGCGGTGAAGGACGATCTCGAATCACGGGTGCGCCGACTGGAGGATCGCGCCCTCATCAGCGAAACGGTCACCAAGTACGCGGTGGCGGTCGACCGGTGTGACTGGGAGATGTTCGCTCACTGCTTCACCGATCATCTGCACGCCGACTACTCCGAGAACGGCCTACCCGCGGCCGACTTCGCCCGCGACGAGCTCGTCGCCATCGTCCGCGACGCCGTCAGCGGCTACACGGCGACCCAGCATCTCAGCCCCAACCACGTCATCGACTTCGACGACCACGACCCCGACCGGGCCGTCTGTACCTCATATATGTACGCCCAGCATCACGTCGACGCGTCTGAGAACAGTGAGTTCCTCCTGCTGCGCGGCTCATACACCAACCACATGGTCCGGACCGCGGACGGCTGGCGCATCGAACGGCTGATCCAGCACATCAGCTGGCGCGACGACCACGAATCCTGACGTTGGACAGTCGATGAGTCAGGGCGCGATGTCGAGCTCGGAGATGAGGCCGTCGACTAGCACGAAGCGGTAGCGCAGATCGGCCCTTCTCGGATGCCAGGAATACCGAGCTGGATCGCGGTGGTGCTTCCGGGCCGCGGGCCTGTTCGTCGTTGAAGGATCGAACTCCGCCGCGAAGGGTCAGACGGCGCCGCCTGCTTCACGGTGCTCGCGAAGGAGTTCGGCGGCGAGTGACCCGCGAGGCGCGGCCGCCTCGGACCGAGCCGCGTGCTTGACGATCGCGTCGGCGATGGAGCGATCTCCAGCGGGTCGCGGGTACGCGATGAACACCTCCTGCCGCAGCTGGCTCGCGACCGGATCCTCGGTTCGACCGATGTCCATGAAGACGCCCCTGTGGGTGAGGTAGGTCAGCAGGCCGCGTCGGTCGGCGATGCCGATGCATGCGTGCAGTGCGATCGCCTCCCAGACTTTGTCAACGTCGGCGTCCGCGACACCTTGCTTCCTCAGCACACCGGCAGCGAGATCGGCGCCCTCCACCTCGAAGCGAGCCTGACCCTGCGCGTACTCACCGAGTCCGAGGTCGTGCATCACGGTGGCCGCGAAGAGCAGGTCCTCGTCGTACGCCACATCGTTCAGACAGCCCTCATGGTCGGCGAGCAAACGGGCGAGCAAAAAGCTGCGGATGCTGTGGTCGACGATGGGCTGGGTCTCCGACGATTGGGCGAGCGCAAGGCTTGCCTCGGCCAGCGGCCCCGTCGGAAGGATGAGGATGTCGTTCACGGTTCGACCGTAGGGAGATTCGCGATCGTTCAACAGTGGCCCGAGCGCCGTTGTTCGCTACCATCGGGCCATGAGCCCTCTGCGGCGGCATCGGGTCGCGGTGCTCGTACTGCCCGGTGTCCTCCCGCTCGAGTTCGGAGCGGCCACGCAGATCTTCGCCCGCGACCCTCACTACGACCTGATGGTGTGCGCGGAAGCGCGGACCGTTCCCGGTTCGGGGTTCACGATCACGACCGCGGCCGGCCTCGAAGGGCTCGAACGCGCCGAGACGGTGATCGTCCCGGGGTACGAGGACGTCGATGCCGTTGTCACGACAGCTGCGCTCGACGCACTACGCACGGCACACGCGGAAGGCGTCCGCCTCGTATCGATCTGTACGGGAGCGTTCGCCCTCGCCTTGGCCGGCGTCCTCAACGGACGTCGCGCGACGACGCATTGGCGATGGGCCGACGAGCTGCAGCGCCGGTTCCCCGAGATCGAGGTGTTGCCGAACCGCCTCTTCGTCGACGACGGCGACCTTCTCACATCCGCCGGTGTCACAACTGGCATCGATCTGTGCCTCCATCTGATCCGCCGTGACCACGGCGCGGCCGCGGCAAACACACGCGCCCGCTACTTGGTCGCACCACCACAACGCCACGGCGGACAAGCCCAGTACGTCGAGCGGCCGGTGCGGTTCGAAGAGAACGGCAACGAGCTTGATTCGCTTCGCGAGTGGATGCGGGAGAATCTCGCGCTTCCGCTCGACCTTGACATGCTCGCTCAGCGCGCGCACATGTCCCGGCGAACACTTACGCGCCGGTTCCGCGAGGAGACGGGAGTGGCTCCCATGGCGTGGCTCACTGATGCACGCCTCGACCGCGCGCGTGAGCTTCTGGAGACGACGGCGGAGCCGATCGAAAAGATCGGTCGCCTCACGGGTCTCGGCGCGCCTGCGTCAGTTCGAGCGGCGTTTCACCGGCGCGTCGGCACGTCGCCCCAGGAGTATCGCTCCTTGTTCCGCCACCTCGCGAGATCCGGTTGATCCTCCGCAACCTGACGAGGATCTTCCGCCGACGTCGCGCGCGACTGCGGCGGGCTGTCGCTAACCCGGAACGACGCGCTGGTACCCGCCGGTGACCCAGTCGACAACAAGTCGGCCGTAGTCCTCGGCCGCCTGTTCCCACGCGAAGTGTCCGGCGTCGAGAGGATGGATCTCGCTGCTAGGGAGAAGATCGTGGAGGTACTCGTTGTTCGACCAGGGCACGAGGTCATCGTCGCGGCCGGCGACGATCTGGGTCGGCGTGATGATCGAGGGGAGCAGTTCACGCAGCTTCGGGTTCTGCTCGGGGTAGTGCCGCACGAAGCGCGTGGACTCCGCGAAGCGCCCGAGGTCGTAGGCGCTGACGTAGTCCTCGTGAACCTCGGGTTCTATGGCGCTCGCAGCTGCGGACTCGACGGCGGCGCCGATGTTGGTTCTGGCGTCGAGTTCTCGCACGACGTCCAGGCTTGGCGCTTCGATGATGTTCTCGAGCGCGCCGCCCGCGTCGATCGGGTAACGGACCGCGCCGCCGCCGATGGTCAGGCTCGTGACGCGTTCGGGAGACTTCGCGGCAAGGAACAGCGCGGCAGCGGTACCGACATCCGGGCCGACGACGTGCGGAGCTCCCAGGCTCCACTCATCGATCAAGCGAGCCAGGAACGCGCCTGAGGCTTCCGGTGCGATGAGCTCCGGGCGACCGTCGGAGTGACCGAAGCCCGGTAGGTCGATGGCTACCACGCGTCCGAGTTCCGCGACGCGGTCCCAGATGCGGCGGAACGCCCACAAGCTCTCGGGCCACGGCGCCAACAGCAGCACGGTGACGTCCGAGTCGGCCTTGTTGTCGGCGAACCTCACTCGCACCCCGTCAGTGACTCGGAAGTACGTCGTGATCGACGAAAGCTGATCTGTTGTCATCTGAAGTTCTCCTTCAACTCTGTCTTGGCTTCGGTTTCACGCGACGAGCTCGGTCGACCCGGACGCGTACTCGAGGATCTCGTAGACGTCCTTCACCGGCTCGGGCTGTCGAGCAGTCGCCAGTGATGCGGCGATCGCGGCGGTCGCTATTACCGCGGTGGCGCCGAGGTACCAAGTGGCGACACTGGCGAGATCGAGATCGATCACGCTGGCGGCGAGTCCGGCAACGACGACGGGGACGCTCATCGCCAAGTAGGAGACGGACAGATACGCGGAGGTGACGCCGCCCCGGGCATGGTCGGGTGCGATCGCTTGGATGGTGGCCATCGTGTTGGGCTGGACGATTCCGCCGCCGACACCGCCGATCATGCCGCCGATGAGCGCAGCCACGACACCGCCGATGTGGGGTGACAGAGCGAAGACCGCGAGTCCGGCGGGGATGAGCGCGATCCCGAGTCGCAACATCGAGGCCTGTTCGTGATGGCGCCGGAGGAAGATCTGGGTCAGACCGTTCGTGAACACGACCGCGCCGGCGAAGAGGCCCGCGACGATCGGCTGAGTGATCTGGATCCCGAGTTGTTCATGTAGGAACGACGGTGAGAGCCCGAGGATCCAACCCATGAACATCCACCCGGAAGCGGACGCCAACGTCGTGGCCGCCCAGGTGCGCCGGATTGATGCGGGCACGTGGAGAACCGGCGGCCGAATCTGATCGCCCACGATCGCGGGTCGCGTCTCGGGGATGCGCAGCAGAGCCAGGGCCAGCGCGACGGCGAGGCCGATGTCGAGCACGAACGGCGCAACCGTCGATGACGGGGTGACGGTGGCGAGAACGCCACTGACGAGCGGCCCGAGGGTCAGCCCGGCGGCGACGGCGACCATGGCCACCAGCGCGCCGCTGCCGGCGTGTCGCTTGGGGTGCAGCTCGCGGATCGCCACCGTCGTCGCGGACATCACGAGCCCGGCCGCGATGCCGTAGATGATCTCGCCAGCAAAGAGCCAGCCGACGTTGCGCGCTGCGGCGAACGCGACCGAGCTGACCGCGGTTATGGCCATACCGGTGACGAGGGCCGGGCGGCGGCCGACCCGGTCGGTGATCCGCCCGAGCGTGAGCATGGCGGGGATCAACGCCGCCACGTAGACGCTGAACAGAAGCGTGACCGTCGCTGCTCCGAAGTGGTAGCGCTGCGCGTAGATCGGGAACAGCGGTGTCGGGAAGTTGCTGGCCGCGAGCACCAGGACCTGGGTGGCGACCACCAGCCAGAAGCTCGTGCGCCTCGACCAGGTCCGTCGGCCGGTACCGGCCGCCACCTCTGATCCAAGCGTGACGCGCAGTGGGCTGGTGGTTGCGGTCATCTAGCAAGCGCCTCCTCGAACAGACAGGTCTGTCTGCCAGAGGCTTGAAATATAGACAGACCTGTCTGTATAGTCAAGGGCATGGTTTTGACCGCCGAAGGCTCACCCCGGGACCGGCTGCTGGCCGCCGCCAACGAGCTCTTCTACGAGCAAGGCGTGCACACCGTCGGCATCGACACGATCATCGAGCGCGCCGGCGTCGCTAAGGCCAGCCTCTACAACACCTTCGGAAGCAAGGACGGACTGGTCCGCGCCTACCTCGAGGCCCGGCACGAAGCACGGCGAGCGCGCCTGACAGCCGAGATCGAGCGTCACTTGGACCCGAAGGAGCGGCTGCTCGCTGTCTTCGACGTGCTCGCCACGACCGTCGCCCAACCCACCTTTCGTGGCTGCGCGTTCGCCAACGCCGTCGCCGAGTCCGAGCTCGACAGCGCCGCCGCCGACGTCACCCGCAACGTTCGCCGCTGGCTTCTCGACACGATGGTCGAGCTGACCACCGCGCTCGGGGTTGGCGATCCCGCCGGACTGGCGAGACAGCTCACCCTGCTCTACGACGGCGCCCTCGCGCAGTCGCGGCTCGACCCAACCCCGGCGGCGGCCGAAGCAGCCAAAGCCGCAGCGAACGAACTTGTGGACGCGGCATTGCGCGCTGGTCGGGACTAGCCATCGACGCGTCGCGGCAAGGCTCCCGCCGCCGGTTGCCCGCGTGTGGCCTCCATGGCGTTCGACCTATGTGGTCACATACTCCGCTAAGGTGACTACATGGACGTTGCGGTACGCGATCTCAAGGCCAAGCTCTCCGCCTACCTGAAGCGTGCAGCGGCAGGCGAGCTGATCACTGTGACCGACCGGGGGCGGCCCATCGCAACGCTCGGTCCCGTGCTGGACAAGGTCGATCTGTCTGCCGCAGTGGCCGCCGGCTGGGTGACAGCCGCCTCGACGAGCGGACTGCATCCCGTCCGCCGGTACAAGTCGGCCGTCACCGTCGAGCAGACCCTTGCCGAAGACCGTATCGAGTGACGTTTTACGCCGATGCGAGCGCGCTGTTGAAGCGCTACGTGGACGAGCCCGACTCTGATAGCGCGGACGAGTTGCTCGCGAGCGACAATGAACTGGTCACGGGCCGTCACACGATCGTCGAAGTACGCCGCAACCTGGCGCGTCTGCTCTCGGGTACGGCGCTGACCGAGAGCCGCGTCGCGTTCGCGACCGACCTCGGGTCTTTCGCGATCATCGAGCTTGACGGTGCCACCTGCGAGCTGGCGGCCACGATCGGCGAGCAAACGGGTGCTCGCACGCTCGACGCCCTTCACCTGGGTGCAGCGCGGCGTCTCGGTACCGCCCTTACCTTCATCACCTTCGACGTCCGCCAAGCGCAGATCGCCCGGACGCTCGGCTTGCGCGTCGCGGGGCGCTGATCAGCGCACGAGCCTCAACCGTTCGAGACCGCCGAGCGCGCGTGGCTGACGCTCGCCGAGTTGGGCATGGCGTGGAGCATTCGAGCTGGGCGTCCGATATCGACTCCTGCAGGACTGCCATCCAGGTGGCGGCACGTCCGCGATCGATCATCACCGCCACTGACCTCGCCTGCCCGAGATCTCGACGGCGCTCGCCGTGTACGTCCAAGGTGGGACAGCCGCGTTCGGCCACTGAACCGCCCCGGGGTCTGGTGCCCGCTCATGTCCTTGAGAGGATTGAGCGATGTCACAGCGAGACAGGCGCCGTGCGCCGTATCCCGATGAGCTTCGGGAGCGGGCGACAGGCGAGGCGGAACGCCAAACTCATAGCCCGAAGGTCGCGGGTTCAGATCCGCCCCCGCCACCAACCCGAGCCACGAGGTCACGACGGGCTTCCGTCGCGCCAGGAGTCTCTCTGTCTCGTGTCGAGCTGACCCTTGTCATCACGGTTGTCATCAGTTCTGATGACAAAGACCTGGCTGTCGTGGTGAGAACCCGAAGGACACGCCACAACCCGAAGGACAGACAGACGCGTGCGGAGCGGGCGCCGGTGGACACCCAACCGGCGAGCAGAGAGGCACTCTGTGGACGAGCGATCCCGTGCGGATCCGCAGGTCGTCCGCTGCAACCGCGACCCGTCCGGGTTCGGCATGTTTGCGCTCGGCCATCTCGCCTGGGCGATCTGTCATCGAGAGGATGACAGGACGCCCAAACGTTGCGATGACAGCCGCGGGATTGCCGGATCCTTCGCTCGCGTGCGGAGGCGGGAACCACGCGGTAACACTCGGAGCCGGCGTTCTAACGACACCAGCTGAAGCGCTCCACGATGTCCTGCGAGGATTGGTCCGTCGCCGAATGTTGAAGGACGGCCACGCAATGGAGCTTCGGCTGGCCACGCCAGCAGATGCGGCCTCGTTGTCGTGGGTGCATGCGGAGACGTGGAAGGCCACCTTCGTCGGCCAGGTGCCTGACGTGCTTGCCGAGGAGCGCATCCTGAAGGCGCGGGAACGTGACTGGGTGACCTACACCGAACGGCGTGTCGCTGCTGGCGGAGGCGTCTTGGTGGTCGCCGAGGAGGAGGATGTCGTCGGATTCTGCGAGTACGGGCCGACCGAGGACGCCGACGATGACCCGTCACGCGTCGGGCACATCATGCGGGTGTACGTGCGACCACAAAGCCAGGCCAAGGGAGCCGGGAGGATGTTGGTCGAAGCCGCGTGCGAGCGACTTGCACTTGACGGCTACGACCAGGCGACGCTGTGGACCCTTGACGACCCGACGAATCGGGCGCTCGGCTTCTACGCCCACCTCGGCTGGTCATGCGAGGACGTTCGCAACGGCGAAGAGCCTCCCGACGTTCGCTACCGAAGACGACTGCAGTAGCAGGGCCCGGCCCCACCACAAGGTCCATCGGTGAACCTTTCCGAAGCGGACGGGCGTGAAGCGTGCCTCGCTGCCGGCGTTTCGGGTTCGGTCGCGCCATGGACGATCATCTCGTGGGCGAGAGCGCTCTAGACAATGTCGAGAACAGAACTGTCGCTGCTGCGTCTACCCGTCCTGGGCGGCGAGTAGCAGCGCGGCGAGCGGCTCGAGTGTGGCCATGAGCTCGTCGAGCTCGCCGGGCTCGAGGCTTTCGTAGGGCTTCGCCGCAAGGTCGTCGGTGAGCGCCTCGACCCGCTGTTTGACAGCGCGACCCTGTTCGCTGAGCCAACCGTCATCGCCGATCAGGCCGCGATCCGCGAACTCCGTCGATTACGGCGGCGAGCTGCGCTGCCGGGAGGTGGTGGATGCGTCCGAACTTCTCCGCGGGCATGCCCATGTCGAGGGCGAACAGGACGTGAGCCTCGAGGCCGCCGACACCCTCACTCATCAGGGCTGCGATGTGTCCGTCGCCACGGTGCTCGCGCAGCAAGGAAGCGGCATGGAAGAGGCGGGCCACCACGTCATCGGGGATCGGGATCGCGCGCGGAGCGCGGCGTACATCGGCCGGCCCTCGAACGGTGCGCTGGTCGCGGCCTTGGTCAACAGTTCAGCGGCGCGGGCGAAGCCAGGAGAATCGACGTGACCGCCGAGGATCCGCCGCAACGCCTTCACGCAGCCCGCCTGGCGAGCGGCGATCGCCGCTTCGGGTGTGGTGGTGCGCCACACCTTCGGAATGTGTCGGGCCACCTCACCGGGAGCGAAGCTGTAGAAGAGCGCGTCCACCACCTCCGCCGGGGCGAGGCCCAGGGGCGCCGCCCGTCCGGCGAAGTAGGTGTCCCAGTAGTTGGTGAACCCGAGGGCGAACATCGCCTCGTTGGGTTCGTCGGCTGAGTAGGGGATGACACCGATCGGCTCGACTAGCTCGAACATCCGGCGTGCCATCGAGTTCATGGTCCACTCTCCTGCTGCAGTCCCCGGGCGCCCCGAGCGGACACTCACGATCAGTTGGACGGTTGCGCGCAACCAAACTCATCGCACGACGACGACCGACGGTTCACCTGGAGGGCGCTGTCGAGCGGCGCGCACTTCCGGCGTCCGCCGTGGTTACCGCCGCCAGAAGAGTCGGTGCGTAACGCCGCTGGGGCTGGGGGCGGACTCGAGGTGGAACCGGTCGAGCAGGTCCTCGTGGGAGGTCCAGAGTCGCTCCCCTCGGCCGATCTCGACCGGCGCGACGGCGACATGGATGGTGTCGATGAGGTCCGCCTCGAGGAACTGCCGAACAGTGGCGACGCCGCCTCCAACTCGTACGTCCTTCCCCTCAGCGGCGTCCTTGGCTTGCCGCGACGCCTCCGCGGGCGTCGCATCGAGGAAGTGGAACGTGGTGTCGGCCAGCGTGAAGCTGGGTCGGTGATGGTGGGTGAGGACGAACACGGGGGTGTGGAAGGGCGGGGTGTCTCCCCACCATCCCTTCCAGTCGAGGTTCTCCCACGGGCCACGCTGTGGCCCGAACTTGTTGCGGCCCATGATCTCGGCACCGATGTTCCGCGCGAAGTCGCGAGTGAAGTAGTCGTCCAGCCCTCGGGATCCGCCGGGCTCGGTTCGGTTCGGCCAGCTCGCAGTGGCGAACGCCCACGAGGCCAGGTCGGCCGGGAGGCGGGCGACGCGACCACCTCGGCGGTCGGCATGTCCGAAGGGCGCCTCGAGGCTCTGGCCTTCGCCGGCGCCGAACCCGTCCATCGACACGCAGAAGTTCTGCACTCGCAGCAGTTGAGACATTTCCTCGATCCTTTCTCGGTGTGTGCGTACGAACCCTCGGTCGACGTCGCGACGCGGCTGTCGTGGGATTCAGGCGACCCCGAGATGGCGAGCGAGCTTGTGCATCGTCTGCAGACCGAGCTCGACCGCGCCGAAGCCGACCTTTGCGTCTCGCTGCTCGACGGTTGGGTGGAGCTGCCGCAGCGTCAAGACCGTCTTTCCATCGGCTTGTTCATCGAGGACAATCGTCACTCGGAAGCGTGCTGGGTCATCGTCGACGTCGGAGCCGTGATCCAGCACCAGCCTCTCGCCTGGAACGACCTCAAGGTAGTCGAAGCGATTCGTGAACACGGTGCCGTCTCCGGAGGCCATGTCGAAGCAAGCCCGGCCGCCCGGGCGCACGTCCATCTCCCGGACTGTGCAGGTGAACCCGTCGGGGCCGAACCATTGGCAGAAGGCATCTGCATCGGTCCACGCGGCGAACACCGCTTCGCGTGCGGCGTCGAGAACTCGAACGAGGACGATCTCACGGTCGAGCGCCCACGTCGTCGGGTCGGTGACGGTCGGGGTCCTGCTCATGGCTTCTCCAATGTCGGTGGCGATGCGGTTCGGTCAGACGTGCGCCGGAGGTGCGCATCGAGGCGGTCGAGACGCTGCTCCCATGCAGTTCGGGTGTGCTCGGCCCATGCGGCGATCTCGACCAGAGGCTCCGGCCGCAGCTGGCATGGCCGCCGTTGTCCATCTCGACCGCGACTGATCAGACCAGCCTGCTCGAGGACCTTCAGATGACGGGAGATGGCCGGGAGGCTGATCGGGAACGGCTCGGCCAACTCGAGCACAGTTGCCTCACCGTCGGCCAGCCGACGCACGATCGAGCGCCGCGTGGGGTCCGACAGGGCGGCGAAGACGACGTCGAACCGATCGGGGGCCCTCACGGTCATCGTTGCCGTCGCTCCTGCGAATACTTCACAGATTGGTTATTTAACAGAGTGACTACATATAGTCAAGGACACCCGGCGTTCCAGATCGGCCCACAAGCCGGTGGCGCATCACTCCACTGCGGGAGTCGACGCGAACACCTGCGCCGCCAACGCTCGATCGGTCGCCAACCGGCGGCGCCACGAGGCCGGACCCGACTGATCGATCGGACACGCTGCGTGCCGGGCGCCGTCGCCTGACCGGCTCGCCGTCACTGCACGGCGGTGCGGCGGAACACCCGGAAGGACGCCGCGGTGCACACGATCGCGAACACCGCCACGACGGCGAGGCTGAGGAAGGCCATGGTCGTGGTGTTGCTCATACCCCAGATGTCGTGGAGACCGGAGCCGCTGTGGTCGACGGCGCCGTAGCGCAGCAGTGCCAACACGTGAGTCAGCGGCAGGAACTTTGCGATGGCAGCGAGGGCAGCCGGCATCGCGCTCGATGGGGAACATCGAACCCGCGAGGAACCACGGTGCGAAGGCGACGCCGCCGATCGTGCCCACGTATTCCTCTTGTGTTTGGATCCGGTTGGCGAGGACTTCTGATATGCCGTACATCGCGACCGCCAGCCCGAGCGTGGCCGCGCCGAACCACAAGGCGCCTGTCGCGGTCACGTGAAAGTCTGCGCCCCGCAGCGAGGACGCTGCCATGAGTACGACAACTTGCAGGCTGCTGAGCAGCACGGCGACGAGCAGGTTCGCGACGACGATCGCCGATCGCGTCACGGGCGCAGCCAGCAGGTCGCGTTGCGCGCCGCTGAGGCGGTCGACCATGACGCCCAGGCCGGAGGACATGCAGCTGAAGGGGACCAGGAACCCGATCGTGGAGACTGCGACGAAGCTCATGTAGTCGATGCCACCGTGCGTTTTGCCGAAGGTGTCCGCCAGCGCGGGTGCGATCACGAGTGCGAACAGGATCGGTGTCAGCAACGGGTTGATCAGTTCGCGTGGTGTGCGCACGGCCAGCGTGAGGCGCCGGCGCCCCAGTGTGGCCAGCCCGCCCGAGGTACTGAGCTGTTGGTGGAGTGGTGGGGTGGCGACCTGTTCGAGGCCGTCGGGGGCTTGGATCGTTGTCATGTGGAAGGGTCCTTCCGCGAGTCGGGGGTTTCAGTTGGCGAGCGAAATTGCCGGTGAGTTGCAGGTAGATGTCGTCGAGCGTCGGGCGCCTGGTGCTCGTCGCTCTGGTGGTGAACCCGAGATCGGTCACGGTTTCGGCGACGTTGGGCCCGCTGTCGCCGTTGAGCGGGATGTACACCGTGGAGCCAACGGCGAACATGTCTGTCGTTCCGACGCCGCGCGCTTGGAGTGCGCGGAGTACGGTGCCGCCGTCGCCGTCGATGCGCAGTTCGAGGACGGCATGTCCGATCGCGGCGAGCAGTGCCGAGGGGCTGTGGAGCGCGACGATCTGACCGTCGTGAAGGATCGCGACTCGATCGCACAGCTCCTCGGCCTCGTCGAGGTGGTGGGTCGTGAGCAGGATGGTCATGTCTGACCGCGAGCGCAGTCCGGCGATGAGGTCGAGCAGTTCGTGCCGCATTCTGGGATCGAGCCCGATCGTGGGTTCATCGAGGAACAGCACCTCGGGCTCTGAGAGCAGGGCTCGCGCGACCTCCAAGCGCCGCCGCTGACCGCCGCTGTACGTGTCGACGGGCCGGTCGATGAACTCTCGCAGCCCGAAGGCGTCGACGACGTCGCCGATCCGCCGTTGGGCATCGTCATTCGAAAGTCCCCACAACCGGGCGTGGACCACGAGGTTGGCCCGTCCCGTCAACGGACGGTCCACGACCGACTCCTGGAAGACGACGGCACTGACCTTCCGGGTGTTGATGGGGTCGGCAGCGACGTCGAACCCACCCAACCGTGCCTGTCCGGACGTCGGCGCCACGGTCGTCGTGAGCATCCCCACGGTCGTCGACTTCCCGGCGCCGTTCGGGCCGAGAACGCCGAACACGTCTCCCCTCGGGACATTGAAGCTGACGGACCGGACGGCCTCGACGCCGCCGGCATAGGTCTTGGTCAGGTCGACGACTTCGATGGCCGCCTGGCTTGGTGGAGTTGTTGAACGCACAACCCCTAACGACGCCGGCCTCGGAGAAACTGTGACGTGACCCGGGTCACGCGCGCGGCGCTGTCACACTTCGACGTCGTCCGGCGTCGTCATGGGTATGGAGTCGCCCGAACCTCTGCGCGCGGATCAGGCGGATCAGCGCGAAGTGGATGTGCGCGTCGGCCGCGCCTGGCGTGACCACCGACGCCACGTGTTGGACATCGCCTTCCGCATGACCGGCAGCGTCGCAGAGGCCGAAGATGTCGTCCAGGAAGCGTTCACGCGGCTGATGAAGGTCGACATCGACCGCATCGACGATGTGCGCGCCTGGCTAGCGGTCGTCGTCACGCGTCTCTGCCTGGACAGCCTCCGGAGCTCACACCGTCACCTCGCAGCGAACGAGCGCAACCTCGATCCGCGCCTTGCGATGCCTGCGCAGGATCCGGCGGACCGGGCGACGCTCGACGACAACATCCGGGTCGCGCTCCACATCGTTCTCAACCGGTTGTCGCCGTCGGAGCGAACGGTCTTCGTTCTCCACGACGTGTTCCAATACCGCTTCGACGAGATCGCCACCATCGTCGGTCGGACTCCCGCAGCATGTCGCCAGCTCGCGAGTCGCGCGCGCCGCGCCATCGCGGCTGACACCGACGTGGCCCGGTTCGAGATCCAGTCGCCCGAGCAGCGCGCGATCACGCAGCAGTTCCTGGAGGCCTGCAGCACTGGCGACCTCAGCGCACTCCTCGCGCTACTCGACGAGCACGTCGACAGCGTCACCGACCTCGGATCCCGTGGCGGCACCGGATCCCGTGGTGGCATCGTGACCGTCTGCGGCGCTGAAGCCGTCGCGGCAGCCGCGCTCCGCTTCCTCGGTCCGAACTCGCAATCGGTGCTGCTGACCGTGCCTGCCGGCGACCGTGGACAGATTGTCTCGGTACGCGACCGCCAACCCGTCGCGCTGGTGGCCATCGCGATCCGAAACGAGCGGATCCACCACATCGACGGCATCGCGGACCCCGACAAGCTGCTCCCCATCGCGTCGGCCTTGGGTCTCTAGAACGCGAGGCGTGCTCGATCATCGAACAGCGGGTGCGATCTTTCGTCGCCACCAGAAACCGTGACTCACACCGCTCCGAGGAGAAACCACATGTCGACAACCGAGGAAGCAACCAACAAAGCCACGTTGAGCCGCTTCGAGGACGCCATCAGCACCAACGATCCGGAGATCATCTCCAAGACGATCGACGAGCTCACCGAGCCAGACGTAGTGATCCACATGCCAATGCCGATGCGAGCGACAGGGGCACAAGCGCTCAAGCAAGTGTGGCCGATGCTGCTTCGGGGCCTTCCCGACCTTCACGTGGCGTTCGAGGATGTGATCGCCGACGGGGACAAGGTCGTCATCCGCAACACGGTTACCGGGACCCATCAGGGCGAGTACCGGGGCCTCCCACCGACCGGCAAGTCGATCACCTACAACGAGATCTTCATCTATCGGTTCGCCAACGGGCGCGTCGCGGAGATGTGGGGGTCGTCGACGTCTTCTCGCAGATGCAACAGCTGGGCGTGATTCCCGCCTAGATGCGGGTTCGTCGGATCCGAGTTCCGCCGCTGACGCCCGACCATCGTGCATTGACGCGCCTGCTGGACGTGTCAATGCACGACAGTCGCAGTGGCGGGGTGACGGTGGCGGCGGGGTGAGCTGGCCTTCGCGGACAGGCCATTGTGCGACGCTGTCCCGTATGCGAGAGCCGGGCACGCCACGCGACTATCGCATCCGCGGGTTGGAGGGTGCGGTCAGCTCGGGTGCTGAACCGAGTTCCCTGAAGGTCAGTTCGTAGACCCAGGTCGACCCTCCACCCCATGTCGCCGTGATGGATCGGATGGTGCTGTCTGCGCCAACGGTGATGGTCACCGCGATGGGCGCCGACGGGTCGTTGGCGGCGTCGTGGGCGACGTAGCCGTAGGGCAGTACACGGATCGGAGTCCCTTCCTTGAAGCCGCGCTCCCGAGCGAGATCGCCGGCGGGCACATGCCCTCCGTAGACAGTGGAACCATCTGCGCCGGGTGTCGTGGTCAGGTCGGCCATTGCCGCGGTCAACCGCCGGAGTGTCTCGCCACCCGCGTCCTCGCGTGCTGCCGTGAGGAACTCATTCGGGCCGGTTCCGGAGCCGGGGAGGAGGAGGTCGGGGGAGCCGATCTCGACCCACTCGCCGGGCGCGTTGGGGTCGTCTTGGGCGTACATGATCCCGTCCACGAGCAGGAGGTCACCTCCACTGCGGGTCGGCTGCTGGTCGCTCAGCGCCACGTTGTTGGCGTTCCAGTGCACGGTCTCTGCGGCCCACTGGTCTCCGTTGCGGCTGATCTGTACCCGGACGATGCCGGACTGGTCAGCTGCAGCTGCCGTTCGGGCGGCGGCGCTTTCCATGGCGGCTGCCGGAGCGACCGCCGGAGGCCCGACCGGTGAGCCCACCAAGACTGTGGCGACCACGATCGTGGCGGCAACGAGCGATGCCGCTGCGGCCGGGATCGCGAACGCCGGCCTGGTCATCCGCCGTGGCGCTCGCCCGGACCAGCGTCGTTCGACCGGCATTGCAGTCTGCACATCATCGAGGTCGACGCGGCCAAGCGCGTTGGTGGCAAGTTGGTCGAGCATCGCGTCGTTGCCAGGCCAGCGGCGGGGGTTCGTGCGTCGAAGCGCACGAAGGCTCTCCGAATACGTCATGAGTACGTCTCCTTCATGGTCAACGCGGTCCGCGGTTCCGGCTGGCGTTGTTCTGGCTGTTGTAGGAGCGAGTGGTACAGGTCACGGAAACGGCGGCGGGCTCGATGGAGGCGCCCCCGGGCGGCGACGCGACTGCAATCGAGAACTTCCGCCAGGCCAGCGGTATCGAGTCGTTCCCACTCCACGAGCAGGAGGACCTCGCGGTCGTGTTCGGCGAGGCGAGCCAGTGCTTCGTGGACGGCGACTTCCGACGCACTCGTCTCGTCCTCGGCTGACCAGCCGATGATCGGTTCCCGTACAAGGCGTTCGCGGAGGGCGTCACGGCGCTGGCCCGATCGACGTTGGTTCGCGAGCACTCGACGTGCAGCGGCGTAGAGCCAGGCGCGGGTGCCGTTACCAGGTGGGATGTCCGGGAGGCGGCGCCACGCGACGAGAAAGACCTCAGCCGCCGCGTCTTCGGCCTCCGCCACCGAGAGAGCGCGCCAAGAGCAGTACGACGCAATCTCGAGCCGGTGCGCCTCGACCAGCTCCTCGAAGTGCATTTTGCGCCCGCGATCAGCGGTCACACCGTCTCTCCGGCCGTCGATGCGTCGCCCATCACGATGGTAGATGTCCACCAGTAGGCCAGGCGTTTGACCCCGCGCCGATTCGACGATCGCAAGCTTCGGCGATGGCGCGGACGAGAGCGCCTCTCCTGCCGCAGCCCGGCTTCGTTTCGGCGCAACTGCACCGCGGCATCGCCGGGAGCGGCACCTTCGTGAACGTGGCCGAGTGGGAGTCGGCTCACTCCCTCGGAGACGCCTTCCGCTCGCCGGAGTTCCAAGCGCACGTCGCGCGCTATCCCGACAGTACCGTCGCCTCACCGCACGTCTTCACCAAGGTGACGATCGCTGGGACCATGCCGACGACCCGCGACTTGGCTACGAGGCGCTGGAGGAAGGAACTACGTAGGAGTCCACGCGCTCGATCAGGCCGTCGCGAAATGTGAACACGTCGCTGAACACGAAGCTGAAGGCGCCGCGCTCCCGGTGGCGTCCCTTGCCCTCGCCAGTGACAACGATGACGTTGCCGTCCTCGACTGTGCGATCGACCCGCAACTCGGGGCTGCCGTCGAAGGCCTCGTTCTCGATCTCGCCGTCAAACTCGGGCTTGCCTTGCGTTGTGCGGTGCCCGTGGATCACCCACGTGACGTCGTCCGTGAGGCACTCGAGGATCGCGCCGTGGTCGCTCGCTCGGAAGCCCTCCATGTAGTTGCCGACGGTGGCTCGCTGGCTAGTCATTCGGCTCCTTTGTGTGAGGTTCGACGTGGCGTGCGAGAGCGTTCAGGATCGTCAGTAGGCCGTTGGCCGCCTGGGAAGTCCTGAGCTGAGGCGGGAGCCGTCGCTGGTGAACGGTCACGGCTGTTCCGGCGGGGTCCTCCGCAAGCTGCAACGTGGTGACGATGCCGTGGGAGCGTTCTGTGAAGACGAGCAACGTCGGAGCGCGAACCTCGTCGTAGACGAACCGCAGCATTGAAGATCGGCCGTCGGAGGCTTGGGTATCGAGCTCGAACGAGCCGCCTGGCCGGAGGTCGACGATCACTGAGCCCGCACGCACTGTGGCATGGTCACCGCCCCAGAAGCAGACCAAGTGTTCGGGCTTCGTGAACGCGTCCCACACTTCGTCGAGCGGGGCTGCGATCGTTCGACGTGCGATTAGCTCGTCGCCGTCGAGGCGCACGGTCGCCGTCATCGGGTCCGCCTACGTCTCGTGACGTGCTCGTCGAGTTTCGAGAGACGATCGTTCCACTCGCGCTGCTGCGCGGCGATCCAGTCGCCGAGCTCGCTCATGCTCGCCGCGTTCAGGCGACAAGGCCGTCGCTGCCCGTCAACCCGCTGCTCGACGAGGCCGCACTCTCGGAGGACCCGGACGTGGCGGGAGACCGCCTGCTGCGTCACCGCGAACGGTGCTGCCAGCTCGCCGACGGTCGCTTCACCGTGGGCGAGCCGGGACACGATCGCGCGACGCGTGGCATCGGCTAAGGCTGCGAAGCGGGCGTCGATGTCATCCACGGCGCTGACCACTCGGCGATCGTACATTCAACGAATCTGTTGTACAAGTAATCCGTTGTGGACTGGTGTGGCCAGGCCGAAGACATCGTTCTTCCCGCCGCAGTGCTCGCCGAGCTGCCGATGCAGACGCGCGCGCTGCACACGACGACGTCGTGATCGTTGTCAGCGACGGTGACGACTTTGAGGTCCTCGGTTCGCTAGCGGCGAACGCCGAACGGCTCGCCGTTCTCGTCGTGTAGTTCCTCCACGGGATCCCCGCTGGTGAAACCACCGTGAGCTCAGCGCCGCGTGTCAGCGCACCACGGAGCACTCGGCGCACACGGTGAGCAATGAGAGCAGACGGCGCGCGGATGAAGCGCCTCGCCAGTTTGGACGGGCGCACTGTATGGTCCGCGACAAGTCGAAGGTGGCGATGATGACCGACTCGAGGACCGACGAACGTGGCGCGTTGTTCGTGACCGCGGACTCGGAAGACCCGCGCTTCAATCAGCCGCGCATCGACGTCCGCGAGTGGCGCGATGAGCCCGCAGACGCCCCGGTGTTCCCCGGCGCGATCACGACACAGCAGGGCGGCGCCGCGCCCGTAAAGGCGCGCCACCTGTATGTCCACGGAGTGTTCACGGGCACCGACGCCAAGTTCTCGTTCTGCTTCCCGCCGGAAGCGGAGTACCAAGCACGCTTCTTCCAGGCGACCCATCAGCTGCTCGCCGGAGAGGAGGCTACGCCGCGCAACATCGCGTTCGCCCTGACGAGCGGCGGCTATTCGGTGCAGACGAACATGGGCGGCCGCGACAACCCCCGTACCGCGGAGGGGTCGGCCCGTGGCCAGTCCGACACGACGATCCGCGGCTACCGCGTCAACGCAGAGGCAGCGAAGTTCTCCCGCGTGGTTGCGGCCGAGATCTACGGCCCCCACCGCACCTACGGCTATCTCTACGGTGGGAGCGGCGGTGCCTACCAAACGGTCACCAGCGCGGAGATGACGACCGGCGTGTGGGACGGGTTCGTGCCCTACGTCATGGGCTCGCCGCAATCCATCCCCAATTGTTTCACCGTGCGCGTCAACGCCCTCCGAGTGCTGAAGGACAAGTGGCCGTCGATCATCGATGCGATCGAGCCGGGCGGAAGCGGTGACCCCTACGCCGGGCTGAACGACGAGGAGCGCGCCGCGCTGGAGGAGGCCACCCGGACCGGGTTCCCGCCCCGCGCGTGGTTCAACTACGTCCCCCAGGGCGGAGGTCCCCTCGTGCTGGTCGCCAACTACGTGCCGGTGTTGGACCCGACCTATCTCGACGACTTCTGGACCAAGCCGGGTTACCTCGGGACCGACCCGACGTCGTCGGTACGCGCCGCGCGCATCCAGCACGAGGCGACCGTGGTCGACGTGATTTCCGGCCGCCGGAAGCAACTCAAGCTGTCGAGCGTCCCCACCGGCGATCTCACGGCGGCTGACGTGATCATCACCAGTGGAGCGGCCGCCGGCAAGACCGTCTCGCTCGGCCGCGTCGCCTCGGACGGCAGGGGTCAGGTCGGCCTCGTGTTCGAATCGGTCGGCGACACGATTGACATCACGGCCGATCCCACCGTCCTCGACTGCATCGAGGCCGGCGACGAGGTCCGCATCGACAACTCGAGGTTCCTCGCGTTGCAGACCTACCACCGTCATCAATTCCCTCCGGCCAATCCCGATTTCGACTACCCCGACGTCTACGACTACTTCCGGAACCCCGACGGCACGCCGAAGTACCCCCGGCGAGGCGTGGACATCGGCGCGGCAGGCACCCTCGGCTCCACGGGTCAGATCCCCACCGGTCGCTTCAACGGGAAGATGATCGTGGTGGAATGCCTGCTCGATGGGGACGCGCTGCCGTGGCAGGCGGACTGGTACCGAAGGAAGGTCGCAGCCGTCGAAGGGCCACAGATCGACGAGAAGTACCGGCTCTGGTACGTCGACAACGCGAACCACACCGACCCGACGACTGAGACGCAAGAGACCCACGCCGTCGCCTACTCGGGCACGGTGCAGTACGCGTTGCGCGAGCTGAGCGCATGGGTCGAGCAAGCCATCGTCCCGCCGCCCACCACCGAATATCGGGTGCAGGACGGCCAAGTGCACGTGCCGGCGTCAGCTGCACAACGCAAGGGCATCCAACCCGTGGTCCATCTCGACGTGAACGGCGCCGAGCGCGCCGAGGTCGCGGTGGGCGAAACCGTCACCTTCACCGCACAGATCGACGTGCCGTCTGCACCAGGCAAAGTGGTGTCGGCGAAGTGGGACTTCGAGGGCGTGGGCACCTATCCGGATGCCGGCGAGCTCGGTGATCCCACCTCGGAGACCGTCCGCGTGACCGCCACGCACGTGTTCTCCAAACCGGGCACCTACTTCCCGGCGCTACGCGTCGCCTCCCAACGTGAGGGCAATCCCAGCACCCCGTTCGCCCGGTCGCTGAACGTCGGCCGGGTCCGGGTGGTGGTCAACGAATGAGACTCGCAACGTGAGCGACGGCGACGGCGCGCCGAACCGCCACGCGCCGGGTGCCGCCACGCTCGCGGCTGTCGTACTCGACGAGGAGTCACGCCGTCGGGCCGACCTGGGTGTGACCGACGGCGACGTCAGCGACCTTCCCGGCGTCGGCGGCCACGACGTTCCATTGCGGTCCGTGCTCGGCGACGGCCGGCGTGCTCTGCTGGTCACCGTCGGCGCCATGTGGGGCCTCGGCTTCGCGATCTTCTCGACGACCGCACTACTGGCTTCGGACATCGCGCGCCACTACGACTTCAGCCTCCGCTGGCTCGTCCTGGTCGCGGTGCTGCCCGGCTTCACCATCGCGCTCGTCTCGCAACCGCTCGGGAACCTCGCCGACCGCCCGACCACGAACCGTCCGCGCGTGCTGCGCTGGTTCCTCGCGGTCTCGGTGCTCGCGCTTGCGCTCTGCGCCGCGGCGTTCCACCGGTGGGAGCTGCTCGGGGTCATCGCGTTCACCGGTGCCGGCGTCCTCGCGACCGTTCCGGTGCAGAGTTCGCTGCTGGCCGACGCCTTCCCTCTCCGCGCCCGCCCACGCGTGTTCGCGGTGTACGTCGCGATCGGCGTCGCCGGCTTCGCGCTCGCGCCCCTCGTCGTCGCCGCGAGCACCGCCGTCTTCGACGGCACCGCCGAGTGGCGGGCGCCGTTCGTCGTGCTCGCAGCCGGCGCGGCGGTCCTCGCGTTCGCGGCCGGTCGGCTGCGCGACGTTCTGCGCGGTCGCGCCGAGGTCGAGGAGGTGTTCGGCGATGACCGCCCCATCGCCGAGGAGCACCTCACAGTTGTGCACACGCTCGCCCGGTTCCGGCAGATCGCCACGCTCCGGTTCATGACGCTCGGGCTCCTCGCGATGGGCTTCGCGTTGCTCAGCTGGGGGCTCTGGTTCAACCTCTGGCTTCTCGGCCACTTCCAGATCCGCACGACCGACCGGGCACTCCTCCTCGCGCTCGTCGCCCTCCCCGCGCTGTGCACCACACCGTTCGTCGGGCGGATCACCGGCCGGCTGTTCCGGCGCGCGCCCCGTCGCACGATCTGGCTCTCGGCGACGCTGCTGCTCGGCTTCGACGTCGCCATCCTTGGTTGGTGGACGCACACCGTCGGGACGACCGTCCTCTTCGCGGCGGTGGCTTTCGCGTGCGTGACCGGCGCGATCGCTTCGGTTCTCCCGGTGGCGCAGGCGGTGATCCCGCCGCAGACCCACGCGCAGGGCTTCGGTGCGTTCATCAACACGCTGTTCGTGGGCGCGTTCTTCGCGACCGCGCCGATCGTCGACTTCTGGCCGGAGCTCGAGCGCCAGCACACGACGTTCTCGATCTTCGTCCCCATCCTCACCGTCGTCGGCGCCGCGTTCATGTGGTACGGCTCGCGCTTCGTCGAGGGCGACATGCGGCGGATGGTCGAGGAGATGCAGGAGGAACGCGCCCGCACCGATGCGGTGCGCGCCGGCGCGGACACGCCGCTGTTGCAGGTCCACGACCTCGACTTCAGCTACGGGTCGGTGCAGATCCTGTTCGACGTCGACCTCGAGGTGCGCGAAGCGGAGACGCTCGCGGTGGTCGGAACCAACGGCGCAGGGAAGTCGACGCTCCTCCGGGTGATCAGCGGGCTCGGGCTCCCTGACCGCGGCGCGGTGCGGCTGAACGGCGAGACCATCACCTATCTCTCGGCCGAGGCCCGCTCCAAGAAGGGGATCGTGCAGGTTCGCGGGGGCGACGTGTTCGCCGCGCTCTCGGTCCGCGACAACCTGCGTGTCGCGTTCGCCGCGCATCGGGTCGAGCGTCGCGACGCGGCTCGCCGTATCGCGCGTGTGTACGAGGTCTTCCCTGCGCTCGAGGCCCACCGCAGCGAGAGCGCGGGATCGCTGTCGGGCGGTGAGCAGCAGATGCTCGCGTTCGGGTGCGCGCTCCTGCTCGAGCCCCGCCTGCTCCTCATCGACGAACTGTCCCTGGGGTTGGCGCCGCTCGTCGTGCAATCGTTGTTGCACGTCGTCGAGCGGCTCCAGGAGGAGGGCCACACGATGGTCGTCGTCGAGCAGTCACTGAACATCGCCGCCGCCATATCCGACCGCGTCGTCTTCATCGAGAAGGGACGCATCCGCTTCGACGGTCCCACGAGCGAGCTCGCGGCGCGCAACGACCTCGCCCGTGCAGTGTTCCTGGGTGGTGAGGGCGGCTAGTTCTAGCCGACGAAGAACGGCCCCTTCACGGCCTTGCCGCCCTGGTCGTAGCCCGGCTGCGGGATGAGGCAGATCCGGTAGTTGGCGGGATCCGTCGGCAGCGACGGGTGCGCGCACGGATACTCCGGCTTGACGAGCACGTGCGTGTACTCGACCTCGGTCGGCGGGTGGTTGATGATCTGTGTGGCGCGGGGCGCCGGTGACCCCTCGGCCACGATGCTGTCGGTGTAGGGAAGTGCCTCGAACGCCTTGATCGCGGCCTCCTGTGTGAGGTCGGGTCCCGCGTTGTAGAGCGCGCGCCCGAGCGTGCGGTACATCGCGCAGATCTGGGCGACGGTCCCGTACGGGTCGCGCGCGAACGCGGGCGGAGCGGGTTGAGGGAGATCCTGCTGCGGGAGGGTGGTGTGTGCGGCGTACTCCTTGTTGCACAGCGTCACGAGGTCACCTTCGGTCGCACCGCTTCGCCAGTCCTGCTGGCCGGCTGCGGCGTAGCTGTTGATGTTCATGTCGTTGATGAGGTTCGCGCCGTCGACCCCGCCGACCTGCCGGCTGAGGTCGATCACCGCGTCGAAGCGGGCGTCGAGGTTGTAGATCGTGACGTCCCTCTCCATGCCCTGGTTGCGCAGCTCCTTGGTGAGTGCCGAGAACCGGAACGTGTTACCGCCCGCGCTCCCGGTGACGAGCACGTCGACGCCGTCCTGCTTGAGTCGCTGGACGAGGAGCGGATACTGCGACGAGATGTCGCCGGCGGGGTCGGGCGTGAGCGGGTCGGAGTAGACGACGTCGACGTCCTTCGACTTCAGGAGGTCGACCACGTTCGCCTTGATGAGGTCTTGGCCGGTGGTGAACGTCGGGTAGAGGACCGCGACCTTCTTGCCCTCGAGCTTGCCGCTCTCGATCAGGTCGAGCATGGGCGCCTGGAACTGCGCGACCTCGTTCGTGTTGCCCATGAGGATGTGCCGACCCTGCGCCGTCTTCAGGTACTCGTTCGTCGTGGCAATGCCGCTCATCATCAGCGTCTCGTGCTCGTCGGTGATGCACTGCGGAGCGGCGAACCCGCCGGTCCACGAAAGCACGATGAACGGCTCGTTGTCCTCGGTGGCCTTGATGCACGCCGCCTGTGCGTTCGCGACAGTGGTGGCTTGGTCGGCCGCGCCGCCTTCCTGTTGCACGACCGTGAGGTTGATGTCGCGGCCGTTGATGCCACCGCACTCGTTGACCATGTCCGCGAACACCTTGAGCATGTCCACCTGATCCCCGAGGTTGAACTGGAACCCCTGGGGGGAGTCGCCCGGGGCGAGCGGCGGCTGGATCGCCACCACCGAGATCGAGTCGGCCGACACTCCCGGTGCGGACGCCGTCAGCCCCGTGTGCTCCGCGGTGTCCTTGGTGCAGAACGCGGTCTTCGACGTGAACGGCGACGACGCCGGGTCCGCGGTGAGTCGCGCCGCCGCCGCGGAGCTCGCGGGGGGCGCAGCATCCGGAGGATCTGAGTCGCTGCTGCACGCGCCCACACCGATGGCCGAGAGCGCGAGCGCCAACGCCAAGAACCCGACCAGCCCGCGTCGAGCATGCATGATGATCCCCCTGTGTCATCCGTCCTGCGACGCCGGTAGCGTCACACGACCCACCCAATCCCACAAGGGCGGCTCGGCGTAGAGTTCCCGAGCGCTCGGGCGCGCTCGCGGCGACGTGTCGGGTAGCGAAAAGGGGGAACGACCGCTCGGTGATCGAGGTCGGCGGTTGGGAGATCTCACAGCAGATGGTGCTCACCGGCGCTGTCGTGGGGCTCTCCTACTGCGCGATCGCGGCGGGTCTGATCCTCGTCTACCGGGCGAACGGGATCATCAACTTCGCGGTGGTTGCGTTCGGCTCGGCGGCGCTCGGTCTGTTCGGCCTCCTCTACGAGCACGGTTGGAGCCTGTGGCCGTGCCTCCTCGTGTCGGTGCCGTTCGCAGCGATACTGGCGATGGTCCTCGAGGTCACCGTCATCGAACGCCTCGCCCACCCTCCCGGGCAGACGGCGGGCGCGCCCCGGCTCGTGCTGCTGATGGCGACGATCGGGATCGCTCAGCTCCTGGGCTTCCTCGTGCTGGTCTTCGCCGAGCTTCTGCCGGAGGCGCCGCCGGGCGGCGACTTTCCGACCATCGTGCCCAAGGACTGGACCTGGCAGGTCACCGACGACCTGTTGGTCGGCGCGCGCGAGATGAGCGTGCTGATAGCGGTGCCGATCCTCGTGGCGCTGCTCGCGTGGTTCATGACCCGCACGCGGCTCGGGCTGATGGTGAGGGCTGCGGCTTCGAATCCCGACAAGGCGCGGCTCGTCGGTATCTCGGTCGCGCGCACGTCGACGTTGGTCTGGGGCATCTCGGCCGCGTTCACCGCGACCACGATCATCGTGCTCGCGGCGGTGCAGTTCGTGACCCCGCTCGGAGCCGCCAACGGGACCGCGCAGCTCACGCTCGGATACCCGCTTCTCGTGAAGGCACTGCTCGTCGCCATGATCGCTCGCATGCGGATCCTCTGGCTCACGATCCCGGTGGGGATCGCGCTCGGGATCGTCGAGGTCGTCTTCCAGCAGAACGTGACGGGCATCGATGCCAACCTCTTCTCGCTCTGGATCTTCCTCGCGACGCTCGTCGTCGTCCTCACGCTCGCGCCGCGCGCCCGGGTCGCGTCCGACACCGAGCCGTCGTGGAAGCTCTCCGGTCGCGCCAAGCCGATGCCTGAGCGCGTGCGCAGCGTTTGGACGATGCGGCAGCTGCCGCGCATCGGGATGCTCGCTGTCCTCGCGGCCTTCTTGCTCATCCCGGTGTTCGCGCAGCAGGCGTCGCAGACGTTCCTGTGGACGCGCGTCGTGATCTTCGCGATCGCGGCGTGCTCGCTGACGATCCTGAGCGGCTGGGCGGGGCAGCTGTCGCTCGGCCAGTTCGCGTTCTCCGCCATCGGAGGCCTCGTGACCGTGCGCACGGTCAACGACGGCTGGTTCGGGATTCATCACGTGCCGTGGCTGGTAGCCGTGGCGATCGGCGTGCTGGTCGGCGCGGCGGTCGCGCTGGTCGTCGGGCTCCCCGCGCTCCGGATCCCGGGCCTGTACCTCGCGGTGACGACGCTCGCGTTCGCGGTGTTCGTCGAGAACTGGCTCGTGACGCGCCGGTGGCTCGGTGTCGACGAGTCCACTGGGCAGTTGCCCGCACTGCAGAAGCCGGACGCGGGCGTCGTCGACTTCTCGTCGCGGCGCTCGTACTACTACCTGTGCCTCGGGTTTCTCGCGCTCTGCCTGGCCGTCCTCGCGCAGGTCCGCCGCTCCGGCATCGGGCGGTCGATCATCGCGGTGCGCGACAACGAACGCTCGGCCGAGTCGATGACTGTGTCGTCGCCGCGCGCCAAGCTGGTCGCGTTTGCGGTGTCGGGTGGCATCGCCGCGCTCGCCGGCGCGCTCTACGTCACCTCGCTCCCCGCGAACACGCCCAACGCCACGTTCGCGACCACGGAGTCGGTGACCCTGGTTGCGATCGGCGTGATCGGCGGCCTCGGTTCGATCGTCGGGCCGTTGCTCGGCGCCGCGTGGGTCATCGGCCTGCCGACGCTGTTCCCCGATTTCGCCGCCGCTCCGCTACTGGTGTCGTCGGCCGGCCTCCTCCTGTTGCTGCTCTTCTTTCCCGGCGGCTTCGTCGAGGTCGCGTATCGGTTGCGCGACGCCCTCGTCGCACGCGTGGCGTCGCGGCTCCCACCCGCACGCGCTCGCCAGCGCGCCGAGGACGCTGCCGTGCCGGTGCCGTCCGTCCTTGCGGGCATCGACACCGATCTCGGCGCGCCGGGCGTGGCGTGGCTGTCGGTGGAGGGCGTCACGGTGCGCTTCGGTGGCCGGATCGCGGTGGACGCGGTGAGCCTGCACGTAGACGCCCACGAAATCGTCGGGCTCATCGGAACCAACGGCGCGGGCAAGTCGTCGCTGATGAACGCCATCGGTGGCTTCGTCCCGTCGTCGGGCCGCATCGAGGTGCTCGGCCGTGACGTCAGCGGGCTACCGCCGTACCGCCGGGCGCGGCTCGGCCTCGGTCGCGGCTTCCAGGCGGCGCGCCTGTACGACGATCTCACCGTGCGCGAGACGGTCTTGGTCGGGCTGGAAGCCCGCGAGCGGACGGGCGTCGTGTCGTCGATGTTCGCGCTGCCGCCGTCGACCTCGCGCGAGCGGGCGAAGCGCCGTGAGGCGGACGAGATCATGCAGTACGTCGGCCTCGAGCGGTTCGCCGACGAGTTCGTGTCGAACCTGTCGACCGGCACGCGCCGGATCACCGAGCTCGCGTGCCACCTCGCCCTCGGCGCGCGCGTCCTGCTGCTCGACGAGCCGACCGCCGGCCTCGCGCAACGTGAGACCGAGGCGTTCGGCCCGCTCATCCGCCGCGTTCGCGGCGAGCTCGACGCGGCGGTGCTGCTCATCGAGCACGACATGGCGCTGGTCATGGAGGTCAGCGACCGCGTGTACTGCCTCGAGGCCGGCAACGTCATCGCCGAGGGCCCACCCGAGCAGGTACGCCACGACCCACTCGTCGTCGCGAGCTACCTCGGCACCGACATCCGCAGCATCCAGCGCTCCGGCCTCACTTCCTAGGACGGCCGTCACCAACGCGTACTTGTCAAACGAGCGGTCGCCGTCGGAAGTGGAGCTGTGCGCGCGCAAGGTATGCCATTCGCGGAGCGTGACGTCAGCGACGTGAAGCGGGATCACATCCTCGACGGCGAACTGCACCACGTCCGGACGCTATGCGGTGCCGGACGACAGCTCATCCCTGAGACTCGAAGCAGGCCAGTCGCGTTTAGATCTCGATCGCGTACCCGTCGACGTCCGCAACGTACGCGTACGGAACGCCTGGGGCGTGCTCGCCGCCACTGAGGAGACGACCGCCTGCCTGCTCGACGAGTTCGACCGCTCCATCGATGGCTGCCGACGACCGGTCCGCAAGATGAATGCCGAAGTGCTCAAAGCCGCCTGACTGTCCGACGCGGGTCCGCTCGTCATCTGCCATAGCCAAGTGAAGGGCTAGAGAGTCGCCTCCGCCCGGCGTGCCCATGAAGGCAATCTCACCCTCACGAAACTGTTCCTCCATGCCGAACGCCTCGGCATAGAAGGCGATGGAACGCGAAAGGTCAGCCACGAGAAGGTGGACATGCCGAATACCGACAGACGTCAAGGCTCCTCCTCAGCAACGGGACCGTGTTCTCCTGGCGACATCATGGCGCCGACTCGATGGTCATCGCGCGCGAAGGGCGGGAAGAAGTTCGGTTGCAGCCCACGTCATGAATTGTTCTTGGGTGTCCGCGCCAACCTGCACGAGCGCAATCTGGGTGAAGCCCGCCGCCTCGAACGCTCGAATTCCAGCGATGTGCTTCTCGAGGTCGGGACCGCACGGCATCTGCGCGGCAACGTCCTCTTCGCGCACTGTCTTGGAGGCGTCGGCGAACGACGCGGGAAGCGGCAGCTCGGCGTTCACGCGCCAGCTGCCAGTGAACCAGCGGAACTGCTCCATCACGCGCTTCATGGCGAGGTGCTCATCGGTGTCGTACGACAGCGCGATCTGACCGACTCGGGGCTTCCCTGCGCCTCCTGCCGCGTCGAACATGTCACCGAGCTCGGGGCGCGGCTCGACCGCGATCATGATGTCGGCGTACCGTCCCGCGAGACGGGAGCTCTCGGGGCCTGATACTGCGATACCGATCGGCGGCGGAGCATCGGACCGATCCCAGATCTTCGCCGACTCGACGTCGAAGTGTTTGCCGCGATACGTGACGCTGCCGCCCTCCCACAGCGCTCGAATGATCTCGACCGCCTCCTCGAGCATCTCGTGCCGCACGCGTGCGATCGGCCACTCGCCACCGATGATGTGCTCGTTCAGGTTCTCGCCGGCGCCGAGCCCAAGGGTGAACCGGCCGTCGCTCAGCAGTTGCATCGTCGCGGCCTTCTGCGCGACAACGGCGGGGTGATAGCGCCGGATCGGGCACGTCACGTAGGTCATCAACGGGATGTGGTCGGTCGCCTGCGCCGCCGCGCCGAGCACGCTCCATGCGTACGGCGAATGACCCTGTGTTTCCAACCACGGGAAGTAGTGATCGCTGATGACCGCAAAGTCGAAGCCGGCTTCCTCGGCGAGCGCGACGTCGCGCACGAGCTGTTTCGGGCCGGCCTGCTCGCACATCATCGTGTAGCCGATCAGCGTCATCGCGCACCTCCTTGGAGCTCCAGCGTTTGCGTCACGACCGTGAGGTCCTGGTCGCCGAGGCCCGCCGCGACGGTTTGTTGCCACTCGTCGGCCAAGCTGCTGAGCGCGGCGAATGAGTCGTCGCCAGCTGCGTCGAGGGCGAGCCGCACGTCCTTCAGTGCGAGTCGCAATGCGAACTGCGGCGAGAAGTCGCCGTTCACGACTCGTTGGAGCTTGGCCGATTGCCACGGAGACACGAGCGGACCCGCCTCGAGCGCGTCGAGGATCGTCTGCGTGTCGAGACCCAACCGGTGCGCGAGCGCGACCGATGCGTCGACCGCTTCGGCTCCGAACGCCAGCCACGTGTTGTTCACGACCTTCACGCGCGTGCCGGCGCCGACCGGCCCCACCCAAAGGGTCTGGTGGCCGAGCGCGTCGAAGAGGGGAGTGACCCGCGCGCGGACATCGTCGGGCCCCGACGCGAAGATCGTCAGCTCACCGTGCTCGGCGGGGTCCTTGCTGCCCGAGACGGGCGCGTCGACGAGCGTAATGTCGGGACGTTCCGCCTCGACGAGCGCGGCGACGCGCTCGATACCCGCCACGCCGATCGTGCTCATCTGCACCCATACCGAGCCGGGAGCAAGCGCCGCCAGCATGCCCTCGTCGCGGGCAGCCGCGACGACCGCGTCGGCGTCGGGCACCATCGTGACGACGATCGCGGCTCGCCGAGCCGCGTCCGCCGCGCTCTCCGCGGCCTCCGCGCCCAGCGTCACAAGGTCTCGAGTCGCCGCCGGCGAGCGGTCCCAGACAATGGTCGGGATCCGGGCACGCAGAGCGCTCGCTGCCATCCCGTGGCCCATCGTGCCGACACCGATCACCGCAACCGTTTCACTCGTATCCGTCATCGATCGCTCCCTCTCGAAGTCGGCCTTTCGCCGACCTACGTCATCTCAGGAGCGATCGTGCGACACCCAAGGCGCCCGAACCTCACGCGAGCGCGTAATGGGCTATATCGCTCCCGGTTCGCTGTTGCGAGCTGGTGGTACTCGTGGCGCGAATAGTCGCCGTCAGCGGCAGGGCCGCGCCCGAGCGCGGGTACCCCCGGAACGGCGCCGAGCATGCGCTGCTCCGCGTCCTGGCTCGAATCGTGTGGAGATGTCATCAGCGCGCCTCCTCCCGAGCGGGCGAGGTGCCGACGAGGCAAGCATGACAGCCGAACCCCATCCGCGCCACGACCGAGATACCCGGGTTGAACCGCGAGCGAAAGACTTCCAGACTGTCCGTCGTCGGTCGGAGACACCATGAAGTACCAACTCCTTTCAGCGGGCGACGAACGTATTTGGGCCGTGGTCTTCGAGGTAGACGACGAAGCCGCTTCCGGCCTCGACGAGTTCGCCCGCGCCGAGTCTCTCGACGCAGCGCGATTCACCGCGATTGGCGGATTCTCACGCGCCACCCTCGGATACTTCGACGTCGACACGTCGCGCTACCAGCCGATCTCCGTTGACGAACAGGTCGAGGTGTTGTCGTTGCTCGGCGATATCGCACGCGGTGATGACGGACCGATGGTTCACGCGCACGTCGTAGTCGGTACCGCCACCGGCGAGGCGCGTGGCGGACACTTGCTCGAGGGTCACGTGCGGCCGACGCTGGAAGTGCTCGTCACCGAGTCACCGGGCCATCTCCGCCGCCGTGTTGCTCCGCAGTTCGGGATCGCGCTGATCGATCTGGCCGGCCCGACCGACGTCTCGGCGCGTTGAGTCGACCAGGGAGAACGGAATGGCGCGAGCGGTGCGGTTCGATCGTTATGGAGACCGTGGCGTCTTGTACGTGGCCGATGTTGCGGTTCCCGAACCGGCGGTCGGTGAGGTCGTCGTCGAAGTCCGCGCCGCGGGGATCAACCCGGGCGAGGTGGCGATTCGGAGCGGCGCGCTCCAGTCGAGGTTCCCGGCGACGTTCCCGTCGGGCGAGGGCAGTGACCTCGCCGGTGTGGTCAGCGCGGTCGGCGAGGGGGTCACCGAATTCGCGGTCGGCGACGAGGTGCTCGGCTGGTCGTGGCGTCGATCGAGCCACGCCGAGTACGTCGCAGTTCCGGTCACCCAGCTGATCGACAAACCGGCCGAGTTGAGTTGGGAGGTCGCCGGTTCGCTCTACGTCGTCGGGTGCACCGCGTACGCGGCAGTGCGGGCCGTCGGTCCGGAGCCGGCCGACACGGTCGCGGTGTCGGGATCGGCCGGCGGGGTGGGCACGGTCGTCGTCCAGCTCCTGCGAACGAAGGGCGCGACCGTGCTGGGCATCGCGTCATCGCCACATCACGACTGGCTCGCGGCGCACGGCGTGATTCCCGTCTCCTACGGCGACGGGCTCGCCGAGCGCCTCCGCGTGGCCACGCCGAACGGCATCGATGCCTTCATCGACCTGTTCGGGCCGCAGTACGTGCAACTCGCGGTCGACCTCGGCGTCGACCGAGACCGCATCGAGACCATCATCTCGCGTGAGAAGGCACTGGAGCTCGGAACAAAAGCATACGGAAGTGCGGACGCGTCGACGACCGACGTGTTGTCCCAGATGGCCGATCTCGTCGCGTCAGGACAGATCGAGATCCCAATTGCCGCGACGTACAAGCTCGAGGCGGTCCGCGACGCGTTCGCCGAGCTCGAGCAGCGGCACACGCTCGGCAAGATCGTGCTCATCCCCTGACGAGGGCCGAGCAGCTTTCTACGCGTGCACGGGAGGTTCGGCGCAGGCTCCTCGGTGCACTGTCGACAGGTGACCCCGAGGCCATCCGTCAGTGTGACCACTCCTGCCCTCAGCCGGCTCGGGCTCTGGGTGGTCCTCGGCGCCTCGATGGTCGTCGTGCTCGACTTCAGCATCGTCAACGTCGCGCTGCCAGCGCTCAGCATCGAGATGGGACTGGCGACCACGACCGCGGAGTGGGTCGTCACCGCCTACGCGCTCACGTTCGGGGGACTACTGATCCTCGGTGGACGAGCGGCGGACTACTTGGGTCATCGGCGCGTCCTGATCGCCGGGCTCGTCGTGTTCGCAGCCGCCTCCGCCGCGGGTGGGGTCGCGCCGGACTTCGCGCTCCTCGTCGCCGCCCGCGCGTTGCAGGGTGCGGCCGCGGCGCTGGTCGCGCCGGCGGCGCTGTCGACGCTCACCACGACCTATCCCGAAGGCCCGGCACGAAACCGCGTGCTCGGCTACTTCGGGGTGACCGCATCGGTCGGCTTCGTCGTCGGGCTGGTCGCAGGAGGCGTGCTCGTGGACACGGTCGGCTGGCGCGGCGTGTTCTTCGTGAACGTACCGGTCTGCATGGTGATGGCGATCGCGGCGCGCACGTCCGTACCCGCCAGTGCCCACGTCACGACGCGTCCCCAGGTCGACGTCTTGGGCGCGCTCTTGGCGGCGGGCGGAATGGCGGCGCTGGTGTACGCGCCGACGCTGGGCGCCGACGACGGTTGGCTGTCGGTCGAGTTCCTCACGTGCCTGCTTCTCAGCGCTGCGCTGATCTATGCGTTCGTGCGCGTGGAGCGGCGTAGCGCACAACCGCTCGTTCCGCTGTCGATCTTCCGTCACCGGAGTCTCGTCGTCGGCGACGCGCTCATCGGACTCGTGGGCGCCTGGGTCGCGGCCGAGGTGTTGGTGCTCAGCCTCTATGGCCAGCAAGTGCTCGGCTATTCGCCGTGGATCACGGGTCTCATCGCGGTACCGCAAGGAATCGGCGGCCTGCTGCGCGGCATCGCCGGGCCCCGTTTGCTCGACCGTGTCGGTCTCAAACGCTTCTTGGTCGCCAACTGTCTGCTCGCGGCCGTGAGCCTCTCGCTCGTGCTGCGCACGCCGACCATGACGCACTATCCGCTTCTTGGTGTCGCGCTCCTCGGCGTCGGCTTCGGATCGACGAACATCATCTTCGGAGCGTCAGTCGCCGGAAGCGCGGGAGTGCCCAACGACGAACAAGGACTCGCAAGTGCATTACTCAATGCCACCCGGCAGGTCGGTGCTGCAGTCGGTGTCGCCGTCATGTTGTCGATCGTCGTCACCGATGTGGTCGGCCAGACCGGCAACGCCGGGCTGGCCGGCGCCTACCGGTTGGCCCTGCTCGTGTCCGCCGGTCTCGCCGTGCTCGGTGCGCTCGTGAGTCTCAGACTTCCGGGCTCGGCCCGCGCCGCGACCCGCCCTCATCCTCACAGCGCCCGTCGAGCCGTCACGCCCAGTGCGGTCCCGACGGCGTGATGGAGCGCCGCACACACGGCGGTCTGACGCGGGACCGGCGGCGCTGACTCGACCCGACGTCGGCGAGATCAGCTGTCGGGGAGTGCGACGCTGGATTCGGCGGTGAGCGCGAGGAATGTGAGCGACTCCTGCAAGTACAGCTCGATCTGGTCGTCGTCGTGGGAGCGGTAGCCGATCGAGAGGTCCTGGCCCAGGTGCAACTGGTAGTCGCCGCCGCGTGTGGAGATCAGCAGCGCACCGTCGAGGGCGGGAGCCCAGAGCGCCTCACCGTCGTGCAGGAGTCGCACCAGGTGGTCGCGGATCGGGTAGCCGCTATCGGTCGCCTCGGCAACGGCGGTGTAGACGTCGGCTGACAGCAGCAGGCTGTACGGCCCGTCGACTCCGGCGAGTCGCAGCGCACTTACCGCCTGGGCGACTGTGTCGGGCACCCTGAGAACGTCCGAGGGGAGCGGCAGCGCGGCGTTGGAGCTGCTGGGCGCTATGCCGACAATCCCCGCCGATGGCGAGCCTCGGAAGATCGCGTGGTCTTCCGCGAACGCGATCTGCTTGGCTGCGTCTTTGACCGGCTGCCAGTCGGAGTCCTGAGCACCCCGCTCGACGTCGTCGACGGCCTGTCTGGTGACGATGAACGGCACCCGCAGCTCGATGACCTGCTTGACGTCGCGCGCGTGCGCGACCACGCCGTCGGTCGGCGCGTCGATGGGGCGAATGTGTCCGGTGCCCACGGCCGACAGTGCCAAACCCGACGGACCGACCACGTCCACGACGCGACGACCCGCCACGTTGCGGATGAAGGTGCGGCGCGCTTCGGTCTCGATTTGCGCCCACGCGTCCTCAGAGATCGGGGCGAGGTCCCGGTGCAGGTTGTTCAAGGTGGGTTCTCCTTCGCAGCGGTTGGCGGATTGAGGCCACCGATTCCGAGCGAGCCGTCGTTGTCCGTCGCCGGGGTCGGCACGGAGCTCGCCGAACGCGGTGCGGCGATCCCCGGCGCTGGAGGAAGCTCGTCGAGGAAGTCCGCGGGGGGCACGAAGAACAGGCTGCCGGTGATGGCCGTGGAGAAGTCGAGGATCCGGTCGTGGTTCCCGGGTGGATCGCCAAGGAACATGTTCCGGAGCATCTGTTCGATCACGCTCGGCGTCGACGCGTAGCCGATGAAATAGGTGCCGAACTCGCGGTTCCCGATGGTCCCGAACGCCATGTTGTCGCGCAGGATCTGACGCTGGACACCGTCGGGCCCGATGATCGTGTTGAGCGCGACGTGGGAGTTGCTCGGTTTCTCGTCGTCTGACAGCTCGACGTTCGACAGCTTGCGCCGGCCGATCACCCGCTCCTGTTCTTCGACGCTGATCGCGTTCCACGCCGTCATGTCGTGGAGATATTTCTGCACGATCACGTAGCTCGATCCCGCGAAGTCCGGGTCTTCGCCGCCGACCGTGACGGCCGCTTTCGCTGCTGAGGCGGTCGGATTCTCGGTCCCGTCGACGAACCCGAGCAGGTCGCGGTCGTCGAAGTACTTGAACCCGTGCACCTCGTCCACCACCGTCATCCCGCCGGCGAGCCGGTCCATGATCAGCGTTGCCAGCTCGAAGCAGAGGTCCGGTCGTTCGGCGCGGATGTGGAACAACAAGTCTCCGGGAGTCGACACCGCAACGTGGCGGTCGCCGCGGAGTTCGACGAACGGGTGGAGATCGCCCGGTCGCGGCCCGGCGAACAATCGGTCCCATGCGTCCGAGCCGATGCCAGCGACGAGCGCAAGCCCCGCGGTGGGTACACGGAACCCGACCGTCCGCTGCAGACCCGACAGGTCGGCCAGCACAGCACGCACCGCGTCCTCGGCGCCTGCCTCGATCGTGGCGACGAGAAAGATGGTCGCCGCGGTGAGCGGGGTGAGCACTGCCTGGGGCTCCTGCACCCGCACCGGGGCGTCCGGCTCTGCCGGTGCGGTCATGTCGTCCACCGTACGAGTGACGAGCCGATGTCGGTATCACGGAGCCATAGCCGCTCGGTGGCCGCCTCGGCCATCGCGACGAGATGGCCGATCGCGGTGGAACGATTCACCGAACCATCCTCGCCGCCAACGCGCCCGGCGCGCACGTGCGCTCGACGGTCAGGAGTCAGCCTGCGACCTTCGGAATGCGATCGAACGCATCTCCGGGAGTGAACCAGCCGGCACCTCGGGAATAGAGGCGACGGCTGCCCAGGCCGCTGGCGACCGACAAAGGCAACCGGTGGCTCGGTGAGTCGCAGTCAGGGCGCGATCTCGAGCTCGGAGATGAGGCCGTCGGTCAGCACGAAGCGGTAGCGCAGGTCGACGACGCCACCGGGGAAGTCGCCTGCAAGGTGGTTGGTCACGAGCCAAGTGTTGGCATCGATGGCCTCGGCGCCGAGAAGTGTCCGCGTGTACGTGAACTCCGTCGACGCCCTGGCTAGCCAGTCCCGAATCTCGTCGGGCCCGTGGTACTCGTGTCCGTCGTCGTTCACGGTCGCGGTCGGCGTGAACGTCGCGAGCGCAGCGTCGACATCGTCTCGGTCATGGGCGTCCTGATACCGACCTACGACGTCCGGGAGCCTGCTCATCGGTCCTCCTTCACGAAATCGCCATCTGGCGAACGATCACGCACCGGAGGGTCGACAGCCGTCCCGTCGGGTCGCACGCGAATCGCACCCGGGCAGCGCCGCGACCGTGCGCCGTCGATCAACGCGACGGCCATCCGAGCGCGTCGAAGACCGCCACGGGGTCGAGGTAGTCGCGCCAGTTGCTCACCTTGCGATCGGTCATCTTGAGCACCGAGATGTAACGGTTGGTGTACGGGGCGCCGGTCGAAACGACTCGGCCCTCGGAGGCGTACTCCAGCACCACCACCCCGGTCTTGATGTCGTGATGGACCGCGAGGTCATGACATCGGTCCAGGACGATCATGGTGCCGTACGGGCGGTAGAGCTCGGCGACGGCCTCGCGACCCTCGACGCGCCTTGGGTAGCCGGGAATCGTGATGATGTAGTCGAAGATGACGTCCTCGGCGAGCATGTCGAAGAAGTGCTCACCGTCGGCGAAGCCATCGAGGCCCTTCTCGATGATGCGAAAGAACGGGTCGAGCGCGTTGAAGTCGTCGAGGTCGCTGATCATCGTCGTCATGATGAGTCCGGCGCGTGCCCGCGCCAACGCGGTACGTGCAACCTCGTTCGCGCGGCACGACGTACTTCGCGCCTTGACCATCGACGTGGGAACGCGACGAATCGGTTGGCTCAAAGCGTCAGCCCTGTCGAGCCTTCCAGCGGGGATAAAGCTTGTTGACGACATACGTCCGGCCGTGACGGCGGACGACCGTGGCGCCCGGCTTGCGCTTGAGCGACTTGAGGGAGCTGCGAACCTTCATAAGTGCCTCCATTTGGCGACCGATGGAACGTCGTCCTGTGAATCCCTATTCCGCCTTGCGGCTCGTCGCCGTGCTGGCGAGTGCGTGACATACCGCCTCGTGTTCGTGGCTCGACGGGAATACGGACATGAGCGGAGACGTCATGCACGAGGTGTCCACCAGCGACGCACACGCCGATAAGAGGCGGCCTCCCCGTAGCCTGCCCCCGTGACCGACGCCGGGTTTCCGACGCTCGACGACATGCAACTGTCGACTCTCGAGGCTCTCGGGACCCGACGGTCCGTCGACATCGGTGAGTACCTCTACCGCGAAGGCGACCCGACCTACGACTTCTACGTGATTCTGTCCGGTGCAGTCGACATCGTGATCCACGCGGACGGCGAGGAGCGAGTGATCACCCGGCACGGCGCCGGCAGGTTCCTCGGTGAGCTGAACATGCTCACCGGTCTGCGGGTGTTCGTGTCAGCCAGGGTGGCCGAACCGGGCGAGGTCATCGTGGTGCCGGCGGCCGACCTGCGACGGGTCCTGGCTACCCAGCCCGGGTTGGGCGACACCATCCTCGCTGCCTTCATGGCCCGCCGCGCCGCGCTTCTCACCGATGCCTCAACGGCAATCCGCGTCGTGGGCTCCCGGTACTCGCCAGGCTCGCTGACGGTTCGAGAGTTCCTGGCCCGTAGCCGCATCCCGCACGAGTGGCTCGATCCCGACCACGACGACGCCGTCGATCGCCTCCTCGCCGAAGTCGGAGTCAGCCCGGCCGAGTTGCCCGTCGTGATCGTGTCCGGCTCGGTGCTGCGCCGCCCGAGCGCGGGTGAACTGGCCGAGTACCTCGGCCTCACCGTCGGCAACCTTCCCGACCGCTGCTTCGATCTCGTCATCGTCGGCGGCGGTCCGGCCGGACTCGCCGCCGCCGTGTACGGCGCATCGGAAGGACTGCGAACCCTCGGCGTCGACATGGTCGCCCCCGGCGGGCAAGCCGGAGCGAGCTCGCGGATCGAGAACTACCTCGGGTTTCCCACCGGGATCTCGGGCAGTGACCTGACGCAACGGGCCCTGGTGCAGGCGGAGAAGTTCGGTGCACACCTCACCGCTCCGTGCGCGGCCACGTCGCTGCGCGAGCAGGCGGGCCACCTCGTCGTCGGTCTTGCCGACGGAACCGAGGTCGCCGGAAGGGCTGTGATCGTCGCCACGGGCGCCCGCTACCGCCGACTCGATGTCGACCGGCTCACCGACTTCGAGTGCAAGGGCGTGTTCTACTCCGCCACTGTGTTCGAAGCACGCGAGTGCGCCGCGTCTCCCGTGGTGATTGCCGGCGGCGGCAACTCGGCTGGTCAGGCTGCTGTCTTTCTCGCGGAGTCGGGCAGTCCGGTCACAGTCGTCATTCGGGGACCCGATCTGAACGCGAGCATGTCCCGCTACCTCGTCGATCGCATCCAGGCGGATGACCGGATCGACGTGCGGACGGCAACGAAGATCATCGGTCTCGAGGGCGAGGAGTCACTCGAGCGCGGTGCACGTCACCGGCGGCGACGGCGACGCGGTGCTGTCGTGCGTCGCGTTGTTCTCCTTCATCGGCGCCGATCCCGCGTCGGAGTGGCTGTCGGGGTGCGCCACGCTCGACGACCGTGGGTTCGTGCTGACCGATCGGTCCCTCGGCGACGAGAACCTCGACAACCGCTGGGCAGCACTTGGCCGGCGGCCACTCCCGTTCGAGACCAGCCATCCCGGCCTGTTCGCGGTCGGCGACATCCGTTCGGGCTCGACCAAGCGCGTGGCGGCCGCCGTCGGCGAAGGCTCTGCGGCCGTCCGCGCCGTCCATGACTATCTCGCCTTCGCGCACTGAGGTCGGCCGATGTCTGCACCGACGACCCGATGACCGCCTCGTTCGCGCCGACCGAGAGAAGCTCAGCGCGTTGTGACCGACTCAAAGAAGAGGAGGCTGCCGCCAGCCGCGAGGGGCGTGGCTCATCGACGGACGACAATGGTCGTGGTCTGACGCCGCGTCCCGTTCGGCCAGTGCGGCCAATCGTCGCCGTGATCCATCGGCGCGTCGCTCACCGTCATCGCGCTCGCCGGCTGTCTTCGACGACGAACTCGAGACTGGCCACGGGCGACATCGAGCTGATCCTTCTCGAACCCGAACGCCCGCTTAGCGGCGAGGTGTTGCGCAAATGTCACAGCAGAGGCGCGACCGGTTCGAGTCCGAGCGCGATCGCGCCGGCGACCTGGTGGAAGGACGAGCGAAGGTACGCATGCTGGTTCAGTACGTTGATGTCGCGCCACACCCGCTGGAGGATGTTCGGCTCGTAGATCGACGAAGCGCCGCCCAACCGAAACAACTCGTTGACCGCCGCCTGGCACGCCTCGCCGACCCACACCGTGTGCTGGTGCAGCTCGGCTCGCTCGGCCATCGATAGACCGGCAAGGTCCTCGCCTGCCTCGAGCCGTGTGTCGTAACGCTCGAAGATGCTTCGAGTGGACTCGGCGGCAGCGCGGACTCCGGCGCGGGCGCGGCCTAGAGTGACTTGGTTCAGGGCGTCCATCGACGCCGGCTGGAATGTCGGCGGCCCCATACGAGTTGGCAGCAACGCCGTGACCTCGTCCACCGCGCGTTCAGCGAGTCCGACGGCCATGCCGGCGAAGTAGGGCGCAACCATGGTCAGGATCGGAAGCTTGTACTTGGCTTCGTCGACGGTCGCTGGGCCGAAGAAGTCGACGGTGCGCTCGGCCGGCACGCCGTGATCCTGAAGCGTGAACGACATGGACCCGGTCCCACGCAGCCCCGCGACGTGCCAGTCGTCAATGATCTCAACCTCATCGGACCGGACGAGTACACCGACGATCTCAGGCAGACCATTGGGACGCGGTTGCGGCTGGCCGGAGTCGTCGAGAGCGATTGCATTGCCGAGCACCCAACGGGAGTACGTGACGCCGCTAGCGAAGGGCCAGCGCCCGCTCACTGTCACTCCGCCGTCTGGATTCCGCGTCGCGGCACCGCCGGGATTGAACACACCGGCCATCGGAACGCAGCCGTCGGCGAAGACTTCCTTCCTGCCTTCCGCCGACAGACGAGACGCGAAGAGCGCCGCGCCGCCACCGCATATGAACACACCCCACGCTGCGCTCGCGTCCTCGTATGCGAGTGAGCGGATGACGGTCGTCACCTCGTTGAGCGCTCCGAGGCCACTACCCCCGACCGCTTTCGGCACGAAAGCTCCCCACAGTCCGCTCTGCGTGATCGCGTCGACAACCTCGGGTGCAAGCTGTCGCGCGTCCTCCGACTTTTGTGCGTGCTCGCGCGCGATAGGACCAACGGAGGTCACTGCCTTTAGCGCGTCATCGAGCGTCTCGATCTGGGCAGCTGTGTTGGGCACCGGTCGCTCCCTCGTTGGTGGCGACGTGATCGTAATACTCGTGCCGACGCGCGCAGCCGACCTTGGGGTAGCCGCGCGAGGCGACGTTCACACAACGCAAACCGAGGCCGGCTCGCTCGTGCTCATGCCCGGCGCGACCATGCACCGGGAAGATTGCTTCGTTGGAGGTGCTTGCCGTGGTCCATCGCTCTCGGCCGGCGGCGACCTGGGAGTCCTACCGTGAGGCGGCCGCGATGTTTCTTCGGGGCGCGACCGTGGGGACAGCGTCGCGTATCGCGCTCGTCGTGGGCACCTGGCTGAGCTGGTTGAACCAGGGCCAGGCGATCGCCGACGGTCACCCGCCGTGGGCGAAGGTGGCACTCAATTACGCGACGCCGTTCGTGGTCGCAAGTCTCGGCTACCTGGCAGCGCGCCGGCGACGCAACGTCGAACGGCTCGTCGCGCTTCTCGACACCGACCCTCCGGCAACCGCGGCGCCGTAGACGTTCTTCGAGCACGCGCACCGCCCAGTCGTATGGCACCACCAGACGAAGGGGGCTGCCATGCCCTGGACCGTGAAGGTGAACCTGCCTGGGAATCCTGCAGTTGCGCCGCGCCAACCGGAAGGTCGCGGGTCAATCCCACCCCCGCCACCAACGCAGGTCCAAGGCCTTTCCGATCTCCGGAAGGGGCCTCTATCGCCTCGGGCAAGCTGACCGAAGAGCAATCGAGCAGCTTCATCGTCGTTCGGGGGGGCGGATCCCCTGGTGAGGACGTCGCGGACCCAAACGAGCGGGCGCATCGGCGCACCGCGCCTGATGTCACACCCAGGCGATTTCGTCAGGCCGCCGCGAGGTCGACTACGACGACGTCGCCGAGGAGGCCGATGTGCTCCTGTGTCTGAAGCCCGATTCGACTCGCGCACGTGATCGGGCTCGGCTCCGCATGCGGGGTGCACATCCTCGAGAAGGCCGCGGCTTGACGCTGGACAGCGCCACGACGCATCCGACTGTCGTGCATTGACACGTCTACCGGACGTGTCAATGCACGATGGTGGACCGGCGACCATGCTCGAGACGGCGCGGGCGGCGTCAACTCATCTCGCCAAGCCCCCGCCGACGGTGGTCAGTCGACCGGTGGTTCGATGATGTGTGCGTACAGCGGGCGGATTCGCTCGACGATCGAATCGGCACCGATCGACACGTCGAGCGGTTCGAGCGCGTCGAGCACCGCGTCGGGTGGATCGGGTGCTACGACACCGGTGTCCGCAATCGCTGCGCCTTCGTGGAGAAGCTGCGATGGACCCGGAGGGAACGGCCACCACGGCGCCACTTCCTCATGCGTCGACGCGTCGGCATCGGCTGCGCTCCCGAACTGCTCCAGGATTTGCTCGCGCGAGCGGCCCCGCCACTCGAGGACGAGCCACGGGTCGGTGTCGAGTTGATCCGCGAACACGTAGAGCACCGCAGCGATGTGCTTGCAGGGGTTCTCCCGGTCGGGACATGTGCAGTCGGTCTTCAGGTCGCGCCACCGTGTAGGGAACAGCGGCACGCCTGCGTCCGCGAAAACCGCCTCGAGCTCAGGCGGAACGTCACCCGCAAGCAACCGCGCCGCGAACCCGACCTTCGCGGCGATCACGTCGTCGATCTTTTCCCATTGCGCCGCCGTCGGTGCCTTCAACGAGATGGTGACGACATAGGGCTTCACCCGTGATCCCTGTACGTGCGACGCGATGACGCCGGAGCCGACGCCGAGGTCGAGCACCTGGCCTTGGCGCGCGTAGCGGCGACCGCGCTGCATGCGTCCACCGAGTCCGTACGACTCGAGGACCGACGTGAAGCGCTGCGACCACCACGTCCCGGCCATCGGGCGACCGCGCTGCTTCGAGGTCGCGAGTCCGCCGACCGCCGGACGAGGCACCGACGGCGGGTACGGGTACCAGCCTTCGCGGTCGAACGGCATCAGACGAACTCCGTGTCACGCAGCGTCACGAGGTCGCGCAGCTCGTCTGTGCTCAGCTCGGTGAGCCACTCTTCACCGGTCCCGACGACGCTTTCGGCGAGATTGCGCTTGGCCGTGATCATCTCGTCGATGCGCTCTTCGATCGTGCCGGTAGTGATGAGTTTGTGCACCTGCACGTTGCGTTGCTGACCGATGCGATAGGCGCGATCGGTGGCCTGGTCTTCGACGGCGGGATTCCACCAGCGGTCGAGGTGAATCACGTGTGAGGCGGCGGTGAGGTTGAGTCCGGTGCCGCCGGCCTTCAACGAGACAAGAAACAGCTGCGGCCCCTCGGGTTGCGAGAACCGCTGCACCATCTCGTCGCGTGCCTTACGCCGCACGCCGCCGTGGAGCCACAACGCGTCGACGGCGAAGCGATGCTCGAAGTACGGCCGCAATCGCTCGCCCCACGCCGCGAACTGGGTGAAGCACAGCACCTTGTCGCCTTCGGCGAGGATCTCTTCGAGCAGCTCCTCGGTGCGAGTGAGCTTGCCCGATCGTCCAGACAGTCGCGAACCGTCGGCGAGAAAGTGCGCGGGATGGTTGCACACCTGCTTGAGCCGCAGCAGCCCCGCGAGCACTTTGCCACGCCGGCTGATGCCTTCTGCGTTGTCCGCGTCGTCGAGCAGGTCATCGACGACCGCTTGGTACAGCGACGCCTGTTCGCGTGTGAGAGGGCACCAGTCGACGGTTTCGATCTTGTCGGGGAGGTCGCTGATGATCGTGCGATCGGTCTTCACGCGCCGCAACACGAACGGCTGTGTGACACGTCGCAGCAGGCTCGCGACCTCTTCGTCGTGCTCCTGCTCGATCGGTCGCGCGAACCGATCACGGAACGAGCCCGCGGACCCGAGCAGACCTGGATTGAGCACGTGCATGATCGCCCACAGCTCCGTGAGCCGGTTCTCGACGGGCGTACCGGTGAGCGCCACTCTCCGCGTCGCGGTCAGGGCTTGCGCGGCCTTGCTCTGCGCAGCCATCGGGTTCTTGATCTGCTGCGCTTCATCGAACACGACGCGTCCCCACTCGACAGCGCCGAGGTGCTCGAGATCGCGGGCAAGGAGTGAATACGTCGTGAGGACGACGTCGTACTTTGCCGCTCGACGAGCGAACGATGTGCGGTGGGCGCGATGGCGAGCAGCGCCGTGATGCGAGAGAACTCGAAGGTCGGGTGCGAACCGGGCGAGCTCGCGCTCCCAGTTCCCCAACACCGATACGGGACACACCACCAGGGTTGGCGCCTCGAGCGGGTCGACGACCACGTTCGCGATGAGCTGCGGAGTCTTGCCCAAGCCCATGTCGTCGGCCAGACATGCCCCGAGTCCCAGTCCGCCGAGGAACGACAACCAGCTGACGCCGCGTTCTTGGTACGGGCGCAGCTCGCCGTCGAACCCTTCCGGTGTCGCGATCGGTTCGACTCGCGCGTGCAATGCTCCCTCGAGTAGCAAGTGCAGCCATTGGATGTCGGACGCGTCGACGCCCAACACGTCCGCGTCCTGCGCCGCATCGAGGTCTTCGAGACCGAGTCCCGTCCGCAGGAGCTGTGAGGCGCTCGCGGTGTCTCGTGTGCCGACCGTGTGCAGCAGCGTGTCGATGCGGCCGGGGTCGAGTTCGACCCACTGACCGCGCACGCGAACCAGCGACTGCTTCGCGTCGGCCGCTTGTTGCAACGCCTCCAGGTCAGCCGCGGTCAACAGTTCGTCGCCCAGGGCTGCCTCCCACTCGAAGGCGACGATGGCGTTCATCCCGACGCCGCCCTTCGTCACGGCTTGCGGCGCGGAACGGACGCGCGCACGCAGTCCGAGCCGCGGTCGGCGCGTCCACCACGCCGGGAGGAGCAGCCCGATGCCGGCTTCGTCGAGCGCGACGGCGCGGTCGCGCAGCACGGTCACGACGGTGCGGTCGTCGACCGTCAGGTGCGTCGGCGCTGCCTCGTCGAGCGCGCTCGCCAGCTCCGGCGCGAGGCGCGCCATCCGACCGAGGCCGGTGAGCGTCTCTTGGATCATCGACGGACCGAATGGGGTGCGCCGGTCCCACACGTGTTGCAACGGGATGACCATGCTCGGCTCATCACGGTCCTGAGCGAGCAGCTCGACGCGCCACGAACGCTTCCGTCGTTTGGGCGCAGGTTCGGGTTCGTGGATCCGCAGGCAGAGCCGCACGCGCCCGCCGACCACTGCGCCCGACCGCACCCACCCGCTCGCCGCGGTCGCGAGAGCGCGCGCTTCGCCGGCGTCGACCGATGTCGGAAGCCATGGGTCCGACGATGTCAACGAACGAACCCACGCCGTCGCCGGCGCCGGGCGGCCGCGCAGTCGAGGAACCGGCACGGTCACGAGGCGGGCGCGGACGAGCTCATCGACCACCCGCTCGAGCCGGCGTGCCGCGGCTCGTAGTCCATCGGGTGAGGGATCGGTCACGATCGATGCAATCAGTCCTCGTTGAGTCGCCGTGGGCAGAGGCCACCACCACGAGCGGGCCCGCCCGTCGTCGTCGACCGACAAGCCGGGGACCACCCGGCCGCTGTCCACGAGCACCCGAGCGACATCCGCCGTCGCGTCGTCGGTACCGACGAGTGCGTCGATCGTGGCGACGGCCATCGTCCCTTCATAGCGTGCGCCGACCCGAACCAAGGGGACAGCGAATGTCGATGCCGTTACCAACTCACCGGGTCGAGTGACGGTCTGGAGTGTCTCGCTGAACGTCACTGCCAAGTCAGCCGGGCCGCTCGTTGCGCCAACTGGCATCGACTCGCCCCCCGTAATGGCTCGTCGCCTTCACCCCCCGGGATCCGGTAGGGCCAGCCCCACGGCGAAGACACCGGGCGGCTCGATCGTGCGCGGGGTGGGGGAGCCACACACTGGCCGACATGACACAGCTCGCCTCCCCATCACGCCCCGAGCAGCTCCCGCAGTGGGCCGCGCCGGTAGCCCTCGCCGCGCACGCCGAGGATGCCACGAAGGTCTACGGCCGCGGCGGCACCGAGGTGCTCGCCCTCGACAACGTCACGGTCGGCCTCCCGGCCGGTCGGTTCACCGCCATCATGGGCCCGTCGGGCTCCGGCAAGAGCACGCTGATGCACTGCCTCGCAGGTCTCGACGCGCTCTCGTCCGGGCGGGTACTGGTCGGCGAGATCGACCTCGGCTCGCTCTCCGACCGTGAGCTGACCCGTGTCCGGCGCGAGCGCATCGGCTTCGTGTTCCAGGCGTTCAACCTGTTGCCGACGCTCGATGCCAGCGAGAACATCGTCCTGCCGATGTCCCTCGCCGGCACCAAGCCGGACAGGGAGTGGGTGCGCGCCGTCGTCGAGACCGTCGGGCTCACCGACCGGCTGAAGCACCGGCCGAGCGAGCTCTCGGGCGGCCAGCAGCAACGCGTTGCGATCGCCCGCGCTCTCGCCTCGAAGCCCGACCTCGTGTTCGCCGACGAGCCCACGGGCAACCTCGACAGCCGCACGGGCGGCGAGATCCTCCTGTTCATGCGCTCGGCCGTCGATCTGTTCGGCCAGACGATCGTCATGGTCACCCACGACGCCGTTGCCGCCAGCTACGCCGACACCGTGGTGTTCCTCGCCGACGGTCGCGTCGTCGACTCGATGGCCAACCCGTCCCCCGATCGCATCCTCGATCGGCTGAAGCAGTTCGGAGGCTGACATGCTGAACACAGTGCTGGCGGGTCTGTGGGCCCGCAAACGCCGTCTGCTCGGGACGGTCACCGCGGTCGTCCTCGGCGTCGCCTTCCTCACCGCGACGCTGGTGATGGGCGACACGATGCGCGCCGGATTCAGCAACGCCTTCGCCGCGGCCAATGCCGGGACCGACGTGATCGTGCGCAGCTCCAGCGAGATCGGCTCCGACGACGAGAGCATCCGCGACCAGGTCGACGGCTCCGTCGTCGAGCGAGTCGCGGCGGTCGACGGGGTCGCCCGCGCGGTGCCGCAGATCGAAGGCACCGGCACGATCCTCGACGCCGACGGCGACGTCATCGGTGGGGAAGGTCCACCGACGGTCGCCACCAACTGGATCGACGACCCTGACCTGAACGCCTACCGGATCGCCGAGGGCCGGGCGCCCGTTGCCCCCGACGAGGTCGTGATCGACCGCCGGTCCGCCCAGCTCGGGGACCTGGCAGTCGGTGACCGCACGACGATCCTCGCGCCGTCGCCTGTCGAGGTGACGATCTCCGGCATCGTCACATTCGGGGACGAGGACAGCCTCGGCCCGACGACCTACACGGCCTTCACGCTGGAGGCCGCGCAGCAGCTCTTCGCCCACCGTCCGGGCGCCATCTCGGCGGTGCTCGTCGCCGCCGAGGACGGCGTCAGCCAGGAGACGCTGCGCGACGAGATCAGCGAGCTCATGCCGGCGCGCATCGAAGCGCTCACGCAAAGCGAACTGATCGCCGAGCAGGAAGCCGACATCCAGAGCGACTTTCTCGGCATGTTCGAGACGATGCTGCTGGCGTTCGCCGGCATCGCCCTCGTCGTTGCCACCTTCAGCATCCACAACACGTTCGCGATCCTCGTCGCCCAGCGCTCCCGTGAGTCGGCGTTGTTGCGGGCGATCGGGGCGTCGCGCCGCCAGGTCGTCACGGCGGTCGCCGCCGAGGCGCTGGCGGTCGGGATCCTGGCCTCGCTCATAGGCATCGCCGCCGGTCTCGGGCTGGCCTTGGCCGCCAAGGCCCTCCTGATCGACTCCGGACTCGAGCTGCCGACAGCCGACCTCGTGATCACTCAGGGCACGGTCATCGTGGCTGCCGCCGTCGGCGTCCTCACGACGCTGTTCGCGAGCTTGACGCCCGCCATCAAGGCATCGCGCATCGCCCCACTCGCCGCCCTGCGTGACGTCGCCGTGGACCGTTCCGCCACCTCGCGGTGGCGGGCGCTCACCGGCACCGTGATCGCAGCGGGCGGGATCGTCGCCGTCATCTCTGCAGGCGCGATGTCCGGGGCGCGGTCAGCCGTGCTGGGCTCGGCGCCCTCGCCGTGATCGTCGGCGCCGTCATCCTCGGTCCAGTGGTCGCGAGGCCGGCGGCCGCGGTGCTCGGTGCAGGTCCTGGCCTGACCCGCGGTTTCGCCGGTCGGCTTGCTCGGCGCAACGCGATGCGCAACCCCCGGCGCTTCGCGGCCAGCGCCTCGGCCTTGATGGTGGGAACCGCCGTGGTGGCGTTGTTCACCACGTTCGGTTCCTCCGTCAAGGCGTCGATCGACGACACCGTCGACCGCTCGTTCGGCGGCGACCTCGTCGTCGTGCAGGACAACTTCAGCGCCGCCGCGCTCAGCCCGGAACTGGCTCCCGCCATCGGCGACCTCCCGGATGTCGCTGACGCCGTCGGAGCCTCCGACGTCCCGGCCAGGATCGGCGACGATGACGTGTTGGGGTCGGCCACCGACCCGGCCCGCTTCGCCGCAGTCGTCGACCTCGACGAGTCGGCCGGCTCGATCGGCAACCTGTCCACCGGCCAGGTCGCCGTCAGCGGCAAGTTCGCCGAGGACCACGCCATCGGATTCGGCGACTCGCTGCCCATGACCTTCGTCGACGGAGCAACGCTCGACCTCGAGGTCGGGGCGATCTACGAACGGCGCGACCTGATCGGTGACCTGATCATGACCAGCGTCGACGCCGCGTCGCACGTCGGACATCCGTCGGACGTCGTCGTGTTGATCGACCTCGCCGAGGGCGTGTCGCCCGAGGCCGGCAAGGCGGCCGTGCTGGACGTGACGGAGCAGTTCGGTGCGCCCGACCCGCAGACCCGCGAGGAGTACGTCGACTCGTTGGGCGCTGAGATCGACCAGATGCTGGCTGTGATCTACGGCCTGCTGGGCGTCGCGGTCCTCATCGCCGTGATGGGCATCGGCAACACGCTGTCACTGTCGATCCACGAGCGCACCAGGGAGCTCGGTCTGCTCCGGGCCGTCGGCCAGGGTCGGGCTCAGTTGCGCGCGACCGTGCGGTGGGAATCGGTCATCGTCGCCGTCTTCGGCACCGTCGGGGGCATCGCCGTCGGTACCTTCCTCGCGTGGGGACTCATGCGCGCGATCAACGCGCAGGAGGGCTTCGGCGTGTTCGAGGCACCGATCGCGCCTCTCATGGTGATAGTCGGGCTGGCCGTGGTGGCCGGCGTGGTGGCTGCCGTCCGGCCGTCACGTCGGGCGGCACGCCTCGACATCTTGTCCGCCGTCAGTACCGACTGACGGCGGACAGGCGGGCCATAACGTGAACGAAGCAATGTTCAATCCCTTCCAGCCGTGGCGTCATCCCGGCTACATCTACAACGCCGTCGGGTTCAACCTGACGGCCTTGGTGGCCGGCGTGCTCAGCTTCGCGTCGACCGTGCCGTTGCTGGCGACGTCGGTCGCGCTGCTGATCACGTTCGTGCTGGCGATCCCGATGATCTGGGTGCTGTTCGTGTGGGCACGCGGCCTGGCCCGCCTCGAGCGGTCACGCGTGGCCGCGCAGATGGACGTTCGAATCCTCGATCCGGTGCCACCGCTGGTCGAGCGCACCTGGTGGCGCAGGCTGTGGGAACGGGTGCGTTCGCGCCCGCGGTGGAAGGAGATCGCCCACCACGTCGCCGCCCTTCCCGTAGGGGTGCTCGCCTTCGCCTTGACGATTGGTGCGTGGGGGGGATCGATCGCCCTGCTGACCATGCCGTTCGTGGTCGACGACCTCCCGGGCGACTCGGCGAAGGTCTACTTCTTCGAGCTCACGTCCGGACCGGGAGCATGGCTGGCAGCCGCCGTCGGACTCGTCGGCGTCGTGCTGGTGGCTCCGTGGCTGTCCATCGGCCTTGCCCGCATGCAGGTCGCGCTGGCCAGGGCGTTGCTCGGCCCGAGCGCGGACGCCGTCCACGCCGCTGAGGTGTCCAAGCTGGAGACGAGGCGCACGGCGGCCGTCGACAGCGCAGAATCCGAGCGGCGACGGATCGAGCGCGATCTCCACGACGGTGCGCAGCAGCGTCTGGTCGCCTTGGCAGCCAGCCTCGGCGCGGCTCGCCAGAAGCTCGAGGCCGATCCCGAACAGGGGCGTGAGATGGTCGCGGTGGCCCATGAGGAGGCGAAGGCAGCGCTGAAGGAGATCCGCGACCTCGTGCGCGGGATCCACCCTGTGATCCTCGAGGACCGCGGGCTCGACGCCGCCTTGTCGGCGGTCGTCGCGCGATCACCCGTGCCGGTCTCGCTGGACGTGCAGGTTGCCGAGCGCCCCCCGGCGGCGATCGAGAGCGCGGCGTACTTCGTCGTCAACGAGGCCCTCACCAACGTCACCCGCCATGCCTCCGCGACCCGCGCGCACGTGGCCATCGCCCGCGCCGGCGATCGACTCGTGATCGAGGTGCGCGACGACGGCGTCGGAGGAGCAAACATCAACGGCGGCTCCGGCCTCGCCGGGCTCCGCGATCGCATCGCCGGGATGGGGGGAACGCTGTACGTGATCAGCCCGGAGGGCGGACCGACGACCATCTCCGTGGAGTTGCCGTGCGGATCGTGATCGCCGAGGACTCGGTGTTGCTGCGGGCCGGGCTGACCCGGATCCTCGCCGAAGCAGGCGAGGACATCGTCGCCACGGTCGGCGCCGCCGACGAGTTGATGGCGGCCGTCGAGCGTCACCAGCCGGACCTGTGCATGGTGGATGTGCGGATGCCGCCGACGCACACCGACGACGGGCTCCGCGCGGCCATCGCCATCCGGCAACGGTGGCCCAAGATCGGCATCCTCGTCCTCTCCCAATATGTCGAGGAGCGCTACGCCACCGATCTGCTCGCCGAGGAGACGAGTGCGATCGGATACCTGCTGAAGGACCGCGTCGCCGATGTGAGCGAGTTCCTGGCCGCGGTGCGGCGGGTTGGTGACGGCGGCACAGCGCTCGATCCGGAGGTGGTCGCCCAGCTGCTGGCCCGAGCCCGCCGTCGTGACCCGCTCGACCGGCTGACTCCGCGGGAGCGGGACGTGCTGGCGCTGATGGCCGAGGGGCGCAGCAACCCGGCCATCGCCCGCTCTCTGGTCGTGACCGACAAGGCGGTCGAGAAGCACGTGAGCAACATCTTCTCCAAGCTCGACCTGGCCCCAACCGACGACGACCACCGGCGGGTGCTGGCGGTCCTGCAATGGGTTCGGAGCTGACATGCAAGTGATGGAACGGAACGCCGAAGTCGAGCAGCCGCCCGCATCCCGCGGAACAGTGCGCGTGCTGTGGAAGGTGCTGGCAGGCGTGCTGGTGGTCACCGGGCTGGCGTTCGGGACCTATCAGGTCATCGTGCTGCTGTCCCACGAGGAGCGCACCGAAGCCCAGACATTCCCTGCTGCGGACCTGACCGCCGTGCACATCACGAACGAATCCGGGCAGGTGCGAATCGTCGGCACCGACGGGGACGAGGTTGCGGTGACGGCGAAGATCAGCGACGGGCTGCGCGCCACGGGTGAACGCCGAGACGTCGTGGGCCGCGTGCTCGAGTTGGAGGGAACGTGCCCCAACTTCGGTTCCGACTTTTGCTCGGTGGACTACGAGCTCCAGGTTCCCCGCCACCTGGACCTCGTGCTCAACTCGGAGAACGGATCGATCGAGGTGACCGGCATCGATGGTGCCCTCGAGGTCGACGGCGACAACGGGTCGATCGAGCTCTCACAAATCGGCGGCGAGATCAGGGTCTCCAACGACAACGGCCGGATCACGGCCACCGCCCTTCGCTCGAGCAACGTCGACGCAGAGAACGACAACGCGCGCATTGAATTGGAGTTCGCAACGCCGCCGACGACCGTCATCGCTCGGAACGACAACGCATCCATCGAGATCGTCGTACCGGACACCCCGGAGGGCTATCGGGTGGAGCCACAGAACGACAACGGAAGTGTCAACATCGACGTCCGCCAGAGGTCGGACAGCCCGAGGTCGATGGTCGTCGAGAACGACAACGCCAGCATCGAGGTCCTCACCGGCATCTGACGTTTCTTCGCCAGTCACACGTCCTCCGTCCGCGATTGCGGCATCACCACCGCTGCTGTCGGTCTGGTGTCGCCGCCTGGTTCGGCACGATGGGCCGAGTAGTGTCGGCCACGTTTCATCGCCCGCGAGGAACCAATCGAACAGCGCTCGGCCGACAACGGAGGTCCTCATGAGTAGCACCGCCGAAACCGCCGGCGAGGTCCGTCCCTTCCAGGTCGACATTCCTGAAGACGAACTGGCCGACCTCCACCGCCGCATCGCGGCGACGCGCTCGGCCCTCCAAGGAGCTCGTCCCAGACCGATCGCAGGGCGTGCAGCTGGCCACGGTGCAGGAGCTCGCCCGCTACTGGACGAGCGAGTACGACTGGCGCAAGTGCGAGGCGAGACTGAACGCGCTTCCGCAGTTCACAACCGAGATCGACGGGGTCGAGATCCACTTCATCCACGTCAGGTCGCGGCACGAGAACGCGTTGCCGCTGATCGTGACGCATGGCTGGCCCGGCTCGGTCATCGAGCTGCTGGTGACCGTCGGCCCGCTCACCGACCCGACCGCGCACGGCGGCAATCCCGAGGATGCATTCCACCTGGTGCTGCCGTCACTGCCCGGTTACGGGTTCTCCAGTGAACCGACCGAGCTCGGCTGGGACGCCAGCCGCACCGCACGCGCGTGGGCGGAGTTGATGCACCGCCTCGGCTACACCCGCTACGTCGCCCAGGGCGGCGACGTGGGTGCCCTCGTCACGGACCTGATGGGCCGCCAGTCGGTCGAGGGTTTGGTCGGCTACCACTTGAACCTGCTCACGGCAGTGCTCGCCGTCGGCGATCAACTGCCCAAGGAATCCGAAGAGGAGCGCACAGCGGCCGAGGCGACCGCGATGTTCAGGCAGGACGGTTTCGGCTACTTCCTCGAGATGGCAACGCGGCCGCAGACGATTGGCTACGCCCTGCTGGATTCACCGGTCGCGCTGGCGGCCTGGATGCTCGACCACGACACCGACAGCTATTACAAGATCTCCCGCGCGTTCGTGGACGGCAAGCCGGTGGGCAATCTCACCCGCGACACCATCGTCGACAACATCACGCTGTACTGGCTGACCGGCACCGCGGCGTCGGCGGCCCGATCGTACTGGGAGGACGGACGAGCGCTGGCTGCAGCGCTTGCGAGCGGCCAGGCTCCTCCGGCGGTCACGGTGCCGGTCGGCTTCACGACGTTTCCCGGCGAGATCTGGGCCTCCCCGCGCAGCTGGGTCGAGGCGGTCTACCCCGGCCTCGCCTACTTCAACGAGGTCGACAAGGGCGGCCACTTCGCGGCCTGGGAGGAGCCGGCGCTCTTCTGCGCTGAAGTGCGGGCTGCGTTCAGCTCACTGCGCTAGTTCTCGCGCACGGCGTTTGGCATGAGCTCATCTCTCCACGCCGAGAGGGCTGGCTCCGTTTCCCTGGCCCCGAACCGTCCTGAATGCGCGCGCGACGAGCGGCTACCGCCGCGGCGGCCGGTATCCCGAGAGCGCGGGTTCGAGCACGTCGACGTTTCGGCGCGGCCCGGCCATCCGGTTTCTAGGATCGAGTCGTGGGCCTGGAGTGGGAGCAAACGATCATCGATGCACGGGACCCGAGCGCGCTCGGGAATTGGTGGCGAGAGGCTCTCGGCTGGATTGTCGTCAATCACGACCCCGATGAGTTCGAGATCCGACCCGCCGCAGATCGTCCTCCGGGGCTCCTGTTCGTTGCCGTCTCGGAACAGAAGACTATGAAGAATCGGCTGCACCTCGACTTCCGGCCAGACGACCGAGACGCCGAGGTCGAGCGACTCCTTCGGTTGGGTGCCACGCAGGCGGACGTCGGGCAAGGCAAGCAGTCGTGGATTGTTCTCGCTGACCCTGAGGGCAACGAATTCTGCGTACTGGGGTCGCGCGCTCCTTAGCCGGCGATAGAGGACACCGCATCCGGGACCAATGAAAGGCGGTCAGCTGTCGACCGCGGTGTCGCATTGTGGAGCGACGTCGGCGACCAGATACAAAGCGCGGCCCGAGATCGCCCGGCCGTGACGCACGACGACGTCGGTGAACCCAGCCTGTTCGACCGCGGTGGCGAGATGTTCGCCCCAAGGTCGGTTCGGCTCGCCGCGATCTTTGGCGTACTTGTCGACCCACGTGTGGACCGCGATCGACAGCGGCCTCGGGGCGTGAGCACGCGTCTGATCTCGGCGAGATCGCTGGAGAGGTTCGGCCATTCCTGGATGTTGTTCACCGAGACGACTGCGTCGAAACAGCCGTCGTTCCACGGCAACAACGACGCAGTCCCGTCTCGAAGCTCGACGCGACCTTCCCGGATGGCGCGACGGTTGCGGCGAGACGCCTGGGTGAGCATCACCACGGAGGCGTCGATGCCAGCCACTCGCCCATCAGGAAGCCGCCGCGCCAGGCGAGCAACGCCGACCCCGGGTCCGAATCCAATCTCCAGTGCGGACTCGGTGCCGTGCAGGCCGAGCGCGTCGACGGCACACCGCTCCATGTCGGAATTGATCGCCGCCATCAACCAGCCAACGACGCGGCCCAGCGCGCCGTGCGGCAATGCGAACTGGTTCAGCCGCTCGGCCTCCCCATCTTCAACCATGGCACCCATTGTCGATGTGCGGATCACTCTCGCCTATCGGGAATCACCCCGTCAGGGTCGTTAACCGACGTACCGCACCCGGCCTTGTGGGGCGCGCTTGTTCGGATTTGTAGTGATCCGCTGATCACCAGATGAGATGACAGCAGATGGCGGCGATCGCAACGCGCCACATGACGGCGGCTCGGTTGCGCGCCTCGATGCCGTCGAGCACCGGCCGCATCTGCTGCGCCAGCGCGGCTGCACCGCCGCGCTGGTGGCTAAAGGTCAGTCCTGAGCCGGACCGGCCTCCTTGGCTGCTTGGTCGATCTTGGCGCGGTGGATGTCCCAGAAGCCCGTGTCCAGTTGTTGCAGGGCCGTGCTCCCTTTTGCCGTGCCGACCGCGCCGTCCAGCTGCTCGCGCAGGATGTCGGCGTGGCCGGCGTGCCGGTTGGTCTCAGTGAGCACGTGAACCAGGACGTTGAACAGCTTCACGTTCGGGCGTGGCCACCACGGCACGTGGCCGGGCGCGTCGATGTCGAGGGCGGCGATGGTCGCGTCTGAGTGGTCCCAGACGCGCTTGTAGCGGTCGACGATCTCGGCGCGAGATTCGTCTGCAGTGGCCCACATGTCGGCAAAGGGTTCGCAGTCGTCATCACCCCACCAGGGCAGTCGTTCGGGGAACGGGCGCCCGAACACATCGCCGAAGTACCGGGCTTCGGTGCTGGTGAGGTGCTTGATCAGGCCGAGGAGGTTCGTCCCGGTGGTGGTCAGGGGTCGGCGGGCGTCGTACTCGGTGAGCCCTTCAAGCTTCCAAAGCATCGTCGCTCGGACATCGCGCAGATCACCGTGCAGGTAGCCCTTCGCGAACTCGTCGATCATGGGGCGACGAGTCTTCCAGCTCCGGCATCACGTCAGTCGAGCGGCTGACGTAGAAAGCAGCACGATCATGCGATGTGCTGTGCGCGATGTCCCGCCTGTTCGGGGACAGCGGAAATCGGACTGCTCTATCGTGCCCTCGCATGGCCGACCCATCCTTCGCCAAGGACATCAAACCGCTCTTCCGCGAGAAGGATCGCACCTCGATGCTCGCCCGGTTCGATCTGTGGTCTTCGCAGGACGTCCGCGACAACGCGGCAGCGATCCTCGACGCGCTGCAGGCCGGGACGATGCCCTGCGATGGTCAGTGGAGCGCTCGCGACATCGACCTCTTCGCGCGCTGGATCGCCGGCGGCGCGGCGGAGTGAGGCGTCCGACCGGAGCGATCACCGCGGCGGTCGCAACAGCCGCCTAGCGCAACCCGTCGAACAGATCCCCCTCGGGCAGCGGCGCGCCGGTGGTGTCGTGCGCCCTGATGAAGGTCTCCTCACCAAAGAGCGTTCCAAACGCCTCCGTAGGCAGGTGGGACCACAACGACTCCTCGATCTGGCTCGCATGGGTGGCGAGTGCAGTGCGCTTTCGCTCGACGAACGGACCGACGTCGATCGCGGTCGTGATCCGCGCCTCGACCGCGTCGAGCATGCGCAGCTGTTCGGGGTCCGGTTGGGGGAACTGCGAGACGTCAGCCCCTTGCTCCTCGAGGACGGCTCGGAACCGCTCGAACATGCTCCGCCGGAACGCCGTGAAGTAGGCCTTGCGCGGTAGTCCCGTTCGCGCCACCGCGGCCATGGCAACGCGGCTGGCATGGATGTGATCCGGGTGGTCGTAGCCGCCGAGCTCGTCGTAGGTCACGACGACTTGGGGTTGGTACCGGTCGAACAGCTCGGAGAGGCGTTCGGCGGCATCGTCGACGGGAACATTGCAGAACACGTCGGGCCGGTCCTTGTGTTCCCAATCGAGCATGCCCGAGTCGTGGTACCCGAGCAGCTCGAGATGTGCGACTCCGAGCGTCTCGCACGCTCGCTCGAGCTCTCGGAGGCGGAGGCGGGCGACCTCGACCTCGTCGTGTCCATCCTCTCCGGGCTTGATCCCGCCCGGCGCGTCGCCGAGCTCGCCGTTCGTGCAGGTGACGACAACGGTTCGCACACCCTCGGCCGCGTATCGGGCCAGCACACCACCCGTGCTCGACGACTCGTCGTCAGGGTGCGCGTGCACCGCCATCAGAGTCAGCGGGGCGCTCATCCGGCAAGACTGTCACGACGCCAACCACCGCACGCGAACTGGGCCACACGATGGCGGAGAAGTCGTCGCCGTCGTCGTCGACGGCCGCAGCGTCGGCAAGGCCACCAGCATCGAGGTGCTCCACGGTGTCGACCTCTCCGTGGCTGCTCAACCTGCCGAAGTAGCTGGAACCATCGTGCATTGACTCAGCGTGAAGCCGAGTCAATGCACGATGGTCACAGGTGGCCGTGTTGCCCTGAACGTTGAGGCACGTCAGGAGCTGACGCCCGCGACCGATGTCGGCGACTCGGGTGTCCGCTCCGAGTCGTTCTGCCGAGCAGTCGGCCCGAGTAGGCGGAGATGACCGCAGCGAGCCGCGCCGAGTCCACGACAACGCTCCTTGACTCATACCCATATCGGAATATGATGTCGGGTATGGCTCGCACTGCGACGACGGCGGATCCGTTCAACGCCGTCGCCGAGGCGAGCCGGCGTGACCTCCTCGATGCCTTGGGCGACGACGAGGCCACGGTGAGCGAGCTCGTCGACCGGGTCGGCCTCAGCCAGCCGCAGGTGTCCAAGCACTTGGGCGTGTTGCGGGCAGTCGGTCTCGTGTCCGTTCGGGTGGACGGGCGGCATCGCTGGTACCGGGTCAACGGTCCCGCGCTGAAGCCCGTCCACGACTGGGTGCGCGCCTTCGCGCGCACCTGGAATGTCCGTCTCGATCGGCTCGACGACGTGGTCGCCGAGCTCAAGACCACCGAGGAGAACCGACCATGAAGACCACCCAGGACGCCACCGGGAACCGGCACGGCACGGCCGTCGTCACCTTGCCGTCGGACACCGAGATCCTCATCACGCGCGATTTCGACGCCTCGGCCAGCATCATCTTCAAGGCCACCACGACGCCCGAGCTCGTCCGGCGGTGGTGGGGCTTCGAGACCGCGCAGTGGCAGGTGTGTGAGATCGACCTGCGCGTTGGGGGCAGGTGGCGCTACGTCGCCCGCGAGGAGGACGGCTTCGAGGTCGCCTTCCACGGCACCTACCGCGAGATCGACGCACCGCACCGCGTCGTCACGACCGAGGTGTTCGAGGGCGCGCCCGTGCCCGACCCCGACGCCGCCGGCACGCTCAACACCGTCACCCTCGACGAGCACGACGGCATCACCACCATGACGGTGCGCATCCAGGCGCCCAGCCAAGACGTCCGCGACGCCATCATCCAGTCCGGCATGGAGGTCGGCATGCAGATCTCCTACGACCGGCTCGAGGACCTCGTCCGGCAGCCGGCGGAATGACAACGGCATCACTCGAGCGCTTCGAGCACCGGGTCGAGATCCGTTTCCGTCGCCTCGACGAGCTCCTGCTCACCCTCGGGAACACAGACGGCTCGAACACTCGGGCCGTGTCCGACCGCCGCTGGCAACATGCCTGCCCAGGCGTCGCGGCTGAGTCGGGCGCCGTACCACGGTCGGTCCAGCCGACCGTTACCGATCGGAGGCTGCAATGCCGAACGTGATCGCCGATATCTCCATGTCGCTCGACGGGTTTGTCACGGGGGAGGGTGCCGATGAACAACATGGGCTCGGCGATGCACCTGAGCTCCACACGTGGGTCATGCAGCAGGACGCGGTCGACACCGAGATCCTCGTACAGGCGACAGCGGAGAGCGGCGCCGTGGTGATGGGGCGGCGGTTGTTCGACACCGTCAACGGCCCCGATGGTTGGAACGAGGACATGGGGTACGGCGCCGATCAGACGGGGACGCCGCCGTTCTTCGTCGTCACCCACGCACCGCCGCGAGACGTCCGGCTGGAACGCGAACTGGGGATGCGTTTCACCTTCGTCAGCGATCTGGTCACCGCGATCGACCAGGCGCGGTCCGGCGCGACCCAAGGTGACGTCGTGATCATGGGCGGCGGTGACATCATCGGCCAGGCGCTCGAACGTGGCCTCGTGGACGAGCTGCGCCTGCACCTTGCCCCGATGGTGCTCGGTGGCGGGACGCCGCTCTTCAAAGCAGGGACGCGCCAGATGTACCGGCAACGCGACGTTCGCCCGTCGCGGAACGCCGTGCACCTCACCTACCAGCGCGTGTAGATCGAGACGTCAGCGTCGCTGTGACCGCACCATGAACGCGACGAGGTCGAGTTCGTCACGTCGTCGGGAGGATCTCGACGTAGCCATCGGTTCCGTTCACCCGGATCCGCTGCCCATCCTGGATCAGCTGCGTGGCGTGTTCGACCCCGACGACGGCCGGCAGGCCGTACTCCCGTGCGATCACTGCGCCATGGGTCATCAGACCCCCGACCTCTGTCACGATGCCCGTGATCGCGACGAAGAGGGGCGACCAGCTCGGGTCCGTGTGAGCTGTGACCAGGATGTCGCCCGGTTCGAGATCGGCCTCCGCCATGTCCAGGATGACTCGGGCGCGGCCCTCCGTCGTTCCGGCAGAAACCGGCAGGCCGGCGAGCGCACCAGCTGGCAGGTCCTCGCGGCGGTACGTTCCGGCGATCGCCTCGCCGTCCGATGTGAGCACCCGGGGTGGCGTGAGCGCTTGATATGACCTGAACTCGTTCTTGCGTCGACGGAGGAGCTCGTCATCAACCTGCTTCTCGCGCACGACGTCGTGAAGTTCCTGGAACGTCAGGAAGAAGATGTCTTCCTTCTCACAAAGCACGTCGGCCTGGACGAGTCGCTCCGCCTCGTCCAGCAAGGCCTTCTTGTACACGAAGTAGCGACTGACCATGCCGTACTTCGGATACTCCCGGTAGCCGATGAACGTCCGGACGCGATCGATCCTCCGCTTGGCTTCTTCGGCCTTCCGCTCGCCGTCTGGCACGGCTCGCAAGCCCTGCAGTAGTTCCTGCTCCTTGGTCCACGCTTGCTGCCGCCCTTGCTCGAAGCGGCGCTCGCCGGCGCCGGGCTCGAAGTTCTTGATGTTGGCGAGGATCATGGGCACAAGCGCGGAAGGGCGTTCGCTCCAACGCGGGCTTGGTGATGTCGATCTCGCCGACGCAGCGCATGCCGTACTTGTCGAGGTAGGCCCCGATGGCGTCGCGCGCTCGCTGGTCCGCCCTCGAGGTTCGACAGCTCGTCGAGGAAGCCTTCGTCCCCGACGTCGTGCAGAAAGGCGACGACTTCTGGATGCGGGCGGATCACGTCCGCGACGTCGAGAAGCGCCAGCCCCATCTCCGACGTGACGTTGTGGGGAACGGACTGTGTGAGCGTGTCAGCCGCGTTCTTCTCGCCCAGCCACTCCTGCAGTAGCTCGTTTAGCCACCACGTCGCTTCCATCGCCGACATGAAGACCTGATGGCTTTGCGGATCGAAGAGGATCCGTTTCAGCTCCTGGATGTCCACGAGGATGAAGTCGAGGAGCGCTGATCCGGACTTCGTCTGGATGTCTCGTTTCAACGTGGCGATGGAAGCCTCGTTGCGCGCGATCAGCTCGGTGACGATGGTGGGATCGGTCTCGATCGGGGCCGGCGAGTCTCCTGGGGCCGGCTCGCCGGGACCCTCGTCTGGGAGCGACCGGATGAAGTCGTCGCGTTCCAGGATCGTCTGAAGCGCATCCCTTATCAGCGGATCGGACTTGCCCAGAACCTCGAGGAGGCCGGCGCGGCTCGCGGGCGACGCCAGAACGTGGGTGACGTCGACGAACAGCCTCCCGGCGGCGTCGTACATGGGCCGGCCCGCGGTCAGCTGCCACAGCGAGAGCCCCAGGGGCTTCATGGGGTCGGTCATCATCTGCTGATGACCGACCGAGACATAGACGTGGTTGGCTCGGTCGCCGATCTCCGGGATGGGGAACAGCGTGGTGATCGGCCGGCTCTGGACGATCTGGAAGCCGTCGTCGGCCAGGCACCATTCGATGTCCTGGGGGCAGCCGAAGTGCGCCTCGATCCGCCGGCCGAGCTGCGCGAGCTGCACAACCTGCGCATCCTTCAGAGCCGGCTGCTCCTGCTGCGTCGGGTCGATCGGCAGTTCCTGTGTTCCGCCTGCCGGCAAGGCGCCGATGGCACGCTGCTTGGTCGCGACCGCCTTGCCCACGATGTGGTTCTCGCGCACCTTGTAGACGTCGGCGTTCACGCAGCCGGAGACCAGGGCCTCGCCGAGGCCGAAGATGGCCTCCACGGAGGCGATCTTCCGGTTGGACGTGACGGGGTCAGCCGTGAACAGGACGCCGGCCGCCTGCGGGAAGACCATCTGCTGCACGACCACGGCCATGTGGACCGTTCGGTGGTCGAAGCCGTTGCGCAGGCGGTAGGTCACGGCCCGCTCGGTGAACAGCGAAGCCCAGCAACGGCTGACGTGCTGGAGGATCGCCGCCGGCCCCACGACATTCAGGTACGTGTCCTGCTGGCCGGCGAAGCTGGCCGCCGGAAAGTCCTCCGTAGTTGCGCTCGATCGGACCGCGTAGGCCGCTCGCTCGCCGCACCGGTCGAGTGCGCAGGTGATCGCCGCCACAACATCGTCGAGGACGACGATCTCCTCGAGGGTCCGTCGGATCTCCGCGCTGCGTGCGCGAATCGTCTCCCGGTCGTCCGGGTTCAGGCGCGAAAGCCGATCGAGCCGAGCGCCAAGCGACGGCGCGTCCTCCATGATTCGCCGGAAGGCGTCCGTCGTCACGCAAAACCCAGCCGGCACACAAATACCTTCGATCCGCGAAAGCTCTCCGAGGTGCGCACCCTTGCCGCCGACGACTGCGACCTGGCTCTGATCGATCTCCTGAAGACCGAGCACGTAGCTGCCCATTCGTTCACCTTCCGTACAAACCTGTGGGCCTCTCTCGCTTCTCGTCTGCGCCGCTGGCTCTGCCAGTGGAGCAAGTCGTGGTCGCGGCCAGGACGTCCTGATGTCCACCACAACCTGGGCTGTTTGCCCCGCCGCGAGGAATCGTTCGGCGATGCCACGCTGATCGATTACCTCGATGGGGCGGGGGAGACCAGCCAACGAGTCATGGTCAGCACGTTTTGGTCGTTTGCGGCAAGCCCCCTGCCTCGTGCGATGATGTTCATGGCGGCGAAGGTCACGCTCGAGGATCGGGCGAGCGGTCCCTTGTGTCGAAGCCGGAGACGGCGCCGACGACGGACTGCCCGCTGAGGTGACGCCACGTCGGTGCGGTTCATCGATTCTGCGCGACGCGCACAAGCGCTACTCGGTCACAGCTCTGCGCACTTCGTGCCGCCGCGGCGACCTGTCGACCAGGACGCGGTCAGGCCTTCAGGTCGCGGCCGATCGCCTTGCCCGAGATCGACCTGCGCCTAAGCGACCGAAGGGCGATCGGACGTCGCTCATCACGTACATCCTGACGTCGACGCTGCCCAGCTTGACCTTGGACCGTCACACGGCGGGACGAAGCGCGACCTCGAGGTCCACGTTGCGCACGAGCTGGCCGAGCAGCGCCGTCCGAAGTGCGTGGCTCGTCTCGATGAGACCCCTCAGGGCGGAGGCGTGGATTTCGAGCAGCGTGACGTCAGTGGCGGCGACGACGTCGGCCGAGCGGGGCGCGCCGTCGATAGCGCCGAGCTCGCCGACGATCTGGCCACGTCCCAGCGAGGCGATCGTGGTTCCCTGCATGACGACGTCGACCACGCCGTCGACGACGATGTAGGTCCCGAGCGCCCGCCGGTCGGCGCGGCACAGCACACGTCCGGCGTCGGCGTTCACGAAATCAGTGGCCGCCGCCAGTTGGCGCACCTCGCGGCGACGGACGCCGGCGAACAGAGGCAGCTCGCGGAGGAGGTCAATTTTCTTGTCACGATTGCGCACGGTTCAGGCTCCTAGAGCTTGCGGATGTGGTCAGTGAGGGCTGACGCGGCGGCCGTGCAGCCGGTGACCTCCAGCGCGGGATGGTCGCCGTCGGTGCGACCGAGGGCTTCCCTCCAATTTCGGCCGCGACGGCCGAACCTTGAGCGTGCAGGACCCGGCGCCGGGGACACTGCCTGCTAGGGCCGCTTGCCGTACCCGAGCGCCTCGACGATCTTCCCGTCCCGCACGCGCATGAGGTTCACGCCGCGGTAGTTCTGGGCGCCCGTGATCCTCCAGCGGATGACTGCTCGGTCGCCGTCGACGTCGACGTGCTCGACCTCGAACTGGATGGTGGGTTCGGAGGCGAGTCCCTGCCAGCCGGCGAGGCATTCGTCGTACCCCTTCCAGACGTTGCCGTCGGGTTCCGGGCCGGTGCCCTCCATAACGCAGTCGGCGGCGATGAGGTCGACGAGCTTCTCGGGTGCCCGCTCGAGGAAGGCGGCGTTGTACTGGTCGATGATGGTTGCGGTATCAGTGTCGGTCATGGGCAGATCGTCTGCCGCAGCGAGTCTCGCAGCAACTCCCCAGAGGGAATGGCATTGGGGCCGCGCCTGAGCGACGATGCCCGCGTGAGCGACAACGTCGGGATGTCCCGATTGCCGACCGAGCTGCGACGCTGGCGCACAGCCCGCCGGATGAGCCAGCTGGACCTGGCGATACGGGCGGGCACCACGCAGCGGCACGTGAGCTTCATCGAGAAGGGACGGTCCCGCCCGGGGCGCGCCATGATCATGCGGCTGTCGGAGTCGATGGAGCTCACGCTGCGAGAGCGCAACGCGCTGCTCCTCGCCGCCGAATTCGCTCCGGCGTTCCCGGAGTCGCCGCTCGACGACGACGCGCTCCGGCCGGTTCGCCAAGCGCTGGACACGATTCTCGACGGTCATCTCCCGTACCCGGCGATCGTCGTGCGTCCCCACGGCATCCTCGTCCTCGCCAACCAAGCGTTCGACGTGTTCAACGAAGGCGTCGACCCCGCGTTGCTGGCGCCGCCGGCCAACATGTTCCGCCACGCCCTCCACCCCAACGGTCTCGCGCCCCGGGTTCGCAACCTGCCCGAGTGGGGGAGGCACATCACCGAGCACCTACGGGCCCTCCTCGTGCGGAGCCCCGACCCGGCGTCGGAGGAGTTGCTCGCCGAGCTCGAGTCCTACCTGCCGCCGCTACCCGCGGAGGCCGAGGCGCTCGGCTTCGCCGTGCCGCTGGAGTTGGCCTCGGCCGATGGCGACCTCAAGCTCATCACGACGATCACATCGTTCGCGACCGCCGCTGACGTGACGCTCGCCGAGTTGCAACTTGAGGCGTTCCTGCCCGCTGACGAAGGCACCGCCGAGGTGCTGCGCCGCCGATGGGGGTGACGATCGACGACGCCCGGGCGATCGCCGCAACGCTCCCTCGTTCGTACGAGGCGCTCGTACGCGACCAGGTGAGGTTCCGGGTCGGCAGCATGGTCTTCGCCGCGTTCTACCACGACGACACGATCATGGGCTTCGGCTTCCCCAAGGACGAGCGGGACGCACTCGTGGCCTCGGAGCCAGACAAGTTCCTCATGCCCCGCCCTTCCGACATGCGGTACCGATGGGTCTGCGTTCGGCTCAACGCCATCGACGCCGACGAACTGCGGGAGCTGCTCGTTGACGCGTGGCGCATGTGCGTGCCGAAGAAGGTGGCTGCCGCCTACGAAGGTTGATCGATCCCGAGACGTGCTGCGCGGTGGATGCCGACGCCGCGCCGAGCCCGGGCCGCATCTGTGCACATGGGACATGCCGCCTCTCGTAGTCTTTGGTGCGTGACGATCAAACCTGATCACGACGTCGACCTTGCCAAACTGCCATCGATTCGCCACCTCAGTACTCAGCAAGTCGGGCGTCCTCGTACGACACGCGAGACGAGCGGAATGCTCCCGGTCGCGTGGGCCGTGTTCGCCGGTCTCGTCGGTCCCGCGGTTGCCGCCTTCTGTCTTGCCGTCGAGCCGCCGCCGGTGGATCCCAACGCGCCCGAGCCCCTCGTCGCGACACTGCTCGGGTTCGCATTGATGGTGGCTTGGGGCGGTGCCGCCATCACGGCCGGTCGACGTCGTGCCAGCGCGCTGACCTGGGCGAGCGTCGTCGGTGGGCTTTCGATGGCGATGACGATCAGCTGTCCGCTTTCGGGACACCACGCCTCGATCGGGATGTGGTGGATCAGTCAGTTCATCGTCTGCAGTGCTGCATGGGCCGTTGCCGCAGCAGGCAAGAACAGCATCGACAGAGAACGCGCCGAGACCTAGCGGCGGCCTGACGCGGCTGAGTTACGGCTGTCTCGGCCCGAAGCATCGATCCCATCGTCAAGCTGAATAGCCGACGACACGCTCGCCTCCAGCGAGGACGAACGTGCGTGCCGAGTCCATCTGCTGCGCCGCCACCGCGTGCCGCTGAAGCCAAGCATCGAGCTCGTCCTTCCCGACTCGAAGCCGCTGATGTCGTGGGCGGCGTCGAGGCGTTCGAGGCGCAACCCGGCGCGGGGCTCACGCCTCGCGGAGCTTCGCGGAGACGGGGAGACGGTGAGACACGAGTGAGATGGACACGGGTGTGTTGACCAACGCTCGCCACATCCTGTACTTTCCATATCAGTTAATTAGCTGACCTGGAAAGCGTACGGAGCAATGACCATCACGATCGACGAGGACCGGCTGACCGAAACCTTCGCCGCGCTGGCCAACTCGACACGGCGAGCGATCCTTGCCCGGCTCGTCGATGGCGCCGCGACCGTCAACGAGCTCGCCGAACCCTTCGCCCTCACGCTTCCAGCGGTCTCGAAGCACATCAAGGTGCTCGAACGCGCCGGATTGGTCGTGCGCGGTCAACGAGCCCAATACCGACCGTGCGCCCTCGACCCCGCGCCCCTCGAGGAGGTCTCGACCTGGGCCGAGCAGTACCGGGCCGTCTGGGAGGCCAGCTTCGACCGGATGGACGACTACCTCGTTCAACTTTCAACGAAGGAGAGGCCGACACGGTGACTGACAACGACGCGGTGGTGATCGAGCGCACCTTCGATGCGCCAGTGGACCTCATCTGGCAGATGTGGACCGAGCCGGATCATTTCAAGGCGTGGTATGGCCCCGACGGCGCCACGATTCCCGTCGCCAAGATGGACGTGCGTGTCGGTGGCAGTCGCCTCGTGTGCATGGAGGTGTCACCCCCCGGTGGTCCCATGCGGATGTGGTTCGCCGGCGAGTACCGCGAGGTCGTCGAGAACCAACGACTCGTCTACACCGAGTCAATGTCCGACGAGCACGGCAACGTGACCTCGCCCGCGGGGATGGCCGTCGGGCATCCGGTGACGACCGAAGTGCTCGTCGAGCTCGAAGACCTCGGAGGCCGCACGAAGATGGTGATGACTCATTCCGGGATTCCCGCCGACTCTCCAGGTGCCGCCGGGTGGGCGATGGCGCTCGACAAACTCGCCATCCACGTGGCAACAATCGTGCGCCGATAGCACGGTCAGACAGAGCTGATCAGGGCTCATTCGGGTACCCACTCCTCGTAGCGGCCGGCGGGCTCGAATCCCAACGACTCGTACAGACCTTGGGCCATCGGCGTGGATTGCAGCGTTGCGGTGGACGCTCCGAGGCGCGCCGCGTCGGCGAGGACATGTTCGACGAGTGTTCGGGCGAGGCCGCGGCGTCGCGACGCCGCGGCTGTGCCGACGGCGTAGATGACGCAATCCGATCCGTGGAGAAAACGGTACGCACCCGCGACTGCGACGTCGTCATCGACGATGACCCATCCGGCGAGCCCTTCCTCTGTGCTCGGTTCGCCCAAGGCGGCCGCTGGCACCGGTTCGTCGCCGGCGCGTGCGGTCGTTGCCATCAGAGCCGAGCGCGCCGCGGTTGACGTCCGGAAATTCGTGAGGTTCCTCGTCTTCATGACCAGCGTTGTCGTGTCGCGCCTCAAGCCGTTGATCTCGTGGATCGTGTCCTCCGCCTCGAACGACGTGGCGGGGCTGGGAATCCACACGGCCCACGACGAAACTCCGGCGCGTGCGTACGCGGTTCGCAACTGCTTGGTTTCCGCGGCGAGATCGACGTCGTGGACGCCGAGCATGATCGCGTTGTTCATCGGCGCGAAGGACGGAAATGTCGCGACGATCGCACGTGGCGACCGGACGACGGTCGCACCGAACGAGGTGCGAGCCACGGCGTTCCAGGAGGCAACGAGCGTGTCCTGGCCGGGGAGTGGCGCGTTCGCCGTCGTCTCCGTCATGGGCACGGATCCTCCTTCCCGTTGCTGCTGCATCAGCACCAGGTACTACGGATGCCGAGCCGAGACGATTCACGATTGTTCAACTCCTCGAATCGTGGAGCGCTGAGCGGCGTACGTTGGCCTCGTGGAGGTCTGGCTCCTGGGGTCTCTCGATGTCGTCAACGACGACGGAAACGCCATAACGCTCGCGGGCGTTCGACTCCGATCGTTGCTCACCGCCCTTGCCCTGCACTGCGGCGAGGTCGTAACCGACGACGCGCTCATCGACGCGGTTTGGGGCAACGAGGCGGCGGCACCGAGCGCGAACGCGCTCCAGCGGCAGGTCTCGACGTTGCGGGCCGCGCTCGGAGCGCCTGAACTTATCGAGCGCCGAGGGTCTGGTTACGTACTCACGCTCGACCCTGCTGTCATCGATGTTCTCCAGTTCGATGCGCTCGCCGAGCGGGGACTCGAAGCACTACGACACGGCGACGTGACGCGGGCCCGGACCCTGCTCGACGATGCGCTGCGGTTGTGGCGCGGCGAGCCGCTGTCGGACGTGACCTACGCTGAATTCGCGCAGCCGGAGATCGCACGCTCGAGCGAAGCGCGCGCCGTCGTCCTCGAAGCTCGGATCGACGCCGATCTCGCGCTCGGCCGCTACGCCGACGTGATGGGCGAGCTCGAGAAGCTCGTTCTGCGGTATCCGCTGCGGGAACATCTGCGGGCACAGTTGATGCTGGCACTTACTCGCGCCGGACGACCGGCGGAAGCGCTACGCGCGTACCAAGATGCACGGCGAGTACTGCGCGACGAGCTCGGACTCGAGCCGTCGGCCGAGCTTCGGGCGCTCGAAACGGCGATCCTGCGCGAAGAGGTCAGCTTGACGCGGGCGAAGACGAACGTCCGCACGCCGCTCAACAGGCTCATCGGACGCGATGCCGACCTCGATTCGCTCCGTCGCCGGATCGACGAACATCGACTCGTCACGCTCGTCGGTCCGGGCGGCGTCGGGAAGTCGCGTCTTGCACTCGAGGTCGCGAGCGCATGGCTCGACACGCATGACACCGAGGTCTGGATGGTCGAGCTCGCCGACGTCGAGCGCAACGACGACGTCATCCCGGCAATCATGCGGGCGTTGGAGTTGCCAGAAGCCGGCAATCGAGGCGCGGACGCCAAGCGTCTCTTCGAGTACCTCTGCCGGCACCGCGCCCTGCTGATCCTCGACAATTGCGAGCACGTCATCGGGGTGGTCGCTCGAGTTACGCAGGACCTGCTCGAATCCTGTCCCAACCTGCGGATCTGCACCACTAGCCGCGAGGGTCTCGCAGTCCCGAGCGAAGTGTTGATCCCGGTATCACCGCTCGCGCTCGACGACGCAGTGGCCCTGTTCGTCGAGCGTGCGCGCGCGGTGGACGTGTCCTTCGAGAGCACCGATCAATCGCCTGCGTTGCGAGGGTCGATCGCCGAGCTGTGCAGGTGCGTCGACGGGCTTCCGCTGGCGATCGAGCTCGCTGCGGCGCGACTGCGGGCGATGTCGGTGACCGAACTCGTCGCCGGCCTCGACGATCGGTTCCGTATCCTCAATCGCGGAGCCCGCACGGCTCTGCCCCGGCAACAGACACTGCGCGCCGTCGTTGACTGGAGCTATGACCTGCTCTTCGACGACGAACGGCGTGTGTTCGAGCGGCTCTCGGTGTTCCGCGGCAGCTGCAGCCTCGCGGCGGCGCGCGTCGTGTGCGCCGACGAGAACATTTCGGGTAATGACGTCGCCGAGCTCGTCGCGCGTCTGGTCGACAAGTCGCTCGTCATCGCCGAGAGCGACGAGGACGACGGCTACATGCGCTGCCACATGCTGCAAACGCTCGTCGACTACGGCCGGGACCGGCTCGAGGAGAGTGGCCACGCCGCGCGCACGTATCACGATCACATCAGGTATTACGCCGACTTCGCGTTCCGAAGTATCGCCGCGTTGCGCGGCGTGAAACAGCGCGGGTGGCTGCGCGCCGTTACAGCGAACCTCGTGAACCTGCGCGCCGCGCTCGACGCGTCTGTCAGTGAGAACGACGCCGAGACCGCGTATCGCATCGCGGGGTGCCTCGGCTGGTATTGGTGGTTCACCGGTCGGGCGCTCGAAGGCTCTCAATGGCTTGCCGACGCACGGTCGTGTGCCGGCCCAGTTGAGGAAGTCACCCGGGCGCGCGTGCTTGCCTGGTCTGCGTTCACCCGTGCACCGGGCTTCGTCGGATGGTCCGATGCCGGGGGCCCGCATACCGTCGACGACCGCCGTGCGACCGGTCACGTGACGCCCGGTGAGCTCGACGACCTGTGCGGCGAGGCGACAGATCTCTACGGACGTCATCCGGAGGCATCTGAGGAACTCGCCGGCGTCGAGCTGGCGCTTTCCGTTGCTTATTCCACGCTCGGGCGGTTCTCACGCGCCGGCGAGCTGGTGACCGACGCGGAGCGCCTCCTCGCCGCTGCGACAGATGCGACGCCAGAGGCGAGGGCGATGCGCGCCTTTGCCGGTGCGCGTCGCCGCGTTCGTCGAAGACGACTACTCGACAGCCGAAGACGCGTTCCGTGTGAGCGCGGTCCTCCTCGCCGAGCACGGCGTCGACGTCTACGAAGCGTTCGCCCTGCGCTACAGAGCGCGCCTGGCAAGTCTCCGCGGCGACATAGATTCCGCAGTCGACGCTCTCGACCGAGCGGTCGAGCTGGCTCGGCGGCTGGGAATGAGCGGATTCGCGAACATGTTGCTCGCCGATCTCGCACACGCGTTTGCCGCGAGCGAAGACTTTGAACGCGCTCGGGCAACATTGACGGCGCTGCTGACGGCGGCGCGCGAGGTGGGGTTCCTTCCCGGAATCTTCGAATCGCTCACCGCTCTCGCGTTCGTCGAGTGGCGAGCCGGTTCCCTCGAAAAGGCGGCCGATTACGCGCGTCAAGGCGCCGCGGCGGCCGCCCGAGTCGAGCACTCGGAGGCTGGTGTGTACTGCGGCGCCGTTCTCGGACTCGTGGCGGGTGCGCTCGATCAGGGCCAAGAAGCGCGAGACCAGCTGGCACACGCGCTCGACGACGCTCGCGCGCTCGCGTCTGCGCCGCGTGCTGTCGCGTTCGTCCTCGAGTGTTACGCGGCGATCATCGCCGACGAGAATGCTGCGACCGCAGCGCGCCTGTACGGCGCGGCCGACACATTGCGCCGGTCACCTGGGCAGGCCGCGGGCGTCGCGTTCGCGGCGACGGCACTCGGCCGCGATGACGTGCTCCCTCGACTGTGCGAATCGCTGCCCCGCTCTGTCGTTGTGGCCGCGTTCGACGCCGGCGCCGCCGACCCCGAGAGCGTCATTGCGGCGACGTTGGCCGGCGCCGCGAGCTGACGGACGACCCCGAGCCGGGATCTCCCGGAGCCGGCCGCTCCCACGCCGTCCGCGCCTCAGCGAGTGCGGCGCGCACGATCTCGTCTTCGGGGAACTCCGCGAGATGCTCTCGGGCGAGGACGAGGGCCCGCGCGTAGTGGCCGCGCGCCATCGTCACTCTGATCTGTTCCCGTTGGCGTTCACTTCGGCTCACACTCGACTCCGTCCCATTCAGGCGACCTGAGTCTGTCCACGCCGGCTGACCGGACACTGTGGTGGGCCTGACGTGGACCGCCCGACCACGTCAGCGGCACCGCAGTCCCACGTCAGCACCGCCTCGCATCATCGCCCGCATGCTGAACACGGCGGGCGAGCGACCCGACATCGACCTCGCATCCGATGACGGTCTCCGGCGCGCGGCGCTGGCCTACGGCTCCGAGCTCAGGGCCTATGCGGCTCGCAGACTCGGCAGCCGCTCAGTCGCCGAAGACCTCGTACAGGAAACGTTCCTACGCGCGTGGCGAGCCGCCGACCGCTTCGATGCGACACGAGGGACGACGCGCATGTGGCTCTTTGGGATCTTGCGCAACGTCGTCATCGACTTCGCTCGCACGCAAGCGCGCCGGAGGAGCATGAGTCCCGACGTAGGCGAGACCACCACCGCGGACGATTCTGACGCAGTGGTTGGTTCCCTCGCGCTGCACGACGCATTCCGTCAGCTGAGTGCGCAGCATCGTGAAGTCATCTACCACGGACACGTTCGCGAGCGTCCTCACGAGGAGATCGCGGAACTGCTCGGGTCACCGATCGGCACCGTCCGCAGCCGGCTCTTCTATGCCCGCCAAGCGCTCAGGCGCGCGCTCGCGGATGCCGGATAGTCGCCACCTCCGCCAGATCCAAACAACAGAAGGCCCATCCATATGAAGAAGCGCCTCCAAGTTCTCCTCGCTGGCGTGTTTGCCGCGGTGACTGTCGGCGCGTTCGCTGCGCCTGCGGTCGCCGCGAACCAACGGCCGCAGCACACAGTGTTCGTGCAGACCAATGCTGCAGCGGGCAACGAGGTGGTCGCGTACGACCAACAGGAGGACGGCACACTTACGTCGCCGCAATCGTTCCCGACCGGCGGCAACGGGGGGGCCCTCGACGGCGCCGTCGTCGACCGGCTCGCCTCGCAGGGTTCGCTGACCTTCGACCCCCGGCACGCTCTGCTCTTTGCGGTGAACGCCGGAAGTAACAACGTGTCGGTCTTCGCAGTTGACGGCAGCCACCTGTCACTGCGTGAGATCGTGCCGTCCGCTGGCGAATTCCCCGTGAGCATCGCCGTTCACGACGACGTCGCGTACGTGCTCAATGCACGTGCCGGCGGATCGGTGTCGGGCTATCACGTGCAATCCGGCCTGCTTCAACCGATCCCGGGCTCGACGCGCCCGCTCGCACTCGACCCCGCGGCCACCCCCGAATTCACGAACACACCCGGTCAGGTCGGCTTCTCACCCGACGGTCGCCAACTCATCGTCACGACGAAGGGCAACGGCAGCAACGTCGACGTATTCCGCGTCCTCGATCAGGGTTTGCTCTCCGACTCGCCCGTCGTGAACAACTTGCCCGGCGCCGTGCCGTTCGCGTTCGACTTCGACCGAGCCGGGAACCTGGTGCTGACCGAGGCGGGGCCGAACGCAGTCGAGTCCTTCACGCTGCGTCATGACGGTGACATCGCGCCGATCACGTCGGTCGCCACCGGCCAAGCGGCGACCTGCTGGGTGACGCACATCGGAAGTCACTTCTACGCGTCGAACGCCGGCAGTGCCTCGGTTACCCAGGTCGATTCGGCGGCCCGAGGATCGCTGTCCCTTGTCGCCAACTTTGCGACGGGCCCGGGTACGGTCGACGCCGCGGCTAGTTCGGACGGCGCATTCCTGTACGTACAGACCGGCGGAAACGGCAGAGTCGATGCGTTCCGTGTCGGACACGACGGCTCGCTCGCGCCGATCGGAACCATCATCGTCCCGAACTCCGTGGGCGGCGAAGGGATCGCCGCGGTCTGATCCACTCGCCAGTGGCCTGCGGGCCTGCGGGCCGAACTTCGGGCGCGCAGGCCCGCGGCAACGTCGTGCATCACGAGAGCCGCTCGACGAACCTGTGAACGAGAGTCCTATGCAGCGAACATTCCCGTCCGTGCATCATGAACACGTGGCCGCAAGCGCGATCCGAGCATCGTCCTCAACGACCTCGGCGTTCGCAGCTTCCGTGAGAATGGCTTTGCCGTCCTCACCCATGCGTTCGCCGCCGATGAGCTCGCGGCCGAGATGAACGATGTCTTCGCCGACGCGTTCGGCATTTAAACACTGCAGCAAGGCTCGGGCGGAATCCGTTTCGCTTCGCTGCCGATGATGTCGGAGCGGACGCCGACAAGTTCGCTCCTTGCCGACGCGCTCGCGGAGGCTGCTGCGCATGCGCTCGGTCGGGCGGTACTTCCGGGCCGAGCCAAAGGAACGAAATACCTCGGTGACAGTGCCTGGCATTCCGACAGCGACCTGAACATTCCGAGCGCCGGATTCGACCCCGAATGGTCGACGCGTCTCGACGATCTTGGAGTTCTCGAAATGGCGAGAGCCCAAGAGGCAGTCATGCGCGAACGACGCGACTCGTCGAGCGCCTAGCACTCTCGCCATCCGCGTGCGGCCCCTGTGCACGTCATCTTCGGGCGCCGGCCGGTCGAACGTGCAAGCCGTCAGTCCTGCGGCACTTGGCCGATCACCCGGTCGGCGGCTGCCAGGCCGGATCGCGCCCGGTGAGGCCGAGGAGCTTGTCGAGCGGGGTGGCGTTGTCGGCGACGGGCACGATCGGGCCGAACAGGTTGCCGTCGCGTGGTGCGTCAAACGATGTCACGAACGATGCCGCGGCCTCGATCTCCGTGAGCGACGGCGCATAGGAGTGGCCGGTCGAGACCGCGATGTCCCAGCCGTGCACGACGAGTTCGTCGAGCGCCACCAGCCCCGCGATCTCCCCTGGAAGAGGAACGCCGGCCGCCATCGTCATCCCTTGCCATGCTGCGCTGTCGCGCCAGGCCTCGGTCAGGACATCGAGATCGCGGGCGATGCGGTCACGCCAGCCCGGCTCCAGGTTGGCCCCGTCCGGGCCCGGCGGCGGGCCGCTCAGGTCGCCGGCCTTGCGGGCGACGGCGGTGAAACCGATGGTCAGCGCGCTCACGTGGTCGACGAGGTCACCGAGATTCGTGCCGGGGCAGGGCGTGGGTCGTTGGAGCTGGGCATCCGATATGGACGCCACCAGGTCGGCCATCCGGGTGGTGGCAGGTGCGAGATCGATCATCCTCGTGACAGCTCCTCGGTCGACGCTCGTTGCCACGAAGGCAGTTGGACTACAAGAGATCGCGGCGCGACGTCACCGTATATCGCGCCGGCGAGCCACAGCTTTCGATGCACGACCCACGGACAGCCAAGAAAGCAGAGCCTGCGATGACGCGAGTTGGTTACACGGCAAGAGCAACAGTTACCGATAGAAGGATCGCCGGTTCATCCCGGTAGATAGATCATCGTCTGATGCCGGTGTGGCTGGGATTGCTGATCGGGATCGTCCTGGTCGTGCTCACGTGGACGATCATCGTGTTCACCGTGGTCGTTCCCCGGGCGCTGCGGGGACCGGGCCGTCTGTCCGTGTCGGTGAACCGCGTCACTCGGTGGATCTTCTTCCGCGTGTCTCGGCTGGCGCGCACCTACGAAGGCAAGGACGCCGTGCTCGCGCCGATCGGAGCGGTCGCGCTGCTCGCGCAGCTCGTGGTCTGGCTCTTCCTGATCGGCGCGGCATGCGTCGTCATGCTCGAGCCCTACACCCACGACCTCGGCGCCGCCGCGAGCCAGGCCGGTGCCGCGATGTTCACCCTGGGCGCGGCGCGCTCTGCGTCCGCAACCAACGACACGATCGCGACGTTCGCCGCGGCATCGGGCTTCATCGTCATCGCACTTCAAATCGCGTACCTGCCCGCGCTCTACGCCGCATTCAACCGCCGGGAAGCGCTCATCACCATGCTCGCCAGCCGCGCCGGAGAGCCGTCATGGGGACCGGAGATCCTCATCCGGCACCAGCTCGTCGGCATCGTCGACTCTCTCCCTGAGTTCTACGACCGGTGGGAGCAATGGGCCGCCGAGCTCTCCGAGTCCCACACGACCTACCCCGTGCTACTCCTGTTCCGCTCGCCGGACCCGTGGTCGTCGTGGGTTGTCGCGCTGCTCTCGGTGCTCGACGCCGCCGCCATGCACCTTGCGCTCAACCCGACCACGGCACCGTCGCAGGCGCGGCTCTCACTGCGGATGGGCTACACCGCACTGCAGCGCATCTCCGACGGCATCGGCTGGGAGTTCGACCGAGATCCGCTGCCCGATTCGCCGATACAGCTCACGAAGGAAGAATTCGCGGCGGCGGTGGCGCTCCTCCACGACGTCGGGTTCACCACCGAGCGCGACGCCGACGAAGCCTGGCCTCACTTTCGCGGGTGGCGAGTCAACTACGAGAGCCTCGCCTACCGCTGGGCCGACCGGGTGCTGGCACCCCCCGCACCGTGGTCCGGCACCCGCACCGGGCTGAGGGAACAGAACGTCGGACCCCGACGACCCGCACACCGCTCCCCCGACAATCCTGGCGGCTACCAACGCCCCGAGTTCGGGACACCGATCCCGCCGCCGGCCGCAACGTGAACGGGCAACACGTCGAGCGCTACTTCTGGCGGGCCTTCCAGCGGGGATGAACCTTGTTGATGACGTACTTCCGACCGCCACGGCGGACGACGGTGGCGCCCGGCGAACGATCGGAAACCCGCCAGACTGTGGCCGTGGGCAGCGGGCCTGACGCCACCTTTCTCGGACGGGCTGATGAGTTGGCGCTGTTGGCAGCTGCCGTGGACCATGCTCGACAAGGTTCACCCTCGATCGTTCTCATCGGGGGCGACGCCGGGATTGGGAAGACCTCGCTGACGAAGGAGGCGGCGGACCGCACGGGCGTGTGCTTGGTGGTGGGACGGTGCGTGCGCGTGGGATCGCAGGGACTGCCGTTGGCGCCGGTGGCGGACCTCGTACGACAGATCGGCCTTTCTCACAACAAGGGCATCCTGGACGACCCACGGTATGAGTCCCTGGCGCGGACCGCCCGCGCGATGGTCGCCCCCGCCCCCGCTGACGGCGAACTGTTCGTTGCCATGCTCGACCTGATGGGCGCGCTCGGCGCCGACGAAGCAGTCATCGTGGCGTTCGAGGACCTTCACTGGGGCGACCCGGCCCCGTGGGACCTGTTCGAGTTTCTGGCACGGAATCTCGCTGAGGAACCAGTCGTGCTCATCGGCACCTACCGCGAAGAGGAAGTCGCCCGCGACGCGCGGCTCCGGCGCCGAATCGCCGAACTCGCTCGGCTCCCAGGCGCTCAGCGCGTTCGCCTACAGGGCCTCAGCGTCGCGGAGGTGGCGACGCGCGTAGAGGCGATCCTCGGCTCCGTACCGCCTGTCGCGTTGGTCGATGACATCGTCGACCGCGGCGAGGGCAACCCGCTGTTCACCGAGGAGCTCGTCGCAGCCCACCTGGGCGGCGAGGCCTTGCCGGTGCTGCTCAGCGACCTGTTCACCGCGGATGTCGAGGCGTGCGGTCCGGCGGCCCGAGCGGTGGTCGACGCGCTCGCCGTCATAGGGCGCGAGACCGCGCATGCGGTGCTCGCGTCAACGGTCGGACTCCCCGAAGAGATCCTGGAGCATGGCCTCAGCGATGCGGTCGCGGCGCAGCTCGTCGCCGTCGAACGCGCAAACCACGGGTACCGGTTCCGCCACCCGCTCATCGGCGAGATCGTCTATGACGCGCTTCTGCCGTCGACGCGGCGTCGTCTCCACGCCGCAGTTGCACGAGCGCTCGAGACGGAGCCCTCCTCAGCCGACGGTGGGGAGCTCGCTGTTCACCTCGAGCGGGCGGGCGACCTGGTAGCCGCACGGGAAGCGTCGCTGCACGCCGCCGAATACCTCGAGCGCGTCGCCCCCGCCGCGGCTCTCGTCCACCTGGAACGGGCGCTCGCACTGTGGGACGACGACGACGCCACGGTTGTTGAGCACCGTCGGCGCTTGTGGCAAGCCGCCGAGTTGGCGACCGCGACCGGCGCTAACCGGCGCGCCATCGCCCTTGCCCGGGCTGCCCTGCTGCTGGGCGAGCCGCCTCGGGGGCGGGCGTGGGGATACGAACGCCTCGGGCGTTATCTCTGGGCGAGCGGTGAGCCCGATGACAGCGCGGCGGCGTACCGAAAGGCCGCCTCGCACCTCGACAGGAACGATTCGGGTGCCGGCGCCGCGGCGGTGTACGCCGGGTTGGCCGGCGCTGACCTGATGCAATGTCGGTTCGACTCGGCGGAGCAGTGGAGCCAGCGGGCGATCGCCGACGGGGGCATGGACGGAGACGACCGGTCATCGTGGGTCGCCGCCACGCACTTCCTGGCCCTCGTGCGCGCGCATCGTCGTCGCTACGCCGAGGCGATCGACCTGTGCCGGGCCGCGGTCACAGGCGCCGAGTCGGAGCCTGCGCCGGTCCGCCTCCTCGCCGTTGCGTACCTCGTGATGGCCCTGATGGCGGCCGGCGAATTCGAAGACGCAGTGAACATTGCGCTCGACGGCGCGGCGCAGGCCCAGCGCGCCGCACTCGACGCGACCTACACCGCGTATCTCACGGGCGCGGCCGCAGAAAGCCTCGTTCGCCTCGGGCGATGGCCCGAAGCGGATGCCGTGCTCCGAGGGGGAGCAGGCCTCGACGCGATCCCGATCGCCAGAAGCCGCATCGCAGCGGCCCACGCGCTGCTCGAGGCACGGCGCGGCGACGCCGGGCAGGCGAACGGATCCGGGCGAACCGCGCTCGATGCGCCCGTCGGCGCGTACCACCACACACTTGCGTGTGTCACCGTCGCCGAGGGCCACATCGCGCTCGGAAGATGGTCGGACGCGATCACGGTGAGTGCCGAAGCGGAGGCGAGCGGGCCCGGCGCCGCAGCCCGGTCGAGGCTGACGCTGGTACGCGTCGTCGCAGGCGTCGAGTCGTCGCTCGAGGCCCGTGCCGCGCGGCAGCCCCCGGCGACCGGCTCCTCCCTGGAACAACTCGGCGCGCTGGTCGACGCGGCCCACAGCCTCGGTGATCGCACCGCCGTCGAGGAGGCCGAGGTCGCGCATGCGACAGCCGCGCTGACGCTGCTCGGCGAGCCCGACCCCGACGCGTGGGCCGCCGCCGCTGACGCCTGGCACCAGGCCCGTGACCCGTGGGCGGCTGCCGTGGCCGAGGTCGCCGAGGCGGCCACATCGGCCCGACGCGGCGAGGCCACTCGGGCTGCCGCCGCATTGCGGTCCGCCCACCGGACCGCCACGACACTCGGCGCGACCCGGTTGTTGTCCTCGGCCGAGGGGGTGGCTCGATCGACTCGGTTGAGCATCGAGGAACCGGCCCTCGATCTCGGGCACGGTGCCGCCGCCCGCCTCGGTTTGACACCACGCGAGGCGGAGGTCCTTGGACTCGTGGCCGCTGGCCTGACCAACCGAGGCATCGGCGAGATGCTCTTCGTGTCGGAGAAGACAGCGGGCGTCCACGTGTCCAACATCCTTCGCAAGCTCGGCGTCGCCAGCCGGGTCGACGCCGCCGCCGTCGCGCAACGCGTTGGACTCGGTTGAGAGGACGAGCCGATAGGCGAGGCCTCTCCGACAGCACAGTGCCTGTGGCGCCGGCAACGGCGGCGCCACGGCTCAGAGCGCTGCTCGGTGGCGCAGCCCTGGCGTGGCGTCGACCGCCTGTCCACGCGCTCTGAGCCCGATCTAAAGGGATGCGACCAAAGATCTGAAGTGTGCCGCCCGATGACCGGCGGCGGCCCTTAGGCGCAGGGTGATCTCAGGCAACGACCAAGGAGCCTGAGATGCAGATCACCGCCGAACTGCCCGCACCGTTCTGCGACACACGCCACAACGGTGTGGTGGGTGCAGCGGGCCCGTGCGGCACGAAGGCTGCAGAACAGGACTGGGCCGCGGCCTGACCAACCAAACACGTACCAGGAGACAAGGAGTCCACCATGTCCAATCCCGTCGTCCACTTCGAAATCGTCGGCACCGACGCCGCCGCCCTTCAGAGCTTCTACTCGCAGGTCTTCGACTGGAAGATCGACGCCGACAACCCGTTGCAGTACGGCTCGGTCGCAGCAGAGCCCGGCGGCATCGGCGGCGGCGTCTGCCCGACCGTCGACGGCTCCACCCGCACGTTGTTCTACGTGGGTGTCGCCGACCTGCAGACGGCGCTCGACCGGGCCGAAGCGCTCGGCGGCACGACGATCATGCCCCCGGTCGACATTCCCGGCGGTCCGAAGATCGCCCTGTTCGACGACCCCGACGGCAACCGCATTGGCCTGATGAAGCGGGCGTGACGAGCCGAACACCGACACGACGGTGCGCTCCGGGTGACGTGTCCGGTCCCCGGAGCCCACCGCCGACAAGCGCTCGACGCATACGAATACTGGGAGCTCGGTGACTCACTGCCGCGTAACAACGGCGCGGTGTTCATCCCGGGCGACCTCCGCCCGGAGGACGACCGCTACTGGGGCACGTCACCTCGACCTAACGGAGTGGAGATCGAGGCGATCGAGCGAGTGCGTGCCCTTAAGGAACCTCGCGGACCGGTTGGCCGCCACACGTCGCGATGAGGCGGAACCCCCGAGCTGCTGACCGCCGTGGTAGACGCTGTCACCCGCAATACGTACACTTACGGGGGTAAGCGTACGAAAGGACGACTGTGGAGCCAGCGGGCATGGAGGTCCCGATCGTGTGGCAGGGTCGGCGGACGAGCGCGTTCGTGCCGGCCCGGCTCGCTGACCGGGACCTCGCGCTTGACGCCCACAGCGTGGCGGGCGCGGCGAGGGCGCAGGCTGCGGTCGAGCACGGCGCGGAGACGATGCCCGAGGACTTCGCCGCACTGGCCCGGCTTCTCCTACGAGCAGAGGGCGTGGCGTCGTCGTTCATCGAAGGCGTGACCGCGCCGGTCGTCGACATCGTCCTGGCCGAGGCCGACGAGAGCGGAGCACCGTCGGCCGCCGCGTGGGTTGCGGCGAACCTCGCTGCGGTCACCGAGGCAATCGAGGGGGCGCACGCCGGCCCCCTCACGGTCGAGAGCCTGTGCCGGTGGCATCGGACCCTCATGACCGGAAGCCCAACACCCGCGCAGCACGTCGGCGTCCTTCGCGCCGAGCAGGGCTGGATCGGTGGTACGTCACCGTTGGACGCCCACCTCGTGACGCCGCCACCGGAGCAGGTACCGGCACTCGCCGACGATCTGATCGCGTACGTCAACCGCGACGACGTCGACCCGGTCAGCCAAGCCGCCATCGCGCATGCCCAGTTCGAGATCATCCACCCCTTCGCCGACGGCAACGGGCGCGTTGGACGCGTCCTCGTCGCCTGGATCCTCGTTCGCCGTCTGTCGCTGGTCACCCCTCCTCCGGTGAGCGCCCGGATCGCGGCCGATGTCGGCGGCTACAGCTGCGGACTCGTGCTCTTCCGTATGGGAGACCACAACGAGTGGGTCCGGTGGTTCGCGGACGCCGTCTCAGGCGCCGGCCGCGCGCAGCAGGAGCTCGTCGCGTCCGTCGGTCGGCTCCAGCGCGAGTGGCGCGAGCGACTCGCCGCGCCGCGACAAGGGGCGAGGCGCTTGCGGAGCAATGCGGCGGCTTGGCGCGTGCTCGACCTGCTGCCTCGGGCACCTCGTGCTCACCGGGCCGATCGTCGCAAGCGAGCTTGACATCCCGTTGAAGTCCGCGACCGCCGGCCTGCGCGACCTCGTCGACGCCGGCGTCCTGGTCGAGCACGGCACGGTGCGACCGACCGGGCGAGGGCGGCCGAGCCGTCTCTACACGAGTGCAGAGCTGCTCGGTCTCACTGGATCGAATCCGTTGCGGGCGTAACGCCCCAGCGTTAGAAAGCGCAGGTCACGAGGGCAGATCGAGTGCCGCGGCTATCGCGACCATTCGCGCCCGCCACCATTTTCAGGTCGACGGCCAGGTGCTCAGGGCGTGTCGCGATCGCTCTGGTGGATTCGGCCTTGTTGAGCCGAAGGAGGAGATTCCAGAGCTGCGCGTAGGACGACGCGTCGAGATCTTCCTCGAACAAGTACACCGTCGGTCCGCGCCTCCCGTGCCTTCGGCGGAACCGGTGAACGTGCGGGCACTGCGCCACGTAGAAGGGATTGACGTTCTCGTGTCGGTTTCGGCGGAGAGGTGGCCAACGTGGCTGGATTTGTGAACTGGATTACGCGGCGCAGGATCGGGGTGTTCGTCGCCGGCCTCCTGCTCCTCGGCTTTGGCCTCGGGAGCAGCACTCCGGTGGCCGCAGCTGCGGCGGAACAGTCGCCACCGACTGTGTCGACGGCGGGAGTCGCGCCCGGGCCTCGTGCTACGTCGGTGGGAAGCAAGGGCGGCAAGCTGTCGTCGCGACTGCTTGCCCTGTCGCGCGATCCGCTGAAGTCGGCGTCGGAGTCCGTGCAAGCGGATGCCTTGAGCCTTCCGAGCTCGGGTGCCGGCAGCCTGGTGCGCCACGGCGCCGGCCGGGTAGTGGTGCAGGTCCGGATGGTGGATGTGTCGGCGGCGGCGGTCGATCGGCTGACGTCACACGGGGTCCACGTCATCAGTACCAGCCCCGACTACAGCACGGTCACCGTCGATTTGCCGCCAGGTGCACTGAACGCGATCGCGGATGATCCCAACGTGACGTATGCCAGCGAGGTGCTCGCGCCGCATACTGGCGCGCCGGCGGGCGCCTCGACCGGACTCGCTGTGACGCCGAGCGCGGTGTGCGCACCCACCATCTCCGAGGCCGACTCGCTCCTGAACGTTGCCGCGACACGGGCCGCGAAGGCAGTAGACGGGTCGGGCGAGACAGTAGGCATCCTGTCGGATTCGTTCGACACCGCGGTCGGCGCGCCGACGCACGCGTCAACGGACATCGCAACCGGAGATCTGCCCGGCGCCGGCAACCCGTGCGGCCGCACCGCGCCGGTCGTCGTGCAATCCGACTTCTCAGGGGGCGGCCAGACCGACGAAGGGCGGGCGATGGCGCAGCTCGTGCACGATCTTGCACCAGGCGCCCATCTCGCGTTCGCAACCGCCTTCAACGGTGACCTCGACTTCGCGAACCAGATCAACACGTTGCGTGCGGTCAACCATCCCGACGTCATCGTCGATGACGTCTCGTACCTGAACGAGCCGTTCTTCCAGAACGGTCCGATCGCCAACGCCGCCAACCAGGCGAGTCAAGCCGGCGTGGCGTACTTCTCCTCGGCCGGAAACGCGAACGTCATCGTGGGCGGCCACAACGTGTCCTCGTACGAGGCACCGGCGTTCCGCGCGACGTCGTGTCCAACGTCGGTCCTGTCGCTGGAGCCACTCCTCGGCTGCCACGACTTCGACACGAGCGCTGGCGTCGACAACGGCGACGGGATCACTGTCCCCAGTGGTGCGGGATTCGTACTGGACCTCCAGTGGGCGCAGCCGTGGGGCGGCGTCACCACCGACTACGACGTGTTCGTCGTCGATGGACAGGGTCGCGTGCTGGCCGCGTCCGCAGCCGACAACCTGAAGCTGCAGCAGCCGTTCGAGCTCGTCGGCTTCACGAACAGGACGGCGTCGACACAAACCGTCAACGTCGTCGTCGGAAAATTCGCCGGGGCCGCGAACCCACGGCTGAAGTTCGTGCTCAACGGCGCGTCGAGGATCACGGGCGTGGAGCACAACACGTCGATCGGTTTTGACATCGTCGGGCAAACGATCTTCGGCCACAACGGCACCGGTACGGTCGGGTCGACGGCGGCGATCCCGTTCAGTGACAGCACGCGGTCAGAAGACTTCTCGTCACGTGGCCCGGTGACGCTGCTGTTTGCGAACACACCGTCGACGACGCCGCTCGCCGCGCCACGGGTGCTGTTCAAGCCCGACTTCGCCGCGACCGATGGCGTGCGCACGACGTTCTTCGCCCAGCTGATCGGAGGTGTCGAGCGCTTCTTCGGGACGTCGGCCGCCGCACCTCAGGCGGCCGCGGTCGGTGCGCTGCTCCGCCAGTTCGACCCCGGGCTCTCGCCCGCTCAGATCATCGCAACGCTGCACAACACCGGTCGTCCGGTTGCCACCAACGGGACAGCAACCGCAGTCGGCGGCGGCTACATCGATGCCGCGGCAGCACTCGCAAGTGTCAAGCCGATTCCCGCCGCGCCAGTCCTGACCGGCGCACCGAGCGGCAACGGCCTCGCCACCGTGAGCTGGACCGCGGCTCGCACGAATCCGGCGTTCCCCGTCACCGGATACATCGTGACCCCGCTGCTCGGAGGAGCCGTCGCGCAAACACCGACAACGTTCAACAGCGCAGCGACCAGCGAAGTCGTCACCGGTCTGACGAACGGTGCCAGCTACACGTTCACGGTCGCAGCGTTCAACGTGAACGGATCCGGGCCTGCGTCCGCCATCGCTGCCCTTACGACGATCGGCGCGCCCGGCACGCCCACCGCGGTGTCGGCGACTCCCGCCGACGGGCAGGCCCTGGTCAGCTGGACTGCACCGCCGAGCAACGGACTGGCCATCACCGGCTACACGGTCACGCCCTTCGTAGGCGGCGTCGCGCAAGCGCCACGAATCTTCAACTCCGCGGCCACAACGCAAACCGTTGCCGGACTGGCCAATGGCACCACGGTCACTTTCAAGGTCGCGGCGAGCACCGTCTTCACCCGCGGCCTCAAATCAAAGGCCAGTCCAGCGATCGTCGTGGGCGCGCCCAACGCGCCGACTGCTGTATCCGCTGCTCCCGGTGCCGCCCTCGCCACCGTGCACTGGACCGCACCGGTCGCCAACAACGGCGCCGCCATCACCGGTTACGTGATAACGCCCTTCGTAGGCGGTGTCGCGCAGGCACCGCGGGCGTTTCTCTCCACAGCCACGACCCAGACCGTCACCGGCCTCACGTCCGGCAGTTCGTTCGTGTTCCGCGTGGCGGCGACAAACAGTCGAGGCACCGGACCGAACTCCGCACCGTCGAACCTCGTCACCGCGACCTGAGAGCTGACCGCGCCGCGGTCGACGACCCGCAACGTCGGGCCCTGCACTCGCCGGTGATGGGCGGCGACATACACGCGACTGCGTGATGTCACAGCCCGGAACCGAGCGCAGCGTGTCGGCATGGTCCCGCTCTCCGACGATGCACCCGGCCGTATCAAGCGCTTCATCGCACCGTTCAGAGTCAGCCCAGGCTCGAGAGTCGAACTGGCGAAGGACTTCGATCCCGCCTTCGAACGCGGGATCAAGCGCAAGAAGGACGGGGTCGAACTCCTCAACGAGGGGATCGGGCTCCTGGCGGAGTACCAGGCGCGGCTTGCCGCCCAGGACACCTATGGCGTCGTGGTCGTGCTGCAGGCGCTCGATGCGGCAGGCAAAGACGGGACGATCCGCCATGTGATGACGGGCGTCAACCCCCAGGGAGTACGGGTCGAGAGCTTCAAGGTCCCGTCGGAGCGGGAGCTCAACCACGACTTCTTACGGCGCTACCAAGAACGACTGCCGTCGCGCGGGGAGATCGGCATCTTCAATAGGTCACACTACGAAGAGGTGCTCGTCGTCCGGGTGCACCCGGAGATCCTCCTTCGCCAGAAGCTCCCGGCCGAGACAACCCACGATCATGTCTGGAGGCGCCGGTACGAAGCGATCAACGACTGGGAGCGGTACCTGTCCGAGAACGGGTTCCGGGTCGTCAAGCTCTTCCTGAACCTCTCGAAGGAGGAGCAGCGCCTCCGCTTCCTTCGGCGCATAGAGCTTCCTGACCACAACTGGAAGTTCTCCTCGCACGACGTGGAGGAGCGTCAGTCGTGGGACGCCTATCAGGAGGCGTTCTCGGAAATGTTCAGTCACACGAGCACCGAGTTGGCGCCGTGGTACGTGATCCCGGCCGACCGCAAGTGGTTCGCGCGCATCGCGGCCGCCGCCGTGATAGCGCAGGCCCTGATCGACATCGACCCGCAGTACCCAACCCTCGACGCCGATGCACTTCGCGACCTCGCCGCCGCGAAGCGGCAGCTCGAATCGCAGGCGCCGGCTGCGGCCGCGTCGAGTGCGAACGGCGACGCCGCCCTCGCCACGGCGCCCCGGAAATGACCGAGTAGGCGGCCTGAGCGATGCCTGCCAAGTTCGTAGCAGCGGTCGACCACGGCACCACCAGCACGCGCTGCATCCTCTTCGACCGAAACGGGCGCCCGGTTGCGACTGCCCAACGCGCGCAGACCATGTATTATCCGAGGCCCGGGCGGGTCGAGCTCGATATGGACGAGGTCTGGCAGCGAACCCAGGAGTGCATCCACGAGGTGCTCGACTCGGCCGGTGCCTCACCGGCCGACGTCGCGGCGATCGGAATCTCGAACGAGCGCGAGAGCGTCGTCCTCTGGGATCGACGCACGGGACGCACCGTTGCGCGGTCGATCACGTGGCAGGACACGCGTACGGCGGCCGCGGCCGACGCACTGGCGGCGGACGGAGGCATCGATCGGTTCCAGCAGCGGACCGGGCTGCCGATCTCCACGTATTCGTCTGCACTGAAGCTTGCGTGGCTCCTCGACGAAGACCCGACCAGGCGGGAGGCGATCGCGCGCGGGGAGCTCCTCTTCGGCACCCCGGACTCGTGGCTCCTCTGGAACCTGACAGGCGGTCCCGACGGAGGGGTTCATGCGACCGACCCGACGAACGCGAGCCGGACCCTCCTGATGAACCTGCAGACGCTCGAATGGGACGAGGACTTGCTCGAATTGATGAGGATCCCGCGACAGGTGCTTCCGGAGATCCGCTCGTCGAGCGAGGTGTACGGCAAGGCGGTCGGCGAGTTGTCCGGCGTTCCGGTCGCCGGTGTCCTGGGCGATCAGCAGGCCTCGCTGTTCGGTCACACGTGCTTCGACCACGGCGACATGAAGAGCACCTTCGGTACGGGCGCCTTCCTGCTCTTCACGCTCGGGAACGAACCCGTCACGTCCGAGCACGGCCTGGTCACGACAGTCGCGTGGAAGCTCGGCGATGCCGACCCGGTCTACGCGCTCGAGGGCTCGGTCGCCATGGCCGGCGCACTTGTCCAGTGGCTGCGTGACAACCTCGGAATCATTGACGACGCGCCCGCCGTCGAGGCTCTCGCGCGGTCGGTCGATGGCTCAGACGGTGTGGTCTTCGTTCCTGCGTTCTCCGGGTTGTTCGCGCCGTACTGGCGTGACGACGCTCGAGGAGTGATCGTCGGCCTGACCCGCTTCTCCACCAAGGGACACATTGCGCGGGCGGCGCTCGAGGCGACCGCGTACCAGACATACGACCTGGCGCAGGCGATGCTGGCGGACACGAAACTGGCGCAGCTCGGAGAGTTGCGCGTCGACGGGGGCATGACCCAGAACGATCTGCTGATGCAGTTCCAAGCTGACATTCTCGGTTCTCCCGTGGCAGTCCCTGCGGTCACCGAGATCACCGCCACCGGCGCCGCCTTTGCTGCGGGGCTTGCAACCGGATTCTGGTCAGGGCTCGACGAGCTGCGCGCGACCTACACGATCACACGCCGCTGGCAGCCTCACATGGGCGACGAAGAGCGCGCTCGTGGTGTCGCCGCCTGGCGGAAAGGCGTCGATCGCACCCTCGATCTGGCCGAGCGAGAGCCCGACGGACGCGGAACTGTGTGACTTCACGCGAGTGCGTGAAGTCGCGCTCCGGACCGAGAGCAGGCTGTCAGCGTGAGCCCCTCTCCGACGGCTTCCGGCGCGGGCGTCCGGGATCAGCGCGCTGGAGTCAGGGGAGCAGGCCGAGTTGGCGGGCGCGGGCGGCGGCCTCGGTGCGGTTGGCGGCGCCGAGCTTTTCGAAGATGTGCGTGACGTGCTTCTTGACGGTGTTGAGCGCCAGGTAGAGCTGGTCAGCGATCTCCCGGTTCGGTTCGCCGGCGGCCAACAGCCGGAGCACTTCGAGTTCGCGCTCGCTCAGTGGAATGGCGAGGCCGGGGACGAGCGCGCTGCTCGGCGCCATGTCTGTGGCGCCGCCCGCCCCATCCTGGGCGAAGGCGCGTACCAGCCGTCCGAGGTAGTCCACGGGCACGTCACCAACGCTGGTCGGGTCAGTGCGTTGAGCGGCGAGGAGCCTGCCCAGGAGGGCGGCCATCGGCGGGCCCTCGTCCACGAAGACCCGGACATAGCCTTGGGCCTGGGCGAGCATGAGTGCGCTGGCAAGGGCGGTGACCGCGCCGGCCTCGTCACCGCCGGCCGCTCGAGCGAGGGCCTGGATTGCTCGGATCTCGATGACGCTGCCGATTCGACCCTGTGCGGTCGCCGCGAGGTCGAGCCTCTCGACAAGCCCGAGTACCTGATCGATGTGTCCCCGCGCGACCAACACGCGTGCGAGCACCAGGTAGGCCGGCTCACGCGGATAGATCAACTCGTCATCCGCGGTGAGACCGCGCTCGGCGGTCCACCGGGCGCAGTTGGCGAGATCACCCAGACAAAGCAGTAGTCGGGCCCGCTGCGCAGGCACCGAGTTGATCAGCTCAACCACGGTCGAATCGGAGACACGTTCGGCCTCACTCATCACATCCAGCGCGCCCGCCGCATCACCCGTTGCCCGCCGGATCCATGCCAGTGTCGCCAACCCGTTGGCCAGCGGTTGGCTGATGACGAACTGGCGGCAGAGGGCGATGCCTTCGGTGACGTGGTGCAGGGCGGCGTCGAGCTCGTCCCGCTGGTACGCCACCTCGGCCAATCCCACGTGTCCCGGGCCAGCGGAAGGCCTCGCCAGCCCGTGCGGCGAGACAGCAACGTCGATGATGAGCCCGTAGCTGTCAATCGCCGCGTCCAAGCGACCCTGAGCTCGCTGGACACGGCCGAGGTAGTAGCCGCTCGATGAGAGTCGGTCGTGTTCGCCGGTGGCGCGCCAGCGTTCGTTGGTCGTGGCAAACGCACGCTCGGCCACGTCCAGCCTGCCGCGCAGCCACTCTGCCGCGCTGACACAGGCGCGGGCCGTGTGGTCCAGCATCCACTCGTCTTCGCCGATCGTGGCCAGAACGCGCGACGCGAACTCGATCGCCGCTTCGGCGTCGCCGCGGAGGTGGGCGATGTGGGCACGCTCGACCGCGATCGCGGCGGGGATGTTCGCCAACCGGCTCGCTGCCCTGCCCACCGACGGCTCGTACGACTCATCAGGGAAGTCCGCGAACGCACGCTCCGCTCGAGCGAGCAGCTCCTCCGCCTCCTCCAGGTGGCCGCCGAGATGGGCCAGGCGCACCTGCGCCAGAAGCAGCCGCGGCCGGGCGGCAACCACGCCGGGCGGCAGGGCCGTCAGCCAGCGCCGAACGGTGGCGCCCTCGCTGCCCAGGAGGAGCGCATCGAAATAGCGCTCGACCAGCCGCGCCGCCCACAGGACATCCCCGGCCGCAACCGCGTGGCGGACAGCCTCGTCGGCGAGCCCATGTTCGTCGTGCCAACGGGCGGCGTTGCGATGGAGCTCCAACGCGCGGTCCGGCCGGCGCTGAAGCAGGCGTGCACGCAGCAGGTCGTCGAACAGCTGGTGATAACTCCACCAGCCGCGTACCTCGTCCAACGGAACCAGGAACAGGTTGGCCTTCTCGATCGTCTCCAGCATCGCCTGGCTTCCGGTCGAGCCGGTGACCGCGTCACACAGTGGCCCGCAGAGTCGGTCGAGCACCGATGTCTCGAGGAGAAACACGCGCACCGATTCGGGTTGGCGCTCGAGCACTTCCTCGGTGAGGTAGTCGAGGACATAGCGGTGGGTGCCGGAGAACGTCTCCACGAACGCCGCAACGTCTGATTGGTCCCGGAGCGACAAGCCCGCCAGCTGCAGGCCTGCCGCCCATCCCTCGGTGCGGGCGGTCAGCGTCGCGATCGCATCATCGTGGAGGTGAGACCCGACGGCTTCACGCAGGAGGACGGCGGCCTCCTCGCCGGTGAACCGCAGGTCGGCGGCACGCAGCTCGGCGAGTTCGGCGCGGGCCCGCAGCCGTGCCAGCGGAAACTGCGGGTCGGCGCGGCTGGCCAGCACCAGGTGCAGCCCCGGCGGCGCATGCTCGACCAGGAACGACAGTGTCTCGTGCACCGATTCGGTCTCGATGGCGTGGTAGTCGTCGAGTACCAGCAGCAGCTCGTCGGGTTCTGCGGCCAGCTCGTTGACCACCGTCGTGACGAGCCCCTCGTACGACGCCAGTTCCGGCGAGCCGAGCAACGGGGCGAGGCGCGCCGCGATCCCCGGCCGCGCTCGATCAAGCGCGGCTGCGACATGGCGCCAGAACCGGATCGGGTCGTTGTCACCAGTGTCGAGCGAAAGCCATCCAACTTGCGGCCCTCGCCGAAGGCTCCAGTCGGCCAGCAGCGAGGTCTTGCCGAAGCCGGCCGGGGCAGTGACCAGTGTCAGCTTTCGCGCCAGCCCCTCGTCGAGCCGATCCACGAGTCGGGGTCGCGCCACGAAACCCGCTGGTGGCCGTGGGAGGTGCAGCTTGGTGGTCAGCAGCCCTTCCGGCCGACTGGTGACAGTCTGCACGGAGTTGTCCCCGGCTGAATCACCCACGGCTGCCGCCCAGAACAGAAGCTCGCTGCGACATCGGCTCGATCGCCGAATTGTACGCCGCGGCGCCCGGCACAACAGCCGGCTACGACGATCATCGCCGACGACGTGGTAGACGCCGCGATTGCCGTGCGCGACCGCCGCGATCGAAGCGGACGCGGCGGACCCGGGGCCCACCGGTTTGGGGGTCCTGTGATTACCGAGTGACTTACCGGTTGGGCCCTTGACCGTCGGGACTGTCTGCACTTGCTTACGCTGCGCTCGTGCACCCCTGGCCATCGGGTTCTTCGGAACGAGAACCGACGAGGTCGGCGATGCGCTCGGTGTCGAGGTAGTCCTCCTCGCGGCGGATCTTGCCCCACGTGGTGTTGACGAACAGCACCGCCCGGTTGCTGTAATGGTCTTGCCCATCGGGGCCCTCGACCCATTCGTGTACTCGAATCGCCACCCGCGTGTTCCATGGGGGGCCGTTGACGAGGATGTCGTCGACCGCCAGGTGGATGCGGGCCTCGACATTGCGCTGCAGGAACGCTTCGATATCTGCCGCGGCCGCGGTGGGTGGCGAACGCCTCTCGTCCTCGCTCGGTGGGACGATGCTGATTGGCCCATGAGTTGTCGCCGGGGAACGTCAGGGTTGCGTCGCCGCGGAACATTGCCAGGGCGGGTTCGTAGTTGCCCTCGTTGAGCTTGCGGAGGTTGCGGCGGATCATTGCGCGGACGGTGGCCTTGTACATGCGTGCTCCTTACGGCTTGGTGGGATGGGCGGAGCGAACGCCTCGCTCGGTGGGTGTGACGGCGATGACGGCTCGCCGTCGTGTTCGCCTCGGATGTGCAGCCCCTCGAACCAGGCCGACCGGCACAGGTCGACGACACCCTCGGCTCGGATCTGCTGGTTCACGAGTCCCAGCCAAGTCGCGTAGTGGTGAAGAGTCGTCACCCACAGGTGTCGTTTGGGGTGGAATAACACCCTGAAACTGGGCTGCCGGCCGGTGCCCAAAGGGTGGTAGCGGCGCCCGGGTCCCGCTTGTGCCCGGCGGGCGGTCTGTGCTCGAGGGCGCAGGGCCGAAACGTCTCACGCCGAAGCGCCGCCGCGACACACATCAGCGACCGGGCGTCGCCGGAGTCCACCCGCAATGCCACCTTCGAGTGGCGACTCATTCCGCGCTGCGCGGTCGAATCGAAGCGCGCACGAAGCGCTGAACATCGAACATGGAGCAATCAATGAAGTTGACACTTTTCGGAGCCTCAGGACGTACCGGCCTGCAGGTCGTAGAGCAAGGGCTCGCGGCAGGTCACGAAGTCCGAGCGGTTGTCCGCGACCGCACGGCCTTCCCCGATGAACGAGACGGCCTCGAAGTCGTCGTCGCCGACGTCATGGATTCCGGCGCCATCGTCGAAGCGGTGCGTGATCGGGACGCCGTGATCTCTGCGATCGGGACGCGCGCGGACGCGCGCCGACCACCGTCTGCACCGACAGCTCCCGAAGCATCGTTGACGCAATGCACACGGCGGGCGCGAAGCGGCTCGTCGTGGTGAGCGGCACGGGACCGTTCAGCGAGGGCGAAGGAGTCGCCATGCGGTACCTCATCAAGCCCATCGGACAGCTCTTCCTGCGCCACGTGTTCGCCGACTTTGTCGGAATGGAGGCAGTCGTGCGCGCGAGCGGCCTGGACTGGACGATCGTGCGGCCGCCGCAGCTGACCGACAAGTCCTACATGGGTCACTACCGCACGCAACGCGACGCGAACATGTACGGGAACTTCTCCGTATCAAGGGCTGACGTCGCGGATCTCATCCTCGACATCTCCGCGGACGACGACACTCGGGAAGCTGCGATCTACATCGCGAAGTGAACGTTCGACACGGGGCTGACGCGAACGCTGACACTTGTGTGCGCGCCTGCAGGGTTCGGCAAGACGTCGGTCGTTGTCGTTCCTGCTCGATCACGCGCAGCCCCACCTGCATGTCGTACTACCAGCCGTGCCGTCCCCCCGTTGGCGTTCGCGCGGCTCCCGGCGCGAGGCGACCTGGCGGAGCTGCGCGCCGAGGACCTCCGCTTCACCACGGACGAGGCGATCGTCCTTCTGCGTGAAGCCGTTGGCGTGCACCTTGGCGACGATGTGGCTCCCGCGTTGGCGGCGCGGACGTGCTTCGCTCGGCAGCAGCTTGCCGTCGCCGAATGGCTGCGCGGTGAGCTGAGCGACGCCGAGCTCGCCTTCGGTTCTGTGGTCGCCGGGTGGCTGTCCTCGTCGTCCAGCGGGTTTCGGCGGCGGGGCGGGGAGCGCCATCGATCTACGCAGCCCGGCGGGCGGAGCTGTCGAGCCCAGAGCTGTCGAGCCCGGTGCGGGTCTGGTCTCTGGGTGCGGTGTCGCGGCCGGCGAGGCTCTCGAGCTTGTGGACGCGTTCGTCGTGGCCGATCTGGCGCAGCAAGTCTCCAAGCGAGGCGAATCGGCCATAGTCAGCGGCGATGGCGCCGTGCACCCGCTGGCGGTCGAGCTCGGGGTGCTCGGCGACATAGGCCATGTACTCGTGCTCTGCGTGGTCCTCGAAGTTGGCGTTGAGGCGGTAGCTCCAGCTGGAGCGCACGAGGTGGAGCAGCCAGGTGAAGACGTGCCAGGGGCCGGCGATGATTCGGGGCAGGATTCGGTAACGGAGCCGGCCGAGGGGGGTTGCGCGCTGTTGGCCGAGGAGCTCTTCGAGGATGAGGAGGTGGATCTGCTCGTTGTCCTGTTGGGCGCGGGCCTCGACGACGCGCTCCATGATGCGGCGGGCCAGGGTGGATCGGCCGTGGCTGTGGGCGATCGCGCGTTGCGCGAGCCGTTCCCACGCCTGGTAGGGGATGAGGGCGAGCTGTTCAAGCACCAGGAACTTCTCGAGGGAGCGTCGCCGGCCGTAGAGGACATTGACGGTGAGGAACATCAGTCGGGAGAAGGGGTCGTAGCGAAGCCGGGGCGTGGCGAGGGTGTCGGCTTGGGCTTTGTGTAGGGCCTCGGGAGCGAGCGTGGGCGGGTCCATCGGATGGGGCCAACTACCGCGTAGAACGGCGGGGGGCATTGGGGGTCTCCTGTGTGGGTTGGGGGGAGCAACGGAAGCGGTGGTTAGGGCGAGGTACGGTCGGCCGCGCGGCGGCGTTGGCGAGCTGTCGGCCTGGCCGGGTCGCTGCCGCGTTGTGGGCCAGAGCCGTGGACCTTGGTGGCGTTCGGCGCGCCCGCCGCGACGGCACCCGGTCCGGCCGGGTTCGCGCCTGTCCGGTTGGGTCACTCGCTTGGCCCCGGGCAGTGGGTGCCACGGTTGCTTCGTTGGTTTGCATGCCGGCGATGCTCGGCGAGAGAAGTGAAGCGGTCGTGAAGAGGTCGTGAGGATGGTGGGCAGCGCGTGGTTCGAGGAGAGAAGAGACACGCACCGCCCGCGTCGTGCGTCCTCGATGGAGGCGACCTCGCCGAGCGCAAGGATGACACCGACGCCGTCACCAGGCGGATCGCAAATGTCCGACAAGCCGGTGACCAACCAGACGCGGCGAAGACCAAGTGGCTCGCAGTCGACTGCGAAATAGCGGACGCCGGGGATGTGGCGATCCTTCGGACATTCGACCACCCACGGGAGGCTCAGCACCCAGTCGTGGAAGTCCGCGAACACGGGCGCGCCGGCACGGTGAGCGAGTTGCTTCGAAGGGCGTCTACGAATCATGTCCGGACCGCCTCGCGGTCACCTTGACGTTCGAGCGTGGCCGACCCGTTCCTGCTCGGTGTCCGTTCGACGAGGTGAGCAGCCAGGATCAACGGGACGTGGGTGAAGGCCTGGGGGAAGTTGCCGACCTGTCGCACGGAGCGCGTGTCGTACTGCTCGGCGAGGAGGCCGACGTCGTTACGGAGGGACAGCAGGCGCTCGAACAGCCGCCGCGCCTCGTCAGCGCGGCCGGCGAGCGCGTGGTTGGCCACGAGCCAGAAGTTGCACGCCAAGAACGCCCCCTCGCCAGGCGGAAGGCCGTCCACCGAGCCGGCCTCCGACGTGGTGTAGCGGTGTACGCGTCGCATTGGAGCGGGCCAGGCGTTCCAGGAGGGTGGTGAGCTGCATGCCGTCGGTCTTGCACGGTGTGCATTGCCCACAGGATTCGACCGACAGGAACCGGGCGACGCCCGCGGCGACAGCGACCATGTCGGTGGGCTCACCGAACACGATGAAGCCGGCCGAACCGAGGCCGAGACCAGCCCGCCGCATGTCTTCGTGGCTGACGGGCACGTCGAGCTGCTCTGCGAGAATGACGGGGTTGGCGACGCCACTGAGCACCGCCTTGATCGGTGGGAGCGGTCTGCCGCCGATCGTCTCGAGCACGTGCCGCAGGGGTGTGCCCATGCGAACTTCGCCAACGCCGTGGTGCTCGACGTCGCCCGTCACGGTGCACACCACGCTGCCCGGCGACTCCGGCGTACCCATCGAACGGAACCAACGGGCGCCGTGGGACAGGATCTTGGGTACGTTGGCGATGGACTCCACGTTGTTGACCAGAGCCGGTCCGACGCCGCGGCGGGAGTCCGGGTGGTCATCGAACAGGCCGAGGCGGTAGGGCGGCACGATCCGCGGAAACGCTCCCCGACCGTCGATCGTCTCGAGGAGGGCGCTCTCCTCGCCGAAGAGGTACTCGTCCGGTCCTTCGAACACGGAGCAGCCGATCGAGTCCGGCAGGACGCCGGCTGCCCGCATGTCGGCCAAGGCCTGCCGGGTGCGCTCGACTTCGGTGACGAACGAGCGCTTGAGCGCGATGACCACACGGGTGGCGTGCACAGCACGGGCCGCGATCAGCGCTCCTTCGATGACCTGGTACGGATTGCGTCGCAGGATGCTGCGGTCCTTGAAGGTGCCCGGCTCTCCCTCGGCGCCATTCACGACGACGGTCGCCGGCGATCCGGCGAGCGCGTTCTCGGCGACGGTCTGCCACTTGCGCCCGGCGGGAAAGCCGGCGCCGCCGCGGCCGCGCAGGCCGGCATCGAGCACCGTGGCCGCGATGTCCGCGGGCTGCATGTCGTTCGCGATCTCGAGGCCGGTCAGGCCACCGATCGACCGATACTCGTCGAGCGATGTCAGCACCCAGGGGTGGAGGACGCGCCACGCCTCATGGGGGCGACGACCTTGCGTCGAGGACGCAGGCTCGACGAGCGAGAGGTGTCTGCGCTCGTCCCGTGGGGCCGGTGCGCTCGACTCGCTGTCGTCTGGCTCGTTCAGGGGCGTGGCGTACGACGCGTTCGTCGTCATCGGAGCTCTCCTCGAGTGGTCGCTTGGGGCCGCCAGGACGAACAGCCCCAGGCGACAGGGGTCAGCTGACGGCGGCGCGGTTGAAGACGCGGATGGAAGCGGCGGTGACGGCGACGGCGAAGACGCCGACGACGGCGATGCTGAGGCCGGCCATCGCGGTGGTGTTCGTCATCCCCCAGATTTCGCGGAGGCCGTTACCGTTCGGGTCGCAGAGCCCGTAGCGCATGAGCGCCAACACGTGGGTGAGAGGCAGCACCTTGGCGATCACCGCCAGGCCCCCGGGGAGGGCGCTGATGGGGAAGAGCCCACCGGCGAAGAAGTACGGCACGATGGCGACCGGCGGCAGCGCGCCGATGTACTCCTCTTGGGTAGCGAGGCGGTTGGCGAGCATCTCGGCCACTGCATACATGGCGACAGCGAAGAGGAACGTCGAACCCACGAACCAGCCCACGCCGGTCGCGGTGACGTTGAACTCGGCGCCACGCACGGAGGCCGCGGTGATGACGACCGCGACCTGGAGGCCGGCCAACGCCACGGCGACCGCCAAGTTGCCGGCCACGATCGACGACCGGCGGATCGGCGCGGCCAGCAAGTCGCGTCGGGCGCCGCCCAACCGGTCGACGACCACGCCCAACCCGGACTGGATGCAGCTCAGGGGCACGAGCAGGCCGAGGGTCGACACCGACACAAACGTCATGTAGTCGATGCCACCGGGTCTGGCACCGAAGGTGTCGGCGAGGGCGGGGGCGATGACGATGGCGAACAGCAGCGGCGTCAAGACGGGAATCAGCAGCTCACGCGGCGTTCGGACGCTGAGCGCCAACCTGCGAACGGCGAGTATGGCCACCGCGCCCAGGGGGCCTGTGCGGCGGGTCCTCGATGCGGTTGCCGGGGTCGGTGCGTCAATGGTGGTCGCGAGGGTTGTCATCGTTTCTCCTTCGAGATGGAACGTTGTGGCGACTCAGGCGGCCAGTGACTGGCCGGTGAGCTTGAGGTACACGTCGTCGAGCGTCGATGCCCGGCTGGTGAGGGAGCGGGCAGGCAGGCCGAGGTCGGTGATGGCGGACACGACGTCGCTCCCGGGTCGGTCGTGCAGCGGGATGTGGACGTTGGCGCCGACTGCGAAGGTGTCGTCCGCGGCGAGGCCGGTCCGGCGCAACGTGGAGACGGCAGCGGTGAGGTCGCCGTCGATGCGCAGCTCGACGATTTCGCGGCCCAAGCCGGCGAGCAGGGCCGCGGGCGTGTCGAGCGCGACGATGCGACCCTCGTGCATGATCGCGATCCGGTCGCAGAGCTGTTCGGCCTCGTCGAGGTAGTGGGTCGTCAACAGGACGGTCATGCCTTGGCCGGCCCGGAGACCGGCGATGAGGTCGAGGATCTCGAAGCGGAAGCGCGGATCCAGTCCGACAGTGGGTTCGTCGAGGAAAAGCACGCGTGGCTCGGACAGGACCGCTCGGGCGATCTCGAGACGGCGGCGCTGGCCGCCGCTGTAGGTGTCGACCGGACGATCGATCAACTCAGCAAGGCGAAAGGTGTCGACCACTGCCTCGACTCGGGCCGCCGCCGCCGCCCGGTCGAGCCCCCACAGGCGGGCGTGAATCCGTAGGTTGCGCCGGCCGGTGAGCGCACGATCGATCACGGACTCCTGAAAGACGACCGCGCTGATGCCGCGGGCCGCCAGCGGGTCTCCGGCCACGTCGAAGCCGCCCAGCCGGGCCTCGCCGGACGTGGGCGCGATGGTCGTTGTCAGCATGCCGACCGTGGTCGACTTGCCCGCTCCATTGGGACCGAGCAGGCCGAACACCTCGCCCGACGAGACGTCGAGGTCGATGCCCTTCACCGCCTCGACGCCGCCGCGGTACGTCTTGACGAGCTGGCGAACCTGGATGGCTGGTTGGGTTGTTCCGATCATGCGACCGACCGTATGGATGATCGGTCGCGCAGTCGTCACCCGAAGGTGGGCGCCCGGGTGGACCCTTTCTGACCTGTCCGCGACACCTCGTTCCGCCCGCACCCCGACGGGCTGGCACCTAGGTGGAAGCTTGTCGCCGGGCCGGCTACGGCACGAGGCGGAGATCCGGCATCACGTGGTAGTTCGTCCAGTACCAACCCCAGCTCACCCGGATCAGCGGCGAGTAGTCGAGCCGGTCCGGCAACTGTTGGCGTGGCACGTATGCAGGCGCATGCTCGCTGCCCGCTTCATCCGAGGTAGCAGCCATGTGCGCTCCACGAGTTCGCGCAGAACCCGCGGTGAGCGGCGCAGGCCGGACTGAAGCGCGGTTGGCGCGATACCACCTTTGGGGCACCGGCCAGGCGTCCCGGTGCCGACACGAGTCCACCTCGAACGGCACCTGAGCGTGACGACTTCGCGGTCTCGGCGAGGTTGTCTTCAAGCGTGGAGTACGAGATTCGTGTCGAGGGAGTTCTGGACGAGCGCTGGTCGACCTGGTTCGACGAGCTGCAGATCAGAGACGAAGGCGAGACGACAGTCATCGCGGGCGCGGTCACCGATCAGGCGGCGTTGCAAAGCCTGCTCGCCAAAGTGTCGCGCCTCGGCCTGTCGCTCATCTCGGTGCGTCGCATCTGAACAGCCACAAGGAAAGCGAACCCAAGGAGGGGTCCCATGCGTGTTCTCGTCGCCGGTGCGACCGGCGCCATCGGTCGGCAATTAGTGCCCCTGCTGCAGGACCTCGACCACGAGGTCACCGCTATCGCTCGGTCCTCGGCCCGGTCCGACGTCATCGATGCCGAGGTCGTCGAGGTGGACGCGCTCGACGCGGCCGCGCTGAGCGAGGTGATCCGTCGGGCTGACCCGGAGGTCATCGTGGACATGCTCACAGCGATCCCGCAACAGCTCGAGCCGAGGCACTTCGCACGACAGTTTGCGGCCACCAATCGGCTTCGCATCGAAGGCACCGCCAACCTGGTCGCGGCCGCGCCTCGTGCGCGGCTCATCACCCAGGGCGTGGCCTTCGCATACAAGCCCCGCCACGGTGGGCTGGCCAATGAGGACCGACCCCTTTGGGTCGACGGGCCCAAACCGTTCCGGCCGGCGGTGCAGGCGCTCATCACGGCCGAGCGGGTGACCCGCGAGGCGGGCGGCGTCACCCTTCGGTTCGGTCACCTCTACGGCCCAGGCACGGCGTACGCCGACGACGGGGCATTCGTCAGCGCCCTGCGCGCAGGACGCGCCGCGATCGTCGGATCAGGAGGGTCGGTGTTCTCCTTCGTCCACACGTTCGACGCTGCTACCGCCGTTGTCGCCGCAGTGGAGAGTCGGGTGACCGGCGCTTTCAACATCGTCGATGACGATCCCGCTCCGGTGCGCGAGTGGCTTCCGGCGCTGGCACGCGTCACCGGGTCGCGCGCACCTAGGCGGGTACCGACCGCGATCGCCCGGCTCGTTGTCGGCAGCTGGGGCGTGGCGTTCATGACGGAACTCGTCGGTGCGGACAACAGGCTCGGTCGTCGGGCGCTCGACTGGCGTCCGGCCCACCCATCGTGGCGTGAGGGTTTCGCCGCCGAGCTTGCGCCGGGTGAGACGTCCGACGGGCGAGCGCTGCGGTCGCACACCGCAGAGGTCGCGCCGGACGCAGATGGACGGCCACGTCGTACGTCGACGCCTTGACGGTACCGAGTCCACACATAGCAGATCGGGTCTTCGAGCACCCACCGGCGTTCGACCGATGCGAAGGCCTACTCGCGCCGAGAACCCATGTCCACGCTGTGTGAAGGTACTACTATACGCTCATGGGCAAGGAGAAGGTCACGCTCACGCTGGACAGCGACCAACTCCAGGAGCTGAGGTCGTTGGTCGCGGCGCGCAGTCTCTCGGCCGCCGTGGATGCAGCGATAGCCGCGTACGCCTCGAGACTGCGACACCTACGTGCGGTGGACGAGTGGCTGGCTGAGCTCGAGCGCGAGCACGGGCCGGTTCCTCCGGAGACTCTTGAATGGGCGGCGCAACTGGTCGACCGCTGGGAAGCAGATCGCTCTCGTCCGACGAGGCCGCGCGCAGGCTGATGCTGTTGCTCGACAGTGAGGCCATCTCCGCCATCGCGCACGGCCCAGCTGTCCGCCGTGATCGCGTGCGGGCGCTCGTGCTGGAGATGCGGCGTCGTGAGCGACCGGTCACAACCGTCGCCGCCGTGCTCGCCGAGGTGGTTCGTGGACGTCCTCGCGATGCTGGCGTATTCGCCGGTCTTCGACGCGAGCGGGTCGAGGTCTATCCCGTCGACAGCCGAGTGGGCGTACGGGCTGGTCAGTTACTCGGACGCGTGAATGCGGGTTCTGAGCGAGCAGTCGACGCATTCGTCGTGGCCGTCGGCGACCTCGCGGGTGGAGCCGTCATCGCAACGGTCGACACCGATGACCTCGAGATGCTCGCCGAGCATGCATCGAGCGTCGCCGTTGCGAACATTGCACTCTGAGCGGGACGGCGTCGCTGACAGGCGTCGCCGCCTCGAGCGATCCGTTTTCGCCGTCTAAAGCTCGGGCCGCGGACAGGTGGTGGTCCGCCTAATCTCACCGCTGATGTCGGCAGTCTCGGCGCAGCATGTCGTGCTGGGCGCTGCTGGTGGGACCGGTTCGGCGGTCGTCCGGGAGATCGTCGCCCGTGGGCTACCGGCGCGAGCGGTGACACGCTCCGGCACAGCGGACGTGCCCGATGGGGTCGAGCAGGTTGCGGCTGACATCGCCACTCCCGACGGCGCCCGGCGGGCGTGTGATGGTGCCGTCGTCGTGTACCACTGCGCCCAGCCCGACTACACGAAGTGGGTCGCGTTGTTTCCGCCGCTCACCGCCGCAGTGCTCGATGGCGCGGCCGCGGCCGGCGCCAAGCTCGTGTTCGCCGACAACCTGTACGTGTACGGGCCACCGGACGGTCCGATGACCGAAGAGACACCGCAGCGGGCCGAAGGTAGCAAGGGCCGTACTCGCGTCGCGATGGCGGCGGCCATCTTGCAGGCGCACGCCGACGGCATGTTGCGCTGCACGATCGGGCGCCTCTCGGACTACTACGGACCACGAGGCACCGGCACGACCGCCGGCGACAACATCATGAAGCCGGCGCTGCGCGGCAGGCGGGCGCGCTGGCTCGGCTCTCTCGACCAGCCCCACACGCTCAACTACCTCGAGGACATCGGACGCGCGCTGGTAACGCTCGGCGAACGCGACGAGGCCGATGGCCAGGTGTGGCACCTGCCGGCGGCCGAGCCGCTCACGGGCCGCCAGTTCCTCACGCTCGTGTACGAGGCGGCAGGGCAACCCGCAAAGCCCGGCGTCGCCACCCGCACGATGATCAGACTGACGGGCCTGTTCAACCCGCTGGTGCGGGAGTTGAACGAGACGCTCTACCAGTTCGAGCGCCCGTTCATCTCGGATGCGTCGAAGTTCGAGCGGGCGTTCGGACCGTTCGTACCTACACCTCATCACGAGGCAGTGCGGCGGACTGTGGACTGGTTCCAAAGCAGATGACCGCGACACGCCGCTCCTTCGACTTCGCCGGGAAGCTCGCGACGCCCATGAGGCGCGCCCCCTGAGCACGACCCCGCGAAGGCTCATCGCAGGTCGGCGGGAAGCCAGTGCGGGAATGGTCCTGGATCGGGGTGGGCCCCCGCCCATCGGCCGAGAGCAGCCGCGAGCCTCGTGGCCAAGGATGCAGACGGCCACCATGACTTGCGTACGAAGAGGACCGCGCATGTCGTGACACCAGCGAAGTCGCTGGCGTTCTCGGTGACGATCACGCGACCATCCGAACCGGCGAGTTGTACGAGTGTTTCGTCGGGCAGGTTGTGCGCGCCGAGCAGTTCCGGTGTGGTGGCATGGTGTCCTGCCGTCTCGAGGAGTTCAGCGACGGCAGGCGGCAGCATCGAGTCGATCGAGAACTTCAAGCAAGCAGCCGCTCGCGCTCGCCGGCCACGCGTTCTGCTTCGTCGAGAGCGAGGTCGTTGGCGCTGATGCGGGCGTCGATCTCTTCACGGTTCGCCGCTGCGTAGTTCAAGGCGATGACGACCTGCCGCTCGTGGATGCCCAACTGCTTGGCGAGCCCCTTGACGCGCTTGGCTTCCGAGCCGGAGACGTGTCGCAGCGCGGCGACGACCTCCCAGACGTCGGGGCCGCCGGCGAGAGCTGCACGGCGACCGGAGGGGCCTGGTTTGAACACGATGCCGGGATGCGCGGCGACGGCGAGTCCTTCGCGCACGAACCGCTCGATGAGGTCGGTCATCGTCGTGCCCTCGGCGGCCGCGGCGGCTGTGAGGTGGTCGCGAAGTTCGTCCTCGAGCCGGATGCTTGTGGTCGAGCGTGACATGGCGCCTCCTCTGCAATGCGACGCAATGCATTGTAGTGCAACGCATCGCAACGGCCGACGGACCGATCTGCCTCGGCCGCTGTGCGGGCGTGAAACACGATGACCTCGATCCCTCCGTCCATGGAATCGAGGCCACCGTGCGGAGCCGCCACCCGTGCGCCAGGCAGCGCCATGCGGCCTGCCTTCAAGTCGAGGTAGCTAGCCGTTGATGAACACGTAGTCGGCCTGGTACGGGACGTTGACAATCGGCGTGGCCTGCGGGTCGCAGGCGCCGGCCGGGGCGACGCCGCCAACCGTGTTGAGGCGCAGCACCTCGACGACATCCCCCAGCAGTCCGGTGGACTTGCCGATCTGGGTTGCGTCAAGGTTCAGCTCGGCGATGTTGCCTTCGCCGTTGGCGTTCCTGCTGACGACCGTTCCGGTGACGGCGGTGCCGTCGGGCGCTTGCCACTGCGGCGGGCCAGCGACGGGCTGTACGAAGGTGTGGTGGATGCCGCCGCCGAGGCGGGCCTCGACGTCGTGCTGGGTGAAGGCGAACGAGCCGTCGGATTGCTGGGTGCAGGCGTAGATCTGAGAGCCGAGGACCACCGATTCCTGCAGTGCGGCCACGCCGCTCGTAGTGACGGCGTGGTTGAGCAGGTGTAGCTGGGCACGCACCGCGCCACCGGGGAAGTTGGTGGTGTGCAGGTCGGTGTAGAAGCTGCTCGGGTCGGACCGCAACGCGGCCAGCAGGGTCGGGTCACTTACGGTGACGGTGCCGGACACGAAACCGTCCGGTGGGCGCGGTGTCGTGAACAGAGACACGACCACTGGGCCGTCCACGCCTCGAACTCCGGCGTGGATGTGTGCTTCGGTCGGCGTGCCGATGCCGCGCCAAGAGATCGCGTAGGTCAGCGTGTGGTCGTGAATACCGATGAGTTCGAGGGCCTGCCCGCGCGGAGCGCCGGCCGTTACCTCGTTGCGGCCCTCCAGGCTCGCGACCAGGACGTCAGGTGCTGCGATCGTGCCCGCCGGCACCGTGATCCCCGCCGGCGCCACGGCGCTGTTCGCGGATGCAGGGTTGCTGGCGACCGTGGCGAACGCGCCGGCAGCCGCCAAGGCGGCGCCGACGGCGCAGGCCAAGAGGCGTTTAGTACTAGTCATGTGATTGTCCTTCCGAATCGCGGCTGACGCGGTGTGGGCGGCCGCATCGAGGAGTACGTCGAAGAACGGATTCGGGTTCTCGGACGGCTTCAGGTGCCGCGAAGCACCCGGTCCGAATCAACTCGAAGGGGCGGGACCGGGATCGTTCGTCTGTCAAGGTGGCGGTGTGGCAGAGCAGCAACTCGATGGCGGGATCGCGAACGCGGGCAAGGTCGTCCGCGTCGGTCCGCATGTTCTTCGCCCTCCGAGTCCGCATGCGGGTTCGATTCACGCTTTCCTACGGGCGGTGAGGCACGCCGGATTCGAGGGCGCCTCGTTACCGGTCGGCATCGACGAGGACGGACGCGAGCGCCTCGTGTTCATCGACGGCGATGTCCCCCTGGCGCCATATCCGGACTGGAGCCAGTCCGACACGGCGCTGGCGTCCATCGCCAGGCTGCTGCGCGGGCTGCACGACGCCGCCCGCGGGTTCGATCCTGAGAGTCTCACCTGGGACGACAGTCTTGCTGACCCGGCGGGCGGGACGCTCGTGTGCCACAACGACGTGGAGCCTTCGAACGTGGTTTTCCGTGACGGCATCGCCCTTGCGCTGCTCGACTTCGAGTTCGCTGCCCCTGGCCGTCCCGTTTACGACCTCGCCCAGCTCGCTCGCAGCTGTGTCCCGATCGATGATGAATTCGACCAGGCCCGGCCCGGCTGGCGGCCCGCCGGCCGGCCGGCACGGCTACGACTCGTCGCCGACGCCTACGGACTGGACCGGCGCGGCCGGGCGGAGCTGCTCACCGCCATGGACGATGCCATGGACCGCATCGAAGCAGCCGTTCGGCGCAGCGTCGACGCCGGGAACCCGAATTCCATCGCGATGTGGAACCGAACCGGTGGCAGCGAGCGCTACGACCGCCGGCGCCGCTGGTGGGCCGACCACCACGACCAGTTCGCCGCCGCTCTGCTCTAACGCGCATCGCTTGCTGAGCAGCGCGGTCTGGAGCCGCACGGGCGCGCTCGCGAGATGCAGTCGTTTGGCGGAAGCGAAACCCGCCCGAAGTTGCGACGCTGACTCACGTAAGCCTCGGTGAGAAGGAGAACTGAAGATGCTCAAGCGCCTGATTCGATTCGAGATGTTGGTGGCAATGCTCATGGCCGTCGGTGTCGGCACCGTCGCGTTCATGATCGGACGAGCGCGGCACCGGGCACGCGACTGATCCGCGGTGATCCCGTCGACGGCGGGCGCCGGAATCTGAGCGTCTCACGTTCGCGGCGCTCGGAAGACCGAACCACCGATCGCACCCGTTGGGCCCCAACCGCTCGGTCGTTGACTGCTTTCCAGATGACCGCCAGCCGCCGCAAGTAGCATCGCCGTAGTGGCAGGCGCAGGGGCGAGCGCAGGTGCCGTCGACATCTCGTTCGTCGGCCGCATCGATGAACTGGCGCTCCTGCGGCGATTGCTCGACGACGCGTCGTCCGGCACACCGCGGCTCGCGCTGCTTTCGGGCGAGGCGGGGATCGGCAAGACGCGCCTTGTTCACGAGCTGCTCGCCGAAGCGCACGCCGCTGGATGGCTGACGCTTCTCGGGTCGTGCCAGGAAGACGTCGTCATTCCGTATCTGCCGATCGCGACGGCGTTGCGCCCGCTCGGCGATTTCGAGAGCGGACTTGTCGCGCCGGCAGTGCTCGATGAGACGCTCTGGACCAATCCTGACGAGCACGACACCCTTCGCCTCTATCTCGGTGTCACCACCGCGTTGGTGCACGCGGCGCAAAGCCGTTCGGTTGTCCTCGTCGTCGAGGACGTGCACTGGGCGGACGACGCCACCGGCGATCTCCTTGTCCATCTGGTGACGTCTGCGCTGCACGAGGCGACGGATCGAGGCCTCCGCGTGCTGGTGGTGCTGACGTCACGCGGTGACTGGCCGTCGGGCGGCGCGGGCGGTTCACTCGGGCGAATCTGGCGCCATCCCGACGCAGTCACCGTGCGATTGCGCGAACTGCCGCTGGCCGACGTTCGAGCGCTTGTCACGTCGATCGCCAACGCGCCTCCGGCACCACCCCTCGTCGACGAACTCGTCGACGCCACCGGTGGCAATCCCTTCCTTCTGCGCAGCGTGGTGACCAGACACCTGGCCAGCGGGCGGCTTGCGGCCGACAGCGGGACGTTGACTCTGGAACACGGCGGCCGCATCGTCGCCCCGGTTGACCTCGACGACGAGATCCGTCTTCGTCTTGAACACCTCGACGCTTCGATCGTCGAGGTGCTCACCGAGGCGTCGTTCCTCGGTGACGACGCATCCTTGGACGAGCTGCGCGCCGTTCACCGTGCGGGTGGCGGCAGTGACGACGCCACCGCCGGCGGGTTGCGCGAAGCCATTGACGCGGGTGTGCTCACAACCGACGACGAGCGCTTCTCGTTCTCGCACCCGCAGATCCGCCACGTGCTCGCCCACCGCCCGTCGGCGGCGGCGCGCGAAGCTCTGCACAGCCGAATCGCCGGCGCGCTCGTCGACCTCTACGGCGACCGCGCCAATGAAGTCGCGCTGGCCATCGCCCACCACCTCGAGCGCGGCGGCGTTCCCGACGACCCAGCATCGGCGCTCGGGTGGGCGTTGCGCGCCGCGGCACAGGCCTGGGCGGCGGCCGCATGGACGCGCGCGATGCACGCCTACGACGCCGCGCTCACGTGGGCGCCGGCGCCGACCGACGAAGACCGCAACGACTGGACGCTGCGCGCCGCCGTCGCGGCGTACATGGCGCACGACTGGTCGAGCGCCGATCGTCTGCGCGGCGCGATCGCTGCTCGGTAAAGAGCGCGGCGACGTGAGGCGGTGGGGTGAGGCCGCCCTCCTTCTGGCGCGGTTCGCGGCCGAGGACACCGGGGGTCAGATCGGCCGACCTCCGGAAACCGATGAGCTCGAGCAGTTGTTGGAGACGCTCGGCGACGACCATGCCGACCTGCGGGTCCGCACCCTGGCGACGTTGTCGGAGGCGTACGTCGTCGCGATGCAGTTCGGACGGGCCGAGCAGTACGAGCGGCAGGCCGAACGGGTGCTGGCCGAGAGCCGTGAAGTCGATGGGGCCGCGGTGCTGCGGCTGAGCCTGGCCAGCGGAAACCGAACAATGCGCTTGCTCCGATTCGACGCGGCGCGCGCCCAGTTCGTCCGAGCGGCGCGCATCGATGACGCCGACCGGCAACCCGATCTGGTGACAGCGGCAGCGACCCGGCTCGGTCTCATCGACGTGGCCACCGGTGACCTCGCCCGCGCCGAGCGTGGACTCGACAAGGTCCGTGCGGACCGCGTGCACTCGGTCGTCCGCGAGCGCCAACTCGCGTCGGCGGTGCTGGCGACTGCGAGCGCGGCCCGCGGACGGCTGGCGCATGCCGAGCGGCTCGCGGCCGACGCAATCTCGTTGTACCGGCTGCGCGAGTACGTCTTCACCCCCGGTATCGCGTTCCCGGTCATCGCCGGCACACGGGCTTTGCGAGGTGACGTGCAAGGAGCGCACGAGGCAATCGACGAGTGGGCCGATGAAGGGGGGCGCGGCACGTGGCGTTTCCACGCGCTGGTCGGCGCGTGGTCTCGCGGGCCCGATGGAGTCGACGAGCGCGTGACCAGCAGGCGGTGGACTCTGCCAGACGAAGTCGAGCTTCTGACTCTTCACCTGCCGTGCATCCACGTCGAACTGGCTCGGGTGCTCGACCGCCCCGAGGAAGTCGAGCCGGCGTTGGCGCTGCTGGACGAGGCGCACGACCGCGGTTGCGCGTTCACGATCGGCTGGCCGTGGTCGATCGCGAGGATGCTCGGTGAGGCCTGGCTGCTCCTCGACAAGCCGCTCGAGGCAGCGCGGTGGTTCGCCACGGCGAAGCGCGTCTGCGAGCGCGCCGATGCCCGCCTCGAAAGGGCGCGGGCCGAACTCGGGATGGCGCGCGCCGCGATGCTCACCGGCGACATGTCGGAGGCGATGACATGGGCCCGCCAGGCCGCGATTGCCCTCGACGAACTCGGGTTGCTCGACTTTGCGCGTCAGGCACGAGCGCTCTCGTCCGGAACGGGCACCGAGCACAACGCGCCGCGCCCCGCGTTGCGAGCCATCCTCGTCACCGACATCGGCGATTCGACCGCGCTCAATGTCCGGACCGGTGACGACGTGTACGTCCAGGTGCTCGCCGAGCACGACCGCATCATTCGCAGCCGGCTCGCGGAACACGCGGGTGTCGAGTTCAAACACACCGGCGACGGACTGTGTGCATGGTTCGCGTCGGCGAGTGACGCCGTGCACTGCGCTCTCGGTATCCGCGACGACCTCGAGCGCCTGAGCGCCACGCAACCGGAGGTCGCGCTGTCCGTGCGAGCCGGCATCGCCGCCGGCGAACCGGTCGACTCGGGCGACGACCTGTTCGGTCTCGCGGTCGTCGTCGCCGCCCGCATCTGTTCGCTAGCTGCGCCCGGCCGGGTGTTCGTCGCCGAAGAAGTGGCGCGCCTCACCCGCGGCAAGCCGCTGTCGTTCCTCGAGGTCGGCTCCCACGAACTCAAGGGGCTGCCGGGGACCACCAACGTCTTGGAGGCTGTCCGCCGCTAGGCGCACGACGAAGGGAGTTGGGCTGATGAGCATCATGCCGTACACCACCGAGAAGAATCCGATGTTCCAGGTCGTCGAGAGCTACATGAACGACCCACTGAACCGCACGCGATCGCTGCAAGCGCTGTGGGACCTCGTCGATGGCGAACGGATCGCCGACAGCAATCCCGTCAAGTCAACGACGCTCGACCATGGGCCGTTGGACACGCCGACGCTACGCGAGAAGCACATCGAAGAGGACTGGTTCGGCCGCAGGCCAGACCCGCCGCCGCCCCAGGATCCGCAGCAGTGGTTGGATCAGGAGCAGTTCGACCCCGTCACAAACCAGAACACCGGATTCTGGAACTACTGGTACGGCGACTGCGAGGGGATCTTCCGCGAGACGCTGATCCGCGCGTTCGCTCTGTCGCTCGGGCTGGCCCGCGACAAGTTGGAACTCACGAACGGCCAACGGCCAGTGGAGCACCCTGACCGACCGGGTCAGCACTGGCCCATCACGTTTCTCTGGAAGTGTCCCGAGCCGTGGTGGGAGGGGTGGATCGAGTTCCAGTCCTGGGGCAGTGGGCCCCGCGACGGCCACGTCACCGTCGTGATCTCGACCCCCGCGCACGGCGTTGCCCTCTACGACTCGCCGATTCGGGTGCCGCCCCCGAACGATCACCCCTACAACGCCTACGCGGAGGATCCCATCGATCGGAAGGGTCCGACCGGCCTGTGGGTCGTGAGCCAGAAGAAGAACGGCACGTGGAACCCTGACCTGTACCCGTCAGCACCGAGTCCGCCCGCCTCTTGGGGTGTACCGGTGCTCGGTGCGCCGGTCTGGAGCGAGGGCAAGGTCGTGTGTGTCTCGCCCGCAGTCGGTGACGGTGGAGCCGCACCGCATGGCATCCCGTACCAACTCTGAACGGAGAGAACAATGACGCTTGTATCGATCGAGTTCGAAGAAGCGAGGCGGGAAGCCGAGGCAGACGTCCGTGCCGTCGCGCCGGGCATTTTGAACGAGGAGGGCGGCGGCTTCCGCATCGGCGGGCCGTTCGCGGAACGCTCGTTCAACGGCTTCATACCTGTGCCCGAGCGGCCGTTGAGCGACGGTGACAGTCTGATCCACGTCGTACCGTGGGAGTGGCACGGCATCGACGATCTCGGCGATCGCGGCGGCCTGGCCGGTCTCGGAGCGACCGGACGAACGGTGATCCTGCGCGGCGTCACGATGGTCACCCGCGACGACGAAAGGGGCCTGCAGTTGTTCCGCTACATCGACTGGATGGACGCGTTCACGCAAGCGGGCATCTCGGTCGCCACCCGCCCGATCCTGCAAAGCGGGCCAGTCGAAGAGTGACGGCCGATCACACCTTCGACTTGTCGAGGTAGAGGAGCAGCGAGTGCGCCGCGACCATGACCTCGGTGTGCTCCCACTCAGCGGCCCGGTAGTAGCAGGCGATCAAGCCCATCCGATGCAGCCGACGGAAGTCACCGAACACGAACGCATAACGGGCCTTGGTCTCATCGGCGGCGCCGTCGGTGAGCGCGAGGTGCCACGACGCATACTCGCCCCAGCCGTGGGACTGGAGGAACGCGTTCTGCTCGGCGGCGCGTGGTTGCACGTCAGCCCACCGGCTGCGCACCCGGTACTGACGAGCGTCGATCAGTTGCCGCGCTTTGGCGACTCCCCGCTTGTGCACCGTGTAGGAGGCCACGAATGCAGTCTGCCCAACGCCGCTGCAACTGCGCTCATTGCTGCCGGCTGATGGTCAGATGTATGCCGCGATCTGGATCAGGTTGCCGCAGGTGTCGTCGAACACGGCGGTCGTGACCGGGCCCATCACGGTCGGCGGCTGGGTGAACCGCACGCCCAGACTGGTGAGGCGTCGGTATTCGCGGTCGACGTCGTCGACGGCGAAGGACGTGAACGGAATTCCGTCGTGCACGAGCGCGGCCTTGAACGGAGGCACCGCTGGGTGGCTGCTCGGCTCGAGCACCAACTCGGTCCCGCCGGGCTCGTCGGGCGACACGACGGTGAGCCACGCGTGTTCGCCCATCGGTATCTCCGTCTTCTTCATGAAGCCGAGCACATCGGTGTAGAAGCGCAGCGCCTTGGTCTGGTCGTCGACGAGGACACTGGTCAGGTTGATTCTCATGATGTCGCCTTTCGCCGCCGGACGGGCCATCGCTCCGTGATCGACCCGAGCGGCGTGGTGTCGAGCGAGTGGAACTTAAATCGGCTCTCTCGCCGGCTGCGCACAAGGCCGGCGGCCTCGAGAACGTCGAGGTGTTGCGAGACGGCTTGTCGAGTCGACGCCAGTCCGTGCTTCGTCGCGAGGCGCGGCGACAGCTCGAACAACGTCTGGTCGTCGCGCTCCAAGAGTTCGTCCATGATCGCTCGTCGTGTGGGATCTGCAAGAGCCCGGTACAGGTCACCCACTGACACGACAATAGGCAAGTAGCGACTTGCCTATCAAGAGTGATGCGGACAGATCTCGCCTTCGACCCATGCGGACAGAGCGCGGCTCCGCCTGGGTCTTGACTTCAGGTGCGCTCGAAGGCGTAGCCATTGATCCGATGAAGAAGCGGCTTGTTCGTTGGATCCTCTCGCAATGCGCTATCCGCATCGACGAGGCGTCGCTGACATGACCGGCGGCGCTCGAGATCGCGAGTCCAGCCGCGATAGGCGCCAACCGTCGACTTCTCGCGGCGCGCTGCGCGATCCGTTCGCACCGGCGGCGGTGGCCGCCGCGTACGACACAGTTGCCGAGGACTACGCCATCACGTTCGGCGACGATCTGGAGGCCCTTCCTGTCGATCGATTCATCCTCGACGCGGCCGCGCGCCGTATCGGCCGCGCACTCGCCCTCGACCTGGGCTCAGGCCCTGGGCAGGTGAGCCGTTACCTCACGGATCGAGGTCTCGCTATGGTCGCTCTGGACCTCGTGCCCCGCATGCTTGCGCTTGGTGGCCGAGACCAACGGGTGAGTGGAGTGTGCGCCGACATGCGACGCGTTCCCCTCCGCTCTGCCTCGTGTGCTGGAGCAATCGCGTTCTACTCGCTCCAACACGTGCAACGGCACGAACTGCCGGTCGTCCTCATGGAGTTGCGTCGCGTCCTGCGGCCGGGAGGTGTGCTCGTGGTTGCGACACACCTCGGCGATGGCGAAGTCTTCCCGACCGAGTTGCTCGGTCACAGCATTCAGCCTTTGGGCGGAACGCTGCACAACGAACTCGAACTGGAACAGAACCTGCGACGGCATGCGTTCACGATCCTTGAGCGACGGCGGCGCGACGCTCTGCCGCACGAGTACCCGTCGCAGCGCCTCTACGTCCTCGCCGAGCGGATCGCCGGCAGCTGACGCTCGCGCCTTGCCCGGCCCACGACCCACCGACACAGAACGGAGACAACGACATGACAGATGTGAGGGCGGTCCTGCGACGCTTCGATGAACCCGACGAGGTGCGAACTTTCGAGCTCGGGCGGTTCGAGGTGGTGCGCATCGCGGGCGCGACGATCGGACGAGCGACCTACCAACCTGGATGGCGTTGGTCGATCCACGTAGGTCCGTCGCTTGGCCTGGTCCGCTGCCCCCAGGAGCACCTGGGCCTGGTGCTGTCAGGCGTCGCCACCGCGGCGTTCGAGGACGGCGAGGTCAAGGAACTGCGCGCCGGTGACCTGTTCCACATCGGACCGGTACCCCACGACAGCTGGGTTGTCGGGGACGAGCCCTACGTGTCGCTCCACTTTCTCGGGGCGGATGAGTACGCCACGAGCTAGTGCCCCGCGCCGGCAACGTTGGAGGGACGCGTCCCCCACGGGACGCCTATCCGAACGCCCGTCGGCCCACGCGAGCGCGACGCGCCGACTCACGGCGCAATGAGTTCGTCGGCTGTCAGTGCTCGGACGATCAACGAACGAGCCCGGTGCAAATCAATCGCCACGCACTGTCGAGCCACGGGTCCTCTCCTTGCTCGGGGTCTTGGTTTGTCGACCGCGAGTGTTCCGCTCGCACGATCACGAACGGGAGAGGACCTCTTCGTTTGCTTCCCGACGACAACCACCACGTCGCTCCTCGAGCCGGTCGACGACTCGAACCCCGACGCTCGAGTCGATCAACGAGAGCGAGGCAACCGCTCTGTCATCACATCACTTCCGTGCGTCACCCGCGCCGCCACCATCGTGCATTGAGTTGGCCACTGGACGTGTCAATGCACGATGGTCGGACCATGCCTCGACAGCGGCGGGATGGCCGATTCCTGTGTCGGTCGCGGGCTACTGCTTCCCACGGGCAGCGGCGCAACCAGCAGCGGTCACCTGGCTGTGCTCGCCGTGCGCCGGCTTCACTCCCGAGCAGCGGTGCGCTTGGGACGACTGGAAACCATCGACTCTTGCTTCACGAGCCTTGCCCTCGGGCACGCGCAGGAAAAGGACGTCGGGCGACACGCCATTCTCTGATGAGCCCTGCGGCGGCTCGAGCGCAACCTCGTCGTCGTCCTCGTAGGTGATCCGCCAGCCGAGCAGCCCGGCCCACCACCGCGCCAGGCGGGCGGGATCGGTCGAACCGATGCACAAGCACTGCCACCGGAGCGACATCGTCTGGGTCGTCGCGCCCTCTCGTGAAGACGACGAGGCCGGGGTGTGCCACGCGGCGCGCAGCGCTCGCACCTCCGCCCGTCCGCGCCGCAGATCGCATTCGACTGCGACGCCATCGCCGCGTTCGGGCAGACGAATAGCGGCAGGTAGCTCGTCACAACGGGGACGCCCGCGGTGTCTTCTCTGTGAAGGGCCACCTCGGCCCACGCCAGCCAACCCCCCCAAGGAGTGATCCATGGCACCGCAACTCTCGCGGGCCGCGCCTCTGAACGATCCCGACGACTACGCGGCGGCGTCGGAGCGGCGCGTCACCGTCCGTCACCTCCGGCTCGTTGAACCGCCGCCCGCGCCGGTCGCGCCGGTCCTAACACCATCCACCGATCGCGTGTCCACCTGGCGGGCGCGGCGCGTCCTTCATCCGACGCGCCTGGCGTCGCTCGCCGAGTACCGGGAGGCGGGAGGGCTGCGCGGTCTCGAGATCGCAGAGGCCAGCGCGCCCGCCGAGATCGTCGCGACGGTTCTGGAGTCGGGGCTGCGCGGTCGCGGCGGCGCCGGCTTCCCCACGGGCCGCAAGTGGGAGACCGTCGCAGGCAACGCTGTCGGCGGCACCCCTGCTGCGGTCGTCGTGAACGGCGCCGAAGGCGAACCCGGCACGTTCAAGGACCGAAGCATCTTGCGCCACAACCCGTACCAAGTCATCGAGGGCGCGTTGATCGCGGCGCGCGCCGTCCACGCCGACCACGTGGTGATCGCGCTCAAGCGGTCGTTCACGGCCGAAGTCGCGAGGACGCGTGCGGCGCTGGCGGAGATGCGAGACGCCAACGTCATACCGAGCTCCGTCGCGTGCTCGGTCTTCGAGGGACCAGACGAGTACCTCTTCGGCGAGGAAACCGCACTGCTCGAAACCATCGATGGGCGCGGACCATTCCCACGGGTCGTGCCGCCCTACAGAATCGGACTCCTCGGGGACGACCAGCATCGACGGGTCGACGCTGGACCGGCACTGGTCAACAACCTCGAGACCATCGCCAACGTCCCCAAGATCCTTGCCCGCGACGCCCGCTGGTTTCGCTCCATCGGCACACCGGAGTCGCCGGGCAGCGCCGTCGTCACCGTCACCGGCGACATCCACCACGCAGGCGTGGGCGAGATCCGCATGGGCACCCCGCTGCGAACGGTCCTCGACGCGATCGGCGGCGGCACGACCGCGCCCGTGAAGGCCGTGCTCAGCGGTGTGGCCAACCCAGTCCTCCTCGGCGACGGGCTCGACGTCGCTGTCAGCCATGAGGCGATGCGTGCGGCCGGGTGCGGTCTCGGCTCCGCGGGTTTCATCGTGCTCGGGGAACGCGCCGACATGGTGGCCGTCGCTGCGGGCATCGCCCGCTTCCTGGCGGTCGAGTCCTGCGGGCAGTGCACCCCGTGCAAGACCGACGGCGCCCAACTCCACACACTCCTCGACCGACTCGCCGACTCGCGCGCCACACCCGCCGATCTCGAGGTGATCGAGCGGCGCATCCGCACCGTCGACTACGGCGCCCGCTGCAACCTCGGTATCCAGCAGGCAACGGTGCTTGCGAGCCTTCTCGACCGCTTCCGCGACGAGTTCGACGGCCACCTCGCCGCGCCGCCTCCCGCCGGCCGCACCGGTGCTCATCGCTGAGCTGGTCGACATCCAGGACGGCTACGCGGTGATCGACGAACACCACCGCCACAAGCAGCCCGACTGGGGCTACGGCACCCGTGGGTCGCTCGCCGCACCCGCGGACGACAAGCGCCGATACCGCGCCGCATCAGCCGGACGCAGGTCCTGACCGTCCTCTCACCGGCAGCGCTGGTGCCACGCACGACTCACGGTCAGTCGAAGGCCGCCCTCGTTATCACTGCGGGCTCACGTCCGGCCAGCAGCCAGCCGGTGACCGTCGCCACCAGGGGCAACCCGAAGAGCAGCGCGCTCAGCTCGACGACGGGGACTCCGGAAAGATCAGTCAGCCGATCGCTGTAGATCGCGACCAGCCCGGCGTATGCCCCGGCGATCCCCAGCGTGCTGCCGAGCAGCGCGAGCGCGCCCGAAGTGGCCGCGGTCAAGCTGCGGCGCGTCCCGCTGGTCGCACCGGCGGCGGTGAGCGTCTGCAGGTCGCGGCCCGCTTCGCTGCGGATCAGTCCGATCGTCATGGCGAGGAGGCAGAGTGCGACGAACGCGCCGCCGGCGGTGGCGATGGTGCGCGTCGCCAGGAGCCCTGACTGACTGTCTCGTGCCTCGACGACGAGCTGCGACGCGGCGGCCATGTCGCGCGCCGCGGTCCGTTGGTCGGCGGTGAGGGCGTGCGTGGATTCGATGAGCCACCCGACGGATGCCGTCCCGAATCCGAAGCGTTGCAGGGCTGCCGGCGTAATGAGATTCAAAGGCGCAGACGAATATTCCGCTGTCTTGTACCGCATGAGCTTCGGGGCGAAGGGACGCCGAGCCGCAGCGGGCAGAAAGAGGCTGTCGGCCGAGGTCGTGAAGACGTCGATGTCGTCGTTCAGTAGTTCCGGATCGAGCCCGACGCGCTCCATCAACTCGGGAGTCGCGACGTAAGCAATCCCGGCATCGCTGTACGAGCGGCCGTTGATTTGGCGGAGGAGAAACACCGTGGGGTTGGGCCGATCGCCGACCGCTTTCGACATCGCGTCGGCGATCTCGAGGGTAGCCACCGACAGGTCGTAGCTCTTGGCGTCGCCGAGCGTCGCGACGACGTCGTCGACGCCGGTACGGGCGGCAGCCTGCTCACCGTCGGTCATGACGGGGTTGCGCGAACGGATGAGCATCTGATGCGCCGAGAGGTTGCCCTCGCTGGCCCTGTCCTGCGCTGCGGCCGCGACCACCACGCTGGTCACCGCGATCCCGAGCCCGAGGCTGATGGCGGCGAGTGCCGCCCCCGCCCGTGCCTGGTGACGGCTCAGATCGCGCAGCGCCAGACGAATCGATATCGGCGCGCGTGCGGCGAAACGAGCCAGCCCGCGGATGGCGAGCGGGCTGAGGATCAACACGCCGAACGTCACCGCAATCACACCCGGGATGAGCAACCACGGGTTCGCGTAACCCCGCGCGGTGTTGACGCCGGCCGTGAGGGCGAGGCAGCCGCCCACCAGCAGAACCAGCGACGCTGTGACGGAACGATGCACAGGCGACGGCGTCGGCGGACGTCCCGACAACGCTTCGGTGATCGGCACACGGGTAACGGCTCGGGCAGGCCACCACGCGGCCGCGGTGGCGGTTGCGACCGCAAGGGACGGACCCGCGAGGACGAGCCACACGGGCACGTCGAAAGCGCCGATCCGATGCCCGACGACGGTCTCGAGCCGGTTTGCCGTCGCCCGCCACGCACCGAGTGCGACCGCGACACCCGCGACGGCTGAGATCACGCCGACAAAGACGCCATTGGTCAGCATCACGAACCGGAGGTGACGATCACTGGCACCGGTCGCGGCCAACATCCCGAGCTGGCGCTGGCGGCGTTGGGCAACCGCAGCGAAGCCGGCGGCGGCGACGAGCGCGACGAGCAGGAGCACGACGGTGGCGATCAACAGCAGCGTCGCGGCGACGAGCGCGTTGCTGGTGTCGGGACCGCGATTCAGCACGCCGTAGGCCGAGCCCGAAGGCAACATCCCGCCGCCGCGGACATCGGCGTCGACGAGCAGGGCAACGCCGTTCGGCGTCGCCGCCGTGTCGGGGTCGACCAGCGCGAACTCGTCGTCGAGGTCGCCCGGATTCTCCACGAGCCCGACGACGGCGCTCTGCTTGTCACTGATCGAGACCTGCTGCCCGACCGTGACCTTCAACACTTCAGCCGCGCCCTCCGTGAGCGCGACCTCGTTCGCCGCCGATGGGTAGCGCCCGGCGAGCAGCGCGAGCATTGGCGCGCCGAACCGACCGCCCGGATCCTGGGCGCGCACGTCGAGATCGTCAGCTGAGCCCGGAACTTGCACGGTGCTGTGACCGATCACCTCGATGGTCCCGTAGCTGTCGCGCAGCGCGGCGACGTCCTGATCGAGTTGCGGCTGGCTTTGCACCCGCATCTCGATACGCGCGCGCGTTGCCCAGTTGGCCCTGGCCGTCCTCAACGCTGTTGTAACCGAAGATCGGAAAGTACATGGCGATCGCGACGGCGAAGGTCAACAGGCACATCACCAACACCTGCTGACGCCACTCGCGCTTGAACAGGCGCAACGCCCAACGAAAGACCGGCCGGCGGCCCGACGCGCTCACTTCTTGCGACTCGTCGCCAGAAGAGACTCGGGCTCGGGCCGCGGCGCCGTCTGGTCGACGATTCGGCCGTCGCGAATGAACACGATGCGGTCGGCCCACGAAGCCAGTTGTGACTCGTGGGTGACGATCAAACCGGCCACGCCGTGGCTGCACGCTACGCGGACCATGCGCATCACCACTTCGCCGTTCACCGAGTCGAGCGCGCCGGTGGGCTCGTCGGCCAGGAGCAGACGACGTTCCCCCACCACAGCGCGGGCGATGGCGACGCGTTGGCGTTCGCCGCCGGACAACTCGTCGGGGAACCTATTGGCTCGCTCGTCCATGTCGAACTGAGCCAGCGCGTCGAGAGCGAGAGCCTGTGCCCGCTTGGCGCGGACGCCGTCGAGCTCCAACGGCAACGAGACGTTCTCCAGCGCGGTGAGCCCGGCAAGGAGGTTGAAGTCCTGGAAGACGTAGCCGATCGACTGGCGGCGCAGCCGGGCGCGATCGTTGCGCGACATAGCCGCCACCGGCGTGCCATAGACGATCACGTCGCCGCTCGTCGGCTCGTCGAGCGTGCCGGCGACGGTGAGCAGCGTGCTCTTGCCCGATCCGCTCGGACCCATGATGGCAACGAGCTCGCCAGGCTCGACAACCAGGTTGACGTGGGTCAACGCCTGCACTCCCGTCGGCCCCGCGCCGTACACCTTGGACACGCCCCGGACCTCGAGAGCTGCTGTCATCGGGCTGTCTCCATGGTCGGCTTCCGCTTTCGATCGGGGGCGGGAGTGGACGGCGGGGCCGGCACGCGTGGCTCGGTCCGCAGGATTCGGGTCTCGGCCGCGTCGAGCCACCGGACCTTTGCTTCGAGGCGGAACAGTTCGGCATCAACGACGAGACCGAGGCCGACGTCGTCGGGCTCGGCCGCCTCCTTGAGGCGCGTGAACTCCTGCATCGACTGCACCAGGTGGCGGCGGTGGCTCTGCACGATGTCGCGCACGTCGATCTCGGGCACGCTGCGGGCGATCAGCACCTTGATGACCAGTTCGTCGCGGGCGGCGCGGCGACGTCGTCCGGCGTCGCCAGCCATGCAACCAGTTCCTGTCGGCCCTCGTCGGTGAGGCGGAACACGTTCTCGCGACCGCCCCGCTCGGCGCCGTCCGACGCGACGAGGCCGTCGCGCTCGAGGCGCTGCAGGGTCGTGTACACCTGCCCCACGTTGAGGGGCCAGATCTCGCCGGTCTGGGCCTCGAACTCCTGGCGCAGCTGAAGCCCATACTTGGGGGCCTCACTCAGCAGGGCGAGGAGGGCGTAGCGCACGCTCACGCGCTTTTTCCTACCAGTATCATACTCGGTATAGTCTGCGCTCGAGCGGGATCTGTCAACGCCCAAACAGCTAGTTGTGTCGACCTGTCGGCGGTGTGCGAGGTCGGCTACGACGAGATCGAGTGGTGAGCGTTGGTGTTCACGCTGGTGGTCCGCTCGACCGCCGCTTCCACCGGTACAGATAGCCGCCGGCGCCGATCGCACTGAGCGCGAGTGCGACTGCGATCATCGGGGCGGCATTGGACGACGAGTCTTCGGTGGACGGCGACGGCGCGACCGTGCTCGCCGTCGGCGGAACCGTGGTCGTTGTGGTCGTCATCGTCGTGGTGGTCGGCGCCATGACGTTCACGGGAACCTCGAGCGTCGCCGTCGGATCCAGCGCGTCGAGACGAATGGTCCAGCTCCCGCCGGACGGCATAGTCACCGTGCCGGCGTAACGACCTGCGTGGTCGGGTGTGAGGGTCAGGGGGACGGCCGTGAGCGCCTCGCCGGAGGCCGACACGGGTGTGGCCGTGACCGTCGCCGCCGAGGCCGGTTCCCTGTCCCCTGAGTAGACGAGCTTCACGACGAGCGCCACCGTCACCGGTTGTGACACGTCGGCGCTCTCGACCGCGAAGATGCCTTTGTCGTTGTGCGCGTACGCGGCGGAGCCCACGCCCAGCCCGGCGAGCGCGACGGCAAGCGATACGACGACAAGAGATGCGAAGACTCGAGTGATGTGTCGCATGTGCGTGTGAGGAGCCAGCCTACGGACTGGTCGGAGGCCATCGAAGAGACGGCGGCTCGCGACGGCAAAGGATCCTCACCATCGCGGCGACGAGGAGGCGTTGCGAAGGACTTTTCCTCTTGACTTCCTTTGCCTCGCCGTAATAGTAATACTCTCGAACTGAGAGTATTACTATCACTTCATGACATCCAGGGTCCGAGTTGACCCACGACTTCAGGAGCGACCATGACCGGCTCTTCCACCCAGGGAATCAGGACCACGACGGAGTCAATGAGGTGCGCTGAGGTGCCCTCTATCGAGTCCGTCATCCTCGAGGTGCCCGACACAACGGCCGCCGAGGCGTTCTACGCGGCCTTCGGTGTTGGCGCACAAGTGCGCATACGCGCCTCGGAGGCACCAACATCTGGCTTTAGGGGATTCACGCTGTCGCTCGTGGTCGCCCAGCCGAGCACCGTCGACAGCCTCATCGGCTCCGCCCTCGACGCGGGCGCCGCTGCCCTGAAGCCAGTCAGGAAGAGCATGTGGGGCTACGGGGGCGTCGTACGGTCCCCGGACGGCGCGATCTGGAAGGTCGCCACCTCGTCCAAGAAGGACACCGGCCCGGCCACCCGGCAGATCGACGACACCGTGCTGTTGCTGGGCGTCGAGGACGTCAAAGCGACCAAGAACTTCTACGTCAACCGGGGCCTGACTGTGGCGAGGAGCTTTGGCCGCAAGTACGTCGAGTTCGCCTGTCCGGGATCGCAGGTCAAGCTGGCGCTGTACGGCCGCCGTGCGCTCGCCAAGGATGCGGGCGTCTCCCCTGACGGCAACGGATCGCACCGCATCGTGATCGGCAGCGACGCCGGACCCTTCACCGACCCGGACGGGTTCGCGTGGGAGGGCTCGATGCCGGCAGCACCGACCTGACTCGCGGTGAGCGGGACCCGATCCGCAAGTCCTACGTGACGATTGTTGGCGTTGCCGAGCGAACGCCGCGGTGGTTGACTGGCTTGGTGGACGAGAAAGAACCCGAAGGTGAGATCAACATCGAGGTCGAGACAGAGGTCGTCGACGTCGACGATGACGGCACGATCGACGCGGTACGGAAGACCACGACAACCGTCGTCGACGTCGACAGTGACGGAACTCCCGACATCGTGCAGCAGACGACGACCGTGGCAGTCGACGTCGACAGTGACGGCATTCCCGACGTCGTCGAGCGGACCACCGTCACCGGTGTCGATGTGAACCGCGACGGCACCATCGACGAAAACGAGATCGAGGTCGAGACCGAGCTCGCGGCCCGAAAGGACCTGCTCGAAGAGGACGACACCACCTCCTGACACGCAGGGGCGGGGATCATCGCCGCGCCACGTGCGCGGGGCGAGGCGCGCTCGGCTCGGATGGTCTCATCGATCTGGTCTCGTCACCGTTTGTGGCGCGCTCGCCGCTCGTCTGGCAACTCCCCAGTCGGCGGCGGACCGTCCTTCTCGTTGCCAACCATGCGTGCCCCCCGGCTACCTTCAATGCGTCGCTGATTGGCTCTTGCGATGCTGGTGCTGTGCGTCTCCGATGCGTGCTCGTCGACGACAATTTGGCGTTCCTTGACGCCGCTCGCCGTCTGCTCGAGCGGCAGGGAATCAGCGTTGTGGCCGTCGCGACCACCAGCGCGGAGGCACTGCGGCAGTTCACGGAGTTGCAGCCGGACGTCATGCTCGTCGACGTGAACCTCGGCACCGAAAGCGGCTTCGACCTTGCAAGTGAGCTCGCCTCTTCGCCCAACGGTTCCTCGACACGCGTAATTCTGATTTCGACCTATGCAGAACCGGATTTCGAAGACTCCCTCTCGGCCGGCGCGAGCTTTCAGCTCCTGTCGAAGTCCGACCTCTCGGGGAAGGCTGTTCGCACTGTGCTGGGCCTGCAGTGCGACGACGATGCCGAAGTTGACGAGTAACGAGAAATCGGCGTGTGCGGTGGTTCTACGAGCCGATGCTCACGCCCTTGAATGAAATCGTGAAATACCCCGTCCACCGGTGGACACCCGTGATGTTCGGGCGGACCGCGTACACGAGGGCGCCGTATGCGTATGGAATGAACTCGTAGGTACTCTGCCGGATCGCCGCCGCCTTCTTGTACAGCGCGGCGGCCTGGTCGGGATTCGCCGTTGAGTCAGCGGTGGCTGTCACGGCGGCGAACTGCCGGGACTCCGGGCTCGCGTGCGCATCGAGAAAGCTGGTGGCCGCTGCGAGCGAGGGCGCGGTTCCGTCCGCTTGGAGCACCTTGTAAAGCGTGTAGTCGTCCGGCTTCAGGCTGAGCAGCTCCGTCTGGGTCGGCGGGTAGAGGTTGGAAACCCAGCTCTGCCAGGTCAGGATGCCGGTGAAGCCGGTCGCGAAGTAGCCGACGAAGGTTGCTGGTTGCACCTGGAGCCTCTTGGCGCTCTCGACACCGGGATCTTCCACGTCTTGGACGGCCTTGATACCGAGGTTCTGCTGCAGGGTGTCCACGACCGCTTTGACGTACGGATCGTCGTGGTCCGTCATGACAGAGAAGGTCGGGAAGCCTGCGCCACCCGGGTAACCGGCGTCGGCCATCAGTTGCCTCGCCTTGGCCACGTCTTCTTGGAACCCGACGCTGGCGTCGAATCCGGGAAGCGTGCTCGGAACCAGTGAGGTCGACGGTTTCACGAGCGGGCCGGCCTTGGCAACCTCGGCCCGGCCGATCGCCAGCGCGATCGCCTCGCGCACTCGCACGTCCTCGAGCGCTGGATTCCGGCTCGGGATGAGCGTCAGGAAATTCACTGAGAACTCGTCGAGGCGAGTGAGCGCCGGTGACAGGGCCGGGTCCTTTTCGAAGACAGTGGGATCGTCCAACGGCGCGATGTCGAGCTCGTTGTTCCTGTATCGGATCTGCTTCTCGGCGTCAGTCACCTGTGCCATCGTGATGTTCACCTGGTTCAGGCGGACGTTGTTGCGGTCCCAGTAGTGCTCGTTGGGGACGAGGACCATCGTCGAGTTCGGCGTAAACGACTTCATCACGAACGGTCCGTTGCCCACCCAGTTCGCAGGCGTCTCCCACGAGTACGGAAACGTCTCCACGTTCTTGCTCGGCAGCGGCACCATCGACGTGTAGGCCATGCCTTGGAGGAAGTTCGCGTTCGGGGTGTCGAGCTCAATGCGAAGGTGTGAGCTATCGAGCGCCTTCACGCCGACCTGGGACCAGTCCGTGATTCCGCCGAGCTGGAAGTTTGCGGCGTTCTTGACACCGAGATCGGTCTGGTAGCTGCTCGACCCGTACAGCGCGTCGAGCGAACTTGTCGACGGTGTGAGGAGGCGCTTGTAGGTCCACTCGAAGTCCTGCGCGGTCACGGGCGTTCCGTTCGACCACTTGGCGTCGCTGCGGATGTGGAAGGTGTAGACCGTGCCGTCCTGCGACACGGTCCACGTGTCGGCCGTCGCCGGCACGACGCCCGTTCCCGGGGCGTCCGGCGTCACCATCCCTTCGAGCAGATTTTGTCCAGCGATCGGTGCACCGTCCGACACCCGCTGCGGATCCAGGTGGTCGAACGCCGTGTACTGATACGTGAGCGTCTGCTGCTTGTCATCGGAAGTCGCCGAATCCTTCGAACCGGAGGTGCATGCTCCGGCAAGTACTCCGACGAGCGACAACACAACAAGTAGCGCTCGACGAAGCCCGGCCCCCCAGCCCGAACCGATCACAAGCCCACGCTAGGCCCCCGCGCGCCCGCGTCCGCGAGCGGCAATTCGATCGAGAGCGAGGTGCCCGCGGTCGGCTCGCTCTGCAACGTGATCCGGCCACCGAGTGCTTCCACTCGGTCTTTAAGCCCGACCAGACCTGAGCCGTGGACGAACTCGGCGCCGCCGACACCGTCGTCGCGTATGTCGACCCGCAACAGGTCACCGACGGCGTCGACCTGGACGGATGCGCGCGACGCGTGCCCGTGCTTGGCAGCGTTCGTGAGCGCCTCGGACACCACGTAATACGCGGCGACCTCGACTCGCTCGGGGAGGCGGCCGTTCGTCCGCACGTCCAGATCGACAGGCACGGCGGACTGGCGATCCAGCGCGCGCAGCGCGGGGCCGAGTCCGCGTTCGGTCAGGATCGTGGGGTGGATCCCGCGCGCGAAGTCGCGCAGCTCGTCGAGCGCCACGGTCAACTCGGCGGCGGCGTGATCGAGTTCGGTGGCGAGATCGGGGAGATCGGGGGGTACTCTTTCCTGCGCCGCGCGCACCTGAAGCGCGACCGACACGAACCTCTGTTGGGCGCCGTCGTGTAGGTCGCGCCCGAAACGGCGCCTCGTTTCGTCGGCGGTCACGATGATGCGGGCGCGTGATGCCGTCAGCTCCGCTTGCGCCTCGGCGTTCGCGATGGCGGTTGAGACGAGCTCGGTGAAGCTGTCGAGCCGGGTCTCGGTGTCGTCAGGCATCGGTTCGTCGCGGGTTGACGCGGCAATGACGATGCCCCACAGGTGCCCTTCGACATTGATCGGGACGCCGACCGACGACCGGATGCCCAGCGCGCGACTGTACGGGGCGACGGGTCCCGAGGGGGACTCGTCGAGTTGCATGCGGGCCGGGCGTCTGGTCTGCCAGACGAGAGCAGTGACGTTCCGTCCATCGATGGGCAACTGCGTAGGGAAGCCGGGCGATTCGCTGTCTCGGTTCCAGCTGCCGACGATCGTGATCTCGGTGCCGTGGACGTCATAGCGGCCGACGAGCGTGTGGTCGGCCGGAAGCAGTTGTCCGATCTCGCACGCGACGGCGGCGAGGACGTCGGCGGGCGACGCGCCTTGTGCGACCAGCGTCGCCACCCGGCGTAGTCCGGCCTGCTCATCGGCGAGCGCGGCCAGTTCGTCACGACTGCGCTCCAACGAGGTGCCCATGACGTTGAACGCCCGCTCGAGCGCCCCGATCTCGCCCACGCCGGTCTCGGGTAGCCGAGCGTCGAGCTCGCCGCCGGCAAGACGGCCCGTCACGGTTGCGGCACGTCGAATCGGCCTGACGATCGCTCGCCTCAGGTAGTTGGCATAAAGCGCCACCAGAGCGATGCACGCGCCGAGGCCGACCAGGGCGCCGGCGTAGGCACGGTGCGCGGCGTCGGTACTTGCGCGTGCGGTCGCAGCGGAGGTCCGGCGCTCCTCGTCGAGAAGTTGGGCGAAGTCGGCGCGGATGATGTTGATCCGGGCCTCGCCTTCAGCGGTCGCCGCGACAGTCCTCGCCGAAGGATCATTCTGCCGCGGCCGCGTTGACGAGTGGCAAGGAGTAGTCGTCGATGTACGACCGTGCGCCACCGACGATCTCTCGCACCCGCGTTTGCTGTGCCTGGTCACCCGCCACGAGTTCGAGTAACGCCTGTCCCTCGCCGGGGAGCGCCGCCCGCGCTTGCTCCCATTGCGTGAGATAGTCCGTCTGACGGGTGAGGATGAAGCCACGCTGTCCCGTCTCCAAGTCGAGCACCCGCAGTTCGAGTCCATTGGCGGCGATCAGCACGTCCTGCGAATGCAGCGCGCTGCGCTCCGCGTCTCGAGCCCGCTCGACGGTGAGCAGAAGGGTGACGAACACAGCACTGACGACGAGCGCGAGGGCCACGGTGGCGAGCACCATCCGCTGCGCGATGCCTCCCGCGCGTCCGGATCGCCCCGCTGGCCGTATCGCTTCCGTGTGAGCCGCCGCGCGCACGCGCCGCCCGTCTCATGGGCCGAGGCTACTGGCGCTCACGAGCGTGGCCGTCGCCGCGGAAACCAACACGCGCCGCACGGCAGCGGAATACGCGGGCGCGTGCGCGAGATAGCCCATGGCATCCACCCGAAGGTCCCGACCCAGGGCGGTCCACGCCCCGCGCTCAGAACGCTTGCCCGTCGTTGCGCTGTGCCGCTGCGTCCAAACGTCCACTCGACGGACGGCTGCCGAGCCGGCGCTGGCTTGGGCCGACTCCGGTGACGGACAATGATCGCGATGGCACTCGACGCCCACGCGCTCCGCATCGTGCTGGCGGATGACGATGTCCTGTTGCGCGAGGGTCTCGCGAGTCTGCTCGAACGGCATGGGCTCGAGGTTGCGGGTCAGGCCGGCGACGCGTCGGAACTCGTCGCGCTCGTCCGCAACTGCGAGCCCGACTTCGTCATCGTCGACATCCGGATGCCGCCGACGCACGCGACCGAGGGGCTTCAGGCCGCAGGTCTGATCCGGCAGGAGTACCCCGAAGCAGGGATCCTCGTCCTCTCGGCCCACGTCGAGGTCGAAGATGCGATGGAGCTGCTCGCCGGCGGAAAGCGGATCGGTTACCTGCTCAAGAGCCGGGTCACCGACGTCGAGGATTTCATCGAGACGATCGAGCGCATTGCCGGAGGAGCGTCCATCATCGACCCGAGCCTCGTCCAAGAGCTGGTGAGCGCGCGCCGCCGGAACGATCCTCTCGATGCGCTTACACCACGCGAGCGTGACGTCCTCGCGCTCATGGCCGAGGGTTGCTCGAACGCGGGCATCGGCCGCCGGCTCTCGGTCACCGAGGGAACCGTCGAGAAGCATGTGAACAGCATCCTCACGAAGCTGCAGCTTCCGGAATCGCCCGACGATCATCGACGCGTCCTCGCGGTCATCGCGTTCCTCGAGGCCCGCTAGCCGATCGGCGACCTCACACCTGGGGGTCACCATGAAGATCCTCTGCACGCTAGCCGTGAGCGGAAAACTGAGGCGGCCTTGCAAGACATCCCGAAGGGATCGGGCCATCGTCTCGGGGGACCGAGTCCGCTGATTCCCCGGAAGGCCAGACTGATGACGTCGACGACGTACTCATCCGTCCCCGATGTGTATGCAGCTCCTACCGCGCTCGACGCGCATCTTGGTGTTGCTCAGCGTGGTGAGGTCGTCGGCGCACGGTCGCGCCGAGCGCCGGAGACGCGGCGCCGGCCCATCAGTGCGACTCCCGCGTGCCCGGTCGATCTGGAGAGCGAGGTTGCGCGTGCCGGTCTTCCCGTGATCGAGCGGCTTTCCGAGGACCTGGGTGACATGGCCATCTGCATCGAGCTCACCGACGCGCGCGCGAACACGATCGGCCGTGTCGTCGGCGCGCACGGGCTCGTGGCCACCCTCGACCGGATCGGTGCGTCTGTTGTCGCGCCGATCACGGACCCACGTTGCAACGTACCGGTCGGTGCGGTTGAGGTCACGTGTGCGATCCCGGATGCGACAGCGCTCATGCGTGCCTACGCACAGCTGGCGGCGCGCACCATCGCCGAGCGCATGGTCGACAGTGCCGGGGTCGGCGATCGCGTGCTGGTGGAACAGTTCGTGCGGGCTCGTCGCCACGTGCGCGGCCCCATCCTCGCCATCAACAGCAACGAGCTGCTCACCAACGCCGCCGCAGCTCGGCTCGTCAAACCGACCGATCACCTTCGCATTTGGAGCTGGGCGTTGGACGCCGCCGAGTCGAACGACACAACGACTCGCGAGCTTCGGCTCGGCGCACACACCGTGCCTGCGCGCTGCGAATTGGTGCACACCGGAAACGTCCTGGTGGGCGCGCTCGTGTACGTCGAGGAGCGCAGACGATCTTCGGCGACCCGTGCGCTCAGGCGCGCCCGATCGACCGGCCGGCCGACGTTCGGATGGGCGAGCCTGCGCCCGGCCGAGCTCGGTATCGCCGAGCTGGTGGCGGACGGGCTCACCAATCGTCGAGATCGCGGCACGCATCTTCCTGTCGCCGCACACCGTCGACTCTCACCTACGCCACATCTACCGCAAACTCGGGATCAACACTCGCATCGAGCTCACCCGCCTGGTCCTCGAACACGGCACGACCAGCGTCGACGGCGCAGCCGAGACCCTTGTGGGGATGAGCTGAACCCTCGGTGATCCCGGCAAACTGTGTCGGCACTCGGTGCAGTCTTTATTGCGACACGCGCGACTCGAGAAGCGATGAACGTGTGGGGGCCACCATGAACCTCCTTTGGCCGCTAGCCCGGGGCGCAAGACTGGGGCGAGCTTCGAAGACATGCCGGGAAGATCGCGCCATGGTTTGAGGCGTCATCCCCGCGCCGCTCCCCGGCCGGCTCCCCCCGCCGGTCGGGGAGCGCGGGCACGATCCCAAGGAGCCCACGATGTTGTTTCGCCGGCAGGGTCAAGACCAGATCGTTTCGACCGAGGAAGTGCCGGGCTTCGGCGACTTTCACGAATGGGTGCTCAGCCTCCCGTGGGTCGTGGAACGGCCGTACAGCCTCGAGACGCCCGGTGTTCGCTGCTTCGGTGTCGAATGTGAGCCGTTGGGTCGGCGCCAGTTGTGGCTGGTGACCGGACTCGACGGCCACGGCCGCCCAACCGGCAGCCCCAGCATCACGGTGATCGTTCCGTCCGAAGCTGCGAACGACATCGAAGACCTGGGATGGGGGCGGCCGCTCGCGCCGATGCCTCGGGGATACGTGCTCCTGACGGTCGATGGTCCCGCCTTCGATCGACAGCGAGACCTTGAAGCGCTGGTGCTCAACGCGTACGGCTACGCGATGTCTTGATCGCGCGCGAGCAGACTGCTGCTTTCGGCGTGCAGCAGCCACATCCCGTGTGGCTAATGAACGCCGAAACGCAAATTGGTCAAGGGATTTGGAGGGATGATGATCGGATCCGCTTCAGCGCGTGACGGCGCCGGCTTGGAGCGCTCGCTGGCACCGTTCGTTGATCCGCTTCCGATGCCGCCCCGTCGGGTGATCGTCGAGCCGACCCGTCTCACTGTCCGACTCGAAACGGCACTGCACCAGTTTCACAGCGGGCTCCCACGTTCACGGGTGTGGACCTATGACGGGCACCTGCCCGGTCCGACGATTGAGGTGCGTCGCGGCGTGGCGGTCGAGGTTGAGTGGGACAACCAGGTCGGGGGAACGTTGCCGGTGACGGTGGTCCGTGCGCCCAGCTTCGAGGTCAACGGGGTGCCCGTGCAGTGCGTTCCGGGTCGCAGTGGGGGAGTGCCCGACGCGGCTGCAGCGGCGCTGATCGGTTTCTCCGTCGCGCACCTCCACGGCGGCATCACCCAGGCGACGAGCGATGGCTGGACCGAGAACCTCGCGCTGCCCGGCCAGTCGACACTCGACACCTATCCGAACGAGCAGCGGGCGGCGATGCTCTGGTACCACGACCACGTGATGGGCGTGACCCGCTTCAGCGTGTATGCGGGCCTCGCGGGGTTGTGGATCGTGCGGGACGAGCGCGAGCGAGAACTCGGTCTGCCCGAGGGTCCACCGTACGAGGTGCCGTTGTTGCTTGCCGACCGGAACTTCGATGTCGGCCCCGACGGTCGCCTGACCGGCGAGTTGTTGCACAAGACCGACCCTGAGGTGATGGAGTGCTTCAGCCCGTTCACCGTCGTCAATGGCGCGATCTGGCCCGTGGTCGAGGTCGAACCCACGCTCTATCGCTTCCGGCTGTTGAACGGCTCGAACGCCCGCACCTACCGACTGGTGCTCACTCGTGACGGTGAGCCCGACCACCAACGGATCACTCAGATCGGCAGCGAAGGCGGACTCCTCCTCCGCCCAGCCTCGTTGCCGGCGCAGGGACTCGTGTTGGGATCAGCCGAGCGCGCCGATCTCCTCGTCGACTTCTCGGACCTGTCGCCGGGCGTGGAGCTGACCGTCTGGAACACCGCGGCCGCCCCGTTCGACGGCACCTTCGCTGATCCCACGGTGGCCGGCACCGCGGATCCGGGTGGTCTGTTGCCGTTCCCGGAGGTTCTCCGGATCCGTGTTGTCGAGGGCAACCGGGCGCGACGTTCCGTGCCGACGGCGCTGGCGACCGACTTCGAGCCGCTGAACCGTGGTGACCTCGACGGCTGCGTGGTGCGGGCCGTCGCCCTCGTCGAACATCGTTCCGACGGCGAGGGCGAGCCGCCGATGCTGACCCTCCGCGAGCTAGCCGAGGACGCCGGCGCCGATGGGCCGGTCATCGTCGTGGTCGAGCAACACGGCGGTCGCGAGCGGGAGACTCGATGGCGAACCGTCGCTTCTCGCTTCGAGGACACGGCGACGTTCTTCCCGACGCTCGGAGCGCCCGAGATCTGGCGATTCATCAACCTCACCGGCGACACCCACCCGATGCACGTACACCTCGACAGCTTCCAGATCCTCGGACGGCACCCGGCCGTGGTCGAGTTGGACGAGGCCACCACGACTGCACAGGTGACGAGTGCCGTCGTGCGCATCGACCAGGACCCCGGCGACGACATTCCGCACGAGCTCGACGAGAACGAACGCGGCCTGAAAGACACGGTTCGAGTCAATGCCAACGAAGTCGTCGACATCGCGGTTCGCTTCAGCAGTTACGCCGGCCGGTACATGTATCACTGCCACATCCTCGAACACGAGGACCGCGACATGATGCGTCCCTTTGTGGTCATGCCCGCGGAGCTGATGCCATTCATGTAGCAGCAGGATCAAACCGGCAGAGTGAATGACGTGCACGCGTGATGTGCGCCCGGAACGGCGTTGGTACACCGGCGTCATGCAACTTCGAGGGAATGCCGCGCTCAACCCCGGCGAAGTCATCGACGCGCGCGGGTCGGGTCGCGGTTGTCTCGGCTTCCCCGTGTTCCTGGGCGGCGGAGATCCTGGGCCTCATCGGGTTGCTGCTGCTCGTCTGGTTGCTGCCCGGTAGCGGCGGTGGCGGTGGCGGTGGCAGCTCCAGCTCGACCGCTGTCGCCGGGTCGAGTGACCTCGCCGCGCAGTGCACGACGGGCGCCGCCGCCGAGCAGAACACGGACTGTCGCGTCGTCGCGGTCGTGAACAGCGTGCAGGATTACTGGACGTCGGAAACACCGCGCCTCGGAGCCCCCTACTCCGACGCGCCGACCGTGCTCTATGACGACGCGATCTCGACGGGGTGCGGGCTCGCGACGACCACGATCGGACCCTTTTACTGTCCGAACGACAAGCGCGTATACCTCGATCTTTCGTTCTTCGACGACATGCGGACCCAACTCGGCGCCCAGGGCGGCGCGTTCGCCCAGGCGTACGTCATCGCTCACGAGTACGGCCACCACGTGCAAGACCTGCTCGGGGTCTTCGCTCGTATCGGCGAACCGACCCAAGGTGCGACCGGTACGAGCGTGCGTCTCGAGCTGCAGGCCGACTGCTACGCGGGCGTGTGGGCGCATCACGCGCAGGACTCGAAGATCATCGAGGACGTCACGCCGGCCGACATCTCGGACGCGTTGAATGCCGCGGCCTCGGTCGGTGACGACCGGATTCAACTTGCCGAGACCGGCTCCGTGACACCCGACAGCTTCACGCACGGCACTTCTGCTCAACGCGACGAGTGGTTCAGTCGGGGCAACGCGAATGGCGAACCCTCGGACTGCGACACGTTCTCGGCGGCTTCGTTGTAGGAGCGAAACCCCGCTCCAGTCACCTCGCTGGGACGACGGAGGTCGCCCAGGCGCAGTGCGACCCCGTCGTGCCGATCTCAGCCGATTGCGTCGTGATCGAGCACGATCTTTGCCAGCTTCGTTGGCGCAACCAGCGTGTACGAGGTGCGCACCCGTTCCTCGAGCTCTTGCCAGCCGTCGGCGTCGAGTGCTTCATCGAGGGTGACGGCGATCCAGCCGTGGCGGCCGAGCCCGTAGCCTGCGGGTTCGACACGAGGATCGGTGGCGATGACGGCCTCCGCCTCGTCCTTGGGCAGTTTCAGCGAGAGGTGAGCCGCCTCGCCGTCACAGAACACGAAGTTCTTGCCGCGCACCCGGAACGTCGGATGGTCGCCCCATTCGGCGATGTCGACGCGTTCGGCCTCGGGCAGCTTGGCGACGATTTGTTCCAGGCGAGCCATGTTCGTCACGCCGTCATCCTTCATTCGCGGTCGGCGGGGGCTTCGAGCCGGAACAGTCGGCCGTCGGGGTCGCGGACGGTCATCACCTCGGTGCCCCAGTGGGTGGCGGTGAAGGGCCGCACGATCTCCACCGGTGGCCCGGGCCGGCATGCGTCGGCGTCGATGACGCCGAGGTGGATGTCGATCCCGACGGGATCGTCGACGGCCTGTTCGGCGAGGAAGATGCGGGTCCCGTTGGCGGCGACGAGGACGCCGCTGTGGTGGTCGGTTTCGAAGTCGAGCTTGAAGCCGAGCATCTGCCAGAAGGCGACGCTCTTGCCCCAGTTGTGGGTCTCGAGGTACACCAGCTCGATGCCTTGAGTGGTCACGATGCCTCCTTCGGGGGAGCGGTCTGGCGGCGCCTGGCGTGGGCGAGGTGGTTGCGCAGCGCCTCGGCGACGAGCGCCGAAAGTGACTGCTCGGTGTCGATGGCGAGGTGTTTGACGTCGCGGATCAGTGTGACCGGGAGGTACACGTTGAACTGCTTGACCTCCTCGTCCATGCTCATAAACTAGCGTGCTAGCAAAGTAGAGTCAACGGAACTTTGCTGCTGGTATCGACTCCATTGCGCAGCGGCTTCTCACGCTCCAACAGGGGCCGTCGGCGTGAAGCGGACGGGAAGGCGCTTGATGCCACCGACGAGCGGAATACCCATCGACTCCAGCGGTACCGGGTCACCCGTCACCTCGATGTCGGGAAGCCGGGTCAGGAGCTGACGGAAAGCGACGGATACCTCTCGACGCGCCAAGTGCGCGCCGAGACAAAAGTGGGGACCGGGCCCGCCGAAACCGACGTGCGGGTTCGGGTCTCGGAGCACGTCGAATTTTTCGGGCTCGACGAATACACGGGGATCACGGTTTGCCACGCCGTAGAGCAGGACCACCTTGTCACCCTCGGAGAAGTCGTGGCCCGAGATGGTCACGTCCGTCGTGGCCGTCCGGCGCATGAACGTCACAGGCGAGGCGACGCGAACGATCTCCTCAACTGCGGTGGGCGTCACCTCGTCGAGATCGTCCTGCCAGATCCGCCGTTGCTCCGGGTTCTGAGACAGCAGGTGCATGCCGTGGCTGATCGCGGTGCGGGTGGTGTCGTTGCCCGCGACGGCCAAGAGGATGAAGAAGGGCGCGATCTCGTTCGGGGCGAGCATGTCCTCACCGAGATCGTTGTGGACCAGCTTGGAGGTGAGGTCGTCGGTCGGGTTCGCCCGGCGTTCGTCGGCCAGGTCGTTCATGAGTGTGGTGAGGCTCATCCCGGCTCCGAAGATTGCGGCCATCGGGTCGCCGTCACCCAGGAATTCGGGATCACCGGCCCCGAGGATCACGTTCGTGGCCCTCAACACCGTGCCGAACTCGCTCCGCGGGATCCCCATCATGTCGCAGATGACCAGCAGCGGGAACGGTTGCGACATGACCTTGACCAGGTCGACCTCACCCTGGTCGCAAAAGCCGTCGATGACCTCGGCGCAGATCGTCTCGACCGAGTCAAGGACGCTCTGGAGCTGGCGCGGCGTGAACGAGCGGGCCACGATGCCGCGTTGGCGAGCGTGCCGCGGGTCGTCCATGTTGATGAAGGAGCCGAAGAAGTCGAGGGCCTCGGCAGGCATGTCGGGAATCGACACTGCACCTTTTCCGGAGCAGAACTCCTTCGGGCGCTTGCTGATCTCGACGACCTCCGCGTAGCGGGTCGCAACCTGGAGGTGCTCGGTCTCGCCGCTCATGAGGTTCTCGAACGACAGCGAGGTGAACGGCCCGGCCTCGCGTAGTTCGATGAACTCGGCCATCCTCGCCTCGAGCGGTTGACGCCAGAAGTCAGGCTCGACCAGGCGAGCTCCAGTGGTGGTGGTCATCGCGAGATCGTAGGAGCGGCGTACCCGTCGTCCGCTACTCGACCTCGTGGACGGGACCCCGTCGTATGCGGCGGTTCGCTGGCGACTGACGCGCGCCGGACCGTGTGGCTGCTGCCGCCTGCGATGGATCGAGTTGTGTCGTACAATCTGCCGATGGTGGGCGGGGTCGCTTTGCGTCATCTCGGCGGGGGCGCGCACGCGTGCTGCACGTTCAGAGATGAGCTCGATCGACGGAACATCGTGTCGGACTACCTGGCCGCGGGCATCGCGACGGGCGACCGAGTGTTCGTGTTCACCCGCGGAGGCGATCCCGAACGGGCGGCTCACGACTTCGGTCTCGCTGCGTTCGAGCGGCTGACCGCGTCGGGCCAGTTGACCGTCGCGTCTGCCGAGGACGCCTATTTCGAGGACGGCGTGTTTGACGGTGAGGCTCGCGCCGCGGGATTCGGTGCGCTGGCCGACGCCGCTGTCGCTGAGGGGTTCCGGCGGGTAAGGGTCTATGCCGACAACGGGTGGATGCCTGCGACGCTCGACGACCCGAACGAGTGGATCGAGTACGAGCTCCGAATCGCGCAGCTCGTGCCGAAACACCCCGTGATCGGACTGTGTGGATTCCTTGATCGCGACTCGGTTGTTCTCGACGACGAGATCATCGACGCTGTCCACGAACACCGCCTCGGCGCCGGCGAGCGCCCAAGTCCGTACTCGCTGTTCGGTCGGGCGGACGGGACATGGGCGGTACGAGGCGAGATCGATCTGCGGTGCTGGGAGTCGTTCGGGCGGGTGCTTGCCAGTGCGGGTGCGCTGTCGGATGTGCCGACGGTGGACCTTTCGAACCTCGAGTTCATCGACGTCCGGACGACGTCTGAGCTCCACGAACTCGCACGAACTGAACGAGTGGTTCTGCGGAGCCCGTCGCGGGCGTTCGTTCGGCTGTGGGGGCTCCTCGGGTTCGACGACACCCTCCTGGTCGGGACCACTTGATGCGGACTGCTTCGAGGTCGGGCTAGTCCTTCGTCGGCGGCGCACGAGCGCGGTTCCGCCAGCTGTACCACGATGACGTCCATGGAGCAGATGGACGGTCTGACGGCACTCGTGACCGGCGCGAGCCGGGGCATCGGCGAGGCGATCGCACAACGCTTCGCGGCGGCGGGAGCGCACGTGTTCGTCACCGCCCGCACGGTCGAGGAGGGCGACCATGTCTTCTCGGGCAGCATCACGACGACGGTGCAGGCGATCCGTGATGCCGGCGGATCGGCCGAAGCGATCGCCGCAGACCTCGGTCGCGCCGACGACCGGGAACGGCTCGTGAAGGCGACCGGACCCGTCGACGTCCTCGTCAACAACGCCGCCATCACCTACTTCGAACCGGCGTCGACCTTCAGCGAGTCGCACTATCGACTCATGTTCGACGTGCAGGTCCGCGCCCCGTTCGAACTGGCACAGGCGTATCTGCCGCCGATGCGCGACCGGCACCGCGGCTGGATCCTGAACATCTCGTCGGGGGCCGCCGTCCACCCGATTGGCCCTCCGTACAACACGCTTCCCGGCGGCACCGTCTACGGCATGTGCAAAGCCGCGCTCGAACGGTTCACCACCGGGCTGGCCGCCGAGGTCTGGAACGACGGGATCGCCGTCAACGCGCTGTCGCCGTCGGGGCTGGTGGTGACGCCTGGTGTCGTGCACCACAAGCTCGACCAGCGTGTGCCCCCCGACGCCCACGAACCGGTCAGCTACATGGCAGAGGCCGCGTACGCGTTGTGCACCGCCGACCCGACGGTCGTTACCGGCAAGGTCACGTACGCGAAACCGATACTCGCGGAGCTCGGCGTACCGCTGCCGGGACCGACTGCTCAGCCCGAGACCCAGCCGCGCCGGTAGGAAGCGGCAGGTGCATAACGCAGCCCTACACCGTTGAGCGACAGCGTTGCTCGAGCTGACCCGTCCTCAGAGCTTTTGGTGCCGATCCCGGCGACGATGTCGAGAATTCGAGGCCTGCTCCGTCCCAGGGTGAACACGGCCGGCAGGGCCGACGTCACACAAGGAGAACACCATGGCCAAGTACCTGTTGCTCAAGCACTACCGAGGCGCGCCGGCGCCGGTCAACGACGTCCCGATGGACCAGTGGCGGCCCGACGAGGTCGACGCACACATCCGCTTCATGAAGGACTTCGCAGCTCGGCTCGAGACCAGCGGCGAGTTCATCGACGGACAGGCGGTGTCGCCCGACGGCGTGTGGGTCCGCTACGACGGCGAGGGGCGGCCGCCGGTGACCGATGGCCCGTTCGCCGAAACGAAGGACTTGATCGCGGGATGGATGGTTATCGACGTCGACAGCTACGACCGAGCGATCGAGCTCGCCGGTGACCTGTCGGCAGCACCTGGGGCCGGCGGCGAACCGATTCACGAATGGCTGGAAGTCCGACCCTTCCTGGCCGTGCCGCCCACCGTCACGCAGTGAGTGTGCCCTCTCGGGGGCTGCGCCCCCGGACCCCATCGCCGCCCGGCTCGCTGGCGCTCGCACGGTCGGCCGGTCACCGGGTGGACCGGTGACCGGGCCCTCTCGGGGGCTGCGCCCCCGGACCCCATCGCCGCCCGGCTCGCTGGCGCTCGCACGGTCGGCCGGTCACCGGGTGGACCGGTGACCGGGCCCTCTCGGGGGCTGCGCCCCCGGACCCCATCGCCGCCCGGCTCGCTGGCGCTCGCACGGTCGGCCGGTCACCGGGTGGACCGGTGACCGTGCCCTCTCGGGGGCTGCGCCCCGTGGACGACGTCGAGCTACGCGAGCTCGTTCCACGGGTGTTGAGCGTCCTCGTCTGTCGCGGTGCGGACTTCGCGACGGCCGAGGACGCCGTACAAGAGGCGCTCATCCGGGCGCTTTCCGCGTGGGGGGACGAGTTGCCCGCCGACCCCACGGGGTGGCTCATCACGGTCGCTTGGAGAGCCTTCCTCGACATGACGCGGTCAGACGCCGCGCGTCGCGACCGAGAGGTCCGAGTCGACATCGAACCGCCGGCCGGCGCGATCCCGAGCGCCGACGACACGCTGCGCCTCTACTTCCTGTGCGCGCATCCCGATCTGACGTCGTCGTCGGCGGTTGCGTTGACGCTCCGAGCCGTGGGCGGCCTCACCACACGCCAGATCGCTCGGGCGTACCTCGTGCCCGAGCGCACCATGGCGCAGCGCATCAGCCGCGCCAAGCGCATGGTCAGTCGGGCCGGTGTCGATCGTCCCGGCGACGTGCGCACGGTGATGCGGGTGCTGTACCTCGTCTTCAACGAGGGCTATTCCGGCGACGTCGATCTCGCGGCCGAGGCGATCCGACTGACCCGGCAGCTGGCTGCGTTGGTGGACGAGCCCGAGGTCCACGGGTTGCTCGCCCTCATGCTCCTACACCATGCCCGCCGCCGCAGCCGCACCCGATCGGACGGAAGCATCGTGCCTCTCGCCGATCAGGACCGCAGCCAGTGGGACACAGGGCTCATCGTCGAGGGAATCGACATCGCACACGCTGCGCTCGCCCGCGATCAACTCGGCGAATACCAGGCACAAGCGGCAATCGCCGCGCTCCATGCCGACGCGCCGCGTGTCGAGGAGACCGACTGGGTACAGATCGTGGAGTGGTACGACGAGCTACTGCGGTTCGCCGACACTCCGATCGTCCGGCTCAACCGTGCGGTCGCAGTCGGCGAGGCCGACGGCGCGCCCGCAGGACTTGCGGCACTGGCCGGCGTCGACGAACACGTCCCGCGGCGCGAAGCGGTCGCCGCGTACCTCCACGAGAAGAACGGCGATCTCGAACTCGCTGCCCGCCTTTATGCCAATGCAGCTCGCAACGCACCCAACCTCGCAGAACGCGACCATCAGACGCGCCAAGCAGCGCGGCTCAACCAGCACTTGCACGACCACAGATGACCTCGGCGTGGGCGTGAAGATCGTCCATCCGCGACAAACGCTGCCGTCGCGGCACTAGCAGGGGTGTACCCAGCTCGGATCGGTCGCACCGGCGCGCCAACTGACGAGCCCGACGGTCGCGGTCACAATCAGCGCGACTGCGAGCGGAGCGATGATGCGAACGTGGAGAACGAGCGCTGCTCCGGCGAGCGCGCCCACGAACATCGCCGCGACCGCCACGAGACGGCGACCCGCCGCCGACCCGGCTCCTCCTACGATCGCACTGTCGGCCGCGACGCCGGTAATCGTCAACGTGAGCACGGTGGTCGTCAGGTCGGGCACGGCGAGCTTGCGGGCGGCGGCGTTCTGAATCCCCATCGAGATGCCGAGAAGGACGATCAACGGGTATCGGTACGCGCTCGCGACGGGGTCGCCGCTCGCGCCGGCGACGACGACTGATGCACCGAGCAGGACGACCTCGAACGCGGTCGCCGTCGCGAGCAAGTGTCCGCGATGACCCCCCAACTCGGAAACGACCTTGCCACCCAGGAACGCACCGACAACGAACGAACTCAACGCGACGAGCGATGCCGGGATCGAGAAGCCTGGGGCCCCTGCGATCGCGAATCCCAAGAACACCACATTGCCGGTCATGTTCGCGACGAAGACGTGACCGAGCAGCAAGTAGCTGAACGCGTCGACCAGGCCTGTGACGAGCGTCAGGCCGAGCAGCAGCGGCGGGAGCGGACCGTGCGGGCCGGCGCGACGCGGCACGACTACCTCTCGCACGTCGTCTACAAACTGGCGTGCGGGCCGCATCGTCGTCAGTGGCCGTGGCACACGTATGCGAAGCCTTCGGCCGTCGATGGCTGAGGTGGAACGATCACTTGCTGTGTTCGACGATGTTCATGACCTCACGCGACCGCTCGGCGGACCGAGCTCGTGATGCGCTCGATCTCCCAAAGGGCTCGCGCTCGAGCTTCACAAAAGGCTCGCGACCTCCTGCTCCGTGAGGTCGAGGCCGGCAGCGGCGACGTTGTCCTCGAGATGGGCGGGTGATCCAGTCCCGGGAATCACCAGCACGGCGGGCGACCGGGCCAGCATCCACGCCAGCACCACCTGTCGTGGTGAGGCGCCGTGTCGTCGAGCGATGTCGTCAACGACCGACACGTGATCGACGTCCTGGATAGGCGCCCACGGCAGGAACGTGAGCTGCTCCTGTTCACACAGGTCGACCAGCGACTCCGAGCCGCGGTCGGTCACGTTGTAGCGATTCTGGATCGACACGATCGGCGTGAGCTGTTGTGCTCGCCGCAGCTGTTCCTCGTTGACGTTGGACAGCCCGATGTGCCGGATCTTGCCTTGCTCTTTGAGCTCGACCAGCGCGCCGACCGACTCCTCGAACGGGATGGCCGGATCGGGCCGGTGGAACTGGTACAGGGCGATCTCTTCGACGCGCAGACGGCGGAGGCTTCCTTCGCAGGCTTGCTTGAGGTGCTCAGGCCGCCCGTTGGCGGGCCACCGGCCCGGACCGGTGCGCTCGAGGCCACCTTTGGTTGCGATGACCAGGTCGTCCGGGTACGGGGTCAATGCCTCAGCGATCAGGTTTTCACTCACGTCGGGACCGTAGGAGTCGGCGGTGTCGATGAAGTTCACGCCGAGGTCGACCGCTCGGCGGAGAACGGCCTTGGCCTGCTCGGGGTCGGAAGGTTCGCCCCAAATGCCTGGTCCGGTGATGCGCATGGCACCGAAGCCGAGACGGTTGACGGTGAGGTCGCCACCGAGATCGATGGTGCCCGCGGCGGTCGCAGTCGTCGATGTTGAGTCGTCCATGCACATCAGGATCGCAGCAATACCGCGGCACTCGCACCTCCTCCAGTTGCTGCGACGGCAATCCGACCCGGCACCTCAACACGCCCCGGACAGACGGCGAGTCGTCAACTCCGGGTCTCCGTGGTCGCCATAGCGGCCACGGCGCACCAACATTCGGTCAGAAGTGACGGAGAGCCGGCCAGAGCGTGTCCCAGTCGACGAGTTGATCGCGACACACCCAGATGTGGGTGCCATCCTCTTCGTTGTGAATGTCGTGTGGTGAGTGGAACGTCGAGGCCAACTGCACGTTGCCGAACCACTGCCGCAGCATCGCCTCGCTGTAGCCGACGACGATCGTCTCGTCCGACTTGCCGCTCGGGTGCCCCCAGTACCAGTACGTCATGTGCCCGCTGATCGGTTGCGGCATGCCCTTCGCGCGGAGCAGTTCGATCATGCCGGCCTCGGAGTAATTGCTCGCAAGGATCGTCGCGTCGGGGTGTTGCTCGTAGACGTGGTCCACCGCCTCGACCATCTCGGGCCATCCGACCATCTCGGTGACTTCCTTGTTCACAAGACGGATGGTCTCCGCAGTGCCGAGGGGTAGCAGCGGCATCGCCAGCGGTGCGCTCAACACCCCCCACACGACCATCGCAGTTATCCAGCCGGTCGACGTCGTCACTGCTGCCACCCCACCCGCGGCGAAGAGCACCGGCGTGAACCCGCCTGCGTAATACGGCTTTCCTTGCGTCACCGTCACCGTCAGCACGATCACACCAAACGCGATGGCCAGCGGGCGGTAGGGGGACGCGTCCGGTGATCGAATGAGCCACAACAGTCCTGGTAGAGCGAGAATGATCGCCGCCCCCGGGAGGATCAGCGCCCCGGGCGCGGTGAACAGCGCCTCGCCGGGGTTCCGCAAACCTCTGGCCACCTCGAGCTGAGGCCAGCCATGGCGGGCCTGCCATACGAGGTTCGGTGCCCAGATCACGAGAGCGACCGCGATGCCTGCGATCAGCCACGGCGTCTTGAGCACGCTCCGCTCGGGTACGAGGAGCAGGCCGACTGCGAGCCCGACGACGAGGAAACCCGTCGTCCACTTGTCGAGGAAACCGACGCCAACGAGCGCACCCACGACGAGCCACAGCCTCGGGTCACCGCCGTTCAGGATGCGGATGACGAACAAGGTGATGGCGCACCACACGAGCAGTTCAAGCGTCACCGTGGAGAGGAAGTGCCCCACGGTGAGGAGCATCGGCGCGACCGCGGCCGCAAGGGCAGCAGCCACCTGCGCGCGGGTGTCGCCCCCGAGCTCTCGTGCCAGAAGCACGGTCATCACGACGAGCGCGCCGTGGAGGAGCGCGGGGATGATGCGCAGTCCGACTTGCGAGGACCCGAACACCGTGTCGCTGACGCGGTAGAGGAACGGTGTCAGCGGTGGATGGTCGACGTAACCCCACGCCAACCGTCGCCCGCTTGCGAGGTAGTACAGCTCGTCGCGGTGATAGCTGTAGATCGAGGCTGTCGCGAGATGGAAGATGACGACTACAGCCGCGACGATCCACGTCGGCCGAGCGAACTCGAACCGCGTCATCCGCCGCGCCAACTCGACCCCCGTCAACGGGCACCCACCAGCACCGTCATCGCCCACCCACCGGTCTCGCGTTCACGACCTGCACAACCGTTTCCTGCGCGACGTCTCGGGGATGCGCCAAGGTACCCCGATGCGACCTCGTCGAGGAGCTTCAGAGCGTCCGACGGCGATCAGCGACCGTGCACGCGCCAGACCACTCCTCACCTCTCGCTCCCACGCCGTGGTGCACCCGGAGGATGTTGGCGGGGTCATACGTGCGTTTGACCTCGAGCAACCGTGCGTAGTCCCCGTCCGGTCGCCCCTTGAACGTCTGGTGAAGTGACATCGCGGCTGCGCGCGGGCACGACCGTCAAGTCGTAGTCATCGGCGCGTATCTCTGCTCGCGTCGCCTCGGCGTTGGCAGCCATACCATTCGCGTGAACCGGGTACTTTGCGTGATCCGGCCATTCTGTGCGGGTCAGCACGTGCAAAGGCTTCATGCGCTCGACTTCACCCGTAGGGCTGTACAGACTGTGTTCTACGGTAGGTGGCGGGCATGGGCGGATTATGAGATCAACGATTGGCGTCTCGGTGCTGTTCACCGATCTTGTCGACTCGACGGCCTTGTATGCGCGGCTCGGTGCTATCGGCGCCGACGACCTGCGGCGCGTTCATTTCGCGCTCTTGCGTGACGCAGTCGAAGAGCACGGCGGTCACGAGGTGAAGACGCTGGGTGATGGGATCATGGCTGTCTACTCAGGTGTCGGACCGGCGCTGGACAGTGCAATCGCCATTCAGCGCGCTGCTGCACGCCGAAACTCCGCGTCAGAGGACCGTGCACTGTTTCTGAGAATCGGTATTGCCGCGGGCGATTGCTTTCAGGAGTCGGGCGATTACTTCGGCGAGCCCGTGGTGCAAGCGGCGCGCCTATGTGCGTTCGCTCGCGGGGGTCAGATCCTCGCGTCAGAGACCGTTCGGAGTATGGCGCCCCGCGGGCGTCACGACCTCGTTGCGGTTGGCGACCTTGTGTTGAAGGGGCTTCCCGAACCGATTTCGACCGTCGAGGTTCAGTGGGCGCGCGGCGACAGCGAGTTACAGGACGCGGCCGCGAAGGTGGTGCCACCGCCCGAAGTTCCGCTCCCCGAGCGCTTGTGTGTGCGTCCGCAGTTCGGCGTCGTGGGTCGAGCTCCGGAATGGAAGGTGTTGCAAACCGCGCTCGAGGCTGCGAATTCGGGGGATCGCCGGATCGTGCTCATGTCGGCCGAGGCTGGTATGGGCAAGACATGCCTGGCGACGGAACTGGCACTCTCGGCTTTCGCGCGCGGCTTCCTCGTTCTTTACGGGCGGTGTGATGAAGAAGTGTCGGTGCCATACCGACCGTGGGTCGAAGCTTTCACCCACTATGTCGGGCATGCCGGAGCCGCCGCTTGGGCCAGCGTCTCGCGGCGCGTACTCGCAGACTTCGCGGTGTTGGCCCCATCCATTCGTGATCACCTCGCGGTTCCGTCGTTCGAGCCGCACGGCAGCAGTGAGGCGGATCAATTCGGTTTGTATGCCGCCGCCGCGTCGGTTCTCCGCGACCTCACTTCAACTCGCACCGTCGTCCTCATCCTGGATGACTTGCATTGGGCCGACCGCGGATCGCTGAAGCTCCTCCAGCACGTCGTCGAGGCGATGACGTCAAGCCGTCTGTTGATCGTCGGCAACTACCGCGGAACCGACATCGGTGCCGATGATCCGCTCACGGCGACACTGGCAGCGCTGCGAAGAGAGCCAGGTGTCGAACGCCTCGATCTCGGCGGTCTGGTCGACGCCGACGTCGTGACGATGATGGAAACGGTTGCCGGGTACGCGATGGACAGCGACGGCGTGGAGCTCGCTCGTGCATTGCGGGAAGAAACGAGCGGCAACCCCTTCTTCGTTGGCGAGATGCTGCGACATCTGGCGGAGAGCGGGATCATCGCACGCGGTGACGACGGACGATGGGTCGCGACCATCGACCTGCCCGAGATCGGATTGCCGCAGAGCGTGCGGGAGGTCGTCGGCGAACGCGTCCGGCGCCTTGGCGAAGACGCGCATCGCGTTCTTGCCGCAGGAGCAGTTGTGGGGCGAGATTTCGATCTCGACGTGGTCGCCGGCACCATCGACCGGGATCCTGAGTCGACGCTCGTGCTTCTCGAGAAGGCGACCGCCGCCGGGCTCGTCACCGAGGTGGCGTCGACCAGCGATCGATTCTCGTTTACGCACGCGCTCGTGCAGCACACGCTGTATCTCGACCTGCCACACAGTCGCCGCGTTCGCCTGCACCGCACAGTCGCCGAGACGATCGAGGCACTCGCTGGCGAGCGTCTCGACGAGTACGTACCGCAGCTAGCCAACCACTGGCTGGCCGCGACTCGACCCATCGACGTCGAGAAGGCGATCGCGTACGCCGTCCGGGCAGGCGACCAGGCGCTCGAGTCGCGTGCTCCCGAGGTCGCGGCGCGGTGGTACCACCAGGCACTTGACGTCATGAGCGACGTGGAGGAGCCACCACGCGTCGATGTCATGGTGCGCCTCGGCGAGGCTGAACTCCGGGCCGGCGAAGCGGAACACCGTGAGACGCTCCTGCGCGCGGCCGAGATGGCGCAGCGGATCGGCGCGACGGATTTGCTCGTGCGCGCTGCACTGGCGAACAACCGGGGGTGGCACTCTCGTACAGGTGTCGCAGACTTCGACAGGATCGCGGTGCTCGAAGCCGCAGCGACGGCAGAATCGACAGAGAGCGCGTCACGAGCGCTACTGCTTGCACTCCTCGCTGTCGAGTACAGCTCGGCAGGCGACGACGTACTCGAACGAAGGCTTGCGCTCGCAGACGAGTCCGTCGCGATCCGCGCGCCGAGTCGGCGATCCCGGGACGCTGGCGCGTGTTCTCGATGCTGGCGTGTTTTCGGCATGGACCCCCGAGCGCATGCAACAGCGCATCGCATGGGCCGACGAAGCGGTTCGCATCGCGGAGGGCGTTGGTGATGGTGAACTCGAATACTGGGTGTCTTTACGACGCGACGCGACCGCGCTCGAGTGCGGAGATCGCGTTACAGCGGAGCACTACCGAGTCCGTCAGCTCTCGTTGACCGAGCAGCTCAACCTGCCGGTGATGCGATGGCTTACAACATGCGCCGAGGGGGCCCGTTCCTTTGTCGACGGCGACCTGGTCCGTGCCGAAGCGACCGCCAGTGAAGCGCTCGAGTTGGGGCTCGCGAGCGGCCAACCCGACGCGCTCAGCTACTACGGAGCGCAGCTACTGACGATTCGTGCCATGCAAGGCCGTCTTGGTGAACTCGAATCGCTCATCCGCCAGCAGGCGGACGCCAATCCGGGTATCCCGTCCTTCCGGGTCGCACTGGCAGGACTCTGTGCCGACGACAGCCGGTGCGACGAGGCGCTGGAACTCCTCTCCGATGACGTAGCCACCGGCTTCACCCGGTTTCCGAAGGATCCCATGTGGTTCGTCAACCTGACCGGGGCAGCACGCGCGCTGGTCGGTGTCAGCAACAAGGGCCATCAGCAGGAAGCGCAAAGAATGGCGGAGCCGCTGTTCCGCATACTCGAACCTTGGGTGGACCGCGGTGTGCACATACACGTATTGACGCGTCCTCCCGTCGCATATGCGCTCGGGATACTCGCCACGATGCTCAACCGCGAGGAGGTGGACGAGTACTTCGCTGCGGCGCTCGACTTCGCGAGACGACTCCAAGCGCCGCTGTTCATTGCAATGACGCAGATCGAGTGGGCCGCGTCCAGACTCCAACGACACTCGGGCGACCGCATCGACGATCGCACACTCGTCGAAACCGCACTCGCTACGGCAATGGATGCAGCGGCGTGCGCAATCGAGGCGCGTGCACGAGAAGTGCTCGAGCAACACTTCTAGGGTCGCCCGAGCGCGTCAGCTTCGACGCTCGCCCGCTGGACGATCAGATATCGCCATTGGCGGTCATGTCCCGTCTCTTCAGCTAACCTCCCTTTGGGAGTGTCACACCACGATCTCCCAAAGGGAGAGTCATGTCAAGTCCTCCGGCGATGACCACCACGTCCTACGCCATCCTCGGCCTACTGGCGGTGAAGCCGTGGACCACGCACGAACTCGTGCAGCAAGTGGACCGCAGCCTGCGCAGGATGTGGCAGCGGGCTCAGAGCAAGCTGTACGAAGAGCCAAAGAAGCTGGTGGCCCACGGGTATGCCAAAGCGACCGATGACTCCGTCGGCCGGCGCCGCCGGACGCGCTACACGATCACCGCCAAGGGTCGGCGTGCGCTCGCTGCCTGGCTGCAAGAGCCCGGTGACGGCCCGATTCTCGAGTTCGAGCAGCTGTTGAAGATCAGCTTCGCCGACAGCGGCGCCAAGGCCGACATCGTGGCCAACCTCGAGGCCGCTCGTGCCTGGGTCCTCGACCAGAACGAGGAGAACCTGGCGACGGCACGCGCCTATCTGGAAGGCCGCGGCGCGTTCCCGCGCGTGCCGCACTCAACCAGTTGGGCGGCCGCTTCCTCACCGACTTCTACGTCACGGTCGCGCGCTCGGGTCGACTGGGCTGGCCGCATGGTGGAGGACTGGCCCGACGACGTCCGAGAGGCGCCCTTCGATGCCGCGGCGGCGGGGGAGGGCGTGCGTCTGGCGGAGAGCATTCCCGCCTTGTTGCAGGCCGAACGGCACTAGCGCGCTCCTCGACGGCGCCCGACCTGGCCAACGGAGGCAGTCGTACTCTTGAGGTGATCGCGCCGCGCCGGGCGGGGAAGGCGAGACAGCTCGTCGGGCCCGGACCGCTGTTGGAAGCAGTGGCCGGGCCGCTCGACGAGCTCACCCAAGGTCGTGGCGCCATGCTGTTGCTCCCCGGTGGTCGGGATCGCGGCGCCGGCGCATCACTACGATCTGCGTGATGTTCGGGGCGCGTGCCGAGACGGCAAGTGGGGCGAGCGCCTGGGCTGCGCTCGCACCGCGCCCCACCCGTTCCGTCAATCGCACAGCTGAACGCCGCTCGTCAGCGGACGTACCGAGCCGTGCCCGGCGTGGGGTGCGATTGGAGGTGCAGTTGTTCGATTTCGACGACGCCGAGCTCGCGCGCTCGGCGCGTTTGCGACGGAATCTCGATGATGGTGATCTCGTGGTGCTGCGGTGGCCATCTCAGAGCGCGGAACGGGACCTTGCTGCCTTCAGCGGGCAGGCACGATTGCTGCTCGTAGCGCCGGATGCCGCTCCTCCGCAGAGCTCAGACGTCCTCGAGGATTGGGTCCGGCTTCCGCTCGACGCTGCTGAACTCGAGTCGCGTCGCCGCGCAGTTGATGCAAGTGGTGGAGAGGGCGCGGCCGGCGGTTCTCGAGGAACACGGCCTTGTCCGTCGCGGCCGGCGCTGGGTCGATCTCTCGCCGCAGCAAGAGCAGCTGTTCGCATTGTTGCTGGAGAACGTCGACCAGGTCGTTCGACGCCCAGCGCTCATGGCCGCGATGGATGCCGAGGGTGCGGATGCGTCTCAGCGGCTCGATCACGCCATTCGTCGACTCCGGATCCGGCTTCATCCCCTCGGCCTGACGATAGGGACCATTCGTCGGGTTGGTTTCGTTCTCGAGTGGGGAAGTCCGCCGGATATGTGACGGTCGCAGGATCAACGGCGCTCGGCTCGAAGGGCCCTGAACAGCAGGAAGCTGCGAACGACTGCGAAGAAAGCGACCCCGAACATGATCGCCTTGGCCACCGGAGACGTGACCAGGATCCCAAGGACGAACGCGATCACCGCCCCGACACAGACGATGGCAAGTCCGAGGCGGACCTTGCGCGGGTTCACGTTGTTGCGATCTGCCGAGTTCATCGGTCGCGAGTCTGCACGATCGTCTCCAGTGTGAAGGTCGCCGTCAGACTCTGATCAGACTTCATCAAGAGATTCCCAAGATCTTGCGCCTATGTGCGCAATCACATTGAATCCGCCGGTTCACACGTGAGACACAGACGCGTGACAGCGCTTCTCTACGTTCAGCCTCGGGTCAGACAAGGTCGTCGCCCCGAACCTCGAACGTCCTCAAAAGGAGCACTGCGCATGCCAAGTCGTTGCCATCGTCACCGCACGCGGGCGGAGGTCGGCTGATGCGAACCAAGCTTGTCGCCGCCGCTGTCCTCGTCGGAGCCGTGACCGTCGTGTTGGCCACTCCAGCGTTCGCGCAAGACGCGGAGCCGGATCCGGTTGCAACGCTCGGCACACAGGTGAACTTGCTCTGGGTCGTGATCGGCGCTGTGCTCGTCATCTTCATGCAGGCGGGCTTCGCGCTGGTCGAGACGGGGTTCTGCAGGGCGAAGCACGCGGCTCATGTCGTCTCCACGAACTTCGCCATCTTCGGCCTCGGCTTCGTCGCCTACTTCCTGGTCGGGTACGCGTTGATGTTCGGCGGCTACTCGACGTCGCTGATCGGTTACAACTCGGCCGTCGGAAGCAACCTGATCGGCTCCGGTGATTGGGTGTTCCTGTGGAAGGGGGGCTTTGCCCTCGGTGACATCGGAAAGGCTGGTGGCGCCGCGGTCGCCGGCTTCTTCCTCTACATGGTCGCCTTCATGGACACGACGGCGACGATCCCAACCGGAGCCATGGCCGAGCGGTGGAAGTGGAAGGCCTTCGTCGGTTGGGGGCTCTTCTGTGGTGCGCTCTACTACCCCCTGTTCGGAGCTTGGACGTGGGGTGGTGGATGGCTGAGCCAACTCGGCAACAGCATGCACTGGGGCTCCGGCTACACGGACTTCGCTGGGTCCGGTGTCGTGCACACCATGGGCGGGGCCGCGGCCCTGGCGGGTGCGCTCGTCCTCGGTCCGCGCATCGGCAAGTTCAACAAGGACGGCTCGGCCAACACACTTCCTGCTCACCACATCCCGATGGCCATGCTGGGATGCTTCATCCTGTTGTTCGGCTGGTTCGGATTCAACGCTGCGTCCACACTGGCTGCAACGGACATCCAGTTCGCGATAGTCGCGACGAACACGGCGATCGCCGCAGCTTTCGGTGCGGTCACAGCGATGTTCTGGTGCATGTACAACAAGAATTTCCAGAAGCCTGACCCTGGAATGATGGTCAACGGCATGCTTGCCGGGCTGGTCGCGATCACCGCGCCGTGCGCGTTCGTCGATCCGTGGGCGGCTGCTGTCATCGGAATCGTCGCCGGCGTGCTCGTGGTCGTGGCCGCGGGTTTCATCGAGCGGCGCGGAGTCGACGATCCTGTGGGAGCCATCGCGGTGCACGGTGTGTGCGGTATCTGGGGTGTGCTGTCCATCGGGCTGCTCGCCAACGGTCATTACGGAACGGGGTGGAATCTGACGACCGAAGGCGCCGCCGCCGGCCAAGGTATCCAGGGGATCTTCTACGGCCTGGACCCCGGTCTTGGTCAGCTCGCCTCGCAGGCCGCCGGCGTCGTCGTGCTGTGCACGGTGATGTTCGGCTTCGTGTACCTGTTCTTCAGCCTGCAGAACGCGGTGATGAAGGGCGGCATCCGACCGCCGGCCGACGAGGAGCTCGCTGGCCTGGACATGCCCGAGATGGGTGCATACGCCTACCCGGAGTTCATCGAACAGGAGGCGATCACGCTCCACGCGGGCATCAGCCCGACGCACGAGCAACCGATCGATACTCCGGTCTGATACCAACGTCTGCAGCTGTTGCCGCGGGGGTGAGCGCGATGATCGCGCTCACCCCCGATGGCTGACCCCGGCTCATGGACATCGCATCGGTTCTCACTGACATCCTCGTTGTCCTTGTCGCCGCGAAAGTCGCGGCGGAGCTTTCGGAACGGATTGGTGTACCGGCCGTCGTCGGAGAGATCGTCGCCGGCATCCTCGTCGGACCTTCCGTCTTGCACCTCGTAGGTGACAACGACGAGGTGCTGCGAACGCTCGGTGAGATCGGTGTGATCCTCCTGCTGCTCGAGGTCGGCTTGGAGATGGATCTTGCCGAACTGGGCAAGGTCGGCCGCGCGTCACTCCTCGTCGCCACCGTCGGCGTCGTGTGCCCGTTGGTGCTCGGCACCGGCGCGATGGAACTGATCGGCGACGACTTCAAGACGTCTTTGTTCGTCGGCGCTGCATTGACGGCCACGAGCGTCGGGATCACCGCTCGCGTGTTCGGCGACCTTCACGCGCTGGCCACGACCGAAGCACGCACCGTGCTCGGCGCCGCCGTTGCCGACGACGTCATGGGCCTGGTCGTGCTCACGGTCGTCGTTCGGCTCGTGACCGAGGGATCGGTCTCGATCATCTCTGTTGTCGGAATCGTCTTCATCGCTCTCGCCTTCCTGATCGTCGGCGGCTTTGTCGGTCTTCGAGTGTCGGGTCCACTGTTCGAACTGGTCGAACGGGTGTCCCGATCGACCGGCACGATGGTCGCTTTGGCGCTCGCGTTCGCGCTCGCCTATGCCCGCCTCGCAGATGCTGCTCGTCTGGCGCCGATCATCGGTGCGTTCGTTGCGGGCATCGCGCTCACACGTAGTTCGCAAGCGGACCGCATCCGCCGTGAGCTCGCGCCAGTCGGACATCTGTTCATCCCGGTGTTCTTCCTGCAGATCGGGATCGATGCCCGGATAGAAGCGTTCGCTCGTCCGGCGGTGTTGCGAGACGCGGCAATCCTTCTCACCGTCGCCGTCGTCGGCAAGCTTGTGTCACCGATTGGTGCGATCGGTTCACCCGGCGACCGGGTCCTGATCGGTCTCGGCATGTTGCCGCGCGGCGAGGTCGGTCTGATCTTCGCGACGATCGGCCTGCAAGCGGGTGTCTTGAGTGACGATCTCTACGCGGCGTTGCTGCTCGTGGTGCTCGCGACCACGTTGGTGACACCCCAGCTGTTGCGCATGCGCTACACGGCACTTCGCCGGACGCGTGCAGCGCCGGAGGCGGGCGAGCCGGCGCCGCAGGATGGTTGGCTCAGGGTCGCTGATGGGGAGGTGGTTCTGCAGGCGATTCCTCCCGCGCACCGCGGCCTCCTGACCGCGTTCGAAGCAGCAGCGCTCGTCGCTCGCGCCCGACCGTCTGCGCACCTGCTCGATTGGCTGAGCTCGTTGAGCGACTCGCAGCTGACGTGGGATCGCAGCGCCACCCACGAGTTCCTCGAGCTCCTCGACCACGGAAATGCCCGATCGTGGCGCTTCTTGGACACCCTCGGGGTCCTCGAACGAGCCATGCCGGAGCTGGCGCAAGTGCTCGCCGACCGCAAGGCGGACCCGTTCGAACTCGACCCGAGTCTGACTCACCGATGGACCACGATCGAACGTCTGCAAACGTTCGACGACCCTTCGCTCGTGCAGGCCTTCGAGTCGCTCGGGCACCGTGATTGGCTCTTTCTTGCGGCTCTCCTCCATGACGCGGTCGGAGATCGCGACGACAGAGTCGTCATCAGCCGTCGCGTCGTGCAGCGCCTCGATCTCGGTGCGGCAGCGGAGCAGGAGATCGCGGTGCTCGTCGGAGACGTCGACCTCCTTTGGTCTGCCGCTCGCCAGTCCGATGGTCTTTCCGAGGAATCGGTGCTCGCGATCGCGTCACACGTCGATACCCCCGAGGTTGCTCGAGCACTCTTCCTGCTGAGCGCCGCAGCGAATGCCGATGCCGATCTGTGGGAGCGAGAGCGGCTGTCGGAATTGCACGAGCTGGTCCAGGAGGTCCTTGCGCAGCCGGACCTCACCGGACTCGCTGCTCGCAACCTCGTCGGACAGCGTCGCGCCCAGGCGATTCGTCTGATCGGCGCCGACACTGAAGCGGTGGACCGCATCGAACGTGCTCCTCGGACCTACGCGCTGCGACAGACCCCGGATGCGATCGCGCGGCAAGCCGCGCTGATCGATCCGTTGCCTGGTCGGGGGCGCGTGCGTGTGCGCGCCAGCCACGATCAGGAATCGTGGGCGCTCGATGTCGTCGCTCGCGACCAACCACGTCTTCTTGCCGCCGTGACCGGTGCGATCGCCGCTGCGGGGCTCGATGTCGACGACGCAGTTGTGGCGACGTGGCCCGACGGCGCAGCCATCGAGTCGTTCCGGGTGCCGCGGCTACTGCACCAGACGTAGCGAGCATCGTTCGCCACGTCGAAGGCGAGTTGACAGCGGCGCTGTCCTCGCCGCCGATCCCCGAGGCGGCCGTGAGCTTCGACAACTCAGTGTCGCCGTGGCACACGGTCTGCGAGGTACGAGCGCCGGACAAGCCCGGTCTCCTGCATGCGCTGGCGTCCACGTTCGCCGCGGCGGCAGTCAGCGTCCATTCGGCTCGTGTGACGACCGAGAACAACATCGCCGTCGATCGCTTCGAGCTGACCGACCGCGACGGCCACAAGCTCGACGCGCAGCACCGCGATGCGGTGGTCGCGTTCATAAGCGGCGGTTCGGTCAGCAGCAAGCGGCGCATCCGCTTCGGCCGGGGACCGGACAAAGCTCGGCTCGCGGATCCGTCGATGGTGGTCGCTCCTCCTCCGCCCTGACACAGCCCACAGGCAGCTACCGGCCTGGCTGCGCTGGCGGTAACGACGCGGCACCGGCATGATGGGCGCGGGCTGGAGCAGCCCTCCGCAGATCGACAAGCGTGACGAGCCCTGCCAGGAGCTGGCGAGCGGGAGGTGCGATGCCGGGGGCGGTGTTCGGGCGAGACGCTGAGCTTGATCGGCTGTACCGCCTGATCGACATCACCTCGCGTGGGCAACTCTCCGCGCGACTCAAATCGGCGTGACGACGACGCCGAGCCCGTCGCCAGACTGCAGGAGGGCACCGGTCGCGGCGTCCACGAGCAGACATTCGATCTCGTGAGCCGCCTGCCGCGCGACGGGCAGGAGCAGCGCACACGCCGATCTTTCCGGACAGACCAATGTGAGAGCGCCCAGCACACGGGCGGTTGTCGGGTCCTGGATCGGCGCCGATGCAGCGGTCAGCCCGGATAGCGCGTCCATGAAGTGTTCAGGTCCGTCGACGACGACGGGATGTCGAGAGCGCGTCGCAAGGCCGAGCGCGGTGGTGCCCGCAGTATCGAGACGCCACGCGTAACCCGGGTTCAGCCGCATCTGATCGAGCTCACTGGTGCAACTGGGCGGGGAGTGACGAGTTACGACTCGACCGCTGGCGTCGCTCAACACGACCGAGACGTCGCTGTGCGCGAGGTCGACGGCCAACCGGTCCGCTGCGGGCACCGCGGCTCGGATCAGGGGGTCGTCGAGGTCGACCTCACCCTCGAAGGGCACTACGAGGTGGTCGGGACGAAGTCCCGCGACAAGTGACGCCTGCCAGGACGACACGATCTCGGGTCGGGACACGGTCAGCGGCGTCGATCCGTGGGCGATTCGTGCGAGATCGTCACGGCTGCGCTCGCGGACACAACTCTCCATTTGAGTCGTGGCGCCGTCACGACATCGCATAGCAGTACGCGGTGAGTACGACGGCCTCGATGCACTGTCTACGGCTGGTCGCCTCGGCGGTCAGCGCGACGAGGACAAGCTCATCGGATACGAGCGCAACGGTGCGGCCAAACCCGAGCTGTTCGATGTCAGCCGCGGCCTCGACGGGTAGCACCACCGCGAGACCGCTTGTGTTGCGGTCGGCGGTGAGGCCAGCCAGTAGCCACACTTGTCGCCGGCCGAGAGGTTCGCAGTCGACGGCGAAGTATCGGACGCCCGGCGCGCCATCATCATCGGGAGGCTCCACAACCCATGGAAGGCTGAGCACCCACTCGTGCATGCGGTCGTCTTCCTTGCCAGCTGGTGAGGGAGTTTCGGGTTCATGTCGGCGGCGAAGCATCAGGGTCTCCTCTTTGGATCGCGGAGTCAGTATTCGGAGTTTGCGACGGCCTGGCTTCCGCCAAACGACTGCAATCAGTTCCGATGAGTCCGGACGCGAGACGACGGATGGCAACGAGCCCGCAGCGACCGCGTGCAACGAGAGCTCAGATCTTCGACGATGTCGAACGACCTGAGCTCTCGCGGGTGCAGCGCTGTAGTTGTCAGGCGACGACCTTGAGCCGGTCGATGACTTCGACGACGCCGGGAGCATCCCAGGCCGTGTCCTCGGCCTCACGCTTCGCGGCCCATGACGTTGCCGTTCCGTCCAAATAGACGGTCGGACCGACGTTTGTCACCTCGATCGTCGAGTTGTCGATGATCGCATTGCGCGCGAACGCCTTGTTGATGCGGAACGCCACGTCACTCGGGATCGGATCGGTAGTGATCGCGATCCTGTTGCTGATGCCGAGCACGCCGTCGACTTTGCCGACTGCATGCTCAGCAGCGCGCCGCTGGAAGTGATGCCGAACGTCGCCGCTCAGCGTCGCCCACCCATCGACCACGAGCGCGTTCACAGCGCCCTTGGGAACGAACTTGTCGGCATCGAGGGCAGCGGTCGCGGCGACGGCCAACTCACCATCCGTGACCGCGTCGCCGAGCGGACCCACGAGGAGTTCGTTGTCGACGTCCATGACTCCGCCGACCATGTAGGCATCCTCGGTCGCTTGCTCGAGTTCGAAGTAGGTCGGAACCGCGCCTGTGAGCGTGATGTTCCCGTCCTTCGCCGAGACGACAACCCGGGTGTTGTCGAGTTGCGGATCCCAGTACAGCTGGTCTGCCACATCGGCTTCGAGGAGGTTGTTTGGCTTGTGCATGACCGGACCATGTCCTTTCTCAGAGTTTCCTGGTCCGTGAGAGCGTGCGACATCTGGACGACGGGCACATCACGCAGCCACGTGTCTTCCTGGGCGGCGCGCTCGGGCCCGTTGTGTGGAAGGAACTCGAGAACCGCTTTGGCTTCCGTCGAATGACAGCGCGCGTCAGATCGCAGTCGTTTGGCAGAAGCGGATCGCCGGCGAACGGGCGATGCTCGACCTTGTTCTGATGGCGCGGGCCAACCCTCTCAGGAGAAGGACATGCTCCGCCGATGGCGTGAATCGCAGACCATTGCCTCCAACGAAGGAAGCGCACTCGGCGACTCCACGAATGGCTGCTGAGCCTGCCGTGGGTCGTCGAACGGCCGTACAGCCTCGACACGCCGGGTGTGCGTTGCTTCGGAATCGATTGCGAGCCCCTCGGCCGCCGTCAGCTCTGGCTGATCACTGGGCTGCATCGTCAAGTCGACGTCGATGGCATCGGCCTGGCCGTCATCGTGCCTACGGATGCCGCCTACGACCTCGAAGGCGTCGGTCAGGGCCGGATCGTGGCGCCAATGCCTGGCGGCCACACGCTCGTGAGGGTGTACGGCGAGTCCTTGGCCAGCCGCCAGGAGCTCGAAGCACTCGCGCTGACTGCGTACGGCCACGCGATGTCGTGAGATGCACGCCGCGGGGTCATTTGCGTTCAACCCGCCCGTGTTGCCGGAACGCAGGTCCGTGCACGATCAGTCGACTGACCGAAGCGAAGCGACCGCAATCGGGCGCATCGTCGACGACATGGCATACGTCGACCGAGAGCGCACGGACGCGACGAGTGCGTGGGCGACTCTGACCACAACCGAACGCGCCCTAGCTGCGCTCGTGGCGAAAGGGATGACGAACCGGCAAGTCGCAGAGCGCCTGATCATCTCGCGTCACACCGCAGACGCGTGCTTGCGGCACATCGTCCGCAAGCTCGGCCTCAACTCGGCGGCGGGTCTCGCGCATCTGGTCGCTCTTCGCACAGTGACCCCAAGAAACATCAACCCCTAAGGAGAAATCATGCTTGTGACCAATCCGTTCAGCCCCGGCACGTGGACCCGAGACGAGATCGACGACATCAGCAGCAACTGGTGGGTCTTGTTACTGACGGGCATCGTCAGCGTGGTCGCCGGCGGCATCATCTTGTTCACCGACTGGAGTGTCGGCGGTCTCGCCGCGTTCATTGGCGCCGTCCTGTTGTTCCGGGGCATCTTCACGATGTTCGGCGTCCCTCTCGACGGTTCCGGTCGCGGCTGGTCGGTGGCGCTCGGTGGGATCGAAGCGCTCGTCGGGCTCGCGGTCTGGGTGTGGCCCGGTCCGACGCTGCTCGTCATTGCGTTCTTCATCGGCTGGTACGTGCTGTTCACCGGCATCATGACGATCGCCGGCGCGCTCAGCGGCCGCAGCGTCCTGCCCTACTGGGGGCTGATGCTGGCCTTCGGCATCCTCGAGACCTTGTTCTCGTTCTGGCTGCTCGCCCGCCCGGGGCTCACCCTCGTCGCGGCCGTCCTGGCGCTCGGCCTCTGGGCCCTGATCCACGGCGTCGTCCAGATCGTGCTCGCGTTCGAGGCGAAGAACCTGTCGGCTCGGGCGGACAGCGTCGACCGTGAACTCAACGCGGTTCCGCGACGGTCCTTCAGCGCGGCCGCTGGGCGTTGAGGAGACGTGCAATGAGTCACGACCACGACCACCACGACCACAACGACGACCACAAGGACGACGAGCAACCCACGAGCCTGTTCGTGCGTGTCGCCGATCGCGTCAGCTACGCGATGGGCACCTGGCAGAACATCGTCGTGTGGATCATCCTCGTCGGTACGTGGTTCGCCTTCGGTCCATACCTGGCGAACCACAGCGTGCTGCCCTCCTGGTTCACGTCGAACAATTTCAACTTCCCGTTGAACACGGTCACCACCATCGCGGAGCTGTACATCGGCTTTCTCGTGGGCACGTCGACGAACCGAACCGAGCGCCACAACCGCGGCCAGGCCGACCGGATGGAGGCGCTGGAGAACCTCATCCACACTGAGCTGAAGCGGAACACCGAGATCACCGACAACGCGCAGACCATCGCGCAGGAAGTCAGGGCGCAGGTCCCTCTGCTCGAGCAAACGCACGCCGACGTCGAGCGTCTACTCGCCGCTATGACGCCGAGCCCGGTTGCGGAGACGTGATGCCGCCGTTCGGATCGTTTGCGCCGTCGGCACTCGCTCGCTGCCGTGTTCGATACGGCGCCATGTCAGCGCGTCGCGGCCTGCTCGAGTCGCGTGGCGAGCTGCCCACGCGAGGTGATTCCGAGCTTGGGGAATATGCGATAGAGATGCGAGCCGACGGTGCGGTGGGAGAGAAACAGCCGTTCCCCGATCTCTCGGTTGGAAAGGCCGTCGGCCGCGAGCCGTGCGATCTGCATCTCTTGCGGCGACAGCAGTTCGTGCCGCAAGGGCGCTTGCTCGAGCGTGCGTTCGCCGGCGGCGCGCAGCTCGGCGCTCGCCTGTTCCGCCCACGTCGTCGGCACCGATTGCGCTGAGCGTGGCATACGCCGCGCGCAGGAGCGACCGCGACTCAGCCACGCGTCGTTGACGTCGCAGCCAACTTCCGTACGCGAGTTCGAGCCGGGCACGTGCCCACGGGCGGCGCACGAGGTCCCGGCCGAGCGCGGCGAGGTAGAGGCTCTCGGCGGCGTCGTCGTCGGCGAGCACTGCCCGCGCGTAGGAGAGTTGGACGTGCAGCGTCGGTGACGGCGCGATGAGCGCCGCCTGCTCGAGGTCCGCCACGATCGTGCGCGCCTCGTCGGCGCGGCCGGCCCGGACGGCGGCTTCGGCTAGGAACATCACGCCGCGGGAACGTTCGACGGCGTGATAGCTGGGGTCCGCGGGGTCGAAGATCCGTACGAGCGCGTCGAATGCTTCGGGGTAGCGACCCGCGGCCATCCAGCCGTAGCCGCCCGCGAGCTGTACGACGGTGAGCAACAGGTTGAGACGGCGGCTCCTCGCGAACTGCTCGACCTCGCCCGCGAGCGCCTGCGCGCGCTCGTTGTCGCCGCGGAGACCGGCGGTGAGCGCCTCGAGGACCATGATCCCTGAGCTCCAGAGGGACTGGCCCGTCTCCTGCCGCGACACTGCGCGCCTCGGCTTCCGTCGATTCGACGACGTCCCACCCGCCGAGTTCGACATGTTGCGCGATCTCGAGCGTGAGGACCTGTGACAGGACACCGAGCCGTCCCTCCTCGCGCAGTTTGGTCTCGGCGCGGCCCAGGAAGTCGAGCGCCCGAACCGCGTCGCCCACGATGTGGGCTGACTGTCCAAAGAGCCAGAGCGCGTCGGCATCGGTGATGCTGTCGATGACGACGCGTGACAGTCGGTCCATCACGCGGGCGGCCTGGACGAAGGGGTCGGCGAGGGCGAGCGCTGCGACGTAGTGAGGATCGTCGGCGAGATGGGGAAGCTCATCGAGCACTGCGACGACACGAGCGCGCGGCGAGGGTCCGGTGTCGGACCACCCGCATCGGAGCGCGGCGGCGTGCAGCAGGTTGAGTGCGAGATCGTCGTCACCGGCGTCGGCAGACCGTTTGGCGATGGTGCACAGTTCGAGCACACGACCGGCGTCGCCGGGGACGCCGTCGTCGAAGATCTCCCGCAGCCATTCCATGCGTGCCCGATCGAGGTCGGACAGCGGGAGCGGTGACGCCTCGTCGAGGAGTTGATCGACTTTGTCGCGGCGGCCGAGACTGAACGCGTACTCAGCCGCGAGCAGCAAGCGGTGGGAACGGCGGGCGGGGTCGGTTGTGAGCTGGGCGGAGCGTTCCAGGGCCCAGACCGCCGACGACACCGACCCACGCTGCAGCGCGGCGCGATGAGTGTCTTGAAGGTCGTCCGCGACGCTGTCATCGGGCGCCATGAGCACATGGGCGCGATGCCAGGTGCGGCGATACGGGTCGTCGGTCAACACGTCGGCCAACGCGGCGTGCGCGGCGTGCCGGCGGCGTCAGGCTTTCGGACTGCAGAACCGCCGAGCGGACAAGGGGATGACGGAACTGCACGTACCGGTCGTCCAGCTGCACGAGGCCGGCCAGCACGGCGGGCTCGAGCACGTCGACCTTGGCCTCGGTGCTGGCGAGCAGCGACGTTGCGGCGAGGATCTCGGGCAGGTCGTCGACCGAATCGACCGCAGCGATGAGCAGCGCGTCGCGTGCGTGCGGCGGGAGCTCGGACAGGCGACCAGCGAACGCTCGCTCCAAGCGAGCCGTGAGCGGGAGGTTCGATGCGCTCACCGAGGGGTTCGCGCGCCAGGCGCGGGGAAGCTCGACCAGGGCCAGCGGATTGCCGAGCGCGGCCCGCAGGATCTCGTCGAGATCTGCTCGGCTGAGGCCCACACCGGCTACTTCCAGCACCTCGCGCGCCGCCGAGTGGCTGAGTCGGGCGACGTCGAGCTCTTCGAGCCCGGCGGAGTGAAACGGCCCCGAGACGCCCTGCCGGGTGGTCCCGACGACCACGATCACATCGCCACTCACCCGACGGGCCACGAACGCCAGCGCCGCCTGCGTCGGCCCGTCGAGCCACTGCACGTCGTCGACCGCAACCAGAACCGGCCTCGACGTCGCCAGCTCGGCCAGCACGTTCAACGTTGCCAGCGCGACCAAGAACGGTTCCGGCGCCGACCCGACCACCATCCCGAACGCCTTGGCCAGCGCCTCGCGTTGCGCCGGTGGCAGCGCCTCGAGCCTGTCCAGCGCGGGACGGAGAAGCTCATACAACCCTGCATACGGAAGCGCGGCCTCCGATTCCACGCCCGTCGTCCCGAGAACGAGGAACCCGGCGGCCCGGGCGTGATCGGCGGCTGCTTGTAGCAGCGTCGACTTTCCGATGCCGGGGTCGCCGGTCACCAGCAGGGCGCCGCCCTGTTCGAGCACGCCGTCGATCAGGCGGTAGAGCCGATCAAGCTCAGCGTCTCGTCCGACAACTTCGCCAACGCGTAGACATCCCGGATTCCCGCGGGACGCTAGCGGCATGACTCCAGCGCGTGCGATCCGCGGGCCGGTACGCATCCCGTGGTCCGCGTAGCCACCTGCGCTGCTGGGTGCGTCACGGAAACTGACGACATCGGAGATCGCGTTGCCCATGATCACTCCTCTCTCTCGACCCAGCGCTCACACCCTCGGCGAGGTATTGGGCGTCCAGTGCGTGGCGATCCCAGCGCACGAGGCTGGCGGGTGGCATCTCCTCCAACCGACCCCGCACGATCCAGGTCGTCGCGTTGAAGGATGCGGCTCTCCTGGAGCCGTTACATCACGCGGTCGCGTTGCTTCGTCGTCTACGCGGGGCGCTTGCGACCAGGTCGCTCATGGGCTCCCCGATGCTCGGCGACCATGCGGGCAAGTTCGACGCGTGAGCCAATGTCCAGCTTGTTGAAAATGTGGCGAAGGTGAGCGTCGACCGTGTAGGGGGAGAGAAACAGGCGCGCCCCGACCTGCCGATTCGTCAGCCCGTCAGCAATGAGGTCAGCGACGCCGCGCTCGCTCTCGGTGAGACTGCCCCAACCGAGTGCCGCTCGGCCCGAGGAGTTCCTGGTCCTCCCGCCTCCGTCAGCAGATGCGGCTGCACGAAGCCACACCAGTGCGCCGACAAGGGCGCCGCCGTCGTGCACCGGTTCGCAGCCCGTGACGACCGTGCCCTTCGAGAGCATGACGTCGTGTGACCGTCCGCCGCCCGCGATCGTGCGTCTCGCCCACTCCCACAAGACAGACCGGTCAGAGGCCTCCAGGACTCGCGAGGCGGCGGTACTCGCCATCACCATGTACTCACTCACCAGCACAACCGGTCGCTTGGCCCGCCGGGCGTGCACGAAGCGCTCGTGCAGCACGCGCTCGATCGTGGAGGCGTCGTCGAAGAGGCGCTGCTCGATCTCCCACGCCCCCCGCTTGACGAATGCCAGCAACAGCGGATTGGCGTCTTCGGCGCGGACCGTGATGTCGATGATGCCGAGTACCTGTCCATTGCGAGGGTCCGTCACGGGCGTGCCGGCGCAGGCCATGCCGGTGAGACGGTCGGCAAAGTGCTCGCCACCGTGGACGACGGCTGGCCGACCTTGCGCGAGCGCAGAACCGATCCCGTTCGTGCCGACCTTCGCCTCGTCGTAGAAGAAGCCCGGGGCCAGAAGAATGTTGTCGAGTCGTGCGACAAAATGCGGGTCGGAGACTCGCCGATCGATGACGTGACCCCGCTCGTCAGTGAGCACGAGGCTGGTCTCGGTTCCCGCCAGGTCGTTGATGAACCGGTTCAGCACCGGTGCGGCGGCGCGCTCGAGACGGCTGTCCTGTTCGACATCAGGGTCGTACATCGGATCGAACCGGTCGGGCTGGAGGCCACTCGACGCCACCCGACGCCACGACTCCGCGATCTCGGCGCGTACGGGCCGCGTGGGTCCGGCGCCACTCAGCAGCTCGCCGAGGCGCTCCCGGAGATCCGAGTGAGTAGCGGCCACGCTGCCATTCTGTACCCGAATCATCGGCCAGACACCGAGGCCGTGTTCGGTTCGATACCCCTCGCCCATACCAAGCGCTGTTTCGGCATCGTCACGTTCAGTCGCCTGACCGAAGCGGTGACCCGGCGCGCGTCGTCATCATCGAGGCTGCAAGCCGTGCGCGCACTGCTGAACCGAGAATCGAGGAGCCACGATGACGAGCGAGCCCATCCGAGACCCTCGAACGGACCATCTGTTGACACCAGCGAACTGCGTGCTCGCAATCATCGACTTCCAGCCGATCCAGGTTCAGTCCGTGAAATCGATGCCGCACGACGAGCTCGTCGGCAATGCGGTACGCATTGCTCGTACAGCGGTCACCTTCGGCGTGCCGATCGTGCTGTCGACGGTCAACGTCCGCTCGGGACTGAACAAACCGACGATCGCGGAGTTGACGTCAGTTCTCCCAGGCGTCGAACCCATCGATCGGACGACGGTCAACTCGTGGGAGGACACCGAATTCAGAGGCGCGATCGAAGCGACTCAGCGCAAGAAGATCGTCATGATCGCGCTGTGGACCGAGGTCTGCCTCGCGTTCCCGTTGCTCGACGCGATGCGAGAGGGCTTCGAGGCGTATCCGGTCGTCGACGCTGTCGGCGGGACGTCGAAGGCGGCACATCTTGCGGGCCTCGAACGACTCATGCTCGCCGGTGCTCAGCCGGTGAGCTGGGTGGAATTCGCGTTTGAACTGCAGCGCGACTGGTCGCGGACCGCAACCGCGAGCGCCGTCCGCGAGATCGTGTTCGCCCCGACGTGACGGTCGCATCAGCCCGCACACTTGTCGTCCCTTGAGCCATGTGAACCGCGGCCACCGCGTCTGCTGAACGGTCTTCCTTAACCGCGCCCGAGCAGGCATGATGGGCGCGGGCTCGGGGGCAGCCCACCGTGACATCGGCCAGCCTTACGACCCCGTCAGAAGCCGGCGATTGTGAGGTGGCGATGGAGGGCGCGGTGGTCGGGCGAGACGTCGAGCTTCATCGGCTGAATCGTCTGATCGAGGCGACGCGCGATGGTGGCGATGCGCTTGTTGTGATCGGCGATCCTGGCATTGGGAAGTCGACGCTTCTCCAAGCGGTGGTCGATCGCGCCCGCGCCGAGGGCTTCTTCATCCTGACGACCACCGGCGTGGAATCGGAAGCAGGGCTGCCGTACGCGGGCTTGCATGAGCTTCTCCGACCCGCGCTGGACGTTGCAGGCGCGTTGCCGCAGACGCAACGCGACGCGTTGTTCAGAGCTTTGGGTGTGGAGGTCGGTTCACGGCCCGAACTGTTCTTGGTCGCGCTCGCCGCACTGAACTTGCTGGCCGAACTCGCGGGGTCGCGGCCCGTGCTTGTTGCGGTCGATGATGTCCAGTGGCTGGACGGACCGACGCAGGCTGTGCTCACGTTCGTCGCACGCCGTGTCAGCGGCGATCCGATCGTCGTCGTCGGCACGACGCGGCGGGGATTTTCCGGTCCGTATCACACCGCCGGACTCGAAGAGCTCGAGGTATCGGAGCTGAGCGAATCGGCGGCGCGTGCCCTGCTCGACGGCAACGGTGCGGAGTTGCGCCGCGCCGATCGCGAGGCGATTCTGCGCGCCGCGCGGGGCAATCCTCTCGCTCTTATCGAACTGCCCGCGGGTTGGCGCGCCGAGGGCACCTCGTCGACCGAGTCGACGCTTCCGCTGACCGCTCGCCTCGAGCGAGCATTCGCGGGTCGGCTGTCAGAGCTTCCGCAGCAAACGCGCGACGCTGTCCTGATCGCGGCGATCGATTCCGGCGACGATCTCGGCGAGATTCTCGTGGCGGCGTCGGTGCTCGCCGGCACCGAAACAAAGGTCGACGTGCTGGAGAATGCCGCGCTCGCGGGGCTCTTGTGGTTCGACGAAATGCGCGTGCAGTTCCGTCATCCGCTCGTACGCTCGGCCGTTCTCCAATCCGTGTCAGTGGCACGGCGACAGGCCGCCCATGCTGCGTTGGCCACCGTCGTGAGGGATGATCCGTATCGGCGCACGTGGCATCGCGCGCATGCAGTCACGGGATCCGACGACGAAGTCGCCACTGAGCTCGAAGCCAATCATCGCATGGCGCTGCAGCGCGGCTCAGTGGTATCCGCGATCTGGGCGCTGGAACGCTCCGCGCAGCTCACGACCGATCCTTCGCGTCGGACACGCCGCTTGCTGCTTGCTGCTGAGTACGCGTTCGATCTCGGCCGCCGTGAGAAAGTCGATCAGCTCCTCGCGTTGGCGTCGCAACTTCCGCTGTCCGACATGGATCGAGCGCGCATGGAATGGTTGCGCGAGATCTTCGACGTCGGCATACCCGGCGATGCCGGCCGCGTGGTCGAGTTGTGCGCATTGGCCGAACAGTCGACAAGAGCGGGTGATGGCGACCTGGCGCTCAATCTGCTGCTCGGTGCCGCGCTTCGGTGTTATTGGGCCGACACCGGACCGGCCGCGCGCGCCCTCGTGGTCAGGGTCGCGAACGAACAGACGGGGAGTCGGAGTGACGCTCGTTACACCGACGTCCTCGCGATCGCCGAGCCGGTTCTCCAAGCCACGCCCGTGCTCGAGGCGTTGGAGCACGTTGTGCTCGAAAGCGTCGACGATGCCGATGCGTTGTGGCTGCTCGGCCAAGCGGCGCATGCCGTCGGCGATCCGTTGCGCGCAGTCGACTTCCTGGGACGCGCCGAGCTGAAACTCCGCGAGGAGGGACGGCTCGCCTTGCTGTCGCAAGTCCTCAACATGCAGATCGTCGATCATCTCGAGCTCGGAAACTGGGACAGCGCCGTAGCCGCCGAGGCAGAAGCGCGTCTGCGCGCCCACGAAACCGGCCAGTCGATCCAGGAGATCGCCATCGTGACGCTGGCGGCGATCAGTGCAGGCCTACGCGGCGACAATCGAGCGCGCGCAGGCGCTCGCAGGTGAGGCCGAGCAAACAGCACGCAGACGTCGACTGAACTGCCTCCTCGCGTTGATACAACTCGCGCGAGGCATCGGTTCGCTGACGGCAGGGAACTATGCGGAAGCGTTCGACGCGCTTCGAGTCACATTCGACCCGGCCGATCCGACCTACCACCCCGTCGAACGATTCCACGGCGTGATGTTCCTTGCCGAGGCCGCGATGCATGGCGGACACGTCGAGCGCGCAGTTCCTATTCTCACCGAACTCGAACAGGACACGCTGACCACACCGTCGCCGACAGTGCACGTCCAGCTCTCGTACGCTCGTGCCGTCCTCGCCGACGACACCGACGCCGAGTCTCTCTACCTTGCGGCGCTTCGTCAGGATCTCGTGCGCTGGCCATGGGCCCGTGCTCGCATCGAGCTTGCATACGGAACCTGGCTGCGACGCCAGCGACGCGTCGCCGAGTCCCGATCGCCGTTACGCGCTGCACACACCACGCTCAGTCTCATCGGTGCGACGGCCTGGGCAGAACAGGCACTCACGGAACTGCGCGCCGCCGGCGAACGATCCACAGAACCTGTCCAAGCTGTGCACGAAGTGCTCGTCGCCCCAAGAAATCCAGATCGCACGCCTCGTCGCGGACGGCCTCTCGAACCGGGAGATCGGCGAACGGCTCTTCCTCTCCCACCGCACCGTCGGATCGCATCTCTATCGCATCTTCCCCAAGCTCGGCATCACTTCGCGCGGGCAGATCTCCGCGCGGCTGGTGTCCGCCTAGAGCGACGCGGCCGCGCTCGACGACCTGGGCGTCACCCCAGCTGTCCACGAAAGGGGTCAAGGTCAGCAACACCCCGAACGGGACAACGTCCCCGAGACAACTCGTGACGCCGACCCGCCGGACCGCACCCGGTCATTCACGAGGATCGTCCTCGAGATCGATGAACATGTGGCGTGTCGGGGTCTGGTCGGCGCGCGCAGCTGGACCGAGACGTCCGCTCCGAGAGGCTGCCCACTCGATCCTGCTGACGCCGACCTCTGGAGTTCCCCCTCCCGGACGAACTGACACGGGAGATCCTCGTCGAGGCGGTGGAGGACGCGTTCAAGGCGGCGAAGGCCCGCATTGCTCACCGCCCGCACCGCGGTCTGCCCGGCGGATGAGTAACGCGTTACTCATGTCGGGAGCGGCGGCGCGGCCGCATCCTCCGACGTGTCCACAACGAAGTTCGAGGGACACCGAGGAAGGAAGACATATGAGAGTCCATTCGGGTCCGCGGCGGTTCATGGTCGCGGCCGTCCTGCTGGCGTTGGCTGGAGTCGTACTGGCCCTCGCACCCGGCGCCGCCTCGGCCAACCCGGGCTGCACCATCGAGCAGGCGCAGCATCTGGTCGACGTCGGCCGCTACAAGAGAGCGGTCCAAGAGTTCACCTGCGTCATCGACGGTGATCCGACGGAGGTAGACGGCTACCGAGGGCGCATCGAGGCCGAGCTCATGCTCGGTCTGTATTCGGACGCCCTCGGCGACTATGCGCGCGTGATCGGCAATGTGTTGCCCGTGCACCCGGATGCCGTCGACACCGTGCTCGATCAGTACGCGGCCCGGCTGGCGAGCGCTCCGGAGGACGTTCCCGCACTCACCGGCGCAAGCTTCGCGCGCTGGTGGCTCTACGACTTCAAGTCGGCGACCCCGCTGCTCGATCAGCTGCTCGACGTTCAGCCGGGCGATCTGTACGGCACCTTGTTCCGCGGGTCGAACCGCCTCTTCCTCGGCAAGCACGTCGATGAGGGCGTCGCGGATCTCGAACAGGCGATCGCACTCGCGCCCGGGAGCGCCCACGTCCGGCTCATCGTCGCCGACGCCTACACCTACGCCCTGCCTGACCCTCAGCGAGCCTTCGAGGAGGCGTCGCTGGCGCTCGACTGGGGGCTCGACACGCCCCGCATCCATGCCATCTTGGCCAACTCCTATCACGCGTTCGGTGACCTCATGGCCGGGGCGACGCACATCCAACGGCACATCGACCTCGTCACCACCGAGCTCGTGTCGACCGCTCCCATCGGCGTCGGCACGGCCCTGCCGCTCGACCTGGTCCCGGGCCGTACCTACGAGGTCCCCGTTGCGGCGGCCGCCGGCCAGCCGATCTCGATCACGACGAGCAGCCCAAGCAAGGAGATCTTCGACTCGATCATGGTCCTCCTCGCCCCGGACGGGTCACCCGTGGTCGGTAACGATGACGACGTGGACTTCTACGCCGCGTTCGAGTGGGTGCCCCCTGTGAGTGCGACCTACCGGCTACAGGTCACCTCGTTCGAAGGCGTCGGCACCGGTGAGCTGGTCGTGACCCGCGATTGACGTTGGTCGGCGCCCGAGCGAAGGGCGGCGGGTCGCCGGCCCGCCGCCCGACGACGTGTAGCTCTCGCCGAGCAGCTCGCTGGGCCATAGGACTGGCTTCAGATCCCGATGAGCACGTCGTCGTTGGTCAGTCCGCGACGGGAAGGCGGCGGCCGGCGAGATGTGCCTAGCTCCTGCGGCTGGCGCGGAGACTTCGGCCGGCGATGCGCCGAGGGCGGCGACGGTCAGCACGGTGAGGCCGCTCCATGACACCTGGAATGAGATGCCCTGGTCACTCAAAGTCTTGGAGTTCGAGAGCAGTGACCAGGCGGTACGAGACCGAGCGCGGCCTCGATGATGAGGCTGAGACGCCGGCGACGCGTCTCCGAGTCCCGATCGCCGTTGCGCGCTGCACGCGCCACGCTCAGTCCCATCGGAGCGACGGCCTGGGCAGAACAGACACACACGGAACTACGTGCCGCCGGCGAACGATCCACAGAACCTGTCCAAGCTGTGCACGAAGTGTCTGTCGCCCCAAGAAATCCAGATCGCACGCCTCGTCGCGGACGGCCTCTCGAACCGAGAGATCGGGGAACGGCTCTTCCTCTCCCACCGCACCGTCGGATCGCATCTCTATCGCATCTTCCCCAAGCTCGGCATCACCTCGCGCGGGCAGATCTCCGCGCGGCTGGTGTCCACTTAGAGCAACCCGGCCTGGCTCGACAACCTGCACGTCACCTCCGACTAGATCCAGCGGGCCATCGGAAGACCGGCGCGTGCCACGGATAGGTTCGCGGCGTGACCGACCTTGGACCTCTCTTCGAGATCGAGACCGTCGACGTCCGCGGGGTACCGACCAAGGTGTTCAAGCACGCGCCGCCATCCCTGCGGGCTGTGTGGGAGGGAAGCGCCCTCCACGCCGACAAGGACTACCTCGTGTACGAGGACGAGCGCATCACTTTCGCTGAGGCGCACCGCCAGGTGCGAGCACTGGCCAACTGGATGCGCGACGACGGCGTGCAACAAGGTGACCGCGTCGCCATCGCGACCCGCAACGAGCCCGAGTGGGTGGTCGCGTTCTGGGCAGCGCAGGTGCTGGGCGCCACGGTCGTCCCGCTGAACGCGTGGTGGACGGGGCCCGAACTGGCCTACGGCCTGCAGGACTCTGGTGCCGTCGTGCTGTTCGCCGACAGCGAGCGCGCCGAGCGCGTCGCACCGCATCTCGCAGACACCGACGTGCGGAGCACAGTGCTCGTCCGAGGCGCGAACGCAGTCGAGGGCGTTCCCTTCGACGACGCGGTTGCCGTCGCCGACGAGCCGTTGCCGGAGGTCGAGATTGCCGTGGACGACGACGCCACGATCATGTACACGTCCGGTACGACCGGACGACCGAAGGGTGCGCAGCAGACGCACCGCAACTTTGGCAACTTCCTGATGCAGGGCGCGTACCGGGTCACGCTGGCGGCGATGGAGGCCAGTACGCGGCCCGCCGAGGCGCGGTCGCCGCGCCCGATGGCGACGTTGGTCACCTTCCCCCTGTTCCACGTCGGCGGGCTGCAGTCGTTCCTCATTCCCTACACCGCAGCCGGAGGCAAGCTCGTCCTCATCTATCGGTGGGACGCCGAGCAGGCGGTCGACATCGTCGAGCGCGAGCAGATCACCAGCATCGCGGGCGTGCCGACGACAATGTTCCAGCTCCTCGAGGTCGCGCAGGCCAAGGGCAAGGCGCTCGATTCGCTCGAAGGCATCTCCTCCGGCGCCACGCTCGTGCCGCCAGAGCTGGTGCGCCGGATCGACCAGCAGTTCTCGTCCCGGGCGGCACCCGGCAACGGCTACGGCCTCACCGAGACGTCGGGCGCGGCGATCGCCAACTTCGGCGGGGCGTACGTCAAGAACCCTGAGAGCGTGGGCACGCCGCTGTCCCCAGTGATCGAGGTGAAGATCGTCGGACCCGACGGGGACGAGGCGCCCGCCGGCCACGTGGGCGAGATCTGGCTGAAGGGACCAACCGTCGTGGCCGGCTACTTCGGACTGCCGGAGGAGACCGCGAAGGCTTTCACCGACGGCTGGTTCCACACCGGCGACCTCGGCCGGCTCGATGAAGACGGGAACCTCTACGTCGTCGACCGCCTGAAGGACGTCGTCATCCGCGGCGGCGAGAACATCTACGCAGCCGAGGTCGAGGCCGCGCTGTACGAGCACCCCGACATCACCGAGGCCGCGATCATCGGCGTGCCCCACGATCGCCTCGGCGAGGAGGTCGGCGCGGTGGTGCGCGTGCGCGACAGCGTCAAGATCACGGAGGAAGATGTGCGGGCGCACGTCGCTGCCCGCCTCGCCGCCTTCAAGGTGCCCGCGCACGTGTGGATGGTCGACGACGAGCTGCCCCGCAACGCGAGCGGCAAGGTTCTCAAGCGCGAGCTACGAGAGAACCTCATCAGGTGACTGACCATGTCGGACGCTGACGCCGCCGCGCTCGGCGCCTGGCTGCGCGACAACATCGGTGTCGACGGCCCGCTCAGTCACGAGATCATCAGCGGCGGCGCGTCGAACCTGACGATCGCGGTGACGATCGGCGGCGCCGAGCTCGTCGTCCGGCGCCCACCTGTCGGCGCGTTCCTGCCGTCGGCGAACGACGTCGCGCGCGAGTACAGGTATCTCGCCGCGCTGCGCGAGACCGACGTCCCGGTCCCCGAGGTACTCGGGTTCTGCCATGACGCGAGCGTCATCGGCGCGCCGTTCTACGTGATGCGCCGGCTGCACGGCCTCGTCCCGCACGACCCCGGAGTGCTCGCCCACTTCTCGACGCAGGAAGCGCGCGCAGCGGGCAAGGACTTCATCCGCGTGCTCAAGGCGATCCACTCCACGGACGTCGAGGCCGTCGGCCTCGGCGATGCGGCCAAGGGCACCGGCTACCTCCACCGCCAGGTGGCCCGCTGGACCGATCAGTGGCACCGGTCGAAGGACGATGACGATCGGGTCATCGACGCGCTGTCGGACCAGTTGGCCGGTGCGATCCCGGCTTCGGGGCGCGCCACGATCGTGCACGGTGACTACCGGCTCGGCAACGTCATGTTCGACGGCACGACGCGTCAACGGTGTACTCGACTGGGAGATGGCGACGATCGGCGATCCGCTCGCCGATCTCGGCTACACGTTGCTCTGGTGGGGCACGACTGACCGGCCACCGATCAACTCGAGCCAGGCGGTCGCGGACCTGCCGGGCATGCCGTCGGCAAGCGAGGTGTGCACGCTCTACGGCACCGAGCCCGACGCGGTCCGCTTCCACGTTGTGCTCGCCGCGTTCAAGCTGACGATCATCGGCGCCGGCAACCGCGTCCGCGCGAAGCGGACTGGTATCGGCGTCCCGGTCGAGACGCACTCGCCGCTCGCCGCATGGGCGCTCGAGCTGTTGTCCGACCGCGTCCCGCTCTGACCGGGCACGCGCCGCCGCCTAGCGTGACGGTCTCGCGATGACCGGCCACGACACCGACGATCTCCTCGACGCGTTCTTTGCCGCCATCGAGCGCGGCGACATCGACGCCGTCGCCGATTTCTACGACGACGACATCGCCGTGTGGCACAACGTCACCGGCAACGCGCTCGACAAAGAGGCCAGCCTTGCGCTGCTTCGCTACTGGAGCCGCTCCGTGCGAGCGATGCGTTACGAGATCCTCGAGCGGCACGTGTTCGACGGCGGCGCCGTGCAGCGCCACGTCGTGCACGGTGAGGCCGGCGACGACACCATCGCCGCCCGGATCGCCATCGTCTTCCACATCGCCGACGGACACATCACCGCGATCTACGAGTACCTCGACCAGTCTCAGGTCGCCGCTGTGTTCGGACCCCTCCGCTGAGGCGAGGAGTTGCCACCCCCGAGCAGCATCCCGCCGGTCGCTAGAGCGGTACCGCCCGGCGCTGCAGCAGGCGGGATGCCTCGCGGACACCTGTGATCCACGCCGAGTCGACGGTCGACGTGCCCCGCTCGCAGGTGTGCTCGCCCGCGAAGAGCACGCGGCCGTGAGGCGTCGCGAGAGCAGCGAGGTCGGCCGCATGCTGGGCAGGCTGGGTGCCCGGCGCGATGTTGGCGTAGCAGCCGAGCAGGAAGGGGTCGGTCGCCCAGCTCGTCGTGGCGAACGCGATCGGCTCGGGCGTGTCGGGCCCGCCAATCGCACGGATCGTGTCGTGCAGTGCGGCGACTCGCGCCGCTTCGGGCATCGCCGCGAGTGAGCGGCCACGGTCGCCAGTGGCCATGCCGACGACGACGGGAACGCCGTACCAGGCGGAGAGGTCGAGGATCACCGGCCACTCCGGGTGCGGCGGGTCGACAATCGTGACGTGCGTCGGTTTGCCATCGACCTGCCACACGGCGCGCTCGTACGCGAGCACGACCTTCTCGAGCGCGCCGAAACCGACGCGCTCGATCGCCTCGACGACGGCGGCAGGCAGCGGCGGGTCGAACTCGATCATGCCCACCTTCAGCACCCCCAGTGGCACGGTGACGAGCGCGTGCGTGCCGCTGAAGCTGTCCGCCGACGTGTACGCCGTGACGCTGTCCGAACCCTGCTCGATCCTCCGCACGGGTTGCGCCGTGTGGATGTCGATGCCGTCGGCGAGGTGCTCGACGACGCGGCGGTACCCGCCGAGTGGCATGACGTCCTTCTGCTCATTTCCTCCGCGATAGAAGTACGAGGCGAACGTCGCGAAATCGACCTCACTGGCGTCCTTTCCCTCGTTCATCGCGAGCAGCGCGCCCAGGGTGGCGCGAACGTTCGGGTCGATCTCGGCGAGCAACTCGGCCATCGCCTGGTCGAGGTCGAGGCCGGCGTCGAGCTTGCTGACATCGGGGCCGCCGAGCACGAGCCCAGCCATCGCGTTGGAGAGCGCGACGCGGGCCTCGACGTCGGGGAAGGCGCCGTCGAGCCGGTTGAGCACCGACGCCCCGAGGGCGATGCCGGTCGTGGATGCCGGAAGGACTTCGATCCCGAGCGCGTCGACGAGCGGGAGCATCGGCGAACCGGCACCGTCGTGGATCCATGAGCCGCCGAGGTCGACGGCCGCGCCTCCGAGCTCGATCGTGTGCGTGCGGCCGCCAATCCGATCGCGGCCCTCGACGACCACGACGTCGACGCCGCTGAGCTGGAGCGCTCGCGCGGCGACGAGTCCGGAGATCCCGGCGCCCACCACGACGACTCGTTCGACCGGCCCGTCTACACGTGTCGCGATGTGTCCCGGCGCGATCCCCTACGTGGACCATTGGTGACATCGGCGTGTTCGTCACGGCGTCGATCCTTGCACGTGCCTTCCGGCGTCCTCGGTTGGCTCGGTCGACGAAACTGGCGCGATGGGCTGGTACATCGACCGGGTACTGCCACATGTCACCGACGTCTTACTGCGCGGCCCCGAGTTCTCCGCGGCTCGCGCACACGTCTGCGCGGGGCTCGAGGGTGAAGTGCTCGAGGTCGGCTTCGGGTCGGGCCGCAATGTGCCTCATTATCCGGCCGAGGTGGCGCGGGTGCGGGCGGTCGACCCGGCGACAGTGGGGCGGAAGCTCGCGGTCGCGCGGGTGGCGGCGAGCTCGATACCGGTCGAGTACGTCGGTCTGAGCGGCGAGCAGCTGCCGCTCGAGGACGCGAGCGTCGATCACGTGCTCTCGACCTGGACGCTGTGCACGATCCCCGACGTCGAACGCGCCCTCGCCGAGATGCGCCGCGTGCTGCGACCGGGCGGAGCGTTGCACTTCGTGGAACACGGCCGATCGCCGCGACCGCGCATCGCTCGTTGGCAGGACCGGCTCACTCCGATACAGAGGCGCGTTTCGGGGGGTGCCACCTGAACCGGCCGATCGTCGAGCTGATCGAGGCCGCGGGGCTGCGTCCGGAGAAGCTCGACAACTACTACGCGCGGGGTCCGAAGCCATACGGCTACATGTTCGAAGGCGCGGCCATCAGGCGATGACTTTCCGCACCGGGCGTCGTCCTACTGATATGACGACAACGACGTTCACTGGCATGCACACCGTCGCCGTTCCAGTGACGAATCAGCAGCGTACGAAGGCGCTGTTCGACTAGTTCGGGACTCCGACGTCTCTGGCGCTGGTGCAGACCGGACGTGAGGCGGATGCCGGTATCGATGCCGGCAAGCAACTGCGGCGAGGCCGAGCTCGAATGACGTTGGGATACGCGAGGCATACCCACCGAGTGGGTCCGCGCGGGACCGTCAGCGTGCGTCGGAACCGTGGCAGACCACTTCCAGCATGAACCCGTGCGGATCAAGGAAGTAGGTGGCGTAGTGCTCGCCGTACTCCGGGAACTCGCGCGGAGCGTGCACGATGTCGGCGTCGCGGTCCACCGCCCAGTCGTGGGCCTCGCGGACGATGGCTCGCGTGGAGACCATGAACGAGAGGTGCTGAAGGCCCGTCCCGTGCCGCGAGTGCTCACGGGGTTCGAGCGCTTGGTAGAAGAAGATCTGCGAACCCAGAGCGCCATCCGGACCGTAGTTGAACTCCCCGGACGCCGTCGTCGGGAACCATGGCTTGAGTCCGAGAATCGGCATGAGCTCGTCGTAGTAGCGCCTCGCCGCGTCCACATCGGGGACACCGATACCAATGTGGTCGATGAATCCAGTCCGGGGCACAGGTCCTCCTCACTTCGAGCGAGCTGAGTTAGTTCGCCCAGTCGGCTGCGCTCATGCCGTCGGCGTGACCGGCGGGCCACTGAACCAGCTCGATCCGGTTGCCGTCTGGATCGTCGATCCACGTCGTTCGAAAGTCTGCTGATCCGTCGGGCGATGTGGGCGTTTCGGCGTCGATGCCGCGGGCGGCGAGCTCGGTGAGCGCGACGTCCATCGACTCGACGTGGATCACGAAATGGGTGAGGCGGCTGCCGTCGTGTGCCTCGGCTTCGTTTGGATTGTGGACGAGTTCGATGGTGACGAACTCGTCGCCCGGAAGTTTGAGCATGGTCAGGTGTCCGAGGGTGGTCTCCGGGACGTTGCCCACGATCTCGTAACCCACGGCGGTGTAGAACGCGAGCGACCGGTCGAGATCGGCGACACGTAGTCCGAAGTGCAACGTCCTCATCGGTTCCCCTCACCAGCCGGTATTTGCTTCGACTTCGTCTTTCGGTAGATGGTGCCGCCCGGCGCATACCAGCCCGCCTTCTTGCGGACTGCTGGCCTTGGGTCGTTGTCGCGAGCCTCAGACAAGGCTGTAGCCGCAACCTCGTCGGTATGGGTCCACCGTCCGACGACCTCACAGGCCATCGCGCGCACATGATCCGACACGTCGCTTTCGAGAAGCGCGATGGCACGAGGCAGAACCTCGTCCTTGTCCGGTCGATGGGCGTTGTCCTTGCAGCGGTCGCACGCGAGCGCGTGGAGCGTCTCGCGCCGGACTCGCGGGTCCCGGTCGTCAAGCATGGCGACGAGTTCTGGGAAGGACTCTTCGTCGACGAGATGGTCCAAAGCCTTCGCGCAGTACATCCGCACATCGGCATCGTCGTGCTCGAGACCCTGGCGAATGGCCGGCATGGCAACGTCGCCGCTCGCTACGAGGTGCCGGTAGGCGCGCCTTGCTCGCAGCGGATCGCCAAGGAGTGTCACCCAGCCGGTGAAGTCGTCGTGGTCCACCTGCAACTGCATGCTCGAATTCTCGTGGACCGTAGTTTGCTGTGCCAGCGAGTACCGGAGACCGACTCCCGATGCCGCACTGACGTAAAGCAGTAGCCGTTCAGTCGCTATGGGAGTTGGCGAGGATCGCGCCATTACGAAACACGGAGACGGGACCGTCGTCACTGACGGCGATGACGGTGGCGAGCGGGTCGTCGTGGCTGTAGCGCCGGGCGGACGTGTGGCGCGTGCCTCTGAGTGGCTCGACGGTTTCTTCGGCGTGGTTGCTCGGGACGAGCCGCACGCCTAGCTGGCGCAGCACACCGTCGGCGTCGAAGACGGCAGCGCCGTCGACTTGGGAGAGCGCGTGACGCAGCGGTGCGAGATGCGTGGGGGTACGGATCCGCAACGGGGGTGGGGTCGGGAGCCGCTCCTCGACGGTAGGACCGGGATCACGGTCCGGTCGGTAGATGAGCACCGCACCAATGCGCAGCGAGCCGAGGTCGTGAACCGCGAACTCGAGCATGTCCTCGATGACCGCGCTGTCGCCGTGGGTAAGGGGGGTGGTCACGGCATCGATCCAGGATTTGACGGGCGGCTCCCGATGCCAGCTGAAACCGTCCCAGCGGAGAACCCCGAAACTTCCGACGACCCGAACCGAGCCAGCAGGATGGCGCTGCACGATCGTGGCATCGAACACCGAGGCCAGCACCACCAGGTCACGCTCCGACCCCGCGGGGCGATTGAAGACCATCCATTCGGTCGTGCCATCGATCCGACGCAGCAGCCAACTCGACAGTCCGTCGGCGAATCGGCGGGCGTCGAGCAGGAGCTGGTTGTCAGCCGACCCGCGCAGGATCTCGAGTTGTGTGCCCGGCTCCCAGGTCGCCGGATCGGAACGAGGCTCGAGGATCGTGCCGCTGCTCACCACCCGCCGCTCGTGCACGTCCGGGCGCACAACGTGATCGACCTCCTCCAACAGCAGCGCCCGGAGTGCGTGCGCTCCTTCGACAACGAGCCCGCTTTCCTCCAGCTCCTCGGCGAGTCGTCGTTGCCGCGCGACTCCCGGATCAGACATCGATCGGGACGCTATCGGTGGGCTGGCGGTGTCGAACCTGCGCCGCGCCGTTCGTCGGAGGGATGGAGCCCGGGCCCGGCCTCGACGATTCCTTTCCCCTGATGTGACAAGGAGGTTCCGATGAAAGCCGTTCGCATCCAGAAGCCGGAGGGCTTCGAAGGCATTGAGGGTCTGTTGTACGAGGACACCCCTGATCCCCAGCCTGCGATCGGCGACGCGCTCGTGCAGGTGCGTGCCGCCAGCTTCACCCCGACCGAGCTGATGTGGCCCCTTCGGACCGATCGAGCCGGACACGACCGGGGGTCGTTGATCCCCGCCCATGAGGGGTCGGGTGTCGTGGTCGCGCTCGGCTACGGCACCGCCGGCGTGTCGGTGGGCGACGAGGTCTTCGGACTGATCGACGGGTACCGCGATGGGTGGGCCGCCGAGTACGTGGCCATCGAGGCTCGCAGCTTGGCACCGAAGCCCACCACGGTCGACTTCGTCCAAGCCGCCGCCATCCCGCAGGCCGGGCTCACGTCGTGGCAGGCGTTGTTCGACCACGGCCGGCTCGAGACCGGACAGACGGTGGTGATCCACGGAGCTGGCGGCGGGGTTGGGTCCATGGCTGTCCAGCTCGCCCACTGGGCCGGCGCGCACGTCATCGGTACTGGTCGAATCGGCGCTCGCCAGCGCGTGCTCGGGCTCGGCGCCGACGATTTCGTGGACGTCGAGCGGGACGGTTGGGAGACGACGATCGGTCCCGTGGACCTGGTCTACGACACCATCGGCGGCGACGTGCTCGCCCTTTCACCGGCGATCGTCAAGCCCGATGGCGCCCTCGTGTCCGTCATGGCTCCACCACAGACCGATCGGGACGACGTCCGCACAGTTCACTTCGTACGCGACCCGAGCGGCGCCCAACTCCGCGAGATAGCTCGCCTCGTCGACCTGGGCGAGCTGCGCCCTCAGGTCAGCGCGGTCTACCCGCTGGCGGACGCGCGAGAGGCCTTCATGGCCAAGTCCACCAAGCACATCCCGGGCAAGGTCGTGCTGACACCCTGACGTCTCGAACGAGGTGGCGCTGAGCATGTAGTTCGACTGTCGCTCGGGCAATGAGCATGTGTTGCTCATTCGCCGGGACCGGACTTCCTTCAGGGTGCGGGAATCCGCAGACCTCACCCCGGAAGGACATCACAGTGGACACCACCAACGCCACGCGAGACGCAGGGGAGCGCACCCCGCACCGAGGCGCTCCATCGCACCGAGCCGACACGCTGTATGAGGCGGCGTTGCGTCGCCGCCATCCAGACATCGCACCAGAGGTGCTCGATGCATGGAGCGAAGGACGATGACCTCGATCATCAGCCCACTTCGGCGGGCGGCACAGGTAGGCGCGGATCGGTCCGCCATCACCTGCGGTCGTGAGCGCTTCACGTACAGGGAGACGTGGGATCGGTGCCAGCGCCTGCTCGCCGGCCTCCGCAAACGCGGCCTGGGGCACGGTGATCGTGTCGCCGTCATCGGGCCCAACTGTCACCGCTATCTCGAGTTGTACCTCGCCGTTCCCGGTGCGGGCATGGTGCTGGTGCCCCTGAACGCCCGCCACACGGATGCCGAACTGGCGTACGCGCTCGACGACTCCGGCGCCAAGATCGTCTTCACTGCTCGTGACCTGAGCGGTCTCACGACGGGCATCGACCGCATCGACCTGGCTGACGGGTACGAGGCGCTGCTCGCCGGTGCCGAGCCCGTCGACATTCCCGATCAAGACTTCGACTCCACTCTGGCTGGCCTCTTCTACACCGGCGGCACGACCGGCGCGTCGAAAGGCGTCATGCTCACGCACCGAAACCTGATCGCCAACACGTTCCACTTCGGCATGTGCTGGCCGTTCACGCCGGACACGACCTGGCTCATCGCCGCACCCCTGTTCCACGCCGCCGGATCCATCGCGGTGCTCGCCACCGTGTGGAACAGCGGTCACCACGTGGTCCTTCCGAGCTTCGACGCCGGCGCCGCGCTCGACTTGATCGAACGTCACGCCGTGACCTCGACACTCGTGGTGCCCACCATGCTGGCCGCGATGACCGAGGAGCAGTTCCGCCGGCCTCGGGACGTTTCCACCCTCGGCTACATCGCGCACGGCGGCTCACCGTGCGCAGTGGAGACCTTGCGTCGCGCGCACCAGGCGTTCCCGAACGCACAGCTGCTCCATGTGTACGGCGCCACCGAGACTTCTCCAATAGCGACGCTGCTCGCCCGAGAGGAGCGACTCCTCGACACTGACCGCGCTCGCTCGTGCGGCCAGGCCGCGGTCGGCGTCGATGTCACGGTCATCGACGACTTCGGTCGACCGGTGCCGGCGGGCGTCGTCGGGCAGGTAGTGGTCCGCGGGCACAACGTCATGGCGGGATACTGGAACAAGCCCGTCGAGACCGCAGCCGCGCTGGTCGATGGCGGCTACCGCACCGGCGATCTCGGCTACCAGGACGAGGACGGCTACCTGTTCCTCGTCGACCGGGCCAAGGACATGATCGTCACGGGAGGCGAGAACGTCTACAGCACGGAGGTCGAAGACGCTCTTTACCTGCACCCGGCTGTACTCGAGGCTGCGGTGTACAGCATCCCTGATTCCCGTTGGGGCGAAGCTGTCCATGCAACGGTGGTTCCCCGGTGGCCAGTCGGCGAGGACGAGCTCATCCATCACTGCCGCAAGCTCATCGCCGGCTACAAGCTGCCCCGATCCATCGAGATCCGCAGCGAGCCCCTGCCCAAGTCGGGAGCGGGGAAGATCCTCAAGCGTGAACTTCGGGCTCATTTCTGGAGCGACGAACTGATCCGGGTGGGCGGTGCGTGATCGTTCGGGCGATCCTGCGCACCGCGGGTGACGCTCGCTGAGCGCATCGCAGCACCGGACTTCCGCCTTGGAACTCGAGCGAAGAGGTTCACAACGGCTTGCGCCGTGGATCGCGTGCCGACTCTTGGCGTCGCGCGCACATTGTCGACTCAGCCACCGAAACACGTGGCTGAGTCGACACAGACTTCGTCGCTGTGGCGTCTGTGTCGACACAGCCACGGAATCGGTGGGTCAGCAGACACGGACGCGGACCGGCATCGGGGCGCGTCGCCGGGTCTCTACCCCCCGAGGCGCTCCTCGAGGTCGACCGTCACCCGTTGACCGGCTTCCTTGCCGATCGCGTGGCGCAGATCAGCCTTGATCGGCAGCTTGTGCCTGCCGTCGCCGAGCGCCATGAAGGAGCTTCGGAAGGGGTGGCCGTCTACACGACCTCGTACCTTGACCAGGCCTCGGGTGCCGAAGAACTCGGCCGAGCCGGCCATGACCACGTAGGTCCAGCCACCGGCGGCCGGACTCTTCTGCAGGGTGGCGGTGAACTGCTTGTTCAGCTTCTTCATTCGTGCCTCCTGTTGATGAACCGAACCGCGATCGCGATCGCGGCAATCGTTCACGGAGCGACGGGGCGTCAGGGTCGCCCGGCTCGCGGCGCGCCGACCGGTTGGATCAGCACAACGCCGTCCGATGCACCGCCGCCGTTGTAGTGGTTGGCCACGATGTACAGCAGGCGGCCGTCTTCGCCACCGAGCATGCACGCGAAGCAGCCGCGGTCGGCCTTGACCGTGTCGAGCACCTCGCCGCCTTCGGCGACGCGCGTGCAGCGCTGTCCGGGAACGCTGGCGTACCAGATCGCCCCGTCGGCGTCCGCGCAAATGCCGTCCGGAGCGGAACCCGGTCCGAGCTCGGCCCAGACACGGCGATCAACCAACTCACCCGAGCCGGTGATCGTAAAAGCGGTCAGCCGGTCCGCGTGCGACTCGGCCAGCACGAGTGTGTCCTCACCGAGGACGACCATCCCGTTCGGAAACAACACATCGTCAGCGACCTGGCGGCTGCTCCCATCAGGCAGCACGACGGAGACGATCCCCGGCTTCGGCTCCTCCCATGGCATCGAGCCCGGCATGTCCACCCACGCCCGCCCAGCGGCATCGACGACGATCTCATTGAAGGGCTGCCCGGCCGCGCCGTACGGCTCCAGGTCCGGACCTGCCACCACCCCACCCGGCGTGGTGACGACAAGCCGGCCATCGGGAAGCCAATCGATCGAGAACGGCAGCCCCGCCACCCGCGCCACGACCTCGCGGTTCGAGTCGGCGTCAAACACCAGCACCTCACCGGCCAGCCAGTCGCACATCCAGAACCGGCCGTCATGCCACCGCGGGGACTCGCCCATCTGAATCCCACTCGCGAACAGCTCAGTCATATGTGAACAGACGCCCGTCGCCCCCAATTCTCATCGGTCACCCACATCACTGGACCGAGAGCGATGCTGATGTGCATGACGGATGAGCCGACGGTGCCAGCGGGGCCGGGGCTGGGCGATGACGTCAGCGGCGACGGCGTGTTTCACGCGGTGCGTGACGGCTACGAGGCGGTGTACGCGGCGCTGCCGCATGGGGCGACCTTCAATCGAATCTGGCGCGAGACCGCCTACCGGGGTGAGTTCCCGATCGAGTTCGCCCACATCGGGTTCCTCACTCTCGCCGAAGCGCGCCGGATGCTCGATCTGCTTCGGCTACCGCCGGGGGCGGTACTTGTTGACGTCGCGTGCGGCGCGGGCGGCCCCGGGCTGTGGGCCGCGAACGAGACCGACGCGACGCTCATCGGTATCGATCCGGCAGACGCGGGACTGGCGCTGGCGCGTCAGCGGGCGGCAACCGTCGGACTGGCCGATCGGGCGCGCTTTCAGCGCGGCACGTTCGCACGGACCGGACTCACCGACGCGTCCGCGGATGCGGTGACGACGGTCGAGGCGTTCCAGTACGCGCCGGACAAGGACGCCGCGCTCCGCGAGTTCGCCCGCGTGCTCAAACCCGGTGGCCGCGTCGCAATCGTGTGCTTCGAAGTCGATTCCGCCAAGGTGGCCGGCGTTCCCGTTCTCGGCGTCGATCCGATCGAGGACTACACGCCGCTGCTCACTGATGCGGGTTTCAGCATCGACGCGTACGAGCAGACGCCGGGTTGGGCGGAACGCGTGTATCCGACGTTCAGTGCGTTGGTCGACGCCAGCGACGCGCTCGCTGTCGAGATGGGCGAGCGGGCCGCTGCCGGCGCGCTATCCGAGGCGATGCTCACGGTCGCCATGAAGCCGTACCCGAGGCGAGTGTTGATCGTCGCTGCGCGCGCTCAGGGCTGAAGGACGTACTTCCCGCGTACGCCGCCCTTCGCGACCGCGCGGTGGGCGCCCGCGACCTGGTCGATCGGAAGGACGGCGTGCACCCGCGCCGGCAGGTGCCCGCTCGCGGTGGCGTCGAGAAGCTCTGCGAGCCGGACACCGTCGGGGTGGGTCACCACCACGCGGACGGTGACGCCCCGCTCCTCTGCGGGCGCGGCGCCCGGCTGCACGCCGACGAAGAGGCCGTGGTCGCGGACCAGCGCGACGCCCCGCTCCTGGAGCACCGCACCGTCGGCGACGGCGTCCCAGCCGGGAGCCTCCTCGGTGGTGAAATCGGCGCCGAGGCCGCGCACGAACTTCTCGTCCGTGGCGCGCGCCAGTCCGGTGACCCGCCACCCGCGGTCCTGGGCGAGCGGGATGACGTACCCCCCGAGCGCGCCTGCCGCCCCGGTCACCAGCAGGCTCCGGTCTCCGCCGTCGCCGAGCAGGTCGACCAGCTGGGCTGCGGCCAGGCCGTTGAGCGGGACGGTGGCCGCCGTCGCCAGGTCGAGACCGTCGGGCACGAGGGCGGTGTCGATCGCCGTAACGACGAGCTGCTCGGCGTAGGTGCCGTAGTCGCGGTCGAACCCGTCGACCAACCCGGCGACGCGGCAGCCGACCGGGAGGTCGACGCCAGGGCCGGCGGCGGCGACGGTGCCCGAGAAGTCCCAGCCCAGGCCGGTGTGGGCGGGCTGGTGGACCAGGCCGAGCCTGTGGAAAACCCCGGCGGCGAGCGCCAGGTCGACAGGGTTGACCGTGGCCGCCGCGATCTCGACGCGGACCTGGCCCGGCCCGGGCTCGACGACGGGTACGTCGATGATCTCGATGGAGTCGGGACCACCGGGCGTGCGGACGACTGCGGTGCGGAAGGTGGTGGACATGTTCGCCTCCTGTGGACTTTTCGGTGGTACTCGTCCACTATGGAGGAGTAACTCTCCAGCGGGAAGTAGGCACCTTGAAGTGCGTATCACACCGCGCGGTAGGAAGGAGCGGTCGATGCCGACGATGAGCGCAGCCGAGAAGCGATCGCAGGCGAAGATGGAGTACGACGCGTTCCTGGCGAGTTGTCCCAGCCGTGGGCTGCTCGATCGGATCTCCGACAAGTGGGTGGCGCTGGTCCTGGCCGCGCTCGGCAGCGACGGCCCGCACCCCGGGCAGGACTGCGTCGGCGAGCCGCAGTCGATGCGCTACTCCGAGCTGTCCCGCCGCCTGGCCGGGGTCAGCCAGAAGATGCTCACGCAGACGCTGCGCTCGCTCGAACGCGATGGCTTGCTCACCCGCTCGGTGACGCCGACCGTGCCTGTCACCGTCACATACGAACTGACCGACCTCGGATACTCGCTCGACGTCGTCATGCGCGGCATCAAGGTGTGGGCGGAGGGGCACATGGACGAAGTGCTCGCCAACCGCGACAAGTACGACGCCGCGCGTCGCCTAGCGCAGTCCTATGGCTGCACCTGCGATGGCAGTCGTCCTGCCGACGATGACCGAGCGACGAGAGCCGCTGGCTGACGTGGTCGCCGCGGCCCGCCGCGCCGAGGATCTCGGTTTCGAATCGGCGTGGGCTGTCGACCAGCTCGTCGCAGGCACCGGGGTTCCGTTCATCGACAGCACCGTGGCGCTGAGCGCGGCGGCCGGCGCCACCTCCAACCTTCGCCTCGGTTACGGCGTGATGGTGTTGCCATTGCGTCCGGTGGTGTGGGCGGCCAAGCAGGTCGCGTCGCTGCAGGCCGTGTCGGGTGGCCGGGTGCTCTTCGGTGTGGGGGTCGGCGGAGACCGTCACGACTTGTCATGGGACGCGGTCGGCGTACCGCGACGCGAACGCGGCCGGCGCACGGACGCCGCCCTCGCCGTCCTTTCCGAGCTCATCGCAGGCAAAGCGGTTGACGTCGAGGGCAGGACAATCCAGTTGTCACCGGGCGTCGCAGTACCGCCGATCATCGTGGGCGGGACGGCCGACGCCGCGCTCGCCAGAACCGCTCGCCACGCAGACGGGTGGTACTCGCTGCCGCTCCCGCCGCCACAGATCGCGGCGTCGATCGCTCGTCTGGCCGAGCTAGCGGGTGAGATCGGGCGGCCCACTCCCGCGATCACCGCCAGCGTGATGGTGGCGATCGAAGGCGATTCCACGCTTCCCGACGACGACGGACTTGTTCGGCGGCTGAGCGACCCGAAAGGACTCTTCGGTATCCCTGCCGACGCGGCGCGCGACATGGTCGTCACCGGCGGCCCGCCGGTCGTGGCCGAACGCATCAGCGCGCTGCGCGCCATCGGAGCGGAGCGGATTGTCGTCTCCATCGCGGCGGGCGATTGGGATCGGCAGTCGGAGCTCATCGCCGAAGCGGCGGCTCTCGTCGACTGAGCCCTGCGGCGACTGACGATGGCGTCGTTCGACGAACTGGTGGCCGAGGCGAGCACTGCGCCTATCGTCGGCTGGGACTTCAGCTGGCTCGAGGGGCGAGCGACGGAGGAGCGACCGAGCTGGCACTACGCGGCGCGGGTCGCGGAGCGGGCGGCGACCACTGAACGCATGCTCGATCTCGAGTGCGGTGGCGGCGAGCTCCTCGCCGGGCTGCCGCAGTTCCCACGCGTGCTCGTAGGCGCCGAGGGCTACCCGCCCAATACGACGATCGCTGCTCAGCGGTTGCGCCCACGGGGTGGGTACGTCGTGGCGATCGAGCCGGAACGCCAGGCGCTTCCGTTCAGGTCGGCATCATTCGACCTCGTCACCAGTCGACATCCGATCGCGACGTGGTGGGCTGAGATCTACCGCGTGCTCAGTCCGGGCGGAACGTACTTCTCCCAGCAGGTCGGCCCCCACAGCGTCGGCGAACTGAGTGAGTTCATGTTGGGTCCGATCCCACCGTCCGGACGGGACCCGGAGCGAGCGCGCCTGGCGGCTCAGGCTGCCGGGCTCGTGGTGCGGGATCTGCGGGTCGAACGTCTCAGAACCGTCTTCGATGACGTCGGGGCGGTCGTCTACTTCCTCCGGCTGGTCGTATGGATCGTGCCGGGCTTCACGGTCGAGCGGTTCCGTGACCGGCTCGTCGCGCTCCACGCGCAGATCGAGCGCGACGGACCCTTCGTCGCTCACGCCACTCGATTCCTCATCGAGGCGTCGAAACCGTGATCCGAGGCGCCTGGCGATTTCCATTGCCGGCGGATCAGGTCGTGCGCAGCCATTGCATCGCCAGCGCCAGGAAGGCGTCTGCCGGTGAGGACAGCTTCCGGTCGACGCTCCACGCGAGTGCCGTGTGTCGATCGACGACTGCCGGGTCGAGTTCGACGACCGTGACTGCTGCCCCGGCAACGGTGCTGGCGTCGACGATCGAGCGCGGCACGATGGTGACGCCCAGTCCGGCGGCAACCAGCTCGCAGAGCAGCTGCGTATCGGTTGTCTCGAGCGCGACCTGGGGGGCGAAGCCAGCGACGTCGCAGGCATGCTCGACGTGACGGCGTAGCGTCGAGTTGCGCGTGAGGCTCACGAAGGTCTCGCCGCGTAGCTCGCCTACCGAAACGGACTTCCGGGCTGCCAACGGATGCTCGCCTGCGGTGACGAGAACGAGTGGCTCGACGGACAGAACCTCGATGGCGATGCCGTCGGGCGCGAGACCCGACGTGAGTCCGACGATCACGACGTCGTGCTCTCCTCGGCGAAGGCGCTCGAGCAAGGCCACAGGTTGGTGTTCGCTCAGGCTCATGTCGACGGCGGGATGCTTCGTGTGGAATGCGGCGAGGAGACCTGCCACGTCGAGGTGGGGGATACCGGGGATCAGACCGATTGTGAGCCGGCCGACGACGATCCCATGGAGCGCGGCGAGGGCCTGACGTCCGGCGTCGGTTGCCGCCGAGCGCGTCTCGGGCGTGTGGCAGGAGTGCTGCGCCCGCCGCCGTCAGGCGCGGGCGACGTTGCGATCGATCGAAGAGGGGCGCGCCGAGCTCAGCTTCCAGGCGTCGGATCTGCTGGCTCACGCCGGGCTGCGCCACGTGCAGCCGCTCGGCAGCGCGCGTGAAGCTCTCCTCGTGCGCGACGGCGACGAAGTACGCGAGCTGCCGAAGTTCCATTCTCCGAACCTCATAAGGATTCGTTATCAGCTTGTATCGACAATATGTCTTGGACTTCTGACAAGGTACCGTCGACGATGAGCCGATGAACGGTGATGGCGCTGGCTCCCACCAAGGACTTGCGCTGTCGTTTCGGGGCCTGCGGTTCCGTGGGCGGAAGTTCCTGGGACTTGGAGGTTGGCAAGGCAAGCCCCTCCACCCTCCCTTCGCTGCGGTGCCGATGGGGACGACCGTCACTGCCGCGATCTTCGATGTCACGTCGTCGGTCGCGTCGAGCCGTCCGCTGTACCGGTCGGCGACGATTGTGCTGATCGTTGGCCAAGCGTTCGTGGTCTTGGCGGTGATCACCGGCTGGTGGGACAGACGGAGGCTCACCACACGCGGGACCGAGTCGCGGCGGGGCGCGAACGCGCACGGTTGGCTGATGCTGCTGTTCGGCGCTGTCAGCTTCATCGACATTGCTGTGCGGCGGGCGTTCTACGTCGATGCGACGCACACGCCTGGGGTGTGCGTGATCGCGACGGTGGTGCTCCTTCTCGTCGCGATCACGGGCGGGACACTCGGCGGCTCGCTCGTCTTCGAGCACGGACTCGCCGTCGAGCCGGCGCTGACGGATGACCCGCCCTCGGCTCCGGTCGACGTCGTCGACGCCGCAACCACTCGTGTGCCGCAGGACCACAAAATGGGAGGATCACTCTCCCCTCTCCCAAGGAGGTGACGATGCCCTACCGTGTCGACCGCATCCCAGGTCAGGTCATGGCCGTCAACGCGTTCGTGATCCACGGTCCCGACGGCCTCGTCGTCGTGGACGGCATGCTGACCGTCACCGACGCCGGCCTGGTGCGCCACGCCCTCGACGAGGCGGACCGCCCGCTCGCCGGTGTCGTGGTCACCCACCCGCATCCCGACCACTACGCCGGGCTGTGGCACCTGGTCGGCGACGACGATGTCCCGATCATGGCGACTCGCGCCGTCGACGAGGTCATCCGCCGCGACGACGCCATCAAGAACGACATCGTCGGACCCATGATGGGCGACGAGTGGCCCACCACCCGACGGTTCCCCAACCAGACCGTCGACCCCGGCACACACGTGAGCCTCGGGGGTGTCACGTTCGAGGTCAACGGACTGGGACCGGGCGAATCAGACTTCGACAGCCTGTGGCGCCTCGACGCCGGCACGATCTTCGCGGGTGACATCGCCTACAGCGGTATGCACGCCTACCTCGCCGACGGCCACTGGGAGGACTGGCTCGCCACCCTGTCCCGCCTCGAGCACGAGCTACCCGAGGACGTCGCCCTGCACGTCGGCCACGGCCCCGCCGGCGGCAAGGAGCTGCTCTCGAACCAACGCCGATACATCGAGGCGTTCGTCGCGGCCGTCAGCGACAACGCCGAGGTCGTCGCCACAGGCGACCATTCTCCAGTGATCGCCGCCATGACGGAGTTGCTTCCGACCGAGGAGCTGCTGTTCCTCATGGATCTGAGCATCGATCCCGTCCTCGCCGCGTTGCCCGCCTCGCGGGCTCGATCCATGGCGGTCCCGCTCCCTACCTCCGATGAGGTGCTGCTGACGCCACCGGACCCCCGCGAGGTCGCGCTCACCGCCCGCGGCGTGGCGTCGGCGGCTGCTCCCGTGTCGGGTCTCACGGAGCTGCAGCGCGTGCTCCTCGAGGCACTGTTCCCGGCCATGACCGGTCACGCGGTCGACCTCGCCGACTTCGAGCCGATGCCACCGGCGGAGCTGGCCGAGGTCCTCCGCCGCCGCGACCTCCAGTTCCGCACCCGCGGAGTGCAGGTGATGCTGCTCGCCGCCCTCGTCCTGCGACCTCTGCCCGCTGAGGTCGCCGATCGCATTGCGCTCTACGCGGCAGAGCTTGGCGTGGACGAGGAGATGGTCGTCGTCGCCCGCGAGTTCGCGGCTGGTGCCCTCGGCCTTGCTGCGACCGATTTCGAACGCAACGGCTACACCGCGACCTGGGGCACCGATGATGTGGACGCGCTGCACACATCGGTCGAGTTGTCCTCGCCCTGGGATGTTGCGGTGCACGATCCTGACTTGGCGGCGCGGTGGCACCAGCTGGAATCGCTCCCGACGGGGACGCTCGGCCGGCGCGTGTGGGAGCTGTACCAGGCCCGCGGCTTTCAGTTCCCAGGCCTGCCGGGGTCGGCGCCTCCGCTGTTGGCCCAGCACGACTGGGTCCACGTCCTCGCTGACTACGGGACCACCGTCGAGTCCGAGCTCGAGGTGTTCGGGTTCATCGCTCGCGCCAACGACGACATGCGCGCCTTCTCGCTCCTGGCCATGGTCGTCTCTCTGTTCGAGACCGGCTACCTGGCGACCGGCGCCGGGCTGTTCCAGGCCGCGCCCGGCCACCTCTCGGCCGACCGAACCGTCGTGGTGCGGCTCTCCGATGCGATGCGCCGGGGCGCGCTGTGCCGCGACACCGCGGCGGGGAGCGACAGCATCGATTACTTGCGCGTCGACTGGTTCGCGCTGGCGTCAGTCCCTGTCGACGACGTCCGTACACGCTTCCATGTCGTGCCGAAGTCGCCGGAGGCGAACGCGGCCGGCTCCGTCGGGCCCTGGGATCACGGCGGCATCAGCCCCTTCCAGCTCAACGCGGGGCGTGAGCTGGCCCGCCGCCTCGGTCGTTCCTACGACGCCTACGGCGCCTCGACTACCGCCGTCGGACCCGACGCGCCTGCCTGACGAGGGATCGGGCGGGTCACCGCTTCGTCGAGTGCCCGACGCCGCACACAGCGGCAACCTCTCGAGACGCGGCAAGGGCCACGCCGACCCTCACGATTTGCTCGACGATTTGTACGGCCGACTCGGTCGCGAGTAGCGGTGAGGACGTGACGCCTGATGTCCCGTACTACCGACAACACCTTGCGCTCGTACATCACCTTGGTTTCGCCGCTCACGCCGACGCGTGCGCAGCGGGGATACTCAGACTCTTGGAGCCCGTGCGGGTTCGCGGGGGCGTGGTCGTGGAGTTGGGGTGTGGGAGCGGGCTGCTGACGAGGCATCTGGTCGATGCGGGTCACCGCGTGATCGCGACGGACGCCTCGCCCGCGATGCTCGACCTGGCCCGTGAGCATGTCCAGGGCGTCGAAGACATTCGTCAGTTGGTCCTTCCGGACGACTCCATTCCTCCGGCAGACGCGATCGTGTCCATCGGTCACGTGTTGAGCTACCTGCAGGACGAAGAAGCCATCAACCGCGCCTTCGTCGCGATAGCAGAAGCTCTCGCACCGCACGGTGTCCTCGCGGTTGACATCTGCGACCTCGAATGGGGTGAGATCCGCCGCGATGCGCCCGCGCAAGGCAGAGTCGGAGACGACTGGGCCATCATCACGGAGTACCCGACACCGGCCCCGAACCGATTCGTACGGCAAATGGCCGTGTTCATCCGCGACGACCACGGTGACTGGCACCGCGATGACGAACGACACGACAACGTGCTCGTCGACACCAGCCGCATCCCCGCGCTTCTTGCGCGGCACGGCATCGTGGCGCACGTCGGCGATCGGTTCGGCGACGCGGAGCTGCCAACCGGACTCCGGACGGTCATCGGAACCCGATGAACGCCGAGTCGTCGCCGACGATCGCCTCGTGGATCTCGCCGAAGGCACGCAAGGGAGTGCCGAGCGGCATCGCTGGTCGCGGCCTGTTCGCCGTCACTGACATCGCCGCGGGTGAAGTGGTCGCGGTGAAGGGCGGACACATCGTGGAGACCGCGACGCTGACGGCGTTACCCGAGAACTACAGAACTCCGACATTCAGATCGCCGAGAACCTGCACCTCGTCGCGCTCACCGATGAGGAGTACGAGCCCGTCATGCTCTTCATCAACCACTCGTGCGAACCGAACGTCGGGTTCGCCGGCAACGTCGTGTTGGTTGCCATGCGGAACATCGACACCGGCGAGGAGCTCACCACTGACTACGCGCTGTTCGACACTCCGACCGAGCCGATGACCTGCGCGTGCAACACGCCGAGCTGCCGCAAGCTGATCACCGGCAACGACTGGCGCGACCCCGAGTTGCAGGCCCGATACGCCGGCTTCTTCTCCCGATATCTGGAAGAACGACAGCGCCGCATTCGGTAGGAGGGTGGTGCTCAGTGTCGGTCATGGGCACTTGGCAAGAGACGCCGCGCGATGCCCGGGTAGTCGATGACGACACCATCGGCGTCGACCGCAATGTCGGCAGCGAACGAGCCGTCCGTCGCCTCGTAGCGGATCACGCGTTCGCCCGGGCTCATTCGCAGGGACAGGTAACGCTGGCTCTCCGGCCGCACGCTCAGGTCGGGAACCGATACCCACGCTGTTGTCAGCTCGACGGGCCCGCCGCCGGCGAGCAGTTCGTTGCGGAGGATCGGCATGAGGTTCGTCACTGGCGAGAGGGCGAGATCGCAGTCGAGCGCGTTTGCGAGCGCGCCGGGGTCTCCGCCCGCTGCGGGCAGATCGGCGTCGCCGTCTTGGTAAGCGGTGATGGTCCAGACCCCCGCTTGGTCCCGCTGGAGGTCGAGTGAGCGGCGCCACCCCTCACCGATACTGCTCACGCGCAGCCGGGACGTGACGAAACCGGGTGTTGTGTCCAGCGAATAGTCGAGCCGGTACGGAACCGGCCGGTTACCGATCGCAACGCCGGTGGCAGTGAGCTGTCGTGGCGCGAGTTGGATCTCCGCGAACTCGATGCCGAAAGGATCGTCCTTCGCCCAGGCGACAGCACGATGTCGGTGCGTCGTTGCGGCGAAGCGAGCCGTGGCGAACCGCACGGCCGTCAGCCGTGTACGTCGCGTCGATCGGGTGTGTGCAGTCCTGCGGCCAGCCACCACGCTCCGCCACGGCGGACGAGCACGAACAGCGCAAGCTCGTCGAACGAATCAGCCCGCCCTACCTGCTCGGCGGCGTGGTCCCCGAGGGCGAATCGGCGCACGTAGGCGATCGCCACATCCTCCGCCACGAGGCGAGCGTGTTCGATCTCGTATCGGGAGCCGCTGTCGGTGGGAAGTCGCGCCCGCGCAGGGGCGAACATGCGGGTGTGAATCGTGTGGATCTCGTCGTAGCCGTCTACGACCGCCCCGAATGGGCTTCCCCACAAGACGTCTTGCGCGAAGGCATGGTTGAACAGGTCAGCGTCCGCGGAGTCGATCGCCATCTGCAAACCGGCAACGAACGGCTCCACCGCCTCCATGCCGTGGCCGAGCGCCAGGACGGGCCGTTCGGTCACCTCTGAGTTCCCCTGGTCCATCGGGCCGACCATAAGACCTCCACCTGGCGTCGGCTCAGATGACAAGGAGGGTCTTCCCCAGGGTGGCACGGGCCTCGATCGCGGCGTGCACGTCGGCCGCGTGCATGAGCGGAAAGGTTTGGCCGATGGTCGGACGCAGGACGCGACCGGCGGTGAGCGCGAGGGCTTGCTCGACGAGTCCGTGGAGATCCGCGGGCCCGTGGTCCAACGCGGTCAGTGGGATCGTTGTGATGCCGCGGGCGGCGAGCGTGTCCAGATCGACTTCGCCCCACGCGCCACTGGCCGCGCCGTGCGGGAGATACCGGCCACTTCTCGCCATGCGCGCCACGAGGGATGCACTCGTGGGTCCGCCGACGCCGTCGAAGACGACGTCGAGACACTGGTGGCCGCCGAGGAGTCGGTCCAGCACGGCCCGCCAGTCGGACCGGCGATAGTCGATGGCAACCGAGGCGCCGAGGTCGAGGGCGTGATCGAGTTTCTGCGGCGCGCCCGCGAGCGCGACGACGATCGCGCTCGCGGCGTGCGCGAGTTGCACGAGCAGGCTGCCGACCCCGCCGCCGGCGGCGGTGACGACGACGGTCTCGCCGCCGACGATTCGCGCGGCCCGCACGAGGGCGAGCGCGGTGCGGCCATCCGCCAGTAACGCCACCGCGCTGGAAACGTCGACGCCTTGCGGGATGCGATGCAGGTCGGAAACCGCGGCCAGCGCGCAGGTCGCATAGCCACCACGACCGCCGGTGGTGGCCACAACCGGTGTGCCCAGCCAAGCGCTGTCGAGGTCGTCACCGACCGCCACGACCGTGCCGCCGACGCCATTGCCGAGCACGAGGGGAAACTCGTCGGGGTCGAGCGGCCGCGGGCCGCCTCCGGCGCGGACCTGTGTGTCGATGAAGGTCGTGGCCGCTACCTCGACGGCGATCAGCACTTGACCAGGGACGGGTGTCGGGTTCGGGAGTTCGACGGGCTCGAGGACGGCCGGCGGGCCCGGTCGCGTGGCGATCACTGCGTGCATGGCGCGCTTCTCGCGGAGTTAGGCGACGTCTGCGTCGAGGTCGACCAACGCAATCGGCTGCACGCTCACGTCTGATGTGTCGCGCTGCGGACGATCGCGGGGCAGATACCGGCGCACGAACCCGAGCGTGACGAGCAGCGCGAACGCGGCGATGAGCAGCGCGGGCACTCATTGCATTCACGTAAGCGGCACGTGCCGCGGCCGCGAGCGCGACACCGCCATCGCCGAGGCGGTCGGCCTCGAGGATGGCGGCGCCAAGGGAATGCTGCGCCGTGGTCGCGCTGGATCCCGCGAGTCCGTCGACGTGCAGGTTGGCGCGGTATCCCGATGCGAGGAGGCTGCCGAGGACCGCGATGCCCAGCGAACCGCCGACCTCCCGCGCCGTGTCGTTGACCGCGGAGCCGACGCCGGCCTTGGCGACCGGAATGGATGCCATGATCGCACCGGTCGCGGGCGCGCCGATGTTGCCCATGCCGGCACCCAGGAGCACGAGACCCACCGCAAGCACCCAGTAGCTGGTGTGAAGGTCGACGCTGGCGAGAACACCGAATGCTGCGATCGCGAGTACGAGCCCTGCGCTGATGACGGCTCGCCGCCCGAAGCGCTCGGCCCACCGCGCGCTGCGGGGCGCGGTCACCATCATCATCACCACCATCGGTAGCGTCCGCACGCCCGCCTGCAACGGCGTGTAACCCCGCACGAGCTGCAGGTACTGCGTCATGAGGAACCACATACCGAACATGGCGAAGAACGTCAGCGCGATCGTCGTCGTGCCAACGCTGAACGCCGGATTGGAGAAGAAGCGCAAGTCGAGCATGGGCGTCGGGCACGCACGTTCCCATGCGATGAACGCCACCACTGCGGCAGCGGCGACCACGAACCCGGCGATCGTGAGCGGGTCGGTCCATCCCAGTTCGGGCCCTTCGATGATCCCGAACAACAACGCGCCCAGTCCGACGATCGACAGCAGCGCGCCGAGCAGGTCGAAGGGAGCGCCGCTGGGGTCCCTCGACGTGGGCACGAGCACCGCCACGAGCGCGAGCGCGATCGCGGTGATCGGCACGTTGACGAAGAAGACCGAGCCCCACCAGAAATGGTTCAGGAGCCACCCGCTCCCGATGATGCCGATGGCTGCGCCCGATGCCGCGAAGCCCGCCCAGATGGCGATAGCCCGCGCCCGCTCGTGCGGCGGGAACACGGCGGCGAGGATGCTGAGCGTGCCCGGCATGATCGAGCGCGGCGCCGAGACCTTGCACGGCGCGGATGGCGATGAGTGATGCAGGGTCGTCGGCGGTGGTCGCGAGCAGCGACATGCTGCCGAACACCCCGAGCCCGACGAGCAGCGCGCCTTTTCGTCCGAAGCGGTCGCCCACCGCGCCAGCGGTGAGCAGCAGACCGGCGAACACGAGGGCATAGGCATCGACGATCCATTGCAGTTGCGTGGACGAAGCATTGGTGTCGCGCACGAGGCTCGGGATGGCGAGGTTGAGCGAGGAGTTGGCGGTCATGACGACCACGAGGCTCAGCACGAGGATGCCGAGGATCCACCAACGACGGTCGTCCGCTCGCGAAGCGAGCGGCGGGGCGGATGGCGCCGCCGGAAACGAACCTGTGGTGTCGAAGCGAGGAGGCATTGGAGCAATCGTCCTGTTGAGTCGGGTGGTGGTCAGGCGTCGTAGGGGCGGGTCTCGCGCGCGGTTCGCAGCGCCGTGGCCCACCACGCGAGTTGGTCGAGCATCTTCTTGGCGGCGGCGTTGAAGCGGGCGGCGTCGACGGGCTCACCCGACGTCGAAAACGCGGCGTGGGCGAGGTGCAAGCTCACTGTGTCGCGCACGGTCGTGGCATGCAGCTCCGCGAAGACTTGACGTAGTTGCTCGACGGCCCGGAGCCCTCCGGCTATTCCCCCGTAGGAGACGAACGCCACCGGCTTGGCCCGCCACTCGTGATAGGCGAGGTCGATCGCCTGCTTCAGCGACGCGGGATAGCCATGGTTGTACTCGGGGGTCACGACGACGAAGGCGTCCGCTCGGTCAAGTCGTGCGACGTACGCATGCACCCCAGCGCTTCGTTCCTGCGGGTACACGGTGGGGAGGTCGAGGTCGGCAAGGTCAAGGACATCGAGGCTCATGTCGGCGCGCTGTTGCGCCTCCCCGACGAACCACGACGCAACCGTCGGTCCGAACCGGCCCTCGCGGGTGCTGCCGACGATGACCGCGACATTCAGTGCTTCTTCCGGCATCTGATCGACCGTAACTTTTGAAGTTCACTTGAAGTCAAGAGAGTGCGGTGTAGCCTGCGTCACATGGTGGACGGCGAGCCGCTGACGATCGGTGCGCTCGCAGAGCGGACCGGTGTGGCGACGTCCGCGCTGCGGTTCTACGAGGCCGAGGGACTCATCCACGCCACCCGATCCGAGGGGGGTCAGCGGCGCTACGCGCGCGACACGATCCGGCGGGTCTCGTTCATCCGCGTCGCGAAGGAAGTCGGGCTCACCCTCGACGACATCCGTTCGGCCCTCGCCTCGTTGCCCGACGACCGGACGCCGACCAAGAGGGACTGGGCGCGACTGTCCGCCGGGTGGCGCCCCCGGATCGAGCACCAGATCGCCGTCCTCGAGCGATTGCGCGACCGGTTGACCGGCTGCATCGGCTGCGGCTGCCTCTCGCTGCAACGCGTGCCGATTGCTCAACCCCGGCGACGAAGCCGCCGCTCGGGGACCTGGGCCACGGTATGTGCTCGACGATGACCCGTCGTAGTGGCCTCCCGCGGGCGCCACGTCGCGCACATTGTCGACTCACCGACCGATTTCAGTGGCTGGGTCGACACAGACGCGTCCACGCCGCAGTCTGTGTCCGCTGAGCGACCGATCTGGTGGCTGAGTCGACACAGAAGTCTCTGCTGCGGACGTTGAAGGCCGATCGCTTTCGGCGACGCGCTCGAACCCCGACCCACCGCGCGGCGAGAGCGTCGGCGCCGGCGGCCGGGCGAGCGGCCATGAGACCGATGACACGCTCCGGTTTTGTGCGTAGCCGTCAAAATTGAGCCGGATCAATCGTCTTGCTCCAGACCCGCACACGAAGGTGATCACCATGATTTTCGTGCACGGTCCCGGGCGAAGGAGACGAACCATGCCAAGCGCTCGCAGTCGTCGGACCGCTCCCTTCCGAGGGTGGCCGGCCTATTACTTGGGCCGGCCGGTGAACCGGTGGCGCGACGCCACTAGTCCGCGCCGGCGGCCCGACGCGCCGACTCCCTGACACCGACCACGCGGCCAGTTGCATCGGATGCAAACGCGCCGGTGTGGGCTTCGACCCACTGCAAGAAGCTGCGCGACCCATGGCCAGTGACCTGCGCAACCGTGTCAACAACGGCGGCGTCGTCGAACTCCCCATCTGAGAAGAACCGAAAGAGGGCGTCCACGAACTCTGCAGGGGTGTCGACCGCCATGCGGGCTCGCGCCACGTCGTCATCGAGCGCGACGAAGCGGAGCGGCCGGCGAAGGACCTGCCCGAGGATGTCGACTTGTTCGCCAGGCGTCAGGGACTGCGGACCGCTCAGCGAGAGGGCGGTCTGTTCGTGGTTGGGTTCGGTCAAGACCGTGGCCGCGACCGCGGCGATGTCAGCCGGATCAATGGACGCGATGCGAACGTTCGGCCACGGCGCTTCGACGACGTCGCCGCGCACGAGTTGGGGGAGCCACCGCAGCGCGTTGGAGTGAAAGCCGCTCGGTCGGAGCACCGTCCAGGGGATCCCCGATCCCTCGACCGCGCGCTCGGATTCGAGCCACATGCCGGTAATGGCATTGTCGGCCTGTCCACCGACGACGCAGCGCGACGTGAGGAGGACGATGTGTTCGACGCCTGCTCGCTGCAGGCGCTCGAGAACGTCCGGCATGGTGCTGAAGCCGCCCAGGAGGAAGACCTTGCGGATCCCGTGGAGCAGCGCGTCGAGGCTGTCGGGAGCGCCGAGGTCGCCGCGCGCGACATCGACCTCGGCTGGGAACTGCTCGGCGTCCTCGGGCTTGCGGAAGAGCGCACGAACTGGCGCGCCGCGGTTGACGAGCGCAGTGGTCAGCTCACGGCCGACGTTGCCGGTGGCTCCCGTGACCAGGATCATGATGCGCCCTCCAATCCGTGGCTGGTGCTCACGCTGCCAATGACTTCGAGGACGGCCTTGCCGCTCACCGTGCGTGACAGCAGGGCGGTGGCGGCTTCGCCGGCCCGGTGCCAGGGGCCGCGCCAGCCGATTTGAGGGTCGAGTTGGCCGGCGCCCACGAGCGTCAGCACGTCCGCGAGGTCCGCTCCGAATGCGGAGCCCACGTTGAACGCCTCGATCCGCGCTCCGCCGCGTCGTCGTGCCTGCTCGAAGTCGATCGTCGTCGGTTGCCGAGACGCCACTCCGATGCTCAGCGCAACCCCGCCGGCGTCGAGCAGCGCGACGGACTGCGCGAGCGTGGGACCGCCCACCATGTCGAGCGCGGCCGCGACCGGTTCGGAGACTGCATCGAGTCCGACCACCACTTCGGCGGCACCCAGCGCTTCGAGTTCCTCTACGCGTCGAGCTTCCGGCTGAAGCGACGACATGGGCGCCAGCGCGCGCTGCCAGCTGGACGGCATATCGACCGACGCCGCCCGACGCGCCAGTGATGAGCACCCTCCGGTCGCGCACCGAACCGAGTTGGCGCAACGCCCGCAATGCCGTCACTCCGGCAGCCGTCACTGCCGCGGCCGAAGCCAGATCCACCGCTTCCGGAACGGGAGCGAGTTCGGTGACATCGACTGCACGCAGCACTGCCCATGCTCCCGACCCGCCAAACGACGCGACACGTGCGCCGAGCGGTGGACCGGATCCGTCACGCGCTTCCGCGACGACGCGTCCGGCGGCGTCGAATCCCGGTACGTCGCCGGGCGCAAGTCTCTCGTGCATGTAGGCGACGTCTGCGAAGTTCACCGACGCCGCCTCCACCTCGAGCAGGGCTTCCGATGGGCCGGGGTCGGGATCGGCCACCTCGCGCAGCGCGAGGGTCGTCGGCTCAGCGGGGTCGTAGACGAGCGCACGCATCACCATCTCCTTACGAGATTGGCGGACTGATCGGTCCGGGACTGGTCAGTCCGTTATAACTTGCGGCACACGAACGGTCAACCGCTTATGGGACTGATCGGTCCGTTACAATGCACAGAGGAGGTCCGATGGCGCGTCAACGAGCACCGGGTGCACGCGATCGCATCCTCGACAGCGCTGGACGCCTGTTCAGCGAACATGGTGTGCGCGCCGTCGGCATGCAACAGATCATCGACGAGTGCGGATGCGGGAAGAACCTTCTGTACCGCGAGTTCGCCAGCAAGGACGATCTCGTTGTCGCCTACCTCGAGCGTTGTCAGCAGGAGTGGACGGCCATCATGGATGAGGCAAGTCGCCCCTTCGCCGGTGACCCGGCGGCGCAGCTCGTCGCACTGGTCCGCGCCGTGGTCCAGCAAGTGGAGGCTCCGGACTTTCGCGCCTGTCCCTTCCGCACAACCCACGCGGCGTTCCCTGGGGACCACCCGGCTCATCGAGTGACCGTCCGACACGTCAAGAACCTGCGGACTCGGCTACGAGGCTTGGCGAAGCAGGCGAGCGCGCGAGATCCCAACCTCCTCGCCGACCGGCTCATGTTGATCATCGACGGGCTGTACATCAACGGGGCGATGCTCGGACGTACCGGCTCGGCCGCCGCTGCCGCCGACCTCGCCGAAGAGTTGGTACAGGAAGCGACCGTCAGGCCGCGGCGCTCGCGGTCGCGAGGCTGAGAGATGTCTGCTGGGCGTCCCTCAAGATGGCACGCGTCGTACACCCACCGCCTCGTGCAAGTGTCGAGCTACCACATCGGGTTGGTCCCACTGCGGCCAGTGTGTCGCGTCCTCGACGAAGTTCACGGTGGGCTCGCGGAAATGGGCCGCGAGCTCGCGGGCGAGGTCGGAGCTGAGGTACTCGTCGCCGGCGCCGAACAACAGCGTGACGGGCATGTCGAGGTCGCGCAAACGTCCCGCGTCGATGACCGCATCTTGTCGGTCGAGCGCGCTGAAGAGTCCGGCGGTCCACGCCCGGATCGCAGGCAACGCGTGAGGATTCTCGGCGTCACCGAAGAACTGGGGGAGCACGGCGACCGCGCCGATGCCGGCGGGATCGAAGGCGTCGATCCCGAAGCGCCGAGCGGTGTGTTGGAGGAGCCACAAGCGTTGGTCGGCGTCGTCGAGCATTGCGTCGGCGAGCGGCGTGAGGTTCGGATCGGCGAGCAGCCGGATCATCTCGGGGAACTGCCCCGAGGCTGCGCGCCCGAAGTAGGTGTTGAGGAGGATGAGGTGAATGACGCGACTGGGATCGCTCAGGGCATGATCGATGGCGACGGGACCGGAGGCATCGTGTCCGACGAGCGCGGCGTGTTCGATCGCAAGGGTGTCGAGGACGGCGGTCAACTCGTGTTCGTGGTGGTCAGCGTCGAGAGTGCCGGGATCGGGCCGATCCGAGCGGCCGTAACCCACGAAGTCGAAGGACAGGACGCGCTGCGGAGCGAGCAAGCCGGCGAGCCGGTTGTAGATCCGAGAGTCATCCGGGAAGCCGTGCATGAGCACGAACGCCGGTTCTCGGCCGGGACGGTCGTTCACATGGAGCCGCCCGTACGGCAGTTCCACCGAATGGTCGGTGCCGACGGGTTGTGGACTCGACGTGTTGGGTGTGTTCATCGGCGACTCCTCGAGTCGGGGCAGACAGCGTCAACCGGTGGTTTTGCGGACGAACACGCGGGACGTCATCAGCAGACCGTACGACTAGACCTTCCTTTTTACAAGTAGACACTGATGTGAAAGAAGCAACAGTGGTAGGTTGCGAGCTGTGAAGTCGTACCGTCAGTTCTGCTCGGTCGCGCGGACGCTTGATGTCATTGGCGACCGTTGGGCGCTCCTCGTCGTCAGGGAGCTGCAGCTCGGTCCTCGCAGGTACAGCGACCTGCTCCACGGACTCCCCGGAGTCGGGACCAACGTGCTGGCCACCCGGCTCCGGGAACTCGAGGAGGCGGGCATCGTTGCTCGCCGCCAACTGCCGGCGCCCACTCCCGCAACGGTCTACGAACTGACGGAGGACGGCGAGGATCTTCGCGGCGTCGTCGATTCACTCGCCCAATGGGGCGCACGGCGAATGACCCATCCGGCGAAAGACGACACCGTGGAGCCACGCTGGCTCGTCGGATCGCTGGCCGCGACGGTTGATGCGTCGCGATTCGATGACGGCGCGACCTTCGCGCTCCGTGTCGACCACGAACCGTTCACGCTGGGCGTCGACGCCGGGAGACTCACCGCCGGCCACGGCGAACCCACGCACGCGGTCGCGACCCTGGTCGGCACGTTGCGCGACTTCTTCGCAGCTGTCAAAGGCGATAGAGCCGCGGCGCGACGGATCAAGGTCGATGGTGACCGCAGCGCGGGGCGGATGCTCGTCGCCGAGATCACGGGCACGAACGTCTGAGCCAGGTCGCCGACCGACCTCCGATACCGTCTGTGCGATGGAGGTCGCCGGTGCTCGTTCGGTTGTCATCGGCTCCGGCAGCGGCGTTGGTCGGGGCATTGCGTTGGGAGTGGCGGAAAGCGGCGCACGTGTTGTCGTTGCCGACATCGATCCCGTCAGCGCAGACGCCATCAGCGACGAGATCAAAGCCGCGGGTGGAGAAGCAGTCAGCGCCGTAGTCGACGGGACGGAGCGAGCATCGCTGCGGGCGCTCGCCGAACACGCAACCGCGGCCTTCGGCGGCGTCGACATCCTCGCCAGCAACGTCGGCGTGTTGACGTCCGCACCGCTCGATCAGTCCGACGAGCGCGAGTGGGCGTGGGCAATCGAGCTCAACCTGCTTTCACACGTGCGCGCCGTCGACGTGTTCCTTCCCTTCCTTCGATCGGGAGGACCACCGGCACACATCGTCCTCACCGCCTCGATGGCGGCGATCTACACCCCGGCGCGCATCAGCGGCGTCCACCTCGGTGTCTACAGCGCGACCAAGCACGCCGTTCTCGGCTACGGCGAGACGCTGCGGGGCGAGCTGGCGGACGAGGGGATCGGTGTCTCGGTGCTGTGCCCGGGAATGGTGCGCTCCAACCTCGGGGTGACTTCGGCCCGTCACCGGCCCGAGCGACACGGCGGACCGTTCGAGCCACGTGTACCGCCGTCGGCCCGCGGCCCGTCAGAACCTCGGCCAGGCATGCTCGAGCCGGAAGCGGTGAGTCCTTTCGTGATCCGCGGCATCCGCGCCAACCGGTTGCACATCCTCACGCACCCGAGTCAGGTGCCGCTCATCGAAGAACGTCACGCCGCGCTGGTCGACGACTTCCGCTTCTTCGGTGGGTGACGTGACTCTGGCGACGACGTCGTCAAGTCAGGCGTTTGCGATGGGAACGTCGAACACCTCACACCAGATCAGCACGGTCCAGTCGCCGCTTCCGAGGTCGACATCACTCGGGACTTCGTAGTACTGGGTGCCCTTGTTGCCGCGAAGGTCATCGAGGCGGGTCCCGCCGTCCTTGTCGCGGCGGTCGGGACCCGGTACGACGTACACGACGTAGTGCGGGCCCGGTTGGATGTCGATGTTCTCGAGGCCGACTACGTAACGACCATCGACCGTGCGGTACGTCGTCACCGTGCCGGACGCACGATGGTCGATTCCGGTGAACGTCGACGTCCTGACTGCGACTTGCTGCGGCGCGGCTGCGGGCGGCGCAGCTGCGGGCGGCGCCTCGGGCGAGGCCGTTGATGTCGGCGCCGCCGCAGCCGCCGTCTGCATCGGAAACATCTCCACCACCGTGCGGCTGTCGTATGCCGGGAAGACCACGACTCGTAACATGCCGAGCGCAGCGACGGTGAACACCACGATGCCCGCGGCGCGCCAGGGGACGAGACGGGCCAGGAGCCACCGCGTGACCAACCACGCTGCCGCCAGCAGGATGATCAGCACGATCGCCTTCTGGCTCTTGAGCCCGCTGAGAGCGGCTCGCGGTTCGGTGACGGCGAAGAGTGTCAGGCCGATCGCGAGCAGGGCCTCCGGCGCGAACTCGTACCAGCGCCAGCGCCTGCGTGTCCGTCGCATGTCCTACTGTCCCTCCGGGGCACCGGGCGTTACGGCGTAGCGGCCGGGAGGTGCTGGGACAGCCAAGCGGTGACGCGTGCTGCTGACCGACGTCGAGGGTTCCTCACCAGGAGACGAGTTCGGGGTCGACAGAGCGAAGGTGATGGACTTCGTTCAGGCTCCGCACGACGCGGCGCTCGCCGTGGGCGACGACGCGGTGGACCGACGCGTGGTTCGGCCGGAACCACATGTCCTCGCTGGTGATCCCGAGGACCGAGCCCACGTAAGTGTTGATGACGCCGCCGTGGCAGGCGACCACGATCGTCGAGCCCGGGTGCGTTGCGATGATCCCTTCGACTGCCATCACCACGCGATGGCGGAGCTCCTCGCCGGTCTCACCATAGGGATAGACATCCCACCGTCGTTCTCGCGTGAAGCGCTCACGAACTCCGCGTAGCAGGAGTGGGTCGAGGGCATCCAGAAGTGTCGTCCCTTCAGGCAGGTCTCGGAACAGCTCGATCTCGCGCAGCTCGGCGATGGCCTGCACGTCGAGGCCGTGGTGGGCGGCCACCGCCCGGCCCGTCTCGAGCGCTCGCTTGAGCGGGCTGGCGTAAACCTCGTCGATCGGCTCGGCCGCCAGTCCGACGCCCATGGCCTCGGCCTGACGCTTGCCGCGTGCTGACAGAGGCGGGTCGATCCAGTCTTCGCGCGTTGCTGACTGCGGCTGGTCCGGCACGACCTGCTCACCGTGACGCACGAGGACGATCGTCGTCAGCCCCTCTATGTGGGTCAGGAACGCGCTGTCGAGCGCCGTCGTCGGCGGCGGCGGGCTGGGCGGCTCGGCTGGCTCGGTTGGCGTCGACGGGGTGGTGGGAAGCCGGTCGCTCACATCAGCGACGCTTGCACAGTTCGGAAGCCCGCGAAATCAGAGCCTCGGCGACGTCGCCGCCGATGCGCAGGCTCGGAGCGACTGCCGGCTGAACCGGTGATCACGACTACGACAGTCATGCCGGACAGTGACTGTTGTCGCTCCCAAAGCCGGTCGCGACGGTTTTCCGCGACGTTCGCGGTCAAACAGCCATGGACACCACGACATCGCGAACCCACGCCGGCGTGATCCTGGCCTTGACGTGCGCCGCTCAGTTCATGGTCGTGCTCGACATCGCGATCGTGAACGTGGCCTTGCCGTCCGTCCAACAGGACCTCGACGTCAGCGAGAGCACCTTGCAGTGGGTGGTCATCGCGTACGGCCTCATGCTCGGAGGATTCCTGCTGCTCGGCGGCAGGATGGCCGACCTCCTCGGGCGACGGCGGATCCTCGTCACGGGGATGACCATCTTCTCCGCCGCGTCGTTGGTATCGGGCATCGCTCAATCGGCGACCGTTCTCATCACGGCGCGAGGCTTCCAGGGATTCGGCGCCGCCCTCGTCGCGCCGGCGGCGCTGTCGATCCTGGCCGTCACCTTCTCCGAGGGTCAGCAGCGGAACCGCGCGCTGGGCATCTTCGGCGCCATCGGCGGGGGCGCGGCCTCGGTCGGGGTGATCGCCAGCGGGCTTCTGACCGATGGGCCCGGCTGGCGCTGGGTGTTCTTCATCAACATCCCTCTTGGTATCGCGCTCATCACCCTTGCGATGGCCTTCCTGGCCCCAGATCGAGGAGAGCGCGGAACGCGGAACTTCGATGTCGCCGGTGCCACCACAGTGACCGGCGGACTCCTGCTGCTCGTCTACGGCTTGAACCGGGGAGCGGAGGACGGCTGGACCACGACCACGACGCTCTTGCTGTTCGGGGCGGCGGCGCTCCTGCTGGCGTCGTTCGTGCGGATCGAGGCCCGTTCGCCCGCGCCCCTCATCCCCGCCGCGGTGGTGAGGCACCGAACGCTGGTCGCCGCGAACCTCTCGGCCTTCTTCGCCTTCAGCGCGTTCTTCTCCTTCATCTTCCTCGGCTCGCTGCTGATGCAGCAGATCCTGGGGTACTCGCCGACGAAGACCGGGGTGGCCTGGCTCGCAACGTCCATCACGGCATTCGTCGGGTCTGCGGCCGCCGGCGCCCGGCTCGTTGCCACCGTCGGCGTGCGGAGGCTGATCGTGACCGGGCTGACGCTGCTGGCGATCGGCATGCTCTGGCTGGCGCGGGTACCGGCCGACGCCAGCTTCGTCACCGATCTGCTTCCGGCGTTCCTGCTCGCAGGGGTGGCAATCGGACTGTGCGCCCCCTCGGCCCAGATCGGGGCACTGTCGGGAGTCTCCGAATCGACGTCGGGGCTCGCGTCGGGCCTGGTCGAGACCATGCGGGAGATCGGCGGCGCCGCCGGCGTCGCCGCGGTGTCGACCGCACTCGTCTCGCGAGCCGGAATCGAGGGCTTCCGCGCCGGCTTCGTCGTGATCTGCGTCACCGCCGCGCTCGGGGCCGTGACCGCGGGGGTCGTTTTCCAGCGCCGGAGCGATCCGCTGAAGCGCGACGTGTCCTTGCCGCAAAGGAGAATGGAATGGACATCGCCGACAAGGAAATACTCGTGACCGGCGCCAACCGCGGCATCGGACAGGCCCTGGTCGACGAAGCCTTGAGGAGAGGCGCGAAGCGGGTGTACGCCGGCACGCGCCAACCCTTGGCCCACGCCGATGTGCGCGTCACGCCGCTGACGCTGGATGTGACCAACGCCGCGCAGATCCGGGCCGCCGTTGAGAGCGTCGAGTCGCTCGACGTCCTGATCAACAACGCCGGCGTCGCTCTGTACGACGACTTGAGCGATCGGGCCGTGCTCGAGCACCACCTCGCCGTCAACCTCTTCGGCACCTACGGCGTTACCCAGGCGTTTCTGCCACTGCTGACCCGTTCCGGGGGAGCCATCGTCAACAACGTGTCAGTGCTGGCCTTCGCTCCCTTGCCCCTGACCCCGGCCTACGCGATCTCCAAGGCAGCCGCGTTCAACTTGACGCAATCGCTGCGTGCTCTTCTCGCTGGACGCGGTGTGCGCGTACATGCCGCGCTGACCGGACCCGTGGACACCGACATGACCCGCGACTTCGACATCCCGAAGGCGTCTCCGGAGTCCGTTGCCCGCGCCATCTTCGACGGCGTGGTGAGCGGGGAGGACGACATCTTCCCCGATCCGATGTCGGCGAGCATGGCCGAGAGCTGGCGCAACGGCGCGGCCAAGGCCTTCGAGCGCCAGAATGCGGGCTTCGTCGACGCACAGTCCGTCACGTCAAACGCACGAGCATGACCTCTCGGTGATGCGCTCGCGCCCGTCAAACCGAGCAGACCCATCTGGAACAGCTGGGCGTGTACGTACTCACCGCCGCCGGACTCCAGACGCTTCGATGAGCGTGTCCGTGAACTCGGCGTGTTCCGCGGGCATGCCCGGACCGGGTCGGGCCTCGACCTCGGACGGGTCGTGCACGTGACCGCACGTCGCGCACACGACCTCGTGGCTGATCTGCGAGCCGCACCGCGTGTGGCGGTAGACGATCGGCGGACCGTCGGGAGCGGCCCACCGGTCGCCCCACTCGGTTAGCGCGATGAGCGCGGGCGCGAGGTCGCGGCCCTTGTCGGTCAGGATGTATTCGAACAGTTCAGGCTGCTCGGAGTACCGGTGCCGCCGCATGATCCCGGCGTCGACGAAGCCATCGAGGCGGTCCTTGAGGATGTTGGTCGCGATCCCGAGGCTGCGCTGAAAGTCGCTGTAACGCGTCGAACCGGCGAACAGGGCGTCGCGGATGATGAGCAGGCTCCATCGTTCGCCCGCCACCTCGAGAGCGCGTGCGATTGAGCACACCTGGGCGTCGTAGGTCTTGCCGAGCACGCCCTCCATCATAGGCCGTCACTTGCATAATGAAAGTATGCCGCTCAGCGCCGGACTGCGAGTGGCGCCACCCGTCGCGCACATTGTCGACTCACCAACCGATTTCGGTGGCTGAGTCGACACAGACACGTCTCCGGCCACGTCTGTGTCGGCTGAGCGACGGATCTGGTGGCTGAGTCGACACAGACGCGATGGCGGTGAGGTCCGTGTCGACTGACCCACCCGTTCGGTGCCTGGGGTCTCGATCGCCCGAGAACCATCGGCTGCGGGGAGCCGCCGCCAGGGTGGATAGCGGCGGCTCCCCGACATCTGTCGGCGAGCGTGCGTCAGCGGCCGGCGCCGACGAGCTCCTTCTCGGGTGCGGATGGGATCTCGACCTCGGTGGGCGCTTCTTCGATGCGAACCCGCGGCACGATCCGCTGCAGCCAGCGCGGTAGCCACCAGTTGGCGTCGCCGAGCAGCTCCATGGTCGCGGGCACGAGCACCACGCGGACGATCGTGGCGTCGATTGCGACCGCGACCGCGAGACCCAAGCCGATGAGCTTGAGCGCCCGCAGGTCCGCGACCACGAAGCTGCCGAACACGAACACCATGATCAAGGCCGCTGCGGTGATGACGCGGGCCGTGCCGGCGAGTCCTTCCGCCACGGCGGTGGCGTTGTCACCGCTGCGGTCGTACTCCTCGCGCACCGCGCTCAGTAGGAACACTTCGTAGTCCATCGAGAGCCCGAAGACGATGGCGAAGAGCATCATCGGGACCCACGGCTCGATCGGTGCCGCGCTGACGTTCAGCAGGTCGGCGCCCCATCCCCACTGGAACACGGCGACGATGACGCCGTACGCCGCGCCAATCGACAGCAGGTTCATGATCACTGCCTTGAGCGGCACGAGCAGGGAGCGGAACACGACGAGCAGAAGCAGGAAGCTCAGTGTCAGGACTGCGCCCACGAAGATCGGCAGCCGCTGGCCGATCACATCGGCGAAATCGATGTTGTTGGCAGTCTGACCGCCGAGCTTCACGTCCAGCCCGGCGCCAGCGGTTGCCTGCGGCACGACGTCGTCGCGCAGATGGTGGACGAGTTGCTGTGTCGCCTCGTCTTGTGGCCCTGTCGTGGGAATGACAGTCGCGAGCGCGGCGGTTCCCGATGGATTCAGCGTTGCGTCGCTCACCGACGCGACGCCCGGTGTGGCGCGCAACGTGTCTATGAGCTTGGGAAGTCCGGCGACGGCTCCCGGCTGCGATGCGTCAGCCACGACGAGGATCGGGCCATTGGCGCCGGGCCCGAAGCCGGTCGCGATCAGCTCGTACGCCTTGTGAGTCGTACTCGAGGGCGGATCGGTGCTGGCATCGGCGCCGCCGAGACGAAGGGCGAGCGCAGGCACGGCGAGCGTGAGCAGGACGACCAAACCGGCCGCCGCGATGAAACCGGGGCGCCGTTGCACGACCCGTGCCCACCGGTGCCACATGGTCTCGCCGGTGTGCTGCTTCCGCCGGCCGACCCGGAACCGATCGATCGTCGTTCCGACGAAACCCAGGAGCGCAGGCAGCAGCGTGACGGCCGCGACGACCGCGACGAATACTGCGAGAGACGTGCCGACGGCGAGGCCGTGCAGGAACGGCAACCCCATGAGGAGGATGCCGAGCACCGAGATCATGACCGTGACACCGGCGAAGACGACTGCGCGGCCCGATGTGTTCATGGCTTCGATGACAGCCGCTTCCGGTGACCCGGTCCGATGCAACGCGTTGCGGTATCGGGTGACGATGAAGAGTGCGTAGTCGATGCCGACGCCGATGCCGATCATGGCGGCGACTTGCGGCGCGAAGTCAGGCGTGCTGAGGAAGTTCGCCAGCACACCGATGCCGACGGCGGAGACGCCGATCCCGATGAGCGCCGTCACGATCGGCAGACCCATCGCGATCAGCGAGCCGAACGCGATGAGAAGGACGACGATCGCCGCGAGTACTCCAATGACCTCACTCGCGGGGAGCTCGACGTCGTTGAACCACTGTCCCCCGAACTGCACGTCGACGTCCTGCGCCGCCAGCGGTTTCGCGAGGTCCTTCACATCGTGAGCGACGGACGCCGGATCTGTGTTCGAGTCGTTCGCGATGGTGATCGGCGCAATGGCAACGGCGCCGCCCGGGGAGATCTGAAGCGGTGCGACATCCATCACACCCGGCGTCTTGGCGACTTCGGCCAGGTAGGCGTCGACGGCGGGCCTGTTCTGACGAATGTCTGGGAAGACGATCTGTCCTTCGTCGCCGTGACGCGCTGGAAAGTCGTGCGCGAGTCGGTCGTACGCGGTCTGCGAGTCCGTGTTCGGTAGCCGGCCCGACTTCGCATAATCGCCGGCGAGGGCCGAGCCCGCCGCGATCGCGATGACGAAGACCAGCACCCATAAACCGACAACCACGCGGCGGTGGTGGAACGACGTCCGGGCAAGGCGAGTCAGCACGACGATCTCCTTGGCGGGTTGCAGCGTGTGGTGGCGGCACGGCGGCGACGACGCCGTGTTGGCATTGAATCGGACGTCTATGCGAGCGCGTTGTCATCGCGGTGTCGCATGCGTCACATCACCGCAGTCGATCAGCGTCAGAAACGCGCAATGGACGCGCGATCGACGTTGATCGCCGTCGCGATCAAACGGGTATGACGAGCGCTCGGCGCGCAGCCGTACATGGTCCCCACAGCGTGGCAGCCGACGAGGTGATCGTTCGTGAGCCCGAGCGCCTGCATGGCCGCATACATCGTCGTCGGGCCTACGAAGCGGAACCCGAGCCGAAGCATCGCTTTCGACAAGGCCGTCGACTCGGGAGTCGCTGACTGCATATCGCCGAAGCGGCGCGGCGCCGGACGACTTCCTCTACCACTACGCGGAGGCTCGAACGACCACACGAATGCTGCGAGTGTTCCGTATCGATCCTGCACGTCGACGGTCGCCCCGCGTTTGCGATGGTGGCTTCGATCTTGCCACGATGGCGGACGATGTCTGCGTCACCGAGCAGACGCTCTACGTCGCGAGGACCGTACCCGCGACCTTGGCCGGGACGAAGCCGGCAAACGCTCGTCGGAAACCCTCGCGTTTGCGCAGGATCGTCAGCCACGACAGGCCCGACTGGAATCCTTCGAGACAGATCTTCTCGTACATGCGCACGTCGTCGATGACCGGCCTGCCCCATTCGTCATCGTGGTACGTGACGTAGTCGGGAGTCGACGCAGCCCACCCACATCGCCTCAGTCCGTCGTCGCCTCGTAGGAGGTCTGGGTTCGCTGCAGCCATGTGCTTCAGCTTCGCGGCTGGAACGGCGAGTCGAACTCCGTGCCCGCAACCGTCCCCTCGGTTCGACGACGGCGTCAGCCGCGGATGTTGTCGCGGGCCTCGGCTGCGTCGGCGAAGGCGTGCACGATGGCGGGGAACTGCGCTTGGAGGCTGCGGCGCACCAGCGGGCCGACGATGGCGGGCTTGCCGTGGAAAGACGACTTCCACGTGATGTGCACGTCCGACCCCACGGGTTCGAGCAACACGACACCCTCGTAGTCGCGGACGGGAATGCCCTCGAGCACCCGATAGCGCATCTCGCGCTTCGGTTCGAAGGCGCACGTCTCCTCCCGGAGCACGCGGCATCCGATCGTCAGCCGGCGTATCGATCCCGTGCCTGCAGGCGCGTCCCGACCGGGCTGTTCGAGCTCGGAGCGCTGCCATGGGCCCCACGTCGACCACGTCTCGTAGTCCTGCAACGTGTCCCACAACACGTCCAACGACGCGGTGGTGTCGGCTTCGAAATGAACGCGCTGGATGTTCATGTCTTCGTCGTCTCCTGGCTTGGGGAGGACAACGCGGTGATTGGTGACACGTTCGTGCTCAACGCGGTGGCACACGCATACCGAGGCGGTCATGTACCATGTGGTACACCTAGAAGAGGTGTACCACGCGGTACGTTGGCGTGCAAGGTACGTCTGTCACGCATGTACCAACTGGTACGGTCCGAGGAATGGCACGGCGGCAGGACACCGCAACCGCGAACGAGCCACCGTCGGAGGCCAAGGCCCGCCTGCTGGCCGCCACGATGGACTACGTGGCCGACAACGGGATCACGGATCGCAGCCTGCGTGAGGTCGCGGCCGCGATCGGCACGTCACACCGGATGCTCGTGTACCACTTCGGATCGAAGGACGGCCTGATGGTCGAGGTAGTGAGCGCCGTGGAGGCCGAACAGCTGCGCGCCGTCTCCGCGCTGTCAGACGACGCGTCGCTCGATGCAGTGGCGCAAACGGCGCGTCTGGCGAAGCGGCTCACGAACCCGCGCCTTCGCCGCAACGAGCGACTGTTCTTCGAGCTCTACGCGCAAGCGCTCCGGGGCCGCGGCCCGGCTGCCGACCTCTTGCCCGAACTCGTCCACATGTGGCTGCCGGCGCTTCGCGACCTCAGCGTCCGCCTCGGTGTGCCCGAGCACGAGGCGGACGCGCACGCCCGCTTGATGCTCGCGGTCGCTCGCGGCTTGCTGCTCGACCTCGTCGGCACCGGCGAGCGCCGGGCGGTCGACCGGGCCATGGATCTCTTCAACCGGATGACGGCCGCCGCTCACCGTTGACCAAGCGGCGTCTCCTAATGCCGAGCATCGCTGCGCGCCATGTTCAGCGGCGCGGAGGTCGGCGTGCATCTCCCAGGGCGCCCGGGGAAGCACGTGACCGGTTTCGATCAGGGATTTGAGGTTGGCGCAGACCGCCGGCCACCCGTGAGCGACGGCCGTCCACACGTCGACGTCGGCGAGATTCGTGTGCGTCACGGTCAGCCGGACGATCTCGTGGTAGGGCTCGATGTCGAAGGTCACGTGTGAGGGACCCTCGGCGGGGGTCTCGCCTCCTGGTGTTTCGAACGTCACGGCCAGCCGACGGGGTGGCACCGACTCGAGGACGGTCCCGTCCACGTCGGCGATGCCGGAGCCGTCGACCCGGCGGTGCTCCCACGACGATCCGACGTGCCAGTCCGACACGTTGCTATGACCCCAGTACTCGGCGGTCATTCCGGGATCGGTGAGGGCTTCCCACACCCGTTCGGCGGTCGCCTCGATGTAGGTCACGTACACGTAGGTGGGTTGGTCGGCCACAGCGCTCTCCTCTGCTTGTCGTTTGATGGCGCTCAGCGCGCGAAGGCGAGGGCGTTCGAATCGTTCGATCCACCGCTCCTGGATGGTCCACAGCGGAACCGGATTCAAGTAGTGAAGCTTCTCCCGGCCCCGCCGAACGGTGGTGATGAGGTTGGCGGCCTCGAGCACGCCGAGGTGCTGGGTCGCCGACTGCCGGGCCATCTCGAACGGCGCGCACAGCTCACCGAGGGTCTGCCCGTTGCGCTCGCGGAGGCGGTCGAGGAGCGCTCGACGCGTCGGATCGGCAAGCGCCTTGAACACTGCATCCTCATCCTTCACTACACAACATCATGCAGGTATTTGCCTGCATAAGTCAAGTGCCAGCCGGGGGGTGTCGGGATGGGTGGGTCGGCGGCGACAATGCCGACTCGTGGATACGACCTACTGGCGCAGCGCGGCCGATGACGAGGCCATGCAGGACGAGCACGGGTTCATCTGGCGGGCCATGCTCGACACGATCGACGTGGACCTCGCTGGTCGGCGCGTCCTCGACGCAGGTTGCAACCGCGGGGGATTCCTGCGCCTCCTCGCCGACAGGCATGGCATTGCCGAGGGATTTGGGTTCGACCCCGCCGCCGGCGCCATCGAGGACGCCCGGCGGCTGGCCGGCGGCCGGCCGCTGCACTTCGAAGCGGCGAGTTCGGTGCCCGAGGAGTGGACCGGCCTGGACGTGGCCTTCAGCCACGAGGTCCTCTACCTCCTGTCCGATCTGTCCTCCCACGCGGCCGCCATCCGCCGCTCCCTCCGCCCCGGCGGCGTGTACTACGCGGTGATGGGCGTCCACACCGGCAGCCCGCTCATGGTCGAGTGGCACGCTGCCAATCGCGAGACGCTGCGGTTGCCACCCCTCTACGACATCGACGAGGTCATCGCCGTCTTCCGACACGCCGGGTTCGACGCGTCGGTGGCACGGTTGGAGATCCGATTCGTGCCGGTCGCGGGCCGCCAGCACGATCACGAGGGTCGGTTCCTCGACTGGCTCGCCTACTACCGCGACCACAAGCTTCTGCTCCGCTTCGCCGACAACACGAATGAGCCTTGAGCGTCGTGCAGTTCAGCGCTGATCTCCGGGAGCAAGTAGCGGACGGAACCATCACCGTCTCCTATCGGCTCTGGTCGAGACCGAAGGTCAAGGCCGGTGGCGTCTACCGGAGCGGTTTCATCCTGATCGAAGTCGACGAGATCGAGCTGCTGCCGTTCTCGTCGATCACAGCCGAGGATCTCGCTCGAACGGGAGAGCCTGACCTCGAATCCCTTCGTGGACGTGCTGCACATGCCGGCCCGATCCACGATGACACCCTCGTCTACCGCGTCGAATTCCATGTCGTGGGGGAGGCGGACGCCAGGGGCAGGTGACCCCGATCTCCGGCCGGTGTATCAGCGGGCCGCACCGCGTCTCTGCACCAATGCGCAGCCCTTTTCAGCGCGGACGGAGGAAACATGAACAAGACGCGACTCTTCGCGTTGTCAGCAGCAACGGCAGTTCTCAGTGTCACCGGAATGAGTTCCGTGGCGGGAGCGGTCCCGACGAGCAGCCACAGCGGGGGTGCGCACGCGGTGCAGACCGGCGTGGTCCAGATCGACCCCAACAACCCGCAGGTCGCCTATGTCACCGGGAACTACTCGTGCCCCGCGGGCTTTGCGCACCTGTTCGTCTCGGTGAAGCAGGTCGCGGACGGCCGCCCGGACCCTGCCCTCAAGCTCGAGGGCAGCAGCCAAATCTCGTCTGGGTACCTCGAGCGTCACCCCGGACCCGATGAGATCACCTGTGACGGAACGTGGCACACCGGCACATGGCGGATCACCTCGGACAGCTCCGACCCGGATTACGAATATGGCCGCGGCTCACTTGTTCCTGGCCAGGTCTACGTGCAGTTCTGCTGGGACGGGCCGGATTGGCACGCGTGGGACGAGCAGTTCGCCAGAGCTAGCTGACAGTCGACGCTGACCGTCGCGGACTCAGCGTCAGCGACGCGAGAATCGGAGGAAGTCGATTCACTCGGCTTCCTCGTCTTCGCGTCAACAGCGGGTCATGCCAGTGCGCCGAGTTGGCGGAGCATCGTGAGGTCGTCGCGGACGGCCCATCGCTCTGCGATGCGTCCGCCGGTGAGGCGGTACATGCAAGCGAAATCGCGGACGTAGTCGCCTGGGATCGTTCGGTAGCCGAGGAAAGATCCCCCTGACCAGTGTCCACCGCGAGCGCCGAACTGCACGACGTAGTCACCGTTGGCGACGACGACCAGTTCGCGCCAACCATCGGTGCGGAAGGTCGAGCGCGCCTCGCGCAGGAACTCCTCGGTGCCGGCGAGCCCCTCGGGGCGGTTGCACGCCAGGGAGTGGTTGACCATGTCGGGCCAGCAGAGTTCGTCGAGGTCGTCGAGCTCGTCGGATCCGAGCAGTGCGTCGAATCGTTCGACGACGGACTCGTTGTCGGCAATGTTCACAGCCGCCCTCCTCATTTGGTGAAAGTACAACTCTCATGGTTGATAGTGGTACTATCACCAATATGGCAGCGCCCGTCAAGCGTCGCTACGACAACTCACGCCGAGAGGCGCAGGCACGGGCCACAAGAGCCAAGATCGCGGAGGCGGCACGGGCACTGTTCGTCGACCACGGCTACGCCGCGACGAGCATCGACGCGATCGCCGGCGCGTCGGACACGCCGGTGGCCACCGTGTACCGGCTGTTCGGGTCCAAGATCGGCATCCTCACCGCGGTGCTCGAGGTCGCGTTCGTGGGCGATGACCGGCCGATCGCTCTCCACGACCGAGACGACGTCAAGGTCGCGGCGGCGCAGACCGATGCCCGAGCATTGCTCGCGGGATTCGCCCATGTGGCCCGCGACGTGCTCGGCCGCTCCGGGCGCTTGCACCAGGTGCTTCGCACCGCGGCGAGCATCGATCCGGAGGCGGCCAGCCTGTCGGCCGAGATCAACCGGCAGCGATTCGAGGGACAGTCCCGGGTGGCTCGGCTGCTCGCGCAGCGCGACGCACTAGCCGAGGGGATCTCCGCCCGTGCGGCAGCCGACGTGATCTACACGCTGATGTCGCCGGACGTGCATCGACTCCTCACCGAGGAACGGCGCTGGAGCGCTGAGCGTTACGAACGGTGGCTCGCCGACGCACTCTGCCGCGCTGCTGCTGCCTACGAAGTGATCGCGCAGGCATAGCGGAGGTCCGGCACTCGCATGCGCCGACAGGCTCACATTCCGAAGTGCGTACGTTGAACTGTCGCGACAGCGCTCGCTGGTCCTGTCACCTCGACCTGCGCCACAGCTTGCCGTCCGAAGGCGTACAGGAGAAGTTCACCAGGCGGACCGCTCACGCGAACAGTGGGTGTGCCCTTCCGCGCCGTGATCCGTTCTTCGGTTCCCGCCCACCCGATCTCCAACCCGACCTGGCGCAGCCTGCGACTCAGGTAGCGGCCGCCTTGGCGAACGTTTCGCCACAAAGCAGCCTCCATCGCGGGCATGAGGTCGATGCGAGGCCCTCCGCCGTTCGCTCTGCGCACGTCCTCATGGTGGACGAAGAACTCGTTCAGGTTCGGCACGGAGCGGACCCATCCGATGCGAAAGAATCCGGGAGGGGGGCCAGACCGGATGCGCGCGACGAGCCATCCGAATTCCCTCTGCTGCGCCATCCTCATTCTGCGTCGCTCGGCGAACTGTTGGAATCCTCCCGGAAGGACGAGGCACGGAGCAGCGATGAGATCACGCTCACGCAGCACGAGGTGAGCAGCGAGGTCGCGCGCGGTCCAGCCGTCGAGCAGCGTGGGTACGTCGGGCCCGAGTTCGTCGAAAAGGTCGCTCAGGGCAAGGCGCTCCAGCGCGTCGAAGTGAACTTCAACCATCGCCGCCGGACAGTACCTGGGCCGAAGCATGAGGCTCCCCGTCGTGAGCACCGCGTCGGGGGCGTCCGGCGATGATCGCCTTCGCGTCATCTTCCGCACCACGTTGCCGCACTCCCATGCCTGCGTAGACACCGACCGATCCCCGCAAGGTGGCCGATGACGCGGCGGGCCGCAGGCGCGACTACCTGCGTTGATAAACGGCGCCGTATAATGACAAGCATGCCGGACACGGTCGTCAGAGGGAGGGGCCGGCCGGCTGTCGGCGAGCGGGTTGCGGTCCGGCTTCCTCCCGACGTGCTCGACGACATCGATCGTCGCGCACGCATCCTCGGCCGGAGTCGGGCCTCGGTGATCCGCTCGATGCTTGACCACTCACTCCGACGAGCGCGGGAACCGGACGACGGTGTCGATCGCGCCCAGATCCGCCGAATGCTCCGTCTGTCACCGAGCGAGCGGATCGCTCACATGGCACACGTTGCGGCCCAGCAACGGCGAGCCCGCGGCAAAGCCCGCAAGCGGTGAGCTTCGACCTCGAGCGGATCCTCGAAACATTGCAGCGTCATCGGGTCGCGTACGTGCTCATCGGCGGGATAGCGGCCACGGCGCATGGCTCGGTCCTCCCCACTGAGGATGTCGACATCACGCCCGCTCGCGATCGAAGGAACCTCAATCAACTCGCGCGAGCGCTGCGCGAGTTGAACGCGCGCATCCGCACGGAGAATCAACCGGACGGCGTCGAGTTCCCGTGCGATGGCGACTTCCTCGCTGCTCAGCCACTGATGTTGAACCTCACCACCGCTGCGGGGGATCTCGACCTCACCCTGTTCCCCGCGGGCTTTCCGGATGGCTTTGATGGCTTGGCGAACCGCGCGGTCGAGGTCGACTTCGGAGACGGCGTCGCCACGCTGGTTGCGGCGCTGGACGACATCATCGCCTCGAAGCGCGCCGCCGATCGGGCGAAGGACCGCGCCGCGCTGCCCTACCTCGAGGCTCTCGCAGACGACATCGCGCGAGGCTTCTGATCTTGACGCGCCAGGTTGGATCGGCCGATGAGGCCGGGTGAGTCACAACGTCGTATGAGCATGAGCAGCTTCGATTCCGGGAAGGTCGAGCGTCTGCGGACCGCAATGGCGCAGCATGTCGAGCAGGACGGGGTAGGGGGCGTGGCGTGGCTCGCTGCTCGTGGCGATGACGTCCACGACGGGGTGGCAGGGAGCCTGACGCGTGGCGAACCGGAACCGATTGCGCGGGACAGCCTGTTCCGGATCGCGTCGATGACCAAGCCGGTCGTGGCGGTTGGAGCATTGATCTTGGTCGAGGAGTGCCGGCTGCGGTTGGACGATCCGGTCGATGACCTGTTGCCGGAGCTCGCCGATCGCCAGGTGCTCGTCGATGCGCGTGGTCCCCTCGACGGCGAGACAGTGCCGGCCCGCCGGCCGATGACGGTGCACGACGTGCTCACGTTCCGATTGGGACTCGGGATGGACTTCGAGGCGCCGTGGCCGCAGCCGTTGCTCTCGGCCATGGACGAGCTCGGACTCGGTGCCGGTCCTCCCGAACCGCAGGTACCGCCGCCTCCCGACGAGTGGATGCGTCGGCTTTCCCGGCTGCCACTGCTCTATCAGCCTGGCGAGCGCTGGCTCTACAACACCGGCTCTGACGTGCTCGGCGTGTTGATCGCCCGCGCCGCGGGTCGACCTCTGGAGGAGTTCCTCCACACCCGCGTGTTCGAGCCGCTGGGGATGGTCGACACCGGGTTTTCGACGGTCGATGTGGACCGCCTCGGATCCTGCTACAGCACCGACCCGGATACCGGGGTCCGTCAGGTGTACGACGCGCCCCGCGGCCAGTGGGCAACACCACCGGCGTTTCCTTCCGGGGCCGCCGGCCTCGTCTCCACTCTCGACGACCTGTATGCGTTCGGCCGCATGCTGCTCGCGGGCGGTCGATTGCCGAACGGCTCGCGTCTGCTCTCCCGCGCGTCGGTGGAGGCGATGACGACCGATCACCTCGGCATGGAGCATGGCGTGCCCGGACCTTCGCCCGACGGCTCACAGGGCTGGGGCTTCGGCGTCGGTGTGCAGGTCCGACGCCGCGGTCTCGGGCCCGCGCCCGGGGGCTACGGGTGGGCAGGCGGGCTCGGCACCTCATGGGCCAACGACCCTGCGAAGGAGCTCGTCGGCATCGTGCTCACCACCGACATGTTCGTCAGCGCGTTCCCGCCGCCGGCCGTCATCCAGGACTTCTGGACCTGCGTGTACGCCGCGATCGACGAGTGACCACCGGCTCGTCGCTGGAGGCCGTCGAACGGCGTCGCCCATGTTACTGTAGTGACCATTCTAGTAATGGGCGGGCTCCGAGCGGGCTCGATCGCAAAGGGGAACCAGCATGACGGTGCCGGTCGACGCGTTCGACGACTTCGTCTCACTCGAGCGCGGCGAGGTGGATCGCCGGATCTACAGCGACCCGGAGATCTTCGAGCTCGAGATGGAGCGGATCTTTGCCCGGGCGTGGCTGTTCCTGTGCCACGAGACGCAGATCCGGAACGCCGGCGACTTCTTCCAGTCGGTGATGGGTCGCGACAACGTGCTCGTCGTGCGCCAGAAGGACGGCCGCGTCCGCGCTCTGCTCAACACGTGCGCGCACCGGGGAACGCGGTGTGCCGAGCGGAGGAAGGCAACGCCAAGAGCTTCCTGTGCACGTACCACGGCTGGTCGTACGGCATCGACGGGACACTCAAGGGTGTCCCGGGATTCAAGAACTTCTACGACGGTGAGCTCATCAAGGCCGAGCACGGGCTGCCCCCTGTCGCGCAGGTGGCGAGCTACAAGGGCTTCGTCTTCGGGACCAACGATGCGACTGCACCGCCGCTCGAGGAGTACCTGGGTGCCGCGGGGCGCCTGGGACTCGATCTGCTGGCGTGTCGAGGCGACATGGCTGTTGTGCCAGGCATCCAGAAGTTCGTCATCGATTGCAACTGGAAGTTCGCGCTCGACAACCTGTTCGACTGGTACCACCCGCAGGTCACGCATGCGTCGGCCTTCCAACCCGGTGTGTTCGGCGGCGACGGCGCCGACGCGGGCATGGCAGGTTCCTCCGCCGAGACCATCGACCTGTCCGGTCTGGAGATGCAGAGCGGCGGGTCGCTCGACATCCCGATCGGCGGCATCACGGGCACGAAGTTCGACCAGGTCGTCGTGCTCGGGGAGTACGGCCACGCCATCGGCGGCCCGCGCGCCGGCTCGTCGGGCGATGTCGACTTCGATCCGTCATGGCGAGACAACCCCGAGGCGCGGGCAGCGCTCGGTCCGGTGGGCATCACCGTGGCCGGTCACCCGAGCATCTTCCCGACGACGTGGGTCACGACGACGAACCAGATCTCGTTACGCATCCCACGCACACCGACCTCGACGGAGATCTGGTGGTTCTCGTTCACCGATCAGACCCAGCCGAAGGAGGTGCGGGACTTCTTCACCACGATGCAGATCCGCATCTTCGGACCGGCAGGCGTCCTCGAGCAGGAGGACGGTGAGAACTGGGGCCAAGCGACGAAGCAGACGCAGCGGCGTCGCGTCGCGGCGCGTCAAGCACCTCGTGAACATGGGCGTGGGCCGCGGCAAGGTCATCAAGGAGGACGGCCTTGCCCACATCGACGGCCTCACGAGCGAGTACGGCCAACTGTGGACCTACCACTCGTGGGCGCAGTGGATGAAGGGACTCGGCTGGGACGAGTTGCGCGACGTGACCATGCCGCCGGACGTCATTTGAGAGGGAGGGGGAGATGGCGATCGACACGACGGAACCGGTGAGCGAGAACCGCGTCGCGGCCATGGTGCGTCAGCATGAGGTCGAGCAGTTCCTCTACGACGAGGCCGCCCTCCTCGATGGCCACCATTACGAGGAATGGCTCGACCTGTTCGCGGACGACGCGTCGTACTTCATGCCGATCCGGCGCACGCGGCTGCAGGGCGAGGTCGACCAGGAGTTCACCAAGCCGGGCGAGATGGCGTTCTTCGACGACACCAAGCCGCTGCTCGCGGGGCGGGTGAAGAAGCTCATGTCCGGCCGATCGTGGGCGGAGGATCCGCCGTCGCGCACACGCCGGCTGATCACGAACGTTCGCGTGCTGGACGACGACGGCGCGCACCTGACGGTCGCGTCGAACTTCTTGCTGTACCGCACTCGACTCAACTCGGAGGAGGACACCTGGGTCGGGTCGCGGCGCGATGTGCTGCGCCGAGTGGGCGAGTCGTTCCGGATCGCGGCGCGCACGATCTACCTCGAGCAGACCGTGATCCTGTCTCGCAACCTCAGCAACTTCTTCTGATCAGCGGCGACTAGGCCGGCGACTCCGTTGGTGACTCTTCTTCGAACCGGCACGACGCTTGGCGCGGAGTTGCTCGGCGGTGGCGAGCACCGCGGTGGCGAGCAGGTCGAAGGCGCCGCTGAGCTCGACCTCGCCGGTTTCCTGCGCCACGAACAACCCGTCGGCCAACGCCATCGTCAGCGTCACGAGGGATTCGATGTCGTCACCGTCGAGATCGGCGAACAGCGTGGCGTACAGCGTCCGCGCTCGGTCCGACGCGACGCGACGGACCTCGACGAACTTGCGCCGTGCGGTCGGTTCCTCGGGCCGCCGCTCGAGAATGAGCATCAGCCCCAGACGGAGGAAGTCGGAGAACTCCGAGATCGCCGCACCCGTCCGCTGCATCTGGAGGTGGAACTGCTGTTCCGCCGTGGCGCCTCGGGGAACGGAGGCCGGTGTGGTCAACGCCGCTTCCCATTGGTTGAAGCTGCGATCGATGACCGCGGCGATCAGCTCGTCCTTGTCCTCGAAGTGCCAGTAGATCGAGCTCGCAGGCAGGCCCGACCGCTCACTGATGAGGTTGATGCTTGTGCCTTCGTAGCCCCGTTCGCCGGCGATTTCCGCAGCGGCGTCGAGGATGCGTTCACGCGACACCTCGCCGTTGGCACGCTTGCGTCTCGCCTCGGCCACGCATTGACGTTACCAGCCACGCCGACTTAGTGTAGCGATCACTACAGAAATTTTGGAGCCCGCTCATGATCCGCAACTTGGCGTACATCGGCTTCTGCTCGCCCCACGCGGAGGAGTGGCGCCGGTTCGGCCCCGAGGTTCTCGGCGCTCAGCTTGCCTCCGACGGTCCTGACGGCGCGGTGCGGTTGCGGGTCGACGACGCGACGTGGCGCATCACCATCCACCCGAGCGACCAAGACGACCTCGCCTACCTGGGCTGGGAGGTCGACGACCTCGCCGCGACGATCGCGGCCATCGAAGCCACCGGTACCGCCGTGAAGGACGACGCGTTCGTCGACCCGTTCGGATTCCGGCACGAGCTCGTCACCGCCATCGAGCATGGTCCGCCGTTCGCGCCTGGACGCCCGATGTCCGGCTTCGTCACCGGCAAGCAGGGACTCGGCCACGTCGTGCTCATCGTCCCGGACCTCGACGCAGCCGAGGCTTTCTACACCGACGTGCTCGGGTTCCGGCCGTCCGACTCCATCGAGTCCGGGCTGAGCTTGCGGTTCCTCCACTGCGCGGGCCACGCTGCGCGCCACCACACCGTCGCATTGGCATCGGTGCCGGGGATGGTCGGGATCCATCACCTCATGCTCGAGGTGAAGACCCTCGACGATGTCGGTACCGCCCTCGACGTCGTCAACGCGCGGCACCTCCGGCTCGCGATGACGCTGGGCCGCCACACCAACGACCTGATGACGTCGTTCTACGTGCGCACGCCGTCCGGCTTCGAGATCGAGTACGGCACCGGTGGTCTCGTGGTCGACGATGACACGTGGGAGGTCGGCGTCCACGACGCGCAGAGCATCTGGGGTCACAAGCCACCCGCCGAGCCCATGTACCCGGGCATCCTTCATTCCTTCGCCGAAACGTGAGCGCGGCGCCGCGCGGAGGTCAGGTGCGCACGTGAACGCCGACGTCTAGGAGCATCAGCATGCGTATCCATCGCAACGGTGGCGGCAACCACCACACGATCGAGTCGGTCCGCGCCGTCGCGCGCGAGGCGGTGGACGACGGTCTTGCGGGCCTCTGGCTCTCGCAGGTGTTCGCACTCGACAGCCTCACCGCGCTCGCCATCGTCGCCGCTGATGCGCCCGGCATCGAGCTCGGCACGTCGGTCGTGCCGATCTACGGGCGCCACCCGATCGTGCTCGCGATGCACACGCTGACCGTGCAGGAAGCGACGGGCGGTCGTCTCGTGCTGGGTGTCGGGCCGTCGCACCAGGTCGTCGTCGAGATGCTGTTCGGCGAGTCGTACGCCACGCCGTACTCGGACACGGCTGCCTACCTCGAAGCGCTGGGGCCGCTGCTGCGGAACGAGGGCGCCGTACAGATCGACGCGCCGCCGCCACCGGTGCTCGTCGCCGCACTCGGACCGCGCATGCTGCGGCTCGCGGCAGCAAAGGCCGACGGCGTCGCGCTCTGGATGACGGGACCGAGGACGATCGCCGGGCGCGTTCAGCCGATTGTCGACGGCAAGCGCATCCTCGCCGGCATCAGCGTGTGCGTCACCGACGACGTCGACGCCGCACGAGCGCGAGCCGCTGCCGAACAGAAGGTCTACGGCACGTTGCCTGCGTACCAGGCGGTTCTAGCGGCCGAAGGCGTGGCCGCGCCGGAAGACCTGCTGATCGCCGGCACCGAAGAAGTCGTCGTCGACGGCATCGTCGCCTACGCGCGGGCGGGCGTCACCGACGTGCGCGTCTCGATCATCAGCGGGAACGACGACGAGCACGGCCGAACCCGCGCCTTGCTCGCCGCGCTGCAAATGGAGCACGCATGACCCTCGTCACGATCGCCCAGCGGCTCGCACCCGAACTCGCTGCCGCACGCGCCGAGGGCGAGGACCAGCGGCGTCTGCCCGATGCCGTCTGGAAGGCGATGCTCGAGTCGGGCATCCTGCGGTCGTTGCAGCCCGCACGGTGGGGCGGTGGCGAGGTCCACATCATCGAGTTCGTCGATGCTGTCATGGAGCTCTCGCGGGTGGACCCTTCTGCGGGATGGGTGGCCGGCGTGATCGGCGTGCACCCGTGGCAGCTCGCCCTCTTCGACGAGCGCGCCCAAGAGGCGATGTGGGCCGACGATCCGTCGACGATGCACAGCTCGTCGTACTACCCGACCGGGTCCGCCCAGAAGGTCGACGGCGGCTACCTCGTGTGGGGTCGGTGGTCATTCTCGTCCGGCTGCGACCACTGCTGCGGCGTCAACCTCGGCGCCGTCGTCCGTGCCGGCGACGTGCCCGATTTCCGCTCCTTCCTGCTCCTACCCCACCAGTACCGGATCGAGGACAACTGGCACGTCGCCGGCCTCAAGGCGACGGGCAGCAACGACATCGTCGTCGAGGAGACGTTCGTCCCCGACCACATGACGCAGTCGCACCTCGACTACGCGATGGGCGCCAACCTGCCGGGTCAGGACCGCAACGAAGGCATCCTCTACCGGCTTCCGCAGTCGGTCGTGTTCAACATGGCGCTCGCGGCCTCGATCCTCGGCTCGGCTCGCGGGTTCATCGACGCCTGGATCGATCACTCGAAGGACCGAGTGCTGACCGGCGGCGGGCGAGTCGCGGACGAGCCACTGAGCCAGCGTCGCCTCGCCGACGCGCTCTGGGACCTCGACGCCGCCATCACCGTGCTGCGCACGGACGCGCAGACGATGTGGGACATGGCCACCGAACGCGAGACGCCCAGCACGGGCCAGCGCGCTCGCCTGCGATGGAACATGAACCGCGGCTGCGAGCGCGTCGCCGACGCCTGCGTCGGGCTGTACCGGGCTGCATCCGGCCGTACCGCGTTCGTCGACCACCCGCTCCACGCCCGGTTCCAGGACCTGCAGACCGGCCTTGGCCACGCCTTCCTCGTCCCCGACCCTCTTGCCAAGGCCGTCGGCGGTGAATTGCTCGGCACCACCAAACCCGAGTTCGTCCTCTGACAACCGTGGGTCGTATCGACACGCACAGCCACGTCGTCCCGCCGGACTACGCGCACTGGCTGCGCGGCAAGGGTGTCGCCGCCGGTGGGCTGCCGATCCCCGCGTGGGACCCGGAAGCCACGCTGTTCGTGATGGACCGCCACGACATCGCGGCTGCCGTGCTGTCGGTGTCGACCCCCGGCGTTCACCTCGGCGACGGTGCGGACGCGCGCGCGATGGCGCGACACGTCAACGACTACGCCGCGCAGATGACGCACGACCACCCTGACCGGTTCGGGTTCTTCGCAACCCTTCCCTTGCCCGACGTCGACGGCGCGCTCACCGAGCTGGACCGAGCCTTCGACACGCTCGGCGCCGACGGCGTCGTCCTCCTCGCCAACCACCGAGGCATCTATCTCGGCGATCCGCGCTTCGATCCGATCTTCGACGAGCTGCAGCGCCGTGCCGCGGTCGTCTTCGTGCACCCGTCGGTGCTGCCGGGCCTCGACGCGATCGAAGGGATCCCGCCGTTCATCGCCGACTTCCTGCTCGATACGACACGAGCTGCGCTCAACCTCGGCCGCACCGGGACGCTCGACCGGAGCCCCGACGCGCGCTTCATCCTCTCCCACGCCGGCGGAATCGTCCCGTACGCCGCCTACCGCATCGCGCTCGCTGCGTCCGGCAATGGCGATGTCGCCGAGGGGCTCCGTCTGCTGCACCGGTACTACTTCGACATCGCGCTGTCGGGAACACCGACCGCACTGCCGAGCCTGCTCGCGTTCACGACCCCTGAACACATCACGTTCGGCAGCGACTGGCCGTACGCATCCGACCTCGTCGTCGCCGCCATGACGCGGATGTACGAGACGTTCGACCTCGACGTCGCCGCTCGACAGCAGATCGATCGCGGCACCGCCGCGACGTTGTTCCCGAGGTTCGCATGATGGCTACGTATCGACATCGGTTCGGACCGCACAACCCAGCCGAGACCTACCTACCGCACACGTTCCCCGAGCGGCTCGTCGACCTCGGCGAGGTGCAGATGAACTACGCCACACTTGGCGACGCGTCGAAGCCCGCGCTGCTGCTGATCCCGGCACAGACCGAGTCGTGGTGGGGCTACGAGCAATCGCTGCCGCTCCTTGCCCAACACTTCAACGCGTTTGCCGTCGATCTGCGCGGCCAAGGCCGGTCCACCCGGACACCGGGCCGTTACACGCTTGACAACATGGGCAACGACCTCGTCCGCTTCATCGACGTCGTCATCGGCAGACCGACGTTCGTCAGTGGCCTCTCGTCCGGCGGCGTGCTGTCGGCGTGGCTGTCGGCGTACGCCAAGCCCGGGCAGGTCATCGCCGCCCACTACGAGGACCCGCCGCTGTTCGCCTCCGAGGTGCAGCCGGCGACAGGCCAAGGAGTTCGTCAAGGCATCGGCGCGGTGTTTCATCTCTGGTCCACCCACCTCGGCGACCAGTGGAACATCGGCGACTGGGACGGTGTCGTAGCCGCCGCTCCCGACATCCTGCCCGCGTGGATGCAGGCGCTGTTCTCTCCACCGGCAGAACCGCCGCAGAACCTCAAGGAGTACGACCCCGAGTGGGGGGGCGCGTTCTGGACCGGCTCGGTCGCGGCGTCCTGTGACCACGAGCGCATGCTGCGTTCGGTCAAGGTTCCGGTGCTGTTGACCCACCACTTCCGCCTTGTCGACGAGCCAACCGGGTTCCTCATGGGTGCGCTCTCGGACCTGCAAGCCAAGCGCGCGCTCGAGCTGCTGGGCGAGGCGGGTGTCGCCGTCGACTACCGGTCGTTCGAACACATGGGGCACTCGATGCACGGCCAAGACCCGCAGCTGTTCACCGACACGCTCGTCGACTGGGCGACCTCAGTGGAGCCGTAGCCGTGGTTGTCGCGTCATGCGACAGACTGCAGGCCATGTCGATGATCACGCCCTTCGAGGTTCGGATCTCCGACCACGAGGCGAACGATCTGCGTGAACGTTTGGCACGGACGCGTTGGCCCGATGCAGAGACGGTGGACGACTGGACCCAAGGTGTCCCGCTCGCCTACGTACGCGGGCTGTGCGACTACTGGGGTGAGGGCTACGACCTCGAGGCGGCGCAAGCGCGGTTCAACGCCTTTGCGCAGTACCGCACTGCGATCGACGGACTTGATATCCACTTTCTCCACGTGCGGTCGCCGCACCCGGACGCGCTCGCCCTCGTGATCACGCACGGATGGCCCGGGTCGGTCGCCGAGTTCCACGACGTGATCGGACCGCTGACCGATCCGGTGGCGCATGGTGGAGATGCGAGTGACGCGTTCCACGTGGTGTGCCCGTCGCTCCCCGGCTACGGGTGGAGCGGCAAACCCGCACGGCAGGGCTGGGGCATCGAACGGATCGCGGCGGCGTGGGCCGAGTTGATGGCGCGTCTTGGTTACACCGCATACGGCGCGCAAGGCGGTGACTGGGGTGCGGGAGTCACCGTTGCGCTCGGCATGCTCGATCGCGAGCGCGTTGTCGGCATTCATCTCAACATGGTGATCGCGCTGCCGGACCCGGAAACCATGGACGATCTCACGGATCAAGAGCGCGACGCGCTCGATGCGCTCGACTTCTACCAGAAGTGGGACTCGGGATACTCCAAGGAGCAGTCGACGCGTCCGCAGACGCTCGGATACGGCCTGGTCGATTCGCCGGCGGGACAGTGCGCCTGGATCGTCGAGAAGCTGTATGCGTGGTCGGACTGCGACGGCCATCCCGAGAATGTGTTCGGTCGCGATCGAATGCTCGACAACGTGATGGCCTATTGGCTGCCCGGCACCGGTGCGTCTTCGGCTCGGCTGTACTGGGAGAGCTTCAACCGCATGCGGATCGACAAGGTCGACATCCCGGTGGGGTGCACGCGATTCCCCAAGGAGATCTTCCGGCCGTCGCGCCGCTGGGCCGACAAGCAGTTCAGCGACATCCGCTACTGGAACGAACCCGAACACGGCGGGCACTTCGCCGCGTTCGAACGTCCCGCGATCTACGTCGACGAAGTCCGCGCCGCCTTCCGGGCGATGCGGTAACGGGCGGGCGCCCGCATCGCGCACATTGTCGACTGAGCGACCGATTTCGGTGGCTGACCAGACACAGACGATGGATCGCTCGCGTTTGTGTCTGCTGAGCCACCGTTGTAGTGGCTGAAACGACACAGACCGGCGTGCGCGCGTCTGTGTCTGCTGAAGCACGGTTGCGGTGGCTGAAACGACACAGAGTTCGCGCGCGACGCGTCTGTGTCGCCTCAGCGACCTGTTTCCGTGGCTGAGGCGACAATGTGCGCGCGTCGGAAGCGGTGGAACAGGGTCGTGAGCCTGCCCAACCAGTCGGTGGGATGGAGGTTCACTCGTCGATGCTCGCGGCCGCGAGAGCGGCAGCACCGCGCTCGGGCCTGTCCTGTATCCATTGCACACCATCTTCGGTCGCGCAGTTGCAGGACGGTTCGTACTCTCTTGCAGGCGACGCCGAGTTGTATACAGTCCGTGCGTGCTACGACCGCCTGAGCTCCCTGGCGATTAGGCGTGGCCTCAGTCGACACCGAGCACCGCCGGTTGTGCCACGCGCTGTTCGACGCACTCGAGCAAGGCGACATCGCCACCGTCGACGCGTGCTACGCCCCCGAGATGACCATGTGGTTCAACGTCACGAATCAGGAGTCGACCCGAGAGCAGAACCTCGAGGCGCTGGTCAAAGGCAAGCGCCTCCATCGCCGCCGCACGTACAACGACCGAATCATCAGCACGTTCGACGACGGGTTCATCGCGCAGTACACGTTGAACGTCGTCGCGCACGACGGTTCGACGGTGTCGCTGTCGGCGTGCCTCGTCGGTGAGGTCCACGATGGCAAGATCGTGAAGCTGTACGAGTATCTCGACTCGGGAAAGTTCGTGTCCCGCTGATGGATGAGTACGAGATCCGGGAGCTGTGCAACGCCTTCTTCGACGCCTACCAGGACGGTCGTGTCGATGTGCTCGACCGCCTCTACGCCGACGACTGCATCGTGTGGCACAACGTCTTCGGACGGGAGACGACGCGCGACGAGAACTTGGCACGGTACGCCGACAGCTACAGCGGCCAGCGCAGGCGCACGTACAACGACCGCATCATCAACACCTTCCACGACGGGTTCGTGATCCAGTACACGCTGAACGGGGTGATGAACACGGGTCATAGGGGAGCGTTGTGGATCTGCATCGTCGCCACGTGCAAGGACGGGCGGATCACCCGCATCGACGAGTACATGGACTCGTCGAAGTTCGCCGAGTGGGCGGGTCGAGAGGGGGCGGAGTGAGGAAGGACTGGCAGACGTTCGAGCTCTGCGACCGGTTCTTCGACGCGATCGAGCAGAAAGACTACGAGCGGCTCGAATCGTGCTACGCGCCCGAGGCCGTGATCTGGCACAGCCACGACCGCCTCTACCAATCGCGCGCTGACAACCTGGCGATGTTGAAGAAGGGGATGGAGCTGCTCCCCAAGACGCGCTTCAAGGATCGCCGTGTGCGCGTCTTCGAGGGCGGCTTCGTGCAGCAGCACACGATCTACGTGACCCGGCCGGACGGGTTCGTCGGTCAAATGGAGGTCTGCTTCGTCGGCTACGTGCGCGACGGGATGATCAGTCGCGCCTACGAGTACTTCGACACCGGCCAGATCGAGAAGTTCATCGGACCGCGGAGCTGACGATGGCCACGGAGCACACGGGTACGCCGGCCGAAGGTCTCGTCGAGCGTGTGCGCGCGGTCGTACCGATGATCGCGTCGACGTCGTTCGAGGCCGAGGCGCAGCGCCGGCCCCTCGACGAGGTCATTGACGCGCTCAAAGCGACCGGTGTGTTCCGCTCGTTCGTACCGGCTCGATACGGCGGCTACGAGATCGACATGTCGACGTACGTCGACATCGCGCTCGCCGTGGCGCACGCTGATCCGTCGATGGGGTGGATCACCACCTTCTACATGGAGCACAACTGGCTGCTGACGATGTTCCCCGACGAGCTCCAGGACGAGATCTTCGGCGCGCATCCCTTCGTACTCGCCCCCGGAACGGTCAACCCCAGCGGCCGCGCCGTTCGGGCGGACGATGGCACGTACTCACTCTCGGGTCACTGGCAGTTCGGCACCGGGATCTGCCACGCGGACTTGGTGCTGCTGAGCGGCAAGTTCGAAGGCGACGACGCCGTACGGCTGTTCCTCGTCGAGCAGGACCAAGTGGAGGTGAAGGACACCTGGCACGTCGACGGCATGGCGGCCACCGGCAGCCGCGACATCGTCGCCACGGACGTGTCCGTCCCACCGCAGCGGGTCTCGCTCATGCCGCCCCCGCACGCGCTCGCCCGGCCCGGAGACCCGTACCTCCTGCGCATCCCGATCCCGCCCTTCCTGTCGCTGACTGCGGCGCTGCCCGCGGTTGGCGCGGCGCAGCGAGCGCTCGAGCTCTTCGAGGAGCTGCTCTTCGGACGGATCATGTTCGGCACGAAACGGACCCAGAGTGCGCGGGTGCCGACGCAGGTCCGCCTCGCGAACCTCAGGGTCGAGGTCGATTTCGCCGAGACGCTCGTGCGTGACGTCGCAGCTCGCATGCAGGCGCATTGCGACGGAACGATCGACCTCGACTCGCTCGGCCAGCAGCACCTCCGTCTGGCGATCGCCCACATCGTGCGCCGCTGCCGTGACGTGGTGCGCGAGATCCTGGCGTCGAGCGGCGCGTCGGTGCACTACCTCGACCACGAGCTGCAGCGGCTCCACCGCGACGTCCACATGATCTGTGCCCATACGGTGTTCGACGTCGACCTCGTCGCCGAGGGGGTCGGCCGTGCCATCGTCGTCGCGCGCGAAACCAGGCGCGACGAGTGAAGCGTGCAGGTCAGTGTGGCAAACGACCCTTGCGGGACGGAGCGCCGGAGGCCATGGTTCCCGGAGCGAGTGGTGTGGAAGGACCGCGATGAGGGTGCACGTGGACGAGACGAGGTGTGAGGGGCACGGCCGTTGCTACGACCTCGCGCCCGATCTGTTCGAGCCCGACGAGATCGGGAACTCGCACGAGACGAATGACGGCATCGTTCCGGCGGGCCGCGAGGAGCTGGCCCGACGCGCGGTCCTGAACTGCCCCGAACGCGCGATCACGATCACGGAGGACTGAGGATGGCCGAACAAGACGCTCGACCGCAATCGGTCGACGAGCGGTTCGCGTCGCTCGCGGACGAGATAGACGAGGAGCCGATGGGCTTCAACAACGAGGTCATCATCGGTCCGGTCTCGGATTTCGCAACCGACTTCGATCACACGGCCGACGAGTGGGCCGCCGACCCGTACCCGATCATCGAGGATCTCCGCGAGCGGTGCCCCATCGCACACACCGACCGCTATGGAGGCGGCTGGCTGCCGGTCGGTCACGACCAGGTGGCCGAGATCGCCTACGACACCGAGCACTTCACGTCCCGGTCGGTGGTCATGGGCAACCACCGTCCGCCACGAGAGCTCGCGCCCGTCGGTATCGCGCCACCGATCTCGTCGGACCCGCCGTTCCACCACGGCGCCCGTCGGGTGCTGCTTCCCGCGTTCGCGCCGCCGCGCGATCACCAAGCTCGAACCGGGCACGCGCGACTACTGCGAGTCGTTGCTCGACGATCTCGAGGGACGGCCGGTCGTGGATGCCGCAGCTGACTTCGCGCAGCACATTCCGGTCCGGGTCATCGCCGACATGCTCGGGTTCCCGCCACAGGATGCAGAGCTGTTTCGTGGGTTCGTCCACAACACCCTCGAAGGGATCAACGAGCCGCTCGAGGTGCGGTTCGAGCGGATGCAGGGGTTGTTCGGCTACTTGAGCGCTCAGATCGACGATCACCTCCGCACACCGCGTGACGACCTCACGTCCTTTCTCATCGATGCGGAGATGGACGGCGTGAAGCTCGACGCGTCCCACATCGTCGGATCGATGGCCTTGCTGTTGCTGGCCGGCATCGACACCACCTGGAGCGCGATCGGCGCATCGATATGGCACCTCGCCAAGACGCCGGCGGACCGCAAACGGCTCGTGGCCGAGCCCGACCTGTTGCCCATCGCCATGGAGGAACTGCTGCGGGCCTACTCACCCGTGACGATGGCGCGGCTCGTCAAGGATGACATGGACTGGCACGGCTGCCCGATGAAGGCCGATGACTGGGTGCTGCTCTCCTTCCCTGCTGCGAACCGCGACCCGAGCGCCTTCGAAGACGCCGATCGCGTCATCATCGATCGTGAGATCAATCGGCACTCGGCGTTCGGTCTCGGCGTGCACCGCTGCATCGGTTCGCATCTCGCGCGCATGGAGCTTCGTGTCGCGTTGGAGACATGGCTGGCTCGTTTCCCCTCGTTCTCGCTTGCCGACCCCGACGCAGTGACCTGGTCGCCGGGACAAGTGCGCGGTCCTCGACAGCTGCCCATCGCGGTGGGCTGACCGCAGACGCCGGCGCCGCGCACATTGTCGACTCAGCCACGGAAACACGTCGCTGAGTCGACACAGAGTTTCGTCCTGGCGCGTCTGTGTCGACTCAGCCACCGGATCCGTGGGTCAGGCGACACAGACGCGACCCCTCCTACCCCAGCACGCCGAGTCCGGCTTCCGCGACTTCCATGTCCTGGCTCCAGTGCGCGCCGCTGACGCCGATCGCGCCGACGCGCGTGCCATCGATGTTGATCGGAAAGCCGCCTCCGAACACGACGAGGCGATCGATCCCCGCGGTCGCGCCGGCTGACAGGGGCGCATCGTCCTTGATGAAGTCGAACCATCCGTCGGTGGGGAGGCCGAATCCGACGGCGGTGTACGCCTTGTCCTGCGCCACCTGCACACTGAGGAGCGCGGCACCGTCCATGCGGCTGAACGCCTTCAGCACCCCGCTCTCGTCCACGATTGCGATCACGAACGGGATGCCCATCTCGTTCGCCTTTGCTTCGGCAGCGTCGACCATGCGACGCGCGAGCTCGGTGGAGATGCTCGCCTTCGGGAACGTGTCGGCCATGCCGCCTCCTTGTCGGTCGCTGAACGTTACGAGAGGAACTGCTTCTCGAGCTCGCTGATCTCGGGCATTCCGATGAACTCGAGGAACTCCGCGAACCGGGGAAGCCGATCCATGATCGGGATCGGGGTCCCGGCCGCCGCGATGTCTGCGAGCGCCTGGCGGATCGACGCTGTCGCCGTGAGCAACGTGCTGATCGGATAGATGACGATGGCGAAGCCGAGATCGCGCAGCCGGTCGTAGGGGACCGGAGGGGTCTTTCCTCCTTCGGCCCAGTTGAACAGCAGAGGTACGTCGGCCAGTTCGGACGCGACCGTCTCGATCTCTTCCTCCGTCCTCGCCGCCTCCACGAAGAGCACGTCCGCCCCCGCATCGCGGTAACGGCGGGCGCGGTCGAGGGCGGCCGGGAGCCCTTCGACGGCGCGGGCGTCGGTGCGGGCGATGATGATGAACTCGGAGGACTGTCTCGCTGCGGTCGCGGCGCGGATCTTCGTGAGCATCTCGTCGGTCGGTACGACTTGTTTGCCTTCCAGGTGTCCGCACTTCTTGGGCGCGACCTGGTCCTCGAGATGGATCGCGGCGACGCCGGCCTGCTCGTACTCCTGCACGGTCCGGACCACGTTGATCGCGTTGCCATAACCGGTGTCGGCATCGGCGATGACTGGCAACTCGCAGGCTCGAGCGATGCGGTGCGCGTTGTCGACCATCTCGCCCATCGTCACGAGGCCGACGTCGGGCCGGCCGAGCAACGACGCGGCGGTGCCGAAGCCGGTCATGTACACCGCGTCGAACCCGGCTTCCTCGACGAGGCGAGCGCCGAGCGCGTCGTACACGCCGGGCGCGAGCACCGGAGCACGGGCCGAGAGAAGCTCGCGCAACCGCCGGGGTCCGTTCGTCGCTGGGCGCAAGTAGTTCGCCATCAGTTCTCCCGTCGAGTCGCTGTCGATGCGCAGCGCGCCTCAGCCGACGCGCAGCTCGCCGAGCTCGGCCCAGTCGTCCTGGTCGACGACCTGGCTGATGATGCGAGGTGTCTCGACCAGGTACGACGGTAGGTCAACGCGAGCTTGCCCGAAATGGTCGGACTGCACATGAGCCGCTCCTGCGTCGGCGTCGTGGAACGCCTCCACGAGCACGTACTCGGTCGGATCATCGACGTTGCGGGACCAGTTGAACCACAGACACCCGGGTTCGCTGCGTGTCGCGTCGGTGAACACGCGGGTTATCTCGGGCCATTGCTCCGCGTGTTCCGGGCGTACCCAGAACTTGGCGGTGATGAAGATCATGTCGCTACTCCCCAAAGGTGTTCACGGTGGCTTCGTCGCGTTGTCGCACGAGATGCTCCTCGACGGTGTGGACGGCGACTTCTCATCTCGCTTGGAGCAGGCGCACACCTTCAGCGACATATCGTCAGCTTCGCCCCGGGGCTGATGGGCGAGATCCGGATGTCGAGTGGGAGCTCGACTGAGATGGTTCCCTGGTCCCGAGGGCCGAAATACAGCGGCCCTGACGCGACGGCACCGCTCTCGAGGAGTCTGATCAACGCGGGTGTGCGGATTGCGAATCGGTCGCCCTCGTCGAGCGAGAGGTCGACGCTCGTCGTGTGCGTGGTGCAGTCGGCGTTCTCGAGTGGTCCGTCCACTTGGGCGAGGCCGAGCCGGATCGGGAACAGAGCCTCGACGCGTGGATCGATCGCCCCGGCGTCGGGCAGCCGGCCTTCGTCCCGGAGATCGAGCAGCCACCCGATCGTGACTTCGTCCGGCGAGAGGGGCTCGTGGAGTGGTCGCACCGACCGTGGCACGCGTTCGGCGAGGTCGGTGCGAGGGAGACCGAGGACGGTCTGCCGTTGCCCGTCGAAGTAGCGGGCATCGAACGGCGGGGAGTTGAACTCGGTGATGTTGCCAGGCACGCTCACGAGCAGCAGGGCCACGACCGGAACCATCGCGGATCGCCATCGCCGGGCGATGGCGTCGCCGGCGAGGGCGAGGGCGGGGAGGAGCAGCACCGCCCCGATGTAGACGTAACGGCTCGCCCGGGCCTCCGCCAGCCCGAAGACCCACCGGACCTGTGCGGTGAGCGCGAACAGGACCGGGCCGCAGGCGAGGAGCGCGAGCGGCACCGATGCCCGGCGGCGGAGGTCGTCGATGGTGGATGAGCGAGCCAGCTGCCACAGCCCGACCACGAGGAGGGCGGTGAGCAGCAGGGTGACCACGGTGGTGCCACCGACCGCCCGTGCCGTGGCCACCTGGCCCTCTCGGATCCAGTCCCACACCACCGACAGCGCCGGTCGCCCGAACGGGTACCGCGCTGGATCCGCCACCGCGGTCCAGGCGAGGTAGGCGAGCGCCGGGGGCGCGGCGTGAACGAGCGCGATGCGCCAGCCCCGCCGCGAGAGCGCGGCGAGCCCGACGGCCACCACCATGAGCGGGCCGATGCCGGACGACATGACCGCACCGACACCGGCGATCACGCCCAGCGCATCGCGACGTGTCAACGGTCCGTCGTGGTCGGCGAGCACGAGCTGTGTGAGACCGAGGAGGATCGAGCTGAGGAGGGTGATCTGGAACGCCCAGAGGATGTTGTCCTCACCCGGCCCGAACAGCACGAGCGACCCGGCAGCAGCGGTCGCGATCCACGGACCCACACCGGCCCGCCGCATGACGACGCGCAGCATCGTCGCGACCCCGAGGTGCATGGTCACGACGAGCATCAGATAGGGCGTGAACCGAAGTCCGAACACGTTGAACATGAGTCGGAACACGACAACAGGCAGCGCGACGGGGTGGACGTCGTGCGCGCGGAAGATGTCGCCGATATCGCCGCCGTCGCGACCCGCGAAGATCCGCAACTCGTCGTTGCGGAACCAGCGCTGTGAGCCCATGCCGAACACCAGGACCGGCCACGCGACGACGACGTAGGCGACGAACGCGGCGAGCGCCAGACGCGCCCTCCGCACGGCGCGGCTCGCCGCGGCCGTTACGGGTTCGTCGATGCTGAGCGCTGCCACCACCGTCGATACCACCACTGGTCCGGGTTTCGAGCCACCCGCGGTGGTCGAGGTAGAAGTCAAATGTAATGCACGGCGCAGGACGGCCGTTCGGTGTGCGCGCGCCGCGGGCTTCCAAAGCGCGGCGAACTGCCCGAGAGCGCCACTCAGCCCCGCTGGCACCGTCGGCTGATCCGTCATGCACATCGCATCGCTCACGGTCCAGCGACGTGGGACCGCTCCGGATGGGACGCATTGCATCGTGGTCGATCTCCACCTGAACCGGCCACAAGGTGACCGGTTTTTCCCTTAGCTTCGGGAGGCTGACCAAGGCCCCCAAGATTGGAGTGACAATCATGCCCGAGCGAGACGGCTACATCCCTGGCGTCCCCTGTTGGGTCGACACCACCCATCCAGACCCGGAAGCCGCGGTCTTGTTCTACCGCGACTTGTTCGGGTGGGAGTTCGAAAACACCATGCCTGAAGGGTCGGACGGCAGCTACTTCATCGGCCGTATCCGGGGCGGGGACGTGGCGGCGGTCGGGTCCATACCCGAGGGCGCCCCGTCCATCGCGATGTGGAACACGTACATCTGGGTCGAGAGTGCCGACGAAACGGCGGCGAAGGCTCGGAAGGCCGGCGGCGGGGCGACGGAGCCCTTCGACATCATGGACTCAGGGCGGATGTCGGTGCTCACTGACCCCGAAGGGGCAGCAGTCCGGGTCTGGCAGGCGGAGAAGCACCGGGGTGCGCAGGTTGTCAACGAGCACGGCTCGCTCAATTTCAACAACCTCGCCACTCGCGATCTCGACCGCGCCAAGGCGTTCTACGGCGATGTGTTCGGTTGGCAGACGCTGGCGTTGCCCGCCGGCGTGATGTGGACGCTACCCGGCTATGGCGACCACCTCGAGGAGGCCACCCCTGGCCTTCGCGAGCAGATGGCGCAGGTGGGAGCGCCGGACGGTTTCATCGACGTCGTCGCCGCCGTGAATCCGATCGCCTCTGACGACCGCACGACGTCGCCGCACTGGAGCGTCACCTTCGCGGTCGACGATGCCGACGCGACGGCAGCGAAAGCAAAGGAGCTCGGCGGCGAGGTCGTCTCCGGCCCGATCGATGCCCCGTGGACCCGGATGGCGGTGATCAAGGACCCACAGGGAGCGACCTTCATCGCCGGCCAGTTCGTTCCGGAGAACAAGGACCTCGTGGCGTAGCCGGAGCCCGTCGCAACGAGCCTTGGGTCACGTCCACGGTACGGGGGAGTCCCAGCGATCGAGGAAGGTGGTCTGCGAGGTCGGCTTGCGAGACGTCGGACCGAAGTTGCCCTGCGGGTAGCCGAGCGGCACACAGAAGTAGAAACCGACATCGTCCGGGATGCCGAACATGACGTAGAAGCGCGTCATCACCGAAGGATGAAGCGTGGTGGGGACGGAGCCGATGCCTAGGCCGCGCGCCGCCAGCATGAGATTTTGGACAGCCGGGATGACGGAGTCGGCAGGACCATGGCGGAGCGCCAACGCGAACACGATGCAAGGCGCATCGCCGATGGTCTCGGCGAGCCGAGCCGCCGGATGGAACTGCTGCGGGAGCGCCGCGTAGTCGGCGAACCCTTCGTCGTGGCGCTTCGCCCACCATGCCTCGTGGTACAGCGTCGCGAACGCGCGAATTGCGGCGGGATCGGTGACGACGAGAAAGCGGCAGATCTGTTGGTTGCCTCCGTTGGGTGCGCGTACAGCCGCCTCGATGATGAGCTGGATGTCATCGAGCGAGATCGGGTCATGCCGCAAGCGTCGGATCGAACGTTGCGTGAAGATGGCTTCTCCAAGCGGCATCGACAGCCGGCTGTGGTCCATGAGGCACGCTCCTGTACCGCACCGAAGGAGATCTGCGTGGTCCCGCGGATCCTCGGAAGGGTCTGATGTCTGCCAGATCATGCTCCATCACGTCGGGGGCCTCGACCTGGTTCTTGACCGTGGCGGCCGGTCGCGTACCGTCGTCGCGATGACGCCGGAAGCGATCGCCGATCTCGCGCACCTGCGTCGGGCACGCGACCTCATCGATCGCGACTACGCGCAGCCCCTGGATGTCCCGGCCATGGCACGTGTCGCGCTCATGTCGCCGGCGCACTTCTCGCGCAGGTTCCGCGCCGCGTATGGCGAGACGCCCTACTCCTATCTCATGACACGACGCATCGAGCGCGCACAGGCTCACCTGCGTCAGGGGATGTCGGTCACCGACACCTGCGTGGCGGTCGGTTGCACGTCGCTCGGCTCGTTCAGTTCGCGTTTCACCGAGATCGTCGGTGAGACGCCGTCGCAGTACCGCGGGCGCGACCACCACGACCTCGAGGTCGTTCCGCCGTGCGTGAGCATGATCGCGACGAGACCGCGGCGTACCACGGTCACGGTCTGACCCGCTGGCGCACCGAGCAGGATCGGAGAAGGACGCGACGAGTGAGTGCGCGTACGGTCGTCGCATGGCAGTCACCATCTCGACAACGTTCATCCCTGTCCACGACCCCGACGCCGCACTCGGCTTCTACCGCGACGCGCTCGGCCTCGAGGTCCGCCTCGACGTCGAAAACGACGGCTTCCGCTGGGTCACCGTCGGGGCTCCGGGGCAGGATGTCGGCATCGTCCTGTTCCAGCCGCACGGCGGCCTGTCGCAGGCCGAGGGCGACGCCCTCCTGTCGCTCGTGACGCAAGGGTCGCTGCAGGTTGCGATCTTCAGCTCCGATGACCTCGACACCACGTTCGAGAAGGTCCGGGCGTCCGGCGCCGAGGTGCTCCAGGAGCCCGCGTCCCAGCCCTGGGGCGCGCGCGACTGCGCGTTCCGCGATCCCTCGGGCAACCTCGTCCGCATCGCGCAAGCGTGACGGACAAGAAGTCGCCTGCGCGGCAGGTTGCCGACAGCCACGATCTGATCCGCGTGCACGGCACGCGCGTGAACAACCTCAAGGACGTCAGCGTCGAGCTGCCGAAGCGCCAGTTGACCGTTTTCACCGGCGTCTCAGGCTCGGGCAAAAGCTCGCTGGTGTTCGGCACGATCGCTGCGGAGTCGCAGCGACTGATCAACGAGACCTACAGCGCCTTCGTCCAGGGCTTCATGCCAACCTTGGCCCGCCCCGAGGTCGACGTACTCGAAGGGCTGACGACGGCGATTCTCGTCGACCAGGAGCGGATGGGTGCAGACACCCGGTCCACGGTCGGTACCGCCACCGACGCCAATGCGATGTTGCGCATCCTGTTCAGCCGCCTCGGCCAGCCCCAGATCGGGTCGCCGAACGCGTTCTCCTTCAACGTCCCCTCGGTCCGAGCGGACGGTGCGATCACGATCGAGCGCGGTGGTGGCAAGACCGTGAGGAAGACCTTCACCCGCGCCGGAGGCATGTGCCCGCGCTGCGACGGCCGAGGCTCGGTCACCGACTTCGACCTGACGCAGCTTTACGACGACAGCAAGTCCCTCAACGAAGGTGCGCTCACGATCCCCGGCTACAGCATGGACGGCTGGTACGGCCGCATCTTCCGGGGCTGCGGCTTCTTCGACCCGGACAAGCCGATACGGAAGTACACGAAGAAGGAGCTGCACGACTTGCTCCACAAGGAGCCGACCAAGATCAAGGTCGACGGCATCAACCTGACCTTCGAGGGTCTCATCCCGAGAATCCAGAAGTCGATGCTGTCGAAGGACGTCGACGCGATGCAGCCGCACGTCCGCGCTTTCGTGCAGCGAGTGGTCACCTTCAGCGCGTGCCCCGAATGCGGCGGCACCCGGCTCAGCGAAGCGGCTCGATCGTCGAAGATCTACGGGATCAGCATCGCCGACGCGTGCGCGATGGAGATCAGGGACCTCGCCGCGTGGGTGCGCGGCCTCGACGAGCCGTCGGCGGCGCCGCTGCTCACCGCGCTGGGCCGGACCCTCGATTCGTTCGTGGAGATCGGGCTGGGCTACCTCTCGCTCGACCGGCCGTCGGGCACGCTGTCAGGCGGCGAGGCGCAGCGCACCAAGATGATCGGCCACCTCGGCTCCTCGCTCACCGACGTCACGTACGTCTTCGACGAGCCCACCGCCGGCCTTCACCCCCATGACATCCAGCGAATGAACGAGCTGCTGCTGGAGCTGCGCGACAAGGGAAACACGGTGCTCGTGGTGGAGCACAAGCCGGAGGCGATCGCGATGGCCGACCATGTCGTCGACCTCGGCCCCGGGGCCGGCTCCGCCGGTGGCGAGGTGGTCTTCGAGGGCACCGTCGATGGGCTGCGAGCCAGCGGCACGCTGACCGGGCGGCACCTGGACGACCGCGCCACCCTGAAGCCGTCGGTGCGGACACCGGAGCGGGTCCTGGAGGTGCGCGGTGCCGGCCTGCACAACCTGCAGGACGTCGATGTCGACATCCCGTTGGGCGTGCTGGTCGTCGTCACCGGGGTGGCCGGAGCGGGCAAGAGCTCGCTCATCCGTGGTTCTGTGTCGGGGCGCGACGGAGTCGTGTCGGTCGACCAGGCCGCGATCCGCGGCTCGCGACGGAGCAACCCGGCGACGTACACCGGATTGCTCGACCCGATTCGAAAGGCGTTCGCGAAGGCCAACGGCGTGAAGCCGGCGCTGTTCAGTGCAAACTCCGAGGGCGCTTGCCCGACCTGCAACGGCGCCGGCGTCATCTACACCGACCTGGCCGTGATGGCCACCGTTGCCACCACGTGCGAGGAGTGCGAGGGGAAGCGGTTCGAGGCCTCGGTACTCGACTACCACCTCGGCGGACGCGACATCAGCGAGGTACTCGCGATGTCGGTGACCGAGGCGGAGGAGTTCTTCGGCGCCGGCGAGGCGCGCACGCCGGCCGCGCAGAAGATCCTCGACCGGCTCGCCGACGTCGGGCTCGGCTACCTCACTATTGGCCAGCCGCTCACGACGCTGTCCGGCGGCGAGCGGCAGCGGCTCAAGCTGGCCACCCAGATGGCCGAGAAGGGCGACGTTTACGTCCTCGACGAGCCGACCACCGGCCTCCACCTCGCCGACGTCGAGCAGCTGGTCGGCCTGCTCGACCGGCTTGTCGACTCCGGCAAGTCGGTCATCGTCATCTCGCACCACCAGGCCGTCATGGCGCACGCCGACTGGCTCATCGACCTCGGCCCGGGCGCCGGTAACGATGGCGGCCGGATCACCTTCGAAGGCAGGCCGGCGGACCTGGTCGCCGCCCGCGCCACCCTCACCGGCGAGCACCTCGCGGCTTACGTCGGCGCCTCCAACCGCCGAAGCGGACGCCGTAAGACAGGTGTAGTCGCGACGCAGGCCTGACCGTATCTTCGCGGCGGTGGATACCGGCAGGCTCGAGACGTTCAGCGACGGCGTGTTCGCCATCGCGATCACACTCTTGATCCTGGACGTGAGGGTGCCGTCCGGCCCCGAGTCGCTGAGCCACCGCCTGCTGGAGACGTGGCCGAACTATCTCGCCTACGTCGTCAGCTTTCTGATCATCGGGATCATGTGGGCCAATCACCACGGCATCTTCCGGCTGATCGATCGAACGACCCACGGCCTCATCGTGGCGAATCTGTTCCTGTTGCTGTGCGTGGCGTTCATCCCATTCCCGACTGCGGTGCTCGCAGAGAACCTCCGGGAGTCGGCATCCGACCAGCGCGTCGCTGCGATCTTCTACAGCGCGACCTTCACGGTGACCGCTGCGATCTACAACGTGCTGTGGCAGATCGCGGCGCGGCACAACCGTTTGATCACGCCGGGATCGGAGGCGGCGGCAGCGGACGTGACTCGGCGATTCCGGTACGGCGTCCCGACATATCTGGCGGCCACGCTCGCTGCGATCGTGAGCGTTCCACTCGGTCTCGCCATCGACGGAGCCGTCGCGCTCTTCTACGTTCTCCCGCAGCGCGACGCGTCGACTCCCGAGTAACTGGCGTCACTCGACGTGGGGTTGCAGGAGCATCTCTTGTGCCATGGAGGCGACGATCTCGCCGTTGGGGGTACGGATGACGCCACGGAGGGTTCCGCGGCCGCCGGCGTTGACGAGGCTTTGGACGTCCTGGAGTAACCAAGCGTCGGCCCGGGCGGGCCGGTGGAACCAGGCGGCGTGGTCGAGGCTGATCATGCCGGTGGTGTCGCCGTCGAGGTAGTGGGGTCGTCCGCCGACGCCGGTCCAGTCGGTGGCGTACCCGAGGAGGGCGGCGTGCAAGTGGGGGTCGTCGGGGAGTGTCCGCGCCACGCGGAACCAGTGGCGGTGGGTGGCCTCGCGGGAGCCGTCGGCACGGAGGGGGCTCGGCCCGATCCAGCGCACGTCCCAGGGGCCCGGCTCATCGACATCGTCGAGGGGTGGCGGGAGCTGATCGGGGAGAGCAAGGCCGTCGGGGATGCCGGACAGGTCGTAGACGTAGCCGTCCGTGTCAGCGGCGAACGAGCAGGTCATGATGATGACCGCCTTGCCGTCCTGCGACGCGGTGACGACGTGCACGCAGATCGCGCGACCGGCTTTGAGGACGTCGGTGTGGAACACGATGTCTCGCCCGCCTTGTACGGGTCGCAGGAAGTGGGCGTGGAGGGCGTGCAGTCGCTTGCCGGGTGGAGCGTCGCGGCATGCCGCGCTGATGGTCAACGCGAGCCCGATGCCGCCGAACACGACTGGGCCGTACCAGTCCGGTGTCCGTCCGACCCAGCTCTCACCGAGTCGTTCGTGGCGCAGGAGGTCGAGGAACTCGTCGATCGCTGCCTGCTTTTGTACGGCCCTGTCCGTCACGTCACCGGCCATGGAACTGCGGGGCGCGCCTTTCGATGATGGCGCGCACCGCCTCCTGTCCGTCCTCGCTGTTCAAGCCCGCAAGGGCAGACCGGATCTCGTCGACCATGCGGGCCTCGACGTCGGCGACGAGTGGGGTCCGGGCGATGAGATGCTTCGTGCGGCGCACCGCCAGCGGCGCGTGCGCGGCGATCGCCGCGCAGAACTCGATCAACCGCGTGTCGAGTTGCTCGTTGGCGACGACCTCCGAGACCAGGCCTCGACGCAGGGCTTCGTCGGCGTCGACGAAGCGCGACTCCAGCAGGAAGCGAAGCGCGGCCTCGTGCCCGACCAAGCTCGGCAGGGACCATGTGAGACCTCCGTCGGGCGAGGTGCCCGCCCGCAAGTAGCCGGGGTGCAGGCGGGCGGTGTCGGCGGCGATGCGGATGTCGGCTGCCATCGCCAAGGACAGCCCCGCCCCGACCGCCGCCCCGTTGATGCCGGCCACCACTGGCTTGTCGGTGTCGAACCGCAGCGCCAGCAGGAACCGACCGACCCAGCTCTTCTCGTCGAGGGTTCGCTCCTGTTCGGAGAGCCCCGTGTCCGGCAAGGTGTCGTCGTCGCCACCGAGGTCGAGGCCCGAGCAGAACGCGTCACCGTTGCCGGTCACCGCGACGACCCGCACCTCGTCGTCCGCGTTCGCTTCCGCCACCGCGCGCACGATGCTCCAGCCCAGTGACGCGGTCGAGCGCGTTTTCCGCTCCGGCCGATCGAGCCGAAGCACCCGGACGTGCCCGACCGTCTCCGCGATCAAATCCGACATCGGCACAGGCTGCCATGGCGCCGAGCGATGTGAAGCCTCCATTACGCGTTGCCGCGGCCCCGCCGAACGGCGTTTGCGCGGGCGGGCCGGGTGCTCGACCAGCAGCCCGCCCGCGCAGATCTTCAGCCGGTGCGGCAGTTCGGCGCACGCGACGCAGTGCTGGCGAGGGTCAGGCCCGCATCGGCGGAGCGCCGAGCAGAAGCGCGCGCCATGACTCGCCGGCATCACCGACCCAGCGACGGTGTGCGAGGGCGGTGGCCGCGAGCGCGGCGAACACGATCCCGAAGATCGGCGGTATCACCCGCGGTCCGCGTGCGACTGATGTCGCCGTGCCACGCGGGGTGTCTTTGGTGAGCACAGCGGCGTGACCGTCGCTCCTCGTCAACTCCCGCGGCGACGGCGTCCGCATGACGAGCACAGCCGAGCCAACGGCAGCGGCCGCGATCGTGACGGTGGCGACTGCTGCAACGCGGCGAGTGGATGACATCAGGGATCTCCTTCGGCTGTCGGATGGATCAGCCGAAGGTCTCCTCCGCCCAAATGGCCGGTGCGTCCGGGCCGGTGGCCGTGATGACGAACGCATCGCGTGGGAGTACTCCCCTTCGGTGCGCAGCACCGTACCGGATCACCGCGCGCAACAGACCGCGGTTGACCGAGGGGCATCCTCTCGTTTCGGCGTGCATCAGCCACATCCCGTGTGCCTGATGCACGCCAGTTCGCACGGAGTGCGAGTGACGTCGTTACGACACAGCGAGGATGAGCTCCATCGTTGTCGTCGCGCCGAACGCCATCTTCGCTGCTGCGAGCCGGCGGGTGGCGGTGCGACGCGACATGCACAGTGAGCGAGCTACCTCGGTCAAGGTCCGGCCCTCGACGAGGCCGTCGACCACCGCACGCTCCTCCGCCGTGAGCGACCCTGCCCTTCGAACGTCGGCGATGCGGGCGATGTCGTCGAGCAGAGCAGCTCGCCCCTGTGCGGGAAGGTCGATCGCGATCACGACGTCCGCTCCTCGGGCGAGAGCAAGCAGGACCGCTTCACGGTCGCGCTCACCGCGCACGACGCCGTACGCACGCAATCCTCGCAGTGAGAACGGCTCGTCGGGCAACGATCGGAAGGCGACTGCGGCCTGAGGGCTTGGATCCCGGGCAATGATGGCCACCGGAGGGCGATCGCGGTTGGTCACCGTGTCGCGACCTTTTGCGCAGCCTCGCGTCGTGTCGACACCGACAGCTTGCGGCACGCAGAAGAAATGTGGTCGTCGACGGTGCCGCTGGAAATTCCGAGCGCGGTGCCGATCTGAGCAGATGTCTTTCCCATGGCGACAAGCCGTAGCGCTTGTACCTCGCGCGTCGAGAGCGCCGGTTGCGTCACGCTCCACCGGCGGAGGTGGTGTGAGAGACCGACTCGGTTCGCGAACGCGTTGGCCTTCGTCCAGCGAGCGGTTGCGTCGGCGCGTCGAGCCTTACGAGCGAGTGCCGCCGCCAGACCTTGAGCGCGGAGCGACCATCGAGGACACTCGACATCGAGCCAGGCGCATGCGGCACGATCGAGCTCATCGAGCGCGCCGCGCTTGTCACCCGCTCGCCAACGACGGATGCCCTCGAGCTCGTGCAGTCCGGCCCACACCGATGGCAGTGCGAACGATGTCAGCGCGGGCTCGAAGTCGGTGCCCAACTGGACTGCCGCGCAGGCGCCCGCGAACTCGCACGCGACCCGCATGCCGAACCAGGCGTCACCCAGCGACCGCAGGCGGATTGCGAGGTCGACGACGGCGTTGTCGTCGCCCCGCAGCCACGCGAGCTCGATCAACGACATGCCGGCGAACATGCGCGCCTCGTCGGACGTCGCGGTGTGCTGCTGGTGCTCTGCGGCGGCAGCGGCCTCGTCCATGCGGTCGAGGTCAGCGAGCGCGAGAACCAACGAGGTCTCGGACTGGAAGCGATTGCGGAACAGAGGATGCTCCTCGAGCAGCTGCGCGGCGGCGGCGGCAATCCATGTCGGGTCGTCGCTGGCGAGCGTCCGGTTCAACACCAGTGCGGTGAGAAAGTGGGCGCGCCAGGATCGCAGGCCGGCAGCTTCGGCAACGGCGATCTCCCTGACAGTGACCTCGATGCTCTCCCGCCTGCGGCCGACGAGTCCGAGGCCGGACACGAGATGGAACGCGGCGGTGCACTCGAGTTCGACGTCACCCGCGCAGCGCGACTCGTCGATCGCACGGGTGAGCACTGTCTCCCACTCCGGGTTTCCTTCGTAGAGGAGCGAGCTGCCGAGCACGGCCCGGGCGCGGACCTCCTCGATCCCGTGTCCGTGCGCGACGGCGAGCGCGCGCTTGGCCGTTTGCAGGCCTCCTGGTCGACGGTCCCGCACCTCGAGGTAGGCGCGCTCGACGAGCACTCGAACTGCGAGCGGTGTGCCGTCGTCAACGCGCTGAAGTGTGGCGTCGAAGAGCGCACAAGCACTGTCGACGTCGCCGGCGAACCAGCGCGCGCGGCCTTGCACGAACAGCGCCTCGGGCCGCAGGCACGGGTCGGCCGCGGCGCGAGCGGCGGCATCGGCAGCCGGTTCGTAGCGGCCGTCATCGACGAGCGCGGAAGCGGCGTCGAGCCACGCCGAGCTGTCGGCCGCACCGGAACTGTCGGCGGCGACTGCGACGAGCAGGGCGAGATCGGCGCGCACGGGTCGCGTCCGTGGCGGTGTCGAGCTCGCGCTGGGCTACCGCGAGCGCGTTGACCGGCTCGTCGGCCAGCAGGAAGTGGCGCGCTGCCTCCGCACCGGTCAGCGCTGCTCCGAGGTCGGCATGGAGGCGGCGCAGTTCAGGCTCGTCTCGCAATTTGAGCAGCGCCTCGGCGAGCAAGGCATGACGAAGCTCGACCAGCTCACCACAACGTCGGACGAGACCTGCGAGCGCGTATTCAAGGCCAACAGTCGACGGCTCGATCGGGCGGCCCACCAACGCGAGCCGGACGAGAGCGTCCGCAGTGGGCCCGTCGAGACGCTCGACGCGAGCAGCGAGCGCGTCGAGCAACGTCAGTGACGGCTCGCTGTCGTCGACCAGGACGTCGAGCAGCAAAGGATTGCCGCCCGCGGCCTCGACCAATCGTCCGAGTTGAGGGTCCGGAAGGTCAGGGTGAATCTGACGTGCGAGCGCGACCGCGTCGGTCGGCTCGAGTGGTGCGAGCTCGATGGTGCGGCCCGACTCGAGCAGACGGGCCACAGTCTCGGGCGCGCCTCCAGGTCGGCTCGCCACGAGCACGCGGCAATGGGTCTGCACCAGGTCGAGCACGGCGATGCACGGCTCGTCGGCCCAGTGCACGTCGTCGACGAAGAGCACGGCATCGCCGGTCGCCGCAACGACGCGGTCGGCGATCTCGTGGTCGGCGCCGCTCAATGTTTCGCCCAGTGCCCGCTCGAGCGGCAGGTAGGGACGTTGTACTTGCGACCGGAGTGCGCCCCCTTCGAGATGGGCGACCCGGGTGAGGGCGAACCGCAGCAACGTGGTCTTCCCGATTCCTGCGCTCCCGACGACCGCTGTGAGCCCGGGGCGTGAGATGGCGTCGGCAAGTGCGACGAGTTCGTCGTCACGACCGACGAGACGCTTCACGTTCTCTTCACCGCCCCAAACCTCCCACCCCCAAAATGCGCCACGAACGGTACACCAGCGGTGGCGCCCCGAGAACGGAGGGTGGCGGGCCGACCACCGGTGCGCAAGGAGCTCGCCCGCCGTCGACGTCGGGACCTTCGGCCCCGGCCACCTCGGACGGACCTCTCTACCTTCGGGGTGGAGAGACCCGCGCCCCGGATCACTGCCGGCGCTGGACCGAGGAAGCCATCCTCAAGACCCAACAGCCCAGTCTCGGTGAACTCGTCACCGAGAACCCGGCCGCCGCGCGAGTACTCGAGCCGGCGTGCTGTTGGCACGGCTGCGTGACGTCACCGTTGGTTATCGCGTGCCGGCGGACGCGTGCGCGAGCTACCGGTCGCTCTACGAGCGATTGGCTGCGCTCGAAGCAGACACGCACCTGCACATCACAAAGAGAACAATGTGCTGTTCCCGGCCGCGTTGTGATTGCTGGACGGCTGATGTGCCATCGGATAGGAGGTTGGGACGCAACGTCGATCGAGTCCGTGTCCGCCGAGCCCAGCGCGGGACTCGTGATGTGGCCTGGTTAGGAGCCGGTGCCGTGGGTAGGGTTCGCGCGTGCTCCGTTTGCGCCCATTGGGTCCATTCGCTGCAGGAGCGCTGATAGCCGGCGGCTTCGTGTTTGTCGCTGCGTCACCGGCGGGGGCGGCGTCGACCTGCCGTGGCCAGGCGCCGACGGCCTTCCTCGACACGCCGGGGACCCTCCTCGGGACCGACGGACCCGACGTGCTCCTCGGCTCGTCCGGGACCGACCTGATCCTGGGAATGGGCGGCGACGATCTCATCTGCGGCGAGGGCGGCGACGACCTCATCGAGGGCGGCGACGGCAACGACACCATCTGGGCCACGCAGCCCAACTTCACCGGCCCGCCGGGAACCACCCGGTTGCAGGGCAACGCCGGTGACGACCTGCTCGCTGGCGGGCATGGGACCGACAGGATCGAGGGCGGGATCGGCGCCGACACCGTCGACGACCAAGGTGGAAACGATCACATCTCCGGCGGCAGCGGCGACGACCATCTGAACGGGGACAACGGCGACGACATGATCCGTGGTGACGACGGCAACGACGGAATCAACGGCGGTCCCGGCGCCGACAAGCTGTTCGGGCGCGACGGCAACGACGTCCTCGTCGGCGACCATCCCACCCGTGGTCCGAACGGAAACGACCTCCTTCTCGGCGGAAAGGGCGACGACCAGATGTCCGGTACCGCCAACACCACCTTTGGGAGCGACCGCGACCTCTGCATCGGCGGCCGGCAGACGACCGCCGACGTGGCCAACGCTACGTGCGAGAAAATCGTCGGAGTTCCGTAGCACACAAGTCCGTCCCGGACGGCCGACCTTTCAGGTGTCCGCCGGCACCGGCGACCACGCCGGGCAATGGATGCCCTCGAGCCGGTTGATCACGAATCCCTGCACCGCCAGCAGCGCCACGGCCACCGTGAGGATCACGTGCTGGCGCGGCTCGTGGAAGAGCCCGAGCGACAGGTAGCCGGCGGAGCGTGTTGCGCGGGCAGGCGGGTGCCAAACCAGACGAGGTATCCGTAGACGTCCGCGAACACCGCGAACAGGATTCCGAACAGGTAGCCCACCAACGCCGTGTCGAACCAACGCAGGTTGCCGCTCCGAGCATTGCGATGGCCAGCGCTATCAGCACGACGAGCACGCCCCACGACGCTGCCCGTCGATCGATGATCGCCATTCGGTTCACCGCGCACGTCGCCAGCGACGTCGGGTCCGTTGCCTCCCCCTCGCACACTTGTGGTTCGGACAGGTGGTCCCCGCCCCGGCGCGCGCGGCGTTCGGCCCGCGGTTCGCGCCTTCGGTCTGTGTCGGTTGAGCCACCGAAACGGTGGCTGAGTCGACACAGACGTGCCCGACCTTCGGTCTGTGTCGGTTGAGCCACCGAAATCGGTCGGTGAGTCGACAATGTGCCGCGACGGGTGTCGAGCCGACGGTTGGCGACGCTGGCTGTTCGGCGATCAGAGCGGTGCCAGCGCCGTCACTCGTACCACGCCGCGGTCGCCGTCCACCTCGACCTCGTCGCCGTCGCGGAGGATGGCGCTGGCGCCCTCGACGCTCACGACGGCGGGGATGCCGAGCTCGCGGGCGACGATCGCCGCGTGGCTCAGCACCGCGCCGACGTCGACGACGACCGCGGAAGCAGCGAGGAACAGCGGCGTCCACGCCGGATCGGTGAGTGGCGCGACGAGGATCTCCTCCGGGCTCAGCCCGAGTGGCTCGGCCGGGTCGGTGACGATCCGCACCCGGCCCTGGGCTCGTCCCGATGACACGCCGATGCCGGTGAGCTCGGCGCCCACCGCCACCCGCGGCGTGAGGGCTGCCTTCGTCGTCCACGTCGACGGATCGGGCATGCGGCCGCTGAAGGCGGACGGCGGGGTCAACGCGTTGAGCTCGTGATAGCGGCGGCGGCGTTCCTCGACGCGCTCGGCGAACGACTCCGGGTCGGCGAGGAAGGCGGGGAGTTCGTCGACGGTGACCATGAACAGCGAGAACCGGTCCGGCAGCTGTCCCCTCGTGACCATACGGTCGGCGACCGCGAACAGGATCTGCCGCAGCCCGGCGATGTGATGGACGATCGTCGCCTTCGCGGTCTCTCGCCTCGCCGCGCCTCGGGCTGCGCTCGCGACCAGTCGGTCGGCCAGCCAGCGCGTGCCCGGTGGCATCTTCCGGCGGATCGCCGCGCTGGCGTCGACTCGCTCGCGAGCGAGTCGCTCGGCCGCAGCATGCGGGTCGGCGTCAGAGCCCGCGGCGCGCAACTTGTCGATCGCGGCGAGCGCGATCTCGGGTGACGTGCCCCACGTCTCGGCCGCGGGCTCGACCTCGTTGGGGCCTCGATGCCCGTGGTCGTGGAGAAGCACCTCGAATTGCTCCAGGAACGCGGCGACCTCGGGCGACGGGGAGTCGGTCGCTCCCAGCCGCTCGAACAGGCCGGTCACGCCGGCGTCGAAGGCAGCGGTGAGCTCGTCGCTGCCAGCGACCTCGCGACCGAGATCCCACATGTCGACGGCCATGCGCGCTGTCTCGATCGTGCCCAGCCCAGAGATGGCTTTCACGACGAGGCCGGGCTCCTCGCGGATGCCCTTCCCGCCGAGCCGGTCGAGCATCGATAGAGGCATCCCGGCGCCGATGCTCGAGTCCAGCAACACCTCGAGCTCGCCGACGAAGCGGTCGGAAAACCCGCGGAGCACTTCGAGCGCCTCGCTGTCGCTGGGCTGGACCGGAAGGGCGGCGAGCCAACGCAGCACCTCGGCGCGGCCGGTTTCGAGGTCCGGGCGCCTCCGCCGGACGATGGCCGGTGCGATCAGGAGCGTGGCTCGAACCGTCAGCGGGATGCTGCGGTCGTCAGGTTGCGGTTCGTACGGAGGAGCAGCCGACGAGCCGGTCAGCTGCTCGTCGACGTCGGCCACCTTCAGTCCAGGGAGCCGCCTCGCAAAGACCCGGGCGAAGGAGAGGTTCAGGTACAGGTAACCGCCGAAGATCCCGCCCGTGCCGCTCGGGTCGTCGAGCTCCTGGCGACGGAACGCCCCCGTCCTCGAGAACAACGAGCCGAATCCGCGCCGGAAGCCGTCCGCAGTCAGCGACGCCATGAGCGGTGTCGCCACGTGGGGGACAACCTCGCCGACGTTGCCCCGGGAGTACACGGGAAACCGCGCGCTCGGCTCGTCGTCGAGGAACCAGAGCCTCTCCGCCGTCTCCACCTGAATCAGTCTTGCGCGGTGCGATTGTGGTCCGCGTCGTGCCGCAAGAGAAGCGCACATTCGATCGCTCGGTCATCCGCGCCGGAACCGGGCGACTGCCACGGATCCGAACACGGCGATGAGGCCGACACTCCACAGCAGCGCGGGCACGATGTAGTAGCCCGCGCTGTGGCCGAGAAGTGCTTCTGCGCTGTCGCCGAGGCACAGGGCGCGAACGGAGTCGACCATGACGGTGATCGGTTGATGCTCAGCGAATGCCTGCATCCAGCCGGGCATGGAGTCGACGGGCACGTACGCGCTCGACACGAAGGTGAGGGGGAACACGAGCAGCGACATTCCTTGTGCGGCTTGGGCGTTACCGGCGACGAGGCCGATGGTGACGAACAGCCAGATGAATGCAAAGCCGAACAGGACACATAGTGCGAAGGCTGCTAGGCCCTCAGCCACGGAGCCGTGGAGGCTGAACCCGACAGCGAAGCCGATGGCGATCGTGATCACGAGGTTCCACGTGATCATGGCCGTGTCCGCGAGCGTGCGGCCGCCGAGCACTGCGGCGCGGGGGATCGGGAGGCTGCGGAGCCGGTCGACGAATCCGTGGTCGAGGTCTTCGGCAACGCCGGCGGCGGTCGTCATCCCGGCGAACAGCACTGACGTGGTCACGAATCCGGGAACCAGGTAGTCGACGTAGGGCACGTCACCGATGTGGATTGCGCCACCGAACACGTAGCGGAAGATGAGCAGGAACATGGCGCCTTGGATGGTGCCGACCACGACGAGTTGCGGCGTGCGTAGGAACTTGCGGGTCGTGCGACGCGCGACTACGGCGGACGCGCTGAGCAGCGATGGGCCGCGGGTCGGGGCGGTGATGGCGGTCATGCGGACTTCCTTTCTGGTATCTCGATGCGATCGCCGGTGAGCCCGAGAAAGACCTCGTCGAGCGTGGGCCGCCGAAGGCTGATGTCGTCGATTGCAATTCCCGCGTCCTCGAGCGCGCGGGCCGCGGCGGTGAGTTGTTGGACGCCCGCCTCGACAGGCAGCGACACTCGCCGTGTGGCGGGATCGACGATCGGTGCTTCCGGCGCGACTCGGCTGAGGGAGCGCGCCGCGGCGGCGAGGTCGGACGAGTCTCGAGTGTGGATCTCGATCACGTCGCCACCGGCTTGCGCCTTGAGCGCACTCGGCGTGCCGTCCGCGATCACGCGCCCGTGGTCGATGATCACGATCCGCGCCGCGAGCTGATCGGCCTCGTCGAGATACTGCGTGGTCAACAAGACGTCGGTGCCGTCGCTTGCCAGCGCGCGGATGGCGTCCCAGAGCTCGATGCGACTGCGAGGGTCGAGCCCGGTGGTCGGTTCGTCCAGCAGCAGCAGTCGGGGGGACCCGACCAAGCTCGCGCCGAGATCGAGGCGCCGGCGCTGCCCGCCGGAGTAAGTGCGCACGAGCCGCCCGGCGACCTCGTCGAGGCTGAGCTCGTCGATCACCTCGCTGGCGCGGGCCCGCGCGGTTCGTGCCCCGAACCCGTAGAGGCGGGCGACCATCTCGATGTTCTCTCGGCCGGTCATCGCTTCTTCGACGGCAGCGTGCTGGCCGGCCAACCCGATCAATGCCCGCACTTTGCTCGCCTGCTTGACCGCGTCGTGCCCGGCGACGCGGACCGTTCCCTCGTCGGGTCGGATCAGCGTTGCGAGCGTGCGCACGAACGTCGTCTTGCCGGCGCCGTTCGGGCCGAGCAACGCGACGACCTGTCCCGACTCGATGCGTAAGTCGAGTCCGCCAAGGGCCTGTACCTTGCCGAAGCTCTTCGTTACGCCCGCGGCGTCGACGATTGCAGTCACAGCTCTCCTTTGGATCGAGCAGCGATCCGCTACTCGATCATTGATCGATTACGAGCACTGTTCTACAATGGGTGGTCGATGGCGTCAAGGAACAAACCCGAGGTCGAGACGGATGGCACGTCGAGGACTGTCGAGCCGCCGTGGTGGCGTCCTGCCCGGTCGACCGGACGGCGACGGCAGCCGCTGTCGCGGGAGGCGATCGTCGATGCTGCAGTGGAGATCCTCGACCATGAGGGCGCGGATGCGTTGACGGTGCGCCGACTCGGCGAAGAACTTGGTACGGGCTCGGCCACGCTCTACTGGCACATCGGGAGCAAGGACGAACTCGGCGAGCTCGTCTACGACCGCGTGATGGGTGAGGTCCAACTGCCCGAACCCGACCCGTCGCGCTGGGAGGAGCAAGTCAAGGAGTTGGCACGGCAGGTCTACCGGATCATGTTGAAGCACAACGACCTCGTGCGCTTCTCGCTCGGACGGGTCCCGGTCGGCCCGAACATGTTGCGCATCATGGAGTGGAGCCTCGACCTGCTCCGCAAGGCAGGAGTGCCCGACCAGGCCGCCGCCTACTTCGGCGACATCTTCGGGCGCTATCTCGATGCGTCTGTCCTCGAAGTCACCGCGCGGGGTGGCCCGCCGATTGAACAGGTGGGTGCGTACTTCGCGGGTCTTCCAACGGATCGGTTCCCGAACATGGCCGCGCTGAGCTCGACGATGTTTGCCGGAGACGACGACGATCGCTTCGAGTTCGGACTGGATCTGTTGATGCGCGGCATCGCCGCCTACGTGGAGCCGGCCAAGAAGTCGCGGTCACGCGGCTCCCGCGGCGAGTGATCTCGGTTGCGCGGTTACGCCGCGCGGCCCTGGCGGCGGAACAGAGATTTGGTTTGCAGGGTCCGATGCTATGGTCGACCCGATGCGGATCGTGATTCGCGTCGAGCCCTGACCATTCCCGCCAGTCTCGAAGCGCGGCTGCAAGAGTGAACGTCGTGTCGGTCGGCGCAGCGAGGAGAACGGAGATCCTCGACACTGCGGCGACGCTGTTCGCGTCGAAGGGTCTGCGAACCTCGTTGAAGGAGATCGCCGACGCCTCCGGCATCTTGCCGGGGAGCCTCTATCACCATTTCGAGTCGAAGGAGGCGCTCATCGTCGAGCTGGTCGAGCGTTACCAGGCCGATCTCGACGACGTGGCCCAGCAGGCACGAGCGGCGCTCGACAAGACGCCAAGGGAGCCCGTGTCCGAACAGATCCTGTCTTCGGGCACAGCCATCGCCGCCTGCGCGGTCCGGCATCGGGCGGCGCTGCTCCTGACGCTGTACGAGCCGCCCGCGACCGCAAGCGACGAGCTCGTGCGTGCGGCAAAGCGGTCACCGATGGCGATCGAGACGGCAATGCTCGAAACCCTGCGGAGAGGGCGGGCGCGCGGGCAGATTCGCCGCGGCATCGACTTGGCGACACTGGCGAATCGGCTGTGCCAGGTGTTGCTGCATGTCAGCTTGGGAGTGTTCGAAGACGTCCGCGGTGCCGACCAGGTGCCGGCGATCCGTTGCCGTGCGCTCCTCGACGGCATCGCACTGCATCCGCCCTCCGACGCGGCACTCGACCGCTCGAGCCCGTTCGCGGCAGCGACTCACACGATTGCCGACTGGGAGAAGGACGAGGACGTGGAGGACGACCGGCTGCCGATGCTGCGAGCCGTCGCGAGGGCGGAGTTCGGCCGGAAGGGCTACGAAGCCACCACGGTCCGAGACATCGCGAAGGCCGCCGAGCTCAGCACTGGCACCGTGTACCGGCTGATCGGTTCGAAAGACGAGTTGCTGGCGTCGATCATGCGGTCGTTCACGACAAAGGCGCGATCGGGCTGGACGAACGTGCTGCGCGCCGACGGGACGACGGTCGAGAAGCTCGACGCGTTGATGTGGATCAACATCAACGTCGTCGACCGGTTCAGCGACGAGTACAACATCCAGCTTGCGTGGCTCCGCGAGTCGCCGCCGAGCACCATGAACCTGGGATCGTCGTTCACTGCCCGTTTGCGTGACCTCAAATCACTGCTCGCACAGGGCGCGCGCTCGGGTGAGCTGCGGGTGGACGGACCTTCAGCTGACGTCCGTGCCTGGTCGCTGTTCGAACTGTTGTGGATGCCCGAGAACATCGTGCGCAACCTCGGGCCGAGTGGTGCGCTCGCCCTGGCTCGCGACACATTGCTGCGTGGCGCAGCGCGGCCCTCCTAATCAGTGGGCCAGGCCACGGATTTCACCTCGAGGTACTGGTCGAAGCCGGCGGAGCCGTTCTGCCTTCCGACGCCGCTCGCCTTGTAGCCGCCGAAGGGCACATCGGCACCGTACGCGGCACCGCCGTTGAGTCCGATCGATCCGGCGCGCAAGCGGCGGGCGACGGCGAGCGATCGCTCGAGCGAATCCGACAGCACGTAACCGGCGAGTCCGTATGGGCTGTCGTTGGCGATCCGGATCGCGTCGTCGTCATCTTCGTACGGGATGACGACGAGCACGGGACCGAAGATCTCCTCGCGTGCGATCGTCATGTTGTTGTCGACGTCGACGAACAGCGTCGGCGTGACATAGAAGCCTTTGTCGAGACCGGACGGCACTTCGGGCCCGCCGACGAGGGGCGTGGCACCTTCGGCGATGCCCTTGCGGATGTAGCCGAGCACACGCTCGCGTTGCTTCGCTGAGATGACCGGTCCGCACAAGGTCTCCGGCAGTTGCGGGTCGCCGACTGCCACGGTCTCGTAGATGCCCGTCAGCAGCTCGACGCCCTCGGCATAGCGCGAGCGGGGGAGCAGCATGCGCGTCGGCGTGGCGCACCCTTGACCGGCATGCATGCAGACGCCGAAGCCGATCATGGACGCAGTCGCGAGGTCGGCATCATCGAGCACGATCGCGGCGGACTTTCCGCCAAGCTCCAAGAACAGGCGCTTCATCGTCGCCGCGCCCTTCTCCATGATCTGGTGTCCGACCGAGGTCGAGCCCGTGAACGAGATGAGATCGACTTTGGGAGACAGTGTGAGCGCCTCGCCGATCAGATGGTCGGACGCAGTGACGACGTTGACTACGCCCGGCGGAATGTCGGTGCGCTCGGCGATCAGCCGACCCAGATGGGTCGCGTTGTACGGAGTGTCGGGGGCCGGCTTGAGCACGACGGTGTTGCCGGTTGCGAGGGCCTGGCCCAGCTTGTGGATCGTCACTTCGAACGGGTAGTTCCACGGCACGATCGCGCCGACGACACCGACCGGCTCCCGCCACACCTTCCGAGTGGTGACTTGTCCGGTCAGGTCGACCATGGCGTTGCCGAGATCGATCTCCCACGGGTACTCGTCGATGAGCTTCGCCGGGTAGGTGAGGGCATCGGCGAGCGGGATGTCGAGTTGCGGGCCGTGGGTGACCAGTCGCGGGCATCCCACCTCGAGGATCAACTCCTCGCGGAGCACCTCGCGCTCGGCCTCGAGCCCTTCGTGCATTTGCAGCAAGCATCGCTGTCGAAAGGTGCGATTCGTGGGCCAATCGGTGTCGTCGAAGGCCCGCCGGGCGGCGTCGATTGCACGTTGCATGTCGGCCTTCGAGGCGTTCGTGACCTCACCGAGGATCTCCTCGGTGGCCGGGTTGACGTTCGTGAACGTGCCGGCTTCGCCGTCGACCAGCTTTCCGTCGATGAGCATCCTCGGCTCGAACTCGACTGTCGATGCTTCAGCCAATGGCTTTCCTTTCGTCCGAGTGAGCGGTCACGGTCGCCGTCCGCCGCGGGTCGCCGCGCAATGAGCCGGCGCGGGGTATGCCGATGGCGCGCGCCATGATCCGCTGGAGAACGCCGTACGGCATCAGTCGGTTGGCGGCGAGGAGCAACCGGGCGTCGATGCCGACACCGTGACGCGCGAACGGCTGGTGCTCGCCGAGTGCTTTCTCGACCGCTGGCGCAAAACGTTCGGGCGCGCCGGCGAAGCGCAGGAAGCGGCGCCCCGCCGTCTCGAGCCCGTCGTGGAGGTTGGCGTACGGGCCGGTGGGGTCGGCGTACGTGTGCGTCAGCGTGAGGATGTCGGTCTTGAAGGTCCCGGCGACGAGGACAGTTACGCCGAGCCCGAACGGTGCGATCTCTTGGGACAACGACTCGCCCCATCTCTCGAGCGCCCCCTTGGTCGCCGAGTACGGGCCGATCCCGGGCATGCCTCGAATCGCGCCGTGGCTCGAAACCACCACGATGCGGCCTCGACCCGCGGCACGCATGTCCGGGAGAAGTTCCTTGGTCAACTGGACGGGCCCGAAGAAGTTGGTGGAGAAGACCTGCTGCCACACGCTCGTCGGCAACTCTTCGAGGCACCCGACGGAGGCGACCCCCGCGTTGTGCACGAGACCGTCCGGCGGTCCGACCGTGTCGCGGATGACGCGAGCGGCGCTCGCGATCGACGCGGGATCGTCGAGGTCGAGGCGCACGCCGATGAGGCGGGGATCATCGGCGCCGGCGCCGGTTGCAGCGCAGAGGCAGTCGAGGCCGACGTCCGGGGACCGCATGGCGGCGACGACCCTCCAGCCCGCACGATGCAGGTGGGCGGCGGTGGCGAGACCGAGCCCGCGTGATGCGCCGGTGATGACGACGGTGCGAGGGTCAGCCACCGTCGGCTTCGCAGCTGCGGCGGTCCGCGGGTGGGTTCGCATCCGGCCTCCCCGATTGGGCGCTCGGCCATCCTGCCCAGATGCCCGGGTAGTAAGGGCCCGGCTGTCCGGCTTCCTCGTAGAACCCGTTGGGGTCGTAGACCTTCGCTTCGGGGAACGGCCATGGGCAGGCGACCGAGGTCGCCGCCTTGCTGTCACGGATGAGCGCGAACCCGCCGCCGTACAGGAAGAAGTACGCGACGTTCAGGACGGCGAACATGACGAGGAACGTGCCGAGGGCCGGTCGGCTTCGGAAGAGGCGGGCCCGCTGTGCCAGCTTCTCGGCCTGCGTGCGACCGGTGTCGTCGCGATACAGCAAGACCCCGGCCGGGATCATCACGACCGTCACGAGCGCTGACTCCCAGATCAGGGGGAACTGGTACCACTCGCCGGCGGCGTACGAGCCGAAGGGGATCACCTGCGAGTACACGTACAGCTGGGTGCGAACCAGGAAGATCTCGAGGCAGGCGTCGAACACGAACCCGATCGCCAGGATCAGGAACGACAAGCTGATCAGCGGATGTCGCCAGACAAAGGAGTCGAGCGGCCGCCGCGCCTGCAAACGGCGCAGGAGCCATATCGCCGGGAAGAACGGCAACAGGTAGAACGTGGCATACCCGATGACGATGAACGGCTCCACGGTCGGCGAGAGCGACACGAGCGGCCAGGTCTCCGGCCAGTGCCACAACTGTGGGTTGTACACCGCGTACGGCGCCCAGTTCATGATCGGGTCCTGCCACACCAGCAGCGTGGAGGCCAGCGCCATCAGCAGGATCGGATGGGCGGGATGGCGCCGCCACATCACCACGACCGCCGTGATGAGCGTGGCCATCATCACGATCGTTCCGGTCTGATGAAGGGCCAGCCAGTGCGAGAACCCGAACAGCGGCTCGACGGGGCGGGGCGCACCGGACACACGCGGGTCCGCGATCCGCCCCGCAACGGCGCCGCTGCGGGCGTTGACCGCCACCACCACGACGACAGCGATCCCGACGATGACTGCGACCACACCGAACGACCGGCGGCGCGAGCGGGGCGGCGGTCCCGATACGACAGCCTCTGGCGACGCAACCTGGGTGGCCATCACGGGTCAGCCATGGCCGAAACGGTCCACGAGGTACGCAGTCGTGCCGTCGGGATCGAGTCGTCGGGCCACGAGGTAGCCCGCGCCCATCCAGCCGCGATGCATCCACTTTCCGAACGAGATGCGAGTGCCCGGAGCACCCGAGGCCGCGGGGAGAAGCTTGACCCGCTCCAGCGCCTCCTTGACACCCTTCGGCGAAAGAGGCCTTGCGTCCGCGAACGCGTGAAGCAACACGGTGGCGAGGTCGCGGTTCACGACCGGCACGCAGTACTCGGGACGCCGGCCGTACCGGGCCGCGTACCGGTCGAGGAACTCCTGGCCGACGAGGTTGCCCTCGTCGTACTGATCGACCCCGATCCAGCCGACGATGGCGTTCCACACGATCGGGTTGATCCACGCGTTCTGAAAGGACGTCCCCATGAACCGCGGCGGATCCCACTCGAGCTCTTGGAGCACCGGATTGATCAGCACGACGCCGAACCCGAACCCGCAGTGAACCAGCGCCCGCACTTTGGCATCGCGTAGCTTCCGGACGGCCTCGGTGATGTCCTGCGCAGTCTGCGCGATCGGTTCCTCGGCCACGATACGCAAACCACTGGCCCGGCACGCGGCCCGAAACGACTTGAGGTACGTGTCACCGACGAGGGATTGCTCGACGAGCACACCGATGTCGTCGTGTCCGCCCTTCGCCAAGAGGTGAGCCCAGAAGATCGGCTCGTCGGTCATCGAACCCATCGACAACGAGAACGTCCACTCACCGAGCCAGTCCTCGGTCCCGGTCACGCTGATTGCGGGAACGTGAAAGCGCCGTTCGATCGCGTCCTTGGTGGGAATGCAGTTGTCGGTGATCGACGGTCCGAAGACGGCGAGACAGCCGTCGTCCACCAACTCACCGTACGCATCGATGACAGCCTTCACGGTTCCCTTCGGAAGGCCTTCGACTTCGCGGAAGATGATTTCGATCGGTCGGTCGATGATCCCCTGCGTCAACCCTTCGTCGAAGACGAGCTCGAAGCTCTGCGTCAGATCTCCGCGCATCTCCTTCGGGTAGCCCTCGGGCAATACGAAGTCGAACAGGTAGCCGAGCTTGATCGGCTCCGCGCTGCTCTCGTAGGCCACGTTGCCCCCTGTCCTCGGGCCGAGCTCTCGGCTGAACCTAATAGTTGTTCCGGATGCTATTGAGCGGTTGCGGAGCGGTCAATCGTCGCCGGCCAAGTAGGTCGAGACCATTTCGACGAGTCCCGCTGCGACGACAGGGTCATCGCTGAGCGGACCGGCAACAGCGGCGCGGGCAGCCGTTGCGAGCGACAACCCCTCGGCATGCAATTGCGCCGCGGCGATCAGTACTCGCGTCGACGCGACTTCACGGAGGCCGGCCGTCTCGAGCCGGCGTATCGCATCCGCGAGTTGCACGAGCTGAGCAGCCCGCTCGTGGTCGATGCCGGCCTCGTGGCAGATGACCTTCTCCTCGACGTCGGCCGGTGGGAAGTCCAGCTCGATGGCCACCATCCGCTGGCGGGTGGAGTCCTTCAGATCTTTGAGCACGCTCTGGTAGCCCGGGTTGTACGAGACGACGAGGCAGAACTCGGAGGGCGCGTCGAGGACGATCCCGAGACGCTCGATCGGGAGCTGGCGACGGTGATCGGCGAGCGGGTGGATCACCACGGTGGTGTCCTGCCGAGCCTCGACCACCTCGTCGAGGTAGCAGATCGCGCCTTCCCGGACGGCGCGCGTCAACGGTCCGTCGACCCATCGCGTTGCACCGTCGTCGAGGAGGAAACGACCGACGAGGTCAGCAGTGGTCAGGTCGTCGTGGCACGACACGGTGATGAGTGGTCGATCGAGCTCGTGCGCCATGGCTTCGACGAAGCGCGTCTTGCCGCATCCGGTAGGACCTTTCAGCATCACCGCCAAGCTTTGACGGAAGGCGGCCTTGAACACCTGTTCCTCGTCACCGACCGGTACGTAGAACGGACGAGCCGCCATCGGTCCTCCTCTCGACCTCGAGACGCTCTCTCGTTCGCTCGTTGCGTTGGAAGGCGCGCCGCTGCACCTCCACGGACGCGACAGCGGCGCGGAACAACGGGCCGATCACGCCGGACAGCTGCTCCGGACGGGGCACTGTGGCATGGGCCGCGGCGCCGAACACCCTCCGGAGGGCGTCGGGGTGCGTGTTGGTTCCGACACTGAGACAGAGGCATCCGAGGCCACGACGCCGTGCCTCGACGAGGGCCCGTCGGGCGTCAGCCTCGCCGTAGCGACCTTCATAGCCGTGGTCGTACGCGAAGCCGTCCGACACGACGACGAGCAGCCGTCGCGAAGTGCCGCCGCGCTCTTCCACGACGCCGGTGGCGTGCCGGATGGCGGCCCCGAGTCTCGTGTACGCAGCCGGGGCAAGGCCGTCCAACCGCCTGGCTGCATGACCGTCCACTCGATCGTCGAAGTGCTTGATCCGCAGGAACTGCACTGCTGTTCGCCCTCTCGAGTTGAAGGCAAAGAGCGCCACGCGATCGCCGAGTTCGTGCAGGGCCACTGTGAGGGCGGCGGCGGCCGTCCGCTGGTGCTCGTGGACACGCTTGCCTGCTGGTCCCGATTCGCCGGCTGAGCCCGAGACATCGAGCAGAACGAGCACAGCGAGGTCACGTCTCCGTCGCAGGCTCTCGATGTAGAAGTCGTCCTCGTGTGGCGAACCGGCGAGGCGGTCGACCCACGCCTCCACGGCGGCGTCGACGTCGATGTCGTTGCCCTGCGGTTGCCGCCGGCATGGGGTCAGCTCCATGCCGAGACGCGCCAGCGACCGCCTCAGGCCAATGGCGTCGTCGATCGTCGTCGACCCAGCCCCGAATGGCGCGTCGGTTTCGAGGACGGTGCACCAGTGCGCCCGGTAGCGGCCTCGGTGCACGTCCCACTCCGGGTAGGTCGTGCAGCGTGGCGTGAGCATCGCCACGGTTTCGGGCGCATGACCGGGTCTTGGCGACAAGATGGCCCCGCGTCCCGACCCGGCACTCGACCTCCTCACGTACGTGGGCGCGTCCGCGCCAAGCGGAGCCCCTCGACCGCGACGCGTTGCGGAGCTGAGCATGCGTCGCAACAGGCGCCCGATCGGTCCTCCGCCGCCAACTGGACTCGACAGCAGGTGCGCGAGGTCTTGGTCGCCGGCTTGGTCCTCCACGAGTTCGGCTCGCTCGCTGTTCGACGGTGCGCGGGGAGCTTGAGCGATCTCCGTACCGTCCCGGTCTGGTGAGTCCCGTCCGATGGCGGCGAGGACGCGGCGGGCATGGATCGTGCCGAATGTCGGACACGCATTGATCGTTCGGCCGCTGCGAGCGATGGCAAGTGAGTCCTCAGCGCTTGTGACGCCGCTCGCGATGTCGTGGTCCACGAGCGACCGCACGACCGCGGGAAGCAGCGCCTCGTTCGCGGCGAGGGCGCGATGGGCTTCGATGCGGAGGTAGCGCGCCGCGACCTTCGGACGCCGCGCGAGCCGATGGAGAATCGGCGGGGCGAGGCTGCCCGCGGCGAGGAGCGACGCCTGGACGCTCAGCATCCGGATCTGCTCGACGGGGTCGGTCAAGGCGTCGAGGAACACCGTCGTCCCATCGGTCCACGACAGCTCTCCCGGTTCCGCCGCGACGACGTCCACGCTGCGTCCCGCCACGGCGGAGGCGTAGAGCCGCAGCCGATCGAGGCCTGCAGCTGTGCCGCCCGGGCCGGTCATGGGCTCAAACCTAATGTTTGCTCCAAACGCGGTCGCATCCGTCGCATCCGTCGCATCCGTCGCGCACATTGTCGACTGACCGACCGATTTCGGTGGCTGGATCGACACAGAGGACCGATCGGTCGCGTCTGTGTCTGCTTGGCCACCGATCCTGTGGCTGAATCGACACAGACACGAGCGCGACGAGGTCTGTGTCGACTCACCCACGTGTTTCGGTGGCTGAGTCGACAATGTGCGCGACGTCGCGCGGGTCCGTGATCAGCTCGGTGTCACAGCCTGACGGCCGATCATCGAAGTCGCTTCGTCGACTGGAGCAGCATCGGGAAGCGCTCGAGCGTCCGGATCCCTGGAGTGAAGGTGAGCTCCGCGCCGGGCTTGACGCAGTAGTCGGGGATCCGACGGTGCCACTCTCGCAGCGCGACTCGAAGTTCCAGGCGGGCGAGATGAGACCCGAGGCAGCGATGGATGCCGCCGCCGAATGCAAGGTGCCGGTTCACTTCTCGATTCCACTCGAGTTGTCCGGCGTTCGGGAACTCCGCGTCATCGATGTTGGCCGCTCCCAGCAGAGCCATCACCTGCTCGCCTTCGTTGACGGCGAACCCATCGATGTCCGTGTCACGCGTCGGCGACGCGAGCGACCCCCATGACGGGCGTCTCCCACCGCAACATCTCCTCCACCGTTGCGGGGATGGAATCCGGATTCGAGACGAGTCTCTGCCGCGCCGTCGAGCTCTCGCGAGGAGGCCGAAGAGGCAGTCGAGCGATGCGGCGACGGTGTCGAGTCCGGCGATGAGAAGCAGGAAGCAGACGTCGACGATCTCGTCGCGCGTCAGCCGGTCGTCCTCGGCCTGGGCCGTGAGGAGCTGACTCAGCACGTCGTCGGCGCGCGCCTCGCTCGTGGCTCGGACGTCGAGCACTTCCTCGAAGTACGCGTAGATCGAGTCGGCGGTCTCTTGTTGGTACGTCTCGGTCTCCGAGTGCCCGTACTCGTGCCCGACGACTTGATCGGGGCGGATGACGCCGTCCTTCATCCTCAGGAAGCGGGGAAGCTCCTCCATCGGGAGACCGAACAGCGTGAGGAACATTTGCGACGGAAACGGCGTCGAGAACTGCCGAACGAAGTCGATCTCGTCATCAGCGATGAACCGATCGATCAACTCGTTGACGAGACGACTCGCGGGCTTCTCGAGCACTCTCAGCCGCTGAGGCGCGAACAGCGGATCGAGGACCTTGCGGTACTTCCGGTGATCTGGCGGATCGATTTGCAGCGGGATCAGCGGTCGTTTCGTCTTGAGATCGTGCGCCGACATGTTCGACGAGAACACCTCTGGGTTGCGGAGAACCTCGTCCACTCCCGCATGCGAACTGACGATCACGCCTACACCGTCGAGGCGCAGCACCGGCGTGCCCTCTCGCAGCATCGAGTAGACGGGCTGCGGGTTCCGGGCCACCTCCGGATTCATCAACTCTGCCAGCGCGGCCCCGTAGCTCTCCGTCCGTTCGGCCATTCCGTTAGTGTGAACCGAATGTTTGGTCAGCGCAACCAGCTGAGCGGGCAGCGGTTGCGGCACGGGGCCGTCGTTGCAGCCGTGTTCGTCTTCGTCATCGCCGGGTGCAGCAACTCGAGCGTCAGCGCGCCGAACGCAGCGGCCTCTGCTGCGAGCTCGGGTCTCACGGTGTCGAGCGGCGCGCTGAACCAGCACACGGAGATCAGTGGGGTTCCGGGCGTGACGGACACGGAGATTCGCTATTCGTCGCTCGGCACGAACTCGAACAACCCTCTGGGCACGTGCGTGCTGCAGTGCTTCGACGACGGCGTCCGCGCCTACTTCGACTTCCGCAACAGTCAGGGTGGCATCTACGGCCGGAAGCTCGTTCTTTCCAAGGAGATCGACGATGAGCTCACGAACAACCAGCCGAAGGCACTCGAGATCGTCTCAGCGAACGACACGTTGGCGACCTTCAGCGCCGCCCTTCTCGGGAGTGGCTGGAACGACCTCGCGAGCAACGGCATCCCGACGTACGTGTGGATGATCAACCCGGCGCAGATGGCAGGCCACCCGGAGATCTTCGGGAACCGCGAGGTGGTCTGTGTCGAATGTACGAGCCGGCCCATGGTGTACCCCGTGAAGATCGCCGGTGCGAAGAGGGTGGCGACGCTCGGGTATGGGGTGACTCAGAGCTCGAAGGAGTGCGCGGAGTCCACGGCGAAGTCGGTGGAGAAGTACAGCGCTGACATCGGCGGCGCACACGCGGTCCACGTCAACGACAACCTCGACTTCGGGCTGGCGAACGGGCTCGGCCCCGAAGTCACGGCCATGAAGCAAGCGGGAGCGGATTTCATCTACGGCTGCCTGGACCTCAACGGGATGAAGAGTCTGGCCCAGGAGTTGGAACGGCAGGGCTTGCGTCAGTCCGTCAAGCTGCTCCACGCGAACACCTACGACCAGAAGTTCATACAGGACGCCGGAGACCTCTTCGTTGGCGACCTCGTCCAGGTGACGTTCCGCCCGTTCGAGGCCGATCCCGGGACGAGCCAGTTGAAGAACTTCAGGGAGTGGATGGCGAAGGACGGAAAACCTGAGACAGAGATCGCGATGAACGGTTGGATCAACGCCGACCTCGCCTACCAAGGTCTCGCCGGAGCAGGACCGAGCTTCGATCGGTCGAAGGTGATCGCTGCGACGAACCATCTGACCAACTTCACCGCTGGCGGCCTGTCCCAACCGGTCGACTGGAGCCGCCAGCACGAGCCTGCAACTGAGGACGACCCGGTCACGCACGGCCCCACGCAGGACTGCACCGCGCTGGTTTCTGTCGGCGCGGGCGGGAAGTTCGAAACGGTGGGCGATCCGACCAAGCCGTGGATGTGCTTCCCGGGCGACAACCGTGACTGGTCCAACCCGGTCGCCACGGACTTCTCCTGAGGGTGATTCCCACCGTCCTGCTCGCCGACCGGCGAGTCGGATCAGGCTGGTTTCGTTTCGTGGTCGAGCCTTGCTTGTTCGATTGTCGGTTGGAACAGCTCTACAGGGTTGCCCGACGGGTCGTCGATGATGACCTGGCGTCCCCCGACGCCGTCGATCACGTTGCTCCGCGCGTGGAAGCCGGCGGCGGTGAGTTGGGCGTGCAGCAGGTCGATGTCGTCGACTTCGATCGCGAACCGGTTCCACCCGCCCGGCGTCGGCAGCGTGCCGTCGGGAAGTGCGGCGCCTCCGCCGGGGCCGCCGCCGGGCTGGCTGAGCGCGAGACGTAGGTCGCCACGCGCAAGCATCGCGAACGTCGGTGCAGGGTGCATCACCTCGTTGAATCCGAGGTGGTCGACATAGAAGCGGATGGCATCGTCGACGTCGTTGACGATGTAACGAACGCTGACTGTGGGCATCGATGCGGCACCTCCGTGCGTCATCAACCAGCATTCCACCGCTCGAAGCGGGCTATCGGCCCGGGAGCGATCGCGGGAGCCCGAACCATGGCAGCACGGCATTGTCGAAGCGAGTCATGGCGCAGATTCGGTCGCCGGTGAGGGTGAGGACGTACAGGCCGATCCCATGGCGGGTGCCCGTCGGCGCGCGCAGGTACGCACCGAACGCCGGCTGACCGTTGGCTCGCGTCCGGACGAGGTCGAATCGCCTGCCCGCGCTGAAGAGGCTGGCGCAGAAGCGAATCACGACGTCTCGGCCTTCGTACTCGAAGGGCATCGGTGGCATCGAGACGAAGACGTCGTCGGTCAGGAGGGCCACGAGCGCGTCGAGATCGGCGGACTCCCACACGTTGACGAACTTCGCCACGATTTCACCTTCCGAGCGTGAGTCGGAGGCGGGTGGCGGTTCGCGGACGGCGGCAGGCGGCAGTCGGCGCTGCAGGGTGGCGCGCGCCCGTTTGAGCGCGCTGGTGACCGATTCGACTGACGAGCCCAGCATGTTGGCCGCCTCGCTCGCCCGGAATCCGAGCACATCCCGCAGGACCAGGACGGCGAGCTGGCGCGGCGGCAACACCTGTAGGGCGGTCACGAAGGCCAGGGAGATGGACTCGGTCGTCTCGTAGCGGGCCTCCGGGCCGGGCGGCGTGTCGATCGCACCCTCGAGGAGGGCGTCTGGAAATGGCTCGAGCCACACGACTTCGCCGAGCCGGGTCGGCTCGGGCGGTTCGACCTTGGGCACGTCCCACTCCTTGGCCGGGCGCCGGCTGGCCGACCGGCGGGCGTTGAGGCACCTGTTGGTGGCAATCCGGTAGAGCCAGGTGCGGAGCGAGGCGCGTCCCTCGAACCCTCCGAAGCCTTGCCAGGCGGCCAGCATGGTGTCCTGGAGTGCGTCTTCGGCGTCCTGGAAGGATCCGAGCATCCGGTAGCAATGCACCTGGACCTCTCGACGGTACGGCTCGGTCAGCTCTCGGAACGCGTCACCGTCGCCGGCACGCGCCCTCGAGATCAAGTCGTCTGTCACGACCCTCGCGCCACCATCTTCCTCCACCTCGTCGCACCTCCATCCTGTACTGACACCGGGCGAGGCGCGAACTGGGCGGTCGGTTCGCGGGATCAGTCCGCCCGAACGATCTCAGCTCGTACGGTTCCGGCGTCGATCTCGAGCAGGCCGAACGTCCGGTACGGTCGCCGCCGGCGCTGCGTGGGCGAGCCGGGGTTGAACAGCAGCTGCCCGGCGACGCCGACTTCGTTCCATGGAATGTGGCTGTGCCCGAAGACCACGATGTCTGCCGATGGGAACCGTCGATGCATCCGTGTCTCACGGCCCGTTCGCGGTCCGCTGTCGTGCACCATTGCCACCTGCACCCCCTCCAGATCGAGCTCGACGGTCTCCGTGAGGACGCCGATGAGAGCGGTGTCGTTGTTGCCGAGCACCGCGTGGAGCGGTGCGGTGGCGCGCAACTCGTCGAGGAACGATGCACCGACGACGTCGCCGGCATGCAGGACGACGTCGGCTCCACGTACCTCTTCCCACACGCGCTCGGGCAAGCGTGTCGAACCGCTGTCGCGGATGTGGGTGTCCGCGAGGACGAGCGCTCTCATGGCCCACAGATCTACCTCGGACCGAGCCCGCTACCCACTCGCGCAAAACGTGACCGATGTTGCTAGACCGATTCCGAAGATCCGACGAGAAGGAGCGACCATGGCAGCGAAAGGCAGCGCCGAATGGAAGGGTGACGTTCCCTCGGGATCGGGCACGTTCACAGCGGGCGACACCATCAGCGGCGGCTACACCTACAAGTCGCGCTTCGAGGACGGCCCGGGCTCCAACCCGGAGCAGCTCATCGGGGCCGCGCACGCTGCCTGCTTCTCCATGGCTCTCGCCAACCTTCTCGCCCAGGCCGGACATCCGCCGGAGTCGATCCGCACCGACGCCGAGGTCACGCTCCGACGGGTCGACGGCGCACCCGCCATCACGAGGATCGCCCTCGCCACCGTGGGCCGGGTGGCGGACATCGACGAGGCGACGTTCCTCGAACAAGCCTCGATTGCCAAGGCGACCTGCCCGGTGAGCCGCGCGCTCGCCGGCGTGCCCGAGATCACGCTCGACGCGTCGCTCGCCTCGTAGTCGGTAACGGGGAGACGCGATATGACCAGTTACGCGGAGCCGGCCATCGACCTTTCCGACGGCCACCGGATCCCTGTGCTCGGCCTCGGCGTGTGGCAGGTGCCCAACGGACGGAAGTGTGTTCGCGCCGTGCGCGACGCGCTCGATCTCGGCTACCGGCACATCGACACAGCGCAGGCGTACGGCAACGAGGAGAGCGTCGGCCGAGCGCTGCGCGACAGCGGCGTGCCGCGCGACGAGGTGTTCGTCACCACGAAGTTCTATCCAGGGGCGAACGACCCGGCCGTCGAGATCGAACACAGTCTCGAGCGCCTCGGCGTCGACTACGTCGACCTCTACATCATCCACTGGCCGCAAGGCGGCTCGACATGGCCATGGCCGGGTATGCAGCGCGCTCACGAGCGCGGGCACGCGCGATCCATCGGTGTGTCGAACTTCAGTGTGGACCAAGTGGATGAGGTCCTCGCGATGGCCACCATCGCGCCTGTCGTCAACCAGGTGCAGTTCAGCCCGTTCGAGTACCGGCTCTTGCTGTTGCAAGAGGCGACTGCTCGCGGCATCGTCACCGAGGCGTACAGCCCGCTGGGCACCGGACGACACTTGAGCAACACCACGGTCAAGCAGATCGCGGATCGCGTTGGCCGCACTCCTGCGCAAGTGTTGTTGCGCTGGGGCGTGCAACACGGGCTGGTCGTGCTCCCGAAGTCGGTCCATCGCGACCGCATGGCCGAGAACGCCCGTATCTTCGACTTCGCGCTGACAGCGGACGACATGGCCGCGCTCGACGCGGTCGACCGCACCGGCGGCACCGACCGCGCCCGGGACGACAAGTGGTGGTGAGCCTCGAGAGCAACCCCCATTTCGGCGTGCATTAGCCCCACGGGATGTGGCTAATGCACGCCGATTCCACTAGATCCAAATGCGATCACGACTTTCCTCTCAGGCGTCGACGAGTTGCTGGCCACCGTCGATGTCGTACGTCGCTCCGGTGATCGCCGTGTTCGTCATCAGGTGGACGGCGACTGCGGCGATGTCGGCGGGGCCGACGACGCGACGGGTGGGCAACGTCCTGCGCAGCTGCTCGCGGCGCCGGTCGAGCTGATCCCCGAGCAACGATGCGGACAAGGGCGTGTCGACGAAGCCTGCGGCGATGACATTGACGCGGACGGGCGCGAGCTCGACCGCGAGGGTTCGCGCCATTGCAGGAATCGCGGCGGTGAGCGCGGAGATGAGCGCGAACCCGGGCGCCGGCCGGCGGCCGCCGGTGCCCCCGATGAAGAGCAGCGTCCCGCCAGGGCGCATCTTGCTTGCTGCATTTCGTGCGATGTGCAGCGGGAGCCATAGATGCGCGTCGACGTCGCGGCGGCCTTCGTCGAAGTCGAACTCCGCAAGCGACGCGTAGTACGGGCCGGGGCCCGTGAGCATCAAGTGGTCTATCGGCGTGGGCAGCTCGTCGAAGAAGCGATCGAGCCGGTCGAAGTCGAGAGCGTCGAAAGCCGCGGTGCTCGCCCCGAGCTCGAGGCCGACCTCGTGCAGGCGGTCGGGGTCGCGTGCCGTGATGAGCACGTCCGCTCCTTCAGCACGGGCGCGCCGGGCTGTCTCCAGCCCGATCCCGGAGCTGCCGCCGATCACGACGACCCGTTGCCCGGCGAGATCGCCATCGTGGCTCATCGCAGCTTCCTTTCGGTCATGTCGTGCGTTGCTGTGCTCCATCAGCGATCGCGGCGCGCAGGCGGGCGAGCGCCTCGACGTAGATCTCCGAGAACGTCGGGAACGGCTGGATCGTGTCGCGCAACACGTCGAGCGGGACGTGGCCCCGGATCGCCAGCGTCGCTTGCTGCAGCCACTCGCCGGCGTCCGGGCCGAGCGCGTAGGCGCCGGTGAGACGCTCACCGTCGCTGTGCAGGGTGAGGAACCCGTTGGAGTCGGCATAGGCGCGTGTGTACGTGGCGGTCTTTGCCACCTCTGCCAACGGGGCGGTCGCGCTGAACTGACCGTCGCTCGAGCCGACGGACGCCGCTTGCGGGTCGGTGAAGACGACGCGCGGAACGGCCTCGTAGTTCGCTTCACGGGGTTCGCCGAGGATGTTCGAGGCGACGACCTCGCCCTGGTATTTCCCGACGTGCGTCAGCGGCCAGATGCCGGTCACGTCACCGATCGCCCACAGGCGTTCCCCTGCCGCGCAGGCGCTCGTCGACCGAGATCCCGCGATCGCCGGCACGGGCGCCCGCCGTTTCGAGACCGAGGTCATGGACACGGGGCCGTCGGCCGGTCGCCGCCAGGATCCGGTCTGCCCGAAGCTCGTGACCGTCGCCCATGTGCACGACGTACTCGTCGCCCTCGTGCCTCGCAGACGTCGCTGTAGCACCGAACACCAACTCGATGCCCTCTCGACGGAACACCTCCGCGAGCGCGTCGCCCAACGAGCGAGGTTCGCGTGGGAGCAGGTACTCGCCCATCTCGACGACCGTCACATCGCCTCCGAGCCGGCAGACGGCCTGCGCCATCTCGACGCCGACGGGGCCACCGCCGAGCACGAGCAGCCGGCGCGGAACGGCCTTCATGCCCGTCACCTCGCGGTTCGTCCACACGCCCTCGAGCTCGCGCAGGCCGGGAACCGGCGGCACGAAGGCGTCGGCGCCGTTCGCGAGGACGACATGATCGGCGGTGTACGACGTCCCGTCGACGTCGACGACCCCGGGTCCCGCCAGGCGTCCGTGTCCCCGCAGCAGATCGATGCCGCGCTCGGCCAGCCAGCGCTGCTGCCCACCGTCGGAGTAGTCGGAAACCATGAAGTCACGCCACGCGAGCGCCGCCTCGACGTCGATTGTCGCAGGCGCAGCGGCGTCGTTCGCGGCGTGCGCCGCCTCACCGGGACGCAGCAGGGTCTTGGACGGGATGCACGCCCAGTACGAGCACTCGCCGCCGACGAGTTCGCGCTCGACGAGCGCGACGCGCAGGCCACCATCGGCCAGCGCGCCGCCGCAGTGTTCGCCCGGCGAGCCCCCACCGATGACGATGACGTCGTAGTCGCTCATGTCGGCAGTTCCTCGCCCGCCTGTTCCGCCACCATGTACGCGGCATACCACTCGGGCCAGTTCTCGTCGCGCTGCCCAGTCCGCTTCTCGTGCTCGCCGTGGGCAGCTTCTGCACGCCGAAGCGCGCTCGCCAGGTCGCCCGCCGATGCGAACGCCGTCTCGGCGTCGACGCGCCCTGGAAGCCGGGTCGTGAGCTCCTGGAGCAGCCACCCGTTCCCGTCCGGGTCGCTGAACGAGGCGAAAGATCCGTAGGTCTGGTGGTCGGGCGCAGGGCCGCTGAGGCGACCCTCGGTGCCAAAGCGAGCGCCGCCCGCCCCTTCGTGGAACAGCTCGCTGACCTCGACTCCGCGGGCGACGAGCTCGTCGCGCGCCGCCTCGATGTCGGAGACGATCAGGTACAGGTTCCGCGCCGAACCGGGCGAGGCCGGCGTGACGTTGATGCCGAACTGGATGGAGCACGGCGAGCCGGGCGGATTGAATTGGACGATCCGGAACTCGTCACCGGTTGAGACGTCCGCGTCGAGCCGCCACCCGAGCCTGCTGTAGAACTGCTTCGCGCGGTCGACGTCCGAGACCGGGATCACCACGACCTCGAGCTTCATGTCGACTGAGCCGGCGTTCCTCATGTCGCGGCAACCCATTCATCGGGCCGCTGGTCCCATCCGTGGAACAGCGACCAGTCGCCCGCATCCCACGCCTCGCGGAGCCCCGGTTTGCTCAGGTCCCAGTCCGGGCGGATCTCGCTCGATGCGGCGCGCAGGTCGCACCACAAATCGTCCAACGACGGGCGACCCCAGAACCAATAGCCGTTGTAGATGCTGTGAATCACGAGTCCCGGCTTGAGCACGAGCGTGTGCGGGATCATCGGATCGTGCTCGGGGTCGGTGTACTCCTGGATGTCGAGGTCCTTCTGGACTATGCGCTGTGGGTCCGACAGGAACGTCCACTGTGCGCCCACAGACAAGCGGAACTCCTGCAAGGTGTGGTGCTCGTCTGTCGCGATCGTGACGATCTGGGTGTAGGCGACCGCGATCCTCGCTTGGAATGCCGCCAGTTCGAGGTGTTGCTGGTGCTCCTTCGGGCAGTAGTGGCCGCGTGCAAGCGTGAGGATCATCGGGTCACGGCCCTGCAGCTCGCTCAACGAGCGGACGGTGTCGGTGTGGTCGGGCAGTGAGTAATCAGGAAAGACGCCACCAGAGACGATGTCGGTACGCATGTGATCAAGGTTCGCGCGCGAGTCGCACAGACCTCAGGCCTTCATCAGTTCGGGGGCGGTCCTTATCGCGCGGACACCGCGTCGCTACGACCGCTCGGTACGCGGGGCACAGCCATTCTGCTCAGCTCACGACAAGCGGGAGCGTCTCCCAGCCGCGAACGGTCGACGTCGGGGCGATCTTGGCGTTGACCAGGTCGACGTCCCACTCGGGGAATCGGTTGAGCAACTCGTCCAGTGCGATACGCCCTTCGAGCCGTGCCAGCGCGGCGCCGAGGCAGAAGTGCGCGCCGTACCCGAAGGTCACGTGCGAGACGGCCTTGCGGTGGATGTCGAACGTGTCGCCGTCCGGGAAGCGACGGTCGTCGCGATTCGCGGCGCCGACCAGGAACAGGATCGCGCTTCCTTCCGGCACCTTCTGTCCCTGGATCTCGCCATCACGGGCGACGAACCGGCCGACATGGTGCGCCGGCGGCTCGAAGCGCAGGATCTCCTCGACCGCATCGTTGACGAGCGTCCGATCATCGGCGATGTCGCGCCGCTGGTCGGGGTGCTCGGCGAGGACCTTGCCAGTCCAGCCGATCAGTCGGGTCGTCGTCTCGTTGCCCGCGCCGGCCACCACCGCGAGGTAGGTGACGAGCTCTTGACGGCTCAGGCGACGGCGCACACCCGCTTCGTCCTCGAACTCTGCGTTGAGGAGCTCGGTCATGATGTCGTCGGACGGGTGGTCGACGCGCCAATCGAGGTACGCCTCGAAGCTGTCGCCGCTCGAGAAGGCGTCTGTGTGCTTCATCGGCTGTCCCGGCTCGGTCCGCAGGTTTGCGTCTGTCTGGTCGCGGATCGCCTCCTGATCCTGTTCAGGGATGCCGAGCAGCATGCCGATCACGCGCATCGGCATCGAGCGCGCCGAAGTCGCGGATGAGGTCGAACCGCTCGGATCCGACGAGCGGATCGAGAGCATCCGAACAGAACTTGCGGATCTGCGGTTCGAGCGCCGCCACCTTCCGCGGCGTGAAGACGCGCGAGAGCAGCGCCCGGTGGATCGTGTGCGTCGGTGGATCCTCGAAGATGACCGTTCCGGGTGGGATCTCGACACCGGACTTGATCAGCTCGAGCACACCACCACGTCCCGAGATGAACGTCGCCCTGTCCTTCAGCCCGCACTCGACGTCCTCGTACCGACTGGCCGCGTAGAAATCGTGCGACTCGTTGTAGTAGAGCGGCGCTTCCTCGCGCAGGCGTCGGAAGACCGGATACGGATCGGCATTGATGTCGACGTCGTACGGGTCGTAGTAGAGGGCTTGCTGGTTGATGACCGTCACCTCGGAGCTCCCGTCCCGACCCGATGAGATTTCGTGTCAGTGGACTTTGGCACAGCCGAGCTACTCGCCGCGCTGTCGCCTGCGAGACCGTATGGTGCGCCGCATGAGCGCGCAGGAGCTCGCCGGCAAGGTGGCGATCGTGACGGGAGGTGCCGGCAGCATTGGCCGGACGACAGCCGAGCTGTTCGTCGCCGAAGGCGCCAAGGTCGTGATCGCGGACCTCGACATCGACGAGGGCGAACGGGTAGCAGCTGGTCTGGGCGACGGCGCGGCGTTCCACCAGGTCGATGTGAGCGACGTGGACCAGGTGCAGGCGTTGGTGGATTTCGCCGTCGAGCGCTTCGGCGGTCTGCACGTGATGTTCAACAACGCGGGGATCGGCAGCCCGCTGAAGCGCTTCCTGCCGGACGACCTCAGCGACTTCACCCGCATCATGAGCGTCAACCTCTTCGGCGTCATCGCGGGAAGCCAGCGCGCGGCGCGGTACATGAAGGACAACGGCGGCGGCTCGATCATCAACAACGCCTCCATCGCCGCGATCAACGCGGGAGTCGGCATGATCTCCTATCGAGCGTCGAAGGCTGCGGTGGCCCACGTCACCAAATGCATGGCCATCGATCTCGCGCCGTACGGGATCCGGGTCAACTGCATCACGCCGGCCCACATCCGCACGGGCATCACGAACTACGACATGGGGCCCGTACTGCGTTACATGCAGCCGTTGGAGCGCGAAGCACAACCCGAAGACGTCGCCAACGCGGTGGTGTTCCTGGCCAGTGAGCGGGCCGCGCAGGTGACGGGGATCGTGTTCCCGATCGACGGCGGCACGACCGCAGGCCCGCCTTACGCGCAGACGAAACTGATCATGTCGACGTCCAAGCCGCCGGAGTCGGCAACAACCGAGCCCTCCTGACGCCAGAACGAGTCAGTTCGACTGCGCTGGCGTGAAGTCGAGGTGCAGTTGTTGGAGGCCGCGGAGGAAGAACGTCGGCAAGTAGTCGTACCGGCGGGCGCCGGCCGGCCCGTGTTCCTCCTCGGATATCGCGATGTCGGTCGTGCGGTCGAGGAACCGGTTGAGCGTGACCCGGCCCTCGGCGCGGGCAAGGGGTGCGCCCGCACAGGTGTGGATGCCGTGCCCGAAGGCGATGTGCTGCCGCGCATTCATCCGGTCGATATCGAACTCGTGCGGGTTCTCGAACACCCGAGGGTCCCGGTTGGAGGCACCGGGGGTCAGCATGACTGTCCCGCCCGCCGGGATGTCGATGCCGGCGAGGTTCGTGCGCACGCGCGCCATCCGGAACTGTGTGCGTAGGGGACTCTCGACTCGCAGCGTCTCTTCGATGAAGTTGGGAATGCGGTCACGGTCGTCGCGTACGACCGTCTGCAGATCCGGCCGCTCGCCCAGCATCCGGAGCGCGAACGACAACAGCCGCACGGTTGTCTCCTGCCCGCCGGCGAAGAGGTTTGCAGCGATGAGCGCGGCGTCGTTCACCTCCGGGATTGACCCGTCGGGGAACGTCGCGGTCGCGAGCCCGGTCAGGATGTCGTTGCGAGGCGCCCGGCGACGGTCCTCGATGTAGTCGGTGAAGCGTTCGTAGAGGAACTCCAGCGGTTTGTGCGCGATCTCTTGATGGACCGTGGACAACCGGTCGCGAAACTGCGAGTGATCCGACTCGGGCACGCCCTCGAGGTCGGCAATGACAGTGAGCGTGAACGGTTCCGCGTAGGCACTGACGAGCTCGCATGACCCTTCGGCGAGGAACCCGTCGATCAGACGGTCCGCGAAGGTCCACATGAAGTCCTCGTTCTCCTTGAGGCGCTTCGGCGTGATGAGCCTCATCAGCAAATGGCGATGCGCCGTGTGGTTCGGCGGGTCGAATGCCGGGAGTTGGTCGCTGAACGGCAGCTCGTGTCGGTACTTCACGATGATGTCGCTGATGTCGTCACCCTCCACCGGCGCGGAGAACTTCACGAACGGCCCGCTCACCGCGTTGCAGGACGAGTACGTCCCCGACGCATCATCGTGCGGCGGGAACGTCGCCGGGTCGCCGTACACGGCCATCGCCTCGGGGTGGCCCGTGATCATGAACACGCCGTAGCGCGGCTCCTGCCACACGGGACCTTGCTCACGCACCCAGTCGAAGTACGAGTACGGATCGTCTTGGATCGATCGGTCGGTGAAGAAGTTGACCTTCTCGAACTCGGTCATGTTCGCCCTCGATGCGTCTTGCCGCGTCGTACGATCCGCCCGTGGCCCTCGAAATCGAGATCGACCGCGACGTGTGCATGGGATCGGGCAACTGCCTGTACACGGCACCGGGCGCGTTCGACCTCGACGACGACAGCATCGCCTTCGTCGTGGATCCGTCGGGTGCGCCCGAAGACAAGATCATCGCTGCGGCGCGAGGGTGTCCGACTCACGCGATCAGTGTCCGACGGGATGGCGTGACCCTGGTTTGAACGCGTCATGAGACATCGCGGCCGCCGCTGTCGCGTGGCGCGCCCCGAGGTGACCGAACACCATGCTGTTGGCGATGCTTGCGCCGGGGCCGAGGTAGTGGCGGCCCATCACGGTTGCGGTGATGTTGCCGGTGGCGTACAGGCCTTCGATCGGCTGATCCTGCTGATCGAGAACCTGCGCGTGTTCGTTCGTGACGAGCCCGCCACAGGTGCCGATGTCCGATGGCACGACCTCGACCGCGTAGTACGGGGGTTCGTCGATCGGGCCGAGGCAGGGATGCACGTTGTGATTGGGATCACCCAGGGCTCGGTTGTACGCCGACTCGCCGCGCCCGTAGTCGGGATCGACGCCTTGCGCGGCGTTCCGATTGAATCGCGCCACCGTTTCCGACAAGCCAACCTCGTCGATGCCGCACATACGCGCGAGATCGTTGAGAGTCCAAGCCTGCTTCAGCATGCCGCTCTCGAGGAGCTTCCTCGGGAAGCGGCCCGGACGGGAACGCAGGTGCGCGTAGCGCTTGCGGTAGCGATCGTCGAAGATCAACCAGCACGGCACAGCCCGACTCGTCTTGTCGCGCGCATACATCGCCTTGCCGACTTCCATGTACGAGTTCGACTCGTTCACGAACCGATGGCCCGCGGCATCCACGTAGATCGTCCGCGGACGTTGACGCGCCTGGTCGAGCGTCGACTGCCCGAACCTTCCCGTTCGTGGCGACGGCAACCACCATGCCTCGTCCATCAGGTCGGTCTTGGCCCCCAGTCGCATGGCCGTCGCGAGCGCTTCGCCAGTGTCACCCCGGTTGGCGATCGACCACTTCGCTCGGTTGGGTTGATCTCCTCCGTACGTGCGGCGCATCTCGGCGTTGTGGGCGAACCCGCCAGCCGACAGTAGGACTCCCTGACGGGCCCGGATCGACACCGGGGCTCCGGTGTGTGTCGTTCGGACGCCGGCGACGCGGCCGCCCTCGACGATCAGGTCGTCGAGCGAGGCTTCGGTCCACACGGGTACCTCGGCAGCGAGTGCGATGTCGAGCATCTGCGCGATCAGCGAGGCTCCGTTCGTCAACAGTTGCCGGCGTCGTGCTCGAGCGGCATAGGTCCGCAGCACGACTCGACCCGAGATCGCGAAGGTGCGAAGGCTGCGGTTGTAGTGGGAGAGCGAACGCGCTTCGTTCGTCTTCACGGCCAGGCCGAGGCTCTGCGCGAGGCCCGGCTGGAGCCTCGGCAACCAGTCACCGAGCGCTCGACCATCGAACGGGACCGGCTCGATGCCACGCCCGGCGTCGTGGCCTCCCTTCAGGTTCGAGTAGTAGTCGCTGTAGCCGGGACAGCGGACGAAGCGAACCCCGCACTGCTGCAGAAACGTGACCATCTCCGGTCCTGCGGTCAGGAACGCGTGCCGGCGTTCGAACGATGACGCGGGTCCGACGTCGCCGACGACGGCCTCGAAGTGAGCCATGGCGTCCTCGTAGGAGTCCGGCACGCCGTCCGCTTGCATCACCGGATTGTTCGGCACCCACACGATCCCGCCGGACATCGCCGTCGAACCACCGACGAGTTCCTGCTTCTCGAGTACCAACGCGCTTGCTCCAGCGTCGGCCGCGGTCAGCGCCGCGACCATGCCACCGCCCCCAGATCCTGCGATCACGAAGTCGACGGTGGAGTCCCACGTCGTCATGTCACGTCCTTTCACCAGGGACGGATTACTTCACGCTCGAAGTAATCTAACAGACGGCCTCGGCTCGGACCCCGTTGACGTTTACTACGAAGCCGAAGTAATGTTGTGGATCGCGCCGACGAGCGAGGGGAAAGATGTCCGGCATCCCGACGACGCTGACCTATCCAGCCGAAGGCGCGGGCGCTCCGAAGGACCGACGTCCGGCTCCATCGGTCGACCTCGGGTTGCCCGTCGGGACCGAGGTGTTCTCTGCCGACGACCACATCTCGTTGGCCGAGGACATCTTCTACGAGCGGTTCCCCGAGGGCATGAAAGAGCGCGCACCGCGCGTCATGAACGTCGACGGCGGGTGGGTGATCGGGATGGACGGCAAGTCCATCCTCGTGCGGGAGTTCATCGAGGTGCTGTCGCAGTACGACCCACTGCCGGGGTCGCACACCGGCGACGTCGACGCGCGGCTGGCAGCGCTCGACTCGGAGGGTGTCTCCAGGGAGGTCGCCTTCCCCAACTCGATCTTGGCGTTGTTCGGATGGCCGGACCGGGAGGTCCGTGAGCTGTGCTTCCGGATCTACAACGAGCACATCGCAGAGGTCCAGGAGCGATCGAACGGCCGCATCTTCGGGGTCGGACTGATCAACTGGTGGGACGCGGATGGCACACGTCGTACGGTCGACGAGCTGAAGGCGCTCGGTTTGAAGACGTTCCTCCTGCCGATCCAGCCGGGCAAGGATGCGACCAAGATCCCGATCGACTACGCGAGTACCGCGATGGACGGCGTGTGGCAAGCGATCGAAGACGCGCAGCTCCTCGTCTCGCACCACATCGGTGAGAGCCCACCGGCGACGCCGAACGAGTTCAACCCAGTTGGCATCGGGATGCTCCAGAACGTGGCGCCGTTCCGCGACATGTTCGGCAAGTACATCTTCGGCGGGATTCTCGACCGACACCCCGGGCTGCGGGTCGGCTGGTTCGAAGGCGGGATCAACTGGGTGCCGTCGGCCATCCAGGACGCCGAGCACATTGCTGCGTCGTTCCGTCACCTCAGCAATCTGGAGCCGCTGCACGACCCCAAGCACTACTGGGACAACCACATGTGCGCGTCGTTCGTCGTCGACCCGCTCGGGCTCGAGCTCGTCGACCGCATCGGGATCGAGCGCGTGATGTGGTCGACGGACTTCCCCCACAACGAGAGCACGTACGGCTACAGCGACAAGTCCCTTGCGGCAGTTGTGGGCGCAGTCGGTGCCGAGAGGTCCGCCGCGGTCGTCGGCGGCAACATCAAGCGCTATCTCGGACTCGACAGGGTCGACCTCTGATGCCGGCAGGACTCATGGCTTCGGCGCCGACGAATCACATCCCGCGTGAGGCGGATCTCGAACGGATGCACCGCGACCGGGCGGAACGAGTGCGGACCCTGATGCGCGAGCAAGGAACCGACGCGCTCGTACTTCTCGGCAACACCAATGTCGTCTACGCGACCGGCGCGATCTGGCCCCTGAGTGACTCCGGGCGTGCGAACTTCGAACAACCGGTCGCGGTCGTTCTCGCGGACGACGAGTGGCCTCACCTCTTCTCACCGGTCCACGAGGACGATCGGCTCCGCCTCGAGTTGCCCGCAGATCACATCCACGGTCCCGTGTACCTCGACTTCGACGAAGGTGTGCAGCTGTTCGCGTCGCAGCTCACCGGTCTGGTACCCGACACCGCGGTGGTCGCAATCGACGAGTGGACGAACGCGATGCGTCGCGACCGCTCGATCCTGTTCACAGAGGACGCACCCGTCGACGGCGGACGCGTCATCAGCAGGGCCAAGCTCATCAAGACACGCGACGAACTGGCTTGCATGCGCGAGGGGCTGCGCATCACCGAGCGCGCCATCGCCGACGTGCAGGCGCGTATCGCGCCGGGCGTTCGTCAGACGGACCTCACCGCGACCTTCCTGCGCACGATCTTCGATGCCGGTGCGGACGCGAACATCCTCGATCCGATCTGGCAGGTGATGCCGTCGAGGATCGCGGACGGGCCATGGACGACGACGGGCGACATCGCCTGTCCGCTCCTGTCGACCGAGCGCGAACTCGCCGAGGGCGACGTGCTGTGGGTCGACACAGGTATCAGCTACGCCGGGTTTCATTCGGACTTCGGGCGCACGTGGATCGTCGGACGCGAGCCCAATGCTCGGCAGCGGGCGCAGTTCGACAAATGGCGCGAGATCATGGAGGCCGTCCTCGACGTCACCCGTGCCGGAGCGACGGCAGCCGACCTGACTGCAGCGGCGATCTCAGCCGCGGGCGGCGTGAAGCCATGGATGCCGCACTTCTATCTCGGCCACGGTCTCGGCATCGACAGCGCGGAGATGCCATATGTCGGGAGCGACATCGGAGAGGCCTTCGACGCAAGCCTCGTTCTCGCCTCGGGGATGGTCCTCGTGCTGGAGCCGATCGTCTGGGACGACGGTGCCGCCGGCTACCGCTCGGAGGAAGTGCTTCTCATCACCGACGACGGATGGGAGCCCATGACCGACTATCCGTACGACCCGTTCTGACGAGCCGTTGACAGTTACCGACGTTCGTGCCGACGACGCTCCGCTGCGGCACGCCCGTCGGGCACGCGTGCTCGCCGAGATGGAGGCGGCCGACATCGACGTTCTGATCGTGGGCCGCGAGGGCAACGCTCGTTACGTCTCGGGCGCACCACGACTGTGGACTGCAGGGTCTCGCTCGTTCGGCCCTGGCTGCGTGACGGTGCGCGCGACCGGCGCGATCCACCTGCTGAGCACGTGGGATGAGGGGATCCCGGAGGACATCCCACACGAGAACCTGTACGGGATCTCCTTCAACACGATGAACTTCGTGAAGGTGCTGCAGAACATCGACGGCGCCGCGACGGCTCGCACGGTGGCCACCGACGCGCTCGACGCCAGGGTTCGCGCAGCTGCTCCCGATGGCGTTCCCTTCGGCCGAGCTCGTCGACGGCGAGGAGATGATGCGGCGAGCCCGCCGGACCAAGACGAGCGCAGAGATCGACGTGATTCGCTCGTCGGTACGCATCGCCGAACTGGCGCTTGCCGAAGCGGAGGCGGCGCTCGTGCCCGGCACGACCGAGCGGCGGCTCACCGGCGTGTTCATGGAGGCCATGGCATCGGCAGGCGTCACCACCCCCGCTGCGCAGGACGTCGCATGGATCACGTCGCGGGAACACCCGTGGCGCCGCTCGAACCGCGATGGACCGGTCACGCCGGGCGACCTGGTGGCATTCGACGCCGGTGTCGTCCACGACGGGTACGTGGGCGAGCTCGGTCGTACGCACGCCGTCGGCGCCGGTCGTGATGTCTTCGCGCGCTGGGACGAGCTCTGGGATCGACTCCTCGACGCGTGCCGGCCCGGTGCTGCCATGAGCGATCTTCTCGATGCGTACGACGTCGCGAGAGTCCCGCCGCCTCCGATGCCGGTGGCGCGGGGCCTCGGCCTCGGGTTCGACCTTCCCCTCGTGACCCACGCGCTCCCGCGCACGGCGGCCGATCAGCGGCTCGAGCCGGGCATGGTGCTCGCGTTGACGGCCTTCGTCTGGAAGGAAGGCGTAGGGGCCGTGTACGGCCAGGAGCCGGTGGTCGTCACGGCGACCGGGCCGGAGCCGCTCTCGACGAATCCCTTCCGCGATCCAAGGAGCCCGATGACGTGACCGAGGTCGATGTCCCACCCCCGGAGGAGATCATCCTCTACGAGAAGGATCCGAGCACGCGCATCGCGACGATCACGCTCAACCGTCCGGACCAGCTCAACATCCCGACGATCGGGGCCCGCCGGCGGTACGCGGACCTGCTGTTCAAGGCCAGCATCGACGACGACGTCAAGGTGCTCGTCGTGCGCGGTGTCGGCGACCATCTCGGGACGGGTGCCGATCTCGACGAGCTCATGACGAAGCGGGCCGCGGGCGTCGCCCTGCACGAAGAGTTCGGGCTCACGGAGGACGACGACGTCACGATGCCGAGCGAACGCTCCTACCGCGCCGGTGCGTCGCTGCTCCACTGGTACGGCAACACGAGGTCCGGCTGCCGAAGCCTCCAAGACTTCAAGAAGATCAGCATCCTCGAGGTCAAGGGCTACTGCTACGGGTGGCACTTCTACCAAGCCGGCGACGCCGACCTCGTGATCTCGTCCGACGATGCGTTGTTCGGACATCCCGCGTTCCGCTATGTCGGCTACGCGCCGCGCATGTGGCAGTGGGCGATGACGATGGGACTGCGCAAGTTCCAGGAGATGGTGTTCACGGGCCGGCCGTTCACCGCGCAGCAGATGTACGAGTGCAACTTCGTGAACAGCGTCGTGCCACGCGACGAGCTCGAGGCCGAGGTCGAGAAATACGCACTCGCGTGCGCGCGCGCACTCGACCCACCGACACCGTGTTCATGCAGAAGGTCTTCTTCGAGATCATGAAGCAGCACCAGGGCGAGTACATGGGCAGCCTTCTCAGTGCGTGGCTCGAGTCCATGGGTGGGGTGCTCCGAGCGGACGAGGACGGCAGGCTGGCAACGCTCAGCAACGAGACCATGGACGCCGGGCTGAATGTCGCAGTGAAGGACAATGACAGCCGGTTTCCGCCCGAGTGGCGGTTGAGCCGGTCCGATCGGCCGAAGCCCGAACCCGATTGACGCCGTCGCTTTCACTAGCCGGATTTCGTGTCGTCGACCTGTCGACATGGATAGCGGGCGCGTACTGCACGAAGCTGCTCGCCGACGGCGGCGCGGAGGTGATCAAGATCGAGCCTCCGAGCGGCGATCCCTTGCGCCGGTGGTCGGCTTCGGGCGCATCGATCGCAGCTGACGGGGACGGGGCGCTCTTCAACTTCCTGGGTGCATCGAAGGAGAACGTCGTCGTCGATCCAGCCGACGGGGACGATCTCGCGTCATTGCACGACGTGCTGGCGTCGGCGGATGCCGTCGTGTGGTCGAGGGGATCTGATGTCGCAGACCATGCATCGCTCGCGCCGCACGTAATTCTCCGGTCTCATCCGCACGTCACTGTCACGACCATCACACCCTTCGGGCTCGCGGGACCATGGCGTGACAAACCCGCGACCGAGTTCACGTTGCAGGCGTGGTCAGGGGGAGTCATCGGTCTCGCCCGCGGCACCTCGGATCGTGCGCCGGTGTGCATCGGCGGTCAGGTGGGCGAGTGGCTCGCCGGAGCCTTCGCCGCGATCGGGACGTTGGCGTCGACTCGGCGCGCTGGCCCGGACGGCGAGGTCGTCGACGTGTCCATGCTCGAAGCACTTGCGATGTGCCTCACCTACTACCCCGTGACCTACCACGACCAGCTCGGACGGCCGATGCGGAAGCGCCGGTTCGTCCCGACGCCCGGCGTGGCTGCCGCTCGTGACGGGCTCATCGGGCTCGGAGTCGGAACCGGGCAGCAATGGCTCGACTTCTGCGCGATGGTCGGCCACCCCGAGTGGACGGAAGACCCGTCCTTCTTCCTCGAGCGAACGGCTCTGGCGCCGACGATCGACGCGTGGATCGCACAGCACACCGTTGAAGGCCTGCTCGACCTCGCGTCCGCGTTTCGGATCCCGAACGCACCCATCGCGAACGGCGCCAACGTGATGACGTTCGACCACTTCCGTACTCGGCGGACCTTCGTCGAGAACGCACGCGACGGCGCGATCAACCCCGGTTCGCCGTTCCGACTCACGTATGCGCCGGTCCCGGAACCACGCGAAGCGTGGCGACCCTCGGCAGCTCCGGCGCTTCCGTTCAGCGGGCTGCGTGTTCTGGACATGACCGGCTACTGGGCCGGTCCACTCGTCGGACACGTGCTCGCGCTCCTCGGCGCCGAGGTGATCCATCTGGAATCGGCGAAGCGTCCGGATGGCGCGCGCCTCGTCGGTGGCGTACCGCAGACACAGGATCACTTCTGGGAGCGAGGGCCGATCTTCGCCGCGCTCAACACCAACAAGAAGAGCCTGACGATCGACTTCAGTGATCCGCGCGGCGTCGATCTCGTGCGCCGGTTCGTCACGACGTGCGACGTCGTCGTCGAGAACTACACGCCGCGCGTCCTCGACCAGATCGGTCTCGACTACGAGTCGCTTCGCGCGGTACGGCCCGACATCGTGATGGTCCGGATGCCCGGGTTCGGGCTCGACGGGCCCTGGCGCGACCTTGCGGCCTTCGCCTTCGTGATCGAGGACGCCTCGGGACTCACGTGGCTCACCGGGCACCCCGATCAGTTGCCATGGGAGCCGTACTGCGTGGGGGATCCCAACGCCGGGCTCCACGCATTGTTCGGGCTGTTGCTCGCGCTCGAGCACCGTGACAGGACGGGCGAAGGCTGTCTCGTCGAGGCGGCGATGGTCGATGCTGCGCTGAACATCACTGCCGAGCAAGTGATCGAGCACTCCGCGTATGGCGCACTGCTCACGCGTAACGGGAACCGTGGACCGTGCGGGGCGCCGCAGAATCTGTACCAGGCCGCGGGCGTGGACGAGTACGGCCGCGACGACTCCTGGGTCGCGATCGCAGTCGCCACGGACGAGCAGTGGGGGTCACTCCGATGTGCCCTCGGCGAACCGGAATGGGCTGCTGACGCGGCACTCGCGACCGTGGCTGGACGCGTGCGGGACCACGACCGGATCGATGCCTTTCTCGGCGAGTGGTGCCGAGCCCGGTCGGCCGACGAGATCGTCGAGATCCTGTGGGACGCCGTGCCGGTCGGCAAAGTCATACAGCCCCACCGGCAGCCGGACTTGCCGCAACTCGCGTTCCGCAAGTTCTTCGAGGAGGTCGACCATCCGTTGATCGGGCCGTCCCGCTACAGCACCCTCCCGATGCGGTTCTCACGTGTTGCAGAAGGACTGCACGTGCGACACGCGCCACTGCTCGGCGAGCACAACGCAGGGCTCCTCGGCGAGCTCGGTCTCAGTCCGTCGGAGATCGACGCGCTCGAAGCCGATGGGATCATCGGTCGTTCGCTCGCTCACGAGGCTTAGGATCGTTCGTCTGATGGGATTCGAAGTGGCTCCGTTCGACGTCGTCGAAGCGTCACGCCGCGTGTGGCTGGAGCGCTGGGAGCCGGAGGCCGCGTCGGGAATGGCGGTGTTCACCGCGATCCTCCGCTCGTACCAGCTTCTCAACGATCAAGTGAACAGTGTCATGCGAAGCCACGACCTCACGTTCGCCCGTTACGAGGTACTCACGTGGCTGGCGACTGATCCGGAGTCTTCGCTGACGCTCAGCTGGATCAGCAAGACGCTGCGGATCCCACCGGCCACGGTGACGAACATCATCGACCGGCTCGAGGACGACAAGCTGATTCGTCGTGTACCGCATCCCTCGGACGCCCGGACGACACTGGCAGAGATAACGGCGCGAGGCCGGAGAGTCGCTACCAGCGCGACGCGCGACTTGAACTCGACCGTGTACGAACGGATCGGACTCACCGAGGAGCAGCGGAGCGCGCTCGTTGATCTCCTCGCCGAGTTGCGAGCAAGCGGGAACGAGTTCGACGTCGAGCGCTCGAACGAGGTGATCGAGGAACTCGGATCTCGTCACACGCCGAAGCGGGGACGCAACGGTCGCAAGGGCCGAGCCGAGGTGGCCTAGCCAGCGCTTCTCTCTGTCGTTTCGGCGTGCGTCAGGCACACGGGATGTAGCTGACGAACGCCGAAAGCACTCATGCGGTGTCGTGTCCGGCGAAGGCGACGCCTCGATAGCCGCTTGCAGCCACGCGGTCGCAGTGCTGGCGGTAGCGAACGAACCCTCCGACATACGGCATGAACACGCGCGTCTTGCCCGGGATGTTGGCGCCGAGATACCACGAGTTGGCGAACGGGAAGAGCGTGGACTCCGCGACCTCGCGTACGTGCTCGACCCATGACTTCTCGGCGGCTTCCGTCGCCTCGACCGAACGGAGGCCTCGTTCACGCATGTACGAGATGCAGTCGGAAATCCACTCCACGTGCTGCTCGATCGCGACCGGCATGTTCGCGAGGACCGATGGGCTACCCGGTCCCGTGATGATGAACATGTTGGGGAACCCGGCTACGAGCAGCCCCAAATAGGTTGTCGGGCCCGCCTGCCACTTCTGCTGCAGCGTCTCGTCGTCCCGCCCCCGGACGTCGATCTTCAGCAGGGAGCCGGTCATCGCGTCGAATCCGGTGGCGAACACGATGATGTCGAAGTCGTAGTGCGCAGCGGTGGTCCGCAGACCGGTCGGAGTGGCTTCGACGATGGGCGTCTCGCGCAGGTTCACGAGCGAGACGTTCGAACGGTTGAAGGTCTCGTAGTAGTCGGTATCTATGGGCGGCCGCTTCGTGCCGTACGGGTAGTCCGTGGGGACGAGCACTTCGGCGACGACCGGGTCGTCCACGATCTGGCGGATCTTGCTCCTGATGAACTCTGCAGCGGTGTCGTTGGACGACTTGTTGAACAACAAGTCGTTGTACGAGCCGTAGAGGAACTTGAACCCGCCCTCCTCACTCCAAAGACGCTCGTACGTGTCGAGCCGTTCCTCGGCTGTGACCTCTGTGGCTGATTTGTCGCTCGGGTCGTAGGGAAAGCCGGCAAAGGAATCCCGAGACTTGTGCCGAATCGCTCCGTAGTGCGCCTTGATGTCCTTCGTCTGCTCGGGCGTGAGCGGCGCGTTGCGGGCCGGCACCGTGTAGTTCGGTGTCCGCTGGAACACACACAGATGCTTCGCCTCAGCGGCGATCACCGGGACGGCTTGGATCCCCGTCGAACCGGTCCCGATGACGCCGACTCGCTTGCCTGTGAAGTCGACGCTTTCAGGAGGCCACGCGCCCGTGTGGTACCAGGCGCCGGCGAACTGTTCCAGACCGCGGATGTGCGGGATGTTGGCCGCGGACAGGCAGCCGACTGCGCTGATGAAGAACTGACAAGTCACCACCTCGCCGCTGTCGGTGCCCACCTCCCAGCGGTCATCGGCTTGCAACGTGGCGCGCACGACACGCGTTCCGAAGCGGATGTCGCGTCGCAGATCGAAGCGATCAGCAACGTGCTCGAGATACTCGAGGATCTCTGGTTGCTCCGGATACTTCGTGCTCCAGACCCATTCCTGCTGCAACTCCTCCGAGAACGAGTACGAGTAGATGAAGCTCTCGGAGTCGCAACGCGCGCCTGGGTATCGGTTCCAGTACCACGTCCCGCCCACGCCTTCGCCCGCCTCGTAGACGCGCGCGGACAAGCCGAGCACGTTCCGCGCGCGATGAAGCATGTACAACCCCGAGAAGCCGGCGCCGACGATGACGACGTCGACATACTGCGACCTCGACGTCTCCATCGGACAGAAGTTATCGGGCTGTCGGAGTCCCTCGGCGAACTGCGAACGATCCGTATCCCACCACCCGGTCCGGGTTGCCCACGGTGTCAGCCGACGTGCGCAGGTCGAGCAGTTCGATGTCGAGGTCGCGTTCGCCGGCGAAGGCGACGATCCCTTGCAGCGCGAACACGCCGCACGCATCCGCGGGTCCGAGCTCGCCCGCGTGCTTCCCGATGATCGCGGTGGCGGTGCGCCGGTCGAGCCGCTTCGCGGTCTCGTCGTCGTGGTAGTGGCTGAGGTCGGTGCTCGCGACGACGAGGACCTCGGGTCCGTCCCACGTGCGGTCGAGGACGGCAACGACGCCCGCGGCCGGCACACGCCCGACGAGAAGAGGGAGTATCTGCACCTCGCCGAGGACGACCTGCAGGAACGGGAGGTGTACCTCGAGGCTGTGCTCTGATTCGTGTACGGCGTCGTCGAGGGTCACGAGGCCTTCGGCAACGAGTTGGCCGCGAGCGACAGTGTCGATGGGGACCAGGCCGAGTGGTGTTCGGAACGCGGCCGAGCTCGGTGCTGCGATCGACGTGAGTGGCGCGGCGTGGGCAGGACCGAGGAGGATGACCCGCTTCACGGCGCCGCGTCGTGGTCGCACGGACGCGTAGGCGCATGCGGCAACCTGCCCGGAATAGAGGTAGCCGGCATGAGGAGCGATGACGGCCTTGGGTGGAGGTCCGGGCGAGAGCATCGACGTCGCTCTTTCGAGCTCGTGCTCGACGAGCGCTCGGAGGGCGGTCGCGTCGCTCGGATAGAACCTTCCCGCGACCGCCGCGGCCCGAATGCCACTGCGCATCACCGCCGCGACGACGAAATGCGGACCGGGAGGCGACGAGGTCCCCACCGGCCTGGCGGTTCGTCGAAGACTCCGGGGATGTGCGTGGCGCACGTTCTGCAAGAACCTCCATCGGTCAGGTGATGGTTCCCGAGCGCGTACCAGTCGCGTTCGATCACGCGCGTCCCGCACGTAGGGCAGTAGGTGCTCGACCCTTCGGTGTCGTGGACGTTACCGGTGTACGCGAAACGCACCCCGTTGGCACGTGCGATCTTCCTGGCGCGCGTGAGCGTCGCCGGTGGCGTGCGGGGCTTGTCCGTCAGCTTGAAGTCGGGATGGAACGCGGTGAAGTGCATCGGAACGTCTGGGCCCAGCTCGTCGACGACCCAACGCGTCATGGCATCGATCTCTGCGTCCGAGTCGTTCAGGTCGGGGATGAGCAGGTTCGTGATCTCGAACCACACATCCGTCTCGTGACGCAGATAGCGGAGCGTGTCCTTCACTGCTTCGAGGTGTCCGCCGCACACGTGGCGGTAGAAGTCCTCGGTGAACGCCTTCAGGTCGACGTTGGCTGCGTCCATGTGGGCGTAGAACTCGGCTCGCGGTGCTGCGCATTGATAACCGGCCGTGACCGCTACTGCCTTGATGCCGTTCGCCCGGCAGGCGCGAGCCACGTCTATGGCGTACTCGTGGAAGATCACCGGATCGTTGTACGTGAACGCGATGCTGCGGCAGCCGAGTCTGTGCGCGGCTTCGACCAGGTCGTCGCCCGATGCCCGGTCGGCCAGCGTGTCGATCTCCTTCGACTTGGAGATGTCCCAGTTCTGGCAGAACCGGCAGGCGAGGTTGCAGCCAGCCGTGCCGAACGACAGCACGGAGCTACCCGGCAGGAAGTGGTTCAGCGGCTTCTTCTCGATCGGGTCGACGCAGAACCCGGACGATCGGCCGTGACTGGTGAGCACGATCTGGTCGTCCAGTCTCGCCCGCACGAAGCACACGCCCCGCTGGCCCTCGCGCAGCTTGCACGCTCTCGGGCAGACGTCGCACTGGATCCGCCCGTCTGCGAGGCGATGCCAATACTCGGTGGCGACGGTGAACCCGTCCCATGACGGTGCGCGGCCATCCACGGCAACAGCTAATCGCACGAGCGGGACCCGAAGTTCGGAAGGCCGACGGCTCATTTAGTTGACACTTACGTAAGCATGTGCTTAATATTGGCCGTGTGGACGCGGCACTCAAGGCCCTTGCGGAACCGCGCCGGCGCGCCATCCTCCGTCTGGTGTGGTCGCGGGAGTTGCCTGCCACTGAGATCGCGGATCGGTTTCGCGAGGTCACGCGGCCTGCGATCTCACAGCACCTGGCCGTGCTCAAGGACGCCAACCTCGTGACCGAGCGGCGCGAGGGCACTCGGCGCCTCTACCGCGCGAACACCGACACGATGGCCGAGCTGCGCGCGTTCCTCGACGACTACTGGACCTCGGGCCTCGAGCGGCTACGCGACGCCGCGGAGGCGGCTGAAACCGACCAGCGACAGACGAAAGGCAGGAAGTGATGGCTGAGCTCGTCCGCGAGATCATGATCGACGCGTCGCCGGAGACGATCTGGCCACTCCTCACCGATCCCAGCAAGCTCGTGGAATGGCACGGTACCGAGGCCGAGATCGACGCGCGGCCCGGTGGTGTGTACCGCGTGCTGGTCGGCGGTCAGTTCCAGTCGGCGGGGGAGTACGTGGAAGTCGTGCCCATGCAGAAGCTCGTGTTCACCTTCGGGTGGGACCAGGAGGGTCACCCGATCCCGGCAGGCTCGACGACCATCGAGATCACGCTGCATCCCGAGGGTGACAAGACGCGCGTCCGGCTCGTGCATCGCGGGCTGCCCGACGACGCGATCACGGATCACGGCCTCGGGTGGGATCACTACCTCGGCCGTCTGGCAGTCGCCGCCACCGGTGGCGACGCCGGGCCCGACACGCCGGGGACGGACGAAGGGGCGATTTCCTGAGCTCGACCTGCTCAAGGCCGAGAAGGAGTTGACGCGCCTGAACGACGATCTCGCTCGACAGCGACAGGAGCTGCCGTGGGTGCGCCTCGACAAGGACTACCTCTTCGATGTCGAGGGCGCCGAAGTCATGCTCGTCGACCTGTTTCGCGGACGTTCGCAGTTGCTCGTGTACTACTTCATGTACAGCCCCGACTGGGACGAAGGCTGCCCCAGCTGCTCGGCGGTGGCGGACGGCTTCGACGAGATGCAATCGGGACCGGATGGGATGGAGCTTCCAGTGGGCGTCTTCGGAACGGAGTGATTTCAACTTCGACTACAACGTGTCGTTCACGGAGGAGTCGGTCGCGAACGGCGGGTCGTACAACTTCCGCCCGCTGGAAGGTTGGCAGGTCGATCCCGCGAACATGCCGTACGAAGGGCCGGGCATGAGCGCATTCGCGCTGGAGGACGGCGCCGTGTACCACACGTACTCCGCCTACGCGCGGGGCTCGACGCACTCTGGAACATGTGGCATTGGCTCGATCGGTCACCCATCGGCCGGAACGAGGGGGACCTGTCGTGGCTCCGTCGCCACGACCAGTACGAGGCCAGCTACCGATGACGATCGCGCACCTGAACTCCGGGTCGCCCTGGTCGCCATAGCGGCCACGGCGCACCAACATTCGGAAGGGCGGCCGTGCAACTCAGCCCGAGGGCGTGAACTCCAGATGGAGCCGCGTCAGGCCTCGCAGGATGAACGTCGGTGCGTACCGGTAGTTGCGAGCGTCGGGCGGGCCGTGCTTGTCCTCGTTGATCCTGATGTCAGCCATACGGTCGAGGATGCGGTCGAGACTGACGCGGGCTTCGGCACGGGCGAGCGGTGCGCCCGGACACACGTGGATGCCGAGCCCGAAGGCGATGTGCTCGCGGGCGTTCCCTCGGTCCGGTTTGAACTCGTTCGGCTCTTCGAACACGCGGGGATCACGGTTGGCGGCGCCGTTGAGGGTCATGACCGTGGTGCCCGCAGGGACGTCGATACCGGCCACATCGACAGGCACACGTGAGAGCCGGAACTGGCCCTTTACGGGACTCTCGTGGCGGAGCGCCTCCTCGACGAAGTTGGGGATGCGGTGCCGCTCCTGGCGCAGCAGTTCTTGGAGATCAGGGCGTTCCGCCAGCACCTGCAGCTGGTACGCCAACAAGCGCACTGTCGTCTCCTGGCCTGCAGCGAACAGGTTCGACGCGATACCGGCGACATCTTGGACGTCGGGCGACGAGCCATCTCGCAACGTCGCGGTCGCGAGACCAGTGAGGATGTCGTCGCGCGGCTCGCGTCGCCGGTCCTCGATGTAGCCGCTGAACCTGTCGTACAGGAACTCGAGTGGCTTGTGCGCCATCTCCTCGGATGGATTGCCCAAGGCTTGCCCCGCCTTCGCTTTCGAGCCTTGGAGCTCTTCGCGGAAGGCAGGGCGGTCGTCTTCGGGTACCCCGAGCAGATCGGCGATGACCAGCAGCGCGAACGGGCCGGCGAACTCGGTGACGAACTCGCACTTGCCGTTGTCGATGAACTCACCGAGCTGGCGATCGGCGAGTCGCCACATGAAGTCCTCGTTCTCACGCAGGCGCTTCGGCGTGATGAGACGCATGAGGAGGCCTCGGTGCTCGGTGTGCTTGGGCGGGTCCATGCTCGGAAGCTGGTCGCTGAAGGGCAGTTCGTCGCGGTGCTGCTCGATCAAGTCGCTGACGTCGTCCCCTTCGAGCGGGACAGGAAAACCGGGGAACGGCCCTGTTGCCTCGGTGGCCGACGAGAACCGCTTGGGGTCGGTATAGATGGCCCGGCACTCATCGAACCCGGTCACCATCATCACGTCGTGATGGGGCTCGTGCCGCACCGGGCCCTGCGACCGCAGCCAGTCGAAATAGGGGTACGGGTCCCCGTCGAGCGACCGGTCGGTGAAGAAGTCGATCGAGTCGAAGTCGGTCATTGTCCTCCCGGCACCGCGCTGCCTCTCGTGTCGCTCGCCGTTTCTTGGACCGTACGGTACAACGGTGGATCAGGACTCAGGGAATGAACCGAGAAGGTCGACGACGCGTGGAGGCGGCTGCACGGACCATCCGGACTCCGGCCAGTTCAGCCATCCCGACGCGGCGAACGTGCCGCCGTCCGGGTGCAACGTCGTCCCGGTCACATACGCGGAGAGGCCCGAGGCGAGGAACACCACGCAACCCGAGACGTCGGTTACCCGGCCGGGCCTGCCCATGGGGATTGCTATCCGCACCCCCTGGTCCGTCGTCTTGTTCTGGCTCTCGGCGTTGGCGAGACGCAGCATGGCCGGCGTCGGTGTGTAGTCGGGCGCCACGTTGTTGACGCGGATCCCGTCTGGGGCGACCTCGACCGCCAACGACCGAGCGAAGTGCGCGACGGCTGCTTTGGCGGCGGAGTACACCGCGTAGCCGGGTGCCGCCCGATGCGCTTCGATGGTCGTGAGGTTGACGATGCTTCCGCCCCGTCCGCCGGCGCGCATCCGTGGAACCGCGAGCGAGCACGCATGCAGGACGTGGAGGAAGTTGGCGCGGATCAGCGCGTCCCACCCGTTCGGCGTCGTCTGTGTGAACGGCGCTTTGAATACTCCACCGACGACGTTGACGAGCGTGTCCAACCGTCCCCACCGCTCGTCGGCCGAAGCGAACAGTGCGGCCAGCGTCTCCGGGTCCCGCGCATCTCCGTGGCGCACGATGGCGTCGACACCTTCGGTGGACATCGAATCGCGGAGCGAGTTTGCGGCGTCGGCGTCGATGTCCACCACGGCGAGGCGGACGCCGTTCGCTGCGAGGTCTCGCGAGATCGCTTCACCGAGACCGCCGGCCCCTCCCGTCACGACCGCGACGGTGCCGTCCAGCCCGGCCCGGTCTTCGAACCAACCCATGGTGCTCCTTGCCGTCTCGCCTGCGGGACGCGTCCCACCCGCGTAGGTCGCGCACATTGTCGTCTGAGCCACCGATTTCGGTGGCTCAGACGGCACAGACCGCTTCTCTATCGCGTCTGTGTCTGGTCAGCCACGGAAGGCGTGGCTCAGACGACACAGACGCCGCGGTAGGGAACTGTGTGTCGGCTCAAACCGGATCGAACTCGAGATGCAGCTCGGTGAGGCCGCGGAGCACCCACGTTGACTCGTACTGGAAGCGGCGAGCGCCCGCCGGGCCGTGGTGCTCCTCGGACAAGCGGATGTCACGCACCCGTTCGAGGATGCGTTCGAGGCTCACCCTGCTCTCCGCACGCGCGAGCGGTCCACCGGGACACGAGTGAACGCCGCGACCGAACGCGATGTGGGCTTGGGCATTGGGCCGGTCGAGGCGGAAGTCGTGTGGGCAATCGAAGCGCTGTGGATCGCGGTTGGCGGCGCCGTTGAGGAGCATGACCGGCGTTCCGGCCTTGATGTCGACGCCTCCGACGTTGGTCGACTGTCGAGCCAGACGGAAGTCCGTCTTCACCGGGCTCTCGACGCGCAGGACCTCTTCGACGAATCCCGGGATGCGGTCCTTGTCGGTCCGAAGCTCATCCTGCAGCTCCGGCTGCTCGGCCAGGTGCTTCAATGCCGCGGCGAGCAGCCGCGCGGTGGTCTCTTGGCCGGCTGCGAACAGGAACGTGGCCGTGCGCACGACCGAGGTGACCGGCGGCGTCGCACCGTCGGGATACGTCGCCAGCGCCAAGTCGGTCAGTACGTCCTTGCGCGGCTTGCGTCGTCGATCCTCGATGTACGCCGCGAACCACTCGTCGAGCCACGCCAGCGGGTTCTCTCCGACACTTCCTCGCTCGCCCACACCGACCGTCCCAATGGCCTTGGTCAGGCCGAACCCGTCTCGGAAACGCTGGTGGTCAGCTTCGGGCACACCGAGCAAGTCCGCGACCACCAGCATCGCGAACGGCTGTGTGTAAGCACGGATGAACTCGCACCGTCCGTCGGACACGAACTCGTCGAGTTGCTGGTCAGCGAGACGCCACATGAATGCTTCGTTGTCCTTCAACCGCTTCGGTGTGATCAGCCGCATCAGCAGCCCCCGCTCGCGGCTGTGCTCCGGCGGGTCCATCGTCACCATGTGTTCATGCATGGGCAGTTGGTCTCGATAGCGAGCGACGATGTCGCTGATGTCATCGTCTTCCAGCGGGACGGGGAACGTGGCGAACGGACCGATGACCGAGTTGCACGAGGAGAACGCGTTGGTGTCCCGGTACACGTCGTTCGCCTCGTCGTAGCCGGTCACGGCAACGACGCCGAGGTGTGGCAGCGGCAACACGGGGCACTGCTCGCGAAGCTCCTCGAAGTACGGATACGGGTCTTCGACGAGTGACTCGTCGTTGAAGAAGTCGATCGTCGTCCAGTCGCTCAACCGTGCCTCCCGCGTGCGCGCCGAGCCGGTGCTGTGCACTCGATCAGCGTTGTTGGGCAGTTGCTTAGCACTCCAGCGGAGCACGTTCGTTGCGCCGAGTCCGGCGCCGATCGGCGACCGGCGGCGGCGTCAGTCGGCCACCAGTCCCCGAGGCAGCGGCAAGGGGAGATCCGTGTAGGTGACGATGCCGGGTGGAGCGGCCACCACATACGGGACGGCGTTGATGGCCGGCATCGCGGTCATGATCATCCCCAAGACCATGAAGTCGGCGAACGTGGTCGCCTCGAAGTCCGGTGGGGGGAGGTACTCGAGTTTGACGCGGACGGTGGGCCGGCCGTCGATTTGGATGACGTGGCCCTCTTCGATGCGCCAGTCGGGATCGAGGGTCTGGCCTTTCCTCCACCGCACGTTCAGTTCGACCACGGTGCGGTCGCCGACCCTTCCCTGCCAGCTGGCGGCGATGCCGGCGACACAGCCTGCAGGGATTGTCCACGACTCCATGACGAGCTCCGCGGTTGTGCGGGCGTACTCGGATTCGCAGACGATCTCGTCGAGGTCGACGCCGAGCGCGTCGGCGACCATGGCGACGGCTTCGCCGAAGACGGCCGTGCCCTTCGCCGTCATCGCGGGCAGGGCGGGGTCGTCGATCGGCCGGCCGAAACCGGCGGGCGACTCGGTCTCGGGGGAGTCGTACGCGGTGGTGTCCGACGCTTCGTTGATCGTGACCTTGTCGATTCGATCGCAGATGCTCGCGGCCGCGATACCGAGCAGGTCGACGAAACCAGGGCTGATGCCAGTGCCGAACATCGACGACCCACCGTGCTTGCACGCGTCCTCGATCCGGACGCGGTCAGCCCCGAGGCCTCGGCCGTTGACGAACGCAGCGGTGCTGACGACGTTGACACCCGCCGCGAGGATGCGGATGACCTCGTCGGTGTCGTGCCACATCGGGTTGTACACGACGCAATCGGGCCTCAAGGCGAGCAGCGCATCGACGTCGCCGGTTGCGCTGACGCCGATCGGCTCGATCCCGGAGAGCTCACCCACGTCGCGCCCCGCCTTGTCCGGCGACCAGGCGTAGCAGCCGACCAGCTCGAAGTTGCGGTGCGCTACCACTGCCCGCACCGACCGCTTGCCCACGTTTCCCGTTGTCCACTGCACCACTCGAATGGCCATGTGTGGATCTGCTTAGCACGAGACCCAAGGACTGCACCGCGGCCAGGTCTGTGTCTGCTGGGCCACCGATCTCGTGGCTGAGTCGACACAGACGCGACCGCGGCGATGTCTGTGTCGACTGATCCACCTGTTTCGGTGGCTGAGACGACAATGTGCGCGCGAGAGCGCGCGCAACCGGAACCCGGCACGACCACGCCTGCCTCGTACGCGAGCATCACGAGCTGCGCTCGGTCGCGGGCGCCGAGCTTGGTGAGCAGCCGGCTCACGTGCGTCTTCGCGGTGGCGTGTGACATGAACAGCTGCTCACCGATCTCTGCATTCGACAGGCCACGAGCGACTGCCGCCAACACTTCGCGCTCGCGATCGGTCAGCGTTCGCAGGCCGGGATTGGGCTCGGCTGGGGCGGCAACCGGCTGCTGGATGAACTGCTCGATGAGCCGGCGGGTGACTTTGGGTGCGAGCAGCGCTTCACCATCGGCGACGACGCGTACGGCGGCGAGCAGGTCGTCTGGCAACGTGTCCTTCAACAGGAAGCCGCTTGCGCCTGCTCGCAACGCTTCGAAGACGTACTCGTCGTGATCGAACGTGGTGAGGATCAGCACGCGCGTCGATTCCGTCGCGGGATCCGAGGTGATCTGACGGGTTGCCTCGAGCCCGTCCATCTCGGGCATGCGAACGTCCATGAGGATCACATCCGGACGCGCTCGGCGGGCGAGCTCGACCGCTTCACGCCCGTCGGCCGCCTCACCGACGACGTCGACGCCGTCGGCGGACCGGAGCAGCACTGCGAATCCGCTCCGCACGAGCGCCTGATCGTCCGCGACGGCAACGCGGATCAAGACGTTTCTCCGTACGGGAGCCGCACCGCGACGCGGAACCCGCCGCCTGTCCGGGGCCCGGCCTCGAACGAGCCTCCGTAGACGCCAACCCGTTCGCGCATGCCCATCAGACCGTGGCCTCCCGCCGCTGCCTGACCGTTCACGCCGCGACCGTCGTCCACGATCTCGAGCCGCAACGCGCCCTCCTCGTAACCGACCAGGACACTCGCACGCGCCCGGCCCGCGTGCTTCAGCACGTTCGTCAGCGCCTCCTGCACGATCCTGTAGGCCGTGAAGTCGACACCTGGCGGGAGCTCTGTACGCGGTCCCTCTTTGCGCACGTCCACGTCGAGTCCCGCGCCCCGAACATCACGCACCAGCCGGTCGAGGTCGGCGAGCCCCGGTGCCGGCTCATACGACGCGCTCTCGTCGTCGCGGAGCACACCGAGCATGCGACGGATCTCCGCCAGCGTCGAACGGCTCGTGCGCGAGATCGCGTCCAACGACTTCTTCGCTTCATCGGGATCGGTGTCGATGACGTGCGCCCCCACACCCGCCTGCACCGCGATGACGCCCATCGAGTGAGCGACGACGTCGTGCAGTTCCTGTGCGATCCGCAGGCGTTCCTCTGCGACCGCCCGCTTCGCCTCTTCGGCGCGCTCCTTCTCGAGCGCGTCGGCGCGTGCCTCGAGTTGCTCGCTGTACAGCCGGCGATTGCGCATCGTCGAGCCGAACAGGTACGCGGCCGAGTAGAACACGACGTTGAACACCACGTCTGCACCACCCGCACCCGGTATGCCGCTGACCGCGACGATCGTGAGGCCGATTGCCATGGCCGTTACGCCGATCACGCGATCGCGCACATTCGACCACGCCGCGACCGTGAACAGGCCGACGAGCAGCACGCTGGGCGCTGCTCCCGTTTGGTAGTCCCGCACCGTGAGCAGGACGACGGCCGTCTCGCTGATCAGCAGGACGGTTAGGGGAGCGTGCCGGCGAAAGTAGTACGGCACTGCGGCTGCAAGCGACAGCACCACTGAGAACGCATCGGGATCGCGGTAGTCGACACCCGCGTCGCCGGACGCAGTGAAGTGGCCGACCAGCACGAGGACCAGGAATGCCGTCGCCAACAGCGCATCGAGTACCCAGAGGTTCATCCGGCGTACGCGGCTGCCGAGGTGCATCAAGCGGACCGACATCGGCGGGCGTTCCACCTGGTCAAACGTACTGATCAGCGTCGCCGGCGTCGTCGTCCCCGGGATGATGCACGCGTACATCTGGAGATGTACGCGTCTGCGTCCACTGGGGTCAGCGGATCGCCCACAGGGCGACGGCACAACCTCCGCTCAGCCGACGCCGGACATCCGCGTGAAGCGCATGGTGAGCGCCATGACCTTCACACTCACCCACCACCAGACCACTCACGACCCATCGGTTCACGACACGTCAGTTCACCGTCCAGCAATCGCCGCCCACGCCGTCGACGCCACCAAGGTGTACGGCAACGGGGAGGCAGAGGTCCGGGCGCTCGACGGCGTCACCGTCGAATTCGCCACGGCGCGCTTCACCGCCATCATGGGCCCTTCGGGCTCCGGCAAGTCGACATTGCTGCACACGCTCGCGGGGCTCGATCGGCTCACGTCCGGCTCCATCTGGATCGGCGACGTCGAGCTCGGCACGCTCAGGGAGAAGAAGCTCACGAAGTTGCGGCGTGACCGCATCGGCTTCGTGTTCCAAGCGTTCAACCTCATTCCGACGCTCACGGCAGCCGAGAACATCGTGCTACCGATGCGGCTCGCCGGCCGCAAGCCCGACCAAGCCTGGCTCGACCACGTCGTCGACACCGTGGGCCTGGGGAATCGGCTCAGCCACCGTCCATCGGAGCTGTCGGGTGGCCAGCAGCAGCGTGTAGCGGTTGCACGGGCGCTCGCCGGTCAGCCACACATCATCTTCGCTGACGAGCCGACCGGGAATCTCGACTCTCGGACCGGCGCCGAGATCCTGTCGTTCATGCGTCAGGCTGTGCGTGAGCTCGGTCAGACGATCGTGATGGTCACCCACGATCCGGTGGCCGCGGCGTACGCCGACCGCGCGGTGTTCTTCGCCGACGGCCGCATCGTCGATGACCTCGACCACCCGACGGCCGACAGCGTGTTCGACCGCATTCGCACTTTGGGAGCCTGATCAAGATGTTGTCACTCACCCTCAAGTCCATCCGCGCCAACAGGGCGCGCTTCTTCCTGACCGGCATCGCGGTGCTCCTCGGCGTCGCGTTCATGGCCGGCACATTCGTCCTGACCGACACCATCAAGAAGTCGTACGACGACATCTCCGCCAACGTGTACCGCTCCACTGACGCAGTGGTGCGCTCCGCCCACGCGACCGACAGCGAAAGCCAAGGTGCTGCCGCGACCCGGGGCACTATCGATTCCTCGATGCTCGCAACGGTCCGAACGGTGAATGGTGTGCAAGCGGCCGAGCCCCAGCAGCTCGGTGTCGCGGTCGTGGTCGGCCACGACGGTCGCTTGCTCGACGCCAACCGGAACCGGTCCGTGCCACTCGCCTTGGCATGGCAGGACACACCGGCGCTCAACCCGATGGAGCTCGTCTCCGGTCACGCGCCACGTGCGCCGGACGAGATCGTCATCGACCACGCGTCGGCCGACAAGGGCCGTTTCATCATCGGTGAAACCGTGCACGTGGTCAGCCAGGCTGGCTCACAGCCGTACCGGATCGCGGGTGTCGCGACCTACGGCGGCGCCGACAGCGCGGCCGGCGCCCAGGTGATCGCGTTCACACCGGACACGGCTTCGACCGTGATCGGTACGCCTGGTCGCTTCAGTGCAATCCAAGTGGTCGCCGCACCGGGCTTCTCGCAGCAGCAGGTTGCCTCCAACCTCCGGGCCGCGCTGAACGATCCGACGATCGAGGTCATCACCGGCGCACAGGCGACCGACGAGGCTCGCGAGGCGACCGGGTCGGCGTTGCAGTTCGTGAACATGTCCCTGATGACGTTCGCCATCGTCGCTCTCGTCGTCGGGTCGTTCGTGATCTACAACACGTTCTCGATCACCGTGGCGCAGCGCACAAAGGAGACGGCGCTGCTTCGGGCCATCGGTGCAAAGCGTCGTCAAGTGATGCGGTCGATCCGTTTCGAAGCTCTGTTCATCGGAATGTTCGCCTCCGCGGTCGGCGTGTTGGCCGGCATTGCGCTCGCCCAAGGTCTGCGGTCGGTGCTCTCGACCTTCGGCGTCGACCTGCCGTCCGGCAGCTCCGTCATCCAGCAGCGCACGATCGTGGTGTCGATGCTCACCGGTGTCGTCGTCACGCTCGCGGCGGCGTGGTTGCCTGCTCGCCGGGCTGCCAAGGTGGCGCCGATCGAGGCACTGCGCGACACCGCGGTCGACCGGTCCGCGAACTCGAAGCGCCGAGTGGTGCTCGGTCTCCTCACCGGGGTGGCAGGTGCAGCGTTCATCGCCCAGGGTCTGTCAGGTGCTGGTGCGGGTGCGGTTGGTCTCGGTGCGCTCGGTGTGTTCCTCGGGGTCGCCATGTTGGGCCCTGTGATCGGACGCCGGTTCTTCCGGATCGTCGGTTGGCCGCTGCCGCGACTCCGGGGCACGGCCGGCACGCTGGCCCGCGAGAACGCCACGCGCAATCCGCGGCGTACGGCAGCGACGTCGTCGGCACTGATGATCGGTGTCGGACTGGTCGCCTTCATCACGGTGTTCGCTGCGTCGGCCAAGGCATCGATGTCCACGTCGGTCGACAAGGCCATGAAGACCGACTGGATCGTCACGACGCAGTTCGGCATGGGCGGGCTGAGCCCGTCGGTGACGCAGGCGATCGACGACCTGCCGGAAACCGGTGCCGTCACGTCGCTCCGCTACTTCGACGCCAAGGTCGACAACTCGACGACGCAGGCGTCCGCGATCGATCCCGCACATGTCGAGGAGGGCGTGGAACTCGACGTTCGTGCAGGGACCATCGCCCAGCTCCGTGCCAACGAGGTCGCAGTGCAGGCCGACATGGCGAAGCGCAAGAACTTGCACGTCGGTGACACGATCACAATGGTCTTCCCGGAGACGGGGAACCAGCAGCTGACGGTTGCCGCCCTGTACGGGACGAAGGAACCGATCGGCGACTACGCCATCTCGATGCAGGCGTTCGACGCGAACATCGCCATGCACGTCGACAACGACGTCGTCGTGAGCAGCGCGCCGGGTGTCTCGAAGGAACGAGCCCGTCAAGCAGTCGAGAACGTGTTGAAGGACTACCCGACCGCCGAGCTGATGACGAAGTCGCAGTTCAAGGGTTCAATGGCGAGCGAGATCGACAAGATCCTCAACCTCGTGTACGTCCTGCTGGCCATGGCTCTGGTGATCGCGCTGTTCGGGATCGCCAACACGCTGGCGCTGTCGGTGTTCGAGCGCACGCGTGAGTTCGGCCTGCTGCGAGCCGTCGGTATGAGCCGGACACAAGTGCGCTCGACGGTGCGCTGGGAGTCGGTGTTGATCGCACTGCTCGGCACGACGCTCGGCACTGCGATCGGCCTCGGCTTCAGCTGGTCGCTGGTCCACGCCTTGCAGGACAAGGGATTCAACACCTTCGCCGTGCCCACGCAACAACTTGGCGTGATCGTGGTGTTCGCTGCGCTCGCCGCAGTCGCCGCCGCGGCGCTCCCCGCTCGTCGGGCCGCGAAGCTGGACATGCTCCAGGCAATCAGCAACGAGTAACCACCCGCGATCCACTACCGAGTGTGCGCCAACCGACCTCTGACGTCGGTTGGCGCACACTCGTTTTGGACGTGTCTCAGCGGGTCCGTGATGTCGACTCTGGCGGGGAGCTGGCGTTGGCGCGCAGCCGCTCGAGCAGCCGGCGCAACGCGGCAAGTTCGCGGTCGCTGATGCCGCGGCGCAGCCGCTCGTCGAACTCGATCACGGCGTGCCGGAGCCGCGTGAACAGCTGCTCACCCGCCGGTGTGAGCTCGACGAGCTGCGAACGTCGGTCGTCGGCGCCGCGCCGGCGATGGATGAAGCCGTCGGCCTCCATGCGGTGGAGGTGATGCGTCAGGGTGGCACCTTCGATGCCGATCGCTGCCGCGATGTCGCGCTGCATCCGGTGGTCGCTCTGCTTGAGTGTGATCAAGACGAGCCACTGGGGGAGCGATCCGCCCGCGGCTGTCAGTGCATCGTTGAACTCCCGGCTGAGCGCCCGGCCCGTTCGGGTGATCTCGAGTCCGATCGGCTCCGGCCGCTCTGGCATGGTGGCACCATACCAGAAACGCCTTGACATCTAATGATTAGATATCTAACGTTGTCGCATGGACACCGTTCGCAACGGAGCTACCCAACGTGTCGCTCTTGTCGCAGGCGCCAGCCGAGGCATCGGCGCCGCGACGGCGGAGGCGTTCGCTCGTGCCGGGTACGCCGTCGTGCTCGGCGCGCCGCGATGCCAACGCGCTCGGCCGGGTCGTCAATGCCATCGAGGCGAGCGGCGGAAGAGCGGTCGCGACGAAGACCGATGTCGGCGACGTGGATTCGATGAGCGCCCTCGTCGAGCGCGCCTTGGACACGTACGGCCGGCTCGACGCGGCGTTCAACAACGCGACGGATGGACCGATGCCGGCGCCGCTCGCCGAGATCGATCCCGACGAGTTCGATGTCGGGATACGCACCAACATCCGCGGCACGTTCCTCGGCATGAGGTTCGAGATCCCCGCGATGCTCGAGACCGGCGGCGGTGCGATCGTGAACATGGCGTCAGTGGCGGGTCTGCGCGCCATGACCAACCTCGCCGCATACGGCGCCGGTAAGGCGGGGATCATCGCTCTCACCGAGACCGCGGCGCTCGACTATGCCGACCGGGGCGTGCGCGTGAATGTGGTCGCACCCGGTCCCATACTCACACATCATCTCGAGCGCGCCGGAGCGGAAGCGCAGCGCATGGCGGCTGCTTCGGTACCCATGGGGCGGATCGGAACGTGCCAGGACGTCGCCGACGCGGTGCTGTGGCTCTGCTCCGAGCAGTCGTCTTTCGTCACCGGCGTGACACTGCCCATCGACGGTGGGCAACTCGCCGGACACAAGCCGCCGCAGATGTATCGCCAAGGCGAGGGTATGACGCCGACATAGGAGGAAGCGCAATGACCAACACCAGCGAGCAGGTCCGCGGTCTCGGCGCGCGCTGGGTCGACGCCGAAGTCGCAGGGGACGTCGACACACTCGAGACGATCGCCACGGAGGACTTCCGCCTCGTCGGACCATTCGGGTTCGTCCTCGACAAGCAGCAGTGGCTGGATCGCTACCGCTTGGGCGACTTCGCGACCACATCCCTCGACTGGCACGACGTCGACGTGCGCGAGTACGGCGACACAGCAGTCGCCATTGGCACGCAGACGCAACAGGCTGCGTACAAGGGGTCACCGTCGAACGGCGACTTCCGCATCACTCACGTGTTCGTCCGCACCGACGACGACTGGGCGATCGCCAGCATCCAGCTCAGCCCGACCGCGTGACCCAGAACGGATGGTGGGCAGCGCTTCAGTTGCAGCGGCCGGCGTTGACGGCTGGCGAGTCGACGTCCAGGTGCTGCAACGCGTCTCGGAAGTCGTCGGCGGCGACTGCGTAGGTCACGGGCGAGCCGTCGCGCGCCGCGGCGAACAACATGCCGGTCACTCGACCGCGACGGTCGACCACCGGCGCTCCCGAATCGCCGTGATCGACGGCGACCGACAACGAGAACGCAAGTCGCGAGTAGTTCGCTTCGTCGATCGGTTCGTCGATGGTCGCCGTCACCACCGGACCAGCGCCGGCCGACGAAACGGTGCGCGCTTCGCCGCCGCCGGCAAATCGAGCCAGCCAGACGCGCCGCGCACCGTCCTGAGCGCTCCCGATATCCAGCGCGCTCGCATCGAGAGTGGTCGCAGGCACGAGCACGGCGACGTCGGTGCGGTTGTCGACCGCGACGATTCGAGCCGGCACGCCGTCGACGCGGACCGCGTTGCTGCCCCGGACGGCGTGCGCCACCGTCACAACGAGCCCTCCGTCCGTCCGCCATCCCGTTGCGACGGTGTCGACCGCGGTGCAACCGCGAGCCGATACCCGCACGAGTGCGTGAGCAGCATCTGACTCAGGACTCGTCGCATCTATCGGAGCCCCGACGAAGACAAGGGGCACGAGTAGAACGGCGAACCAGCCGGGTCTCACGATCCACGCGCTGCACGCGCTCGACGCGATCGACGCGCTCGGCCGGATGTCTGTCGCACGACCAGTGCCGGCGTGACCGTTTGCACGATCGACCGCGAACGTCCGTCGCTGATCCGCTCGAGCAGCAGCGACATCGCCGTGCGGCCGAGGTCACCGGAACGTTGATCGATCGAGGTGAGGCCGACGTGCTGGAGCGCGGCGAGGTACGTGTTGTCGTAGCCCGCAACGGAGATGTCATCGGGGACGCGGCAACCGGCGTTCTCGAGGGCTCCCAGCGCACCGACGGCGACGAGGTCGTTCGCCCCGAAGACCGCGGTGGGCAAGGGGCGGCTTTCGAGTACCTCGCGCGCCGCGTTGACGCCTGCCATCTCCGTGTAATCACCGGGGATCACGATCGGTTCGAGACCACGTGCCGTCATCGCCCGCTCGAACCCGGTGCGTCGTGCCCGTGCGCCGGCTCCGGTGCCTCCGTCGATGTGCACGATGCGACGATGGCCGAGCTGGTGGAGGTGATCGACGAGGAGCTCGGCTCCGCGATGCTCGTCGTTGGTGACGGAGTCGATGGATCCCCCCCGCACAACTCGACCGATGACGACCACCGGCGTCATCTGCGCCACCGCGTTCAACTCGCTCGACGACATCCGCGGACTCACGAGGATCATGCCGTCGACTCGCTGCTCGAGCATCGACTCCACCGCTTGTTGTTCACCCGCGATCATCCGCGAGCCCGTCGTCAACAGCGGAAGCATGCCGTGTTCTCCCGCGGCCGCGTGAATGCCGGCGTACGTCTCGGCGAAGAACGGGTTGTGCAGGTCGTTCAGCAGCACACCCACCGTGCCGGTCGTGCGACTCGCCAATCGGCGCGCGACATCATTGCGACGGTAACCGAGCTCCGACGCGGCCATGAACACACGACGACGACTTTCGTCGCTCACCTTGGGACTGTCGTTGAACACGAGAGAGACGAGCGCACGCGAAACGCCGACGCGGCGGGCGACGTCCTCCATGGTCGGATGACTCATCGAGCCCCCTTGACATCGCAGAGACGTCGACAGCACTATAAGGCCGATCCTGTTAGAGCGCTCTAACTTTCTTCCCGCCCAAACTGTTGGAGCGCTCCAACTGGACGGCCTCTGTGGGGGTGGACGAATGGCAGCAACGTGAAGCTGGCCGCAGCGCCGATCTCGTGGGGCATCTGCGAGGTCCCCGGTTGGGGCGAGATGCTGCCGGCGGGCCGCGTGCTCGACGAGATGGCGGCTCTCGGTCTCACCGCGACGGAGCTCGGCGCGCCGGGTTTCCTTCCCGATGATCCGGCGTCGTTGCGCGCTGTTCTCGAGCCGCGCGGGCTTTCACTTGCCGGCGCGTTCGTGCCGCTCGTCCTCCACGACTCGACCAACGAGACCGACACGATTCGGGCCGCGACTCGCGCCGCGGACCTGCTGGCGGGCGCGGGCGGCGACGTGTTCGTCACCGCTGCGATCGTCGACGAAGCCTGGTCCCCGCGGCGGTTGCTGGAGGACGACGAGTGGAAGCACCTCGCCGTCATGTTGCAGCGGATCACGGAGCTCACCGCCGACCGTGGTCTGCAGCACGTCGTCCATCCCCATGTCGGGACCGTGGTGCAGAACGCCGACGAGGTCGAGCGGCTCGTCGAGCTCTCGCCGGTCGCGTGGTGCCTCGACACCGGTCACCTGTGCGTCGGCGGTGTCGATCCGGTCGAGTTCGCGCAGCGGTACGCGGATCGCATCGGGCACGTCCATCTGAAAGATGTCAAGGAATCCGTCGCTGACCTCGTACGAAGTGGTGAGCTTGACCTCATGGCTGCCGTACAGCGCGGCTTGTTCCAGCCACTGGGTCGCGGTGACGTGGCGATCGACGAGGTCGTCATCCACCTCGAGAACGAGGGCTACCGCGGTTGGTACGTCCTCGAACAAGACACGGCCATCACCGGCGCGGCGCCCTCGCCCGGTACCGGCCCGATGCTCTCCGTCGCGGAGAGCCTGGAGTACCTACGGGCAAACGTTGACGGCCACACGGCACACCCGTCGAGTGACCGGTGATAGGTGAACCTGCCAAGGGGGAACGTATGAGAAGGCTCAAGCTGGCCGCATTCGTGGTTGGCGTCGTATTGCTTGCATCGTGTAGCAGCAGTTCGGATGACACATCGGCGGGCAGTGCCGGTTCCGGCGATGTCGCTCTCACGCAGGGCGGCGACATCAAAATCGAGGTGGTGACGCACGGCCAGGCGTCTGACCCGTTCTGGTCGGTGGTGAAGAACGGCGTCGACCAGGCCGCGAAGGATCAAGGCGTTTCGGTCAACTACAGCGCGCCCGACACCTTCGACATGGTGAAGATGAGCCAGCTCATCGACGCCGCCGTTGCGAAGAAGCCCAACGGTCTCGTCGTCTCGATGCCGGACTATGACGCGCTGAAAGGCTCGTTGCAGAAGGCACGAGCCGCGGGCATCCCCATCATCACCATCAACTCGGGGTCCGACCACTTCAGGGACGTCGGCGCCATCACGCATGTCGGGCAGGACGAGAACTTCGCCGGGCAGGCCGCCGGCAAGAAGCTCGCCGACGCTGGCGCGAGGAAGGTCATCTGCATCAACCAAGAGGTCGGCAACGCTGGTCTCGATGCACGGTGCGACGGCGCCAAGGGGTCGCTCACGACTGCAGGTGGTTCGCTCGAAGTCGTGCAGGTCGACTTGAAGGATGCGGCAGGCGCGCAGAACACCATCAAGTCGAAGCTGCAGAGTGACCCGTCGATCGACACGGTCCTCGCCTTGGGGCCGACCGGCGCCGGACCGGCACTCGCCGCCGTCCAGGACCTCAACAAGGCCGGGCAGATCAAACTGGCCACGTTCGACCTCAGCTCTGACGTCCTCGACGCCATCAGCTCCGGAGACATGCTGTTCGCAGTCGACCAGCAGCAATACCTGCAGGGCTACCTCGGTGTGACGTTCATGGCGCTGAATGCCAAGAACCTCAACGAGGTCGGAGGCGGCCAGCCGGTGGCCACCGGCCCGTCCTTCGTCGAGAAGTCGACCGCCGCGAAGGTGAAGGACCTCACTTCCAAGGGAACCCGCTGAACCACATCGTCCCCCCGAGCGTTTTGCCCCGCCGGCGTGCACGCGAACGTGTGCCCTGGCGGGGCAAAACCCGCACACGTTGAGCGCAGGACGACTGAGCCAGCCGAAGGGAGAAGTCGATGGCCGGAACCATCTCCGCGGAGGAATCGCTCGAGCCACCGCCGGCCAAGCCACCGGTGGCGGACGAACGTCTCGCCCGCCGGTCGGTGTGGAAGCGGCTCCTGATCCGTCCCGAGTTCGGCGCACTCGCCGGCGCCGCCGTCGTCTGGACGTTGTTCGCGTGGCAAGCCGAGGACACCTGGTTGACCTGGGGCGGCACCGCCACCTATCTCGACACCGCGGCGTTGTACGGGCTCAGCGCCGTCGCGATCGCGCTGCTGATGATCGGCGGCGAGTTCGACTTGTCGTCGGGCGTCATGGTGGGCACGGCGGGCATGTTCACCGGCTTGTTCGCGGTCCACAGCGGCTTCAACTTCTGGCTCGCGATGGCGCTGTCGCTGGCGATCTGTCTCGCCATCGGCTTCCTCAACGGGTACATGGTCATCAAATCAGGACTACCGAGCTTCATCGTCACCCTCGGCACGTTCTTCGTGTTACGCGGCTTCAACCTCTGGCTCACGCAGAAGGTCACCGATCAGACCAACGTCACCGGTGTCGATCGGACCGGAGGCTTCAGCAGCGCGGACAAGCTCTTTGCTTCCGCTCCGATCAAGATCGGAGGCACCGAGTTCAAAGTCGACATCCTCTGGTTCATCGGCCTCACCGCAGTGGCGGCGTGGGTGCTGCTGCGCACGAAGGTGGGTAACTGGATCTTCGCCGTCGGCGGAAACAAGGAAGCGGCTCGCCGGGTCGGCGTGCCTGCCAACGCGACGAAGATCGGTCTCTTCATGGTCGTTGCCGCCTGCGGCTGGCTGCACGGCATGGTCGTGCTGACACAGACGGGGCGGTCGAACGTCATCGAAGGCGTCGGCCAGGAGTTCTACTTCATCATCGCCGCCGTTCTCGGCGGCTGCCTGCTCACCGGCGGGTTCGGATCCGCGGTCGGCGCCGCGTTGGGATGTCTCATCCTCGGCATGACGCAGCAGGGCATCGTCCTCGCGGGTTGGGACAACAACCTCTACTTCCTGTTCCTCGGTGTGATCCTTCTCGTCGCAGCGTTCTCCAACGAGTGGATCCGGAATTGGGCCCTACGAGCCGGCAGGCCGGCCAAACCACCCGATGCCGCGGTCGCGGGCAACGGAGCGGGAGACAACGCGTCGAGAGGAGCAGCGCGTGCCTGATCTCATCGAGCTCGACAATGTGTCGAAGTACTTCGGCAACGTGATCGCACTGGTGGGCGTGACGACCTCCGTGCGCGCAGGTGAGGTCACGTGTGTCCTAGGGGACAACGGCGCCGGGAAGTCGACGTTCATCAAGATCCTCTCCGGCGTTTTTCCCCACGACACCGGACGGTTCCTCGTCGAAGGTCGCGAGGTGCACTACTCGTCACCACGAGACGCACGTGCCGACGGCATCGCGACCGTGTACCAGGACCTCGCCATGGAGCCACTGATGAGCATCTGGCGCAATTTCTTCCTCGGCTCCGAGCCGACGAAGGGGTTTGGCCCGTTCCGCTACTTCGACGTCAGCGCGGCCAAGAAGGTCGCCACCGAAGAGTTGCGCAAGATGGGCATCGACGTGCGTGATCCGGACCAGCAGGTCGGCACGCTTTCCGGCGGTGAGCTGCAGTCCGTCGCGATCGCCCGTGCCGTGTACTTCGGCGCGAAGGCCCTGATCCTCGACGAGCCCACGTCGGCACTCGGCGTCCGCCAGTCGGCCATGGTGCTCAAGTACATCGTCGCCGCGCGCGACGCCGGCCTCGGCGTGATCTTCATCACCCACAACCCGCATCACGCGTACCCCGTCGGCGATCGATTCCTGATCCTCAAGCGAGGACGCAGCGTCGGAAACTTTCCGAAGGCCGAGATCAACCGGGACGAGCTGACGAAGCTGATGGCGGGCGGTGACGAGCTCGAGGAGCTCGCGCACGAGATCGAGTCCCACGTTCCGGAGGCCGCCCAAGAAATCCTGCCATGACCCCCCTCGAGTTGCTGACCGTCGGACGCATCAGCGTCGACCTCTATGCCGACCAGGCCGGCGCACCGTTCGAGGGTCCCCAGCGGTTCGAGAAATCGATCGGCGGGAGCCCCACCAACGTGGCGGTGGCAGCCGCGAGGCTGGGCCACGCGGCTGCCGTCGTCACGAAGGTGGGCGCGGATCCGTTCGGCACGTACGTGCGCAACAAGCTGCACGATTTCGGAGTCGACGCTCGCTACGTCGGAACGCATCCGACATGGCGGACTCCTCTTGCGTTCGCGTCACTCACGCCGCCGGACGATCCCGAGATCCTCTTCTACCGCGAGCCCGCGGCGCCGGACACTGACATGCACGTCGACGAGCTGGACGTCGACGCAATCAAGCGCACACCGATCGTGTGGGTGAGCGCATCGACCATGGGTCGGGGAACTTCGGTAGGGTTCGTCGAGCGCCTGCTCGCGGAACGCGAACGCAAGCAGCACACGGTGCTCGACTTGGACTACCGGCCGGTGCTCTGGCCATCTCGCGAGGACGCGGAGCGCCGCATCAGCGCGGCCGTCGAGCACTGCACGGTCGCGGTCGGCAACCGCGTCGAGTGCGAGGTCGCCGTCGGGACAGCAGACCCTGAAGAGGCGGCGCGGCGACTGCTCGATCGCGGTGTGGAACTGGCGGTCGTGAAGCAGGGTGGTGACGGCGTGCTGGTCGCCACCGCGGACGACTTCGTCACTGTTCACGCCCGGCAGGTCGAGGTGGTGTGCGGACTCGGTGCCGGCGACGCCTTCGGTGGGGCGTTGTGCCACGGGCTGCTGTCCGGTTGGACACCGGTACGAACCGTGGAGTTCGCCAACGCGGCCGGAGCCATCGTGGCGTCACGGTTGTTGTGCGCGGACGCGATGCCGTACGCGCACGAAGTTGTCGCGTTGCTGGAAGCAAGCCATGCCACTGGATGACCGGGACTTCGCAGAATTGCTGGACGTGCGCGTGCACGAACCGGACCGCATCGCAAAGGCCCACTCTGCGCGCCGGCGTCGAACCAGCGCGACGCGCGACGGGATGCTGTTCATTGTCGCCGCGGATCACACGGCCCGCGGGGTGGTAGAGGTCGGCGACGATCGGCGGGCCATGGCGGATCGCCGCTCGATGCTCGACCGAGTCCTCGTCGCGCTCGACCATCCACGAGTCGACGGTGTACTCGGGAGTGGAGACGTGCTCGACGACCTCGTCGTGCTCGGCGCGCTGGAGGAAAAGTTCGTCGCCGGCACGATGAACCGGGGCGGCCTCGCCGGCGCGCGTTGGGAGCTCGACGATCGGTTCACCGCCTACGACGCCGACCACATCGTCGCGAGCAACTTCGACGCAGGGAAGATGTTGCTGCGCATCGACGACGAAGATGCGGGCACAGCGTCGACCTTGGAGGCATGCAGCCGCGCGGTCCGGGACCTCAACGACCAGGGCGTCATGGCGATGGTCGAGCCCATCCCATATACGAAAGACCGGTCAGGGCGCGCGGTGTGGGACGACGACCCGGACAAGTTGCTGCGAGCGGTCGCCGTGAGCGCCGCGCTCGGCGGAAGCTCGGCGTACACCTGGCTCAAGGTGCAGGCAACAGCGGACATCGCTGCCGTGGCCGCGGCGACGACGCAGCCGGTACTGCTTCTCGGCGGTGCACTCGGCTCCGATCCGTCGGCAGTCTTCGACGCGTGGGCCGGTGGTCTCGAACAACCATCGGTGCGCGGGTTGGTCGTGGGCCGCGCGCTGCTGTATCCGCGCGACGGCGACGTCGCCCGTGCGATCGATCGCGCCGCTGTGCTGGTCGAAGAGGCGGCCAAGCACCGGGAGGAGGCATGAGCGCGCCGTCGCTGCATCGCCCCGCTCCCACGCTGGCGAGCGGACCCGACGACATCGCCTTGTCCGCCGGTGATGCCGGTTGGACATACTGCGGTTTGATCGTCACGTCCGTCGACGCCGGCGGTGAACGGGTGCTGCAGACCGGCGACACCGAGATGATCGTGTTGCCGCTCACCGGCTCGGTCGATGTCGAGATCGACGGACAGCTATTCGCGCTCACGGGGCGAGATGACGTCTTCAGCGCCGTCACCGACTGGGTGTACCTTCCGATCGACACCGAGATGCGGCTCTCGTCTACGACGGGCTGTGAGGTCGCGCTGCCGTCGGCGAAGGCGACGAAGCGTTTCGAGCCTGTGTACGGCGCGGCCGCCGATGTGCCGGTCGAGGTGCGGGGCGCAGGACCGTCCACGCGACAACTCAACAACTTCGCGTCGCCCGACTCGTTCGCGGGCGCCGATCGGTTGATGTGCGTCGAGGTGCTCACTCCCGACGGCAACTGGTCGTCGTACCCGCCCCACAAGCACGACGGCACCGAGGGGTGCACAGTGCGCAACGAGGAGATCTATTACTTCCGCGTCGGACGGGTAGGTGAGCGCGGTTACGCGCACGACGGGTTCGCCATGCACCGCACCTACACAACGGACGGCGCCATCGACGAGAACGTCGTCGTGCGCGACGGCGACGTGTTTCTCATCCCGCGGGGCTTCCACGGGCCGTGCATCGCCGCGCCCGGCTACCCGCTGTATTACCTCAACGTTCTTGCCGGCCCGGACCCCGAACGGTCGATGGCGTTCTGCGACGACCCGACCCACCAATGGATACGCGAGGCGTGGGACGGCATGCCGGTCGATCCCCGTTGCCCGATGACGAGCGCGCCGACAGGTCGTAATCGGTGAGCGAGCGCAGGAAGCGGATCGGCGTCGGCGTCATCGGGCTCGGCTGGATGGGTCGAGCCCACAGCCGCTCGTTCCGCCGTATCCCCATGTACTTCCCGCACCGGACCTTCGACCTCGTCCTCGTGGTGTGTAGCGACGTGGTGTCAGCGCGCGCCGATGAAGCGGTCGCATCGTTCGGTTTCGACGCGAGCACAACTGATTGGCGCACCGTCGTGGACTCCGCCGACGTCGATCTCGTCGTCGTCACCGCGCCGAACGCGATGCACATCGAGATCATCGAAGCGGCCGTCGCTGCCGGCAAGGACGTTCTGTGTGAGAAGCCGGTAGGGCGAACACCTGACGAGACGGTTCGGGCCGAAGCAGCGGCGCGGAAGGCCGGCGTCATCACGGGGGTCGGTTACAACTATCGATTCGCGCCGCTCGTGCAACAGGCGCGACGAATGATCGCGGACGGCGAGCTCGGTTCGATCACGGCCTACCGCGGGCGCTTCTTCTCGATGTACGGGAACGATGCATTGGCCCTCCTCTCGTGGCGGTTCCGGCTCGACGAAGGTGGCTATGGCGTCAGCACCGACCTGTTGAGCCACAGCGTCGATCTCGCCCACTTCCTCGTCGGACCAGTGGAGGCAGTTGTCGCGCAGATGGCGACGTTCATCACGGACCGCCCACTCCCTCGCGTCGGAGGGTCCCACTACGACCGCGGCGCGCCCGGCGACCCGACCGGCGCGGTCACGAACGAGGACTACGTCGGCGTGCTGTGCACCCTCGCCGGTGGCGCCCGCGGCTCGTTCGAGGCGTGCCGCGCATTCGTAGGCCCGGAGAGCCAGATGGCGTTCGAGGTGTACGGAACGCGCGGCTCGCTCGCATGGAACTTGGAGACCATGAACGAGATGCGTGTGTATCTCCAGGATGACGGGCCGACGAACGGGTACCGGACCGTCTATGGAGGTGATCGCTTCCCGTACCACGGGAACTTCGTTCCGGGGAACGCCAACGGCATCGGATTCGAAGACCTCATCGTGATCGAGGACTACGAGCTGTGCGGCGCAGTCGCCGAGCGCCGTCCGCACCATCCCGGGTTCGACGACGCCCTCGCATACGTGACCGTGCAGCAAGCGGTTCTCCGGTCATGTGATTCCGGATGCTGGGAGCGCGTGCGGGCCTTGCAGGAGGTCGAGTGAAGACGATCCGAGTCACGACAGCGGAGGCCATCGTTCGATGGCTGATCGCGCAGCGCACCACGGTCGACGGCGCCGACGTGCCGTTGTTCCCAGGCGTGTTCGCCATCTTCGGTCACGGCAACGTCACATCCCTCGGCCACGCACTCGAGCAAGCTCGGCAAGAGCTACCGACGTGGCGCGGACAGAACGAACAGGGCATGGCTCTCGCCGCGGTCGCATACGCGAAGGCGATGCGGCGCCGGCAGATCATGGTCGCGACGTCGTCGATCGGGCCCGGCGCGACGAACATGGTCACGGCCGCCGGCGTCGCCATGGCCAACCGGCTCCCGCTGCTGCTGCTGTCCGGTGACGCGTTCGCGAGCCGCACGCCGGATCCGGTGCTGCAACAGGTCGAGCGTTTCGACGACCCGTCGGCCACTGTCAACGACGCGTTTCGACCTGTGGTCCGCTACTGGAATCGCGTCACGCGGCCCCAGCAGTTGATGCACACGCTGCCGGAGGCGCTCGCGACGATGCTCGACCCCGGTTCGTGTGGGCCGGTCTTCGTCGGCTTACCGCAGGACGTGCAGGCCGAAGCGTTCGAGTTCCCGGCTGGCTTCTTCGAACCAGTCGCGCGGTCGATACCGCGCCCCGACCCGATCGCGCCGAGATCGACGCGGCACTGCGGCTGCTCACAGCGGCGCGGCGCCCGCTGATCGTCGCCGGCGGCGGCGTGCACTACTCGCTCGCCGAAGAGGATCTCGCCGCCTTCGCGACCGCGCATCGCGTTCCGGTGCTCGAGACCGTCGCGGGCAAGTCGTGCGTGGTCTGGGACCACCCTTGCTTTGCAGGGCCCATTGGCGTCACGGGCGTGGATGGTGCCAACCGGCTGGCTGCGGAGGCCGACGTCGTGCTCGCGATCGGGACGCGCCTGCAGGACTTCACGACTGGTTCGTGGACCGTGTTCGACGAAGGGGTACGCATCATCGGGTGCAACGCGGCCCGGTACGACGCCGGGAAGCACAACTCGATCCCTTTGGTGGGTGATGCTCGCGAATGTCTCGCAGAGCTCCACGAGGGGCTCGGTGGCTGGCAGGCACCCGAAACGTGGATCGAGGCCGCGCAAGGAGAGGCAGCTCGTCAGGAAGCAGAACGGCAAGCGCGCACCCGTTCGGATGTTGACGCGAAGGTTCCGACCTATGCGCAGGTGGTAGGTGCCGTCGACCGCGTCGCGGCGCCCGACGACTACGCGCTGACAGCCGCGGGGGGACTGCCCGGAGAGCTCAACGCCAACTGGCGCTCGCACGGTGTCGCGACGTTCGATTGCGAGTACGGGTATTCGTGCATGGGCTACGAGCTGAGCGGTGCCTGGGGAGCGCGGCATGGCTCGCCCGCAGGGTGAGGTCTTCACCTTCGTCGGCGACGGCTCGTACCTGATGATGAACAGTGACCTGTACAGCTCGGTACTCAGTGGTCACAAGATGATCGCAATCGTGTGCGACAACGGTGGCTATGCCGTCATCGATCGCCTGCAACGAGCGCAAGGTGGGGTGTCCTTCAACAACATGCTCGACGATGCGGCGCGAGTCGACTTCGTCGCGCACGCGGCTTCGCTGGGGTGCGACGCGGAACGAGTGAAGACCATCGCTGAGCTCGAGTCTGCGTTGAGGCGGGCGCGGTCAGCGACCCGCACGACGGTCATCGTGATCCAGACCGACCCCGATGCCTGGACCGAAGGGGGCGCGTTCTGGGAGGTCGGCGTGCCGGAGACGAGCGAGCGCGAGGCCGTTCAGGTGGCGCGCGGGGCGATGGCGGCGGGAAAGCGGAATCAGCGAAGCGGATGGTGACGCCATGAGTGAGCAGAGTGAGGATTTGCGAATCAGTGTCTTCGGATGTGGCCGCATCGGCCGGATGCACGCAGAGCTTCTCGCCCGCCGCGTTCCCGGCGCGTCCCTGGCCGCGGTCTACGACGCCGTGCCTGCACTTGCAACGGAGGTCGGCGCTGCCGTCGGCGCGCGGGTTGCATCATCGATCGACGACGTTCTCGATGAGGACGACGTCGATGCCATCGCAATCTGCAGCAGCACGGACACCCATGTCGACCTGCTCGTGCGGGGGGCGACGGCGCGGAAGGCGATCTTCTGTGAGAAGCCGATCTCGCTCGACCTCGACGAGGTGACCCGAGCGCTCGATGCCGTCGCTGCTGCCGGCGTTCCGCTGCAGGTCGGGTTCAACCGCCGTTTCGACCACGGCCACCGGGCCGTCCGTGACGCCGTCGCCCGAGGTGACCTCGGGCCGCTGCATCTCGTACGCATCTCCTCGCGTGATCCTGCGCCTCCACCCCTCGAGTACATCGCCGTCTCCGGCGGCATCTTCCTCGACATGACCGGGCATGACTTCGACATGGCGCGATTCGTGACCCGCAGTGAGGTCGTCGAGGTGTACGCGCAGGGCAGCGTGAAGATCACCCCGGAGATCGCGCAGTACGGCGATGTCGACACCGCGGTCGTGCAACTTCGCCACGCCAACGACGTGTTGACCGTGATCGACAACAGCCGTCGAGCCGTGTACGGCTACGACCAACGCGTCGAGGCCTTCGGCGCCGGCGGTCTGGCGGCGTCGGACAACATGCCGGTGCACGGCGCGTTCGTCCTCGACGCGTCGGGCGCCCACACTGCTCCGTTGCCATACTTCTTCATCGAGCGGTACGAGCAGAGTTATGTCGACGGATGGACCTCGTTCGTCAGCGCCGTGCAGCGAGACCGCCCGCCGGAGGTCAGCGGGGGGGACGGGCGCGCCGCCCTTGTGATCGGGCTCGCGGCGCGGAAGTCATTGCACGAACACCGGCCTGTCGCCATCACCGAGATCGATGCTCGGTCGGCGAGCCCGCTCGCCAGCGCGTGAGGCGCAGCACAGGAGGTACATCATGAAGCGCATCAGCCACTGGATCGACGGTCGGTCCGTCGTGGGGACCTCCGGACGCACCGGCCCGGTGTACAACCCCGCGACGGGTGAGCAGACGGCCGACGTCGATCTCGCGTCCGTCCACGAGCTCGACGCCGCGGTGGCCGCGGCGCACGCCGCATTCCCCGCATGGCGAGCCACCGCGCTGTCCGGTCGGGCTGAGGTGTTGTTCCGGTTTCGCGACCTGCTCGACGGCAACCGCAAGGAGCTCGCCTCGATCATCACGGCCGAGCACGGCAAGGTGCACACGGATGCGCTCGGCGAAATCGCGCGCGGGATAGAGAACGTCGAGTACGCGTGCGGCATCCCGCAACTGCTCAAGGGTGAGTTCTCCGAGCAGGCTGCGACGGGCGTCGACGTCTATTCGATCCGTCAACCGCTCGGCGTCGTCGCCGGTATCACGCCGTTCAACTTCCCCGCGATGGTTCCCCTGTGGATGCTGTCGAACGCGATTGCCACCGGTAACACGTTCGTACTCAAGCCGTCCGAGAAGGACCCGTCGGCGTCGTTGCTGATCGCTGATCTCGCCGCGCAGGCCGGGGTTCCGGCGGGGGTGCTGAACGTCGTGCACGGCGACAAGACGGCGGTGGACCGAATCCTCGACCACCCGGACATCGCGGCGGTGTCGTTCGTCGGCTCCACGCCGATCGCCCGCTACGTGTACGAGACCGGTACGGGCAACGGCAAGCGCGTGCAGGCGCTCGGCGGAGCGAAGAACCACATGGTCGTGCTGCCCGATGCGGACGTCGACATGGCCGCGGACGCCGCGATCTCGGCCGGCTACGGCTCCGCCGGCGAACGGTGCATGGCAGTGTCGGTCGTCGTCGCTGTCGGCTCGATCGGCGACAGCCTCGTCGACGCAATCGCAGACCGCATCCCCAACGTGCGGATCGGCCCCGGGGACGATCCGTCGTCGGACATGGGCCCGTTGGTCACGCGCGAACACCTCGACAAGGTGCGGTCGTACGTCGACGGCGCCGGCGACGAGGGCGCCGACGTGGTGGCCGACGGACGCGCCTCGACACGAGACGGCAATGGGTTCTTCCTCGGGTGCACGTTGCTCGATCGCGTCCGACCCGGGATGCGCGCCTACGACGACGAGATCTTCGGACCGGTCCTGTCGGTCGTCCGCGCCGAGACGTACGACGAAGCGGTGCAGATCGTGAACGACAACCCATACGGCAACGGCGTCGCGATCTTCACTCGCGACGGTGGCGCTGCTCGCCGGTTCCAGTTCGACATCCAGGTCGGGATGGTCGGCATCAACGTCCCGATCCCGGTGCCGGTCAGCTTCTACAGCTTCGGAGGTTGGAAGTCCTCGCTGTTCGGTGACACGCACATGTACGGACCCGAGGGCGTGAGGTTCTACACCCGCGGCAAGGTCGTGACGTCCCGGTGGCCCGATCCGGCGACGTCGGCGATCGATCTCGGCTTCCCACAGAGCCGCTGATGCCAAAGCTGGCGCCGATGAGTTTCGAGTCCACGCGGCGTCGGTACACCGGTAACGCACGCGACGCTGATCAAGGAGGATGATCCCATGGCCTTTCGTCCGTACCTCGCCTTCGGCGGCAACTGCCGCGAGGCGTTCACGCGCTACCAGGAGATCTTTGGGGGCGAGCTCGTGCTGCTCACGATGGCAGATGCGCCGGCCGACGCCGGACCTCCGCCTGCCGGTGTGCCGGCCGACGCGATCATGAACGCCGCGCTCACGACCGGCGATGACCTGCTCATGGGCGCGGACGACCCGTCGGGCAACTTCGAGGCCGTCCAGGGAATGTGTGTCAACTACTCGCTGGCGGATGCCGGCGATGCGAAGCGGGTGTTCGATGCCCTGGCCGAGGGCGGACAGGTGCAGATGCCGCTCGGCGAGACCTTCTTCTCGCCCGCCTTCGGGATGTGCTCGGACCGTTTCGGCACGCCATGGATGATCATGGTGGACATGCCGGCGTCCTGACAGGACGGATCGTGCCCTGACAGGCGAAATACGGCCGGCGAATCGGCCGTTGGGTTCTTCGATGACGCTGCCGCTGTCCATCCTCGATCTCGCGATCGTCGGGGAGCACCAGGCTGTTCGAGAGAGCTTGGATGCGACCGTCGTTCTCGCGCGCCACGCCGAGCAACTCGGGTTTCGACGGATCTGGTACGCGGAGCACCACAACATGCCGTCCATCGCGTCTTCGGCGACGAGCGTGCTCATCGCGCACGTCGCAGCCCAGACCGAACGGATCCGGCTCGGTGCGGGTGGGATCATGCTTCCGAACCACGCGCCGCTCACGATTGCGGAGCAGTTCGGTACGCTCGCGGAACTGCACCCGGGCCGCATCGATCTCGGGCTCGGCCGTGCACCGGGCAGCGATCAGGTCACGCAATGGGCACTGCGTCGAGATCCGTCGGCGGCCGAACGCTTTCCTCAAGACGTCTTGGAGCTGCAGGGTTACCTCACCGGCCAGACACGCGTGGCGGGTGTCGACGCCATGCCGGGCAAAGGCACCGATGTGCCGCTGTACATCCTCGGCTCTTCACTCTTCGGCGCGTCGCTCGCCGCTGCGCTCGGCCTGCCGTTCGCATTCGCATCGCACTTCGCTCCTGATGCGCTCGAGCCGGCTGTCGACTTGTACCGCCGTGAGTTCCACCCGTCGGCACAGCTCGACGAGCCGTACGTGATCGCCGGCGTGAACGTCGTCGCAGCCGAGACTGCGGCAGTGGCAGAAGCGCACTTGCTCCACGCGCAGCGCCGAAGGGTCGCTCGTTTCGTCGGGGGCGGTAAGACGCTCAGCGACGACGAAGCGGACGCACTGCTCGAGTCACGAGCCGGACGTCAGGTCCTGCACATGATGCAGTACACGGCCGTCGGTGAGCCGCATGCCGTGAAGCGTTACCTCGATGACTTCGCCCGGCGCGGCAGCGCCGACGAGTTGATGATCACGCTGATGTCGCCCACCCTCGAACAGCGGTTGCGCTCGGCGACTCTTCTCGCGTAATCGGAAGCTCTCGGCCAGATCGACGCGATCCTGGCGAGCTCGCGACCACCGGGCTGATCCACGCCTCCATCCCGCCCCGTCCCCGTCCCCGTCCCCGTCGTCGCTGTCGCCGTCGCCGCGGGGCCCGACCATCGTGCATTGACCCGTCTACGAGCTGAGTCAATGCACGACAATCGGTCGGAAGGGCTTGTCCGCGACAACGATCTCGGTGTCGCCGGGCCAGTCCCAGAAGAGGCCGGAAGGCGAATGAGAGCGGAGCAGCGAGCGCGTGCGTCCTGCTCGAACGCGTCGAGCCGGTCACCGAACAGATGCGGCGCCGACGAGGACATCGACAGCAAGCCGTCCACGACGCTGTCGACGTCGCGCACAAAGGTCGGGGCGTCCAGGTGCGAACACCTGGCGCGGCTCGCCGAACCTCGTCCGGGCCAGCACATCCTCGTAGACGCCCGCACGGACACCTGCACGACGACGATCGCAGTGAGGGATGCGAGCACGGCGTCGGAGACGCCGGTGACCGTGAGCGCGATCCACCATGCCAGACCCGCTGCCAGTCCGGACTTGAGCACTACGCCGATCTCAGTGGAGGTCGGACGAGTCCACGACACGGCGTGAGCGAGGCGCTGCCGGGGCGTCCGCACACGACCGCCCGGACCACCGTCCGAATGCCGCGCCACGATTGGGACGCTATTGCCTTTCGTCACGTGGTCGCGCGTCGGCAAGGATCCGTGCGAACGATTCCGTTCGGGGGGAACAGATGAGCGATCCAGCCACAGAACTCCAGAAGCCGTGGGCGATCGGCGACCTGCGCGTCACCATCGTGGTCGAGAACCAGACCGACCACATCCCGCCTGAGCTGTTCTTCCCCGACGCGAGCGCGGAGGCCGTCGCGACACACGAATGGTTGGTTCCCGACTTCGCCGACGAGAAGGGTCGGATCGGCATGACCGTTCAAGCCTTCGTCGTCGAGACGCCGACGCGAACCGTCGTGGTCGATCCGTGCGTGGGGAACGGCAAGACCCTCGAGATGCCGTTCTGGAACGAGCAGCACTGGCCGTTCTGGGAACGATTCCAGGCAGCGGGCTTCTCCGCAGACGATGTCGACCTCGTCGTGCACACGCACCTCCATGCCGATCACGTCGGGTGGGGCACGCGTCCCGTCGATGAAGCGTGGGTGCCGACGTTCACACGAGCGCGCCACCTGTACACCGAAGCGGCGCTCGCGTGGCTGCGCGATCCCGGCGGCTACGACAATGCGAACGTCCTCGCGCAGTCGGTGCAACCGATCCTCGACGCCGGTCTCGGAGACATGGTGGACGAGGACGCCGACCTCGGCGAGGGTCTGCGACTCGCGCCGAGCAACGGTCACACTCCCGGCCATGTCTCCCTTTGGATCGAGTCGCCCCACGAGACCGCGCTGCTGACCGGCGACTTCTTTCACCATCCCGTGCAGTGCGCGGTACCGGAGTGGGCCGAGATCGGCGACTCCGATCCTGACGAGGCTCGCGCCACGTGTCGGCGCATGCTGCACGAAGCGGCCACGAGCCGAGCCATCGTGTTCGCCACCCACTTTCCGACCCGCCCCGTCGGTCGGATCGTGCCGGACCGCGATGCCTGGCGCTTCGTTCCCGAGTAGGCAACCGGTACGCTCGGCTCTCGCGATGGACGTCAAGCCGGTCGACGCGACGTTGGGTGCGGTCATCCGGGGCGTGCAGTTGGCCTGCCTGACCGACGACGAGTGGGTTGCGGTCGAGCAGGCCTTCCATGAACACGCCGTGCTCGTGTTCCCGGGCCAGCACCTGACCTCCGACGAGCAGGTCTCGTTCGCGCAACGATTCGGTCCCCTCGAAGTCCTCGTCGACGGCTACGACGCAGTTCCGATCTCGACCGTCGATCGCACCGGTGAGGTCATGGCGGCCGATCATCCAGTGATGCAGGTAGTGCGTGGCAACCAGGGATGGCACACCGACAGCACGTACATGCCGGTGTCGGCCAAGGCTTCGGTGCTGTCAGCGCGCGTTGTGCCGCCGGAGGGAGGCGAGACCGAATGGGCCGACATGCGCGCCGCTTACGACGTGCTGGATGACGCGCTGCGCGAGCGGATCAGCGGCTTGTGCGCGTACCACTCGATCGTGTACTCGCAAGCCAAGGCCGGGTTCGACACCACGGTCGGCTACGGCATGGACGAGCCGCCACAGTTGCGGCCACTCGTGAAGATCCACCCCACCACGGGTCGCCCAGCGCTGTTCATCGGTCGCCACGCGCACGCCGTTCCCGGATTCACGGCAGCCGAGTCGGACGCGCTGCTCGCGCAGTTGCTCGAAGACGCCTGCCGGCCACCGCGGCTCTACCGGCACCAATGGCAGCCGGGTGACGTGGTGGTGTGGGACAACCGTTGCGTGCTGCACCGCGCCTGTGAGTGGGATCTCACCGAGCCGCGAGTGATGGTCCACACGCGTGTTGCCGGCGATCCTGCCACGGAATCGGCGATCGCCCACGCTTGACGGCGTCGACAATGTCGACGGCGTCGACGACGTGCGATCAGTTCACGTGCATCCGGCTCGCCGTGCGCTTCGCTGACCAGTGCGAGCGGTTGTTGTCGAAGTACGCGGGGCGGCTGCGCAACACCGTCGTCTCGAGCCACAGACGCTTCAGGTGACGGATCCGCCCGGCGCCGCGATCGTCCTCGTACGCCGTTCGCCCGTGGAGCACGTGGTAGTTGTTGATGAACTGCATGTCACCGGGCACCAACTCCATCAGCACATGGTTCTCGGGATCGTCGGCCATGCGTACCACGGCTTGCAGCGCTTCGGACTGCATGTCGGTGAGCCGGGGAGCATCGGGGTGGCGCTGCGACGCGTAGATGTACGGCGGGATGCAGCGGACGAACAGCCGGCCGTCCCACTCCGTGAACACGGGCAGCGAGTAGAACGGCTTGCCGCCGGTCGCCTCCTCGCCGCGGAAGTCGTACGGGAAGTGCTCGTACAGCGCCGCGGCTAGGTCTCGACGATCGGCCACCAGCCGGTTGTGGATGCGGACCGAGTTCGCGACGGCCGACAGTCCGCCGCTGAGACCGTTCTCCAAGCACTGGAGCCCAACGAGGTCGGAGCCGTCGCAGTGGAACGGAAGTGCGACACCGCCGAGCTCGTTGCCCCGCGCGGTTGGGTCGTTCGTCGCCTTGTTCTGATCGGTGACGTCACCGAGCACATGTCCGTACTTGTTCTGCGGCCACGGAAGCCCGAGGTGCATGCCGATGCCCCAGTAGATGACTTCCATCTCGGTCTGCGTGTACGCCTTGCGGTCGACGCCACGCATGCGCACGAAGCCTCGGCCGTTGATCAGCTCGTCTTCGATGCGGGCGAGACGGGCGTCGAGCATCGGGAGCGGAAAGTCGTCACGTCCGATCTCGAGCACGTCGTCGCTCTTGGAGAGCGCATGTCGCAACGCCGTCTCGAGCTCTGCCTGCTCCGCGTCGGAAAGGTGCTCGGTCCATAGCTCCTCGTCGGCGACCTCAGCCGACGTCCACTCGCACTGCGATTCGAGGATCCGCGGGTTGGTGCTCATCGGTCATGAATTGTGGCAGAAGGGTCGGAGTCAGGCGACCGCTCGACGGAACGCGCCGAGCATCGTCGCGAACGTCTTCTCTGCGGCGCGGCGCGTTGCTGTGCGCTCGCCCGGCGGGGCAGCCGAGACCGCGAGTGCGGCCTCGGTGAGCGCGCCGAAGAGCATGCTGGCGAGCATGTCCAGTGACGTCTTCTTGATGACGCCGGAGTCGGCCAGATACTTGAGCGTGCCGCGCAGGAGTGAGATTCCATAAGGATCGTCGAGCTCGCGCCAGCGCTCCCATCCGAGCGCGGCCGGTCCTTCCTCCAGGACGATCCGCCGGAATCGATCGTCCTCGCACGTTTCGAGGAAGCTTCCGATGCCAGCGAGCGCCTGGTTCCATGGGTCGCGCTTCGCCGTCGCCGCCTCCGCCGTCTTGGCCACCATCGCGTCCTCGAGTTGCAAGAACACTGCCTCGAAGAGACGCTGCTTGTTCTCGAAGTGGTGGTAGAGCGCGCCCTTCGTGACCCGGGCCGCGGCGGCGACGTCGTCGAGTGACGTCGCCGCGAATCCCCGCTCCACGAACGCGGTCTCCGCTGCGTCCAGCAGCGCCTGCTTCGTGGAGTCCGCGTACTCCTCGCGACGGCTCTTGACCATATGGCCTTCGCATAGTAGAACACATACTCAGAGTATGTAACCATCGCCAAGTATGGAGAAGGAAACGATGGATCGCAAGGCTTTCGAAGGACGCAGGCAGTTCGCACAGACGTCGTTCGGCGACATCGCGTACGTCGAACACGGCGAGGGCCCTGCGGCTTTGTTCTGCCACGGCGCTGCTCTCAACGGGTATCAGTGGCGTGACGTCATCGACCGTTGTGCGGATGTTCGGCGCGTCATCGCCTTCGACAATCTCGGTCACGGCCATACACGGGCGGCCCCCGACGCGGACGTCGACTTCGCCGGTCATGCCCGGATGCTCGCTGAGTTGCTGGACGGGCTCGGAGTGGAGCGGGTCGATGTGGTCGGGAACGACAGCGGCGGCGCCATCGCGCAGGTCTTCGCCGCGCAGAACCCGGATCGAGTCCGCTCACTTGCGCTCGCGAACTGCGACGCCAAGGACAGCACCCCTCCGCCAAGTCTGCTGCCGCTCCTCGAGCTCGTCCGCCAGGGTGGCCTCGCCGACATGTGGAAGTTCCTGTTGGACAACCCGGACCAGGCCCGCACACCGGAGACGTTCGGCGGGCTGTACGAGAATCCGGAGCAGCTGTCGGACGAGACGATCGAGGCCTACTTGGCCCCCGTCGTCGCGGACATGAGCACCGTGCAGGCACTCGAGCGATTCCTGCTCGCGCTCGCGTCCGACCAGATCGCGGTCATCGAGCCGCAGCTGCGTGAGCTCCGTGCGCCGACCCTCATCATGTGGGGCACAGCCGACACCGCGTTCGACCTGAAGCACGCGTACTGGTTGGCCGAGACCATCCCCGGCGCGCGGCCTGTCGTCGAGATCGAAGGCGGCAAGCTGTTCTGGCCGGAAGAGCATCCCGATCGTCTGGCCGAGTTGCTGGTCGCGCACTGGTCGGGAGCGGGCTGACCCGAGGGGTTGGCCGCGGCCGCCTGCTCCTCAGGAGCCGTTGCGACGGGCCACGTCAGCTTCGATGCCGTCGAGCAGGAGGTTCAGGTGCTTCTCGAAGCGGCCAGGTGCGCTGGCCGATGTCCGCACTTCGTCCCACATGCGATCGAGGCCTAGCTCGTTCTTCAGGGCGCTCAGCGTCGGATAGGCGTCGGTCTCCAGCAATGTTGCGATGTAGTCGAGCATTTTCGACTCGATGCCCTGGGCCGCGTGGGTGTCGTTCCGTTCGTGCAGGCAGAAGCCGAACACGAACTCGTCGACAAGGCCGGCAACGTGGAGCTTCTCGCCGAGCGGCAGCGGCAGACTCGACAGGGCCTGAAGTGTCTGATCGAAGTGGCGCACGATGTTCGGCCCGATCGGCGGGTCGTCGGCGATCTCGAACATCCACGGATGGCGCATGAGCACCTCACGCGTCCGGACGGCGATGGCGATGAGGGCGGGACGCCACTCGTCGGGCAGCGCCTCCTCTGAAGGAAACGTCACTTCGCTCATCACCGCGTCGAACAGCAGCGTGAGGAGCTCGTCCTTGTTGCGGACGTAGTGGTAGAGGGTCATCGTTCCGACGTCGACCTCGGACGCCAGCCGGCGCATCGACAGGGCAGCGAAGCCTTCGGTGTCGGCGATGTGTACGGCGGCGACGGCGAGCTCTTCGCGGGAGATGCGGGTGCGCCGTTCGCCGGGGGGAACGCGGGTCCAAAAGTCGAGTGCCGAGAGCCGTTCGGTCAGCAGGTCGATGGCCTCGGCCTGCATCTTCCCCTTCGCCGTGTTGCGGTCGCGCTTGGCCGCCTTCTTGGCGAGTTTGTCGACGACGAGGTCGCGGATCTGTTCACCCAGCTCGGGCTCGAGCTCCGAGCACGTCTCGTGACGACTGTCACCCTTTTTCTGTCTTGCCACGTCGTACAGCGTACCATTAAGTTGCTCGTACTATGTACGACACCTTGGTACGGCCTACGACGAACGATACCCCGAGCGATTGGACGAACGGTCTCGCCAACCCGGGGACCGAAGAGGCCGCCGTGCGAGCGACCGGTCTGGGGAAACGCTACGGCGATCTGTGGGCGTTGCGCGATGTCGATTTGGCGGTCCCGGCAGGGACGGTCCTGGGCATGTTGGGCCACAACGGCGCGGGCAAGACGACCGCCATCCGCATCCTGACCACGTTGGCCGTGGCCACCGAGGGTTCTGCCTCGGTCGCCGGGTACGACGTGGCCGGGGAGCCGGATGCCGTCCGGCGCAGCATCGGCGTCGCCGCGCAGCAGGCAACGGTGGACGGGCTGCTCTCCGCGCGGCGCAACCTCGTCATGGTCGGCCGCCTCCACGGTCTGCCGAGGCGAGTTGCCGTCCGCAAGGCCGACGAGCTCCTCGAGCGGTTCAACATCGCAGATGCCGCCGACCGCCTGGCGAAGAACCTCTCCGGGGGCATGCGCCGGCGTCTCGATCTCGCCGCCAGCTTGGTGGCCGACCCGGCGGTGCTGTTTCTCGACGAGCCGACGACGGGCCTTGATCCTCGAGGCCGCGGCGAGTTGTGGGACGTGCTGCGCGACCTCGTTCGCGAGGGCACCACGGTCCTGCTCACGACGCAGTACCTCGACGAGGCCGACCGCTTGGCCGACGACGTCGTCGTTCTCGACCACGGTCGCACCATCGCCCACGGCACGCCGGCCGAGCTCAAGGCTCGCATCGGCGGTGACCGGGTCGAAGTCGTCGTGCCGTCTTGGTCGGAGCTGTCCGCCGTTGTCGAGGCAACTCGCCGGTTCGCCACCCAGCCCGCGTCAGTCGATGAACCCGAGTTGACGGTAACCGTCCCGATTCCTGCGGATGCGCGGCTCATGGACGTCATGCGAGCGCTCGACCAGGCCGGCATCGACGCCGTGGACGTCAACCGGCGGCAAGCGACGCTCGACGACGTGTTCCTGACCCTGACCGATCCCGGCGCCGATCGACCGACCGGCGACGAACCAGCGCGCGAGGAGATGTACGCATGACGACGATCGCAATCGATGTGCCGGTCGCTCGACCACGAGCCGCCCGGTCCTCGTGGTGGAGCGACACCCGCGTCTACGCCGCTCGCAACCTGCGCCACATTCGCGAGATCCCGGAGAAGCTGCTCGACGTCACGCTGCAGCCGCTCATGTTCGTGCTCTTGTTTGCGTACGTCTTCGGTGGTGCCATTGCCGTACAAGGCGGTAACTACCGCGAGTACTTGATCGCCGGAATCCTCTTCCAGTCACTTGCGTTCGGCATGACCGGGCCGGCAACGGCGATCGCGACCGACCTCACCGAGGGAGTGATCGACCGTTTCCGCGCGTTGCCGTCGGCTCGCTCGGCCTACCTGTCAGGTCATGTGCTCGCTGAGCTGGCGGGCATGGGACTGTCGATCGCGATCCTGCTCGGGACCGGCTTCCTCGTCGGATGGCGAACGCACACCGATCCGCTCCACGTCGCTGGAGCACTCGCTCTGTTGGTGCTCTTCGCAGCAGCGATGGTCGTCGCGGGAACGCTGCTCGGTTTGGCGGTGCGCACACCCGATGCCGTCATGGGTATCGCGTTCACGGTGATCTTTCCGTTGACGTTCATCAGCAACGCCTTCGTGCCGATCGAATCGATGCCGTCCGTGCTGCAGCACGTCGCGGCTTGGAATCCCATCAGCGTGCTCACCGCCGCCGTTCGCGAGCTGTTCGGCAACCCGACCGCACCGGTCGCCGTCCACAGCTGGCCGCTCGAACACCCGGTGGTCGCGGGCCTCGCGTACATCGTCGCCGCGTTGGCCATCACCGTCCCGCTGTGCCTGCGGCGCTACAAGGCCCGCACCACCGACTGACCTCTCTCATTCGGGCGTCAACCACGCCGGATGGAGCAGCTGCTCCGCGCCGGCGAAACGTACCGCTCGCTCGCCGCGCAGCTCGGCGCACCGCGACATCGAAGCGAGGACGATGGCCGCTGCTGCTCGAGTCCTCGCCGCGTAGCCGCCCGCGAGGGACTCGTCTGACCGCTCAGGAACATCAATCCCGCCGGTGCGCGTCGGGTCGCGGTTCGGTGCGCTGACTTGTCGATCTCGCTGACGTGTCGATCTTGGTAGCGTCGTGGCGGCAGGGGGGCTGCCATGGGCAGGTTGCACGGGATGGCCGAGGCTCGCTGGTCGGGCCTGGTCGGGTCGCGGGGAGCGCGGCGGTGGCGGGTGAGCTTGGCCGTGTTGGCGGTGGGTGTGGGCGGGTTGGGGTTGTCGGGCTGTGTCGCTGACCCGCCGCCACGGATCGGAACCGCGGTGGCCGGGGATAGTCAGGCGACGGTCACTTGGCAGGAGCCGCTTGCCGCACCGTCGCCCATCACTGCGTACGTGGTGACGCCGTGGATTGGGTTCGTGAGACAGACACCGGTGGTGTTCAACTCGACGGCGACCACGCAGGTGGTGACAGGGCTGGCAAACGGCACCACGTACACGTTCACGGTGGTCGCCATCAACGCCCGCGGGGATGAGACCGCGTCGTCAGACATGTCCAACGCGGTCACGCCGACGATCTCGCAGCAGTTGTACGGGTGGGGTGACAACGGGAACGGGCAGGTGGGCGACGGGTGGGTTGCGCAGCGGGTGACGCCGAGCCAGGTCGGCACCACCGCCGAGTGGGCCTCGGTGTCCGCCGGTGGCTTCCACACGATGACGGTCAAGACCGACGGCACCCTGTGGGCCTGGGGTGCCAACGACCAGGGGCAGTTGGGTGACGGCACCATCACCAACCACACCAGCCCCGTCCAGGTCGGCACCGCCACCAACTGGGCCTCCGTAGCCGGCGGCGGCAAGCACACGGTGGCGGTCAGGACCGACGGCACCCTGTGGGCCTGGGGCGACAACACCTACGGGCAGCTGGGCGATGGCACCACCATCGACCACTCCAGCCCGGCCCAGGTCGGCACCGCCACCGACTGGGCCTCGGCGGCCGCCAGCAGCGTCCACACGGTGGCGCTCAAGACCGACGGCACCCTATGGGCTTGGGGCCGCAACACCTCCGGGCAACTGGGTATCGGCACCACCGGGGGTCTAAGCACCATCCCGGTCCAGGTCGGCACCGCCACCGACTGGGCCTCGGCGGCCGCCGGCGGCTACTACGGCGGTGCCGACGGCCACACCGTGGCGGTCAAGACCGACGGCACCCTGTGGACCTGGGGCCGCAACCACGTCGGGCAACTGGGCGACGGCACAACCACGAACCACCCCAGCCCTGTCCAGGTCGGCCCCGACACCAACTGGGCCGTGGTGGCCGCCGGCGCCTTCTACACGGTGGCGGTCAAGACCGACGGCATCCTGTGGGCGTGGGGCGACAACTCGCGCGGGCAGCTCGGCCTCGACGCCGACGTCCATCCGTTCAGCACCATCCCGATCCAGCCTCGCGGCACCGACACCAACTGGGCCGGAGTGGCCGCCGGCGCCTTCCACACGATGGCGGTCAAGACCGACGGCACCCTGTGGACCTGGGGCGACAACACCTCGGGGCAGCTGGGCTACGCAACAATCCCGCAAGGTTTTTCTCTATCCCGACCCAGGTTGGCACCGACACCAACTGGGCCTCGGCGGCCGGCGGCGGCGTCCACACGATGGCGGTCAAGACCGACGGCACCCTATGGGCCTGGGGCTCCAACAGTTCCGGGCAGCTGGGCAGCGGTTCGTCTCCAACGCGCCTGACGCCGAGCCAGGTCGGCACCGCCACCGACTGGGCCGCGGTGGACGGCGGCTACTACCACACGGTGGCGGTCAAGACCGACGGCACCCTGTGGGCCTGGGGCGATAACACGTACGGGCAGCTGGGCGATGGCACCACCATCGACCACTCCAGCCCGGTCCAGGTCGGCACCGCCACCAACTGGGCCGCGGTGGGCGCCGGGCAGTATCACACCGTGGCCGTCAAGACCGACGGCACCCTGTGGGCCTGGGGCGACAACACCTTCGGGCAGCTGGGCGACGGCACCACCACCAACCACGCCACCCCCGTCCAGGTCGGCACCGCCACCAACTGGGCCTCGGCGGCCGGCGGCTACGGCCACACGGTGGCGGTCAAGACCGACGGCACCGTGTGGGGCGTCGGGTGGCGGGTTCGTGCGCGCCTATCTGAACGAGTGCCAAGCGGTGTTCTTGGACGGGCACGTGCGCGCCTTGGAGCACTTCGGTGGTGTGCCGGGCCGGATCCGCTACGACAACTTGAAGGCGGCGGTGACCAAGGTGCTCAAGGGCCGCACACGGGTCGAGGCGGAACGGTTCATCGCGCTGCGCAGCCACTACGGCTTTGACAGCTTCTTCTGCCAACCAGGCATCAAGGGCAGCCACGAGAAGGGCGGAGTGGAGTCCGAGGTCGGCCGGTTCCGACGTCGCCATCTCGTGCCGGTCCCACACGTCGCGTCGATGGTCGAGCTCAACGAGCTGCTCTGCCGCGGCGATGGACCGCGACGATCGGCGCCACATCGCGCACCGGCGTATCGCGGTCGGCGACCATGTCGCGCTCGAGGCACCGATGCTGGCGCCGTTGCCCGCCGAGCGGTTCGACACCACGGTGGTGAGTTCACATCGCGTGGACCGCAAGAGCCGCGTGTCGGTCCGCGGCTGCGCTCTACTCGGTCCCGGCCCGCTATGTCGGTCGGCGTGTCGAGGCCCGCGTCGGCGCCGAGACCCTCGACGTGCTCGACGGCGCCAAGGTGATCGCCGCGCATGGTCGGGCCCGCAAGGGCGACGAGGTGCTGGTGCTGGACCACTACCTCGAGGTCCTCGCTCTCAAGCCCGGAGCGATGCTGTCGGCCACACCTCTGGCCCGAGCCCGCGCCGCCGGCGCGTTCACCCCAACCCATGAACGGTTCTGGGTTCAGGCCCGGCGGCAGCTCGGCGACCGCGACGGCACCAAGGCGATCATCGAGGTGCTTCTCGCACATCGGCTATTGCCCGCCGACGCGGTCATCGCCGGCATGTCCGCGGCGCTAACCGTCGGCTGCGTCGACCCCGCCGTGGTGGTCATCGAAGCCCGCAAGCACGCGCGAGCACGCGACCGCGGCGGTCATCCCGATCGGCGCCCTCGCTCGCTTCGACCGGCCCCCGCCCACCCTCGGCGGCTACGACGACCTCCTGGAGGCCCAATGACCAAGATGACCGACACCGCCGCCGCGGCCGCGATCGGCGCCGCCACCCGCGAGCTGCGCCTCCCCGTCGTGCGCACCGACGCGGCCCGGCTCGCCGAGATCGCGCAACGTCGCCAGCAGAGCTACCTCGCGTTCCTGGCCGAGGTCCTCTCCGCCGAGGTCGACGAACGAACCGAACGACGGCGGCAGCGCCGCGTCACCGAAGCCCGCTTCCCGCGCCCCAAACGCCTCGCCGACTTCGACCTCGCCGCCGCCCCCACCATCAACCCCGCCACCATCGCCACGCTCGCGTCGTGCGCCTACCTCGACGCCGGCGAACCGGTCGTGCTGCTCGGCGACTCGCGGCACGGGCAAGAGCCACCTCCTGATCGGCCTGGGCATGGCCGCGTGCGAGCAAGGACGTCGAGTCCGCTACGCCACCGCCGCGCAGCTCGTCAACGAGCTCGCCGAAGCCGCCGACGAACGACGGCTGTCGCGCATCGTTGCCCGCTACGGCCGGCTCGAACTGCTCTGCCTCGACGAGCTCGGCTACGTCCAGCTCGACGCCCGCGGCTCCGAGCTGCTGTTCCAGATCCTCACCGAACGCGAAGAGAAAGCATCCGTCGCCGTCGCATCGAACCTGCCGTTCAGCGAGTGGGGCTCGATCATCCCCGAGCCTCGCCTCGTCGCCGCCATCGTCGACCGGCTCACCTTCAACGCCCACATCATCGAGACCGGCGACCCGAGAGCTACCGGCTCCGCGCCACCCGACGCCAGCCCGGGGCAAGAACAACGCCGGGCAGCTGGGCGACGGCACCGTCATCAACCACGCCACCCCCGTCCAAGTCGGCACCGCCACCAACTGGGCCGCGGTGGGCGCCGGGCAGTGGCAGACGATGGCGGTCAAGACCGACGGCACCCTGTGGGCCTGGGGCTGGAACGCCTACGGGCAGCTCGGTATCGGCGCCACTGGGAACCGGTCCACGCCGGTCCAGGTCGGCACCGCCACCAACTGGGCCTCAGTGGTCGCCGGCCGCCGCCACACGACGGCGATCAAGACCGACGGCACCCTGTGGGCCTGGGGCAACAACCAATACGGGCAGCTGGGCGACGGCACCACCACCGACCGGTCCAGCCCCGTCCAGGTCGGCACCGCCACCGACTGGGCCTCGGTGGCCCCCGGGCAATACCACACGATGGCGATCAAGGCGGACGGCACCCTGTGGGCTTGGGGCGCCAACGATCGCGGACAGTTGGGCGACGGCACCACCACCTTCCACACCAGCCCCGTCCAAGCCGGACTCGGCCACCAGTGGGTCACGGTGTCTGCCGGCGGCTCGCACACGATGGCGCTCGCCGCGTCCTAACGCCGCCCTGCACCCCCCCGACTGGCGAGCAGTCGCGAGTAGCACATACGTGCCGTTTCCGCCGCTCTCGTCTGAGCGATCGCGTCTGACTCGCTGTAGGTACGTTCCTAAGTGGCGAAGTATCCGGGGTGAGTGACGCCAGAATGCTGTGGGCGCCTGTACGTGACGACCGATGGGTCATGCTCTCGGGATGTTGCTCGGACTCGTCCACATCAACATGGGCTCCATGAGCGAGCCGGATCGCTTGGTCACGGCCGCCCGTGCCGCGGAAGACGCGGGGTTCGATTCGCTGTGGGCCGGCGAGCATGTGGTCCTGCCCGACCCGCAGGTGCCGCCGTCACCGATGGACCCTCGCGACCCTGCGCTCGACTCGCTGTTCGCCTTGTGTTGGGCCGCTGCGCACACGTCGAGGATTCGGCTGGCGACGGGAATCGTGATCCTTCCGCAACGCAATCCGGTCGTGCTCGCGAAAGAGGTGTCGACCTTGGACGTGCTGTCGGGAGGGCGCGTCATGCTCGGCGTCGGCAGCGGTTATCTGGAGCCGGAGTTCCGCGCCGTCGGCGCCGACTTCGAAAATCGAGGCACCGTGACCGACGAGTACCTCGATGCGATGGCGGCCCTCTGGTATGACGAACGGCCCGCGTACCACGGACGGTTCGTGAACTTCGAAGGGGTCGATGCCCATCCGCGGCCGCGGCAGCGCCCGATTCCCCTGATCGTGGGAGGTCACCACCCTCCCGCCTTCCGCCGCGCCGTTGCTCGCGCCCACGGGTGGTACGGCTACTGGCTCAGCCCGGACCAAACAGTGGACGCGCTCGCGGGGTTGCGCGCCGCCGCGGACCGCGTCGAACGTCCTACCGGTCTCGGCGGGCTCGAGATAAGCGTGACGCCGAACGCGCGTCTCACCCCCGCGCTCGTCGAGGAATACGCCAGCGCCGGTGTCCATCGTCTCGTGCCCTTCGCACCTCCCACCGCTGATGGGCCGGCTCGAACGATCGAAGGCGCCGCGGCCGCCGTCGCCGGTGGGTGAGCTTCGATGGCCGGGTGGCGTGCGTAGCCCCTAGCGGAACTCGAGACCCTCGAAGTTGCCGTCGCTGCGCCACTCGTCGAGGTACTGGAAGTACGCCTGCGCGCCACCCGGGTAACCGAGGAACCATTCGCGGCCGAGTCCACCGGGCTGGCCTTCGTTGTTGTAATAACCGGGCGTGCAGTCGGGTGACCCGATCACGCCGATGCGTGGGGCGGAGTACAGCAACTCCATCCACGCGTCCTGCGCCTCTTCGGTCACCTCGACCTCGCGGTGAGCGGTGTCGAGCGTGTGTCGCACGATCGTTGCGATGGTCTTGCCCGCTTCCGTGAAGTTGTGCGGCACGTTCGACACCAGGTTGCCGCCCTGCGAGATCTGCACGATGAATGCGTTGGGGAAGCCGTTCACGTGCATCCCGTGCTTGGTTCGCATCCCGTCGGCCCACGCGTCCGACAGCTTCACGCCGTCGCGACCCGTCATCTCGAAACCGGCGCGGCGGGTGAAGTCGGTGCCCACCTCGAACCCGGACGCGTAGATGATGCAGTCGACCTCGTGCTCGACGCCCGCCACCACGACGCCGTTCTCGGTGATGCCCTCGACACCTTTGCCGTTGGTGTCGACGAGACGTGTACTCGGCTCGTTGTACGACTGCAAGTACTCGTCGTGGAAGCACGGCCGCTTGCACAACTGTCGATACCAGGCCTTGAGGTTCTGCGCCGTCTCGGGGTCCTCGACGATCGAATCTACGCGAGCCCTGATCTCGCTCATCTTCTCGAAGTCCGAGTCCTCGAACGCGGCCATCATGTTCTCGGGCGTGATCTCGTCCGGCGGCAACGCCACGATCTTCTCTCGGATCCGCCGTGCGAGATCGGTCCACCCGTCCATCACCAGGTCTTGGTCGGGCATCACCATCGCGGTCTGGGTAGCGGTGAAGTTGTCGAGCCACCGTTGTTGCCAGCCCGGCGTGGCCATCGTCGCGAACCACTCCGGATCCGTGGGCCGGTTGTCGCGCACGTCGACCGATGACGGCGTGCGCTGGAACACGTACAGCTCCTTGCACGCCTTCGCGAGATGCGGGACGCACTGCACGGAGGTTGCACCCGTCCCGATGACGGCGACCCGTTTGTCGGCCAAGCGGTCCATCGGCGCGCCCGCCGGGTCGCCGCCCGTGTAGTCGTAGTCCCACCGGCTCGTGTGGAACGAGTGGCCACGGAAGTCCTCGATGCCGGTCAGGCCCGGCAGCTTGGGGACGTGGAGCGGACCGAGGCCCATGGCGACGAACTGCGCGGTGAACTCGTCGCCTCGGTTCGTGCGAACGATCCACCGAGCCCGGTCGGCGTCCCACTCCAGGTCGGTGACCTCCGTGTGGAACAAGGCGTTGTCGTACAACCCGAAGTGCTTTCCGATCCGCTGGCTGTGCTCGAGGATCTCGGGCGGCGTGCGCGTACTTCTCGGTCGGCATGTGGCCTGTCTCTTCGAGCAGCGGCATGTAGACGAAGCTCGCCGTGTCGCACATCGCTCCCGGGTAGCGGTTCCAATACCAGGTGCCGCCGAAGTCGCCGGCTTTTTCGATCATGCGGACGTCGACGCCGGCCTCCTTGAGCCGTGCTCCCGTGATCAGCCCGGCGAAGCCGCCTCCGATGAACGCCGCCGTCACGTGGTCGGTCTTCGGCGCCCGTTCCGTGCGCGGCGTGTACGGATCCTCGAGATAGTGGGCCAGCTGCCCCTTCAACTGGAGGTACTGCGCGTTGCCGTCCGGCCGCAGCCGCTTGTCCCGCTCGTCGGCGTACCGCTGCTTCAGTGCTTCCTTCTCGATCGTGTCCATCAACGGCGAGTGAACACGCAACTTGACCGTCGGGTCAAGACGAACCGGCGGCCCAGCCGATCGCTTCGCCGCGCTGTGCCAGGGGGAAGTGCTTCAGGCGGTCCTGCGCCCCTCGACCGCACCCCAGATGGCGAGGATGATCACCGCGCCGAGGATCGAGCCGATCAAACCGCTCGGGCGAAGGTCGAGCCCGTCGTCCGCGAGCAGGCTGAAGATCAACCCGCCGACGAACGACCCGAGCAAGCCGGCGACGAGCGCACGTCCGTCGAATCGGTAGCCCCGGCCGAGCAGCATGCTGGCGATCCAACCGCACAGCGCGCCGAACCCGATGATGGCGAGGATGAGCAACGTTGGCCTCCTGATCGGTGGCGCACCCTAATCGCGGCCGCCCGCCTCAGGCAGCAGCGAGCTCCTTCAGCAGCCCTCGAGTGCGCTGACGGGAGCCGGACCGATCGCGGCCGACCGGAAAGATGGCGGCCCACACGTCCGTCGCTCCGGCAGCGAAGAGTGCTTCGATCTCCGTGGCCACTGCGGCTTCGTCGCCCACGATCGCAGCGTCGGCCGGGCCTGGCGCGCCGCCGATGTCGAGCATGCGGCGGTAGTTCGGCAACGTACCGTAGTTGGCAAAGCTCTCGGCGGCGGTCTCGCGAGCCTCCGCGGCGTCATCGTGCACGGCGACAGGAAGACCGGCGACGATGCGCGGCGCGGGTCGACCTGCGGCTGATGCCGCGGCCTCGATTCTCGGACTGACGTGGCGTTCGATCGCGCGTGCGTTTGCCATCCACAGGATCGTCCCATCGGACAGCTGCCCGGCCACACGAAGCAGACGTGGTGCGAGCGTGGACACCATCACGCGAACCGGTTGCGGGGGTGTCTGGACGGCCGGGATGTTCACTCGGTAGTGCTCGCCGCGATAGTTGATGCCTTCGCCGCGGAGAAGGGTGCTCAGTACCGTCACGTACTCCTCGGTATTCGCTCCGACGTCGTCGTACGACAGGCCGTACACGTCTTCGATCACGAACTCGTGGGAAGGGCCGACGCCGAGGGTGAGTCCGGCGCGGCCCATGGCCGCGGCCGTCGAGGCGGCCCGGTTGGCTTGGAGGACGGGGTGACACGTGTAGGTCTGCAACACGGCGGTGCCCAACTCGATGGTGGCGGTGGCGCGGCCGGCGAGCGCCATCGCGACGAGTGGGTCGCCGAAGACGGCACTCGCGTACCAGAGGCTGGTGAACCCGTCGGCTTCGGCCTCCACCGCTTGCTGGATGATCCGGTCAGCAGTTGCGGCGCCGCCTGTGAGTCCGATTCGCACGTCGAGACGTTAGTGAGTCGGTGACGGCGCCCCGTGTCACGGTTGGCGGCCGGTGAACGCGATGAGCCTGGTCTGCTCGTCGGCGTCGTCGGAGACCTCGACCTTCGGGCCGTACTGTCCGCTCGCCCGGAGCATCTCGTCGAGTGGCTCCATGCCCACGAGCATGTCGTGAACTACATCGGCGTCCAGCGTCTCGTCGAGTCCGGTGGCGCGAGCGAGATCCCATGTGTGCACGACGACATCGCCGAGAAAGAAGGTCGCCACCGCGTCGTCGACACGGTGCGTTCCTGCCATCGGGTGGCTGATCTCCTTCGCTGACGCCGCCGGGTCATCGAGCAGTCCCTGGACGGCGTTGTCCAACGTCGACCACGCGCGCGGCAGGGTCGACGTCGACCGATGGCCCCTTCGGCAGTTCAGGGCCACCGGCGGCATCGAGGAAGGCAGGAAACCACTCGACGAGATGCCGAACAACGTCGCGCGCGACCCACCCTTCGGGCGGCGCCGGATTGTCCCAGGCCTCTGCGGGGACTTCGCCGACGCGAGTGGTGAAACGTGCGGCGACGCGTCGGTAACGGTCCGCGATCTCGCTCATGGCGCGACCTCTGTCGGCGTGCCTGCGCGGGGCCTCATCGCGTGCATCTCGGCGAGAAGGTCTTCGAATCGGTCGAGTGAGTGCTGCATGCCCCGCTCCATACCGGAACCGAGGAGGCCGTCGCGGTCGGCCATGCTCGAGTGCAGGCCGACGACGGTCATCGTCGTGGTGCCGTCGTGTTCGGAAAGTGTCAAGGTATTCCTGGCTTCGACTTCGGGATAGCCCTCGAACACCTCGGTCGAGACGAGACGGTGCGGGCGATCGATCTCGAGGTACCTGCCATGCCACCCGAGCTCCCGGCCGTCGGCCTCGCGGGTGACGTACCTCCAATCGCCCCCGGGTCGCAGGTCGATTTCACAGACGATGAGTGACGACGAGTCCCAGCCCCACCACCGCCTCACCAGATCCGGCGTGGTCCACGCTTCGAACACCAGTGCCGCCGGAGCATCGAAGGTGCGCGTGATCATGATCTCGAGATCGGACGGAAGGGTTACGACTGCGGACCCGTGGCGGGATTGGACGCTTGTCATCGGTTGTCCTCCTGTTGGAGCTCGGTGAGCAGATGGTCGAGCCGGTCGAGCCGGTCGTTCCAGCGGGCCTCGAAGGCTCGAATCCAGTGGCCGACGGGCTCGAGCGCGGCGCGGTTCACCCGGTACAGGCGCCGACGACCGGCAGTCCGGCAGCGCACCAGGTCGACGGTGCGCAACACGCCGAGGTGCTTCGACACCTGTGGCTGCGAGAGACGAAGGCGGTCCACGAGATCACCGACCGCGACCTCGCCTTCGGCAAGCGTCATCAGGATGTCTCGGCGGCTCGCCTCTGCGATGGCGTTGAACGCATCGGACGTCGTCGCGGCCCGGGCCATAGCCGACATCATATTCCAATATGGGAATGTGTCAAGGCTCGCAGAAGCGCCGGTAACGCTCCAGCTGCGTTGTCACCTCACGCTGCTCGTTGCGATCGAGCGGCGCCGGGATCCGTGTCTCCACCGTCGGCCCGCTCTTGCTGGAAGCCGGATGCCAGTGGCCGGCGAGTCGGCCGTTCACGAGTACGACGTGCGAGAAGCCGTCGAGATGTCCGGGCACCGGGAAGGCGGCCTGCGGTGTCTGCAAGACGTCGCGGCTCTCGCTGTACGAGATGATCACTTCGTCGTAGCACTGCACGAGGTCGACGCGATGACGGGCGCGAGGAGCCGTTGCCGCGACGAACCAATACGTGCGACCGCCCAACGACTGCGACGAGAGATGCTCGTTCGCCATCTCGATGCCACGTCGCGGATCGGGCGCGCTCAGACCTGACCACCACACGAAGTCCTTCAGCGTCGCCGGACCTCGCGTGGTGAAGTAGCGACGGGTGAGCTCCGCGATCGCCTCATCATCGGTGATGGCGCGGCCTGCGGGAACCCGATCGTCGAAGTGCGCGGTATGTGTGCCGCTTTCCCCGCATCGGGCCGCTACAGATCGTACCGGTCAGCTCGGCGTGCATGAGGATGTGTGCGAGACGCTGTCCGTCGACGGAGACACCGTTGCGTTCGAGGATCTGCCCGAGGTCAGCGCGCGTGCGAGGCCCCTGCTCGACCGCGTCAGCGATCACCTCGTTCGCTCGCGCCAGCGTTCGAGCGTCGAGCTCCAGATCGCGACGACGGCGGACGGTGCGGGCAAGAACACGGGGGCCGCTGAGCGCCATGAGCCACCGCAGATCGCGTCGAGCGACATAGTGCCACGTCGGGCGAAGCACATGCGTACGCAGGATGTCGCCGTCGTCGAAGGCGCGGTCGACGTCCGCCGCTTTGACCGTGCCTTCGATTCGTTGGGCAACGGACCAACGCGCGAAGGCGTGTTCCTGTGACTGCATCGCAGTGAGATGCCCGACGACCGACTCCGGTGACTGCAGCTTCGAATCCCACAGACCTAGCGCGCGCATCCGCAGGCGAGCCATCCGCTGTGTGCCATCCACGGTCCCGGTGGTCAGGGCGTGAGGCTGACCTTGATGGCGCCGGTCGTCTTGTCGGACGCGGGCAGTGAATGCACCCACCACATCGTCCAGTGAGAACTGGTGCGTCGCGAAAGCGTCGAGCTCGTCATGCCAGCGGGCGGTCAGCCGAGCCGCGGTCGCGAACTCTGTTTCTCGCTCGCCACTGCCGTAACAGAACGACCCGAGCACGGCGACTTCCTTCATCATCACGCGCTGCAGATCGACTGGCATCGGGCGGCTGAACGTGCCCAGGATCACGATCCGCCCGCCCCGTGCGACGACTCGGATTGCGTCCGTCATCGTGTCCGCGGCACCTCCGACACTTTCGACGACGACGTCCGGTCGGTTCTCCTTGCCCCACGGGATCGCTTCGTCCTCATGCAACACGGTGATGCCGAGCCGCCCGGCTGCCTCCCTTTGGTGCGGATGACGAGCCGTGATGGCGACCTCGGCCGCGCGATCGCGAGCGACGAGCCCGGCACAGAGACCGATCGCACCGGCGCCGAGCACCAACACCTTGCTGTCGGCTCCGAGTCGCGCCGCTCCGATGCCCCGTACAGTGACGGCGAGAGGCTCGGTCAGCGACGCGACGACCGGGCCCACGCTTGCAGGAATCGGCGCGAGGTTCTCGAACGGCGCGTCCACGAACTCGGCAAGGCCACCGTTTCGTCCCAAACCGATTCCCGGGCCCGCGTGGCTGCACAGGTTGCTCCGTCCGCTCAGACAGTACGCGCACTTCCCGCACGTAACGTTCGGCGACACCGCATAACGCACGTCGGGCAGTCCCGCCGGACCATCGACGACCGTTCCCGCAAGCTCGTGCCCCGGAGATGTACCGAGCGGCGGCGGCAGCTTCCCGTGCCAGAAGTGCAGGTCCGAGCCACAGATGCCACATGCTTCGACCTGCAACCGCACCCAGCCCGGCTCGAGTTGGCCAGGCTCTTGATCGACGATTTCGAGACGATTCTCGGACCACACCGCGCGCAACATGAGGGCCACGGTAGGTCCTGCCAGGGTCAGCCGGCGCGAGACATGGAGTGAGGATGACGCAACGAATCGACGGGATCGATCCTGAGGCGGCGGAGCCACGCATTCGCGCGGTGCTCGACGCCCAGGCAGCGAAGTGGGGCTCTCCGTTGAGCAACCATCTCGTGTATGCACGAGTGCCCGCGATCTTCCGCGCGGTGCGAGGGGTGTGGGCAGCGCTGTCGGCTGCGGGGCTCGTGGACGCGAAACTGCATGCACTGCTGAACCGTCGGGTCGCCGCACTGAACGGATGCGAGTTCTGACAGGACCTCAACGCTGCAGTTGGCAGCGACTTGGGCATCGAGACCGACAAGCTGACATGGGTCTCGCAGTGGAGGGAACGACCGGACTTGTTCGACGAACGCGAGCAGGTTGCACTCGAATATGCCGATGCCGTCACGCTGTCGGATCTGGACGTGGACGACGCGCTGTTCGTTCGAGTGCGAGCTTTCTTCGACGATGACGCCATCGTGGAGCTCACCGAGCTGATCGCGTGGGAGAACGCGTCGAGCAAGTTCAACCGAGCTCTGCGAATCGGTTCGCAGCACCTCTGGTCGCATTAGGTACCGTACCGCGACGTCGCGGATCGGCCGACGCCGGACGCGTCTGTGTCGACTGAGCCACGGGATCGGTGGGTGAGTCGACACAGACTCGATCGCTCGGCCGTCTGTGTCGACTGGGCCACCGAAATCGGTGGGTGAGTCGACAATGTGCGAGGAGGGAGTCGGAACCACGGACCGCCTCCCGCGAGTCCCTTCCGGCCGGGTGACCCCGTCTTGGCTTCCGCTGCGATCCGCGCTTCGACAGGATGGAGCAATGAAGTACGCGGACGGCCCGACCGTCGAAGTCGACACACTGGTACATGCGCCGATCGAACGGGTGTGGGAGCTGGTGACCGACATCGGACTTCCGGCCAGGTTCTCGTCCGAGTTCGTCGGCGCAACATGGCTCGACGACGGACCTCGCCTGTCGGCGCGCTTCGTCGGTCGCAGTCGCCACGAGGCGCTCGGGGAGTGGGAGACCACATGCACGGTCACGCGGTACGAGCCTCGCCGGGCGTTCGGGTGGGACGTGTCCGATCCTGAGAACCCGTCCTCCAGCTGCTGGTTCGAGGTCGAGCAAGAACCCGACGGCGTCAGACTCCGTCAGGGCGCCCGGATCGGCCCGGCGCCCTCCGGCCTCACCATCGCCATCACCGCGATGCCGGAGAAGGAAGAACGGATCATCGCCCGCCGGCTCGAAGAATTCGAGCGAAACATGCGTGCCACGCTCGAAGGAATCAAGCACCTCGCAGAGGCGGACGGATGACGCTGCGAGTCGGCGTGTGGGCGATGCCCTTCGACGCGCACGGCGTGGACTTCGTCCACGAGGCGGAGCGCATGGGCGTGGACTCGGTCTGGATCCCCGAGTACTGGGCCTTCGATGCCCTTACCCCGCTCGGTTTTCTCGCCGCGTCAACGTCGACGATCCGGCTGGCGAGCGGCATCGTCCAGCTGGGCGCGCGCACGCCGGCGATGCTGGCGATGTCGGCGTTGTCACTCCAGACTCTTTCGAACGGGCGCTTCGTCCTCGGCATCGGGACCAGCGGTCCTCAGGTCATGGAGGGCTGGCACGGCGTGCGGTTCGACCGTCCCGTCCGCCGGACCCGCGAGACGATCGACATCATCAGGGCGATCACCGCGGGTGAGCGGCTCGACTACCACGGCGACATCTATTCGCTTCCGCTTCCTGACGGCGAAGGACGAAGCATCCGAACACCCGTCACTCCGACTCACATCCCGATCTATGTCGCGTCGCTCGGCCCGGCCAACCTGCGCTTGACGGGCGAGCTGGCAGACGGATGGATCGGCAACTCCTTCTTTCCGGAGTCGGCGGACGTCTTCCTCGGTCCGATCCGAGACGGCGCAGCCGCGGTCGGCAGGGACATCGCTGACCTCGATCTCACGGTCTCCGTGTCCCTCGAGTTCACGGACGATGTCGAAGAGGCGGGCAGGCGCCATGCGGAGGGATATGCCTTCACGTTCGGCGCAATGGGGTCGCCGACGCGCAACTTCTACAACGATGCCTTCGCCCGCCAGGGGTACGGCGACGATGTCCGCGAGGTGCAACGGCTGTGGCTCGCCGGAGATCGGGACGCGGCTCGCAAGCGAGTCCCGACCGCCGTCGGCCTCGGAACCAACCTCATCGGCACGGACGACATGGTGCGCGAGCGTCTGCGACTCCATCGGGACGCCGGCATCAACACGTTGCGCGTCGGACTCGACAGCGGGCCGGCAGGCGACGGGATCGACGCTCACGTCGATCGCCTCGGTCAGCTCCTGGACCTCGTCCGTGACGTGAACGCCGAGGTGCAACGCCCGGGCGTCTGACGACCGCACCGGTAGTGGAACGCCCGGGCGTCCGGCTACTGGTCGACGAACTTCGCCAGCAACGGCGACACGATCGCAGTGAGGAGTACGAAGGCCGCGGAGACAGACGTGAGGTCGTCGCCGTCCACCAGCCGGGCTCCGAGGCTCGCGATGACGATCGAGAACTCGCCGCGTGCGGCAAGCGCCGCGCCGGCTCGTCGCCGGCCGAGGGGGCCGACCCCGAGCGGCCTCGTCGCGAGGCGTGCGGCCACGAACTTCGTGGCGACTGCAACCGCGGTGAGCACGAGCGCCGGCACTGCGACCCGGATCAGGTCCGATGGCAGGAGCTGGAAGGAGAAGAACAGGAAGAACGTCGCTGCGAACAGGTCGCGCAAGGGCGCGACGAGCGCGCCGGCGCGGTGCTGCACGGGTCCTGACAGCGCGAGCCCGACAAGGAAGGCGCCGATCGCTGCTGAGACATGCACCTGTTCGGCAAGGCCGCCGACCAACAACGTCAGTCCGAACACCGACAACAACAACGCTTCGTCGGACCCGCCGCTCAACGCGCGGCTCAGGTGTTCGCCGAACCGGAGCGCGAGCGCAAGGATCAGCGCAACCGCGAGCAACGCGCCCACCACGCTCAACGCGGTCTCGCCGAAGGCGCGCCTCGCGACGAGTGCACCGACGACGGGGAGATACACGGCCATCGCAAGGTCCTCGATGACGAGCAGATTGAGGACTGCGGGCGTCTCTCGGTTCGCCATCCAGTCCAAGTCGTTGATGATCTTCGAGACGACGCCAGACGAGCTCACCCACGTCGCGCCGCCGAGCAGAATGGCGGCGACGACGTCCCATCCCAAGAGCAGTCCGGCCGCGAACCCCGGGGCGAAGTTCAACGCCGCGTCGATGATGCCGATGCGGGCGCCCGAACGGAGTCCGGCCGTCAGTTCGTCGCCCGTGTATTCGAGGCCGAGCGTGAGCAGCAGCAGCAGCACGCCGATGTCTGCAGCTCTGGAGATGAAGTCGGTGCTCACGTCCAACGTGACGAAGCCGCCATTGCCGATTGCGAGTCCGGCCAGGAGGTACAGCGGGACGGCGGGTATGCCGAGGCGGTCCGCGAGACGGGCGAGGACGGCCAATCCGATGGCGACCGCACCGAGCTCCACGAACGCCAGCGGCGTGTTCCCCGTCGTTGCCGCCACGACGGAGGTCACGGTGCCAGTAGTGCGCGGAGCTCTGTGAGTCCTTCCGGTGTGCCGACCGCAACGGTGACGTCGTGTGCTGCGAGCACGAAGTCGGGACCAGGCGCTGCGATCGTCTCCTTGTCACGGAGCACGGCGACGATCGACGTGCCGGTCTGACTTCGGTACTCGCCGTCAGCGATCGTCGACCCGGCGGCCGCCGATCGTTCAGTGACGGTCACCCAATCGAGTGCCAGTCCTTCGACGCGCTGCATTGCGCTAGCGGACGCTGCGACTTGCGGGACGCCGAGGATGCTCGCCAACGTGGCCGCGTCTTCGCTGTCGAGCTCGAGGATCGTGCGGCTTGTATCCGCATCGCGCGCGTCGTAGAGCGCGAGATCTTGGCGTCCGCCCCGATGCGCGACCACCGCTATACGTTCGCCCCGCCCCGACGTGAACTCGTAGCGGACGCCCACGCCGGGCAACTGCACCTCGGTCATCTTGCGCATCGATGCTCCTCGGACCGTCGAGTCGACCCAACCGGACCACCGTAGGCAGGCCCGGGTTGAGCCACCAGGTTGCGCCGGCGAAATCAGACCCATGTGGTGCGACGCCCGGGCGTTGCTCAGATGGTTCGAACGAGCCCGCAGTTCCTACTTGACTTCAAGTCAACTTGAGGTCCTACCGTCCCTGCCATGGCAGCCACCGATACCTCGACAACCGCGACCGACGCCGAGTTGATCGCCGAGTGCGCCGCAGTCATCGATGTCCCGAAGGCTGCGCCGGCGGACTCGTTCATGCTCCACGCGCCACTCGAGTTGCTGGCGCGCGCCATTCTCCTCGACCGGGTGCCGTCGGCGAGCCGAGCGGCGGCGCGTGCGCGGATGCGATGGGTGGCGGACACCTATGCAGACGCGGGACCGAGCATCGATCCACTGCCTCCGGCCGCCGAGCTCGACATCGACACCACGGTGCTGAGCCTGGCAGCCGCGGGACACGCCCCGATCCTGTTGAGCCTGCGTCGTCGGGTGAGTGCGGTTCCCGACGGTTTCGGCAACCCTCTGGTCGCCACCGAGGTCGGCCGCTACCCGGACTGGAAGCTCACCTGGCCGCGTGCTCGGCGGACGGATGGACCCCCGTCCGGCGATCTGGCCCAGCGCCTTGCTGCGCCGCCGTCACCCGGTGATCCTGGCAGCGACTTCATCTATCCGACGATGCACCTGACGGAGACGAGCGGGCTTGCCGCGGACGTCCTCGAAGCCCCCCTCCGAGGAATGCGGATCGACGACGCGCGTCGCATCCTGTTGCGCACCGCTGCGCAGTCGATGTTGCAGGACAATCGAGATGCCGCGCCCTACGGATGGACGCACTGCCTGACCATGCCGCAAGCAGTGTTGGTCGCGGCCGATCATGGGGCCGACCCCGACATCGCCATCGCGGTCGCAGCGACGTACGTGCTCGGCTTCCGCGCCACACAGGGTCGCGTGCGAATCAATCCGACCTGGACGCCGGGGCGCACCACCGCCGCCGGAGCCGTTTGGTCGGCGGGCGACGACGAAGTGTCGAACATCGTCGACGAACTGGTGAGCTACGGCGCCGTCCATCCCGACGCGCACGTCGCGAAGTACACGCTCGCATGCCTCGACGCCGCTGAGGCTGATCCAGAGGAGCGACGCCTGTTTCTCGCCGCTGCTGCCCATCTCCACGAGTGGTGGAAGGCGATCCCGTTCGAGGACGACCCGATCCTCGGACGGCGCTGATTGTGGAGGGCTTGCTTCAAGGATGCTCGCGCGGATCAACCTCATCGACCGCACGAAGCAGTCCCGTTTCGATCGCGTGTGTTGGGTCCTGCCAGAAGCCCATCGCAGTGTTCATCCGAAGGAAGCCGAGTCGGGCATAGAACTCCTCGGTGCCCGGGTTCGCGTAGAGGATGATCTTGCGGTGGTCCTTGCAGCGCGCCATGAGGTCGCGAATGATCGCCTTGCCGAGGCCGCGCCCTTGGTGCTCCGGATGAACAGCCACATCGGCGATGTATGCGCAGTCGAGTCCATCGGCGAGAGCGCGTCCCGCACCGACGAGACCCTCGCTGAAGACGAAGCACGCGTAGATGCTGTTGCCGAAGACGACTGCAAGCGCGCCTGGCGGCTTCTCGCCGAGGGGAGCGATTCGATACAAGTTCGAGAGTTCGTCGAGGTCCACCGAGCTGATGTCGCGGACCCATGAGTAGCCGTCCATCGGAGTCCTGCTTACCAGTCAGTAGCTTGAACGACCTGATGCAAGAGCGACGCTTGATCGATGAGGCCTGGCGGGCGATCGTCGACAGCAGCGCGCACGCCCGAATGCCGGAGGTCTCGGTCTCCGGGCAAGCGGCTCTTCCGTCGCGCCTACCAGTTGATGCCGTTGCCATCGTGTGCGCCGCGGCTGCGCTCTCAGCGGCCTCGTCGTTGACAGCGTGCCGTCACCAAGTGGCGGATCCTCTGCCCGTCTCGCTCGACAGGCGACACATTGCCGCCGCCTTCACGAGCGAGCGCCACTTCCGTCGCGGCGACGAACGGGCTCCAACGGGGTTTGCGCCGCTCTCGCGATTCTGGGAGGCCGCCGACGGTTGGGTGCGGACGCACGCCAACTATCCATGGCACCGCGCCGCGCTGCTTCGATGCTTGGGCGTCGATCACGAGGACGACGTCGATGCGGTCGCCGCGGCGATCGCGGGGCGCAAGGCCACTGAGGTGGAAGACGCCGTGTTCGATGCCGGTGGAATCGCCGCAGCCGTTCGTTCACGAGGCGATTGGCTTGCCCATCCGCAGGGACAAGCCGTGTCGGCCGAGCCGCTTGTCGGTTGTGAACGCATCGGCGATGGTGCGCCCCGGCAACGAGCCGCGGATGCGCAACCGGCCGGTGGCATACGTGTCGTCGACCTGACTCGGGTCATCGCGGGTCCCGTGTGCACGCGGTTTCTCGGCGCGCTCGGTGCCGACGTGTTGCGCCTCGACCCACCCAGCCGTCCGGACGTCGGGCGACCCGGCACCGTGGCGGACACCCTTCTCGCGAAGCGAAGCGCGCTCGTGGACGCGTCGTTGCCGGCCGGACTCGCGTCGCTGCACGAACTGCTCGACGCGGCGGACGTTGTCGTGTGCGGCTACCGGCCCGGCGCGCTCGATCGCTTCGACCTCGGTACGCAGGCGATCGCCGAGCGCCATCCAGGTCTTGTTGTCATCCATCTCGACGCGTGGGGGCACACCGGTCCATGGGCGACCCGCCGTGGCTTCGACAGCGTCGTGCAGGCGCCGACCGGCGTTGCGCACGCCGAGTCGGTGGACGGCGGCACGACACCGGGCGCCTTGCCGTGTCAGTTGCTCGATCACGGCACCGGCTACCTCGCAGCCGCTGCTGCCCTGGACGGGCTCCGCCGTCAGAGCGAGACCGGCGGGACCTGTGTGCGTCGTCTCTCCCTCGCACGGACTGCGGCGTGGCTTCTCGACTCGGCAGTCGAGCCGGAGACCGCCGACGCCGAAACGATGACGGACATCGATCCGTGGCGACGCGACGTCGAGAGCCCGAGCGGAACAGTGTCTGCCATCGCTCCACCAGGACGGATCGGCGACACCCCGCTCATGTGGCCGTCCGCAACCGCATACGGAGCGGACAAGCCGCGCTGGCGCACGTGAACTCCGCATCTGAGTTCCTCCTCAGCCGAGGCGGCGGCGCAAGGTTGCCAGCGTCGCGAACGTGAACGCGACGCCGAACACGCAGAGCGCGGACATGCCTGTCACCAGATTCCCCTCGAACGCCGTTGCACCGGCACCGGCCGGAACATCCCCGAGGCCGAGGACGTCACCGACCGACTCGAAGGCCCAGCGAGCAGGCGTGACGATGCTGATCGCCTTGCCGCCGGCCGCCATGTCGGAAACCGCCTGGATGGCGCCGGCAAACAACACAGCGGGGAAGCACACCAACGGCAGCGCGATCGTGGCGTGTGACGCGTCGGCCACCAACGCAGATATGAGCAGTCCCAGCAGAACAGCCACCACGGCGTCCAGCAGGATCGCTGCAGCAAGGGTCACGAACGTGCTCGTGGGCATCGACGGAAGGCGGTCGAGCACGCCCAGCACCGTGAGCATCACGATGTCGACGGCGACCAGGACCGGTACGAGAACCGTCACTTTCGACGCGAGGTACGGACCAATGCGAACGCCGGCGAACCGCTCCCGGCGAGCGATCGGTACCTCGGTGACGATCTGCAGCAGGCCGTACGTGAGCCCGAAGAAGAATCCTGCGAAGGCCAACCAGTAGGCAACCATCACGGGTTGATTCGACGGGCTGGCCGGATTGAAGGCGCCCGGAGTGAACAGCACGGCGAACATGGCGACGACGAGAGCGGGGGCGCCGAGCATGATCGCCATCGTCAACCGGTTGTGGGTGAGCAGCGTGGCGTTGCGGCGAGTCAGGACTCTCCACTGCTCGATCGCGGTCGTGGGACGGCGGTCGAGATGGAGGGCCGGAAGCGCGTCGACGTGCGCTCTCCGCACCTCGACTGGCGACAGCGTGTCCCGACTCGTCAACCCGAGATGGACGATCGCGCCATCGCGCTCTCCCGAATACGCTACGTGCCCGTCCTTCGTGAGCACGACCGCCGAGTCGCACGATGCAAGATCTTGCATGTTGTGCCGTCGACAGCACGACGGTGCACCCACCGTCCGCGAGCGTCCGAAGGGTGTGCATCGAGCGCGGTCGCAGTCGCCGGATCGAGCCCCGCGGTCGGTTCGTCGAGGAGCAGCAACCGCGGTCGGGCAAGAAGCTCGACCGCGATGCTCGCGCGCTTCCGTTGACCGCCGCTGAGCGATCCGACCGGCAACGAAGCCTGGTTGAGGAGATCGAGCTCGGTGAGCACGGCGTTCGCGACATCGGCGTGGTTGTTGCCGCGTGGCAGACGAAGGCGCGCCGCGTACTGCAGGGTGTCCCGCAGCCGGAGGTCGCGATGGATGATGTCGTCCTGAGGGACGAAGCCGACGTGCGAGCGGACCTGCTCTCGGTCCTCGTCGATGTCGGACTCGTCGAGCCGGACGGTGCCCTCGGCGACGGTGCGGATCCCGGCCAGCGACTCGAGCAACGTCGACTTGCCACCTCCGCTCGGACCGACCAGGGCCACCACCTCGCCTGGTTCGACGACGAAGGAGACACCGTCCAGGACCCGGCGACTGCCGCGCACAGCGACGACGCCGTCGGCGACGAGCCGTGCCCCTCGCAGGACATCCGTCGTTTCGGCGGACAGGACGATCGAACTCATGACGGGCCCCCCCATCGATGCAGAGTTGATGCTCGGAGCCGGAACATAAGACGCACACCTTCCGGGCTCCTTCCCCAGTGACCGGCATTCGAGGAAGCCGCGGGGAAGCTGCGGACGTCGGCAACTCGCAGCGCTCACGAGAAGAAACAACAAACCGGTCAGCGGGTGACCGCTTTCTAGGCAGATGATGCGCCCATGGACTGGAAACTGGAACTTGTCGCCGTGCCGGTGTCCGATGTCGATCGGGCGAAGGCCTTCTACACAGACCAAATTGGATTCGTCGCCGACCACGACCAGCGCGTGACCGACGAGATCCGCTTCGTGCAGGTCACCCCGCCCGGCTCCGCGTGCTCCATCGCATTCGGCCAGGGCCTCACCACGGCCGAGCCGGGATCGGTCCAGGGACTACAGGTCGTCGTCGCGAATGTGCGTGAAGCTCGTGCTGCGTTGGTCGAGGGCGGCATCGATGCCAGCGAAGTGCAGGACTTTCCGTGGGGATCGTTCGTGTATTTCCGCGACCCCGACGGGAACGGTTGGGCAGTGCAGCAACTTCCGGAGCGTGACCGATGAGTGCGGCCGTGGCGCTTCGTCAAGACTTGCATCACCCGACGAGGAGGACCGCGATGACATCCGAGGCCGAGGACGCGGCTGTACGCGCCGAGGGACTCCGACGCCAGTTCAACGGAACCACGGCGGTCGAAGGGCTCGACCTCGTGGTGAAGCAGGGCGAGATCTACGGCTTCCTCGGACCGAACGGGGCGGGCAAGTCCACGACCGTGCGCATGCTGTGCACGTTGCTCGCGCCAACTGGGGGACGGGCAACGGTCGCCGGCTTCGACGTGGCCACCGATCCCGGTGCTGTGCGACTACGCATCGGTGCCGCCTTGCAGGATGTGGCGCTCGACCCGAAGCAAACGGGCACCGAGCTGCTCCGCCTGCAAGGGCTCCTCTACGGGTTGCCGAAGCGAGCCGTCGACCGTCGCGTCCAGCAACTCGGCGAGCTCATCGACCTCGGCGACACGCTCGATCGGCGCATCGCCACCTATTCGGGGGGCATGCGTCGACGTCTGGATCTCGCAGCGGCGCTGGTGCACAACCCCCAGATTCTCTTCCTGGACGAGCCGACGACCGGGCTGGATCCGATCAGCCGTGCTCGCGTCTGGGCTGAGGTCCGCAGGTTGAACGCCGACCTCGGCATGACGATCTTGCTCACGACCCAATACCTCGAAGAGGCCGACGAGCTCGCGCACCGCGTGGGCATCATCGACCACGGCCGCATGGTCGCCGAGGGAACGCCTACGGACCTGAAGCGCACGGTCGGATCCGACGTGATCATCGCCCACGTCGATGGCGACGCGGCGTTCGTGGCGCGTCGGCTCGAAGCCATCGACGGCGTGCAGTGCGTCGAAGCGCACGGCAACGAGCTCGTCGTCGCCACTGACAACGGTCCTACGGCGATCAGTCCCGTGGCGGTGGCACTCGCGGCCTGTGAGGTTCGGGTGCGTGATCTCACGCTGCGCACGCCGACACTCGACGACGTGTTCCTCGACCTGACCGGCACACGAATCGAGAACAAGACGCAAGAGGAGGAAGAGCTCTGATGACGTCGACCACTGTCGATCAGGTCACCGTTCCCATCCCGGACGAGGTCGTGAGGGCGCGTCCCGCCGGTTTTCTTCACGATCTCGCGTCTGTCGCCGGCCGTGCACTGCGCGCAGTGCCTCGCGACCTGGAGGCAGTCATACCTCCGGTGTTCATCGCGCTGTTCTTCTTCGTCGTGAACATCGCCACCCTTCAACAACTCACCGACTCCATTCCCGGCTTCGACTACACCGCGTTCCAGATGGCGACGGCCATCATGCTCGGCGTGACCGGGGTGTCGCGCGCTGGTGCTCTGGTGCTGGACGTGCAGGATCAGTACTTCGACCGGCTGCTGCTCACGCCCGTACGTCGCACTGCGATCCTGCTCGGTCACATGGTGGCTGACGTCACGGTCGCCGCCGTGTTGACGTTGCCGATCATCGGCCTCGGGTTCATCCTCGGCGTGCGCTTCACCGGCGGCCCCATCGGCATCCTCGTTTTTGTCGCCATCGCCTCGCTGTGGAGCCTTGCCTTCGCCGGCTTCGGTTACGCCATCGCGCTGAAGACCGGGAACCCGGCGGCAGTCAACTCGAGCTTCCTGCTGTTCTTCCCGTTCCTGTTCCTCACGTCGTCGTACGTGCCACGGAGCGAGCTATCGGGTTGGCTCGACACCGTGGCCGGGCTGAACCCTGTGACGTACATCCTCGATGGTCTCCGATCGTTGGTCCTCGAGAACGGCTGGCAGTGGGACGAACTGGCGGCGGCCATCGTCGCCATCACCCTCGTGGGCGCCGTGAGCATGTCGATGTGCTTCGCAGCGCTCCGGGGCCGCATCCGCCGCGGCTGAGCCTCAGTCCGTGTCGGCGAACACGGGCGGGACGCCGGCGAGCGCGAGCTCGGCGGCGTCCTCGGCGGCTCCCACGGGGCCTTCGAGCGCACCGTGCTGCGCGATGCGGCGAGGGAGGAATCTCCACACGAGCAGCGCCGCGCACGCCGCGAGGCAAGCACCCGCAAGCGCGGCGAGGTGGATGCCCGAGACGAACGCGTGGGTGGCCGCAGAGCTGACTTGGGCCGCGACGTCACTCGGCAGATGCGACGCCGTCTGCAACGCCGCTCCGAGGGATGTCGCGCGCCGCGGTCTGGTCTGCAGGCGCCAAAGGTGCAATTGCGTCGCCGAGGCCGGAGGCGTAGCGCGACGCCGCGATGCTGCCGAGCACCGCGACGCCGAGCGCGGCGCCGAGCTCCCTGGTTGCGTCGTTCATCGCGGACCCCGCCCCGGCGCGACGCGGCGGGACCGCGGACATGATCGCCGCCGTCATCGGCGACATCGTGAGCGCGATGCCGGACACGAGGAACAGCATGCACGAGAGCACGTACAGGTACGGCGTGTGGACGCCGATCACCGTGAACGACAGGAATCCGAATGCCACGAGGCTCATCCCGAGCGCAACCGTGCGGTTGGCGCCCGCCCGGGCGACGATCTGAGGCGTGAGCGGCGACACGATCATCATGATCGGCGCCATCGGCAAGAACCGGAGCGCGGCCGACAACGGGCTGTAGCCGAGTACCAGTTGGAAGTACTGCGTGATGAGGAACATCACGCCGAACATCGACAGGAACACGAGCACCATTCCACCGGTCGCCGTGCTGAACGCCGGATTCCGGAAGTAGGCCATGTCGAGCATCGGGTCGGCGATGCGCTTCTCCCAGACAACGAACAGCGTTAGCACCACTGCGCTGACGGCAAACGCCGTGAGTGTCGATGTGCTCGACCATCCCTTGTCGGGTGCGTCGATGAGCCCGTACACCAGGGACGAGATCCCGACGACCGACAGACCGGCTCCGACGAGGTCGAGCCTCGCTTCTTCAGGATCCCTCGACTTCGGGACGAGGAAAACGCCGAGAGCGAGCGCGGCGAGGATGATCGGGACGTTGACGAGGAACACGGACCCGAACCAGAAGTGTCCGAGCAGCCAGCCGCTCACGACCGGGCCGATGACGCCGGCGCCCCCTGTCACACCTGCCCAGATGGCGATCGCCTTGGCCCGCTCTTCAGGCCCGAAGACGTTGACGAGGATCGACAACGTGGACGGCATGATGAACGCCGCGCACGCTCCCATCAACGCGCGACACGCGATCAGCTGCCACATCGCCGTAGATGCGGACGCCAGTGCAGCGCTGCACAGAAAGCCGAGCAATCCGAGTTGGAGCGCGCCCTTCCGTCCGAAGCGGTCACCGATGGCACCGGCGGTGAACAGCAGCCCTGCGAACACCAGCGAGTACGCAGCCACGACCCATTGCAGTTGCGATGTCGTCGCGTCGAGCTCGCGGGACAGCGTCGGGATCGTGACATTGAGGCTCGAGTTGCCGACGAAGACGATCAGCAGGCTGAGGCAAAGCACGCCGAGTGTCCACCAACGCCGCGCGTAAAGCTTCTCGGCGTCGGTCACGGCCTCGAGTATGGACGAGCCGGTCACTTGGCACAAGATGGCAGATGTCACTGTATGACACGTTCGCATGGGCGCGAGAATGGATCCTGTGACCGGGCTGCGAGAACGGAAGAAGGAGAAGAGCGCGAGACGCGCTCGTCGCCTCCGCGCTTCGCCAGTTCGGGCGCCGCGGCTTCGACCGCGTCACGGTCGAAGAGATCGCCGCATCCTGCGACGTCTCCCCTCGCACGTTCTTCCGGTACTTCGCGTCGAAGGAAGACGTCCTGTTCGCGGAGACCGACGCTCGGTGCGCGCAACTGGTGCACGCCCTTGCCGAGCAACACGCCGACGCATCGTCCTTCCAAGCGCTCGAGGCGGCGATGCGGATCTTGGTGTCCGAGTACGCCGAGCAGCACGACGTGCTGCGGCTCCGTCACCGCATCGTCAACGCAACGCCGTCACTTCGCACGCGGGCGAGGGAACGGCAGCAGGGGTGGGAGACCAGCATCTTCCAAGAGCTCCGCTCATCGGGACGGGCGCGGGATCTGAACGACTTCGATCTCCGCCTCCTCATCGCCGGCACGATCACCGCGCTGCGTGTTGGTGTCGAGGCGTGGATCACCGGCGACGGCTCGGAGGACCTCGGCAAACTGCTCGACCACGCCTTCACGCGGTTGCGTATCGGCTTGGACAACCCTTCGTCGTGAACCCGCACCGCCGGGCGCGGCGTCGTCCTTCCCGTCGCACGTGCGTTGGCGTGTCGTTTTGACACGTGGATGCACGTGCGATGCGGACAGTGATGCCGGCGGGGGTCAGGCAGCCGAGGCCGGATCGAGCGCGGCGAGTACTTCGACCTCGGTCGCCATCGCGGAGCTGAGCTGCAGCTGGAGGGCAGCCATCTCCTCGCTGTCCCACTTGTGACTGGCGATGCGGTCGACGACGTCGAAGCGGGGCATGCTCAGGCCGTCTCGCGTCGATTCGTACTGCTCGAGCGCCGCGTCCAACGACGCGTCGCCGTCGTGTCCGTCGAGGACGGCGCGCGCGAGGAGCTCCGCGTCCCGAAGCGCATCGGTGAGCCCGTGGACGCTGACCGGGTCCTGGAAACAGCCGGCCTCGCCGACCAGCGCCCAACCGGGACCGCGGGAGCGTCGTATGAAGCCGTGGTGTCCGCTCCAGAGTTGCGTGCTGTCGGGCGCGGTCGCGTCGTGCAACCGATCGGCGAGCGCGGGCGCGCCTTCGCGAACGACATCATGGATCACGTCGACACCGCCGTGGCCGATCCGCTCGGGTGAAGCGCTGGCGAACACGCACACCTCGTCGTCGTTCGTGGGGATGAAGCCGGCGCATGCATTCGGCCGGAACACCCACTCGAAGCCGTCGGTCGCGAGGTTCGACCAGTAGCCGTAGGTCATGGCTGCGACGTGGTCGCCGGCGCGTGAGTACGAGGCGCCCGCCCGTCGCGCGACAGTTGAGCGAACACCATCTGCGCCGATCACGAGGCCGGCAGACAGGTCGACCGCAGTGCCGTCGAAGGTGTGAGCCCGCACGCCCACCACTCGCCCGTTCGAGGTCAGAAGGTCGTCGACCGAGACGTCATCGCGCACCTCGGCGCCGGCCTCCCGTGCCGCTCGCAGCAGCAGGGGATCGAGGACGTTCGGATGCGGCGCATAGAGCGCGTCGACCCCGTGGGACGGCTTGACGGTGATCACCGCAGTGTCCTCGCCGTAGCGGAGCGTCGTCCGCTTCACCGCGGGCGTCCCAGCACGGACGATCTCGTCGAGCAGCCCCCAACGTGACACCTGCAACACCCCACCTCGCATCAATGCGTGCGTGGGGGGCGGGTACCACCGCAGGTGGCTGTCGTCGATCAGCAGGGTGCGCACTGCCCCGCGTGCGAGCAGCATGGCCGTCGCCGCTCCTGCGGCCCGGGCGCCCACCACGATGACGTCGCGAGTTTCGATGCCCGGAACGTACGAAGGGCACCTTCCCTTGCCCTTCCTCCGCGCCTGCCCGCGAGGAAGGTCGCGGGAAGGCGGATCAGGACGATGGGTCTCGTGGCCGATTGCGGGACCGAGGCGACCGTTCGAGCGGAGGACGTGTGCGGTCCGTCCCCCGCGGGCAGGGCGTGCTGACGATGCTGCCGATGTTGGTCGGGTACGTGCCGTTCGCCCTCGTGATCGGCTCCGCCGCCGCTGACGAGGGCGCGCGTGTCGCCGGTTGGGCCGGGAGCTGGATCGTTTTTGGCGGCAGCGCGCAGCTCGCCGCCATCCGCACCATCGACCAGGCGGGCGCAGTCGCAGCGATCTTCACCGCGCTGCTCATCCATGCCCGCCTCGTCGTGTACAGCAGCTCGCTGGCACGCAGCTGGACCGGACAGCCGCGATGGTTCCGTGTCGGCGCCGCGGCGCTGATCATCGACCCGACGTGGGCGGTCGCTGACCGGCACGCGTCGTCGTGCGCCGACCCACGGGCGCAGCGCCGCTTCTTCCTGGGCGCCGCCCTGACACTCGGCACGGGATGGTCGATCGCGATGGCGGTCGGCGTGTTGCTCGGCGCACGAGTCGAGTCCGTCGATCTGCAGGTCGCCGTGCCGTTGTGCCTCATGGCGATCGTCGGCAGCGGCTTGCGAACTGGCGACGGACGAGCGGTCATCGTCGTCGCGGCCGTGACCGCGTTCCTCACCGCAGGCTGGCCTTCCGGCACGGGATTGCTGGCCGCCGTCGCCGCCGGATGCGCGGTCGGCCTTGCTCACGACAGGCGGACACCCCGATGACGTGGATCGTGATCCTCGCGGTCGGGCTCGGCAGCTATGTGTTTCGCGTCGGGCCGCAACTGCTGTTCGAACGGACGACGCTGTCGGCCAACGGCGACCGGATGATCCGCCACACGGGAACAGCCGCGCTCACCGCACTCGTCGTGTTGTCCACCAAACAGAGCGCGTCCGGGAATGCAATCGTGCCGACGCTTTTGGCTGTCGCCGTGGCGGCCGTTCTCGCTGCTCGTGGGGGTTCGTCGCTTCGTCTGCTCGCGTGTGGAGCAGGCGTCTACGCTCTGTCGACAATCGTCATGGGACTATTTGCCGGATGACGAACGGCGCGATACGGGGCGGTCAACAGTGCCGGTGATCGACATCACCTTGCTCGGGCGGTTCGGCGTGACGGTCGATGGCGAGCCGATCGCCGACGGAAGTTGGACGAGGCGGCACGCGGCTGCGCTCGTCAAGGTCCTCGCGATGGCGCCCGGAAGACGACTCCATCGTGAGCAGATCATCGATCTGCTCTGGCCCGACGACACGCTCGACGAAGCGGCCCCGAAGCTGCACAAAGCAGCACACTTCGCACGCCGCGCCCTCGACCTCCCGAATTCGATTGTGCTGCGGGGCGAGAGCGTTGTGCTCCTGCCCGACGTCGAGCCAGCGGTCGACGTCCTGCGGTTCGAGGAACTGGCTCGACGCGCGCTCGCCGCATGGGACGCGACCGTCGCGCGCGAAGCGCTCGGCCTGTACGGAGGCGAGTTGCTCCCGCAGGACCGCTACGAACCCTGGGCGGGGGATCGGCGCGAGCAGCTTCGGCTTCGTCACGTCGACCTACTCCGGCTCGACGGTCAGTGGGAGACACTCGTCGAACTCGACGAAGGTGACGAGCTCGCGCACCTCGAGCTCATGCGCCGTCATGCCGCGAACGGCGACCGTCACGCAGCGCTGCGTCAGTTCGAACGACTGGATCGCGCCCTCTGCCGCGAGCTCGGCGTCGCTCCCGGACGCGAGGCCGTGGCGCTCCGCGACCGCCTGCTCGCCGAACACGATGTCGTGGCACCGCGCGACGGTGCGTTGGTCGGCCGGCAGCGCGAGCTGTCGATCGTCGATGGTGTTCTGGTGGACGCAGCCGCGGGCAGAAGTCGCCGCGCTGATCGTCGTCGGTCCCGCGGGCGTCGGGAAGACCGCGCTGCTCGCGGCCATGACCGATCGCGCGAAGGAGCACAACCTCCGCGTCGGTCACGGGACGTCGGCTCCGGTCGAAGGCGCGTGGCCGTACGCGCCCGTGGTCGAAGCACTTGCTGACGTGTGCCGCCGCCACCCGACCCTGCTCGACGGCCTCCCGGATCGCCATCGTGAGGAGATCGATCGCGCCCTGGCCGGCGCAGAGTTGCCGTGGAAGGGCAGCACGTCGCATCAGCAGTTGTTCGTGGCCGCCGCCGAGCTCGTCCGGCTCGCGTCGGCGACCAACGGCCTGTTGTTGACCATCGATGACGTCCACGACGCCGACGACGGCAGCCTCCGGATGCTGCACTACATCGCTCGTTCAACTCGTGAGCAGCGGGTGTGCATCGTGCTCGCGCACCGGCCCGCGCCTGCGAACCCGACGCTCGTGGAAACGCGCGACAGCTTGATCGGCCGGCACGGTGCCACCGAGCTCGAGCTCGGTCCGCTCGACGAGGCGCATGTCGCTGTGCTCGTCGGCCGTCACGTGGCCGAGCCGCAACCGGAGCTCGTGGATCAGATTGCGGCACTCGGGCGCGGCCTGCCGTTTGCAGTCAACGAGCTCGCTCGCCGTGCCGCCAACGAGCCCCGCTGGGTTCACGGCCTCGACGCGAACATGATCGGCGGCATCGCGCCGGGGACGCGAGAAGCCTTGCAGCGCGTTGCCGTTGTCGGATCGTCGTTCGACACCGATGAGTTCGTTGCGCTCTCCGGCATGCGAGAGGACGACGCGTTCGACGTACTCGACGACGCGCTCGGACGCGCGCATCGTCGAGCCCGCGAGCGTCGGCTATCGATTCCGCCACACGCTCGTTCGTGAAGCGCTCCTCGAGGACGTTCCACCCCATCGACGCCGTCGCATTCATCGCGATGCAGCCAGCCGCCTCATCGAGTTGCACGCTTCGCCGGCCCGCATCGGGCATCACCTTTTGCAGTCGGGCGCGGAATCCGAAGCCGTTCCCTATCTGCTGCGTGCCGCGGAGACAGAAGCAGCGGTGGGTGCGTACCGCGACACGCTCGCGCTGGTCGACACGGTCAAACCCGTGGTCTCGGGTTCGCAGCGCACGACGGCGTTGATGTTCCGCGGCGACCTGCTCAACGCCATCGGAGACCCGACGGCGGCCTCGGTGTACCGCGAGGCACTGGAAGGCGCAGATCCTCGCATCGCGCGAGAGCTTCGCGTGCGCCTGGCGCGGACGGCGCTGATGTCCGGCGATCTCGAGACCGCCGCCGCGGCGCTCGAGGGCCTCGATCCCGACGGCGGCGACGCCGACGCGGACATCCTTCTGTCACGCGGCAAGTACGCGTACTTCACGTCCGACTTCGATCTCGCGCAAACAGCGAGCGAAGAGGCACAGCGACTCATCCTCGCCGGCGAACGCAACTGGCAGGTGCTCGACCTCGTCGCCCTCCAGGCGATGCTTGCGCACCGGTCGGGTAGCTGGTTCGACCGGATGCGCACCGAGATCCGCCAGACGCGCGACAACCCGGAGATCGCGCACGCCATCTTCGACGGCTACCTGTGTCCCGCCGAGTTCCTCTTGTACGGGCAGACTCCGTACGAGGAGGTCATCAGCGTGGCGCGTGACCTCCAAGCGACCGCCCGGCGCAGTGGGGCGCTGCGTGCCGACGCGTTCTCGTCCGCACTCATCGGCGAAGCCGCGTTGCTGTCCGGTGATCTCGAGCAGGCAGCCGCGGAGCTGACCGAGGCGAGTGACTTGCATCGAGATCTCGGATCGACGGCGGGTGAGGCGCACTCGTTGCAACGGCTAGCCGAGGTGCGCGTGGCCGAAGGTGACCTGACCGGCGCAATGGAACTTCTTCAGCGGGCGCTTCCTCTGGCGCGGTCGTCGATCATCGCCAAGCACCTGCTGCATCGCATCTTCGGCACGATGATCCTCGCCAGTGCAGACCCACTCGAAGCTCGAGCCGTCGTCGATCGCGCCGAGTCCACCCTCGGATGGGAGGACTTCTGCAACTTCTGCTCGATCATGTTGTCGGTTCCGGCCTCCATCGCGTGCGTACGGGCGGGCGATCTCGAGGGCGCGCACCGCCACTTGGACATCGCCGAGCGATCAGCGATCTTGTGGCAAGGGACGTCGTGGGAGGCAGCGGTCGCCGAAGCGCAAGCCGAGGTCGCGGCCGCCACCGGCGATCCCGGCACTGCCCGCAAGCGGCTGGAGTCCGCCGAAGAGCAGTTCGACAGGGCGGGTCAACCCCTCGACGCCGAGCGCTGCCGCCGCGCCATCGCCTCGTTGACCCTGTGACCGGTGCCGGGCAGCGGCGATCGCCGCGGCCCGGCCGATCCCCGGGTGTCGCGTCAGGTCAAGCCGGAGGGCAGAACACCTCGAGCGCGATGTTGTCCGGGTCGCGGAACGACAGACCGGACCCGTAGTCGGCGTCCTTGATCTCGCCGTGCTTCACGCCCAGCTCGTCGAGGTGAGCTGCCCACTTCTCGAGCTCGGCGCGATTGGCAACGCCGAACGCAATGTGGTCGAGCCCCGGTCGACGTTCGTTGAACGGCTCCGTGGTGACGAGATCCGGGAAGCCGTGCAGCCCGAGCAGTGTGGTGCCGACCGAGTACACGATGTGCCGGAACGGTCCGGTGTCCTGGTCGAGGACGGGTTCGGCGCCGAGAACCTTGGTGTACCAGGCCTCGCTCCCGGCAAGGTCGGACACCGTCACGGCGACATGAGTGATGGCTGGCATGGGTACTTCGTCCGCCACCCTGGGTCTCCTTTGTTCTAGCGGTTGTCGATTCGGATCCTAGGGGCGGGCCCTTCCCGCGGCCTTCCCTTCACTTTTCGGTCGCGGCGGGCCGGTGACAGATCAGCAACTTAGGTCGCTCTGGACCGCGTCGATAGCGGACTGCACGTCCGACTGGGTGGCGTCGAGCGCGCTCTGGAACTGATCGCTGCTCCCTACGTTCGAGAACGAGCTCAGGTCGCTCTTCACCTGGTCGATGTGCGGTTGCAGCTTCTGGCGCTGTTCCTCGGTCAGCTTGTTGACGGCATCGACCAGCGCGCTGAACGTGGACTGAACTGTGTCGGCATTGCTGCGAGCGTCACCGAGATTGAACGAGCGGAGATCGTCGGCGACCGTCGACACGGCGCTGCTGAAGTCGGAACGAGCGTCGCACACCTGCTGGGACGCGCTCTTGCCGCTACTGCCGCATGCGGCTCCCGTGAGGAGCATGACCACCAACGCCGTACCAGGAAATGTCGATCGGGGAAATCCCATGGTGGCGCTCCGCACTTGCACCGACAGCGGCGTCGAGACGGTATCGCACAGATTCGACACCATCACGCGTCGTCGACCAACGGACGGACCTTGGACCAGAAGAGCTCGAGCTGACGAGTCTCGTCGGCGACCGGCCAGATGAAGACGCGCTGCACGCCGGCGCGGGCGAAGTCCGTCAGCTTCTCGGCGAAAAGCTCGGCAGGACCGACCGGCAGTCGATCGCGGAGCTGATCTTCCGGGCGGTGGATCCTGGGAACGAGTCGTTCTTTCACGACCCGGTCGACTTCGGCGCGGCTGTCTGTGATGTAACACCACATCGTGGCCAGCGAGTTGGAGTACGCCGCGGGATCCTTGCCGTGCGCTGGCAGCAGCTCGCGAAGCCTTGTCCATGCGTCTGCGAACAGTGCCGGGGTGGTGTTGTAGGCGGAACCCAGCCAGCCGTCGCCGAAGCGTGCTACACGCCGGAGTCCGGCTTCCGAGCCCCAGCTGCCGATCCAGATGGGCGGGCCTTCGGGTCGCGTCGGACGCGGCTCGAGGTCGAGCCCTTCCGTCGTGTAGAAGCGACCCTCGAACGGCTCGGAGTCCGTTTGCCAGAGTGACCGAAGCGCGCCGACGGCTTCGTCCAGGCGCGCCCACCGCTCGCCGAAGTCGATGCCGACCGCGGCGTAGTCCAGCGGCGACGAACCCGGGCCGACCCCCACCAGCACTCGTCCACCGCTGAGTCGATCGATGGCGGCCAATGACTTCGCCATCGCCATGGGTCCTCGCACCACAGGCAGTGCCACGGTGGTGGCCAGCGTCATCTCTCCGGAGTGGCTGAGCACTGCCGCCAGAGCGGTGGGTCCGTCGAGCCACGGCACCGAGAACACGAGGTGGTCGTTGGCCGACAATGCACGGAAGCCGAGCTCAGATGCTCTGCTCGCATACTCGACGAGGTGGTCGAGGGTGAACGGGTTGCCGCCGAAGTCCATCAACGGCAGGTGGGCGCCGAACTCCATCACCCCGCCTGCGAACTTCGGGTCGATTGTGGGGCCATGGCCCCACAATCGCACCAACTTTGGCGGTGGACACGTTCACGTCGATGTCGCGCAGCCCCCCGGCTAGTCGTCGAGGACGGCGAGGTCGAGCTGACGGAGGCGCTCCGGGTCGGCGAGCACGTCGAGCTCGACGATCTTTCCCCCGGCGACGGTGACGCCCATCACTGCGAAGGGCTGCCCTCGGGGCGCGGTGACGACGCCGACGGCTCCGTTCACCAGCGCCATCCGTCCGTACTCGGCGAAGCGAGCAAACATCGAGCGCGCGTCCGGCGACGGCGCTCGCACCCCGAACCTCCTCCAGCGCCTCCGCGGCCGCGGCGCCTCGATCGGCGCGCAGCACGACGTCCGGATCCAGCACCGCGAGGAGGGCCTCGAAGTCACCGGCCCGCGCGGCCGCGAGGAACGCGGCCACGACTTCACGTTGCCGTGACAGGTCGGCGTCAGGCGTTGGAGTCGAGCCTTGCACTCGCCGGCGGGCGCGACTGGCCAGTTGTCGTGCCACGGCAGGCGAGCGGTCGACGATCGGTGCGATGTCCTCGAAGGGCATCGCGAACATGTCGTGGAGCACGAACGCCAACCGCTCCGCCGGCGTCAGCGTCTCGAGCACGACCAGCAGCGCGAGACCGACGGAGTCTGCCAACAGGGCCTGGTGCTCGGGATCCACCCCGTTCTCGTGGCTGACGATCGGGTCGGGAAAGTGGACGCTCAGAGACTCTTCCCGCCACGATTCGCGGGACCGGAGCATGTTGAGGCACACCCGTGCCGTCACAGTTGTCAGCCACCCCGTCAGGTTCTCGATTTCCGCAGTGTCAGTGCGACTTAAGCGAAACCACGTCTCCTGCACGGCATCGTCGGCTTCGCTGAGAGAACCGAGCATCTTGTACGCCACGCTTCGCAAGTGTGTGCGGTTGGTGTCGAACTGTCTGGCAAGCCAGTCCTTGTCGTCCATCGTCACATTCCTTCGTCGTCGTGTGTCATGCCAATGACCGACGAAACTCGGCCGATGTGACAACAGGAGGAGATCGAATGTCGCTCACTTCACTCTCCCGCTGGTGCTACCGCCGCCGGCGCATGGTGGTCGCCCTGTGGGTTGTCGCTTTCGTTGTCTTGAACTTGGTCGGCGGCATCGTGGGGAATGCGTACAGCGACAACTTCAGCGGTGGGAAATCGGACTCGATAGAGGCGTTCGATCTGTTGAAGGAGCGCTTTCCGGCGCGAGCGGGTGACACGGCCGACATCGTGTTCACTGCCGACCAAGGCGTGAACGATCAGCAGGTGCAGGCTGCGATGGAGTCGCTGTTCGCCGAAGTAGGGCCGGGCAAGGTCGCGCACGTCGTGACGCTCGACTCGCCGTATCAGGCGCCTGGACGCATCGGGGGCAACGGCACCATCGCGTACGCCACCGTGACGTTCGACGAGCAGGCAGGCGACATGCCCGCCGACACCGCACAGCCGCTCATCGACGCGGCGAAGCGCGTCGACGTTCCGGGACTTCGTGTCGAACTCAGCGGGCAGGTCGTTGCCCGCGCGCTCGAGCCGCCAATGGGTTCCACCGAGGCCATCGGGCTCCTGGCCGCGATCGTGATCCTGTTCATCGCGTTCGGCTCGTTGCTGGCGATGACCTTGCCCATCGTCGCCGCGATTGCCGGCGTCGGGATCGGCCTGGTGTTCGTCACGCTGCTCAGTCACGTCCTCACCGTGCCGTCGTTCGCGCCGTACGTCGCGCTCATGATCGGTCTCGGGGTCGGCATCGACTACGCACTCTTCATCGTGGTGCGATACCGGTCCGGTTTGCACGACGGCCTCGATCCGGAGAACGCCAACGTCCTCGCGCTGACAACGGCGGGCCGCGCCGTCCTGTTCGCGGGATGCACGGTGATCATCTCGCTGCTCGGGATGTTCATCATGGGCATCAGCTTCATCTACGGATTGTCGATCGGTGCGGTGCTCGCGGTGCTCATGACGATGCTCGCATCGGTGACGTTGGTGCCTGCGATCATGGGCTTCGCCGGCACCAAGCTGGCGGCGAAGGAACGGAAGCAGAAGCATCATCGGGAGACTGCGGCGTACCGCTGGAGCCGCGAGATCCAACGGCATCCGGTCTCCATGGCGCTGGTCAGCCTCGGCATCCTGTTGGTGCTCGCGATTCCGATGTTCTCGATCCGTCTCGGCGTCGCGGACCAGGGCAACGATCCGACCTCGCAGACGACGCGCCGTGCGTACGACCTGCTGGCCACGGGCTTCGGTCCGGGGTTCAACGGGCCGATACTGCTCGCGTCAGACCTGTCCGGATCGACCACCGCGGACTCCGTGAGCCGCTTCGCCGACGAAGCTCGCGCCGATCCTGACGTCGCCTTCGTCGCGCCCGTGCAGACCAACCCGTCCGGCAACGCAGCTGTCGTCGCCGTGATCCCCCGCGGCGCGCCGCAAGATCGTTCGACGGAGACGCTCGTTCACAGGCTCCGGAGCGAGATCGATGCGGCAGGCCTCACCACCCATGTGGGCAGCGTGACCGCGGTCGCGATCGACGCCGCCGACCACGTCGGCGAGCGCCTGCCGTGGATGGTCGCCGCCGTCATCCTCCTGTCGTTCCTGCTCCTGCTCGCCGTGTTCCGATCGGTGCTCGTGGCCATCAAGGCCGGCATCATGAACCTGTTGTCGATCGGTGCGGCCTACGGCGTCATCGTCGCCATCTTCCAGTGGGGTTGGCTGGCGGACGTGGTCGGCATCGGTCGCCCAGGACCGATCGAGTTCTGGGTGCCGATGCTGCTGTTCACGGTCCTGTTCGGCCTGTCGATGGACTACGAGGTGTTCCTGCTGTCGCGCGTCCGCGAGGAGTACCTCGTGAGCGGTGACAACGCGACTGCCGTGGCCGACGGCCTCGCCTCCACAGCGCGAGTGATCACCGCGGCGGCAGCGATCATGATCGCGGTGTTCATGTCGTTCGTCCTCGGGGACCTGCGCGTGCTCAAGCTGCTCGGTCTCGGACTCGCGGTGGCGATCTTCATCGACGCCACCATCGTCCGCATGGTGCTCGTGCCATCGACGATGGAACTTCTCGGCCGGGCCAACTGGTGGATCCCACGCTGGCTCGATCGCATCGTGCCTCGCATCAGCGTCGAGGCCCCGCCCGATCTCCGACCCGCCGCCGCGACCGGGGCTCCTGCAGACGAAGAGGAGTTGGTGCGGTCCTGATCTGAGCGAATGTTGGGTGGAAACGGGCGCTATAGCACCCGTTTCCACCCAACATTCGCTGCAAGGGGGTCTGCTCACTCCGACGCGATGGCGGCGAGGATGTCGAGCCGGGCCGCTCGGCGCGCCGGTCGGAGCCCGGCAAGCGTGCCGGCAACCGCGCCCACCACGAGGAAGACGACGAGTTGCGTCGGCGACACCGAGAAAACAGTGATGGCGTCGCTCGACGAGGCCTTCACCAAGCCCCATCCGAGGAAGGTGCCGAGAAGGATGCCGCCGAGGGTGCCGAACGTGGCAATGATGACGGACTCCCATCGCACCATCGACCGGGCCTGCCGACGGGTCTGGCCGACGGCACGGAGCAGGCCAAGCTCCCGAGACCGCTCGTGGATCGACAGCGAGAGCGTGTTGGCGATGCTCATAAGGGCGATGACGATGGCGAGCGCCAGCATCACGTAGATGAGGCCGAGGATGGTGTTGACGCCTTCTGTCGCGGACGTTCGGTATTCAGCGAGCGTCTGCACCCGCGGGTTTCCGTAGGGCCGCGCGATGTCGGTGATCTGTGACTTCACGACCGTGGCGTCCACCTGACCGTCGAGCTTGACGAGCACTTGCCGGTCGATTGCTTGGCCGGCATGGGGCGCCCATGCCGACGGGGCGAGCATGTAGTTGCCGACGAGCGACTCGTGCCCGTACACGGCCGCGACCGTCAACGGCGCGGTAGCTCCGTCCGGATAGGTCATCGTCATGGTGCTGCCCATGCTCCAGTTGTTCGTGTGCGCGACGTCCTCGGACACGGCGATCGATGACACGTCGAGCCGGTCGATCGCGCCGCCGGTCACGTCGAGATCGAGCACGTCACCGACGGTCACGGGATCTGCGACCGTGATCGCGTGCGTGGTTCCGTTGATCAACGCGTTGCCACCGCGCACGCCCGTGGCGGAGCGCACGCCGGGGATCGTGATGATCTGTTGCGCGAGCTCCGGTGCGAATCCGCTGGCCCCCGTTTGCCCGCCATAACCGGGCGTGTCGACGACCACATCCGCCCTGAGCGTGTCGTCGATGCCCTTTGCGGCCGATGCCTTCAGGGAAGCACCGACCACCGTGAACAGTGCTACGACGCTCACGCCTATCATCAGTGCAGCGGCGGTGGCAGCGGTGCGTCGCGGATTGCGTACGCGCGTTCTGACGCGCGAGGTCGCCGGTGAGGCCGCGGATCGCCGAGATGGGCAGCCCGAGCGCGATGACCGCGGGCCGGGCGGCCACCGGGCCGAGCACCACCGCGCCGATGAGGCACGCGACCGCGCCGGGCAAGACGAGGCCTCCGCTCGCACCGAGGACGGCGGCGACCACGGCGACGGCGCCTGGAGACGCGATGCCGGCACCGATCACAGTGCGGCGCCGTGTCACGATCGGCGGCTCGACGGCGAGCTCACGGAGTGCAGCCACGGGCGGGACGCGTGACCCCCGCACCGACGGAAGCACTCCCGCCACGAGGGTTGCAATGAGCCCAGCGGCGACCGCGACGACCGTGCTTGTCGGCTTGAACACCAGTCCTCCGGCCGGGAGCGCGAACCCGAACGAGTCGAACACGGCCTTGAGCAGACCAGCGAGACCGACGCCCGCGACCCAACCGACTGCGGAGCCGAGGACGCCGACCGTGAGAGTCTCGATGGCGCTGGTCGTGATGATCTGGCGGCGCGTCGCGCCGAGAGCGCGAAGGAGAGCCGCCTCCCGGCTGCGCTGCGTCACGAGGATCGAAAAGGTGTTGAAGATGCTGAACGCCGCGACGAGCAATGCGATCACGGCGAACGCAACGAGCCCGTTGCGCACGACGCCGAGGAAGCCGCTCTCGAGCTGCGCGTAGTTCTCGTCGGCGAGCTGCGTGCCAGTGATGGCTTGCACGTTCTGCGGCAGCGCGGCGCTGATGCGGCCCGCGAGGTCCTCAGGCGTCACGCCGCGCTCGGCTTCGACCCGGATCTCGGTGAGCTGACCAGGGTTGTCGGTCACGTGCTGTTGCGCCGCCGCGAAGGTGAGTCCCGCGAACGTGCCCGAGCCGAATCCGTCCGCGGAGCCGAACGCCGCGAGCCCCACGATGCGCACCTGCATCGGTTGCGGTGTGAACAGAGTGGTCCGGTCGCCGACATGGAGATCGCCGGTCTTGGCCGCCCCCCGGTTGATGACGACTTCGTCGTCGGCCGATGGCGGTCGTCCCTCGACGACGTGATACGCGTTCAGCGACGGCACCGTGATCCAGTTGGCGGCGCGGGTCGGGGGACCGGCGCCGCCGATCGTGTCGCCGTCCCGGCCGAGTATCCGGCCGTAGCCCTCGATGTAGGGAACAGCGGTCGACACGCCGTCGACGCGCTCGACGCTGTCGACGAGGGAAGCATCGACGGTGGCGCGGTTGCTCCGGCCTTGCGCATCGCTCACCTTCGTTGCGCTCCGGACGACGACGTCGGTACTGCCGTTCGCCTGCGTGAACAGCTGGTCGAAGTTGGCGCTCAAGGTGTCGCCGAGCAGCAAGGTGCCGGACAGGAATGCGACGCCGAACACGACGGCGAGCAGCGCCCCGATCAGACGCCGCTTGTGTGACCAGACGCTCTTGACGGAGATTCCGAGCATGACTTCAGCCCTCCAGATGCTTCATGCGATCGAGGACGGCGGGTGCGCTCGGTGCGTCGAGGACGTCGATGATTCGTCCGTCCGCCAGGAAGACCGCGGAGTCCGCGTAGCCGGCGGCGACCGGATCATGCGTGACCATCACGATGGTCTGCCCGAGCTCTGCGCGGCCCGTTGCAAGAACCCGAGGATCTCCGCGCCGGCACGCGAGTCGACATTGCCGGTGGGTTCGTCCGCGAAGACGATGGCCGGCCGGCTGGCCAACGCACGCGCAACCGCGACTCGTTGCTGCTGGCCGCCCGACAGCTCTGAGGGTCGGTGTGTCAATCGGTCGCGGATACCGACGGTGTCGATGACAGCGTCCGCCCAAGCCCAATCGGGCTTCTTGGACGCGAGTGTTATCGGCAGTGTGATGTTCTCGAGCGCGGTCAACGTCGGCACGAGGTTGAACGCCTGGAAGACGAAGCCGACGTGCTCGCGGCGCAGCAACGTGAGGTCTCGATCGTTGAGCGACCCGAGTTCGATCCCAGCGATGAACGCCTCGCCGGATGTCAACGCGTCGAGTCCGGCGAGGCAGTGCATCAGCGTCGACTTTCCTGACCCGGACGGTCCCATGATGGCGGTGAAGGCACCGTCGGCGAAGTCGATGGTGACGTCGTCGAGCGCCGTTACCCCCGATTCCGCCGTGCCGTATCGCTTGGTTGCATGCGCCGCCCTCGCCGCGGCTCGTGTCGTCGTGGTGGTGGTGACAGTCATGTGTTCGATCGTGCAGAACGAGCAGCGCCGAGTCGTCAGCTTCCTGCGGGCTTCCCGGCTACGACGAGCGCGGTAGCGCTAGTTCGCCCAGCCGGGACGGACCAGTCCCGACTGGTACGCGAACACGACCAGCTGTGCGCGATCGCGCGCTCCCAGCTTCGTCATCGCTCGATTGACGTGCGTCTTCGCGGTGGCCGGGCTGAGATACAGGCGCTCGGCGATCTCCTCGTTCGACAGTCCCTCGGCAACGAGCGCCGTGACCTCACGCTCACGGTTCGTGAGCTCGTCGAGTTGCCTCTGTGGCGGCGGTTGCGCGCGCGTTGCGAACTCACCGATGAGCTGCCGCGTGACCTTCGGTGACAGCAATGCATCACCGGCCGCCACGACCCGAACCGCACGGAGCAGCTCGACCGGCTCCGTGTCCTTGACCAGGAAGCCACTTGCGCCGTGCCGGACTGCCTCGAAGATGTACTCGTCGAGCGCGAACGTCGTCAGGATGATGATCCGCACCGGGCCGAGACGCGGATGGTTGACGATCGCCTTCGTTGCTTCCAAGCCGTCGAGTCGCGGCATACGGATGTCGAGCAGGACGACATCGGGAACGAGGTCGCGCGCAAGCGCCACGGCCTCGACGCCGTCGTTCGCTTCGCCGACCACCTCGATGTCGTGCTCACCGTTCAGCAATGAAGCGAAGCCCGCGCGCACGAGGGCTTGATCGTCTGCGAGCAGGACCCGGATCACGGCGGGTCACCGACCGGGAACCACGCGCGGACGCGGAACCCGCCTCCCGCTCGTGGGGCCGCGGACAGCGTGCCGCCGAGCGCGGTCGCGCGCTCTCTCATCCCGGTGATCCCGTTACCGGGGACGACGACCGTGGGCGGCGCGCCGTCGTCGTCGACCTCGACCACGAGATCACCCGGACGGTACGCGACACGAAGCCTGGCTGAGGTACAGGACGCGTGGCGGGCCACGTTCGTGAGCGCCTCTTGTGCGACGCGATAGGCGGCGAGGTCGACAGCGGCCGAAAGCGGTCGGGGCTCGCCTTCGACGGTGACCTCCGCGGTCACGCCGGCGTCGTGCGCGCGTTCGACGAGCTCGTCGAGCCGACTCAGGGTCGGCGCCGGGGCCCGCGGTGCCTCCTCGTCGCCGTGGCGCAGGGCGCCGAGGACAGAACGCAGCTCGACGAGTGTCTCGTGGCTGACGCGTTTGATCGTCGACAGCGCATCCCTCGACGGATCATCAGCGCCGTCGAGTCGGTGGAGCGTCGTCGCTGCTTGCACGTTGATGAGCGAGATGTTGTGCGCGATCACATCGTGCAGCTCGTGTGCGATGCGCAGACGTTCTTCGCTGACCTGCCGCCTGGTCTCCTCTTCGCGGAGTTGTGCAGCTTCGACAACGCGTTCCTGCCGCATGCGGACGAGCTCACATCCCCCGTAGACCACGAGCAGCCATGCCGCCGAGCGCGGCGGAGGAACCGAGGCTCGGACTCTCGTCCCGGCCGAGCAGCGGCGCGAGCCACTGGAAGCACACGTACCCGCCGACGAGGACCGCGATCGCGCTCGCGCGGCGTCCTGCCATCACGACCGTCGCCAAGGCCACGATCATCGCTAGGAACACCGGGCCTCTCGCATACCCGATCACCCAGTAGGCAAGGACGGTCGCTGACGAGACCAGCAACACGGTGACCGGATACCGCCGCCGGAACAGCAACGCCACCGGTCCCGCGGAGAGGAGGACGAAGGCCAGCAGATCGAAGGCACGGCGCTCGGGTTGATGTTGTGACGCGACGTAGGTCACGCCGACTTGCACGATGCCGACTCCGAGAGCCAGCGCGGCATCGCTGGCGCGGCGCTGAGAAGCAGGCGTCACCGGAGACACGGTACGTCCGGGATCGTTGTCTCCCTACCGCTTGCGCAGGACGTCGCGCCTGCTTCGGTACTCGTCTTCGTCGATCTCGCCTCGGGCGTAGCGCTCGGCGAGGACGTGCTCGCCCTCCCGAATCGCCGGGCGGTGCCTCCAGCGGGTCAGCCAGAGCACGAGGAGGGTTCCGAACAGCGCGAGCCAGAACAATCCGATCCAGGGTCCCGGTCCCCACCCGCGCCCGCATCCCCAATGGTCGGGGTTGCATGTCGCTGCAAGAAGAGTTGTCATGCCTCCATGGTCGGCTGCCGCGCCGCCGGCGTCGTCAGCCCGTGGCCGACACTTTCACTACTGCACCTGCAGTAGTCAGCGCTTGCTCGTCGAGCACCGCTGCCGACGAACTTCTTGACTCTCCCGTTGCAGGAGGGCTGACGGTGGATGCCACCGACGACGAAGGAGCGACGACGTGGCAACCATCATCAAAGAAGTCGACATCGAGCGGACGGCGGAGGAGGTCTGGGACGCAGTCCAGGACTTCATGGCCGTGCACGAGCGCCTCGCGCCGGGCTTCCTCACGGAGTCACGGTCCGAGAACGACGACATCCGTGTGGTGACGTTCGCCAACGGCGCGGTGGCACGTGAAGCGCTCGTCGGTATCGACAAAGGTGCGAAGCGACTCTGCTACACGGTGCTCGAGAGCCCGCTCCGCTTCTCCAACCACAGCGCGTCGGTGCAGGTCTTCGACGCCGGCGGCGCGAGGAGCCGGTTCGTCTGGATCACGGACGTGTTGCCGCACGAAACGGCGGACCGGGTCGACGAGCTGATGACGCAAGGAATCGCCGCGATCCAGCGGACGCTCGATCGCCGCTGACGGGCGCTCGCACGGTGGCCGTGGGCGATGAGGCCAACGCCGGGGAACTCGAGGCCGGTGGCGGTTTCGTACCGATCGGCAGCGGCTTTCGTCCGCGCACTGATGGCGCACGACACGTCGTTCTGGACGCGGCAGGGGCATCGGTTGGCAGACTGGCGTGCGATGAACGTGGAGGGCCCGCTGGCGGCCGGCAACTTCTCGGCCTGGATGGCCGACATGCGAGCCGCACTTCGTGGCGACAGCGACATGGACGTCCCATGTGACGGCTGTACCGCCTGCTGTACCTCATCGCAGTTCGTCCACGTCGGGCCTGACGAGGCCGACGCGCTTGCTCACATTCCGCGGGGGCTGCTCTTCCCGGCGCCGGGAATGCCACGCGGCCACCTCGTCCTCGGGTACGACGCGCACGGCCGGTGCCCGATGTTGATCGACGGCGGGTGTTCGATCTACGAGCACCGTCCGCGCACGTGCCGCACATACGACTGCCGCATCTTCGCCGCGACCGGTATTGATGTCGACGAGGACGACGACACCAAGGTCGAAGTCGGTGCACGGGCGCGCCGATGGCGGTTCGACTACTCGACGGATCGCGATCGCGGTCTCCGCGATGCCATCGACGCTGCAGTCGGGTTCGTTCGAGAGCGAGACAAGAATCCGACGGAGAGTGCCGTGCTCGCCATCCGCCTCGTGGGCGACCAGTGATCGGGCTCCGTACCGGCGAGCGCTGACACTACGTTCGTGCAATGCCCGGAACGGTGAGGCTCGACGTGGACGGCAAGGTCGCCACGATCACCAACGACAATCCGGAGAAGCACAACGCGTTCGACGACGACATGGACGCGCAGCTCTTCGAGATCCTCGGTGAGTTGAAGCAGTTGGTGGACGTACGGGTCGTGATCTGGCGAGGCGAGGGCAAGTCGTTCTCGTCTGGTCGCGACGTCGGCTCGATCGGCGCGCTACAAGTGCCGATGTCACATCACGAGCTGATGCGTCGGGGTCATCGCGGCATCCAGCAGCTGTGGGACCTCGATGCCGTGCTCGTCGTCGCCTGCAAGGGATGGGTCATGGGTGGCTCGTTTCAGCGCGCCCTGTTGTGTGACATTCGGGTCGCGGCGGAAGGCACACGGTTCCGGCTGCCCGAGACGACGTACGGCGTCATCCCGGACACTGGAGGCGTCGCGGTCCTGCACGAGATGTGCGGTCCGGGATTGGTGAGCGACATGGTGCTCACCGGCAGAGTGCTCTCCGCTGAGGAAGCGCTCAGCCACGGCATCGTCAGCCGCGTCGTGCCCGAAGCCGCGCTCGACACGACGTGCCGCGAAGTGGCGGACCAAATCGCGTCGGCACCCGCCGTCACCATCAAGATGGCGCGTGAGGTGATCCGACACCTCGCGCTTCCACAGATCCGGTCATCGATGGCGGACGAGATGATCTACCAGACGTTCATCAACAAGAGCGACGACATGGCCGAGCTGCGCGCCGCGCGAGCCGAGGATCGGCCTCCGCGTTACAAGGGGAGCTGAGCAAGCACCATGACCGAGATGATCGGACTTCCCGCACCGCCGCCGGTCGGCGCGAGCGCGTTACCTCCTGGCACGTTCGACGGTGTGGCCGTGTTCGTGACCGGTGGTGGCACGGGGCTCGGCAAGGCGATCGCAGCCGAGTTCGCGCGAGCCGGCGCGTCGATCGTGATCGCCAGCCGCAAGGACGAGCATCTCGACGCTGGCCGTGCCGCGATCCAACAGATGGACGCCGCCGTCCTCGCGGTGCCGTGTGACATCCGGGACGCAGAGAGCATCGCCGGTGCTTTCGACGCGGCGGAAGAAGCGTTCGGTCTCCCCGGTGTGCTCGTGAACAACGCAGCCGCGAACTTCCCTGTCCCGAGTGAGGACATGTCGCCGAACGCATGGCGGACCGTCGTCGACATCACGCTCAACGGCACGTTCCTGTGCTCGCGCGAATTCGGCCGGCGCCATCTCGCCGTCGGGACGCCCGGTTCCATCATCAACGTCGGTGCGTCGTATGCGTGGACGGGCGGCCCCGGTTTCTCGCACTCGGCCGCGGCCAAGGCCGGCGTCAAGAACCTCACCGAGTCGCTTGCCGTCGAATGGGGACCGTACGGGATCCAGGTGAACGGGCTCGTTCCGGGCTTGTTCCCGCACGAGGACATGTCCGACGACATCAAGGGCAACCTCGACCGCACGAATGAGAAGGACGTCTGTCAGCCCGCCATGCGCGTCGGGCAGCGACAGGAGCTCGGATGGGCGGCGACCTTCCTCGCTTCGCCCTACGCCCGCTTCATCTCCGGACACACGCTCGTGGTCGACGGCGCCAACTGGCAGCGCCGCACGCTCACGAATCCAGCGGTCGTGACCGTTCGCGAGCAGATGGGGAAGGGCCCGTTCGAAGCCTGATCCAGGCTAGAACGCTCGCATGGGAGCGCTCGACGGGCTGAAGGTCATGGAAGCCGGGTTGCTGGTGCAAGGACCACAGGCCGCGGCGACGATGGGGCAATGGGGCGCCGACGTGATCAAGGTCGAGCTTCCAGGACGCGGCGATCAGTCGCGCTGGCTGCCGGTCCAGCCCGGTGACCCGAGGAGCGCGTACTTCATCGGTTGCAACCACGGGAAACGCAGCATCACGGTCGACTTGCGCACGCCGGACGGACGCGATGTGTTCCTTCGACTCGCTGCATGGGCCGACGTGATCGTCACGAACTTTGCGCCGGGCACCATGGAGGGGTGGGGACTCGGGTACGAAGAAGTTGCTGAGCGCAACCCTCGCGTCGTGTACGCGGCCAGTTCGGCGTTCGGGACCGAAGGAACGGATGCCACGCGGGAGGGAGCCGATCTGAGCGGGCAAGCCGCCGGCGGCCTCATCAGTACCACGGGACGAGATGGTGGCGAGGTCACTCCGGTCGCGGTGACGATCGCGGATCACACTGCGTCGCAGAACCTCGTCGCCGGCATCCTCGCTGCGCTGCTTGCTCGTGAGAGGACCGGGCGCGGCCAGCGGGTCACGACGTCACTGTTGGGTGGGCAGATCTGGGCGCAGGCGAGTGAGTTCACCGGTTGCATCCTGCGAGGGCGGGCTGCGGGACGAGCGAACCGCGGACATCCGCTGATCCCGGGTCTCTACGGCATCTTCAGAACTGCCGACGGGTGGATCGCGATCGTCGGCGTCGTCGGGCGCATGCGCCGGACCTTCTTCGAGCTCATCGGGCTGGCCGATCTGTACGAGCGCTTCCCCGAGCAGCTGTACTGGGACGCCGACAAGGCGGAGCTCTTCCCGCTCCTCGACGAGGCGTTCTCCGCCGCCCCGACCGCGGTGTGGTGCGAGCGACTCGATGCCGCGGGCGTGCGTCACGCGCCCGTTCGTGACCATGCCGAGGTCATCGCCGACCCCAACGTGTGGGCCAACGGCTATCTGACGACCGTGGATGGCGTAGACGTCGTCGCTGCCCCGGTGTCGTTCAGCGACACGCCGGCGCGCCCCGCCGCGTCGGTCCCCGAGCTCGGACAACACACCGAGGAAGTGCTCCTCGACCTCGGCTACACGTGGGATGACATCGGTCGTCTGCGGGAGGCGAGCGCGATCTGATGTAGTACGTGCATGACCTACTCGATCGTTGCCAAGGACGCTGAGACCGGTCAGCTCGGCGTCGCGGTGCAGACGTGCGCGTTCGGTGTCGGGATGATCGTGCCGTGGGCGATGCCTGGTGTCGGCGCGGTCGCGACCCAAGCGATGGGGGAGCCCGCGTACGGGCCTCGTTGCCTCGAAGCGATGTCTTCAGGGACGAGCGCAGCCGATGCTCTGGCGGCGGCCCGCGAGCTCGACGGCGCGAGTGAGATCCGGCAGGTCGGCGTGGTCGACGCGTCGGGCGCTGCTGACGCGTTCACCGGTGAGATGACGTTCGACCATGCGGGCCACATTTGCGGGGACGGGTGGAGTGTCCAAGCGAACATGATGGCGACGCGCGACGTGTGGCCGGCGATGACAGACGCGTATGCATCGGCTTCGGGTCCCTTCGGTGAGCGGTTGCTCGCGACATTGCTCGCCGGTGAAACAGCGGGCGGCGACGCGCGCGGCCAGATGTCAGCTGCGATGCTCATCGTCGACGGCGAACGCAAGGACGAACCGTGGCAGGGTCGAGTGGTCGACATCCGCGTCGATCACACCACGGGTGATCCCATCGCGGAGCTGGAGCGTGTGTACCACGCCGCGATCGCGTACCGTCATTTGAGCCGTGGCGTGGACACGATCATGGGCGGCGACGCGAACGGCGCTGTGCGGGAGACGGACGAGGGGCTCGAACTGCTGCCCGGTGACGGCAACCTGCGATTCCTGCGGGCTGGTGCCTTGCTGGCCGCGGGCGACGTCGAGGGCGGCGTCGCCCAGGTGCAGGGTCTGCTGCGTGAGCGACCGTCGTGGGCGACCGTCGCACGCAGCTTTCACGAACGAGGATTCATGACGCTGCCGCCAGGCGTCGACTTGGACACAATTCTGGGCGGCTGACCGTATCGAAAGTCGTTTCGGCGTGCATTGGCCACATCCCGTGTGGCTGATGCACGCCGAAATGGGGGAGCGGTCAGCGGTCCCTTCGCTGGCTGTCGATGAACGCGACGAGTGTGTCGATCTCCGGGTTGTAGCCGTCCGTGGTGTCGACGTCGATCGACGGAACGGCGGATGCCAGCCGGACGAAGTCGTCGAAGTACGCCGCGTCACCGAGCACGCCGGCGTCCGCGTGCGCAGCGCGGGAGGCGCGACCCTGGACTCGTTGCCGCGCCACCGCAGCATCCGTGTAGCACTGCACGACGCACAGGTGAGCGAGATCCGAGAAGGGCTCGAGGTTCGGTGCCCATATCTTGTCCTGGAACGCTGCTTCGGCGACCACCGTGACGCCGGAGCTCACAAAGGTGTGCACGACACCGAAGAACACGCGCAGGGTGCGAACGGTGAGCGGGTCACCAGGCGCGGGGCGGAACTCGTCGGCGCCGTGGACCATTCCCTCTTTGATCTCGTCGCGACAGATCGCGGGACAACCGATCGCTTGCGCAAGTTCGTGCGCCAATGTCGTCTTTCCCGTGCCGGCAGGTCCACTGACGACGACCAACGTTGGGAGACCCACAACGCCAGTGTCCCAGGCGACGGAGCGGCGTTCGGAGAGCCGCCGGCCTCGGTGACCCGGGCGGTGTCGCTCCGTGACCGATGGGCCGGCTGGCACCGCTCAAATCCCGTGAAGTCTGTGTCGACTCAGCCACTGGATCGGTGGCTCAGTCGACACAGAGTCCGGCGGTTCCGCGTCTGTGTCGACTCAGCCACGTGATTCGGTGGCTCACTCGACAATGTCCGCGTTAGTGACCGCCAGGCGACGCACAGCGGGGGGACAAGGGGTGGTCAGCGAGACAGGTGTTTGGGATTGGCGACTGCGAGCTTGTCGCGCACGACGAGTGCGAGCGACGCCCAGTCGTGGCCGTGCGGGGCGTGCGAGTCCTGCGCCAGTTGACGTTCGACGATGGCGATCACGTTCGCAGCGACTCGGGCATGGAACGAGACGCGCCCGGACGTCGCCGACACGACGTCGTCGAGCAGGTATCCACGCACCGCGTCGAGCAGCTCTCGCGCGGTCGGCCGTCCGTTGACGTCGGCGACGTCCGGCAACGTTGGCGCGGCCGGCGCCTCTCGGGCCGCCGCCCATTCCCGCGGTGCGAGCAGCTCGATCAGGTCCCACTCCTGCTCGGCGACGCGGCGACCGATCGCCGCGAGCTCGACCGACCTGACCGCACCCGTGAGATGTGCGGCGGCCTGTCCCATGCAGCCGACACCCCACTGGAGCGTCTTCGCGACGAGCCACCAGTGCAGCGCTGCGCGATCGACGGTTCGTCCGCCCGCGGCTTCGTAGGCGCGCACGAGGTCGTCGATGGTGCCGAGGCCCCCGACTTCGAGCGGAGCTCCGAAACGCCACGCCTTCACGCACAGCCAGGCAAGGTCCTCGAGCGGATCGCCGACGTGCACGAGCTCCCAATCGATCGCGGCGGCCAGCCCGTCCGGTCCGACGATGATGTTGCCGAGCCGGAGGTCGCCGTGCACCAACGTCGTCGCGGTTCGCGGCGGCCGGTTGTCGATGAGCCACTCGTGCGCCTTCTCGAACGTGGCGCTTCGATCCTCGAGCACGCCGTATACGTTCCAGTACTGCGTGAGGCTGTCTGCCTCGACGGCACCGGGCACTTCGGCCGGATCGATGGCGTGCAGTCCGGCGAGGAACCGCCCGAGATCCTCGACGAGCACGGCGCGGGCGCGGGCGAACTCGTCGTCGCGCAGGATCCGGCGGGCGAGCGTCTCTCCTCCGACGCGCGCCATGACGAGTCCGGCAGTGCCGAGGAGCGTGCCGTCGTCGTCGACGAGTACGTCGGGAACGAGAAGTCCGGCGCGGCCGCACGCTCGCATCGCGTCGGCCTCGGTGCGCATGGAGCCGTCGACGCCGGGGCGTCCGGGTGGGTCTCGGCGCAGGATCAGGTCGCGTCCGTTGGCCGTGAACGACCACGTCTCGCGCGACGCGCCGCCGCTCAGTCGCTGGAGCGCGTCGATCCGTACGGCTCCGCCGAGCACCGGCTCGAGCGTCGCCCGCAGGTGATCAGATACCGACGTCGGTTCCGACAGGGGTGTCACTGACGATCTGGTCGAGATACTCGGACAGACCTGCGCCGTCGTGCCCTTCGCACGACCAGCGCGTCATGCCTTCGGTGATGCGCGTCACCTGCCCGGCGCGCCGGTTGCGCAGCGGGATGTTCGACCACACATCTCCGTCGACTTCGTACACGTGGTCGTCGGTGGTGACGACGGCCTTGTTCTTGGTGGGAAACCACTCCTTGTCGTAGTCCGAAGAGAGCTCGACCCTGCGGATCGGCACCCACTGCGCGTCGCCGTAACGCGCGACGTCGTAGAGGAAGCCGTGTGCGTTGCGCTCGCCCGCCTCGTTGCCCGACACCGTGCACGCGAACCCGAGGTCGGGTCCGAGGTTCACCGTGAGCCACCGGTACCACCAGACGTTCTGCCAGAACCTCGGACCCCACGAGTGATCGCGCAGGCCCAGGCCGTTGGTGATCTCGAACGTCTCGTCACCGATGCGCACCATTCCGGTGCTGCGCATGTGTTGCTCGGTGTGGCCTCGCGCGAACAGCTTCTCGGGATCGAGGTCGGGCTTCTCCTCGCCCTCTTCCCATTCGGGCTCGCCGCCCCACGGCTTGCCGACTGCCTCGACCGTCAGGTCGATCTGGCACGGCTCGAACGGGTTGTTCTCGAATGCAGTGCGAGGGTCGACCATCTCCCGGGGTTGTGTGAGGACGCACACCTTGCCTTCGTACGTGATGTGGTGCATCTCGTACGGCGCCACGACCTCGAACCGAAGGCCACCGGCGTCATGCGCGGTGTGTCCTTCGATGTGCGGACGCTTGAAGTTGAACCCGACGCGACCGTCGGGCAGGTACAGGCAGACCGTCATCTCGGCGTACCCCTCGTTGGGACGGTTGCCCATTCGCACCCAGCCGCCCATCTGTTCGCCTACGTCGAACCAGTTGTAGTAGCGGCTCTCGTTGAAGTTGGACGCCGCCTCCACGGGATGGAGATAGTCGTCTTCGGGTTCCAGCCGAATGCGCATGGCCGAACGCTAACGGTCCCGGCCACGTAGATTCAGCTGCCGATGGCGCCACGCCCGACGGCAACGGTGGTGGACCCGGATCTCGTGTCCCAGTTCCGCGCCCACGGCTACGTCGTCGTCCCCGGACTGCTGTCCTTCGAGGAGCTCGACCGCTACGGCGAACTGGTGACGAACGCCGTGCGGTACCGGACGGCCGGCGAGACCGTTCCACTGGCGGAGAAGAGCAGATACCAGCAGTCGTTCCTGCAGTGCATGAATCTGTGGGAGGACTTTCCCGACATCCGTCCGCTCACCTTCCATCAGACGCTCGGCCGAGCTGCGGCGGAACTTCTCGGCGTCGAAGCCGTACGCCTGTGGCACGACCAGGCCTTGTACAAGCAAGCCGGCGGCCGAGCCACCGATCCGCACCAGGACCATCCGTACTGGCCGGTCAAGGAGACCGCCTCGGTCACGGCATGGATCCCGTTCGACGGTTCGACCATCGAGTCCGGGGCGATGGCGTATCTGCCCGGCTCGCACACCGTCGGGCTGCGGAAGTTCGTCAACATCTTCTTCGGCGAGCCGCACGACATCCTCGCCGACCCCGAGGTTGCCGAGATCGAGCCTGTGTTCGTGGAGGTGCCGAAGGGTTCGGTTGCGTTCCATCACGGGCTCACCGTGCACTTGGCGGGTCCGAACGCGACGCGGTCCGACCGGGGCGTGCACACGATCATCTACATCCCCGACGGCAGCACGCGCGGTTATCCGTTCCCGCACTTCGCCGTCGATCGATCGGACATCGAAGTCGGCGCCGCCATCGACGGCGACGTCACGCCGATCGTGTGGCCGCGTCCCGAAGGTGATCTACCCGACCGTCCGGCGGTCGGCTTCACCTTGCCAGCCGGAATCACCAACACCGGCGCGGTCCCGGGAAGCGACTAGACCCGACCTGCGTCGCGCGAAACGGCGCAAGGGCCGTACGGGTTCGATCAGGCTGTCCGTCGCCGTAGCCGGGCGAGACGCAGGATCCCTCCGCCGATGACGAGCAGCAGGACTGACCACTCGAGCTGGTCCAAGACGTCAGTACCGGTTCGGGCCAGCGGGACGTCTGTGCAGGAGTCGGTTGCTGTTCCCGTGAGTGTGTTGCTCAGCTGGAAGCTCGGAGGGAGCACCGCCGTGACATCCACCGTGTTCTCCACGAGCGGGCCGTCGCCGGCCACCATCGTGACCTGGAAGCTGCTGCTCTCTCCTGCCGCAAGGGTGAACGGCCCAGGCTTCTCGCTCTCCGACGTCGTGAAGATCAACGGCACATCACCCGTGTTGCGGATCGTCACGTCGAAGATCGCGGTCCCGCCCGCCGGAACCTCCGGGGTCAGGCAGTCCTTCGACACGGTGAGCGTCGGGTGCACGACGTCCGACGAGTGAGAGGCCGAGTCGGTGATGTCGTTCGGGAAACCCTCCGGGTTGTAATGCACCGTCACCGTGTTCACCAACGGGTCGGGATCGCCCGCCAATGTCACGTATGTGTACGTGATGGTGCACGATGCTCCCGTCGCCAACGTCGAGCTACACGTGCTCGACATGACGTCGGTGTTCGCCGGGTCGAGCAGGTCACCGGCCTTGCCGTCGACGATCGTTCCGTTCACCAGGTTCGGGCTGTCCGCTGATCCGGTGTTGGTGATCGTCACGCTGTAATTGTTGGTGTCACCCGCCTTGGTGAATGCCGGTCCGGTCTTCGTGACGTCCGCGCCCGGCTGGAACAATTCCACCGAATGGGTGTCGCTCGCAGTGATGTCGTTCGGGAAACCCTCCGGGTTGTAATGCACCGTCACCGTGTTCGGCAACGGATCCGGATCACTCCCCAGCACCGTCCGCGTCGCTTGGATCACACACGACGCATCGGTCGCCAACGTCGCCGTACACGTGCTCGACGTCACGAACGGGTTCGCGGGGTCGAGCAGATCACCCAACAGGGTGTCGACGATCGTGCCGTTGACCAGGTCTGGGCTGATCAGCGTTCCCACGTTGGTGATCGTGAACGTGTAGTCCACCGGATCCCCGACCTTCGACAACGTGTCACCCGTCTTGTCCACCGTCACACCCGGGCCGAACAAGTTCACCGAGTGCGAATCGATCGCGGTGATGTCGTTCAGGAAGCCGGCCGGGTTGTAATGCACCGTCACCGTGTTCGGCAACGGATCCGGATCACTCCCCAGCACCGTCCGCGTCGCTTGGATCACACACGACGCACCGGTCGCCAACGTCGCCGTACACGTGCTCGACGTCACGAACGCGTTCGCGGGGTCGAGCAGGTTGCCCAACAGGGTGTCGACGATCGTGCCGTTGACCAGGTTCGGGCTGTCCGTCGACGACGTGTTCGTCACCGTGAACGTGTAGTTCACCGGATCCCCACGCTTCGACAGGGGGCTACCCGTCGCGACCACCGTGATACCCGGCTGGAACAAGCTCACCGAATGCGTGTCGCTCGCGGTGATGTCGTTCGGGAAGCCGGCCGGGTTGTAGTGCACCGTCACCGTGTTCGGCAACGGGTCAGGATCAGTCCCCAGCACCGTCCGCGTCGCTTGGATCACACACGACGCACCGGGCGCCAACGTCGCCGTACACGTGCTCGACGTCACGAACGAGTTCGCGGGGTCGAGCAGGTTGCCCAACAGGGTGTCGACGATCGTGCCGTTGACCAGGTTCGGGCTGTCCGCCGACGACGTGTTCGTCACCGTGAACGTGTAGTTCACCGGATCCCCGACCTTCGACAACGTGTCACCCGTCTTGTCCACCGTCACACTCGGGCCGAACAAGTTCACCGAATGCGAATCGGACGCGGCGATGTCGTTCAGGAAACCGGCCGGGTTGTAATGCACCGTCACCGTGTTCGGCAGCGGGTTCGGATCACTGGCCAGGACCGTACGGGTCGCAGTGATGGTGCACGACGTACCGGTCGCGAGACCGGTGTTGCAGTTGCTACCGCTGAGGAACGGGTTGGTCGGGTCGAGTAGGTCGCCGAGCAACGAGTCGACGATCGTGCCGTTCACGAAGTCGGGCGAGTCCGGCGACGACGTGTTCGTCACCGTGATGGTGTAGTTGACCGGGTCGCCGACCTTGCTCTGCGCGTCGCCCGTCTTATCGACGATCACCGACGGCTGGAACAGCTCAACCGAGTGGCTGTCGCTGGCGGTGATGTCGTTCAGGAACGTGTCCGGGTGCAGGTGCACGGTCGCCGTGTTCGGCAGCGGGTCGGCGTCACCGGCCAGCACCGTACGGGTCGCGGTGACCGTGCACGACGCGCCGGAAGCCAGCGGGGCGCCGCAGTTGCTGCTGGTCACGAACGGGTTCCCCGGGGTGAGCAGGTTGCCGAGCAGCGTGTCGGTCAGCGAGTTGAACACCAGAGCGGGCGAGTCGATCGACGACGTGTTCGTCACCGTGATCGTGTAATCGACCGGGTCGCCGACCTTGCTCAGGGTGTCACCCGTCTTGTTGAGGGTGACGCTCGGCTGGAACAGGTTCACGTCGTGCGACGCCTCAGCGGTGACGACGTTCGGGAAGCCGCTCGGGTTGTACGTCACCACGACGGTGTTCGGCAGCGGGTCGGGATCGCTGGCCAGCACCGTGCGCGTCGCGTTGATGGTGCAGGTCGCGCCGACCCCCAGTGTCGCCGTACAGGTGCTGGTGGTGACGAACGGATTCGCGGGGTCGAGCAGGTCGCCGAGCAACGTGTCGACGATCGTGCCGTTCACGAGGCTGGGCGAGTCGATCGACGACGTGTTCGTCACCGTGATGGTGTAGTTCGCCGGGTCGCCGACCTTGCTCAGCGTGTCGCCCGTCTTGCCGACCGTCACCGACGGCTGGAACAGCTCAACCGAGTGGCTGTCGCTGTCGGTGATGTCGTTCAGGAAGCCGGCAGGGTTGTAGTGAACCGTGACCGTGTTCGGCAGCGGGTCGGGATCACTGGCCAGCACCGTGCGCGTCGCGTTGATGGTGCAGGCCGTGCCAGTTGCGAGCGTCGCCGTACAGGTGCTGGTGGTGACGAACGGGTTCGCGGGGTCGAGCAGGTTGCCGAGCAACGTGTCGACGATCGTGCCGTTCACGAGGTTGGGCGAATCGGCCGACGACGTGTTGTCGACCGTGATCGTGTAGTTGGCGGCGTCGCCGACCTTGCTCAGGGTGTCGCCGGTCTTGACCACGTCCACCGACGGCTGGAACAGCTCAACCGAGTGGTCGTCCGTAGAGCTGATAGCGGAGCCACTCAAGTCCGCTAAGCCCCGGTAGACGATGTTCACCGTGTTGGGCAGCGGATCGGGATCGGTGGGTAAGACGGTGCGGGCGAGGGTGATGGTGCACGACGCCCCCGCCGCAAGGCTCGGGCCGCAGGTGCTGGCCAGTACGTTGGGATTGACCTGGTCGACGCCGTCGATCGCGATGTTGCCGAGCAGCGTGTCGGTGATGTCGTCTTTGAAGAGCGTCACGTCGCCCGTGTTGTTGATCGTGACGGTGTAATTGGCGACGTCTCCGACCTTCGAGATCGTGTCGCCGGTCTTGTCCACATCGATCGCACAGGGCTCGAACTGGGCCGTCACGAAATCCTTGAGCACGGCGTCGAACGGGGTCGAGGAACGCGTCTCGGCCAGGAAGCCCGTGAAGCACGCGGCCGCGGGCACCAGGCGGGTGAGGTTGAGGCCACCCTCGAAGAAGGCCGACGGCTGGAAGGTGCCTGGCGGGCCCTCGTTCGCCTTGGGGGTGTATGGCCAAGGCGCGGGAGTGGCGATCTGGTTCACCACCGCGCACCCTCCATCGTCGGCAAGTCCCGGCGTGAGACAGTCGGCGTTGGTGGTCGCGATCTCCACCAGTTGGCCCGCCTGCCACGTAAAGACGGAGGCAGTTCCGATGACACCGCCGTTGGTGAAGTTGGCCTGCACGAGCACGTCGTTGTCTTGGTGCACGCCGCTGAACTCGAAGCCGCCTCCCCCCGGGGTGGTGGTGAGGCCGAAGTTCGGGTCCTGGAGGAACCAGAAGCCGACGTGGGCGTCACCGGCGGTTGAGAAACGGTCGAGTCCGAAGTAGACGATCGTGTCGCCAATGTTGTTGTCGCCTGTGTCCACGGTGTTCGTGTACGCGGCTGCGTAGGCGTTGGTGATGTCGTCCTTGTCGAGCGGCTCGCCCGGCTTCCACAACCACTGGGTGATGTCGAGGTCGTCCTTGGAGCCGCCCCCCGTGAACTGGGTGCCGGGGATGGGGTCGCTGTCGGGAAGGATGCCGGTGAAGAATCCGGCGTTGCCGCCGCCGCCCGCGAGTGTGGCCCAATCATCGGGCGGCGGGGGTATGGCGTCCTGCACGGCGTTGCCGTCGAGCTCGAACAGCCCGAGGTCATGGACGGCGGACGCGGGAGTGCTGAGGCCCACCGTCGCAGTCGTAACAAGGACGGCGGTCACGAGCACACTGCGCGCCCAGCGCCCGGTCAAGTGTCCCACACCACGGCTGGCCCGCGACCTGCGCCGCGGTGGCCGGGTTCCTCCGGTCCCCAACACACGGCCCATCAGAGACCCATGAAGATGTCGCCTGCGTCCAGACATAGCCCACCTCTAATCAGTCGCAACCGACCTAGAGTACGCCGAACGTGACGCAACACCTTGAACAAGCACACTCTCGCCGATCTCGTCCCGTCCGACATTAGTGCGTGGTGCTCTTCGTCAGTCGATGGCCGATTCGTGATCTCGACTTGGTCTGCTGCCCTGGCATCAGGTGAGCAAATTCACAAACAGTGCGGTGGTACCGCGGCGGGCGCCCCTGCGCGTCCGGGCCCAAGCCGATACCGCCGCGCGCATCCGACAATCTCAGTGACCTAATCCGCTCAGCCTCTAAGGCGTGACGAGGATCTTGCAGTGGTCCTCGGGGTTGGCGAGCGCACGGAACGCGTCTGGAACACCGTCGAGGCCGACCCGTCCCGTGATCATCGGCTCGACGTCGATCTCGCCCTCGGCGATCGATCGCAAGCTCGCCTCGAACTCCATTGGGTCGTACCCGAGGACGAACTGCAGGTTCAACTCCTTGCCGATGGCGAAGAACGGCGTGATCGCGTCGCGCTCCATGCAGACACCGACGACGACGATGCGGGTCTGCGGCGGCGCCGACCGCAACGCCCCGTCGATGATGCCGGGGACACCGATCGCCTCGAACACCACGAGCGGCCGTCCACCGCCTTCGCGCGCCCACACGTCGAATGCCTGCTCTTCGGCCGGATCGACAGCGACGTGCGCTCCCATGCGCTCGGCGAGCGACCGCCGAGCAGGTGAGTAATCGCTCGCGACGATGGGTGCCACGGCGCGCAACTGGAGCGCCGCGATCACCGCGAGCCCCACCGGCCCACAACCGAGCACCAGCGCGCCGGCGGCGGGTTCGATGCCCGAACGATTCACGGCATGGAACCCAACGGCCATCGGTTCGGTCAGCGCGGCGCGATCCGATCCGAGCCCGTTCGGGACCTCGACGAGCATCGGTGCCGACAGCAGCATCCGCTCGCTGTAGCCGGCAGGAAGGTCGTTGCTGTAGACGAGATCCTTCACGCCGGTGAGCGTCAGCATCGCCGGTATCGACGTCACGAGCGTGCCCGGTTTCGGCCCGATCGTGTCCGGACCGACCTCGAGCACTTCCGCCGAGAACTCGTGGCCCATGAAGACGTCGCGGGCGAGGTCGGGCGCTATGCGACCGAGGTCGGGCATGCCCTCCATCTCCTGTCCGAGGGCGAGCATCGTGGCGCCATGTTTTGCGAAGTGGAGGTCGGATCCACAGATGCCGCACGCCTTGACCTGCACCAGAACCTGGCCGAACTCGGGCTCGGGATCGGGCACGTCGTCCCGGACGACCATCGCTCCCGCCCGAAGCACCGCAGCGCGCATCGTCAGCTCCCTTTCGGCACGAGCTCGTGGACGAACTGCACGAGCGCGGCATTGACCTCTTCCGGCTTCTCCTGCTGGACCCAATGGCCCGCGCCGTCGACGCGAACCGTCCCGCGATGATCGAGCAGCGACTCGAGGAAGTTCTCCGGTGGTGTCATTCGCAGCACCGGGTCGAGCGCTCCGCCGATGAACAGGGACGGCACATCGACCTTGGCGCCGGCGACGCGTTCGGTGAGCGACCAGTTGCGGTCCATGTTGCGGTACCAGTTGAGGCCGCCCGTGAAGCCGGTGCGCGCGAACTCGTCGATGTAGTGGTCGAGCTCTGCTTGCGACAGCCAATCGGGCAGGCCATCAGGCTCGGGGAGACGGTCGACGAAGCCTCGGTCGTCTTTCGCGGAAAATCGACGGGTTCGGTGCCTCGCCCTCCGGGGTGGAGACGTTCGCGAGCAGCCGTCGCATCGTCCGCGCCGGATCAGCGCCGAGGTCCTCGTCCGCGACTCGCGGATCCTGGAAGTAGACGATGTAGAAGAACGAGTCGGCGAACGCGTTGCGCATCATCTGCACCGGCGGCATCGGCGCACGCGGAAGGAACGGCACGCTCATGTTGACGATGGCGCTCACGCGCTCGGGCGCGAGCATGACCAAGTTCGATACGACCATCGAGCCCCAGTCGTGCCCGACGAACACGGCACGCTCTTCGTTCAGCTCGTCGAGCAATCCCACCAGATCGCCCGTGAGATGCTCGATGTCGTAGTCCTCGATGGCAGTGGGACGGCTCGAGCGCCCGTAGCCGCGCTGATCCGGCGCGATCACGCGACAGCCGGCCGCCGCGAGGGCGGGGATCTGGTGACGCCATGAGTACGCGAGCTCAGGAAACCCGTGCGCCAGCAGTACCGGTGTGCCGGTTCCCGCCTCGAACACGTGCAAGTCGACGCCGTTGGTGCGAATCGTTCGCTCGTTGACGTCGCGCATCACTGGCGACCATAGGTCACGACCGTTGAGCGGCCACCAATCGCTGCCGAAGGGCGACGGGGCCCGCATCCGTGAACCCGAGATCTCGATAGAGAGGTTCGCCGGCCTTGGTGGCGTGCAACTCCACGTAGACGACGCCTTCGTCTTCGCACCATTGCAGGAGAGCCGTCATCACCGCGCGCCCGCACCCTCGCGAACGAGCGTCGGGATCGGTAGCCACCCATTGCACGCACGCGGTGCGCCCGCTGAGGTTGTTCGGTCCGGAGAGCCGCGTCGCGATGGTCGCGGCCGCGGATGCCGCGAGGCCGTCGCGGTCGGGATGGTCGACGACGAACGCGCCGAGATCATGTCCGAGCCTCGACGTGAACTGGTCCCGTGCCGTCTCGAGCCAGCGGGGGTCCGTCGGGTCCTGTCCCATGCTGGCGTACATCACGGCCGCGAGCCGGAGGACTTCTGCGGCGTCGTCGAGCGTCGCCGGTCGCGCCTTCATCCGCAGAGTCAACCCGCCCACGTCGCACCCACCAACCCGAAATTGCGTGCGTTGGGCACACGCCGTGTGGTTGATGAACGCCGAAAGCTCCGAGTGCGGAGCGCGAACGGGGTATCCATGTTGCGGTGATCGGTGCTCGTGCACAGCTGTTTGCGGCGTTCGCGGTCCTGATGGCGTTCGGCTGGTGGGTCACCGCGCAGCCGCCGTTCAGTCTCGCCGCAACCCTCGGCGTACTGGTCTCCGCCGCTGCATTGATCGTGCTCGCGCGGGTGCGGCGACGCCGTGCTGCGGCTCTGGTGCCCGACGAGCGCCCCAGCGCGAACGAGCGACTCTGGGTGTGGGCCGTGATCCTCGTCGTGGTGCTCGCGTGGGAGCTCATCTCCTTCATCGGTCATCCTCGAGAGGCGCACCCGACGATCAGTTCGATCACCGACTCGATGCAGGCCGAGCACGTCCTTCGTTGGTTGTTCTTCGGCGGCTGGCTCGCGATCGGCTGGTCGGTCGCCGCATGACGTCGCGCCAGATCACGTTCGTGGTGTGGGGCGCGCTCGCCGCGTGCGTCTTCGCGGCGGTTGCGCTCTCGCTGACCTCGCGCGCGATCCCGACGCCCGGCGCTGCGATCAGAGCGCTCGTGCGCCGGCGGTACGTGCAGGTGGTGTGTCTGGCCGCGTGGTTGTGGCTCGGCTGGCACCTCTTCGTGCGCTCATCACGTTGATCGGTCGCCCGATCGGTCGTCCCACCACCACGACAAGCCGACGAGGCCCGGTCCCGTGTGAGTGACCATGACCGGACTGAACGAGCCGACGAACGACGTCGTCACCGAGGTGGCGTCCAGCACTCGATCGAGCAGCCCCTCGGCCTCCTCGGGCGACGCTGCATGGAGAGCAGCGACATGGCTGCCGATCGCGGTGCCGGGCGACCGCCCCGGGGCGCTGCGCGTCCACATCTCGACGATGCGATCGAGCGCCTTGGTGCGGCTGCGCGCCGGTCGCAATGCGTGGGCGCCGCCGTCACGGAACTCGAACATCGGCTGCAGGCCCAGCCACCGTCCGGCCAAAGCAGCCGCTTCCGGCACCCGACCGCTCTTGGCCAGCCGGTCGAGATCGGCGATCGTCGCGACGAGGCGGACGCGGGCCGCCACGCGCCGCGCCACATCCTCCACATCGGGCAGCGAGCGCCCGCTCGCCGCCGCATCGGCCGCGGCGAGGACGACGAGACCTTCGGCGCCTGCGGCGGTGCCGGTATCCAACACGTGCACGCGCTCGGGATCGAGCGACTGCGCCGCCACGTTTGCCGACTGCACGGTGCTGCTCATCGTGCCGGCGATCGTGAGGACGAGCGCACCGTCATCGATGCCCGCTTCCTGCAACGCGACCTCGAACTCGCCCGGTGTCGGCGCTGACGTCGTGATCCCTTCGTCGATCGCGCGAGGACCTCCTCGAGGCTGAGGTCGCCGTCGTGCACCGACGTGTCGCCGATCGTCAGCCACATTGGGACGACGGAGATGGTCGCGGCGGTGGTGATGTCCTTTGGAAGTGACGCGGCGCTGTCAGTGAGGATGGAGACCGGCAACGGTCACCTCCGTCGTCTGGGGAGACCGCAGCATCGGCGCGGTGAACAGCACGAGTATCCCGGCGCACAGCAACACGAGTCGTGATGGTTCCAAGACACCGAGCAACGGAAGCCGGACGTCGCCGACGAGGTCGCCGGCCACGCCGGCGGCAATGGCCGACAGGCTCAGACCCGTGCGGATGACGACGTGGAAGGCGGTGAACGCCAGTACGCGCTCGTGCCCGTCGAGCATCGACTGCAGCGCAGACATCCCGCTGGCAAGCACGAAGGCGGTTGCCGCGCCGAACGCAACTGCGCCGACGAACGCCAGGGCGATGCCGTTGGCCAGGCTCATGACGCCGATGGTCGCGCCCTGCACGATGACCCCATGGCGGATGTTCGTGATGTAGTCCTGACCGCGTGCCATCTGCAACACGACCAGACCGACGGCTGCGCCCACGCCGAACAGCGCGATGAGCAGACCGAACTGCGTGTCCGACGCGTCGAGGACCTCACGGACGTACACGACCCCGAGCGAGAACAGCGAGCCGAGCCCCAGCACGATCGCCGCTGTCGGCGTCATCACCATGCGGACGAGTGGGATACGCAAAGCATCACGGAACCGCGCTGGTTGCTCTTCGGTCGTGCGAGAAAGGTCTTCGGCCGACCGGGGGAGTCGCGAAACGAACAGGAACGACACGACGAACGTGAGCGCGTCGACGAAGAACACGAGCACGAATGGGTGGTCGCCCAACCAGCCGCCCGACGGCGACAGCGCGGCCACTGCACCGAAGGCCGCGGCGCCGAACGGGATGGATCCGTAGGAGGAGGCGAGGATCGCCGAGTTCGCAATCGAGAGTTGGTCGCGTTCCACCAACTCAGGGATGAGCGAGTCGCGTGCGGGGAGGAACACGATGCCTGCGGCTTCGAGTAGGAACGCGCAGATGTACACCCACCACAGTTGGGCCACCAGCGGGATGGCGACGACGATCCCGACGCGCGCCAAGTCCGCCGCCTGCATCGTGCGGCGCCGGTCCCAGCCCCGCACACCGCGGGCTGCGAACGGCGCGGCCGCCGCGGCAGGAAGCAGGCGCAGCAGCAACACGCCACCGACGGCGGTCGACGACCCGGACAGCCGCAGCACCAGCGCCATGAGCGCGACGGTGACCATCCAGTCGCCGAGACCGGAGATCGCCTGCCCGATGAACAGGGCGCGGAAGGCGGGACGTCGAAAGACCTCTCCCACGCACCTATTCTGCGTCGCTCGTCTTAAGAACCCGACGGAAATCGCGCTACTCCAATTCCGCGACCCCAACCGATTCCTGCCGATAGGTAGTCTCGCCCCTTTCCATGACTGACTCGTTGCTCGTCGATCTCGAACCGAACACGGCCGCTCCGCCTGCTCCGCCTGCTCCGTCGCAGTCGCGGGCTCGCCCTAGGCGCCGCCGAGGGCTCATCCTGGGCGGCCTGCTCGCCGTCGCTGCGGGCTACAGCTGGTTTGCATCCGACCTCGACCTGTCCCCTTTCGCGCCGCTCCTGGTAGGTGTACCGATGGTGGCCGGGGCGGTGGTTGCGCTCCGGTCCTGGATCCATCACGACCGGAGGCGGGCGGCGGCACGGTCCCACCACCGGCGCCGATTCGGGGGACTGCACCACCGGGCCGTGCTCGCGTGGTCGGTGCTGGCGGCGTTGCTGATCGCGTGGGAGCTGCGTGAGCTCACCGGCTCGCCGCGTGTCGACTACCCGACGGTCACCTCGATCGTCACAACCGTCACGAGCTTCCGGCCCGTGAACGCCCTCGCCTTCCTCGCCTGGCTCGTCGTCGGCTACAAGTTGATCGAGCGCGGTCGATGAGCGAGCGGCGCCAGGTGATGGAAACATGAGTGCGGCGATCGGCGTCGCCGTGTTCGCCCTCATCGCGGTCGGCGTCATCGGTCTCGAAGGGCGGGCTCGGCGGGGCGGACACCCCCACGCCACCATGACCGAGGTGGGCCGGTGGTTGCGCAGTCACCGCGTGATGCGGTGGGCGCTGCTCATCAGCTGGGGCTTCGTCGGCTGGCACTTCTTCGTGCAGTAGCCGCCAGGTCAAGACGTCAGCCCGTCCGCGCATCGGGATCGTCGAGGCACCATGACACGGCGGCCAGGATCGTCGACGTGCCGAAGCTGTCGAAGGCGTGTCCCATGGCGGGCACGAGGTCGAGCCGGCGCCGGCCCGTGGCTTGGTCGTGCAGGCGCGACGCCTCGAGCGCGGGCATGAACCGGTCGGCGAGGCCGTGCACGATCGCGAGCGGGCAGCGAACCTGTCCTGCGAGGACCTCGGGGGATTCCTCGCGCGAACGCGTCGGGGCGACGCGCACACCGAGCGAGCGCTCGAGGTAGCGGCGTCCGGGCCACGTTTGTGTGAGCGCGGCAGCGAGCACTGTCCTCATCGTCCGGAGTTGCCAGCGGGCCGGGCAGCTGACCGTGACGACACCGCAGACGTCGTCGTGGCCGGCGGCGTAGCGCAGCGCCGCGATGGCGCCCATCGACGCGCCGACGATCACGACTTTGGAGCCGCGTGTGAGGTCCCTCGCCGCCTCGACGGCGGCCACGACATCGAGAATCTCGTCGTTGCCGAGCGTGCACATGCCCTCGGACTCGCCGTGTCCCCGCCCGTCGTACGTGAGCACCGAATGGCCGTCGGACTCGAGTGCGTCGGCGATCGCGGTCACGGAACTGTGTCGCCGGTGCGCCGTGAACCCGTGCACCACGACGACCGTCGTGCGCCCGCCTTCCACCCGACGGAGGTCCGCGGCCAAGCGGTAGCCATCCGAGGTGAGCAGGGTGGACGGCTCTAAGGTCGGGCGTGTCGATGAGCGGACGCCAGCCTCGGCCACTCGCCCATACTGACGCACTACCCGGGCCGGCGGTGATCGCCGTCGCCTTCGTGTGTGGGTCGGTCCCCTTCAGCAACATCGCGGCGCGGCTCGTCAGGGGCGTTGACCTGCGAGATGTGGGGACAGGGACGGTCTCGGGGACTGCGCTGCACGAGGTCGCCGGCTTCGGACCGCTCGCTGTCGCCGGCGTCTTCGACGTGGCCAAGGGCTCGGTTGGCCCGCTGCTCGCAGGGCGCCAGCGCCCGGCCCTCGCTGCCGCGGCCGGCGCCGTCGCCGTGGCCGGCCACAACTGGTCACCGTTCCTTCGCGGTGCCGGTGGTCGGGGCATCTCACCGGCGACCGGCGCCCTGCTCGTGTCGGCGCCGACGGGCGCTGCGGTCCTCCTCGGCGGGCTCGCCGCCGGCCGCCTCGCCCGCCAGACCGCGCTCGTGTCACTGGCGGCCGACCTGGCCTTGGTTCCCGTCTCCCGCCGTCTGCACGGAAGGCGGGGCGGGATGGCCGCAGCCGGGGTGGCCGGCGTCATCGTCGCCAAACGGCTGGCCGGCAACGCGCCCGTCCCCCGCGACGCCCGGTGGAAGACACTTCGCAACCGCCTGCTCTTCGACCGCGACTGACCAACGCAGGGTTTGGTCAACGCGCGCGGCGTGTGAAGTAGGTTTCGCGGATGTGAGCTCGGCTACCGCGAGTGGTGCGACGTCGGTGGCGCTTCTCGAGGACACGATCGGGCGGAACCTCGCGGCGACCGTGCGCCGCTTCGGCGACAGCGACGCGTTGATCGTCCCGTTCCAGGACGTTCGGCTCACCTATGCAGCGTTGGCACGCGAGGTCGACAACGTCGCCCGTGCCCTCCTCGCCGCAGGCCTCGAGAAGGGCGACCGCGTCGGCATCTGGAGTCCGAACAACGCCGAGTGGGTGCTCGTGCAATACGCCACCGCGGAGGTCGGCGTCATTCTCGTGAACATCAATCCCGCGTACCGCACGCACGAAGTGAAGTACGCGCTCGAGCAATCCGGTTGCCGGCTCCTGATCTCTGCGACGGACTTCAAGACGAGCGACTACCGCGGGATGATCGACGAGATCCGCTCTGACCTACCCGGCCTCGAACGAGTGGTGTTCCTCGCAACAGACGACTGGCACGAGTTCATTGCGGCCGGCGAAGGGGTGGGCGACGACGATCTCGAAGCGGCGCGGCGACCCTCGACCGCAACGACGCGATCAACATCCAGTACACGAGCGGCACGACCGGGTTCCCGAAGGGCGCGACGCTCAGTCACCGCAACATCCTCAACAACGGCTTCTTCATCGGCGAAGGCTGCCGGTACACAGAAGCCGATCGCGTGTGCATCCCCGTGCCCTTCTATCACTGCTTCGGCATGGTGCTCGGGAACCTCGCGTGCACGACGCACGGCGCCGCGATAGTCGTGCCTGCGCCTGCGTTCGAGCCGGCCGCGACGCTGCAGACCGTCGAGGACGAGCGGTGCACGAGCTTGTACGGCGTCCCGACCATGTTCATCGCCGAGCTCGCGCTCGAGAACTTCCCGGACTACGACCTGTCGTCGATGCGCACCGGGATCATGGCGGGTTCGCCGTGCCCGGTCGAGATCATGAAGCAGTGCGTCGACAAGATGCACATGGCCGAGGTCACGATCTGCTACGGCATGACGGAGACGTCGCCGGTATCGACTCAGACGGAGGCGGATGATCCGCTCGACAAGCGAGTCGGCTCGGTCGGCCGGGTGCATCCGCACGTCGAGATCGCCATCGTTGATCCCGAGAAGAAGACCACTGTCGGGTACGGCGAGCCAGGAGAGCTCTGCACCCGCGGCTACTCGGTGATGCTCGGCTACTGGAACGACTCTGAGCGGACTGCTGAAGCGATCGACGACGAGGGTTGGATGCACACCGGCGACCTCGCCGTCATGGACGTCGACGGGTACGTGAACATCGTCGGCCGCATCAAGGACATGGTGATCCGCGGCGGCGAGAACGTCTATCCACCGCGAGGTGGAGGAGTTCTTGTACACGCACCCGGACGTCGTCGACGTACAAGTCATCGGCGTGCCCGATGCCAAGTACGGCGAGGAGATCATGGCGTGGATCCGCGTCCGCGAAGGCTCAACGCTGTCGAGCGAGGACGTCGCCAGGTTCTGCAAAGGCAAGATCGCGCACTACAAAGTCCCGCGCTACGTGCACGTGACGGAGGATTTTCCGATGACCGTCACCGGCAAGGTGCAGAAGTACCTCATGCGCGAGGCCGCCATCGAGCTGCTCGGCCTGCAGGACGTGGCGAAAACGCCGACCGCGTAGCCCCAAAAGGCGTCGCACGTGCAACCGCGTGTCGTTACGACACTTGATTGCACGTGCGATCTCCACGTGGTGGGTCAGAGGACGCTGGTCGTGCGGAGGATGTCGCCACCGCGCGCCCAGGTGAGCTCGAGCTTGTCGCCCGTGCCGAACACGCGCATGAGCGTCTGCAGCTCACGCTCGATGGCCACGGGCGCGTTGCCCACGGCGAGAAGGACGTCACCCGGCTCCAAGCCGACGTCGACAGCGAGGCCACCGAAGACGCCGTCGACCTCGAGTCCGGCCGGTATCTCTCGGACGGTGCACCCGAGCGAAGCCCACGGTGCGAGATGGCGCCCACCGCGCGCGCCCGTCTGCAAGAAGAGCGCGAGGTCGGCGACGATGTGACTCCAGCCGATCGCCAACGAGTTGAGCATCTGATCGAACCGCACACCGAATCCGGATTGGACGACCGTGACCTTGGTGCCACCGCCGGATGCCTCGAGCGAGATCGCGATCTCAGTGCCGGCACACGGTTCGGCTGTCTTTGTGAGCCGAACGGACCGGCCCTCGACGCAGTCGAGCTCATCGGCGGGCGACTCGAACGCCGGCAACCACCACTGCAACGGGTGCGCCGGCGGCTCGCCCTCGGCCCTCCGATCCCCGAGCGGCTCTGCATCGCGCAGCCTCCGCCACACCTCGGACTGCGGCGTGTCAACGATGAATGTGGCTTCGAAGCGATCGTCCATCAGTTGCTCTCCTCCACGGCAGGGTAGATGGCCACAGCAACACGGAACGGCGTTCCTTTCCGCCGTCCGTATTTCTTCAGAATCGGCCCGAGCGCGCGCAGGTACTCCTCCATGAACGAGCTGCGTGCCTGCTCGTCGGCGAGATGCACCTCCGCGGTGACGGCTGCGCTCGGCACGTCGACCCCGTCGAACGCGGCATGATCCAACAGCGCGGTCACGTCGCGTTGCACTCGCTCGCCCAGCGCCGCGAGATGTTCGAGCGACACCTGATCTTGGAGCGCGGCCACGCGTCGATCGCTCCACGTGAACCGAGGTGACACGACAAACGCGTTCGCGACGGATTCGTAGAGCTGTTCGACGAAGTTCCCCTTCCTTCGTTCACCGGCCGGACGGATGAGTCCCGCCTTCAGGAGCTCTTTCACGTGGTAGTTCACGGTCTGGCGGGGCTGGCCGAGGTGACGGGCCGCGCCTGCCGCCGACTCCGGCAAACGCATCACGTCCAACAGGGCGATCCGGGCCGGGTGGGCGAGTGCTTGCACCCTGGCGTCGTCATCGACCTGCAGCACGCTTGCCGCCACGGCGCGACTATAGACCACAACAGTGGTCTTGACCAGAGTTATGGTCTAAGTTTCCGATCAGAGGAACGGGATGGCTTCCGGCAGGATCAGCTCGTCGCGGCCGGCTCGTGCCGCGGTGGACGAGACATGGGAAAGGTCGACGTCCAGGACCACCGAGTCGTCGGGCATCGAGAGTCCGTCGCGGGGCGCGATCGCGAGCCGCGGGAGCCGGCCGACGGCGTGGTCACGGTCGGCGGCCGTGTCGTAGAACGCCGGGTCGAGCACCTGGGCCCACTTGTCGGCGCCCAGGATGAGGACGTCGTAGCCGTCCGCGATGTCCGCGAGATGCCGATCGTCCGTGACGACGACGGACAGCCACGGGCGTGTCGCAGCGACCGCTTCGAGCATCGCCACTCGGATCGCGAGCGGGCGCACGTCCTGCTTGCCGAGCGGCGCACGGTTCAGGATCAGGTCGACGCGATCGAGCTCGCATTGTGACCGCGCTGCTTCTGCGATCGCGAGATGCGCGACGGTCGGCGGGTCGAAGGTGCCGGGGAAAGCGCCGCGCTTGCGTCCGCTCACGACAACGAGATGATCTCGACTTCCTCGCCGAGCCACAGCGACGAGCGAGTGAGATCGATGAATCGCCCTTCGTCCTCCAGCAACGTTCGGCTGGCCGCGATCCCGTCGGGAGACGAGGCGCCTGCGGTGAGCGCGTCGAGGTCGTCCCACCACAGCTCGGCCACGCCGTCGAAGGGCTCGAGTGCGTCACGGCTTGCCCGAAGCGCATCGTTGAACGGGGTCTCGAGGCGGTGGAGTTGCACGTATCGGCGGATGCGCAGCGTCTCTTGGAACGACCGTACGAGCGGTCCGTGTTCGTCGCGCCAGTATCGGTGGAACTCGTCCGGGTCGATGTCGCCGCGCCGCCGCACGCCGAAGCTGAGCTTGATCACCGTCCTTGCTTAGTACGTTGCGCGGTAGTGACGAATGCGCATGGTCCCCTCGCCGGCATCAAGGTCGTCGATCTCACACGAGTGCTCGCCGGTCCGTACTGCACGATGCTCCTCTGCGACCTCGGCGCCGAGGTCGTGAAGGTCGAGCACCCTCGCGGCGGCGACGACAGCCGCTTCATCGGACCGTTCATCAACGGAATCTCCGCGTACTTCGCCTCACTCAATCGGGCCAAGCAGTCGGTTGCCCTCGATCTCAAGGAGCCTTCCGACCGTGCGCGGTTCGAGCGGTTGCTCGTCGACGCCGATGTTGTCGTCGAGAACTTCCGGCCCGGGACGATGGAGAAGCTCGGTTACGGCTGGAACGACTTGCACCCGCGCTTTCCTCATCTCGTGTACGCGGCTGTGTCCGGCTTCGGCCACACCGGACCGCTGGCGTCACGCCCCGCCTACGACATGGTCGTGCAGGCCATGGGCGGGGTGATGAGCATCACCGGGCAACCTGGCGGACCCCCCACGCGCGTCGGCACCTCCATCGGCGACGTGACCGCAGGCCTGTTCACGGCGATCGGCGTGTGCAGCGCGCTCTTCGAACGCGAACGCACGGGCGAAGCCGCGAAGATCGACGTCGCGATGCTCGATTGCCAGGTGGCGATCCTCGAGAACGCGATCGCGCGTTACGTCGCCACGGGCGAAGTGCCGCGACCACTCGGCGCACGGCATCCGTCCATCACGCCCTTTGCCGCGTTCGAGGCGCGAGACGGCTGGTTCGTCATCGCCGCGGGGAACGACATCTTGTTTCGCCGGCTGTGCGATGTGATCGAGCGTCCGGAAGTTGCCGCTGATCCTCGCTTCGCCACGAATGCCTTGCGGACCGAGCACCACGCCGAGCTGCAGGAGGAGCTCGAGCGCGCCCTGCGGAACCACACGGTGGACGAATGGCTGGCGCGGCTCGAAGCCGCGGATCTGCCGTGCGGACCGATCAACGACGTCGCCGCGGTACTCGCCCACCCCCAAGTGCGCGCGCGGAACATGGTCGTGTCTGTTGACGACGAGCGGCTCGACGGTCTCGAGATGGCGGGCAACCCGATCAAGAACAGTCGTCACCCGGATCCGCCGTCTCGTGGCCGCGTGCCGGACCTCGGTCAGGACTCGGCGTGAGCGCCAGCGAATGTTGGTGCGCCGTGGTCGCTATAGCGACCACGGCGACCCAGAGTTTGACTGCCGCCGGCACGACGCGATGAGCAAGGTCGACACTCGGCGAACAGGTCCGCGAGGATGACCAGGTGAGCGAAGCCACCCTGACGCCGAGCCCGTTCGTGGGTGCCGTCGAGCCGATCAGCGAGACCGACGAGGAGATCCGCGCCGCGCTCGAGGATGCAGAGGTACCGCCGCTGCTTCCTGCGCTTGCTTATCTCACCGGTGACTTGTCCTTGCTGCGGGACGACCTGCGTCCCGATCCGTTGCTCATCGCCATGCCGCAGGGCGGGCTCACCGACGAACAGCTCGCGACGGCCCGGCAGCTCGCGCTGGAGACACTGATCCGCTACCGCGACGGCGGTTGCCGGCCTGCACCAGTGCCGTCGGACGAGGACATCCTTCGCATCATGGAGTACGCAGTCGGCGGAGCAGAGATGCGCGAGTACCTCCCGCTTCTCGAAGAGGAGCTCGCCGCACGGGGTGAGGATCGGCGCGTACCGGGCTGGACCAAGGCAGGCATCGCGCCGGACGTCGACTTCAACGTGCTGATCATCGGTGCGGGCATGTCCGGCTTGCTCGCCGCGCACCGGCTCCAACAGGCAGGCGTGGACTTCGTCATCGTGGACAAGAACGAGGACATCGGCGGCACATGGCTCGAGAACCAGTATCCCGGCTGCCGCGTCGACAATCCGAACCACAACTACAGCTATTCGTTCGCGCAACGGCACGACTGGCCGCTGCACTTCTCGACCCAGGACGTGCTGCTCGACTACCTCCGCCGTTGTGCAGATGCATTCCGCCTCCGGCCCCACATCCGTTTCGGCACCGAGGTGCAGTCGGCGACCTGGTCCGAGCAGGATCGGCGCTGGTCCGTGCGAGTGCGCACGGCGGAGGGCATTGACGAGACGATCGAGGCGAACGCGGTGGTCAGCGCCGTCGGCCAGTTGAACCGGCCGTCGTTCCCGACCATCCCTGGCCGTGACACCTACGCGGGCGTGACGTTCCACTCGGCGCGGTGGCGCCCCGACGTCGACTTGAAAGGCAAGCGAGTCGCGGTGATCGGCACCGGCGCGAGCGCGGTGCAGTTCATCCCGGAGATCGCGCCTCACGTCGGCGAGCTGCTCGTCTTCCAGCGCACGCCGGCGTGGTTCGGTCCGACCGCTGACTATCACGACGAGGTATCCGACGGGCAGCGCTGGCTGTACGGGCATGTGCCGTCGTACAGCGAGTGGAACCGCTTCTGGATCTTCTGGCGGATGGGTGACGGCGTGCTGGAAGGTGTGCGCGTCGACGATGAGTACGAACCGAAGGGCGCGGCGGTGAGTGCGATGAACGACATCGTGCGGATGATGCTGGCGGAGTACATCAACGCCGAGTTCGCCGATCGGCCCGACCTGCTCGACAAGGTCATGCCGACCTACCCGCCCGGCGCCAAACGGATGCTGCGTGACAACGGCATCTGGGCACGGACGCTGAAGCGCGACAACGTGCAACTCGTCACGACGCCGATTCGGCAGATCACGCCCGCCGGCCTCGTCACGGAGGACGGCGTCGCCTACGACGTCGATGTCCTCATCTACGGCACGGGGTTCACGGCCTCGCAGTTCCTGACGCCGATGACGATCGTCGGTCGCTCGGGTGTCGAGTTGCACGAGCAGTGGAACGGCGATGCCCGCGCCTACCTCGGGGTGACGGTGCCCGGATTCCCGAACCTGTTCTGCCTGTACGGGCCCAACACCAACATCGTCATCAACGGAAGCATCGTGTACTTCTCCGAGTGCGGCGTCCGCTACATCCTCGGGCTCGTCAAGTTGTTGCTGGAAGGCGACCACCGCGCCATCGACGTCCGCAAGGACGTGCACGACGAGTTCAACGAGCTCGTGGACGCTGGGAACAAGCGCATGGCCTGGGGCTGGTCGGACGTCAACAGCTGGTACAAGAACGCCAACGGACGGGTCGCGCAGAACTGGCCGTTCACCCTCCTCGAGTACTGGAAACGCACGCTCCAACCCGACCCCGACGACTTCGACTTCGTCGACTGACGCGTCTTCCGCACGAATGTTGGGTGGAAACGGGCGCTATAGCGCCCGTTTCCACCCAACATTCGGAAGCGGAGCGGCTCGGTCAGCCGGTGACCGAGGCGACGCCCTTCGGCGCCTGCTGCTTCATGAAGCCGAACAGGTAGCCGGCCACCCGTCGCATCTGGATCTCCTCGCTGCCCTCGGTGATGCGGTAGCGGCGATGGTGCCGGTAGATGTGCTCGAACGGCATGTGCCGTGAGTACCCGAGGCCGCCGTAGACCTGCATGGCGCGGTCCGCGGCCTCGCAGCACAGTCGGTTCGACCAGTAGTTGCACATCGAGACCTTGTCGGACACCGAGAATGCGCCGTACTCGTCCATCGACCACGCGGTCTTGTGGATCAGCGCCTGGAGCATCTCGCACTGTGTGTACAGCTCGACGAGCGGGAACTGGATTGCCTGGTTCGTCGCGAGCGGCTTGCCGAACGGCGCGCGCACCTTGGCGTACTCGACCGCCTGGTCGATGCAGAACTCCGCGGCGCCGAGACTCGAGGCCGCCTGCCGGATGCGGTTCTCGTTGAAGAAGTGTTGCGTGACCTGTAGTCCCCGGCCTTCGCCCCCGAAGATGGCGCTGTCCGGCACGCGCACGTCCGTCAGCCGGATGTGTGCGTGATCCGTGGGCATGTTGAACGTCCACAGGAACTCGAGGATCTCGAAGCCGGGGCTGTTCGTCGGAACGAGGAACGCGGTGATGCCGTCGCCGTCACCCGCCTTGCCGCCGGTGCGGGCGAAGATGAGGTCGTACTGCGCGGCATGGATGCCGGTGTTCCACGTCTTCTCGCCGTTGATGATCCACTCGTCGCCGTCGCGCACCGCAGTGGTCTCCATGTGCGTCGCGTCGGACCCGTGCTGGGGCTCGGTGATACCGAACGCGAAGCCGCGGCGACCCTCGGCGAGATCGTCGATCCACTGGGTCTTCTGCTCGTCGGTGCCGTAGCGGATCATGAGCAGCAACCCGACGTTGTTGCCGACGATGGCGTGCTCGTTCTGGAGATCGCAGTGCAGCCCGAGTCCCTTGCGAGCGAGGTGCTCGCGGATCACCGCCATCCCGAGGTTCGTGCCCTCCTTGCCGCCGTACTCCTTCGGGAAGGGATAGCGGTAGTGGCCCGCGGCATCAGCGACGCGACGCGCCTCCCGGAGCAGCTCTTCCCACTCCCGATTCGGCAGGCCGCCACGCTCCCAATCGGTGCGTGCGTCCTCCCGCCGGTGGTCGAAGAACCGGATGTTGTCGTTCTTCTCCTCGATCGGCTTGATCTCCCGCTCGATGAAGTCGTCGAGCTCGTCGAGGTAGTCGACGAGATCCTTCGGCAGCTCGAAGTCCATGCCGGCGATTCTGCCGTGTCGGCCGCCCATCCGGGAATGTTGGTGCGCCGTGGCCGCTACAGCGGCCACGGCGACCCAGAGTTCGCCGGAAAATCATGCGGCAGCGGCTTCGACCTCGGGCAGATCGCCGAGGAAGCCGGCGATGCGGGAGAAGCGGCCGTCGTCGGCGAGCACGCCGATGTCGAGGCCCGCGACCGCGACGGCCCCGTCTTCACCGACGAGCTCCCACGAGAAGCGCACGAGGCCGTGGTGCACGTCGACGCCGCTCGTCCGCCGGATGGTGTGACCCGGGAACTGCGCCTGGGCGCCGTCGATCATGGCGCTCAGGCCCTCGTGGCCCTGTGACTCCATGAGCGGGTCGACGTAGTGGCCGTCGTCCGTCCATGCCACGCGGATGGTCTCGGCTCGCGTCGCGGGATCCGTCTCGTTCCACATCGCGATGTAGGCGTCGACCGTGTTGGTCACGTCACTCATGTCATTGCTCCTTGTTGTCGTAGCGGTGCAAGCGATGGTTGCCACCGTGCGCCTCCGTACGCGCCAATGCCATTACCTCCGAGGTAAGCGCCGAGCCGTTACGCCAGCGATACCGTCGTCCCGATGACCGTCACCTCGCCTGCCCCGCGGGTCGGCCACCTCCTGCGTGATTGGCGGCAGCGGCGGCGCCGCAGCCAACTCGACCTGGCGGTCGAGGCGGAGGTGTCCGCCCGCCATCTCAGCTTCGTCGAGACCGGGCGTTCGCGGCCCAGCCGGGAGCTCGTGTTGCACTTGGCCGAGCACCTCGAGGTCCCGCTGCGCGACCGGAACTCCTTGCTCCTCGCCGCTGGGTATGCACCGTCCTATCGGGAACGGTCGCTCGACACCGAAGAGCTCGAACCCGTCCGCCAGGCCATCGACAAGATCCTGAGCGGCCACGAGCCGTTCCCGGCGGTGGTTGTCGATCGCTACTGGAACATCGTTTCTGCCAACGGAGCGTTGTTGTCGTTGCTCGGATCAGTGGTGAACGCACGATTGCTGGAGCCGCCCGCGAACGCGCTGAGGATCGCTTTGCACCCCGACGGGCTCGCGCCGCACATCGAGAACCTCGTCGAGTACGCCGACCACCTGCTGGCCCGTCTCGATCGGCAGGCCTCGACGGCAGGAAGCGACGAGATGCGCGAGCTCGCCCAGGAACTGCGGTCGTACCCCGGCATCCCGACTGCACCGACGTCCCATGGAGATGTCGTCGACCGTTTGTTCGCGCCGCTCGTCCTTCGACTCGAGGGACGTCCGCGGCTGACGTTCTTCAGCACGATCGCGACGTTCGGCACCGCGCTCGACGTCACCGTGGCCGAGCTCGCCATCGAGCAGTTCTTCCCCGCCGACAGAGCCACCGCTGCGGCGCTGCCGGCCTGATCCGAAGGAGTGGCAGTGAGCGACACACCCGCTCGCATTCATCCGACCGCGATCATCGACGACGGCGTGTCCATCGGTTCGGGCACCGCCGTCTGGGACACGGTGCACCTGCGGGCGGGGGCTCGGGTCGGCCGCGACTGCATCATCGGTGAGAAGACGTACATGGCGCCGGACGTCGTCGTCGGCGATCGCTGCAAGATCAACGGGTTCGTCTACGTGTGCAGAGGCGTGACCATCGAAGACGCGGTGATGATCGGAGCGAACGTGACGTTCACCAACGATCGCTTTCCTCCGCGACAACGCCCGAGCTCGACGCACTCCGACCGAGCGACCTGCGAGACGACACGTTGCGCACCCTCGTCCGCGAAGGAGCGACAATCGGCGCGGGGGCCACCATCGGCAACGATCTCGTGCTCGGGCGCTTCGCCATGGTCGGTATGGGAAGCGTCGTCACGCACAGCGTCCCCGACTTCGCCCTCGTTGCCGGCAACCCAGCGCGCTCACTCGGCTACGTGTGTCGCTGCGGTACGCCCGTCTACCGCGGAGGATGGGGGACTCCTGTGCCGGACTCGTGCGCGTGTTCTACGTGCGGACGCCGTTACGAACGGGACGATGGCGCCGGAGGACTACGCGAGCACGCCGGTTCACGATGACGCCGGTTCCGGACCTACGTGGTCGTCGCGCCGATGGCCGGGACGATCCTCGGGCGCAACGAGGACACAGTGGGTGCCCCGATAGATCGTCGGCATGCACTTGTTGCAGTGGACGCACAGGCTCTCCCGGTCGTCGCCCTTCTGCCACCGACCGACCAGATCGGGCTCACGCAGCAGCGCGCGGCCCATCTGCACGAACTCGAACCCTTCCTCCTGCGCGGCGCGCACGGTGTCGAGCCGGTTGATGCCCCCGAGGAGGACCAGCGGCATGTCGAGCGCGGCGCGGAACTGCCGCGCGTAGGGCAGGAAGTACGCCTCTTCGAAGGGGTACGTCACGAAGAATCGCTTGGCGAGGAGTTTGAAGCCGAGCCGCAACTTCGGCGGAAACGTCTGCGCCATCTCCGTGATCGGCGCGTCACCACGGAACAGGTACATCGGATTCTCGAACGAGCTGCCACCGGTGAGCACGATGGCGTCGAGCGCACCGTCGGCCTCGAGCATGCGAGCGACATCGATGCTCTCGTCGATCCACTGCCCGCCGGGCACGCCATCGGCCATGTTGAGCTTGGCCAGCACCGCGACCCGATCACCCGTCGCCTCCTTCACAGACATCGCGATCCGGCGAGCGAGTCGCGCCCGGTTCTCGAGCACGCCGCCCCACGAGTCGGTCCGCCGGTTGAGCTTCGGGCTGAGGAACGCGCTGACGAGATAGCCATGCCCGAAGTGGAGCTCGACGGCGTCGAAGCCCGCTGCTACCGCGCGCCGCGCCGCCGACGCGAAGTCGCCTGTGATGCGTTGGAGGTCCGCGTCCGTCGCAGCGCGTGTGAACTTCAACGCCTGCGGGGCGAACACGCGAGAGGGTGCAAGCCCTTGATGTCCCGTGCCCGCGGCCACGGGACCGGCGTGGCCCAGTTGCATGCTGGCCGCGGCGCCGGCTTCGTGCATGGCTTCGGCGAAGCGGACAAGTCCGGGAACGGCTTCGTCGCTCACGAGGATCTCGCCGGGTGCTCCCTGCCCGTCTTTGGAGACTGCGCAGTACGCCAGCGTCGTCATGCCGACACCGCCGGTCGCGACGGCGCGGTGGTAGTCGATCAACCGGTCGGTCACGACGTGCCTACGGGTCATACCTTCGAAGGTCGCAGCCTTGATGATCCGGTTCCGCAGTGTGATCGGACCGAGCTGCGCGGGTGTGAAGGGATCGACGGGCACGCGCGGCGACGTTAGCTGCGGCCGTTCCAACGGCTGCCAGCGGCTTGAATGTCGAGCGTGACCCATACTGACCAGTTCGACCTCACCGGCAAGGTTGCCGTCGTGACCGGCGGCAGCCGCGGCCTCGGCCGTTCGATCGTGCAAGGGTTTGCAGAAGCCGGCGCCGACGTCGTCATCGCCAGCCGCAAGCTCGACAACTGCCAACAGGCCGCGTCCGAAGTCGAGGAGTCCACTGGCCGGCGCGCGGTGGCGGTCGGTTGCCACGTCGGGCACTGGAACGAGTGCGATCGTCTCGTCGAAACCGTTTACGAGCGGTTCGACCGCGTGGACGTGTTCGTGAACAACGCCGGAATGTCACCGCTCTACGAGAGTCTCGCCTCGATCACCGAAGAGCTCTACGACAAGACGCATGCTGTCAACCTGAAGGGACCGTTCCGTCTCGCGACCCTCGTCGGCACGCGCATGGTCGCAGACGGCGCCGGCTCGATCATCAACATCTCTACGGCAGGATCGATCATGGCGAGCGTGCGGGAATTGCCCTACGCGTGCGCCAAGGCTGGTTTGAACCTCATGACCATCGGGCTCGCCGAGGCGTTCGCCCCGACGGTGCGTGTGAACTGCATTCTTCCGGGCGGCGTTCCGTACGGACGTCACGAAAGCGTGGACTCCCGAGATGCTCGAGGGTGACATGGTCCCGATGAAGCGCCTTGGTGAGGCCGGCGAGATCGTGGGCGCCGCGTTGTATCTCGCGAGCGACGCATCGAGCTACACGACCGGTGCGCTCTTGAAGGTCGACGGAGGCGTCAGCCGCCACCCTTGACGAAGTCGTCGATCAGTCGCGCCAACTCGATCGGCTGATCGCCTTGCACGCTGTGCCCGGCCTCTTCGACATGCTCGACCGCGCGCCTCAGGACGGCGTCGAAGCAGTTCCTGTTCATCGGCGTCGTCGACGACGGACTGCGGCAGCATGCCGCGCACCAGCATGAGCGGTACATCGATCCGTTCGACCGCGTCCCACAGCATGTCGAAGTCCGGCCCACGCGCGACATCCGCCTCTGGCTCGAACGCACGGAAGCGTTGGTAGCGCCACACCCAACTGCCGTCTTCACGCTGCACTGCGTTGTGCAGGATGCCGCGCCGTAACGACGACACTGTGCGGGTCGGGTTGTACTCGATCGTCCGGGCCAGGATCTCGTCGAAGTCGGCAAAGCTCTCGGGCCCGTTGATGAACGCGGTGATCGTCGATGCTTTCTCCCGGTTCACGCCGGGTGTCACGTCGACGAGCACGACCGACCGCACGAGCTCCGGACGCGCGTCAGCGAGCGCGATCGTGGTGACGCCGCCCAGCGACATGCCGATCACGGCCTTGGCGTTCGGCGCGAGCGCGCCGACTGCCGTGGCGACGTCGACGGCGTTGTCCTGCACCCCCAGCGATCCGTTGCGTCCACCGTCTGAGTGGCCGTGCCCGGGCAAGTCGATCGCCACGAGCGGGCGGTCCAACGCGAGCGCAACGGTGTCCCACGTGTGCGCGTTCTGAGCGCCGCCGTGGAGGAACACGAGCTCGGGATCGTCCTTGCCCCAGACGAGCGCGCTGAGGTTCCGTCCACCTTCGATCTCGACCTGCTCGCGACGCACGTCGGGAGGACCGTCATACGGGATGCCGAACTCTTCTGCGTTCTCGTGGAACAGCGAGAACTCGTCGTATGGGATGCGTTCCACCTCTGCCATGCCGCGCACCCTACTTTTCACGGAATGCGTGACGATGAAGCGATCGTCCACGAGGCCGTCGATCGCCTGCTCGCCTACCACCCGCCGTCCGCGACGGCCTTCGCCGACTTTCTCGGCGCGCAGTTCGATGCCGGCCTGGCGTGGATCCATCTTCCTGTAGGGAAGGGCGGCCTCGGGTTGTCGGCAGGCTTGCAGGCAATCGTAAGGCGCCGGCTCGACGAGGCCGATGCGCCGGACGGGTTCATGCGCAACCCGATCGGCCATGGAATGGCCGGCCCCACAGTCGTGGCGCACGGCAGCGAGGCGCAGCAGGCGCGGTATCTGCGGCCGAACTTCACTTGCAACGAGGTTTGGTGCCAGCTGTTCAGTGAGCCCGGCGCCGGGTCGGACGTCGCGTCGCTTGCCACGACGGCCGAGCGCATCACGTCGAAGACCGGCGGCGACGAGTGGATCGTGAACGGGCAGAAGGTGTGGACCACGCTGGCGCACAAGGCGCGCTGGGGCATGTTGCTGGCGCGGACCGACCCCGACGTGCCGAAGCACGACGGCCTCACGTACTTCGTCGTCGACATGCACGCGCCGGGCGTCGATGTGCGCCCCTTGCGGCAGATGAGCGGTGAGGTCGAGTTCAACGAGGTCTACTTCACTGACGTCGTCATCCCCGATGCGGAACGCCTGGGCGCGGTCGGTGACGGTTGGCGAGTGAGCACCACGACGTTGATGAACGAGCGATACAACATGCCGACGCCGCCTCGCCGCGGTGAAGGCGCCATCGCGAACGCGGTCGGCGCGTGGCGGACGGGTGGTCGTGTCGCTGCGTCGCGCGACCGCCTCATGCAAGCGTGGGTCGACGCCGAGGTCGGCCGCCTGAATGCATTGCGCGCCGGTCAGGCACGGGCCACCGGGTCACCGGGCCCTGAAGGGTCCGTCGGCAAGCTCGGTCTCGCCAACATCAGCATGCTCGTCGCCGAGCTCGGCGTCGACCTCATGGGCGCCGAGGGAACCCTGAACGACAGCTACGACACCGTGCGCGTCGCCGAGTCTCCGACGCGCTCGTCATTGCCACATCGTTTCCTCCACAGCCGTCAGGCGTCGATCGCAGGCGGTACGTCGGAGATCATGCGCAACATCCTGGGGGAGCGCGTGCTCGGCCTTCCGCCCGAGCCCCGGCTCGACAAGGACGTGCCGTGGAGCAAGGTACCGAGGAGTTGAGTTGACCAACCGGCTTCGAGAGGCTGCCACGAAGGGAACGGCCTTCGGCGTCTGGTGCACGGTCCCGAGCGGCGCGGTGACGGAGCAGCTGGCACTCACTGATCTCGACTACGTGTGCATCGACTGCCAGCACGGCCTTGTCGACTACGCGGACATGCTCGTCATGTTGCAGGCGATGGCGCGCACGAAGGTCACCTCTGTCGTGCGGGTCGTCAGCCACGACCACGCGATGATCGGCAAGGTGCTCGATGCCGGAGCGGACGCGGTGATCGTCCCGATGGTCAACGACAGGGCGCAAGCGGAGTACGTCGCATCAGCGTGTCGTTACGCGCCACGAGGCATCCGCAGCTATGGACCGGTGCGAGCGAATGCAACCGTCGGATCCGCCGAGACCGATGTGCTCGATGCGCACGTGCTGTGTCTCGTGATGATCGAGACCGAGCAGGGCGTCGCCAATGCGAACGAGATCTGCTCGACCCCTGGGATCGACGGTGTCTACATCGGGCCGGCAGACCTCGCCATCAGCCTCGGCGAGCGTCCTGGCGGACTGATCCCGGGCCGGCACTCGGAGGCGGTTCGACACGTGCTGGACCGTTGCAACGCGCACCGGATCATTCCCGCCATCCATTCGTACGACGGCGCAACCGCACGCCGCTACGCGGACATGGGATTCCGGATGGTGACGGTCGGCGTCGATCTTCGCTTGCTCCGCGCTGGGGTCGCGAACGAGTTGAGCGACGCCCGCGGCACCTGAACGTCCGTCCCATCGCGCACATTGTCGAGTCAGCGACCGATTTCGGTGGCTGAGTCGACACAGACCAGATCTCGCCGCAGTCTGTGTCTGTTCGGCCACCACTTTGGTGGCTGAGTCGACACAGACCGAGTCGCCACTTACCCCGGCGTCCAACTCCTGCGCTCGACTCGGGTGCCCGGTTGACCGATGTCGAGCCAGCGGGCGACGTCGACTCGCACGAGGTCGAACTCGAACAGCGGATCGTTCGACATCGTTTCGATCATGCCGCCGACCTCGCTCGCTGCGCCGATGGCGACGACCGCAGCTCGCTTCGCGTCGTCGTCGCTCACCTCGATCGCGTTTGCGCGGATGCACAGCTCGTCGTCCTCTGGACCGGGGGTGGCGTGGATCACGCAGCGGGGATCGCTACGCAAGTCGTTTCCCTTCGGTGACGCCTTCGGGATGGCGGCGTAGAGGCTCCCGGCTGCGAGCACGGGACAGAACGGATGCAAGCGAGGGCTCCCGTCGCGTCGCACCGTGGCGAGGTACGCAACGTCGAACCACGATTGCGGGATCGCCGGGCGCTCGCCGCGGTGCAGTGCGTGGATGCCCGGCCAGAGCATGGCCGCGACCGCGGCGAGATCGGGCGCCTCACGTTCGAACTCCGCCCATGTGGCCACTGGTCCGTGCTACGGCGCGTGCAGTGTCCGGACGCGCTCGGCGACCACGTGGGTGACAGGGATCGTGTACTCACGGGCCATCTTGTGCGGCACGTCCTGCTTCAGCCAACGCGAAGGACCTGGTGGCAGCGTCGAGAGGATGATCTCGTCGAACCGCTCACCGCGGATCGGCAATTGATCCACGGCGTGCACCGGGTTCACGTCCCCGACCTCGCCCGTGAAGGACGTGCTCCCGGTCGGGTCGAGGGCGCGGAAGGAAGCGAGGCCTTCTTCGAGCACTGCTTCGGCATCTCGGCGCACCTGGCCGTCCGTCCACGCGTGGTCGTTCGGATGCCGCTCGGGCACGAGCAGATGGAAGCTGCAGTCTCCTTCGGCGAGTCGCCGTTGCACCTCCTCTCGCAGGTGCTCGCCACCGAGGGTCTTGTGAGCAACGACGAGGATGCGACGCATGGCGCCCCCCTTCTGCGGGACTGCTGCGGCGAAGCCGCATCCGCGAGCGTACTGCGGCCTGCGTCAGTCTTCGCCTGACGAGAGGGCGGTGATTCGAGCGGCGACCGCCGCAACGTCGACGGGCTCGGTCGTGTCGACTTCGATCAGCGGCGCATCGAGCGCGAGCGGCACGGGCTCGCGGGAACGCCATCCTTGGATCGCCTCGTCGGCTTGGTGCTCGGGCAGGTGACCCCGATGCCGGTCCGGCGCGCCGACGCGCTGCATGTAGCGCTCGGCTGCCACCTCGATCGGGCAGCGGCAGTAGACCTGGATCAGCGGCTGGCCGAGCGCTCGAAGGTCGGCTTCGGAAACGCCAGGCCAGAAGTGCGATTCGAGCACGGCCGAACCAAGGTCAGCCGCGACCGCGTACATGACACGGTGCGCGGCGCGGCCGAGTCGTTGCGACCACTGGAGGTCACCCGTCCCGAGCGCGTCGAACAGCGCTTCTTTGATGACGTCCTTCGACACCAGTGGAACCTCGAGCTGGCGGGCGAGCGGCCGAGCGAGCGACGTCTTGCCGCTCCCCGGCACGCCCGCCACCACGATGATGTGTCGCACGCTCCGAGTCTGACTTGTCCGGAGCGGAGTGCGGCTACGCGCGCTCCTTCCTGCAACTGGCGTTCGTTAGCCACACGTCGTGTGGTTGGTGCACGCCGAAACGTGCGTGGCGATCAAGGCCAGTAACGGTCTCGCACGAGGCGGCGGTAGATCTTGCCGGTCTCGAAGCGGGGAAGATCGTTCACGAAGTCGACAGAGCGCGGGCACTTGAAGTGGGCGAGCCGAGCGCGTGTGAACTCCATGAGCTCGCGCTCGAGCTCGAGAGACGGCGAGCATCCGGTGCGCAACTCGACGACGGCCTTCACGGCTTCGCCCCAGTCGTCATCGGGAACGCCCACGCATGCGACGTCGGCAACCGCGGGATGCTCGAGGATCACAGCATCGACCTCGGCGGGATAGATGTTCACGCCTCCGGAGATGATGAGCTCCGCGGTGCGTCCGCTGAGGAAGAGATAGCCCTCGTCGTCCATCCACCCCATGTCGCCGAGCGTGAAGAAGTCACCCTCGTGGCTTCTCGCCGTCTTGTCGGGGTCGCGGTGGTACTCGAACGGATCGTCGTTCGACCGCCGAAGCCAGACCATGCCGATCGTGCCGGCAGGTACGTCCTTGCCGTCGGCGTCGCGCACGACGACTTGCTGGCCGGCGCCAGCCTTGCCGACCGTGCCGGGACGCTCCAGCCATTCCTTCGACGTGACGTACGTGCCGCCGCCTTCGGTTGCGGCGTAGTACTCCTCGACGATCGGCCCCAACCACTCGATCATCCGCTGCTTCACCGGGACAGGGCAGGGTGCGGCACCGTGCACCACCAACCGCAACGACGACAGGTCGTACCGGTTCTTCACATCCTCGGGCAGCGCGAGGAGGCGGTGGAACATGGTCGGCACCAGATGGATCGTCGTCACGTGGTACTCGTCGATGAGCTGCAGCGTCTCCTCCGGCGACCAGCCATCCATCAGCACGACACCAGAGCCGGCGGCGAGCGGCGCCGTGAGCGAGATGGTCAGCGGCGCGGCGTGGTAGAGGGGTCCTGTGCACAGGCTGCACTGGCTCTCGCCCGCTGCGGTTCCGAGCTTCGAGTACACGCGATAGAGGCTGGGAGGCTTCTCGATGGCGCGCCGAACGCCCTTCGGACGGCCGGTCGTGCCCGATGTGTAGAGCATGGTTGTGCCGGGACGCGGATCGTCGATGTCATCGGACGCCTCCGCCGCGACCGAGTCGTCGTAGGAAGCGAAGCCGTCGATCGGTCCGCCCACTGCGAGCTTGACAACCGACGGACTCACGGCCGCTGCGACTGAACCGAGCGCGCCGGCGAACCGCACGTCGCCGATGAGCGCGGCGGCCTCACTGTCGTCGACGATGTACGTGATCTCGTCTGCAGTCAGGTGCCAATTGATCGCGGTCAAGCGCATGCCACCTCGCAGCACGGCCTCGTAGACCTCGACGAATTCGGGGCGGTTCGAGCACACCAGCGCGATGGTCGATCCGGGGTCGACCCCTCGGGCGCGCAGCGCTCGCAACAACTGGTTCGCACGCGCGTTCAGTTCGGCGAACGTGCGGTGGCCGGCCTGCGATATCACCGCCGAGCGATCGGGTGCTTCCGCCGCGTACACCGCGGTGACCATGCCGCGCTCGATCAGTTCCTGTCTGGACAGCGTGGGCATCGCGGCTTCCTCGGCTAGTGCGGCTTCAGCAGGTACGTCGCGTTCGTGTCCTTGGCCTCCGACCGCCGGCTCTCGACGGTCAGGGGGGTCGTGTCCACGCCCGCGGCCGCGGCACGAGCCCGCAACGCTCCCACCGTGCTGTCGTCGCGGCGGTGCACGGCAAACGGATCGAAGCGGAAGTGATGCATCGCGTTCAAGTGCGTGATCGCGTCGACGTCACTGTCGGGAACGCCGTCCGGCACCTGCTCGAGCGATTTCATCAAGTACTCGGGCGACGCCGGCCATGTGGAATCGGAGTGCGGGTAGTCGGCCTCCCAGCAGATCCGATCGATGCCGACGCGGTCGCGGACGACCAGACCTACGGGATCGTCGATGAAGCACGTCACGATGCGCTCGCGGAACACTTCGCTCGGCAACCTGCCGCCGAAATCCTGCCCCGTCCATGCGTGGTGACGCGTGTAGATCCAGTCGAGCCGTTCCAGGAGGTACGGGATCCAGCCGATGCCGCCCTCCGACAAGGAGATGCGGAGGTCGGGAAACTTGCGCAGCACGGGCGACCACATGAGGTCGGCCGCGCACTGCACGATGTTCACCGGCTGCAACGTGATGAGCACGTCGATCGGCGCGTCCTGCGCGGTTACGACCAATGACGACGACGACCCGATGTGCAGGCACACGATCGTGCCTTCGTCCGAACATGCTTCCCAGAACGGATCCCAGTGCTCGGCGTGCATGCTCGGCATCTTCAGCTTCTCGGGGTTCTCCGAGAACGTCACCGCGTGGCTTCCCTTCGCAGCCATGCGACGGACCTCGGCCGCCATCTCGACCGGATCCCACAAAGGCGGAATCATCAGCGGGATGAAGCGGCCGGGATAGGTCCCGCACCACTCGTCGACGTGCCAGTCGTTGTACGCCTTCACGATCGCGAGCGCCGCTTCCTTGTCGTGCGAGCGCGCGAACAGCTGGCCGCACAGGTTCGGGAACGACGGGAAGCACATCGAGCCGAGAACGCCGTTGGCGTCCATGTCGCGGACACGCTCGTGGATGTCGTAGCAACCGGCTCGCATCTCGTGGAGCGAGGTCGGCTCCATGCCGTACTCCTCGGGCGGCCGGCCGGCGACAGCATTGAGCCCGATGTTGACGATCTCCTTGCCGTCGTACTGCCACACGTCGCTGCCGTCGTCGCGGGTGACCACGCGTCCGTCGGCCTTTTGCCGCTTCACGCGGTGCAAGCGTGCGAGTACCTGGGGATTCGACCGCACTACCTGGACGAGACGAACTTCGGTGGCGCGTCGTTCGAGGTGCTCGTCGAGCATGCTGCCGCCGCGGTCGAGCGTGGTCAGGCGGAGGTCGTGCTCGTCACGTACGGCAGCGTGCAGCTCTCGCAGATGGGACGTTCGCTCGGCACCGGTGGACGGACGGGTGCGCCGACCGGGCCGGGTGCGACCGATGCGATCTGGGGCAACACGCTCGTGGGCAGCTATGCGCTCGCCGCGGCCCGCCACATGCACGAGTTCGGCACTACACCCGAGCAGCTGGCCGCGATCGCAGTGACGATGCGCGACCACGCCACAGCCAATCCGCTCGCGCAATATCGCGACCCGATCTCCGTCGACGACGTGTTGTCGTCTCGTCTCGTCGCCGATCCGCTGCATCTCCTCGACTGCTGCGTCATCTCCGACGGCGGTGCCGCTTGCGTCGTGACGACAGAGGAGCGCGCTCGTGATCTTCCGAAGCCGGCGGCGCACATACTCGGCGCGGCGCACGCGCTCACGCACCACTTCAACATCAGCCAGATGCCTGACGTGACGATCACTGCAGCGGCGCAGTCCGGTCCGCTCGCGATGGAGCGTGCCGGCATCACGGTCGACGACGTCGACGTCCTGCAGGTCTACGACTCGTTCACCATCACTGTGTTGCTGTCGCTCGAAGACCTCGGTTTCTGCAAGAAGGGCGACGGCGGTCCGTTCGTCGAGGAAGGCCGGCTGCGATGGGACGGAGCGTTGCCCACGAACACCGACGGCGGGGGTCTGTCGGCGTGTCATCCGGGCATGCGCGGGATGTTCCTCATCGTCGAAGCGGTCCGGCAATTACGAGGCGAGGGAACCGCGCGTCGAGTAGCCGACGTCGAGGTCGCGTTGTGCCACGGCACCGGCGGGATGCTCTCGACGGGCGCCACCGTCGTGCTGGCGAAAGATCGACGATGAACGAGTTCCGATCATGAGCCCCCACCAACCGGCGCCGCTGCCCGAGGGCGCCAAGCCGCGGCCCGCACCGATCCCGGACTTCGATGGCGAGCCGTTCTGGGCGGCCACGCTCGAGGACCGGCTCGTGGTGCAGCACTGCACGAGCTGCGATCACCGTCAGCTCTACGGGCGGTCGCGTTGCGGCAACTGCCACGCCGACACGTTGGAGTGGGTCGACGTGAGCGGCCTCGGCACCGTGTACAGCCGGACGGTGATCCGTCAGAACCCGACTCGCTCGTTCCGGCATCTGTTGCCTCTCGTCGTTGCTCTCGTCGAACTCGACGAGGGGCCGCGGCTGATGACCAACGTCGTCGGCAGTGATCCCGACGACGTCGTCATCGGCGCGCGTGTGCGCGTGCGGTTCGAGCAGGCATCCGACCAAGCCGCGCTGCCGCTGTTCGAGCTCGTGCCACCGTGAGCGCAGCGCCGATTCGCATCGGGTTGCTGTTCGACTTCCCGCAGCACGACGGCGGCGACAGCTTCGCGACGGCGGTCGAGGTCGGACTGTCCACAGCGCAACTCGATCGGCCAGTCGAGTTCGCGCGCGAGCTGGCAGGCGGACTACCAGCGGGAACCGCTTTCGACGTCGAGCAGAAGTTCGTCGCGCTCGAGCGACAAGGCGTGCTTGCCATTGTCGGACCGTCGATCTCGGACAACGGGTTGGTGGTGCGCGACCTCGCGGACGCGGCGGGGCTGCCGTGCATCAACTACACGGGCGGCGCGATCACCCGCAGCGAGTTCATGTTCCACTATCAGGTCGGTTCGCTCGAGGAGGAGCCGGCCGTGTTGGTCGACCTTCTTCGCTCGCGCGGCGTGAGCCGTGTTGCGGTGATCCACGATCGTTCGCCTGTCGGACGCCACTACGGCGATTGGTTCGAGCTCGCTCGCGTCACCGCGGGCATCGAGGTGACGGCCGGCGGCGCCATCGCGCCTCTCGCCGACGATGCCACGCTGCTCGTCGACCGGCTGGCAGCGTCGAAGCCCGACGGTCTCGTGTACCTCGGCCTTGGTGTCGCGGCGCACACGGTGGCGGTCGCGGTCGATTCGCTCGGCTGGCACGTGCCCGTCGTCGCCAACTCCGCGCTCATGTTCGGCTACGCGCGCAAGGATTGGCGGAGGCTCTGGGACGGGTGGGTCTATGTCGACACGGTGAGCGACCGCAACCCGCAGAGGGAGGCGCTGCGGGCACGTAGCCCTCGAACCGCAGCGGGCCCGGTCGGGGTGGCGGGCTACGACATCGGAAGGATGCTCGGTGAGGCGGTCGTCCGGACCGACCACCTCACGAGAGCGGGCATCGTCGAAGGGCTCGAACGAGTGAAGCGACTGCCGGCCAGCAGCGGCCGCGACGGCACGACGATGGGGTTCGGCCACTGGGACCACGGAGCGCTCAAGGGTCCGTATCTCGTGTTGCGGGAGTGGCGCGACGGCACGTCGATGGAGATCGAATGACCGACGTCGTCGAGAACTACTTGGCGGCCGTCGTCGATCACGATTGGGAAGCGTTGCGAGGCTGCCTCTGCGACGACGTGGTTCGCAACGGTCCGTTCCGAGACGAATACCGTGGCCGCGACGACTACGTCGCGTTCTTGAGCGAACTGATGCCGACGTTGGCGGGATACTCGATGGACGTCATACGCGTCACGTACGCAGACGGTGGGCGTCTCGCGTTCGCCGAGCTCACCGAAACGGTCACGGTGAACGGCAGCCCGCTGCGCACCGAAGAGTCGTTGGTGTTCGAGCTCGACGGCGACGAGCGCGTCCAGCGCATCGCGCGCATCGACATCTACATCAAGACGAGCGGTCCGTGAGCGTGGTCGTCGATGCCGACGGGCACGTCGAAGAAGACCTCGCGTGGATCGTCGACCACGTCGATGCGTCCTTGCGCCACCTGGCGCCGCGATTCGAGCGCGACGCTGACGGCCGCATCGTCAACTTGATCGAAGGCAGGCCGTGGCGCCCGTCCTTTCGCCTACCGCGGGGGTCGAAGACCCATGTAGCGGCCGGAGGCGTCGAACGCACTGGCGGTCGTGATCCGGTCGAGCGGTTGCGAGTCCTGGACGCGGAAGGCATCGACGCCACGGTCCTGTTCCCGAGTCTCGGCCTCATGTACGGGTTGTACGAGGATCCGAAACCCGCCGCCGCGTTGTGCGCCGCCAACAACGACTGGCTCGCTTCCTACTGCGCGACCGATCCGTCGAGGCTGGTCGGCGTGGCGCTGCTACCGCAGCAGGATCCCGTGCTGGCGGTGGCGGAGCTCGAGCGGTGCGTCGAGCAGCATGACTTCGTGGCCGGCGTGATCCGTCCGAACCGGATCGGCGGCCACACCGTCGACGGCGACGTCTTCGAACCCCTGTGGGCCGCCGCGGCGCGACTGGACGTACCCGTCGTGTTGCACGAGGCGTACTTCGGCGGCATCGACACCGTGGGCGAAGACCGGCAACGGACGTACGCGGGCGCGCACGTCATCAGCCATCCCTTCGAGCAGATGTCGGCGATGCTCGCGCTGTGTCTTGCAGGCGTGCTCGAGCGGCATCCGGCGTTGCGGCTGGGGTTCTTCGAGGCCGGCTGCGGTTGGGCTCCGTACTGGGTCGAGCGCATCGAGGAGCACTTCGAGCTCGCGCCGGACGACTTCGCCGGTGGCGATCCGCACGGCACGCTGGCGGCGCGTACGTGGCTGACGTTCGATGTCGACGAGCGCACGCTGCCGGCGGTGCTCGAGCTGGGATGGCGCGACAACGTGTGCTTCGCCAGCGACTACCCGCACTACGACGCCACGTTCCCCGGCGCAGTCGACGCCGTGCGCGCCCGTGGCCTCGACCCGGACCTCGAGCACCGCATCCTAGGCGCCAACGCGCTCGCCTTCTACGGCGAAAGACTCCGCCGCCGCCTCTAGGACAACGAATGTTGGATGGAAACGGGTGCTATCGCACCCGTTTCTCCCCGGAGTTCGGCGACAGTGCGAGTCCGTCCGGGTCCGTGAGGTCGTGCCAGCGATCGACAGCGATGGGTGCGAGGAAGCTGATCGCGGCGATGAGGAGGATGAGCAGCAAGCTCACGAGGTGGCTGCCTTCGAGCACGGGCTTCGGCGACTGGCCGACGGGAAACACCTCGGCCGCGAACAGTGCGCACAGCACGAGCACCGACGCGCGCCAGCGACCGAGTTGCGTCGCACCGAGCAGCGCGAATCCCGGCGCCAGGTACCACGGCCACACGACGGGACCGAGCAGCATCACGACGAGCAGGCAGATGCCCGTTGCCGCAACGGGACCGATCCGTTGGACCACACCGAGCAGCCGCAGGCACACGTACGCCGCGACGGCGAGCCCGATGAAGCGGAACGCCGCGATCCACACCTGATCACTCGAGGGCAGGCCGAGCTCGTGCAACAGCCCACTCAGCACGAAACCGAGACGGGTCGGCAGCGACAAGGTGCCGGTCGTGGTCCCGGTGTTCCGCATCGCGAAGATCCAGCCGGACAACCCGACGCCGACGACCGCGCAGGCGGTCACGATGATCCCAGTGGTGACCGCGAACGCCTCGCCGATGACCTTGAGCCGGTCCTTCACGGCAGCCCCGGCTCCGGGCTGGCACCAACCCAGATACACGAGTCCCGCCGCCGCGGGCAGCTTGACCGCGGTCGCGAGCGCGATGAAGACGACCCCGAGCCAGAACCGTCCTCGTTGTGCGAAAGCGAACCCTGCAAACAGCAGCGCCATGAGGATCGCGTCGTTGTGCGCGCCGCCGACGAGGTGCAGCACGGCGATGGGGTTGGCGATACCGATGGCGACCGCCACTGGGGGCGAGACGCCATGCCGGCGGGCGATGTCGGCGATGGCCCAGATCGACAGCAGCACGGCACCGAGCGCGATGAACCGCAGCAGCAAAATGGTCAACTCGAACGTGTGGCCGGTGGCTTCCACCGCGCCGGCGGCGACGCCCATCTGGACCGGCCCGTAGGGGTTGCCGCCGTCGAGTTTGCGCCACACGGGATCCGTGTGGGAGATGTACTCGCCGAACAAGAGCTGGTGCATCCCCTGCGAGGTCGGATCGTGACCCTTCGTCACCATGTCGCCCTCGGCGGCGTAGCTGTAGATGTCGCTGCTCAGCAACGGCGGCCCGAGCATCACCGGAACGAACCAGAGCAGCGCCGTGGCGATGACCACCCGCATCCGATCGCGCTCCGGCGCCTGGCTGCGCTCGACGCGCGAGATCAGGCCGAGCCATGCAATGCCCAACGCCGCAGCGCCCACCACGAAGGCGACCGCCGTGAATGGCCGGGTGCCGTCGAAGGGCAGGAACGGCAGCGTGAGTCGCCACGTCTTCAGGTCCAGACGCCACTGCGGCGCGGTCGTGGCGATGAGGAGCGCCCCGGCGAATCCGAGCGCCGGATACGGGCCTGCCATCGTGCGTCGGCGCGCCGAAGTCGGCGTGCCAGCCGCGTAGTCGATGGCCATGGCGTTCGGTCCTCCGGACTGGGACCTCGAGGGGTCGTGCAACTGTAGGGGAAGCCGCATTCTTACCTACCGGGACTTCGTCCAGGAAGCATGGTTCCCCCGTGTGTCGGGTTGTAGAGCGGATTTGGGCGCGTTTGATGGCTGTGCTGAGGTGTTCGTGTCATGAAGGTGTGGATCGACCAGGACTTGTGCACGGGCGACGGCCTCTGCACCGATCACGCGCCTGCAGTCTTCACCCTGCTCGAAGACGGGATCGCCTACGTGAAGCAGGCAAATCGGGTGCTCAACGATCCCGGCAGTGCGGGCAGCCTGGCGTCGGTCCCGCGGGCGCTCGAACATGACGTCGTGCAGGCCGCCGAGGACTGCCCGGGTGAGTGCATCTTCATCGAGTGGATCGGCGACCGGGGACAGCCGGCCGCGGTGAGCAACACCGACCAATCGTCCAAGTAGGTTCGCTCGGTGGTCGTCCAGGTCAGCCCGTCGCCCGAGCTGGTCGACGCCTGCGGTTCGTCACCGAGCTGGGCGTGCCGCCGGATCTTCGACGCCACCGGCAACAAGGCGCTGGCCGGGTTCGTCGACTTCCTGTTCGGCGCCCCGCTGCGCATCCTCGTGATCCTGCTCGTCGCCTTCATCGCGAGCCACCTCGTCCGTCGCTCCATCCGCCGGTTCACCGACGCGATCTCGGGCACCGTCGCCAGTCCTCGCGTCGACAAGCTCCGCAACCAGGCGCCGGCCGCGCTTCGGCCGCCGTCCGGCTCCGTGCGTGCCGCCGCTCGCGCGCAGACGATCGGCTCCGTCCTGCGCAGCGTCAGCACTGCCGTCATCTACACGATCGCCATCGTCACGATCCTCGGCGAGCTCGGCGTCGCCCTCGGACCGCTCGTGGCGAGCGTCGGCATCGTCGGTATCGCCGTCGGCTTCGGCTCGCAAAGCCTCGTGAAGGACTTCGTGTCCGGCATCTTCATGCTCGTCGAGGACCAATACGGCGTCGGCGACATCGTCGACGTCGGCGAGGCGTCCGGCGTCGTCGAGGCCGTCGGCCTGCGCACGACTCGACTCCGAGACGTGAACGGCACCGTGTGGTACGTGCCCAACGGCCACATTGCACGGGTCGCCAACAAGAGCCAGGACTGGTCCCGGGCGTTGCTGGACGTGACCGTGTCATACGACGCGGACTTGCGCGAAGCCGAAGCAACGATCAAGGAGGTCGCCGACGGGATCTGGAGGGACGACGCATGGCGCTCCAAGCTGCTCGAGGAACCGGAGATCTGGGGGGTCGAGAACCTCGGTCCCAGCGGCATCGACATCCGGGTCGTGATCAAGACGAAGCCGTCGGAGCAGTTCGCCGTGATGCGCGAGCTGCGGACACGGATCAACGAGGCGGTCGACGCGCAGTCGATCGTGATGCCATCGCAGGGGACGGTCTGGGCGCAACCCCCCGCGAACGACGCGCCGCGTTCCGACAACGACGACGCAGGTTCAGGTTCAGTCAGCGAGAAGAACGTCGACGGTTAGCTCGCCGCCGGGCTCGGTGACGAGTTCGGCGATGCGACCGGCGTCGACCACATCCCCGCGAGCCGCGTCGAGCGCCGCGAGCTGCTCAGCGCTCCCGGACACGACCGCGCGCCGCACGTCGGCCCGCAGCGACTTCTTCGCTGCCGTCTTCGCTTTGCGGATCTCCGCCAACACCGAGCCCGCGATGTCGAACACAACGCCGTCGGCCGATCCTGCCGGCAGCTGTGATCGAGCTGGCCACGTGGCGCGGTGGATCGAACCGTCCTGCCACCACGACCAGACGTCTTCCGTGACGAACGGAAGGGTCGGGGCGAACAGTCGCAACAGCACCGACAGAGCGGTGCGCAACGTCGCCAGCGCGGACTCGTCACCGGCGTACGCGCGCGACTTCACCAACTCGACGTAGTCGTCGCAGAACGACCAGAAGAAGGATTCGGTGCGCTCGAGCGCTCTCGTGTAGTCGTACGACTCGAACGATGTCGTGGACTCGTCGACGACGGCCGCGAGCTTCTCGAGCACCGCGAGGTCGAGCGGCTGCGACGGCGCCGCAGTGGCGCTTGGCTCGCCGAACGAGAGGACGAACTTGGATGCATTCAGGAGCTTGATGGCGAGGCGCCGCCCGACCTTCAACTGGTTCCGGTCGAAGGCGACGTCCGTCCCTGGCCGGCCACCCGCGGCCCAGTAACGCACCGCGTCGGACCCGTACTCGTTGAGCACCGAATTGGGGTCGTCCGGCGAGTTGTCTTGCGACTTCGAGAGCTTCTTGCGATCGGGGTCGAACACGAACCCCGAGATGGCCGCGTTCGCAAACGGCAATGCATCGAACTCAAAGTGGCTGCGCACGATCGTCGAGAACAGCCAGGTCCGGATGATCTCGTGCGCCTGCGGTCGCAGGTCCATGGGGAAGACGCGTTGGAGCAGATCCGGATCGTCGACCCAGTGACCCGCGATCAGCGGCGTCAGCGACGAGGTCGCCCACGTGTCCATCACGTCGGGATCACCGGCGAAGCCGCCCGGCTTGTCGCGCTGGTCGGCGTCATAGCCGTCGGGCACGTCATTCGAGGGATCGACCGGAAGTTGCTCGGCCCGAGCGAGGATCGGTTCTTCGTGCACGACGTTGCCGTCTTCGTCCACCGGATACCAGACGGGGAAGGGCACGCCGAAGAACCGCTGGCGCGTGATGTTCCAGTCACCGACGAGACCGTTGACCCAGTTCTCGTAGCGGACGCGCATGAAATCGGGCCACCAGCGCAACTCGTTGCCGCGCGCGAGCAGGACTTCCCTCGGCGGGTAGCGGATGTACCACTGCCGGTTCGTGACGATCTCGAGCGGCCGTGAGCCGTTCTCCCAGAACTTCACCGGGTGGGTGATCGGCCGAGCATCTCCGTCGACGTGCCCCGCTTCCTCGAGCAACTCGACGACGCGCTTCTGCGCCTGCTTCACCGTGAGGCCGGCGATCTTCGCGTACGCCTCGCGACCCGCGTCGTCGAGCCCGGCGGGCGGCTGCAGCGCGAGCCGCCCATCCTTCTCCACGATGGCGCGCACCGGCAGCGACAGCTCGCGCCACCACGTGACATCGGTGGTGTCGCCGAACGTGCAGATCATGGCGACGCCGGATCCCTTCTCGGGATCAGCGAGCTCGTGGGCGACGATCGGCACGCGCGCGTTGAACAGCGGCGTCACTGCGTCGGTGCCGAAGAGCGGCTGGTAGCGCGCGTCGTCCGGGTGCGCGACCAGCGCCACGCATGCCGCAAGGAGCTCGGGTCGCGTGGTCTCGATGATCAGTGGCTCGCCAGCGCTTGGGCCATCGGCCCGGTAGAAGCGCAAGCGGTAGTAAGCGCTGGGGATCTCTCGATCCGCGAGCTCGGCCTGCGCGACCGCAGTCTGCATGTCGACGTCCCACAAGGTCGGCGACTCCGTGCGGTACACGTGTCCTTGGCCGTGCAGTCGCAGGAAGCCGAACTGTGACGTGCGCCGGGAGTGGTCGCCGATCGTCGTGTACGTCTGCGTCCAGTCGACCGAGAGTCCCAACGTCGACCAGAGGTCGAAGTACGCCTCCTCGAGCTGTTCGGTGATGCGAGCGCACTGCTCGACGAAGTTGGGCCGGCTGACGGGGATCGGCTCGGCGGGTGGCGTCGCCGGCGGCTGGAAGTCGGGGTCGTACGGGAGCGACGGGTCGCACGCGATGCCGAGCATGAGCTGCACGCGGCGTTCGGTGTTGAGCCCGTTGTCGTCCCAGCCCATGGGGTAGAAGACCTCTCTGCCGCGCATCCGCCAGAACCGCGCCACGAGGTCGGTGTGGGTGAACGAGCAGCAGTGGCCGATGTGCAGCTGGCCCGACACGGTCGGCGGTGGCGTGTCGATCGAATAGATCTCGTCTCGGGTCTTGTTGCGGTCGAACCGGTATGTCCCGTCCGCTGCCCACCGCTCGCGCCAGCGGCTCTCGATGCCCTCGATGGACGGCTTCTCCGGAACGTTGCTCATCTCGCAGTCGCAGGGTAGTGGCGAGGGCGTTTGCTTCAGGAACGGGATCCTCCCGTGACGGCGGACACATTGCCCGTGACGCGGGTCCGTCGTACGGTCGTCGCATGGGGGATGCGGCCACGACCGTTTCGTACGACGAGCTCTTCTCCCCGGAGGTGCGCCGTGATCCGCATACCGTGTACCACCGCCTCCGATCCGAGCAGCCCATCGCATACGACGCGGAGATGGACGACTGGCTGCTCACTCGTTGGGCCGATTGCATCGCGGTCTTGCGCGATCCGAAGTGGTCGAGCAACCCGGAGACCCTCGGCGAGAGGCGCTTCAAAGGTCCGCAGGTGCAGGAGTTCGCCGACGTCAACTTGCGGACGATGCTGTTCCTCGATCCTCCGGACCACACGCGGTTACGGCGCCTCGTGTCGAAGGCGTTCACGCCACGCCGCATCGAGCAACTGCGAAACCACGTCCGCGAGATCACCGACGAGCTGCTGGTGGACGTCGAGGCTGGTGAACCGTTCGACGTCATCTCGACGTTGGCGTATCCGCTCCCGGTCATCGTCATCTGCGAGCTCATGGGCGTGCCGGTCGAGGACCGTCATCTCTTCGAAGGGTGGTCGTCGGACGCGACCCGATTGCTGGACGGCAACATCGATGAAGAGACGATGCAGCGCGGCGTCCTCGCAACGATGTACTTCATCAACTACTTCAACACGCTGTTCGAGGCCCGTCGCGCGGAGCCGCGTGCGACGATCTGGTCAGTGGCCTGATCGCGGTCGAGGAGTCGGGCGATGTCCTGACCGAGGAAGAACTGCGCAGCATCGTGCTGCTGTTGTTCCTCGCCGGTCACGAGACGACGATGAACCTGATCGGCAACGGGCTGTTCGCGCTCATGCAGCAGCGCGACCAGTGGGACCGCCTCGTCGCGGATCGCTCGCTCGCTCCGTCAGCGGTCGAGGAGCTGCTTCGGTACGACGGACCGGTGCACGTCACCGGACGCAACGCGAGCGAAGACCTCGAGGTCGGCGGACAGCTCTTCCCGAAGGGCACGCAGGTGACCACCCTGCTGGCCGCCGCCAACCGCGACCCGGAGCGGTTCCCGGATCCGGACCGTCTCGACATCGGCCGGACCGACAACCAGCACCTCACGTTCAGCCACGGCATCCACTACTGCCTCGGCGCCGCGTTGGCACGGCTCGAAGGACAGGTCGTGTTCGACACGCTGGCGACGCGCTACCCGTCGCTGCACCTCGCTGTCGACCCCGACGAGGTCCAGTACCGCGAGCACTTCGTGTTGCGAGGTCTGAAAGCCCTGCCGGTCGTCTACTAGCTCGGCAGTACCCTCGGCGTGATGTTGCGCCTGTTCGACACTGCACGCGGCCAGGTCCGCGAGCTCGAGCTTCGCGAGCCGGGCAAGGTGTCGATGTACGTGTGCGGTCCGACCGTGTACGGCCCACCGCACCTCGGGCACGCACGCATGTCGCTCGTGTTCGACGTGTTGCGGCGCTACCTCGAATGGTCGGGATACGACGTGCTCTTCGTGTCAAACATCACCGATGTCGACGACAACATCATCAACCGCGCCAACCGTGAGGGCATCCCGTGGACGGAGGTCGCTGTCCAGTGGGAGCGGGCGTATTGGGAGGGTATGGATGCGGTCGGGGTCAAGCGACCGACGATCGATCCGCACGCCAGCGCGTTCATCGATCGCATGATCGAGCTCATCGCCGATCTCGTCGACCACGGCATGGCCTACGAGACGGCCGACGGTGTGTACTTCCAAGCGGGTCGGGTCGAGGACTACGGGCTGCTCGCGCGCCAGTCGATCGAGTCGCTGCGGGCCGGTGCGCGTGTGGAGGCGAACGAGGACAAGCGATCACCGATCGACTTCGCGCTGTGGAAGAAGGCGAAGCCGGACGAGCCCTCGTGGCCGTCGCCATGGGGTGACGGGCGGCCCGGCTGGCACACGGAGTGCGTGGTGATGTCGCTCGACCTGCTCGGTGACGGGTTCGACATCCACGGCGGTGGCCAGGACCTCGCCTTCCCGCACCACGAGAACGAGCGGGCCCAGGCGGTTGCGGAGGGACACAAGTTCGCGCGGCACTGGGTGCACAACGGCTGGGTCATGGTCGAGGGCGAGAAGATGTCGAAGTCGCTCGGGAACTTCACCGATCTCCACGAGTTCGTCACGCTTGCGGATCCGCGTGCGTATCGATTGCTCGTCCTGCGGTCCCACTACCGCGCTCCGATCGAAGTCACCAAGGAGACCGTGGCGGACGCCGAGCTGGGGTTGAAGCGCCTCGATTCGTTCGCCCGCCGCTTCGCCGATGCAGCGAAGCAGAGCCAACCGGATGCGGAGGCGCTGGCCAGGTTTCGTGAGTACATGGACGACGACCTCGCCACGCCCGCCGCGGTCGCATTGCTGTTCGATCTCGTCGCGCCGCGCCAACAAGGACGACGACTTGGCCGCCGCGGCAGCCGCGTTCTCGATCAGCGAAGCGGTCGGGCTCGAGCTGCACGCCGAGGTGGGCGAGATCGCCGACGACGCACTCGAGATCGCCCGCCGTCGCGACGAAGCCCGCGCTGCCAAGGACTGGGCCACCGCCGACGCGCTCGCGCGACGAGCTGAGCGCGATGGGCTACGTAGTCGAAGACGGCCCGGACGGCACGGAGCTCCGCCCCCGCTAGCTCATTCTGGCAACGGAGGAGCCGACTTGACGGCCGGCCGTCACACGGCATGGGCTAGGCCGCCGTGCGCGGCTCGCGGTCGAAGCGACAGCGGCGGCCCCTGCCGCCCGGGTTCGGCGTCATCTGGACGACCGTGGCGCTCGATCTCGTCGGCTTCGGGATCCTGTTCCCAGTTCTCGCCCGCTATGCGCGCGACGCCGGGGCGTCGCCCGCAATGGCCGGGCTGCTGGTGGCCTCGTTCTCCATCGCGCAGGTCGTGTTCTCGCCGATCACGGGTCGACTGTCCGATCGCTTCGGCCGCAAGCCGATCATCCTCCTGTCGCTGACGGGAACGGCCGTCGGAAGTCTGCTGACGGGACTGGCCGGGTCACTGTGGCTGCTGTTCCTCGCGCGGATCGTCGACGGCGCGAGTGGTGCGAGCGTGTCCGTCGCCCAGGCTGCTGTGACGGACGTGGCGCCCGAGGAAGAGCGTGCCCGCCTGCTCGGCTTGCTGGGCGCGGCGTTCGGCGTGGGGTTCGCACTCGGACCCGCCATCGGCGGCATCGCCGCGCTCATCAGTCACCGACTGCCGTTCTTCATCGCCGCCGCCGTCGCCGCGCTCAACGCCGTCGCGGCGATCCGCCGCCTCCCGGAAACGCACCCCCGTCGCGCGGCGCCGCGCCGGAGAGTGTGCGCGACGAGCCGCGGCGCGGCACACAGTGTCCTCAAGGGAAGCGGCGCGCGCGACCTCCGCCGGTTGCTCCTGGCCACGTTCGTGTCACTCGTGGCGTTCAGCGGCTTCGAGGCGACGTTCTCGCTCCTCACCGAGGCTCGCTTCGACCTGTCGGAGAGCGCGACGTACGGCGTGTTCTTCCTGATCGGCACGGGACTCGTGTTCGTGCAAGGCGGCCTCATCCACCCGGTCGTCGCCCGGCTCGGTGAGACGACGACGGTGCGCGCCGGTCTGGCGTGCAACGCCGTCGGTCTGGTGCTCGTCGCGATCGACGACGGTTGGGCGACGCTCGGTCTGGCGCTGGTCCTGCTCGTCGTCGGCCAAGGCCTCGCCGCGCCGACCCTGTCGGCCTTGGTTGCCGGCCGGTCCGCGGACGATCGCCGCGGCGTGACGCTCGGGTTCCAGCAGTCCGCAGGCGGCCTCGCTCGATCAGTCGGTCCCGCGCTCGCGGGCGTGCTGTTCGGCAGGTCGATATCCGCTCCCTACCTGGCCGGGGCAGCCCTCGTCGTGGTGGCGCTGGCGGTGTTGCCCAAGTCACCCCAGCCGCGAGTTGCCCACGCGGGTGCCACCCTCTAGCGTTTGGTTACCGCTCGGTAACTTGGGATGCCAGGCGGTACCGCCTGCGTTCGCCGCCATACGAGGTGCCGGTCATGGCCGAGTTCTCCCTCGCTCTCAACGAGGATCAACTGCAGATCCAGAAGTGGGTCCACGACTTCGCCGAGAACGTCGTTCGTCCCGCCGCCCACGAGTGGGACGAGCGTGAGGAGACCCCGTGGCCGATCATCGAAGAGGCCGCCAAGATCGGGCTGTACTCCTTCGACTTCATCGCCAATGCCTTCTCGGACCCGACGGGCCTGATGCTGCCGTTGTTCAACGAGGAGCTGTTCTGGGGTGACGCCGGCATCGGCCTTGCGATCGTCGGCACGACGCTCGGCGTCGCTGGCATCTTCGGCAACGGCACGCCCGAGCAGATCGTGGAGTGGGTGCCGCAGTGCTTCGGTACGCCCGAGAAGATCGCGCTCGCCGCGTTCTGCGTGAGTGAACCGGACGCCGGCTCCGACGTCTCCAGTTTGAAGACGCGGGCGGTGTACGACGAGGCCAAGGACGAGTGGGTGCTCAACGGGCAGAAGACCTGGATCACCAATGGCGGCATCGCAGACATCCACGTTGTCGTCGCGTCGGTCGACTCCGAGCTCAAGGGACGGGGACACGCAAGCTTCGTTGTTCCGCCGAACACGCCCGGCCTGTCGCAAGGAGCAAAGTTCAAGAAGCACGGCATCCGCGCGTCGCACACCGCGGAGGTCGTCCTCGACGACGTACGTGTTCCCGGTTCGTGCCTCCTCGGCGGCAAGGACAAGCTCGACGAGCGTCTCGCGCGAGCCCGCGAGGGTCAGAGCGGTCACGTGCAGGCTGCGATGTCGACGTTCGAGTCGTCGCGTCCGATCGTGGGCGCGCAGGCCATCGGTATCGCCCGCGCCGCGTACGAGTACGCGCTCGACTACGCCAAGGAACGCAAGCAGTTCGGCAAGCCGATCATCCAGAACCAAGCCATCTCGTTCGCGCTCGCTGACATGGCCACGGAGATCGACGCCGCGCGACTGCTCGTGTGGCGGGCCGCATGGCTCGGCAAAAACGGCCACTTCGTCAACGGCGAAGGCTCCATGTCGAAGGTCAAGGCTGGACGCGTGGCCGTATGGGTCACTGAGCGCGCCATCCAGATCCTCGGCGGCTACGGCTACGTGCGCGAGTACCCCATCGAGCGCTGGCACCGGGACGCGAAGATCTACGACATCTTCGAAGGCACCGAGCAGATCCAACAGCTCGTTATCGCCCGAGCGATCAGCGGCATGCGAATCGAGTAGCTGACCAGGCTTTTGCGGGCCGAGCGTCTTCGATGACGCCACCGCCAAGCCGTGACCGGCTTGGCCATCCAGTCTCGACAACGGTGATGACCGGGCGGTCAAGGCTTCCCCTGCGGGGCGGCCTCCGGCCGGCCTCCGCCCTCGTCCGCCTCGACCACACCGTCGAGGACGACCTCGCGGGGTTCGAACACGAATCACGAACAAGGCAACGTCGATCATCAGCGACGACAAGCGGACTGCGCCACGCGAAGACAAACCTTGACAGAACCCACTGCTTCAGACATGCCGAACCCGCGCAGTTGCTCGGACCGATGACCCGCCGGGAACTGTTCCGGCGAACGTTCCCGGATGGTTCGCCGGTGAGCTACCAGCGCACAGGAACCGGGCATTCCCGCCGCTGTGCACGGCGCTCCAGAACGGCTTTATGCGCTCGCCGGGCGGCGACGGGGATCACGTCGCGACGGAGAAGAGTTGCCAGGGTGCGGGGATGCCCTTGAGGTTGTGGTTGCCGCGGTCGTCGAATGCGATACCGGAACCCGCGACGAGATCGACGACGGTGCGGCTAACGAGCACCTCGCTCGGTTGTGCGGCGTCGCAGACGCGGCATGCGAGGTGGACCGCGATGCCGGCGAGTTCGGTGTCGCGTTGTTCGACCTCGCCGCAATGGATTCCGACGCGCACCTCGAGGCCGATCTGGCGTGCGGCGTCGCGAATGGCGCGGCCACAGCGAATCGCGTGGGCGGGGCCGTCGAAGGTGGCGAGGACGCCATCGCCCGTGTACTTGTGTTCGCGGCCGGAGAATCGTTCGAGTTGGCGGCGCACTGCGGCGTCGTGATGGTCGAGCAGGTTGCGCCAGGCCCGATCACCCGCGGAGGCAGCGCGGTCAGTGGAACCGACAAGGTCGGTGAACAACAACGTGGTGAGCATCCGGTCGTGACTTGCGGTGCCTCGGGTGCCGGTCAAGAACTCTTCGATCTCGTCGGCGCAGCGCTCTGCGGTCTCGCCCACAAGCATGCCGAAATCGCTGCCGGCTAACTCAACGAGCCGCGCGTTGGGGATGTGGTCGGCGAGGTATTGGCCGTGGGCGACCTCTACCAAGAGGTTCTCGGCGGTATGGAGGACCAGTGTGGGCGCGCTGATCGCCGGCAGGATTGCTCGCACGTCGGTGTGGTACTGCTGGCGAAAGATCGGCCCCATCGCCCCGGGAGGCAAGGACCGCTCATAACGAGCGGCCGTCTGCAACTGGCTCTCGTCGAAGGAAACACTCGGTGTGAGAGCCTCGAGAAACCGTCCAGAGCCCCATACTCGTTGTTGCCACGCCTGCACGCGTTCAAAATCATTGGGTTTCACGCCCCAGGGGTAATCGTCCGACCATGCGAGCGCGGCGAAGGTGTTCACCAGTATCAAAGCCCGGGTGCGTTCAGGATGACTTGCTGCATAGAGCATCGCGATCGGCCCACTCATCGCGCTCGCCCACAACACGGCACGGTCGACACCGGCGGCGTCGAGCACTGCGTGCAAGTCATCCGTCCAGCGCTCTAACGTCGGAAGGTCATCCAACGCGACGGGATCGGAGAGACCCGAACCGCGTTGGTCATACGACACGACCGTCCCGATCGTCCTCAGCCGCTCGGTTATGGCGTCGGGATCAACTGCAAGATCTTGGTTGCCCAACCACGAAGCGATCCACACGATCTGGTACGCGCCGCTTCCGCGCACCGTGAACGCCAGTCGCGCATCACCACTGACCGCATACCGGACGCCAACCGCGCGATCCACAACCAGATCCTCGCACGCCTCGGTTCTACCTGCCCACGAGGCCGCCGAGTCGCACCACAGACAAGTCTTCCGCGCAGCTCGATAACGATCGACACAGACCCGCCAACGCGCTCGCAGCCACTGCGCCATAACGGGCGATCCGCGCAGCAGCGTGCTGCAACCCCGGGCAACCTGGAAGTGCAGAACCCGGATGGGCGGCTCGATGAGCGAACCATCCGGAAATGTTCCGATGACCGTTCCCGGATGGTTGGCCGTTGAGCGTGGTGTCGCGTGATCCGGCAATACCGCGTGCCTCCTGCCGGCACTTTGTGGGCAGCTGTCGTGCGTCGAGACCAGCGCCTTATTGGGACACCTTTTCGTGCTGGTGCTTGTTCCTGCGTTCCTGGCCGGGCTGGCGAGGCGGGACGTCAGCTTGGACGGGCGGTCCGCTGCCATCTCGCGACCGATCGCTTCACCCCACGGCAGGGCTCGATGAGGTGAGCACGACCTTCCCAGGTATGCCACCCGCGATCTTTTCCGCCCAAAGACGAGGTCCATCGGGCAGAGAACCGACGTTGCCCACAACTGGACGGAGGGACTCGATGCGTCGAGCCAGCTCGGTCAGTTGTTCACGGTTCGGTTCGACAACGAAGAGCAGGTTGTTCACGTCGGCGCGCTCGTCATTGGGTGCCTCCACGATAGAGACAATCGAGCCGCCGGGTCGAAGCATTGGCCAGGAGCGGTGGAGAACATCTCCGCCGATTAGATCGAACACGACATCCACACCTTTCACTTCGCCCAACGCCGCGTCGTGAGCAAGGTCGAGATACTGCTCTGCCCCCAGGTGCAGCACCAGGTCACGCGCTTCGGCCCTGCCGGTCCCGATCACTCGGGCACCCGCGCTTACGGCAAGCTGGACGGCCAACGTCCCCACACCGCCGCCCGCACCGTGGATAACCACCTTCTGGTCAGCTTTGAGGTCGGCGTGAACAAAGAGTGCCTGCCACGCCGTAAGCGCGGCCATGGGGAACGCTGCTGCGTCGACGTGGGATAAGGAACCGGGCTTGGTGGCGAGGTTCCTGGCCTCGACTGCCACGAACTCAGCAAGGGAACCGTCTCGGTACCAGTCGGTCAGCCCAAACACCTCGTCACCGACGCCAAATCCCGTGGTGCCATACCCGAGGCCGACTACGGTCCCTGAAACTTCGTGACCGGGTATCACCGGCAGCCGGTCCCTGCCGGAGCGGTCCACCCACGTCGACGGCCACTGCAACTCGGTCGGAGTAAAGCTCGCCGCTCCAACCTGAATCAAGACATCGCCGATCCCAGGTTCCGGCCGCCGCGCGTTCTTCAACACTCATGCGGTCAGGACGTTGGTCTTGCTCCCGAGCGAGGAGCGCAGCCATCTGGGAAGGGAGCGTCGTCGTCATGTCTTCACTCCTGGGGCAATCGGATAGGGCCGAGTTAGCGAGCTAGGGGCGGTGAGTCAAGCGCAGGGTGGAGCGCGCCTGACGCGCCGAAGCCCCCGGCGGCCCTCATGTTGGCGATCCACCGGGGGCTGGTGTGTGGCGGTTGTCAGAGTGGGAAGGCGAGATCGACCACAGGGGCGCCGATCCGGCCCGCCCATGAGGCGCGACCTGTGAGCAGGTCCACTCGATACAGGGCTGATGCGCCGCCGACATTGAGCGTGGCGAGCGCCCGCACGTTGACGGTCGCGCCGTCTCGTGTGGTGCTGCTGTAGATGTCGAAGCCGGCGTCGCCGGCGGCGTCGACACCGAGGTTCCCGGTCGGGTTGAGGGTGCCGTTGTTGGGCGGCGCCTGGATCGCAACCCGGTCGGCCATGGTGTCGATGTCGAACAGCGTGGTTGCCGTGGTGGGATCGGCGTCGTTGTTCGTGTATGCGACGGCGGTGACGCCCGTGACCGTTGTCCCGGGGCCGGTGTTGAGGGTGGCGTGGACGATGGTCATGCCGGTGTCGACGTTGATCCGCAGGTTCTGACCGTTGTCGCTGACGACCCTGAGCCGGTCGACGGTCGGGTTGAAGTCGACCCCGAACGCGCCGCCGCTGAGGGCGACGTCCATTTGGGCGACCTTCGTGGCCCGCCCGGTCGAGGGATCGACGGTGTAGACGCCGCCGGCGTCACCGAGGCCGTACAGGACGCTTGTCGCCGGGCGGTAGTCGATCCCGACCAGCCGGCTGTCGCCGGCGAGCCCTGAGATCTGTGCCCACGAGCGGATCGAGCCTGGGCGTTCCTCCCGGAAGCACACGATCTGCTGATCGCTGGTGAGACCGACGACCGTGAGATCCCTCGACGATTGTTGTTCGCACGCCGGACGCGAACGAGGTTCGCTTGCCTCGGCAGTGGTCGCGGTGAGCCCGCCGACAAAGGTGAGAGCGAGGATGGCGGGGACGAAACGGTGACGCATGGTTGACCTCCTTGACGACGTGACCAGTTCGTCGTGAGTTCGATGCCGTCATCGGTTCCGGATTGCGCGTATCCGCTTGTCCCAGGACCCCAGATGTCGCGCGGTCCGGCATCCCCGCGTACGTCGCTGCGCGTTGATATGACTATAATCATGGTCATGTCAGTGGTGACGCTCCCGCTCGCAGAGATCAAGAAGCGACTGTCCGAGATCGTTGACGGTGTCGAAGAACATCACGACCGTGTCGTGCTCACTCGCAACGGCCGGCCCGCCGCGGTCATCCTGAGCCCTGACGACCTCGAAGCGCTCGAGGAAACCCTGGACATCCTTTCAGACCCCAAGGCGATGCGAGAGATCCGCCGGGCGGAACGGGCCGTCGAGACCGGCGATGTCGTGACCGCCGATGAGCTCCGTGCGAAGTACCTGAATCGTTGAGACGATGGCGTCTCGCGGTCGCTGCCCCTGCTGAGCGAACTCTGGCTCGTCTTCCGGAGCGCGTTGCGGCGCCTGTCGTCGAGTTCATTCTCGGTCCGCTGATCGAGCGGCCGACGATCGTCGGCAAGCCATTGCAGCGGGAACTCGACGGCTACTGGTCGAGCGCGACGCGGCGCCTACCGAGTCATCTACCGACTCGACTCTGGCGCCCACACCGTGATCGTCGTTCGCATTGAGCATCGGGCCGATGTGTACCGCCGCCCGTAGAAGCATGGTCACGATCGCCACACATGTGCCCTTGCCGGTTTGACCGGGAAGAATCAGCGATGTTGATACGTCTGCTGCTGATCCTGTGCGTCGCACGCGGAAGCGAATGCCGGGTGTACTCGTCGACGAGTGACCCATCGACGCGACGCGTCAAGCTGGACGTCGCGGCGAGTACGAGCAGCACGAACCAGCCGAGTGGTCGAGCGAACACCAACGGCCAGAGGATGCCCAGATGGCTCGACCGGTTGATCTCCTTGACGACGCGCGCGCAGTCGCCCTCGAGCCGGCACACCGTCCTTCGAGCAGATGTCCGGCAATCGGCCCCGTCCGGCGCCAGGAGCGCGGCCGGTCGGGTGTCGCTCGGTCAGGCGGGGACGTCGACCATGCCAGCCAGCATCGCCTCGAGTGCGACCTGGTCAGGGCCGACGAAGCGGTCCGCCGTGGGGGTCATGGCCAGTGAGTCGACGAAGAGGTCGAGCATGGCGCCGGGGGCGGGCGGGAGGTGGCTGCTGCACACCATCGTCGGCTCGATCGCCCGCAGTTGGTCGAGGGTGTGGCCGAACGCGGCGCGGTCGACGTCGTGCACCCAGGCCGAGTCGATGGTCGCCCAGCGGATCTGCCCGGCCTGCAGCTCGTCGGGGTCGAGGTCGGCGGCGTGGTGGGGAACGGCCGGGAGCAGCGCACCAAAGCAGTCGGAGCTGAAAAGGATTCCGGTGCGGTCGTCGACGAAGCCCGTGGTGATCGGGTTGTCGTAGACGGGTGGCTTCACCGCGGTGAGTCGGCGGTCGCCGACGGTCACCGACTGGCCGGGGTTGATCAGGTGGACGCGGTCCATCGGCAGCGGCGTTGATGACAGTCCCATGATGCCGACGCCGAGGAACGACGTGATGACTCGGACATGCGGGTTTGCTTCGAGCAGCGCCGTCAGGGAGCCGATGTGGTCGAAGTCGGTGTGGGTGAGCCAGATCCAGCGCAGCTCGCGGGCGTCGATCACCGAAGTGAGCGCGGTCATGAACTCGGGGGCGCCGGCAACGGTGCCCGTGTCGACCAGGATGGGCTCGGTGCCGTCGAGCACGAAGGCGTTGATGACGATCGAGCCGAGCGTCGGGATTTCGGCGGTCGTGGTGATCACCTCGACACCGGGCGTGGCACTGAAGGTGGTGGTCACGAACGGGCTTCCCCGTCGACCTGGGCCGGCGAGGGTGCGCGGTGGTGGTTGGCCTCGGACGCGGCCTTGAGGCGCTCGAGGGTTGTGCGCATGCCCTTTAGCAGCGCCTTGTGGCGGTTGGTGGGAACGTCGAGGATGCGGGCCCAGGTGGGGATCCACCGCACCTCGTAGGACTCGGTGACTCGGGTGCGACCATCTCCCTGGGGCTCGAACCGGTAGCGCCACGCGGTGGACTCCCGGCCGCCCTCGTCGGTGATGAACGCGAATTCACGACCCGGATCGGCCACCAACACCCGTCCGTGACGCGAGTAGCGGATGCGACGGCCCGGCCCCACCGCGTTGTGACCGACGAACGTCGTGCCCGCCACGGGCACGGTGACGTCGCCCTCCCAGTCGACGCGCTCGCACTCCGGGCTCCACTCTCCGATGCGCGGCAGGTCGGACACCATCTCGTAGAGCACGTCGGCGTCGGCCGCGATGTCGAGCTCGACGTCGTCCTCGGTCAACCACCAACGCTGGTTCTTCGGTGCCATGGGTGTCCTTCCCTCTCTCGTGGCGACGCTCAGTAAGCTAATGGCTATAGCCATTGCTGTCAACCACAACTTTTGCTAAAGTACGCAGCATGTCGTCGACGACCGAGCAAACGCAGACCCCGGCGCCCGCGGACCGTCGGGCCCGGCGGCACCAGGAAACCATCGACGAGATCCTCGCCATCGCTGATGACGTGATGACCGAGGAGGGCGTCAACGGCCTCAGCCTCTCGGAGGTCGCCCGCCGGCTCGGTGTGAAGCCGCCGTCGATCTACAAGTACTTCGACTCGCTCATGGGCATCTACGACGCCCTCTTCGAACGCGGCCAACGAAGCCACCTCGAGATCATGCGCAGCGCGATGGCGCGCACCGAACCCGGCCTCGACGCGCTCGCTGCCGGCCTCGAGGCCAGTTGCCGCTGGGCGCTCGAACACCGGGCAACGGCGCAACTGCTGTTCTGGCGCCCGGTCCCCAGCTTCCAGGCGACGCCCGAGGCGATGGCTCCCAGCGTCGAGATGGTCCGGCTGCAACGCCAGGCGCTGGCCGACGCCGCTGCGTCGGGGCAGCTCGGCCACGGTGCCGACTCCGACGAGGCGCTCTGGATCACGTCGGTCCTGGTCAGTGGCGTCCTTGGCCAAGCGATCGCCAACGAGCCCGGTCTCGCCTGGGGCGAGGGCCGCTTCAGCCCGCTGCTCCCCAAGCTTCTCGGCACACTCGCCGCGCTCTACCCCCCGAAACCTCCCCGTCGCCGCCGGTCGTGAGGCCGACGCGCCGGTCGGTGCTGCTGGCTCTGGTCGTGTCCCGTCGCCGCATGTCGCAGCGACAGAAACTCGTGCCCAAAGCCTGGTAGGGAGCCGGTGCCCTGGGTTAGGTTCGTGCGCATGCTCCGTTTCCGTGCACTCGCTCCATTCGCCGCCGGGGCGCTGGTAGCCGGCGGCTTCGTGTTTGTCGCCGCGTCACCGGCGCTGGCGGTGTCGCAATGTCGTAGCCTGGAACCGACGGCCTTCCTCGAAACGCCGGGGACCCTCGTCGGCACCGCCGGACCCGACGTGCTTCTCGGCTCGCCCGGCACCGACCTGATCCAGGGCCTGGGTGGCGACGACACCATCTGCGGCGAGGGTGGCGACGACGTCATCCAAGGCGGCGACGGCAACGACGTCATCTGGGCCACCCAGCCCAACTACGCCGGCCCGCCGGGAACCACCCAGCTGCAGGGCAACGCCGGTGACGACGTGCTCATGGGCGGGCGTGGGACCGACACGATCAAAGGCGGGGTCGGCAACGACACCGTCGACGACCAAGGTGGTCTGCTGGGGTTCAATGACATGATCTTCGGCGACGCCGGTGACGACCATCTGAACGGCGACAACGGCAACGACGTGATCAAGGGCGGCGACGGCAACGACGGAATCAACGGCGGTCCCAGCAGCGACCAGCTGTCCGGCGACGACGGCAACGACACCCTCGCCGGCGACCATCCCACGCGTGGTCCGAACGGGAACGACGTCCTGAACGGCGGAAAGGGCAACGACGTGATGTCCGGTACCACCAACACCGCCCTCGGGGCCGACAGCGACAAGTGCAATGGCGGCCCGCAAATCGACGTGGCCGACGCCACATGCGAGAGCATCAACGGAGTCCCGTAGCGCAACGTGGCAAAACCGGATGGTCGCCGGAGTCGGTGACCATCCGGAAATGTTCTGACGGTCGTTTCCGCGGGGTTGGCTGGCGACAGGGAAGCTTCCGGCCGGCGGGCTCCTACTGACTCATCGTACGGCGGGGGGCTCGTTTGCTTCCAACGCGTCCGGCAGCGACGATCGCCGCGTGCTGGGTGACGACGAGCTTCGCCGGGAGCGCGCCTACCTCGATGCCGCCTACGACCGCGTCGTGGCCATGCGGGGCTCGGCCGAGGGCCTGGCCGGGGCGGCGCGGCGGCTCACCGAGACCAGGAATGCGCAGGCGCTGTTCGAGCGCGACAGCGCCATCGCCCACGCCGGCCGCCGGCTGGCCGCGCTCGACATCGCGAAGGACCGTCTGCTCGTCGGTCGCCTCGACCTCGCCGACGGCAGTTGCCTCTACGTGGGTCGCCTGGCCGTCGCTGACGAGCACGGCGACCCGCTCGTCGTCGACTGGCGGGCGCCGGTCGCCGAGCCGTTCTACCGGGCGTTGCCCCACGACCCCATGGGTGTCGTGCGGCGACGCCACTTCCGTTGGCGGCATGGCGAGCTGGTCGGGCTGGAGGACGAGGTCTTCGACGTCAGCGCCGCGGGCGAGGCCGGGCTCTACCTCGTCGGCGAGGGTGCGCTGTTGGCTGCGCTCGACGCGCCGCGGACCGGTCGCATGCAGGACGTGGTGGCGACGATCCAGGCCGAGCAGGACGTCGTGATCCGTCGCCCCCGCGCCGGCGTGACGGTCGTCCAAGGGGCGCCTGGTACCGGCAAGACGGCAGTGGCGCTCCACCGGGCCGCGTACCTGCTGTACGCCGAGCGGGTCCCGCCTGGCTGGCGCAGTCCTCTTCGTCGGGCCGTCGTCGACGTTCCTGCGCTACGTCGAGGACGTCGTCCCGTCGCTCGGTGAGGACAGGGTCGTGCTGGCGACGCCGGCGGATCTCGGCCCGGCCGTGGCGGTGTCGAAGGTCGACCCGCCGGCGGCGGCCGCGGTCAAGGGCGATCTCCGCATGGTCGACGTCCTCGCCCGGGCGGTCCGGGCCCACGAGCGGGCGCCGCGGGCGGGCATCGAGCTGTGGGCGGGTCGGTTCCGCCTCGTGGTCGAGCACGACCGACCTCGCCGCCATCGTCGCGACGGCCAGGCGACGGTCGAGGACGCACAACGGCGGCCGGCCGCTGGTGGAGCGCCTTCTCCTGCGGGCGCTGGAAGCCGCGTACCGGAACGGCCTCGAGCGCGACCACCGGATCGGCCGCATCGGCCCGGAAGGGGTCCGGTACGCGCCACGCGCTCCTCGACGTGGTCGACCGAGGTGCGCTGGCGCAGGCCCTCCACGCCATGTGGCCCCTGCTCAGCCCCGAAGGGCTCGTGCGCCGTCTCCTCGCGTCGCCCCGGCGCCTGGCGAAGCGCCGGGCCGCGACATCCTCACGCCCGACGAGCTGGACGCGCTGCATGCCTCGAGCGAGGGCGGCGACGGATGGAGCGAGGCCGACGTCGCCCTCCTCGACGAGGCCGACGTCCTGCTCGGGCCCGTCCCGACGCGACCGCAGCGCGCCGGCGGGCGCCGACGGTCGCTCGACCACGTGGCCGAGCGGATCCTGGAGGAGCGGCTGCCCGACTGCCCGCGGTGCGGGCGCCCGCTCGAGTACCTGCCGGGCGAGGCGTCCGGCAGCGACCGGCTGGACTGCCGGGAGTGCAAGGCCACGTACGCCACGACCACCCTCATGGGTGATCGCCGCCGCCAACGAGCTGCACGGCGTGTACGAGGAGCTCGCCCACCAGTTCGATGTCGAGGAGCGTGATCCGCGGTGCGCCCGGCCGACGCCCGGTACGGCCACGTCGTCGTGGACGAGGCCCAGGATCTTTCGCCGATGCAGTGGCGGGCGGTCGCCCGGCGGTGCCCGACCCAGTCGTTCACCCTGGCCGGCGACGAGGCGCAGGCAGTCCGCGCCGGCGCGGCGGTGACGTGGGACCGCATCCTCGAGGCGCTCGGCGTCGACGCGGGTTCGGTGGCCCGCCACGAGCTCACGGTCAACTACCGCACCCCGGCCGAGGTCATGGAGCTGGCGGCCCGGCTGCTCGAGCAGTTCGCGCCGCACCTGCACCCGGCCCGCTCCGTCAGGACCGCCGGGGTCGGTCCCCGCCGCCTCCACACCGGTGGCCGGCCGCTCGGGGCGGCGGAGATCGCGGACGCGGTTGCCGACATCCGGCGCGATGTCGGGGCCGGGCTGGTCGCGGTCGTCACACCCGAGCGACTGGTCGCCGACCGCAATGGCGAGCGCTGAGCACCTCACCGCCGTCGACGCGAAAGGGTTGGAGTTCGACGGTGTCGTCGTCGTCGATCCCGAGGCCATCGTCCGCGAGTCACCGGGGGCGACAGGCATGGCGCGCCTCTACGTCGCCCTCACCCGGGCGACGACCAGGCTGACGATCCTCGCACCGACGCCGCCGGGCCCGCCGCTCGAGGACGCGCTCGGCCCGTTCGAGCCGGCGCCCGCTCGTTGATGCTGCGATCGGGACGACCTGTATGTCACATGCCGAACCCGGATCCGGCCTTACGTGGGTGCTAGGCGGTGGGTGTCACGGGGTTGGTGACCTTGGAGAAGTCACCGAGCCCGACGGCGTTGAACGCCCTGACCCGGAATCGGTAGGTGGTGCCGTTGGTCAAGCCGGGCACGGTGCGGCTGGTGGCGCCGGCACCGGCGAGGACGGACACCGCGGGGAAGTAGCCGACGTAGGCGGTGACCACGTACACGATGATGGGTGACCCGTTGTCGGTCGCCGGCGGGGTCCACGACACGGTGGCGGAGCCGTTGCCTGCGGTTGCCGTGCCGATGGTGGGGGCGGTGGGCGTGCCCACTGTGACCGGCTTGGATGCCGCGGACATGGGGCCGGTGCCGACGGCGTTGACCGCGGCCACCGTGAACGTGTAGGTCGTGCCGTTGGTCAGCAAAATGATCGTCTGGGTGGTTGCGGGCGAGAAGAAGTTCCTCGGCGGCTGGGCGGTGCCGCCGATGGAGGGCGTCACGACATAGCCGGTGATGGTTGAACCGCCGTTGGATGCGGGCGCGGTCCACGACAGCATGGCGTTGCCGTTGCCGGCGGTCGCGGTGCCGATGGTCGGCGCTCCTGGCACGGCGGGAGCGAACGGGGTCACGGGGTTGGACTGCCCGGACATGGGGCCGGTGCCGACGGCGTTGATGGCGGCCACCGTGAACGTGTAGGTCGTGCCGTTGGTCAGCCCGGTGACGATCCGGGTGGTGGCCGTGGAGTTGAACGTGGTGGACGGGAGCGGGACCAAGTCCACGTAGGGCGTGACCACATACCCGGTGACGGGGAATGTGCCGACCGGTACAGGTGCGGTCCACGACACGGTTGCCTGGCCGTTGCCAGCGGTGGCGGTGCCGATCGTCGGCGCGTTCGGCACTTGACCGACGGCGACGAAATTGGAGAACTCGGAGAAAGTTCCGGCGCCGACGGCGTTGATGGCCACGAGTCTGAACCGGTAGCTGGAGCCGTTGGTCAATCCGGTCATGGTCTGTGTGGTGGCGGTGGAGTTGAACGTGATCGAAAGGACGGGCACGAACGGCGCGGACGAGTTGTAGGCAGTCACCACATAACCGGTGACCGGCGGGCCACCATTGGTGAGCGGCGCGGTCCACGACACCGTTGCCGACTCGAAGCCGCCGACTGCGGTACCGATCACGGGCGCGAACGGCAGGCCGGGCGTGTTGACGAGTATCGACAGGCCTGAGTTCGTCGTCGTTGCGATGTCCTGCAACGTGTCGCCGTTCACGTCGCCTACGGTCACCGAGCTCGGGACACCGCCAGTGATGTAGTACGTGCTCGGGGTGAAGGTGCCATTCCCATAGCCGAGCAGCACCCATACACCGCTCGGCGTGCCTGAGGATGCGACAGCGAGGTCGGGAACGCTGTCACCGTTGAGGTCGCCCGCCGCCACCCTGCCACCCGGCACCGGGGAGCCGCCTCCGCTCGAGAACGTTCCGTCTCCATTCCCGAGCAGAACTTGTAGGCCGTTGGCCACGGCCGCGGTGTACGCAAGGTCGGCGAAGGTGTCGCCGTTCAGATCGCTGACCGCAACGTCGCTCGCGGTGCCCACTGGCGACGCGACCACGGTGCTGGGTCCGAAGGTTCCGTCCCCGTCGCCCAGCAGAATCGCCACCCTGCCTGCGCCCCCGCCCGCGACGACGAGGTCGGCGACCGTGTCGCCGTTGAAATCTCCCGATCCGATCGATCTCGGAATGCTGATCGTGCTGTAGTTGGGCTGCGGAGCGCTGAACGTGCCGTTCGCCGCGCCCAGGAGCACGGTGATGTTGTTGCTGTTGCCGTTCACCGTGGCGACGTCAGGATGCGTGTCGCCGTTGAAGTCGCTCACGACCAGATCCCACGAACCCGTGCCGGTCGCGTACTGGGTGAGCGCACCGAAATGACCAGTGCCGTCGCCGAGCAGAACCGAGACGTTGTTCGATCCGAAGTTGGCAACGATGACATCAGGGATGGCGTCGGTGTTCACGTCGACAACCGCGACGGTCGAGGGGTTCGTTCCGCCCGCGCTCGTGTCGATGGGCGCGCCGAACCCGCCCGATCCGTTGCCGAGCAACACGGACACGGTGCTGCTGCTGGAGGACGTGCTGACGAGATCGGCCACGAGGTCGAGGTTCACGTCGGCCACGACAACGGAGATCGCTCCTGCGTACGCATAGTCGACGTGCGTCGCGAACGTGACAGGGTCCGGTTCGGCTGGGTCCGCGTACGCCACCCCCGCGGACACGCCGGCCGTCGCTCCCACGACTCCGACGAGTGTCAGAACTGCCGTGACGCCACGCGCTAACCGAAGACGACTGCGTGATCCCGACATGGATCCCCCCATCCACCGAGGCGCGAGCGTCGTCGAAAGCAACGGCGCTCGACAGCAGACCTGAACGCTACTCGAAGCGGAGCGTGAGGAACTGATCGCCGTCAGCGTCGATGACACTCATCCACGTCAGGGGCTGGTCCGTCGTACGTAGACGGGAGGTTTCCGTCGGAGTAGCGTTCGCATTCTGGGGCTGGGCGAGCTGAGGGAGGCGGGCGATGACGTTTCTGGTTTCCACGCGGACGGGTGGCGAGACCAAGGTCGAAGGCGACGAGCTGGAGGAGTTGCGCGCCGCGGTCCGAGGCGACGTGCTCGTGCCGGCAGACGACGGCTTCGACGCCAATCCGATTTACAACGCGATGCACAAGCGACGCCCGGCGATCAAGGTGCGAGTCACTGGCACCGCCGATGTGGTCGAGACGGTCAACTTCGCCCGCCGAAGGGATCTGCTGGTCGCGGTCCGAGGCGGGGGACATTCCGTGGCTGGTCTGTCGAGCTGCGACAACGGCGTCGTGATCGATCTCACGCGGATGAGGGCTGTCTCCGTGGACCCGCTGGCCCGGCGAGCGTCGGTCCAGGGGGGTGCGCTGTGGTGCGACGTAGACCACGAGACACAGGCGTTCGGTCTCGTGGTGCCCGGCGGTGTTGTGTCCGAGACCGGTGTCGGTGGTCTCACGCTCGGAGGCGGCGAGGGCTGGGTGCGGCGCAAGTACGGGCTCTCCATCGACAGCCTCCGGTCTGCCACCGTGGTCTGTGCAGACGGGTCGGTCCACGTGGCATCTGCCGACAACGACGCCGACCTGTTCTGGGCTCTTCGCGGGGGTGGCGGGAACTTCGGTGTCGTGACCGGCTTCGACTTCGACGCCCACCCACTGGGACCGGTGGTGGCCTTCGCCGGCGTCATGTACTCGACGCGGGACGCCGCCGAGATCCTGCCCCGCTGGCGTGATCATCTCGCCGACGCCCCAGACGAAGTCACCTCGGTCGCGGTCGGGATCTCGATGCCGGCCGATCCGAGCCTGCCCGAGGCCGTTCACAACCAATCATGTCTGGTCATCGGCGGCGTGTACGTCGGTGATGTCGACGAGGGCATGAACGTCCTCGAGCCCCTGCGACAACTCGGCACCCCGCTGGCCGACATCTCTGGCCCAACGCCGTTCACGGGCGTGAACTCGGCGTTCGATCCCTTCTTCCCGATGGACACGTTCCAGAGCTACTGGAAGGCGCAGAACCTCGACAGCCTGCCCGACGAGGCTCTGGCCGTCATCGCGGCCAAGGCGAACTCGCGGCCTTCTCCGACCACGTTGGCAGTGGTGTTTCAGATGGGTGGCGCCATCAACAGCGTCGCTCCCGAGGCCACCGCGTACGGCGAGCGCACGGCGCAGTGGATGTCGTCCTTCGACGGGAACTGGGAAGACCCCAGCGACAACGCCGCCAATGTCGCGTGGGTGCGAGATGCCTTCGACCAAGTGGCCCGTTACGGCAAGGGCAGCACGTACACCAACTTCACCGGCCAAGCAGACGAGACAGCCGATGCACTTGCCCGAAACGCCTACGGCATCAACACCGCCCGGCTCCGGGCGATCAAGAAGCAGTACGACCCCGACAACTTCTTCCGAATCAACCCGAACATCCTCCCGGCGTAGCCGCCAAAACCGAACCCGCTGTGGGACAACGCTGGCGCTCGGGCGTCAACGCGAGAAGGATCGGTGGATGCGCGCGCCCAGGCTGATTGCCGTCGTGTCTCTGATCATCGCGTCCGTCTTCGCCGCCGGCCCGACCGCGAGCGGGCGTCCGGCGTCGAACCCGTCGGCCGGCATCACGAACATCGACCATGTCGTGGTCTTGATGCAAGAGAATCGGTCGTACGACTCGTACTTCTCGCGACTGCACTTCCAGGGCCAGCCGCAATCGTCGGTCGAGTCGCAGAAACCGAACCCGAACCCGCTAGGTGGGCCGCCGATCCATCCCTTCCTGACGACAACGCCATGCACGACCGCTGACCTCGAACACGGATGGGACGGGACCCACAACGAGATCGACGGCGGTCGCATGGACGGCTTCACCGCTCAGAACCAGGACCCGACCGATCCGACGGGTAGTCGAGCGATGGCTTACTACGACCAAGGAACGTTGCCCTTCTACTACGGCATTGCCAATGAGTTCTCGATCGCCGATCGGTACTTCGCCTCGGTCCCCGGACCGACTTTCCCCAACCGCTTCTACTTACTGACCGGCACGTCCTTCGGATACACGAGCAACGTCATCCAGCCGTACGCACAGAAGACGATCTTCCAATCTTTGGACGAGGCGCCCACGCCGGTCAGCTGGAGGATCTATCTCGCTTCGGCTCAGGTGGAGTTGTTGTTCAACTACGTGCGGGACCACCTCGCTGGTCACGTGTTCCCGCTTTCGCAGTACTTCACCGACGCCGCGAACGGGACCCTGCCGCAGGTCTCGTTCGTCGAATCAGATCCTTTCGGGTCCGTCAACACCCAAAGCGACGAGCACCCACCCGCGAACGTGCAGGTCGGACAGAAGTTCACGCACGACATCATGAACGCGCTCGTCAACTCGCCCGACTGGGCCTCTGCGGCAATGTTCCTCACGTACGACGAGCACGGCGGCTACTACGACCACGTGAGCCCACCCGCGGCGGTGCCGCCCGACGACATACCGCCGATGGTCCCGCCTGGTGATCCGTTCAATGCGTTCGACCGCTACGGCGTCCGCGTTCCGGCGATGGTCATCTCGCCCTATTCGAACCCGCACCACGTCTCGCACGACGTGTATGACCACACCTCGATTCTGAAGTTCATCGAGACGCGCTTTGGGCTGCCACCACTAACGCGGCGCGACGCGGCAGCTGATCCGATGCTCGACATGTTTGATTTCGGGCACCCATCGCTGCTGCATCCGACCGTGCCCGATGCGCCAGTCGATCCCGCGGGCATCGCCGCATGCAACGCGCTACACCCTTGAAACCCTTCTCCGGGTGACGTCGTGTTCAGGTACCCGTGTCGGTCGGTCTCGGTCGGTGCGGACCGTTGGGGCCGGGAGTGATGTTCAGGATGTGGGCGGGCTCGCCACGGAGGATGAGATGCCAGGTTCCCTTCGGGACCACGACAGCCTTTCCCGCGTCTACGTCGACAACACGGTCCCCGCTGTCGAGTTCGAGCAGCACCCGTAGGCGTCCGTCGATCACAAACAAGATTTCGTCGCCGTCGGGATGCATCTCGCCGCCGTGTGGCGACTCACCGCCCACTGTGCAGACGCCCAGTGTGTGCCCGTCGAGCCGAACCGGCGGCCCCGGTCGGTCGCGCACCATGAAGCACGCTGCGCCGGTGTTGCGGTCGATGCCGACCACGTTGGTCGACAAGTCGAACGGCTCGGCTTTGGGAATGTCGGTTTGCATACTCATTTCTTGCCCGCAGAGTCAGTTCGGTTCGGCGACCTTGCGACGGGAGCGTTACGCCGACGCCTCCTTTGCGTCGGCCTCGATCTCCTTCGCGTCAGCCTTCATCTGCTTGGCTTCGACCTTCTTCGCGTGCTTCATCGCCCGTTCGACTTTGGCTTCCATGTCGGACACGGCGACGACGACGAGTCCCGCCTGTCCTTCGTCGAGCTGCTCGCCCAGCTCCTTGAGATCCTTGCGGCTCATTCCGGCCGCCGCGTGACCCGCCACCGAGCCGAGCAACGCGCCGCCGCCGGTGGTGGCCGCGAGCAGTCCGCCGCCGATGGCCGCGGCGGGAAAGAGCGCGATGACGAGTCCGCTGGCCAGGCCGATGCCGCCGCCCAGCACGCCGCCGGCGCGCGTCGGTGTCTCGTGCTTCTTGGTGATCTTGACCCTTCCGTCGGCTCGCCGTTCGATGACCGCGGCGTCGTAGGCATCGATCAGATCTGCTTCGGTGTGAAGATCCTTCACGGCTTCGTAGTCGGCGAGCGCGTCGTCGGCGTTGTCGTATACGCCGGCATACACGAGGAAGGTGTCCGCGGCCATCTGTCGTGTTCCTTTCGCGAAGACAACGTTTGGGCGTCCCGTCATCCTCTCGATGACAGGTCGCCCATACCTTGCCCTGCCGTTGCCCAGCGAGCAATGTCAGGACCCGCCGCTCTTCCGGATTGGTCCGTGCCGCGTTGGGTAGGGACGGAGTCGTGTCCGAGTCCCCACGAACGGCCACACATGCCGGTGCCTCTGGGTTCCCTGATCGGCGCGCGCTCCTCCAGCGAGCCCAGGACTTGGCACGCCGTTCCGCCGACGTAGCGGACGCAGTGGCCTCGAACTTGGAAGTCCTGGCCGCGACGTACCGGCGCATGGCCGAGGCGGCGCGTCTGCCGAGCACGACGGCGCGGCTGCTCGAGCATGTTGCTCGCTTGGAGGACCGAGCGATCCAGGAACACGCCGAGGCGGTGCGGTTCCGAAGCTTGTTCGACCCACGTCCCTGATCTCGTGGCGGCGTCAACCATCGAGGAAGGGCAGCGAACGCATCAGCGGTACTCGCGCCTGTCGGTGGACTCGGCCCAGGTACGGCTGATCGCCACCCATCCCTCCGGAGCCTTCTTCCACTCTGCCTCGAACGAGCCGAAGCGCTTCACGAGATGCTTCATCATGCGCCGGCGAGCGTCCTCGCGGCCTGCACCCCGGGCCTCGCCGAGCACGCCGCACGACGCGGTGAGATAGCCGTCCGCATGGAGGACGTACCGCCACTCCGTTCCCTCCGCGTAGAGCTGCACCATCCACGGGCGGGAGAGCTCGGTCGGCGGAGGTCGACGGATCAAGTGCCTTCGCCACTGCCGTCCGTACTCCGTGGCGGGCACACGCACTGCCCCCGGCAACTGCAGCTCGCGCAGCTTCCCGTCGATGAACATCCAAAGGCCCCAGCAGTCGTCCTCTTCGGACCGGATCAACACCTGGACCGACAGCTGGTCCTCCCACGGGAGGGCCTCCAGCGCGTCGAGCATGGGCTGCCGGTCGAAGTCTGCGAATGCGGCGGCGTAGACCGCCGTGTTCGGCGGCTTCGATCCGATCCAATGCGGCGCTACGCCCTCACCGCTGAGCGAGACGAACCGGGACGAGCGCATCCACGGGATCTGGACGTTCGGGTCCATGAGTCGCTGCATGGGCCTCTCGCCCGACCTGGTCAGCACGAGCACGGTCGTGACATCGCTCACCCGAAGAGCATCGCACTGGGCGCTCGACGTGACACACCGGAGCAGGCGGATGTCGGCGTCCAGGTGTACGCCGACCTCTGGCGCGACGACCTGTGCCTCGACGTCGCTCAGATCATCGAACACGCCGTCGGCATCATCACCCCGATCGATCCTCGGCGGAGTTGACGCCGAGCACCTCCGCGAGGAGCGTGCCGTACTGCAACAGGTGGCGGTCACCGACGAAGTGGTCGACGACGTGCTCGACCGCATTGGCGCCGATGCTCGCCATCCGGTCTGGCTGCTCCAGCAAACCCGCCACCGTGCTGCCGCACACGTCGAGGTCACGCGGATCGTCGAGCAGCACACCCGTTCCCGGCGCGATCTGGTCGACGATGCCGCCGACTGGTGAGGCGACGACGGGCTTCGCCTTCCACATCGCCTCCGCCACCGTGAGGCCGAACCCCTCGGCGAGGCTCTTCTGCACCGCGATCGTGCATGTCCGCTGGAGCGCGTTGACCATCAACACGTTCGCTTCGATGTCGGCCATCGGTAAGGACACGAGCCGAATGCGTGTTTGCGCCTCGAGCGGCAATCGATGCCATGCGTCCGTACATTCCTGCAGAACCGCCGCACCTTCGGGATCGTCAGCGACGCCGGCGACGGTAGGTCCGACGAGCGCAAGGTTCGCGGCGACTCGTCCGACCACCCCGTCGGCGAACGCCATCATCACGCCCTGCATGTCCTTCAAGCGGTCCCACCGCGACACTTGGACGACCAGAGGAAGGCGAGGATCGAGCGGACCGTCGCCGACCATCGACGCGGAATGCTGGACCACGTCGTCGGTCCCGTCGCCACGGACGAACCTCACGGCCGGGCCCTCGACGTCACCGGGGTAGATGCCGACCCGGCGGACGATTCGGTCGACGTCGACGGGATCGAGCGCGCGGTTCTTCGGTGAGAACGGATCGATTGACGGCGGGATGACGTGGACTCGATAGGACGGAATCCCCTCGGGCACGTACTGCGCCCGAGAGAACACGAACGCGTCCGCTGCCTTCACGCGAGGGACGACGAACGACCAGGCCTGTTCGGTCCACTCGTCAGTGTCGTTGGAGCCGATGTGGGACCGCCAGATGACGTGCACGCCCCACTCGCACAAGTGTTGGCACAGACCCGCAGTTTGCGGGTCGTGCAGAAGGGCCACGTCGCCCGGATGCAGCTGCTCACGGAGCAGCGCCGCGTTCTCCGCCGTGATGCGGTCGTAGTGCGCGGCTTCCGCGGGTCCCAGGTCGCCGTCGTCACCCTTCACGCCGTGGATCCGGTTGTGGATCCGCTTCGTGATGGCGAAGAACTGCTCGTCGCCCTGCGTCACCAGCCACCGCACGTCGAGTCCGGCGCCCCTCGTGTAGCCCACCAGCACGTTGAGCATCTCGGCGACGCCGCCGCCAGAGGCCGTGGAGTTGACGTTCCAGAGGGTGTGGCCGTCGAGGACCGTTCGGGCACACGCTGCCGCGGCCTCGAGTGTCTCGTATCGCTCGTCGCCGATGAGGTCGCGGAACCGTGCGAGCGGCATCGACGGAACGAGCACCTCGCGCAGTCCTGTCACGCTGCAATCATCCCCGATCGAGCCGCTCCTCGAACGGACCGGCGACATTCAGCAGGAGGCGTCACTCCGAGCGCCCGCCTCGCTTTCCGGCCGCAGTGCGTCCCTGAGCTTCCGGAGCGCGGACTCCAACGCCGCTTGCTCCTTCGTGTCCAAGTGGGCGGCGAAGCACTCGTCGATGTGCTCCACGTGCCGGGGTACTGCACCCTCTATGCGACGCCTGCCCTTGGGCGTCAGTACGGCGTAGAAGACGCGGCGGTCGCTCGAGCACGCCTCGCGCCGCACGAGTCCCGCTTCCTCCATGCGGTCCACCGCCCGGGTCAACCCACTCGGCGTCATGATCACCTGCCGCGCCAGGTCGCTCATCCGGAGCCGGCCGTCCGGACTGCGGGCGAGCCGGAGCAGCACCTCGAACCACTGGCTCGTCAGGCCGCTCTCGCCCTCGAGATGGCGCCCCAGTTCCGCCACGAGCCCGGCGTGGGTCTCGAAGAAGAGCCCGGCCAAGGTCAAGCGGTCGTCATCCAGCGAACAGTTCATCGACCACAGGATACCGAAGAAAAGGTTGCGCGTACAACGATCTTGGCGTATATTGTTGTCAAGACAACAACTGTCTACGCAACAGTTGTACTGACAAGGAGCATGGCCGTGACCCAGACAAGCGCCAACCCGTCCACCTCCCGCACTGTCGACGGTGTCGAAGTGCCGCTGCCAGGCACCTATGCCCTCGATGCGTCGCACAGCCACGTCGGCTTCGCCATCCGCCACCTGATGGTCTCGAAGGTGCGCGGCCAGTTCACGAAGTTCTCGGGAAATGTCGCGATCGGCGAGGACCCGGCGGACTCGTCCGTCGAAGTCGACGTCGAGCTCGGCAGCATCAACACGAACGACGAGAAGCGCGATGAGCACCTCCGTTCCGCCGACTTCTTCAACACCGACGTGCACCGGATGATGACCTTCAAGTCGACCGGCGTCCGTCGCGGCAAGGGCGACACCTGGATCGTCACCGGCCACCTCACGCTCAACGACGTGACCCGGCCGATCGACCTCGAGGTCACCTTCGAGGGCTCCGCCACGTCGCCGTGGGGCACCACGAGCATCGGGTTCAGCGCGAAAGGCAAGCTCGATCGCGAGGACTTCGGCGTCAACTGGAACCAGGCCCTCGAGGCCGGTGGCTTTGTGCTCGGCAAGGACGTGACGCTCGAGATCGAAGCCGAAGCCGTCGCCCAATAGCTCCGTCGACGGGACGAATGTTGGTGCGCCGTGGCCGCTATGGCGACCACGGCGACCCGGAGTTCGAACGTGCTACCCGGGGATTCCCCGCAGACCGGCCCAGGCCAGCGCCGCGACGTCGCGGGCGAGGTCTTCGGGCGAGCCCGCAAGGCCGTTGGCCAACCAGTGCCGGCTCGTCCCCTCGGCAAGTCCGACGATGCCATGCGCGAGCAGCCGGCGCCGGTCCGGCTCGAGGCCCTCGACGTCGATCAGCGCGGCGATGCTCTCGGCGATCGACTGCTCGACCGAACGGACCGCATCCGCGAACTGGAGGTCGCGACGCGACCCGCCTCCGAACAGCAACTGGAACGCGGTGCGCTGCTCTGACACGAACGTGAAGTATGCGAGGAAGCCGGCCTGAACCTGTTCGCGAGGGTTCGGTGCTTCCGACGTGGCCTTCCCGATCACGTCCCGCAGGCGTCCGCCGACGTCCTCGAGAAGCTCGAGGTATAGCGCACGCTTGGACCGGAAATGCTGGTAGAGCACCGGCTTCGTCACGCCTGCCGCCTCGGCGATGTCGTTCATCGAGGTGGTGTGGTAGCCGCGAGCCGCGAAGAGCTCGAGGGCGACGTCGAGCAACTGGCGGCGGCGGCGAGCGGCTGGCAGACGAGACGTAGGGGGACGAGTGACCATGGACCTCAGCTTCGGGAAGGACTCGGTGTCGATCATGGCGAACGAGACAGCTGTGAGGCCAGCCGGGATGGTTCCCGCGTCCACAACGCGCCGTCCACCCGAGCCGTTCCGGCCCCTACCGGCGCGCAGGACCGCAGTCAGCCTGCTCGCCACCAAGGTGCGACGCCGTCGCTATCGCGGCACACTCCCGCCGCGAGCCGGGCAAGCGGCATGGTGAGGTCGACTCAGTAGTTGATGACCGAACGGGCGACCTCGCCTGCTTCCATCGCGGCGAACGCGTCGTTGACGTCGTTGACCGAGATGCGGCGCGAGATCAACTCGTCCAGTTTGAGCTGACCGCGCTTGTAGTACTCCAACAGCCGCGGCACGTCACGTTGCACGTTCGATGAGCCGTACCAACAGCCCTTGATCGTCTTCGACATGAGCACCAAGCCGAAGAATGCCGGCAGCTCGAGCATGACCTCCATGCGGGGCACTCCGACGAGCACGGCTTCACCGCCACGCCGGGTCATCATGAGGGTCTGCTCGATGGTCTCCCGGAGGCCGATGACCTCGAACGCGACATCGACACCACGCCGCGCCGTGAGGTCCATGACCTTCGAGGTGGGATCGCCTTCGCCCGCGTTGACGACTGTCGTCGCCCCGAACGCCTCCGCCATCTCGAGCTTGTTCGGCAAGATGTCGACGGCGATGATCTCGCCGGCACCCGCGATCTTGGCGCCCTGTATCACGTTGAGTCCGACGCCACCGCAGCCGATGACGGCGACGGAGTCCCCGTCGTGGATGTCGGCGGTGTTGAGCGCGGCACCGACGCCGGTGAGGACACCACACCCGATGAGGGCGGCGATGTCGAAGGAAATGTCCTTCGGGATCTTGACCGCGCCGATCGCGGGGATCACGGCGAGCTCGGAGAAGGTGCCCGAGCACGCCATCTGTCGCACCGGCTCGCCGTTGCGGGCGAACCGAGTCGATCCGTCGATGAGGCCACCCGTAGCCATCGCCATCGCACCCGCTTCGCACAGGTAGGCCTGTCCGTGCGTGCAGAAGTAGCACTGTCCGCACTGCGGGACCCAGGACACCACGACGTGGTCGCCGACCTCGAGTCCCTCGACGCCGTCGCCGACTTCGACGATCTCGCCCGCACCTTCGTGCCCGAGCACCATCGGGAAGGCTCCCATGAGCGTGCCGTTCTGGATCGACAGGTCGGAATGACAGACGCCCGATGCGCCCATGCGGACCATGACCTCCTCGGCGCGCGGGGACTCGAGCTCGAGCTCTTGGATCTCGAGCGGCTCGTTGAGCCCGACGCAGACGGCAGCCTTTGGCATGACTTGGTTTCCCCTCGTGACAACTTGCGCGCTCATGAGCGAGCAACGTGACAGCAGAACCGAGACCTTTGCACCGCGGCGCGTCAACGGCCAAGTTCGCGGTCTTCGCGTTCGGCGGCCCGGACGCCGTACGAGAAGACGATCGACGGCGCGAGCACGGCCGATCCGAGTAGCAGGCTCGAGACGATGATCGCGACGAGCGTGCCGGAGTAGCCGACGACGAAGCCGATCACGAAGAACACGACGGCGATGCCGAACAGGGCGTAGCCGACTCGCTGACCGACCTCGGTGAGCCGGGCGATCCGCGCCCGTCGAGCGCGTACCGGGTCGTCGTTCACGGAAGCCAGCCTGCTTCAGCGAGGAGCCGCTCGATGTCGTCCGCCATCCGCTCGTGCGAGAAGTGCCGGATTGCCACCTGCCGGTTGTGGTCGAGCAGCCGCGTGTCCGGATGGCGCAGGAACCCGTCGAGCGTCGCCGGCTCGTCCGGGTCGAACCATAAGAAGCCGAGCTCGCGCAGTTCCTCCGCGACGGCGTAGTGGCCGACGACCGCGGGTCGCCCGTGCAGCGCAGCCTCGACCGGCGGGTTGCCGAACCCCTCACGGATCGATGGGAAGACGACGGCGTCCGCAGCCGCGTACGCGTCGTGCATCGAACCCGGACTGCGCCGGTGGATCACGGGACACCCTGCGTTGTGGAGGAGCGCGGCAAGCGCATCCTCGTAGCCGTCCTCTGCATCACCGAGCAGCCAGTAGGTCGCTTCCAGCTTCTCCGCGAGCTGCAGCGCGGCCGGAATGTTCTTGCGTGGGATGGCGCGCACCGGATGCAAGAGCAGCCGCGCACCGGCGGGGACGCCGAGCGCACGCCGCGTCTCGTCCGCGTCGCCTCGCGGGGGATCGCGATCGAACCCGTTGTAGATGACGGTCGATTCGATGCCCCGGCACGCGAGCTCATCACGAGTGTGGCGATTGATGACGACGTGTCGCCAGGCGGGATCGTCCAGCGGCAGCTCGGTCACGTCCGCGTGGTGCGGCAGTTGCCAGGGAGGGTCGTGGTGATGCATCAGCGCGGGACGCCCGGCGAGCACGCGCCCCACAGCGCGAGCTGCCGGTAGGTTCAGCGGGATCGTGCAGAGGTTCTCGACGACCACCAAGTCGGCGCCGGCGATTGCTGCTCCCAGCTCGTCCGCCTGCGGCGGTGCGGCGGCGTGGATGGCCAGCCCGGGCAGCACCACATCGACCGGGCCTTCGCCGGCGACCGTCATCACGCCGAAGCCGAGGTCGCGCAACACTCGCTGCCAGCCGTCGGCAACGACGGAAACGCCGTCGGACAAGCCGAGGCGAAACGAGATGACGGCGCACGTTGGCATCGGCCCATGACGGTACCGATCGATCGCGTTCGCGCTGTCATGGAAGCTCACTGGCAGCCCGACGGGTACACGGTCCCGAATGCGGTCACCTATCCGTTCCGGTGGCTGTGGGACTCGTGCTTCCATGCATTGATCTGGGCCGAGCTCGGTGAGCCCGACCGTGCGGTCTCCGAGCTTGCCCATGTGCTCCACGGACAGGACGATCGCGGGTTCGTCCCGCACATCGACTACGGGCACGAGCCCGGCCATCACGAGTCCTTCTGGGGACGACCGGGTAGCTCGACCATCACGCAGCCCCCGATGTACGGCCACGCCGTCGCAGCGTTACAGCGACAGGGGATCGACGTCGGCGACGAGTTGGTGGACCGAGCGCGCAACGGCATCACGTTCTTCCTTCGCGAGCGTCGCCATCCCTCCGGACTCATCCGCGTCACGCACCCGTGGGAGACGGGATGCGACGACAGTCCTCGTTTCGACGAGTGGGGAGCGGGCGAACCGAAGCGTTGGTACGACGTCAAAGGCGACCTCGTCGCCGCGCTTCCAGACAACGGTTTCGACTGCGCGCCCGTTTCGCTCAGCGCGCTCGTCGCGTGGAACGGACGAGAGCTCGGTCTCGACACGGCTGACCTCGTCGACGCACTCGCGACGAGGTGGGACGGCGGGCTGTGCACCTGGATCGACGCGGGCGCCGGTAGCAAGACGTCAGGCCGGATCCGAACACTCGAAGCGCTGCTGCCGCTGCTCGTGATCGAGCAAGCAGACGCGCTGGCACCGATCATTGACCCGAGCGCGTTCGGCGGTGCCTTCGGTCCTGCCGGTGTGCATCGCGCGGAGCCCGCGTTCGACCGACGGCGGTACTGGCGCGGTCCGGTCTGGCCTCAGCTGGCCTATCTGCTGTGGCTCGCAGGCGCGCCGGTGGCGGAGACCTCGGTACGGGGTGCGGAAACCTCGGGCTTGTCGGAGTTCTGGGACCCGGACGACGGCACGGGACTCGGCGCCTCGCCCCAGTCGTGGACCTGCCTCGCGATCTTGATGGCTTCGCCGCCGAATGTTGGTTCGATTCCGGGGTCATGGGCCCGTGATCGACCCGGAGAATGAGCGGGGGCGCGGCGCTGGCGTCGTACGAGATGGACGAGCACGTCGACGGTCGCCACGAAGATGATGAGATCACCGAACGAGACGACCTGTTCGGCGGCGGGCACCGGGATGATGTCGGCGAGCACGACGAACCTGTCGTCGGATCCTTCCAGGTGACGTCCCCCGGTGAGTTGCGCGTCGTTCTCGAAGCCGGGCTCGACCACTCCGGCGTGTACGAGCGCTTTCGCGCGCACGGGCATGCCCTGGTTCAGGAGGATCGGCACGATGTTGGTGCACAGGCCGATCGCCACGACACCCATACCGGTGAGATGCAGGTTGGCGATGGCGAAGCACGTGAGCAACACGAGCGAGAGCAACATCAGTGTGGCCGCGAAGTCTCCGTGGAGACGTGAAGCGATGACTTGTCCGAGGATTCCGCCGACGAGCAGGCCCCACTTGCGAACACGAGGGCGTGCGAAGCGAGTCCGCCGGGCCGGCAAGGCGAGCCCGATCGCGAGTCCCACGGCGACAGCCGCCAGCGTCAGGACCACGGCAACGAACGTAACAATCGAGCACTACGTTCCCAGGGATGGCCTACGAGTCTGTGCTGTACGATGTGTCCGGCGGTGTAGCCACGATCACGATCAATCGACCGGAGCGAAGGAACGCGCTGTCGTGGCAGGTGATGACAGAGCTTCGCGATGCGTTCGAGGTCGCAAAGGACGATCACGACGTCCACGTCGTCGTCCTCACCGGCGCCGGCGACAAGGCTTTCTGCGCCGGCGCCGATCTCACCGGCATGGCCGCGGACGCCGGATGGGCGGACCTCCACGACGCGCGCGGCGAGTTGGCGCGCTTGTTCCGTGCCATGTGGGAGCTCGGAAAGCCGATCATCGCGAGGGTTCGTGGCTACGCGCTCGCTGGCGGCTTCGGGCTCTGCCTCGCGTGCGACCTCGTCATCGCGGCTGACGACGCACAGTTCGGCACGCCCGAGATCGACGTCGGCCTGTGGCCGTACATGATCACCGTGCCGCTCATGCGGTCGATGCCTCCCAAAAAGGCGTTGGAGCTGATGATGACCGGCCGCCGCGTCGGCGCCGACGAAGCAGAGCGAATCGGGTTCGTGACCCGGATCGTGCCGGTCGACCGGCTCGACGACGCCGTGAACGATCTCGCGGCGACGCTTGCCTCGAAGTCGGGCTCGATCATGAAGCTCGGTCGTGACTCGTTCTACGCCGTGTGGGACCAATCGGCGGAGGAGGCGCTGCGGCTCCTGCATCCCATGCTGACGATCACGACTGCGACCGACGACGCGGCGGAAGGCATCGCCGCGTTCGCGGAGAAGCGCAAGCCCCAATGGAGAGACCGATGATGGCCGACAAACCGAATCTGCACGACTGGGGCCCGCTGGTCGACGACGTGCGCGCTCGCAAGCACACCGCGCTCGCCATGGGCGGCGACGATCGGGTCGCGCGCCAGCGCGAGCTCGGCAAGCTGCCGGTCCGGGAGCGCATCGATCTCCTGGTCGACGAAGGTTCGTTCATCGAGTACGGCATGCTCGCCGACCACATGGATCCGTCCTTGTCGGACCGGGGCTCGCTCGCCGCCGACGGCGTCGTCACGGGCATCGGCGCCATCGACGGACGGCGAGTGGCGCTCATCGCGTACGACTTCACCGTCATGGCCGGCTCCATGGGACAGGTGGGCGAGCAGAAGACAGCACGCATGCGCGAGCTCGTCCTGCGCCAGCGCATTCCGATCGTGTGGTTGCTCGATTCCGGCGGCGCGCGGATCCAGTCGACCTCCGGCTCGACGTTCGCCGGCGCTGGCGCGTTGTTCAGGGAGCAGGTCACGCTGTCCGGAGTCGTGCCGCAGATCGGTGCCATGCTCGGCCACTGCGCGGCCGGCACTGCGTACATCCCTGCGCTCACCGACTTCGTGCCCATGGTCAAGGGAACGTCATCGATGGCGCTCGGAGGCCGTCACCTCGTCAAAGCAGCGACCGGTGAGGACGTCACCGAGGAGGAGATGGGCGGCTCCGAAGTGCACAACAAGGTCTCCGGTGTCGCTGACCAAGAGGTCGCGAGTGACGAAGAGTGTCTCGCAATGGTGCGGCACTACTTGTCGTTCTTCCCGAGCAACAACGAGTCCACGCCTCCCGTCATCGAATGCGACGATCCGGTCGACCGGCGTTGCGAGACGCTCTATGACATCGTCCCGACAGCGCCGCGGCGTGCGTACGACGCGCGCAAAGTGGTCGAGGCCGTCGTCGACAACGGTGACTTCCTGGAGATGAAGCCGCAGTGGGCGCGCAACGTCGTCACTGCGCTCGCACGCGTCGGTGGGCGGCCGATCGGCGTCTTGGCCAACCAGCCGATTGTGCTCGGCGGCGCGCTCGACGTGAACGCGGCCGACAAGGCGGCGCGGTTCGTGTGGCTGTGCGACGCGTTCAACATCCCGCTCGTGTTCCTTCACGACGTCCCCGGGTTCATCGTCGGGTCGGCCGTGGAGAAGCAGGGCATCATCCGCCACGGCGCCAAGATGCTGTTCGCCGTTTCGGAAGCGACCGTTCCGAAGATCTCGGTCGTCCTCCGCAAGAGCTATGGCGCGGGGTACTTCGTCATGAACGGGCTCGCGTACGAAGCGGACTATCTCGCCATCTGGCCGACGGCTGAGATCGCAGTGATGGGACCCGACGGCATGGTCAACATCACGATGCGGCGCCAGCTCGAGCAGATTCCGGAAGGCCCCGAACGCGACCAAGCGCGGATCGCCATGGCAGACGAGTTCCGCAAGAACATCGACCCGTACATTGCCGCCGGCCACGCGCAGGTCGACGACGTCATCGACCCCGCCGACACCCGTCTCGCGATCTGGCGCGGGCTCGAGGTCTCCGCGTCCAAGACCGTGCAGCGCCCCTGGCGCAAACACGGCGTCCCCCCGGTCTGAGTGCCCACCACCTCAGCGAATGTTGGATGGAAACGGGTGCTATAGCGCCCGTTTCTCCCCGGAGTTCCAAGCAGTTCAGGCCTGGTGCTTCACGCCGACCAGGATCATCTCGGTCATGCGGCGGGGCGCTTCCGTCAGCAGCGGGAACAGCAGCGCGCGCTTGGGATACCGGACATGCCGCTGTTCCTTCTCGACAGCCTCGACTGTCGCGGTAACGAGGGTGTCGAGGGGCGTGTCGGTGACGAGGTGCAGGCGGTAACCGCGACGGAAGCTGTCCTTGGTCGGTTTGTAGTCCGACACGTGCGCCAGCATGTCCGTCGGTACGCCGGCCATCTCGACGAGCGTCGTTTTCACCGGCATCTTGTGCAGATCGGCCCGCAAGCCTGCCGTGAAGTGCGACAGTCCGGCTTTCGTCGTCGAGTACGCGGTGAGACCCGGGTACATGCCGCACGCGGCCAGCGACGAGATGTTCACGATGTGGCCGCGACCTCGCCGCAGCATGCGCGGGATCACCTGGCGGCAGAGCTCCATGGGTGCGGTGAGGTTGATCTGCACGATCGCGGCGACGTCGTCGGGCGCCGTCTCCCAGAACGCGCCGGGGAGATCGATGCCGGCGTTGTTCACGAGCACGTCGATCGGTCCGGCCTCGTCTTCGACGCGGTTGATGAGAGTGGCCACCTGCTTCGGATCTCCGATGTCGGCCGGATGTGCGGTGCCGCCGAGATCCGCCGCGAGCTTCTCGATGGCCTCGGCCGAACGCGCCACCAATGCCACGTTCGCACCTGCGGCAGCGAACTTGTGTGCAAGCGCCTCGCCGATCCCGCGCGAAGCGCCTGTGACCATCACCCGCTTGCCTCGCAGTTCCATGACACGCCTCCTGCGATCGTCGGCCTGTGCCGACCTTACCTGTAGGGTCCCGCCCGTGGCTGACGTGCGGGCCGAGATCACGGCGAACGTGTGGCAGGTGCGGGTGGAGCTGGGCCAGAAGGTCGAAGTCGGGGACGAGCTCGTCATCCTCGAGTCGATGAAGATGGAGATTCCGGTGGTCGCGCCGATCGCGGGGACGGTCACGAAGATCGCCGTGCAAGAGGAGACGCAGATCCAGGAGGGCGACCTCGTCGCGGTGATCGAAGGATGAGTGAGCCGATCCACTTCGAGCAGCGCGGCGCGGTTGCGTTGGCCACGATCGACCGGCCCGAGCGACGCAACGCGGTCGATCACAAATCGCTCGAACAGTTGACGGTGGCGATCGATCGCGCCTCGAGTGCCGTGCCCGCCACACGGGTCCTCGTGCTCACGGGCGCAGGCGGGCACTTCTGCGCCGGCGCGGACCTGACGGGGCTCGAAGACGCGGGGTTCGCTTCGGTGTTGCGCGGCGTCCTCGACCGCCTGCGCGAGGCGCCCATACCGACGATCGCAGCCGTCGACGGCGCCGCGCTCGGTGCCGGCTGCCAACTCGCGATCGTGTGCGATCTCCGCGTTGCCACCACGAGCGCTCGGTTCGGCATCCCGGCCGCCAAGCTCGGCTTGATGGTCGATCACTGGACGGTGCAACGTCTTGCGGTCCTCGCAGGCCATGGTCCGGCGCGCGCCATGTTGCTGGCAGCTGACGTGCTCGACGGCGACGCCGCAGTGCGGCTGGGGCTCGCGCAACGGGCGGGCGGTCGGGATGACGCATTGGTGTGGGCAGACGAAATCGCGACGCTGGCGCCGCTGACGATCCAGGGTCACAAGCTCATGCTCAACCGGCTCGAAGCGGATGTCGGTCACGACCTGGATGTCGCCGCAGCGTTCAAGCGTGCGTGGGACAGCGATGACCTGCGCGAGGGACTCGCCGCGTTCCACGAGCGACGTTCGCCCGACTTCCGGGGCGAATGATCAGCCCGGAGTGGACCTCGCCGAGCCGGTGAGCTCCGCGAAGTCGGCGTCGTGCAGCGCGCAGACCACGCGACGCTCGCCTTGATCCCACGCCGCTTGGTCCGGCCGCGCGTTGGCGATGTCATAGTGCGACGCGCGGTAGTCGAGACCGGTGTACGGGGTGAATGCCGCGAGGCAACGGTCGTCCGCGAAGGCAGCGAGCACGCCGTCGCCGGGGTACGGCGCGCCTGGGCCCGCCGTTTGGTCGACGATCGTGTACACCTCGTGTTGGTGGGGCCCGGCACAGTCGACGACGCGCGCTCGACGACAGATCGATCGCAGTGCCTGCTGCGAAATGGTCGGTGTCGAAGCACTGCCCGACGTCCACGGGCGGCGGCGCTGGGACGACCGGCGTGACCGGCGGCGCCGCCGCATCGGACGTCGACGGGCCCTTGGTCGCGAACGGGTCGAGCGGTTGAGTCGGCGTCACGCCCTGATCGTGCGAGCACGAGCATGCGGTGAGCACCAGTCCCACGACGATGATGCCCAATCGCATCGCTAGTAGTTCGCGGGCAGGAGCCGGGAGACGCCTTCGAAGAAGTAGAAGAGCGCGATCAGGAAGAACGGCAGGCCGATCAGAAACGACGGCCACTTGCGCCAGCGCTTGCCGACCAACCATGCGATCGCCCAGATCGCCGCACACAGCAGCCCGTACATGATGGCCGGGAACTTCGGCGCCGACTTGCCGCTCACGTCGGCGTTCAACTGCTTCGGCGCGCCCGCTGCTTGGCCGGGAGGCTCCACCTTCGGCGCGGCGGCGACGGGAACGCCCTCGAGCCTGGCGTGGATCACGATGCGCTTGGCGGCGCTGTACTTCGGGTGGCACGCGGTGAGCGTGAGCTCGTTGTCTCCCTTGTCGTCGAGGACCTGTACATCGTCCGGCGCCACGATCTCCTGTCCCGTCACGGAGTAGTGGAAGCTGCCCTGCAGCGTGGTCACGGTGATCGGGTCACCCGGATCCAGATCGTCGACGTTGGCGAACGGCGCGCCGTAGGTGCTGCGGTGGCCGGCGATGGCGGCATTGCCTTCCTGTCCCGGCAGTGGTGTGTCGGGATAGTGGCCGGGCCCGTTTTTGAGGTCGTCGACGCCGACGCCTTCGATCACATACGCGCTCGAGGCCGATCTTGGGGATCTCCATCTTCCCGAGGACGTCGCCTTCGGGCGGAGCCGGGAGAGGCGGCGCCACTGACGTGACCGTGACCGGCACCGACGTGGGCACCGAGTCGGCCGGGGTCGTCGACGCACTCGAGCTCCCGACGACCGCGTTGTCATCGCCATTCGATGCGTCGTCGAGCATCTGCTGGAACTGGTGCTCGAGCCGCTTCTGGGCCTGGGCCTCGCGGATCCCCGTCCCCCAGAGTTGGTAGACGACGAAGAGCAGGATGAGCACGCCGAGCGTGATCATCACCCGCCCGATCGCCCCCAGCACTCTCGACAACTTCACGCGGCGATCGTACGGGTCGCCGTGGCGGGGGCCGGTTCACGTCCTGCCTTGGTTGGTGTTTCGGGGCGCCAGTAGCCTCGCGTCGTCTCATGGAGCCCGTTGCAAAGGACCAGATCGTCCACTTCCGCGCCGCGGTCTCGCTGCTCGGCCGCTTTCCCGCTCTCGCCGGGATCGATCTCGACGTCGGGCGAGGCGAGGTCGTGCTGGTGCAGGGCCCGAACGGCGCCGGCAAGACCACGCTGCTGCGCACGTGCGCCGGGCTGGTCCCGGTCGTCTCCGGTGAGGTCACGGTGCTCGGCTGCGACCTCACGCAGGCCACTGATCGCACTGCCGTCCGCCGGCGCGTCGGCCTCCTCGGCCATGCGTCCGGTCTGTACGACGACTTGACGGTGGCGGACAACGTCCGCTTCTGGGCCCGGGCCTGCGGCGCCACGCGAGCCGAGGCCGACGCCGCCCTGGCCGCCCTAGCGCTCGACGGACGCCTCGCCGACGTAGTGGTGGCAAAGCTCTCCGCCGGCCAGCGCAGACGGACGTCGATCGCCGCGCTGGTCGCCCGCCGCAGTGAGCTGTGGCTGCTCGACGAACCCCACGCCGGCCTCGACCAGGGCGGTCGCGACGTGATCGACCGTCTCATCCGTGCCGCCGCTGTCCGCAGGCGCCACGGTGGTCGTCGCCTCCCACGAGCTCGATCGCGCCGGAGCCATCGCCGACCGCACCGTCACCATCGCCGGTGGCACGGTGGTGACCGAACCACCCACCTCCAACAACGTTCTGGCGTCAACCACCCCGGATAACCGGAGTGAGCGACGCCAGAATGAAGCGGAACACGAACAGGATGTCCTTCATGTTCCGTGACGCCGCGCTCGTCGCGGGCAAGGACCTGCGCATCGAATGGCGCAGCCGGGTCACCACGAACCAGGTGGCGCCGTTCGCCGTCCTCGTGCTGATCCTGTTCGCGTTCGCGCTCGACCCCGACCGCGGCGTGCTGCAACGCGGCGACGGCGGGCCTGTTCTGGATCGCGATCCTGTTCTCCGCCCTCCTTGCTGTGCAGCGGGCCTTCGCCCTCGAGGCGGCGGACGGCAACCGCGACGCGCTGCGCTTGTCGGGCCTGCGTCCCGCGGGGATCTTCTTGGGCAAGGCCGGCGCGATCGCGCTCGAGCTCGCCGCCCTCGAGATACTGCTCGGGATCGGTGTCGCTGTGCTCTACAACACCACGTCGGTCGGGCTGGCTCCTGCTCGTAACGACGTGCGTGGTCGCGACCATCGGACTGGCGGCCGCCGGTACTCTCTACGGCGTGCTCGCGGCCGGGCTGCGAGTGCGCGAGACGTTGCTCCCGCTCCTGCTCCTTCCGGTCGTTGCACCGGTCCTGCTCGGTGCCACCCGGGCCTTCGAGGCGGCGCTCGACCAAAGTGCCTCCGACGGATGGTCCTGGGTGGGACTGCTGAGCACGTTCGCCGTGATCTACGTGGCCTTCGGCGTCCTCGCCTTCGGCTCGCTGTTGGAGGAATCTTGATCGAGTCCGAAGCGACGGCCCCGGCTCACACGGGATCGCGCGACCACGCGGCCTGCTCGGGCTCGCCACGCTCGCCGGGATCGCGGTCGTCCTCGTGCTCGGGCTCGCCGTCACCGGGCCCGACGCCGTCCAAGGAGACGCAGCCCGGCTCATCTACCTCCATGTGCCCGTTGCGGTCTCGATGAACGTCGGCTTCGGGCTCTGCACGCTCGGCAGCGCGATGTGGTTGTGGAAGAGGTCGCGTTGGTGGGACACGGTCGCAGTGTCCGCAGCCGAGGTCGGGCTCGTCTTCACAGGGCTCACTCTGGTGACCGGCATGGTGTGGGGTCGCCCGACCTGGGGTGTGTACTGGACCTGGGACGCCCGCCTCACCACGTTCTCGCTGCTCTTCCTGCTCTATCTCGGCTACCTGGTCGTGCGGCACCTGCCAGCGGACCTCGAAGTGCGCAATCGACGGTCGGCATTCGTCGCGCTGCTTGCGTTCGTCGACGTTCCGATCGTCTATCTGTCGGTGAGCTGGTGGCGGGGACTCCATCAAGAAGCGACGCTCAGCCTCAGCAGCACGATCTCCGGCTTGATGCTCTTCACCCTCGTACTCGGCATCGCCGTATCGCTCATGGGCTTCCTGTGGCTGCTCATCCATCGGTTCCGCGTCGCGTGGCTCGAGGACGAAGTCGAGATGGCTGGGCTCGATGCGGCGATCAGCGAACGTCGAGCAGAGGCCGCAGTCATGGAGGTGTCAGCCCCGTGAACTCGTGGGGCTACGTCACCGTCGGCTACGTGCTCGTGTTCGTAGTGCTGTTCGCGTACGCGGTGCACGTCCTGGTCAAGGGCCGCACCCTCTCGAAGCAGGTGCCGCCGGAGAACCGCCGATGGATGTGAGGGTTCCGCGTCTGTGTCCGACTCGACACCTGATGCAGGGCCAGAGCCGGACCTCACGCCCCGCACCCTCGGCGAACCCGCCGCGCCGCGCCGCAAGCGGAAGCGGAAGCCGGGGTCTACGTCCTGCTCGTCCTCGTCCTCGCCGCAATCGGTTACGTCATCTTCCAAGGACTCAACAACGCCGCGCTCTACTACCGCAACGCGGACGAAGCCGTCGCGCAGAAAGCGAGCCTCGGCACGCATCGCTTCCGCATGCAGGGCACCGTGCAGGACGACCTAGCCAAGGTCGGCAACGAAGTCGACTTCACCGTCGCCTTCAATGGCGCAACCGTGCCCGTCCACCACATGGGAGGCGATCCTCCCGAGCTGTTCAAGGCCGGCATCCCCGTCGTCCTCGAAGGTCACTGGGACCAGAGCGGCGCCTTCTTCGCCAGCGACACCATCCTCATCAAGCACTCGGCGGATTACAAGGAACAGAACCCGAACCGCGTGCCTTCGAACGCGCCCTGACCGATGAATGCTGCCCTCGGTTCCGCTGGGATCATCCTCGGTTTCGTCGCGTCGCTCGGCGGCATTGCGACGCTGGGCGTCGGGCTCTCGCGTCGGCGGCCGAAGCTGCTCGTCGCGGGGCGGACGTACGTGTGGATGGTCGCCATCGGCGCGCTGGCTCGCGTTCGTGTTCATGGAGCGCGGCGCTGCTCGTGAACGACTGGTCGATCGCGTTCGTTGCCAACAACTCGAGCAGGCACACGCCGTTCCCGTTCGACGTGGCCACTCTGTGGTCCGCGCTCGAAGGCTCGATCATCCTGTGGGCAACCGTGCTCGCGGGGTACCTCGTCGCGATCTCCCTCAAGTTCCGCAACCGCGCGACGGATCCGCTCGTCGGGTGGGCGACGCTCACCATGTTCGTCGTCACGCTGTTCTTCTTCGGGCTCATGCTCCCGAACATCGGGCCTGCAGACCCGTTCAAGAGCACGGCGTTCGTGATCCCGCCGGGATTCGACGGTCCCGGTCCGAACGCGCTGCTGCAGAACCACATCCTCATGGCGATCCACCCGCCGATGCTCTACCTCGGCTATGTCGGGTTCACGGTGCCGTTCGCATTCGCCATTGCCGCGCTGGTGACGGGCCGCCTCGGCGAGGGTTGGTTGCTCGAGACGCGGCGGTGGACGCTGTTCGCTTGGGGCTTCCTGACGGTCGGCATCGTCCTCGGCGCGTGGTGGAGCTACGAGGTGCTCGGCTGGGGCGGCGCGTGGGCGTGGGATCCCGTCGAGAACGCGTCGTTCCTCCCGTGGTTGACCGGCACCGCATACCTGCACTCGGTGATGGTGCAGGAACGCCGTGGCATGTTGCGCGTGTGGAACCTCGCGCTGCTGTGCGCCACGTTCGCGCTGACCATCCTGGGAACGTTCTTGACGCGGTCGGGCGTCCTCGACTCGGTGCACGCGTTCACGGAGTCCGGCATCGGAATCTGGATCTTGATCTTCTTCACCGCCATCGTGCTCGTGACGATCGGCCTCATCGGCTGGCGCGGCGATCGGCTGCGCGCTCCAGGACGCATCGACTCACCGCTGTCGCGTGAGGGCGCGTTCATGTTCAACAACTTGTTCTTCGCCGTCTTCGCGTTCGCCGTGCTGCTGGGCACGGTGTGGCCACTGATCGTCGAAGCGGTCAATGGCGAGCAACTCTCGGTTGGGCGGCCGTGGTTCGACTTCTTCGGGATGGTGCTCGGGCTGTGCCTCCTCGGCCTCATGGCGATCGCGCCGGTCCTGCCGTGGCGGAAGACGACAGCGGACACGCTGGCGCATCGGCTGCAGTGGCCCGCATGGACCGGCGTTGGCGCCGTCGTGTTCGCCGTCCTCGTCGGTGCGCGCGGCCTCGCGCCGCTGGCCGCGTTCGGGCTCGGTGGTTTCGCCGCCGGTGCAGCGGTGCGCCAGGTCGTTCTCGCTACTCGGCGACAGGGCTTGCGCGGCTTCGTCGGTCGCGCCAACGGAGGGATGATCGTCCACCTCGGCGTCGTGATCCTGGTTGTCGGCTACATCGCGAGCAGCACGTTCCAGTCGTCACGCGAGGTCCGGCTCACGCCGGGGCAGAAGCTGACGATCGAGGGCCACACGCTCGAGTACCTGAGGAGCTCCGCCAGCGTCAACGATCGGTACACGAGCGTGGCGGCTCACATCCGCGTCAACGGTGGCAAGGAGTATGCGCCGTCGCTCCGCCAGTTCCCGAACAACGCCCAAGCGATCGGAACGCCGTCGGTCCGAACCAGCCTGGTGGACGATGTCTATCTGTCGTTGCTCACCGCGCCGGCGGACGGCGACGTGGTCAACGTGCGCGTCATCGTCGAGCCACTCGCGGTATGGATGTGGATCGGCGGCGCGGTCATGGCGTTCGGAGCGGTGCTCGCCGCGTGGCCACGACACCGCCGCAACCCGCTCGACCCCGTTTCGGCGCCGGTCCCGACGTGTCGTGACGACGAAGCGACCCGTTCGCGCTCTCCCGGCTCGCCCAGCGAGCCCGACGAGCCCGAGCCTGCGCTCACGGCAGTGGATTGATGGAAGCCACCGAGGACACCGCGCTCGTCCGACCCCCCCGCCGGGGTCGTGCGGCTCTGTTCGTGACTGTGCCCGTCGCGATCGTGATGGTGCTGTTGGTGGCAGTGCTGATCACGCGCAAGAGCGCCGCCGACCGCGCGGACTTCGACCGCTTGCACAACCAACCTGCGCCGGAGATCGTCGGCACCACGCTCGACGGCAAGCCCTTCAACCTCGACGACTACAAGGGCAGGTGGGTCGTCGTGAACTTCTTCGCACAGTGGTGCGTGCCGTGCCAACAGGAGCATGCCGACCTCGTATCGTTCTGGCAACGACACGAAGCGGCGAAGGACGACGTGCTGCTCGTCAGTGTCGTCTTCAACGACGATCTGAACAAGGTGAAGGACTACTTCTCGCGCGAGGGCGGCGATTGGCCGGTGGTGACCGGCGACTCAGGACGCATGGCGCTCGACTACTCCGTGGTTCGCGTGCCCGACACGTACATCGTCGATCCGATCGGAATCGTGCGCGACCGGTTGCAGCGACCGGTGCAGAACACCGACGAGCTCGACGTCATCATCAGCCAGCTCAACCAACAGCTCTACGGCTCGGCCAGCCAGAGCAGCGTGGGACCGTGAAGCTGAAGATCAGCTACGCGCTCATGGCGATCTTGCTCACTATCGCCTTGGTGGCGGGCACCCGCAGTGAAGCGTCGCCGACCGATGCCCAACGCGCGCTTTCGCTCGAGCAGTCGATCAAGTGCCCGGTGTGCCGCGGGCAGTCCGTGGCCGAGTCCGACAGCGAGGCGTCGAAGGCGATCCGCACCGAGATCGAGCGTCGCATCGCAGCAGGACAGTCGGACGGCGAGATCCGCGGGTACTTCGCGGAAACGCTGGGCGATGACATCCTGCTGCGCCCACCGTCGAGCGGCTGGGGCGGCCTCGTGTGGGTGCTTCCCATCGCCGGGCTCGTCCTCGCCACCGCGGGCCTCGGCTACGCCTTCTGGCGCTGGCGCAGGTGGAGTACATGAGCGTGTCTTGGCGGCGTCCACTTCGCGACGCGAGCGACGGAGCGCCAGCGGAGGAGCGGCCAAGGGCGGCCTGCGTGGCCGGGGAACGCCGGAATACGGTGCATCTCGATCCGGACGCACTAGCCACGCTCGAGGAGCAGCGGCGATTTCTGCAGCGGTCGTTGACCGACCTCGAGCGCGAGCACGACGTGGGCGACCTCGACGACGACGACTATGGGACGCTCAAGCACGACTACGAAGCCCGGCTCGCCGGGGTCAGCCGCGCCGTCGAGGATGGCCAAGCGGAGCTTGCCTCGAATCGCAGGCCGTCGAATCCCCGCCGTACCGCCACGATCGTCGCCGGAGTCGTCGTCTTCGCGTTGCTGTGCGGCTTCTTCGTCGCTCGCGCCGCCGGGCGTCGCGATCCCGGCAACACCATCACGGGTGATATCACTCAGACGGCGCGCGAGCGCAACACGCAATGTCTCAACGAGGCGCGGGACGAACCGTCCACGGCCGTCGCGTGCTACACGTCGGTGCTCGCCGACGTGCCGCAGAATGTCGAAGCGCTCACCTACCGTGGGTGGATCCGCTTCGTCAGTGGTGACGCGAACGGGATCGCCGATCTGGAGCAGGCGGTGAAGCTCGACGGCAACTATCCGGATGTGCACGCGTTTCTCGCCATCGTTCTGTTCCGTGCCGGCTGTGTCACCGACGCGCAAGCCGAACTGCAACGGCTCGACGCGTTGAACCCATCACCGCTGATCGCGCAGCAAGTTGCGGCCTTGCGGTCACAGGTGCAACAAGCGCTCGCGGATCCTGCCTCGGCCGCGCCCTGTGCTCCGTCGTCGCCCCGGCCCTCCTCGAGCGGGGGATGATCCGGCTCGGCGGCGGTCAGGGGTTCTACGGCGACGGCCACGAGCCGGTCGCCGACGTGCTCGCCGCCCGCGTCGACTATCTCGTGTGTGAAGCCTTGGCCGAGCTGACGCTGGCCATCCTGCAGAAGGACAGGCAGCGCGACGAAGCGCTCGGCTACACGCGCGACCTGCCCGCATACGTGAGCGCGGCGCTGCCCGACGTGCTCGACGGCCGCACGAAGCTGATCACCAACGCCGGCGGCATCAACCCGATAGCCGCCGGGCGCGCCGTGGCCGAGACGATCAAGGCGCTCGGCGCTTCCGGTGTCACGGTCGCCACGGTGGTCGGCGACGACGTCCGCCCGCGTGCCGCTGACCTCGGTCTGCCTGTGGATGCGCTCTTCGCGAACGCGTACCTCGGTGCTCGGCCGATCGTGGACGCACTGGCGGGCGGCGCGGAGATCGTCGTCACGGGTCGGGTGGCGGACGCCTCGTTGTTCGTCGCGCCTCTGGTGTTCGAGTTCGGTTGGGCGTGGGACGACTGGGACCGGCTTGCCGCCGGCGTCGTCGTCGGCCACCTGCTCGAATGCAGCGGACAGGTGACAGGCGGCAACTACTCGGGCGCCTGGTGGGAGAACCCTGACCCTTTGCGGGTGGGGTTCCCGATCGCGGAAGTGGACGAGGCCGGCTATGCGGTGATCTCCAAGCCGACCGCCACCGGCGGCATGGTCACGTTCGACACGGTTCGCGAGCAACTGCTGTACGAGGTGCATGACCCCGCGTGGTATCTGAACCCGGATGTCACTGCCGACTTCACGTCGTTGAAGCTGACGGATCTCGGCGACGACCGCGTGCAAGTCTCCGGGACGCGCGGCGCGCCTCCACCCGAGACGTACAAGGGTCTCGTGTGCACGCCGGCCGGCTGGGCGGGCGAGGCGCGGTTCGCATATCCGTGGCCGGACGCCGAGGCCAAGGCCCGCGCCGCGTGCTCGCATTCGTCCGCGGGCGAGCGGAGCAAGCGGGCGTCGCGGTCGACGAGTGGCTCGAGGAGTACTTCGGCGTGAACGCGTTCGGCGGCCCTACGGTCGACCTCCACGAGGACTGCGAACCGTCGGAGGTGATTGGACGGCTCGCATGGCGCACCGCCGACCGCGACGCGGCTGCCGCCGTCGGCCGCGGCGCCGGCGTCCTCGGATTGTCCGGACCGCCGACCATCTCCAGTACCGGACGCACGCGGCGACGGAGGTCCGACGCAACTGCTCGCCGTCACTCCCTTCGCCGTCGACCGCGCGCTCGTCGACTCTCAGATTCGCATCGACCTCACCACCGTCTAGGCCGAATGTTGGTCCGCCGTGGTCGCTATAGCGACCACGGCGACCCGGAGTTCCCGTGAGCGGGCTGCCGGACAGACGGCCGGTACTGTCCGACGTGTGATCGACGGTCCGGCCGGCGACGAGAGCGTGGTCATGCCGGCGTCGCCGCCGTTGATGGAAGCACCCGGCGCACCCGAGGCGCCTGTACGTGTAGCGTCGCCGTGGCTCACCGCGCCCCTTGCGCCTGCCTCGTGGCGACTGGGAGGGCTGTTGCTCGACGCGGCTCCTCGTCGGTTGCACCGTCGTGATCGGATGGCTGGCGTGGTGGATCATCGACTGGGACAGCGGCCGGTCACCGGCGAAATCCATCCTTCACACGAGAGTCGTCAGAGCTGACAACCGTGAGTTGCCAGGCTTCCGCCTCATGGCGTTGCGCGAGGTCGTGGGCAAGGCCATTCCTGCGGGCGTGTGTCTCATCGGACTGTTGATGCTCGGTGGCGGCGGCGGTGTCGCTCGCATCCTCGTCGCCGGATCGGTCGCGTGGTACGCGATGTCGGTTGTCGCCGCGCTCCTCGACGACCAGCGACGCGCGCTGTGGGACATGTTCGCCGGCACGATCGTTGTGCTCGACCCCGACGTCAGCCGGACTGTGGAGGCAGGTACGCAGCCGACCTGAAGCGCCCGTGCCCCCAGTCGAGCTTCCAGATCGAGCCCTTCGCCCATTGCACGGGTCCTGTCTCGGTGCCTTCCCGGGCGACGGCTTCGACGAGCGCAGGGACGAGGTCACCGTGCGCGCACAACACGGAGTCGCCCTTCTTGCCGGCCACCTTCGTCAGGAGCTCATAGGCCTTCTCGACGGACGCTCCTTCCTGCAACAACTCGGTCGTTTCGACCTGGACACCGAGCTTGTCGGCCAACGGCCGCACGGTCTCGACGCACCGCACCGCCGGGCTCGACTGCACGCGCCGAATGGGAGCCTCATGGAGCAGGTCGGCCAGCCCGACCGCTTGGCGCTGGCCCTTGGGTGTGAGCGGACGCAGGTCGTCGTCGTCACCCTTCCAAGCCTTCCGGCTCAAGGCCACGGCGTGGCGCACCAGGTAGACGGTCATCGCGGACGGCGAGCGTAACGTTCATCCGTGCGTCGCATCCGACTTCGTGACCTCTGTGGTGCCCGCTGCGGCGACAAGGGCGACATCAGCGACATCTCGCTGTTCGCCGACGACCCGGCCGCCTACGAAGCGATCGTCGCCGCGGTGACGCCGGAGCGGGTGAAGGACCACTTCGGATGGCTCGTGACGGGTCCGGTCGAACGGTACGAGGCGCGCAATGTGCTGGCGCTGAAGTTCGTCCTCCATGACGCGCTCGGCGGCGGGGCGCCGCGGAGCCTTCGGTCCGACAACCTCGGCAAGACGTTCTCGGCGAACCTCCTGCGCCTCGAGATCGAGGTCCCGGACGACGTCGCTGCCAACGCCAAGCGGCGCCGCGCACCGATCAGCCGCTGAGTCGGCGCAAGTCTTCGATCACGCGGGGAAGCGCGTCGAGGACTGCATCGACGTCTTCGTCCGTGCTCGACCAACCGACCGACAGACGCAGCGATCGGTGCGCATCGACGCCCATCGCCGCGAGCACGGGGGATGGCTCGAGTGCCTCGGAGGAGCACGCGCTCCCCGAGTGGGCGGCGATCCCTGCGCGATCCAGACCGAGGAGGACGGCCTGCGGCTCGATGCCGGGAACGCCGAAGCACACGAGGTGAGGCAGCCGGTGCTCGAGGTCACCGTACGGCACGAGCCCGCGGTCGACGGCGCCAAGAATGCGATCGGTGAGCGCGCGTTCTGCTGCCGCCTCGGTCGGCACGTCGATCGACGCGACCGCGGCGCCAAAGCCTGCGATCGCAGGAACGTTCTCGTAGCCGGCGCGCCGTGCCCGCTCCTGGTCGCCGCCGACGAGCAAGGGACGCAACCGGACACCACGCCGAACGAGCAATGCACCGATTCCCGGCGGCCCGCCCATCTTGTGCGAGGAGACGGAAAGGAGATCACATCCGAGCGAAGCGAAGTCGATGTCGACGTGTCCGGCTGCCTGCGCGGCGTCGACGTGAACGAGGACGCCTCGCGAGCGGCATGCGTCGACGACGTCAGCGACAGGCTGCACCGTCCCCACTTCGTGATTGCCCCACTGCACATGGACGCAGGCCGTATCGGGACGCAGCGCGTCGAGCACGTCGTCGACCGTGACCCGTCCCTTCGCGTCGACACCGACGACGGTGGACTCACCTGTCGTTGCCACCGCCAGCCGTACGGCCGAGTGCTCGACCGCGGTGAGGACTTGATGCCCACCGCGTGCCGCCGCGCCGAACACCGCGGTTGCGATCGACTCCGTGGCCCCGCTCGTGAACACGACTTCGCGGCTCGAGCGGCAACCGAAGAACGACGCAACCTGTTCTCGGGCCTCTTCGACGGCGCCACGCGCTGCCAGTCCTTCCGCATGAATGCGCCCCGGATCGCCGGCGAGGTCGCGGAGCGCCGCTGCCATCGACTCGATCGCAACCGGTCGCGTGGGTGACGTCGAAGCGTGATCGAGGTAGTGACGCGTCACACGACCGAATCGACGACAGCGGTCACGCAGACCTCGTCGCCCATCGGCAAGGACGACTTCGTCGCCGCCTCGGCCTCGCCGTACAGCGCGGCCAGCATTCCCTTCACCAGCCCGCGGTCGACCGCGGAGATGACGGGGTGCTCGATGGCCGCGTCGCCGAACGGACAGTGCTCGGACACGATGCGCAGCGCGTTGCCACGCTTCTCCGCGTGGGCGGCGAAGCCATGCGCAGTCAGCGCGTCGGCGACCGCGTGTAAGGCGGCCCTGAACGAGCGCTGGATGGCGTCGCCTTCGGAGGCGCCCACTGACGCGGCCATCGCCTTGCCGTATTCGACGCCGACCTCTTCGGCCATCGCCTCGGCCTGTTCCCGCGGGAGTTGCGCGAGCGCCTTACCGAGCAAAGTGACGAGCAGGTCGTCGTGCCGTACCGCGAACTCGATCGCCATGTCCTTCTCGGACACGCGGTACCGCTTCGATGGCCGCCCGACACCGGCACCCTCCGTGCGTTCGACGGCGACTTCGACATACCCGCCGCCGGCGAGCTTGTCGAGGTGGTGGCGCGCAACGTTCGGATGCAGCGCGAAATGCTCCGCCACGTGCGAAGCGGTCGCACCATCGTCCACTCCGCGCACGTACAGGTAGATGTCGCGACGCGTCGGATCACCGAACGCGGAGGTGATCGCCGTGACAACAGAAGCGAACTCGGTCGGCGAGAGCGGACCTGGCTCCATACACCGGTAAGTTTAAGGCCATGCCGCCCACCCAGGCTCAGGTCGTCGACGCGCTCCGACCCGTCCAGGACCCTGAGCTGCACCGGAGCATCGTCGACCTGGGCATGGTCAAGAACGTCGGGATCGCCGACGGCGAGGTCCAGATCCTTGTCGCCCTCACCGTGCCCGGCTGTCCGCTGCGGGCCGAGATCGACCGGCGGGTGACCGAGGCGGTGCGGGCGCTCGATGGAGTTCGCACCGTTGCCCTCGATTTCACGGTCATGAGCGAGGACGAGCTCCGTGCGCTGCGCGAGCGGCTGCACGGCGACCCCGCGTCGACCGCCGGCACGCACGCGGCGCACGGTCATGCGGAGGGTCGTGCCATTCCATTCGCGGACCCCGGGTCACGGACTCGTGTGTTGCTCGTCGCTTCGGGGAAGGGCGGGGTCGGCAAGTCGTCGGTGACGACGAATCTCGCGGTTGCGCTCGCCCAGCGTGGCAGGTCGGTCGCCATCTTGGACGCGGACGTGTGGGGCTTCTCGATCCCGAAGATGCTCGGCGTCGATCGCCCGCCCGTCGTGATCGACGAGATGTTGCTGCCGCCCGAAGCGCACGGCGTGCGCTGCATCTCCATCGGTTTCTTCGCCGACGAAGACCAACCGGTCATCTGGCGTGGTCCGATGCTGCACAAGGCGCTCGAGCAGTTCCTCACCGATGTCTACTGGGACGATCCTGAGTTCCTGCTCATCGACTTGCCACCCGGCACCGGTGACGTGTCGATCTCGCTGGCGCAGATGCTTCCGCGGGCCGAGATGTATGTCGTGACAACGCCACAGCCCGCCGCGCAACGAGTCGCGCAGCGCGCCGGGTTCATGGCGCACAAGGTCAACCTGCAGGTGAAGGGCATCATCGAGAACATGGCGTGGTTCACCGGCGACGACGGCACGCGTTACGAGTTGTTCGGACGTGGCGGCGGTGCGCATCTTGCCGAGTTGCTCGAGGTGCCGCTCATCGGACAGGTGCCACTCGTTCCTGCGATGCGAGAAGGTGGCGACGTCGGCGCGCCGATCGTTGCCGTCGCGCCCGACAGCGAAGCGGCGCGCGTCTTCGGAGACATCGCGGAACGCATCGACGAGGAGCTCGCGCCCACCCGCCGCTTCCATCCCGAGCTGAAGCTCATCTAGCCGGACCCCCTCGGACTCGCCGCGTGTTCGCCGCACTCACGTGACCGTCGTGCATTGACTGGTCTCCAAGACGTGTCAATGCACGATCGTCGGCACGGGAGCGGTGCTTCGGCCGCGGCGGGTAGGTGTCCGGGCCTCACCGCGTACGATGACGCTCTGCCGAAGCCCTTCCGCCCCCAACCCGAGGAGCAGCCTTGCACGTCCGAATCGGCGTGACCTACAACCCACGCGAGATCGAGATCGAGCTGGCGGACGGCACCGATCCCGAGGCCGTGAAGGGATCGCTGGACCGAGCTCTTACGAACGGCGGCGGCATCTTCTGGATCACCGACCGGAAAGGACGGCAGGTCGGCATCGCGCTCGACAAGCTGGCATGGGTCGAGCTCGGCACGGCCTCGGATCTCGGCCGCATCGGCTTCGGAGCTACATAGGCGCTGGCGGATGCCGAACCCGAACCTGCTCGAACGGCAGTTGCTGTTCGTCACCGGCAAGGGGGGTGTCGGGAAGACCACGATCGCGGCGGCGCTCGCGCTGCTCGCATCACAGCACGGCAAGAAGACGCTCGTCGGCGAGGTCGACGCGAAGGGCAACCTCGCCGACTTCTTCGAGGTCGGTGAGACGGACTTCACGCCGCGTGAGATCGCTCACAACCTCTTCGCGATGTCGATGCACACGGAGGAGTCGCTCAAGGAGTACCTGCGACTCCAGCTCAAGGTGCCACTGGTGGCGCGCATCGGGCCGCTCGCACGCACCTTCGACTTCGTCGCGCAGGCTGCACCGGGCGTCAAGGAAGTGCTCACCGTCGGAAAGTTCCTCTGGGAAGTGCGCGAGCGCCATTACGACCTGGTTGTCGTCGATGCGGCGGCGACGGGACACGTGGTCGCGCAACTCGCCGCGCCGGGCCACATTCGCGAGCTCGTCAAGGTCGGCATGGTGCGCGATCAGACGGGATGGATGCTCGACATCCTCGGCGACCCCACTCGCACGGGTGCGATCATCGTGGCCGCGCCCGAGGAGATGCCGGTCAACGAGTCGATCGAGCTCGCAGGACGCATCGCGCACGACACGAACGTCGATCTCGCCGCCGTCGTCGTGAACCGTGTGCTACCGGAACTGTTCGGACGCGCCGAAGAGGAGTGTTTCGACGAGCTGCGGCAACCGGCGCGGGTCGGCGCGCTCGAAACGGCGGCCGGCCCCGGCGTGCAGCCCGTACTCGATGCCGCCGAGCTCGCGGTGCGGTTGCGACGGACCCGTGCCGGCCACCTGGCGCGATTGCGCGACGGGCTCGAGCACGGAACGAACCTTCTCTACGTTCCGGAGCTGTTCACGCGCCATCACGGCGTCCGCGCCACCCAACTCGTTGCTGAAGCACTTGGAGAGGAGTTGGGATTCTGATGCCGAGCCGAGCGACGAACCACCGTTTGGGCTCGCTCGAGCAGTTGTTCGCAGCCAAGGAGATCGTGATCCACTGTGGATCCGGTGGCGTCGGCAAGACGACGACCGCGGCCGCGGCCGCTGCGGAGGCAGCCATTCATCTTGGTGGCAAGGTGCTCGTCCTCACCGTTGACCCGGCCCGGAGGCTGGCGAACGCGCTCGGTCTCGAACAGTTCGGCAACGTCGAGACGCGCGTCCCGCCGGAGGCGTTCTCGAGTGCGGGCGTGGAGCCGCGTGGCGAGCTCTACGCCGCCATGCTGGACACGAAGCAGTCCTGGGACGACCTGATCCGCCGTCACGCACCGGACGAGCAGACCCGAGACGCGATCCTGGCCAACCCGCTCTACCAGAACCTCATGGGCTGGTTCGTGCAGAGTCACGACTACATCGCGATGGAGCGGCTCTACGACATCCACAGCTCCGGCACGTACGACCTCATCGTGGTCGACACCCCCCCGACGCGGAACGCGATCGACTTCCTCGAAGCACCGGCCCGGATGGCGGACTTCTTCTCGAGCCGGTTCCTGCGCTGGCTGACGGTTCCCGCCAGGTCACGGGTGCTCAACTTCGCGTCGCGGCCCTTCTACACGATCGCCGACCGCATCCTCGGCTCCCAGTTCCTCGAAGACATCGCAGAGTTCTTCATGCTGTTCCAGTCGATGTACAGCGGTTTCGTGAAGCGGGCGAATGCGGTGACCCGGGTCCTGGGCGACCGGCGCACGACGTTCGTCGTGGTGTCGACGCTCGAATCGGCTCCGGTCCGCGAAGCGCAGTACTTCATATCCGAGCTGCGCAGCCGCGAGCTGCATCTCGGCGCCGTCGTGCTCAACAAGGTCCTGCCGGGGTATCTCCTCGATCGCGAGGCCGACGCGAACCGCGCAGCGCCTGTGCGCAGAGACCAACGTGATCGCGGGCAAGCTCGTCGACGGACGCGACCCTGCGGTCCTGGAACGCGTGCTGCGCGAGGTCGGCAACAGCTTCCTGAACTTCCAAGTCGTCGCCAACCGAGAGGCCGAGACGCGTGCCGAGCTGTCGTCCATCCCGGACGTCGTTGCCAACGCCCCCTACTTCGACACCGACATCTACGACCTCTCGGGACTCGTCCGCCTCGGCGACAAGATCTGGCGCTGAACCGCCTGAGAATACAGCCGTTCGACCACAGTCCGCGCGATGCCGTACACTTCTCGTAGGCGATTGGGGGTTGATTCATGGGACTGTTCTCTCGGAAGGAGAGAAAGCCGCGTGTGATCGATCTGCGCGACCGGACGTCCGCCCAGGAGTTCGGTCGGCCGACACCCTGCCCCGCATGTGGCGGACACGGGTACCTCGATGGCATCGACGTCAAGGGCGGGGTGATGTTTCAGCACTGCCCCGACTGCTCCGCGACGTGGGAGACGTCGGAGGCCGACGTCTCGGTGCAGTAGCCGGCTGCGCCGTACCTGATGCTCCGACCCGTACCGTAGACAGTCATGACCTCGCTGCCGGAGTTGGCGCGAATGCGCACGGACCTCGATGGTCCCCAGCTCGCGCATCTCCAGCGCCTGGTCGGCTCGTGGGGCCTGCTGGCCGACTTCTGCTTCGCCGACCTCCTCCTCTACGCGCCCGAGCGCAGCGCCGACTCCGCACGGTTCGTGGTCCTCGGACAGATTCGGCCAGCGACGACGCAAACGGTGTACCGCAAGGACTGGGTCGGCACCATGGTCGCCGACGACGAGCGCCCGGTCGTGGTCAGCAGCCACCGGCTCGGTGAGATCGTCGAGGGAACCGTCGTCATTCCGGCGCTCAGGGAGGAGGTGCGGGTTCTCGCCATCCCCGTGCGGTTCGACGGCCAGGTGATCGGCGTCCTCACGCGCGAGTCGGCGCTGACCTTCGGCCGGCCGCCCGGCGAGCTCGAGCGCACGTACGTCGGCATCTTCAATCGGTTCGCACGGATGATCGCGGCCGGCACGTATCCGTTCGACACCGACGAACCTGAGCCGGAGGAGGCACCGCGCGTCGGAGACGGCGTCATGCTGCTCGATTCGCACGCTCGCGTGGTGTACACGTCGCCGAACGCCGTGTCAGCGCTCCATCGCGTCGGTGTGCACACGAACGCCGATGGTATGCGGTTCCGCGAGCTCGGCCTCGACGAAACGCCGGTCATGTTGGCCTTTTCCGGTTCCCGGGCCCGTGACGGACGAGGTCGAAGTCGGTCCCGAGATCAGCGTGCTGTTCCGCTGCATACCGCTGGTCGAACAGGAGGAGGTCTCAGGCGCGGTCGTGCTCGTGCGCGACATCTCCGAGCTCCGCCGGCGAGATCGGCTGCTGCTTTCGAAGGACGCCACGATCCGCGAGATCCACCATCGCGTGAAGAACAACCTGCAGACGATCTCCTCGCTGCTTCGCCTGCAGGGGCGTCGGCTGGCGTCAGCGCGAAGCGAAGGCTGCGATCGAGGAGTCGGTGCGCCGAGTCCGTTCGATCGCGCTCGTGCATGAGATTCTCAGTCGAGAGGCGGGCGAGGACGTTCCGTTCGCCGACATCGTGCGTCCCGTGTGCCGGATGGTGGAGGAAGCGTTCCATTCGCCCGAGCGGCCGGTCCGCTGTCGCGTGGACGGCGACGTCGGCCACCTGCCCGCCGCGGTGGCGACGCCCCTCGCGGTGGTCCTCAACGAGCTGCTGCAGAACGCTTTCGACCACGCGTACCCGGAGGAGAAGGAGCTCGACGGCGGTCTGGTCGTCGTGCGACTGGAGCGCTCGGGCGACGAGTTGGTCGTGCGAGTCATCGACGACGGCACCGGTCTGCCGGACGGGTTCGATCTCGATCGGTCCACCGGTCTCGGTCTGTCGATCGTGCGCACGCTCGTCACCTCGGAGCTCGGCGGCTCCATCCGTCTGTGGTCAGGTGACTACACGACCGACCGGCCGGGCACGACGGTCGAGCTGCTCGTCCCGCTGCGCGGCAACGGTGCCGAGTCGATCGAATGAGCGGGCTACGAGGCGCGCCTGCGGCGCGCCAGCCATGCTGTCGCTCTCGCTCGCATACGCTCGCTCGAGTGCGCCTCGTCGCTGGCGCTTCCCTCGGCGCGCGGCGTCAGGTTCTACGAGGCGCGCCTGTGGCGCGCCAGCCACTGTTTTCTGATCTTGCGCCGTTCTTCTTCGGAGGTGCCGCCCCAGACGCCCGAGTCCTGGTTCGTCATCAGCGCGAACTCGAGGCACGGCGCTTGCGAAGGGCACTCGCAGCAGACGGCCTTCGCCTGTGCGATCTGCTCGATGGCGGGCCCGGTGGTGCCCACGGGGAAGAAGAGGTCGGGATTGGTGTCGCGGCAGGCGGCATGGTCCCGCCACTCGTCGTCTTCGATCGAATACGGCTCAACGGACAGCGGAAGCGCCACCGATCCTCCATACAGGACCCCGTCAGACGGGGCATTTGTGACTTCCTTCACATGCTGCCCCATGCGGAAACACCGATGGGTGCGGCTGGAAGTGACCTGAGGGTAACAAGCATCGTGCAGAGCGGCAAGGAGATCGTGACGATACCGCAGGTCAGCGGCGCGTGACGCTCGTCATCGCACATCGGGGGGCCTCCGCCCGGTTCGCGGAGAACACGGCCGAGGCCTTTGAAGGGGCCAAGACGCTGGGTGCGGATTGGGTCGAGCTCGACGTGCGCCGCACTGCGGACGGTGCTTTGGCCATCCATCACGACGCCCACCTGCCGGACGGCCGGGCGATCGTCGACGTCGACGCCGCCGACCTGCCTCCGGGTGTGCTGGATCTGATTTCAGCGCTCGATGCCTGCGAGCCCCTCGGAGTCAACGTCGAGATCAAGAACCTGCCGGGCGACCCGGACTTCGATCCCGAGTGCAGGATCGCGGCCAAGGTGGCGCCAGTCGTGGCCGCACGGGCGCAGCCGATTCTGGTCTCGTCGTTCCACGCGGAGACACTCGATGTCCTTCGCGATCTCGAACCGTCCGTCGCCACGGCGTTGCTGACGTTCGCGCTGCACGATCCCGAGTGGGCCGTCGATGCCGTCGCCGCGGCCGGCCACGAGGCACTGCATCCGTTCGACGCGACCGTCGATGCCTCGCTGGTGGCGATGTGTCACGACCGCGGCCTCGCAGTGAACGTGTGGACCGTCGACGATCCGGGCCGCATCGCCGAGCTCGCGGCGCTCGGCGTCGATGGCATCGTGACGAACGTCCCGGACGTGGCGCGAGCCATCCTGCAGGAGACCGTGGCGTAGGTCCCACCGGATCGCTCGCGTCTGTGTCTGCTGAGCCACCGTTGCGGTGGCTGAGACGACACAGAGTTCACCTGTCGCATGTCTGTGTCAGCTCGGCGACCTGTTTCGGTGGCTGAGTCGACAATGTGCGCGCCCGGGCGACAAATGTGCGCGCCCCGGGCGCACCAGGGCCCGGGGCGGTCGGCGCAGGGCGGAGTTGGATCGGCTACGGCTGAACGAGGCGGAGGATCTCGGGTTCGTGACGGAACTCGAGTTGCTCGGTCTCGCCCAAGTAGTCACCGTCGACCTGGTAGGGGAAGGGGCCGTAGCCGTTCACCGTGAGTTTGCCGACGTCCGTGCGCAGGTCCACGCGTCGTTGCCGGCGAAGGTCGCGCCCCAAACCGAGAGCTTTCGAGGCAGCACCGAGGAGCACGAGCGGAGACAGCGACCGCAGCGTGAACATCGACAGGCCGCGGTCCAGCGTCGTGTCGGGCGCGATGTTGAAAGGTCGGTTGCCGAGATACGTGTACGGGTTCGTGTTGAGGCAGATCCCGAAGTACCCGTCGTCGACGACGGTGCCGTCTGCGAAGTGCACGGCGAAGCGCGGGCGGCTCCGGTCGTAGTGCCGGAACCACGTCGAGAACGTCGCGTAGATGAAGAGCAGGTGGCCGGCGTACCGCTTGAGTCCGGCTCGACGCTCGACCTGCTGCACGACGACCGCGTCGAAACCGAGGCCGACGTGGAACAGGAAGTATCGGCCGTTGACGGACCCGAGGCCGATCGGCTCGATCCGCTGCTTCCCGAGTGCGTCGACCAGCGCGCCCGTCGCCTCGATGGGATCGTTCGGCAGTCCGGTCGTCCGGGCGAACACGTTGGTCGACCCACCCGGAAGCGCGGCGAGGGCGGTGTCGGTGCCCGCGAGCCCGTTCGCGATCTCGTTCAACGTGCCGTCACCGCCGAGGCAGACCACGACGTCGACGCGGTCGTTGGCAGCCCCCTGCGCCAGGCGCGTCGCATGTCCGCGACGATTCGTCTCCGCCACCGTGACGTCGTGATCGGCCGACAGCGCCTTCTGGATCACAACCCGGCCGCGTGCCGTCACCGCCGAAGCAGACGCGTTCACGACCAGCAGGAGGCGCACTCGGCGAGAAGCTACCGATTTGGTCGCATCCTCGCTCCCGGTGGCAACATCGCACGCTATGAACATCGCCGTCTGCGTCAAGCAGATCCCCGACCCGGCTGAGCCGGGGGCGCTCAATCCTGACAACACGTTGAAGCGCGATGGAAAACTGATCCTCGACGAGTCCGACTCGTACGGGGTCGAGATGGCATTGCAACTGGTCGACAAGGCCGGTGGCGGCGAGGTCACCCTCGTCTCGATGGTGCCCAACAGCGAGACTTCCGGACTCCGCACAGCGCTCGCCATGGGCGCCGCGAAGGCGGTCCTGGTCAGCGATGACGCGCTCAAAGGCGCCGGTGCGCTCGACACGGCGAAGGTCCTCGCGGCGGCCATCAAGCGCACCGAGTTCGATCTCGTGCTGGCAGCCACGGAGTCGTCCGACGGGTACACGGGAACAGTGCCCGAGCAGATCGCCGAAGTGCTCGAGCTTCCGTCGGTCACGTTCGCCAAGCACATCGAGGTCGCGGACGGCACCGTGAAGGTGCAGCGCCAGACCGAAGCCGGCTACGACGAGGTCGAGTCGCCCCTGCCGGCGGTCGTATCGGTCACTGCGGGCGTGGTCGAGCCGCGGTACCCCAGCTTCAAGGGGATCATGGCCGCGAAGTCGAAGCCGGTCGACGAAGTGAAGGTCGCGGACCTCGGCATCGACCCCTCGGTCGTCGGATGGGCTGGCGCCGGCCAGGAGATCGTCGCCGTCGACAAAGCAGAAGAACGTCAAGCCGGCGAGATCGTCGAAGACGACGGTGAGGGCTACCAGAAGATCGTCGCCTACCTCGAGAACTTGAAGGTCATCTGATGCCACTGAGCAAGGTCTGGGTCTATGCCGAGGCGGACGACGACAAGGTCAAGACGATCACGCTCGAGATGCTCACCAAAGCGCGCGAGATCGGTGACACCGTCGAGGCCGTGTTCGGTGGTGGCGGGGAGGCCGTGGCAGCAACGCTCGGCGCGCACGGCGCGTCGACGGTGTACGCCACCGGCGATCTCGAAGGCCACCTCCCTGGCGCCGCCGTCGGCGCTGCCATGGCGGAAGCAATCAAGGGTGGCAATCTTCCCGACCTCATCCTGTTCGGTACCACGTATGACGGTCGCGACGTCGCGTCGCGGCTTTCTGTGAAGCTCGACAAGCCGGTGCTCAGCAACAACACCGAGCTGTCGGTGGACGGCGACACCGTCGTCGCGAGCACGCCGATCTTCGGCGGCACGCAGATCGTGCGCACGAAGCTGACCGCAGGCACACCGAACATCGTGCTGGTGCGGCCGAAGTCCTTCGCGGCGGAGGAGAGCGGAGGCGGGGCGTCCGCCGTCGAGCGGCTCTCGGTCCCCGATCTCGGCGCCACCGGCGCCGCGAAGGTCGTCGACCGTCACGTCGAGGAAGCCACGGGGCCGAAGCTGGACGAAGCCGCTGTGGTCGTCTCCGGCGGACGCGGGCTCGGCGAGGCGAGCAAGTACGAGATGGTGGAGTCGCTGGCGAAGCTGCTCAAGGGCGCGCCCGGCGCGTCACGGGCGATCGTCGACGCCGGTTGGGTCCCGTACTCGCACCAGGTCGGCCAGACCGGCAAGGTCGTGAAGCCCAACGTGTACATCGCCCTCGGGATCTCGGGCGCGACCCAACACATGGTCGGCATGAAGGGCAGCAAGAACATCATCGCCGTCAACAAGGATGCCGAGGCTCCGATCTTCTCGATCTCCGACCTCGGCATCGTCGGCGACGTCCATAAGGTCGTCCCCAAACTCATCGAGGCCCTCCAGGCGAAGGGCTGACCTTCTGCGTTCTGGCGTCAACCACGGCACATAGACACCGTCGTTGACGCCAGAATGACTTGCATGCCCCGCCAAGTGCCGAAGTTGTGGAAGAACTGGGCTCGGAACCAGGCGTGCGCGCCGTTCGCGCACGAGCGCCCTGCAAGTGAGGCCGAGCTCGTCGACATCGTGAAGCGGGCCGCGTCCGGCGAACGGCGCGTCAAGGTCGTCGGCGCCGGCCACTCGTTCACCGGGATCGCGTGCACCGACGGACACCTCGTCGACTTGTCGGACTACGACGCGGTCGTCGAGCACGATCCCGACACCGACTCGGTGACGATGCAAGCAGGAATCCCGCTACAGCAGTTGTGCGACGAGCTCGATCACCGCGGGCTGGCACTCGAGAACATGGGCGACATCGCGTATCAGTCGATCGCAGGAGCGACGTCGACGGCGACGCACGGTACGGGCACGAAGTTCGCCAACATCTCGAGCCGAGTTGTCGGACTGCGGCTCGTCACCGCCGACGGCTCCGTGCTCGATTGCTCGAAGGACGCCAATCCCGACGTGTTCGAGGTTGCGCGTGTCGGCCTCGGCGCCTTGGGCATCGTCTCAACGGTCACGCTCCGATGTGTGCCGGCGTTCCGGCTGCATGCCGTCGAGGAACCCATGCCGGTCGACGACGTGCTCGGTGACTTCGACGGGTTCATGAACTCGACCGATCATGTCGAGTTCTACTGGGTGCCCCACACACGGTGGGCTCTGACCAAGCGCAACACGCGCACGCAAGAGCCCCCGGCGCCACGCACGCGGACCAAGGAGTACCTCGACGACGTCGTCCTCACCAACGGCGCCTTCGGTCTCCTGTGCCGGCTGGGCAGGACGTGGCCGCGCGCCATCCCGAGGCTCGCCAAGATCATCCCGTCGGCGTCCAGCAAGGTCGAGTACACGGATCGCAGCGACAAGGTGTTCACGAGCCCGCGCCTCGTGCACTTCTACGAGATGGAGTACGCGATCCCGCGGACCGCGATTCCCGAAGCGCTGAACCGCGTGCGATCACTCGTCGACCGACTCGGTGTCCCGATCAGCTTCCCGGTGGAAGTGCGCGTCGTCGCTCCCGACGACATCCCGTTGTCGACGGCACACGGACGGGAGACCGGCTACATCGCGGTGCATGTGTACTGGGGCACGCCCTACGACCAGTACTTCCAGGGCGTCGAAGGGATCATGAACGACTACGGCGGCCGGCCGCACTGGGGCAAGATGCACTTCCAGTCGGCGGCGACACTGGCGGGGCGCTACCCCGGGTGGGACGCGTTCCAGGCAGTGCGGGCAAAGCTCGATCCCGAGGGTCGGTTCGCCAACCCTTATCTCGATCGCGTGCTCGGCCCCGTGTCTGCCTGATCGGACGCGGAGACTGCCCACGCGCATCCGTTGGCGGGATCCTCGACCGCGAGCCGCAGCGACCATCCAACCTGCGCCGTGAGGGGATCCCACGCGAACCACGCGAGCTCATTGACGTGGATACCGACGTCCTCCATGTCGACCTGCAGCAAGATCGACGCGCACTCCCACGCCAAGTAGCGACCCCATGCCATTCCGCGACGCCGTCCGCTCGCGCCGCCGCTCGCAGCCGCCCAGCTCATCCATGCGAACGCCTGGCCCGGAGTCAGGCGTGCGACCCGTGCTTGGGTCATTCCCAGGGCCGCGACGGCGTGCAACGCCGTTCCGTTCACGGCGACCGCGTCGGCGTGTCCGTGCGACTCGTCGATCCACGTCGCCGTGAGTCCGCGCAGCGCGTGCGCCTCGTCGACGTCTGTGGTGTATTCGAACGGAGCGAGCGGCAGGTCGAGCGGCTCGAACTCCGGCTCCGCTGGCGCGGGAAGGTCAGCTTTGTCGGCGTGATAGGTCGCGACGGGATAGGCCGGTTCCCACTCCAGTAGCACGAGCGGCACGGTCAACACGGACGGATCGACGCGGTCGTCGCCCGTGAGGTCCTCGCCGCGGACAACCCGTTCATGCGCGGTGATCGCGGCGAGAGGGCCGCTGTCGAGGCCAGGCGCCAGCTCCTCCCAGGTGTGCGTCGAAGCCGCCACCTCGGTGAGCGGTCCGAGGGCGAATCTTCCCGCACCTTCGACGAGCACCTGCGCGGCGAACGCGCCAGGAGCTTCGAGCGCCAGCCGATATTCCGCGTATTCGGCCGCCGGCCAATGCTGCCGTCCTCGCTCGTGCGACGAGCGCGGCTCGCGCACGCAGTGCGAGGAGGCCTGACCAGTCGCGAGCGCTGCACAGCCGCTCGACGTCGCGCAGCAGCTCGTCGAGCTCGGGATCGCCCGGGTCAGACAAGCGGCCAGGGATAGCGGCGACCGGTCCCGTCGATCGGGAAGCGACGCTCGCGAACCAGCGCACGCCCTCGCGCCAGCAGCGCCTCGCGCTCGAACGGGTCGAGCAGCGAAGCGAGCGCGTCCGGGATGCCGTGGTCCACGAACGTCGCCACATCCGCAAGCAGAGGATCGGGGATGTCCTCGCCGCCGAACTCCCAGATCACGGTGCGCACCTTGAACTCGGCGTGGAAGCTCAAGCCGTTGTCGACGGCGTAGATGTGGCCCCCTTCAGCGCCGGGGACAAACAGGCAGTGGCCGCTCTTGCGGTCGGTGCTGTTGGCCAGCAGATCGAACACGCACAGCCGCCGCAGCTCGTCGTGCCAGCGCTCGCTCTTCTCCTCGTACAGCGTGAAGTAGTGGTGCTCGAAATCGGCCTCGACGAACCGTTGCAGCGAGCCGGGACCCAGCGGCGCTGATTCGCGCCACACCGTCTCCGGCACGATGCCCCATCCCAACGCCTCCGACAAGAGGTATGCGGCGACTTCACGCCGTCCGAGTCCCGAGGGAAAGTCCCACAACGGACGCTCGCCGCGCGATGGCTTGTACACCGCGAGCGTCAGGCGACTGTCCCCGCACACCTCGACGAGAAAGGTCGCGTTCGAGCTCCACGGCATGCGGCCCTTGACCGTCACGTCGCCTCTGTCGAGCAGGTCGATCAGTTCAGTCGCGGACACGCGTGGCCCTCAGGATCGAGCGGGCCCCCGCACAACGGACACGGTGGGCGGCCACCGGCGACGAGCTCTCGTGCCCGGTCGACGAACGCAGCAACCTGCGCTCGCGTCAGGAGGAACCGCGCCCGCGCCACGTCAATGGCAACTTCCTGCTCTTCCTCCGTCAGCAACTCCTCGGCGACGAGGACCATGCGGTCGTTCGTGTCGTCCCACGCGACGGCGAGTGTGCCGACCGACCACTCGGGGACGATGGGTTCGACCAGATCGAGCAGTGTCGGCACCGCCGCCTGCTCGACCGTCGGCAGGTCGGCGAGCAGGCCCGCGAGGTAGTCGGCGAGCGCGCCGACTTGCTGTTTCTCACACTTGAGCGTGACGACGACACCGTCACCTTGCGCTTGCAGATAGAAGACGCGCTGGCCGGGAGCTCCGATGGTTCCGGCGGTGAACACGATGGGATCCGCGACGTCGAACGAAGGACGATCGCTTCGCTCGCTCATGACGGCGCCAACGTCGTCAGATCGCGGCCAATGGAGTTGACGCACAGCACGACCGGACTGTCGGTCCCATATGCGATTGCCGTCACCGAACACGGCGAGACAACGATGCGCTGGAAGAGATCGAGGTGCGTCCCGACCGCTTGCGCGACCACGGCTTTGATCGGGTCGGCGTGCGACACCGCGACGACGACCTTGCCGCGATGCGACTCGACGAGGCGATTGACAGTGTCGACCATGCGGGTCTGCATGGCGACGAACGACTCCCCGGAGGGGAACCGGAAGCCACTCGGATAGCGTTGCACCTGCTTCCACTCCGGCAGCTTCACCAGCGTCTTGAGGTCCTGGCCGGTCCAGTCGCCGAAGTCGCACTCGAGCAGTCCTCGCGAGGTGCGCACGCGCAATCCGAGCTGCTTGGCAATCGGGCTCGCCGTCTCCCGCGTGCGCTCGAGCGGCGACACGTAGACCGCGGCCACCTTGCCCTTGAACGGCGCAAGTCGCTCCGCCACCGCGCTCGCCTGCTCGCGGCCCTTGTCGGCGAGATGCAGCCCGTTCGCCGCGTCCCGGCAGCGTTGTACCGGTCGTCGGTGTCTGTCCGTGGCGAACGAGGAACACGAGGGTCCCAGGGGATGGCTTGGATCGTGGCATGACCGAGCCAACCTACCGTTGGGCCGGATGGACTCCCTCCGAGCGGTGGAACGCGAGGTCGTCGAGTGCCATGCCTGCCCGCGTCTGGTCGCGTGGCGTGAGCAGGTCGCGCGTGACAAGGTCGCGCGCTTCCGTTCGTGGGAATACTGGGCGAAGCCGGTCCCGGGATTCGGTGATCCTGCTGCGCGGCTGTTGATCGTCGGCCTCGCGCCTGCCGCTCATGGCGGCAACCGAACCGGGCGTGTCTTCACCGGTGACCGCTCGGGTGACTTCCTGTTCGCGTCGCTGCACCGGACGGGCTATGCCAACCAGCCGTCGAGCCAGCACCGCGACGATGGCCTCGCGCTCACAGACTGCTTCATCACCGCGACTGTCAAGTGCGCGCCCCAGAGAACAGACCGACGCCTTGGGAACGCGACACGTGCCGCCCTTTCCTCGAGCGCGAGCTCGTGCTCCTTCCACGGGTGCGGGTCGTCGTCGCGCTCGGCCAGTACGGATGGGATGCCGTGTGCGTGCAGTATCGAGTCCGACCGAAGCCGCGCTTTGCTCACGGCGCGGAAGCCTCGCTCGGGGATCGCCGCAGGCTGCTCGGCTCGTATCACGTCAGCCAGCAGAACACGTTCACCGGCAAGCTCACTCCGGACATGCTCGACGCCGTCTTCCGACGTGCGCGCCAGATCGCGGATGCGGTCGCTTAGTGTCGGCTTGATGCGGATTCGGCACTTCGTGATCGCGCTCGCCGTGCTGACCGCGTGTTCCGGCGGCGCCAGCGGCTACGGCCGAGACACCCAGGGTGCGTTCATGGAGACATGCGTGCACAAGGAGCAGCAGCCGGAACCGATCTGCAAGTGCACGTACGACGAGATCACGCAGCGGATCCCGTTCGATCGCTACGTTGAGATCGACAAGGAGTTGCAGAAGGATCCGGAGGCTGTTCCCGACGAGATCCTGTCGATCGTCAGTGACTGCGGGTCGCGCCTCAGCGGGTCGAGCTCGAGCACCTCGTCGTCGAGCTCGAACGACGCCTCGAGCTGACTCACCTGACGACGCTTGGGCGTGCCGTCGTCGAGAGGATGACAGAACGCCCAAACGAAGCTAGCGGGGGAAGTCGACGGCCGACGCGGGCCAGCGCTCGCGGCTCTTCTTCGACAGCTTGTGCATGAGCGCGATGGCCCCGGGGTCCTCGTCACCGGGTCGTGCCTCGATCGTGCCGTCTTCGATCATCCGACTGATCACCTCGCGGCCGAGGTCGGTGCGCACGACGGTCAGCGTCCAGTCGGCGTACTTGCCGATGCCGCCGGTCGAGATGTCCGCGTGCTCGGCAGCGAAGTCGGGACACGTGTTGCATCCCTCGCGTGTCCAGGCGTGGCACTCCTTGAGGTTGATCTCGTGGTAGCTGCCGTCCCTCATCCAGATCTGGAAGACGCCCTTGATGTTCATCTTGACCATGTCCTGCTTGCGCAGGCCGTACTTGGTCTCGAACAGCTCCTCGAAGATGGCGTCGTCGAAGCTCTTCGAGCACAACAGCCCGATTGTGAAGATGAAGGGCTTCGACGACTTGCCGACCTTGCGATGCCACATCACCGGCGGGCTCGACGTCTGGCATCCCATGCCCACGAGCGCAAGGCGCGACAGCCCCCGCTTGCGGGCGTCGAACACGGCCATCGGGTTGGCCGAGTACGTGTATCGGCTGCCGGCGCCCTTCAGCACCTCTTCGGTGGTCGTAGCGACACCGGGGATCGCCTTCCAGTCGCCCTTCTCGCCTTCGAGGTACGAGGTGAGCGCGCCGTCGATGTAGTCGTTGTCGAGCAGCCAGATGAGCATGGCGGACACGAACCCGCCGTCCTGGCCGGTTTCGTGCACGTTGTCGTCGCGGGCGCGGGTCAGCAGGATGTCCTGGTAGATGCCCGACGGCTCGTCTGGCCGGCGCACTCTTCCGAAGAGGTGCTCGTCGGCTTCGGGTTCCCAGGCGCGGAACCGCGGGCACGCACACGTGCACGAGGTGCATCCCTTCACGCCGTGTGTGCAATCGGTCGGCCCGAGCTCGTCTTCGAGATGGAACGGCTTGTAGCGACCGTTGGTGTCGTCGTAGCCGATGACGTCGTGCGGACAGGCGATCACGCACCCCGCGCACCCGGTGCACAGACCGCCGTCGATGACCTCCTCGTAGAGCTCCTTCCACTCCGCGGTCCAACGCTCGCTTGCGGGAGCAGGCGCGTCTTCGGTGATCGCCATCACTCGAAAACTAACGGGTCACCGAGTCGGACCTCGCATGTGCTTCGACAGGTCGCCCTGCAAGTCGGGATGGATGATCCGCTCGCTGAAGCGCCAGGTGCCGTCGACGTTCTCGAACTGGTCCTCGTAGCGGCCGGCGATGATCGGCTGAAGGGGGACCTCGTCCGTCGCCTGCAGCACCGTGAAGTACGAGCGAGCGGTGGCGTGGGTAGAACTTCCGTCGACGTCGACGACGAGGTTGGTGATCACGTGCTTCGTGCGAGGAGTCCCGTCTTCGTAGAGGATCACCCCGCCGTAGCCCTTACGCACCGCCTCGGCCCCGTGCAGTCGCTCGGTCCTCGTTCCGGCCCCCCACGTGGCGTGCTCGAACAGCGCCGCCAGGCCGTCGAGGTCACCGGCGTCGATCAGGTCGGCGTAGCGGTACACGAGAGCGGTGATGGCCTGCAGATCCTCCAGCACGCCCGAACTAGACCGCCACTTGACCCCGAGGTCAAGATTTCCCCATGGATCTGACCTACCCCGCCGAGGCCGAGGCGTTTCGCACGGAGATTCGGGCGTGGCTCGAGGAGAACCTGCCCGGCGGCTGGTTCGACGAAGACTTCTCGATGACGCCGGAGGAGCGGCGCAAGTTCCAGGAGGAGTGGACGCAGAAGCTGTTCGACGGCGGCTGGATCTGTGCGTCCTGGCCCGAGGAGTACGGCGGCAAGGGCCTGTCGATCATGGAGAACGTCGTGCTCAACGAGGAGTTCGCCCGTGCGGGCGCGCCGCTGCGAGCCGACTTCTTCGGCGACACATTGGTCGGCCCGACGATCCTGCAGTGGGGGAGCGAGGAACAGAAAAAGGAGTTCCTCCCGAAGATCCTTTCCGGACAGATCTCCTGGTGCCAAGGCTTCAGCGAGCCCGATGCCGGTTCAGACCTCGCCGGACTCAAGACCCGAGCCGAGCTAGACGGCGACGAGTGGGTGGTCAACGGCCAGAAGATCTGGACGACGCAGGCGCAGTACGCCGATTACATCTTCCTGCTGGCGCGCACGGACCCGCAGGCGCCCAAGCACGCCGGCATCAGCTACCTGCTCGTCCCCATGAAGCAAGAAGGGATCGAGGTTCGGCCCATCGTGCAGCCGGACGGATCGGCTGAGTTCAACGAAGTGTTCTTCTCGAATGCCCGCTCCCCGAAGGACAACGTGGTCGGCGGCCTCAACAACGGCTGGAAGGTCGCGATGACCACGCTCGGGTTCGAGCGAGGATCGTCGGCGACGACGAGCCACCGGCGGTTCGAGAAGGAACTCGACGCGATCATCACCAGTGCGCGCAACAACGGACGCATCGATGACCCTGCTGTCCGTCAAGATCTGATGCGGCAGTGGTCCAAGATCCAGATCATGCGGATCAACGGCTACCGAACCCTCACGGCCGCGGTACAGGGGCGCAAGGACCCCGGCGTCGCCGCGCTCGGAGCGACGAACAAGATGTTCTGGTCCGAAGCCCACCGCGACACGATGAACCTGGCGATGGACATCCTCGGTCCGTACGCACAGATCCTGAGCAGCAAGGTCACCGACGTCGACGAGTACGTCCCGGGCTACGGCCGCCGCCACGGGCGAGCCGACTACCCGGTGTCGATCATGCAGGCATCGTTCTTCTTCTCGCGGTCGGAGACGATTTGGGGCGGCACGGCGGAGATCCAGCGCAACATCGTCGGCGAGCGAGTGCTTGGTTTGCCGAAGGAACCGAAGCCGTCGTGAGCGAGCGAGCCGGCCCATCGAGCGAGCGCCAGCGAGCCGAGGGGCGATGGGGTTCGGGGGCGCAGCCCCCGCGACATCACGGCGAGCGAGTGCTTGGTTTGCCGAAGGAACCGAAGCCGTCGTGAGCGGGCGAGTACTTGGCCTACCCAGAGAACCCAAGCCCGGCTGACGTCGCCTCGGCGCGCGTCGCCCGCCTCGCGACGCAGAACCCCAGAGGGCAGATCGACCTCGTCCCGATCGCGTTCGCGTTCGTCGACGACGACACGATCGTGACTGCCGTCGACCACAAGCCGAAGCGCACGACGCGGCTGCAGCGACTGGACAACATCCGCTCCCATCCCGAGGTGACGCTGCTCGTCGACCATTACGAAGACGAGTGGTCGAGACTGTGGTGGGTACGTCTGCGGGGGATGGCAGCGGTCGACGAGGACCCCGACGGCGCGCTGCTTCGGCCGCTCGTCGCGAAGTACCAGCAGTACCTGGACGTGCGCCCGACAGGACCTGCGATCGTGATCTCGGTGCACGACGTGGTCGGCTGGTCAGCGCGTGGGTGACCGAGGGGATGCAGCCTCCCGCGCTACCGTCGTTGACCGTCATGTCGACCGGCGCCAGACATATGGCCGGCCGCTCGCACCGCACGTGGCTCCAGCGTCTGGCCATCAGCAGCGGCGTCGTCCTCACCACTTTCTGCGTCGCGGCCGCGTCCCTCGTCGGGTACGTGTACTGGGCCACGGGCCGGTTCGGCCGCGCCAACCTCCAACTTGACAGCGCAGGACGGAACGAGCCGCGCAACTACCTCATCATCGGGTCGGACAGCCGCGACACCGTCGACGCGAACGACCCCACCGCCGGCGCCTTCCTCGGGCCGGGAGAACCCGCTGGCAAGCGATCCGACACGATCCTGCTCGTCCGCATCGACCCGATCGCCGGCACCGTGAAGATGCTGTCGTTCCCGCGCGATCTGTGGTTGCCCATCGCTGACTCCGGTAAGAACGATCGCATCAACGCCGCGTACGGCCGCGGCCGGCAAGTGCTCGTCGACACGATCCGCAACGACTTCGGCGTCGTCGTCAACAACTACATCGAGGTGGACTTCCGCGGGTTCAGGGATCTCGTCAACGCGATCGGCGGAGTGCCGATGTACTTCGACACGGCCATGCGTGATGGCAACACCGGGCTCAACATCCAGCAACCGGGTTGCGTGACGCTCGACGGCGATCAGGCGCTTGCGTTCGCACGGTCGCGGCATCTGCAGTTCAAGGACGGTAGAGGCCGCTGGCAGGAGGATCAGACCCAGGACCTCGGTCGGATCACGCGTCAGCAGATCTTCGTCCGAACGGCGTTGCACAAGGCGTTGTCGATGGGCTTGATCACGAACCCCAAGACGTTCTTCGATCTCCTCAGCGTGGCGACGAACAGCGTGACGCTCGATCAGACGATCGACCGAAGTGACCTGAACGACTTGCGAGTGCGTTTTCAGAATCTCGATCCGAACACCATCGAGACCTACTCGCTGCCTGCGACTGACCACATGACCGACGGCGGCGCCGCGGTGTTGTTGCTGCAAGAGGATGAGGCGCAACCGATCCTCGACGTGTTCCGCGGCAAGGACCCCGGGTCTCTCGCGGAGCACGCGGTCTCGGTGAACGTGCTCAACGGCACCGGTGTCCCGGGCCAGGCGCGCGATGTCGGTCAGGCGTTGACGGCGGTGGGGTTCGCGGTCGGTCCGGCATCGAACGCCGCAGCGGGGCCGACGACCATCATCAAGTACGCACCGGGATCGGAGCAGGCCGCTGACCTCCTCGCTCGCCACCTGACGGCGGCCGCCACCCAGACGGCCGATCCCTCGCTCGAATCGAACCATCTGACGCTCGTCACCGGGACCGACTTCACCACGGTCATGCAGACGCCGAGGTCGCCCAACCCGACGACCGCGCCGCTGCCCATTGCCGGCTCGGTTCCGACCACTGCTCCCGCTCCGACCACGACGTCGACCACATTGGTCGGCATCACGCCGGGGCAACCCCCGCCGGGCGTCACTTGCTGATTGGGTAGGGTTGCGATCCCGCTGGCCCCCGTAGCTCAGCGGATAGAGCAGCGGCCTCCGGAGCCGTGTGCGCGCGTTCGATTCGCGCCGGGGGCGCTGCTGAATTCGAGTCACACGTGCGCGGCCTGCACGACCTGGAACGGAATGGTCACCACGTCGCTGATCCCCTTGTTGATCCCGCGGTTTATCTGCAGGCTGAGCTCCCAGTCACCCGGGTACGGCAGCGCCTCGAAGCCGCAGTGGAAGTTCCCTTTGCGCGAGCCACCGTTGGCCTCGACTACCGGCTCGAACTCGTGTGTCACGTAATGGATCTGGGCGCCGCGGTACGACACGAACGCCGTGACCGAGTCCTCCCGGGTCGTCGGCGCCGTGCCGATGTTGACGACCTCGTATGTCCCCCACACCCCGGCCGTCTCGACGGTGACGACTGGCGTCACGACTTCGGCGCTGAGGAACTTGAGGTAGGGCATGTCCTGTGCTTCTTCGTCCATGACGGCAGCATGCGCCCTTGCACACGGAGACCCCTGAGTAGTTGCTACTCAAATCCACATCCCGGTTCTTGCCCGTCGACCAGCCGACCGCGGGGCGCTCAGTGCAGTCCACAGCCTGCGGTGGGTGCGGTTGCGACGAGCCGTCGATACCGTCGACTCGGTGGCCGAGGTGAACGAGTTCAACCGCAACCTGATCGACGAGTTCCGTGCGAACAAGGGCAAGGTGACCGGTCCGTTCGAGGGAGCACCGCTGCTGCTGCTCACCACGACAGGTGCCAAGTCGGGCCGGACGAGGACCAATCCGGTGGTGTACACGAGGTCCGGCGACCGCTTGGTGATCATCGCGTCGAAGGGCGGAGCGCCCACGAGCCCGGACTGGTACCACAACCTCGTTGCCAACCCGACCGTCACGGTCGAGCTACCCGACGAGAGGTTCGATGCCAAGGCGTCGACGGCGCGAGGCGAGGAACACGACAGGTTGTTCGCAGCGCAAGCCGCGCTGATGCCGCACTTCAACGAGTACCAGCAGAAGACCACGCGACAGCTACCCGTGGTCGTTCTGGAGAGGATCTAGGAGGCCCGATGGCGTCGTTCACCGATCGGCCGAACACCGCGCTCCTGGTCATCGACGTGCAGAACGGCGTGGTCGACGGCACGCAGGATCGCGACCGCGTGATCGCCAACATCAACACCCTTGTCGGTAGGGCTCGTGCGGAAGACGTGGCCATCGTGTGGGTGCAGCATTCGGACGACAACCTCCCGTGGGAGTCCGAGAGGTGGCAGTTCGTGCCGGAGGTGGTCCGTGGAGATTCCGAGCCGCTCGTGTACAAGACCTACGGCGACTCGTTCGAGGAGACCGACCTCGAGGCGCTCCTCGCCGAGCGGGCGGTCGGCCGCCTCGTCGTCACAGGAGCGCAGACCGACGCCTGCGTCCGGTCGACTCTTCACGGCGCCTTCGTGCGCGGGTACGACGTGACCCTGGTCGCCGACGCTCACACCACGGAGGACCTCAGCGCGTATGGCGCTCCACCGCCCGACCAGGTGATCGCGCACACGAACCTGTACTGGCAGTACCAGAGCGCGCCGGGGCGTCGCGGCCGAACGGTAGACACCGCCGACGTCGACTTCGCTGCGGGCTGAGCCCGCGCCGCCCCCCTCCGCGCACATTGTCGTCTGAGCCACCGATTCCCGTGGCTCGGTCGACACAGACGCAAGGCCGGACGCGTCTGTGTCAGTTCAGCCACGGATCCGGTGGCTCAGTCGACACAGAGGCACGAGTTCGAGTCGGTGCCAGTTCGGGCTGAGTGACAATCTGCGGGGAATGAAGGGGGTCCAGTGGCACATCGGATCGCGTTCTTCCGCGGTGGGGCCGTCACGTAGGATTGACGGATGCCGGACAGCGTGGTGCTCGTGCTCGGAGATGGTTCGGCAACCCTGAAGCTGCACGAGGCGTCGACCGCATCGAAGCGATCCAGCTGAACCGGCCGGAGCTCCATCCGTGATCCGCGACAGTCTCGAACGGTCCGTGCGCGACACCCTCGCGGCAGTCGGTGTCGATCCGCCTGCGTCCGTCCAGCTCGAGCGGCCGGCACGGCAGGAGCACGGGGACTGGTCGTCGAACGTGGCACTGGCCATGGCGAAACAGGCGGGTCGCCCGCCTCGCGAGCTGGCGACCGCTCTCGTCGAGCAACTGACGGCAGAGCCGCCGGCGCACGTCGAGCGGGTCGAGCTGGCGGGTCCCGGCTTCGTGAACTTCCACCTTCGACCGACATGGCTGACCGATGTGTTGATGGACGTCGTGACCGAAGGCGAGCGCGCCTACGGCAGCCACGACTTCGGCACTGGCACGCACGGTGAACGTCGAGTTCGTCTCCGCCAACCCGACCGGACCACTTCACGCCGGCGGTGGACGGTGGGCGGCGTACGGCGATGCGCTCAGCAACATCCTCGAGCGCTGCGGCTACGCGGTGACCAGGGAGTACTACCTGAACGACCGCGGCACGCAGATGCGCCTGTTCGCCGAATCGCTCGCGGCCGCCAAGGCTGGACTTCCGGTCCCCGCCGACGGCTACAAGGGCGACTACATCCAAGAGTGGGCGGCGGAGATGCCCGATGGTGTCGACCCCACGGCGTGGGGCTACGAGCGGGTGCGGCGCGATCTGTCGGCGACGCTGGCGCGGCATGGGCGTCGAGTTCGACGTGTGGTTCAGCGAACAGTCGCTCGTCGACAGCGGCGCGGTCGAAGCCACGCTCGAGGAGTTGCGCGAGCGGGGGGAGGTGTACGAGTCCGACGGCGCCATCTGGCTGCGCACCACCCACTTCGGTGACGACAAGGACCGCGTGCTGGTCAAGTCGGACGGCGAGCCGTCGTACTTGCTGCCGGACATCGCGTACCACCGCGACAAGTTCGCTCGTGGGAACGATCTCCTGATCGACGTGTGGGGCGCCGACCATCACGGCTACGCCCCACGATTGAAAGTCGGCATCCAGGCGCTCGGGCACGATCCCGACGAGCTCGAGATCATCCTCGGCCAGCTCGTTCTGCTCGTCCGTCACGGCGAGCCGGTGAGGCTGTCCAAGCGCGCCGGCGATCTCGTGTTGCTCGACGACCTGCTCGATGCTGTCGGTCCCGATGTGGCGCGACTCACGTTCTTGCTCCAATCGCTCGACAGCAGGCAGACCGTCGACCTCGAGCTGATCACAGCGCAGTCGATGGAGAACCCGGTCTTCTACGTGCAGATGGCACACGCTCGCATCGCGGGCATCGCTCGCCGGGCGGCGGCAGGAGGGATCGAACGCGTACCGCTCGGACGCGCCGACCTGTCGCTGTTGACGCACGAGCGCGAGCTCGAGGTGCTCCGGACGCTCTTCGAGCTTCCTGACGTCGTCGCGATGGCGTGTGTGGAGCGGGCGCCACACAAGGTCACGACGTGGGTGCGCGAGCTCGCCGACCGTTTCCACAGCTTCTATCACGAGTGCTACGTGATCGGTGAGGACGTCCCGCCCGAGATCACGCAGGCGCGGCTGTGGCTGGTCGAGTCGGCGCGAGTCGGTCTCGCCATCGGGCTCGGACTGCTCGGCGTGTCTGCCCCGGAGTCGATGTAAGGCGCATGAGCGACCGTAGGGAGCGCATGGCGGGCGCGCGAGCGCCAGCGAGCCGCACGCAGATGGGGTCTGGGGGCGCAGCTCCCACGGAAACATGAGCCTGCCTGTGTCCCGACACTTGTTGCCGGACACCGCATCCGTCGACGACGCCGGCTGGCTGACGATCGGCGGCTGCTCGACGGCTGCGCTCGCGCACGAGTACGGCACCCCGTTGTTCGTGTACGACGAGACACATCTACGGGCGCGTTGTCGCGAAGCAGTCGCCGCCTTCCCGGACGGCGTGGCGTACGCGACCAAGGCGTTTCTCTGTCGAGCGATGGCGCGTCTCGCGCTCGACGAGGGCATGGTCCTCGACGTGGCGACCGGAGGCGAATTGCACGTGGCGATCGCAGCCGGTGCGGTGGGCGACCGTTTGGTTCTCCACGGCAACAACAAGAGTGTGGAGGAGTTGCGACGGGCCCGCGAGGTCGCGCGCGACCGTCGTGGTCGATTCGTTCGACGAGCTCGACCGGCTCGACGCGCTCCATGCGGAGGACGGACTCGCGCCTCGCGTCCTGATGCGCCTTACGCCCGGCGTCGAAGCGCACACGCACGAGTTCATCCGGACCGGTCAGATCGACTCGAAGTTCGGGTTCGGCATCGCGTCGGGAGACGCGACCAAAGCGATCGAGCGTGCCGGCACGAGCACGTCGGTCGCGCTCGCAGGCGTCCATCTGCACATCGGGAGCCAGGTCTTCGTCGCCGACTTCTTCCATCAGGCGATCGACGTCGTCGCTCCGTTCCTCGACGGACTCGATCTCGAAGAGCTTTCGATCGGCGGCGGCCTCGGCGTCGCGTACGTCGATGGAGAAGAGGCCCCGACAATTGCGCAATGGGCTCGTTCCGTCCGCGGAGCCGGCGCGGGCCGCTGGCATCACCTCACGCGTCACCGCGGAGCCAGGGCGAGCGATCGTCGCCGGTGCGGCCATCACGCTCTACACCGTCGGCACGGTGAAGGACCTGCCGGGCATCCGCACGTACGTATCGGTGGACGGCGGCATGAGCGACAACCCGCGACCCGTTCTCTACGGCAGCGGCTACGAGGCCTTCCTGCCGCGCGCGCCGTTCGCCGACCGCACCCGAACGGTGACAGTGGTCGGCAAGCACTGCGAGTCGGGTGACCGGCTCGTCCTCGATGCGGACGTTCCTGCCGACCTCGCGGTGGGGGATCTGCTGGCCACGCCTGTCACGGGCGCCTACGGCCATTCGATGGGATCGAACTACAACAAGGTCCCACGACCAGCCGTCGTTTTCGTCAGGGACGGCGAAGCCCGCCTCGTGGTTCGTCGGGAGTCGCTCGACGATCTTCTGCTCACCGATCTCGGGTGAGCCGGTGGGATTTGACTTCCGGTGCCCCGGCAGCGTGCAACTACCGTTCGGGGTCGTGAGTGATCACGACGCGCCGCCGCACCAGGTCCGTGTCGGCCTGCTGGGGTGCGGCAACGTCGGCGGATCGCTGGTCGACCTGATCCAGCGCCACGGCGAGGACATCGCGGCTCGGACGGGCGTGCAACTCGAGATCGCCGCGGTCGCGGTGCGCAGCGCGTCGAAGGAACGCAGCGTCGAGCTGCCGGCCGGTGTGCTCACCACCGACGCCGCCTCGGTCGTGGACGACCCGAGCATCGATGTCATCGTCGAGGTCATCGGCGGCATCGAGCCTGCTCGGACGCTGATCGCCCGAGCGCTCGCCACGAAGAAGCCAGTGGTGACCGGCAACAAGGAGCTGCTCGCCAACATCGGCGCAGAGCTCTTCACCGCGGCGCACGATGCCGGTGTCGATCTTCTCTTCGAGGCCGCCGTCGCCGGTGGCATCCCGCTCATCCGGCCGCTGCGGGAATCATTGGTCGGCGAGCGCATCACTCGCGTGATGGGGATCGTCAACGGCACGACCAACTACATCCTCACGCGCATGACCGAGGAGGGCGTGTCGTACCAGGAGGCGCTCTCCGAGGCACAGAGCCTCGGATATGCGGAGCGTGATCCGACCGCGGACGTCGAGGGGTTCGACGCCGGCGCCAAGGCGGCGATCATCGCGTCCATCGCGTTCGGCGCTCGCGTCGTGGCCGGCGACGTGTACCACGAAGGAATCAGCGGCATCACCGGCGCGGACATCGCGTTCGCGAAGCGTCTCGGCTACGTCGTGAAGCTGCTCGCCATCGTCGAGTCGGTCAACGACTCCATCGGGGTGCGGGTGCATCCGTCGATGGTCCCGTTCAGCCATCCTCTGGCGAGCGTGCGCGACAGCTACAACGCAGTGTTCGTCGAGGGCGAGGCCGTTGGCAACCTCATGTTCTACGGGCGAGGGGCGGGTGGTCAGCCGACGGCGAGCGCGGTGCTCGGTGACCTCATCGACGCCGCCACCAACTTGCGCAAGAACTCGAGCGCGTCGGTCGGGAAGCTCGTCGAGGCGCGCATCCGTCCGATCGACGAAGCGACGTCCGAGTACTACCTCAACCTCGAGGTCGCCGACCGGCCCGGCGTCCTCGCGGCCGTCGCGGGCGTCTTCGGTCGCCACGACGTCTCGATCCGAGCCATGGAGCAAGAGGGTCTCGGCGACGAAGCGCGATTGATCTTCATCACCCACACCGCGCTCGAAGCCGACGTGCAAGCGACGCTGCACGACCTGCGCGACCTCGACGTCGTCGACCGGGTCGGCACGCTTCTCCGGGTCATTTCGTGAGCCGCTTCGTCAGCACGCGGGTCGTGCACCCGAGCTCGACTTCGCCGATGTGGTGCTCGAAGGTCTCGCACGAGACGGCGGTCTCTATGTGCCCGATGCGCTCCCGAAACTCCCGGGCGAGCTGCCGGCGTCCTATGTCGACGTCGCGACCTTGATCACAGGACTCGATGCCGCACTGGTCGCGGACGCGTATGCCACGTTCGACCACGAGGATGTCTGTCCCGTCCTCCAGCTCGATGAGTGCCTCTGGGTGCAGGAGTTGTGGCACGGACCGACCCTGTCGTTCAAGGACGTCGCGCTGCAGCTCGTCGGTCGGCTCATGGACGTCGAGCTCGAGCGTCGGGGCGAACGGCGCACCATCGTCGTGGCGACGTCCGGTGACACCGGGTCAGCGGCCATTGCCGCGTGCGTCGGGAGGGCGAACCTCGACATCGTCGTGCTGCACCCTGCGGGGCGGGTCAGCGACGTGCAGCGCCGGCAGATGACGACGGTCGACGAACCGAACGTGCACAACCTCGCGGTCGAGGGAACGTTCGACGACTGCCAGGACCTCGTGAAGGCGATGTTCGCCGACGAGCGGTTCCGCACCGAGCTGCAACTTGGTGCGATGAACTCCATCAATTGGGGCAGGGTTCTCGCGCAGATCCCGTACTACGTCACCGGTCAGGTCGCGGTGGGTCATGCGTGCACCTTTGCGGTCCCGACTGGCAACTTCGGCAACGTGCTCGCGGGTTGGTACGCGCGTCGCATGGGTACGCCGATCGAGCGGTTCATCATCGGCTCGAACCGAAACGACATCGTGGCGCGATGGGTGGCCACGGGTGCATTGCTCATGGAAGAGGTCGTGCCGACCATCAGTCCGGCGATGGACATCCAAGTGTCGTCGAACATGGAACGAATCTTGTTCGAGCTTCTCGATCGAGACGGTGCGCGCACTGCAGAGCTCATGCTGCGGTTCCGTGATCTGGGTTCCGTTGAGGTACCTCGCGATCCGGTGTTCGCAGCAGCGCGCCTCGACGACGACGAGACCGGTGCAGTCATCCGAGACGTACACGATCGCTATGGCTACCTCGTCGATCCGCACACCGCGGTCGCGATCGGAGCCGCGTCGCGCGTGCACCGGAACGATGAGCCGATCGTGTGCCTCTCCACCGCGCATCCCTCGAAGTTCCCTGAAGCAGTGACGCGTGTGACGGGGATCGAACCACCGGTTCCCGAACGTCTCGCGGTGGCGCTCGACGGCGATGAGCACTACGAAGTCGTGGCAGACGACCTCGACGTGGTCAAGGAGCTCGTGCGCGCTGCCGTCACACGCTGAGCGCGAACAGCTCCGCGAAGTTGCCCGAGTAGAACCGCTCCCGCGCCTCCGTGCTGGCACCCTCGAGCGTGGACTCGAACCGGCCCAGCGGGTCCTTCGTCCCCTCCGGATGCGGATAGTCGGACGAGAACAGGAACAGCTCCTCGCCGGCTTGCTCGATGAGCCAGCCCACAGGCTCGGTCGGGAAGGGCGTGAATCGCACCTGCCGGCGGATGTAGTCCGAGGCCGTCATCGGCAACTCCGCGAGCAGCGGCTCGCTCTTCTTGAACGTGCCTTGCGCGATGTCGATGCGCCGCAGCAGCGTGGGAACCCACAACGCGCCCTGTTCGATCACCCCACACATGAGTCGCGGAAACTTCTCGAACACGCCGTCGAGGACCATCGCGGCGATGAAGATCTCGGGCGGGTTGTGCAGGACCATGTAGTCCTTCGACCGGATGTTCTCGCCGCCGCCGAGGAAGTCGGTGGGCTTCGGACGTCCGTTCTCGTGAAAGCTCGGCCGCAGCGGCCGGCCGCCACCGCCCACGTGCAGCGTGAGTGGCACCCCGGCGTCCTGCAGGCGCGCCCACACACCGTCGAGGTCGGGGTGCGTCGGGGAATGTGTCCGGGGCGGATGCGACGGCACGAGGATCGCGCCGCAGCCGAACGCCAGTGCTTCCTCGACTGCCTGCACCGCTTGGTCCGGGTCCTGCAGCGGCACGAAGCCGACGGCGATGAGCCGGTCGTCGTGATCGCAGAACTCGGCCATCGCGCGGTTGTGTGCGCGCGTCCCTCCGTAGAGGAGCTCGGGGTCGTCGTCGAGGAACTGCGTCGGCGCGAACGTCGAGAACACGAGTTGCCTGTCGAAGCCGAGCAAGTCGAGCGCCCGGCTGCGTTCGTCAGGATCGAAGGCGCCGTACGCGCTCCAGCCCTTTCGAGTCATCAAGCCGGCCTCGATGTCGTCGAGCCCGACCGCGCCCGCCTTGCGCTGGTCCGCGTCGCGCACCGCGTCGTCGGCCAGCTTTCCGGCGCCCCCCAGATACAGCGGGCGGATGCGATCGCGGATGTCCGGATCCGCGTAACGGACGAGCCAGTCGCTCGTCTCCATCACGTGGCTGTCCGCGTCGTAGTAGGCGCGACCTTCGGCATACGGCATCCCTCCAGCCTCTCACGCAGGCACAATGTGTGCCGGATGAAGTACGTGGTCTGTGTCCCCGACGGCTGTGCGGACGAGCCGATCGACGCGCTCGACGGGCGTACTCCGCTCGAGGCGGCGTCGATGCCCACGCTGGCGCGGCTGGCGGCGCGGGGTGAGGTGGGGCGGGCAGCCGTGATCCCACGGGGGCTGCCGCCGGGATCGGACGTCGGCAACATGTCGATCTTCGGGTACGACCCGGCCGCGTTCCACACGGGGCGCGCGCCGATCGAGGCCGCCGCTCTCGGGTTGCGGCTGCGCCCCGATCAAGTCGCGTACCGCTGCAACCTGGTGACGATCGGCGTCGACGGCACGATGGTCGACTTCGCGGGCGGCCACCCGTCGTCTGAGGACGCGGCCGAGGCGATCGCGGCGCTCGACAAGGAGCTCGGGGGCGACGGTGTGTCCTTCCACGCCGGCGTGCAGTACCGGCACATCGTCGTGGCTCCTGCGGAATGGGCCGAGGCCGAGTGCACGCCACCACACGATCTCTCCGACAAACCGGCAGTGTGGCCGACCGGACCCGCAGCATTGAAGCTGCAGGCGTTGATGGACGGATCGCGTGGCGTGCTCGCCCGCTTCGATCTCGCCGCCAATCAGGTGTGGCTCTGGGGACAGGGCTTCCAGCCTGAGATGCCGTCGTTTCGCGACCGGTACGGCGTGCGCGCCGGTCTGTGCACGGCGGTGGATCTCGTGCGGGGACTCGGCGTGCTCACGGGGATGGATGTCGTCGAAGTCGAAGGCGCGACCGGATGGTTCGACACCAACTACGAAGGCAAGAGGGATGCTGCCTTGCACGCGCTGGCGTCGGACGCCGATCTGTTCCTCATCCACGTCGAGGCGACGGACGAGGCGGGGCACGCCGGCAACCTCGACGAGAAGATCAAGGCCCTCGAGAACTGGGACTCGCGCATCCTCGCCGGTCTCGTCGAGGGCCTCGACGGGCTCGGCCGGTGGCGGATGCTCCTGCTACCCGACCATCCGACGCCTGTGCGGTTGAAGACGCACACGTCCGAGTCGGTGCCGTACCTGCTGTTGGACTCCGCAGTCGAAGGATCTGGTGGTGTCTACTCCGAACCCGCCACCGCGAACTCGGTTGCCGTGCCAGGCCACGAGTTGATGGGCAGGCTCGTCACCAACTGACCAACGCCCAATTCATGCCCGGGCCGGGAAGCGCCAGCGTCGGCCCGGGCTTCATGCGGAGGCAGGAGCGAAGCGACGCCCGCAGCATGCGACAGCTCAGCTGAAGCGCGTCACGAAGCCGCGGCGGCGGAACGTGTCGAGCATGTGGACGATGAACCAGTAGCCGGCGGCGCAGAACACGAGCGCGCCCACGAATCCCCACCAGATGTCGCCCCATGGGATGGGGTGGCCGTCGAGCACGGTGCGCATGGCGCCGAAGGCGTACGTCGTGGGGAGGATCCGAGCGATCGGCTGGATCGCCGCGGGAAGAGCGGAGATGGGGCTGAAAACTCCCGACAGCGCCAGCATGACGAAGTTGGTGCCCCACGCCAAGATCTCAGCCGACTGGCCGTAACGAAGGATGAGACCGATCACGAACAAGGACAGGGCCCAACCGACGAGCAGTAGCACACCGACGATCGGCACGAGAGCCCAACCGATGCTGCCCAGGTTGAACTGGTACGTGATCAGCGCGACCACCGAGATGGTTCCCATCGCGAGCACCAACTTCATGAACGCGTACAGCACCAACCCTGCGGCGTACTCGGCTTCGGTGATCGGGGTCGTCATGATGTTGAGCAGGTTGCGCGACCACGTCTCTTCCATGAAGCCGGTCGTCACTGCGATCTGGCACTGGAACAGGACGTGGAACAGCATGATGCCTGCGAGCAGATAGGGCGCGGTGGCACGCGACGCTTCGTTCTCTTGCGCGACGAAGGCGCCGAGCGACCCGAACAGCAGCACATCGAACAGCGGCCACACCGCGATGTCGAACCATCGGTTCGGGCTGCGCCACAACACGTACCAGTGCCGGCGCACCACCGTCGTGATTCTCAGCCAGCTCATGCTCTTGCGGGGGCTGCGCCCCCGAACCCCATCGACGTCCGGCTCCCTGGCGGTCGCTCGGTCGTCATGTGCTCGCTTCGCTCGCTCATGTTTCTATGTTTCCTCTGCTTCCAAGTCGGGCTCCATGTCGGTACCGGCCAGTTGCAGGAAGACCGACTCGAGGTCGCCGTGGCCGAACATGGCGGCGACGTCGTCGGGGGTGCCGTCGGCGACGATGTGTCCTCCGGCGATGAACACCACGCGCTCGCACAGGCGCTCGACCTCGAGCATGTTGTGGCTCGTGACGAGCAAGGCCGTGCCGTCGGAGGCACAGATGTCGAGGAGTCCGGTGCGGACACGGTGCGCGACGTCGGGATCCAACGACGCGGTCGGCTCGTCGAGCACGAGTAGCCGCGGCTCGTGAAGTGAGGCCTTGACGATGCCGACGAGCGTGCGCTGTCCCGAGGACAGCTCCATGCACATGCGCTCGGCGAGTCCCGTGATGCGGAACCGGGCGAGCCCTCGTTCCACGGCGGCCTTGGCCTCGCGCCGGCGGAGGCCATAGAAGCCGGCGAACACGGAGAGCGCCTCGCGCACTCGCAACCGGTCGGGCAACGGAAGGTAGCCAGCGACGAACCCGACCTCGGACATGGCCGCGGACCGTTCCTTCGGAAGCCGATGGCCGAGGATCTCGATGTGTCCCTCGTCGGGGCTGACGGCGCCGAGCAGCATCAGCAGCGTCGTGGTCTTGCCCGCGCCGTTGGGTCCGAGCAGCGCGACGCGTTCACCGGCGCCGACCAGGAGGTCGACGCCGTCGACGGCCTGAATGTCCTTGTATTTCTTGCGCAGCCCGCGCGCTTCGAGCACCGCCCCCATGTCGCCCAGTCTGGCCGATCGGCGCGATGCCGATGGCAGGAAATACACGACGGAATAAGGCCGTGGTTGCCCGTGTTGCGGAGCGGTCGCTAGCATGTGCTTGCGCCGACCGCTCTTGGCTGAGTGAGACAGCGCAGCTGAAACATTCTCCGGTGAGCATTCCTGTGCACGACCACTGGAGAACCGCGGGAACCCACCGTACGCGTGACCACTGCGTCGGTGTCCTGGCCGTTTGCGTGTGGCACAACGGCTGATCCTCAGAAACGAGGTGCAACATGAGCGTCGAGGCGACGGCACTCTCACGCTCGAAGCTGGAGCAGAAAGACCGCAGCGAGCTCGCTGCAATTGTCGACGCGATGGGCGGGAAGGCAGGTTCGCGAGCCAAGAAGGCCGAGCTCGTCGATCTCGTGCTCGAGCTCGCTGGCGCATCACCGAAATCCTCTTCGAGCACGGAGCCCGTGCACGCCAACGGTGACCCGCCGCGCGGCCGACGCACCTGCGCCGGCGCCCGCGAACGAGCCGGATCCGACGCCTGCTCCCCAGGTTCAGGCCGTGTCGATCGACGAGGAGCCTCCAGCAGAGTGGGAGCTGGCCGCGGCGAGCGAGCCCGCCGAATCCACGGAGGCGCTTCGCGACGACCAGTCACCCCAGGAACGCCAGCGGGATCAGGACCGGCAGGGACAGCCGCGTGACGGCCAGCCGCAAGGCGGCGGCCAGCCGCAAGGCGGCGGCCAGCCTGGGCAAGGGACGCAGCGCGACGACGGCGAGCCGGGCAACCGACGCCGGCGCCGCCGGGGACGCGACCGCGACCGTGACCGTCAGCCGCAGCCGGAAGAGCCGTTCATCGGCGAGCCGGTCGAGGTCGAGGGCTACCTCGATCTGCGCGACGAGGGTTACGGGTTTCTCCGCTTGAAGGGCTTCCTTCCGTCGAAGGACGACGTGTACGTGTCCGTCAAGCAAGCCCGCCAGTTCGGTCTGCGCAAGGGCGACTATCTGAAAGGCGCAAGCCGGCCCGCGTCGCGGCAACGAGAAGAACCCGGCGCTGTTGCGCATCGACTCCGTGAACGACATGGATCCCGAGCAGGCGCGCACGCGTCGCAAGTTCGAGGACCTCACGCCCCTGTTCCCGGACGAGAAGCTGCGCATGGAGCTGACCGACGATCCGTCGAACATGACCAACCGGATCGTCGACTTGATCGCGCCGATCGGGAAAGGCCAGCGCGGACTCATCGTGTCGCCGCCGAAGGCGGGCAAGACGACGATCATGAAGAACATCGCCCGCGCGGTGGAGGTCAACAACCCCGAGGTGAAGCTCATCGTGCTGCTGGTCGACGAGCGGCCCGAAGAGGTCACCGACATGCGGCGCTGGCTGTTGCGGGGTGAGGTCGCAGCGTCGACGTTCGACCGTCCATCCGATGAGCACACCGTTGTCGCGGAGCTCACGATCGAGCGGGCAAAGCGCATGGTCGAGATGGGCGAGGACGTCGTGATCATCCTCGACGGCATCACGCGCTTGGCCCGTGCGTACAACCTCGCGGCACCGGCGAGCGGACGGATCATGTCGGGCGGCATCGACGCCGGCGCGCTGTACCCGCCCAAGAAGTTCTTCGGTGCCGCCCGGAACATCGAAGAAGGCGGTTCGCTGACGATCCTCGCGTCTGCCCTGGTCGAGACCGGCAGCAGGATGGACGAGCACATCTTCGAAGAGTTCAAGGGCACCGGCAACATGGAGTTGCGGCTCGACCGCAAGCTGTCCGAGCGACGGATCTATCCCGCCATCGATGTCGACGCCTCCTCGACCCGCCACGAAGAGCTGCTGTTCCCGCGGAACCAGCTCAACATGGTGTGGAAGCTCCGGCGGGTGCTGTCGGGGCTGTCCGGCGGCGAAGGCGGCGGCAACACCGGCGCCGGCCTCGAGCTGCTCATCGACCGCATGAAGACGTTCAAGTCCAACGACGAATTCCTGGCCGAGGTGGCCAAGGCCCCGTCCATCTCCGGCTGACGATATGTGTCCCTTGCGTTTCGGCGTGCATGGGCCACACCACATGTGCCTGACGAACGCCGAAAGCAGCAACAGACCCTTACACTGCGAGACCCTATGAAGGCCGACATCCATCCGAACTACGTGGTGACCGAGGTGCGTTGCTCGTGCGGCAACACCTTCACCACGCGCTCGACGAAGGGCGACATGCACGTCGAGCTGTGCAGCGAGTGCCATCCGTTCTACACGGGCAAGCAGAAGCTCGTTGACTCCGGCGGCCGCATCGACCGGTTCGAGCGCCGCTACGGCCGGCGCAAGAAGTCGTCGTAACTTCCGCCGTTCCAGGGCGCGAGCCCGACCGCGCCTCAGTTCTCTTCGACGTCAGACTCGGGGCGCTCGTCGCCCGCCACTTCGGCGTCGAGGACGGCACCCGAGCGAGCTTTCCCGGCGGCGCCGCACGCGTCGCCGGATCGACCGCGTGGGTCCTGGCCGACGACGACAGCCGCCGATCGCTCGGCAAGGTGTTGGCGTGGGCCCGGCAGCACCACGTCGACGACCTGCACGTCGTCGTCGAGCGCGACGCCGGACTGCTGGCGCGCCGAGCGTCGCTGTTCGCCGACCCGCCCACGGTCTGGCGGCTACGAGGCACGGAGTTGCTCGCCGCCGAGGCAGATGCGCTCCCCCCGACGGAGCCGTCGCCAGACGTCCCGGAGCTCGCGGCTCTCCTGGTCGATGCCGGACTCGACGTCGTGCGGGAGCACGGTCATCTCGCGGGCGAGGTGCGCGGGCTCGAAGTGGCTCGAGTCTCGGCCGATCGGGCTCGAGGTCGGCGTCGGCGAAGCCGATCGCCAGCTGACGGCAATGGTGCACGGCGACGCTTTCGCCGGATACGGCGCTCCGACGCGTGGTCGACATCGTGCAGGACAAGCGTCGGCCCGGTGCGCCGCGACATCCGTTGAACCAGCTCGTTCCCGAGCGATGGTTGCGCGTGGACGATTCGCAACGATCCGCGCCGAGTCGGCGTCGACCGCCTCGACGCGGCGCCTCTTCCGAGACCTCGCAGGGGGATGCGAGAACGCGAACATCGCGGTCGGCGACCGCCGACGGCGCGGTGATGGTGTGCTCCGTGGGCGTCGACCTCGACCTCGTCCCCGTAGCGGCCGAAGCCCGTCTCGCGCTTCGTCCGGAGGCCGATCTCGTGCTCGTGGTCCCGGACCGGGACGACCATCCGATCACGCGAGCGCTCGCCGAGAGGCTGCGGACCCCCGCCGAGGTCAGGGCCATCGCCGGCGACTGGCGTTTGTAGCCTTCGAGCGGTGTTGCAGCGCCTCACCGGACTGGAATCCGAGTTCTGCCGACGTCGAGGCGCGCCTTGCCGATCCGGCCGTGTTCGCCGACCAGGCTCGCTACACCGAGCTGGCCAAGCGCCACAAGGAGCTCGAAGCAATCGTGTCGCGGGCGCGCGGAGCTCCGGACGCGGACGAGAGGATCTCGAAGCCGCCAAGCAGATGTCTCCGACTCGTCGGGCGACGACCGCGAGTTCGCACGAGCCGAGGTCGACTCGGCGACGGCGGACATCGAGCGTCTCGACGACGAGCTGCAAGCTGCTGCTGCTGCCGAAGGACCCGAACGACGACCGCAACGTCATCGTCGAGATCCGCGGCGCCGAGGGCGGCGAGGAGGCCAACCTCTTCGCCCGAGACCTGTTCCAGATGTACCAGGGCTTCGCGGAGCGGCATGGGTTGGAAGCTCGAGGTGCTCGGCTCGGACCTGTCGGCAATGGGCGGGCTACAACGAGATCACGTTCCTGCTGTCGGGCGACGGCGTGTGGACGCGGATGAAGCACGAAGGCGGGCCTCACCGGGTGCAGCGGGTGCCGGTCACCGAGTCGCAGGGACGGATCCACACCTCGTCGGCCACGGTCACCGTGCTGCCCGAGGCCGAGGAGGTCGATGTCGAGCATCGACGAGACGCGACCTCCAGGTCGACGTGTACCGATCGTCGGGACCCGGCGGGCAGTCGGTGAACACGACCGACTCCGCGGTGCGCGTCACCCACAAGCCGACAGGACTCGTGGTCGCGATGCAGGACGAGAAGAGTCAGATCCAGAACCGGGCGAAGGCGATGCAGGTGCTGCGCTCGCGGCTGCTCAAGCTCGAACAGGACCGCCAGGACGCCGAGGCGTCCGAGGCGCCGCCGCGGCCAGATCGGCGGCGGTGGCCGCAGCGAGAAGATCCGCACCTACAACTACAAGGAGAACCGGGTCACCGACCATCGCATCGGCCTCACGATCTACAAGCTCGACCGCGTGCTGGCGGGCGAGCTCGACGAGATCTCCGACGCGCTCGTCGCACGACGAGCAGGCGCGCCGGCTCTCGCGATTCGGTTGTCTGACGGCATCACCTGGCGCGGCCTGCTCGACGAGGCTGCTCGACCGGCTCGATGACCGCGGCGAGGCTCGGCGCTTCGTCGAGGAGGCGTGCGGTCGCGAAGGCGCCGAGCTGACGCCGCATCTCGACACCGTCCCCGACGCGCTGCATCTCGCCCGCTACCGCCAGATGGTCGAGCGGCGAGCGTCGGGCGAGCCGCTGCAGTACGTGCTCGGGCGGTGGGGCTTCCGCACGCTCGACGTCCATGTGGACCGGCGCGTGCTGATCCCTCGTCCCGAGACGGAGGTGGTCGTCGACCGCGCGTTGCGTGCCGTCGACGATCTCTCGGCCACGACGGTGGTCGATCTGGGAACGGGATCAGGCGTGATCGCGATGTCGCTCGTCGCCGAACGGACAACGCTGTCGGTGTGGGCGACCGATGTGTCGCCGGACGCCCTCGCGGTCGCGACGGCGAACCTCGCCGGGCTCGGGCGAGCCGCCTCGGGTGTGCGCGTCGTCGAAGGTGAGTGGTTCGATGCCTTGCCGGCCGAGCTGAAAGGTGCGATCGAAGTCGTCGTTGGCAACCCGCCCTACGTAGCCGAGGACGATCAGCTGCCGCCTGAGGTGTCCGCTGGGAACCCCACGATGCGGTGATCGCCGGCCCCACAGGCCTCGAGGCGATCGAGCGCATCGTGAGCGGGATGCGCCGACATGGTTGCGGCAGCCGGGCGCGCTCGTGCTCGAGATCGGCGAGACGCAGGGTGAAGCGGTGCGGCGGCTGGCGACGGATGCCGACTTCACCTCGGTCGACGTCGAGAGTGACCTGACAGGACGCCCGCGAGTCCTGGTCGCGCGTCGCGCTCAGGCGTCCTCGGTGTAGAGGCGCCACCTGTCCAACTCGCCCTCGACGAGGGTCGCGAACGGCGTGCCTTGTGTCGTCCGCTTGCGGCGCTCAGCCGCGTCGGGGAGGACCCCGCGGCAGATCCGGCAGCGCTCCGCCTTGTCGTCAGTGTTCTTCGCGCCGCAGAGCCGGCAACGCACCTTCGTCTGACCCATGAACCCGCTCCCGTTGAATCGTCCAGGTCCCATCGGCATCGGGATCGGATCATTGAGCGGTCGCGGCGATGCAAACCTGGGGCCGTGCACGACACGGTCCAGGTGGACGATGCCGAAGCGCTCGAAGCTGCAGAGCGGGCGTTGCGAGCTGAGCGCGTCATCGTCCTGCCAACCGACACGGTGTACGGCCTCGCCGCGTTGGCGGGCTCGCGGGCGGCGGTCGACGACCTCTACTCCTTGAAGGATCGACCCGCGTCGATGCCGATCGCGATGCTCGTCGCGTCCCACGAGCAGGTGTCCACACTTGTCGTCGGGGTGTCCGCGAGCGCCAAACGGCTGATGGAAGCCTTCTGGCCCGGTCCGCTGACGATCGTGCTTGCTGCGCGTGAAGGTCAGGGGCCGGCGACCGTCGGCGTCCGCTGCCCGGATCACGACTTCGTACGTGCCTTGGCCGGCCGGGTCGGCCCGCTCGCAGTCACCAGCGCGAATCGCCATGGCGAGTTGCCGCCCGCGTCTGCGCTGGACGCGGCACGCTCGCTGAGGGGCGAGGTCGCTCTCGTGATCGACGGCGGGCCGTGCGCCTTGCTCGCCTCGACGGTCGTCGATGCAACGGACCCGAGCCTGCCGCTGCTTCGGGAAGGGTCAATCCGTCGAGAGCAGATCGTGGACGTCGCGCTACGGTGATCCACTGAGCGCTAGGGGGACGAATCGATGCCGTTCCGCAAGAAGATCGATGACGGAGCCGAGCGGCTCGCCCAGGTCGAGCTGTTCGAAGGATTGAGCGAGGCCGAGCTCCACCGCGTCGCGGAGCTCGTCGAGGAGGTGCAGGCCGAGGAAGGCGCCGTCCTGACCGAACAAGGCAAGCCGGGTCAGGAGTGCTACATCGTCGTCGAGGGCGAGGCGTCGTTCGAGGTCGGGGGCGAGCGCAAGGGGAGGATCGGCCCTGGCGAGCCGATCGGGGAGATGTCGCTCATCGACAACCGACCGCGGGTCGGAACGGTCCGTGCCTTGACGCCGATGAAGCTGCTCGCGCTCGACGCTACGCAGTTCCGCACGCTGCTCGACGAGATGCCGAAGGCCAACCGGGCGATCATGGCCAAGCTCACCGAACGGATCCGCAACCTCGACCTCGCCTGACCCGGTGTGCTGGTCACACGCCAGGGCGTTGCAACACGACGTGGGTCAGAACATGAGCGTTCCGTCCGTCGACAGGTGTGCTGAACGCCCCTCGAACTCCTCGACGGTCATCTGCTTGAGGACCTCGTGATCCTGCGTCGTCCCCCAGGCGCGTCGGCCGTCGGGCAAGAGGACCGCGGCGATGCCGTTCTCGGGATCACCTTCGCGGCTGTGCATGACGGTCCACGCTTCGACATCGACCGGTCCCTCGTACTCGCCGGCGACGTGGCGCGGTGAGGTCGCGGCGTCGGCTTCCGCCTGTGCGTCTGCCCACCGGAAGCCGTTCGCGGGTGGCTCGGTGGAGTAGACGCCGATCGCGTGCTTCGTGACGAAACCACCGTTCGCCGTGCACATCCCGTAGTCGCCGGGGTTGGCCCGCAGGCGGCCCGTCATTGTCGCGATCGCGTGCGTGACGTAGTTGTTCCACGGCCCGCCCGCGAACGAGAGACCGCCCGTCACGGTGAGCGGACGCGATGGGTCATCGGTCGCGAGCCCGAGCTCCTGCGCGCCGATCTGGACCGCGGAGGGGAAGCACGAGTACAGGTCGACATGAGCGACGTCGTCGATGCCGATGCCGGCGAGCTCGAGCGCTTGGCGCCCTGCTGCGCGGATCGCGGGCGACGAGTGCAAATCACCGCGGGTGGAGACGGCCGCAGTGTCGTGCGCTTCGGAGCCGCTTTGCGGGAACACCCATCGATCACGAGGCACGCCGAGCCGTTCCGCCGCCTCGACCGAGCACATGAGAAACGCGGCGCCCTGCTCCACCGCGTTGTTCGAGTTCATGAGCTTCGGATACGGGAAGCCGATCCAGCGATTGTCGGGACCGGCGGTGCGGATCTCCTCGGCCGTGTACGAGCGCTGGATCCACGCGTTCGGGTTCGATGCCCAACCTCACTGAAGCGAGCCCACAGCTCGGAGATGTGGACCAGGTGATCCTCGATCGAGCGTCCCGCCGCGATGCGCAACGCCTGCTCGAAGATCGGGTACACCTGCACCGGCATCGACGATGCCGCGAGCCATCTCGGCCGGATGCGTCATCGTCGAACTCGGACCCGATGATTTCCGCCTCGGGCACCGAATCGTCCTGGACGTCCACGTCGGCTCGATCACCCGCAGCGCGGAACGACATCCGAGTGCGCCAGGCCTCTGCCCCGCCGATCAGCACGACATCGGCGTTCCGTTCCGCGATGTCGCGTGCCGTGCGGTTGACAAGCGACTGCGGGCACGTTGCCGCCGGGCTGCGTGAAAGCGGTGTGGCGAACGGGAGCACCCAACCGTTCGGCGACGAGCGCTCCCGGGTCGCGATAGCGCCACGAGAGCAGGGACACGATCCGGACGGAGTCGATCGCAGGCAGGATCGACGGCGTGGCCGGCGTCGTCGGCGGCAGCGCGGGCGGTCTCGACGATGAGGTCGACGGGTTCGAGCGCAGGTTCCCCGCGGTCGGTGCGCTGGCTGTGCTGGCCGGCACCGACGATGACAGGCGTGCGGGGATCGAGACCGGAGATGGACGGCACGGAGCAACGGTAGGCGGGGCCCGGTGGCTGCCTACAATCGCCGCATCGACGAGTCCGCGCCAGCCTCGAGAGTCGCCATCGGATCCGATCACGCCGGCTTCGTACTGAAAGATCACCTCATCGGCGTGATGAAGGAGCTGGGCCTCGACGTCGACGACCACGGCACCCACAGCGAGGAACCCGTCGACTATCCGCCCATCTGCGCCGGCGTGGCCCGAGCGGTGGTGCGCGGCGACGCCGACCGCGGCATCGTGCTCGGTGGAGTGGCCAGGGAGAGCAGATGGCCGCGAACAAAGTGCGGGGCGCACGGGCGGCGCTCTGCAACGACCTGTTCACGGCGAGCTGTCCCGCGCGCACAACAACGCCAATGTGCTCTCGATGGGTGGACGAATCGTGGCGCTCGGGCTCGCCGAGCGAGATCCTGAAGGTCTGGCTCGACACACCGTTCGACGGCGGACGGCACCAGAGGCGCCTGGACGAGCTGGCGGCGATCGAAGAAGAGGAGCATACCGCATGAACGAGTCTCACTGGCCAGTGGAGCGAGACAGCGAGCTCTTCTCGATCCTCGAGCGCGAGCTCGAGCGGCAGAACACCACGCTGCAGCTGATCGCCTCCGAGAACTTCACATCGCCCGCCGTCCTCGAGGCGACGGGTTCGGTCCTCACGAACAAGTACAGCGAGGGGTACCCCGGCAAGCGCTACTACGGCGGCAACGAGCTCATCGACCAGGTCGAGGAGCTCGCTCGCGAGCGCGCCAAGGTCGCTCTTCGGCGCCGAGCACGCGAACGTGCAGCCGCACTCGGGCGCGAACGCCAACATGGCCGTGTATCTCGTCGCTGCTCCGAGCCCGGCGACACCGTGCTCGGCATGCGCCTCGATCAAGGGGGCCATCTCACCCACGGCTCGCCGGTCAATGCGAGCGGGAAGCTCTTCCGAGTTCGTGGCATACGGCGTGACGCACTCGGACGAGCGCATCGATTTCGACGAAGTGCGCGAAGTGGCGCGACGGGAACGCCCGAAGCTGATCGTGGCCGGCGCGACGGCCTATCCCCGCATCATCGACCCGCGACCGTTCCGCGACGATCGCCGACGAGATAGGTGCGTTGTTCATGTTCGATGCGGCGCACATCGCCGGGCTCATCGCCGGCGGCCAGCATCCGAACCCGGTCGAGCACGGTGCCGACATCGTGACGTTCACGACGCACAAGACGCTGCGCGGGCCGCGTGCGGGCTGCATCCTGTCCACGGCTGCGCTCGCCGACACCATCGACAAGTCCGTGTTCCCCGGGTTGCAAGGTGGACCGCTCGACCACGTCATCGCCGCCAAGGCGGTCGCGTTCTTCGAAGCCGCGCAGCCCGAGTTCAAGGAGTACGCGCGCGCAGATCGTCCGCAACGCCGAGGCGCTGGCCCGCTCGTTGGCCGAGCACGGGCTTGCGGCTGGTGTCGCGGTGGCACCGACAACCACCTGATGCTCGTCGACCTCCGCACGTTCGACGCTGACCTGTCGGGGAAGAAGGCGCGAGTCGCGCTCGACCGGGCCGGCATCAGTCTGAACGAGAACACCGTCCCGGACGACCCGCGCCCGCCCTACATCACGAGCGGCCTGCGCATCGGCACCCCGGCCACCACGACGCAGGGGATGAAGGAGACCGAGATGGCGCTCGTCGGCTCGCTCATCCACCGCGTCCTCGTCGGACGGGAAGAGGAGGCCGAGCTGGCCGCCGTGCGCGAAGAGGTCCTCGACCTCTGCTCCCGCTTCATCCCCTACCCGTGACCGAATGTTGGGTGGAAACGGGTGCTATGGCGCCCGTTTCTCCGCGGAGTTCGAGAAGCTCGTGACGACGGCGTATGCGATCGTCTTCGGCGTGGCGTTCCTGACGACGCTGTTGTCGACGCCGCTCGTGCGCACGCTGTGCATCAAGCACGGCGTCCTCGTGCCCCCGAGCCAGCGGGCGGTGCACAAGAAACCGATCCCGAACATCGGCGGCGTGGCGATGCTGGCCGGCGTGCTCGTCGGTATGGGCGTCGCCCGCCTGCTCGGCGCCTTCGACGACGTGTTCGCAGTCGAGCTCCGATCGCCCTCGGCGTCGTCATCAGCGCGATCGTGATCTTCACCACCGGGCTGATCGACGAGCTGCGCAAGGTCCGGGGCGAAGGCGTCTCGGCGCCCGCAAAGCTCGCCGGGATGGTGCTAGCCGGCAGCGTGCTGTCCCTGGCCGGCGTCAGCACGATCTTCTTCCGCGTGCCGTTCCTCGGCATCTTCTCGCTCACACCGGACCTGTCGACGTTCGTGACCGTGCTGTGGGTCGTCGGAATGGCGAATGCCATCAACTTCATCGACGGGCTCGACGGGCTCGCGGCGGGGATCACGGCGATCGCCGCCGGTTCGTTCTTCGCCTATGGCGCGCGGCTCGACCACGTCGGTGTTCTTGCTCCCGGCAACGTCGGACCGCTGCTCGCGATCATCACCGCGGCGGTGTGCCTCGGCTTCCTGCCGTGGAACTTCCACCCGGCCAAGATCATCATGGGCGACTGCGGCGCCTTGCTCCTCGGCTTGCTCATGGCGGCGTCGACCATCGCCGTCGGGGGATCGACGGACACCGCGTTCAGCGGCCAGTCGTTCTTCTTCTTCGCTCCGCTGTTCATCCCCCTCGTGATCCTCGGAGTGCCGATCGTCGACACTGCGTTCGCCATCGTCCGCCGAGCGACCCACCGGGCGGGGCTCGCCACGGCCGACAAGGCGCACCTGCACCACCGGCTGATGCGCCTTGGACACGGCCAGCGCCGCAGCGTGCTCATCCTGTGGACGTGGACGGCGCTGCTGTCGGGCTTGGTGCTCTACCCGACGCTCACCGGACGTGGCGACGCGGTCGTCCCTATCGGGATCCTGGCCCTCGCATTGGTCCTGTTCACCGTGTTCCATCCGGGTCTGCGACAGGTTCGGGAGGAGGACGACGAGACGGACGACGAGACCGCCAGCTCGAACGGAAAGGGTGCAGGTGACAGAGAGGGCAGTTCCTTGGCGGCTGCCGAAGCCCACCACTAGGGTCATCCGCCGTCACCGGCGCGAGCCCTCCGTACCGCCGTTTTCGGTGCTGCTGGAATTAGAGTTTGCACGGCCGAAACCGTGTGTATAGATTGGGAAAGTATTCACAAGGTCTGCACGGGGACGCCGACATGGACCTCAACCAACGACGGGAACTCAGCCGCGGCTCCGGTGAGGCACTCGCCCGCGCCTTCGAGCTCGTCCTGACGCCGGCCATCTTCGGCTTCTTCGGATGGCTGCTCGACCGCTGGCTCGGTACCCGACCGCTGTTCATGTTCCTTCTGTTCGCACTGGTGCTGGGGTACGAGGTCTGGAAGCTCTACGTGGCATACGGCGCCGAGATGGAGCGTCATCAGCAGCGTCTCCCCGGAGCCAAGTCGAGGGCGGAGGATCCGTGAGCCAGCGCAGCGAGCTCGGGCGGGCCGCCGAGCCGGTCGCCGCACGCGGTCGAGACGCAGCTTGCCTTCGACATGCTCAAGCACGCCGTGCCGTTCGCGCCCGTGGTCGTGCTCCTCAGCTGGTTGGTCTGGGGATCGCAGGGTGCGTGGTCGGCGTTGCTCGCTGTCGCCGTCGTCGCCGTCAACCTCCTGCTCTCGTCGATCTCGCTGGCGTGGGCCGCCCGCGTTTCGCCGACCGCGCTCATGGGCGCGGCGCTCGGCGGCTTCCTCGTCCGCATGATGCTGGTCACCGCTGTGGTGATCGCGGTCAAGGGCAGCGCATGGGTCGATCTCACCGCGCTGGCTGTCGCCATCCTCGTGACCCACCTGTCCCTGCTCGTCTGGGAGACCCGGTACGTGGGCGCCAATCTCGCCTATCCCGGTCTCAAGCCTCCGCAGAAAGGCGTGTGATGCCGTCGATCCTCGCTCTCGAGTTCCCGCCGATCAGCCACGCCGTCGAGTGGCCGATCATCTTCGGTGGGGAGTGGCTCGGGGTCAACAAGGTCGTGCTGCTCATGTGGGCGTCCGTGATCGTCGTGTTCGCCTTCTTCATGATCGCCGTGCGCCGCCCACGCCTCATTCCAGTCGGCTTTCAGAACGTCGCCGAGTCGACGGTCGACTTCGTCCGCAACGGCATCATCCTGCAGACGATGGGCGAGGACGGCCTTTTCTACACGCCCCTGCTGCTGATGATGTTCACTTTCATCTTCGTCGGCAACATCTGGGAGGTCATCCCGGTCGCCCAGATGCCGGTGAACGCACGCATCGCGCTACCGCTCTTCATGGCGCTGCTCGTGTACGTCATGTACCACGTCGTCGGCATCAGGCGGCAGGGACTCGGCGGCTACCTCAAGTCGTCGCTCATCCCGCCGGGTGTCCCGAAACCCATCCTGCCGTTGTTGGCGTTCATCGAGCTGATCACGCTGCTCATCACCAGGCCGCTGTCCCTCTGCGTCCGGCTGTTCGCCAACATGTTCGCCGGTCACCTGCTGCTCATCACCTTCGCCATCATCTGCTCCGCGCTCTGGGCGATCCAATGGCAGATCGTCATCCTGCCGTTCTCCGGCGTCCTGCTCATCGCCTTGACGGGCTTCGAGGTCCTGGTCGCGTTCCTGCAGGCGTTCATCTTCACGATCCTGACTGCCGTCTACCTCGGCACGTCAATGCACCCCGAGCACTGAAAAGGAGATCCACGTGCTTAGTGTCCTTGCCCAGGCGGCGCAGTCGACGACCGACATCAATCCCGGCCTCACGGCCATCGGTCGAGGCATCGTGTACGGCGGCGCCGCCATCGGCCCCGGCATCGGCATCGGCCTCGTCGTCGGGAACGCCATCTCGGCCATGTCCCGCCAGCCGGAGTCGGCGGGCATGGTGCGTACCACCATGTTCCTGGGCATCGCGTTCACCGAAGCGCTCGCGCTCTTCGGGTTCGTGCTCGCGTTCATCATCACGGGATAGGAGTCCCCATGCGCATGCGAATGCTGCTTGCTGCGTTGCTGGTTGCCTCGGCTGCGCTGTTCTTCGTGCCGGGGGCGGCGTCGGCTCAGACGACCCCGTCCGAGACGACGAGCTCGGAGAGCTTTGCCGATGAGGCAGCCGAGGAGTGCCACACGCTCCTCGAGGAAGGCAAGGAGATCGACGACTGCCAGAAGGCACCCAGCCCGATCCTGCCAGCGAAGAACGAGCTCATCTGGGGCACGATCTCGTTCGTCGTGCTGTTCGTCCTGCTGTGGAAGTTCGCGTGGCCCGGCTTGAAGAAGGCGATGGACACGAGGACCGAGCGGATCCGCGATGACCTCAGTGCTGCCGACAGCGCCAAGGCCGAAGCGGATCACGTGCTCGAGGAATACCGGTCGCAACTTGCCGACGCTCGAAACGAGTCGGCCCGCATCATCGAAGAGGCGCGCCAGCAGGCCGACGCGCTCCGACGGGATCAGGAACAGCGGCTGCAGTCCGAGCTTGCCGCCATGCGTGAACGCGCCGCCGCCGACGTCGAAGCGGCCAAGGCGCAGGCGATCGCCGACCTTCGTCGCGAAGTCACCTCGCTGGCCATCGGTGCCGCCGAGGTCGTCGTGCAGCGCAATCTCGATCGCCCGACGCAGGAGCAGTTGGTCGAGAACTACATCGCTCAGGTAGCGAGCCGGGCGAACTGAGGCTGAAGAGATGAGTGACGTCACAGAAGCTCGACCCACCGACCGCATCAGTGCGTATGCAGAAGCGATGTTCGAGGTGGCGCGGGCCGAGGGCATCCTCAGCGAGGTCGAAGACGAGCTGTTCCGATTCGCCCGCGCGTACGAGGCATCCGACGAGCTGCGGGACACGCTCACCGAACCTCACATCCCGGCGAGCATGCGTCAGCAGATCGTCGAGGACCTGCTCGGTCCAGCAGCGCCACGCACGTCACGACTGCACTCGTCTCGATGGTCGTCGGTGCAGGCCGCGCTCGTGAGCTGCCGACCATCATCGACTCGCTCGTGCGCATGTCGGCTGAAGCGCAGAAGAAGGCGGTTGCCGAGGTGCGTTCCGCCGTCGAACTGACCGATGACCAGCGTCGCCGGCTCGCCGAGCGCGATCGAGAAGGCCACCGGCAAGTCGGTCGAGGTCAAGGTGATCGTCGATCCCTCCGTCATGGGCGGTCTCGTCACGACCGTGGGCGACACGGTCATCGACGGCTCGGTCCGCAGCCGCCTCGAACAACTCAAGAACACGCTCTAGGACCAGGAGCAGGCATGGCTGAGCTCACCATCAACACCGACGACATCGCTGCAGTTCTCGGGAAGAACCTCAAGAACTTCAGACCCGACATGTCGATCTCGCAGGTCGGGCGCATCCTCGAAGTCGGTGACGGTATCGCTCGCGTGTCAGGACTTCCTGACGCGGCGGTCAATGAGTTGCTCGAGTTCGAGGAAGGCACCCTCGGTCTCGCGCTGAACCTCGACGAAGAGTCGATCGGTGCGGTCGTGCTCGGCGAGTCGTCCAAGATCGAAGAGGGCCAGACAGTGAAGGCTTCCGGACGGATTCTCTCCGTGCCGGTGGGCGACGGCCTCCTCGGACGAGTCGTCGACGCGCTGGGCGAACCGATCGACGGCCGCGGTCCGCTCAACAACGTCGACAGCCGGCGCATGGAGATCCAGGCGCCCGGCATCACTGGCCGCAAGCCGGTGCACGAGCCCTTGCAGACGGGCATCAAGGCGATCGACTCGATGACCCCGATCGGTCGTGGTCAGCGCGAGCTTGTCATCGGCGACCGCAAGACCGGCAAGACGACCTTGTGCGTCGACACGATCCTGAACCAGAAGGGTCAGGGCGTGAAGTGCATCTATGTCGCCATCGGCCAGAAGGGCTCCACGGTCGCGACCACCGTCAGCATCCTCGCCGAGCGCGGTGCGCTCGACTACACGGTCGTGGTCTCGGCGCCCGCGTCCGACTCCGCACCGTTCAAGTACCTCGCGCCCTACGCCGGTTGCGCCATGGGTCAGCATTGGATGGAGAACGGTGAGCACGCGCTGATCGTGTACGACGACCTGTCGAAGCAGGCGGAGGCATACCGCCAGATGTCGCTGTTGCTGCGCCGCCCGCCCGGCCGCGAGGCGTACCCGGGCGACGTCTTCTATCTCCACAGCCGTTTGCTCGAGCGTGCCGCGAAGCTGAACGACGAGCGCGGCGCGGGCTCGCTCACGGCTCTTCCTATCATCGAGACGAAGGCCGGTGACGTCTCGGCGTACATCCCGACGAACGTCATCTCGATCACCGATGGCCAGGTGTACCTGATCGACGACCTCTTCAAGGCTGGTGTGCGCCCTGCGGTCGACGTCGGCATCTCGGTGTCACGAGTCGGTGGCGCCGCGCAGATCAAGGCCATGAAGTCCGTGTCCGGCACGCTCAAGCTCGACCTGGCGCAGTTCCGCGAGCTCGAAGCTTTCGCCACGTTCGGGTCCGAGCTCGACAAGGTGTCCGCCGCTCAGCTCGAGCGCGGGTACCGGCTCACGGAGCTGCTGAAGCAGAACCTCAACTCGCCGATGTCCGTCGAGGAGCAGGTCGTCTCGATCTTTGCTGGAACCGGTGGCTACCTCGATGACATCCCCGTGGCCGATGTGAAGCGGTTCGAGGCCGAACTCCATGAATACGTCCGCACGAGGCATCCGGCCATCCTCGACACGATCCGCGACTCCGGTGCGTTGCCCGAAGACGACGAGCTCGCCGGCGCCGTCAACGCATTCATAGAGCAGTTCCAAGCCACCGAAGCCGTCGAGACAGTGACCACCGACGACGAAGACGAGTAGCCGCGACATGACTACCTCCGGCTTCCCGCCGAACTCCCCGTCGACGCCCCGTGGCGCCGCGGTGTTCCCCGCGAGTCGGCGAGGGAAGCGCCAGCGACGAGCCGACACTCCGCGGAGGCAGCGAGCGAAGCGAGTGCCCGGAGCGGAGCGACGGCATCGCCGAACGCCGTCGCGGTGTTCCCGCGCAGGTCGGCGAGGGAAGCGCCAGCGACGAGCCGACACTCCGCGGAGGCAGCGAGCGAAGCGAGTGCCCGGAGCGGAGCAAAATAATGGCAGGAGGTCAGGAGCGCGTTCTTCGTCGGCGGATCAAGACGGTCGAGTCGACGAAGAAGATCACGAAGGCGATGGAGCTCATCGCAGCGTCGCGCATCGTCAAGGCACAGCAGCGCGTTGCGGCAGCGCGGCCGTACAGCGAGCGCATCACCGAGGTCATCCGCAACCTCGCGGCCGGAGGTGCCGGGCTCAACCATCCGCTCCTGAACCAGCGCGACGACCTTCACACCGTTGCCTACGTCTCGATCACGGCCGACCGCGGTCTTGCCGGCGGTTACAACAACAACGTCATCCGCGCCACCGAGCGCGCGATGCGGGCCGATCAAGAGGCCGGTCGCGAGACGAAGTTGTACGTCGTCGGCAAGAAGGCACAGACGTACTTCCGCTTCCGGGGCACGCCCATCGAGGCGACCTTCCTCGGCGTCACGGACCAACCGACCTACGAGCAGGCGCGGGAGATCGCGCGCGCTGTAGCCAATGCGTTCGAGGACGAGGAGGTCGACACCGTCGAGCTCGTGTACACGCAATTCCTTTCCGCCGGATCGCAGCGGGTCGTCATTCGGCGGTTGATGCCGCTCGATGCGGGCCGGCTCGAGGAGGCGGCCGAGAGCGGCGCGACCGCGAGCTACGAGTTCGAGCCGGATCCCGACACCATCCTCGAACGACTGCTTCCGCGCTACGCGGAGGCTCGGTTGTTTGCCGCGCTACTCGACGCGTCGGCCTCCGAGCATGCCGCCCGGCAGCGCGCCATGAAGTCGGCCACCGACAACGCGGAAGACCTCATCACGACCCTCAGCCGCGCCATGAACCGTGCGCGCCAGGACGCCATCACCACCGAGATCATGGAGATCGTCGGCGGTGCCGAGGCCTTGCGGCAGGCGGCGAGCGGTAAGGAGGACCTGTTGCTCGACCGGATCACTCCCGAAGACCTCTTGCTCGAATCGCTCAACACGAGGAATTGACATGACCGTTACAGAGCCCGCTACAGGAACCGAGACCGGGCTGAAGGACGGCAAAGTCGTCGCAATTGCCGGCCCTGTCGTCGACGTCGAGTTCCCGCGCGGCTCGTTACCCGAGATCAATCACGCACTGCAGTTCACCGTCGAGCTCGGCGGCGACGAGGTCGAGATCACCGCGGAGGTCGCGCAGCAGATCGGCGACTGGCGTGTACGCGCCATCTGCCTGAAGCCGACGGACGGGCTCCGTCGAGGAACGCCCGTCAGGAACCTGGGACGCGGTCTCACGATGCCTGTCGGCGATGGAGTGCTCGGCCACGTGATCAACGTGCTCGGTCTGCCGCTCGACGTCGATTCGCTCGAGGGCATCGAAGACACCTGGGAGATCCACCGCGACGCTCCCGCGTTCGACACGCTCGAGCCCAAGCGGATCATGTTCGAGACGGGCATCAAGGTCATCGACCTGCTCACGCCGTACTTGCAGGGCGGCAAGATCGGCCTGTTCGGCGGCGCCGGCGTCGGCAAGACGGTGTTGATCACCGAGATGATCAACCGCGTCGCGACGCAACACGGCGGCGTCTCGGTCTTCGCAGGCGTCGGCGAGCGCACTCGTGAGGGCACCGACCTCTTCATCGAGATGGGCGAGACAGTGATGGGGGACGGCAAGACGCCGGTGCTGACGAAGGCGGCACTCGTGTTCGGTCAGATGGACGAGCCACCGGGTGTGCGGCTGCGCGTCGCACTCTCGGCCCTGACCGTCGCGGAGTACTTCCGGGACGTGAAGGGCCAGGACGTGCTCCTGTTCATCGACAACATCTTCCGCTTCGTGCAGGCCGGCTCGGAGGTGTCGACGCTGCTCGGGCGCATGCCGTCGGCGGTGGGCTACCAACCGACGCTGGCCGACGAGATGGGAGAGCTGCAGGAGCGCATCACGTCCACCCGTGGTCGGTCGATCACGTCGCTCCAAGCCGTGTACGTCCCCGCCGACGACTACACGGACCCGGCGCCGTTCACGACCTTCACGCACCTCGACGCCACCACCGAGCTGTCCCGGCAGATCGCGGCGCTCGGCATCTACCCGGCCGTGGACCCGCTCGCGTCGACGTCGACGATCCTCGCCCCTGAGGTCGTCGGGGACCGCCATTACGCCGTCGCCACTCGAACGCAGGAGATCCTGCAGCGCTACAAGGAGCTGCAGGACATCATCGCCATCCTGGGTCTCGACGAGCTCTCCGAAGAGGATCGCGTCACCGTGAACCGGGCGCGCAAGATCCAGCGGTTCCTGTCGCAGCCCTTCTTCGTCGGCCAGGTGTTCACGGGTCTCGAGGGCATCAACGTTCCGATCGACGAGACGATCGAGTCGTTCGAAATGCTCGTGAACGGCGACTTGGACGAGCTGCCGGAGCAGGCCTTCCTCAACGTCGGCAACGCGGACAGCGCACGCGCCAAGGCGAAGCAGCTGCAGGAGACCTGATGGCATTCGAAGTGCAACTCGTGTCGCCCGAGCGGGTCCTGTACACCGGGCAGGCGACGCAAGTGCTCTGCCGCACCGTCGGCGGCGGCGACATCGCGTTCTTGACCGATCATGCACCGCTGATCGGTGCGCTCGACGTCTGGGGCGTGAAGATCACCACAGTCGAAAACGAAGAGAAGTGGTTCGCCGTGCACGGGGGCTTTGTCGAAGTCTCCGGTGACTCAGTCATCCTCCTGTCGGACGTCGCCGAGGCAGCGGAGCACATCGACCCGGACCGCGCGCAACGCGCCCGAGAGCGAGCCGAGTCCGACCTGCGGTCGGACCCCGACGACGACGAGTCGAAGGCCGCGTTCCAGCGAGCGGAGGTCCGCCTCGAGGTCGCCGCGAAGTAGCCGCTCCTGTAGTTCTGGCGTCAATCGGTGCGCACATCTGCGCTCGTTGACGCCAGAATGCGCGTTGGGATGGCAATGTGGGGTGAGTTCGAGTCGGCAGCGCCTGAGCTTGCCTCGTTCGGGGCATCGCTGCTGCTGACGCGGCCGGCGTTTCTCGCAACCGTGCGGGAGAGCGGGGTTCCGCGCGTCCATCCCGTCACGCCGATCATCGGGGACGGCCACCTGCTCGTGTTCATGGAGCCGACGTCGCCGAAGGTGCACGATCTCGACGACCGGGGCTCGTACGCGATGCACAACGGGGTATCGGACACGAGCGGAACCGGAGGCGAGTTCTGGATCACCGGACGCGGGGCACGGGTCGACGACGTCGAGTTGCGCGAGGTGGCTTCGATCGCGTCGCAGTACTCGCCCGCCGACCGTTACGTCTTGTTCGAGTTGCAAGTCGGCGAAGCGCGGTGCAATGGGTACGGCGACGTCGAACTGCCCGAACCGCGGCGCTGGCGCGATCAGTCGGGTACGGACTGACGTGCCCCGGCAGCGGGTCGCGATCGCGTTGCTGATACCCGAGTCGGCGGCGACGGAGATCGACGGCCTTCGTCGAGCGCTCGGTGACCGCGGGCTCACCAACGTCGTTCCTCACATCACATTGATCCCGCCGGTCAACGTGGCGATGGACCGGGTGCCCGACGTGCTCGCCCACGTCCGCGCCGCGGCCGCGACCACGTCACCGCTCGAACTGCAGCTCGGTCCGCCGGAGACGTTCTTGCCTGTCAGCCCCGTCGTCTACCTGCGAGTTGCGGGTGCGCAGGTCGCCTCCCTTCGCGGTCTACGAGACGCCCTGTGCACCGGCGTGCTGGCACGGCGCGCAGTCCACGAGTTCGTTCCGCACGTGACGATCACGGAGGAGTGCCCACCGGATCGCATCGATGCCGCCATCGAAGCACTGCAGGACTACACGGTCGGCGTTCGCATCGACCGGCTGCACGTGTTGCGCGACGGCTCAGAAGGTCCGAGACGGTGGAACCCGGTGGCCGACTTGGTGTTCGAGCCTCCGCTCGTGGTCGGGACGGGGGGCCTGCCCATGGAGGTTTCCGTCGCGGCACTCGCCGACCCGGAAGTAGCGCCGCTGTTCGACGGCGAAGCCGTCGACATCCCTGCGGGCGGGGAACCGATCGTGGTCGTGGCGCGGCGTGAGCGCGAGATCCTCGCCGCCGCTCGAGGATGGATCGCGGCGGGGGAGCCGACGTTCGTCGATGTCGTCGGCGACCGCGAGGTGGAGCGTCAGCTGCTCAAGGCGGCGACGCGGTCAACCGTCGGTCGAGCCTGACCGACGCTCGTTGCTCCGCAGCCCACCATCGCGCGAACACGATCGCGGCGACGACGAGGGTGAGCAACTCGCCCGACGCCCACAGGATCCCCGCGGCGGCGTGCTGGTCGGCCAGAGAGGGATACACGGCCGGTGCCAGCGCCGTGGTCGTCGTCAGCAGCGCCATACCGAGGAATGCGTGGAACGGCACCGCCACCAGAACCGCGAGCAGCCGCGCGCCGTAAGGAAGCGGACGCGGCGTCACGTCGACGCCGACAAGCGGCCACAGGAAGAGACAGCCGATCACCAAGAAGTGCACGTGCACAAGCGCGTGGAGCCACGAGTGTTGCAACGAGAGCTCGAACAACGGTGAGAGGTAGTACGCGACGAGCGTGCCGCCGAACAAGGCCCATCCCACGATCGGACGCGCAAGCGTCGATGCCGCTCGGCTGTGCAGGACGCGCAGCGTCGTCGTCGTCGTCGGTTGCGACGACGCCTGCACCGCGAGCGTGATCGGCGCGCCGAGCGCCAACAGGATCGGTACCAACATGCCGAGCAGCACGTGCTGGGTCATGTGCCAGGAGAAGGAGGACTCCGGAAGCAGGGCCGCCACACCGAGCACGATGACGCCAGCCGCGAACGGGACCCAACGCGCCGCCGGCCACACACGTCCACGGCCGGCGAGCCGGTGGACACCGACGGCGTAGAGCGCCCCGAGCGCGATGGTGGCGAAGACCATCGCGATCGACGGTAGCGGTCATCCGGTGTGGCCGGCACGAGCGTGGTAGGACGATGGGCATGGCCACGGCGACCGGCGCCTCCCGGATCGAGCGCCGACCGTCGCCATTGGCCGTCGGAGTCGTCGTGTGGCTCGCATCGGAGCTGATGTTCTTCAGCGGATTGTTTGCCGCGTACTTCACGCTGCGCGCGACCGATCACCCGTGGCCACCTTCCGGCGTCGAGCTCGCGACCGGCCGCACGGCGGTCGCAACCGTCGTCCTCATCGCGTCGAGCTACACGATGCATCTCGGCAGCCGAGCGGCTTCGGCGAATCGGCGAGCGAGCGCAGTGCGTTGGCTCGCGATCACGGGATTGATGGGTGTGGCGTTCTTGAGCAACCAACTGCTCGACTACATCGACCCGCCGTTCACGATCTCCAGCAACGCCTATGGCTCGATCTTCTATCTGATGACGGGATTCCACGGCCTGCACGTGATCGGTGGACTGCTGTTCATGGTTGCCGTCGGCGCGGCCATCGCGGGGCGGACATCGCGCGCGCCCGCGCACTCGACGCTCGAGGTCTGCGCGTACTACTGGCATTTCGTCGACGTGGTTTGGATTGCGATGTTCTTGACGATCTTCGTTCTGAAATGAGCCGCGCGACGTGCGGCGACAGTCGCTCGCTGTCCTCGCGGGTGTTCCGCGATCACGGCCGTGCTGTTGGCGACCGTCGGAGGACGAGCAGCGGCTCAGACCTCGAGCAACGATGACCTGATCTCGCAGGGCAAGGAGCTTTTCGACACTGGATGCGTGAGTTGCCACGGCCCTGATGGCAACGGGGTGGTGACAGCGGACGGCGAGGTGCGCGGACCGTCGTTGGCGTCGGCAGGCGAGGCGGGTGCGTACTACCAACTCTCGACCGGCCGTATGCCCTTGGCCGATCCACACGAGGACGCTGTTCGCAAGCGGCCCGCTTACACGGACGACGAGATCGACGCGCTCGTCGCATACGTGGGCTCATTGGGCAGCGGTCCGAGCCTGCCGCCTGTCGATGTCGAGCGCGCCGACGTCGCCGCCGGTGGCGAGTTGTTCCGCGCCAACTGTGCGCCGTGTCACAGCGCGTCGGGCGCCGGGGGTGCGTTGAGCTACGGCAACGCGGCACCTCCGCTGTCGCAATCGGAGCCGTTGCAGGTCGGAGCGGCCGTGCGATCGGGGCCCGGACAGATGCCGGTGTTCGGCCCGGAAGTCTTGGACGACAAGCAACTCGACGACGTCGCCGCGTACGTCGAGTATCTGCGCCATCCGCAGGATCCAGGCGGTGTCCCGATCGGTCGCACGGGTCCCGTTCCCGAAGGCTTCGTTGCGTGGTTCTTCGGTATGGGTGCGCTCGTCGCCCTTGTGGCGTGGATCGGGACCCGCGCACCGCTGCGGCGTCGAGCGGCGCGTGACGCATCGGCCCACACGGACGTGAGCGATGGCTGACGAATCACGGCGTCGGGCCGGTGCAGAGGTCGCCGCCTCCATCTGCTTCGCGGCGAGCACCCTCGCCGCGATCGCGCTTGCCGTCGTGTACTGGCGCGGCGGCAACACGCAAGCAGAGGGAGCCTTGCTGGCCGTCGTCACCGGGGGCATCGGCGTCGGGATCGTGGTCTGGGCGAAGCAGGCGATGCCGCAGGACGAGGTCACCGAACACCGGTCGAGCGTGGAGTCGACGGAGGAGGAGGTCAAAGCCTTCACCGCCGACTTCGAGGCGGGTAAGGAAGGCATGGGCCGTCGCCGTGTCCTCTTCGGGCTCGCCGCGTCCGCCTTCACCGCCATGGGAGTGGCGTTGCTGTTTCCCATCCGCTCGCTCGGACCGCGGCCGGGCAAGGGGCTGAAGACGACGCCTTACGCCAGCAGTCCGATCCGCGTCGTGACCCAGGACGGCAAGCCCGTGACGCCGGACGACCTCAGTGTGGACGGCGTGATCACCGTGTGGCCCGAGGGTCACGTCGACGCGCCGGACGCGCCGACATTGCTCATCCATTACCGCGAGGACCAGGACTTCAAGGCGCAACCGGGACGCGAGGACTGGACGGTCGACGACATAGTCGCCTACTCGAAGCTGTGCACCCACGTGGGTTGTCCCGTCGGGCTCTACCAAGCCACGTCCGGCCTATTGCTGTGCCCGTGCCACCAGTCGACGTTCGCGGCGCTCGACGGGGCCCGACCGATCTTCGGGCCCGCCGCCCGCCCGCTCCCGCAACTCCCGCTCGGGCTCAACGGCCAAGGCGAGATCATCGCCCGCGGCGACTTCTCCGGACCGGTCGGCCCCGGCTTCTGGGACCGCGATAGGTGAGCACCAAGCGAGCGCCGCTAACTCGGCGGCTTGCAACCTGGCTCGACCGCCGGCTCGGCGCGGCGGACTTCGCCCGCACGCGCTCAACAAGGTGTTTCCCGACCATTGGTCGTTCATGCTCGGTGAGCTCGCGCTCTATTGCTTCATCATCCTCATCCTCACCGGCGTCTACCTGACCTTCTTCTTCCATCCGAGCCCGACGGAGGTGATCTACCAGGGCAGCTACGCGCCGATCGCGGCGTGCGGGTATCAGAGGCCTATCAGTCCGCACTCGAGCTCAGCTTCGACGTCCGGGCGGGGCTCGTGATGCGGCAGATCCATCACTGGGCCGCGCTGCTGTTCAACGCGGCGATCGTCGTCCACCTCGCGCGCATCTTCTTCACCGGCGCGTTCCGGCGCCCCGCGAGATCAACTGGATGATCGGTGTGACGCTGCTGATCCTGGCCGTTTTCAACGGGTTCGCCGGGTACTCGTTGCTCGACGACCAGCTCTCGGGCACTGGACTTCGCATCGCGTATTCGATCGCGCTGTCCATTCCTGTCGTCGGCACATGGATCACGTCGCTGTTGTTCGGCGGCGAGTTTCCCGGCCCGGACATCATCCAGCGGCTGTACGTCATCCACATCCTGTTGCTGCCGGCGCTGATCGCGATCCTGCTGAGCGCGCACCTGTTCCTGGTCGTGCGTCACAAGCACACACAGTTCCCGGGTCCGGGCCGGGAGGAGTCCAACGTCGTCGGCGAACGCATGTGGCCGACGTACGCGTCGAAGGCGCTCGGCCTCTTCTTCCTGACCGCCGCCGTGTTGTGCTTCCTCGGAGGGCTGGTACAGATCAACCCGATCTGGGTGTTCGGTCCGTTCAACCCGGCCGAGGTGTCGGCCGCGTCACAGCCCGACTGGTACATGGGATGGCTCGATGGCGCACTGCGCATCATGCCGGGGTGGGAGATCAGGGCGTTGGGCTTCGAGATCCCGAACCCGTTCTTCCCGGGCGTGCTCCTGGCGACGGTCACCTTCGTGCTGTTGTACCTGTGGCCGTTCCTCGAGGCGCGGGTGACACGCGACTTCGCGGAGCACCACATCGTTGACAGGCCCCGTCAGCGTCCCGTGCGCACTGCGCTCGGCGCAGCGACGCTCTCGTTCTACTCCGTGCTGTTCTTCGGCGCCGCCTCGGATGTGATCGCGTGAGCGGTTCGGCGTGTCCGTCAACGCGGTGCTGTGGACGTTCCGGATCGCCGTGTTCGTGTTGCCGCCGATCGTCGCCGCGTTCACGTACCGGTTGTGCAAAGAGCTCTGTGAGCGTGACGGCGTGCCGGTCGAAAGTCGCGTCACGTTCCGGGAGATCGGCCCTCGTCTCCTACGGCGCCATCCGCCCGAGTCCGAAGGGGAACGGGTCGCATGACCCGTCAGTCGCGCCGGCGCGTCTGCGCGACGATGCCCGCAACCGATATTCCGACGACGATCGCGCCCGGCACTGCGTAGGCGAAGCCGAGAACGAGGCCGTTGAACGCGAGGAATGCCCCGACGCCGACACCGAAGGGCCAGAGGCTCGCGTGCGGGAGATACTGCTCTTCGGCAACGTCTCCGCCCTCGACCGCTCGCGCCGGCTTCGCTTCGGAGCGCTCCTGCACCCAGAGGTAGCCGGCATCGAAGAACGCGAGCGCGCTCGCCAACCCGAGCATGACGGTGCCCGCGTAGTCGTAGCTGGCGAACCAGTACACCGCAGCGATCACCACCATGAACACACCGATGCCGGCGAAGGTCCGCCACTGCACAGTGAGATCTGGCGTCGTCCGCGTGCTCATGAATGTTGGTGCTCCGTGGTCCCTCCAGAGGCCACGGAGACCCGGAATTCGGACGGTGGATAGTGCAGATCCCAGACCGGGCGGTTCGATCGGATCGGCGGCAGGGGGCCATCGAAGTTCTCTGGCGGTGGCGGCGACGGTGTGGCCCACTCGAGCGTCTGTCCGGATCCCCACGCGTCCGGTCCTGCAGGCTTGCCGCGGCGCAGCGATCGCCACACGTTCCACAGGAACGGCAGCGTCGACGCGCCGAGGAGAAAGGCGCCGATCGACGAGATGCGGTTCAGCGTCGTGAAATCGTCAGCCGGCAGATAGCTGGCGACACGGCGTGGCATGCCCTGGAGCCCGAGCACGAACTGCACGAGGAACGTCAGATGGAAGCCCACGAACGTGAGCAACAGCTGCACGAGTCCGACTTTCTCGTCGAGGAATCGTCCCGTGAACTTCGGGAACCAGTAGTAGATCCCGGCGTACAGAGCAAAGACCGACCCGCCGAACAGCACGTAGTGCATGTGAGCGACGACGTAATACGTGTCGTGTGCCTGGAAGTCGATCGGCGCCGCCGCAAGGGTCACGCCCGTGATGCCGCCGATGAGAAACGTCAACATGAACGCGATCGCAAACAACATCGGAACGCGATAGACGATCCGCCCGCCCCACATCGTGCCTATCCAGTTGAAGTACTTCACGCCCGTTGGCACGGCGATGAGCATCGACAACCCGGCGAAGTACGCGAGTTGTGCGGCGCCGGTCGTGAACATGTGGTGACCCCACACGCCGACCGACAGGCTGGCGATCGCAAGGGTGGCGAAGACGATGCTCGCGTACCCGAACACCGGCCGCCACGAGAACACCGGGATGATCTCCGTGATGACGCCGAAATACGGCAGGACGAGGATGTACACCTCGGGGTGGCCGAAGAACCAGAAGAGGTGTTGCCACAGGATCGGAGAGCCGCCGCCCTCCGGATCGAAGATGTGCGCACCGAGATGTCTGTCGGCGAAGAGCATCGCTGCCGCAGCCGTCAGCACCGGGAACGCGATCAGCACGAGGATGCTCGTGACCAGCATGTTCCAGGTGAACACCGGCATCCGGAACATGGTCATGCCGGGTGCGCGCATCGTCAGCACGGTGGCCACGATGTTCACGCCCGTGAGCACTCCGGACAGTCCGGTGAGAACGAGCGCCATGATCCACAGGTCGCCGCCGAGGGCTGGTGATCGTGTGATCTCCGACAGCGGGGCGTAGCCGGTCCATCCGAAGTCGGCCGCACCCTGCGCCGTCAGGAAGCTTCCGACCATTGTGATGCCGCCGAACAGGTAGAACCAGTAACTCATCGCGTTGAGCCGCGGAAAGGCCATGTCGCGCGCGCCGATGTGGATGGGCACGAGGTAGTTCGCCAGTCCGAACGCGAACGGCCCGAGAAACAGGAACAGCATGATGCTCCCGTGCATCGTGAAGAGCTCGTTGTAGGTGTTCTCGTCCACGACGTGGCTCTGCGGGCTGTACAGCTGCACCCTGATGACCTCGGCGAGCGCGCCGCCGATGAGAAAGAAGACGAATGCCGTCACCATGTACGCGGTACCGATGCGCTTGTGGTCGGTCGTGGTCAGGAACCCGAGGAGCCCCCTCGGCGACTCGTGCTCGGGCTCCTCTGGTTCGTCGATGACGACCGGACGCTCGTCGACGGTCGTCACGGCGAACGCACCCACTGGTCGAAGTCGGTCTGCGACACCACCCGGATCGTGAACGGCATGCGCCAGTGGTCGAGACCGCAGAACTCTGCGCACTTGCCGCCGTACTCGCCGAGCTGGTTGGGCGTGATGTCGATCGTGTTGTCGACGCCTTGGATCAGGTCCCGCTTCTCGAGGAACTGCGGAACCCAGAACGCGTGGTTCACGTCCTCGGTGCGCAACACGAAGTGCACCGGTCGATCCACGGGCACCTCGATCGTCGGCGGGCTCACCTCACCGGCTCCTTGGACGACCTTGCGTTGCTCGGGGAACTCGAACCGCCATCCCCATTGGAAGCTCGTGACATTCACGACGAGCGCTTGTCCTTGCGGCGACGACTTCGTCACGTTCAACTGCGTCGCGACACTGAACCCGAAGAGCGCCGCGACCACCACGATCGGCGTGACGGTGTACAGGACCTCGATCGGGATGTTGTAGGGCTTCTGGCTCGGCACGTCGTCGTTGCGCCGGCGAAAGCGGATCGCGGCGTAGAGGATCAGCCCGACGACGAGGCCGAAGACGAGGAAACTGGCGATGACGAACACCGTCCACAGCGAATCGATGTCCTGTCCTTCCTTGGACACCGGGTCGGGCATCCCGAGGGACGGCGCCTCGCAGCCTGCGAGCAAGGTCGCGCACGCGAGGAACAGCGCCGGCCGTCGCACCGGCCAGGAACCTACCCCGCGCTCGCGGCCCGGGGACCGGCGAACACTTGACGCCGGGACCATTTCCCATCAAGATAGTAGACAAGCTTGAGTTCTCGTCCGAGGAGGAGCCGGTGTCATCGTCTCGACTGTCGACGCCCGTGCGGCGCGCGTTCGCCGCGGTTCTGGGGGTCGTCCTGCTCGCAGCAGTCGCAGCGTGCAGTGGCAGTACGTCGACCAGCACGGCGAGCGGCGGCACGGGCAGTGCCGGCAGCCCCGCGCCAGTGACCGTGCGGCTCGGCTACTTCCCGAACGTCACCCACGCGCCGGCGATCATCGGCGTCGAGAAGGGGTTCTTCCAGCAGGCGCTCGGCCAGAACAAGCTGGAGACCGCGACGTTCAACGCCGGTCCTGAGGCCGTCGATGCGTTGTTCTCCGACTCGATCGACGCTGCCTTCGTCGGTCCCAACCCGGCGGTCAACGCGTTCCAGAAGTCGAACGGCGAAGCGATTCGCATCGTGGCTGGATCCACGTCGGGTGGCGCCGGCCTCGTGGTCAAGCCCACGATCACGAGTCCCTCGGACCTCCGGGGCAAGAAGATCGCCACGCCGCAACTCGGCAACACCCAAGACGTGGCGTTGCGTTCCTACCTGAAGTCGCAGGGCTTCAACGCCGACACGAGCGGTGGTGGCGACGTCTCGATCATCCCGCAGGCGAACGCGGACACGCTCACGCAGTTCGCCACCGGCGACATCGACGGCGCCTGGGTGCCCGAGCCCTTCTTCACCCGCATGCAGCAGGAGAGCGGGGGCAAGGTCCTCGTCGACGAGAAGACGCTGTGGCCCAACGGCCGTTTCGTCACCACGCAGCTCGTCGTGGCCACCAAGTTCCTCGACGCGCATCCCGATGTCGTCCTCGACCTCATCACGGGCGAAGCCCAGGCCATCAAGTTCATCGAGAGCAGTCCGGCAGACGCCCAGAGGGACACGAACGACGGCATCGCGAGGATCACCGGCAAGCCGTTGAAGGACTCGGTTGTGACGGCTGCATTCGGCAACATGTCCTTCACGCTCGATCCGATCGCGTCGTCGCTGAAGAAGTCCGCTCAGGACGCGACGAACGTCGGACTGCTTGACAACGCGAACGTCCAGGGCATCTACGACCTGTCGCAGTTGAACCAGTACCTGCAGACCGCCGGCCAGCCCGGGGTGCAAGGCTGATGAGTGTTCGAACTCGGGCGGGCACGGCGGTCCCCCCGGCCGTGCCCGCCGCCCCACCAGCGCCCCTGTCGGCGGTCTCGATACGCGACGCGTCGAAGGCGTTCGGGCATGGCTCGAACGCCGTCGTCGCGCTCGACCGCTTGCGCCTCGAGGTGCGCAGTGGCGAGTTCGTGTGCGTGATCGGCGCATCCGGTTGTGGCAAGTCGACCTTGCTGAACCTGGTGGCAGGGCTCGATCAACCCAGTGCCGGCAGCGTTGCCGTGGACGGTCGTGCGGCTTTGATGTTCCAGGAGGCTGCGCTGTTTCCGTGGCTCACGGTCGCCGGCAACATCGAGCTCGCGTTGCGGTTGCGTCCGGGTGACCGGTTGCGGCGCCGGGCCCGCCGCGAACGCGCCGAGGCGCTGCTGCACACCGTTCGCCTCGAAGGGTTCGCTGATCGCCGGCCACACGAGCTGTCCGGAGGCATGCGCCAGCGTGTGGCGCTCGCTCGCGCGTTCGCACAGGACGCCGACGTGCTGCTGATGGACGAGCCGTTCGGCGCGCTCGACGCCATGACCAGAGATGTGCTTCACGACGAGCTCGAGGGCCTGTGGGCGGACCGCTCGTTCACGGTTCTCTTCGTGACCCACAACGTGCGGGAGGCGGCGCGCCTCGCCGATCGGGTCGTGCTGCTCTCGTCTCGGCCGGGACGCGTCGTCGAAGAGTTCGACGTCGAGATCGAACGGCCCCGCCGGATCGACTCCCCGGAGGTGTCAGGGCTCGCGGCGAAGATCACCGACAGCTTGCGCGAGGAGATGCGCCGTCATGCTTGATGCCGATGTCGCCGAGCGCGACCGGTTGGGTGAGGAACTGGCCGGTCTCGACGCGCTGGAGCTCGCTGACCGCAACCGTCCGAGCCTCGCCCGGCGCATCTGGACCGCAACGTGGCCGAAGCTCGGCGCGATCGCGATCGGGCTCGGACTGTGGCAACTCGTCGTGTGGTCCGGCTGGCGGCCCGAGTACGTGCTGCCCGGGCCGGCAAAAGTGTTCGCCGAGCTTCGGGATCAGCTCGCCGACGGACGGCTGCAGGACGCGTTGTGGCTGACGCTCGGACGCGTGGCACGTGGGTACGCGCTTGCGCTGGTGATCGGCGTCATCGTCGGGTCGGTCGTCGCGAGCAGCAGAATCGTTCGCTCCGCGTTCGGCTCGTTCATCACGGGTCTGCAGACCATGCCGTCCGTTGCGTGGTTCCCGCTCGCGTTGTTGTTGTTCAAGCGGTCGGAGGCGGCGATCATCTTCGTCGTCGTGCTCGGCGCCGCACCGTCGATCGCGAACGGCCTGCTGAGCGGGATCGACCAGATCCCGCCGCTGTACGTGCGTGCGGGCCGCGTGCTCGGGCGCGCGGGGCTTCACGCTCTACCGGCGCGTCGTTCTGCCGGCGGCGCTTCCAGGTTTCGTCGGTGGCATGAAGCAGGGCTGGGCGTTCGCATGGCGCAGCCTCATGGCGGGCGAGCTGCTCGTCATCATCGCCGGCCACCAGTCCATCGGCGTTCTCATGCAGAACGCACGTGACTTCAGTGACACCCCGGCGCTGATGGCGTCGATGATCGTCATCCTCGTCGTCGGCATCGTCGTCGACGCCCTCTTCTTCGCCGGCATCGAGCGCACCATCCGCCGCCGCCGCGGCCTCCTCGCCCCCCGCTGACCGCTCACCCGAATGTTGGATGGAAACGGGTGCTATAGCACCCGTTTCTCCCCGGAGTTCGGGTTGGTGTGGAGCGGTCAGCCGAACTCGACGGAGGCGTAGCGGCTGAGCTTGCCGAGTTGATGACGAGCGTTGACCTGTCGGACCGTTCCCGACCTCGAACGGGTCACCAGTGACTGCGTGGTCGCGCCACGGGCGTCGTAATGAACACCCTTGAGCACCTCGCCGTCGGTGATGCCGGTCACCGCGAAGAAGCAGTTGTCGCCGGCCACGAGGTCCTCCGTCGTCAGGACCCGATCGAGGTCGTAGCCGCCGCTGATGGCAGCCTGCCGTTCTTCATCGTTGCGCGGCCACAGCCGGCCTTGGATCTCGCCACCCATGCACTTCATCGCGGCCGCCGCGATGACACCTTCCGGGGTGCCGCCGATGCCGAACAGGATGTCGGCGCCCGTGTCGGGCCACGCCGTCGACACCGCACCGATCACGTCGCCGTCCTGTATGAGGCGGATACGAGCCCCCGCGGCCCGGACTTCGGCGATCAAGTCGCCGTGGCGATCGCGCTCGAGGATCACCGCCGTCATGTCACGTACCGACTCTCCCTTGGCCTTCGCCACGGCCTTCAAGTTCTCGGTGGGAGACGCAGTGATGTCGATTGCACCGGCCGACTCGGGACCGACCGCGATCTTCTCCATGTAGACGCACGGTCCCGGATCGAACATCGTCCCCCGCTCGCTCATGGCGATGACCGAGATTGCGTTGCCACGGCCGAGAGCGGTGAGCGTCGTTCCTTCGACCGGGTCGACAGCGATGTCGGTCTCGGGCGGGCTGCCGTCGCCGATGCGCTCACCGTTGTAGAGCATCGGCGCCTCGTCCTTCTCTCCCTCGCCGATCACGACGATGCCGTCCATCGGCACGCGCTCGAGCACGACCCGCATGGCCTCGACCGCCGCGCCGTCGGCACCGTTCTTGTCACCGCGCCCCATCCACCGAGATGCGGCCATGGCCGCGGCCTCGGTGACCCTTACCAACTCGAGCGCGAGGTTGCGATCGGGTACCTGCCTGTCCGTCATGCGGGGAGAGTAGTTCCGGCGATACTGGAGCCATGACGGACAAGGACGACTGGCGACGCGCATTCGACGCGGCGCCGATCCGTGACGCCGACTTCGACACCATGTCCGGACAGCCGGTCGATCCGGTCTACGGACCGGACGACGGCGAGTTTCCCGGTCAGTACCCGTACACGCGTGGTCCGTACGCGTCGATGTACCGCTCGAAGCTGTGGACGATGCGAATGTTCGCCGGCTTCGGCACGCCCGAGGACACGAATCACCGCTTCCAACGAGATCCTTCGCTCCGGGGGCGACGGTCTGTCGACCGCGTTCGACCTGCCCACACTGCTCGGGCGCGACTCCGACGACCCCGCCAGCGAGGGCGAGGTGGGCAAGTGTGGCGTCGCCGTCGACACGCTCGCGGACATGGAAGACCTCTTCGCGGGCATCGACCTCGGCACCGTCACAACATCGATGACGATCAACTCACCCGCGGCAGTGATCTTCGCCATGTACGTCGCAGTCGCGGAGGAGAACGGTGTCGAGCGCGCCCGTCTCGGTGGCACGCTGCAGAACGACATCCTGAAGGAGTTCCACGCGCAGAAAGAGTTCGTGTTCCCGCCGAAGCCGTCGATGCGACTCGTGCGTGACACCGTCGGCTTTCTGCGCCGCAGAGCTACCACGGTGGCATCCGATCTCGATCTCCGGCTACCACATCCGCGAGGCAGGATCGACGGCCGCGCAAGAGCTCGCCTTCACGCTGGCGGATGGCTTCGCGTACGTCGAGCTGGCACTGGCGGCGGGACTCGACGTCGACGACTTCGCTCCCCGCTTGTCCTTCTTCTTCAACGTGCACGTCGACTTCTTCGAAGAGATCGCGAAGTACCGCGCCGCCCGCCGTATCTGGGCACGGTGGATGGGGGACCGCTACGGAGCGAAGGCCGAACGTTCGCTGCAACTTCGCTTCCACACGCAGACCGCCGGTGTGTCGCTCACCGCACAGCAGCCGGAGATCAACATTGCTCGCACTGCCATCGAGGCGCTCGCGGGCGTCCTCGGGGGTACGCAGTCGCTGCACACGAACTCGATGGACGAGGCGCTCGCGCTGCCCACCGAGAAGGCGGCGCGGCATCGCGCTTCGCACGCAGCAGGTCATCGCGTACGAGACCGGTGTCGCCAACGTCGCCGATCCCCTCGGGGATCGTGGTTCGTCGAGGCATTGACCGACGAGATGGAGCAACAGGCCGAGACGATGTTCGCCCACCTCGACGCGCTCGGACATGGGTCGATGCTCCAGGGTGTCTACGAGGGCATCGACAACGGATGGTTCCAGGGCGCGATTGCCGACGCGGCGTACCAGTTCGAGCGCAAGGTGAACAGCGGGGATCGCGTCGTCGTCGGCGTCAACCGATTCACCGAGGGCAACGCGGACGACGACCTCGACATACTCCAGATCACGCACGAGCAGGAGAAGCAGCAGATCAAGCGACTCCAAGCGGTGCGATCCGATCGCGACAGCGACGAAGTCGCACGTGAGCTCGAGCACATCCGAGCCGTCGCTGCGGATCCCGAGCGCAACCTGATGCCGGCGCTCATCGACGCGGTCCGCTCTTACGCGACAGAAGGCGAGATCATGAACGCGCTCGCCGAGGTGTTCGGCCGCTACGTCGAGAAGCCGATTCTGTGACCGCCGCAGCGCGGCGAACCACGCGTCACCGCAGCGATGTGCGCGTATGGACGTGTGCTCGCGGAGCCCCGGCTGTCACCGGACGGTCGACGCATCGCATTCGTCACGAACGTCGGAGCGCGTGCGGTCAGCTCGTCGTGATGCCGGCGATCGGGGGAGCCGAAGTCGTCGTGACGAGCGATCCTCCGCCCCGTGCCGTCGCCTCGTATGGCGGCGGCGCCTTCGACTGGACGCCTGATGGCGAGGCGCTCGTGTACGCCGGAGTCGAAGGCGGGCTGTGGCTCACATCGTCCAGTGGCGGCGTCGCTCGCCGCGTCGTGGCGAAGCAACCCGACGGCGGGTGCTCGGCACCGTCGATCAGCCCCGACGGCACACGCGTCTCCTTCGTCGTGAACCAGCAGCACGTCGCGGTCGCGCCGCTCGACGGTTCGACGTGGCCATCGCTCCTGTCGAGCGGAGCGGACTTCTGCTTCGATCCGTCGTGGTCACCGGACAGTGCGCGGTCTGGTGTGGCACGAGTGGGACGTCCCAGCCATGCCGTGGGACGAAGGACGCATCGTCGTCCGTGACGCGACCGGCGCGGCCGACGCGGTTGCCGTCGCTGGAGGCGCGGGCATCAGCGTGCAGCAGCCGCGGTTCTCGCCCGACGGCACCCGGCTCGCGTACCCGTCCGACGAGACCGGCTGGCTGAACCTGTGGACGGCCGCGGCAGACGGGAGCGACGCGAAGCCGCTCGTGGACGAGGCGATCGAGCACGGCGATCCTTCCTGGGGCCTCGGCCAGCGGTCGTACGCGTGGTCGCCGGAAGGTTCGTCGATCGTGTTCACGCGCAACCATCTCGGCTCCGGGACCATTGACCGTGTCGACGTCGCCACAGGTGACGCGGGCTCGCTCGACAAAGGGGTGTACGGCGGGCTCTCGTGGCGCGGCGACTGCATCGCGGCCGTCAGATCCGGCGCACGGACGCCCACGCAGATCGTCGTGTCCGACGAGGCGCGCAACGACCGCACGACAGTCGCCCGCGGTCCGGTCGGCGGATTCGAAGCGCTCGATCTCCCCGAGCCGATCGCCGTGACGTGGGAGGCAGACGACGGAGCCACGATTCACGGACGGCTCGTGAAACCGACGGCTCCCTCCGCAACCGGTCAGGATCCGCCGCCTTTGTTGGTGTGGGTCCACGGCGGCCCTACGGGACAGACGACCGTCGCGTGGAACAACCGTCTGCCCTTCTTCCTCGAACGTGGCTGGGCGGTGCTCTTCCCCGATCACCGCGGCTCCACTGGTCATGGGCGCGCCTATGCGCAGGCAATGCGCGGCAACTGGGGCGAGCTCGACACGTCCGACACGGCCGCGGGCATGCGAGAGGCGGGGGCACACGGTTGGGGAGATCGAGCGCGGATGGTTCCCATGGGCGGCTCCGCCGGTGGGTTCACCGTGCTCAACCTCCTCGCACACCATCCGGACCTGTGCGCGGCAGGCATCGACCTGTACGGCGTTGCGGACCTGTTCGACCTCAACGAGACGACGCATCGTTTCGAGGCGCACTACCTGCACTCGATCGTCGGCCCGTTGCCGGCGGCTGCCAACGTGTATCGCGAGCGATCACCCATCCACGTCGCCGATCGCATCACGTCGCCGTTGCTGATCCTGCAGGGCGATGCGGACGAGGTCGTGCCGCCCGCGCAGTCGCGGGCCATCGCTGACCGTCTTCGCGCGCTCGGGCGAACGGTCGAAACGCATTTCTACGAAGGCGAGGGTCACGGCTGGCTCCGCCCGGAGACGATGATCGACGAGCTCAACCGCATCGAGTCGTTCCTGCGGAGGCACGTGCTGCGACAGGCTCCCTGACGTGTCAGGCTCTGCGCCGTGACTCGGTGGTGCTTGCTGTGCGGAGCGGAATACGTCGAAGGCGTGCTCGAGTGCGCCGACTGCCAAGTGCCGCTGTCCGAACGACGTCCACTCACGCTTGAGGAGCTCGGCGCCGAGAACGAAGAGCAGGTGGCGTACGAGTTCGAGGAGCTCGAACCGATCCAACGCGTCGCCGTCGACGAGCTCTTCGCCGGCAACGGCATCGCGCACGCGTGGGACGGGACGTCGCTCGTCGTGCGCGAGGAGGACGAAGAGGAAGCGGACCTGCTCATCGACGAGGCAGACCGCGAGGCCTTCCTCGACAGTGGCGCCGAGCAGGTGTCGTATGACCTTTCCGACTGGGACGACGAGCATCGAGGCGAGCTCGCGCAAGCACTCGAGAGTGCCGGCATCGACCACGCCTGGGACGAGAACGGCGAACTCGTCGTGCTCGACGCCGACGAGATCCGCGTCGACGCGATCGTCGATGCCATCGAGTACCCCGACCAGCTCGAGGTGGACGACGAGGCCGAGGTCAAGGCAGAGGAGGCGTTGGCCTCCTCCGAGGGGCTCGACCCGCAGGATGTCCTGTCCGAGCTCTTCGTTGCCTCCGACCGGCTCATGCACGACCCCCTCGACCACGAAGGCGTGCTTTCGCTCGTCGATGCCGCTCGCATGGCCGAATCGCTGCCCTTGCCCTACGGCTTCGCGCCGGCGGTGTGGAACGACCTGCTCGTCCAGGTGAAGCGGCTTCAGTCGTCGCTCGAGGGCGAAGTCGACGACGATTCCGTCATCGAGCAGGCGACTGCGTTGCGCGCGTCATTGCGCAACTTCGTCTGATCTCCTTCGCCCAACCGTTTGGTGACGCTTGGGCGTCCTGTCATTGTCTCGATGACGGATCGCCCATGCGATCCGCGAGATCGTCAGGTCACGGTCGGCCCCTGCGCGACGAGCCCGTCCCACGACCAGTGCGGGAGGGATAGATCGTCCGGAACGTCCTCTGCCGAACGGTGATAGCGCGCCATCGTCGTCGTGGTTGCCCACGCGAAGTAGTCGTGCAGGACCTGCCTGAGCCGGTCGTCACCAGCCAGACCGGTGTCGACCAGCGCCTGGTCGAAACAAGCGATCGCTCGACGGTCCATGTCCCCGTGGGGTCCGTTGCCGCTGTGGATCCGCACGACCGAGGTCTCGTCGCCGTACGACTCCGAATACGTGCGCGGACCACCGAGCGCCTCGGCCCAGTACGCGGTGAGCCGCTCGGTGTGATCCGGGTGATACCCGTGACTGAATGCGTGACTCACGACCTCGTCGGCCATGACCCTTTCATGCCACGCGCCGGCCAGGCGAAGGAGCCCGTCGAATCCACCGGCCGCCTCGTACACCGTTCCCATGTCCCAACAATCGCGCGTCCGGTCCGCGCTCGAGCCGAAAACGCGGAGCCCTCCGACTCCAGCTCTGAGCGTCAGATGTCCAAGTCGGGCAGGTGCACGAGCCCGGCGGCGGTCGGCCGGAACCCGCACACGTCGAAGTAGAACGACCCCAGGCCTTCTGCGTCGTCGAAGTCGACTTCGATCCACTCGCAGCCGGCCCGCTTCGCCTCGACGATCGCAAGCCGCACCAGACGCGTCCCGATGCCACGGCGACGATGCGCGGGATGCACCTTGGTGTCGAGGAGGAACGCGTGATCGCCACCGTCCCAGGCCACGTTGACGAATCCGAGCAGCGAGCCGTCTGTGCGCGCAGTGACCCATCCGAGGCTGTGCGGACGGACGCGGTCCCACCAGCCCGGCTCCGATCTGCCGCCGTAGGAGTCGACCAGCGCGACGACCTCTTCGTCGGCGACCTCGCCCCGCCACGAGAAGATCTCGGATGTCGTCACGGCGCGATTACAGCGTGATCAGTAACTTGAGTCACGTGATCCTGGCCGAGCTCGAGGTTTTCCACAGCCGCGCGTACTCGCCGACTCGGCGTATCGCACTCGGCCATCGGGTCCTTCCTGTCGACCCTCCGCCCGGGTTCGGTCCCCTGCTGCTCGGCGGCATCGTGGCCGTGGGCGCAGACACGTTGGACGCGGACGACTTCGACGCACTTCTCGTGCTCATGGCGCAGCTCGAGCACGGCCAGCGAATCGTGCAACCGCGCATCCGCCACCGCTTCCAAACGGATCAACACGGTCTGGGACGCACGGTCGGCCGCCTCGTCGGTGGTGGCGAGACACTCGAGTTCGACTTCGAGGGCCATGGCTCGCCGCTCCAGATGACACTGGCCGCGACGTACGCCGCCGGTCAGCTGCCGCAGTCGGTCAGACCGCGGGCGTTCGACGTGTTACGGAAGGGCCTCCGCTGGCGAGGCGAGATCGGTGCCTCGTTGATCACCCATCTGTCCGGACGTCACGGGTCGGCCGCATGGTCCGTAGCCGCATACCTCGACCCGACCCAATGGGCGCTCGACCTGCTCGGGCTGTCGACGGACGGGTCAGCGCCGAGGAAGGAGATCCAGCGTCGGTTCCGCCGTCTGCTCCGGGATGCCCACCCGGATCACGGGGCGGACTCCGCAGTCGCCGCAGAGCGCATCGCGGAGTTGACCGAGGCCCGTCGCATCCTGATCGGATGACCTTCGTATGAGGGTGGGGGCCCTGCTGCTGACACCCGGTGCGGGTAGCGACAGCAATCATCCGGCGCTGCGGGCGATCGAGGCCGCGGTGGCGCCACTTCCCGCGGCACGCGTCGACTTTCCGTATCGAAGGGAAGGAAGGCGAACGCCCGATCGTGCGCCGAAGCTCATCGCGTGCGTACGGGAGGAAGCTGCGGTTCTGGTAGCGCACGCACGGATTCGCCCGGCGTCACTGGCGCTGGGCGGACGCTCGATGGGCGGGCGCATGTGCTCGATGGCGGTGGCCGAAGGACTTCCGGCCGGCGCCCTCGTCTTGATCAGCTATCCGCTCCACCCGCCGGGCAAGCCAGAGAACCTCCGCGTCGAGCACTTCCCGCAACTCGATGTTCCGTGCCTGTTCGTCAGCGGGACGAAGGATCCGTTCGGCGCACCTGATGAGCTCGAGCGTCACACCAAAGCGATCCCTGGTGACGTCACGCACATGTGGATCGACGGTGGTGGGCACGACTTCAAACGGCACGACGACGAAGTCGCGAATGCGATCAAGGACTGGCTGACGTCCCTGCGCTGATCGCGTCCTCCGGGTTGAGATCTTCGAGTGACCGGTGCGCGGTCTCGGGAAACGCGACGAGCACGAGCACGGCGACGAGCAGTGACGCGATCGCGACGATGGCGATCGGGCCTGCGAAGCTGCCCCATCGGTCGGCGAGCCGGCCGACGAAGATCAGTCCGACGGCGCTGCCGCACACGCCGATGAGCTCCAGGATGCCAGCAGCCTTGCCACGGAGCCCGGTCGGAAACAGCTCGGGACGGTACACACCGAGCGCAGGAACGGTGAGCCCTCCGACGATGCCGCCGACGAGTGACCAGGCCCACATCGGCCATCCGGCAACGGCGAACATCAGGACAGTTGCGATGGTTCCACCGGCCAGACCGATGGCGCCGACGATGCGCCGGCCGCGCACGTCCGCCAGCCGTCCACCGGCGACGATGCCGATGCCGGCGGGTGTGGTGGTGAGCAGCGTGAAGGCGGTGATACGAGCAGCAGAGAAGCCGCGGTCGCGTCGCAGGAAGTCGTTCTGGAACTGGAAGGCGGGCGCAGCGAACACTGCGACGAGGAAGCCTGCGCTCGCGAGGAGCCACAGCCGTCGGCGGTGGGTCGCCAGCGCGGGTTCGGTGTGCTGCCGCTGGAACCGGCGGCTCTCCGGTAATCGGCGCCCGACGACCGCGACCAGCGCGAGACCGAGCAGCGCGATCGCGTAGATCCACCGCCAGCCTCGGGCGCCGGTGTCGGCCAGCGGCAGCACCCACACGCACACGCCGGCACCGAGTGCGCCAGTCATGACGATCAAGCTGTACGCATACGCGCGTGACCCTCGTGGGACCTCCTCGGCCGACACGACCGCGATCAACACGCCCAGCGCACCAGCAGCCCCGACCGCCGCAAGCTGACTCACAGTGAGCATGGCGAGGTTCGGGGCCAGCGCGCCGAGTGACGCGAACACACACGCGCCGGCGGCGCACACGACGATCGGCCGACGACGACCGAGTCGGTCTGCGACGACGCCCGCCGCGAGCGCAACCAGTGCACCGCCCCGCACTGTGGCGAGCACTGTGCCCTGATCGCCGCGGGAGGCGCCGAACTCGCTGGCGACGTACGTGACTGTCTGTGTGAGCAATGTTCCGACGTAACCGTCGATCAAGGCGAGGAGGCACAACAGCCCGAGCACGGTGGAGGCGCGGGCGTCCAACGGATCGGGCGGGGCCCACCAAGGACGGTGGCCACGACGCGACGGCGGACGGCGCAGCGCGGCACGGTACGGGCCCACGAACAGGAACCACCAGAACGGGATCGCCAGCCGAAACCGCGTCGTCTCCAGCACCGTGCCGTCGTCGAGGGGTTCGAGCCGTCGCTCGTAGAGGGTGAACGGTCCGCGCTCCGCAGCGAAGAGACCGTCACCCACAGGTCGCTCGATGACGACGTCAGTGCGGGGCACGCGGAGGTCGTCGAGCACATCGCCCTGGTGGGCGGACGTCACCAGCACGGCGGATGGGGTGCGACGAATGCGACGGGCACGGCGCGATAGTGGTGCATGGAACCGATCGTGGTGCGCCGGTCCGGACCGTTGTCCGGCACGGTCACCGTCGGCGGCGCCAAGAACTCCGTCCTCAAGCTCATGGCCGCGACGGCGCTCGCGGAGGGTCGCTACGTGCTGGGCAACGTGCCCGCCATTGCCGATGTGGACTGGATGAGTGAGCTGCTCGCTTCGATGGGGATGGACGTGGTGCGGAGCGGGCCGCATGAGCTGACGATCGACCGGCCGGCCGAGATCGTGCCGGAGGCGCCGTACGAACTGGTCGAGCGCATGCGTGCGTCGATCGTGGTGCTCGGGCCACTCCTTGCTCGGGTCGGTCGCGGCGCGTGTTGCGATGCCCGGGGGCGACGACTTCGGACCACGTCCGATCGACATGCACCTCAAGGGCCTCGAGCAGCTCGGTGCGACGTTCGAATTTGCTCACGGTTACATCGAGGCGCGTGCCGACTTTCTCAAGGGCGCCCACATCCTGCTCGAGTATCCGAGCGTCGGCGCGACGGAGAACGCACTGATGGCGTCAGTTCTTGCGAAGGGAACGACGGTCATCGACAATGCCGCGCCGCGAACCGGAGATTGCTGACCTCGCTGCGTTCATGAACCGAATGGGGGCTCGCGTGTACGGCGCCGGTTCCTCGATGATCACCGTCGAAGGGGTCGAGTCGCTGAACGCGGTCGACCATGTGGTCATCCCCGATCGCATCGAAGCCGCCACCTTCCTCGCCGCAGTCGGTGTCGCCGGGGGCGAGATCTCCATCGATGGCGCACGGGCCGACCACATGGACATGCTCATCGACAAGCTCGGCGAGATGGGCATGCGCATCTCGCCGACCGCCAGCGGGCTTTGGGCCATGGCGCCACACCGTCTGCACTCCACGGATGTGGCGACGCTTCCGTATCCGGGGATCGCGACCGATTACAAACCGCTGTTCGTCGTCCTGCTGGCGCTCGCAGACGGTGTCGGCATCGTGACCGAGAACATCTTCAGCGGACGATTCCGTTATGTCGACGAGCTGGTGCGCATGGGAGCCGACGTCCGCACAGACGCGCACCATGTGGTCGTCCGGGGCGTCGAGCAGCTGTCCGGCGCACCCGTGCGGGCGCCGGACATTCGTGCCGGCGCCGCCCTGGTCCTCGCCGGATTGCGCGCCGAGGGCGAGACGGTCGTGCACGGCGCCGAACACGTCGACCGGGGCTACGAGGGTTTCGTGGCCAAGCTCGCATCGCTGGGCGCCGACGTCAGGCGTCGCCGGTAACGAAGGAGAGGCCGACCGCGCGAGCGCCAGCGAGCCGGGCGGCGATGGGGCAGGCGCCGAAGGCGCCGAGGGGGCGCAGCCCCAGCTACTTAGTCCCCTTCGTCCGGGCGGCCTTCGCGCGCTTGGTCAGGACGGTCCGGATCCTCGGTGTCGAGCTTGGCCTGGGCCTTCTTGTTCGCGATGTACAGCAGAAAGGCGAACAGTCCGATGGGGATGGCGACGAACAGCACCTCGTCCCAACCACCCTGATGCGCGAAGACCATTGGTTGTCAGACTCCCAGGAGCAGCCAGATCGCGGCAACTGCAGACCCGATCAAGAACACAACGAACGGGTACGTGGCCCGGACCGCCGTTCGACCACGGTAGTGCGCGAAGGAAATGTCGTGAGCAATGACCGCCCCCCAGATGCACGCGCCGCCCAACACGACTGACTGGAGCACGCCGGTCTGGGTCGGCGTCAGCACCTGCTGGTTCACGGCGTAGTCGATCGTGCCGAACATGTCCCAGCCCTTGCCGAGCGGGTCGGACAGCAGCGCATAGAAGTTCTGCACGTCGACGAGGAACGCGGACACATAGTGCGCCACGGACCAACCGAGGCCCACGGGCAGCAACACGGGCGCGAAGAGCCTGGCCGTGTCCGCTGGAGATCGGTCGGCGACGGCCGCAACGACCCGCGTTGCCGCGAGGTAGGCAACGGCGACGATGGCGATCGACCACGCGAGTCCGACCGTGTTGATCGCACGTTCGGTCCACCCTCGGCTCGTGCCCAATACGTCGATCCACCAGTTGGTCTGGCTGATGCCGTCGAACAACGTTCCGCCGAGGTAGACGAGAAGCAACGCCGCGAGCCCGGGACCGGCGCCCGGCTCGCGCGTTCGACCGAGCTGCGCTATCGCACCGAACAGCGCACCGAACCCTTCGCCGCGCCGGACCCACGATCGGCCCCAATACGCGGCGCCCGCGAGCACCGCGGCGGTGTAGAGCGCGAGGAAGGCGGCGACTTCTTGAGGGGTCGGGGGATAGAACTCCGGGTAGGCGAAGACGAACCAGATGAACGACAGGAGCAACGCCGCTGCCGTCCACACAGGTGCCTCGACGTCGACTTCACTGTCGCGGTCGCGCCGGAAGACCAACCCGGCCAGCGTGTCGAACGGATTGAACCACCAGAAGACGTCGCCGAGCAGCAGGGACACCACCTGCGTCCCGAGGAAGAACAGGACGATGACCGTGACCGGGGCGATGTTGGCGCCACTGTCGTCGACGCCGAACGCCGCCGCGACGAATGTCCCCAGCAACAGCAGCAACCCCACGACCCGCGCCACCGTTTGTGCGGTTCGAACCGACCGATTCGGTTGGTTGTCACCGGCAGAACGGGTGGCGGAGCCGTGGTTCAGCGCCGTGTCCCGGGTCTGCGCGCCCGGGCCCGGCGAGCGCTTTGGTGTTCGAACGAACCGGAGGACGATGAATGACAGGACGACGGCGAACCCGATGGCGTAGGCGAGCAGCCACCGGGGGATGGGCAGGCCCTTCGTGCCTCCGAAGCCATGGGCGTAGATCGCCATCACGAGGGAACAAGTCGTAGCAGTCCTGGCGTTGGTTTCCTGCGTCAGCAGCTGCGATGCGAGGATGGGCCCGTGCAAGAGAAGGTCGAGCAGACGATCAAGGCGATCCGGCCGGCGATCCAAGCCGACGGTGGCGACATCGAGCTGCGCGACGTCGACGAGTCGACGGGCGTCGTGACCGTCGAGCTGATCGGCGCTTGTGTGAGCTGCCCGGCCTCGACCGTGACCCTCAAAGCCGGTATCGAGCGGATCCTCAAGGACCGGGTCGAGGGCGTGACAGAGGTGGTCAACCTCGGCGAGGAGCAGTTCGAGGGCACCCCGCTGGCGCTGTAGGTTCGCTCCCTCTGTCGCGGCCAACAGATCTTTCCGTCGTCGAGCTCTTCGAGTCGGCCCGCACCGGATCTCGTGCCGCGCTCGCCAGGTTGCTCTCCCTCGTCGAGCGCGGCGGTACGTCGGCCCGCGACGTCGGCCGTCTGACGTTCCCGCTCGGCGGCGGGGCCTACACCGTTGGACTGACTGGCGCTCCGGGTGCCGGCAAGTCCACGCTCACCACGCGCATCGTCGCTGTTCGGCGCGCCACCGGCGACGACATCGCCGTCCTCGCGGTCGACCCGACTTCGCCGTTCACGGGGGGCGCGATCCTCGGTGACCGTGTGCGGATGCAGGATCACGCACTCGACCCGGGCGTGTACATCCGGTCCATGGCGACACGTGGTCATCTCGGCGGCCTCGCGCTGGCGACGCCCGAAGCCGTCCGGGTGCTGGATGCGGTCGGTTTCCGCTGGGTCCTCATCGAGACCGTGGGGGTCGGGCAGGTCGAAGTCGAGGTGGCCGGGGCCGCGGACACGACTGTCGTGGTCGTGAACCCGGGGTGGGGCGACGCCGTACAGGCGGCAAAGGCCGGCCTGTTGGAGATCGCAGACGTGTTCGTCGTCAACAAGGCCGACCGACCGGGAGCGGAAGACGCACGTCGTGACCTCGAGTACATGCTCGACCTCGCTTCCTTGCCGGATGGGGCGTGGCGGCCACCAACGGTGCTCGCCATCGCATCGAGCGACGAGGGGACCGAAGACGTCGTGCAGGTGATCGATGCCCACCGCGGCTGGCTCTGCACGGGGGGACGTCTGGAGAAGAAGCGCCGCGTTGCGGGTTCGCGACGAACTCTTGGCGATCGTCGGCGAACGAGTCGTCGAGCAGGTGCGCGAGCTGCGCGATGGCAAGGACTTCGCCCGGATGTGCGCCGCGGTCGAAGCCCGCGACCTCGATCCGTGGACTGCCGCCGATGAGCTACTGGCTAGGGTCCCGCGTTCATGAGCGAGTTTGTGCACGTCGAGCGTCGCGACGACGGCGTCGCGATCGTTCGCCTCGACAATCCGAAGGTCAACGCACTGTCGAGCGAGGTGCTTTCGCAACTCGAGGCCGCCGCACGAGCGTTGACCGACGATCCTCCTGGAGCAGTCGTCGTGACCGGCGGCGACAGGGTGTTCGCCGCGGGCGCGGACATCAGCGAGTTCGGCGGACCGGCGGACGCCGAGCGGATCGGTGGACTGTTCCTGAGCTCGCTGACTGCGGTCGCGCGCATCCCGCGCGCCACGATCGCAGCAGTGAGCGGTTACGCGTTGGGCGGTGGTTGTGAGCTTGCGCTCGCCTGCGATTTTCGCATCGTCTCGACCCGCGCGCGGTTCGGCCAGCCCGAGATCCTCCTCGGCATCATTCCGGGTGGGGGAGGCACGCAGCGGCTTCCTCGCCTGGTCGGCGTCGCGCGCGCGAAGGAGATCATTCTCACAGGGCGTCAGGTCGACGCCGAAGAGGCGCTCCGCCTCGGACTCGTCGACGAAGTGGTCGAGCCAGAAGCGCTGTTCGACCGCGCCGTTGCACGGGCCTCCGAGCTCGCCGCAGGAGCGGTCGTCGCGCAAGCCTCGGCGAAGCAGGCGATCGACGCCGGCCTCGACGGTCCGTTGGCGACCGGTCTGGATCTCGAGCAACGGCTGTTCGCCGAAGTGTTCGACACCGAGGACGCTCGCACAGGCGTCGCGTCCTTCCTCGAACACGGGCCTGGGAAAGCCGCGTTCAAGGGTCGCTGACCGCCCGCCAGGCGCGAAACCTCCGACGAGATCGGTGGCGTTCATCAGGCCGAGCCGGCGCAGCGACTGCGCTGCGAGGCTCGACGCGTAGCCCTCGTTGCACACGACGACGATCCGCCGGTCGGCTGACGCGACGCCGAGCCTGTGTGTGCTCGTGGGATCGAGGCGCCACTCGAGGTGGATGCGTTCGATCACGAGGGCGCCGGGCATCGGTCCCTCCGCGGCCCGGTTCTCGGAGGGACGGATGTCGACGACGATCGCACCGGCTCTGATCTCGTCGGCCAAGTCCTGCGGCTCGACACGGTCGAGCTCCGCCCTCGCGTCGGCGAGCAATCGATCGACGCGGCTTTCGCTCATGCTCATGACCAGGGCGCGCCGCGGCCGAGGAACAAGGTTGAGTCGTCGACGAAGCAGAGCTTGTTGTCGTCGAGATCGCGGCAATAGAAGGCGCGTTCGCCCCAAGGCCAGGTCTCGATCGGTGAGGTGATCTGTGCCCCTGCTTTGACGGCCCGGTCGTAGACCGCGTCGAGCTCATTCGTCGCGAAGTAGAGATCGTCAGGCGTGGGATGAAAGGTCGCGTCTCGCGCCTCGATCGTCCAGTCGATGAGCGCCGCGATGACGTCGCCGCAGTGAAAGTACAGCCGGGACGGAACAGTGTCGTCCGCGGTCATGTTCAACACATGTTCGTAGAACGCCCGTGCCTCGCTGTGTCGCATCGACGGGATGGCGACTCGGAAGATCCGCACGATCCGAAACGTAGTGGTTCCCATCACCGACGGGGCCAGTGGACGCAACTCCGACTCAGGACGGCCGCACAGCAGCTTCATCGCGTCGCTGCAGTATCTCGTCCACCGTCTGTTCGGGTGAGAGCTCGGAGGTGTCGAGCCACAGACCGGTGTGCGCAGTCTCGGTCTCGAGCGCATCACACAACGCCTCCACCGTCCACGAGCCGTAGCCGGTCTTCGGACGCGCTCGCTCGCGTTCGGCAATCACCGACGGGCGTGCGATGAGCACGACCGCGTAGAGAGGGCGGGCGGCGATCATCGAGAGGAAGGCGGAGAACGCGTCACCGATGAGAATGTCCTGCACGACGACGTCGAAGCCGGCACTCCAGTAATCGTCCGCCGTCCGCGCGGCGATGCGCCGGCGCAGCTCCAGTTGCTCAACCGCGTGGTCGGGCAGGTCAGGAGTGATCTCCACGCGGCCCGACACGATCATCTTGCGGAAGACATCGCCGCGCACGTGCACGCCGCGCTCGAAGCGCCGCGCCAGGAGTTCGGCCACTGTCGACTTTCCCGATGCCATCACGCCGGTGATCACGAACACCGAACCGGGCGATGCGGCGCGATCCACGTCGTGCCGTCAAGCGCGACGCCGGAGCATGCACATCGTCCGCGAACTTACCGGTCCAGTACCGTCGCTGGCTGCTCCACGAGCTGTGCCGCTGCTGGAAGGAGGCGCCTGATGGTCGAAGATCTGTCCGATCCCCGGCGAAGTGAGCCGCCGTTCGTCCTGTCCGAGCGAGACATGCTCGAGCAGTGGTTGGAGTTCCACCGAACCACGCTGTTGCTCAAGTGTGAGGGGCTCGACGACCGCTTCCGAAAGGAGCAACCCATCGCGACTTCGAAGCTGTCGCTGCATGGTCTGGTCCGGCACATGACGGAGGTGGAGCGGACCTGGTTCAGGCGGGTCCTGCTGCGAGATCGAGACGCGCCGATGATCTGGTCCGACCCGAAAGTCGACGACAGCGAGATGGTGCCACTCGACGACGCAGTGTGGGAGCAGGATCTTGCGACGTGGCTGCGAGAGTGCGACGACAGCCGTGCTGCCGCGGCGGCGCACGCCCTTGACGATGTCGGACTGCGGCGCGGTCAACCGTGCTCGCTTCGATGGATCTACGTGCACATGATCGAGGAGTACGCCCGTCACAATGGCCACGCTGATCTCATTCGTGAGCTCGCCGACGGCGCGGTCGGCTGGTGACGCGCACCTCGCTCCTGTCCTGGACGGTGGTGTCGAGTGGGCGATGGAGGGTGGTAGACGTGGTCGACGTGGTCGACCGGTCCCGTGAGTCCGGTTAGCTTTCCCGCCCGTGGAAAAGCTCTGTTACGCACTCTGGCGGGGGTCCGACCAGGAGCTCGAGCCGATCGAGCGGACGTTGGTGGAAGAAGTCGGGCCGGCGTTGCTCGACACGAAGGCGCACGGCGTGCGCGTGCTCGTCGAGGAACCCAAAGGAGCGGTCCTGCGCGTTGGTGCGCAGCCTGACTCCGGCAACTTGTTGTGCGGTTCGGTCTCCGTCTGGCTCGACTCGCTCGACGACCGTGGCGATGTGGAGGCGATCATCACGGGCTCGCCCGCGGCGGAGGTGCATGGCTGGCTGGTGACCGAGTCGATCCCGCTCGCGTACGGCGAGCACCGGACGTGGCCCGACGGCGAACGCAGCGCCGGCATCAGCATCACGACGGTCTTCGACAAGAAGCGGGGCCTCGCCGACGATGACTTCTTCCGCATCTGGCACGGCGAGCACACGCCGCTGAGCTTCGTCATTCATCCCCTGTGGCTGTACGTCCGCAATGCGGTCGTGCGTCCCGTGACCGATCCGGCGCACGCGCCCGCCATCCGCTCATACGTCTACGAGGCGACACCGACGTTCGACGACATGCTCGACTTCCATCGCTTCTTCGGCTCCGGAGGCGACAACGGCAAGCTGAAGGACAACATCGACCGCGTGAACAACCACATGGCCACGTTCGCGGAGACGTCGACGCTGCAGTGCACGCCGATGGCGGAATACATCTTCAAGACGTTCTCGACGTAGCTCTGCTCGGTGTACCGAGCAGAGGCCGACCGAGCGAGCGCTAGCGAGCCGGGCGGCGATGGGGCAGGCGCCGCAGGCGCCGAGGGGGCGCAGCCCCCAGCTAGGACGGTCGGAGCGCGGCGCAATCAGAACTTCGCGATGACCTCGTCCGCGAACCGGCGGATCCCGTCGACGCGTTGCTGCGCGTCGGACTTGAAGCCCGTGTAGAACACCCACGGCCACGTGAGCAGCACGTCGACGCCGACCTCTTCGAGTCGTCTGTACCCGTCGAGGTCGGCCGCATCGTTGGCCGAGCCCACGATCGTGAAGGGTCGGTCGGACGCTCCTAGTTCCTCGCGGTAGCGACGCAACGTCGCGCACGCCTCGGCCAGGTCGGCGGTCGACTGGAGGTCGGAGATCCATCCGTCGTTGCGGGCGGCGCGACGCAGCGCGGCCTCGGACAGTCCGCCGACGAGGATCGGCACCGGCGCCGTCGGCGCGGGGTTCATCTCCAGCTTGTCGAAGTCATAGAACTCGCCGTGGTGCTCGACCCATCCGCCGGACCACAGCGTCCGAACGACCTGGAGCATCTCGTCGCAGCGCTTCCCCCGGCGTGCGAACGGCTGCTCCATCATCTCGAACTCTTCCTCCATCCACCCCATGCCGATGCCGAGCGACACGCGGTTCTGCGACATGAAGGCGAGCGTTCCCCACGTCTTGGCGACGGCGAACGGACTGCGCAGAGGCATGACGTACACGTTCGTGAAGAAGTTGAGCTGCTCGGTGACAGCTGCCATTGATGCGATGGCCACCGTCGGATCCGGCCACGGCGTGAACGGCTCCCACCGTCGATCGCCCGTGTCGGTGTACGGGTACTTCGAGCGCGTCACCTGGGGGTTCGCGATGTGCTCGGAACACGCGCACGCCCACCACCCGCTCTCGTCCGCAGCTCTCGCCATGGGCAGGTACGACTCGGGGTCCATCCATGTGGCGGCGTACACGAACCTCACGACAGCGTGGCCCCGTCGACACGTACATGCTCGCCGTTCACGTGGGCTGCATCGTCGGACGCGAGGAACGCGATCGCTGCCGCGACCGTCTCGGGCCCTCGTGGCCGGTCCAGCGCCATCATCCGGCGCACGAGCTTCGTGTTCACGCCTTCGGGGAAGACGAAGTCCTGCGTGATCGGCGTGTCGATCGACCCGGGGCAGACCGCGTTGCAGCGCAGACCTTGCTGTCCGTACTCGACGGCGATCGTGCGGGTCAGCGCGAGGACGCCGCCCTTGGACGCCGAGTACGCGGCTGCCCACGGATGTCCGGCCAGCGCGGACGTAGACGAGACGTTCACGATGTTGCCGCCGCTGTCGACCAACGCAGGAATCGCGGCGCGGCAGCACAGGAACGTTCCGGTGAGGTTGACCGACAGCACGCGGTCCCAGTCGTCGAGTGACGCCGTGTGCGTGATACCGGTGCGGAGGATGCCGGCGACGTTCGCGAGCACGTCGAGCCGGCTGTGTCGATCGACGATCTCTTCCATGATCGACGGCGCGAAATCGCGATCCGTCACATCGCCGACCCACGAGGTGACAGTCGGTGTGAGGCCGCTGGCGCCGGCCGCCTTGGATGCCAGCTCGGTCGTGGTCGCGAGCCCCGCCGCGTCGACGTCGACGGCGACCACCGTGGCGCCCTCGGCGGCGAGTCGCACGGCCGTCGCCTGGCCGATGCCGGACGCTCCGCCGGTCACGACGGCGATCCGTCCATCGAAGCGCAGCACGGACGTGAGACTAGAACGTGTTCTCGTTTCGGGCGAACGCCGGACTCGTGCCCTCGCGGCTCGTGGACGTTCCCAACCGGCTTTTCACATCCGACGCGCCGGATCAGGCCCAGGCGATGCGGCCGAGCTCGACGGGGGACGTGAGCAAGGGGTGTGCGGGCACGACGCGCACCGTGAAGCCGTAGCGGCCGGCCTGTTCACACGCAAACCTGCCCCGGTAGCGGCGGTTGCTACCTGACCTGCGGCCGGCAGGCTCCATCGTGACCACGATCGGCTGCTCGAGCTCGTCCGCTTGCAGCACGAGTCCGTGGAGCAACTGCACGTCGACGTCGGACGCGTCGAGCGTGCCGAGTGAGACCTCGGCGTCCACGACCCGATCGGCGCCCAAGCTGGCGACATCGACATCGGTCTCGACCGACAGCACCTCGACGCCGTCCCACGCCGCGACCACCCGGGTCTTCCAGGCGGCGAGCTCCTGAGCGGGACGGAACCCGTCGCCCGACAGCCGGTCGGTCTGGGCCGCAGTCGGCTCGTACAACTCCTCGACGTAGTCACGCACCATGCGGGCCGCGGTGACCTCCGGACCCAGCGATCGCAACGAGCTTTTGATCCTGCGCACCCACCGGCGGGGGACCGGGCCTTCCCACCGCCCGTAGAACAACGGGACGATCTGTCGCTCGAGCAGTTCGAACAGCGAGTTCGCTTCCACTTCGTCACGTCGCTCGGGATCGTCGATCTGCTCAGCTGACGAGACAGCCCAACCGTTCTCGCCGTTGAACAGCTCGTTCCACCATCCGTCCAGGATCGAGCAGTTGAGTCCGCCGTTCAACGCCGCCTTCATGCCGGACGTCCCGCATGCCTCCTGCGGCCGGCGCGGATTGTTCAACCACACATCGGCCCCCTGGTACAGGGTACGAGCGACCGAGATGTCGTAGTCCTCGAGGAACACGAGCCGGTGTCGGATGCCGAGGTCGCCGGCGAACGTCACGATCTGCCGGATCATCTCTTTGCCCGTCTCGTCGGCCGGGTGCGCCTTGCCCGCGAACACGAACTGCACGGGTCGGTCGCCCGCCAGCAACATCGCCGTCAGTCGTTCGGGCTGCGACAACAGCAGCGTGGCTCGCTTGTAGCTTGCGAACCTGCGGGCGAAGCAGATGGTGAGCGCTTTGCCGTCGAGCACCTCGTCACACCAGACGACGTCGGATGGTGACATGCCTCGTGCCAGTGTCGACTCCCGCAGCCGGCGACGGATGAACGCGACAAGCTGCTCGCGACCCTGCTCCTTGGCGCGCCACACCTCGTCGTCACGCGCTTCGTCGATGCGGTCCCAGTGCTCCGATCCGGCGGTCGCCCACTCCGGCAGCACGTAGCGCGACAGCAGATCGTTCATCTCTGTCGAGACCCACGTCAAAGCATGGACGCCGTTGGTGACCGACGTGATCGGTGTTTCGTCCTCCGGGACGTCGGGCCACAGATCGGCGAACATCTCGCGGCTCACGTCGCGATGCAATTGCGAGACCGCGTTCGAACGTCCCGCGAGTCGCAGTCCCATCACCGCCATGTTGAAGCGCTCGTCCGGTGTATCGCCCGGCCGGTGACCGAGGGCCATGAGGTCGTCGATCGACACGCCGCATTCCTTTGCCCAGGCGCTGAAATACTTGTCGACGAGCTCGCGGGGAAACCGGTCGATGCCGGCGGGCACCGGCGTGTGCGTCGTGAACATGTTGCCGGCGCGCACGGCTTCGATGGCCTGGGCGTAGGTGAGACCTTCGTCCACGATCGCCTGCCGGATGCGCTCCAGACCGAGGAACCCGGCGTGGCCTTCGTTCGTGTGGAACACCTGCGTCTCGACACCGACGGCCTGCAACGCGCGAACGCCACCGACGCCGAGAAGGATCTCCTGGCGCAAACGGTGCTCGACGTCTCCGCCGTACAGCCGGTCGGTGACCTGACGCAGGTCGTCGGAGTTCTCCTCCACGTCGGCGTCGAGCAGGAAGAGCGGCACGCGGCCGACATCCGCCCGCCACACCGCGGCGCTCAACGGCCGACCGGCGATGTCGACTTCGACACGCACACCGTCGACCGACGTCAGTGCCATCGCGTACGGGTCGAGGTCGGGATATCGCTCTTGCTGCCATCCGTCGATCGACAGTTCCTGGCGGAAGTAACCATGGCGGTAGAACAGGCCGACCCCCACGAGCGGGACACCCAGATCGGATGCCGCCTTCAGGTGGTCGCCGGCGAGCACTCCGAGACCGCCGGAGTACTGCGGAAGCGCTTCCGCGATGCCGAACTCCGGCGAGAAGTACGCGACCGAGCGCAGCGCAGGAGCCCCGTCGATGTCCTGGAACCAACGGGGCTTGGACAAGTAGCCGGAAAGCTCCGTGTGCATCTCGTCGAGGAACCGCATGAAACCCTGATCGTTCGAGAGATTCTCCAGACGGTCGCGCGACACGACGCCGAGCAGTCGCACCGGGTCGTGGATGCTGGCGTCCCATTGCTCGGGATCGACCCACCGGAACAGATCGCGTGTGTGATCGTCCCACGACCAACGCAGGTTCATCGCGAGTGCCTCGAGCGCGCTCAGCTCCGCGGGGAGGCTGGGCCGAACGGTGAAGCTACGCAGCGCCTTCATCGGCACGGACGTTAGACCGCAGTCTCCACACGTGAGTCGAGTGCTCAGTACCGTGTTGCGCCATGACGAGCGAGGTCAGGGGTGTTGTTGCGAAGAAGAAGGGGGAGCCGGTCTCGCTGGAGACGGTGGTGGTGCCGGACCCGGGTCCCGGGGAAGCCGTCGTTCACGTGCAGGCATGCGGCGTCTGCCACACCGACCTCCACTATCGCGATGGCGCGATCAACGACGAGTTCCCGTTCCTACTCGGCCATGAAGCCGCCGGCGTGGTGGAGGCGGTCGGTGACGGCGTCGTCGGTGTCGAGCCCGGCGACTTCGTGATTCTGAACTGGCGGGCGGTGTGCGGTGAATGCCGCGCGTGCCGGCGTGGACGCCCCTGGTATTGCTTCGCCACGCACAACGCCACGCAGACGATGACGCTGAAGGACGGCACCGAGCTGTCGCCCGCACTCGGCATCGGTGCGTTCGCTGAAAAGACCCTGGTGGCGGCGGGACAGTGCACGAAAGTGAATGCCGCGGCGTCGCCGGCGGCGGCGGGGCTGCTCGGTTGCGGCGTGATGGCGGGACTGGGCGCAGCGGTCTTCACCGGCGACGTGGGCCAAGGCGACTCGGTGGCAGTGTTCGGTTGCGGCGGTGTCGGGTGCGCGGCGATCGCGGGCGCACGACTCGCAGGAGCTTCGCGAATCGTCGGCGTCGACCTCGTCGCCCGCAAGCTCGAGCTCGCGAGACAGTTCGGCGCGACGGACGTCGTCGACGCCAGTACGGCCGACCCAGTCGAGGTGATCCGCGCGCTGACCGACGGCAACGGCGCCGACGTGTGCATCGAGGCCGTCGGCCATCCCAAGGTGTTCGAGCAGGCGTTCTACCCGCGACCTCGCAGGGACCGTGGTGCAGGTCGGCGTGCCCGACCCGCAGATGCGGATCGACATCCCCATGATCGACTTCTTCGGCCGCGGTGGCGGTCTCAAGCCGAGTTGGTATGGCGACTGCCTCCCGAGCCGGGACTTCCCGATGCTGATCGACCTCTACCTGCAGGGCCGGCTCGACCTCGACCGGTTCGTGTCCGAGACCATCGCCATCGACCAGGTCGAGGACGCGTTCCACCGCATGGAGCGCGGTGAGGTCCTTCGCTCCGTGGTCGTGATGTGAGACGTGTTCACATGCCGGCCCGGGAAGCGCCAGCGTCGGGCCGGCCGTCATGCGGAGGCAGGAGCGAAGCGACGCCCGGAGCATGCGAAAGCTCTGCCCGCGTGGTACTCGTTAGCTCGTGCTCCCGCGATTGACGATCGAGGACGTCCGCCCCAGCACGCCCGCCGGGCTGCCGGCGAAGGCCGTGGTGGGCGAGCGCGTGCCGGTCAGCGCGGCGATCTACCGCGACGGCCATGACATGCTGGCGGCTCGGGTGCGGTGGCGGCCGGCGGCGACCAAGGAGTGGCGCACGTCGCCGCTTCACGTGGTCGAGCCCGGCCTCGATCAATGGGCAGGCGACCTCGTCGTCGACACGATCGGTGACCACGAGCTCCAGATCGAAGCATGGACCGATCGGTTCGCCACCTGGCGCCACGACGCCGAGATCAAAGCGTCGGTGGGTGACCCAGAGCTCGAGATCGTCTTGGAAGAAGGGGCGCGGCTGCTCGACCGGCTGGCGCGGCGGGTCGGCAAGCAGCTGCGATCGTCAGTCACGGCCGCGGCATCAGGGCTGCGCGATACGTCGTTGTCGTTGGACGAGCGACTGACTACCGGGCTCGACCAGCATGTGGCGAGCCTCGTGTCCGTGGTGCCGGACCCGGAGGACCTCACGCGCACCAGGTCGTCACCGTTGTGGGTCGACCGCCCTCGCGCTCGCGAGGGTGCGTGGTACGAGATGTTCCCCCGCAGCGAGGGTGGTCTGGACGCCGCGTCGAAGCGGCTGCCCGACATCGCGGCGATGGGCTTCGACGTCGTGTACCTGCCGCCCGTCAATCCGATCGGTCACACGTTCCGCAAGGGTCGCAACAACACGGTCGGCGCCGGTCCCGACGATCCCGGCAGCCCGTGGGCCATCGGCAGTGCTGACGGGGGGCACCTCGCCGTCGCTCCCGAGCTCGGCACCATCAACGACTTCGATTCGTTCGTCGACAGGGCGCATGCCAACGGACTCGAGGTGGCGCTCGACTATGCGCTGCAATGCTCGCCGGATCATCCATGGGTGCACGAGCATCCCGAGTGGTTCCACCATCGGGCCGATGGCTCGATCGCGTACGCCGAGAACCCGCCGAAGAAGTACCAGGACATCTATCCGATCAACTTCTGGCCCGAGGACGACAGCAATCGCAAAGCGCTGTGGGAAGCGTGCAAAGAGATCTTCGACTACTGGATCGCGCACGGCGTGCTCATCTTCCGCGTCGACAACCCGCACACGAAGCCGTTCGCGTTCTGGGACTGGGTGATCAACGCGGTGCGGAACGAGCATCCCGACGTCGTGTTCCTCGCCGAAGCGTTCACCCGGCCTCGGGTCATGTCGAAGCTCGCCGAGATCGGCTTCTCCCAGAGCTACACGTACTTCGCGTGGCGCGTGTCCAAGTGGGAGCTCGAGCAGTACCTGAACGAGCTCGCGCACGGGCCGGCCGTCGACTGGTTCCGGCCGAACTTCTGGCCCAACACGCCGGACATCCTGTCGGGCCCGTTGCGGAACGGACCGCCCTCGGCGTTCCGCATGCGGCTGCTCCTCGCCGCCACCATGGCCCCGAGCTACGGCATCTACTCGGGGTACGAGCTCTGCGAGAACGAGCCGGCGTCGGACGCCAACGAGGAGTACCTGTACTCGGAGAAGTACGAGATCAAGGCCCGCGACTGGGGCAGTCAGGACTCGCTTGCGCCGTTCATCGCAACGGTCAACGACATCCGCCACCGGCATGCCGCGTTCGCCGAGCTTCGCACGTTCGCCTTCCACCACATCGACAGCGACGATCTCATCGCCTACTCGAAACGATCCGGCGACGGCAGTGATGTCATTCTGTGCGTGGTGAATCTCGACCCGAACGGATGGCACGAGGCGACGCTGTTCCTGAACCTCGGTGCTATCGGGATCGAGCCCGGTTCGTCGTTCGAGGTCTACGACGAGATGACCAGCTCGTCCTACACGTGGACCGGCGACGGCCAGTACATCCGTCTCGACCCCGCGACCGTCCCCGGCCACATCTTCCACATCCGTCCACACTGATGGCGCGGCCGATCGATTGGGGCGACAGTCGGTGGTATCAGCGAGCCGTCTTTTACGAGGTCTCGGTGCGCGGGTTCGCGGACTCGAACGTCGACGGCACCGGCGACCTCCGAGGACTGACCGACAAGCTCGAGTACCTCGAATGGCTGGGCGTCGACTGCCTCTGGCTGTTGCCCTTCTACCAGTCGCCGCTGCGCGACGGCGGCTACGACATCAGTGACTTCTTCTCGGTGTTGCCCGCGTACGGCGACGTGAAGGACGCTGCGCAGTTGATCGAGGAAGCGCACCAGCGGGGTATCCGCGTCGTGGCCGACTTGGTGATGAACCACACAAGCGACCAGCACCCGTGGTTCCAAGAGAGCCGGCAGTCTCGGGACAATCCGAAGGCGGACTGGTACGTGTGGAGCGACCACGACCAGCGCTGGCCCGAAGCGCGGGTCATCTTCGTCGACACCGAGCCGTCAAATTGGGCGTACGAACCGACGCGGGAGCAGTACTACTGGCACCGCTTCTTCCACCACCAGCCGGACCTCAACTTCGACAATCCCGAGGTTCAGGAGGCGATGCTCGACGTCGTGCGGTTCTGGCTCGACCTCGGCCTGGACGGCTACCGCCTCGACGCCGTGCCCTATCTCTTCGAGCGCGACGGCACCAACGGCGAGAACCTGCCGGAGACGCACGAGTACCTCAAGCGCATCCGCCAGACCGTCGACGCCGAGTTTCCGGGACGGGTGCTGCTCGCCGAGGCGAACCAGTGGCCGACCGAGGTGGTGCAGTACTTCGGCGAGGGCGACGAGTGCCACATGTGCTTCCACTTCCCCCTCATGCCGCGCATGTTCATGTCGATCCGGCGCTCGCAGCGCTATCCGATCACGGAGGTCCTCGCGCAAACACCTGACATCCCCGATGTCTGCCAGTGGGGCATCTTCTTGCGCAATCACGACGAGCTCACGCTCGAAATGGTGACGGACGAAGAGCGCGACTACATGTACTCGGAGTACGCGACCGATCCGTTGATGCGCCGCAACATCGGAATCTCGCGTCGATTGTTCCCGCTGCTCGAGAACGATCGCCGCATCGCCGAACTGTTCCATGCGTTGCTGTTCTCGATGCCCGGCAGCCCGGTGCTGTACTACGGCGACGAGATCGGTATGGGCGACAACCTCTATCTCGGGGACCGAGACGGCGTGCGTACGCCCATGCAGTGGACGCCTGACCGCAACGCCGGGTTCAGCCGCGCCGACTTCGCGCAGCTGTATCTGCCCCCGCTCATGGATCCCGTCTATGGCTACCAGGCCGTCAACGTCGAGGGCGAGACCCGCAATCCGTCGTCGTTCCTGCACTGGCTGCGCCGGATGATCGAGGTTCGCCGTGAGCACCCTGTCTTCGGCATCGGCACCTTTGACGTCCTCTCCGCCGAGAACCCGTCAGTGCTCGGCTACCTACGGCGGCTCGTCTTGGAGGACGGCCACGAGTCGATCGTCCTTTGCGTGAACAACGTCAGTCGCTTCGCGCAGCCCGTCGAGCTCATGCTGGCCGATCACGCCGGCAAGGTGCCCGTCGAGATGATCGGCCGCATCCCGTTCCCACCTATTGGTGAGCTGCCGTACTTCGTCACTCTTCCGCCGTACGGCTTCTACTGGTTCACCCTCCACGACGAGGGGTAGGAAGAGGACACGGATGATCAGCCCTGACGACATCGTCTCGCTGTTGCCCGACTTCCTGCCTCGCCAGCGTTGGTACGGCGCGGCCGACCTCGAGCTCGACACCGTCACGCTCGTCGCGTTCGACGTCCTGCGGCCGGAGTGGCCCGTGCTCAGTTGGTTGCTCGTCGACGCCACCTTCGGCGACGGCTCGACAGCCACGTTCCAGGTGCCCGTCGGGGTCGCGTCCGCTCGAGCAGACAGAACGGTTCCTCGAGGGGAAAGGGCGATCGTTCCTCGGGGACATCGACACCGACAACGGCCCCGCGCTCGTCTACGACGCTCTCGTGGATCCGGACCTTGCGCTGGCGCTGATCCGCCACATCGCGCCCGACGAGCCCGTGTCGCGCGTGCGTCCGCTCAACGTCGAGCAGTCGAACACGTCGGTTGTCTACGACGAACGGCTCATCATGAAGCTGTTCCGCCGTGTCGCGGAGGGCCCGAACCCCGATGTCGAGATGACGGAGGCACTCGCGACCCAAGGATTCGAGCACATCAGTGCACCCGTCGCAGCGTGGCGTCGTGACGGCCACGATCTCGCGGTCGTCCGCGAGTTCCTCGACGGCGGCACCGTCGGCTGGTCGCTTGCACTGACCTCGCTACGCGACGTCTACGACAGCCGGGTCGACCCATCGGAGGCAGGCGGCAACTTCGCGCCAGAGGCGGGCCGCCTCGGGCGCATCACTGCAGAGATGCATCTCGCACTGGCGAACGCGTTCGGCACCGAGGAAGGTGACCCGGAGACGTGGGCATTCACCATGCGCGAGAACCTCGCTCGGTCACGGGCCCGCGCCCTCGACGCGCGAACCATCGACGTCATATACGGCGAGTTGCGGAACGTGAAGGATGCCGGACGATCGATGCGCATCCACGGCGACTACCACCTCGGCCAGACGATGCGAACCGACAACGGCTGGTACATCCTGGATTTCGAAGGCGAGCCGGCAATCCCGCTGGCCGAGCGCCGCGCGCTGTCGTCGCCGCTGCGTGACGTCGCGGGGATGTTGCGCTCGTTCCACTACGCAGCCGAGGTCGCGCTCGTCGAGCGAGGCCCCGCTGCGGAAGAGGACGAGTTGCGCACGCTCGGCCGGCGCTGGGAACAGCACGTCGCGGAGGCCTTCTGCCTCCGGTACTTCAGCACGCCAGGGATCGACGACCTCACGCCATCGGTCGACGAGGATCGTCGCCGAGTGCTCGAGGCGTTCGTCCTGTCCAAGGCCGTGTACGAAGTGGGCTACGAGCTCGCGCACCGCCCGGACTGGGTCCACATCCCGCTCGAAGCGGTGAACAGGCTCACGTCATGACGCGTCGCCTGCTCGCGTCGGAGGTTGCGGCCATCGTCAACGGCGAGCACCCGAACCCGCACGCTTTCCTCGGCCATCACGGTGCACTTGTGCGCGTCTGGAGGCCGGGCGCGTCGGCGGTCGTCGTCGGCCGATACAACGCCGAGGTCATCCATCCGGTGGGCTTGTTCGAGGCGCGCGTGTCGGAGGACCTGAGCACGTACAAGGTCGAAGTTCGGTATCCCGACGGAACGATCATCAAGATCGACGACCCGTACCGGTTCTGGCCGACCTTGGGTGATCTCGATCTGCATCTCATCGGCGAAGGCCGGCACGAGAAGTTGTGGGAAGTGCTGGGCGCGCATCACCGCGTGCACGATGGCACCGCTGGCACGGCGTTCGCGGTGTGGGCGCCGTCGGCGCGCGCGGTGCGGGCCGTCGGCGACTTCAACATGTGGGACGGTCGCGTGCATCCGATGCGTTCGCTGGGCTCGTCGGGAGTGTGGGAGCTGTTCGTGCCGGATGTCGCGCCCGGCTGCAAGTACAAGTTCGAGATCGTCGGCGCCGACGGACGGCTGCGGCTCAAGGCCGATCCGATGGCGCGTGGCACCGAGATACCGCCGGGGACCTCCTCTGTCGTCGTAGCCGACGGCAGCTACGAGTGGCGAGATGGTCCGTGGCTCGAGCGCCGCAAGGCGACCGATGCGGTCAACCAGCGGTTGTCCGCCTACGAGGTGCATCTGGGGTCGTGGCGGCGCGTCTCCGAAGACGGCGACCGTTCGCTCACATATCTGGAACTGGCCGAGCAGCTACCCGACTACGTCGCCGACCTCGGGTTCACGCACGTCGAGCTCATGCCGGTTGCCGAGCACCCCTTCGGCGGTTCGTGGGGCTACCAGGTCACGTCCTATTACGCACCGACGGCCCGGTACGGATCGCTGGACGACTTTCGCGCGCTCGTCGACGCCCTCCACGCAAGGGGCATCGGCGTGATCGTCGACTGGGTGCCGGCGCATTTCCCTAAGGACGACTGGGCGCTCGCTCGCTTCGACGGCACCGCGCTGTACGAGCACGCCGATCCCCGCAAGGGTGAGCACCCCGACTGGGGCACGCTCGTGTTCAACTTCGGTCGCCACGAGGTCCGCAACTTCCTACTGGCCAGCGCGCTGTACTGGGTCGAGGAGTTCCACGTCGACGGACTACGGGTCGACGCAGTCGCGTCGATGCTCTACCTCGATTACTCGCGCAAGGCAGGCGAGTGGGTGCCGAACGAGTTCGGCGGTCGCGAGAACCTCGAGGCGATCCACTTCCTGCAAGAGGTCAACACCGTGCTGTTCGGCCGGTGCCCGGGTGTCGACACGATCGCCGAGGAGTCGACCGCGTTCCCAGCGGTGTCCAGGCCCGTCCACCTGGGCGGGCTCGGCTTCGGCCACAAATGGAACATGGGGTGGATGCACGACACGCTCGAGTACTTCTCGCACGATTCCGTGCATCGCCGCTACCACCATCACGACTTGACGTTCGGGATGATGTACGCGTTCACAGAGAACTTCGTGCTGCCGCTTAGCCACGACGAGGTCGTGCACGGGAAGGGTTCGCTGCTGGGCAAGATGGCGGGCGACCGATGGCAGAAGTTCGCCAACCTGCGCTCGTTGTACGCCTGGATGTGGGCGCATCCTGGCAAGCAGCTGTTGTTCATGGGAGGCGAGGTCGCGCAGCAGCGCGAGTGGTCGGAGGAGCGCAGCATCGACTGGCATCTCCTCGACGACGACCTGCACCGCGGCGTGCAGGCGTTGCTTCGTGAGTTGAACAGGGTCGAAGCGGCCGAATCCGCGCTGTGGGCCGCGGACTTCACGCCCGACGGCTTTCGTTGGATCGACGCCAACGACTTGGACCAGAGCGTGTATTCGTTCTTGCGTTTCGATCCGAAGGGCAGCGGCAGGGCGGTGGCGTGTGTCGCGAACCTCACGCCCGTGCCGAGGCACGGCTACCGCCTCGGGCTTCCCACCGCAGGACGGTGGGCAGTGGTGCTCAACACCGATGCACGCGAATTCGGCGGCAGCGGGGTCGGCAACACCGAGCTGTGGACCGACGACGTCGCCTGGCACGGCCACCGCCAGTCCGTCGCGATGACCCTCCCGCCCCTGGGAATCGTCTACCTGGCCCCGTCGTAGTCCTCTCCCTTCGAACTCCGGGGAGAAACGGGTGTCATAGCGCCCGTTTCCACCCAACATTCGTTCGCGAGGGGGTGCCGTAGCCTCGGGCTCGATGGGTGAGGTGCGGCTGGTCGTCCACGGGCACTTCTACCAACCGCCTCGGGAGAACCCGTGGACCGAAGACGTCGCGGTGGAGCCGACGGCCGCCCCGTTCCACGACTGGAACGAACGCATCACCGCCGAGTGCTACCGGCCCAACGGGTGGGCGCGTGTCCTCGACGAGCACGGTCGTGTGACCGAGATCGTCGACAACTACGAGCATCTGTCGTTCAACGTCGGTCCGACGTTGCTGTCCTGGCTCGAGGTCCACCACCCCGAGGTGTACGAGCGCATGCTCGAAGCCGACCGAGTCGGGGGTGGCGCCATCGCGCAGGCCTACAACCACATGATCCTGCCGCTCGCCAACGAGCGTGATGTCAGGACGCAGGTCCGCTGGGGGCTGACCGATTTCGAGCACCGCTTCGGCCGTCCGGCGCGCGGTATGTGGCTTCCGGAGACTGCAGTCAACGACGATGTGCTGCGGGTCCTCGTCGAGGAGGGCATCGGGTTCACGATCCTTGCGCCGAGGCAGGCGGGCGGCCCTGTCGACGGGGGCGAGCCGTATCGATGGATGCATCCGGACGGCAGTGGACGGTCGATCACCATCGTCTTCTACGACGGCGCCATTTCGCACGACCTCGCCTTCGGGCTCACCGGCCTGTCCAGCCAGGAGTTGATCCGGCGCGTCGTCGTCGCTGCCGAAGACGGCACGCCGGTGTGCGTCGCCACCGACGGCGAGACCTTCGGACATCATCACAAGTTCGCCGACCGCGCACTCGCATACGCGTTCAGTCACGAGGCGAACGCCGCGGGGGTTCGGGTGGTCAACGCGTCGCAACTCATCGACGAGGTTCCGGCGGTCCGAGAGGTGGGCGTGCACGAGAGTGCCTGGTCGTGCGCCCATGGCGTGCGTCGTTGGATGGAGGACTGCGGCTGCCACACGGGCGGCGCACCAGGTTGGAACCAGTCGTGGAGAGCGCCGCTGCGCGAGGCACTCGACCTCGTGCGTGACCATGGCGCCGAGGTGTTCGATCGCCGCGGCCGCGACGTGCTGCACGACCCATGGGCCGCGCGCGATGCGTATGTCGAGGTTCTCCTCGGACGGCGCGGCGCCGACGAGTTCCTCGCCGAGCACTGTCCAGCAGGCGCAGACCGCGTCGATCGCGCTCACGCTTCTCGAAGCGCAGCGACACGCGTTGCTCATGTACACGTCGTGCGGCTGGTTCTTCAACGACCTGGCCGGCATCGAGACGTTGCAGGTCCTCCGGTACGCGGCGCGGGCCGTCGACCTCCTCGACGAGCTCGACGAGCCAGTGGACATGGACCGGTTTCTCGACGTGCTCGGGAGGGCGCGCAGCAACGTCGAGGCCGAGGGCGACGGCCGTGCCATCTGGCAGCGCCACATCGAGCCGAGTCGGGTGGACGCCGATCGCGTCGTCGCGCACTTCGCGCTCATCTCACTGCTGGAAGATCGCGATCCGCCGGGCACGCTGACTTCGTTCGTCGTCGAGGACGTTCAGCGGCGCCTGGCGCACCGAGGTGGACTCGGCGGTGTCGCCGGACAAGTGACACTGGTGCACCGTCGGACCGGGCGGCGAACCGTCCATGTGTACGCCGCCATCCACCTCGGTGGCCTCGAGGTGTTCGGCGCGACACGCGCGGCCGACCCGGAGCGCGATCCCGCTGTGTTCGCCGACGTCGCACGCGGAGTCGAGTCGGGGCGCGCGTCACCACTTTGCTGCGGTTGATCGCCGAGGGGTTCGGCCCCCACGAGTTCGCGCTCGACTCCGCGCTACCGGACGCCGCGGGCGAGATCGTCCGCAGCGCAGCCGCGCAGCTCGCCGACCGGTTCGGCGCCACGTACGAGCGCTTGTACGGCGACAACCGCCAGCTGCTCGACGCTCTCATCACCGCCGGTTATCCGCTCCCGCCCGAGCTCCGGGCACCCGCGGAGTTCGCGCTGGCACGACGGTTCGAAGCCGAGATCGCAAGGGCGGTCGACAGCGACGAACCCGATTCGTTCGAGACCGCGCAGGCGATCGCGCGAGAGGCGCAGCACCGCGGCTTCCATCTCGCCACGCCCAGCGCGGCGGCGATCATGGGACGCACGTTGCTGACTGCTGTCGAGCGTGCTGTCGAAGATCCGGAATCACAACGGATCGCCGGGGCTCTCCAGGTCGTTCGCCTCACCCGACACCTCGGACTGACCCTCGACATCGACCGGTCTCAGGAGCTCGTCGTCGCCGCGCTCGACGGCGCGGGCGGGTCGTCGCCGCTGCGAGTCCTCGCCGGCGCCCTCGGCATTCGCACCTAGGCCGGTAGCGTGAGCGGCCACCATGGTGAGCCAGGTCCAGACGTGTTACCGCCATCCCGACCGTCGCGCCGGCGTGACGTGCCAGCGCTGCGACCGTCCGATCTGCCCATCGTGCATGACGCAGGCGTCGGTCGGCTTCCACTGTCCCGAGTGCAGCCGCAGCGGCGGCCAACAGGTCTACACGGGACCGCGGGCCTTCCAGACCGAGCGGCCGGTCGTGACGCTGGCTCTCATCGCCATCAACGTCGCGGTGTTCCTGGCCGGCGCCGCGCAAGCAGGCTCCGACCTCCTCCGCAACGCCAGTCCCTTCGCCACGGACTACGGCATGATCGGCTCGGGAGTGCTGGTGCACGCGGATCGCACGTTCGAGCTCATCGGCGTAGCCCACGGCCAGTCGTACCGGCTGATCACCGCCGGCTTCCTCCACGTCGGGCTGTGGCACATCGCGCTCAACATGCTCGCCCTGTGGTTCCTCGGCTCACAGCTCGAACCGCTCGTCGGACGGGTCAAGTTCGCGGTCGTTTACATGTCCTCGCTGCTGGCCGGGTCGCTCGGCGTGATCATCGTGAGCCCGCACGAGATCACGGTCGGTGCGTCGGGCGCCATCTTCGGCCTGCTCGGCTTCGCCGTCGCCTACCAGCGGTCGCGCGGCATCAACATCTGGCAGAGCGGTCTCGGGATGATCCTCGTGCTCAACCTGGTCTTCACCTTCGGCGTGAGCGGGATCTCGATCGGCGGCCACGTGGGCGGATTGATCGGTGGGTACCTGTGCGGGCTGATCCTGTACGAGTTCACGCCCCGGATGCGGACCCATCCGGCCGTCCCGACGATCCTGTGCGGCGCCGTCGGCGTCGTCTGCTTCGCGGCTTCCCTCGTGGTCGCATCCGGCCTGAGCCCTTAGCGGGCTCGGCCGAGCCCCCTCCGTCTCCCTCCGTCTCCGGCTTCACTGTCACACCCCGTCTGCATGATTGGCGGCATGAGCGAGTGCCGCCTGTGCGTTGAAGATCTCGAGCATTGTCACGACGTCTCGATCGAGCATGCCGACGGCTCGACCGAGTGCGTGGACCCCACATGCCGGCTGCCACACGACGCCCACGAGTGGCAGCTCCCATGTTCGGGGCTCGAGCCGCCGTGTCCCTGCGTCCCCGAAGAGGAAACACCGCCGTTGCTGCTGGCGGCATGAGCGCCCGGGTCAGCCGACCGAGTTCACGTCCTGCGCCGCAGCCTCCGGCGAAACGATGTTGATGAGCACACCGGTGCCTTGCTCGAATCCCGTGGTCGTCGTCAAACGGGGCACGACGTGCACGTGCCAGTGGAACTGGTCGTCGAGCTGGTGGTGCGGCCCCGTGTGGAAGACGAGGTTGTACGCGACGTCGCCCATGATGTGACGCAGCCGCTCCAGGACGACGCGGAGGGCGCGCCCGATCGCGGCCACGTCGCGCGGCGCGGCGCGCTGCAGCTGCGGCTCGTGCTCCTTGGGGACGACGAGCATCTCGTACGGGGTACCGCTCCAGTACGGGCACACGGCGAGTACGCGGTCGTCGTCCAGCAGCACACGCTGGCCGGCCGACGACTCGGCGTCGACGATCGTGCACAACAGGCACGATCCTTCGAACCGCACGAACCCGGATCGCTCCTCTGCCAGGTCGCCCGGCACGAACGGCACGCCCAGCAGCTGGGCGTGCGGGTGGACGAGCGACGCGCCGGCTTCCCGTCCGTGGTTCACGATGCCGAGCGAGGCCCGCACGTTCTGGTGGCGCGCGTGTTCCTCGAGCCGGTCCCGCAAGGCCGCCATCACGAGCCCGGCGGTGGGGTCGTCGAGATCAGCCCAGCCGTAGTCGTGCTCCGGGCACAGCACGAGCACCTCGTGGATCCCGCTCGCGGTGGCTTGCGTGAACACCGGTCCGAGATGCGTCACCCACATGGGGTCGTCGCCCGAGAACGCGGGGAACAGGTTGGGCACGACGCGGACCTGCCACCGCCCGTCGGGGCCGTACGACTCGAGCGCCGGCGGCGTCGCCTCCTCGTGGCCGGGGCAGAACGGGCACGCACGCGCCGGGTCGGCTTCGACCGGAAGGCGGCGAGGGGCGAAGTCGACCGGACGGAGCGACCGGTCAGCTGCAATCGTGACCCACCGTCCGGTCAGCGGATTGAGCCGCAGTTGGCTCAACGGCTGGCTCCGGTATGCACAGCACGCAACCTACCGCCGGCGCGCACCGTCACACTGCCACCTCGTACACCGACACGTGCAGGTTGTCGTCCGCCGTGAAGGGGGTCATTCGCCAATCACTCCACCGTTCGACCAACGCCAGCCCGGCAGCCGACGCCATGCTGTCGAGCTCGTCCGGCGCGAGATAACGGATCGACCACGGATGGAGCCGCACGCCCGACTCGCGCAGCTCGATGTGCTGGCCGGCGACGGTCTGCGAGGCGGCGTCATGGGTGGTGACCGTGAGCACGACGTGATCGACCGCGACCGTGCGGGCGTCGACAGAGGACGCGGGTGCGTCGGGTGCGGGAACGAATGCCTCGATGACGAGGCGTCCCTTCGGGGCCAGAACCGCGACACACGCTCGAGGCAACGCGCTTGGGCCTCAGCGGTGATCAGGTTGAAGAACGTGTTGTCTGCGGCGAACACCAACGAGCACCGCGTCTCGGCACCACGTCGGAGCGGCGACAGATCGAGCTCGGCCATGTCCCCGACGGCGACCGGCACCCAGTCGCCGCCAGGCTTCGCGCGGAGCCTCGCCACCATCGCGGGCGACGCATCGATGCCCCAGACCTCCACACCGGAGGCCGCCAGCGGCAAGGCAAGGCGGCCACTTCCCACGCCCAACTCGAGCACGGGCCCCGGACCGGAGACTGACGCAAGTGCGGCGAGGGCAGTGACCGCGCCCTCGATGTCGCCGCGGGTGGCGTACCACTCGTCGTACACGTCGGCCATGCCGTCGCCGTAGGTCGCCGGTCCGTACCCGTCCATCGGGCCCGATCTAGCACGGGTCACCGCGTACCCTCTCTCCGTGGCACCTCCGGCGCAGTCGCTCGGGCCTTGGGTGGCGCCCGGCGCGCGGACGGCGGCACCCGCGACGGCCCTCGGTGACATCGCGAGCCCGACGTCGAGCGCACCAGTCGAGCCGGCGGTTCCCCGGCCGATGCCGCTGCGACCGATGACCGCGGCCGACGTGCTCGACGGGAGCATCGCGGTCATCAAGGTCGCGCCCCGCACGATCCTGGCCATCAGCGCAGCCGTCGTGGTGCCGCTCGAGCTGCTGACCTCGTGGCTGCAGCGTGAGACGTTGAGCGACAGTGGATTGTCGGGCGCGCTCGAGCGCGGCCTCGTCGACGTCGTCGCCGCTCGTCGACGTCACGATCACAACGGTCGCCTTGTTCGTCGTGTCGGGCGTCGTGCTGTCGGTCGTCGCGGGCGCGATCGCGTATGCGATGAGCGCGTGGTATGCGGATCGCAACACCACCGCGGGCAAGGCGCTGCACGCGTCGGTCGGTCGGCTGCCGGCGCTCGGGCTGGCATGGCTGCTGGTGCACGCGATCGAGGCGGTGGGGCTGATCGGGTTGTTCATCGGCGCGATCTTCTTGATGCCACTGTTCGTCGTGGTCGCTCCCGCGATCGTTGTCGAAGGGCTCGGTCCGTGGCGGGGCGTCCGTCGATCGATGAAGCTCACGCAGACGCGCTACGGCGCCGTGCTCGGCGTCGCCCTGCTCGTCGGCATCGTCGACCTCGTCCTCACAGTCGCACTGACGGGCATCGGCCTCGTGTTCGAGCTCTTCGACTGGGGATGGATCGTGACCGCGGTCTGTTCGGCCGGCAGCTCACTGATCACGGTTCCGTTCGTAGCCGGCGCGGCGACGCTGCTGTATTTCGACCTGCGAGTCCGGTCCGAAGGTCTCGATCTCGAGCTCAGCGTCGCCGCGCACTTCAGCAGTGCTCGGTAGCTTGCTCGCGGCTGCGCCGCCGCCCGGGGCGATCCGAGATCGCGCGGACGACATCCTGAGCCGCCCCGAGTTCCAACGGCACAAGACCCTGCTGGAACGCATCCTCGACTGGATCGGAGATCAGCTCTCTCGGTTCTCGTTCGGGATCGGCGGCGGTCCCGGCTTCGCAGGCGACCTGATCGGCCTCGTCCTGCTCGTCGGAGCGCTCGTACTCGTCGTCGTGCTCCTCCGCTCGATCCGGCGTGTCCCGCGGCGGACGGCGCCCGAGCCGGAGCTGTCGGTCGAAGAGGCGGCGCGCCGTTCGGCGTCGGACTGGCGAACTGATGCCGAGCGATTCGAGGCGGAGCAGCGGTGGCGCGAGGCGATGCGAGCCCGCTACAGGGAACTGGTCCGCATGCTCGTGGACGACGGGGCGCTCGTGGACGTCCCGGGCCGCACCACCGGCGAGTACGAGCGCGAGCTGGCCGCGGCGCGACCCGCAGCTGCGGATGCGTTCCGCCTGTTGACTGCGCTCTTCGAGGATGTGTGGTACGGCGGGCAGCCCGCAACGGCCGAACAACAGCAGCGCTTTCGTGCGCTTGCAGCGCACGTTCGCGAGCGGACGAACGTCCACGCAACGCAGCTGGCCGGAATCCCATGACGGCGACGCGCCGGCCCGTCGTGATCGGCATCGCCGTCGCGATCGCCTTGGTGGTCATCGCCGTCCTTGCCGGGCAGAGCGAGTCCGAAGAAGGGGCACCGCTGTCGCCGACCTCCGCCTCACCGGACGGACTGAAGGGGCTCGTGCTGCTCATGGAGAGCTTCGGCGCGGACGTCCGCACCGATGAAACGGTGCCCGACCCGGACACGCGGCTGGCACTGCTCGCTCGCGACGGACTCGACGACCGAGACCGCGACGACCTACGCGCTTGGGTGCGCGGCGGCGGAACCCTCGTGGTCGCGGATCCCGACTCGCCGCTGGCCGGGCCGCCGTCAGGCGACGTGGGCGGCATCGCGCTCGTCCGGGGCCATTGCGATCTCACCGGCATCGACGACGTCAACCGCATCGAGATCGGTGGTCTCGACAGCGGCAACCTCAGCGTGCTCGGCGGCAAGCGGTACCAAGTCGACGGGCAGCCGTCGTGCTTCGGTGACGGCGACGCCGCGTACGTGCTCGAACGCCGCCTCGGCTCGGGCGTCGTCATCTCCGTGGGCGGACCGAACCTGTTCGCCAACAGGTTTCTCGACAAGTCCGACAACAGCGTGCTGGCGATCCGGTTGCTGCAGCCGAATGCGCCGCAGCCGGTCGCGATCCTGGCGTCGAGCGCTCCTGGATCCGGCCGGACGACGCTGCTGGATCTCGTGCCGGACCGCGTGTTCCAGGCGTTCATCCAAGTCGGCATCGCCTTCCTGCTCTACGCGTTGTGGCGCGCGCGGCGGCTCGGCCGTCCCGTCGTCGAGCCGCAGCCGGTCGCGATCCCGGGTTCACAACTCGTGCGCGCCGTCGGGTCCCTCGAGCAGCGCACGCATGCCACCGACCTCGCCGCAGGGGCACTGCGTCACGACGTAGAGCGCCTCGCACGCCAGCGCTATGGGCTCGCGTCCGATGCGTCTCGTGCGACGGTCGCGCAGGTCGTCGCCGACCGCACCGCACTCGACCGCCAACGTGTCGAAGCCGCACTCGGCGACGCGCCCGTGGTCGACGACAACGCACTGCTGGCGTTGACGTACGAGCTCGACGCCATCCGCAAGGAGATCCTCCATGGTCGTTGATCCCGAGCCGAGCCTCGACGCGCGTGGCCCGATCCTCGCCCTGCGCGACGAGGTGGCAAAGGTCGTGGTCGGCCAGGAAGGCACCTTGTCGGGCCTCGTTGCGGCCTTGCTCGTACGCGGTCACGTGCTGCTCGAGGGTGTGCCCGGCGTCGCGAAGACACTGGTCGTCAAGACGGTCGCGGCGGCACTCGATCTCGAGTTCCGCCGTGTGCAGTTCACGCCCGACTTGATGCCGTCCGACGTGATCGGCCAGACGATCCTCGATGCGCAGAGCGGGTCGTTCTCGTTCCGTCCTGGACCGGTGTTCACCAACATGCTCCTCGCCGACGAGATCAACCGCACGCCACCGAAGACACAGGCCGCACTGCTCGAGGCCATGGAGGAACGCCAGGTCTCGGTCGAAGGAGAAGCACGAGCGCTGCCCGATCCCTTCATCGTCGTTGCGACCCAGAACCCGATCGAGTACGAGGGCACCTATCCGTTGCCCGAGGCGCAGCTCGATCGCTTCTTGTTCAAGCTGCGCGTCGACTACCCGAGCTTCGAACAGGAACAAGAGGTGGTCGCACGTCACGACGCCGGCCTCGATCCGCATGATCTTGCAGCCGCCGGTGTCGCGCCAGTGGCAAATGCGGCCGACCTTGCCGCGGCCCGCCGCGAGGTCGATGCCATCCGTGTCGAGTCGCCAGTCGTTGCTTACATCGTGCAGCTGTGCCGGGCGACGCGTGACACACCGTCGCTGGACCTTGGCGTGTCACCCCGAGGTGCGACGGCGCTGCTGCATGCGGCAAAGGCATGGGCGTGGCTGTCCGGTCGAACGTTCCTGACCCCGGACGAGGTCAAAGCGGTGGCGAAGCCGACGTTGCGTCATCGCATGCTGTTGCGGCCCGAGGCCGAGCTCGAGGGGACGACGGCGGACGGCGTGCTCGACGGCATACTCGCGTCGGTGCCCGCACCGCGCTGATCGCCGTATGCCGGTCCCGACGAAACGACTCGCGGCGGTTGCGCTGGTGCTGGCCGGCGTCCGGCTCTTGTTGCCGGACGCGCCCATCGTCCCCGGACTGTTGGTGCTCGACGGTCTCCTGTTGCTCGTCGCGATCATCGACTGGCTGCTCGCGCCTGCGCCGGGACGCATCGCGGTAGAGCGCACGATGCCGGTCGTTCTCGTCATCGACGAGCCAGGCGAGGTCGCGTGGCGCATCGCGAACCCGACCGGCCGCCGATTGCGGATCGGATTCGCCGACGAGCTCGCGCCTTCACTGCATGCCTCGGTCCGCCGAGCAACCGTGAGCGTGCCGGGAGAGGGATCGGCGATCGTTCGGACATCGATCCGGCCGTCGCGCCGCGGCCGGTTCGTACCGAGCGAGGTTGTCGTGCGCGTCTACGGCCCGATCGGTCTGGTGGCGCGGCAACGACGACGGTGGCTACCGGCCACGTTGCAGGTCCATCCGCCGTTCCGATCGAAGGACGAGGCGGAGTTGCGCATCAACCGCGCTCGTGTGCTGGAGGTGGGTCTTCGGTCAGCGCAGGGCCGCGGTGGCGGGACGGAGTTCGAGTCGTTGCGCGAGTACTCGACCGACGACGAGTTCCGACGTCTGGACTGGTCCGCGACTGCGCGCGCGGGAAAGCCGATCGTGCGCACGTACCGCGCCGAGCGGAATCAGAGCGTGGTCGTGCTGCTCGACAACGGACGGCTGATGGCGGGACGGGTCGACGGCGTTCCCCGCGTCGAGCATGCGATGGACGCGGCGCTCATGCTCGCCACCGTCGCGACGCGGTTGGGCGACCGGTACGGGCTCGTGGTTTTCGACGCAGCCGTACGGACGGTGCTCGCCCCGTCGAAGTCACGCTTCCAGGTGGGCCGCGTGACCGAGGCGTTGTTCGATATCGAGCCCGAGCTCGTCGAGACTGATTACCAGACCGCGTTCGCCGAAACCATCGTGCGCTTTCGGCGGCGCGCGCTGCTCGTCCTCATGACCGAGCTCAACGAGCAAGCGGCCGAGGAGTATCTCGTTCCGGCGCTTCCATTGATCTCGCGGAGCCACGTGATCGTGGTCGGCGCCGTACGCGATCCCGAGGTCGACCGGTGGGCCGTCGATGCGGTGGATGACGCCGACGAGGCGTATCGGCGATCGGCCGCTGTTACCGCCATCGAGGAACGCAACCGGCTCGCGGCGCGGCTGCGAGGGTTCGGCGTGACCGTCGTCGACGCGGAGCCGGGCAAGCTCGCGCCCGACCTGGCCGACACCTACCTCAGGCTGAAGGCGACAGGACGGCTGTAGGCGCCCCGGGGAGGGGTGAGGGCTCCTCGCCGAAGGTGCCGGTCAGGCCACGCGCGACCGCGTCCTGTCCCGCGCGTGACGATCCAGGTGAGGAAGACGAGCTCGACGAGCGTGCCGATACTCACGCCGCGCCAACGTCGGTAAACCGCTCGGCGTGACGAACCCTTCGATCAGCCCGGCGACCACAAAGCACAGCATCAGCCCGAGCACGATCACGACCGACCGCCGGCCCTCCTCGGCGAGCGCCACGGCGCGCGGGCGATCACCGGGTGCGATGATCGCCCACCCGATGCGCAACCCGGCCGCGCCCGCGATCGTGACGCTGGTGAGCTCGAGCAGACCGTGCGGAAGGACCAGACCGAAGAACTTGCCGGCTTCCTGCGCATGCGCGAACAGTCCGCCGATGATCCCGACGTTGATCCCGTTCTGCACGAGGATCACTGCGGTGCCGAGACACAGAAGCACGCCACCGGCGAACGCGAGGAACGACACCTGGATGTTGTTGATCAACACCTGCGTCGAGAACTCGGACGCGGGCTTCGACGAGTAGTAGTCCTCGAAGCGCGACTCGAGCAATGCTTCTTGCTGTTCCTTGGGGACCGCGACGTCGAGTGCCGCGTTCCGAGTTCGCAGTCCACACGCCGAACACGAGCATCGGGATGAACATCAGCGCTGCGGATGCGGCGACGAATCGGCGGCTGTACCAGATCGCGGCTGGAAAGGTCTCGGTGAAGAAGCGCCGCAGCCCTCGCAACGACACCGGATGGGTGCCGTACAGCGCTGCGTTGGCAGATGCGACGATGGTCGTGAGCCGCGCGGTGAGTCCGGGATCGTCGTAGTAGCTGCGCGGCGTGGGACAGCTGCGCGGCCGTTCGCTGATAGAGCGCGACGAACTCGTCGATCTCTGCCGGCGCGAGCGACCGGTTGCCCGACCGCCGGGCGCGGGCGGTGAGGTCCTCGAGCCGGCGCCACGCTCCGGCGTTGTTCACGATGAAGCGGTCGATGTCCACGGCCATCTGTACGGTAGGTGACCGTGGCCGTACGCATGGTCCGTCCGGAGGTGCGCGGCGTCGTCACCCCCGAAGCCGTCGTCCTCGAGTTCGAGACGGCGAGCATCCCGTCCGCGCGCTCGGCCAACTCGTCGACCTGTTCGTGCGCATCGGTCTGTTCTACGGGCTCGCGCTTTTCGCGAGCCTCGTCGGTCTCGCCGCCGGCTCGAGCGCGGTCGTCGTCATCCTGATCGTCGGGAGCTTCCTCATCCTGTTCGGCTATCCCGTCCTCTTCGAGTCGCGCTGGCAGGGCCGGACGATCGGCAAACGCATGCTCGGTCTGCGAGTCGTCACGGTGGAGGGCGCGCCGGTGGGATTCCGCCATTCGGCGATTCGTTCCATGGTGGGGGTCGTCGACTTTCTCATCCCGCCCATCGCCGTCGTGGCAACCGTGTCGGTGCTGCTGACGCCGCGCAGCCAACGACTCGGCGACCTCTTCGCCGGCACGATCGTCCTCCGCGAGCGCACGGGCGCTGCCTTTCCGGTGCCGGTTTCGTTCCCGCCGTTGCCGGGCTACGACGGCTATGCCCGCAGCCTGGACGTAGGCGGCATCACACCCGACCAGTACGGCGTGATCCGATCGTTCCTGCTTCGCGTCGGGCGGCTGTCTCCGGAGGCGCGGGCGCACATCGGCACACGCTCGCGAACGCTGTCGCCATCTCGATGCACCACACGCCCCCGGCCGGCGTGACACCGGAGGCCTTCCTGGTCTCGGTGGCAGCGGCGTACCAGCTGCGACTCGGTGGCCCTCCCGTGCCGCTGCCGCCGTGGGTACCGGCGTGGGGTGCTCAGACTCGTTAGCAGCTCCAGGCCCCCGTAGCCTTGGCGGCCGTGAGCACGCAGCGCTTCGTCTATCTCGACCACGCGGCGAGCACGCCCGTGCGCCCCGAAGCTGTCGAGGCGATGCTGCCCTACCTCACAGACTCCTACGGCAACCCCTCAGGCGCGCACGCGATGGCGCGCGCTGCCGCGAGACGCCATCGACGACGTCCGCGTCGTGATGGCCGACGCGCTCGGGTTGCCGGCCGGGCGAGATCGTGTTCACCAGCGGCGGCACGGAGTCCGACAACACCGCGGTCTTCGGCTTCGCCGAGCGCGGCACGGTGGTGTGCTCCGCCGTCGAGCATCACGCCGTGCTCGATCCGGTGCACCGCCTCGGCGGCCGAGTCGTCGACGTCGGCCCGACGGCGTCATCGATCTCGGCGCCTTGGCTGCAATGCTCGACGAATCAGTGTCGCTCGTGTCGGTGATGCTCGCCAACAACGAGATCGGCACGATCCAGCCGCTGGCGGACGTCGCCGAGGTCGCTCGCGATCTTGCGCCCAGCGCGGTGTTGCACACGGACGCGGTCCAGGCGTTTCCGTGGCTCGACGTCGCCTCGTTGGCAGCGCCCGCCGACGTGATCTCGATCAGTGCCCACAAGTTCGGCGGCCCGAAGGGGGTCGGCGTGCTCGTCGTGCGCGACGGAGTCGACCTCGTTCCGCGCCAGGTCGGTGGTGGACAGGAGCGGGAACGACGGAGCGGGACGCAGAACGTCGCCGGCATCGTCGCGATGGGTGTCGCGGCGCGGCTCACCGCGGAGGAGCGGAAGGACGTCGTGGATCGGATCGAGCCCCGCCGTGATCGTCTCGCCGACGGTCTGCTCGCGTCGATCGACCGCGCCTACGAGAGCGGCGATCGGACGACGCAAGATCGCCGGCAACTGCCACGTGTGCTTCGACGACATCGAGAGCGAGGCGCTGCTCTACCTGCTCGAGCAGGCAGGGATCATTGCGTCGGCCGCGTCGTCGTGCGCAAGCGGTGCGCAGGATCCGTCCCATGTGCTCGCGGCCATCGGGCTGTCGCGTTCGCTCGCGGGTGGGTCGTTGCGCTTGTCATTGGGCGCGACGACGACGGACGAGGACGTCGACCGGGCCCTCGGCCTGTTGCCCGACGCGGTGGCGCGGCTGCGTCTGCTCGGCTCGTGATAAGTTCTCGTCGCGATGTCCGGCGGGGTCGACTCATCGGTCGCGGCTGCCCTGCTGCGCGACGCCGGACACGACGTCATGGGCGTGACCATGAAGCTGTGGGGAGGCGAGTCCGACACAGGGTGTTGCTCCGTGAGCGACGTCGACGATGCTCGTCGCGTCGCTCGCAGCGGTTGGGCATCGACCATCACGTGTTCAATTTCGGTGATCGATTCACAGCTGACGTGATCGGGCCGTACGTCGCGGCGCATGCGACGGGCGACACACCCAATCCGTGCATCGAATGCAACCGGCATCTGAAGTTCGACAAGCTGCTGCGTCGAGCGCGCGCCCTGCGATTCGATGCCATCGCGACCGGCCATCACGCGCGTGTGGTCGAGCGCGAGGACGGGTCACGACGAATCGCTCGTGGCGTCGACACCGGGAAGGACCAGAGCTACGTCCTCTACATGCTGGACCAGTCGCAACTGGCGGCCACGCTCCTCCCCGTCGGTGAACTGACGAAGGCAAGTGTGCGGTCGATCGCAGACCGGCTGGAGCTGCCGAACGCGGCCAAGCCCGACAGCCAGGACGTGTGCTTCATCACGTCGTCACTCGGCCGCAGCGGGTTCCTCCACGATCGCCTGGCGTTCACGCCCGCCAAGGTCGTCGACCGCGCCGGGCACGACGTGGGCCATGTCGACGCGGTCGAGCTCGTTACCGTCGGCCAGCGAAAGGGCCTCGGGCTCCGGGGTGGCGACGGGACGCCGCAGTACATCGTGGACGTCGACGTCGCCGAGGGCACCGTGACGGTCGGCGACGCGTCCGCTTTGCTCGAGCCGGCCACCACGTTGCGGGAGATGACCTGCGCAGGCGATGAGCTCGCAGGACCCTTGCTCGCACAGTGCAGCGCGCACGGTCCTGCACTCGCCGCCACCTTTGATCCGTCGACGTCGACGGTGGCTTGGCATGAACCCCATCGACGCGTCGCGCCGGGACAGGCCGTGGTCTTCTATGACGGCGAGGAGGTGCTCGGCGGGGGGTTGGCCGTCAGCCGCGCGGGAGCCCGCGCTCGCCTGCTTCGCTGAGCAACGCCCCCGGACGTGCGGGCGTGAACAGCACACGGTTGGTGTCGATGGTGCGGCTCTGGTTCCGTCGTTCGACGAGTCCCATGGTGGCCTTGGTCCGCAGGCTCAGTTCGAGCACGAGCCCGAGCGCGCGGCCCGTCAAGTCGGTCGCCACGCGCTCGGCATCAGCCGGCGCGGGCCCGAGCGACCGCACGTCCCCGCGGAGGAACAGCACGGGATCGGCCAGGCTCAGCGGGTCGTGCAGCACCAGCCCGACGCGTACGAACACGACCCACCGGCGCGACAACTGGTGCAGTGAGCGCAGCGCGGGAACCACCAACGCCGCGCCCAGAACGAGCGCGATCGCACCCGGCACCCATGCGCGCGCAGCGAGCAACAACGGCCCCGCCGCGACGCCGCCCACGACGACCGCCCATGCGAGCTCGACCGGACCAAGGAGCAGCGGCGTGGGGGTGCGCAACGCCATGCGCTTCTCGGGCCCGTAGGACGAGCCGTCGACGAACAGATCCGTCACGACCGGCACGAACAGCACGACAGCGGCGAGCAGGGCGGTCCAGCCGATCGCTACCACCTCGGACACGCCCACGTCGCCGCCCCGGGCCGTGGCCCATATGGATGCAGCCAGCGCGGCCGGGGCGCCGATCCGCAGGGCGGTCAAGCTCACGGTGCGGGGGACGAGCACAGCGACGGCCACGCCACCCCAGGCCAGCCACGCCAGGATCGACGCGACCACTTGCACCGCGGTGCTGGCATCCTGCAGACCGCGCGCCAGTGCCGGCCCCACCGTGAGCGGCAGGGCGAACCAGGCGACGCGGACGGCCAGCAACACGGACGGAGACTCTGACACCAATGTTGGATGGAAGTGGGCGCTATGGCGCCCGTTTCACCCCGGAGTTCGAAGGGTTGGCCGGTAGTTTTCACGCATGGCTGTGACGCCCGACGTCGAGGCGCGAGCGGCCGAGCTGCGCGACGAGATCGAAGAGCACAACCGTCGGTACTTCGTCGACGACGAGCCGTCCATCGCCGATGCCGACTACGACGCGCTCGTCAGTGAGTTGAAGGCGATCGAGGCCGAGTTCCCCGAGTTGATCACACCGGACTCGCCGACACAGCGTGTCGGTGGATTCGCTTCGACGCAGTTCTCCGAGGTCCGCCATCGCGTTCCGATGATGTCCCTCGACAACGCGTTCGGGCTCGAGGAGCTGCGCGACTGGGGCAAGCGGGTCGAGCGCCGGCTGGGCACCGAAGGCCGCGATACCAGTTACGCATGCGAGCTGAAGATCGACGGCTTCGCCATCTCGATCACGTACGAGGGCGGGCGGTACGTGCAGGCGGCGACACGGGGCAACGGTGAGGTCGGCGAGGACATCTCCGCGAACATCGCCATCATCGACGCCATCCCGAAGAAGCTGGCGGGCAAGGCTCCGAAACTGATCGAAGTGAGAGGCGAGGTCTACATGCCGCTCGCTGCTTTCGAGCGGTTGAACAAGCGGCAGGCCGACGCGGGCGACCGTCTGTTCGCGAACCCCCGCAACTCGGCGGCGGGGTCCGTCCGCCAGAAGGACGCGTCGATCACCGCGTCGCGCGAGCTGTCGTTGTGGACGTACCAGCTCGGTGCGATCGAGGGCGGTCCCGCATTCACGACGCACATGGAGACGCTCGAGTGGATGCGAGCACTCGGGCTCCCCGTCAATCCCGAGATCCGAGCGCTCGGCACACTGGACGAGGTGTACGACTACTGCCGTCACTGGCAGGACCATCGTCACGATCTTCCGTACGAGATCGATGGCGTCGTGGTGAAGGTCGACAACCTACGGCTGCGGGCCGAGTTGGGTTTCACGTCGAAGGCGCCGCGCTGGGCGATCGCGTACAAGTTCCCGCCGGAAGAACGCACCACGAAGCTCAAGGACATCATGGTGTCCATCGGCCGCACCGGAAAGGCGACGCCGTTCGCCGTGCTCGAGCCGGTCTTCGTCGGCGGGTCGACGGTGCAACTGGCGACGCTGCACAACGAGGACCAGGTGAAGGCCAAGGACGTGCGACCCGGCGACACGGTGATCGTGCGCAAGGCAGGCGACGTGATCCCGGAGGTCGTCAAGCCGGTGCTGTCCGAGCGTCCCCGGGGACTGAAGCCGTGGAAGTTCCCCGCGAAGTGCCCGGTGTGCAACGAGCCGCTTGTCCGCCTCGACGGCGAGAGTGACACGTTCTGCACGAACCTCGAGTGTCCCGGCCAGCGATCGGGCGCGCATCTGCTCACTTCGCGAGCCGCGGCGCGATGGACATCGAGGGACTCGGCGAGCGAACCGTGTCGCTGTTCCTCGACCACGACCTCATCCATGACCCTGCGCGACATCTACACGTTGGACTGGGAGGGCGTCCGCGGCCTCGAAGGGTTCGGCGAGATCTCCGTGACGAACCTTCAACACGCGATCGAGGCGTCGAAGAACCGCCCTCTCGCGAGCCTGCTCGTCGGCCTCGGCATCCGTCATGCGGGAGGAACGGTCAGCCGCGTGCTGGCGAAGGCGTTCGGACACCTCGACCGGCTGATGGCAGCCACGGAGGACGAGATCGCCGCCGTGGAAGGCGTCGGCCGCATCATCGCTCACTCGGTGCACGAGTTCTTCGAGAACGACGGCAATCGCGAAGTCATCGAGAAGCTGCGACAGGCGGGCGTGAACATGACCGGTCCGGAAGCGCCGTCGCTGCCGCAGGTGCTCGAAGGGAAGTCGATCGTCGTCACCGGAACGCTCGAAGCCCTGTCACGGGAGGACGCCGAGGAGGCGGTCAAGGCGCGCGGCGGCAAGGCACCGGGAGCGTGTCGAAGAAGACGACCGCTGTCGTCGTCGGGGAGGCGCCTGGCGCGGCGAAGCTCACCAAGGCCGAGGAGCTCGGCGTCCCGATCCTCGACGAAGCCGCCTTCCTGCACCTGCTGGACACCGGCGACCTGCCCTGACCTTCGCCCACTCAGCGAAATTGCGTTCGTGAGGCACACGGCATGTAGCTGACGAACGCCGAAACGCGAGGAGGGACGCGGATCAGGTCACGTTGAAGCACCAGCGGACCGGCGGGACGGCTTCGTTCGTGCCGTCGACGTCGGAAGATGTCCGCCTGCACGCAGTTCCGGCCCGAAGGAAGCTTCTCGAAGACCTTCCCGGTACCTGGGGTGAACACCACCTGGCTCAGCTCGGGGTGCTTCTGCAGCTGACCGTCGGGCACCACGACACCGTTGACGGCGAGATGGGCGTCGTACGGCGACGCGAGGTCGATCTCGATCTGCGCCTGCGACAGCACGTTGCTGCCGTCGGGCGGCGCCAGCAGTTGCACGACGTTCGGCGAGCCGGTGATCGTGAACTCCTCGTCGCCGCGGCGGGTGTGCGCCACCGCAACGGCGAAGCCGATGATGCACGCGATCACGACGAGGGTGATCGCGATCCGCCTGATGAGGACGGTCCGGGGGTTCTCGAGCGGTGGTCGTGGCGAGGTGGTGGTCATGGCGACGTCTCGCCGTCATCCTCGCACGGACGCACCCGGTTCCCCAGTGCACGTGCACACCGGCAGTACCCTCGAACGGATGGTCGTCTCGCGGATGACCGACCAAGTCGGTCGGGTGCTGGGCGGTCGGTACCGGTTGATCGCACCGATCGGGTCCGGTGCGTCCGCTCTCGTCTTCCTCGCCGACGACACGCGGCTGCGCCGGCGCGTGTCGCGGTCAAGGTCCTGCACCACGGGCTCGCCGACGACGAGGCCTTCTTGCGTCGCTTCCGCGCCGAGGCCCACTCGGCGGCCGCGCTCAACCACCCGAACGTGCTCGCCGTCTACGACTGGGGCGAGGACGACGGCGAGCCGTATCTCGTCACCGAATACCTGGATGGCGGCAGCCTCCGTGGGATGCTCGACGCCGGCAGGCGGTTGTCCGTGTCACAGGTGTTGGTCGTCGGACTCGAAGCAACCCGCGCCCTCGACTACGCGCACAAGCGCGGCTTCATCCACCGGGACATCAAGCCGGCGAACTTGCTCTTCGGTGAGGAAGGACGTCTTCGCATCGGGGACTTCGGACTGGCACACGCGCTGGCGGAAGCGGCGTGGACCGAGCCGGCGGGAGCAATGATCGGCACCGCCCGCTACGCCGCTCCGGAACAGGCGCGGGGTCAGATCGTGGACGGCAAGGGCGACGTCTACTCCCTCGGGCTCGTGCTGATCGAAGCGGTGACCGGCCGCGTGCCCTTCACGGCGGACACGACGATCGCCACGCTGATGGGTCGCGTCGACACGCCTGTGGACGTGCCCGAGGCACTAGGCCCGTTGCAGACCGTGCTCGAGCGGGCCGGCCGGCCCGATCCCTCCGAGCGCCCCGATGCGGGCCAGCTCGCAGTCCGATTGCTGGCGGCCTCCCAGCAGCTCGATCGTCCCGAGCCTCTGCCCCTGGTCGGCGCCACCGCGACCGCGAGCGACCTCGCAGTGGTCGACCGGGATCCGACGGATCTGCCGCTGACGCGCACCGACGAGGCCACCGTGGACGCCGAAGCGGTCGCCGAGACCACGGCAGAGACCGCAACCGAGACCGAGACCGAGATCGGATCCTCCTCCGGCGAGGCCGCAGAAGCCGACGCGCCGCCCCGCAAGCGGCGGCGACGCTGGCTCGTCGCGTTGGTCGTCGTGCTCGCCGTCCTCGCGCTCGGTTCAGGTGCCGCGTTCGTGTGGGTCAAGCTGCGCGTACCAACGCACGAGGTGCCCACGTTGGTCGGGCTCACCGAGCAACAAGCGCGCGGGCAGGCGCAGGCCAACCACTGGAAGATCCAAAAGCTCGACGGTCGCCAGGACGGTTCCGTCATCGGCAACGTGATCGGCCAAGATCCCGCAGCAGGCAAGTCGCTCGCCGAGGACAAGACCGTCACGATCACGGTGTCCCTCGGCAACACGTTGGTCGCCGTGCCGGGCGATCTCGCCGGCAAGCCCGTTGCCGACGCCGCGGCGGAGTTGCAGGCGATCTCTCTCGATCTCGGCGCACAGACGCCGCAGCACGACGAGTCCGTCCCGGCGGGGACGATCGTCGCAGTCGATCCAGCGACGCCACCACAGTTGCCGAAGGGCGAGAAAGTCAACGTCACCGTGTCCGACGGTCCCGCGCCGCGGACCGTCCCGCAGCTCGCGTCGACGATGTCGTTCCAGCAGGCGTCACAAGCCCTCGCCGCGGTCCAACTCGACGGCGTGCAGAGCGACAGCATCAACCAGTTCAGCGACACCGTCCCAGCGGGCCAGATCATCGGGACCGACCCGCCCGCCGGTACCCACGTGCCGCGCGACTCCAAGGTGAGGGTGATCTTCTCCAAGGGCCCGCAGCCGATTCCGATCCCGGACGTGCGCACGAAGTCGGTGGCCGACGCGACCGCCACCCTCCAAGCAGCGGGCTTCCCTGTCGTCGCCGTGACCGGCAGCCCGAGCAATCCCGTCTTGTTCACCGACCCGCCGCCGAACGAGCCGCACCTGAAGGGAACGGGGGTCACGCTCCTCACCCGGGGTTAGCCGAACCCGTAGTGTGCGCACATGGGAGCGCTGGAGGGTCGAGTAGCCATCATCACGGGCGCCGGGCGCGGCATCGGTCGCGAGCACGCGCTGCTGTTCGCGGCGGAGGGCGCCAAGGTGGTGGTGAACGACCTCGGTGGCGCGCCCGACGGCGGAGGCAGCGACCGCACCGCGGCCGGGAACGTCGTCGAGGAGATCACCGCGATGGGCGGTGAGGCACTCGCCAACGCCGACGATGTGGCGGACTGGGAGGGCGGCCAGCGCCTGATCAACGCCGCGATCGAGTCTTTCGGGCGGCTCGACGTGCTCGTCAACAACGCCGGCATCCTGCGAGACCGTGTGCTCGTGAACATGACCGAGAACGAGTGGGACGACGTGATCAAGGTCCACCTCAAGGGTCACTTCGTCCCGACGCGTTGGGCAGCCACGTACTGGCGCGAGCAGGCGAAGGCCGGGGTCGAGGTGAAGGCGAACATCGTCAACACGTCGTCGACCTCGGGACTGATCGGCAATCCCGGCCAGACGAACTACGGGGCGGCCAAGGCGGGCATCGGTGCGTTCTCGTCGATCTGCTCGCAGGAGCTCTCCCGCTACGGCGTCCGCTCCAACTGCATCTCGCCGGCCGCTCGCACCCGCCTCACCGAAGCCACCCCGGGACTGGGCGACGTGGTCAAGCCGCCCGCCGACGAGGCCGTCTTCGACATCTGGGACCCGGCCAACATCTCGCCTCTCGTCGCCTACCTCGCGACCGAGGACTGCCCGTTCAGCGGAGCCACGTTCTACGTCCAGGGCGGACGAGTGAATCGCATGCTCGGATGGCGGATGGACGATGGCCTCGAGCTCGACCACCGGTGGTCGGTGAAGGAGCTGGCCGAGCAGCTGCCGTCGCTGCTGTGACGATTGACCGTTGACCCGGCGGCGGTCTCGCCGTAGGGTGCAATCATCTGATTCGGACTGTTGGGTACTGTCCGAATGAAATTCGAGCGCCGATCAAGTCGCAGGGGGTACGCGATGAACCGTTATCTCGAGGGCAACTACGCACCGGTGACCGAGGAGGTCACGGAGACCGAACTGGCGGTCACGGGTGCACTGCCTGCCTGGCTCGAAGGCCGTTATCTCCGCAACGGACCGAACCCGATCTCGGCTGATCCGGCGACCTACCACTGGTTCACCGGTGACGGCATGGTCCACGGTGTCCGCCTGCGCGACGGCCGGGCGGAGTGGTATCGCAACCGGTGGGTCCGCAACGAGTCGGTCGCCGACGCGCTCGGGCGACGCGTGGAAGGGCGGACCCGTCCATGGCGGGTTCGACTTCGCGGCGAACACCAACGTCATCGGTCACGCAGGCCGCACCTTCGCCATCGTCGAGGCCGGGTCACGGCCGTACGAGCTCACCGACGAGCTCGAGACGCTGGGCGTGTGCGACTTCGACGGCACCCTGCCCGGTGGTTACACCGCCCACCCGAAGCGCGACCCGGCGACGGGCGAGTTGCACGCCGTGTCGTACTTCTTCGGCTGGGGCAACAAGGTCCAGTACTCCGTGATCGATCGCGAAGGGCGCGTCCGCCGCACCGTCGACGTCGAGCTCGGCGCCAGCCCGATGCTGCACGACATGTCGCTCACGGAGCGCTACGCCGTGATCTACGACCTGCCTGTGACGTTCCAGATGGACCTCGCGGCGTCTGGCCTGAACTTTCCCTATGCGTGGGATCCCGAGTACCAAGCGCGTGTCGGGCTGCTCCCGAGGGAAGGCAGCGCGGAGGACGTCCGCTGGTTCGAGGTCGAGCAGTGCTACGTGTTCCATCCGCTCAATGCCTACGACGACGGCGACCGAGTCGTGCTCGACGTCGTTCGCCATCCCCGCATGTTCGACCGGAACCGTCTCGGACCGGACGAGGGCCGGCCGACGCTGGAGCGGTGGACGGTCGACCTCGTCGCGGGGAAGATCCTCGAGGAACGGCTGGACGATCGGGGGCAGGAGTTCCCGCGGGTGGACGAGCGGCGGATCAGCCGCCGCCACCGATTCGGCTACAGCGTCGCCGTGGTCGAAGACGACGAGGACCATCTCGACTTCGGCGCCAATGCCGTGCTCAAGCACGACCTGGTGGCCGGGACGTCCCAGGCACGGGAGTTCCGCAACGGCGCCGCCGCAGAGTTCGTGATGGTGCCGTCCTCACCGGAGGCCGCCGAGGACGAAGGCGTGCTCATGGGCTTCGTGTACGACCGCGGGCGCGACGCCTCCGACCTCGTCCTGCTCGACGCCGCCACGTTGGAGGACGTCGCCTCCGTCCATCTGCCCGTGCGGGTGCCGTACGGCTTCCATGGCAATTGGGTGCCATCGACCGGATGACGCGATCACCTCGATGAGGTGATGTTGGCCATGCCTGTACGGAACGTACTGCTCCGTGTAAACTGGTCGAAACAAGATCCACAGGGTCCGCTGGGGCGGTCCTGCTGGACGCGGTGTTCCCCAGCCGCCGCGATGAGGCAGCCGCCCCAGCCGACTCTGCGGGTGTGCTGCGTTACTCGGTTATTTCCTTGATGCGCTGGGCCACCTGCTGTGCGGTGGGATCGGGCGGCGCCGACTGCATGGCCATGAGCTTGGTCATGTCGCCCTGGACCTTGATCTTGCCGGCCATGAAGGCCTGCATCCCGGCCTGAGGGTTCTGGTCGACGAAGATGGCCTTCGCGGTCGTGTAGTCGACGGTGACGGTGAGGTCCTCGACCGTCGTGTGGCCGAGGTCCATCTTCGAGCTCGCCCTCGGAGGTGTCCATGTGGGCGTTGATGTCGCCGTCGGCCGACACCTCGGGCACCTCGGTGATGACCATGGTTCATCTTGACCTTGTGAGCCGGTGGCGCTGCCTGCCTCGACCGTCCCGGATCTTCTTCGGCCGCGGCCACCCACTCGTCGGACAGGAACTTGTACTTCGCCACCGTGGAACTCCTTGGTCGTCGTCGGATGGGCGCCGGGAGCTACGCGCCGCTGTTGAGCAAAGTTCAGCGCGCTCCGTGCGAGGGCTGGCCGAGGCCCGGGCGATCTCCTCGGCCGCTGCGAGCGAGCGCACGACGAGGCGGCCGACGAAGGCGGCGAGCCCGTCGACGTCGACGTCGAGGCGCCCGGTGCGGTGCCAGTGGGCGAACCAGCCGACGCGCCGACAACGCCGAGTAGGCGAGCAGCACGGGGTCCTCGTCGCGGATGAGCCCGGCGTCGATGCCGGCCCGCACGATGCGTTGGCATGTCGTCGGCGTGGACCTCGGTGCCCGTGCGCTGATGTCCTCGACGAACTCCCGGTCGACGTTCTCGACGGCGACGAGGGCGAAGGACTGGGCGTGGGTGGCCATGAACCGAACCGACGCCTCGGAGCCCTGGCGGAGCGCACGAGCGGGTCGGCGTCGGGGTCCATCGCCTCGCGCCTGCGCCCGGCGCAGGCGGAGCCGCAGCTCGGCGGCGAGGTCGCGGAAGACCTGCTCCTTGTTCTCGAAGTACCAGTAGAAGAGCCCCTTCGCGACGCCCGCCTCGCGGCAGATGTCGACGATCCGCGGTCTGGGCGTAGCCCCGCTCGGCGAACAGGCGCGGCCGCGGCGTCGAGGAGCTGCTGCTTGCGCTCCGACCCCTGGGCGGTGAGCCGCCGCTCGGGTCGGGCACGGTGGCAGCCAAGCAGCCACTTGACCCGCGGGTCAATGTCGCCGTCTAGCGCTCGGACGCGCCGATGGGGCGGAGCACCCGAGGCCGAGCGGCTCGACGAGCCGGGAGCGGAACCCGAAGTGGAAGAACCCGCCGCTGCTGATCGACATGTCGATCTGCATCAACTGCGACACGTGCATCCGCCACTGCCCACCGCAGTTCGGGGCGATCTTCAACCACGGGATGGACGTGATCATCATCCCGGAGCTGTGCTCGGGCTGCGACAAGTGCCTCGACCCCGTTGCCCCGTCGACTGCATCTACCCCGACCCCGACTGGAAACCCGCCCCCGAGGACTGGTGGGAGGAGCCCGCGAACGATGACCCGTACCGCTGATGACGAACGGCCGGTGAGGCCGGGGCGGAGGCCTGGTCCTCGCCGGCCGGTGGGCCGCACGGGGCGCTGGTGCTGCACGGGTTCACCGGCAACCCGAACTCGATGCGAGGCGTGGCCGAGGCGCTGGCGGCCGCCGGCTTCGCCGTGGTCGTCTCCGTGCGGGCACGGCACCGACCGGCGAGCGCCGACGACCTTCGCCGACTGGTGCGCGTCGCCGGCACGAGTCGACTGCTCGGACGACGCGACGGTGCGTCGTCGTCGCCGGCGTGTCGATGCCGGGCGGCATGCTCACCGTTGGCGCGCGGTCGCGACACCGGCATCGCTCGAGCTGCATTCGCACGTCGAGCCCGCGGTCCGACGGATCTCGTCGACGAGGCGATCGCGGCGGCACGAGTCTTCCCCGGGATCGGCTCCGACATCGCCGAGCCCGACGGCCGAGCCAGCTACACCGGTCACCGTCGCAGCCCGGCTGCTCGGCGCGTCGACGAGGCCGACCTGGTCTCGGTCGTCGCCGGCATCGTGCATACGACCTCGTCCCGCCGTCCACAGCCGACCACTGCGCGGTCGGTCCGCCGGCCCAGTCGCACGAGCGCCGCCGGCCGCAGCTACCACGTCGCCACGTCGACTTCGACGAGGAGATCGTCGAGCAGCGCATCGTCGACTTCGCTCATCGGAGTGCGGATCATCGCTGGCGGGATGCCGCCGTGAGCGCGTCGCCGGCTGCGCGCGCCGTGCGAGCGATGCCCCGACCCGCGACGAGTGCCCACGTCGCCCGCCTCGCCCGCTGGAGCTGACCGAGGACGAGCTCGACCTGTTCACCGCGCAGCTGGCGGCCGTGCTCGAGCACGCCGCGGACGTCGAGGCCCTCGACGTCGCCGGCGTGCCGCCGACCGCGCATCCTACCCGAGCTCGCAACGTGCTCCGGCCCGACGAGGTCCGTCCTGGCCTCGACCGCGAAGAGGTCCTCGCCGCCGCCCCGGCGTGGAGGACCGTCGCTTCAAGGTCCCGCCGATCCTCGGCGAGGAACCATGATTTCGGCGTCCCCGGCCGACGCAGGCCGGTCCTGGCCGCTCCTCCGCTGGCGCTCCGTCGCTCGCATGGCACTGGTGACCCGATGAGCGCGATCGCGGCGTTCCCCGGCCACGCAGGCCGCCTCCTGGCGGCCCTCCGCTGGCGCTCGACGTCGCTCGCATCGCACTGGTGACCCGATGCAGCGCGGCTGGCGCGATCCCCGGCCACGCAGGCCGGTCGTGGCCGCTCCTCTGCGGGCGCTCCGTCGCTCGCCTCGCAACGTGGTGACCCGATGAGCGCGATCGGCGGCGTTCGCCGGCCACGCAGGCCGGTCCTGGGTCCGCGGCGCTCTGTCGCTCGCTCGAGCGGTGACGGTGACCGCGATGGAGATCGCGGCGGCCGTCCGGAGCGGCGAGCGGTCCGCCGCCGAGGTGGTCGAGGAGCACCTCGCCCGCATCGACGAGCGCGAGCCCGAGCTGCACGCCTTCAACCTCGTGCTCGCCGACGAGGCCCGGGCCGCCGCCGCCGAGGTCGACCGCCGCGTCGCCGCGGGCGAGGATCCCGGGCCGCTCGCCGGCGTGCCCGTCGCCCTCAAGGACAACATGGCGACCCGGGGCATCCCGACCACGTGCTCGTCGCGGATCCTCGAGGGGTGGCGCCCGCCGTACGACGCGACCGTCGTCGACCGGCTGCGCGCCGCCGGCGCGGTGCTCGTCGGCAAGACGAACCTCGACGAGTTCGCCATGGGCTCGTCGACGGAGAACTCGGCGTTCGGGCCGACCCGCAACCCGCACGACCCGACCCGCGTGCCCGGCGGGTCCTCGCGGCGGCAGCGCGGCCGCCGTCGCCGCCGGGTTCGTCGCCGCTCGCCTTCGGCTCCGACACCGGCGGCTCGATCCGCCAGCCGGCGGCGCTGTGCGGCGTCGTCGGCGTGAAGCCGACCTACGGCGCCGTGTCGCGCTACGGCCTCGTCGCGTTCGCGTCGAGCCTCGACCAGATCGGGCCGTTCGCCACGACCGTCGCCGACGCCGCCCTCGCCCTCGAGGTGATCGGCGGCCACGACCCCCTCGACTCGACGTCGATCCCGCAGCCGGCGCCGTCGCTGCTCGACGGTGCTCGACCGAGGGCGTCGACGGTCTGCGCGTCGGCGTCATCCGCGAGCTCGACGGCGAGGGCATCGACGCCGACGTCGCCGCCACGCGTGCCGCGAGGCGGCCGACGCGCTCGACCGCCGCCGGCGCCAAGGTCGACGAGGCGTCGGTGCCGGCCGCGGTGTACGGCCTGTCCGCCTACTACCTGATCGCGCCGGCCGAGGCGTCGTCGAACCTCGCCCGCTACGACGGCATCCGGTACGGCCTGCGCGTCGACGCGCCGACGACCGGCGACATGTACGACCGCACGCGCACCGCCGGGCTTCGGCGCCGAGGTGAAGCGGCGGATCATGCTCGGCACCTACGCGCTGTCGGCCGGCTACTACGACGCCTACTACGGCAAGGCCCAGCAGGTGCGCACGCTGATCCTGCGCGACTTCGCCGCCGCCTACGAGCAGTTCGACCTCCTGCTCGCGTCCGACGTCGCCGTGCGAGGCGTTCCGGCTCGGCGACAAGACCGCCGACCCGCTCACGATGTACCTCAACGACGTCTGCACGATCCCGTCGAACCTGAGCGGCCAGCCGGCGGTGTCGGTGCCGTTCGGGACGGGCGACGAGGGCCTGCCGGTCGGCGTGCAGGTGCTGGCGCCCAGCCTCGGCGAGGCGACGATGTTCCGCGCCGCGGCAGCCTTGGAGGGAGCGAGCATGACGGCGAGCGAGCGCTGACGAGCTGAGCTGGGAGACCGTCATCGGGCTCGAGGTGCACGTGCGAGCTGGCGACGGCGACGAAGATGTTCTGCGGGTGCCCCAACGTGTTCGGCGACGAGCCGAACACGAACATCTGCCCGGTGTGCCTCGGCCTGCCGGGCTCGCTGCCGGTGCTCAACGAGCGGGCCGTCGAGCTCGCCGCCCGGCGTCGGGCTCGCCCTGCACTGCGACGTGCGTCCCGAGCGTGTTCGCCCGGAAGAACTACTTCTATCCCGACATGCCGAAGGACTACCAGGTCACCCAGTACGACCGGCCGATCAACGTCGCCGGCTGGCTCGACCTGCCGTCGGGCCTGCGGGTCGGGATCACGCGGGCGCACCTCGAGGAGGACACCGGCAAGTCGACCCACGTCGGCGACGAGCGGCCGGATCCACGGCGCCGAGCACAGCCTCATCGACTACAACCGCGCCGGCGTGCCGCTGCTCGAGATCGTGTCCGAGCCCGACATCCGCACCGCCGACCAGGCCCGCGAGTACGTGGCGGAGCTGCGCGGCGATCCTCGCTCGCCGTCGGACGCGTCCGACGCCAAGATGGAAGAGGGATCGATGCGGGTCGACGCCAACGTGTCGGTCCGGCGCGTCGGCGACGACGCCGTTCGGCACGCGGTGCGAGATCAAGAACCTCAACTCGCTGCGGTCGCTGGGTCGCGCCATCGAGTACGAGGCGCGCCGGCAGGTCGACCTGATCGAGGCGGGCGAGCGGGTGCGTCCAGGAGACCCGCCACTGGGACGAGGCCGCGGGCCGCACCGCAGCCGGGCGCCGCAAGGAGGAGGCCGAGGACTACCGCTACTTCCCGGAGCCCGACCTCGTGCCGCTCGAGCCCGACGGCCGCGATGGTGGCCGAGCTCGATCGCGACCTGCCGCCGCTGCCTGCGAGCGCCGGGCGCGCTCGCCTCGAGGCGCGCCGGCGTCGGCGCCGACGGATCGCTGCGGTCGTGTCGCGGTCGCCCGCGGCCACGACGGCCTGGCGCTGGCCGCGCATCGACGCCGGCGGCGACCCGGGACGCGTGCTCACCCACGTCGAGCACGACCTCGCCGTGGAAGGCGCCGGCGTCGTTCGACCCCCGGCGCTCGCGCCGCTCGTCGCGGCATGGAGGCGAAGGCGCTGACCGCGACGCAGGCGAAGGAGGTGCTCGCTGAGATCGCCGAGCGGGGCGGCCCGCACGCGGCCGCGGTCGCCGCCGAGCTCGGGTTCGAGGCGATGGACTGCGTCGGCACTCGAACGCCTCGTCGACGAGGCCATCGCCGCCAACCCCGACGCATGGGAGCGAGTTCGTCGCCGGCAACGACAAGGCCGGCGGCTCCCTCACCGGTCACGTGATGAAGGCGACCAACGGCAAGGCGGACGGCAAGGCCGTCAATGCGATATTGCAGCGGCGCAAGGGGGGCTCCGCGCGGTAGACCGCTGCGGTGACATACGAGATTTGCGCCATCGGGCCAGACGATCTGGCTGACCTCGGGCGAGCCGTCTCGACCGCGTTCGGAGACGTCTTGACCGACGAACAGGTCGAGGACGAGCGCCTCATCACCGAGTACGACCGCATGATCGGTGTCGTCGACGGCGGGCAGTTCGTGGCCGGCGCGGGCGCGTACAGCTTCGAGCACACGTTGCCCGGTTGCACGACGATTCCGGTCGCCGGTGTCACGTGGGTCGGTTGCCTGCCGTCGCATCGCCGGCGCGGGGTCTTGACGTCGATGATGCGGTACCAGCTCGACGACGTCGCCGGCGCGGGGGAGTCGGTCGCGATCCTGACGGCTTCGGAGGCAGTCATCTACGGACGGTTCGGCTATGGATTCTCCTCCCAGCTCGTCTGGGCGAAGGTCCCGAAGAAGCGCAGCGCGTTCGTGCGCGAGCCGCAGACCCGCGGCCGCATCCGGTACGTGTGGGGTGATGAGCGGGCGAAGGTGATTCCTCCTGTGTTCGACCAGTGGCGTCGTTCACGTCCGGGCTCGGTCGATCGCAGCGAGGGCAAGTGGAAGGGCTTTCTCCTCGATCGCGAGCGCGACCGTCACGGAGCTTCGGCAGCATTCACTGTCGTCCACGAGGACGACAACGGCACGGCGGACGGATATGCGTGGTATCGGATCCGGCAGGCTCCCGAGTACGTCCCGAACGTCATCGTTGCCCGTGAAGTCATCGCCATCGATCCGGAGGTCGAAGCCGCGCTGTGGCGGTTCCTGCTCGACCTCGATCTCGCCGACGAGTTGGAGGCCCAAGCGCAGCCGCTGGACAGCGCGCTGCCCATGCGCCTGGGCGACCACCGGGCGTACCGAATCACCTTCGTCGCCGACTTCCTCTGGACACGTGTGCTCGACGCTCCGGCCGCGCTGTCGGCTCGGCGCTACGGGACCGAAGGCTCGCTCGTCATCGACGTCGTCGACGAGTTCCGTCCCGACGGTGCGGCCAACGGACGGTTCCGGCTCGACGCGTCGCCCGAGGGCGCGTCGTGCAGTCCGATCGACTCCTCGGTCGACGCTGACGTCAGCGTGACCGCTGCAGGGCTCGGCAGCGCCTACCTCGGCGGCGTGTCCTGGACGACGTTGGCCGCAGCCGGAAGGGCGAGCGGGACGCGTGAGGCACTCCACTGCGCAGACCTGCTCTTCTCTTGCACCCCGCTCCCGTTCTGCAACACAGATTTCTGATCGGTCACCCCCGCACCGCGCCGGTCACCGCCCACCGGCCCGACAGGAAGCGAAGGCCGAGACCGACGAGGCGAGCGAACATGAAAGCGACGATCGCCGTCCACAGCCACCCGACGCCGAGGTCGAGTTCGAGGACCAATGCTCCGCCGGCGAGGAACACGACTGCGGCGCCCACCATCGCCCACGCCATGTAGCGGAGGTCGCCGGCGCCGATGAGGATGCCGTCGAGCACGAAGACGAGACCGTTGAAGGGTTGCATGAGCGCCACGTACCAGAGCAGGAACGAGGCAAGCGCGAGCACCGCGGGATCGTCGGTGAAGATGTGCGGCAGCACGTTTCGGAACACGATGACCACAGCGCCGAACGCGGCGCCGGCGAAGAACCCGATCCAGAGCATTCGCCGGCTCATGGCGACGGCTTCGTCCGCATCGCCGGCTCCCAGGTCCTTGCCGACTATGGCCTGCGCGGCGATCGCGATCGCATCGAGGGCGAGCGCAAGGAAGTTCCACAACTCGAACACGATCGCGTAGGCGGCAACCTCGACGGGACCGATGTGCGCGGCGATCGCCGTCCCCAACGTGAGTGCGCCGCGCAACGCGGCGGTGCGAACGAACAACGGACCGCCCGTCCTCGCCAGCGCGCGCACCGACGAGCCATCAGGTCGGAGTGAGACATGGCGCGACCGAACCGCCCGGCCGATTCGCGTCACGTACACGGCGGCCCCGATGTACTGCGCGAGCACGGTTGCGACCGCGGACGCGCCGATGCCATAGCCCAGGCTGTTGATGAGGAACAGCTCGAACCCGAGGTTGAAGATGTTCGTGCCCACCGCGACCATGAGCGGTGTCACTGTGTCCTGCATCCCCCGCAAGTAGCCGGTGCCTGCGAGCGTCACCAGGATCGCCGGCACGCCGAGCACGCTGATGCGCAGGTAGATCTCGGCGTTGGTCGCAACGTCGCCGGATGCGCCGAGCACGCGGACCAGCCAGTCCGCGCCGAAGAAGCCCGCCGGCACGAGCGCAGCTGCGATGAGCAGCGCCAGCCACATCCCTTGGACCGCCTGGTGAGCGGCCTCGCGCTCCTCGCCGGCGCCCAGCAGACGGGCGACCGCCGCGGTCGTCCCGTACGCGAGGAAGATGAAGATGGCGTAGCCGGACAAGAGGACGGACGAGGCGATGGCCAGACCGGCGAGCTGTGGCGTGCCGAGGTGCCCGACGACGGCTGTGTCGGCGAGGATGTAGAGCGGCTCGGCCACGAGCGCGCCGAACGCGGGTATCGCGAGGCTTGCGATTTCCCGGTCACGGGCGCGCACAGCAGGACGGTACGTTCCGACGCACCGGTTACGGAGCCGATACTCGACGCGACCGTCGCACCGCCGACCGCGTAGCCTTCGCGACCTATGGCCGAGCACGAGAGCAACCCGATGAAGCCGCGCAGCTACGAGGTCACGGACGGCGACGAGCGCGCGCCGGCACGGGCCATGTTGCGCGCGATCGGCATGACCGACGACGACTGGAGCAAGTCACAAGTCGGCGTGTGCTCGTCGTGGAACGAAGTCACACCGTGCAACATGCCGCTCGACCGGCTGGCGAAGCGCTCCAAGGAAGGTGTGCGGGCCGCCGGCGGGTACCCGATCGAGTTCAACACGATCGCCATCTCGGACGGGATCTCGATGGGTCACGAGGGCATGCGCGCCTCGCTCGTTTCGCGCGAGGTCATCGCCGACTCCGTCGAGACCGTCATGCACGCCGAACGGCTCGACGCGCTGGTGACGTTCGCCGGTTGCGACAAGAGCTTGCCTGCGATGCTGATGGCGGCGGCGCGGCTCAACCTTCCGTCCGTGTTCCTCTACGGCGGATCGATCCTGCCCGGGGAGTACAAGGGGCAGGCGCTCGACATCGTCAGCGTCTTCGAAGCCGTCGGCGCCCACGCTGCGGGCACGATGTCGGACGAGGACCTCCGTGGCATCGAGTGCAACGCGTGCCCGAGCGAGGGCAGCTGCGCTGGGATGTTCACCGCGAACACCATGGCGGCGGTGGCCGAAGCGCTGGGGATGTCGCTGCCGGGGTCGTCCTCGGCGCCCGCGCCGGACAGTCGCCGTGACGACTTCGCGTACCAGTCCGGCGAGGCCGTCATGCGGCTGCTCGAGCTCGGCGTCCGTCCGCGCCAGATCATGACGAAGGAAGCATTCGAGAACGCGATCGCGATCGCCATGGCCCTCGGTGGATCGACGAATGCCGTGTTGCATCTGCTCGCAATCGCCAACGAGGCGCGTGTCGAGCTCGAGCTCGACGACTTCAACAAGGTGGCGGCGCGCGTCCCGCACATCGCGGACATGAAGCCGCATGGCCGGTTCCACATGGTCGACCTGGATCGGGTGGGCGGCGTGCCGGTCGTGCTCCGTCACTTGCTCGACGCGGGGCTCCTGCACGGCGACTGTCTGACCGTCACCGGCAAGACCGTCGCCGAGAACCTCGCCGACCTCGATCCGCCGGCGCCCGACGGCGAGGTCGTCGTCGGACTCGAGCGGCCCCTGCACCGGCGCGGCGGCATCGCGGTCATCGAAGGATCCTTGGCGCCGAAGGGTGCAGTGGTGAAGGTCGCGGGCATCGACTTCGACCGGTTCGAGGGCCCGGCCCGCGTCTTCGACGGCGAGGACGGAGCCATGGATGCGATCCTGGCGGGCTCGATCCAACCCGGTGAGGTTGTCGTGATCCGCTACGAGGGGCCGAAGGGCGGTCCGGGGATGCGTGAGATGCTCGCCGTGACGGGCGCGATGAAGGGCGTGGGCCGTGGCGGGGACTGCGCGCTGGTCACCGACGGCAGGTTCTCGGGCGGGACGCACGGGTTCTGCGTTGGTCACGTCGCCCCCGAGGCGGTGGACGGCGGGCCGATCGCGTTCGTCCGAGATGGCGACCGCATCGTGATCGACGTCGACGCGCTGTCGATCGACCTCGACGTTCCCGCCGACGAGCTCGCCCGCCGCCGCGCCGACTGGAAGCTGCCGCAACCGCGCTATACGTCCGGCGTCCTCGCCAAGTACGCCAGGCTCGCCCAAGGCGCCGAACGAGGCGCCATCACCGAAGCCTGACGCCTCCCCCTCCCTTGTTTCGGCGTTCGTCAGGCACACGACGTATGCCTGACGAACGCAATTTCGGGCTGGAGCGACAGCTGCCGGCTTGCCAGTCGGGCGGGATCGATGGCACTATTCCCTGGATGTCCCCCAGCCGTCTCATCCTCGTAGTAGTGACGTAGCGCACGCTCCTTCATCCACGCGTGCGCTCAACGACCTCCCAGCCGGGAGGTCGTCGTCGTTTTCCGACTTCTTTCCGGAGACCGACATGCCACAGATCAACGGTGGTCAAGCACTGATCAAAGCCCTCGAGATGGAGGGCGTCGAGGTCATCTTCGGCCTCCCGGGCGGAGCCATCCTCCCGGTGTACGACCCCATCATCGACTCGCCGATCCGCCACATCCTCGTTCGCCACGAGCAGGGTGCCGGCCACATGGCCGAGGGCTTCGCGCATGCGACTGGACGTCCTGGCGTCGCGATGGTGACCAGCGGGCCGGCGGCCACCAACATCGTGACGCCGCTGTGTGACGCGTACATGGACTCGATCCCGATAGTCGTGATCACCGGGCAGGTCGGTACGCCGTCGATCGGTACCGATGCGTTCCAGGAGTGCGACACCGTCGGCATCACGCGCTCCGTGACGAAGCACAACGAGCTCGTCACCGAGGCGGCCGACATCCCTCGGGCCGTCCGCGAGGCGTTCCACATCGCCACCACCGGTCGCCCAGGGCCGGTGCTGCTCGACATCCCGAAGGACATCGTCGATCCGAAGAACCCGCGTTCGGCGCTCGACTGGTACTGGCCGTCGGAGGCGGAAGTGTCAGCGGGACTGCCGGGATACAAGCCGACGACCAAAGGTCATCCGCGCAAGATCAAGGATGCCGCGGAGCTCATCGTCCAGAGCACCCGGCCGGTGATCTACGCCGGCGGCGGCATCTTGAAGGCGCGCGCCGCGGAAGCGCTGCTCGAGCTGGCCGAGCTGTGCGACATCCCCGTGGTCACGACGCTCATGGCACGGGGTGCGTTCCCCGACGACCATCGGTTGTGCCTCGGTATGCCGGGCATGCACGGCAACTACACCGCGGTGACGTCGATGCAGAACTCGGACCTGCTCATCGCGCTGGGTTCGCGCTTCGACGATCGCGTGACCGGCAAGATCCCGAACTTCGCGCCCGATGCCAAGATCATCCACGTCGACATCGACCCGGCCGAGCTCGGCAAGGTCCGGCGTCCCGATGTTCCGATCGTCGGCGATTGCCGGCTCGTGATCGAAGCGCTCGTGCGCGCCGTCAAGGATCTCGGCGGTGCGGCCGCGCAGCCGGATCGCAGCGCGTGGAAGTCCACCCTCTCGGGTTGGCAGGAGAAGTACCCGCTGACCTACGAGCAGTCGGAGCCCGGCGACGCGCTCAAGCCGCAGTTCGTGCTCGAGCAGCTTCGCGACACGACTCCGAGCGACACGATCGTGGTGGCCGGTGTCGGCCAGCACCAGATGTGGACCTCGCAGTACTGGAAGTTCAACCATCCGTACACGTGGGTCAACTCCGGCGGCCTCGGCACGATGGGCTTCGCGGTGCCGGCTGCGATCGGCGCGAAGGTCGGCCATCCCGAACGCATGGTGTGGGCCGTCGACGGCGACGGCTGCTTCCAGATGACAGCGCAAGAACTGGTGACCGCAGCGACCGAACGCATTCCGATCAAGGTCGCCATCCTCAACAACGCGTACCTCGGCATGGTCCGCCAGTGGCAGGAGATGTTCTACGAGGAGCGGTACAGCGAGGTGTACCTGTCGCCGGACCTGCCCGACTACAAGATGTGGGCCGAGGCGATGGGGTGCATCGGCATCCGTGTCGAAGCCCCGGAAGAGGTGCAGCCCGCCATCGACAAGGCGAACGACATCGACGACCGTCCGGTCGTGATCGAGTTTCGCACCGACAGCCGCGAGAAGGTGTTTCCGATGGTTGCGGCGGGCGCGTCCAACGACGACATCATCACGTTCCAATCGCACCAGGAGGTGGTCCAGTGAGCGAGCGCAGCGAGCGCACTGCGGACGCGCGACCGCCAGGGAGCCGGCCGCCGATGGGGTTCGGGGGCGCAGCCCCCGTGATGACATGAGCGGCGATGGATACCGGCATCACATCCTGTCGGTGCTCGTCGAGAACAAACCCGGCGTGCTCGCACGCGTGGCCGGACTGTTCGCCCGACGTGGCTACAACATCTTCAGCCTCGCCGTCGCACCCACGGAGGACGAGCGCTTCAGCCGGCTGACGATCGTCGTCGACGTCGAGTCGGCACCGCTCGAGCAGATGGTGAAGCAGCTCTTCAAGTTGATTCATGTCGTGAAGATCACCGAGCTCGATCCGCGGGAGTCGGTCGAGCGCGAGTTGCTGCTGGTCACCGTGTCCGCGGCGCCCGACATCCGTGGTCAGATCATCGAGCTGGTGCAGGTGTTCGGCGGTCGGATCCTCGCCGTCGGCCAGGACTCGCTCACGATCAGCATCGAAGGGGCGCCGGACAAGGTCGACGACTTTGAAGAGCTGCTCCGTCCGTATGGGATCGTAGAGCTGCAACGCACCGGCCGGGTCGCACTGCCGCGGCTCGATCGCACGCCCCGAGCTCGCATCGCGCGGGTTTCCTGAACGACCTGAACGAGAGGCAGACAGATGGCCAACGTGTACTACGAGAAGGACGCCGACTCCTCACTCGTCGCCAGCCGCAAGGTGGCGATCGTCGGGTACGGGTCGCAGGGCCATGCGCACGCCCTCAACCTGAAGGATTCGGGTGTCGACGTGCGAGTCGGTCTGCGTGAGGGGTCGTCGTCGAGGGAGAAGGCGGAGACGGCCGGTCTGCCCGTGGTCTCGATCGACCAAGCGGCCGCGGAGGCCGACCTCGTCATGATGCTGCTCCCCGATACCGAGCAGCGCGACGTGTACGAGCAGGCCATCGCGCCCAACCTCAACGGAGGCGACGCGCTGTTCTTCGCTCACGGCTTCAACATTCGGTTCGACCAGATCAAGCCGGCGGTGGATGTCGATGTGGCGATGGTGGCGCCGAAGGGTCCGGGGCACCTCGTTCGGCGTACATACACCGAGGGTGGCGGCGTTCCTTGTCTTGTCGCGGTCGCACAGGACGCGAGCGGCAAGGCGAAGGAGCTCGCGCTGTCGTACGCGAACGGCATCGGCGGTACGCGCGCCGGGGTGCTCGACACGACTTTCGAGGAGGAGACCGAGACCGACCTGTTCGGCGAGCAAGTCGTGCTGTGCGGTGGTCTCACGTCACTCGTGCAGGCGGGATTCGAGACCCTCGTGGGGGCGGGGTACCATCCCGAGTCCGCCTACTTCGAGTGCCTGCACGAGCTCAAGCTGATCGTCGACCTCATGTACGAGGAGGGCATCACCGGCATGCGCTACTCGATCTCCGACACCGCCAAGTACGGCGACGTCACGCGTGGGCCGCGGATCATCAACGACGACACGAAAGCCGAGATGCGACGCATCCTCGACGAGATACAGGACGGAAGGTTCGCGGAGGAGTGGATCGCCGAGAGCCGCGGCGGGCGCAAGCGTTTCCACGAGCTGCTCGCGAAGGGCGCCGAGCATCCCGTCGAAAAGGTCGGCAAGGACCTGCGGGCCATGATGCCGTGGATCTCCGCCGGCAAGCAGTCCGTCGCCGACGTCAGCGGCGGCGGCGACGTGTAGCGGAGCTCTCTTCGCGTTCTGGCGTGCATTAGCTACATCCCGTGTGGCTGACGCACGCCGAAACGAGACGGAGGTTCGTCCACGTGCTACATCGTCTCGGCGAAGCTGACCTCGCCCTGACCCCGCAACACGTTCTTCAGCAGCTTGCCCGATGCGTTGCGCGGCAGCTTCTCGTCCCGGATGTCCACGTACGCGGGCACCTTGAAGTTGGCAAGAGCGTCTGCGACCCACGAACGCAGCTCTTGTTCCGTGATCGATTCGCCCGGCTCGACTTGTACGACTGCCTTGACCTCTTCACCGAGCTCCGGATGGGGGATGCCGATGACCGCGGCGTCCGCTATCGCGGGATGCTCGACGAGACGGTTCTCGATCTCGACGCAGTAGATGTTCTCGCCGCCTCGGATGATCATGTCCTTCTTGCGATCGGTGATGAAGAGGAAGCCGTCCTCGTCGACGTAGCCGACGTCGCCCGTGTACAGCCACCCATCCCGCACGGTGTCGGCGGTCGCCTCCGGCTTGTTCCAGTAACCCGCCATGATGAGCGGGCCGTACATCGTCACTTCACCGGTCTGTCCAGTCGGAACCGCGTTGCCGGTCGCATCGCGGATCTCGAGCTGGAGCGTCGGGACTGCTTGCCCGACCGAGTCCGGCTTGTCGATCGCGTCCTGGCCCGAGATGGCGGTTGCGACCGACGACGACTCGGTGAGTCCGTACGCGTTCGTCGTCGTCGTGACGTTCGGGAACGTCTCGTGCACCTTGCGTTGCAGTTCTTCTGCGGACGGCGAGCCGCCGAACGCGACACTCACGACCGACGACGTGTCGTAGTCGTGACGGTCGGGGTACTCGCAGACCCGCCAGACCATCGTCGGCACCGTCGCCCACAGCGTGACCTTGTGCTTTTGGATCAGGTCGAGCGCGCTGGCCGGGTCGAACCGCCCTTCGATCATCACCAGCTTCAACCCGGCGAGGAGCCCGACCACGAGCGTGGAGTGGCAACCCGACACGTGGAACAACGGCGAGGTGAACAGCGCGACGGCTTGGCCTGCGCCCTGTGGCAGCGCGCCGCCGCCCAACATGGCGCCGGCGACGCTGCCGTAGATCGTGTTCTGCAGATTGGCGATCATGCTGCGGTGGGTGCTGATGGCGCCCTTTGGGCGTCCGGTCGTGCCGCTCGTGTAGAAGATGACGGCGTAGTCGTCCTCGTCGATCGGGACGTCCGGCGCGTCCTCGGCCGGCGTGGCAAGCAGTTCGTCGAACCGGTGGAGCCGCTCGTCGCCACCGAACTCGGACGAATCTGCGTCGATCAGGAAGACATGTTCGAGATCAGGGCACTCGTCGAGGTTGCCCGCGATCCGCTCGAACCGCTTGGCGTCGGCAATGAGGACCTTGGAGCCGGAGTCCTGCAGGCCATAGACGATCTCATCGGTGGTCCACCAGCCGTTCAGGCCGACGAGGATCGCGCCGAGGTTCACCGTGCCCCAGAACGTGAGGCACCATTCGGGGTTGTTCTGGCTGAGCACTGCGACCCGGTCGCCGTGCCCGACTCCGAACGACTGCAGGCCTGTGCTCGTCGTGTATGCGCTGTTGATGAAGTCCTTGAAGGAGTGCTCGCGATCGCCGTAGACGATGAACGTGTCGTTGCCGCGGCCGATCGCCACCTCGCAGATCTGGCGCAGCGCCTTCATGCGTTCCTTGTAGACCTGCATCGGCCGGCCACGGACCTGCTCGGTCACGACCTCGAACGGCCCGCCTGGCCCGGTCAGCTGCTCCTTCACCTCTGCTGCAGTCGGCATGTCGCAGAAGCTACTTCTGTTGCATCATCGGGTGAGCCGTTCGACGACGTAATCGATGCAGTGCGTGAGGGCGGCGACGTCGTCCGGGTCGATCGCGGTGAACGTCGCGATGCGCAGTTGGTTGCGTCCCAGCTTGCGGTACGAATCGGTGTCGACCACCCCGTTGTGCCGCAGGACGGCGGACACCGATACGGCATCGATGGAGGGATCGAAGTCGATCGTGGCGACGACGTGGCTGCGCTGCGCCGGGTCCGCGACGAACGGCGTCGCGAAGCGCGACGCCTCCGCCCACCGGTACAGGATCTGGGCGGACTGGTCGCAGCGCGACGCCGCCCACTCGAGCCCGCCGTTGCCGTTGATCCATTCGACCTGCTCGGCGGCGAGGAACAGCGTCGCGAGCGCGGGCGTGTTGTACGTCTGGTCCTTCCGGCTGTTGTCGATGGCGATCGCCAAGTCGATGAACGCCGGGACCCATCGATCTGACGACGCAATGCGCTCCGCTCGTTCGATCGCAGCAGGGGACATCGCCGCGATCCACAAGCCCCCGTCCGATCCCAAGTTCTTCTGCGGCGCGAAGTAGTACACGTCGACCTGCGACGCATCGAACCGCAGGCCACAGGCGGCCGACGTCGCGTCGACCAACACCAGTTGACCGGCAGACGCACCATCCGGACGCTGCAGCGGCATGGCGACACCGGTCGAGGTCTCGTTGTGGGTCAGGCAGTAGGCGTCGACAGTGGCGTCAGCGACGGGTAGCGGATGCGTACCCGGCGCCGACTCGATGATCGACGGTTGCTCGAGGAACGGTGCGCCGGCGACTTCGGCCGCGAACTTGGAGGAGAACTCGCCGAAGCTCAGGTGCTGGCTCCGGCGCTCGATGAGCCCGTACGCGGCGGCGTCCCAGAACGCTGTCGTGCCGCCGTTGCCGAGCACGATCTCGTAGCCGTCCGGTACGTTCAGCAACTCCGCGAGCCCGTTGCGCAGCGCGCCGACGACGAACCGGACAGTGGCCTGGCGGTGGCTCGTGCCCATGTACTCGGGGGCGGCCTTGGCGAGCGCTTCGACGCCTTCGGTCCGCACCTTGGACGGCCCCGACCCGAACCGTCCGTCGCGCGGGAGCAGGTCGGCGGGGATGGCGATCTCGGGTGTGGCGGCGCTCATACGTCTGCAACTATCGCGTGTGTGACCCCCACCTCCCGCCGTCGAATCTCCCAGCGCGTCGGCGCCATCCCCGAATCGGCCACCCTGGCGGTCGACGCCAAGGCGAAGGCGCTGAAAGCGGCAGGAGAGCCGGTGATCGGCTTCGGCGCGGGCGAACCCGACTTCCCGACGCCCGCCCACATCGTCGAGGCTGCTGTCGAAGCCTGCCGTGATCCCAAGAACCACCGCTACACGCCGACCCCCGGGCTGCCCGAGCTGCGGGAAGCCATCGCGGCCAAGACCAAACGGGATTCCGGGTTCGACCCGGCGCCTTCTCAGGTGCTCGTGACCAACGGCGGCAAGCACGCGGTGTACAACACCCTGCTCACGCTGCTCGACGAGGGCGACGAGGCGTTGCTCCCCGCTCCGTATTGGACGACCTATCCCGAGCCGGTCCGCCTCGCCGGTGCGACGCCGGTCGTATTGCAGACCGACGAGACCACCGGCTTCAAGGTCACAATCGATCAGCTCGACGCCGCCCGCACGGATCGAACGAAGCTCCTGGTGTTCGTGTCGCCGTCCAATCCGTCCGGCGCGGTGTACTCACGGGAACAGATCCAAGCGATCGGCCAGTGGGCGGTCGAGCACGGCATCTGGGTCGTGACCGACGAGATCTACGAGCACCTCACGTTCGGCGATCACGAGTTCCACTCGATGCCGGTTGTCGTACCCGAGATCGTTGACCGCTGCGTTGTGCTCAACGGTGTGGCCAAGACGTACGCCATGACGGGCTGGCGTGTCGGGTGGATGATCGGTCCCTCCGACGTGATCACCGCGGCCACGAACCTGCAGTCACACTCGACATCGAACGTGAACAACGTCGCGCAACGCGCCGCGCTGACCGCGGTGTCCGGGTCGCTCGACGCTGTCGCCGAGATGCGGAGCGCCTTCGAACGCCGTGCTGATGTCGCGTACAAGATGCTCAACGGGGTGCGGGGCGTGACGTGCATCGAGCCCGAAGGCGCGTTCTATGCGTACCCGAACCTGACCGGACTGCTCGACCGTCAGATCGCGGGGCGCAATGCGCCGACGACGATCGACTTGGCCGCGCTGCTGCTCGAAGAAGCAAAGGTCGCGATCGTTCCCGGTGAGGCGTTCGGCACGCCCGGCTACGCACGCATCTCGTTCGCACTCGGAGACGACGATCTCGGCGAGGGCCTGCAACGCATCGCCGACCTGGTGGGCTGAGGAGCGCGCGCGGGCATGGCCAGAGTTCTCGTCACGGAGGAGATCGCGGACGGCGGGCTCGACCGGCTGCGAGCAGCGGGACATGAGGTCGACGTGCAACTCGGCCTGTCTCCGGGAGCACTCCTCGACGCGGTGAAGGGTGCACACGCGCTGATCATCCGTTCGGCAACGAACGTCACGGCCGAGGTGCTCGACACCGCCCACACCCTGATCGTCGTCGGGCGCGCCGGCATCGGGCTCGACAACGTAGACGTCGAGCACGCGACGTCGCGCGGCGTCATGGTCGTCAACGCTCCTCAGTCGAACGTTCTCTCTGCCGCGGAGCAGACGCTCGGGCTGTTGCTCGCGCAGGCGCGCAACATCCCTCAGGCGCACGCCGCGCTCAAGGGCGGCCGGTGGGAGCGCAGCCGTTGGGAGGGCGTCGAGCTGGCGGACAAGGTGCTCGGCATCATCGGGCTCGGTCGCATAGGCAAGCTCGTCGCGCAACGAGCGTCCGCGTTCGGCATGCGGCTGCTCGCGTACGACCCGTTCGTGTCCGCCGAGCGCGCCCGTCAGATGAACGTCGAGCTGGTCGAGCTCGACGAGCTGATGCGCCAGTCGGACTTCGTGACGATCCACGTCGCCAAGACGAAAGAGACCGTCGGACTGGTCGACAAGGACCTCCTAGCCAAGGCGAAGCCCGGCGTCCGCATCATCAACGTCGCCCGGGGAGGCATCGTCGACGAGAACGCGCTCGCAGAAGCCATCGAGTCGGGTCAAGTGGGTGGTGCTGCGATCGACGTCTTCGCCGAGGAGCCGACCACCGAGTCGCCATTGTTCGACCTCGACGCCGTCGTCGTCACGCCTCATCTCGGTGCATCGACTCGCGAGGCGCAGGACAAGGCGGGCGACACCATCGCCGAACAGATCGCGCTCGCGCTCGCCGGCGACTTCGTGCCGTACGCGGTCAACGTGAGCGCGGCCGAGGCGAGCGAGACCGTCCGTCCGTTCCTGCCGCTGGCGGAGCGGCTGGGACGTATCTACGTCGCCCTCAACGAAGGGACCCCCACTCGACTCGAGACCGAGTACGAAGGCCAGCTTGCTGATTACGACACGCGGATCTTGACGTTGGCGGTGCTGAAGGGCGTGTTCGGCGGCGTCGTCGAAGAGCCGGTGTCGTACGTCAACGCGCCACGCATCGCGGCCGAGCGCGGTGTCGAGGTGCGCGAGTCGTCTTCGTCGACCGCGCAGGATTACGTCAATCTCGTCACCGTTCGCGGCGGCGGCCATGCGGTCGCCGGCACGCTGGTCGGGCTGCGCGGCGAGCCGCGCATCGTAATGATCGACGACCTGTCCGTCGACCTGCCGCCGGCCAAGAACATGCTGATCGTCCGCAACGACGACGTTCCGGGGATGATCGCCGCGGTGACCCGTGCGCTCGCGGAGGCGGGGATCAACGTGGGCGACATGCACCTGGGTCATTCGGTCGACGGCGCCGCCGCCATGCAGGTCCTCGCCACCAACGTCCCCGTCGGCGAGGACGTGGCCGCTGCCCTACGAGCCGTCCCCGGCATCGTCTCCGTCCACTCTCTCGCGACCGACTGACAGACGAATGTTGGTGCGATGTGGCGGCTATAGCCCCACATCGACCCGGAGTTCGCCGGGGTGGAGGTCAGCGCTTGGCGGGGCGGAGGCCGTCCTCGGCTGCGGTCTCGGGGGTCTGGTAGCAGCGGTCGGGCCTCGTCCGTGCGTACATGGCGTTGCCCTCGACCTGGAAGATGCCGCTGGACAGCTTCGCTTTCACCGGATGGGTCGCCGGGCAGATGCCGTCTTCCGGCGCGACCCACGGTGGCAGCGTGTTCTTCGGCACCGGCTCGGTCTCCACCGGCGCCGGCGTCTGCAGCGGCGCCCATGCTTCCGGCTCCGGAGCCGGAGAATCGCCCGGCGTCCGTAGGTCGATCGTGGCGGGTGCCGACGACCTGGTCCGAACCAACTTCGCCACGAGGAGGACGAGACCGACGAGCAGCCCGAGCCACAATCCTCCACGCAGCGTGCGACGGATCACGGGCGTGGACCCTAACGCGCCTTGACGAGACCGGCGGTGTGCTGTCAAGGTGGTCAAGCCATGACCCAGCACACGGTCCTCCTTCTTACGTAACGGCGAGCGCCCCAAGACCGCGCTCGTCGAACCCCCTGCAGGCGCAGGGGGTTCTTCCGTTTTCGGAGCGAGTACCAAGCGAGCAGCAGAGAGCGAGTGACGATGCCCCCGCATCCCGTGCCCCCCAAGCGAATGCCTTTCGAGAAGTACGAGCCGTACCGGCCCCTGCCGCTCGCTCTTCCCGATCGCGCGTGGCCGAGCAAGCGCATCGAGCACGCTCCCGTGTGGTGCTCCGTGGACCTGCGGGATGGCAACCAGGCCCTGATCGATCCGATGGACCCCGAACGCAAGCTGCGGTTGTTCCAGACCCTCGTCGGGATGGGATTCAAGGAGATCGAGGTCGGGTTTCCGTCGGCCAGCCAGACGGACTTCGATTTCACCCGCAAGCTGATCGACGACGACCTGATCCCGGACGACGTCACTGTGCAAGTGCTGGTGCAGTGCCGGCCCGAGCTCATCGAACGCACGTACGAGGCGCTGCGCGGCGCCAAGCACGCGATCCTCCACTTCTACAACTCCACGTCCGAGCTGCAGCGCAAGGTCGTGTTCGGCCTCGACACCGAGGGCATCACCAACATCGCGGTCGAGGCCGCCCGCCTGTGCAAGAAGCTCGAGAACACGGTCTCAGGCCTCGACGTCCGCTACGAGTACAGCCCCGAGAGCTTCACCGGCACCGAGGTCCAGTACGCCGTCGAGATCTGCGAAGCCGTGATGGACGCCATCGAGCCGACGCCCGAGCGGCCGCTGATCCTCAACCTGCCGGCCACCGTCGAGATGTACACGGCCAACGTGTACGGCGACGTGATCGAGTGGTTCCACCGCCACATCCGCAATCGGGACAGCATCGTTCTGTCGCTGCACCCCCACAACGACCGTGGCTGTGCCGTCGCCGCAGCCGAGTTCGGGCTCATGGCGGGCGCGGACCGCATCGAGGGAACGCTGTTCGGCAACGGCGAACGCACCGGGAACGTCGACATCGTCACGCTGGCGATGAACATGTTCAGCCAAGGGGTCGATCCCGAGCTCGACCTGTCCGACATCGACGCCATCCGACGTGCGTCCGAGTACTGCACCGGGCTTCCCGTCCATCCTCGCCACCCGTACGCCGGCGACCTCGTATACACAGCGTTCTCCGGCTCGCACCAGGACGCGATCAAGAAGGGCATGGAGGCAATTTCGGCGGACGACAAGCCGGGGCTCATTCCTGGTGACTACGACAGCTGGGCCGTTCCGTACCTGCCGATCGACCCGAAGCATGTCGGCCGGACGTACGAGGCCGTCATCCGCGTCAACAGCCAGTCCGGCAAGGGTGGCGTGGCGTACATCATGAAGACCGAGCACGGCTTCGATCTGCCCCGCAGACTCCAGATCGAGTTCTCGAAGACGATCCAGCACATCACCGAGGACACCGGCACCGAGATCACACCGTCGGAGATGTGGAATGCCTTTCAGGAGGCTTACTTCCCCGAAGACGGACAGCTCGAGCTGCTCGCGCACGAGGTCACGACGAGCGACGACGGCGCGTCGATCACAGCGCAGGTCCTCTGTGATGGCCGGCACCGCACGGTTGTCGGTCGAGGCAACGGACCGATTGCCGCGTTCGTGCACGCGCTCTCGAGCGACCTCGGCATCGAGGTCGAGGTACTCGACTACGCCGAGCACGCCATCGCCGCCGGAACCGACGCCACGGCGGTCGCCTACGTCGAGGCGCAAGGCGCCGACGGTGTCGTGAGATGGGGTGTCGGCGTGCACGAGAGCATCCTCTCGGCGGGGCTTCGCGCGGTCGTCGGCGCGGTGAACCGTCAGGCCTGAGAAAGCTCGCAGCCGGCTTCGGTACCCGACCTACCCGGCCGAGGTCTGCGTCTGCAGCCACCCGGGACGCTGCGACTCGTACGCCGCGATGTCGTCGTCGTGTTGCATCGTCAGGCCGATGTCGTCGAGCCCCTCGAGGAATCGTTGGCGCACGGAGTCATCGAGGGGGAAGTCGACGGTGACACCAATGGCGGGCGCCTCCAGCGTCCGGCGGTCGACGTCGATCGTGAGCTCGAGCGTCGAGTCCGCCTCGATCGCCTCCAGCAATAGCGTGCCGACTTCTGCCGAGACCACGACGGGCACGAGGCCGTTCTTCGTCGAATTGTTGCGGAAGATGTCACCGAAGCGAGGTGAGACAACCGCTCTGAACCCGGCTTGCTGGATCGCCCACACCGCGTGTTCGCGTGACGAACCGGTCCCGAAGTTGGGCCCGGCGACGAGGATCGAGGCGCCGACGAACCGCTCGTCGTTCATGACGAACGAGGGATCGTCGCGCCACTCCGAGAACAGCCCCTTCTCGAAGCCGGTCCGCTCGACTCGCTTCAACCAGTCACTCGGGATGATCTGGTCCGTGTCGACGTCACTGCGGTCGAGCGGCACCGCCGTCCCCTGCACGATCCTCACCGCTTCCATGCGGTGCCCTCCAACCACGAATGTTGGATGGAAACGGGCGCCATGGCGCCCGTTTCTCCCCGGAGTTCGAGTTTGAGGTTCACAGGAGGTCCTCCGGGGTGGCGAAGTGGCCGGCGATGGCGGTGGCGGCGGCGACGGCGGGGGACACCAGATGCGTGCGGCCGCCCCGCCCCTGGCGGCCTTCGAAGTTGCGGTTGGACGTGGACGCACAGCGCTCGCCCGGGTCCAGCTTGTCGGGGTTCATGGCGAGGCACATCGAGCAACCCGGATCGCGCCAGTCGAACCCGGCCGCCGTGAACACCTCGTGCAATCCCTCCGCTTCGGCTTGGTGCTTGACCGCCCACGATCCGGGAACGACGAGTGTCCGCATTCCCGACGCGACGTGGCGGCCGCGCACGACGTCGGCTGCGACGCGCAGGTCCTCGATCCTGCTGTTCGTGCACGAGCCGATGAACACGGTGTCGACGCCGATGTCACGGATACGCGTCCCGCCGTCGAGTCCCATGTACTCGAGCGCCCGCTCCGCCGCCGACCGCGCCACCGGATCCGCGAACGAGTCGGGGGACGGCACGCGCGCGTCGATCGATGCGACCTGTCCCGGGTTCGTTCCCCACGACACGTGTGGGCGGATCTCCGCCGCGTCGAGCGCGACCTCCTTGTCGAACGTAGCGTCCTCGTCGGTGGCGAGCGACTGCCACTCCGCGACTGCAGCCGCCCACGCGTCACCCCGCGGCGCGTGCTCGCGCCCGTGCAGGTACGCGAATGTCGTCTCGTCAGCGGCGATCATGCCGGCTTTGGCGCCAGCCTCGATCGACATGTTGCACACCGTCATCCGCCCCTCCATCGACAGAGCACGGATCGCAGAGCCGCGGTACTCGGCGATGTGGCCGATACCGCCACCGGTACCGATGCGGCCGAGGATGGCGAGGATGAGGTCCTTCGCCGTCGACCCCGCCGGCATGGCGCCGTCGACGGTGATCGCCAACGTCTTCGCGCGCTGTTGGGGCAGCGTCTGCGTGGCGAGAACGTGCTCCACCTCACTGGTGCCGATCCCGAATGCAAGCGCGCCGAACGCGCCGTGGGTCGAGGTGTGACTGTCACCGCACACGATCGTCATGCCCGGGAGCGTGCGTCCCTGCTCCGGACCGATCACGTGCACGATGCCCTGACCGGGGTCGCCCATCGGGAAGTTCGTGATGTCGAACTCCGCGGCATTCGATCGCAGCGTCTCGACCTGTTTGCGGCTCACGGGATCCGCGATCGGCTGGTCGATGCGCTCGGTCGGCACGTTGTGGTCCTCGGTGGCGACCGTCAGATCGGGACGGCGCACGCGCCGGCCGTTCACCCGCAGGCCGTCGAACGCCTGGGGCGAGGTGACCTCGTGGACGAGGTGCAGGTCGATGTAGAGAAGGTCGGGCTCACCGCTCTCGGATCGCACGACGTGGCGATCCCAGACCTTCTCGCTCAGGGTGCGGGGTGCTGGCATCCGTGGCTCTCCCAGATGTTGGGACGCTAGTCTCGTGACGTGGAACGCAGTGTAAGCGGTGTCGGCGTCCTCGACAAAGCGGTCGAGGTTCTCACTGCGCTGACCGACGGACCGAAGAACCTCGGCGAGCTCGTCGCCGCCACCGGACTTCCCCGCGCCACGACCCACCGGCTCGCGGTCGCGTTGCAAGTGCACGAACTCGTGCGTCGCGACGGCGACGGCCGATACGCACTCGGATTCGGACTGGCGACGCTCGGTCGTGCGGCGCTCGACAGCGCACCGCTCGCGCAGCTCGCGCGTCCCGCGCTGGTGCAGCTGCGCGACGACACCGAAGAGAGCGCGCAGCTGTACGTTCGCGATGGCGACCATCGCGTCTGCATCGAGTCGCTTGCGTCGCCGCACGGGCTGCGCACGATCGTGGCAGTCGGCGCAGCATTGCCGTTGAGCGCCGGATCTGCAGGTCGTGTACTACGCGGCGAGACGCCCGCGAACCCCGGGTGGATCGACAGCGTGGAGGAACGCGAGGCCGGCGTCGCGTCCGTGAGCGCGCCTGTAAGCGATCGGAGTGGCGCTGCTGTTGCTGCAATCGGAGTGTCGGGTCCCATCGAACGCACGACGCGCCAACCTGGACGGCGCTACGGGGCGGCGGTATTGCGCGCCGCTCGCTTGGTCGAGGAAGCCGCGGGCTTCGCGTGAGTCGCGCGCAAATACGCCTCGCCCCGAGGCGACAACTTGTAGCCGACCAGGAGACTGATCGTCAGCCCGAGCTCTTTGAGCTTGCGAACGTCGCGCTTGAAGGGCTGAACCTCGCGCCCGAACCGTGCGGCGAAGTCCGGCGCGCGTCGCCCTGGCTCCGCGGCGATGCATGCCAGCACGTCGGACGTCCACGGGCCGTGCGCGCTGGAACGATCGAGGCGTTCGAGCCGGCGCGTGATCTCCGCGACATCCCCGTCGGAGAGATCGTCCGCTGAGGCGAGATCGTCGCGCGGATCGGCCTCAGGGACGGGCCGGAAGCCGACGCGGTACAGGCTGGTGCCGGCGCGCCAGGGCACCTCGCGCAGCAAGTCGTCGACCGACTCGTAGCCCGCGTGCCGAGCGTCCGCCTTCGTGATCGACGACTCCTCGACAAGATCCACCGATGTCGCTTCGGCGAGACCTTCCCCCGTTAGGTAGCGGCCGCCGGCGACCACCTGCGGGCGCTTCCATCGCCTGAACGCGACGGTGACGGCCCCGTCGGCGATGCCGCGTCTGAGTCGAGGTTCGAACAGCATGACCCGTGCTTGTCAGACGGGACGAGCCGCGACTGTCGTGACCGCCGTCAACGCCGACTGCAAGGCAGGGATGAACAAGCGAGGTGCGCTGACGCACACGCTGTGGTCACCGTCCACCGGGAACACTCGGGCGCCCGGAATCGACTCGGCCAGACGGCGCTGCCGCTCCGGAGGTACGAGCCGGTCGCGCTCGGTCACCACGACGGCCGCCGGAACGTCGACGTCGCCGATCCAGTCGTGCGACGAGAACCGGGCGAGCGCGCCTGCGGCCTCCGCGATCGCGGCGGGGTCGTTCCCACTCATCTCGTCGAGCACCCACTCGCGCCCAGGGAATCGGGGCATCCGGCTCGCCATCATCTGGCTCAAGACGGCACGCCTCGCAACACCAGGTGTGGCGCGCATACCCGCGGTGACGAATGGCAGCACAGACCACAGTCCGATTTCGCGTGGGTTGCCGCGGAAGTTGCGCGAGGGTCGCGCACAACACCATCCCGCTGACGAGCGAGCGGTGCCGGTGCCACAGCAGTTGGGCGATCGGACCACCCATCGAGTACCCGACTGCGATCAACGAGTCGATACTCAGCACGTCGGCGAGCGCGGCGACGTCGTCCGCGCAGTCGGCGAGCCGGAAGCGGCGCGAACGGATACCGCGTCCGTGCCCGCGCTGGTCGATGGCGATCACGTGGTAGCGCCGTCCGAGCGGCTCGAATGCCCATACCCAGTTCAGGCCGCCGGTGGCGGACAGCCCGTGCAGTAGGACAACCGTCGGCGCGCCAGGTGGACCAGCAACTTCGCGGATGAAGGTCGTGCCGCGGCCGGGTAGGTCGACGGCACGGCCGGGCGGGACGATTGAGGGCGCCGCGGCGCCGTCAGCCGTCGAGCCCAACGACTTCGACCTTGAGGGAGCGCGCCGGAGCCTCGAAGTCGACGAAGTCGCCGACGCGGTGCCCGAGCAACGCTTGCCCGAGCGGCGAACCGGGAGAGATCACTTCGAGATCGTCGTGACGCTCCTCGATCGAGCCGATCAGGTAACGCTCGGTCTCGTCGTCGCCCTCGTAACGGATCTCGACGATCGAGCCTGCGACGATGACCTCGGAGTCACCGCCGGCAACGATCTCCGCGTCTTTCAGCAGCGCGTCGAGATGGCGGATGCGCGCCTCCATCTTTCCCTGCTCTTCCTTCGCGGCGTGGTAGTCGCCGTTCTCGGAGAGGTCGCCGAGCTCGCGGGCGGCCTCGATCTTGCGAGCGATCTCGACCCGGCCACGGGTCGACAGTTCCTGGTACTCCACCTGCAAACGGTCGTACGCGGCCTGCGACAGATGATGCGTGTCGGGCATGAAGCCTGATGCTATCGGTCGGTCAGAACAGGGCGAAGCGGCGCCCGCCGGTTCCACCTCGCTCCGCGCGCCCACCTCGAACGCGCTGGGCGGCACGGGCGGGGCCGGTTACACTGACCGACAATGTCCGGAACGGTCCAACCCGCCGTCGAGTCGGTAGTCATCATTCAGTAGCGCACGCGACTTCTCGCGTGCGCTCGTCGACCGTCCACCTCGGTGGGCGGTTTCTCGGTTTTGGAGTGCAAGTGACCTACACCATCGGAGTCATCGGCGGCGACGGGATCGGTCCCGCGGTCGTCGCAGAGGCATTGAAGGTCATGCGCGCCGCGGGCGTCGATCTGTCCACCGTCGACTACCACCTCGGCGGGACCCGGTATCTCGAGGACGGCACCGTGCTCTCCGACGAGATCGTCGACGAGTGGCGAAGTCTCGATGCGCTGCTGCTCGGCGCTGTCGGCACGCCTGATGTGCCCCCGGGTGTCATCGAGCGCGGCCTGCTGCTGAGGATGCGTTTCGATCTCGATCTCTACGTCAACCAACGGCCCTTCCTCCTACCCGAACGCGACATCGACTTCATCGTGATCCGCGAGAACACGGAAGGTACCTATGCCGGCGAGGGCGGCTTCCTGCGGAAGGGAACCGCACACGAGATCGCGACACAGGGATCGGTCAACACCAGGTTCGGCGTCGATCGGTGTGTGCGGTACGCATTCGAGCTGGCGCAGTCCCGCTCGCGAAAACACCTGTCGCTGGTGCACAAGACGAACGTGCTCACCTTCGCCGGTGATCTGTGGCAGCGCACGTTCGACGATGTGGCGGCCGACTATCCCGACGTCGATACTGCGTACCACCATGTCGACGCTGCGTGCATCTACTTCGTCGAGTCGCCGCAGCGCTACGACGTCATCGTGACCGACAATCTGTTCGGCGACATCCTCACCGATCTCGGCGGCGCGGTATCCGGGGGGATCGGGTTCGCCTCGAGCGGCAACCTGAATCCCGACCGTACGGGACCGTCCATGTTCGAGCCGGTCCACGGGTCTGCTCCGGACATCGTTGGAACGGGCAAGGCCAACCCTGTCGCCGCCATCCTGAGCGCGGCGATGATGCTGGACTTCTTGGGCGAGGCCGACGCCGCCGCCCGCATTCGCAAGGCCTGCGCGGACCCTGCCGCGCTCGCCGGATCAACTTCGGAGATCGGCGACGCCGTCGCCGTGCGCGTGTAGCGAGGAGAAACGAGACGATGCCCATCACTCCGACCGAGAAGATCTGGATGAACGGCGAGCTCGTCCCTTGGGACGACGCCAGGATCCACATCTTGACGCACTCGCTGCACTACGGCATGGGCGTCTTCGAAGGCATTCGTGCCTACGAGACAAAGCGGGGGCCGGCCGTGTTCCGGCTCACCGATCACATGCAGCGGATGCACAACTCTGCACAGATCATGTTGATGGAGCTGCCTTACACGGTGGAGGAGCTTGTCGATGCCACCAAGCTGACGGTGCGCGAGACGGGACTGCCGGGCTGTTACGTCCGTCCGATCGCGTACTACGGCTACGGGGAGATGGGCCTCAACACGCTGCCGTGCTCAGTCGACGTGGCCATCGCGTGCTGGCCGTGGGGCGCGTATCTCGGCGCCGAAGGGCTCAGCAAGGGCGTGCGCATGAAGATCAGCTCCTGGACCCGACACGAGCACAACACCATGCCGCCCGCTGCGAAGACGACGGGCAACTACGTCAATTCCTCGCTCGCCAAGGTCGAGGCTCTGAAGGCGGGATACGACGAGGCGATCATGCTCAATCCGCAGGGCCTCGTGTCCGAGTGCACCGGCGAGAACATCTTCGTCTCCCGCAACGGCATGCTCATCACGCCGCCGCTAACGTCCGGCGCGCTCGAAGGAATCACACAGAGCTCCGTCATGACCATCGCCCGCGACCTCGGGTACGAAGTGCGGATCGGTGAGTTGACGCGTAGCGACCTCTACATAGCCGATGAGATGTTCGTGTGCGGTACAGCCGCGGAGGTCTGCGCGGTGAACTCGGTCGACGATCGGTCCATCTCGTGTCCCGGACCGTTGACGTCGGCCATCGCCGAAGAGTACGGCCGCGCAGTGCGCGGCGAGGTCGACAAGTACAAGGACTGGGTCGAACATGTCTCCGACTGACGTACCAACTCCGCTTCCCGAGGCGGTCGAGATCTACGACACGACGTTGCGCGACGGCTCGCAGCTCGAGGGCATCTCGCTCACGGTCGACGACAAGCTGCGCATCGCCGAGCAGCTCGATCACCTTGGCGTCCACTACATCGAGGGCGGCTGGCCTGGTGCCAACCCGAAGGACGACGAGTTCTTTCAACGCGCCGCGACCGAGCTCGATCTCACCACGTCCACGCTCGTCGCGTTCGGGTCGACGCGTCGGGTCAAGGGCAAGGTCGACGAAGACGAGACCCTGCAGCATCTCGTGAAGGCGAACACGTCGACTGTGTGCATCGTCGGCAAGGCGTGGGACTACCACGTCACCGAAACGCTGCGAACCACACTCGACGAAGGCGTCGCGATGGTGGCCGACTCGATCGAGTTCCTGCAGGGCCATGGCCTCAGGACGATGTACGACGCCGAGCATTTCTTCGACGGCTACAAGCACAATCCCGAGTTCGCCCTGCGTGTGCTCGAAGCGGCGGCGTTGAAGGGTTGCGACTGCCTCGTGCTGTGCGACACCAACGGCGGCTCGCTGCCAAGCGAAGTCGAGCAGATCGTCCGCGATGTCGTCGCGTACGTCGGCAACGACGTTTCCGTCGGTGTGCATCTACACGACGACGCGGGATGTGGTGTGGCCAACGCGCTGGCCGGTGTGCGGGGCGGAGCGACACAGGTGCAGGGAACGATCAACGGCTACGGCGAACGAACCGGTAACTGCAATCTCACGACGATCATCCCCGATCTCACATTGAAGATGGGCGTGCGCACGTTGCCCGAAGGACGCATGGAGCGCTTGACCGCAGTTGCGCATCACGTCGCAGAGCTCGTCAACATCACGCCGCACCCGCAACAGCCCTATGTCGGCTCGTCGTCGTTCGCGCACAAGGCCGGCCTGCACGTGTCGGCGATCGCCAGGCGCCCGGATGCCTACGAGCACGTCGATCCCAACCTCGTCGGGAACGGCACGCGCTTCGTCGTGTCCGAGCTCGCAGGGAAGTCGACGCTCGAGATGAAGGCCAAAGAGCTCGGCCTCGAGCTTGACGGCAAGGCGTTGAACGACGTTGTCCGCCAGCTGAAGGAGCTCGAGCACCGCGGCTACCACTTCGAGGCGGCGGACGGATCGCTCGAGCTGCTCATGCGCACGGCCTCGGGTTGGGAGCAGCCGTTCTTCCGGCTCGAGTCCTTCCGCGTGCTCGTCGAGCACCGCGCCTCAGGGGAGTTCACCACCGAGGCGACGATCAAGTTGTGGATCGGCGACGAGCGGATCATCGCGACCGGAGAGGGCAACGGCCCGGTCAACGCACTGGACACGGCGTTGCGGGAAGCGATCGGCGACCGGTTCCCCGACCTCGCGCACGTCCACCTCACCGACTACAAGGTGCGCGTCCTCGACACGCAGAAGGGCACGGGCGCAGTGACCCGCGTTCTCCTCGACTCGACCGACGGCGACCGGTCGTGGTCGACCATCGGCGTGAGCGAGAACATCATCGAAGCGAGCTGGCAGGCGCTCGTCGACTCGATCGCCTACGGCCTGCTCAAGTCGGCCCCCTAGCGAATGCTGGTGCGCCGTGGCCGCTATGGCGGCCACGGCGACCCGAAGTTCGGGACGTCGGAACCTCGGCCGGTAGCCTCCGGGCATGGCCGCTCCCGAATACGTGCCCGTCAAGCCGATGGACGACGTGCGCACGTACGAGTCGCCGCCGCGGCGGCCGGACCCGTGGCTGGCGACGCGGCCGGGCGACCTGACGACGGGCCAGCCCAGAGGCGTGCACTTCGGCAATCCAGGACCGGATCAGGGCTACGCGCTCGTACTCGCTCGCCGCCTGCAGCACCGGGTGGTCCTCCAAGACGACGAGTCGCTCGACGACGCGATCCACGGCTGCGTCCCGATCGCGTTGAAGCGGGCTTCGCTCATGGGCCGCGCGCCGGTCATGCACGATCTCGTCCTCGCGTTCACGGTCTGGGGCTTCCTCGACGACACGCCTCCCCCCGAGCTCGTCGAGACGCGTAGGCCGGTCTTCGCGGGCCTGGCCCATCCTGGCCACCAGATCGAGCGTGAACATCTCCTCGCCATGGTCCCGACGACGACGCTCCGGCTGTCGCCCGAAGAGATCAAGACTCCCTACGTCGTCGACTGGAAATCGCTGCTCGATCTGCAAGACCCCGTGCACAGACACGATGGCTGACGCGGCGAGCGATCGACCGCGCTGCCGATTCGCCCCATCGCCGACCGGCTATTTGCACGTCGGGTCCGCGCACTCCGCGTTGTGCAACTGGTTGTTCGCGCAGGCCAACGCCGCCGCCTTCCTCCTGCGGATCGAAGACACCGACGCGGAGCGCAACCGGCCCGAACTGACGGACACCATTCTCGACATGCTCCGGTGGCTCGGTCTCTATTGGGATGGCGAACCGGTACACCAGTCCGATCGGTTCGGCGAGTACTCGGCTGCGGCCCGCAGGTTGATCGAAGCGCGCGTCGCGTATTGGTGCGATTGCACCCCGGAGCAGGTGCAGGCGCGCAACAAGGGGCGCGGCGGGAAGCCGGGCTACGACGGCTTCTGCCGCGACCGAGGTCTGGAACCAGGACCGGGTCGCGCGTTGCGTTTCCGCGTGCCGGACGACGGCGTTACGGGATGGGACGACTTGATCCGCGGCAAAGTCGCCTTCGACAACGTGGACATCGAGGACTTCGTCGTTGTTCGATCGAACGGGAACCCGACCTTCTTCCTCGCCAACGTCGTGGACGACGCGGCGATGGGTATCACCCACGTCATCCGCGGTGAGGACCACGTCAACGGGACGCCGAAGTACTTGTTGCTCCGAGCTTCGCTCGGGTTCGGCGAGCCGCCGACGTTCGCGCATCTCCCTCTGCTCGTGAACGCGCAGCGCAAGAAGCTGTCCAAGCGACGCGACGACGTCTCGATGGCGAGCTACAAGGAGCGCGGGTTCTTGCCGGAGGCGATGCGGAACTACTTGTCGTTGCTCGGGTGGGGACCACCTGACGAAGTCGAGGTCCGTCCGATCGAGGAGATCGTCGAGCTGTTTCGCCTCGAGGACGTCAATCCGTCGCCGGCGTTCTTCGACCTGAAGAAGCTCGAGCACATCAACGGTGAATGGATCCGCCGCCTCGACACGAACGACTTCGTCGGACGCAGCACGGAGTTCGTCGCCGGCGACGGAGAGCGCGCCGCGCTTTCGGCACTCGGTTGGCTTGCGCAACAACGGGTAAAGGTGTTGAGCGAGTTGCCCGAGTACTTCGACTGGGTCGACGGGCCAGCCGACGACCCGAAGTCCTGGGAGAAGGCGATGAAGACTCCGGTCGCGAGAGAAGCCCTCGACGGCATCCTTTCCGACTACGAGGATGCGCCTTGGGAGCGCGACGAGCTCCATGAGCGATTCAACTCGTTGGCGTCGCGCCTCGGCGTGAACCGGTCGAAGCTCGACGGCCCCATCCGAGTGCCGGTGACGGGGCGGACGAGGGGCCTCCCGCTGTTCGAGCTGTTCGAGTACTTGGGTCGGGACGAGACGTTGGCGCGATTGCGGGCGGGGAGAGCGCGTCTGGGATGACGGCGCCTGGGGGCGAACTTCATCGACGGAGGCCACATTGGTGGCAGCGACACAAGGTCCTCGCCGCCGTCGCCGTGGTCTGCTTGGTGGTGTTCGCATATTTGGCGGCGACGTTCGCACAGGTGTGGCACGCGTCCGCGACAAGACGATGCCCGGCCGGCGCAAGCGATCATCGTGCTCGGCGCCGCGCAGTACGATGGCCGCCCGTCGAACGTGTTGCAAGCTCGACTCGATCACGCCGTGAACCTTTACGACCGCAAGCTCGCTCCTCGCATCGTCGTGACGGGCGGCGGCCAGCCGGGCGATCGGTTCACAGAGGCGGCCGCGTCAGCGAACTACCTCGAGCAGAAGGGCATCCCCGCCAGCGCGATCGAGCTCGAGACGACGAGCACCAACTCTCGAGACGAGCTCGCCGCTGCGGCCCGCTTCCTCCACAAGCAGGGGATCGACGACGTGTTGCTCGTCTCCGACGGCTTCCATGCGTATCGCATCGACGCGATCGCCGACGAGGTTGGCCTGAACGCGCACGTGTCGCCCACGCCGAGCAGCCCAGTCAAGGGGTTCGACGAGCTCCGAGCCGACGTCCGCGAAACCGTCGCGGTGGCCGCGGGACGGTTGATCGGCTACGACCGACTCGACCGCTGGCTCGGCCGCTGACCTGTTCCGGTAAGGTGACGAATCAGCCTTCGGGGGTGGTGTAATCGGTAACACGACAGGTTCTGGCCCTGTTATTGGGGGTTCGAGTCCTCCCCCCCGAGCGAGCCGGATTCCGTGAAGGTGCTGGTCACAGTGCTGAGCCGCCGGTACAGGCCAGCATGAATCGTCATGTGAGTCAGCGTGTTGGTCACGGATTGGTCACGAGACTTCCGTGCATCTCACGCAGGCGTGGGCGCGCGTGACTGAAGCTGACGCTCGCGCGACGATCGCGCGCGGGCGCACGACTCAGCTGGTCGCTGCGGGATGACGTCGCAAGTAGTCCTCGAGCGCGGACTCGCGCACGTACACCATGCCGTCCTTGCCTTTGCCAGCTGCGAGCTCGCCGTGTGCAATGAGGTCGTACACGACAACGCCGTCGAGACCTAGACGTCGGGCGACTTCAGGGACTCGCAGCAGCTGCTCATCCATGGACATAAGCGTACGCGCTTCTTTCTCAGAGGTCCGGCAGGTCAGGGAGGAACTTGTCCACGATGATCCGTGCTGAGCGCTCGAGCCGCGCTCGCAAGCCTGCGTCCATGACCAGTTCGACGGCGTCGTCAATCGCGAGAAGTACGGTCGCCGCCTCGTCGCGCGTCAGGACGATCTCGTCGGGAATCGATCCGCCGAAGGGACCCGTCACGCGGGCGGTACGCCGAAGATCGCTGCGGCCACCTTCTCAGCAGCGTCGGTCTGCATGCCTTTGACGACGTGTTGGTAGATCGTCCACGTCACAACCGGGCTCGAATGGCCGAGTCGTTCGCTGACGACTTTGACGTCGACGCCGGCCTTCAAGGCGAGTGTCGCCCACGTGTGGCGCAGGTCGTGGAGCCGGATCACGGGAAGGTCGGAGAAGGCCCCCTGTCGCACACGCCGATCGAAGGTCTTGGAGAAGACCTCGGGGTGGAACGGTCTGCCGTCGGAGCGGGGGAAGACGAGGCCGTGGTCTTCGTAGTCCTCGGCCCGTAACTTCTCCTGCGCTTGCTGCTTCCGCCACGTGCGGAGCATCGCCACCGTCCGCGAGTCGAGCTCGATGACGCGGGCATCACCGCCCTTGGTGCGATCCACGACGCGACCCTCACGACCTCGGCCGCTGGCCTTGGTGAGCGGCACGACCTGTTGCCGGATCGATGCCGTGCTCGCATTCAGGTCGACGTCGCGCCAGCGCAGTCCGAGTGCCTCACCGCGTCGGCACCCTGTCGTCGCGAGGAACATCCATGGGAAGTAGTAGCGGTCATCTTCGCAACGTTCGAGGAACGCGGCGAGCTCTGATCCGGACCACACCTTGATCTCTGGTGCCTTCGCTGCCTTCGCCGACGGGGGAGTCGCTTGGTCGGCCGCATTGAGCGGCACCCGACGCCATCGAACGGCATCGTCGAGCGCGGCATGGATGATCGTGTGCACGTAACGGACGGTGCGCGGCTTGAGTCCATTCGACTGCCGCCCGCGGACTCGTCCGGTCGCGAGTAGCTCTGTGTAGAGCCGGTTGAGCACGCCGCCATCGAGCATCTGAAGCTGAATCCTGCCGATGTGTGGCACTACGTGGTGCCGAATGTTCCGCTCGTACGATTCCCACGTGCTCTCCGCGAGTTCTCGCTTCGCGGTGGGCAACCACTCGTTCTCGAGGAAGTCCTTGAGCGTCTGGCGCGCGGGCACGACGTACGTGCCTTTGCGCGCGGTTACACGTACCTCGTCGAGTGCAGCCTGCGCGTCAGGCTTGGTGCGGAAGCCCCGGCGCTTAACCTGCCGTCGTCGGCCGTCGGACTTTGGCGCGAGTTCAACAACGAACCACCACGTGCCGTTGCGGTCTCTACGCGGCGTCGCGCTACTCATTCGCTCGCCTTTGGTGCGGGCGCGGCGTGCGCTTCCGGGGCAAGCTCCTGTTGAGCGGCGTGTCTTGCGCGGACTTCGAGATCCTCGAGATGGTTGGCAAGGCTGCGCAGGCTCGTCTGCCATTGACCAAGATCCTTGAGCGCATGATTCACGAGCAGTTCCTTCTTCGTTTCGACGAGCCCGGTGATGCGCGCCTGCGCGTCGCTCAGTGGGTTCGACCCGAGCTCCTGAAGGAACGCTTGTAGGCGCATTCCGAGCCACGCCAGGCCCTCGTCGCTGCCGAAGACGAGGTCAGCCAGCTCTCACAACGGTAAGCCGAACTGTTCGGCATCTGGCGTGCGCAGTTTGGTAGGGATGCCGGGGGCGGCCCACGGCGGCGGAGGCAAGAAGAACTGGGCATCCCCCCTTTGAGCGGACACCTGACCCAGGCTGCGGCCTGGAAAGGAGTCCATGATGGGACAGCAGCGCCGGCGGTTCTCGCCGGAGTTCAAGCGTGACGCGGTCGCGTTGCATCGGTCGTCGGGCCGCTCGATCGCGGCGGTGGCGAAGGAGCTCGGGATCGGCGAGGCGAGCCTGGGGGGTTGGCTGGCCAGGGACCGCGAGCAGCGCGCCGTGGCGGACCCGGCCGGGTACGCGGCCGAGGTCGCTGAGTCCGAAGAAGTGAAGCGTCTTCGCCGTCGGGTCGGCGAGCTGGAGGTGGAACGCGAGATCTTGAAACGATCCATGGTCTTCTGGGTGAAGGAGTCGAACGGGTGAAGCTCTACGCGTTCGTAGATGCCCAGAAGACCGACTTCAAGATCACGACGTTGTGCCGGGTGTGCAACGTGTCGACGTCGGGCTACTACGACTGGGCGGCGCGAGTCGCGGCCGGTCCATGCGATGCGGAACGCGACGACGCCGAGGTGCTCGAGCGGATCCGCAAGATCCACCGCACGTCGCGGGGCCGATACGGCGAACCGCGCATCACCGCCCAGCTCGCTCGTGACGGTGAGCCGGTGAACCACAAGCGCGTCGAACGGCTCATGGCCGCCAACGGGATCTTCGGGCGGTGTGGCAGCAAGAAGATCCGCACCACCGTGCGCGACCGGGAGGCGGTGTTGTCGGCCGATCTGGTGAACCGGCGCTTCGAGCAGACGGTGCTCGACCGGCTGTGGGTCGGCGATGCGACCTACATCCCTACTGACGAAGGGTGGCTGTACCTGGCCGTGGTGCTCGACGCGTTCAGCCGCATGGTGGTGGGCTGGTCGATCGCCGATCACGTCCGCGCCGAGCTTCTACTCTCTGCCTGACACGACAGCAGCGTTGCGACGACTCCTTGAGCCCGAGCAGTACACAGCCGACGCCTTCCGTCAGGCGTGCACGAACCTCGGTGTCACTCAGTCGATGGGCACCGTCGGGGACAGTTACGACAACGCGATGGCCGAATCGTTCTTCGCGTCGCTGAAGCGAGAGCTGGTCGACGACGAACACTTCGCGACGCGCGCTGGAGCCCGCGCCGCGGTGTTCGAGTGGCTCATCTGGTACAACGCCGACCGACTCCACAGCGCGCTCGAGTACCGACCACCAATCGAGTACGAACAACACCTCACCCGCCACCTACAACAAGCAGCTTGAGTGCCCGCTCGGTCGGGGGAAGTTCATCGAGCGTTGTCGGCGACCAGTTGACGGTAGACGGCGTCGCTGATTCGTCGTTTGAGGGCGCGTAGGGCTTCGCGTGGTGTCTTGCCGTCGTCGATCTTGCGGTCGAAGAAGGCGCGCCCCTGGCTGTGGGGATGCCGGATCTGAGACACCGCGGCCATGTGGATGGCGTAGTTGAGGGTGCGGTTCCCGCGACGCGACAACCGGTGCACGATCCGACCTGCGGAGGACAGCTCGATCGGGGCCGTGCCGTTGTAGGCGGCATAGCGGTCGTTGTTGGCGAACCGAGTGACATCACCGCTGTAACCGATCACCAGACAGGCGACGATGGGGCCGACACCGAACAGGTCGGTCAACGTCGTCTTCGACGCCTGGACGGCGTCGCCGATGCGGTGCTGGATGTCTTTGAGCTGGCTGTCGAGGCGGCGCATGTCCTCGATCAGCTCGCACGCCATGGCCACCTTGGCGGCATCGACCGCGGACGTCGGCGTCAGCGCGGCGACAGCCCGTTCGGCCTTGGAAACAGTGAGTTCTCGGCCCATCCCGCCGGCCACGAGCTCGCACAGCATGGCGTGCAGACGGCAGGCGACGCGGTTGCGTTGACGACCCAAGTCGAGATTGCGTTTGGCCAACAGCCGCAGCACCGCCACATGGTCGGCCGGTTGTACTTACACCAACCCCGGTGCCCGCAACGCCGCCACCGCCACGGAGCGGCCGTCGTTGGGATCGTTCTTGTTCGAACGTCCCGTGCCCAGCACCCGCACCCGCGCTGCCAGCGTCGCGGGCACATCGAGCACTGCTTCACCGGCGGCGACGAGTTGTTGGGACAACAGATAGCCGAGCCCGCCCGCCGACTCGACCGCCCACACCCGCTCATCGAACGGAGCCGCCCACCGACGCAACTGCTCCACCTGACGGCGCGTCGCCCGCACCTCGACACGACCAAGCTCCTGTTCGCGATCACCGATCGCCACCGCAGTGTGCGACCGCTTGTGCGGATCGACACCGATCACCACTTTCACCTGAACACCTCCCTGGGCTCGTTGATGTGGACCCGCGGTGGGCACTCCTGATTCGGGTGATGCAGTGCTCGCACCTCTTTCGAGCCACACCACGGCGAGGCCCGGCCGGGACAGCGACTCGTTTCAAAGCCAACTCCGCGAACGGAGCGGCAGGCACTTATCGAGCGAGCCCAACCGGACCTCGAGACGCTACGACCAGTCGCCGCGTCCACGTGGATTATCAATCAGGCACGTATGCGCTGCGCTCGGTCGTCCTCGGCCGCGCGGGCCTCTCGCCTTCTGACGAGCCGAGAACGCCAAGGGCCTGCCGTCGACAGCCGAGGACGGACCGCACGGCTAGGCCATTTTGTCGAAGACGAACCAGGCGATCTTCACTGCGTAGCCGGGCGTTCCATTTAGGTAGAGCGTGAGCGTGCTGTCGGCCGGGTTGGGGTGGGCGACGACAACCTTGCAGAAGCCTCCCTCGTACCCTTGGACGACCGGCGTGGGCGGACTCTGCACCATCGCCAACGCGCAGCTGGTCGTCTTCAATCCTCCCGGCACGGTCACCGTCACAGACAGGTTCGGGTTGAAGATCGGCACGGTGCCGCTGCGCACGAACGAGGCGATGCCCTGGACCGCGAGTGCGGGACCGGTGCCGGTGTTCGACACGGCCAGCGTCCCGGCGGACGCTGACGAGCTCAGTGACGTCGAGGCCGACCCGGAGGTGTTCGGTGTGCCGAGAATGGCGGGGTCACCAGCCGCCGCATCGGCCGGGGCCGCCAGGCCCACCCCTGCCGCCGCCGCGCCAGCCGCACCAGCCGCAAGCCCACCTCCCATCCGCAGCAGACCGCGCCGACTGAATCGTGCCCATGCCATGTCGCCCCCCTCACGAACGTGCTGTGCGGCGAGTCTGTCACGCAAGCCCCGGACGTGGCGTCGCATAGGACCCGCCGTGGTGCGTCATCCGACGACTCCCCCTCTGCCATCCCGCTGTCGACGCGAAGGCGACGACCGTGGGTGAGGTTCGTGCCACGATGCTCGGGCCGTTCGAGATACCGATCGGGGAAGCGCGAGCGTTCCCCGGCTATGACCCGTCAGAGTTCGCGGCGTGGTGCCCAGCCGCACGGACTACCCGTTCTGGAGCGCCGCGCACCCGCTCGTAATGCCGGTTCCTGTGTGGTCTTGCTGACCGCTTGAACGCGTCGGACAACGGGAGCATCCACGTCAACTGGAGGTGCTCCATGTCCACCTACGTCCATTCGACCGAACTGGTCGCGCCCACGCGCCCGCTGTTCGATGAGGCCCGGCTGGCTGTGGCCGGCTTTCTCGCGCGCGTACTCGGGACCGACTCGGGTGTCATACGCGGCTGACCTGCGGCACTGGTTCGGGTGGTGCGACCAGGTCGGCCTGCGCGCCTTCGAAGCCCAGCGTCCCCATCTCGAGCTGTGGGCCCGGCTGCTCGAAGAACGGGGCCTGGCCCGGGCCACGATCAGTCGGCGGCTGTCGACGCTGGCAGGGTTCTACCGGTTCGCGGTCATCGACGGGATCTTGGACCGCTCCCCGGCCGAGTACGTCCGGCGCCCCAAGATCGACACCGAGGCCGCCACCCTGGGGTTGGATCGGATGGAGTTGGGCGCGTTCATCGCCCAAGGCGCGGCGGCCGGGCCCCGGGATCACGCAGTGGCGTGTCTGTTGGGGTTGTTGGGGTTGCGGGTGTCGGAGGCGTGCAGCATCGACATCGAGGACCTGTCCACCGAACGCGGCCCCGCACCGTGACCGTGTTGGGCAAGGGCCACAAGCTGGCCGTGATCCCGATGCCGCCCCGGGTGGGTCGTGCCGTGGATCAAGCCGCGGGCGAACGCATTGGCGGACCGGTGTTGTTGATGAACTCGGGACGCAGGTTGGACCGTCCCGCTGCTACTCGGATCGTGCGGCGCTTGGCCAAGCGGGCTGGGATCACCAAGCACATCTCGCCGCATTCGCTGCGCCACAGCTTCATCACCGCCGCCCTCGACGCGGGCGTCCCCTTGCGCGATGTGCAGATCGCCGCTCGCCATGCCGACCCGAGGACGACCACCCGCTATGACCGGGCCCGCAACAACTTGGACCGTCACGCCGCCTACGTCGTCACCGCCTTCGTCGCCGGCGCGTCGTGAGCGTTACGCGGTCGTGATCGACAGCTCATACCGGGCGGCCACCGCTCGGCACACCTCGACCACTGGGCGACCTGACCGGTCCGCCGCCGCTCGCACGTACGTCACGAGGGCGTAGGCCGCGTAGACCCAGAAGTCATCGAGCCGGTACCAGCCGGCGTCGTCTGCCAGGTCCGGTTACACGCCGGCGTGAACCATCGCGACCGCCCGCAGGGCGTAGCTGCTCTTGGCGCGCTCGGTCTTGCCGGAGAACGGGCATTCGGGAAGGAACGTCTCATACAGCGATCCCGCGTCGAGCGGGTTGTCTCTCGTTGCGCCCGACTCTGCCAACGCATCCGCGGCCAGCCCGACATACACGTCACCCGGGAACAACCACCCTCGCACATGCAGCGGGGCTGCAGCCGAGACCACTTCGGGCACTGACGACCCGGCCGCGAGCATCGACAGCACCTGCCCTCGCGCTTGCTGGCGGTCTTGCTCCGTGATCTTCGGGCGAGGCATCAACCGAACCGTACGGCCACCGCGCAACGGCGACCAGCAAGGCCGCACAGGAACCGGCATTTCAGTGCGGTTAGCTGGGCGCGAGCACTGAGCTGTATCTCTTCAAACGTTTGCTTGGTCGAGGAACGAGGCGGTGAGATCGAAGAGTCGGTCGGCGATCTCCTGCCAGCTGCGTGCCCGATGCCGGTTCAATGACTCGAACGTCTCGACGTTCGTCAGCACCACCAAGGCATCGACGACCTGTTCGCTCGTCCAGGAAGGGCTGACGTGCCCCGCGTCGACCAGCCGTCCGGCGAGGTGTTGCAACGATTCGATGCGCCGGCCGTAGTAGGTGACATCGAGGATCTGCACAATGTCGTGCTCGTGGCGGGCGGCGTCGAGGGCGGCACTCAGGCTGCTGCCCATCGCCGCAAACATGCGGCAGTTCTCGCGCAAGAACTCGCGCAGAGCGATGACGGGGTCGGTGAGCTGGCGTGCCTCATCGAGCCGCGCTATCCCTGCGGTCGACAACACGTTCCAGGCAACCGCCTCGAAGAGCCCGACCTTCGAACCAAAGTGCCGGTAAACGGTGGGTCGGGTGGTCCCGGCTCGGGTCGCGATCTCATCGATCGCGGCCGGATGAAACCCGGATGCGGTCATCAGTTCGGTTGCGGCGTCGAGGATGCGCTGGCGAGTTGTGGCGGCGGACTCTAGGCGCCGACCGAGCCTGTAAGGCCTGGTCATGGCACCTCTCGACAAGGCATGCAATTCGTGATACGTAGTGTAATACGAAATAGCGAAGGGCGGCGTCATGACCAGGGCGCAGGAGATAGCGATCGTGTACGGCGTCGTGAGCATCTCCTATGGGTTCGCGCTCGGCATCCCGCTCTCCCGTGAACGAATGGCGGCTCCGAGTGCGTCGCGCCACCTCGTCATCGCGCACCTGTCGGCCATCCTCCAAGGCGCCATGTACCTCGGCTTGTCGGCGGCATTCGCGATGTCGACCCTCACCGCATCCCTGGAGACGGCCGCGGCGATCCTGTTGGTTTGCGGATCCGTGCTGTTCGTGACCGGTGCGACGCTCAACTGGCGGCAGCACGTAGGAGACCACTTTGCTCAGCGGTCCGTCGGATGGCGATGCTTCGCTCTCAGCTCGGTCGGACACCTCAGCGGCATGACGATCGTGCTCGTCGGCGTCGTCGCGAGCATCTGACCCGTGGCAGCACGCGATCACCGCGCCACCATCCAACGGCTCTTCGACGACGTATGGAACGGTCGGCGCGTCGAGATCATCCCGGAGTTGTACGCGTCGGAGTACGTCGTCGATTACCGCCGTACTCCGAGCTCCGTCAAGGTCGGGACGCCGTACGCGAAATGGTCGAGCGCGCGTGGGCGACGAGGCCGGACTATCACGAAGAACTGCTCGCGGTCCTCGTCGAAGGTGACCGGGCCGCGGTGCACTTACGGATCAGCGGAACGCAACTCGGTTCGTGGGGTCCGATCCCGCCCACCGGCCGACGACTCGAATTCGAGGAGATCTTGTTGCTGACCTTCGACGCGCACGGGCGCGTTGTCCATCAGCGCGGGATCGTCGACAACCTCGCCGGGTTACGGCAAGCCGGCGTCATCCCTGACACTCAGGACTAGGTGCCGGCCACAGACCAGTTGATCTACCTCGCAACCTCGCTGGGTGCACTTCTGCGGTCGCAGAACCCGGGCTGTAGGTGCCGATGCGATGGGCTGCATCCATAAGAAGGCGTGGATCGACTGGTAGCGCAGAAGTGCCAATCCCGCGAGGCCAGGTGACTCCTCGCGACCACACTGTGACGCGTGGCTGTTGGCGCAGTGCTGTGCGTTGTGGGCGCCTTCTTGGTGGTCCTCGGTGTGCTCGGGTGGGCAACCCTGCGCTTGTCTGGATCAACAGAAACTCGGCCGATGCGGTTGTCTGAACGATTGAGTGCGAATCCCTTCGAGGCCGGGTTGGCTGCGCTTGCCTACCTGATGAAGCCGGGAGCACTTCTGGTCGCTGCGGGTGTGGTGGTCCTTCTCGTGGCTGGCCTCGCGGGACTGGTGTTCTGAGCGCGAGCGCAGAAGTGAGGGCGCCTCTGCTTGTCAAGCAGCGAGTGGCGTGTCGTGTTCGTTCACGATGTTGCGGACGAGCGGGAACACCTCGCGTGCGACGTAGCGCTTCAGGCAGCGGATGATCTCGCGTTTGGAGAGCCCTTCCGCGGTTCGCCGCTCGACGTAGGCGCGTGTGGGTGGATGGTTCGACATGCGGGTGAGCACGATCGTCCACAGCGCGGAGTTGGCGTGACGATCACCGCCTCGGTTGAGCCGGTGTCGTTTTGTCTTTCCTGACGACGCGTTGACCGGCGAGCTTGCGCACAGCGCGGCGTAGCTCGCTTCACTGTGCATCCGATCGGGATTGTCGCCGGCGGTGACGAGAAGTTGACCGGCGGTCTCATAGCCGACGCCGTGACGAGCGAGCAGCGGCGCCGCGATTGTCCGCAGGATCGTGTGGAGGTGACGGTCGAGTTCACGGGTCTCGAGATCGAGTGCCCGCCACCGACGCGCCACGCTGACCAGCGCGCGCTTGGTCGCCACTTCGGGAGTGTGCGCGGTGCCGGTCCGCCACCGTTCGATCACGGCGATCTTCTTGCGCAACGTCAACCCGATCAACCGTTCCCGCAACGCGTCGGGCGCAGTGTCGATGAGGCTGTGCAACTGGTTCGCCGCCGCCGTCCGAGACTTCATCGCACCGTTGCGAGCCACTCTCAGCTGGCGCAACGCCTCGACCGGACCGTCACCGGACTTCGGGGTCACGGTCGCTTCACCGGACAGCACGGCCCACGCTGCGGCTTCGGCATCGACCGTGTCGGACTTGCCGCGGCGGCGCCGGTTCTGACGGTTGGGCCGGTTGACCTCGATGACGCGCACATCGTCGCGCCGCGAGATAACGAGCCACCCCCGCACCCCATGAGCCGCACCCTTCGACACCGACGGCGAAGAGCTCGCCGTGCGACTGCATCCAGCTCAACAACTTCCGGTAGCCGTGACGAGTCGTCGGAAACGACGCGACCCCTTGGATGCGACCAAGGTCGTCAATCACCGCGGCGACGTGTTCATGCTTGTGCGTGTCGATCCCGCCGATCATCTGACCGAGCGACTCGCGTGCCATCGTGGCCATGCCACCTCTTTCTGCGTCAACGGATGAGGAGTGGCACGCACCGCCGGGCGGGCGGACAGGACAGTGATGGGGCCTCTGCACAGGCGCCTCTTCGGTCACGGACGCTCGTCCGGTGCGTGCACAACAGGACCTCACACACCCGGCCGACAGATCACTTACAAGACACCTCTCGCGAGGGTCGGCCGATACACCGGTCAGACCGGGTGAGTGAGACCCTGGCCGCTGCCTATCAGCATCAACAACGCGGCAGGTGCATCCTCACTGCCGATACAGCGCACGCCGATCGAGGCAATATGAGCGGGGTGAGGTTGCGGGCGGTGGTCGGTGCGATCGTGATCGCGGGCACCGCAGCCTGCACCGGTGGATCCGACCATGCGGCTCCGGCCACGAGCAAGCCGGTATCGAGTTCGTCGTCGTCGTCATCGGCGGTCGTACCGCAAGCTCCGCTGTCGGCTCGGATTCAGCTACCGGCGGAGACGATGACGACGGGCACCACGATGCAGGCCGAGGTCGTCGTCACGAACGACACGGGCGCTCCCATTGAGACCTCCGCCTGCCATGGCGGACTCTTCCATATCGGCTTGCGAAGCGATCGGATCGAATCGTTCCCTTCGTTCACAAGTTGCTTCCAGCGGATGACCATCCCAACGGGCGTCTCGACGTACCCCGAGCCAGTGATCGGGACCTACTCCTCCTGCACTCATGACGCGACCAGCGCAGCACCTCACTGCATCGCGAGCGGCATGCCGCCATTGCCACCGGGCCGGTACGAGGCGCGTCTGTACCAGCGGCACGACTTGGTGCCGCCACCCCCATCAATCACGATCGACGTGACTCGATAAGCCGACGCAGAAGTGCCGTTCCCGCCGCACTTCGATCGCCTGTCAGACCGTGGGGCTAGCGTCGAGATGAGATGAGCGGCGACGAAGCGCAAGGCGGAAGGCTCCGAGCCTCGTTCGATCGTCACCCCAATGCTGGGGAGTATGAGGGCCTACGGGTCGCCGACGCCGAGAGTCTTGCCCGCAGTCGGGGTGTGCAAGAGATTCGAGTATTCAATGCTACAAAGTCCGGGATTCGGCGAAATCTTCGCCGCAATCGATTGAACATGTACGAATCGGATGGCGTCGTCATGCGGGCCGCCTGGTTCTAATCCCGACCGACCGGGATGTGCCGATCCTGAACACTTCGGGAGCACGCGCGACAGGCCGAAGACCGTCCGGTATCGCGCATCCACAGGTGTCCATCGTTGTGACGTCAGCAGTGCCCTCAACCGCCGGGTCGCGGCGCTGTGGTCGGTGGGCAGTGCGGGCAATATGCGGCTGCTCGCCTGGCTCAACGCCAGGACACGCTGAAGACGCGCATCGGCTCGTCGAAGCCTTTGAGGTCGACGAGGCCCTCATCCTCGAACGGCAGTCTCTTCCCGAGGCACAGCTCCCGGACGGCACTCGACACCAGGATGCGACCGCCCTCGCACGACGAGCACACGCGGGCCGCAAGCTGAACGGCAGCTCCGAAGAGGTCATCGTTCTCCGTAACGGGCTCGCCGGCGCTGACGGCGACGCGAACATCGAACGACACTCCGTCGCCCTCGTTGTGGAGCACGGTCGCACGCTGGATGGCGATGGCCGCTTCAACGGACCGACTCACCGAGGTAAACGAGGCCATGACACCGTCCCCGGTGTGTTTGACACGTCGGCCACCCCCGCTTCGGATCGCATCGTCGACGATGGCATCATGTGCGTGGATCACACGCATCACACCCCGGTCCCCGAGCCGTTGGGTGAGCTCCGTCGAGCCGACCACGTCGGTGAACAAGATCGCTCTGAACGCCGTGGCGACGAACTCCTCGCCCGAGCTCGGCCGGTCAATCGCGCCCAAAAACCCCTCTACCGCAGCACGATCAACCTCGATGATCTTGGCGGCCACCAGACCGTGCGCCTCGCGATGGACGGCTTCGACGGCTTCTGTCGAGGGTCCCTCAACGAGACAGAAGCCTCCGCCACTGCCATGGTCGAACCAGTAGGTGATGTAATCGACCCCATACTTGGATTGCGTCTGGAGGTCACGCACATGCGCCTCCGCGATGTCCGACGGAGTGAACTCCTCGGGCACCTCATGACGATCCATGTACAACGGCATCGCGCCTGCCCCCCTGCCGTGCCGGGCCACTCGAGGTGCCGGGCCATGACCTCCAGGGAGCATAGAGGCTGCCCGCCCCGGCGACCTGCGGGTGGTCCCGTCGGCGCTGGCGCGACGTCATCGACGACATCATGTCGAGCGTCGACCGATGCACGACTTAGGTCAGGTGCGCCTAGTCCATGCCCCGCGCGTCGAGGCACGTGCCGCAACAGCCCACGTCGGCCGCATAAATCGTTCGACCTCCGACGCCATGCCCGGACCCCGCCACCGGTGTGAAGACCGTGAGCGTCGGATCGGAGTGTTGCGCAGGAAGGTCGTCCCCGCCCCGACACCGGCTCACACGGGGTACTCCACCCTGGTCAAGGACGCCGTGATGCGCGTCGGCGGGCTGCAGGCCAGAGTCTGATGATCTCCTCGGCGTCCGTGGGTCCGACCGTCATGCAAGACAGGATGCCGGTATGGCGACTATGGGCCGTGAGGTCGTCGTTGGTGACGTGTTCTCGCCATGTCACTGGTCCGCGGCTGATCGCGGATGCGACTCCTGGCGACAAGTTGGTGACACGCACACAACGGCTTCGCTGTTCGTCGACCAGGAACGGCTGCGGTAATCCAGGACAGCAGATCTCGAGGAGCCACACCTCCGTGTGGAGGTAGGGCTCTTCGCTGCCCGATCAGCACGTCACACTAAGGCGACGCGTCGCGCGGACCGCCCGGATGCTCACGTTGCGCCGTCGATGGCGAGCGGCAGTTGCACGGTGACGGTGAGCCCTCCGGCGGGTCGTGTCGATGCCTCGATGTGACCACCGTGGGCGCGGACGATGGCTGCTGCGATGGACAAGCCGAGCCCGGCGCCGCGGTCGGTGGACGGGTCGTCCGGGTCGGCGCGTCGGTCGGTGGTGGACAGGCGGCGGAACGGTTCAAAGAGTGCCGGCAGCTCGTAGGTCGGTACCGGCGGCCCGGTGTTGTCGACCACGAGGCAGGCGCTCCGATCAGCGGTCGTCGTCGTGACGATGACGACGCCGTGCTCGCGCAGGTTGTAGCGAATGGCGTTGTCGACCAGATTGTGAACGAGCTGCTCCAGCAGCACCGGATCGCCGGTCGCGGGCGCGTGCTGAAGGTTTGTCTCGACTGTCAGCCCGGCTGCGCTGGCAGCGTCCTCGGACTCGGTGACGACGTGTCGGGCGAGGTCGGAGACGTCGAGGGGGACGAGGTTGGTGAGAGCCTGTTCGCTGCTGGCGAGGGTGAGCAGGCCGTCGATGAGCCGCTCGTGGCGTTGGTTGACGGCGAGCAGTGTGTTGCCGAGTTGGCGAAGTGATTCCGGCGCGGTGGGGTCGTCGAGGGAGACCTCGACGAGGGTCCGGTTGATGGTCAGGGGCGTGCGCAGCTCGTGGGAGGCGTTGGCGACGAAGCGCTGCTGACTGTCGAAGGCGCGGTCGAGTCGCTCGAGCATGGCGTCGAAGGTGTCGGCGAGATCTTTGATCTCGTCGTCGGGCCCGTCGAGCGAGATCCGTTCATGAAGGCTGCGATCGGCGACCCGCCGCGCCGTCGCGGTGATGTCCTGCAGCGGCTGCAATGCTCGTCCGGCGACCAGCCAGCCGAGTCCGCCGGCTGCGACGCCGACCGCGCCGAGCGCGACGAGCGACGCGATCAGCATCGACCGCAGCGTGTCGTCGCGATCGTTCTGGAACTGGGCCCGCAGTGCCGCCTGGGACTGGTGAGCGCGCTGGGCCGATTCGCTCCCGCTCGCGGTATCGGTGAGGTGCTCGCTGACACCCACTCGGGCGGTGAGTTGACGATCAAGGGCGGCGCGCATGGTCACGTACATGACGGTCACGAGCAGCGCTCCAGCAAGGAAGAAGGCGGCGGCGTAGAGCAGCGTGAGCCGTACCCGAATCGTGGAACGCCAGCGACGTCGCGTCGTCATCGGATGCGATACCCCGCCCCGGGAACGGTCTCGATGAGCGGCGGGTCGCCCAGCTTGCGGCGCAACGTCATGACCACGAAGCGCACAACGCCGGTGAACGGGTCGGCGTGCTCGTCCCACGCTTTCTCCAGCAGTTCTTCGGCCGACACCACGCCGCCGTCGGCTCGAAGGAGTTCGACGAGCACCGCGAACTCCTTGCGGGACAGAGCTACTGGCTGGTCGTCGCGAGTGACGGTGCGGCGATGCTGGTCCAGGCACACACCCTGGCGTTCGAGAACCGGTGGAGCGGCAGGCCGTGACCGCCGTGCCAGCGCTTGCACACGGGCGACCAGCTCCGCGAAGGCGAACGGTTTGGTGAGGTAGTCGTCGGCGCCCAACCCGAGCCCGGCGACCCGTTGGGTCACCGCCGTCGCAGCGGTGAGCATCAGGATCCGCGTATCGGCTCCGGAATCCACCAGTGCAGTGCAGACCTCGTCGCCCGACGTGCGGGGCAGGTCCCGGTCCAGCACGACGACGTCGTAGCTGTTCACCCCAGCCGCTCCAAGGCGGCGTCGCCGTCGTAGGCGACATCGACCGCCATAGCCTGCCGGCGCAGCCCGTCGGCGATGGCGTCGGCCAGCAACCGCTCGTCCTCCACCACCAGCACCCTCACGCCACCAATGGTTGCCCCTGCGGCTGTTAGGTCGCTGTGAGAGGCCTTCTAACGGCAGACAAACAGCCCGTCGGGTTGGATCGGTGTTGACTCTGGTGAACAGGCCGGGGTCGGGATCGACGATGGAAGCGAACGCATGACTGCGGATGGCACTGCCGGCGACGACAGACCCAAGGTGCAGCGCCGATGGATCGCGCGGCGGCCGGTCTGGGTGCGCGTGTTCCTCATCACCGCAATCGTGCTCGTCGGTCTCCTTGCGGCCACCATGGTGGTTGGCGCCACCGGCATGGGTATGCGCAGCGGCGCCGGAGGGCACGGCTCCGGTGGCCACGGCTGCGGGGGTCAGATGCAAACGGCCGACCACACCAGCGGCGATCATGGATCGGACCATGTGCGCGGCGGCAGCCATAGCGGTGATGCCAACCACACCTCGAGCTGCCCCAGGTGATGGCGAACGCCGACACCACGATGGATCGAAACCCGCGGCAGACCGCGGCGAACTACCGACCCGTGCGACGAACCCTCGGTGCCGGTCGCGACCTGCCGCACCGTCTTGTGGTCCACCACCTGCCACTCGCGGTCGCGAGTACTGCTGGCCTCTTGGTGCTCATCGGCCAAGGGCAATCCCACGGCGGTGTCTCCACCGCCCAGCTGGCGTCACCCACGGGCGACGTCGCCCTGGTGCTGCTCGCGCTCACACTCCTCATCGGTCCCACCAACCTGGTACTTCGCCGACGCAACCCCACCAACAACTATCTGCGCCGAGACGTCGGCACATGGACCGCCATCTGGAGCGTCATCCACGTGGTCGTGGGTTTCCAAGGCCACACCGCCCGCGCCTTCGGGTTCGTGCGCTACTTTTTCGTCGACGGCAAGCCGCTCACCGACAACATCGGCTGGGGCAACTGGACCGGCCTCGCCGCCACCATCATCCTCGTGGTGCTGGTTGTCCTGTCCACCGACCGCTACCTCCGCGAGCTCAAGGCCAAACCGTGGAAGGGTCTGCAACGGCTCAACTACGCGCTCTTCGCTCTGGTCGTTCTCCACGCCAGCTTCTATGGCGCGCTGCAACGCGTGGCGTCGCCGTTCACTCGCATCCTCATCGCCACCACGATCGCCGTTGTCGGCGGACAGGTCCTCGGAATCTGGCTCTACCGACGCAACACCCGGGCTGACCAGTCGGCAATCAAGGAGCCCGTGTGAGCGGCGAGGTGCTTACACAACAATCGGCGAACTCGGCTCGGGCGCGGCGATGCACTGTCGCAGTGGGGGCCTCGACCTGTACGTCCTCCAGTCACCCGAACTCGCCTCGATGCGCCGACTAGTTGAGTTAGTAGCTGGAAGCGATCGCTTCCGCGGCCGCCTTGAGACGGCGGAGAGTGATGTTCATGGTGTCGTCGTTGCGGACCTGCCGTCAGGCGAGCCGGTGATCAGCGGCGACAGCCGACGCAGCATTGGCCCACGCTCGTCGACGACGGTCTCGCAAACGGTCGTGACCCCAGCGTGGTCGCGTCGAACGTGTAGCGCCAGGTTGCTGATAGCGGGCGAGACATGTTCGACAAGATCAACCTTCGGCAACGGGCTTGTCGAACAACAGGATCTCCTCCTCGTCAGGAGGTTGAAAAGATCGTTGCCCACTCCTCAAAGTGAGCCCGTGTCATTGGCGAGGCTGTCCACTCGTCCGACGAATTGCGACGTTCAGCTCGCTCGATCAGCTCCTCCAAGGGCGCATCGAGGTAGTGCAGCTCGACTCCCACCCCTAAAGCTCGCGCCCCGAGTCGTTTCTCGTCCCGTTCAACCCGCGCCCAGTGGCCCCACTCCAAGATCGCGCTCTGGCCTTGGGCGAGGAGATCCTGGGAGAGAATCCACAGCTGATGCTCGAGACGCACTCGGAATTCGTCGTCCCACAGATCGGCGCCCAGTTGGGTCGCCCACCCGTCCTTGTCCAACCTGATGGCGGGGATCTTGGGTGCGAGCTGACGAGCGAGTGTCGACTTGCCCGAGGCTGGAAGCCCACAGATCAGCACGAGCCGCGTCGATGACTTCGCCACGCACGATTACTAACAGGAGTCGCCTCCTGCCCGGTCAGGTGTCGTTACGACGCCGGCCCGGAGCGATACCGCGTGCTTCGTGCTCCAGCACACGAGCGAAGGAACCAGCATTTCCGCCGCTTCGTCATCCGAGTGGTGTGTCGCTCCACGCGGCATCATGGCGGAACATGTCAAGCCCCCTTGAGACAGGTTCTCAAGCTTGGTGCTGTGCCTCCTCCTCATTCGGCTTGGGCTTGTTGATCCAGGCGGCTTGTCTACGGGACTCCGACGATCTGCTCGCATGTGGCGTCGGCCACGTCGGCGGTGATTTGCGGGCCGCCATTGCACTTGTCGCTGTCGGCCCCAAGGGCGGTGTTGGCGGTACCGGACATCTGGTCGTCGCCCTTTCCGCCATTCAGGACGTCGTTTCCGTTCGGACCACGGGTGGGATGGTCGCCGACGAGGACGTCGTTGCCGTCGTCGCCGTACAGCTGGTCGTTGCCGATGCCGCCGTTGATTCCGTCGTTGCCGTCCCCGCCGTGGATCACGTCGTTGCCGTTGTCGCCGTTCAGATGGTCGTCGCCGGCGTCGCCGAAGAACATGTCGTTGAACCCCGGCACACTACCTTGGTCGTCGACGGTGTCGTTGCCGACCCCGCCTTTGATCGTGTCGGTCCCACGCCCACCCATGAGCACGTCGTCACCGGCGTTGCCGGACAGCTGGGTGGTTCCCGGCGGGCCGGTGTAGTTGGGCTGGGTGGCCCAGATGGTGTCGTTGCCGTCGCCGCCCTGGATGACGTCGTCGCCGCCCTCGCCGCAGATGACGTCGTCGCCGCCCATGCCGAGGATCGTGTCGGTCCCCGACGAGCCCAGGAGCACGTCGGGTCCGGCAGTCCCGACCAGGGTCCCCGGCGTCTCAAGGAAGGCCGTCGGTACCAGGCCACGGCAAGTCGGCGCCGCCACCGCCGGTGACGCGGCGACAAACACGAAGCCGCCGGCGACCAGCGCCCCAGCAGCGAATGGACCGAATGTATGCAGACGAAGCACGCGCAAAATCCCACTACCCCCTCGCTAGGTTGGTGGCCAGCCCCCGGGGTATTTCACGCACCGCCGGGGCCACCTGATTTTGTCGGATGGGTTCGGTTGTAGCGGCTCCCCGCCGGGATACACATCACCCGTTCGAGTGTTTCTGCGTGTGCTGCCGTGTGTCATGCTTGGCGGCGCGCATGCGTGCCGATCTCGCGCTCAGCCTGACCGCTGGCGCGATCGTGATGTGCGGGTTTACGCGGAACGCGTTGCGGCGCTGGGCCTTCTTCACGCTTGTGACCTTGACGCACGGCGCATAGTGCAGGTAGGTGCATTCCTATTCTGGTGGCGCTCTGGCGAGCGCTCAGCCAGGAACGGGGCGTGCTGGCCCTGAGGGCTCCGGAGGGGGTTGGACTCCCCTGCAACCGGGGCCTTCGTCGCGTCAGGCGGGCCGGAACCGGCATCGGACCACATCGACGGCCACCGTCAAGATGTTCTGGCCTGTCTGCTCCGACCGTGCGTGCAGTGCCTCCAGCGCGGTCAGGCCGGAGCAGTCCAGGTACTCCATCGTCATCCCAACGGCCTGGTGCATGACCGCCGGGGCGCTGTCGCCGCACAACTCGGCCGACAACGCCGAGCGCGTCATGCACCCGGATGTACAAGCGCTGCCAGTCGACCTCGGAGGCCACGAGTGGTGAGCTACCCGGACGTGAAGATGCCGAATCCGTAACGTTGCCGGCGACCGGGCTGCGTGCCTCCGAAGTGATGCGTCCGGAACGTGCCGATCCCGCCGGGGCGAATCGACAAGAATCGGACAGGTGGTCGAGCCACTTCCACTCAGTGAAATCCACGTGCCGACGGGGCAACCGCCCGCGGACGTCGAGTCCTCGAGTGCGGCCGTCCGTGCCGCGTTCATGGGTCTCGCCGCGCCCGACGTCGATGACGATCTGGACTTCGTTCAACGCGGAGAGGGCCTCGGCGAGTGTCTGCGTGCGACCCGAAGGACCCCGACGCTTCAGCACGTAGGACGTCAGGTGATAACCGAGGTCTTCTTTCTCAACGAGACTTCAGCCGTCGTTCGCTGGACGATCGAGTTGCTTGGTGGCCCCATGCCGCAGGACGTGTCGACGTTTCCGCTTGAAGGTCGCGCCGTGCGAGAGAACGGCCGCTGGCTCATCGAACGCGGAACCTTCTGTGATCTCGTCGGTCGGGTCGGAGTCCGCTGCCCACCCCTCCGCTAGGCACCCAGAAGTGCCGATCCCGGACGCCGGAGGTCGAGGACCTCGGCGCGACCGCTCCCCGCCTGGGTAGTGGTTTCCGGCCCTTCGCCGGCATCCTTTCAGCCCTGTGCCCCGACCTCCGACAGCGTCAACATACCGACCTGCGTCGCGTCCACGAAGAAAGAGTTGGACGCGAGCGCAGATGTGTAGCTACCGACGGCGTGCACATCCGGCGCCTTGCGCTAGCAGCGGGATGCGCAGCGCCGAGCTAGGAAGGTCGATGCGATGCGACGTCTACTAACAGGTGAGGTCGTGACGCATAGGCTCCGGCTGTGGGGAGCATCATCGACGGCTTGGACTGGCTCGAGAAGCGCCTCGAGTTCCTCGAAGCCGAGTTCGGGCGAACCGCGGATGAAGTCACTCGGGTCGCGATCCAGATAGAGATAGACGTCGTGACGGAAGACCTTGGGCGGATCCGCCGGGCGCGACGTCACGCGTGGGTCCTCGGCGCTCGATTGCCGCATCAGCAGGACTGAGGTTGGTCAGGCCCACGTCTTAGCCTTTGGATCGAGACCGGGATTTCCGCGACAGCACTAGATGCCGATCGTCCGCGTATCTCGGCCCCCACGTTGGTCACGGATTGGTCACGGACGTTGCGAAACCGCCTGTCATTTGACGCCACCAGCCATCACCGCGCAGTGGCGAATGTCCTGCTCATCGGCACTGACGGACATCGCCGGTCATTGGGCGACACCCCGGTCGAGCGGAGTTCGAGTCCTCCCCCCCGAGCGAGCCGGTTTCCGTGAAGGTTTCGCCACGGTGTTGAAATCCCTTCACAGGACAGCATGAATCGTCTTGTGTGTAAGCGTGTTGGTCACGAACTCGGACAGGCCGATGGATCGAGACGACCCCGCAACTCGTAGAGCCAGGCGCTCCCCCTTTTCACGATCGGTGACCACGAGCCGCGCGGCAGGGTCCGTCGCTGTCCATCGCTGCTCGCGCGCGGTCGATGGCCCGGCGATGGGATATCCCCGCGTTGTGACGAGCACGTAGTCGAGCCGTTCGCGAATTCACCGTCTCCCGCCAGGTGGCGCAATCCCTGATCGGTCTTGCTTCGAGATCGCTCCTTCGGTCTTCGAGGATCTCTACGTGGTTCGAGATGTCGTTTCCCGTGAGCGGGTATTGCAGGATTGTACCCACGAGACCGATGCGCTCGTCGCGGACGTTGCGCGCCCACCCGTACGTGTTGGTGAGGTACTGCGCGTCGCGATAGCGGTGATCGACGTAGAAATGCTGCAGCGCGAGGAGCCCTCCGACGAGGAGTACGAGCGCGGGGCCGGCGATCCACGGTGCCCACGATCGATCGACGACATCGGAGAGGCGACGCGACCGGGCGATGACGAGGGCCAGCACGACCATCGCGGTGACGATGCCGCATACGATTCCGACGGCGAACTCGCGTTGACTCAATGTCGGGAGGCCGAACTCGGCCGGCGTGCCGTCCTTGAACCGCCACAGCTTCCCGTCGAACTGCGACGCGAGCAGCACGGCTCCGAAAACGATCGCCAGTGCGCTCATGACACGCGTCCTGTACCGCGCCGATGCAGCCGCGAGCGCAACTGCGCCCAGAGTCATCGGGATGGCGAGGTAGCGAACGTTGACCGCGAAGTAGGACGCGTCGCTGGAGGTTGGGCCGAGCGCCTGCGGTGTGAAGATCAGAAAGAGAGCGCCCACCAGCCCACTGATCGCGATCAATCGAACGCGGTCGTCGACGCGCAGCACGATGCCGGCAACGAAGCCGGCGATCATGATGCCAAGGATTGCCCACCACACCGGACCCAGGGCGTAGCGGAAGCCTGGTGCGAGGTACTTCGACCAATCGCCGTTGAACAGATGCGACGACAGGGTCGATACGCCCGTGTAGTGGAGATGCGGGAGATCGATCGGTCCGATCGAGACGCGGGCTGGCGGCACCGGGTTGCCGACCGCGATCAGGTTGCGCAGGTACCAGAAGACGCCGGTGAGCGTGATCCCGGCCAGCCAGAGCAGACCGAGGCGCACCCGGAGGTCGGCCGTGCAGAACACGATGACGCACAAGGTCAGGGCGATCGCCGGTCCGACGACGGTGAACTTCGAGCCCATCGCGATCCCCATCGCCAAGCCGGCGACGAACGTGCCTGGGAGGCGCAACGGCCGCGACCACGTGTTCACGAGCAGCGCGATCGCGACGAGTGTCATCGCAACGCCGAGGAGGTCGTTCAGGCCCTGGCCGGCCTCGTACAGCACGAGCTGCGGACCACCGAGTACGCAGGCCACTGCCGTGAGGACGAGCGGCGCGATACCGAACGGCCGGCCGATGCACCATGCGGCGAAGAGCGCGCTGACGAGCCAGAAGAGGTTGAGCAGCGGCGACAACGTGTCGTGCGTCAGGAACACGATCCCGGTCGCGTGCAACAACTCTGATGTGTGCGGATAGAAGGAGGGGAGCGCGTCGCCGCCAGAGACGATCGGGACGTGCAGCAGCGACCCAGTCTCCGCGAAGCGCGCGGCGATCGGCAGGTGGTACCACATCGTGTCGATGAACGTCGGGCCCGTGCGGTACACGTTCACCAGAAGCGGGATCCAGTCGGCCGCAAGGATGCCGACCGCGACGATCGCGGTCCCGGTGACGATGGGACCTCCCCGCGGTGCCGAACTCGCGCTTGCTGAGGCGAGGTTTTCGGCGGCGACTTCGGTTTCGGCTTGCGTCCTCGCCGCGTCGTCGAGCGGCGCCCGCGTTCCCAACCACCACACGACCAGGCCGCAGAGAACGAGCACCGGCGCGACGGCGTAGAAGTGGTAGAGCCCGACGACGCCGAGGAGTTGCGACGCGACGATCGTGATCGACAACACGCCGACCACGTCGGCGAGCAGTGCGGGCGGACCGTGCAGCGTGGACAAGAAGCGACGGCGCAGCGCACGTGTGCCAAGGATGAGCGAACCCAGCGCAGCCAACCCAGCGAGAGCGCCGAAAACTTCGCGAAGCAACGTCATCGCCTGCACAGATCCGCGCGCGGTGGCAGTGCAACCCCGTGCATCCCGCATCGCGGTGCAGTTTGGCGGTACTCCGGACCCCGCGCCAGTCGCCGTACGCCGCGCTCCTTGCCGGTCTGTACGTCACTTCTGAGTGACAAGAGCTGACAAACCACTGCAATGTGGACGCCTGTGATGCGGTCCCGAACCACTGCGTCGAAGTGGTCACAGGTTGGTCACGAACTTCCCGGAACACACGGGCACCGGGCCGTCAGCGGCCGGATGGCTGCGAGGCAAACGCCCTGCTCACCAGGATCGAGCGACCTACACAGTCACCGTCCAACAGACTTTCGATCGGAGTTCAAGTCCCCCTCGCGCACGCGTCGTCCGCCGGCACTCGGACGCGCAACGACGAACTGTGTCCACAGCGCGTGCTCGAGCGGCGTACCGCGGATCTTTCGCTCGAACGCAGCTTGGATGCTCAGCGCGCGCGTTCCCAGTGCCTCGGCGACGCCCGGCAGGTACATCCCGGACACCCACTCCTCCACCGGGACGAAGCCCGCGATTGCGAGTTGTTCGCGCAACTTCCGACGCGTCAGCAAGTTGATGTGTCCGGCCTTGATGACGGCCTCTTTGTAGACGCGTCGAGCGAGCTGTATGAACCCCGGCATGAATGCCACTGCCGATGCCACCTCGAGTGTGCTGTATCGCTGCGGCGTCGAGAGGATGAGCGTACCGTCGTCCACCAGGATACGGCGCATCTCGCGTAGGGCTGCGGTCGAGTCGCGGATGTGCTCGACGACTTCAGAGCACACGACGAGTTCGAACGAGCCGTCAGCGAAGGAAGACCTCGTGATGTCGTCTCGGACGAGTTGCAGGGTGTCGTGCTCGCACCGCATGTCGACCAGGCGATCGAGATACGCACTCTCGATGTCCAACGCGACGACATGACGCGCAGTGCTCGTCAGCGTCGGGAGGTAGACGCCCGACCCAGGCCCGACCTCGAGGGCGCGTCGTACACCGGTTCCGTAGCGGCAGATCGCGTCGATCATCCAGTCACGACGCGTGCAGTGCAAGGTTCGGCGGGTTGGATTGCGCGACGTGTACAGCGTCTGCTGCAGCGCGAACATCGCTTCGCCGCGGTCGGTGATCACGCCGGCTTCTCCGTCGTGTCGGGGTCACCGAGCACTCGTGCGACGCACAGGACCGAAGTACCGAGAGGGAGCGAGATCCATCGTGTGACGAAAGCCTCGAGACGGGTGAGGAACATGCTCAGGTAGGAGATCAACGGCGAAGACACGCCCAATCCGAGCTTCGCCTCCGAACTGCTCGTATTCCGACGCATGACCCACACCGGGAGCACGAGCCAGCTGAACACGTGCGAAATCCAGACGACTTCGAATCCATTGCGCTCGAGTTCGCGCCGCAGCGTGCGGCGTGAGTACCGGCGTTCGTGGCCGAGCAGGCGGTCAGCGTCGCTCCACAGCCATTGATGGGCCGGCACGTTGACGATGAGGTAGTTGTCGCGACCGACGATGCGCGTTGCCTCGTGCAGCACCAGTGTCGGGTCGGCGAGGTGCTCGATCACATCGAGCAGGCACGCGACGGAAGCGACGCTGTCCCGCAGCGGGAGTGCGGTCACGTCACAGGCCGTCGTGAGCAGCGCGTGTCGTTGGCGTGACGCGGTGACGAGTTCGATGTTGCCGTCGAGTGCAAGCGCACGGCTCGGCGGCAGGCCGAGCATCGCGGTCACGCCGCCGGAACCGGCACCGACATCGACGAGGAAATCAGGATCGTTCGCAAACCGCCGGATCAGTAGCGAGACGAACGTCGCCTTCGACCGGAACCACCAGTGGTTGGCATCGGCCGAGGCGAGGCGCGCGGCGTTGTCGTCGGCGAAGACGCCCCCATCGGTAGGCGTCAGCGGATGTGCGGTCCTGCGTGCCGATGCAACGTTCATCCGGATACGCGGAATCGCACGGAGCATGCGCGTACCGTCCCGCAGCGGCTTGACCCGGGAGCCGTCCTGGTGCCGCCAGACGATGCCGACCTCCTGCACGGGGATGTCGAGATGCCGCGCCAAGGCGATGATCTCCACGTCCCAGGCGAAGCCCTCCTCGTGGCAGTGGGGTAAAATCTGCTGCCACAGAGCGACGCCCGCAGCCTTGGCTCCGCACTGGGTGTCGGCGACGCCAGGGACGACGGCGAGCTGTATCGCACGGTTGTAGGCGCGACCCAACATCTCGCGCCCGCGCCGTTGCCGGCGCGCGAGTCTCGACGCAGCGGTGCCCCGCGAACCGATCGCGAGCACCGGCGCACGACCGCGCGGCATCGATCAACACCAGGAGCTCACTCAGTGGCGTCGACAAGTCGACGTCGCAGAACGCTGCAACACCGAATACCGCGGTGACAAGGCCGGCTTCGATCGCCGCACCTTTGCCGCGGTGCGGTCGACGGATGAGCTCGATGCACTCGCCACGCCGCCCGCGAATGAATCGCTCGACGAGGTCCGCCGTACCGTCGTTGCTGCCGTCGTCGACGAACACGAGGCGCCCGGCCGGCTCAGCTGCCACGAAGTCTGCGAGCGCGGGAGCACACGCCGCGAATCGGTGGGACTCGTTGTACAGGGGCACGACGAGCGTGAGTGCGCGGCTCGGTTCGACCACGGTCATGATGACGGCGTCCGTGGAAAGGCTGTCGGATCGTTCGCGTTTCTCGTGTCGATGAACGCGCCGACCACGTCGGCGAGCAGTACGGGCGGACCGTGCAGCGTGGACAAGAAGCGACGGCGCAGCGCATGTGTGCCTAGGGTGAGCGAACCCAGCGCGGCCAACCCTGCGAGGGCGCCGAAAACTTCGCGAAGCAACGTCATCGCCGGCACAGATCCGTGCGCGCGGTGGCAGTACGACCCCATGCATCCCGCATCGCGGTGCAGTTTGGCGGTACACCGGACCCCGCGCCAATCGCCGTCCGAACCGACTTTCTCCTGCCTGTCAGGGGCCAAGCTGGTCAGGCGCGTCGACCAGCGGAACGCCTGATGCGAATCGTCCCGCGATTACGCGATGCTCGACCCGTGTTCGAATCCCGACTGCCGACATTCGACGGTGCGACTGACTGGCTCAACACCGAGCCCCTGACAACCGCGGACTTGCAAGGGAACGTCGTCCTCGTCGACTTCTGGACGTACACCTGCATCAACTGGATCCGCACCTTGCCGTACATCCGGTCATGGGCGCAGACCTACGGACCTCACGGCCTGGTTGTGGTCGGCGTGCACACACCAGAGTTCAACGTCGAGCACAACGTCGAGCGCGTGAGCCGAGCCGCGCACACAATGCGGGTGGAGTACCCGATCGCGATCGACAACGACTACGCGGTGTGGGAAGCGTTCGCCAACAACTACTGGCCGGCGCTCTACCTCGCCGACGCCGAGGGGCGCATCCGTCACCACCACTTCGGTGAAGGCGGCTACGAGCAGACTGAAGCGGCCATTCGGGAGCATCTCGCCCATGCCGGAGCGGTCCGATTGCCGGACGGTGCCAGGCCGGTCGAAGCGCACGGCATCGAAGCGCCGGCGGACAGGTCCAACATTCGCTCGCCGGAGACGTATCTCGGGCTCGCCCGGTCGGAAGGCTTCGCGTCCCCTCAAGGTGGGTTCCTCGACGAGCCACGCGTGTACTCGGTACCACAGCGCTTGTCCGCCAATCAGTGGGCGCTCGAGGGGAATTGGACGCTGCGCACCGAGGCCGCGGTGCTCAATGAACCGAACGGGCGGATCGCCTACCGGTTCCACGCTCGCGATCTGCACTTGATCCTGGCGCCGTCGAGCGACAACTCGCCGGCGCGATACCGAGTGCGGCTCGACGCTCAGCCGCCCCTGGACGCGCACGGCCTCGATGTCGATCACGACGGAAACGGCATCGTCGACGAGCCCCGGCTGTACCAACTCATCCGCCAAGTGGGCCCTATCGCCGATCACGTCTTCGAGATCGAATTGGTCGACCCCGGAGCGTCGGCACTCTGCTTCACGTTCGGCTGAGCATCGCTCGGTCTGCACACCGAGGATCCGACGATCGCACATCATCGCCATCTCCTCCGCGCCGCCGCGACCAGAGGCGTAGCATGACAGCGAACAACCGAGGTGCGCCGGGAAGCCTGGTCGGCATGTGCCACAGGAGCGCGCCGTGGGTCCTCACCAGAATCCGATCGAGACGTACGGGCTGCAACGGGCTGACAGCGACCGCTGCGCGGTGGGTCTCCGTGCAGAGCGTCGTGTGGACCGTCACATCGAGCGTGGTGGCGATCGCACTCGGCATCGGCGCGAACAGCGCCGTTCTTGTCGCGTTCGGATCCGTCGGGCTCGTCGACGCGGTGGGATCGATTGCGCTCGCGTATCACTTCCACCACACCCTTCGACACGACCGGTTCTCCGACGAGCTCGAGCGACTGGCGCACCGCGTGGTCCTGGTCGGACTCGCGGTGGTCGGTTTGGCTGCGATCACAGCCGGGCTCGCGCGCCTGTTGATGGGCGAATCCGGTGGAGCCTCGGCCGGAGGGATGTTGGTCGCTACCGCTTCACTGGTGGTGCTCACGGTGTTGTCGACTCGGAAGCGCGCGATCGCGACACGCGTCTCGAGCCCCGCGCTGCTGTCTGATGCACACTTGTCTGCCATCGGCGCCGCGCAAGCTGCAGTCGCATTGATCGGCACGGCTGCGACGCAAGCGCTCGGCTGGAACTGGGCCGACGCGGTCGCGACGACCGTCCTCGGTTGCGTCGCCGTGATCCTCGCCACGCGCTCGCGGAGCCACTAGCAAGGCGGGCGTGAACGACCTCTGACGTCGTTTCACGCACAGGGTTCGAGGACAGCAGATTCGGACCAGCTGGACCGGCGTCACCGTTAGGGGTGCGTAAAGAACGCTGCCCGGCCCGTAGAGATCCCGTTAAGCCCCCTGGGAATCGCAGTCTGCCGGGACTACAAGTCCACGCATGGCTGACTTGCTCTTCATCGGGCTGATGATCGTGTTCTTCGGCTTGGCCGTCCTGCTCGTCCGTGGGTGCGACAAGATCGTCGGCGCCGATGAGGGCGTCGTGATCGGCGCCGTCGAGTACACGGACGACGGCGAAGAGATCGCGGCATGAGCTACGACAACGGCGTCGCGCTCGTCCTGTCGATCCTGGTGACTGCCTACCTGATCTACGCGCTCATCGCGCCGGAGAAGCTCTGATGACGACGGCGGGGTGGCTGCAGTTCGGCTTCGTCATCCTGCTGCTGGCCGTCAGCACCCCATTGCTGGGCAGCTATATGGCCAAGGTGTACGGCGAGGAGAAGAAGGCTCCCGGCGATCGCTTCTTCCTTCCGGTCGAGCGATTCATCTACCGGGTGTGCGGGGTCGATCCGGACAGCGAACAGCGATGGACCACATACGCACTGTCGTTGATCGGCTTCAGCTTCGCGTCGCTGGTCGTCCTCTACCTGCAGTTGCGGGTTCAGGGGCACTTGCCCCTGAACCCCAACAACCTCGGTTTCGTGCGCCCGGACCTCGCCTTCAACACGTCTGTCAGCTTCCTCACCAACACGAACTGGCAGAACTACTCGGGCGAGTCGACCATGACGCACCTCAGCCAAATGGCTGGCTTGGCCATGCACAATTTCGTGTCCGCTGCCGCGGGCGCGGCCATCGCAGTGGCGTTGATCCGAGGGCTCGTTCGCCGCCGTACGCGCACGCTCGGCAACTTCTGGGTCGATCTCACACGTACGACGACGCGGGTCCTGTTGCCCTTCGCGTTCATCTTCGCTCTGTTCCTGATGAGCCAAGGGGTCATCCAGAATTTCCATGCCGACAAGACGGTCACGACGGTGACGGGCCAGGAGCAGACCATCCCGGGTGGACCGATCGCGGGTCAGGAAGCGATCAAGGAGATCGGCGAGAACGGCGGTGGCCCCTTCAACGCCAACGCCGCCCACCCATACGAGAACCCCAACCCCATCACGAACGTCTTCGAGATCTGGGCATTGCTCGCCATCCCATTCGCGTTTACGTACACGTTCGGCAAGCTGGCCAAGGACCAGAAGCAGGGATGGGTCGTCTTCGCCACGATGTTCGTCCTCTGGGCGGGGATGACCGTGATCATCATGCCGATCGAGGCCCGCGGGAATCCGAACTTCACGGCGGCGGGCGCGAGCCAATCGGCGACCGCCGATCAGGCGGGTGGAAACATGGAGGGCAAGGAGGCGCGTTTCGGGCCCGCCGCTTGCGGTCTCTTCGCCTCGTCGACGACGGGGACGTCGACCGGGGCGATCGACTGCCAGCACGACAGCTTGGTGCCGCTCGGCGGCGCCGTTCCCTTGGTCAACATGATGTATGGGGAGGTGAGCCCGGGCGGTACCGGTTCGGGCCTGTACGGGATGTTGGTCTTCGCGCTGCTGGCCGTGTTCATTGCCGGGCTCATGGTCGGGCGAACGCCCGAGTACCTGGGGAAGAAGATCCAGGCCCCGGAGATGAAGCTGGTCGTGCTCTACATCCTCTTCGTCCCGGTCGTGATCCTGGCGTTCACCGGCATCTCGGTCGTGTCGGGGTTCGCGTTGAACTCGCTGGCCAACGACGGCCCGCACGGCTTGACCGAGATCACCTACGCGTTCACATCGCAGGCCAACAACAACGGCTCTGCTTTCGGCGGCCTCACCGGCGACACGCAGTGGTACAACATCGCCGGCGCGGTCTGCATGCTCGTCGGTCGGTTCTTCCTCATGATCCCCGTGCTGGCCATCGCCGGTTCGCTCGGCCGCAAGCAGCGGGTGCCTGCGTCGGCCGGAACGTTCCCGACCGGCACGCCGCTCTTCACGGCCTTGCTGTTCGGCGTCGTGATCATCGTCGTCGGCCTGACGTACTTCCCGGTCGTCTCGCTCGGCCCAGTGGTCGAGCATCTGACGGGAAAGTTCTAGGAGCGCATCGGACATGACCATTCCTGCTGACAGCGGACTGAAGACGCTCGAACCCCGCGAGCCCCAAGTCGATCCTCACCACTCGAAACGTCGTGCCACCTCGATGTTCGAGCCGGCCATCATGAAGCGAGCGGTCGTCGACTCGTTCACCAAGCTGAACCCTCGGCTTCAAGCGCGCAACCCGGTGATGTTCATCGTCGAGATCGGAAGCGTCGTCACGACCTTCCTCGCCATCCGCGACACCGACGGGTTCGCGGCACTCATCGCGGTGTGGCTGTGGTTCACGGTGCTGTTCGCGAACTTCGCCGAAGCGGTTGCCGAAGGCCGTGGCAAGGCCCAGGCGGACACCCTGCGTCGGACGCGTTCCGAGACGATGGCCAACGTTCGCCAACCGGACGGCTCGATCAGGCAGGTCGCGTCGACGGATCTGAAGATCGGTGACGAGTGCGTCGTCGGCCCGGGCGAGATGATCCCGGGTGACGGGGATGTGATCGAAGGCATCGCATCGGTCGACGAGTCGGCTATCACGGGCGAGTCCGCTCCTGTCATCCGGGAGTCGGGCGGCGATCGCAGCGCCGTCACCGGAGGTACCCGCGTCCTGTCCGATCTCATCGTCGTCAAGATCACGACGAAGCCGGGCGAGAGCTTCATCGACCGGATGATCGCTCTCGTGGAGGGTGCGGAACGTCAGAAGACGCCGAACGAGATCGCGCTCAACATCCTCCTCGCCGGGTTGACGCTCATCTTCTTGCTGGCGACCGTCACCTTGGCGCCCTTCGCGATCTACTCACAAGCAGAGCAGTCGATCACCGTGCTGGTCGCCCTGCTCGTGTGTCTCATCCCGACGACCATCGGAGCGCTGCTCTCGGCCATCGGCATTGCCGGCATGGATCGCCTTGTGCAGCGCAACGTGCTCGCCATGTCAGGTCGCGCAGTCGAGGCGGCCGGCGACTGCAACACGCTGTTGCTCGACAAGACCGGCACCATCACCTACGGCAACCGGATGGCATCCGAGTTCATCGCGGTCAGTGGCGTGCAGGAGGAGCAGCTGGCTGAGGTCGTGCTGTTGTCGAGCCTCGCCGACGAAACGCCGGAGGGTCGATCGATCGTCCAGCTCGCGGAGGATGACTTCGGGCTCGAGCCGCAGGATCTCGACGGCGCCGAGCTCGTGTCGTTCACGGCGCAGACCCGCATGTCGGGCATCGAATGGGACGGGCGCTCGATTCGAAAGGGCGCAGCCGACTCCGTACGGAAGTGGGTCGAGGAACAAGGCGGGACGATTCCGCACGAGCTCCACGCGATCGTCGACGGCATCGCAGTGAACGGTGGGACGCCCCTGGTCGTCGCAGAGGGACCACGGATCCTCGGCGTGATCCACCTCAAGGACACGGTCAAGGACGGCATCTCGGAGCGGTTCGGCGAGATGCGGGCGATGGGCATCCGCACGATCATGATCACCGGCGACAACCCATTGACCGCCAAGGCCATCGCCGACGAAGCGGGCGTCGACGACTTCCTCGCCGAGGCAACGCCCGAAGACAAGATGGCCTACATCAAGAAGGAGCAGGCGGGCGGCTCCTTGGTGGCGATGACCGGTGACGGCACGAATGACGCACCGGCGCTCGCGCAAGCCGATGTGGGCGTTGCCATGAACACCGGCACGCAGGCGGCGAAGGAAGCCGGGAACATGGTCGACCTCGACTCGAACCCGACGAAGCTCATGGAGATCGTCGAGATCGGCAAGCAGCTCCTGATCACTCGTGGATCACTCACGACGTTCTCGATCGCCAACGACGTCGCAAAGTACTTCGCCATCATCCCGGCAATGTTCCTGGGCGTGTTCCCGGCTCTCGACACCGTCAACATCATGAAGCTCGACAACCCACACTCGGCCATCCTGTCGGCGGTCATCTTCAACGCCCTCATCATTGTGATCCTCATCCCGTTGGCACTGAGAGGCGTGAAGTACCGCGCGCTCGGAGCTGCTGCGGTGCTGCGGCGGAATCTCCTGATCTACGGACTCGGTGGCCTGATCGCTCCCTTCATCGGCATCAAGATCATCGACGTCATCGTCAGCGGACTCGGGGTGAATTAGATGAGACGCCAGCTCATGACCGGTTTCCTCATGACCATCGCCCTGACGGTGCTGGTGGGTCTGCTCTATCCGCTCGCTGTGTACGGCGTCGGTCAAGGTCTGTTCCGCGACAATGCGAACGGGTCGTTCGTGAAGAACAAGGACGGGCAGGTCATAGGGTCGTCACTGATAGGTCAGAGCTTCGTCGACACGGATGGCAACCCCGATCCGAAGTACTTCCAGCCACGGCCGTCGGCTGCGGGCGACGGCTACGACGCACTGGCGAGCTCTGGTACCAACCTCGGCCCGTCGAACCCGAAGCTGATCGCTCCGGCGACAGGACCGGACTGCTTCCTGGTCGACAAGACGGACGCGGACGGCAACCCGGTCCTCGGGCCGGACGGCAATCCCGAACAGGAGTGCTACGGCGAGACGGTGCCCGGCCGGATCACGACGTACCGCGACTTCAACAAGCTCGCTGCCGATGCGCAGGTGCCGGTGGACGCCGTGACCGCGTCGGCGTCCGGTCTTGATCCCCACATCTCGGTCGCGAACGCGAAGCTCCAGGCGCAGCGGGTCGCTGATGCTCGGGGCCTGCCGGTCGACACCGTCAATTCCCTCATCTCCAAGCACACCGCAGGTCGCTCCTGGGGGTTCCTGGGTGAGAAGGTGGTCAACGTGCTCGAGCTCAACCTCGACTTGGACCAGCAGACGTAAGGCATACCAGTGGCCCGCGGTCAGCTACGCGTCTACCTGGGCGCTGCGCCCGGCGTCGGCAAGACGTACGCCATGCTGAACGAGGGTTGGCGCCGGCACCAGCGCGGCACCGATGTCGTGGTCGGCTTCGTGGAGACGCACAACCGGTCGAATACCGCCGCCCAAATCCGCGATGTCGAGGTAGTGCCGAGAAAGACGGTTCGGTACCGCGATCAGGATTTCGAGGAGATGGACGTCGACGCCATCCTCGCCCGGAAGCCGGCATGGGCGCTCATCGACGAGCTGGCCCACACAAACGTCCCCGGCTGCCGCAACGAAAAGCGCTGGGAGGACATCAACGAGCTGCTCGACGCAGGGATCAACGTCATCAGCACGGTCAACATCCAGCACCTCGAGTCGCTGAACGACGTGGTCGAACGGATCACCGGGATCAAGCAGCGCGAAACGGTCCCTGACGCGATCGTCCGGGCAGCTGATCAGATCGAGCTCGTCGACATGGCGCCAGAGGCGCTGCGCCGCCGTATGGCGCACGGGAATGTCTACGGTGCCGACAAGGTGGATGCGGCACTCGGCAATTACTTCCGAGTGGGCAACCTCGCTGCTCTGCGCGAGCTGGCGTTGCTGTGGATGGCGGATCGGGTCGACGAGGAGCTGCACGACTACCGCGTCCGTCACGGCATCGAGGGACCCTGGGAGACCAAGGAGCGCGTGCTCGTCGCGTTGACGGGAGCGCCGGGATCCGAGGACCTGATTCGCCGTGCAGCACGCATGGCGATGCGAACGCGTGGTGAGCTCGTCGGCGTCCACGTCGTGTCCGGCGACGGACTGGCCGGACCGTCGAGCTACCGGCTGGCGGAACACCGCGAGCTGCTGGAGGAGGTCGGTGGTCGCTACGTCGAGGCGAGTGGCGCGGACATCGCGAGGGCACTCGTGCAGGCGGCGCGCATCGAGAACGCGACGCAAATCGTCCTCGGCGCCAGTCGTCGAAGTCGATGGACGGAGCTCGTTCGCGGCTCGGTCATCAACAGGGTCGTCCGTTCTGCTGGCGGGTCCATCGACGTCCACGTCATCTCGACGGCTTCGGGCGAGGACGAGAGCCGTTCGCTGCTGACGCCGCCGAAGCTCCGTCTCGCGCCGCTGTCCCGAAGCCGCCGCGGCACTGCGCTCGTCCTCACCGCGGTCGGGTTGCCGCTTCTCACTCTGGTGCTGACGAGCATTCGTGAGTCGCTCGGCGTGCAGAACGCGCTTCTCATCTATCTCCTGTTCGTCGTTGCCATCGCCACGATCGGTGGCGCCATACCCGGAACCGTCGCGTCGATTGGCGCCTTCTTGTTGTTGAACTGGTATTTCGCACCCCCGATCCACACGTTCACGATCTCCAACACGCGCGACCTGCTCGCGCTCGTGAGCTTCCTCGTCGTCGCGGGGGTCATCAGCGCGCTGGTTGATCTCGCTACCCGCCGTCGCGACGACGCTGTCCGCGCGCGCGCAGAAGCGCGTGCTCTGACGGCGATGGCCGGAACCGTGCTCCAAGATCCGGAGCCGCTCCCGAAGCTGACGCAGGAGCTCGTAACGAGCTTCCAGCTCGACGGGGTCGCCATCTTCGTCGCCGACGGTGACGGCTGGAAGGTGGAAGCCGCCGCCGGACCGAACCCGCCCTCGGCCCCCGACGCCGCGGAGGAGTCACTGGCGTTTGCCGAGGGATCGGTTCTGGCCTGGTCGGGGAGCGAGCTGCGGGCGCGCGATCGGGAGGTCCTCAACGCGTTTGCCACCCAGCTGGCGCTGGCGTTGCAAGGCCGGCGGTTGCAAGCCGAGGCGGCCACCGCAACCGCGCTCGCGAAGGCCAACGAACTACGCACCGCGCTCCTCGCCGCAGTGAGCCATGACCTCCGTACGCCGCTCGCGTCCATACGCGCGTCCGCCACGAGCCTGCTGAGTGAGGAGATCGACTGGGACCCAGCCGCAACAAAGGAGCTCCTACAGACCATCGACGAGGAAGCCGAGCGGTTGAACACGCTTGTCGGCAATCTCCTCGACATGAGCCGGTTGCAAACAGGCAGCGTCACGATCACGACCCAGCCGATCGGGATCGAGGAGATCGTGTCCGGCGCGATCGTTGGCCTGCATGTGCCACCCAATCGCATCGACGTCGATGTCTCGGAGACGTTGCCACGGGTGAGCGTCGACCCGACCTTGCTCGAACGAGCCGTCGCCAACCTGATCGACAACGCAGTGTCGTTCTCCCCGAATGATGTTCCCGTGCGCGTCGAAGCCGCCGAGGTGAGCGGAGCACTGCATCTCCGCGTGATCGACGCCGGCCCGGGCATCCCGCCTGCAGACCGCGAGCGCGTGTTCCAGCCGTTCCAACGGCTCGGTGACAACCGGAGCGGTGCCGGTGTCGGACTCGGGCTGGCGGTCGCAAAGGGGTTCGTGAACGCCGTCGGTGGCGAGTTGGTGATCGAGGACACACCCGGCGGCGGGACGACGATGGTCATCACCATCCCGATCGACCCGTCGTGACGCGCCTGCTCCTCATCGACGACGAAGCGCCGTTCGTGCGGGCAATGGGCGTGAGCCTGCATGCTTTGGGATACGACGTCGACGCCGCGCCGTCCGGAGCCGCTGGGTTGGCGAAGGCGGCGACTACCACGCCGGACGTCATCGTGCTCGACCTCGGGCTACCGGACATGGATGGGCTCGAGGTTCTGAACGGGTTGCGAGCCTGGACGGCGGTGCCGGTGATCGTGCTGTCGGCCAGGGATCGCGACGACGCAAAGGTCGCGGCGCTCGACGGCGGCGCAGACGACTACGTCACGAAGCCGTTCAGCATGGACGAACTGTTGGCGCGCATCCGCGCCGCGTTGCGCCGGCGTCCTGGTGCCGTGAGCGAGGAGCCGATCGTGGAAACCGACGATTTCCGCATCGACATGGCGGCGAAGGAGGTGACCGTCGGCGGCGAGACCGTCCGCCTCACGCCGACGGAGTGGAACGTGCTCGAGGTCCTGGTCCGCAACCAGGGCAAGCTCGTCTCGCAGCGTCAGTTGTTGAAGGAGGTATGGGGGCCGCAGTACGAGACGGAGACCGAGTATCTGCGCGTCTACCTCGCCGCACTCAGGCGCAAGCTCGAGCCCACGCCGTCGCAACCTCGTTACTTCATAACCGAGCCTGGAATGGGCTACCGCTTCCGGCTGTAGCACTCTCGTGTTGGGCGCGCGAAGGACCCGTTAAGAATCGGGCACCGGGTGCAAAGAACGAGCAAAGCCGCGTCCACCTGGTACCAAGCGGGCGTACAACGAATCCATGAAGCACGACCCACGAATGGGTATCGGGATCTCCGTGGGATCGATGGGCGCCATCGGTGCAGCAGCCGGACTCGTGGCGATACGGGATCACTTCGCGCAAGTGAATGCCGTGTTGATCCTCGTCTTCTTCGTGCTGTTGGGTGCCGTCATCGGGGGGCGTCTTGCCGGAGTGGCATCTGCGTTGACGGCAGCCGTCGCCTTCGACTTCTTCTACACCCAGCCGTACAACTCCCTGAAGATCAACAGCGCCGCAGACATCGAGACGACGATCCTGCTGCTTCTCGTGGGGTTGGCGATGGGGGAGATCGTCGTGCGGGCCGATCGCATTCGCTTCGCGGTGGGCGGAAGCCGGCACGAGCTCAAGAGTGTCCATCGGGTGGCCAGGCTCGCTGCGGACGGCGAGGCGATCGAGGATCTGATCTCCGCCGTGAGTGCTGAGCTCACGGAGACACTCGGCCTCCAGCGGTGCACGTACGAGACGCCGCCGTTCACCGGCAGCTATGCCCGGCTCGAGCAAACGGGACTCATCACCGGGACGAACATCGTCCAGTACACGAAGCAGGGCTTCGAGTTACCCCATGAAGGCGTCGAGTTGCCCGTGGTCGTGCACGACCAGACGGTCGGACGGTTCGTGCTCGTACCGACGCCCGGTCACGGGGTCTCGATCGATGCCCGGCTCCTCGCGGTCGCGCTGGCTGACCAACTGAGCGTCGTCCTCGGTCGACACGCCGCCTGACCCCGGCGCGCCCGCCCGACGAAGGCGATGGGAGGGGATCACGAGCTCGACGCGACCTTCCAGAGGTAGCCGTCCGGGTCGCCGAAGTAGCCGAAGTAGCCCCACCGCGCGCCGCCCCCTTCTTTGACAAGGGTGCCGCCCGCGGACGTGGCCTTGGCCAGCACCTCGTCCACCTCGTCGCGCGTCGACACGATGAGGTGGAACGACACGCCGCGGAACCCCGAGCCTTCCGAGGACACGCCGGCGTCCTGCGCCGCGGCCTGGCGCTCGTAGAGAGCCAGGGACGACGATCCGTCGCCGAGGTCGAACGACACGAAGGTCGGATGGTCCTGGTCGATCTTGCACCGCAACCCGGTTCCGTAGAACTCCTTCGAGCGGCTCAGGTCCTCGACGCCGAGCATGATGGTGGTCACTTGCACGGGCACTGTTGTCTCCTTTGGATGTGTGTTGCAGTCCTCGATGCCTCTGACGAATCGAAGCGTCAAAATGTGACCGGGCTCTGTCGTCGCGCGTGCATGAATGCTTCTCTCGCGCCGCCGCGACCGCGATGAGATGACTCGACGGTGGTGACGAGATGCCATCCCGCGCCCATTGCGGCGGCGCTCGCGTGTTCGACCGCGTCACGGAGGTCGGCGTCGGCGGCGGCCATGGTCCCGCGTCGCAGCTCGAACGTCGGCTTCACGAGCGCGACGAGATCGGCGTTGTCAGCGATGTCGAGCGGTTCGAGTTGAGGGAGGGCCGCGCTGACGGCGAGATAGCTCATGTCCATCGTGATCACCTCGACTGGTTCCGGCACCGACGCGGCGTCGATCTGCCCGAGGTTGATGCCCTCGAGGTTCACGACTCGCGCGTCGTTGCGGAGTCGGCCGAGCAACAGACCGACGCCGGCCTCCACGGCGTAGACCCGGCGAGCACCGTGATCGAGCAATGCGGTCGTGAAGCCCCCGACGTTCGCGCCGATGTCCAACGCGACGCGTCCCTCGACGTCGACCGACAGCGCATCCAGCGCGTCGGACAGCTTGCGTTCACCGCGCAGACGGCGTTCCGCTGTGATTCGAAGCGACGCGTCGAGCCGAACGCGTGCCGCGGGATTGGTGAGGATGCGTCCGTCGACGAGGACTCGTCCGCCGGCGATGGCGGACGGATCGATGTCGGGCCGCCGGCGGGCGAGCAAGATCTCGAGCGCGACGAAACGAGCGCGCTTGTGTCTGGGCACCGACGAACCTCCTGCACTCGGACCGGGCAAGGACCGAGGCAGGAGGTGGCGCGCGTGCTTCGCTACTGACTCACACCTAACGGAATGGCACCGCCGACAGCGTCGCCGGACGCTTCGGGGTCGTCAAGCGACGAGTCCCGGACCGCGGAGAGGCGGGTTCGGCTACTTGACGACGAGGGCGGTGACCATGCCGAACGTCCCCTGGTCGTTCTCGGCGTGGGGGAGGATGTGGCAGTGCCACACCCACGTGCCGGGCTCGGTGGCGTGGATCAACACCGTGTACCGTTCGCCGGGCGCCACAGTGACAGTGTCTTCCTCGTGCGGCGCCGGAGCCGGGTAGCCGTCCTTCGCGATCACCAGCTGCGCCATGCCGTGCAGGTGCATCGGATGGATCTGCGTTCCTTCGTTGAGGTAGTGGACCTCGACCCACTCGCCCGGCTGCGCCACGATGGGTGCCGTCGCCGGGAACGACTTCCCGTTGAGCGCGTACCCGATCACGCCTGAGTCATCGAGCACCATGACATGTTCCTGGTTGACGGTGACGCCGGCCGGTACGGGCTCGCTACCGACGATGAACGCGCCAGCCAACCCGTCGGGCACTTGCTTCACCGCGTTGTGATGCGAGTGGTACATGCCGACCGCCGGCGTCGACTGCACGGTCCGTTCGTACGTGAAGTCGGTGCCTGGCTTCACCGGGTCCTGCGTGACGTCGGTCGTGCCGTCCATCGCGATCAATCCATGGAAGTGGATGGACGTCGATTCGGGCAGTTTGTTGTGCAACACGATGCGGACATGGTCGCCCGGATCCGCCTTCAGCGTCGGACCCGGAACCGTGCCGTTGTACGTCATCGCATCGACGGTCTTGCCCGGTGACACCTCCCACTTCGTGGCCGCAGCCGTGAGCTCGAACTGCTTCGTTCCATCGGGTAGCACCGTCGGCGCGAGCACTTGCGCGCCGACTCCCTGTGTTGCTGCGGGGAAGGCCGAGATCGAGTCCTTCATCGCCTTGTCCATCTGCTCCGGGGTCATCGACGACGAGGTCGTGTCCACGGCCGCCATCTGGTCGCCAGTCGCGGCCGCCGACCCGGCCGTCCCTTGTCCGGCGGTGATGTGCAGCTTCGCAGTCATGCCCGCGTCCTCGTGGCCTGGAACTTGGCAGAGGACCGTGTAGTCGCCTGGCTGGAGCTGCGAGATGTCGAGGTGCTCTGACTTGCCCGGGTGGATCATCTTCGTGACGAACGACGTGCCGACGATCTCGAGGTTGTGCTGCACGTTGCCTTCATTCGACACGTGCAGACCGGCGCCGTTGGTCGCCTGAATCGTCGCAGGCTCGATCTTGAACTCCGACAGTGTCACTGCTGCGGGCTCACTCGCCGCAGTGCTCGAAGCAGCTTCGGTCTTGTTCGTGCCGATCAGTAACGCGACAACCAGCGCAGCGATGCCGAACGCGCCGATCAAGACGGCGACGAACGCGTAGGTCTGCGCGGCGCTCGGCACACCGTCATTCGGTTCGAGGGTGCGGACCTCGGAGGCATCGTCGGTCGAAACAGCCATGTGCACCAGGGTGCAAAGGGCGTTGGGCCCCGCAGAAGAGGCGGGGGTCCCGATCACTTCGGGACTTTGGTCCCACCGAGGTCCGCCCTATGGCGGTGTTCCTCGTACGACCACTTCGCGGACACTGTCTTCGGAGGCGGGATCGCCTCCGAAGATCGAAGGAGGCCACGATGAAGAAGGCGTTCCCGATCGTGTTGATGCTGATGGGCCTTGTGTTTCTGGGCGCCGGCGTCTACACGGTCGACCGCGGCTTCGACGCCAAGCGCGAAGTCAAGCAAGAACTCGTCGCACAGAACATCACCACTCCCGCCGACGCCTCGATCCCGAACGCTGCGGTCACAGACGCTCGAACGGCCGAGTCGATGGCGAGGATCATCAACCATCACTCGCTCGAAGCGTCCGGCGGAAAGACCTACTCGGAGCTCGGTCGGTACCTCGCAGCGGAGGGCAAGTCGGACACGAACGACGCCAAAGCTGCGCTCACGGGTGCTGATGGCAAACCTGTCGCCAACCCCATCCGCAACACCGCATTCCAGGCGTCGTCCCTGCAGACCAGCCTGTGGTCGTCGGTGATGGCCTTTCAGGTCGCCGACCTGGTCGTCGGACTCGGCTTCATGATCGTGGTGCTGGGCCTGGCGGTTGGCGGCGTGGGTGTTGCGCTCGGTGGCTTGGCCATCCCGAAGCTCGCCGACAAGGTCCATGTCGAGGCGGTGGCCGCACCGCATGGGTCGATGCCTCATCCAGTCTGACCTCATCGCGGCTCCCCAAGGCGAAGTGCCCGGTCCGTGCGGACCGGGCACTTTCGCGGCGCGGGATCGGTTTCAGGCAGGGCTCGGCGCCGTTGACGGGCCCCGCGACCAATCCCGCTTCGAGCTGTACTGGTAGTTCGTGACGAGACTCACCGCGAGCACGGCAATGCCGGCGACCACGTAGAAGCCGGAGATACCCGGGTCGCTCTCGGCGAAGTTCAACAGCCAGGGCGCGGCGAGCAGCAGCGTAGCGGCGAGATAGTCGCCAGCGGAGTGAACGGTGAACGGCAGCACCTTTGCAATACCGAGCGGGTACTTCGTGAGCATGCTGACGATGAGAACGGTGACACCGACGACGACTCCGGTGCCCACCGCGCCTGCAGATGCGCCGCTCGCCAGCGTGACTGCCACGAGCGTGAGGCCGACCGCGTAGTCAGCGACAGCGTGCAACCAAGCAGGCAGTAGACGAACGAGTGACATGACAGAAGCCTCCTGTTCGAGCGAGCACCTCACCCGCTGACAGGTCCCTCTACGGCGCCGCCCTACGCGGCGGATGATCGTCCTAGGACCACTGTCCGCTCATGCGGGTTCGCAACGGTGAAGTCGGCGACGACGCCTTGTGAGCAATACCGTCACACCGTGACACTGGATCGGGATCCGCTGCTGGCGGATCGCACGCTCACCGGCGCCGCCTGGTGCGCGCAACACACCCTCCTCGATGCCGAGTTGATGGCCGAGATCGGACGTGTCGTCCTCCACGCGGTCCGGGAGGGATAGAACATGCTCGTGCGCCGCTGGCGGATTGGCATCACGTGGGTGTTGGTCGGAGCATCTGCATCACTCGCGGTCGCGCTTGCGCTTCTGCCGTTGCGGCACCGGCTCGACAACGCGAACATCGCCTTGCTCCTGGTCGTGGGCATCGTCGCCGTTGCGATCTCCGGCCGGCGGCGCCGCGGCCGCGGCTGCTGCACTGTCTGCAGCGGCGTGCTTCGACCTCTTCTACACGCATCCGTACGTGTCGCTGCGCATCAGTTCGTCGAACGATCTCGAGACGGAACTGTTCCTTCTGCTGGTCGGGCTTGCGGTCGGTGAGCTGGCGGCGAGAGGCCGTCGCCATCAGAAACGGGCCGTGCTGCGATCGCAGGAGTTGCAGCGATTGCATGACATCGCCGGCCAGGTCGTGCTCGACGACACCGCAGACTTCGTCGTCATGAACGTCGCTATGCAACTGGCCCAACAACTCCAGCTCGCCGACTGCCGGCTCGAGCTCGTGTACCGAGACGACCGTGTCGTGCCGCACGTGGATCGGTCCGGCGAGGTCTGGTGGGGACCCAACCAGTGGGATACCAAGCGTTGGGGCCTGCCGCCTTGGGGTGTCGAGCTGCCGGTGTGGGGACACGGCCGCCAGTTGGGTCGTTTCTACCTCATGCCGCAAGACGCGCGTCCGGTCGACGCGGAGTCGCTCGTCAGCGCGGTTGCGCTCGCCGACCAAGCGGGTGCCGCCTTGGCCGCCGGAACGTCAGTGACGTGACGCTAGAGAACGTCGAAGAGCGCGTCGACACCACGGCCACGCAGGACCATCCCGCGCTCACGCCCGTCAAGCCGATTCCGGCGACGTTGCCGATCAACCTTCCGTCGCACCGGCGGCTGTACCGGTTCAAGAACCGGATGCTCGGGCGTCCGCTCGCCACCGAGCAACTGGTCCACGAGCGTCTCGGAAAGCCGACAGCCCTCGCCGTCTTTGCATCCGACAACCTCTCCTCCTCGGCCTATGCCACCGAGGAGATCCTGCGCGTGCTTCTGCCAGCGATCGGTGTCGCGGCCTTCTCGATGGTCGTGCCGCTCACGATGGCGATGCTTGTGGTGCTCGCCTTCCTGATCCTGTCCTACCGCGAGACGATCAAGGCGTACCCGTCAGCCGGCAGCGCATATCTCGTCACGAAGGACAATTTCGGTCAGGTTCCCGCACTTGTCGCGGGAACGTGCCTCCTCATCGACTACGTGCTGACTGTGGCCGTGTCGGTCGCGGCGGGCACCGCGGCACTCGCGTCGGCATTCCACGTGCTCGCCCCGTGGACGCTTCCCATCGCGATCACTTTCGTCGTGTCCATCGCGTTCATGAACCTGCGCGGGATCCGCGAGTCGGGCCGCATCTTTGCAGTGCCGACCTACTGCTTCATCGTCATCATGTTTCTGCTCATCGCGTGTGGCATCGCCCGGATGCTGCTCGGCGATCTGCCGATCGAGTCGCTCAGCCAGGAAGGCCTGGTCGACCAAGGCACAGCGAGTGCCGGCTTGTTCTACGGCGCTGGTTTGTTCGTGGTGTTGCACGCGTTCGCCAGCGGCGGTGCCGCGGTGACCGGCGTCGAAGCGATCTCGGACGGCGTGCCCGCTTTCAAGCCGCCGGAGTGGCGCAACGCCCGCCAGACCTTGGTCATCATGGGCTCGATTCTCGCGGTCATGTTCCTCGGCTTGTCGGTGCTGGCAGGACACATGCACGTTGCGCCGTTCGAGGACGGCACGCCAACGGTCATCTCGCAGGTCGGAAAGCTCGTCTTCGGGGAGACCCCCCTCGGGCATGCCTTGTTCTACGTGCTGCAGGCGGCAACGACGTTGGTGCTGGTGCTTGCGGCGAACACGAGTTTCGCCGACTTCCCGCGGCTCGCCTCGTTCACGGCGGCCGACAGCTTCCTGCCGCGGCAGCTCACAAAACGCGGTCACCGACTCGTCTTCAGCAACGGCATCGTCATCTTGTCGGTCGCCTCGATCGCCCTGCTGGTCGTGACGAACGCCGCGGTGGATCGACTGATCCCCATGTACGCCATTGGCGTGTTCACGTCGTTCACGCTGTCGCAGGCGAGCATGGCCCGACGTCACCTGCGGCTGAAGGAGCCAGGCTGGCAGCGCGGACTTCTCGTGAACGGTTTCGGCGCGTTCCTCTCCCTCGTGGTCGACATCATCTTCGCCGTGACGAAGTTCTCGCACGGCGCATGGGTGGTCATCGCGGCGGTACCGATCATCGTCCTGTTGTTGCTGCGGTTGGAGAAGCAGTACGACGTCGAAGTCACTGAACTCGAAGAGGACGTGCCGCTTGCCGCGACAGCGCGCATCCTCGACCGGCACGTGGTGCTGGTGTTCATCGACCAGCTCGACCTTGCTTCAGCACGCGCCATTCAATACGCCCGCACATTGATGCCCGACGAGCTCCGAGCCGTGCACTTCGTGCTGGATCCGCAACGAGCCGAGGAGCTCGCGGAGCAGTGGCGACGACTCGGGCTCACGCGCATCCCGCTCGAGCTCCGTCAGTGCTCGGATCGCCTGCTCGATCGTGCGGCGATCGCCGTGACGGCCGAGGCCCTCGCCGACGGACGTACGGAAGTGTCGGTGCTTCTGCCCGACCGGCGCTATCCGGGATGGTGGCATCGCATCCTGCACGACCGCACTGCGGAGAGCATCGCCGAGCAGGTGTCGCGCTTGCCGCACGCGAATGTCACTCGAGTGCCGTATCACTTGGGTTCGAAGCCACGACTGCAAGCAGCGCCGGCCGCGAACGACTCGCCACCACGGCGAGGGGACATCTCGACTTGGACGCCACCTACGCCGGCCTCGTCGAGTGCGACGGAGTCGTCTCTGCCACTGGAGGGCTGCGATCCCATAGGCATGATTCGCTGGCGCGACCGAGTTCGCATCTCGGGCACGGTGAGTTCCACCCGCATCCAACCGAAAGGTGGCGTTCCGACGCTGGAGTGCGTCGTGACGGACGGGACCGGCTCCATCTCGATCGTGTTCCTGGGACGCCGCGAAGTCCCCGGCATCTCCACCGGCACGCTTCTCGTTGCCCACGGTATGGCGGGCAGCCACTTCGGCCGGCTCGCGATCCTCAACCCTGCGTACGAACTGCTCCACGAGGCCGACGCTCGCCGAAGTTGACGTCACCATCGTGCATTGACGCGGCGGATAGCCCAGTCAATGCACGACCGTCCGTCAGCGGGAGGTCAGCCGAGGTCGACGAGCGCGGCGGCGAGGTCTTGCCACGCCCCTGCGGGGACTGCGGTGTACTCGTCCTGCAGCACTTGCACGGCCACATGGGACGCACCGGCGTCGAAGTGCGCCCGTACCCGATCGACGGCGGCGTTCACATCGCCGCAGGCGACGATCGCGTCGACCAGGCGCTCGCTACCGCCGTCGGCCACGTCGTCGTTCGTGAACCCGAGCCTCTTGAGGTTGTTCACGTAGTTCGGCGCGCGGAGGTAGATGGCCATGCCCTTGCGCGCGATCTCGACCGCGCAGGCGCGGTCGGTCTCGAGGACGACCATCTGCTCCGGAGCGAGGATCGCGTTCGGCCCGACGATCTCCCGCGCGTGCGCGGTGTGCTCCACCGGCACGAAATACGGATGCGCGCCGTCAGCGCGTTCGGCGGACAGCTTCAACATCTTCGGCCCGAGCGCGGCGAGCACGGTCGCGGGCCGCTCGCTCGGCCCGACGGCCATGAACAACGCGTTGTCCATCTCGTCGAGGAAGGCGACCATGCGCGAGTACGGCTTCGAGTACTCGTGATGGCGTACTCGGTCGACCAGATGGTGATGGCTCACCCCGAGACCGAGCAAGAACCGGCCGGGAAACGCCTCCTCGAGCGATCGCTGCGTGTTGGCCATCGTGACCGCGTCGCGGGCATAGATGTTCGCGATGCCGGTGGCGATGTTGAGCTTCGACGTGGCCGACAACAGCAGCGTCGCGGTGACGAACGGATCACGGCCGATCGCCTCGGGAATCCAGAGCGTCGGGAAGCCGAGCTCTTCGACGCGAGCAGCGATCCGCTGCGCCTCGGCTGACGGGACGGCGTCGAGCACGCCCGTCCAGATGCCGACCTTGCCGAGGTCGAACCGATCGCGTCCCATCAGTCCGACAGCCGCTCACCGCCCATCGCCCACGTCGTCTGCGCGTAACTCGCTTCCAGGGCGCGCGTCGACAGCTCGACATCACCGAGGCCGATGTGGTCGTTCAACATGCACGCCGCGGTCGCCATGTCGGACGTGTCCGGCCAGCGATCGGGTTGCCAGATGCCGCCCCGCCGCAACGCCTTGGCGCAGTGGATGAACGCCGTCTCGACGGCGACCACGATGGCCACGTTGGCCTGCATGCCGTCGACGGGACACTTGTCGAGCACCGCACGATCGACCGTGATCGTCGCCCGCCCCTTCACCCGCATCGTCTCGTCGCTCCCGGGCACCATGAACAGCAACGCGACCCCGCCGCCGGAGACGATGTTGCGCATCGAGTCGAGCCGATTGTTCCCGGACATGTCGGGAATCGCGAGGCGGCGGTCGTCGAGCACGGCGACGAATCCCTCAGGACCACCCTTCGGTGACACGTCGACCCGGCCGTCTGCACCCGCCGAGGCGAGCACGACGAACGGCGCGTGCCCGATGAAGTCACGGCAGTGCTGGTCGAGGTGGTCGACCTCCTTGTCGAGCGATCGCTGCTTCGGCAATCGGTAGATCTCCCGGAGTCCGGCCTCCGAGTCGATGCGCGTCTGCATGGCCATCCGGTCATCTTGCCCAATCGACGACCGCGGCGCGCCACTCTTTCAATGCCGGGTACTGCTCAGCGGTGGAACGGCCCAGCCGGACCGCAACGAGGTCGAGTCCGGGACATATGAGTATCGACTGACCCTCGTACCCGCTGGCTCGGAACGAGCCCTGATCGTCGTCCACGACCCACCAGTGCGCGCCGTAGCCGTTGCCTTCTTCGTCGACCGATCGCAACCGTCGCGCGTGGTCGACCCACCCCTCCGGGAGGATCCGGTGACCGTCCCACAGGCCGTCTCGGAGGTACAGCAGACCGAAACGCGCGAAGTCTCGTGCGGTCGCGTATACGTACGAGGAGCCGATGAACGTGCCCGCGTCGTCGAGCCGCGGGTCCGCAGACGTCATTCCCACAGGTTTGAACACTCGCCGGCGGAGGAGATCCAGGAAGGCCGTTCCGCTGCCGGCGCAACGCCCCGCGATGGCAGCAACCACGTTCGACGTTCCCGACGAGTAGTTGAAGCGCGTGCCGGGCTCGTACGCCAGCGGACGCGCTTCGGCATACGCCGCGACGTCGTCCTTGCCGGCGCCGAACAACATCTCGATGACGTCCGACACGCCCGCGTCGACGTAGTTCTCGGCGAAGTCGAGACCGTCGCGCATCGTGAGGAGGTGCTCCAGCGTGATAGCGGCGCGGGGATCGTCTTCTTCTTCGTGCCATGCCGGCACTGGCGCGAGCGCGTCGAGCCGGAGCCGTCGGTCGGACACGAGCAGGCCGATGCCGGCATGCAGGACCGATTTCGCCATCGACCACGACAGCAACGGCGTCGTCGGCGTGACCGCTTCGGGGGGACGGTCGAAGTGGGGGAGCGCGCCGCCGTACCGTTCGAGGCGGAGGCGCCCATCGCGGATGACGAGCACGGCATACGTCGTGCCGTAGCGATCTTCGTCGGCGATCAGGTCGTCGACGAGCTTGTCAAGCGCGGAGGACGTGCTGCCCATCGTCCAACCGTCCGGGTCCGGTGTTGGCCACGGCACATCGCGCTGGCTGCGCCGGCAACGGCACGAGGACGTCGTCTGCCATGAAGTCAGCATCCTTGCAGCTGGAGCAGCCCCCAAGAAGGGTAGGAGAATGCCGCATGGCTGACACCGTGCGATACGAGCTCGACGGACACGTCGCGACCATCACGTACAACAGACCCGAGGCGTTGAACGCGATCAACCTCGAGCTGCGGAACGATCTGAACCACGCGTTCGCTCGGTTCCGAGACGACGAAGACGCATGGGTTGCCATCGTCACCGGCGAGGGCAAGGCGTTCTGCGTGGGTGCCGACCTGCGCGGCGGCGGCGGCAATTCGGCGGGCGAGTTCGCAGGCACCTTCTGGGAGAAGCCGACGCAGAACTCGTTCGAGAGCGGATGGGAGATCTTCAAGCCCGTCATCGCCGCTGTGAACGGTTACTGCCTCGGCTACGGGCTCACGCTCGTCACGTGGTGCGACTTCGTCGTCGCCAGCGAGCGCGCGGAGTTCGGCTACCCGGAGGTGCGCATCGGCGTGCCCACGATCGTGGGGGCGATACGGCTTCCGCAGCGCGTCAACTGGCAGTACGCAATGGAGCTTCTACTCACCGGCGAGCGCATCGACGCCATGAAGGCCAAGGAGATCGGCCTCGCCGGGTGGGTCGTGCCGCACGAAGCGTTGATGGACGAGGCGCGTTCGCTCGCGCACCGACTGCTCGCCGGCGCGCCATTGGCCGCCCGCGCCATCAAGGAGATGGCCGTCCGCAGCCGGACCATGCCCTCACTCGAAGCGATCCGATTCGGCGAGACCATGCGCAAGGTCGCCGCCGCGACCGAAGACGCTACGGAAGGTGTCCGCGCCGCCGCCGAGCGGCGGGCGCCGTCCTGGAAGGGCCGCTGACGACAGAGCTGCCGCAAAACCGGCAAATTCTCCCTGAAACCCGCGCTTGACCCGGACTGATCGCTGGCTATGGTCAAGTTTCGCAATCAGATCGCCATAGATCGCAACAGATCGTGCCACTCGGGGCCCAAAGGGGATTGAGAGGAGGAATGCCCCGTGAACGACGGACTGACCCCCGGCACTCGGGTCCAGGTGCGTAACCGCTTCGACGGCAGTTGGTCGACGTCGCCCTTCGAGGTGGCGGAGGCAATCGAGCCGACCCCGACCCAGATGCTCAGGTACCGCGTGCGCCGCGTGTCGGACGGCGTCGTGCTCCCCGCCGACTTCGCCGACGACGAACTCCGCTCGGACAACGGCTAGCCAGGCGACACATCGCCGGTTCGCGTCCCACCTCCCGCACAGCGGGCGCTCAGCAAGTTCTCAGGTTCCGATGCGATGCTGGCCTTCGTGGCCGGAGAACGTCTGTTGCTCGTCGACGACGAGGAGAACCTGCGCTCGATGCTCGAGGCGGCGCTGCGCCATCTGGGGTTCGACGTGCAGAGCGCTGCGACCGGGCGGGAGGCCCTCGCCGCAGCGGCCGCCGATCAACCGGCGGTCATCGTCCTCGATGTGATGCTGCCCGACCTCGACGGGTTCGAGGTGTGCCGGCGGCTGCGGACCGAGGGCAGCCGCACGCCTGTGCTGTTCCTCACTGCCCGTGACGGCACCGAAGACAAGGTCCGCGGACTGACCCTCGGCGGCGACGACTACCTGGTCAAGCCGTTCAGCCTGGAAGAGCTCGTCGCCCGCGTGCAGGCAGTGCTTCGCCGCTCAGGCCTCACCCAACCAGATGTGCGGCTGCGCTGCGCCGACTTGGAGATGGACGACGACGCGCACCGGGTGCTGCGCGCCGGCACCGAGGTCCAGCTGTCACCGACGGAGTACAACCTGCTCCGCTACCTCCTGATCAACCAGGGCCGGGTCCTGTCGAAGCCGCAGATCCTCGATCACGTGTGGCAGTACGACTTCGGCGGCGACGGCGGCGTCGTCGAGACCTACATCGGCTATCTCCGTCGCAAGGTCGACAACGCCGAGCCGCACCTCATCCACACCATCCGAGGCGTCGGCTACACCCTGCGAGCGAGCTGACGGCGCGCGATGTCCCTCCGGGCGCGGCTGCTCGTCGGCATGGCGGTCGTGGGGGTCGTGCTCGTGGTGGCCGCCGTCGTCATCACGAGGAGCACCGAGTCGTACCTGATCGAGCGCGTCGACGCGCAACTGGTTGCAGCCCAACCGTCGGTCCAGGGTGGAGGTTTCGACCACGGCAGACCTCCCGGCGGCTCGGGTCCCGTGGGCGAGCGTCCCGGGACCCAGAACACGTCGCTGTACGTCGGCGTCGTCGATGGCGACCACGTGGTCTTCGACGTGACGCCCTTTTATGCCGGCGCCGACGCGCCGGTTCCCGCCGTCGACGTCGATCACGCCGTCGACAGCGCCGGCAATCCTGCAACCGAACCGTTCACCGTCGGCACCGATCCGCCGTCGGACACCCGTTATCGAGTCCTCACCAGCCGCGGCCGCGATGGGGAAACGTATGTCACCGCGCTCTCGCTGGCGGATGTCGACGCCTCGGTGAGCCGGCTCATCTGGGTCGAGCTGATGATCACCGGTCTCGTCCTCGGCATCCTCGGACTCGTCACCTGGTGGGTCATCCGTTTGGGCGTGCGGCCGGTGAAGCAGATGACCGCGACGGCGACCGCCATCGCCGCCGGTGACCTTTCGCACCGCGTACCTGTCGGACACGAAGGCACCGAGGCAGGCGAGCTCGGCGACGCGCTCAACACGATGCTGACCCGCATCGAGGAAGCCTTCGACGAGCGATCCGCGTCGGAGGCGCGGCTGCGGCAGTTCATCGCCGACACGTCGCACGAGCTGCGGACCCCGGTCGCGACCATTCGCGGCTACGCCGAGCTCTACCGGCGCGGTGGTCTCGAGGAGCGGGAAGAATTGCGGCAGGCGATGCGGCGTACGGAGGCGGAGACGCTGCGCATGGGCTCGTTGATCGAGGACCTCCTCCTGCTCGCTCGCCTCGATCAGGGTCGTCCACTCGGCCAGGCTCCGGTCGATCTCGGTGTGCTCGCCGTCGACGCCGCAGCCGACGCGCGGGCGCGTGCGCCTGAGCGGCGTGTCACCGCCTCGGTGTCGGAGGGCGTCGTCGTGAACGGCGACGAGCACCGTTTGCGGCAACTGGTCGCCAACCTCGTGAGCAATGCTCTTGTTCACACGCCTGCCAACGCGCCCATCGAGGCGCGGGTGCGAACCGACAATGGCAGCGCAGTGCTCGAGGTCCACGACGACGGCCCGGGTATGTCACCCGACGTCGCTGCTCGCGCCTTCGAGCGCTTCTACCGCGCCGACCCTTCGAGGTCACGTCACCACGGTGGCTCGGGGCTCGGGCTCGCGATCGTGCGCGCCATCGTCGATGCGCACGGCGGCACCGTCACGCTCGACACCGCGCTCGGGGAGGGGACGACGGTGCGCGTCGAGCTGCCGAAGCTGGACGCGTCCGAGTCCTGATCTCTTCCCCGTGTGGTCGAATGGCGAGGTGGACCGGCCACGGATGCGCATGTCGGGTCCGGTGCTCGATGCGCCTGACGTCCTGGAGCTGACCCGCTTCTACGAGCAGCTTCTGGGATGGGAGGTCGAGGCGCTGGAGGGCCCGCGCCCCGGACGTCCTCGCGGTGACGGATGGTCGCGACTCCGTCCCGCCGACGGCAGCACGAAGATCGAGATCCAGTTCGAGGAGCACTTCAGGCCGGCGGTATGGCCCGGCGCTCCCGGTACGCAAGGGATGCAGTTGCACCTCGACATCTGGGTCGAGGATGTGGCGTCGGGGGTGGCGTGGGCGATCGCGTGCGGCGCGACCGAAGCAGACTGTCAACCGCAGGATCGCGACCCGAGCCGGTTGCGAATCATGCTCGACCCCGCCGGCCACCCGTTCTGCCTCTGGTCCTGACGCTCCTGGTCAGTCGCTCTCGCCGGCGGGGATCTGTCCGAGACGTCCGGCGCGGAAGTCGTCGAATGCCTCGACGAGCTCTTCGCGGGTGTTCATCACGAACGGTCCGTACGCCGCGACCGGCTCACGGATGGGCTGGCCCCCGAGGATGAGCACGTCGAGGTTCGGCGTGTGGTTGTCCTGGGTCTGGTCGGCAGCGATGGTGATCGCATCCCCGGCGCCGAGCACTGCGAGCTGGCCGGCCGCCAATGGAGTGTCGCCGGCGATCGAGCCTCGACCGCTCAGCGCGTACACCGAGCGCGTTGAACTGCTGTGGCCACGGCAGTTCGAGCCGACCGGAGGGCGCGACCGTCGCGTGGACGAGCGCTATCGGCGTGTGCGTCATGCCGGGCCCGGGATGCCCCGCGACTTCACCGGCGATGATGCGAGCCAGCGCGCCGCCGTCGGGGGATGACAGCAGCGTCACCTTCTCGCTGCGGATGTCCTGGTAGCGCGGCGTCACCAGCTTGTCCTTCGACGGCAGGTTCACCCACAGCTGGATCCCGTGGAACAGCCCGCCTGTCTCGACGAGCGACTCAGGCGGTCGCTCGATGTGGAGGATGCCGCCACCCGCGGTCATCCACTGCGTGTCGCCGTTCGTGATGAGACCGCCCCCGCCAGTCGAGTCCTTGTGCTCGAAGACGCCGTCGATCATGTACGTCACGGTCTCGAAGCCCCGGTGCGGATGCCACGCGGTGCCTCGCGGCTCTCCCGGCCCGTAGTCGACCTCGCCCATCTGGTCCATGTGGATGAACGGGTCGAGGTCGGCGAGGTTGACGCCGGCGAACGCGCGGCGGACAGGGAAGCCTTCGCCCTCGAAGCCGGCGGGCGCAGTCGTGATGCTGCGTACGGGACGGATGCGCGCGTCCGGGCCCACGTCGGGCAAGGAAGGCACAGTGGTGAGATCGTCCACAGAGACGGCTGGCATTGCGGGTCCTCCGAAGGGTTGTCGACCGATCAACACCGACCGGACGGCGTACCTTCCCGCCGCTTCCCCAGCGAATGTTGCTGCGCTGTGGCAACTCTGACGGCCCGGCGACCCGGAATTCGGCGGAAGGACGTCTGGTGCGGCGTTCGACGTAGGCGCGAGTGCGGGGGTCGCTGCTCATGCGGGTGAACACGATCCGCCACAGCGCATGCTTCACTTGGCACTCGCAGTTGCGGGCTGAGCGTCGCCCGGCGATCCCAAACGACGACAGGGACATACCCGCACTAGATGTGCAGCCGTTCGGATGGACGTGACATCGCGCGACCCATCCGATAGCGCGCGCTCGAGCCATACCGGATGGCTGACGCTCCGCCGTCGCCGTACACCACAAGGTGCGTGACCCGGTAGCGGCAACCCATCCAGCCGCAACGTTCCTCGGGCAAGTTGTCGTCGTACGAGAAGCAGACACCATGACCGCAAAACGCTGGGGCGCTCATGAGGAAGTGCAAAGCGCGTGTATCAGAGTGTCGGGTTGGGCTTCCCTCGCCGCAAGCATCAAGCAGCGCTCGTCAACGACCGAGGTTCTCGCGCTTGGCACGCGTGAGCTTCGCCGCCGCGAGGTCATACGAGTCCTGGATCATGTCTTCGATCGCGTCGTCACCGACCGAGCCGTCGAGGGTCACCGTGTTCCAATGGCGCTTGTTCAGGTGGTAGCCGGCGCGAATCGCCGAATGCTGCGTGCGCAGAGCCTCTGCCAGATCAGGATCGCACTTGAGGCTGACCTCGAGGGGGAGACCCTCGAGGTCCGAGAGCGCGAACATCTTGCCCGCAACCTTGAACACGGACACTTGCTCGCCGAAAGGGAAGTCTTCCACGGCACCGGGTTTGCCAAGGCAGCATCGACGAAGTTCATCTGCAGTCATGGGACACTCAGCTCGCTCGGCAGCGGTGACGAGGAGCGTACGCGGGTGGGGGAGCGGGCTTCTCGACGCCTCCTGTAGTCGAGGTCAGCTTGGCGTCCGCGTTCGATCCTGGCCCGCGGTGCGCCACCAACGCCGGCTGCCGGCTACCGAGGCAGGAGCTCATGGCAGCGTGCGTGGAGTTCGATGGCGCCGAGTTCGTACGCGGTTGCGCTCGCTTCATCGAGAAGTACCCGAGCTCGCTCGTGGTCGACCTTTGCATCGCGTCGATCCAGCATCCGCGCGTACCAGTTTGTGGCGGGCTAGTGGTTGACGAAGGCCGTGCACTCGCCCTGGTCCTTGAACGTCGCACCGAGTCGCTGCCTACCGCCAACCTTGCACTCAGACTTTGACGTCGGTGCACAACCTGACGTCGTTCCGGTCAGCTGGATGCGCAAGCACCGGTGTAGTACCCCACCGACGAGCTCCGATTGGCGGCAACGGTGTCGACCGGCTTGATGAGCTAGGGGACGTCAGCGAGGTCGTGCGCGCCATCGCACGGCACCTTGGGTTCAGGGCGGCGCCCTCGAAGACACCGTCGAACGCAAGCGAACCGCCCACGGTGGCTTTACCCAAATTCATCTGGCTGGAACGAGGCGCGGCGGGCGGCGTTGGAGCAAGTGTTCGCCGGTGGGAACGAAGCAAGACCCGACGACACCGACGCCCGCTTGATCGCGTT
>CAWDIH010000003.1:0-831378 GCA_963802415.1 uncultured Acidimicrobiia bacterium
CAACTCAGCACACGGAAGCACCACACATGTCGAAGACGACTCGCCGCCCGGTCACGATGAAGGATGTTGCCCTTCACGCGGGTGTCTCACGCACGGCAGTCTCTCTTGTGTTGAATGGCAGGCACTCCGTTGCACTGGCTGATGAGACGCGGGCCCGTGTTCTGGCCGCCGCGGCCGAGCTCGGCTACCGTCCGAATGCCGGCGCCCGCGCTCTGGCGAATCAGCGGAGCGACTGGTATGGACTCGTCACCGAGATCGTGACGGCACCGTTCGCGGTCGACATCATCAAAGGGGCGCAGGACCGGGCCCTCGTCGATCAGAAGCACTTGCTGATCGCGTCGACCGAGTCGGACCCGGCCGCCGAAACCGCAGCCATCGAGCGCCTGCTCGAGCAGCGGGTCGAGGGTCTCCTTTACGCGGCGACGTGGCACCGCGCTGTCACGATTCCCGAGATCGCGCGTGAGGTCCCGACTGTGCTCGTCAACTGCTTCGATCGCGAGGGCCGCTTTCCGGCGGTTGTCCCCGACGAGCGGGCCGGCGGACGCCGTGCGACCGAGCGCCTCCTCGCGGCGGGACACCGTCGCATCGGCTTCATCAACCTCGACCCCGACATGCCGGCTTCCGTCGGTCGACGCATCGGTTTCCACGAGACGCTGCTCGAGGCGGGAATCGCAGCCGACGAGAATCTCGAGATCTACGGACATGCAACCGCCGACGGCGGCTACACCGCGGCATCCGCTCTCCTCGATCTCCCGGACCCGCCCACCGCCATCTTCTGCGCCAACGACCGCATGGCGATGGGCGCGTACGACGCGATCAAAGAGCGCGGACTGCGCATCCCCAACGACATCGCCGTCATCGGCTTCGACAATCAGGAGCTCATCGCGGCCTACCTGAGACCCGGACTGACGACGGTCGCGTTGCCCTTCGACACGATGGGCGCCAAAGGCGTGGAACTCCTCGCCGACATCATCGCGGGTCAGCCGACCGCCACGGAAACCGTGACGGTCGACTGCCCGCTCCTCGAACGCGCGTCGGTCTGACTGGAAATCCCGTCCGACGCGCAGCCCCTTCGCCTTCAACGAAGAAGAAAGGAAGACACCCATCATGACAGTTCACAGGAAAGCGGTGCTCATCGCCGCCGCTCTGGCGACGTCCGCGGCGCTCGCGCTGACGGGCTGCAGCGCCGGCGGAGGCGACTCCGCCGACTCGCCGGACGGCACCCAGCTGCTGACCATTCCCCGCGAGGACATGGGCACGTTCGCCCGCAACTTCAACCCGTTCTCGAACCCCGAATTCCCGATGACCCAGCAGGCCATCTACGAGTCGATGCTGATCTACAACCCGGCGACGGCTCCACGACCCCGTGGCTGGCGACCGAGTGGAAGGTGGCCGCCGACGGCACGGGCATCACCTTCACCCTGCGCGACGGCGTGAAGTGGTCGGACGGCCAGCCGTTCGTCGCCGAGGACGTCGTGCTCACCTTCGAGCTGCAGCAGGAGATCCGCGGCGGCTTCGACTACCTCGAGACCGTCACCGCGGTCGACCCGCACACGGTCAGTTCGACTTCAACGAGCCCTTCTCGCCCGCCCTGCTCGACATCGGGCAGCAGATCATCGCACCGGCCCACATCTGGTCCGAGGTCGACGACCCGGCGAAGGTCGCCAACGAGAAGCCGGTCGGCACCGGGCCCTACACCGAGGTGACGAACTTCCAGGCCCAGTCGTTCGACCTGGGGAAGAACCCCAACTACTGGCAGCCGGAGAAGCAGAAGATCGCCGGCATCCGGATGCTCGCCTTCGCCGGCAACGACGGCGCCAACCTCGCCGCCGCCAACGGCGACGTGGACTGGGCGCCGCAGTTCATCCCGAACATCGAGAAGACCTTCGTCGCGAAGGACCCCGACAACCGCCACTACTGGTTCCCGCCCACCGGGTCGATGATCAACTGGCAGCTCAACACCACCAAGGCGCCGTTCGACGACGTGGATGTCCGCAAGGCGCTGAGCATGGCCGTCGACCGCGAGCAGGTCACCAAGATCGGCATGAGGGCTACACCAATCCCGCCGACTGCACCGGGCTGTCCGGCACCTACGACACCTGGCGCGACGACGCGGTCGAGGAGACGTGCACCTGGACCGAGCGTGACGTGGAGGGAGCGAACGAGCTGCTGGACAACGCGGGCTCACCCTGGGCGCGACGGCAAGCGCGTCCTCCCCGACGGCACGCCGTTCGCCTTCGACTTCTCGGTCGGCTCGACTTCGTCTGACTGGCTGTCGGTGGGCAACGTCATCGCGCAGAACCTGGCCGAGGTCGGCGTGACGGTCACCGTCGCCGCGGGACTGGGCCGCCGTGGTTGCCGGCTACGAGAACGGCACTTCGACTCCGGCATCGTCTGGAGCGCCAACGCCCCCACCCCGTACAAGTACTTCGCGGCTCGATGGGCACCGACACCGTCAAGCCGGTCGGCAGCAGACGTTCGACAACTACCACCGCTTCGGCAGCCCGGAGGCCGACGCACTGCTGGCACAGTTCGCCGCGGCGGCCGACGAGGCCGAGCAGCAGGACATCGCCAACAAGCTGCAGGAGCACTACGACGACGACGCCCCGCTGGTGCCGCTGTTCTCCGGCCCCGAATGGGGCGCCGACCAACGACCGCTTCACCGGCTGGCCCACCGAGGACAACCCGTACGCGACGCTCTCGACCCGCTCGCCGACGACGGTGCTCGTGCTGACCACCCTCGAGCCAGTCACCGCCGACTGCGAAACGGGTCGTCCTGCTGCGTCGCCGACGCGGCGCAGCAGGACGAACCTAGGAGGGACACCGTGGCCTTCATCCTGCGCCGCCTCGGGTTCTACCTGATCGCCTTCTGGGCCTCCATCACCCTGAATTTCCTGCTCCCGCGCTTCATGCCCGGGGACCCGGTCTCCCGCATGTTCGCCCGCTCCAGGGACAGATGCAGCCCGACCAGATCGAGGCCCTCAAAGCGCATTCGGGCTCAGCGACGCCCCGCTCTGGGAGCAATACCTGCGGTACCTCGGACAACTCTTCACCGGCAAATGGGCGTCTCCATCTCCGGTTCCCCACCCCGGTCACCGAGGTCATCGGCAGTCAGATCGGCTGGACCCTCCTGCTGGGCCCGTCGCTGGTGATCGCCGTCGTCGTCGGCAACGTGCTCGGCATCCTCGCCGCCTGGCGGCGCGGCGGCGTGATCGACTCCGTCGTCCCGCCGGTGCTGATCTTCATCGGCTCGTTCCCGTACTTCTGGCTCGCGATGGGGCGCTGTACCTGTTCGGCGTGATGCTCGGCTGGTTCCCGCTGCGCCACGCCTTCGGGGTCGGATGACGCCCGAGTTCTCCCTGGCCTTCATCGCCGACGTCGCCGACCACCTGGTGCTGCCGGCCACCTCGATCGTGCTGGTCTCGATCGGCGGCTGGATGCTGGGCATGCGCAACACCATGATCGCCACCAACGCCGAGGACTACATCACCATGGCCGAGGCCAAGGGCCTGCGTCCGAGCCGGATCATGCCGCTACGCGGCCCGCAACGCCATGCTCCCGTCAGTCACCGCTTCGGCATGGGACTCGGCTTCATCGTGGGCGGCGCGCTGCTCACCGAGGTGGTCTTCGCCTACCCGGGCGTCGGCTACCAGCTGCTCAACGCCGTGCAGGGCCTCGACTACCCGCTCATGCAGGGGCTCTTCCTGACCATCACCACCGCCGTGCTGCTGGCCAACTTCCTCGTGGACATCCTCTACGTCCGCCTCGACCCGCGCGTGCGCGTGAGCTGAACGGAGCGCGTGATGCCACTCGCACAGAATCCCCAGGCGATGGCCGAGCTCGATCTCGGCACGGGGCCCGGGCCCGACGGCCAACTCCAGGCCGCACCGCCCCCGCCCCGTAAGCCGGCGGCGGCGGCTCCTCGGCGCCTGGTCAGCAACCGCAAGGCGGTCGCAGGCATCGTGATCCTCGTCGTCTTCCTGCTGTGCGCTCCTCGCGCCCGTCATCTTCCCCGGCGACCCCCCCTCATCACCGGCATGGCCTCCCAGCCGCCCTCGCCCGAGCACTGGCTCGGCACCACGGCCAAGGGACAGGACGTGCTGGCCCTCACCATCTGGGGCTCCCGCTCCTCGCTGTTCGTCGGCTTCACCGTCGGCATCCTGGCCACTGCTCGTCGGCATCCTGGTCGGCCTCGCCTCCGCCTATTTCGGACGTTGGTCGACAACGTCCTGTCGCTCGTCACCAACGTCTTCCTGCTGCTCCCCGGCCTGCCGCTGCTGGTGATCCTGGCCGCGTTCCTGCCGCAGGGGCTCGGCACCGTGATCCTGGTGCTCGTGATCACCGGCTGGGCCGGCTCCGCCCGCGTCCTGCGCTCCCAGGCGCTGTCGATCCGCTCCAAGGACTTCGTCGCCGCCTCCCTGGTCACCGGCGAAGCGGCCTCCGGATCATGTTCCGCGAGATGCTGCCGAACATGGCCTCGATCGTGATGGGCACGTTCCTGGCCTGCGTCATCTGCGGCATCGGCGCGCAGGCGGGCCTGGAGTTCCTGGGCCTCGGCGACATCAGCACCGTCTCCTGGGGAACAACCTCTACTGGGCCGGCAACGAGGCGCCCTGCTGACCGGCAACTGGTGGGTGTTCGTCCCTCCGGCGTCTGCATCGCGCTGGTCGCCTTCGCGCTCGCCCTGGTCAACTACGCCGTCGACGAGATCACCAACCCGCGCGCGCCGGCCGCGCCGCCGCACCACCCCCGATGAGCCCACGCGGGTTGCGGCCTCCGCGAAGACCAGCTCGCGCAGGCCGCAGTCTCACAGAAGGAGCAGACCCGATGAGCACCCCCTTGCTCGAGGTCGACGACCTCAGCGTCGAGTACGTCACCGACACCCGCACCGTCCGCGCCGTCGACCGCGTCACCTTCTCGATCGCCGACGCGAGGTATTCGGCCTGGCCGGCGAGTCCGGCTGCGGCAAGTCGACCATCGCCAACGCGATCATGCGGCTGCTGAGAGACCCCGCCGTGATCGCCGGAGGAACCATCCGGTTCGGCGGCACGGACGTGCTGGCCATGAGCGCCGAGCGAACTGCGCGACTTCCGCTGGCACCAGGTGGCCATGGTCTTCCAGTCGGCGATGAACTCGCTGAACCCGGTGATGACGATCGGCGACCAGATCGTCGACATCTTCACCACCCACGAGGGCGTGTCGAAGAAGACGCGATGGCGCGGGCGGGTGAACTGCTCGAGCTGGTGGGCATCCCGCCGGACCGGCTGCGGTCCTACCCGCACCAGCTCTCCGGCGGGATGCGGCAGCGCGTCGTGATCGCGATGGCGGTGGCGCTGCGGCCGCCGCTGCTGATCCTGGACGAGCCCACCACCGCGCTGGACGTGGTGGTGCAGCAGGAGATCATGGCGCAGATCAAGGATCTGCAGCGGGAGCTCGGCTTCTCGATCCTGTTCATCACGCACGACATGTCGCTCATGGTCGAGCTCTCCGACCGGATGGCGGTGATGTACGCCGGCCGGATCGTCGAGACCGCGCCGGCGAAGGACATCTTCGCCGCTCCGCTGCACCCCTACACCCGGGCGCTGATGAGCGCGTTCCCGCCGATGGCGGGTCCGCGCACGCGTCTTCGGGGCCTCGGTGAGGGCGTGAGGTTCCGCGACATCCCCGACCTGGAAGCGGTACACCCACCCACTGGGTGGCGCCGAGCACTGACGACAACCTGATCACGGAGGCCATCGCATGACCGACCACGACACCCCGGTGCTCTCGACGCGGGGCCTGCAGAAGACCTTCACGATCGGCGGATCGTTCTCCCGCAAGCAGGTCCGCGCCCTCCGCGGCGTCGACCTCGACATCGGCCACGGCGAGATCGTGGCGCTGGTGGGCGAGTCCGGTTCCGGCAAGTCCACCCTCGCCCGCTGTATCGCCCGGCTCGAGCAGCCCTCCGCAGGCACCTTCCTGTTCGAGGGCGACGACATCATCGCGGCCTCGAAGCGGCGCGCGACGCGCAAGTACCGCTCGGCGGTGCAGATGGTCTTCCAGGACCCCTTCGGCTCGCTGAACCCGGTCCACCGGATCGGGCATTTCCTCGAGCGCCCGCTGCGGATCCACGGCGCCGCCTCGGGCCGCGCCGCGCTCGAGCAGGCCAAGCGTCGGCTGATGACCAACGTCGGGCTGCCCGACGAGATGCTGGACCGCTACCCGCACGAGCTCTCCGGCGGCCAGCGGCAGCGCGTCGCCATCGCCCGCGCCCTGGCGGTGAACCGCGAGTCATCCTGGCCGACGAGCCGACGTCGATGCTGGACGTCTCGGTGCGGATCGGGGTGCTCAACCTGATGCGCAACCTGTGCGACGAGCAGGGCATCTCGATGCTGTACATCACCCACGACCTGGCGTCGGCCCGCTACCTGGCCGACCGCACGTCGTGATGTTCGCCGGCGAGATCGTCGAGGGCGGCGAGCGATGGACCTGCTCGCCAGCCCGCGCACCCCTACACCCGACTGCTCATCTCGGCGGTGCCGGACCCGAAGCGCACGGCTCCCTTCGATCCGGTCGAGCGCGCGCAGCTGCGTCGCGAGGTCCTGCAGCCGACGAAGTGCCCGTGGTCCGGGAAGGCAGCCGAGCCTGCTCGGCCGAGAAGCCGGTGTTCCACCGGCTGAGCGAGAAGCCGGGCACTGGGTGCGCTGCGGTCTGTACGCACCGCCGGCGGACGCGCCCGGGAACCGCACTGGAACCGGCCGCAGACGACCAGGAGAACGACGCCGCATGACTGCCCAATCCTCCGCTCGCCCCGACATCGCAGCGCCTGATCTCGCGGCCCGAGCGCACTCGACCCGCACCGCCCGGCTTCCATTTCGTCGCACCGGCCGGCTGGCTGAACGATCCGAACGGCGTCAGCCAGTGGGACGGCTGGTACCACCTCTTCTACCAGTACAACCCGACGCCGCCGTCCACGACCGGATCCACTGGGGCCACGCGACCAGCACCGACCTGGTGCACTGGGAGGACCAGCCGATCGCGCTGGAGCCCGGCGACGGGCCCGACGTCGACGGCTGCTGGTCCGGCGTGCTGGTCGACGACGGCGGCACGCCCACCCTGGTGTACTCGGGCCGGCACGACGGCACGAACTGCCCTGCGTCGCCACAGGCTCCGCGGACCTGCTCGAGTGGACGAAGGATGCCGCCAACCCCGTCATCGCCGCCCCGCCGGGCGACCTCGACATCGTCGCCTTCCGCGACCACTGCGTGTGGCGGGAAGGGCGCGGACGGAGCGGGCGCTGGCGGCAGATCGTGGGCTCCGGCATCCGCGGAGGCGGCGGGACCGCGTTCCTCTACGAGTCCGCCGACCTGCGCTCCTGGGAGTACGTCGGGCCGCTGCTCATCGGCGACGCGAACGCTCACCGCGCACAGCTCCGGACTGGACCGGGACGATGTGGGAATGCGTCGACCTGTTCCGCGTCGAATCCGAGAAAGACGCGACGGACGTCCTGGTCTTCTCCGCATGGGACGACGGCGTGACCCACCACCCGCTCTACTGGACCGGCGGCTACCGCGGGACCGCTTCGAACCACGGGCGCTGCACCGCCTCGACCTCGGAGGCCGCTTCTTCTACGCGCCGCAGTCGATCCGGGACGAGGCCGGCCGGCGCCTCATGTTCGGCTGGATGCAGGAGGGACGGACGGATGCCGCGGCGGTCGCCGCCGGCTGGTCCGGGGTGATGTCGCTGCCGCGCGTGGTCTCCGCGGGCGCGGACGGATCGCTGCACCAGGCCCCGGCGCCCGAGGTGGACGCCCTGCGCACCGAGCTCCTCTTCGACGGTGACGCGGCTGACGTGAGCGCGGCGCGCTCGACGGCGATCAGCTCGATCTCGAACTCGAGGCGAGGCTCGCTCCGGGCGGCTCAGTAGAACTGACCGTCCGCGCCACACCGGACGGTCAGGAGCGGACCGTCTACCGACTGCGCCGGGTCGGCGACGAGGCCGAGCTTTCGCTCGACCGGACGCCGATCCAGCCTCGATGAAAGCACCGACGCCGAGCCGCTCTCGGGCCGTGTGCCGCTCGACAGCGACACCGTGCGGCTGCGCGTTCTCGTAGATCACTCCGCGCTGGAAGCCTTCGCGAACGGCGTTCCGCTGGCCGCCCGCGTCTACCCGACGCGAGAAGACGCGAGGCACATCGCGGTCACGCTCGACGGCGCCGGAGGTTCGCTGCGCGTCTGGCGAGTCGCTTCCGTCCGCTGACGTCTCAGCCCGACCCATCGGCAGCTATGCCGCCCTACCGAATCCACCGTGAAAGGACGCAGGCGGATCAGACCCGGCTACCATTTCAGCGTTCCCGACAACTGGAAGACCCCCTCACCAGAAGGCGGTCACTACATACCGTCTAGGGCTGTGTCGAGTCGTCGATCGGTTGGGTGAGGAGGCTGTCCAAGAATCGACGCATCAGCGCAGTCTGACCGACCTGGCCGACACCATAGCGGTGCTGCAGCTGTAGGCCGTCCGAGAGGGCGGCGTACAGCTGGGCTTCTTCGCCAGGGACACTCCGCCCACGAGGTCCCCATCCGCCTGGGCCTCCTCGAAGGCTCTCTGAACCGCACTCAGGATGAGTTCGTACCGATAGCGGAGGTAGGCGTGCGCGGGATGATCTTTCACTGTCGCCTCGGCGGCCAGGATCGAAACAAGTCAATCACTACGCCAGAGGTAAACGAGATGCGAGAACCACAGCAGGACGCGGCATCAGCACGCCATGCGGACCCGGACTTCGGACCGAACGTGAAGATCTTCGCGCCGGACACCCCGGTCGACGAGATCAATGCCTACCTGCTGAGCATCTCGGATGAGAGCGAGTTCGGTGACGGCCGGCACGCGGTGTTCTTCAGACCCGGCACCTACGGCGATGCATCCGGCCAGGACGATCCCTTCGCGTGCTGAGGGGATCGTCAACGCCACCGTCGGGTACTACACGGCGATCGCCGGCCTCGGCCAGTCACCCGACGACGTCCTGATCAACGGGGCGCTGCACGTAGACCCCGGCGACACGCTCACCAACTTCTTCCGATCACTGAGCAACATCGCGATCAATCCCATCCAGCGTCCGGTCGGGGCGGACGCGGCAAGCGAGTCACCGCACGGTGTCGCGGACCCTCACACGATGACCTGGGCGGTCTCGCAGGCCACGCCGCTCCGACGTGTGCACATCATGGGAAGCCTCGATCTCACCGGGAAGGTCCCCAGCAACGCCTTCGGATCGACGCTGATCAACAGTCGGATCGACGGCGCCGTGATCAGCGGAGACGCAACGGTCGGTCCCGCTCAAGCGCAGTGGTACACGCGTGACAGTCGGATCGGCGCGTGGGACGGCGTCGGTGTGAACACCGTCTTCTCCGGCGTGGAAGGAGCACCACCGTCCGACTTCGTCGGCAACGGCACGACAAGCCTCGCCCACACCCCCACATCGCGCGAAGCGCCGTTCCTGATGATCGACGATGACGACGCGTACAAAGTGTTCGTGCCGCACGTGAAGCACATGTCGTCCGGCACGCACTGGACAACCGGGCCGAAGGACGGAACCGCCGCTGCCGCTCGACGCCTTCTTCATCGCAAACCCCGGGCACACCGCCGCCGACATCAACATGGCGCTCGGGGCGGGAAAGAATCTGATCCTCACGCCGGGCATCTATGCCCTCGAGGCGCCGATCCTGGTCGATCGCGACGACACCGTCATCCTGGGATTGGGATTCGCGACCCTCGTACCCGCCCCGGGAATCAGCGCCCTCACCGTGGGAGACGTGAACGGGGTCATCATCTCGGCGGTCACTGTCGACGCCGGCACCGACACCGACATCCTGATCCGCATCGGCGAAAGCGGGAAGACCACGCCTTCTCGAATTCGATGAACCCACCTCGCTCAGCGATGTCTTCGTCCGGGTCGGCGGCCGGACCAACGGACAGGTCCGCATCGCGCTGGAAATCAACAGCGACAACGTCATCCTCGACGACTGCTGGATCTGGCGCGCTGACCACGGCGCGGGAGCGGGGTGGACGAGCAACCTGGCCGACTACGGACTGGTGGTCAACGGCTGCAACGTCACCGCGACCGGACTCATGGTCGAGCATTTCCAGAAGAATCAGGTCGTCTGGAACGGCGAACTCGGCACCACCGTCTACTACCAGAGCGAGTTCCCGTATGACGTTCCCACCCAGGCGGACTGGATGGACGGCGAAAGCAACGGGCACGCCTCGTATGTGGTGGCCCCGGGAATAAGAAGTCACCAAGCGACGGGCCTGGCGATCTACGGCCTGTTCTTCGCCGGACTCTCCCAGCCCACACCCTCGCACATCCGAGTGTCCGCGGCGATCAAAGCGCCCGTCGCGGATCATGTGAGGTTCGCGGCGCTATCGTCGGCGATCATCGTCGCCGGCGCCATCGACCACGTGATCAACACGACTGGCCAGTCGGTCGACGCGACGTCACCAAACGAGCTGGTGCCGGGCATGACCGCGGTCACCCGACTGGCCTCCTGCTAGCCCGGCTTCGCCCGGCCCAGTCCACATGCACGTCCCGTGTTCGCTCGCGATTATGGGACAACGGCCCCATCGCTGAGTTCTCGCATCAGCAGTTCGCCGGCGTGGACGAAGACTCCTCGCATCCAGGCGTGCGCGGGGTCGTTCCGATAGGCCGGGTGCCACCAGAGCGCGTTCGACAGCGGCGTGGCCTCGAAGGGGGGCTCGAGCAGAACGACTCCTTCGAATCGCTCGATGAGGCGAGCTACTCCTCGCTGCACCATGGCGAGGCGGTCGGTCCCGACGACGAACTGGGGGACTGCGAGAAAGCTCTCGACGACGACCTCGAGGCGCGGCTCGAGTCCGAGTTGCTGGAGTTGTCGGCTGGCAGATGTGAACGCGGTGCGGGTCTGGTAGCTGAATACCCAGCTCGCGTGAGCGAGGTCCTCGAAGGCGAGACCCGTCTTCGCCGCGGCGTGTTCGGTGGATGCGACGACCACCCACTCGTCGCGCCAGAGATCCGTGTGGGGCATGTCCGAGAGAAAGCCGTGCGGCAGCACGATCCCGTCGACGGTGCGCAGTCGCTCGGTCGCCTCGTCGACGATCGCCGGATTGTGCAGGAGGAACCGGAATCGGATGTCGGGTGCGATGCTGCGGCTGATGCGTGCCACGATCGGCGCGACGCGTCGCCATCCCGTAGTCCGACATGTAGATCGAGAACTCCCGCGTCGAGGCACTGGCATCCCAGTCGGGCTCTATCTCGAACACCCGTCGCGCGCCTTCCAGGACAGTGGGAACATGCTCGGCGAGCCGGACGCCCAGTGGAGTCAAGTCGTAGCTGTTCCCTCGACGCGCGAGCAGTTCGATCGCCGAAGTGAGTCCGCAGCCGCGCGAGTGACGCGCTCAGTGTGGGCTGACTCAGGTGAAGGCGAACCGCCGCACGACTGACGCTGCGCTCGCTCAGGAGCGCGTCGAGAGCGACCAGCAGGTTCAGATCGAGACGCGACAGCGGGGCCTCTGACTTCACGTTTCCTCCTGGCGTCGCAACGGCGACGTTATAGACGAACCCTATAACCCTGATCGAGAGATCCGGATTCCCTGATATCGCTGGGGCTTCACAGTTGATCCAGGGCGAAGCCGCCCGTCGGAAAGGATCGAAGATGATCAAGCTGCTGTCCCACCTCTCGTACGTCGAGATCACGTCTCCCGACGTCGAGGCGTCCGTCGCGTTCTACGTGAACCAGGTCGGGCTCACCGAGGTCGACCGCGTCGATGGAAGTGTCTACCTGCGCTGCTGGGGCGACTACTACTCCTACTCGCGTCGTCGTCGTTCCCGGCGACGAGCCGGCGCTCGAGACCATGGCATGGCGCACCTCCAGCGCGGACGCGCTCGAGGCGGCCGCCAAGCGCGTCGAGGCGGCCGGCGTCCAGGGAGAGTGGTTCGACGGACACAGATCGGTCGCGCATATCGATTCACGGCCCGTGGGGCCACACGATGACTCTGCACTGGGAGGTCGAGCGTCACCGGCGACCCGGTACATGTGGCGTCGATCTACCCGGACCGTCCCGAGAAGCGCAGCGCCGTCGCCGGCGCGCCCCGCCAGCTCGACCACGTCACGATCGCCGCGAGCGACGTCAACGCGTTCGCCGAGTGGTACAACGAGGTGCTCGGGTTCCGCATCATGGCCAAGACGATCCTCGACGAGGCGCCCATCTCGGTGTTCTCGCGTGCTCACCACCAACGAGAAGTCGCACGACCTCGGCGTCGTCCTCGACAGCTCGAGTCATCCGGCCGCGTCAACCACTTCGCGTTCTGGGTCGACACCCGCGAGGAGCTGCTGATCACCGCCGACGTGCTCATGGAGAACGGCACCCCGATGGAGTACGGGCCCTCCATCCACGGCATCGGCGAGCAGAGCTTCCTCTACTACCGCGAGCCCTCATCGCTGCGCATCGAGCTGAACACCGGGGGGTACCGCAACTACGTGCCGGACTGGGAGCCCAACACCTGGAAGCCCTCGACTCGGCTCGAGCAACATGTTCCGCAACGGCGCGATGCCCGATGTCGATGACCGAGTCGTTCCCGCCCGCCGACGGCCCGTCGGCCACCGAAGAAGGCGTGCCCGACGAGATCAAGGCCGCCCTCTTCAACCCCTACACGAAGCACGGTTGAGTGCGCTCGGGAGCCGGGTGAACCCGGGTCCCGAACCGCCGCATCGGACCTGAACTCGTTTCCTCGCCGACCCCGACTGAGATCGGCTCTCGGCTCTTGCCTCCGGTGGCGACCTCGATGAGCTCGCGCTCGCGTGCCTGGAGCGCGGCCGCTACGACTTCCTGCTGTCGGCGGCGCCGCTGCCGATCACCGGCGCCGTCGGTTCACCCATCAACCCGGTCGCGATTCTCTGACGAGACATCCCGCGACGAAGAACACCCAAGACGGAACAGAGAGGTTCTGAAATGACTGCAGTCAAAACCGTGGCGATCGCCGGATGCGGAGTGGCAGGTATGGCCGCAGCGATCCAACTCGCCAAGAGCGGTGTCCGCGTCGACATCTTCGAGGCGAAGCCCGAGCTGGCGGCCCTGGGCTCCGGGATCACGCTCCAGGGAAACGCCCTGCGCGTGTTCGATGCCCTCGGCGCCTGGGACGACATCCGCGACGCCGGCTTCCCCTTCGTGGGCCTCAACCTGCGAGCACCCGGCCCCGGCGCACCGGTGGTCGCCGAGCTTCCCGACGTGAAGACGGGGGGCCCCGACTACCCGTCGGCGATGGGGATGCCGCGTCCCGCGCTCGCCAAGATCCTCTTCGGTCACACGGTGCGCGCCGGTGCCGACATCCGCTTCGACGCCAAGGTCACCGCCTTCACGGAGACGAACGCGGGGATCGACGTCGAGGTCAACGGCACCCATGCCGGAACCTACGACCTGCTCATCGGCGCCGACGGCCTGCACTCGACGGTCAGGTCGCTGATGGGGATCGAGACAGAGCCTCAGCCGACCGGCATGGGGATCTGGCGGACGTTCGTCTCGCGCCCTGCCGAGGTCACCCGCAGCGAGCTGTACTACGGCGGCCCCGTCTACATCGCGGGATACACCCCGACCGGCGACGACTCGATGTACGCGATCCTGGTGGAAAGGCAGAGGACCGGTTCGGAGTCTCGGCCGACGAGGCGACCCGGATCATGATCGAGGAGTCGCGCGCCTACGACGGTCCGTGGAACTCGATCCGGCGCGATCTCGAGGACGGCGCGCGCGCGAACTACACCTGGTTCACCGCCCACATGGTCGATGAGCCCTGGAACCGCGGTCGCGCGGTGATCATCGGCGACGCGGCTCACAGCTGCCCTCCGACGATCGCGCAGGGCGCCGCGCAGGGACTCGAGGACGCGCTCGTCCTCACCGAACTCCTCATCGCACGGGATGCTGTCGACCAGGCGCTGTGGGACGCGTTCCACGCCCGGCGACTTCCGCGTGCCCGGGCCGTCGTCGAAGCGTCGGTGCAGCTGGGTCAATGGCAGCTCGAGGGAAATCGGGACGCCGACGCACCCGGCCTGATCTTCGGAATCGCGCACCGGATGGCGGAGCCCGCGTGATCACGGACTCACCCCGCGTGGTCGGAACGGCGAGCGCCGATGTGCTGGTGCTCGCAGACAAGCAGCTCGTCGCCCGCGATGTGGCGCTCTGCGACTGCGCCGACCGGATGGCGCGCGGCTGCCCGACTGGACCCCGGGCGCCCACATCGACCTCGTCCTGCCCGACGGTCGACACGGCAGTACTCGCTGTGCGGGGACCGCGTGGAATCCCTTCGAGTACCGCATCGCGCGTGCTGCGGGAAGCCGGCCGGGCGCGGCGGCTCGGGTTCGTGCACGACAGCTCTCAGGTCGGTGACAAGTGTCGGTTCGGCGGTCCCCGCAACAACTTCCGGCTCGGCTCCCGGCGGACCGCTACCTCTTCATCGCCGGCGGAATCGGCATCACGCCCATCCTGCCGATGGTCGCGCGCAAGCGCACCCTCGGGTGCCGACTGGCAGCTGCTGTACTGCGGGCGCGGCGACGAGGGCATGGCCTTCGCCGACGAACTCGCCGGCCGGCGACGGGGTCCGCCTGTGGCCCAACGACGAACGCGGCGAGGGCGACCTGCGGGAGTGGATCGGCGAGTCCACGCCAAGACACGCAGGTGTACGCCTGCGGGCCCGCTGCGCTCATCGACGCCGTCCGCGAGCACGCACCACATCGGGCCGCGGGGCTGGGTGCGAATCGAACGATTCACGGCCACCCAGCTACGACTCGCCGGCGCGACCACTGCGTTCGACGATCGAGTCGACGGAGCCGGTCGGGGCGCACGGTGCACGTCGAACCCGGCGAGTCCGATCCTCGACCGCACTCCGCGACGCGCCGGAGTTCGAATCCTATCGTCGTGCCGCGCGGGCGTGTGCGGCACCTGCGAGACCGCCGTGCTCGCCGGCGAGCCCGACCACCGGACTCGATCCTCGACGACGACGAGCGGGCCGATCGACGACTGCTTCTTCCTCTGCGTCTCGCGCGCCCGCACGCGACCAGCTGACCTCGCGCTGTACGCGCGTCCCGATGATCTCGAGGAGGAGACACCAATGACCGCGACCATCCCGCAGCGGGCTACCCCGTGAGCGACGACGACCCGTTCGGCGAAGAGATCCTGACGGTCCGTGGCAGATCCAGGAGCGCCTTCGCGAAGCCGGCGAGGTGGTCTACCTGCGCAGCTACGGCGTGTACGCGATGGGCCGCTACGGACGGTGAGGTCCGCGCTGCTCGACTGGCAGTCGTTCGAGTCATCGGAGCCGGCGTCGGTCTGACCAACTTTCGCGACGAGGAGCCGTGGCGCCCACCGAGCCTGCTGCTCGAGGCCGACCCGCCCCACCACGACGCGCCACGCGCGGTGCTGGCCAGATCCTCGGGCCGCGACGAATTGCGCGAACCTCGCGCCGAGATGGCACGCCGACGCCGACAACGCTGGTCGAGGAACTGGTGGCGGGCACCGGAGTTCGACGCCGTGCCGCGCCTCGCCGAGGCGTTTCCGCTGCGGGTCTTCCCGGATGCGGTCGGCATTGCGCGAAGCGGGACGCGAACACCTCCTGCCCTACGGCGACTTCACCTGTTCAACTCGTTCGGCCCGGAGAACTATCTCGTGGCCGCGGGCAGCCCGCCATCGCCGAGCACGCCGCATGGGTGAATGCACAGTGCGCGCGTGACGCGCTCGCCGACAACGGATTCGGCGCGAAGATCTGGGCGGCGGCCGACAACGGCGACTTGACCAACGGCAAGCGCCGCTGATCGTCCGCTCACTGCTGTCCGCCGGTGTCGACACGACCGTCAACGCGATCGGCGCACTGCTCTACGCCTTCGCCATCAACCCCGATGCGTGGCGACGGCTGCGCGACGACCGGCCTGGTGCGCGACGCCTTCGACGAGGCGATGCGCTGGCAGTCGCCCGTCCAGACCTTCTTCCGCACCGCGACGACCGACGTCGAGATCGGACGGCGCGCTCATTCCGCGGGGTCGCAAGATCCTGATGTTCCTCGGCTCGGCCAACCGCGATCCGCGGCACTGGGACGATCCCGACACGTTCACGCTCGACTCGGGACCCGTCCGGTCACGTCGGGTTCGGGATGGGGATCCACCAGTGCGTCGGACAGCACGTCGCCCGGCTCGAGGCCGTGGCGCTCATCACAGCAATGGCGCGCCGCATCCGGACGATCGAGCTCGTCGGTCAACCTGAGCGGCACCTCAACAACACGATGCGGGCGTGGAAGACACTGCCGATCCGGGTGGAGTTCGCATGACCGGTGATACCCCCGGATGGCGAACCGGCGCTGAGCCTGCGGGGCGTCGGCATCTCGTTCCGTGGCGTGCGCGCCCTGGACGACGTGAGCTTCGACGTTCCGTCAGGCGGCGTGACCGCTGTGATCGGTCCGAATGGTGCAGGCAAGACGACGCTGTTCAACTGCATCGGCGGGATCTACCGGCACGAGGGCGAGATCGACCTTTACGGCGCCTCCATCGGTCAGCTGCGCGCGCACCAGCGCGCGAGCGCGGGATCGCCCGCACGTTCCAGACGCCGGCGCTCCTCGACCACTCGTCGGTCTGGGACAACGTCATGCTCGGGGCGAGCGCCTGGGCACGCAGCGGCATAGCGGCGGTGCGTTCGCCAGCCGGCGCGCGCGGGCGGAGGAGTCCGAGACCCGAGCCGCCGCGTGGGAGGCGGTCGTGGCCGCGGAGTCGAGAGCCTCGTGCAGCGACCGGCCGGATCGCTCGCACACGCGGATCGTCGACGGGTCGAGGTGGCCCGCGCGCTGGTCTCGCGCCCACGACTGCTCATGCTGGACGAGCCTGCTGCCGGCCTCAGCGAGTCCGAGGCAGACGAACTCCTCGCCCTCGTCGCCGAGTACGGGGAGCGGACCGGGATGACATGCGTGCTCGTCGAGCACGATGTCGTCGCTCGTCATGCGGACATCTCGCTGGATCGCCGTGCTCGACGCGGGTCGACTTCTCGCCACGGGCACCCCGGCCGAGATCCAGAAGAACCCGGCGGTCGTGGCGGCATACCTCGGCACGGAAGTGGAGGTGAGGTCATGACGCTCCTCGAAATCCGCGGCTCCGCGCCCGATACGGACGGGTCGAAGTGCTCCACGGCATCGACCTCTCGGTCGAAGAGGGGCCATCGTGGTCGCTCTGCTCGGCGCGAACGGCGCAGGAAAGACGTCGCTGTTGCGCGCGATCTCCCGCGCGATCGACTCATCGGGGCGGCGGCGTCTTCGACGGCGACCGACATCTCCACGCCTCGACCGCGCGGATCGCAAAGCTCGGCATCGGCCACGTTCCGGAGGGCCGCGGAACGTTCGGAGACTTCACCGTCGAGGAGAACCTCCGGCTGGGTGCGATCGCACGAGGCCGTCAGCTCCGAAGCGAAGTCCCGGCCGACCTCGGCTCGTCTACGAGACGTTCCCGATCCTCCAGGAGTTCCGTCGGCGACCCGCGGGGGCGCTCTCCGGCGGCCAGGCCCAGATGCTCGCGGTGGCGCGAGCACTCCTCGGCACGCCGCGCCTGCTGCTGATCGACGAGCCCTCGCTCGGGCTCGCGCCGCTGACAGCCCAGGAGCTCTTCGGGCGGTTGAAGCAGCTTCGCGACGAGTGGTCGCTCACGATCGTGCTCGCGGAGCAGAACGCCCGCCTCTCACTCGGCGATCGCCGACGAGCGGTCCTTCTCTCGCGGGGCCGTATCGTGCACGACGGTCCGGCGGACGATCTGGCCACCGTCGACGCCATCCATCGCAGCTACCTCGGTGTCGCGCAGAACAGCCGAGCGCGGATGCCGCGCCGGCACCGATCGAGCCGGAAAGGGGTGGAGAAATGACGGAGTTTCTCCAGATCGTCCTGGACGGGCTCGATGACGGGAACCGTCTACGCCGCGCTCGCGCTCGCGCTCAGCGTCGTCTTCCAGGGCACCGGGATGCTGAACCTCGCGCAGGGGGAACTGGCTGTTATCGCCGCGTACATCGCATGGATGGTCCTGGGCTGGGGGTGGAGCATGTGGGTGGCGATCCCGATCGCCGTCGTGGCGTCCGCGCTGCTGGGCGCGGGGATCTATCAGGGGATCATCCGGTTCGTGCCCGCCCACCGCGGAGGACTCCGCTGATGACGATCGGGGTGACGCTCCTGCTCGGGCTGAATGCGCTCGTCGCCATCACGTGGGGGAGCGATCCGCGCCGCTTCCCGAGCCCATTCGGAGACTGGGTGCTCCAATTCGGCGGACTGCGGCTCACCGCGCAGCAGCTCGGCGGCGCGCTCTTCGTCGCGCGCGATGGGGATCATGGCCGTGTCTTCACCCGGACCAACGTGGGCTGCGCCTGCGGGCGGTCGCGCAGAACCCAAGTCCGCCGCACTCCTCGGCATCCGCGCCGGGATCTGGCTATCCGCCGGATGGGCAGCGCCTGCGCCGTGGGCGCTGTCGCCGGGGTCGTCGCGGCCCCGACGCTCGGACTCTCGCCTGGCATGATGACCATCCCACTCCTCATGGCACTCGCGGCGACCAACCTGGGCGGCATCACGAGCCGGATCGGCGTCGTCGATCGGAGGACTGCTGATCGGCGTGCTGACCGCCATCGGTGGTCGCTACGTACCGGGTCTCGGCGGCGACCTCAACGTCGTCCTCGCGTTCTCGGTCGTCCTCGTGGTCGTCCTCATCAAGCCGGCGGGCCTGTTCGGCCGAGAAAGCGTGGTGCGCGCATGAGCTCCCCCGATCTCGTCCCCCGTCCGGCGGCGCCCGTCATCGGCTGACGACGTCGTCGCTGTCGCCGCCGCGTTCACCGTGCCCTTCCTCGTCAGCGACTACGACCTGTTCAACCTCTGCCGGGTGATGGCGGTCGCGATGTGCGTCGCCAGCCTCAACCTCGTGATGGGGTATTCGGGCCAGGTCAGCCTCGGCCACGGCGCGATCTTCGGCGTCGGCGGGTATGCGACCATGATGTCGATCAAGTACCTGGGTCTGCCCGTGATCGGCGGGCTCGCCGCGGGGGTCCTCGCATGCGTCGTCGTCGGCGTCGTCATCGGCATCCCGGCCGTTCGGCTCGGCGGCTTCAACCTGGGTCTGTTCACGATCGTCATCGCCGCGCTGTTCCCCATCGTGCTGTATCGGTTCTCCGATTTCACGGGCGGACAGGCCGGGGTCATCCTTCCCTTCAAGCCGTTCGCCTCTCCCATCTCGTCGCTGACCGACGAGCAATGGATGTACATCGTCGTCCTCGCGCTGCTCGTGGCGGTGCTGCTCCTGCTCCACAGGGTCGTCTCGGGTCGGACCGGGCCGCGCCCTCGCCGCGATGCGGGCCGGCAGGATCCTGGCGGTGTCCAACGGCGTACGCGTGGACCGCATCAAGTTCCAGTTCTTCGTCCTCAGCGCGGCGTCGCGGGGCTCGCCGGGGGGCTGTTCGGGCTGGTGCTGGGCCTGGTCGTTCCGGAGTCCTATCCGCTCATCCTGTCGATCTCGCTCCTGGTCGCATCCGTGGTCGGCGGCAGCCGGTCATGGATCGGAGCCGTGATCGGCGCCGCCGTGGTCGTCTACCTTCCGACGCTCACCAGCGCCGTCGTCCCCGGGCAGGCATCGGCCTATCTCGCTCAGCTGCGCGTTCGCCGTCATCCTCGGGCTCTGCGTCATTCTCGCGCCGAACGGCATCGCCGGAGGCGTGCATGCGCTCCTGCGTGCGTTGACGTCACGCCGCGCAGTCCCCATTCCGACCCATCCCCCACCGAAAATCCCACTCAACCGAGAGGAACTCACATGAACACAGCACGACAGCGCAACGTGGCGATTCGTGTCGCCGCGATCGCAATGGCGGCAATCGCTCTGACGGCGTGCACCGCCCGCACGGCGGACGACCCTGCCGCAACCACGCTGCCGAAGACAGTGACCAGCCGATCGTCATCGGGGCGAGCTGGCCGCAGAGCGGCCCGCTCGGCCGCGGTCGCGCCGGGATTGGCCGGCTTGGAGGCGTACATCCAGCAGGTCAACGATGATGGCGGCATCAATGGGCGCGAGATCGAGCTCGTCACCGCGGACGACGCGTACGACCCGGCCCGTCTGGTGGAGAACGAGAAGAAGTTCGTCGAACAGGACGGCGCCATCGCCGTCGTCAACTTCGGCGGGATCTCGATCGCGGGGCGTGACTACCTCAAGCAGGCGGGTGTCATGGGCGTGTCGCTCGCAGGAAACAGCCCGCTGAGCGACATCGAGAACTTACCCGCTGCAGCGGGCGTTCTGGCCCGACGTCGCATGGGAGGGTCAGCTGCAGGGCCAGTGGCTGAACGAGAACCAGCCGGATGCCGTCGTCGGCTACATCGGGTTCAACAACGACCTCTCCGAGAGCCAGCTCGCGGGTCTCGCCATGGAGGGCGTCGTGCCCGTGAAGACAGCACTCGTCGCTCCGGGCACGTCCGACCTCAGCGCGCAGGTCAGCGAGTTCCAGGCGGCCGGCGTTGACACCGTCATCATCAACATCGGCGCCCCGACAGTCGGTGCGACGCTCGTCGTACCTCGAGCAGATCGACTGGCACCCCACCACGTTCGTCGCGTCGACCGTGTCGGACTTCCACACGCTCATCAACCAGGCCGGTCCGGAGGCCGTCGCCGACGTGTACGCGTTCCAGTTCGCCAAGGACCCGTCCGACCCGCGCTTCGAGGGTGACGCCTCACTCGACGACTACTACGCGGCGATGGATGCCTCGGGACATGAAGCGGATGCCAGCAACGCGCTCGCGCTGCACGGCTACGGCGTCGGCGCGGCGCTCGTCTCGGCGATCGAGCGAGCCGAGACGGTCGACAGCGAGGGCATCGTGACCGCATGGGATGCCTTCGACGGTGAAGAGATCGCCCTCCTCCGTGACGGGGTCACCCTCAACAGTGGGCCGTTCGGGCGCATCATCTTCCAGTACCAGCTCAGCCAGTTCGATGGCACCAGCTGGATGGACGAGGGCGACGTCGTAGACGTGCGAGAACTGGGCATCGTCGAATAACGAAATGGCGATGGCCCGTTCCGCCGACCGTACAGTCGCCGGGACGGGCCATCGCTAACGAGAGTCAGCTCGACATGATCGACCGCCCCGAGCCCGAAACCCGTCGGGAGATCCTGCTTCATACTGCCGGCTGGTCGTCCTGATAGGTCGCGAGGCGCATCGTGGCGGTCGCGCTGTGCGCGGCCATGCCCTCGGAGTCGGAGATGACCTGCACCGCGTTCGCCAGCGCGGGCGTGGCCTCGCGTGCGATGCGCTGGTAGGTGAGCGGCTTGAGGAACCGCGACACCGAGAGCCCCGCGCTGTGCTTGGCTCCGCCGGCGGTCGGCAGCACATGGTTGGTTCCCGCCATGCCCTTGTCGGAGTAGGCGACCGTGCTCCACGGTCCGAGGAAGATCGATCCGTAGTTGCGCAGGTTGTCGTGGTACCAGGCGTCATCGGCGGTGAGGATCTCGAGGTGCTCGGGGGCGAGGTCGTCCATCAGCGCGACCGCGGTCTCGCGGTCTTTCGCGACGGTGACCGAGCCGTAGTCGCGCCACGCGGGGCCGGCGATCGGCTCGGTGGACAGCTCGCCGAGCTGACGCTCGACCGCTTCGATGACGGCGCGGCCGTGCTCGGCCGAGGTCGTGACGAGGGCGGCGGGCGAGTTGGGGCCGTGCTCGGCCTGGCCGAGCAGGTCGGCGGCGACGATCTCGGGGTCGGCGGTCTCGTCCGAGATCACGGCGACCTCGGAGGGGCCGGCGAGCAGATCGATCGCGACGGCGCCGAAGAGCTGGCGCTTCGCCTCGGCGACGAACGCGTTGCCGGCGCCGACGAGCATGTCGATCGGCAGCTCGCCGAGCAGGCCGTACGCCATCGCAGCGAGCGCCTGCACGCCGCCGAGGACGAAGACGCGGTCGACGCCGGAGAGGTGGGCGGCGTAGACGACGGCGTCGTTGGCGCCGCCGTGCGGCTGGGGCGGCGTGCACGCGATGACGGTGGGAACGCCCGCGGCCTTGGCGACGCCGACGGTCATGAACGCGCTCGCGGTCAGCGGGAAGCGCCCCGCCGGGAGGTAGGCGCCCACGCGCGACACCGGGATGTAGCGGGCTCCGGTGATGAGACCGGGGACGAGTTCGGTCTCGAAGTCGGTGAGGTGCGCGCGCTGCTCGGCGGCGAACGCCTTGGTGCGCGCCGATCCGAGCTCGATCGCCTCGCGGAGGTCGGCGGGCAGGCGGTCGCCGCTCGTCGCGATCTGCTCCGCGCTGAGCTCGATGTCGCCGCCCTGGTAGTTGTCGAGCTTGCGGGCGTAGTCGAGCACGGCATCGAGGCCACGCTGCTGGATGTCGGAGAGCATCGCCGACACCGTCTCGATGACGGCGGGGTCGCGCTGTGCCGCGGGCGCGTCGATGAGCGGGGTCTTGAGGTGGCGGAAGGAGCCTTCGAGGCTCTGCAGGAGGGCGGGGCTGTAGCGCATATGAAAACGGTAGGCGGGTGCGCTGATATCGCACAAGCCCAGTGGATACGATGAAAACCACAGGGTTTACCATTGGCTCGTGACGATCACACAGCTCAAGGCATTCCTGGCCGCGATGCAGTTCGGATCGTTCACCGCGGCGGCCGTCGAACTCGACTCGACGCAGGCGTCGGTCTCCGAGCTCGTCGCCCGCCTGGAGAAGGAGCTGGGCGTGCGGCTGTTCACCCGCGGGGCCCGGCGGCTCACGCCGACCGACTCCGCGCTCGCCCTGCGCGAGCATGCCGAGCTGGCGGTGAGCGCGATCGCCAACGGCATCGAGACCGTCGCCGCGATCCATTCGCTCGAAGGGGGCACCTGCACGTTCGGGGTGCTGCGCAACGCCGCGTACTACGACCTGTCCGACCTGGTGCAGCGGTTCCACCGTCGTCATCCGAAGGTCAAAGTGCGGCTGGTCGGCCTGAACTCCGCGCTCGTCGCCGAATCCATCGCCTCCGGCGAGATCGAGGCCGGGCTGCTCGTGCTGCCCGTCGAGGAGTCGGGCCTGCAGATCAAACCCCTGTTCCGCGACGAGGTGCTGTACGCGTCGACCCACCGATCGCCGAGCGAGGGCCCGGTGACCATCCACGAGGTCGCGCGCGCCAAGCTCGTGCTCTACGACGCGTACGCGGGATGGAGCGACCCGACCCGGCGGCAGCTGCTCGAGCGAGCGCGCCTCGAGGGGCTGACCATCGACCCCGCCATCGAGGTCGAGCATGTCGAGACGGCGCTGAGCCTGGTCGCCACCGGGGCGGCCGACACGATCGTGTCGCGCACGATCGCGGAGTCGCCGTCGTTCCCGCCGGGGATCGACGTCACGCCCTTCGCCGAGCCCCTCTACGACACGATCGCGCTCGTCCAGCGCGAGGGCGCCTACCTGTCGCCGGCGACGCGGCGCCTGGCCGAGCTCGCCGAGCGCACGCTGCTGGCGAAGGTCGGCGAGCACGAGGGGCGATCGCGCGCGGAGTGAGGCAGGGACGGATGCCGCGGCATCCGTCCCTCAATACAGCTCCGGTCGGCGATCCCCGAACAGGTCGTTGTGCGGCGGCAGCGACTTGTCGCCCGGGGAGCGCAGTGTGAGCGTGGCGACGGCGGACCCGCTCTCATCGGGCAGCGCCGCGACCCAGCCGTCCTCGTCGATGACGGCCGTGCCTCCGGTCCAGGCCACGCCCCGTCTCGGCGCCTGATCGGTCGGCGATGACCGTCGCCAGTCGTGAGGACCGTGCCGCGGCCATCGCCTGGATCGTCTCGGGCGGATGCTCGCCGTCCGGTCGGGCGAGGAGCGGCCAATTGACCGGCAGCGCGAGGATGTCCGCGCCCGCGAGCGCCAGCCGACGGGGGACTTCGGGGAACTCGTTGTCGTAGCAGATGGCGACGCCGAGCCGGCCGAGCGGGGTGTCGAACAGGGCGCCCGCGCTCGGTCCCGCGTTCGAACAGCGCCGCCTCCGCGCCCCAGAGGTGCGCCTTGCGGTAGTCGCCGATCCGCTCGCTCCCGCGGTGAGCACGGCTGCGGAGTTGAATAGCTGCGTGCCGTCGCGTTCGGCGTAGCCGACGACGGCGACGACCCCGGGCGGCAGTGCCGACGCGAGGTCGGCCCAGCCGGGGTGATCGCGGGTGATGGATGCCGCGGCCGCTTCATCACGATCGGCGAACACGTAGCCGCTCGTGGCGAGCTCCGGCAGCACGATGAGCTGGGCGCCGCGCGCGACGGCACCCTGCAGCGCGACCCGAATGCGCTGCAGGTTGCCGTCGACGTCGCCGAGAAGGACCTCGGGGGAGGTCGCGGCGAGACGCAATGACCAGGTCCCGCGATGGGGAGCGCGCTGTGACCTGGTCATGCGTGGGCGTGTGGGATGCGGATCAGTCGTCTTCGGTGGCGGTGATCATCACGCCGACCGGCGCGAGGTAGCCGTTGGGGTCGATCATCCAGTCCGCGTCGCGGGCGGCGTCGACGACCTCGGGGGCCCATTCGAGGTAGACCCGGTCGTCGCCGGCGTTGACGACGAGCAGCTCGCCGGCGCCGGAATCGCCGGCCTCGATGCAGCGGAACGCGCGCCAGGCGCCGGCCGGGACCGAGAACGAGTCGGAAGGGCCGATCTCGATCGGTGGTGGCCGGGTCGCCGTTGAGGGTGATCGCCCAGCGACCGGACTTGACCAGCAGCACCTGCGTCTTGTCGTGGCGGTGGCGCAGCAGGCCCTCGTCCTCTGCGGCGCGCACCCATGCCATGTTGAACGAGTGCGGCTCGTGGATGCGGGGCACCTGACGGCGGTCCTCGCTCATGCCGTACCCGATCGCGAGGCTGAGCTCCGCGCCGCCACCGGGCAGGCTCGCGCACAGCAGCGCGTTGCGGCTGTAGACGCGGTCGCCCGGCTGGATGACGCGCCCGCGCATCTCCTCGACGGAATAGGTGGTGAGCTCGTCGACGTACTTCTGCTGGATCGGCTTGATCAGCGCGACGCCCTCGGGGAGCACGTCGCCGGCGACCGTGTCGATGAGCCGGTTGTCGGCGGTGAGGTGCAGGCCGTAGGACTCGGCCTCCTTCAGCACCGAGGGGCCCCAGATGATGCCGCCGGTGACGTCCCGACCGAGCACGGTCCACAGGATGCCGTCGTCCGGGCCCTCGTTGGTGAAGCCGCGGAAGATCCAGGTGGGGATCGAGATGATGTCGCCGTCGGTGCTGACGTACTCGCCCTGCTTGCCGTCGATGCCCCAGCGGAGGCGGAACTCGCCGCCGAGGTTGACGAAGACCTCCGCGGTGAAGTGCAGGTGGAGATTGTTCGAGATGCCGTTGGGCATCCCGGCGGCCCCCGTGTTGAACCCGTGCAGCTCGGTGAGGTTGATGACCTGGCCGGCGTTCTGCGAGACGCCGCCGCCGATGAAGGCGTAGTTCTCCTTCCGGTCCGAGCCGGGCGTGCGGCAATCGATGAAGGCGGCGTTGTGGGGCGCCCAGTCGGTCTTGCGGATCGTGCGACGCTCGACTCTCGGTCTGATCGACGGTCACGTCGGTGGCTCAGTGATCGGTGCTCTGATTCCTTTGTCTTTGTTGGATGGTCAGTAGATGTTCGTGGGGCCGACGGGCTCGTCGCCGCGCACGCCGGCGATCTGCGCCCGCAGGGCGATGTCGTCCCAGAGGCGCACCTCCTTGACGAGCGCGCCGTTGTGGAAGGTGAACTGCGAGATGCCGAGCACGTCGACCGGCTTGCCGGTGAGCGGATCCGTAGTTGGGCTTGCCGTTGTAGGCGCCGACGAACTTCCAGGTGACGGCCACGCGCAGTCCGGCGTAGCGGACGTCGTAGTTGGTCTGGATGTCGCGGATCTCGAACTGCCCGGCCGGGAACGCCTCGAGGAAGCGCAGCAGCGCGCGGCGGTAGCCCTCGGGGCGGATGACGAGCGCGGTTGCCGACGGTGAGCAGCACCAGATCGCGGTGGAAGAACGTCTCGACCTTCTGCAGGTCGCGGTCGTTCCAGACCGTCTGGATCATCTCGAGCACCGTCTCGACCTCGGCGCGGTGGTCAGTCCGGGCCGGGCGCCGGAATCGCCGCTGCGCGATCGGATCGGTCGGGCGCGGCCTCGGTCCACGAGCCCGGTGTAGCCGCGGAATGCCTGCGCGCGAGCCAGTTCGTCGAGGTCGTCGCCGCGCGTCAGCGCGCCGGCGAGGGAGTCGCGCACCACCCACTCCTCGACCATCCGGCCGCGACGGTAGAGGCAGTTCGCGATCGTCCGGCTGTACTCCGAGGTCTGGAGGTGGCCGGACAGGACGAGGTGGGAGCTGAGGAACGCGTCGTCGCCGCGGGCCTCCCAGATCACGTCCTCGGCCTGACCGGTGCGGTCGGGCGTCGCGGAGATGCGCATGAGCGTGCCCTCGATGACCTCGTCGCGGGTCGTCGACGTGCCGTACGCGCCGTGGACGATCGAGTCCGGCTCGTAGTTCTCGCGGATGTAGCTGATCGAGCGGTCCACCCAGATGAGGTCGGTGACCTCGCGGATGAAATCGTCGGGGTCGGCGTACGGCTGGTAGGCCACCGGATCGAGAGGCACGCTTGTGCTCCTTCTGTTCGTCGACCGCGTGCATCGCTGTGCCGCGGAGTGTGGGTTGTCATCGCAGTGTATGCGTATGCACAACCGAGCGCAAGGCTCGTTATCGCGGCTGGGGCGTCGGATCAGACCCGGGCCGCGGCGGCGGCGAGCGTGCGACGCTCGATGAAGGCGGTCTCGAACTCGACGTGCGCGATCGGCGCATCGGGGTGCTCGATGCGACGCGTGACGAGCCGGGCGGCCTCGCGCGCCATCTCGGCGAAGTCGTAGGCGATCGTCGTCAGCTCGATGATCGGCCACGACGCGGCCGGCAGGTCGTCGAAGCCGATGATCGAGACGTCGTCGGGGACCGGACGCCCGGCCCGGCGCGCCGCATTCAGTGCCCCGTACGCGACCACGTCGTTGCCGCAGAAGATCAGCGGTCGGCGGGTCAGGGCAGGGCGAGCAGCGACGTCGTCGCCTCGTCGCCCGGAATGCGTGTCGAACGGGCCGCGCCGCACGTTCTGCGGGTCCAGCGCGAGTCCGTGCTCGGCGAGCGCCGCCCGCAGCGCGATCTCGCGGGACTGCGCGGTGCTGGTGTTGCTCGGCCCGAGGACGGCGCCGATGCGCCGGTGACCCGAGCGCGACGGCGCGCGCGGCGGCTCGGCGAAGCCCGGCGCCGGCGCGACGACGGTGGCGTCCGCGTCGACGAACGACGGCCGTGCGATTGAAGTAGACGAAGGGCAGGCCGCGGTCGCGCAGCCGCAGCGGCGCGACCGAGTCGACGGTGGTCGTGGCCAGGATCACGCCGTCGAGACCGTTCGCGATCAGCCGTTCGGCGACCGTCTCGTTGTCGGCGGTCTCGGTGTGCAGCATGAGCTGGTAGCCCAAGCGCTCGAGCTCGAGGTGCATGGGCGCGATGATCTGCGCGTAGAACTGGTTCTCCAGGTCGGTGACCAGCAGCCCGATGCGGCGGGTGCGGCCGGATGACAGCGCGCGGCCGGCATCGCTGCGGCACGTAGCCGAGCAGATCGGCGGCTTCGCGCACGCTCGCTTGGTCGCCTCGGAGACGCGCGGGTCGTCCCGCAGCGCCCGCGAGACGGTCGGCTGCGACACGCCGGCGAGGCGAGCGACGTCGCGGCTCGTGACGGCCATGCCCACCCCCTTGCGCATGCGACCAAGTCGCCCGAGTCTAGCGGAGACTTGACCCGCGCGTGCATACGCAAGCATAATAGCAACATACGTATGCACGATCACCGTGCCGAGAGGAAGCACCGATGCCCCTGTACCTGAAGAGCGCGCCGTCGAAATCGTTCACCGACAGCGCCCAGAGCGACGTCGCCGAGCGGGTGAGTGCGATCATCGACGACATCCGCGGCAACGGCGACGCGGCGGTGCGGAAGTACTCGGAGCAGTTCGACAAGTGGAGCCCCGACGCGTTCCGCCTCGACGACGCTCGGGTCGCCGAGATCATGGCGACCCTGGACCAGCAGGTCATCGACGACATCGTGTTCGTCCAGGAGCAGGTGCGCCGGTTCGCGCAGGCCCAGCGCGACTCGCTCATCGACATCGAGGTCGAGACGCTGCCCGGGCGTGTTCCTCGGCCAGAAGCACGTCCCGGTGCAGGCCGCGGGCGCCTACATCCCCGGCGGCAAGTACCCGCTGACCGCCTCGGCGCACATGACGATCATCACCGCGAAGGTCGCCGGCGTGCCGCGCGTCGTCGCGTGCACGCCGCCGATCCGCGGCGAGATCCCCGCGGCGACCGTCGCGGCCATGAAGCTCGCCGGCGCGGACGAGATCTACGTCCTCGGCGGCGTGCAGGCGGTGACCGCGATGGCCGTCGGCACCGAGACGATCGCATCCGGTCAACCTCATCGCCGGCCCGGGCAACGCGTACGTGGCCGAGGCCAAGCGCCAGCTCTTCGGCGAGGTCGGCATCGATCTGTTCGCCGGACCCACCGAGATCCTCATCGTCGCCGACGACGACGCCGACCCGTTCCTCACCGCGGTCGACCTGCTCTCGCAGGCCGAGCACGGTCCGGAGTCGCCGGCGGTGCTCATCACCACCTCTCGCGAGCTGGGCGAGCAGGTGATGGCGCACATCGAGCAGCTCCTGCCCGGCATGTCCACGAAGGACTACGCCGAGCCGGCCTGGCGGGACTGGGGGCAGGTGATCGTCGTCGACGACATCGACGAGGCGTACGCGCTCGCCGACTCGTTCGCGTTCGAGCACGTGCAGATCTTCACCGAAGGAGCCGCGCGACGCCCTCGAGAAGATGCACGACTACGGCGCCCTCTTCCTCGGCGAGAACACCTGCGTCTCGTACGGCGACAAGGTGATCGGCACGAACCACGTCCTGCCCGACGCTGGGCGCGGCGCGCTACACCGGCGGCCTCTGGGTCGGCAAGTACCTGCGCACGGTGACCTACCAGCAGATCGACGACCCGTCCTCGTCGGCGCTGCTGGGCGAGGTCTGCGGCCGGGCCGCGCGCGTCGAGCTGTTCGAGGGCCACGCCCGCTCGGGCGACGCCCGCGCGTGGCGTCACGGCGGTCGCACGCTTCCCGTGGATCGAGGAGAGCCTCGCCGCGGGAGCCGGCACGCGATGACCGATCTGACGGGCCGCACCGCGCTCGTGACGGGCGGCGGCAGCGGACTGGGGGCGGCGATCGCCTCCGCACTGCACGCCGCCGGGGCGGACGTGGTGGTGGTCGGACGCGACGAGGCGAAGCTCGACGCCGTCGTGGCACGCCTCGGCGCGCGGGCACGCGCGCTCACCTGCGACGTGAGCGACCCGGCGTCGGTCGAGGACCTCCGCGCGCGGCTCGCCGACACGGAGGTGTCGATCCTGGTCAACAACGCCGGCGTCCCCGGACCCGTGGCGCCGCTCACCGATATCTCGGTGGAGGACTGGGACGACGTGTTCGACGTCAACGTGCGCGGGACGTTCCTGCTCTGCAAGGCGTTCCTGCCCGCGATGATCGCAGCGCGGCGCCGGTGACGTGATCAACGTCGCCTCGGTGTCGGGCAAGCGACCGCTCGCGCACCGCACTCCGTACTGCGCCTCCAAGATGGCGGTCATCGGGCTGACCTCGACGCTGGCCTTCGAGGTCGGGCCGGCAGGGGTCAGCGTGAACACGCTGTCGCCCGGTCCCGTCGAGGGCCCGCGCATGGCGCGCAACTTCCGCCTCGAAGCCGAGCGCTCCGGCGGATCGATCGCCGACGCCGAGACCGCCTTCGTCTCGCGCGCGGCGCTCGGGCGCATGGTGACCGAGGACGAGGTCGGCCGCGCCGTGGTCGCCATGCTCGACATGCCCGGGCTGTGCGGCGCCGACATCGACCTGTCCGCGGGGATGATCGCGTGACCGCCGATCGCTGCGGGCACGCGCCGAGGCGGGCGAACGCCTCCTCGGGGTGCTGCTGCGGATGCCGGGTGAGGAGCTCGTCGAGATGGCGGCGGTCGCCGGCTTCGACTTCGTGCTGGTCGACTGCGAGCACGGCCCCGCCGATCTCGTGGCGCTGCGCCAGCACATCGCCGTCGCCGCGGTCCACCGGGTGCCCGTCGTGGTTCGCGTCGGCGAGGACGACCCGGGCATGATCCTGCGGGCGCTCGACCAGGGCGCCGAGGGCATCCTGGCTCCGCACATCGACTCCGCCGCCGATGCCCGTCGCGCTGGTCTCGGCCGCGCACTATCCGCCGATCGGCACCCGCGGCTTCGCCACCTACAGCCGGGCCGGACGGTTCGGCGCAGACGCGATCCCGCCGCCCACCGCGACTGGTTCCTCGGCGAACACCCTCGTGCTGGGCATGATCGAGTCGCCTGCCGGCGTCGCCGCCGCGGCGGAGATCGTCGCCACTCCCGGCCTCGACGGCATCATGATCGGCCCGGCCGACCTCGCCGCGGCATCCGGACCCGCCGATCTGCCGCTGCCGCGAGGCGACCGCACGGGTGAACGCGGCGATCGCCGCCGGGGGCAAGCTCCGCATGGACATCGTGGGGACCGCACAGGCCGCCGCGCGGCGGCATTCGACGACGGCGCTCAGCTCGTCGTCTACAACCTGGCGTATCTCGCTCATGGCGCATCTGAAGGGACTGCTGGCTCCGCGCGCCTGACCCGCACTCGAAGGCGAGGACTTCCGGGGGGCGGTCCTCGCCTCGACGCTCAGGCGCCGTGGTCCGCGCCATGCCCGCACGAGCGCTCCGAAGGAGTCGGGCCGCTCGAGGGGGAGCAGGTGGCCGCCGTCGATCGTGACGACGCGCGCTCGCGGCAGCTCTGCGGCGATCTCCACGTGGAACTCGGGCGGGCAGAGCGCGATCCTGCGGCACCCGACACCAGGAGCGTCGGCACGGTCACGGTCTCGCAGGGCCGGGCCGGAGGTCGATCGCGGGTCGACTGCATCCGCAGCTGCGCGCGCAGCGCGGCCGTGCCCGTCGCATCCGCCATCGCGAGCGTCCGCTCCACGAGGTCGGGCCGGTCCTCGCGCGGCGGCCGGTGAGAGCAGAGCCGGCGAGGATGTCGGCCTGCAGGCTCCGCGCGCTCTCCCCCGCGTCGAGCCGGTCGATCCAGTTCCGCCACGATGTCCGCTGCTCGGCGGTGGGCGCCTTCGCGTTCGTCGACACGAGGCACAGCCGCATCGACGCGCTCCGGCGCCCGGGCGACGAGCGCCATCGCGACGATCGCGCCGAGCGACAGGCCGCCGAGAACGAACAGCGGCGGCAGCTCCGGCGAGCAGCCGATCGACCTGAGCGTCGATCGACTGCTCGCTCGAGCACCGGTGTGAGCGCGTCGTCCACGCCGCATCCCGTCCAGAGGTCTGCCGTGCAGTTCATCCCGGGCAGCAGGACGAGCGGCAGCACGTCAGCCCTTGACGGCGCCGTCGCTGAGCCCCGCCACCAGATACTTCTGCGCGATGAACGCGATCAGGATCACCGGGATCGTCAGGAGGATCGAGGCAGCACCGGCCTGCTGCAGCATCGGCAGGGTCTGCCCGAGCTGCGTCGCGATGAACACCGGAACGGTCTTGGACGACGTGTCGGTCAGCACCAGCGCCGTCAGGTACTCCTGGAAGGCGAAGAGGAAGACGAAGATGCCGGCGGTCAGGATGCCGGGTCCCATCAGCGGGATCATGACGCGGCGCAGCATCCCGATCCGGGTGCAGCCGTCGATCATCGCCGCCTCGTCGAGCTCGCGCGGGATCTCGGCGAAGAAGTTCCGCAGCAGCCAGATCGTGAAGGGCTGATTGATCGCGACCAGTGCGAGCGCCAGCGCGAACGTCGTGTCGTAGATGCCGAGCGCGCGACTGATGTCGTACATCGGCAGCACGACGGCGAAGCGCGGGAGCGCGCGGAAGATCGAGCGCGAGCACCAGCAGGATGCGCCGACACGTAGCTCGGGAACCGCGAGAGCGCATACGCCGCCGGGATGCCGATGATCAGCGCGAGGATCGTGGAGATCACCGCGACCACCAGCGTGTTGACGAGATATTCGGAGAAGTACGTCGTCTCCCACAGGTCGACGAACGCCTTCATCGTGGGCTCGTAGTCCCAGTACACCGGCGGGTTCGCGAACGCGATGTCGGTCGGCTTGGTGACCGAGAGGGTCATCCAGATGAACGGCGTCATCCAGAGCACGCAGAGGATGCCGAGCAGGATGCCGGTGATGACCGGCTTCTTGCGACGGTCCTCGCGGTGCGGCGGCTCTTGCCCTCGATGTCGCCGGTGGTGATGGCGCGTGTGGACAGCGCCTCGGCGTTGAGGGTCATCGTGCGGCCTTCGCTTCCTTGAAGATCCCTCGCATGAAGGGGATGAGCATGATGAGGATGAGGAGGATCGTCAGCACGTTGATCGCGCTGCCGAGGCCCAGCTGCTCTGCGCCGTCCGCGAATGCGACCGAGTAGACGTAGAGCATGATCGACTCGTTTCCGATGTTCGCCGCCTGCGGCGAGAGCGGGATCAGGTTGTCGAACATGCGCAGCACATCCATGATCGAGATGAGGGTGACGAAGCCGAGCACGCCGCGGATCGTCGGGATGATCACGTGCAGATGCGTCTGCAGCGGGCTCGCGCCGTCGATGGTCGCGGCCTCGCGCAGCTCGACGGGCACTCCCTGGAGCCCGGCCAGGATGATGAGCATCGCGAACGGCAGCATGTGCCACACGGTGTTGGCGATGATGAGGATCGCATTGGGCACCTGCTCGGTGAACCAGAGCACCTGCGAGCCGCCCATCAGCCCGATGAAGCGATTGAGGATGCCGCCGAAGTTGTCGTCGACGAGCCAGGAGAACGCCACGGCGCCCACCAGGTTCGGCAGCACGTACGAGACGAGCAGGATGCCGAGGACCAGCGGACGCGACAGCGTGAGGCGGTTCATGCCCAGTGGCGACGATGTAGCCCAGGACGAGCAGGATCGCCGTCGTGATGATCGTCACGACGATGGTGAACAGCGCGGCCTCGCCGAATCGCGCGATCGGTGAGCGCGTTGACGAAGTTGTCGAGTCCGACGAAAGTGCCGGGCGTGCCGTAGTGGACCTCCTCGAAGCTCCACTGGATGGTGCGGATGAGGGGAATGACCAGGAGTCCGCCCATCACCAGGAAACTGGGTGCGAACAGCAGCCAGAATTCGCGTGCCTTCATAGGTTCAATTCCCTTCGCCGCACTGTGGCCTGGACCGGGGTCCAGGCCACAGTCGATGGATCGTTCGGGTCGGTGAGGTCGTTGTCGTCAGCCGGCGATGGCTTCGCCCGCGGCCTGCATCTGAGCCATGCCGTCCTCGACCGAGGTGCTGCCGGAGATGACCTCCATCAGGATGGGCCGGATCGCGTTGGTGATGTCCGCCAGGATCGGCGAGACCACCGGGGGCATGGCGCCGGCGATCGACTCGTTCGCAGCCTCGCCATACGGCGAGTTCTCCGCGGTGACCATGCCCTCGCGCGCCGGGTAGGCGGCGGGGACCGAAGCCTTGGACGCGTCTTCGCTGACCGCCGATGCCATCATCACGAAGAGCATGTCATGGTCGAGTTCGGTGTTGAACGGGATCGACCAGCCGTCGATCGAGAGGCGGTCGTAGAGGTACTCCGCCTCGTCGCTCACCTTGGGCGGCGCGGCGAAGGCGAAGCTGTCGGCCAGCTGGCTGTTGGTGTCGAGCGTCAGGTCGTTCATGCGGCCGGAGAACATGATCGACATCGCGGCGGTGCCGTTGTACATCTGCTGCTGCACCTTCGGCTGGTCGAAGGTGGTGACCTGCGGGTCCATGTACGGCTTCAGTGCCAGCATCGCCTCGAGCGCCTCCTGCGCCTCCGGGGTGTCGAGCGTGACTTCGCCGTCTTCGGTGGCGAAGTCGGCGCCCAGCGAGTTCATCGTCGCCTGGAAGCTGGTGCGTCACGTCTGCCGTCGCGAGCCACGGCAGCGCGATCGGGTACTCCATGAGCCCGGCCGCCTTGATGGCTTCGGCGGCCTCGATCATCTCGGGGAAGGTCGTCGGCACGTCGATGCCGAGGTCTTCGAAGACGTCCGCACGGTAGGCCATGACGAACATCTGCGCCTGCATCGGGATCGCGTAGAGCTTGCCGTCGTACGACATGCCCGTGCGCATCGACTCGCTGATCTCGTTGAGGCCGTAGTCATCGGCGTACTTCTCGAAGAGGTCATCCAGCGGGACGAGCTTCTCGTCGGTGGCGAACCCGGGGATCACGAAGCCGTACGTCTCGAGGATGTCGTAGGTGCCGGTGTCGCCCGCGAGGGTCGCGGTGGTCTTGGTGACCTGGCCGCCGAAGTCGATCGGGTCGTGCTTGACCGTGACGTCGTCCTTCGTGCAGCTGGACACCATGGTGTCGGTGAACGGATCGATCGCGGAGGAGTTGTAGGCGAGGACGTTGACGGTCGTCGCCGACTCGGGGGCTTCGTAGTCGCATTCGACCTCGGTGGCATTCGCATTGGCGGTGCGGCTGCCTGCGCCGCATCCAGTGAGGGCGAGGACGGCGATGGCCCCGGCTGCGATGAGAGCGATGGCGCGCTTCTTGGTGGTTGACATGGCGCCACAGTATACGTATGCATGTCGGTAAGGGAAGCCTAAATTCCGTAATGACTGTGAAGCTGTGACATAATGCATGTATACGTATGGAGAACGGGCCGGAAAATACGCTGGCGCCCCGCCATGGCAGACCTCACCGGCGCAGAGCGCTGCGATACTCGACGCGCTGGATGTTCCTCGCATGGTCGCTTCGCTGGTGAAGTTGGTGCGGGTGCCGAGCATGACGGGCACGGATGCCGGGTCTGAACTCCAGCAGCGCCAGGCCGCCTCGCTCGCAGACTTGGGTTTCGACGTCGACGAGCGGGATCTCGATCCGGCAAGTTGTTACCCGAGTCGCTTCGATAACGAACTCGGCGCCGACTAGTTCGGGTTTCGTCGGGTTCCCGGCACATTCCAGGCACAAGCCGCCGGAAAGCAGCCATGTCGAAGATCTGCAGCGGTGGGCGAGCCGATAGGCACGCGGTTATTGAAACCCCGACTGACCAGGCAAATGAAGAAACCCCCTCCTGTAGAAGCCAGAAGAGGGTTCCAGTGGCTCCGACGGGCGTCGATCCCGTGACCTCACGATTTTCAGTCGTGCGCTCTACCAACTGAGCTACAGAGCCAACGCGGGGGATGCCGAAGCATCCACCCGCGTCCTAGACGAAAGGCCCTCTGAAATCAAAGGGCCCGTCGCTTAGAAGCGACCCTGACGGGACTTGAACCCGCGACCTCCGCCGTGACAGGGCGGCACGCTAACCAACTGCGCTACAGGGCCATGCATATTCAGTTGTGTATTCGGCTGGGTGACCCCAACGGGATTCGAACCCGTGCTACCGCCGTGAAAGGGCGGCGTCCTAGGCCGCTAAACGATGGGGCCGAATATGAACCCCTGGCTCATCGCCCGGCGCTCACGCTTACCGACACTCGAGCATACGCAATCCCCGCCGAAACCGCCAATCGAGGGCGCGTCCCCCTGGAAAACCGCCTCGCAAGGGCGCACGATAGAGGTTCAGGCCCCGCCCTGCGAACGGCGGGAGTGCCACGGCAGCCCTTGCGCATGTGACTCACGTTGCTAGTGTGAACAGAGTTGTCCCGACCGGGGAGGTTCGCTTGGAGCCCGACGACGCGCCCGAGGAGTGTGGCTGTGCGCCCACTCCGCGAGAGCGTCGCGCGCTCTGGCCCTCCGTCAGTCGGCGGACCGCGCTCGGCATCGGCGTCCTCGGAGTCGTCGGCATCGCCGCGCTCGCCGGTCCGCTCCTTCCGCCGGCCTTCGCCGCCGACTACCCGTCGTGGGACGACGTGCAGGCCGCGCGCGGCGAACGAAGCGGCCAAGGCGCAGGAAGTCCAGCGGATCCAGGGACTCATCGAAGGGCTCACCGCCGAGGTGAGTCGCACGCAGGCCGAGTCCGAGCGCCTCGCGGGAGAGTTCTACGTCGCGCAGCAGGCGTACTTCGATGCCTCGCAGCGCGCCGATCAGCTTCAGCAGCAGGCGGACGAGCAGGGCACGAAGGCGGTGGATGCCGCCAACAAGGCCGGCCGCGTCGCCGCCCAGCTCTACCGCAACGGCGGCGACGACACGTCGCTCGAGCTCTTCTTCGCCGGGTCGGCCGCCTCAGCCGACGACCTGCTGGCTCGACTCGGCACGATGGACCAGCTCATCGACCGCAACCAGGCGGTCTATGCCGATGCGATCACGGCCCGCGACTCGGCGCAGAGCCTGAGCGACCAGGCCGTCGTCGCGCGCGACGAGCGGGATCGTCTGCAGCAGGTCGCCGAGCAGAAGATGATCGAGGCCCAGGCGGCCGCCGACGCCGCACAGGCGGCGCTCGTCGAAGAGCAGGGGCACCGAGTCGAGCTCGAGGCCCAGCTCGCCGCCCTCCAGGACCAGACCGCGCAGACCATCGCCGGCTACCAGGCGGGCGTCGAGGCGGCGCGCAAGGCCAGGGAAGAGGCCGAGCGCCGCGCCCGCGAAGAGGCCGAGCGCCTGGCGCGCGAAGCCGCGGCGGCGGCGGCGGCGGCAGCCGGAGGCGGCGGCGGCGGTGGCGGCGGCGGCGGCGGCGGTGGCGGCGGCAACGGCGGTGCCGTCATCGGAACCGGCTGGGCGCGGCCGTCATCCGGGCGGCGCACGTCGGGGTACGGCCCGCGCTCGCAGCAGTGCGGCAACGGCTACTGCTCCAGCAGCTTCCACTACGGCGTCGACCTCGCGTCCGGGTGCGGCTCGGCGCATCTACGCCGCCAGCAGCGGCCGCGGTCGTGTACGCCGGGCGCCAACGGCGGCTACGGCAACTACATCAAGATCGATCACGGCGGCGGCATCGGCACCGGCTACGGCCACATCCAGAACGGCGGCATCCTGGTCCGCTACGGACAGTCGGTGAGCGCCGGGCAGCTGATCGCCTACGAGGGCAACACCGGCAACTCGTTCGGCTGCCACGTCCACTTCGAGACGTACGACAACGGCTACCCGGTGAACCCCATCTACTTCATGGCGGACCGGGGCATCTCGGTCTGACCGTCGCGTCGACGCTCGCGAACGACGAAGGGACGGATGCCGCGGCGATCCGTCCGCTCGAGCGACCGTGCGAGCATCAGACGTTCGGGTCGGGCTCGGCCGTCTTGGGAGCGACGCCCTCGCCCTGGGTCGCGGTCTGGCCCTCGTGCTCCTTGAAGCGGTCGAACGCCTCGCTCACGAGGCGCTCCGCCTCGGCGGCGTCGGCCCAGTCGTCGACCTTGACCCACTTGCCGGGCTCGAGGTCCTTGTAGTGCTCGAAGAAGTGCGTGATCTCCTTCTGCGTGTACTCGTTGATGTCGCCGACGTCCTGGATGTGCGCCCAGCGCGGGTCCTTGGCGAGCACCGCGACGACCTTGTCGTCGCCGCCGGCCTCGTCGCTCATCTTGAGGACGCCGACGGGACGGACGCTCGCGAGGATGCCGGGCGCGAGGTCGTGGTCGAGCAGCACCAGCACGTCGAGCGGGTCGCCGTCCTCGCCGAGCGTGTTCTCGAAGAACCCGTAGTTGGTGGGGTAGCCCATCGGCGTGTACAGGATCCGGTCGAGGAAGACGCGGCCCGTGCCGTGGTCGACCTCGTACTTGATCTTGCTGTTGCGCGGGATCTCGATGACGGCGTCGTACGCGCCCATAGTGGTACTCCTTCGAAGACGTGGGGATGCCCCGACCAGCCTAGCCGGCCGGGCGACCGGGTGCGGTACCGTGTAGGATGTGACCCATCGCCCAGCGGCTCGGATCCCGCCGTCGCCGAGGTGCGGCGCGTGCGGTCGCGCGCCGCGCTCCCGCGGACTCGACCGTCGTCGTCGCGCTGTCCGGCGGCGCGGACTCGCTCGCGCTCGCCGCCGCGGTGGCCTTCGAGGCGCCGCAAGGCCGGCGTCACGGCCGTCGCGGTCACGGTCGACCATGGACTGCAGGAGGGATCGGCGGATGTCGCGGCCGCCGCTGCCGGGCAGGCCGCCGCCCTCGGGCTCGAGCCGCGGGTCGTGCGCGTCGAGGTGGGTGACGGAAGGCGGGCCGGAGGCGGCCGCGCGCTCGGCGCGCTACGCGGCGCTCCGGGCGGAGGCGGCGGCGCTGGGTGCATCGGCCGTGCTGACGGCCACACGCTCGATGATCAGGCCGAGACGGTGCTCCTCGGTCTCGCGCGAGGCTCGGGCGCGGCGAGCCTGCAGGGGATGGCGCCCGCATCGGAGCTGGGGGACGGCGTCGTCCTCGCTGCGGCCGCTGCTCGCCGTGCGGCGTGCGGTGACGCTCGCCGCCTGCGCGGCCGAGGGGCTCGACCGTGGACCGACCCGCACAACGCCGATCCGGCGTACGCGCGCGTCCGCGTCCGCGCCAGGTGCTGCCGGTGCTCGAGGCGGAGCTCGGGCCCGGGCATCGCCGAGGCCCTCGCCCGCACCGCCGAGCAGCTGCGGGAAGACGCCGACGGCGTTCGACGAGATGATCGACGAGACGATCGAGGACATCGTCGAGCACGCCGAGGCGGGCATCTCGGTGTCGGTCCCGGCGCTGGCGGCGAACCCCGCCGCGCTCCGCCACCGGATCATCCGGCACGTCGTCGCGGCCGAGTTCGGCCAGAGCCTCACGCGCGCCCAGACGCTCGAGGTCGCGCGGCTCGTGACCGACTGGTCGGGCCAGGGGCCGATCGATCTGCCCGGCTGCACGCGCCCGCCGTGTCGGCGCCCGGCTGGAACTCACTGCGCCGGCGCGGCGGGCTCCAGGGCACGCCCATAGACTCTGACCATGCGTGCGGCCGACATCCAGAGCGATATCACCGACATCCTCCTCACCGAGGAGCAGATCCGGGAGAAGCTCCAAGAGGTCGCCGGATCAGGTGGCCGCCGATTACGAGGGCAAGGAGCTCGATCCTCGTCGGCGTGCTCAAGGGCGCCGTCATGGTGATGGCCGACTTCTCGCGCGCGCTGCCCTTCCCCGTGCCGATCGACTGGATGGCCGTCTCGTCCTACGGCGCCGGCACCAGGTCGAGCGGCGTCGTGCAGATCCGCAAGGACCTCGACACCGACATCCACGACAAGCACATCCTGATCGTCGAGGACATCATCGACTCGGGCCTGACCCTGAGCTGGCTCCTGGAGAACTTCGCGTCGCGGGGAGCGGCATCCATCGAGGTCTTCGCTCTTCTCCGCAAGCCGGATGCCGCGAAGGTGCACGTCGAATGCCGCTACGTCGGCTTCGACATCCCCAACGAGTTCGTCATCGGCTACGGCCTCGACTACGCCGAGAAGTACCGCAACCTCCGCGACGTCGCGGTGCTCGCGCCGCACGTATACGCCTGACGCCGCTCCGTGCGGCTCGGTTCCCGCGCGTTTCCGCACGCCGCGAGCGTCGCTCGCAGCGCGCACGGGTAACGCCCGCGGCTTACGCCGTGGGCGAATGCACAGATTCGGCATAGGCACGCGCGCGATACCCTGTTCCAACCGTCGCCGCACCCGTCGGCTGTGCGTCGGCTCGCTGACGAAGGGAACGGGCTCCGCCCGCACCATGGACCTCAAGAAGATCACCCGCAACCCGCTCTTCTACGTGCTGATGATCGGGTTCCTCCTCGTGGTGGGCTTTTCCCTCATCTCGAGCCTCGGCGGCGCCAAGCAGATCTCCACACAGGAGGGCCTCGAGCTGCTCGACGGCGGCACCGTGACCGAGGTCACGAACACCGACGGCGACCAGCGGGTCGACATGAAGCTCTCCGAGCCCTACGAGGGCTCGACGACGTGCAGTTCTACTACGTGCAGGCTCGCGCCGACGAGGTCGTCGAGGCGGTCGACGCCGCCGCGCCGAGCGAGGGCTTCAACGACGCCGTCCCGCGTGCGACCTGGTTCGACGGCTTCATCTCGCTCTTCCTGCCGATCCTGCTGCTGGGTCTCCTCTTCTGGTTCCTCCTGTCGAGCGCCCAGGGCGGCGGCAGCAAGGTCATGCAGTTCGGCAAGTCGCGAGCGAAGCTCGTGACGAAGGAGACGCCGACGGTCACCTTCGGCGATGTCGCCGGCGCCGACGAGGCGATCGAAGAGATGCAGGAGATCAAGGACTTCCTGAAGGACCCGACGAAGTTCCAGAACGTCGGTGCGCGCATCCCGAAGGGCGTGCTGCTGTACGGCCCTCCCGGAACGGGCAAGACGCTCCTCGCCCGCGCCGTCGCCGGCGAGGCGGGCGTTCCCTTCTACTCGATCTCGGGCTCGGACTTCGTCGAGATGTTCGTCGGCGTCGGCGCCTTCGCGCGTCCGCGACCTCTTCAACCAGGCCAAGGAGAGCGCTCCGGCCATCATCTTCATCGACGAGATCGACGCCGTCGGACGCCACCGCGGCGCCGGCATGGGCGGCGGTCACGACGAGCGCGAGCAGACGCTCAACCAGATGCTCGTCGAGATGGACGGCTTCGACCCGAAGGCGAACGTCATCGTCATCGCCGCGACGAACCGCCCCGACATCCTCGACCCGGCGCTTCTGCGCCCCGGCCGCTTCGACCGGCAGATCGGCGTCGACGCCCCCGACCTCAAGGGCCGCCAGAAGATCCTCGAGGTGCACGGCCGCGGCAAGCCGCTCGCCCCCGGCGTCGACCTCGAGGTCGTCGCGCGCAAGACGCCCGGCTTCACCGGCGCCGATCTCGCGAACGTCCTCAACGAGGCCGCGCTGCTCACCGCCCGCTCGAACGCGCAGCTCATCGACAACCGCGCGCTCGACGAGGCGATCGACCGCGTCATCGCGGGTCCGCAGCGCCGCACGCGCGTGATGAAGGACAAGGAGAAGCTCATCACGGCGTACCACGAGGGCGGACACGCGCTCGCGGCGGCGGCGATGAACCACACCGACCCCGTCACGAAGATCACGATCCTGCCCCGCGGCAAGGCCCTCGGCTACACGATGGTGCTGCCGCTCGACGACAAGTACTCGATCACGCGCAACGAGCTGCAGGACCAGCTCACGTACGCGATGGGCGGCCGCGTCGCGGAGGAGATCGTGTTCCACGACCCCACGACCGGCGCGTCGAACGACATCGAGAAGGCCACGAGCATCGCCCGCAAGATGGTCACCGAGTACGGCATGACGACGGATGTCGGACCCGTCAAGCTCGGGTCGGCCTCCGGCGAGGTCTTCATGGGCCGCGACATGGGCCACGGCCGCGACTTCAGCGAGCGCGTCGCCGAGCGCGTCGACGTCGAGGTGCGGGCGCTCATCGAGCAGGCGCACAACGAGGCCTACGAGGTCATCAACGCCAACCGCGAGGTGCTCGACCGCCTGGCGCTGGAGCTCCTCGAGAAGGAGACGCTCGACCACCTCGAGCTCGCCGAGATCTTCAAGGACGTCAAGCGGCTCCCGCCGCGTCCGCAGTGGCTCTCGAGCGAAGACCGCCCCGTCTCGACGCAGCCGCCGGTCGATGTGCCGCAGCGCCGCGACGAGGCCGGGCTCGCGGCATCCGTCGAGGCGGAAGAGCCGGCCGCCGAGAAGGCGCCCCGTCGCCGTCCGACCGGGCAGGCGCGACCCGCGACCGCGTAGGCTCGGCCTGTGGCCGTCGATCGTGACCGCGTGGCGTCGCTCGTCCGCGAACTCCTCGAAGCGATCGGGGAGGATCCCGACCGTCCGGGGCTGAAGGCGACGCCTGCGCGGGTCGCCGACGCGTACGCCGAGTTCTTCGCGGGCGTCGGGCAGGACGCCACCGCCCCGCTCGCCCACACGATCTCGATCTCGCACGGCCCCGCCCCCGAGACGTCCCCGTCGGGCGCCGTGATGCTGCGCGACATCCAGTTCCGCTCGGTGTGCGAGCATCACCTGCTGCCGTTCCGCGGCAAGGCGCACATCGCCTATCTCCCCGGCGATCGGGTCGTGGGGCTGGGCGCGCTGCCGAAGGTCGTCGAGATCCTGGCGGCGCGTCCGCAGGTGCAGGAGCGGCTCGGCGAGCAGATCGCCGATGCGATCCACGATGCCCTCGAGACGCGGGGCGTGCTCGTCGTGCTCGACGCGTCCCACGAGTGCGTCACGATGCGCGGCGAGCGTCAGCGCGATGCCTCGACGGTGACGATCGCGGCGCGCGGCGAGCTTGCCGACCCGGCGGCGCGCGCGGAGCTCATCGCGCTCATCGGCGCAGGCAGACGGTGACGGAGGGCGCGATGGAGTGCCTCGTGATGGGGATCGTCAACGTCACCCCCGATTCGTTCAGCGACGGCGGGCGCTTCCTCGACGGCCGACGCGGCGATCGCGCACGGCCTCGCGCTGCGGGCCGAGGGCGCCGCGCTGCTCGACGTCGGCGGAGAGTCCACTCGTCCCGGTGCGGAGCGGGTGGATCCCGCCGTCGAGCAGCGGCGCGTGCTCCCCGTCGTGCGGTCGCTCGCGGCAGCCGGCGCGACGGTCAGCATCGACACGATGAACGCCTCGACCGCCGTCGCGGCCGTCGAGGCCGGCGCGCGCATCGTCAACGACGTCTCGGGCGGACTCGCCGACCCCGACATGCTGGCAGCGGTCGCGGGGACGGATGCCGAGATCGTCGTGCAGCACTGGCGCGGGCACTCCGCCGACATGTACGCGCGCGCCGCGTACGACGACATCGTCGCGGAGGTCGTCGGCGAGCTGGAGCGTCGCGTCGACGCGGCCGTCTCTGCCGGCATCCCCCCGGAGCGGGTGATCATCGACCCGGGCATCGGGTTCGGCAAGAAGGGCGCGCAGAACTGGGCGGTGCTGCACGGGATGCCGCGGCTCGCCGCCCTCGGCCACCGCGTGCTCGTCGGAACGAGCCGCAAGCGGTTCCTGGTCGAGACGCTCGAAGCGCGCGGAGCCGAGGCATCCGTCGCCCGTCGAGACCTGGCGACCGCGGTGACGAGCGTCCTGGCGGCGCAGGCGGGGGCGTGGGGCGTGCGGGTGCACGACGTCGCCGCCACCGTCGATGCGCTCGATGTCGCCGCGCAGTGGAAGAGTGGAGCGACATGGACTTCGTAGACGAGATCACCATCACGGGCATCCGCGCGTACGGGTACCACGGCGTGTATCCCGACGAGAAGCGCGACGGGCAGGAGTTCGTCGTGGACGCTCAGCTCTCCTCTCACCGCCGCGTGCCGCCGAGACCGATGACGTCGCCGACACGGTCCACTACGGCGAGCTCGCCGAATCGATCGCCGCAGTCGTCGCGGGTGACCCGGTCGACCTCATCGAGACGCTCGCGAACCGGATCGCTGAGGCCGTGCTCGCCCATGACCTCGTGCAGATGACCCGCGTCACCGTGCACAAGCCGTCGGCGCCCATCGCGGTGCCGTTCGCCGATGTCGCGGTGACGGTGAACCGCGCGAGGACCGGGCGATGAGCCGCCGACTCGCCGAGGGGTTCAAGGGCGCCGAACCGTCGACGCCCCGCGAGCCGGTGGCCGCCGTCGTGGCGCTGGGGTCGAACCTCGGCGATCGCGCCGAGACGCTGCGGGCGGCAGTCGCCGACCTCGCGCGCCTGCCGCTCGTCGACGATGTGCGCGTCGCGGAAGTCATCGAATCCGTGGCGATCACACCCGACGGGCCGGATGCCGCGGCCCCGGCGTACCTCAACACCGTGGCGCTCGTCACGACCCGGCTCGCCCCGTCGGTGCTCCTCGCCTATCTCCACGCGATCGAGGCCCGGCATGGCCGCGAGCGGCGGAGCGGTGGGGGGATCGCACGCTCGACCTCGACCTGATCGCGAGCGGAGATACGGCGACAGCCGCAGCGAGACCGCCGCGCTGCGGCTGCCCCACCCGCGGGCGGCCGAGCGCGATTTCGTCCTCGCGCCGTGGCTCATCATGCGGTAGCCCCCGATCCCGGCCATGACGGCGAGGAGCACGACGACCACGTCGAGCGTGTCATGGAGGGCTCTGCGGCGTCGGCGAGCAGGCGCGCCACGGTAAGAAACCGGTGTGCGCGACCACCCGATGGTCGGGTCGACCGACGACCGTCGATGTGCCATGGGCGGTGCAGACCTCGAGCGTCTCCGCGAGCGCGAACCGGCTCGACTCGAGCTCGCGGAACTGGACGGCCGCAGGATCGAGGGCGTGTACGCCACCAACAGCCCGCCTGATCGCAGCGCGCGTTCCGCGTGCTTCACGACTGCCACGGCTCCGGTAGGTCGAGCACCACACGATCGAGCCCGGACTCGTCGATCCCCTCGTAGCAGTTGCGGAGCTCGACACGATACCGCGAACCACGTCCTCGCCCAGGAAGCCACGCACGTTCGCTGTGGCACCCGCCGCGAACTACGCGCAGCTCGTAGTCCGTCACGTCCCGCCTGCACGGACCATGGCCATCGACAGGGCGCCCGAGCCGACGCCGGACTCCAGCACGCGCACGCCGGGACGGATGTCGGCCAGCAAGAGCAACGGACCAAGGTCCTTCGGATAGATGACCTGCGCACCACGCGGCATCTTCAGCACAAGTCGGACAGCCGCGGCCGGAATGCGACGAAGCGGAGCCACGACTCGACCGGAAGGTCGTCCCCTCGGGCCTACCGGCGATGGCGTCGTGCGGGATCACACCGGTGTGCGAATGGAACTCACCGCCTTCGGTCAGCGTGATCAGGTACCGGCGGTCCTTGCCTGCGACGAGCAACACCTTGTCGCCGGGACGGAACTCTTCTGCCATCAGGACGTCGTCCGCAACTGCACCGGCTCCGCCCCGCTCGTGCGTCGACCAACTTGCAGAAGGCACAGAACCGGTCCGTCGTCGGCGCCCCACATCGTTCGCATGGCGCGAATTCCCCTGCTCGGCTTCGGCGTCCGGAACGAAGCGAAACGACGCGCGCTTCAGGTAGCCGACGTAGAAGTGAGGTTCGAGCCGGGCGACTGGGCCTCGATCTGGTTGAGCGCCTCCTTGTAGCGGAGGTGCTTGTTGCCGGCAGCCATCGGAACTGTTCGACGATGTAGTCGATCCCGGCCAGCACGCAGTATGCGGCCATGTCGCGCTCGCTGAGCCTCACCAACGGCTTCACTTGCGCGGAAAGCCGTTGCGCGCAGAAGCAAGGCGACTGACGACCAGGTACTCGGTCTGCCACCGCAAGACGTCGCCGAAGAGCACTGCCGCCTCGTCGTCCAGGTTGTGGCCGGTCGCAACGATGTCGTAGCCGTTGTCACGGGCCGCCTTGTCGACAGGTGGCGTTTCGACAACCCGCACGCCAGCACGGCACCCGGGAGTAGCGGTCGCGGCCGCCGGGACATCGAAGCCGTACTCCTGGCGGAGGTCGCACGTGAGAAGTGTGAGCCCGCGTTCGTCGGCAAAGGCACGCGTGTACCGGCTGGACTCGTCCGAGTAGTCGCCGATCCCCAGACCGATGACGAAGCCGTCCACGTCGTAGCCGAGGCGTCGCAGGATGTCCCAGCAGGCGAGCGAGTCCTTGCCGCCGCTGACCGCCACCAGCACGCCTCGCCGGGCTCGATCATCGAGAACTCGTCAATGGTTTCGCGAACTGGTCGCAGCACATGGCAAGAAGTGTTCGGGGCAGTAGCCGGCGTTTGACGGCGAACGTCGATGACCCCGGGACTGCGGCAGACCCGGCACTTCATCTGAAGCCGCCCGAGATGACCGGTCGGATCTCCACCTGCCGGTCGCCGGCGAGGACGGCGTCGCCGGGAACGAGCATGTCCCCCTCGATGACGAGAACGGACTCTCGGTTCAAGTCGGGGCGGTCCAGCAACGCGATCGGAGATGGGCGCCGGCACATCGAGCTCGCGACGCGGGTTGCGCAGCACCACCTTCACGGTGGGACAGGCTAGGTCTCGTCGCGACGACCCAAGTCGCTGATCATGATGGTCTCGCCCTTCCGCAGCTCCATTCGTTCGATGACCGGCCGGGCGACAGTGAAGCGGCAACCAACTGTGCAGCCCCGACGACGAGCCACACCGAGAACCACACGGTCCGGCCCTCCGCGACGCCCCTGCGCCACGCATACCGGCGAACGCGAGGACGATCAGACGCCACATGTCAGGCGCCCCACGTGAGATGCGCCGGATCTCGACGACGGTCGATCGCTTCCGTCCACGGCGGCGTCCGACTACGGGTACGCGACGGTGATGACCGAGATAGAGCACCGCCCTGCGGCAATCATACGACCGGACCTCCGCACCGACTGTGCCGACGACGTCGGATTGCAATCGGAATTCCGCTCGATGTCCTCAGGCCCAATTTCGTCCGGACGGCGATGTCTTGGTGGGGGGCGCGCCCCCATACCCCATCGCCGTCCAGCTCGCTGGCGCTCGCACGCCCGGCATGCCTCGTTCGCTTCGCTCCCTCGTCACGACTTTCTCGCCCCCTTCACATTGATCCTGCTCACGGCGAGCGCGATCAGGGCGCCGAGCACGACGAGCCCGGCGACGTACGGAACCCAGTTCCAGTTGCCGCCCAGGCTCCCACCCGTGTGGGTTTGCAGCAGCGCATCGTGCCGAGCGTGAGCATGAGAATGCCCGTGGCACCGACGATCGCAGCGGCGAGCCCGAAGCCCACGAAGTGCCCCAACCCCTTCAGAGGCTCGATCGTCTCCTGTTTCCGTAGGCGATCAGCAGGTCCCGCAGCTCCGTCACCACCTGTGGGACGGTCTTCGGCTGATCTGATACGGGACTATTCGAGGCCATGGCACCGCATTGCCACGCGAACAGCGAACAACGCGCAAGCGATCGGACGTCAGTGGAGACCCGGCTACTGCATGTGCAAACGCGTGCGCAGGAACATCCTCCTCGCCCAGCAGCTCGATCAGCCGCGACAGGCGCGCACTCGGTCCGGAGCGGTCAGCAACTCCTGTTGATCCGCCGGTCCCAACGGCGCCACGGCCGAGACCTGATAGGACCCGAGTGCAGGGTCGTCGCTGAGCCCGATGGTCGCATCCACCGCGGGCTCCGCGAGCTCGGCTTGAGGGCGAGCACACGTCGCAACACCGACCACGCCGTGTCGTACGCGGGCATCAGGTCTCCTTCGACGGTGCCGTCCACCCAGTCCTCGACGTCGGCCCGGGGAACGGGTCGTCGCTCAACCACTCGTCAACTCGCACTCGACGGGTGCCGACGGTTCCGAGACCCAACAGCCATCGTCGAGTTCGGTCGCATCGAGGATTTGCGCGACGGTGCCCACGAACGTGCGGACGTCGTTGCCGCCGACCTCGCTTCCCCGTTCGATCAAGACGACGCCGAACTCACGACTGCCGTCCATGCAATGACGGGCCGGCACGCGGTAGCGCGGCTCGAACACGTGAAGTGGCAGGACAGCTCGGAAACAGCACCGTGCCGAGCGGGAACATCGGCAGCTCCATCAGCCGCTCTTCGGTCCTAGGGCGTCGATGTCCGGCGTCTCCGGATACTGGAAGAGGATCCGCCGAGCTGGTCCCCCACGCGATGTCGTCTTCCGTGATCAGCTTCGGCGGAGGCAGGTTGACGATGTACACGAAGCTCACGTGAGATCCGCGCGCCGTCTGCACGTACCCGGCCAGCGCCGTCACTTGGTTGAGCGAGCCGGTCTTCGTCGCGTAGCTGACCGACGATCGGCGTACCGAGGAAGCGTTCCGCGAGCGTGCCCGTCTGTCCGGCCACCGGCAGGTCTTTGGCCAAGATCGACCCGGGACCGTCCGCATCGAGCAGCGCTTGGACCGACGAGCACGTCGTTTGGTCGTCGCGCGCCAGTCCCGAGCCGTCGACCTCGCGGTTCCGTCGACTGGAAGGTTGCGATCTTGGAGTGTCTGACGGATAACGGCGATGCCGTTGGCAGTGGTTCCCGCGCTCGTGTCGTGCAGACCGATCTCCTTCGTCAGGAGCTCCGCTGTCTCGTTGTCGCTGTCCCTGAGCATCTCGGCGACGATCTGATCGATCGGCTGAGAGTCGAGCTTGGTGATCTCAGTGGCGTTCTGCGGTGCTGCGCCCGATTGCGCCGGACCGGAGACGATCACACCACGCGCCTGAAGGAGTTGCGTGAGTTGGTTCGCCGCTTCCTGAGCGGGGTCGGCCGCGGCGGCTTCGCTCGGTGTGCGCACGTGAAGCTCGGCGGGAACTGCGTCAGGCCGTCGTTCACCATCAGGGCGCCGAGCGGTCCGACGTCACGTGGAGTGATGTCCTCGCTGATCCACTGCGGCACCGCGCGCATCCGGTCGTAGCGAGAGTCGTCGCCCACGACGCTGCCGCGCACTTCATGGACGCCCGCCGCGACGACTTGGTCCGCGAGCTGTTCGAACGACGTGCGCGTGACCGGTTGGTTCTTGAAGTGCTACGCGTAGGCGTCGGTCATGAGAAGCGGATCGCCACCGCCGACGAGCCAGAGATTGCCGTCGACGACTCCGTTGGCCAGGGGTGCACTGCTCCTCACCGACGTTGTCAGCAACGTGTTCGGACCCAGCTTCGCCAACGCCGCGTCTGCAGTTGCGAGCTTCTGGACAGATGCCGGGATCAGCGGGGTCGTCGCATTCGAACCGAACACGACGCGGCCGTCGACCGCGACGGTGAGACACGACGACCCGGGCGTCTTGCTCACGAGGTCGTTCAAGTGTGCGGCGAGCCGCCGGTCCCCTACCGGCGCCGCGATGAGCTCCGGCTCGCGGCGCGCAGACAGCACCGGTGTTGCCGCGGTTCGCACGCCCGACGAGGCCGCGGCGTCCGGCGCTCGCTCCGCTTGCACGGCGATCGCGGTCGATGCGACGAGCACGACCGCGAGCGCTGTGACGAGCACGCTCCAGCGGGTCAAGCCGAGGTCAATCTGATCGTCGTTGCCGGTAGCGCGCGTACGTCCAAAGGTGGCCGAGCGCGGTCACCGCGCGGTTGGCCGACGCGTAGCAGAGCTCGCCGCTCTCGCGGCATCCCGCGACCGCAGGATTGGCGCGGTCGGTGATCGCGAGCTCAGTGGCCGTGAGGATCGGCTTCCCGATGGCCTTCGAGAGCGCGGCGGCCGTCTCGGTGAAGCGGCGGTCTTGTCGTTCGTGATAGCCGACGATCCGTTCGAGGCCGTGGCCCGGATAGAACGGCCCTTCCTGCTCCATGCGCCCCTGGTTGCCCTGGATGCCCATGCCGAGGAAGACGACGGCGTCTACCGCGGGATGGCGCGCCGCGACCTCGAGCACCGTCGGGATGGTGTCCTTCGTCTCGCCGCCGGCCATGTCGATTGGATTGTTGCGGCTCCAGCGAGGCGGAAGGTGTCGGTCGAGCTCTTCCTTCAGGTCGTCGGGAAGCGGAAGCAACGTGAGGCCGCGCGGTGCGGCTGATCGCGTCCGCTGTGACGACGCCCCAGCCGCCGGCAGTCGACACGACGCACACGTTGGGCCCCTCGGGCAACGGTTGTGTGGCAAACGTCGCCGCGGCTTCGTAGGCCTCTTCGATCGTCGCGGCGCGCACGACACCGGCTTGACGGCATGCGCCGTCGAAGACGCGATCGTCTGTGGCGAGGCTGCCCGTGTGGCTCGCCGCAGCGCGGGCCCCGACATCGGACGTGCCGCCCTTCACCACCACGAGCGGCATCCGCTCCGCAACAGATCGCATTCGTTCGAAGAAGGCGCGCCCGTCGGTGATGCCTTCGACGTAGGCGAGACCGACGTCGGTCTCGGGATCGTCTGCGTAGTAATCGAGGAAGTCGGGGACCGTCACTGCAGCCGCATTGCCAGCGCTGACCGCCCGGCTCACACCCACGCCGTAGTGCCGCGCGTAGTTCATGAAGCTCGACACGAAGTTGCCCGATTGGCTGGCGATGCCGATGCGCCCCGGCGGCGGATACGGCGCGACGATCTGCGCGCACATGCTCGCCGGGGTCGAGATGACACCTTGCCCGTTCGGCCCGGCGAGGAGGATTCCGAGCGCGCCGGCAACGCGGACCAGCTCGTCTTGCGCCGCCTTTCCTTCGGGCCCCGCTTCGCCGTAGCCGGCGGACGTGAGGAACGCAGCGCGCACACCTTTGGCCGCGCACTTGCGCAGCAGCTCGATGTTCGTCCTGGCCGGCGTGCAGACGAACACGAGGTCCGCTTCTCCATCGGGCAGCTCGTCGATGTCGGCCACGGTGTCGAGGCCGAGCACCGGCGTGCCTTCGAGATTGGTGGCGAAGACGTTGCCCTTGTAGCCGGCCGCGAGCAGGTTGTGCAGCGCGACGAACCCGAACTTGCCCGGATGCGACGATGCACCGGCGACGATCACGCCTTTGGGATCGAACAGCGCAGCGAAGTCCCGCTTCGTCGTGCTCATTGGTGTACCTCGACCAACGCATCGACAGCGACCGGCACACCGTCGACGACGATCAGCGGGTTCACATCAGCGCTGGCCATCTCGGGATGCGCGACCGCGGCGTCGGACAGACCGACGAGTACATCGACCAACTTCGTCCGGTCGATCGCCGGCTCGCCGCGGAACGGACCGAAGAGCTGTTGGGTGGCGAGGTCGTCGATCATGTCCTCGGCATCAGCGGCCGTGATCGGCACGAGCCGGAACGTCACATCGCCCACCGCTTCGGCGAGGATCCCACCGACCCCCAGCATCACCGTCCGGCCGAAGGTCGGGTCGTCAGCGAGACCCGCGATCAGCTCGCGGGTGCCCGACACCATTGGCGCGACGAGCACGGCGACATCGCCGTCTTCGGCTCGTGCGGCCGCGAGCAGTTCCTTCGTCGCAGTGCGCACGGCTCCTTCGTCTGCGAGTCCGAGGCGGACGAGACCTCGCTCGGTCTTGTGCGCGATCGCCGCGCCGCACAGCTTGGCCACCACCGGAAAGCCGAGCTCGTTCGCCGCGTGGGCCGCGTCGTCCGCGCTCGTCACGCTTCGCTCGTCGAGCACGGGCACGCCGTGGGCCGCGAGCAGCCGCTTCGAGTCCGCCTCTGACAGGGTGGGCATCGGCTCGACATCGTAGGAGAGGCGCGTAACGTCGCCGCCTATGGCATGGGCCGTGGCGGGGATCATCGAGGGTTTCTACGGGCGGCCGTGGACGTGGGACGAGCGCGCCGACGTGATGCGCTTCTGCCACGAGCGCGGCATGCGCCACTACGTGTACGCGCCGAAGGACGACCCGAAGCATCGCATCGACTGGCGTTCGCCCTACGACAGCCTGACACTCGACGGGTTCGCGCGACTCGCCGCCGAGAAGACGCTGCAAGTCGGGTTCGGGATCTCCCCCGGGCTGTCGATGGACTTCGGCGCTGTCGACGACCGGGCCGCCCTCGCCGCCAAGATCGACCAGGTCGTCGGTGTCGGCGTCGATCTCGTGTGCCTCGCGCTCGACGACATCCCCTTCGGTGGCGCGGACCAAGGCATCGCGGACGCGGCGCTGACGACCTGGCTACGGGAGCATCTCGGCGACCGCGCCGCACTCGTGTTGGTGCCGACCGAGTACGTCGGGCGCTCGCCGACTCCGTATCTCACCGCATTGGCCGAGCGTGTGCCGGACGACGTCGCGATCGCGTGGACCGGCGACGCCGTGATGAACGCGGCCATCACGGTCGCCGAGGCACAGGCGCGGGCCGCAGCGCTCGGCGGTCGCGCTCCGCTGTTGTGGGACAACTATCCGGTGAACGACGGCGTCATGACCGACCGGCTGCACATGGGGCCGCTGTGGGGACGTGAGGCCGGATTGGCGGACGAATGCTGCGGTTACCTGTCCAATCCGCTCGTGCAACCGCGTGCGTCCAAACTGCCGCTCGCTTCGATCGCGGCATGGCTCCGGGGCGACGACCCGTTGAGCGAGTGGGCAGCCGAAGCCGAGGCGATGCAGTTGCGGGTGTTTGCCGAGGCGTGCGACGGCGCGGTCCCCCAAGCGCTGGCGGAGCAGGCGGTCGAGTGGATCGACGAGGACGAGGGTTGGGCGAGCGTGGTCGCGTCGTTGCGGGAGTGGTTGACAGCGGCGTCGGAGTGCGCGGCTCCCGGACTCGAGGACGAAGCCGGTCCCTGGGTCGAGCAGGTCCGCACCGAAGCCCGTCTCGGACTCGACGCGCTCCGGCTCGTCGACTTGGCACGCGAGGGACGGTTCGCCAAGGGCATAGAGGTCGCGTTCGGAATCGGCGTCGTGTGGGCCGCTGTTCGGCGCGCGGAGAAGACCGCGATGGGCCCGCGCTACGGCCTGCAGCCGGCGCTCGGACAGCGACCCGACGGAACCTGGTCGTTCCGCGCCGAGTCCGTCATCGAGAACCGCAACGCGGTCGACGCCCTCGTTCGCGCCCGCGCTCGCCTTTTTCGCCGACCGGTCGTCGCACGTGCATTGACGTGTCAAAACGACACGCAGATGCACGTGCGATCCCCATGGAGGGTCGGATGGGGACGGATCAGGGCGCCGTCAGGGTTGGAGGGCGGCGCGCACGAAGTCGCGGATGTGCGCGAAGCGGGCATCGAGCGCGGCATCCGAGAGCGGGTTGCGATCGAGGAGCCCGACCATGAACGGCACGTCGCTGAAATAGCTCAGCAGCGCGCCGTACCCCGTGAGGATCAGTTGCTCGGGGTCGTGACGACGGAAGATGCCTTCCTCCATCCCCCGGTCGAAGTACGCCACGGCGCGCAAGAACTGAGGCCGCAGGGCGGCGCCGATGTCCACGCCCAGGTGGTTCTGGCTGTCGAGGGCCTCGCGGCGCACGAGCCGCACGAAGTCCGGGTTCGCCTTGAAGAACTCGAACGCGGCCCGCAGCACGTGGTCGACCTTGCTCCACCCCTCCTCGAGCGTCGGCTCCGCGACCGCCTTCTCGACTCGCTCGAACCAGTCCGCCATCGCCACCTCGAAGACCTCTCGGTAGAGAGCTTCCTTCGAGGCGAAGTGGTGCAGCAGGCTGGGCCGGCGGATGCCGACGGCGCCGGCGATGTCGTTCAGCGAGGTGCCGTCGTAGCCGAACGCCGCGAAGCGGCGAGTCGCTTCATGCAGGATTGCTTCTCGCGTCGACTTGCCGCCGGTGGACACATGGCCCTCCTTGTCTACCTACCAGTCGGTAGGCTAGCATCGGTCACTTCCATGAGCTCCCTCCTGCTGGCCTTCATCGTCGGGTTCGCCGTGTGCCAGGTGGCCACGCTCGCGACCACGCTGTACCTGCACCGCACGCTGTCGCACCGGGCGGTCACCATGCGACCGTGGCTGCTGTTCCTGTTCCGGCCGGTGCTGTGGATGACGACCGGCATCCGTCCGCGGGAGTGGGTGGCCGTGCACCGCAAGCACCACGCGTACACCGACGTCGAGGGCGACCCGCACTCCCCGAAGCTCCTCGGCTGGACCACGGTCCAGTTCGGCAACGTCGGGCTCTACCGCAAAGTCGCAACCGACCCGGAGCAGGTCCGTCGCTACGCACGTGACTTGCCGCAGGACCGGTGGGACCGCGTGCTCTTCGATCGATCGTGGCTGGGCCTGACCGTCGGCATCTCCTTGCTCGTGGTCGTGTTCGGCCCGCTCGTGGGGCTGCTCGCGGCGGCCATCCATGCGGGTTCGTACCTCGGGCTCAATGCTGCGGTGAATGCCGTGACTCACACCTTCGGCGACCGTCCATTCGACAACACCGCCACGAACCTCCAGTGGCTGGCCTTGCTCACGGTCGGCGAAGGTCTGCACAACAACCATCACGCCGCTCCGACGTCTGCCAAGTTCGCGTTCGAACCGCGGCGAAATCGATCTCGCATGGCCGTTGATCGTCGTGTTGCAACGGTTTCGCTGGCTCTCGGTGCGCCATCAGGGCGTGAAGCTGAAGCAACCCGCGGGGGTGTAAGACCGGGCCGTGGAGCGGCTCGGAGCAGCGCGCGTCGTCATGCCGACGCGCATCGCCGGCCCCGCCGTCGTCCTGATCGACGCCGGCAGGATCGTCGCGATCGAGCCGGCCACCGAGCCCGTGCCCGACCGGACGCTCGCGCCCGGGTTCATCGATCTCCAAGTGAATGGCATCGGCTCGGTCGACGTCGTGTCGGCACACGACGACGATTGGGACGAACTGGCCGGCGCGCTCCTCGCGCAAGGGGTGACCACATGGTGCCCGACGTTGATCACCGCGCCTCTCGACTCGTACGCCACGCCGTTGGAGCGCGTTGCCGCGGCAGCGCGGCAGGCTCGAGGTGACGAGGGTGTGGTGCGACCGACGATTGCCGGCGCACACCTCGAAGGGCCGTTCCTCGGCGGTGCACCCGGCGCGCACCCGACCCACTTGATCCGTGCAGTCGACGAGCAGTGGCTCGACAGCCTGCCGCCCATCGTCAAAGTGATCACGCTCGCGCCGGAGACGCGCGGCGCAACCGCGTGCATCGAGTCGCTGCGGATGCGTGGCGTGCTGGTCGCACTGGGGCACTCGACCGCGTCCTACGAGCAGGCCGTCGACGCGACAGACGCAGGCGCCCGGTTGGTCACGCACGGCTTCAACGGGATGGGACCGCTGCACCATCGCGAGCCAGGACTGATCGGAGCCGCGCTGACCGACGACCGGCTCGCGGTGTCACTCATCGCCGACCTCGTGCACGTTCATCCCGCGGCGATCGCACTTGTCTTCCGCGCCAAGGGTGCCCACCGCGTCGCGCTCGTCACCGACGCGGTGGCATGGGCCCGTGGCACAGTCGGCGACGACGTGCACATCACGTTCGACGGCACCGCGGCCCGCCTTGCGGACGGCACCCTCGCCGGTTCGGCGTTGACCATGGACACCGCCATACGCAACGTCGTCGACCACTGCGGCATCTCGTTGCTCGACGCGATCGAAGCCGCCACGGCTACGCCGGCACGACTGCTCGGGCTCGACGACCGCGGTGAGATCATCCCGGACGGCGCGCCGACCTCGTGGCGATCGGTCCTGACCTCACGATCGAGTCGACGTGGGTGCAGGGCCGTGTCGCCGGGTAGCGTCCCGCCGTGCGGATCGTGGCCGCCGTGTTCATCGACACCATCCAGTTGCGCGAGGTGCCGGGCCCGTCGACCCGCATCGACCTGGGAGGCGTGAAGTTCTCCGAAGTCGCGGACGGGGCCCTGCCGGTGACGATCGAGCCGCATCTCGTCGTGCTCGTGCACCGGCCGGCGGACCACAACGGCGAAGCAGCTCTCGAGGTCACGTATCACCGAGACGGCGAACAGGTGGCGCGCAACGTCCAACTGCTCGCCGTCGAGCCCGACAAGTTCACCTTCCGCCTCGTGCGGGCCGAGCTCACCTTCGACGACTACGGAACCGTCGAAGCACGCTGCAATCTCGACGGTGGCGAACCCACCGTGGTCCCGTTCACGCTCCTACAACCGGTCGACTGAGGTGCCGTTCGCCGCCGCCATGTCCGAGCATCCGATCCCGACGCACGCGACGGGTGAAGTGATCGGACAGGTGCTCGAGTCACTGGGCGAGGAGCCGGACCTGGCGATGGTCTTCGTCACCGCAGCCAACGGTGGCGCGCTCGAGGACATCGCGGGCGCGGTCCGCGAGATCCTCCGTCCGGCTTCGTTGGTCGGCGCCACCGCCGTGTCCGTCCTCGGCGGCGACCGCGAGGTCGAAGAGCAGCCGGCGGTCAGCTTGTGGGCCGGCCGTCTCGCCGCACCCGTGACGCCGGTGCGCTTCGATCCGAGCGCGGCGTCGATCGGTACGACCGTGAGCGGCCTGCCCGCGTCGATGGCCGGCGACACGACGCCTCGCACGCTCGTGCTCGTCGCCGATCCCTTCTCGACGCCGTTGGACGGCTTTCTCGAGTCGTCACCCGAGACGTACCCGGGACTTCGGGTCATCGGCGGCCTCGCCTCCGCCGCTCGCGGTCCCGGTGGCAACCGGCTCGTGCTCGACGACAAGGTCTTCAGCGACGGCGCCGTCGGCGCGCTGCTGGCGCCACCCGATGGCGCCGCGGCGGTTGTGTCGCAAGGCTGCCGTCCGATCGGGCAGCCGCTGACGGTCACCAGGAGCGAAGGTCGAGTGATCTACGAGTTGGCGGGACGGCCCACGCTCGAGCGACTGGTCGACCTGCTCGAGAAGCTCGAACCGGACGACCGTGCCCTCGCCCAACGCGGCATCCACCTCGGCCGCGTCATCGACGAGCACAAGGCCGAGTTCGATCGCGGCGACTTCCTCATCCGCACGGTGCTGGGCGGCGACCGGGATGTCGGCGCCATCGCGGTGGGCGACGAGATCGACGTCGGCGCGACCGTCCAGTTCCAGGTCCGCGACGCGGTCTCGGCCGACGACGACCTACGGGAGCTCCTGACCGGTCGGCGAGCGACCGGCGCGCTCGTGTTCACGTGCAACGGTCGAGGCACGCATCTGTTCGCGCGCCCCGATCACGACGCCGAGGTCGTCAACGCGCACGTGGACAACGGGGCGACCGCCGGCATGTTCTGCGCTGGCGAGATCGGCCCCATCGGCGCTCGCAGCTTCCTCCACGGCTTCACCGCGTCGGTCCTGTTGTTCCAGGACTGAGTTGTCGATTCGCTCCGCACCATCCGGTGCTCCGCTCATTGTCGCCTGCGGCCTGGCGGACCGCGACGGCGACATTCCAGCACGCCACCCTCACGCGGACGGCCTACGGCGCGGCCTCGGTGGGTAGGGTCGCGCGCATGACGGCGACGGAGACGAGGGCCGACCTCGAGCAGCGAGCGATCAACGTCATCCGCGGCCTGTGCATGGACGGCCCGCAAGCCGCGAACGCCGGCCACCCGGGAACCGGCATGGCGCTCGCACCGCTCGCTCACGTCCTGTGGACGCGCATCATGACCTACGACGCATCGGATCCGCACTGGCCGGACCGTGACCGCTTCATCCTGTCGAACGGGCACACGTCGATCCTCCTCTACTCGATGCTCTTCCTCACGGGGACGGGCGATCTCACGCTCGACGACCTCGAGCAGTTCCGCCAGTGGGGCTCGAAAACGCCTGGCCATCCCGAAGCACGTCACACCGTCGGCGTCGAGGTGACGACCGGGCCGCTCGGGCAGGGGTTCGGCAACGGCGTCGGCATGGGCATCGCCGAGCGCTACCTGCGCAGCCGGTTCGGCAGTGATGCTTGCGACCACCACACGTTCGTCATCGCCGGCGACGGCTGCCTCGAGGAGGGCGTCAGCCACGAAGCCGCGTCACTCGCGGGTCATCTGAAGCTCGGCCGGCTCGTCTACGTCTACGACGACAACCACATCACGATCGACGGTCCGACGGAGCTGAGCTACAGCGACGACGCCGGCAAGCGGTTCGAGGCATACGGCTGGCACGTCGACCGCATCGGTGAAGTCGCCAACGACACCGAAGCACTCGAAGCCGCGCTCGGCCGCGCCATCGCCGTCGACGACGCTCCGTCCTTGATCATCCTGCGCAGCCACATCGGCTGGCCGTCACCGAAGTACACGGACACGGAGTACGCGCACGGCAATCCCTTGGGCGAGGACGAGGTGCGCGTCGTGAAGGAGATCCTCGGGCTTCCTCCGGACGAGACGTTCTACGTGCCCGAGGACGTGCTCGCGCTCTACCGCGACGCTGGCCGGCGCGGCCGGCCCACGCGTGAGGAATGGGAGAAGCGCCTCGGCTCGCTCCGCATCGATCGGGCGGCGTGGGATGCATGTCTTGCCGGCACCGGCATCAGCGGCTGGGAGAGCAAGCTGCCCACCTGGTCGGTCGGCGACAAGATCGCGACCCGCCATGCGAACGGCGCGTGCATCCAGGCGCTCGTGGACGTCGTCCCGGGGCTCATGGCGGGCGGTGCCGACCTCACCGGCAACACGGGGACGGTCATCAAGAATCACGGCGTGCAGTCCACGGCCGAGCCGGGCGGACGCCAGATCTACTTCGGCGTGCGCGAGCACGGCATGGCCACCGCGATGAACGGCATGGCGATGCACGGCGGTGTGCTGCCCGCCGGTGGCACGTTCTTCACGTTCAGCGACTACATGCGGGGCGGCGTGCGGTTGTCCGCGCTCCAACAGGCAAAGGTCGTCTACGTCTGGACGCACGACTCGGTCGGCCTCGGCGAGGACGGGCCGACGCATCAGCCGATCGAGCAGCTCGCGGCCGTGCGGGCGATGCCGGGCTTGCGCGTCATCCGGCCCGCGGACGCGAACGAGACCGCGGTCGCGTGGCAACTGGTGGTCGAGAGCGGCGGGCCGACCGGTCTGGTCCTCACGCGCCAGAACGTCCCCGTCGTGGTCACACCTGAGCAAGCACGCGGTCTGCTGCGCGGGGCGTACGTCGTGACCGACAGCGACGGCGTCGACGATCCGCAGGAGGACTTGGATCTGGTCTTGATCGGCACCGGATCCGAGTTGTCGGTGTGTCTCGATGCGAAGCCGCTGCTCGAAGCCGACGGGTTGCTCGTGCGCGTCGTGTCGATGCCGAGTTGGACGCTGTTCGAAGCGCTCGACGAAGACGCGCAGGACGAGGTGCTTCCCACCGACGTCCCGACGCTCGCCGTCGAGGCGGCCACGTCGTTCGGTTGGGATCGGTGGGCCGACGACTCCGTGTCGATCGACCGGTTCGGCGGATCTGCGCCCGGGAAGGTCGCACTCGAGAAGCTCGGCTTCACGGCGGCGAACGTCGCCGACAGGGCGCGCCAGCTCCTGGCTGAGCTCGAAGAGGAGGATTGATGGGACGCCTGCACCAGCTGTACCAGGAGTTCGGCCAGAGCCCGTGGCTCGACAACCTCAAGCGGGGATGGATCACGTCCGGCGAGTTGAAGCGTTGGATGGAACGAGGCGTGCGCGGCATCACCTCCAACCCGACGATCTTCGCCAAGGCGATCGAGGGCTCCGCCGACTACGACGACCAGTTCCGCAAGCTCGTCGACGAACGGCACACCGTCGAGGAGTCCTACTGGGAGCTCGTGAAGCAGGACATCGAAGATGCGCTCTCGACCCTGCGACCCCTCGCCGAGGGCTCCAACGGGGGCGATGGCTTCGTGTCCGTGGAGGTCGCGCCGACAGCTTGCCCGCGACACGCAGGGCACCGTCGAGGCCGCCCGCCAGTTGTGGCAGCAGATCGACGAGCCCAACCTGTTCGTCAAGATCCCGGGCACCGCCGACGGGTTGCCGGCGATCCGCCAGTGCCTCAGTGAGGGCATCAACATCAACGTCACGTTGCTGTTCGGCCTCGAACGCTATGGAGAGGTCATCGACGCCTACATGCAAGGTCTCGAAGCGCTAGACGCGTCGGGTGGCGACGTCTCCAGGATCGCCAGCGTCGCGTCCTTCTTCGTGAGTCGGGTCGACACGGAAGTCGATCGCCGTCTCCAAGCCATCGGCACGGACGAGGCCCTCGCGATGAGAGGAAAGGCCGCTGTCGCCAACGCGCAGCTCGCATACGAGCTGTTCACGCAACGCTGCGCGACCGACCGCTGGAAGCAGCTCGCGGCCAAGGGCGCGCGGGTGCAGCGTCCGCTGTGGGCGTCGACGTCGACAAAAGACCCTGAGTACCCGGACACGTTGTACGTCGACAACCTGATCGGTCCGGACACGGTCAACACGATGCCCGACACGACCCTCGGGCAGTTCGAGGACCATGGCCGGCTCGAGCGCACCGTGGACGCGGACCTTCCGGGCCGCGCACGCGGTCATCGACCGGCTGACAGCGGCGGGCATCGACATGCGCGACGTCACGAGGACACTCGAAGAGGAAGGGGTTGCGTCGTTCTCCAAGTCGTTCGACGAGTTGATCACCAGCCTCGAGACGAAAGCCGACGCGCTCGAGGAACGGATAGCGGCGCCACGGCCCGGCACCCTCGCCGGGTACGTTCTCCCGCGATGAACGGGGAGCTCGTCGTAGTGGACGACGTATCGCCGGCGTTCACCGAGCGCGTCGCAGCTGCCTTCTCGGCGCGGCGCCAACGATGACTTTTCCTTCGCGTTCGTCCGGTGGCTCGACGGCGCGTGCGTGCTACGAGCATCTCGCCGACAACACGGGCTCGCAGATCGACTGGTGGAAGGTGGACTTCTACTGGGGTGACGAACGATGCGTGCCTCTCCAGAGCCAGGACTCGAACTACCGGCTGGCACGCGAAGCGCTCCTCGACCGAGTCGGCGCCGCGAACGCGACGTACCCGATGCGTTGCGAGGAGGGTCCGGATCCCTACCAGTTGCGCATCGGTGAGCTCGGCAAGCTGGACCTCGTCCACCTGGGGTTGGGTCCCGACGGCCATACGGCATCGCTCTTCCCTCGCTCCGCCGCGTTGGATGCCGACCCAGGACGACTGGTCGTGATGAACGAGGACCCGCTCCACAACAACAGGCTGCCCCGCATGACGCTGACGTTCGCCGGCATCGCGCGAGCGCGGCTCGTCGTCTTCACCGTCGCCGGCGAGGACAAGCGCGAGGCGGTCCGCCGGGTGCACGAGGCCGACCCGAGCGCGCCGGCGTCCCGGGTCACCGCCGACCGCGTCGTGTGGCTCGTCGACCGAGCCGCCGCCGGCGACATCACCGCCTGACCCCCGCCGCGTCTCGAATGTTGGATGGAAACGGGTGCTATGGCACCCGTTTCTCCCCGGAGTTCGAGGTCGACTCCAAGCGCTTGACAACGGCTACCCAGGCCGGCAGGTGATGCAGGCTCTCGACGTAGCGCTCGTTCACCTCAGGCATGCCGAACCAAGCCGGAAGGCGACCGAGCAGCGCCGCGCACGCGTCGACGTCGCCCGCGTCGATCGGACGGATCACGGGAAGCGAGTCTTGCCGCCGCGGTACCGGCTTCCGGCACACCGTGTCGCGAGCCCCGAGGGGGACAGGACATGATGGAGGCGATGGCGGAGCCCGAACCCCTGGAGATCTCGATCGACTTCTCCGGGCGCGACCCGGTGATCGTGCTGACGGGCTACGTCGACCAGAGCACCGCACCGCAGCTCCGGGACGCCCTCACCGAGGTCATCGAGCGAAGCCACGACCGCGTGACCCTCGACGTCGAAGGCGTGACGTTCATTGACTCCAGCGGCATCGGCGCCCTCGCCGCCGCATACAAGCGCGGCGCCCACGTCACGGTCCGGCACCCGTCCCCGACGGTGATGCGTGAGCTCGTCATGTGCGGTCTCGACCGTCTGATCGCGATCAATTGATCCGCGAAGGGGGAAGCAAAGTGTCTGTCTCGGTGCACGATCTGGAGCTGCCCGAGGTCGAGCTGATCGATCTCGACCGTGTCGAGGCACTCGCTGTCCTCGCGGAGGCACGCGAGGGCCACTGGCTGGCGCGCACGCCTATGGGCTACATCGTCACCCGCCACGAGGACGTGACCGCCATCCTCCGCGACCGCCGGTTCTTGTCAGCGCTCTCACTCATCACGCAAATGCAGGGCGTCGACGAGTCGAGGTTCGTCGAGCGTCGAAGGCAATCGATCCTCTCGGTCGACGGGGACGAGCACGCGCGCCTGCGACGGCTCGTCGCCCCGGCGTTCACGCCCAAGTCGGCCGACCGGCTGCGCCCCTTCATGCGCGAGGTGATCAACGGCCTCGTCGACAAGGTCACGCCTGTCGGACGTTGCGAGCTCGTCGAGGACATCTGTGAGCCGTATCCCATCCCGATCATCTGTGAGCTGCTCGGCGCACCCAAGGAGGACTGGAAGCTGTTCTCCTACTGGGCGAGCGACATCTTCCGCATCTTCAACAACGACCTCGAGAACGACATGGACCGCATCGACGCCGCGTCGAACGAGCTGGACTCGTACGTGCGAGCGATGGTCGACGAGCGGCGGTCGCGTCCGGCCGACGACCTGTTGAGCGACCTGATCGCGATCGAGGAGGAAGGCGACCGCCTCGACACCGACGATCTGGTCGGCCTGGCGGAAGCCGTGCTGATGGCGGGGACCGACACCACCCGCAACCAGCTCGCGTGCGCGGTCGCGCTGTTCAACGAGCATCCGGATCAGTGGGCGATGCTCGCCGAGCGACCCGAGCTCGCGAAGCGAGCCGTCGAGGAGACCATGCGCTTCCTCGGAGCGGTGCGCGGCACGGTGCGCATCACGGGCGAAGACGTCGAGTACCGCGGCGTGCTGTTCCCTACCGGCACCTTGGTCGCGACCAGCCTGGCAGGCGCGAACTTCGACCACGAAGCATTCGAGGCGCCCGAGACATTCGACATCACGAAGGAGCGCGACACGCCACAGCTGACGTTCGGCTCCGGCATCCACTTCTGCCTGGGCGCGTCCCTCGCTCGTGCCGAACTGGCCGAGGCGCTCCCGCTGCTCGCGCGGCGCATGCCGAACATGACGGTCGACGGCTCCATCGAGTGGAAGCCGCCGACCGTCGGCATCTGGGGACCCGCCCGGCTCCCGTTGAGGTTCAGCCCGGGCAACTGACAGTTTGCCCGACTCGGGTGAATAGAGACGTTTCGGGAACTCTGTCCATCAAACGGGTGGCGCGCCGCCCCGCGACTCGTCCGACGGGCTCATGATCCCGATGTGGTTGCCGTCCGGGTCCCGGACCACGGCGTAGCGAGCTCCCCAGAAGGCGTCGATCGGCTCGAGATGACCGGGATGGCCGGCGGCGACCACTCCCTTGTACGTGTCGTCGACCGCGTCGCGAGTGGGAACCCGCATGATGAGAATCACGCCGGTGCCGTCCCAGTGGTCGTCGTAGCCCTCGGTGAGCTCGACGCTGTCGAGATCGAGATCTCCCCCGTTGATCGGGATCCCGACATGGTGCGAACGCCAGTTGGCCTCTTCCGGGATGGGCACACCCAGCATCCGATAGAAGGCGATGCTCGCGTCGACGTCGCGCGCGACGACGCTCATTCCGAAGGTGGGCTTCGCGTCGCTCATGCAAGAACCTCCATGGTTGCGGGCCAACAGCTTGCCAGTAGCGTGCGCCCATGGATGCCGCCGAGGTGCTCGCGCTGCCATCCGATGAGCTCCTGCTCCGCGCTCGACAGACGCGCGGCAGAGCGTTCGGGCGCCGGGTGACATATTCGCCCAAGGTCTTCATCCCCCTGACGATGCTGTGCCGCGACAAGTGCGGCTACTGCACGTTCGCGCAACCTCCCGCTCGGCTGACGGCGCCGTACCTGACACCCGACGACGTCCTTGCAATCGCCCGTCGCGGAGCCGCGGCCGGATGCCACGAGGCCCTGTTCACCCTCGGCGAACGTCCCGAGGAGCGCTACCCCATCGCGGGGGAATGGCTCGACGAGCACGGCTACGCATCGACGATCGACTACCTCGCGGCGATGTGCGACCTCGTCCTGACGGAGACCGGGCTGCTCCCCCACGCCAATGCCGGCGCGCTGTTCGAAGCCGAACTGCTCGAGCTGCGATCCGTCACCGCCAGCCAGGGGATGATGATCGAGTCGCTCCGCGACGACCTCGACTGTCATCGCGGTTCGCCGGACAAGACGCCCGACCGGAGACTGGCGACGCTCGAAGCCGCCGGCGCGTTGTCCATCCCGTTCACGACGGGGATCCTCGTGGGCATCGGCGAGAACCGGCGCGACCCGCGCGGAAGCCCTCGTCGCGATCGCGGGGTCGCACGCGCGGCACGGGCATGTGCAAGAGGTCATCGTGCAGAACTTCCTCCCGAAGGACGGCACCGCGATGCACAACGTGCCGCCATGCCCGGCCGACGAGTATCTCGATGCCATCGCGCTCGCGCGTGTGTTGTTGCCGCAGGACGTGCACGTACAGGCACCACCCAACCTGAGCGACGATTTCGGCGTACTGCTCGATGCCGGCATCGACGACTGGGGCGGCGTATCGCCCGTGACCGCCGACCACGTCAACCCGGAGCGACCGTGGCCTGCACTCGAGCGCTTGCAGGAGGTCACAGAGGCACGGGGCTTCACGCTGGCACCGCGGTTGACCGTGTACCCGGAGTTCGCGCTGGAACCGGAGCGGTGGCTCGACGCACGAGTCCGATTCCCCGTCCTCGATCGCAGCGATGCGGAGGGACTCGGGCGCGACGATCCCGGCGCCGTGTTCCCGCAGACCGTCGGCGAGGTCCGCAACGTCGGCGACGGCGCCGAAGTGGTGTTGGTCGGGCGCCGCTCGACGGCGTGGTACTCCGGCGCAGATGTCAAAGCTCCGGGAATCATCTCCGGTCCACCGTCGACCGGGACCGGCTCTGGCGATGTCGGCGAGGTACTCGATGGTGTCCGGCTCGGACAGGAACCTGGCGTCGACGAGCTCGCCACGCTGTTCCGGGCGCGTGGCCCCGAGGTGGCTGCGGTGGCGCAGCTCGCCGACGAGCTGCGAGCGGTGAGCGTCGGCGACGTCGTCACGTTCGTCCGCAACCGAAACATCAACTACACGAACGTCTGCACGTTCAAGTGCCGCTTCTGCGGGTTCTCGAAGGGCCCGGTCTCGCTGAACCTGCGCGGCACGCCGTACCTCCTGACGCTCGAGGACATCGCCGAGCGCGTGCGCGAGGCGTGGGAGGTCGGCGCCACCGAGGTGTGCCTGCAGGGCGGAATCCATCCCGACTTCGACGGCGACTACTACATCGATGTTGCTCGGGCGGTAAAGGCAGCGGCACCCGACATCCACGTGCACGGATTCACCGCGCTCGAGGTCACCGAAGGCGCGCGCCGGCTGAGTGAACCCCTCGACGTCTACCTGCGGCGACTCATGGACGCTGGGCTGCGATCGTTGCCAGGCACAGCTGCCGAGATTCTCGACGACCCGGTGCGCGCAGTGCTCTGCCCCGACAAGATCAACACGGACGAGTGGCTCGAGTGCCACCGCGTCGCCCACAGCGTCGGTCTCCGTTCGAACATCACGATCATGTTCGGCGCGGTCGAGCAGCCGGTTTCGTGGGCCCGCCACATCGTCCGCACGCGCGCATTGCAGAAGGAGACAGGCGGGTTCACCGAGTTCGTGCCCCTTCCGTTCGTGCACATGGCAGCGCCGATCTATCTGCAGCGGCGAGCCCGGCGCGGGCCGACATGGCGCGAGGTCGTGCTCATGCACGCCGTCGCCCGCATCGCGTACCACGGGTTGATCGACAACATCCAGGCGTCGTGGGTGAAGCTTGGGCCCGCGGGCGCTCAGCAGCTGCTGCATGCGGGGGTGAACGACCTCGGTGGCACGTTGATGAACGAGAGCATTTCGCGAGCTGCGGGGGCATCGCACGGACAGGGCATCGAAGAGGACGACTTCCGCGCACTCGTCGAACCACTCGGACGCAGACTCGAGCAGCGCACCACGCTGTACGGCCGCGTCGCCGCGATCTGATGGCGAGATCCGACGAAGTGCAGGCGGCGCTGGCGGCGTATGTCGATCTGCGCGGGCGCATCGAGCGCGGCGAGGCGACCTGGATGGACCTGGCCGGGATCTTCACCGACGACGCCGTGTACATCGACCCTGCGTACGGCCGGGTCGAAGGACTGGAAGCGATCCGTCGGTTTCTCGACGAGAGCATGCGCGGCCTCGAGGACTGGCGCTTCCCGATCGAGTTCACCGCGGTCGACAGCGACAACGTGATCATCAAGTGGACGCAACTCCTGCCCAACGGTCGTCGCCAGTCCGGGTATACGCGGCTGATCTATGCCGGCGAAGGCAAGTTCCGGTACGAGGAGGACCAACTCAACATGGTCCACGTCCTCGACGACATGAAGTCGATGGGATGGCGCCCCGCAGCGAACTTCGTTCCCCCGCCGGCCGAGCCCAACCGCGACTTCAGCGTGCCTTAGCTACTTCGTCCTGAAGAAGTAGGTGCTGAGTTCACGCCTGTTCGCCGACGCGTGCTGTCGCAGGACGTCGTTGTTGCCCGGTCCGCTCGGTTCACCCTTTGTCTTCGGGCTCTTGGTCGGGAGGGGGGCGACGAAGGAGCGAAGGGGGCGGTCAGGCAGCGTGGTCGACGGGGGGTCGGGCTTGCGGTGGCGCCCCAGCGCGCGTTCGTGGTCGTGATGCCTTCACCGTCGATGCTTGACGTTGGTCGCGTTCGTCGACGAGCGCCGCGATCTTGACCGCGTTGTGAGCGAGAACGCCGAGCCCGCACCACGTTCGTGCACCGTCGATGCCGTCGAGCCGCGTCCGGTTCCAGCAGTAGCCGTGTTTGAGGTGGCTGATGCGGCCTTCGATGCCGGTGCGCCACTTGACGAGGTGGCGGAACGGTCGGGCGCGCTCGATGGTTTGGCGGGCGAGACCGGGTCGACCGCGACGGGGGATGGCGACTCGCTGCACACCGGTGTCGGTGAGCGCGGTGTCTACTGCGGCTTCGCCGTAGCCGCGGTCGGCTGCGACCGCACGGGGGGCGCGACCGAAACGGGTCTTGATGCGTGTGATGGCGGGAGCGAGCAGCGGCGCGTCGGGTGGGTTGCCGATGTGCACGCCGTGGTCGACAACGATGCCGTCGCGGTTGTCGACGACTTGGGCGAGATAGCCGAACTCGACCGGCTGGCCGAGTCGTCCCTTCAGGATCGGACGGGCGCCGGAGTCGTGGAACGACACGATCCGGGTCGCCCCCGGCACCGGATCGCCGTCGAGACGAGTGCGGATCTGCGCCGCGATCGGGCGACCAGATCGGCGACCGGTTCGCGCGCCCGCGGTCTACGCCCCGCGCATAGCTGGCGCTACGGCTCGACGTCTCAAGCCCCCCGCTCGGCTGCAGTCAGTTCCCCCTCGGCGACCACGCACGCAACCGACGCTCCAGTTCATCGACCGCGATCTCGCCACGGCACAGCGCGGCGAGCATCGACTGTGCGAGCCAGCGCGGGACTCTCATCGGCGCGGCCGCACGAACTGGTGGAGAACGTCGTCGAGCTCAGCGTGGAGCACGGCGACCTCCCCGCGTGGACGGCCGGACGCGCTGACCTGCACTGACGCGGATGTCGGGCTCCGCGCGCGCGTTGACGCGGATAGGTGCAGTCGAACCGTCGCGCGCATCGAGCGTGCAGGAACGGGTCAATCGAGTGGTGATTGGGTCTCTGGTGCGCTTCAGTAAGGTGAACCCGGTGATCGCGGGCGGGAGCGCGAGGAGGCTCTCGATCGCGCGGCCGTGGCTGGTGGTCTGTGGCGTGACCGCGTTGGCCGCCGTGCTTCGGCTGCAGAGCCTCGGCCAGAGCTTCTTCGGTGACGAGCTCTACACCTTCGAGGACTCGACCAGGAGCCTCCGCGCGACCCTCCACGCGGTCGACGTCGTCGAGAAGTCGCCACCGCTGTACTTCGTGCTCGCGTGGTTGCTCCAGCTGGTGGGCGACCCGTTCCTGTGGCTGCGTCTCCCGTCGTTCGTCGCCGGTGTCGCGACGATCCCCGTGATCTACGTGTTGGGCCAGCGCACGGTCGGAAGGCAGGCGGGCGTTCTCGGCGCCCTGCTGTTCGCGCTTAGCCCGATGGCGATCTTCTACACCACCGAGGCGCGGGCCTACGCGCTCGTGACGCTCTTCATCGCTCTCTCGACACTCGCGCTGCTCTCCGCGGTCGAGACTCGAAGCTGGACGTCGTTCGCCGCGTTCGTGCTGCTCGAGACGGCAGCGATCTACACCCACTACATGGCGATCTTCCCGGTCGTCGTCCAAGGTTGCTGGGCGCTCTATGTGCACCGCGCCCTCGCACGCCAGCTGTTGCTCGCACACCTCGCCGTGCTGGTCCTCTACCTTCCCTGGGTCCCTTGGCTCCTCGACGACGGAGGGCCGCGCGCGCAACGGCATCTCCTCACGTTCGACTCTGTGATGCAAACGATCGGCGAGCTCGCCGCGGGCGCGCCGTTCGTCCGGCTCGCCGAGCTCCCTGGACCCCCTGCCCTCGTGCTGCTCGCCGCGGCCGTGGCTGCTGGCGCGGTCGCCGCCGCGATTCGGCTGCTGCGAGGGAGGTCGCGGCCTGTGCCCGCCCCGACGGTGCTGGTCTTCCTCCTCGCGCTGGCCGCGCCGCTCGGCACCTTCGTCTACTCGACCGTGAGCCAGGACTTGTTCGTCGCACGCAACCTGCTGGTCTCGCTCCCAGCGCTTGCGCTCGCCGTCGCCGCGCTGCTGTTCGCGATAGCGCCGCGGGCGGTTCGGTTCTCGGCCGTGGCGATGGCGGTCGCTGCGCTCATGGTCGGCGGCTTCGGTACGCTTCGCGACGACACCCGTCGCCCGCCCTACGACGACGCGGCGGCGTTCATCAACGAGCACGCGCAGCCGGGTGACGTGGTCGTCGAGCTCCAGCCGTTCCGCGGCCCCGGGCCCGCTCGCGCACTGCAGGTGCACCTCCGTCAATCGATCCCCTGGTTCCCGCACGATCAGCAGGACCAGGCGCTGGAGCGCGTCGCGCCAGACGGTCGGGTCTTCTTCGTCGCGACGCGCGTCCCGGTGTTCGAGTCTGATGTCCCCCGCGCGCTCGAGCGACGCCGCGTCGCCGTGGAGGACCACCCGTGGAACGGCTTCTTCCCGTTGGACCTGACCGTGTACGGGTCAAAGCCCTAGCTGTCGCGACGGCGGCCCGAGCAAGCATCAGCGCGGTCCCGTCAACTCCCGCCGTTGCTGACGTTGCCCGGGCAGAGCGCGGTCACCCCGATCCCCTTCGCAGCCAGCTCGGCGTGAAGCGACTCGGTGATCGAGAGCACGGCGCACTTCGACATCGAGTAGACGCCGCTCCCCGTCCCGCCGCCAAGGCCCGCCACCGACGAAGTGTTGAGGATGTGACCCGCTCTGCGCTCGAACACACCCGCGTTGTTGCACACGAGGTCGGCCGGTCCGTGATGGGGCCGATCACCGAGATGGTCGTCGAGGACTGGGCATGGATCATCTCGGTCAACGTGATGGGCGTTGTGCGCATCAACCCCAGCATTCGCAAGGCGATCGACGCCATCGAGGAGTCGGGGTGGACCACCATCGCCTACCCCGACGGCGGCCAGGCCCAGGTCGCCGAGTGCGTGTACGTGACCGGGCGACGCCGTCACCGACGCGAGCTGCGCCTGGTCGTGCGCCGCACTCGCCTCTCCGAACCCGCGCAACGGCGACTGTGGCACGGCCCGTCCGGCCGGTTCTTCGCCAACGCCGCCTGGCTGGCCTGCGCCGTGTTGGCCCACAACCTGATCCGCTGGACCGCCCGACTCGGCATCGTCCATCCTGCCGAGCAGCTCACCGTCGCCCGCACCATCCGCACCCGCCTACTCGAGTTCCCCGCCGGCTCGTCAACCGCAGCCGACAATGGGTGCTGCGACTCCCGGCACGATGGCCATGGCAGAACGAGTTCAACACCACGCTCGACCGGATCCGTTCGCTGCCCCTGCTGACCTGACGGGCAACCGCGGACCGGCGCAGCCGCAGACAACCACCACGCGCTGAAACGCCGACACCGTCGAGCACCCCCGCTTCGACGCTGCCCCAGGGCGTCCGAACCGCCATCGCCACCGACTCGCAGCGCCAGCGGGAGACACCAGCGCCTCACCCCAAAACCGATCGCGGGATCGAGGCCTTAGAGACGCGTCCGTCAGGCAGTACGGTCGAGTCGATGTCGTCGCTGTTCGCCGATGATGCCGTGATCCGGCGTCTCGGGCGTGAAGGTGCCCTCGTGGTCGGAGGTGGGCGCGCGCTGTTGATGCAACTCGCCCATCCTTCGGTCGCACGGGCAGTGGCGGACCACAGCGACTTCCAAGCGGATCCGTTTGCTCGCCTCCGAGCGACACTCGAAGCAACCTCCACCATCGTTTTCGGCACGGACGAAGAGGCGAGCAGGGTCGCGAGTGCGATCCACGTCGTCCACGACCGCGCCGCGGGACCTGGTTACAGCGCGAACGATCCTGCGCTGCTCTGCTGGGTCAATGCGACCCTGACCGATACCGCGATACGCGTGTACCGCGACCTGGTCGGCCGGCTCACGGACGCAGACGCTGCTCGTTACTACGAGGAGTCGACGCGTGTAGCCGAGATCCTCGGCTGCCCGCGCGATCAGCAACCGGCCGGCTTGGCGGAGTTCCGCGCGTACGTCCGCGAGATGATCGACACGCTCGAGGTCACCGACGTCGCCCGCCGTATGGGCCACTCCGTCTTGCACCCGCGCCTGCCCCTCGTCGCCGAACCCCCACTGGCGCTGTTCCGTTTCGTCACGGTGGGCATGCTGCCCCGCCGGCTGCGCGAGCAGTACGGCCTGCGCTGGGACGGACGACGCAAGCTCGTCCTCCGTGCCGGGACCACCGCGACCCGCACGATGCTCACGATGGTGCCGCCGCCGATCCGGCACGCGCCGCTCGTGTACTTCAACTGGGCCGCGTGAGCTCCGAGATCTGCTCACACTGCGGCGCACCGGCGGACAGCGGGCAACCGCTGCCGCCCGGGTGGTCGCTCGTGACCGACGAGCGAGGGGTTGCCCTCCTGTGCCTCGAGTGCACGCGCGCCAACGTGCGATCGATCGAGGCGAAGTTGCCTGAGGAGTGGTGGGAGTAGCGGTGTCGCCACAGTCCCGTTCGCGGCGCCGGTCGACCGGCGACACCGAGCTCGACCAGCAGATCGACGAGCTCTTGGCGCGCATCGGCCCGCCGCGCGATGTCGACGTGTTGCGGGACATTCTGATCTCGGCGGTCGGCATGGCCGGTGACGGGATCGACCGGCTCGACCTCAAGATCACGAGCGCCGCGCTGCGCGAGATGCGCGCCGCGTTCCGCGCCTTCGCGCCCTACCAGGACGTCCCTAAGGCGACGATCTTCGGATCTGCCCGCACGCTGCCCGACGATCCGTCATACACGCAGGCGCGCGATCTCGCTCGGCTGCTCGCGGATCATGGGTGGATGGTCGTGACGGGCGCGGGACCAGGGATCATGGCCGCCGGGCTCGAAGGCGCGGGACGGAACAACTCGTTCGGTGTCAACATCCGGCTGCCGTTCGAGCAGGCGGCCAACCCCTTCATCGCGGGCGACGAGAAGCTCATCTCGATGAAGTACTTCTTCACCCGCAAGTTGATGCTGATGAAGGAGTCCAAGGGGTTCATCTCGCTTCCGGGCGGCTTCGGCACCCTGGACGAGACGATGGAGCTGTTGACCCTCGTGCAGACAGGCAAGGCCTCGCCCGCGCCGATCGTGCTGCTCGACGAGCCGGGAGGGACGTTCTGGCCCGCGTTCGTGCGGTTCCTCGAAGAGGAGGTCGCGCCGCGTGGGCTGATCGACGACGACGACCGCGACCTCTTCCTCGTGACGGACGACGTTCAGGTCGCCGTCGACCAGGTCCGGCTGTTCGCGCGCAATTTCCACTCGCTGCGATGGGTCGACGACGTCCTCATCATCCGCATGTACCGAGGTCCGTCGGACGAGCAGTTGCACAAGCTGCAGGACGAGTTCGGCTCGATTGCCACCGATGGCCGCATCTGCCGCACGGACCCACTGCCCGCGGAAGTCCGCAGCGACGACAACCCGGACCTCCACCGCATCGCCCTCCGCTACAACGGCTTCGCCGCCGGACGCCTCCGCCGCCTCATCGACGCCTTGAACCGACTGGAACCGCCGCTCCCGTCACGAACTCCGGGGTGACACGGGTGCTCGGGCACCCGTTTCCATCCAACATTCGAACAGAGCGCGGTCAGTCGTGGAGGAGGTTGGCGGCCTTTTCGACGGCGGTGCGGGCGCGGGTGATGCGCTTTTCGAGCTCCGGTCGGCGGTCGGCGCCCTGATCGACCGCCTCTCGGAGGACGTCGAGCGCCATGTCCGCGAGCTCCTCGGCGATCGCTTCGAGACGGGCACGGACCTCGGCGATGTCGGCCATCAGCGGATCGCCTCGTCGATCAGCGCCATCGGATGGCGGACGTCGAGACCGGCGTTCGCGAGGTGCACCATGCAGCCGGGATTCGCCGACGCCACGACCGTCGCACCGGAGCGTTCGACAGCGGCCACCTTTCGGGCGCGGATCTCCGCGGCGAGATCGGGGTGGAGTGCGGCGTACGCGCCGCCGGCCCCGCAGCACAGACCCTCGTCGTCGAGCTCCACGAGTTGCGCAACATACGGCTCGAGAACGGTGCGCACTTGTTCGTGTGCACGTTGCACGTGACGCAAGTGACACGGATCCTGCACGACGACCGTGTGACCGTCCGCTGCGGCACGACGCAGTCGAGGTAGACGGTCGAGGCGCGCCGCGACCCACTCATGGACGTCGTGCACCCGTGCGCTGAACTCGGCCGCCGCTTCCGTGCCGAGCAGATGCCCGTAGTCCTTCATGGCCGCGCCGCATCCCGCGGAGTCGACGAGGATCGCCGCGTCCCCCGGCATCGACGCCATCACTGCGGTCGCCATCCGGACCGCGATCTCGGACAGCCCCGCGTGCCCGGCGAGTGCACCGCAGCACCCCGCTGCTCGTGCGCTCGATGGCAGCGCGACGCCGGCGCCCGTCGCCTCGACCACTCGCTTCACCGCTGCGTGCACGTCGCGCTGCCACGCGTCCATCACGCAGCCCGTGAACAGCCAGACGTCAGCGCCGCTCGGCTGAAGGCGGGGACGGCGCACGGGCAGCCGCTCGGGGAGGCCGAGCCGACGCGAACGCCGGCGCGACAGCACCCTCGAGCGCTGCGCCAGCCCGAGCGCAGTCGAACCAGCGAGCACCAGCCAGCCGTGCGCGAGCGCGCGGTAGCCGGCCCGCCGCCACCACGGTTGGTACGAGTGCCGCTCGCGTGCGAGCACATCACGCGTTCCTTCCATGAGCCGTCCGAACGGGACTCCGGCCGGACACGCCGTCTCACACGCCCGGCATTGCACGCACGCGTCCATGTAACCGGTGAACGCGTCGTCGACGGGGGCGTCGGACCATTGCACTTGGCGCATCAATGCGATGCGTCCGCGCGGAGACGCCGACTCCTCACCAGTGACGCGGAACGTCGGGCAGTGCGGTAGGCACAGGCCGCACTGCACGCACGCGGCGAGCTCGTCGTTGTCGAGTGCGAGGTTCACGACAGCACCGTGCGTCCAGGAGCGAGACGCCCGGATGGGTCGAACACAGCCTTCATCCGCCGGTGGAGCTCGACCACGACGGGATCGAGTGGTTGCCGCGGCTGCGGCACACCACGGTGCACGACACCGACGCCGACCTCGGCCAGGAAGGGACCATGTCCGTCGGACGGCAACGACCGAAGTCGCGACGGCGGCAACGACCAGCGATGCGCCAGCGCGGACAGCGACGGCGGCGGGCCTCCGGTCTCGTGCAAGCCGGCCAGCCGACCCTGCGCGTCGACATCGTCGGGATGCCCGTCGAGCAACAACCACGTCGTCGTGCCGTCCCACATGACGCACCCGGGCCGGTGCAACAGGTGCAGCAACGCGAACGGATCGGTCTCGCCCCTGAACCATCGTTCGCATGGCGGAACCGGACGCGTGCGGAGCACGAGCTCAGCGATGATCCCGAGCGTGCCCAGCGAGCCGACGAACAGCCGCGGGATGTCGTAGCCGCTGACGTTCTTCACGGTCGGCCCGCCGCCCTTGACCAGGCGACCGTCAGCTGACACGTAGCGCACCTCGAGCACGGTGTCGCGCACCGGGCCCCATCCGAGACGCCGGACGCCGCTGTGACCGACTGCGACGACGCCGCCGACAGTTGCGCCCGCGAAAGCGGGCATGGCGACGCACTGCCCATGCACCCCCAGCGCATCGTCGAGATCGGCCACCGTGGTCCCCGCGCGTACGCGGATCGTCATCTCCGCCGGTTCGTGCTCCACGACACCGACAGGCGCACGCACCTCACGGACCGCGCCCGAGACGGGTCCGCCGAGGTCGAACTGCGTCCGGCCGCCGACCGCGACGACCGGTCCTGCGTCCACGCCCCCGACCTCGGCGGCGAAGTCCTCGAGCTTCACACCCACAGGCCCGCAGGGATACGCGCCACCTCGCCGCAGCGGGACCCGGCGGGCAGCACCTTTCCGGGATTGGCAGCGCCGTCGGGATCGAAGACCTCCTGCACGCGCGCCTGCGCGTCGAGGTCGTCCGCCGAGAACATCCGGCCCATGAGGTCGCGCTTCTCGATGCCGATGCCGTGCTCGCCCGACAGGACGCCGCCGGCGTCGATCGAAGCGAGCACGATCTCCTCGCCCGCGGCGTGCACCTGGTCGAGGACACCCGGCTGCCGCGCGTCGAACGAGAGCAGCGGATGGAGGTTGCCGTCGCCCGCGTGGAAGACGTTCAGCACGCGAAGTCCACGCGCCGCGGCAATCTCGTCGACACGACGGAGCACCTCGACCAACCGCGTGCGGGGCACCACCGTGTCGTGGAGGTAATAGTCGGGCGCGATGCGCGATACCGCGCCGAAGGCGGACTTGCGGCCCTTCCACAGCAGTTGCCGCTCAGCCTCGTCAGCGGCGACACGCACGGTGCGCGCACCGTGGGCCTGGCTGATCGAACGGATGCGTTCGACGGCAGCGTCCACGAACGCCGGCAAGCCGTCGACCTCGACAAGGAGCACGGCCGCGGCATCCGTCGGATAGCCGGCGTGCACGAACGCCTCCACCGCATCGATCATGTCGCCGGCCATCATCTCGAGCGCGGCGGGAACGAGGCCGGCCGCGATGATCGCGCTGACGCACGCTGCCGCATCGTCCATCGACGCGAAGTCGACGAGCAACGTCCGTAGTGCGGGTGGATCCGGCGTGAGCCGTACCGCGATCTTCGTGGCGATCCCCAGCGTCCCTTCGCTACCGACGAACACACCCCGCAGGTCGTAGCCGGCGGGCTCCGGCTCGAGGTCGCCGAGCATCGCCAACGACCCATCGGGCAGCACGATCTCGATGGCGAGCACGTGCGCTGACGTCACGCCGTACGCGAGGCAGTGCGGCCCTCCCGAGTTGTTGGCGACGTTGCCGCCGATCGAGCAGGCCTGCTGGCTCGACGGGTCCGGCGCGAAGTGGAGACCGAAACGAGCGAGCGATCGCGTGAGGTCCAGGTTGACGACGCCCGGCTCGACCCAGGCCACCCGCTCGTCGGGATCGACGGAGAGGATGTGGTTCATCTTCGTCGTCACGACGACGACAGGGCCGCCGAGCGGCACTGCGCCGCCGGCGAGGCCGGTACCTGCGCCGCGCGCGGTGAACGGACGGCCGTGCAGCCTCGCCAACTGCACGCACGACTGCACTTCGGCAGTCGTCAGCGGAAAGCACACGACGGTTGCGTCGCCGCCGCCGACGATCGACGCGTCGTGTCCATAGAGCTCGAGCTCGTGTGGTTCCGCCCGCACTCGATCCTTCGAGAGTGCCGCGCGTAGGTCGGCGACGAGTGCGTCACGCACATCGTCAGCCTGAATGCGGCCGGCTCCCATGAATCCATCTTGCCCCGAACTAACGTGCACTCGGTGAAGCTCCGGCCTCCCGAAGATCTGCACGAGTGGATCTCGTTCGACGACCCCGACGAAGAGCGCACGTGGGTGTTCGACGTCACATTCCTCAGCAGTCCGTGGATGTGCATCTTCGGCCAGGGGTGCCCCGGCGTCCTGACGGCACCAGCACCTGAGCTCGTCCAAGGTTGTTGCTCGTACGGCGCGCACTTCACCGACGACGCCGACCGCCGGCGCATCGAGCGGCTGGCAAAGAAGCTCTCGCCCAGCGAGTGGCAGTTCAAGAAGCAGTCCGACCGGCGGGGCGGACCGATCAAGCTGGCCGCCGACGGCGAGTCGGTCACCCGCATCGTCGACGGGGCCTGCATCTTCCTCAACCGCCCGGGGTTCTCCACCGGCCCCGGCTGCGCGCTCCACCAGGCCGCACTGCGTCGTGACCAGCGCCCGATGGACTGGAAGCCGGAGGTCTGCTGGCAGCTCCCGTTGCGCCGCATCGACGAGACCGACGTGTACGGCCACGTCACGTCGACCGTTCGCGAGTGGAAGCGCCGGGACTGGGGCGAGGGCGGCGGGGACTTCCACTGGTGGTGCACGGACTCGCATGAGGCCTTCGTGGCGAAAGAACCTGTGTACGAGAGCCTTCGCGACGAGCTCGTCGGGCTGGTCGGCGAGACCCCGTATCGCATGTTCGTCGAGCTGGTCCGGCGCCGGAACGGCACCTCGATTCCGCATCCAGCGCTCAAGGTTCGGCCAACGCGGCCGAACTAAGGAGGCGATGCTCTCCTTCACCGCCGACGAGCTGGCCAAGGCAGCCGACGCGCTGGACATGGTGTACCCGGCCCATGTGCTCGACCAGCTCGTAGCTGCCATCGACGCCGGAAAACACGTGGTGCTCACGGGCCCGCCGGGCACCGGCAAGACCACCCTGGCCTACCTCGCGGCCGACGTGGGCCAAGAGGCCATGCTCTGCACGGGCTACCTCCCGACCACGGCCACCTCCGAGTGGACGACGTTCGAGACGATCGGCGGCTTCCAGCCCACGGCCGAAGGTTTCATCTACCGGCCGGGTCTGTTCGTGGAGGCAATCGAGTCGGGTCGGTGGCTCGTGATCGACGAGCTCAACCGGTCGAACTTCGACCGCGCCTTCGGCCAGCTGTTCACCGTGCTCTCCGGCCAGCCCGTCGTCCTGCCGTTCAAACGCGCCGGCCAGGGCAAGACGCTGTCGATCGTGCCCCACGGCGTCGAGCCTCCCCAAGACACCGAGCCGATCCGGGTGCCGCCCCGTTGGCGCATCGTGGCGACGATGAACGTCTTCGACAAGAACCTCCTCTTCGAGATGTCGTACGCGCTGATGCGCCGGTTCGCGTTCGTCGAGGTCACGTCGCCGACCGAAGACGTCTTCCACCGGCTGCTCGAAGGACCCGGGGCTGTCGCGCGACGTTTGCTGCCCTTGCGCACTCACCGCGATCTCGGTCCCGCGGTATACCTCGATGCCGCGAAGTTCGCCGCAACCCGCGCCGCTACGAGCCCGACCGAGTCGCGGCTGCTGTACGAGACCTTCTATGCGTTCTTCCTTCCTCAGTTCGAGGGCATGGACGACGCACGCGCCTCCGCGCTGTACCGCACGGTTGCCGCGGTGCTCGACCCGCCCGAACAGCAGGAGGCGCAGCGCACGATCATGGAGGTCCTGGGCGTCGACGTGATCCCGTGAGGGAGTCGTCCATGACCTCCGAAGCGACGATCGAGTTGTGGAACAGGCTCGAGCGGCCGTTCGATCCGATCGGCGCGGTGGAGGCGTTCACGGGATTGCATCGGACTGCCGCGCGCCAGTTCGTCGGGTCGCGGCTCGCCACGTCGCCGCGAGGCCGATCACCTGCTCGACCACATGCACGCGATCGTTCGATCGCTGGCGGTGGCGACGACCTCGAGCCCGACGCGAACGGAAGGCGAGATTCGCGGTCCGGTGCTGTGGAGCGAGACGATTGCTGCACGCGCCGCGAGTCCTGGCGCCGGCAACGTCTTCATCTGCGCCTCGCCTGTGAAGGCGTACGACACGGACGAGAACCAAGTGCTCGTCCACACGCTCGCCGCCATTCGTGACGCGGCACGGGCCGCAGATCCGACCGGCCACTCACAGGGCGACGACGAGGTCATTCGTCACGCTCGCTACAACGGCACGCGTGCGATACGAGCACTCGACCACCGGACGCTCGCATCGGTGCGTCACCGTCGCCCCACCCCGCGCGCCATGCAGAAGGCACGAGCGGGCATGCGCGCCGGCAACTACCGGGCGGCTGTCGCTGTGGTCGAGCGGGATGTCGATCCCGTCGATGCGTCGGCCGTGATGGGGCCCTGCGACGAGCTCGCGCGCCGGCAGCACGGGCTGTTCCTCGCGCTCGCCGATCGCCTGGTTGAACAGACCGTCCGCGTCGTCGACGCCACGCTGCGAGCCGGTCCGCTCCGGTACGTGCCTTCGCACCGTGCCGAAAGCGGAACGCCTCACGGGATCCTGCTCGGCGACCTCGTGGTCGACGCAGCCGACCACGACGTCGACCGCATTGTCGAGCGGTACCGCCGCACGCGAGGCCCCTCGTCAACCATCGTGCATTGACCCGCCTTCTGGACGTGTCAATGCACGACAGTCGCTGAGGTCAGGTCTTGGCGGCGCGGCGACGGTCGTGCTCGCGGAGCCGCCGCTTCCGAACGCGCAGCGATGCCGGCGTCACCTCGACCAACTCGTCCTCCGCGATGAACTCGATCGCGGTCTCGAGTGTCAACATCCGCGGAGGATCGAGCTTGATCGCTTCATCGTGGCTGTGCGTGCGAATGTTGGTCTTCTGCTTCTCACGCGTGACGTTCACGACCATGTCGTCCGGACGAGCGCTCTCCCCCACGACCATGCCCTCGTACACATCCGTGCCCGGGCCGAGGAAGAACTCGCCGCGCGCTTGGAGATTGTCGAGCGCGTAACCCGTGGACGTTCCCGCGCGATCGGAGACCATCGCTCCACCCTGGCGGTGTGGCAGCTCGCCGGCCCACGGCACCCACCCTGCGTTGTGCTGATGGATGAGCGCGGTGCCGCGTGTGGCGGTCAGGAGCAGCGAACGGAATCCAATCAGTCCTCGCGCGGGCGCCTCGAACGTCAGGATCGATCGGCCGGGGTCGCCTGGCCGGATGTCGAGCACCTGGCCCTTGCGGGGGGCGACTGCTTGCGTGACCGTGCCGACGTGGTCGTCGGGCACATCGACGACGACTCGTTCGAGGGGTTCGTGACGGGTGCCGTCGATCTCGCTGACGATCACCTCGGGACGGCTGACTTGCAACTCGTATCCCTCTCGCCGCATCGACTCGATGAGCACAGCCAGCTGCAACTCACCGCGCCCCGCGACAGAGAGCACGTCGGGCGAGTCCGTCTCTTCGACGCGGATCGAGACGTTGCCGAGCACCTCGCGGTCGAGCCGGTCATGGAGACGACGCGACGTGAGATAGCGGCCATCGCGTCCTGCGAGCGGTGACGTGTTCACGGCAAACGTCATGCGCAGCACCGGCTCGTCGACGGCCAGCCGCGGCAACGGCTTCGGGTCGGACGGATCAGCCAGCGTGTCGCCGATCTCCACCTCGGGGAACCCGGCAACCACGAACAAGTCACCAGCGGCGCGGGTGTCGACCTCGGTTCGACTGATCCCGTCGAAGCCGAGCAGTTGCGTGAGCCGCCGCACGAGAGGCGGTTGCCCCTCCGATGTCTCCTCATCACAGAGCGCGACGTTCTCTCCTCGTCGCATCGTGCCGTCCACCACCCTGCCGATGGCCAGCCGGCCCAGGTAGTCGGAGGCATCCAGATTGGTGACGATCGCCTGCAGCGGGCCGGCCGGATCGCCCGATGGGGCGGGGATGGTGTCGACGATGGCTTGGAACAGGGGCGTGAGGTCGGCGTCCTCGGACGGGATCCCCACGCCCGTCACCGCGCGTCCCTCGCGTGCAACCGCGGAGATGACGGGAAAGTCGAGCAGTTCGACCGGAGGATGCAGATCGAGGAAGAGCTCTTCGACGTCGGCGAGCACCTCAACCGGCCGGGCGTCTTGGCGGTCGACCTTGTTCAGTACGAGCACCGTCGGCAGATGCGCAGCGATTGCCTTCGACAGGACGTAGCGCGTCTGCGGCAACGGTCCCTCGGCGGCGTCGACGAGCAGCAACACGCCATCGACCATGGCGAGCGCGCGCTCGACCTCGCCGCCGAAGTCGGCATGCCCAGGCGTGTCGACGAGGTTCAAGCGCACGCCGTCCCACCGGACCGACGCCGCCTTCGCCAGGATCGTGATGCCTCGCTCCCGCTCCTGATCGCTCGAGTCCAGCACTCGCTCGACGACATCTTGGTTGGCGCGGAAGACACCGGTGGCCCGCAGCATCGCATCGACCAGCGTCGTCTTGCCGTGGTCGACGTGCGCAACGAGCGCGACGGTGCGAAGGGTTTCGTTCACTGCAACCGGGATGCGTCGGGAGTCGCCGTCAGCAGGCCGAGGACGGAGAGGTCGAGAAGGTCAGAAACCGTCCTGGTCGCTGTCCGCTTCTTCCTTGCCGACGAGACACCAACTGGCGTGGTCCGCTCCCGGGATGGCGCCACACTCGACGCACGGCTCGGTGTCCTCCGGGCCGAACAGCGCGTCGAGATTGTCGTTGGTCCGTTTGAGCGCGCGCGCTTCTTCGAAGCGACGATGACGACCCTTCTTCACGGGCCAGCTCCCACGTTGATGGCTGGTGTTCGGCTTCGCATTGTAACCAGAGGAGGGGACACCCCGACATGACACCCCCGTGAGAGCCTCCCCCCTACGCTCACGCCGATGAACGGCGCTGGGGCGGGTCACCCGTGGTGGCAGACGGCCGTGGTCGAGCAGTTGTACCCCCGGTCCTTCGCCGACTCGAACGGCGACGGCGTCGGTGATCTCGAGGGCATCCGCCGCCATCTCGACCACCTCGCCTGGCTCGGTGTGGACGCCATCTGGCTGTCGCCCTTCTTCCGCTCCCCCATGGCCGACTTGGGCTACGACGTCTCCGGCTACTGCGATGTCGACCCGCTGTTCGGCACGCTCGCCGACTTCGACGCGCTGCTGGCCGACGCCCACGCCAAGGGGCTCGAGGTCCTCATCGACTGGGTCCCGAACCACACGTCCGACCGCCATCCGTGGTTCGTCGAGTCGCGGTCGTCCCGGAACGACCCGAAGCGGGACTGGTACATCTGGCACGACCCGAGACCAGGTGGAGGCCCACCGAACAACTGGATCTCCGCCTTCACGGACGGCGGGAGCGCCTGGACCTTCGACGACGCGACCGGGCAGTACTACCTCCACCTCTTCCTTCCGCAGCAACCGGATCTCAACTGGCGCAACCCTGCAGTCGTCGAGGCGATGCACGACACGCTGCGCTTCTGGCTCGATCGCGGCGTCGACGGCTTCCGGATGGACGTGGTCCACGGCATCGTCAAGCGCGCTGATCTCGCGGATGTCGAAGCCGGCTTCGCGCGAAATGGCTGACGAGAGCCGCTTCGACCCTCCAGCGATACACCAACGGCTGCGGGACATTCGCAAGCTGCTCGACAGCTATCCCGGCGATCGAGTCAGCGTCGGTGAGGTGTACATCCTGTCCACCGCAAAGGTCGCGACGTACTACGGCGCGGGCGACGAACTGCATCTCGCGTTCAACTTCCCGCCCCTGTACGCGCCTTGGGACGCGAGCAAGTGGCGCAAGCGGATCGAACGTGTGCAGCAGGAGTTCGACCCGCGCCGTGCGTGGCCGACGTGGGTCCTGTCGAACCATGACAACCAGCGTCATCGCACGCGCTACGGCTCAGAAGCGAGAGCCCGCGCCGCCGCGGTGCTCTTGCTGACATTGCGGGGCACGCCCTTCCTCTATCAAGGCGAGGAGCTCGGGCTCGAGGATGCTGTGGTGCCACCGGATCGCGCCGTGGACCCAGGTGGACGGGACGGATGTCGCGCGCCGATCCCGTGGACGGTCGACCGGCCACACGGATGGCAAGGACACGAGCCATGGCTGCCGTTCCCGCCGTCCCCCGCTGAGCGGTCAGTCGAGGCGATGACAGCCGACCCCCGCTCGATCACACATCTCTACCGTGACCTGCTGGCGTTGCGTCGTTCGTCCGCCGCGCTGCAGGTCGGAGACCTCCAGCTGCTCGACGCGCCCGATGGAGTGCTTGCGTACGAGCGCACGACGGACGATGGCGACGAGATCCGCACGGTCGTCGTCAACTTCACGGCCGCGGTCGATCCCGTACGAGCACACGGGCCAGATCGCGCTCGTCGAGTGTCGCGACCCGCGTCCAAGGGCCGTTCGACGGCATCCTCGGTCCAGACGAAGCCGTCGTCCTTCGACCCTCCTAGCTGGGGGCTGTGCCCCCTCGGCGCCTTCGGCGCCTGCCCCATCGCCGCCCGGCTCGCTGGCGCTCGCGCGGTCGGCCTCTGCTCGGCCCGAAACTTGCCGCAACGTCGTGGCTCTCCGGGGCCGAGCAGCGCTAGCGGTCTTCGAGGACCAGACCGCCGCGTCCGTCGAAGGCGATGGCAGCCCGACCTTCGACCAGACGGCGGATGTCCTGGCCGAGCACCTCGGCGCGCCAGCCGTGGGCGAGACGGGCGCGCTCGTCGCCGCGCACCAACGCTTCGACGTCCGCTCTCGTCGCGAGGAGGGTCGTGTCGATGTGCAGCTGCCGGCCGAGCTGTCCGACCCAAGCACTGATCAGGGCGACCGCTGGGCGTAGATCTCGGTCGACGTCGCCGGCGGCGGGGACGCGGCAAGCGATGCCGCGGGAGCGCGAGTCCCTCGGCCACCGCTGCGAGCAGTTCGCCGGGAACCGATCCTCTGAGGTGGCGTTCATCGAGCCCGCGCACGCGCCGGAGCGCGTCGAGATCCGCCGGCGGACGCTGCGCGATGCCGACCAGAGCCATATCGGGCAGGACGAACCGCACGGGCTGGTCGAGCTCGGAGGCTCGACGCTCACGCCACGCGGCGACGCTCTGTGCCACCCCCATGGCGCGGCCGCGGAGTCGACGCGCCTCCTTGATCTTCCACCATGCCTCCTCCGGGTCGCGCGGTACAGCGGCGCGACGGAGTAGTTCCGCGCACTCGTCCTCGGCCCATGTCTCGCGTCCGTCGCGGCCGAGTCGCTCGAGCAACCAGTGGCGCAGCGCGAGAAGATGCGCGACGTCCGCGGCCGCGTACTCGCGCTGGTCGGTGCTCAAGGGCCGGCGCAGCCAGTCGGCCAGACGGTCGCCCTTGGGCAGCTGAACGGACAGGACCCCCTCGACCAGCGTGACCAGCGACGGGTTGCTGTACCCGGCGAACCCGGCCGCGATCTGTGTGTCGTACAAGTGCGCCGGGAGGGCACCGCAGGCCCGGATCAGGACCTCGAGGTCCTGTGCCGCCGCATGCATGACGATCGTCGCCGGCCCCGTGATCACGGGCCGTAGCGGGGTCAGGTCGAGCGCGAGTGCGTCGACGAGAGCGATGTTGCCTTCGCCCCAGCCCACTTGCAGTAGAGCGACGTGGGGATGGTAGGAGCGCTCACGGTGGAACTCGGTGTCCAGCGCGATCTCCGATTCGTCACCGAGAGCATCGACGAGCCGGCTCAGCTCGCCCCCGCTGTCGATCCACCAGTGGCTCACCCCGGGCCGGATTCGACCGGACGTCCCGCCTCCATCCACGCCCGGCTGCCGCCTCGCACGTTCACCGTGTCGTGCCCCTGCCGATTGAGGAACTCGACGGCTCGGGCGCTGCGGCTGCCCGTGTTGCAGATCACGTAGACCGTCTCGTCGTCGGGAATCTCCTCGATGCGCTCGGGCACCTCCGCCAAGGGGATCAGTCGGGCGCCCGGCACCCGAAAGCTCTCGAACTCGTCGGGGTTGCGCACGTCGATGAGAACGACTCCCTGCTCGCCCAACGCGGCGAGCTCGTCCACGTCGATCTCCGGCACTGCCACCGGGTCCACGCTACCTGCCGTCGGACAGATCCTCGGGCGCGTCGGCGTCGGCGAGACCGGGCCCGAGATCCTCCATAAAACGGACCTCGAGGCGGTCGGCGGCGCCGTGAATCGATCGTTCGCCGTCGTCGAATGCGGCGCGCAGCGGTACGAGGCAGAGGGCGCGCCACCAGGCACCGTGCAGCCACTGAGCTCGGCGCCCGACCACCGGGACGGTCGCGGCGGCGGGTTGTGCACGATCCTGCGCCGAGTCGACCAAGCGCTCGACTGCGGCGATCGACGGGTCGATGAGGTCGCAGGCGAGCACCACGACGAGATCGTGAGCCGCGTTCATCAGCGCGGTCACGAGCCCACCGAGCGGGCCCTCCCCGGGATGATCGTCCGCGACCAACCGCAATCCGAGCGACGTCAGGGCGGCGTCGCCACCGACGCAGAACACCTCGGCCACGCCGGCGCGCCGGAGCGCATCCGAGACCCGCAACGCCATCGCCTGGCCGTCGACCTCCAACAACGCCTTGTCACGACCCATCCGCCGGCTCGCGCCGCCGGCAAGGACCGCGCCGGACCACGAAGTCACGGACGGGCGGAGAAACCGACCTTGCGGACGTCTCGGCCGTGCACGGCCTCGAGCGGATCCTGAAGGTCGCCGAAGTAGCCCAATGCGTACGCGGCACGGCTGTAGCCGACGAGCTTGGCGAGCTCGACTGGCAGCTCTCGTGCGACGTCCGGCGGGCAAGCCAGGTACTGGTTCTCCTCCTGCCGTAGCCACGCGAGTGTGTAGCCGACATTGATGCCGAGGCGGTGCTCGTCCGATCGGTTGGCGCCGCCGCCGTGGTACACGGAGCCCACGTAGACGAACACCGAACCCTTGGGCATGACCGCGCCCACCGTCTCGGCATGATCCGGTCGCAGCTTGTCGGCCCAACGGTGACTTCCGGGGATCACGCGGGTCCCGCCGTTGGCGTCCGTGAAGTCGGACATCGCCCACATCGTGTGGCACTCGACCTCGTAGCCCTGGGGGAAGGGGAAGAAGTCGAAGGCCCATTGATCGCGATGGACCAGTTGGGCGGGCTCGCCCGGGCCGATGTCGATGATCTGCGTCAGGTGCAACTGGTAGTTCGTCGAGTGGTCGCCCAGGACACGATCGAGGGTCGCGAGCACCAAGGGATGCGCGGCGAGAGGACGAAAGCTCGGCGACCGGGCGATCAGGCTGCCGGTGCGTCGCGTGTTGAAGCCGCTGAACTCGTCGGGACCGGCGGACGTGGCCGCGATGTGGGGCGCCAGCTCCTCGTGGATCGCGTCCATCGTCGCCGGCGGGACCAGCGCTTCGACCACCACGCATCCGTCCTCGGCGAGCACTGCCGACACCGCATCGGCACCGGCCGACGCATCGAGGTTCTGTACTGCGCGCGCGTTGCCGCCATTGCTCGACTCTGGCACAAGTGCGGCTTCCCGCACCGAACTCCGGGGAGAAACGGGTGCTATAGCACCCGTTCTCATCCAACATTCGAGGACGGGGGGCATGGACATGGACTCGATCCAGATGCAGCCGGTGGGCGTGGTACGGGCCGGGCGGACCGAGCCCGTGGACGACGACTGGGGCGCGAGCGAGGCGACGATCGTCCTCGACACCCTCCGGTTCTCGCCCGATGTGGTCGTAGGCCTGGACGCCTTCTCGCATCTCGACGTGGTCTACGTGTTCCATCTCGTCGAGCCGGAGGACGTGAACCTCGGCGCGCGGCATCCCGCGGTCGGACGGAGTGGCCGAAGGTCGGCATCTTCGCCCAGCGGGCCAAAGCGCGCCCGAATCGCATCGGCGTGACTACATGCGAACTACTCGGCGTCGACGGTCTCGAACTACAGGTGCGAGGCCTCGACGCCATCGACGGCACGCCCGTGCTCGACATCAAGCCGTACATTGCCGAGTTCGGCCCCAGGGGCGAGGTTCGAGAACCTGAATGGGCTCGCGAGCTGATGAGGAACTATTGGGAAGCGTGAGGGGGCACTGTGGAGATCACGTGCGTCACCGTCGACTGCGCCGACGCTGAAGCAGTCGCCACGTTCTGGAACGAAGCCTTGAACTGGGGCGGTGTCGCCGCCGCTCCCGACGGATCGGGTGCGATGTGCGGGCCACCCGGCGGTGGCATCTACCTCGAGTTCGTACGTGTTCCAGAGTCGAAGACGCTCAAGAACCGGGTCCACCTCGGCTGCTCAGCGGGAACCCTTGCCGACCTCGACGCAACGATCGACCGTCTGCAGCGGCTCGGCGGCACGGTCGCCTGGGAGGAGGAGTTCCCTCCCGAGATCGCTCGTGTGTATCGCAACGTCGTGCTACAGGACGTCGAGGGGAACGAGTTCTGCCTGAGCGGCGGCACGCTGCCCGCGTGAGGCCTCAGCCTCCGTAGCTCATTCGGGTGTCGTCCATGCGGAGCACCGGACTGTCCTCCGCCTTCTGGAACTCCGCGTTGACGATCTCGCCCACGAAGAACGTGTGCCCGCCGCAGTCGACCTGCTCGTGCACAGAGCACTCGATGAACGCAACCGCTTGATCCAGCACGGGCACACCGGTGGCGGGGCCGTCGTGGAACGGGACGCCGTTCAACGTTCCCGCCTCGACGTCGACGTCCACGGGCTTCGTGAACTTGCGAACGATGGCGCGGTCCTCGCGGTCGATCGTGCAGACCGTGAACGCGCCGCCGCCGGAAACGAGCTCATGCGTCACTGCCGGCTTCTCCACCGAGATGCCCAGCAGCTTCGGATCGAAGCTCACCTGCGTGCACCAGTTCAACGTCATCACGTTGCGGCGCTCACCCGACCGAGACCCCACGACGTACAGGCCCGACGGGAACGTCCACAGCAGCCGCCTGCGCAGCTTGTCGTACTGGTCGCGTTCCTCCTCGCTCTCGACCCCGTCGGGAAACGGGCCGATCGGTCCAGTGCCTCCGGGGGCGGCCATGCGGCCGGAGGTTATCGAGCTACGTCCAGCCAGCCGAAGTGATCGACGTGGGCTCACATCCCGTCTGCCCGGGTACGAAGGGACACAGCAAGCCGTACACCCCGGAGGAGCAACTCATGTGGATCATCGGACTCTTGCTACTGGCTGCCGCGATCGTGGTCGGCGTCGAGATCGGAATATCGAACGACCGGCAAGTCGACATCGAAGCGTTCAATCACGTCTGGACCTCCAACCCGGCCGCTGCCTTCCTTGTCGGTGTCGTCACCGCCCTGGTAGGCGTGTTCGGTCTTTGGCTGCTGTTCGTCGGCATGCGCCGCAGCCGAGTCCGCAGTCGTCGGCGCCGTGCCGAGATCGCCGAGCGTGATCGTCTCGCCGACGAACGCCGGCGCGAGCTCGAGGCGATGGGGGACGGCGAGCGTGTGTCGCAGACCGACCGTGAGACGGTCGACCTACGGGACGAGCCCGACGCCGAGCGCCACGACGTCCTGCACCGCAGCGACCGCTGATCCCCCTTCTGCGTTCTCCCGCCGGCGCACACGCTCCCGTGTGCGCCGGCGGGGCAAAATCGCGTCTGGGGTAGGTTGCGGCCGTGGAGCGGCGCGGGCTTCTGACCGTCGACGAGCTGCGCGCGGACGTCGAGCGCGGAGACATCGACACCGTCCTCATCGGCTTCACCGACATGCAGGGACGGCTCCAAGGCAAGCGCCTCCACGCTCGCTACTTTCTCGAGGAGGTGCTCGCACACGGAAGCGAGGCGTGCAACTACCTGCTCGCGATCGACGTCGAGATGAACACGGTCGACGGCTACGAGCTCGCTTCGTGGGAACGTGGCTACGGCGACTTCGTGTTGGTGCCGGACCTCCGCACGCTCCGGCACGTTCCCTGGCACGACGGCACCGCGCTCGTGCTCGCCGACGTGACGTGGGAGGACGGCGAAGCGGTGCGGCCCTCGCCGCGCCAGGTGCTCAAGCGGCAGCTCGAGCGTCTCGCGGAACGAGGCTGGACCGCGATGGTCGGTACCGAGCTCGAGTTCATCGTCGTCGCGGAAACGTACGAGGACGCATGGTCGAAGGGCTACCGCGACCTCGAGCCGGCCAACCAGTACAACGCCGACTACTCGCTTCTTGCGACGTCACGCATCGAGCCGCTGCTTCGCCGGATACGCAACTCGATGACCGAGGCCGGCATGGTCGTCGAATCCGCCAAGGGCGAATGCAATCTCGGCCAGCACGAGATCGCGTTCCGCTACGACGAAGCTCTGATCACGTGTGACAACCACGTCGTGTACAAGAACGGCGCCAAGGAGATCGCCGCGCAGGAGCAGATGGCCATCACGTTCATGGCGAAGCTGAACCAGCTCGAAGGCAGCTCGTGTCACATCCACGTGAGCCTGCGCGACGAAGCCGGTACGCCGATCATGGCCGACGCAGACACCGACGCCGGCATGTCGACACTGATGGAGCACTTCCTCGCCGGCCAGCTGGCCGCCATGCGCGAGCTCTGTCTGTTCCTCGCGCCGAACATCAACTCGTACAAACGCTACCAGCCCGAGACGTTCGCGCCTACTGCCGTCCGCTGGGGCCGAGACAATCGGACGTGCGCGCTGCGAGTCGTGGGGCATGGCGAGTCGCTGCGCATGGAACACCGCGTACCGGGCGCCGATGTGAACCCGTATCTCGCGGTCGCCGCGCTCATCGCGGCAGGGTTGCACGGCATCGAGCAATCACTCGCACTCGAACCGGCATGCGCTTCCAATGCGTACGCCGAAGACGGCGCGCGCGTGCCGACAACGCTGCGCGACGCACTCGACCTGTGGAGGTGCAGCTCGATCGCCCGAGGCGCGTTCGGTGACGACGTCGTCGACCACTACGCCAACATGGCCAAGGTCGAGCTGGCGGCGTTCGATGCCGCGGTCACGGATTGGGAGCGGTACCGAGGCTTCGAGCGGCTGTGACGGGCAGGCTCGACGGCAAAGTCACGGTCGTCACCGGTGCGGGCAGCGGCATCGGTCTCGCGACCGTGCGCCGCTTCGCCGCCGACGGCGCCCGCGTCGTGTGCGCGGACATGGACGAGCCCACCGGCCGCGCCGCCGCACAGGAAGTCGGCGGCCTGTTCGTGCGTGTGGATGTGACGTCCGAGACGGAAGTGCGGGCAATGTTCGCCGCTGCGACCGACGAGTACGGCGGCATCGACGTGTCGTTCCACAATGCAGGAATCTCACCTCCTGAGGACGACTCCATCCTCGACACCGGCCTCGACGTCTGGCGCCGAGTGCAGGAAGTGAACCTGACTTCGGTGTATCTGTGCTGCCGCCATGCGATCCCACACCTGCAAGCGCGCGGTGGCGGTTCGATCATCAACACCGCGTCCTTCGTCGCCGTGATGGGGGCGGCGACCTCTCAGGTGTCGTACACGGCGTCGAAGGGTGGCGTCTTGGCGCTGTCGCGCGAGCTCGGCGTCCAGTTCGCGCGGCGAGAACATCCGCGTCGAACGTGCTGTGTCCCGGTCCGGTGAACACACCCATGCTGCAGGAGCTGTTCGCCAAGGACCCCGAACGCGCCGCCCGCAGGCTCGTGCACATCCCGATGGGACGGTTCGCCGAAGCGTCCGAGATCGCGGCCGCGGCGGCGTTCCTCGCCAGCGACGACGCGTCGTTCATCACGGCCGCCACCTTCCTGGTGGACGGCGGCATCTCGGGCGCCTACGTCACGCCGCTGTGACCGCAAGCGAATGTTGGTGCGCCGTGGTCGCCATAGCGACCACGGCGACCCGGAGTTCGGCTAGAGCACGCGTGCTGTCACCTCGAGAACGTCTCCGGATCCGGGGGCCAGGACGGATCGAGTTGGTGTAAGAACTGCAGACACCGGTCGGCTTCGTCCTGCTCACCGATCGCCGCGGCGATCCGTTGCAAACCCGCCAGCGACCGCAGGAAGCCGCGGTTCTCGGGATGGTCCCAGCGCACGTACCCCGATCCGCGCCAACCGTTCTGGCGGAGGCGGTCGAGCCCTCGGTGATAGCCGACGCGGAACGCGGCGTACGCCTCGACGTCGTCACGGGCGTATTCGCCGAGCCGGGCCCACGCATCGAGAAACCGGGGCCATCGCGCAACGACTGGAGCGATGGCGTCGCGGCGATCCGCCGGCTCGGTCGCGAGCGCTGCATCCAGAGCCGCGACCGCCTGGCGAGGTTCGGGGTCCAACACGGTCTCGGGTGGACCGGAACCGGAGAACGACACAGATCGCGGGTCCGACATCGCCGCAAGTTACCGCTCCTGGGCTGCCACCTCGTCGAGCGCCACGGTGCTTGCTCGATAGGCGTTGTCCATCAGCTCTTCGCTGTGGGTGAAGTCGTTGAAAGGAAAGTTCGGGGGCGCACCGGTCGGTAAGAGGATGGCTTCCACCGATGGAGGAAGCGAGTGCACGTCGCGCGTGAAGCGGTGCCGGCGTGCGATCCAGTACGCCTCCAGCGCGACGTCCAGGGGGCGTCTCGCCTCGCGTCTCGGCCGATCGAAGCTGCCGACATAGAGGACGTAGATGGTCGTCGCTCCGTAGTCGACAGCGCGTGAGATCGGCACGTCGTTGACGATGGCGCCGTCGCGGTAGCGCACGCCATCGATGACGACCGACGGATAGATCGACGGGATCGCAGACGACGCCAGCACCGCGTCGACCAGCGAGCCGCGGTCGAGCCACACTTCAGCAGCGCGGTCGACGTCGGTCACGACGCATTCGAAGTGCAGCACCAGCTCGTCGAACCGCTCGACTGTCAGGAACGACTCCACGATCTCCCGCAAGGGGCCCAACGTGTGCAACGCCTCGCCTCTGCGAGCGAACTGGACCGCCGTGGAGAACCAGCCGGTGGGGAGCACGTCTTTACCGTGCAGGTTGCTCCACAACTCGGTGAGGCGCTCGACGTTCGTCAGGGTCGGGTCCTGGCAGAGCGCAGCGCCGTTGAGTGCGCCAACCGAGCATCCGAACACGGCATCCGGTGTGATGTCGCGCTCGAGCAGGGCTCGGAGCATGCCAACCTGGACAGCGCCGAGGTTCCCGCCGCCCCCCAGCACAAACGCCGTGGTCATTCGAGGCGGCGCCGCAGTGGATGCAGCTCCGGCACTTCGACGAGCACCAAGCGCATCCCGTCCGGGTCCTCGATCCACATCTCGCGCAACCCCCACGGCATCGTCTTCGGCGGCGCGAGGACGTTCACTTCACCCGTTGCGGCGAGCCGGTCGTGCTCGGCATCCACATCGGGGACCTGGAGCCAGAGGGTCAACGGCACAGCGTCCTCGCCGTCCTCGCCGTTGCGACGGGCCAGACCGGCGCTGGTCAGCTCGAGGAAACCACCGCCGAGGAACAGCACGATGCCGGTGACCGCGCCGCCGGCGCCGTACTCGCGGTAGATCCGCAGCCCGAGCACGTCGGTGTACCAACGCCGTGATCGTTCGAAGTCGAGCGGCGACACGAGGACGCGGCTCGACAGCACTTCCATGACGACGACCCTACGGCACTACGTTCGTCCCTCCATGGAGCTGCTTCTCATCCGCCACGCGCTCCCGCATCGCGTCGAGGTGGAAGAGGGCACTGCGGCGGATCCCGAGTTGAGCGACGCGGGGCACGTGCAGGCGGAGGCGCTGGCCGAGTTCCTGTCGGGCGAACGCATCGACGTGCTCATCGCCAGCCCGCTGCGGCGAGCGCTGCAGACCGCCGAGCACGTCGCTGCTCGCACCGGACACGACGTGACCGTGGACGAGGAGCTTGCAGAGTTCGACCGTCATTCGCACTTCTACATCCCGTACGAGGAGCTGAAGGCCGAGAAGGACGAGCGCTGGGACGACCTGATCGCCGGACGCTGGGGCTCCGACGGTGAAGTCGATCCGGGAACGTTTCAAGCGGTCGTCGTCGAAGCGGTCGAGCGCGTGATCGCGGCGAACCCCGGTCGCACGGTTGCGATCGTCTGCCACGGCGGCGTGATCAACGCCTACCTCGCACACGTGCTCGACATCGACGGCCCTGCCGGGCCGATGTTCTTCGAACCGGCCTACACGGGCATTTCACGGGTCATGGCTGCTCGCACCGGACAGCGCCAGCTGCGCTCGATCAACGAGCACGGCCACGTCCGCGCCCTCCTCTGAACGAACTCCGGGGAGAAACGGGCGCTATAGCGCCCGTTTCCATCCAACATTCGTTCAGGAGCGGGGGACTTTCGACCAGGGGAGGTCCTTGTCGGCGCGGACGTCGCCGGGAAGACCGAGGATCCGCTCGCCGAGGATGTTCTTCATGATCTCCGTCGTACCGCCCTCGATCGAGTTGGCGCGTGCCCTCAGGAACGCCTGCTGCGGGTTGGCCCACAACATGGCGTGCTTGGGACGGTCCATCGGATAGCCGTCGGGCTTGAGCATCCCGTCGGCGCCGAGGAGGTTCACCGTGAACGCGGAGATGTCCTTGTTCAGGTCGGCCGATGCTGCCTTGCTGATCGAGCCCTCTGGCCCAGGGTTGCCGACGGCGCGCGAACTGCTGCGCGCGGATGTTGGTGAGGCGGAGGACCTCGGCGCGCACCCAGAGCTTCATGAGTTGATCGCGCACGGTGGGATCGTCGTGTGCTTTCGCCTTCCACACCTTGACCGCCTCGCCGATGAACCCGCCGCCTCGCGGCGGAATCTGGCCGCCGATCGCGACGCGCTCGTTCATGAGCGTCGTCAACGACACGTGCCAGCCTTCACCGACGTCGCCGAGCCGTTCCTGGTCGGGAATGCGAACGTCGGTGAAGAAGACTTCGTTGAACTCGGCCTCGCCGGTGATCTGGAACAGTGGCTTCACTTCGACGCCCGGTGCGTGCATGTCGACCACGAAGTAGGTCATCCCCTTGTGCTTCGGCGCCTCGGGGTCGGTACGGGCGATCAACATGCCCCACCGGGCGAGATGCGCGAGCGTCGTCCAGACCTTCTGACCGTTGACGATCCACTCGTCGCCGTCACGTACCGCACGCGCCGACAGGCTGGCCACATCCGAGCCTGCGCCCGGTTCGCTGAACAGCTGGCACCACACTTCCTCGCCGGTGAACAGCGGACGGAGGTACCGGTCTCGCTGCTGCTCGCTGCCGTGGGTGACGATTGTCGGAGCCCCCATCCCGTACCCGATGGGGTTGCGCCCGTAGGGCAGCGGCGCGCGCGCCTTCATCAGGATCTCGCTGATGACCCGCTGCAGCTTGGGGCCGCCGCCGAGGCCGCCGTGGCCTTCCGGGAAGTGCACCCAGGCCAGGCCGGCGTCGAACTGCGCACCGAGAAACTCGACGGGGGACTTCTCGGCCGGGGGATGGCCGACGAGCAGCTTCTCGGTGCGCTCGACGACCTCGTCCTCACTGATGCTCATGCTCAGAAGCGTAACTTGACCGTCCGGTCAAGATCGACCCTCCGCCGCCGGCTGTCGCTGCCACAGGACGACGGTGCCGGTCCTGGGCTTGTCCAGGACCTCGGCCAGCAGGCGGTGGTCGAAGCCCGGCAGTGCGGCAATGGCGGGCACGAGACCACCGTTGTCAGCGACGTCGTACGCGACGATGCAGCCCCGCTCGCCGCCGCCGTCGAGGATGAACCGCAGTCGCTCCTCCCACGGGCCTCGGGGCAGCGTCGTGGCCCGGACTTCCAGGAGCTCGTCCCAGCTCACCTCCTCGTAACGGCCGTCGGCGAGCGACCGGCGCACGCCCCAGTCGTCGACGATGAACGAGATCGTGGCAGCGGCGGCCCGCCGTTCTGCGCGCTGGCGTCGAGCCACCGCGACGAGTGCGGCGATGCCTCCGCCGATGAGGAAGAAGATCAAGAGGCCCATCAGTTCAACCTTGCCCGCAGGCGCGTGGCGCCGCGGCTCGAGTCATCGGCCAACTCGGTGCGGCCCGCTTCTTCCGCGAGCAGCGCGAGGCGGTCGAGCTCTTCGGCGGCTGCGACGAACCGGCCGTCGGCCGCGAGCGCGGAGGCGAGCTCGCGCCGTTCCTCGAGCGGTACGCCGGGAACCTCGGATCGCAGCTTCAGCACCCAAGCAATATTGCGCCGGTCGCGCCGCGAACAGGTAGATGCCCTTCAGATTGGCGAGCAGCCGGGCGACGATTGCGCGCGCGCCGACCGGCGTGAGGAGCTCGTCCGAGAACTCGGCGTGACCCTGCGTCGCGGTGAACAGCACGCGGCACCCGTCCCGATCGAGCGTCCGCCCGTCGAACGGATCGGCGTAGCGCTCGACCGACGTCGCGTCGCGGACGAGGAAGTGTCCCGGCATCCCGATACCGGCGATCGGCACTCCGATGCGGCGGCCGGTCTCCACGGCGACGATCCCGAGGGTGATGGGGATGCCGAGCCGTCGATCGACGACCTCGTTCAGGAAGGAGTTGCGGGGGTCGTAGTAGTCGTCGTGATTGCCGATGAACTTCTCGGCCGCGAAGAGATGATCGATGACGCCGGCGAACGAACGATCCGTGCAACGCGACGCGATGTCGTCGAGCCGATCGATCGAGCGCCCGATGTCGAGGGCCGGATTCGCATGCGCGGCGACCAGAAGCGCGGCGTGGTCGAGCGGGATCGCCGACTCGGGCTCTCGAATCAGCGTGATGAAGCGCGCCGTGGGATCCATCGTCGATGTGATGCCGAACTCAGGCCGGCGGTGTCGACAGGGGCGTGCGACCCGCGAACCCGTCCTCTGGCCAGTGCCACCACGCGACCTCCGGCTCGCCGACCAGCCAGCACAGCCAGTAGCCGCGCCCGTTCGCGGCGCGCGCCGGGAAGTCGACGAGCCCCTGGAGTACGTCACGCAGCACGATGCCTTCCGTCTCCAACTCGGTCATGGCGTCCCGAAAGAGCGACGCCTCGTCGCCCGGCGGCGTATGGCCGTTGCCCCGAGCCTGACCGGCGACGGTCTGCGCGCTGTCGGGACAACTCCTCTGCCGCCTGCTTGGCGCGCTCGACGACGGCGGCGACGCGTGGCAGCGCCGCGTTCGCCTCCTCGACGGACCACCAGCGTGGTGGACGATCCGGGTCGATCACACGATGTTCTCGCTCATTCGGGGTTCTCGCTCATTCGGGGTCCTCGCTCACTTCAGGCCTGGATCACGATGAGGCGTTCCTCCGTCATCTCGCGCACCGCGTAGGCCGGCCCCTCGCGCGTGTTGCCGCTGTCGCGCAAGCCGCCGTACGGCATCTGATCGGTCCGCCACGTCGGCACCTCGTTCACCATCACACCGCCGAAGTCGAGCGTCCGCGCCGCCCGCAACGCGATATCGAGCTCGTTGGTGAAGATCGCCGCCTGCAGCCCATATCGAGTGTCGTTGGCGAGTTGCAGCGCCTCGTCGATGTCGTCGTATGCGGCGATCGCCACGACCGGGCCGAACACTTCCTCGGTGCAAACCCTCATGTCGGGAAGCACTCCGGTCAGGACGGTGGGCTCGAGCAGGCGTCCGTTCACGTTGCCGCCCACCTCCACGCGTGCTCCAGCGCCGACGGCTTCCTCGATCCACGAGCTCACCCGTTCGGTGTCGTCCGGTGAGATGAGCGAGGACACGTCCGTGGCCTCGTCGAGCGGGTCACCCATGACCAGAGACGAGACCTCGTGCGCGAGTGCGACGACGAAGTCGTCGTGGATCGACCGCTGCACGTACACGCGTTGCGTCGAGATGCACGACTGGCCTGCGTGGCTGAAGCCTGCGACCTTGATCTTGGACGCGGCGTTCTTCCAGTCAGCGCTCGGTTCGAGGATCACCGGTGCGTTGTTGCCGAGCTCGAGCCCGACGCGCTTGCGTGGCGCGCGCTCGACGTATGCCCCAGCCGACCGGAGGCGAGCCCGTGAAGGTAATGAGCGCGACATCGGGATGATCCACGAGCGCGTTGCCCACGTCGCCGCCGCTTCCCGTCACGACGCTGAGCCACCTGGGCGGTAGCCCGCACTCGTCGAGCAAGAGGTTTGCGAGCGCGATCCCCGAGAACGGTGTCTGACTCGCGGGCTTGAGGACGACAGGACACCCTGCCGCGATTGCCGGCGCAAGCTTGTGCGCGACCAGGTTCAAGGGGAAGTTGAACGGACTGATCGCGCCGACGACGCCGACGGGCACGCGCAGGACGAATCCGAACTTGCCTTCGCCCACCTCACTCGCATCGATTGGCACCATCTCGCCCGTCAGCGTGCGGGCGACCGCCGCCGCGAACTGGAACGTGCTGACCGCGCGCGTCGCCTCGATCCGAGCGGTCTTGATCGGCTTCGCGGCCTCGACGCAAATCGTGCGGGCGAAGTCCTCGCGCCGCTCCTCGAGCAACGTCGCAGCACGGTCGAGGATCTCGGCGCGACGCCACGGCGGCAGCGGCTCCCTGCGCATGACGTCCACCGCAGCTCGGACGGCACGGTCGACATCCGCCGCTGTGCATCTCGGCACCCGTCCTATCGTCGAGCCGTCGTAGGGGTTGACGACCTCGATCGACTCGTCGGAGCGATGGCGCTCACCCGCCAGCGGTATCTCGGTTGCCTGACTCATGTCATGCATGTCGTCTCCCCTGCCCAAAACCGGGCATGCTTGAACCACGACGCACCGGCGAGACCGTGGAGGTCGCCCAGATGGCACTCGCCTCGCTCATCGAATCCGTGCTCGGCACCGATCTGCCCGTGGCGGTGCGAGCCTACGACGGCAGCTCGATCGGTCCACCCGATCCGCCGGCGACCATCGAGGTGCGCTCGCCTGACGCCTTGCGCCGAATTCTCACCGCGCCCGGCGAACTGGGTTTCGCGCGGGCCTACGTCGCGGGTGATCTCGACCTGGAGGGCGACATCTTCGCCGGCCTCGCGCTGCGTGACCGCCTACCCGAGGTCAAGCTGCATCCGCAGCAGCTACTCGCGGTGGCTCGTGAGCTCGGCTGGCGGAACGTGCGCCCGCTGCCGGCGCCGTCGGAAGAGGCGCGCCTCCACGGCCGTCGCCACTCCGTCGCGCGGGACCGTGCGGCAATCTCACATCACTACGACGTGTCGAACGACTTCTACCGGCTGTTCCTCGGCCCGTCACTTACGTACTCGTGCGCGGTGTTCGGCGACGACGACATGTCCTTGGAGGACGCGCAGGCGAGTAAGTACGAGTTGGTGTCGCGGAAGCTCGATCTGCATTCCGGGATGCGCCTCCTCGACGTCGGTTGCGGCTGGGGTGGAATGGTCATGCACGCGGCCGAAGCACACGGCGTGTCCGCCGTTGGCGTAACCGTCTCGAACCGCCAAGTCGAGCTCGCGTCGAAGCGCGTCTCCGAAGCGGGACTTGCCGATCGCGTGCAGATCCGCAATCAGGACTACCGGCTGGTGAACGACGGACCGTTCGACGCCATCTCGTCGATCGGGATGTTCGAGCACGTGGGCGAGGCGCGGCTGGCCGAATACTTCGACCGGCTGTACGACCTCCTGCCTCCTGGTGGCCGTCTGCTCAACCACGGGATCAGCCGGCCGCCTCGTTCGGACGGCAAGGCCAAGGCGGCGATCGCCCGCGGTGGTTTCATCGACCGCTACGTGTTCCCCGACGGCGAGCTCCACGAGATCGGGCGCGTCGTTTCGATCGTGCAGCAGGCAGGGTTCGAGGCCCGGCACGTCGAGTCGCTCCGCGAGCACTACGCCAGGACGTTGCGCCATTGGGTCGCCAACCTGGAAGCCGGTTGGGACGAGGCCGTCGACCTGGTCGGACAACCACGAGCGCGCGTCTGGCGCCTGTACATGGCCGGCTCCGCCCTGAACTTCGAGGCGAACCGCACCCAGATCCACCAAGTGCTCGCAGTGAAGCCCGACAACGGACGATCCGGGATGCCGCTCCGGCCATCCTGGGACAACACGCCCCTGATTGATGGATCGCACGTGCAATGACGTGTCGTTTTGACACGCAGATGCACGTGCGACGCCCGATGACGGCTGGATAACGTCCGCCGCGTGCCACGCGCGAGCGAATACGACTTCCTGGACTGGCCGGGGCCGATCCCGTTCGCGCACCGCGGCGGGGCGAGTGAGGTACCCGAGAACACCATGCCGGCCTTCGAGCACGCGATCGGGCTGGGCTACCGGTACATCGAAACCGACGTGCACGTCACGTCCGACGGCGTGCTGCTCGCCTTCCACGACGACGTGCTGGACCGAGTCACCGACGGCAAAGGCGTCATCGACGATTTGCCGTGGTCGACCGTGCGCGAGGCGAAGGTCGACGGGCGCGAGCCCATCCCGTTGCTCGAAGACCTGCTCGGCGCATGGCCCCATGTGCGGGTGAACATCGATCCGAAGCACGACCACGCCGTCGAGCCACTCGCATCGGTGGTGAGGAGGTCCGACGCCGTTGAACGTGTCTGCATCGGCGCGTTCAGCGACGATCGACTCGAGCGCATGCGCGCCCTGTTGCCGGGCGTGTGCACGTCGCTCGGCCCGATCGGCACCCTGCAGCTCGGCTTGGCCGCGCAAGGCGAACAGATTCCTGACCCGCCGTCGCCATGTGTCCAAGTGCCGACGCACTACATGGAGACCGAGATCGTCACGCCTGCCTTCGTCGAGGCCGCCCACCGACGCGAGATGCAGGTGCACGTGTGGACGATCGACGAGGCAGGCGAGATGACGCGACTGCTGGACCTCGGCGTCGACGGCATCATGACCGATCGCCCGAAGGTCCTTCGCGATGTTCTCCAGCGGCGTGGTCAGTGGACGTCTTGAACGTACCCCTCACACCTCTCGACTTCCTGCAACGAGCCCGGCGGCTGTTCCCGGATCGCGTCGGTGTCGTCGACACCGAACTCCGATTGACGTACGCGGAGTTCGCGGCGCGCTGCGACCGGTTGGCGTGGACGCTGACCCGCGACATCGGCGTGCAACCCGGCGACCGCGTCGCCTGGCTCTGCGGGAACACGCACGAGCTGCTCGAGGCGTACTACGGCGTGTTGCTCGCCGGCGCCGTGCTGCTTCCCTTGAACATCCGGCTCGCGAGCGCGGAGACGCGGTTCGTGCTCGACGACAGTGGCGCGGTCGTCTTGTTCCGGCATCCCGATCAACCTGACCCTGAGCACGGGGTCCACCAAGTTGTGTTGGGCGACGAGTACGAGGCGCTGCTCGCTGCGCAACCGACCGAGCCGTTCCCTGTGCGGACGGTCGACGAGAACGCGCCGGCGGAACTCTTCTACACGTCCGGATCGACCGGCTCGCCGAAGGGTGCGTTGCTGTCGCACCGAGGGCTGTACCTCCACGCCGTGCACAACGCGTTGACGGGTGGCGTGTCGGGCGACGACGTCGTGATCCACACCATCTCGCTTTTCCACGTGAACGGCTGGGGCACCCCGCACTACGTGACAGGGCTCGGCGGCGTCCACGTCATGTTGCCGCGGTTCGACGCAGGTGAAGTGTTGCGTCTGATCGAAGCCGAACGGGTCACGCGGTTGTTCGTGGTTCCGACGATGGCGCGTGCGATCCTCGACGACGGATCTCTGGCCCATCGTGACGTGTCGTCACTGCGGCAGGTCTCGATCGGTGGTGCGCCGGCGGGGCCCGAGCTGGTGGGCGAGATCGAGGCTCGGCTCGGATGCGAATGCATCTGCGGCTACGGCATGACCGAGTCGAGTCCGACGCTCACTCGTTCGCTCGACAAGCCGGGTGAGCCGAAGTCGCTCGCGCGCCGGGTCACGACCGGGCTGCCGATCATCGGTGTCGATGTGCGGGTGTTCGACGAGGATGACGAAGAGGTGCCGTGGGACGGTAGGACGATCGGCGAGATCGTCGCCCGCTCCAACCACGTGATGATCGGTTACTGGAACCGGCCCGAGGAGACTGCCGAAGCGCTGCGCGGCGGATGGCTGCGCACCGGTGACCTCGCGGTGGTGGACCGTGACGGCTACCTCACCATCGTCGATCGCAAGAAGGACATCATCGTGTCCGGCGGCGAGAACATCGCATCGGTGGAAGTGGAGAAGGCCATTGCCGCACATCCCGCGGTTGCCGTGGTCGCGGTGATCGGGATCCCCGACGAGCGATGGGGCGAGGTGCCGCGCGCGTACGTCGCGCTCGAAGGCGGACTCGCTGTCTCGCCCGTCGGAGCGCGACATCATCGACTGGGTGCGCGAACGGCTCGCGCACTTCAAGGCACCGAAGTCCGTCGTCTTCCTCGACTCGCTCCCTCAAGGAGGCACGGGCAAGATCCAGAAGACGCAGCTCCGCGAGGGGTAGCCGACGGCAGGTCGGCGAGTGAAGCGCTAGCGACGAGCCGACACTCTGCGGAGGCAGCGAGCGAAGCGAGCGCCCGGAGCAGAGCGAAATCAAGGCAGCAACACGTTCGGGTTGAGGATCCCTTGCGGATCGAGGGCGTGCTTGATAGCACGCATCGCGGCGAGCTCGGCTTCGCTGCGGTTCAGCGGGAGCCAGCGCTTCTTGGCGGTGCCGATGCCGTGCTCCGCGGAGATGCTCCCGCCGCGGTCGACGACGAGTTGCAAGACGACATCGTCGATGCGTTCGTCGCCGGGTTGCACACCGGTGACGTTGACGTGGAGGTTGCCGTCGGCGGCGTGGCCGAACAACCACACGCGGGACGTCGGCGCCACGGACGCAACCGCGGTGCGCACATCGGTACAGAACGACGCGAGATCGGCTTGTCGCAGGGTGACGTCGAACTTGTGCGGCGGACCGATCGCGTTGATGGCCTCGGTGTGGTCCTCGCGGTAGCGCCACAATGCCGCTCGCTGCGCCGGCTCGACGGCAACCGCGGCGTCGCCGACCTCGATCCGGTCGACAGCGCGCGCGAGCGCAGGCGCAGGATCGACGTGGTCAGCGCACTCGACGAGGAGGTAGACCTCCGCCACGACGGGCGGAGGTGGGTCCGCGAGTTGTTCGCACACGAGTGCGACGCCGTCTGCGAAGAACAGCTCGGCCGCCTCGAGCGACGGCAACGACTGGCGTAGAGACGCGCATGCCCGTAGTGCCGTGTCCGCCTTCGCGAACCCGAGCATCGCGACGACACGCTCATCGCGACGAGGCACGAGAGCCAGCCGCGCGGCCGTCACGACCGCGAGCGTGCCCTCACTGCCGCACACCAGCGACGGAAGGTGGTAGCCGGTGTTGTCCTTCACCAGTCCGGTCAGATGCGAGACGACCGAACCATCGGCGAGCACGGCTTCGACCCCGAGCACCTGCGCACGGGTGTCGCCGTACCGAAACACACGCACGCCGCCGGCGTTCGTCGCGATCGAACCACCCACTGTCGCGGTGTCTCGGGCAGCCCAATCGACGCCGTAGTCCCATCCGGCGCGTCGGGCAGCGGCCTGCACGCCCGCGATCGTCATTCCCCCACCTGCGGTCAGCTGACCTGCGACGGAATCGACCGAAGCGGGATCGATCGTGTCGAGCCGGCGCAGCGACAGCACGATCTCACCCGACAGCGGCACGCCACCCGCGACCAGTCCCGTGTTCCCGCCTTGTGGGACGACGGCCACGCCGCGCTGCCCGCACACGCGCAGCACCTCTGCGACCTCGTCGGTCGAACCGGGACGGACGACCGCCGGAGTGGTTCCGCGAAAGCGGCCCGTCCAGTCGACGACATACGTCTGCGTGATCGACGGATCGGTCAACACGTGGGACGGTCCCACGATCGACCGCAGCTCTTCGATCATCCGCGGCGCCGCGCCACCCAGTCGTCGATGAGACGGCGAGCGATGCTCATTCCCGGAGGGATCGGCGGCAGCTCGTCGTGGCGGTACCACTGCGCGTCGACGATCTCGTTCTCGTCGAGCACGAGCTCGCCACCCGCGTACCGTGCATTGAAGCCGAGCATCAACGAGTGCGGGAACGGCCACGGCTGGCTCGCCCAGTAGCGCGCGCCGTCGATGTCGATGCCGACCTCTTCGAACACCTCCCGATGCACCGCCTCCTCGAGCGTCTCACCCGGCTCGACGAACCCGGCGAGGCAGCTGTACATCGGAATCGGGAACGTGCGTCCACGCGCGAGCAACGCCCGGCCGTCGTCTCGCTCGACCAAGACGATGATCGCCGGCGCAAGCCGCGGGAACGCCAGCAACCCGCACGCCGGGCAACGACGAGCGCGCTCGCCGGGAGCGGACTCGGTCGGCGTGCCGCACCGTCCGCAGAACCGGTGCGTGCGCTCCCATTCGACGAGCTGAACGGCGCGGCCGGCCACGGTCCACACGGTTTCGTCGACCTGTCCCCACAGGCCCATCAGCGGCGTCGCGCCGGTATGGTCGTCGGTCTCGACTGCGACGGCGACGCACGGACGGCCGTCGAGCGTGCCGAGGCCGATCGCGGTGGTGAGGTCGTGGCCGTGGTCCGCCGGGTTCGCGTCGATGATCGCGACGGTGCCGAGGCCGACCGTGAACACGATGGCGCCGGCACGATCGATCACTTCGAGACTCGGGACGAAGCGAGCAGCGGGCATGCCGAGCCGACAGTAACTTCGCCGGCGATGCCGTTCGCGACCCGCCACGCGCCGCATGGAATGGTCGCCGCGGTCGACCATCTGGCGTCCTCAGCAGGCGTGGCGATGCTGCAACAGGGAGGGAGTGCGGTCGACGCCGCCGTCGCGGCGAGCGCGGTCGTTGCCGTGACGTGCCCGCACATGTGCGGGATGGGCGGCGACCTCTTCGCGCTGGTGCACCAGGGGGTCGGACCGCCCGCGGCGCTCAACGCCTCCGGGCGAGCGGGCAGCGGCGCTGACGCCGAGCGACTGAGGCTCGACGGGTTCACGAACATGCCGTTCACGGGTGACATCCGATCCGCGCCGGTGCCCGGCTGCGTCGACGGATGGTTGGCGCTGCACGGCCAGTACGGGCGCTTGCCGCTCGCGACCGTGCTCGACCCGGCGATCGTGTACGCGGCGAGCGGATTCCCGGCCTCCCCACTCCTGGCTGCGGCCTTGTTGCTGCTGCGGGACGTCCCCGGCACCGACGACCTTGCGGCCAACGGCCGGCTCCGGAGCGGCGATCCGGTCCGCCGCCCGGGTGTCGCCCTCGCGCTGGAGGCGATCGTCGCCCACGGACGCGCGGGCTTCTATCAAGGCCCGTTCGGGGAGGGACTGCTCGAGCTCGGTGACGGTGAGTACTCGCCCGCCGATCTGGCGCAACCGCTGGCCATCTGGGTCGAGCCGCTGCACGTCACCGTGTGGGACCACGACGTGTGGACGATCCCGCCGAACTCGCAGGGGTACCTCACATTGCTCGGCGCTGCGATCGCCGAAAGGCTCGCGCTGCCGGACATGCCAGCCGAGAGTGGTTGGGCCCACTTGCTGGTCGAGGCGGCGCGTACTGCCGCACACGATCGTCCGTCGGTTCTCCACGAGGGCGCCGACGTGTCGACGCTCTTCGACGAGCCCGAAGTGGCGCGCCGCCGTGCGTTGATCGACCCGTCCCACCGCATGACGCTGCAAGCGCCCGCAGGCGCCGGCGACACGATGTACCTGTGCGCGGTCGACAGCGAGCGCATGGGCGTGTCGCTGATCCAGTCGAACGCGTCGGGGTTCGGGTCACTGTTGTTCGAGCCCGCGACCGGCATCGGGCTGCACAACCGCGGAATCGGGTTCTCGCTCGAGCGGGGTCATCCCGCCGAGTACGGGCCGGGCCGGCGGCCGCCGCACACGCTGGCGCCGGCGGCGGTGACCCGACCGGACGGCCGCCTGCGTGCCGTGATCGGCACCATGGGCGGCGACACGCAGCCCCAGATCCTCTTGCAGCTGCTCACGCGTCTGCTGCACCACGGCCAGTCAGCCGGTAGGACGATCGGGGCGCCGCGGTGGGCGCTCCGCCAAGCAGCGTCGTCCGGTTTCGACACCTGGGTCGATGCCGACGCGACCGTCGTGAACGTCGAGGAAGACGCCGCGCCGGACTGGGCAGACGGCTTGCGCGATCGAGGTCACGACGTCGAGGTCGTCGAAGGCCTGACCGGGACATTCGGACACGCACAGCTCATCGAGGTCGGCGACTTCGGCCTCGCCGGCGCCGCCGACCCGCGAGCACTGGTCGGCGCTGCGGTCGGCTACTAGCTCCTCTCCGGCGACCGTCGACGGAATGCCGGGCCGGGAAGCGCCAGCGTCGGCCCGGCCGTCATGCGGAGGCAGGAGCGAAGCGACGCCCGGAGCATGCGACAGCTCAGTCTTTGAAGACGGGGGCGCGCTTTTCGAAGTAGGCGGCGACAGCTTCGAGGTTGTCGGGGCTGCCGATGAGCGACGCCATCGTGCGCTCCTCCGCCTTGAATGCGTCCTCGAGCGGCACCTGTCCCGCCATGTTCAGCAGCTTCTTGACGCCGCGCACCGCTTGCGGGCTCTTCGACGCGATCTCGCGAGCGAGCTCGAGGGCCGCAGCCCGCGGGTCGTCGGCCAGACGGGTGGCGAGGCCGAGCTCGACCGCCTCTTCCCCCGAAACCATCCGACCCGTGAACGCCAGCTCCTTGGCCACGTCGAGGCCCACGAGGCGGGGCAGCATCTGTGTGCCGGTCATGTCGGGTACCAGACCCCACCGGATCTCGAGCACCGACATCTTGGCGTCCGGCGCGATGAAGCGGATGTCCGCTGCAAGTGCGATCTGGAAGCCGGCACCGAGCGCCGGTCCGTGGATGGCTGCGATGACGGGTGCCGGCATCTCGGTCCACACGTATGCGGACTGCTGCCCGGCGTTGGTGATCCGGCCTTCCTCGCGCCGGGGAACGTCGCCTACCGATGCGCCGAAGTCGCCGGTCCCCATGGCCTGGAAGCTGGCGAAGTCGAGGCCGGCGCAGAAGCCGCGGCCCTCACCGGAGAGGACGACGGCACGGACGGATGGATCGGTCTTGAGGCTCTCGCCTGCATCGACCAGCCCGCTGAACATGGCGCCGTCGACGGCGTTCAACTTGTCGGGACGGTTCAGGCGGACGTCGGCGACGCCGCCGTCGATGGCGATGCTCACGCGGTCGGACATGGCACCCATGGTCGTACTCGTGCCCGACGACCCGCAACACTGGACGGGTCATTCTCCGCCGTACCCCCCACGTCGCTCTCGCCACACTGGCGATCGTCGCGTTCGGCGCGCTCGTTCGAACGGACCGCGCGTCAGCCGCGGTCACGCAGGTGGCCCCGGACCTGTCGTCGGTGCCGGTGGACAGCCTGGAGTTCCGCGCCGCCGAGACCCGGTACCAGGCGTCCGCCGCCGCCCTCGCCGACGCGCAGCAGATCGCCGCCAACGGCGCTGCTGAGCTCGACCGGCTCCACGCCGACGATGCGCGGCTCACGACCGAGCTCGCGACACAGACGGCGGCCAAGAAGCAGGCAACCGTCGATTTCGCGTCCGCCCGGGCAACCCTGCGGGCCCTCGCGGTCGCGACCTACGCGGGCGCACCGGCCGGCGATCCCGCCGTCGCCTCCGCCCCGACGGAGGATCTCGACAGCTCGACGCGTGCGCTCGAGCGCCGCAGCCTCGTTGACGCGGTGAGCGGGACGGCGTCCGACAACGCGACGGCAGCGCGGAACGCTGTCGAGATCGTGTCGCGCGGCATGAACGAGGTACTCGATCAGCGCACGGCCACGCGCCAACGGATCTTGAAGGTGCAGCAGATCCAGGACCGGGTCACGGCGAGCGTTGTGCAGTACACAGCCGCAGTCGCATCGGCACAGGCCGACGTCGACCGTGCACGCGTGACGGCGAGCGTCGTCGGCGCCGACTTCCAACTGGTGGCGCTCGACGCGTATCGACGAGCGGCAGCCGTCACCGGGCTCCTCGATCCTCCGTGCGGCATTTCGTGGTGGGCGCTCGCCGGCATCACACACGTCGAGAGCAGGCACGGCACGTTCGGAGGCTCGATGCTGCTGTACCGCGGCGACACGAGCCAGCGCATCGTCGGCGTGCCCCTGGATGGCGCGAACAACACCGCGCTCATTCCGGACTCGGACGGCGGCACGCTCGACGGTGATCCGGTCTACGACCGTGCGGTCGGACCCATGCAGTTCATCCCGTCGACGTGGCGCCGGTATCCGCGCGCGACGGCAACGGTGACGGCATCGGGGACCCGAACAACATCTATGACGCTGCTGCGGCCGCGGCGCGCTACCTGTGCGCATCCGGGCCGATGCAGACAGACGACGACATGACCCGCGGTTTCGTGAGCTACAACCACTCCGGCGCGTACGCCGCTGCCGTTCTCGGATTCGCGAAGGGCTACGCCGCGCTCGCGTTGAGCGTCCCATAGTGTCCCGCGGGTGAACCGCTCGTCCATCGCCGTCACCCCAGAGCTGCACGAGTACATCCTCGAGCACAGCGCCCCGCCCGACGATGTCCAGCGTTCACTGATGGCGGAGACGGCGAAGCTCGGCCGCGTCTCGGGCATGCAGATCGGTCCGGAGCAGGGCGCTTTCATGACCATGCTCACGCGGGTCGTGGGCGCGAGGTTCGCGGTGGAGGTCGGGACGTTCACGGGCTATTCGTCGCTGTGCATCGCCCGCGGCCTCGCTCCGGGCGGCCGGCTCGTCTGCTGTGACGTGAGCGAGGAATGGACTTCGATCGGCCGGCGGCACTGGGAGCAAGCCGGCGTCGCCGACCGCATCGATCTGCGCATCGCACCGGCGATCGAGACGCTGCGGTCACTGCCGAAGGAGCGGTCCGTCGATCTCGGCTTCATCGACGCCGACAAGTCGGGCTACCTCGACTACTACGAGGAACTCGTCGCGCGCCTGCGCCCCAACGGAGTGCTCCTCGTCGACAATGTGCTCTGGGCCGGCCGCGTCATCGACTCCGAGGCGAACGACGGCGACACGGTTGCGATCCGCGCCTTCAACGACCGATTGGCCACCGACCAGCGCGTCGACGTCGTGATGCTTCCGATCGGCGACGGCCTCACGTTCGCCCGCGTGAAGTCGCGCGACCCCGCGACCATCCCCCACTTCCGTCGCCGTTCGCAGTAGGTCATGGTGACGTGGAACCAGACGAGTTCCTCGAGCGGCTTGCGGACCTCAGCGGACATGCGATCGTGGCGCTGGCCACCACCCTTCGCCACGAGATGGAGTCCGTGGACGGTGAGATCGCATGGTGGCGCGCCACAGTCGTCATCGGTGCCACGCTCAAATACCACCATCGCTCCCGCGAAGCCGGTCTTGCCGCGCACCGGGCGTCCGTCGCTGTCGTTGACGCCGCGGATCGGTCAACCGTTCCGGTGAGCCGCGAAGACACGACGCTCGTCGCTCGAGCCGCCTGTGAAGTGGCCCGCGCCCTGATCGCCGATCGGGACGGTGCAGTCCCGCATGCCGCGGCCGAGATCGTCCTCGCGCCATGGCACCCGCGCGACGCAGCGTGAGGCCCGATCTCGTTTCGTTTGTTACGAATCGGAAGCATGAGACGACTCATTCGGGGGGGTGCTGTTGACACCGTGACACTCCCGGCTTAGGTTCCCGACCGACTTGCAATGTGCCGGTCGTCACAACTAGGTGGGGGGTCGTGAGGGCCGGCGAATGAAGTACCTGTCGTCTCCAAGCATCAGACAATCGGGGGGAACCGTGCCGAAACCTGCTTCGCCGCGTAAAACGACACGACGGATAGCAGCCCTACTCCTCAGCGGCTTGCTGGTGGCAGCCGCGTGCTCCAGCGACGACAACGGTTCGGGGGGCGGCAACGTCGGTGCGAGCGAATCGGACACGACCAAGCCCGTCATGGGCGGGAGTGTCACCTACGCGCAGGAGGCCGAGGACGCTGGTGGCCTCTGCCTGCCCGAGGCCCAGCTCGACATCTCGGGCATCAACTACGCCCGGACGATCTACGACACGCTCACCATGCCGAACGACAAGGGCCAGTTCGTTCCGTTCCTCGCCAAATCGGTCGAGCCAAACGCCGACTCCACGGTCTGGACGATCGGCCTGCGCGAAGGCATCAAGTTCCACGACGGAACGGCGCTCGACGCGCAAGTCGTGAAGAACAACCTCGATGCGTACCGAGGTGCGTATCCGAAGCGTTCGCCGATCCTGTTCTCTCTGGTGTTCGGCCCGTACGTGAAGTCGGTCGACGTGGTCGACCCGCTCACCGTGCAGGTGACGGTGGCCCAGCCGTGGCCGGCATTCCCGTCGTACCTGTGGTCGAGCAGCCGGCTCGGCATGATGGCGCAAGCACAGCTCGACAGCGCCGACTGCGCCAAGGAACTCATCGGGACCGGCCCGTTCAAGTTGCGTGAGTGGGTCGTCAACGACCACCTCACGGCCGACCGGAACCCCAACTACTGGGCCAAGGACAAGGACGGCAGCCAGCTCCCGTACCTCGACTCGATCACCTTCAAGCCGGTTCCCGACGGCCAGCAGCGTCTGAACGGCCTGCAGAGCGGCCAGTTCGATCTGATGCACACCTCGAGCGCAATCGACATCGAACAGCTCCGGGAGCTCGAAAAGCGGGGCACGATCACGGAGAACGAGTCCGACAAGTTCGCCGAGGTCGCCCACTTGATGCTGTGCATCGCGCCTCCCACCGACACGGTGTGCCCGGGTAGCCCCTTCGCCAACGAGCACGCACGCAAGGCTGTCGCGCTCGCCCTTGACCGGCAGACCCTGCTCGAGGTCCGAGGCAAGAACATCCCTCAGATCGCGAGTGGCCCGTTCGCGCCCGGCGCGATCGGGTACCTGGCGGACGCCGGGTTCCCGAAGTTCAACCTCGACGAAGCCAAGAAGGAAGTGGCTGCCTACAAGCAGGACACGGGGAAGGATCTGACGTTCACCTACGGCGGCACGCCTGACCCCGAGGGTGTCGAGACACAGAACTTCATCAAGACCATGTTCGAGGCGGCCGGCATGAACGTGTCGACTTACACCGTCGAGCAGACGCAGTACATCAACGTGGCCGTCGCCAGGAACTTCCAGATGTACGGCTGGCGCAACTTCCCGGGCAGCGACCCGGACTCGTTGTTCGTCTGGTGGAACTGCAACAACGCACCACCCGCGGCCTGCGACAACCTCGTGAACTTCGGTGGCTTCAACGACCCGGTGATCACCTCCGACCTCCAGAAGGGCCGGACCGACACCGACCCGGCGACGCGTGCCGGTTACTACGAAGACCTGAACCGCCAGTTCTCGAAGCAGCTGTACAACATCTGGACCAACTGGACCCTGTGGGCGGTCCCCACGTCGCCGAAGGTCCACAACATCTTCGGCCCACCGCTGCCCGATGGCAGCGCCCCGAACCCGGGGCTCGCCACCGGTCACTCGATGGCTGGGCTGTTCAAGACATCGTGACGAACAGCACCGCTCGCCGCGCGAGGCCGGGAACGGAGAGGTAGCGCGTGCGAGCGGTCCTCCGGCGAGTGCTCCAACTGTTCCTGGTGCTCTTCCTGGTGACCATCTTCACGTCGTTCCTGATCGACGCGGTGCCAGGCGATGTCACGTACACCCTGGCACCGGTCGCCACCCCGCAGCAGCGAGAGGACCTGCGGCACGAACTGCACCTCGACCGCTCACCCCTCGAGCGCTACGGCGAGTGGGTCAACGGGCTCGCGCACGGCAACCTCGGCTGCTACTACGGGACCTCCGGGTACAGCACCGCGAGCTCGTGTCCTGACCAGGTCGCCGATCGCGTCAAAGACGCGTTACCCATCTCGCTGGCGCTGATGTTCTACGCCCAGCTGCTGGCGTTGGTGATCGCGATACCCATGGGCGTGCTGACCGCGTATCGCGCGGGCAGCCTCTTCGACAAGACCGTCAACACGACGGCGTTCGCGCTGCTCGCGATACCCAACTTCGTGCTCGCGCTCCTCCTCGCGTACTACGTCGGCACGAAGCTCGGTTGGGTCGACCCGACGGGCTACATCGACTTCGGACAGGATCCGGTCGGGTACTTCCAACAGCTCCTGCTGCCGGTCATCAGCCTTGCCGTCGGACAGGTGGCGGTCTACATGCGGCTGCTGCGCAGCGACATGATCGCAACGCTGCAAGAGGACTTCGTCACGATGGCGCGCGCGAAAGGCCTGAGCCCGACGCGCATCCTGTGGCGCCATGCGCTTCGGCCGTCGAGCCTCACGTTGTTGACGGTGGCCGGTCTCAACGTCGGCGCGCTCATCGGTGGCGCAGTGGTGATCGAGAACATCTTCGTCATCCACGGCATGGGGTTCCTGATCGCCGATGCGATCGCCCGCCGTCAGTACGTCGCGCTGCAGAGCTACGTCGCCATCATCGCCCTCGGCTACGTGCTCGTGAACTTCCTCGTCGACATCCTGTACGTCATCCTCGACCCACGGATCCGCCATGCCCGAGCCATCGCTTAATCCCGAGACCGGCCTCTTCGGCAAAGGTGTCGCCGTCGAGGATGGTGCCGTTCAGGCCGGAGGGCAGGTGCTCGTCTTCGACGTCCCGCCGGGCGAAGGCGACGTCACCGTCGAGAAGGCTGCCACCAAGAGGCTCGGCCTCTTCGGATGGATCGCCGTGATCTGGCTCTTCGCCGTCGTGTTCGCCGCCGTTTTCGCGCCGGTCCTGCCGATACCGGCGCCGGACCAGCACTTCCTGCTGCACACGAGCGAGGGGCCGTCGCTGGCGCACCCGATGGGAACCGACGGCACCGGGCAGGACCTGTTCGCACGGGTCATCTGGGGCGCACGGGCCTCGCTCGTGGTTGCGGTCTCCGCGGTGGCGTTCGGCTTGATCTTCGGCGGGTTCCTCGGCCTGATCTCCGGCTACTACCGCGGCAAGCTCGACACCGTTCTGGTGAACATCTTCAACGTCTTCCTCGCCATCCCGCAACTGGTCCTCGCGCTTGCGCTCGTCGCCGTGTTCGCCAGCGATCCGGCCGTCAGCGTTGGTAAACGCGAGTTCTGGTTGATCATTTCGATCGGTCTCGTGTCGATCCCGATCATCGGACGGATCACGCGCGCGTCAGCCCTCTCGTGGACCCAACGCGAGTTCGTACTCGCGTCGCGGAGCATGGGCGCGAAGAACGGCCGGATCATGAGACGTGATGTGCTGCCCAACGTGCTGCCCGCCATGTTCTCCATCGCGCTTCTCGGTATCGCTGTCGTGATCGTGCTCGAGGGAGGATTGAGCATCCTGGGCGTTGGGATACCGCCTTCCACACCGTCGTGGGGCAACATGATCGCGACCGGGCGCAATGAGCTCACGAAGGTCATCGGCGCGTCGCCGCAGGTGATCCTCGCGCCTTCGCTCGCAATCTTCCTCACCGTGCTGTCGCTCAACTACTTGGGCGACGTCGTACGCGCTCGATTCGACGTGCGCGAAGCAGCAATCTGATGCTGGGACGGCGGAAGCAAGTCAATCGCACGATCACGGCGCAGCCGTTGTCGGGGCGGCTGCTCGAGGTCAGCGACCTGCACACGAGCTTCAAGACCGAGAAGGGCCTCGTCAAAGCGGTCAACGGAGTCTCGTTCACGCTCGATCGCGGCAAGACCCTCGGCGTCGTAGGCGAATCTGGTTCGGGCAAGTCGGTGCTCTCGCGCTCGATCATGGGTCTCCTCCCCCGACGCAATGTGGTTCGGGAAGGCAGCGTCCAGTTCGAAGGGACCGAGATCTCCAACCTCTCAGGCACCGCGATGCGCGAGTACTGGGGCACCGAGATGGCGATGATCTTCCAGGATCCGATGACATCGCTCAATCCGGTTGTGAAGATCGGCCGGCAGATCACCGAGTCGCTTCGCTACCACCTCGACATGCCGCGTGATCAGGCCGACGCCACCGCGCTCGAGTCTGATGAAGTCCGTCGGCATCCCTGAGTCGGAACGACGCCTCAACGAGTACCCGCACCAGATGTCCGGCGGAATGCGGCAGCGCATCGTGATCGCAGTCGCGCTCGCTTGCGGTCCGAAGTTGCTGTTCGCCGACGAGCCGACGACTGCGCTCGACGTCACCGTGCAGGCACAGATCCTCAATCTGCTCCACCAGCAACAGCGTGAGCGCGACATGGCGATGGTCCTCGTCACCCACGATCTCGGTGTCGTCGCAGGTCGCGCCGACGACATCGCCGTGATGTACGCAGGACAGATCGTCGAGACGGCGCCGACCCGCACGCTGTTCGCGCAGATGCGGATGCCATACACCGAAGCCCTGCTCAAATCGATCCCCAAGCTCGAACAGCCGAGCCACAGCCGTCTCGAGATCATCGGGGGCCGTCCCCCCGACATGATCAACCCGCCGCTCGGTTGCAAGTTCTCGCCGCGCTGCCCCTACGTGCAGGAACGGTGTCGGATCGAGGCGCCTCCGTTGATCGAGGCGGAGACGCCGGGCCACTACTTCCGTTGCTGGTTCCCGGTCGGCACCGATGCAGGCCGCGAGGCGCTCGAGCGGAACCTTGCCGCCCACGTGCCCCAGGCCGAAGTCGCGGTCTCCGGCGACGCCGTGCTGGCCGAGAAGATCGAGCTGGCGCTCGACGCCGCCGCGCCGGCGCCCGCGGAATCCGTTCCCGTGGAGAGCTGACGATCCATGGCCGGATCCGGCAAGGCTCACCTGCGATCGCCTGACGCGGCGCTCCTGCGCGTCGAAGACCTCGTCGTCGAGTTCCCCGTCGGTCGCCATCTGAAGGTCCATGCAGTCTCGGACATCAGCCTCGACGTGCTCGAGGGCGAGACCCTCGGGCTGGTCGGCGAGTCGGGCTGCGGCAAGTCGACAACGGGGCGGGCGATCATGCAACTCCCCAGACCGACATCGGGGAAGGTGCAGTTCGACGGGCGGGACCTGACGAAGCTGCCAGGGGAGAAGCTGCGCCAGGTGCGTCCCGAAATGCAGTTGATCTTCCAGGACCCGATCTCGTCGTTGAACCCGCGGCGTCGGGTCGGCGATATCGTGCGCGAGCCGCTCGAGATCTGGAACCGGGGCGAGTCGAAGAAGCGCGATGCGGTCGTGGACGAGGTGCTCGACGCGGTCGGTCTGCAGCCGGATATTTCGCGCGGACGCCGCCCACACGAGTTCTCCGGCGGTCAATGCCAGCGCATCTGCATCGCAAGGGCTCTCGTGCTCGATCCGAAGGTGATCATCTGCGACGAGCCGGTGTCGGCGCTCGACGTGTCGGTGCAGGCGCAGATCCTGAACCTGCTCGAGGACATGAAGCACCGGTACGGGCTGACGCTCATCTTCATCGCCCACGACCTCGCGGTCGTGAAGAACGTGAGCGACCGCATCGTCGTCATGTATCTCGGCAAGCTGTGCGAGGTTTCACCGCCGGAGGCGCTCTACGAGCGGCCCGCGCACCCGTACACCGCCGCGTTGCTGTCCGCGATCCCGGTTCCGGATCCGGAGGCGTCCACGCGGACGGACGCGGCGGCCTCGGGCGAGTTGCCCTCGCCGCTGGCGCCGCCGTCGGGCTGTCGCTTCCGCACCCGCTGCCCGCGAGCGCAGGAACGGTGCGCGCAGGAAGAGCCGCAGATGCGGCCCGTCGTCGGCAGCACAGACCACTTCGTGGCCTGCCACTTCCCTTTGATCGATGCAGAAGACGCGCCGGTCGGTCCATCCACAGCCGAGGTCGCGATCGCAGGGGCGAACTAGTCCTGCGGCACGGCCTGACGGGAGGAGCCGCCGTGCAGGCACATGAGAAGACGAGGACCCGGCTCGACCCCGAACTCCGGCGTAGCCAGATCGTCGAGGCGGCCGTTCGGGTGTTTTCCGAGACCGACCCGGTCGAGGTCACCTTCGAGGAGATCGCTGAAGCGGCAGGCGTGTCGCGGGCGCTGGTCTACAACTACTTCGGCGACCGCGGCGGGCTCGTGGCCGCGGTGTACCTGCACACCTTCCACGAACTGAACGACCACCTCAACGCGACCATCGACCCGCAGGCTCCACCGGACGACAGGCTCAGGACGATCGTGCGCGGCTACCTGCGCTTCGCCGTCGATCATGCGGCCGCGTGGAGGTTGTTGCAGATGACCGGCGCGGTCAACCATCCGGCGGTGCAATCGGCGCGCCAGCGGCACATGGAACGGCTCGCGCTCGCATGGGGCGCCGAAGGCCCCGAGGGCCGGACCCTCGCGTATGGCGTCGTGGGCATGCTCGAGTCCGCCACGTTCGACTGGTTGCGCGACCGCGGCGACACCGACATCGACCGGCTCTCCGATCTGATCTTCGATTTCCTCTGGACCGGCCTGTCGAGCCTCGACCGCCACGGCATCGCCCTCCCCCGCCACCGCGCGCCCGAGTCCGTCACCACCTGAGCCCCCGGCAACTCACGCGGGGGGCTTGGTGCCGGCCACCCGCCAGCAGTACCACGTGGCAACGGTGCGGTAGGGCCGGAAACGATCACCCAAGGGCATGAGCTCCTTCGCTGACGGGGTCTCGACCATCCCGTAGGCGCGCGCATAGCCGACGCGGACCCCGTAGTCGCCGATAGGCCACACATCGAGGCGGTGAAGGGTGAAGATGAGGAACATCTCAGCGGTCCACGGTCCGATGCCCTTGACCTGCACGAGCTCCTCCACGACCTCCTCGTCGGACAGGCGGCCGATGCGCTCGAGCCGCACCTGACCCGACGCCACTTTCCCGGCCAAGTCGAGCGTCGACGTCGCTTTCGAACCCGAACTACCGGCGGCCCGCAGCGCGTCGTACCCGGCCGCCAGCACCGCCTCGGGCGTGAACGGCCCGTCGACGATGGCGCGTGTGCGCGCCCAGATCGCCTCAGCGGCCTTGCCGGCGAGTTGCTGGTAGCTGATGGCTTCCGCAAGTTGCTCGAACCTCGAGTCGCCCGTGCGGCGGGTGCTGAGCTTCGGGAGGCCGTGTTCGGCCGCCAACTTCGCCATCACCGGATCGATGGTCGATACGGCGTCGACCGCCTCCCGCAGTGTGCTACGAGCGGGAGGCACCGGACTACCGTACGCCGATGGCCAAACCTCCTGCGATGCAGATCGATCTCGACACCATCTATCAAGTCGTCATCGAGACCGACAAAGGCTCCATCACGATGGAGCTCGATCCAGAGCTCGCACCGAACTCGGTCAACAACTTCATCTCGCTCGCGCGCGACGGCTACTACGACGGCCTCACGTTCCACCGCGTAGTATCGGAGTTCGTCATCCAAGGAGGCGATCCCGAGGGTTCGGGTCGAGGTGGTCCTGGCTACAAGTTCGCGGACGAGCCCGTCAAGGGTGAGTACACACTCGGCGCCGTCGCGATGGCGAATGCAGGACCCGACACCAACGGCAGCCAGTTCTTCATCTGCATCGACGACTGCCGCAGCAAGCTCCAGCCGCTCTACAACCTGTTCGGCTACGTCATCGACGGGCTCGACGTTGCACAGGACATCGAGCAGGGTGACGTGATGCAGTCGTTGACGATCACCGAACGCGCCACGGACTGATCCGGTCATTCACTCGAACCATGACCGCACCCGCCCACGATCACGAACACCCCGACATCCCACCGCCGACGGTCGAGGAGATGGGCGACGGCATGTACGCGTACGTGCAGCTCGACGGGTCGTGGGGGCTGAACAACAGCGGCTTCCTCGTCGGACGTGACGGTGTGACCGTGATCGATACGTGCTTCACCGAACGACGCACGCGCGCCCTCATCGACACGATCGAGTCGGTCACGCCCCGACCGTTGCGCACGCTGGTCAACACACATCATCACGGCGACCACACGCACGGGAACTACCTCATGCCGGCGGCGACGATCGTCGGCCACGATCGATGCCGCGACGAGATGATCGAGAGCGGCCACATGGCCACGAGCCTCTTCGCCGGCGTCGACTGGGGACGGCTCGAGGTCGCTCCCCCGTTCGTGTGCTTCGACGACCACCTGAACCTCTTCGTGGACGATCGCAAGGTCGAGTTGCAGTTCGTCGGTCCCGCTCATACGACGAACGACGTCGTCGCATGGCTTCCGCAGCAGCGCGTCTTGTTCGCCGGCGACCTCGTCTTCAACGGTGGCACGCCGTTCGTGGTGATGGGCTCCGTCACCGGTTCGCTGGCCGCGCTCGAACGGCTCCGCCGGCTCGGCCCCGATGTGGTCGTCCCCGGACACGGACCGGTGTGTGGCATCAGCGCCATCGACGACCAGGTCGCCTACCTTCGATTCGTGCAAGAGGTTGCCCGCCGCGGCTTCGACGAGGGCATGCCGCCGCTCGAGCTCGCGCTCGCGACGGATCTCGGACGCTTCGCCGGGCTGCACGATCCCGAACGACTCGTCGGCAACGTGTACCGCGCCTACTCGGAGCTTCGCGGCGATCCACTCGGGCAGCCGATCGATCCGCAGGCGTATGCCGACATGATCACCTACAACGGTGGCCAGCCCCTTCGATGCATGGCGTAATCGAACGAATCGAGCTCGCGCACCGCGCCGACCTCCGGCGCACGCTCGCACTCGTGGGTCACGGTCGATCGGACCCGACCATCCACTTCGCGACCGACGGCATCTGGCGCGCCACGCGGACGCCCGACGGTCCGGGCACGATCCATCTCGCGGTCGAAAGCGGCGGCTGCAGCGTCACCGCGCAGACCTGGGGGCCGGGCGGCGGCTGGCTCCTCGAGCGCGCCCCGCGATGTGCGGCGCGCTCGACTCGCTCGAGGGCTTCGAGCCCGCACGACATCCCGCGGTCGCACGGCTCGCACGTCGCCTGCCTGGGATGCGTCTGTGCCGCACCGAGCGGGTGCTCGACGCACTCGTCCCGGCGATCCTGGAACAGAAGGTGACAGGAAGCGAAGCTCGTCGCGCGTGGGCCGGTCTCGTGTGCGGCTTCGGCGAGCCTGCGCCCGGACCGGTGGATCTCCTGGTCGCTCCCGCGCCGGCCCGGCTCCGGACGATCACGACGGCCACGTGGCACCGGCTCGGCGTCGAGCGCAAACGCGCCGAGACCATCCGCCGCGTCGCCACGGTCGCGCACCGTTTGGAGATGACGGGCGACAGCGGCGAGCTACGACGGCGGTTGCTCACCATCCCTGGTGTCGGAGTGTGGACGGCGGCCGAGGTCGCCGTCGTAGCGCTCGGCGATCCTGACGCCGTCAGCGTCGGCGACTACCACCTCTCTCACGCCGTCACGTGGGCGCTCGCGGGGGAACCGCGCGGCGACGACGCTCGGATGCTCGAACTGCTCGCGCCCTTCGCGGGGCATCGGGGCCGGGTCGTCCGCTTGATCGAAGCGGGCGGGATGTTGGCACCGCGCCGCGGGCCGCGCATGCCGCTGCGGCGCATCCAGGCGCACTGAGCGGGTCAGCCGAGCTCGGCGAGTCCTTGCTTGACCCACTCCTGTTGACCGACTCGTCCACGGCCGCCTGGACGTCGGCGTACGGCATGCCGCAATGTACTGGCGACCACCCCGGAATTTCGGTCATCGAACCCGTCGGAGCGGGGCTCCACGAACGATGATCAGAACGTGACGGGGCTCGAGGCAGGTGCCGGCGACCAGGGCACGGCACTCCTCGGCATGTACGACAACGCCCTTCCGCAGGTGTACGGCTACCTCGCGGCGCGCACCCGGAACACCGTCGTCGCCGAAGACCTCGCGTCGGAAACCTTCCTTGCCGCCGCCCAGGCGGTGCAGCGTGACACCGTCGCCGACCTCACCGTGGCGTGGCTGATCACCGTGGCGCGCAACAAGCTCGTCGACCACTGGCGCCGGCAGGAGCGAGAGGAGCGCACGCTGCACCTCGTCGAATCACCGGAGACTTTCGAGGAGGACATGGAGCAGCGCTTCGACCGTCAGCGGGCGCGGGAGGTGCTCGACCGACTCGGCGCACACCACCGCGCCGCGCTCACCCTGCGCTACCTGGACGGCTTGTCCGTCCCCGAGGTGGCCGACTTGCTCGGGCGCACGGTGCACGCGACCGAGGCGTTGCTCGTGCGTGCCCGCAACGCCTTCCGCTCCGAGTACGCCGAAGGGGGGTGCGACGATGCCTGACTCGTTCGAGTCACTACGCGAGCCGATCGCTCCGATGGCGCCCCGTCCGCAGTTCGCCAACCACCTTCGCGACCGGTTGGCCGTCGCCCTCGGCGTCGACGCGGCGCCGACCGAGCACAAGGAGATTCGCGAGTACACCCCGGCTCGGTTGCACTCGGTGACCCCGTACCTCGCGTGCAGGGGCGCGGACCGCGCCATCGAGTGGTACCAGCGGGTGTTCGGCGCCCGTCTGCTCGGCGATCCGGTGATCATGCCCGATGGCCTGGTCGGCCACGCCGAGCTGCGTGTCGGCGACACGGTGTTCATGCTCGCCGACGAGTATCCGGAGGAACGTCACCTCGGACCCGACACCCTCGGGGGAAGCACCGTCGCGTTGATGATCCATGTGCAGGACTCGGATGCAACGTTCCGGCGGGCCTTGGCCGAAGGGGCAGAGATGCTGCGGCCGGTCAGCGTGCAATACGGCGCTCGGTCAGGCGTGATCCGCGATCCCTTCGGACATCGATGGTTCGTCGCGACCGCCATCGAGCCGGATGACGTGCCGGTCGAGGACATCCCCGGTCGCCGGTACGGCGACGTCGGGTACGTCACGCTCGAGGTCCCCGACGGCGACCGTGCGCGGCGCTTCTACAGCGAGCTGTTCGGCTGGGAGACCTCGGGCGGCTACCAGCCGGGATCGTTCCACGTCTCGTCCATCACGCCACCCTCTGGAATCCACGGCCGTGAGGGAGCACCGGAGGTGCGCTTGTACTTCCGGGTCGACGACATCGAAGCCACCGCCGACCGCGTGCGTGAGCTCGGTGGGCAGGTACTGGCCGTCAACCAGTACGAATCCGGCGGCGACGCGGAATGCGTCGACGACCAAGGCCTGCGGTTCGACCTGTTCCGTCCCCGCGCCGGGTACTGACCTCCCTCGAACTCCGGGTCGATGTAAGAGCTATAGCCAACACATCGCACCAACATTCGCTACTCCGAGGCTGGACCGGGGAAGCGGATCAGCGCGGCGTGCTCGAAGAAACTGTCGCCGTTCTCCGCGATCAGCCCCGTTCCGCCACCGAGCCTTGTACCCAACTCGTTCGTCAACGCCTCGCACTGTCCCTTCAGTGTCTTGTAGCTCCCGCTTGCGACGAGCCAGACGGAATGGGCTCCCGATGCACTCGCCCGGTCGACCACGCCGGCCGCGAACGCCTTGGGGTCAGCCTTGGCGTTCCGTGCCTCGTAGTCGCGCCAGTCCACACGGTCCGGGGAGCCGAAGGCGGGGTACGTCACCTGGTCGACCGACGGCGGCAGGAGGCGATGCATCGACGGACCGAGTTGGTCCGGGCACATGACGACCAAGTCACCCGGCTGGAGGCCGGACCGAATCGCGGCGGCGATGTCACCGGCCTGGGTCCGGTCCGTCACGACGTTGTTCAGCCCACCGACGAGCGCCAGGACGAGCAACGCAGTGACCACGACGGGACGGACGATCGGCATGTCGAGCCGGGTGAGACCGACCGCGGCGACGACGAGGAACAACGGGAACAGCACAGCGGCGTACCGCGTAGCGAACGTCGTCTGGGTCACGTAGCCGGCCACGGCCGCGATGGCGAGGGTCAAGCCGACGACCGTGGCTTCTCGGCGGACCTGTGGCACGGTGCGCACGTCGAGCACGAGCCGGTGGTCGTCGATCCTGGTGGCGAGCAGGCCGAGCGCGAACAACACGACGAGGCCCCATCCGAGCAACACGCCTTCGCCGGTATAGCCACCACCGAAGTCCTGCACCGTCCACATCACCATCGTCGTCGGGCGCACAGCCGCGGCCCACGGCGTGCCGGTGTGGGCGGATTGATAGAGCATCGACGGCAACCACGGCAGCACGAAGGCGCCGCCGGCCAGCACGGCGATCAACACTCGGACGGTCGGTTCGCGCGCGGCCGTCGATCGCCATGCTCGCCACGCAAGCACGAGGACTGTCGCGGCCAGCAACCACATCGCCCAGTAGTGCGAGAGCAACAGTGCGCCTGCGATCAGCGCGATGCCGACCAAGCGCGCCGCGGTCGGCCGCTCGAGCGCGTTGCGGACCAGCAGGTAGCCGGCGAGGACCAGCAACATCACGAGCGAGTACATGCGGGCCTCGGTCGAGTACCGAATGGCGAACGGCGACAGCGACAGCAGCACGACGAACGCCCACGCCGTCCGTGGACCGCCGGCGCGGCGCCCGGCGAACCACCCCAGCGGCAGTGTTGCCAATCCGAACAGGCCGGACAGCGCGCGTACCGCGGTGTCGCCTTGGCCGAACACACGCATCCACTCGTGGAGTAGGTAGTAATAGAGCGGCGGGTGACCGTCCTGGCGCAGTGCCGATCCGATGTCGGTGAGCGGGAGACGGGCGATGTCCACGCTCAGCGCTTCGTCGAGCCACAGGTGCGAGCGCGTCCAGAACCGCAACACGAGACCCGCGACGACAGCGAGCCCGACCACCACCGCTTCGACCCTCGACAGCGACGGTCGGCCTGCTTCGACGGGCGGCGCTGCGTCGGCGGACGGCGAAAGAGGCTCGGCGTCGGTCAACACCACGCCTGGCGACTGTAGTTGTGGGGTCTCCGAAGCCCGGACCATGCCCTTCTACACTCGACCCAGATGACGAAATCCACGACCTCAGACGCCGACGTGCAGACCGCCGCTCGCCCTCCGCAACCCCAGCAAACGGAACACCGGGTCGTCGTCATCGGTGCCGGGCCGGCGGGACTCACGGCTGCGTACGAGCTCGGCAAAGCCGGCGTCCCGGCCACTGTGCTCGAATCGGACACCGTCGTGGGCGGCATCAGCCGCACCGTCGAGCGCGAGGGTTGGCGCTTCGACCTCGGTGGTCACCGCTTCTTCACGAAGGTCCGCGCCGTCGAGGAGCTGTGGCACGAGATCCTCCCCGATGGCGACTTCCTCCTCCGGCCCCGGATGAGCCGCATCTTCTACAAGGGCAAGTACTACGACTACCCGCTCCGAGCCTTCAACGTGCTGCGGACGCTCGGCGTCGTCGAGTCGTTCCGATGCCTGTTCTCCTACCTGTGGGTGCAGATCCGCCCCCCGAAGGACCAGACGACCTTCGAGGGATGGACGGCCGCCCGGTTCGGGTGGCGCCTGTACCGGATGCTCTTCAAGACCTACACGGAGAAGGTCTGGGGCGTGCCGGCCACGGAGATCCAGGCAGATTGGGCGGCCCAGCGGATCAAGAACCTCACGTTTCTCAGCGCCGCCATCAATGCACTCATGCCCAAGCGCAACCAGAAGGACATCGCGTCACTCATCGAGGAGTTCGAGTATCCGAAGCTCGGTCCGGGGATGATGTGGGAGCGCTGCACGGAGCTCGTGGAGAAGGACGGTGGGCGGGTGCTGCTCGAAGCGCCCGTCACCCGCATCGAGCACGAGCACGGACGTGCGACGAAGGTGGACTACGGCGGTGAGAATCCGGGTTCCCTTCCCGTCACGGACCTCATCTCCTCGATGCCGCTGCCACACCTGCTCAAGGCCATGGACCCGCCGATCCCCGACGAGGTCCGGCGCGCCGCGGACGCGATCCACTTCCGCGACCACATGTCCGTTGCGCTCGTCGTTCCTGCAGAGGACGCATTCCCCGACAACTGGATCTATGTGCACGACCCCGTCGCGCGGCTCGGACGCATCCAGAACTTCGGTGCATGGTCGCCGTTCATGGTCAAGGAAGGCCGCACGTGCCTCGGGCTCGAGTACTTCGTGTTCGAAGGCGATGAGCTGTGGACGATGAAGGACGAAGACCTCATCGCGCTGGGCAAGCACGAGCTGGACCTGCTCGGGCTCGTCGACCCGACGCGGGTCGAGGCCGGCTACGTCGTGCGCATGCCGAAGGCGTACCCCACCTACGACGAGATGTACCGCGAGAACGTCGAGATCATGAAGGCCTGGCTGGTCGCGCACGCTCGCAACGTGCATCCTGTCGGCCGGAACGGGATGCACAAGTACAACAACCAGGACCACTCGATGTACACGGCGATGTTGACGGTGGACAACATCCTGCACAGCGCGGGCCACGACATCTGGTCGGTGAACGTCGAGGCTGAGTACCACGAGGAGGTCGCTGACGCCGGTGGCGACCGAACCGGCCGCGACGCCCCGATCATCCCCCGCCATGTACAGGAAGAGGCTGCGGCGACGCGTCGACGTGACGGCCCTCGAGCGTCGACGTGACGCTCGCGGCTGATCGCACCCAACCGCTCAGCAGGCCGGCGGCGAGGATGGCGAGGAGCGGGTCGATGGGAACGTGGAACCGTGCGTCACCGAAGAACACCACGATGGGGATCACTCCGACGGCGATGGCGGACAGGAGCAGCAGCCAGCCGCCGAAGTTGCGCCCACGAATCCACCACCACACGGACACCAGTGCGAGCAGGGCGGTGGCGATGAACCACACGTTTGCGCCCGTGTACAGGGTGCGCCTCGCCCACGCCGGTAGAAACCGGTCGTCGTCATACGACTCTGCAGCCCGTACGCCATCGGCGTCGTTCTCGTAGCCGTAGCGCAGCCTCGAGACCCAGAGCCGGACTTCCTTGGCGGGGTCGTCCCGAACGAACGAGACGGCGGCATCACGGCCGTCCTGGTCCTTGCGGACCTCCGATTCGGGACGGTGCAGACCCTCGATGTCCCCGTTGCAGTACGCAGTGAGCTTGAATCCGCCTGTGGCTTCGGGCTGCCGGCTCATACAGAGGTTGTCGCCCGTGTTCGTCGTGAGCACGGCGGCGCCCATCACGACCGAGTTGCGCGCGATCCACGGAACGAGCACCCCGACGCACGTGAGCGTCACGAGCCCGGTCCGCACCAGCGTCGTACGCCACGACACACGTGCGATCAGCCACGCCACGGCAAACGCGCCGATCAACGGGAGCGCGATCGGGCGCACGATCGTTGCCAGGCCGAGCGCAACGCCGGCGGAACACATCGCCTGCCACCGGTAGCCGTCGCGGGGAGCCCTGACGACGAGCCAGATCGTGAGCAGCATCAGTGCGATGAAAAGCGTCTCGCTCAGCGTGACCGCCGTGTGCAGGATGAGGTTCGGCCACAACGCGACGATTGCGGCCGCCACCAGGCCGGTGCGCACGTCGGCGAGGCGCCGGGCGATCGCGTACACGAGGACGATCGCGGCCACGCCGGCGATCAGGTTCACCAACACGACGATGCCGGTGAGCCCCTCCGAGAAGAAGGCGTGCAGCGTGATCCAATAGAGCGCGCCGAGCAGAAGCGGATAACCGGGTGGGTAGTAGGCCGTCGGGGCGTAGCCGATTCCGGGCCCGTTGAACGGTGGCGGGTAGTCGTAGCCGTGGCCGTGCGCGACTGCGTCGCTCAGCAGCCTGTAGAGCAAGGGGTCGTGCAGGCCTTGCGGTTCACGCGCCGCGTAGATGCACCATGCGAGACGCAGCGCGAAGCCGACGGCGACGATCACGATGAGCGCCTTCGGTGGACGCGGCAGGCGTCGTCGACTCACGTTTCGCTGGACGCTACGGGGCGCGCGACGCACAGCACCGACGTGCCGAGTGGCAGCGACACCCGTCCGACGACCGAGCGCTCGAGACGGGTGAGGACCATCGCCGCGAAGTCGATGAGCGCGGACGTCTGATCGAGTCCGAGTTCGGCGTCGTGGCTCGCCACACGTCGCTTGATGAACACCGGCAGCACGAGCCAGCTGAAGACGTGGGTGCTGACCAGGGGTTCCAACCCTGCTGCCACGAGTTGGGCACGCAGCATCGCGCGCGTGTAGCGACGGCGATGACCCAGCACCTCGTCGCTCGCGCTCCACAACCATTCGTGTGCGGGGACGTTGACGATGACGACGCCCCCCGGCGCGAGCACACGGCGTGCCTCATGCAGCGCGGCGAGCGGATCATCGAGGTGTTCGATCACATCGAGCAGGCACACGACGCCCGCGGCCGCATCGGCGAGCGGGAGGCGGTCGACCCCGGAACGAGCGGTGTCGAACCCGTGGCGACGCTTGGCTTCGGCCGCGAGTGTTGCGTTGCCCTCGACGACGAGCGTGCGGTCGGGGTTCCATCCGAGCATCGCAGTGACGCCGCCGGCACCACCGCCAGCGTCGACCAGCCATCCGTCTGCATGGCGAGCGGTGCGTCTCAGCGCGGTCGACACGAAGGCTGCTTTGCTGCGGAACCACCAATGCGACCGATCCGATGCCGTCAGCCGCGCCGCGTTTGCGTCGTCGAAGACTTCGCCCGCCTGAACCTCACGCGCCAGTACGACGCGACGACGTTCGAGCCGCACGCGACGGGTTCGACGCCAGATACGCGGAGTTGCCAACACCATCGCGATGCCGTCGCGTCCGACGTTGACATGCGAGCGATCGTCGTGGCTCCATTCGACTGGCACCTCGACGATCTCGATCCCTTGCGCGTGGGCGACGGCAACGAGCTCGGCATCCCACGCGAAGCCGGCTTCGCGCACGTGCGGCAGGACCAGGTCCCACACCGAACGGGCAGCCACCTTCGCGCCGCACTGTGTGTCCACCACGCCCGGTGTCAATGTCGCCTGCAAGAGGCGGTTGTACGCCCGACCCAAGGCCTCCCGGGCCCGGCTCTCCGGGTGGACGAGCCGCGAGGCCAGCAAGTCGCGCGACGCGATCGCGAGCACCGGCGCGCGCACGGCGGCCTCGACGACGCGCTCGAAGTGTTCGAGCGGAGTCGACAGATCGAGGTCGCAAAAGCCTCCATAGTCGGTCGAGAGTTGCCTCAATCCGAGGGCAACCGTTGCACCCTTGCCGCGGCGCGGACCGCGGATGACGCGGGCGGGCGTCCCGGGCGCGCCGGCGAGCAACTCCTCGACCGCGCAAACGGTGCCATCAGCGCTGCCGTCGTCGACGAAGACGAGCTCACTCCCGAAGGGCTGTTGCGCGATGAAGTCGAGCAGGCGCTTGCCATAGTCGACGAGCCGCGCCTCCTCGTTGAACATCGGGACGACGAGACCCAGGGTTCGTCGTTCGCTCACGGTGAGCTGTCGAGCGGCGCGAGGAAAAGCGCCACGGTGTAGGCGTCCCATCGCCGTTGCAGCTCGGCGTAGCGCTCGAACTTCGGTCGCCACGTATCGTCGAGCGCGATCGCCTTCGCTTCGAGAAGCGTGCCGATCTGGTCTCCGGGTAGGAGCGACTGGAGGTCACTCGGGAGCGGTGGCAGCTTGCGACGCGCGTCCGTCAGCTGCAAGCCGCTCGTCGCGAGATACGTGCTGATTTGCGCCCGCAAGTCGTCGCGTTCTCGTTGCTCGGCCTCGTTCAATCCGTACGCGATGGCAACGCGGTGCGCACCCGGCTGGTCCATCACCGCGGCATCCGCTTCCCGCATGAACAGCCGCCCGTCGGCGCGACCGTCGAAGCGGCGAGCGTTGCCGAGTTGGTGGACCATCCCGTCGTCGGCGACGACGATCTCTACGCCGCGGCGGTCGAGCGCGTTCATCACCGGCACGCTGTAGGGCTCTGCAAAGCGCAGTCCCTGAATGTCGAACAGCAGCTTGCCGGAACCCTCGAGCGGACCGAGTTGGTCGAGGAGCGTGTGCGTCGACGGAATGGAGCCGGCGTCGGCGCTCGGTCCCACTCGCTGGTTCTTCGTGGGCAGGTTGATCACCGCAAGAAGCAACGCCGCGATCGCGAACACTCCCGTGATCGTCGTCGCGTGCACTGGCGGGATGCGGCGCGCGATCGCGAGGAGCGCGGCGAAGAGCACGAACAAGCTGATTGGCCAAAGCCATCGAAACTGGTGCGGCGCGATGCCGAAGAAGCCGCGTGGGAGCGTGCCGGCGGTGACGAGCGCGGCGCCCACAGCAACGAGTGCCGTCGCCAGAGCGGCCGCGGCGGTGCCGTCCATGCGACGCCGCGCCTCCCGCAGCAGCACGCCGAGCACCACTATGACGAGCAGCAAGGACGCGAGTGCAGCAGCCAGCGACGGAACGTGGGCCACGTCCGGCTGCACGCCGGGGAGTGGACGTCCGTTGGTCTTGGGTACGAACGCGTCCCCGAACGACGGGCGCATCCACCACGGCGGCAATGACAGGATCGACGCCACCATGCGCGACCCGAACCCCCAGCCCACGGTCTGCTTCGCCTCGCCGACGGTGCCGAGAAGCCGGCTGAGGTTGCCGTCACTGCCGTGCCGCGCCTCCTCGATCAGCGGCGGCGCCCATAGGACGACGAACACGACGGCCGACACCAACGACGTGCGTCGTACCTTCCGTCGAAGCTCGGGCCAACCCTCGGGATCGCCGCGTCGCCGCTGCCAGATGGTCCACGCGAGTGCACCGGTTCCCCAGAGCACCAGCGCGGGGACGAGCACCGCGTAGGTCAGGTGCGTCTCGAGCACGAGGCTCGCCAGGGCGACAGCGAGCGGTAGCAGTGCGAGATCGCCGCACGCGAGCGACCACACGAGCACGATGAAGAACAGGAACGGCAGCAACATCGCATGCGGTTGCCATGGGTCGAACAGCAGCTCGCTGCCCATGGTCCAGGTGAGCCCGGCTGTCATCGCCATCGCGGCGGTGCCGGCGACCGGACCGCCGCGGCGGTACGCAACCAGGGCGATGCCGATGATCGCGGCACTGTTGAGCAGGAGGACCGCGATCGCGAGTCCGGGCGAGTTGAAGAGCTTGACGGGGATGGAGAGGAGGTCGAAGAACAGCGGACCGGGGTTGTTGACGTTGGTGTTGGTGCTCTGCGAAGCGGACGTCCACGTACCCAGCAACGGGAAGTGATGACTGAAGACGTCGCGCGCACGCAGCTCGAAGTACGCGTTGTCACCGATCGGGATCCAACCGCGATTGAGCGCGCCGACCGTGGCACTGACGAGCGGCACGATGGTGATCGCAACCGACGCCCAGTAGATGCGTTTCGCCAGCGGCGACGGCGCCGGCTGGTCCTTCGCCGCCGGTCGGTCGATCGTCGACCTGTGGTCTGCCGGCTCGCGCGCTGTCGACTGCTCGAACTCGGTCGGTGTCTTCACGGGGTGACCGTGCCGGGCGGGGCCAAGAAGATGGCCGTTGGCAGCCCGAGGTCGAGCATCGCCTGCAGACGCGACTGGATCGGTTGGTTCTCGGGTGACGTCAGCCGGTCGTCGATGGCCGCTCCGAACACGTTGTCGTCGACGTGCGGGATGATGTCATCGAGTCCAGCGGCGTGCAGCATCGGGATCACTTCGCTGCGCAAGCGGCTGAACTCTGCCTGTTGGTCGGCCGAACGCGGTTCGTCGAAGGCCACTTCCACGGCGCCGGGGACCTTGCGCCATTCGTCGATGTGGAACCCGGTGGCGAGATGGATGACCGCGGTCGCATCGCCAGGCTCGATGACACGCGATGTCGTCATGGGCGCGCGCGCGTAAGCGGGCACTCCTGCGGTGAAGCCTTGGCGCTCGAGCTCGAGCACGATGCCGTAGCCCTGCGACCCGATGTACAGCGCGTCGGACCACGTGACCGAGTAGCGACCGTCATGTCCGGTCGCGGTCCCCTTGTGGTCGAGCAACGCCTGCTCGGTCGGCGGCATGACACTCGCGAGCACCGACGAGAGCTGAGGTGCCGGCGGATCCACGTTCCGCGCATTCGCAGCAAGCGCGACGCTCGACAGCACGATGAACGCGCATGCAACTGCGGTGCCTGCCTCCAGCACGCGAGTGCGCGTGTCGGGACCGATCCGCCGGCGCACGACTTCGACCGCGGTCCACACGATTGCGAAGAGGACCAGAGCCGTGATCGCCCACGACCAGAGCATCAGGTAGAACCACAGGTGGCCGAAGATGCGGGCCATCGAGATGACGGCGAGCACGAGCGAGACGCCGATCACGAGGTCGAGCCGAAGCAACCGCGAGTGTCCGATGCGGCGCGCCATCACGACGCTCGCTGCCCAAAGGGCGAGCACGACGAGACCCGGGACGATCGAGCCGTCGGGGTCACCGGCCGCGTTGACCAGCGAGCCCGTGTCGTTGCGCTGGTCCTGCGTGAGCTTTGAGATGTCGAGGTGCAGCAATTCGAGCCGGACGCCGGTACGGACTCCGACAGGCTCTTCGGGCGGGTGCTGGAAGTGGTCGCGCAGCAAGCTGAGATTGCCGGGCTCGTGGCGCACTTGATCGACCACCACCGGTGCCCACAACGCGAGCCCGAGCGCGAGGCCGACAAGTGTCCATCGCACGAACCTGCGCCGCTCGGCCGACTTGGCCGGCGCCTCCTGGGCGAGGACGGCCGCAGCCACGATCGCGAGCGCGCCAAGACCGAGCGAGAGCCCGAGGTACGGCAAATGCGTCTGCGCGCAGAAGGAGGCAGCGAAGACCGCAACGGGAATCACGATGAAATCACCGCACACCACCGACCACACCGCGAGCAGCAGCACGACCCACCACAGCAGCGGCAGGTACGGGTTCCAGGGCTCGGTGAGCGTGCCGACGCCGTACCCCCGCACCAGGAACGCCAGCACCGCCGCGATCCCGATCACGAGGCGATAGCCCCCGCGGCGGTGGGCGAGCACGAGACTGACGCCGAGGGCAACGATGTTCAGCGCGGCCGTGGCCGCCTCCAGTGCCCACGAGCTCGAGCCGAAAAGCCGGTAGAAAGGCGCGAGCGCATAGAAGCTCAAGGGGCCGGGGTGGCTGCCCTGTTGTGCGAGTGTCCCGATGCGCCCGGGAAGACCGATCAGCGGCGTATGCGCAGTGCCGACATCACGAACCCGCACCTCGGTCATGGCGAGGTCGAGCACGGGGAACCAGTGCGTGCCGTGCAGCACGGCCACCGCGACCACCAGCGGAAGCGCAACGATCGCGAGCAGGACGCCGATCAGCAGCCATGACCGCGAGACCAGAGCGCGCCACCAACCCGGACCCTCCGAAGGCGCCGCCGGTTCATCGTCGAAGCCCGATTCGCGAGTCTCGTCGACCACCTGTTCATCGGCCAGCGCGACGCCGGGCGAGTGAACGGACGGCATCGAGCGAGTATAGAAACGGCGCTCTCCGGGATCGGCGACGCCCCCTCCCCGCCGAACTGGCGTGCATCAGCCACACACCATGTAGCTCACGAACGCCGAAACGCGGAAGGGCGCCCTCAGGGCAGGTGGCGGAGGACCTTCAGGGCGCCCAGACGCACTGGAGACTGGTGGTGCGAGCCCGACTCGGCGAGTTCGTCGCGATGGGCCAGATACCAGTCGTACGACTCGATGAGCATCGACGCGTTGGAGTGACGGGGCGTCCACCCGAGCTCGGTTCGCGCCCTGGTGGTGTCGAAGTACAGCGACTCGCCGTACAGCAACCAGTGGTACGGGGCGAACGGCGCCAAGCCGACGGTCGCCAAGGCTTGCATCGCCGACTTCGCCGCGCCGTTCGGAAGCGATCGGATGACCGAACCTGTGTCCGCGTGATCCACGAGCGCTTGGATCGTCTCGCGCATCGTCCCGAACTCGCCGGCGCCCACGTTGTAGGTGGCCGGGCCATGGCGGTCGCCGGCACGAAGGCATGCGTCCGCGAGATCGTCCGCGTGGACCAGCTGGTATCGGTTGTCGCCGCGGCCCAACACGTACACCGGTGCGCCTTCCGCGATGAACTCGAACAGAACGGCGAAGATACCGAGCCGGCCGTGGCCGAGGATCGTGCGGGGACGGACGATCGTGACGTCGAGTCCTGCCGCTGCCGCCTCGTGACAAAGCTGCTCGGCGCGCAACTTGGCGCGGCCGTAGGCCTCGAGCGGCCGGCAGGGTGAGTCCTCCCTGACCGGATTCGACTCCGGGATGCCGAACACCGCGCTCGACGACGTGTGCACGACCTTGGCGACGCCTGCATCGCGCGCGCCCACGAGAACGTTGGCCGTGCCGACGACGTTGACGGAGTCGAACAACGCGCGGTCCCGCGCCAGCGGGACCTGCGCGACGTTGTGGAGCACGACGTCCGCACCCTCGCACGCAGCGCGCACCGCGGCGCGGTCGCGCACATCGCCGGCCACATAGTCAAGGTCACCGATCGACGGATCGTCCGGCGCGGCGGGACGGTTCAGATCGAAGATGCGGACGCGGTCACCGCGCGCCACGGCCTGGCTCGCGAGAACGGTCCCGAAGTAACCGCTGCCACCCGTGAGCAGAACGGTCCGTCCCATCAGAGCTGCTCGCCGTTGACGAGACACCAACGGATGCTCTGCCGCACGCCTTCGAGCAGATCCACGGGCGGCTCGTAGCCGAGCTCGTCACGCGCACGCGAGATGTCGCACGCGATCGTGTCCTTCAGCTCGCCCAGGACGTGGAGCGCCTGCACGTAACGCCCACGGTTCTGCACGAACCTGTCTGCGGACTCCGCGATCGACCCGACGAGCGCGGGAAAACCGATCGGACGGCGGTCGGTGACCTCGAGCCCTTCGGCGGCGAGCGCGTCCCGGATCGTGCCGAAGACGTGGCGCAGCTCGTACGGCTGCGCGTCGGCGATCCAGTACGCCTTGCCCGGCGCATTGTCCGCCTTCTCGGCCAGCAGCATGCCGTGGACGAGGTTGCCGGTGAACACCATCGAACGCTGCTGCGTGCCGTCGCCCACGAGTGGGAACCTGCCGCGCCGGACGGCGGCCAGGAACTGCGTCTGGCGCGCTGGTTGGAACGGCCCGTAGAACCATGGCGGCCGCACAATGACGGTTTGCAGGTCGCCGTGCTCGTAGCTGCGCATGACCAATTGCTCTGCTTCGAGCTTCGATTGCCCGTAAGCCATGTACGGGTGGTACGGCGAGTCCTCCGTGAACCGGTCCGTCGGCGCGTCGTTCGCACCGAAAGGCGAGTTCGACGACACGTGAACGAAGCGGACGGCCCCGGCGCGGCGGGCGCGGTCGAGCGTGAGCTGCGTGCCACCCACATTCACGTCGAACAAGCTGCGGATCCTGCCTTCCGGATGGATGATGCCCGCGGCGTGGAACACCGTCGCCGGCCCGATGCCGTCGAACAGCGCGTCGAGTGCCGTGGGGTCGCGAACGTCGCCGACAACCGGCTCGATCGACGGACCGACGACAGAGAGCAATGACGCATCGGCTTCGTCACGCACGAGACACCGCACGCGCTCGCGGTCCGGCGCGAGGGCTCGCACGAGGTTCTGGCCGAGCCATCCCGCCGCGCCCGTGACGACAGCCGTCGACGTCACGAGTGCGCGAGGAAGTGATCGGCGTTTCTGGCCGCGATGGTCATGATTGCGGCCTGAGGGTTGACACCGGGCGCGTCGGGCAACAGCGAAGCGTCGTTGACGCGAAGGTTGCGGGTACCCCACACGCGCCCGAAGCTGTCCGCACCCGTGCGCTCATAGTCCTCGCCCATACGTACCGACGAGGTCAGGTGGACGGTCATGAGGTTGGCGCTCGATCGCGTCACGGCATCCCACCACGACACGAGCTCGTCGGGCCGGCGCACGACCCGCCCGCCGATGACCGACGGGTACAGCTCCGTTGCGCCTGCAGCGAGAAGCACTTCACCGAGGTGCAGGAGGCCACGAGCGAGCCGGCTCATGTCTGCGTCGGTCAAGCGGTACGAGATGATCGGCGCACGAAGGCCGGGGACCGCGACCACCCTCCCGCTCGCGTCGCCGCGGATAGCTGCGTAGTACACGTACACGCGCTCCCAGTCCGCGAGCGCGTCGCTGAAGTCGGCGGCAGAGTCGGCGAGCGCGAGTGCGATGTGGCCCTTGCGGCTCACCGACCCGCCGATCGTCAAGCTCGGAGCGAATTCGGTGACGCGATGCATCGGCACGCCTGCGTGGTCGAGCGGACTCGGGAAGCGCGCCGCGATCTTGATGGTCGGGTGCAGCTTGAGGCCTCGACCGATCTGGCGTCGAAAGCCGCTGCGATGGAGCAGCGCGGGACTCTGGATGGCGCCCGCACACACGAAGACGTGGTCCGCCTTGATCGTCACGCGCTCGGTCGACCCGTCGGGGCGCGCTCGTTCGCACTCCGCGCCGGTGACGTGGTCGCCGCGCACGGTGAGCTTGAGCACACGACAGTCTGGGATGACGGTGGCACCGCCCGACACAGATCTCGGAACGAGGGTGCGGGCCATTGTCTGTTTGACGCCTCGGCCGTGCTCGTCGTACCGGAACACCCGCGGGAACTCGACTGCTCGCCAGCCCAACTTGGTGGCTCCGCGCTCGAGCGTGGCCGACGACGGGGGTGGTGCGGACGGCAAGCTCGAGACACCGAGGACGCTCTCGACCTGCTCGGCGTATGTGTCCAGAACGGCGTCGGTGAACTCGTCGATGGCGAACTCTCGACGCCAGCGCTCCGAGAGATACGACGGCAACCGGTGCCACAGCCCCGAGTTGATCTCGGTGCTGCCCCCGATGCATCGCCCTTCTGCATACGCGACGGGCGGCGAACCGAGCGTCGCCGACGATCCCCGATGGCGGTACTTGAGCACCATCTCCTCGAGCGAGAAGGGCTCGACTGCGTCCGGCTCGATCCACGGTCCTTCTTCGACCATCGTGACCGTGCGGCCCGCCGCCGTGAGCTGCGCCGCGGTGGTCGACCCACCCGCGCCGGAGCCGACGACGAGCACCTCCGTCTGCAGCGACGTCATGTCGCGACAAGCACGGGAGGCGACGATGCCGGCAACTCGTGCTCGGCGAACAGCACGAGCGAGCGGAACACGCGGACGTACTGGCGCAGCTGTGGGATCGGGCTGGTGTCGAGCGAGTGCACGCTCGGTCGACCGTTTTGCACCACCCGCCCGTAGATGTCCAGGACCAAGGACGCGGCGACGAGCGCGGCGCGGAGGTGTTCGGGCATGGACCGCAGCGCTCCGTCGACGAAGGACGCGACGTCCTCGCGCCGCGCGGGATCGGTCGTCGTGGTCAGCTCCGAGACCACCAGCTTCTCGTACCGGAGCACGTCCCCGAGGATAGTGAACACCGCTACTACCCTTGACCAAACCATGAGCGCCACCGTCGAGGTCCCTGCGCGCTCAGCGAACGACACCGAGACCGCTGCGCCGTCTCGTTTTCGGCGATGGCTTCCGATCGCAATTCTCGCGGTGGTCGTGCTACTGCCGCTAAGGGGCCTGCTGCGCGCCCCCGGCCCTCCCATGGAAGAGGGCTTCATGCTCGCGTTCCCCGAGGAGGTGTTGCGGCGCGCGATCCCCAACCGGGATTTCCTGCATCTGTATGGCCCGGGGAGCCTCTGGGTGCTCGCCGCGGTGTTCAAGTTCTTCTCGACGACGTTGTGGACCGAACGGGTCGCCGGTTACCTGCAGCAGCTCGCGCTCGTTGCTGCCGTGTACGCCATGGTCCGTCCGTATGGTCGCCGCCTCGCGCTCGGGGGCGCCGTCATCGCCGCGATCATCATCATTCCGCCCATAGGACTCACCGCCCTGGCGTGGGTCGGGGGCGTGGCGCTCGGGCTGTGGGCAATGGTCGCCGCGCTGCGGGGACGGTTCCTGCTCGCCGGTGTCCTCGGCGGGTTCGCGCTCCTGTACCGGCCGGACCTCGTGATCGCCGCGGGCCTGGGCTTCGCCGTGCTGTGGCGTGTCCTCGGTCGCGCAGAGCGCAAGCGGCTGCTCGGCGGACTCGGCATCGGGCTGAGTCCGTATCTCATCCACATCGTGATGGCCGGACCGGGCCACGCGTTCTACGGCATGGTGATCCAACCCGTGTTCCAGTTGCGCGCCGGTCGCCACCTGCCGTTGCCGCCTTCGTGGAGCCACTTCGACGGGTTCCTGCAGAAGGCGGGCGTGCTCAACGAACCGCCCTGGCCCTTCCCTGCGCCACCGTCGCCAGGCCAGCTCACCCTCTGGCTCCTCCTGCTGGTCGCCGCGGTGATCACGATCGTCGCCGTGGGTTGGCGGATCGCTCGCAGGTCCCCGGGCACTGTGGCGGGACGGGCGGTGCTCGTGATGGGCGTCTTCAGCCTCGGACTGCTTCCACAGGCGTTGCAGCGGCCGGACTCGACTCATCTGGCGTGGGTCAGCGCGGTGCCGTTCGGTCTGCTCCCGGTGGCGATCGCCGACCTCGTGCGGCGGGTTCGACCTCGTTGGTCGCCCGCGCGGCGACTCACGGTCGCCGCAGTCGCGCCCGCGTTCGTGCTGCTCGTTCTCGTGCCGCACCACACCTTCCGCACCTACGCGGACGCAGTTGCGCAGACGTTCGGCAGGCATCGCGAGTCGTACGTGATGCAGAACGAGGGCCGTAGCTTCTACTACGGCCGCAAGGACGCGGCCGACGCCGTGAACGCGATGCTGCCGGTCGCGGACCGCATTGCTCGCCCCGGCGACAAGCTGTTCGTCGGCACGGGCGACCTGCGTAAGACGCCATACAGCGAGGCGTTCCTCTACTACCTGCTGCCACAGACGCGTCCGGGCACGCGCTACATCGAAATGGATCCCGGCGTCGCCAACCGCAGCGACTCGGGCCTCGCCGACGACCTCGCCTCGTCGGACATCGCGATCCTGTCGTCGATCCGCGATGACTGGGTCGAACCGAACGCGTCACTCGACTTCGGTTCCGACGAGCCGAACGAAGTCCTGCGACGGGACTTCTGCATGGTCGGCTCCTGGGGCCAGGGACTCTTCGGCCACGGCCTCTATGAGCTCTATGAGCGGTGCGATCGCCGCTAGCGACGCTCTACTAGCCTCGCTGCGTCATGCGCACGATGGTCGTCGTGCCCACCTATGAAGAAGCCGGGAACATCACCGAGCTCCTTCAGCGCATCCGCGCGGCCGCGCCCGACGTCGACGTCCTCGTGGTCGACGACAACAGTCCCGACGGCACGGCCAAGCTCGCGCAAGCCCTGAACGACGAGCTCGGGCACATCGACGTCCTCGTCCGCAAAGAGAAGGCGGGACTCGGCACTGCGTACCGTGCCGGCTTCGCCATCGGCATCGAGCGCGGGTACGAAGTCATCCTCCAGATGGACGCGGATCTGTCACACGATCCCGCGTCGATACCTTCACTGGTCGGCGCGTTGGACGACGACGTGGGTCTCGTGATCGGCTCGCGGTACGTTCCCGGGGGCCACATTCCTCACTGGCCCTGGTACCGCCGCTTCCTGTCCAAATACGGCAACGCCTACACGCGCCTCGCGCTCGGATTGAAGGCTCGTGATCTCACCTCCGGGTTCCGGGCGTGGAAGGCGAGCACGCTCGAGCGCATCGACTACAAGACGACGAACGCCACCGGTTACCTGTTCCAGATGGAGCTCGCATACCGGGTCGCGCGACACGGCGAGAGCATTGCCGAGGTCCCGATCACGTTCACGGATCGCGTGCGGGGAACGTCGAAGATGTCCGGCGCCGTGATCTTCGAGGAGCTCACACTCGTGACGTGGTGGGGCCTTCGCGACCGCTGGCACCGCTTGTTCTCGCGCTGACAACCCGAACTGGCGTGCGTTAGCTACATCTCGTGTGGCTGGTGCACGCCGAAACAGCGGGGGGCGGCGGCGGGGGGCGGGCGGTCAGTATGGCCAGGGGGCCTTCTTGAGCTTCGTGACGATCAGGAACTTGAGGACGAGGTTCCTCGCGAACCACGGCAGCTGCGCCAGCTGCGCGAGCGCGTTGCGCAACCGCCCGCTGCCGGTCACGAGTTGGCGGCGGTACTCGGTCATCGAACCCGACCGTCCCGCGTAACGGAACCGGCGGCCGAAGACGAGGGCGCGGAGGATCGCGAGCGTCACGCCGACGGAACTGAACGAGTCGTGGATCAACATCGTCCCGCCCGGCGCGACGCGGCCGCCCCATACACGGATGTCGGCGAGCGCGGGTGCGAACCGATGGGCGCCGTCGATGTACAGCAGGTCGACGTCGCCTTCGACTTTGCCGAGTGCGTCCAGCGAGAACGCCCGCAGGTGCCGGACCCGCTCGTCCACCCCCGCAGTGCGCAGGGTCTCGTGGAACACGTCGTGGTCGACCGCCGCGGCATCTGCGTATCCCTCGATCTCCTGCGGTCCACGGTCGTTGCCTGCGTGAGGGTCGATGGCGAACACGTCGACACCCTCTGGCGCGGCGGACGCGAGGATCACCGTCGAGCGACCGCGAAACGATCCGATCTCGACGATCTGGTCGCCTGACCGCAAACGGATCGCATCGTCCCACAACCGGCGCGCCTGCTCGTCGGTCATCCATCCGTCGACCTTCTCGACGGCGCCGAGCGCCTCGTCGAAGGAGCCGACCATGCCTGCTGACCCTAGTGGTGGCCGACTACCCTGGACGTCGTGGGTCCGCCGGCGTCCAACGTGTCCGACGCGTCCAACGGCAGGAGGCCGAGCATCGCGAAGATCGGCGACATCGCCGCCGCGGCAGGCCTGCAACGAATCCACATGCTCTCGTGGCGCGACCTCGCCGACGTGGAAGCGGGCGGCTCCGAAGTGCACGCGGCCACGGTCGCGAAGCTGTGGGCAGAAGCGGGCATCGAGGTCACGCTGCGAACGTCGTATGCGCAGGGCCAAGCGCCCGTGGTCACGCGGGACGGCTACCGCGTGATCCGCCGCGCCGGCCGCTATCTCGTGTTCCCGCGTGCCGCGGGTTCGGAGATGATCGGCCGCCACGGTCCTCGAGACGCTCTGGTCGAGATCTGGAACGGCATGCCGTTCTTCTCGCCGGTATGGAGCCGCGGCCCGGGCATCATCCTTCTGCACCACGTCCATGCCGAGATGTGGAAGATGGTGCTCGGCGAGGAAGCGCCGTGGGCAGCCACGCTCGGCGACACGGTCGAGCGCCGCATCGCCCCGCTCGTCTATCGCCGTTCGAAGATCGTCACACTGTCCAACTCCTCCAAGGACGACATCGTCGAGATGCTTCATCTGCCCGCTTCGAACATCGAAGTCGTCGCGCCGGGCATCGACCCGATGTTCAGCCCCGGCGGCGAGCGCTCCGCGACGCCGACGGTGATGGCTCTCGGCCGGCTCGTCCCGGTGAAGCGCTACCACTGCCTCATTCGCGCCGTTGCCGAAGCCAGGCGCCGTCACCCACAGCTCACCCTGACAGTCGTCGGCGTCGGCTATGAGCGCGAGAACCTCGATCAGGTCGTGCGAGAAGTCGACGGAAGCGACTGGGTCACGTTCGCCGGCCACGTCTCCGACTCAGAGCTCGTCGACCTGTACCGCCGGGCCTGGCTGGTAACGAGCGCGTCGGCCCGCGAAGGTTGGGGGATGTCGATCACCGAGGCGGCCGCGTGCGGAACGCCGGCTGTCGTCACGCGCATTCCCGGTCACATGGACGCCGTGGTCGAGGGCGAGACGGGCGTCCTCGTCGACCGCGACGACGAAGCTGCGCTCGGCCGTGCGATCGGTGATCTCATCGCAGACGACGAGCAGCGCGCCCGGTACGGCGCTGCCGCGTTGACGCGGTCCGCCGAGTACTCGTGGGAGGCCACGGCCGCGGGCATCATGCGGGTGCTTGCCGCCGAAGCCGAGCGCCACCGCCGTTGAGGCACGCAGCTCCGGGGCGGAGGCGACGCCTCCGCGGCACCTGGTCGCGCTGTCTGCGCGGTGTCCGACGCGGATGGCAACTGATTCTCCTCGCTGCGATCTGCTACGTCCCGCTCCTGTTCACGGCACCGGGGCAGGTCGGAGCCGACACCAAGGCGTACCTGTACCTCGATCCCGGTCGCCTGCTCTCGCGGGCACCGTCGATGTGGGATCCGAACATCGGCTTCGGAACCGTCTCGCACCAGAACATCGGCTACCTCTTCCCGATGGGGCCGTACTACTGGCTGGCGGACGTCACCGGCGTGCCGATGTGGCTGGCGCAACGGTTTTGGCTCGGATCGATCCTGTTCCTCGCGGGTGCCGGCGTGTGGTTTCTCCTTCGGACGTTGCGGTTCGACACGATGCCGACCGCCGTGGCGGCGTTCGCGTACGCGCTGACGCCTTACACGCTGGCGCTGGCGGCGCGGCTGTCCGTGATCCTGCTGCCGTTCGCCGGCTTGCCGTGGATGCTCGCGTTCACGATCCGCGCCATACGCCGTGGTGGCTGGCGCGACCCCGCGTTGTTCGCGCTTGTCGTCCTCGCCGTTGGTGGTGTCAACGCGACCGCGCTCGTGTTCGCGGGCGTGGCCCCCCTGCTGTGGTTCCCGTTCGCCGTGTGGGGAACGAAGGAAGCGACGCTCGAGCGAGCGGCGGGCGCCTTCCTCCGCATCGGCGCGCTCACGCTCGTGACGTCACTGTGGTGGATCGCGGGGCTCTCGGTGCAGAGCGGCTACGGCATCCAGATCCTCCAATACACCGAGACGGCGGCCGTCGTTGCGTCAGCGGCAGTCGCAGCGGAACTGCTGAGGGGCCTCGGTTACTGGTTCTTCTACGGCAACGACCGGTTAGGCCCGTGGATCGAGCCGAGCGTCGAGTACACGCAACGGCTGTGGCTCATCGTGGTCACCTACCTGTTGCCGACGCTCGCGTTGCTCGGCGCGGCCCTCAGCCGCTGGAAGCACCGCGCCTACTTCGCCACGCTCGTGTTCGCCGGCGTCTTCATCTCCGTCGGCGCTCACCCGTGGGACGACCCGCCGCTGACCGGCCAATGGTGGAAAGCCCTGCTCAACAGCGACAAGGGCCTCGCGTTGCGGAGCACACCGCGAGCCGTGCCATTGATCGCACTTGGGCTCGCAGTGTTCCTCGGGCTCGGCCTCGCAACGCTCGCGCGTTCTGCACCTCGGTTCGCGAAGCCGGCGGGCTTCGGTGTGATGGCTCTCGCGGTGGTCGCGTTGCCGCCCTTGTTCACAGGCGGGATGATCGCGGCCAACCTCGAGCGCGAGGACATCCCGCGGTACTGGCTCGATGCGATCGGTTCCTTCGACGCGCAGCCGCATGACACACGCGTGCTCGAAGTGCCCGGCACCGACTTCGCGTCGTACCGGTGGGGCAACACCGTCGACCCGATCACCCCGGGGCTCATGGATCGTCCGTACGCGGCCCGGGAGCTGATCCCGTACGGGTCACCGCCGTCCACGGATCTGCTCAACGCGTTCGACCGTCGCCTCCAGGAGAACACACTGGACCCACGTGCGGTGTCGCCCATCGCGCGGTTGCTCGGCGTCGGTCAAGTCGTCGCCCGCAACGATTTGCAGTACGAGCGCTATCGAGTGGCACGCCCGTACGAGGTCATGCCGCTCCTGACCGCATCACCAGGGCTCGGCACCCCGACCGGCTTCGGTCCTCTCGGCACCAATGAGGCGTCGGCCATCGCGCCGATGCAGGACGAAGCGGCGCTTCGTGACGACACCGGGTCCGAGTACCAACCCGTCGTGGCGTTCCCGGTCGACGGTCAACGGCCGATCGTGCGCACCGCCGGCGCGCAACAACCGATCCTGGTCGCGGGCGACGGCGAAGGCCTCGTCGGCCTTGCGTCAGCGGGCCTCATCGACGGCAACGAGCTCGTTCAATACGCCGGTTCGTTCACGAAGCAACCGCAGCAGCTCATCGACGCGATCAACCGGAACGCGTCACTCGTCGTGACCGACTCGAATCGGCGCCGTGGCCGGCGGTGGAGCACGTTCCGCGACAACGTCGGTTACACGGAACAGGCGGGTGAGAAACCGCTACGCACAGATCTCACCGACAACCGACTGCCGGTGTTCCCCGATGCACACGACGATTCCCACACGGTCGCCGAGTATCCGGGCGGCGTTTCTCCGCGTTCGTCGAGCTACGGCAACCCGATCTCGTTCACGCCCGAGTTCCGCGCTGCGAACGCGGTAGACGGCGACCCCCGCACGTCGTGGCGCACGGGCGCGTCGGTCGACGTGCGAGGCGAAGAGCTCGAGCTCGACTTCGAGCAGCCGGTCGATACCGACCACATCCGCGTGACGCAGCTGCTGACGGGCTTCCACAACCGGTCGATCACGAAGCTCGACCTCCGCTTCGACGGCAAGGACACGATTCCTTTCGATCTCGACGGCTCCTCGCGATCAGCCACGGGCCAGGTGCTTTCGTTCCCACGGCACACGTTCTCGAAGGTCGACCTGATCATCCGAGACGACGACTCCGGGAGGGAGTCCACGCCGTTGCGTCCTGTGCGCTTCACCGGCCTTTCGCAGGTCGGGTTCAGCGAGGTCGACGTCAATGGGATCCAGGGTGACGAGGTGATCAGGATGCCGACCGACCTGCTCACCGCGGCCGGCGCCTCGTCCGACGACCATCCGCTGACGCTGTCCATGGAGCGGGCGCGTGTCGACCCCGCGGAGGCGGTTCGAGAGGACGAGGAGCCCGCGCTCGCTCGCACGTGGACGTTGCCGACCGCACGCAACTTCAACCTGACCGGCGTGGCGAGGCTCGATACGCACGCTGACGAAGCCATTACCGATGCACTGCTGGGCGTCTCCGGACCGAACGCGACGTCGACGCGCCGCCTCCCCGGCGACCTTCTCGCGCGAGCCACGTCCGCGGTCGACGGCGATCCGACGACAGCATGGACACCTGCTTTCGACAGCCCTCCTGCGGGCGGCGATGCGATCGACCTCAACGCCGGACAGCCCGTGACCTTCAGTCACATGGATCTGCAGGTCGTCGCCGACGGTCGTCATTCGGTCCCGACCCATTTGCGGATCGACGGGGATGGTCAGGAGGCGGCGACCGTTGCCATTCCGCCGATCGCAGACCGTCCGGGTGCACGGGGTGCCGACGCGGTGGTCACGGTCCCCATCGATCTGCCTCAACCGGTGATCGGGACAAACGTGCGCTTCGTCTTCGACGGCGTGCGCGAGGTCATGACAACCGAGTGGTTCTCGAACACGCCGGTGCAGATGCCGATCGGCATCGCCGAGCTGGGCGTACCGGAGCTCGCCGCGACGGTGCCATCGGGTTCCTTCGACACCGGGTGCCGCAACGACTTGCTCGACATCGGCGACACGCCCGTGGGCGTCGACATCTCGGGGACCGTTGCCGACGCCACGAGCCGCAAGCCGCTGCACGTGAGCCTGTGCGGGCTCTCGGCCGACGGCGTCTTCCTGGACAGCGGGAATCACGTGTTGCGCGCGGCCAAGGGTGTGGACACCGGCATCGACCTCGACTCACTGGTGATGCAGTCGTCCGCCGGCGGGAGCGCCCCGCCGCAGGTCACGCCGCTCGATCCGACATCGGCGCCCGGTCCCGCGGTGAAGGTCGACGGGCAAGGGCGCACGAGCTTCGACCTGTCCGTCAGTGGCGCGACGAAGGGTCAGCCGTTCTGGCTCGTGCTCGGGCAGAGCGACAACAGCGGCTGGACGGCGTCAGTCGACGGTCACGACGTCGGCAAGCCGCAACTGGTGGACGGCTACGCGAACGGATGGCTGATCGACCCCGGTGCGTCCGATGTCAAGGTTGCGTTGCGATGGACGCCGCAACGCAACGTCTGGATCGGGCTCGCCCTGTCAGCGTTGGGCGCGGTGTTGTGCCTCGCGCTGGCCATACGAAGACCCCGGTCGCGTGCGCTGACAATCGAGGACCCCCTTCCCGACCGGATCAGATGGCGGACCTTCGTCTGGTCACGCGGAGCCGACGCGCCGCGTGTGCGGACCGCGCTCCTCATCGGTGTCGTCGCGGGTCTCGTCGCAGCCGCGGTCATCGGCATCGTCGCTGGGCTCGTCACCGCTGTGGCCGTTTGCGTGGCGGCGCGACGACGGTGGTCGCGATGGTTGCTCGCACTTGGCGCGCCCGGACTCCTGGCGCTCAGCGGACTGTACGTTGTGTTGCGTCAGGCGCGCACGAAGCCGGCGGCGGGGTTCGAGTGGCCGGGCGAGCTGTCCGCCGTCCACCAGGTCGGATGGCTGGCAGTCGCCTTTCTCGTGGGCCTCGTGGTCGTCGACTGGGCGTGGGATCGAGCGAACCGCGTCAGTCGTCGTTCGGAGTCGGTGGGCGGCGAAGTTGTTTCCGATGACTCCGTCGACGCTTCTGTTCCAGACGACGTCGGCGTGCCGCCTCTGTAGGAGCAGTCGGTCGCCGTTCCTTGTCGATCCGCAGGGCGGCCTCCAATCGTGCGGCGAGCCGCTGCTGGGCAAGGACACGGTTGCGCAGTTGCGACCGCTCCTCGTCCACTGCGACTCGTATCGACGGACCGAACCGCTCGAGCAGACGCGTGCGCTGCCGCGGCCCGAGCGACGGCGATCCCGCGATGTCGAACCGGACCTCGGCACGTGTGTTGGACCGGTTGGCGTGCTGACCGCCCGGACCGCCGCTCGGCGTGAACCGCCACTCGAGCTCGCCGAGCGGGATCCGCAGCGTCCGGTTGACCCTCAGCACCTCCTCCATGGCCTCGTAGGATCGCACGGGTGAGCGATCTACCAGTTGTTCTCGTCCACGGGTTTGCGACGTCTGGCGCGCGGACCTGGGGGGACAACGGCTGGATCGACCTGCTGCGCGACGCCGGCCGGGACGTCGTCGCCATCGACCTGCTGGGTCACGGCAGCGCCGACAAGCCGCACGACCCTACGGCGTACGCCGAGGTCGAGCCACTCGTGGCCGCACAGCTGCCGGAGGGCCCGGTCGACGCCATCGGGTTCTCGATGGGCGCTCGCGTGCTGCTCACCATCGCCGCTGATCAGCCGGATCGCTTCGACCATCTCGTGGTCGCGGGGGTGGGCGCCAACCTCTTCCGCGACGACTCGCGCGGCGACATCGTGCAGGCGATCAGCGGACAGGCTGCCGACGACAATCCTGCTGCGCAGTACTTCGCGGGCCTGGCGCGCCAGCCGGGCAACGACCGCGACGCGCTCGTGGCCTTCATGCGGTCGCCGCGGCCCGCACTCGACGATGGAAGGCTCGCGAAGGTCACGTGCCCCGTCCTGGTCGTGTTGGGCGACCGCGACTTCGCCGGTCCGGCCGATCCGCTCGTCGATGCCTTGCCCGACGCGAAGCTCGTCACGCTCCCGGGCGTCGATCACTTCGCAACTCCGAAGGACTTCCGGTTCATCGACGCTGCCCTTGGCTTCGTGGGGGCGTCGTTCTGAGTCGCGCTGACCGCGGGTTCGTCCTCGGCGTCGATCTCGACGGTGTGTGCGCGGACTACACGAGGGCCTTTCGCGCCGTTGTTGCCCGCGAGCGGGGGATCGACACCGGCGACCTTCCCGACAACCGAGGGTGGACCTTCGCCGAGTGGCACCTCGGGGATCTCGGCGGGTTCGACGCGGTGCACAGGCGAGCGGTGCTCGAGCACCGCATGTTCCGCACGATGCCTGTCATGTCGGGCGCGCCCGAGGCGTTGTGGCGGCTGTCGGACGCGGGCGTGTGGATCCGCATCATCACGCACCGGCTGTACGTCAACTGGGGACATGCGACGGCGGTGAGCGACACGGTCGAGTGGCTCGACCACTACGCGATCCCCTATCGCGACATCTGCTTCCTCGGACGCAAACCCGAAGTGGAGGCGGACTGCTATGTCGACGACAGTCCTGATGTCGTCGCTGCGCTGCGCGACGAGGGCAACACCGTCATCGTGTTCGACGCGCCCTACAACGCGCATCTCGCCGACCCGCGGGCGACGACGTGGGCGGAGGTCGAACACCTCGTGACGGCGTTCGTCGCTGACAGCGGCGTCGCGCTGCAGTCGATGCTGCCAGGACTCGACGACGGTATCGACCGACTCCGCAGCCGCCTCCGGTAGTCACTCCGGGAGGACGACCTCTGCGACGTCGCGCTCGACCGGTTCCTCTCCCGGAGCGCCGTACCACCACGAATAGATGAACCGACCCGGCTCCGGCATCGACAGCACGACCTTCATCGGGAACGGTGAGCCAGCGTCACCGAGTTCGAACGTGCCCGGCTCGGTCTCCTGCAGGATCGCGACCGATTCGGCGTGGGTGTGACCGATCACCAGCACCGCGCCGCCGTCGTGGGTCCGCGCCAGCACCGTGTGCTCGTGATGGCCTCGGATTCGGTTCGGTTGCGCAGGGTTGAGGACCTCGTAGTCGAGGATGACGCCGGCTCGGCCCGGTAGCGGTGTCACGAGGATCCGTGCCGCCCCCGGGTGATCCGGGTCCCCGTGCCGGTCGAGGCCGAGGTAGAGACCGGGATGGTCGAGCAGGTCGTCAACGATCGCCATTCCGCGACCGTAGACCCAGCCCCTCGATCAGTGGTCGTGGACCACGCAGGCGCCGCCGTGCTCGTCGATGCCGGCGAACGGGCCGCACGGGTTGTCGACCATCCACACGTGCAGCATCGGCGGCGTGGGGATGAAGACACCGCGGGTGCACACGCCGTTGACCGTGGTCCCGACCACCCTCAGGCCTTCCCAGCACAGGTTTTGGTGGTCGTGCCACGTCGTGAGCTCCCCGGCGATGTCGGGCACGTCGGCCATCGTCTTGCCGAGCGAGAGGATGTACATCGCCGACACGATGGTCTTCGTCCCATCACCGTTCTTCTTCACGACGATCGACTCGATGCGGTTCGGATCGACTTCGAATGGGTCGGAGAGATACGCCCCGCGCACGTAGTGCTCGTAACCGTCGGTCCCTCCGTCGCCGATCGACGTGTAACCCGCTGCCTCGACGGCCGCGACATTGGGGAAGGGCTGCAGCCCGACCCTCGTACGGGCTATCAAGTCACGAGCCGCCTGCTGCTGCGCCGGCGTCAGCCGCGGGTCGTCGAGCGAGATGATCGGACCACTCGGCTGTCCCGGAACGGTGCTCGGTGGCTCTGATGAATGCTGATGCCCAGGGTCGGTGATCGGCGGCGAGCCCGGAAGCGGATCGGGGTGGACGTGCCCCGCCGTCGACCCATCCGGTGGCAGCGTCGGATCGTGAGAATGCCCGGACGCGGTCGACGACGAGCCGTCGTGGTCGTGCACCGCGCCATCGGCGTGCGTGGCCGGATCATGAGTCGCGGGATCGTGCGCCGCCGCGTCGTGGGTCGCGGCGTCGTGCGCGGCCGCATCGTGTGCCACCGCATCATGTGCGGCTGCATCGTGTGCGGCCAGATCATGGGCCGCTACGTCATGGGTGGCCGGGTCATGCGCGTGCGAAGCACCGGCGGCTACGTGGACGTGCCCGGCCGCGTCGTGCGTGTGCCCCGCAGCGACCACCGGCAGCGCAAGCAGCAAGGCCGCGGCGCCGACCGACACCGACCACAGCGGTGGAAGCACGCGTCGTGCCACCGGGCGAGCGAGCACGACGACGGCCGCTGCCACACTCGCGCCTGCGTACAGCGCGGCGGTGAGGTCCTGGCTGCCCACGGCCTCGCGGTCGCTCAACGCGTCGACGAACGGAACGCCGGTCGTGCGCGAGAGCAACCACACGAGCACCGCGCCTGTGTTCACGACGATGCCGATCAGCAGCACCCGGCGCGTCGTCCACTTCGCGACCGCCGCCGCCCACGCGAGCTGTGCGACCGCGCAAGCCACGAACATCCAGAACAACGTTCGATCGCCGTTGTGGTCCTTGGCCGCGGCGCCATGGATCAAGCCTGCGAGCGCTGACCCGGTGACCGCGACGACCACGGCAGTCCGCAGACCATGCAACGGACCTCGAACCGCGCTCGACTGTTCCTGCATGCGCATCCCCCCGGTGCAGGTATTCCGTGCGCGTCAGTCTCGCGCTATCGCTCGTTCAATGCTGTGACTGCTGTCGCCGCGGCCCGCGCGCGAACCGAGTTCCCTCCGGATCGCGCGCCCATGACGCCGGCTCGCCCCATTTGTCCTCGTACACGATCTCGCCGAGTGGCCGGCGGCGCACCGGGCCGTGCGAGCCTTCGGGTCGGCCCAGTGCGATCGTGGCCGCGATGAACGTGTTCGGCGGGATGTCGAGTACCGCGCGCAACTGCTCATCCACCAGGACGTGCCACATGGTCATCACGCCGCCGTAGCCCAGCGCACGAGCAGCGAGCAGCAGGTTCTGACACGCGGGATACACGTTCGCCCCATCGAACGGGCTCAGGGGCCGGTACGGCTCGTGGCAGGCGAGGACGACAACCGGTATCTCTTCGAAACGATCCACGAACTGTTGCATCGCTTGCGCCATGCGTGCCTTGCGCGAGCCGGCCTCGACACCCGAGCCGGCGTCGTACCCGTCGGCCGAACGCTTGGTCGCCCACTCCGCGCGGAATGCTTCACCAAGCAACGCACGCGCTTCACGCGCAGCCGGACCGTCGCGCAACACGACGAAGCGGAACGGCTGGCGGTTCGATCCCGACGGCGCACGACTCGCGAGCCAGAAGATCGTGGCAAGGTCGGCCTCGGGGATCGGATCGGTTCGGAACCTGCGAATGGCACGCGTGGTGGCGATGCCGTCGAGCAAGGAGATGTCGTCGTCCTGCACGTTCTCACCCTACGTGGAAGTTTCGGGCGACCAGGAGGTCCCTTATGCACGAGCACACGCTCGTGAAGATCGACGAACAGATGCCGCTCGATCGCGCGGCCATTGCAGGAGCACGCCGAGTCATCGCGGTCGACATGGTCGACGAAAAGCTCAAGCTCGCGAAGCAGTTCGGCGCGACCGACGTCGTGAACGCCGGCGAAGGCGACGCGATCGCGCAGGTGAAGGACATCAGTAAAGGCGGCGTGCACTACTCGTTCGAGGCGATTGGGCTGAAGGCGACGGTCGAAGATGCGTTCGGAATGCTGCGGCGCGGCGGCACCGCGACTGTGATCGGCAGGATCCCGCTCGGTCAGAGCGTCGAGTCCCCGGTTTCGACTTGCTGATGGAGAAGCGGCTGCAGGGTTCGGCCATGGGCTCGAACCGGTTCCGGGTCGACATGCCCCGCTACATCGACCTGTATCTGCAAGGGCGGCTCAATCTCGACGAGCTCGTGTCCCAGCGCATCGTCTTCGACACCTGAACCCTCCGAATGTTGGGTGGATACGGGTGCCCTGGCACCCGTATCACCCCGGAGTTGCAACAATGGAGGATGTGGCGAGCGAACCGGGCTGGTACCCGGATCCGTGGCAACCGGCACGCCGGCGATGGTGGGACGGAACAAGTTGGAGCGACCACACCTGGGACCCGAACCAGCCGGCCCAGCCGCAAGCGGCGCCGCAGCCGCAGCCGCAACCCGCGTTCTGGCTGCCGCCACCCGATCCCCGGCGCGATCTGGCCGACGAACGAAGTGCGGGTGTGTGGGCGAAGCGGGCGTTCATCGCGCTGTTCGTTGCCAAAGTCGCGAGTGGGCTGCTCTCGCTCGTGATCTTCGACTCGGTGATCGACGACATCCGACGAGCGGCGGACACCGGCACCGCAGACCAGACCTCGATGAGCGGCTGGCAGATCCTCAACTTGCCCGTCTCGATCGTGCTGGTGCTCGGCTTCGTCGGCGTCATCATCTGGACGTACAAGGCCGCGACCGTCGCCTCGAAGCTCAACTATCCGGCGCGGCACAACGCCACGTGGGCGATCCTCGGATGGATCGTGCCCGTCATCAATTTCTGGTTCCCGTACCAGTCGGTGCGCGACTGCCTCGCGCCCGGCAACCCGGAGCGCCGGACGGTGCGGCGATGGTGGACGCTGTACCTCATCGGTTCGTTCGCCTGGATCGTCGTCGTCGTCCTCGCCTTCGTCGTCGGGCTCGCCATCGCGCTCGCGCTCTCGCTTCCGGTCATCGTCGTCAGCGCCCTCGAACTGTCGGCCGCGCTCCGAGTCGTCGACGCGGTCGGAGCCGATCACGCCGAAGCGATCGGCCGGATCGTCACGACACGGTGACGGGCGCTCCTCCGTCGGCCGCCGATCGATAGACCGCGTCTGCGACCGTGTGGGCCCGCAACGCGTCTGCGAACGACGGCCACGCGGGCTCGCCCCGCACAACTGCCTCGACGAACAGCTCATCGGGATTGCCGAGGGTCGCGCCTCTGAGGCGAGCCTCTGCGACCAACTCCGCGCCGTCGAGTCGTGTCGGAGGGGCGCCGGTGCTCACCCACTCGACCGGGCCGAACCAGTCGCCCTCGAGCACCGCGTAGGCGCGCTCACAGAACAACTCGACCCGTCGCAGGCTCGGGCGTTCGAGCACGTCGTGCCATACCGACTGCAACGTGCCGGTGGCACCACTGGAGAAGCGCAACAGCACCGCTGCGACGTCCTCGATGCCGTCGATCTCGTGGAAGCCCGACGTTGCCGCCGCAACGCTCGCGACCGGTCCGAGCACGTGTTCGAGCATGTCGAGGTCGTGGATCGAGTGCTCGAGCAGGGTGCCGGCTCCTGCCTTCGTCACGTCACCCCGCCAGGTCGACCCGTAGCCGCCTTGGATCGGGATGTACTGGTCGTCCCGGAACACGACGCTCATCGGACGTCCGCTGTCCCGGTCGGCGGCCAGGGCCTTCAGCATCCCGAACGCCGGTGAATGTCGGAGCACCAGCCCGACCTGGTTGACCACCCCCGCCCGGTCGACCGCCGCCACCATCTCCGTGGCGGCTGCCAGGTCGACGCCGAGCGGCTTCTCGCAGAACACGGCCAACCCCCGCTCGGCGGCGGCCACCACGAGTCGGGGGTGCTCCGCCGTCCACGTGCAGACGTAGGCCACGTCGCAGGAATCGAGCACCTCCTCCTCCGAGCCACAGACGGTGGCGCCGGAGGCCAGCGCGAACTGCGTCGCCCGCTCGGGATCGGGGTCGTAGACGCCGGCCCAGGCCACGTCCGACCCGGCGACGTGCAGCGATTTCGAGTGATACGTGGCGATGAGCCCGGCCCCGAGAAACCCCACCCGCACCGTCATCGGGCGTGACCGTATCTCCGCGTTCCCCGGCCACGCCGGACTCGCATGCTGTGCCGGGTGCCGTATCTCAGCGTTCCCCGCCCACGCAGGCCGTAGGAGCCGCTCCTCCGCTGGCGCTCCGTCGCTCGCATGCTGTGCCGGGTGCCACCCGCCGGGTGGGGAATGCTGAGCCGAGTCCTAGGGTTCCTCACTTGCAATCTGATAGTCACTAGGAGCCCCTCATGGCCGAACGCCTGGACCCCGGACAACTCGACGGCAGCGAGCTGGCAGGCTTGACCCTGCCCGTGCTGCCGCTCGCCAACGGCGTCGTGCTTCCCCAGATGGTCGTGACCCTCGCCCTCGAGACGGACGAGGCCAGGGCCGCGGGTGAGGCCGCCGCCGAAACGGGCCAGATTCTGCTCGTTCCCCGCTTCGACAGTGGCCGTTATGGCCGAGTAGGAACGATTGCCAAGATCGAGAACCGCGGGACCCTTCCCGGAGGCGCCCCCGCCCTCGTGGTTCGGGCGACCGCGCGCGCCCACGTGGGCGCGGGCGTGATCGGCACGACCGCCGCCCTTTGGGTCGGCGTGGAGCCCGTCGCCGAGAGCCCGCCCACCGAGCGGGCCCATGAGCTCGCGCGCGACGTGCGGGCCGCTGTGTCCGCCCTCTTCGACCAGCTCGGCGGCCGCCGGCTCACCGAGGTCCTCCGCGGCGTGGACGACCCCGGCGCGTTGGCCGACCTCGCCGGTTGGTGGCCCGACCTCGCCTTCGAACGCAAGGTCGAGCTGCTCGAGACGATCGACGTCGAGGAGCGGCTCGCCAAGGTGCTCGAGTGGGTCAAGGAAGCGATGGCCGAGCTCGAGGTGTCCGAGCGGATCCGCAAGGAAGTGAGCGACGGCCTCGAGAAGAACCAGCGCGAATTCCTGCTCCGCCAGCAGATGAGCGCCATCCGCAAAGAACTGGGCGAAGACGGCGATGACGAGGACCTCATCGACGAGTACCGGGCCAAGCTGGCCGCGCTGTTCGACGCCGGCGCTCTGACCGCGCCGACACGTGACGCGATCGATCGCGAGATCGGACGCCTCGAGCGCACGCCTGCACAAAACATGGAGCACGGGTGGATCCGCACGTGGCTCGACACCGTGCTCGGCATCCCCTGGGCCGACCGCACACACGACGACCTCGACATCGACGACGCCCGCCGCATCCTCGACGAGGACCACACCGGCCTCGACGAGGTGAAGGAGCGCATCGTCGAGTTCCTGGCCGTTCGCAAGCTGCGCGCCGAGCGGGGACTCGACGACGCAGGAGACGACGACCCGACCCAGAAGCGGAAGCCCGGGGCGATCGTCGCCTTGGTTGGTCCGCCTGGTGTCGGCAAGACGTCGCTCGGTGCGTCGGTGGCACGCGCCCTCGGACGCAAGTTCGTGCGGGTCGCCCTCGGCGGCATCCGTGACGAGGCCGAGATCCGTGGACACCGTCGCACGTACGTCGGCGCGCAGCCCGGTCGCATCGTCCGGGCCATCACCGAGGCCGGCACGATGAACCCGGTGTTCCTCCTCGACGAGGTCGACAAGGTCGGCGCCGACTGGCGCGGCGACCCGAGCTCGGCATTGCTCGAGGTGCTCGACCCGGCGCAGAACCACAGCTTCCGTGACCACTACCTCGAAGTGGACCTCGACCTCTCCGACGTGCTCTTCATCGCGACGGCGAATGTCATGGAGACCATCCCCGGCCCGTTGCTCGACCGCATGGAGATCGTGCGTCTCGATGGCTACACCGAGGACGAGAAGGTGGCGATCGCACGGGACCATCTCGTCGATCGTCAGGTGAGCCGCAACGGGTTGCGCGACGGCGAGGTCATCGTCACCGAGAACGCATTGCGTGGCGTCGTCTCTGACTACACACGCGAGGCCGGCGTGCGGAACCTCGAGCGCGAGCTCGGCAAGATCCTCCGCAAGGTCGCGACCAAGGTCGCGGCGGGAACCGACACCCCGGTCACAGTCGACGCGACCGAACTCGTGTCGTACCTGGGGCGGGCGCGCTTCTTCTCAGAAGTGGCCGACCGCACCGCGGTGCCGGGTGTGGCCACCGGTCTCGCCGTCACCGGCGCGGGCGGCGACGTGCTCTTCGTCGAGGCGACCTCGATGGACGACGGTGGCGACGCCGGACTCACGGTCACCGGCCAACTCGGTGATGTGATGAAGGAGTCGGCGCAGATCGCGTTGTCATACGTCCGCTCGAAGGCGAGCGAGCTCGACATCGACCCGTCGTCGCTGAACCAGAAGCGCTTCCACGTGCACTTCCCCGCCGGCGCGGTCCCGAAGGACGGTCCGTCCGCGGGCATCACGATGACGACCGCGCTCGTGTCGTTGCTCACGCAACGGCCTGTGCGCAACGAGATCGGGATGACCGGCGAGATCACGCTGTCCGGCCGGGTGCTGCCCATCGGTGGTGTGAAGCAGAAGGTGCTGGCCGCCCACCGGGCTGGGCTCACCGAGGTGATCCTGCCCGCTCGCAACGAGGCGGACATCGACGATGTGCCCGACAAGGTGCGGGACGAGATGGCGTTCCACTTCGCCGACACCGTGGACAAGGTGCTCGCTGTCGCACTCGGCGATCCCGTTCCCGAAGTCGCAACGACCGCAGCCTGAGAACCAAACTGGGGTCCTATGCGGACCCCAGTTTGCGATCTCCTGGGCATCGAGTTCCCCATCCTGGCCTTCAGCCACTGCCGCGATGTCGTGGCGGCAGTGAGCAGGGCCGGGGGCATGGGCGTCCTCGGCGCCGTCGCCTTCACTCCGGAGCAGCTCGACATCGAGCTGGACTGGATCGAGAAGGAGGTCGGCGATCGACCCTACGGGGTCGACGTCCTCGTCCCCGCGAAGTACGTCGGGGTCGAAGAAGGCGGGCTCGAGGGTTCGAAGCTGTCGACGATGATCCCCGAGGAGCATCGCAAGTTCGTCGACGACATGATGGCGCGCTACGACGTCCCGCCGTTGCCGCAGGCGGAACACCTGCCCCGTGACGTCGGGTTGCTGTCGTGGTCGCACAGGGGCGCGCAGCCCTTGATGGATGTGACGTTCGCGCACAAGACCCGCCTCATCGCGAACGCGCTCGGCCCCGCACCCGACTACATGGTCGAGCACGCACATGCGAATGATGTCGTCGTCGCTGGACTCGTGGGCAAGAAGCAGCACGCGGAGCGGCAGAGCAATGCCGGTGTCGACATCATCGTCGCCCAGGGGTACGAGGCCGGCGGCCACACCGGTGAGATCAGCACCATGGTCCTCATCCCCGAAGTCGTCGACGCGGTCACGCCGACGCCGGTGCTTGCCGCCGGCGGTATCGGCAACGGCCGCCAGATCGCGGCGTCGCTCGCGCTCGGGGCCCAAGGGGTGTGGTGCGGCTCGGTGTGGCTCACGACCGAGGAGGCAGAGACACATCCGGTCGTGAAGGACAAGTTCCTCGCGGCGACATCCTCGGACACGGTCCGGTCGCGCGCATCGACCGGCAAACCGGCACGGCAGCTGCGCACTGCGTGGACCGACGAGTGGGACGACCCGACCCATCCCGATCCGCTGCCGATGCCGCTGCACGGCATGCTCATCGCCGAGGCACAAGGACGCATGCGCCGCTCCGCCGCCAGCAACGAAGGCGCCCGCCAGCTCGTCAACTACTTCGTCGGTCAGGTCGTCGGACAGATGAACCAGGTGAAGCCGGCGAAGCAGGTCGTCTACGACATGGTCGAAGAGTTCATCGACGCCGCCGAACGCATCAGCGGCCTCCTCGAGGACTGACACCCCGCGTCAGGCGGGGCGGGGTTCGTAGATGGCGGTGTGCTCGACCCGCATCACGGGCCGACTGTGGTTGGCCAGGATCAGCACGTCGAGGACCACGAACTTGTGGCCCTTGCGCTCGAAGTCGTCGACCACCCGGCCCCGCGTCGACACCTCGTCGCCATCGTGCACGAGTCCGTGGTGGCGGACCGCACTCGACACGTGGATCCACGGGCCCATCCGCGCGTTCGCGACGAGCACCGAGTTGGCCGAGCGGAGCAGCCAACCGGGATGGGCGATGCGCTCGTCGGTGTACAAGGGCAATGTCTCGCCGACGTCGCGCAGATACGCAGCGGCGGGCGCTGCGTGGAATCCGAACTCGAGCGAACCGAGCACGGGCCGAGGCCCGAAGCGCTCCGGGGACGCCGCTGGAATCGGTGCAGGTAGCGCCGCCGCGGGAATCTCGTCGAGCGACGCGATCGAGACGGGCTCGACCGGCAAGTCCGCCGTCGCGTTTGCACAGGTCTCGCCGGTCGAATCGAGCAGCGTGAGCGCGAGCTCGCTACGGTCGCCCGTGTCGATCGCTTCGACGGTCAATTCGTCCCCGTCGTACACCGGCCGATGAAAGCGTGCCGACATCGTTCCCCGTTCGAGGAACGCGCTGCCCCATTGCGCAACCGGGATGTGGGTCAAGTACGCGTATACGTCGACGCCGGGGACGAGACCACCGGTGAACCCGTATGTCCGCGCCACCTCGTCGTCGTGGATCTTGTTGTCCGACGCGGTCGCGGTATTGAAGGCCTTCACCCGCCACGGGGCGACCGCGCTCAATGGTCGGTGTAGTCGATCTCGCCCGCGTCAGGTGTCGCGACGGCGAAGCAGAAGCAGTGGATCGGCGCGTTGTCGGTCACCGGCCGCAACGAGTGCACGGCCATCGGCGGGATGTGCACGAGATCACCTTGCCTGATCTCACGCGTCTCGCCGTCGATCGCCATGATCCCGCGTCCCGCCGTCACGTAATAGAACTCGTGCGTCGGATGGTTGTGCGGATCCACGTACCCGCCGCCGGCGACCTCGAACTCGCTCACGAGCTCGAGATGCCCGCCCTTCGTGATGTCCAACATCTCGCGTGGGTTGACGAGCCACCAGACCGGCACCGTGCCGTTGTGTTCGATCTTCGGCGCCACATCCTCGATCGACCTGACGTCCATGCGGGGAAGGGTAGACCGCCGCCGTCGGTACGATCGCCGGATGGCCGCGCCTTCGACCTTCGTCGTCCGTGCCGAGCCGCTGACCACGGAAGCGTTCGCTCCGTTCGGACAGGTCGTGAAGCAGGGCGAGATGGTGATGGAGCTGCGCGGCGACGAAGCGTTTCATCTCAACGTGTTGCACTACGACCGCAAGCCACTTCGGTGCGATCACCTCAACCGGCATCATCGGGCAACGCAGATGCTCGTCGCACTTGCGGGCAAGCCGACGCTGCTGGTGGTCGCGCCGCGGGACGTCGACTTCACCGAACACCTCCACCTCGAGAGCGTTCGGGCCTTCGTCTGCGACGGCACAGCTGGCGTCAACATCGCCCTCGCCACGTGGCACTGGGGTCCGTATCCCATCAGCGACTTCGTCGATCTCGTGAACTTGCAGGGCAAGGACTTCGCACACGACAACGAGGTGGCATACCTCGAGCGCGACCTCGACACGGTCATCGAGGTTCTGCTCTAACGCGGCTCTACTAACGTCGCCCGGCGTGACCTCGGACCTGTTCTCCATCTCCGGCAAGACCGCGCTCGTCACCGGTGGCTCACGCGGCGTCGGTCTCATGATCGCGACAGGGTTCGTCGAGGCCGGCGCCCGCGTGTACATCTCGTCGCGCAAAGCTGCGGTGTGCGACTCGGTGGCGGCCGAGCTGTCCGAGAAAGGTGAATGCTTCTCGCTACCCGCCGACCTGTCGACCGAGGACGAATGCCAGCGGCTGGCGGGCGAGCTAGCCAACCGGGAGGAAAAGCTCGACATCCTCGTCAACAACGCGGGCGCGACGTGGGGCGCGCCGCTGGTCGAACAGGACGACGCCACGTGGGAGCGCGTGTACGCCATCAACGTGAAGGCTGTCTTCCATCTCACGAAGTTCTGCCTGCCGCTGCTGCAGGCGTCCGGGACTGCGGACGAACCCGCTCGCGTCATCAACATCGGCTCGATCGACGGCATCCAGGTGCCGATGCTCGAGACGTACTCGTACTCGTCGAGCAAGGCCGCCGTCCATCAGCTGACCCGCCACCTGGCCTCGAAGCTCGCGCCCGAGATCACCGTGAACGCCGTCGCCCCCGGTCCGTTCGAGTCGAAGATGATGGCTGCGACGCTCGAAGCGTTCGGCGACACGATCGCCGCCAGCGCGCCCATGAAGCGCATCGGGCGGCCGGACGACATGGCCGGCGTCGCCATCTACCTCGCGTCGAAGGCGTCGGCGTTTGTCACCGGCGCGGTCATCCCGGTGGACGGTGGCATCGCAACCTGCAAGTAGTCACGGGTTGGAACTGCGCGCCCGGTCAGCTACAGCCGCTCGTGCTCCCGCAACTCGGGCACGCGTGACACGACCCGGCGCGCTGCATCTGGACGCCGCACTGCATGCAGTAGGGCGCGTCGGCGTGGGAGACGTGCGCCGTTGCCGGAGCGAGCACCGGTGCCGCGGGGGATACGGCACCGGTGCGCCCCTCGGCCAGGTCGAGCAGCGACAGGGCAGACTCGATCGACGGCGGATCGGAGGGAATGTCGTGGCCCTGCACGGTCTCGATCACGGTCTCCTCGACACCAGGCAGCGTCGGTTGCGTGCGCTCACCCACCGAGAGGATGTTGAGCTCAGCTCGTTCCTCTGCCGAGAGGTAGTCGATGGCCAAGCGGCGGAAGATGTAGTCGACGAGGCTCGAAGCGAAGCGGATGTCGGGGTCGTCGGTCATGCCGGCCGGCTCGAAGCGGTAGTTGGCGAGCGTCTCGACATATGCACGCAACGGAACGCCGTACTGCAGGCCGTAGCTGACCGAGATGGCGAATGCATCCATGATCCCGGCAAGCGTCGAGCCCATCTTGGAGATGCGGATGAAGATCTCGCCCGGTCGACCGTCTGCGTACTCGCCGACGGTGACGAAGCCCTTGCAGTCCGCTACTCGGAACTCGAACGTGCGTGACCTCCGGTTGCGCGGCAGCTTCTCCCGCACCGGCTCCTTCACTGTGATCACCTTCTCGACGACGCGCTCGACGATCTCGGTCGCGGTGAGGGGCGCCGACGCGGCCTGTCCCTTGCCGGTCGACAGCGGCTGCGCCACCTTGCAGTTGTCGCGATAGATGGCCACCGCTTTGAGGCCCAGCCGCCAGGCGTCGATGTGCAGCTGCTCGACGTCTTCGACGGTGACGTCCTCCGGCATGTTGACCGTCTTGGAGATGGCGCCGCTTATGAACGGCTGCACGGCGCCCATCATCCGCACATGACCGGAGTAGTGGATGGGATTGTCGCCCATCGAGCACGCGAACACCGCCAGGTGATCGGCTGTGATGTGGGGCGCGCCGAGGATCGAGTGGTTGGCATCGATGTAGCTGACGATCTCGGCGATCTGGTCGGCGGCGTACCCGAGCCGGCGCAGCGCTCGCGGCACGGTCTGGTTGACGATCGACATCGTGCCGCCGCCGACGAGCTTCTTCAGCTTGACGAGACCGAGATCGGGCTCGATGCCCGTCGTGTCGCAGTCCATCAGCAATCCGATCGTTCCGGTGGGCGCGAGCACCGACGCCTGCGCGTTGCGAACCCCGACGCTCTCACCGAGCTCGCACGCGGTGTCCCAGGCCTCCTGAGCCGCGCTCAACAGGTCAGCGGGCACGAGCTCTTCGTCGATGTTGGCCGCTTCCTGCCGGTGCATGTCGAGCACTCGGACCATGTGCTCGCGGTTCTCGGCAAACCCCGCGAACGGTCCCATCCGTGCGGCGGCGCGTGCCGACACTTCGTAGGCGTGTCCGGTCATGAGTGCCGTGATGGCTGCCGCCCATGCGCGACCGGCATCGGAATCGTAGGGAAGGCCGATCGCCATGAGCAGCGCGCCGAGGTTGGCGTAGCCAAGACCGAGCTGGCGGAATCGGCGGCTGGTCTCCGCGATCGCAGCCGTCGGGTAGTCGGCGTTGCCGACGAGGATCTCTTGCGCGGTGAAGAGGACCTCGACCGCCGCCTTGAACCCGTCGACGTCGAATTCGTCGTCGTCGTCGAGGAACCTCAGCAGGTTCACGCTGGCGAGGTTGCACGCCGAGTTGTCGAGGTGCATGTACTCGGAGCACGGGTTCGAGCCATTGATGCGTCCCGTGTTGGCGGCGGTGTGCCAGCGGTTGATCGTGGTGTCGAACTGCATGCCGGGGTCGGCGCACTCCCAGGACGCTCTCGAGATCTGGCGCATCAGCTCGCGCGCCTTGATCGTCTTGATGACCTCACCCGTCGTGACGGCGCGCAACTGCCACTCGTCGTCGTCGAGCACCGCTTGCATGAACTCATCGGTGACGCGCACCGAGTTGTTCGCGTTCTGGTACTGCGTGGAGTAGCTGTCGGCGCCGTCGAGGTCCATGTCGAACCCGGCGTCGCGCAGGACCCTCGCCTTGCGCTCTTCCTTCGCCTTGCACCAGATGAACTCCTCGATGTCGGGATGACCGGCGTCGAGGATGACCATCTTGGCGGCGCGCCGCGTCTTGCCACCCGACTTGATCGTTCCGGCGGATGCGTCCGCGCCGCGCATGAAGCTCACCGGACCGGACGCGGTTCCGCCACCTTTCAACAGCTCGTACGAGGAGCGGATGTTGGACAGGTTGATGCCGGTGCCCGAGCCGCCTTTGAAGATCGTGCCCTCTTCTACGTACCAGTTGAGGATCGAGTCCATCGTGTCGTCGACCGCGAGGATGAAGCACGCCGAGGCCTGCTGCGGGACGCCGGCGACGCCGATGTTGAACCACACCGGGCTGTTGAACGCCGCCTTCTGGGTGACGATCAGGTGCTTCAACTCGGCGTTGAACGTGGCGGCCTCGTGATCGTCGACGAAGTAGCCGCCCTGCACGCCCCACTCGGTGATCGTGTCGACGACCCGGTCGGCGACGTGCTTGAGGGACCACTCCCGCTCCGGCGTGCCGATCGTGCCTCGGAAGTACTTCTGGGCGAGGATGTTCGTGGCATTGAGCGACCAGTCGGCGGGCACCTCGACGCCGAGTTGCTCGAACGCCACCGAGCCATCGCGGTAGTTCGTGATGCGGGCGTCACGGCGGTCCCAGGCCACGTCGTCGTAGGGGTTGACGCCTTCGGTGGTGAAGTGGCGCCGCAGGCCGATGCCCGCTTGCTCCGAAGCCAGTGCCATGGTCGCTCCCTCGGTGACGCGTGGATGAAGTACAACAGCGTTCGGCGTCGGTTTGTGCCCTGACGCCGCAAGGCTCCGCCCACAACATCTGGTATCCGGCGGCCAATTCCGACCGGAACCGGCCACAAGATGTGCCAAATGACGCGGGTGAGATTACAGCACTGTCGTTTCATCCGTGTCAACGGTGGGGCCAGCGCGAAGGTGCAGGTCAGAGGCCGTTCGCGAAGGTTTGCATCCTCCCGACCCGCTCAGGACTCAAGGCTTCGTCCACCCTCATCAGGCCACGCAGACTTCTGCCACCATCCGCACCACTCGCGCTGCTCGGTGCCCCCGTTAACTGAGTGCAACCTACGCACCACGGGTTGTGGACCGATAGGGGAACAACCGTGTGAATTCCGGGTGGAGAACCGGTCTCGCCGTCCACAGGGTTATGTACGGACCAACGCCTCCAGGGTGATCGGGATGCCGTTCAGGACGGCATTCCCGGACAGCGCGTCGAACAGCCCGGCGTCCGCCAGCAGGTTGCTGTTCACGCCCGCACCGATGGTCGAGGCCACCGAGAGCTGGACACCGTCGACGTCGTGCCCCCAGCCGTGCGGGATGCTCACCACGCCGGGCATGATCCCGTCGGTCACCTCGACAGGCGCGACGATCGCGCCGGTGCGCGACCGGATCCGGGCCTGATCACCGTCGGCGAGTCCGATGCGGGCCGCGTCGTCGGGGTGTACGTGCATCGTGCACTGCGTCTTGCCCTTCACGAGCACATCGATGTTGTGCATCCACGAGTTGTTCGAGCGCAGCTGCCGCCGGCCGACGAGGACGAGGTCGTGGCCGTTGGCGGACGATCCCCGCTCGGTGAGGGCGACCTCGAGCCGGGCCAGGTCGGCGAGGAGCGGCTCGGGGGCGAGCTCGATCATCCCCGACGGTGTGCGCAGCGCGTCCGGGAGTCGTGGCTCCAGCGGGCCGAGGTCCACTCCGTGCGGGTTGGCCAACAGCACGTCGAGCGACAGTCCCCCCGGATCCTGGCCGAACTTCTCGCCGTATGGACCGCTTCTCAGCATGAAGTCGAGCAATCGCTCCGGACCGCGCCTCGGTCCCAGCGCGGCAACGACCTCGTCGGCATCGCGCCCGTACAGGGGCCCGGTCTCGTCACTGACGGCGCTGTCGACGAGTCCCCGGATCGCGAGGTCGTCGACGACCGACGCGTCCGCCTGCGCACCCATGCCTTGGAAGATCAGTGCGAGCTTGCAGAGGATCTCCCACTCATCCGGCTGGTCGGGTGGGGTCACGACCGGCGGCGAGTAGTTCGCCACGTTTCGCACCCCGAGCTGGAGTAGTGCCACGTCGTAGTGCGACCTCGCCAGCGGATCCGGCGACGGCAGGATCACGTCGGCGTGCCGGGTCGTCTCGTTGACGTAGATGTCGACCGAGACCATGAACTCGAGTGACGCGAGCGCAGCGTCGAGCCGTCCGCCACCGTTCGGCGTCGAGACGACGGGATTGCCGGCAATGGTCACGAGGGCTCTGATCTGTCCCTCGCCGGGTGTCTCGATCTCCTCGGCCATGGCGACGGCGGGCAGCTCGCCGAGCGTCTCGGGGAGGCCGCTGACCCGGCTCGTGCGCCGGCCGATGCGGAGGCCGCGTCCCGTGCGCGGCTTGCCGCGAGTGTTGCCCGACCCGGTCGCGGGCGTCGCGAACATCGCTCCCCCGGCCCGGTCGAGGTTTCCGGTGCACACGTTCAGCACGTCCACCAACCAGCTCGCGAGCGTGCCGAACTCCTGCGTGGTCGTACCCATGCGACCGTAGACGCAGGCCGTCGGCGCAGCCGCAAGCTCTGCCGCGAGCCGACGGATGGTGGACGCCTCGATGCCCGTCAGCGCTGCGACCGATTCGGGGCTGAACGCCTTCACGACACGTTCGACTTCGTCGAGGCCTTCGACCATGTCCTCGAGCCGGCCGAGCTCGACCAGTCCTTCCTCGAACAAGGTGTGCACCATCGCGATGAGCAAGAACGCGTCCGTCCCGGGCCGGATGAACAGGTGCTCGTCCGCCTCTTCCGCCGTCCGGCTGCGACGGGGATCGACGACCACGAGCTTCCCGCCGCGGGCGCGGAGGGCCTCGATGCGGCCCGGCCAGTCGGGCGCCGTGGCGAGGCTGCCGTTCGACGCGTACGGGTTCGCGCCGAGCATGAGCAGGTAGTCGGTGCGGTCGATGTCCGGGACGGGAATCGTCAATGGCAAGCCGAACATCAGCCCTGCGCTCAGCTCCTTCGGCCGTTGATCGACGGTGCTGGCCGAGAAGAGGTTGCCCGAGCCGAGGCCCTTTATCGCGAAACGGCCGTAGAGGAGCGCGCCGAGGCTGTGGGCGCTGGGATTGCCGATGTAGACGGCGGCGCTGTCTCGGCCATGCGCGTCGATGATGGGCATCAGGCGACGCTCGACCTCGGCGAACGCCTCGTCCCACGTCGCCTCCACGAACTGCCCGTCCCGCTTGATCAGTGGCGTTCGAAGGCGGTCGGGGTCCTCGCGCAGTTGCTTCAGCGTCGAACCCTTCGGACAGATGTAGCCGTGGCTGAACACGTCGTCGCGATCGCCACGGATGCGCGCGACGTCGTCGCCGCGCAACGTGATCTCGAGGCCACAGCCGGCTTCGCACAGCGGGCACGTCCGATACACCGTCCGAAGGTCACCGTCATTCCGCACACTCATGCATGCCATGCTGCCACGATGCGCGAGCTGTACCCGAACTCACGTGACGACGTCGACCCCTACGTTCGGTACAGCACCGACGACCGCACCGCGCCGGCGGGAGAGCGCCCCTGGGTGCTGGTCAACATGATCGCGACGGTCGACGGCGCGACGACGGTCGACGGACGGTCGGGCGGGCTCGGTGGACCGGCCGACAAGCTCGTGTTCGGCGCCGTTCGCGCCGTCGCGGACGTCATCCTCGTGGGGGCGGGAACGGTGCGGGCCGAGTCCTACGGCCCTCCTCGCACCTCCCCCGGCCGGGATGTGCCCCCACGGTTGGCCATCGTGACCCGTTCCCTCGACATCGACCCGTCGGCGCGGGTGTTCCTCGACACGGCGCCGGCTCGCCGCCCCATCGTGGTGACCACCGAACGAAGCGATCCGTCCCGCCGAAGTGCGCTGGCCGACGTCGCCGACCTTCTGACTGCAGGTGAGGACAGCGTCGACATCCTGCAGACGGTCGCGGCGCTCGGTGACCGGGGGGCACGGGTCGTGCTCTGCGAAGGCGGACCGTCGCTCAACGGTCAGCTCCTCGCTGCCGGCGTGCTCGACGAGCTGTGCCTTTCGCTCGCGCCACTGGTGGCAGGGGGTTCCTCACCGCGGCTGGCACATGACCTCGGTCCGAGCCGTGTCACGCCCATGCGGTTGGATCGCGTGCTCGAAGCGGACGACATGCTGTTCCTGCGGTATGTGCGGCGCGCGTGATCAGTGCTGCTTCGGAGCGGTCGCCTTCGTGAGCAACGTGAGCTCGCGCTCGAAGTCGGCGGCCTCGTCAAACCCCTTGTAGACGCTCGCGAATCGCACGTAGGCGACGTGATCGACCTCACGGAGCCGGTCGAGCACCAACAATCCGATCCGTTCGGTCGGCACTTCGCCCGCACCGACGAGCTCCTCTTCGACAGTGGAAGCGATCGCCTCGAGTTCGTCGTCGGGCAGGGGCCGCGACTTCGCCGCGGCGCGCAGGCCGAGAACGATCTTCATCCGGTCGAAGGACTCGCGCTGGCCGGAGCGCTTGACGACGACCAGCGGCACTTCCTCGAGCCGCTCGTAGGTAGTGAACCGCCGGCCACACGTGAGGCACTCGCGCCGCCGGCGAATCGTCGCGCCGTCGTCGGACGCCCGCGAGTCGACAACCTTGTCGTCGACGCTCGAGCAAGTCGGACACCGCACTCCTCGTGAGGCTACTGCGGGTACCACATCACGAGCCTGGCGGTGCGGTCAGTCGAAGGCGTTGACCGGCCTGCAGCGCGGCCGTGCCGTTGAGGTCCTGAAGCCGGTCGACCTCGGCCCGGATGTCGCCCGCGGGAGCAAGCTCGCGCGCGATCGACCACAACGTGTCGCCCGGCTGCACGACGTAGAACGACCCTGCGGGGGGAGTCGTGTGGCCTGCGCCGAACGCGGCGGGATCCTCGACCAGGGCACCCGACGCCGCGCCCGCGCGAACGGAGAAGGGGGCCGTCTCCCCGCTCGTCAGCGCGAACGCGACGCCGGCGACCGCCAGCGCGAAGCCGGCGAGGACGACGACCGCGAAGAGCCGGCGACGTCGGTACACCGCGTCGGACGGACGGGCCACGTTCCGCACGAGACGGAGCGCCGGCCGGACCTCGACCTGTCGAGGGTGAGGCGTGGGATGAGCGATGGCAGCCATGGATGCATCTTCCTCAGGGGGTGTGACAGTGAAGGGGGGAAGCCGCCGAATCCACATCCGACGCTCGCCGCACACGTACGATGACGAACGAACGTTCGGGGCACGCCTCACTCAACCACGAACGTCTGTTCGGAGTCAAGACCATTTGCGAACAGGTGTTTGCCTCTTCCCGATTCGTTTGATACGGTTCCTCCAAACATATGTTCGATCCGCCGAGACCGCAGAGACCGCAGAGACCGGATCGCAACTCGATCGCCGACACGACGTGGGAGAGCAGCAATGACCGAGCAGACGTTGACCGACCGGCAGCGCCAGATCCTCGAGATCATCGACAAGTCGATGCGCGACCGGGGGTATCCGCCGTCGGTCCGTGAGATCGGCGAAGCCGTCGGTCTGACGTCGCCGTCGACCGTGCACTCTCACCTCAGCACGTTGTCCAAGCTCGGGTTCCTGCGGCGTGATCCGACCAAGCCGCGGGCCATCGAGGTGCGCTACGACCCCAACTCCGGCGCGGTGCTCGAGCGACGGCCCGCGCGCCACGTGCCTCTCGTGGGCGACGTCGCTGCGGGTACTGACGTGCTGGCGCAGGAGAACGTTGAGGAGATCCTGCCGCTGCCCGCCGACTTCACGGGCGATGGCGACTTGTTCATGCTCCGCGTGCGGGGCGAGTCGATGATCGAGGCCGGAATCCTCGACGGCGACTTCGTGGTCGCACGAGCACAGCGCACCGCCAACAAGGGCGACATCGTCGTCGCGGGCATCCCCGGCGAGGAGGCCACGGTGAAGACGTACACCCGCACGAGCGGGAAGGTGACGCTGCTGCCGGCGAACTCCACGATGGATCCGATCGAGCTCGACGCCGGCGAGGTCACCATCTACGGCAAGGTGGTCACGGTGCTCCGACGATTGTGATCGCGATCAGCCTGCACCCACGGTGACGAGGTCGTAGAGGATTTGCCACGTCCGCTCGAGCTGCTCACGCGTGACTCGCTCGTCCGCGGTGTGCGCGAGCAGCGGGTCACCCGGACCGAAGTTGGCCGCAGGAACGCCGCGGCTGGCGAAGCGTGCGACGTCCGTCCACCCCAGTTTGGCGCGCACCTCGAGCTGATTCCGCGCGACCAGCGCGGCGAGCAAAGGATGGTCGAGCCCTGGCCGCGCCGAGGGCGCCGAGTCGACGACGACTGCGCGGTCGCCCTGTTCGAGGCCAGACGCGAGCAGCGAGCGCAGCCACGTCTCGGCGGCAGCCTCGTCCCGATCCGGAGCGAACCGGTGGTTGAACACCACGCTCGCCTCGTCAGGCACGACGTTGCCCGCGACCCCTCCGGCCACCATGACCGCCTGGACCGCCTCGCGATACTGGCACCCGTCGACAACCGGCTCACGGCCCGGCCAGTCCTCGACGAGCGCGAGCAGTCGACCGAGCCGGTGGATCGCGTTGCGTCCCATCCAGGGCCGTGCGCTGTGGGCGCGCACGCCCCCAAGGTGCACCTCGAGGCGCATCGTGCCCTGGCAACCCGCTTCCAACACCGCCCCTGTCGGCTCGCCGAGGATGGCCACGTCACCGGTCATCAGCTCGGGGCGGACGGCGAAGAGGTGGCCCAAGCCGTTGTACTGCGATTCGATCTCTTCTGATGCATAGAAGACGTACGTCACATCGACCGCAGGTTCGCCGACCGTGCGGGCCAGTTCGAGCATCACGGCGAGGCCGCTCTTCATGTCCGCCGCGCCGAGTCCCCACAGGGTGTCACCGTCGATGCAGGCGCGGTCGTTGCCGTTCACGGGCACGGTGTCCGTGTGACCGGCGAGGACGAGGCGCATGGCACGACCGAGATCGGTGCGAGCCACCAAGTTGTCGCCGACGCGATCGAGGACAAGCCACGGGGCGGCAAGCAGCTCCTGCTCGATCCGATCGGTGATGGCGTGCTCGTCCTGGCTGACCGAGGGTATGTCGACGAGCTCGGCAGTGAGCTCAAGCAAGTCGATCACGCGACGTTGACTCCTTGGTCGCGCAGGATCTCATTGAGGTGCTGGCGTTCGCCGGGCTCGTACCGGCGAAGGATGAGGACGCACGGGAGTGTGAACTCGCCGCCGGGGAAGGTCCGCTTCCGCCCGGCCTGCACCGTGATGCAGTACGGCGGCACGACTCCTCGGCCGACCTCTTCGCCGGTCTTGCTGTCGATGACCGGGATGCCCGGGTTGAGCACAGAACCTTCGCCGAGCACTGCGCCCTCGCCGACCCGAGCGCCCTGGGTGACCATGCATCGGCTGCCGATCAGCGCGTTGTCACCGATCACGACGGGCGCGGCTTGCGGTGGCTCGAGCACACCGCCGATGCCGACACCGCCGGACAAGTGCACGTTCGCGCCGATCTGCGCGCACGAGCCGACGGTCGCCCATGTGTCCACCATCGTGTTGGCACCAACGCGGGCGCCGATGTTCACGTAGCTCGGCATGAGGATCACGCCTCGATCGAGGAATGCGCCGAAGCGTGCCGAGGCGCCAGGCACGACTCGCACGCCTTGCTCGGCGTAGCCGTGCTTCAGACGAATCTTGTCGTGGTACTCGAACGGACCGACCTCAATGGTCTCCATCGATGAGAGCGAGAACAGGAGCAGGATCGCCTGCTTCAGCCACTCGTGCACGACGACGTTGTCGTCGACCACCTCAGCGACGCGCGCCTCGCCACGATCGAGCAGCGAGATCGCCTCGTGCACGATGGCCCGAGCATCGACGTCAGCAGGTCCGAGCTCGGAGCGGTGCTGCCAGAGCTCTTCGATGCTCGATCGCAAGTCGGCCATGGGCGCCGAGGGTAACGGCCGGGCTCGTCAAACGCCGAGCCGCTCGCCGACGAGCTCGATGCGCTCGTCGGGTTGTACCACGGCGATGCGGACGTGATCGGCGCCGTCAGGGCCGTAGAAGTCGCCGGGGCTCACGAGCGCGCCGGCGTCGGTTGCCAGCCGCTTCGCGAGCGACCAGGCGTCCGCTCCCGGGGCGCCGACCCATAGGTAGAACGCACCTGCCGGCATGGGCGTGTCGATGCCGACACCGTCCCGCAGGATGACGCGCAGCCGTTCGAGCCGGCTGCGATAGCGCGCCTGCTGCGCGTCGACGTGGTCGTCATCGGCGTACGCGACGACGGCAGCCGCTTGGACGGGTCCGGGCACCATCAGCCCCGCGTGCTTGCGAACCTCGCGCGAAGTAGTTCACGAGCTCACCGTCGCCGGCGAAGAACCCCGCGCGGACACCGGCGAGGTTCGATCGCTTCGACAGCGAGTGCACCGCGAGCACGCCGTCGGGCCCGCATTCCAAGATCGTGCGGGGCGGACCGCTCCAGGTGAACTCGACGTAGCACTCGTCGCTCAGCACTGGGACTCGCCGCTCTCTCCCCCACTGCGCCGCGGCGCCGAGGTCCGCGAGCGCCCCGGTCGGGTTGCCGGGACTGTTGACCCACAAGCACAGCGCGCGCTCTGCATCGCGGTCATCGATGTCGTCAAGACTTCGATACGGGACCGCGCGGCAGCCGGCGAGCACCGCGCCCATCTCGTAGGTCGGGTAGCTGACAGCCGGGTACAGCACGGTGTCGCGCTCCGGCGTGCGCAAGCGGAGGTACTGGGGTGTGCTCGCGACGAACTCCTTGGTCCCGATGCATGCCGCGATTGCTGCGGGGTCGACGTCGACGCCGAGTCGGCGCTGCAGCCATCCGGCCGCGGCTTCCCGGAAGGCGACACAGCCGATCGACGCGGGATAGCCGCGCTCGGTCCCGCTCGCGCTCAAAGCAGCCACGACCGCGCCGGGAGGCGGATCACATGGCGTACCGATGGACAGGTCGACGCAACCGCCCGGCAGCTCGTCGGCGACTGCCTCGAGCTCGTCGAGCCGGTCGTACGGATACGGAGGCGGCGAGAAGCCCATCAGTCCGCGGCGTACGCACGGAAGCGCGCCACGGCGGGATCATCGAGGCGGGCGCGCAGCCGCATGCCAGCGTCCTCGGCCGTCTCCGCCACCACCTCGCCCTCGCGGTGGACGGCGGCGAGCACGTCACCGCGCTCGTACGGGATCACCAACTCGACTGTCTTCGTGACGGCGCGTAGCCGGTCGCCGACTGCGCGCAGCAGTTCGTCGACGCCTTCTCCCGTGATCGCGGAGAGCACCACCCCTCCCGGGTGGCGCTCACAGAGCCGTTTCGCCTGGTCAGGCGCGACGTCTGCTTTGTTGAACGCGAGCAGTTCCGGGACGTCGCCGGCACCGATGTCGCCGAGCACGGCTCGGACCGCGTCGATCTGCGCCTCGGGCTCGACCGCAGAGGAGTCGACAACGTGGATCAGGAGGTCGGCATCACCCGCCACGTCGAGCGTCGACTTGAATGCCTCGACGAGTTGGTGCGGAAGCTTGCGCACGAAGCCGACCGTGTCGGTGAGCAAGACGGGCTCACCGCCCGGAAGCTCGAGCCGGCGCGTCGTCGCGTCGAGCGTCGCGAACAACCGGTCCTCGACGAGCACGCCCGCGTCGGTCAGTTGGTTGAGCAACGTGGACTTGCCCGCGTTGGTGTAGCCGACGATCGCGGCGTTCTGGAGCCGGCTACGTCGCCGGCTCTTGCGTTGCGTGGCGCGGTGACGGTCGATGTCGCGAAGCGCGGCTTCGAGCTTGTGGATGCGCCGGACGAGACGCCGCCGATCCACTTCGAGCTGCGTCTCGCCGGGGCCGCGGGTGCCGATCCGAGCTGCGCCTGCCGACATGCCACCGGCCTGCTGCGAGAGATTCCGGCCCTTGCCGCGGATACGCGGCAGCCGGTAACGCAGCAACGCCAACTCGACCTGCGCTTTGCCCTCCTGGCTGTGCGCGTTCTGGGCGAAGATGTCGAGGATCACCGCCGTGCGGTCGATGGCGGTGCGACCGAGCACCTTCTCGAGGTTGAACTGTTGCGCCGGCGACAGCTCGTCGTCGAACACGACCGTGTCCGAGTCGACCGAGAGTGACACTTCTCGCAGCTCCTCGGCTTTGCCCTTCCCGACGTAGGTTGCAGGGTCTGGGCGGTTCCGCCGTTGGACGACGCGCGCCACCTCGTCGGCACCGGCGGTGTCCGCCAGTTGTGACAACTCGTCGAGCGAGGACTCGACATCGTCCGTGTGCGCGCCGTCGAGGGCGACCCCGACGAGCACGAGCTTCTCTCGCGCCTCGCGGGAGATGAGGGTGTCGGTCAGTGCGTCGTTCATGCAGCGAAGTCGATCGTGGCGACGTGGACGACGGGCACGGTCATCTCGATGGTGGACCCGAGCACGATGTCGGCCGGGCCGCCGGGTTGCCGTACCCGGACCTCTCGTCCCGTGAGCTCCCAGTGTTCGGCTGCCGCAGCCACCGCGCACGCTCCTGTCCCGCACGCCTCGGTCACACCGACACCCCGCTCGTAGACCTGCATCGCGAGCTCACCCGGCTGTGGCCCCGGTGTGACCAGCTCGACGTTGATTCCTCCCGGTACCAAGTCGTTCGCTCGCTGACCGCGGGCGACCAGGTCGTCGTTGCCCACGACCTCGCGGACGAGCAACACGAGGTGCGGGTTGCCGACGTCGACACGAGCGGCCCGTAGAACGGTGCCGTCGATCCCGTCGTGGTCCTCGTCCACGACTTTGGCGACTCCCATGTCGACAGTGGCACGGTGCTCGCGTTCGTCGCCGGTTGGTTCGATGCGCACCGTCCGCTTGCCGGCGTCCGTGGAGACCGTGACCGTCGGGCCCTGCACGACCCCCGCGAGCACCACCGCCTGGGCGAGACAGCCGATGCCGTTGCCGCTCATCTCCGCTCGACCACCGTCGGCGTTGAACAGTTGCATCGCGACATTCGTGACACCGTCGCCGACCCCGGACCCAGCCGTGACCCGGAGTAGGCCGTCGGCACCGACGCCGCGACGGCGATCGCAGATGGCGCGAGCGGTCGCACCCGTCACGGGACGGGTGCCGTCCATGTCGAGCAGGACGAGGAAGTCGTTGCCGAGGCCGTGGTGCTTGGTCAGCCGCATCTGGACTCAAGTGTGCCCGTCACGGCGCCGATCTCGACACGATTTGCTCGAGAGCGGGCCGCACCTCGAACGGATCCGACTCCGCCGGAAGCCATTCGATGCGTGGATCCCGCCGGAACCAGGCTCGCTGCCGGCGGGCGAACTGCCGGGTTCGGCGCACGGCCTGGTCAATGGCCTCGCCCAGCGTGGCTTCCCCAGCGAGGTGAGCCGCCAGCTCCTTGTACCCCAGCGCCTGGCCCGCGGTCCGTGACAGGCCTCCCGGTCGCGTCACCAGGCGACGCACTTCGTCGACGAACCCGTCGTCCAGCTGCCGGCGGTAGCGAGCCTCGATGCGTGCGGACACAACGTCCGGTGGCAGCGCGACGCCGGCGAGGCGGAACGGCGTCGGCGTATAAGCCTCGAGACCGGGACCGAACGACGAGAACGGCCGGCCACTGCCCAGCGTGACTTCAAGGGCGCGGACGATGCGCCGCCGGTTGGTCGCCGTGACGCGCGTCGCGCCCACCGGGTCGAGAGCAACGAGCCGTTCGTGCAGCGCGTCGGTCGACTCTTCGTCGAGCTCGCGCCGCGCGTGCGGATACAGACCGGGAATGGTGAGGCCGTCGATCGCCGCGCGCAGGTAGAGACCGGTCCCCCCGACGAGAAGGGCGCGGTGACCACGCGCTTCGATCTCGGCGAGAACGTCGACGAACGCGCGCTGGAACCGTACGACGGTGAAGTCCTCGTCAGGATCGGCCAGATCGATGAGGTGATGGGGAACGTCTGCCCGTTGCTCGAGCGTCGGCTTCGCCGTGCCGATGTCCATGCCCCGGTACACCTGCATCGAGTCGATCGACACGATCTCGACATCCCGGTGCTGTCGCGCAAGCGCAAGCGCGAGCGCGGACTTTCCCGATGCCGTTGTGCCGACGAGAGCGATGTGCCCGTCCGTCATCGTGTGGGTGGGCCCGCCTCCGCGACCTCGCGCACGTGCGCGGCGGGCAGATCGAACGGCTCGAATCGCACGAGCCACCAAGTCGCGCCGGCAGCGGCCCATGGCGCGGGATCATCGTCGTGAAGACCTTGCACTGCGACATCCCACGACCCGGCGTCGGCAGGACGTAGCTGCTGCGCGTACGCATGCTCGACCACGAGGTCGTCCGGTGACGTGAGCCCGATCGGGAACCACCCGTCCCACCGTGCCGCCCGCCGAACCGGCGAGCGGTTCGGAAACCGTGACGCCACCCAGACCGGAATCCGCGGGCGTTGCACCGGTTGCGGCAGCATTCGCACCCCGTTCGCTTCCTCGCCCCGCCACCAGCGGTCGAGGTGCTCGAGCCCGTCGTCGAGCAACTTTGCGCGCACCCGTGCGTCCATCTCCTCGTCGAACCGCGACAGCTCCCCGCCGGGGTCGCCACCGAGGCCGGCCCCGAACACGAGCCGGCCGTTGCTGAGCCGATCAAGCGTCGCCGCTTGCCGAGCCAGCACCTGCGCGCGACGCCGGGCAATGGGCGTGACCATCGGCCCCAGGACGAGCCGTTCGGTTGCGTGTGCCATCGCGGCCATGACGATCCAAGGGTCAGCGATGCGCTCGACCGGCGGCCGGTACATCACGTGGTCCCAGACGAACACGGCATCCCAGCCGGCGGCCTCGGCGACGTAAGCGATGTCGATGGCGACGGTTGGCTCGGAGAGCTCGTCGAACAGGGGGATGAACAGTGCGCAGCGCACCGCGGTGGCGCTCAACCGGCGAGGACCGGGATCCGCGTGCGATGACGGGGCGTCGCCGTCAAGGACACGAGCTCGCCGAGCATGTGGTGCGGGCCGGCCTCCGTGACCCGCACGTCGGCGAACGTGCCGGGACGCACGGTCGCATCGGCGTCCACCGCGAAGTGCAGCAGCTTGTTCTGACGAGTGCGACCGGTGATCGCCGAAGGATCCTTCTTGCTCGGCCCTTCGACCAGCACCTCTTCGACGCGTCCGATGCGGGCGCGGTGCTTCGCGAGAGCACTGCGCTCGACCACGACTCGGAGTCGTTCGAACCGTTCGGCCACGACGTCAGGCGGGACGAAATCGTCGACGCGTGCCGCGGCCTCGGTGCCGGGACGGGCTGAGAACACGAATGTGTACGCGCTGTCGTATTCGGCTGCGGCGACGACATCGAGCGTGCGCCCGAAGTCGTCGTCCGTCTCGCCCGGGAAGCCGACGATGAGGTCCGTCGTGACGGCAAGATCGGCAACCGCCCCGCGCGCGTGGGCGAGCCGTTCGAGGTACCGCTCGCCCGTGTAGCCGCGGTGCATCGCCGCCAGCGTCCGGTCGGATCCGGCCTGGAGCGGCAGGTGCAGGTGCTCGCACACCGACGGCACCTCAGCCATCGCGGCGACCGTCTCGGGGCGTAGGTCCTTCGGGTGAGGACTCGTGAACCGAACTCGTCGAATGCCGTCGATCTCGCCGATCGCCCGGAGCAGCTCGGCGAACAACGGGCGCCGCTTCGTCAGATCGCGACCGTACGAGTTGACGTTCTGACCCAGCAGCGTGATCTCGACCACGCCGTCGGTTGCCAGGCGTTCGACCTCGCTCACGATCTCCTCGAATGGTCGGGAGATCTCCCTGCCCCGAACCGCCGGCACGATGCAGAAGGCGCAGCGGTTGTCGCATCCGATCTGGATCGTCACCCACGCCGCGTACGCAACCTCGCGCCGCACTGGCAGCGCGGAAGGAAAGGCCTCGTCGTCATCCGGATCGGTGGCGTCCCAGATCTCGGTGATCGGCCCGGACCGTCGCGCATGGTCGACGAGCGTCGCCGCGCGGTGGACGTTGTGCGTGCCAAGGACGACGTCGACGTGCGGCGCCCGCTCCCGGACCTGCTCGCGATCCTTTTGGGCGAGGCAGCCCGCCACGACGATCTGCAGGTCGGGGCGGGCGTGCTTGAGCGTCTTCAGGTTCCCCAGGTTCCCGTAGAGCTTGTTGTCGGCGTTCTCACGGATGCAGCACGTGTTGAGGACCACGACATCCGCGTCGTCGAGGTCGGTCGCGCGTTGCATGCCGTCCGCCTCGAGCAGGCCCGCGATCCGTTCCGAGTCGTGCTCGTTCATCTGGCATCCGTAGGTGCGCAGTAGATACTTGCGGGCCATCCCCGCTCAGGTTAGGCGGGGCGCCCGCGGTGTCAGTCGTCGAGCTTGATCGGCTCGTCGTCGGCCGCGTCCACGAGCTCGACGGCCGATCCGTCGCCGGTCGGCTGGAGGCCGCCCTGGACGCGGATGCGCTCGGCGATCTCGACCATGATCTCGGCATTGTCAGCGAGGAAGCTCTTCGCGTTCTCGCGGCCCTGGCCGAGCTGTTCGCCCTCGTAGGTGAACCAGGCACCCGACTTCTTGATGAAGCCGAGATCGACACCGATGTCGAGCAGCGAGCCCTCACGGCTGATGCCATGGCCGTACATGATGTCGAACTCCGCCTGCCGGAACGGTGGCGCCACCTTGTTCTTCACGACCTTGACGCGCGTGCGATTGCCGACCACCTCGACGCCATCCTTGATCGACTCGATGCGCCTGATGTCGAGCCGCACCGACGAATAGAACTTCAACGCCCGACCGCCTGGAGTGGTTTCGGGAGAATTGTGCACCATCACGCCGTCAACGAAGTAGTTGTGCGTTCCTTCGACCTGGATGTCGAAGCGGTGCATCGAGTTCGACGAAGGCCGCACACCGATCTTGGTGATCGGCAGCGGCATCAACTCGTTGCGGACGGGGACGAAGACCGGCTGGACCGAGAACTGGCCGCGATACTTCGGCAGCAGCTTGTACGCCATGGCCGGGTGCACGAACGGCGCGATGAGCGCGTGCAGCTTCGCCGTCTCGTCCTTCGGGAAGACGAGCACAGCCTTGCCTGCTCGCTCCACCAGTCTGGAATGGATGGTCCACGTGTCCGCGAGGTAGACCACAAGCCGATCGCGCGAGTCGGGCGACATGGCTTCGACACAGATCTCGGAGCGTCCGCTGCCGTCCTTGCTGCCCTCCTGCAAGCCCTTGGCCCGCAGTGAGAAACCACCGTCGTCCATGTACCAGATGGCCAAAGACAGCGGGGTGAGACGCTTCAGATAGTCGTGGCTGAGCACCTTCTTGCCGCCGACGTACACCGCTTGACGCAGCTCGGCCAACTCTGGCAAGGGCCGCATGTCGTGGAACACCGCGCCATTGACATTCGTCGATCGACTGACACCGACGTTGGCGAACAGAGACGCCTTCCAGTCGCCGTAGCCCGCCTGCTTCGTGCCATGGCCCCACCGGAACCTCGCGCCGTGGCCGGACCGCGTCGGCGACAACGCTCCGTCACCCATCAACCCGCCGAGCACGACCTCCCACTGAAAGTCAGAAAGGTGGTGCGACACGGATTGGAGCACGCGGTCGCCGACTGCGAGCTCCTGCGCTTCACGCCACCCACCAGGGGTCTTCACCTGGTGGTTGGGCGTGCACGCGAACTGGGCACGGCCGTTGCCGCCCGGCTTGGCCACTGTGAACGACAAGAAGGCGTCGGTTCGACCGTTGTCGTACCAACCCACGACCTTGCGGGTTTCGACTTCGCCGGAGTCGGGATTGTACGAGAGCACCTCGACAGGCAGCCTCTGGTTGACGATCTTGCCGATCTTCTCCTGCGTGCCGTCGCCCAGCGTGACCCTGGTGCCGTAGGAGAAGCAGCCGAACATGACGCCGATCTTCTCCCGCAGTTGGTTGATGAAGACACAGATGGTCTTCGTGCGGTTGAGGTTGGCCGTGAGCTTGCGCAGCGCTTGTGACATCAATCGCGGCTTGGAGGCCGACGTGGGTGTCGCCCATCTCGCCCTCGATCTCGGCACGGGGCGTGAGTGCAGCCACGGAGTCGATCACCACCACATCGAGTGCACCGGAGCGCACGAGCATGTCGGTGATCTCGAGCGCCTGCTCGCCGGTGTCGGGCTGCGAGATCAGCAGCTCGTCGATGTCGACACCGATGGCCTTGGCGTAGACCGGATCCATCGCGTGCTCTGCATCGATGTAGGCGCAGATGCCGCCGTTGCGCTGCGCCTCGGCCACGACGTGCATGGCGAGTGTGGACTTCCCGGACGACTCAGGGCCATAGATCTCGACGACCCGGCCCCGGGGCAAGCCGCCCACCCCCAGTGCGAGGTCGAGTGCGAGCGCGCCGGTGGCGATCGCCTCGATGTTCATCTCGCCCTTGTCGCTCATCTTCATGACCGAGCCCTTGCCGTATTGCTTCTCGATCTGACTCAGAGCCATCTCGAGGGCCTTGTCTCGCTCCACCGCGGTCTCCTTTGCTGCTTCGCCGTTTCAGGCGTTCGGATGCTGGGCTGCGGCCGGTGCAGGGCAGCGGAGACGCAGCGACGAGGTCTGGACCATCTTCCCCGGGGGGTGTGACAGTGAGGGCTCGAAACGAATGACATGAGCGTAGTTCCGAACAGTTGTTCGCTCAAGCCTTTCGAGATCACGACGGGCCAGACTCCCCCACCGACGTCGACGGCCCAATCGCCGGGAGGCAAGCGCGGTCGGGTCTGAGTCGACTGACCCACCGATTCCGTGGCTGAGCAGACACAGACCCCACGGTGAGGAGATCTGTGTCGGCTGAGCCACCTGTTTCGGTGGCTGAGTCGACAATGTGCGTGCGTTGAAGCGTCCGTCCGCTCGAGTTCTCAACCAGAATCGAACGGCACACGGGCAACCGCCTCGTAGCGCGCTCCCCCGCGTCCGACGTGGCTGCGCACCAGCTCGACCTCGCGCACGTCCCATGAGCCCGACAGGGGTTCGCCCTGTGCGTCCCGCAACGCCGAGGCCTTCCCTCGTGACCGGTGCCGAGCCAGCGTGATGTGACCACGAAAGCGGCGATCGTCCGGCGGCGCACCGAACGACGCAGTGGCCGAGACCACGGAACCGGCAACGTCGTCGAGCCCCGACACCGGCGCCCACAACATGTTGCCGACGCGCTGCACACGCGGCCCGAGGTCGGCCCGCACCCCTCGCGAGCGAGCAGCAACGTCCCGCAACGCCGCCTCGACGGCACCTGCGTCCTCGACTTCACCGAAGAATCGCAACGTGATGTGCCATTGGTCGCGTGTGGTCCAACGAACGCCGTCGATGACCGGCCGCTCCAAGGCCGCAAGCTGTTCCACGACCGCGTCGTCTGGCCACACGGCGACGAACAGCCGCATCGAAGCTCAGCTTCCGCGGATCGACAACCGCCGGCGCAACAGGTCCAACGCAGAGATCACCGTGAACTCGCGAATGCGCCCGCGATCACCCGGCAGATGCAACTCGACTGATTCCATGTTTCCGTCGATCGCCAGACCGATGAACACCGTCCCCACCGGTTGACCGTCTTGCTCGGCCGGTCCTGCGACACCGGTGACGGCGAGTCCGACGTCGGATCCGAGTACGCGCCGTGCGCCCGACGCCATGGCCTCCGCCGCACGAGCGGTGACGACAGGGCCCTCGGGCACGCCCAGCAGAGAGAACTTCACCTCGGAGTCGTAGCTCACGATCGAGCCCTTGAAGAACTCGCTCGCGCCTTCGACGGCCGTGAGCCGGGAGCCCATCAGGCCACCAGTGAGTGACTCGGCCAGTCCCAGCGTCAAATCCTGTGCGTCCAGCAACTCCGCGACGGCGTGTTCCATGTTCTCGTCGTCGACCCCGAACACGAGCTGACCGAGCAAGCCCCTCACCTCGCTCTCCTCCGTCGCCAGCAACTGCAGCGCCGTTTCCGCGTCAACGGCCTTCGCGGTGATGCGAACCTTGAGGCCTTCGATGCCGCTCGCAAGAAAGGCGAGCGTCGGGTTCCCCCTGCGATCGAGCAGCTCGATCCGACCAGCGAGGAGCTCGGCAAGCCGTGACTCACTCTCGCCCCACGTTCGCAGCACGCGGCTCAGGATCACCGACGGCTCGCCGGAGCGCGCTCGCAGGTCGGGGATGATCGCCGACGACACGATCGTGCGCATCTCGTGCGGGACCCCGGGCACCGCGTAGACGACCTTCTCGCCGATGGGACAGATCAGACCCGGCGCCGTTCCCGGCTGCGGGTCATGGATCGCGCTCGCGCCGACGGGCACCTCGGCCTGGCGCATGTTGTTTGCAGCCATCACGCGGCCCCGCGATGCGAACATGTGCTCGATACGCGCCGCGACGGTGTCGTCCAACTCCAGCGGGACACCCATGACCTCGGCGATCGCATCACGGGTGATGTCATCCTGCGTGGGACCGAGGCCCCCACACACGACCACAGCGTCGTTGCGGTCGAGCGCGATGTGCAGCGCGGTGACGATTCGGTCGAGGTTGTCTCCGACCGTGCTGCCAAAGTTCACGTCGATGCCGGCAAGCGCGAGTTGCTCGCCGATCCACGCGGAGTTGGTGTCGACGATTTGACCGAGGAGCAGCTCCGTGCCGACCGCCACGACCTCGCAACGCACAGCTGGTGACAGGTCGCTACGACGCGCCGGTCATGCGGGTCGCTCGGCTGCCGGCCTGTACGTACTGGATACCTGTGGCCACGGTGAGCACCACCGCTGCCCAGAGCACCGTGCTCGCGATCCATTGGTGGCCCGCGGTGAGCGGGAGCAGTGCCAGCCCCACTGCCACCTCTTGCACGACCGTCTTCACCTTCGCCCGTCCCGTCGCCGGAACAGCCAGCCCGCGGTGTCCCCAGTAGCTGCGGAACACGCTGATCACAATCTCGCGAACCGCGATGATCGCCACCGGGACCCACCAGAACTCGCCGGTCGCGACGAGCGCCACCATCGCGCCGAGGACGAGCACCTTGTCGGCCAGCGGATCGAGGAACGCGCCCGACCTCGTGGCGCCCTGGCGTCGAGCGATGTAGCCGTCGATGCCGTCGGTGACACAGAGGATGGTCCAGAGCGCGACTGCGGGCCACGACGACGGGTGATCCACGATGAGCATCAGCAACGGGATCGCGAGCAGCAGCCTCGTGATCGTCACCGCGTTGGCCGGCGTGGCGAGCGCCGATGGACCGAACGACTGCTCGTAGATAGCCATCAGGCCGCCGTGAGATCCAGACCGAGCGCGCCGGTCACGGTCAAGGACGCGAACGCACCCGCTTCGAGCGACTCGGGGACGAGGATCACACCGTCGATCTCCGGTGCCTCCCGATGGCTGCGCGCAACCCCGGGCTCGTCCACGAGGACTTCGACCCGTGACCCCACCAGTTCGTCACGCCTCGCCCACGTGATCGCCTCTTGCCGCTCACGCAACTCGGCGAGGCGCTCGGCGACAAGCGGGCGGCCGACCTTGCGGTCCAGCCCTTCGGCGTAGGTCCCTTCCTCCTCGGAGAAGGCGAAGAACCCGCACCAGTCGAGCTGCGCCTCGTCGATGAAGGCCAGCAGCGCGTCGTGGTCACCCTCGGTCTCCCCGGGATAGCCGACGATGAAGTTGGACCGGAACGCCGCTCTGGGCTCGAGGGCACGGATGCGCTCGATGCGTCGAAGGAAGCGGTCGCCATCGCCCCAGCGCCGCATCCGGCGCAGCAGCGTCGCCGAGACGTGCTGCAACGAGAGGTCGAAGTACGGGACGCCCGTGGCGCAGATCGCGTCCGCCAACCGGTCGGTCAGATCCGATGGATAGAGGTACAGCAGGCGCACGCGGTCCACTCGCGCCGCGACTGCTTCGATGAGCGGAACGATGGAGCGCTCACCGCGGCCTTGATCGCGCCCGAAGCTCGCCAGGTCTTGTGCGACGAGCACAATCTCCCGTGCCTCCAGCGCGTCGACCTCGGCGAGGACGTCGCCGATCATCCGTGAGCGCTGCTTGCCGCGGAAGGTGGGGATCGCGCAGAAGCCGCACGCGCGATCGCAACCTTCGGCCACCTTGACGTACGCCCACGGTGCGGTGGCTCTCGGGCGAGCGAGACGCAGCAAGTCCATCGTCGGTAGGTCTGGCTTGCGGCCGAGGGTCACCGGCACCGCGTCGGCGAAACCGGCGACCGCGTCGACTTCCGGCAATGCTGTCGCGAGTTCGCCCCGGACCGCTCGGCCAGGCAGCCGGTGACCACGAGCCTTGCGCCGTCCTTGCGAGCGTCCGCAATCGCGAGGATCGTGTCGATGGACTCCTGCCGCGCCTCCTCGATGAACGCGCACGTGTTCACGACGACGAGATCGGCATCCTTGGGCGCGTCAGCCGCTACCAGGCCGTCGCCGACGAGCGTTCCCGTCAGCTTGTCGGAATCGACCTGGTTCTTTGGACAGCCGAGGGTCTCCACCCAGAACCGCCGAGGCATCAGCGCTCAAGGGTACTCGTAGCGCTACCGCTGCATTCGAGGGTGGCCGTCGGGGATGCCGTCGAGATCCGCGGTCGCGATAGCTGGATCGACCCGGAGGACCGGCTGTGGGTCGCGGCAGTACGCGAGACCGGTGGCGCACCAGTCATCACTGCGTTCGTAGAGCGTGAACGCGCCGAAGCCGCCTTCGATCCAACCATCGCCTGCCGTTGTCAGGCCGTCGCGGAACAGCGCACGCGCTTTTTCTTCACCGGGTTGGAAGACGGCCGAGCCGATCTGCTGCAGCGTCACCTTGATCGAGTCGCGAAACACGATCGGGTCGGAGAGATGCCATCGGTAGAACGACACGAGCGACCAACCGCCGCTCTGATCCCGGCGCGGGCCGGTCACGAGCGGTGCGCCGGACTCCGGCGCAGCGAACTCGGCGAGACCCCACGCGGAGCCGAGATAGTCCTCGGTCCCGGTGCCGCAGATCGTCGGCTCCTTCTCGCCGTCGAAGAAGACCTTGACCTCGCCCTCGCCCCACCAGTGACTGTCGAAGGGACGGACACCACCGGTCATCCCGAGGAACCGGCCAGGACCGCGCAGCCCGTCGAGGATGACGAGATCACGTTGGAGCGTCGTCGGGTTCTCGCGGGTGAACATGGCGTGGAGCGCGCCCGTTGCGCCAGGTTGCGGACCGAGCAGCGCGTCGACCTGGTAGTACAGCAACGCGACCTCGTCGGACGCGTTCTCGTATTCGACTCTGATTCGCTCCTCGAACGGCATCGGGATACGCGCGTCGAGCCCGAGACCGTCGTTGCACGCCGTCAACGACGAGGCATACGACGCGGGCACACCATGGACGACGCCGAAGAGGTCGAGCGCCGGGACGCTGACCGACGGCTCGGTGAGGTCGTCATAGAAGACCTCGAGGGTCTGCGCGCGCAAGAAACGAGGCGACGGCTCGTTCAGGGCACGCAACCGCGCGACCGTCATCCAGATGTGCGTGACGCGCCCTGGTCCGCTCAGATCTGCGAGGACCACTCGTTCGCCGGGCGCGATCACGCGGTTCGGCGCGCCCTTCCGTCCGGCCGCGGCCCGCCCACCGCTCGCGCGCTCGCCTGTCGGGTTCTCGAAGGTGACGGCCCGACTCTCGTGCTCGGGCCACAGCCGCGCCGGATCGACGTCGCTCACGCGTGGTGACGCGAGCTGCAGTCCCGGGCGCGGCCACTCCGTGGCGAGCAGACGACCCGACCCCGAGCACGTGATGTACGCCGTGCGAAGGTCCGGGCCACCGAAGCAGATGTTCGTCGTGAGCGGATCGTCTGTGGGAAGGTGCTCGGTCGTGCTGCCGTCGGGCGAGATGGACGTGATGCCACCGTTGACGAGCGTGGCCACACACACCCATCCGTCGCCGTCGACCGCGAGAGAGTCGAACAGCTGGAAGTCGGGGCAGATCGGCGAGAAGCTCGCCACCGCCGGGGCCGACCGGGTTCGCGCCCTGGGCGGCGCCGGGCGACGGCACGTTCCACGCCCAGACGCGCCCGGTGTGCGTCTCGGCGGCGTAGAGGCGGTCACCGTTCGGCGACAGGCCGATGCCGTTCGGCGCATCGAGCGGGAAGATGACCTCGCTGATCGAGACTGCCGTCGGCCTTTGCGTAGTAGATGCCGGTGCGATCGCTCGTGCGGGAACGCGTGCGACGCCGTGATCGGTGAACCAGAACCCGCCGACGTCGTCGAACACGAGGTCGTTCGGCGCCCGGAGCGGATGGATCTCGCCGCCGGCGCCGTCGCCTCCTCGTAAAGGTCTCGACCTTGCCGCTGGTCGAGGTCGACGCGCTGGATCGAGCCGTGGCCGGGCCACGAGGCCGGGGGCGGCGAACCGGGGAAGAGCATCCCCATCACCTCGTGCCAGTCGAAACAGCCGCCGTTGTTGCAGACGTACATCGCCCCGTCGGGGCCGACAGCGGCTCCGTTCGGTCCTCCTCCGGTCTCGGCGACGACGTCCTTGTCGCCGGTCTCGACGTCGACACGCGTGAGCGTGCCGCGCTCGATCTCGACGACGAGGACCCTGCCGTCGTCCATGGCGACCGGGCCCTCGGGAAAGCGAAGTCCGCTCGTGATCTCTCGTTGTTCTGCCACGGCCGCTTCTTAGCAGCCGAGGGGTCACTCGACTCGGCTGAGCGACTCGTCGAGCTCTTCGGCTGTCATCAGGACGTCGCGCGCCTTGGAGCCGTCGTCGGACCGACGACGCCGCGCTGTTCGAGCAGGTCCATGAGGCGGCCGGCGCGGGCGAAGCCGACCCGCAGCTTGCGCTGCAGCATCGACGTCGAGCCGAGCTGTGCTCGCACGACGAGCTCCATCGCTTGGCGAACGAGCTCTTCGTCGTCGGGGTCTCCGCTCGCCGCGTCGCCGGAACCGCCGACTGGTCCGGTGCCGTCGTCGCGCTCCCTGCACGTGCGCGTCGTAGGTCGACCTCGGGAGCCTGGCGGCGCCACTGGGCAACGACCTCGCGCACCTCCTCCTCGCCGACCCAGGAGCCCTGGATGCGGTGCGGCGCGCTCGACGTGCCGGCCCGAGCAGGAGCATGTCGCCCTTGCCGACGAGCGCTCGGCCCCGGTCTGGTCGAGGATCACGCGACTGTCGGTCACCGACGACACGGCGAACGCGAGGCGGGCCGGGATGTTCGCCTTGATGAGACCGGTGATGACGTTGACCGACGGTCGCTGCGTGGCGATCACGAGATGGATGCCGACGGCGCGGGCCATCTGCGCGAGGCGGCAGATCGAGTCCTCGACATCGCGGGCGGCGACCATCATGAGGTCGGCGAGCTCGTCGATCACGACGAGGATGAAGGGCAGCCGGCGTGTACGTCGCGCTCGCGCATCCGGGTTCGGGCGACGAGCTCGCCGCGGTCGTAGGCCGCGTTGTAGCCGGTGACGTCACGGAAGCCGACCTCGGCAAGCAGGTCATAGCGCCGCTCCATCTCCTGGACGGCCCAGGCGAGCGCGTTGGCCGCCTTCTTCGGGTTCGTCACCACCTGCGTGAGCAGGTGGGGCAGCCGGTCGTACTGACCCATCTCGACCCGCTTCGGATCGACGAGGATCATCCGCACCTGATCCGGCGTCGAGCGCATGAGGATGCGAGGTGATGATCGAGTTGAGGCAGCTCGACTTGCCTGCGCCGGTGGCGCCGGCGATCAGCAGGTGCGGCATCGTCGCCAGGTTCATCAACACGGCCTTGCCGTTGATGTCACGACCGACGGCGACCTCGAGGGGATGCTTGGCCGCGCAGAGCCTCGGCCGATGGCGAGGATGTCGCCGAGCGGCACCATCTGGCGCTGCTCGTTCGGCACCTCGACCCCGATGGCCTGCTTCCTGGGATCGGAGCGAGGATGCGGACATCGGGCGTCGCCATCGCGTACGCGATGTCCTTGTGCAGGCTCGTGAGCCGAGCCACCTTCACACCCGGAGCGAGCTCGAGCTCGTAGCGCGTGACGGTCGGTCCGACGACCATGCCGACGAGCCGCGTCTCGACGCCGTGCTGTGCAAGTGCAGCCTCGAGCACATGGCCGCGTTCTTCGACCACGGACACGTCGATGTCATGTGAGCCGGCGCGCTGGAGCAGGGACGTCGACGGCAACTTCCACGGTGACGCCTTCGACGCCGGACCGAGCTCGATGGCGAGCTGCTCCGTGTGCTCGTCTTCGCCGTCATCGGATGCGGGAACGGTGAGCTTCGGTCTCGCCGGCCTGCGGCGTTTCTGCTCGCGCTCGTCACGGATGTCGACGTCGGCGTCTTGGTCGTAGAGCTGGTCTTCACGCTCGTCGGCGCGTTCGATCCTGCGACTCGAGTGTGAACAGACGGCCCGCGACGCGGCGCGACCGTGCTCGCACCGACGCCGACGCGGCGAGCGGTGGCGAGCACCGACGTCTGCGTGAGCACGATCACTCCGACGAGGCCGAGCGCCACGAGCAACGTGCCGGTCGCCCATGAGCCGATGAGAGCCTGAACAGGAACCGCCGCGATCCAACCCACGGCACCGCCGTGTCCATCCAGCTCGAGCAGCCCGCACACTGCGAAGAGGAGGAGCGTGGCACCGACCGCGAGCCCTGGCGGGCTGGCGGCGTCGCTTTCTCCTCGTCGTCGGACGACGCGAACAAAGTGACGCCCGCAGCGACGAGCGCGATGGGCGCGACGAGACCGCACGGCACCCGCGAACGCATCGACGCCACCGTCGATGCCGTGTCCCGCGGTGCCGGCGAGGTGGAGCCACGTGGCGAGCCCGAGGACGACGCCGAGGGCGATCAGCCCGACGCCGAGGGCGTCGGAGCCGTGTCCCTCGAACGCTGATGCCGCATGCCGACCCACCGAGTGCGCCGGCGCGGCACGGTTCGCGGGGACGCGCTTCGCTGCATGAGACGCTCGCTTCGTCGCCACAGTGGCCACAACCGTATCAGCAGCCCCATGAGCAACAATGCCTTCGGTCGGCTACGGGCGTCGCTGCGCTCCTGCCTCCGCCGACTGCGGCTCGTCGCTGGCGCTTCCCTCGCCGCCTGCCTTCGGTCGGCTACGGGCGTCGCTGCGAGCGTCTCCCGCGTTTCGGCGTGCACAAGCCACATCTCGTGTGGCTGATGCACGCCGGAACGCAGGGGTTGGTCAGGCGGCGGTGGCGTCGAGGGCGTCGCCGGCGCGGAGGATCATGTAGGCCGGCTCGCTGGCGTGACGGGCCAGGAAGACCTCGGCCGCCTGCGCATCGTCGAAGGTCACCGCATCGGATCGGTCGCCGAGCCGCAGACCGGGCGCGAGGAACTGTGCGGTGGGCTCGTGCACCACGACTACGGACGCGTCGGGGCGCACTCGGCCGAGCACACATTCGGCGATGCGACGCAACACGGGCATACGGCGACCGTAGCGGCGAAGCGTTTCCGCGCGGCAGCGAATTTGTTGCCAGTCAGGAAACAGGATGTGAACGGCGCGCGGTCACGTCTCCATGACGACGGGCACGATCATCGGGCGCCGCCGCGTGCGGTCGGCGACGAACCGGCCGGCGGCCTTGCGGACGACGCGCTGCAGCGCCTCGATGTCAACCGGATCACCGGACGTGAACGACGCTTGCAAGGCGGCGCGCACCTCGTCCGCGCACTCGTCGAGGAGGTCTTCGGCCTCGGGTGCATACACCCAACCGCGGGTGATCACCTCCGGTCCCGTCACGATGGCGCCCGTCTGCGCGTCGACGGTCACAACGACGACGACGACCCCCTCTTCGGCCAGCACGCGCCGGTCACGCAACACGCCCTGGCCGACATCTCCGACGATCCCGTCGACGTACAGGTAACCCGCCGGCACCTTCGGACCACGCGTCACCCCCAGATCGGTCAGCAACAGTTGGTCGCCGTCCTCGCAGACGAGAACGCGTTCGTCGCCCATGCCCATGATGTGCGCGAGGCGGGCGTGGGTCATCAGGTGCCGATACTCGCCATGCACCGGCGTGAACCAATCAGGTTGCGCGATCGACAACAGCGTCTGCAGTTCCCCTTGCTTTGCGTGCCCGGTCGCGTGGACGTCGTCGATGCCCGAGTGGATGACCTCGGCTCCCAACCGGGTCATGCCGTCGATGATCTTCGAGACGCTCGCCTCGTTGCCCGGGATCGGGTGGGAGCTGAGGATGACGGTGTCCTCCGGTCCGACCTTGATCCATCGGTTGTCGCTCGAAGCCATCAAAGCGAGCGCAGACATCGGTTCACCCTGCGATCCGGTCGAGATCACGCACACCTTGGCAGGATCGATGTCGACGATGTCCTCGATGTCGACGAGCCGGTTAGCGGGAATGTTCAAGAGCCCCATCTCTCGCGCGAGCCGCACGTTCTTCTTCATCGACATGCCGAGCGTGGCGATCGTGCGGTCGAACGCGATCGCCGCATCTGCGATCTGCTGCACGCGGTGGATGTGGCTGGCGAAGCAGGCGATGACGATGCGTCGCCCTTCGTTGGCATGGAACAGGTCGTAGAGAACAGTGCCAACCGTTCGTTCGCTCCGCGAGTAGCCCACTTCGTCGGCGTTCGTCGAGTCGGAGAGCAACAGGCGGATGCCGGGATCCTTGGCAATCGCGCCGATGCGGGCGAGGTCCGTCAACCGACCGTCGACGGGCGTGAGATCGAGCTTGAAATCGCCGGAGTGGAGGATCGTCCCTTGCGGGGTGTGGAAAGCGGTGGCGAAGCCATAGGGCACCGAGTGCGTGACCGGGATGAACTCGACGTCGAAGGGTCCGATGCGCCGGCGCTCGCCGTCGCGCACCGGTATCAGCTCGGTACGGTCGATCAGGCCCGCTTCATCGATGCGATGGCGCGCCAAGCCGAGTGTGAGTGGCGAGCCGTACACCGGAAAGCTCAGCTCGCGCAGGAGAAACGAGAGCCCGCCCACGTGATCTTCGTGACCGTGGGTCGCGATGCACCCGTCGATGCGTGCCGCGTTGTCACGCAGGTACGTGAAATCGGGCAGCACGAGATCGATGCCGAGCATGTCGATGTCCGGGAACATCAGACCGCAGTCGAGCAGCATGATCCGGCCGTCGACCTCGACACACGCGCAGTTCCGGCCGATCTCCCCGAGGCCACCCAGAAACGTGACGGAGACCGGGGCCGGCATCAGTCGGACGAGCGGAGGCGGCCGTAGACCTCGCGGGCGCGTTCGTCGGTGCCCGCGGGAGCCCGCCCCAACGGGAGCCGGCACTCACCGACCGGTACGCCGAGTGTGCGCATCATCGCCTTGGCAGCCTGCGAGAAGACGCACGTGTCGCTGTTCTCGTACTCGTACGACTCGAGCAGCTGCGCGTTGATCTTCCGTGCGCGCACGACATCGCCCTTGTCGAACGCGGCGATCATCTCGCCGAACTCGGGTGCCGCCCAATGCGTCGCCACGCCCACGACGCCGATCGCGCCCACGGCGAGCAGCGGCAGCGTCAGCGAGTCGTCGCCGCTGTAGATCGCCAGGTCGGGCGCATCGGCCATGACTCGTGCGGCCGCCGGCGGATCGCCTGTCGCATCCTTCAACGCGATGATGTTGCGCACGTCGTGGACGAGCCGGACGAGCACGTCGTGCGCGATGCGGCGACCGGTACGGCCCGGTACGTCGTAGATCATCATTGGCAGCTTCGTTGCGTCGGCGACCGCGCGGAGGTGCGCCTCGATGCCCGACTGCGGCGGCCGGTTGTAGTACGGACCGACGACCAGCACGCCGGCCACGCCGGTATCCGTCGCCCGACGGGTCAGCTCGACGGTCTCCGCGGTGTTGTTCGTGCCGGTGCCGGCGATGATCGGGATCGTCACCGCCTCGCTGACCGCGCGCCAGAGGTCGAGCTTCTCGCCCTCGCTCAACACCGGCGCCTCACCCGTCGTGCCGGCGACCACGAGACCGTCGTTGCCGTGGTCGGCCAACCAGCGAGCCAGCGTGGCCGCCGCATCGAGATCGAGCGCGCCGTCGTCGTCGAACGGCGTGACCATCGCGGTGAGCACTGAGCCCCAAGGTCCGTTCATGAGTGTGCTGCTTCCTTGCTGCGCTCGATGCCGAGCGTGTTGAGCAGGTCTTCGTGCAACTGGAACCACACGGTGTGGTACGAGTCGATCATCGGTTTGGCGAACCAATCGTGGTCGCCGCTTTGCACGCGCACGAGCGCGTTGCAGAAGCGTGGCCGGTAGCTCTGGTACCGGTCGAGTGCGTTTCGCAGATCGGCGAGGACGGGCTCGACGCGATCGTGGACGTCGCCGAGTTGATCGACCACCCCACGGTCGTAGTCCTCGTCGTCGTGCGCGTTGAGGGTCGCCTCGTCCTTCATCTGCCACGCGGTACACACGGTCAGCAGCTCGGGATTGAGCTCCAGAAACCGCCGGTACGCGTCGTGGACGACCGCCCGGCAGCCGAGCGCGGCGAGCTCCTCGGCGAGCACGCGTTCGTGTTCGGCGCGACCGGCAGGGGTCAAGGCCCATCCAGTCAGGCGGCCGTTGCGGTAGAGCACCAGCTCGTCGACCTGGAGCTCGTCGAGGTGCCGGTTGACCTCGGCGGGCGTCACGCTCGTCATTTCGGCCACGTCGGAGGCGCCCGCGAACCCCTTCAGCCGCAAGCCGTGGAGCACGAGCAACCGGGTGTCGGAGGGCCGGGTCACCACCCAGACGCTAACCGAGGCGCCCCTGAGGAAGGCCCCACCGAAACGTCGACGCGTCAGCAGTCCAAGCCGGCGATCGTCGCGGGGACCTCCGCGAGCGACGCGACGAGCCGGAAGCGGTCGCGTGCCGCCATCGCTTCCTCGTCGTCGATCCGCTCGTGCGCCCACGTGAGCGGATGAGGCACGTGGATCGCCCAGCCGCCGAGCCCGAGCACAGGCGCGATGTCCGACCGGGGCGAGTTGCCGATCATCACGAAGCGCGATGCGTCGACAGCATGGCGGCGAAGGATCCGGCTGTAGGCCCGCTCGTCCTTCGTCGCGACGATCTCGACGGCGTCGAAGTGCTCGCCGAGCCCTGACCGGGCAAGCTTCGATTCCTGGTCGAACAGGTCGCCCTTCGTGATGAGCATCACGCGATGCGTCTCGCTGACGGCCCGGACGGCGTCGTCCGCGCCCGCGAGGAGCTCGACGGGGTGCTCGAGCATGGAACGGCCGGCGTCGATGATCGCTTGGATGTCCGACGCGGTCACCGCTCCGCGAGACAGTTCGATCGCCGTCTCGATCATCGACAGGGTGAAGGACTTCACGCCGTACCCGAACAGCGTCAGGTTGCGCGTCTCGGTTGCAAGCAATCGCTCGCCGATGGTGTCCGGTGCGACATAGCGCTCCATGAGCGCCGCAAAGCGCTCGTGGGTCATCGAGAAGATCGACTCGTTGTGCCAGAGCGTGTCGTCGCCGTCGAATGCGACGAGATCGATCACGTGCCGGCCTCGCTGTGCGCTATCACAGGATCCGCGACTCGTGATCCTTCCAGTAGCGATCGCGGAGCAGGCGCTTGTAGAGCTTGCCGGTCGGCAGTCGCGGGAGCTCGGCTTCGAAGTCGACCGAGCGCGGGCACTTGTAGTGCGCGAGATGTTCTCTGCAGTACTCGGTGAGCTCGCGCTCGAGGGCAGGTCCGGCCTCGACGCTGTCCACCACCTGCACGACGGCCTTCACCTCTTCGCCGAGGTCTTCGTTCGGGACACCGAACACGGCCGCGTCCATCACCTTCGGGTGGCTGATGAGAAGGTTCTCCGCTTCTTGCGGATAGATGTTCACCCCGCCGCTGATGATCATGTACGTGGCGCGATCGGTGAGATAGAGGTAGCCCTCTTCGTCGACGTAGCCCATGTCGCCGACGGAGCTCATCACCCCGCTTTCGTCCTCGCGCCGCGAGTCCGCTGTCTTCTCCGGGTCGTTGTAGTACTCGAACGCCGTCGCGCCTTGGAACCACACCGTGCCGGGTTCACCGATGGAGCACTCGTTCCCGTGCTCGTCGAGGATCAGCAGCTTGCCGAGGATGCACTTGCCGACGGTCCCCTTGTGGGCCAGCCACTGTTCGGAGTCGCAGAAGGTGAACCCGTGGGCCTCAGTCGCGCCGTAGTACTCAACGATGATCGGACCCCACCACTCGATCATCGCCTCCTTGATCGGGATGGGACATGGCGCCGCGGCGTGGACGATCTTCTCGAGCGACGACAGGTCGTACTTGTGCTTCACGTCGTCCGGAAGCTTCAGCAGGCGCGAGAACATCGTCGGAACCATCTGCGAGTTCGTGACGCGGTAGCGCTCGACGAGTTGCAGGAACTGCTCCGGGTCGAAGCGCTCCATGATGACCGCGGTCGAACCGAGTCGCAGCGTCGCCGACACGCTCGCCTGCGGCGCCGAGTGGTACAGAGGCGCGGGCGAGAGATACGTCATACCTTCGCGGAAGCCGAACATTCCTTTCACGAACTCCATGACGGGGAGAGCTGCGCTCGGTGCCTGGTCCGGCATCGGCCGGAGGATGCCCTTCGGTTGCCCGGTCGTCCCTGACGAGTACAACATCGCCGCACCGAGGCGCTCGTTGTCGACAGGCGTGTCGGGATATGCGGCTACCGCTTCCTCGAAGCTCTCCCAACCCTCGACCGTGCCGTCCACCATGAGAAAGCGCCGGACGTTCGGACACAGCGGCGGCAGGGCCGCGGCCACGTCGCGTTTCGCCGCCGACGAGATGAGCACCTGCGAGTCGCTGTCGTTGACGATGTACGCCACCTCTTCCGGCGACAAGTAGGAGTTGATGGCGGTGAAGTAGACGCCAGTGCGCTCCGCGCCGCCAGCCACTTCGAGCATGCGCGGGTTGTTCTCCATGAACAGCGCGACGTGGTCGAGACGCTTCAGGCCGAGATCGCGGAACAGATGCGCGATGCGATTGCAGCGCGCCTCGTACTCCCCGAACGACATCGTCTCGCCGGTCGTCGCCATGACGATCGCGGGCTTGTCGGGATGCTTTGCAGCGTGTTGCGCGGCGTACATGCCGTGACGCTATTCCCGATTCGCTGTCCCGAGGGACGGGCTGATCGTCCCGCCGGAAGCGCGCACCAACTCGATCGGAGCAATGGCAAAGACGTGGCGCGGCGTGCCCGCAGCTGCCCACACCACGTCGTAGCCCAAGAGATCGCCATCGACGAAGGTCCGCAGCGGCGTGGTGTGGCCGAACGGAGGCACACCGCCGATCGCGAACCCGGTCGCGGCTCTGACGGTTTCGGGATTCGCCCGCCGAACCTTGCCGCCCGCCGCTCCGGCCGTGCGCGCGAGCTCGGACTCGTCCAACCGGTTCGAGCCGGACACCAGGGCGAGCACGATCTCGTCGTCCACCTCGAAGGCGAGCGACTTGACGATCTGCCCCACCTGGACACCGACGGCGGCTGCGGCCTCGCGCGCTGTCCGTGTGCCCTCGGGGAACTCCCGCACCTCGACCTCGAGGCCATGGCGCGCACCAGCGTCCACCACCCGCTGCGCGGCCACATGCATCGGGCGATCATCGTACGATCGCCCCGTGCTGCGGGACGATTTCGCGCTCGCCATCGAAGGCGGCTCACCGGTACGGACAGAACCACTCGACTTCGCGAAGGGCGCTGCGCTGCTCGGTGACGCCGAGGCCGAAGCAGTGGCCGCCGTCGTACGCCGCGGTTCGCTGTTCCGCTACAAGGACGGCCCCGCCACGGGAGCGGTGGCGGACTTCGAACGGGCCGCATGCGAGACGCTCGGCTGCACGTACGCGACTGCGGTGGCCAACGGCACCGCGGCGCTCCGCTGCGCGTTGGCAGCCATCGGCGTCGGTTGCGGGGACGAAGTCGTCGTACCGGCATTCACGTTCGTCGCCACCGTCAACGCAGTCGTTGCCACCGGAGCAGTGCCGGTGTTCGCCGAAGTCGACGACACCCTCGGTCTCGACGCGTCGCTGCTGCAGGACGGCATCACCGAACGCACGGCCGCGATCGTCGCGGTCCATCTGGAGAACGTTGCATGCGATCTCGACGGCGTGCTCGCGGTCGCGGACCGCAATCGAGTTCCCGTGATCGAGGACACCGCACAGGCAATCGGTGCGACATATCACGACCGGCACCTCGGTACGTACGGCGCGCTGAGTGCATTCTCGCTGCAGCAGGAGAAGAACATCACTGCGGGGGAAGGCGGACTCGTCGTCACCGACGACGAAGCGCTGTACCTCCGCGCGACCCGCTATTCCGATCAGGGCGGCCAGTTCGTCACCAGCTACGCGAGCGCACGCGGCGAAGAGCTGACAAGACCGTTCGCGGGCGAGAACCTGCGCATGGGCGAGCTCGCGGGGGCGGTCGCAGGCGTGCAGCTCGGGCGCCTGCCCGACATCCTCCTGACGCTCCGTCGCAACAAGGCCCGCATCGTCGAGTCGGTCGGCGACATCGAGGGTCTCATCCGCCGGCGGCGACCGGACCCCGATGGAGACGGCTCGTCGAGCATCACGTGGTTCCTCTCTGACGCGCGCACCGCCAAGCGGTTCGCGGCCGCCGTTCGGGCCGAGGGCGTGCCCTGCGCGCAGATGTACCGCGGGCGGCCGGTGTACCTGAGCCCGTCGGTGCTGGCGCGGCGAACGGCGACGGACAAGGGCGGACCGTGGGCCTGCACCGAGCACCCCACCGACCGGACCTATTTCGAGGGACTGTGCCCGCAGACCGAGGCGCTCGTGGCCCGTTCGGTGATCGTGCCCGTGGGCGTCGGCTACGACGAACGCGACTGTGACGACGTGGCCAGGGCGGTTCGCAAGGTGGCGCGCGGATTGGTCTCATGAGCGGGCCCGGCCCCGAGGAGAAACAGTGAACGAGCGCTTCGCGGTCGTCGGTTGCGGCACGGCGGCCACGCGCATCCACTTGCCCGCGCTGCGGGCCGCCGATGTCGAGGTCACCGCCTTCGCCAGCCGTTCGCGATCGTCGGCCATGGCGGCTCGGGACGAGTGGGGCTCGGGTGAGGTGGTCGACGATTGGCGCGACACTCTCCGTCGGGACGACGTCGATGCGGTCGTGGTCGCGACACCGAACTCGCTGCACCATGACGTCACGGTGGAAGCGGCCACGAACGGCAAGCACGTGCTCGTCGACAAGCCGATGGCCTGCACTACCGCCGAGGCCGACGACATGATCGCCGTCGCGCACGACCACGACGTCGTGCTCATGCCGTTCCAGAACACGCGCTTCGTTCCCCCCTTCGTCGCCGCACACGACGCCGTTGCCGGTGGTCGGATCGGCGACGTCACGGGGCTGCGCGCTGCGTTCGGCCACGCCGGCCCACAAGCATGGGCGCCGAACGCGACGTGGTTCTTCGACCGTGCAGCCGCCGGGGGCGGCTGTCTCATCGACCTCGGCGTGCATGTCATCGATCTCGTCCGCTGGGTCACGAGCCACGACATCGAAGAGGTGACAGCGTTCGTGAACGGGCGCTCGGGCGACGTCGAGTCCGATGCCCAACTGCTGCTGCGGTTCGACAACGGCGCCATCGGCACCGCGCACGCGAGCTGGTCGTCTCGGCCGGGTCCTGACCATCAGTTCACGGTTGTCGGCACCGACGGCACACTCCATCTCGACGCACGCACGCCCCTCACCCTCATGACCCTCGACGGGCAACGGGAACGGATCGCGCTGCCGGAGACGGCCGGCTCACCATTGCACGAGCTGCTCGCCGCGATGCGCGGCGAGCGCGCACCGACGCTCACCGCCACCGACGGCCGCGCCGCCGTCGCCGTCGTCGACGCCGCGTACCGATCGGCGCACGAGCGTTGCACCGTGGCCGTGCGATGACGGCGGTCGAGGTCGGCTTCGGCTGCGCCACGATCACACCGCCGACGCCGGTGCAGCTCGCCGGGTTCATCGACGACCAGCCGGCACGCGACGTGCACGACGACCTCGAAGTGCGCGCTGTCGTGCTGCGCACCGAGCTCGGGGCGCTGTGTCTGCTCGTGTGCGACTTGCTCGGCATGTCGCGCGGCTTCTCGGCGCCGATCCGCGACGCGGTGGCCGACGCTCTCGACCTCCAGCGGCCTGCGGTGCTCACGTCCTGCGTCCACACCCACGCCGGGCCGAGCACGCTCGAAGGGAGTCACCTCCTCGGATGGGTGACGCCGGAGGGATACATGGACCTGCTCGTCGAACGCTGCGTCGCGGCCGCGCGGGACGCGACGGCGAACGCGGCCGGCGCCGAGTTGCGAACGGGTCGATGGCCGTTGCCCGATGGGCTGTCGATCAACCGTCGAGATCTTCCCTATGACCCCACGTTCGCGGTGCTCGATGTCATCGGGCTCGACCGCGCGCGGCTCGGCACGATTGCGAACGTCGCGATCCATCCCGTTGCGTTGGGACCGGAGTGCCTCGCCGTGTCGAGCGACTGGGTCGGGCCGTTCCGCTCGCAGCTCGAGCAACGGGCCGGGGGTACGGCCGTGCTGCTCTCGGGCGCTCTCGGCGACGTCAATCCCCATCACGTCCATCGCCAGAACAACGACTGTCACGAGGACGGCTTCGAGGAAGCGACGAAGCTCGGCCGCGACGTGGCCGAAGTCGTCGACCAAGCGCTCGGTGCCGCGGATCGCATCGACGCAGGAGACGCCGGCGTGACCCGCAATCGAACCGTCGACATGACCCTCGGCTCGACCTCGCTCACTCGCGGCCGGGAGGGCCGGACCGTTCCAGTGGAGCTGGTCGAGTGGTCGATCGGACCGGTCCGTCTCGTGTCCGTTCCCGGCGAGGCGTTCCATGCGCTCGGCCGCGCCATCGAAGACCGTGTCGCCGCCGACGGCGCGCACGCTCTCGTCGCCGGGCTCACCCCGGAATGGCACGGCTACCTCCCGTTGCCGTTCACCGACGGGTACGAGGAGTCGACGAGCTACGGCCGCGACGCCGTGGCGTCGATCGTGCACGCGCTGACGGAGTAACGAGCCCTCCGTCGTTCACCGATCGAAGTCGACGCCCTTCGACGTTGGCGGCTCGAAACCGTGCCGGCGCATACCGTCTTCGATGCGGCTGATCACGGTACGGATGACCTTTACGCGCGCGTATCGCTTGCTCTCGGCCTCGATGAGGTCCCACCGGCCGAGCGCGTGATCAGTGCGTTCGAACATCTCCTCCGCCGCGACTTCGTAGTCGGGGCGCCTCTCACGGTTGTGCCAGTCGTCGGGCGTGAGCTTCCAACTCTTCAACGGATCGTCGCGCCGGCTCTCGAACCTTCGAAGCTGCTCGTCGTCTGAGATGTGCAGCCAGAGTTTGATGACGACCGTCCCTTCGAGCGCCAGCGATCGCTCGAACTGCACGATCTCGTCATAGCCCCGGTCCCACTCCTCCTGGGTCGCGAATCCGTCCACACGCTCGACCAGCACGCGGCCGTACCACGAACGGTCGAACACCGCCATCCCGCCCCAGCCCGGCAGCGACGGCACGAACCGAGCCACGAAGTGATGACGCCTCTGGTCCGGCGTCGGCACGGCGAACTGCGCAACGCGCACATGACGAGGATCGAGACGACCTACGAGCCGCTTGATCGCGCCCCCTTTGCCTGATGCGTCCCACCCCTCGAAAAGCACGAGAACAGGCGGGCCGAGCCGGCCGCCGTCTACGAGACCGCCGAGAACGAGCCGTAGATGCAGCAGCCGGCGCTGGGCGGCCTCGAGTTGCTCCGCTTCCTGTTCTCGGCTCAGGCGAAGGGTCAGATCGAGCGCACCGAGCCTGCTCACCGTGCCATTAGATCACCGCGACCTCACCGCAACTCGGGGTCGATTGTGGCTATGGCCCCACAATCGACCCAACATTGGGAACGATGGTCAGGGTCGGCGGCCGGTGTAGGCGAGGAGCTTGTCTTGCACCGGGGCGTCGTCGGCGACGACGACCGCAGGCTTGAACGCATTGCCGCGTTGGTCGTCGGTGAGCCGGCCGTCGAGTATCGCGAACGCGGCCTGGGCGAGATCGTCAGGCATCGTCGCGTCCTGGCCGGAGGCCGTCGCGAGGTCCCAGCCGTGGATGAGTTGGTCACAGACCGCGATGCCCAAGAGCGGGCCGGTCTGCTCGAGCGCTCCGGGCTCGCGGTGCGCTCGCAACGTCTGCTCTCGCGCCTGCTCGTACGCGGCCTGCGGATCGTCGCCGATCAACGACGGCGGCGTCGCACTGGGTAACGCCGGCTCCTCACCGCGAGCCCGCGCCGCGAAGAAGTTCTGCGTGTCGATCATGTGATCGAGCAGCGTGCGTACATCCCACTGATCGCACGGGGTCCCGTCATCGAGCATCGTCGTCGCAGCGGGAATCTTCGACGCGCTCCACTGCGTGGTCCGGTCGAACTGGTCGAGAAGATCCACGTTCACGTCCTCCTTCAAAGGGTCGTCATCAGCCTGCCACTTCGAACCGATGGCGGAGATCCGTCGCCTCTTGCCGGGCCGCACCTTCACTGTCACGGTCACCGAGCGCCTGCTGCAGTCTCGCCTGTTGCGTCCAGCCGTACACGCTCGTCGGCCGAAGACTCAACCGCTCCGCGATGAGGGCGCGCGCAAGATCGAGCTGTCCCGCCCGCAGAGCGGACTCGAGCAATGTGCGCACCAGCGCATCGCGCTGCGCATGCGAGCCACCGAACATCTGGAACGTGCGCCGGATCGGCACCAGCTCGTCGACGGCCTCGCCATAGCGGCCTTGGCCGAACCGAAGCACGGCGCGGCATGCGGGGAGCCCGATCGTCGACGCCATCCGCACGTTCGTGCCGGTGCCGTCGCCATGGACATAGCCGGCGAGCTCCTCGGTGTGACGCTCAGCGTCCGCAAGCCGTCCGGCGCCGACGAGCGCCATGACGCCGTGCAGGTCGTTGAACACGTACCACGACGCAGGCGTGAGGCGCGTCGCCCATGCATCGGCGAGTGCGCCGAACCGCTCACCTGTGTCGTGGCCGTCGAGCAGCAGGCGCCACAACAGCGCACTGGCATCCAGCATCTCGAGCGGAACACCATCGGACTTCGCGTTGTGCACCTCGGCGTCGTAGATGTCGAGAATCCGATCGATCTCGCCGATCTCGAGCAGGAACAACGCCAAGTGCCACCAGTTGTGCACTCTGAACAGGTTGCCGCTGCCCCAATCGGCCTCGCGGTCGACGAGGAAACGGATGCCCTCGTCGACGCGTCCTTGCATCTCGCGCACGTGCACGACCGCGTGCACGGCCCAGACGTCGTCGGGATTGGTCTCGACCACGCGCAGCCCGGCTGCTTCCGCCGCGCCGTAGTCACCTGATTCCTCGAGACCGAACGCCTGCATGCCGCGGACGAACGCCGTGTGTGGATGTTGCGGATCCAGCACGGGGAGCGTCCGGCCCGGGCGGTCTCGCAAGTTCGCCGCATCACCGGTGAAGAAGTCGAGCTGGTGACCGAGCTGGAGCGCGAGAAGGTCGGCCGGCCATCGCTGCAACAGGCGATCGAGCGAGGCGGCCGCACCGACCCAGTCGCCCGCCACCCAGAAGCCGATCGCCTCGTGATGGGCATTCTCCCGCTCGTTCATCGAGAGACGTCCCATCGAGCTCCAGCAGTCCTTGGCATTCGCAACGTCGGGGAAGTCGGTGCTCGAGAGCGACAGGTAGGCGATGAGCGCCTGCGCCATGGGCACGTCCGGGTGTTCCCTGATCAAGGAAGGTGCGTGCTCGAGGACGCTCGGACCGTAACGCAACAACGCGTGGATGGATTCGTCGTACAGGGCGACGGCATCGGTGGTGCCCGTGAACGGATTTCCGTGTTGATCGATGACTGACATGGGGACCTCCGGGGAGAAGCGTCTGTCGTTCTGGCGTCACTCACCCCGGATATCCGGGGTGGTTGACGCCAGAATGAGAGCAACGGCCTTCAGCTCTGGGCGAGTTGGAACATCTCGTACTCCTCGCCCGTGTCTGCCCAGTCCTCGAACTGGATGACGCCGAGCTCCTCGAACCGTTCCCTGAGCCACCCCTTGTGCCCCGCGGCCGCCCCCGCATCGAGGAGACCGAGCTTCTTGCAGTTCGGAACGATCTTCGAGAAGAGCATCTGCTGGAACACTTGGCGTTGCGGGCTCACCATCACCAGCGGTACCGCTTCCTTCGGATCGACACCGAGCCGGTCCCACACCTCCTGCATGAGGAACCGGTCGCGCATTCGCACCGCGGCCTCGAATGCGAACTCCTGACGCTCGTGCAGCTCGGCCGAGGTCAGCTCGCCGTAGTACTCCTTCAGCGACAGCACACCGAACACGACGTGACGCGCCTCGTCACTCATCACGTATCGCAGCAGCTGCTTCAGCAATGGCTCCGTGGTCAGTTGGTGGATGAACCCGAACGCGGCCAGCGCGAGCCCCTCGACCATGATCTGCATGCCGAGATAGGTCATGTCCCAACGGCTGTCCGCGATGATGTCGTCGAGCAGCATTCGCAGATGCGCGTTGATCGGGTAGTGGCCGGATAGCTTCGTGTCGAGATACCTGGCGAAGACCTCCACGTGGCGGGCCTCGTCCATCACCTGCGTCGACGCGTAGTACTTGGCGTCGATCCACGGCACGGTCTCGACGATCTTCGCCGTGCACAACAGCGCGCCCTGCTCGCCGTGCATGAACTGTGACAGCTGCCAGTTCTGGAACTGGACACCGAGCTTGATCCAGTCGTCCTCGTCCCACGTCTCGAACGGTGTGCCTCTCACGTCGACGTTGGCCATCATTCCGCTGTTGTTGGCCGCGTTGGCGACGACGACTTTCTCCTGGTCGACGACGGTGTCCCATGGAAGATCGGTCTCGCCGTTCCACTGCGCTGTCTTCGCCTTCTCATAGAGCTTGTTCAGCGCGGGCCGCGCGCCCTTCTCGTAGTCCCACGTGAAGATGGCGTCGGCGTTGTCCTTCACCGCATGAACGATTTCGTCGACGTCGCGGTTGGTGATCGAAAGGATCGACTCGAGGTCGTTGACGTCGGCTCGGCCGATGAGCTCTTCGTTGGATGTCACTTCGCTCCTAGGGGAGGCTTCCGACGCCGGCCGTTTCCCGATCGAGGTCGTCGGTGTCGGCGTCATCGTAGTTGTGGTCCTTGTCCCGGGCCTTTCGGCGCAGGATCAATGGATACCCGACGATGGCGATGGTCGTGAAGATGAACCACTGGATTGCGTAGCTGAGGTGCGGTCCTTCGTCGAGCGCGGGTTCAGGGAGCACCTTCGGTTGCGGGCCGGGCTGCGCCGGCTGCTGCGTCTGCAACTGCACATAAGCAGGCAGGATCGGATAGGGAAGTTGCCTTGCGATGCGGGCGACGTCGGCGCGAGCCATGGTGTCGAGGCGTCCGTCCGCCGGATCGGTCGGGCCGAACGCACCTCGGGTCTGGGTCTCCTGCACGAGACCGGTGACCGAGACCTGACCGGACGGCGGCTCGGCATCGGCCGGTACGCGCTCCAACGTTCCCTGCGACGGTAGGAATCCCCGCAGCACGACGACGCCGGTGCCGTCGGCAAGACGCAGCGGGGTCAGGGCCCACACTCCCGGTGTCTCGTCGAGGCTCCTCGCCCGCACGATGATCTCGTTGCTCGTGTCGTACGTGCCCGTGGCGGTGACACGACGGAAGTTGAGGTCGTGGCCAACGCTCATTGGGTCGCCGACGTGCAACAGGTCCTCGACGGGCTGCGCCGCCTGCGACTCGTTGGCCCGCACCGAGGCGTTGTACGTCCTGCGCTCGTGCAGCCGGCGCAGCTGCCAGAAGCCGAGGCTGATCATCACGACCACGAGCAACAGCACCAACAGGTGCGACAGGATCCATCTCGGCCGCCACGCGAACCGGTAACGCGCCATCGATCCGAGGTTAACGGCGCCCCCTCTTCGTTCTGGCGTCAGCTACCCCGGATATGCGGGGTACACGACGCCAGAATGAGAACGGGCCGCTACGCCGTGGGCAGTTCGTAGGTGCCGAACTTGTCACGGAGGTCCTTCTTGGAGAACTTGCCGACGCTGGTTTTCGGCACCTCGTCGACGAACACGACGTCGTCGGGTAGCCACCACTTCGCCACCTTCGGCGTCAGCCACTCGATCAGCTCCTCCCGCGTGAGCTGGTCCCCCGGCTTGACGACCACACAGGCAAGCGGACGCTCGGCCCACTTCGGGTGCGGGACACCGATGACAGCCGCCTCGGCGACCTTGGGGTGGCCCATGATGGCGTTCTCGAGGTCGACGGACGAGATCCACTCACCGCCCGACTTGATCACGTCCTTCGTGCGGTCGACGAGCTTGATGTACCCGTCGGGCGTCACCACCGCCATGTCGCCGGTCCTGAGCCATCCGTCGTCGGTGAAGGACTCGGCGGACCGGTCGTCGTTGTAGTACGAGCGGGCGATCCACGGGCCGCGTACCTGGAGCTCGCCGGACGACTCGCCGTCCCACGGCCGGGGCTTCAGCATCACGGGGTCGACGACACGGAAGTCGACACCGAGCGAGATCTGCCCGACTGTCGTGCGCAGATCGGCCTTCTCGTCGTCCGACAACTTCGCTTCGAGCGACGACTTGATGCGCCCGATGGAGGCGACGGGGCTCGTCTCCGTCATGCCCCACGCCTGCATGATCGGCAGTCCGATCTTCTCCCGGTAACCCTCGGACAGCGTCCGCGGTACCGCGGAGCCGCCACACGGAATGGCCCGCAAGCTCGAGGTGTCACGCCCTTCGAGCTCGGGGAGCACACCCATCCAGATCGTCGGGACGCCCGCGGCGATGGTCACCTTCTGCTCCTCGATGAGCGTCGCGATTGCAGGCGGCGACAGGTCCGGTCCGGGCATCACGAGGTCGGCCCCGGCGGCGACAGCTGCATGCGCGAGCCCCCAGGCGTTCGCGTGGAACATCGGGACGACCGGGAGGATCACGTCGCTCTCCTGCACGCCGATGCTGCTCGACAGCATCGCTCCCATCGTGTGGAGGAACGTCGAGCGGTGCGAGTACACCACGCCCTTCGGGTGGCCAGTGGTGCCGCTCGTGTAACACATCGATGCGGCACGGTCCTCGTCGCTGACCTCGAACTCGACGGGATCCGCCTGCGAGAGAAGATCCTCGTAGTCGTGGATCGGACGGCCACCGTCCGGGCTCGGCACGTCACCCTTCCCGTCGTCCATGACGACGAAGTGACGCACCGTCTGGAAGGTGTCGACCAAGGGCCACAGGAGGCCGATCAGCGACCGGTCGACGAAGATGACTTCGTCCTCGGCGTGATTCACGATGTAGGTGAGCTGCTCGGGGAACAACCGGATGTTGAGCGTGTGCAACACCCGTCCGGTGCACGGCGCAGCGAAGTACAGCTCGAGGTGACGAGCGCTGTTCCAGCCGAACGTCGCCACCCGGCCGTCGTCGGATATGCCGAGGTCGTCGAACACGCCGCCGAGGCGTCGCGTCCGGCCTGCCCACTCCCCGTAGGTCTCGTGCTCGAGCCTGCCGGCAGTCGCGGTCGTCACTCCCTTCTCGGGAAAGAGGTACTCGGCCCGCGAGAAGAAGTGCGGCAGCGTCAGCGGGCAGTCCTGCATCAGTCCCTGCATCTCGTTCCCCCTTGGTTCGTTGCTGCGATGCCCGGTTCGAAAAGTAATGGAAGAATCCGGTCCTTGAACCGGCAGCACGGGCAGGCGCCCTCCAGGCGGACCCTGTGGTTGATCATCGCTCCGATCATCGTCCTCGTGATCGCGTCGAATGTCGGCGACGCACTGGCCCCATCGCTCGTCGACCGCCATCCTCTGTGGCTGCTGGCGCTCAATGCCCGCAATCGCAACCTCGTGCTGGTGACCAACCAGCTCGACCCGGTTCCTTACTACGTGGTCGGGACGTTCCGGCTGCTGCTGTCGGATCCGCTCTTCTTCGTGCTCGGATATCTTTATGGCGACGCCGCGGTGACGTGGATGGAGCGGAAAGCGCCGACGTACGGCCGGTTCATGCGCACCGCCGAACGCTTCTTCGCCACCGCCGCGTACCCACTGGTCTTCATCGCGCCCAACAACTACATCTGCTTGTTCGCCGGAGCCGCCGGCATGCCGATCGCCGCCTTCGTGGTGCTGAACGTCACCGGGACCGTCGCCCGGCTGTACTTGATCCGAGTGGTCGGCGACATCTTCGACAGCCCGATCCAGAGCATCCTCGACTTCATCAAGGAGTATCGGGTGCCGCTGCTCGCCCTCACCGTCGGGCTCGTCGCCTTCTCCGTGTGGAACGAGCATCGACTCGGCAAGGGCGAGATCGGCGCGCTCACCCACCTCGAGGAAGACATCGAGCAGATCGAGGCCGAGGAGGCCGAGGAGGCCGACGAGTGAGCTCGCACGGCACCGCCGTCGTCACGGGCGCGTCTAGCGGGATCGGCGAGGCAGCCGCGCACCAGCTTGCGGCCGCCGGGTTCGACGTCGTGCTCGGGGCTCGGCGCGTCGACCGGTTGGAGAAAGTCGCTGAAGCCATCGGCACCAGGGCTCGTGCTCATGCGCTCGACGTCACGGATCCCGCGTCGGTCGACCGGTTCTGCGACCTCGTCGAATCGTGCCGTCTGCTGGTGAACAACGCGGGGGCGCGCTGGGCCTCGAGTCTGTGGCCGAGGCGGACGACCGGAAGTGGCGGGAGATGTACGACTCGAACGTGCTGGGCGTGGTGCACATGACGCGCGCGCTGTTGCCGAAGCTCATCGACTCTGGTGACGGACACGTGATCACGATCGGATCGATCGCCGGGTTCGAACCGTACCCCGGTGGCGCCGGCTACAACGCGGCGAAGCACGCTGTGCGCGCCGTGATGGACGTGCTCCGGATGGAACTACTCGGCCATCCGGTGCGGGTGAGCGAGATAGACCCCGGCATGGTGGAGACCGAGTTCTCGATCGTGCGGTTCGACGGCGACCGCGGCCGGGCCGCCAAGGTCTACGAAGGTGTGACGCCGCTCACCGCAGACGACATCGCCGAGTGCATCGCGTGGGTCGCAACGAGGCCGAGTCACGTCGACATCGACCAACTCGTCGTGCGGCCGCGCGACCAGGCCAGAGCGACGATGGTCCACCGCCGCACCTGACAGCTTCGACCGTCACGGGTGCGACCGACCGGGAAGGGGGACGGGCCACCATCGGCCCGACCGCGTCCGCTCGGCAAGGCGGTAGCGCTCCCAGGCAGACTGACGCGACGTTCCGAGGGTCGCCGCGACTTCCTCCCATGAGTGGCCGGACTTGCGCGCCGCTTTGACGGCCTCGGTCTTCACGGCGTCGAAGTAGCGCTCGAAAGTGGACGCCAGCTTCGCCACCTCGAGCGGCTCGGGCGACGCGCTCTTCGTCAATCGCCGCCACTGTTGCCACAGGTCCTCTGGTCCACTCATGCCGTCAGGCTACCCTGACAACCGCCGCGTGCGACGCCCGGGCGTTGCGGCAGCAGGCACTACAGGTCGAGGAGGGCGTCGAGTCCGACGGTGAGTCCGGGCCGGTCCGGGACGCGCTTGACCGCGAGGAGGACGCCGGGCATGAAGCTGGACCGATCCGTGGTGTCGTGGCGGATGGTGAGCGTCTGTCCGGTCGTGCCGAGGATCACCTCTTGATGGGCCACCATCCCTCGCATGCGGATGGCGTGCACGTGGATCCCGCTCGGTCCCTCACCGCCACGCGCCCCCTCGATGACCTCCTCCTTGGTCGGATCGGGTGCCCACGACGGCTTTGCGGCAGCCATACGTCGCGCGGTCGCGAGCGCAGTTCCGGAGGGAGCGTCGATCTTGCCGTCGTGATGCAGTTCGATGATCTCAGCGGTGTCGAAGAACGGCGCAGCGAGTTCGGCCATCCGCATCATGAGCACGGCGCCGATGGCGAAGTTGGGCGCGATCACGCAGTTGCTCTTCGTGAACGCGGCCTCGAACCGTTCGTAGTCCTGCGAATCGAGTCCAGTGGTGCCGACCACCGCATGGGCCCCGTTCTCCGCTGCCCACATGATGTTCTCCCGGGCGGCGGCGACCTGGGTGAAGTCCACCATGACGTCGACGTCTGGCATGTCGTCGGTGACCTTCATCCCCTCGACCTGCTCGCCGACGTGATCGGGGTCGACGGCCCCGGCGAGCTCGAGGTCGGCGTCAGCGCTGACCGCCGCGCACACCGTGGCCCCCATGCGGCCCCCAGCACCGAACACGCCGACCCGCAACACGCCAACAACCTACCGACCCGTGCCCTCGGCGTTGTCAGGCGAAGGCGGCGTCGTCGAAAGGACCGACCGCGGCCAGTGAGCGCGGTCCGGTCAGCACGCGGCGCAGCACGCGATGCACGTCCTCGACGGTCACGGCGCGTACGCGCTCGACCTGCTCGTCCACCGAGAGCCAGTCCCCTGTCGACAGCTCGGCGCGGCCGAGCCGGCCCATGCGGCTACCGCTGTCCTCGAGGCTCAGCATGAACGAGCCGACGATGTAGCCGCAGGCGACCGCAAGTTCTTGTTCGGTGATGCCGTCGTTCACGAGGCGGTCGACTTGCTCCTCGACCAGGTTCTTCACCTCGAGCCGCGATTGGGCGCCGTGCCCACGTACGCCATCAGCAATCCCGAATCGCTGTAGAGCGACGAGCCCGAATACACGCTGTACGCGAGGCCGCGCTCCTCACGGATCTCTTGGAAGAGCCGGCTCGACATGCCGCCGCCGAACACCTGGTTGGCGATTGCCAGCGGGAACCGATCCTCAGCGGCCTGGTCGATCGCCCGCCAACCGAACGCCATGTGGGCCTGCTCGGTCGGCCGGTGATGCACGACGAGCGGCTTCGGCGCGGTCGCCGGCGGTTGGCGCGGCACGCGGGCCCGCGCGTCCATCCCTTCGAGGAATGCCTTCACGCCGTCGACGACGTCGTCGTGCTCGAGGCGCCCGGCGGCCGCGACGACGACGTTGGCGGGCTTGTAGTGGTCGCGGAAGAACCCGACGATGTCATCGCGCCGCAGCGACGCAATCGTGTTCTCATCGCCGAGCACCTCCCGCCCGAGCGGATGGTCCGGAAACACGGCGTCGGCGAGCAACGAGTGAACCTTGTCGTCGGGTGTGTCCTCCGAGAGCGCGAGCTCCTCGAGGATCACTTCGCGCTCGGCCTCGATCTCGTGCGCCGCGCAGCGCCGGCTCCGACAACACGTCGCACAACAGCTCGAGTCCGAAGCCGAGCTCGTCCGCGGGGAGCCGCGTGTAGTACGCGGTGTGCTCACGCGACGTGAACGCGTTCATCTCGCCGCCCACGGCGTCGACGGACTCGGCAATGTCACGCGCACTTCGGCTCGCGGTGCCCTTGAAGACGAGGTGCTCGAGGAAGTGCGAAGCGCCCGCGACCGACGGTTGCTCGTCGCGGCCGCCGACGGCGACCCAGAAGCCCGTCGTCACGGACCTGGCTTCCGGCATCCGCTCCGTGAGTACGGGAATGCCGTTCGCCAGAACGGTCCGTTGAACCTCAGGTTCGCTCAAGTGGTCAACGGCGCCGATCGCCACCGCGGCCGCGGCCCCCACGCCGGCCACCACGCGGCCGGTCGCCGCGATCGCCCCGGTCAGCGGTCACCTCGGCCGGACCGAGGTCACCGAACTCACTGCGCAACTCCTGGTCGAAGCTGTCCTCGAACGACACCTCTTCGCGACCACCCCGCGACGAACGGCCGCTCTCGCCGCCGTTGCCGCCGTTGCCGCCGGCTTCGGTCGTGGATCCCCCGCCACTGCTCGTGCCGCTTGCGCCGTCGCCGAGCGGCGAGACCGGGCTGAGGGAGACTTTGCCGTTCGGATCGACGTCGTCGACGCGCACCTCGATCTCGTCGCCGAGTTCGAGCACGTCCTCCACCCGGTCGATGCGCTTGCCGCCTCCCATCTTCGAGATGTGCAGCAGCCCGTCACGGCCCGGGAGGATGTTGATGAACGCGCCGAACTTGGTGATGTTGACGACGCGGCCGCGGTAGACCTCCCCGACACCCGCGGTCGGCGGGTTGAGGATCAACTGGATCTGGCGCTTGGCCTCTTCGACCGCACCGCCGTCGACCGAACCGATCGTCACGGTGCCGATCGTGCCGTCGTCGTCGACGGCGATGTCCGCTCCCGTCTCGAGCTGGATGGCGTTGATGACTTTGCCCTTGGGTCCGATCACCTCGCCGATCTTGTCCATCGGGATCTCGAAGCTGATGATCTTCGGCGCCGTCTCGCCCACCTCCGCCCGCGGCTCCGCGATCGCCTTGGACATGACCTCGAGCACCTGCAGTCGAGCGTCGCGAGCTTGCTGCAAGGCCTGTGCGAGGACGTCGGCGGGAAGTCCGTCGATCTTCGTGTCGAGCTGCAGCGCGGTGACGAAGTCGCTCGTACCGGCGACCTTGAAGTCCATGTCACCGAATGCGTCTTCGGCTCCGAGGATGTCGGTCAACGTGATGTACGTGCCGTCCTCGTACACGAGGCCCATCGCGATGCCGCCGACGTGAGCGCGCACCGGTACGCCGGCATCCATCGAGCGCGAGCGACGACGCACAAACGGACCCCATCGACGTCGAGCCGTTGGACGACAGCACCTCCGACACGAGCCGCAGCGTGTACGGGAACTTCTCCTTGCTCGGCACGACCGGCAGAAGCGCACGCTCCGCCAAGAGACCGTGGCCGATCTCGCGGCGCTTCGGGCTGCCCACACGGCCGACCTCGCCGTTGGCGTGTGGCGGCATGTTGTAGTGGTGCATGTAGCGCTTGCGATCCTCGGGCGCGAGCGTGTCGAGGAGCTGGTCCATCCTCGGCATACCCAGCGTGCACACGTCGAGCACCTGTGTCTCGCCTCGCTGGAAGAGGCCGCTGCCGTGTGCGGTCGGCAACACGTTCACCTCTGCCGACAGGGGACGGATGTCGGTCGGTGTGCGGCCGTCGATGCGCAGTCCCTGCTCCACGATGCGCTTGCGCACGACCTTCTTCGTCAGCGAACGGATCGCGGCCTTCACTTCACCGGCGCGGCCTTCGAACGGCGTGCCCCCGGCGGTCAGCTCTTCGATGATCGCCTGGGTGACTTCGTCGGTTACGACGGCGCGCTCGGCCTTGTCGGCGATCGTCTGCGCCTGCGCAAGCCGGTCGGTGCCGATCTCGGCGACCTTCTCCGCGATCTCGGGCGTGTAGTCCAGGACCGGGGTGTACTCGAGCGGCGGACGGACGCCTGCCCTGTCCACGAGGTCACGTTGCAACTCGATCGACTCGCGGATCCACTGCTTCGACGCCTCGAGACCGGCCGCGATCACTTCCTCGGTGACATTTGGCGCGCCCTCGTCGTAGTACTCGGACGCCCGCTCGGTGCCGCCCGCCTCCACCATCATGATTGCGATGTCGTCGCCGACCTGACGCCCTGCGACGACGAGCTCGAAGGTCGAGTCGTCACCCTCGTCATATGTCGGATGCGGGATCCACTCGCCGTCCCGCGAGTACGCGACGCGTACTGCGCCGATCGGACCATCGAACGGGATTCCCGACAGCATCAGCGCGGCACTCGCGGCGTTGATGCCGAGTACGTCCTGCGGGTTCTCCTGGTCGGCACCCACTACCGTGATCACGACTTGGGTCTCGTTGCGGTAGCCGTCGGGGAACGACGGGCGCAGTGGACGGTCGATCAAGCGGGCGTTGAGGATGGCGGTATCGCTCGGGCGGCCTTCACGCCGGAAGAACGAGCCGGGGATCTTCCCAGCTGCGTACATGCGCTCTTCGACGTCGACGGTGAGCGGGAAGAAGTCGATGCCCTCGCGGACATCCTTGGATGCATTCGCGGTGGCGAGCACCGTGGTGTCACCGATGAACGCGACGACTGCTCCTTGCGATTGCGGCGCGAGCTTGCCGGTCTCGAAGGCGAGTGACTTGCTGGTGCCTGTGATGGCACCGGAAACGGAAATGGCCTCAGCCACGTTGCGCTCCTCTCGGACTGCTGCGGCGGGGCCAGTTCCCAGTTGTCTGGTTCCCGGGACGCTTCCCGAGCCTCAGGCAACTGGCAGCTGACCCTCCCCCGCAGCAGGCGCGGGTTTCTGGTTGTCGTATGTGTTGGCGTTGTTGGCGCGGATCAGCGACGCAGGCCGAGTTTGCCGATGATCTGGCGGTAGCGCTGCACGTCGTTCGCTCGCACGTAATCGAGCAAGCGACGGCGGCGACCGACCAGCATGAGCAGCCCGCGCCGGCTGTGGTGGTCCTTCTTGTGGACCTTGAGATGGTCGGTGAGGTGGTTGATCCGCTCGGTGAGGAGCGCGATCTGCACCTCGGGGGAGCCGGTATCGGTGTCGTGCAGGCGGTGCTCGGCGATGATCCCCGGCTTCGCCTGATCGATCTTCTCGGACATGCGTGAGATTCCTGAACTTTCTTCGGGCATCGGGCCCAGCCACAGCGCCGCCAAGCGGCTGCCGCAGCACGAACGTCTCGGGCGCGCCGCACCGAGGCGTCGCTCCAGGGTAGCAGCCAGCCCCTCTCGACTGCGCCCACTGCTAAACACTTGCCGTGGTGAGTTGGGCGGAGCTTCGAGCGCTGCGACCGGAACTCGCGGAGGGTGGCCGGGCGCTGCTGTACCAGTTCGGTGTCGGGCTCGCCTTCCTCGGGACGGTTGCCCGAGATGGTCGGCCTCGCGTGAACCCCGTGTGCCCGCTCCTGACCGACGACGGCGTGTATGGGTTCGTGGTGCCCGGTCCGAAGCGGGACGACCTCCTGAGGGACGGCCGGTACACGCTGCACTCGTTCCCGTGCCCGGACAACGAGGACGCCTTCTCGTTCGGCGGCCGGTCCTCCGCCGTCGGTGATGCCGGGACCCGCAACCGGCTCGCGCAACAGTTCGTGGACGAACGGGCCGACATCGGCCTCGGGCTCGAGACGCTCGCTGACCAGTTGCTTTTCCGGTTCGACATCGAGCGCTGCATGCTCACACGGACGACCGGTCACGGTGACCCTTCGCCCGTGCACTCGATCTGGATTGCTTGAGATCCACCGAAAGACCTTCCGGTCGATCACGCTGCGTGAGTAGGATCGCTCGGGTGTCGACCGCTGGGGGGTTGGCGGGGATCGTGCTCGTGGCGACTCTCGCGGCGTGCTCGGGCTCCGGAGGCGGCACGGCCGCGCCGACGACGACCACCACGGCGCCCACGACGACGTCGGAAGCCACGACCACCACGCTGTCGCCCGAGGACCAGGTCAAGGCTGCCTACCTCGCCTACTGGCAAATGGTGGATCGACTGTCGGCTGCACCGAACCCAGACGACCCTCAACTGGCGCAGCAAGCCGCCGAACCGTTGCTGTCCTTCCTCCGCGACGATCTTGCGACCCGGGCAGCTCAAGGGCGGACTACCCGCTATCCGGAGGACCCTGCTCTCAACTCGCACCAGGTGCATCGTGTTCGCGTGTCGGAGCGTTCGGCCGTCGTCGACGACTGCTTCGTCGACGGACGCATAGCTGTGCGAGCAGATGGAGCGACCAACGCTGACGTGGTCACAAAGCAAACCAGCGCAACGATGATTCTGAGCGCGAACAAGTGGCTCGCCAGCGACGTGAAGTTCCTCAATGAACAGCCGGGGGTTGCTCAGTCCGCGTTTGGCGCCTAGCGGCGTTAGCTACCGCCTTCGTGTTAGTGCCAGCGAAGTCCGCGATAGCGGATGATTCGAGCGGGGCGAGACCAGGTCCGAGCGGCGATCCGGTCGTCTTCGTGGGCACTCCCGGGAGTGCGGCTCCCGGCGGGCCCTCGGGCGGGCATGGGTCGGTCACGTGCGGCATGGTCGATGTCACCGGTGTCGCCGGAGCCGGCGTGACCCTCGGCGTCGGCGGGCCCGCCACTGATCCAGTCGAGGGACGTCCCTACTTCATCGTCTGCACGAACGCCGACGGCGGCGTCGTGTACCAACAACTCATCATCTACCAACCGGGCACCACCGTGGTCGACGCCGCGATGCTCGCCCGGCAGGCGTACCGCGAGCTACCGCTCCTGTATCCGCAGCCGCGCACCGCGCCGCCCGCCGACATGAGCCAACTCGTGGGCGTCCGAACGTGGTTCTGGATCGAGCAGGCGCAGTGGCAGCCCCGCAGCGCGAGTGCGGCGGTTCCCGGGCTGTCGGCGACAGTGACCGCGACACCAACCGCCGTTCTGTGGGACACCGGCGACGGCACGACCTTCACTTGTGACGGCCCTGGGACTCCGTACGACCCGAGCCGGCCCGACGAGCGCGCAGCACTCCGACTGCTCGCACGTGTACCAACACGACGGCCAGCACGACGTACGAGCGACGATCATTTGGCGCGTCCATTGGAACGCGAGCAACGGCAACGGTGGCGCCCTCCCCGACGTCGAGCGCGCGACGCAGTTCCCGCTCCAAGCGGAGCAGCGTCAAGCAGTCATCAACGGCTGACGCACCAACGATGCCAACGACGCGCCCCAGGCTCGGGCACGGTCGTCTTCGCCGTCCGATCGCCGCGCGTTCTTCTCGACGAAGAAGCTCTGCGTGGAGACGATCCGGGCACCCCTTCGGCGCAACCGGCGTGCGATCCTCCGGCTCGCGCGGCCGGTGATGAAGCCCGGACCGTGCGCCCGCGTGTCGAACGCGGCCGCCATGACGTTCGGACGGAAGCTCACGACCTCCAGCCACTCACGCAACCCCCGCCCCAGTGCCTCGGGTTCGAGCACGAGCCCGCTGCCCTCCTTCTCGACCATGGTCTTGGCGGCCGTGCGCGTTCGCTCGCTGGCCATGCCGTGCACGTGCGTCGGCCCACCGACGACGAGCAGGTCTGCGTTCCCAACGACCTCGGCGGTCGCCTGACCAACGGGGACGATCAACACGTCGAGCTGTGTGCGAAGTCCAGCAGCGATGTGGTCCGCGACCACACGCGTCTTGCCGAACATCGATTCGTACACGACCAGAGCCTTCATGACCCGAGGATCCGCCACGCGTGTCCAGTTGCGATAGGGCTGAAGGTCACTCCGTCTCCGAACTCCGGGGAGAAACGGGCGCTGTAGCGCCCGCTTCCACCCAACATTCGGTCAGTCCATCGTGATGGTGAACCGGTAACGGGGACGGCGGTGCAGGTCCTCGCCGTCGCGGAACGTCCCGACCGGAGTGAGCCGCAGCACCATCGCGTCGCGGTGGTAGAAGGCGGACTCGATCTCGTCCACCGTCGCGTCGTTCGGGTCGATACCCGCGTCGAGAATCGCCTTGAGCACCGCTGTACCGAGCCGGCCTTGCATCAGCCGGTGGATGATCGCCGGCAACGACTCCGGGTCCTTCAAGAGCCAGGCGTGGCTTCCGCCGTGCACGAGGACGAGCTCGCCATGAGCGCGGCGGGCCGACGACCGTGCTGTCGGCATCGGTACGACGAGGTCTCGGTCGCCGTGGACCGCGAACAGCGGGATGCGCTCGTCCGCGATGCGCTCGAGCATCCACCGGCTGCCGCGCGAGCGCAGGATCGAAACAGCGGGTCCGATCAACCGCCACGGTCGCCGCACGTGCCCGAACAGCGTCGGCGTCACCAGGCGTCCCAGCTTGCGCGCTTGTGCGGGATCGCGGAACAGAGGGATCGTCGACAACGTGTCCACCCACAGCGCGACGCCGGCACCGGCGAGCAGCGGTGGGCACAGCCGGAAGAGGTTCACCATGTTGTCCCACGTGTCGCCAACGATCGCGTCGAGGAGGATCACGGCAACGGCGCGCTCGGGTTGGTTCGCGGCTAGCTCGGCGACCAGCCGCCCGCCCATCGAATGGCCAGCGAGCACGGCCTTCTCGATGCCGAGGTGGTCGAGCACACGCGCGAGCAGTTGGGTGTAGTTCGAGAACGTGCCTGCACCCGTGGGCAATCCCAGCGTCCCGCCGTGGCCGGCGGCGTCGATGGCGATGACCTTGAAGCCGAGGTCGACGAGGCGGGACAGCGTCTGGGCGTAGAGGATCCCCTCCGCCGAGAACCCGTGCAGGACGACGAGCGGGACACCACGTCCACACACGGCGACGCCGACCTGGTGACCGTCGTCCAACGTCAGCAGGTGCCGCGCCAGGCGCGGCGTGACCACCCGGCCCTGCTCGGGTGCAACTGGTGTCGTCTTCGGCCCGACGATCGGGGCGGTCACTTCTCCCGCCATCACCGAATTGTGACGTACGTGTCACACTCCGCGGCGCATTCCCCTCGGATCGCGGCGACTGTTGTGCGGAAATTGGCGGATCGCGGGCCTCAGTTGGCCAGAAGGCGGAGCGCGTCCTCGCAGTCGCGGTGCATCTGGTCGACGAGCGCGTCGCGTGAGTCGAACTTCATCTCCTCGCGCAGACGGGCCACGAAGCCGACCTTGGCCAACTCGCCGTAGAGATCGCCGTCCCAATCGAGAAGGTGGACCTCGAGCAGCCGGAAGGGCTGCGATTCGTAGAACGTAGGACGGCGCCCCAGTGAAGCGGCACCCGGCACGACCTCGCCAGAGGGGCGTTCGTACCACGCTGCGTAGATACCGTCGGCCGGGAGCAGCGTGTCCTCGGCGACCGCGATGTTGGCGGTCGGAAAGCCGAGTCCTCGCCCCCGATGGTCCCCGTGCTCGACGATGCCCCGCACCTGGTACGGCCGCCCGAGCAACTCGCGAGCGGTCGCGACATCGCCGGCGGCGAGTGCGACGCGAATGGATGTGGACGACACCTGCTCGTCGTCGGTCGCGGGACGACCTTCGGCGTCGACGAGGTCGAGCCCGATCACCTCGAAGCCGGCCGCGCCACCCATCTGTTCGAGGAGAGCAACGTTGCCCCGGCGCCGGTGGCCGAAGTGGAAGTCGCGTCCGACGACGACGAGCTTGGCGTTGAGGCACCGCACGAGCACCTCGTTCACGAAATCTTCGGCCGACTCCTGCGACCGGGCTTCGTCGAAGTGGATGACCACTGTGAAGTCGACGCCGGTGTCCTCGAGAAGCTCGAGCTTCTGGTCGAGATCGGTGAGCAACAAAGGTGCCGACTCCGGTCGGACCACGCTCGCGGGATGACGATCGAAGGTCACGACCGCGGTCGCGAGCCCGCGCTCGGCCGCCAGGCGCTTCACCGTCGCGATGACGGCACGGTGGCCGCGGTGGACGCCGTCGTACGCGCCGATGGTGACCGCGGTTCCCTGCGGCGGACGTGGACATGCGTCGAGGTCGCGGAGCGTCCGCACCAGGACAGGCTAACTACGAACCGGGATCACGACGGCAGGCTTGACCGTCCCCGGCTTGTGCGGCTGGTACATCGCGAGGAGGGCGCCGGCGCCGTCGAGAACCGCCCACGGCCCCGGTCCTTGCACGATCAAGGCGTCGGAGGGAAGCACTTTGCCGTGCGCGATCGCGGAGGCCACGTCCGGACCGACGACGAGTCGTTCGTAGTCACGCATTGCAGCAACCGGGTCCATGAGCGCGTCCACGTCGATCCTCTCGATCGGGAACGCCTCATCGATCGTGAACGAGCCGATCTCGTTTCGACGAAGGTTGCGTAAGTGCGCGCCGCCGCCGAGAGCGTGCCCGAGGTCGGCCGCGAGCGAGCGCACGTACGTGCCCGACGAGCACGACACGTCGACCGCGAACACGAGCGGATCCCCGGTCGGCTCGACGCCGAAGCGGTGGATCGTCACCGGCCGCGGCCCGCGTTCGACCTCGACACCAGCGCGGGCGAGCTCGTGCAGCCGCCGGCCGCCGACCTGTACCGCCGACACCATGGGAGGCACTTGCACGATGTCGCCGGTCAGCGTCGCCGCTGCGGCTCGCGCCGACTCGATGCTCACCTCGCCCATGTCGTGCGTCGCCGTCACCTCGCCACCCGCATCGAGTGTCGACGTCTCCGTCCCCAGCACGACCTCGCCGGTGTACCGCTTCGGAAGCACGGTGAGGAAGCGCAAGAGCCGTGTGACAGCGCCGACGCCGACGAGAAGAACCCCCGTGGCATCCGGGTCGAGCGTCCCGGAGTGACCGACCTTCTTGGTGCCTAGGACGCCGCGCAGCTTGGCTACGACGTCGTGGGATGTCCAGCCAGCAGCCTTGTCGACGACGACGAGGCCGTCACACCTCATCGTCATGCAGATGGCGCAGCACGTCCTCGACGCGAGAGGCCGACCGTTCGACCGGGTCCGGACGAAACGCCAGCGTCGGCGTCCGCTTCACGCGAGCTTGACGTGCGATGGCCGCTTGCAACGCCACACGATGCGACTCGAGCGCCGCAATCATCTCGTCGTCACGCGCCTCGCCGAACGGCGTGTCGACGTACACGATCGCGTGGCGAAGATCAGGCTCGACCTCGACGCTCATGACGGTGACCAACTCGAGTCGTTGATCATCGAGACGCTCGATGGCATCCGCGACGATCTGATGCAGGAGCTCGTTGAGCCGTGCCGTGCGCGGATAAGGATGCACTCCCTGCGTGCGTCCACGCTTCATCACTCGACCTCCATCCATCGCAATTGTGCTTCCATGATTTCGATATCGGGGAACGACCACACGAAGCGTTCGACCGCGTCGAGCACGTCCCGGGCCTGTGACTCCGTGCCCGACACGACGGCCATCGCCAGTGTGGCCCGCTGCCACAGATCCTGATGGTCCACCTCGGCGGCGCTCACCGCGAAGCGGTGGCGGGCGCCGTCCACGATCGGCCGGACGACCGCCCGCTTCTCCTTCAGCGAGTGAACATCCGGCAGGTGCAGCTCGAAGGCCAGCGCACCCACGACCACCCCCATATTCTGGCCCGGTCGTCAGGTTCGAGGAATTTCGCGGTCCTCGAAGGTTTCGATGATGTCACCCGGCTTGAGGTCCTGGAAATCGGACAGGCCGATACCGCACTCGAAGCCGGCCTGCACCTCTCGCACGTCGTCCTTGAACCGCTTGAGCGACGTGATCGTGCCCTTCCAGATGATCGTGCCCTCGCGAAGGAAGCGCACCTTCGAGCCGCGCGTGATCGTGCCGGACTGCACGTAACAACCGGCGACCCTGCCCACCCGAGGAACCGAGAACACCTCGCGGACCTCGGCTTCGCCGGTGACCACCTCTTCGAACTCAGGTGCAAGAAGACCGACCATGGCGTTCTCGATGTCCTCGATGACCTGGTAGATGATCTCGTAGGTACGGATCTCGACGCCCTCGCGCTCGGCCAGTTCGCGCGCCTTGCGGTCGGGTCGCACGTTGAACCCGATGATCGTCGCGTTGGACGCGGCGGCCAACTGGATGTCGTACTGCGTGATGCCACCGACAGCACGGTGGACGAACGAGAGCTTGACGTCGTCGCGTTCGAGCTTCTGGAGCGCACCGGTCAGCGCTTCGAGTGAGCCGGTCACGTCCGCCTTGACGACGAGGTTCAGCGTCGCCGCCTCGCCCGACTGGATCTGCTCGAAGATGTCCTCGAGGCGTGCGCCGGTCGACATCGCGTGCGCGTCACGTCCGAGGTTGGCGACGCGCTGCCAATGCTCGCGGGTCTCGGCCACGTTGCGGGCGACGCGCTCTTCGGGCGCGACGACGAAGTCGTCACCGGCATCGGCGACGTCGGACAGGCCGAGCACCTCCACCGGCGTCGACGGACCCGCTTCACGGACCTGCTCGCCCTTGTCGTTGATCATCGCCCGGACGCGTCCCCACGCCGGTCCCGCCACGAGCGCATCGCCGACCTTGAGCGTGCCGCCCTGGACGAGCACCGTAGCGACGGGCCCGCGACCGACGTCGAGGTGCGCTTCGAGAACCACGCCTTGCGCCCTGCCTTCGGGATTCGCCTTGAGGTCTTCGACGTCAGCGGTGAGCAGCAACGTGTCGAGAAGGTCGTCGACGCCGAGCCCGGTGAGCGCGGACACCTGCACCATCTCGGTGTCGCCGTTCCATTGCGTCGGGATCAGCCCCCGCTCGGACAGCTGCTGCATCACGCGCTCGGGGTTCGCCTGCTCGCGGTCGATCTTGTTGATTGCGACGACGATCGGCACCCCCGCCGCCTTCGCATGGTTCAACGCCTCGACCGTCTGCGGCATGACGCCGTCGTCGGCGGCAACGACCAGGACGACGATGTCCGTCGCCTGCGCGCCACGGGCGCGCATCGCGGTGAACGCCTCGTGGCCGGGCGTGTCGATGAAAGTGATGGTGCGACCGTTCTTGTCGACCTGGTAGGCGCCGATGTGCTGCGTGATGCCACCGGCTTCGCCGGCCACCACGTTCGCGTTGCGGATGTAGTCGAGCAGCTTCGTCTTGCCGTGGTCGACGTGGCCCATCACCGTGATCACGGGTGGGCGCTCGACGAGCGTGCTCTCGTCTTCCTCTTCGTCGACGCCGACGTCGAGGAGCTTCTGGAGCTCGACCTCCTGCTCCTCGCCGGGATTGACGAGTCGGATCTCAGCGCCGACCTCGGCGGAGAACAGCTCGATCATGTCGTCTGTGAGCGACTGCGTGGCCGTGACCATCTCGCCCTGTTGCATGAGGAAGCGAACGACGTCGGCCGCAGTGCGGTTGAGCTTGGGACCGAGCTCCTGCGGGGTCGTCGAACGCTCGACCACGACGACGCCTTCGGGAACCGGCGCCGAGGAGTGCGTGTAGGTCGGCGTCTCGAACGGCTGCAGCTCTTCGCGGTTGCGGCGACGACGTCCACCCTTGCGGGGACGAGGCGTGCGCCGATTCTGCGGACCGCCGCGACCGCCAGGACCGCCACCGGGACCGCCACCGGGACCGCCACCGGGACCGCCGCCAGGGCGGCCGCTGAAACCACCACCACTGCGACCGCCGAATCCACCGCCGGGGGCGCCGCCGCTCGGCGGGCGCTGGCCACCGGACGGGCGCATGGACGGTCCAGGCGCGCGCACCCCACCACCGGTGCTGCGCGGTGGGACGGATCCGCGCCCGCCCTGACCGGGGGGCGGCGGGATCGGCTTGCCCGTCGAGGAGAGCGGCGCACCGCCGGGGGGCGGTGGAATCGGACGTCCGCTCGGTGACACCGGCGCCGACCGCGCCGCAGGCGCGTCGCTGCCAGGCGCTTGCGGAGGAGCGGCGGGGCGGGGAGGGCGCTCACCCGGGCCGGCGGGCGTGGTGCGCGCCGCGGGCCGCTGGCCACCTGTCGCCGGCGCGATCGGCGGACGCTGTTGCGTCCCGCTGGACCGGATCTCCCGACGTGCGGTGGGAGGCAATGGCCGGGGCGGAGCGGTTTCGCCGCTCGTCGTCGCGGCCGGTGGCGTCACCGCGGGCGCCGGCGCCGGTTCGGGCTCTCGGACCGGTAGCTCGACGACCGGAGCGAGCTCCGGTTCGGGTGCGGGCGCAGGGGCTTCAGGGGCGACCGCGGCGGCGGGCGCAGGGGTTTCGGCGGCCGGTTCCTCGATCGGCTCAGGCATCTCCGCGGCTGGCTCGACCGGTTCGGTCACCGGGGACGGCTCGGACAGCTCCGCCGGCTCGGCCGGTGCCGTCTTCTTGGCTGCTGCCTTCTTCGCCGCTGCCTTCTTGGCGGGCGCCTTCTTCGGCTCCTCCGGCTGTTCGTCGCGGCGGATGCCGAGTTGGTCGGCCTTGCGGCGCACCCGGTCGGCCTGCGCCTCCTGGATGCTCGAGGAATGGCTCTTCACCCCGATGCCCATCTGCTCGCACAGGTCGAGCAGCTCCTTGTTCGTCAGACCGAGCTCTTTCGCCAGCTCGTGGACTCTGGGGTTCTTGGGCAAAGAGGGTCCCTCGCGTTGTCGAATTGCCTGCGCAGCCCGAATGGACAGCGCTTTCTATTGTCGCGCAGCCGGACTGGGACGGAGGAACTCAGTTCGGACGTGCTCGATGTCATGCTCGTCGACCGTCGCCCGCAACGCCTTCGCGAAGGCACGGCGCCGGACGGCGAGCTCGAAGCACCGGAGCGACCCGGCGCAAAGCCAGGCACCCCGACCTTGAAGTGTACGCCCGACGGCCAGGGATCCATCCGTCCGCCGCACGATGCGGGTCAACTCGTCCTGTTTCGCCTTGCGCCGACATCCGATGCACGACCGAATCGGCGGCAACGCTCAGGCTCTCCCGAACTCCGGGGAGAAACGGGCGCCATGGCGCCCGTTTCCATCCAACATTCGCTGCCGCAGGACTAGGACTCTTCCTCGACGTGCATCGCTGACTCTTCGGCGGACGGCGCGAGCTCGACTTCGACGGGGTCGACCGCTCCGCCGGGGGTGGCGTCGTCGTCCTCGGCCACTTCGGCGGCCTCGATCTCGTCCGTCGGCGTATCGATCTGCTGCGACCACTCGGCGACGGACAGCGCCGGTCCGCCTTCGGCCGGCTGCCAGAGCTGCTCGCCCGTCGCCTCGTCGACGACCCACTCGCCCTGCGCCCACTCCTCGCCGCCGTAGGCCTCCTCGTCGGCGAGTTGCGTCTCACTCTTGATGTCGACGCGCCAGCCGGTGAGGCGCGCCGCGAGGCGAGCGTTCTGCCCTTCTTTCCCGATGGCCAGTGACAGCTGGTAGTCGGGGACGATGACCTCGGCGGTCCCAGTCTCTTCGTCGATGCGGACGTCTTTCACCTTGGCCGGCGAGAGCGCCTTCATCACGAAGTCGGGCGGGTCCTCGGAGAAGGGGACGATGTCGATCTTCTCACCGCGCAGCTCATTCACGACCATGCGGACGCGCGCGCCGCGTGCGCCGACGCACGCACCGACTGGGTCGACGTTGTTGTCGTTCGACCACACCGCGATTTTCGTGCGATGCCCGGGTTCGCGCGCGCAGGCCTTGATCTCGACGATGCCGTCGGCGATCTCGGGAACTTCGAGTTCGAACAGGCGCTTGATGAGACCCGGATGCGTTCGCGACACCACGATCTGTGGCCCCTTGGAGGTCTTGCGGACCTCGACGATGTAAGCCTTTACGCGCGCGCCGGGCTCGGGCCGCTCGTACGGAACCTGTTCCGCCTGGGGTAACAGCGCCTCTACTCGTCCCAGGTCGAGCAGCGTGTACCTGCTGTCGTTCTGCTGGATGATGCCGGTGACGATGTCGCCCTCACGGCCCGCGTACTCCTCGTACTTCTGCTCGCGGTCGATCTCGCGTAGACGTTGCGTCATCACTTGCTTTGCCGTCTGCGCCGCGATGCGGCCGAAGTCGGACGGCGTGACGTCGATCTCGTCGCCGAACGGCTCGCCGTCCTCGTCGATCTCCTGCGCGAACACCCGGAACTCGAACGAGTCGGGGTCGATGGTGACCCAGGCGTACTCGTAGGCGTCGTCGCGTCGCTTGTAGGCGGACTCGAGCGCGTCGGCGAGCGCGCTGAGGAGGGTGTCGATGGTGATGCCGCGCTCGGCGGCGAGCATCTGCAGCGCTTCCATCATGTCGAGGTTGCTCATGACGCACTCTTCTCTCGAGACGGCTTCCGGCGGGCGGGCTTCGCAGGCGATCCCCACTCGAACACGGTGCGGGCCTTCTCGATCTCGTCGTACCGAAGGCGGCGGTCGTCCACCGTGACGCCCTCGTCGTTGGCTTCCGAGAGGACGCCGCGGACCCGCCGCTCACCGTCGACGCCGGGCCGCGTCTTGAGGTTCACGCTCGAGCCGACGGCTCGGGTGAAGTGCGCCGGCGTGCGCAACGTCCGCTCGAGCCCGGGGCTCGACACCTCGAGCGTGTAGCGACCTTCGATCGGATCGTGCTCGTCCAGAGCGAGCGAGACGAGCCGGGTGGCCTGTGCGATGGTGTCGAGGTCGAGGCCCTCGCTGGACGGCGCGGGCCGTTCGATCGTGATCCGGAGCTGCGAGCCCGCCAGCTCGACGTCGTAGACCTCCAGGGAGTGCCTCGCGAGCAGCGGCTCGACGACTTCGCGCACGCGCTCAACGATGCTCACCTGACGGTCACCTCCTCCGGGTCGTTACCTCCAACGTTCAAACGAGAGGCGTGGGCCGGAGCCCACGCCTCACGGGGTTAAACAGTATATCCCTGGCCTCGGTCGATTCGTCCGGATGCTGCCACGTCGCCGTCCGCCAACAGCCACAGTTCGGGGCCGTTCACGACGATCTCGGCATGCTGCCCGCGATCCACCCCACCTCGGTACTCGACGGTCACCGTCGTCGGGGCGCACAGGTCGAAGCACTCTTCGACGACCGCCCAGTACACCGCATTGTTGACGTGACCGAGGAGGTCGAAGTCGCTGAAGCGCACTGGCCATGGCTCGCGCCCTTGACCGTCGGGCGGTCCGCCGTGTGCCAACCGCGGGTGCACGGTCCGTCCTCCGGCGGCTTCGTCGTAGACGTCGAAGAAGCTTTTCGCCAGTCGCTTCGGACGCCCCGTGACGGCGTCGACGTGGACCCACAGCGCGGCCGCTTCGATCGAGCCGCCTCGGTCGCCTTCGACCGACGTTCGCCGCTCGGCCCACCGTCCTCCGGTGCCCGACGCCCACGTCGTGAGCCGCAGCTCCTCACGGAACACCGGAAAGCGCTCGACGTGCATCTGCGTGCGCCGCACGACCCAGCTGGCCGCGTTCTCACCGACGGCATCGATCGCGTCGTCGTTGGCGACGTCCTGCAGGTAGCGGGCCACGGCGTCGAGCCGCATCCGTCCCTTGGGCGTCACGTCGCCCAGACGGGCGCGCGCCGTGCCGGTGAACGTCCGCCCCGACGTCGGTCGTGGGATCAATATCCGCGGGCGCAGTAGGCGACGAGATCCGGTTCGTCCTCGGCCAGTGGGACTGATCCGTCGGCTCGTTGCAGGCACCGCACCGTGACCGCAGACTCGGCGAGCCAGGCTTCCCCCGCTTCACCGATCACGTTCCATGGCGCGCGGTGCGAAGCCCGTGGCCGAAACCTCGACGATCTCGTCGAGCGTCGAGCAGTCGCCCGTCGCCTGGTTGCGCCTCGCGGTGGCCGAGGACAACAGCTCGGCCTGGAGCAGGTCGATCGCATCGAGGACTTGGAGAGCGGCAACACCGAGGTTCACCTGTGCCTTCATGCCGGTGTCGCGGCGGACGATGGTGACATCGCCTTCGGCGAGGTCGCGCGGCCCGACCTCGAGCCGCAGCGGAACGCCCTTCAGCTCCCAGTCAGTGGCGCGCCGACCGAACGACACGTCGACACGCGCGTCGAGCTCGACGCGAACACCATGCGCGCGCGCAGCTCGTCCGCGAGCTTCCGAGCCGCTTCGCCGGATCCGTCTTCGTCCTTGACCAAGATCACGACGCATTGCACCGGCGCCAGGCGCGGTGGGACGACGAGACCGTTCTCGTCGCCGTGCGCCATGATCAGTGCGCCCATCAACCGCGTCGATGCGCCCCAGGACGTCGTCCAGCACAGCTGCTGCGCGCCTGTGTCGTCGAGATACTGGATGTCGAAGATGCGCGCGAAGTTCTGGCCGAGCTCATGGCTCGTTCCCATCTGAAGTGCTTTGCCGTCGCGCATCATCCCTTCGCACGTCATGGAATTGATCGCACCCGGAAAACGCTCCCCCGCGGTCTTGCGACCCACGTACACCGGGATGGCCATCACCTGGACCATGAAGTCTTCGTACGCGTCACGCAGGATGCGGGTTGCGTACTGGCGGGCGTCATCTTGCGACGCGTCCGCGGTGTGTCCCTCCTGCCACAGGAACTCGGTGGTGCGCAGGAAGATCCGGGGACGCATCTCCCATCGCACGACGTTCGCCCATTGGTTGAGGAGCAACGGAAGGTCGCGGTAGCTCTGCACCCACTTGCCGAGGTACTCGCCGATGACGGTCTCGCTCGTGGGCCGGACCACGAGCGGCTCCTCGAGCTCCTTGCCGCCAGCGTGCGTCACCACGGCGAGCTCGGGACTGAACCCTTCGACGTGCTCGGCCTCCCGCTGCAGGTAGCCCATCGGGATGAACAACGGGAAGTAGGCGTTGCGCGCGCCCGTCGCCTTGATGCGGTCGTCGAGCTCGCGCTGCATCCGCTCCCAGATCGCGTATCCGTACGGACGGATGACCATCGTGCCCCGCGCCGGACCGTTCTCGGCGAGCTCGGCCTTGGCGACGACGTCCTGGTACCAGCGAGGGAAGTCCTCGCTCGGCGACGTCAGGACCTTGGCCATCACCCGAAGTTACTTGGCGAAGGCGTCGCTCAGGCAGGGGTTCCGTCGATGTGCTTGTGGATCAGGTCCACGCGTTGCTCGCTGGCGTTGGCGTCGTCGCCCTGCTCCTCGAGCAACGCGTTGCGGTCTTCCTCCGCGGCCGCCTTGGCCGCGGCGAGGTCCGCCTTGGACAGGGCCCGCTCCACGCCGTGCGCGTTGATGAACTCGGCCCATTCGACGAGCGCGCCGACCATGTCGGTCTCGGGCACGACCGCGACGTTCGTGCCGCGCACGAACAAGTGGCCGCGCCGGTTGCCGGCGGCGATTCCGAGGTCTGCGTCACGGGCCTCGCCGGGACCGTTGACGACGCATCCCATCACGGCGACCTGCAGGGGGATCTCGCGGTCACCGAACGCCTCCATGGCGTCCTCGGCGACCTTGATGACGTCGATCTCGGCCCGCCCGCACGATGGACAAGCAATGAGGTCGACGTTCTTGCGCTCGCGGAGACCCATCGCTTCGAGCAGTTGGGGCCGGCGCGCCGGTCACCGAACGCCTCTATGGCGTCCTCGGCGACCTTGATGACGTCGATCTCGGCCCGCCCGCACGATGGACAAGCAATGAGGTCGACGTTCTTGCGCTCGCGCAGACCCATCGCTTCGAGCAGTTGGCGGCCGGCCCGCGCCTCTTCGACGGGATCGGCGGTGAGCGAATAGCGGATGGTGTCGCCGATGCCCTCGGCCAGCAACGTGGCGATGCCGGCAGTCGCTTTCACCACACCCGCAGGCGGCGGACCGGCTTCCGTCACGCCCAGGTGGAGCGGATGATCCGTGACCTCGGACAGCTGCCGGTACGCCTCGATCATCAAGGGCACCGACGACGCCTTGACGGAGATCTTCACATCGTCGAAGCCGACCTCTTCGAAGTACGCGAGCTCGATCTGCGCGGACTCGACCATCGCCTCCGGCGTGACCCGTCCGCCGTACTTCTTGTACAGCTCAGGGTCGAGCGATCCACCGTTGACGCCGATGCGGATCGGCACGCCGCGGTCCTTGCATTCCTGTGCGACGAGCTTGATGTGCTCGGGACGGCGGATGTTCCCCGGGTTCAAGCGGAGGCAGTGCACGCCGGCGTCGAGCGCGGCCAGCGCCATCTTGTACTGGTGGTGGATGTCGGCGACGATCGGCACTGGCGAGCGCGGGCATGATGCGCGCCAACCCTTCGGCGGCTTCGATCTCGTTGCACGTACAACGCACGATGTCCGCGCCGGCGGCATGCAACGCGTAGATCTGTGCCAGCGTCCCTTCGACGTCGGCGGTCTTGGTGATCGTCATCGACTGCACCGAGATCGGCGCGTCACCACCGACCTCGACGGTGTGGGTCGGATGGCGGAGGACGAGCTTGCGAGTCGGGCGTCGCTCGAACTGACCGTCGACCAGCATCAGACCCGTATCAGTTCAGATGAATCGGGTTGACGATGTCGAGAAAGATCGTCGCGACGCCGATCACCACGAGCACCATCACCACTGCGTACGCGAGCGGCATGAGCTTCATGACATCCGCGTGGTACGGCCGGCCCTTCCGCGAACGGAGTCGCTCGTAGGTCGCGATCGCCACGTGTCCGCCATCGAGCGGTAGCAACGGGATCAGGTTGAAGATCCCAATGACGATGTTGATGCTGGCGAAGAACGCGAGGAAAGCGAACGCGCCTTCGTCGACGATCTCGCTACCGAAGCGGGCCGCGCCGATGATCGAGACCGGTCGGTCCTCGTCGACCTGCGACGAGCCGGAGCTCGGTGCGGTGTTCGACCCGGACTGGTTCTCGCCGCTGGTCGTCGTCTCGCCGCGGTTCACAACGGTGTCCGCGAAGTTCGAGAGCCCCGACGGCGAGAAGAACGCGCCGAAGAAACCGAACGTCTGCTTCGAGATGTAGCCGACCTCGGTGAACGTTCGACCTGCCGCGGTCAGCGGCCCTACTCGTTGCGAGGGTGGTGCTTGCGGCTCGACGCCGAGGAAGCCGTGGCCCTGGCTCTCACCGATGGTGACGTCCTTGGTGATCTGCTGGCCGTCGCGGCTGATCACGACCTGGACTTGCTGGCCCTGCCGCGGCACGACGACGTCATGGAGCTTCGAGAACGAGTCGATCTTCTCGCCGTCGATGGAAACGATGGTGTCGCCTGGCTGGATGCCGGCCTGCTGCGCGGCCGATCCGTCGACCGTCGACTTGATGCGGAAGTCGTCAACTTGGGTGAACAGATGCCCGCCCGGCGCGCCGAACACGGCGAACACCAGGAAGATCGCGACGATCGCCTGCAGGAAGTGCATCGCCGAGCCCGCCGTCGCCACCGCCATCCGCTTCGGGTAGCTCTGTTGACGATAGGTGCGCGGCTCGTCTTCGGGCGGCACTTCGTCGAGGTTGTGCATGCCGATGATGCGGACGTATGCGCCGGCCGGGATGGCCTTCACTCCGTACTCGGTCTCGCCTCGCCGGATGGACCACAGCCTCGGACCGAAGCCGAGGAAGAACTCCGTGACCTTCATACCGGACTTCTTGGCGGCGATGTAGTGACCGAGCTCGTGGAGGATGATCATCACGACGATCGCACCGACCACCAGGAGCAGCTGCCAGCCACCCGCGAGTCCAAGCAGCGCGACGAGGGCCACCACCACGGCGAGCGTGATCCGACGGTCCGGTGCTGAGAGCGCTGGTGGCGTCTGGGGCGGGGTTGCCGTGCTGGTCGGCTGGCCCGATTGGGGTTCCGTCTCCGTGACGTCGGTCACACGGCCGTCCTCTTCTCGATCAGTCGTCGGGCCTCGGCTCTGGCCCTGCGGTCAACATCGATGACATCGTCGGCGCTGTCTGCCGCCGTCCCATCATGGCGGTCCAGAGCCTCAAAGAGAACATCGGCAATGGAACGCCACGGGATGAGCCCCTCGAGGAAGGCTGCCACAGCCACTTCGTTGGCGGCATTCAGCCACGCCGGCGCAGTTTGGCCTCGCCGGCCCGCCTCGTACGCGAGCCCCAGGCACGGAAACGCCTCGAGGTCCGGCGGCTCGAAGTCCAGCCGCGCGAGCTCCGACCAGTCGATGCGGCCGAACGGCGTCGTGATCCGGTCCGGGTAGGCGAGGGCGTAGCCGACCGGTAGCCGCATGTCGGGCAGGGACAGTTGCGCGATGGTCGCCCCGTCGGTGAACTCGACCATGGAGTGCACGACCGACTGCGGGTGCACCACCACCTCGATCTGGTCGTAGTCGACGCCGAACAACTCGTGCGCCTCGATGACCTCGAGGCCCTTGTTCATCAGCGTCGACGAGTCCACCGTGATCTTCGGACCCATCTTCCACGTCGGATGGGCGAGGGCGTCCTCCACGGTGACGTCGGCAAGCTCGTCACGCGTCCGGCCTCGGAACGGGCCGCCGCTCGCGGTCAACACGATGCGGCTGAGCGTCGTGGGATCTCCCCCGCTGTTGGCGCGGAGGCACTGGTGGACCGCGCAGTGCTCGCTGTCGACAGGGATCAGCTCGGCCCCCGGGGTGCACCTGACGCGCTGCACCACAGGACCGGCCGCGATCAACGACTCTTTGTTGGCGAGCGCGAGCCGGCGACCTGCTTCCAGCGCCGCGAGCGTCACGGAGAGCCCGGCAAAACCGACGACGCCGTTGACCACGACGTCGGCGTCGGTGCTGATGGCGGCGAGTGCCGTTTCCCCGGTCATGATCTCGATCCCGTCGGGAAGCAGTGCTGCGAGCTCCAGGGCTTTCGACGCGTCGGCGAGCGCGACGACCTCGGGGTGGAACTCGGCGGCCTGCTTGGCCAGCAGCTCGACCGACGACGACGCGCCGAGCGCGACCACCTGGTAGGCATCGGGCTCGTTGCGGACGACATCCAGCGCCTGCGTTCCGATTGACCCCGTCGCGCCCACGATGGCGAGCGATCGCATGACCATCAGAGGCTACTTGCCGGTCCTTTCCAGCGAACTCCGGGGAGAAACGGATGTCATAGCGCCCGTTTCCATCCAACATTCGTACCGGACGGGTCAGAAACCAGGATCAGGGCGACGTAGTAGGTGGCGGGCAGCACGAACAGGAGGGCGTCGAAGCGGTCGAGGATGCCGCCGTGACCGGGCAGGAGCGTGCCCATGTCCTTCACGCCGAGGTCACGCTTGATCACCGACTCGCTCAGGTCGCCCAGCGTGGCGGCCAAGGCGGCGACCAGCCCGAGCAGCACCTTGTCGAAGAGGCTCACGCCGCTGCTGCTCCACGGCTCGATGAACCCGACGATGACGACCGCGACCAGCACGGCGAGAATCCATCCGCCGGCCAGTCCCTCGAGCGTCTTGTTCGGACTCACGCTCGACATCGGCCGGGTACCCAGACTTCGGCCCACGAAGAAGGCGCCGACGTCGTAGGCGACCGTCGTGAGCAGCGCGCCGTAGAGCACGCCGATGCCGTCCGGCAGGGTCAGGATCAGCGCTGCGAACGAGCCGAGCACGGCGACGTAGCCGACGACGAACATGGTGGACGAGATGCCGAGCACCGGCGAGTCGTCACCTCCGGCTCCCACCAGATACCAGAGGAGTGCGAACACCGCCGTCAGGAACAGCACGACCGGATACGCAGACTCCCCCTTCCAGTACGCGGCCAGCGGCAGGGTCACTGCAGAGGCGATGCCGAGCAACGTCGCGGGGTGATACCCCGCACGGCGCAGCACGGTGAACAGCTCGACGGCCGCCGCGGCGATGACCGCGACCACGAGCACCATGAGGTACTTGGGACCTGCCTTGGCAAAGAGCAGGAACGCGCCGCCGAGGACGGCCCCGATGAGCACCGCCTGCTGCAGGTCCCGACCGTCGACCGGCCGGTCGAAGCCCGGCCTTCCTGTCGACCGGCGACGTGCCGGCCTGCCGCGGATCGCTCGAGATGGAGCGAGTCGTCGGTTGTGACTCGTCGGCCGCATCGGGACCGACCTCGTCGAACTCGAAGTACTCCTCCGGGTCGGGCCGGTTGGGATCGAGCGCGCCGACGCGGGTCTCTTCGTCGGCCAGCCGCGAGAAGTCGTTGAACTCATCGCGATCGGACTGCGGTCCCTCGCCTCGCCACCGTGGCTGGGACGTCGTGAATGACGACCACGCGTCGAGATCGTCTTCGCCCTCGCCTGACGACGCCAGCACCTTCGGCACCTCGCCGGTCGCGGGTTCGGTCCAGTGCGGCAGGTTGTGCTCGCCGGATGTCCGCACCGGATCGGGCGGCACGACAGGCGGGCGTTCGATGTCGGTGGGATCGGACGACCCCGAGAGCGGAAAGCGGATCGCGGGACGCGGGCCGTCGTCGGGTGGTCCCTCGGGCCGGTCGCCGTAACGTGGCGCGTCCTCCGGCAGCCGGCGCGCGACGTCTTCGCGTTCGATGGCCTTCTCCGCTTCTTCGGCGCCGATGATCCTCACCCCTTCCGTCTTCTCATCCGGCTGCTTGTCGTGGGGAAACAGCTCCTCGTCCATGGACGGGCCTCCTTAGACCTCGAGCAGCTCGTGCTCCTTGTGGTCGAGCGCTTGGTCGATCTGTGCTTCGTGCGAGTGGGTGAGCTTCTCGAGCTCCTTTTCCGCCCGTGCAACCTCGTCCTCGGTGGCGTCGCCGTCCTTCACCAACGCGTCGAACTCATGTCGGGCGCCACGCCGAAGATTGCGGAGAGAGACCTTGCCCTCCTCGGCCTGGTGACGGACCCGTTTCACCAACTCCTTGCGCCGCTCCTCGGTCAGCTGCGGGAACACGAGCCGGATCACGGTGCCGTCGTTCGACGGATTGAGCCCGAGGTCGGAGTTGCGGATCGCCTTCTCGATCGCCGGCATCGTCCCTTTGTCGAAGGGGATCACCAGGAGCATCCGGGCTTCGGGGACTTTGAAACTCGCGAGCTGCTGCAGCGGCAGCGTCGAGTCATAGGCCTCGACGGTCAGCCGTTCGATCAATGCTGACGACGCCCGTCCCGTCCGCACGCTCGCGAACTCGACTCGTGCGTGTTCGACCGCCTTGTGCATCTTGTCATCGGTGTCCTCCATGACGAGGTCGAGCAGCTCGGATCGTTCGCTCATGGTCGGAACCGCCAGCGGATCACTGGACCAGCGTACCGATCGCCTCGCCGAGCAGGATGGACCGCACGTTGCCGCGGGTCATGAGGTCGAACACGACGATCGGCAGGTCGTGCTCCATGCACAGCGTGACCGCCGTGGGATCCATTGCCCGCAGGCCCTGATTGATCATCTCGATGTACGTGACCCTGTCCAGTTTGGTCGCGTGGGGATTGAGGCGGGGGTCGTCGGTGTAGACGCCGTCGACGCCAGAGTGCGTGCCCCGCAGGATCACGTCGGCTTCGATCTCGATGGCGCGGAGCGCCGCGGTGGTGTCGGTGGTGAAGAACGGGTTTCCTGTACCCGCGGCGAAGATCACCACGCGTCCCTTCTCGAGATGGCGGATCGCTCGCCGGCGGATGTAGGGCTCTGCGACCGCAGCCATCGTGATGGCCGACTGCACCCGGGTGGGTTGCCCCAGCCGCTCGAGGACGTCCTGCAACGCCAGGCTGTTGATGACCGTGGCGAGCATGCCCATGTAGTCGGCCTGAGCGCGATCCATGCCAGCGCTCGCGCCGGTCATCCCCCGCCAGATGTTGCCACCGCCGACGACGACGGCGACGTCGACCCCGAGCTCGCCTCGCACTTCGACGATCTCCGAGGCGAGTTGCTCGACCACCTTGCCGTCGATGCCATATCCCTCGTCTCCGGCGAACGCCTCGCCGGAGAGCTTGAGGAGGACGCGCTTCCAGCGCGGCTCGGGACTCAAGCCCCGATGACCACCTGGAAGAAGCGGACGATCTTGGCATCACCGATGGCCTTCTCCACCGGCTGCTTCTCGTCCGGGATCATCTTCTGCTCGAGCAGCACTTGCTCCGCGATCCACACGTTGACCCGTCCGTCCACGATCTTCGGGACGGCCTGCTCAGGCTTGCCTTCAGCGCGTGTCAGAGCTTCGAGGGTCTCGCGCTCCGCCGCGATCGCGTCCGCCGGAATCTCGTCGCGCGTCAGATACACCGGCTTCGCGAAAGCGATGTGCAGCGCGACGGCATGCGCCGTCTCCACTGACCCACCTCGAAGTTCGACGATCACTGCGTTCACACCGCGCCCGTCCTGCCGGTGCAGGTACGTGTCGAGGACGTCGCCGCTCGCCGCTTCGACCTTGGCGACCTTGCCGATCTCGATGTTCTCCTTCGTCGTGATCTTCAGATCGTCGACGGCATCCTTGTACCCGTCGATCGCGCCCTCGCCATCAGCGAGCACGGCGTCGACGAGCTTCTGGACCATCGCGGTGAACGCGTCGCTCTTCGCAGTGAAGTCGGTTTCGCACTTGAGCTCGACGACCGCGCTCGCGTTGTCGGCGGTCGCCACCGCGACCGCGCCTTGTGTGTTCTCACGTTCCGAGCGGGCAGCGGACTTGACGATGCCCTGCTCGCGGAGCCACTTCGAGGCGGCTTCCATGTCGCCGTCATTGGCCTCGAGGGCCCGCTTGGCGTCCATCATCCCTGCGCCGGTGCTGTCGCGCAGGGCCTTGACGTCCTTGGCGGTGAACTCGGGCATAACTCAGGACTCCTGGAATGTCTCGGTCGAGGCCTCGGTTGCCGGCTCGGTCGAGGCCTCGGTTGCCGGCTCGGTCGAGGGCCCGTCTGCCGGCTCGGTCTCGGGCTCGTGCTCGGTCTCGGACGTGGCGCCCGGCGACGCCGCGCTCTCCTCCGTCGTAGCAGCCGCCGCGGGCTCGTCCGGCACGGATTGCGCGACCGTCCACGCGGCGATCCGCGCTTCGCGTTCTTGTGCTTGCAGCGCAGCTTGCCGGCGCGCCTCCGTCTGCTGTGCGGCGATGCGAGCGTCGTCGTCGGCTGTCCGCGACTGCGCGGCTGCAGATGCTCCCCCGCCGCGCCGCGCCGCGATGTGGCGGCCTTCCTCGACGGCGTCGGCGATGATGCGGCACATCAAGGTGCCGGCGCGGATCGCGTCGTCGTTGCCCGGGATCACGTACTGAATGAGGTCCGGGTCACAGTTCGTGTCCACCACTGCGACGATCGGAATGCCGAGCTTGTTCGCCTCGGTGACACCGATGTGTTCCTTCTTCGTGTCGAGTATGAACACGGCCTGAGGCAGCTTCGTCATGTCGCGGATGCCCTGCAGGTTGCGCTCGAGCTTCTCGAGCTCACGCCCGATGATCAGCGCTTCCTTCTTCGGCATGGCCTCGAAGTCGCCGGCGGCGCGCATCCGCTGGTACTCCTGCATCTTCTGCACGCGCTTGGCGATCGTCTCGAAGTTGGTGAGCATGCCGCCGAGCCACCGCTCGTTGATGTAGGGCATCCCGCACTTCTCGGCATACGAACGGATCGGGTCCTGCGCCTGCTTCTTCGTGCCGATGAACAGGATCGTCCCGCCGTCCGCGACGAGATCCCGCACGAACGAGTACGCGGTCTCGATGCGGGACAGCGTCTGTTGCAGGTCGATGATGTAGATGCCGTTGCGCTCGCCGAAGATGAACCGCTTCATCTTCGGGTTCCAACGGCGGGTCTGGTGACCGAAGTGGACCCCGGCCTCGAGCAACTGCTTCATGGTGACGACGGGCGCGTCCATGATGTGTGGACTCCTCTCCCAACGGTTGGTCGAAGCCTGCGGCGCAGCGCCCCGACGTGGAGACGTGCGTCTCGGGACGGAGCGACCGTGGGACGGCGCAGGCGATGATGACGGCCAGGCTGTCGCCAGGCCGTCGGGCAGTGTAGCGGGGGCGGCCTATGGCACCCGAGTGGCAGTCAGGAATTGCTCGCTGTTGTGGTACAGGTCGCCCCAGATGGCGTCGAGCACGGCATCGGACGCCGATTCGCACGACGGCGGCAGCCCTGCGAGTGCGAGAGCCATCTCGTGGGTGGCGACCGCCGATCCGGGTAGCTCGCTGTGGGCACCGAGGCCGTTCACGGGAACGACGACGTTCTGCGCGCCGGAGAGTTGCGTGTCCGGTGACGGCACCAGTGGATCGCCCCGCGCCGCGATCGACACATACGTCGGACCGGCGGGCAACCGCTGGGCACGAAGCGCCCGCAGCAGATCGGACCCGGGCGCGAGTTGACCCATCGCGGGGTCTTGGACCCGCAGGTCGCTGCCGGCCAGCGCCGCGACCGTGTCGACCGTCTGCTCGCCGAGTGGTGGCCGGGCGAGCGCTTCGGCGAGCCCTGCCAGCTGAGCACCGTGGTGCGGCGTCGCCAACGTCACCACCAGGCCGATCCGGCTGAGCGTGACGGGATCGCGTGCGGCGAGATCGTCGAGCGCGATCCGCAAGACGAGTCCTCCCTGGCTGTCCGCGTACACATCGACGAATGTCCCCGCTGGCGCGGCCGCCGCCACGGCCGACAGCAGCGTCAGCCAGCCGCGCTCCCGCCACTCGGAGGTCGTCGCCGGTGTCGCGCGTGGCGTACTGGTTGACCTCGAGCTGAGCCAGTTCCGTGCTCAGCGGATGTTTCGCCGGCACCCGGCCGCCGCGATACGAGAACCGCACGACATCGCGTTGGTCGTAGCCGAGCGACGCGGTATCGACATCGTCGATGGCGGCGTCGTCACTCGTCGATCCCAGCCCACCGATCAGGACGGCGAGTCGCCGGTTGGCCGGAACGGCCACCGCCGCATCGCTCGACGTGCACTGGCCTTGCCGTGCCCGCCACATGACGAGCGCATCCATCGTTCCCAAGACGAACGGCACCGGTGTCACGCCGTAGACCGCGGCGACCTTCTCGGCGGCCCGGTCGCGTCCCCATGTGAGCGCAGCGAGCACTGCGTCGGGTGAGAGGACATCGTCGATTCCGAACGACGCCGCCGGAAACGACGGTAAGGACGCCGGTTCCGGGACGAGGTGAACCTCCTCGTCTGCACCGGACAGCAAGAGTGCGGGGTCGACGTAGTCGTCGCCGACGCGCGCGGTCAAGAGCAGCCGACCCGCGGTCGTGCCCACGACGTCGCCGCCGGCGACGGGCTGGCCGGTGACGACGGCGATCGTCGCGAGTGGTCCGTAGGTCGTGCGGACACCGTCGGGATGACGCAACGTCACCCAGCGGACGCCGGCGACGTCTCCCGCGAACACGACGGTCCCGGGCGCGACGGCCCCGACCGGAGTGCCCGGGGCAGTGTCGTACTCGATCCCGCGGTGTCCCGGCCCGTACGGCGACGTCGGGGCGCGGAACGGATCGTTCACCGGCGCTTCGACGGGAGGTCGGTACACGATCGTGGAGGACGTTTGCGCCGCTGCCGGCGAACGTGCACCGGCAACGACGACGACGAAGACGAGGAGTGCCGCGCAGGCGAGCGCGACATGATGGCGGACGGCAGTGAGCATGAGCCCTCCCCGGAGTACGGATGACAGGAGGGGGAAGGCGGCGGGTCACGCCCGCGGGTGGGTCTCCTCGAACACGCGCCTGAGTCGCTCTCGGCTGACATGTGTGTAGATCTGCGTGGTCGCGAGATCCGCGTGGCCGAGAAGCTCTTGAACCTCCCGCAGATTCGCCTCGTTGTCGAGCAGGTGCGTGGCGAACGTGTGCCGGAGTGCGTGCGGATGCGTCGGTACGGGCGACCGATGATCGAGAATGCGTCGCACGTCGCGTGGGGTCAGCGGGTTGCCGACCCTGTTCATGAACAACGAATCGCCGGCATCGCGCTTCGCGCTGGAACGCAAGGCGGTGCCGAGGAACTGCTCGCGACCGAGCTCGACCCATCGCCGGACTTTGGACGCGGCGGGTGTGCTGAGCGGAACAATGCGTTGCTTCGAGCCCTTGCCCCAGATGGTCGCTCGACGACCTACGGGATCGATGTCCGGTATCCGCAAGCCGCAGAGCTCGCTCACCCGAAGCCCGCTCCCGTAGAGCAGTTCGAGCACGGCGTCGTCGCGCAACCGAACCGCTTCCGGATCGTCCTGTGCCCGAGCAGGCGGGTCGTCGAGGAGGACGTTCAGTTCGTCGGCCCGCAGCACGTGCGGCAGACGGCGCTCGCCGCGCGGGGCCGAGAGCCCCGTCGCCGGATCCTTGGCGATCCGCCCGGTGCGGTGCAGCCAGCGGAAGTAACGCCGCAACGAGGCGGCGGCGCGCGCGATCGTGCGCTTCGACAGACGCCTCGTCGCCAGCGACGCAACGTAGCGGCCCAACGTCTTGCGCTGCACCGACGCCGGATCCGCGATCCCCACCGCGTTCTGCCCAGACGGCGAAGGCGGTCACGTCTCGCCGATACGCCAAGACGGTCGCAAGCGCTGAAGCCGTGAGCGACGCGGCGAAATCGTCGATCGCCCACCGGCTCGACTGCTCCGCCCTCGGATCGTCGATACCGCCACGGTACACGGGCGGCAATCGCGCGTAGTGACATCACTCCGCCCTCGCGATGCGCTCGTACCAACCGGCACGCTCTTCCACCCAGCCTGCATCGCCCAACCTCAACAACGCGAGCAACAGCGCGCCGAGCGGCAGTTCGGTGCGCGCCGCGAGCTGTTCGAGGGAAGCGGGCTGCCATGCGGATCGCGTCGAGCACGACACGATCGTCGCCCGCGACCTCCACGCGGAGATCGTGCAGGTCGCGTTGCAGCGCAGCGGACAGGCCGAGCCCGACGAGCACGTCGGACACCTCACACGCAGTCTGCGCCCCGTCGCGCAGCAGCCGGTTCGTGCCCGCCGATGCGGCGCTGCGGACCGGCCCTGGAACCGCGAAGACAGGCCGCGCCCGCCGCTCCGCCTCGTTCACCGTGTGCATCGAGCCGCCGAGTTCACGCGACTCGACGACGACCACGATGTCCGCCAGCGCCGCGATGAGTCGATTGCGCGCCGGGAACCGCCATCGCTCGGGAGGCGCACCCAGCGGCGCTTCGCTGAGCACCACACCGCGGCGTTCGATCTCACGCCACAGGACGGCGTGCCGCTTCGGATAGATGACATCGAGACCGCTGCCCACGACCGCGATCGGTGCGGTGGTGCCGGACGCCAGCGCGCCGGCGTGAGCCGCACCGTCGATGCCGATCGCCAACCCCGAGACGACCGCGACCCCGGCTGACGCAAGCTGGAAGCCGAACTCGTACGCGATGTCGACGCCGTAGCGGGTTGCAGAGCGGGTACCGACGATCGCCACTCGCGGCCCGGCGATCACCGAAGGGTCGCCGCGAACGAACAGTGTCGCCGGCGGCTCGATGTCGTCAGCCAGCGGCGCTGGGTACGCGGACGAACCCAGCGCAGCGACTCCGATACCAGCGTCGAGGTAGCGCTCCCACAGTCGCGCGACATCGATGTCGGAAGCCGCCTCCGACCAAGCCGCGGCGAGGGTCGCCCGCTCGTGCCGGGCGGCTCGCACCACGTCGGTGTCACGCTGCCAGCTCCGGTCGAGGACGTGTGCCCATGCTTCGCAGGCTGGCCACCGGCGCAGCAACGCGAGGTGCCGCCCCGGACCCATGCCCGGCAACATTGCGAGAGCTGCAGCCCACGCTTCGGGAGGAAGGTCCATCAGCACGCCACCCGCTCGCGGTGCGCGAACGGATCGGCGCGCAAACTCATCGCGAGTGCAATGTGCTCGGCATCGATGACGCGGTCGTCGCGAAGGTCCGCGATCGTTCGCGCCACAGCGCGGACGCGACTAACCCCCCGCGCACTCAGCCGTCCCCCGCGCAGCGCCGCCTCGAGGACCGACATCGCGCTGTCACGCAGCGGCGCGACCGCGTCGAGCGCTCGGCCGCGAAGCTCGGCGTTGGCGCGCACACCCCGTTCCGTGGCGCGCTGCTCGTGCCGCGCGCGACCCGCGACGCGACTGTCTGGGTGGGTTCCTCAGGGCTGCCCCGCAGCAACTGGTCGACGTCCGGCCGGCACACCTCGACACGCAGATCGAACCGGTCGAGCAACGGACCGGAGACCCGTCGCCGATACCGGGCCTGGGCCGACGGCGAACATCGACACAAGCCGAGCGGCCCGCTCTCGCCGCAAGGACAAGGATTCATGGCCGCGACCAGAAGGAACCGCGCCGGCAGCTCGACCCGAGCCGCCGCCCGGGCGACACGAATGACTCCTTCTTCGAGAGGCTGCCGCAGAGCGTCGAGCACCGTCGGCTGAAACTCTCCCAACTCGTCGAGGAAGAGCACGCCTCCGTGTGCGAGGCTGACCTCCCCGGGCCGGATCGCGTTGCTCCCGCCACCGACCAACGACACGCTCGAGGCGCCGTGGTGCGGAGAACGAAACGGGGGGCGCTGCACGAGTGCCTCGGCGCGGCCGACGCCCGCGGCGGAGTGCACGCGTGTCGACTCGAGGGCGAGGACGCCGTCGAGCGGCGGAAGCAATCCCGGCAGGCGCCGAGCCAGCATGGTCTTGCCTGCGCCGGGAGGCCCGACGAACAGCGCGTGATGGTTGCCGGCGGCGGCAACTTCGAGCGCGAACCGCGCCACCGGCTGGCCCCGCACGTCGGCGAGCTCGGGTGTGGGCGCGACGGGCACTGGGTCTGCTGCCGGTGGCGGCGACGGCCACGGTTGCACGCCGATGAGCGCATCGAACAGCTCGCCGAGCGTCGACGCCACGAGCACCTTGCAGCGCGGCAGCAGGGTCGCTTCGTGGTACGCGCTCGGTGCGACAACGACGGCTCGAGCGTGGAGCGCGTCGACGAGCGACAGCACGCCGGGTACGGACCGGATCGTGCCGTCGAGGCCGAGCTCACCCACGAACGCCGTGCCTTCGAGGGCAGCAGCGGGCACCATGCCGGCAGCAACCACGAGGCCGACCGCGATGGCGACGTCGAGGCCGGCGCCGATCTTGCGCAGACCGGACGGTGCGAGATTGATGGTGATCCTCTGATTCGGCCACACGATGCCTGACGTCGTGAGCACGGCGCGAACTCGATCTCGGGACTCGCGGCAGGCCGTGTCAGGCAGGCCGACGATTGTGAAGCACGGCAGGCCGACGGTGACGTGGACCTCGACGGTGACGGGATGGCCGTCGACACCGAGAAGGGTGGCGGACGGGATGCTGGCGAGCACGGGCGCTCCTCACGTACACAACCGGATGTGAGGCGAGCCGTTCAGCGCCGGCCAGCGAGCGAGGTCCCAACCTTACGTGAGGCGTGTGACAGTGACACGGAGGGGGGCCCGGCTCCCACCAGCCGAGCATCGTGCATTGACTCAGCCGGTAGCCGAGTCAATGCACGATGGTTGCCGCGGACTGAAGCGCCAGCGTCGGGCCGGCCGTCGTGCGGAGGCAGGAGCGAAGCGACGCCCGGAGCATGCGACCTAACAGCCGTGGAACTCGGGGTCGCGCTTTTCGATGAAGGCAGTCAGTGCTTCGGCGGTGTCGGCGCTCGCGAAGTTGACGTTCTGCGCTTGTGCTTCTGCTTCGACCGCTTGGGCGAGCGACATCGACGCGGACTGATCGAGCAGGCGTTTGCTCATGCTCAACGCGAGCGGCGGTCCGGCCGCGAGGCGTGTGGCCCAGTCGTCCACGAACGTGTCGATGCTGGTCGCGGGCACGACGCGATTGACGATACCGATCTCCATCGCCTCTTTCGCGTCGATGATGTCCGCCAACAGCACGAGCTCCTTCGCCTTGTGCAATCCGATCAGGCGTGGCAGCACCCACGAGCCGCCGAAGTCCACGGTGAGCCCGCGGCGGGCGAAGATCTCCGAGAACCGACGCGTCGTCGCTCGCGACCACCAGGTCGCAGCCGAGCGCGAGGTTCAGTCCAGCGCCCGCGGCCACGCCGACGACCTTGGCGATGGTCGGCTGCTGGATCGAGTGCAATGCGATGCACACGTCGCCGATGTGGCGCATGCGCGCCAGACCGTTTCCCTCGAACTGGGCGCCCGCACCGCCGAGATCGGCTCCGGAACAGAACTCGCCTCCTGCGCCGGTGATGACCAGGACACGGTCCTCATCCGTGCTGTCGTTCATCGCACGGAACGCCTCGAGCAACTCGTTCCACATCACATCGTTGATGGCGTTCTTCTTCTCGGGCCTGTTCAAGGTGATCGTCACGATCCCATCGGCCCGTTCGATCTGCAGGGTCTGCACGCGCCGCACGATAATCATGCGGATGGGTTTCAACCCCTTCCGCCAGCAACGCCGGTCCACCGGTGACTACGTGATGGTCATCGCCGCCTTCGTCGTGGTGGCGCTGCTGCTCCTGTGGGCCGTTCTCGGCTAGAACGCGCCTTCGATCACCTCGACCGAGTCACCGACCACCGACACGACGTCGAAGCGGATCTCGCGGGCTCGCACCGGATAGTCGTCGAGCCACTTGGCCGCCAGCACTCGGCAGCTTCTGCCGCTTCGCGTGGTTGACCGCCGCCGCAGGCGAGCCGAACACGTTGGTGGATACGCGTCTTCACCTCGCAGAACACGATCACCCGTTGCCGTCGCACGACGAGATCGAGCTCACCGTCCCGGCACGTCCAGTTGCGCGCCACGACCTCGTAGCCGTTGGCGACGTACCACGCCGCGGCCGCATCCTCCCCAGAGATGCCGAGCGCTCGGCACGCGAGAGTCACCCGGTCACGGCCGCTACAGGAGGTCCTTCTTCGGGAGCTCCTCCACGTTGACGTCCTTGAACGTGACCACGCGGACGAACGGCACGAACCGGCTCGACCGGTACATGTCCCAGACCCACGCGTCACGTAGCTCGAGCTCGACGTAGGTCCGCTCGTCCTGGTGGACGTGTTGCTTGACCTCGTTGCACAGATAGAACCTGCGCTCGGTCTCGACCACGTAGGAGAACATGGGCGAGACGTCCTTGTACTCCTTGTAGAGCTGCAGCTCGAGGTCGGCCTCGTACTGCTCGAGGTCCTCGGTCGACATGTCGCTCACTGTAAACGGGGACCGTGCGGACCGACCCCGGCGGGCTCAGTTGGCTCGCTTCTCCTTGATCTTCGCCGCCTTCCCGACCCGGTCGCGGAGGTAGTACAGCTTCGCCCGGCGGACAGCGCCTCGGGTCACGGGCTCGATCTTGGCGATCACCGGCGAGTGGACGGGGAACGTGCGCTCGACTCCGACGCCGTAGCTCACCTTCCGCACCGTGAAGGTCTCGCGCACCCCTGAGCCTTGGCGGCGGATGACGACGCCCTGGAACACCTGGACGCGCTCCTTGTTGCCCTCGACGACGCGGACATGGACCTTCAACGTGTCGCCCGGCGCGAAGTCGGGGACGTCGTCGCGCACGCTGATGGCGTCGACGAGATCAGTCGGGTTCATCGGCGCGTCAACTCCGGGAGAGTCCTCAGGGGAACCCGCAGGATACGTGATCCCCAACTCCTGCTCCAAGAGCCTCCGCTCCTCCTCCGACAGACCCCCACGCGTGGCGATGAGGTCGGGCCGGTGGTCGATCGTGCGGGCCAGCGCCACGCGCGGCGCCAGCGTGCGACCCGGGCGTGGTCGCCGGATCGCAGCACTTCCGGTACGGACCACCCCCTGTAGTCGGCTGGCCGGGTGTACTGCGGGTACTCCAAGAGCCCGTCCGCGAACGACTCGTCTTCCGCCGAACCGGCGTTGCCCATGACGCCGGGCACCAGCCGTCCGACCGCCTCCAGCACGGCCATCGCGGCCACCTCGCCGCCGGCGAGCACGAAGTCCCCGACCGAGATCTCGCCGTCGACGAGGTGTTCACGGACGCGCTCGTCCACACCTTCGTACCGGCCGCACAACAACGAGAAGCCGTCCATCGCTGCGAGGGCGCGAGCCACGCTCTGATCGAACCGTCGGCCACCCGGACCGAGAAGGAACAGTGGCCGCGGCGGACCGACCTCGTCGACCGCCGCGAACAACGGCTCGGGCATGAGCACCATCCCCGCTCCGCCGCCGAAGGGGGCGTCGTCCACCGAATGATGGGGGTCGGTCGCCGCCGACCTGAGGTCGTGGACGCGCACGTCGATGAGCCGGCGCACGCGTGCCCGACCAAGGAGGCTCTGCGACGCGAACCCGTCGACCATTGACGGGAAGATCGTGAAGACGTCGATTCTCACCACTCGCTCACAGATCGAACAACCCTTCGGGTGGATCGATCACGACCGTCGTGTCGTCGCGTTGCTCGACGACGAACGCAGCGGGTACCAACGCGCCGTTGTCCAGCACCAACATTTCGCTTGCGGGATTGGCCTCGACCGCGTCGATGACGCCGACCTCGTCGCCGTCGACCGTGACGACGGGTGCGCCGATGAGTTGATGCACCCACAGTTCCTCAGGATCATCGATTGCGGGTGCGCGCAGCGTCACGCCCCGCAGCGCCTCCGCAGCGTCGCGGTCAGAAACGCCGTCGAACGAGACGATGTGGTTGCGTTGATACGCACACGACGCCGCCACCAACAGCGTGCGTCCGTCTGCGTCGAGTACCGAGCCAGGTGCGAGGCGCTCGAGTCGGTCGGTCACCAGCACCACGACGACCTCACCACGAAGACCGTGTGGTCGAGCCACATGGCCGATCTGCAACTTGGCCGGCTCCGAGCGTTCGCTTCGCTCGCCGTCTCCACCGGCTGCCGGCTCGTCGCCGGCGCTTCCCTCGCCGGCCTGCGCGGGCGTGGGCTCCACAGGTGGCGGCCCGTCTAGTCCACGAAGTCGACGTCGACCTCGGCGCCGTCGCGTACGGCCGCGGCACGCACCACCGTGCGGATCGACTGCGCTACACGACCGCGCTTGCCGATGACGCGTCCCATGTCGCCGGGAGCGACATGAACCTCGATCAACGAACGTCCGCGGCGGTCGGCGACGTCGACCTCGACACCGTCCGGTTCTTCGACGACAGCTTTGACCAGGTATTCACACACGTCTCGCGCCGTCGCCGCCGGGATGCGATTGACGTCGTCACCGACGTCGTCATCGACATCGTCCACGTCACTCAAGGTGCGACGCCTTTGAACTCGTCCCAGGCGCCGGACACTTGCAGGATCCGCTGGACGCGCTCCGTCGGCTGTGCTCCTTTGCGCAACCATGCCACGGCTTTGTCGTTGTCGATGACGATGCGCGACGGTTCCTGACGCGGCTCGTAGGTGCCCACGATCTCGATGAACCGGCCGTTGCGTGGCGAACGGGAGTCGGCGGCCACGACGCGATACGTCGGCTGCTTCGTCTTTCCCATCCGCATGAGGCGGAGCTTCACGGCCACGGTTCGTGCATCCTTCGTTTCAGGGGACCGGCAAGTCTGTTCGATCCCAGGCTCTCAATTCAATCCGGGGAAACCGTCGTCGCCCATGCCGGGGATCGTGAACGGCGGCGGCTTGGCGCCCGACGGTTTCGTGCCCACCGGCTTGGTGCCCTTGGGAGTGACGCGGCCGCCGGCTCTGGCCTTTCCTTTGGCCTTCTTCATCTTCCGCCCGATACCCGGGATGTTGCCCATCTTCTGCATCATCTTCCTGACGTCCTGGAACTGCTTGATCAGCGCCGAGACGTCTCCGGGTTGGACACCGCTGCCGGACGCGATGCGGGACCGTCGGGACCCGTCGATCACCGCAGGATTCGCACGTTCGAGCGGTGTCATCGACCGAATGATGGCCTCGATGCGACCGATCTCGCCGTCGTCGATCTCCTGGTTCTTGACCTCCTTCGGGAGCCCGGGGATCATCCCGACCAGATTGTTGAGCGGCCCCATCTTCCGCACCTGTTGCAACTGGTCGAGGAAGTCCTCGAACGTGAACTGGCCTTCGAAGAGCTTGGCCGCGGCCTTCTCGGCGTCTTCCTTCTCGTAGACCTGCTCGGCCTTCTCGATCAGCGTCAGCATGTCGCCCATGCCGAGGATGCGGCCGGCGAGGCGATCGGGGTGGAAGAGGTCGAAGTCCGCGAGCTTCTCGCCAGTGGAGACGAACACGATCGGGCGTCCGACGACCTCCTTGACGGAGAGCGCGGCGCCGCCGCGTGCGTCGCCATCGAGCTTCGTGAGGATGACGCCATCGAGCGCGAGCGTCTGGTGGAACGCTTCCGCCGTCGTGACCGCGTCCTGGCCGGTCATTGCGTCGATCACGAGGAACGTGTAGTTCGGTTCGACGGCGTCGGAGATCCTACGGACTTGGTCCATCATCTCGTCGTCGATGGCGAGACGACCTGCGGTGTCGACGATGACGACGTCCCGACCGATGCGGCGCGCCTCATCGACACCCTTGCGAGCGGTGTCGACCGGATCACCCGGTTCACTGAAGGCCGCAACGTCGACTTGCCGCCCGAGCGTGCGCAGCTGCTCGACAGCGGCGGGACGCTGGAGGTCGGCGCCGACGAGGAGCGGGTTGCGGCCCTGCTGTTTGAACCAGCGGGCGAGCTTGCCGGCGTTCGTCGTCTTACCGGAGCCTTGGAGGCCCGCCATCAGCACGACCGTCGGTGGGCGCGATGCGTACGTGATGCGCATCGTCTCGCCACCGAGCGTCTGGATCAGCTCCTCATGGACGATCTTGATGACTTGCTGCGCGGGGTTGAGCGCCTGGCTCAGCTCGAGCCCGACCGCACGTTCACGGATGCGCGCCTGAAGGTTGCGTACGACCCTGAAGTTGACGTCGGCTTCGAGGAGGGCGAGCCGGATCTCGTGCAGGACCTCGTCGACGTCCTCGTCGCGGAGGCGGCCCCGGCCGCGCAACCGCTTGAAGATCCCGTCGAACCGGTCGGACAGCGCCTCGAACATGTGGGACCCGAGGTTAACGGTTCGGGTTGCGCGCCCGGCCCCTCGGGCCCAGCGTCACGTCTGGCCGTTCGATCCCGTGACCGTCAGCATGTTCTCGACCGCGGTGACGCCTGGGACGCCGGTCGCCGTCCGTTCGAGATCGGCGCGTGCCGAGGCGTGGGGTACGGAACCCGTCAAGACGACGCGCCCGTCCTGCACGTCGACGTCGGGTTGCGGGAGATGCCACGTGCGAGGCGAGTGGCTCAGCTCGAACCTGACCTGGTCGCCCAGCTCCGGATCGGACGGCAGCCGCGCCCCCGCCGCGAGCCCACGGAGCTTCTCCCTGAGGACCGCGCCGGCCATCGGTGCGATCAGCATCCCGACCACGACACCGGTACCGAACAGGGCGAGCCGGCGGTACCCGACCAACCGTCCGGCGCGATAGCCGACCTTCGTGGCGACCCGCGTGGTCTTGAAGCCGACCCGGAACGGCAGGAACACGAAGCGCACCAGCAGCATCCGCGGAGGCTACCGCTGCGCCCCGCGGGCGTCGCACGTGCGCCGACGTGTCGAAACGACACCCATTTGCACGTGCGATCCCAAGCGGGGATCAAGCGGGATCAAGCGGCGAAGAGAGCCTCGACGAACTCGTGCTCGTCGAAGTCGACGAGGTCGTCGGCCGACTCGCCGAGACCCACGAGCTTCACGGGAATGCCCAACTCGGACTGGATCGCCAACACGATCCCGCCTTTGGCGGAACCGTCGAGCTTCGTCAGGACGACGCCGGTCACCTCGACGGCGTCCGTGAACTGCCGGGCCTGCACGAGCCCGTTCTGACCGGTGGTTGCGTCGAGGACGAGCAACACCTCGGTGACCTTGCCCGGCTCACGATCCGCCACCCGTCGAACTTTGCGCAGCTCCTCCATGAGATTCGTCTTCGTGTGCAGCCGTCCGGCCGTGTCGGCCAGTACGAGATCGATGTCACGCGCACCGGCTCGCTGGACGGCGTCGAAGATGATCGAGCTCGGGTCGCCACCTTCGCTCCCGCGCACGATGTCGGCGCCCACGCGCTCGGCCCACAGCTCCAGTTGCTCCGCCGCCGCGGCACGGAACGTGTCGCCGGCGGCCATCACGACCGAGTGTCCCTCCAGAAGCGCGCGCTTGCCGACCTTGCCGATGGTCGTCGTCTTGCCGACACCGTTGACGCCGACGAACAACCAGACATTCGGTTGTCCGGGCTCGTAACGAAGCGTCCGATCGCCGGCGAGCCGCTTCTCGATCTCCTCCTTCATCACGTCGACCAGCGCCTCGGGCTCGGTGATGTTCTCGTCCTTCACGCGCGCCCGCACCGCGTCGAGCAACTCAGTGGCAGGGCCCACGCCGACGTCGGCGCGGATGAGAGCCTCTTCGAGGTCGTCCCACGTCTCGTTGTCGATCTTCGATCGCGCGAGGACCGACCCGACGTACTCGCCGAACAGCGCCCGCGCCTTGCCGAGACGGTCTCGAAACGACGGCTTGACAGCGACCTCGGGCGGCGCTTCCGGTGGCGCTTCCGCCGGGGCCTCGACGAGCGACTCCTCGAGTTCCGCAATCGTGACTTCGTCGACTTCGGGCGGCGCCTCGGTGGTCGATGTAGGCGACGGAGCCTGTGGCTGCTCCGGTGGTTCGAGCTCCACCCCTCGTCGGGGCCGCCGAGCAACCAGCACCGCCGCGCCGCCGATGATCACCAATACGACGACGATGAATACGACCGTGCCCACGTTCACGCCAGCAACCTACCCCTCGACGAAAAACGACCGGCCCCTCGGCGCCGGCGGGGATGGCACCGAGGGACCGGAGGTTTGGGGGACGCGAGACCGACTACTTCGACTTGGTGGAACCCAGTGTTACTTGCGTGGTTTGCTGATTTCCGTCGCGCTCGAAGCTGATGGTCACGACATCGCCGGGCTGGTGCGACCGCACCCGGGCACCGAGCTCGACCGGATCACGCACCGGGGAGCTGTCGACGGACGTGATCTTGTCGCCCTGCTGCAAGCCGGCCTTGTCGGCAGGCGAATCCTGCGTGACGTCCACGACGACGGCGCCGTCACCGACGATCGAGCTCGACATGGGGTCGGTGCTGACACCGAGGAAGGCGAACTCCACCGGCTGGCCGGCGACGAGCCTGTCGGCGACCGCCTTCGCGAGGTCGATCGGGACGAGGAAGCCGACGCCGGCGTTCTGGTCGGTCTGCGAGACGATCGAGTCAGCGATGCCGAACACGCGACCCTGCTTGTCGGCGACCGGTCCACCGGAGTTGCCGGGATTGATCGGGGCGTCGATCTGGATCATGTCGATGGCGCCACCGGGCGTCTTCTGCGGGCGGTCGACTGCGCTCACGATGCCGGCGGTCACCGTCTCCTCGAGACCGAACGGGCTGCCGATCGCGACAGCGGTCTGTCCGACCTCGACCTTCACCCCGGTCGCGAGACTTGCCGCCTCGAGGTTGTTGCCGTCGATCTTGACGACTGCGATGTCGCTCCCATCGTCGGCACCGACGACGTTGCCGTCCTTCTGCGAGCCGTCGGCGAGGCGAACCTTCACCGTCTTGCCCGCGCCGTCCACGACGTGTGCGGCGGTGAGGATGTAACCGTCGCTCGTGTAGATGACGCCGGATCCGAGTCCGTTGTCTGTCTGGATCTGCACGACCGACGGGCTCACAGCCGCCGCGACCGCGGCGATCGGCTCTTGCGTCGAGCTCGGATCGATCTTCGGCTTGCCCGCAGTGACGGGCGTGCTCGACGCGGCCGGGTTGTCGGCCGCGGCCGGTGTCTTCGACTTTTCGGTCGCACGTGCGAATCCGAAGCCGGCGACGACGAGAAGGGCGGCGACGACCGCGACGATGACCGCACGGCGGCGGTTCGGCGACGAGGGCGCCTTACGTGACGAAGGTGCCGCAGGAGGAGGTACCGGCGCCCACGACGGGGGCGGGGTGGCGGGAGGCGGCGGGGTAGCCGGCGGCGGAGGCGGCGGGGCGGGCGGAAACGCAGGTGTCTCCGTGGTGATGGGCTGACCGGGGTCTCCGGCGAGGGGTGGCGCTTGCGTCGGCTCGGTCGGGGGCTGCATCTTCTCCCACTCCACGTCAGGCACGGGTCGAACCTATCGACGGGTCCCGAAAGCGAACGAAAAAACCGATGGGTGACGGGCAAACCGGGACGGCGGGCAACCGGGACGGCGACGGCGTCGCGCTCAGGTCTCGATGTCGAGCGCGGGCAACCAGATGACGAACGACGACCCTTCGTCCTTGTCCGACGTGAGTGACACGCGCCCGCCATGACGCTCGACGATCTCGCGGACGATCGTGAGTCCGAGTCCGCTCCGACGCTCACCGTCCTCTGCCTCCGGTTGACCAGGGGCGCGCCAGAACCGATCGAACACCGCCGCTTGGTACTCGAGTGCGATGCCGGGCCCTTCGTCGTCGACGGACAGGAACGCCCACCCGTCGACATTGCCGACCGAAACGGTCACGGTGCTGTGCTCGGGCGCGAGTCGTACCGCGTTGCCGATCAAGTTGGCCAGTGCCTGCTTGAGCCGGGCGCGATCACCGAGTGCGGCAACGCCGTCGGCCTCTTGATGGACGAGCGCGATCGACCGCGCCTCAGCGGGGACCTTGAACTCGTCGGCCGTCTCGGACGCGAGCGACCCGAGCTCGACGCGTTCCCACGCTTGATCGGGAAGGCCGTGCCGCGCGTGGGCGAGAAGGTCGTCGACCAGCTTGCCCATGCGTGTCGCAGTGCGGGCCACGACCGCCGCGGTGCGCCGCAGTTCGTCCGTGTCCGCGTCCGGGTCAGCCAAGGCGACGTCGAGGTTGGTCTGCATGACGGCCAGCGGATTGCGCAGCTCGTGCGACGCGTCCTGGATGAAGCGGCGCTGCGCTTCGAACGCGGTCTCCAGCCGGTCGAGCATGCCGTCGAAGGTGTCCGCGAGGTCGCGCAGCTCGTCCTTCGGTCCGCTCATGTCGATGCGTTTCGAAAGATCGGTTGCTTGGATCTGGCGCGCGACGCCGGCTATTCGCCCGATCGGTGCGACGACGATCCCCGAGACGAACCAACCGACGCCGAGGCTGGCGAGAAAGAGCACGCCGAGCGCGATGAAGGCGTAGTTGCGCAGGTGGTCGAGGGCCCGTTGGTTGACGAGTTGCTCGAGGCTCTGGAATTCCGCACGCACCGTCTGTTCCTGCAGGGCGATTCCTTGCGGTGTGACCACTGGACGCTCGATCACGAAGGTCTGCGACACCGGCTCGCGATCGAGTTCGCGCGCCAAGCCGACGTACACGATGCCGATCAGCGCCGAGCACAGCCCGAACAGCAGCAGCGAATAGATCGCGGTCAACCGGAACCGGATCGAGCCCATCCACGAGGGCAGCCGGTCGGCGAGGCGAGTGAGTTTCATGTCATCCGACCAGGCGGTAGCCGCTGCCGATCAACGTCTCGATCAACGGTGGCTCGTCGGCCGCACTGAGCTTGCGGCGGAGGGTCCCGACGGTTACCCGGACGGTGTTCGTGAACGGATCGGTGAACTCGTCCCAAACGTGTTCGAGGAGATCTTCGGTCGACAGCACCTCGCCCGCGCGCGACATGAAGTAGCGCAGCAATGCGAATTCTTTCGCTGTGAGCTCGAGCATCCGGTCGCTACGCCACACGATGCGGCGGGCGGTGTCCAACCGCAGGTCGCCGACTTCGAGTAGGGCACCCGTCTTCCCGGAGTCGCGCCGCAGCAGGGTGCGCACACGCGCTGTCAGTTCTGCGAACGCGTAGGGCTTGACGAGATAGTCGTCGGCACCCTCGTCGAGGCCGGCGACGCGATCCTCGATCCCGTCACGAGCCGTGAGCATCAGGACCCTCGCGCCCGTGCTGGCGGTCGAGCCGTCGCGGATGCGGCGGCACACGTCGCGGCCGTCGACCTTGGGCAGGGTGAGATCGAGGCACACGAGGTCGTACTCGGTGTACGAGAGCTTCTCGATCGCCTCTTCGCCGTCCGCGGCGATGTCGACCGCGTATCCCTCACGACGCAAGCCTCGGGCGATGGCGTCGGCGAGGTCTCGTTCGTCCTCGACGACAAGGAGCCGCACGGGGGCAACCGTAACGAGACTCTCAGCGTCCTCCGGGGCCGCACCCAGCGGCTGAGGCTTTACCCTCTCGTTCACCGTGCCGTGGTCCACTGCGGCGATCGCTGCCATCTCCGATCCACCCCTCCGATTCTCTGCCCCCGTACCGAAAGGCGACCGAAGGTCCATGGAGTCGACTGGCCCGCAAACCAAAGAGGCCGCGCTGCTCGAACAGGCCATGTTCGAGATCAAGAAGGTGATCGTCGGACAAGACCGCGTCATCGAGCGTCTCGTCGTGTGCATGCTGGCTCGCGGCCACTGCCTCCTCGAGGGCGTGCCGGGCCTCGCCAAGACGCTCGCAATGGAGACCCTCGCCACCGTCACCGGCGGCACGTTCGCACGCCTGCAGTTCACACCTGACCTGCTGCCCGCCGACATCGTCGGCACGCGGATCTACCGGACGTCGTCGGAGAAGTTCGACGTCGAGCTCGGACCGGTGTTCGCCAACTTCGTCCTCGCCGACGAGATCAACCGGGCTCCGGCCAAGGTGCAGTCGGCGCTGCTGGAAGTGATGGCGGAGAAGCACGTGTCGATCGGTGGCGAGACGTTCCCGGCGCCCGAGCCCTTCCTCGTGCTCGCGACCCAGAACCCGATCGAGTCCGAGGGCGTCTATCCGTTGCCCGAGGCCCAGCGCGACCGCTTTCTCATGAAGGTGCTCATCGGCTACCCGAACGGCGCCGAGGAGGTCGAGATCGTGCAGCGCATGGGCGTCTCGCCGCCGCGCGGGAGCGAGATGGTCGGCCTCGACGAGCTCGTCGGCCTGCAGGCCGCGGCGGACCGGGTGTACGTCGACCGCAGCGTCGTCGATTACGCGGTCAGCCTCGTGCTCGCCACCCGCGACCCGGCGAAGTACGGGCTCGCCGATCTCACCTCGCTCGTCTCGTACGGTGCGAGCCCCACCGCGTCACTCGGTCTCGTGGCCGCGGGACGCGGGCTGGCGATGTTGCGTGGCCGCACGTACGCGCTTCCGCAAGACGTGTTCGACGTCGCGCCCGACATCCTCCGCCACCGCCTCGTGCTGTCCTACGAAGCACTGGCACGCGAGATCTCTGCTGATCACGTTCTGGCTCGCGTGCTCTCCACCGTGCCTGCGCCGCGCATCGCTCCCTCGCAGGACGGTCAATCGTGATGTCAGCGTTCCCCGGCCACGCAGGCCACGCGCTGCCGCTCCTCCGCTGGCGCTCCGTCGCTCGCATCGGAGCGCCGGTTTGACAGAAGCGTTCGCTCCCCCTCCGATTCCGTGGTCGCCGGCGAAGGCAGAGTCGACTCACGAGATCCTGCGGCGGCTCGAGCTCACGATCACCCGCAAGCTCGACGGCTTGTTGCAGGGCGATTACCGCGGACTCGTGCCGGGTCACGGTTCGGAGCTCGGCGAGACCCGCGAGTACCAGCCCGGTGACGACACGCGCCGGATCGACTGGAACGTGACGGCGCGCATGCAAGTGCCACACGTCCGCGACACGATCGCCGACCGCGAGCTCGAGACGTGGTTGCTCATCGACCAGTCCGCCAGCCTCGATTTCGGGACGGCCGACTGCGAGAAGCGCGATCTCGCCGTGAACGGCGCCGCATCCGTCGGCTTCCTCACTGCCCGCAGCGGCAACCGGCTCGGCGCGATCCTGCTGCGTCCTGGCGAGGCCCCGGTCGTGGTGCCCGCTCGCTCCGGTCGCCAGCATCTGCAAGCGCTGCTCCACAACGTGATCACCGCGCCTCGCAAGGAGGGCGCCGGGCCGACGGATCTTGCGGCCGGCCTCGATCGCCTCGGAGCGACGATGCGCCGCCGCGGGCTCGCCGTCGTGATCTCGGACTGGCTCGACCCGACCAATTGGTCGATGGCATTGCGCCGGCTTGCGGTTCGCCACGACCTGCTCGCGATCGAGGTGCTCGACCCCCGTGAGATGACGCTCGCCGACGTCGGGATGCTGCACGTCGTCGATCCTGAGACCGGTCGTGTGCGTGAGCTGCAGACGTCCGATGCCCGGCTCCGCGAGCGATATGCCACTGCCGCTCAGCAGCAACGCGACGAGATCAGCGACACGATCCAATCCGCGGGCGGACACCACCTCGTGTTGCGCACGGACGAGGACTGGCTGCGCGCGCTCGTGCGCTTCGTCCTGCTGCGGCGCCGTTCGATCAACCCGACTGCTCCGGCACTCCTCCCGTGAGCTACGACGAGCCCATTCGGCTGTGGTTCCTGCTCGGGGTCGTCGCGCTCGCGGCGATCTACATCCTGCTGCAGCGGCGACGCCAGCAGTACGCCGTGCGGTTCACGAACATGGCGCTGCTCGACGCGGTCGCGCCGAAAAAGCCCGGCTGGCGACGTCACGCGGCCGCCTTCGCGTTCCTCATAGCGATCGCGACGCTCGTGATCGCGTTCGCCAGGCCGACGCATGACGAGAAGGTTCCTCGCGAGCGAGCGACTGTCATCGTCGCCATCGACACGTCACTGTCGATGGAGGCGGACGACATCACACCGACACGCATCGAGGCCGTGAAGACAGCGGCGACGTCGTTCGTGAACCAGCTACCTCCGAGGATCAACCTCGGCATCGTGAGCTTCGACGGCAACGCCAGGCTCGTGGTCGCACCGACCACTGATCGCAGCAAGGCGAAGACGGCGATCAAGAGCCTCGACCTCAACGAGGGCACGGCCATCGGTGAAGCCATCTTCACGTCGATCGACGCCATCAGACAGACGGTGACGATCGACGACTCGGGCCAGAAGATCCCGGCGCGCGTCGTCCTCATGTCCGACGGCAAGACGACGGTCGGGCGGTCCAACGACGACGCCGCTGCTGCCGCCAAGAAGGCGAACGTCCCGGTCTCCACGATCGCCTTCGGCACCGACCACGGCGAGATCACCGTGCCGGAGACCCCGCAGCCGATCCCGGTGCCTGTCGACAAAGAAGCGCTGCAGGCGATCGCCCAGCAGACCAGCGGGTCGTTCTTCACCGCCGCCTCGGCCAAGGAGCTCCAGCAGGTCTACACGGACATCGGCTCGTCGATCGGCTTCGACCTCGAGCCGCGTGAGATCACTACCTGGTTCGTCGGCATCGCCCTCGTGGCCCTTCTCGCGACCGCCGCCATGTCCTTGGCGTGGTTCTCGCGGCTGCCGTGAGCTTCATTCTGACGTCACGTACCTCGGATATCCGGGGTGGTTGACGCCACAAGGATCAGGCAGGCGCGCTCACCTTCTCGCTGAGGACCTTCGAGCTGCCGCCGGATTGCATGGTGACGCCGTAGAGGCAGTCGGCCGCTTCCATCGTCCGTTTCTGGTGGCTCACGATGATGAGCTGCGCCTCCTCGCGGAACTCGTGCACGAGCTCGAGGAATCGGTGCAAGTTGACGTCGTCGAGCGCAGCCTCGACCTCGTCCATCACGTAGAACGGCGAGGGACGACTACGGAACACGGCGAACAGGAACGCGAGCGCGGTGAGCGAACGTTCGCCACCGGACAGCAGCGTCAACTTGCGGACGTTCTTGCCTGACGGCTTCGCCTCGATCTCGATGCCGGTGTCGAGCAGGTTGTCGGGCTCGGTCAAGCGAAGACCGCCCCTTCCCCCGGGAAAGAGCGTCTCGAACAGCGACTCGAAGTTCATCATCACGTCCGCATAGGCGGCCGAGAATACGTTGACGATCTCTTGGTCGATCGCTCGGATGATCTTCGACAGATCGCGCCGCGTGGTCTTCACGTCGTCGAGCTGGGCTTCGAGGAACTCGTGGCGCTCGCGCAGCGCCTCGTACTCCTGGAGCGCGAGCGGGTTGATCGGGCCCATCAGACGGAGCTCGCGCTCGAGCTCGCGCACACGGCCTTGCGGCGTGACGCCTTCACCCAAGGGCGGGCACGCCGCATCGATGGCACGTTCCGGTTCGGCATCGAGGTCGCGTCGCACGGTCTCGACGGCCGTCTCGAGCCGCAAGGTGACCTCGGCTTCGTCGATCTCTGCGCGTCGTGAGTGCTCGCGCACCTCTTCGAGGGCGCGCTCGTCACTCGACCGCTGCTTACGCAGACCATCGAGACGGGCCGCGACCTCACGGGCCTCCTCTGACTGCCGGCGACGGCGCTCGTGCAACACGGCCAGCTCGCTCTCGATCACCGTCGTGCCGCGCCGCGACAAGTGCAGCAAGGCGGTCGACCGCGAGCAGCATCCGCTCGAGCTCCGTGCGGCGAGCCTCGGCTGCCTCGCGCTCGGCCACGTTGCGCGACAGTCGCTCTTCGACCTCGGAGGACCGTCGCCGCAGGAAGTGACGGCGTTCCTCCAGGGCGGCGGCGCGCACCTCGATGTCCGTGCGTAGCACGCCGACCGCGGCGGCGCGCTCTTCGAGCCGGCTACGTGCCGCGGCCATCGCTCGACCTCGCTCGAGCGCGCCGGTCTCTTCCAGTTCGAGCTTGGGCAAGGTCGCCTCGAGGCCGTCCATGTGCGCCCGTTCGGTGTCGACGCGGGCTGCCACGTCGGACAGGTGCGCGGTGAGCGACTCGATCTCGGTGTGGCCGTCGCGCCGCTCAGCTTCGACCCGCGCCAAGGCGTCCGTCGCGCCGGACACGCGCATGTCGTGATCGTCGAGCACGCGGCCGGACTCTTGTTGCGCTCGTCGTGCTTCTGCCAGCGCGGCCCGCGCCGCGGCGTACGCGGAGTCGGCACGTGCTGCCCGTTCCCCGGCCTCTTCGGCGCGCTCACGGGCTTCGGCCAGCGCGGCGCCCGTCGCGCCGGATGCCGGGCCTCCGACCCGCCAGCCGGTGACACCGAAGCGGTCGCCGTGTCGCGTCACGATGACGGTCCCGGGATGCGCCAGCGCGAGATCCACCGCTGCGGTCCAATCGCCGTCGACCACGACGACGGTTCCGAACAGCGCGTCGAGCAGACCGTCCACGGAGCTGTCACCGGCGCGCACGTGCCACCGGAGCGGTTCCCCGGTCCCGAGGGGCAATGGCGCAGGCACGTTGACCGCACCGAGCGGCAGCACCGCCCCGGCGACGTCACCTCCGTGGAGCAGGTCGAGCGCATGACGCCCTGCGTCGACATCCTCGACAACGACTGCGGCCAGCGCCTCACCTGCTGCAGCCTCGAACGCGGCCTCATATCCGGCGTCGACCTCGACGAGCTCGAGCAGCGTCCCGACGACACCGTCTGCGCCGGCGAGGCGCTCGGTGCCGGCTCGGGCCCGAGCCGTGTCGAGCGCCTGCGCGAGGGCGTCGGCACGCGCCGTCCACGTGTGCTGATCGGCGTCCGCCGCCCGCCGAGCGTCCTCTGCCTCGCGCGCCGTCTCGGTCGCGGAGGCCAGCGCCACCTCGGCCTCGGCGAACGTCGACGCCAGCCGGGTCTCGACCTCCTCGGCCTCGATCAAGTCGGCGCCCAATCGGGCGGCCTCGGCTTGGAGGCGGGCCGCCTTCTGCTCGAGCAAGTCGAGCCGCTGGCGCATCCGCGCAATCTCTCCTTCGCCGCGCTCGATGCCGGCGCGCAGCGCCGAAAGCTCACCCCGCACCTCGGCAGCGCGGCTGCTCGGCGGCACGACGCCATCGGCCCAGTCGGTCTCGAAAGCCGCGCGCTCCTCGACGAGCTCGGTCTCGGAACGGGCGAGCGCGTCGACTTCCGGCGCCAGCGCGATCGCCTCGGCTTCGACCTGGCCGAGCTCATCGGTCAACCGGGCGGCCTCGGCCTCGAGCGTGGCGATCACGGCCTGGTCGACGGTCGCGGTGCGCTCACGCTCGAGGTTCCGGCGCCGCTCGGCGAGCACCGCAGCGATCCCTCGCGCCCGCTCGCGCAGCGACTCGAACCGCACGAGCGCATCGCTCACGTCATGTCCGCCCATCGCCGAGAGCTGCGCCTCTGTCGCCAAGACAGCCGAGTCGAGCTGCGCGAGGTTGCCCTTCAGCGCGGACTCGTCCGCCGAAAGCTCGGCCGTGCGCGCCTTCGTCGTCGCGAGGCGTGTGCGGAGGCCGGCGATGTCGCGTCCGGCGAGATGAAGCCGCAACGCTGCGAGCTCGGCAACCAGATCACCATGGCGGCGGGCCGCGTCGGCCTGACGCTCGAGGGGACGGAGCTGGCGCCGAACCTCACGCAGCAGGTCCTGGACCCGCGTGAGGTTGCCTTCGGTGGCGGCGAGGCGGCGCTCCGCCTTCTCCTTGCGGCGCCGGAACTTGAGCACACCGGCCGCCTCTTCGATGATCAGCCTCCGCTCCTCCGGACGTGCGTTGAGCACGGCATCGATCTGACCTTGGCTAACGATCACGTGCTGCTGCCGGCCCACGCCGGTGTCCGACAGGAGCTCTTGGATGTCGAGCAGCCGGCAAGGCACCCCGTTGATCGCGTACTCGCTGTCGCCGTTGCGGAACAACGTGCGCGTGATCGTCACTTCGGTGAAATCGATCGGCAACAGGTGGGCGGTGTTGTCGATCGTGAGGCTGACCTCGGCCCGGCCGAGCGCCGGACGTTTCGCGGTACCGGCGAAGATGACGTCGTCCATCTTCTGGCTGCGCACCGCACTCGGTGCCTGCGCGCCGAGCACCCACCCGATGGCGTCGACGACATTGGACTTGCCGCTGCCATTGGGTCCGACGACGACCGTCACGCCCGGCTCCATCTCGAGCGACGTGGTCTCGGCGAACGACTTGAAGCCCTTCAGCGTGAGGGTCTTGAGAAACATCCTCGATCGACAGTAGTGGTGCCGTTCTCGCCGACCGCGCACCCTTGTTCTCGGCGTTCCCCGGCCACGCAGGCCGGTTGGGCCGCTCCTCCGCTGGCGCTCCGTCGCTCGCATCGCGCGACGCGCTGGATCACCCTTGCGTTCCCCGGCCACGCAGGCCGGTTGGTCCGCTCCTCCGCTGGCGCTCCGTCGCTCGCATCGCGCGACGCGCTGGATCACCCTTGCGTTCCCCGGCCACGCAGGCCGGTTGGTCCGCTCCTCCGCTGACGCTCCGTCGCTCGCATCGCGCGACGCGCTGGATCACCGTGGCGTTCCCCGGCCACGCAGGCCGGTTGGGCCGCTCCTCCGCTGGCGCTCCGTCGCTCGCATCGCGCGACGCGCTGGATCACCATGGCGTTCCCCGGTCACGCAGGCCGGTTGGTCCGCACCTCCGCTGGCGCTCCGTCGCTCGCATCGTGCGACGCGCTGGATCACGGTGGCGTTCCCCGGCCACGCAGGCCGGTTGGTCCGCTCCTCCGGTGGCGCTCCGTCCCTCGCATCGTGCGACGCGCTCGGTCAGCGCGCGGCGCGTTCAGATCTGGCAGTTGGGGCAGTAGAAGGTCGAGCGCGAGCCGAGCTTCTCCCGGACGATCGTGGTGCGGCAACGCCGGCACGCCTGTCCTTCGCGGTCGTAGGCCTGGTGCTGGTCCTGGAAATCACCCGGTCGGCCGTGCAGGTCGACGTACTGCTGATCTCCGAGCGTCGAGCCGCGGTGCTTCACCGCTTCGTGGAGCACCTCGACGATGGCGCGGTACAGCCGCCGGATCTCCATGGTGGACAAGGACTGCGGCGTGCGGTCGTGGCGCAGACCGGCTTCCCACAAGATCTCGTCGCTGTAGATGTTGCCGAGCCCGGCCACGAACGACTGGTCCATCAGCAGCGGCTTGAGCTTCGTCGTGCGGCCGAGCAGCATCTCGCGGAACTTGACCCACGGGATCGGATCGTCCACCGGATCCATGCCGAGCGAGGCGAGCTCGGGGACCTCTTTGGTGAGCTCGTCCGGTGCGCTGACGAAGAGCTCGCCGAACGTGCGGGGATCGACGAAGCGAAGCTGTCCGCCCTGCGTGAACGTGAACACGACATGGGTGTGCCTCAGCGCTTGGTCACGCGCCTGCGCCCGGAGCAGCTGGCCGCTCATGCCGAGGTGGATGACCAGCAGCTCGCCGGTGTCGAGCTTCAGCACGAGGTACTTGCCCCGTCGGTCGACCGACGTGATCTTGGCGCCCTCGAGCTGCGAGATGAACTGCTTCTTCGTCTGTCGCCGAACGGTGCGGGTGCCGCTGACCTGAACGGTCTTCACCCGCTTGCCGACGACCTCGCGGTCGAGGCCGCGCCGGATGGTCTCCACCTCGGGGAGCTCAGGCATCAGCGTTCGTCTCGACCGGTCCGAGCCCGGCCGTGACGGATTGCGCCTCGGCCCTGGCGCCGAGCTGGTCCCGCAGTGTCTCCCAGGCGGAGCGGGCAGCTGCCGCCTCGGCCTGCTTCTTCGACCGCCCTTCGCCCTGTCCTCTCACCCGCCCCGCCACTCGAACCTCGGCGAAGAACCGCTTCGCATGATCCGGACCCTCGTCACGTACGCCATACCGAGGCAGCTCGGTGAAATGCCGCGCCGCCAGTTCCTGCAGCCTGGTCTTGTAGTCCTGCCCGCCGGGACCTTCGCTCGCCTCGCTGATCCGGTCGCCGAGCAGGTCGAGCACCAGCCGCTCCGCCGCTGGCCAGCCGCCCGCGAGATAGACGGCGCCGAGAACTGCCTCCAACGCGTCCGCCAGTATGGACGGCTTCTCTCGTCCTCCCGAACCCGACTCGCCCTTGCCCAGCAACAGTGCGTCGCCCAGTTCCAACTCGCCCGCAACCTCCGCCAAGGCTGCTGCGCTCACCACAGAAGCCCGAACCTTCGCCAGCTCCCCCTCCGGCAGCGACGGATACGAACGATAGATGTGGTCGGTGACGACCAGGCCGAGCACGGCGTCACCGAGGAACTCGAGCCGCTCGTTCGAGGCGTGCCCCGGGTTCTCGGCACACCACGAACGGTGCGCGAGCGCCGCGGCCAGTGCCGCCTCGTCGGCAACCGGCCGTCCGAGCCGCTCGTTCAGCGCGGCGAGCCCGGTGACGGGAAGCGGCTCGACGTTCAGCTGCTTCCCAAGCGGGCGACGACGTAATCGACTGCGTCTCGGACGGTCTTCAGATCGGCGAGGTCCTCGTCGTCGATGTGGAAGCCCACAGTTCGCTCACCGAGCTCCTCCTCCAGTGCCTCGACCAGCTCGATGAGGGCGAGCGAATCGGCGTCGAGATCGTCGGCGAACGAATCGCCCTCCTTGATGGTGGACGGATCGATCTCGAGGATGTCGGCGAGGCGGTCGCGGATGAGCTCGAAGACGCTGTTGCGGTCGAGGGGGCCCTGTTCGACATGCGTCTCGGCGGGCACGGAACACTCCTGGTAGGCGGATCGAGTCGGCTCGGACTCTACCCTCGGTCGCTGCTTGTGCGCTTGTGCATGCCTGTGGACAAGTTGGGGTCAGGCAGTTACCGCGGTCCGAAGCTGGTCCACCACCCCGTGATCCACCATCTCGGCCGCGACCCGCACCGCGTTCACGACAGCCGTCGCCGACGACGAGCCATGACTGATGATGCAGACGCCGTCGACGCCGAGCAGCATCGCTCCGCCGTAGGAATCAGGGTCGAGCTCGGAGTACAACGGGAGCAGCTGGGGCAGCAGCACTGCGGCGGCCGCCTTGGCCTCGTCGGTGGCGCCGAGGACGGCGAACAAGGCGTTCACCAGGGCTTTCAAGCCACCTTCGAGGGTCTTCAAAGCCACGTTGCCGGTGAAACCGTCGGTCACGACAACGTCCACGTCATCGGTCATGATGTCGCGGCCTTCGACGTTGCCGACGAACTGACCGGCGAGCTCCGCCTCCGAGAGCAGCGGAAACGTGTCCTTGACCAGCGCGTTCCCCTTGCTCGCTTCCTCGCCGATGGAGAGCAGGCCGACCTTGGGCCGGGCGACGCCGTAGCGCTCGCGGGCGAACACGGCGCCCATCTGCGCGAACTGGACCAGCCACTGCGGCTGGCATTCGGCGTTCGCGCCGGCGTCGAGGAGCACCGTGGGCGTTCCGCCGGGAACCGGGATCGGCGTGGCGATGGCCGGCCGCGCGACTCCTTTGATCCGGCCCATGCGCAAGAGCGCGGACGCCATGGTGGCGCCGGTGTTGCCGGCCGACACCATGGCCGACGCTTTCCCGTCCCGGACGGCCTCTGCGGCTCGCACCAGCGACGAGTCCTTCATCCGCCGAACGCTCGACCCCGGGTCGGCGTCCATGGCGATGACCTCGGACGCCGGAACCACCGCCAGGCCGTGGTCCGTCCCGATCTCGTCGGGCCGTCCGACGAGGACGACATCACCCACCTCCTCGGCAGCCCGCACCGCGCCTCGGACGATCTCGCCCGGCGCCTTGTCTCCACCCATCGCGTCGACCGCGATGGGTAGGCGGCTCATGGGTTCCCTACTCGACGTCGACGGCCTGACGGCCGTGGTACCAGCCGCAGTTCGGGCACACGACGTGAGGAAGCTTGGCGGCACTGCACCGAGGGCACACGCTGCGCGCCGGCGGCTTGAGCGTCCACGCGCTCGCCCGCCGGCTCCGGCTCTTCGACTTCGATGTCTTCTGCTTCGGAACAGCCATGACTTCGCTCTCGCTCACTCCCCTGCGGGTCGCTCGCTCGAGTACGGCTCGTCGCTCGCGCTTCCCTCGCCGCTCGCGCCGGACCCGGCGAACGAAACACGTTAACCGGTCCGACGCCCGGGCGTTCCACCACACGACATGTGGTCAGACGCCCGGGCGTCGCAAACCGGAACTCGGACGATTCAGTCGAACTTCAGTTGCTTCAGCGCCGCCCAGCGGTCGTCGGTCTGCGGGTCGTCGGCGGTGCCGATCGGGCGATGCTCCGGATCCGGTCCGGCGCACGCGTCCTCGCACAGCGGCGCGAGCGGGAGCGCGAGCAGCACCGCGTCGCGCACCATCGGCTCGAGATCGACACGATCGCCCTCCAGTGGATACGTCTCCCCCTCGACAGGTCGAGACTCGAAGATCTCCAGCACGCTTGTGCGGAGCGTGCCCTCGACCGTCGCCAGGCAGCGCCTGCACTCGCCCATCCATTCCGCGGTGATCGTCCCGGTGGCAGTGACGGACGTGTCGCCGAGCGCTTCGAGCGTGAGCTGCGCTTCGATCTCCGATCCCTCGAGGACGCGCGCCGAGCTGAGCGCCAGGTCGTCGAGAGGCGCGGTCGCCAGCACCTCGCGCCGCGTTCCGGGGTGCCGCAACAGTTCGCTGACCCCCACGGCAAACGGGGAGGCGTGCACGGTCACGGGCTACTGGTCCTGGTCGAAGAACGCCTGCCCGCTCATGTCGTCTGCCCCGCCCGGCTCGGCCGGCGCCTCTGACGTTCCCGCCAGTGGATTGCCCTGGAGCTTGGTTCGGCCCGCGGCAACTGTCTTCATCGTTCGTTCGAGAACGATCTCGAAGCTCGCGAGCTTCTGGTCGCAGTAGTCCTCACACTCGAGACGCAGCCGCCGCGCCTCTTCTTCTGCCGCGTCGACGGTCTGGCGCGCCCGCAGTTCCGCGGCCTTCACGACCTCCGTGCGTTGCACCATTCGCTCTGCACGTGCGCGCGCCGCGTCGAGGATGTCATCGGCATCACGTCGAGTCCTCGTCAGGAACTCCTCGCGCTCCTTGAGGAGCCACCGCGACGCCCGCAGCTCGTCCGGCAGACGCTCGATGGCTTCCTCGAGAAGCTCGAGCACTTCTTCACGATTGATCATCACCGATGCCGACAGCGGCATCGGTCGCGCGCCGGAGATCATCTCCGCGACTCGGCGAAGCAGCGCCTCGCTCTCGGGATGCTGGTAGCTCAGCGCCGACGACGGAGTCGAACCGGTGCTCGAGGGATGCACCGTGCTCCCCGCGGGGGTCGCCTCGGCGGCGTGCGCGCTCTCGTCGTCGTACATCGTCATGGCTTCGAGAATCGCTCCCGGATGCGCAGCGCCACTGGCTCGGGCACCATCGACGACACGTCTCCGCCGAAACGCGCGATGTCACGAATGTACTTCGAGGCAATTGCCGAGCTCGCTGACGCCGAAGGCAGGAAGACGGTGTGCACTCCCGACACATTGAGGTTGACCTGCGCCTGGGCCATCTCGTTCTCGAAGTCCGAGACGGCTCGCAGGCCCTTGATGATGAAGTCGGCTCCCTCGTCCTTCGCGACGTCGACGACGAGCTTCGAGAACTGCACCACGCGAATGTTGTCGAGATGCGCGAGCGATTCTTCGATCATCGCCTGACGCTCCGACAGCGTGAAGAGCGGTTCTCCCTTCTGCGGGTTCCGCATGGCGGCAACCACGACGTGATCGAACAAGTACGCAGCCGTCTCCACGAGCTCGCAGTGTCCGTTGTGGAAAGGGTCGAACGAGCCCGGATACAGCACTGTCGTCACAGCGACGTCTCCTCGGGGTCGGCACGGCGGGAGCGGGAGATGGTCACAACCGTACTGCCATATCGACGTGACCTCACCACGGCCCATGCCGTACCGGCGTCGATCTCCCGGTCGCTCTCGATGACGACGATCGGCACGGGCAGCGCGGCGAGCAAGACGTCCCAACCATCGAACGAATATGGCGGGTCGATGACCGCTACTTCGAAGCCCGCCGCGTGCTCCATCGCGAAGCGCGGCGCGTCGGCGCGGATCACCGTCGCCGCCGAGGCGAGCTTGGTGACTTCGAGGTTGGCGCGAATCGACTCGAGCGCCGTCCGGTCGTTGTCGACGAACGTGGCTCGCCTCGCTCCACGCGACAGCGCCTCGATCCCCATCGCGCCACTCCCGGCGAAGAGATCGAGGACGGCCGCCTCTTCGACGACACCGAGCGATCCGAGGGCGTTGAACGTCGCCTGCCGCACCCGATCGCTCGTCGGTCGCGTGCTGTAGCCCGGTGGGGCGACGAGCCGGATGCCTCGCGCTGACCCCGCGACGACCCGCATGCTCGGAACGTAACGTGCGCGTCCATGGAAGCCCCCACCGAGGCCGTGCGGGTCGTACGCATCGACCAGCCGCATGCCCGCAACGCGGTCAACAGCGCGACCGCGGCTCGGCTGCACGACGAGTTCGTCGCGTTCGACGCGGACGAGGAGGCGAAGGTCGCCATCCTCACCGGTGACGACATCGCGTTCTGCGCGGGTGCGAACCTGCGTGATCTGCCCGACCTCCGACCGTCGGGTCCACTCGGTCCGACACGGCTTGCACTCGCCAAGCCGGTCATCGCGGCGATCGAAGGATGGTGTGTGGCCGGCGGCGTCGAGCTTGCCGCGTGGTGCGACCTACGTGTCGCGAGCGAGACCGCGCGCTTCGGCTGCCTCGAACGCCGTTGGGGCGTCCCCCTGATCGACGGCGGCACGTACCGGTTGCCGCACATCGTCGGGCTCGGTCGCGCGCTCGATCTGATCCTCACCGGGCGCGAGTTCGACGTGGCCGAAGCGGAGCGCATCGGCTTCGTGAACCGCGTCGTTTCTCCGCGCGCCGCGCTCGACACCGCAGTCGAGCTCGCGAATCAGCTCGCCTCGTTCCCGTGGCGCGCCGTTCTGAACGACCGACGGTCGGTCTACGAAGGACTCGGTCTCGGCGTCGAGGACGCACTGGCGAACGAGGACCGGCTCGGCCGCGACACGATTTTCGCCGAGGGTTTCGCCGCGGGCGTCGCGCAGTTCGAACGCCGCCTCCGGTGACATGATCGCCGACCGAATTGTGTGCGTGGACTGCGGCGGAAGCTGCGGCCGCCTCACGGTCGAGCCGGAGTTCGGCTGGCAGGTCGGCGATGTCGTGGCGTACCGCTGCGCGGACTGCGCCGACGTCTGGTACCTCGAGCTCGAAGCCGACGACCTCACCGAGTGACTCGACGACGGGGCGTCAGCCCTTGAGCAAGTACTCGCGGTCCTCGTCGTCGAGGAATGCTTCGACCTCGGCAAGAAGGTGCGGATGGTCGGACAGACCGGGGTCGTCGTCCACCAGTTCGATCGCCACGTCCCTCGCCCGTGCGACCCATTCTCGGTCGCGGCGCAACGACGCCAACTTCAGGTCGCTACGGCCCTTCTGACGTTCGCCCATGATCGTGCCTTCACCCCGAATGTCGAGATCGATCTCGGCGAGCTCGAAACCGTCCTGGGTCCGCACAACGGCGGCCAACCGCTCCTCCGCCTCCGGCGTCGCACCGGCGCCGACGAGCACGCACCACGAGGCGAGCCCGGGTCCGCGTCCAACCCGACCGCGGAGTTGGTGGAGCTGCGCGATGCCGAACCGGTCCGCGTCGAGGACCACCATCAGCGTCGCGTTCGGGACGTCGACTCCCACCTCGATCACGGTCGTGGAGACGAGCACATCGATGGCGCCGGACCGGAACAGCGTCATCGTCTTCTCCTTCTCGCCCGAGGTCATGCGGCCGTGCAAGAGCGCGAGACGCAGGCCAGCAAGCTCGGCACGTGACAGCTCGTCGTACGTTTCCTCCGCGGATCGAACTTCGAGCTTCTCGGACTCCTCGATGAGCGGGCACACGACGTACGCCTGACGTCCTTGGGCAATCTCGTCGCGCACCTTCGCCCACACTGCCAGCTCGCTGAGTGTCAGGTCGCCGGGGCCGACCTTCTCCCAGGTCGTCGTGATCGTCATTCGTTCCGGTGGCATCTCGTCGAGCACGGAGACATCGAGGTCGCCGTACACCGTCATCGCCGCGGTGCGAGGGATCGGCGTAGCCGTCATCACCAAGACGTCCGGCACCACCGAACCCGCGCCCTTCTCGCGCAACGCCGCCCGTTGCTCCACGCCGAACCGATGTTGCTCGTCGACGACGACGACACCGAGCGAATGGAAGTCCACACCCTCTTCGATCAGCGCGTGGGTGCCGATCAGGATGTCGGTCTCGCCGCTCTCGACCCGCCCCAACATCCGCTTCCGCTCCGTCGGCGTGGTGCGACCCGTCAGCAGGTCGACCTGCAGCGGACGCTCGCCGAGCAGGTTGTCGGCGGGCATCGTGAAGTCCTCGAGGAGAGCGCGCACGGTGAGCGCGTGCTGCTCCGCCAGAACCTCGGTCGGCGCCATGAACGCACCCTGATGGCCTCCTTCGACGGAAACCAACAGTGCGCTCAGGGCGACCACCGTCTTGCCGCTGCCGACATCACCCTGCAACAGCCGATGCATCGGATGGCTTCGCGCGAGGTCGCGTTCGATCTCCTCGATGACGCGTCGCTGGGCGCCGGTCAGCTCGAACGGAAGCCCGGCGTCGAAGCGTCTGACCAACTCGCCTCCCACGTCGTGGACGATGCCCGCCGATCGACCTTCGAGCGCCCGCTTGCGAAGCACGAGCGCGAGTTGCAGCCGCAGCAGTTCATCGAACACGAGCCGGCGGCGCGCCTCTTCCTGCTCGTGCATCGTCTCCGGATGGTGGATGCTGTGGAACGCGGCACTGCGGTCGACGAAGTCGAAGCGATCGAGCACCGCATGCGGTACTGGCTCCTCGAACTCGCCTGCGCGCTCGAGCACCTCGTCGAGCCAGCGGGCGATGTCCCACGTGTAGACGCGCGCCTTGTCGGACTGTGGGTACACCGGGATGAGCTTCCCGGTGCGGTCGCCGACGAGGTCGACCACCGGGTTCGTCATCTGCTTGCGCCCCTGGTACACCTCGAGCTTGCCGAACACGAGCACCTGCATCCCCTTCCGTAGCTGCCGTTCCCGCCACGACTGGTTGAAGAACGTGAGCCGTATGTGCGCCGACCCGTCGGTGACGTCACACGTCACCAGCGCCTTGCCGCCACGCGTATGCCGCCCGGTGGTCGACTTCACTTCGACGAGAACCGTCGCCTCTTCGCCGACGCGCAGGTCCGCGATCTTCGCCTCTCGAGTGCGATCGAGGTACCGGCGGGGGTAGTACGTCAAGACGTCGAGGACGTTCGTGACCTCGAGGCGCTCGAGAGCCCGAGCCCGCTCGGGTCCCACGCCCTTCAACACGGTGACCGGTGTCGCGGCCAGTTGACTGAGCGCGCGGGCCACTACTCGATGCCGAACAGATAGGGGTACAGCGGCTGTCCGCCGTGGAGGACTTCGGCAGTGAGGTCCTCGTGTTCGTGCGCGATCCACTCCGTGATGGCACGCGTGCTCGCGGGCGTGGCGCCCTCCCCCTCGATGATCATGACGATCTCGTGGTCGTCCTCGAGCAGCGCGTCCAACAGTCCTATCGCGGCGCCGGGAAGCGTGGGATGGATCGCCTTGATGCCGTCGTTCGAGACCCCGAGGAAGTCGCCCTCTGCGATGGGACCGAGATCACAAGCCGAGTCGCGCACGGCTCGGGTGACCTCACCGGCAGCGACGTTGCCCGCGGCCTCGGTCATCGAGCGGAGATTGTCATCTGCGGATGCCTCGGGGTCGTACGCCACGAGCGCGGCACAGCCTTCCGCGATGCCGCTCGTCGGCACGACCCGGACCGCCTTCCGCGTCAGATCGCGCACCTGCTCCGCCACCGGCACGATGTTCTTGTTGTTCGGCAGGATGACGACCTCGTCAGCAGGCGCCGACTCGACGGCATCGAGCAGTTGCGAAGTCGACGGGTTCATCGACTGACCGCCGGTGACGATCCGTTGCGCGCCGAGGCTGTAGAAGATGCGGCGCACGCCATCTCCGGTGGCGATCGCGACCACCGCAGTCGGCACGGGTTCGTCGAGGTGCGGCGGCTCCTCGACGCCCCCGCCAGCGGCGACCCCCTCGCGCACCCATCGTTCCTCTTCGACCTGGTCCAGGAGATCGGTGATGCGGATGTTGCGCGGCCGGCCACAGTCCAGGGCGGCCTCGACGGCGGCGCCGATGTCGTCGGTGTGGATGTGACAGTTCCAGATGCCTTCACCGCCGACGACCACGATCGAGTCACCGATGCCTGCCCACACGTTCTTGAACGCCGGAATCGTGTCGTCGTCCGCTTCGAGGAAGTACATGACCTCGTACCGGAGATCGCTGTGCTCCAGGTCGTCGATCCGAGCGCGTGCGCCCGTTCCCGCATCGACGCCCGCCCCCTCGGGCACCGGCTCTGCCTCGGGCAGCGGGCGGCCGTCGAGCTCGTGGAGCACCGAGTCGAGCAGCAGGAGGAAGCCGGCACCGCCGGCGTCGACAACACCCGCCTGCTTCAGCACCGGCAGCATCTCCGGCGTGCGTGACAGCGCGTCGGCACCTTGCGTGCGGGCCGCTTCGACCACCGCCACAAGCGAGCGCGCGTCATCCTTGACGGCGGACACGGCGGCCTCCCCCGCCTCGCGAACGACGGTGAGAATGGTGCCCTCGACCGGCTTCATCACGGCGCCGTACGCCGCGTCCGACGCCGCTGACAGCGCCGACGCGAAGGCCGGGCCGTCCACGGCCGCGTGGTCGCGAAGCGCGTCGGACATGCCGCGGAGGACCTGTGACAGGATCACGCCGGAGTTGCCGCGGGCGCCCATGAGCGACCCGTGGCTGATGGCCTTGCACGTCTGCGCCATGCCGCTGTCGCCGTCGCCGCTCGCGAGCTCCTCGCACACGGACTCGAGGGTGAGTGCCATGTTCGTTCCGGTGTCGCCGTCCGGGACCGGGTAGACGTTCAGCCGATTGATGACCTGTTGGTGGGCGCGCAGCGCGTCCCGGTACGTGTGGATCACCTTGCGCAGCTGGTCGGGGCCGAGCGTGTCCAGCGGGGGCATGACGACGCCAGGCTAGTTGGGCGCCACTTGGGCGCCCGGGAGCCTTGCGGTAGCGTTGATGCTTCCGTCCCGACCGGATCCCGAGAACGACAGGTGGTCGTAGTCATGGCTGCGGTGTGTGAGGTGTGCGGCAAGAAGCCATCGTTCGGCATGACGATCAGCCATTCCCACGTGCGCACGAAGCGGCGCTGGAATCCGAACATCCAGCGAGTTCGGGCCGTCGTGAACGGCTCCACGAAGCGCATGCACGTCTGCACGTCGTGCATCAAAGCCGGCAAGATCCGAAAAGCAGCGCACTGAGCGACCCACGGTCGGTGGCCCCGAGTGGCTGCCGTTCCCGGCTCACGGGTAGCCTCATTCTTTACCCGATGTGAGGGAGCCCCGATCGGTGCAAGGCGTGATCAAGTCGTATGACCCTGGTACGGGCGATGGCGTGATCCTGTGCGACACCGACCTGAGCGAGTACGACCTCGATCCTCGAGCGCTCGATGGATCGGTCTTCCGCATGGTCCGTCAAGGCCAGCGTGTCGTCTTCGACGTCGGCGACGACGGATTGGCCACCCATCTGCGCCTCGGGTCCGAGGTCGACATGGGCACGCCGGGCTTTCCGATGCGAAGCAACGAACCAACTCCTCACGAGCCGGCCTGACAACGACGTCGGAGGTCCTGTGTCGTCCACCCAGTCCTCGCCCACCTCGAACAACCGGTTGCTCGAGTTCATCGAACACGCCGCGGCGTTGTGTCAGCCCCAGCGCGTGGAGTGGTGCGACGGGTCGGCCGAGGAGTACGAGCGGCTGTGCCAGCGCCTGCTGTCGGCTGGGACGTTCGAGCAGCTGAACGAGGCCAAGCGGCCGAACAGCTATCTCGCGCTGTCCGATCCCGGCGACGTCGCCCGAGTCGAGGACCGGACCTTCATCTGCTCCGAGCAGGAGATCGACGCCGGACCGACCAACAACTGGCGTGATCCCGCCGAGATGAAGGCCGTGCTGCGCGGCCTGTTCGAAGGATCGATGCGCGGGCGCACGATGTACGTGGTCCCGTTCTCGATGGGGCCGCTCGGCTCACCGATCGCGCACGTCGGCGTGCAGCTCACCGATTCGCCGTACGTGGCCGTGTCGATGCGGATCATGACGCGCATGGGGCAGGCCGTCCTTGACGTGCTCGGCGACGGCGAGTACGTCCCGTGCCTCCACTCGGTCGGGTATCCACTCGTGGACGACGACGGCAACCGGCGTGACGACGTGGCGTGGCCGTGCGACGCGGACAACAAGTACATCGTCCACTTCCCCGAGACCCGGGAGATCTGGAGCTACGGCTCGGGCTACGGCGGCAACGCGTTGCTCGGCAAGAAGTGCTTCGCGTTGCGCATCGCGTCGACGATGGCGCGCGACGACGGTTGGATGGCAGAGCACATGCTCATCCTCGGCGTCACGCCCCCCACCGGCGAGAAGAAGTACATCGCGGCTGCGTTCCCGTCCGCGTGTGGCAAGACGAACATGGCGATGATGATCCCGACCCTGCCGGGTTGGAAGGTCGAGACCGTCGGCGACGACATCGCGTGGATGAAGTTCGGCGACGACGGCCGCTTGTACGCCATCAACCCGGAGGCCGGCTTCTTCGGTGTCGCGCCCGGCACCGGTGAAGCGACGAACCCCAACGCGCTGAGGACATTGTGGGGCAACTGCATCTTCACGAACGTGGCGCGCACCGACGACGCCGACGTCTGGTGGGAGGGCCTGACCCCCGAGCCCCCGGCGCACCTCGTGGACTGGAAGGGCAACGACTGGACGCCGTCGAGCAAGACGACGGCCGCGCACCCGAACGCCCGCTTCACCGCGCCGGCCTCGCAGTGCCCGTCCATCGCACCCGAGTGGGAGGACCCCAACGGCGTGCCGATCTCCGCGATCCTCTTCGGTGGCCGCCGAGCCACCAACGTCCCGCTCGTGACAGAGGCACAGTCCTGGCACCACGGTGTGTTCCTCGGTTCGATCATGTCGTCGGAGAAGACAGCAGCTGCGGCCGGCACCGTTGGAGAACTGCGGTTCGATCCCTTCGCGATGCTGCCGTTCTGCGGTTACAACATGGGCGACTACTTCGGGCACTGGCTCGAGATCGGTGACAACGCCGACGCCGGCAAGCTGCCGCGGCTGTTCTGGGTGAACTGGTTCCGCAAGGGCGACGACGGCTCGTTCCTCTGGCCAGGGTTCGGGGACAACAGCCGCGTGCTGAAGTGGATCGTCGAGCGCGTGAACGGAGACGGTGGGTACGTGGACACGCCGATCGGCCGCGTTCCCACGCCGGAGGCGATCGACATCAGCGGACTCGACCTCGGTCGCGAGACGATGGCCCAGCTCGTGTCGGTCGACGCGGACAGCTGGCGTCAGGAAGTCCCGAGGATCGAGCAGCACTACGCCCACATCGGCGAGCGCATGCCCGACGAGCTGCGCGACGAGCTGCGCGAGCTCGAAAAGCGCCTGGCCAACTAGGACGAACCGGACCTCGGCTCCGGACCGGTTGTAAGGTCCGGCCCCGTGGCAGTGAGCGCGTACATCCTCATCCAGACCGAGGTGGGCAAGGCTGCACAGGTGGCCACGGAGGTCGCCGCGATCGACGGCGTGGTGTCGGCCGAAGACGTGACGGGCCCGTACGACGTCATCGCGCGTGCAGAAGCGGCGTCTGTCGACGAGCTCGGCAAGATGGTCGTGAGCCGCGTCCAGATGATCGACGGCATCACGCGGACCCTCACCTGTCCAGTCGTCCACCTGTAGCGATCATCTCTCCTCCCCCCTCGCGTTTCGGCGTGCGTGAGGCACATGCCGTGTACCTGGCGCACGCAATTTCGACGGCTCGAGCGCAGGCGGGTCAGCGCGGGCCCACCAGGAGCGCACGGATGCCGAGTCCCATGAGGAACAGGCTGCCGCCCCCGTACACGAGGTAGATGTGCTCGCGCACCCACGGCGACGTCGTCTTGTACGAGTACAGGATGCCGACGGTGATGATGGCGACGAAGCCGTAGAACAGATGGAACTGCGGCGGGTCGATCTTCTCGACGTTCACCAGCGCGACACCGAGTCCGGCCTGCACGAAGATCGCGACCTCGACGACGATCGTGAACCACCACAGCGCCCTCGTGCGGAGACTCGGCAGCCAGTGCGCGCCGAGAGCCCAGAGTCCTGCGAGGCCGTTTCCGATGATCACGAACCAGGCCCACCCCTCGTGGATCTGGAGCAGGACGAGCGCGGCGAAGAACGTGGCGGGGATGGCTGGAACTTAGAGGCTGGGTCGCGACGTCAAGCGCCGGTGGCGGCAGCTTGCATCGCCTGCGCCTCGGCGTACGCCTCGGCCGCGGTGTCGACCAGTTCCGTGATCTCCTCGTCGGAGAACCCGGCGAGGCCGCGGAACTTGCGCGCCAGATGGACCGGGTTCTCTTCTTCTTCGCCGCGGAAGCCACCGAAGCTGAACAGCTTGTCGACCGTCCGCTGGAAGTCGAGCGCCTGCTGACGGCGCTCGGGATCGGTATCGGTCAACCGCCGCAACCAATCCGAACCCATCTTCACGTGCGTGACCTCGTCAGCGAGCATCCAGTCCTCGCAGAACTCGAGCACCGGGTCCGTGCTGGCGGCGCCGAACTCCTTCATCGTGTTGAACACGTCGATGGCGAGTCCTTCGAGGGCGCGGTTCACACCGGTGAGCCGCAACACCGGATCGGGGTTGCACGCGGCTTCGTACAGCAGCACCTGCTCACCGAACTCGCCGATCTCCGAACCCATGTGCTCGGAAAGCTTGCACGAGATCTCGACGTGCCGAGCCTCGTCCCAACACTGCCGCGCCATGTCGAGCTTCAGCGCGAACGGTGTCTGCTCGCGACCGTCACCGGTGTCGAAGTCCCAACACGTGCGCCCCGCGCCTTCGAGCGCCTGGATCTCACCGACGAAGATGCCGTGCATCAGGCTGCGAGCCGAGTCGGGCACGTCGGGGTTCTCGACCCTGAACCCCTGGCGATTGTCCTTGGCGGACTGACGGAACGTTGCGTTGCGCGGATCGAACACGACGTCTTCGATCTTGATGCGCTCGAACCGTTCGTCACGGGCCAACTCGTCGACGGGCAGGATCCGCTTCATTCCAACCCCCTGGATGGGTCGTGCACGTAGTGGGCCAGGCTACCGCCGGACGTCGAGGCCGCACGACCCCACGAGCGCCAAGCCTGCGTCGAGCGTCTCAGCGGGGATGAACAAATGGTTCCAACCATCCGAATCGAACGCGATCGCGCTGCCCACGAGGGCGTCGTGTGGCCGAAGACACACGTCGACATAGCCATACGATGCACGGACCGTCTCGAGGGCTTCGACATTGCTCGTCGGGAGCACTTCGACGATGACATAGGGACGATCATTCGACACGAGCGACGCCGCGCCTTCGAGCACCTCGTGCTCGAGGCTCTCGACGTCCGCTTTGATCACGCCGACGCGGGCGCGGGGTCCCACGGACGCGACGTGGTCATCAAGCGTCGTGACGGTCACCCTGACCGACGTTCGATCGTCTTCGACCCGGAACGCGGGGTTCAACGACGCGCTGGTCTCGACGAGCCCGTGCGACGGATTCGGGACGTGCACGCGCGCCGCCGACGCGACGCAACGCGTCAACGACGCGAGCGCTGACGACAGGATGGTGCTCGAGCTGAGACTTGACCTGCGAACGCAGGCTCAAGCCTTGGAGCCGCCCGCGACGACATAGGACCACAGCTCACTGCCGGTCGACACCGGTCCACCGTGCGGCGAAGGTTTGTCGGTCCCCTGGTGTCCGTGGCCGAAGGCGGGGCTGTTGACCCACGCTTGGAAGGAGGCTTCGTCGCGCCAGCGAGTCACTACGAGCCACACGTTGCGGTCGTCCGTCGGCTTCAGCAGCTCGAATCCTTCGAACCCGTCCTGGTCGTCCACCGCACCTGCACGTGCCGCGAACCGCTTGGCCAGTTCGTCACCACTGTCCGGCGGAACAGTGATCGCGTTGATCTTGATGACTTGAGCCATCGAATCTCAGACCGGGTCGGGGATGTCGGTCGGCTCCTGCACGAGCGCAGTCGGCGTGCCCGTCGACGCCAAACCGCCGGCGGCGATCTCGGCGACCGCCGGCACGGGATCGGAGTCCGAAAAGAGTTGCTCGTCGCCGTAATCGGCTTCGCGTCCGGTCGCGTCCGTCACCCACCACGATGCTTCGAGCGCGATGCCGTTGTTGTCGGTGAAGTAGATCGACCGGACGAAATCATGATCGACGACGTCGGTGACCTCGCAGCCGTGCTCTTTCAGCCGGACCTGCAATTCCTCGAGCGCGTGTTCGTCCGCGAGGTTCAACGAGAGGTGGTCGAACTGGACCGCCCTCGCGTCGGGGATGCCCGCCGGCTTGGCGAACGCTTTGACCTTGTGGTTCTTGTACTCGAAGAACGCCACGGTCTGCTCGGGACCGATCTCGAAGAAGTAGTGGCGGAGGTGCTCGTTACCCAGGTGGCTCACGAGCCTGGCACCGAGCACGCCGTGGTAGAAGCGGACGGTTGCGTCCATGTCGTTCGTGATCAAGGCGAGGTGGTTGATACCCCGCCAGCGCGGATCCGGCGTCTCACTCATGCCATCAGGCTAGTTGTGACGAGGATTCGGCCGAGCGTCGGGCGGCGAGGGAAGCGCCAGCGACAAGACGCACTCGGCGGAGACAGCGACTAATAGGCAGCGACGAGGATCGCCCGGGCGTCGTCCTCCGAGACGGGGCGGACGTTGAGCTGCACGTTGCGATTGCCCTGCGACAGGCGCGACACCGCGTCGAGATCCTCGAGGGTCACACCGCAGTCCGCCAACTGGGTCGGCAGCCCGAGCCGTTCGACCAGCGCGGCGATCGCACCGGCGGGGTCGTCCGCCGCACCGATCGCGTCGCCGAGCCGGCGCACCTCGTCGGGCGCGACTTCAGCGTTGAACCGGAGGGCGTGCGGCAGGATCACGGCGTTGGCGAGCCCGTGCGCGATGCCCGTGCGTCCGCCGACGAGTTGCGAGAGCCCGTGGTGCACTCCCATCGTGCCATTCTGCAGGCAGCGGCCCGCGAGCGCAGAGCCCTCGAGCATCGAGGCGCGCACGTCGACATCGTCGGGGTCGTCGACCACGAGCGGCAGCGCCTTCGCGATCCGGCGTGCGCCTGCGAGACCGATCGCCTCCGCCTCCGGCGTGCGATGCGGTGAATACACCACCTCGACGCAGTGGGCGAGCGCGTTCATGCCGGTCTCCGCGCTCACGCGTGGCGGGGTCGACAACGTGAGCTCGGGGTCGTAGATCGCAGCGATCGGTGTAATGGTCGGACCGCCTGCGCCCGTCTTCTGGCGCGCCGCCGGATCAGTCATCCCGAAGAAGCCCGTGAGCTCCGCTCCCGAGTATGTGGTGGTGATCGTGATGTGCGGAAGGGCCGGTCGGTCCGCGAACGAGGCACCTGGTGTGCCTGCTTCCTGCTCGGTGAAGAAGCACACCGCCTTTCCGAGATCCGCGCACGATCCCCCGCCGAACGACACGACCGCGTCGACGCCATCGCGGCGAGCTTGTTGCACGGCCTTCTGCACGAGGGGAACAGGAACGTGCGACGTCACCTCCGCAAACGTCGACCCCAACGCGTTGCCGAGCGCACCGCGAACCCGAGCGCCGTCCGCGCTGGCGTTGCGTCCTTCGGTCGTCACCAGGAGGGCCCGCCGCACGCCGAGCGTGCGCAGCAGCCCGCTCACGTCGGGCACCCGTCCCGCGCCGAACAGCAGCTGTTGCGCGTAGCCGGTGTGGGTCCACTTGGCAGGCATCACACCACCGTCACAACAGGTCGGTTTCGGTGATGCCCGGCCCTTGACCGCGGCGGATGAACCATTCGGTGCCAAACCCATACGCGAAGCCCTCCTCCGGCATGGTCAAGAAGAAGGATTGGTCGCTGATCTGGCTCGGATGCGCCTGCATCGCCCGTCGCTTGTGGTCGAGGAAGGCATTGACATCGACCTCGGCGGTGATGACGGACTCCGGCTTGCCGAAGTTCTCGTCGTTCTCGAAGTCTGGGGCGTCGACGTCGTCGGGCGGACCGAGTCCCCGGCGCTCACGCAGACCTCGGATGATGTGGTCGCGGTTCAGCGTCGCCTCGTACACGCGCGGTGTCGTCGCGGCTACTTCCGCGGCGCGGTAGCCGACCCGATGGACCTGGATGTGATCCGGATGCCCGTAGCCGCCGTTGTCGTCGTACGTCGTCAACACGTCCGCATTCTCCTCGTCGAGGATGGCGGCGAGGCGACCGGCTGCTTCGTCGATGTCCGCGGTCCAGAACGAGCCCGGGAGGTCGTTCTCGGGGGTGCCCATCATCCCCGAGTCGACGTAGCCGAGGAACTCGACGCGCCGCGCGCCCAACACGCCGGCTGACGCACGGGTCTCGTCCACCCTGCGCTGCCAGAGCAACTCCTCCGCCCCGAGGAACCCTTCGGGCACCTCGCCGTTCTCGCCCTTCGTCGCGACGACGAGGACGACGCGGTGGCCCTGCGACGCCGCCTTTGCCATCACGCCTCCCGTGATGATGCACTCGTCGTCCGGGTGGGCGTGGAAGCAGACCAAGGTGGCCATCGCCGGGAAGCTAACGCGCTCGGCGGGCATCCCCACACGGATGCTTGGGCGTCCCGTCATCCGGTCGATGACAGATCGCCCAAACGACGCTCAGGCCACAGCTCCGTCGGCGCGCAACTTGGCGATGCGGTCGGAATCGGCGTCGAGCCAGTCCGTGAGGATCTGGTCCGTGTGCTGGCCGGCGTGCGCCGGCGGGCGTTGCACGTCACCAGGTGTTCGGCTGAAACGCGGCGCCGGCGCCGGCTGCACGATGCCCTGCAGCTCGAGGAACGTGTTGCGGTGCACGTTGTGAGGATGCCCCGGCGCCTCGGCGAGCGAGAGCACCGGCGCGAAACACACGTCGGTGCCTTCCATGAGCTCGCACCACTCGTCGCGCGTCTTCGTCTTGAAGATCTCGCGCATGCGCTCCTTCATGCGGGGCCACTCGTTCTTGTCGTGCTGCCATGGCACGTCCGGGTCGCCTTCGAGGCCCGTCAGCCGGAGCAGCTCGTCGTAGAACTGCGACTCCAGCGACCCGATCGACACGTACTTGCCGTCGGCCGTCTCGTAGACGTCGTAGAAGAACGCGCCGGTGTCGAGCAGGTTGGAGCCGCGCTGGTCCTCCCAGATGCCCATCGCCCGGAAGGCGTGGAACATCATCATCAGGCACGCCGCGCCGTCGACCATCGCCGCATCGACCACTTGACCTTTGCCCGACCGTTGCGCTTCGAGGAGCGCGCACACGAGCCCGTAGGCGAGCAACATGCCGCCGCCGCCGAAGTCGCCGACGAGATTCAACGGTGGCAATGGTCCCTCGCCGCGACGGCCGATCGGCTCCAGTGCGCCGGCGAGCGCGATGTAGTTGATGTCGTGGCCCGCGGCGTGCGCATACGGACCGTCCTGTCCCCAGCCCGTCATGCGGCCGTAGACGAGCTTCGGGTTGCGGGCGAGGCAGTCGTCCGGGCCGATGCCGAGGCGTTCGGCGACGCCCGGCCGGAACGGCTCGAACAGTGCGTCGGCCTGCTCGACGAGCTGCAGCACGAGCTCGACACCGGCGGGGCTCTTCAAGTCGACACCGATGGAACGACGGCCGCGCTGCAACACATCCGCAGGAGGGGTCGCGGGGTCGCCACCGCGGACTCGGTCCGCGCGGTCGACCTTGACGATGTCAGCGCCCATGTCAGCGAGCATGAACGCGCAGAACGGACCGGGTCCGATCCCCGCGAGCTCGATGATCTTGACTCCGGTCAACGGCCCGGACGCAGTCATGCAGTGCTCCTCGTTTCGCTCGCGTGGTTCGTGATGGCCTCGACGTACTGCGGCCACAGCGCAGGCGGCAGGTCGTGGCCCATCTCGTCGAACACGAGGAGCTTGGCTCCGGGGATGACCTCAGCAGTGCGCTCGCCTCCACTGATCGTGACGAGCGGGTCGATCCTGCCGTGGATCACGAGCGTGGGGATGTCGAGCGTGCGCAACTCGTTGCCCCTCGAACCGGACGCGAGTATCCCCAGCAGCTGCCGGCCAGTTCCGGCTGGGAAATAGCAACGGTCGTAGGCGGCACCGCCACGCGTGCGGAATCGTGATTCGTCGTAGTACACGGGGCCGCTCAGGATCTTCCACTGCTCGAGATAGTTGGCGATGTACTCGTCTCGGCTCTTCGCCGGCGGCGCAACGAGCACCGCGGCGGCCTCCCGGGTCGAGGTTCCGACGTCCCGGTCGCCGGTCGTAGACATGATGGACGTCATCGTGCGCACACGCTCGAGGTGCTCGACGGCAAGCGTCTGCACGATCATCCCGCCCATCGACATGCCGACGACGTGCGCGCTGTCGATCCCGAGATGGTCGAGCAGCCCGACCGTGTCGTCCGCCATGTCCGACAACACGTACGGCGCCTCGACCGGTTCGCCCGCGAATGCCTTGGCGAGCAGCGGCCCGAAGTCGATGTGGGGCGTGTCGATCTTCGTGGAGAAGCCCACGTCGCGGTTGTCGAACCGGATCACGAAGAACCCACGGTCGACGAACGCGTTGCAGAAGTCAGGCTCGTACGAGATGCACTGCGATCCGAGTCCATTCACCAGCAGGAGCGGCTCGCCGTCGCGATCTCCGAACGTCTCGTAGTAGATCTCCAGTCCGTTGGCTGGGGCGGTCGGCATGCCGCATCCTCGCCGCCGCTTGACCGACCGGTCAAGAGCACCTCCTTCGATACCGTTGGCGACAGTGGAATGGCTCGCGGCCGGACTCGCGACGTTGGTCGCTTTCGCGCTGGTGGTCGTCCAGCCGCTCGCGGGACGCCGGCGCTACCGCACGCTCGCGGCTCGCGTGGCCAGCGATCCGGGCGCCCGCCTTCGTCACTACCGGCGAGGGATCGCGGGCGAGTGGATCACCGTCGCGCTGATCGTCGCGATCGGCGCACTCGCCGGGCGCACCATGACCTCGATCGGGCTCCAAATGCCGCACGACCCCTGGTTCACCACACAACTGGTCGGGCAGATCGCGCTGTTGCTGATCATCACCACACTGTTCATGCGTCACCCGAAGTTCCTCGACCCGTTGCGACGTCAGGCTCGAGGATTCCTCGCCTTGCTACCGAGGACGCGCGAGGAACGCTTGACGTTCGCGGTGCTCGCAGTCACGGCAGGCATCTGCGAGGAAGTCGTCTTCCGCGGGTTCGGCTTCGCGTACGTGCGCTTCGTCTGGCCCGGCGTCACCGACGGCTGGCTGATCGTCATCACATCGATCGTGTTCGGCTTGGCGCACCTGTACCAGGGCCCGCGAGGCGTCATGCTCACCGGGCTCGCCGGTGCCGTGTTCGCGTCGATGACGCTCACGACCGGCAGCCTGCTGCCGGCGATCGCCGTCCATGCGATGGTCGACCTTCGCATTCTTGGTCTCCCCGACCTCGCCGCGACGTGCTGCCCACGCCCGTCCCTCCCGCTGTCCGACCACAGCCCGCCGACTAACGTCCGCACAGCATGGCTCTCCGCTACGGCGTCCACACCGGTCTGCAGAACACGACGATCGACCAACTGCGCGCGTTGTGGGCGCGCATCGAGGCCCTCGGGTTCGACTGGATCTCCATCTGGGACCACTTCTATTCCGCTGACTTCACCGGATCCCAGTGCTTCGAAGCCGTCGCGGCCCACGCCGCGCTGGCGTGTGAGACGACGCGTGTGCGATGCGGTTCGCTCGTGTACTGCGCCGGCTACCGGCATCCAGCAGTGCTCGCCAACGCGATCACGACGATCGACCACCTCTGCGGCGGTCGCGCTGACATCGGGCTGGGCGCCGGCTGGGCCTTCAACGAATACGAGGCGTACGGCATCCCGTTCCCGTCGACGCGAGAGCGACTCGACATTCTCGAAGAGTCGGTGCAGTGCGTGCGACTGCTGCTGCGCGAGGAAGTGGCGGACTTCAAGGGCGAGCACTTCACGCTGACCGAAGCCCGTTGCGATCCGAAGCCGGTGCAGGCCGAGTTGCCCATCTGGATCGGCGGTGGTGGCGAGAAGCGCACGTTGCGCATCGCGGCGCGATACGCCGACGCTTGGAACGTTCCGTTCATCTCGCCGGACGACTTCGCGCGCAAGCGTGGTGTGCTCGACTCGCATTGCGATGCCGTCGGGCGCGACCCCTCGACGATCACGTGTGCGGTGAACGTCGGTCTCGCCTACACCGACGACAGCCTCCGGCAGCAGTTCGGTGCCCTGGCCGAAGGCATCCGGCCGGGTGTCCTGACCGGCTCGGACGGCGCGATCCTCGACGCGCTCGGGAGGTACGCCGACGCCGGCGCCGATCAGATCAACATCGCGATGCGCGCGCCGTGGATGACCGAAGACCTCGAGCGGCTCGCTCCTCTGATCCTGTCGCGGTGACGGCGGAGATCCGCGAGGACGCGCTGACGGGCGCGACCGTCGCGGTGGCCGCCACCAGGCAGGGCCGGCCCAACCTGCCCGGTGAGGTGTGCCCGTTCTGTGTGGGCGGCCTCGAGTCACCGGAGCCCTACGACGTGCGGGCGTTCGTCAACCGATGGCCCACCTTCGCCGACGGCCGTTGCGAGGTCGTGCTGTACGCGGCGGCGCATGACGCGACCTTCTGGTCGCTCGGCGTCGAGGGCGCAACGAATGTCGTCGATCTGTGGGCCGAGCGGACGGCGACGCTGGGCGCCCGCGACGAGATCGCGTACGTGCTGGTGTTCGAGAACCGCGGAGCCGCCGTGGGCGCCACGATCGCTCATCCGCACGGACAGATCTACGCGTACGACATCGTTCCCCCGAACCCGCTCGCCGAGTTGCAACGAGCCGAGACCGACGGGTGCCCGCTCTGCTCCGAGGAGCCCGGCGCACGCCTCGTCGCCCACGTCGGCGGATGGCGGGCGTGGGTCCCGTGGGCTTCGATGTACCCGTTCGGCCTCGTGGTCGCGCCGCAGTCGCACGAGCCCGACCTCCCCTCGTTGACTGCCGCGAGCCGGCGCGACTTCGCCGCCGTGCTCGTCGACGTGCTCGCGCGCCTCGACCACATGTGGCACCAACCCGTGCCCTACATGTTGTGGTTCCACCAGCGGCCCTTCGACGGAGGATCGTGGCCGTCCGCGCACGTGCACGTCGAGATCGCCGTGCCAGAGCGAGCGCCGGGGGTCATGCGCTACGTCGCCGCTGGCGAGCTCGGCAGTGGCCTCTATGTCAACCCGGTCGAGCCAGAAACGGCGGCGGCCGTGTTGCGCGCCGTCGACGTCGCAGCAGTTGTCTCGTGAGCCGGTCGTTCGTCGTCCGTGCGCCAGGGCGCGTGAACCTCATCGGCGGCCACACCGACTATGCGGGTGGACCGGTCGTCCCGATGGCGATCGATCTCGAGACGACCATCGTGGGCCGGCACGGGCACGAACGAGTCGTCGTGGTGTCGCGCGACGAGCCCGAACCGGCCGAGGTACCGCTCGGCGTGTCCGAACCCCAGTCATTCGAGCCACGATGGGCGCGCTACGTCGCTGGCGTGGTGGCCGAGCTCCACCCGACGACCGGGTTCATCGGCGAGGTCGGCACCACCATCCCGATCGGCACCGGACTGTCGTCCAGCGCCGCGCTCGAGGTCGCGGTTGCGCTCGCCCTCATCGCTGACGACCGCATCGACCGCACGCAGGTGGCGCTGGCGTGCCAGCGCGCCGAGCATCGAGCGGCCGGCGTTCCGTGCGGGATCATGGACCAGCTCACATCGCTTCTCGGCGTCGACGGCCACGCGCTGCTGATGGATTGCACGACGCTCGAGGTCACGCCCGTCCGCATGCCCGCGGGTGTCGCCGTGGTTGTGATCGACTCGGGCGAGCGGCGCGAGCTGTCTGGGGTCGGATACGCGCAACGCCGCGCGGAGGTCGAGCGCGCGGCCGAGCTTCTCGGTCCGCTGCCGAAGGCGTCGCTCGACGACGTCGAGACGGTCGAAGACGACGCTGTGCGCAAGCGCGCTCGCCATGTCGTCACGGAGATCGCACACGTGCACGCGTTCGTCGATGCGCTGTCGTCCGAGGACGTCGAGGGTGCCGGCGCGCTGATGACTGCATCCCATGAGAGCCTTCGTGACAACCACGAAGTGACCACGGAGACCCTGGACGCACTCGTGGCGCGGCTCGTCGCCACGCGCGGCGTGTTCGGCGCACGGCTGACGGGGGGCGGTTGGGGTGGTTGCGTCGTGGCGCTCGCTGAGGAGGGAGCGCTGGACGAAGGGTGGACCGTGCGGCCCTCAGCGGGAGCTTCGTTCGAGACGGCGTAGCAACCTCTCGCGTGCCGCTCCCGTGCGCACTCCCCACCAGAACAGGTCTTGACCATCGACGAGTTCGACGGGCGCGACCGTTCCGAGCTCGGCGCGATGGCGTTCACCGAACGGATAGGGCTCGCTCGGGGCGAGCACCACGTCCGGCTCGCGAGCGTGGGCGTCTTCCAAGGTGACCGTCGGATACCGGTCGGGCGCTTCTCCGAACACGTTGCGGACACCGATCGACGCGAGCAACGACGATCCATACGTCGACGAGTTCATCGACATCCACGGGCGGCGCCAGATGGGGATGAACGCGCTCGTCCGCTGGAGGCGCGCCGGCGTTGTTGACAGGTCTTCGACGTCCTCGTCGACGCCGAGCGCGGCCGCGAAGCGGCGCAACTCGGGCGCGACCGCGTCGACCGACTCGACGGTCATGACGTGGATCGGCACCCCCGCGGTCCGTAGCGCGTCGGCGTCCTCTCGGCGGTTCTCCTCGTCACACAGCACCACCACGTCCGGCTGCAATTCGATGATCGCCTCCACGTCGGGATTCTTCGTCCCGCCGACATGCGGCAGGCTCGGCTGCTCGCAGAACCTGGTGACGGCAACCGGTGTGATCTGCCACGTCAGCAGCGTCTCGGTCACCGATGGGACGAGGCTGACGATCCTCACATGCGGTTCAGGAGCTCGGCCTTCTTTGCCGCGAACTCCGCCTCGGTGATCACGCCGCGCTTGCGAAGGTCATCGAGTTGGTCGAGCTGTAAGGGGATCGAGCTCCCGCCTTCCGGCTGCGTCGTGGGTGCGTGATCGGCGCGAGGGCCGTGCAGCCGCGTGGCGTTCGCTTCCATCTGTCGGTAGATCTCGTTCTGCACGAGCGCTGGCTTGCGGACGTCCTCGAAGGTCTCCGCGCCCTTCTCACCCGCCGATTCGATGCCGAGGTCACCGAGGCCGAAGAGCCGCTCGAAGATCGACTGATGGAAGAAGACGGTGTTGATCCGTTCGAGTGGGATCTCGATGCCGTGTTTCGCGATCACGCCGAAACGGTGGATGACACGGTCGGTCGTCACCACGAAGTTCGTCGACACCCACTTGAGGTAGCGGATGCCGAACCATGCCAGGCAGCCGAGCACGATCAGCGCCGTGACGATCTTGATCCCCTGGCCCACGCCCTCGTCGCCGGCATTCATCAGGACGACGATGCCGAGCACGATCGAGCCGACGAGAGCGGCAGTCGGTTCCGCCATGAACCACCAGTGCGGCCGGAGATCGAGCACGACCTCCTCGCCCTCGTTCAGCAGCTTGGAGGGAAACGGCACAGGGCAGAAAATTACTCCATGCACTTCCCCCCCGAACTCCGGGGAGAAACGGGCGCTATAGCGCCCGTTTCCATCCAACATTCGATTCAAGTGATCTGCTCATGGCAGAGCTTCAGCCGTAGCCGAGCTCGTGGAGGCGACGGTCGTCGATGCCGAAGTGATGGCCGACCTCGTGGACGACGGTGACCCGCACCATGCCGACGACATCCGACTCGGTCGCGCATCGCATGAGGATCGGCCTCCGGTAGATCGTGATGCGGTCGGGCATGCCGAACCCGAGCCCGTAGTTCGCACGATGCGTGAGGGGGATGCCCTCGTAGAGCCCGAGAAGGTTGGGATTGCCGTCACCTTCGCTCACGAACACGGCCACGTTCTCGATGAGGCGGCCCAATTCGTCCGGGATGCCGTCGAGAGCCTCCGCCACGAGGTCCTCGAACCGTTCCACCGGCACGTCGATCATCGCTCCACTGTCGCAGCCCTTGGTTAGGGTCGCACCCGATGGAGAACGGCACCTTGCTCGAGGACCTGAACGAGGCCCAGCGCGAGGCGGTCACCACCGAGGCGGCGCCGCTCGCCGTCATTGCCGGGGCAGGGTCGGGCAAGACCCGAGTTCTCACCCGCCGCATCGCGTACCGGTGCTTCCAGCGAACCGCAGACGCGCGGCACGTTCTCGCGCTCACCTTCACCCGAAAAGCCGCTGGCGAGCTACGGGCGCGGCTCCGACGCCTCGGTCTGCGGGACGACGTCGCGGCCGGCACGTTCCACGCACTCGCGTACGCGCAGCTGCGCGGCTGGTGGGCGGACCGCGGCACACGACCCCCGGAGTTGTTGGTTCGGAAGGTTCCGCTGCTGCTGCGCTTGCTGGGCCGGAAGACTTCCGTGCAGGCGATCGACGTCGCCGGCGAGATCGAATGGGCCAAGGCGCGTCTTGTCGCGCCCGACGACTATGTCGAGGCCGCGCTTGCAGCGGACCGACAGACGTCCGTCGGATCGACACAGATTGCCCAGCTGTATGAGGCCTACGAGGCAGAAAAACGTCGCCAGCGCCAGGTGGACTTCGACGATCTCCTAGGCCTCTGTGTTCGATCGATCGAGACCGATCGCGACTTCGCCGCCGCGCAACGATGGCGGTTCCGGCATCTGTTCGTCGACGAGTTCCAGGACGTCAACCCGCTCCAGTTCCGGCTCTTGAACGCATGGCGCGGCGATCGTCGCGATCTGTGCGTCGTCGGTGACCCGCACCAAGCCATCTACTCCTGGAACGGGGCAGATCCTCGACTGTTGCGCGAGCTGAGCCGCCTCATACCCGGAACGTCAACCGTGGCGCTGGAGCACAACTATCGGTCGTCGCCGCAAATCATTGCCACCGCCAATCACGTGTTGGACTCCGGCGCGGTGCGGGGCCTGCGTCTGCGCACCACTCGTCCCGACGGCCTGGTTCCGGCGATCCGGGGCATGGCCGACGATCGCAGCGAGGCGCGCGGCATCGCCCGAGCCGTGCTCGACCGTCACGGTCCCGGCTCGGCGTGGTCACACCAAGCCGTGCTGATGCGGACCAACGCGCAGACGGTGCTCGTCTCCGAAGCGTGCCGGAGCCTCGGCATCCCGTTTCGCGTCCGGGGACAGCTTCCGTATCTCGAGCTGCCCGAGGTGCGCGAGGTCCTCCGCGCCATGCAACGCGCTCGAGCGCCACTCACCGAGCAGCTGGCCGGCCTCGAAGAGAGGCTGTCCGCGTCGGAGCTACAGGAAGAGTCGTTGTCGGATGCCGAGCTCGATCGCGTCCGGAACCTCGAGGAGCTATTGCGCCTTGCATCCGAGTACACGAAGGCAGATCGTCTGCCGACCGTGTCAGGTCTCGTCGCGTGGCTGTCGGCCACGGTCGGCAGAGACGATGCAGGCGCCTCCGGCGATGCCCTCGAGCTCGCCACCTTCCATGCCGCCAAAGGTCTCGAGTGGCCGATCGTGCACCTCGCCGGCCTGGAAGACGGTCTTGTCCCCATCCGTCATGCTCGAACCGAGGATGCGGTCGCCGAGGAGCGCCGTCTCTTCTACGTCGCGGTCACCCGCGCCGAGCGCGAGCTGCGCATGACCTGGGCGGCCGAGCGCACCTTCGGGGCGAAGGTCGTTCGTCGGCGACCATCGCCGTATCTTGCCGATCTCGAGCCTCTGTTCGACGCACTGACGGCAGGCGCGGCGCCGGCGGATGCGGCACGAGCGATCCCGGCCGTGCGCGAGACGATGCGAGCGGCTCGCGGGAGCAGGACGTCCCGCCGTGCTGGTCCTCGCGAGGTCGACCCCGCCGATCGTCCACTGTTCGACGAGCTGCGCACATGGAGGACACAGCGCGCGAAGGCAGCGGGCGTTCCGGCGTATGTGATCTTCGACGACAAGACGCTGGTGGCGTTGGCCGCCCGGCGACCTCGCGATCCCGTCGCACTCCGGTCGGTTCCGGGCATCGGACCGGTGAAGAGCGAACGGTTCGCGGGCGAGGTGCTCGAGATCGTCGGCCGCCACCACTCGGCATGAGGTGACCGATGCGATTCGACGCCGTCCAGCACATCGCTGCACCCGCCGACCGGGTCGCCGAGGCATACGCGAACCCGGACTTCTACGCCACGCTGTCGGGACTTCCGCCGCTCAGCCCGCCGGAGGTCCTGAGTCACGAGGTCGACGGCGAGACCGTGCGGCTGCGCATTCGCTACAGATACGTCGCTGAGCTCTCATCGGTCGTGCGGGCTGCCGTCGATCCGAGCAAGCTCAGCTGGGTGGAAGTGTCGACGCACCGCCTCGTGGACTGCGAGGTCACGTTCCGCATGGAGCCCGACCACTACGCCGACCGCTTCCAGGCCTCGGGCTCGAACCGCTTCGACCCATCCGATGACGGCACGAGCACGGTGCGACGGAGCAGTGGCGACGTGGCCATTCGCATGCCGCTCGTGGGTCGGCGCGTCGAGAAGGCGATCGTCTCCGGATTGCAAGACCACCTCACCGCCGAGGTCCCGTTCATCGAGCGTTGGGTTGCCGAACACGGCGGTTGACGGCCTGCGCGACGGGCGCGACAACAAGCCCATGGCCGGTTCGCTGTCCTGGATCACCGACGACTCGTGGCCCAGCGATGAAGGCTGGCCCTATCCGGACGCCGACGCCGACATCGACTTGATCGAGGAGCGAGCGGACATCGACGCGGATGCCGACGACGACGCGCTGAGCCTGCATGCGGCGCGTTCGCATCTGTTCGACGATCTCGATCCCCTCGAGCGCCGGGTCGTGCTCGCCCGCTTCGGTCTCGACGGGCTACCGCCCCGCTCGATGCGCGACATCCAGCACGAGCTCGGACTCCCCCGCCCCGAGCTGCGCACCGCGCTCGGTGGCGGACTCACCAAGCTCCGCAACCGCGTCTGCTGACCGCCGCGGCGACGAATGTTGGTGCGCCGTGGTCGCTCGACCGGCCACGGCGACCCAAAGTTGGAGAGAGTCGTCAAAGACCGAAGGACGCCTCGCGCTCCGCGCGCATGGACTGGAGCCGCTCGAAGTCGACCGTGATGAACAATCCCTCCGCCTCCGCGCACAACGTGTCACCGGCGTACATGCGCCCCGAGCACAGGATCTTGCGTCCCGAGGTCCGGTCGAGGGTTCCCTCGACTCGCAGTTCGGTGTACAGCGGAGTGGGGCTTCGGTAGTGGACCGTCAGCCGGCCGGTCATGCCGTGCTTGCCCGACAATGACTGCGTCAGCCCGAGCAACTCGTCGAACAACGCGGCCACATAGCCGCCGTGCACGTGCCCCGGTGGTCCCTCGTATGCCGATCCACAGGTGACGGTGCCGACGACCTTGTCCTGCTGGACGTCGAGGACGAGCGGTGGCGCCAGAGGATTCGACAAGCCCATCAACGGGCTGTTGTCGAACGGACCCTCGGAGTCGCCGGCGTTCGCAGCCTCCGCGTACCCGATGAACAGATGATCCTGCGGATACTCGTCGAGCCGCGCCGCGATCGCCTCGAGGTCGTCCGCCACGCCGTGGAACACCTCGAGCGGCGCAGTGGTTGCGACGAAGCGCTCGATCACGCTCCGTATGGCGTCTGCCAACCGCCTGACTTCGGCGCGCCGCTCGGGTGTCTCCCACTCGCTCACGTCGCGTCTCCGCAGGGGCTACGCCCCCACACCCCAACGCATCCGGCTCCCTGGCGGTCGCTCGGCTGCGGCGTCACTCGCTCGCACTGCTCGCTCATGCCGCGTCTCCGCAGGGGCTACGCCCCCACACCCCAACGCATCCGGCTCCCTGGCGGTCGCTCGGCTGCGGCGTCACTCGCTCGCACTGCTCGCTCATGCCGCGGACTCCATGTCGAACTCGACCATGAGTGGGGCGTGGTCGGAGGGCGACTGCCCCTTCCGTGCGTTGCGATCGATGAGTGCCCACTGCGAACGCTCGGCCAACGGCTTGGTGGCCAGCATCAGATCGATGCGCATGCCGAGGTGCTTGTGGAAGTTCCCCGCGCGGTAGTCCCACCAGGAATACAGGCCGCCCTCCTCGTAGTGCCGCCGGAAGACGTCGACCAGGCCCCATGCTTCGAGCTCTGCGAGCGCGGCACGCTCGGGCTCACTCACATGAGTGGCGCCGTGCACGGCCGACGGATCCCACACGTCGCGGTCCTCGGGCGCGATGTTGAAGTCACCGCACACCATGACGTTCGCGTTTGTGTCGCACACTGCGGCGAGATGCGCGCGCAGCAGGCCGAGCCACTCGAGCTTGAACTGATACTGCTCGTCGTCAAGTGACCGACCATTCGGCACGTACACGCTCGCGACCCTGATTCCGCCGCACGTCGCGGACACGATGCGCGCCTCGTCGCGCACGATCTCATCGTCCGGCGCGAATCCAACCCCGGGCTCGTCGAGCCCGACCCGGCTGAGAATGGCAACGCCGTTCCAACGCCCCTCACCATGGTGCAGCCCTTCGTAGCCGAGCGCAGAGAACGCGAGTGACGGGAAGGTGGAGTCGCTGAGCTTTGTCTCCTGCATGCAGAGGATGTCGGGCTGGCACTCCTCGAGCCACGCCTCGACGCGGGGCAAGCGGGCCTTCAAAGAGTTGACGTTCCAAGTCGCGACTCTCACCGGCGCCCACCCTAGGGTGGTCGCTCACCATGGAAGTCAAGGTCTGGTCCGACTACATCTGCCCGTGGTGCTACCTCGGACGGGACCGGACTGCGCTCCTGCGAACCCTCGACGTCGTCACGACACCGCTGCCATTCGAGTTGCACCCGGAGTTACCACCGCAAGGTCGCCACGTGAAGCCGAACGGCCGCCTCGCGGCGGTTTACGGCGCGATCGGCCGCGAGTGCGAGGCCATCGGCATGTCGTTCCGGGCCCCGACACACGTACCGAACAGCCGCCGTGCACTCGAGACCGCGGAGGTGGTCCGGCGAAGGTGGCCGGCCTCATTTCCTGCGCTCGATGAGGCGCTGTTCGATGCGCACTTCGTGACCGGCCTCGACATCGGCGACCCCGACGTGCTGGTGAGCCTGGTCAACCGGAGCGGAGCATCATCGAGCGAGGTAGGTGCCGCGCTCGAAGCCGGCGAAGGACGCGACGCCGTGACCGCGTCGATGGAAGCAGCACGCGAACTCGGGATCGCCGCAACGCCCGCGTGGTTGTTCGGCGACTCGTTCGTCGTGCCGGGCGTGCAACCTCGCGAGTTGTTCGAACGGGTGGTGTCCCGTCTCCGGGCCCGGACCGGCGCTACGCCGGCCGGACCCGGACGATGACGGGTGCCCCAAGGCTCCTCAGCGCTTGCGGGCTCTTGACGCGGCGCGCTTGCGCGTCGCTTTCTTGGCCGTGGTCTTGCGAGCCGCGGTCCGCTTCTTCGCGGCCTTCTTGCGACCGGGTGCCTTCTTCCTGGTCGCCTTCTTGGCCGTGCTCTTGCGAGCCGTGCTCTTCCGGGCAGTTGTCTTGCGGGCGGCCGACTTCCGACGAGCCGGAGCCCGCTTCGCCGCTGCCTTCTTCTTCCTGGCCGGAGCCTTCTTGGTCGCAGCCCGTTTCCTGGCCGCACCCTTCTTGGCTGCAGGGGACACGTGCGCCTCCTCGGCGTGTGTGGTTTGGTTGGTACTACCGGTCGCTTCTGCGGCGACCGCCTCGGCGACATCTCTGCCGCTTTCGGCTACGGCGACGGTTCCCGCGACGGGCAACACATCGATCCCTCGACGAACGGGATCGAAGCGATGCACGACAAACGGGCGCGTTTCGCCAACATTCAGTACCTCGCGCGCGCTGCGCGGTGGTGGATCCCCGAGCTCGCGCAACGGGACGTAACACTGCGCGTCGCCGGCGTGTACGTACGCGCCGTGCGACGCAAAGCGATCGACGGTTCCTTCGACGACCGAACCGACTGGATGATCGACGACGAACGTCAAGTACACGACCTGGTCGTTGATCGGCTCATGACGTCCGGCCGAACGACGGCGTCGACTGCGGGCCGGCGGTGGACTCGCCTCGTCCAGTGGGGTTGGCGCCGCGAGTGACACCTTCTTCGCGGCCTTGGCCGGCGTCGCCGTGGCCTTCTTGGTGGTCTTGCCGGCCTTGGTCGCCTTCGTCCCTGCGGTCGTCGGGGCCTGAGAGGCCTCAGCAGCCTTGCGACCAGCGGTTTTCCGGGGTTCTCAGGGGGGTCTTCGAGCTCTTCGTCGACTTCCGAGAGTCACGCACCGCCCTCCGGCTCGCCGGGCCGCGCACCGGCGCACGCAACACGAACACCCAACCGACGTTGGCAACCGGCTTGCCACCGATCAGTCGTCCCTCATCGAAGAGCCACGGGTACTCGCCGTGAAACTCCTGGAACGAATCGTTGGAGAACACGTCGGCGTTGGCACGGTCTGCGATCTGTAAGACGAACGCGTCGCCACGACCGATCGCGCCGGCGGGCGGTGTGACCAGCTCTCCGTTCAACACACCTTCTTCGTATGCAGACACTTCCTTTGCATCTATGCGATGACCGAACGTTGCGTCGACGACAACGGTGACATGCTCATAGCCGTACTCCGCGAGCAAGGCACGCACTGCTTCGTCGAGTTGTTGCAGACTCGGCGCAGCGCGTCCTTCGGTCGCGATGTTCGAACCGTCCACAACGACATGGTTTGACGCCATTTCACTCTTAAGTCAAGCAAAGGATTGCACTTCGCGTGCGGATGATGCTCATGTACGCATGATTTCGCGCATCGTCTGCGCACGATCGCGCACCTGTGGCGCACACGACATACGCTCACACACGTGCATGACGACATCACCGCAGAGGTCACGGATCTCTTGCAACAGCTCATACGCAACGAGTGTGTGAACGACGGAACCGCAGCGTCTGGCAATGAATCGCGCAGCGTCGACACCTTGACGCAGTACCTCGGTTCGAGTGGGCTCGACATCGAGACATACGAACCAATCGAGGGACGGACGAGCCTTGTCGCGCGCATCGAAGGATCCGATGCGAACGCTCCGACGTTGCTCTTGATGGGTCACACCGATGTGGTCCCAGCAAACGAGGATCACTGGCAGCGCAACCCGTTCGGTGGCGAACTGGTCACGAACGATGACGATTCCACGCACGTGTGGGGTCGAGGCGCTGTCGACATGCTGAACCTGACGGCCTCGATGGCCGTCGCGACGAAGCAGCTCGCGCGCTCCGGGTTCCGCCCGAAAGGCACGTTGGTCTATCTCGCCGTCGCCGACGAGGAGGCTCTGGGCACCTACGGCGCCGACCACCTCGTCGAGCACGAGCGCGCCGCAGTGGCCGCTGACTACGTCATCACGGAGTCAGGAGGGATCCCGATTCCGAGCCCCGAAGGGCTGAAGCTCCCGGTCATCGTGGGCGAGAAGGGCACCGCGTGGTGCCGGCTGCGGGTGAACGGCACCGCGGGGCACGCCTCGCAGCCCTTCCGCACCGACAACGCCCTGGTCACGGCGGCAGAGGTCGTGCGTAGGATCCACGAGTTCCGGCCGCCGACCGTGCTCCACGATGTGTGGCGCCGCTTCATCGAGTCGATGGGCTACCCCGACGAGCTCACGGCACCGCTCCTGCGAGAGGAGGGCTTCGTCGACGTGTGCCAGTCCCTTCCACTCGGGATGGGTCGCCAGTTCCATGCGTGTACGCACACGACGATGGCGCCCACCATCGTGCACGGTGGTACCAAGATCAACGTCATACCCGACACGGTCGACATCGAGCTCGACATCAGGACGTTGCCCGGTCAGAACATCGACGAGGTGTACCTCCTGCTCGACGAAGCGATCGGCGATCTCCGGGACCGCATCGACATCGTGCAAGCGCACGACGACCCATCGACGGCGTCACCGGTCGAGACACCGTTGTGGGATGCATTGAGCCGGGTGACCCAGACGTTCTACGAGGGTTCGGCGACCGTCCCGTTCCTCACCGTGGGCGCGACCGACGCCGCGCTTCTTCCGCCGGGCGGGCGCCACCGCGTACGGCTTCGGCCTGTTCAGCACGCGTCTCAGCCTCGAGGACTACGGCGTGATGTTCCACGGGGACGACGAGCGGGTCGACGTCGAGTCCTTACGCCTCTCCACCGAGCTGTGGCATGCGCTGGCGCACGACTTGCTCGAGTCGTGACTCGCTCGATCGCCGGGCGCGGCGGCGGTTCCGTACGATGCCGGGATGGCTTCGATCCGTGCCGCTCTCTTCGACTTCGGCGGCGTCATCTCGACCAGTCCGTTCGAGTCGTTCGCTCGATACGAGCGCGATCGGGGAATCCCTGAGGGGTTCCTGCGTGGGTTGAACGCCACCAATCACGACACGAACGCGTGGGCACGACACGAGCGCAACGAGGTGACGTTCGACGAGTTCTGCGACACGTACGAAGCAGAGGCGCTCGCCGCGGGCTGGAAGATCGATGCGCGCGAGGTCATGGCGTGCCTGGCCGGTGACATCCGCCCCGAGATGCTCGAGGCGATCGCTCGCTGCCACGAGCGTCTGAAGACGGCACTCATCACCAACAACATCGCGACGACAGCTGAAAGCGACGACACGATGCTCTCGATCGTCGACGGCCTCTTCGACGTCGTCGTCGAGTCGAGCAAGACGGGCTTGCGCAAGCCAGATCCCCGGATCTACGAGCTGACGTGCGAGCGGCTCGACGTCGAGCCCAGCGAGGTGGTGTTCCTGGACGACCTCGGCATCAACTTGAAGCCCGCGGCCCAGATGGGCATGACCACGATCAAGGTCGTCGATCCGGATGTCGCGCTCGCGGAGCTCGAGGCGGTCGTGGGTTTCAGCGTTCGCTGAGGTCCGCCCCCGCGGACACCTACGCTCGTGCCACTCGCTCGGATCGGGGGTGCGGGTGGATCGGGAAGCTGACGACAGGCCGGTGCTGCCGGTACGACCTGGGCCGGTGTCGAACGGTGAGTTCATCCCCGCTGTCCGCGACTGCACGCGATCGCGCCATCGCAAGTGAGACGCTCGCGGCCGTCGATCGCGCGGCGCGCCGCAATGGGCTGGACCGCCGTCGGTTCCTGCTCGGCGCCGGCGGCATCGCCGCGTCATTGGCCGTTTTCGACATGGCCTGTTCGGCCGACCACGAGCCGGCTGCGAGCGGATCGGCCGGTGCACCGGGCTCGAGCAGTCCTGCGGGGTCGTTCACTGTGCCGCAGCCCGAAGATGTGCCGGCGTGCGAGCACGCACTGAACACCCAAGGCGAGTTCATCTTCGACGTCCATACGCATCACGTGATGCCGGGAGCCCCCTGGCGGCAGAACGCGCCCGACACGGTGCAGCTCGTCCTCGGGATGCTGCCGCCGGACTGCTCGTCGCCCGATCAGCTCGATTGCGTCAACCGGGCCGCGTACCTCCACGACGTGTTCCTCGCGAGCGACACGACGGTTGCGCTGCTCTCCGACGTACCCAACTCGGGCCCCGACGACGCTCCGGTGCCGTTCCCGGATGCAGTCGGCACACGACAACTCGCTGCGTCCCTCACGACGGGCGGCGCGTCCAGGGTGCTCGTCCACAACGTCATCGCGCCGAACGTCGGCGACCTGTCCGCTCGACTCGACGACATGACCGCGACCGCTGCGACCGGCGATGTGGCTGCCTTCAAGGTCTACACGGCCTGGAGCCCGACCGGGCAGGGCTTCGGTCTCGACGACCCGGCCATCGGCCTGCCTGTCGTCCAGCGGGCGCACGATCTGGGCGTGAAGGTGTTCTGTGCCCACAAGGGCTTGCCGCTCGTGAACTTCGACGCGGCGCACAACGGTCCTGATGACATCGTTGGGGTCTCGCGTCTGTTTCCGGACATGCAGTTCGTCGTGTTCCACGGAGCCTGGGACGCGGATCGGCGCGAGGGCCCGTATGTCCCCTCGGCCAGAGTCGGGATCGACACACTGCTCGCCGCGCTCGACCGTCACCACGTTCCGCCGAACGACAACGTGTGGGCCGACCTCGGAACCGTGTGGCGCCAGCTCATGACGCGCCCGTCGGAAGCAGCGCACGCGATCGGCAAGCTGCTGAGCCGCGTGGGAACCGAACGTGTGCTGTGGGGAACGGACGCGGTCTGGTACGGGTCACCGCAACCGCAGATCGCTGCGTTCCGTGCCTTCGAGATCAGCGTCGAGGCGCAGGAGCGCTACGGGTACCCGGCGTTGACGGACGAACTGAGGCGCAAGGTCTTCGGGCTCAATGCCGCGACGTTGTTCGGGATCGATCCGGCCGCGACGAGATGCGCGTTCGAGTCCGATCCGCTCACGTCCTCGCAGGGCGATGCCGCGGGGTTGCGCGACGAGGGAGCGCTCGAGTCGCCATGGCTCGCCCGCGGCCCGATGTCCCGACGCGAGATCTTCCAGTGGCTGGCCTCGCCCGCCACCCACTGGTCCCCCTACTGAATGTTGGATGGAAACGGGCGCTATAGCACCCGTTTCCATCCAACATTCGAGGCCGGGAGAACTACCGTCACGGCATGGCGAGCGAACCACGGTTGAAGCCGATGACCGCTGACGAGGTGACCGAGGAGCAACGCGAACTGCTCGAGTCGGTGGCGACATCCGACGGATGGGCGATGAACATCTTCGCCACGCTCGTGCGCCATCCCGGTTTGTTCCGCCGCTGGCTTCCGTTCGGCGGCAAGCTGCTGGCCGGCAAGCTTCCTGCGCGCGACCGCGAGCTCCTCATCCTCCGCACTGGCTGGCTGTGCCGATCGGAATACGAGTGGGGGCAACACGTCGTGATCGCGCGTGGCGCGGGCATCACCGACGACGAAATCGCACTCGTCAAGAAGGGCGCCGAGGCGTGGAGCGATCCATTCGACGTGACGCTCGTGCGTGCGGCCGACGAGCTGCACGAGAGCGGCTGCATCGGCGACGAGACGTGGGGCGAACTCGCCGCGCGCTACGACGAGCGGCAGCTCATCGAGCTGCCGATGCTTGTCGGCCACTACCACATGGTCGCCTTCACGCTGAACTCGCTCGGTGTGCGACGCGAGCCGGGCGTGCCAGGCTTCGACGAGACATGACCGAAGCCCGAGCCGACGGACGCCTCGAGGGCCGGCGGATCCTCGTCGTCGGCGCGGGCACGCAACCCACTAGTGACGAGGACGCGCCCATCGGGAACGGTCGCGCCATCTCGATCCTTGCAGCGCGCGAAGGAGCAACGGTTGCATGCGCGGACCGCGACCGGTCCGCGGCCGAAGACACCGTAGCGTGGATCGAAGGAGAAGGCGGTCACTGCTCGGTGATCGCCGCTGACATCGCATCGGCCGAGGAGTGCGAGTCCATGGTCGATGCCGTCGCCGACGAAGGCCTTGATGGCATCGTTCTCAACGTCGGCATCGGCATGGGCGGTGGACTGCTGGGCACCACGGCGAACGACTGGGACACGACGTTCGCCGTCAACCTGCGCGGTCACTTCCTCGTCACGCGCGCCGCTGTCCCGCGGCTGGAACAAGGCAGCAGCATCGTGTTCATCAGCTCCGTCGCCGGTCTCAAGCCGGGCAGCCGACTCCCGGCGTATGACTCGTCGAAGGCCGGCATCATCGGTCTGTGCCGGCACGTCGCGCTGGAGGGCGCGCGCCGGGGCATACGAGCCAACGTCATCGCGCCCGGGCTGATCGACACGCCGCTGGGGCGAGTTGCTTCGGCTGGACGGCCGTCACGTGACCGGACGCCGGTCCCGCTCGGTCGCCAAGGCACAGCCTGGGAGGTTGCAGCCGCGAGTGTCTTCCTCCTGTCCGAGGATGCGAGCTACATAACCGGCCAGACATTGGCGGTCGATGGCGGCCTCACGCTCATTTGAAGGGGCGGGTGCAAGATGCTCGACCTCACCGTGTGGGTAACGCACACCAGTTCGGGCCGGTCGAGCCCTCAGACGCCGGCGACGACGGCGTCTTCGACGATTTGCTGCTGTTCCTGCACGTGGACTGCGAGTGAGCCGACGGCGGGGCTCCCGGACTCGAAGCGGCTGATGCGACGGATGGTGTAGTCGTCGCCGAGCGCCTCGTAGAGCCGCCCCTTCGCGAAGTTCCATGCCCCCATGTTCTCCGGCTCCTCCTGCAGCCACACGAGCTCGTCTGCGCCGGTGTACGGCGACAACGCCTCGGCGAGGTAATCGTGCGGCCACGGGTACAGCTGCTCGACCCGCAGCACGGCGACGGGGGTACCCACCTCGTCGCGGCTGCGCGATGGCGTCGTAGCCCGACTTTGCCCGGACGCCAGCACGACCCGCTTCACCGACGCGGGGTCGCCGGAGAACGTCGGGTCGTCGAGCACCTCGACGGAACGAGCCGTGAGTGAGGTCGTCGACGTTCGAGCGCGCCGACCTCGCCCGCAGCAGCGACTTCGGTGTGAACATCGATCAGCGGCTTGCGGACGTCGCGGTGCATCTGCCGCCGCAGGAGATGGAAGTACTGCGCGGCGGTGGTGCAGTTCGTGACCTGGATGTTGTCCTCGGCACACATGGTGAGGAAGCGCTCGATGCGGGCCGAGCTGTGCTCCGGCCCCTGCCCCTCGTAGCCGTGCGGCAGCAGCATCACCAGACCGGAGGTCTGGCCCCACTTGTCCTCCGCCGCGACGAGGTACTGGTCGATGACGATCTGTGCGCCGTTCACGAAGTCGCCGAACTGCGCCTCCCACGCGACGAGCGCCTGACTTGTTGGCGACCGAGTAGCCGTACTCGAAGCCGACGGCGGCGTACTCGGACAGCAGCGAGTCGTAGATGCAGAACTTCGCCTGGTCGGGGTCGAGGTGTGCGAGCGGCGCCCACTCGGCACCGGTCTCGTAGTCCACGAGGACGGCGTGGCGCTGGCTGAACGTGCCTCGCCGGGTGTCCTGGCCGGCCAGACGGATGTCGGTGCCCTCGAGCAGCAACGAGCCGAACGCGATCGCCTCGCCGAGCGCCCAGTCGACCTGCCCGTCCTGCTGAACATCTTGGTGCGGGCGTCGAACTGCCGGGCCAGCTTCGGATGCAGCTCGAAACCCTCGGGCGGCGTGGACAAGACGTCGTAGATGCGATCGATCGTGGCTCGATCGACACCCGTCTCGACCCGAGGGAGGCAACCGACCGGCTGCGGGGGCGGCTGCGCTCTCACGCCAGCTGCGGCGCGCGTGTGGCGCGTCTGAGTCGAGCGCCTGCTGCAGCTGGCCTGGAAGTCGTCGAGGGCGTGCTCGGCCTCCTCGATGGAGATGTCGCCCCGCTTGACGAGCGACTCGGTGTAGAGCTTGCGCACCGACCGCTTGCTCTCGATGCGCTTGTACATGAGCGGCTGCGTGTAGCTCGGGTCGTCGCCCTTCGTTGTGACCGAGTCGGCGGTAGCAGATCATGTCGATCACGACGTCCTTGTGGAACCGCTGCCGGTACGCGAACGCGAGCCGCGCCACCCGCACGCACGCCTCGGGGTCGTCGCCGTTCACGTGGAAGATCGGCGCCTGCACCATCTTGGCGATGTCGGTGCGGTACTCGGACGAGCGCGCCGACTCGGGCGGCGTCGTGAACCCGAGCTGGTTGTTGATGACCAGATGGATCGTGCCGCCGACGCGATAGCCCCTGATCATCCCGAGCTGCAGCGTCTCGGCGACGACGCCTTGGCCGGCGAACGCGGCGTCGCCGTGCACGAGCAGCGGGAGCACCGAGAACGAGCCCGGGTCGTTGATGAGGTCCTGCTTGGCCCGCGCCATGCCGACGACGACCGGGTCGACGGCTTCGAGGTGGCTCGGGTTGGCCGACAGCTCGACCTCGATCTCCTTGCCCGCTGCGGCTGACGAACTTGCCGGACTGGCCGAGGTGGTACTTCACGTCGCCCGAGCCCTGGGTCGACTCGGGATCGACGGCGCCCTCGAACTCCTTGAAGATCTGGTCGTAGCTCTTGCCGACGATGTTGGCGAGCACGTTGAGGCGGCCGCGGTGCGACATGCCCATCACGACGCCGTCGAGATCCCGTCGGCCGCCGCCTCGAGCACCGCGTCGAGGATCGGGATGGCCGACTCGGCGCCCTGCAGGCCGAACCGCTTCTGGCCGACGTACTTCGTGCCGAGGAACGTCTCGAACGCCTCGGCGGCGTTGAGCCGGTCGAGGATGTGGCGCTGGTCGTCGGCTGGCAGATCGGCGTTGACGCCCTCGACCTGCTCCTGGATCCAGCGCTGCTCGTCGCAGCTCCTGGATGTGCATGTACTCGATGCCGATGGTGCGGCAGTACGCGTCGCGCAGCACGTGCAGGATCTCGCCGAGCGGCATGCGCTCCGTGCCGGCCGAGCCCGTTCGGTGAGGAACTCGCGGTCGAGGTCCCAGATGGTCGAGCCCGTAGGTGGCCGGGTCGAGCTCGCTGCTCCATGTGCGGCTCTTTCCACGCCAGCGGGTCGAGGTCGGCGATCAGGTGCCCCCGCACCCGGTACACGCGGATCAGCGTGTCGACCGCCATCTGCTTCGGCGAGCATGGCCTGCTCGCGGTCGACGGGGTTGACGTCGCGCCGCCACTGCACGGCCTCGTAGGGCACGCCGAGCGAGCGGAAGACCTCGTCGTAGAAGCCGTCGGCGCCGAGCAGCAGCTCGTGCACCTGCTTCAGGAACAGCCCCGACTCGGCACCCTGGATGATCGCGGTGGTCATAGGTGGACGTGATGCGCATGACCTTCGAGACGCCGAGGTCGGCGAGGCTGGCCGGGTCGGCGCCCTGGTAGGCGGCCGGATGGTCGAGGCGCCCGACGCCGACGATGACGCCCTGTCCGGGCATCAGCCGCGGGACCGACTGCACGGTGCCGATCGTGCCGGGGTTGGTGAGGCTCACGGTCGTGCCGGCGAAGTCGTCGGGGCTGAGCTTGTTGGACCGGACCTTGCGGATCAGCTCCTCGTAGGCGCCCCAGAAGCCGCGGAAGTCGAGCGTGTCGGCGTCCTTGATGACCGGGACGAAGAGCGTACGGGATGCCGTCGGTCTTCTCCAGGTCGACGGCGATGCCGAGACCGAGGTGCTGGTGGCGGACGACCTCGGGCTTGCCGTCGTCGCTCTTGCCGCAAAGCTCGAGTTCATCACCGGCACGGTCGTCGGCGATGGCCCGCACGACGGCGAAGCCGATGAGGTGGGTGAAGCTGACCTTTCCGCCGCGGGTGCGGCTCAGGTAGCCGTTGATGACGCGGCGGTTGACCTCGAGCAGCGGGCCGGGACCTCGCGGAAGCTGGTGGCGGTCGGGACGCCGAGGCTGGCCTCCATGTTCGCGACGATGCGAGCAGCCGCGCCCCGCAGCGGCTGCACGTCGCCGATCCACTTGCGGCCGCGGCCTTCGACTGCGGGCTTGGCGCGTCGCCGGCTCGGCGCGTGCTCGGGTCGGCGATGCGGCTGCCTCCGGCTCCGGGGCCGGCGCGGGCGCGGAGTCGGTGTCTCGTCGCGCTGGTAGTCGGCGAAGAACTCCTGCCAGCTCTCGCTCACCGACGACGGATCGGCCAGGTACTGCTCGTACATCTCGTCGACGAGCCACTCGTTCGGCCCGAGTGCTTGCGAGGCGTGTGCGTCAGCCACGTCGTCCGATCCTACCGGCGGCCTCGCCGGCTCCCGATTCGGCCGCGACTCGTCGCCGGTACCGGCCATGCGCGGTCGAGCGGTCGCTCGCGACGCTCTAGCGTTGCCGTGCGTCGACCTCGCCGCGCAGTTCATCTTCACCATGCACAAGGTCAGCCGGTTCCACCCGCCCGACAAGGAGGTGCTGAAGGACATCACCCTGGCCTTCTATCCCGGCGCCAAGATCGGCGTGATCGGCCCGAACGGCGTCGGGCAAGTCGTCGCTGCTGCGGATCATGGCCGGGATCGACGACGGCTACACCGGCGACGCCCGGCTCACTCCCGGCTTCACCGTCGGGCTGCTCGAGCAGGAGCCGCAACTCGACGAGCAAGGACGTGCAAGGCAACGTGATGGACGGCGTCGGCGCGGTCGCCGAGCTGCTGCGCGCAGTACGACGAGCTGCTCGCCAAGTACGCCGACCCCGACGCCGACTACGAGAAGATCGGCGAGGAGCAGGCCCGGCTCGAGGCGCGAGATCGCGGCGAAGGGCGCCAACGACCTCGAGCGCACGATCGAGATCGCCATGGACGCCCTGCGCGCTCCCTCCCGGCGACGCCGACGTGACGACGCTGTCCGGTGGCGAGCGCCGGCGGGTGGCGCTGTGCCGGCTGCTGCTGGCGAAGCCCGACCTGCTGCTGCTCGACGAGCCGACGAACCACCTCGACGCCGAGTCGGTGGCGTGGCTGGAGCGCACGCTGTCCGGAGTACCCAGGCACCGTCGTCGCCATCACCCACGACCGCTACTTCCTCGACAACGTCGCCGCGCTGGATCCTCGAGCTCGACCGCGGCCAGGGCATCCCGTTCGAGGGCAACTACAGCGTCGTGGCTCGAGCAGAAGCAGGAGCGGCTGCGCCGGGAGGAGAAGGCCGACTCGGCCGCGGCAGCGGACGCTCGAGCGTGAGCTCGAGTGGGTGCGCATGGCACCCAAGGCGCGCCAGGCGAAGGGCCGGGCGCGCTCGGCTGCCTACGAGAAGCTGCTCGCCGAGGCCAAGTCGGCCGACGGGCGCGGCGACCGGCTCGAGATCACGATCCCCGCCGGGCGACCGCCTCGGCGACATGGTCATCGAGGCCGAGCACCTCACGAAGGGCTTCGGCGACCGGCTGCTGATCGACGATCTGTCGTTCTCGCTGCCGCCGGCCGGCATCGTCGGCGTCATCGGTCCGAACGGCGCCGGCAAGACGACGCTGTTCCGCATGCTCACCGGTGCAGGAGAAGCCCGACGACGGCGACCTGCGCATCGGACCGACCGTCGAGCTCGCCTACGTCGACCAGAGCCGCGACACCCTCGACCCCGACAAGTCGGTCTACGAGGAGATCACCGACGGCCAGGACATGCTCGTCGATCGGCGGCCGCGGAGATGAACGGGCGGGCCTACGTCGCCTCGTTCAACTTCAAGGGTCGGACCAGCAGAAGAAGGTCGGGCGTCCTGTCCGGCGGCGAGCGCAACCGGGTGCACCTGGCCAAGATGCTGCGCACGGGGGGCAACGTGCTGCTGCTCGACGAGCCGACGAACGACCTCGACGTCGACACGCTGCGGGCGCTGGAGGACGGGCTCGAGTCGTTCGCAGGCTGCGCGGTCGTCATCAGCCACGACCGCTGGTTCCTCGATCGCATCGCGACCCACGTGCTCGCCTTCGAGGGCGAGTCGCAGGTGCGGTGGTTCGAGGGGAACTTCAGCGAGTACGAGGCGTGGCGCCGCAAGGAGCTGGGCGCCGCCGCCGACCAGCCGCACCGGATCCGGTACAAGCCGCTCGTCCGCGGCTGACGTCACTTGAAGTCGGCGAGCAGCTGGTTTGCTTGAGGTTGCTGGAGGTGGAGCGTGGCACCGTCGCGGTTCACCTCGACCGGCAGCTTGGTCTCTATCGGGTGCAGGCCCTTCATGGACCAGGCGAGCCGGATGGCGTCGAAGAAACCGAGCTTGTCATCGATGCGGAGCCCATCGGAGACCTTGCCGCTCGCTCGAAAGAGTGAGATCGGGTTGCGCGACCCCGCCACCTTCTCCATCACCGCCCGCATGAAGTCCTGCTGGCGCGACACCCGGCCGAGGTCCGCTGTCGGGTCTTCGTGAGGCTTGCCGTCTTCCTTGATCTCCGTGTAGTGGCGCGAGCGGACATAGGCGAGCGCCTGCTGGCCGTTGAGCTTCACGCTGCCGGTCTGCTTGACATCGAGGCCGCTCTGCGTGTCGAAGGCCGGATACGGGAAGTCGATGTTCACGCCGCCGACTGCGTCGACCAGCCCGCCGAACGTGACGAAGTCGACCTCCATGTACCGGTTGATCGGGATGCCGAGGCTCTGCTGCACCGTCTTCAGCAGTCGCGCCGGCCCGCCACCGAGGTCGGTGTTGTACGCGGCGTTGATGCGCGTGCGCTCACCCGTGTCGGCCAACGTGACGATCAAGTCGCGTGGGATCGAGAGCATCTTTGCTCCGCCGCTGCCCATGTGCAGCACCATGATCGTGTCCGACCGCTGGCCGGCAACATCGCGGAGTCGCCCACGTCGCCGGCGGCCGCGTTCGGGTTCTCGTTCGCACGCGAGTCGGAACCGACGATGAGGATGTTGGTCCCGCTGCCACCGCTGTCGAGCAACGCGCCGACCGGCACTCGGTGGATCTGGCGGAACTTGATGTTTGCGTATATCAGGCCGCCCGCGATCAACAGGATCGGGAGCAACACGCAGACGAGCAGGATCCAGTTGCGTTTGCGCTGCCACCGTCGACGACGACCGGGCTTCGTCGACGGCTTCGGTCCCGGTACCGGCGACGGCTCCGGTGCAGGGCTCGGCGGGACGAGCGGAGGCGCGGCAGGCGGCGCGGCAGGCGGCGCCGGCGGCGGCGCGGCAGGCGGCGCGGCGGGCGGCGCCGGCGGCGATGGGGCATCGACACCCCGAGGAGGTGGTGCCTGCCCGACGGCGCTCGAACCGACGAAGAAACGGCGCTGGTCGCGTCCCTGCGGTGATGCGGCCGTCGGAGGAGCGGGGGCCGCCGGCCCCTGGACGGTGGCGCGATCCGGTTGTGGAACGAAACGACGCTGCTGCGGATCCCATTCGACGGGATCCGCCTCCTGCTCGGGTAGATCGGCGAATGGGTCGGAGTTCTCGGGCATTGCTCGAATCCACGGTACTGGGCCTCCGTCCGACGACGGGAGCACCCGGGTACGTTCCCACGCGTGTCCCCCCGATGGATCCGCCGGAGCGTGCTCGCCGTGTGCGTCCTCGCGATCGCCGGGATGATCGTGGCATCGGTCACAGATCACAACGGCGTTGCCATCGCCACCGGCCTGACGGCGGCCGTCGCCATCGTTTGCCTGATCCTCGTGACAGCCGTCGCCGGGCCCGAAGCATTCGGGGCGCGGCCGCCGGTCGACGAAGCCGCGGCCGCCGATCTCGAACGTCGGATCGATGCGCTCGTCGCGTCCGGCGCCGACGAGGCCGAGGTGCGTTCGCTGGTTCGAGCCGCAGGCCGCGTATACCGGCGCAGCGCGGGTCGTCCGGCACCCTAGGGAGACGCGCACATTGTCGAGTCAGCCACGAAAACAGGTGGCGGGCTCGACACAGACTTCATCGCCGCGACGTCTGTGTCGACAGAGCCACCAGATCGGTCGGTCAGTCGACACAGACGCGACCGACCTGGTGCCTGTGTCGACTCAGCCACCGAAATCGGTGGGTCAGCCGACAATGTGCGCGGCGGCTGCCGGGACGGCGATGGTGGGGACGGCGGCGGCGGTGGCAGCGACGGCCAAGGTGGACCACAGGCCACGTCACCCCCGAGACGGGCTCTGCGCCCTTCCCGCGACCTGTGCGCGGTCTGAGTCAAACGGCACATTTCCTTCAGATCGGCCCCCGAGCGGCCGATCTGACTACCTATGGCGACGTCGACCACGCAGTGGCAGAGCCGTGCGGTCCTGCGCACGATCGAGGCGGGCAGCAGTGCGATCTGCGTGACCTGTGACGAGCAGGTGAAGTTCAAGGCGAAGGCCAGGGCCAATCAGGTCATCTGCAATGTGTACGTCGACGGCAAATGGGACCGCGTGGAGCACTATCACATGGAGTGCTACCAAGCCGCGGCCGAGCCCTACGGCGAGCCCGCGACGAACGCGCCCATGCGCGTCACGTCAGCCGCTTGACGGCGCCGCGCCGAGCGCGGCAAGCACTCGCTCCGCCTGATCGCCGGCCGAGCCGTCAGCGGGAGTCAAGCGCAACTCCGGTTCTTCCGGCGGTTCGTACGGATCGTCGACTCCGGTGAAGCCGACGATCTCGCCACGCCTTGCCTTCGCATAGAGGCCCTTCGGATCTCGCGCCTCGCACACGTCGATGGGCGTGTCGACGAAGACCTCGAGGAACCGCAAACCCGCCGCTTCGTGGGCGGCGCGCACCCTCGCGCGGTCCGCACGATATGGGCTGATCACCGGCACCAGCGCGATCAGTCCAGCGTCTGCGAACAGCCGCGCCACCTCGCCGACGCGGCGGATGTTCTCGGTGCGGTCCTCGGCGCTGAACCCGAGGTCGCCGTTGAGCCCGTGCCGCAGGTTGTCCCCGTCGAGCACGTAGGCGGGACGCCCGCGCTCCAGCAGGCGTAGCTCGCATTGGTGGGCCACGGTCGACTTCCCGGATCCCGACAGACCGGTGAACCAGACCGTTGCACCACGCGACAACCGTCGGTCGCGCGAAACGGCACCATCGTGCCAGACGACGTTGTCGCTCACTGCGCGGGAGACAGGATCATCCCCGCGGCAACGGTGTTGTTCGTCGCCTCGTCGATGAGCACGAAGCTGCCGGTGTCGCGGTTGCGCCGGTACTCGTCGAAGAACAACGGCGACTGTGTGCGTACCGTGATACGACCGATCTCGTTGAGACCGAGCGCCGTGGCGTCCTCGTCGCGGTGCAACGTGTTCACGTCGAGCCGGTACTGGAGGTCACGCACGATGGCCTTGACCGTTCGGGTGGTGTGCTTGAGCACAAAACGTGACCCGGCGCGCAGCGCCGACTGCTCGGTCATCCAGCACACGGTCGCATCGATGTCCTGGCCAGTGTGCGGACGGTTGTGACGACGACAGATCATGTCGCCGCGCGACACGTCGATGTCGTCGGACAACGTGATCGTCGCCGACATCGGCGAGAAGGTTTCCTCGACGGGACCGTCGTAGGTGTCGATCGAGCGGATGGTCGATTCGAAACCCGACGGGAGCACGACGACCTCGTCACCGGGCTTCAACACGCCGCCGGCCATCGTGCCCGCGTAGCCGCGGTAGTCGTGATAGGGGCCGGTCTGGTCCTGGGGACGGATGACGTACTGCACGGGGAAGCGCGCATCGATCAGGTTGCGGTCGGACGCGATGTGCACCTCTTCGAGGTGGTGCAGCAACGACGACCCTTCGAACCACGGCGTGTTGGGCGAACGGTGGACGACGTTGTCGCCGTGCAGCGCGGAGATGGGCACGAACGTGAGGTCGTGCACGTCGAGCTTCATCGCGAAGTCGCGAAACTCGGCTTTGATCTCCTCGAACACGTCCTGGTCGTAGTCGACGAGATCCATCTTGTTCACGCAGAGCACGAGGTGGGGGATGCCGAGGAGGCTCGACAGGAACGCGTGGCGCCGGCTCTGCTCGAGCACGCCCTTGCGCGCGTCGATGAGGATCAGCGCGAGATCGGCGGTCGATGCACCCGTGACCATGTTGCGGGTGTACTGCACGTGGCCGGGGGTGTCCGCGATGATGAACTTCCGCTTCGGCGTGGCGAAGTACCGGTAGGCGACGTCGATCGTGATGCCTTGTTCGCGCTCGGCTCGCAAGCCGTCGGTCAACAGCGCGAGGTCGGTGTACTCGTCACCACGAGCGCCGCGAAGTCCGCTCGACTGCTTCGAGTTGGTCTTCGAAGATCGCCTTCGAGTCGTAGAGCAGCCGGCCGATGAGCGTCGACTTGCCATCGTCCACCGATCCCGCTGTCGCAAATCGCAAGAGTTCCATCAAGCATCGCCTTCAGTGCACAAGGTCGACATCAGAAGTAGCCCTCGCGCTTTCTGTCTTCCATGCCGGCCTCGCTGATGCGATCGTCCGCCCGCGTTGCGCCGCGTTCGGTGATGCGCGTTGCGGAGACCTCAGCGATGACCTCCTCCACCGACACGGAGGTCGACTCAACCGCGCCCGTGCACGACGCGTCACCCACCGTTCGGAACCGCACGAGCGCCTCGAACGGCTCCTCCCCTTCCATCAACGTCACGTAGTCGGTCACCGCGAGCAGCATCCCGTCCCGGCGGAACACCTCACGGCGATGCGCGTAGTAGATCTCCGGGACGGCGATGCCCTCGTCGGCGATGTACTGCCAGATGTCGAGCTCGGTCCAGTTGCTGAGTGGAAACACTCGGATGTGCTCGCCGTTGCGGTGACGGCCGTTGTAGAGACTCCACAGTTCCGGCCGCTGGTTCTTCGGGTCCCATTGGCCGAACTCGTCACGAAAGCTGAAGACGCGCTCTTTGGCGCGCGCCTTCTCCTCGTCACGCCGCGCGCCCCCGAACACGGCGTCGAATCGGTGCTCCTCGATCGCGTCCAGGAGCGTCACCGTTTGCAGCCGGTTGCGGCTCGCACGGGGACCGGTCTCCTCGATGACGCGCCCGTCGTCGATCGATTGCTGCACGGACGCGACGACGAGGCGGGCGCCGAGCTCGGCCACTCGCCGCGTCACGGAAGGCGAGCACCTCGTGGAAGTTGTGGCCGGTGTCGACATGCATGACCGGAAACGGCAGCCGAGCAGGCCAGAAGGCCTTTTCGGCCAGACGAAGCATGACGATCGAGTCCTTGCCGCCCGAAAACAGCAGCACGGGACGTTCGAACTCGGACGCGACCTCACGAAAGATGTGGATCGATTCCGCCTCGAGAGCGCGCAGGTGAGAGAGCTCGTATGGCATGGGAATGAAAAGTTGACCAGAGGGCTTTGTATTCCTGCAACTGGGGACCCCGCCGGGCGACGTTCGGTAGCGTCGGCCGCCATGCTCTCCGACCACGCCGTCGCGGCCGACGTGGCCACGCGCGCCGGTGAGCTGCTGCTCGACCTGCGGGCGAACGCAGGCTCGACGGCGCATGACTGGTGGTCCCTGCGGGACGAGGGGGACTGGTCGGCCCATCGGTTCATCGTCGAGGCCCTCGGGGAGCTGCGGCCGGACGACAAGGTCCTGTCCGAAGAGGGCATCGAAGATCGGTCGCGACTGCAAGCCGATCGCGTCTGGATCGTCGACCCGCTCGACGGCACGCGCGAGTTCGGCGAGTCCGGCCGCGCCGACTGGGCCGTCCACGTGGCGCTCGTCGACGGCCACGGCGAACCGATCGCTGGTGCGGTGGCGTTGCCGGCGATGGGGATCACGCTGGCGACCGATCCTCCCCCACCGGCGCCTCCCGCGCACGAGGGTCCGCCGCGCGTCGTGGTCAGCCGGAGCCGCCCGCCTGCAGTCGCACTGCGCATCGCCGAAGCGCTCGGCGCCGACCTGGTCGCGCTCGGCTCGGCCGGCGCGAAGGCGATGGCTGTCGTACTCGGCGAGGTCGACGTGTATGCGCACGCGGGCGGCCAATACGAGTGGGACAACTGCGCGCCGGTCGCGGTCGCACGTGCTGCGGGCTTGCATGCATCACGCATCGACGGCCGGCCGCTCGTGTACAACCAGTCCGATCCGTGGCTCCCCGACGTCTTGATCTGCCGTCCGGAACTCGCGGCGATGGCGATCGCGGTCGCATGACGTTTGAACCGTCCCCCGAACTTCGGGTCGCCAACGTTCGGCCCGGGGTCAGTGTGCGCTGGGGTCGGCGACGCGGCCGACGAAGAGGAGTTCCTTTGTTGCGTCGTCCTGGATGACGAAGGTGAACGGACGATCGAGCGTGATGGTGACCTCGAGTGGTTTGGACACCTGCTCGCCGACCGCAGCCGTGGCCGCTGACGCGGAGGTTCCGTACTCGTCCACGGTGATCGTGGCTTCGTGCTCGACGGCCTTGACGTGGAGCTCTCGCGTGCCGTCGATGGCGGACAGGTCTGCCGTGACGGGGTCGAACAGGTCGTGGATGCCGAGCGCGTCCAACGGCTCCGCCAGCGACGAGTGGGCGCTGAACGCGAACCTCGGCATCGTGAGATGCACGAGTGCGTCGGCCAGCCGGCTGTGAATCGAGAACCACGCGCGGGTCGAGGGTTGCATCCGGTTGATCGGGCAAGAGCACGATCATGGATGCGCCGCCGACATAGAGAAGGCGCACGGCCTGCCAACCGGCCGTGTGGACGTATCCGGTGCGGACGTAGCGTTCGCCCGATCCACCACGTTCCTTCGGTCGAAGCATCGGGACCGTCACCTGTGAACCATCGGCTCTCGTGAAGGCGCCGTCGATTGTGGCTGCTGGATCGAAGGCCTTGAACCAGGAGCCCCTGAACGAGACGGCGTCCACGACGAGGAGTCGGGTCCAGTTGTCGAGGATGCCCGGCGCCAGCAGCTCTGAGATGGTCGGCGACGTGTGATCGGCGACCCACCTGTTGATCGTGACACGCGCGTCTTCGACCGCGCTGTCGAAGTCGACGGTGTTCATCCCTGTGCCGTAGTCACGTTCGAGCGTCTCGAGGAACGAATCGAGGACCTGGAGACCCGACTGGATCCACAGTGAGTTCACCACCTGCAGGCGCAGCGGGTCTCCGGGCGATCCGCCGGCCCCAGGATTCGACAACGCCTGTCGAGGCGCCATCAGCACCTGGTCGAGCGCGCGGCGCACTTCGTGCACACGTTCGTCGAGCGCGGCAACACCGAGCACATCGGCCAGCTGCGTCGCCGTCGAACCTCGCGCACCTGCGTATGCCATCGTCAGCGAAGTGGCGATGCTCGTCGGGGAGAGCATCAGGTTCCGTCCCGGGTTGGCGACGAGCCGGCCCAGGAGAGCCAAACCGAACACCGAGTCGGCCTCGACGACCGGCCAACAATCCGGTTGGTCAGGCATGTCGGTTGCCGAATTGGTTCCAGCTCGTGATCGTCGGGGCGGGACGGCGCGGGGCGACGCCCCAGTTGCCGGTGGGACGGCCGAGCGGCAGCAGCGCGACGACCTCGTGGCGGTCCGGGATGCCGCACACGTCGCGCACCGCGTGTTCGTGGATCCGGTACACGGTGGTGAGCACCGTCCCGATGCCCATCGAGCGGGCGGCCAGCACCATGTTCTGCACCGCCGGATAGACCGACGCGTACGTCGGGCCGACGTCCATCTCGCCTTCGTCGTCGGACACCGTCATGGAGATGCGTGGCATCAGAACCAGCACCATCGCCGGAACCGATCCGATCGTGTCCGCAAGATGGCGCGAAGCCGCGAAGTTGCGTTCGTGACGGCGCTGTACCTCCTCGTCCGTGAACGGCGGAATCAGCTTCAGCACCGCGGGCTCGTAACGGTCGTACACGCGCGCCGGTAGATCTCGCCGATCGCTCGCCGACGATCGTCATCGGTCACGACGACGAACTGGTAGGGCTGGATGTTGCCCCCGCTCGGCGCTTGCACGGCCGCCGCCAGTATCCGCTCGATCTCCTCGTCGGACACCGGCTCGTCGCGGAAGCGTCGCATCGACCGCGTCGTCATCAATCCTTCGTACAGCTCGACCATGGTCGGAGTCCCTCGAGGTTCGGCGATCGCGGGGTGGAGCTCGCTCACAGCTGTGCGGTGTCGGTCTCGAGTCCGAGCCGCATCCGTCCCGCCAGCTCGAACGTACGTGGCGACGTGATCGCGTGCTGCGTCGCGACGTGGACGTCGCGCAGCACCCGTTGCAACGCGCTGTCCTGGTACACCGCGACCCCACCCGCCGCGGTGTACATCGAGTCGACGACGTGCGCGCTCGTCGACATCGCATGCGTCGCCGCGAGACGGATGACGCGGCGGTGCTCGCCCGAAACGGTGTTGCCTGCGAGCACGCTCGTCCAAGCATCCCCGACCGCGTCGGTGACGAACGAGCGCGCTGACCGCAGCGCCGCCTCTGCCCTCGCGACGTCCGCTTGCACCGGTGCGCGCTCGGCCAGCGGCCGCGAGCTGCCTTGTGGACGCTTCGTCGCGGCGAGTGCGATCAGCTCTTCGATCGAACGGCGGGCCAGGCCCAGCGCGATCGCCGAAACGCCGAGCGCGAGCAACCCGAAGAACGAGAACCGGTAGAGCGGGCCGTCTTCGCGTGGCACCGCGCCCGCCAGCGCGAACCATCGTTCCTCCGGCACGAACGCGTCGTACACCTCGTAGTCGGTGCTGCCCGTCCCCTTCAGCCCGGCGACGTACCACGTGTCGAGGATCTCGACGTCGTCGAGGTCGAACAGCACGAACTTCGCGCTCGGACGCTCGTCGCGCCCACCTCGACCCTCGACCACGCAGCCGCCGCCGACGGCCGTGCAGTGCGCGATGCCCGACCCCCACTGCCAGCGACCGTTGACCGAGATGCCGCCATCAACGCGCTTGCCACGGCCCATCGGCGCCGCGAAACCACCGGTGACCGCATCCGGCGGTCCGTAGATCTCCGCAGCATGCGACGGAGGAAGGAACCCCGCGACCAGCCCGGTGGTCATCGCGATCATCACGCACCAACCGGTCGAGCCATCGTGGAACGCGATCTCCTCCATCACGGCCAACCCGTCCGCCGCGCTGACCTCGGCACCGCCGTAGCGCGCGGGAACGAACAGCTTGAACAAACCTCCCGTTGCGAGATCGGCGACGATGTCGCGCGGCAGCGTGCGGTTCTCCTCGATCTCGGCGCTGCGCGGCGCAACTTTGGCGCCGATGCGTCCGCCGATCTCGAGCGGCGTGTCCGCAGCCGAGCTCACCGAGTACGCAGCTCCCGGAGCACTTCTTCGGTGTGCTCACCAAGCCCGGGCACCGGACCACGAGGCCGAGCGTCGTGGACGTCCGGGAACCGCACCGGCGTCGCGACCCGCGCGATGCGCGCCCGAGCCGAGCCCTTCCGGCACCTCCACGAATGCGCCCGCCGCGATCGCTTGCGGATCGTTCACGACGTCCTCGGCAGTGTTCACCGGTGCCCACCAGACGTCGTGCTGGTCGAACACAGCGGTCCACTCGGCACGCGCGCGGCCCGCGAACAGCTCGTCCAGCTCGGCGATCAGTTCCTTCGCGTTGTGCCGCCGATCGCGCGCCGTGCGATAACGGACGTCATCTGCCCAGCGCTCGCGGTCGATTGCGCGGAGCAGCTTCGGCCACATGCGATCCGCCTCGACTCCGAGCAACCAGAACCACTTGTCGTCGCCCGCCCGATAGACGTTGATCATCGGATTGGACGGCTCGGTGCGGGGCAGCGTCGATGCCACCTTGCCGAGCCGCAGCTGGATGCCGAGGTCCCAACCCAGGCAGTAGATGCCGGTGCGCAGCAACGACGTCTCGACGACCTGACCCTCACCGGTGCGCTCGCGCTGCCAGAGCGCACCAAGAATGCCCGCCAGCGTGGTGATCGCAGTGACGTGGTCGCCGACCCCACCGCGGAACTGTGGCTGCGGCTCGTCCGGCGGCACGGCGAGTGCAGCGAGGCCCGAGCGAGCCCAGAACGCGCCCACGTCGTAGCCGGCCCGCCACGTCTCGGGACCCTCGCGGCCGTACCCGGTGACCGTGGCGTAGATCAGCGTCGGATGCGCGGCCCGCACTTGTTGCGGTCCGAGACCGAGGCGGTCCACCGCCTCCGGCCGAAGGTTCGTCATGAACACGTCGGCCGTGGCCAGGAGCCGCTGCATCGATACGCGGCCTTCGTCGGTCTCGAGGTCGAAGACAACCGATCGCTTCCCGCGGTTGTCGAGGTCGAACGGTGGGCTCGGCAAGTCGCCACGTCCGCCGGCCGTCACCGAGAGCATCCGCCGCATCGGATCACCCGACGGCGCCTCGACCTTGATCACGTCTGCGCCCCAATCCGCCATGATCCCGGCGGCGGCCGGTCCGGCCACCCACACACCGAGTTCGACCACGCGAATTCCTTCGAGCATCTCGTCAGCCTGACACGTCGGGTCAGGCGTCGAGCACGGTGACTGTGCCGGTGGCGCCGTCGACCTCGACGGAGGCGCCGTCGGGAATCCGTCGCGTCGCGTCCGTCACCGAGACCGCGCACGGAATGCCGAGCTCGCGGCTCACGATGATGGCGTGGCTCAACGGCGCACCGACGTCGACGACCACGGCTGCTGCGGGCACGAACAGCGGCGTCCACGATGGGTCCGTGATGGGCGCGACGAGCACGTCACCGGGCTCGAGCGCAGTCGGGTCGTGCGAATCGAGCACCACACGGGCACGGCCGCTCGCCTTACCAGGACAGCCGGGGATGCCTTGGAGGACGTCGCCCTTGCCCGCGACCGCGGCGGAACGCGCGTCACGACGGGGCCACGTGGATGGTGACGGGGGCTCGCCTTCGAAAACGAACGTCGGCTCGAGTGTCAGGAGCTCGGCGTACACGGCTTCGCGCTTTCTGATCTCGTCCGTCAGCGAGCCCGGGTCGGCTGCAAGTTGATCGAGCTCGTCCCAGCGCACCATGCCGAAGTTGTTCGGGCGATCGAACACACCGCGTTCGACGTAGCGGCGGCCGAGCTCGTGCATCGCAAGACGCAGCTCGTGCGTGAGTCGGATGGCGTTGGTCTTCGAGCGCTCGCGACCAGCGAGGAAGAGCGGCGCGGCGCGCAAAGCCGCGAGGAACTGCCCGTGGGTTTCAGCATCGCCCTCGACCATCGCTGTGATCTCGGCGCCGACCCGTTCGCGTTCCTCGGCACATGCTGACTGGTGCTCGGACGGCGCGGCGCGGTCCGGCGTCCGGCGCATCTGCTCGATGGCGACGAGCGCGAGGTCGGGATCCGTCTCCCACGTGGGCGACCGCATCTCCCATTCGTTCGGGCCGCGTGCACCGTATTCGTGGAGGAACTCCGCGAACCGAACCTTGAACTCGTCACTGTCCGCAGGCAGGCGCGACAACTCCCACATCGCGTAGCTCGGCGCCGCCGACGCGACATCACCGACGCCGGCCATGAGCCGGAGCATGTCGTCAGGACGGCCGACCGCTTCGCACACCTGTTGGATGATGCCGACGGGCACCGTTGCGCAGTACGACGTGAAGAGGTGCTGGCCGAACAGCCGGCGGAAGTGCGCGTCGGTCAGGTCCCGCATGCGGTCCACGAGCGCGGCGTCGCTCATCTGCGTGAGATCTGGCCGTTGCTCGCGGAGCCGGTCGAGCATGCGCTCGTCGTCGGCCAGCGCGGGCAGCGAATCGGTCGTGAGAACCCACCCGAGCGTTTGCTGGATCTTCTCGGTGTGGCCAGGGCTCTCGTCCGTCTGCTGCGGCGCGTAGGGCGGAACGCCCGGCATCTCGCCCCAGAGCTGGTGGTCGATCGACTCCGCCGTCAAGCCGGGCGTACGTACACCGAGAATCCTGCTGATCGTCACGTTGAGGTAGCAGTAGCCGCCGAAGATGCCGATGATCTCGGTGTTGTTCGAGTCGAACTCGTCCGGATCGAATGCGCCAAAGCGCACGAAGGCGTCGCGCCAACCGTGCTCTGCGTACAACTTGATGATGTCGCCGCTCAGCGGTGCAACGGGGTCGGGAAAGACCTCGCCGACGTTGCCGCGAGTGAAGATCGGATAGCGCTTGCTCGGCTGCGAATCGACGATCCAACGGTCGATCACTTGCTTGCCCCCTCAATCGAGTGGCCGGATGGTACCTGCAGCGGGCAGAGTGACCCTGGCGTGACAGCAGCACCAGAGGTTTCGCCGGACGTCGAGTACGGCTCGTTCACCGATCACGGCCCATGGGTCGTCGAGCCCGACGCGCCGACGTGGCGCCGAGACGTCGAACGCCTTCGCGCCGCCGTTCGGGCTTCGGTACCGGACCTGACTCGTTACCGGCGGCTGCCTCCAGGTGGACGCATGCTCCTGACCGTGCGGGACCTCGGCTTGCCGCTTGCGGTGTGGGCGCTCCGCGAACGCGGTACGGAGACATCGGTCGCCGGCATCTCCCGGCGGCTGCGTATCGCCGCGGAGCGCCTGGGGCCGACGTACATCAAGCTCGGGCAGATCATCTCGTCGGGCGAGGGCATCTTCCCGGAGCCGCTCGTCGCTGAGTTCCGCAAGTGCCGTGACCAGGTGCCGCCCGAGCCCTTCGGTGTCGTGCGGCGCGTCATCGAAGAGGACCTGCTGCAACCGCTCGATGCCGTCTTCCGCACGATCGAGCGAGAGCCGCTCGCGGCGGCCTCGATCGCGCAGGTGCATGCGGCCACGCTCGTGTCGGGCGAGGAAGTCGTCGTCAAGGTGCAGCGACCGCAAGTCACTGACCTCGTACACCGCGACCTTCGCGTCATGTCCTGGGTGGCGCCGCATCTCGTCGGGCGCATCCCGGTCGCGGCACTCGCGAATCCGCCTGCACTCGTCGAGCTGTTCGCGGAGACGATCACCGAGGAGCTCGACTTCCGGCTCGAGGCCGACAACATGCTCGAGATCGCGCATGCCTTCGCGCTCCTCGGGCAGCGCGGTTACGTCATCCCGCGGCCGCACCCTTCGCTGGTCACGCGCCGCGTGCTCGTGATGGAACGCCTGCGCGGCTTTGCGTTCGAGGACGTGGCGGGCATGAAGGACGCCGGGGTCGACACCCACGAAGTCGTCCGCACCGGCATGGTCGGCGGCATGGAGGGCGCCCTGATCCACGGCATCTTCCATGGCGATCTGCATGGGGGCAACTTGTTCGTCATGGCGGACGGACGCACCGCCCTGATGGACTTCGGCATCGTCGGCCGGCTGTCGGAGCCGAAGCGGCACGCGCTGCTGCGTCTGCTGATCAGCGGCTCGATGAACGACGTGCGGGGACAGCTCGGAGCGTTGCGCGATCTCGGGGCACTGCCGGCCGATACCGATCTCGACGCGATCATCGTCGACCTCGGCCTCGATCGACCGCCGGTGGACCCGACGACCATGACGGGCGACGAGCTCGTGTCGGAGATCCAACGAACGATCAAGGCGCTCCTCGGCATCGGCGCACGCCTGCCCAAGGAGCTGATGCTGTTCGTGAAGAACATGATGTTCCTCGACGGCGCCATCGCCACCCTCGCACCCGACCTGGACATCTTCGGGGAGATCGCCAACATCTCCACGCACTTCGCGAACACGTACGGCGAGCGCATCGCGGCCGAGCTCGGGCTCGAGGCAGAGGCGTGGCAGATCGACATGACGGGCGTGAAGGCCAGCTTCGGCCTCGACGACTCCGTCGAGAAGTTGACGTATCGAGATCTTCAGAAGCGCCGCGCCATCATCCGCCAACGCCTCGAGAGTCAGCGCCGCCGCCGTACGTAGACAGCGTTTCGGCGTGCGGGACGGCCCTATAGCGTCCGTCCCGCACGCAGGAACGCGCACGGGCGCGTTGGTCGGAGGGGGCAGCGATGGAGCGTCGGCGACTGGGTCGGACGGGACACGAGAGCAGCGTCGCCATTCTCGGCGGCGCCGCCTTCTGGGCGTCGTCGGAGGAGGAGGGCGCGCGGGGCCTCGCGCTCGCGATGGAACGCGGGGTCAACCACCTCGACATCGCGCCGCAATACGGAGACGCGCAGAGCGCGGTCGGTCCGGCGATCCCCGCGGTGCGTGACCGGCTGTTCGTCGCGGCCAAGACGTTGCGATCGAACCCGGACGGTGTCGTCGATCAGTTCGACGAGAGCCGCCGGCTGCTCGGCTGTGAGGTCCTCGACCTTTACCAGGCTCACGGGGTCACCACGCTCGAAGAGCTCGACCACCGGGCTCCGGGGATCGCGCGCATTCTCGAACTCCGCGACGAAGGCAGATGTCGGTTCGCGGGTATCACCGGACACGACCTCTCGGTGCCGAGGACGTTCCTCGAGGCGCTCCGCCGTTACGACCTCGACACGGTGATGTTCCCGGTCTACCCGCGCCTGTGGGCCGATCCGGTGTACCGCGAGGCCGCCGAGGAGCTGCTCGCGCTGTGCACCGAGCGCGATCTCGGCGTCATGGCGATCAAGGCCGTCGCTCGCCGGCCGTGGCCCGATCGCCGGTCGCTGGCCGACGTGATGGCCGGCGACCCCGCGACCGCGAAGCGTTGGGCGACTTCCTGGTACGAGCCGCAGCAGGAGGAGGACGCGATCGCGCGCGGCGTGTCGTTCGCACTATCGACTCCGGGCGTGCACGCCTTCTGCACACCTGGCGACCTCGGCCTGCTCCCTCGCGTACTGGGCGCCGCCCAACAGTTCACTCTCATGGCTGCCAACGACCGCGCGGAAGCCGCCAACGCCATGGCGGACGAGGACGTGATCTTCCCCATACCGAGATGAGTAGCGCCGATTCGTGGAGCACCGTCCGAACTTCGGGTGCGCGTGGTCGCCATAGCGTCCACGGCGCACCAACATTCGCTCTGGGGCTCGTAGTCTCGCCGCGTGCGCCTGGTCATCGCGCGGTGTGCTGTCGACTACGACGGTCGGCTCACCGCGCATCTGCCGATGGCGACGCGGTTGCTGATGATCAAGGCCGACGGCTGCTTGTCGATCCACTCCGACGGTGGCGCGTACAAGCCCCTCAACTGGATGGTGGCCCCGAACCGGCTCGTCGAAGAGGCCGGCCACTGGAGGGTCACCAACGGCAAGGGCGAGAGGCTCACGATCACGATCGACGAGATCCTCTCGGACGTCAGCTACGACCTCGGCGCGGACCCCGGTCTCCAGAAGGACGGCGTCGAAGCGCACCTCCAAGAGCTACTCGCGGCGAACTGCACCGCAATCGCCGCTGGATTGCGTTTTGTGCGCCGAGAGCATCCGACCGACATCGGTCCTGTCGACCTGCTCTGCCGCGACATCGACGGTGTCACGGTGGCGATCGAAGTGAAACGGCGCGGTGAGATCGACGGCGTCGAGCAGCTCACGCGCTACATCGATCGGATGAATCTCGATCCGATGTTGCGACCGGTGCGTGGCATCCTCGTCGCACAGGTGGTGAAACCGCAGGCGCGCCTGCTCGCCGAGAGCCGCGGCATCACCTGGGTCGAGGTCGACTACGACGAGCTACGCGGCGTGGAGTCGAACACCCTGCGCTTGTTCTGAGCCCGCTAGGTGAACCGGCACAAGCCGTTGTCGAGCACGACTACGTCGCCGGGCCGGCGCGTCTGGAAGATCGCTTCGCCGTCACCACTCCGCCACATCGAGATCGTCAGCTCGTCGCCGGGGAACACCGGTGAGCTGAACCGCCCCTCCATCGACTTGAACCTCGACGGATCGGACCCGCACAGTGTCTGGAGGAGCGCGCGTCCCGTGAAGCCGTACGTGCAGAGGCCGTGCAGGATCGGTGTGTCGAATCCCGCTGCGTGTGCGAACGACGGATCGGAGTGCAACGGATTACGATCGCCGGAGAGCCGGTAGATCAGCGCTTGATCGCGACCCGTCTGGTACCTCACGACGTGATCAGGCTCACGCTCGGGCGCGGTGGGACGGTCGCCGGCGCTCGGGCCGCGGTCGCCTCCCCAGCCGCCCTCACCACGGATGAACGCCGCCGAACGCGTCGTGAACAGCGGATCGCCCGTCTTCGCGTCAACCGATTCGGTCTCGGTCGCGACGACGGCGCCGGACCCCTTGTCGTAGATGCCGGTCACGGTCGTCGCCGACCGGCACGTTCCCTCGACCGGGATCGGTTGGTGGAGCTCGATCGCCTGCTCGCCGTGCACGAGCATCGTCCAGTTGACCTCGCCGAGCGCGTCCCAGGCGCCACGACCACCGACCGGCAACACGACGCCCATCGTCGGGAGCACCTGTTGCTCCACGCCCCGCGTGTTCTCGGTCGTGAACGGCAGATCGTCCACACCGCACCCGACACCCAAGGCGTAGATGATGGCGTCTTTCGAATTCCAGCTGCGCTCACCCGGCTCGCCCCGAGCACCGACAGCGTCATGGTTGAGTGGCATGTTCTTCCCTTCGGTCGAGATGTGACGAGAGGACGGTCAGGATCGACTCCCACCGTACGAGTGGCAGCAAGTGCGACGCATCGACGACCTCGAGCCGAGCGCTGGGGATCCGCCCCGCGAGCCAGCGACCGGCGGCAGGACCGAACGTCGCATCGACGGCTCCGTACCAGAGTTGTACAGGCGTCGCGATGTTCGAGAGGTCGAACGGCCACGGCGAGACCATGCAGCGCATGTCGCGCTCTGCTCCCGCGAGGCCATGCTCGACCGCTGCCGTCATCCCGAGCGCGAGTTGGTCGAGCAGGCCGTCGACCGAGTCGAGGTCGAAGAGGTACGCAGGCGGCTTTCGGTCGACGATCAGCTCGCGCGCGAGCTCGATCGTGAGCCCGTGCACCGCGACGAGCGGCCCGACCGAGGCCGCGAACTCGTCCGGAGTCATCTCTGCGAGGACGTCGGTGCGCATTGCGATCACGGGATCGAGAGCCCCGCGTACCGCAGGGTCGGCATCGGCTTCGATCGGCACTGGTCCGGCCGCCACGCCTGCAACCGCCACCCGATCGGGATGACCAGCGGCCAGCGCGAGAGCACCGGGACCGCCGGAGGACCAACCGAACACCGCAAAGCGATCGATGCCGAGCGCATCGGCGAGCGCGATGACGTCGACCGCGAGCGCGTTCTCGTCGCCGCCGTCATCGGCATCACTTGCGCCGTAGCCGGGGCGGTCGACCGCGATCAACCTGACACCGGCGCGCGCGGCGATCCCGTCGTCGGGAGGGCGCGTGAGCCGGCAATCGGGACAGCCGTGGAGGTACACGACCGGCGCGCCCGACCGATCGCCGATGTCGTCGTATGACAGCCGGCGACCGTCGCCGAGCGTGACCGTGCCGGTCGGACGGGGGATCACTCCGTGCGCTCCCGTCCCGCCATGTCAGCGTTCGGACGAGCGTTCGCAAGAAGTCGACGCGCGACCGCGTCGATCTTGGTCGGGTCGTCGACCGGATCCGCTGTCGGACCGCGGTGCCAGCTCTCAGCGATGCCGAAGAGCCGGCCGGATGCCTCGAAGACGCGCCCCGTGACGCCGGCGGACTGCGTCGATGCCAGCCAGGTGGCGACCGGCGCGATCCATCGTGGCGACATCATCTCCCTGTCCTCCTCGGATGCCTGACCCATTCCGAGGTTGGCGGTCATGCGCGTCAACGCACCAGGCGCGATCGCGTTGACGGTCACGCCGTAGCGACCCAGCTCGAGCGAACTGATGATGGTGAACGCGCCGATGCCCATCTTGGCGGCGCCGTAGTTCGTCTGGCCCGGGTTGCCGTAGATTCCCGAGACCGAGGTCGTGTTGACGACGCGCGCGTCGTTCGTTTCGCCCACCTTCATGCGGTCTCGCCAGTACGACGCTGCCCAACGGGTCGGCGCGAACGTCCCCTTGAGATGGACCTTGATCACCGCGTCCCACTCGTCTTCGGTCATGTTCACGAGCATCCGGTCGCGCAGGATGCCGGCATTGTTGATGAGCACGTCGAGCCCGCCGAACGTCTCGACCGCGGTGTTGACGAGACGTTGCGCGCCTTCCCAGTCGGATACGTCGTCCGTGTTGGCGACGCCATCGCCACCCGCCTCGACGATCTCGTCCACCACGTCCTGCGCGGGCCCCGTCGAGCGACCGGAGCCGTCCATCTCACCGCCCAGGTCGTTGACCACGACTCTCGCGCCATGGGCGGCGAGCATCAGCGCGTGCTCCCGCCCGATTCCCGCGACCCGCGCCGGTCACGATGCAGATCCGGCCCTCGCACATTCCTGCCACGCGTTCTGTCCCCTTCTTCGGCACCTGTCCGGCGGCTTCACCGCGCCGGTCCGTGGCTCATCTTGCGAAGGATGATGCGGTCGGCGCCAGTCGTCGTGCCATCGTGGAGGATGCCCGATCACGCGCCGTTCCGCCGCAGGCGGTGGGGACGCGCGCTCTTGGTGGCTACGCCCGCGGCCGTCGTGGTGCTCCTGCTCGCAGCGTGGGGCCTCGACGTTCGGGGCCACGGTGGGCGCGTGACCCGCAACGTCGCGGTGGCGGGCAACGGCGTCGGGGGCGACTCCCGCGACGAGCTCGCCGCGGAGGTCAGCCGCCAGGCGGACGAAGCCCGCAGCATTCCCGTGCACATCGTCACGCAGCATGCGAGCTACGACACGACGGCCGAAGCGGTGGGGCTCAGCATGGACCAGGCCACCACCATCGAGGCCGTCATGAAGGTCGGCCACGAAGACAACATGCTCGTGCGGCCGTTCAGATGGGTCGCCTCGCTCGTCTCGGAGCGGAAGGTCTGGCCGGCGTTCCAGATCGATCGTCGCGTGACCGCCGAGGGTGCCCGTGCCGTCGAGGGCAACGCGCACGTCGATCCCACCGAACCGTCGATCACCGCGTCGGCATCAGGCGCCGTCGAGGTGCTTCCCGGCAAGGCCGGGGTCGGGATCGAGCCCAACCAGCTCGCGGACGCGCTCGTCGCCGCTGCGCCACGAGCGTCGTCCACGAAGCCGATCGAAGTCCATGTCGACCAGGGAGCGCTGGCCCCGCACTTCACCGACGCAGACGCCCAACGGATCGCTGACGAGGCCAACACACTCGCCCATCACTCCTTGACGTTGACGGTCGGCTCCCAGACCGAGCCGCTCGACCCGGCTGCGGTGGCGTCGTGGCTTCGAGCAGTCCCGAAGGATGGTGCGCTGACCGTCGGTGTCGACGACGCGGCCCTGATCGCCGCTATCTCTGCTCAGTTCGACACCGTGGCGCACGCGCCGGTCGACGCGAGCTTCACGATCGAAGGCGGCAAGCCGGTGCTCCATCCGAGCCAGGACGGAGCCGGATGCTGTGAACCCGGCGCCTCACAGAAGGTCTTTGCCGCGTTGCAGACCAACGCGCCACGGCTCACGCTGTCAGTCGTCACGCAACATCCGAAGCTCACGACCGAGGCTGCGCAACAACTCGGCATCCTCGAAGAGGTGGGGCAGCCGGACATGTTCGGGCCGTCGACGCATCATGCGTGCTGCCAACCACGTGTCACGAACATCCACCTGATCGCCGACATCGTCCGCGGTCACGTGATCCTGCCGGGTGAGACGTTCTCCGTGAACGGCTTCGTCGGCCAGCGGACCTCGGCACGCGGGTTCGTCGATGCACCCGTCATCTACGACGCCACCGAGTCGCATGACATCGGCGGCGGCGTCTCGCAATTCGCCACCACCTTCTTCAACGCCTCGTTCTTCTCCGGACTGGACCTGGTCTCGTACCAGTCGCACTCGCTGTACATCAGCCGCTACCCGCGAGGACGAGAGGCCACCATCTCGTGGCCGAGCCCCGATCTGAAGGTCAAGAACGCCACGCCGTACGGGATCCTCCTTTGGCCGACGTACGACGCAACGACGGTGACCGTCCACATGTACTCGACCCACTACGTCGACGTGGCGGCGGGGCCGACGCACGATGCGAAGAGCGGCGTGTGCACGCGGGTCACGACACCACGGGTACGCACGTACGTCGATGGCCACGTCGAGAACGACTCGGTGTCGGCCCTGTACCAGCCCGCCGACGGCGTCCGCTGCTGACCTGTTCGAGAGCTGCTGACGACGTTCTGGCACGCCGGGACCCCGCCGCTGCGCCCGTCCCATCGCGCACATTGTCGTTTCAGCCACCGATTTTGGTGGTTGAGTCGACACAGACGGCCGATCACTCGCGTCTGTGTCGGTTGAGCCACCGCTTTGGTGGTTGAGTCGACACAGACGCGACCCACCCGGTCGGTGTCAATGGCCGTCCGCCGCTGAGAGGCGTGCGCCCACGCGCTGAACGCACGACAATGGGGCGATGCCCGAGTCCATGCGTTTCGAGCACCGCATGAGCGACGCCGACGCGCTCATGTGGACGATCGAGAAGGATCCCCAGCTGCGATCCACGATCACCGTCGTCGCCGTGCTCGACCAGTCGCCTGACCGCGAACGCCTGACCGAGAGCCTCGAACGCGCGACGCGGCTCGTGCCGCGGCTGCGGCAACGGGTCGTGTCCAACCCGCTGTCGATCGCCCCACCGCGCTGGGAGGTGGATCCCAACTTCGATCTCCACTACCACCTGCGGTGGACGAGAGCGGGCGGCGACGGTTCGCTGCGCGACTTGCTCGACACGGCGCAACCGATCGCGATGCAGGGCTTCGATCGGGCTCGGCCGCTGTGGGAGTTCGTCGTCGTCGACGACTTGGCCGATGGGCGCGCCGGACTGATCATCAAGATCCACCATGCGATCACCGATGGCGTTGGGGCGATCAAGATTGCGATGCATCTGTTCGACCTCGAACGAGACAGCGCGCTCGCTCGCGACGCGCCTGACGCGCCAGCGGTCCATGTGATGAACCAGTTCGAGCGCGTGCGGGACGCGATGCGGCACGAGCGCCGTCGCCAACTCGGCACAGCACGCCGGTCGTTCCGATCGGTGGTCTCGGGCGCGGCGGCGCTGCGACGCGATGCCGCGGGCGTCGTCAGCCGGACGCGCGACACCGCCACGTCCGTGGCGCGGATGCTCGCGCCGGCGACGTCGCCGCTGAGCCCGGTGATGACCAACCGCTCGTTGAGCGTCCGGTTCGACACGATCGTGGCCCCGATCGCGGAGATGAAAGCAGCGGCGCGCAAGGTGGACGGCAAGCTCAACGACGCATTCATCGCGGGGGTCGCGGGCGGCTTGCGCCGTTACCACGACCGGCACGGGGTGGCGGTCGACGCCTTGCGGATGACGATGCCGATCAATGTTCGGACGGACGACACTGCCGACCTTGCCGGCAACCAGTTCGCGCCGGCACGGTTCGCCGTGCCCATGACGATCGAAGATCCCATCGAGCGCATGCGAGCCATGCGAGAACTCGTGCTCGAGCAACGCGCCGAGCCTGCACTTGCACTGACGGAGCCGCTGGCGGGCGTCTTGTACCGTCTCCCCACCGCCCTGTCGACGAGCGTGTTCGGCGCGATGCTTCGAGGCGTCGACTTCGTCGCAACCAACGTTCCCGGCGTTCCGCTCCCGGTGTTCTTCGCCGGCGCTCGGTTGGAAGCGCAGTTTGCGTTCGCGCCCATGACCGGCGCCGCAGCGAACATCGCGCTGCTCAGCTATCTGGACGAGTTGCAGATCGCAGTGAACACGGATCCGGCCGCTGTTCCTGATCCCGAGGTGTTCCATGCATGCCTGCTCGAAGGCATCGACGAGATACGAAAGGTGACCTGATGAAGGTACGTCGCGTGGTGACCGGGCAGAACGCGGACGGCAAGTCGGTGTTCGTGTCCGACGAGGAGGTCGACCCGGTCACCCTCGCCCTGTTGCCGGGCTACGAGTTCCACCGGATGTGGGCATCGGACGTCGCGCCGACGCTTCCGACCGATGGACGGCCGCCGACGGTGCCGGGCTACTTCCCGCCGGCGACCGGCTACCGGATGGGCTTCTTCACCGTGCCACCCGCCGGCGTCGACCTACCGCCCGATCTCGACATCGCGGCGGCGCTCGGGGAGATGGAGGAGAAGCTCCCGGGCATGGCGGCACCCATGGAGCCGGACAACCCCGGCATGCACACCACCGACACAGTCGACTTCGAAGTCGTGTTGTCCGGCGAGGTGATCTGCGAGCTCGACGACGGCGCAGAGGTCATCCTGAAGAAAGGCGACACCTTCGTCCAGAACGGAACGCGGCACCGTTGGCGCAACGCGGGCAGCGAGCCGGCAGTGCTGTTCGTCGCCCTCTTGGGTGCGGAGCGCCGCAGATAACGTCGCTCGGGTGCAGAGGGCACTTGCAACCGACGTCGTCGTCGTCGGCGGCGGCCCAGCCGGAGCGGCAGCCGCGATCACGCTCGCCCGCGCCGGTCGTGAGGTTGTCCTGGTCGACAAGGCGCAGTTTCCACGCGACAAGTGCTGTGGCGACGGCTTGACGGCAGAGGCGCTCCGCCTGCTCGAAGCACTCGGACTCGATCCCGCGGCGGTTTCGTCCTGGCAGGCCGTTGATGACGTCGTCGTGCGGTCGCCTTCGGGACGCATCTCGACCTTCCCGCTGCCGCGCGGTGACGGACAGTTCGCGGCCGTCACGCGTCGCACCGACCTCGACAACGCGCTGATCGACCTGGCACGTGCCGCCGGCGTGAAGGTGCTCGACGGACACACGCTGACCGACGCACACCAGCAGCACGACAGGGTGGTCGTCGAGGTCGACGGCATCGGCGAACTGCATGCGCACTACGCGGTCGGTGCGGACGGCATGTGGTCGCCGCTCCGCAAGGCTGTGGGCGCGGCGACGTCCGGTTACCTCGGCGAGTGGCACGCCTTCCGCCAGTACTTCACGGGCGTCGGACCGCAGGCTCGGCAGTTGTGGGTGTGGTTCGAACCGGACCTCCTCCCCGGTTACGCGTGGTGCTTCCCGCTGTCCGACGGACGAGCCAACGTCGGATTCGGCATCCAACGATCAGACCTGCATCGAGGGGGGCGCGTCGACCGAGTGCAAGCCATGAAAGACGCGTGGCCCGAGCTTCTGGCGCGGCCACACATCGCGTCGGTGCTCGGTCCGGTTGCACGTCCCGAGGCACCGCACCGAGCATGGCCCATTCCCGCCGGCGTCGACTCCACGCCGATCACATTCGGTCGTGTTCTGTTCGCCGGCGATGCCGCCGCCGCGAGCGATCCACTGACGGGTGAGGGCATCGCCCAAGCACTGCTCACTGGTGTACTCGCCGGGGAAGCGATGAACGGTGCGGGCCCATCGGACCCGGCTCGCACGGCGGCCACCTACGAGGCGAACGTGCGCCACGCCCTGTTCGCCGACCACCGCATGTCTCGCCTCTTGGTGCACGCCGTCCGTCACCGCCGGAGTGCCCGCGCCGGCCTGCGCCTGGCTTCGCTCACCCCCTGGACGGCCCGGAGCTTCGGTCGCTGGCTGTTCGAGGGCTATCCCCGCGCGCTGGTGGCCACGCCGCGCCGGTGGCACCGCGACATGTTCACCACTCCGGGCGCCTACGCCCCCGCCTAGAGCGGTAGTTCACGCTCGCTTCATCTGCGGGAAACCTTTGCGCCGTATCGTGCGCAACAGCAGCGGCGCTGCTCAGGTGGAGGCCCGCACCTCAGCCCCCCCGGGGTGCGGAGCCTTCCTGCGTCACTCGCTCCAGGACCTCAGCTTCTCGACGACCTCCGCCGGACGCTCCCCGAAGGGTGTCACCTGCAGGACGGTGACACCGGCTTGTTTGTCCGCGGCGATGCGGTCCTTGATGAAACCCTCGGATCCACACAGCGACGTGAGCTCGAGGAGCTCCGCGGGGACCTTGGCGGCCGCTTCCTCCTTGTGCCCCGCGAGGTACAGGTTCTGGATCTCCTCTGCCTCGTGCTCGTACCCATAGCGACGGGCGAGCGCGTTGTAGAAGTTCTGTCCCTTCGCGCCCATGCCACCGATGTACAGCGCGGCCATCGCCCGACCGAGGTTCCGCGCCGACTCCGCCGCGGCCTTGTCGTCCGTGATGAACACGAGGCCACCGGCGCAGATTTCGAGCGGACCGAGCCCAGGGTCACGCTTCGCAGCGCCTGCCGCGAGCGAAGGGCCGAACACGTCCTCCGCCTTCTCAGGGACGAAGAACGCGGGAAGCCAGCCGTCGGCGATCTCGGCGGTCAGGGCAACGTTCTTCTCGCCCAACGACGCGACGTAGATCGGGATGCGATCACGCACGGGATGGCCGATGATCTTGAGCGGCTTGCCGAGACCTGTGCCCTTCCCCTCAGGGAGCGGCAACGGATACAGCGGTCCGTCGTTCGTGAGGGGCGCCTCGCGCTTCCACACCTTGCGGCAGATGTCGATGATCTCTCGCGTCCGGGCCAGCGGCTTGTCGTACGGGATTCCGTGCCATCCCTCGATGACCTGCGGGCCCGACGCACCGAGGCCGAGCACGCGCGCGACCGCCGGACAGCGCGTCGAGACCCGCCGCCGTCATGGCGAGCAGGGTCGGCGTGCGCGTGTAGAGCGGCACGATGCCCGAGCCGATCTGCACACGCTCGGTCTTCGCGACGAGGTATCCCATGAAGCTGACCGCGTCGAAGCCGTAGGCCTCGGCCACCCACACGAGATCGAGACCAGCATGCTCGAGCTCGACTACCTGCCGGGCAGACGCCTCGAACCCACCGGCGTAGTTGAGTGGCATTGCAAGCTTCATTCAGACCCCCAAGGCCTCTCGACGGTTCTTGCTGCGTTCGAGCAGGTGCGCGGGGACGGCGATCCCGTTGACCATCACCGAATCGCCCGCTCCGGCGGCTGCTGTATCGGCACCGTCGGCCGCGGCGACGGCAGCACCATCGTCGGCGATCTCCGCTTGTTCTCCTGCCTCCCGGCGGCGAACGATCTCGGCCCATTCACTCGGCCGCGCGAGGAGCTTGCGGTTGAGCGAACCCCGGACGACGCCATTGTCGAAGCGGACCCAGTAGCGGATCCACGTGAGTCCCTCGACCACGATGACCTTGCCGGTGGTGCTCTCGGGAACCCCGGGCATGTCCGTCGTGGCGACCACACGTTCCTTCATCGCGAGGTGCTCGCCCGTGCCTTCCTTTCGCGCCATGACGCGGCGCAGAGTAGCGGCGCGCCTTGCGGCAGCCCCAACCCCCGCCGTCAGTCCAGGGCGGGCTCGTGCGGGAGGCCGAGACACGTTCGCCGATGATCGAACGCTGCACCTCGCCCGTGCCGCCACCGATCGTGAGCGCCGCGCTGAACAAGAAGCCGTAGTACCACGGCTCCGCCGCCATACCGAGCGGGCCGGCCGAAGCGAGCATTCCACCGGAACCGGCCAGATCCCGGCCGATTCGCATGATGTGCTGGCCATGCTCGTCAGCAAGCACCTTACGGATGGACGCTTCGGGACCGGGCTGCTCACCGCGGATGCGGGCACTCACGGTTCGTAAGCGGATGAGGTCGAGCACCTTCGCCTCGATGTGGAGCTGCGCGAGCCCCTGGCGCAGCGATCGGCATCGTCGACCCCACCGGCTTTGCGCACGACGTCGAACAGGTCGTCTGCCGTCGGCCCCATCCCCCAGAGCGCCCCGCCACTCGACAACGAGACGCGCTCGTTGCCGAGCGTCACCTTTGCGAGCGTCCAACCCTCGTTCTCGTCACCGACCAGGTTGGCGGCGGGGATGCGCGCGTCGGTGAAGAACACCTGGTTGAACATGTGCGCGCCGGTCATCTCGACGATCGGACGGATCTCGATTCCCGGCGTCTTCATCGGACAGATGAAGTACGAGATGCCTTTGTGCTTCGGCGCCTCGGGATCGGTGCGTGCGATCAGGATGCCGAACTTCGCCACGTGCGCGGCCGAGGTCCAGATCTTGGAGCCGTTGATGACGTACTCGTCGCCGTCGCGCACCGCACGGGTGCGCAGCGACGCAAGATCGCTGCCCGCCTCGGGCTCGCTGAACAGCTGGCACCAGATCTCCTCGGCGGCGAGCAACGGAACGAGATAGCGCTCCTTCTGTGCTTCCGTGCCCGCGTACAGGATCGTCGGCCCGGCCCAACCGATGCCGATCTGGTTGCTCGGCCGCTGCACCCCTGCTCGACGCAGCTCGTCGTCGATGACGAGCTGGTGCACCGGATCGGCGTCGAGGCCGTATGGCTTCGGCCAGTGGGGCGCGACATAACCCGCCTCTGCGAGCGCGCGTCCCGACGGACGGGGATGCTCGGCCAACCACCGGCGCACCTCGGCGCGACGGGGATCGTCCTCACCCGGAAGGTCGAACTCCATGGAGAGGCGATGCTAGCCACCGCCTCGTCGGGTTCAGTTGGGAACCGTGGTCATGGGAGTCACCGGCGGCGCACCCGGCGACGAACCGGATTGTCCGTCGCACATGCCGCCGCCCCACGCGAGGACCATGCGCATCGTGTCGTCCGCGATCTTCCACGAGCCGTCGATCAGCTTGGCGTAGCCGACTTGACGGCCCGCCAGCGCGCCGCCTTCGTAGTCGAGCTCGAAGTACAGAGCGGCCTCGGATTTCGACGTGAACACGATGTCGCCGACTGTGACTGTCGCAGTGTCGACGGCCTGCGGGAAGTTCGACTTCGTGGTCTCGACAGCCTGCTGGATGCTGTCGGCGTCCTCGACGTACTGCGCGTTCGTCAACGAATCGCCTCCGGGCGAGAACACGGTCTGGTACGCGTCGGTGATCGCTTGCCGTGCGGCAGCCGGGTCGTCAGGCTGCTCGGCACCCGCGGGCGGCAAGGTCGGGGGTGCCGGCGGTGGTGGCATGCACTCCGCGGGCGGCTGTACGAAGCCCCCGTCGTTCGACGCGAACGTCTTCAGTGCTGCTCCCGAGTTGCTGAGCGCGAGGATCATCGAGATCGCATCGGTTCCATTGTCCGCGACGACAGCCCAACCACTGGTCGGCGTCATCGAGTCGACGAAGCCATCTGCCCAGCGCGCCTCGACCGTTGCCACTTGGTCGCCAGTGTTCACGATCCATCCGTTGGATGGGCTCCCCTCGGCGTCGCCGAACCGGAGGGGCGAAGTTATCGACGCAACGTCGTGCAACGGGTACGCCTGCGACCACGACTGGCCGACGGCACCAGCATTCGCGGCTTCGACCACGAAGCTGGTGGAGTAGCACTCGGCCGGAGGGCACCAGCTGTTCGCTGGGCACGACTGCAGGGCCTCCTCCGTCCCGCCCTGGTCTTGGTGGAAACCGTGGAGGGCGATGCCCTCCGATGTGGTGCGATCGAACAGGCGCGTCATCGGTGGCCCTTGGTTGACACCCGTGAACGCCGGCACCGTCGTTGTCGATCCTGGCGCCTCGGACTCCGGCGCGCTGGCCGTCGCCACCGTCGCGTGCTTCGCCGCGCTGCCGCGCCCGAGCGCGAAGCCACCGAGCGCGCCGACGATCAGCGCGACGACCGCGGCCGCGGCGAGCGCCGACCGAGGGCTCGTGCGCACCTTGGCGGGGCGCACGGCTGCCGGCCACTGCCGGCGTGGCTCGCTCGCGTCGACGATGGTCCGGCGCGCCGCTTCGTCCGCCGTCACGGGAGCGGCTTCCCGGTCGAGCGCGGTCGCACGATCGTGCAGGAAAGCACTGAGCTCGGGACGGGACGGACGTTCAGTCATCGGACACCTCGGACACCTCCAGGGCTGCGTGCAGGCGACGCAGCGCGCGTCGCACGTGGTTGCGGACAGTCGACACGGAGCAGGCCAGCACGCCGGCGGCTTCGCTGAGCGAGTAGCCGTAGCCGTGCACGAGGACGACGGCCGCCCGTTGCTGCGGCGAGAGATCGGCGAGCGCGCTGTCGAGCGCTGGCTCGACCCGTGGCTCGCGATGAGCGCCGAGCGGCTCGAGCTCCACCTCGACGACAGCGGTGAGCTCGCGCGACGCGACCGGCGCACGGCACTCCGGACAGCGGTCTGGCCGACGCGCCACAGATAGCCCGAAGGATTGTCCATTCCGCGCAGCCGGTCCCAGTTCTGCCAGGCCCACGCCAGCGCGTCAGCGGTAGCTTCCCGTCCGATCTCGGGCCCGTACGCGGCGACGAGGCCCCGCCGCAAGCGGGGCTCGACATCTGCGACGAAGTCGTCGAAGTCCGCCCGCTCCGGAAGCGCAGTCCCCACCGAAACGACCTCCACGTCCAAGAAAGCCTCGGACGGGCCGATCGTGTCACAGCGACCAGTACGATCCGCCCGCACCAGATCGCAGCACAAAGGGGAACAGATGTCCGGCTGGAACTTCGCGGACGTCTGGGAGGTGGTGGCCGACATCCTCCCGGACGCACCTGCGCAGGTACAGGGTAACCGGCGCATCACCTGGGGGGACATGGACCGACGGGCCGACGGCGTCGCGAAGGTGCTGCTCGACGCCGGCGCGACACGGCAGGACAAGGTCGCGCAGTACCTCTACAACTGCCCGGAGTACATGGAGTCGATGTTCGCCGTCTTCAAGGCGGGCATGGCCCCGGTGAACACGAACTACCGGTACGCCGACGACGAGCTGGTTTACCTCTGGGACAACGCTGACGCAGTCGCAGTGGTTTTCCACGGGTGCTTCGTCGAGCGCTGTGAGCGGGTGCGCGACCGCGTCCCGAGTGTCCGGACGTGGTTGTGGGTCGATGACGGGAGTGGCCCGTGCCCGGACTGGGCCATCGCCTACGAGCAAGCGGCGACCTCAGCTGCGGAACGCACTGTGCCCGCACACGGACGCGGCGGCGACGACCTTCTGCTCCTGTACACGGGCGGCACCACCGGCATGCCCAAGGGCGTCATGTGGCAACTGGACGACCTCTTCGGATACTTGAACCCACCGAGCGGCGTCGACTTCGGCGTGGAGGCGAACCTCGACAAGGTCCGCGAGCTGTGCGTCGCGCCAGGGCGGGTGATCGTCCCTGCCGCGCCGTTGATGCACGGCACTGGGATGTTCACTGCGTTGTCGGCAATGACGTCCGGCGGATGTGTCGTCACGCTCGAAGGCCGGTCGTTCGATTCCATCGAGTTGCTCGACACGATCGAACGTGAAGGGGTCAGCGCGATCGCGTGGGTCGGTGACGCGTTCGCGAAGCCGGTGCTGCGCGCGCTCGACGACCAACCTGGGAGGTGGGACCTGTCGAGCGTCATCCTCATCGTGTCGTCCGGTGTCATGTGGAGCGAGGGGACCAAGCAGGGTCTGCTCCGCCATCACGGCGGCATGCTGTTGAGCGACGGGTTCTCGTCGTCCGAGGCTCTTGGCATGGGCACCTCACTCACGGCGGCGGGCGGTGAGACGAAGACGGCCAAGTTCGCGCTCGGACCCAACGCGCGTGTGATCACTGATGACGGCCGCGACGTCGAGGCCGGTTCGGGTGAGGTCGGTCGCGTCGCCGTCACCGGCCGCCAGCCCGTCGGGTACTACAAGGACCTGGACAAGAGCGCGGCGACGTTCCTCATGATCGACGGCAAGCGCTACTCCGTTCCGGGCGACTACGCCACGATCGAAGCAGACGGCACGATCACGCTGCTGGGGCGCGGGTCGGTATGCATCAACACCGGTGGCGAGAAGGTCTTCCCCGAGGAGGTCGAGGAAGTGCTGAAGCTGCATCCCTCGGTTCGCGACGCCGTCGCCGTCGGCGTGCCGGACGACAAGTTTGGCGAGGCGATCACGGCCGTGGTGGAGCCGTTCCCCGACACGCACGTGGACGAAGGCGACGTGATCGCGCACGTCAAGGGCAAGCTCGCGGCCTACAAGGCCCCGAAGCGCGTGGTCGTCGTCGAGTCGATCCAGCGCGCCCCGAACGGCAAGGTCGACTACAAGGAAGTTCGAGCGCGGGCATTGGAGGCTCTCGGCATCACCTGATTAGGTTGCCTCCATGGCAGATCTGGGATTCGACGGCAAGGTGGCGATCATCACCGGTGCCGGAGGCGGCCTGGGGCGGTCGCACGCGCTCGTGCTGGCGAAGCGCGGAGCACTGGTCGTGGTGAACGACCTCGGTGGCTCGGTCGACGGCACCGGCGGATCGGAGACGGCCGCGCAGAAGGTGGTCGACGAGATCAAGGCAGCCGGCGGCGAGGCCGTGCCCAACTACGACTCGGTGGCCACACCCGAAGGTGGCGCCAACATCGTCAAGACCGCGATCGACGCGTTCGGTCGTGTCGACATCATCATCAACAACGCCGGCATCCTGCGCGACGCGTCGTTCAAGAACATGACGCCCGACCAGCTCAACCCCGTACTCGACGTGCACCTACGGGGCGCGTTCTACGTGACGCGGCCGGCATGGTCGATCATGCGTGAGCAGGGCTACGGACGCATCATCAACACGGCTTCGGGCGCCGGCGTGTTCGGCAACTTCGGCCAGGCCAACTACGGCGCCGCCAAGATGGGACTCGTCGGACTCACCCGCGTGCTCGCCGTCGAGGGTGCGAAGAACAACATCAAGGCAAACGCGATCGCCCCGGTGGCGAAGACGCGCATGACCGAGGAGTTGCTCGGTCCGATCGCCGACAAGGTCGCGCCCGAGTACGTGACGCCGCTGGTCACGTACCTCGCGCACGAGACCTGTCCCGTCAGCGGCGAGGTGTACTCCGTCGGCGGCGGACGCGTCGCTCGCGTCTTCATCGGCGTGACGCCCGGATTCGTCGATCACGAACTGACCCCCGAGTCGGTCCGCGATCACTTCGACGAGATCCGCGACGAGTCCGGCTACTCGGTACCGACCAACTTGAACGAGGAACTAGGCCTCGCCCTAAAGGCCCTCGCCTGACCTTGAATGTTGGATGGAAACGGGCGCTATGGCGCCCGTTTCTCCCGGAGTTCGGCGGGGAAGGGGGAAGAGCGCAGGTGATCGAGGTCGAGGCGTTCCGAGACGAGTCGGCCGTGTGGCTGGCGGCGAACAGATCGCATGCACCGCGGGACTATGGCGCGATCCTCCCACCGGATCTTCGTGACGAAGGAACCGCGTGGCAACGACGGCTCTTCGACGCGGGCTTCGCCGGCATCCACTGGCCTGAGGAACACGGCGGACGCGGCCTCACGCCGGAGCACACGGCGGCCTGGATCGAGCAGTGCACGCTCGCCGGTGTTCCGCCGTTCATCAACATGGTCGGCGTCGTCCTGGCCGGCGGATCGTTGCTCCTGTTCGGCACCGAGAAACAGAAGCGAGAACACCTTCGACCGATCATCACCGGCGAGCGCGTGTGGTGCCAGCTGTTCAGCGAGCCGGGCGCAGGATCCGATCTCGCCTCGCTGACCACCCGAGCGGACCGTGACGGGGACGAGTACGTCCTGACGGGACGGAAGGTCTGGTGCTCGAACGGGCGGATCAGCGACTGGGGCATCTGCATGGCCCGAACCGACCAGACGGCCAAACCGCACCGTGGCATCTCGTTCTTCCTGGTCGACATGCACTCGCCTGACGTCGACGTGCGGCCGCTGCGGCAGATGACGGGCGGATCCGAGTTCGACGAGGTGTTCCTCGACGCTGTGCACGTGCCTGCGGCATGTCTGCTCGGCGCCGAGAACGATGGTTGGAACGTGGGGATGGCGACGCTGACGAACGAGCGAGGTCACATCGGCGCGTCGGCCATCTCGTTGCAGCGCCGCCTCGACGCGATGGCTTCGATGGGCGACCGCGACGTCGGTGCTGTCGAGCATGACGAGCTCGCACACCTCGTAGCACGCGGACGCTCGTATCTCGCCCTTGCGCAAAGGCAAGGACCGGTGGCGTCGGTAGCAGGCTCGTTGATGAAGCTGGGCGTGACGGAGTTGCTGTTCGATGCCGCGATGCTGCGCACGTCGATGAGTGGAGCGAACGCGATGCTCGTCAACGACGCGTCGCTCGGCGCGCTGGCCGCGCCCGGAGGACGCATCGCGGGAGGAACGACACAAGTGCAGAAGAACATCATCGGCGAGCGCATCTTGGGACTGCCGAAGCAATGAGGGTCGCGATCGTCACGGGCGCGAGCCGTGGTATTGGCCGCGGCATCGCGCTGTCCCTCGGCGACCTGGGAGCCATCGTGTACGTGACCGGTCGCAGCACGGGCGGCACGAAGCCGCCCGACGACGCACCCGGCACCGTGGACGAGACCGCGGCCCTCGTGACCGAGCGCGGCGGCGAGGGCGTCGTCGTCCGATGCGACCACACCAACTACGACGAGATCGAGGCGTTGATGCAGCGCGTGGCTGAGGAGTGCAACGGCAGCCTCGACGTGCTCGTGAACAACGCATGGGGCGGCTACGAGGCGTACGACCACGCAGGGTTCTCCGCCCCGTTCTGGGATCAGGACGTCGTCGCGAAATGGAACGGCATGTTCGTCGCCGGCCTGCAGCCCACGCTGGCGACGTCGCACGCCGCGATCCCGATGCTCATCGGCTCCGGCGGCCTCATCGTGAACATCGCGGCCTGGGACCGTGGCCGGTACCTCGGCTCGCTCATGTACGACACCGCCAAGTCGGCGATCGTGCGCGCCACGGCGACCCTCGCCCAGGAGCTGCGCCCCCACGGCGTGAACGTCGTCGCCGTGTTCCCGGGCTTCACCACCACCGAGCGGGTGCAGATGGCAGGGGCCACGGGACTCGAGTCCCCCGAGTACACAGGTCGCTGCGTCGCCGCTCTTGCATCGGACCCGCAGATCGCGCGCCGATCGGGTGGCGGGTACCGCGTCGGCGATCTGGCTCGCGACTACAGCGTCACCGACGTCGACGGTTCACAGCCGGTCCCGTTCGACCTCCCGGACGAGTTGATCCTCACTCCTCCTGCGATCTCCGGGTCGCCGTGGTCGCCATAGCCACCACATCGCACCAACATTCGCAGCAGCGCGACTACGTCAGGTAGATGAAGCCGAAGGCTTCGTCGCGGTGGGAGATTCCCGCGTCGGTCAGCGCAGGGCTCCAGTCGCCGGTGACGGCCGGATCCGTCTCCTCCATGCCGTGGTCGGCGACGATGAAGAACGCCGTGCGGTCCCACACACCGCTTTTCTCGACGACGTCGAGGATCTGCCCAAGCCGCGCGTCGCTGTCACGAACGGACGCGAGCGCGATCTCCGAATGCGGCCCACCTTCGTGGAACGCGGCGTCCGTCAACGAGAAATTGCACCACGTGAACTTCGGACGAGGCCAGTCCGACCCGAGGTACTGACCCGACCAGACGCCCTTGAACTGCTGCACCGTCGTGTAGTCGACGCGGCTCGACCACCGGTACTCCTTCACCGGGCGCACGAATCGTTGGTCGGCGTGCGGCAGCTCGTCGGGCGCGGGCGGTCGTTCGAGCGGCACGCCGCGGCGCACGAAGTCGAACGTGGAGAAGTCGGCACCCGCATCAGTCGGCTCGTTGATCGAGACCGTGCACGCGTCCGGCCAGGTGCGATGCACTGCGTCGTGCATCGTCTCCACGCCGGGAAACAACCAGCTCGACGCCTCGTGCCACGTCGCGGGTGAGTTGGTGATGACCTGACGGAGATCGTTCCTGTCCCACCACGCGTTGTGCAGGATCCCGTGATGACCCGGGTGCAGGCCCGTGAGCACCGCCGTGTGGTTGGCCAGGGTGACGGTCGGCAGCGATGCCATCGCACCGTGCTCGTACGTCGTACCCATCGCCATGAGCCGGCCGACGTTCGGCGCATCTCCGTTGGCAACCGCGTCGTAGAGCACGTTCGGGTTGCACCCGTCCCACAAGAACCCGATCACGTGCTCGGGTACGTCGCCGTCAGCCAGTAGTACGCCGTCGAGCACGCATCCGTCGGTCTGAAGCGGGGGCGCCGCGCGGATCAGCTCGAGGACGGTCGGAACCACATCGACGAGCTTCGCCGCTCTCGGCACCGTGCCCGACGACCGGACGCCGGCGCCGCCGATGATGAACGGCGCCCGTGCCTGCACGACGTCGATCGACCCGTGCTCGCCGCGATGCCCGCCCTGGTCCTCCCAGTTGTGGGCTGCAGTGTGGATCACGCACAGATCCGGGGCGCACGGATGGTCGAACAACTGGGCCGCCTGCTCGTACGCGAACGGATAGCTGTTCGCACGGCGGTCGGGTTGCAGCGACGCACGCTCGTTCGCCAGACCGGCGAACCGATCCGTCGCCTGGTCGGCCAACGGATTCCGGCCTTGCTCCGAGAGCACCGCGCCGTCGCGGTCGAACCGCACAGAGCCGTCGGCGGCGTGCGCTTCGAGGGCGTCGCCGTCGCGCACCAGGACAACTTCGACGATGGGCTCGAGTGCGGCGTCGAGCAGCACCCCGAGTGAGTCTGCGACATCAGTGGTTGCGGGCACCCGACAGCCTTCCGTAGTTCTGCAGTGTCATCAGCGCGTCGACTGTCAGCCGGCCGCGCCATTCGAGCATCGCGCTGTCACTCGGCGGTTCCCACGTCACTGGCCAGCCGCCGTCGTCCCGCTGTTGTGACGCGAGATGATCGAGGTGGGCGTCGAGCAGCTCGGGCGCGAAGAGTGCGGCGGCCATCGCGTCGGGCGTCGGCGCGAGGTGCAACGGCGTGAGCGCGTACTCGCCAGTGTGATCCTCGGGGTCGAGCGCGAAGAAGCCCGCGGTCGGAATGGCGTCCGCGACGTCCTCCGCGACCTGCACGGCGCGCCGGCGGTCGGGCGCGTTGTTCAAGAAGCAGTAGACCGCGGCAAGCTCGGGGCCGTCACCGGGCTTGGTCTCGCCGAGTCGCTTCCAGCAGAACGCGTCGGCGCGATCGAGCCACGAGTGCGGGAAGTGCATCCCGTGCAACAGCCCCGCGAGCATCGCGGTCGGGTTGAGCGCGTCCGCGATCCAGGCGTGCGGCTGCCAGTGTTCGGCACGCGGATAGCGCACGACCGTCGGAAGGATCGCCGGTACGCCACCCTCGTCGCCCGAAACCGAGCCGAGGTATGTGCACGCGCGCGCGACGAGCTCGGGCGGCGCGAGACCGACTTCGCTCAGGTAGCGGAAGGCCATGTCGACATGGATCGGCTGACTGATAGGACCGCGCAGATCCGGCTCCAGCGCGTTGCCGAATCCTCCGTCGTCGTTCTGGTACGGGCGCAGTGCGTGCACGACGTCTTCCGCCGCGCCGCGCCCGAGGCGGTGTTCGAAGAGAAGCCGATCGATCAACCGCGCGTTGCGCCAGACGAAGTCTCGGGCACCATCCACATCGACGTCTGCCACTCGCGGGAGGTTAGGTGCTCCGTGACCTCGCAGTGGGGGTTACGACTCGAAATGGGCAGGCAGGAGCATGGCGGCGACCATCTGCTCGACGATCGCCTGTGCCTCCTCCTTGGACCGCTCGTTCAGCGCCCGGAGGTTGTCCCAACTCGGCCACGACAGCACGGTGTCGAGCGCGTCGAGCAACCTCGTGCGCGCCGGCTCGTCCCGCATCTCCAACTCGTCTGCGAACACTCGCTCGATCTCAGCCCGCAGCATGGCGTGGCCAGCCTGGAGTCGCGCCCGGACCTCCGGCGAGAAGGGCGCGTGAACTGCAGCCGCCCGCCTGATCGGCGTGAGGATCTCCAGGGCCCGTGAGCGGCTGCGGACCATCTCGGTGATGCGCCGGCCGAGCGGTAGCTGGGCGTCGACGACGACCTTCACCCCACCGAGCCGGTCGACGAGCCGGTCCGCTATGGCCGCGTACAGGCCCTCGAGATCATCGAAATGCTGGAACACCGAGCGCACGGACACACCCGCACGCTCCGCAACTTTCAATGCCGTCGGACGAACGTCACCCTCGTCCACGAGGGCGATGCAAGCATCGACGATCGCTTCCCGGGTCCGCACCGCGCGGGCCGTCCGCCCGTCGATTGCCGTCATCCCGTGATCGTAATCTCGGGCCACATGGTCGACGTTTCGCTGCTCGAACTCTCGTCCCGCATCCTCGACGGCACCGAGGAGATCACGGACCACCATCCGTTCCGACCCTCGAACACGCTCGAGGAGGTGGGCGACGGCGTGGCCTTCGTGGAATCGTTCGCCAACGTCACCGCGTTCTCCACCCCGGACGGCTTGTGCCTCGTCGACACGGGCAGCGCCCTCGTCGCAGCCGCGGTGCACGAGGCGGTGCGGTCCTGGTCCGCGGAACGAGCGACCACCGCCGTCTACACCCACGGCCACATCGACCACGTCTTCGGTACCGCCGCTTTCGAAGCCGAAGGACCCATGCGGGTGATCGGCCACACCGGGATCGAACCCCGCTTCGACCGGTACGTGAAGACCGCCGGCTACAACGCCGTGATCAATCAGCGGCAGTTCCGCGCGCCCGGTTTGCAATGGCCAGTCGAGTACCGGCGGCCGGACGTGACGTACACCGACCGCCTCGACCTCGACCTCGGCGGCGTCGCCGCGGAGCTGCACCACGCCCGCGGGGAGACCGACGACCACACGTGGGTCTGGGTACCCGAACGCCAGACTTTGTGCACTGGCGACCTCATCATCTGGTGCACGCCCAACGCCGGCAATCCCCAGAAGGTGCAGCGTTACGCAGAGGACTGGGCGACCGCCCTACGGGAGATGGCGGCGCTCGAACCGGAGCCGGAGGTGTTGCTGCCCGGCCATGGGTTGCCGATCGCGGGAGCGGAGCGGATCCGGTCCGTACTGCTCGACACGGCCACGCTGCTCGAGTCGCTCGCGGCCCAGACCCTGGCGCTCATGAACGAGGGCGCCAGGCTCGAGGACATCATCCATACGGTGGCCGCGCCCCCAGACCTGCTCTCGAGGCCCTACCTTCGTCCGATCTACGACGACCCGGAGTTCATCGTGCGCAATCTCTGGCGCCTGTACGGCGGCTGGTACGACGGCAATCCCGCTCATCTCAAGCCTGCCCGCGAGCAGGCGTTGGCGGCCGAGCTCGCGGGGCTCGTCGGTGGCGCCGACGTGCTCGCGCGGCGGGCGGTCGAGCTCTCGGCAACCGGCGAGGACGCCGATCTCCGCCTGGCGGGCCATCTCGCGGAGTACGCGGCAATGGCGGCACCGGATTCTGCCCCTGCGCACCGGGCGCGGGCCGAGGTGTTCGCCCGCCGGCGGGAGGCCGAGCCGTCGTTGATGGCCAAGGGCGTGTTCTCGTGGGCCGAGGCCGAATCGCTCATGCGAGCGGGGGCCTAGATGCCGACGAACGCGAAGCCGAAGAGCAAGGGCGCCCGCCAGCAGGCTGTGCGGCGAGCGCGAGTCGCGGCGGCGGCAAATGCTGCGCGGCGGCACGACCGGCGTCGGTGGTGGATCGCGTTCGTCGGTGTCGCCGTGTTGCTCATCGCGATCGTGTTCGGTGTGTTCGTGTCCAATCGCAATGGGTCGTCCAAGACTGCGACCGGATCCGGTTCCACCCAGCAGTGCGTCGCGATGGCCGACACGCCACCTCCGGGTTTCCCACCTGTGCCCGTGCATGTCGGTCCTGCACCCACAGAGCTCGTGGTCGAGGAGATGCGCGCCGGGACCGGAGCGGATCCCGTGCAGAGGGGCGACTCCGTGACCGTGAACTATGTCGGCGTGAACTGCCGCGACGGCAAGATCTTCGACTCGTCCTCGAACCAGGGGCACCCCGTTTCGGTCCAGCTCGGCGACGTGATCCCCGGATGGCAACAGGGCATCCCCGGCATGCATGTCGGCGAGCAGCGATTGCTGGGCGTACCGCCCAACCTCGCCTATGGCGCTGACGGACGCCCCGGCATCGAGCCGAACGCAACGCTGTGGTTCGCCGTGGAGCTGCTCAGTATCGACTCCCACGCGTCGACGACCGCGCCGGAAGGGTCGGTCCCGCCGGCGCCGACATCGACGCCCCCGCCGGCGCCGACATCGACGCCCCCGCCGGTGTCGAGCTAGCGAGCTGCGACCGGCGCGCCGTGGTGGACGACGAGGCGCCAGCGCTGCCCGTCGAACACGAACATGTTCAGCGCCGCCACCGTGCCGCTGATCGTCTCGCTGATCAGGTTCTCGTCCACCGTCACCCAGGCCACATCGGCTTCGATCGCAACCGCTTCGTTGGTCAGGATGAACTGCAGCGGTGTGGCGTTGCTGAACAAGGCGAACCACGAGCTCGACACGGACGCCCATCCCCGCAACGTCTGCCATCCCGGATGGGTGCACACGACGCGGTCGGAGTGCTCCCACGAGTCCGACATGGCGTCGATGTCCCGGGCCTCGAATGCTTCGTAGAACGCGCGGTTGGCGGCGAGCACATCCGCTTCGGCTTCGATGCAGCGCACCGTACCGGGTGACCGGGGATCCCCGTAAGTGTCACACCCCTCGGTCAAGATGGTCGCGTGCCGATGGACCCGCCCCGCACGCTGTCGCCGTCGAAGGTTGCTGCCTTCACCGACTGCGCGCTCGCGTTCCGGTTCTCGGTGATCGACCGGCTGCCGGAGCCGCCGTCACCATGGAGCACCAAGGGCACGCTGGTCCACGCCGCGCTCGAGCGCCTCTTCCTGCTCGACCCTGCCGCTCGAACGACCGACGCCGCGTCCGTCGCGCTCGACCACGCGTTCTCCGCCCTCCGCCTCGACGCTGAGTTCGTCGACCTGCGCCTGAGCCCGAACGAGGAAGCCGCGTTCCTCGATGACGCCCGCCGGCTCGTCCGCAACTACTTCCGCCTCGAAGACCCAGCGTTGGTGCGCCCGATCGGCGTCGAGTTGATGCTCGACGCCGACGTCGGTGGCGTACGGCTACGCGGGATCATCGACCGGCTCGAGCTCGATCACAACGGCGAACTGGTCGTCACCGACTACAAGACCGGCAAGGCACCTGCGGAGCGCTACGAACGAGGCCGGCTCGACGGCGTGCAGCTCTACTCGTTGTTGTGCGAGCGCAACTTCGGGCGGCGCCCGGCTCGGGTCCGTCTGCTGTATCTCGGCGATCCCATCGAGATCAGCACGAGCCCGAGCGATCAATCGACGAGGGCTGCCGGCCGCAAGGTCGGCGCCATCTGGACAGCGGTGGAGCGGGCGTGCGAGCGCGGCGACTTCCGCCCGCGACCTTCGCGGCTGTGCGAGTACTGCGCGTTCCGCACGTACTGCCCCTCCTTCGGCGGTGATCCCGACGAAGCCACTCGCGTCGCGGCCGCAACCCACGCGGCCGGTACGCTCCCCGGCCTTGCCCAGGTCGCTCTCGCCGACTGACATCAGACGCCGCGTCCGCGCGTTCGACGACCGTGTGGACGCCACCTTCGACCAGATCGCGCGGCCATCCGACAATCGACCGCCTCATGTACGGCGCGTCCGAACTCGGTGATTTCTCCCTTCTCTGGCACATGGTGGGAATGGCCCGTGGGCTGACCTCCGACAAGCGAGCCAACGAAGCCATCCGCCTTTCGGTCATCCTTGCGGGCGAGTCCCTCCTCGTGAACGGTGTGATCAAGTCGTTCTTCCGGCGGCGACGCCCGATCTGGGAGCAACCGCGCGCGTTCCGCATCCGTCGTCCCCGCAGCAGCAGCTTTCCCAGCGGCCACGCCAGCGCCGCGTTCACTGCGGCCACCGTTCTGAGCGAGGGCGATCCCTTGTGGCCGGTGTACTACGCGGCCGCCGCAGTCGTGGCCTCGAGCCGGACCTACGTCAAGATCCACCACGCCTCCGACGTCGTCGCCGGCGTTGCCACGGGGCTGGTCATCGGCCGGATCGCCCGCAGAGCGTGGCCAAAATCCGGAATGTCCCGGAGCTAGATGTGTTGGAGGTCACATGACCCTTTCCTTCGCCGTCACCTGGGACTACCGGTGCCCGTTCGCCCGCAACGTCCACGAGCACCTGCTGAATGCCCAGGCCGGCGGAGCCGACTGGGATGTTCGGTACATGCCGTTCTCGTTGGGACAGGCCCACGTGGCCGAGGGTGAGCCCGACGTGTGGGAGGAGCCCGAGAAAGACTCCGGCATCGTGGCGTTGCAAGCCGGGGTCATCGTGCGGGATCGGTTCCCCGAGCGGTTCCCGCAGGTACATCGGGCGTTGTTCGGCGCCCGCCACGACGAAGGTCTCAAGCTCCAGGATCAGGACGTGGTACGCAACGTGCTCGCCACGAACGGCGTCGACGCCGACGAGGTCTTCGCGGCGATCGACGATGGCACCGCTCTCAAGCAGGTGCAGGCAGAGCACGAGGCCATCGTCGGCAGCCACAACGTGTGGGGTGTGCCGACGTTCATCTCGGGCGACGAGGCCGTGTTCGTCCGCATCATGGATCGGGCGCCCGAGGGAACCGACAAGAACGTGTCGCGGGACACGATCGAGCGCCTCGTCAACCTCCTCGACTCGTGGCCGAATCTCAACGAGTTCAAGCACACCTCGATCAAGCGCTGATCGCGTTTCGGCGTGCAATAGCCACACCGCGTGTGGCTGACGCACGCCTTTTCAGAGCGGGTCCGAGCGCCCGATCCGTCCCACTAACCTGACCCCGATGGCCGCCAACAGGCCGGTCCTCGGCGAGCACCGGATGAGCGACGTCGAGGCCCTGATTTGGAACCTCGAGAAGGACCCGTACCTCGCGTCGTCGTTCGCGAATGTCACGCTGCTCGACCAGCCACCGGACCCGGACCGCCTGCGCGCCGCGTCTTGCGCATGCCGTGAGCGTCGTGCCCCGCCTCCACCAGCGAGTGGCCCCCGCACTCGGTCGGCTCGCGCCGCCGGAGTGGCAGGACGATCCCAACTTCGACCTCGACTACCACATCCGCCACATCGCGCTGCCCGAGCCTCACACAGAGCGGACGTTGTTCGACCTCGCAGTCGTACTCGAGGCGGCGCCTCTCGACCGCACCCGGCCGTTGTGGGAGTTCACGATCATCGACGGTGTCGGCGATGGCGGCGCCGCGCTGTTCCAGAAGATCCATCACACGGTGACGGACGGCGAAGGCGGTGTTCGCATGTCCGCCGAGTTCATCGACTTCACTCGGGAGGGAGCGCCCGACGAGCCCCCACCCCCATCGCCTCCGGAAGCCCGCGAGGAACCCGAGGCGCCGGCGAACTTCTTCGCGACCGCGAGCGAAACCGCTGCCCACAACCTCCGACGCGGGCTCGGCCTCGGACGTCGTGCGGCTGGTGAGACCGTCGACCTGCTGCGTCACCCGGCTCGCATCCCTGGCGTGGGAGTGGAGGTCGCTGCGTCCGTGCAGTCACTCGCGCGGCAAGTCGCAGTCACCGACCGAGCGCATTCACCGCTGTGGACCGAACGCTCGCTGCGCAGACGGTTCGAAGTTCTGCGCATCCCTCTCGACGACACGAAGCGCGCCGCCAAGGCTCTGGGAGGCAGCATCAACGACTTGTTCGTGGCCGGCGCGGCTGGAGCCGCCGGGGCGTATCACCGAGCCAATGGCATCGATGTCGACGAGCTCCGGATCTCGATGCCCGTGTCCACTCGCACGGACCGTTCGATGGGCGGCAACGCTTTCACTCCGGCAAGAGTCCTCGTGCCCGTCGGCCTCATCGATCCGGTCGAACGCTTCAGCGCAGTGCGCGAACGATTGAACGTGACGAAGAAGGAACGATCGCTGGCAATGGCCGAGTCATTCGCGGGTGTCGCGAACGTGTTACCGACATCGGTCCTCGTGCGGTTCGCGCGTCAGCAGACCGAAACCGTGGACTTCGCAACGTCCAACGTGCGTGGGGCGCCCTTCGACCTCTACGTGGGCGGCGCCAAGATCGTTGCGAACTATCCAATGGGTCCGACCGGCGGCACCGCCTTCAATCTGACGTTGCTTTCGTCCGGCGGGTCACTGGACATGGGACTGAACATCGACGTCGCCGCCGTCGAAGATCCCGAACTGCTGCGTACGAGTCTCGAGGACTCGTACGCGGAACTACTCGCTACCGGTTCGTAAGTGGAGTAGCGCGGGCGCCTAGTTGGCGGCGGGCTCGCGTGGAGCGCTCAGCAGGGTGCGCACGTCGAGAAGGAGATCCGCGACCTCGTCGGTCGACACCAGGTCACGATGGAGCATCTCGCCCAAGCCGCGATCGATGATCGCTAGAGCTTCGCTGATCACGTCGAGTTCTGTGGTCTCGGTCATGCCCTCTCTCCAACAGCTCCGGCCGCTCATGCTTCCCGGTCGAAGGTCACATGATGGCAGAGCGTTCTCTTCGTTCGCCCACCCTACCCACCAAGAGTGACGAGGAAGCATCATGATGCTGTGATCTCGGCGTTCCCCGGCCACGCAGGCCGTCGGTCACGGGAGTTAGCGTCTCGGCCCCATGAGCCCGGGTACCCGTCCGGACGCCTACGGCGTCACGTATGCAAGCCTGATGGGCCTCGGTCCGTCGCTCGCCCCGAAGGTGGCGGCCAGGGCGGCGGAGCTCGGCTATCGCCACTTCTGGACGGCGGAGACCACCGGACCGGAGGCGTTCGTGATCCTGTCAGCCGCCGGCGCCGCCGCACCCGATCTCGGGCTCGGAACAGGCGTTCTCGCGCTGCAGCTACGGACGCCGATGGTGGTCGCGATGGGGGGTGCCACGCTTCAGTCCCTGCATCCCGACTCGGACATCGTGCTCGGTGTCGGCATCTCCTCTCCGGTGGTCACCGAGCGATGGCACGGCGTCCCCTACGGCGACCGTCCGTTGGCGCGGACCCGCGAGTACGTCACCTTGCTGCGCGAATGTCTCACGGGCGAGGCCGTCACCTTCAAGGGTGACTACTACACGTGCAGCCGGTTCCGGCTCGGCGTGCGTCTCGGCGACCGCCGCCCCAAGGTCGTCGTCGGCGCGCTCAACCCGCAGATGCTGCGACTCGCCGGCGAGGTGGCTGACGGCGTTCTGCTCAACTACCTCCCCTCAACGCACGTCGAATGGTCGGTCGAGCAAGTGCGCGCTGGGGAAGCGGCCGCGGGCCGAGCGCCTGGATCGTCGACCATCTACGCCTACGTCCATCTCGGCGTCGCGGCCCGACCCGATGGCATCGAACCTGCCGCGACGCGATCTTTTCTCCTACTCGGTCGTCGACGCGTACGCGCGCAACTTCGAACGGGCGGGCTTCGCTGCGGACGTGGCTGCTGTCCGAGAACGACATCAAGCCGGTGATCGGGAAGGTGCACTCGGGGCGGTCAGTGACGGCTTCGTCGACGCCATCGACATCATGGGCGACGCGGACCACGTGCACGCGAGCATGCAGGCATACGTCGACGCGGGAGTCGACGTACCGATCCTGATGCCGCTGCCGTGGGGACCGGACCGTTGGAACGTCATCGACGAAACGATCCGCGCCGCGATCGGTGGTTGACGCCCCGAGGACTACGTTCACGATGTGGACCTGACGGACAGGGTCGTCGTTGTCACCGGCGGGGCCAACGGCATCGGCCGAGCCCTGTGCCGGCGGTTCGTCGCGGAGGGCGCACGTGCGGTCGTGGTCGTCGATCGGGACGGCGACGGCGTCCAGACCTTGACCGCGGAGCTCGGTGACGCTGCCCTGGGCCTGACCGCCGACGTCGCCGTCGAAGCCGACATCGTCAACGTGGTCGAGCACACCGAAGAGCAGTTCGGCCCGATCGATCTGTTCTGTTCGAATGCCGGCATCGGGGGCGGCGGTGGCATCGAGGCGCCCGACGAGCGGTGGCAGTCCGTGTGGGAGATCAACGTGATGGCGCACGTGTTCGCCGCGAGAGCGGTGCTGCCGTCGATGCTGGCACACGGTGAGGGCTACCTCCTCAATACCGGCATCAGCTGCGGGACTGCTGATGAACATCGGCAACGCGTGCTACACGGCCACCAAGCACGCTGCTGTGGGGCTCGCCGAATGGCTCGCGGTCGCGTACGGCGATCGCGGCATCAAGGTGTCCTGCCTGTGCCCGCAGGGCGTGCGCACGAACATGCTCTTGGGAGCGCCGGGCGACCCGTCAACGGAGGTGGTGCTCGCACAAGGAGCGATCGAGCCCGAGGACGTCGCCGATGCAGTGGTCGAGGGCCTCCGCGCCGAGCGGTTTCTGATCCTGCCCCATCCCGAAGTAGCCGACTACCTCCGCCGCAAGGTCGAGGATCCGGACCGATGGCTGTCGGGGATGCGCCGCCTGCAACGGCACATCAACGAGTCCCTCGGTTGACTTCAGGACGACGTGGACCAGGAGACCCTTTCCATCTACGAAACCAACGCCGAGAAGTGGGCGAGCGTACGCAAGCCCAACCGCACCGACCTCACGAGAGCGCTGTCTGCTCGTTCGTCCGGACCGAGCGTCGATCTCGGCTGCGGACCAGGTTGGCACTCGGGCTTGCTACCGAAGCCGGTCGTCGCGCTCGACGGCGCACTGGCGATGTTGCGACTGGTCCGCGAGAACACGCCGGGTGCGCTTGCCGTGCAAGCGGACCTCGAGGCGCTCCCCTTCCGCCAAGAGGCCCTGGCAACGGCGTGGGCCCGCAACAGCTACGTCCACCTGCCCGCGCGAGCGTGCCCGGCGCGCTGGCCGATCTTCATCGCGCGCTCGCTGTCGGTGCTCACGCGATGGTGCTGGTGCTACTGGGCGACCGCGAGGGACGCAACATCTTCAAGCGCAACGACTTCCCCGATCGCTTCTTCTCGCAGTGGGACCTTGATCAGTTGCTCGACGTCCTCGTTGGTGCGGGCTTCGACATCGACGGCTACAACGTCGACGGCGAGACCGAGTACGAGGTCCACGTCCGGCTCACCCGGCCACGAACGCTTGCCGACCTCGTCGGTCCGGGCCTGCGGTTGCTGGTGTGCGGTCTCAATCCCAGCCTCTATGCCGCCGACGCCGGTATCGCGTTCGCCCGGCCAGGCAACCGGTTCTGGCCCGCCGCGCTCGCCGCGGGGATCGCATCGCACGCGACCGCGATCCATGGCATGCGTTTCGCTCGCACGGCGTCGGCTTCACCGATCTCGTGAAGCGAGCGACGGTCGCCGCCAGCGAGCTCACGAAGGACGAGTACCGCGCCGGCTACGCCCGCGTCGAGCGATTGGCGCGATGGCTGCAGCCCGGCGTGGTCGTGTTCCTCGGCCTCGCGGGATGGCGGGCGGCAGTGAATCGGCACGCCCGACCAGGGCTGCAAGCCGAAGGCATCGGCGGCCGTCCGGCCTACGTGATGCCGTCCACCAGCGGGCTCAACGCACGGGTGCCGCTCGCCGAACTGGTCGACCACCTGCGTGCGGCTGCCGCGATCTCGGGCTGAAACCTGCGATCGCACGTGCGTCTACGTGTCAAAACGACATGCCAATGCACGTGCGATCCCACCAGGAGGGGGCTGCGAGCGGTCAGACGAGGGCGTTGGAGTTGCGAAGGCGTCCGGTCAGCATGGTGCCCCGGGTACCGCACCAGCACACCCACCGGACCTCGATGCCCCTCATCGTGTTGTGCATGGACTCGATGCGGCGCTCGGACAAGAGCACCTCACGCCCGTGCTGGGGACAGTGCACCGTGAACATGACCTGATCCTCCGTCTCGACGGTCGCCGACGCTAGTGGCAGAGATGTACGTGCTCGAATGATTTCTGCCATACTGGCGAGGTGTCTCCACAGAAAACGACGCGGGGGCCCACCAGTGTGAGATCTGTGCGCACAAAGCGCCATCGAATAGCCGTGCTGGTCGCCGATGTCGCATCGCCGTTCGAGTTCGCCGTCGTGTGCGAGGTCTTCGGATTGGAGCGTCCCGAGATCCTCGACCCGTGGCCGTACGAGCTCGTGCTGTGCTCCGTCGACGGCAAGCCGGTGGAGACGTCGATGGGTTTCGTCCTCGATGGTCTGCGTCCGCTGTCGGCGGCGAACGATGCGGACACCATCGTCGTGCCGGCATCACCATCAGATTCACGGCAATCACCGGCAGACGAAATGATCTCGACGCTGCAACGGGCATACCGGCGTGGTGCTCGCCTTATGAGTGTGTGCTCCGGAGCATTCGCACTCGCGCATGCCGGACTGCTCGACGGCCGACGCGCCACGACGCACTGGATGTACACCGATCGACTCGCACAACGTTTCCCTGCGGTCGACGTCGATCCGAACGTTCTGTACGTCGACGACGGAAAGATCCTCACCTCGGCGGGCACTGCCGCCGGGATCGACCTCTGTCTGCACATCCTCCGCATGGACCACGGTGCGGAGGTCGCGAATGCCGTCGCCCGCCGCATGGTCGTGCCTCCGCATCGCGACGGTGGTCAAGCGCAATTCGTTCGGCAGTCGGTCATGCTCGAGAGCGACAACGACCCGTTGGCCGCGACCCTCGACTGGGCAGTCGAACATCTCGATCAGCCGCTGACCGTCGAGCTTCTGGCGCGGCGCGCATTCATGAGCCCACGCACATTTGCTCGCCGCTTCCGCGCCGGCACCGGCACGACGCCGTTGCAGTGGCTGCTCCGCCAGCGCATCCTCCACGCGCAACGCCTGCTCGAGACGACTGACCTCCCGGTGGAGGTGATTGCCGAGCAGTGCGGGTTCGGGTCGGCGACTGTCCTTCGAACGCATTTCCGGCGCATCGTCGACACCTCACCGCTCGGCTACCGACGCACATTCCACGAGCGTGCGTCTTGACCTTGTCCGAGCTGACCGCGGTGACGCGAACATCGACGGACACGTTCGAGCTCGATGTGGACCCGTCCTCGTTCATCGTCCGCGGGCCGAACGGTGGGTACCTCGCCGCTGTGCTGCTCCACGCGATGTCGATCCGCGTGTCAGATCTCGGCGACGATCCGACCCGTCCGCCACGATCGCTGACGGTGCACTACGCGCATGCACCGATCATCGGCCCCGCCACGGTCACGACCGAGCTGGTCCGCGTCGGCCGCTCGTTGGTGACGTGCTCGGCGCGACTCGACCAGTTCGGCAAACCCACGCTCGCCGCCCTGGCCGCGTTCTCGCCGGCATGGGCCGGTCCGCAGTGGCAACACGATCCGCCACCCGACGTTCCGGGTCCGAACACAGTCGGGCTTTCGCTGCTCGAGCGTCCGCCGCTGCCGTTCACGAGCTATTGGGATCACCGCTTCGCGTTCGGCACACCTCCCGGAGGCAAGTCACCGACCGCGGAGAGCGGAGGCTGGATCCGTCTCGCAGAACCCGAACCGATCGACGCCATCGTGGTGGCGGCGATGGCCGACGCATGGGTCCCGGCCGCGTTCGCCATCGTCGACGCGCCGGTGCCGACCATCGATCTCACCGTCCACTTCCGACACTCGCTCCCCTATGTCGCGCTGGGCGCGGAGGACTTCGTGCTGGCCCGTTTCGCCAGCCGTACCGCAGCCGACGGGTTCGTGGAAGAGGACGGACAGCTATGGGCGCCGGACGGTGTGCTCATCGCACAGAGCCGTCAGCTCGCGATCCTGCTACCGGGCTGAGCCTGGACCGCGATCTCCACTGCGCGTGGCGCGCGGATCCTGATCACCGCGCCCGCCAGCGCGGTCGCGGCGAGCGCGCCGATCCCCCACCGAAGGTCGGACGCCTGTGCAATCCAGCCCACGACCGGAGGACCGGCGAGGAAGCCGACATAGCCGCACACGCTGAGCCCGCCGACCACGAGCCCAGGTCGGTTGTTGCCGCGACTGGCGAACGCGAGCAGCAACGGCCAGTAGACCGAGACGCCCACCGCAGCCGCACCGAGACCAGCCGCTGCGAGCGCGTTGTTGTTCGCCGTCGCCTCGACCACCAACCCCGCGGCCGCGAGCGCGAGTCCCCACTGCGCGCCTCGCCGGTCACCGAGATGGGACGTCGTCCACCCGAGACTGCACCGCGCCGCCGTCGCCAAACCTTGCCCCACGACGTACGCCGCCGCGCCCGCTACCGCGGCCAGACCGAGGTTCGCGCGCAGGAAGAGCACGCCCCAGGTCCCGATACCACCCTCGACCACGGCGCCGATGGCAAACACGAGGGCGACAGTCGCGAGTCCGGTGGCGCGCAACGCAGCGAAGCCTTCGCGCACGGTGTAGTGCTCGCCTCGCTCACCTGCCGGCAGGTCGGTGACCCGGCACCACGCTGCAAGAACGAGGGCGGCGACGGCCACGCCGGCCCAGATGGCACGGAAGCCGATGCCGCGGTCGAGCAGGATGCCGGCTGTCGCGGCGCCCGCGAGGGCGCCGGCGTTGAACAGCGCGTGCAGTCGCAGCAGACGGGCCGAATCGCTGCCAAGCGCGGCAGTGCCGGCGACGTTCATCACGACATCGACGAGCCCGCCGCCTGCCACCGTGGCCAGGAACAGCAAGCAGAACGCCCAAACGTTCGTCGTCGCCGCGACGCCGAACAGCAGCGCGCCCCACAAGACGAGCGCGCCGCTGAGCAGCGTGCGCGTGCCGAGTCGTTCGGCGAGAATGCCGCCCACACCGTTGGCGAGGACGCCTCCAATCACCGTCGCCGCCAAGAGCAGACCGAGCCCGGCGTCGCTGAAGCCGAGGAACCGTTGCACATCAAGCGCGACGACGGCCCACGTTCCCCAGAAGAAACCAAACGTCACGAACGACGCTCGAACCGGGCGCACGACCATCACTCTCGCGCGCGATCTCGCGGCGGCGGCGCCTACCCTTCCGCCGTGCGCCGCCGGATCACATGCTCTCGCTCATTCGTCGCGGTCGCCGCGCTCGTCCTCTTCTTGTCCGCGTGCTCCCGTTTCGCCGGCAAGCAGGCGCCGTCGACTTGTCCGACGCCCTGAGCGCGCCGAACGCTCACTCGTATGCGTGGCGGAACGTGAGCGAGATGCGTGGCTCGGCGTGCGCGACCTTCGGGCACGGTGTGCTGCCACGTGCGCTGGCACGCGCCTCCCATGACGAGAAGGTCTCCGGGTCCGGGATCGAACCGAACAGATCGCCCGCCGCCCTTCGGGCGCAGCAGGAACCGCCGCTGCCCGCCGAGAGAGACGATGCCGACGAAGGCCTCGGCAAGGTCACGCGCCACACGGTCGCCGTGCCATGCCACGCTATCGCGCCCGTCGCGATAGAGGTTCGCCCGGACCGACGTGAACTCGACGCCGTAGCGATCGCCGAGCACGGTCCGCATCCGATCGACGATCTCGGGACGAGCGCAGTCGTCGAAGCTCCCGTGCAGCCGAGGTTCGTCGAGCACCTTGTCGTACATGTGGACGCGACGACCCTCCCACGTGAGTCGCTCGAAGACGTCGTCGAACAGACCGTCCGCCCCGGCCACCCAGCCCGGCGCGTGGTCGACCCACGCGTTGTCGTCGAGATGCGTTCGTTCGAGGCCCGCGAAGGAGCCGTCAACGGACGGGTCTTGGCTGCCGAGCAGCGTCCCTTGGAGGCTGTAATGCACCGTTGCCAGTGTAGGCGAACAGATGTTCGTTGACTACCGGCGAGCTGGTTCCTAGGGGAGGTACTGCACCTCGACAGTCAGGGGCAGTAGATACCGGAACCGGAAGACACTGAAGCCGTCCTCACTCGTCTCGAGCGCGCCAACCTCGACATCTCTGGCGTCGGCCCGGAGGTCGTTCCAGAGTTGTTGGAGTTCCTCTGCAGAGCCGAGCGTGACGCCGAAGTGCTCGTAGTCGTGGCAGATCATGACGTCATCGCGTTCTCGAAGGTTGACGTAGGTCCGTCCGCCGACGGCGAGGGTCAACCGATCGGATTGCCGGTAGGCCTCGATCACCTGCCAGCCGAGGTGACCCCCGTAGAAGTCGCAGATCTCGGCGACATGGTCGTCAGTGAGGGAACCACGCGGCACGCTCATCGCGATGTGGTTCAGCCCCTTCGACTTCGGCATGTCGCTACCTCGCCCTCGTCGCCCACGTTGCATCGCGCCTTACGCGCTCGTCGGAATCGGTCGTCGCCACTTGCTGTAGCACGGCTCGGGCTCGAGCATCCGGAAGTCTCATCATGAGCGACCACGTCGCGTGGCGCCGGACCTTGGCGTTGTCGTCGTGCAACGCGCTCTCCGCGAGCGTTGGTACCGGGTCGATGCAACCGACGGTGCGCTTGCACGCGTCACAGCCCAACGCGTGTACCGCATGACGGCGTACACGTGGCACAGGATCGTGCGCGGCGCGTACGAGCGCATCGGCGTGCCGGTCGTCGTCGTAGTGATCCAGCAACATGACCGACTGCCAGCGCACCGACGAGTCCTGGTCTTCGACCGCGGCGCGTGCGAGCAGGTCGTAGGGAAGCTCCCGATCCGCCTGCTCCCGGAGACGGTCGACCTCGTGCCTCGGTAGCCATCCATAGAAGTGGATGGCGTCGAGCACAGAACGACGCTCTGCCTCCGTCAGCATGTCGACAGCATGCGTCGCCACCCTCGCATCGGGCCACAGAGTTACGGCATCACTTCGGAGCGAGATCGCGGATCGCCTGTCGGGTGTCGACGCCGAACGGCAGCAGCGCGAGGGCCGGCGTGTCGACTCCGTTGTCGATGTAACGCTGAATGTGCTCGCGGCAGGCTTCGGGCGATCCGTGCACGATGAGCTCGTCCACCAGGGAGTCCGGGATGACGTCGACGGCACCCTTGCGATCACCGTCCTTCCACTTCTGCCACATCGGCGCAAGGACGTCGCCCCGGCCGAGCCAGTCGTGGAAGGCCGCATACACCGGCACGTTGAGATATGCGGCAACCGCGAACTTGCCCGCGGCTCGCACCGCATCGGCGTCCGATGTGGGTGCGACGAAGATGCGAGCGACGATCTCCCGCTTCGATCCGTCCGGTGAGGCCTTCTGCACGATCGGCGCCACCGTGGTCACGTCGTCCGCGGACAACCAGTTGATGATGGCGCCGTCCCCTTCGCGTCCGGCGAGTCGCAACATTCCCTCGCGAAGGGCCGCCACGAGGATCGGGACCGGCTCAGAGGGCAACACCCGCAGCTTGAAGCCGCGCACGCTGAAGGTGTCGTACTGCTCTGTCACCTTGTCGCCCGTCATCGCGGCACGCAAGAAGCGCACCATGTCGCGCGTGCGCTCGTACGGACGCTCGAACCGGATGCCGTTCCACCCTTCGACGATCACGTTGGACGACGTTCCGATGCCGAGCGCGAAGCGACCCGGGGCAGCCTGCGCGAGCGAACCGGTCGACTGCGCGAGACATGCAGGGCCTCTCGTGTACGCGGGGATGATCGCGGTTCCCAATCGCAGCGACGGCGCCCACTGCGAGGCGAGGATGAGCGGGGTGAATCCGTCGGCGCCGTCGGACTCGGCGGACCACACATCGGTGTAGCCGAGGTCCGCGAGCTCGACGATCATGTCGCGCTGTTCGCCCAGCGGTACACCGTCGAACGGGATCGTCATGCCGTAGCGCTGTGTCATCGTCCCCCCTCGTCTGCCAGCCCGGTGGCGAGCCGGTCGTCCTTGCCGCCCATCTCCGAGCGGATGGACGCTTCGACCTCGGGCGACCAGAACCGCACGATGCACGACTGGCTCGCGATCGCGAGGAGCGTGCCGTCCTCCGACCACAGATGGACGAGCCCATGACCGAAGCCGTTCTGGATCGTGTGCACCTGGATGTCGAGCAGCACCCACTCGGTCGACACGAGGCGCGCCACCCGCAAGGTGTTGTCGATGCTCGTGCCGCCCGCCATCTGGCCGAGTGCCTGCCCGACCCCGAACGGCACGTAGTCCCCGAGCACTGCAAGCGTGGCGGCGGACATGTCGAGCACGTCCGGCAGCCGCGCCCACATCGCTGAGTGACCCGAGCCGGGCGTCCCGTCGAAGTCCGTGAAGTCACGGCCGTCGGCGAGGCGCATGTCGAGCCGTTGCATGATGGAGTTCTCGCTCGGGTGGCGATAGCCGCGTGGCGCGCAGTCGTCCGGCAGCGGGACCTTCGGCATCTCCTCCCATTGCCCGCTGGCGTCGAGCGGTCGAGAACCGAGGGCCGCGTTCACGGTGAGGATCTCACGGTCGACGACGTGGGCGACGGCGCGGGCCTGCGTCACTTGGCGGCCCTCTGCCGCGATCGTCACGTCCACGTCCATCATGTCGGGCGGCCTGGCGAAGGACAGGTACTGCGACGCGGCCCATACCGTCGGACGACCGGTCGTTCCTTCGAGTGCCGCGATAGCCGCGGCAAGCCCACATCCACCGAACAGGAAGCCGCCGCCGGTGCACACCGCGGGTGTGATGGGGAGCACCCAACGGTGTGGATTGTGGGTCGGCTCCAAGCCGATGAACTGCCGTGCGTCCACCGATCTCACCCTATGGCAGCACGACTCGCGCCTCAGACGTCGCGTCCTGTCGGGAATAACGCGCTGTCTCGCCGGCTTGACTGTCACACCCCCCGGGGAAGATGGAGCCATGGAACGACAGCTGCACCTGCTCGAGCCGCCGGAGCCGGATTGGCATCTGGACGATGCCACGAAGGAGATCGGGCGTAAGGGCGTGGCAGAGGCGCGGCAGGCGTTGCGGCGGGCGCGCAAGGCGACGGCCGACCAACGCCGGGCAGAGGCAGCCCGACGCCGCACCGCCGCCTGAGTACCCCCACTAGCGTCGCGTCCGCATGGGCGTCATCGGATGGATCGTGGTCGGCCTGCTCGCCGGAAGCCTGGCTCGCCGGGCGACGGGCTCGGAGCGATACGGCTGCCTCGGCACGATGGTGATCGGCATCCTCGGCGGGATCCTCGGCGGCGCGCTCTTCAACCTCCTCGGTGATCAGGGCATCTCCGACTTCGGTCTGTGGTCGATCCTCGTCGCCTTCGTCGGCGCGTGCGTCCTGCTTCTCGTCATGCAAGCCCTCGGCCTCAACCAACGAGGCCGCCGCCGCTACTGAACCCGACCATCGAATGTTGGTGCAATTGTGGGGTCATGGCCCCGCAATCGACCCGGAGAATCTCTCGGCCGTAGGCTGCCCGGCATGTCTGGGATCAACGGCAACGAAGTCGTCATCGTCGAGGCGGTCCGCTCGCCGATCGGGCGCCGCGGTGGCGGCATGTCGACGTTCCACTCGGCGGATGCGCTGTCGATCGTGCAGAAGGAGCTGATCGACCGTTCGGGCATCGACCCCGCCGAAGTGGGCCAGGTCGTCGGCGGGTGCGTGAGCCAGGTCGGCATGCAGGGGTTCAACATCACTCGCACGGCGTGGCTCACGGCTGGTCTGCCGATCTCGACCGCGGCGACGACCGTCGACAGTCAATGTGGTTCATCCCAACAGGCCACGAACATGGCGACGAGCCTCGTGGCGTCCGGCGTGATCGACGTCGCGGTGGCATGCGGCGTCGAGTTGATGAGCCGGGTGCCGATGGGTTCGAGCTTGGGCCAAGGAGTCGGCAAGGCCGTCCCGAAGTCGTACTTCTCCCGCTACGAGTGGACCACCCAGTTCGAGGGAGCGGAGCGCATCGCCGACAAGTGGGGCATCACCCGCGACGAGACCGATCGGCTCGGCGTCGAGTCCCAGCACAGTGCCGCCCGAGCCTGGGCCGAGGGCCGGTTCGACACCCAGATCGTCCCGATGGACGCGCCCGACCTCGGTGAGGACGGCAAGCCGACGGGCACCACGCACCACGTCGAGCGTGACGAGGGTCCGCGGGAGACGACGCTCGAAGGGATCAAGGATCTCAAGCCGGTCGCGCGTCCCGACGGCGTCCACACTGCTGCGTCGTCGTCGCAGATCTCCGACGCCGCGGCTGCCGTGCTCTTGATGACGCGGGCCAAGGCCGATGCTCTCGGCCTGAAGCCTCGGGCGCGTGTGATCGACACCTGTCTCATCGGCAGCGATCCGGTGCTCATGCTCACCGGCCCGATCGACGCCACACATCGGTTGCTCGAGCGCACGGGCATGTCGATGGCGGACATGGACCTGACCGAGATCAACGAAGCCTTCGCATCCGTCGTCATCGCGTGGGAACGCGAGCTGAACCCGGATCACGAGAAGGTGAACCCGAACGGCGGCGCCATCGCGCTCGGCCACGCGCTCGGTTCGACCGGTGCTGTGCTCGTCACGAAGGCGTTGCACGAGCTCGAACGCATCGACGGCACGAACGCGCTCGTCACCATGTGCTGCGGTGGTGGCCTCGGAACCGGGACCGTCCTCCAACGCATCTGAACCACGGCCACGCGATCGGCGTCACACTCAGACGAGGCGCCGCTCCGCAGTCAGCGCGCTCGGCGCGTCACCCGTGTTGACGGTTGCACTGGGTTCGAACAGCAGCACGGTTGTCTCGTCCTCCGCGCACGGCTGATGCATCCGACCTCGCGGTACGACTGCGCAATCACCTGCTTCGAGCACGAGGTCTCCGTCGTCCATCCGGATCGTCAACCGTCCGGACAGGACGAGGAAGAACTCGTCCGTCTCCGGATGGCTGTGCCGTGTGAACTCTCCTTGCACCTTGACGACCCGCACGTCGTAGTCGTTCACGACAGCGACCGTCCTCGGCGACCAGAGCTCGGACAGAGACGCCAAGATGCCGTGGATGTTGCAAACGGGTGGCACGTCCATGGGTCAATGATGCCGGGACGAGGCCTCCTCCCCTCCGTTCCGCTCGGCCGCTGACTGTCTCACCCCTCTCGTACCATCGGGACACGCTCGTCGACCGGCGGTGAACGGTCTTCCTCTGCACCCGACGAGGGGAGGGACGCTCATGTATCGATGGTTCGCGGCTGTTGTCGCCGCCTTCCTCGCGTGCGGTTGCGCGAACGACGGCGGGCACGGTGCCGCGGCGGGCTCCGACGGACGGGCGACGGTCGTGCGGGTCATCGACGGCGACACAATCGTGGCCAAGGTCGGCGACTCGGAAGAACACATCCGGCTCATCGGCATCGACACATCCAAACCGTAGAAAACACCCCTACGCGCACGCCGAGATGACGTCGGGATCGCGAAGACCGCCGTCACACGACTCGAATGTTCGCGGCCCGATCTAGCCCGCTCATCGGACCGGCCGCCGGACACGGCTGGCCGGCGTCATTCATGATGAAGATCACCGACCGGCGACGGTGAAGGTCGAACCCGACATAGCGTCGTTCCATAAGGGGCCTCCTCCTCTTCGACGAGGTTTGGTTTGTGGAAGCCCCTAGTCTTCAACCGAAGACCGGGGGGCTGCCCCGGTACGGCACTTCAGGGATGCAGCATCCGACGAGCAAGTCCGGAACGTCCCCGCGTGGTTACATGGTGCTCGGTTCGGATGCTGACCGGGGTGGCGGGTCATCCCTCTTGTGGAGTGCGGGTGGGCGTGGACGAGGATCCTGAGACGCAGTACGCGTGGGCGGGGCCCGACCGGGTCGCGTACCAGGTCTGCGGCGCGGGTGACGTCGACGTGCTGTTCACCGTGCCCTCGGGCGACTCGATGGAGATGCGGTGGTATTGGCCGCCGTACGCGGACTTCATCCGGCGCCTCGGATCCAACGCGCGCGTCATCATGTTCGATCGTCGCGGGATGGGCTCCTCGGAACCCGCGTCCGGCGAGACGATGCCCAGTTGGGAACAGTGGGCCGACGACGCCGGGGCCGTGTTGGACGCGGCCGGCTCGACGCGGGCGGTGGTGTTGGGTACCTATGACGGCGGCCATGCCGGGCTCTTGTTCGCGGCGAGTCATCCGCAGCGCACGCGAGGCCTGATCCTGGTCAACACGGCCGCCTCCTTGGCTCCTGCGCAGGAGGACCACCTCCACCCGTGGCGGAACCAGCAGGCGGGGATCCAGGATTTCGTCGCGCAGACCTGGGGTTCAGCGGCGATCGCCGACATCACCTTTCCCGACTCGGCGCGCGACCCTGCGTTCATGCGCTGGGCACTCAGCTCCATGCGCCTGGCGTGCAGCCCGCGTGAGGCCGGGGCGTTGTTCGCCGAGCAGTCACGGATGGATGTGCGGGACGTGTTGACGTCGGTGAAGGTTCCGACCCTGGTGCTGCACCGCGACGGTTGTCCGTTGGTGCCGGTGGCTGACGGGCGGTACTTGGCGGAGCACATCCCCGGAGCCCGGTTCGTCGGGCTCCCTGGGCGAGATCTGCATCCTTGGATGGAACCTGCCGAGCTCTGCGTGCAGAGCATCGAGGATTTCCTCGCTGACCTTCACGAGCCGAGCCATGCTGAGCGTGCGCTGGCCGCAATCCTCTTCACCGACTTCGTGGGATCGACCGAGCACCTGTCGACGGTCGGCGATCAGGCCTGGCGCAATCTGCTGGACAGCCACGATGTCGTGGCCCGCACCGTGGTCGAGCAGCACGCCGGCAACCTGCTCAAGACCACCGGTGACGGGATCCTCGCGACCTTCGACGGACCCGGCCGGGCTATCCGGTGCGCCACAGCGCTCCGGGACGCGCTCCGTCCCCTCGGCATAGAGATCCGCGCCGGCCTGCACACCGGCGAGGTCGAGAATCGAGGGACCGACATCGCCGGCATCGCGGTCCACATCGCCGCACGCGTGCTCGACGCCGCCGCAGCGGGGGAGCTGTGGGTTTCCGCAGCCGTACCGATGCTCGTCGCCGGAGCGGGCTTCACCTTTGAGGACCGAGGCGAGCATGAGCTGAAGGGCATCGACGGAACCTGGCACCTCTTCTCCGTCGGAGCCTGAGGCGCGCACCCGGCTGGCGGTCCGCGCCCTCCGATGGCGGCTCCGGCGCGGCATCGCGAGCGCCGTTCTCCTGTGCCTCGGCGACAGTTCTCGGACGGGATCATGTGCGGGTGATGTCTGGTGCCCGCGACCGGCACTTTGTGGGCAGCTGTCCTGCGTCGAGACCAGCGCCTTATTGGGACACCTTTTCGTGCTGGTGCTTGTTCCTGCGTTCCTGGCCGGGCTGGCGAGGCGGGACGTCAGCTTGGACGGGCGGTCCGCTGCCATCTCGCGACCGATCGCTTCACCCCACGGCAGGGCTCGATGAGGTGAGCACGACCTTCCCAGGTATGCCACCCGCGATCTTTTCCGCCCAAAGACGAGGTCCATCGGGCAGAGTACCGACGTTGCCCACAACTGGACGGAGGGACTCGATGCGTCGAGCCAGCTCGGTCAGTTGTTCACGGTTCGGTTCGACAACGAAGAGCAGGTTGTTCACGTCGGCGCGCTCGTCATTGGGTGCCTCGACGATAGAGACAATCGAGCCGCCGGGTCGAAGCATTGGCCAGGAGCGGTGGAGAACATCTCCGCCGATTAGATCGAACACGACGTCCACACCTTTCACTTCGCCCAACGCCGCGTCGTGAGCAAGGTCGAGATACTGCTCTGCCCCCAGGTGCAGCACCAGGTCGCGCGCTTCGGCCCTGCCGGTCCCGATCACTCGGGCACCCGCGCTTACGGCAAGCTGGACGGCCAACGTCCCCACACCGCCGCCCGCACCGTGGATAACCACCTTCTGGTCAGCTTTGAGGTCGGCGTGAACAAAGAGTGCCTGCCACGCCGTAAGCGCGGCCATGGGGAACGCTGCTGCGTCGACGTGGGATAAGGAACCGGGCTTGGTGGCGAGGTTCCTGGCCTCGACTGCCACGAACTCAGCAAGGGAACCGTCTCGGTACCAGTCGGTCAGCCCAAACACCTCGTCACCGACGCCAAATCCCGTGGTGCCATACCCGAGGCCGACTACGGTCCCTGAAACTTCGTGACCGGGTATCACCGGCAGCCGGTCCCTGCCGGAGCGGTCCACCCACGTCGACGGCCACTGCAACTCGGTCGGAGTAAAGCTCGCCGCTCCAACCTGAATCAAGACATCGCCGATCCCAGGTTCCGGCCGCCGCGCGCGTTCTTCAACACTCATGCGGTCAGGACGTTGGTCTTCCTCCCGAGCGAGGAGCGCATCCATCTGGGAAGGGAGCGTCGTCGTCATGTCTTCACTCCTTGGGCAATCAGATAGGGCCGAGTTAGCGAGCTAGCGGCGGTGAATCAACGGGGTTCAAGGGCCGAAGGGAGCTCCCTTCTCGTTGATTTCGAGCTGCTGTCCGAGTGATTTACGCCAATTGACTAGCCGATCGAGTTCATCCGCGGCGGCTGCTGAGAGGAACGAAACGGTGGCACCGAGGGGGCGAGCGAACCGCCAAGGAAGAAAATCCGTCACGGCCCTCCATCCTCTCATTTGAGGGGTGCCCCAGTACCGCTCCGCCGCCCGGCCGCCACGACCTGTCTTCAACCGCCGGCTCGGAGCGATACCGCGTGGTTCGTGCTCCAGCACGCGAGCGAAGGAACCGGCAATCCCGCCGCTGTGCCACGGCGCTCCAGAACGGGCAATCTTGCGTGCGGACCACGGGTGCGAGTGAGGCCAATCTCGCCGAGGCGATCGGGCATTGTGCGTGTCTCGTTTCCGCGCTCAGTTCGTTCGGCGAGCGAGTACGCGGAACATCGGAACCGTCGTCGTCCGGGTCATTGTCGCCGCGACGCCGATTGCTCGTTCCCACCGCGCGAGATCCTCGGCGGTCGCAAGGCCTGCATCGACGAGAGATTGCCGCGCTGTCCACGCGGGTGGTTGTCTCTGCCCAGTCACTTGTTGAACCTGGGCGAACGCGTCGAATTCGATGACTTCGAGGCCAGCGTTGCGCGCAACCTCGTCGAGGTGGGAGCCGATCCTCACGTCGTTGCCGAGGCGCCGCATGAGGGCGAGGTATCGCTGCATGAGGTCTTCGAGGTCGGCGAGCTGGTTTTCGACATGTCCCTCTTCGAGATTCGTCTCGACGAGATACACAATGCCGTCTTCGTCCAGAAGGGACGCGAGATGGGACACGATCGTGTTTCGCGCCCCCCGTTGTGTATGAGCACGTGTCGCTGCATCACGACGTCGAACGTGCCTGACGCAAGGCCAGTGTCGTCAGCACGACCTTCCCGCACCGAAGCGTTTACGAGCCCCTCGACTTCGATCAGCGATGCCGCCGCTGCGACCGCTTCGGCAGCGTTGTCGACACCGATGACTGTGCCTTGCGGGCCGACCTCCCGCGCCAGTTCGGCGAGAAGTATGCCTGGGCCGCAACCGATATCTGCGACGCGAGCGCCCGGCACGATCCCTGCGAGTTTCCACGCAGCTTCTTCATGCTGGCGCGCCTTCCGTGCCATCGCCCGATAGCGGACGAGTTCGGAATCGTTGAGCCGTAGCGTGTATCCGCCGTCGCCACTCATACGGCCTCCGCAACGAATCAGCTCACGTGTGCCCGATGCTAGACCGACTGGGCACAACACAGCCGCACATATCTGCGATCTGAGCGGCAGCATGAGGAAATCCGCACCGGCGCAAAGTGCCGATCCTGAGCACTTCGGGAGCACACGCGACAGGCCGAAGACCGTCCGGTATCGCGCATCCACAGGTGTCCATCGTTGTGACGTCAGCAGTGCCCTCAAACGCCGGCCCGGAGCGATACCGCGTGGTTCGTGCTCCAGCACACGAGCGAAGGAACCGGCAATCCCGCCGCTGTGCCACTCGCTATGGAGCGCGTTCTCTCGCTGATACATGGCTAAGCACTCAAGTTGGGTGACTTCCATCCGATGGTTTCCGGATCGTCACGCACGGGCGGGGCGAGGACACAAGGAGTGACATGCGCAAGCTGATTGCAGGCACCGCAGTCGTGGGGCTGATGGTGCTGGGCGGAGCCGGTGCGGCCTTCGCCGGAGAGGTGAACGGTCGGGGTAAGCCGACGCCGGTCTCGGGACCGGGCGGGTTCGTGGCCGGTTCGATCTGTGCTTTCTCGGGGCTGGACGACGGCTCCGAGAGCGGTGCTGGCACCGTGCCGGGCGTGACCCAGAGCTGGGGCCAGATCGCCAAGAGCTTCGCCACCGAGGGCGGCGTGGGCGAGTTCGCCAAGGCGGGCGTCGTCCACGACGAGGGGCCGGGCAGTTCCTGCCACGGCTTCGCCAGCGGCGGCGGCGAAGAGTAGGCCTCCATCCGCCTGCAGACCGCAGAAGGGCCGCTCCCCCGGGAGCGGCCCTTCGCTTTGTGATTCCTGAGACTCGGGCAACCGTCTAAGCCAGAATCTGCCGATCAGCACCCGCTCGTACGTGCCGAACCCGCGTGGGTGGCCCGGTGCGCGACCCATCCGGAAGTGTTCCAAGGAGCGATCCCGGATGGTTGACGATGCAGCGAGATCTCGCGGGATCCGGCAATCCCGTCGGTGTGCGACGGCGCTCCAGATCGGGCAATGTTTGCGCCGATGGCGGGGTCCTTGAAGTCGCTTCCGTTTCCCGATGATCCGACGTTGGCTGCTTGGGCGTCGGCTCTCAACGATGCGGGATATTGGGCGTTCCTGCTGGACGACCGGTGGCGGTCTGTATTCGTAACCGATGAGCTGCGATTGAGCTACGGAGATACCGGAGACTCCTCGAAGCAGCCGATCGGAGCGCATTACTTCAGCGCGGAGTCGGTGCGGTTCGCGGCGGCGACGATTGGTGCCCTCGTCAATCGGAAGGATCGTCGAGCGCAGTTCTTGGGCCTGGGTCGCTATGTGCTCGCGAGCACGCCGGGAGGTCGTGAGGAACTTCGTGGAATTGTCGATCCCGAGTTCGCAGATCTGATCGACGCGCTGGAACCTCAAGATCTTCCGGTCGTGTTGTATGGGCGCGTGGCGATGACGTTCGCCGGTACGGTCGTTGGAACTGACACCTTGTTGTTTCGGATTGACGATCGTGCGGGTCGCCTCGTAGGCGTTTGCGTCGTAGTCAAGCCCACGGTGGGGATGTCGCAGCTCTTTGCCGCCGCGGCCACGGCGGACTTGGGGCACCTCGAACGGATGCGCATCGTCGAACATCCCGATCGTCATCCCGCGGCGATCCTCATGGCCGACCTCGAAGCGTCGTCGCCGCTCGCGCGTCGCCTCTCGACCGCGCAATACTTCGCGTTCGGACGGCGCTGGGTCCGCGCGTCCGATCAATGTGTGGTCGACGCCGGCGGCATCGTCGGTCGCCACGCCGGGGACGGCTTGGTCGCCTACTTCCTCGCCCAGACCGCTGGTTCGGAATCCGCCGCCGTCCGGGCCTGTATCACCAGTGCGGGCGCGCTGCGCAGCGTACTCGGTGACGTGGCCGCCCGGAGCGACATCCCCGCCAACGAAGTTTCGTTGCGCTTCGGACTGCATTGGGGCGCGACGCTCTACATAGGATCCATTCTCAGCGCCGGTCGCAGCGAAGTGACGGCCCTCGGCGACGAGATGAACGAAGCCGCGCGGATCGAATCCAGCGCAACCGGAGGCCGAACGCTCGCCTCCAAGTCGCTCATCGAACGACTCAATCAGCCAGACGCGGACACGCTCGGACTCGATACCCGCCACCTGACATACACGCCGCTGACCGAACTGAGTACTGCTACCGACAAGGCCAGACGCGACGCGCCGTCGATCGCTGTCTGCGAGGTCTAACCCCCGGTACATACTTCGCCGCGAGAACCGCAGCCGGGCTCGTAAGTGACACGCGCCAGAACTGTCTGCGCGGCGACGTACTGCAACCCGTTGCTGGGCAGGTGCGGCTGACGCCTTGACCCCGCGCGGGGTACGCCTCAGCCTGACCTGACTCGACCGGGTTGTGACCGGTCAGCTCACCGGCCGGGCGTGCGCCACCGAGTCGGCAGGCCCGCACAGGAGCCGGCAATCGAACCTTTCCCGGCAAGATCTGCGCGGCGCGAGAGACAGGTGTCGGTCGTCAGGCGGCCGCGAGATAGTGGTCGGCGAAGTTGTCGTCGTGCATGGCGATCGCGGCGGTCATGACACGGTGGCCGTGGCGGGTCACGCGGTAGCGGCGAGCGCGCGGAATCTTGGCGACGAGTCCGTGGCCGCGGAGTTTGACGGTGAGTCGTGAGACGCGTTCGCATCGTCGATGAGCTTCGTCACGATCGGCTGGCGGACGACGGTAGAGACGACGGGTGATGTCGGCGTTGCGGAACCCGCGGATGGCGTGCTCACCAGCCAAGGCTGATCGGAACAGCGCCCGGTCCGTCGGGTTGAGCGGGCTGTACCGGCACATCTAGTGCGCTGAGAGATCGAGGTCAACGAGCATCCCGGCAGTGAAGCCGTGCCCGCGATCCGTTCGGTATCGCTCGCCCAAAAACCCGCGCCCCACGACAGCCTCGTGTGCCTTGCGTCTGCCCGATCCCATGCGCTCATTTGGCTGGGCGATGGCAAGCCCAGATCCAACCTTTGCCCGATCGGTCAGCTGACGGAACTCGTGGGGAAAGGTCTTCGCCCCGCAGGGTAAACCCAAGCTTCGGCGGAACCGCGGCGCTGGCGTGGTTCGCCTGGTCCATGCGAATGATCACTCGATCAACCTCAGCCAGACAATCAAACACGGCGTCAGTCATCGCCCCCGCGGCGGCGGTGGCGTAGCCGCGGCCGGTGCGGTCCGAGCGAACCCAGTAGCCGATCTCGGCGCTCTTCTGTTCCTTGGGGTGGAGCCCGATGCCGCCCACGAGTTCGCCGGAGTCGCGTTCGAACAGGAAGTAGCCGTAGTTGTCATCGCTGTCGAATGCACGCTCCTGCTCGCGAAGGAACTCCAACTCGGCGTCCTCGGTTGGTAGGGGGTCCGCCCACGGCAGCCATCGTGTGAGCTCCGGCTGACTGGCCTCGATGGCGGCCATCAGTTCGGCGAGGTGTGACATCCGGCAGCGTCGTAGCTCCAAGGCCTGGGCAGGCAGGACGTCGGGCAGGGCGGCCATGTTTCACGGTCGCGCGCAACCACGCGGTGCCGCCGCCGATTTTCGAACGCAACCACGCCTGGTCGGAACGATCAGCGACACGCTGGATGGGCTGTGCCGCTTCCGGATGGTCGTGAGATCACACGAGCCATCCGGTAACGCGCGCTCGAGCGATACCGGATGGTTGGCCACGGAGCAGGGTGTCGCGTGATCCGGCATTATTCGCTAGTGGCAAACGAGCCGAAGGCCGTCGACGACAGTCCTCGCGAGCGGCTTCCTCTGCCGTTCCTCGCCCTCATCATCTTGGTCGCATTCGTGCCTACGACCCTCTTCGTTGGGGACGAGCGCGTTCTACCTCGGGGCTGGACTCGTGAGCGGTGGCCTGCTCCTCTGGTTGTCCTGCTCGTTCTAGTCTGAACTGCGACCAGTGGTGCGCAGCCCTTGACCGACGATCGACCAAGGGTTACCGACTCACCGGTTCGTCAACTCACGTGCAGATGCGGAATGCCACGGCTCGGTATGGCGGCGCCTTTCGCGTCATGCGTGTGCTCGGGGCCGTGGTGATCGCATGCGGTGCGCTCGTGCTGGCTGCAGCTGCGGTCGGATAGCCGCCCGTCTCCGAACGTGCCGATCTCTCGAGTGCGGCAGCGCAAACGTGCCGATCTCGCGACGGGCGCGTCGTCAGGTGGCGCTGGTGCGCTGGATCACCGAGGCGATGGCCACCATGTGGCATGCGATCGCCGCGACGACCAGCAGGTGCCAGATCTCGTGGTAGCCGAACACCCGAGGGAACGGGTCAGGCCAATGGCTCGCCAGGAAGATGGCGCCGACAGTGAAGAGGACACCGCCGACCGCGATGAGCGCGAGTTGGGCAACGGTCAGGTTGCCGACGAGCTGCGGGGCGGCGACAACGGCGGCCCAGCCGAGGGCGATGTACAGCCCGAATCGGATGCCGTTGACGCGACGGCTGCTGGTCCAGGCGAGGATGCTGCCGACCACGGCGCCCGTCCAAGCGACGGCAAGCATCGCAACCGAGAGCCAACCCTGCAGGACGAGCAGGCAGATCGGCGTGTAGCTGACGGCGATCGTCACGAAGATCGTCGCGTGGTCCAGGCGCCGCATGCGCGAGCGCCAGACCGGCGACCACCGGCCACGGTGGTAGGACCCGCTCACGCCAAAGAGGGCGACGACGCCGACGCCATAGACCACGGCCGCAACCCGAGCCGTCGCCGATGTGGCGGAGAACACGATGGCGACGGCGATGGGCACGGCGAGGAAGAAGCACGCGAGGTGCAGCCAGCCGCGCAGCAATGGCTTGGCTTCGGTGCTCACGGCGCGAGGGTACGGCGGTGAATCGCGTCGCGGCGGTCGCGTTGCCGACTTGTTGAATGACAACGGACCGAGTGTGTTCGATTGCGTCGAGTCGTCAGAGCCGGTCCGCAAGCGTCGGCGAGACCGGATGCCGCACCCACCGCTAACGGAGCGGCCGCGATCCCAGTCGCTCCTCAGCCTGATGGTCTGCACGGCTGGCCGACAGCTCAACAACGGCGAGATCGGAACGTCCTGTACTGCCGATTCCGCCGGTCACTCCGCAGCGTCAACGAACGCGACAAGGCCGTCGAGGTATCGGTTGGTTGTCGACTGCTGGATGCGTCGGGTGATGGGGCCCCCGAGTCGAGCCAGCGCCTCTGCGGGCCGGGAGAACGCAGTGATTGCGAATGTTGTTCGCCCGTTCCTGCGCTCAACGATGAACGCTTCCTCGCCTCGTTCGGGATGGCCAGGCAGGGTTCCGTAGGCAAATCCGAAGCGGTCGGGCTCGTCCACAACGGCGACAACCCGGCACACCGCCACGGCCGTGAGCGGCCCCACCGGCGCGGCGACCGCGACGGTCGCCCCCTCAGCCGGTGGTCGGCGCGGTTCCACCGCCAGTCCGGCGGCGAGGTGTGGCACCCACTGGCGGAGCCCTTCGGCGCCTCGGTCGAAGGCGTCGGCTCGATCTGTCAGCGTGACTTCATGCCGTTCGTGACGGAACCCGACAGGCAGCAGTCCGCGAAGCGTCGCGCCGATCTCGTCATAGGTCGGGCGCAACGGCTGTGCATTCCGAGCTATTTCGTCAAGATCGGAGGACGACACACGACCGACTCTGAACACATCCTCGTGCTACCACGCCGTTGGAGGACGCCACGCAGGCGTGAGCGCAGACGTGCCGTTTACGCCGCTGGCCTGTTCGCCGTGCTCCCAGCGATGACGAGGAACGTGACCTTGTAGCGGAAGCCGGCAGGGGGTTTGTTCATCGCCTCCTTCCACTCGGCAAGTTCCTCGTCGGTGAACCTGCCACGCTCTCGCCACAGGACTGGCCAGTTCGGCAGACCGAACGCGTCCGCCGGCTGGTCGATCCTGAGCGGGAATGTTTCGATGGATGTGAGGTCCACGCCCAGTTGGCCGAGCAGTATCGGCGCGTTGGCGATCCAGCGACCGTTGCGGTAGCCGATGTCGCGGCGCAACATCTCGAGCCGTTCGAGGACGCTCGGACGCACGCCGGGAACTTCGATGACGAGTGATCCCCGGTCGGGATCCGCGACCACCAGCGGCGAGCGGGGACACACGACCCGCACGAGTTCGGCCAGCGCTGCTCGCACATCCACTACATCCTGCAGCACTCGGTCTGACCGAGCGCCGTTGAACGTTTGATCCGGGAACGGGAGCGCCAAGCCGTCCGAGCGGACCACACGGATGAGGCGGCCGTGGCGCACGGTCGACGCCGAGTTCACGGAGCGGCTGGAAGCGTTGGCCAAGAAGACCTCATCCTCCGCGAGGGTCAGGCGAGGAGTTCTTCATAAGGGATGGTCAGGTGCTCGACGAGGGCGTCCCAGAGCTCCTATCCGGTGAGGGCGAGCGGAGACCGCTGTTCCACAGCGGAGAAGCGGGGACCATCGGCCTCCTACGAGGTCACGGGGATGCGGAGCCTCTACTCGCCCACGTCACAAGACGCCGCGACAACGGTCCCTGATACGAGTCGGAGGCCCGCGGAGCCTGGCCGACGGGCCCGGGGACCCCACGGGCCTCCGACGCGAACAATCGACGAAAGTGTCTCACAGTCGGCGGCCCAACCGCTCAGCCCTCGCGTGTCGTCTGAGTACGGGTAGCGCCCTCCGCGACTGTTTTCGCCAGCACCCCGACACGACGTGCATGCATCCGCGCTCGGATCTCGTCGAGCTTGTCGCCGTCGCCCATGTCGACGATGTTCGACACGACATGCGAGAGCTGGCGTGCAGCGGCCGGCATCCACACACCCGCGTCGATCTTCCGGCACTGGACCACGGACGAAACAACCGACGCGATCGCCAGGTGGTGCGCGATGACACGCCCTCCCTACTCGCCCGGCCGCTACACGTATGACGCCACCGGCAACCCCAACCTGCCATCGATGGCCACCGTCCGCGCCCGACACGGAAGCTGGAAGTCAGCACTACACGCGGTCACGCGTACGCGAACGCAACGTGAGCCCACTTGAAGGAGATGCCAGCCGTGCGCGACGGAGCCACTCGGGATCCGGCATTCCCGCCGCTGCGCGCCGGGTCGCGGTTCGGTGCGCTGACGTGTCGAATCTGAGTAGGGTCATGGCGGCGAGCGGGGGGGTTCCATGAGCTGGTTGCACGGGATGGCCGAGGCTTGCTGGTCGGGTCTGGTTGGGTCGCGGGGAGCGCGGAGGTGGCGGGTGAGCTTCGCCGTGTTGGCGGTGGGTGTGAGCGCGTTGGGGTTGTCGGGCTGTGTCGCTGATCCGCCACCGATCATCGGCACCGCGACACCGGGCGATCGTTCTGCGGTGGTGTCATGGCAAGCGCCGGTCAACGCGATGGTCGCGACGTACCCCATCACCGGCTACGTCGTGACCCCGTGGATCGGGTTCGTTCGGCAGACGCCGGTGGTGTTCAACTCGACGGCGACGACACAAACCGTCACCGGGCTCACCAACGGCGTCACCTACACGTTCACCGTGGTGGCCATCAACTCCCTCGGCAACGACAGCGCCTCATCGGCGATGTCGAACCCGGTCACGCCTGCGCCGCCCGCCGCCACTGCGATCGACGCTGGAAGCTTGCATACCTGCGCGGTACTCAGTGACGGCACCGCCGACTGCTGGGGCGACAACTTCAATGGCCAGCTCGGCAACGGCACCACCGGTAACTCGAGCACCCCGGTCGCGGTCACCGGGATGACCAACGCCACCGCCATCAGCGCAGGCGGCATCGTGGACGACGCTGGTGCCCACACCTGCGCCCGGCTGACCATCGGCACCGTCCAATGCTGGGGCTACGGCTACTTCGGCCAGCTCGGCAACGGCATCTTCACCAGCTCGACCACCACCCCGGTCACGGTCATCGGGATCACCACCGCCACCGCCGTCGCCGCCGGTATCTATCACTCCTGCGCGCTGCTCACCGGCGGCACCGTCAACTGCTGGGGCTTCAACGGCTTCGGCAGCCTCGGTAACGGCACCCACTCCGACGCGAGCACCCCCGTTGTGGTCACCGGCATCACCACCGCCACCGCCATCAGCGCCGGCTACGAGCACTCCTGCGCGCTGCTCACCGGCGGCAGCGTCAAATGCTGGGGCCTCAACGGCTCCGGGCAGCTCGGCAACGGCACCACCACCAACTCGTCAACCCCGGTGACCGTCACGGGCATCACCACCGCCGTCGCCATCAGCGCCGGCGGCGAACACACCTGCGCGCTGCTCACCAGCGGCACCGTCAACTGCTGGGGCGGCAACGCCTCGGGGCAGCTCGGCAACGGCACCACCCTCACCTGGCCCAACCCCTTGCCGGTCACCGGCATTACCACCGCGACCGCCATCAGCGCAGGCGGCTACCACACCTGCGCGCTGCTCACCGGCGGCGCCGCCTACTGCTGGGGCGGCAACGCCGTCGGGCAGCTCGGCAACGGCACCACCACCAACTCGACCACCGCCGTACCAGTCACGGGCATCACCACCGCCGTCGTCATCGACGCCGGGGGGTATCAACACACCTGCACGCTGATCACCGGCGGCGCCGCCTATTGCTGGGGCTTCAACAACAACGGCCAACTCGGCAACGGCACCACCACCAACTCGACCACACCCGTCACGGTCATCGGGATCTGACCGCGCCTAACCGCGGTGAGCGGTTCCGTAGCTCCTCGCTCTGTTCGGACGACTGGCCGCTCGTAAGTGCCGTTCCCGCCGCTCAGGAACCGGCATTCCCGCCGCTGTGCGACGGCGGGCCAGATCGGGCACTACGTGCGGGGGCGATGGCGCTTGGTGGGGCGCGCCTACGATGACACCGGGCAACATGAGGGGATCCAGCCGCCGCGTCACGACGGTGCGAGGAGAACTTGAAGACCGTGAACGAAAGCAACGCACGATTACGGTGGCAGTACAAGGTTGTCAACCTCGGCAGCTACTTTACGGCCAGCCGGTTGGCGGAAGCTCTCGCACATCTCGGCGAAGACGGGTGGGAGGTGATCGGGGTCTACGACAAGGCGAGTAACTGGCTCCGTGACATGGAGAAGGGATTCCTGTTTTGTAAGCGACCCGTGCTTCCAGGGGAAGCGCCCGAGGGGCCTTGGGCCGCGACTGTTAGCTCTGCTGGGACCAACAACCTGACGCCCGTCTATTCCGCGGGCCACGCCGCTACTCGAACCACAATCGACCTCGGGCCGGGTGTTCGAGTGCGTAACACGTCGACCGATGTGACCGGAACTGTTGAGGCGGTGGACGCGGATGATCCGACGTTCTTCTTCGTTCGCACGGATGACTCGGGGGAACTGAAGCGCTGGTGGAGCATTGTCCTTCAACCCATCGCAGCCTCGGTCGAATCGCCTTGAGTCCACTCGATCGCGCACACCTATCTGCTTCGATGTGTGCAACAGCATGCGGGCATCAGGCGGCCGGGATGTGTAGATCTCGCGCATAGGTAAGCTGCTGACGGCAGTCGGCGAGAATGTTCGTGTGGCGACCGATGGTCTTCGCTTTGCCGTCGACGCAGACGGCCGGTTGACAATCCAGAGTCGCGGTCGCCGCGTGGTCTGGCTGCGCTTGCTGCCCGACGGTCTTCAAGTTGGAGCTGCTGGCGTCCCAACGGTCGTGCTGCCGTGGTCGTCGTTGGGTGGCGTCCGTTGGGTGATGGATGGACCGCCGCGCGATGGCTGGATGATCACCAATTGGTCTGCGGGACGCAGTGGCGTCTTCGGGGTGGCCGTGCTCGTGAGCGGGCACTTCGAGGTCATCTGTCAACCGTTGATCGACGCGACGATGACGCTGTGGCGGCGTCCGGACCAATGGTTCCAGCGGGGCATCCTCACGGGGCATCGCCTGCCGGTCCTGCCACGCGGGAGCGTGTTCACGGCCGCGAATCGTGAGAGGTCAACACTGACAGCTCTCACGCAAGTGATCGCGGCGTGCGATGAGATACGAGGGAGGCTGGCGGAGCCCGAACGGATGCGAGCTCTCGCCACTGATCTGTCGGTCGGTCTGCTGTCGTGGCCGTCTGCCCGTGAAGGCATTCGCCGAGACACAACCGACATCATCACGGCACTTCGCCAAGCCGGCTTCGTCCATCGCTTTGGTCGTCCACTCACGCGTGACGAGCTGCCGCCTCTCGGCGAGGTAGTCAACGCGACTCAGGCTCGCCTGACGCACAACAGGTATCGCGAGGGACGATCCGTGTCGGACGACACCGTCGCAACCGTGGCGCGCTCGGTCTTTCTCGACGTCGAGCCGTGGCCGTTCTCCGCGCTGATGTGACGTCAGCCTCTCGCTGCGCGGTGCACGCGAGATGTGCCGATCCTGTGCGCTCAGTTGGCTGAGCGATGACAAGCCCAGATCCAACCTTTGCCCGATCGGTCAGCTGACGGAACTCGTCTGGAAGCGTCTTCGCCCCGCAGGGCAAACCCAAGCTTCGGCGGAATCGCGGCGCTGGCGTGGTTCGTCTGGTCCATGCGGATGATCACTCGATCAACCTCAGCCAGGCAATCAAACACGGCGTCAGTCACGGCTCCCGCGGCGGCGGTGGCGTAGCCGCGGCCCGTGCGGTCAGAGCGAACCCAGTAGCCGATCTCTGCGGTCTTCGCTTCCTTGGGGTGGAGCCCGATGCCGCCAACGAGTTCGCCCGAGGCGCGTTCGAACAGGACGTAGCTGTAGTTCTCGTCGCTGTCGAATGCACGCTCCTGCTCGCGAAGAAACTCCAACTCGGCCTCTTCGGTTGGTAGGGGGTCCGCCCACGGCAACCATCGCGTGAGCTCCGGCTGACTGGCCTCGATGGCGGCCATCAGTTCGGCGAGATGCGACATCCGGCAGCGTCGTAGCTCCAAGGCCTCGGCAGGCAGGACCTCGGGCAGGGCAGCCATGTTTTCACGGTCGCGCGCACCCACGCGGTCCGCGGCCGATTTTCGAACGGAACCACGCCTTGTCGGAACGATTAGCGACACGCTGTACGTGCCGGTCCTGCGGGAACCGCTTGCGGCCGTCGAAGAATGCGATAGTCGGCCGCGCTGACAGTCTGTCAGGCGCGCTCCGACTTGTAATGAGCCAACTGTTCGACACGCTCGACGTGTGCCGCGCTCCGTCTGAATCGTGCGCCGATCTCGTTGTAGTCGGCGCCTTCGTTCCGCCAGCGGAGCACACGTCGCTCCAGGGGTCGTAGCCCCTGACCACGCGCAACCGGCTCGGTCGCACGACCAGGCATTGAAGCCATGCCGACGATCCGGTTGATCATCTCCGGGCTCCGCCGGAACCGGCGGGCGATCTCGGTCGAGCTGACACCATTTTCGACAAGCTGAATCACTCGCCGCTCTAGGGGCCGCAGCGCGTGACTCGAGTTCATCGCCCTACGTTACTCGGCACAATCTGGGCGGACAGGAAGCCAGGTTCCCCCGCACCGAACTGCTGATCACAACGGCCGGACGTGCCGATCCCGGATGGTCGCGGGACCGCGTGACCCATCCGGCAATGTTCCGATGAGCGTTCCCGGATCATTGGCCGGCGAGCGAGGTGTCGCGGGATCCGGCATTCCCGCCGCCGTGCGACGGCACTCCAGAAGGGGCAATCTGTGCGCGCATGACCGCGTCCGGCGAGTCGCTCGCGCTACCTAATGATCCCGCGCTAGCCGCCTGGGCGTCGGCGTTGAACGAGACCGGCCACTGGGCGAATGTGTTCGACGCGAAGTGGCGGTACGTGTTCGAGACCCAGGAGCTCCGGAAGACCTTCGCGGACATGGGTCGACCGTCGGCGACAATGCTCGGACTGCACCGCTTCAGTAGAGAAACGAATCAACGCCTCGCGGCAGCCGTCGGTGGCCCGTGGGTCGAGCCGGAGTTTCGTCGCGCGTACTTCTCGGACTTGGGTCCATACGTGCTCGCAGGTACGCCCGGCGGTCGCGAGGAGCTTCGTCGGATCATCGATCCCGAACTCGCAGACCTCGTCGATGGACTGCAACCCCAAGCGGCTCCCACTGCGTGGGTTGTGGGGACGGAGTGGACTACCGCCGGAGCCGACGTCACGGGTTCGGCCGTGTGGTTCCGCGTCGACGACGATCACGGCAACCTCGCGGGCTTCTGCAGCCTTTCGAAGCCCGCGGCGGGGATGTCGCACTTTGGCGTGGCGCTCGCGGTCGCGGACCTGGCGCACTTGGAGCGAATGCGCGCAGTCGCGTATCCCGATCGTCGTCCCGCGGCGATTCTCATGGCCGACCTCGAAGCGTCCTCGCTCCTGGCACGCCGCCTCTCGACTGCGCAGTACTTCGCGTTCGGTCGGCGTCTGGTGCGTTGGCAGGACCGATGCATCATCGATGCGGGCGGCATCGTCGGCCGCCACGCAGGGGATGGCGTAGTCGCGTTCTTCCTCGCCGAGACAGCCGGCTCCGAATCGGCCGCCGCGAGATCTTGCATTACCGCTGCCCGCACCCTGCGCGACAGTCTCGTCGAGATTGCAGCCCGCAGCGAGATCCCGCCAACCGAGATTGCGTTGCGGTTCGGGCTGCATTGGGGCGCGACGCTCTACATGGGGCGGATCCTCACAGGGGGTCGCAGTGAAGTCACCGCGCTCGGCGACGAAGTGAACGAGGCCGCAAGGCTCGAAGCGTGCGCCACGGACGGCCGGATTCTCGCTTCCAAGGCACTCATCGAACGACTCAACCACGGCGACGCCCAGGCGCTTTTCCTCAACACCAGCCGCGTCATCTATACACCCCTTGCAGACCTGCCGACTGCGACCGACAAGGCGCGCCGAGACGCACCCGCCATCGCAGTCTGCGACCTCACGGACCCCAGCACCTAGCGCGCTAGAACTGCCGATCCTGTGCGGCGACGTACTGCCGCTCGTGCGACCGGAATGTGCCGATCCCGTCGCTCGCGTCAATAGACGGCTAGGACCTCCGTCAGAACGTGAGTCACGAGTTCGTCCGGATCTTCGGGTCGCACGTCACCTTCCAGTCGTAGGTGTCGTAGTCGCTCGGATCGTGGCCGACGACCCACTCGATCACGATCTGTCCGCTCGCAGGAGGTTCCTCGACATTCACCGACGAAGCCTTGCACCGAGGCGCTCGTAAGTGCCCGAACCCGCGTCGGAGCTCGAACCGATGACCCGCTCGGAAATGTTCCAGCGAGCGTTCCCGGACGGGTCGCCGGCGAGCAACTAGCGCACAGACCCGGCAATCCCGCCGGTGCGCGCCGGGTATCCCTTCGGGGCGCTGACGTGTGGAATCGGAGTAGGTTGGGGCGGGCCGGGGGGTTGCCATGGGCAGGTTGCACGGGATGGCCGAGGCTTGCTGGTCGGGCCTGGTTGGGTCGCGGGGAGCGCGGCGATGGCGGGCGAGCTTCGCCGTGGTGGCGGTGGGTGTGGGCGCGTTGGGGCTGTCGGGCTGTGTCGCTGATCCGCCGCCCATCATCGGCACCGCCACAGCGGGCGATCGTTCAGCGGTGGTGTCATGGCAAACGCCGCTCGCCGCCCCGGCACCGATCACAGCCTACGTGGTCACGCCGTGGATCGGGTTCGTCCGACAGACACCGGTGGTGTTCAACTCGACCGCGACGACACAGACGGTCACCGGACTCACCAACGGTGTGACCTACACCTTCACCGTGCTCGCCATCAACGCGCTCGGGAACGACAGCGCCTCGTCGGACATGTCCAACCCAGTCACGCCTGCCCCGCCCACCGCCACCGCACTCGACGCTGGAAGCTTGCACACCTGCGCTGTACTCAGTGACGGTACCGCCGACTGCTGGGGCAGCAACTCCCATGGCCAACTCGGTAATGGCACCACCAGCAGTTCGAGCACCCCGGTCGCGGTCACGGGGATCACCAACGCCACCGCCATCAGCGCGGCCGGCGATCTGGACGACAATGCTGCCCACACCTGCGCCCGGCTGACCACCGGCACCGTCAAATGCTGGGGCTACAACGCCTTTGGCCAGCTCGGCAACGGCACCACCACCAACTCGACCACACCTGTCACGGTCACGGGGATCACCACCGCCACCGCCGTCGCCGCCGGTACCTATCACTCCTGCGCACTGCTCACCGGCGGCACCGTCAACTGCTGGGGCGCCAACGCGTTCGGCGGGCTCGGCAATGGCACCACCGCCGACTCGTTGACCCCCGTTGTGGTCACGGGCATCAGCACCGCGACTGCCATCAGCGCCGGTACCTATCACTCCTGCGCGCTGCTCACGGGCGGCACCGTCAAGTGCTGGGGCGCCAACTTCTACGGGGCGCTCGGTAATGGCACCACCACCAACGCGTCAACACCTGTGACCGTTACGGGCATTACCACCGCGATTGCCATCGCCGCCGGCCTCGGCCACACCTGCGCGCTGCTCAGCGGCGGCACCGTCAAATGCTGGGGCTTCAACTCCACCGGGCAGCTTGGCAACGGCACCACCACCGAATCGCACACCCCCGTGACTGTCACGGGCATCACGACCGCGACTGCCATCAGCGCAGGCGACAGCCACACCTGCGCGCTGCTCAGCGGCGGCGCCGCCTACTGCTGGGGCTTCAACGGCTCCGGGGGGCTTGGCAATGGCACCACCACCGACTCGCACACCCCCGTGACTGTCACGGGCATTACCACCGCGACTGCCATCACCGCAGGCGCCTATCAAACCTGCGCGCTGCTGACCGGCGGCGCCGCTTACTGCTGGGGCGGCAACAGCTACGGCCAGCTCGGAAACGGCAACACGACCGACTCATGGACCCCAGTCGCAGTCGTCTGGCCCTAGAGACAACACAACATTTCAAGCACCGCGTGTAAGCAACCGGTCACGTCCACCCATCCGGAAAGTGATCGCGATGAAGCAGTTGCCGCTGCTTGCGTGACGGCTTGACGTCGGGTCGGGCGGGCGCCGAGGTGTGGGAGTCCGATGATGACGATGGCGAAGAGGGCCTCCTCTCGTCGTGGGGTTTCGAGTGCGACAACACTCGAGCTCGGGAAAGCAACACCCTCACGACGAAAGAAGGTCCCTGTGGAACGAGAGTATGTCGGTATCGATTTGCATCGCCGCCGGTCGGTGATCGTGCGCAAGAACTCGGATGGCGAGTTGTTGTCGAAGGTGCATATCGACAATGACCCGATGGCATTGGCGGCGGCGGTGGCTGCTGCCTGGGTTTGTCAACCGAGACTGGCCCCACCGTGCTCGCTTGTTTTGGCCCCACCTTGATGATTGTTGGCGGTGGCCGCGAAAGCCGGGCCGTGTAGAGCCGCGTGAGGCCCGCGCGGCACGCGGGATGGGTGATGGGTGCGGGCGTTGCGCCGGTTACGCGGTCTTCTTGCGCGTGCGGGTCGTGGTGGTGCGCAACCGGTAGCTGTCGGTTCCGGTCTCGATGATGTGGGCGTTGAACGTGAGCCGGTCGACGATCGCGGCGACGAGGCGTGGCTCGGGGATGATCGAGCCCCACTCGCTGAACGGCAGGTTCGACGCGACTGCGACGGATGCTTTCTCTTCGCGCTCGGTGAGGATCTGGAACAACAGCTCCGAGCCGCGGGCGTCGAGCTGCACGTAGCCGAGCTCGTCCAAGCAGAGCAGATCGAGCCGGCCGTAGCGGGCGACGATGCGCGACAGTCGTCGTTCGTCGGCGGCTTCGGCGAGCTCGTTGACGAGCTGCGCGGCGGTGGCGTAACGAACACGCCGTCCTTGCTCACACGCGGCCAAGCCGAGACCGATGAGCAGGTGGCTCTTGCCGGTGCCGCTGTCGCCGAGGAGCACGACCGGCTCGCCGGCGTCGAGGTAGGCGCACGACGCCAGCGTGGCGATCGTCGCCGGGTTGATCGTCGGCGCGGCGGCGAGATCGAAGTCGGCGAGCCGTTTGACGCGCGGGAACCGCGCTTCGGTGACGCGCCGCTGCCGGCGTCGTTCGGTGCGTTCGTCGACTTCGGCGGACAGCACCTCGGCCAGGAACGCCAGATAGCTCTGCTGGGATCGTTGCGCGATCTCCGCGAGGCGCGCCGCGTCGGTGCGCACGATCGGCAGGCGCAGCTCTCGGGTCGCCGCGCCGATGGCGGCAGTGGCGGCGGTGTCAGTCATCTTCGTCATTAGGCCTCCAGCAAGTCGTCGTAGTCGGTGAGGGTGGGCGGGGGCCGGTCGAAGCGGGCGAGGTTCCCGATCGGCAGCACGGCGGCGGTCGAGTCGTGCGCGTGTTTGCGGGCTTCGATCATCACGATGGCGGGGTCGACACCGCCGACGACGAGCGCGGCGTGCATGCCGGCGGCGACCGCGTCGGCGGGAAGCAGCCGATGGGCGAGGAGCACCTCGATCATCGCCTTGGTGCCGTCACCATCGCCGAGCCGGCGCCGGGCCTGGGTCCAGAACCGCTCATGGGTGGCCGTGAACGCGCCCGACGCCCGCGCTCGAGCGAGCGGGGTGGCCGACAGCATCGCCCCGGGCTTGAGCGCCAGGACCTCGAGGTAGTGGTCCAACACCAACACCTCGTCGCCCTTGCGGGCCCGCACATGCGACGCGATGACCTTCACACCATCGAGCACGTCGACGGTCTCGGCACCGACGCGAACATCGACCCGCCGGCCGACATGACGGGCCGGGACCGAGTAGAACGCGCCGCGCACCGACACCCGACTCTTGCGATCGACGCGATGCGAGCTCAGCACGGCCGTGTCGAACGCTTCGGCCGGTAACGGTCGCAACGTCTCGACTTCGAGCTCGAAATGCTCACCGACCGCGATCCGCCGGTGCGCGATGTGGCGGCGGTCGTCGCGGTCCATCGCCGCGGCGAGTAGTTCGTTGAGCTCGAGCATCGACGCGACGTGCGGGACGGGGACGAGATGGCGGCGACGGAACCGGCCCACCTCAGACTCGACTCCGCCCTTCTCATGGGAGCCTTTGATGCCGGGCTGACAGAAGAAACTGTCGAACCTGTAGTGCGACCGCAGCGCGATGAACCGTTCCGCCTCGATCCGGGTGCGGCCCTTGAGCACCTTGGTCACCGCCGCCTTCAAGTTGTCGTAACGGATCCGGTCGGGCACGCCGCCGAAGTGCTCGAAGCCGCGCACATGGCCGTCCAAGAACACGGCCTGACACTCGTTGAGATAGGCGCGCGTGAACCCTTTGCCCGACGCCGACAGGCGCATCAAGAACAGAGGCAGCTCAGTGAGCGCGCCGGCCAGATAGACGTGGATCGACCCGAAGTCGACCTCGGCCTCCTCACCCAGCCGATGGTGCTGCGGGACCATCACCTCGATCAGCGGCACCGACTGACGGCGGCGGACCTCGGCGACATAACGACGCACCGTCGACTCGCCCACCTCCACACCGAACTCCTCGACCAACCGCTGCCACACCCGGCGCGCCGTATGACGCTGCTTACGCGGCGCGCCCTTGTCGGCCTCGAGCCAGCCGTTGATCGTCGCCTTCCACGGATCCAGCACCGGAGCGGGACGAACGACCGGCTTGCGCGGCGGCGGCATCGCCGACGACAACGCCGCGCGCACATCACGACGATGCACATGGAACCGATCCGACAGCGCCGCGGATCGACAGCTCCTCACGCTCATGCGCCTTGCGGATCTGCTCGAACAACTCCACCTTCGACCTTCGGGGCATGCGCCCCACGGTCCGGTGCGTCAACCCGCTCCTGGTGGACCCCCTCGAACACCGCCCCGGGTGGGGCCAAAACAGACGAGCACTACCGCCCGAGGTGGGGCCAAATCAGGTGAGCACACTCATGCTGCCGGTCCGGAGCCGGAGGTGGTGGTCGAGGCCACGTTCGGCTGGTATTGGGCAGTCGATCTGTTGAACGAGATGGGCGCGCACGTGCATCTGGCGCACCCGTTGGGCAACGACTGGGGCAAGCGCCGGGTGAAGAACGACGAACGCGACGCCAATGATCTGGTCGACTTGTTGCGTCTGGGTCGCCTGGCGGAGGCGTGGATCGCGCCACCGGAGCTGCGGGAGTTGCGGGAGATGGTCCGCTATCGCCACAAGCTGATGCGTCTGCGTTCCGGTTTGAAGGCGCAGGTGCATGCGGTGATGGGCAAGCACGGTGTGCTCCGGCGCGGGTGGACATGTTCGGTCCGGGCGGCACGGCCCAGCTCGACGGGCTCGAGCTGCCCGCCGGCTATGCGTGGCGGCTCGAGTCGTTGCGCCGGTTGATCGGCGTGTACAGCACCGAGATCACCGCGCTTGACCGGGCCATCGCGTCACGGTTGGACGGCCACGCCGGTTATCGGGCGGTGCAAGCCCTGCACGGTGTCGGCCCGGTGCTGGCGGCGGTGTTCGTGGCTGAGATCGGCGACATCGGTCGGTTCGACTCGCCCCACCGGTTGTGTTCGTGGGCGGGATGACTCCGTCGCATCGGGAGTCGGACACCAAGATCCGTCGCGGGTCGATCACCAAGCAAGGCTCGCGGCTGTTGCGGTGGGCGGCGGTGGAGGCGGTGTCCAAGAACCACGGGCACGACAAGATCCGCAGCGACTACCGGCGCATCGCCGAGCGGCGAGGACGCAACATCGCCCGCGTCGCGGCGGCCCGCAAACTTCTCACCCTCGTCTACTACGGCCTACGCGACGGCGAGATCCGCTGCCTCGCGTCGGCTGAGACCGGGTGACGCTCGGACGCAGCCAGCAGACCGGCTCGTGTATCGGCATGACCTTCGCGGTCGTCCATATGTGATTGAGCACTGCTGGCTGCGCCGCACCGCTCCATGCTCGGCCCCGACTCTGTCGGGGACCGGCGAAGACATGTCCAAGCAACCGAGCCCGGTCTGCTTGCCCCCCACACCCCCGTGGGGAACTGGAGACAGCAGCGCAACGCGTCTTCGACGACGCCACCACCAAGCCGTGACCGGCTTGGCACAACATTCTCGAACCCGGTGATGACCGGGCCGTCAAGGCTCCCCCTGCGGGCGGCCTGTCGGCCGGCCTTGACCGCCCTCCCGAACCCCGCGCACGCCAGGGGACAACAACGCGCGCCCAAAACACGTCACATCACCACCACACGACCCATCAACAGCGGCGTGCTCCCCGAAACATCTCTTGACAACTTCCACTGCTTCAGACATGCCGATCCCGGATGGTCGTGAGATCGCGCGACCTATCCGGTAACGCGCACTCGAGCGTTCCCGGATGGTTGACCATGGAGCGGGGTGTCGCGTGATCCGGCAATCCCGCCGCGGTGCGACTGCACTCCAAGACGGGCAATCTGTGCGGGTGCCACGTCCGATACTGCTCGTTGATTTCGACGGCGTGCTGAACCCTTTCGCTGCCGCGTGTTGCCCGCCGGGCTTCACAGAGTACGGACTCGACGAGTTTCCCGGTGACGACCCCGTCCGGCTGAATCCCGCGGACGCGCGATGGCTTCGCGATCTTGCGCCGGTCTACGAGATGGCTTGGGCGTCTGGCTGCTCGGAGGACCTGAACCTGTACTGCGAGCGACTCATTCAGCTAACACCGATGCAACGCGTTCCGATGCCGCAGCCTCCCTTCGACCCCGACCTGAAGGTGGAAGCTGTCGATGCCTTCGTCGGAACTCGCGCCGTTGCGTGGTTAGACGACGCATTCGGCGAGGTGGCGCGTGACTGGGCGTGTGAAAGACGTGCTCTGACGCTCCTCGTTCATGTCGATTCTGCGACTGGACTGACCCTCGACCTCATCGACGTGCTGGCTGATTGGCCAAGGTCGTTGACCGCGCCATAGCTGCCGACCTGTGCGGCCGCATGCTGCAGTAGGGGCGACCGGGAAGTGCCGATTCGGCCGGTCGAATGCATTTGGTTGTCCGGCTGGAAGGTCCGAGAATGTTGCGTGGCGGTGATCGCGACAACGGAGCGGTTGATCGTCCGCCAGTGGCAAGACGAGGATGCTCAACCGCTGGCGGCGATCGGGACCGATCTTGAGTTTGTTCGTTTCCTCCAAGGGCGGCCATGGACGATCGTCGACGCTGTCGACATGATCGCGACGTGCCGCACCGTTGAGGGCGCGATCGGGGTAACCCTTTGGGCGCTTGCGGATCGACGGGACCGCGCTCTGCTTGGTTACTGCGGGTTTGGGGTGACAAACGCCGCCTGCGTGCGCACCGATCTCATCGAGATCGGATGGGGGGTCGAGCACTCCCGCTGGGGGCAAGGTCTGGCAACCGAAGCGGCCCGCGAGCTGATCCCTCTCGCTGTGCGGCGCTTCGAGACCTGGCGGCTGATCGCCAAGTGCCATGCCGACAACATCGCCAGCGAGCGGGTCATGCGACGGATCGGCCTACATCGCGCTGGCCTTGTCCGTTATCTCGGCGACCCCACGCTCATCTACCGAATGTCATGACACCGGGTCAGCGAACAGCGCATAGGTGCCTGAGCGCTTCGGGAGCACACGCGACAGGCCGAAGACCGCCCGGTATCGCTCATCCACAGGTGTCCATCGTTGTGACGTCAGCAGTGCCCTCAAACGCCGGTTGAGTGACACATCCTCGTCGTAGAGTTGCAGTGAACGCTCGTCGGCCGGCGGTGAAACGGTCGTCCTCCCTCAACTCTCGAGCAGAGGACTCCGGATGTTCCGAGCGACAGCGATCACTTTCGTTGGGCTGTTGATGTGCGGCTGCGCACATCGCTCCGCGACGGCCACCGACGGCAGGGCAAACGTCACGCGTGTGATCGACGGCGACACGATCGTCGTGCACATCGGCGGGCGCGACGAGAACGTCCGGTTGATTGGAATAGACACACCCGAGACCCACAAACCCGGCACCGCGGTGGAGTGCTTCGGGCCCGAGGCTTCGGCCCATCTTGCGGACCTGATTCCGCCTGGGACGAGCCTGCGGCTCGAGCGCGACCGAGAGTCGCGCGACGTGTACGGCCGGCTGCTCGCCTACGTGTACCGCGAGAGCGATGGTCTGTTCGTCGACCTGGCAATGGTGAAGGACGGGTTCGCGGGCCCGCTGGCGATCGCGCCCAACACTGCGCACCGCGTCGAGATCGACCGCGCGGCAGCCGCAGCCCGGGCCGCCCGCTCGGGATTGTGGGGCGCCTGTGGCGGATTCCACGTGCCTGGAGGCGGATAGCCTGCTTCACCGTGACGACGCTCGCGGAACGCCTGGGCCATGGCCCGGACGATCGGCTGCTGATCATCAACTGCGACGACCTCGGTTCGAGCTACGCCGCCAACGTGGGCTGCTTCGAGGCACTACGGGACGGGCTCGCCACGAGCTCGACGCTCATGGTGCCGTGCCCATGGGCCCGCGAGGCGGCGTCCCGCTATTTGGGCGAGGACGTCGGCGTGCACCTCACGCTCAACGCGGAGTACGACCTCTACCGCTGGGGACCCATCACGCACGCGCCGTCCTTGCTCGATGGCGATGGCGGCTTTCCGCGCACGATCGACGACGTGTGGGATCACGCGGACCTCGACGAGGTGCGCCGCGAGCTGCGCGCGCAGGTAGAGCGGGCGATCCTCTGGGGGTTCGACGTCAGCCATCTCGACTCGCACATGGGTGCGTTGCAGCTGCGGCCCGAGTTCTTCGACGTCTACCTCGATCTCGCCGTCGACTTCGGGCTTCCGCTGCGCCTGTCCGGCGAGTCGACAGAGCGCCTGATCGGCTTTCCGTTCCGTCAGCTGGCGCTGGAGGCAGGCGTCGCGTTCCCCGACCACTTCGTGCACGTCCGGGGCGTCGGCAGCCGGCGCATGGTCGAGCGGGTCGTGCGCGACCTTCGGCCGGGCGTCACCGAGATCTACGTGCACCCCGCGGTCGACACGCCGGAGCTGCGGGCGCTGGCGCCCGACTGGGCGGCGCGGGTCGACGATCACGACCTCGTGGTGCGCGACGGCGGCCTCCGCACCCTGCTCGAGCGCAGCGAGGCCCGCCTCATCGGGTACCGCCGGCTCCGGGAGCTGCAGCGGGCCGAGGCAGCGTGAGCGAGCGGAACACCCGCGACACGCGGGCGTCCGCGGCCTTCGCGTAGAACCGCACCGGGCCGACCCAGGCGATCTCAGCCCAGTCGATCCCCTGCGCCTGCAGGTCTTGGCACAGGCAGGCGAGCAACGCCGAGCCGACGCCGCCGTGCTGACGAGTCGAATCGGTCGCCATCGGTCCGATCCAAGCACGACGGTTGACCGAGTGTGAGGCATAGCCGAGCGCGACCGTTGGGTCGTCTTCGGCCAGCGCGGCGAAACATGTGCCGAGCTCGATGCCACGCGCGGTCTCGGCCTCCCAGTTGGGCCACTCGCGACGAACGAGCGCGAGGACGGCTTCGATCACATCTGCCTCTGTGACGCGCACCGCCCGGGCGCCTGCCGGGGGTTCGGCTCGATGCGCGGTCGGACACCGCATGTTCAGCTCAGCACCAACTGTCCAGTAGCCGAGCGACTCGAACAGGCACAGTGCTCCTAGATGGTCGACGTCGCAGCCCGGCCAGAGATAGAAGGGCGCTGCGGCGCCAACGCGGACTTCGGCGGCGCCGCGGTCGAAGGCCCAGTTCTGCGCGGCCCCGACGAGCGCGCGTCCATGGCCTTGGCGTTGCGCATCGGGGTCGACGACGACGAGCTTCACGCACCCGATGCGCCGCGATCCTTCCTGGGCGACGTCGACCGCGACTGCTCCGTCGCCGGATGGCCAGCCGAGCACTGCACTCTCGCCGCTCCAACAGCAGAACGCGACCTCCTCCTCGGAGAGTCCCTCGCCCGGCAGCGCGCGATCGACGATCGCGAACAGGTCCGAGGCGCGCTCGCGCGTCCAGATGTCCACTACCGTCCCCCTGGCATGCGTCGAGTCCGTCGTCTCGGAGTCATCGCGCTCCTCATGGCGACCGCAGGTCTTGGTGCGGGGTGCCACCACGAGGGTGCTGCGGTCCCCGGCCCGAGTGACGGTGCCAGTCTCGACTTCAGGAGTCGGGCGACCGTGACTCTCGACGACAACGGGATCACGCCGGGTTCAGTGCGCGTGCGGGTCGGTGACGCGATCACCGTCGTCAACAAAGGCACGCGCGACCATGGCCTGACGAGCACGTCGATCGACACTGGCACGCTGCACCCGGGCGAGTCGACGCTGGTGTTCCTCACCGAGTCCGGCCGGATAGACGCGTACGACCGCGACCACCCGGATCGCCGGCTGGCCATCGAGGTTGTCGCCGAAGGCTCGTAGCCGTCAGTACTCGGTCGACTCGTTGACCTTTTCGGCGATGGCCTTGTACTCGGCGCTCTGGGTCAGTGGCATCAGCGACATGAGCTTGCCCATGTTGCCGGTGACCTTGATACGGCCCTGCATGAACGCGGCGTTCGCATCGAGCTCGCCCTTGTTCACCTTGGAGAAGTCGTCGTAGCCGACGGCCATCGTGAACTCCGCTTGGTCGTCCTCGCCCAGAGCGTTCTCGAGGATCTTGCCGTTGTCGATCACGGTGTGGAACGTGACGTCGCCGTCCGGCGCGCCCGAGACCTTGTACTGCATGCGGGCGCTCGCACCAGGCCGTTCCGGGAACTCCTGCCCGAGGTCCTTCTGAAGATCGAGCCACTCCTGCGTGAGGAACTTGGCCATGCGCTCCCCCGATCTGAACGTCGCTACTGGCGGACGCCAGGATCGTAGACAACCGGCTCGCCTAGGTGTTCCCGGACACCGGCGAAGAGGTGGTCCTCGGGGACGGAGCTGTCGACGAGGCTTCGAGCGAGCATGTAGTCGTCGTAAGGATGCACGCCCGACGCGACATCGTCAGGAAGCGCGAACCAGAACGGCGAGTTCGGATCGATCTGGGTGGCGTGCGCAAGGAGTGCTCCCTTGCGACGGCCGTAGTACGCGCTGATCTCCACCGTCGTCGTGATGCGATCCTCCTGCGACGGACGGCTGAGCCAGCGCTCGTCGAAGGGCGATTCGATGCCGAGCTCGAGCATCTTCTCGTGCATCGCCTTGATCCGCTTCCCCGACCACATCGTGTAGTAGAGCTTCAGCGGCTGCCACGGGTCGCCGCCGTCGGGATACCGATCGGGATCGCCAGCCGCATCGAAGGCAATGACGGAGATGTCGTGCACCCGCAGGTGATCGGGATGCGGGTAGCCCTCCTGGCGGTCCGGGTACGTGACGATCACGTGAGGCCGCTCACGCCGGATGATCTCAACCAGGCGTCCGACTGCTTCGTCGAGGTCGGCGCGGGCGAAGCAACGCGGGTCCTCGTTCTCCGGCGTGTCCGGCATACCCGAGTCGCGGTAGCCGAGCCAGATGACCTCGTCGTAACCGATGATCTCCGCCGCGTTCGCCAGCTCCCGCCGGCGCACTGCGGGCAGATCGGCACGGATCTCGGGACGGTCCATGGCGGGATTCAGGATCGAGCCCGCCTCCCCGCCGGTGCAGCACACGAGGACGCACCGCGCGCCCTCGTCGTGGTACCGAGCCACCGAGCCTGCGCCCTTCGACGACTCGTCGTCAGGATGGGCATGGACTGTGAGAAGACGCAGTTGGTCAGTTGGTGTCATGAGAATCGCTTCGTCCGATGTAGCGGAGCTGACGCCCAAGACGCTACCGACACGATGGCGGATCGGCGTACCGGGAACTGACAGGATCTCGTCGTGCCGCGAGAAGGGCTGACCGCGTTCCAAGCAGTGAACCGCTACTTCGAGGAAGCGGCGCGGTTGATCGACCTCGACGAGGAGATGCACTCGATCCTCACGTCGACCTACCGCGAGATCGCGGTCCAGGTCCCGGTGCGCCTCGACAACGGCGAGCTCATGGTGGTACAGGGCTACCGCGTGCAGCACAACGGCGCCCGCGGTCCTTACAAGGGAGGCGTCCGCTATCACCCTGCCGCCGACCTCGAAGAGGTACGAGCGCTTGCGTCTTTGATGACGTGGAAGACGGCGCTGCTCGATGTCCCGTTCGGCGGAGCGAAAGGCGGCATCGCCGTTGACCCGACGGACATGAGCCAGAGCGAGCTGCAACGCATGACCCGCCGTTTCACCAACGGGATCAGCCATGTCATCGGCGTGTACCGCGACATCCCCGCTCCTGACGTCAACACCAACGCGCAGACGATGGCGTGGATGATGGACGCGTTCTCAGCCATGCACGGCTACAGCCCGGCGATCGTGGCGGAAAGCCGCTCGCCATCGGGGGCCAGCCCGGAAGGGAGGCAGCGACCGGGCGCGGCATCATTTGCGTGCTCGCCGCGTACGCAGAGGAGCACGGGCTCGACATGAACGGCCTCCGCGTCGCGATCCAAGGCTTCGGCAAGGTCGGCTCGTGGGCCGCGGTCGAAGCCGCGAACTTCGGTTGTCGAGTCGTCGCCGTGTCTGATCGGTTCGGCGGCATCCATCGGGAGGCTGGTCTCGATGTCGACAAACTCTTCGACCACGTTCGGTCCGGCGGCACTGTCTCAGGCCTCACCGGTTGCGACGAGATCACCAACGAGGAACTGCTCACGTGCGAGTGCGACGTGTTGATCCCCGCGGCGCTCGACGAGCAGATCCATCAGGACAACGCCGACCACGTGCGCGCTCGCGTCGTCGTCGAGGCCGCGAATTACCCGACCACTCCAAACGCCGACAAGATCCTGCAAGACCGCGGCGTCGCCGTCGTCCCCGACATCCTCGCCAACGCCGGCGGTGTCACGGGCTCGTACTTCGAGTGGGCGCGCGAAATCCAGCAGATGCCGTGGACAGAGGCGCGGTTCAACAAGGCGTTACGCGACTACATGACCCGTGCGTATCGCGCCACGTCGGCATTCGCACGGGAGCGGGGCTGCACGATGCGGCAGGCAGCGTTCGCGATCGGGATCCAACGTGTCGCGCAAGCAAGTCGTCTCCGGGGGTACATCTAGGCCATGACGATCGAGCAACTGACGAACGAATACATCGACTGGCTGTTCGACGAGTCCCCGACGGGCGCGAGCTTCCACGGCGCCGACGGACGCGACGACCGACTGCCGGACCTGTCCGCGGACGGCTGGGCCCGGCGGGAGGCAGCCGAGAACGACTGGATCCGGCGGTTCGAAGCACTCGGCGACGACGGCCTCGAGCTCGACCAGCGCATCGACCGTGACCTCGTCCTCAGCAGCCTGCGGGGATCGAGGATCACCGCGATTGGCAGCGGTGGCGCCGCGATCCCGACCCGTATGTATCGGCCGGCCTCATGGGCGTGTTCTCGTTGTTCATCCGGCGGTTGCACCCGGAACCCGAGCTCGTGCGCGACGCAGTTTCCCGTCTCCGCCAAGTCGAGGACGTGCTCGACCAGGGCCGTGCCAACCTCGACCCGGCACTCGCCAGCCAGTTGCTCGTGAACCGCGCGTTGGGACAGTGCCGGGCTGCAATCGTGTACTGCCGCGACCTGCTTCCGCCCGAGGTGTCCGACGACAAGGGCCGAGCCGAGATCGCCGAGGCGGGCGCGGCCGCGGCCGCGGCGTACGAGTCCTTCGCCGCGTTCCTCACTGACCTGGCAGACAAGGCCACCGGCGACTGGGCGCTCGGCGAGCAGCGTTACTCCGCGTTGCTCGAAGAGAAGGAGCTCCTCGCGGACGACGCCGCCTCATTGCGCGAGCGGGGTCGCACGCAACACGAGTCGCTCGACGCCGAGCTGCGCGCGCTGTGCCATGACGCTTGGGGCGACGACGACTGGCGCTCCCGGCTCGACAGTGTCAACGAGGACCGCCCCATGACGCCTGACGAGATGCGCGACGGCTACGCGCGACTGGACTGAAACGGCGCGGGCGTTCCTGCACGAGCACGAATTGGTGTCGTTCCCGGCCGGCGAAGAGTGCAGCGTCGAGCCATCGCCTCCCTTCCAGCGCCCGGTGCTCGCGGTGGCGTCGTACTTCCAGCCTCCCGCGATGCGACCGAGCCTCAAGGGACGCTTCAACGTTCCGTACCCGCCTGAGGGAACGTCCGACCACGATCTCGCCGAACGGTTGGCCGACAACAGTTACGCGAACATGGCAACCACCAGCGTCCACGAGGCATACCCAGGACATCATTGGCACTTCGTGTGGCTGCAAGCCGACGCTGCACCGATACGCCGCTTGGTCACCACGCCGTATTTCGTCGAGGGTTGGGCTCTCTATTCGGAGCGCATGATGCGCGAGCAGGGCTTCTTCACCGATCCGTCGCAGGACCTGTGTCATCTCGCTGCCCGAATCTTCCGCGCCGCGCGCATCGTGGCCGATACGAGCCTGCACTGCGGCGACATGACCTTCGACGAAGCCGTCGACTACATGCACACGAATTCGCCTCTGACCGAGGCGGTGGCCCGCGTCGAGGTCACGCGCTACTGCGCGTGGCCGACGCAGGCGGCGTCCTACCTCACCGGCTCGCTCGAGATCGAGCGCCTGCGGGAGCGGTGGCTCGCCCAGGGAAACACCTTGCGTGACTTCCACGACCGTGTCGCGGGCTCTGGAGGCATGCCGGTCGCGCTGGCGGAGCGAGCGTTGTTCGGATGACGCGACCGTGGTGGGCGCTGCTGTGCGCATGCGTCCTCATGGCCGGGTGTGGAAGCGACGGCCGAACGTTGCGGGAGCCGGCTCCGGGAGCGACCGCGCCGCCCGTGCCGAGGTCGTCGACAACCGCATCGGGCCAAATCGCGGGCCCCGGTACGGGGGCCACGACCGGATTCGAGCTCACCACTCCGGCCTTCGAACCGGGAGCACCGATCCCGAAGGTTCACACCTGTGACGGCGACAACGTGTCCCCACCGCTCGCGTGGGGCTCCGTGCCGACCGGCACGGTCGAGCTCGCGCTGACCCTCACCGACCCGGACGCCAACAACTTCGTCCATTGGGTCGTGGCAAAGATCGATCCAAGTGTGCAGGCGATTGCCGAAGGCACGGTTCCCGACGGGGTGGTCCAAGGCACGAACAGCACGAACAAGGTCGGATGGACGGGCCCGTGCCCGCCCAAGGGGCCACCGCATCATTACGTGTTCACGTTGTACGCATTGACCGACCCGAGCGGCCTCACGGATGGCGTCGCCGGAAAGAGCGCCGTCTCCACGCTCATGCAACGCATGGCCTCGACCGCCAGCCTGGTCGGGACCTACCAACGCGCCGGATGATCTAGCGGCGCGGCCGTTCACCGGACGTTGAAGCCCCGCACCCCCGTGGGTTCCTCGTCCGTGACATGCAGCTTCGTCACCACCGCGCGCGGCGGGCCAACGCGCGCCCAAGCGACAAAGCGTTCGATCGCGTCGGCGTCGCCTTCGGCGACGAGCTCGACCGAGCCGTCGTATCTGTTTCCCGCCGAACCCGCGATGCCGAGCCGTGCGGCTTCGCGCTCGGCACTGGCGCGGAACCACACGCCTTGAACCTGACCTTCGACCACGATCCGGCGCCGCACGACTTCGGCCACGGCCTGCGAACCTAGCGGTGTGTCCGTCACCGACGTCCTGACCGTCGCGGTCCTCGCGTTCGTCGGCGTCCGCATCGCCAGCGGGACGCGGTTCGCGCTAACGGGCGCGGGTCGCGGTCGTGTGGCGATCATCGTGCGCGGGCTGCGAATCCGGCACTTCATACCGCCGGTACCGGTCCTCTGCGCCGTCGTGCTCGCGGTGATCCTGCTCTTGCAGGTTCCGCTGCTCGACTTCGGCTGGTGGTCCGCGCTCGGCGGCGTTGGCAACCCTGTCACGGGCAACACCGACCGCACCGCCGGGACCGCGCTCGATTGGCTCGTTCCGCTGTGCTTCATCGTCCTGCTCGTCCCGGCGCTACCGCTGTTCGCGGAGGCGGAGGAGCGGATCTTCCGCCTCGGCTCCGAGCACCGGTCGCAATGGCAACGCTTCCTCAAGGGCATCCAGTTCGGTCTCGTGCACGCGCTCATCGGCATCCCCATCGGCGCTGCGCTCGCATTGAGCATCGGCGGCTGGTACTTCACGTGGTGGTACCTGTGGGCCTACCGGCGAACCGGCAGCAGTGTTGCCGCGATGCTCGAGAGCACGCGAGCCCACGTTGCGTACAACCTGACGGTTGTGGTGATCGTTCTGGCAGTCGTGCTGCTCATCCCCGCTTAACGGGTCAGTCGCCACCGTTGCCGTTGTTGTCGTCGCCTCGGCCGTTCTTGCCCTTGTCGTCGCCGCGCTGCGGCGGCGTAGCGGGTGGGACCGTGGTGGGGGGCGGCGTGACCGCGGCCGTGGTCGACGGCACGCTCGTGGCCGTGGTCGTCGATGTTGGGGCGGGTGCGGGCCCACCGGAGGTCTTCCCTCCCACGACGGTCAAGATCAGCGCGAGCGCGACGAGAACCGCCGCGACTGCGGCGAGCAGCGGTCCTCGCTTCTTCAGGGCTGTCGGCGGACGCGACGCCAACGACGGCACGGGCATGACAGCGGTGTGCTCACTCGTTGCGCTTCGGTCGGCGAACACGTTCTCGACTGCCTTCGCATGCGGCCGTCGCGCCGGGTCGATCGCCGTCATCGCCGTCAGCACCGAGGCGAGCCACGGTGTGACCACCGGGATCTCCGGTGCCCGCTGAAGCCGAGCCACGGCTGCCTCGGTCGGCGGTCCCTCATACGCGCGCTCGCCGGTGATCGCTTCGAGCAGGACGAGTCCGAGCGAATACACGTCTGCTGCGGGCCCCGCGGTCTCGCCACGCACTTGTTCCGGCGCGAGGTACGCGGCAGTCCCCATGACGAGGCCGGTCTCGGTGATGGCAGTGACCGCCGAGCTGTCCAGGAGTCGGGCGATGCCGAAGTCGGTGAGGTGCACGTCCCCGTCACCGTCGACGAGCACGTTGCCGGGCTTCACGTCGCGGTGCACGATGCCGAGGCCGTGCGCGTGGGCGAGTGCTCCACGAGCGCGATGCCCATGCGCAGCACCTCGTCCTCGGCCAGCGGTCTGCGTTCGATGACCCTTGACAGTGGTTCCCCGTCGACGAGGTCGAGGACGAGGTACGGGACGCCGTCGCGTGCGCCCTCGTCGCGCAGGCGCACGATCGCGGGGTGGTCGAGCCGCTCGAGCGTGCGCGCCTCGCGCTCGAACCGTCGGAGGTCGGCGGTTGCGGAGTTGCGCAAGATCTTGACCGCGACCGGTACACCACGCTCGACATCGTCGGCCCTGTACACATCCGCGACGCCGCCTCGTCCGAGCAGGGGACCGAGCACGTAGCGGCCACCGAGAACGGACGTCGTCGCCGGCACGACAGTGGGTGTACCCCGGTGACTGTGTCCGAATACAGTGCCGTCGGGGAGGTGGGTTGCATGACGGTTGACGTGCGTTTCCGCGTGGACGGGGCCGAGTCCGTACCGCACGACCCGACATCGTTCTTCGAACACGACCTGCCGTCCGCGCTCGACGCGGCAGGGCAAACGACGGCGGACGCGCTCGAGTGGCTGAACCTGGTCCCGCTCACCGTCATGGTGAAGGACAGCAGCGAGGCGTGGACGCTCTCGGCGAACGGCAGCGTGACGGTCGAGCGGGGCGCAGCGTCCGACGGCGCAATGCTCTGCATGACTGCCGAGCAGATCGCTGACCTTGCGACGGACCAGGCGAGTTTCATGGGCTTCTTCACGTGGGGCACGCTCGACCAGCGCGCCGGGCGTCTCGAGCATCTCCTCGACTGGTGGCTCGTCCTGCGCGGCGCCCTCGACGGCCGCGAGATCTACACGCCCGGATCAATCGGGTTCACGGCAACCGACGGCAGCGCGCTCGACCTGCACCAGTCGTTCCGTCCCGACGATGACCCTGCGCGGCTGCGTGCGTTCCTGGAGGAGGCAGGATTCCTTCACATCGAGGGCGTGTTCGGCGAGGACGAGATGCACGAACTGGATCGGGAGATCGACCGGCACGCGTCTGCGTACGCACCGGACGACGGACGGTCATGGTGGGCGTCGACCACTGACGGCACCGATCGGCTGGTCCGGCTGCAGATGTTCGAACAGCATTCGGAGGCAGCGTCTGCTCTGCTCCAGGATGATCGATTTCTTCGCATAGGCACGATCACCGGCGACGGCCACGAATCGCGCGCCTCCTGCTCCGCGCTGGTGAAGCCGATCGGCATTGTGTCGGGTATTTCCGACGTGCCATGGCACAAGGACTGCAGTCTCGGCCGCCACAGCTACGACTGCTGCAGCATGACCGTCGGCATCTCGGTGACAGGCGCGGACGCGACATCCGGTCAACTTCGCGTGCTGGCGGGCTCACACCGCGGTCTCGTGTGGCCCGCATTTTCGCGCAAGGGAACGGGACTACCGGAGATCGACCTGCCGACGAAGACGGGCGACGTGACTGTGCACCTGTCGTGCACGACACACATGTCGCAGCCGCCAGTCGAACGCGAGCGGCGCGTGATCTACAGCGGCTTCTCGTTGCCTCCTGCCGATCCGGACGCCGTCGCCTCTGCCCGCAAGCGGTTGTACCGAATCATGCAGTCGATTCCAGAGGGTGTGTCACAGAAGCCGAGCAGCGTCGCCACTGAGTGACATCAGCGGTGGTTGCCCCGCCGGCTGAGCGGTGGACGGCGATATGGCAGCGAACGGTCACTGACCCACGGCGCGTACGGCGCCATCGTCAATCCCGCGAGCGCGAGGAGAACGGTGTCGTAGTTGACCCGCCAGCCGTGGTAGTCGCGCCAGCACTGATCACGGTCCGGACGCAGCGGTACCCCGTATGACGCCAGCTCGTCGTACAGGGCTTCGAACTCGCTGCGGTCGATACTGATCGGGTCGTCCGGTCTTGGATCGTGATCGTTCGGGATCCCGAAGTAGTCGGCGATGCGACGCAAGGCCAGGTAGCCGGCGCGGATGCAAAGCTGCGCCTGCGCGTTCTCGGGCAGGCTGAGGGTCGAACAACGCAGGGAAGCGGTGTCGAGGACGACGCCGGCGGAACTCACCCATGATCGCCTGTGGCTGATCGAGCGGAAGAAGACCAACGACGGCTGCGAGGTGTGGGTCTCTTCGACATCGGCGAACCAACTCTCCCACTGGTCCCACAAGTCGTCGAGCGCCTCGAGACGGTTGAGCTGGTGATGGCGGCGGATCATCTCCAGCGCGCTGGGCGGTTCGCCGGCGCGAGTCGTCAGCCGGGCAACGAGCAGCTCTCGGCGCTGGAACGCGCTGTAGATCGACGGGAGATAGCTGATGAGGAGGGCGATGATGCCGAGCCCGAGTGTCGCCTCGATGAACGCGGCGATGTGGGTCGCCAGCGTCGGCGCCGGCGCGATGCCGAGCGTGAGGAGCGACGACCCCGAGAGATAGAACGCTTCCCGCAACGGATCGACTCCGAGTGCCCAGTGGATGCCGGTGAAGCCGACGATGACGAGCGCGACCCATACGCCGGGAAGGATGACGAGCGCGACCGGCGAGAACATCGCGAACGACCGGTCTCGCTGCTCGTAGGTCTTGGCTCGGCGGACCCGGAGGTTGAAGATCGACCGAAGCGAGACGAAGACGGCCCTCGTGAGGAGCACCGGCTCCCCGCGCGGAAGGATCACCGAGCGGATCGCAGACAGGAGAACGACGAGGACCAGTGCGGAACCGGCGATGAATGCAACGAGCCGTCCGAGTTCGGCCACGGCGCAGGAGCCTACGGACCTGCCACTACTGTGCCGCCATGCCGGACCCGACCACGCTCCTCGACACCATCAACCGCTACGTCTCGACGTTCACGGCCGGGGATCGCGCTGCCTGGCTGGAGTGCTTCACGTCCGACGCGACGATGGAGGATCCCGTGGGGACGCCGGTGAAGCACGGTCGCGACGAGATCGGCGCGTTCTACGACCAGAGCAAGGGATCGGCGGACAGTGTCGAACTACGGCTGGGCGCCGATCCGGTGGTCTGCGATCGGCAAGCCGCGTTCCTGCTCGAGATCGTGGCCACGGTCGGTGACGCGAAGCTCGGGATGAACGCCATCGACGTGATGACCTTCGACGCCGCGGGCAACATCACGTCACAACGGGCCTTCGTCGACTTCTCGAAACTGGCCCCGCTGGACGGCTGACGCCGTCGACGTCGTTCTCCGGGGAGAAACGGGTGCCAGAGCACCCGTTTCCATCCAACATTCGAACAAGAGGGTGGGTCAGCGGAAGTCGCGGCTTCTCGTCGGTGCGTGCAGCGGGAGCGGGTCGATTCGCTCGGCGTTGACGTTGATCACACCGTCCTGCTTCTCGAGCCTGCCTCTGATGAGCAGCGCAGGACACGAACCGACGACGCGGCGGTAACGGATCCAGCAGCCCCTCGAGCACACGACGTTGATGAGGCCGGTCTCGTCTTCGAGGTTGACGAATGTGACGCCCTGCGCGGTCGCGGGACGTTGGCGGTGCGTCACGACGCCGGCTACGAGAACCTTCTCGCCGTTGCCGACGGCGGCGAGGCCGGTCGCAGGCGTGACGCCCAAGGCGTCGAGCTGCGGCCGTTCGAAGCGAGTGGGATGACCTTCGGGTGCCACGCCGGTCGCCCACAGGTCGGCGTTCGATTCCTCACGGTCGGACATCCCCGGCAACGCCGGCGCATCCACTCCCGTCACGATCCCGGCGAGCCGGTCAGGCCGGGTCTGCGAGACCGCGCCCGCCGACCACAGCGCTTCACGGCGCTCGTGCGCAAAGCAGCCGAACGAGCCGGCCGTGGCCATGGCCTCGAGCTGCGACAGTGTGAGCGACGGCACCCGCCGCGCCAGGTCTTCCATGGACTCGTACGGCCGTCCTGCCGCGATCTCGTCGGCCAGCTCCTCACCGATGCCGCGCACCGAGCCGATGCCGAGTCGCACCACAGGACCGGCCTTGCCCCACACCGATGGCGGCACGTCGCGGGACGCACGTGCCAACTGCATGTCGGGCTCGATCTCGAGCGTCGACTTGGCCCCTGAGGCGTTGAGGTCGGGTGTGCGGATCTCGACTCCGTGACGGCGGGCGTCTTGCACGAGCGAGTGCGGCGAGTAGAACCCCATCGGTTGCGCGTTGAGCAATCCCGCGCAGAACGCGGCGGGATAGAACCGCTTGAGCCACGAGCTGGCGTACACGAGGTAGGCGAAGCTGACGGAGTGGCTCTCGGGGAAGCCGTAGTTGGCGAAGGCCGAGAGTTTGTCCCACATCTGGTCGGCGATGTCGCCGACGACACCGCGCTCGGCCATGCCGTCGTACAGGCGCTGGCGGATGCGCTCCATGCGCTCGCGGCTCCGCTTCGACGCCATCGCTTGTCGAAGCTGGTCGGCCTCACCGGGGGTGAAGCCCGCGATCTCGATGGCGATCTGCATGAGCTGCTCTTGGAACAGCGGCACGCCGAGCGTCTTCTTCAACACCGGTTCGAGCAAGGGGTGCAGGTACGTCACCGGTTCGGAGCCGTTGCGTCGCCGGATGTACGGGTGCACCGAGCCGCCCTGGATCGGACCGGGACGGATGAGCGCCACTTCGACGACGAGGTCGTAGAAGCATCGGGGCCTGAGGCGCGGCAATGTCGCCATCTGCGCTCGTGACTCGACCTGGAACACGCCCACGGAGTCGGCGCGGCACAACATGTCGTAGATGGCGTCGTCCTGCGGGACGGTGGCGAGCTCGACGGGATCGTGGTGGTGCTCGTGCACGAAGTCGAGTGTGTGGTGCAGCGCGGTCAGCATCCCGAGACCGAGCAAGTCGAACTTCACGAGCCCGGCCGCCGCGCAGTCGTCCTTGTCCCACTGCAGCACCGAGCGGATCGGTTCGTCGCCGATGCCGTTGCGACCGGTGAAGCGGCCCCATTCGATGGGGCACACCTCGACGACGGGGCGGTCGCAGATCACCATGCCGCCCGAGTGGATGCCGAGATGGCGGGGGAAGTGCTCGACCTGCTTCGCCATCGCGAGCACCGGCCTTGGGATTTCTGTGTTGTTGGCTGCGCTTCGGGCTAGCGCCCTTCGCTCCGCTGCCGGCCCGCCGCTGGCGCTTTCCGGGCCGGCCTGTCGCGGGCTCGATCTTGCGAGCTCCTGTTGCTGTTGCTTGATCGTCGTGTCGAGCGGGCCCCACGGATCGGCCTGCTTCGACCATGCGTCCTGCTGACCGGTGGAGTACCCGAGCGCCTTCGCCATGTCGCGGATCGACGACTTCGCTCGATACGTGATGACGTTGGCGACCTGCGCCGCGTGCTCGCGGTCGTAACGCTCGTACACGTACTGGATCGCTTCTTCGCGCACGCGTGCTCTCGATGTCGATGTCGATGTCGGGCGGGCCGTCGCGCTCGGGTGAGAGGAACCGTTCGAACAACAGCCCGAGCGCCACTGCATCCGCCTTCGTGATGCCGAGCGCGTAACAGACCGCGCTGTTGGCCGCCGAGCCGCGCCCCTGGCAGTAGATGTTCGACTGGCGGCAGAACTCGACGATGTCCCAGACGATGAGGAAGTAGCCCGGGAAGCCGAGCGACTCGATGAGATCGAGCTCGTGGTCGATCTGCTTGTAGGCCTTGTCGGTCGTGGGATCACCCCTCGGCCCGTAGCGCCGCGCTGCACCCTCGTACGCCAGCTTGCGGAGGAACTGCATCTCGTCGAGATCGTCGGGACACGGGTACGGCGGGAGGTCGGGGGCGACGAGATGGAGGTCGAACGCGCACTCGAGGCCGAGTGCCCCTGCTCGCTCGACGACGCCGGGATAGCGGCGGAACACCTGCTGCTGCTCGAAGCCGGCGCGGATGTGAGCGGTCGAGGCGCGCCGGCAACCAACCGTCGAGCTCGTCGAGACTGCGGCGTGCTCGCACCGCAGCCAGCGCGGTGGCGAGCGGGCGGCGCGACTGCTGCGCGTAGTGCACGTTGTTGGTGGCGACGCATTCGACAGCGGCACGGCCGGCGACTTGCGTGAGCGCGTCGTTGCGGGCGGAGTCGAGCGGATCACCGTGATCCCACAACTCGACAGCCACGTTGTCCTTGCCGAACACGGCGACGAGATCGGCCAACGCACGTGCCGCTGCTGCCGGGCCGTCGCGCACGAGCGCAAGAGGCACTGTTCCCTTGCGGCAACCGGTGAGCACGAGCCAGTGCCCGTCGTGCACCTGCGCCAGCTCGGACAGTGAATAGAGGGGCTTGCCCTTCTCGCGGCCGCGCAGGTGTGCCGCGCTCGAGCGTGCGGGCCAAGCGGGCATAGCCCTGCGGGTCGCGGGCGAGCACGACGAGGTGGTGACCTTCGGGATCGGCCTCGCCGTTCTGCGGCTTGCGCAACTCGAGGCTCAGCTCCGTGCCGAACACTGTGGGCATCCCGACCTCGCGGGCGGCCTCCGCGAAGCGAACCACGCCGTAGAAGCCGTCGTGATCGGTGATGGCGAGCGCCTCGAGGCCGAGCTTCGCTGCTTCTTCGACGAGCTCTTCGGGATGCGACGCGCCGTCGAGGAAGCTGAAGTTGGAATGGCAGTGCAGCTCGGCGTACGGCACCGAGCCTCGCCGCCGCTGCACCCCTGGCTCGAACGGCTGGCGCTTGCGGGACCAGGCGGGGCTGTCGCCACCGTTGGCGGAAGGCGGTACGTTGCTCGGGCGCCCGGCAATTCGATTGTCTGAGAGACGTCGTTCGAGCTCGGACCACGGCATCGCCGGGTTGTTGAAACCCACGAGTGGACTCTATCGAACAGGTGTTCGTCTGACCAGAGGAAGATTCCACATGCCGTATGTCGAAGGCCGGATCGTCCACGACGCCGACGCGCACATCATGGAGACGCCGAACTGGCTGCGCGACCACGCCGGATCCGGACATCCGTGACCGCATCCAGCCTTTGCGGCTCGAGAGCGGCAACGAGCTGCGCCAGACCGGTGATCCCGACGAGCAGCTCCGCGATCTCGACGCGGCCTTCGAGCGCCTCGCCGCGAAACATGCATCGGACGAGTACCGCGCCGTCGAGGCAGACGAGATCATGCTGCGCAAGAACTTCGCCGCGACCGGATCGTTCATCGCGGAAGATCGGTCGCGCGCCCTCGACTTGATCGGCGTTGCCAGCCAGTTGGTGTTCAACACGTTCCACAACCGGCGGTTGCGGGACTGGGAGCACCGTGACGACATGGACTTCGCGTACGGCGCCGCTCGTGCGCACAACCGCGGGATGCTCGAGTTCTGCTCGGTCGACTCCCGGCTGCTGGCGACGTGCTACGTCCCGCTCGCGGACTTCGAGCGCGCCGCCGCGATGACCGACGAAGTGCTCGAAGCCGGGACCGCGGCGGTCCTCGTTGCATCGGGTTGCCCCGAGCACCATTCGCCCAGCCACGTCGGCCTCGATCCTGTGTGGGCCCGCGCGCAAGAGGCGCGGGTCCCGGTCGTGTTCCACGTCGGTGGCACCGGCGATCTGATCGAGCCCGGGTACTTCAACAACGGCCTACCGATCCCACCTGACTTCCACGGCGGCGAGGAGAACTTCCGCTCGGTCGACTACATCGGCATCCCGCATCCTCCGATGCAGACGCTCGCAACGATGATCTTCGACGGCGTGCTCGAGCGGTTCCCCGAGTTGCGCGTCGGTGTCATCGAGCAAGGCGCGATCTGGATGCCGTCGTGGATGCGGCAGATGGAGTCCGCGTTCGAGGCGTTCGTCCGCCACGAGGAGCGACTGCAGGCGCTGTCGCTGCGGCCGAGTGAGTACGTGCAACGGCAGGTGCGGGCCACGCCCTATCCGACCGAGGACGTCGGCTGGATCATCGAGCAGGCCGGCCCTGCTGTGTGCATGTTCTCGTCCGACTACCCGCACGTCGAAGGCGGCCGCAAGCCACTCGAGCGGTTCGAGGCGTCGTTGGGTGACGCGTCCGGGGTCGTGCGCGAGGCGTTCTATCGCACCAACTTCGAGGATCTGATGGGCTCGGCCATCGACCGCATCCCGGCACCCGCCTAACGGCAAGTTGCTGGAACGCTCGAGGCTTCGACGGTTCCGCCGGCCCGGGAAGCGCCAGCGTCGGGCCGGCAGTCATGCGGAGGCAGGAGCGCAGCGACGCCCGGAGCATGCATCAGTGTTGCGTGGGACGGGCTTGGGCGAAGGTCCAGCGATGGCCTTCGAGGTCTTCGGCGGTGTAGGCGCGGTAGCCGTGCTCGTGGATCGGCTCGACGATCATCGCACCACCCGCTTGCGCGCGGGCGAAGTGGGCATCGACGTCATCTACGAACACCCAGGGGACGTGCGTCGCCGGTGCGTTCTCGGGCAACGAACCGTCGAGCTTGAAGACCATCAGCGAGTTGTTGGCGACCTGGAACTCGATCCACGGCTCGTTCTCGTCCTCGGGAAGCGGATCACATCCTTCGAATCCGAACGCGTTCGCCAGCCACCGCGCTGCCGTCGCGGGCTTCGCGTAGTACACGGCGAGCCCGAGGCGCCCGAGGTCCGTCGGCTCGTGTGACGCGGTGTCGCGCTTCGCGCACCATGTACCGAACCAGCCGGGCGTGACCCGCACCCATGACGAGCCGCCGCGGTCGACGCCGTCCTGGGGAACGCGAGCTTCGACACGCACGAGTGTTCCCGCCGCGGTCGGGTCGAACGTGACCGCGATCTCGACGTCGTCGCCCGTGGTCTGCCAGCCGAGCCTGGCGCCGGGCTCCCAGAGTGTGATGCGTCCGACCTCGCGTCCTTCGCCGGTCGACTCGTCGTACACCTCGAGCAAGCGGCCACCGACGCCCGGCTCGCACTTCAAGGCCACCGTCCGCCAGGACTCGTAGTAGTTGATCGGACCATGCCGCCACCACAGGTCCAGCTCGTCCGTGAACGCGGTGAACGCGGTCGGCGGATCTGCCGTTACCTCGACCTCGGACGCAATCGACCACGCATCGCTCATGTTCCCGACCTCCGTTCGATGTGACGTTTGAAATGTTGAAGCTGTTCGTCCCACTCCGCTTGGAGCTGGTCGAGCCACGCCCGGACCGCGACCATCGACTCCGGGCGCAACCGGAAGACGCGCAGCCGTGCGTCTTCGGCGCGACGCTCGTCGGCGACCACGCCCGCCCGCAGAAGGACCCGAAGGTGGCGGCTCATCGCCGGCGCTGACGTCCCGACCGCGTCGGCCAGCTCTCCCGCTCGGCGCTCGCCGCGACCGAGAAGTTGGACGACCTGACGGCGAGTGGGATCCGCGAGCGCGACGAAGACCTCGGCGACTTCGGACGCATCCTCACGCGGCATGGAGAGAATAGTTAACAGATCCGTCAATGATTGTCAACCGCCGCGCGTTGCTCTCGAACTCTGGGTCGCCGTGGTCGATGCCAGGGCGCCGTTGATCGTTGGGGAGGCGAGGGAGGGTGCGGGGGCGTTAGGACGCGGCGAGCGCCACCGTGTGGTCGAGGCCGGCGGCCACCGCGGCCCAGTTGGTGGCGGCGCCGACCTGGACTGGGGTGTACCGGTTGGTGGTGGTGCCGTCGCCCAGCTGCCCGTTGCTGTTGTTGCCCCAGGTCCACAGGGTGCCGTCGGTCTTGATCGCCGCCGTGGAGCAGCAGTAGCCGGCGGCGACGGTGGCCCAGTTGGTGGCGGTGCCGACCTGGACGGGGCTGGAACGGTGGGTGGTGGTGCCGTCGCCCAGCTGCCCCTGGCTGTTGTTGCCCCAGGTCCACAGGGTGCCGTTGGTTTTGACCGCCACCGTGTGCCAGGAGCCGGCGGCCACCGAGACCCAGTTGGTGGCGGTGCCGATCTGCAAGGGGCTGGCGTGGTCGATGAGGGTGCCGTCGCCCAATTGCCCGTAGTAGTTGTCGCCCCAGGCCCACAGGGTGCCGTTGGTCTTGACCGCCACCGTGTGGTAGTAGCCGGCGCCCACGAAGGCCCAGTCGGTGGCGGTGCCGACCTGGACCGGGCTGGTCCGGTCGATGAGGGTGCCGTCCCCCAGCTGCCCTTGATCGTTGGCGCCCCAGGCCCACAGGGTGCCGTTGGTCTTGACCGCCGCTGTGTGGAGGCCGGCGGCGGCCACCGAGGCCCAGTCGGTGCCGGTGCCGACCTGAACCGGCGCATTCCGGTTGGTGGTGGTGCCGTCGCCCAGCTGCCCGTTGCTGTTGCGGCCCCAGGTCCACACGGTGCCGTCGGTCTTGATCGCCACCGTGTGGTAGTCGCCGGCGGCCACCGAGACCCAGTCATTGGCGGCGGCGATCTGCACGGGGCTGCCGCGGTCGAAAAGAGTGCCGTCGCCCAGCTGCCCGGCGTTGTTGCGGCCCCAGGTCCACAGGGTGCCGTCGGTCTTGACCGCCACGGAGTGGGAGTAGCCGGCGGCCACCGAGGCCCAATCGGTGGCGGTGCCGGCCTGGTCCGGCGTCACACGCATAGCAACCCAACCGTCTCCGAGTTGCCCGCTGGCGTTCCAGCCCCAGGTCCACAGGGTGCCGTCGGTCTTGACCGCCACCGTGTAGTCGCCGCCGGCGTCGACCGCCGCCCAGTCGGTGGCGGTGCCGACCTGGACCGGGCTGGACCGGTGTGTGGTGGTGCCGTCGCCCACCTGCCCGTTGCCGTTGGCGCCCCAGGCCCACACGGTGCCGTCGGTCTTGACCGCCGCCGTGTGGTAGTAGCCGGCGGCCACCGCCGCCCAGTCGGTGGCGGTGCCGACCTGGACGGGCGTGTGCCGGTCGGTGGTGGTGCCGTCGCCCAGCTGCCCGTAGCTGTTGCGGCCCCAGGCCCACACGGTGCCGTCGGTCTTGACGGCCACCGTGTGGCTGTCGCCGGCGGCCACCGCCGCCCAGTCGGTGGCGGTGCCGACCTGGACCGGGCTGGACGAGCCGCTGGTGCTGCCGATACCCAGCCGCCCGGCCCCGTTGGCGCCCCAGGCCCACAGGGTGCCGTCGGTCTTGACCGCCATCGTGTGCGCGTAACCGGCGGCCACCGCCGCCCAGTCGGCGGCGATGCCGACCTGGACTGGGGCATTCCGGTTGGTGGTGGTGCCGTCGCCCACCTGCCCGTAGGAGTTCCAGCCCCAGGCCCACACCGTGCCGTCGGTCTTGACCGCAACCGTGTGCCAGAAGCTGGCGGCCACCGCCGCCCAGTCGGTGGCGGTGCCGACCTGGACGGGCGTGTGCCGGTCGGTGGTGGTGCCGTCGCCCAGCTGCCCGTTGCCGTTGTCGCCCCAGGCCCACACGGTGCCGTCGGTCTTGACCGCCACGGAGTGGGAGTAGCCGGCGGCCACCGAGGCCCAGTCGGTGGTGGTGCCGACCTGGACAGGGCTGGAATGGTCGGTGGTGGTGCCGTCGCCCAACTGCCCGGCGTCGTTGTCGCCCCAGGTCCACACGGTGCCGTCGGTCTTGACTGCCACTGTGTGGATGCGGCCGGCGGCCACCGAGGCCCAGTCGGTGCCGGTGCCGACCTGGTACGGCGTCACTCGCCGGAACAACGAACCGTCGCCGAGTTGTCCGTAGATGTTGTCGCCCCACCCGTACAACGCCAGAGGCGTCGGCGTCGGCGTGACCGGATTCGACATCGCCGACCCCGACGTGTCATTGCCGTCCGCGTCAACCGCGTGGACCGTGAACGTATAGGTCACCCCGTTGGTCAGTCCCGTAACCGTCTGCGTCGTCGCCGCCGAGTTGAACACCACCGGCAGCTGCCGATCGAACCCGATCCACGGGGTCACCACATACGCGGTGACCGGCGGCTTGCGCATCGCAACCGGCGGCTGCCAGGACACCACCGCCTGCCCGTCGCCCGCTGTCGCGGTCCCGATGATCGGCGGGGCGTCGGCGACACACCCCGTCAGACTCAACGCGACCACCGCCACGACCACCACGGCCACAGCAACCCGCAGCGGCCTGACCGATCGTGCCATCGCCAGCCCCCCAATCCTCGTTCTCGCACCGTACTCCGCGACCAAAACGCGCCGCTGCGCCGCACTCGGTAGTGCCGGACTTAGGGCGGCCTCGTGATGCCTCTCCGGGGAGCTCGACTCGCAGCGGCGGCAGAGGCTGAGACCAGGTTGCGCTGGCTACGGGTCAGTGACGCAAAACTCGCTCCCGTCGGGGTCACTCATCACCGTCCACGTCCAGCCGTCTTCCATGGCCACGTCCCGCTCCACTCGCGCCCCGAGCGATCGGAGGCGTTCCACCTCGACGCCGCGATCATCGGCGGTCAGGTCCAGGTGCAACCGGCGCGGGCGGACCGCGGAATCGGTCACCTTCTGAAATGTCAGCCGCGGGTAACCCCACTCCGCGTCAGCGCAGATCGTCTCGTCAGCTTTGTCACGACGCTCTGCCAGCCCCAGAGCGGCCGACCAGAAGTCAGCTAGACGCCGCGGATCGTCCGTCATGAACGTGACGTTTCGTATGAACAGCACGTCCGAAACCTAAGGGCTGGTCCGCTTCCGAGCTGCGTGCGTCAGTCGTAGACGGCGGTGAGCCACCAACGGCCGCCTTCGACGGTGAGGAGGCGGGCCACGCCGTCGGCGGTCACGAGTTGGAAGCGGGCTTGGCGGCGGTGGCCGGCGTCGTCCCACCAACGCTCCTCCACCGGCCACGGGCCGGCCCACGCCACGACCGAACACGGTTGCTGATTGCCGATCGCCAACCGGGCGGGCGCTGATGACACGAACCCGCGGCCGCTGACGTGCACCGGCGCGCCGTTGCTGTCGACCACGTCGACGGCAACTGGGTCGGGTGCGACCGTTGCGGGCGATGGGGCTGCCAGCTGTCCCGGCCACGGTTCGGTGCGCCATTCGGGATGTGCGCTCGGTCGTTCAGTGGTGATGTCGACCGCGCCGGCGGACACGAGCTGCACCTGCTCTGCCGGGCTGCGACCGCCGCACCACTCGGGGACGGTCACGGCGTCCGGTCCGAGCAAACCCTCGAGACGGGCGAGCGCCCGCACGACGCGCTCGTCGGCACCGGCCGCGCCACCCCAGAACCCGAGTTGCCGTCCGGCCGAGGGCGCCAGCTCGTCGGGGACGAGTCGCAGCAGGCAGATGCCCGCGGACGGTCGATGCGCCGCGGTTCCGTTGAGCCATCCGTCGAGCTGCCAGCGCACCCGGTCGGAGATGACGCCGGGCGACGCGCCTGCCATCGACTGATCGAGACGCCACAGCCGCTCGAGCCGCTCACCGTGCTCCGTCTCGGCCACGATCAACACCCGTGCACACGCGTGGCCGCGGGCCGCGAGTCGTTCGTGGAGCTCAGTGGCCAACGTGCGCCCCACGAACGCGGCTGCATCGACTCGTTCCGCGGGCGGGTCGAGCTCGGCTTCGACCGTGAACTCGGGAGGAAGCGGTCGCGTGTCAGGTGTCCGTTCGTCGAGGCCCGACGCCAACCGATGCGCGAGCGCGCCCTCGTTGCCGAAGCGAGCGAGCACGTCGGTTTCCGGCAGCGCGGCGAGATCACCGAGCGTGCGCAAGCCGAGCCTTCGGAGCACGTCGACGAGGTCCGGACGGTCGAGTGCATCGAGCGGGATCGACGACAGGAACGACGCACTCGCTCCGGGAGCGACGACGACGGGTGGCGCGTCCGACGCGAGTGCTGCTGCGAACGGCCCATCGGCGATGCCGGCATGAACAGGCACACGTCCCTGCATCCCGTGCAGCACACCGAGTGCGAGAGCCCGCGCGCGGTACGCCAGTGCTTCGTCGCCTCCGAAGTAGCGAGCAGGACCTCGGGTCGGGAAGGCGCACTGCCCGGGAACGGCGACCTCGATGCGCGGCGTCAGCTCGTCGAGCGCGGCGACCACCGGCTCGAATGCGCGCGCATCACGCGCGGGATCGTGATCGATGACGACGAGCTCGGGACATCGGCTCTGCGATTCGCGGCGACGCAGCCCGACATCGACGCCCGCATCACGAGCAGCCGGCGACGAGGCGACGACGCGGTTGGCGAAGAACACCGCCGCCGGTTCGTCGAGCGACACCCCCGCCGCCGCCACCTGCCAGTCCGGACACCGCACGACCAGTGTCCGCACCGCCACCAGCTCCGAATGTTGGATGGAAACGGGTGTCATAGCGCCTGTTTCCACCCAACATTCGGCGAGGGGAACCGACGCACCTCCGCCAGCTCGTCGACGGCGGCGACTCCCCCGCCGGCCGCCGGCAGCCACAACCGCACACGTCGAGTCCTCGCCGCAGCCCGGCGGCCTCCCGCCTCGACGATCGCCTGGCGAACGTGCAAGTGCCCGTGCCCGTCGCCGATCCCGTGCCACTCCTCACTGCGGATCGCCAACTCGACGTCCACTGCATCCGGCCACGTCGCTGTCGCGCTGAGCACCACGAGCACCGAACCCCGCTCCCGGGCACGCGCGGTCAACCGGCGCGCATCGGCGACACCGACCCTCCGGCGGGGGCGCACGAGCACCACGTCGAAGGCGTCGACCAACGTGGCGACCACGGTGCCCCAGGACGCCGATGGTGGGTCGGCGACGGCTACGAGACGCTCGAGGTCGACGCCCAGCTCGGAAGCGGCTGCCAATCCCAGCGACGACACGCCGACCACAGCGAGCCACGAACCCTCGCTACTCGGGCCTGCCGCCAACGCAAGGGCGAGCGAGGTCGACCACTCGATGCCGACCGTGCTCCCCCGTCGCAACCCGTCGGGAAACAACGTCTGCAGAGGCTCGAGCACCGGAAGGGTCTGTTCCCGTGCGAGCGCGACGGGCCTCGCTCGCGCCGCCACCTCGTGGAGGCGGGTCAGGGACTCGGCGGTCGCCCCGCTCCGCATTCGCCCAGTATCGAACGCCTGTTCGCCCAGGTCAAGGCGTGGCTTCGGGCGTGCTCGACTCTCGGTAGTAGACGAACAGCTCTCGGATGAGGTCGGCGAGGCCGTCGGCCGATCCGCCCTTGGCCAGATCGACGGTGATCACGCTCCCGTTGATGTGCACGGCATCGACACCGCCGTGCTCGAACACTCGCCGGGCGAGCTCGTCGACGGGCCGGTTGCCCTCGACCGCCTTGTCCTTGACGTACCGCTCGTGTCCCATGCCGCTCAACGGTCGGTTGATCTCGAAGCGCACGATTCCCGGGCGGGGTGACGCCGTCTCGACGACGGTGATCGGCTGACCCATGACGGTCCGAACCTAGTGGTGCGGAGCCGATGCACGAACCACCATCCGCCGTCGTCGCGAGACAACGGCCTACCGTCGAAAGTCGTGGCCGAACAGCCTGCTCCTGCGCGCGAGCGAGTCCCGTGGCGCACGATATGGGCGGCGATCGCGTCGGTCGCGATCGTCTACCTCGCCTATCAAGCGTTCATCGCGACGGGCCGCGTCCTCACGTATCTGGTCGTGGCGTTGTTCTTCGCGGTCGTGCTCACCCCGCCGGTCGATTTCCTCCAATACAAGATGCGTATCCGGCGCGGCATTGCGACGATGATCGTCATCCTGATCGGTATCGCGCTCCTCGCGGGACTGATCTACGCGTTCGTGAAGCCGCTGGTCGATCAGGCGTCGAACTTCTCGCGCGACCTCCCGCAGTACGTCGAGGACGCGCGTGAGGGACGTGGTCCGATCGGCGACATCGTGAAGCGCTACGACCTCGAGCAGAAGGTCGAGGACAACCAGGACAAGATCCAGCAGGCGGTCACCGATTTCGGCGAGAACGGCCTCGACATCGTGCGCCGGATCTTCTCGACGATCGTCGCCGCGCTGACCGTGATGGTGCTGACGATCCTGATCCTCATCGAAGGACCGACGCTCTCGAAGAACGCGCTCGACCTGCTTCCCGACGAGCGGCGGAAGACCCGCGCGCGCCGGGTCGCCGTCGACGCGTGTCGAGCAGTCAGCGGCTACGTATTCGGCAACCTGCTCATCAGTCTCATCGCCGGGACTGCGGCGTGGTTGGTGCTGTTCATCCTGGGCGTGCCCTACGCGGAGGTGCTCGGCCTGTTCGTCGGGTTCGCCGACCTGATCCCGTTGGTCGGGGCGACGTTGGGCGCCATTCCGACGGTCGCCTTCGCGTTCCTCTACTCGATACCGGCGGGGATCGTCATGACGATCTTCTTCATCGTGTACCAGCAGTTCGAGAACCACGTGCTGCAGGTGACGATCATGGCCCGCACGGTGAAGCTGAACCCGTTGGCCGTGCTGGTGAGCGTGCTCGTCGGTGTCGAGTTGTTCGGCTTCCTGGGTGCTCTGCTCGCCATCCCCGCCGCCGGCGTGATCCAGGTCGTGGCCCGTGACCTTTACGACCAGAGCCGTGGCAGGCTGAAGACCGAACCGACCGTCGGTGCGGACGAAGTGCCGATCGCGACGGTGCAGGAAGACGAGTAGTCATCTGGAGCGCCGCTGATGTCGACCGAGACCGTCGAGCTCGAGGGCCACATCGTCGACTCGTTGCTGCTGGCGAAGGTGCTCGATCTGATCCTGGAATCGGAGGCGGACTACAAGATCACGTCGTTCGAGCTGGGTCGCACGAACGTCGATCCGAGCCGCGCTCTCATAGAAGTCTCGATGGACGACGACGCCGCGCTCGACGCACTGCTCGAAGAACTGCAAGTGCACGGCGTCAACCGCACCGGCCAAGGCGATGCCGCGCTCGCCACGTGCGACGCCGACGGGGTCCTGCCGGCGGGCTTCTACGCCAGCACGAACCTCGCAACCGACGTCCGGATCGACGGACGATGGCGTCCCGTCGAGAACCCCGAGATGGACTGCGGGATCGTGGTCCGCGACGACTCCGTCCGCACGATGCCGATGCACCGCGTGCATGTGGGAGATCGCGTCGTCATCGGATTCGACGGTGTCCGCGTCTACGCACCCGACCGGGCCCGAGACGTACGCAACTTCGAGTTCATGAACTCCGACATCTCCTCGGAGAAGCCGAAGGCACTGTTGATCGAGCAGGTCGCAGATCGCATCCGATCGGCGAAGTCGAGCGGCGGCAAGCTGCTCGCTGTGTGCGGCCCTGCCGTCGTGCACACGGGCGGCGCCCCGGATGTGGCGCGCCTCGTGCGCGAGGGATGGATCGACGTACTGTTCGCCGGCAACGGCTTCGCGACCCATGACATGGAGTCGAACGTGCTCGGCACCTCGTTGGGCGTGTCGGTCGTCGAAGGAATGCCCGTGGAGCACGGTCACTCGAACCACTTGCGGGTCATCAACGAAGTACGGCGTCACGGCTCGATCGCGAAGGCGGTCGAAGCGGGGTTCGTCACCGGCGGCGTCATGTACGAATGCGAGCGACGGCAGGTGCCGTTCGTGCTGGGCGGCTCGGTGCGCGACGACGGTCCGTTGCCGGACACCATCGCCGATGTCGTCGCCGCGGCTGACGCCATGCGCTATCACGTGCCCGGTGTCGCGGTTGCGCTGATGCTGGCGTCGACGCTGCATGCGATCGCGACCGGGAACCTGCTGCCGGCCGGTGTCGAGACGTTCTGCGTCGACATCAATCAGGCGGTGGTCACGAAGCTCGCCGATCGCGGCAGCCACCAGGCCCTCGGCATCGTCACCGACGTCGGTCCCTTCCTTCGCCAACTCGCCGACTCACTGTGCAATTGATCCGCGACGAATGTTGGATGGAAACGGGCGCCATAGCGCCCGTTTCTCCCCGGAGTTCGTGAGTCGTGAGCATCACGCTCGACTGGGGCCACCGGTACCTCATGTGTCCGCCAGAGCATTTCGGCGTGCTGTACGAGATCAACCCGTGGATGCACCGGGAAGTGACGGTCGATCGGGACCTGAGCCGTGCGCAATGGGATGCGCTCGTCGCCAACGTGCAGGCCGCGGGCGCGGAGGTCGTCACGATCGAGCCCCGAGCCGGGGTCCCCGATCTCGTGTTCACCGCGAACGCCGGTGTCGTGTCGGGCGACGTCTTCGTCCCGAGTCGCTTCCGCCATCCGGAGCGAACGCCTGAGAGCGAGGTGTTCGCCTCGTGGTTCGGCACTCACGGCTGGAAGGTGAAACCGCTCCCGACAGGACTCGGTCACGAAGGGGCGGGTGACGGCCTTCCCTTCGACGGCACGCTGCTGTGCGGTTATCGCACCCGTTCGGATGCGTCGGCCGGCACGGTGCTGTCACGCATGTTGCGCACGCCTGTGCGCACCGTGGAACTGGTGGACGAGCGGCTCTACCACATCGATCTGACCTTCTGTCCCTTGGACGACCGCCGCGCCATGTGCGCGCCAGCCGGTTGGGACCACTACGGGCGCACGGTCGTCGAAGCGCTCGTGCCGGAACCCCTGTGGCTCGACGACGAGGCGACCCTCACGTTCTGCGCCAACTCCGTCGTCGTCGGCTCGAACATCGTGATGCCCGTCGTGCCCCCACGCGTCGGCCGTCAGCTCGAGGCATGGGGGTTCACGGTCGTCGAGTCAGTGGTCGGCGAGTTCCTGAAAGCGGGAGGCGGTTGCCGGTGCTTGACGCTGGCGCTGGACGTCACGCTCGGCCCAGACGGCGAGGCCGATTGAAACCGCGGCGAGCACGGTGTGCACGACCTTGAAGCCGGCGGGATGGTCGTGCACGAGGATCATCGGCGTTCGGACCGCCCACACGCCGATCGTCCAGATGGCGAGCGCGCCGACGGCATAAGCGCGCCAGTGGCGCTTCCAGATCGAGGCCAGCACGAATGCGGCGAGGACCAGGAAGGACACCGCCAGCAGGACCGAGCCGCCGTTGCGGATGCGACCGGCCCACACGAACACGGTCCAGGCGACGAAAACGAGGGCAGCGCGCACGACCGGCGAGATTACGCAGCCGCCCTACCGCCCCGCTAACTTGACCGTCGGGTCAAGTTTTCGCACAGGGGGATCTCATGGCCGACGTGTCGCTCGAAGACTTCTCCGAGGAGGCTGCCGCCTTCCTCGACGCCAACGCCAAGCGCAAGGACGCCGACGACAAGCCGTTCGTGTGGGGCGAAGGTGACGACGACATCGGACTGTTCGAGGACATCGACCGCGAACGCGAGAGGCGGGCACTGGCCGACGCGCAACAGTGGCGCGGCGAAGCGATACGACGCCGGCCTCGGTTGGATAACCGGTCCGAAGGAGTACGGAGGTCGCGAGCTCACGAGCGCGCACGAGCGCACCTACGCAGGGCTCGAGTCGAAATACGACATCCCGAGCCAGACGTTCTTCGGCATCGGTCTCGGCATGGTCGCACCGACGATCCTCGCCCACGCGCAACCGCACATCCGTGATCGCTACCTGGCGAAGATGTACCGAGGCGACATCGTCGGTTGCCAGTTGTTCAGCGAACCCGGCGCGGGCTCCGACCTCGCCAGCCTGCAGACACGCGCCGAACGCGACGGCGAGGAGTGGATGCTCAACGGCCAGAAGGTGTGGACGTCGGGCGCGCAGTACAGCGACATCGGCGAGATCATCTGCCGCACCGATCCCGACAAGCCGAAGCACAAAGGTCTGACCGGCTTCGTGGTCGACATGCACGCGCCTGGCGTCGAAGTCCGTCCACTGCGACAGATGACGGGCGGCGCCTCGTTCAACGAGGTCTTCTTCAGCGACGTGCGCGTGCCCGACGACCACCGACTCGGAGACGTGAACGAGGGTTGGACGGTCGCGCTCACGACGTTGATGAACGAGCGCGCATCGATCGGCGCAGGCAGCGTCGGCGGCGGGCTCGGACTCGCCAATAGCACGCGCCTCATCGAGATGCTCCGCCACTTCGATCTCGACAAGGATCCCGTCTACCGGCAGGAGCTGATGAAGCTCCACGTCGCGTACTCGGTGGCGAAATACAACAACCAACGGGCCATGGACAAGATCAAGGCCGGCCAGTTGCCGGGGCCCGAGATGTCGATCGCGAAGCTCGCGCTCACGCAGAACATGTGGGACACCGCGCAGTTCGTGTCACGCGTCCTCGGACCGAGCGTCGCGGCGAATACCGGCGAGTGGGGCACCTTCGCGTGGGGTCAGTTCGTCCTCGGCATCCCCGGCTTGCGCATCGCCGGCGGATCCGACGAGGTGATGCGCAACATCGTCGCCGAACGCGTCCTCGGCCTCCCCAAGGACCCTGGCATCGACTCGAAGACCGCGTTCAAGGACCTGAAGGTCGGCACTCAGCAGTCCGGGTGACGACCACGTGAGCGCGTCGCAGTTCTACACCGGACTCGTCGCGGAGCTGTACGGGCCGCTGCGCTCCGCGGTGCCCGATCCCGAGCCGTACACAAGGTTCGTCGAGCGTCACGGCGAGCCCGCGCTCGAACTCGGGTGCGGGACCGGCGACCCGCTCCTTGCGCTGCGCGAGCGAGGGCTGGACGTCGACGGCGTCGACTCGTCGCCCGACATGCTGGCGCGCTGTCGGTCACGAGCTGGAGAGCGTGGCCTCGACGTCGATCTCTACGAGCAGACGATGGAGCAGCTCGATCTCCCTCGTCGCTATCGCGCGATCTATCTCGCGGGGCCCACGTTCAACTTGCTGACCGACGATCAAGCCGCGCTCGCCGCGCTGCAGCGCATCGGAAGGCATCTCGTGCCCGACGGTGTGGCCCTGGTGCCGTTGTTCATCCCCGATCCGACGCCGGACGCGCAGTTCGGCGTTGCTCGTGAGCACGTGTCCGAAGACGGACACATGCAACGCGTGAGCGCGCTGTCGGAGACGCGCGACGACGAACGCCGGCTGCAGACCACCGTGCTGCGCTACGAGTCCACCCGCGACGGCGTCGCCGAAGTCCTCGAGCGCCCGTGGCAGCTGCATTGGCACACACAGGAAGGATTTGCCGCTCTCGCGGCCGGCGCCGGGCTCACGGTCTCTGCGATCCGGTCGCCGACCGGCCGCGACGCCGCCCCGGACGCCACCAGCTTCGTCTTCTTCCTCTCGAACCCCGGGGAGAAACGGGTGCCATAGCACCCGTTTCCATCCAACATTTGCTGAGGGTTACTCGAACAGGACCTGTTGGAGGCCGGCGGGGAAAACGCGGGGGATGCCGGTCCAGGGCAGGTTGTCCATGAAGACCCAGCTGCGGCGGTGGATCGCGCACGGGCCATACCCGCGCAGCGCAGCCTTGTGGCGCGGACACGGATAGCCCTTGTTCAACTCGAAGTCGTAGCCGGGGTAGTTCGGCGCCTCGGCTTGCATGATCCGATCTCGGGTCACCTTCGCAAGGATCGAGGCGGCCGCGATCGAAAGGCACCGCGCGTCGCCTTTCACCAACCTGATCGTCGTGCCGCGGCGTACGAAGTCCCACTTGCCGTCGAGGACGACCCGGTCAGGATCCGACGCGAGTCCCAATGCTTCCAACGCCCGGTCGGCCGCGAGCCGTTGCGCGGCGGACATGCCGAGCGTGTCGCACTCGATCTGCGACGAGTGACCGACCGCCCATGTGACGCACCACGAGGCGATGCGATCGAACATCGCCTCGCGCTCCGTCCACGTGAGCATCTTCGAATCACGGATCTTGTAGACCCGCTTGTCCTGCGGGATCACGGCGGCACCGACGCTGATGGGCCCGGCCCACGCGCCGCGGCCGACCTCGTCCATGCCGACGACGACCTCGTGACCGGCGTCCCACAGTTCGCGCTCGACGAGCAACGACGGCGACTTCGACCGAAGTGCCTTGCGCAGCATCGGAACCGTCGGCGTGGTCGCCATCGGCGGCGACCTTACCGAAGCACGACCGCGGCGGAGCCGATCTCGACGATGCCGACCCGCTCGAACCCCGCTCCCACCAGGTCACCCACGACCGCCGGGTCGACGGCGGCGAGCAAGCCTCCCGACGTCTGGGGGTCGTAGGCGAGAGCCTCGAGGGCGGGATCCGCCGTAGACGTGACGTGACCTTCGAGGTGGGCGCGGTTGCGCGCGTCCCCACCCGTACGTGTCCCCGACTCCGCGGCCTGCAAGGCTCCGTCGTACAGCGGCATCGATGCGCTGTCGAAGACGAACGTCGCGTCCGACCGGTCCGCCATCTCCCAACCGTGGCCGACCAACCCGAATCCGGTGACGTCCGTAACGCCGTGCACGTATTCGCGCCCCTCCTGCAGCCGGAGTGACGCAGCGCGATTGAGCACCTTCATGTGTGCGATGGCGGCCGCCTTCTCGACGTCGGAACCGCCCGCGAGCACGATGCCCGTTCCGATCGGCTTCGACAGCACCAGCACGTCGCCGGGGCGGGCACGTCCCTTTCGGAAGATGCGGTCGGGATGGACGAAGCCCTGGACCGCGAGGCCGAAGATCGGTTCGTCCGACCGGATCGTGTGACCACCACCGACGACACCGCCGGCTTCCGCGACCACCGCCGCGGCCGCGCCGAGGATGGCGGCGATGGCTTCGGGCGGCATGCGCTCGGGGAACGCCGAGATGTTCAACGCGAGTGCAACGGATCCCCCCATCGCGAACACGTCGCTGCAGGCGTTGGCGGCGGCGATGGCGCCGAAGTCGGCCGGGTCGTCGACGAGCGGCGGGAAGAAGTCCGTCGTCGACACGATCGCGAGCTCGTCGCTGACCTTGTACACGGCGGCGTCGTCGAACGGTGCCAAGCCCACCAGCAAGGACGAATGGACGCCGCTGCCGTCACTGGCCAGCGAACGCAGGAGCGCGGCGAGGGGCGATGCCCCCCACTTGGCAGCGCAGCCGCCGCACGACGTCCACTCGGTGAGTCGGATGTCCGCGACGGCTTCCGTCATTGCCGCGCCAGGCTATGCCGAACCTTCGAGGATCTGGTCAGCGCGCTTGTCGAGAAACTGGGTTACGGCCTGCTGCGCCGCGCCGAAGGCGAGGGCCACACCCGCCAGGGCTTGCATCGATGCGTACCCCGTCGTCACGCCGGCGCTCCCGGTGACGATCACGCCGACGACGGCCGTCAGCGAGCCCAGCGCGATCTTCAAGAACGCTTGCTGCAGGGGGAAGTTGAACGGGCCCTTGACCCGCGGCAGTGCGGCGAGCGCGGGAATGCTCGTGAGCAGGCCTCCTACTGCACCGAACGCCATGATGAGGATGAGCAGCGCCCAGCGCGTGACCTCCTCACCGCCCACCGGGCGTTGGATGATGTCGGCTTTGGGGAGTCGCCACTGCAGCACGAGGATCGCGAAGGTCGTGCTGAGCGCGAGAAGCGACGTCACCACGAGCCGGTTGCGGAACGCTCGCGAATCGTTGTGGAACGCGTCGGTGAGCGCGAACGAGCGGCGCATCACCGACTGGACGATGGTTCGCTCCGACACCGGCGGCGCAACCATCGTCATGACGCAGACTCCGTTGCGGGCGCGACAGATTTGTCGCCGTTCGGATGCGCGTCGCGAAGCTGCTGCACGTACTCCTCGAAGCGCAGTCGGACGGGATCGTCCGTCGAGAGCGCCATCGCATATCCCACCGCATTGTCGAGAGCGATCTCCATGCCGCGGTCGTCCGCGTGCTCCACGAACAACAGCTCCGCCTCGTGGAGCAACGACCAGGCGCGCTCGACCCGGCTGCCGTACCACCAGTCGGACAGACGTGTCGTGCACCGCCAGAGGGGGACGTTCTCCCACGCGAGCAGCTCGACGGAACCAAGCAGATCGGCGAGGTGCTCGCGGTGATCAGCGTCCACGTGCTCGACCAGATCACGCAACTCTTGAGCGCGTTCCACGACCTCCTGCGCCCACGGTGCCAGCGTGGTACGCCACTTCTCCTTCATGCCCTCCATTCTGGCGTCAACCACTCCGGATAACCGGGGTGGTTGACGCCAGAACGACGGAGCGCATCCGCAGCGACCACTCGCAGCGCGCAATGATGACTCGGTGGTGCGCGGGATGAGAACAGGTGCCTTGATGGCCGGGGGAGCAGGCCTGAGCATCGCGGCGTACAGCTTGTACAGGATCCGCCGGCACGACATGCAGACCACGTCGCTCGTTCGCACGCGCCAGGCGCGCGGGGCCGAGGTCGCCAGGATGGCTACACGGGTCGGTGGTGCGTACGCGTCGAACCGAGCGCAACGCATCTTCGCGTCGGATGAACGACGACGCGAGCTCGACGAACGTCTCGAGCTGCGCACCGCGACCGAAGTCACCCAAACACTCGGCGCAATGAAGGGTGTTCTCATGAAGGTCGGCCAGCTGGCCAGCTTCCTCGACGACGGCCTCCCCGAGAACCTCCGTGCCTCGCTGTCCGAACTTCAACACGAGGCGCCGCCGATGAGCGCGGACCTCGCCGCAGGCGTGATCGAACAGGAGCTGGGTCTGCCCCCAGACGGTCTCTTCGCGCAGTGGGATCCCGCGCCGATCGCGTCGGCGTCGATCGGCCAGGTGCACCGGGCGATCACACGGGACGGCACCGCGGTCGCGATCAAAGTTCAGTATCCCGGCGTCGACCGGGCGATCCGAGCCGACCTCGACAACGTGGGCCCCCTCGTGCAGTTCATGGGGATGCTGTTCCCCGCGCTGGAGCCCGAGCCGATCGTGCGCGAGTTGCGGCTGCGCTTGCTCGAGGAGCTCGACTACCGGATGGAGGCCGAGAATCAGCAGCTTTTCGCCGATTCATATCGCGGCCATCCCTTCATCCACATCCCGTCGGTCATCGGAGAACTCAGCACCGGACGCGTGCTGACGTCCGAGCTCGCCGAGGGCGCACGCTTCGCCGAGATGGAGAAGTGGGAACAGTCCGAGCGTGATCTCGCGGCCGAGACACTGTTTCGCTTCGTGTTCCGCAGCTTGTTCCGCCTGCACGCGTTCAACGGCGACCCTCATCCGGGCAACTACCTGTTCAGGCCGGGCGGCCACGTCACGTTCCTCGACTACGGATTGGTGCGGCGATTCGATCCGTCAGAGGTCAGGCTGCTCGCCGACATGATCACGACGATGGTCATCGATCGCGACCTCACCGCGTTCCGGTCGGTGATCGAACGCGCGGGCGTCCTGCAACCGGGCGCACCGGTGCCGGACGAGCGGGTCGCCGACTACGTCGGCCTGTACTACGACTTCGTGAGGGACGACAAGGTCGCGACACTCACCGCCGAGTACGCGAGCGCGACTGCGCGGCGGTTCATGACGATGCAAGGACCGTTCCGGGACATCATGAAGTGGACGAACCTTCCGCCGGCGTTCGTCATCCTCCAAAGAATCAACCTCGGCTTGTACGCCATTCTCGGCCGGCTGCGCGCCACCGCGAATTGGAGGCTCATCGCCGAGGAGCTGTGGCCGATGACCGACGGACCTCCGTCGACTGAACTGGGCCTGCAAGAGCACGAATGGTGGATCCGACAACAGGGGGCAACATGGATTTCGAGGTGAAGCGCGACGACCTCCGCACGACTCGCACGATCGACCGCGGCATCCCGCCGCTCGACGACGGCCAGGCGTTGTTGCGCGTATCGCGCTTCGCGCTCACTGCCAACAACGTGACGTATGCGGTCATGGGCGAAACGATGTCGTACTGGACCTTCTTCCCCGCCGATGAAGGTTGGGGCCGCGTTCCGGTGTGGGGCTATGCGGACGTCGAGTCGTCGCGTGCTGAGGGACTCCGCGAAGGCGACCGCGTCTACGGCTACCTGCCGATGTCGTCGCACCTCGTCGTCACCCCGGCCCGGCTGGCGGACGCAAGCTTCGTCGATGCCACCCCCCATCGGTCAGGACTCCCTGCGGCCTACAACCGGTACCAGCGCGTCGGCGGCGTCGCCGAATACGACCCGAGCCTGGAGCGGGAGTACGCCGTCCTCCGCCCGTTGTTCGTGACATCGTTCCTGATCGACGACTGGCTCGACGACAACGCCATGTTCGGCGCCCGATCGATCGTGCTCGCGAGCGCGTCGAGCAAGACCGCGCTCGGGCTGGCACACCTTTTGTCGAGCAAGGAAGGCATCGGCGTCGTCGGGCTGACCTCGGCCGGCAACGCGGATTTCGTGTCGTCCGTCGGCTACTACGACAACGTCGTCACCTACGACAAGGTCACAACACTCCCGGCCGACGAACCGTCCGTGTTCGTGGACATGGCCGGCGGCGGTCGCGTGCTCGCGGACGTCCACCGGCATTTCGGGGACTCGTTGCATCGCAGCTGCCTGGTCGGCATCACGCACTGGGAGGACGAGCAACCGTCGGGCGACGTACCAGGACCGCCGCCGGCGTTCTTCTTCGCTCCCGATCAGCTGGTGAAGCGACGCGCCGACTGGGGTGCGGATGGACTCGACAGCCGTATCGAGCGCGCATGGAACGCGTTCGTCGAGTCGGTCGACGGGTGGCTCACGATCGACGAGCACCACGGCTTCGACGCGATCGAACCGACTTGGCTCGAGGTGCTGGAAGGGCGGGCCGCACCGAACGAGGGCCACGTCGTCGCGTTGAACGACCCGTGACGACGGATGACCGCAATCGGCTGTGGGGCCTGATCGCCGCCGCGGCGGCCGTCGTCGTCTGGGGATCGAGCTCGGTACTCGTCAAGAACATCGAAGGCCTGAGCGGGCTCGTGATCGGCTTTCACCGCATGTGGATCGGCGCCGTTCTCACCGTGAGCGCTTTTCTCGTCTCGGGTGGACGGCTGTCGTGGCGACTGCTCCGCCTGTCGTGCGCTGGCGGCATCGCGTTCGCGCTCGACATCGTGCTGTTCTTCTCGGCGTTGACGGAGACCTCGGTGGCGAACGCGACGATCATCGGCGCCATGCAGCCGGTGCTGGTGCTCGCGGTCGCCAGCCGGTTGTTCGGCGAGCGACCACATCTGCGGGATGCGTTCTGGGCGGCCGTGGCCATCGCCGGCGCGGTGATCGTTGTCGCTGGTGGCCCGGCCGGAGGTGATGCGAGTGTGCGTGGCGACCTGCTGGCCGTGGCTGCACTCGTGGCGTGGACGTGGTACTTCATCGCGTCGAAGCAGGCCCGCACGCAACTCGGCAGCTTCGAGTATCTCGCCGGGTTGTCCATCGTCGCAGTCGTGACGGTGACACCGATCGTGTTGCTGAGCGGCGACAGCATCGCCGTGCCGACGACCGCGGATTGGGTCTACATCGTGATCGTCGCGGTGGTGAACGGTGCGCTCGGCCACTTCCTCATGAACTGGGCCCACGCGCATGTACCGATCGTCGTCACGTCGCTGCTGACGCTCGGCATCCCGGTCTTCGCGACCGCGACGGCCGCGATCTTCATCGACGAGCCCGTGACGTTGCTGCAGGTGTTCGGCATGGCCGTCGTGATCGGCGCGCTGGCGGTGGTCGTCGTCCACACGTCACGACAGGTGCCCGACCTCGTCGAGCCGCCGGTCGCGTCTTCCTGAAGGAAGCTAGCCGAGCTTACGGATCTCGTCGCGCTCGTCGGGCTCGGCGTCGGTGCCGAGGAACGCGTCGAGCATCTCGTTGGCCACCTCGGCGGACGTGAGGCGCAACCCCATCGCGAGCACGTTGGCGTCGTTCCACTTCCGGGCGCCGCGGGCCGTCTCGGCGTCCGTGCACAGGGCTGCCCGCACACCGGGAATCTTGTTCGCCGCCATCGACACACCCGTACCGGTCCAACAGCAGACGACGCCGCGGTCAACGGCTCCCGAAGCGACCGCCTCCCCGACGGCCCGACCGACATCGGGCCAGGTGTCGCCATCCGCGACGACCACGACTTGATGGCCCCGCTCGTCCAAGGCGGACTTGATGTTCTCCGTGAGCGACGTGGCCTCGTCGGTGCCGAAGGCGATCCGCATCGTCACCAGCTTCGCGTGAACTCGTGCTGACAGGGCGAGCCCTGCGCCGTCCACACCCGTGGCGACCCGTCGGAGCGGAGCTCAGCGATGATCGATGCGGTCGTGGCCTCGACGCCGGGCACGTGCATGCAGATGGTGTAGCCGTCGTCGCCGCCGGCATGGCACCGCAGGTGCGCGGCCAGCGCGTCGAACGAGACGGGCTCGCGTGTCAGCACATCGTTGCTCGCTGCGAGCCGCGGATCGACGAGCTTGTCGACGGGTTGGCGCGGGTGACGATGGCGCTGGTCGAACGAAGGAATCGTTGTGCGGTTCGACGTCGCTCGCGTTCGCTCGACGCGCTCGACCGCGTAGTCGCGCCCGCTGGTCTCGACGACGAACGCCGAGCGAGGGTCGGCGACGAGGAACGACGACCAGTACGGTCGGTCCACGGCCTCGTGTCCGGATCCACCCTGGCCGTGACGTTCGAGCAAGTCGGTCACGACAACGACCGCATCGATCGCGGTTACCGCGCGCTCGAGCGCGAGCCGGACGAGGTCCATGCCCGTGAGCGCCGGGGGCACACTGCGCGGATCGAGTGTCGTGTAGATGGTGGCGTTGCCGACGGCCACACCGGCTTCGTTGACGCCATGCTCGACGCCCCACATCCAAGCCGGGCGCGATCCGAGGAATCGAAATGTCGCGCCATCATGCGGATCGACGTGGAGGTACGTCGTCTTCGTCCGCGACTCCGTGCGGGGCTCGAACCATTCGAGCAGCTGCACCTCGTTCGGAGGACGATCGGAGTTCTTCGCGAACAACGTGTGTCCCTCTCGCGATGCCGTGCCGAGCACGACGAGACAGTCACACACGAGCGATGAGGGTACGTGCCTCGACGCGACATGCCGCCCCGTGGAAGGCCCGGGACACAGCGGGTGGAACGCCGCGCCCCGGGCCTACAAGGGGCTTCGGCGGTGCTCGAAAGCTCCCGCCCGCTGACAGGACGCGCCATCCGGTCTTCTGATACGCGTTTTCGGCGTTCGATCCGGCCCATATCGCGCCACTACGTCCGCCGGAAACGCGTGTCGAGGACTGAGGCAAGCTAGGACAATGGCCGAAGCGGACAAGGAAACGGACGCGGAAGCGGACAAAAAGGCAGGCGGAGCGTGACGCGCAAGGTTCACATCGTTCCTCACACGCATTGGGACCGCGAGTGGTATGCACCGTTCCAGGCGTTCCGGTTGCAACTCGTCGACCTGCTCGATGAGCTGCTGCCGTCGCTCGATGCGGATCCGTCGTTCGTACACTTCCTCCTCGACGGGCAGATGGCAGTAGTCGACGACTATCTCGCCGTTCGTCCCGGGGCGGAGGCGACCTTGCGCCGCCTCGCCGCGTCAGGACGCCTCGCTACTGGTCCGTGGTACATCCTGATGGACGAGTTCCTCGTGTCGGGCGAGACGATCGTGCGGAACCTGCAGATGGGCATCGACCGAGCCGCCGCGTTCGGCGGCGCGATGGCGGTCGGCTACCTGCCTGACATGTTCGGTCACATCGCGCAGATGCCGCAGCTCTTGCAGCAGTTCGGGTTCGAGCACGCGGTCGTGTGGCGTGGTGTGCCTGCGTTCGTGGACAAGGACGCGTTCTGGTGGTCCGCGCCTGACGGTTCGCGGGTGCGAGCCGAATACCTCGTACAGGGGTACGGCAACGGCGCCTACCTGCCCGACGACGCGAAGGGACTCGTGAATGCCATCGAGGACTTCGAGCGCGACTGGAAGGACGCGCTGACCGGTCCGATTCTCTGGATGAACGGTACGGACCACTTGGCGCCGCAGCTGCGGCTCGGACGCCTGGTTGCAGAGGCCAACACCCTTCAGGACGACTACGACATCGCGGTCACGTCGCTCGCTGAGCATCTCGGCCAGGCGAGTGTCGAGGATCTTCCGTCCTGGCGCGGCGAGCTACGGTCGGGTGCGCACGCGAACGTCCTCATGGGTGTGACGTCCAACCGAGTCGACGTCCGGCGGGCCGCGGCGCGGGCGGAGCGGGCGCTCGAACGCGCGGAAGCACTCGCCGCGCTATTCCAGCCCGTCGACCGGTGGCCGTCGGCACTGCTCCACGAAGCATGGCTGCAGGTCGTACGCAACGCCGCCCACGACTCGGTGTGCGCGTGCTCGATCGACGAAGTGTGCGACGCGGTGCTGTACCGGTATGCCGAGGCAGCCGAGATCGGCGAAGGGCTCGCGCAGCGTGCGCTCGACGCCCTGGGCTCGTCCGTCGCGGGCGACGGACCGGTCATCGTGAATCCGACTGCCCGACCGCGGACCGGACTCGTCGAGGTGATCGTTCCGGGAAGTGGCCCGCGTCCCGGCGCACAGATCCTCAACGAACGACCGGCTGAGCGCGTCGTGGCCGAGCTCGATCTCGCGACGATGGCCGGAGTCGTCGTGCGCGAGTTGAAGCACAACCGCCGCATCGAAGCGATCGCGCTCGAGTCCGTCGAGACGGGCGAAGAGCTCTGGCGTGAAGAACGTGAACGCGATGGTTCGATGCTGACGTCGGGAACGCGTGCCGACCTCGACGAGCTGGCCGCGTCCGGATCCGGCAGTGTCCGCCTCCGTGTTCGCACGAAGCCGACGCAGAAGTTGCTCGTGCGGGTGACCGGGATGCCGGGGCACAGCTGGCGCAGCTGGAAGCCGGCGCTGCTCGACGTCGACGCCGCGGGTGCAGCAGATCGATCGCTGTGGAACGGGCCCGTTCGAGTCGACGTCGCCGAGGACGGCACGTGGTCGATCGACGGGCGCGACGGGTTCGGACGGATCGTGCGCGGCGGCGACGTGGGTGACACGTACAACTGGTGTCCGCCGGACGACGACGTGGAGATCGACACACCCGAGCGTGTCGAGGTCGCGGTCGAGGAGTTCGGTCCGCTGCGGGCGCGGCTGCGGATCACATCCTCATACCGATGGCCATCGCGTCAGGGTGGACCGCTGGTCGACGTCGACGTCACCACCAGGCTCGAGTTCCATGCGGGCGAGCAACTGCTGCGCGTGAGGACCGAGTGGCACAACCCGTGCCGTGATCAACGCGTGCGCGTGTGGTTCCCGCTTGCATCCCCCGCTGATCGATCTCGGGCCGAGTGCTCGTTCGCGATCGTCGAACGGGGACTGACGGCAGAGGGTGGCCCGAACGAGATCGGAGTGCCGACCTTCCCGTCCAAGCGGTTCGTGCAGTCCGGCGGGCTGACCGTCGTGCACGACGGCGTGCTGGAGTACGAGCTCGTCGACGTTCGAGGCGGACTCGGCCATGCGGTCGCGCTGACGCTGGTGCGTTGCACGGCCATGTTGGGACAAGGCCCGATGGCCACGCGGCCGCTGCCTGCCGCACCGATGATCCCCGTCGAAGGGGCACAGATGTTGAAGCTCGTGAGGACCGACTACGGCATCTGCATCGGCGACGCCGACCCGTACGCGCTCGTCGACGAACTGCTCGCGCCGCTGCTGGTCACGAAGGCGGGCGGTGGGCAGCGGACAGCGGACGGTCAGGCCCTCCACGTCGACGGTGCTGTCGTGTCGTCACTGCGCCGAGTGGCAGGACGACTCGAGCTCCGCCTGTTCAACCCGAGCGACGACATCACCACGGTCGTGATCGACGGTCGGTCCGGTTGGTTGGTCGACCTCCGCGGCCGGGCCCTCGAACCATTCACCGGTTCGTTCGAGCTCGGCCCGTGGCGCATCGCCACCGCCGTCCTCGACTGACGTCCTCCCCGAACTAGTACCAACCTCCGTCCGAACTCCGGGGAGAAACGGGCGCTATAGCGCCCGTTTCCATCCAACATTCGGTCTCAGGGGAGCGATTTGTTGAGGACTTCGCCGGCGAAGGCGACGGCTTCCGGTTCCCAGCCATCGGCGGGCATGTTGAAGATCAAGCCGTCGAGGCCGAGCGCGAGGAGCGACTGGAACTGCTCACCTGCGGCGTCGGCGTCGCCGACCACGAAACGCGCACCGAGCATGTTCCTGATGTTCTCGTCGAGTCGATCCCACGGCGGCAGGCCGCGCTCCTCGAGCAACGCGTCGCGCTTGTCCTCGGCCTCCTCCATCGTCTGACCGAGCACGAGCGAACCGAGCGGGGTCTTGTTGAGAGTGTGGATGTCGCGGCCGACGTCCTCACAGTGCTGCGCGAGCACCTCGAGCTTGTGCGGCAACTCGTCGTAGCCGGAGGTGAAGTTCGCCATCTCTGCGTATTGCGCCATCATCCGCAGCGTCTTCTTCTCACCTGAGCCGCCGATCATGATCGGTGGTCCACCGGGCGTGATCGGCGCCGGTGAGTTGATCGCGTCCTTGACGCGGTAGTGCTTGCCTTCGAATGTCGGGCGCTCGCCGCGGAACATGCTGCGACAGATGTGCACCGCTTCCTCGAGTCGCTCGAAGCGCTCCTTGACCGGCGGAAAGTCGACGCCGAGGGCCTCGTGCTCGACGTCGAACCACGCGGCTCCGATGCCGAGAAACGCGCGTCCACGTGAGATCACGTCGAGTGCGGTGACGATCTTGGCGAGAATCGCCGGGTTCCGGTACGTGACGCCGGTCACGAGCGTCCCGAGCTTGACGCGCTCCGTCCGAGCGGCAAGTGCAGCGAGCAACGTGTACGCCTCGAACATCTCGTGGTCGGTCGGGCCGAGCAACGGCAACTGGTAGAAGTGGTCCATCACCATCACGGTGTCGAAGCCCGCCTCTTCGGCGGCCACGGCAACGGTGGCTACTCGTTCGAAGAGGTCCTCCGGCGCGACGCCGGGATAGGTGAAGTTCGGGATCTGCAAGCCGGCACGAATCATGTCCGGTGTCTACTCCGACTCACGGAGCTTTCGCACCCCCAGGATCGCCATCTTCCGGCGCGCCGGATCGCCGATCGATCATCTCGGCCATCTTGTCGCGAATGGCGCCGCGCCGGCGGCGGGCGCGTTCGAACGGACCCTCCCGCTCGAACTCGTCGCCCTCGCGCCGTACCGCCCAGAGCTGCACCCGTCCGATCTCCTTCAGGTAGCGGGTGCGCAGCGACTTCCAGCGCAGGTCGGGGTGGTCGGCGAGCTGGTCGTGGATCTCGCCCGACACGACCACCGAGCCTGCGTACGCGATCGACACGATGCGGCTCGCGAGGTTGACCGTCGGGCCGTACAGGTCCGCTTCGCGTTCGAGCACCGGCCCACAGGCCAGTCCGACTCGCACGTCGGAGAGCGACTCGTCGTCGTGGTAGGCCTCGGCCAGCGACAGGCTGATCTCGACCCCGACGTCCGACCCGTCGACCGCGAACATCACCTCGTCGCCGATCATCTTCACGACCCGGCCGCCGCGCGAGCCGACGATGTCGTACGCCGTCGACTCGAACCGATCGACGATCGCAGCGAGCTCGTGCTCGTCGACTTGTTGCGACAACGCGGTGAAACCGACGAGATCCGCGAAACCGACCGTCACCTGCGTTTCACCTGACGATCCCGCTTCTCGAACCATCCGTCGTCGCGCCGCGACTTGGATGTGACGCCGCCATGCGTACTCGAGGATGCGCGGCATCGACGGCAACAAGACGCGGGCACGCAAGACGGCGGGCTCCGTGCCGTCCTCGAGCACGGGCTCGTCGATCTGTGTCTCGATGGCGTCGATGAAGGCGAAGGCGACGCGCGAGATCGAGGAACCGATGACGCGAGCCATCTGCAACGCGACGTCCTTGTCGACCAGACGGAGCTCCAGCATCTGGTCGACCAGCCGCAGCATCTCGATGTCGAGCTCGCTGAACACGAGTGCGTCGGGCGGTGGGTCCGTCAATCCGAGCGCGCGCCAGAACCGCGACGCGTCCACTCCCAAGCCGGTCAGCGCTTCGGCCTCTGCCTGTGTGTACTTGGGACGCTCGTCGGCGAGAACCATCTGGTCGACGGCAAGAAGGCCGAGCGTGCCGTCGGCTTCGGCACGATCGATGTCCTCCTTGGGTACGCCGCCGGCCTCGAGGAGCTCACGGAGCGTACGGAACGCTCGCTCGTTCATCCGGAAAGCGCTCCCGGTTCCGGCGCGGCCAGCAGCGCCTCGCCCGACGGCTCCACCGTCGACCAGCCGGGATCGAGGCCGGGTGCTGTCAACCGCACGAGGTCGACGTCATCGTGAGGCGTGAGCTCCCACAGCAGGGCGGGACGAGCACCGTGCCAGCGCACGGCGTACGACATCGTCCCGAAGTGCGTCGGAGCATCGTGCACCTCGAATCCCTGCCCAACCCACCGGTCGGGTAACAGCGAACACAATGCGAGCGCGGGCGCACCAGCACCACGCCGGCGCGCCGGCACCTCCCGCACGAGGATGTTGCGCACCACGGACAGGAACTGCGCCGCCGCCCAACCGTGGTGGCCGTCGCCCATGCACCCGCCGGGCAGCTGGGGATGGATCGCTTCGGGCCACGTCCATGTCGGCGTCGCCGCATCGAGGAGCCAGGTGAGCCGGTCGAGGGCCCGGCGGTCGCCGCCGGCGAGCTCGACTTCGGCCACTTGCATCGTGAGATAGGTCGCCAGGCCGGTGTGGCTGATCGCCTGGAAGAACGCGTCCCCGAGGCTGAATCTCGTGCGGACGACGTCGAGGGTGGCAGCGATGCGGCGATCGTCGGGGGCGAGCAGGTGCAGTGGTTCGCACGCGACGATCGAGCCGATGACGCCGGCATCGATGCGGCGCCGCGGACCGGCGGGGATGGCATCGGATCCGAGCCGGCGCGAGACCATACCGAGCGAGGCGACCGTGTCTGCCCACAGCGCGTCCGCCTGCTGTCGTACGAGAGCTGCGGCCTGTGTCTGGTCGAACGCGGCCAGCAGTTCGGCTGCAGAACGCAGCCCCGCCGTGCACCAGAAGTCGTCCCAGTAGAAGTAGTCGAACGGCCCGAGATGCTCGGCGGACACGCTGGCGGGAAGCAGTCCTCGCAACTCGGGACCGCGCCGCCGCTTCGTTCGCCGCTTGCGCTCGATCCACTGAGCACCCTTCGCGACCGATCCCAGCATCGGTTCGATCGACTCTCGGTCTCGGGTGAGCCGCCAGTGCTCGGCGATCGACCACAGCGCGCAGCCGTTGGAGTCCCACTCTCTCGGCTGGCTGAAGAAGAACCCGTCCCCCCGCTGCCGGCCCGGATAGGAACGAAGCACCTCGCCGACCTGTGATGCGAAGCCGTACCGCCCGAGCGCGGCGAGGAGGAACGCGGCGTCACGGAACCAGAATCGGTGATAGGTGCTCGGGCCCGGTGTGATGTCCGGGCCATCGTGCAGTGCGAGCAGGAAGCGGCGGTTGGCATCGACCGCTTCCTGCAACCGCGCGTCGGGTAGTTCGAGGCTCATGCCTCCACGACTCTGCGCGGCCCAACCGCGTGCCACCTGCTCGGCCGAGGGGATCGCGACAGGAAACGTCGGCGCCCGTTCCACTCGACGGCGTGTCCGTGCCCGGCGCCGCGTACGGCTGGCGGGTACCAGCGGCAGCACGGCGCGCAGAGTCGCGGTGTGCGGCAACGGATAGACGAACGCGGCTTGCGCCATTCCCGCTTCGTCGCGAAGTCCGGGCGGGATCGGACCAGCGCTCGCGCCGTCCGCGAGGACGATCTGCGCACTGTCGCCGTCATGAAAGGTCGACGCTGCGACCTGCGCGGGTGCCCGCGGCAGCAGCATCGCGATGCGTCCGTCCACCGTCACCGTCGTGCGGTCGTGCAGGCCGATGCGCTCGATGACCGCGAGCCCTTCGGGGTTGTACGGGCGAACCGCGAGCGCAACCGCGAACGGTACCGGGCTGCGGTTCTCGATCTCGACGATGACCATCTCGGACTCGTCGGCGCCGGCCGGACCCGCGTAGCACGCATACGCGCGGTGCACCGCGTGACCACCCGGCACACGCATTGACGTCTCCACGACCGGCGCGGCCGCGACGAGACGCTGCCGCATTCGTGACGGCGGCTCTCGGGACGGTACGTGCCAGCCGTCTTCTGCACCGATCCACCAGTCGAGCGACCAGCCGTCGAACCATGTCGTGACGAGCCCGCGAGGATCCACAATCGCCTCCCATGGCGAGGCGACGTTGCCGACGAGCGTCCAGTTGCGGGCCGTGACGTTGGTGAGAAACGGCAGATGACCGCGAGGCGTGAACGTTGGTGCGGTCGGGTCGAGTTGTCCCTCGAGCCAGTACGGCCACACCCAGTCGGGGCCGATCTGCGCCGCTGCCCGCGTTCGCAGCGCGCGGAACACGGTGCGAGCGCCGATCGGCAGAAGCTCGCCCGGCGACTCGACTTCGACCGTCTCACCGAGTCGTTGGAACGTCGACAGGTGGCGAACGATGTCGTCGTCGATACGCAGGCGTCCCATCGCGCGCCGCAACGCCCAAGTGCGAAACCGGCTCATTGCCTTGCTCGCACTTCAGTCCGTCCAGATCAACAAGCGCATCTAGCCAGGATGGTGCTCGTGGCGGGCCGGGGTGCCGCTGATCAGTCCCCGATACGCGTCGTTGGCCGTTCGTCCGCCGTGGACGACACCGACCACCTCGGTCGTGATCGGCATCTCGACGCCCATGCTCTCGGCCAGCTCGAGCACCGTGCGACAGTTCTTCACGCCCTCGGCGACCTGGTTCATCTCGGCGACGATCTCGTCGATGGTGCGGCCCTTGCCCAGTTGCTCGCCGACGTAACGGTTGCGCGACTGCGGGCTGATGCACGTCGCGAGCAGGTCGCCCATGCCTGCCAGTCCCGCGAAGGTCATCGGCTCACCGCCCATGGCGACGCCGAGACGGGTCATCTCCGCCAGGCCGCGCGTCATGACCGCAGCACGGGTGTTGTCGCCGGCCCCGACGCCATCCGCCATACCCGACGCGATGGCGATCACATTCTTCATGACGCCACCGAGCTCGGACCCGATCACGTCCTTGTTGGAGTACACGCGGAACAGCCTCGTGGCGAATATCCGCTGCAACGCCGACGCGATGAAGTCGTCTGCCATCGCCACGACGGCGGCCGCCGCTTGTCCGGCGAGGATCTCCTTGGCGAGGTTCGGGCCCGTGAGGACGGCCACCGGATGTCCTGGCATGACCTCGTGTACGACCTCGCTCATGCGCAGCCGTGATCCCTGCTCGAGTCCCTTGGTGAGGCTGACGACGGGGACCCACGGGCGCAGGCACGTCGCCACCTGTTCGATCGCGTCTCGAAATCCATGGGACGGGACCCCCATGACGAGCACGTCGGCGTCGTGCACCGCCTCTTCGATCGAGCTCGTGGCCCGCAGCTCGCGGTGGAGCCGGAAGCCCGCGAGGTACTCGCCGTTCTCGTGCTCTTCGTTGATCTGGTCGGCCAGCTCTTTGCGACGCGACCACAAGATGGTGGGCTCGTTGAGCGACGCCAGTTGCGCCACGGTCGTTCCCCACGATCCGGCTCCGATCACTGACACGCGGATCGTCACGATCGTGAGGCTACGCCCGCGTTCGATGTTGGTTCGATTGTGGGGGCCATGGCCCCGGAATTGACCCAGAGTTCGCACGGGATGCGCCCCCATAGACTCGCCCGCGATGCCCGGGACGCACGTGCTCGTGCCGATCAAGTCGTTCCGCAACGCAAAGGTCCGGCTGGCGGGCGCGCTGCCGCCTTCGGAACGGGCGGCGCTGGCGAAGCGCATGGCGGGCCGGGTCCTGGCAGCAGCGGGGCCGTTGCCCGTGTCGGTCGTGTGCGACGACGTCGACGTTGCCGCGTTCGCCGAGGCGCGTCGCGCCGGTGTGATCTGGCGGCCCGGGCTCGGGCTCAACGCCGCCGTCACCGACGGTGTCGCGCAACTGACCGCCGACGGGGCGGTCGAGGTGATCGTGGCGCATGCGGACCTCCCGCTGGCGGACGACCTCAGCCGCCTCGCCGGGTTCGCCGGCGTCACCTTGGTGCCCGACCGGCGCGACGACGGCTCGAACGTCGTGTGCGTGCCGACCGGCCTGCGGTTCGTGTTCTCGTACGGCCCGGATTCGTTCGAACGCCATCGTCGCGAAGCCGACCGGCTCCGCGTTCCCTACCGCGTGTTGCGTGATCCTCGCCTCGGGTGGGACGTCGACGTGCCCGCGGACCTCGAGCTTCCCGAGCTGCCGTGCAGCTGAACTTGCCGGTCCCGGCGCGCGCGCTGGCCATCGCTGCTCATCCCGACGACGTCGAGTTCGGTTGCGGGGCAACGCTCGCGAAGTGGTCCGCCGCGGGTTGCGTCGTCGACCACCTGGTGTGCACCGACGGGTCGAAGGGGTCGTGGGATCCGGCGACCGACGTCGGCGCGCTCACCGCAACCCGGCAGGACGAACAACGCGCTGCCGCGAAGGCGCTCGGTGCGACGGGTGAGGTTGCGTTCCTCGGCGTCGTCGATGGTGAGCTCGAGGCGTCGCTCGAGCTGCGACGGGAAGTGGCGGGATGGATCCGCCGCTTCCGACCGGACGTCGTCCTCGGCCACGACCCGTGGCGGCGTTACCGCCTGCACCCGGACCATCGTCACGCCGGCTTCTTGACCGTCGACGGTGTCGTGGCGGCACGCGATCCCCACTTCTATCCCGACCTCGACGTCGAGCGCTGGCGACCGACGACGTTGCTCCTGTTCGAAGCCGAGGACGTCGACCACTTCGAGGACGTGTCCGGGTTCGTGGATGCGAAGCTCGCCGCGCTGCACGAGCACGCGAGTCAGCTGCGCTCGACGATGCACATCGAGGTCGGCAGCGCCGACGAGGAGGCGCACCGTCGCCGTTTCCGGCGGCGCGAGCTCGAGGGCATGGCCGTCTTCGGCCGGCAAGCGGGGGTGCGCTACGCCGAGGGCTTCAAACGCATCGACGACGTTTGACCTGGGGGCTGCGCCCCCGGCGCCTTCGGCGCCTGCCCCATCGCCGCCCGACTCGCTGGCGCTCGCTCGGTCGGCCTCTGCTCGGTCGAGAGCTTGCCGAGCGTCATGCCTTCAGGGACCGAGCAGAGCTGCCCCCTCGTCGGGACTACCGGGGAGCCGGCGGCAGTGTCGCTCCACCGGCGAAACATTGCGCGATCGACATCCATTCGGCCGCCGCGTCGCCCACAACCGAAAGCGCAGTGTCGGCTACGTTGCGACGCTGCGTTACGACCAAGCAGAAGTCGAGGGCCGAGCCGCTGACCACCTCACCGACGGCATCACCGTCGACGAACGTGTCGCCGCTCGGCAGTGAGAGCTCGACTCGTACGGGCTTGTCGGGCGGCGTGCGACCGCGCACGACGTAGCTCCAGCCACGGGTCGCGCAGCCGAGAAAGGCGATGTGCCGCAGCCGGTCGGTCACGGGTCTGGCGTCGATCGGAAGTCCGAGGCCGTCCACGACGTCCTGTCCGTGCGCCCACGTCTCCATCAGTCGAGCTGTCGTGAACGACCGCAGGCTCATCGGCGGTCCGTACCACGGGAGCCGTGTCGACGCGTCCTTCTCCGCGACGTCGGCGAGAGCGTCGAGCATGGCCGCGCGCGCAGCCCGCCATGCCGCGAGCAGCATGAAGCCGGTGAGCTCACGGCCGAGTCGCTCTGCGTGCGTGGTGAAGGAGTCGATGTCTGCCAACCGTCTGTCCCGGTCGGCGACGAACCCGTCCGGGTCGACGGCCGCCTGCCGACCGGTCTCGTCGAAGTACGCCAGATGACCGATCTGGTCGCGGACCCGCCATCGCGGCGCGGGCGTCGGCGTGTTCCAGGCATCATCGGGGAGTTCAGCGACGATGCTGTCCAAGGCCTCGTGCTCGGCATGGAGGTCCTCGAACAACTCAGTGAGCGGATCGTGCACGGCGCCAAGTGTGTCCGCACTCACCACAGGGGGAACAGTCCACACGATGGGTGAGCATCTTCATTTGCTGTCCGGTCAGCCGGTGACATCCCTCCAACACTGGGTCGACCGCGGCGGCGGGCGCGGCATCGCCGCGGCACGCGACATGGGACCCGAGGCCGCAGTCGCCGAGGTCGAGGCATCCGGCCTGCGAGGCCGGGGCGGCGCCGGGTTCCCCACGGGGCTCAAGTGGCGAACAGTTCTCTCGCATCGGGCTCCCGAGTTGCCGACACCGGTGGTCGTCAACGCCGCGGAAGGCGAGCCCGGCACCTTCAAGGACCGCACGCTGCTGCGCCACAACCCATACCAGGCGGTCGAGGGCGCACTGATCGCCGCATCCGCGGTCGGTTCGGACTGGATCATCTTCGGACTGAAGGCTTCGTTCGAGCGCGAGCGCGACCGTCTGCAGGCCGCGATCGACGAGACGGTCGACGCAGGGTGGAGCGACGGCGTCACCGTCGACATCGAGCTCGGCCCCGACTCGTATCTCTACGGCGAGGAGACCGCGCTGCTCGAGGTCATCGACGGGCGCGAGCCGTTCCCACGCGTCGCGCCACCGTGGCGTCACGGCATCGACGAGCTCGGTGACGGCGCCTCCACAGCCAGCTCACTCGAACTGTCCCCTGCAGAGGGAGCCAACGAGCTGCCGCCCACCCTCGTGAACAACCTCGAGACGGTGTCCAACCTCCCGGCGATCCTCGCACAGGGATCCGCGTGGTTCCGTTCGGTCGGCACGGAGCGCTCGCCTGGAACGATCGTCGTCACGGTGAGCGGGGCGGTCCAGCACGACGGCGTCAACGAGCTCGCACTCGGCACGCCACTGCGGGAGGCCATCGAGATCATCGGCGGCGGGCCGCGCATCGGCCGTCGGATCAGTGCAGTGCTGTCCGGCGTCTCGAACGCGGTGCTCACGGCGGACCGTCTCGACACGCCCCTCACCTATGAGGACATGGCGAGTGCAGGCGCCGGCCTCGGCTCCGCAGGCTTCTTGGTGTTCGACGACCTCACGGACTGGGTGGCCGTCGCACAGGGCGTGTCGCGGTTCCTCGCGGTCGAGTCGTGTGGTCAATGTCAACCGTGCAAGGACGACGGCAAGGTCATCGCGGCCGCGCTCGACCGATTGCGCCGATCGACGGCGAGGTCGAACGATCTCGACCTCGCCGCAAGACGGCTCGGCACCGTGATTCTGGGCGCACGGTGCTTCCTCGCACAGCAACACCAGACCGTGGTCGGCAGCATCCTCGAACGCTTCCCCGACAGCTTCAGGGCGCACGCAGACGGGATCGCCGACCCGGCAGATGCGTTCCCCGTCGCGGAGATCCTCGATTTGCCCGGCGAGCGTGTGCAGATCGACGTGCGCCAGTTGCGCAAGCAACCGGACTGGAGCTACGACGCCACGGACTCCGGACGGTCGCCCGCCGACCGCATCGACGAACGACTAGACGAAGCGGAGGCCGATGCCGCGGCGACGCGACGCGCACGGCCGAAGTAGGTTCCGCAGCCATGGGAGAAACCGTCGAATTCGCGAGCAACGGCAACGAGGCCTCCGGCTACTTGGCGCGTCCGAGCGGTGGGTCGGGCCCCGGCGTCGTCGTCATCCAGGAATGGTGGGGTGTCGACGACAGCCTCAAGAGCACGGCCGACCGCTTGGCATCCGCCGGTCTTGTCGCGCTCGTGCCCGACCTGTACCACGGCGATGTCGCCGGCCACGACGAGATGGACAAGGCGGCACAACTCATGCAGTCGATGCCGCCCGATCGCGCCGCTCGCGACATGAGCGGTGCCGTCGACTTCCTCGCCGGCAACGACGCCACCACGGGACGCGGCGTCGGCGTCGTCGGCTTCTGTATGGGCGGCATGCTGTCGTGGATCCTCGCGGCCAACCGTCCCGACAAGGTCAAGGCCGCAGTCGCGTTCTACGGCTACCCGCAAGGCGAGATGGAGCCGGACTGGTCCAGGCTCGAGGCGTCGGTGCAGGGACACATGGCGGAGAACGACGACTTCTTCGGTCCCGACGGCGCCAAGGCACTCGAGTCGAAGCTGCGGGACATGGGCAAGGACGTCTCGATCACGATCCACGCCGGGACGGGGCATGCGTTCATGGGCCCGCACAACGCACTGGGCACGCTCGACGAGGAACTGGCCGAGGCGCTCTGGCCGCGCGTCACCGCCTTCCTGCACGACACCCTCGACTGATGTTCGCAGTCGCAACGCCCGGGCGTTCCACCACATCACGTGTGGTCAGACGCCCGGGCGTTGCGGAAGGTCAGAAGCGGGGCGAGATGCGCAGGACCGGGGTGGGCTCCGGCCCGTCCTCCAAGAAGTCCGGTTCAGGGACGATGGCGAACCGAAGGAGGGCCTCCGTGCGGTCGCGCGCGTGGACGGACCAGTCAGGCAACCGCGGGTACTGCTCGAACCGGTCGGCACGATCGATCAGATCCCGCACACCGTCGTGGGCGCTGGCCTTCGACTGTCCGTAGCGAGCGTCCATCAACTGCACCGCGTCCTGCATCCTGCCCATCGAGGTCAGGTAACGAGTCCATCGGTGCTGATCGAAGTTGAAGTGCGCGAGCGCCTCGGCCGCCTGCCGTCCCTTCTCCGCCACCACCGCGACGACGTCCGTCGACATCTCGAGGTTCATGCCGCCTTCGTCGGGATGCAGATGCACCTCGACGATCCGGTCGCGGTAACCGGGCAGCGAGCTCTGCGCGTCGTCGGCCCAGTACTCCATCGTGTCGAGGATCGCGGCGAAGAATCCTCGAAGTGACTTGATCTCCGTCGGTATCGGATACCTCCGCGCGACGGCCGAGTAGTAGACGTCCGAATCCGGATAGTCGGGGTGGTAGCTGCGCAGATCGAGCGCGAAGGTCGGTCGCCGAGGCCACAACGCGTCGAAGAAGTGGATCGGGAAGTTCGACGTGAGGCCGCCGTCCGTGAACCAGCAGCGCACCGCCTTGCGGTCGGCGGGGTTCTTGCGCGACATGTCGACGGCGTACAAGGGGATAGCGCTGATCAGCCCGGGGAAGCTGAGGCTGATCCTCGCGGCGAGCACTACGGGCAGCTTGTCGGCCGGTGGCAGCCAGTACAGCGGCCGTTGCTCCACCGAGACGAGCGCCACACCGTGCTCCCCCGTCGCCGGCTCTTGGCCGTCGACCAAGGCGCTGATCACGGGCGGCGGGAAGTAGGTACCGAGCTCGTCGGGATCGAACAGGAACTCGCGGCCGGCGAACGGGAAGCACATGGGACGACCGTTGGTGAGGTCGGTCGTCATCACTTGGAGATTGATGCCGTGCGCGGCGAGGTCGGAGATCAGCAAGGGACGGCTGACGCCTGCCACTTCGTCGATCCGCGCCGACAACCAGTCCGTGAGCGCGCCCGGGTCTTCGGCCGTCGCCGCGCGCGCATACTTTCCGTCCGAGCCGATGCACACGCCGAAGCCCTGCTGCGCCATGCCTGCTTGCGTGGCAAGGGCCTCACCGATGACCGCCCAAGCGGCTGAGACGATCCCGCCGATGACCGCGATCAAGGCGACGACGATGCCGAACCGCGCGTTGGCCGCGGCGTCGTCGGGCACACCGACGAGAGCGAACGCGGCCGCGACCGCGACGATCACCGAGATGAGCACGCCCCACGCAAAACGAGTCCATTGTGAGCGCACCAGCGTGAAGAGCACTCGGCGGATCTTGGTGACCCGGGTTGCTTTCGGGTCGAGCCACGCCATGAGCGCGGCGTGCGCGGTACGCGTTTGCGGACCGGCGGTGAACAACTTCGGCAGCGTCGGCCCGATCTGGTCCGGCAACGACGCCAGCCGGTTGAAGCCGCCGTTGTCGCGCCCGCACTCCGCCGCGGCGACGATGCATGCCGCGATGGCGCCCGCTGACGAGCCGCCGATGTTGACGAACTTGCGCGTCCGAGCCAGTTCGCAGGCTGCGAGCGGATAGACCACGCCACTTGTGATGCCGCCCTTCATCACGAGGTCGCACTCCTGCCTGACCTCGGACCTCGGCGGGTAGGACGCGTCGCGCAGCTCCTGCGCCCGCTGACGAGCGTGCGCCACCTCCTGCGGTGTCCGTGTCGTCGCGCTCTCGGTCTGGGTGACCTCCTGCGGCGTTCCTGTCGTCGCGGTCTCAGCCACGCGGGACACCCCCTTCGCGACTCAGTCGTCGATGCGACGACCGAGGAGACAGAATTCGTTCCCCTCTGGGTCGGCGAGCACGATCCACGGGACATCACCCTGCCCGACGTCGACCTTCCGCGCGCCGAACGCAAGCAACCGTTCGAGCTCCTCGGCCTGGTCGACGCCAGAGGGGTTGACGTCGAGGTGCACGCGATTCTTCACCGCCTTCGGCTCGGGCACCGGCGCGAAGACGATGAGTGGACGCGCCGTGTAATCGCCGGTCGCCGAAATCCAACAGAGACCACGTTCGTCTTCGACGACCGGCCACCCGAGGACGTCGCCCCAAAAGTGTGCGACGACTTTCGGATCCGTGGCGTCGATGGCGATCTCGCTGAGGATGCTGGCCATGCGACAGCCTGACAGTTCCCCCTGTCCGGCACCACCGACCAGCGACGCCGAACCGGGAGAACGAAGCTCAGCTGGTGGTCACTTCTTCTTCTTGCTCTTGGTGTTGAGTGCCGTCTTGAGTGTCGACGAGGGTGAGAACTTCAACCCGTTCGACGCGGCGATCTTGATCGTCTCGCCCGTCTGGGGGTTGCGGCCCGTCCGAGCGGCACGATGGCTTGCCCCGAACTTGCCGAAGCCAGGCCATGCCACCTCTTCCCCGGACTTCGCCGCGCCCACGACCGCGTCGAAGAACGAGTCGAGCACCCGCTCCGCGTCGGCCTTTGTTACACCCGAGTTCCCTGCGACGCGGTCGAGGAGATCCGCCTTCGTGATTGCTGCCACCGCCACCTCCGAGTGGATAGGTCGTGAACATTGCGGATCGTGTATCTGAGCGCGCCAGGTCTCGCAAAGCAAGCATTTGTGACTGTCGGGCAATGCGACATGCGAGGCTGAGACGTGCTCGAGGACGGGCTCTACGACGCTTTGGTGGTCGACGCGACCGCCGATGGCGAGACGATGTCGCTGGACCTCACCATCCTCGGGGGTGCCCACAAGGGCGAAGTGGTTTCCGTCCGCGCGACGGGTTGGGACGTCGATGACGTCGAGGTCCTCGGCCTGCCCGGCACACTGATCGTCGAAAAGGGTGTGCCTGCCTTCACCGTCGAGCGGTAACAAAGCGCATGCACACGACGCTGTGGCCGTTGTTCGAACTCGTCGTGCGCACGCCGCGTCTCGAGCTTCGCTATCCCGACGACGAGTTGCTGATGCGGCTCGCAGAGCTGACGTCGTACCCGATCCACGACCCGAATGACATGCCGTTCTCCGAACCCTGGACGGATGCACCTGCAGCAGACCTGCCGCGTGGGTCACTGAAGCACTTCTGGTCGCGGCGGGCCTCCTGGGAGCCGCACGACTGGAACTGTCCCATGGCGGTGCTGGTCGACGGGGAAGCGCTCGGCGTCCAGGACGTCATGGCCAAGGACTTCGCGGCGTCGAAGCTGGTCAAGACCGGTTCGTGGTTGACCAGGAAACGACAGGGCGAGGGCATCGGAAAGGAGATGCGAACCGCCATCTTGCACCTCGCGTTCGAGGGACTCGGCGCGCAGCGAGCCTTCACGTCGGCGTGGCACGACAACGCCGCGTCGCAGGGCGTGACGAGGTCGCTCGGCTACGAGCCGAACGGATGGGACATCAAGATGCGACGCGACAAGGCGGATCGCATGCTCCACTTCGTGCTGACGCGGGAGCGATGGCAACAGCGCCGGCGGGACGACATCACCATTGACGGCCTCGAACCGTGCCTGCCGCTGTTCGGCGTTGCGTAGCCGGCGTCGACGGCTGCAAGCGCGGGTGGGTCGTCGTGCTTGTTCCCGAACGCGGCGACGGGCCGACATCTGTTCATGTCGTCTCGTCATTCGGGGCCGTTCTCGCACTGCGGCCAGTCTCGATCGCGGTGGACATGCCGATCGGATTGCCGGACGCAGGCCCACGCGCGTGCGACATCGCGGTGCGCGCGCGCCTCGGCGTGCGACGGTCGTCGGTGTTTCCGTCGCCGATCCGGCCGATGCTCGAAGCGAGGTCCTACGCGGAAGCGCTCACGATCGGTCGCATGGTCGACGGTCGCGGTCTCAGTCGCCAAGCCTTCAACTTGATCCCGAGGATCCGCGACGTCGACCAGCACATCACGCGACGCAGGCAAGCATGGATCGGCGAAGCGCATCCCGAACTGTGCTTCGCGTTGCTGCTCGGCACGCCGTGCGCGGCGTCGAAGAAGTCGGCCGCGGGCCGAATGGAACGGCTGGCGGCGATCGCGCGCGCGTATCCCGACGCCCTCGAGCGCGTCACCGAACCACACCCCGGTGCCGCGCCCGACGACGTGCTCGATGCCTACGCGCTCACGATCACGGCGCGACGACTGAACGAAGGAACAGTGGTCCGTCTCGGCGACGGTGCGCGTGACTCCAAAGGCTTACGGCAGGAGGTCATATTGTGAGCGAGCGCACGGGCGGGCGTCCTGCGGGTGGGGTGAGCGCGCTGGGGGGGTAGACAGTTCGGCATGCAGCGTCTCAGCGGCCTCGACGCCACCTTCCTGTACATGGAGACCCCGAGCTCGTACATGCACGTCGCCGGGCTCATGGTGCTCGACCCCGCGACGATCCCCGGCGGCTTCTCGATGCAGAACATCCATGAGTTCTACGAGTCACGGCTGCATCTGGCGGCGCCGTTCCGCCGGCGCCTCGCCGAGATCCCGCTCGGTATCCACCATCCGCTCTGGATCGAGGACCCCGACTTCGACCTCGACCAGCACCTCCACCACATCGCGGTCCCGCCGCCCGGCGGCCAGCGTGAGCTCGGTGCACTCGCGGCCGACCTCGTGAAGATGCCCCTCGACCGCCACCGTCCACTGTGGGAGTGCTGGATCATCGAAGGGGTCGAAGGAGGCAAAGTCGCCGCGCTCACGAAGGTCCACCACGCAGCGATCGACGGCGTCGCCGGCAACGAGATCACGGTCGCGATGTTGCAGCTCGCGCCCGAAGACGAACCTCCTCCGCCGACCGAGGACTGGAAGCCCGATCGTGTGCCGACCGACGTCGAGCTCCTCGCGTACGCAGCGTCGTCGATCGCCCGTCAACCATTTCGGCTTGTGAAGACCGCGCGTCGGACCATCGAGTCGACGCTCAGAGTGCGTGAGCGCAACCGCCGGCCGGACGTCGATCCGCCGCCCGGGCTGTTCAACGCGCCCCGCACATCGTTCAACGTCGCAATCACGCCGCACCGCGACTACGCGTTCACATCGTTGTCGTTGCCGGACGTGAAGATGGTCAAGAACGCGCTCGGCGTGTCCGTCAACGACGTGGTCCTCGGGCTTTGCGCGGGTGCCTTGCGCACGTACCTCGAACGTCGCAGTGAGCACCCGGACGGACCGCTCGTGGCCATGGTGCCCGTCTCGGTACGCACCGAGGAGCACAAGGGCTCGCACGGCAATCAGGTGTCGTCGATGTTGTGCTCCCTCGCGACGGATGTCGACGACCCGGTCGAGCGGCTGCAGACGATCCACGCCGGCACCACGCAGGCGAAGGAGCAGATCAACATCATCGGCGCCGACGCCCTGACGGACTGGGTCGAGTTCGCGGCGCCGGCGCTGCTCGGCCGCGCGGTACGCCTGTACTCACGGACCCGGATGGCGGACCGTCACCGCCCGTTGTTCAACGTCACGATCTCGAACGTTCCCGGGCCTCCCTTCCCGCTGTACTCGGCGGGCGCAAGGATGATCGCCAACTATCCGATGGGACCGATCTTCGACGGCGGGGGCCTGAACATCACGCTGATGAGCTACATGGACAGCCTCGACTTCGGACTGGTCGCGTGCTCGGACGTGGTCGACGACGTGTGGTTCATCGCGGAAGCGCTCACAGAGGCACTCGACGAACTGACGAAGGCAGTGGACGCGCACAGCCGTTCGGCGAGATCTTGAAGATCGAGCAATGTGACGGCTGCCGGTTCGACGGCAGTCACTACAGCCACATCGACGCGCGCAAGTCGCTTCGCACGATGGCCCCGCGCTGGCGATGGGCAGCCGAAGACGTGGACGAGGCCGTGCTCGCATGCCGGCCGGCACCGACGGTGTGGTCACCGACGGAGTACGCCGCTCATACCGCAGACGTCGTCGGGTCGGTGGGCCACCTGCTGCACCTCATGACGACGCGCGAGGTCGAGCCGCTCAGCGGCCTGTACCCGACGGATGCGTCGCCGGACGACCCTCCTCCGTCGACGACGTTCGCCGAGTCCGTTGCCCGCCTCGAAGCGAACGCACTGCGCATGGACGACGAGGTCGCCCATCTCACGCCGGCGCAGTGGACGCGAACTGTGGTGCTCGACGGCGAGACCGTCGATACCGAGTGGGTCGTTCGCCACGCGGTGCACGACGCCAGCCATCACCTCACCGACGTCGGGCGCGGTCTGCATGCGTTGGGAGTCGGCGCGCCGCAAGCGCGCGGGGCGGTCCAGGGACTGTTCGTGTCGGAGGGCGGCGTGCCGAAGCTTCCCGTCGAAGTAGCGGTGGTCGGCTACCGGGGGGTCGATGGCGACAGGCAGGCAACACGGCAGCACCACGGTCGCGTCTGGCAGGCGCTGTGTCTTTGGTCGGCGGACGTGATCGACAGGCTGCGGATCGAAGGGCATCCGATCGGCCCAGGCAACGCCGGTGAGAACGTCTGCATCGCAGGCATCGAGTGGTCGGCGATCCGCCCCGGCGTGCGCATCGAGTTGGGCGAGGTCCTCGCCGAAGTGTCGGCGTACGCGGAGCCGTGCTCGAAGAACGCCGGCTGGTTCGTCGACGGCTATTACACGCGCATGAGCCACGAAACAGAGCAGGGCATCAGTCGCGTCTACGCGAGCGTCCTGCGCGACGGCGTCATCCGACCGGGCGACACCGTCACCGTCGAACCCGACTGACGGCGTCGCGCAATCGCGCCGCGATAGCGGCCGCCTCGTCGTCCGACGCGTACTTGGTGCGCGGCCAGAAGAAGCCGCGCAGTCCGTCCTTGCGATTGCGAGGAACGATGTGCACGTGCATATGCGCAACGCTCTGACTCACCTTGTTGTTCACTGCGACGAACGATCCCGCGGCACCGAGCTCGGACTCCATCACGCCGGCGAGTCGTTGTGCGGCGCCGAACAAGGGGGCGAGCAAGTCCTGCGGCAGGTCGAGGAGCGTCTCGTAGTGCTTCTTCGGTACCAACAACGTGTGTCCCGGGAAGAGCGGACGAACGTCGAGGAACGCGAAGACGTCGTCCTCGTCGAGCACGACGTGTGCAGGACGTTGCCCGGCGACGATCTCGCAGAAGAGGCACGCCAAGCACCTACTATCCCGCACGCCCGCTGGACCATCCACCATGTCGGCGTTCCCCGGCCACGCAGGCCGCGTGTTGCACTGCTCTGCGAGACCATCCACCACCATCGCGTGTGTGGGCGGTTTCATGTCCTGCAGTGACCGCGCGCTGCACCACGACCGCCGGCGAAGACATCGCGGTCGAGGCAGCCTGATCCCATGGGGTGGCCGTGACCGATCCGTCCGCCACGCGCGCCGATGTCCCGCGCACGTACGTTCTCGACACGTCCGTCATACTCGCCGATCCGCTCTCACTGATCCGCTTCGCCGAACACGACGTCGTCCTGCCCGTCGTGGTGATCAGCGAGCTCGAAGCCAAGCGTGATCATCCCGAGCTCGGCTGGGCGGCGCGCCAGGCGTTGCGGACACTCGAGCGATTTCGCCGCGCCGGTTCGTTGACGGAAGCTTTGCCGGCGAACGACGCGGGCGGCACGTTGCGCGTCGAGCTCAACCATCAAGCCACGTCATCGCTCCCCGCTGCGCTCACGACGGACAACAATGACCATCGCATCCTGGCCGTCGCCAAGAACCTCGCAGACGAAGGACACGACGTCACGGTCGTGACGAAAGACTTACCCTTGCGCCTCAAGGCCAGCATCGCCGGCCTCGACGCGGACGAGTACAGGAACGAGCTCGCATCGGATTCGAGCTGGAGTGGATTCGTCGAGCTCGACGTCGACCGCGACACGGTCGACGAGCTGTTCTCGGCGCGCGTCGTCGATCTGGGTGAAGCGCGCGACCTGCCATGCAACACGGGCATCGCCCTCGTGGCCGGTGCGGCCGGCTCGCAGTCGGCCCTCGGCCGCGTACGAGACGACAAGCGCGTGCACCTCGTACGCGGTGATCGCGCGTTGTTCGAGCTCCACGGGCGGTCCGCGGAGCAGCGCATCGCCATCGACCTGCTGGCGGATCCGAGCGTCGGCATCGTGTCGATCGGTGGGCCGGCTGGCACCGGCAAGAGCGTCGTGGCGCTCGCCGCCGGGCTCGAAGCGGTCGTCGAGCAGCGCACGCACAAGCGGGTCCTCGTGTTCCGTCCGATCTATCCGGTGGGCGGCCAGGACCTCGGGTTCTTACCCGGCACCGAGGCGGAGAAGATGGCCCCCTGGGCGGCCGCGGTGGGCGACGCGCTCGAGTCGATCGTCGGTCGCGACGTCATCGAGGACGTCTTCGCTCGCAATCAAGTCGAGGTCCTGCCTCTGACGCACATCCGCGGGCGCAACTTGACGGACACGTTCGTGATCATCGACGAGGCGCAGAACCTCGAGCGCGGCGTGCTGCTCACGGCGCTGTCGCGACTCGGCGATGGCAGCCGCGTCGTGCTGACCCACGACGTCGCGCAGCGCGACAACCTTCGCGTCGGACGCCACGACGGCGTCGCGTCCGTCATCGACTCGCTGCGCGGTCATCCGCTGTTCGGTCACGTGACCCTGACCCGTTCGGAGCGCAGCCCCATCGCTGCACTCGTCACCGAGCTGCTCGACGGCGTCTGACCATCCCCGTTCCGCACGCGGCGCGCTCTTACGCTTGTCGACGGAGTCGGAGGGAGAGGGGCATCGGATGGGGCGCCGTCCGAACGTGTACGGACTCGACATCGAAACCGATACGACGGTCAACGGGCTCGACTCCGAAGTTGCGCCCGTGGTCACGGTCGCGCTTTCGCTGGACGACTACGACGAGGTCTTCAGCGGCGACGAACCGACGATCCTGACGCAGCTCGACCGACGGCTTGCGGAGCTCACACCGGGCGTCCTCGCGACGTGGAACGGCGCCGCGTTCGATCTTCCCTTCCTGGCCGACCGAGCGGCGTTGCTCGACCTGCCCATCGGGCTGCGACTGCGACACGACCCCGGCATCCGCATGCAGCACCAACCGCTGCCCGGACACCCGGGCGCGTATCGGGCTCGGTGGTACCGGCACGGCCACATCGACGCCTACCGGCTCTATCGCGGCGACGTCGGACCCGCGTTGCGGGTGAGCTGCTCGCTCAAGTCGATCGCCCGGCTGGTCGGACTCGCCCCGCTGCAGGTCGACCGCAGGCACATCCACGACCTCAGTCGAGAGGTGGTGCACGCCTACGCGGCGAGCGACGCCCGGCTGGCGCGCGTGCTGACCGAGCGCCGTTGGGGAACGGCAGCACGATTCGTCGACCGATTCGCTGCTCCGGATCGGGTCGACCTCGCCAGCTGAGGTCTGTGCGCCACCTCGTACTCCACGGCGACCTCCTGGTCGAAGCCTGCCGCGTCATACTGCTCGACCCGACTGTCGTGCATTGACACGTCCACCAGACAGGTCAATGCACGATGGTCGACAGGCGCCGGGCGCGACGCTCGCGCGATGCACGATCTAGAAGCTCGAGATCACGGCCCGACCGATTGCTGAGCAGCCGGCGTCGGTCCCGCCAGGGACCAGCCGGCACTCGGCAGAGACAGCGAGCGCAGCGAGCGCTCGAGCCGAGCGACAACACAGCGAGCGCTCGAGCCGAGCGACAACACAGCGCCTAGAGTGCTGCGGTAGCGAACGGGTTCGCGATCTCCCTCCCGCCAGGCGGGCGCCGGATCGCCTCACGAAGGCATCCGTACTGGAGATCCGATGGCACCAAGGAATCACACCGTCCGCACCACACGCCGGCGCCGAGACGCGCTGGATACCGCAACGTCGCTCGATGTCGACGCCGGGACACTCGACGAACATCTACCGTCGCTCGCCCGGCTGATCGAGCAGCAGACGTTCGCAGCAGACGAGGACCCACAGATCGTTCGCATCACACGCGCTGGTCTGACGAACGAAGGCATCGACGTCGGCCTGCGCCTCATCGGCGACATCGACGAGAGTGTCGTGAGCGCGCTCACCGGGTTCACCGCGCCGATCGACTGGCTTGCGATCGGCGTGTCGACCGGCGGCAACGCCTACCCGGTCGAAGAAGGCCGCGACGCGCCACGCCGTCGTGTGCGGCTCGTGCACCTCGTGACCCGCCTCGGGGCGTCGGCGTCGGTGGTGCGACTCGCCGACCAGGAGCCGGAGGTCCTGGTCGGAAGCGTTGACGACGGAACGACCGTCGGACGTGTCGACGACGTGTGCCGGCGCGGCTCTGGGTCTCGCGACACCGCCAGCGGGGAGCACACTCGAGTTCTGGGCGCTCATGTGGCTCGACAGCATCGTCGCGTCGGGCACGGACGGGGCGCCCTCGACGTGGGACGAGGTCGCCGCGCACCATCTCGCGGTGCGCGTGTTCGCCGAGACGGAGCCGGATCTCGTCGCGGAGGCGAGCGCGTCGCTCGTCCGCCTCGGTGTGCTGGTAGCGAGCGTGCAGGGCTGGTCCGAGCTCCGCGCCGAGTGCGCTGCGGGTCGGTGGGCGATGGAAGGTGTACGGCCGGCAGTGGCCCGCTGGCTCGACGACGGTGCGTTCAGCCGCTGGTCGACGGGAGCGTTTCCACCCCGAGACGAGCTGACCGCCGCGGCGTGCGAGCTGCTGTCTCCGACTCTCGCGCGGCGCGTCCGTGCGGTCCTCCGGGAGTGGGGCCTCGACCCGCCGTCGTAGTCCCCATCGTAACTGGCGTGCATTAGCCCCATCCCGTGTGGCTGATGCACGCCGAAACGACAACGTCAGGGCGGTTCGGGCAGGGACGCACCCGGTCCCGTCGCGAACTGTTGCTGCATCAGCTCTCGGGATGCGGGTGGCATCGCGTTCCAGTCGTACATCGAGCCGCCGATGGCGTGCTCGTCGAACAACGACAGGACGAACCGCGTGATCTCCTCCAATGTCGCGGTGTCGCCGATGCCGCCGATGCCGTGCACGAGCGCGTTTGGGTTGCCGAGGTCGGCTCGCAGCCGGCGGATGCTCTCGTCGTTGTACGCGTAGCCGTCGTGGTATCCCGATTGCTCGGAGCGGAAGGTCCAGTAACTCATCGGCAACCACACGTTGTAGAGCGGCGCGAGCTGCGGCCACGGGAACTCCGGCCACCGGTTCGGGTTGACCACTTCAGTCAGGACGGGCGGCAGCACGATCGCGCCGAGGGTGTCGCTCCCTACTTCCTGCCGCAAGCGTGTCGAGAGCTCGACGAGGCGTTGGTTGCGGGTGTCGACGTCGGTGACGGTGTCGGCGTCTTCGATGTCGACGGCGATCCCGTCGAAGCGGTGGCCGAGCACGTCGAACCGAGCAATCGACGTGAGGCGACCGAGATCGCGGTCGACGCTGACGAACGGCGGAAGGTACCAACCGACCACCCGCATGCCATCCCGATGGGCGCGGACGAGGAACTCGGCGAGCAGCGCACGATCGACGAAGCCGTCGGGTTGCTTGCTGTCGGCGCGGGTGGCCTGGATGAACAGCGTTCGTACGCCGTGAGCGGCCATGTCGTCGACATCTCGAGGGGTTATCGCCGGGCTCGTGCCTGCTCGCTGGTACGCCGGGCCGAAGTCGAACGCGTCCACCCACGCCGCCTGACCCGCATACGGACCGGTGTCACGCGCGGTCGGACCGGGAACGGAGACACGCGACACGACAGTGCCGAGCGTGCCGCCGGGCGCGGCCTCTGAAGATCGGAGGCGCAACAACACAACCGCGGCCACCACCACCAGCAGAACCGCGAGCGCGACCCGCGCACGAACCCGACGTTCCACCGCTGCACCGTACTGAGTTGGTGCTGTACTGGCGGGGATGAGCGATGCCACTACGCCAACGCCGGCCGACCGGTTCACCTTCGGCCTGTGGACCGTCGGCAACCGAGGACGGGATCCGTTCGGGTTCGAGGTGCGGCCGCGGCTCGATCCGGTCGAGTCGGTGCACCGCCTCGCCGACCTCGGCGCCTACGGCGTCTGCTTCCACGACGACGACCTCGTCCCTCCGGGCTCGTCGGCATCGGAACGCGAGGCCATCGTGAAGCGCTTCCGGCGGGCGCTCGACGAGACCGGAATGAAGGTCCCGATGGCGACCACGAACCTGTTCTCGCATCCGGTGTTCAAGGACGGCGCCTTCACGGCCAACGACCCCGCCGTACGTAGGCACGCTGTGGCGAAGACGCTCGATGCCATCGAGCTCGGTGTCGAGCTGGGTGCGTCGGTCTACGTCATGTGGGGTGGGCGGGAAGGATGCGAGGCAGATGCGGCCAAGCCGGTCGGCGCCGCGCTCGACCGTTACGCCGAGGCAGTGAACATCTGCTGCGCGCACGTCCGGGACCGCGGCTACGACATGCGCTTCGCGCTCGAGCCGAAGCCGAACGAGCCACGCGGCGACATGTTCCTGCCGACCGTCGGCCACGCGCTCGCGTTCATCAACGAGCTCGAGTGGCCGGACATGGTCGGCCTGAACCCCGAATTCGCCCACGAGACGATGTCCGGTCTGTCGTTCCATCACGCCGTCGCGCAGACGCTGTGGCAGCGGAAGCTGTTCCACATCGACCTGAACGCCCAACGGATCGGCAAGTTCGACCAGGACTTCCGCTTCGGGTCCGAGGGCATCCGCGACGCCTTCTACCTCGTGAAGCTGCTCGAGGACTCGGCTTGGGACGGAATGCGTCACTTCGACGCGCACGCGTACCGAACGGAATCGCCGGACGGTGTGTGGGACTTCGCCCGCGGTTGCATGCGCACGTACCTGATCCTGCGGGACAAGGCGCAACGCTTCGCCGCGGATCCGGAGATCCAAGCCGCTCTCGTACAAGCCAAGGTCGACCAGCTGCGTCAACCGACCCTCGACGGCACGCCCGACGCCGAGAACATCGCCGCGCTACGGCGCGACGCCGCGACAAGCGATCTCGACGCGCTCGCGTCCCAGGGGTACGGGCACGAACGTCTCGACCAACTCGTGACGGAGCTGTTGCTCGGAGTTCGGTAGTGCCACTGGTGCTCGGCGTCGATTCATCGACGCAAGCGACGAAGGTCGAGGTCCGCGACGCAGACGACGGCCAGCTGATCGCTACCGGGCGCGCACCGCATCCGACGACGACGCCACCGCGCAGCGAGCAGGACCCGAGGGCGTGGTGGGCCGCGCTCGTCGATGCGGTCCGTCAGACCGATGTGCGCGACATCGCCGCACTGTCTGTCGCCGGTCAGCAACACGGGCTCGTCGTGCTCGGCCGCGATGGCGAGGTGTTGCGTCCAGCGAAGCTCTGGAACGACACCGAGAGCCGCGCCCGAGGCAGCGGCGCTGGTCGAGCAGCTCGGTGCCGAGCAATGGGCGAAGGCCTGCGGCTCGGTCCCGGTCGCGGCGTTCACGATCACGAAGCTCGCATGGCTGGCGCGGCACGAACCCGACACATTCGCCCGCGTGGCGACCGTGCTATTGCCTCACGACTACCTCACCTGCCGGCTGACCGGACGCTTCGTGACCGATCGCGGCGACGCGTCCGGCACCGGGTACTGGTCGCCCGGTGACGAGGCGTGGATGCCTGAGCTCCTCGAGCGATCACTCGGAGCCGGCGCTGCGCCGGGACTCGACTCGCTGCCCGAGGTGCTCGGCCCATACGTCTCGCCAGGGGTCGTCACACAGCGGGCGTGTGAGGAGCTCGGCGCGCGGGGCGAGATCGTGTGCGGGCCCGGCACCGGCGACAACATGGCTGCCGCGCTCGGCATAGGACTGCGGGCGGGCGACGTGGCGCTGTCGATCGGCACGTCGGGCACCGTCTACACGGTCAGCGACACCCCGACCGCCGACCCGTCCGGGGCCGTCGCCGGCTTCGCCGATGCCACGGGGCGCTTCCTTCCGCTGGTGTGCACGCTCAACGCCACGCTGGTGACCGATGCCTTCGCCCGGCTCCTCGCGGTCGATACCAAGACGGTCGGGCGGCTCGCCCTGCGCGCCCCGGCCGGTGCCGCCGGCGTCGTCGTGGTGCCGTACCTCAGCGGCGAGCGCACGCCGAACCGACCCGACGCCACCGGCACCATCACCGGGATGCGAATCGACACCGGTCGTGAGCACCTGGCGCGGGCCGCGTTCGAGGGCGTGGTGTGCGGCCTGCTCGAGGGGCTCGACGCCCTCCGGACCGCGGGAGCCGTTCCGGCGACCGAGCGCGACCGGCGAACGATGCTCGTCGGCGGCGGCGCCCGGTCCCCGGCGTACCAGCGCATCGTCGCCGACCTCGCCGGCGTCGACATCGTGCTGCCCGAGGGCGACGAGCACGTGGCGGCCGGAGCGTGCGTGCAAGCCGCGGCCATCCTCCACGGCAAGACCGCGGAAGAGGTGGCTTCCGCGTGGGGGTTCGGTACGGGAAGGACCGTGACGCCGGATCCGAACGTCGACCGTGCTGCCATCCGCTCGCGCTACGCCGAGGAGCGGCGGTAGATTCGCCCCTTCGTGGGCGATCGCTCTCCCCAAGATCCGCCCTCCCCTGACCGGCGCCGCGTGCTGCTCGCGCTCGGCTTCGGAGCGGCCAATGCGCTGGTGCTCAGTCAGGTCGCCAAGCAACGTCCGCCCGTGGCCGCTGCCGCGCCGACGAGCGCGGCGGCCACAGCCGGCCAGACCAGCCCGCAAGCGCTCGCCGGTGCTCCGCCGGAACCACCGGACACCCATCTGTATGACGTCGTGATCACAGGTGGTCGCGTGATCGACCCGGAGACCCGCTTCGATCGAATCGCGGACGTCGGAATCGACGGCCCCACCATCGTCGCCATCACCGACAAGAAGCTCAACGGGCGGATGACGATCGATGCCAAGGATCGTGTCGTCGCGCCCGGGTTCATCGACCTCATCAGCTACGACCCGAATCCATACGGCATCTGGTACAAGATCGCCGACGGCGTCACCACGAACCTCGGCATGCACGGGATGCTCGATGACCGCCGAGCAGTTCTTCGGCACCTACGCGCAGCAGGGTTCGCCGTGCCATTACGGCGGTTCGTACGACAACTACTTCATGCGCGGCGAGGGGCGCTTCGACATCGGATCGAATGAGGGTGCGACTCCCCGGCAACTCGACCAGCTTGCCGCCGACATCGAGGACCAAGTGCACCAGGGCTGGATCGGGGCTGCGTTCTCACCCGAGTACTCCCCCGGCATCACCGACGACGAGATCAACCGACAGGCCGCGGTGGCTTCGAAGTACGGCCTCCCTTGCTTCTTCCACGGCCGGTACTCGACCGACGTTCCGCCGGACGACAACGCGAAGACGTTGCAAGAGATCATCGACGTGGCTCGCACGACCGGTGCTCCGGTCCACGTCATGCACATCACGTCGACGGGCGGAACGTTCCAGATGCCTCAGGCGCTCGACGCCATCCAGCAGGCGCGCAACAGCGGACTCGACGTCACCGCGTGCTTGTATCCGTACAACTTCTGGGCCACGTTCATCCAGTCCGCACGCTTCAACGACGGATGGCAGCAGCGTTTCCACATCGATTACTCCGACCTCGTCGTCCCGGGAACGGGCGAGCGTCTGACGAAGGAACGCTTCGACGAGTTGCGGGCAACGAGCAAGAACACACTCGTCGCGGCATACGCCATACCCGATCAGGACGTCGTCACCGGGCTGCAGTCACCGATGACGATGATCGGAAGCGACGCCATCCTCACGCCCGGCGACAACAACCATCCACGCGGCGCCGGTTGCTTCAGCCAGCGCGCTCGGCCACTACGTACGCGAGCTGCAGACGCTGTCCCTCGTCGACGCGCTGGCCAAGATGACGATCCTTCCGGCGAAGCGTCTCGAAGCGAAGGCCCCGGCGCTTCTGAAGAAGGGGCGACTCCAGCGGGGCGCCGACGCGGACATCACGATCTTCGATCCCACGAAGGTCGCGGACCGCGCCACCGTCGAAGACCCTTCACAACCCGCCGCGGGCATCGACTACGTGCTCGTGCTCGGGACGATGGTGCTGTCGCCGGACGGACCCGACAAGTCCAAGCTCCCCGGCCAACCAATCAAAGGCGTGTTGTAGCGGGAGTGGGGCGACGCTGTCGCAGGCTCCGGGCGTCGCTTCGCTCCTGCCTCCGCCTGATGGCCGGGCCGACGCTGGCGCTTCCCGGCCCGGCGCTCGGCCTCACCTTCGCCGGAGCTAGACGCCGGACGACGTCACATTCCGGGCCAGAACTGGCGGAGCTCTTCGGCGAACTCGGCAGCGGGCGTTCCCGCGGACTCGAGCGCATCGAGCACGCCGTGGACCAACGACATGTAGAACGCCTCGCCTTCGGGGGGCATGTAGAAGCGGCCTCGTGCTTCGGCCGCGGCGTTGGCACGCGTCCGCGATTCGGTAGAACGCGTGCACGAGGTACTCAACCTCTTCGAGGTCGAGCTCGGTGGACCACTTGAACTCGCCACCCCGCTTCGCGATCTGTGCCCATTCGTCGAGGTAGCGGCGGAAGGACGCGACGACCTCGGAACCGACGTGCTTGTCGACGGGCTCGTCGTCGTCGAGTCCGTATCCCTCGAGGACCGCGCTCGCGTACTCGATCCACGCCGTCGCGCTCGACGCTGCCACCGGACCGATGTCCACCTGCACTGCTTCGAGAGTATCCGCATGGTGCCGACTACGATCTGACGGTCCGTCAGATTCAGGAGTCCTCATGCCGCAGCCGCCGCTCGCTGGCGTCCGGATCATCGAGAGCTCGATGCTCGGCCCCGGCGCGATCACGACCCACCTCGCCGACCTCGGCGCGGAGGTGATCAAGGTCGAATCGCCGCAGGGCGACTACATCCGGCAGATGACGTGGCCGATCGTCGAGGGCGTCTCGCTGATGCACTTGCACATCAGTCGCGGCAAGCGGTCGATCGTGCTCGACCTGCGCACCGATGACGGCGTGGCGACCTACCTCGACCTCGTTCGGGGGGCCGACGTGGTGATCGAGGCGATGCGGCCCGGCGGGCTCGAGCGCCGCGGCCTCGGTTTCGATCGCTTACGTGAGGTGAACCCGCGCATCGTGTTCTGCACGATCTCCGGCTATGGCATGACCGGGCCGTACAAGGACATGCCGAGCCACGGCATCGCGTACGACGTCTGGGCGGGACTCGTGCAGCCAGAGGACGATCGAGGGCGGCTTCGTGGCCATACCGGAACATCCGTCGATGGGCATCCACGCCGGCCCGCTGTTCGGCGCGCTCGGCGTGCTCGCCGCCGTCATCCGCGCCCGCGCCACGAGTCAGCCCATGCCGCCTCGAGATCGCCCAGTCCGACGCCGCGGCTGCGATGGACTGGCTTCGTTCCGAGACATGGCGGGCGTACGAGCGGCCCGAGGACGAGGTCACGGGCAATCCGTCGGACGACTACCAGCGACGCGCACCAGGCACCGCAGGGATGCGCGACGGCGTCCGCTACCAGTTCTACGAGACGAAGGACGGCCACATCCTGTTCCAGGCGTCCGAGCGCGAGTTCTGGGAGAACTTCTGCCGGGGCATCGACCGCGTCGACCTGTTCGAGCGCTACCCCGGTTCGAAGTACGCGGATCACGCCGTCGGCAACGTCGAGCTGCGTCAGGAGTTGCGCGACATCTTCCTGTCGCGGACGAGCGCCGAGTGGGTGCAGCTCGGCGAACGGGTGAACACGCCGATCGTCAACGTGAACACGCCGAAGACGATCGCCGACGATCCTCAGTTCCAGGACCGGATGCCGTGGTTGCCGCGCGACGTCCTCGGCTGCGAGCAGCTGCCGTCTCCGATCAAGCTCGTCGGCGAGGCGCTGCCGGTTCCGACGAAGGCGCCGACGCCCGGGCAGCACACCGACGAAGTCCTGCGCGACGTGCTCGGCTACGACGAGGCTCGGATCGCCGAGTTGCGCTCGGCCGGCGCGCTCGGCTGACCTTCTCGCGTGTTCGACCTGACGGACGAGCAACAGGCGCTCGACGAAGCAGTCAACCGCCTGCTCACGAAATGCTCGTCGCCGGAGCTGGTGAGGGAGGCGGAGGTCGCCGATCCTGCCGGCTTCTCGCCTGCGGTGTGGCAGGGACTCCTCGACATGGGACTCCTCGACGCCGCCGCCTCCGGTGCGGCCGGCCTTGCCGACCTCGCGGTGGTGTGCATGCGCGCGAGGCGCGCACCTCGCGCCGGTCCCGTTCGCCGAGGCCGTCGTGGCGGCGCGAGCCACCGGGGCAGCCGAAGATGGCCGCATCGTGGTGTTCTCGCCGCTCGGCCTCGACGGTGTCGTGGCACCGCTCGTGCCCAGCGGAACGGTGGCCGACGAGGTGCTCGTGGCTGTCGGCGAGCGGATTGAGGCGGGCGATGTCGACAGCGTGCGCAGTCGTCGCACCCTCGGCGGCATCGCGACGGGTGACGTCACGCTGCGGGACGTCGACGTAGTCCGCAACCGCATCGGGTCGCCGAGCACTGGACGAGTGGCGGGCTCTCACCGCCGCCGGCCTCGCAGGGTTGGCGCGTGCCGCGCTCGACCTCGGTGTGGCGTACGTGAGAGAACGGCACCAGTTCGGCGTGCCCATCGGCTCGTTCCAGTCGATCCAGCACCGGCTCGCAGACCTCCACACCGCAGTTGACGGTGCCCGCCTGCTCGCGCTCGAAGCGGCCGAAGCACTCGACGACGTCCGCGATCCGGACGGCCCGGCGCTGGCCGCGATGGCGTTCGACTTCTGCGGCCACGTCGCCGAAGAGGCGGCGCAAGCCAGCCTCCACTTCCACGGCGGCTACGGGTTCATGCTCGAGTACGACGTGCAGCTCTACGTGCGCCGGGCCAAGGCATGGCGCCTCGCACTCGGCGATCCCCGGCAGCAACGGCTCGAGATCGCGCGGCGCCTCTGGGTTGACGGCCACAGCGGGTTGGATCGCCCGCTCGATCGCGAGACGGAGGAGTTCCGGACGGAGGTGCGCGCGTTCCTCGACGAGCACTTGACCGACGACATCATCGAGCGCGCCCGCATCACGGGCACGATGCACGACGCGGCGCTGCACAAGGCGATTGCCGAGCGCGGGTATCTCGCTGCGGGTTGGCCGAGAGATGTCGGCGGGCGCGGTCGCAGCGCGGTGGAGATGACCGCGCTCATGCAAGAGCTGTACGGCGCCGCTGCTCCTGTCGACAGCATGGGCATCGCGTCCCTCGTCGCCGCGACGCTTGTCCTGCGCGGCAACCAGCACCAGCGCACGGCGGTTGTGCCCCGCATCCTCGCCGGCGATGCACTGTGCTGCCTCGGCTACAGCGAGCCGGAGGCGGGTTCTGACGTTGCCTCGGTCCAGACGCGAGCGGTACGTGACGGCGACGAGTGGGTCGTCAACGGACAGAAGATGTTCACGACGATGGCCCACGAGGCGGACTACGTCTTCCTGCTCACGCGCACGAATCCGGACAAGCCGAAGCACAAGGGGCTCACGATGTTCCTCGTGCCGATGGACTCGGCCGGGATCGAGATCACACCCGTGCACACGCTCGGCGGTGAACGCACGAACATCACCTTCTACACCGACGTGCGTGTGCCGGACTCCTGCCGCGTCGGCGACGTCGACGACGGCTGGTCGGCGATGCACGCCGCCCTCGTGTACGAGCGCAACGGCACCAACTGGGGAGAGCCCGACCGGCTCGTGCGTGAGGTCGCGGCCTGGGCCGCGGCAACCGGCGCGCTCGATGATCCACTGGTGGCCGAACGCCTCGCCGAGCATGCGACGGCGATGGAAGTTGGCCGGTTGCTCGTGTACCGCGCCGCGACCATGGCAGCCGCGGGCAAGATGACCGCGGTCGAGGGATCGATGGCGCAGCTGTTCGTACCTGAGGCGTTCACGCGAGCAGCGTCGGATCTGCTCGACGTCCTCGGCGCCCACGGCGTCCTCCCACACGGCGAGGAGGATGCACCGCTCGCGGGGCTGGTCGAGCACGCCTACCGGCATTCGACCGTCACGACGATCTACGGCGGAACGAGCGAGATCCAGCGAGGAATCATCGCCGAGCGCGGGCTCGGCCTTCCCCGCACCCGCTGACCGGCTACTGCTGGTCGCTCAGTACCGAAGACCGGGCGCCCGCGTCTTGAACAGGTCGGTCGCAAGCTGCTGGCCGAGCTTCGTGGCGTCCCACCGGGTGCCGCCGTTGTTGATGGTCGGACCGTCGGTCCAGGCCTGCATGAGGATGATGTTCTCCGCGACGGCGCGGATCACCTGGCCGGTGACCATCTGACTCTCGTCGCTCGCCAGCCACGCGACGACCGGTGACGACACCGACGGGTCCATCGGGTTCCACTCGTCGTCGGCCACGTCGTCGGCCTCGATGACCTTGGGCGCGTTGGGCATCGTCCCGGTTATGCGGGTCGCGGCGGCAGGTCCGATCGCGTTCACGGTGACACCCATGCGGTAGAGCTCGAGCGACAACGTCTGCGTGAGTCCCGCGATCGCAGCCTTCGCCGTCGCGTAGTTGGTCTGGCCGAAGTTTCCCGCCAGACCGGCGCCCGAGATCGTGTTGATGATGCGGCCCGTGAAGGTCTCGCCGTTCTTCGACCGGTTGCGCCAGTGGTTCGCGGCGTGATGGCACGGCAGCCACGTCCCCCGCACGTGGACTCGCATCACCGCATCGAAGTCCGCCACCGGCATGTTCCAGATCACGCTGTCGCGCACGATGCCTGCGTTGTTGACGAGAACGTCGAGCTTCCCCCACGTGTCGACGGCCTGCTGGATCATCTCGCCCGACTGCGTCTCGTCCGACACGTCGCCGTAGTTGGCGATCGCCTCGCCGCCCTGCTGCTCGATGAGCTTCACAGTGAGCTCGGCGTCCTGGCTCGCCCCTTCACCGCTCACGGATCCGCCGAGGTCGTTCACGACGACCTGCGCTCCGTGCTTTGCCAGTTCGAGCGCGTGCCCGCGTCCGATGCCGTGGCCTGCCCCGGTGACGATCGCCACCTTGCCGTCCAACAATCCCATCAGCGTTCGACTCCGTTCTCCGGGGAGAAACGGGTGCTATAGCACCCGCTTCCATCCAACATTCGTTCAGTGAGGGCTGTACTCCACGGGCATCGAGTGGATGCCTCTGATGAACGACGACGGGGTGCGCTGCACCGAGGCGCCCGGGGCGAGCGCGATGTCGGGCAAGCGGCGCAACAGCTCCTCGTACATCACGCGGATCTCGAGGCGCGCGAGCGACGCCCCGAGACAGAAGTGCGTGCCGAACCCGAACGCGATGTGCGGGTTCGGGTCGCGGCGGATGTCGAACTCGGCTGCGGTCGGCCCGAACACGGACCGGTCGCGGTTCGCGGACCCATAGAGCAGCAGCAGCTTCTCCCCCGCGGCGATCGGCACGCCTGCGATCTCGGCGTCTGTGGTCGCCGTGCGTTGGAAGTTCACGATCGGCGTGACCCATCGCAGCATCTCCTCGATCGCGATCGGCAACAGCAACGGATCGTCGATGAGCAACTGGCGTTGTGACGGGTGCGCGATCAGAGCCTCCATCCCGCCGGAGATCACGTTGCGCGTCGTCTCGTTGCCGCCGATGAGGATCAGCAACAGCTCGGAGATCAGCTCGTCGAGGGTGAACGCGTGACGTTCGCCGCCGTCGTCCACGATCTCCGCGTGCGTCAAGATCGACGTGAGGTCGTCGCGCGGGTTGGCGCGCCGGTCTTCGATGACCTCGGTGATGTAGGCACAGAAATCCGCGAACTGGGCGACGATCTCGTCGGTGACCTTGCCGTCGGCTCCCTTGATGAGCTCGTCCGACCACGCCTGCAAGCGATCACGGTCCTGCACCCTCACGCCGAGCATCTCGGCGATGACGATCATCGGCAACGGAACTGCGACGTCCTGGGTGAAGTCGCAGCGCCCCTGCGGCGCGACCGTGTCGAGGATCTCCGTAACGATCGCTCGGGTGTGCGCCTCCATGCCCGCAACCTGCTTCGGTGTGAAGCCCTTGTACACGAGCCGGCGTTGTCGCGTGTGACGGGGATCGTCCTGCGAGATCATCGAGCTGTCCGGTGGCGTCTTCGGCCGGAAGCCTTCGCCGGAGCAGAACAACTCGGGGTGACGCGACACGTGGACGATGTCGGCGTGGCCGCTGATCCCCCACAGCCCGTTGACCTCGTCGCGGTACACGGGCGCGTTGTCGCGCAACCACTCGTACGTCGGGTACGGATCGCCGGCGTAGAAGTCGCCGTCGAGCAGATCGATCACGCGGGCATCAGCGACAGCGGTCACGGCTTCGCGTACCTGTCCCGCAGCTCGAACTTCACGATCTTCCCGGTCGGGTTGCGCGGCAGCGCATCCACGATCTCGAGCTGCTCGGGCAGCTTCTGCTTCATCAGGCCGCGCTCGAGCAAGTACGCGCACAGCTCGTCGAGCGACGGCGGCGCGCCGATGTCCGAGGGCACCACGACGGCGCACGCCCGCTCGCCGGTGCGCTCGTCGGGCAACCCGACCACGGCGACGTCGGCCACCTTCGAATGCGTGAAGAGATTGTCCTCGAGCTCCTTCGCGGAGATGTTCTCCATGTTGCGGATGATGATGTCCTTCACCCGTCCCGTGATCCGGACGTTGCCGCGCCCGTCGAGCACCGCCAGATCACCGGTGCGGAAGTAGTGGCTCCCGTCGAACGCCTCTGCGTCGAGCGTGGAGTCGACGTAGCCGCGCATGAGCATCGGCGCCTTGAGCCGAATCTCGCCCTCCTCGCCGACGGCGGCGCGGGCGCCGTCGATCCTCACCGTGATCAGGTCGACGCCGGTCACGGCGGCGCCTTCGGTGTTGGCGAGGGTCTCGTCGTCGTCCCGGACGGAGGCCATCGTGACGATAGGCGCCTCGGTCATCCCGTACCCCGACACGACGCCGACGCCACCGAGCTCGGACTTCACGTCGTAGTGCAACTGCGGCGGTTTCGGCGCCCCCCCGCCGATGTACGCGCGCGCCTTGGGAAACAGTGGCGCGACCTCGGGGTGGTTGCGCTGGTACGTGAGATACGCCATGTGGAACGGTGTGCCCGCACCCGCCAGCGTGACCTCGTTCTGCGCGAGCACTGGTGGGGTCGACTCGGCATCGAAGCCCTCGACGACGATCATCGTGCAACCGAACGCGAGAGCACTGAAGATGTACACGGCACCGGCGACGTGGGTGAACGGGAACACGCAACCGATGCGGTCGGACTCGGTCACCTCGAGCCGCTCGCACATGCCGACGGCCGCGGCACGGATCGTCGCGTCCGTGTGTTGGGCGCCCTTCGGATCCGCCGTCGTCCCCGACGTGTAGTAGTACCAACGAACCGGAAGGCCGGCTGGATCGACAGGTGCCTCCGGCGGCGGTGGCAGCGTTGCGGATCACCCTGCGGCAACGCACGGTTGGCGACGAGGATCTCGAGCCCGGGCTGTCCAGCGGCGATCTCGCGTGCCATCGCCTCGTAGTCGAAGTTGCGCCACACGCCCGGCACGACCAGCACGCGCGAACCCGCCTGCTTCGTGATGAAGCCGACCTCGCGCTGGCGGTAGATGGGCAGCATGGGGTTCTGCACCACCCCGAGCCGTGAGAGCGCAGCGACCAGGACGATCGACTCGAGCCACGTCGGCAGTTGCCACGACACGACGTCGCCGGCGCCGATGCCGAGCCGCGCCAGCCCTGCTGCGGCGCGCTCCGCTTCGGCCCTGTAGTCCGCGAACGTGAACGCGCGGGTGTTCTCGTCGACCACCATCACCGCGTCGGGGGTCGTTTCGACTCGCTTCTCGAGCAACTCCCACAGGTTGCGAGCTTCGATCATGTGGCGTCCCCTCCTCCATTGCGAAGTTTCGCGTCGCGTAGACCGGCCATGGCCCGGAAATCGTCCGTGGTGTTGGCATGCGGGAACGGATCATCTGGAACCGGCACGCCGAGTGCGTTGCAAATCGGCTCCCAACCATCGCCCGTCGTCCACTCCACGAGCCGTGCGCGATCGGCCGTCGCCCGCACCTCTGCGTTGTGCCGTTCGTACGCGTCGATCTGCGCGGCTTGGTCGTCGAACTTCCGCGAGAAGCGGTTGCCGAAGAGCGCATCGATCATCGCGGCGAAATCCGGGGGCAGGTGCTCGGGGCGATTCATCACCTCGAAGATCGTCTGACTCGCGCTCGTCCACCATGCCTCTGGTGTCTCGCGCGTCGACAGGAGGATGATCGCGTCGGGGTTGTCGTCGGCCATCTCGCGCCAGAACGAGCAGCCGGGCCAGTCGACGCAGGCGACATAGTCCCCGAGGAACGAGGACCATTCGACCTGTTCGCCGAGTGCAGCGCGGCGCCACATGTCCAAATGGTCCGGATGACCCCACACTTCGATCATGTGGTAGCAGGGTCCATCCAAGAGACGTTCGAGCGCGAGCTTCAGCGAATGCGTCCCGGTCCGCCCGAGTCCCGCGCCCACGACCTGCAACATCAGGTCTCGTCCTCCTTCACCGCGACCTCTTTCGCCCACCCGTAATCGGCCTTGCCGACGGGTGATCGTTGTACGGCCTCGACGGCGACGATGGCGCGCGGCAGCTTGTATCCCGCGAGCTGCGAGCGGCAGTGCTCGATCAACGCGTCCTCGTCGATCTCGTGACCCGGCGTGGTCTGCACCACTGCGGTTACGCGTTCGCCCCATCGTGGGTCGGGTGTGCCGACGACGATCGCGTCGTACACCGCGGGATGCGCGAGGAGGACGCCCTCGACCTCCTCGGGGAAGACCTTCTCGCCGCCGGTGTTGATGCACATCGAGCCGCGTCCGAGCAACTGGATCGTGCCGTCGTCGAGAACGGTGGCCACGTCGCCGGTCAGCACCCAGCGCTCGCCGTCGTGCTCGACGAACGTGGCCGCCGTCTGCTCGGGATCGTTGTAGTAGCCGATGGGGATGTGCCCGCGGCGGGCGACCCGTCCTTGCCCGCCCGAGCCGGCCTCGACCATCTCCAGGGTCTCGGGATCGAGCACGAGCGTCTCGTCGTCGAAGCTCGAGAACTTGCCGCCGCCGAAGCTGCGGGCCTGGGCGCCGGTCTCCGACGCGCCGTATCCGTCGTGGAGGATCGCGTCCGGAAACGTCGCTGCGAGATCTTCTCGGCCTGCTGTCGACAGCGGCGCACCACCCGATCCGATCGACAGCAACGACGATGCGTCGTACCGATCGGGGTGCGCCTTGTACTCGTCGATCAACGGCCGTGCTACCGCGTCGCCGATGATCGTGAGCACCTGCACCTTGTGCTCGGTGATCAGACGCCAGACCTCCGCGTAGTCGGTACGCGGCCGCGAGGCGGTCAGCACGTTGCAGCCGCCGGACATCAACCAGGCGAACACGGTCCATTGCGCAGCGCCGTGCATGAGTGGCGCGAGCGGGAAGAAGACCAAGGGCGGGCCGATGCGCTCCGGCATCTCGTCCGGCGTCTTCACCGGGTTGGCGCGGCTGTAGTCGCCGCCGCCGAAGCACGAGTAGAACGCGTTCTCTTGCCGCCAGACGACGCCCTTCGGCATGCCCGTCGTACCACCCGTGTAGATGATGTAGAGGTCGTCGCCGCTGCGCTGCACCGGTACTCGCTCCGGCGACGACTTCGCGAGCGCCTGCTCGTAGTCGCCGCTCGCTGTCTCCGGGCCGCCGACGGACAGCGTCGACGTCAGCAACGGCAAGCCGTCGCGCACCGCGTCGATGCGGGGCGTGAACTCGGCGTGGTGCACGAGCGCTTTGAGATCCGCGTCGCGGAACAAGTAGCGAAGCTCGTCCTCGACGTAGCGGTAGTTGACGTTGATCGGAACGGCGCGCAGCTTGTACGCCGCGAACATCGTCTCGACGTACTCGGTGCCGTTGAACAGGTAGCAGCCGACGTGGTCGCCCGGACCGATGCCCTGGTCGGCGAGCCACGCGGCCAGGCGGTTCGTCCGCTCCTCGAGACCGGCATACGTCAACGTGCGCTCGGCGGTGATCAGCGCCTGCCGGTCGGGCACGCGGTCGATCGCCGCCTCGGTCAGATCGGCCAAGTTGAACGTCAACGCCACACTCTCATCCCCCCCGATTTCTAGAACGGGTTCTAGTTCATGCCGGACTCTCGTGGTAGCTCGGCGGCGCCAGTAGTCGTCCCTTGCAATGATCTGCCTGTGGGGGCGACACCGTGACCTGGGACGACACGCTCTTCGACCAGCTGGAGCAACAGGGCGATCCGCCCGCCGACACGGTGATCGCGCAACACGCGGCGGAGCGTCCCGAGCTGCAGCCGGTCCAGATCGTGCAGGGAATTGCCAAGCATCTCGCGCTCCCTCCCGACAAGAGCTCGCAGCCGATCCAGGACTATCTGGCGGGCAAGCCTCCATTACCCCCATGGGCAGACGAGGACAAGCTGAAGCGGGCCGGGAACTTCTTCGACGACAACGGGCTGTGGATCGGCATGGCGCTCTTCGGTGCCTCACTGCCGGAGGCGTACGCAGCCGCCAGGGGCGCCCGGGTGTTGAACCTGACCGGCGCCATGGTGGACGACCTCGTGCGGCGTGTGTACGAGACGGCGCAGATGATCATCGACTCCATGAGCAATGAGGGCGGCATCCGGCCCGGCGAGAGTGGTTACAACGACATCCGGCGCGTTCGGTTGATGCACGCGGCTGTCCGTCATCTGGTGCTCAACGACCCCTCGGTCCAGCCTCCGTGGGACCGCACGGTCAGCGTTCCGCTCAACCAGGAGGACCTGCTCGGGACACTGATGACGTTCACCGAGATCGTCTTCTGCGCGCTGGAGCGCATGGGTGTCGGGTACGACCGCGATGACGCCGAGGCGTACCTCCACCGATGGTGCGTTGCCGGCTGCTTGCTCGGCATCGATGGCAAGCTGCTGCCGCTGACGCTCGACGACGCCAAGGAGATCACCTCCGTCATCAAGCGGCGGCAGCACACGCGGAGCTCCGACGGGATCGCTCTCGGCAACGCGCTGATCCGAGCCTTGCAGAACAGCATCCGATTGAAGGCGCTGTACCCGCTGCCGCCTTCGCTCGTCCGCTGGTATGTGGGTGCTGAAGTCGCCTCGCTCAACGGCATCGAAGGCCACGACTCGTTGTCACGTTTCTTCGACGCAACCGCGACCCTTACGCGCGCGTTGCGCCTGAACGACCGCCGTCACCAGCAGCTCTTCAACTTTATCGTCAGGCGGCTCTCCGCCCATGCAGGACGAACTGCGCTGAAGGCCTTCGACAACGCAGGACGCGACGGCGACCGCGGGAGCTTCGCGCTGCCCACTCAGCTGCGCAGAAAGGTGCGGCCAATCGTCGACCGCAGGCCAACGTTCCTCTAGCTCTGCTCGGTCCCAGGGAGGCATGACGTTTCGGCAAGTTTCAGGACCGAGCAGAGGCCGACCGAGCGAGCGCCAGCGAGCCGGGAGGCGATGGGGCAGGCGCCGAAGGCGCCGAAGGGGGCGCAGCCCCCAGCTAACTCTGCTCGGTCCCGGGGAGGCATGACGTTTCGGCAAGTTTCGGGACCGAGCAGAGGCCGACCGAGCGAGCGCCAGCGAGCCGGGAGGCGATGGGGCAGGCGCCGAAGGCGCCGAAGGGGGCGCAGCCCCCAGATAGAGGTCAGCGCAGGGTCACGTCGAGATCTCGAGCGAGCTCGGTGCTGTTCCGCAGCAGCCATGCCGATTCGAGCACGTCTCCGGTGACGAAAGCAGCGCGTGCCAACTCGATCGCGCGATCGCGTTGCTCGTCCCGATCGAGGCTGGCCAGCAGCCGAGCGAGCTCGAGTGAGGACCGCGCTTCCATCAGTGGAGCGCCCACTCGTCTAGCGAGCTCGATCGACGCGTCGAAGTGTGCGACGGCCTGCTCGTTCTCGTCCATCGCGTCCGCGAGCAAGCCGAGATAGTGATGTGTCGGCTGGTCGGGTGCGTACGGGTTGACGATTCGCTCACCGAACGGCGAAAGGAGGTCGTAGTACGTCCGGCACCGAACGGCATCGTCGAACGCGGCGCACACCGCCGCGGCTTCGATCACGCACGACTCTCCGATGCCACCAACGGCGAGCATCGGCTCGAGACTGTCGTCGTCCCACTCACTCCAAACGCGCGCTGACTCGTGCAACTGCCCTGCTTGCAGCAGCCAGTACGCGTGATGGGAACGCAGGATCGGGTTGACGGTCACGCCGAAAGCAACCGCGTCGAGCATGCTGTCGACTCGGTCCTGCCAGAACCGAACGCCGAGCATCTGGCGCGCCGTGGCCGCACCAAGGTTGGCGACGCCGAGCCGTCGCACGTGGCGGTATGCGGCGCGGATCTCGCTCTCGGCAGCCAGTAGCTCACCGCCGAGCAAGTACCAACCCGCCAGCATCATGCTGTACGTGAGCTGGTGACGCGGGAGCAGTTGCTCTTCCTCCGCGATCGAACGCATGGCATCCATGCACGCTCGACCCTCGTCCGCCCGCGCGAGCTGCTCGAGCACGTGGCTGCGAAAGCCGAGCCACACGAAGCGGCGGTGACCCGACGCTCCTTCGTCGAGCATCGCGAGCAGCTCATCGGTCTCGCGGAGGCGCTGCTCGATGAACGCAGGACCGGAGAACAGTGCCAACCGATCCTCGAGGACGGCAGCCGCGAGGGCATCGGGTCCGAGTCGTTTCGCCATCGCCAGCGCCTCGTCGGCGAGCTCGAATCGACGGCCCTCGTCATCGCGGTACGTGAGCTCACCGGCGAGGGTCACCAACACGAGCGCGCGGAGCTCGCTGTCGCCTTCCTGCAGCAACGACAGAGCAGCCTCCAGCGCCACCACCCGATGCTCGTCGGTGCTGAGCAGCGCTGTTGCGCCACCGAGGTCACCGGGGATCAGGGCTTTGGCCAGCAACTCACCGTCGCCCAACACCCGCGCTCGATCGGCCGCGTCGGTGAGGAGAACGATGCCGTCCGCATCACCGGCCGCATGGCGTGCGGCGCCGAGTTGCGTGTCGACCTCGATGGCCAGACGAGCGTCGTCGACGGCGTCGAGCCGGTCGTGCGCCAGCTCGAACCAGTCGACCGCTTCGCGGATCGCCATGCGGTCGCGCGCCTGCGCTCCCGCCGCACGAAACGCCGCGATCGCATCCCGCGAAGGCAACGCGATGCCGGCGTTGCTCGCGTGATGGGCGACCCGACTCGCGTGGTCGCCTTGCACCATCGGTGCGGCGGACAGAGTCCGGCTGGCCGCAGCATGCAGCCGGCGCCGGCGGATGGCTGTTAGGTGGTCGGTCAGCGCCGACGCGAACAACGCGTGATTGAACTCGTAGAGATGCAGGGCTCCGGCGGACTGCTCATGGAGGACGAGCAGTCGCTCACCACGATCGAGTGTCGTCTCGACGACTTCGAACGAGGCCTCGGCCATTTGCGCCGCGAAGTCGACCTCGAACGAGGTGCCAAGGATCGCGGCAGCCTCGAGAAAGGATCGAGCGGCGTCGCCGAGTGCCGCGACTTGCTGGTCGATCACCGCGTGGACCGACGCCGGAAGCTGGCGCCGATCACCGACCGTGCCCGACGAGCCGACCGCAAGGGCGAAGAGAGGGTTGCCACCCGTCAGGGCGTGCACTTCGGCCGCGTCATGGTCTGTCGCCGTCGGCGCAGAGCTCAGCAACGACTCGGTCTCGTCGAGCGACAGCCCGCCGAGCACGACCTCCTCGAAGGAGAACGCGAACCGGTGCGCACCCGTGGCCAGTTCGCGGATCGGGCTGTCGATCGTGGCGGCGGTGCGAGCCGTGGCCAGCATGAGCATCCGGCGTGCCGCGCCGTCCAACAGAAGAGCTTCGAGCAGCTGCACCGTCGTCTCGGTTGCCCACTGCAGATCGTCGATGACGAGGAGGAGCGGAGCGGTCTCACACAGCGATTCGAACCACGCACCGACGGCCGCGACGAGGCGCTCGCGCTCGAGCTCGACGTCCGGCACCGCAGGTTCGCTGCGAGAGGCCGGGACAAGGTCAGGGGCGAGGCGGGCCAGCGCCGCAGTCCGGTCGCTCGTTGCTCCAAGTCGCGCACGGGGCGACGTTCGTTCGGCGACGAACCGGAACGCGGCCGCGAATGGTTGGAACGGGGAACCAGTGAACTCGTCGCACCGTCCAGTGAGTACCGTGGCGCCCTGGTCGTACAGCGACGAGGCGACCTCCGCCGCCAAGCGGCTCTTGCCGATACCCGGCGCGCCCTCCACCACGACGAAGGCCGGGTGGCCGTCCATCACGCGCTGCCATGCATCGTCGATCCGCTCGCGCTCCGGCGCTCTGCCGACGAACACTTGCGTCGTCGCGGCCCGTAGGCGCGAGGGCAACGGCAGCCGCTCGTCGGTCACGGTCGTGGCGCGGCGCGCCACGTCGTCGCGCTCGGTCAAGAGGTACACCGTCTCCGGGTTGTCGAGATCGCGGAGTTGCTCGACGCCGAGCTCGATCAGGCGTGCGCCAGCGGGCAGTTGATCGGCGACGAGGTCAGCCGTGACCTTGCTCGCGAGCACGTCACCCGGCCCGGCGATGCTCCTAAGCCGTGCCGCCCGGTTGACCGTACGGCCGAAGTAGTCGCGATCGCGTTCGATGGCCTCACCGGAGTGAAGGGCGATACGGATCGAGACCTTGCACTCGTCGGGCCACGGCTCGTCGAACATCCTCCGTTGCACGACAAGAGCGGCCGCAGCGGCGTCCACGGCCCGCTCGAAGACGCTGAACGTCGAGTCGCCTTCACCCTTGGACTTGAGCAGCACCCCTCCGGAGCGGGCGATGGCCTCGCCGACCAACTGGTCGTGACGTTCGAGGCACCCGGTCATCAGGTCCGGCACGGCCTCCCACAGACGCGTAGAGCCGACGACGTCGCTGAGCAGGAACGTGATGAGTCCCGACGGCAGCTGCGCGTCGGTCGGCGAGGCGGTCAGCATGCCGTCCACATGCCGCCCTCCCACGCGATGTACTGCGGAGATCCGGAGATGGCCCGCGATGCTTGCATCCCGGACATGACCGCCGCTTCGACTGCCCCGATGTTGAAGCCGTTCCGCGTCCAGTCGCCGGCCAAGTAGAGGTTCGAGAATCCTGACTCGTCGGCGCGCAGCCGATGCTCGAGCGAGCCGGGAGGCGTCTGCACGTACCGCTCCGTGGGCGCGGAGTTGGCGCGCCAGTACTGCGAATCGAATCGTGTCTTGCCCTGCGTGCTGGCTGGTGCGACGAGTAGGTCCCATCGAAACTGGCCGCCAGCGACAGCCTCAGGCCATTGCGCGCCGATCTCGTTCAAGTAGTGGATCGCGCCGTCCTTCGCTCGTTGCGTCGTGACGGTCGCATCGTCACCGGCGACATCGGGCAGGACCCCGCAGAAGTACCAGAGCGAAGCCGGTTCGTTGCCGGCGGGCCAGTCCTCGGAGTCGAGGACTTGCGAGTTGTCGCATCCCGTGTCGAGCGGCTCGATGAACGTCGACGTCGCCGCGTGCTCGTGCTCGAAACCGAGCTGCGCCGGCGGGGTCGTCAGCCACACCTGGAAGGCTTGGGTCATCACGGTGTTGGTGTGACGCAGCATGTTCGCGAACGCCGGGTTGGCGGCCATGAGGTCACCGCAGATGGGCGGGAGGGCGGCAGCCGAGATCGCGAGCACGACCGTGTCGAAGTGCTCGCCGAGGGTCAAGGTGCGAGTCGACGCGTCTGCCTCGGCCTCGCCACGTTCGAAGTCGACAGCGCGTGTGCGCAGTTCGTCACCGTCCTCGAGCTGATCCCACTTCGGGTACGCGGGCCAGCAGCGCAGTCCCTTGACGTCGATCAGCGGGTCGAAGTGGCCGATTGGCCGCGCCTGCTGCACGACCTCGATGTGGTCGACGACATGGCGTACCGGATCGACGCCGAGCTTCGTGACGCCTTGGAAGAACTCGACGCATACACCCCGTTTGACGAGGGTGTCGTACATCGGTGCAAACACGGTGTCACCCATGCCCGCCGTCGGCTGCCACATCACACTTCCCCGATACGGGAGCTCCGTGCGCAGCAGCCCGTAGAGGGCGGCGCCGGCCACGAACGCAGGGTCCGGCTTGTAAACACTTGCCGGCGAACCGCCCACGATGGCGTTGGGTCCGGTTACGTTGGCGAACGATTCGTCGTAGGCAACGCGGACGTCCGGGCTGGTGAGCGTCTCCTGTTGCACGCCGTGCTTGACGAGCCACTCGCGGAAATCGAGGTCGTTGATCGAGTCGAAACCCCGCCACAACACATCGTCGCGGATGATGCCGATCAATGAAGTCAACAGCACATCGACGTGGGCAAAACCTTGGCGAGTCGCTCTGTCGTGCATCCGCCTGCGAGCTCGCATCAACAGCAAGCTGCGTACGTGCTCCGCGACGCACGCCGTCGGATGTGCACGCTCGCGCGTCGGATCACGCTTGCGCTGCCATCTGACCCACGCGTGTGCTCCGGCGACCAAACCTTGCTGGATCATGTTGCCGGCACCGCGGGCGATCACCGATCCGAGGCGCATCCGGCGATCACGAGCTCGCAGCTGCCTTTGGAGATCACGAGCCTGCGACTCGCGCAGTCGCGGCGAGATCCACTGGAGCACGATGAAGATCAGGTTCCACCAGCGCGGAACGAGGGCGTCCTCCCACGGACGCCCTGGCGCGATCGCGAACCGCCGCCTCACGAACGACCATTGGCCGTCGCTGTCGTCGTAGAGCAGCACGCACGACAACGGATGCCACGCATCATCCATCGTGGCCAAGGGCGCGCCTGCCGGGCGAGCGAGCTCGTCGTAGCAGGTGGCCAAGAGCTTGAAGGAGTTGTCGTAACCCCCGAACCAGAGATGAAGCCCGTGTTCTTCGACTCTGCTCGCGTTGGCAGGATCGCGACCGGTCGCACACTTGCCGCCGCATCGCCAGCCGAGTTGATAAACCGTGATCTCGTACCGGTCGCGCAGCTCGGGCGTCGCCGACAACTCGAGCGCCGCGGTGAGCCCTGCGACGCCGCCACCCAGAACGGCGACCTTCTCGCGCTTGCGCGCCCCGGATCTGTCGGTCACGAGCGTCCTCCCCACCGTCGACCGAAATCCTATGGCCGCTCCTCTCTACGTCTCTGTCGGAAATTGATTCGCGCAAGCGCTACTTGATCGCTACGGGGTTCACGGGCGACCCGACCGCACCCGTGAACGGGAGTGGGGATGCTTCGAGTAGGAACTCATAGACACCGTCGCCGTCACAGTCGACCGACAGCGCCTCGAGGTCGAAGTTCTGTCCCTGCGTCAGACCCATGTCACGGAGATGCAAAAGGTGCACAGGGAACAACACGTCGTCGCGTTCGCCCGGGTACACCTCGAAGGACACCGTGTCGGTCGCGACGGCGGCGACATCCCGATCGCGAAACCATTGCACCGTTGCCATGGTGAGCCCCGGTTGGGCTCCGGCGGTGTAGGTCTGTCGATCCCGGGACCTGAAGAGCTGCATGTTGCCCGTGCGTACGAGCACGACGTCGCCCGGCTCGATCGTGAGCCCGTCACCGGCAAGCGCGAGCGCCGCGTCGAGTGCGTTGGGTGTGATGCCGTAGCCGCCCTCGAGCCGCTCGCGCCCCAGCGCGCGGGCGACATCGAGAAGGACACCGCGAGATACCAACGTCGGGATGCGGGAGATCCCGCATCTCGTCGCTCCGGTCTCCGCCGTGATCGATGACGCCGGGAAGCCGTTGTAGAGCTTTCCGCCGTAACTCACGTGACTGAGGGCATCCCAGTGCGTTGCCGCCTGCAAGCCCATGGTCACGATGTCGTCACTGGTGCAGAACCCGTCGAGGGTCCCCTGATACTGCCTGTTGATGGCCACCATGGCGTGAAGTGGGTTGATTCGTCCGGGAATCGACCCAACCTGGGGGCTGTGTTGGTCGAGTCGCACTGCCAGTGAGAACCGGTTGCCGGTCCGGACCGCGGCTGCCCCTCGCCGCACCGCCTCGCCGTCGATCAAGTTGAGCGTGCCGATCTCGTCGTCGTCACCCCACCGTCCCCAGTTGGAGACCCGTGCGGCGAGCTCGACGAACTCTTCGGGCAGCGTCACCCGCGGGCGGCGGCTTCCCGGTACTTCGTCGTGGAGTGCACCGGGTCCTTGTCGAACTGCGGCAGGACTTCCTTGCCGAACAGCTCCATCGACGCGATCACGGTCTCGGTGGTCAGCGTGTTCGTCGTGGGACTGAACGTCAGCTGGTCGATGCCGATGTCAGCCCAACGTTGGATCGCCTTCGCACAATCGTCGGGATCGCCAACGACCGCGTAGCCGGCCGCCGTCGCTTTTTCGATCTGCTCCGGGGTCGGCTCGGGCAGGATGTCCGGCCACTTCGGGAACCCGTCGGGCGTCGGGATGTTGTCGAGCCAGTGGTGCATGAGGCTCGTGTAGTAGTTCATCTTCATGTCGGCGGCGGAACGGAACGCTTCGTCGCGGTCTTCCATGCACACCAGGTTCGTCACCGCCATGATGTTGTCGTTGACGTAGTCCCCGACCGGTGTGGCGTCGGCGATGGCGTTCTTGTAGTTCTTCACCAGCGGCTCGATCTCCCGAGGTGAGCCCTCGGAGAAGCAGAAGGCGCCCAGTCCCAGGGAGCCCGCCTCGCCGAACGTCGGCGGTGAACCCGCCGCCACCCACATGGCGGGATGGGCGGGCCCGTGCGGCTTGGGAAACACTTCACGCTCCGGCATGCGGAAGAACTTGCCTTCGTAGCTGTACTTGCCGTTCTTCCACATCTTCGGGATCTCGGTGATCGTCTCCCGCCACATCTCCTTCGTGAGCGCGAGATCGTCGATGTCGAACCCGAACACCTCGGTGGTCGACGAGCCACGACCGGTGCCGAACTCGAATCGGTTGTCGAGCAGGTGATCCATCAACGCGACAGTCTCGGCGACGCGCGCCGGCTTGTTCACAGGTGGCGTGAGGTTGAAGATCGCCGAACCGAGATGGATGCGCTCGGTCTGCGCGCCGACGTACGACAGGAACACCTCAGGGCCGGGCATGTGCGAGTACTCGTCGAGAAAGTGGTGCTCCGGGCACCACACGTACTTCAGCCCCGCTCGTTCAGCGGCGAGCGAGATGTCGACGTTGCGCATGATCCGCTTGTGCTCGGCCGCAGGGTCGACGTCGCGCTCGAATTGAGGCACGAACAGCTGGGCGAAGATGCCGAACTCCATGTGGAAGTTGTCTCCTAGGTGTGGGTCAGGTCCACGACGTCGAGCACGCCGCGGTTGAGCTTGCCGGCGTGCATGTCGTCGAGGGCTTGACGGATGTCGCCGAGCGGATAGCGCTGCGAGACCATTTCGTCGAGCTGCAAGCGCCCGTCCTGGTAGAAGCGGACGAGCATCGGGATGTCGTGATGCGGGCGCGTCGAGCCGTACCGGCAACCGAGGATCGACTTGTCGTTGTAGAGCGAGTTGACGACGAAGCTCGCCTCTGTGCCGAGCTTTGGGACACCGAGCAGCGTGCACGTGCCGCCCCAGTCGAGCATGTCGACGGCGTTGCGAACGAGCGCGGGATGCCCGACGCACTCGAAGACGTGATCGGCACCGTCGTCGAGGCCGAGGTCCTTGATTGCGGCAACGGTGTCGTCCACCGCACTGGCGTCGATGAAATCGGTTGCGCCGAACTGGCGGGCGACCGCTTCCTTCGCGGGGTTGGCGTCGACGACGACGATGCGGACGGCTGCGGCAAGGCGTGCCGCCTGGATGACGGATTGACCGATGCCGCCGGCACCGATGACGACGACCGTCTGCCCCGGTTGCACTCGTGCCCGATTGAGCACCGCCCCTGTTCCGGTCACGACAGCGCATCCGATGAGGCACGCGACCTCGAGTGGCACAGACCTGTCGATGACGATGGCTTGCGTCTCGCTCACCACCGTGTGCTCGCTGAACACACCTGCGTTGGCGAACTGGAACGCCTTTTCACCGCCGACGGTGAAGGGACGGGGCAGTTTCCCGAACGTGTCACGGCAATGAGTCGGTTGCCCCCGGTCGCACGCGTCGCACTGGCCGCAGTTGCCCAGGGTGGTGAGTACGACGTGGTCGCCGACGGCGACCTTCTGCACCGCAGTGCCGACCTCCTCCACCACGCCGGCGCCCTCGTGGCCCATCACGACCGGCGTCGGGAACGGGATCGTGCCGTCGATCACCGAGATGTCGCTGTGACAAAGGCCGGCGTTGTGGACGCGAACCTTCACCTCATGAGGCAGGGGCGCGCGCACGTCCACGTCGTCGCGCACCTCGAGCTCGCCCGTCCACACGATTGCTCTCATCACGCGCGTCCTGGAGCGTCGGCGCGTGCGTTGGGACGCAGAACCCGTCCGGGCAGGCCGGCGTCCTGCTGGAGCTCGCCTTCGAGCACGATGGGCTGGCCGTTGACGATCGTCGCGTACGCACCGTCGGGCTTCGACGTCCACCGTCCTGCGCCGTTGGGGAAGTCGTGCACGAACTCTTTGTGGGCGGGACCGATCGTGTCCGGATCGAAGATGTAGATGTCGGCGGCGTAGCCGGGCAGCAGCACGCCTCGGTCGATGATGCCGCACAGAGCAGCCGGAATGGCCGTGATCTGGCGCACACCTTCTTCGAGCGTGAAGCCCTTCCAGTCCCGCACCCAGTTCTTCAAGAAGTAGCTGTGGGCCTCGGCGCCGTCGTCACGGTCGAGATGCGCACCGCCGTCGCTCGTTCCCACCAGCATGTGCGGGTCGGCCTGCGCTTCTCGGGTGCCGTCGATCCACTCCTGCGTCTCGGTGCGCCAGAGGAACTCGGTCGTGAGGTTCTCCGACAATGCGATGTCGATCATCGCGTCCGTCGGATGCACGCCGAGCTCGGCCGCGACGTCAGGGAGCGCGCGGCCGACGTACTTGTCGTTCTCCGGACGCGACACCTTGCTGACGTGCAGGACGTCCCAGTGCGGTGGCGGCAACGTCGCACCTTGGGCCGGATCGCGGTTGGGGTTCTCGACCGAATGACGGATGGCATCCCGGAACGACGGATCGCGCAGCAGGGCCGTGCGCGAGCCGACGTCGGTCGCATCCGTGAACATGCGGTTGAACTCGAGCGCGCCTTCGTACATGGTCGTTCCCGCGGCAAGCGTGAACGTCCGGTTGAACGGCTTGGACATCGCGAGCGAGTACACCGCGGCACCCCGGTCGGTCGCTTCGTCGACGAACCGCTTGGCGTTGTCCCAACCTGCCGTCGGCGCGTCGACCTTCGACCGGGCGCCGAGGCCTTGGATGACGACCGGCATCCGCGACGCGAGCGACAACCGCACGAGCAACGCTTCGTCTTCGGGTGTGATGCCGCCGACTGCCGAGAGCGGCAGATACGCGATCGAACCGCCGCGAGCTGCCTGGCCGGCGGCGGACACGAGGCGTTCGAGTTCGCGGGGTGAGGACAGGCGGCTGGGGACCGGCCGGTTGGCCGAGTCGAAGTGCGTCGGCGAGTGTGTGGAGGAGAAGCCGGCCGCGCCCGATTCCATCGCTTCGGCGACGATCGCGGCCATCTCGTCGGTCTCGTCGTCCGTAGCCTCGCGCTCCTGGCACGCGTCACCCATCACGTAACGACGCACCGCGCAGTGGCCGACGTAGAACGCGGCGTTCACACCGATACGCCCTTCGAGAGTGCGCAGGTACTCGGGGAAGGTCTCGAAGCCGTCGAACGGGATGCCGCCGAGGGCAGCAGCATCCATGCCTTCGACGCGTGCGAACAGCTGGATGAGCCAGTCGGAGTCGCCTGGCCGCAACGGCGCCACCGAGAAGCCGCAGTTGCCGGCGACCACCGTCGTGACGCCGTGAAAGCAGCTCGACGTCGCGTACGGTTCGAACGTCAGCTGCGGGTCGTAGTGGGTGTGCGGATCGACGATGCCCGGGGCGACGACCCGGCCGCCGGCGTCGAGCTCGCTGGCCCCGGTGCCGTCCACGAACCCGATCTCGGCGATCCGGCCGGCGAGGACGGCCACGTCTGCCCGCCGTCGTGGCAGTCCCGTGCCGTCCACGACGACGCCGTTGCGGATCACCAGATCGTAGGCTGCCACCGTGCGCCAGACTAGAACACGTTCTAGTTTTGGGCAACATTTCGACCCGCGTGACTACGTTCGCCCTGTGAATTCGATCATGGCACGCAAGATGTGGCGGACCCTCGAGCCCTACCACGGCATGGTGTACTTCGCCCCCGAGGCCTTTGACGCCTACGAGGCCCTTGGTATCGACGGGCGGGACGGCTACTTCGCATCACGGTCGGCACCCATGGGCGCGGTCGAGCCGAGCGTCGTCGTCGCCGCCTTCTACAACTTCAACCCTTCGTTGATCACGCACGCGCTACCTGCCGCGTGGTCGAAGGCGTCGCCGGTCGCCGTCGTGAAGGCCCGGTTCGACGCAGTTGACAAGGCTTTGCGACGCGTGCTCGGGGACGAGATCGAGTCGCCATCGCTGGCCCGAGCGGCCTCACTCGCAAGAACTGCCGCGGAGGGATGCACGCTGCCTGGCCGTCCGCTCGCGGCAGCGCACGCGTCGCTTCCGTGGCCCGTGCAACCACACGTGGTGCTGTGGCACGCGATATCGGTGCTACGTGAGTTCCGCGGCGACGGTCACGTGGTCTGCCTCGTCAGCGCAGGCGTCGATCCCGTCGAGGCGTTGGTGCTGCACGCCGCGACGGCCGACGTCGGTCGGGCGCCGCTTCAGACCTCGCGCGCCTGGAGCGACGAGGATTGGAACGCCGCCGTGTCGCGTCTCCGTGACCGAGGCCTCATCGACGACGAGGGAGCCTTCACCGATGAAGGCAACACGTTCCATCAGGCGATCGAGGACCGGACCGATCTGCTCGCGATGGCCCCGTGGCTCCACCTCGGACAAGACGGATGCGATGAGCTCCGCGCCCTCGTTCGTCCTTTGAGCAAAGCCGTCGTCGCCGGCACCGACTTCTCCTTCCGGAGTTGACCCCCCTCTCGAAATTGCGTTCGTCAGCCACATCCTGTGTGGCTGATGAACGCCGAAATCAGCGGAGCTAGCCGGGCCAGACGATGCTCTGCAGCTCGGAGTAGGCGTGGAGGCCGAAAGAGCCGCCGTCGCGGCCGACGCCTGAGAGCTTGAAGCCGCCGAACGGGGCCTCGTGATTGCGTTGCGCGGTGTTGATGCCGACGTTGCCGCTGCGCAGTAACTTCGCCATACGCATGGCGCGGGCGGTGTCGGCCGAGAACACGTAGTCGTACAGGCCGAAGTCGGTGCCGTTCGCGAGCGCGACGCCCTCGTCCTCCGCGTCGAACGGGACGACGACGACGACCGGACCGAAGATCTCCTCTTGTACGACCTTCATTCCCCCCTTGCACTCGGCGATCAACGTGGGTGCGACGTAGAACCCCGTCTCCATGTCCGGACGTTCGCCGCCGGCGACGACCGTGCCTCCCTCATCGGTCCCGGCGCGCACGTATGACTCGACCCGGTCCCGATGTGCGGCAGTGATGACGGGGCCGAGCACCGTGTCCTTCTCGAGCGGGTCGCCGACCTTCAACGACCCTGCCGCGGCTTGCAACCCCGAGACGAGCTCGTCGTACACACCACGTTGCGCGAGCACGCGCGTCGGGGCTGTGCAGATCTGGCCCGAATGGAACGCCCACACGCTCACGATCGTCGAGATCACTGTGCGCAGGTCGGCATCGTCGAATACCACCGCAGCACCCTTGCCGCCGAGCTCGAGCAGCAGACGCTTCATGTCGTGCCCAGCGACCGCACCGATGCGCTGACCGACTGACGTGGACCCGGTGAAGCTGACCATGTCCACGTGCTTCGATGCAACGAGCGCTTCACCGACGTCGGCGCCGGAACCGGTGACCACGTTGATGACTCCGTCCGGAAAGCCCGCTTGCCGTACGAGCTCGCACACGCGGATGACAGCAAGCGGGTCCTGTGGCGCCGGCTTGACCACGACCGTGTTGCCCATGGCGAGCGCAGGTCCGATCTTGCCGGCCATGTTCACGATCGGGAAGTTGTACGGCGTGATGCACGCGACGACACCGACCGGCTGACGTACCGCGATCGCGCCCATCAGGCCTCCAGGCGCGAGCGCGGTCGTGGGCATCTCCCCCGGCGGCAGGCCGATGATGTTCGGTTCGACCGCGCCACGCGCGTAGCGGCGGAACCGCTCGACACACGTCGGCACCTGCATCGTCTTCGTGACACGCATGGTCGCCCCTGTCTCTGCCTGCACGAGGGGGATCAGTTCGTCCATGTGGTCGCGGATGATGTCGCCGGCGCGATCGAGCAGGGCCGCCCGCTCCTGCGGCGACGTCCGGCTCCACGCGGGGAACGCCTCTGCCGCGGCCGCCACGGTGGCCTCGACCTGTTCGACGGAGTCCTCGGGCGCCTCGCCGACGACCTGCTCCGTCGCCGGGTTCACGATCGCGTAGGGCATGGCGACAGACTAGAACGCGTTCTAGTCTGAGCCCCATGCCGGAGATACCTCGGATCATCTCGGTCGACGATCACGTCGTCGAGCCACCCGACCTCTGGACGGCGAGGATCACCGGGAAGTTCGCCGACCGAGCACCACGGGTCGAGCGAGACAAGGCGAAGTTCTCGTTCACAGGTGGCGTCTTCTCGTACGAGAAGGGCGTCGACGACGGCGAGTGGTGCGATTGGTGGCTCTACGACGACCTCGTCTATCCGTTCCCGAAGCTCTCGGCCGCGGTCGGCTTCGACGAGCTCGACGTCACGCCGGTCACCTTCGACGAGATCCGTCCCGGTTGCTGGAAGCAGAAGGACCGCCTCGCCGACATGGACGCGAACCATGTCGAGGCGTCGATCTGCTTCCCGAACACACTTCCTCGCTTCTGCGGTCAGACGTTCTACGAGCAGGTCAAGAAAGGCGGCGACGCCGACCTCGCGCTGCTCTGTGTGCAGGCCTACAACGACTGGATGATCGACGAGTGGTGCGGCGGCGACGCGAAAGGCCGCCTGATCCCGCTGACGATGGTGCCGCTGTGGGATGCGCAGCTGTGCGCGGACGAGGTGCGCCGCTGCGCTGACAAGGGCAGCTTCGCCATCGCGTTCTCCGAGAACCCGTACCCGCTCGGGCTGCCGTCCGTGCACGACAAGGACAAGTTCTGGGACCCACTCTTCGAAGCATGCGAAGCGACCAGCACTGTGGTCTGCATGCACATCGGGTCCTCGTCCCGCATGCCCGCGACCTCACCGGACGCGCCGTTCATCGTGAGCTCGACGCTCACGTTCTCCAACGCGATGGGCTCGATGCTCGACTACATCTTCTCGGGCACGCTCGAGCGCTTCCCGACGCTCAAGATTGCCTACTCAGAAGGACAGGTCGGTTGGATGCCGTATGTGCTCGAGCGCGCGGACAAGCTCTGGGCCGAGCGCAGCGCCAACAGCTTCGGAACATCGCTGCCGAAGCGTCCGTCCGATTACCTGCCAGGCCGCGTGTACGGGTGCATCTTCGACGACGAGATCGGCTTGAAGAACCGCGACGTCATCGGCATGGATCAGATCTGCTTCGAAACCGACTACCCACACGCCGATTCGACGTTCCCTCGCAGCAAGGAAGTCGCGTCCGAGATCTGCGAGAAGGCGGGCCTCGACGACGACGAGATCTACAAGCTCATCCGAGGCAACGCGATCTCGGCATTCGGCTTGGAGCGCTACGACATACGTGAGTGACCTCGGCGGCGAGATTCGCCTCGGGTCGATGTTGTTCACGATGGTCGAGCCGCACCGCGGCCACGAGGTCGCGTACAACCGGTGGTACGAGCGCGATCACTTCTACGCGGGGTGCATGGTCGGGCCGTGGCTGTTCGCCGGCCGTCGGTGGGTCGCCACGCGGGGGCTGAAGGACCTGCGCTTCGGCGCCGACCCCGACGTCTTCGGCGGACGCGACCTCGGCTCGTACCTCGCGGTCTACTGGATCCTCGACGGCCGTCATGACGCGCACGTCGAGTGGGCGCTGCGCCAGGTCAACTGGCTGCACGAACACGGCCGGATGTTCGCGGAACGCGACCACATCCACACGCTGCTGTACCGGCATGCATGGACGGCTCAGGCCGGCGACGGTGTCCCCGCCGAGCTCGCGCTCGATCACCCGTTCGGAGGACTGACAGCGACGCTGGTCGAGCTCGCTGACGGCGTCGACGCCGCCCGGCTCGGAGACTGGGTGCAGCACTCCTACCTGCCCGAGCTCGAGATCGGCTTCACGCCGATTCCGTTGCCGGAAGGAGCGCCGGTCACCCAGGCAGGTCTCGACCACCTCGACCGGCGCGTGCTGAACCTGTCGTTCACCACGGACTCGCCCGTGGAGTGGTGGGACGAGCAGCACGACGCTGCCGCCGAGCTCGAGCGCGATGGCATCGGGCGCATGCTGTGGACCGCGCCGTTCATCCCGACCATCCCCGGCACCGACACGTACACCGATCAGCTCTGGTAGACGGTCGCGATCATGCGGCTGCCTGACCCGAGTCTCGTCGTGCTGGTGGGCGCGTCGTCGTGCGGCAAGTCCTACTGGGCCGCGCAGTGGTTCGAAGCGGATTCGATCGTGTCGTCCGATCGGATGCGCGCAGTCGTCGGCCGGGGTGAGCACGACCAGCGCGCCAGCAAGGACGCGTTCGAAGTGCTCGACCTCGTCGTCGAGAAGCGGCTCCGACGTGGATTGACGACGGTCGTCGACTCGACTGCCCTCGAGTCCGAACGACGTGGCGCGTATCTGTCGGCGGCGGCGCGGCATCGCGTGCCGGCGTACGCGGTGTTGTTCGAGCCGGACCAGGAGTTGTGCCGCGCCCGCAACCGTGTACGCGCGGTTCCCGTACCCCCGAAGGTGCTGGCTTCCCAGTTGCGCGCCACCGCAGCGCTGCAGTCGACCATCGGGGACGAAGGCTTCACGGCGGTATTCACTCCGTCGGACGTCGTTCTCGTTCCTCCGCCGTTCGTCACCGCACCCCAGTCCGCCCTGCGGCAGAAGGAGCAGCCAGTGCCGTTGGAGTTCGGTTTGCAGATCTCGCGCTTCACATGGCCCGGAGGCCCCGTGGAGATCGCGCCGCGTTTGGCATCGATCGCGCCCGCGGCCGAGGAGGCCGGCTTCACGAGCATCTGGGTGATGGACCACTTCCTGCAGATCCCGGGCGTCGGCCGGGAGTGGGAAGAGATGCTCGACAGCTACACGACGCTGGGCTATCTCGCCGCGGTCACGTCACGGGCGCGACTCGGCGTCCTCGTCACCGGCATCACCTACCGAAACGTGGCGCATCTGGGAAAGATCGTCGCGACGCTGGACGTGCTGTCGGGCGGGCGGGCGATGTGCGGCCTCGGCGCGGCGTGGTTCGCGCGCGAGCACAAGCTGTACGGCTGGGAGTTCCCACTGACGCGGCGGCGCTACGAGATGCTCGAGGACGCGCTCGAACTGCTACCGCTCATGTGGGGGCCCGGGTCGCCCGAGTTCCTGGGGCGAACGATCGACGTTCCGGAAGCGATCTGCTATCCGCGTCCGTTGCAGGAGCGGATTCCGGTCCTCATCGGCGGCTCCGGCGAACGAAAGACGTTGCGACTCGTGGCGCGGCACGCGGATGCATGCAACTTGTTCGGCGAGCCGGACACCATCCGACACAAGATCGACGTGCTCCGTCGTCACTGCGCAGAGGTCGACCGCGATCCGTCGGAGATCACGGTCACGCAACTGTCGTCCGTGAACTACGGGTCGACCGAGGAACTGATCGGCCGCTACCGCGAGCTGGCGGACGCCGGCGTGCAGACCGCGATCGTGTCGCTGTCCGACCTGGCCGACACCGCGCCGGTCGAACGTTTCGCCGACGTGATCGCCGCCTTCCGGACCTGACCGGCACGAATGTTGGATGGAAACGGGCGCTATAGCGCCCGTTTCTCCCCGGAGAACGGTCGTCGATGGCTAAATCGCCGCCACGCCGCCGTCCGCCTCGAGCGCGTGGCCGGTCACGAACGAGGCGGCGTCGGAGCAGAGCCAGACGACCGCTTCGGCGATCTCCTCGGGCTCGCCGATTCGACCGATCGGCGCTCGCCGTCCCATCTTCTCGAGCGTCTCCTCGTCACCGCCGACGAAACCGCGCAACATGGGCGTTCGGATCGTCCCCGGACAGACGGCGTTGACCCGAATGCCGTCGCCGGCGACCTCGAGCGCCGCGGACTTCGTCAGGCCGATGACACCGTGCTTGCTCGCGGAGTACGCCGCTAGTCCCGGCACGCCCATCTTCCCCGCTGACGAAGCGACGTTGACGATGGTGCCTCCATTGCCCGCGGCCTGCATCGCACGAAGTTCTGCTCGCAGGCAGAAGAAGACGGCGTCGAGGTTCACTTGCAAGGTTTGACGCCACGACTCGGTCGTCGCGTCGGCCACATTGGCGTACGTGCCGGATGTTCCGGCCACGTTGGCTGCAATGTCGAGCCGACCGTGGTCCGCGACGATTGTGTCGACGAGTTCGTCGACCGCCCTCTCGTCGGTGACGTCCACGGGACTCTCGCCGCCTAGATCGGCCACGACCACGACTGCACCGAAGTCCTCAAACAACTTCGCGGTCGCAGCGCCGATCCCGGACGCGCCGCCGGTGACGAGTGCGACCTTGCGCCACAGGTTCTCAGTCAATGAAGACCTCGGCCTCTTCGGTGAAGATCACGACGATCTTGTCCATGTCGAGGATGCGACTCTCGTCGGGCTGCATCTTCTCGGCGTAGGCAGGGTCTTGCAGCATCGCGACGAAGTCGTGGTACGAGTCGAAGCACTGGATGGCCATGCCGTCGTAGGTGTCTCCGTTGCGGTAGTCCGCCTGCACACGATGGTTCTGCTCGTAGCGACGGATGTAAGGACGGAACGCTGGCTCTCCGGCGATCATCCGGCCGTGCGCGCGCCACCGTTCGTGGAAATCCTCGACGGTGAGCGCCGGATTCCGCTTCACCAGCACAGTGAGCTTGATCATTCAGAAGCCCTGAAACCAGTGTCCAGCATTGACACCGAGCGCCTGGCCGGTCACGCACTTCGACAGGTCCGAAGCGAAGAACACGACCGACCCCGCGATCTCCGACGAGTGCGGCAGGTAACCGAGCGCCGTCTCGGCCTCCAGGTGTGCCTTCTTCTCGGCGAAGGTGATGCCTTCCTTCTCCGCCAGGAAGTTGACGTACCACTCGACCTTCTCGCTCCAGATGTAACCGGGGTGGATGCCGTTGACCCGGATCCCGTACTGGCCGAGTTCTTGCGCGAGCGTCTTCGTGGCAGTCGCAAGCGCAGACTTCGATGCCGCGTACGCGCCGTAGCGGAGCTCGGTGCGGACCGCCGACATCGAGTTCACCATGACGATGCGACCATCGCGCTGGCGCTTCATGACCGGCACGACTGCTTGCGTCAACTGCAGTGTTCCCCACAGGTTGACGTCCATCGTGGCGCGCCACGAGTCGAAGTCCGCCTTCTCGAACAGCCGGTGATCGCCGTCGTGGAACGCGTTGTTCACGAGGATGTCGATCTGGCCGAGCGAGGACGTCGCGGTGTCGACGGCTCGCTGGCACGAGTCCTTGTCCGTGACGTCGAGCGGCGTACGCACCGCCTTGCGGCCGAGCGCCTCGACCTCGTCGGCAACAGCGTCGACGTTCGCTTCGGTGCGGGCACCGAGCACGACGTCCGCGCCATGCTCTGCGAGCTGCAGCGAGATGTCGCGTCCCATGCCGGGACCGACACCCGACACCAACGCGACCTTGCCGTCGAGCAATCCCATCCTCACCCCTTGTCGTCGTCGAAGAGCGGCACCACGTCTGCGGCGAACGCTCGGATCTGGTCACACAGCTCGTCGCACGTGCGAGACCGGAATCGCACCTGCACCTGATCGACGCCCATCGTGGCGTAATCCCGCAGGTAGTCCGCAATCCTCTCGGGCGCGCCCGCGAGGCAACCCTTGCCCGTGTCCCACACCGGATCGCCGATGTAGACGAACGGCGCGATCGCGCCGACGGTGAACTCGCCGCCACGACCTGCCGCGCCTCGGAGTTCGTGGATGCGCTCGATTGCTGCGGGCATGTCCTTCTTCAAGGTGCCTTGGGGCAGCCAACCGTCGCCTCGTTCGGCGGCGCGCCGGATGGCCGCGTTCGACGAGCCGCCGATCCAGATCGGCGGCCCGTCTGGTTGGACGGGTCGTGGCCGTTGTCCGAAGTCGCCCGCGCTCCACTCCTCGGCGAACGCGGCGCGAATGGCGTCCACCGCTTCGTCGGTGAGCTTGCCCCGATCCGCGAACGAGATGCCGAGCAGGTCGAACTCCGCTTCAACGTGTCCGGCGCCCACACCGAGAACCGCCCTGCCCTCACTCAGTGCATCGAGCGTCGAGAACGCCTTCGCGGTTTGCAACGGATGGCGGTAGGCGGGCACGAACACGTGACTGAGCAAGCGCACGTTCGTCGTGACCGCCGCGAGCCAGCCGAGGGTTGCGACAGTGTCGTACCACGTCGTATTCATCGTCTTTGCACTGGCTCGCGGGATGGCGATGTGATCGCACACAGCGACGTAGTCGAAACCAGTCTCGTCGCATGTCCGGGCGACAGCTGCAAGCTCCTGCGCGCCTGCATGCTTCTCCCAGTCCTCGACGAAGTAAGTGCTCTGCGCCTGGACGGGGAGCTGCATGCCGTAGCGCAGCCTTCTACTCATCGGATGAACCTGTCCGCGAAGTCCCCGAGTTGCTCCGTTGCTTTGCCGATGTCGCGCTCACGCGTCGACAGCACGAGTCGGGTGGTGCCGTGTTTGTCGACCGTTGCAAGTCGCTCGTCGTCGAGTCGGTCCAGCAGTCCACCCAAAGTGAGCTCGATGGCGTCTGCGTCCCGTCCGGCTTCGGCTGCCGCGGCGCGCATCTGGTCGAGCCGTTCCTCGAGTTGCTCACCCTCGAGACCGAGCGGATGGAACCCGTCTCCTACCCGACCCGCGCGCCGGGCCGCGGCCGCACTGTGACCACCGATGTGGATCGGGATCGTCCGGTCGCGGGGCTTCGGGAAGCTGCAGGCCCGTTCAAAATTGAAGAAGCGTCCGTGGAAAGAGGCTTCGTCGTCACGCCACAGGACTCGCATGGCTTCGATGCATTCGTCGGCGCGCGCGCCGCGCGTCGACGGCTCGATGTCCATCGCTTCGAGCTCCTCGCGCAGCCAGCCGACGCCGACACCTACGACGAGGCGTCCGCCCGACAGCCGATCGAGCGTCGCCAAGCGCTTCGCCAGTTGCACCGGGTGGTGTTCGGGTAACACGAGGAGTCCCGTGCCGAGGCCGAGCGTCGTGGTCGCTCCCGCCACGAAGGCGAGGAGGTCGAGTGGATCGGGGAAGTCCGCATTGTCCGGCAGCGTCATGCGCCCGGTGTCGCTGTACGGGTAACGGCTCGTGTAGCCGGCCGGGACGACGACGTGCTCGGCGGCATACAGCGACTCGAAGCCGCAGGCCTCTGCAGCGCGCGCAAACGTCGTCATCCACTGCGGATCCGCGGTCACGCCGCTGCGATAGGGAGGCAGGACACCGAACTTCATGGCAGGGATCGTGCCCTGTTGGCCCGTCGACCGCCAGCGCAGTAGAACGACGCCATGCCAGAAGCCGTGATCGTCTCTGCCGCACGCACGCCGATCGGTCGTGCCAACAAGGGTTCGCTCGTCGACTGCCGTCCCGACGACATGACCGCCACGATCGTCAAGGCGGCGCTCGAGAAGGTGCCGCAACTCGATCCGCAATCGGTCGACGAGCTCATCACCGGATGCGGCCAACCGGGGGGCGAGTCCGGGTACAACGTCGCCCGGGTCGCAGCGATCCTCGCCGGGATGCTCGACGTGCCGGGCGTGACCGTGAACCGGTACTGCTCGTCGTCCCTGCAGGGCATTCGCATGGCGGCACACGCGGTGAAGGCCGGCGAAGGCGATGCGTTCGTGTGCGCGGGCGTCGAGGCCGTGTCACGGTTCCAGTTCGGAGCTGCGGACACGGGTCCGCACAACCCGCAGTTCTCCTCTGCAGAGGAGCGCACCGCGCGACCGCACGAACGGTGCGTCGTCGTGGGAGCCGCCGTCCGGGCTGCCGGACATCTACATCGCGATGGGCCAGACGGCTGAGAACGTGCGGCTGGCGGAGAACGTGGGCCGTCAGCAGATGGACGAGTTCGCTGCTCGCTCGCAGCAGCTCGCGGTCGAGTCCCAACACAACGGGTTCTTCGAGCGTGAGATCGTCCCGCTGACGTTGCCGGACGGCAAGGTGATCTCGAAGGACGACGGTCCCCGCGACGGGACGACGGTCGAGAAGCTTGCGGAGCTCAAGCCGGTGTTCCGTCCCGACGGTGAGGTGACGGCGGGGAACGCGTGCCCATTGAACGATGGGGCCGCCGCCGTGATCGTCATGTCGGACACGCGTGCAAGCGCGCTCGGGATCAAGCCGATCGCCCGGATCGTGTCGTCGGGCGTTTCGGGACTGAACCCGGAGATCATGGGCCTCGGACCGATCGAGGCGTGCCGTCAGGCGATGGGCCGGGCCGGGCTCACGATCGATGACATCGACCTCGTCGAGATCAACGAGGCGTTCGCTGCGCAGGTGATCCCGTCGGCCAAACACCTCGGCATCCCGTGGGAGAAGCTCAACGTGCACGGCGGCTCGATCGCCCTCGGCCATCCCTTCGGGATGACGGGCTCCCGCATCATGGCCACGCTGCTCAACGGCCTCGAAGATGCCGGCGCCCGCTACGGCATGGAATCCATGTGCGTAGGCGGCGGCCAGGGCATGGCCATGATCGTCGAACGCCTCAACTGACCCAATCCCCCGGCGTCGGCGACGAATGTTGGATGGAAACGGGCGCTATCGCGCCCGTTTCTCCCCCGAGTTCGAGACGGGACCGCAGCATGCGGACGAAGCGTGACGTCGAGATCACCAGGTCTCGGTACGGCCACCGCCAGACGTCGTAGCCGAGTGCTCGCACACGTTCGTCCCGAACGTGGTCCGTCTCTTTGTCGAGAGGCCCGTCGTGCCATCCACCGTCGATCTCGAGAACGAGCATCCACGCTCGCCAAAGGAAGTCGACGTTGCCGATCCAACCCTGCTCGTCGCTGAGGGCGACCTGCCGCTCAGGGGTTGGTAGCGAGAACTCGTCGACCAGCTCTGCGACCAGGCTCTCGCCGTCCGAACCGGTCGGGGTGTACTTCGGCCCGAAGGTGGTCAGGAGGTCACGCGTGAGCGCCGTGCCGGGTCGTCCTCGTTTCCCAATGCTGGATTGCACCAGTGCCAGCTGTCTCAACGTCAGGCCGCGACGTCCAAGCGCATCATTCAGCACCCTCGTCATCTGAACTGCGTGGACTCCTCGACCCTCTGGAGTGTGCCGCAAGTGAGGATCAGCGTCGCCGATCAGGTCGAAGCACGTCCTGGCCACCGTCGTCACAGGGAAGCCGGCCTTCACGGTTCGCTGGTTCGCTGGAAGCAATGCCGAACGGTGGAACCGGGCGAGTGTCACCATGTGGTCGTGATGGTCGGGGCCGGTGACCTCGACCGCACATTGAGTCCGGTAGCGCCAGAAGCCGTGGAGCTGGGCTGATGAGCGGTGGCTGATGACTGCGCCAGGACCGGCATCCAGCAACCCGGCTTGGAGCTGCGCTTCCCAGGTCCACGGGTGGTCGCGGAGTCGAAAGATGCCCCGTTTGAGCCGGATGATGCGGCCCAGCCGTCGGCGATGCTTGAGCGCGTCGTACGGGATTCCCTTTCGTGTTGCCTGATCTTTGTGAAACACCCCGTGCTGCAGCGCCGCAAGTTCGGATAGGACTGCGTCAACATCATATGGCTTCACATGATGTTTCCTACACTCTCATGTCAAGCCCGTGGCTACGTCGCGGAACTCCGGGGAGAAACGGGCGCCATAGCGCCCGTTTCCACCCAACATTCGCCTCAGGACTGGGTGCCGTAGACGGGGGCGGGGGGTGGGGCGGCGGCGAGGAGGTCCTGGACGGCAGGGGTCAGGGCGGCGGGATCCCAGCGGGCGGCGTTGTCGACCACGGTTCCGTGCTGCCAGCCGTCTGCCACGGACACCTTGCCGCCTTCGACCTCGAACACCCGCCCCGAGACGTCGCGGGACAACGACGACCCGAGCCACACCACCAGCGGCGAGATGTTCTCGGGCGCCATCGCATCGAACGCCCCGACGTCGTCGTCCGCCGGGACGGCCATCGTGTCGGCGAACACCGTCTCCGTCATCCGGGTCCGAGCGGACGGGGCGATCGCGTTCGCCGTGATCCCGTAGCGACCGAGCTCGGCGGCCTGCACCAACGTCAGTCCGGCGATACCGGCCTTCGCCGCGGAGTACGCGGCCTGGCCGACTGAGCCCATGAGTCCCGCCCCCGACGACGTGTTCACGATGCGGGCGTCGACCGATGCACCTGCCTTCGCCTCGTCACGCCAGTACGCGGCAGCCCAGCGCGGCGACGCAGAAGTGTCCCTTCAAATGGACGCGGCACGACCGCGTCCCACTCGTCCTCGGTCGCGTTCACGAACATGCGATCGCGCACGAAGCCTGCGTTGTTGACGACGACGTCCAACCCACCGAACGACGAGATCGCGGCGTTGACGATCCGCTGCGCCCCCTCCCAGTCCGCGACATCGTCGCCATTGGCTATGGCCTGCCCGCCGATCGCGTCGACGATCTCGTCGACGACCTGCTGTGCCGGCGACGACGAAGCACCGGTCCCGTCGAGTTCGACACCGATGTCGTTCACGACCACCGCCGCGCCCTGCCGCGCGAACTCGAGCGCGTGCGCACGCCCGATCCCACGGCCTGCACCCGTGACGATCACGACTCGCCCTTCACAGATCATGGCGGGCGATGGTAGGCGGCGGTCCGGAGCGGTCTGGAAGACTCCCGCGCATGCGCTACGGGGTCACCATGTTCGCGACCGACGTCTCCATCGGCATCGTCGACTTGGCGAGGGCGGTCGAAGAGCGCGGGCTCGATTCGGTGTGGATCCCCGAGCACACCCACATCCCGTCGAGCCGGCGTACGCCGTATCCCGGCGGCGGCGACCTGCCGGACGAGTACCGCCGCTGCCTCGACCCCTTCGTCGCTCTCATGGCCGCGGCGATGGCGGCGCCCACCATCCGGGTCGGCACCGGCATCCTGCTGGTCGCGCAGCACGATCCGATCGTCGCGGCAAAGGCCGCGGCGACGCTCGACTTCATCTCCGGCGGCCGATTCTCGCTCGGCATCGGTTTCGGCTGGAACGAGGAGGAGATGAACGACCACGGCGTCGACTACCGGACGCGCCGGGCCAAGGGACGGGAGCACGTACTCGCCATGCGTGCACTGTGGACCGAGGACGAGGCCAGCTTCGACGGCGACTACGTGCAGTTCGACCCGACGTGGCAGTGGCCGAAGCCGGTGCAGCGCAACGGGCCTCCGATCCTCCTCGGCGGCGCCGCCGGACCGAAGCTGTTCGACCACGTCGCCGAGTACGGCGATGGATGGAGCCCGATCGGTGGTCACGGCCTCACCAACGCGGTGCCTCGACTTCGTGAGGCTGTCGCGTCACGCGGCCGCGACCCCGACGACCTCGAGATCGTGCCCTTCGGTTCGATCCCCGACCACGGCAAGCTCGACCACTTCGAGTCCATCGGTGTGACCGAGTGCGTGTTCCGACTGCCTTCGGCATCCGCGGACGAGGTACTGCCGCTGCTCGACAAGCAAGCTGCGATCGTCGCCGAACGGCACGCGTGAGCGAACCGGCGAGGCCGATCAGGCTCTGCTTCGTCTGCTGGGGCAACATCTGTCGCTCACCCGCCGCCGAAGCCATCATGCAGCGACTCATCGACGAGGCGGGACTCGGCGACGAGATCACCGTCGACAGCGCCGGCACGAGCAGTGAGCACCTCGGCGAACCGCCGGATCGCCGCACGATAAAGGAGGCCAGGCGGCGCGGCCTCGACGTCGAGCGTCACCGCGTCTGGCGCTTCGACAGCGACGACTTCGATCGTTTCGATCTCGTCCTTGTCGTCGACCGACTGAACGAGCGCCGCCTGCTCGACCGTGCGCGCACGCCTGAAGCACGCGCGAAGGTGAAGCTGCTCCGCTCGTACGTCCCCGAGGACATGTACGACCAAGAGATCCCGGACCCGTGGTACGGCGGCGACAAGGATTTCCGGCTCGCGTTCGACCTCGCGGAGGATGCGTGCGTCGCGCTGCTCGAGCACCTCCGATGCCAGCCGCCTTCGTGAAGCGCCGGGTGGATGCGCCGCCCGACTTCTTCGCCGCCGAAGCAACCGGATTGCGCTGGCTCGCCGAGGCGATGCCGCACGGAGGACCGTGCGTACCCGCAGTCCTCGCCGTGTCGCACGACGAGATCCAGATCGAACGAATCGACACCGCTCCGTGGACGACAGACACCGACGAGGCGTTCGGGCGCGCCCTCGCCGCGTTGCATGGGCTCGGTGCGTCGACGTTCGGCGCGACCGCCGACGGCTACATCGGTCCGTTGCCCCTCGACAACACGCCTGCACTCGAGTGGGCGGACTTCTACGTCACGAGACGGGTCGAGCCGTACCTGCGCCAAGCCGTCGACCAAGGCTCGATGCCCCTCCAGGCGAACCCGACCTTCGAACGACTCTTCGCCCGCATCAAAGACATCGCCGGTCCGGCCGAGCCACCCTCGCGCATCCACGGCGATCTGTGGCGAGGCAACGTCCTCGCGGACTCGCGAGGTCACGCCTGGGTGATCGACCCCGCGGCGCACGGCGGCCATCGCGAGACCGACCTCGCGATGATGCGCCTGTTCGGTGGCTTCGGCACTCGCTGTCACGCCGCGTACCAGGAGGCATCGCCACTCTCATCGGGACACGAAGATCGGGTCGCGCTTCACCAGCTTCATCCACTGCTCGTCCACGCCGTGCTCTTCGGTGGGGGCTACGGCGCCGACGCCCTTCGCGCCGCGCGCCACTACGTCGCCTGACGGAAGGTGCGAGAGTACGGCATGCGCTTCGCCATCAAGACCTCACCCCAACACACGAACTTCGCCGACATGCTCGCCGTGTGGCAGGAAGCGGACGACATCGAGCTCTTCGAGTCCGGCTGGACGTTCGACCACTTCTATCCGATCTTCTCGGATCACACCGGGCCGTGCCTCGAGGGATGGGTCACCACGACGGCGCTCGCGCAGGCGACGAAGCGGCTCCGTGTCGGTGTGCTCGTCACCGGCAACGTGTACCGCCACCCCGCGGTGCTCGCGAAGATGGCGGCGAGTCTCGACGTCATCTCGAACGGGCGGCTCGAGCTCGGCATCGGCGCGGGCTGGAACCAGCAGGAGTCCGACGCCTACGGGATCGACCTTCCGCCGCTGCGTGAGCGGTTCGATCGGTTCGACGAGGCCGTTGAGGTCATCGTCAAGCTGCTCACCGAGACCACGGCGAACTTCGCGGGCAAGCACTACCAACTCAACGACGCGTACTGCGAGCCGAAGCCGGTACAACAGCCGCATCCTCCCATCGTGATCGGCGGGGGCGGCGAGAAGCGGACGCTACGGACAGCAGCGCGGTGGGCGCAGCACTGGAACGTGCCGGGCGGCGGCGTCGACGTCTACAAGCACAAGCGCGACGTGCTGCGCCGCGCACTGCGATGACATCGGTCGAGACTTCTCCGACATCATCACGTCCACGCACCTTCGTCTCGATCCCAACAACGTCGACCAGCTCGTCGCCGAGGCGGAGGCGTTCGCCGACGCGGGTCTCGATCTCGGGATCGTGTACCTGCCGCCGCCGCACACACCCGCGGTGCTCGAGCCGCTGACGAAGGCGCTGCAGCCGCTCGCCGGTTGATCCCTGTAAACGACCCGGACGATCCGCGCCTCGACGACTTCAGAGGCTTGCGGCTGCGCGAGGACCGGCATCTCGATCATTTCATCGTCGAGGGCCATGCCGCCGTCGCCGAGCTCGTCGCATCGCCGTACGACGCACGAGCGGTACTCGTTCTCGACCGCAAGGCGACCAAGGTCGAACCGCTCGTCGAGGGCCTCGACGTGCCTGTCTACGTCGCGCCGGAGTACGTGCTGCGAACGACCATGGGCTTCAACCTCCACCGCGGCATCGTCGCCTCGGCGCACCGGACAGCATTGCCGGCGCCCGACTCGCTACTCGCGAACTCGACGCGGGTGGCGGTGCTCGAGCGGCTCAACGACCACGAGAACCTCGGGTCACTGTTCCGCAACGCACGTGCCTTCGGATTCGACGCGGTACTGCTCGATCCGCAGACCGCGGATCCCTTGTACCGACGCTGCGTCCGAGTCTCGATGGGGCACGCGTTGCGTGTTCCGTTCGCGCGCTTCTCAGCGTGGCCGGAGGGCGTCGAGACGTTGCGCGCCCACGGCTTCACGGTCGTCGCCCTGACACCTTCACGGGACGCGCTTCCGATCGACGAGGTCGCGGCGTCTCCGCCTGAGCAGGTCGCGATCGTGCTCGGTGCGGAAGGGCCCGGGCTCACCGACGAGACGCTCGCCGTGGCGGACGTGTGCGTTCGCATCCCCATGGCCGGTTCCGTGGATTCGTTGAACGTGGCGACCGCCGCCGCGATCGCGTTCCACCGGCTGGCGCAGAAGTCGTGGTCAGGCGATGCCGGTTGCGTCGAAGATCCACGCCAGGTCTGATTCGGCGAGGCGCTCGTGCCACCACTGCGGCGCGCCGTCCATGAGCGTCGGTTGGTTCCAATAGTCCTTCCACACCGTGATGCGTCCGTCCTCGACGTGTTGCACCGACACGAAGGGGAGCTCCACCCGCTCGCCCGTCGGGAACTCCCACACTTCGATGTGCTCGGTCATCACGACGTCGCCGGTCGCGACAGTCGTGACCGAGTGGTGGCCGATCGCCGACAGTGGATCGAAGCCGAGCCGAATGCGCGCCTCGATGTCCCCGGGTCCACGAGCGGCAGCGGCGGGGCCGACGGGGACGTCGTAGTAGATCGCGTCGTCACTGAAACACTTGCCGAGCCGGGCCCAGTCGCGGTCGTACAGTGCGTCCCACATCTCGGTGATGACCGCCGGAACCGTCATCGGACACCCCGTAGCAGCACGCCGGGGCGGGCGCCGGTGTCCTCGCCGCGCTCGATCGTGACTTCACCGGCGTTGATCGTGACCTCGTAGCCGTCGGCGCGCTGGATGAGCCGAGACGCGGCGCCCGGCAAGTCCGACACGAGCTCGGGACGGTGGAGTTGCAGTCGATCGAAGTCGATGACGTTGACATCGCCCTTCATCCCCGGCGCGAGCACGCCGCGGTCGCCCAACCCGAACAGCGTTGCTGTCGCGCCGGTGAGCTTGTGCACCGCTGTCTCGAGCGGGATGCGGTCGTGTTCGCGATCGCGGGCCCAGTAACTGAGGAGGAACGTCGTGGTGCTCGCATCGCAGGTTTGACCTGCGTGCGCGCCACCGTCGCCGAGCCCGAACGCGGACGTGGGGTGCATCAGCATCTCGCGCGCTGCGTCGAGGTTGCCGTACGTGTAGTTGAGCACGGGCGCGTTGAGGAGCTCGCGCCCGCCGTCGGCGAGCAGCAGGTCGTACAGCGTCTCCCATGGCGAGCACTGTGTTGCACCGGCGATCGCGCTCACACTGCTCGAAGGAGGCGGCTCGTAGTCGGGAGGATCCCCCAACACGAAGATCCGCGACGGATGCATGAAGCCGGACACGATCGGGTCGTCCTCGAGTGCCCTCGCCTCCCCGATCAACCGCGCACGAAGGTCAGGCTCGTCGCGCATACGCGCCGCTCGCTCCCGCCACGGCAGCAAGCCGATCGACGCCCACGTCGGGCAGAAGTTGAAGGGGTGAAACGTCTGCAATCCGAGGAGCAACGAGACCGTGCGGCCGTGCACCTGCGGACGCACGCGCGCACCTTCGGCCGCGGCTGCCGCGGCGAGGTCCAGCATCCGCCGCCACGCTTCCGGATCGTTGTTGTTCTGGTTGAGCGCGAAGGTGACGGGACGGCCGATGGCCGACGAGAGGCGCCGCATCCAATCCATCTCCTTCTCGGGCGCGGCCAAGTCCTCGCCGAGCGCGCCGGCCGGCGCAAGCTCGAACACCGCGGTGCCGAGATCACCGAGCACGCCGCCGATGCCGAACAGTTCGTCCTCCGCTGCGAACGTGCCGGGAACCGGCTCACCGTCGATCGCTCGATGCGCGAGCGTGCGCGATGTCGAGAAGCCGAGCGCTCCGGCCGCGATGCCCTCGCGCACAATGGCGGCCATGGCTTCGATGTCCTCCGGTGTCGCCGGCTCGTTGCGAGCGCCGCGCTCGCCCATGACGAAGCCGCGCACCGCGCCGTGCGGCACCTGAGTGCCGATGTCGATTGCCTTCGGCAACCGGTCGATCGTGTCGAGGTATTCGGGGAACGACTCCCACCCCCACTGGATACCGGCCGACAGCGCCGCGCCGGGGATGTCCTCGACGCCCTCCATCAGCCCGATGAGCCACTCGCGACGGTCGGGCGCGACGGGTGCGAATCCGACGCCGCAGTTGCCCATGACCACCGTCGTCACGCCGTGCCAGCACGACGGCGTGAGCAGCGGGTCCCACGTGACCTGACCGTCGTAGTGCGTGTGGATGTCGACGAACCCAGGTGTGACGAGCAGCCCGTCGGCATCGATCTCACGCCGGCCGCCGCCATTCACCCGGCCGACTTCGGCCACGCGTCCGTCCGCGATGGCGACATCGGCAGTGCGCGCCGGCGCGCCCGTCCCATCCACCACCGTCCCACCCTTGATCACGAGGTCGTGCATCGGTCTCGTCCCCCTGACTTGCTCGAACTCCGGGGAGAAACGGGCGCTATAGCGCCCGTTTCCATCCAACATTCGTCTCTAGAGCACCTCGATGATGGTCACGTTGGCTTGGCCACCGCCTTCGCACATGGTCTGGAGGCCGTAGCGACCGCCGGTTCGCTCGAGCTCGTGGAGCAGCGTGGTCATGAGACGCGCGCCCGTCGCGCCGAGCGGGTGGCCGAGGGCGATGGCACCGCCGTTCACGTTCACCTTGTCGAGGTCGGCCCCCGTCTCCTTCTGCCACGCGAGCACGACAGATGCGAACGCCTCGTTGATCTCGACGAGGTCGATGTCGTCGAGCGTCATGCCGGTCTTCTCGAGCGCGTACGCGGTTGCGGGAATCGGCGCAGTGAGCATCCACACCGGGTCGTCGCCTCGCACGGACAGGTGATGGATGCGCGCACGCGGTCTCAAGCCGCGGTCGCGCACTGCCTGCTCGCTTGCGATCAACATCGCGGCGGACGCGTCCGAGATCTGTGACGACACCGCGGCAGTGAGCCGGCCGCCTTCGACCAGCGTCGGTAGCGAGCGGATCTTCTCCCAGTTCGGCTCGCGTGGTCCTTCGTCGTGATCGACCCCTGCGAGTGCCGCGATCTCCGCGTCGAATCGTCCCTCCGCACGCGCCCGCAACGCACGTGTGTGCGACTCGACCGCGAACGCCTCCATCTCGTCGCGGCTGATGTCCCACTTCTCCGCGATCATCTCGGCCGAACGGAACTGCGACACCTCTTGCGTGCCGTAGCGCTCTACCCAGCCGGTCGAACCGGTGAAGGGATCAGCGAACCCGAGCGCTTGGCCGGCCGTCATCGCCGACGAGATCGGGATCATCGACATCTGCTGCACGCCGCCCGCCACGACGAGGTCGGACGTTCCCGACAGCACCGCTTGGGCCGCGAAGTGGACCGCTTGCTGCGATGAACCGCATTGGCGATCGACGGTCGTTCCCGGAACGTGGTCGGGAAGGCCCGCCGCGAGCCAGCAGGTGCGGGCGATGTCGCCTGCTTGGCCTCCGATGGTGTCGACGCACCCGAACACGACGTCTTCGACCGCACCCGGGTCGACGCCCGTGCGCTCGACGAGCGCCTTCAACGTGTGCGCGCCCAGGTCGGCCGGATGCACCTGCGCCAACCCGCCGCCGCGCCTCCCCACCGGAGACCGAACCGCGTCGACGATGTAGGCCTCAGTCACTGCTCACACTCCTATCAGTCACAATCCCAGCAGACGGGCGACTCGCTCGCGATGCCAACTCGGGTCACCCCACGCCCGGCTGAGGGCCCACGTGCGCTTGAGCCACAGATGCAGGTCGTACTCAACGGTGTAGCCGATGGCGCCGTGACACTGCAGCGCCACTCGCGCCACGAACGACGCAGCGTCGGACGCCATGGCCTTCGCCATCGACACGTCCCGCGCCGCCGTCTCAGCCGCTGTCGCAACGGAGTAGGCCGCGCGGTACACCGCCGGGCGCGCGAACGACAGCTGCTTCAGACCGTTCGCGAGGTGGTGCTTCACCGCCTGGAACGAGCCGACGGGAACACCGAACTGCCGGCGCTCCTTCACGTACGCAACGCTGAGATTCAGCATCGCCTGCCCGAGCCCGACGAGTTGCGCGGCGGTTCCGAGCGCGGCGCGGTCGACGACGTCCTCGTCCGCCGCGGCCGGCGGTCGGCCGATGCGGTGGACGGGGCGGCTCGGATCGACCGCGTCCACGGGCGACAGCAGATCGAAGGAGACCTCGCGGCCGTCGGAAGCCAACACGACATCCGCTCGGTCGGCCCACGCGACGATCGCGCCGTCGGCCAGCGCGACGACCGCGCCTGCGTCGGCCAGTCCGACGCGGCGCCGCCACCATCGCCGTCTCCACGACCGGAAACGCGAGCGCGGCGTACCCCGTCTGTTCGAGGACCGGAACGAGCGTCGTCTCGTCGAGCCCGAGCCCGCCGTCGGACTCGGGTATCAACACCGTCGTGACCCCCATGTCCACGAGCGCATCCCACGTCGGGCGTTGGTCCTTCGGCTCCTTCGCAAGCAGGTCGCGCACCGCGTCGCGGAACACGACCTGGTCGTCGGTCAGGGCAAACCTCATGTTTCCTCGGGGGCTGCGCCCCCGGACCCCATCTGCGTCCGGCTCCCTGGCGGTCGCACGGCCGCCATGCGCTCGCTTTGCTCGCTCATGCTCGTGGCAGTCCCAACAGTCGTTCAGCGGCGATGTTGCGCTGGATCTCGTTGGTTCCGGCGTAGATGGGACCGGAGAGCGAGAACTGGTAGCCCTTCGACCACGGTCCTACGAGCTGAGCCTCGGGACCGAGCAGGTCGAGCGCGAGCTCGTGCAGGTCGACGTCGAGCTCGCTCCACCAGATCTTGTTGATGGACGACTCTGCGCCGACGGAGCCCCCTTCGCTGAGCCGCGTGACCGTGTCGAGCGTGAACAGCTGGTACGCCTCGGCGCGCATCCACGCGTCAACCAAGCGCTGGCGTATCGCGCCATCGCGCGGAACGTGCAGCGAGCGGTTGAGCTGCAGCAGCCGCGACGTCGTCGCGAGGAACCTGCCCGGCGAGCGCAAGGTGAGACCACGTTCCGAGCCGGTGGTTGCCATCGCGACGGACCATCCGTTGTCGACGCCGCCGAGCACGGCGTCGTCGGGCACGAAAGCATCCGAGAAGAACACCTCGGCGAAGCCTTCGTCACCGTCGAGCCGTCCGAAGCCGCGCACCGTGACACCATCGGTGTCGAGCGGCACGAGGAAGTACGTGAGGCCCTTGTGGCGCTCGCTCGTCGGATCGGAGCGGAACAACCCGAAGAGATGCGTACAGAACGCGCCGCGTGTGGTCCACGTCTTCTGGCCGTTGAGCAGCCATCCTCCGTCGACCAAGGTGGCCCGGCTCTGGATCCCGGCGAGGTCGCTGCCCGCGTTGGGCTCGGACCATCCTTGGCACCACAGCTCCTCGGCAGCAGCCATGCGCGGCAGGATGCGGTCCTGCTGGTCCTGCGTGCCGAACTCGAACACCGTCGGCGCCAGCAGGAAGATCCCGTTCTGGGTCACGCGCTGCGGACCACCGGCGCGGTAGTACTCCTCCTCGAAGATCAGCCATTCCCACAAGGACGCTTCGCGGCCGCCGTAGTTCTCGGGCCACGACACGACGGCCCAACGGTTTTCGAAGAGCAGACGCTCCCACTCGAGATGGCGTGCGAACCCCTCGCGGGTGTCGCCCGACGGCAGATTGCGGGGAACGTTCCCCTCGAGCCATGCCGCGTGCCTCGTGGCGGAACTCGTCCTCTGCCGCCGACCATGTGAGGTCCATCAGGACTCGAGTCTCTTCAGAACGGACTCGGCCTCCGTCATGATCCGGTCGAGCAGCTCGGCCACTGTCGGCAACTCACCGATCACGCCGGTCACCTGACCGGTGGGCAACACGCCGATCTCGGGCTTGCCGTCCACCATGGACGCTTTGATCAGCATGGGCGCGTTGGCGGCGAGCGCGACCTGGCTCCACGTCAAGTCCTGGTTGCGCTTCATCGCCAGGCCCTCCCGCACGAGATCGCGGTACGAGGTGCCGGTCTCCTTGCGGAACCGCAAGGCCGCCGTCAGTGCGCGCGGGAACCGAGTCGACACGCGACGAGCGCTCGATGCGATCGACGACGTCCGTGCGGATGACGCGTTGTGGCGCGCCGTCGATCGAGGTCGTCACCACCGTGTCGAATACCGACGCGTCGACATACCGCTCTTTGACGTTGTCGGGCACGCGGCTCTCCTGAGTGAGCAGGAACCGCGTTCCCATGGCGATGCCGTCGGCGCCGTAGGCGAGCGCAGCGACGAGTCCACGTCCGTCGTAGAAGCCGCCCGCGGCGAGCACCGGGATGGACGCGCTCACGGCGTCGACCACCTGAGGGAGCAGGAGCGACGTCGGGACGGTGCCCGTGTGGCCACCACCCTCACCGCCTTGCGCGATGACGGCGTCGACACCCCACTCGAGCATCTTCTCGGCGTGCCGGCGCGCCCCGACCGTCGGGATGCAGAGCGCGCCGGCGTCGTGCAGCCGAGCGATCGCGTCCTTGGCCGGCGCGCCCGCGAACGACACGACGGCCACACCCTGGCCGATCACGAACGCGAGACGTTCGTCGAGGTCCGGTTGGTCGGCGCGGAAGTTGACTCCGAACGGCTTGTCGGTTCGTGCCCTGACGTCGTGCACGGCCTCTTCGAGCTGTGCGGGCGTCATCGTGACCGCCGCGAGAATGCCGAGTCCTCCCGCCGCGCTCGTGGCCGCGGTGAGGCGGGCGCCGGACACCCAGCCCATGCCCGTCTGCACGACCGGCCGCTCGACACGTGCCAGTTCGCAGAACCTCGTGTGCAGCGCGTGGTGCATCCCCGGTTCAGCCCTTTACTTCCGCGTACCGCTGCTCGCCGGGATCGATGATGTCGGCGATCAAGCGGAGGTCGTCGTCGTCCGGCATCGGCGTCTCGTCCACGTCGTCAGGGATCTCGAGCTCGAATCCGGTGGCGGCGACGACATCGTCCGCGGAGACGCCCGAGTGCACCGAACGCAACCGCATCCGATCCTCTTCGCCGCCGAAGTCGAGCACACAGAGGTTGGTGACGACCCGTCTGATCTCGTGGTAGCGCGCTGCCGCAGGTCCGAGCTGCGGCGGCGCGGTCGTAGCCGATGCCGCACACGACGTCCACCTGTTCGACGAACACGTTCGTCGAATGGTTGGGGATCCAGTACGACGTGACATCGTTGATCGTGTTGCCGGGCGCGCCGCGGAACCCGAGCAACTGCACCTTGGGCTTCGAGTAGTCGCGGCCGATCGCGGCGAAATTCTGGTTGCCGTACGGGTCGATCTGGCTGGCGCCCATCATCACGTGGCGGCGGCCCGACCACACGACGTCGAACATCGCCCGGTACGGGTTGTACGCCTCGATGGTTCGACGATCCTCGGGACCGAAGAACGCGCGATCGTCAGACACGAGCATCGCCTCGCCGTCCGTCATCATCAGGTCGTGCTCGAACGTGGCGCGAGCGAGCCGGCCCCCGATCATCGGAATCGTTCCGATCGGGTTGGCGAGGATCTCCCCGTCGCCTCGGAAGCAATCGGCCACCGCGAGCACGCAGATGTCCGCGAGTCGCAGTGGAGTTGTCATCGAGCCGCGACCTTCGCTTGGTAACCGGCTTCGTCCACTTCGAGCCACCCGGCCTTGAACTCGGTCCACGCTTCGGGGGATCCCGCCGACTTCGCGTACTCGCGTTGGAACGCTTCGTCGCGCTCGTAGTCGGGTGCACATGACGTGAAGTGCGCGCCGTTCGGTGCCTCCACGACCCCGTCGACCATCAACCGATTGATGCGCAACGTGTGGAACGAGCCTTCCTTCGTGAGGTCTTCGGTTGGGACGATGCGTTCCACACTCATGAACCGGTTCGCCGTGGCGGCGCGCAGCATCAGATCGTCGAAGTAGAGATCGGGACCGAGAAACTGCCCGTTGCCGCCCGCGTCGCCGCGATTGAGATGGACGATGGCTGCGTCGAGCTCGAGCGCGGGCGCAGCGACGAAGGTCTCGCCGTCGTCGTACGGCGAGTCGATGGTGCGCAGGCGATCGTTGAGCTTCAACAGATCGGATCCGAGTCCGATGCGAGTGGGAAGGAAGGGAACGCGCCAGGCCGCGGCCTGCAGCCCGAGCAGGAACAGTCCCTCGTCGTAGGGCTCGTCCTGTATGGAACCCGACTGGCGCGCAGCCCGGAAGTGCGGCTCGAGCGGTATCGAGTCGAGCGACGCGAACGCGTACAGGGCCCGCCTGACCTTGCCCGCCGCACACAGCAGCCCGAGGTCTGGGCCGGCGTAGCTGACGACGGTGAGATCCGTAAGGCTCGATCGGAGGATCGCACGCACGATCGACATGGGCTTGCGGCGCGATCCCCAACCGCCGATGCCGATGGTCATGCCCGATCGAAGCTCCGCCACGACGTCCTCTTCGGTGATCCTCTTGTCCCGGCTCACTTTGTCGTGTCCGTCTTCCGACCTTCGATGAATGCATCACGATGCTCATCGGCCACGCCCGACAAGTTCAGCTCGAACGTGAAGCCCTGCTCGTACCGGTAGCTTCGCTTCACGTCCCACAAGTCGATGCCGTTCAAGGACTCCTTGGCCGCGCGAATCACGGACGGTGATTTCGCCGCGATCGCGCGCGCGACCTCCAACGCCGCGTCGCGGAGCTGGTCTTTGGGCACGACACGCAAGACGGAGCCATAGTGCTCGAGCTCTCGTGCGGTCGCCGTCGACGCGGTGAAAACCATGGCCCGCATCTTGTGCTGCGGAACGAGACGGGCGAGGTGCGTCGCCGCGCCGAGCGCGCCGCGCTCGACTTCGGGCAGACCGAACGTCGCGTCGTCGGACGCGACGATGACGTCCGCGTTGCCGACGAGGCCGATGCCACCGCCGAGGCAGTAGCCGTGCACCGCTGCGATCACGGGCACCTTGCAGTCGTAAACCGCGGCGAACGCGGCGAAGCAGCCCCGGTTGGCTCCGATCAACGCGTCGAAACCCTCGGTGTTCTGCATCTCTTTGATGTCGACGCCAGCATTGAAGCCGCGGCCGTCGGCGCGGAGCACTACGACCCGCGTCCGAGGGTCATCCCCCAGGTTCGTGACGGTGTCTGCGAGCTCGAACCAGCCCGCGACCGTGAGTGCGTTGACCGGCGGGTTGTCCATGACGATCTCTGCCATGCCGTCTTCGTCGATGGTGTGCGAGATGCCCAATGAACTTCCAACCTTCGATCTGATGGTCCGTCAGCTTTCTACCTCATCCATCGCTTTCGGCGTGCATTGGCGACACGGCGTGTGCCTGGTGAACGCCGTTTCGCCGTCGGGTCGTCGCGTGAACAGCCGATCGATCTGATAGACCCTCCGAAACCGTGCGCGATCGTGAGGAAGCGTGGAAGCTGCGCTCGATTTCAGCGGGCGAGTCGTGTTGGTCACCGGGGGGACGAAGGGCATCGGGCGATCGATCGCGGAGCGCTTCGACTCGGCAGGCGCCACGGTCGTCGTGTGCGGACGCAGCGAGCCGGAGGGTGAGACCTACGGCCGCTTCATCGCGTGCGACGTCCGAGATCCCGAACAGGTCGCGGCGATGGTCGACGAGATCGCGGCGACGGAGCAACGACTGGATGTCGTGATCAACAATGCCGGCGGCTCTCCCGTTGCCGACACCGCGACCGCCTCACCGCGTTCACCGAGGCGATCATCCGGCTCAACCTCTTGGCGCCGTTGCACGTCGCCCAGGCCGCGAACCACGTGATGCAAGGGCAGGACGACGGTGGGTCGATCGTCAACATCTCGAGCGTGAGCGGCGTCCGCGCCACACCCAACGCTGCAGCATATGGAGCAGCCAAGGCGGGGTTGCTGAATCTCACGCAGACCCTCGCCGTCGAATGGGCGCCGAAGGTGCGAGTCAACGCGATCACAGTCGGGCTCGTGCGTACAGAGCAGGCGAACCTCCACTACGGCGACGAAGCCGCCATCGCGGCGGTGGGCGCGACCGTGCCGCTCGGCCGGATGGCGGACCCCGTGGATGTCGCAAACGCATGTCTGCTGCTTGCCTCACCGCTTGCGTCGTACGTCTCGGGCGCGAACCTCTTGGTGCACGGCGGCGGCGAGCTTCCCGCTTACTTGAATGCGGCAGATCCGAGCTGATCCCGTACTCTGCCGCTGATGACGAAACAGCGCCTGCCCGCCCTCGGTGCCGAAGGATGGTTCACCGAGGACGACGGCGCCGGACCGGCGTTGCTCGGCAACCGTTGCACGTCGTGCGCGACCGTGTTCTTCCCGGCAGCGTCGTTCGCCTGCCGCAACCCGGACTGCGACGGCCGAGAGTTCGAACCCGTGCCGCTGTCCCGTAGAGGAATTGCGTGGTCGTACACCGATGCGCGGTACCAGCCGCCGGCTCCCTACGTCGCGACCACTGACCCTTACGAGCCCTTCGCAATCGCCGCCGTGGAGCTCCGCAACGAAGGCATGGTCGTGCTGGGACAGGTGGCGAACGGTTACGGCATCGACGATCTGCGCGTGGGCGGCGCAGTCGAGCTCGTCGTCGAGACACTGTTCGAGGACGAGGACAACGAGTACCGCATCTGGCGCTGGAAGCCCTTGGCGGCGGAGGGATCCGAGAAATGACGAACGACCGTGACATCGCTGTCCTCGGGATCGGGATGCATCCGTGGGGCAAGTGGGGACGCAACTTCGTCGAGTACGGAGTCGAGGCAGCGCATGCACGCGCTCGCCGATGCCGGCCTCACCTGGCGCGAGATGCAGTTCGTCGCCGGCGCCGACACGATGCGCAACGGCTACCCGGGCTACGTCTCGGGCGCGACGTTTGCGCAGGCGTTGGGCTGGTCGGGCCAGCAAGTCGCGTCGTGCTACGCGGCGTGCGCGTCTGGAGCGACGGCCTTGTCGGTGGCCCGTGCGCAGATCTTGGCCGGGCTGTGCGACGTCGCCTTGGTGGTCGGCGCCGACACGACGCCGAAGGGGTTCCTGGCGCCGAACGCGGGCGACCGTCCCGACGATCCCGACTGGCTCCGGTTCCGCTTGCTCGGCGCGACGAACCCGACGTACTTCGCGCTGTACGCCGCGCCGGCGAATGGACCTGTACGGCGCTACCGAACGCGACTTCGCAAAGGTGAAAGTGAAGAACGCGCGTCACGGACTGCTCAACCCGAACGCCCGCTACCGCAAGGAGGTCACCGAGGAAGAGGTGCTCGCCTCGCCGGTCGTCGCCGTCTCCGTTGCACCTGCTCGACATCTGCGCGACGTCCGACGGCGGCGCTGCTCTGGTCGTCTCATCGATGGAGTTCGCCCGGCGTCACGGAAGCACGACCCCCGTGCGGGTACGTGGCGATCTCGACGGTCACGCCGGCGTTCCCGAACACCATCATCGAGATGCCGAACTTCGCGACCGACTCGTCGGCGGCACTCGCACCCGCGCCGCTGACGTTCCGCGACTCGATCGCCGCCGCCGCATACGACGAAGCGGGAATCGGTGCCGACGACCTGTCCGTCGCCGAGGTCTACGACCTGTCCTCGGCGCTCGAGCTCGATTGGTACGAGAACATCGGGCTGTGCAAGGCAGGTGAAGCCGAGACGCCTGATCAACGACGGCGACACCACGCTCGGCGGCAGGGGCGTGACCGTGAACCCGAGCGGTGGCCTCGCTTGCTTCGGCGAGGCCGTCCCTGCCCAGGCCATCGCCCAGGTGTGCGAGATCGTCTGGCAACTCCGAGGACGAGCGGGCGATCGTCAGGTCGACGGCGCCACCGCCGGCGTCACCGTCAACCAGGGCCTGTTCGGCCACGGCTCGTCGGTCGTCCTTTCCATCTAACTCGTCCGAACTCCGGGGAGAAACGGGTGCCAGGGCACCCGTTTCCACCCAACATTCGTGTCGTCGGAGTTACGGGTGCTGGCTGGAGACGCTGACGATCTCGCCGGTCATGTAGCTCGAGTAGTCGCTGGCGAGGAAGACGATCACGTTGGCGACCTCCCACGGTTCGGCGGCGCGGCCGAACGCCTCGCGTGCCGTCAGTTGCTCGAGCACCTCCTCGGTCGTGACCTTCGCCAGGAAGGGGTGCATGGCGAGGCTCGGGGCAACGGCGTTGACCCGAACGCCGAACGCCGCGGCCTCGAGCGCGGCGCACCGCGTGAGCGCCATGACGCCCGCCTTGGCGGCTGCGTAATGCGCTTGTCCCGCCTGTGCCGCGCCAGCCGAGCACCGATGCGTTGTTCACGATCACACCCGCGCCACGCCCCTGGAAGTGCCGCAAGGCGGCGCGCATGCAGCGGAACGTGCCCGTGAGCGTCACGTCGAGCACCTTGGACCACTGCTCGTCGGTCATGTCGACCACGTTCGCGGTTCCGCCGAGTCCCGCGTTGTTCACGACCACGTCGAGCCCGCCCGACGCGTCGATGGCCGTGTCGAACAACGATTGCACCTGCGTCTCGTCCGTGACGTCACACTCGACTGATGCGACGACCGCGTCGCCGAGTTGTCCGACCGCTTCACCCAATCGGCGGGCGTGGGCATCACTGATCACCAGCCGAGCCCCTTCCTCCGCACAGCGCTTCGCAGTCGCGAACCCGATGCCCGTGCCCGCGGCCGCGGTGACCAGCACGGTCTTCCCGGCGAGGAGTTGATGGCCGTCCATGACGGCCTGCGACGTTAGGCGAGCGTCAGCAGGTTCTCCCGCACCGCCTCGAGCACGTCGCCGGACACCCCGAGCGATGCCACGTACTCCCCGACCGAGCCATGTCGCTGTCTCAGGCCGGCGAGGAACAGATGCATCGCGTCTGCCGGCGCATCGAGGAACGCTTGCGGCTGGTCCGACATGACGTCCGCCGCTTCCGGATACGTCTCGATCACCCATGCTCGGAAACGGTCCATGCCGAGCCGGCTCAACGAGTAGTCGTCCGCGATGTCGTCATCCCTGACACCCAGCACATCGAGGGCGATTGCGGCGACCACGCCGGTGCGGTCCTTGCCCGCCGCACAGTGGAAGACGAGCGGGAGCGACGTCGGGTCAGCGAGGATGTGGAGCGCCCGGCCGATGCTGTCGCCGCCCTCGTCGAGCATCTCGAGGTAGCGCGCTGCGAGGAACTCGGCGGCGTCGATCTCGACGTTCAACGCGTCGCGGTCCCAGGTCTGCTCGAGGATCGGAAGGTGGTGATAGCCAACGGAGTCGTGGGTGAACCGGCCCCGCTCGTCGAGCTCGGTCGGCGTTCGTAGGTCGAGGACGGTCCGAACGCCGAGGGGCGCGATCTCGTCGATCGTCAAGCGGTGGACGCCGTCGGCCCGGAACAGCGTGCGCCACCGCACGACGCGCCCGTCGACGGTCTCGTAGCCGCCGAGATCCCGGAAGTTGAAGACCCGATCGAAGACGACGAGGCGTTGCGCGTCAACGGTCATCGAGATCGACGGTACCGAGCCGAAGTGACGGAGCGGCAAACGGGGTTCGACGTTCAGGTGGACGGAGGCCTCTGCCCGGTCGTCCCCCAGTACAGGTGGCGGGCCATGCTCTCTCGTAGATCCCGCGTGCGGATGCCCCAGAACTCGAACCCGTAGAGGTGCGCGGCCACATGGGCGAGCATCGACACGAGCGTTCCCGCGCTCGCCATCGCATCGAGACCTCGAGGTTGTCTGCCTTCGTCCTGCGCTCGGCTGATGACGTCGGCGAGGGCGAGCGTGACCTCGTGGAGCAGCCGCGTGCGCATCTGCCGGAAGCGTTGGTCACCCTCGTCCGTGGCCAGATCGACCACCCGCAGAACATGACGGTGCCGGTCCCAGAAGTCGAGGAACTCGTCGACCAACGCGATCCGCGGTTTCGTAGCCGGTCCGCCCCCGCCACGACCGGGTCCGGACGAGCCCGGAGAGCCGGGCGCCGTCGAGCGCCATCTCCTCGGCCAGCGCCAGGATCGCCGTCTCCACGTCGGGGAAGTACTGGTAGAAGGTCGCGGGTGAGGTGCCGGCGTCGTGGGCGATGTCGATCACCTTCACGTCGCGATAGGTGGAGGCCCGCAACATGCTCGCGGTGCACTCGAGCAGTCGCTGTCGCGTGGCGCGGCCGCGGCGGCCGGGAACCCGTCCGTCTGCCGCCCGAAGGTCCTCGCGCGCGACCTCCGCCGGGACGGACGGCTCAGCCACGCGCCCTCGCCGGCCCTGGAGCTACGTCAGGACGACGTCGTCGTCGTCGTGGTCGTGGAGGGCAGTGGGTTGCCGCTGATGCCGGGAGGCTCCGTCTTTCCCGCTGCGCACCCGGCGACGGTCGCGAACGAGATCGCTGCGAGCGCTGCCAACGAGAGCCACCGTGTCACGCGGCGCATGCCGCCTCCTGTTCGAATGTTCCGGCTGCGCCCGGTTCTAGCAGCCTGTCTGCCACGCGGCGACAACGGCATCGGTGGATGTGATGATGGCGAGCAGCGACAGCGTGTTGTCGATCACGGCGTCGGCGTACGCGGCCGGTACACCTGCAACGGCATCACGCGGGAGAACGAACTCGTAACCGTGATTGACCGCGTCCATCACGAAGTTGGTGATGGCGATGTTCACCGAGACGCCCACGCCGACGATCGTGCGGACGCCGAGGTTGCGCAGGACGGCATCGAGGTCGGTGCCGCCCATCGGCCCGATGCCGTGGTAGCGCTGGAGGACCACGTCGTCGGGCTGCACGTCGAGCTCCGGAATCGGCTCCGCCTCTCGCGATCCGGGCTCGAGCCGGATGCCGAGCTTCCGGGTGGCCGTGAAGAGCCGGGCGTTCGTGTTCGACCCCTTGTCGTCGGCGCGGCGGACGGCGAGGCAGTGCACGACCGGGAGGCTCGCCGCACGCGCGGCACGGGCGAGACGTGCGATGTTCGGCACCGCAACCCGCTGTGCCTCTTCGGCCAGCTCGTGCAGCACTGCCCCGGCGCCGATCACCCCGTTCTGGCATTCCTGGGTGACCAGCGCGGTGTGCCCGGGGTCGATCAGTTGTTCGAGGTCCATCGCGTCCCTCCGGTCGATTTCTGACGGGGCGTCAGATTACGATCGCTCGTCGTGGAGTTGCCGAAGATCATCAGTGTCGACGATCACGTCGTCGAGCCGCCGCACGTCTGGGCGACCTGGCTGCCGGAGCGGTTCCGGGAGCGCGGCCCTCGTGTCGAGCGCCGCGGCATCGGGTCGATCAAGCACATCGGGGGCGGGGTCTACGAGCAGACCTTTGATGCCGGTGGGCCCCAGGGCGACTGCTGGATCTTCGAAGACCTCGTGTACATCAACAAGCGCCACGTCGCGGCCGTCGGCTTCGACCGCGACGACATGACCGCCTCCCCGATCACGTACGACGAGATGCGTCCCGGCTGCTACGAACCGAAGGCGCGCGTCGAGGACATGGACATGAACTGGGTCGAAGCGTCGCTCTGCTTTCCGACCTTTCCTCGGTTCTGCGGACAGACGTTCACCGAAGCGACAACCGACCGTGACCTCGGTTTGGCGTGCGTGCGCGCCTACAACGACTGGATGGTCGAGGAGTGGTGCGGCGACTCCGGCGGCCGCCTCATCCCGCTGATCATCATCCCGCTCTGGGATGCCGCACTGGCGGCGGACGAAGTTCGGCGCAACACGGCACGCGGTGTGCACGCGGTCTGCTTCAGCGAGATTCCGTCGCACCTCGGATTGCCGAGCATCCACACCGGCTACTGGGATCCGTTCTTCGCAGCGTGCGCCGAGACCAACACCGTCGTGTGCATGCACATCGGATCGTCGTCGAAGATGCCCGCAACATCCGCTGACGCGCCCGCCGCGGTGGCGGCAACGCTCAGCTTCAACAACGCGATGGCCTCGATGAGTGACTTTCTGTTCAGCGGCGTGTTGGTTCGCTTTCCCGACCTGAAGCTCGCGTACAGCGAAGGCCAGATCGGGTGGATCCCGTACATCCTCGAACGTGTCGACACGGTGTGGACCGAGCACCGAGCGTGGGGAGGTGTGCGCGACCTCGTGCCGGAGCCGCCGTCGACCTACTACTTCCGCCAGATGTTCGGCTGCTTCTTCCGTGACCACCACGGCGTCGACTCGCTCGACAAGGTCGGCGTGGACAACGTCACCTTCGAGACCGATTATCCCCACACCGACTCGACATGGCCCGACACGAAGCAGGTCGCGACCGAGCTCATGCAAGGTGTGCCTGACGACGCAGTGCGCAAGATCATGCGTGGCAACGCCATCCGCATGCTCAGCCTCGACCTCGTCTGAGGTCGGTCGCGCACGCGTGCTGCCCGAATCCATCACCGGTGCCGCGCGGCGCTTCGGTGACCGTCCTGCGCTGATCGACGCAGAAGGCGCTTCGATCACGTACACCGAGCTCGATCGCTGGTCGGACGAGCTCGCGGTCTCGCTCGCGAGGCGGCACGGCGTCCGCAAAGGGACGGTCGCGGGACTGTCGTTGCCGTCCGATGCCCGCTACGTCGCCACCTATCTCGCGCTGGCCAAGCTCGGAGCCGTCACCGCCGGTATCAACCCCCGCATGGCAGCGGACGAGAAGCACCGCGTCCTCGAACAGCTCGCTCCCGACCTCGTGGTCGGCGACGACTTTCCGTTCGAGCGCACGTCGAACGAAGCGCCGCCGCCGCTCGCACGCGACGCACGGCGCACCACGACGATCGTGTTCACGTCGGGAACAACGGGCGAGCCGAAGGGCGCCGTGTTCACCGACGCGCAGCTCGTCGCCGTCACCGCCATCGACGTCGGTGGGGTCGACATGTGGGGCACCGGGACCGCGATGCTCGCCTCCACACAGTTCTGCCACATCGGCTTCATGACGAAGCTCCCGTGGTACCTGCGCCTCGGTCACACGCTCGTCCTGCAGGACCGGTGGCGCGCCGCCGACTCGCTTCGCCTCGTCGCCGAACACCGGATGCCGTCCATCGGAGGTGTCGCCGCCCAGATCGCGCTGCTGCTGCACGTCCCGGATTTCGACCGCTACGACCTCTCGTCCGTGAAGACCATCGTCATCGGCGGTGGTCCGTCGCCACCGGAGATCGTCCGCGAAGCGCGGTTCAGGTTCGACGCGGACTACTCGATCCGCTACTCGTCGACCGAGTCCGGCGGTGTCGGGACGGCGACCGCGTTCGACGCGCCCGACGAGGAAGCCTTGTACACGGTCGGCCGGCCGCGGCCCGGCGTCGACGTGCGCATCGACCACGACGGCGGCGAGTTGCTGCTGCGCTCCCCCGCGGTGATGACCGGCTACTGGCGCGATCCGGAACGGACCGCGGCAACGCTCGTGGATGGCTGGCTGCACACCGGCGACCTCGCCGAAATGGATGCCACCGGCAGTCTTCGTATCGTCGGCCGGACGACGGACATGTACATCCGCGGTGGCTACAACGTGCATCCGCAAGAGGTCGAAGCGGTTCTCGTCGAACACCCGAGCGTCGCGGCAATCGCAGTCGTGCCGCGAGAGCACTACGTCTTCGGTGAGATCGGGGTCGCGGTCGTCGTGCCGTCGAACGCCTCACCCGCGCCGACGCTCGAGGATCTGCGAACGTTCGGAGCGACGCGGCTCGCGTCGTACAAGCTTCCCGAAGCGATCGTCGTCGTCGACTCGTTGCCGTTGACGACGATGGACAAGCTCGATCGTCGAGGGCTACGAGGATCCGTCGCCGAGTGGGACTGAGGCGCCGGCCGCCATCGCGCTGATCACGCGCAGGGCGCGCCCTCCCAGATCGTCGTCGCCGGAGACCTCGAAGGCCGCACGCACGTCATCGCGTGATCGCCCCCGCGACAGCACCGACGTCGCGTCGACACGTCGGAGTGCCAGTTCGACCGCGGCGTCCGGCGATCCGCCGTCCTCGAGCATCCACCGGTCATCAGCGAACGTGCACGACCAACTCGCGACATCCCTCACGGTCAGCACGAGGACGGTGCCGGGTGCGGTTTCGATCGCCGGCAAGTGCGCGGCGATGCTCCTCGCCACCACCGCCGCCGCGGGTTCGAGGAACTCCGGGCCGAGGTCGGGCCGCCGGAGCGCCCGGCGGATCTGATGCTGGTGAACCCAACGTTCGACGTACTCACGAGCGACCGCCTGCCAGTAAGGCGACGAGCCCGAGCTCCCGAAGAACCCGACCGGCTCACCCGGCTGCTCGAGATCGACCGAACGGTAGAACGAAGCGGTCCACTCCCCCGTGAGCCGCAGCAACTCGATCATGAGCAAGGGGCTGAGGAACGTCGCCGCTTCGACCCACTGCTCGTTGAACCCATCGAGCAGTTGACGGAAGTCGAGACCGGGATGCTTCTCCGCGTAGAGGATGAGGCCGTTGGTCGCTTCATCACGCTGCCGTGACAAGAGCGACAGGTCATCGCCGAGCACGTGCAGCGCGACACCCTTCACCGTCCACGCGGGACATTCGGTCCGCGCGTCCCAGTCTTCGTCCCCGAGCTCTGCGAGCAAGTCCAGAAAGGTTCGCCGCTCCGGCTCGAGCATCCCGGTCAAGTCGAGCGGGGGAATCATCGGTCCCATCCTTCGGTCGTCCGGAGCGGGTCACGGTACCCGCATGGCAGGATCGGCGCGTGACCGCAGAGGAATGGATCGCCGCCTTCTCCGAACGCCTCGGTGTCGCACCACCGGACGACCAGACGGTCGAGACCTTGCTGGGCATCGCTGGGGTCGCCGCCCACGCCTCCGAACGCACGGCGGCACCGATCGCGTGCTTCCTGATCGGCCGCGCGGGCGTCGACGTCTCCGAGGCGGCCACTGTCGCCGCTGCCATCGAGTAGGACTGACCGATGCCCGAGCTGACCGCGATGGACGAGTACTTCGTCCACCAGATCCCCGAACCGTTCCCGAACGTCGTCACGCACCACGAGCACTGGCGCGAAAGCCTCTTCTTCGTCGCGCACTCACCACACGGTCAAGGCGATGTGATCATCCTCACGCTCGCGCACTTTCCCGCCCGCGGTGTCATGGACTCGCTGCAGCTCGGACGCATCGACGGCGAGCCGACGCTGGCACACCATGAGCGCCCCTACGGCGGCGACCCGCACACGATGGCCGTGGGTCCCGTGGAGATCGACATCACCGAGGCCTTCCGTAGCGTTCGCCTGCACGTTGACGACGCACGGGAAGCGCCGGTCGCGCTCGACCTGACCTTCAGCGCGCGCACCAAGGCACATGGTCTGCGGCGCGGGACGATGAAGGCAGGACACGAGATCATCTGGGACCAGAGCCACATGGTCCAGTCGGGGTGGTACGACGGCACGCTCGTCTTCCACGGCGAGCCCCGTGAAGTCACGCAGTGGTGGGGACAGCGCGATCACTCGTGGGGCATCCGCGATCATGCCCGCTGCCCGCTGTGGATGTGGCTTGCCGTCCAGCTCCCCGAAGGGATGGTCGCGGTGTGGCACTGGGAGTTGCCCAACGGCGCCCGCATCTACACCGACGGTTGCTTCGCGCCGGCAGGCGATGCGCCCCCTGTGTCGGTCGTCGACTTCCATCACGACCTGCATTGGGTCGACGGAGACGGGAAGGAGACGAGCTACGGGCGCGACGGTGACGACGTCACCGGCGTCGCCGGCCACGTCGACCTCGTCCTCGAAGGCGGACGGACGATCGGCCTCGACGCCGAAGGACGTTGGGCGCAGCGGTACGGACCCTTGGGCGGCGGTCTCAACGAGATGACGGTCCGGTCAACGGACGGCTGGGAAGGCACGGCGATCTACGAGGTCACCGGCGCCCACCACCACCGCTACTTCCCGATCGCCCGCGCAACAGGTCTCCCCGGCTGACGCGGGTACGTTCTGGCGTGCGCTAGGCACATGCCGTGTGCCCTGTGCACGCAATTTCGAGTTGGGCCGAAGGGGGACGACGGCATGTGGGACTTTGAGACCGACCAGGAGTTCCAGACGAAGCTCGACTGGGTGGACGCGTTCGTCCGCGAAGAGATCGAGCCGCTCGATCTGGTGTGGCCGGGGCAGGCGTACGAGACGCCGACCGAGACGCTGCGCGAGATCATCGACCCGCTCAAGCAGCAGGTCCGAGATCAGGGTCTGTGGGCGTGCCACCTCGGTCCCGACCTCGGCGGCAAGGGCTACGGCCAGGTGAAGCTCGCCCTGCTCAACGAGATCCTCGGCCGGTCACAGTGGGCGCCGATCATCTTCGGCTGCCAGGCGCCCGACACCGGCAACGCGGAGATCATCGCCCACTACGGCACCGACGAGCAGAAGGCCACGTACCTGCAGCCGCTCCTCGACGGTGAGCTGTTCTCGTCGTACTCGATGACGGAGCCGCAAGGCGGGTCCGATCCCACCCGCTTCGTCACGAGGGCGGACAAGGACGGCGACGAGTGGGTCATCAACGGCTGGAAGTTCTTCTCTTCGAACGCGCACTCGGCGTCGTTCCTCATCGTCATGGTGGTCACGAACCCCGATGTGTCGGCGTACCAAGGCATGTCGATGTTCCTCGTCCCGACCGACACCCCGGGCGTCAACATCGTCCGCAACATCGGACTGATGGGCGAACGCTTGGGCACGCAGGGCCATCATGCGCTGATTCACTACGACAACGTCCGCGTGCCGGACGAGAACCTGCTCGGTGGTGAGGGCCAGGCGTTCGCGATCGCGCAGACTCGTCTCGGTGGCGGACGCATCCACCACGCAATGCGCACGGTCGGCATGTGTCAGAAGGCGATCGACATGATGTGCGAGCGGGCGCTGTCACGTGAGACGCAAGGCAGCCTGCTGGCGGACAAGCAGAGCGTGCAGAACATGATCGCCGAATCGTACGTGGAGCTCATGCAGTTCCGGCTCTTCGTGCTCTACACCGCATGGACGATCGATCGGTACAAGGACTATCGCAAGGTCCGCCACGACATCGCAGGCGTGAAGGTGCTCATGCCGCAGGTGCTACAGAACATCGTGCAGCGCTCGATCCAGATCCACGGCGCGCTGGGCGTGTCGAACGAGCTGCCGCTCGGCGGCATGTGGATGTCGGCGCCGGTGATGGCACTGGTCGACGGACCGACCGAGGTGCACAAGGTCACCGTGGCGCGGCAGATCCTGAAGCGATACAAGGCGTCCGACGATCTGTGGCCGACGGAGCACCTGCCCAAGAAGATCGCGGCGGCTCGCGAGAAGTTCGCGGACTACCTCGAGCACGAAGTCGCCAACTCCTGATGGAACGGTTCACGTCCTTCGACGGAACCGGGATCGCCTACATCACTGCCGGCCCGAGCGACGGCCCCGACGTGCTGTTGCTGCACGGGTTCGCCGCCGATCATCACCTCAACTGGGTCGCGCCCGGTGTCGTCGACGCACTCGTGCACGCGGGACACCACGTGATCGCGTCGGATGCCCGCGGTCATGGACAGTCCGACAAGCCGCGTGATCCTGCGGCGTACCAGTCGGACGCCATGCCGCGCGACGCGCTCGCGCTGCTCGACCATCTCGGGGTCGAGACGATCGACGTCGTCGGCTACTCGATGGGGTCGGCCGTATCGTCGCGGCTCGTGCCGATGGAGCCGCGTACGCGCCGGCTGGTGCTCGGTGGCGTCGGCCAGGGTCTGGCAACAGGCAATCGGCTGCGGGGCGATGTCTCCGACGGCTTGCTCGCCGACGACCCCGCGACGATCGGCGATCCGACTGCTCGCGCGTTCAGAACGTTCGCCGACAGCACCGGGGCTGATCGCCACGCGCTCTGGGCCATTCAGAAGGCCGGGATCGTCCGGCAAGGCACACCGATCGGCGAGATCCGGGTTCCGACCCTCGTGCTCGTCGGACGGGACGACACTCTCGTCGGCCCGCCGGAGCCGCTCGCCGCCGCGGTTCCCGGATCTCGTGTGCAGATCGTCGAAGGCGACCACCTGTCGGCAGTGGTCGACCCGGCGTTCTCGAAGGCGATCGTCGACTTCCTCGCCTGAACCCGAATGTTGGGTGGAAACGGGTGCTATGGCACCCATTTCCACCCAACATTCGGGCTGGGTGGCTACCACGTGTCGATGTTGGGACGCTTCTTTCCTTCGCGGACGCGGGGGTGGTGGCGCGGCGTCGAGCGCGGAGGTGATCCAGCGGCGGGAATCCGCGGGATCGATGACGTCGTCGATCTCGAAGTAGGTCGCGGTGTTGAGCGCTTTGCCGTGCTCGTACATCCTCGCCACCATCTCTTCGAACGCCGCGTCGCGCTCGGCCGGGTCCGCGATGGCTTCGAGCTCCTTGCGATAGCCGAGCCGCACCGCGCCTTCGAGCCCCATCCCCCCGAACTCACCCGTCGGCCACGACACCGTGAATATCGGCGACTTGAACGAGCCTCCGGCCATGGTCTGCGCGCCGAGCCCGTAGCCCTTGCGCAGAATGATCGTGAAGAACGGCACGGTCAGGCTGCCGCCCGTCACGAACATGCGGCTCACGTGGCGCACGAGGGCGGTCTTCTCCACCTCGGGACCGACCATGATCCCGGGCGTGTCGCACAGGAACAGGATCGGCAGGTCGTACGCGTCGCACAGCTGCATGAACCGCGCCGCTTTGTCCGCACCGTCGGCGTCTATTGCGCCGGCGAGATGCGTCGGGTTGTTGGCGATCAGCCCCATGGGTCGTCCCTCGACCCGGATGAGCGAGGTCACCATCCCGATGCCGAACTGTGGTCGAAGCTCGAGCACCGAGTCGTCGTCGGCGAGCCCGTCGACGACGGCGCGCACGTCGTACACGCGCAGCCGGTTCTCGGGGATGACGTGGCGCAGCGCGCGCTGGTCGGGACAGGTCCAGAACTCGACCGGACCTTGGAAGAACGACAGGTACCTCTTCGCAGCTGCGACCGCCTCGGCCTCGTCATCGACGGCGATGTCGACGACACCGTTGGGCACTTGGACCGACATCGGTCCGACGTCCTCGGGCTCGTAGACACCGAGACCGCCGCCTTCGATCATCGCCGGGCCCCCCATGCCGATGTTCGAGTTGGCGGTTGCGATCACGACGTCACAACACCCGAGCAACGCGGCGTTGCCCGCGAAGCAACGACCGGAGTTGATGCCGACCAGCGGCACGAGTCCGCTCAACGAACCCCACAACGCAAAGGCCATGCAGTCGAGTCCGGACACGCCAGAGCCGTCGGTGTCGCCCGGACGCCCACCCCCGCCTTCGGTGAAGAACACGACCGGGAGCCGCAATCGTTCAGCGAGCTCGAAGAGGCGATCCTTCTTACGATGGTTCTGCAAGCCTTGAGTGCCGGCGAGGACCGTGTAGTCGTAGGACATCACGATCGTGCGGTGGCCGTTGACGGTGCCGATGCCGCCGACGAGCCCGTCCGCCGGTGTTCGCCGGATGAGGTCGTCGAGCTCACGGCGGCGGCGCTGCGCGGCGATCACCATCGGTCCGTACTCGACGAAGCTCCCGGGGTCGACGAGGTCGTCGACGTTCTCGCGCGTCGTGCGCTGCCCGGTCCGGCGACGGCGCTCGACGGCGTCGGGCCGCTGCTCGTCGTACCCGAGCGCGTGGCGCTCGACGACCTCGGCGAGGTCAGGCCTGATGCCCTCGACATCGACGCCGGCGGTCGTGGCGGCCGCGACGACGGGCGCCGCCTCGCGCTCGAGGATCGCGACGAGGAGATCGCCGGCCTGGACGGTGGCGCCCGGCTCGACGGCGACCCGCTCGACCACGCCGTAGTGCTCCGACGCGATCACGTGCTCCATCTTCATCGACTCGATGACGAGCAGTGGCTGGTGCATCTCGACCGAGTCGCCCGCCGCGACGTGCACGGCGACGATCGTCCCTTGCATCGGAGCGTCGATGCGCACGGTCGCTTCGGCCTCGGTCACTGTCGTTTTCTACAGCGTGCTCACCCGAGTCCGAGGATGTTCTGCGCGAAGACGATGGTGGCAAGCACGCTGATGACCACGACCACGAGGACCGACACGACCCGGAGGACGGGCCCGTTGACCGCATCGCCGAGCAGCGAACGACGATTGGCGAGGATGAGGACGAACGTGAGGATGACCGGAGTCACCAGGCCGTTGAGCACCTGGAGGTTGAGCAACAGGTCGATGAGGTTGCCCGGAACCAAGGCGACGGTGGCGCCGATGATGATCTGGCCGGTGAAAAGTCCGAGGAAGAGCGGCGCTTCGGCGAACGTGCGTGAGACCGAGCGCTCGGTGCCGGCCGCCTCGGCGACGCCGTAGGCGGTCGCCAGCGGCACGACCACTGCCGCGAGCGCCGAAGCACCCAGCAACCCGATTCCGAACAGGGCTTCTGCGGCTGCGCCGGCGACCGGCTCGAGGGCCTGGGCTGCTTCCTCGGCGGACGACAACGGGCCGGTTCCACCGATCGCAGCGGCCGTGGCGATGATGATCGAGAACGAGATGAACATCGCGAGAATCGAGCCGGTGATGGAGTCGACTCGTTCGTCCGGGTAGTCGTCGGGGCCGATGCCGCGGTCGGCGACAGCCGCCGCCTGATACAGCTGCATGTACGGGGTGATCGTCGTTCCGATGAGTGCGACGACGAGAAAGAGGAACTCCTTGTCGGCGAGCAGGTGAGGAATGAGCGACTGCGAGACCACCTTCTCCCAGTCGGGATGCCCGAGCACCATCGCGATCGGATACGTGATGAAGACGAGGGCGAGTATCAGGAGCACTCGCTCGACGTAGCGGTAGGACCCGAACACGACGATGGCCCAGATGGCTACGGCCGACAGCGGAACCGTGATGTAACGGCTCACGCCGAACAGCTCGAACGCCGCTCCGATGCCGGCGAACTCCGAGATCACGATACCGACGTTGGCGACGATCAGACAGACGACCGCGAACGCACCGACGCGAAGCGGGAACTGCTCACGGATGAGCGAGACCAAGCCTTCCCCGGTGTACCGCCGATGCGGGCGCACATCTCCTGCACGATCACGAGAGCGATCGCCGTGAGCGACATCACCCACAACGTGCGGTATCCGAACTGCGCACCGGCCGATGCGTAGGTCGCAATGCCCCCTGCATCGTTGCCCGCGGCAGCCGCTATCAGTCCCGGACCGATGACCACCAGCACGCGTGACATCCGGTGGCGCGCGCGTGCCCGCACACCCGTGGGCGTCGCCACCGTGGGCGCGCCGACCGCGTGTGCCGTGTCGATCACGTGAGGCGCCGTCTCGTGGACACACGGCTCTGGGGCGCGAGCGCGTCGATCAGGTCGTCGGCGAGGATCCGGCCGATGGGACGGTCCTCCGCGTCGACGACCACCAACGACGCGCCGCGTTCGTCGACGAAGCGTTCGACGACTTCGTCGATGCCTGCCTCCGGTGTCACCGTCACCGGGAAGGGCTCGCCGGAAAGATCGTTCATGCTCGTGTCCGGCTCGGCCACGAGCAATTCGAACATGTGGATGTCGTCGACCAGCCGGCCCTCGGCGTCGACGACCAGCACGGCGGGCAGGTCCGCGTGGTGGTCGGCGTCGTCCGCCAGGCGAGCGCGAATGTCCGCCACGGTGTCGGCGCGCCCCGCGCTCAACAGGTAGCTCGTCATCAAGCCGCCGGCCGTGCGCTCTTCGTAGCCGAGGAGGGCGCGCAGTCCCGCGGCCTTCGCCTCGGGCATCATCCCGAGGAGTTGGTCGCGCTCGTCGTCCTCGAGGTCGCGCAAGGCGTCGACCGCCTCGTCCGGCTCCATCACTGCGAGCAGCGCAGCTGCTTGTTCCTCGCCCGACTCGCGCAGCAGCGACTCGAGCTCTTCCGCGTCCATCTCTTCGAGCGCGTCGGCTGCCGTCTCCGGCTCGAGCGCCGCCAGCAGATCCTGGCGCTCGCGCCGGCCGAGCTCTTCGAGCAGATCGGCCAGCTCGCTCGGACGCAACCGATGCAGCGCGCGGTTCCCCTCGCGCAACCGGATCGGACTACCCGGACGACCGAAAGGCTGGATCGCGGCCCAGTCGATGACACGCTCAGGCGTCGACCGTGCCCGCCAACGCGTCGGGCCCAGCCGTCGCAGCAGCGTGCCCACGCTCACGTCGACCCCCACCAAGCGATACATCGCGCCGACCGTGGCAACGTACAGATCAGCGGCGCGGATCACTCTCACGCCGTCGACGTCCACGAGCTGGTGATCTATGACATCTTCGACGAGCAGCACCTCGCCCTCGCGCCGCTGGAAGTCAGCGAGATCGAGACGCGCTGATTGCAGCACGACCTCGCGATGGGCGAGCGTCCCGATCTGCGAGCCCGGTACGAACGCGAGCCGCCGGCCGACGCGCACGACGAGGCCGGTGACGGGCGGGTACTCGCCGCCGTCCCAACGGGCAACGACGTCTCGGACCGTGCCGATCTCCGCACCGGACGGATTGCGGACCGGTCGTCCGATGAGACCCGCGACCGACACCAACGTCTCGGCCACGGCGCGACTCGCCAGCAGCCGGCGGCTGCGCTGATGCCTGCGCTCGCGCAGGCGGGACGGTGCTGAGAGGGGATTGAGACGCGGCATGGCACCTCCTCACGGACGGGGGCCCTGCCGGCGTCGTCAGGTCGTCGTCAGCCGGCAGAAGCCACAGGAGTGGGCAGCAGGAAACGACGACTCGGGGGGTCGGTCGTGTGCATGCTCATCACCTCCTGTGCGCTCGCGTACCCTGACCAAGGGCGTCAGGAAGTGTACTGGCCTGCCCTTTTGCCCGCCCACATCGTCGAAACGAAGCGTCTCGGTATAGGAAGATCCCATGGCTGTGATCGACTGCCTCGGTCTCACGAAGCGGTACGGGGCGGTGGACGCGGTGCACGACCTCACGTTGTCGGTCGAGGAAGGCGAGGTCTTCGGCTTCCTCGGTCCGAACGGGGCCGGCAAAACGACGACGATCCGCCTCCTCCTGGGTCTCATCAGGCCCACCGCAGGTGAAGCCACGGTGTTCGGCCTCGACGCCCGACGGGACACGGTGAGGATCCATCGACGGCTCGCCGCCGTCCCGGGCGAAGCATCGCTCTGGCCGCAGCTCACCGGCGAGGAGACACTGCATCTGTTCGCGCAGCTCCACGGCTACGTCGACGAGCACTACCGCGCCGAGCTGATCGAGCGCTTCGACTTCGAGCAGCGCAAGAAGGTGCGCGCGTTGTCGAAGGGCAACCGCCAGAAGGTCCCGCTGATCGCCGCGCTCGCATCACGCGCCGACCTGTTGCTGCTCGACGAGCCGACGTCCGGGCTCGACCCGCTCATGGAGCAGGTGTTCCGTGGCGAGGTGCGCGAGGCCAAGCAACGCGGCCAAACCATCTTCCTGTCGTCGCACATCCTCTCGGAGGTCGAGGCCTTGTGCGACCGCATCGGCATCCTCCGCGAGGGACAGCTGGTCGAGGAAGGGACGATGGACGACCTGCGCCACTTGTCCGCGCTCACCGTCGAGATCATGTTCGAGGACGAGCCGCCCGATCTGAGCGACGTGACAGGCGTGACTGCCATCGAGGTGGACGGCCGGCGAGTGCGGTGCCAGGTCACGGGACCGATCGATCCGTTGTTGAAGGCAGTCGCAGGTGCAGGCGTACAGGAGCTGCTCAGCCGCGAGCCGTCGCTCGAAGAGCTCTTCCTCGTGCACTACGGGCAAGGCAATTGATGTGTGCGTTCCCCGGCCACGCAGGCCGGTCTTGGCCGCTCCTCCGCTGGCGCTCCGTCGCTCGCACTGGGACGACGGGTATGCATGACTAACGCGGTCTTGGTCGTCGCTCGTAGTGTCAGTCGACGAAACCGGCGCGCCGCGCTCATCTGGGGCGGCGTGTTCGCCTTGTTCATCGTGTCCAGCGTGACCGGGTACTCGTCGGCGTATCCGAACGTGTCCGACCGGTTGCAGCTGCAGGAATCGCTCGGCAACAACGCGGGGTTGCGCGCGCTGTTCGGTCAGGCATCACACCTCGACAGTGTCGGCGGATTCACCGCATGGCGTTCCACGATCCTCGTCATGCTCGCCGGCGGCGTGTGGGGGCTGTTGCTCGCGACCAAGGCGCTGCGCGGCGAGGAGGACGAGGGCCGCACGGAGGCGTTGCTCAGCGGCCCGCTCACGCGCCTCGGAGGCACCGGCGCGACGCTCGTGGGTCTCGCGACGACGATGCTCACGGCGTTCGCGGTGCTGGCCATCGCGACCGTCGCCGTGGGCCGCGGTGGCGGTTACTTCTCGGTGTCCGCCGGCCTGTGGTTCGCGCTGACGCTCATGATCGGTCCCGCGGTCTTCGTCGCAGTCGGCGCGCTCACATCGCAGATCGCGCCGACTCGTCGCGCGGCATCCACCATCGCCGGGATCGCCTTCGGTGCCACGTACGTGGTGCGCGTCATCGCGGATGCGGGCAGCAACGGACGCTGGCTGTCGTGGCTGACGCCGTTCGGCTGGGTCGAGCGCATGCGTCCACTGACGGGAACGAACGTCGCTCCTTTGGTTCCGGCGGTGTTGTCCATCGTCGTCCTCGTAAGCGTGACGCTGTGGCTGTCCGAGCGCCGCGACGTCGGCGCGGCCGTCCTCCCCGACCGGCCAACGGCTGATCCGCGCACAGGTTTGCTCAACTCGCCGGGAGGGCTCACGGTGCGGCTCTGGCGCGGCACGACGATCGGATGGGCGATCGGACTCGCGGCCATGGGCCTGATCTTCGGCATGATCAGCAAGAGCGTGTCCGACGCGGTCAGCGAGAACGAGGGTGTCGCGGACGTGTTCAAGCGACTGGGAGCCGGCGAGTTCAGTGCGCGCGCCTATCTCGGCGTGACGTTCATCTTCCTGTCGGCGCTCATCGGCGTGATCGCGGCCAACTTCGTCGCGTCGTCCCGCGACGAAGAGGCAGACGAACGTCTCGAGCACATCATCGTGCGTCCCGTCAGTCGTGTTCGCTGGCTCGTCGACCGCGTCGCCATCGCGGCCCTCGCCATCCTGTTGTTGGGTGTGGTGAGCGGCGTCGGCGGGTGGGTGGGCATCCTCGCGGAGGATGCGGGCGTCGGCTTCGGCCGGATGCTCCTCGCAGGGCTCAACCTCGTGCCGCCCGGGCTGTTCGTGCTCGGCTTCGGCACGCTCGCGTTCGGGCTCGTTCCTCGATGGGCAGGACCGGCTGCCTACGCCGTCGTGGCGTGGTCGTTCTTCGTCGAGTTCGTCGGCGCCATCGTCAAAGCCAACCATTGGGTCCTCGACACGTCCCTGCTCCATCACCTCGCACCGGTCCCCGCGAGCGATCCCCGATGGTGGTCGAGCCTGTGGTTGACCGTGCTCGGTCTCCTGGCCGCCGTGGTCGGCACGATCGCCTTCCGCCGGCGGGACGTCGTGACGGCGTGACCCGCCACCGAACGATCTGACGTACCGTCAGGTCCGACGGCTAGGTTCCTGGCGATGGGTCACCGCGTCATCCAATGGAGCACCGGGCACGTGGGCGCATGGGCGCTGCACGGGATCATCCAGCATCCCGACCTCGATCTCGTCGGGCTGTGGGTGCACAGCGAGGACAAGGCCGGGCGCGACGCGGGCGAGCTGTGCGGTCTGCCGCCGGTCGGCGTCGCCGCCACCAACGACGCAGAGGCACTCCTCGCGCTCGATGCCGACGCGGTCTCGTACACGGCGACTGCAGACCTGCGCCCCTGGGACGCGGTCAAGGACATCTGCCGCATCCTCGAGTCCGGCAAGAACGTCGTGTCGAGCTCGCTCGTGCAATTGCTGCATCCGCCGAAAGCCGACCCGGCGATGGTCGAACGACTCGAAGACGCGTGCAAAGCAGGCGGCGTGTCGATGTTCACATCGGGAATCGATCCCGGATTCGCCAACGATCTGTTGCCGATCGTGCTCACCGGCTTCTGCGAGCGAGTCGATCGCGTCCGGATCAAGGAGATCCTCAACTACGCCACATACGACCAGCCCGAGGTGCTGTTCGGCACGATGGGCTTCGGTCAACCGCTCGACCACACGCCCTTGTTGCTGATTCCCGGCGCGCTCTCGTACGCATGGGGCGGCGCGATCAGCATGATCGCCGACGCACTCGATGTCGACGTCACCGAGCTGCGCGAGCGCCACGAGAAGGCGTCACTCGACCACGACGTCGAGATCGGCCTCGGCATCGTCGAGGCCGGGACCATGGCTGGTCTGCGGTTCGAGGTCGCCGGCGTCGTCGGCGGCGAAGAACGCATCGTGGTCGAGCACGTAACGCGAGTGCACGACGATGTCGCGCCCGACTGGCCCACGGGCCACGGGCAGGGCCATTACCACATCGAAGTGACGGGTTCACCGTCGATCAACGTCGACCTCGAGCTCGTGGGCGAAGACGGCGACCACAACACCGGAGGTGTGCTGGCCACAGCGATGCGGATCGTCAACGCCATACCTGACGTCGTCGCAGCACCACCGGGGATGCTGTCGACGCTCGACCTGCCGGTCACCCCGGGACGTCATCTGATGCCGCACTGACGAACGTCAACAGCTCGTCCGCGGTCAGCGAAGCCGGTGGCACGCCACGGTCGCCAGTTCGCCGCGCCATCCGCTGCAGACCGACGTTCACCGGTGTCGGCACGCCGTGCAACCGTCCGAGCAGCACGATCTCACCATTGAGATAGTCCGTCTCGATCGTGCCCGTGCCGCGGGCGAGGCTCTGCCAGGACGAGCCGCCCCCTCTCCGGCGACCTCCGACGTCGTGCATCTGGAGCAAGTCGCCGCGTCGCTCGCGGTCGTCTTCGCGCGACACGAAGTCGATGCCGGCTGCTTCGAAGGTTGTGAGCGCCTCGCGTAACGCGAGCCGCGCCACGTCGCTGCCGCGCGCCGCCGGTCCGCACGCCGCCTCGATGGCGTTGCCGAGGTTCATCAGAAGCTTCTGGTACTTCCATCGCATGATGTCATCGCGTGGCTCCGACCGGAACGTCGACGCTTCGAGCGCGGCCGCGATGGTGCGCGCCGTGCCGTCGACGCCGTTCGGATACCGGCCGACGTCGAGCAGCCCGGTGACGGGTGACGAGTACGCCTCGACCACGCCCGGTTCGAGATGTCCGGTCGGGCACATCACGCACATGCCGTGGACGTTCGCGAAGAAGCGCAGCGCGGCCCGCTCGTTCTCGACGCCGTTCTCGCGCGCACACGACTGCGATGTCGGGCGGCGCACACGACGACAGCGCGTCGAGGGCGGCCGCGGTGTCTTGTCCCTTCATCGCGAGGAGCACGATGTCGTCAGCAGTGAGGTCGAGGGCGTTGGGATGTTCCGCCGCCGGGATCGGCAACGTCTGCGCGCCGTCGATCGATTCGATGCGCAGGCCATTCGCCTCGATGGCCTGAAGGTGCGCGCCTCGGGCAATGACGGCGACGTCGTGCCCGTGCTCGAACAGCCGAGCGCCGATGACCCCACCTATCCCACCCGCTCCGTAGATGACGAACCGCATGGCGGGCGAGCCTTGCACACCGCGGCCGTCTGCTCCCGTAGGGTCGTGCCGATGACCAGGACGTTGCCGGCGGATTGGTACGGCGACCCGGAGATCCACGAGCGCGAACGCCGCAGCGTCTTCGGCAACGAATGGCTCGTCGTCGGGTTCCGCCACGCGTTGCAGGAGCCTGGCGACTATCTCGCGACCGACATCGCAGGCTGGAACATCGTGGTCGTCGTGGACGACGAAGGCGCTCTTCGCGCGCACCACAACGTGTGCCGTCATCGCGCCGGACCGGTCGTCGCCGCCGGACAGCGGCCGGGTCCCGAGCCTGGTGTGTCGGTACCACGGGTGGGCCTATGCACTCGACGGCTCACTTCGATCAGCGCGCGACTTCGGCGACGCCGTCGAGCTCGTCGACTGCGACGCGCTCGTGTCGCTGCAGGTCGACACGTGGCGGGGGCTCGTGTTCGTCAACATCGGCGAGAACGGCGCCGCCCCACCGCTTCTGGAGTCCCTGGGTTCCTTCGTCGACGCGTGCGCGGACTATCCGATCGAATCGTTCGTGCCGGGGTCTGAGAGCGGCTACGAACTCGCGTGCAACTGGAAGACCTACGCCGACAACTACCTGGAGGGCTACCACATCCCGCTCGTGCACCCGGCGTTGAACAAGGAGATCGACGCCAAGCACTACCGAGTCGAGATCGACGAGGATTATCGGTGGGTTCTGCACTCCGCACCCGCTCGCGACGGTGCGCTCAACCTCGGTCGCTGGCTGTGGCGGTGGCCCAACCTCGCCGTGAACCTCTATGCCGACGGCATGAACGTCGAGCGCTACGACCCGCTCGGTCCCTCGCGTACACGCGTGCGCTACTCGTTCGCGTTCGCCGATCCGCACGCGGCGACCAACGCGGAGACCATTCGCCTCGCCGCGATGACTCTGGACGAAGACAGGGCGATCTGCGAAGCGGTGCAACGCAACCTGGACACCGGGGTCTACACGACGGGGGTGCTCAGTCCTCGACACGAGCAGGGCGTTGCCGCGTTCCAGCGCTGGCTGGTCGACGCGATCCGCTGAATCCGTCAAGCACTGTCGACGTCGAGCAGCTTCGAGACCGTGAAACAGAACGCGCTGCCGCCGTCGGGTCCGTCCTCCACCCAGATCTGACCGTTGTGGTTGGCGACGACCCGCGCGCACACGGCAAGGCCGATGCCGCTGCCCGGCCGGTCCCCTCGGCGGACCCGGCTGAACATGCCGAAGATCTCCTCACGATGAGGGCGGTCGACGCCGATGCCGTTGTCCTCGACGCGGACCATCCAGCAACCATCGTCGTCGGAACCGGTGACGGAGACCTCTGGCGTGACGTCCGGGCGCCGGAACTTGACCGCGTTGTCGACGAGGTTCTGAAGCAGTTGTCGCAGCTGCGTGTAGTCACCCGCGACCATCGGCAACGGCTCGACGGCGATCACGGCGTTCGCGTCGCGCGCCAGCGCAGCGCTGTCGGCGAGCACTTCACGCATCACCTGGTTGAGATCGACCGGAACAAATGACGCCGGCCGCTGGCCTGCACGTGAGTACGCGAGGAGGTCGTCGATCAACCGATCCATGCGTTCAGTTCCGCGCAGCGCGGCCTTGACGTAGCTCTGCGTCTCGGTGGATGTGGCCTTCCCCACTTCGCGACCCAGCAACTCGACGAAACCCCGCACGACCTGCAACGGCGACTTCAAGTCGTGCGAGACGATCGAAGCGAACTGCTCGAGCTCGCGATTCGAACGCTCGAGCGCTTCGTTGCGTTGCTCGAGCTTGCGTGCCGTGAGCGCCAGCGCTTCCTCGGCGCGGCTTCGTTCGACCGCGCTCACGAAAAGCTCGCCCACGGTCCGCATGAGTGCGATGGATTCGGCCGACCACGAGCACTTCGATCGGCGAGCTTCCAGACCGACGAAGCCAACTGTCGTGCCCCGCGCCTGCAGCGGAAGAAACAGGATCGACTGCACACTGTCGTGCCGCAACGCCTCGACCGCGCCGGCGGCCGCTTCGTCGGCATGGTCGAGGTCCGGAAGGTGCAGGACGCTGCCCGAGCGGAGCACGCGGAACCAGAAGCGCTGTGCCTCGATCGGCAGCTCCAGGACCGGCGTCGTCCGCTGGGCGACGTCGGGCGCCCACCACTCCACGTTGAGGTCGAACACGAAGTCCTGATCGACCTTCAAGGCGTAGGCGCGATCGACACCGAAGTAACTGCACAGCTCGCCGAGACCTTGTTGGACTACGGCCGGCAGCTCCTCGAGGTGCACGCCGAGCAAGCGAGTCGACATCGACGTCACGAGCGCCTCCAGACCGACCCTGAACCGCAGTTCCGCCTCGGTCTCACGAAGCCGGGATTCCGCTTCGAGACGCGCGCGATCGACGTCTCCGCCGTGGTTCCGTCTCGGTTCGACGTCCTCGCTCGTCGCGCGCGCTCCCTGCCCCGAGTCGGCCGACATCGTACGACGGCGAACAACAGGGTGCGTCACGCGGGCGTGTGGTCCAATGTGCTCGGTGGACGGCGTGCACGACCTCGGCGGAATGCAAGGTTTCGGTCCGGTGGAAGTCGAGGTCGACGAGCCGGTGTTCCACGAGCCCTGGGAGCGGCGAGCGCTCGTGGTGTGGTTCGGCACCTTCCTCACGGGAACGAGCAACGGCGGCCAGTCCCGTCATGCGATCGAGCGCATGGACGCTGCGCACTATCTCGAGTCGTCGTACTACGAGCACTGGACCACCGGCATTGCGACGAGAATGGTCGAGCTCGGACTGCTCACCGTGGACGAACTCGATGAACGGTCGGGCGGAGCATTCCCGCTGTCCGGACCCGACCGTGGCATCGCTGCGGAAGATCCCGGTGACGACGTCGTGGCGCCGCGATTCGTGGTCGGCGAGCACGTTCGCGTGCGCAACTGGCATCCGCCCGGGCACACCCGATGCCCGCGTTACGTGCGAGGGCGGCAGGGAACCGTGGCCCGGATCGACATCGTCGCGTCCGTCCCCGACATCGAGGCGCACTCGCCGGGCCGCCGGAGTGAGCCGACGTACAGCGTGCGGTTCGAGAGCGACGAGCTGTGGGGCGAGCCGGGCGATCCCGTTCACGTGGACCTGTGGGAGAGCTATATGGACCCGATCGATGAGCGCTGAATCCGCCGCGCACCACCATCCGCGACCGACGAGCCCGATCGAAGACCGAGTCGCTGCGCTCGAGTCGTTGTTGACGGAGAAGGGCATCATCGACCCGAGCGCGCTCGACGACATCGTCGCCTACTACGAGAACGACCTCGGTCCGATGAACGGCGCGACGGTCATCGCGCGCGCGTGGGTCGATGCGGATTACCGCGAACGCCTCGTCGAGAACGGAACGGCTGCGATCGGGGAGCTGGGATTCGGTGGTCCGGAAGGCGACAATCTCGTCGTCGTCGCCAACACGCCGTCGGTCCACAACGTGATCGTGTGCACGCTGTGCTCGTGCTACCCGTGGCCGGTGCTCGGTCTGCCGCCGCGCTGGTACAAGTCGCCGCCCTATCGAGCTCGCATGGTGCGCGAGCCGCGTGTGCTGCTGCGCGAGATGGGTTGCCCGATCGCCGACGACGTCGAGATCCGCGTGTGGGACTCGTCCGCCGAGGTGCGGTACCTCGTGCTGCCGATGCGACCCAAAGGCACCGAAGGCCTGAGTGAAGCGGAGCTCGCGGCCATCGTGACGCGGGACTCGATGATCGGCGTGGCCGTCCTTTGAGCGACGTCCGCACGGTCGCGCTCGGCGACCCGGACCTGCCGCGCTCGAACGGCGAGCTCACCTTCGACGAGCCCTGGCAAGGACGTGCGCTGGCCATCGCCATCGCGCTCGTGGAGCAACTCGACCTGCAATGGGACGACTTCCGCCGTTACCTCATCGTCGCCATCGACGCCGACCCGGACCGTCCCTACTGGGACAGCTGGGCCGTCGCGCTCGACGCGTTCGTCGCCGAACGTGTCCCGGACGGCTCTTCACGCTGAACTCCGGGGAGAAACGGGCGCCATAGCGCCCGTTTCCCTCCAACATTCGGTCCGGAGGGCGTGGACGTTATCGTCGGAGAGGCATGGCAGACCGCCCCATCCGCATTGCGCCGTCGGTGCTCCCCGCCGACTTCGCGCGCCTCGGCGAGGAGTGCGCCGCCCTCGAGAAGGCGGGGGTCGATCTCATCCAGTGGGATGTCATGGACGGCCAGTTCGTGCCCAACCTCACGTTCGGTCCCGACGTCGTCGCTGCATGCCGGCCGCACGCATCCGTGCCCTTCGAAGCGCACCTCATGGTCGAGACGCCAGACCTGCTCATCGACCGATGGGTCGAAGCCGGGTGCGAGCGTCTCATCGTGCATGCGGAATCGAGTGTCCACCTGCACCGGACGCTGTCACACGTGCGCGACGCCGGGGCGCACGCCGGCGTCGCGCTCAACCCGTCGACGCCGGTCGACGCGGTGGCGCACGTGCTCGACCTCGTCAACCTCGTGCTCGTGATGACTGTCAATCCCGGGTTCGGCGGCCAGCGCTACCTCGCGACCATGGAACCGAAGATCATCGAGGTGCGCGCCCTCGCCGACAACTGGGGCCACGGCATCGACGTCGAAGTCGACGGCGGGCTCGACGTGCACACCGTCGCGGGCGCCGTGCGCGCCGGAGCCAACGTCATCGTCGCCGGGAGTGCGCTGTACCGCGACCCTGATGGTCTCGAGCACGCGGTGACTGAGCTCCGCGCCGCCTCAGAGTCGGCGCGCCGCTGATCAGGCGCATCATCCCGAACCGGTGGCGATGGTGCGGGCCCGGCGCACCGCTGCCGGCAGGTCCTCGATCTCGTGCTCGACGGCTCCGTCTCGGCCACAGAACACAAGCACCGCGCGCGTGACCGGCCGGCCCAAGACCTCACCCACCGCGAGTGCGTACGCGCCGGCTTGCACGCGGTAGCGCTTCGCCACCGCGGCTGCTTCCGCAGGCGTGGCGGCGTGATCGGTCTTGTAGTCGACCACCACGAGCTCGCCCCGGGCGTCCTCGTACAGCAAGTCGATGTAGCCCTCGACGACCACCGACGCGGAACCCTGCGGACCGTCCGGATACACCGGTGCACCGACGTACAACTCGCGCCATCGTTTGTTCGCGGCGGCCGACGTCGCTTCTCGAATCACGGGCGATTCGAGCGCATGTGCCACCCGTCGCTCGACTTCGACCACGTCGGTCGCGCCGGTGAGCCCTTCCGCCGCCGCGTACACCGACGCCAGCTGCTCGAGGTCGCGTGGCTCGTCGAGGTCGACCGACTGGAGGACGGCATGGACGGCGCGCCCGAGCGCGGTGCCGCCTCGACGCAGCGGCGTCGGCGGCGAGCCGGGGTCGTTGTCGCGAGACAACGGCGTCTCGACCGGTTCGAGTTCGTCGGCTTCGCCCGCGAGCGCGGTAGCGGCCCACACCCGTCTGCGATCGACGGCCGCGAGCAGCCCTTCCCGACCACGAAGCCACTCATCGCGCTGCTCATCGGTCATCGGCTCGAACGCGCCGAGCGGCACGTCGACCGGCAGCGCCAGCTGGTCGGCAATGGCAGCCTCTCGCCACCAGCCGGCTGCCGCTTCGTGGCTCGCCTGCCAGAGCGCCGCCGCTGCGCTCGAACGGGACGGACCCTTCGCCGAGTGGTGAAGGCTGATGGCGAGATGGTCGCGGGCGCGAGTTGCCGCGACGTACAGAAGCCGATTCGCCTCGTGCTCGTCTGCGCCAGTTGCGGCGTCCGCGAGCGCGGCGAACCCCGGGGTGGCGAAACGGCGATCCTTCGGCCCGACCGCGACCTCAGGGCGGTCCCGTCCGAACTGCACCGAGGGCCCAAACGAGTTCGGCCTCGAGCTCAGACCGGCGAGGACCACGATCGGAAACTCGAGCCCCTTCGAGCCGTGGATCGTGAGGATGCGTACCGCGTCATCGTCTGGCTCCGGCGCAGGCGTCTCGATCACTGTCGCGTTCTCGTCCGTTTGGAGCTGCGCCCACGAAACGAAGTCGCCGAGCGACGCGCCGCCCGCTTCGACGAACGCGCGCGCCTGGTCGACGACGAAACGCAGGCGACGCCAGTGGTCGCGCGGCCGGCGTTGGACGAAGGTGAGCTCGACGAGTTGGCGCTCGCGGACCACCCGCTCGACCAACATGTTGACGGGCTCGTCGCCCCGCTCCGCGTGGTAGCGCGCGAGGGCGGCCATGCCCGCGGCGACCGGATGGTCGGCCGCGATCGTCTCGGGCGGCAGGGTCTGGTGATTCCACCGTCCGCCCGCGAGCTTCCACTCGAGCAGGTCGACATCGGAGCACGCGAACCCCGGTGAACGCAGCGCGGCAACGACCGCGACGGCGTCGCCGGGATCGTCGATCGCAGTCAGGATCGACAGCAACTCGCGCACCGCCTCGGTCGCCCACACCAGCGACCGGCTCTCGATGCGGTACGGCACGTCGTGGCGGTCGAGCGCCTGCTCGAGCTGGCGCAGCGGCGTCCGCGTCGGTACGAGAACGGCGACGTCGTCGAAGTGCGTCGGGCGCCATCCTCCCTCGGCGCGGTCGTCGGCTACCGGCCACGACTCGACCTTCATCGTCACGATGAGCCTGGCCAGGTCTTCGGCTTCCTGCTCGCGCAACTCGATGGCGCGGGCGTCGGGCACACAGGAGCCGACGACCACAACCGCCGGTGCGTCTCGTACATCGGGCCGGAACGGCGCGAGTGCCTCGTACGGCGGCTGGACGCCTTCAGCCCCTTCGGCAATGACGGCGCCGAACACTCGATTGACCCACTCGAGCAGCGGCGGGACCGTCCGAAAGTTTTGGTCAAGCCGCTCGACGCCGTCGGGAAAGAGTCGCTTCGTACGGTCCCACAGGGAGATGTCGGCGCCTCGGAACCGGTAGATCGACTGCTTGGGATCACCGACGAGCAGTACCTTGCCGGGTTGCAACGACGCCTCGTCCCACGGCGGGGGTTCGGCAGCCGGATCTGTTGCCGCGAGTGCGAATGCGATGTCGAGTTGCAACGGATCGGTGTCCTGGAACTCGTCGATGAGGATGACGTCGATGCGCTCGGACAGCGCCGTGCGCACCGCGGCGTTCGAGTGCAGCAGGTCGCGCGCGTGGACGAGCAGGTCGTGGAACTCGAGCCGACCCTCGTGCTTGCGTTCGGCCACTCCGCCGAGTGTGAACGAGGCCAGTCGGGGCAGCAGCCGCTCGATGAGCGCCGTGCGAAGATCGCCGAGCAGGGCGGCCGTCGCCTCGCCGGCCTCCGTCAACGCCGCGATCGTGGCGGGCTTGGCGTCGCCCCACAGCTCGGCTCGTCCTTTCCAGCCCGGCCTGGGCGGCCTGACGCCGTCGAGCACTCGGACGATCTCCAGTTCGTCGCCTGCCTCGAGCCCGTCGTCGAGCACGACACGGAGATCCACCCACCACTCGACGACGTCGGCAAGCTGATCGCCGTCCAACGCAACTCGATCCTCCGCGGCCGCGGCGGCCTTGTCGATGGCGACGACGACAGGCGTGGCGTCGACGTCCGGAAGCGGCGGCACACGCAGGTCGACGCCGACGAGTCGGTCCCACCGGGCGTGCAGCAACCGGGCGAGGTCACGCGTCGCGGTCCGTCGACAACCGGAGCGCCTGCGCGAGCAACAAGTCACGACTGAAGTCGGGGTCGGCGAAGAGGTCGTCGCGAAATCGCTTCCATCGGTCGTTGAACCGAACCCGCGCCTGGACGTCGTCCTCGACCTCGAACGCAGGCGGCAGGCCCGCGTCGAGCGGGTACTCCGACAGGATGCGGTGGGCAAAGCCGTGGAGCGTCGTGATCGTCGCTGCGTCGAGACGCGCTCGAGCAGCGGCGCACCGCTCGCGTTCCTGAGGCGAGAGGTCCGGATCGATCGTCGCGACCTCGAGCGCGCGCCGCACCCGGTCTCGCAGCTCCGCTGCTGCCGCTTCGGTGAACGTGATGGCCACGAGGTTGCCGATCTCGCGCACAGTGCCGGTGGCGACGAGCCGAACGACACGATCGACCAGGACGCGGGTCTTCCCCGTGCCGGCGCCGGCCTCGACGAACAGGTTTCGGTGGAGGTCCTCGCGGATGCGCGCTCGGCTGTCGTGATCCACCTCGAGGAGGGGGTGCTCTCCCGCGAGCGAGGTCATGGTTCCGCGTCCCTCTCGCCGACGAGCTCGGCAAGCTCGACGTAGTCGCGCAACTCGTCGCGCTCGCGAAGCGTCACCCACTGTTCGCCGCGACTGCTGGGACAGAGCTTGTCGTAGGGGCAGTACTTGCAGTTCTGATGCGTTTGCCCGATCGACGGACGCCAGTCCTCCTCCCCCGGTCGTGCCGGGAACACACCGCCTTCGATCCCGTCGGCGATCGTTCGCATGACGCTTCGAAAGCGCTCCTGCGCTCCGTCGTCGATGACCCCACCGAGCAACCCGATCGCGCCGCGCTGGCCGACGAACCAGTAGTACGCCTCGACCTGAGCGGCTCCGGGGAATGCGGCACGCGGCGGCTGCCGCGTAGATCGGGAGCTGCAACAGCGTGCCTCGGGCGACGATGTCGTGATCGGCGTGCGCAGGGTCGAGTACGTCGTAGCCCTGGGCGGAGCCGGTCTTGTAGTCGAGTACGACGAGCCGGCTCCCGTCGGGTGAACGGTCGATGCGGTCGACGGCACCGCGGAACCCCATCCGGCGATCGTTCCCGACGTCGACTACCACCGGCTCGACGGTCTCACCCGTTTCGGGATCGGTGAACCCGAAGCGATGTTCCACCGCCGCCGGGTCGATGCCGATGAGCACGGGATCGTCCGCCCCGGCCTCGAGGATGTGGGTCAGGTGCCGTCGCAGGGCCGACCAGTCGGCATCCCACAGGAGCTCCCGGCCGGTTCGGCCCTGGGAACGGAAGCGTGCTTCGATCTCCGCGGCGACGTCCTCGATGTCGACCGGGGCCCCTTCGATGCGCGCCCGGAAGTAGCGCTCGAGAACGGCGTGGACGAGGGTGCCGCGATCGGCCGCGGTGATGGTGTCGACCTCGCCCGGATCTTCGAGTCCTTCCAGGTCGAGCACATGACCGAGGAAGTAGCGGAACGGACAGGTCGCCCACTGTTGCAGCGATGTCGCCGACCTCGGATGTTGGAGGTCATCCGCGAGTTGGGGCCAACGACCGACGGCACCCGACCACACGCCGAACTCGCCTGCAATTCGCGCCCTCACCGCCGTGAGCCCGCGCTCGAGCCCAGCCGCCTGGACGACCGGCAGCTGATCGAGTGGCCGGCGAGCCGCGCGGGCGGCGAGCAACTCACGGATGTCGAGCTCGGTGGCCGTCGCGGGCGCGCCGCCGCCGGCCAGCCACCACTCGAACGAGGGCAGGTCGACGAACCAAGTCGAGGCGCGCTCGTCGTCGCGCAGTCGCGTCACGCCCTCGGAGTCGACCCGCTCCCCGAGGAGCTCTGCGCACTGCTCGAGAACGAACGGCGACGGTTGGCGGGTGCGCTGCTCACGGGGGTCGGCCACCGGAAACGTGAGCGTGCAAGCCGGGGCCGACGCCATGACCGCAAGCGCGTCGCGCTCCTCTTCTCCAGGTGTGTTGCCGCGTGGCCCCACGACCGCGCCGACGACTCGGCGATCGCGCTCGGGCAGGAGCGGGTCGTCTGCCGCGCGCGGTGGAAAGACGCCCTCGCCACACCCGAGAACGATCACTTCCTCGAGATCCGCGCCGACCGCCTCGGCGAGGCGTCCCACGAAGACGCCGTGACCGAAGCGACCCACTCGTCCCGCGGCACGCGACAGCTCGTGTTCCACGACGCGCCGGAACGCCTCGGGGCCGGGGGACGGGTCGAGCTCGTCGAGCGCACCGAGACCATCGAGCAGGTCGAGGACCGCGGCGCGCGAGCGTTGCTCGGTCTCGGACCAACCGCCAATCGAGGCGTCGCTCCCGAGATACGTCCGCACGAGTCGCTCTGCCCACCGGCACAGAGCAGCCCACGATCGGCGATCGCCCGCATCGGTGTCGACTGCGAGCCGATCGACGAACGAGCGCAGGGCATCGAGCTCGACGACGCGCCGTCGCAGCCCGTCGCTCGGATGCGAGCTGCCGTCGACTCCTGACCCTTCGTCGCCGAGCGGCAACGTCGGCTCGTCGGAATCTTCGCCGTCGGCAGTCATTCGCTCGACGACACGGTCGCGCGCAGCGCCGAGGCGTTGCCGCCACTGCTGGAGACCGCTCACGACTCCCGCGTCGCGCGCGACGCGGTCCCATCGGTCGGGTCGAGCGCGCCCGCCTGCGGGATCTCGCAACGGCGCGCTGCGCAGCAACCGCATGAGCTCGTCGCGTCGATGGCCGTTGACCGGCCACGCGAGGAGTCCGAGCAGTGCTCGGCCCGTGATGCTCTGCCCCAACTGCATCGGTGCCGGCGCAGTGTGCGCGACGCCGGCGGCGGTGAGCTCCTCGTGGACGACGAGTGTGTAGGGCGACGAGACGCGCGACACGATCGCGATGCGGTCGGGTGGCACGCCCGCGGCAAGACGATCGATCACGCGACGGGTTGCGACTCGCGCCTCTTCTGCGGGATCGGCTGCACGCACGATCATCGCCGGAACCGCCGGGACGACGCTCTCAGCAAGGGACGACCCGTCGACATCGACGCCGATGCCCGCGAGTTGGTCGAGGAGGCGGCGTAGCGTCTCGTCCGCTCGGTCACGGCCCGTCATGCCGACGATCACCTGGAGGCGGTCGCGCTCGTGGAGCGCTCCAAGGAGGGACAGGTCGTCTGGACCGAGGCGACGAGGGACGTACAGCACGACAGAGCCCACCTCGTCGACCACCGGGTCGTTGGCGTGTACGGCCGCGACCGCCAGCTCGACGACGTCGTGGTCGTCCATCCATTGCGCTGCGCCTCGGCGGTACGACCGGAACAGGCCGACCAGCTCAGCGCGCGCGGGCTCGACGCTGCGAGCCGCTGGAGCTCAGCCGCGTCGAGGGGACGCAGCTCTGTGAACGTGCGCAGCAAGGCATCGACCGTCGCGGGGTGGTCGGCCGCGCTCGTGAGCCGCGCTCGCTCACGTACCAGCACCGCGCGAGCCAGCGCCGCGCTGTGTAGTCCGTTGAGGCGACGTCGACCATCCGTGGCGAGGCGGCTGCCAGCCAGACGCGTCGCGAGACCAGGCAACACGACCGTGTCGAGACCGACGATGCCGATCTGGCTCGCGAACCGGCGGCGAACCGAGACCGCGGCCAACGCCGACGGAACGATCACGGTGACCGGCGCCAACGGATCAGACGCCTTCGCGGCGCCGACGGCAGCCTGGAGCGCCTCGACCGCCGGCGCGCCGAATGGCACCACCGTCCCGGCGAGTGCCGGCGACCGCTGTCTGGCCCCTTCCACCATCACTCGGACCCTACCGAGGGGGTGTGACACTGATCGGGTGCGTCTGGCGTGCGTCCTCGTCGCGGCCGTGCTGGTGGCGCTCTTTGGCGGCGGGTGCAGCAGCGGCGGCGGGAGCACGAAGGCGTTCTGCGACACAGTTCGCGCCGGCGAGAACCCGCTCGACGTGTTGGACCGCTATGACCCCACGAACGTGGCCACGGCTCGTGACCAACTGCAGCGAGGGGTCGACCGCATGAAGGAGCTGGAGCGGGCGGCGCCTTCGGAGATCCGCGACGACCTCGTCGTGTTGGTCGACGTCGGGTCGAAGCTGGTCGTCGCGCTGGACCCGTCCGCCGGGGCGACGCCGGCGCCGGACTTCAGAGGTGACTTCGAGCGGGTGCAGAACGCCAGCACGGCAGTGACGCGCTTCACCACCGACCGTTGTGGCGTCGATCTCGACTCAACGGCACCGCCGGCCGGCGGGCCGGGTGGATGATCCAGCTCAGACTTCGGGCATCTCGCCTCGCCGCACGATGACGCGGTCGATGATGCCGTAGGTCTCGGCGTCGTCGGGCTTGAACCAGCGATCGCGATCGGAATCGAGCTCGATCTGCTCGACGCTCTGACCGGTGTGGTACGCGATTCGTTCGGCCATGAGGCGCTTGATGTAGATCATCTGCTCGGCCTGGATCGCGATGTCGCTTGCTTGCCCGCGAATGCCGCCAGATGGCTGGTGCATCATGATCCGGGCGTGCGGCAGCGAATAGCGCTTTCCCTTCGCGCCGGCACAGAGCAGGAACTGACCCATGGACGCCGCGAGGCCCATGCAGATGGTGCCGATATCGGGTTGGACGAACTGCATCGTGTCGTAGATCGCCATTCCTGCGGTCACGGATCCGCCCGGTGAGTTGATGTAGAGCCAGATGTCCTTGTCGGGATCGTCGCCCTCGAGGTAGAGCAGTTGCGCGGTGATCAGATTGGCGATCGCGTCGTCGATGTCGGTGCCGAGGAAGACGATGCGGTTGCGGAGCAGACGGTTGAAGACATCGTTCTGCGGATCACCGAAGCCGCCGGTCTGGGCGATCTCGCGGAGCAGCGAAGGGTCAGGCGTCATTGGCCGAGAGGGTAGCGGCGGTACCGTCGAGTCCCTGCCGGCGTACTCCAATTGGCAGAGAGACCGGGTTTAGGACCCGGGCAGTGCGAGTTCGAATCTCGCCGCCGGCACTGGGTCTCGAGTCGAACTCGCTCCTCTGCGGGTCGCTCGTACGACGTGTCGCCTCGTCGCTGGCACTTCCCTCGGCGACCCTGCCGGAATCTCGCGAGGCGGTCCGTGTCTCGGGTCGAACTCGCTCCCCTGCGGGTCGCTCGTACGACGTGTCGCCTCGTCGCTGGCGCTTCCCTCGGCGACCCTGCCGGAATCGCGCGACGCGGTCCGTGTTGCGGTCGCACGTGCGTCTGCGTGTCGAAACGACATGCCATTGCACGTGCGACGCCCCGCCGGGTCGGACATCGCCGCGCGTGGGACGATCACCTGCATGATTGCTGCGTTCTCCATCACGCCGCTAGGGCTCGGCGAATCGGTCGGGGCGACCGTCGCCGAGGCGGTTCGGATCGTGCGGGCCTCCGGACTCCCGAACGAGACAAATGCGATGTTCACCAACGTCGAGGGTGAGTGGGACGAGGTCATGGGTCTCATCAAGGCATGTGTCGAGAAGGTCGCCGAGGCTGCGCCTCGCGTCAGTGTCGTCATCAAGATCGACCACCGGCCCGGTGCGGTCGACGCCCTGCATCACAAGGTCGACGTCATCGAAGCGCAGCTCGAGACGGGCTGACCGTTGCCCGAGGGCCACACCCTTCACCGACTGGCGCGAGACCAGCGTCGGGACCTGCGCGGCCACAAGGTCACGGCGTCCTCGCCGCAGGGACGGTTCGCAGACAGCGCCCGACTGCTCGACCAGCACGTCGTCGAACGGGTCGATGCCTACGGCAAGCATCTCTTCACCCGGTTCGAGTCGGGCGACGTGCTGCACGTCCACCTCGGGCTGATCGGAAAGTTCCGTCGCCTACCGTCGCCTCCTGCCGCGCCGATCGGCATGGTGCGCCTTCGACTCGAAGGACCGACCGCGACGTGGGACTTGAGCGGTCCGACCATCTGCCGCGTCGTCGATCCACACGAGGTCGAGCGGGTGATCTCGTCCCTCGGGCCCGATCCGTTGCAACGGCGCGCCGACCGCGAGCGATTCATCCAAGCGGTGCAGGGATCGTCGAGGCCGATCGGCGTGCTTCTGCTCGATCAGACCGTGATCGCCGGCATCGGCAACGTGTTCCGAGCCGAGGTCCTGTTCGTCCACGGGATCCACCCTGTGACACCCGGGAGCGCACTCGATCGAGCGGCACTCGAATCGATCTGGGACACACTCACACGCTGGTTGCGCGACGGCGTACGCCGCAATCGCATCCTCACCAACACGCGGGCCGAACCCCTGCACGTGTACCACCACGACATGTGCGGCGTGTGCGGAACAGCACTCGTCGCGATCGACGTCGGCAACCGCAGGATCGACCTCTGCCCGATGTGCCAACCTGCGCAGACGTGAGCATCGATGATCTGACGACGCCGGCCCTCCTCGTGGACAGCGCGGCCTTCGAACACAACATCCACACGATGGGCGACGCCTGGCCCGGAACGACGTTGCGTCCCCACGTCAAGGCGTGGAAGTCGACCGCACTCGCCCGGCAACTCCACGAACACGGTCACACCGGGTTCTGCTGTGCGACGGCACGCGAGATGGAAGGCATGGCTGCCGCGCGGTCTGGGTGACGACCTCCTGCTCGCCAACGAGACGTTGCGCGCGGGAAGCGAGCGCATCGGACACCTGGCACACACAGTCGGGGCTCGGGTGACCGTCGCGGTCGACTCCGAAGAGACGGTCGACGCGGCGGTGCAAGGTGGGATCCCGGAGGTCCTGATCGACGTCATGGTCGGCATGCCGCGGTGCGGGTGCGATCCGAAGGAGGCGGGCCGGCTCGCAGATCTCGCCCGCGCGAAGGGTCTCGAGGTGCGCGGCGTCATGGGGTACGAAGGACACCTCATGATGGAACCGGAGGAGACCAAGGCAGTGAAGGTCGAAGCGGCGATGCAGCAGTTGCTCGCCGCGCACGAGGACGTCGGCGGCGATGTCGTGTCGGGGGGCGGTACCGGCACGTGGGCGACCAACCATTGGGTCACGGAGCTCCAAGCAGGCTCGTTCGCACTGATGGACGCCGACTACGGAAAGTCGGGCCATCCGTTCCGGCAGGCGCTGTACGTGTGGTCGACGGTGATCTCAGTCAACCCGAAGGGATGGGCGGTCGCCGATGCCGGCCTCAAGGCGCTCGCCATGGATCACGGCAACCCGACGGTCGAAGGAGGCGACCTGTGGTTCGTGTCGGACGAGCACACGACGTTCTCGCCCTCGGACGACGGTCCGCTTCCCAAGGTCGGCGACCACGTGCGCATCGTTCCGGCACACATCGACCCGACGATCGCGAAGCACGAGCGCATGCATGTGGTCAGCCGTGACGAAGTCGTGGACGAGTGGCCCGTCGACCTTCGTCATTGGTGACCGCGCAATCGCTCTGCCAGGGCGCGGAAGGCACGCCCTCTATGGCTGATCGCATGCTTCTCGGCCGCTGACATCTCGGCGAAGGTCCTGCCATCACTCTCGTTCGGCACGAAGACCGGGTCGTAGCCGAACCCGTTGTCGCCGCGCGGTACCGGCGCGATCGTGCCTTCGACCGCGCCATCGGCCATCACCTCGCGACCGTCCGGGAACCTTGCCATTGCAACGGTGCGGAAGCGGGCGGACCGTTCCTCAGGCTCTGGCAGGTCACTGAGAGCATCGAGGAGCTTCATCACGTTGTCGACGTACGTTGCGTCGTCACCGGCGAATCGCGCGCTGCGGACGCCCGGGGCACCGCCGAGCGACTCGACCTCGAGGCCGGTGTCGTCGGCCACCGCCGCCAGGCCGGTCGCACGACACAGCGCGCGCGCCTTCAGGCGCGCGTTGCCTTCGAGCGTCTCGGCATCCTCTGCGATGTCAGGTAGGCCGTCGGGGCGCGGCAGCAACTCGATGTCCGACTCCTGGAGGATCGCTCTGATCTCCGCAACCTTGTCCGGGTTGGCGGAGGCACAGACCAACCGCATCAGCGACTCGTGGGCCGCGGCGCCGGCGGCTCGGACGTCATCTCTTGCTGCAGGAACACGATCTCCTCGATGCCCTTGACGCCGAGGTCGAGCAACGACCCGAGCTCGTCGCGCGTGAACGGCAGTCCTTCGGCCGTCCCCTGCACCTCGATGAACCGACCTGACGCCGTCATCACGACGTTCATGTCGACCTCGGCGGCCACGTCCTCCGAATATGCGAGATCGAGCATCGGAAGGCCCCCGACGATGCCGACGCTTATCGCCGCGCACGGTTCGCGCAAAGGCTGGCTCGACCGATCCCGCCGCCGTGCACGAGACGCGACAGCGCGTCGTGCAGCGCGAGGTAACCGCCGCAGATGGACGCGGTGCGCGTCCCACCATCTGCTTGCAGCACGTCGCAGTCGACGATCACCTGCCGCTCGCCGAGCGCCACCATGTCGCACACCGCTCGTAACGAACGACCGATCAGTCGCTGGATCTCCTGCGTCCGGCCGGATGGCCGGCCTTCCTTCACCTCGCGCCGAACGCGTTCGGACGACGAACCCGGAAGCATCGAGTACTCCGCCGTGACCCAGCCTATGCCTCTCCCTCGCATCCAGCGGGGAACGTCGTCGTCGACCGATGCGGTGCACAGCACGCGGGTGCGACCGAACGACACGAGCACGCGACCCGGCGGCCGCCTCGGTGAAGTCGCGTTCGAACGTGATCGGTCGCAGCTCGTCGTGCTGCCGGCCGTCGATTCTCATGTGTCGGTCCTCATAGTTCGATCGTCAGGTGGGGGATGGCCACGTCCACGTCCTTGCCGAACGCCTCGGCGGCTTGTCGCCGGGCTCGGTCCTCGTCGAGGCCGGGCGCGAGATGGGTGATCACGAGCCGGCCGGCGCCGGCGTCACGCGCTGCTTCGCCGGCCTCTCGCGCGGTCAGGTGTGTGAACGTGCCGGCTTCCTCCTCCGGCAGCGTCGCCTCGCACAACGCCACATCGAAGTCGCGGCCCAGCGCCGACAGCGGCCACTCGCTGCCGGTGTCGGCGGAGTACACCAGCGTGCGACCGGCCACGACGTCGTCGATCCGCATGGCGAGTGTCTCGACCGGATGGTCGGTCTCCGCGCAGGTGAAGCGCATGCCACCGAGCTCGAACGACGAGCCGTCGGTGATCGTCTGCCAGTCGAACGTCGGCCCCGACTTCGCGCCCCTGGCGGCCTCGAGTCGTTCGCGCGTCTCTGCCGTACCGAACACCGGCACGCCAGCCCGCTCCAGGTAGTGCTCGAAGGCAACGTGCGCGACCGTCAGCTCGATCCAGTGGTCGGCGTGAGCGTGACTGGTGACGATGCCCGTGACGTCTTCGAGCGCGACGTGCTGCTGCAGGTTCGCGAGCGTGCCCGGTCCGCAGTCGACCCACACATGCGCATCGTCGGTCGACACGAGGTACCCGCTGCACGCTTGGCCGGGACCGGCGAACGAACCGGAGGATCCGAGAACGGTGAGCGTCATCGCCACCGCACCGGCTCCGCATGCGCGAGCTCGGGACCGAACAGCCGCCCACCGAGGGTGGAGAACCACGCCGTGTCGCCTGACGAGAAGAATCGATGGTGCGGACCGTCGTCCGGGCCCCCGGCGCCGGCCCTCGGCGCCTCCAGCTCGGTACCGCTGAGCATGCGCCTGACTTCGAACGCGGTCTCGTCTGCAGATGACACGAGAACGACCTCGCGTCCCATCACGTCGCTGATCGTACGGGCGAGGTACGGGTAGTGCGTGCAGCCGAACAGCAATGTATCGACCTTCGCGTCTCGTACGGGAGCGAGCAGACGCTCCGCGAGCACGTGCACCTGATCGCTCGACGTGTCGCCGCGCTCCACGAATTCGACGAACCCGGGACACGCCGCGCACGTGAGCTCGACGCCGATGTGCGCTGCCTCCACCACTCGTTGATACGCGCCGGAGGAGATCGTTCCGACCGTGCCGATCACACCCACGCGGCCGGTGCGCGTCGCGGAGATCAGCGCGCGTACGCCCGGTTCGATGACATCGACGACCGGAACGCGCAGGCTCGCGTGCAGCTCCGACAGGGCCGCCGCCGATGCGGTGTTGCAGGCGACGACCAACAGCTTCACGTCGTGCTCGTCGAGCAGGTAGTTGCTGATCTCGTGCGCGAAGCCGCGGACCTCGTCGAGGTCGCGCGGCCCGTACGGGTAGCGGCCGGTGTCGCCGACGTACACGAGCCTTTCGTCCGGGAGCAGGTCGATCACGGCACGGGCAACGGTGAGGCCGCCGAATCCTGAGTCGAACATTCCGATGGGACGTGCGTCAGCCACCGCTCAGTGAGGCTAGGAGACTACGGGATGAGGACGTCGGACTCGGATCCGGGCGTGGGCTCGAAGTCGGGATCGTTGCCGGCGACCTGCCCGGACGCGACTCGACGAACGTCGACGACCTTCTGCGTCGACGGATCGAACCGCATGCGCAGCGAGTACCGGGTCCCGGGCACCGAGCCGGGATCGACCCACAGCTCCCATCCCCCTTGCCACCACGCCATGTCGACGTGCCACACGGCTGACGGGATTGCCCGCGTCGCGGCCACGAAGTCGGTGAGGCGGTGGTCACTCGTGAACGCGGCGATGGCCTGCGCTTCGCTCGTTCGACGTGACGGCGCGTCGACCACTCGGATCGGCAGCGTCACCGTCAATCCCGACCCGAACGTCGCCGCCAGCGCGGCCGTCTGATTCGGGAACGCCTCGTCGCCGGTGCGGAGATCCACGACCGCGCGCTCACGAAGGTCCGCGCCCGGTGCGACGTCGTGACGAACGACCGCTGATGTGCATTCGAGGACGCGAATACCTCCGAAGCGGATGTCGCGCAGATCGGTCGCCGGCGTCGCGCCGGAGGCATCGATGGTCGATGCCAGAGACGCGACATCGCCGTCCCAGCCGATCCGCTCCGGCGTCGGCAGGTCGACGCCACCGGTGAACGGGATCTCGCAGCCGTCGCTCTGCCATGCCACCGGCGTGGCGCGACCGTTGTGCAGCGCGATGTCGACGTGCACACGGTCGCCCGCGACCACGACCGGACGCTCGAGTGTCATCGTCAACGTCACGCCGTCGGCCGTGACAGTGGCGGACAGTGGATCGCCGACGATGTTCACGACGCTGCGATCCCGGGCACCGTGGCCGCTGCGGAACACGCCGACCGCGACGACCGCCGTCACCGAGACGAGCAGGAGCGCGCCAAGCTCGATCGCCCCAGCCCGGCGGCGCGGGTCCTCCACTACCACCATTCTCCACCGCGTGGACCGGTTCCGCCTCGTCGCTCAACCGACGTCATGGGAGAATTGCGCAGTTCGAAAACGCTTGGAACCATCAGTTGTCACACGCGGTGGTTGATGGGATACTGTGCGACCTGGCCGGCGGAAGGGGATGGCGGGATGGAGTTCGACTCCGATACTGATGTGGTTCAACCACGTCCGACACGCGCCCGTGTCGTGGCAGCGGTCCTTGGAGTGGTGGCGTCGGTGGTGCTGGGTTGGGGGCTGGTCCAAGCGGTTGACGCGCTGGCGCCCGAAGGCGGATGCAGTACCTACGGCGGCTACGGGGGGTACGGGGGGTACGGCGGGTACGGCTGCCCTCCGGAGGAGCCTCCGCCTCCGCCACCGCCTGTCGCGCTGGCGGTCAACGTCACTGTCGACGGTGCCACGAGCAACTCCATCACCGGCACCCTGAGCTGCACCCGTTCGTCGCAGTTCGTCGCTCTGGCGAACGTCACGCAGGGCAGCGGACCGCGTCCGTCGGTAGCGTTCGGCACCATCGGTCCGGTGAACTGCGAGACCACCCCGGCGAGGTGGACAGCACAACTGTTCAAAGTCGGTCGGCCGCTGATGAACGGCCCGGCCTCCTACGTGATCCGGGGCGTCGCGGTCGACGGCCTGGACGCCGCCACAGTCACGGTTCAAGGCGTTGTCCAGATCCCCAGCAGTCCTCCCCCGGGCTGACGCTCGGAGATCCCGGTACCGGCGCAGGAGTCTGTTCGCGGCTTTGTAGCTGCCGTACTTGCCGTCGCGGCTGCTAGCGCCGTTTGGGCACTCGTCGGCTCCGCGTGGATCCTTCCGCAGCTGAGCGCGAACTCCGACGAAGGGGTCTACCTGCTTCAGGCTGACGCACTCGCCAGCGGCCATCTAGCCCCGCAGGCTCCCCGCATCGAGGCGGATGCGTACGTCCCATGGTTCAGCGTCATCCATGACGGCCAGTACGTACTGAAGTACACGCCGGTCCACGCCGCGCTCCTGGCAACAGGCGAAGTGGTCGCTGGCTCGACTATGGCTGCGCTCGCTGCCATCGCCGCCGCGCAAGTCGTGCTCGTCGCTGCTCTGGCCCGAGAGCTGGGAGCCAGCCGCCGCGCGGCAGTGATCGCATGCCTGGTCTTCGCAGCGTCGCCACTCGTGCTGCAGCTGTCGATCACAGCGCTGCCCTATGGCACGAGTCTCGTGCTCGAGCTCGGCGCCGCGGTCGCAGCGCTGCGGGCGAGCCGGACGCTCCGGACCGCGCCGGCCTTAGTCGCTGGCGCACTCGGAGGCCTGGCGGTCTTCGCCCGTCCATACGATGCCGTTGTGTTCGGCGTCGCGCTCGGCGGGCGCCGTCGCCATCCGGTACAGAGATCGCGTGCCGGGTCTGGTCCGGTTGGCGCCGTGGGTCCTGCTCGGTGCGGTGGTGCCGGTCGCCGCGTTCCTCGCCTTCAATTCGGCGATGACGGGGGATGCGTTGCGACTCCCATTTGGCCTGTTGGAGCCTCGGGACGGACCTGGCTTCGGCCTTCGACGTGCCCTACCGACAGACCCGTTCGTGGACTACACGCCGGCGCGGGCGTTCTCTGCACTGGGCCGCAACATGCTGCTTGTTGCGGCATGGACCGGCGGCAGTGCTGTCACCTGCGTTCTGGCGATCGGGGCGCTGATCCGTCGCCGGCTCCCGTCCGGCATCGTGCTGGCGGCGCTACTGGTCGTATGGCCGCTCGGATATGCCTTCTTCTGGGGCTCCTACCTCGCTGCGTTCATCTGGGATGGAGCGCTGTTCCTCGGCCCGTACTACTACCTGCCGATGGTGGCGGCGCTCGCAATCGCCGGAGGGGTCGGCCTGGAGGAGTTGTGGGAGTGGCGGCCACTCGTCGGAGCGGCTGCGGCCATCGGCATGGTCGTGCTGACCGTCGCCGTAGCGGTACCCGCCCTCGCCGAGCAGCGGGACCGCACCAGCCAGCGGGTGGCCGTCGCTGACGCCGTCGAAGCCGGTGTGGAGGAACCTGCTCTCGTTTTCGTGCCGCCCCTGTACGGCAACTACCTCCAGAACCCGTTCTCGTTCCTCCGCAATCGAGCCGAACTCGGTGGCGACGTGGTCTACGCCCTCGATCGAGGAGCCGAGGCCGACGCCAGGGTGCGAAAGTTGTATCCGGATCGAGCCGCGTACCAACTCCTGCTGCCGGGCGGTTGGAGCGACCAGCCCGATTTCGAGCCGCAGGTAGACGTGCGCCCACTCGACGACGGCTAGGAATCACGACGCACGTCATCGCGGAGGCGATGCCACGCCGTCGACGCCGTGTTCGCTGATCGAGCTGAGGACCAACTGAGGATCAACGAGGTTTGGAGGGGACTGAAAATGCAATCTCACCTGCGGGTTCGCAAATGACCTTGGAGTACTGGCACAACCCACGTTGTTCGAAGAGCCGCGCCGGGAAGGAGCTGCTCGACAGCGCCGGCGCCTCCTACACGGAGCGCCGCTATCTCGACGAGCCGCCGAGGGCCAAGGAGCTCGACGACGTGCTGCGAGCGCTCGGGAAGGAGCCATGGGACATCGCCCGCATGGGCGAGGACACGGCGAAGGAGCTCGGACTGTCGTCGCTCCCCCACGACCGGGCCACGTGGATCCAGGTCATGGTGGCGAACCCGATCCTCATCGAACGCCCGATCCTCGTGACCGACGACGGCCGCGCCGCGCTCGGCCGTCCGACCGACGCGCTGAAGCCCCTGCTCTAACTGTCGCAACGCGAACGGGGTCAGAAGTAGATCGTGCGCTTGGCGCGGGCTTCGACGACATCGAGGTCGTCGGTCCATGCGCCGGTGGACAGGTACTTCCATCCGCCGTCGGCGGCGATGAACACGATCACACCTTCGTCGATCTCCTTCGCGCAGCGTGCCGCCGCGCACATCACCGCACCCGAGGAGATGCCGGCGAACACGCCTACGTCGGTGAGCCGGCGCGTCCACTCGATGGATTCACGTGGGCGCACGATGGACCGCATGTCGAGCAGGTCCCACCCGCCGCCGTCTTCGAACACCGGCGGGACGAATCCTTCGTCGAAGTTCTTCAGACCGTCGACCATCTCGCCTGCAGGCGGCTCGATGGCCCAGATCTGGATGTCGGGATTCTGCTCCCGGAGGAACGTGCCGCAGCCGATGATCGTCCCTGCGGTCCCGAGACCACAGATGAAGTGCGTGATCTCGGGGCAGTCGCGCCAGATCTCTGGTCCGGTTCCCTCGTAGTGCGCTTTCGGGTTGGCGGGATTGCCGTACTGGAACGGGAACCACCAGTCCAGGTGCTCCGCCGCCATCGCCTGCGCGCGGGCGCATCGCGCCGTTCGAGCCCTCGGCCGCCGGTGACGGAAGGATCTCGGCACCCCATACCCCGAGGAGTTGCCGTCGCTCCGCCGAGACGTTCTCGGGTAGCACCACCTTGAGGCGATAGCCGCGGACGTGGCAGATGAGAGCCAACGCGATCCCGGTGTTGCCGGACGACGACTCGAGCACGACCTGGCCCGAGCCTGGCACCAGCACGCCGTCCTTCTCGGCCTCGTCGACCATCCACTTCGCTGCCCGGTCCTTCACCGATCCGCCGGGGTTCTGACCCTCGAGCTTGGCGTAGATGCGCGCCCGCGGATTCGGGCTGAGCCCGGAGACGTCGACGAGCGGCGTGTTGCCGACGAGATCGAGCACGGAGTCGTACACAGGCATGGAAATCCCGAGTGGGTCAGTCGGGAATGGTACCGGTGGGGCGACGCTCGACCACTACAGGCTCTTCCGCGATGGTGCCGTCGACGATCCGGTAGGAACGAACCGTCGGCTCTGCCTCTCGCAACGACACGATGACGTAGTGCCATGACGGGTCGGGTGCCTGCGCGACATCGGTCGGTGACGGGTACGGGTCCGTGTGGGTGTGACTGTGCACCACGCCGATGAGCTCGAGCCCACGCGCTTCTGCGTCGCGGTCTGCTCGGAGGTGGTCGCGCGGATCGATCTCGTAGACCTGCGACGACTCCGCAGCGTTGCGGCACGGATAGAACAAGTCGACGCGCTCGCCGATGCCGGCCAACAGTCCGCACGCTTCGAGTGGGTAACCGTCGAGCGCATGGCCGACGAGCGCGAAGTAGGCGGCCTCAGGCAGGCGCAGCATCGGCACGGGAGAGTACCCATCCAACGGTCGCGCCGAACGCGACGTGATCAGCCCACTGCCACGCTTGTGGCAACGCCGCGATCGCGGGCGCCCTCCGTCGCGCGATGCCACCGAGATCGAGCGCGGCGATCGCAAGACCCGCCGCTGCTCCCCACGCGACGGTGTGGCGCTTCGGCAGAACGAGGCCGAGCACCGTGCCCCATCCTGCGGACACGACGACGTGCACGAACAGACCGGTCGCGACGCCGGGACGGTCGTGATGCCGCGGCAACAACGTTGCGGCAGCCCTCGCAGCTTCGAGCGGTGGACGCCCGGTCACCACTGCGTGGGCCGTCGAGGGCGCGCCGCTCACGACCGACGCGACTGCGGCCGCGAGCGTGATCTCGTGGAGGGACCGCGGCATCGGTCCTATCGTGGCTCGGCCATGCCGCCCCCCGGAACCAAGACGATCGCCACCAACCGCCGGGCACGTCGCGACTACGAGGTGCTCGAGACCATCGAGTGCGGCATCGCGCTGAAAGGCTCCGAGGTGAAGTCCCTACGTGACGCGCACGTGCAGTTCGCGGACGCCAATGGCTGGATCCGCGACGGCGAGCTGTGGCTGGTCGGCCTGCACATCGCGCCCTACAGCCAGGCGTCCGGTGTCTTCGGTCATGAACCCGATCGGGACCGCAAGCTTCTCGTCCACCGTCAGGAGATCGACCGGTTGCGCGCACGCGTTGATCAGGAACGTCTGGCGCTGGTACCCCTCTCGCTCTACTTCAAGAACGGCCGGGCGAAGGTCGAGATGGCGCTCGGAAAGGGCCGCCGCCAGTACGACAAGCGGCAGCTCATCGCCAAGCGTGACGCCGAGCTCGAGGCTCGTCGTGCCATGGCACAGGCGACTCGGGACCACCGTCGCCACTGACGCTCACGGTCCGAGCCGGACGAAGGCGATGGGCCAGCTGATCCGTCCTGTCTTGTCGGTAGACTGCTCACCCACACAAGGGGCTGATCGGTTTCGACGCCGAGACCGGAAGTCGCTCGTGCGACCGGAGTTGCTCAGACTCCTAAAACGGGGCACCAACTAGAAGCGCCGAAGGCGACTTCGCTCTCGCCGCCTGACCCATCAGGTGACCGAGAGTCATCGCGACCCGTGAGGGCACGCGGGGCCACTCCACTGCAGCCCGGCAACAGAAGCAGGGGATGACAGCAGGAAAGACGGCTGACGGCGGGAAAGACCGCTGGCACCGGGGAAAGACCCGGCGGTGAGCGAGAGCTCCTCCGACCCGGCGGTGCGGCAGCCGTAGAGCCGCAATCTCGGGAATGGTCGTAGCACGGTCGGTGACCGCTCGGCGGACGAGGGTTCGATTCCCTCCAGCTCCACTTACTTGATCCTCGCCACGTATGTGCAGGTCACAGGCCATATTCGTCGAGTGGGCGTAGCAAAAGCGCACGAAAAGGGCACAGAAATTCCCGGGGCACGCCGGCCCACGCCGGGTCTGTGATGGCGAACGCCCGGTGCACGATGGTCACTGTGAGCGCGATTCTTCGTGCGTGAGCTGATGGACAACGGGCCACGCGGCGGGCCAGGCGTCGAGGCCGTCCGCCGGCGGCGGCTGCCCGGCGCCACCGACATGGGCAGACTTCGGGCCTGAGTGGGAGGGCTTCGGACCGGACGACAGCTGAAGCTCTCGAGTTGCGACGTCGCTACCGTTGAACCCATGTGCGCGGCGTGCGTCGCCCAGAGCATCGCCTACGTCGGCGTGTCGGTCGGCACGCTACGGGTGATGACGGCCCGCGCATCTCGTGGCCGGCAGCGGCTCGATGACCCGTCGACATCGACGCGTGAGACCAGCGACGATCCGACATCACTCGACGCCCCCAGGTCATCGTCGGTCCGATGCGCTCCGGGCGGACAGTAAGGCGTCGGAGCGCGGGGTCGCCGAGCGATGTATGCGTAACGTCATCGTTGCATCGGGAGCCGAGGAGGATCACCGTGCCCACCACCATCAACCCCGTCGTCCACTACCGCGACCCCGAGAAGGGCGCCCGCTGGCTCGTCGACGCGTTCGGGTTCGTGCTCCACCAATCGCATGCCTCGCCCGACGGCGAGGTGCAGTACGTCGAGACCTCGCTCGACGGCGTTCCGCTCGGGATCGGTCGCACGACAGAGGGCTCGATGTTCGACCTCGGGCCTGCCGTCGTCTACATCTCCTACGACGACGTCGATGCAATGCACGACCGGGCCGTCGGTGCCGGGGTCGAGATCCTGATGTCGCCGACCGACCAGGACTACGGCTCGCGCGACTTCGTGGCACGGGACCCTGACGGGAACCTCTGGTGCTTCGGCACCTTTACCCCTTCCGTCCCGGGCTAGTTGCTGCTGGGCATCTCAGTCAACGCCAACAACGTCTGTCCCCAGCGCTTGTTGTCCGCATGGTTCGCGAACGACCCGGCCGAGGCGAGCACCGCGCCGAGGACAGGCTGCACGAACTGACCGTCAGCGCGAGCCTGCGTCACGGACACCTGTGGACGAGCGATACCGCACGGTTTTGCACTCGATCATGGAGCACGACAACCACGCGGTAACGGCATGTCTGCGCGCACCGATCGGCGGCTCGGCGCTACCTGATCACGATCGCTGCGGGACTGGCCTCGAAGCGTCGAGCAGCCAATCGAAGACTGTCGGACCCTGGGCGCGCCCGCGCCCGATCCAACTCGGCGCCGACGCGGGGACGGTTCGACCCATGACAGCGCCTCAGCCGGTCTTCCAGTTCGCGGACTGTCTCTTCGTAGTCGAGCGCGATGCGCGAGATCGTGCTGTCCTTCCCGACGAATGTGCATCTGCGGTCCTCCGGCTGACCCGTCCCACCGGCGGGCGCCTCGTCCAGTGCGTCAAGGTTGCCGGCGAAGTAGCCACAGCTGCCGTTTACCGCCTCGCCGATCTCGCGCCAGACTCGTGCAGCGTGTGGATTCGCAGGCCGTGCAACATGTATGTCGTCGCACGACGCGGGTGGCGGCGTGTGGCGTTGGTCGCGTTGATTGCCAGGGCGCGTGCTTGTGGTCACTTCGTCGGTGACTGCAAGGAGGTGCGAGCGGAGGGTGCCGGGCGGCGCTAGGTCGCAGCGACCGCCATCGTGTGGAAGCTGCCGGCAGACACCCTGACCCACTGGTGGCCGAGTCCGACCTGCACCGGGTTGGAGCTTTGGTTGGTGGTGCCGTCGCCTAGTTGTCCGGAGTCGTTGCCGCCCCACGCCCACAGGGTGCCGTCGGTCTTGACGGCCACGGTGTGCTGGTAGCCGGCGGCTGCCGAGGCCCAGTTGGTGGCGGTGCCGACCTGGACCGGGCTGAGGCGTTGGTTGGTGGTGCCGTCGCCCAACTGTCCGGAGTCGTTGGCGCCCCACGCCCACAGGGTGCCGTCGGTCCTGACCGCCACCGTGTGGGCGAAGCCGGCGGCTGCCGAGGCCCAGTTGGTGGCGGTGCCGACCTGGACCGGGCTGAGGCGTTGGTTGGTGGTGCCGTCGCCCAACTGTCCGGAGTCGTTGGCGCCCCACGCCCACAGGGTGCCGTCGGTCCTGACCGCCACCGTGTGGCCGAAGCCAGCGGCCACTGAGGCCCAGTTGGTGGCGGTGCCGACCTGGGCGGGCGTGCTCCGGTTAGTGAAGGTGCCGTCGCCCAGTTGCCCCGAGGAGTTGTTGCCCCAGGCCCAGATGGTGCCGTCGGCTTTGACCGCGACCGTGTAGTTGTCGCCGCCCGCGGCCACCGAGGCCCAGTTGGTGGCGGTGCCGACCTGGACCGGGCTGAGGCGTTGGTTGGTGGTGCCGTCCCCTAGCTGTCCGGCGCTATTGGACCCCCAGGCCCACAGGGTGCCGTCCGTCTTGACCGCCATCGTGTGGAAGGAGCCGGCGGCCACCGAGGCCCAGTTGGTGGCGGTGCCGACCTGGACGGGACTGGCGTGGTTGGTGGTGGTGCCGTCCCCCAGTTGCCCGGACCCGTTGTAGCCCCAGGTCCACAGGGTGCCGTCGGGCCTGACCCCCACCGTGTGGCCGCCGCCCGCGGTCACCGAGGTCCAATCGGTGGAGGTGCCGACCTGGCTGGGCACGACCCGCGTGAGGAGCGAACCGTCGCCCAGTTGGCCGAAGTCGTTCGCGCCCCAGCCGTACAACCACGGAGCCGGTGTCGTGGGTATCACCGGGTTGGAGGCTTCCGAGTAGAAGCCGGCGCCGACCGCGTTGGCTGCCTGCACCCGGAACGTGTAGGTGGTGCCGTTGGTCAACCCGGTGACCGTTTGGGTGGTGGCCGTCGAGTTGAAGGTCGTGGTCTGCACCGGCGTGCCACCGACGTAGGCGGTGACGACATAGCCGGTGATCGGTGAACCGCCATCCGACACCGGCGCCGTCCACGACACCGTCGCCGCCCCGTCACCGACCGCCGCCGTCCCGATAGTGGGCGCCCCCGGCGCCGTCGGAGGCAGCGGAGTGTTGGACCAGATCGCCATCGTGTGTTGACTGCCTGCCGACACGCTGACCCACTGATGCCCAACCCCGACCTGGATGGGACTGGCGTGGTTGGTGGTGGTTCCGTCCCCCAGTTGCCCGGACCCGTTGTAGCCCCAGGTCCACAGGGTGCCGTCCGTCTTGACCGCCGCCGAGTGCCAAACGCCGCCGGTCATCGAGGCCCAGCCGGCACCGCCATTGACCTGGACTGGCGTACTCCGGGGGGTGGTGGTGCCGTCGCCCAGTTGCCCGAAGAGATTGCTGCCCCAGGCCCAGAGGGTGCCGTTGGTCCTGATCGCCATCGTGTGGGAGTCGCCGGCGGCCACTGATGCCCAGTCGGTGGCTGTGCCGACCTGGACTGGCGCGTGCCGGTCGGTGTTGGTGCCGTCGCCCAGTTGCCCGTCCGAATTGTTGCCCCAGGTCCAGAGGGTGCCGTTGGTCTTGACTGCCACGGTGTGGATGAAGCCTGCAGTCACCGAGGCCCAGTCGGTGGCGGTGCCGACCCGGACCGGGCTCGGATGGTCGGTAAAGCTGCCGCCGATGCCGAGCTGCCCCCGGTCGTCGGCGCCCCAGGCCCACAGGGTGCCGTCGGTCTTGACCGCCACCGAGTGGAAGCCGCCGGCGTCCACTGAGGCCCAGTTGGTGGCGGTGCCGACCTGGACGGGGTCGGGATGGTTGTCGAAGTCAACAGTGCCGACACCCAGCTCCCCGTCGTCGTTCCTACCCCAGGCCCACAGGGTGCCGTCGGTCTTGACCGCCACGTTATGGCCGCTGCCGGCGGCTACCGAGGCCCAGTTCGTAGCGGTGCCGACCTGCTGGACGGGGGTGCCGCCCCAGGTCCACAGGGTGCCGTCGGTCTTGATCGCCACTGTGTGGTCGCCGCCGGCGTCCACCGACGCCCAGTCAGTGGCGGTGGCGACCTCGTTCGGCGTCAGACGCTCGAGAAACGCACCGTCGCCGAGTTGCCCGTAGCCGTTGTAGCCCCAGGCCCACAGGGTGCCGTCGGTCTTGACTGCGATGGTGTGGAAGTCGCCGGCGGTCGCCGTGGCCCAGTTGGTGGCGGTGCCGACCTGGACGGGCGTGCTCCGGTTGGTGGTGGTGCCGTCGCCCAGCTTCCCGGTGGTGTTGTTGCCATAGGCCCACAAGGTGCCGTCGGTCTTGACCGCCATGCTGTGGGAGCCTCCAGCCGCCACCGAGGCCCAGTCGGTGGCGGTGCTGGCCTGGACCGGTGTGTCCCGTTCGGTGGTGGTGCCGTCGCCCAGTTGCCCGGAGCCGTTGGCGCCCCAGCCCCACAGGGTGCCGCCCGTCTTGACGGCCACCGTGTGGCCGAAGCCGGCGTCCACTGATGCCCAGTCGGTGGCGGTGCCGACCTGGACCGGCGTGTGCTGCTCGGTGCCGGAGCCGTCGCCCAGTTGCCCGAATTCGTTGCTGCCCCATGCCCACGCGGTGCCGTCGGTCTTGAGGGCCACCGTGTGGTAGGTGCCAGCGTCCACCGAGGCCCAGTCGGTGGCGGTGCCGATCTGGACCGGGCTGGCATGGTCGGTGGTGGTGCCGTCGCCCAGTTGCCCGGAGCTGTTGTTGCCCCAGGCCCACAGGGTGCCGTCGGTCTTGACCCCCACCCTGTGGTAGCCGCCGGCGGCCACCGAGGCCCAGTTGGTGGCGGTGCCGACTTGGACGGGGCTGTATTGGGTGCCGCCCCAGGTCCACAGGGTGCCGTCGGTCTTGACCGCGACCGCGTAGGCGTCGCCGGCGCTCACCGAGGCCCAGTTGGTGGCGGTGCCGACCTGGACCGGGCTGGAGTGTTCGGTGGTGGTGCCGTCACCCAGCTGTCCCTGGTTGTTGCGACCCCAGGTCCACAGGGTCCCGTCAGTCTTGACCGCGACCGTGAAGTACTCGCCGCCGGCCACCGCGGACCAGTCGGTGCTCGTGCCGTCTTGGTTCGGCGTCAGGCGCTGTGAAAAAGAACCGTCGCCGAGTTGCCCGCTGTGATTGTCACCCCACCCGAACAACGCCAGAGACGTCGTCGGCGTGACCGGGTTCGACATGCCCGAGCTCGCGCTGTCGTTGCCGAGAGCGTTGATCGCGAGCACCGTGAACGTATAGGTGACGCCGTTCGTGAGGCCGGTCACGGTCTGTGTCGTGGCGGTCGAGTTGAACACCACCGGGGTCTGGCGCGCGAACCCGATCCACGGCGTGACGACATAGGCGGTGATCGGCGCCGGGGCCGCCAGTGGCGGCTGCCACGTCACCACCGCCTGCGCATTGCCCGCTGTCGCGGTACCGATGCGCGGCGGCGGATCCGCGACACAACCCGACAACCCCAACGCGCCCACACCCACCGCCAACACGGCGAAGCTCACCCGCCACCGCCGCGCACCCCGCGACCCAACCAGGCCCGACCAGCAAGCCTCGGCCATCCCCCGCAACCGGCCCATGGCACCCCCCTAGCGTCATGACCGTACTCTGATTCGACACGTCAGCGCACCGAACCGCGAGCCGGCGCGCACCGGCGGGATTGCCGGTTCCTGTGCGGCCTGTTGTGCGCCGGCGGCGGCCTAGGGTCGCCACATGGCCGCGAGGCGCAGACCCACGGAGGAGGACCGGCTGAGCTCGCTTCGGATAGTTCTCGCGGGGCTTGCCCGGGCGAAGGACGTCTTCGACATCAGCGCCGACTTGGAGCCATTACACCCGAAGAACAACACCTTTCCGGGAGAAGTCTTCATGCGACTGGCGGCCGACGCGCTCGCGGAAGCGGATGTGAGCCGCGATCAGCCGCTGCCGTACGAGGGTGTGATCGAGCGGTTTCTTCCCGAGTGCAAGTTCCGTGGTCGCGACAACCACAAGATCCAGTTTGCGCTCCTGGCGGCCGCGGCCACCCGTGGAGGCGTCGAACCTGATCTCCTCGATGAGGTCGTCTGGTGGCACACCGATGACTTCTGGCGGTACGGATACCTGGCCGCGGTCATCTGGATTAGAGCATCTGCGGATCGGATGGGCGTGCCGGTACCGGTGCTCTGCCAGCGCCTCGCCGACCGAGGCGAGATCACGATCTCCGACGCCAAACCGGGCTGACTCACCGCTCAGGAACCGGCATTCTGAACCGCCCCGGGCTCCGTGACTGCTCGGGCTATTGGGTGACCGCCTCGACGGCGGGTGTTGTTGACGGTAGTGGGCGGCTTCGAACTCGGCCGGGGTGACGTAGGTGTTGTCGTCGGTGATTTCGCCGTGCAGGCGGCGATGGTTGAACCAGTCGATGTAGCCCAAGGTGGCGAACTCGACGTCGTCGATGCCGCGCCCGGGCCCTGTTGGTAGATGAGCTCCCCCTTGTAGAGGCTGTTGAAGCTCTCGGCCATGGCATTGTCGGACGAGTCGCCGCGCGAGCCGACCGAGGCGACGATGTCGTTGTCGGCGAGTCGCTCCGAGTAGCGCACGCACAGGTATTGCTCGGGCTCAAGGAGTCGTCGCAACGCTGCTGTCGTGTCAGGCAGAGAGTAGAAGCTCGTTGAGAGCTTCGGCGGGTGTCTTCCAGCCGAGGGTCTTTCGCGGTCGCGTGTTGAGCGCGAGGGCGACGGCGTTGAGGTCCTCGACTTCGTGCCGGGACAGGTCGGTGCCCTTGGGGAAGTACTGGCGCAGCAGCCCGTTGGTGTTCTCGTTCGTGCCGCGCTGCCAGGGACTGTGCGGGTCACAGAAGTAGATCTCGAGGCCGGTGTCGATCTTGAGCTGGGCGTGCTGGGCCATCTCGGCACCCTGGTCCCATGTCAGGGATCGGCGGAGCTGTTCGGGCAGGGACGCGACTACGCGGGCGATCTCGTCCCGGACCGCTTCGGCACCGTGGCCGGCGAGCGCGGGGCCGTTCTTGACGCGAGGACCCCCGCCGTGGCCTTCCATGCGCGGCAGGTGCAGCAGCATCGTGAAGCGGGTCGTCCGCTCAACGAGGGTGCCGATGGCCGAGCTCTCCAGGCCGACGATGAGATCGCCCTCCCAATGACCGGGGACTGCTCGGTCCTCGGCCTCGGCGGGGCGTTGGGTGATCAGCAGCTCGGGAGTGACGAACTTCTTGCCCCGCTCGCGGGTCCGTGCCCTCGGAACGCGCAGCGCCCGGCCGGTGCGCAGACAGGCGACCAGTTCGCGCTTCAGCGCGCCCCGACCCTGGATGTAGAGGGCCTGGTAGATGGCCTCGTGGGAGATCCGCATGGACTCATCATCAGGGAAGTCGAGGCGTAGTCGGTTCGAGATCTGCTCCGGGCTCCACGCCTTGCCCCACCGTCGGTCCGCTCGTCGACCGTGCCGGCGGCCGATGAAGGTGACCGCCGGGCCGGACACGGGTGTGCCGTCGGGCCGTTCGATCTTGCCCGCGAGGCGGTCCTGGACGTAGTCGCGCAGCCGGTCGTTCGCCGCCAACTTGGCGACTTTCGGTCGGCTCGCTCGGCGCTCTGCGTGCCACTGCGCGGTGGTCGCCCGGTACTCCAGTTCGGCGGTGCGTGTGGACGCGTTCCGGCGGAGCTCCCGAGAGATCGTCGAGGGCGAACGCCCGATTCGCCGGCCGATCTCGCGGACGCCGGCCTCTCGGAACGAACGGGCCCCGAACGCGGATGACATGCCAACCGCGGCGGCAGCGTCCTCGCTCGTCAGCCCGCGCGCGATCGCCTTCCAGAACTCGACCCGGTGTTCCCGACGCGCCGTCGACGGTCGCCCCGGCGACCAGATCTTCCCGCGCATCTCTCGTACTGCCTGCTGGCGCTCGTGCTTGTACATGTCGAACCACCTCCGGTGTTGAGGTGTTGCGACGACCACCCGAATCCGCCTTGCACGCCTCCGTCGCTGTGATGGATCAGCCCGTCGAGGGCCTGGCCGACTCGGGTGCGGTTCCACACCGCCATCTCGAGCGCGTCGATCGCGAGATCGGGCGCGCAGCGAACGCGAGATCTGCCAGCCGACGACCATGCGGCTGTACACGTCGACGATGACCGCCGCGTACACCCAGCCTCGAACGTGCGCACGTAGGTCAGATCGGCGACCCACAACCGGTTCGGCGCGGGCGCATTGAACTGGCGGTCGACGAGATCGTCGGGTCGGTGCTGACGGTCGTCGGAACGGGTCGTGACCTTGAATGTTCGGCCTCGACGGGCCCCGGACAGGCCCATGTCGCGCATGAGCCGCTCGATGGTGCAGCGCGCCACTGGAGTGCCCTCACGGTTGAGTTGGGCCCACACCATGTCGGCGCCGTACACCGACAGGTTCTCGGCGTGCACACGGGCGATCTCGCCGCGCAGATACTCGTCGCGCTGGGCCCGCGGCGACGGCAGTCGTCTCTTCGCCATCCAGTAGGTGTTCGGGGCGATCTTGCAGCCGTGCTCAGTGAGCACCCGGCAGATCGGCTCGACCCCGAACCGTTCACGGTGAGCGTCGATGAACGCGACCATCTCTTTGACTGGCGGTCGAGCTCCGCCCCGAAGAAAGCCGACGCCGCTTTCAAGATCTCATTGGCGCGGCGCAGCTCGCGGTTCTCGCGCTCGAGCTCTTTGATCCGGGCCCGTTCGTCGGTGGTAAGACCCGGCCACCGGCCCGCGTCGACCTCGGCGCGACGGACCCACACCCGCAACGTCTCGCGGTCCACATCGAGCTTCTCAGCGATCGACTCGATCGCCTTCCACTGCGACGCGTACTCGTCCCCGGTGCTCGAACACCATCCGCACCGCCCGCTCCCGAAGCTCATCGGGATACGGCGCACGGCGCCTGTCCCGCTGTGACATCGCTCAATCCTCTCAAGGACATGAACAGTCACCAGACCCGGGGCGGTTCATTCTGCGCCAGCTCGTGGTGTGTCTGGTGGTTCGATGCGTAGTGTCTGGTGGCTCGGTGTCGCTGGCCGATGACCGGGGGGGACGACATGGTTGGGGTCGAGTGTGGTGTTTCAATGCGACGCGGTGCCGCGTGTGTCGCGGTTGTGGTGTTGGCGTCGGTGTGGTGCGTGCCGCCTGCTAGCGCGGCGGCGGGTGGGACGAAGCTGTGGGTCGCCAAGTACACGGGGGGCTTTGGGCCGGCGGTATCGACAGCGGCGAGTCCGGACGGCTCCCGGGTGTATGTCACCGGTTACAGCGACGCGGGGTCGGGCGAGCGCAACAACTTCGTCACGATCGCCTACAACCCGGCGACCGGCGCGCAGTTGTGGCTGGCGTCGTACAACTCGGGGTCGTACAACTCGGGGGCGGGGTTCGATGATTATGTCCAGGCGCTGGCGGTGAGCCCGGACGGCACCAAGGTGTTCGTCACGGGGGTGTCATCGGTAGGCACCGTCGCCACGGTCGCCTACGACGCCGCCACTGGGGCGCAGTTGTGGAAGAAGCGATTCTTCGGCGGCGCAGGAGCGGCGATCACGGTGAGCCCGGACAGTTCGAAAGTGTTCATCACCGGCCCCAGCACTTACCCGAATGGCGACTACCTCACGACCGCCTATGCCTCGACCGGGGGACCGCGACTGTGGACGGCGACGTGGGCGGGTCCCGACGGCCTGAACGACGCGGCCAACGCGATCGGCGTGACCCCTGACGGCTCACGGGTGATCGTGACGGGTTACAACGTGACCAACGTGCGCGGCTACGAGTGGCTCACCGTCGCCTACTCGGCTTCGACGGGTGCGCAGTTGTGGTTCAACGGGTTCAATGCCGCGGTCGGCGAGTTCGAGGACATCCCGAGCGGTCTGGCAGTCAGTCCCGATGGTTCGTTCGTCGCGGTCACGGGCTGGGGCCGCGACAGCTTCACCACCGGAGACATGCCCACCGTCGCCTACAACATGGTCGACGGCGCGCAACTGTGGCTCGGCACCTACCGCGACCCTCGCAGCAGCGACATCAACGTTGGTTACGCAGTGGCGGTCAGCCCCGACTCGACCAAGGTGTTCGTGACCGGGACTGACGGCCTTCTGGAGCCCGGACACCGATCCTTCGAGACCACAGCGTTCGACGCAGCCACCGGAACGCTCCAATGGGCCACTCCCTACGACGGGCCACCCGACGGGATAGGCGACAACTTCGGCACCTCGGTCGCGGTCAGCGGCGATGGCTCCGTCGCGGTCGTGACCGGAGGCAGTCAAGGCAAGTTCGGGCTTGGGTATGACTTCGCCACCCTCGCCTACGACACTTCCACCGGCGCGCAACTGTGGCTGTCGCGGTACAACCCTGCAATCGGCAGCCATGACCTTCCCGCACAACTCGCCATCGTCCCCGGTGCCAACCGCGTCGCGGTCACAGGAACCAGCCAGTTGCAGAGCGGGCACAAGCTACTTCTCGACTGTCATGATCGCTCTCTGAACCCCCACGCAGCCCACCAACCGCCGCACATACGTGCCAGTGAGACTGTGCGACCGGGACGGGAACGCGGCACGCCCCGTTCCAGAGGGTGACCGAGCTTGCTGTTGGCGCAGCTTGCTCGACACGGTCTCCGTCCCGGGACGTGCGTGCCGCCCGGGCCGCTTCGACCGCGTCGATCGGATCGGACCTGCCCACGCGGGCTCGAGCCACGCTTCGACCGCGACCATTTCGGGTGTCGTGTACCGCACACCACCGGCCAGCCAACGATCCCGGGCGCGGCGGTCGACGGCTCGCGACCCCCGGCTCGCCAAAATGGCGGGCGATGCCGGACTACGTCGACGTCGACCCAGGAGTCCTGCAGCGCCTAAGGGAGCGGTGTCTCGCGTTGCCCGACGCCTGGGAGGAGCAGGCATGGGCAGGACGCCGGTTTGTTGTTCGCAAGAAGAACTTCGCCCACGTGTTTGCGATGTGCGAGCAAGGCGGCGAAGTCGTGACCATCATTGCCTTCCGGTCATCCGACGAGGAGCGAGGCGCGCTCGTCGCCAGCGGCCATCCGTTCTTCTTCCTCGGCTGGGGCCGCAACGCCGTGGGCATGGTCATCGACGCCGACACAGACTGGGACGAAGTCCGGGAGCTCGTCACGGAGAGCTATTGCGTACTGGCGCCGCAGAAGCTGGTCGCCCTGGTCGACCGGCCCGACCCCGAGTGATCGACGGACGTCGGTTGCAAGTGGCGCAGGCGCCAACACGTCGCGACCTCCGCCATCGTGCATTGACATGGCTGCTGGCGTGGGCAATGGCACCACAGTTCGAGAGGTCCGCGTCAGCAGGTCGGCCGTCAGTGGTCGCCCGTCCTTCGATCCGCTCAGCCGTCGGCCTTGACATCGTCGAAGTCGTCGAGCGCGCGGCTCGAGACACGGTTGATGCAGGTGCTGCGACTGCTGCCCGCATCGACGAGATCGATGCCGGCGTCGACAAGCCGCGTCGCCCACCCGGGAAGTCGTGCCGATCCCGTGTCGCTAGCGAGCCTCCGACGCAAAGAGGTGTTCGCAGGGATCAACCCGGGCGAGTAGCCATCAGAGATCAGCGCTGCTTCGGACCGTCGAGACGCCACGCCCCGAGTTGCGCTGTGCGGAACTCATCGGGGTCGACGCCGAGTTCCTTCAGCCCCGTCGTCTTCGCGCTCGTGATGCTGCATGCGACTCGCAGCGCTTCGGCCTCGCTGATCCCTCGCTCCGTGGCCACCGCGGACAACCGCTCGAACAGGTCCGGCATGTTCCACTTGTACGACGACGACTGCGTGAGCCGGTAGGCAACGCCGTCGACGTCGGCCTTGAGGTTGCCGCCCTCGCCCAGCGTCGTCGACACATCCTTGACGACGGCGGCCAGGCGGTCGGCGACGGCCTTCATCAGCACGAGGCCGCGGAACTCCTCGCTCGGGTCGCCGTGGCCGGTGACCACGTTCTCGACGGCTTCCATCGCCCGGACGAGTTCCTCGATGGTGGAGAGGCCTTCGCTCATCACGTCTCCTTCGGGTTGGCGGTCTCGTGTGTAGCCGACACGTCGGTGTGTCCGCGATGGAACGCCTGCAGAATCCGTTGGTGGGTTTGGCGCGGCAGGCGGCGGTTGCCGGGCTCGCCGAACGGTGTACCCGGACGAGCGGCGGCGTTGTCGAGCAGGTCGTCGAGCCCGGCGCGGCTCACCAGCAGCAGGCCGTGGGTGGCGCGCGTGCAGGTGACGGCGAGGCGGCCGAACGCCGAGTTGAACTCGTCGAGCTGCGACGCGCCCGACAGCGGGTGGATCGCCACGGTGATGGCGTTGGTCTGGCCCTGCCACGAGTCGACGGTCGATGCCACGACGGCGCGCTCCGCGAGGTCGTGTCGCTCCGTGAGGCGGGCGACCATGGCGGTGGCGTCGTCGACGGCCTGGTTGCGGGTGGCGAGCACGGCGACGAGCGGATCGCTACCTGGCTTGGCGAGGTCGACGTCGATGACGCCGTCCGGGGTGCCGCCCTCGCTGTAACGCGCCGCCCTTGTAGTGAATCCAGCGCCCAGCAACGAGTCGAGCCATTCCTCGACGACTCCGAGCAGCGGCGTGTCGACGTCGGGCGCTTCGGGATCGGGTAGTCCGTCGACCTCGACCAGCGTCGGCACGCCGGTGGCCACTGCGGCCCACACGTCGGAGGGAGTGCCCGTCAGGGGCGCAAGGTCGACGGTGCGGTCGCCGGGGCCGGCTACGCAGTCGAGGTTTGCCCACTCCGGATAGAAGGCGCGCCACAGAGCCAGCTGCTCGATCCTGGGACGCCATACCGCCGGCAGTTCGATGCTCCACGTCCTCGCGTCGTTGCCGAAGTCGGTGGGCCAGGCCCGATACGGGTTGTAGCCAGGGTCGCCGCGCCACGGGTTCTCACCGGGGTCGAGCGGCGGCAACTGGCCGACGTCGCCCACACCTACGTCGACCCGCGCCAGCTGGTCGATGTCGCGGTACAGGTACAGCGGCAGCTGCCACGCCTCGTCGACGAACAACACGTCGAACAGCTTCTTGCCGTCGGCGGCTGGTCCGAGGTGCTTGAAGATCTGGCCGCCAACGAACCCGAGCATGTGGGACGTGGCGACGAGCACCTCGGCCGAGGTGGGGATGTCTTTCAAGCCGCTGACGACGGTCACGTCCTCGCGCACACTCGGCGCGACGTCACCGGCCCTGTCCTTCGACACGTACAGACACACCCGGTCCTTGCCGAGTCCGCGGCCGAGATCGGCGGCGAGCGGAAAGATCTGCTTGTTGGCGAACACGGTGATGGCGACGCGTCGACACAACGGTTGCTTCAACACCTCGCCGACCATGTGTTTGAGCGTGTGCGACTTGCCCGCGCCCGCGGCGGCGCGCAGCAGCACCCGCTCGCGAGTTGCTTCGGCCATCGAGCGCGCCGCGCAGCGTCTCGAGGGCGGCGTAGGCGGCGTCGCGGTTACGGGTGACGGCCTCCTCGTGCCAGGTGGGGATCGACAGGTCACGGACGACACGCGGCGGTTCGAAGACGATCGCCATCAGTCGAGGTCGTCCGCGGTGAGGCCGTCGGGTACGGCAGCGTCGTCATCGCTCGACTCCCCCATCGGCGTGTCGATCGCCGGCGTGTCGAAAGCGTCCGTGTCGACCACGGGCGGCCACACCTGCGGGTTCAGCTCGCCCTTGGCGCGACGCGCCGCGAGAATGTCGGCGAACTCGGCCTCGGCGCTCTCGTGGGACCGACAGCACCAGCGGTGTGTGTCGGGGTTGCCGGCGTAAGAGCCCGGCGCGCAGGTCTCCCGGGGCGCGCTCTGCGTGTCCTGCGGCGGGCGGTCAAAGGAGATGTCCTTGCCGTTGGTGGCCACGCTGAACCATTTGGCGTCGGCCACCACGAGCTCGTCGCCGACCTCGAGCGGACGACGAACACCGAGCCGCCAGCGCAGGTCGCTCGACCCGTTGACCTCGAACAACTCTCCGAAGCTCATTTCCCCAAACTTGAAGGAGCCCTTCAACAGGGACACCTTGGTCGTCGGCGCTTCGACGCAAGGTTCGCCGTTGACGTGCAACGCGACGATCGTCTGCCGGGCACCGAAGCGCGGCGAGCGAACGCGGAGGACCACGGGGGCGACGGCTACGACGGTGGCGAGCGTGACCTCACGCGTGCCGGCGTCGAGCGCCAGGTCATAGGCCGTCTGCGGGTCGCCGAGCGCAGACAGCCGCGCCTCGCAGCCGCGGTCCTTGTCGCGCAGTTCGACCTGACTGTTGCGCCAGAACGGCATGCTCCGGCTGAAGCGCACCAGGTCGGAGGCGTGCAACGCCAGGCGCCGCCGCCACACCGCCTGGGCGTCACGTTCGATGGCGGCGTACACGTCGCGCAACCGGGAGACCGGGATCGCGCCGAGGACACGCAGCGTGCGCTCGACGACGTCGATCTTGTATTCGAGCTCGGCTTCGACCAGCGACTGGTATCGCGCGAGATCGGGTGTGCCACCGCCGCGTTTGCCACGCTGGGCGTCGACGATGGCGTCGGACGTCGCGTTGGCCAGCCGCGCGCCGGGCGTGTGGGGCGACGCGGCGATGGCGTCGGACACGGCGCGGTGGTCGAGCGGCGTCGTTGCCTCAGCCCACGCCACGAGGTGGTCGAGACGGCCGCTCTCCGCACTCGGGCCGCCGGCGACGAAATACGACCCGAGCACGCCGCGCAGGTCGACGAGCGGGCAGCGCAGCGTGACGGCCCGCGCCCGGTCCTCCTCGAGCAGGAAGCTCACCGCCAAACGCTGGTTGGCCGTGAGCGGCGGTGGCACCACCGCTTCCTCACCGTCGAAGGTGAGGACAGCCCGTCCCATTTCGAGATCGCGTTGCCATCGGATCCGGTTCGTCTCGACGCCGGCGAGCGAGTCGGCACACGACACCAGCAGGTCGCCGGTCGGCGCGTCCGGAACCACGAGGTGGAGCGAGAACTCGTCGGATGCGGCGAACTCGGCCATGGCGGCGCGCAACTCCGCCCCGATCACCTCCATCACCCCGGCGCGCGTGTCGGGCGACTGCGGGTTCACGAAGTGATGCATGGCCCACGGCGACGCCGCGCCGTCGCGACGCATGCGCTGGACGGCGAGGCCATGCACACCGAGCGCGGCCGCGTCGGCTTTGGCCAGCACCGCGTTGATGGTGCCCGGCTGGCCTGCGAGGTCATAGCGGCGGCGGCCGCTGCAGATCGCAAGGCCGGTGACCGTCGCCTCGACGTTGGCGACGAGCGAGCGCGGCACGTCGGTGGACGGGTGCGCGCCGGTAAGGAACGGCGCGAGCGCGGCCCGTCGCTCAGGGCGAATCCCGATCTCGACGAGCACGTCGCGTGCGGATGCCGACGCTCGTAGCTCGGCTCGGCAGAAGTTGAACAGCGAACAGGTAGTGCAGGTGGCCGGGTCGAACGTGGCCTCGAGGTGCTCGACGTAGGAAGTAAGCGCCGTGTCGTCGAGCGTGATGCCCCGCTCGAGCACGGCGATGCGTTCCGCCGCGCGGACTCGCACCTCTTCACGATGGTCGTCGAGATCCTCGATGACCGCCTCAGGTTGCAAGAAGGCGTTGCGGGGCACGGCCAGCGCTCCCCAGCGGTGCACGTCCATGCCCGCCGGCAAGCGCGACCACTGCGCAGCCGACTCGGCGCCGAGAGCCACCTGGAGGAAGCCTTTGAGCAGGCGACCGTCATCGATGCGCGACCGGACGCGCTCGTAGTCCTTGGCGTCGCCCATGATCAGCCACGTGCCCGGCGCGTCCTTCCTCCTGGCGACGATGGCGAAGTCGGGCTTGACGGGCGTCGCGCCATCGGCGTGCTCCATGCCCGGAAACGGGGTTGCCAGGCTGGTGATGAGCGTGGCCTCGTTGTTGTCGAGCGCGTACCGGTGCGCGTCACGCAGCGCCCGCGCCGTCCCATCGGTCGACACCTTCCCGTCGATGCGGCGCACGCCGGCCGGACGGTCGAGGCCCACGGCCCCGACGGCGCGCGTAAGGAGCTGGGAGACGAATCGTTCGTGGCGCACCAGCCGCTCGAATGTCAAGGCGCGTATCCACCGGGCGGTCGGAATGCCTGCCGAGGTGTCGGGCTGTCCGAGGTGCTCGGCGAGCTTGTGGCGGTTGCGGCCGACGATCATCGGATCTGTGTTGCGGTAGCGCTCGCAGCCGGCGTGCGCCGACGCAGCGACGGCACTGGTGCCGCCGCCGGTGCTCAGCGAACCCATGCTTCTCAGTGGCGCCGACGTCCGGCGGCGCCGGCTTCGTGCTTCGTCACTGCTGTGTTCCTCGCGCCTGACGGCTCATCGCCCGTCGCTCGCCCGAAGCCCACAGGCTACTGAGAACGCGACAGCTGAAGAAGCGAACTCGCACGTCTTTCAGTTTGTGCCATGGCGTTGGGAACCGGGGCGCCCAGCACGATGGCCTCGCTCGAGACCGGTGATTCGACCATCCGGTCGCAACAGCCGCGGTGGCGGCAGGGCGGGTTCCGCCGCGGCAAGCCCGGGCCGCGGTTATGTCGCGTCGGCGAACATCGCAGGCCGAACTCGTGCGCTTATGACCGGGCCGGACTGTAGGTGAGGATGACGACGCCCGTGCTCAGCGACTTGACGTCGACGAGGTCCAGCGAGGACTTCTCGAACTCGTCGGCGAACAATCGCTTGCCGGCGCCCAGGATGATCGGGTGAACCCAGAACCTGTACTCGTCGACCAGGCCGTGAGCGGCGAGAGTGCGCATCAGGGTCGGGCTGCCGTACATCAGGATCTCGCCGCCGTCCGCGCGCTTGAGTTCGGCGATTTCCTCGGCGACGTTGCCATCGATCAGTGTCGCGTTCCACTCCAGCGGTTCGTGCAGGGTGGTGGAGACGATCTCGACGTCTGCGACGGTAGGAGGGCAGCCGGTGCGGCGGCTTGCGGATTCGTGCTCGTTTCTGATCTCTGTTTGTCGCAGGCGACCGTTAGCGTGCGGTGGTCGGGTGGCGAAGTGAATCGAACCGCAGAGATCGGAGGTCACCATGTGCAGCGGAGGTCGATTGCTCGCGGACTTGACGGTAGGAACCGTCGAGCGCCCCGACGTTCCTTGGCAGCTCGAATCATCGTTGACGACAGCGACCGACGGGCGATGGGTCCTGTGGGCCTACAAGGTGGCGGTAGCGGACGGCGAATTGTTCCGTCCGATCACAGGCGGGGCACCGTATCCGGCCGATGCGATCGCACAATGCTTTCGCGGCGGACGCCATCACGCACCGGATCCCACGTGCACGTGTGGCTTTCATGCGCTCTCGGCCCACTTGGGCGGCTTCGGACGCGAAGGCCTCGTACAACTCGAGGTGGCGTTGACCGGGCGCGTCCTCGCGTACGAGTGGCCGGCGGGAGGTGCGCTGTTCCGCGCCGAGCATCAGACCGTGGCACGCATCCATCCACCACGCACGGCAGACGCGACGTCGCGCCAGCCGCCGGACACGGCTGGTCGGCTCGCTCGTGTAGTGGCCGGTGTGCCAGCAGGTTCAGGACCTGTACGCCTCGAGCTTCCGACAGCGACGCCGCCGGCCGTCGGCGTCCACGACGACGTCGGACTCTGCTTCCTCACGGCTCCCGTAGCTTGCCGACCAGAGCCGGTGCTCGCCCTGTCCTGACGAACGATCGACAGGTGGCCCGCAGCTGACCGTCACCGCGGAGGCGATACCGGCACACATCCCGGATGCTTCGGGGGGCGCCGTGGCACACGGATTCGATGAGTCTCGGCACCGTGAGTCGTCTCAGCTGACAGGCTCCGCAGGGAGCCCACGTGCGCCCGAGACGAGACAGCGGAGGACGCCATGACGACCACGCCCGGCAACGCGAGCAGCAACCTCCCCGGCAAGCCGCCGGTCGTCGACCTGGCCACCTGGCAGGCGGCGCGCGAGGAGCTGCTGGTCCGCGAGAAGGCGCACACCCGTGAGGGCGATGCGATCGCCGCGGCCCGCCGGCGGCTGCCGATGGTCGAGCTCGACGGCGCGGTCGAGGTCACCGGCGTTGACGGGCCGGTCCCGTTCGTCGACCTGTTCCAGGGTCGCGACGAGCTCGTGGTCTACCACTCCATGTGGTACGACGGCGCGCCACACCAGGGGCAATGCGAGGGCTGCACCTTCAACCTCTGGCACCTGAGGGACGCCGTGTACCTCAACGCCCGGGGCGTCTCGTTCGCCGTCCTGACCTCGGGGCGGTGGGACGAAGTAGCTCGCTACGTCGAGTTCATGGGCTACGCCCAACCCTGGTACTCGGTGCGGGGCGTGGAGGCGGCGCTCCTCGCAGAGGAGGGACACACCATCTGTTACCTGCGCGCCGGCGACCGCGTGTTCCTCACCTACTCCACGACGGGCCGGGGCAACGAGCCGGCCGACGGGTCCTTGGGCCTGCTCGACATGACCCCCTACGGCCGCCGCGAGGGGTGGGAGGACAACCCCGACGGCTGGCCCGAGGCCCCTGACGCCGGCTCGCCGGTCGGCGGACACGGGGCGCCGATCTGCTGGTACTGGCGCTCGGACGCCGACGGCGTCGCCACCTGGGGCCCGACCAGCCGGCCCGTGCCGCAGTGGACCCGCCCCGGCTCGACCCCCGCGGAGACCCTCGGCCGCCAGGGCAACCACCACTGACGCAGGGATCCGTCGGTCTAGGACCGAATCGTCCATGACCGAGCAGTCGGGTCGCAGTGCTCCCGCTCAGGGGGATCGGACGCCTGACATGCGTCTCACCATGTCCTGGCTCACCGGGTCGATGCTCTCGGATATGTCGAAGTCGTGTGGGTCGAGGTCGCGTGGACCTCGGCGCACCGACAGGATGTGCTGGTCGACATCGACGGCCGCCACCAGCCCCGGACGGCGTGCGCATGCCAGGACGAGCTCACATCCGAAAACCGACAACGGAGTCTGGCCCCGCATTTTGGAATCCACGGAGGGAAACCGAGTATTGGCCCAACCCCAGTCTTCGATGACATAGACACCGCCTGGCCGGACCAACGGGAACAACCGGTTGAAGCTCGCGCGCGTCTCCGGCAGGCGATGGGAGGCGTCATCGATGACGAGGTCGATCGGTGATCCAGCGAACTCGTCGTGCATGATCTGACTCAGCGCCGCGCCGTCGGCCTGATCGACCCCGAAGTAGGGAACCACAACACCACGGAGTCCTTGGGCATCGATGAACCGGTCGAGAGAGCTGCACTCGGCCTCGACGTCGATGGCCACCATCTTGTCCGGGCGCGCCAGCTGCGTGAGAAACGCGACACTGCCGCCCTTGAAGATTCCGAGCTCGACGATCGAGCGCGGTCTCAGCGCATCGATGAGCGCCTGGTAGCCCTCGATCTGGTCACGCGTCTTGAAGATCACCATGCCATCTGAGATCGAAGGATCAGGCCTACCACCGAGGCGCAGAGTGCGATAGGTCACGCCGTCGAGCGTGAAGACCTGGTCGCTCGACCACACTGGGCTGGGCATCACCGACCAGCACTCTCCGCTACCGCCGAGTCGATGTCAATCGTCCGGCGGTCGCGGGGCGACGATCGGCGTGCATCAGCTACACAGCGTGTGGCTAGCGCACGCCGATTCGGCGAACGCGGCCGAGCGACACGCGTACGTCGTTGCATTGACCGAGATGCGCTCCCCTGACGGCGACGCGATGCGCGACGTGTACCAGGTCCCGCTGTCGTGACGGGACTAGCGACGGAGTACCCGTCGACCGACAGTTTGGGCTGCGCTTCCCGCGCCTCGAGCAGCGCGAGTTGCGCCGTCGCGGGCTATGCCGCCCGCTTGGGCAGCGATCCGCTTGGCGCGCTCGAGTGCTGCTGCAGCCCACGCGTATTCGGTCCCGAGGATGGCGAAGCCGAGAGCTACGACAAGTATTCCTGGTCCGGGTAGCACCAACATTCCGGCGCCGGCCAGCACGAACGCTGCCCCGACGACGGTAACCGCGACTCGTCGCGAGCTTCTCCAGATGAATCGGATGACCTCCGCTGGACGCTCTGCCATGGTCCAACTGTACGAGAGCGCGTTCGCTCCCCGTCCGCGGTTCCCTCAAGACCAACCCACGCGCTTCGATCGCTCATCGAAACTCCAACGTCGACTCCGCGTTGTACCGTCGTTGCCCGCCGGATGTTGGCGGACAGCGAGCCTTCGGAGCGGGTTTGGTCGATGCCGCGGTCTCGTGCGTTCAAGACGACGTTGATTCGGGACCGGCGACGCCGCGTCCTGGTGCCGCTCCCGTTTGATCCGGACGAGGTGTGGGGTGCGAAGCCGGAGCATCGCGTGACCGGCACGGTCAACGGCATGGGCGTCCGGGCTGTTGTCGAGGCCTTCGACGACGGCTTTGCAATCTTCTTGGGGCCGTCGTGGCTTCGCGGCTGCGGGTTGGAACCGGGTGAGAAGGTCGACGCCGAGTTGTTCCCGGAGGGTCCGCAGCGGGAGGACCTCGCGCCGGACGTTCGCGCTGCGCTCGAGGCTGATCCGGAGGCGGGCGCGTTCTTCGATGGGCTCGCGCAGTTCTATCGGCGGGCGTATCTGCGCTACATCGACGCGACCAAGCGACGGCCCGAGCTTCGGGCCATCCGGATCGCTGAAGTCGCCGAACTCTGCCACCGTGGCGTCAAGGAGCGTCCACAAGGCTGATCCGTGCCGCCTCACATGGTGTTGAGCGACACGACGAGTGCGGCAACAGCGGCCACGACGTACATCCCGGATACGACGGCAACGACTCGAGTGCGTTGCGTCTCGCTGCGGTCTGTGCGCGAGAGCAACCAGGCGAGCAGGGGCAACACGAGAATCGCGTGCAGCGTGACCGCGTGGAACCACTTGAGATACCCCACGTCGTGGTACACGGCCGCGGTGTCTCCGGCTTCGCGTAGGCGTACCCCGCGAGCGATCATCGCGGCACCGCTCACCAACCCCGCGAGGAGTAGGGCGAAGCCGAACCGCAGTGCCAGTCGCATGCTCGGATCTGCGTCGATCTGCCCGCGTACTGCGACGACGATCATCGAGCCGAGCACGCCGATGAGCACGGCGCCGCCCGCAGCGAGGCTGTAGGCGACCACCGCGTCGAACGAGGTCTCGGTGTTGAGGTGTGACGGCACGTTGCGCCATGCCTGCACCGTGACGCCGGTGACCTCGAGGATGCAGTCGGCAGCGAACACGACGAGCAACCAGCGGCGAGCGCGAGCAGAGATCCGCAGGTGGGATGAGGCTCACGTGATCGCGATCAGCGTGATGCCGAACGAGACGCCGAAGGTTGCGGGCTTTCGCCACGAGAGAGGTCCCGACCACGGCCGTGAGTCCGCCATCGCGATCCCGAGATGGACAATGCCAGCGGCTATCAGCGCGGCGCCGACGACGTAGCAGCGGTGCTCGATGGCGCGGATCGATCGGAGTCCCGGATCGACCTCAGCTGAAGGCGCGGTGACTGTCATCGTTGGTCGATCCACTGGCTCGCCGCAGCGACCCAACGGGGGACGTGGTCGTCATGCCACCATCGTGACGACCCAAGCCCGAATCAGCGTCCACCGGCTGCAGGCTTCGCGCGTACGGCCGGTGTCGTAGTCGGGCGCAGCGCAGGTCACCGGGCTGTTGGGAGCTGGGCGTGCAATGGGCCTGTGCTCATGAGGCGATGGGCGTCGCGTCGACGAGCGCCGCGTACTGGCGCTCGAACGCCTTGGCGGGACCGCTGCGCCAGCTCTCGGCCAGCGACGCTGACAAGGGATCGGGGAAGATGTCCTCGTCTCCGTTCTCCACACCGTCGAAGATGGCTCGGGCGACGGACTCGGGAGAGGCCTTCGGGATCTCGAAGCCTCGGGTCATATCGGTGTCGGTGGGCCCGGTGAGTACGGCATGCACCCGGACGCCCCGTCCGGCTACGAGGGCACGCAGCGATTGGGTCAGGTTGAAAGCGGCCGCCTTCGAGATCGCGTACGCCGGCGTGAGCGGCATCGGGGCGAGTGCCATCATCGACACGTTGTTGACGATGGCCCCCCGGGAGCGCGTGAGCAGCGGGAGGAAGGCCTGCGTCACGCCGTACGTGCCGAAGAGATTGACGGCGAGGTGCTGCTCGAGTATGGCGCGATCGCTCAAGTCGTCGTAGAGCGCCACGCCGGCGTTGTTGATGAGGATGTCGAGGGAATCGACGCTGCCGACGGCGCGCTCAATCTGCGCGGTGTCGGTCACGTCGAGGCCCAGAGGCGTGACACGCGGATCCCGGTGGGCCAGCGGGTGGCGCGTGCCGGCATACACACGGCTTGCGCCTCGCCGCAGCGCTTCTTCGACCAGCGCCTCGCCGATGCCGCGATTGGCCCCGGTCACCAGAACTGATTCGTTCTTGGTTGTCATCGCATTCTCCTTTGCGGGGTTGCCGACGCTCGGACGCTCCGGGTCGGTCGTGGATACAACGGCGACGCCGCGAGAAAGTCGTCGACGTACGAGGAAGTTCCGCGCCACGTGCGGACGACGACGACTTTTCGCCCGCCGAGCAGTTGCAGGTGTGACGGGGACCGGCCCCGTTCCGCTTGGAGGAGGGTTCGAGATGACATCTTCGGTTGAAACCGGTTCCACTGCGCTGGTCACGGGCGCGAGCAGAGGCTTCGGGCGGGCCATCGCCGCGGCGCTGCACGCCGAGGGTGCCAACGTGGTAGCCGTGGCTCGCAACGCTGAGCGGCTCGCCTCACTGCGCGACGAGCTCGGCAGTTCGCTCACCACGGTGCTGGCCGATGTCTCCGACCCCGTTGTCGCAGGGACGCTGATCGAGCAGTATCGGCCCGACACGCTCGTGCTCAACGCCGGTGCCGCGCCGCTCTCCCGCCCCGTGCAGCAACACACGTGGGAGACCTTCAGCCGCAACTGGGACGTCGACGTGCGCCATGCCTTCCACTGGATCCGCGAGGCGCTGTTGCTGCCGCTCCCACCGGGGAGCACCGTCATCACGATGTCCAGCGGGGCGGCGGTGGCGGGCTCACCGCTCAGCGGCGGCTACGCCGGGGCCAAGGCCACCATCCGGTTCATCACCGGCTACGCCGCCGACGAGTCAGCGCGGGCGGGGCTAGGCATCCGGTTCATGTCCGTACTGCCGAGGTTGACGCCGGCGACCGACCTCGGGTCGGTGGCGGTGGCGGCGTACGCGCGACGCGACGGCGTCGACGTCGACGAATACCTCGAGCGTTTCGGCCCCGTCCTCGCGCCCGAGGAGGTCGGCAAAGCGACAGTCGACATGGCAGGTTCGGGAGAGTACGCACCTGGGGCGTATCTGCTGACCGCGGACGGACTGTCCAAAGTCGGATGAGCGTCCTCGGACATAGGGTGATCTCGTGAGCGCCGTCACTGCGACCGGTGCCATCCCGGCCGACGAGTTGGAGCAGTACCGCCGCGAGCTGGTCGGCTACTGCTACAGAATGCTGGGTTCGGTCCACGAAGCCGAAGACGCCGTACAGGACACGATGTTGCGCGCCTGGCGCGCGCTGGCGACGTTCGAGGATCGAGGCGGGCTGCGGCCGTGGCTCTACCGGATCGCGACGAACGTCTGCATCGACATGTTGAAAGGCCGCTCCCGGCGCGCACTACCGATGGACGTTGCGCCCGTCGCGACGGGCGACTTCCGTCGCGGTGATGCCCGGCCGGAGGCGACCTGGATCCAGCCGGCACCGGACAGCTTGATCCTGCCACTCGACGGTGACCCCGCCGAGCGCGCAGTGTCACACGAGTCAGTGCGGCTTGCGTTCATCGCCGCGTTGCAGCACCTCGCTCCCCGCCAGAGGGCCGTGCTCATCCTGCGCGACGTGCTGCATTGGCGAGCCGCGGAAGTCGCAGTGCTGCTCGAGACCAGCGCCGACGCGGTCAACAGCGCGCTCCGCCGGGCGCGCGTCTCGCTGACCGACATCGATCGCGACTCGGCACCCAGCGAACCCTCCGCGGACAATCGTGAACTCCTGGCCGCATACCTCGAGGCCTTCGAGCGCCAAGACGTCAATGCGCTCGTCGGTCTGCTGCGCGACGACGCCATACTCGAGATGCCGCCGTTCGAACTGTGGTTGCAAGGTCGAGACGACATTCGGCGCCTCTTGGTCGCCGTTGACGCCTGCCGCGAGGAAATGGTCACGCCGGTCAACGCGAACGGCTCGCCGGCCGTTGCCGTCTACCGGCCGGAAGAGCCGGGCGGCCAGCCCACCGCGTTCGCCCTCCACGTGCTCGACGTCGTTTCCGGGCGGATCAGTGTCATGCACGTGTTCCTGGACCCGGCACTGTTCGACCTGTTCGGCCTTCCCAACCACCCAGAGTTCTAGGACACTCGGCCTGACACGAGCACGATGAACCAACCGAGCCAGCGAAGAGAACATCGACCTCCATCACGTCAGCGGCTCCGGCACGAGTCGCCCCGCCGATCCGGGCGTACCGGCCACCTGCCGCGTGGCCACGCTGACACGGTTGAAGAGGTTGGTGGCGGCGATGGCGAGGACCAACGTCGCCAGCGCTGGTTCGTCGAAGTCACGCGCGGCTTGGTCCCAGACGTCGTCGGGAACGGGGTCAGCCCTGTCGCTGAGACGGGTCACTGCTTCGCTGAGTTCCAGGGCGGCGCGCTCGGCGTCGGTGAAGTAGGGCGCCTCTCGCCACGCCGCGATGGCGAAGATCCGTTCGTCGGCCTCACCGGCCTTCTTGAGCGCGCGGCCGTGCATCTCGACGCAGGCACTGCAGCCGTTGATCTGGCTGGCGCGCATACATACGAGCTCCAAGGGGAGTGAGTGCCCGGCATTCATCACACACCTTCCAAGCGATTGCAGGGCCTGCCTCGCGTCGGCACCGATGAACGCGGTCGGGGCGATCCGTGGCTGCATCGTTGCTTCTCTCCTTCTCTTAGGTTCGTTGCGAAATTCACCCGCCCTGCCGATGCGATCGGTATGAAGACACCACAGTCCCTCCGTATGTGACAGCCGCTCGGTCAGGCGCGCACGGAAGCACGCGACGCGATTCGATGTCGATGAGTCGGCCACTCCAACGTCGTCGTGTACGGCGTTCGCACCGCGCCTGTCTGTCGTCCGGCGCCGATGAGTTCCGCCGACCCGACTCGTCACCAACGGTGACGAACCCACCGGAACGGAGGAGCATCCGATGACCGAACCCAGCACGCACAAGCTCGAGGTGCCCGGCGCCGTGCTCCGCTACGACGTCCGCGAGAGCGACTCCGCTGGTGGCCCGGTCCTCGTGATGATTGGCTCGCCGATGGGCGCCGCCGGATTCGGCACCCTGGCAACACACTTCACCGACCACACGATCGTGACCTACGACCCGCGAGGCGTCGAGCGCAGCGAGCGGACGGACGCCGACCTCGAGGTGACCCCCGAGGTGCACGCAGGCGACGTTCATGCGGTGATCGACGCGGTCGGCGGAGGCCCGGTTGACCTGTTCGCCAGCAGCGGCGGAGCCGTCAACGCGCTCGCGCTCGTCGCCGCGCACCCCGGCCGCGTGCGGACCGTGGTTGCCCACGAACCGCCGGCTGTGAGCTTGCTGCCCGACGCGGCCGACGCGCTCGCCGCCTGCCGTGCCGTCCACGACACCTACGACCGGCACGGCTTCGGCCACGGGATGGCGCACTTCATTGCGCTGATGTCGCTGCGCGGTCCGGTGCCGGCCGACTTCGCGTCGCAGCCCGCTCCCGATCCGGCGATGTACGGCATGCCGTCAGAGGACGATGGCGAACGCGACGACCTGATGCTCGGCTCGAACATCATCACCGTCACCCACTACCGACCCGACGTCGACACGCTCCGCGCCGCGTCGACGCGGATCGTGCTCGCGGTGGGTGCCGACTCGGACGGCGAGATCGCGCAGCGAGGCGCCGAGGCGGTCGCCGACCTGCTCGGCACCATTCCCGTGCCGTTCCCGGTGGGCACGGAGGCTTCCTCGGGGGCGAGTACGGCCAGACGGGCGAGCCGGACGCCTTCGCCGCCACCTTGCCGCGAAGTCCTCGCCGACGAGGGCTGACGCGCAGGTCACCGGTGTGAAGCCTCTTCCTCTTAGGCTGTGAGCACTTCCGGTCTGCGCTCCCAATCGTCCTGAGCCTCGGCGAAAGTCTCGAAGCGAGCGCGCAGCTGGCCGCCGCTCCGTGAGGTCCTCGATCGCATCGGGTCTCCGATCCGGCTCGTGTCGTCGCGGCGACTTCTGTGTCTGCTGAGCCACCAGGTACGTGGGTGAGTAGACACAGACGCGATCGCTCTGCCGTCTGTGTCGACTGAGCTACCGAAAACCGTCGGTGAGTCGACAATGTGCGCGACCGGTGGTCGCACCAGCGTCACTCGGTGGACGACTTGGCAACTCGTGAGGCGACCCGCGAGTAGTCTCTGCCCCGCTGAGGCCAACCGGGCGGTGAACAAATGGTCGAGCGGGCGCGGGAAGGGTTGCTGCAGGGGTTCTTGGACTTGCGCCACCGGTCGCGGATCGGGATCGGACGGTGATACTCGCCGAGCCGGAGATGCCGCGCTTCTCGCGGTGGTTACGGCCGCTCGTCGATGCCGTGGCCCGCAAGAAGTCGGGCGTGCACCGAAAGCTGCTCTTCGGCTTCCTTGTCGGTGCCGCGCTCCTCGTGGCGATGGCTCTGCTCAGCCTCGTTGTCATTCGTCAGATGAACGACCGCATGACAGAACTCAATCGCGCCCAGGTGAAGGCCAGCCGCGCGCACGAAATGCTGTACGCGGTGACGGCGCAAAGCCACTACCGGGCCATGGCACTTCTCCGCGAAGACGGTTCCTACAACGACAAGGTCGAAACGGAGAAGAGGAACTTCGCTCGACTTCTGGACGTGATGGAGCAGGACGACCCGTCCAATGCCGCGTTCTACGAGAGTGTCCGCAGCGAAAACGATAAGTACACGCAATCGGGTCAGGAGGTGCTGTCGCGCTTCAATGCACGCGACACTCGTGAGGCCTCCCGGGTCCATCTCGATCGGGAGCATCCGGACTCACACGTGTTGGAGTCAAGGATGAAGGACCTCATCGAGCGGGATCCGAGCGATGATCTCGTGCCCGACTTGGTCAAGTCGGCGGCCACCGAGGACATCGCAAAGGCGCAGTCGGATTTTCAATCGTCCCGCACCTTCTTCACCCGGATGGTGATCGCCTTCTCTGCGACGAGCGTCATCGTGGCGCTGCTGCTCGGGTTCGTCCTGTCGTGGGCGTTCGTCCTGCCGGTCCGGAGGATGCAACGCGCTCTGGCGGGGATCACGGCGGGGAACCTCGAGCAGCACGTGGACGTGCCGAACCGCGACGAGTTCGGACAGCTCGCGACAGACTTGAACGGCACGAGCGAGCGCTTGGCGACACTCTTCGACGAACAGCACACGCTCACGACGCAACTGAGCACGACGAACGCCTCGCTCGTAGACGCGAGCGAGGCCAAGTCACGCTTTCTCGCGAACGTCAGTCACGAGCTGCGCACGCCGATGACCTCGATCCTCGGCTTCACCGATGCCCTCCTCGCCGGCGTGGATGGTCCGCTCAACGAGGAGCAGAAGGAATCGCTGAGATGGGTCCAGCGCGGCGGGCAAGACCTGCTCGGGCTGATCAACGAGATCCTCGACCTGTCGAAGATCGAGGCCGGCAAGATGATCATCGAAGCCGAGCCGTTCGACCCGAGAGAGCTCGTCGATTCTGTCATGGCGCAGCACCGCTCCTTCGCCGCGCAGAAGAGGATCCGACTCGAGTCAACGGACCTGGGTACGCCTGCGGAAGTGGTGCTCGACCGCCAGCGTGTTCGCCAGATCCTGAACAACCTCGTCGGGAACGCGCTCAAGTTCACGGACAGCGGAGAAGTGCAGGTCGAGTCCGGCGCAGCGGCCGACGGGAGGTTCCACGTCTCCGTGCGTGACACCGGCCCCGGTATCGCCCCGGAGCAGCAGGAGGCGATTTTCGAGGAGTTTCACCAGGCGGTGGGAGGAGAGCCAGGCACCGGCCTCGGGCTGACCATCAGCCGCCGTCTCGCGAGACTGATGGGAGGCGACGTCACGCTCGAGAGCGAACTCGGACGAGGGAGCGTGTTTCACCTCATCCTGCCGATCGACTATCGCGCGGCCGCGGACACACGAGCTCGCGAGCCGGGCACCGCTGGCGACGACAAGCGCGTCCCCGGTCCGAAGGTCGAGCTGTAGTGGCGACCATTCTCGTGGTCGAGGACACGCCGGCGAATCGAGCGCTCGCTACGAAGCTCCTCCGCGCTGCAGGCCACGAAGTACTGTCGGCCGACACCGCTGCCACCGGCATCGCGTTGGCGCGAGAGCGGCTGCCCGACCTCGTGCTCATGGATCTCGGGCTCCCCGACGTCGACGGCTGGCAGGCGTTGCACGAGATTCGTGCAGATAAGGGCGCCGTCGCGGGGCTCAGAGTCGTCGCGTTCACCGCTCACGCCATGATCGGGGACCGGGATCGCGCACTCGCAGCTGGATTCGACGAGTACCTGAGCAAGCCGATCGACTTCGCCACATTCGCTGACACGGTGCAGGACCTGCTGCCGTGAACCGCGAACGGCCGTTGATCCTCGCTGTCGACGACGAGCCGGGGACCCTGGCGCTCCTTCAAAAGCTCCTGACGCATCTCGGGTATGACGTCATCGAGGCCGTCGACGGCTGGTCAGCAATCCGAACTGTCGCAGAACACAGGCCCGATCTCGTCTGCCTCGACGTGATGATGCCGCCGCCGGGCGGCATCGAAGTGTGCCAGCACCTTCGTCGCCAGCCTGAGAACGCAGGCCTGCCGATCCTCTTGCTCACGGCCCTGGACCGTCCCGAGGACAAGGCGCGAGGACTGGAGGCCGGCGCGAACGACTTCCTCTCGAAGCCCTTCGATGAGAGCGAGCTATCGGCACGACTTCGTTCGCTCCTCCGCACGAAGGCTTTGCGGGATCGTCTCGCGGATCTGCTGGGATGTTATGTGAGCGAGAGTGTGGCCGCCGAGGTGCTGCGTGATCCGTTCTCCGTGTCGCTCGGCGGCGATCGGCGGCACGTTTCCACGCTGTTCGCGGACGTGCGCGGCTATACCGCCATCGCTGCGGAACATCCTCCCGAGACGACGCTCGACCTCCTGAACCGCTACTTGACGACCGTCAGCGACGCCGTGGAGAGTCACGGCGGTACGGTCGCGGACTTCCTCGGCGACGGTGTCTTTGCCTTCTTTGGCGCGCCCGTGATCCATGCCGATGATCCCGAGCGCGCCGTCCGGTCCGCGCTCGACATCAAGGACGCGATCATGCGTCTGCAGGTGCCGACGATGCAGGGCGTGCGACTGCACGTCGGGATCGGCATCACCAGCGGCGAGGTGATTGCCGGAAACGTCGGTTCGGAGCACCGCATGCAGTACACCGTGATCGGTGACCCGGTCAACGTCGCATCGCGGCTCCAGACGGCTGCCGGGCCGGGCCAGATCCTCGTCGACGAGTCCACGCACGACAGCGTGCGCGATCTCGTGACGTCGCAAGACCTCGGAAGCCTCCGGCTCGCTGGTAAGAGCGAGTGGGTCCGCGCCTTCAATGTGCTCATGCTGCAGCCGACGGTGGCGTAGCCCGTCGGAAGAACGTCGCGAGCATCAGCATCTGGCCGTCAGTCACTCCCTCGGGCACTTTGCACGTGGACACATCCGCAAAGGGAACGCGCACCAGTTCGGCGAAACTGCCCGCGCCACCCGACGTGATGCACGACACCAGCACGCGATCGCCGACCTCGACCGTCCTGACGCCTGGGCCGACTGCTTCCACCGTGCCGACAGCCTCGTGACAAGTGGTCACGGCATCGACGCGCAGGATGGCGTCGGTGTCGGCCTGCAACGTCGGATCTCGAACCTCCTCCGATGCCGTGGTTTCCGGACCGTGATCGACGAGCGCACTCATCTCGACTCCCCCTTCGTGTTCTAGGAAGAACGTACGAAGCGCTTCGCACGCGCGGTAGAGGACAAGGTCCCTCTCTTGCGGTCCTCGTCGGAGTGGCTTCGCCTCTCCGGCTCGTCCCTCAGCCCGGTCGGGGTCGCCGTCGTCGACCGGCCGTGCCGTCTGTGTCTGCTCAGCCACCGGATCGGTGGGTCAGTCGACACAGACGAGACCGGCCGAGTGTCTGTGTCGTCTCAGCCACGTGTTTCGGTGGCTGAGTCGACAATGTGCGGCAAGTACAGCAGCGGCGGCGCCTAGCGGCGGCGTTGGAAGGCGCCGACGTCCATGCCCTCCTCAGAGGCGATCACGTGCAGGACGGCGTTGATCAGCGCCAGATGCGTGAACGCCTGGGGAAAGTTGCCGAGGTGCCGGCCCGTCATCGGGTCGAGCTCTTCGGCATAGAGGCCGAGCGGGCTCGCGTGCGACAGCAGCTTCTCGCACATCTGGCGCGCCCACACGTGTTCGCCGATCTCGTCGAGGGCTGACACCAACCAGAACGAGCAGATGGTGAACGCCCCCTCCTCCCCCGACAACCCGTCGTCCGTCTCCTTCACTCGGTAGCGAAGAACGAATCCGTCGACGGTCAGCTCGTCCGCGATGGCGCAGATCGTGGCGCGGACCCGCGGGTCGTCGGCCGGAAGGAAGCGCAGCAACGGGATGAGGAGGTTTGACGCGTCGAGCGCGTCGGTGTCGTAGTGCTGCGTGAACACGCCCCGCTCGTCGACGGCGTGCGCCAGCACGTCGGCATGGATCTCTTCGGCGGCCAGCTGCCAGCGGTCGGCCATTTCGGGCTCCTGGCGCATCCGTGCCAGCCGCGCGCCCCGATCGGCGGCCACCCAACACATGACCTTTGACGAGGTGAAGTGCCTTGGTTGACCGCGAACCTCCCAGATACCGCAGTCCGGCTCACGCCAGTGCTCGACCGCCGATTCGACCTGCCGCCGGACCATCGACCAGGCGCGATCGTCGATGCGGTCACACGCCTTCGTGTGGAGGTAGACCGAGTCAAGGGTCGCGCCCCACACGTCGTGCTGGTGCTGGTTGTACGCGGCATTGCCGACGCGAACAGGGCGCGCGTTCTCGTAACCCTGCAGGTGCTCGAGAACGTGCTCGTCGAGGTCACGCTCGCCTCCGACCCCATACATGATCTGGAGCCCACCGTCACGCTCCACCGCGTCCTCGAGGAACCAGAAGAAGTCGTTCGCCTCCCAGTCGAACCCGAGCGAGTACAGCGCCCACAGGGTGAACGTGGAGTCGCGGACCCACGCGTAGCGGTAGTCCCAGTTGCGCTCGCCCTGTGGGGTTTCGGGCAACGAGGTGGTGGCCGCCGCCACCAGTGCGCCGGTGGGGCCGTACGTCAATCCCTTCAACGTGAGAGCGCTTCGCTCGAGGTGGGTCCGCCACGGATGATCGGGAAAATCGCCCCGCGCCAACCAGTGCTGCCAATGGTGTGCCGTCCACACGAGCCGCTCGTACGCCTCGACGGACGTCTTCGGCGCTCCATGCGTGCTCCACGACAGGGCGCAGAAGCGCACATCGCCTTCCTTCAGGAGCGTGCGGCAGGTCGCTCGTCCCCCTTCGAACCCGAGTCGCATGTCTGTGGTGAGACGTAGGACGACATCGCAGTCCTCGGCCGTCCCGACGGCCTCGTGGTAGTTGCCCGTTGGGTAGGACCAGTGCGCCGGGAGTCGCCCGTAGTCGAACATCGGCTCACAGTCCACCGACACCTGCACCTCGCCGTTCACACACCGGGCCATGCGCAGCAGGACGTGATCCGCGTCGTAGTCCGTCGGTGCCCGGCGATGGGTCTCCGACAGCTCGTCGTCGTGGTGCCAGGGGCCGATCAACAGCACGTCGCGGACGATCAGCCAGCCGGTCTTGGCACCCCAGCTCGTCTCGAGCACGTTGGTGCCCGGGAGGTAGCGACGGGCGGTGGGAACGTACATGTCGGCCGGTCCCAAGCGGAAGGTACCGGCGCCACGGTCGAGAATCGCGCCGAACACGCTCGGCGAGTCCGAACGCGGCAAGCACAGCCACTCGATGTTTCCGCTCGGCGCGACCAGCGCGGTCGTTTCGCAGTCCGACAGGAACCCGTAGTCGGCGATAGGTGGGAACAGGGACTGGCCCGCACCGAACGTCGCAGCCACGGGACCATTGTGCCGCGGTCATATGTTGCGGTCACAGTCGACCGCTACGAACGTGTCACGCCACCCGCACGATCCGCACGTCGACAGGCCCCTCGATCCCCCGAACGTCCAGCGTTCTCGTCTGAGCGCGAGGCCAGGGGTCGGCGTCGGTGGACAGGACGTCGCTCACGACCAGGACCTCGCCCGTTGCGGCCTGCGCCTGCACCCGCGCCGCGATGTTGACGGGATCACCGAGCGCGGTGAAGTCGACGAGGTGCTCGGACCCGACGTTACCGACGAATGCGGTCCCCGCCGCGACACCCGCGCCGAGTGGTGGACCACCCGCTCGTTCGTTGGCGTCGAGCAACTCGACTGCAACGACGGCAGCCTCTTCGCGGTAGCGCGGGCCGGCGATGCCAGGGATGAAGAGCGCCATGACCTGGTCGCCAATGAGCTTGTCGACGATGGCGTCGTGCCGGATCAGCACGTTCGTCGCGGTTGCGTAGAACTTGTTCAGCCGGTCGGCGAAGTCGACCGCGCCCACCTTCTCGGACAGGGACGTCGACCCTCGTACGTCAGCGAACAGGATCGCGATGTCCAACTCCAGGCCGCCGGGAGGCAACGAGTCGCAGCACCGGGCGCACAAGTTCGGGTTCTTCCGCGACCTCTTGAAGCCGGCGAGTCCGGCGAGGCGGCCGCCGATGCCGCCGAAGGGGTTGTGGGAGAGCTTGCACCGGGGAGGTGAGGGCAGGTGGCGAAACATGCGATGGGCGCGCCGCAACGGCTGATGGCCGTCGACGAGAATTTTGCGCCACATCGCATCGGGTGTGCCCTCGCCACGCCCAGCCTTCGCTTTTCGCTCCATGGAGGAGTCGTCGCCCGCCACCGCCTGACATGTTCGCACGGCGACCCGAGCAGCATGACGCGGGCAGCAGGATGAAGCTCGATCGACTCCCATTCGAGGTTGGAGGTTCCTAGGCTGAACCCGATGAAGCCTTCCTCCCGTTTTCTCATCGCCGGCGCAGGCGCGGCGGCGTCGACCGCCAATGCGATCCGCCCTGTCGCCCGCAACGGCCCGTTGTCGATGCCGGCGTTCGTCTTCGGGCTCACTCCCTCCGAGCTGCCGCTGCAGACGGGCATGTTCCAGGTCGCCACGGCAGCGTTTCTGGCCCGCGGCGGAGGGACGCGCGGATGGCGGGGCAAGCTCGGCATCGCCGCCTACGCGACGTCGGTGGCCGGGCTCGCCGCCATCCACAAGACGGCGCGGAAGTCCGGTGAGGTGCTGGAAGCAGCACTGGTGGACGAGCTCGGCACCGACTATCGGGCGCGCATTCGTGAGCCGTTCTCTCCTCGGCCCGAGGTGCCGCTGACCCGGCGGCAACTGCTTCAGCCCGACATGCGGGTGCGTAAGCGCTACCGGGCCGGTCAAGACATCAGCTACGGCGACGCGGGAGTACGAAACAATCTCGACGTATGGAAGCGCGCGGACCTCGCGAGCGCCGCCAAGGCGCCGGTGCTCGTCCAAGTGCACGGTGGCGCGTGGTCGATGGGCCAGAAGGAAGGTCAGGCCGAACCTCTCATGGCCCACCTCGCGGAGCGGGGCTGGGTCTGCGTCACCGCGAACTACCGCCTTTCTCCGCGCGCGACCTGGCCAGATCACATCGTCGACGTGAAGAAGGCGTTGGCATGGACGAAGGCGAGCATCGCTGAGCACGGTGGCGATCCCGATTTCGTGGTGATCACGGGCGGATCGGCAGGCGGCCATCTCTCGGCGCTGGCCGCGCTCACGCCTCACGTGAAGGACTTCCAACCGGGCTTCGAGGACGTCGACACAGCAGTCGCCGCCGCGGTCCCGTTCTACGGCGTCTACGACTTCCTCAACCGGCACGGCACCAGCCGAGCGGACATGGACGACTTCCTCGCCAAGAAAGTGTTCAAGTCAGACCCCACAACAGACCGAGCCCGTTGGGAGCAGGCGTCTCCGATCAGCCACGTCGGCCGGCACGCGCCGCCTTTCTTCGTCATCCATGGGGCCAATGACTCGCTCGCACCGGTCGAGCAGGCCCGCACCTTCGTGGACGAGCTCCGCAAGGCCTCCGAACACCCGGTCGTGTACGCCGAGCTGCCGGGCGCGCAGCACGCCTTCGACGTGTTCCCCTCGGTGCGAGTGCACGCGACGGTCAATGCGGTCGAGCGCTTCCTCGCCGTGGTCCGCAGCGAACACGGCGGCCAAACACCGGCCGAGGCGGTCTCCACCGCGACCCGGGTAATTGCGCGAACGCAGCGCGACAAATCCCGGCCCGCGCTCGCCCGCTCGCGCACATTGTCGACTGACCCACCGATTTCGGTGGCTGAGACGACACAGACGCGCGACGAGCCGTCTGTGTCTGGTGACCTACCGGTTCCGTGGCTGAGAAGACACAGAGGCGCGACCCCTGAGGTCTGTGTCGACTGAGCCACGCGATTCGGTGGCTGAGACGACAATGTGCGACCAGGGAGCGGCTGCTGTGACAGTGTTCGGAGCCATGCGATTCGGACTCGATGTGGCGCAGCAGCGCATGCCGTGGGCGGAGGTCGTACGCCGCGTGCAGCTCGCGGAGGAGCTGGGCTTCGACGGCGCCTGGGGCTTCGACCACTTGCAACCGATGTACGGCGAAGGCCCGGGCGAGACCTTCGAGGGCATGACGACGCTCGCGGCGTTGACCGGGGTTACGACGCGCATCCGGCTCGGTCTGCTCGTGACCGGCGTGACATACCGGCACCCGTCGGTGTTCGCGGCCCAGGCCCTCACCATCGACCACGCGTCGAGCGGCCGCCTCGAGCTGTCGCTCGGCGCGGCCTGGTTCGACCAGGAGCACATCGAGCTCGGAATTCCGTTCCCGCCGTCACGCGAGCGCTTCGACCTGCTCGAGGACGCGCTCGAGATCGTAACCCGGCTGTTCACGGGCGAGGTCGTGTCCTACGACGGGCAGGTCGTGTCGTTGAAGAACGCGCAGCTGCGCCCGTTGCCGGTGCAGCGGCCGCACCCGCCGATCTGGATCGGCGGCAGCGGTCCGCGGCGCACGCTTCCTCTCGTCGCGCGTTTTGCCGATGCATGGCACTCGTGGGGGACGCCCAACTCGTTGCGTGAGACGAACGAGCGCGTCGACGAGCTCGCAATCGAGGCAGGGCGGGATCCGTCGTCGATCATGCGGGTGGGCTCGATCTCGCTCGACGACATCGACACTGCGCGCAAGCACGCGGGAAAGTGGCGCGACGCGGGCTACGGCTACCTCGTCTGCGGCTGGCCGGACGCGGGCCCCGCGCAGGTCGAGCGATTCTCACGAGAGGTCATGCCCGAGTTCGCCGAATAGTCCTACGAGAGGAACTCGGCGACCCGACGGTGGAAGCGCCACGTCCCGTCGTCGTGGTGGAGCGTGTCGCGGTAACGGCCGACGAGCTGGACCGTCCACCCGGCATCCCCCAGCAGCACGAAGACCACGTCGCTGACCGCAGCGGCTTCGCGGTCGTTCCACTCGGTGACGAGCGTGTTCAGGACGAGATGGCGCTGGTGACGCCTCGGCTTCCATTTTGCGTACGCCTCGCGAAGGGCGTCGTGACCTTCGTGGGTCCCCATTCCCGGGATGTCGATCACACCATCGGAGCAGAACGTCGCAACGACGTCTTCGGTCCGGCCGTCGTCGAGCGTGTGGCGGTACGCGGCCATGGTGGCGCGCACGCCCTCGGCGACGTCCGCATAGGTCACGTCAGAAGCCGATGTCGACGACGGACCGTTCGAGTGGGTTGACGTTCAGTTGCTGCAGCGCAGGTAACAGCCGGTCGTGAGGAAGGCCGGCGAGGAAGCCGTCGATCGTCCGGTGGAAGTTCGAGATGTGCCCCTCGATCCCTTCGGAAAGGCGCATGCACTCGAACCCCTTCGTGTGCAGGCCGCGTTGCTGCCGCGGCAGGTTCGAGAAGTCCTGCGTGGGGATCGGCGGGACTCGTGGGTCGTCGCTCGCCCACGGCTCGGGCGGCGTGGGCTTCGGACGTTCGCTGTCCTCGGCGAAACGGGTGAGCGACCAGATCTCCATCAGCGTCGCTTCCGGCCCGAGCGGACGGAACCGGTACGAGGACGCGCTGCTGTACATGGGCAACACGAAGAAGTGCGGGAAGCCGTAGCCCATCGGCTCGTTCATCCCGTCTGCGCCGAGATCGTTGAGGTCGGGAAGGTCATGCCCTTCGGCCCGATGCCAGCTCGTGACCGCGTCGTTCAGCGCGCGATCCCACATCGATCTTGCGAGCGCGGGGTCCGCGGGCAGCTCGATATCGCGCAATCCCTCTGCGATGCACACATCGTCGGCATGGACCATCCCCGCCATGCCATCGCTCATCACATGTAGGTAATGCAGCTCCGAATCGACGAACACGCGCGGGTCGAACGAGCCGTCACGCGGCGGATACCGCCCGGGGATTCGCAGCTGCGGATGTGTCTCCAACACGTGGTACTGCTCCATGAACGCCTCTTCGGCGAGCTTCCAGTTCACGGGAAGATGGAAGGCGCACCACCACTCTGCCCGCAGGGACTCGACCTTCCACGCGTCGAGCATGGTGGCGACGGGCTCCAGACACTGACGCAAGGGCGGCGCACCGTCGTCGAGATTGATCCACGCGCACCCGCCCCACACCTCGCATTGCACGGGCCTCAGGTTGATGTCGTCCGGCTGGAGGTTGTGCTCGCTGAACGTCGTCGCGCGGGACGAACGTGTTCATGCCGTCGAGGCCGTAGCACCATCCGTGGAACGGGCACGTGAACCCGCCCTCGCACGTCCCTCGTCCCTCGACGACCTTGACGCCGCGATGGCGGCACGCGTTATGGAGCGCGCGCACACCCAGATCGTCGGTGCGTACGACGATGATCGACTGATCGAGGATCTCGTACTCGACGAAGTCGCCCGGCTGCGGGATCTCCTCCAGCCGGCACGCCATCTGCCAGACGCGGGGCCAAAGGAGGTCGGCCTCCATCCGGTAGAAGTCGGGGTCGAAGTAGCGCTCCTTGCGCACCCGATCCGGGACCTCCATCGCGTACGGCACGGGCAACGCCGTCCGCTTCCGATCGACGACGGTCACGTCCGTATACTAACCGGTCGGTACAATGGCATTCTCCTCCGAACGCAGGCCGGTTCTCGATGTTTTGATCGTCGGCGCCGGCATCACCGGTATCTACCAGCTCTATCGCGCCCGTGAAGCGGGCTTCTCGGTGCAGCTCCTCGAGGCAGGCGGCGGCGCGGGCGGTACGTGGTACTGGAACCGCTACCCGGGCGCGCAGTTCGACTCGGAGAGCTACACCTACGCCTACCTGTTCTCGAAGGAACTGTTCGACGAATGGGAATGGCAGGAGCAGTTCGCGCACCAGCCGGAGACCGAGCGCTATCTCAATCATGTGGTCGACCGGTTCGACCTCCGGCCGCACATTCGATTCGACGCCAAGGTCACGTCGGCTCTGTTCGACGAGTCGGCAGGCACATGGACCGTCGTCGCCGGCGACGGGACCGAGTTCCGAAGTCGATTCCTCGTCGCCGCCACTGGTGTCTTCTCGGTGCCGTACTTTCCCGACGTCCCAGGGCGCGAGGACTTCCGCGGCGAGTCGTATCACACCGGCCGATGGCCGACGACCCCAGTGGACTTCGCCGGCAAGCGCGTCGCCGTGATCGGCACGGGATCGAGCGGCGTCCAGTTGATCCCGGTCATCGCCGCCGAGGTGTCGTCGCTCACCGTGTACCAACGCACCGCCCACTGGTGCACCCCGCTCAACAATGCGCCGATCACAGCCGAGGAGCAGCAGCGACTGCGGGCTGACTTCGAAGCGATCCGCGAGACGCTCAACACGTCGGCGAGTGGGTTTCTCCACGTCGCGCACGATCGCGCCACCCTCGATGATCCGGACGAAGAGCGACGCGTCTTCTACGAGAAGATGTGGAACAGCCCCGGCTTCACGAAGCTCACCGGCCACTACACCGATGTGTTGTTCGACGAGGCGGCGAACGCATCGTGGTGCCAGTTCATGGCGGAGAAGATCCGCAGCTTGGTCGAGGATCCCGGCGCTGCGGAAAAGCTGATCCCGAAGGACCACCGCTATGCCGAGCACCGCCCGCCGTTCGTGACCGGCTACTACGAGGCCTACAACAAACCCAACGTCTCCCTCGTCGATGTCAAGGAGTCGCCGATCGTGCGTGTCACCGCGGCCGGTATCGAGACAATCGACGGCGAGCGGCAGTTCGACATCATCGTGTGGGCGACGGGCTGGGACTTCGGCACCGGGGCTCTCACGCGCATGGGGATCCGCGGCCGCGATGGGCTCGCGCTCGAGGAGCACTGGGCTGATGGTCCGAGGACGTTCCTCGGCGTGCAGACCGCGGGCTTCCCGAACTTCTTCTTCCCCGGCGGTCCGCACGCGGGCGCCGGCAACAACCCCCGGTACAACGGCGACCAGGTGGACTTCATCATGGACACGCTCGTGTACGGCGCGACCACGGGTGCGACACGATCGAGGTGGAACCGGGTGCGGAAGCGGGCTGGACCGGCATGGTGGACCGCAACGCGGCGAGGGCACCGTCGTTCGGAACGAGCAGCTACTACTTCGGCAGCAACGTTCCCGGCAAGCCGCGCAAGTACCTGCTCAACGCTGGCGGGAGGCCACATCTGTTCAACGTGATCGCCGATGTCGTCGCGAACGACTTCGAGGCGTTTCGGATGTCGCGCTCGTCAGACCGTGGCGACGGGCGTCGCCGGGGAACTGACCGCGCCGGGCAGTCGCAGCGGGGGCGCAGTGAGCAGGAATCGGCTCCGATCGTGATCACGCAGCCAGGCGGCGAGCTCGTGGAGGTACCACAACTCGCCGAGGGGGACGCCGAGCCGGAAGAGACAGAGGTGGTGGATCGGTAGGAACGAGTGCCGGCTCGGATCGCGATCCCGATCCTTTCCGAGCAGACCTTCGACGGCGTAGTTGTCCGCCACGAGTGCGGAGATCTGCGACTCGGTGATCCACTCGAGCAAAGAGTCGTCCCGCACGTCGAGGTAGCTGCACGACGTGAAGAGCGTCATGGGATCCGGATCGCGATCCCACTCGAGCACCTTGGTCGCGTAGCCCGTGTGCAGCAGGAGCATGTCCCCCGGTTCGACGACGACACGGTCCGCAGCCATGATCCCCTCGAGCGTGTTCCTGTCGACCGCGCGCCAGTCGTGTCCGAGGTGGTGGGCCAGGTCGATGAGAACGCCTCGCCCTTGCACGCCTTTGAAAGCCATGTGCTCCATGCCGAGGTGGTGCGCGAAGCAACGCTGGGCGCTGCCGTCGCCGCGGGCGTCCGGCGACGGTCCGACCAAGTCGACGCCGGCGCGATACCCGTTGTAATAGACGGCGTCTTCGACGCCGTCGCCGTCGACGTCGTACTCGGCACCGACGTGAGCGAGCGAGTCCCATTGCGTCGAGTACTGCAGCGCAAGCGTCACCACGTCGTCGGCCCACACGTCGACGTAGCGAGGGTCGCCCCACTCGCGCATCTCGCTCATGTGGACGTTGTAGAAGGTCGCGGGATTTCCCTGCATGTCCTCGGTGGGCGCGAGAACCGGCGGGTGGCGCCGCTGGTTCAACGCCGTTCCGCCAGGAAAGTCGAGCGGCAAGCTCAGGCAGAAGCTGATGCCCGCTTCGACCTCGCGGACCCCTTCGAGGACCTTCTCGGGCGTGAGCAGGTTGATTCGACCGAGCTCGTCCTCGTCGCCCCAGTCGCCCCACGTCGAGCCGGGTGGACGTTGCTTCCACCGCTTCGTCATGCGTTGCACTGTACCGATCGGTCCACTACCGTTCGGGAATGGCGCAAGCGGACTTCGTCGTGTCCGGGGACGGCCACCTGCTCGAGCCGACGGATCTGTTCAAGACTCGCCTCCCGAAGCACTTGCGTGACCGGGCGGTGTGGGAAGAGGACTTCGAGATCGAGCCGTTCGTCGAAGGCGGCGCCAGGAAGTTCCGGCGGTTGCACACGCCGGGCTTCGAAGGTTGGACGGTGTCGCGCTACCGCCAGACCGGCGGGCGGATGCCCGAGGGTGAACCGGACGTGATCCTCGAGGACATGGACTTCGACGGGGTCGATGTCCAGGTCATGCACCCCAACCTCTCGCTGTTCGGTCTGTACTCCGACGACCACGAGCTGTCGATGGCGCATGCGCGTGTGTACAACGACTACGTCATCGAGCGGTTCACGCCTTACTTCAACCGGATCGCTCCGACGGCGCCCGTACCGGTCACCGACATCGACGACGCCGTCGTCGAGATCGAGCGCGCCGCTGCCGCCGGCTTCCGCGCCATTCTCCTGCCGGCGACACCGCCGAAGCCGTACTTCTCGCGCGACTTCGATCCGGTGTGGGCAGCGGCGCAGGCGAACGGCGTACAGCCGTTCTTCCACACGCAGACCGGCGGCGTGAAGGTGAACGACTCCGCGTCGACGACGCTCAAGGTGGTCATGGAGTCGGCCGCGCAGGTCAATCAGCCGATGACGGAGAAGGCCGCCTCGAAGCGGATGGTCACGCAATCGATCTACAGCACCATCGTGCCCGGCCAGCTCATCTGCGAGCTGATCGGCGGCGGGGTGGCCGAGCGCTATCCGGGCCTGCACTTCTCCCTCATCGAGTTCAACGCCCACTGGCTCGCGTCGCTCGTCGGCGCGATGGACAAGTGCTGGATCACCGGCATCGGCCAAGACGCCGACTGGTGGCTGGGCTACTGGGACGACAGCCGTCGCGACGACGACCAGCCGAACATGGCGCAGCTGTTCCGCCTGAACGAGAAGTGGCCGTACCCGCTGATGCCGAGCGAGTACGTCCGGCGCCAGTTCCACGTGCAGTTCCAGGACGACCCCGTCGCCGTTGCCTGCCGCCACCTCACCGGGGTCTCGACGATCGTGTGGGGCAACGACTACCCGCACGCCGAAGGAACCTTCCGCGGCAGCCGCGAGGTCATCGCCAAGCAACTCGGCGAGCTTCCCGCCGACGAGCGGGCAGCCATCGTCGGCGGCACGCTGGGTCGTCTCCTCGGGTTCGACGTACCGGTGGCCGCCTGAACGAGCTCCGCTTCGACGGCCGCGTCGCCGCCATCACCGGCGCGGGGCGCGGTCTCGGCCGCGGCTATGCCCTCCTGCTCGCCGAACGCGGCGCGAGCGTCGTCGTCAACGATCTCGGCGGCTCGGTGGACGGTGTGGGCGCGGACACCGAGCCGGCTGCGGCAGTCGCCGCGGAGATCGTCCGAGCAGGTGGCAAGGCGATCGCCGATGGCACCGATGTAGCTACGCCCGATGGTGCGCGCGCCCTCGTCGACGCGGCGGTCGAGCAGTTCGGACGCATCGACATCCTGATCAACAACGCCGGCATCGTCCGGTGGGCCGCCTTCCCTGAGCTCGACGAGGAGACCCTCGGCCAGCACCTCGCCGTGCACGTGGGTGGTTCGTTCAACACGACCCGCGCCGCATGGGCGCACATGGTCGAGCAGGGCTACGGCCGCATCGTGATGACGACGTCGACGGGAATGTTCGGGCTGCCCGACAACGCCGCGTACGCCACCGCGAAGGCGGCGGTCGTCGGCCTCACGCGCAGCCTCACGACCGCCGGCGCGCCGCTCGGTATCAAGGTGAACCTCATCGCACCGGCGGCGGTGACGCGGATGGCCGGACGGGCGACCGACGAGTCCGCCGCGCACATGTCGCCGGGGCGCGTCGCCCCGATGGTCGCGTTCCTCGCGCACGAGTCCTGCCCAGTCAGCGGCGAGATGTACGCCGCCGGCGCCGGCCGCTTCGCGCGGATCTTCATCGCATCCACCGACGGCTACGTGCACGCGGGACCGGAGCCGACGATCGAGGACGTCGCGGAGAACTGGACCGCGATCAACGACGAGAGCGGTTACTACGTGCCCGCCGACCTCACCTCGTGGTCGGAGACGTTCCTGCCACATCTCGATTAGCGCCTCCGGCCCCACCATCGTGCATTGACTGGTCGCGTAGACGTGTCAATGCACGACAGTCGGGAATCGCGACTCGTCGAGCAAGTCCGACTGGGTGGCGACGATCCAGTCGTACAAGGGCTGGAACTGTCGCCAACCGGAGGCGTGGCCACCGACCTGGGCGGCGGTCTTCTCGGCCTGGTCCTCGTCGATGGGCACCGGCGTGCCCGCGGCCTCGGCGAGGAGCTGCGCCTGGCACGTGCGCTCCATCGTGATGAACCACCACGCCGCCTCCTCGACCGAGTGGCCGACAGTGAGCAGACCGTGGTTCGACAGGATCACGGCCTTGCAGCCGCCGAGCGCGTGGGCGATGCGCTTTCCCTCCTCGGGGTCGAGCACGACGCCGGTGTATTCATCGAACACCACGTGATCGCCGTAGAACGCGCACGCATCCTGCGTCAGCGGATCGAGTGGCCGGCGCAGTGACGACCACGCCTTGCCGTGCAGTGAGTGGGCGTGCGCGGCAGACACGACGTCGGGGCGGGCTGCATGGATCTGTGAGTGGATAACGAACGCTGCGGTGTTCAGTGGCCAGTTGCCCTCGACGACCTCGCCCGTGTCGTTCACGAGCAGGAGGTCCTTCACGCGTATCTGCTTGAAGTTCATGCCGAGCGGGTTGACCCAGAAGTGGTCGAGCAGCTCGGGATCGCGGACGGTGATGTGCCCGGCGGCGCCCTCGTCGAAGCCGAAGTGCCCGAACAGCCGCAACGCCGCGGCCAGCCGCTGCTTGCGATGTCGCCGCTCGTCTTCGAGGCTGCTGAACTTCGGAAACGCGTGCGGGGTGCGGTCAGACGCCATGCTTCGATCGTACGCTGTTGTACCGGTCGGTCCAATAGGATCTGGCAGATGGACCTGTCGCTCACCGATTCCGAGCGCGAGCTGGTCGGCCTCTGTCGCGAGTTCGCGCAGAAGGAGATCGCGACGCGCGCTCCCCTCGCATGGGACGAGGAGCGCTGCCCGACGGATCTCCTCCGCGAGATGGGCGACCTGGGCCTGCTCGGGATGCTGATCCCTGAAGAGTGGGGCGGTATCGGCATGTCCACCATCGGCTTCGTCGCGGCGATGGAGCAGCTCGGAGTGGCGGATCAGTCCGTGGCCGCGGCGTGGCAGGCTCACGTCACGATCGGCTCGTTGCCGCTGTACCTGTTCGGCGACGACGCACAACGCGAACGCTGGCTTCGACCGCTCGCCGAGGGACATGCGCTCGGCGCGTTCGGGTTGACGGAACCCGACGCCGGATCGGACGCGCGCGGTATTCGCACGCGCGCCGAACGCCGCGACGGCGGCTGGCTGATCAACGGCCGGAAGACGTTCATCTCGAACGCGGGGACCGACATGTCGTTCGGGGTGACGCTGCTCGCCCGGACCGCGATGAACTACGCAACGTTCGTCGTCGAGAAGGACACGACCGGCTTCACGATGGGGCCGAAGATGCGCGGCATCGGATGGCGGGGCCTCGACACACGAGACCTGTACTTCGACGACGTGTGGGTTCCCGACGACCATCTCGTCGGTGATCCGGATCTGGGACTGGACCAGTTCCTGCGCACGCTCGAAGTCGGTCGCATCTCCATCGCGGCGTTGTCGCTCAGCCTGACCCAAGCGGTGCTCGACATGGCGACGGACTACGCGCAACATCGCGTGCAGTTCGGACAGCCGATCTCGAAGTTCCAAGCAGTGCAGTTCAAGCTCGCCGACATCGCCACCGAGCTCGAAGCGGCGCGCTGGCTCACCTATCGCGCCGCCTACCTACGCGACACCGGTCAACCGTTCCAGAAGGAAGCGGCCATGGCCAAGCTGAAGGCCAGTCGTGTCGCAACCTGGGCGGCGTCGGAGGCCGTGCAGATCCACGGCGGCCTCGGCTACATGCTCGAGACGCCCGTCGCCCGCTTCTACTGCGACTCGAAGGTGCTCGAGATCGGGGAAGGCACCAACGAGATCCAGCACCTGGTCATCGCCCGCGCCTTGGGCTGCTGACCGCGTCCCCGAGCGAATGTTGGATGCAAACGGGCGCCATAGCGCCCGTTTCTCCCCGGAGTTCGCGGGAGGTAGCGAGTCACACGCCGACGACGCGACGGATGGCGCCCGCGATGTCGTCGCGGTCGGGAAGCCACGCACGTTCGAGCTCGGGTGCGTACGGGGGCGGCGTGGCCGCCGCGCCGACGCGTTCGATCGGCGCGTCGAGATCCCAGAAGGCCTCACGCCCGACGGAGGCCGCGATCTCGGCGCCGATGCCGAACGTCACGACCGCTTCGTGCGCGATCAGGAGCCGGCCCGTCTTGCGGACCGAGTCGAGAACGGGAACGACGTCGAGCGGAGCCACCGTGCGCAGGTCGATCACCTCGACAGAGATGCCCTCATCCGCCACCCGCTCGGCGGCGGCGATCGCCTCGTGGACCATCCGCGATACCGACACGACCGTCACATCGGTCCCGGTCCGTACCACGGCAGACGTCCCGATCGGGACGAGGTGGTCGGCCGGTGGCTGGGGTCCTTTCATGCCGTACAGCAGCCGGTTCTCGATGAAGACGACGGGGTTCGGGTCTTGGATCGCGGCGCGCAGGAGTCCGTATGTGTCGGCTGGCGTCGACGGCATGACGACAGTCAGTCCCGGGATGTGCGCGAGCAGCGCTTCGAGGCTCTGCGAGTGCTGGCTCCCGGATGAGCGGCCGGCGCCGAACTGGGTCCGCACGGTCAGAGCCATCTCCGCGGCGCCACCTGTCATGAACGGGAGCTTCGCCGCCTGGTTCATGAGCTGATCGAGGCAGACGCCGAGGAAGTCGAGGTACATCACCTCGACCACGGGATGCATACCGGCCATCGCCGCACCCACGCCGAGCCCGACGATCGCCGTCTCCGAGATCGGCGTGTCGCGCACTCGGTCACCAAAGCGGTCGCGGAGTCCTCGCGTGAGCCCGAAGACGTTGCCGCCAGCGCCGACGTCGATGCCGGCGACGAACACGCGCTCGTCGCGGGCGAGCTCGGCTTCGAGTGCTGAGCGGACCGCGTCCATCGTGCGGAACACCGGCGCGCTTGCATCGGGCGGAGGCGGCTCTGGCTGCGCCGGTCTCACACGCACGACGAAGTCGTGCAACGTGGCCGCGGCCGGGGTCGACAGCCGCTGCGCCGCCACGACCGCTCCGTCGAGCTGGTCGGCCACCGACGCCTCGAGTGCCTTGATCTCGTCGTCGTCGACGCCGGCCTCTCCGAGAAGAGCCTCGTGCGCAACGAGCGGGTCACGCGCTTCCCACGTCGTGATCTCTTCCGGTGTTCGATAGCGCTGCGGATCACCTTCGTAGTGGCCATGCCATCGGTACGTCGCGGCCTCGACGACCGCTGGACCACGTCCGGCGCGCGCACGGAGTACGACGTCCTCCATGGCGGCTGCCGTCGCCGTGACGTCGTTGCCGTCGACGGCCACGTAGTGGATGCCATACCCCGCCGCCCGTTGCTCGAGCGATGCCCGATGCTGGGTCGACGCCGGAGAGAACTCGGCGTAGCCGTTGTTCTCACAGAAGAAGATCACGGGCAGCTGCCACACTGCGGCGAGGTTCAGCGCTTCGTGGAACGCGCCTTGCGCGGGCGCGCCGTCGCCGAAGAACGAGACCGACACACTGCCGTCGGCCCGCAACTGCGCGGCAGTTGCCGCACCCACGGCGATCGGCAGGCCCGCGGCCACGATGCCGTTCGCGCCGAAGATGCCGAGCTTCGGATCCGCGATGTGCATCGAGCCCCCGCGGCCGCGGTTCGTGCCCTGGTCCTTGCCCATCAATTCGGCGAACATCCCGAGCGGGTCGAGGCCCTTGGCCAAGCAGTGACCGTGGCCCCGGTGCGTGGACGTGATGACATCCGCAGGACGAAGCGGCCAGCATGCACCGACCGCCGCAGCCTCCTGTCCGATCGAGAGGTGCACGAACCCGGGGACCTCGCCGTCGCGATAGAGCGCGGCCACCCGCTCCTCGAAGCCGCGAATCAGCAGCATCCGGCGGTGCAGCTCGACCAGGTCCGAGTTCGAGAACACGCGACGTGTATTGTACTGGTCGGTACAACGAGGGACGTCATGACAGAGCGGAGCGGCGAGATCGAGATCCCTGAGGCCTTCCCGGAGCCCGGAGCGGTCTCGGGGAAACGGGTGGTCATCACCGGCGCGAGCCGGGGACTCGGCGCGTTGCTCGCGCACGCGTTCTCGCAGGCCGGCGCGTCCCTAGCGCTGGTCGCCCGAACCGAGAAGGACCTGGAGGCGGTTGCCGAGGAACTGCCCGGAGCGTCGCTCGTCCTCGCCGGCGACGTCACGGACGAGGAGTTCAACAGATCGGTGGCCGATGCGACGGTGTACGAATGGGGTGGCGTCGACGTGTGGATCTGCAACGCCGGGATCTCGCCGATCGTTGCCGGTCCGCTCGAGACGCACGCTTCTGTGTGGCGCCACGTCATGGAGGTGAACGTGACAGGCGCGTTCCTCGGCGCCCGCGAGGCCGCCCGCGTCATGTGCGCCGGCGGGCGCCTCATCTTCACGGGCTCCGTGCTGGGCGAGCGTCCCCGCAAGGGACTGACCGCGTACAGCGCCTCGAAGGCAGCGCTCGTCGGGATGGCGAAGGGGCTCGCGCTGGATCTCGCGCCCGCGGGCATCACCGTGAACGTCGTCGCGCCCGGCTGGTTCGACTCGCCGCTGGCGGACGGATGGAAGCACGACCCCGATCTCGCGGCGGAGATCACCGGGCACACGGCGCAACGCCGGTGGGGTGCGCCTGCCGATCTGGCCGGGGCGTATCAGTTCCTCGCGTCGGACGCGTCGGCATTCGTCACCGGGACCGTGCTCAGCGTCGACGGCGGATACTTGCTCGCATGACACGACGAATCATCGCGATCACCGGCGCGGGTGGCGCGCTCGGCGCCGCGGTGTCGCAGCAACTTGCGGCCGAGCCCGACACCGACCTCGTCCTGAGCGATGTCAGCGCACCCTCGCTCGAAGCAACCGTTGCCGGCGTCGCGCAGATCGGCGTGGCTGTCGAGTCGATCCTCGCCGACGTCAGTGACTTCACCCAGGTCGAGTCGGTGATCGCGCGCGCCGTCGAGCGCTTCGGCCATCTGGACGTGCTCATCAGCAATGCGGGCGTTCTCTCACCGAACGGCCGCATCCACAATCTCGCCACGGAGGACTGGAGCGCGCGTTCCGGATCAATGTGCTCGGCGCCGTCAACGGCATCCGCGCCGCGGTGGCGGTCATGCGCCCGCAACGGTCCGGATCGATCGTGCTGACCGGGTCAGTCAGCGGCCTCACGGCCTGGCCGTACGCGGCTCCCTACTCCGCGACCAAAGCGGCGGTGATCCAGCTCGCGAAGGTCGCCGCCGTCGAGTACGCCCGCGACGGGATCCGCGTCAACTGTGTGTGTCCGGGCACGTTCCGATCGGCGATCCATGACGACCTTCCATCGGAGGCGCTCGACACGATCGCGGCTCGACACCCCCTCGGGCTCGGATCGGCCGCCGATCTCGTGGGCGCATACTCGTACCTGGCGAGCGACGCTTCCCGGTGGACGACGGGATCAGCACTGGTCGTCGATGGCGGTTACTCAGCGCCGTGACGAGCGCGACGAGCGCGCTGCGGAGGTCGTGCGCGTAGGGGCCTCTATCCCTCGCATGAAGATCTCGGCGAATGGCTTCGCCACATCGCGAGCCGTCAGGCGTCCGCCTGCCTTCAACCACAGATACGTGTAGTTGTGCATACCGAGCCACGCCCGTGCCGTCAGCCACGGGTCGAGGTCACGGAACTCGCCCGACTCGACCCCGGCGCGGAATACGGCCTCGACCCGTCGCTCGTACTCCCTGCGCCGCCCGCGGAACCGGGTGGCGCGCTCGCCCGTCAGCGCCGGGAACTCGTGCAGGAACACCCACACGTGATCCGGATAGCGGTGGATCACGTCGAGCAACTCTTCTCCGAGCATCGCGAGTTGGGCCGGCGGTGAGCCGCCCGCCTGCGCGACTCGATCGGCACCCGCCATCACCTCGTCCATCACTCGGTCGTGGATCGCGGCGAGCAACTCCTCCTTCGAACCGATGTAGTGGTACAGAGCCCCCTTCCCGAGATCGTTGGCCTCACAGAGCTCGGTGATGCCCGTGGCGTGGTAGCCACGTCGCGCGAACACCCTCGCGGACGTGTCGACGATCGCCTGCCGCCGCGACTGCCACTTCTCGCTTCGTCGAGTCGCACCCGTCGCTGCGCTCCGCGGCATCACGGCCGACGCTAGCCGGTCTATAGGCTGACTGGTCGGTACACAGTTGTCACGGTCGGAAGGGGCCACGGTGGTCGAACGGACGCGCTCGTGACGCTCGCCGAGTCGCAGGCGGACATCAACTGGTTCGGGGTGCTGCGTCATCACGCAACGCGGACGCCCGAGAAGGCGATCACAGTGTTCGAGGGCGAGACGACCACGTACGACGAGATGGCATCGAGTGCGATTGCGTTGGCCGGCGGCTTGCACGCACACCGAGTCGGCGCCGGCGACGTAGTCGGTCTCCTCTCGTACAACTGTCCCGAGTTCCTCGAGACGGTCTTCGCCGCGAACTACCTCGGCGCGATAGCGATGCCGATCAACTGGCGGCTCGCCGCACCGGAGGTGCGCTACATCCTCGAGCACTCCGAAGCTCGCGCGCTCGTGTGCGACGAGTCACTCGTCGACCTCGCCAGCGGAGCGACAGAGGGCATGGAGAGTGCGCTGTTGCGTGCGTGCGTCTCCGACCCCGCACGTAATGGGTGGACGTCACTCACGGATCTGCGCTCGATCGATAGGACAGTGGCCGGACGTCCAGCCGCGGCAGATGACGTCCACCGGCTGATGTACACGTCGGGGACGACGGGACACCCCAAAGGCGTGATGGTCACCCACGCCAACCTGGCGTGGAAGAACCTGGCGCACATCACCGAGTTCGGTTTCACGAGCGCCGATCTCGGTCTTGCGTGCGGGCCGCTCTATCACGTCGGCGCGCTCGACCTCACGACCACGTCGCTGATCGCCGCCGGTGCGACGACGATCATCCACAAAGCCTTCGATGCAGCCGCGGTCGTCGACGAGCTCGAGCGATCGCGCGTGAGCACCGTCTGGCTGGCGCCGGCCATGGTGAACGCGATCATGGCAGTGCCCGACGTCGAGCAGCGTGACCTTGCGTCCGTGCGGCTGATCATCAACGGCGGCGAGAAGATGCCCATCCCCCTCATCGAGCGGATCCAGCGCACCTTTCCCTCGGCGTGGTTCGCCGACGCGTACGGGCTCACGGAAACCGTCTCCGGTGACACGTTCCTCGACCGGGACAGCATCGTCACCAAGCTCGGCAGCGTCGGCCGTCCTTGCCTCTATCTCGAGCTCGACATCTGGGACGAAGACAGGAGCTCTGTGCCCGCTGGAGCACACGGCGAGATCGTCATCCGCGGGCCAAAGGTCTTCAAGGGCTACTGGCGAGACCCTGACGCCACTTCCGCCGCATTCGCCGGTGGCTGGTTCCACACCGGAGACATCGGCGTGCGCGACGACGAGGGCTACCTCTATATCGTCGACCGGCTCAAGGACATGATCGTGTCGGGCGGCGAGAACATCGCGGGTTCCGAGGTCGAACGCGTGCTGTACGAACACGATTCGGTGTTGGAAGCGGCTGTGGTCGGCCGGGCTGATGCTCGGTGGGGCGAGGTCCCGGTCGCGTTCGTCGTGTTGCGTCCCGACTCGACCGCGAGCGCCGACGCGCTCCTCGAGCACTGTCGCGGTCGCCTCGCCGCGCTTCAAGCTTCCGCGGGAGATCAGCTTTCTCGACGCGCTCCCGCGCAACCCGTCGGGGAAGGTACTCGAGCGCGACCTCCGGGGCCGGCCATGAGTGATCGTGGGGCGCGCTGGTCGGTCGCGTCTGTGTCGACTGAGCCACCGATCGCGTGGCTGAGTCGACAATGTGCGCGACGGGGTGGCCTGATGCGCCCGAGTGCTGAGGGCCGCTCACAGGTTCCGGAGAACACAGTCACGACGAGCTCCGTCCATGTCAACGTCGGCTGACGATGCCCGCCGTCTCTTGTGTGAGCTCGGCGACCACATCCGCGCCACCGTCATCGGCGGCAGGGGCATCGACATGGCCGCCATCGAGGGCGCGACCGCGGCCGACACGATTTACGCCATCGACCGCGTCGCGGACGATGAGTTGCTCGGCTGGTTCGAGCGGCACTGGCCCGACGTCGAGTTGGTGTCCGAGGGACTCGACGAGCCGGTGATCGTCGGGCGCGAGCCAAAGTGGACGGTGATCGTCGACACGATCGATGGCACTCGTGGACTCATGTACGACAAGCGACCGGCGTGGTGCCTCGCCGCCGCGGCACCGCACGGCGGCTCGTTAAAGGACGTGGTTGCGGCCGCGATGACGGAATTGCCGACCCAGAAGCAAGGCGCGGCCGATCAGCTGAGCGGCATCCGTGGGCGCGGTGTCGTGGCCGAACGCATCGAAGTGCGCGATGGGTCCCGCGTACCGTTGGTAGTACGTCCTTCGACGAGCACGGATCTCGAGCACGGCTTCGGCGGTCTCGCCAAGTTCTTCCCTCCGGGCAAGGTTGCGCTTGCGGAGCTCGAAGCCGAGCTGTTTCGTCGCATCGGCACGACCACGGTGTTCGACGACGAATACATCTCCTCCGGCGGCCAGCTCCACGAGTTGATCACGGGACGCGATCGTTTCGTCGCGGACCTTCGGCCGCTCGCGGATCCCACTGCCTTCGCTTGTCATCCTTATGACGTCTGCACGGCGATGCTGCTCGAAGAAGCAGGTGGCGTCGTGACCGATCCCTGGGGCCGGCCGCTGGACGCGCCGCTCGACACGACGTCCTCCGTGGTGTGGGCCGGTTACGCCAACGAAGCGCTCGCGGCGCGCATCGGTCCCGTGCTCGCGGACCTTGTGGATGATCTCACCGCGCGATAGCCAGAACGCGAGAGACACGAGGAGAACCATGCTGCGTCCGCAGGACAACGGCGTCCGGGAGACCAAGAAGCTCGACGGGCTGTGGCAGTTCGCCGTCGATTGGCACGGGACCGGGCGGGCCGACGGCTGGTGGCGCGCTCCGCTGCGCGACGCGCGTGCGATGCCCGTGCCGGCGAGCTACAACGACGTCCTCGTCGACCGCGCGGTGCACGACCACGTCGGCGACGTCTGGTACCAGCGCGATGTGTTCGTGCCCCGCAGCTGGGAGGGTCAGCGCATCGTGCTGCGGTTCGACTCGGCCACCCACCGCGCCACCGTGTGGGTCGACGACGAGCAGGTCGCCGAGCACGAGGGCGGGTACACACCGTTCGAGGCGGACATCACGTCACTGGTCCAGCCGGGTGAGGCGCTGCGCGTCACGCTGGTGGTCAACAACGAGCTGTCGTGGGAGTCGTTGCCCCCGGGGTTGGTCGAGACGCTGCCGAACGGCGCGCGCCGGCAGCGCTACTTCCACGACTTCTTCAACTACGCAGGGCTGCACCGCAGCGCGTGGATGCACTCGACGTCGCGGGCGTACATAGCCGATATCACCGTCGTGACCGACATCGACGACGGCACCGGTGTCGTCCGCTGCGCGACCGTGATCGGCGGAGAGCACAACGGTCCGATCCAGCTCGTGCTCCGTGACGCGGCGGGAACAGCCGTCGCAGGCGCGACCGGCGCGGACGCCGACCTGCCGCGTACCGCAGGCGCAACTCTGGCGACCCGGACGCGGGTACCTGTACGAACTCGAGGTCGACCTCGTGGACGATGACCGCGTCATCGACCGGTACACGCTTCCGGTCGGCATCCGGACCGTACGGATCGACGGCACTCGTTTCCTCATCAACGACGAGCCGTTGTACTTCCGCGGCTTCGGGATGCACGAGGACTTGAACGTGCGAGGCAAGGGCCACGACGACGTCACGATGATCCACGACTTCGAGCTCCTCGAGTGGGTCGGTGCCAACTCCTTCCGCACGTCGCACTACCCGTACGCCGAAGAGGTTCTCGATCACGCGGACCGGCTCGGTGTCGTCGTCATCGACGAGACGGCGGCCGTGGGACTCAACCTCGGGCTGTCGGGCGGCCTGTCCCGCGGCGCCAACCACGCGACGTTCTCCGAAGACACGATCGGCAGCAAGACGCGGGAGAACCACCGTCGCGCCATCGAGCAGCTGATCGCCCGGGACAAGAACCATCCGTGCGTCGTGCTGTGGAGCCTCGCGAACGAACCCGAGTCCGACACCGACGCCGCCCGCAGCTACTTCGAGCCGCTGTTCGCCGCCACGCGGGAGGCCGATCCCACCCGACCTGCGGGCTTCGCCAACGTGGGCACGGCGCCGCCCGACCGTTGCATGGTGACCGAGCTCGCAGACGTCGTGATGGTCAACCGGTACTACGGCTGGTACACACAGACCGGCGACCTCGAAGCGGCGGAGCCGCGCCTCGAGGCCGAGTTGCACGCGCGTGGGCAGCGAAACACAGCAAGCCCATAATCGTCACCGAGTACGGCGCCGACGCCATGCCCGGGCTGCACTCGCTCGACGCCGCCGTGTGGAGCGAGGAGTACCAGACGGCGGTGCTCGAGATGACGCACCGCGTGTTCGACCGTGTCGACGCGGTCATCGGCGAACACGTGTGGAACTTCGCCGACTTCGCAACGGGACCGTCGATCATCCGCGTCGAGGGCAACAGGAAGGGGGTGTTCACGCGCGAACGCCGCCCGAAGGCTGCCGCGTACCACCTCCGTCAGCGTTGGCGCGCCCCGCCACGATGACGCTCCGGCGCGAACTCCGGGCCGCCAACATTCGGCTACTCGCCGGGAAAGACGAGGCCGATCTGGGCGCGGATCGTGTCGAGGATCCCGGCGATCGCGACGGTCTCGTCGAGCGACATGACCGGGCTCTCGGTCAGGCCCTCGTTGATGCAACGATGGACCTCGAACACCTCGAACCGGAGACCGTCGCCGTCGTAGGGCGCGTCGATGCGTTCGACGGTTCCGAGCGCACCGACGTCGAGCCAGTAGGGACAGTGCATGAAGGCCGGCAGACCGATCCAGCCGTCGGTGCCCGCGATCCGCGCCGTGCACGCCATCGGGACGCGCAGCGCGGCCTTGACGACGCTCATCCGGTCGCCCGGATGGTGCAGCACCGCCGCCACTTGCTCGTCGACGCCGGTCGCGCCGAGGACGCCGTCGGCCACGATGCGGTCCGGCAGCCCGAGCACGAGCGTGCTGAGCTGGACGGGGTAGATCCCGAGATCGAGCAGTCCCCCGCCGCCGAGATCCAGATCGAAATGGCGCTCCGCGGGATCCACCGCAGCGCGGAACCCGAAGTCGGCTTCGACGAAGAGCGGCTCGCCGATGCGGCCGTTCGCGAGCACGTCGCCGAGCGCGATGTAGGAAGGCAGGAACCGACTCCACATCGCTTCCATGAGGAACACACCAGCGGCGCGAGCGGCGTCCACCATCCGTTGCGCCTGACGCGCGTTCAGCGCAAAGGGCTTCTCACACAGGACGTGCTTCCCAGCTTCGACATACAGGAGCGCGTCGGCAACATGTCGGGACTGCGGTGTCGCGACATACACGATGTCGACATCACGATCCTCGGCCAGTCCTCCGTAGTCGCCGTACCGGCGCTCGATGCCGAAGCGGTCGGCATACGCATCGGCGCGCTCGGCCGAACGCGAGGCGACCGCCACGATGTCGCCGTCGTCGACAAGTGTCATCGCGTCGGCGAACCGCGACGCGATGCCACCCGGGCCTGCTACCCCCCACCGGAAGCTCACGCCCACACCTCGACCTCGACTGTCGCGCTTCCGACGATCTCGACGGATGAGCGGCCGACGAGGATGTCGTACCGCCCCGGGTCGACCTGCCATCCGGGCGCCCGGCGCTCCTGCCTGCTCCCACGCGCGAAGAGACCCGAGGCGCGGGAGGAGATCTCGTCCCAGCCCGCCTGCCCGGGATCCCAGTACGCGAACGAACGATCATCGAGCGACAGTTCGACGGTCGTCGACTCGCCCGGCTCGAGGCGAACCTTGGCGAACGCCTTCAGCTCTTTCGGCGGCCGAGCCAGGCGCGGTGACCGAGGTGCGACATAGCACTGCACGACTTCGGAGCCGGCGCGGTCGCCGGTGTTCGTCACCGTTACGGAGACCGTGAGCGATTGGCCGGGCCGGAACGTGTCGCTCGACAGCGATGGTGGGCCGAGTCGGAACGTCGTGTATCCGAGCCCGTGACCGAACGCGAATCGTGGCTCGATGGCGCGGCGCTCGTAGCCGCGGTAGCCCATGAACACACCCTCGCCGTAGCGCAACTCGCCGTTCTCTCCCGGGAAGTTGTCGTAGGAGGGGTTGTGCTCGAGTCGCATCGGTATCGAGGTGGGCAGCCGGCCGCCCGGCTCGGCGTCACCGACGAGAACATCGCCGACTGCGGCACCCATCTCCTGTCCACCGAACCAGCACTGCAGCACGGCAGCGACGTCGTCCGCCCAGGACAGGTCGACCGGTGCCCCAGCATTGACCACCACGACTGTGCGCTGATTCGCCGCGGCGACGTTTCGAACGAGCTCGTCCTGCCGGCCCGGGAGCGCGAAGAACGTGCGGTCGCGGCCCTCCGTCTCCCATTCCTCCGATGTCCCGACGAACACGACGGCAACGTCGGCTGCTGCCGCCGCCGCGACCGCACGATCGAGCAGGCCGTCCGCGTCCTTCGTCCGGAACCCGACTCGATACCCGGCCAGTCCCGTACCGACGCATGCGTATTCGACGACGAGCTCAACCGACTTGCCGCGCTCCAACTCCACGTCCGTCACGAGATCCTTGCTCGCTTGCCCGAAGAAATCGGTGCCGCCACGTGGTGGTGGATCGGTGAACCCGTCGAGCACGAGGTCACCATCGAGAAACACACGGGCGCGTCCCGCCTGCGCGAGCGCGAGCTCGAAGACACCGTCCTCCCAGGCAACGACCGTGCCGCGCACTCGCTCGGACCAGTCGCCGCTGAGCAACGAGTCGTCGCCTGCCATTGCGCCGAAGACCATCATGCGGAGGTCATCGTGGTGCCGTCGCTCGACGACGTCTCCTGCCCACTCGAGGCCCGCGAAACGCTCGGCCTCGAAGCCGTCGGGCGCGCGGAGAACCGACGTGCCGACGACCGCACGCGACTTGCCGGCCTCACAGCCGCGCTCGTGCACGATGTCGACTGCGTCTCCGAACGCGACCGCAAGCGCGTCGAGCGGGCTCACGATCCAGTGCGGGACGACCTGCGCCGAACCTCCGCCCATGATGCAAGGGCTGGCCGCGTTCGGTCCGAGGACGGCCACCCGGGCGAGGGCGGTGCGATCGAGCGGCAACGTACCGTCGTTGCGCAACAACACTGTTGAATCGCCGGCGGCGCGCCGGATGAGGGCAACATCCTCCTGGCTCGGCGGCACAGGCTCGACCGCGGGCTCCGGTGCGTCCAGCGCACCGATGCGATCCAGTCCGCGGAGCAAGCGTCCGACCGCGGCATCGACGTCGGCTTTGTCGACCTGCCCGTTCTCGACTGCCTGCAGCACCGTCGCGCCCAGCGCTCGTCCTGGGCCCGGCATCTCGAGATCGAGGCCGGCGCCCAGTGAGCTCTCGGTGTTCGCGACGGCGAACCAGTCGGTCATGACGATTCCTTCGAATCCCCACTCGTCACGAAGGAGCTCGATCATGTACTCGCGCTGCTCGGTGAGCCACCGTCCGTTGAGCCGGTTGTACGACGTCATGATCGCGAGCCGCGCCGCCCTCACGAACTGCGAGCTCGAACGGGAGGAGGTACAGCTCCCGCAGCGCGCGCTCGTCGATCACGGAGTCGATCGTCATGCGCTCGTACTCGGCTTCGTTGCCGACGAAGTGCTTCACAGTCGCGAAGACGCCGTTGGACTGGACGCCATGTACGTACGCCGCTGCGAGCCGTCCGGAGAGCAACGGATCCTCGGAGTAGCACTCGAAGTTGCGGCCCGCGAGGGGTGAGCGATGCAAGTTCACCGTCGGCGCAAGCAGTCCGCGGCAGCCGCGAGCGAGCGCCTCACGACCCAACAGCGCGCCCAGTTGTTGCGTGAGCGCCGGATCCCACGTCGCACCGATGGCCGAACCGCACGGGATGCACGTCGACGACGGTCCTCCGACTCCGGGGTAACTCGGTCCGCGTGCGCCGGAGGGGCCATCGGTCACGTTGATGGTTGGGATGCCGACCCGCTCGACCGAAGCGGTGGACATCATCCCGCCGCCGGCCGTCAGGGTCGCTTTCTCGTCCAGCGTCAACGCGCCAAGCAGCGCGTCGAGGTCTGCCATGGCTCCCTACTTCCACGCTCGGTGGGCGGGAGCCTACAAGTAGGGTTCCCGATCCAGCAGAACAACGTTCTCGGAGGCTCGCACTGGGTGAACATCGACGAACTGCTCGAGCGGATGACCCTCGACGAGAAGCTCGCGCAGCTCGGCGGCGCGTGGATCACCGCGCTCACCGATGATCGAGGCTTCGACGTGCACGCGGCCCGGCGCGTCATCGGCAACGGCATCGGCCATGTCACCCGCATTGGCGCGTCCACCGGACTCCTACCGACCGAGAGTGCCGCGCTGATGAACGAGGTACAGCGGTTCGCAGTTGAACAGACGCGCCTCGGCATCCCGGTCATCGTGCACGAGGAGTCGACAGGCGGGTACTGCGCGCGTGGCGCGACCGTGTTCCCGCAGGCGATCGGGCTGGCGTCGACCTGGGACGAGGACCTCGTCGCCGAGGTTGCCGACGTGATCAGGCAACAGCTCATCGCCGTCGGAGCGCGCCAGGCTCTTGCGCCCGTGCTCGACATCGCCCGCGACCCACGTTGGGGACGCGTCGAAGAGACCTATGGCGAAGACCCGTACCTCGCCGGTCGTATCGGGACGGCGTACGTCCGTGCGCTGCAGGGTCACCTCGACAACGGTGTCGTCGCGACGGGAAAGCACTTCCTCGGCTACGCGCTCTCGGAGGGCGGGATGAACCATGCGCCGGTGCAACTCGGGCCGCGCGAGCTGCGCGAGGTGTACGCCGAGCCCTTCGCTGCCGCCATCCGCGACGCCGGGTTGCAGTCGGTCATGAACTCGTACACGTCCGTGGACGGCATCCCCTGCGCCGGCGACGGGTCGATCCTCACTGGTCTGCTACGAGACGAGCTCGGCTTCGAGGGTGTCGTCGTCGCCGACTACTTCGCCGTGATGCTCCTCGTCACCCATCACCGAGTGGCGGCGAACAACGGCGACGCGGCGGCGCTGGCCCTGACTGCCGGCCTCGACATCGAGCTCCCGGCCACCGACTGCTATGGCGAGCCTCTGAAGCAGCGCGTCCTCGAGGGCACCGTGCCCACGGAGATCGTCGATCGCGCCGTGCGGCGCGCGCTCACCATCAAAGACCGGCTCGGCCTCTTCGAGAACCCGTACGTCGACGAGCGCGCCGCGGCTGCACTCTTCGACACTCCACCGCAGCGCACCATCGCCCGCCGTGCCGCCGCTGGTTCGATCGTCTTGCTCACCAACGACGGTGTGCTCCCGCTGGAGGACGGGCTCGACTCGATCGCCGTGCTCGGCCCCGGGGCCGACGACATCCGGCTCCTCCAAGGCGACTACCACTATCCGGCACATGCGGAGATCACCTACGAGAGCGCGACGTCGGCGCTGCTACCCACCAGCGAGGTCGGGTCCCTTCGGGCCGGCCCGTACTTCACCCCCCATGTGACCCCGCTGGCCGCCTTGCGCGCCGTCTACGGCAGACGCGTCGTGTACGAACACGGCTGCGCCGTCACCGGGACCGACACGGCCGGCATCGATGCGGCGGTGACAGCCGCCACCGCTGCCGCGGTCGCCATCGTGTTCCTGGGCGGCGAGTCAGGGTTGCGACCACACTCGACCGTCGGCGAGGCGCGGGACGCGACGTCACTCGCCCTCACCGGCGTGCAGCAGCAACTCGTCGATGCGGTCATGGCCACGGGCACGCCGACCGTTGTGGTGCTGGTGAGCGGTCGGGTGCACTCGGTCGTCGACATCGCAACGAGTGCAGCCGCACTGCTGCAGGCGTGGGTGCCGGGCGAGGAAGGCGGCAACGGGATCGTCGACGTCCTCACCGGACGCGTCGACGCGTCGGGGAGGCTGCCGGTGTCGATGCCTCGCACCGTCGGCCAGGTGCCCGTGTACGCCGCTACACGAGCGGGCGGCGGTCGGAGCATGTTCTACGGCAACTACACCGACTCCCCGTCCTCGCCTCTGTTCCCTTTCGGCCACGGGCTGTCCTACGCGGCGTTCGAGCGTTCCTCCGTGAGGATCGATTCCGCCGGAACGACAGCCGAGCCGATCGTCGTCTCGATCGACACCGAGAACACGAGCAGCCGGGCCGGCGTCGACGTTCTGCAACTCTTGGTGCGCGACGACGTGGCGTCGGTCGCCCGCCACCAGTTCGACCTGTGCGGCTTCGCCCGCGTCCCGCTCGAGCCCGGCGAGCAGCGAACGGTCCGCTTCACCGTCGACCCGAGCCGGCTCGCGTTCTACGACCCACACATGAGGTTCGTGGTGGAACCGGGCGCGTTCACCTTCCGCATCGACAGCGCAGAAGCGACGGTGACGCTAGGAGGCGACGTCGCCGAGCACCGCCAGCGCGACGTCGTCGCGACCGCGGTCGAGGTCCGTTGATGACTCACACGCCGCGCCAGACCGGCGCGCGCTTCTCGACGAAGGCTGCCGCGCCTTCTCTGGCGTCCTCGCTGGAGAACACCCGCTTCTGCCATTCCGCGAGCCGCGCCGTCGCGCCCGACGCATCGATGACGGTGAGGCGCACAAGGTCCTTCACTGCTTCGAGTCCGAGGGGTGCGTTGGCCGCGATGCGGTCGGCGAAGTCCAACACGGTGGAGAGCACGTCATCGGGCGCGACGACGGCGTTCACGAGACCCAACTCGTGCGCTCGCGCCACGCTGATGCTGTCGCCAGTCATGGTCATCTCGAGGGCGATGCTGAGCGGGATGCGCGTCCCGATCGCTGTCCCGCCCCCGGCCGGGAACAGACCGCGCTTGACCTCCGGCAATCCGAACTGGGCCTGCGACGACGCCACGATGACGTCGCACCCGAGGAGGAGCTCGAACCCTCCAGCCACCGCCGTGGCGTTGGCCGCGCCGACCAGCGGAACCAACACCTCGCCGCGCGTCAGGCGGTGATACGCGGCAGTCGCTTCCTCGTCGCCCACTCCCATCGTCTCGCCGCGTGAGAAGGCGCGCAGATCCATTCCTGCGCAGAACGCGCGGTCACCGGTGCCGGTGATGACCAGGACGCGAATGTCGGGGTCGGCCTCGGCCTCGACGATCGCAGCGCCGATCGCAGCGAGCAGACCGGGCGTGAGCGCGTTTCTCGCGTCCGGACGGTTGAGGCGGGCGATCGACACGGCCCCCCGCCGCTCGCGAACCAGTTCGTCGGTGGTGCCGGTCATTACGGCGAACCTATCTGCGCTCCCGCGGTGACTCTGTGTCGACTGAGCCACCGTTCCCGTGGCTGAGTCGACACAGACTCCGCCGCCCTCGACTCTGTGTCGACTGAGCCACGTGTTTCGGTGGCTGAGTCGACAATGTGCGCCGGGGGGTCATCGGGACGCAATGATCGGTCTCGCAAAAAGGCAGAATGCACCCGTCCTGATTTGGAAATGGCGTTATCGAGGTCCGCGCCGCTCCGTCAAGGCACTCGGGCCGTTGCCGCTCCTTGCTTGCTGTGAGAGCGTTGTTGGTGATGCCAGAGAACAAGGTTCTTCGGATGACGCCGGGCTGGCACTCGGTGCACACGCCCGACGCGCCCGCAATCATCATGGGCTCGACCGGCGAGACCGCGACGTACGCCGATCTCGAGAACCGATCGAGCCGCTTCGCTCGAGCGCTGCGCACTCGTGGCCTGCGCGCCGGTGACCACATCGCCGTCCTGATGGAGAACAACCGGCCCTTCCTCGAAGTGGCCTGGGCGGCACAACGGTCGGAGCTCTACTTCACCGCGATCAACAGCCACCTGCGCCCGAGCGAAGTGCAGTACGTGCTCGACGACTGCTTCGCGGTCGCACTCGTGTCGTCTGCGGCCATGGCTGACGTCGTCGCGGGACTCGATCTGTCTCGCGTCGGGGTCCGAATCTCCGCGGCGGGCGACTTGACAGGGTTCGAGCGTTACGACGACGTGCTGGCCAGCGAGCCGCCGGCAGCACTCGAGGACGAGCGCGAGGGCCGCGAGATGCTCTACTCGTCGGGCACCACCGGCCGGCCCAAGGGAGTGCGTAAACCGCTCCCCGGCACACCGTTCGGCGATCCGAGCGCCGCGCCCGTGCAGATCGCGCAAGGCATCGGCAAGTTCGGCGTCGAGCCCGCATCCGTGTACCTCTCCCCCGCCCCGCTCTATCACGCCGCGCCGCTCGTCTACTCGATGTCGATGCACCGGCTCGGCGGAACCGTGGTCGTGATGGAGAAGTTCGATCCGCGAGCGTGCCTCGAACTCATCGAGCGCTACCGGGTCTCGCTCGCACAGTTCGTGCCGACCATGTTCGTTCGCATGTTGCAGCTGCCCAAGGACGAGCGAGAGCGCTACGACGTCTCGAGCCTGCGAATGGTCGTGCACGCGGCGTCGCCGTGTCCTGTCCCGATCAAGCGACAGATGTTCGACTGGTGGGGCCCCATCATCTTCGAGTACTACTCGGGCACCGAAGACATCGGCGGCACGTTCATCACGCCGCAGGAATGGCTCGAGCACCCCGGCTCAGTCGGCCGGCCGATGGGGGAATGCCACATCGTCGGTGAGGATGGCGCGGAGCTCGCACTTGGTGAAGCGGGCGTCGTCTACTTCGCCGGCGGCCGCCCGTTCGAGTACCACAACGACGCAGCGAAGACGGCGTCGATCGTGAACGACAAGGGATGGCGGACCCTCGGTGACATCGGCTACCTCGACGAGGGCGGGTATCTCTACCTCACCGATCGTCAGGCCCACATGATCATCTCGGGCGGCGTGAACATCTACCCGCAGGAAGCGGAGAACGTGCTCGCCGGCCATCCCGCCGTCGCCGACGTCGCCGTCATCGGCGTCCCCGACCCGGAGATGGGCGAGGCGGTGAAGGCGATCGTCCAACCGACGGAACCGTCGGCCGCCGTATCCGAGCTCGAGCAAGAGCTGTTGGCGTACTGCCGCTCCGAGCTGGCGACCTACAAGTGCCCCCGAAGCGTCGACTTCGTCGACGAGCTCCCCCGCGATGACAACGGCAAGCTCTACAAGCGCCACCTACGCGACCGCTACTGGGAGGGCCACGACTCCCGCGTCATCTGATACCGCCTCTCGCACACGCGGCCGTCAGGCGGCGATGCCGTGGAGGATGATGTCCCACAGCTCCTCGGCAGGGTCGCCACTGTCGGTGTCCGCTTCGCGCCCGGTGATCGTGGTCGAGAAGGAATGGAACAAGATCGCCTCGAGCACGATGCCCGCGACCCGGCGCCGCCGCACGTCGTCGCGCACCACGCCCGCGACGACCGCGTCGTCGATCACGTCCTCGAACAGCGACACCACCGGAAGGAACGCGCGCGCTGCCTCCTCAGGATGCGAGGTGAGCAGCTGCTGCGCGAACTCGGCCATCGCCGGCGTGGGGCGCTGCTTGGTCGACCTGCCGCGCTTGGCGGGCCGAGAGAGGCGGTAGTACTCGACGACGAAACGATGGAGCCGCTCGAGCGGATCGTTCTCCTCCGCGATGCGTTCGCGTACTTGGTCGGCGGTCGAGCGAACCGTCTCTTCGAACAACGCGAGGAGCAACTCCTGCTTGCCGCCGAAGTACTGGTAGAAGCTCCGGAGGGACTGCCCGGAGCGTTCGACGACCTCCTGGACGGTGAAGTCCTTGCCCGTCGCGCTGGTGTTCATCAACTCGAGCGCGGCGTCGAGAAAGCGCTGAACCCTGTCTTCGGCGCGGACGCGTGCGCTGTCGAGCGACCGCGCCACAGCGAGCTCGCGCCACGTCGAGGTCTGTGCAGCGGGCGCAGGATCGTTCGTCGTCACGACGAGAAGCGTACCGCTTCGAATCGGAGAACGCGACATCTCTGTGGGGAGAACAGGCCATCAGAATGCGAGGAGTCCGTTGCGACGCGCGGCCAATGGCGTTGTTCCCGAGGTGTGCCTGCTGTCACGCGCGCTCGGGTGCACCTTCGCGCAGCTGCTGGCGGAGCCGGAACTTCTGCACCTTGCCCGAGGGGGTGCGAGGGAAGTCGGTGACCTCGTAGATCGACTCCGGCCATTTCTGCTTCGCCATGCCGGCGCCTTCGAGGTGGCGCTGCACAGCCGCGAGCGTCGGTGCCGTCATGCCGTCGCGCACGCGCATGATCGCAGCGGCGTGCTCGCCGAGGCGCTCGTCGGGTGCGGCCACCACACTCACCTCGGCGATCGCGTCGATGCCGAGCAGCGCTTCTTCGACCTCGACGGCGCTGATGTTCTCGCCGCCGCGGATGATGAGGTCCGACGTGCGGTCCGTGATCGTCAAGTACCCGTCCTGGTCGAGGACTCCGATGTCGCCCGTGCGATACCAGCCGTCGTCGTCGAACACGCGCGCTGTCAACGAGGGATCCGTGTAACCGAGGAAGCAATCAGGACCGCGAGACTGGATCTCGCCCGTCTCGTCCAGCCGGAGCTCGACGCCCGGCAGCGCGTGCCCGTCGGTCGTGAGCCGCTTGACCTCCGGCTCGTCGATCAGACACCCGGTGATCGATGGATGCTCGGTGCTGCCGTACGACCGAAACGTCTTGATGCCGAGTCTCGTCGTCCGCTCCGTGACGGCAACTGGCACGGTCGAACCACCGAGACCCGCGAACGGCATCAGCGCGAGATGCTCCTCCGTGAAGTCGGGGTGGTCGAGCAGGCTCGTGAGGAAGTACGTCGCACCGCCTGCGACACCGAGGTCCTCCTCGCGCATCATCCGCAGTACCTCGCCCGGGTCCCACACGTCGATGAGGTTGACCGGCCGGTCGCGCAGCAACGGCACCAGGAACGCGTTGAGCATCCCGATGAAGTGTCCGACCGGTGCACCGGTGATCTGCGGCGGGCCACCCGGCGGGAACATGTACGCCAGTTGGCGCGTCTCGAAGCCGATCGTGCGGTGCGAGTGCACGACGCCCTTCGGGTCGCGTGTCGTCCCCGACGTGAAGCCGATCACTGCCGGCGCGTCAGGGTCGGTCGACACCTGCTCGCGCAACGGTTCGCCGTCGATCAACGACGCGAACGGCGTGGCGCGGGTCGGCAGATCGTTCGCAGCCGTGTCGCCCACGACGAGCCACCGGGCCCTCGGGTGCTCCGCGAGCAGCGCTTCGTACGTCGGGAGGTAGTCGCTGTGGCCGAAGCGCTCGGCTGTGATCACGACGTCTGGCGACGTCGATCGCAGGATGTAGTCGACCTCTTTGGAGCCGTAGAAGTGCACGATGGGCACGACGGCGGCGCCGAGATACGCCGCGGCCCAGAACGAGATGCCGGCCTCGACCCAGTTCGGCAACTGGAACACGACGACATCGCCCGGGCCGACGCCCTCGGCTTGCAGCGCAGCGGCCAGCGAACGGGCCGCACGATCGACGTCGGCGAACGTGCCCCGCCACGGTCGCACCTTCGAGCGAACGGAGAAGCCGGCACCGCTGCGCTCGCGGAGGCCGTCGGCGACCATCGACCCGAGGGTGTCGTCGGTCCACCAACCCTCGTCTCGATACCGCCGCACCAAGTGCGCCGGCACCGTTCGCAACGACCACCGCGTGCCCGAGGTTCCCTCCACCACGTTCCTCCCCCTGTCCTGTAGTGGCGTTGCCAGTCTATGAGAACTTCGTTATCGTCCGCTTCCATGACGAAGGCGGCGGCCGACGACGTCATCGAGATCCAGCAGCTCCTCGCACGCTACACGGTCGCGATGACGAAGGACGACATCGAAGCTGTCATGGACGTGTTCACGCGGGATGGCAGTTACACCGCGTTCGGCGACACGTACACGCTGAAGGACTTCCCGACCCTCGTGGCCGCGGCGCCGAAGGGATTGTTCCTCGTCGGTCCTCCGGTGCTCGACCTGGACGGCGACGCGGGCACAGGTGAGCAGCCACTGTGCTTCGTCGACCAGACGAACCACGACATGCGCATCGGCTGGTACACGGACACGTACCGTCGCACACCGGAAGGGTGGCGTCTGCACACGCGGCGGATGACGTTCCTGCGAAGGAGCGGCGCCCGCGACTCCGGTCGAGCTCACGATCCGACCAGACCCGTGCCGACGACCGGTTGATGGAGCTCGACGAGTTCCGGGCCGAGCTCGACGCCTGGCTCGACGAGCACGACGACGACCTGCAGCCCGACGGACTCGGGACGCTCGCGGACGACATGGTGCATGTATCGAAGGTGAAGCGCCTCACCTTCGACGCCGGCTGGATGCGTTGGGGCTGGCCCGTCCGCGTCGGTGGGCTCGGCGGGTCGTCACTGTTGCGGGCCTACCTCGGCGAAGCGCTCACCGCACGGGACCTGGTCGACCCGAACGTCTACTCGATGACCGAAGTCCTGGCGCCGACGATGATCGACTTCGCGCCCGCGTCGCTCGCCGCCGAGATGGTGCCTCGGCTGCTGCGCGGCGACGAGACGTGGTGCCAGGGATTCTCGGAGCCTGGGACGGGCAGCAACCTCGCCTCGCTCGCGTGCCGGGCGACCCGCACGGACGACGGTTGGCGCGTGACGGGCCAGAAGGTGTGGACGAGCTTCGCCCAGTATGCGCAGCGCTGCGTGCTGTTGACCCGGACCGGCTCGCAGGAGTCGGCCCACCGCGGCATCACCGCGCTGTTCGTCGACATGGAGTCGCCCGGCATCACTGTGCGGCCGATCGGCGCGATGCACGGGAGAGACGAGTTCTGCGAGGTGTTCTTCGACGACGTCCCGGTGCCGTTCGAACGGACGCTCGGGAACGAGGGCGAGGGCTGGTCGGTCGCCATGGACCTGCTGCCGTACGAGCGCAGCACGTCGCTGTGGCACCGCGGCACCTTCCTGTACCGCCGACTGCAGCTCATGCTCGACGCGGTGCCGGCCGGCGCCGTCGATCCCGACGAGTTCGGCGAAGTCACCCAGCTGCTGTACGCCTTCCGTGCGCGGTCGCGCGCAACGCAGCACCGGCTCGCACGCGGCGAACGCCTCGGTCCCGAGACGTCGATCGACAAGGTGCTGCTGGCCGCGACGGACCAAGCGGTGTTCGACCTCGTCGCCGACGGCCTGAACGCGGAGGTGACGATCGGCGACGATCCCATGAGCGACGCTTGGCGAACCGACTTCCTCTTCTCGCGGGCGGCGTCGATCTACGGCGGCAGCTCGGAGATCCAACGCAACATCATCGCTCGCCGGCTGCTCGAGCTCGGGGACGACCGGTGATCGAAGGCGACGAGCTCGACCTGTTCGCGCGCAGCGTCCGGCACGTCACCGAGACCCACACCGGCGCGGATCTCGACGCGGCGTTGGTGGAGCTCGGTTGGCACGACGCGCTCACCCACGACCGACGGGGAGCAGTGTCGACGCTGTTCGAAGCACAGGGCTCGTCGAACGCCACGTCGTCCGCGCTCGACGCTGTCCTGGTGCGCGCGCTCGGTGTCGATGTCGCCGGCTTCGCGGTCGTGCTGCCCGCGCTCGCGCGGTGGGCGCCGCCGGGCGAGCTCGATCGCATGCAGCTCACGGTCACCGGTCTGGCAACGTCGGCTCTTGCCGAGTGCGACACCGCCGTCGTGGTGGCGTCCGCCAGAGAGAAGCACGAAGCGGTCACTGTCCCCACGGCGTTGCTTTCGATTCGAACGGTGCGCGGCCTCGACCCCACGCTTGGACTGGCGCAGGTGCACGGCGACGTCGAAGCACGCGGGTCCGAGCCTGCTCCGGCGTGGACCGACGCCGTGGCCCTGGGCCAGCTCGCACTCGGCCACGAACTCGTCGGTGCGTCACGTGAGATGCTCGAGCTGGCGCGACAGCACGCGCTGGACCGGATCCAGTTCGGTCGCCCGGTCGCGACGTTCCAAGCCGTCCGCCATCGGCTTGCCGACTCGCTTGTCGCGATCGAGATGGCCGCCGCCGCGCTCGATGGCGCGTGGATCGACGGTTGGCCGGTCAGCGCCGCGATGGCCAAGGCTGTTGCCGGCCGCAGCGCACGCATCGCGATGCGCCACTGCCAGCAGGTTCTCGCGGGCGTCGGTTTCACGACCGAGCACCCGTTCCACCGCTACCGCGCCGGGTGCTCGTGCTCGACCAACTCCTCGGTTCGTCGAAGGCACTCACGAAACACCTCGGGACCGAACTACTTCGCACGCGCCACCTCCCGCCGCTGCCCCCGCTCTGACCTCTCCCGTGACAGGACCGGCTCTAAGCGGGCGTGAAGGTCAGGTACAGGCGGTTCAGGCCGCGGAGGATGTAGGTCGGCGCGTACTCGTAGCGGCGCGCATTCGGCGGGCCGTGCTTGTCCTCGTTGATCCGGATGTCGTGCATCTGCTCCAGCAGGCGCTCGATCGCGACGCGCGCCTCGGTGCGCGCGAGCGGCGCGCCCGGACAGAAGTGCGCGCCGTGGCCGAAGGCGAGGTGCTCGCGCGCGTTGCCGCGGTCGACGTCGAACTTCGTCGGCGAGTCGAAGTGTCGTGGATCACGGTTTGCGGCGCCGTTGATCACCATGACCGTCGTCCCTGCAGGGACGTCGACGCCGCCGACCGTCGTCGGCACCCGAGAGAGTCGGAAGTCACCCTTCACGGGACTCTCGAAACGGAGCGTCTCCTCGACGAAGTTCGGGATGCGTTCGCGCTCGTCGCGCAGTAGTTGCTGGAGGTCGTCGTCCTCGGCGAGGCGCTGCAGCGCGCACGCGAGCAGCCGGACGGTCGTCTCTTGGCCGGCAGCGAACAGGTTGGCGGCCACCCGCACGACATCCATGACGTCCGGCAACGACCCGTCCGGGAAGGTGGCCGTCGCCAGGCCCGTGATCACGTCATCGCGCGGTGAACGGCGCCGGTCCTCCACGTACGTCCGGACCTGCGAGTACAGGTACTCGAGCGGGCTGTGAGCCATCTTGTCGTCTTCGGTGCTGCCGATCGCCTGGTTCCGGCGCCGGCCTTGGAGCTCCTCGCGGAACATCGGCCGGTCCTCCTCCGGAACGCCGAGCAGGTCAGCGATCACGAGAAGCGTGAACGGACCGGCGAAGTCCCGCACGAACTCGCACTCCCCGCGTCCGATGAACTCGTCGATCTGCCGATCGGCGAGTCTCCACATGAACTCCTCGTTCTCGTTCAGGCGCTTCGGCGTGATCAGACGCATGAGCAACGCGCGATGCGCCTTGTGCATCGGCGGGTCCATCGTCGGCAGCTGGTCGCTGAAGGGCAGCTCGTCGCGATGCTTCTCGATCAGCTCGCTCACGTCGTCGCCCTCGAGCGCAACGGGGAACCCCGGGAACGGGCCCGTCACCGAGTTGCACGAAGAGAACGCGTCGATGTCGTGGTACACCGACAGTGCCTCGTCGTACCCGGTCACCATGACGACCTCGTGGTGCTGCTCGCGCCGGACGGGGCAGTCGTCCCTGAGGAAGTCGAAGTAGGGATACGGGTCCACGACCAGCGTCTGGTCGCGGAAGAAGTCGATCGAGTCGAAGTCGGTCATCGTGCGGGTGTTCTCCTGACGAGTACCTGCGGTCGGTGGCGGCGGCCCCCATCGCTGGGATGGCTGGCCGCGCGCCACCGCCGGGGGAGTCATCGAAGGACGGCGTCCTTGACGTTCATCAGCCGGGCGAGGTTCCCGCCCATGATCTTGCGAATGGTGTCCTCCGACTGTCCCTCGAGCTCCTTCACATATGTCGCCGGGTCGGCGAGGCCTTCGGGATGCGGGAAGTCCGAGCCGAACAACACGCGGTCCTCACCGATGACCTCGGCCAGCGCGCCGAGGTCCTCCTCCCAGAACGGGCTGATGTGGATCTGGCGCTTGAAGACCGCGACCGGCTCCTCCATGAAGTCCTGCGGCATCTTCTTGTAGATGTCAGCGAGGTTCCGTAGCAGGGGCCCGACCCAGATGCTGCCGTTCTCGACCACCACGACCTTGAGGGTGGGAAACCGCGACAGCGCGCCGTGGATGATCAGCGACCCCACCGCGTCCTCCACGGGTCGCCACGCGCCGAGCATCCGAAACGCCTGCGGCTGGAACGGCAGCATCTCGCTGTCAGTGCCGATCCATTCGTTCGCGTAGCGCTCGTATCCGCTGTCCGACGAGTGGAGCGCGACAAGGATGTCGTGCTCGACGACCTTCTCCCAGAACGGATCGAACTCGGGAAGCGCGAACGAGCGCGGCCCGCGGTAGCCGGGAACGGGCGCGGGCCGGATGAGGACGACCTTGGCCCCTCGCGCAACGACCCACTCGAGCTCTTCGATCGCCTTCTCGACGATCGGCAGCGTGATGACGGGCGTTGCGAAGATGCGATCCTCGTAGCTGAACTGCCACGTCTCGTGCATCCACTCGTTGAGTGCGTGGATGACGACGTGGGTCACGTCCGGGTCGTCGCTCAGCCGCTCCTCGAGGAGGCTGGCGAGAGTCGGGAACAGGAGGCACCGGTCGATGCCCTGCTCGTCCATGAGCGCGAGACGAGGCCCCGGCACGCGGAACGCGGGGATGGCGCGCATCGGCTCACCGAAGATCTCGCGCCGTGACAGGCCGTCCGGGTTGCCCTTTCGGAAGTAGTCCTCCTGTGCGCCAGGACGGGCCACGACCTCGAACGTCGGGTTCGGGATGTAGTCGCTGATCCGGCCCTTGACGACGATCTTCGTCCGACCGCGGACGTCGACATAGTCGATGACCCCCCGGTATCGGTCCGGGAGGAACTTCGTCATCGCGTCCTTGGTCTCGTAGAGGTGGTTGTCGGCGTCGAACACCGGGATGTCGAGCGTTGCAGTCGACATGGTTGCTCTTTCGGAACTGAGAACGGTGTTGTTCGTCCACGAGAGTAATACTTCCGGCAGGACGTGTCACGGCCGACCGCCGGTGAACGGTTCCCCACTTGCTGGCCCTGTTGAGAACGGGCTTCTTTGCGCAGTATAATCCCGTTCCGGTTCTGGCAGGCCACGCCGCGCTTGGGAGGTTGCCGCTCGTGAAGACGACGTTCGACTCCGACGCCTACTACGACCCGTACGACTTCGAGATCGACAGCGACCCGTACCCGATCTGGCAGCGCCTCCGGGACGAGCGACCGCTCTACTACAACGAGCGCTACGACTTCCACGCCCTGAGCCGGTTCGACGACGTCGAGCGGTGCTCGGTCGACTGGCGGACCTACAGCTCGTCGAGGGGCACGATCCTCGAGGTCATCAGGAGCGGCATGGAGATCCCGCCCGGATCGATCATCTTCGAGGACCCGCCGACCCACGGCGTCCACCGCGGTCTGCTCTCCCGCGCGTTCACGCCACGGAAGATGGCCGCGATCGAGCCGAAGGTCCGCGAGTTCTGCGCTCGGAGCCTCGACCCGTACGTCGGTGCGGGCGGGTTCGACTTCATCCGCGACCTCGGTGCGGAGATGCCGATGCGAACGATCGGCATGTTGCTCGGCATCCCCGAGGAGGACCAGCCGTCCATCCGCGAGCAGATCGACGAAGGACTGCGGCTGTCCGACGGCACCATGCCAACCGACTACCAGCCGCAGGACCACACCTCGGCATTCGCGGCGTACATCGACTGGCGGAGCGAGCACCCGTCGGACGACGTGATGACGGAGCTCCTCCGAGCCAAGTTCGAGGACGAGACCGGGACGCGCCGCAGGCTCACCCGCCAGCAAGTGCTGAACTTCGTCAACCTCCTTGCCGCGGCCGGCAACGAGACGACGACGCGACTCATCGGCTGGACGGGCAAGGTCCTCGCCGACCATCCCGAGCAGCGCGCCGAGGTCGTGGAGGACCGCGACTTGATCCCCGGGACCATCGAGGAGGTCCTTCGGTTCGAGTCGCCCTCGCCGGTCCAGGCTCGATACGTCATGAACGACGTCGAGCACTACGGCGAGAAGGTGCCAGCGGGCAGCGCCATCCTGCTGTTGACGGCCTCCGCGAACCGCGACGAGCGCAAGTTCCCCGAGGGTGGCCGGTTCGACATCCACCGCAAGATCGACCATCACCTCGCGTTCGGTTACGGCGTCCACTTCTGTCTCGGCGCCGCTCTCGCCCGGATGGAGGCGCGGGTCGCGCTCGACGAGGTGGTGAAGCGGTTCCCGACCTGGGACGTCGACTGGGACAATGCCGTCCAGGCCCGCACGTCCACCGTCCGCGGTTGGGAGCGGCTGCCGGTCCACACCGGGTGATCGCTGCGACCGAATGTTGGGTGGAAACGGGTGCTATAGCGCCTGTTTGAACCCGGAGTTCAGACCTGAGCCACGCTCAGGAGACGACGCGATCGAGCCACGCCAGGAGGTCGGCGGTGACCTCGTCGCGGTTGATCTCGTTCAGGATCTCGTGGCGCGCCCCCGGGTACCACAGCGCTTCGACGAAGAGATTCGCGTCGCGCATGCGCTTCTCGAGTTCGCGGCACTCCGGCGCCCATGTCGGACGCGGGGTCCGCCTCGCCGGTCATCAGGAGGATCGGCAAGTCCGCCGGGATGCGCGCGATGGCCTCCGGCGTCATGGATTCGAGGGTCATTGTCATCAGTGCTGCGAAGAAGCCATACGTCATCGGATGGTTCTCGCCGCAGTACTGGTCGGCGATGTACGCGTCGACCTCGGCCTCGTCGCGGCTGAGCCAGTCGAACGGCGTACGAGCCGACCCATCGTCTGCGTTGAACCCGCTGAGCGCGGACACCGGCTCGTCGCCCATGCCCCCGTCCACGGCCTGCCGCACCATCTCGAACATCGTCTCGATCCCCTCGGCAGCACCAGGCGAGCCGGACAGGGCGAGACCGGCAAGTCCCTCTCCGTGCTGCTCCACGTACGCCTGCGAGAGCAGCGCGCCCATCGAGTGTCCGAACAACACAACCGATCGACCGGTCTGCTCGTCCATCGCGCGGGAGCGCAACGCGTCGAGATCGTCGAGCACCGCTTCGATCCCGCTCGGCCCCACTCGACCGACACCGGTCGACGATGACGTACGCCCGTGGCCCCGATGGTCGGGCGCGTACACCGCGTAGCCGTTGTCGGTCAGCGCGCCGGCAAGACGCCCGTAGCGGCCGGAGTGCTCCGACATGCCGTGCGCGACGAGGACGACAGCCCGTGCGTCGCCGTCCGGAACCCATCGCCGGTAGAAGACCTCAGTGCCGTCCTCGGCCGGCAGGGTCAGCTCGTCCGCGTGGGCGCTCACCGCGGAACCGCCGTCATCGACCGCTCGAGAATGGCGGTGTCCACGGGATCCATCGGCTCGACCACGTAGAGCGTCGCCACGACGTCCCTCCTTCGAAGTCCCGATCGAACGGCCGCGCCCCCGAGTCTGTCAGGAATGTCGGCCGGAGCAGCCGCCCGGGGAGGTCAGCTCGCGATGCCGTGGACGATCAGGGTCCACAGGTCCTCGGCGGGGTCGCCCTCATCATCGCCCCACCGAGCAGCGCCTGCGATCGTCGTCGAGAATTCGTTGAACATGATCGACTCGAGAACGACACCGGTTACCCGGCGACGGTGCAGTTCGGTGCGGCTGACACCGGCGTCCGCGGCGCCGGCGAGCAGCCGTTCGAACAGGTCGACGATCGGGGCGTACGCATGCGTGGCCTCTTCAGGGTGCGAGGTCATGAGCTGTTGCACGAACTCGGCGAGCGCCACGGGCGAGCCGCGCTTGCCGCGCCCCTTGCGTGTCGGCCGGCAGAGCCGGTGGTACTCCACGACGAAGACGTGCAGCCGCTCGAGCGGGTCGCCCTCGCGGTCGACGCGCTGCTCCAACTCGGTCGCGGTGGACCGAACCGTCTCCTCGAACAGAGCGAGCAACAACTCGTGCTTGCCGTTGAAGTACTGATAGAAGCTGCGCAGCGACTGCCCAGAGCGCTCGACGACGTCCTGCACGGTGAAGTCGGTACCCGATCCGCGCTCGCTCGCCAGCTCGCGCGCCGCCGCGATGAAGCGCTCGACGCGCGTCTCGGCACGCGCTCGGGCCGAGTCGAGCGACCGGGCCACGGCCACGTCGCGCCAAGTCGGTGACGCATCAGCCGACGCGGCGTCGCCTCGCTTCACAGGGGAAGCGTAGGTCGATCCCCCGACGGCGGGCGGGACGGCTGGTTCCGCTGCAGGTCCTCGTCGAGTTGGACGCCGAAGGACTTGAGCGCCATGGCCAAGACCTCGTACGCGCCGACGGTGAATACAAGGTCCATGAGTTGTTCGACGTCGAGTTCCGCGGCCAGCGCGGCCCACGTGTCGTCATGAATCATCGCGTCGGCCACGAGCTCGTCGACAGCGCGCAACATGGCGGTTTCGAGCGGCGCCCATCCGAGGGCGCCACTGTCGCGGACGCGATCGATCTCCTCGTCGGTGAGACCTGCGTCACGGCCCTGGATGACGTGTTGTTCCCACTCGTACTCCACCTCACGCAGACGGGAGACGCGCAGGACCAACAGCTCGCGCTGGCGCGGCGAGAGCGACGACGCGAACTGCACGTGCCCGTTGAACGTGTGGTACGCACGCGTCAAAGCCGGATGCTGCGCAAGCGTTCCGAGGACGTTGAGCCCTTTGGGGCGGCCTTCATCCTGGCGCGGGAGCGGGTGCCGCGGCTCGGGCGGGCGCAGTGCCGCGAGAGCCTCTCGCATCGAGGGCGGCCATTCTTTCGGCGGCAACGGCGGGATGCGGGGCTGGTCAGGTGTTCCGGCCACCGTTGACCCCGATCACCTGTCCCGTGACATAGCTCGCCTCGTCGCGGACGAGAAACGCGCACGCCGCGGCGATGTCCTCTGGGCGACCGGCCCGCCGTACAGGCGTGACGCTCGCGTGGTGCTCGACGCTCTCGCCGAGACGCCCCTTGTCCTCCGCGGCCCGGAGCATCGGCGTGTCGATGAACCCGGGCGGGATCGTGTTGACCGTGATTCCCTTCGGGCCCAGCTCGAGCGCCAGCGCCTTGGTGAAGCCGATGACGCCCGCCTTCGAGGCGACGTAGGGAGTCATGTACGCCTGCCCGCCCTGGGCGGACGACGACGAGATGTTGACGATGCGGCCCCACTCGGCATCGACCATGTCGGGCACGATCGCCTGGCAACACAGGAACGTGCCGGTGAGGTTGACCGCCAGCGTGCGGTTCCACTCCTCGAGCGTGACCTTCCGGAACGGGCCGAACGAGTCGACGCCGGCGTTGTTCACGAGGACCAGGACCGGACCGAGACTTTCGTGCACGCTGGCGACACCGGCGTCGATGGACGCGGGATCGGAGACATCCACCGGCACGCCGATGGCCGTGCCGCCCGACGCGGCGATCTTCTCCGCGGCCTGCTCGCCGGCTTCGGCGTTGCGGTCGAGCACGGCGACGGCGTGCCCGTCGGCGGCCAGGCGCTCGGCAATGGCGAGCCCGATGCCCGAGGCGCCGCCGGTGACGATTGCGGTTCTCGGGTCACTGGTCTCGGCCCGAAGTTCGTCGGTCGTCACAGTCGCAGCCATGGGATCACACTGTAACGCCACTTGCTCCACATGAGAATGGGGTTATCCTCGGCACATGGAGACCTTACCCGGGAGCGTCGCTGTGATCGATGAACCAGGCGTCCGACGGGATCACGGCTTCCATCGCGTCCCGGTGAGAGCGGTCGTCGACGAGACGCACGACACGCGCTCGTTCGTGCTCGACGTCCCGGACGACCTCCGCGACACGTTCCGGTATCGGGCCGGTCAGTTCTGCACGTTCCGAGCCCACCTCGCGGGCGACGACGTCCTCCGCTGCTACTCGATGTCGAGCGCGCCGGAGACGGACCCGGATCTCACCGTCACCGTCAAGCGGGTCACGGACGGCCTGGTGTCGAACTGGTTCAACGATCGAGTGCGCGCCGGCGACGTCCTCGAGGTGACGAAGCCGGCGGGCGTGTTCTGCGTCCGCGACGGTGACCACCCGATCGTCGCTTTCTGCGGTGGGAGTGGCGTCACGCCGGTCATGTCCGTCGTGAAGAGTGTGCTCACGACGTCGCCGCGACTCGTTCGCATGCTGTACGCGAACCGCGATCGCACTTCGGTGATCTTCGCCGGCGAGCTCGACCACCTGCGCAACCGTCACGACGATCGCTTCGAGCTGCGCCATCACCTCGACGTCGACAGTGGGTTCGTCGACGCGGCGGATATCGCAACGTTCGTCGGCGACACCGTCGGCGCGGACTTCTACATCTGCGGGCCTGGCCCCTTCATGGATCTCGTCGAGACGACCCTGCTGGACCTCGGCGTCGACGCCGACCACATCCTGATCGAGCGCTTCGTGGTCCCTGATCCCGCGGCGCCCCCGGCACCGGGCGCGACAACACCAGACGGCACCGGGACAGATGAGGGCAGCGACGTACCGGAGTCCATCACGTTGATCCTCGGAGGCAAGTCGCACACCATCGGCTACCGACCGGGCGACACGATCCTCGAAACGGCGCGGCGCGGCGGCGTCCCTGGGCCATATTCGTGCGAGTCCGGGAACTGCGCCACGTGCATGGCACTGCTCCGAGAGGGAACCGCGGCGATGCGCGTCAACAACGCACTTACGCCAGACGAGGTCGACGAAGGTTGGATCCTGACATGCCAGAGCGTGCCCAGCGGCGTCACTGTCACGGTCGAGTACGAAGCGCTCTGACCCGCCACTGGCCGGAGGGCCCCTCCGCGCACATTGTCGACTCATCCACGGAAACCGGTGGCTCAGGCGACACAGACGCGGCCGCGTTGCCGTCTGTGTCGGCTCGGCCACGTCATCGGTGGCTCAGCAGACACGGACCCGGCCGCGGACGTCTGTGTCGACTCAGCCACGTAATCGGTGGCTCAGCAGACACGGGCCCGACCGACCTTCCATCTGTGTCGACTCAGCCACCGAAATCGGTGGCTCAGACGACAATGTGCGCGACGGCGCAGGAGTGATGGGATTGGCGGACGGACCGACCGGGGTCCACAAATGACGGTCGCGCGGCAGGTGTTGCGCGACTATCGACCCTCGACCGGCATGTGGCCGACCGAATGGATACCGGACAAGGTCGAGGCGGCGAAGCCACGTTCGCCGACCTCCTCGAAGTGGAGGTGGGGAACCTGTGATCGACGTCGAGAAGCTCGGCGCGTGGATGGACGACGAGGGGCTCCCCGGCAAGGGCGAACCGCTCGAGCACACCTACATCTCGGGCGGCTCGCAGAACGAGATCTACGAGATCCGTCGCGGCGAGCTGCACGGAGCGCTCCGCATCCCGCCCCTGCCCGCGCCGGAGAGTCGCGACGACGGCATCTGGCGCGAGTGGCGGATCATCGAGGCGCTCGACGGCACCGACGTGCCGCACACGCCCGCGATCGCAGCCAGCAAGGACAAGCGCGTGCTCGGCCGCGCCTTCTACCTCATGGGGTTCGTGGACGGGTGGTCGCCGATGGGGCTCGAGCCCGGCACATGGCCAGCGCCGTTCGACACGGATCTCGAGGCTCGGAGGGACCTCGCCTATCAGCTCGTCGAGGGCATCGCGCTCCTCGGCAACGTCGACTGGGAGGCCAAAGGACTGCAGGACCTCGGCCGGCCCGACGGCTTCCACGACCGTCAGGTCGACCGCTGGACCGGGTTCCTCGAGCGGATCAAAGGTCGTGAGCTCCCTGGCTTCGACGAGGCCTCGGCGTGGCTGCGCGGCCACCGCCCGATCGACTTCATCCCTGGGCTGATGCACGGTGACTATCAGTTCGCCAACGTCATGTACTGCGACGGTGCGCCGGCGAGGCTGGCCGCCATCGTCGACTGGGAGATGGGCACGGTCGGCGATCCGAAACTCGACCTCGGCTGGGTCGTCCAGAGCTGGCCCGACGACACGATGAGCGACGAGGCCAAGGGCTCGAGCTACGTCGACATGTACGGCATGCCGTCGCGCGACGAGGTCCTCGCGCACTACGCAAAGGTCTCGGGACGCCAGGTCGAAGACATCGACTACTACATCGTCCTGGCGAAGTGGAAGCTCGCGGTCGTGCTCGAGCAGGGCTTCCAGCGGGCCGCGGACGACCACAAGCTGCAAGCGTTCGGACCGGTCGTGCTCGATCTGATGAAGGGCGCAGCCGAGCTCGCCGAGAGTACGGACTACGGGAGGTGACGAGCGGCGAGATGCGCGCCGCCGTCTGCAACGAGTACGGCCCGCCGGAGGTCGTCGAGATCGAGGAACTGCCGTCACCGGCGGTCGGTCCGGGTCAAGCGCGCATCCGCGTCGCTGCCGCGGCCGTGAACTTTCCAGATGTGCTCCTCGTCGCCAACCAGTACCAGCTCTCGGCGCCGACTCCGTTCGTTCCGGGGAGCGAGTTCGCCGGCGAAGTCGTGGAGGTGGCCGGCGACGTCACCGACGTCGCGCTCGGCGATCGCGTCATCGGAACCGGACTCGTCGGCGCGTTCGCCGAGGAGGCGGTCGGCACTGCGAAGACGCTCACGAAGATCCCGCGCGAAGTCGATGTCCGTCGCGCGGCTGCGTTCGGCGTGGCCCATCGCACCGCGTACCACGTGCTTCGTTCGGTCGCGGTGGTGCAGTCCGGCGACGAGGTCGTCGTCCTCGGTGCCGGTGGCGGCGTCGGCTTGGCCGCCGTACAGCTCGCCGTCGAGCTCGGCGCGACGGTGACGGCGGTCGCGTCCTCCAGGGAGAAGCTCGACGTCGCGCCGCGAGCGGTGCCACACGCCTCGTGGACCACACGGCGGGCGATCTGCGCGGTGCGCTGAAGGAGGCGCTGCCCGACGGCGCCGACGTCGTCGTCGACCCGGTGGGCGGCTCGCTGTCCGAGCCCGCACTTCGCAGCCTGCGTTGGGGCGGACGATTCGTGACGGTCGGGTTCGCGGCAGGCATTCCGCGGATCCCGCTCAACCTCGTGCTGCTGAAGGGCGTGCACGTCCTCGGGTTCCAGTTCATCGACTTCGCCACCCACCGCCCCGAGCAGCTGCGCCGCGACGACGATGAGCTGTTGGAGCTACTCGCCTCGAAGCGCGTCGTGCCGCACATCGGCGCGTCGTTCCCGCTGGACGAGACAGCCGCGGCCCTGCGCTATGTCGCGGACGGCCGTGCAATCGGCAAGGTCCTACTGGACGTCGCGCTCTGACGGTACGAGCTTCGCCTCGAGGGCAGCCGTCCGACGCGGAAAGCTACTTCTCTTTTCGAGAGATTGTTGCTATCGTAAATGCTCCGGTCACGCTCGGAGAAGGAAGGGCGCATGTTGAACGTCGGCCGTTTTCCGCTCAACGACCAGGAGATCCTTCTTCGGCATCTCCACAAGGCGACCAGCGCGTACGTCGCCGGGTACCAAGCACAGCGCGAGCCACCACACGCCGCGGGGAACACGTCGCTCGCGCCGGCGGCGAGGTGACGAACATGTCCAGCACGCTGCCTCCCGAGTTCGCCGACTTGGAGCCGTTCGCCGACTGGGCACTGGCGACGGAGCGTGAGCGTTACGCGAAGCGCCTGTCGAGCACGATGGACGAACTGCAGGCGTTCTACGATGCCGCCTTGCCCCGACTCGACGACGCGGCGACCTACCTCGAGCAGTTCTCGCTCGATGACTTGCCCGAGGACGCCTTGCGGCTTCTCTACGTCTGCTACTCGCTGATCAACGCGTCGTTCCCGGTCGAGGCGTGGCGGCAGCCGCACGTACCCGACAGCGGCGCGTCCACGCTCGACGTCGTCGTCGAGCCGGCCGTCTGACGCCGCCGTGTTGCGGGTCGGAGGTTCGTCCTGACCACAGCAGTGATCACCGGCGCGGCGAGTGGCATGGGCCGCGCGTGCATCGGCCCTGTCCGCAGCCTCGTCGATGTCGTTGTCGCTGTCGACTTGCGAGCGCCGGACATCGACGGAACCGTCGGCGTCGCGTGCGACATCTCCGACCCTGCTGCGGTGGGCGCGCTCGTGACGCATGTGCGTGAGATCGGACCGTTCCGCGCACTCGTCCACGCGGCCGGCATCTCCCCCACGATGGGCGACCCACGCCGGGTCTTCGAGGTCGATCTCGTCGGGACGCAGTTGTTGCTCGACGCGTTCGAGCCCGAGGTGGAACCGGGCTCCGCGGCGGTCTGCTTCTCGTCCTCCGCGGCCTATGAGGTTGCGCCGTACGTCGATGCCGAACAAGAGGCGATGCTCGGCGATCCGCTCGCGCCGGACTTCTTGGAGCGCGTCACTGGCTCCGTCAACGACTCCGGCTTCGCGTACTCGTTGGCCAAGGTCGGTGTGATCCGCGCCGCGGCGCGCGCTGCTGTGCGATGGGGTCGCCGCGGCGGACGCGTCAACTCGATCGCGCCCGGACTGATCGACACGCCGATGCAGCACCAGGAGCGCGACGAGCACCCCATCATCCGCGAGATGTTCGACCAGACGCCGCTCGGCCGCTTCGGTGCGCCGCACGAGGTAGCCGCCGTTGTCGCGTTCCTCGTCTCGGATGCCGCCTCGTTCGTGTCCGGCATCGATGTGCTCGTCGACGGCGGGATGGTGCAAGGGCGGGCGATGGCAACAGCAGCGTCGGACGCGACATGAACGAACCCATGGCCGGCGTTCGTGTCATCGAGGCCGCGATGTACGGCTTTGTCACGTCAGGCGGCGCGGTGCTCGCTGACTGGGGTGCCGACGTCCTCAAGATCGAGCATCCGGTCACGGGTGATCCGCAACGCGGCTTGCGGCGCACGGGCACATTCGTCGTCGAAGGCGACCTCAACCCGAACGTCGAGCATCCGAACCGAGGCAAGCGCAGCATTGGACTCGACATCTCGAGTGAAGCAGGGTGCGAGGTCCTGTACGAGCTCGTGCGCAACGCGGATGTGTTCCTCACGAGCCTCCTGCCGCGCGCACTGCACCGGTTCCACCTCGACGTCGACAGCATCCGTGCTGTCAACCCGAACATCATCTACGCCCGCGGGAGCGCTCTCGGCCCGCGGGGTGACGAGGCCGACCGTGGCGGCTACGACATGACCGCGTTCTGGTGCCGTGCGTCGACTGCCGCGAGCATCTCGCCTCCCGGCATCGACGGCATGATCCCGCCGCCGGTGCCGGCCTATGGCGACACGATCTCGGGCACATACCTCGCGGGTGGGATCGCCGCCGCGCTGTTCGGGCGCGAGCGCAGCCGTGAGCCGTCCGTGGTCGACGTCTCGCTGCTCGGAAGTGGCCTGTGGTCGATGGGGATGGGAATCGACACCTCGCTGGTCGCGAAGAAGCCGTGGATCGCGCCTTCGCCCGGCAGGGCGATCTTCGGGAATCCGTTGTCGGCGCTCTACAAGACAGCCGACGATCGCTATCTGTCGCTCGTGATGCTGCAGCCGACGCGGTACTGGGCCGAGGTCTGTCACCTCGTCGGACGGTCGGACCTCGCAGACGACCCGCGGTTCAGCACAGCCGAGAAAATCGAGGAGAACATCGACGCCGCGGTGGACGCGCTCACCGACGCGATCGCCGCGCAGCCCTTGTCACATTGGACGGCGACATTCGCCGAGCTCAGTGGACCGTGGGCGCCGGTCCAGGACAGCGTGCAGGTGACCGAGGACGCGCAAGTGCGGTCGAACGGCTACATCGTGTCGCTGCGGGCCGGAGATGGCAGCGAGTTCGAGTTGGTGACGAATCCCGTGCAGTTCGACGCGCAGCCTCCTCGACTCCGGCGTGGGCCGGCATTCGCCGAGCACACCGACGCAGTTCTCGAGGATCTCGGCTACGACTGGGACCGCATCATCCAACTCAAGGTCGAGGGCGTCGTGACCTGACCACCATCGTGCATTGACACGTCCAGTAGACGTGTCAATGCACGATGGTCAAGGTTGTTGGCGCGAGGGCTGGTGGGCCAGCTCCGACTTGTGCAACACGTTGTTCGCCAGGCGCATGTGCGCGGCATCGACGAGGCGACCATCCGACCCGATCGCTCCGACTCCTTGCGCCTCGGCAGCGCGGTACTCCTCGATCGACCGCCGCGCCGCGTCGATCTCGTCGGCGGTCGGCGAGAACACCTCGTTGGCGATCGGGATCTGGCTCGGATGGATCGCCCACTTGCCGTCGAACCCCAAGAGGCTGCCTTGCACCGCAGATCGCCGGTAGCCGTCCGGATCCTCGTATGCCGGATAAGGCGCGTCGATGGCATCGAGACCGGCGACGCGCGCTGCGGTGACGACCTGGGCGCGGGCGAAGTGCCAGAAGTCGCCCGGATACTCGCTCATCGGGTCGAAATTCCCGTCAACGCGCGCGTGCAGCGATGCCGAGAGGTCACCGGCGCCGAAGATCAGTGCTTCGAGGCGATCGCTCGCCCGCGCGATCTCGACGGCATTGGCGAGACCTTCCGCGTCCTCGATGAGCACCTCGAGTGCAGTCCGCTTCGTCAGGCCGAGCTTGGCTTCCAGTTGCGTGAGGAGGACATCGACCCACCACACGTCGCGAGCCGTCCGCGCCTTCGGAACGATCAGGACGTCGACACGCTCGCGTGCTCCTGACACGATCTCGATGATGTCGTCATGGCACCACGCCGTCTCGAGCCCGTTCACCCGCACAGCGCGCACGGTGCGTCCCCAGTCGAGCTCGGTCAGCGCCGCGATCGCGATCTTCCTCGCGGACTCCTTCGCGGCGGGCGCACAGGCATCCTCGAGGTCGAGGAAGACGAGGTCGGCGCCCGACGTCGGTGCCTTCTCGCACATGCGCTCGCTGCTCGCGGGCGTCGCCAGCTCCGACCGCCTCGCCCGCGGTACGCGCTCGCCGATCAAATCACTCCTGCGGCCTTCAACTCCGCGAGACGATCCGCGCTCAGACCGAGCAACCCGGTGTAGACCGCCTCGTTGTCCGCGCCGAGGGCGCGCCCGAGATGCTCGACACTTCCTGGGGTCTCACTCATGACCGCAGCAGGAGCTTGGACGGTCATCACACCGAACTCGGGGTCGTCCAGCGTCACGAACAAACCGCGCGCTCGGAGGTGCTCGTCAGCTCGGAGCTGCTGCGCGTCGTAGATCGGGGCCGCTGCCACTTCGGCAGTGTGGAAGACGGCCATCGCTTCGTCCAGCGTGCGCTCGCACACCCACTTCTCGACGAGCTCGTCGACCTCGAGCGCGCGAGCCTGGCGGCGCACCGGGTCGACGTAATCGGGATCCTCGGCGAGCTCCGGGCGACCGATCGCTCGGTACACACGCATCGCGAGGTTGGGCGACGCGCTCGAGATCGCCAGCCACTTCTCGTCCGCAGTGCGGTACGCGTTTCGGGGAGCGCTCGCGTCGAGGCGATTGCCGGCACGCCCGGGAACGATGCCGAACTGGTCGTACGCGAGCGTCGCGGACTCGAGGAGGCGGGCCAGCGGCTCGATGAGGTTGATGTCGATGAGCTGACCGCCGGCGCCGTGCACGTCGCGGTGGTACAGCGCCATCATCACCGCCCATGTTCCCGCTTGAGCGGCGACGCCGTCGGCGAGCATGAACGGCGGCAACGTCGGCGGACCGTCGGGTTGGCCGGTCAGATGGGCGAACCCGCTCATTGCTTCGGCCAAGGTCCCGTATCCGGGGCGATCGCTCTTGGGCCCACCTGCGCCATAACCGGAGAGGTGGAGCATCACCACGCGAGGATGGCGAGCGTGCACGGTCTCGTAGTCGATGCCCCAACGTTCAAGCGCGCTGGGGCGGTTGCCGACGATGAGGACGTCACTGACCGCGAGCAACTGGTGGAACAGCTCCTGTCCGGCTGACTGGCGAAGGTCGAGCGTCACGCACTGCTTGTTGCGGCTCACGCTCTTCCACATGACGGCGATGCCGTCCTTGCGCTCGCCCCATGTGCGCATGGGGTCGCCGGAACCAGGCGGTTCGACCTTGACGACCTCAGCACCGAACTCCGCGAAGTCCGGCCCGCCATCGGACCCGCCGCGAGGGTCGCGGCCTCGATGACCCGCAGCCCGTGGAGCGGGCCGGCGCGGTCAGACACGGGGCGCGACGTCGGGCCGCGGCAGACCGAGGTGGTCGCGCAGCGTCGTACCGGTGTAGCGGTCGCGAAACACGCCTCGCCGCTGGAGCTCGGGCACCACCAACCGAACCATGTCCTCGTATGCACCGGGCACGTGGGTTGCGGCGATGACGAACCCGTCGCATGCGTCGTCGGTGAACCACTCTTCCATCTGGTCGGCGACCTCGGTCGCCGTCCCGACGAAGCGAGGACCTTGCAGCAACGTGGCCCGGTGGCCCGCGAGATCGGACAGTCTGATGTCGTCCCCGATGTGCTGTCGGAGGTTCTGCACGAGCCCACGGATACCGGACACCGACTCGATGAGCTCGTCGGTGATCGGCGCGTCGAGTGGGAGGTCGGAGAAGTCGTAGTTCATCAACTCTGACAGCAGTGCCAGTGACGCCGTCGGATCGACGAGATCGTTCAGGAAGAGCTGCTCGCGTTCTTCGGCGTGCGCACGCGACTCGCCCACGACCGTGTACGTCATCGGGCACATGCGAACGCTCTCGGGATCGCGTCCACTCTCGGCGATGCGGTCCTTCTGATCCTTGTAGTGCGATCGTGCGATGTCGATGTTCGGATCGCCGGTGAAGATCAGCTCTGCCCATCGAGCGGCGAAGTCGCGACCGCGGCCCGACGAACCCGCTTGCAGCAGCACCGGACGCCCCTGCGGCGACCTCGGCACCGTGAGCGGCCCCCTCACGTGGAAGTACTCGCCGGCGTAATTCAGCTCGTGCACCTTGTCCGGGTCGGCGAACAGCCCGGCGGCGCGATCGAGCACGAGCGCATCGTCGTCCCAGGTGTCCCACAGTCCCGTCGTCGCTTCGAGGAACTCGTCCGCCCGGTCATAGCGCGCGTCGTGAGCGAGATGCTCCTTCAGCCCGAAGTTCTGTGCTTCACCGTCGTTCACCGACGTGACGACGTTCCACGCGGCGCGCCCATCCGAAAGGTGATCGAGCGTGGCAAAGGTACGAGCGACGTGGAACGGGGAGTAGTACGTCGTCGAATACGTCGCCCCGAGCCCGATGTGCTGGGTCGCGCCCGCGACCAGACCGAGCACGATGCTGAGGTCGAGCTTGACCGGCCGCGCCCCGAGCCGCACGGCGTCCGCGACGGAGCCGCCGTAGATGCCTGGCATCGCAAGCCGGTCGTCGAAGAACATCAAGTCGAAGCAACCGTCTTCGAGCGTCCGACCGAGCTTCTGGTAGAGGCGCTGGTCGAGGAAACCGTGCTCCGTCGCGGGATGCCGCCACGAACCGGCGTACACCGTCACGTTGCCGGCCTGCATGAAACCGACCAACGACATCTGGCGACGTGACTCCGTCCGCGTGGTTCCGCTCAACTTTGACCTCTGCGAGAACGTGCTTCGCCGAATGGTAGAGCGCCATTATACACACGATCCTCCAACTGGCGTTCATCAGCCACACGTCGTGTGGCTCATGCACGCCGAAACGCGTGGGGTGGGCGTCTCGGCCATGCGACGTTCGTGCTCGGCGACGTACCCACGTGCGGTCGTGTGCAGGTGACGCAGCAAGATCTCCTGATCGTTCAAAGGAAACTCGCGAACCGCACGCGACTCGAGCATCGATTGCGTCGCCTCGAGCGTGTTGCCGTCCTGCAACGCGTACTCCTTGAACGTCACTGCGGCCAGCTCCTGCTGTAGCCGTTGACGGGCGTTCTTCGGCGGGACGAAATACAGACTGCCTTCGAAGATGTGAGTGTTGTACGAGGTCGGCCAGTAGTGGTACGTCAGGTACCACCCGGGCGCCCATACCAACAGCATGAAGTTCGGGAAGAAGACGAACGAGTCGATCCCCCACGCCGGATTACGAGCCGGATTGAGCCCAGGTGGCAGCGGGTCCAGTCCCTCGATGTCAGGGCGCTCCCAGGCGCCAAAGAGGCCGCTGTGCAGGATGCGTTCGATCGGCTTGACCATTCCCAGGTCCTTCGGGGGCGACATGCCACCCCAGGAAGACACCATGCCGTGAGGACCGTCGAGCGCATACCAGAGGCCCTCGAACCCGTAGCTCTGCAGCTTGCGCGACTCATCGGAAACCGACTGCTTCGCGTGCAGAACCGGCGCGTGGTAGAACTCGGCGAACGCGTCGATGAACAGCTTCCAGTTGCTGCCGACGTTGGCGCGGTACTTGAACACCTGCGTCATCTGGTCGAACGGATAGCCGACGAGACCGGCGGCAAAGTCGCCGAGATAGTCCGCCAGCGGCGTCTCGTTCCCGGCGTCGAGGTTCACGAAGACGAACCCTTCCCACACGTCGACCTGTACCGGCACGAGCCCGTAGTCGGACTTGTCGAGGTCGAAGAACTCCGACTCCTGCTGCACGAACGTGCACGCGCCTTCGAGGTTGTAACGCCAGCCGTGGTACTTGCAGGTGAACTGGCGGAAGGTGCCGCTCGTCTCTTCCGCCGGGTAGTCCTGCCACACGAGCTTGTTGCCGCGGTGGCGGCAGATGTTGTGGAATCCACGGATCTCACCCTGTGTGTCGCGCACGACGATGACCGAGGTGCGCGCCGCGTGGATCTCCCTGGTGAAGTAGCTGCCGGCGCGCGGCAACTGCTCGACGCGGCCGACGTTCAACCACGTGCGAGCGAAGATGGCGTCACGCTCGAGCTCGTAGTGGTCAGGCGAGATCGAGTCTTCGTACGAGACAGGCCCAGTCCCCAACTCGGGGTAACGCGCTGTCCAGCTCCCCTCAGCGGGCTTCGCGAAGTGCGGCATTCGACCCTTCCGATGTCCGGTGTTCAAACGACGATAGCAGCACTATTGTCTGGTGAGAGTTCCGTTTCCGAGTGCCGCCTCGAGGGCGACGACGCGGCATGAAACTCTCAGACTTGAACGGCGCGCCGAAGGGCGGGACCGACGACGGTGAGCCACTCGGCGATGACGTCGTCGAGCTGCGGGAGATCACTTTCGAGCACGTAGAGGCCGCGCGTCGGCAGCGACGCGCCGATCTCCACGAGGACGGGTCGCAGGTGGACCTCGACCGCGAGGGCATGGCGCGGATTGCCGCCGACCATCACCGGAACGGTGGCGCCGACAGCGGAGAGTCCAGTGGTGCCGAACCAGTCGAGGAACGACTTCAACAGCCCCGTGTACGACGCCTTGTACGTCGGTGACGCAACGACGAGGAGTGAACACTTCGCAACCATGTCGACCGCGTCGTGTACCGCAGTCGACGACCACTCGAAGAGATGAGGGCCGAGATCCGCGAGGTCCACGACGAACGGATCGCCGTCACCGAGGCCAGCGGACGCGGACGCCGCTCGGCCGACCGAGACCGCCACGTCACGCGTGCGCGAACGTGGCTTCGGGTTGCCGACCACAACTCCTACGGTCATCGACGTGAGATCCATGTTATCGTTTTGGCGAATACAGCTCGAGATATCCGATAGTGTGATTCTCATAGCGCTCGGGGGAGACCTGCAATGAGCGTTGCCATGTTGCTCGAGATGGCGACCGACGCCGTGCCAGATCGCGTCGGCGTCGGCACACGCGAGTCCGGCCTGACCTACCAGGAAGTACTGACGCGGGCGCGCCGGCTGGCGACCATGCTGCGCGAGCGAGGCGTCGAACGACTCGCCCTCGTCGACCTCAACTCTGACGCCGTCCCGCTGTGCTTGTTCGGTGCCGGCTTCGCCGGTATCCCCTTCGCCCCTGTCAACTACCGACTGACCGACGAGCACCTGCGCGTCATCCTCGGCCGCCTGGCGCCCGCGCTCGTCATCGTCGGTAAGGGCGTCGAAGAGCGCGTCGGCGACATGGACGGCATCGAGGTGCTGCGAACCGACGATCTCCTCGCACAACTCGACGACGGCGACGCGAGCGACGACTTGCCCTTCGTTGATCCGGAAGCCATCGGCGTGTTGCTCTTCACCAGCGGCACCACCGGCGAACCGAAGACCGCGGTCCTGCGCCACCATCACTTGACGTCCTACATCTTCAGCAGCGTCGAGTTCCTCGGCGCCGACGACGACGAAGCCCAACTCGTCAGCGTCCCTCCGTATCACATCGCCGGGATATCGGCCGTCTTGAGCTCGGTGTACAGCGGGCGGCGGATCGTGTATCTCCCTGTCTTCGAGGCGGAGCGATGGGTCGACCTCGTAGCGGCGGAAGGCATCACACAAGCGATGGTCGTCCCGACGATGCTCGGCCGAATCCTCGGCCACCTCTCGAGCACCGGTCAGAAGCTCGACCGGCTCCGCAACCTGTCGTACGGCGGAGGGCGCATGCCGCTCGAGCTGATCCGTCAGGCGATGGAGCTGCTGCCCAACGTGTCATTCGTGAACGCCTACGGCCTCACCGAGACGAGCTCGACGATCGCCGTGCTCGGACCGGGCGAGCATCGTGAGGCCGTTGCGAGCGACGACCCGCGAGTGCGGGCTCGACTCGGGTCGGTCGGCCACCCCCTCCCGAGCATCGAGGTCGAGATCCGGGACCCCGACGGGCAGGCGCTGCCACCGGGCACACGCGGGGAGATCTACGTACGGGGCGAGCAGGTGGCCGGCGAATACCTCGGCCGTCGCGCGCTCACCGACGACGGGTGGTTTCCGACCAACGACGCCGGCTACCTCGATGAGGACGGCTACCTGTTCGTCGACGGACGGTTGGACGACGTGATCGTCCGTGGCGCGGAGAACCTGTCGCCCGGCGAGATCGAGGACACCCTGCTCGCGCATCCATCGGTGGTCGAGGCCGCGGTCGTCGGCGTGCCCGACCCCGAGTGGGGCGAGGCCGTCGCTGCAGCGGTCGTGGTCGACGGCGAAGTCACCGAAGACGAGCTCAGGGACTGGGTCCGGACGCGCCTGCGGTCGACCAAGACGCCCGACTTCATCGACTTCCGCGAGATGCTGCCATACAACGAGATCGGCAAGTTGCTACGTCGCGTGCTGCGCGACGAACTGAGCACCTCGTCCCGTCGCTGAGCAGCAGCGCTTCACCGTCGCCAGGTGCAGTCGCCTATCGTGACGGCATCTAACGGCTGTGTCACCGGCATGGAAGGGCAGCAAGTGGGACTGTTCGACGCCTTCGGCTACAACGGCAAACGAGCGCTGGTGGTCGGCGGCGCCACCGGAATGGGTGCAGCGGTCGCAGAGTTGTCCCAGGACGCCGGTGCGGAGGTCGTGGTGATGGATCGCGCCCCGGTGACGCTCGCAGGCGTCAAGGCGATCAGCCTCGACCTCTCGGACAAGCAATCCATCGACGCCGCCCTCGACGAATGCGGGGGACCCGTCCACGCGCTCGTTCTCGTGCGCAGGTGTCGCCGATGGCACGCCGGGCATCGAGCGCATCAACTTCATCGGCCACCGCTATGTGATCGATCGGCTGCTCTCGGGCGACATGCTTCCGATCGGCTCGGCAATCGGACTCATCTCCTCGGCCGCAGGCATGGGATGGGAAGGGAGCCTGCCGGAGCTGCTCACCTACCTGGACATCAAGGACTTCGACGAAGCATCCAAGTGGGCTCAGGACAACAGCAAGGCCGACTACATGTGGAGCAAGAAGGCCATCAACGCCTACGTCGCGCGGGAAGCCTTCGGCCTTTTGAAGAAAGGGATCCGCATCAACGCGATCCTTCCGGGCCCGACCGACACACCGCTGGCGCAAGCGAACAAGGAGATGTGGCTCGGGTTCGGGTCCGATTATCGCAGCGAAGTCGGCATCGAAGCCTCGACGCCTCTCGAGCAGGCGTACCCGCTCGTGTTCCTGTGCAGCGACGCGGCCAAGGGCGTGACCGGCATCACGATGTTCACGGACGCCGGCTACTTCGCGTCGGGGGTGACCGGTTCGTTCCCGCCGGCACAAGAGGTCATCAGCTTCATGCGCAGCATTTAGGACGAGTCTGAAACCTGTCCGTCCGTTACCGCAGCTGACGCCGTGGAACCGGTGGTTCTGGACGTCGGGCAAAGACGGCAAGCTGCGCGTCCAAGGGTGCGAGGACTGTGGCGCGCTCGTCCATCCCCCGGTACCGATCTGCCCCACGTGCCGGAGCCGCGCTCACGCGCCGACCGTCGTCTCCGGACGAGGCACAGTCGTCGGTTACACCGTCAACCAGCACCAGTGGTCGCCGGCGTTCGAGCCGCCCTACGCGATCGCGAACGTGGCGCTCGACGAGGATCCCACCGTCCACCTCACCACCAACATCGTCGGGTGCGATCCATACGACGTGCACGTCGGTCAGCAAGTCGCGGTCTGCTTCGAACAGAACGACGACGTCTGGCTCCCGCTGTTCGAACCGACCGGCGGCACTGACACAGAGGACAAGGTTGGCGAGCCCCGCCGCCCGATGGTTCGCCGCGCCACTGAGCGGCGACCGGTTCGAGCATCGTGCGGTTCTGTCCGGCATCGGTCGGTCGGCCGTCGGTCGTCGCTTGATGGTCGACCCGTTGTCGCTGACGGTCGATGCATGTCTCGCCGCAGTCGCCGACGCGGGGCTGGCCCTCGACGACATCGACGGACTTTCCACCTATCCGGGTCCGGGCGCCATGGGAATGAGCGAAGGCGGCGTCACCGCAGTCGAGGAGGCGCTGCGTATCCACCCGACGTGGATCAACGGCGGTATGGAGCTCCCGGGGCCGGGTGGCTCGGTCATTGCGGCGATGCTTGCCGTCGCAAGCGGGGTGTGCCGCCATGTCTTGTGCTTCCGCACCGTGTGGGAGTCCACGTTCGCGGCGTTGGGGCTTCGAGGCGGTGGCGTCGGTCGCGTGAGCGGATTCCAAGAATGGCGCGCGCCGTTCGGCGCACTCTCCGCCGCCAACTGGATCGCGATGAACGCCAACCAGTACCTCCACCGTTATGGCGCGAACCGCGAGATGCTCGGCTGGATCGCGATCAACGCGAGGACGGGCGCCGCGCGAAATCCGGCGGCCATCTACCGCGACCCCATGACGATGGACGACTACCTGTCTGCGCGCCCGATCACCACGCCCTTCGGCCTCTACGACTGCGATGTGCCGTGCGACGCGTCGATCGCCGTCGTCGTGTCGGACGCCACGGTCGCGCCTGACCTGCCGAAGACCGCCGTGCACGTGGAAGCGACGGGCACGCAGATCACGGAGCGGATCTCGTGGGATCAGGACACGATCACGCACGAGCCGCAGGTGCTCGGCCAGTCCGCCCATCTCTGGACGCGCACCGACCTGACGCCGGCGAACGTCGATCTGGCGCTCGTGTACGACGGGTTCACGTTCAACGCCGTCTCCTGGATCGAGGCGCTCGGCTTCTGTGGCATCGGTGAGGCGAAAGACTGGCTCGACCGCGGCCGGCGGATCGCCCTCGACGGTGACCTGCCGGTGAACCCCCACGGTGGCCAGTTGTCCGAGGGTCGCACCCATGGCTTCGGCTTCCTCTACGAGGCGGTGACCCAACTGCGCCACGACGCCGGCGCGCGACAGGTCGGCGGCGCACGGACCGCCGTGGTCACCTCCGGCGGGGGTACGCCGTCGGGCGTGCTCCTCCTCCGGCGCGGCGACGCCTGACCGGCGAGCAGTCCGCGTGCTTCGCCCTCGGTCGCCGTCGTCCACCAACCGTCGTGCATTGACTCGTCCAGTAGACAGGTCAATGCACGATGGTGATGACGCAGCCGCGCCACGGAGGAGTCCGACGAGCGAGTCACGCGGCTACTGTCCTCGGCTCTCGGGCGTACGCGCAAAGGGGGAATGCGCTCATGGACACCTTGGAGACCCTGTTGTACGAGGAGCGCGACGGCGTCGCGGTCGTGACGCTCAACCGTCCAGAGGTCCACAACGCATTCAACGTCGCGATGGAGCGCGAGCTGCGGCACGTGTGGCGAGCGCTGCGCACGAACGACGACATCCGAGTCGTGGTGCTCACCGGCGCCGGTGAGAAGGCGTTCTGCACCGGCATCGACCGTGAGGAGTCGATCAAGGACTATCTCGAGGATCCCACCGGCGATCTCGCGAACACCGAGCGCGGTGCAGGGCGCGTCTCGACTCCGTTCATGTTCAACGACCCCGGTGCGTACATCAATCCGAAGCAGAACGATCTCTGGAAGCCTGTCGTCGCCGCGGTCAACGGCATGGCATCCGCGGGCGCCTTCTACATGCTCGGCGAGTCCGACATCATCATCGCTGCCGAGCACGCGACGTTCTTCGATCCCCATGTGAGCTACGGGATGGTCGCGGGCTTTGAGACCGTCCATCTGCTGCAGAAGCTGCCGTTCGGCGAGATGCTGCGGATCGCATTGCTCGGCGGTCACGAGCGAATGTCGGCGGCTCGCGCCCGCGAGGTCGGTCTCGTGTCAGAGGTCGTGCCGGCCGTGGAACTGCTGGAGCGGGCCATGTGGGTGGCGCACACGATCGCCATGTCGCCTCCGCTCGCTGTGCAAGGAACCTTGCGCGCGGCGTGGTTGGCCCACGAGGCGTTCAGACGCGACGCCCTCGCGCAGATCTCGATGCTCGTGTCGTTGGGGACGACGTACGAGAACATCGAAGCCGGTCAGGCCAGCTTCCACGGCAAGCGGGAGCGGCCGCGGATTCGCTGACCGCACCGTCCTCAGCCGGAGCCGAGCCGCGCGATCACTTGAGGCAACTCGATGGTGGTACGGATGCCGGGCGCCGCATCACACACGACAGGCACGGCGTTGACAGCGCGGTGGGCCGTGTAACCGGGAGACGTCGCAGCCATTCGTTCGAGAGGGACCGGAAAGCGAAGCTCGACGTCGAGCGGCGTGTCGCCGTCGACCGTGATGCGCCATCCGGTGTCACGGAGATCCCACGCCGGCTCGAGGTCCCTCGTGCAATACCAGTTGGCTCGGAAGCTGAGCAGCGGCAGCCCTCCCCGTAGCCCGTCGACCGTCATCCGCTGCGCGGCGACGCCGCCTGCGGCAAGCGGCCCTGCCGCGATGTCGATGTTGCGGGCGGCGACGGCCACATCGCCGCTCGCCTCGACCGAGTCGAGTGGCAGGCCGAGTGCTTCGCCGAGGAGCCGCAGCGACGGGCCGAACGAGTTCGCACCGTGCGCCCACCGCCGTTGATCGAACGTCGCCGGGTCGGCGCCGAAGCCCATGAGCTGGAACAAGAGCTCAGGCGAGTTCCGCTCGGACAGGTCCGCGAATTCGTCGATCACGAAGCGGTCGAGACGTCGCTGGATCGACGTGAGCACGAGCGGAACCGCTTCCGTGATGAACCCGGGGCTGCTGCCGGTGCTGTGGATGGACGTGTTGCCGCGATGGCACGCGCGTTCGATCTGTGTGCGGGCCGCAGGATCGAGGCTCGGTGGATGGTGGAACTCACCGCGCGTGGTGACGACGTTCGCTCCTGATTCGAGCAAGCGGGCCAACTCGTCGAAGTCGCACTGCTGCGGCATGTAGAGGACGCAGTCGGGCCGGAGAGCAGCGATGTCGACGATGTTGTTCGTCGCGACGACATCCGTCGAAGCGAGGCCGCACAGATCCCCGGCGTCACGTCCGACCTTCTCGTCAGAGTGCACGTACAGACCGACCAACTCGAGATCCGGGTGCTCGATCACGGCTCGCAGCGATCGTGAGCCGATGTTGCCCGTCGCCCACTGCACCACTCGATAGGTCGTCATCGCGCCGCGACCTGTTGAAGCGCGTCGACCACGAACTGCGGCTCCGTGATCATCAGGTCGTGACCGGTGTCGATGTGCCAGAGCCGTCCTTCGGCGCGCGCGGTCTCGATCATCTGCTCGTCACGGGTCGCGATCGTCGAATCGCACACGATGTGGAACTGCGGGATCGCCTACAATGCGTCCTGGTTCGTCAGACGGAGCTTCTGCTCGAAGCACTTCCACGGATGGCCGGTGAGGCGAGCGTCCACCCACGCAAGGTCTTTCGGATCCTCGACGCCGTAGAAGGTGGCGGCGCCCGAGACCGGCAGAAGCACGAGCTCGACACCGTTCGCCGACTCCGGTGATGACCATGCCGCCGTAGCTGTGACCGACGAGGATCACGTTGCCCAGATCCCAGTAGTGCAGCAGCTGCACCACGTCGTCGATGTGGAACTCGAGGTCGACGTCGGGCGAGAGGGCTCTCGATCGTTCGGCGAGTCCGGTCAACGATGGCGCGAACACCTCGTGGCCGGACTGCTCGAGGAGTCGCTTCACTCTCGCGTAGCACCATCCCCCGTGCCCGCCGCCGTGTACCAACACGTAAGTCGCCATCGTCAGGTCCACTGGTCGGGTGGAACCCAACGTGGCGGGCGCTTCTCCATGAACGCGCGCATACCTTCGCGCGTCTCGTCCGTGTGATCGAGCGCCCAGAACATCGTCTGGTAGTCGATCAGCCCGTAGCGCTCGTTGAGCATGCGCTTCACGTGCAGCCGCGCGTCAGGCGCAGTCTGCAGGACCTGTCGCGCCGCTTCCAACGCGGCGGCGCGCAGATCAGCATGCGGCACGACCCGAGAGATCACACCGAGCCGCTGCGCTTCCGCGGCGTCGAACCGTCGCGCCGACAACAGCAGATCGCGGGCAATGGCGACGCCGACGTGTGCGGGTAGCACCGCCGCGTAGGTTGCGTCCGGGATGCCGCGCAACAGCTCCGGCACGCGAAACGTTGCACGATCGCTTGCGACCCCGATGTCGGACAGCATCGCGATCAGGAGCCCGCCGCCCTGGCAGATGCCGTTGACCGCGGCGATGACGGGCGCCTGGCTGTCGCGGATCGCCAGAAAGGGGAGCACGTCGTGACCGATCGCGTCCGGCTGGGACTCCCCTTCCTCGGATCGTCCGCCCAGGTCACCTCCCGGCGCGAAGACATCGCCCGTTCCAGTGAGGATCAGCGCTGCAAGGTCCGGGTCCGTGTTGACGAGCCGGACGGCACGCTTGATGCCGTAGTACATCGCGGGCGTCAAGGCGTTCCTCGCCGACGGGCGGTCGATCGTGCACCAGGCAATCGATCCCTCCCGCTCCAACCGAAGCGCAGGGGTTCCGAGGTCGTCTCCCATGTGTCCCTCCAGATCTGCCGGCAAGATAATCTCCTTCGCGTCCGCCGGTAATGGCGTTGCGGCCAGGACCCCGCCACAAGGAGCAACCCATGGCTCGTCCACGGACTCCCCCGCATGCGACCCTCCTGCGCGCTGCCCGCCTGCTCGACGTCGACAAGGGCGAGTACCTCGAACCGGGCATGCTGCTGGTCAACGGCGATCGCATCGAGGAGGTCTCCCCCACCACTGTGCCTGACGACGCCATCGTCGTCGACCTCACCGATCTGACGTTGCTGCCGGGATTGATGGACATGGAGGTCAACCTCCTCATGGGAGGACCTGACCACGAGAGCCCGCTCGTGGCGGTGCAGGACGATCCCGTGCTCAAGACGCTGCGGGGTGTCGCCAACGCGCGCCGCACGTTGCGCTCCGGGTTCACGACCGTGCGCAATCTCGGGCTGTTCGTGCAGACCGGCGGTCTGTTGCTCGACGTCGATCTGCAGAAGGCGATCGATCGCGGCTGGATCGACGGCCCGCGCATCGTCCCCGCCGGCCACGCCATCTCGCCGACCGGTGGTCATCTCGACCCGACCATGTTCCAGGCGCTTGCGCCCCACGTTCTCCCGCTGACGGTCGAAGAAGGAATCGCCAACGGCGTCAGCGAGGTGCGCAAGGCCGTCCGGTATCAGATCAAGTACGGCGCCCAGCTCATCAAGGTGTGCGCGTCGGGCGGGGTGATGTCGCACACCGGTCCCGCTGGCGCGCAGCAGTACTCGAACGAGGAGCTACGTGCGATCGCCGACGAGACCCACCGCGCCGGACTCAAGGTCGCCGCTCACGCGCACGGTGACGACGGCATTCGCGCCGCCATCGACGCAGGCATCGACTGCATCGAGCACGGATCGCTCGCCAGCGACGAGACCCTCGACCTCATGGTCGAGCGGGGCACGTTCCTCGTCGCCACCACCTATTTGGCGGACGGGATGGACGTCTCGCGCGCAGCACCCGAACTGCAAACCAAGGCAGCCGAGGTCTTTCCGCGTGCTCACGCGACGATCAGCAAGGCGATCGACCGCGGTGTACGTGTCGCCTGCGGCACCGACGCGCCAGCGATCCCGCACGGCCGCAACGCCAAAGAGCTCATCGCGCTCGTCGATCGCGGCATGACACCGTTGCAGGCGATCCGTGCCGCCACGACGGTGTCCGCCGAGCTGATCGCTGTCGACGACCGCGCTCGCCTGGAGCCCGGCCTGCTCGCCGACGTGATCGCTGTGCCCGGCGACCCGCTTTCCGACATCACCGCGACCGAGCAGGTTCGTTTTGTGATGAAGGGTGGCGTCGTCTACCGCCACGAGTGACGTGTGCCGATCCCGTGACGGCGAGACGCCCGAGGAAGCAACGACGGGCGGCAGTATCGATTTCGTCGTAAAGCGGTATCGATTCCGTCGTGAAACGACGGAATCGAGTCATCGGCGCGCTTGTCTTGGTACCCGTGTTCGCCGTGACGGCCATCGGGTGCACGAGCGACGACACCGAGCCCAGCGCCGCGACCTCGTCGAGCTCCGCGCCGGCCGAGCGCAAGCTCGACGTGCAACCGGCGACTCTGGAGGGACCCATCACCATCGGGACGCTGTCGCCGCCGGTCGAGCCACGACCGGTCGATCTGAACGCGATCGGATACACGCAGGAGGAGTTCTTCGCGTCGGGCACCGCGACCGCGTATTCGTCACCGGGTCCGTTGAGCCCGGACGGCAAGTGGACGGCGACGCCGTCCACTTCCGCGCCGTACAAGACGCGGTTCATCGTTCGGCGGCCAACGGATCCCAGGCGCTTCAACGGCACGGTCGTCGTCGAGTGGCTCAACGTGAGCGTGGTCGAGGTGGCCGCGGACTGGAATTACACGAACAAGGCGATCGTCGATGACGGCGCGGCGTGGATCGGCGTGTCGGTCCAAGCGTTCGGCGTCGTCGGTGGCACGACGCTGCTCGAGCCCGAGGACCCACAGCAGCAGGCACAGACGGCACAGATGATGGGCGGGATCCGCTCCTCGAATCCCACGCGTTACGGGACGCTGTCCCATCCCGGTGATCAATACACGTTCGACATCTACTCGCAGATCGCCACAGCCATCCGCTCGCCGGGTCAGGTCCCTGTTCTCGGATCGAGTCAACCGCGTCGCGTCGTCGCGGCCGGCGAGTCGCAGTCGGCCGTCTTCCTGACGACCTACATCAATGCCATCGAGCCCATTGCGAAAACCTTCGACGGCTTCTTCGTGCATAGCCGCGGTGCCGGCGCGGCCGGTGTCGACGGCACAGTCGACCTCCGCGACTTCAGCCCCGAGACGAACAGCTATCCGTTTCGGACCGACCTCGACGTACCCGTCATGGTCTTCGAGACCGAGACCGACGTCGGTCCCTTCGGCTACGCCGTCGCTCGGCAACCCGACACCGATCGGTTGCGAGCCTGGGAGGTCGCCGGCACTTCGCACGCTGACGCCTATCTGGTGGGTGGCACGTCCTTCCCAGGGTGCGCAGGCAGCATCAACAACGGTCCGCAGCACTACGTGGCGACGGCGGCCATGGCCGCGCTTCTTCGTTGGATCGATGACGGCACGGCACCGCCTCACGCGGACCCGATCCAAACCGGCGGCACGAACGGGACGACCGTTGCCCGAGACGCACACGGGATCGCGCTCGGCGGCATCCGCACACCATCGGTCGACGTTCCCATCGCGACCTTGAGCGGCGAGACGCCCGCCGATGCGCCAACACTGTGTGCCATCTTCGGCACTTCCACACCGTTCGACCACGCAACGTTGACATCGTTGTACCCGACGCAACAGGCATACCTCGACGCGTTCGACAAGGCCCTCGACCAAGCCATCAGCCTCGGCTTCGTGCGGTCCACGGACCGCGACGAGTTCGCGGCCGAGGCGCGCGCGGTAGCGTTCTGATCTCCACTGCGCTCGAACTCCGGGGAGAAACGGGCGCCATCGCGCCCGTTTCCATCCAACATTCGTGGGTCAGGCGCCGAGGAGGCGATCGAGGTTGGCGCGCAACTCGGCTGAGGTGAACGAGCGATCCTCGGCGGTGAGCGCGAAGTCGAGGGTGGCAAGCACCGCGCGCTCGAGGTGCATGTTCAAGATGCGCTTCGTATCCTCGGTTGCCTGTTTCGGAAGCTTGGCGATCCGCCCTGCGCACGCCATCGCCCGGTCGAAGACCTCCTCGTCGGGAACGACGTGGTTCGCGAGTCCGATCTCGGCCGCACGCCGCGCCGGGATGCGATCTCCGGTGAGCGCGTACTCCTTCGCCAGCTGCAGGCTGGTCAGCAGTGGCCATGTGATGGGGCCGCCGTCGCCGGCCACGAGCCCGACCATCACGTGCGGATCGGCGAGGTGCGCGCTCTCGGCCATGAACACGATGTCCGACAGCGCGACGAGGCTGCAGCCGAGCCCGACGGCCGGTCCGTTGACCGCCGCTATCACCGGGACGCGACAGCGCGCCATCCCGATCACGATCTGACGGCCGTACACGAGGGTCTCGCGGCGTAGGTCTGCGTCGCGCGCCAGCTCGTCGAGGTACGTGAAGTCGCCGCCCGCCGAGAATGCACGTCCGTTGCCGGTGAGGACGGCAGCGCGCGCCTCTGCATCAGCGTCGATCTGAGGGAACAGCTCTGCGAGTCCGCGGTGCAGCTCGTGGTTCGTGGCGTTCAGCTGTTCCGGCCGGTTGAGCCGCACGACGCGAATCGATCCGTCGATCTCGACCTCGAGCTCCGGCGGCAGGTCGTAGTTCACGCTCATGCAGGTAGCTCCAATATGCGACGGGCGACGAGGTTCCGCTGGATCTGCGACGTGCCACCCATGACGCTCTGCGCGCGGCTGTACAGGTACACCTTCAGCGATGTGTCGTCGCCGCCGTGGCCCGATCCTCCGACCGCGAGCGCAGCGTGGCCGACGGCTTGCTCGACGGCGGTCATGAGCAATTTGTCGACCGACCCCTCGGGGCCGTGTGAGATCCCGTCGAGGCGGTCGGACAGCCGGCGGCACACGTGCAGTCGGAGCACCTCTGCCTCGATGATGGCCCAGCCGAGGTCTCGTACTTGCTCGGTGCGGTACCGCGACGGCTCCTCCTTCACCCGCGCAGTGAGCTCCTTCACCAACTTCTTGTAGCGGGCGACGAACCCGAGCTCGCCGGGCTCGCGTTCGTGGCTCACAACCGTCATCGCCAGCGACCATCCCTCGCCTGGCTCGCCGATCATGTTCGCCGCGGGACACGCGCGCCGTCGAAGAGGACCTCGCCGAACTCCTTGGTGATGCCATTGATCATCGTCAGCGGTCGCTGCTCGATGCCGGGTTGGTGCATGGTCACCGCGAACGCGGAGATCCCCTTGTGCTTGGGCACGTCGTGATCCGTGCGGGCGAGCACGAGACACCAGTCGGCATCATCCGAATAGCTCGTCCAGACCTTGTGACCGGTGATGACGTAGTCGTCGCCGTCGCGGTCGCCGCGAGTTCGCAACGACGCGAGGTCCGAACCGGCGTCCGGTTCACTGAAGCCTTGGCACCAACGGTCCCGCCCGTTCACGATGCCAGGAAGGAAGCGTTGCTTGATGTCGTCGTTGCCGTGCTCGAGGATCCCTTGGACGAGGTAGCCAAGGCTGGGACGCGGCGGCGCGCCGGCGGCCGCGAGCTCCTCGTCGAGGATCACGTCGTAGACACTCGGCAGCTCGTGTCCGCCGATGTCCTTCGACCACGACAGGCCGAAGAAGCCGGCCTCGTAGAGCGACTGGTGCCACGCGGCCTGACCGCGCCAGTAGTCGTCATCGGTCGACGACGCCGGCAGTCCCGGGTTGTTGGTGTCGAGCCAGGTCCGCAGCCGGGTACGGAACTCGGCTTCGTGGGGTGAGTCACCGAAGTCCATCGCCCGCTCCTCCGTCGTCGGTGATGCCGTGGTGCGCCAGCACGCGCGCCAGGTTCGGGCCGGCACCGCCGAGCACGTCGGACGACATCAGCGCCCGACGCAAGTAGACGTGGGCGAGACAGTCCCACGTGTTGCCGATGCCGCCGTGTATCTGGATCGCGGTCTCGCACACGGTGCGAGCAGCGCGGGCGCAGTACGCCTTGGCGACCGCGCCGGCCGCGAGCGCGTCCTCGGGCGGCAGCGCGTCGACGGCCCAGGCCGCGTGCAGCGCGGCGCTGCGGGAGCCCTCGGTTGCTACTAGGGCGTCAGCAAGAAGGTGCTGCACGGCCTGGAACGAGCCGATCGCCGCGCCGTACTGCTTCCGATCGACCGCGTAGTCGCGCGCGATCCGCACCGCGCCGCGCATTGCCCCGACCAAGTCGGCGGATGTGAGCGCGAGTCCGAGGGCGGTCCAGCGCGCGAGGTCGTCGTCGGTGAGTGCGCTGCTGCCAACCGGACGCGCGCCGGACTCGGTGATCGTGGCTGTCGGACGTGTGAGGTCGACTCCCGTCGATGTCGCGTCCAGCGCTACCTCAGCGAGTCGCTCGCCGTCGACGAGCACGAGTGCGGTCGACGCGCCGGCGGCGTCGATCGCAATCGCGGCCTCGGTGAGCGTGCCGAGATCTGTCGACAGCGCGACCGTCTCATTCGACGCGGTCGCAGGCGCATCTGCGAGCCGGCGAAGCTCGACCGCGAGCGTCGGGCCGAGGTAAGGCGCGTCCGCAAGTCCGCACGCGAGCTCTTCGGCCACGATCGCGACCTCGACGGCGGACGACCACGGCTCGCCCGCATCTGCGGGTGTGCGCAGCTCACGCCAACCGGACGCGTGCATCGCAGCGTCGAGCTTGGACCGCCGCTCTGCATCATCGAGGTCGCGGACAGCGCGGATGCCGTGCCGATCGACCACGAGCGTGACGGAGTCACGAAGGGCCAGCTGTTCGGGCGAGAGGCGTACGTCCATCAGGCGCGCGTGACGGACGCGGAGAAGCGCCGGTGTCCACTCGTCTCGCAGTGTGCGGCGAAGCACCTTTCCGGAGGGCAAGCGCGGGATCGCATCGACGACGACGACGTGACGCAGCCGCTTGTACGTCGCGAGGGTCCCGGCGACGAGTTGTTCGAGCTCGTCCGTCGACACCAGCCGGTCCGGGTCGAGCTGCACTGCGGCGACCGGCACCTCGCCGGCGCGCTCGTCGGCCAACCCGAACACCGCGCAGTCGAGCACCGCGGGATGGCTGTGCAGCACGGCCTCCACCTCCGCCGGTGCCACCTGGAAGCCGTTCACCTTGATCATCTCCTTCGAGCGGTCCGTGAGGTGGACCCAGCCTTCCGCCTCGAGCCACCCGACGTCGCCGGTGCGGTACCAGCCGTCAGCGAACGCGTCGCACGTGGCGTCGTCCGGCAGATAGCCGGTCATCACGGACGGGCTCTTCACGTGGATCTCACCGATCTGACCGGCCGGCACCACCTCGCCCGAGTCGAGGTCGACCACCCGCAGCTCGATGCCGGCGGACGGAACCCCGGCCGAGTCGAGCCGCCACGACGACGGATCGTTCACGGGGTTCGCCGCGATGACCGGCACCTCGCTGGCGCCATACGCGGGCAGCCAACGCACGCCGGTTCGGTCGGTCACCGTGCGGGCGACAGCCTCGGTGACCGGCGTGGCACCCCACATGATGTAGCGCAGCGAAGACAGGTCGTAGTCCTCGAGGCGCGGGTGGTTGGCCATTGCGAGCGCGATCGGTGCGACCGCCATCTCGAGCGTCATCCGGTCGGACGCGATCCTGCGCAGCACCTCGTCGAGCTCGAACCGCTCGTGCAGCCGCACGACGGCACCAACCGAAGCGGCTGCAAGAAGGTTCAGCAGGCCGAGGATGTGCGACGGTGGCGTCGCGATCTGAAACCGGTCGTCGGGGCCGAGACCGAGGGCGTCGCACCAGTGCGTCGTGGCGCAACCGATCGATCGATGCGTGTGGCGGACCGCTTTCGGCAGTCCGGTGGTACCGGAGCTGAACACGAGGACCGACTCATCGGTGTCGCGCACGTGAACACTCGCGAGCGGGGTTCGGTCGTGTGTCAGCGCGGCGTCGAGCAAGGAGGCCTCGTCGAGATCGGTGACCGAGTCGCGACCGAGGCGCTCGACGAGGAGCGGAGCGGCATCACCGTCCGCAAGGGCATGCGTGGGCTCGGTCAGACGGAGCGCATGGTCGACCTCGAACGCCTTCCACGCGGGACTGAACAGCACCGCCGCCGCGCCGAGCTTGCTGATGCCGTTGACGGCGATGACGAACTCCGGCCGGTTCGCCACCATCATGGCCACTCGTTCACCGGCGTTGACTCCTCGAGCGGCGAGATGGCGCGCGAACGAGTTGCTGCGCGCGTCGAGGTCGGCGAACGACCACCGCTCGTCGCCGAACAACATGGCATCACGTTCGCCGAATCGGCCGGCGGCACGCTCGAGGCCGTGATGCATCAACGCGTCGTCGTTCGTCATCTCACCGGCCGGGACGCAGCCCGCTCGCGCAGCGCGTTCTTCTCGACCTTGCCGGTCGCGTTGAGCGGCAGCTCGTCGACGAGCTCGACCGCGCGCGGGACCTTGTAGTTCGCCATCTGCTCGCGGCTCCATTCGATGATCGCCGCAGGCGTCGCACCGGAGCCGGCTCGCGCGACCACGAACGCCATGCCGACTTCACCGAGCCGCTCGTCCGGGACACCGATCACGGCCGCCTGTCGAACGTCCGGGTGGCGCATCAGCGCGTTCTCGATCTCCGCGGGGTAGGCGTTGAAGCCGCCGACGATGAACATGTCCTTGACACGACCGACGATCCGGAGGCATCCGGTGTCGGTGATGACACCGAGGTCACCGGTCCGCAGCCACGCGTCGTCCGTCACCGCCTGCGCCGTCGCGTCGGGATCGTCGAGGTAGTGCGACATGATGCTGTCGCCGCGCAGCAGGATCTCGCCGGGCTCGCCTCGTGGCACGTTCGCTCCCTTGCCGTCCACGATCCGCAGCTCGAATCCCGGGCGCGGCCGGCCCACCGTCCTGGCGATCGTCTCGACGTCGTCGTCCGGCGAGGTCGCGGTCGCGGTGCCGCCCTCGGTGAGCCCGTAGCCGGCGATGATCGTGGGGAACGGCAGCTCGTCGACGATGCGCCGGATGAGCTCGACCGGGATGTCTGCCGCGCCGGTCACGGCGATGCGCAACGAGGACAAGTCGTACGTACCGCGGCCCGGATGGTCGAGGAGCGACTGGTACAGGGTCGGTGCGCCAGGGAGCACCGTGATCTTCTCTGCCTCGACCCGCGCGAGCGCCCGCTCGACGTCGAAGACCGGCTCGGGGAGCATCGTTGCGCCGGCGGCGATCGACGCCAGGATGCCGGCCTTCAAACCGAACATGTGGAAGTACGGGTTGACCATGAGATAGCGATCACCTGCGGTCAGGCCCGTCATCGCCACCCAGTCGGTGGCGACGCGCAAGGTGCGCGCGTGTGTCTGCACGACTCCCTTCGGCACGCCGGTGGTCCCGGAGGTGAACAAGATGTCGGACGGATCATCCGGACCAACCGCGCAGGCGCGCTCGTCGACTTCTGCGAGCGCGTTCTCCGCCGCAGTGCTCAGGAAGTCGTCCCATGACGTTGCGCGCGCGCCCGCACGGGGCCGTCGATGACGACGATCGTCTGCAGGTCCGGCAGCGCGACGCCACTCGCATCGAGCATGGCGACGTAGTCCGTCCCGAGAAAGTCGGTCACGGTGAAGAGCGCTCTGGCGTGGCTGCGCAACAGGATGTCTGCAGCCTCGGCACCCTTGAACCGCGTGTTGATCGGGACGAGGACGGCGCCCGCCCGGGAGAGGCCGAGCAGGCTGACGATCCACCGCGCGCTGTTCGGCGCCCAGATGGCGACGCGGTCGCCCGTGTCGATACCACCCGCGGCGAGCGCTGCGCCGAGATGGCGTGCACGGTCGAGGAGCCCGGCATAGGTGATCTGCACATCGCCGTCGACTACGGCGTCTCGTGCACCGAACCGCTCAGCCGCCGCGCCGGTCAATACCGGGATGGTGTCAACGCTCGCCATGAGCACTCAGACCGAACCCCCGAGCGATGCAAGGTACTCGCGGGTCCGCTTCGAGGACGCGATCCGCGCGTCACGCTCATCGCCGATCGGCACGACGCGGACGGATACGTCGGTGGCACCTGCGTCGGCAAACGCGCGCAGCCGCTTCTCGATGCTCGACTCGCTACCGGCGCCGAGGATGTCACCGACTTCGCGCGCGTCGCCGCGTTCGAGCAGACGCTGGTAGTTCGGTGACATCTCTGCTTCGGCCAGGATGCGGTTCGTGCGCGCGACCGCCACGCCGACCTCATCGTCGGCACACAGGCACACGGGGACGCCGGCGACGATGCGAGGCGACGGCCGGCCCGCGTCGTGCGCGGCCTGTGTGATGGTCGGCGCGACGTGCTCGCCGATCGCCCGCTCGTCCGCCATCCAGAGGATCGTGCCGTCCGTGCGCTCGCCCGCGACCCGCAGCATCACCGGACCGAGCGCTGCCAGCAACACCGGCGTCGGCGTGAGGTTCGTGATGTCGAGCGGGTTGTGCACCCGGAACTCGTCGTTCTCGACGTCGACCATGCCTGGTCCGCCAAGAGCGCGGTCGAGCACATCGACGTAGGCGCGCATGGTCGCCGCGGGACGCTCGTACGGAAGCCCGAGCATGTCGTCGATGACCCAGTGATGCGAGACGCCGAGGCCCAGGACCAGGCGCCCCATGCACACGGCCTGCGTCGACAACGCCTGCTGCGCGAGCGCGATCGGATGGCGTGGTTGGACCGGAACCACTGCGGTACCGATCTCGATTCGCGTTGTGTCGACACCGACGAGGGTCGCGGCGGTGAGGGCGTCGAACTCGTCGGGAATCTGCGGGATCCACACCGAGGACAGGCCGGCGTCCTCGGCCCACCTCGCATCGGCGCGGAGTCGCTCGACCTTCGTGTCGTAGCGTCCTCGCTCCGGCCCGACCATCACGCCGACTCGCATGCAGCTCTCCTCCGAAACCGAGAATGGCGTTCTTGCCTCAGTGTAAACCGGTTCTGAGGCGCCGCTCAGAGTGCGAACTTCGGGTCGCCGTGGTCGCTCTAGCGACCACGGCGCACCAACATTCGGCGCCGGTGCGAAGAAGTCAGGCGGGTTCGAAGGCTTGGTGCACGACGTCGCGCGCCTCGTCGCCGGCGCCGAGCCACGAGACGGTGCCGTGGCCAAGGATTGCAACTCGGTCGGCCAGGTCGAGCGCGTGGCCGACGACTTGTTCGATGATCAACAACGACGTCCCGTCCCGTCGCAGGCGGGCCAGGCTCTCGTACAGCTCGTCGACGATGATCGGCGCCAACCCGAGCGACAGCTCGTCGGCGATGAGGATCTTCGGTACCTCGACCATGACGCGTGCGAGCGACAGCATGCGCTGCTCACCACCCGACAGCATGTTCGCCACGAGCGCGCGGCGCCGGGCGAGTGCGGGGAACAATTCGTAGGCGCGCTCGAGGCTGGGCTTGACACCGGAACGACCGTGCACGCGCCGGAACGCGAGGGTGAGGTTCTCCTCGACGGTGAGCGTCGCGAACACCGAGCGGCCTTCGACCGCATGAGCGACCCCGGCGGCGCGTACCGGTAGATGCGAGCCCCGGTCATGTCCACGCCGTCGATCTCGACGACACCACTGCTCGGCGTCAGGAGCCCGGACGCCACACGAGCCACCGTCGTCTTCCCTGCACCGTTGGAACCGAGCAGCGCGACGGCCTCGCCGTGGTCGATCCGAAGCGACACTCCGAACAGTGCACGGAACGGTCCGTACTCCGCACACACGTCACGAAGCTCCAGGACCCCACTCATCGAGCGGGCTCCAGCTTGCCGAGGTACGCGGACCGTACCTCCGCACTGGCGAGCACCTCCTGGGACGGCCCGGCGACGATGATCCTTCCGAAGTCGAGGACGTAGCACCGCGTGGTGAAGCTCGCCACGAGCTCGACGTCGTGTTCGACGAGAAGGATGCTGAACCCGTGCTCCGCTTGGACGTTGCGCAACGTCTCGGCCAGCTTGGCCGTCTCGGCCCGGTCGAGTCCTGAGGAGGGCTCGTCGAGGAGCAGCGCCTTCGGCTCGGTCATGAGGGCCCGCCCGACCTCGACGAGCCGGCACTGTCCGAGGCTGAGACGCTCGATCGGTTCGTCGGCCATGGGTCCGAGCCCGAGGAGCTCGAGCACCTCGTCGCACCGCGAGCTCGTCGGGGCGCGGACGCCCCAGGCCGATGACGTCCTTCCAAAGACGGCCGTTGCCGCGCCGGATCCGCTCAGCGATGAAGAGGTGATCGCGCACGGTCGAATCGGGGAACAGCTCGATGCGCTGAAAGGTGCGCCCGATCCCGAGCCGCGCGCGCCGGCTCACCGACAGGCCTGTGACGTCCCTGCCGTCGAGCTCGACAGTTCCCCGATCGATCGGGAGCATGCCGAGCATGCAGTTGAAGAATGTCGTCTTGCCCGCGCCGTTGGGGCCGATGAGCCCGACTCGTTCACCCTTGTCGATGTCGATGCTGACGTCGTCGAGGGCGACGATCCCGGCGAATCGCTTTCGCAGCTCGCGTACGGAGAGCACCGTGCTCATGTGGTCACCTCCGCCGCTGGTCGCGCCTCTGCGCCCGCGCCGGCGCCGCTCTCGGGCGGGGCAGGGCCTTCACCGGAGTTCGTCTCGCTTCGTTGCGCCGCTCGTGCGAAGCGTCTGCGTCTGCGTTTGGCGTACTCGAGGATGCCTTCGGGATGCCGGGCGAACTGGATGGTGCCGAGCCCGAAGAGGATGAAGCGCCATGCCGCCGGGATCGGGAAGATTCCCGGGATCCTGCTCGTGTCGCGGAGCAGCCAGCCGAGGAACGTTCCCTTCAGAACGACCGCGTCGAGCAGCGAATAGGACATCGCCGACACAGCCGCGCCCTCGACCGTGCGCATGCTGAACGTCACGACGAGTACCAACCAGAACAGCGCTGCAAACGGCGCGAAGTTGTTCGTGTAGTTGACGTTCTTCTGCTGCATCGCCAGCAACGCACCGCCCAACCCTGCAATGAAACCCGAGATTGCGAACGCCGTCAGCCGCGCTCGGCCACCTGAGATGCCGATCGACTCTGCAGCCGGCTCGCTGCCGCGCAGCGCCAGCAACGTCCGGCCGAACGTCCCTCCCCGCAGTTGCGTGACGACCAACGCCGCCACCACGAACACGACCAACGCGAGGACGAGGAACGCTCTGTCGTCGGCGAAGTCCCACGGACCGAGCACAGGGCGAGGAACTCTCGTCCCGGTGAGCAGCGAGTTGCTTCCGCCCCCGACGAACGGCAATCGCACGATCACGGCGTCGAAGAAGAACGCGAACGCCAGCGTGGCGATGGCGGTCCAGACGCCACCGAGGCGCCGGATCGGCAACGACAGCACCGCGGCGAGCGCCGCTGCGATCAGCGCGCCGATCAACGCTGCCGCCAGTACCGACAGGTTGTACCGATCCACGAGTTGGAAGACCGCGAACGCTCCCGTGGCCGCGAACGCGCCCTGGCACAACGAGATCTCCCCCGCCATGCCGGTGATCACGGTGATCGACAGGAAGATGGTGCCGAACACGACCGCTTGCGTGATGAGGAACATCCACGACTTGTCGGCCTGGGTCCACACCACGACACCGAGCAATGCCACGATCGCGAACTGAAGGGCCATGGCGACCCGGGCACGTCCAGGGTCGGGCGGCGCGGCACCGAGCGTCCGCGGCGGCGGGTCGACACTTGCGAGCGGATCGCCCGAGTCGTGCGACCGCCGAATGCCCGGTAACAACACCAAGACGGCGAACAGCACGACGAACGGCATCGCCGGCGTCAGGTTGTCCTGGATCGGACGCAGCCACGTGTAGTCGCTGCTCCAGCGAGGCAGGAACGTGTTGACCTCGGCGATCAGCACGCCGAGCCCGACGCCACCTGCGAGCGCCAGCGGCAGGCTGAGCAGCCGACCGATGGCGGCTGCCGCGATCGCCACCACCATGAGGTTGAAGAAGTCCGGTGCGGCCAGGGTGTTGAAGCGAGGAGCGATGAGGACACCGGCCACGCCCGCGAACAACGAGGACAGTGTCCACGCGAACGCCGAGACGCGCTCGGCGTTGATGCCGTTCATCTCTGTCATGCGCGCGCTCTCCACGACCGCCCGCATTCGCAACCCGAGAGCCGTGAAGCGAAAAAGTGCGGCGAGCCCGAGCATCGCGACGACCGCAGTCCCGATCGCAACCAGCTCGTTGCGGCTGAACGCGTACACGCCGAAAGGGTCGTAGAAGACGGTGGCGCCGTTGTTGATCACGCCCACCGGCGTCCGCCCTGACAGCACTTTGAAACTGGCGAGCACATCGAAGATCGACGGGATGGCCACGGCCAAGCCGATGGTCACCACCAGTTTCTGCACCGCGCCCGACCCCCGTAGGTACCGGAAGATCAGCCGCTCGAGGACGAGGCCGATCAAGGGGGCCAGGATGAAGACCGACAGGATCACTGCCGGCACCGTCCCCCATCCCCACAACACCCGCGCCTTGAAGTACATCGCGGCGGACACGTAGGCCTGCGCGCCGAACGCGAGGTTCAAAACCCCTGATGTCTTGTAGGTGAGGACGAACCCCAGCGCGACGAGCGCGTACACAGCCCCGGCCGGCAGCCCCTGCAACAAGCCTCGGAAGACATCCGAGCCGACGGAAGCTGCCAGGACCATCGCTATGTCAACTGAAGGTCATCGAGACGGGGTCGGACCACTCGCGGGTGTTGCCGGGGAAGCACGACCACGGCTTGGCCGCGTCACCCACCATCTGGAACGTCCCGTCGGAACCCACCCGCACGAACGCCGAACAGTCCTGCTTCGGACCGTGCGTCGCCGGGTCGTCCTCGGTCGGCGCTACGTGCTGGCGGCTCCAGTCGATCGGTGCAATGAGCCCACCCGCGGTGAACGCGGTCAGCTGCGAGTTGGACGCGTCGATGACCTTCTGGCGGTCGAAGTTCGGACCGGCGGCGACGAGACCCTGGTAGGCGAGATCGGCGTTGATCCAGCCGTCCATGGCGAGCTCGGTCTCCGCCTTGCCGTCCTTGGCCATCCACTCGTGGAAGTCCTTGAGCTGGCTCTGCGCCGGATCCGCCTCGAACGGCCGGAACTGGACGAGGACGAAATCACCGACGAACAAGTTGCCGGCGTCCTTGACGAACTTCTGGTCGTACGTGTTCGGGTGGAACATCTTGATCGACTGCCGGACGCCTTGGCGTTGCAACTCCTGGGCGAGCGTCTTCATGCCGTTGAGATCGAGACATCCGATGATGAGGTCGGCGCCCGCCTGTTTGATCGCCGTGACCTCCGGCCCGATCCCGTTCGGGAGCCCGAAGTCGAGGTTGTCGTTCGTGTACACCGCCTGCGCGCCGCCGACGTCGGCGCTGTACTTGTCGATCGACTTGGCCGAGGAATCGGCACACTGCTTCGAGTTCTCGCTCACCCCGTAGCCGAGCGTCGCGACCCTGTGCGCGCCGGCGATCTGGGCTTGATACGCGTAGCCGCGGCCGGAGCAGTCGATGCAGATCACCGGCGCGTTGCCGAAGATCTCAGGGTGACCGGACGCGTTCGCCGGGTTGATGGCCCAGACGTAGGTCGGGATGCCGTTGCTGGCGAGGTCGGCCCAGCCGCTCGCGATCTGCGGGGCGCTGAACGTGCCGAAGGTGTCGTTGGCGGAGATGATCTCGAGCGCCTTCGCCTGGTTGTTGGTCAGCTCGTCATCGACTTCTTTGGTCAGCATGAGCTTGCGGCCGTAGATGCCGCCCTCACTGTTGCGGAAGTCGAAATAGGCCTTGACCCCGTCGTCGAAGCACGTGAGCACGCACGTGCCGAGCGGGTTGTTGGAGTTCGTACCCAACGACGAGAAATGGATCTCGGTGTCGGTCACCCCCGGTACGCCGCTGATCGGCACGTGCTGCGTCGTGTCGTTGCTCGCCCCGGAACCCGCTGCCGCACCGGATGCGGCTGTCGTCGGCTTCGTGTCGGTGGAGTTGCTGCAGGCGGCGAGCAGCGCGAGCGCGGCGCCCACGAGCAGTGAGCGGTGCAGCCGGACGTGGGGTCGCATGTGATCGAGTTGCACCCGACTTTCCTCCCCTCGTGCGACGGCGGCGCCGCCGCAGCGTTCGGTACGAAACGCTGGCTTTGGTCGGGCGTGCGGACGCCGAGCGGCGACCGCCGCCCTGCCGTTTCCCCCCTGGCGGTAGGGAAGGTATGCGTAACTAACGACTGCGTCAATGCGGCCGAGTGGCACACGTCACTTGTCTGAGTGAGTTCTCACTCATACCCTGGCCCCTGATGGAAATCGCCACGGTTCGGCGCCGGGCCGCCGCGCTCCCGCCCGACGAGCGACGGTCGATGATCATCGCCGCGACCATCCCGCTGCTGATCGAGCACGGCGACATGGTCACGACCCGACAGATCGCCGACGCGGCGGGCATCGCCGAGGGCACGATCTTCCGGGCGTTCAGCGACAAGGACGAGTTGCTCGACGCAGTGATCGACGCCGCCCTCGACCCCGCCCCGCTCGAACGGGCGCTTGCGACGATCGACCCCGGGCTCCCGCTGAACGAGATCGTTTCGCGCGCTGCGGAGCTGGCACAGCGACGGGTGGTCGAGATCTGGCGGCTGGTGTCGAGCCTCGGCACCCGCTTCCATGACCGCCGCAAAGGCCCGATGGTCGACAGCCCGGCGCTCGCTCGCCTGCTCGAGCCCCATCGAGACGAGCTCGCCTTCCCGCCGAAGGCTGCGGCACGGATGCTTCGCGGAATCGTGTTCGCGATGTCGCACCCGATGATGGTCGACAAGCCATCGTCGCCCCGCGAGATCGCGGAAGTCTTCCTACATGGTGTCTCGAAGCGGAGCGCAGCAGATCGATGCTGAGGAAGTTGCTGCGGTCGCATCTCGGGCCGTACAAGAAGATGCTGCTGGCGATCGTCGTGTTGCAGACGGTGCAGGTGTCTGCCGCACTCACGCTGCCGACGATCAACGCCAAGATCATCGACAACGGAGTGTTGACCGGCGACCAGCCCTACATCTGGAAGTGGGGCTCGGTCATGGTGGTGTTCGCGCTGATCCAGGTCTGCTTCGGGATCGGCGCTGTGTACTACGGCGGCAAGGTCGCGATGAGCTTCGGACGCGACGTACGCGGCAACCTCTTCCACCAGGTCACCGACTTCTCGACTCGCGAAGTCGGCAAGTTCGGCGCACCGTCACTCATCACGCGCGTCACGAACGACGTCCAGCAGGTGCAGATGCTCGTAGTGCTGGCGTGCACGATGGCGGTCGCGGCTCCGATCACGATCGTCGTCGGCGTCATCCTGGCGATGCGGGAGAACGTCGAGCTTTCGGTCGTGCTCGTGTTCGCCATTCCGATCGCCGGCGTGATCATGGGCATCCTGGTGTCGCAGATGGTGCCGGCCTTCCGGCTCATGCAGGACCGCATCGACCACGTCAACCGGGTGTTGCGGGAGCAGATCACCGGCATCCGAGTCGTCCGCGCCTTCGTGCGCGAACCGCAGGAGACGAAGCGATTCGAGGACGCCAACGACGCCCTGACAGGCGTTTCGCTGCGCGGCAGGAAGGCTCCAGTCCTCGATGTTCCCGACGGTGAACTTCTTGATCAACGCGTCGAGCGTTGCCGTTCTGTGGCTCGGTGCGAACGCCATCGCCCGTGGCGATGCGCAGGTCGGCTCGCTCGTTGCCTACCTCTCCTACCTCGTGCAGATCCTCATGTCGGTGGTGATGGCGACCTTCATGATCTCGATGATCCCGCGCGCATCAGTCTCGTCCACCCGCATCCAGGAGGTGCTCGACTCCGACGTGAGCGTGGTGCCGCCCGCGACACCGGTACGTCAACTCGTGACGCCAGGTTCGCTGGACTTCCGCGACGTCGGCTTCCACTATCCGGGCGCGGAGCATGCCGTCCTCAGCGACATCACTTTCCTGACCGAGCCGGGTACGACGACGGCGATCGTGGGCAGCACAGGCGCAGGAAAGACAACCCTGGTCAATCTCATCCCGCGGTTGTTCGACAGCACGACCGGCAACGTGCTCGTCGGCGGTGTCGACGTCCGCGAGCTCGATCCCGACATCCTGTGGAGCACGATCGGGCTCGTTCCGCAGCGCCCCTACCTCTTCTCGGGAACGGTGGCGAGCAACCTGCTCTACGGCAAGCACGACGCGACCGAAGAAGAGATGTGGGAAGCGCTCGAGATCGCGCAAGCGCGCGACTTCGTCGCCGCCATGCATGGTGGCCTCGACGCCCGCATCGAACAAGGCGGCACCAACGTGTCCGGTGGCCAGCGGCAGCGCCTGTCCATCGCCCGCGCACTCGTTCGCAGACCCGACATCTATGTCTTCGACGATTCGTTCTCCGCGCTCGACCTCGCGACCGACGCCGCGCCTGCGGGCCGCGCTCGTGCCCCATACCCGTGAAGCGGCGGTCGTGATCGTCGCCCAACGGGTGTCGACGATCTCCACCGCGGACGAGATCCTCGTGCTCGAGGACGGCGCCGTTGTCGGCCGCGGCCGCCACGACGACCTCATCGTGGACAGCCCGACCTATGCCGAGATCGTGCAGTCCCAGATCGGCGAGAAGGAGCGGGTGGTCGCGTGACTGTGACAAACGGTCGCACTGACGTCGCACCCGACGTGGACGAGGAGGACATCGACCTCGCTGCGCCCGAGACGCGGGCCGCCGGGCGGTGGAACTCGGCCGGTGTGCCGACCGAGCGGTCGAAGGATTTCGGTCGAGCGCTGCGCCGGCTCGCCGGTCTCATGCGACCGGAGTCTCCCAAGCTGATCGTCGTAGCCGTCGTGTCGATCACGAGCGCGACGTGCAACGTGCTCGGCCCGCGTGTGCTCGGCCACGGCACGGACATCATCGTCCAGGGCGTGCAAGGCGCCGGCGGCATCGATTTCACCGCGCTCCACAACGTCTTGTTCGAGGCCATCGCGCTGTACGGCACATCGGCCCTACTCGCGGTCGCAGCCGCGTACATGATCGCCGGGATCGTCCAGCGGCTCATGTTCCGACTTCGGGCGCACGTCGAGGACAAGGTCAATGCGCTCCCGCTGAGCTACGTCGACAAGCAGGCGCGCGGCGATCTACTCAGTCGGGTCACAAACGACATCGACAACATCGCCCAGAGCCTTCAGCAGACGATGAGCCAGATGCTCAACTCCGTGCTGCTGCTCATCGGAGTCGCGGTGCTGATGTTCACGATCTCGCCGCTGCTCGCGGTCGTCGCGCTCGACGACGGTGCCGGTTTCGGTCTGGTCCATGCGGGTCATCTCCGCACGAGCCCGTCCGAAGTTCATCTCGCAATGGAGGAACACCGGTCTCCTCAACGCGCAGATCGAAGAGACGTTCACCGGTCATTCGGTCGTGAAGGCGTTCGGCCGTCAGCGCGAGGTCGAGCAGCAGTTCCGGGACACGAACGACGAGCTCTACGAAGCGTCGTTCCATGCGCAGTTCATGTCGAGCCTCATGCAGCCGGCGACGATGTTCATGGGCAATATCCAGTACGTCATCGTCGCGGTCGTCGGAGGCCTGCAAGTCGCCAGCGGCGCGATCACCGTGGGTGACATCCAAGCGTTCGTGCAGTATTCGCGGACCTTCTCGATGCCGCTGACGCAGCTGGCGTCGATGATGAACATCTTCCAGTCGGGAATTGCGTCCCTCGAGCGGGTGCTCGAGTTCCTGGACGCCGAGGAGCAGAGCCCGGAGCCGGCCGCGACCGTCAATGCGCCGCCGACACGTGGACGCGTCGAGTTCGAGCACGTGTCGTTCTCGTACCGACCCGACCGGCCGCTGATCGAGGACCTGTCGCTCGTGGCGGAGCCGGGTAAGACGATCGCCATCGTCGGACCGACGGGCGCGGGCAAGACGACGCTCGTGAACCTCATCATGCGCTTCTACGAGCTCAACAGCGGTCGCATCACGCTCGACGGGCGCGACATCGCCTCGATGCCGCGAGACGAGTTGCGTTCGAACATCGGCATGGTGTTGCAGGACACGTGGCTCTTCGGCGGCATGATCCACGACAACATCGCGTACGGAAACCCGACCGCCACCGACGAGCAGATCCTCGAAGCGGCGCGGGCGACCTATGTCGACCGATTCGTGCACTCGTTGCCCGACGGCTACCGCACGGAGATCAACGAAGAGGGCGACAACATCAGCGCCGGCGAGAAGCAGCTCCTCACCATCGCCCGGGCCTTCCTTTCCGATCCGGCGATCCTGATCCTCGACGAGGCGACGAGCTCGGTCGACACCCGGACCGAGGTCCTCATCCAGGAGGCGATGAACCGGCTGCGGAGCAGTCGCACCAGCTTCGTCATCGCCCATCGGCTCTCGACCATCCGCGGCGCGGACGTGATCCTCGTCATGGAGAACGGGCGCATCGTCGAGCAGGGCTCCCACGCCGAACTTCTCAGTCGCGAGGGTCCGTACTACCGGCTGTACAACTCGCAATTCGTCGCGCCGGTCATCGACGTCGACGAAGAGGAGGCCGCCGCGGCGCGGACCTGAACCCCCGCCACGCCCGCCGCCCCCCCGCCGCGCCCGCCGCCCCCCCGCGCACATTGTCGACTCAGCCACCGATTTCAGTGGCTGAGCCGACACAGACGACAGCTCGGTCGCGTCTGTGTCTGCTGAGCCACCATTCCGGTGGCTGCGTCGACACAGAGTCCACCGTCGCCTTCGACACCGGCGGAGCACCCCGCTGGTCTCCACCTCGGAACTAACAAACGTGTCACGCCACACCGGTAGACTCGACGCGGCACTGACACGAGGAGCTGAGATGCTTGACTACCGGTACGTCGTCTATGAGCCCGTCGACGACGGGCGCATCGTCCGAGTGCTGCTCAACCGGCCGGACGCTCGCAACGCGCAGAACCGGGGAATGCTCGTAGAGCTCGACGACGCGCTGCTCCAGGCTGAAGCCGACGACGAGGTCAGGGTCGTCATCCTCGGCGGGCTCGGCCCGATGTTCTCGTCCGGCCACGACATGGGTTCGAAGGTCGCAATGGAAGAGTCGAGGCCGGGCCCGGACCAGCATCCCTCTCGCAAGATCAACGGCGGGACGCGGCACGGCGCAGAGGCGTTGATGCTGCAGGAGTGGCACTACTTCTTCAACAACACGCGGCGCTGGCGCAACCTGCGCAAGATCACCATCGGCCAGGCGCACGGGGACGTATACGCCGCCGCGCTCATGCTCCTGTGGGCTTGCGACCTCATCGTGTGTGACGAGAAGACTCGGTTCGCGGACGTCGTCGGGACGCGGCTCGGCATGTGCGGCGTCGAATACTTCGCCCACCCTTGGGAGCTCGGGCCGCGCAAGGCGAAGGAGCTGCTCCTCACCGGCGACGCGCTCGGCGCCGACGAGGCCCACCAGCTCGGCATGGTCAGCAAGGTGTTCTCGCCCGACGAGCTCGAGCAGCAGACCATCGAGCTCGCTCGGCGCATCGCGCAGCTGCCCACGATGTCCGCGCTGTTGATCAAGGAAGCGGTCAACCAGTCCGTCGACAACATGGGCTTCTACAACGCACTGAACGCTTGCTTCACGCTGCACGAGCTCAACCACTCCCACTGGGCGCAAGTCCACGAGAACAACTACCCCATCGCGCTCGAGGAGGACGGCATCCCGAACTGGAAGACGGCGCCACCGATCATGAACGCCGTCAAGGACAAGGTGCGCGCTGAGCAGTAGGCCGCAGCCCAGGGAAGAGGCGACCGCCGAGTCCGAGTCCGCCGCCGTTCTTCGGCGCGCTCCGTTCTCCGAGAACCCGCTTGTCGGCGTGCGCGGGCAGCGCACGCAGCAGCGCATCCTCGACGCCGCGCTCAAGGTCTTCGGCGAGGTGGGCTACCACCAGTGCAGCATCGACAGCATCACGAAGCTGGCCGGATGCTCACGCGTGTCGTTCTACCAGTACTTCTCCAGCAAGGAAGACGTCTTCCGTCGACTCGCGGTGCACGTCGCCCGCCAGCTGAACGCGTCCACGGACTTGCTCGATGCGATCACGGCGGACGCGAAGGGTTGGGCGGTGTTGCGTGGCTGGGTCGACCGTTACGCAGAGATCCACGATCGCTATCAGCCGGTGTTCAACGTCTTCCCCGCTGCCGTCGAGAGTGACGCCATGCTCGAGGACGACTCGAACCGGACGGCGCATCGGTACCTCGCCGGTATCCAGTCTCGCGTCGTGGCCCCGACGTTGCCCACGCGGGATCTCGACGCCGTGATCGGGCTGCTGCGCGAATGTCTCGGGCGGACGCTCGACGATCTCTCGACGCTCACCACGGCCGCTCCGAGGGCATTCCCGCGCACCGACGTGCTCGACGCTTACACGGACGTCGTGCACCGCACGCTGTTCGGCGTCATGCCGGACGTCAATGTGCACGACCGACGAGGTCGGCGACCACCGAAGCTGGCGTTCGGACCGATCATGCACGCCGCGATGAACGACGAGCTCACGTCTGACGCGACCGAGCTCGAGGGACGGCGAGCGTTGGCGAAGCTGCTCGCCGGGGCACGCGACGTGTTCGTGGAACGGGGCTATCACGGCACCCGCGTCGACGACATCGTCGAGGCGGCAGGCGTGTCCCACGGGGCGTTCTACCGCTACTTCAGGAACAAGGACGAGCTCGCGCACCTTCTCGCGGCCCAGGCGATGCGTACCGTGTCGGAGACGTTCGCCGCCATACCTGACGTCGAAGGCGACGGACACGAGGCGGCAACCGCGCTTCGGCGCTGGCTCCGTGCGTACAACCGTGTCCAGGCGCGTGAGACCGGCATGATCCGCGTGTGGGCCGATGCCGCGTTGCAGGACGACAGCCTCGCTGAAGACTCCGCCGCCATACTCGATTGGGGTCGCCGGCGGATGGTCCGCTTCCTCGAACCGCGCCGGTTCGGCGATCCGGACGTCGACGCGATCGGTGCTGCTCGCGCTGGTGGACACCTTCGGTGGGCACGAGCGACCGACGCGCACCGTCAACGCCGCGGTGCACATCATCGAGCGAGGCTTCCTCGGTCGCTGACCGCAGCCTCCTCATCTAACATCTGTGTCAACGGAGATCGATCGAACGTTGGTGCGCCGTGGTCGCTCTGGCGGCCACGACGACCCGGAGTTGGAGGGCTGGAGAGCCATGCGTGCTGTCATCGTGGGAGCGTCCAGTGGGCTCGGCCGGTGCATCGGGGTCGGTCTGGGCCAGCGCGGCGCGCACGTCGCGTTGCTCGCTCGGCGCCGTGAACGCCTGGAAGCTGCTGCGGCGGAAGCTGGATCCGACGCGGTGCCGATCGAGTGTGACATCACCGACGAAGTATCGGTGGCGACCGCCATCGGAAAGGCCGCGGCCGAACTCGGCGGCATCGACGCCCTCATCTACACGCCGGCCGTGGGCCCATTGGCCCGCCTCGTCGACACCGACGCCGACACATGGCGCCGCGTGTTCGACACCAACGTGGTCGGTGCGGCGCTGGTGACCACCGCGGCGATCCCTCACCTCACTGCATCCACCGGCATGGCGATCTATCTCTCGTCGGTCAGCGCATCGCAGACCGCGCCATGGCCAGGGCTCGGCGCGTACGCCGTGAGCAAGGCAGCTTTGGACAAGCTGGTCGATGCATGGCGCACGGAGCACCCCACGATCGGTTTCACACGCTGTGTCGTCGGCGACTGCGCCGGTGGTGAAGGCGACTCGCTCACGGGGTTCGCCGACGACTGGGACCTGAGCCTCGCAGCCGAGGTCCACCCGATCTGGACCGCCCGGGGTCTGCTCGCCGGCTCGCTGCTCGACGTCGAGCATCTCGTGAACGCGATCGACGCGGTGCTACGCGCCGGACCGACCGTGTCGACACCGACGATCGTGGTCGCACCCCGCCCGCCCGCGTGAAGTTCGGGTTGGCGCTGAGCTTCTGAGGGATGGTCAGAGCTTGGAGGGCTGGCCGTCGCTCTTCATGGGGCGGATCATCGCGTCCTGGACGAACGATGCGACGAGCGTGCCGTCGGTGCGGAACACGTTGGCTCGTCCGTACGCGCGGCCGTGGCCCGTGTGCGGGCTGTGATGCGACAGCAACAGCCACTCCGACGCGGTGAAGAGCTCGTGAAACGTCAGCGTGTGGCTCAGGACGCCGGTCGACAGGCTCCGGTGTGCTTGTGCCTGACCGACGCCGTGGTGCGGACGCATGGCTGTCCCGATGAGGAAGCCGTCCGTGGCATAAGCGAGCAGTGCCTGCGAGATGACGGGTTCGTCGGGTGCGCCGACGAACCGGGTCCACACGTCGAGGTCGGGCGGGCCAACCCGCTCCGGGTCGTTGATGTCGGCGTCTCCGGCGATCCGGACGTCCCACGCGCCGTCGCCGTCTCGCGTCGGGCTGCTGTCCTCCGGTCCGGGGACCGACGGCGCGGGGTCCGGCGTGATGGATGAAGTGGGGCTCGTCCGCAGTCAGCAGCAGCTGCGACCGCGCGATGAGCCGGTCGTCCTGCGCGATCGTGACTGTGGTGCTCGCCATCGCTCGGCCGCTGTGCATGCGGTCGACGACGATCTCCACTGGCGCTTCCGATGATCCGGCGCGGGCGAAGATCGTGTGCACGGTCTTGACCCGCTTCTCCGGCTCCGTCATCGACGCCGCGACGATCGACTGCGCGAGCAACTGCCCGCCGAAGATCACGCCCGGGCCCGCGTCGGCGTTGCCGGCGCGATATCGGTCGTTGCCCTCCGGCTCGAGGGTCAGTGATCGGAGCAGATTCTCGATGGTGAGCACGGCCTACTTCGGAGGGAAGCGCAGTGCGCCGTCGAGCCGGATGTTCTCCCCGTTGAGGTAAGGGTTCCGCGCGATCGATTCGACGAGCAGCGCGAACTCCTCGGGCCTCCCCAAGCGCTTCGGGAAGACCACGCTGGAGACCAGCTTCTGCTTCATCTCTTCGCGGACGCTCAACATGAGCGGCGTGCCCATTGTGCCGGGCGCGATGGCGCACACGCGGATGCCGGACACCGCGAGGTCGCGCGCCATCGGCAACGTCATCGCGAGGATCGCACCCTTCGCCGCTGCGTACGCGAGCTGCCCGATCTGTCCCTCCAGACCCGCGATCGATGCTGTGTTCACGATGACGCCGCGCTCGCCGTCCTCGTCCGGCTCGTTCCCCGACATGACTGCGGCGGCGAGCCGGGACACGTTGAACGTGCCGAGGGTGTTCATCGCCATGGTGCTCTCGAAGACGTCCTTGTCGTGCGGTGTGCCATCGCGACCCACGGTGCGGCCGACACCGGTCGCGCCTCCGGCGACGTTCACCACCAGCGAGAGCGTCCCCAAGCCTTGCGCCACGTCGATCGCCTCACCGACATCGGCGTCGTCGTTCACGTCACCGCCGACCGCAGCAGCGCGGCTCCCGAGCTCCTTCACCAGCACCTCGGTCCGATCGCCGTCGCGATCGAAGACCGCTACACCCATGCCCACGTCGACGAGGTGGCGCACGGTTGCGGCGCCAAGGCCACCCGCGCCACCGGTCACCACCGCTGACCGTCCTTCGAGTTTCATGCGGTGCGACGTTACGCGCTTTCTAACGCTTGTGTCATACTCGGACCGAGCTCAGGGGGTTGGCCGTTGACCGAAGTCATGCAAGGGGTCCGCATCTTGGAAGTCGCGGAGCACACGTTCGTGCCGGCCGCATCGGCGGTTCTGGCCGATCTCGGCGCGGAGGTGATCAAGATCGAACACGTCGAGCGAGGCGACGCGATGCGCGGTCTTGCGTCGAGCGGCACGGTTTCATTCGGCGGCAGCGTGCACGTGCTGCTCGAGCACTCGAACCGCGGCAAGCAGAGCCTCGGTCTCGATCTCACCGCGCCGGACGGACTCGAGATCCTCTACAAGCTCGCCGAGACGTGTGACGTGTTCCTCACGAACAAGCTGCCCACTGTCCGCACGAAGCTGAAGATCGACGTCGACGATGTCCGGGCGCGCAACCCCGAGATCATCTACGTGCGGGGTCATGGGCAGGGCAGCCGGGGCGCCGAGGCGGATCGAGGCTCCTACGACTCGCTTTCGTACTGGTGCCGGGCGGGCATCGCCCTCGGGATCAAGCAGTACGAGAGCGTCCCGCCTCCACCCGGGCCCGCATTCGGCGACTCGATCGGGGCGATGACGATCGCCGGCGGCATCATGGGCGCGCTGTTCCACCGCGAGCGCACGGGCGAGGCAACCACGGTCGACGTGTCGCTGTTGGGCACCGGGCTGTGGTCGATGGGCGGTTCGATGGCGTTGACACTGCAACTGCAGCGAGGCTGGATTCCGGGGCCGCCGGGTGGACCGACCGGCAATCCGCTCGTACACAACTACCGGACGAAGGACGATCGCTGGATCGCGCTCGTGCTGTCTCCAGGCCGGGAAGTACTGGGCGGAGGCATGCGAGGTGATCGGCCGGCCCGAGCTCGCGCAGGACGAGCGCTTCGCCGACGCCGCGACGCTGATGGCGAACGCGGCGCCCGCGTCCGAGCTCGTTGCGGCAGCGTTCGCGGAACGCACGCTCGACGAATGGCGCGAGCGCTTGGCCGGGTTCTCGGGGCAGTGGGCGGTCGTCCAAGACACACTCGAGGCGGCGAACGACCAGCAGACGATCGCCAACGGCTACATCGGCGACTGCGCGACCGCCGACGGCGAGCCGTTCCAGCTCGTCACCGCCCCCGTCCAATACGACGAGCAAGCTGCAACGCCCAAGCGCGCACCGGAGTTCAACGAGCACGGCGACGCGATCCTCGAAGGGCTCGGTCTGGACTGGGACACGATCACGGACCTCAAGGTCCGCGGCATCGTCGCCTGATCCCCGCCTCGTTTCGCAATTTCGAGATCGTCAGCCGACCGGTACGTCGACGCGCATCAGGTTCGCCAGGTTTCCGCCCATGATCTTGGCGACGTCTTCGTCGGGCAGTCCGGGCGGAAGGTGGTCGAGGTAGCTGCACGGCTCGGCGAGACCTTCGGGATGCGGGAAGTCCGATCCGAACAGGATGTGATCGACGCCGATCAAGTCGATCAGACCGGCGATGTCGTCTTCGTGGAACGGACTCACGTAGACGTTGCGCTTGAACGCCTCGACCGGGTTCTCGTCAAAGGCCTGCGGCATCTTCAGGTACACGTCCGCCAAGTGGTCGAGGAACCAGGGCACCCAGCTGCCGCCGTTCTCCACGGATGCAATGCGCAGGTCCGGGAAGCGGGTCAGCAACCCGTGGCAGCACAGTGCGCCCATGGTGTCGGAGATCGGCCGCTCCTTCACGGTCAGCAACCGGAAAGGGTCGAGCCGGAACGGGAGCATCTCTGCTGGCCCGGTCCAGTCCGCCTGATAGCGGGCGTAGCCACTGTCGGACGCGTGCATCGAGACGAGAATGCCGGCATCGACGACCCGCTCCCAGAACGGGTCGAACTCGGGGTAGGCGATGGAGCGAGAGCCGCGGTAACCGGGCGCCGGCGCCGGACGGATGAGCACGGTCTTCGCGCCGCGCTCGAGCACCCACTCGAGCTCCTCGATCGCCTTCTCCACGATCGGCAGCGTGACAACGGGAGTCGTGAAGATGCGATCCTCGTAGTTGAACGTCCACTCGTCGTAGAGCCACTCGTTGAGCGAGTGGATGACCGCGTGCGTCATGTCCGGGTCGTCGCGCATGCGCTCCTCGAGGAGGCTCGCGAGCGTCGGGAACATCAGTGACTTGTCGACGCCGAGCTCGTCCATCAACTCGACGCGCGGCTGGCGCTCCCGGAACGCCGCGATCGACTTCATCGGCTCGCCCACGAGCTCGCGATAGCTCTTGCCCTCGGGGTTGCCCTCGCGGAAGTACTGCTCCTGTGCACCGGGACGAGCCACGACTTCGAAGGTCGGGTTCGGGATGTAGTCGCTGATCGTCCCCCGCACGACGATCTTCGTTCGGCCGTGGAGCTCGACGTAATCGATGGCGCCCTTGTATCGGTCCGGCAGGTGACGGGTGAACGCGTCCTGCGTCTCGTAGAAGTGGTTGTCGGCGTCGAAGACGAGGGAGTCGAACGAACGGGCCATCGAACAATGGTAAATCGTTTCTAACACTTGCGTCAACATCTGTAGTACAGTCTCCGACGTGACGCTGACCAGCAACAGCGACGCCTACTACGACCCGTACGACTTCGAGATCGACGCCGATCCGCACCCGGTGTGGAAGCGACTGCGCGACGAGGCGCCGCTCTACTACAACGAGAGGTACGACTTCTTCGCTCTGAGCCGGTTCGACGATGCGGAACGCGGCGCTGGTCGACTGGGAGACGTATCGGTCGGGTCGGGGCTCCATACTCGAGTTGATCAAGGCGAACGTCGACCTGCCGCCGGGCATCATCCTGTTCGAGGATCCACCCGTGCACGACGCGCACCGGAGCCTGCTGTCGCGCGTGTTCACGCCGAAGAAGATGAACGCGATCGAACCGAAGGTGAGGGGGTACTGCGCCCGCACGCTCGACCCGCTGGCAGACGCCGACGGCTTCGACTTCATCGGCGACCTCGGCGCACAGATGCCCATGCGGACCATCGGCTACCTCCTCGGCATCCCGGAACAGGATCAGGAGGCGATCCGCGACCGCCTCGACGAGGGACTGCGCTTGGAGGACGGAACTCCGCCTGACGCGCAACACTTCGAGAGTCGTGGCGACAACTTGTTCGCGGAGTACATCGACTGGCGAGCAGAGCACCCCGCGGACGATCTCATGACCGAGATGCTCACGCGTGAGTTCGAAGACGAGACCGGTACGACGCGGAGGCTGACTCGCGAGGAGATCCTCACCTACGTGAACCTCATCGCCGGCGCGGGCAACGAGACGACCAACCGGTTGATCGGGTGGACGGGCAAGGTGCTGGCCGAGCACCCCGACCAGCGACGGGAGATCGTCGAAGACCGTTCGCTCGTTCCGCAGGCGATCGAAGAGCTGTTGCGTTACGAAGCACCGTCGCCGGTGCAGGCGCGATACGTCGCGCGGGACGTCGAGCACTATGGGCACCAGGTCCCCGAAGGCAGTGTGATGGTCGTCTTGAACGGCAGCGCCAACCGAGACGATCGACGCTTCCGCGATGGCGACCGATTCGACATCCATCGCGACATCGGTCATCACCTCAGCTTCGGGTACGGCCTCCACTTCTGCCTCGGCGCAGCGCTCGCACGGCTCGAAGGACGGATCGCGCTCGACGAGGTGTTGCAGCGCTTCCCGGCGTGGGAGGTCGATTGGGACAACGCAAAGATGGGACGCACGTCGACCGTACGGGGCTGGGAATCGCTGCCTGTGCGGACGGCGTGACGTGCTGCTCGAGCGGAGCCGCGATCAGGAGTTCTTCCAGGAGACGACCGCGAAGTTCCTCGCGGCGCACGTCCCTGTCGACGAACTCCGCCGGTTGCGTGACGATCCGGCCGGCTTCGATCGTGACTATTGGAAACGCGGCGCGGAGTTGGGCTGGACGACGTTGCTCGTTGCCGCAGAGAACGGCGGCGGCAGCATCAGCGGACGCGGCCTCGTCGACCTGACCCTGATCGCCCACGAGTTCGGGCACGCTGCCGCACCCGGCCCGTTCCAGCCGACCAACGTCGTCGCCGCGGCCTTGAGCGACACCGGCGCCGAGCCGAGCGTGCTCGAAGGCTTGGTGGCGGGTACGTCGATTGCGACGTGGTGCGACCACATCGGCGCGAACGCGGTCGACATCCGTCTGGATGGATCGGACCTGGTGCTGCGCGGCGTGCGACGTCCCGTCGAATCCGCCGGGGCCTCGGACCACCTCCTCGTGACCGGTCGCACCGACGACGGTCTCACACAGGTGCTCGTGCGCCGCGATGCACCCGGCATCACGATCGAGCCGTTGGACACGATTGACCTGACCCGTCGGTTCTCGATGGTTCGGTTCGACGACGTGCGTGTGCCTGCGAGCGCAGCCGTCGGCGAGATCGGTGGTGCCGAAGCACAAGCCGAGCGTCAGTTCCAACTCGGGCTCGTGCTGGCGAACGCCGAGTCGGTCGGCGCCATGCAGCGTGCGTTCGACATGACCGTCGAGTGGGCGTTCGACCGCTATTCGTTCGGTCGTCCGCTCGCGTCGTATCAGGAGCTGAAGCATCGCTTCGCCGACATGAAGTCGTGGCTCGAAGGCGGGCACGCGATCAGCGACGCTGCCGCGTCCGCGGTGCAGGTCGGTACTGCTGAGGCACGCGAGCTTGTGAGCGCGGCGAAAGCATTCATCGGGCAGTACGGCGTCGAGCTCGTGCAGGACTGCGTGCAACTCCACGGCGGCATCGGCGTCACGTTCGATCACGATCTCCATCTGTTCCTGCGGCGCGTCAGCTTGAATTACTCGATGCTCGGGACGCCCGCCGATCACCGCCAGCGGATCGCGGAGCTGGCCATATGACCGGCTCGAAGAAGGACATCGAGGACGTCGAAGCATTCCGCCAGCGCGCCCGGAAGTGGATTCCCGCCAACCTTGGCCCGGCAATGCCGGCGCACATGGTGGGAGTCTCACGGAGGGCCACCGAGGAGCAGGAGCTCGCGTTCGTCGCCCGTGACCGCGAGATCCAACGGGCGATGTTCGACGGAGGCTTCGCCGGCATCTGCGTCCCGCGTGAGTACGAGGGGCAAGGCTTGACGCCCGCTCACCAACGTGCGTTCGACGAGGAGCTCGTCGGGTACGAGCATCCGTCGCGGCTGCAAGTGCCGACGTTCACTCCGTGTCTCTCGGTGCTGCTCGACTTCGGCACAGAGGAGCAGAAGCAGCGTCACGTTCCCGCGATCCTGAAGGGTGAAGAGCTGTGGATGCAGCTCCTCTCCGAACCGAGCGGAGGCTCCGACGTCGCCGCGGCACTTACGACGGCAGTGCGTGATGGCGACGAGTGGATCGTGAACGGCTCGAAGGTCTGGACCACGGGCGCGTGGTGGTCCGACTGGGGGCTCTGCCTCGCCCGAACGAACTGGGATGTGCCGAAGCATCGCGGCCTGACCGTCTTCATGCTGCCGCTGCACCAGGACGGCATCGAGGTGCAACGCATCGAGATGGTCAACGGGTCGAGGGAGTTCTGCCAGGAATTCCTCACAGACGTGCGCGTCCCGGACTCCGATCGCATCGGCGAGGTCGACGAAGGCTGGACCGTCGGCACGAGGTGGATGTTCCACGAGCGGATGCTCTACAACTCGCCGCTCGTCACCGAGCCGGCCGGCACGCCACACGGTCGGCGGGGCGCGTCGTCCGTCATCGCCATCGCTCGCGACGCGGGCCGTCTGGACGATCCCGCGGTTCGGGACAAGGTCGGCGAGGCGCGCATGCTCGACGTCGTGCGCGAGGAGCTGCAGCGACGCGTCACGCAGGGCATCAGGACCCGCCGCATGTCCGACCAATCAGCCGCTGTCTCCCGTCTCTTCACGGGTGTTGCTGCCGCCCGCCAGGCCACGCTCGGCTTCGAGATCGCGGGCGTCCTCGGCGCCGCGTGGAGCGACGGTGACGGAACCGCTGGACACGCCGGCATCGAGTTCCTCACGCGACAGTCGTCTTGTATCGGCGGCGGCACCACGGAGATGGCGCGCAACGTGATCAGCGAACGCGTCCTCGGGATGCCGCGAGAGCGCACCGTCGGTCGCGACAGGCCGTTCCGCGACGTCCCCCGCGGTCCCTCGCCGCGGCACTGACAGTCCGTGCCCGACACGAACGTGTTTGGTGGAAACGGGTGCTCACGTCGCCGGTCCACCATCGTGCATTGACACGTCCGGTAGACGTGTCAATGCACGACAGTCGAATGCGTCGTGGCGCTGTCCAGCGTCAGGCCGCGGCCTTCTCGAGGATGTGCACCCCGCATGCGGAGCCGAGCCCGATCACGTGCGCGAGTCCGACCTTGGCGCCTTCGATCTGCCGATCGCCCGCTTCGCCGCGGAGGTGGTGACAGACCTCCCAGATGTTGGCGATACCGGTCGCGGCGATGGGATGACCCTTCGATTCAAGGCCGCCCGAGACGTTCACCGGCGTCTTGCCATCACGCCACGTGACGCCACTGTTGAAGAAGTCGACCGCGCCGCCCGGCTCGCAGAGCATCAGGTTGTCGTAGTGCACGAGCTCGGCGGTCGCGAAGCAATCGTGCAACTCGACCATGTCGAGCTCGTCTGGCCCGACGCCCGCCTGCTCATACGCCTGGGTCGCGGCGTTGCGGGTGAGCGTGTTCACGTTGGGGAGGATCTGGCACGCGTCTTCCCACGGATCGGTCGTGAGCACTGACGCCGAGACCTTGATGGCCCGCTTCTGCTGGGCCTTGGACAGCTTCTTGAGCTCGGTGTCGGACACGACGACCGCGGCGGCCGCGCCGTCACAGTTGGCCGAGCACATCGGCCGAGTGTTCGGGTAGGCGATCATGACGTCGTTCATGATCTCGTCGAGCGTGAACCGCTTGGAGTACGCGGCGAGCGGGTTCAGCGTCGAGTGCGCGTGGTTCTTCTCGGAGATCTTGGCGAACAGCTCGAAGCTCGTGCCGCCGTACTTGTGGCCGTACTCCATGCCGATCTGGGCGAACACCCCGGGCATCGTCTCCGTCCCGATACGGCCATCGGTGGGAGCGACTGACCCGTAGCGGCCCCTCGGCTCGTACACCTTCCCGTCGGACTTCGCCGATCCACCTGCCAGCAGACCGGCACCGGCCAGCTTCTCGACCCCGACGGCCAAGCCGTAATCGCACTCGCCTGCCTTCACGGCCATGATGGCGGTGCGCAAGGCGGTCGCGCCGGTGGCGCACGCATTGGACACGTTGTAGACGGGGATGCCGGTCTGGCCCACCTGCTTCTGCAACTGCTGGCCGATGCCGCCGCCGCCCATCAGGTTGCCCGCAGCGAGGACGCCCATCTTGTCCATCGTCGTACCCGCGTCGGTGAGCGCGCCCATGGCGGCCTCGGCGGCGAGATCGACGGTGTCCTTGTCGGGATGCTTGCCGAACTTCGTCATCGTGATCCCGAGGATCCATACCTGCTCAGCCATGTCGTTCTCCTCTCAGACCAGTCAGACAGGTTCGAAGCCGAAGCCGACGGCCTCGGTGCCGTTGTCGTCGGTTCCGACCAGATAGGTCGCGAGCTTCACCTTCATACCAAGCTTCACATGATCGGCGTCGGGCTCCGTGTTGATGACGTTGCCGCGCACCGATGTCCCGTCGCAGTCCACGACGCCGGCGACGAACGGCACCGGGATCCCGGGTGCCGCAAGGGACACGATCGTGAACGCCCGCAACTCCCCCTCGGTCGCGATGTCGACGTCCTTGAACGATGTGCCGAAGCACGACGCACACGCGTTGCGCCGATCGAAGAACCGCGCGCCGCACTGCGTACATTCATGCGCGCGGAGGTGCGGTTCGTCGCCCAGCACCAGGTAGTTCACCAGCGGAACCTGCTCTGCCATCGTCCTCAATCCTCGCCTCGTGGGCCGACCAACCTCAAACCGACCAACACATGAGACACCGAACGGGACGTTACCGGGCCGCGGCGCCTGATGAGCGCCCGGCGCGGCGAGCTCGTCGCCCGTGGTGAGTTGGCCGTAGGGTCGCGGTGATGCCAGATGCCGTCGTGATCGGCGCGGGACCGAACGGTCTAGTCGCGGCCAACCTCCTGGCGGACGCGGGCTGGTCCGTCGTGATCCTCGAGGCACAACCCGTACCAGGTGGTGCGGTCCGCAGCGCGGAGGTGACGGCTCCCGGGTTCACGAACGACCTGTTCTCGGCCTTCTATCCGTTGACCGCAGCGTCGCCCGTCATGCAGCGCCTCCACTTGGAGCGGTGGGGGCTGCAATGGCGACACGCGCCCGTGGTCCTCGCGCATCCCACCCCTGACGGGCCGGCGGCGGTTCTGTCGCGGGACCTCGACACGACATGCGCGAGCCTCGACCGGTTCGCGCCCGGCGACGGCGATGCATGGCGTGACCTGTACGGACTCTTCGACCGCGCGACGCCCGCCTTCCTGGAGTTGCTGCTCGAGCCGTTCCCACCCGTGAAGGCGATTGCGAAGCTCGCAGCGCGGCTCCGCATCTCCGGTGGTGTGGAGCTTGCGAGGCTCGCGCTGCTGTCGGTGCGCCGCATGGCGACCGAGCGCTTCCGCGGGGAAGGGGGCCGGCTGCTGCTGACCGCCACGGCGATGCATGCCGACACGAGCCCGGAAGCGGCGGGCAGCGGCCTGTTCGGGTTCATCCTGGCAGGCTTGGGTCAGCAGATCGGGTACCCGGTACCACGAGGTGGCGCGCAAGGGATCACGGACGCCTTGGTGTCGCGACTGCTGGCGAAAGGCGGATCGCTCGTCTGCGACGCGCACGTCGACAAGGTGATCGTGCGCAGTCGTCGTGCGGTCGGAGTCGAGGTGTCGGGAGATCCCGTCCACGCCACGAAGGCCGTCCTCGCCGACACAGACGTCGTCGCGCTGTACCGCCATCTCGTCGGTGCGGCCCACCTTCCGGCTCGGGTGCTGGACCGCCTGACGCGGTTCGAACGTGGCCCCGGCACCGTCAAGGTCGACTGGGCACTCGCCGCGCCCATTCCGTGGCGCGACGCTGCCGTCAGCGGAGCCGGAACCGTTCACCTTGCCGACTCGTCGCGGGAGCTCACGTTCACGCACGCGCAGCTGGCGAGCGGTCTCGTTCCGGACAAGCCGTTCGTGCTGCTCGGCCAGATGACCACCACTGACTCCACTCGCAGCCCCACCGGCACGGAGGCCGCGTGGGGATATGCACACGCCCCGCAGGAGATCCGAGGCGACGCGGGGCCTGACGGCATCACGGGTAAGTGGAACGAGCGTGAGACCGAAGCGTTCGTCAGCCGGATGGAGGATCGCGTCGAGGCGCACGCCCCCGGCTTCCGTGACCGTGTGATCGGCCGCCACGTCATGTCGCCGCCGAAACTCGAAGCGGCCGACGAGAATCTCGTGCTCGGCGACCTGAGCGGCGGCACCGCGGAGCTTCACCAGCAGCTCGTGTTCCGGCCGCTGCCGGGGCTCGCGCGCGCCGAAACGCCGGTCAAGGGGCTCTACCTGGCGTCGGCGTCCGCACATCCCGGCAGCGGGGTCCACGGTGCATGCGGTGCGAATGCCGCCAGAGCGGCACTGTTCCACGATCGGCTGAGGCGTCGCCGCCGTTGAGCAAACAACATCCAGCGAACTCCGAGTCGCCGTGGCCGCCCCGGCAACCACGGCGCACCAACATTCGCTCCGCTGGCGGGATCATGATGGGAAGGTGAGCACGAAAGACACCGACGAGTCGCGCGACGGGGTACCACTGACCAACCTCGATCAGCCGCTGTTCGACGGCGCCAACGCGACGAAACGAGATCTGGTCGACTACCTCGACGCCGTTCGCGATCGAATCATCGCGGTGTTGGAGAATCGCCCGCTGTCGGTCATCCGCGTGCATCGCGGTCAGGACGCGTTCATGCAGAAGAACATGCCGAAGTACACGCCGACGTGGATCGAGACGGTGACGCTCTGGGCCGAAGCATCGAAGCGCGAGGTGTCGTACGCGTTGTGCAACGACCGGCGCACGTTGCTGTGGTTCGCGAACCAGCGCGCCATCGAGTACCACCCCGCACTCGTGACGATGCAACGTCCAGCCAACGTCACCCATCTCATCCTCGATCTCGACCCACCGGAGGGCGACGGGTTCGCCATGGCAGTCCATGTGGCGCACGTCGTCCGCCAAGCCCTGGCCGACGCCGGCTTGCAAGGCGCAGTCAAGACGAGCGGCGCGAAGGGTGTGCATGTGTTCGTTCCCATCGACCTCGACGCATCGCTGGAAGAGTCGGCCGCCGCCACGCGCGCGATCGCGGCTCGCGTGGAACAGCTCGATCCCGAGGCGGCCACCACCGAGTTCATGAAGGAGAACCGCGGCAACAAGGTGTTCGTCGACGCGACACGCGTGGGTGGCGGGGCGACGGTGATCGCGGCCTACAGCCCACGCGTGCGCCCTGGCGTGCCGGTCTCGTTTCCGGTGAGCTGGGACGAGCTCGACGACGTCACGCCGTCAGAGTTCACCATCCACACGGCGCTGGAGCGTCTGGGCGATCGCGATCCGTGGGCGTCGCTCATGCCGGCACCGCAGGCATTGAGCAGCGAACTCATCGAGGAGGGCCGTGCCATCCCGATCGCGAGAGTGCAGGCGATGCACGAGGGCAAGCGCCGCGACGCGGAAACGCTCGTAACAGCGCGCTCAGCTGGGCACTGCCACACCCGGCTGCCGATCGGGCCGTAGCTTCGCATGATGCAATCGGGACGAGTTCTCGGTGTCGGTGCCGTCCTCATGCTGTGCGCCGTCGCGTGTAGCAGTGATACGAAGCCTTCCGCTTCGGGCTCGTCGTCATCGGCCGCGTCGAGCAGCCCATCTGAATCGGCTGTCTCCTGCGCCCGACCGCATGCGCCGGGACAGACGAGTGAGACCTTCGACTTCCAGGGGATGCCTCGGACGTACCAGCTCTACGTGCCGGCCGCGTACGACGGCTCCCGGCCCGTACCCGTCGTGTTCGATTTCCACGGCTACGGGTCGAACGCCCTCCAGCAGATGGGGTACGGCGACTTCCGTCCACTGGCGGACCGCGACGACTTCATCATCGTGGCGCCTGATGGTCAGGACCGGGGCGGCCGTCATTTCAACCTGGCGGGCGAACCCGGCCTGCAGAACGACATCCAGATGGTCGGCGCGCTTCTCGACCGCATCGAGACGCAGTTCTGCGTCGACACTCTCCGTGTCTACTCGACCGGGATGTCCGACGGTGGTGCGATGTCGTCGGTGCTCGCATGCCTCAGCGCCGATCGCTTCGCTGCGTTCGCGCCGGTCGCCGTCGTCCTGTACCCGATGGTCTGCAACAACACGCGACGTCTGGCGTTCGAAGGGTTCTCGGGCACAGCCGACCCGGTCGTGCCGTTCGAGGGTGGCGCGGTGCGCTGCTGCGGCATGCCCGTGCTCGGCGCTCCGAGCGACGCCATGTCCATGTGGGCGGCACACAACGGTTGCGACCCCAACTTCGCAGAGGAACGTCTCGGCACCGAGGTCCGTCGCCGCACGTGGAACAACTGCAAGGACGGCAGCGCCGCCGTGTTCTACATCATCGACGGCGGCGGCCACACGTGGCCGGGCTCGGCGTTCTCGCCCCCGCAACTCGGGCTGACCACGAAACAGATCAACGCCTCGCAGACGATTTGGGACTTCTTCAAGCAGCACCCCTTGCCATCACCGCCGCGCTGAGGAACCCAGTGATCAGCGGATGAGGACGCGTCGTCGTGGACGATGTCTGCGGTACGAACAGCGTCAGAACATAGAACGGATGACCTTCGAGTCGCATCACGCGGACGTCGCGATCCGCGAGCGTCGACACCGGCGATGCGCAGACCGGCGTCGTGCAGCTGCGCCTGCCATCGCGGATTGACGCCGAAGCGGCAGTAGTACTTCTCCGTGGAGCGCGTCGTCCCGTAGATGCGCCTGAGCTCGTCGTCAACGACGTCGACCTCCATCGTCTGACCGACGAGGGAGCAGAGAAGCTCGTCGATGAACAGCTCGCCGTCGCGGCCGTACTCGGCATGTGCCGCCGCGGGGTGGCCCAGGACGTTCCTGGCGAACTCGACGACTGCATGCTGCAAGCCCGCGGACGTACCGATGAACGGCACCCCCCGCGTCCGCGCCCACGCGATCCCCCGAAGCGCGCCCTCCATGCTCCGGAACGGTCCGCCGGGCGCGCACCAGACACCAGCCGTCCCGTCCAACAGACCATCAGCATCCGCCTCGAGGTCGTCGGTCGCCAGCCAGCGGGCTCGGGGCGCCGCAAACGAGAACGGGTTCGACGCGTGTTCGATGGACGACTCGATCGTGTCGTGCGGTTCGAAGCCGGCGATCCGATCACCGATGACCGCGATCCAGCTTCGTTCGTTCACCGGCACGGGATGGTGAGGCTACGCCGAGGGCTGCGATTCTCGCTGCGTTTTCGTAGCTTGGCCTCATGAGCCTCACCGACAGCGACAAGGACTTCCTCGACAGAAACGTCTCGGCGGCCATGATCACCGTCGGCAGCGATGGCATCGCGAAAGCGATTCGGGTCGGCGTGAAGTTGGTCGACGGCAGGATCTGGAGCAGCGGCACCCGGGACCGGGTGCGGACGAAGCGGCTCCGTCGTGATCCGCGCGCCACGTTCTTCGTGTTCGATGGCGAATTCGGTTACCTGACCCTCGAGACGACCGTGACGATCCTCGACGGACCTGACGTGCCCGAGCTGAGCCTTCGGTTCTTCCGCGGCATCCAGGGCAAGCCGAGTGGCCCGTTGAGCTGGTACGGCGACGAGCTCGACGAGGAGCGGTTCTTGCACACGATGCGCGAAGAAGGCCGCGTCATCTACGAAGGCAGGGTCGACAAGGCGTACGGGATGCACGACTAGCAGCCGCTTCGCTGGGGCTGCGCAGCGTGCTTCTTCGACCCTCCCACGCCGCGCCGGCGACTTCCGTGAACGTGGCGAGGCTGAAGGCGATGAAGTAGACGGGCTCGACGAGCGCGGCGAGTCGGTCGCTGAAGTAGGCGACCGCCAACGGCAGATAGCCGACGACGACGATCGCCGCGAGCCATCGAAACGCTCGAGCTTCGACCGGATGCGAAACTCCACGTCTCGTCCGGCGCCGCGCCAGCAGTAGCGCCGCGGTGACCGACAGGAATTCGACGGCCGACAGCACGACGTGCATGTAGTGGTGCACGGGAAGCTCGAAGTGCCACTCCGCGGTGCGGCAGGCAGGGTCGGTCCCCTCCGCGGACGAGAACGGAAACAAGCCGCCAGCGGCCGCCGCTGCTGCGAAGGTCACGAACAGCGCCCATTCCCATCGTCGCTCGCGCTCAGGCCGACGAGACAGGACCAGCGCGACGAGAAACAGGGTGCCCGCGAGGACATCCAACCGACCGAACAGCGCCGCGTCGCGTGCGCCCTTGACCTCGAGGTCGCTGAAGAAGGAATTCACGGACTGGAGCAGCCCGGGTCTGAACGGCACGATCGCCCACCAGTTGTACGCGATGATCGCCGGCACGCACAGAAGCGTCGCGATCACGAAGCGACGGGGTGCAGCTACGACGGTTTCGGGACGCACGGTGCTCGTGGCTCTCACCGCTACTCGACGATACGGCCGGATACCGCGATCAACGTGGCCTCCGTACGATGGCGCGGTGGCTTATGACGTGAGGCTCGCCGATCGGATCCGCGGGTTGCTCGCCCACGAACCCGACATGGGCGAGCAGAAGATGTTCGGCGGGCTCGCGTTCCTGATCGGCGGCAACATGGCCGTGGCGGCCAGCGGTCAGGGTGGGCTGATGGTCCGTGTCGATCCTGCCGAGGGCGAGGCGCTCGTTGCGAAGACGAACGCGCGCCCGATGGAGATGGGCGGCCGATCGATGCGCGGCTGGCTGCGAGTCGACAGCAACGACGTGCGTCAGAGACGGCAGCTCTCGAAGTGGGTCGACATGGGCGTGGCATACGCGAAGTCGCTGCCGCGCAAGCGCTGAGTCCGGAGGCGCGAGATGGATTGGACGGCGCACCTGTCCGAGCAGCTGACGTGGCACTGGGACAACCACGTGCGTCCGCGACTCGAGACGCTGACCGACGATGAGTACTTCTGGGAGCCGGTGGACGCGTGCTGGAGCATCCGGCCCCGATCTGAAGCACGCGGCAAGATGTCGGTCGGCGCCGGCGACCTCGTAATGGACTTCGAGTACCCGGAGCCGCCACCGCCACCGGTCACGACGATCGCGTGGCGGCTCGGCCACGTGACGATCGGCATCTTTGCGCAACGGACCGCGAGTCACTTCGGTGGTCCGCCGGCGAGCTATGACACGGCGGTGTGGCCAGGCGATGCGCGCAGCGCGCTCGCCGCGCTCGACGACGCGTACACGCGGTGGGTGGCTGGCGTCCGGAGCCTTGATGCCGAGGGCCTCGAACGCGCAGTCGGACCGGCCGAAGGGCCGTTCGCCGAGTTCCCGTACGCGGACCTCGTGTTGCACATCAACCGGGAAGCGATCCACCATCTCGCGGAAGTCCTGGTGCTTCGCGACCTCTACCGGGCCTCCCACTGACCTGTAGCGTCTCGGACGACACAGACAGGGGGCACGTATGGACGGCGACATCGTCATCCGTGGAGGAACGTTGGTGGACGGCACCGGAGCGGAGGGCCGGCCCGCCGATGTCGCGGTCCGCGACGGCCGGATCGTCGAGATCGGGTCGCGGCTACACGGCGACCATGAGCTCGACGCGAGCGGACAGGTCGTGGCGCCCGGATTCATCGACATCCACAGTCACTACGACGCGCAGGTCTTCTGGGATCCGGCGCTCACGCCTTCCTCGTTCCACGGCGTGACGAGCGTCGTCGCCGGGAACTGTGGGTTCTCGATCGCGCCGATCAAACCGGAAAGCGTCTCCCTGCTGGCGCGGACGCTGCAGAACGTCGAAGACATGAGCTTCGACACGCTGTCGGTCGGGGTGCCGTGGGGCGACTTCGAGACCTTTGCCCAGTACCTCGACGCGATCGAACGCCGGGGCGTCGGTCTGAACTTCGGCTGCTATGTCGGGCACACCGCGGTGCGGCTGTACGTGATGGGCGAGGAGGCATACGAGCGCGCCGCGAGCGACGACGAGCTGGAGCAGATGCAAGATGTCATCGCGCGAGCCATCGACGGCGGAGCGATCGGCTTCGCGTCGAGCGCGTCACCGACCCACAACGGTGACAGCGGGCGTCCCGTGCCCTCGCGGGTCGCGGATCTCGCGGAGCTCACCGCGCTCCTCGAGCCCTTGCACGAAGCGAACCGCGGTGTCGTCGCGCTCCTGCCGGGAGGAGTCATCAGCTTCGACGAGGTGTTCGACCTGCAGGCACGGATCCAGCGTCCGTTCACCTGGACCGCGCTGCTGACCGTCAAGGGCTTCCCGTACCACGAGAAGCTGATCGAGCGTCACGACGAGGTTCGTGCTCGCGGCATCGAAGTCTGGCCGCAGATCTCCGTCCGTCCGCTCGTGTTCCAGATGAACCTGCTGCAACCGTTCACGATGAACACCCGTGAGAGCTTCTCGCGGCTGATGGCGCTCGATCTCGAGGGTCGCATCGCGCAATACCGCGATCCGCAATGGCGCGAACGGGCGCTCGAGGATCTCGCGCAGGGGCTGCCGTTCAACTGGACGTCGCTGTCGGTGGCCGAGAGCGAACGGTTCCCGGAGCTCGTCGGACGGACAGTCGTCGATCTCGCGGCAGAGCGCGGGTGCACGCCGCTCGATGTCGTGCTCGACATCTCCTTGGAGGATGAGCTGCAAACGCGGTTCTGGTCGGTGCTCGCCAACGACGACGCCGATGGGATCGCCTGGCTCCTCCGCCGGGAGGGAACGCTGCTCGGCCTCGCCGACTCGGGCGCGCACGTGTCGCAGTTGTGCGATGCCTGCTTCGCCACAGACCTCCTCGGCAACTGGGTGCGGGAGAAGGAGGTGCTCACGCTCGAGCGCGCGATCTACAAGCTCACGGGCGAGCCGGCCCGTGTGTTCGGGCTCGCCGATCGGGGCACGGTGGAAGTGGGCAAGGCCGCCGACGTGTGCGTCTTCGACCCGGAGACCATCGACCCCGGTCCGCTCCGCCGGCTGTACGACTTTCCCGCCAACGGCGAGCGTTTGACCGCGGACGCACCCACGGGGATGAACCACGTGCTCGTCAACGGCACGCCGATCCGGATCGACGGCGTGCCCGACGCTTCGGGCGAGCGTCCCGGGGTTGTCCTCCGGGGCGAGCACGTCACGTCTCGCTGACATCGATCGCCGAACGCCGTCCCGGCCACGAGGTCAGGTCGGGCTTCAGCGCGGCCAGCGACCGATGACGGATGCAGCCGCGCCAGACGCCGGCCCCGTAGGCGACGTCGTCGATGACCCTGATCGCCGTCCACCGCACGGGATCGAGCTCGGGGCGCAGCCGTTGCCAGTCGAGCCACGCCGGGATCGTGACGGCAGCCAGCACGCCGGCGCAGGCGCGGCGTGACACGAGTGCTGCCGTAGCCGCGATTGGCCACCACGGCCGCCGGACGGCACCGGCGACTGACAGGCCGGCGTAGAGGTGTCCTCTGCCGGCAAGCCGTGCCGCCTCCTCCCACGGATGCTCCAGACCCTCGAGCCGCGGCGCGAGGAGCGCGGTCGTGCCGGCCGCGACCGCGGTGCCCGTGAGCGGCGCGCCCAGGCCCGCGAGTGTCCAGGCCGCTGCGCTCCACGGCGACACGGCCAGCGGCGCGACCGCTGAACCATGACGTCGCGCAAGTGCCGCTGCTGATGTGCCGTAGTCGAAGCGCTGGCGCAACCATGCCGTTGCGGTGGGCCGCGCTGCGTGGGACACGTGGACGGAAGGCTCGTAGCGAACCGACCAACCAGCTTCGTGCATCCGCCACACGAAGTCGACGTCTTCGCCGACTCGCATCGCCTCGTCGAATCCTCCGAGCGCGACCAACGCCTCGCGTCGAACGACCAGCGCTGCGGTCGGGACGAACGGCACTCGGCTGCGGGGTCGCACGAGCGCCTCATCGGGGCCGCGGTCGAGGGTAGGGACCGCGCTCTCGTAACGGGCGAGCACATCCGGCAGCGTCGAGGGAATGCGACTGGTTATGCGGGGCGCGACCGCGGCGACGCAGGGATCGCCGAAGTGCCGCAGGAGCCGATCGAGCCACCCTTGTTGCGGCTCGCAATCCGCGTCGACGAACGCGACGAGTGTTGTGCTCGTCGCTCGCCAGCCGGTGTTGCGCGCAGCCGCAGGACCGCGAGCGAGCTCGTGCCGGAGGTACGTCGTGCGGTGCCGGTTTGAGGTTCGCGCGCGACAGAGACGTCCTTCGAGCCGTCGTCGACGACAGCGACCGCGCCGACGGCACCGATGGTCGCGAGTGTGGCAGCGAGGTCGTCGGGCCTGTCTCGCACCGGGATGACGACGGTGACATCCGTTGGCTCGAACGGTGACTCTCCGGGCCGCGGGTTTGCCATGCCGGCGTCGAGCAACCGCCGCACGAGGCGCTGCGCGCCCTGGGACTGCGGTACGGGCTCGCCGGCGACGAGCCGGTCGACGAGCACGGTTCCGGCGGCGGTGAGCCGGAGCAGGCGCAATGGCGATCCACCGACGAGCACCGACCCCCCGTCGACGCGCCGCACCCCCGGATCGAGCACGACCCGCCAATCAGCTGGCAGCAGCGGCGTCACGCCACCCCCGTTCCCGCACATTGTCGACTCAGCCACCGGATCAGGTGGCTCAGCAGACACAGACGTCACCGCCCGGAACTCTGTGTCGACTCAGCCACTGTTTCGGTGTCTCAGCAGACACAGACCGCACTGCCCTGCCTCGGTCAACTCGACCATCGCGGACTCGCTGGCGTCGAGTGGCCACGGAACACGAGCGCCGATTCTGTGTCGACTCGGCCACCGTTTCGGTGGCTGAGTCGACACAGACCGCGCCACCATCCCTTCTGTGTCGACTCGGCCACGTGGATCGGTGGCCCAGTCGACAATGTGCGCGACGGGGCGGAGGGGTTGGCAGCATCAGCTGGCGGTCATGCCAGCGTCGACGGGCAGCACGGCGCCCGTCACTGCGCCGCTGTCGGTGCTGCACACCCACGCCAGCAGCGCCGCCACCTCGCCGGGTTCCACGAGCCGGGCGAGCTGATGATGTCCCGCGAAGTCCTGCGGATCGATCCCGTAGACGGCAGCGGATGCGTCCAGCATCGCGGTTCTCGTCGAGCCCGGCGCAACGGCGTTGGCGGTGATGCCTTCCGGACCGAGCTCGGCCGCGAGGCTCCGTATGAAACCGATCACCCCGTGCTTCGCCGCGCAGTACGCGGACAGCAGCGGCAGCCCTCGGATGCCGCCGGCTGACGAAACGGCGACGAACCGGCCTTGTCGCGGCCGCGGCCGCCGCAGCAGCGCAGGGACCGCGGCGTTCGCAAGCCGCCACACTCCCTCGAGGTTGATCGTCAGCATCGCGTTCCACGCCTCCTCGGAAGTTGTCCACGCAGGCGAACCACCGACGATCGCACCCGCGACTGCGACGGCAGCGTCGAGTCCGCCGAACCGATCTACCGCGGTCGCCACCGCGTCGTCGAGCGCGGCCTGATCGCCCACGTCAGCGATGACGGAGAGTGCCCGCTCGTCACCGCCACACTCGTCGCGGACGGCGCGTAGCTCCTTCTCGGTCGCGAGCGGATACGCGAGCGCCCGATCATCCTTCGCTCGGTCGACGAGCACGAGACGCCAGCCGTCCGACGCCAGCCGTACGGCTGTGGCGGCGCCGATGCCACGCGCCGCACCGGTGACGATCGCGACACGCTCAGGCAAGGAAACCATCCACGGCTGCGATCAAGCTCGTGCTCATGGCGTCGAGTAGCGCCCGACCTTCCGACGCCGACGCGCCCGACGGGTCACCGAGCACGCCGTTGGACGACACCGCGCGCACGCCGGCGGACCGCAGCATCGGTTCGAGCTCGTCCAGCGGTTGCACGATGCCGGGCACGGCGGCGTCGACCCGCACGCGACCCGCGTCGAGCGCGAGCTGCAACGACGTCTCGGACCTGCCGGCATGCGCATCCACGTAGTGGTGCGGCATCCACGCAAGCACGCGCCGTTCCTCGCGTCGCAACGTGCTGACCGCGCGTGCGAGCGGTTCGGCATTGCCACCATGCGCGCACACCAACACGACCGCCGCGAACGCATCGGCTGATCGGACGAGCTCGACGACCACGAGCTCGAACGCGTCCTGGCCGATCGACAGCGTGCCCGGGAAACCGGCATGCTCGCCCGCGGATCCATACGCCAACGCAGGAGCCACGGCTATGTCGCCGCGCGCGGCCGCCAGCCGACTCACGAGCTCGACCGCGATGTCGGTGTCCGTCGACAGCGGGAGATGCGGACCATGCTGCTCCGTCGATCCGAGCGGGACGACGAGCACCGTTCTGCCGGATGCAGTTGCCACCTCCGGCCACGTCACCTCATCGAGCCTCACAGACAGCCCCACGCGTGCAACTGCGCGAGGAGCTCGTCCGCCGCGGCCGCCGGGTCGAGGCGCACGAGCCGCGGCGGCTGCCGATCGACGAGCGCGCCGCTGAGCGACAGGATGCGTTCGCGCACGCTGAGCCCCGACGACGGGGCCGCCAGCACGCGAGGCCGAGGTCGGAACGGCGCGGTCCGGATCGGTGTCGCGGCCGGAACGGCGAGCCTCCCCCATCGCGCAGGTCGATGTCGATCGAGCGAGCGGCCAGCACACGGTCGAGTGTCGCCCGCCGCAACCGGATGCTGCCGCCTTCGACGGAAATGACCGCAGGGGCCGTCACTCGCAGCCGCTCTCGGCGCCCGCGGTCGAGCCGGCGCTCTGCTTCGATCATCTTCGCCTGCGACGAGTCGAACGAGAGGCTCACCAGTCCGAGGGCTTGCGCCGCGTCGAGACGAGCCGCAAGGAACGCAGGGACCGAGCCGGACCCGCGGTCGATGCTCCACGCGCCGCACACGACGACGGACACGCTGTCGAAGAGCGACGAGCAGATCGACGCCGCGACATCGTTGCTCGGCACTGAGGCTTCGATGTCGACACGGACGGCGCGCGCCGCGCCGGCGGCGACGGCGTCGCGCAGCATCGCATCGGCGGGCGCTGGTCCTGCGCTCACCGCAACGACCTCGACGTTCCACGCTTCACCGATCCGAAGCGCCCATTCCAGCGCGGCCTCGTCGGCGTCGGACGCGCCCGACGTGCGGGCGTCGGTGTGCACCTCACCGGTCAACGGGTCGACTTCCGGTCGGCGGTCGACCCATTTCATGCACGCAGCGATCACGGCTCGACCACTCTCACGACCTCCGGAACACGACACCGTGGCCGCCTTCGGGGTACCGCCACGTGATCGCGCCGTCGGTGTTGCAGATCATGTAGCACGTGCCGCATTCGAAGCACTCCTCGTAATTGAAGAGGATGCCACCGTCGGCCGTGGGCACGAAGAGGTTGGAGGGACAGGCGGTCACGCATTCGCGTGTCGTACACCCTCGGCACGCATCACCGTCGACGACGATGTGCGCGTCCGGCGCGACACGGAACTCGACAGTGGCCATGCGGTCCTCGAACGAGATCAGCGGCAGATGGGTGGTGTGCGGCGCGGTCATCCGTACGTCCTCAGGACCGTCCACGCATCCTTGAGCGTGTCACGAAGGCGGACGTTCGAGGCGCGAAGCTCTCGCCACGTCGCCCGAACGCCACCGACCTTGGGCCTCGGGTTGTCGACGGTGAACAGCGACTCCACCATGTCGCACACGATGTTCGGGTACACGTGCTGGACGCGGTCGGACAGCACCAGCCGCGGTGCGAGCCGCAGCTTCTTGTGGTCCCGCAACACGAAGTTCGCTTCGAGCTTCCTGCGGTAGCCACCGAGCGCGCCGACGGTGGTGTCTCCTGCGCGCAACGCATCGATCGCGGTCTCGGCGGCCGCGGCACCAGAGCCGATGGCGAAGTTGACGCCCTCCAGCCAGATGCCCGCGGCGAGGCAGAGCCCTGCGGCGTCGCCCGCAACAAGGAGACCGTCGGTGGCGAGGTCGGGCATCGCCGCGTAGCCACCTTCTGGAATGAGGTGCGCGGAGTGCTCCTTGAGCTCGCCGCCCGCCACGAGTGGCGCGATCGACGGGTGCGACTTCACGGCATCGATGAACTCCTCGGGACGGCGCCCTGACTTCGCGAGTGCAGGAAGGTGCAGCACGACGCCGATCGAGATCGACTCGGCGTTCGTGTAGAGGAACGCGCCGCCGGGCACGCCGCCGGTGCCGCCGAGGATCTCGAAGTCCGCGCCTTCGTCGCCGGCGAGCGCGAAGCGTGCGTCGATCTCTGCTCGCGGAAGCGCAAGCACCTCTTTGACTCCGAGCGTGAAGTGCGCAGCTTCCTGGTGGTGGTACAGGCCCGCTTCCTTGGCGAGGAATGAGTTCACGCCGTCACATGCGATGGTGATCGGCGCTTCGATGTCGCCTCCATCACGGTCGGTACGAACACCGCACACTCGTCCCCGCTCGTCGTGCAGCAGCCCCGTCGCCGTCGTCGAAGTGATCAGGATCGCTCCCGCCGCTTCGGCTCTGCCTGCGAGCCAGGAGTCGAAGTCGGGCCTGAACGTCGTGCAGCCGTTGTAGGGCGCCGCGCTCCAACGTTGTGAACGGAAGTCGATGGTGAGGCTCTGTGTCTCGGTGAGGAGCATCGTCGCCCGCCGCGTGACCCAGCGTTGGACCGGAATCTCCTCCCACCACTTCGGGATCAGGCGATCGAGCACACGGGCGTAGACGACGCCGCCGTACATGTTCTTGGACCCCGCGAACGGACCGCGCTCGACCAGCATGACGCGCTTGCCGGCGCGTGCCAGGACCAGAGCAGCCGTCGATCCGGCCGGGCCGGCGCCGACGACCACCACATCAAAGGGCTCACTCACGACAACACATCCAAGCGACGCCGCGAGCTCGTCGAGCAACGCCCGCGCATCCGTTTCGATCGCGAGATCGGCCATGCCCATCATCGGTGCACTCGCGTCGGTGTTCACGGCGATGATGTGGTCCGGCGTGCCCAGCCCGGACACATGCTGCACTGCACCGGAGATGCCGAGCGCGATGTAGAGGTCGGGGTCGACCGCGACGCCGGTGGTGCCGATGAACCGGTCCTGCGGTACCCATCCGGCATCGGCCGCGACACGACTGGCGCCATATGACGCCCCGAGCGCGATCGCCACCCGCCGCAGCACTGCAAATGGCCCGGGGCCACCGAGTCCGGCGCCACCAGCGGCGATGCGCGACGCTTCGGCGAGATCCACGGTCGCCGGGTCAGCGGGCACGAGCTCGATCAGCTCTGGATCGTGGCCGGCTTCGACCGTGATGTCGACATGCTCGATCGCCGGCGCGCCATTTGCGGGTTCGACACCGCGGACGCCCGGCTCCAAGGTCGCGACCACCGGGCCGTCGACGGCGTGGGTCTCGGCCAGGAGTCCGCCGCCGCGCACGAGCACGACGCGCTGCTCGTCGACCGCGATCGCGCCTGCGAGCAGAGGACGGCCGAGCGCGTGCGCCAGCCGCGGCGCGAGGTCGCGGCCATCCGCCGACGCAGGCAGGACGACGACTCGCTCCTGCTCGAGCGCGGATGTCAACGCTCGGGCCCATGCACCGGGCGCCCACGAACCGATCTCGGCGCACCGCACCTGCACCGCAGCAACGAGGTGCTTCGCTGCTGCTTCCGTGCCCGAGCCGCACAACAGGGCACGACCGCCTGCTTCTGCGACGCACTCGTCCGCGCCTGCGGGCAGTACGGCGTCTCGCACGACGATGACCGCCAGCATTCGTGTCACAGCGCGGCTCCGACGCGTTCGCCTTCGATCACGGCCGCGTGCGCTCGACGCGGCGCGACGCAGTCGCCGATGCGGTGGACTTCGACACCTACCAGGTCACAGAGCTCGCGGTACAGCCATTCGACCGGTTGTTGCGGCACTGCGAGCACGATCCAGTCGCAACGCGTCTCGATGTTCTCGCCCGTCGGATGGTGCAGCAAGGTCAGCCTGCCCGGCGACCAACCCATGGGGACGAGGTCGGTGCGTTGCGCGATGCCCTTCGCTGCGGCCCGCACGTTCCAATGCTCGAGATCGAGCGTCACGCCGAGGTCTTGGCCGACGACCATGCCGGGAGTGACGACCTCGACCGCGCAGCCGCGGTCGGCGAGCAGTTCGGCGACCGAGGTCGCTTGATGGAAGCCGAGCTCGTCGACAACCACGACGTGTCCCTCCGGCCGGGCTCGGTCCTCGAGCACGTCCCGCACATCGACGATCCTGTCGGCGTCAGCTGGCGCCCAGTATGGCCGGGCGGGCTCGGCCCCGGTTGCGACCACGACCACGTCCGGACGTTCGGCCATCACGGTGTCGACGGTCGCGCTGCAGCCGAGGCGTGTGTCCACGCCCGAACGCCGGCAGGCATGCACGAGGTTGCGCACGATGTCGCCGAACTCCGCGCGACTTGGCACCGACGCGGCGATGCGAGCTTGACCTCCCAACTGGTCGCTGCTCTCGAACAGCACCACGTCGTGACCGCGCGCTGCCCCCGTGCTCGCCGCTTGGAGTCCGGCGGGTCCACCTCCAACAACGACGACCTTGCGCGGCTTCGCAAGTGGCTGTGTACCGAGACCGCCGCCATCGGCCTCTGCCTCCCGGCCGGTCAGGGGATTCTCGATGCAACCGAGCCACCGGTTGAGGCCCATGCGGCCGACACATTCCTGATTGCAGGAAAGGCACAGCCGGATGTCCTCCGCGAGACCAGCTCGTGCCTTCGCCGCGAAGTCGGCGTCGGCGATCTGCCCGCGAACGACACCGACGAGATCGCAATGACCTTCGACCAGCGCACGCTCCGCCTGCAGCGGATCCTTGAAGCGTCCAACACCCACGACCGGCAGGTCGACCGCCTTGCGCAGCGCCGACGGGATGAACAACGCGTACCCGGGCGGCACCTGCATCGAAGCCTCGATCATGTACAGGCTCGCCGTCGCCACACCGATCGACGTGTTCAAGTAATCGGTCAGTCCTTGCTGCTCGACCATGCGCGAGACGTCGACCGCGTCGTCGATCGTGGTGCCACCTTCGATGAGCTCGTCGCCGCACAGCCGAACGCCGAGCGCGAGGTTCCGGCCGATGGCTTCTCGCACAGCGGCCACGATGTCCAACAGCAACCGGGCGCGGTTCGCGAGCGGGCCTCCGTACTCGTCCGTACGGATGTTCATGGCGGGCGAGAGGAAGCCGCGCACGATCGAGCTGTGCGAGCACTGCAGCTCGATGCCGTCGAACCCACCCGCCTTGCAGTGCGAGGCAACCGTCGCGTACCCCGCGACGATCTCCGCGATCTCGCGGCGGTCGATCTCCTTCGGCACCTCGCGGAACAGCGGGTCGGCCACGGGCGACGGCGCCCACACGGGCAGACGGGTGTACATGCCCGAACCCTGTCCGCCGTTGTGGTTGATCTGAGCGAAGATCGGCGTGCCGTGGCGGTGGACGGCGTCGGTGATGCGCCGGTAGCCGGGTATGACCGCTGCGTGGAAGCCGTGGATCAACTTCTCGTAGGGCCAGTCCGTCGGATGGGTGGAGTGCTCCTCGGTTACGATCAGTCCTGCCCCACCTGCCGCACGGGCTCCGTAGTACGCAGCGTGCTGTTCGGTGGGAAGGCCGTCCTCTGCGTAGTTCGTCAAGTGAGCTGAGAAGACGATGCGGTTGCGCACCACCACCGGACCGATGCGCATCGGCGAGAACAAGTAGCGGTACCGGCTCACGTCATCCCTACGACGGCGCCGTCAGCTGTGCGCGGGGCGCGCTCGAGCGCGAGTACCGCGCGGCGGCCTTCGAGCATCGCTTCATAGATCGAACGCGGCGCGACGGCGTCGCCGGCGCGCGGAAGCTGCTCGCCTGTCTCCCGCCACAAGTCGTCGTCCGGCAACCGATAGCCCGCGTCGACGAGTGCAGCGACGCGCAACAGGCGGAGCTCTCCCGTGAACCGGTCTTCCAACTGGATCGCTTCGCGTGTCACCCTGCGCAACAGCGAACGCTTCTCGACGGCCACGCCGGAGCTCAGGAGTCGCACGTTCGCGGGAGCAAGATCGCCGCTGCGCGACAACTCGTTGCCGGCAATCAGATCCGGCGTCACGAGATGAACGCGTCGACCGCTTGCGCGAAGCCTCTCGGCGACCGAGATGCCGATCGGTCCGCCGATCGGATCCCAGACCGCGATCGCCCCATCCGGCACTGCAGCGCCGGCGAGTACGGCCGCCGCGGTGCGGACGGTGGCGTCGCCTTCAACCTCGTAGGTCGGTCGGCCCGGCCGCGACCCGGTGCACAACACGACGTCACCGTCGAAGTGGGCCACGCCGTCGGGCGAGAGTTCACGGCCCCGCTCGAACGTCACGTCGAGCCGCTCGCACTCGGCTTCGAGCCAGTCGGCGATCATTGCCAGGCGCTCGCGCCCCGAGCCTTGCGCCGCAACGCGGACGGCGCCACCGAAGACGTCGGACTCCTCGGCCACAGTGACTGCATGGCCGCGGCCGGCAGCGACACGCGCGACCTCCATCCCCGCGATCCCGCCACCGACGACCAGCACGTGGCGCGCCTCGTCAGCGTGACCCTCGACCGGCTCGTCCTCCCACTCGTGGCCGGACGCCGGCTCCACGACGCAACTGACGATGGGATTGCGCGCATCGCGCACCATGCACGTCTGGTTGCACAGGATGCACGGCCGGATCCGCGACGGGTCACCGGCAGTCAGCTTGCGGACGACGTCTGGATCGGCGATCTGCGCGCGTGTCATCTCGACCGCGTCACACACGCCGTCAGTGAGAGCCCACTCCGCTTGGTCGACGTCGACGATCGAACCTTCCGCGATCACTGCGACCGAACGGTCGAGCGCGGCGCGAATCGATCGGGCGAGCTCGATGTTGAAGCCCGGGGGTGTATGCCCGTCGGGGCGCGTCGCCGATACCGTGAAGATCGAGCCGCGGACGACCGTGACGAGGTCGACCGCGCCGGCATCCACGAGCTCGACCGCGATCTCCGTCGCCGCCTCGGGCACGATCCCCGCCCACGGCGCCAACTCATCACACGAGAGGCGGAGCCCGACGATCGCCTCGGCCCCTGCGGCGAAACGGGTTGCCGCGAGCACCTCGCGCGCAAATGACAACCGGTCCTGTCCCCACTCGTCGTCGCGCTGGTTGGTGAGACCGGAGAGGAACTGGCGCACCAAGCTGTGCTGGCCGGCGTTGATCTCCACGCCATCCATGCCTGCGCCGATCGCCGCAGAGGCGGCGTCGCGCGAACCCGTCGATCACCTTGCGGATGTCGTCCGGCTCCATCGCCTTGGGCACCTCACGGGTGTTGACCTCAGGAACACGTGACGGCGCCCACAGAGGAAGCTGGCTGTACGCGGACGATCCCTGGCCGCCGCTGTGCCCGAGCGCGGCGATCACCAGCGCACCTTCACCATGGCAAGCGTCCGCGATCGCCTGCCAACCCCGCGGCGCGTCGTCGGCGAGAGGTGACCGCTCGTACGGCCAGTCCGATTCGTGCACGGACGTTTCCTCGACGACGACGATCCCCGCGCCGCCCAAGGCGCGCCGCCGGTAGTACGCGACGTGGCGATCCGACAAGGCCCGCCGGCGACCCAGGTTGGTCTCGTGCGGCCCGAACACGATGCGGTTGCGGGCGCGGCGCGCCCCGAGATCGAGCGGATCGAGAAGGCTCACCGTTTCGCGACGAGGCGGACCGGCACCGAGTGATCGGGACCACGAGGTACCGACGAGGTCGCGCCCAGCAACGCGAGCTCGCCGTGGCCGTCGCGCGCACTCGGGATCCGGCCCGTCGAGCGGCAAGCCGGTGAAGAACTTCGCGGCCATGCAGCCGCCCTGACACGCGTCATACGAACCGCACGACGCGCACGCGCCTGCCGCCTGCGGCTCACGAAGCGACGCGAACAGCTCCGATGCACGCCACACTGCGGTGAAGCCACCTGCGTCGCGCACGCTCCCTGCGCGGAACTCCGGGTGCAGGACGAACGGGCACGCGTACACGTCACCGATCGGATCGATGAGGCACACGACGCGCCCGGCGCCGCAGAGGTTGAGTCCCGGCAGTGGATCACCGAGCGCGGAGAGATGGAAGAACGAGTCGCCCGTGAGGGTGTTCGGATGATCCTGCAGCCATCGGTAGAGATCGATCTGCTGGTCCGCCGTCGGATGGAGCTCGTGCCACGTGTCCGCGCCCCGACCCGACGGACGCAACCGCGTGAGCCGCAGCTGTGCACCGTACCCATCCGCGAGAGACTGAAGCGCGTCGAGCTCCGCCATGTTGTGCCGCGTGATGACGACGCTGATCTTGAACGGACCGAAAGCTGCCGCCGCGAGATGGTCCATCGCCCGTCGCGCCGTCGCGTACGACCCCGCGCCTCGCACCGCGTCGTTGGTCGCCGGGGTCGCGCCGTCGATGGAGATCTGCACGTCCACGTAGTCCGTGCCGGCCAGCCGCGCCACGCGTTGCGGCGTGATCGTCGACCCGTTGGTGGAGAACTTCACACCGACGCCGTTGCCGACCGCGTAGTCGACGAGTGCGTAGAAGTCGGAGCGGATCGTCGGTTCACCGCCGCCGATGTTCACGTAGAAGACCTGCATGGCGCGCAGCTCGTCGATGACGGCCATGGCTTCCGCGGTCGTCAGCTCGTTCGGATCGCGTCGGCCCGACGAGGACAGGCAATGGATGCAAGCGAGATTGCATCCGTAGGTGAGCTCCCAGGTGAGGCAGATGGGCGCCTCGAGCCCGTGCTTCAGCTGTTCGACGAGCGCGCTCCGGTTACGCGTCACACGGGCGGATGACCTCGGACTGCGCGAGCGATTCGAGCGCTCGCTCGACCGCGGGCCGGTGGCGCGGTTCGATCCGGTTGGCAGCGAGCGCAGCATCGACCGACTCGTGGTGGCAGAGCGAACGCACGACAGTCACGAGGTCGGGCGAACGCAGGAACGTGAGACGCCGGTTGCCGTAGTGGTACGCGAGCGCGCCGAAAGGCTCTGGACGCAGCGCCACCATGGGATCGAGCTCCCAGGCTCCGGTCAATAGACGCCGCACATCCCGTCGATCGAGATCTCCTCGACGAGCAACTCCTCCTCGACGAGCTCCTCGCCGTCGTCGACCGCAGACGCGGCCTCACCGTCCGTCAGTGCCATGGCGCCAATGTACTCACCGAATGTTGGTGCGATTGCGGGGCCATGGCCCCGCAATCGACCCGGAGTTCGAGGCGTCAGCCGCTCAATACAGCAGCATGCCGCGGATGTTCTTGCCGTCGCGCATGTCCTGGTAGCCCTGGTTCACGTCGGCCAACGGGTAGGTGCGTGTGACGAGCTCGTCGAGCTTGAGCTTGTCTTCCATGTAGAGGCGCAGCAGCCGCGGGATGTCGCGGCGGGGGTTGGCGCTGCCGAAGATGCTGCCGACGAGCTGCTTCTGCTGCAGCGTGAGCTCGAACAGGTTCAGCTGCACGTCCATGTTGGCCATCGGAGCGACCGCGGTGACGACGCAGCGGCCGCCCTTCGAGACCATCGCCATGACCGGAGCGACCATGTCGCCGTCGGCCACGCCGGTGGTGATGATCGCCTTGTCGGCGAGCGCGCCCCATGTCAGGTCCATCACCAAGAGCGCGGCCTCTTCGAGGTCCGACACCGTGTGCGTGGCGCCGAACCGCTCCGCTTGTTCGCGCTTGAATGCCACCGGGTCGACGACGACCACATGGCGGGCTCCGGCCATGACCGCGCCTTGCACGGCGTTGATGCCGACGCCGCCGCAACCGACGATGACGACGGTCTCGCCCGGCTGCACGTCTGCCGCGTACGTCGCCGAGCCCCACCCGGTGGTCACGCCGCAGCCGACCAGTGCCGCCTTGTCGAGGGGGATGTCGTCCTCGATCTTGATGCAGCTCGCCTCGCTGCAAACCGTGTACGGCGAGAACGTCCCGATGCAGCACATCAGCCCGAGATCCTCCCCGCCCTTGGTGTGGTGGCGGGCGGTGAAGTCGGTCACCTGCCGACCGGCGAGCAGGAACGCGCCGAGGTCGCACAGGTTCTGCCGGCCGCGGGCACACGACGGGCACCGTCCGCACGAGGGAATGAAGCCGAGGCAGACGTGATCTCCGGGTTGGAGTCCAAGGACCCCCGGTCCGACCTCGACGACCTCACCGGCGCCTTCGTGGCCACCGATGATCGGGAACTGCTGGATCCCGAGCTCGTCCGCGACCTCGGGTGGCATGACCATGTCCCCAGTCACGAGGTGCTCGTCCGAGTGGCACAACCCCGAGCCGGCCAGCTTCACCAGCACCTCGCCCGCCTTCGGCGGATCGAGGGTTATGTCCTCGACGCTCCAGTCGGTGTGCGGCCCCCAGAGAATCGCGGCCTGCGTGTCCATCTACGTCCCCCTTGCTCGGCTGGGTACGAAGTTAGTGCCTCACGACTTCGGCTCGGGCTGCGCTCCGCGGATCAGGCAACCGGGGGTAGCCCCTGTCGACTCGCCGTCGGTGCACACCTCGATCCCGCTCACGAACGTGTGGAGGTAGCCGGTCGACGGCTGCAGCAAGCGCTTGCCTCCGGCGGGCAGGTCGAACACGAGTCGGGGCCGGCGCATCCCGAGGTTGTCGAAGTCGATGACGTTCACGTCGGCCTTGTAGCCGGGCGCGAGCACACCTCGGTCGAAGAGACCGACAGCTTCGGCGGTGGCGCGGCACTGGCGCTGCACGAGCCATTCCGGTTCGAACGTCGTGCCGCGCGTGCGCTCGCGTCCCCAGAACGCGAGCAACGTCGTCGGGAAGCTCGCGTCGCAGATGGTCCCGACGTGGGCGCCGCCGTCGCTCAGCCCCGGCACCGCATGCGGATGGCTGAGCATCTCGGCCGCCGGATCCAAGTTCCCGTCGAAGTAGTTGAGGATCGGCCAGTACAGCAACGCCTGGCCACCGTCGCCGAGCAGCAGGTCGTAGAGCAGCTCGGCCGGGTTCGCCCGAAGGGCAGACGCTCGCGACCCGATGCTGGAGGACGGGTCGGGCTCGTAGTTCGGCGGATCGCCGAGCTCGAAGACGCGATCGAGGATGGCCATCATGCGGCCGCCACCGTTGGCGAGATCGCCGACGATCGCGTCGCGGACCGATGGCTCCGACAACTGCGCGACGAGACGGGACATCGGGCGGGCGTCGAGCGATCGGAACGTCTCCGATCCTTGGAGCGGATTGATGGATGCCTGGAGCCCGAGCAACACGCCGATGCCGCGCACCGCTACTTGCGCGCGCATCTGCAGTCCTTCTGCGTTCGTCTGCGTCAACGTGTCGAGGATGCGGCGATAGCCGTGACCGGGCGCTGATTGCGACAACGAGACCGACAGCGGCCGGCCCGAGGCACGCATCATCTCGAGGAGCGTCCCCATCTCGTCCTCGAAGTCGGGGAAGTCGGACACGACCTGCAACACGCCGGCGCCCGCTTCGCCGAGCGCGGTCGCGATGCCGACGAGCTCCTCTCGCGCCGCGGTCAGCGTCGGTGTCGGTTCGCCTCGACTGGTGCGATGGTTCAACGTTCTCGACGTCGTGAAGCCGAGCGCGCCTGCGCGCACACCTTCTGCCGCGATGCGACCCATCGCCGCGATCTCCTCCGGGGTCGCCGGCTCACGGTCGGCCCCGCGCTGGCCCATCACGAACAAGCGGACCGGGCCATGGCACACCTGCGTCGCAAAGTCGATGTCGTGGGGCCGGCGCTCGAGCGCGTCGAGGTACTCGCCGATGCTGCCCCAGTCCCACGGCAGCCCCTCGTGCAACGCCGCGCCCGGTATGTCTTCGACGCCCTCCATCAGCTCGATCAGTTGCGAATGATCCGTCGGGCGCACCGGCGCGAACCCGACCCCGCAGTTGCCCATCACAATCGTGGTCACGCCGTGACCCGACGACGGCTGCAACCTCGGGTCCCACGTCGCTTGACCGTCGTAGTGGGTGTGGATGTCGACGAAACCCGGCGTGACGAGCGCGCCGTCCGCGTCGACCGTCCTGCCGGCGTGCTCGTCGACCTTCCCGACGGCGACCACCTTCCCATTGGCTACGCCGACATCGGCCGTGCGCTTGGGTGCGCCGGTCCCGTCGATCAACGTGCCACCACGGATGAGCAGATCGAGCATGCGACCTCCCGGAGTCGCATCCATCCTGCCAAGGACGGCGGCTGCAACCAAGGTGGGACGGACCTAACCTCGGATCCGTGGTCCGCCTCGTTGGTCTTTGGACCGAGCCCGCCGACATCGATTCGTTCGAGCGGGAGTACCTCGGCGCTCACTTCCCGCAACTGGCGAAACTCGGCGACACCACCGGCACGCGGACCTCACGTGCCTTCGACGGCCCCTACTTCCGGATGACAGAGGTGATGTTCGACACCACCGACGACGTCCGTGCCGCGCTCGAGACTGAGACCGGCGAGCGCATCTTGAAAGGCGCTCGCGCGCTCGAGGCGAAGTACGGCGTCCGCCTCGACGTCATGATCGTCGCCGATGTGTGACGACACGAACTCACTCCCCTGCGGGTCGCTCGTACGTGCTGTCGGCTCGTCGCTGGCGCTTCCCTCGCCGACCTTGCCGGACCCGAGTGACGACCTAGGCCCGCTCGGCCGCCTTCGCCTGGAACGGCTCGATGTCGGCCACGAGACACGGTGCCTCGATCAGCATGACGGCGACGTCATCGGCAAACGAGCCGCCGTCGGCGAATCGCTCGAGCAGCACATCGAGATCGGGACGCCACGTCGGATCCCGATCGAGCTGTGTGTTCAACCATCGAAGAAGGCCTTCCTCGCCCCAACGTTGACCGTGACGTCCAGTGATGCGACTCTCGGTCAAACCGTCGGTGAAGACGAGCAGCACGTCGCCGACGTCGAGTTGCAGGTCGGTGACCTGCCAACTCCGCGGCAGGTCGACACAGAGCGGTGGTCCGGCCCGCATCGGCACGACGGAGGCTCGCTCCTTGATCACCACTGGCCACACGTGTCCAGCGGAGATCAACTGGGTGCAACCGGTCGCCACCTCGACGCGTCCCGTGCACATCGTGATGAACTCCTCGAAGCGGCGGTCTTCGAAGAACGCTTGTGTGAGAAGGTGGATCCAGTCGAGCGGGTACCCGGGCGCGCTGAACGCCGCGCTCTTCCACCCTGCGCGCACAGCCGCGCCGATCGCTGCCTCGTGCGGCCCGTGACCGGCGACGTCGCCCACGACGAAGGCGAGGTCGCCTGTGGGCAGGCAGACGGCATCGAAGAAGTCGCCGCCGAGATGCATGCGCTCCTCGCCCGCGATGTATCGCGTGGTCACGACCACCTCCGGTGGAGGCGCCACACGCGGCGCAAGCCCTCGCTGAAAGGCGGTGTGCATCTCGGCGGTCTCGGACGCAACGGAGAGGCGCTGCTGCGACCGCGACCGCAGCCCTGCACTCAGCACAGCCAGGCCGGCGATCACCACCACGACAACCATGCGAAGGATCAGTGATGGCGTGGTGATGTCGTCCCAGATGCCCAACGCCGTGCCGACCACCACCGATGCGACGCCGACCATCGCAGTTCGCTTCGCGCTGCTCAGCGTTGCGCAGATGAGCGGCGGCAAAGCGAAGACCGCCAGCGGAAGGGCGGCCTGATCGGAGGCGAACGGGTAGGCGGCGGCCGCGGCGAGGAGGACCGCGACTGCCACGACGACGACCGCAGCGTCCAGGTTGCCGCTGTTCAGCCGGTCCAACGTCGTTGCGACCGTGCGCTCCCCCTGCGTCACGCGTCGAGCGTACGCGGCGCAACCCCGTGCTCGCCGCCGCCGAGCCCGTTGTCGTGTCACCCGAACGGGTGGTTTCCACCCTTCTGGCGTCCGCATCCGGGCGCCGGCTCAGCCGAGCAGGACCTGCGCTGCGTCCTTGACGAACTCGGCGTGCTCGCTCGGAGACCGCCCCGCGTACAGGCCGCTGACCGACACGTGCGTCGCGCCGATCGCCTCCCACTTGCCGACCTGCCGGCGCAGCACCGCCAGGACGTCGTCCGCATCGCGCGGCTGCGCGACGCCGTGGAGCCCGACCGCGTCGGCGCCGCGTCCGGCCTTCTCGGCAGCGCCGCGCACGACGTCGAGTGCCTCCTCGAGACCGTGACCCGGTGGCGTGTTGCAGATCCAACCCTCCGCCAGACGGCCGATGCGGTCGAGGGTCGCGGGGGCGAGCCCGCCTCCCATCCAAAGTGGGATGGGTCGCTGCACTGGCCGCGGGAGCAGACCCGCATGGTCGATCGTGTGGTAGCGGCCCTCGAACGTCACCGATTCCTGCGTCCACAACAGTCGCATCACCTCGACTTGTTCCTCGTAGCGCGCCGCCCGGTTGCGAAAGTCGAGACCGAGCGCCTCGTACTCGACTGGGTTCCACCCGATGCCGACGCCGAGACGGAAGTTGCCATTCGTCAGCACGTCGACCTCCGCCGCTTGCTTGGCAACCAGTACGGCCTGTCGCTGCGGAAGGATGATGACGCCGGTGACGAGCTCCATGCGCGTGTGTGCGGCGAGGAAGCCGTAGAGCACGAACGGCTCGTGGAACGACGAGTGCAAGTCGTACGGCCCGGGCCAGTCGGGACGTGTGGACCGATCGGCGCCGACGACGTGGTCGTACACGACCGCGTGCTTGAACCCGGCCGCCTCGGCTGCCTCCACGAACCGGACGATGTCCGCCGGGTCCGGCCCGATCTCCGTCTGCGGCAGTACGACTCCGAGCTCCATCGTGACGAACCTATCCGTGCTGATCACATGCTCCGGGCGTCGCTGCGCTCCTGCCTCCGCATGCCGGCCGGCCCGACGCTCGCGCTTCCCGGGCCGGGCTGATCACATGCTCCGGGCGTCGCTGCGCTCCTGCCTCCGCATGCCGGCCGGCCCGGGCGCAGACCTCGGTTTAGGCTCTCGGGATGGCACGGATCGAAGTCCCCGCCGGTGAGGGCGGCGACGCCGTCATGGTGTGGTCGCTGCGGCCGGACATGGGCAAGGCGGTGAACCGGCTCAGCGACGCGGCATACAACAAGAGCACGTTGCCGGTGCGGGTTCGAGAGGCTGCCCGCATGCGCATCGCGCAACTCAATCAATGCGTCGTGTGCATGGGCTTCCGGGCCGAGTCGGTACAGCGGCAAGGTCTGGCCGAGGACTTCTACGAGCACGTCGCCGAGTACCACACCGATGACCGGTACTCCGCGCAGGAACGCCTCGCCATCGAGTACGCAGAACGCTTCGCGCTCGACCACACCAACATCGACGAGACGTTCTTCGCTCGCCTGCGTGAGCAGTTCGACGACGGCGAGATCCTCGATCTCACCGTGTGCCTCGCCGCGTTCCTCGGCCTGGGACGTGTGCTCAACGTGCTCGGGATCGAAGAGACGTGTCTCGTCGACGTGTACGCGCCGAGCGAGAGCAACGCCGCCGTCACCTAGTCGCCGCGTACACCTCTCGTCCGAGCTCGGCGATCGTGCCGAATGCCGTCGCCTCCGACGGCCCGGGATGGTCGGCGTCGCAACACGGCGCGTCCCACGGGCCGCTCAACACCGCCACGACGACATCGCCGCGGGCCGTCGTCATCACGCCCGCATCGTGGGCCCAGTGCAGCCGGTCACCGGTCTTGTGCGCGAGTGGCGTGCCGGCCGGCAGACCGGTCGGTAGTCGATCGTTCACCTGCTGGCGTTGCAGGAGCGAGTACAGCGCAGCGGATCCGGCGTCACCTCCGGGTCCGAGCAACGTGCCGTCGCGCGCGCGCTTCAGGAACAGCGCGATGTCGGCCGCGCTCGTTCGTTGCGGGCTCCCGATCGAGGTCGAGACGAACCCGTCGCGATGAAGACGGCCGTCCAGCGAACCGCCGCCGACCAGCCGGAGACCGGCTGCGCCGCAGGCGTTGTCCGACACCACGATCATGGCTTCGACGCATTGGTCGATCGTGCGGTTCATCGCGTCGCCCGCGGCGCGCCGCCGTGCAACTCTCCGGCGTTGACGCGGCGGATGAGCTCGCGCTGCCACGAACAGCTTGTAGAGGCTCGCGCTGAGAACGGAGCGGTCCGCGAGATGCGTTGCCTGTGCGCCCGTGGACAGGTCCACGACGACCACGCTGAACGCGACCGGCTGTGCAGCGGCGAAGCCGTCGACGACAGATTGGAGGCGCCCTGTCAACGCGGCACTGTCGGCGGCACGCGTCATGGTCGTAGTGGTCGTGGTGGTCGTGGTGGTCGTTGTCGTAGTCGTGGCGACGGATTCCGAGAGGGCCGATGACGACGGAGAAGCGATCTCGGGTCGGCGATCATCGCCACATCCGGCCACGGTGAGCACGAACAAGGCTGCGATCCCGATCCGCACGCGGGTGCGGCGGATGCGAATTCGGTGGCTGAGCGAGGTGCGGATCAACCATCCTGGCCCCATGGCAATGGTGATGGTGCGCCGTGGCCGGCGCAGGTCCGGATCGATGGGGGTTCCACCGACTCACTGACCGGTGGGCAGGGCGGCTGGTTGCCGCGGCCTGCATCCACAGAGGTGATCTCGTGCTGGACGTCGGCGCCGGCTCGGGCGCGATCACCGCGCCCTTGGTCCGTGCGGGCGCGCGTGTGGTCGCGGTCGAACTCCACGGACGGCGCGCCCGGGACCTGCGAGCCCGCTTTGCGGGCCAGCCGGTCAAGGTCGTGCAGGCCGACGCCTCGGACCTGCGTCTGCCGGGACGGCCGTTCCGGATCGTCGCCAATCCACCGTTCGGGATCTCGACGGCGCTCCTTCGTCGTGTCCTGGCCCCCGGCAGCCACCTGGTCACTGCGGACATCGTCATGCCATTCCATGTCGCCCGTCGGTGGATGTCGCCCCGTGCGCCGGGCGCTCGGCGCTGGGTCCGTGCGTTCGACAGCGCCATCGTTGCGCGGTTGCCACCGCACGCGTTCAGTCCGGCCGCGCCGATGGACGTCGTCGTGCTCCGCATCCGCCGCCGATGACCGTGCGGCAGGTGCGATAGACACGGGCCGTGCACCGGGCCCGCGAGCTCTGGCATCGTCTCGAAGCCATCCATGCCGTCCTCTACTTCGACGACCACGCGCGTGACGTGCTCAGCGACGCCGGGCTGCGCGGCTTCTGGATGGGTTACTTCGCAGCGCGCTCGGCTCCGATGGGGCCGGTCGACGTGCCCGTAGTGACGGCCACGTTCTTCAACTTCCATCCGTCGATGGTGCAGCGCGCCATCCCCGACGCGTGGTCGTTCGCTTCGCCGGAACGCGTCCTCGAGGCGCTGCCGCGCAGCCACCCTCGACACCATCGCTCGGCTGGTGCCCGACGCGGCCGAGCGCGCCGAACACGTGGTGCCCGCCCTCGAGTTCGTCGTCGACTCCGCGCCGGAGGCGGGCCGGCCGCTGTTCGCAGCCAATCGTGCGCTCGACCCCGGCGACGATCCGGTGGCGCGGCTGTGGCAAGCGGCCACCGCGGTCAGAGAGCATCGCGGTGACGGCCACGTGGCTGCACTGACGACGCTCGATCTCGACGGCTGCGAGGCGCACGTCGTCGCCGCCGGATGGAAGGGTGTCCCGGCAGAGATGATCCGCGCCGCGCGTGGATGGTCGGAGGACGAATGGGACGGCGCCGTCCACCGGTTGCGCCGTCGTGGATGGATCGGCGACGACGATCAACTCACCGAGAAGGGCCGTGCCGCGCGAGAGCAGATCGAAGACCACACCGATGTGCTCGCGTGGTCGGCCTACCGGGTGCTGGACGACGACGGTGAAGCGCTGCTCGAGGGCCTCCGTCCGTTCAGTGACGCGGTGCTCGACAGCGGCGTCATCACCTTCCCCAACCCGATGGGTCTGCCCTTCTCCCCCGAGGACCCGTGACCCCCGGCTCGAATGTTGGTGCGCCGTGGCCGCCGGAGCGGCCACGGTGACCCGGAGTTCGCAATTCGCGAGGCTGGTGGGGTGCCAGTACCCGACGCCGCGCACGCCCTGTTCTCCCTCGACCCGAAGGACTTCGTCACGGCGCGCGACCAGCTCGCCAAGAATCTGCAGAACGAAGGCGACAAGGACGGGGCAAAGACCGTAAAAGCGCTGCGCCGGCCCACGGTCCCGATCTGGGCACTGAACCAAGTGGCGAGGGAGCAGCCCGACGAGATCGAAGCGCTGGTCGCGGCGAGCTCGCAGGCGCACGCGGCGCAGGACAAGGACGTGCGGGACGCGCTCGTGCGGCGCCGGGATCGCATGCACGACGTCCTCGTCCTGGCGCGCCAGATGATCGACGGTTCGGGACGGACCGCGGACCAGCACGAGCTCGACATCACGAGCGCGTTCGGGCACGATCCTGGCCTCGGACGAACTGACTCGGGATCTGCGCGATGGTGTCCTGACCCAGGTTTCCGGCGCGGCCGCGGACATCGAGTGGCCGGACGTGAGTGGGACGCCGCTTCCGACTGGGCCGACGCGCGAACTGATCCGCGCGCGCGAAGAGCTCGAGCGTCGTCGCGCCGCGGCCGACGATGCGGCGATGCGTGTGGCCGATGCGCAAGGGAGCCTGGCCGCGGCCCAGAAGGCGCTCGAGCGTGCCGAGGCCGAGGTGGCGCGTCTGGAGGGGTGAGCGGGCAGGCGGTTGCGCACGCGAGGCTGACGCCATGTCGACCGTTCTCGTCACCGAACCGCAGCCGGGCGTCAGCCAACTCAGGTTGAACCGGCCCGAGAAGCTCAACGCGATGAACTCGGAGTTGATCGAGGAGTTGCACGCGGCACTCGACGACGTCGCGAGCGATCGGCACTGCAGGGCGGTCGTGCTGACGGGCGCCGGGCGCGGGTTCTGTTCCGGTCTCGATCTCTCCGGCTACGGCACCGCGCCGGGCGCCGAAGGCCTCGACACGGTCCGTGCGGGCTTCGCGACACAGGCGCACATCGCCACCCTGATCCCGCGTCTGCGGTCGCTGCCGGTACCCGTCATCGCGGCGGTGAACGGACCGGCGGCCGGCGGCGGCCTCGCGCTCGCACTCGGCAGCGACATTCGCATCGCCGCGGCGTCGGCGCGGTTCAACGTGGCGTTCGTTCGCGTCGGCCTGTCCGGCTGCGACATCGGCGTGAGCTGGCTGCTGCCCCGCTTGATCGGCGCCAGCCGCGCATGGGAGTTGATGCTCACCGGTCGCATCATCGTTGCGACCGAAGCCGATCACATCGGACTGGTGACACGGGTCGTCGCCGACGACGCGCTCCTCGATGCCGCGCTCGAGACCGCAGGACTCGTCGCCGCCAACAGTCCGTGGGGTGTGCGCATGACGAAAGAGGTCGCGTGGAGCCAACTCGAGATCGGCAGCTTGCAGGCCGGCATCGACATGGAGAACCGCACGCAGATCCTGTCCTCGTTCACCGGTGACCACCGCGAGGCAGTGGCCGCGTTTCTCGAGCGTCGCGCCCCTACTTGGGGGCGCTGATCGTCACCGTGCCTTGCGCGAGCCCGACGAGGCGATCGTTGTTGGTGACGTCGATGCGCACGACCGCGGTTCTCTTGGTCATGCTCATGACTCGCGATCGGGCTTGAAGCACACCGTCTCGTACGGGTGCGAGCAGGTTGAGCTTGAACTCGGTTGTTGCGGCCCATGCGCCGCGCGGGATCAGGGGATAGAGCACCGCGCCCAACACATGATCGACCAGTGCGGCGAGCACGCCGCCGTGCGCGGTGCCGAACGGGTTGAGCAGGTCGGAGCGAACGTCGAGCTCGGCGACCATGGTGCCCGGGCCGACGTCGACGGTTCGAATCCCCAGGTAGGCCGGAAGCCCGGTGATCATGGCGTCGTCCGAGGACAGGATGCCCTCGGCGGTCTTGGGGTTGTAGGTCTCGAAGGTCGGAGGCGGCACGTCGTCCATGCCCCTCTCGTAGCACGTCAGTCGACGGGCGCGGCCGCTTCCCGGCCAGAGAACACGACGAGCACCACACCCGTTGCGATCAACATTGCCGCGGGATACGCGCCGGCCGGCGGCGTCTCGCCGAACCACCACCAGGCGATGAGGGTCGCACCGACGATCTCGAACAAGATCGCAACCGACACGACCGTCGCGCTCGTCGTACGTAGCACGCGGTTCACGACCGTGTGGCCGAGCAACTGAGGACCGATCGTGATGGCAACGAAGACCCACCACGTTTTCCGCGTCGTACCCGAACAGGGGCTTGCCACCGAGGAGGCAGGCGACGAGTAGCAACGCGCCGGCGACCGAGTAGCAAACCGAGGTGTAGACGGTCGTGCTCAACGTTCGTCGTGCTTGTGAGCCGATCGTCACGTACGCGGCGGCAAAGATGCCACCGAGCAACGCGAGCGCGTCGCCGAACAACGCGCTGCCCGACAGCGACAGGTCGACGCCGGACAGCACGATCGTTCCGGTGAACGCAATGACGATCCCCCACCACGCCAGGGTGGGGACGCGCTCGCCTCGGATGCGCGCGATGACAGCCGCCCAGATCGGCTGCGTCGCGACGAGCGCAACCGAGGATGCGACCGACGTGAAGGACAGGCTCGGTATCCACACCGCGAAGTGAGCGGCCAGCATCACGCCGGCGAGAATGGACAGCCGTCGCTCGTGCGGGCTCGTCCGCAACCGGCGTACCTCGGCCTGGTGACGCAGCAGCGACGCCGGAACGAGCACTGCCGACGCGAACACGTTGCGGTACAGCGCGATGACGAGGGCCGGCGCGGCAGCCTCACGCACGAGCGGCGCCGAGAACGAAACCGCGACGATTGCAACGGCCAGGAGTGCGAGATCGACCGCATTCGGTCGGCCGATCGCAGTCCGCTGTTCGGCGGTTGCCGGCATCGCAGTAGTGTCCCCCGCCGTGCTCAGTGACGCCGAAGTCAGCAAGCGAGCCCGGCGGCTCGCCGCGCTCATCGAGCCGGTGGTCGCGCAGGTCTACTTCTCGCCCGAATGCCATGAGGCATACGTCGCCCTCGGGTTCTCGCCGAGTCCCGGTGAAGGAGGGGGCGTCGCGCTACCCGACGGTCCGGCCTATTTCACCAGCCGGGGTTCTGCCCTCGGCCAGGCTCCCGGGCCTCTGGTCGCCTCCGCGTTTGCCGTGTTCAACCCGGAAGTCGTCGTTCCCTGTGTCGACATGGGCTGGTCGTTGACGGATGCGGCGACGATCGCCGGCGCGCGCACGCGTGGCGCAGTCGCGCAGCTCGTGCGCATCCTCGGCGACCATCCCGACGGGCTCGAGCGTGTGAGCGGGCTCCTTGCTCGCGCCGCGGCACCGCTTCGCCCGGAGGGACGGCCCTTGTACGCGGGACTGCTGGCGCTCGAGATGCCGGGGACGCCGTGGGGTGATCTGTGGCGTTACGGCGACGAGCTCCGCGAGTACCGAGGTGATGCGCACACGGCGGCGTGGACGAGTGCCGGGTTCGACGCGACCGAGATCGGCTTGCTGACCGAACAGTTCTGGGGAGTGCCGCCGCGGACGTACGTGCGCACCCGCGCGTGGAGCGACGCGCAGCTCGACGCCGCTGAGGAACGTCTGGTCGCGCGCGGGCTCCTCGTTGACAGGGCGTTCACGGACAAGGGTCGCGAGGTCCGTGAGCAGATCGAGTTTGCTACGGACATGCAGATGCGCCCCGCCATCGAGGCGCTCGATGACGATGCCGACGAGCTCTTCGGCATCATCGAGCCATGGGGTGCTCAGATCCGCGAGGCCGGCGGCTACCTCAAGGGACCAGACCAGTTGACGCTCCGCCGCTGAACGCCGCAGCGACCAGCTCCGCGAACAACGCCTCGCCGTCCGCCTCGATGCCGCGCCGGCCGAACCACGTGCAGACGTTCAACACATCGCGGTGGAGCAGGTCGAACCCATGCGGGCTGCCGACGAGGTCGACGGCCTGCGGGAAGTCGATGAGCCACAGCTGACCGTCCCACCACAGCGCGTTGTACGCCGACAAGTCGGCGTGGACCCATCCGGCTTCGACGACGAGCCGCAAGCTCTGCTGTAGCTGCTCCCACGCGTCGACGAGCGCGGCGCCCTCGAGCCGCGCCTGCGCGAGCCGTGGTGCGGCCTGGGTGCTGTCGCCGATGTACTCGAGCAGCAAGCCACCGTCGTCGTCATAGCCAACCGGATACGGAACGGATGCGCCGGCTCTCCATGCGGCGGCCATGACCTCGTACTCGTGGCCGAGCCACTTCTGCTTCACGAGCTCCTTGCCGTACTTCGTCATCGACTCGACTGCCCGACGGTCGCGGCTGCGACGGCCATAACTGCGTCCGTCGCGGTAGATGATGTCGTTGGCGAACGTGGGTGCTCGTTCGAACCCGAGCTCTTGCAACTCGCCCTTGTGCGAGATGGTGCGTGGTCGATAGCGCTTGCGGGCGAGTAAGTGTGACCGAGCGTCGTCGCGTGCCGTGCGTTCGACGAGGCTGACCTCGCCTTCCTTCCCGGTTGCGATGACACCGAGATCGGTGTCGGTGAAGAAGTCTTCGATCAGCCATGTGGGGATGGCGCGCGCCATGGTGGGCTCCTTGGAAACGGAGGGACTGGGAGCCAGCCGGCGGGCGCGAGGAACGTCGCTACACGTTCGGCATGTTCAGCGAGGCGCGATCCGACTGGAGGTGCGGGACACGACAGTCATCGACGCAATCCTCCTTCGCTCGATCCGGATGCGAACCCCTATGCTCTGCGCCGCGGTGAGGCCGCGTCAACTGGTTTCGCGGACAAGGAGGATGCCGTGCCGCTCGATCCAGCCATCAAGACGGTGCTCGACCAGCTCGAATCAGTCGGCGGACCTTCTCTCCACGAGGTCAGCCCGGACGAGGCGCGGCAGATGATGAAGATGCTCACCGCAGTCGAGGGCGAGCCCGAGCCGGTCGCCCACGTCGAAGAGCGCACGATCGCCGGCGTTCCGGTGCGGGTGTACGGCGCGGCGAGCGGGCCGCAGCCGATCCTCGTCTGGTATCACGGCGGGGGCTTTGTGATCGGTGACCTGGACACAACCGACCGGGTCGCACGCAAGCTCGCCAACCGGGCCGACGCGCTCGTCGTGTCGGTCGACTACCGCCTCGCGCCCGAGCATCCGTACCCCGCAGCGGTCGACGACTGCTGGGCGGTGCTCGAGTGGGCGGCGGCCAACGGTGCCGAGCTCGGCGGAGATCCGGCTCGCATCGCGGTGGGCGGTGACAGCGCCGGCGGCAACCTGTCTGCACTCATGGCCATCAAGGCCCGCGACGCTGGCCTGTCGCTGCGGCATTCATTGCTCGTCTATCCCGTCACCGACCTGACGATGTCGTTCCCGTCGATCGACGAGAACGGCGAGGGCTACCTGTTGACCAAGGACTCCATGGTCTGGTTCGTCAACCATTACCTCGGCGGCGCTGATCCGAAGGATCCACACATCTCGCCCTACTACGCGGATGACCTCAGCGGCGTCGCTCCCGCGCACATCATCACCGCTGAGTTCGATCCCTTGCGCGACGAAGGCGAGGCATACGGCGAGCGGCTCGAGGATGCCGGCGTCCCCGTCGAGGTCAAACGCTATGACGGCATGATCCACGGTTTCTACGGCCTCGGGGTCATCACGCCGGTCGCCGATCAAGCCATCGACGCGTCGGCCGCCGCCCTCCGCGCCGCCTTCGAGTAGTCAGGTCTTCGAACTCCGGGGTGAAACGGGCGCTATGACGCCCGTTTCCATCCAACATTCGAAGAACGGTCAGAAGTCGGGGTCGGTCCACCAGGGGTAGAAGGCGGGCATGTCGGCGCTGGGGCGCATCGTGAACGCGGGCGGGCGCTTGTCGAGGAACGACATCACGCCCTCGCGCGCGTCGGGCGACCGGCCCATGGCGTTGATGCCGGCAGAGTCGACCCGATGTGCGGCCATCGGGTGGGGCTCGCCGAGCATGCGCCACAACATCTGACGCGTGAGCGTCACCGACACGGCGGATGTGTTGTCCGCGATCTCTCGGGCGAGTGCGTAGGCGGCCGGCAACAAGTCCTTGTCGGGATGGAGCGAACGGACGAGTCCGGCTTCGAGCGCCTCCGCGGCCGGGAACACGCGGCCGGTCAATGTCCACTCCAGCGCGCGATTGATGCCAACCACCCGCGGCAAGAACCACGACGACGCCGCCTCGGGTACGAGTCCCCGCCGTGCGAACACGAATCCGAACCGCGCGCTCTCGGCAGCGAGGCGGATGTCCATCGGCAACGTCATCGTCACGCCCACGCCGACGGCTGGACCGTTGACCGCGGCGATCACCGGCTTCGTCGATCGGAAGATGCGCAACGAGACGAGACCGCCCTCGTCGCGGTGCACGTCGGTGGTCTCGAGCAACTCCGAGTGGTCGAACGTCGAGCCACCCGCGCCGAGGTCGGCGCCCGCGCAGAAGCCTCGGCCGCGACCGGTCACCACCACAGCGCGCACGTCGTCGTCCGCGTCTGCTCGGTCGAAGGCGTGGATGATCTCCTCGTGCATCCGATACGTGAACGCGTTGAGGCGGTCGGGGCGGTCGAGTGTGATGGTGAGAACACGATCGGCGACGTCGTAACTGATCTCCGTGAAGTCCACCGACACATGCTGGTCGATCCGACTTGTTCGGTCGACCAGCGCGCTAGACGTCGAGGAATCGAGTTGCGGCGACCGCCGATCCGAAGATGCCGACCACCGCGCCCGCGATGATCATCACGATGCCGGTGCCCTGGACGTCGGTGAACTCGAGCCGGAAGCCCGCCCAGATGCCCCCGCCCGACACGAGGGTCGGCAGCAACCACGAGCGCAGCGCGAGGACGATCCCGATGCCGGCCGCGCCGCCGACTATCCCTTGGACGAGCCCTTCGGCCATGTAGGGGATGCGGATGAACCAGTTGGTCGCGCCCACGAGTTTCATGACCTCGATCTCGCGGCGGCGAGCGAACATCGCGATGCGGATCGAGTTGACGATGAGCACGAGCGATGTGGCGCCGACGATCGCCGCGAACAACAGCGAGAAGCTTCGGAACTTGGCGAAGCTGCTCTCCTGCCGGCGGATGTTGTCGTTGTCCGCCATGACTTGGAAAACGCCGGGCATCTCCTGGAACTGGCTCTTGAGCGAGTCGACCACCTCCGAGCTCCGCGTTCCTCACGTGCACCTTGTAACTGGTGGGCGTCTCCTGCGGGGTCAGGCTGTCGCGGATGGCGGGTTCGTCGACGAAGATCTCGCGGAACTCCTGGTTGGCCTCGTCATGGTCCAAGTAGCGCTTCGACTGGACGTTCGGGTTCTGATCCAGGCCTCGGCCGACGGCGTTGACCTGGTCCTGTGAGGCGTCAGCCTTCATGTACACGATCGTCTGCACGTTGCCGCGGAAGCGGACGTTCGACCGGTTGACGCCTTGCTTCATCAACAGCGAAGCACCGACCAATGTCGAGCGCGATCGCGATGGTGACGACCGTCGCGAACGTCAAGGTGAGGTTCCGCTTGAGATTGGTCGCCGTCTCGCGTACGACGTAGTCCACTCGGAGGGCCATCGACTATCTGTACCTCTTACTCGTAGACGCCTCGGGACTGATCACGGACGATCACTCCGCTGTCGAGCTCGATAACTCGGCGCCGCATCGTGTCCACGACGCTTCGATCGTGTGTTGCCATGACGACGGTGGTTCCTGTGCGGTTGATGCGGTCGAGCAGCCGCATGATGCCCACCGATGTCGTGGGGTCCAGGTTTCCAGTCGGCTCGTCGGCAAGCAAGATCAGCGGACGGTTCACGAAGGCTCGGGCAATCGAGACCCGCTGCTGCTCGCCGCCCGACAACTCGTGCGGGTAGTTGCTCATCTTCTTTGCGAGACCGACGAGCTCGAGAATTGCCGGCACCTGCGTCTTGATCACGTGCTTCGGCCGGCCGATCACCTCGAGCGCGAAAGCGACGTTCTCGTACACGGTCTTGTTCGTCAGCAACTTGAAGTCCTGGAACACGCACCCGATGTTTCGGCGCAGGTACGGCACCTTCCACTGGTTCAGCTGGCCGATGTCCTTCCCGGCGACGAAGATCCGCCCGTGCTCGGGTGTCTCCTCCTTGTTCAGGAGCCGCAGCATGGTCGACTTCCCCGATCCGGACGGACCGACGAGGAAGACGAACTCGCCCTTCTGGATGTCGGCGCTGGCATCGCGAAGCGCGACGACATCGCCCTTGTAGACCTTGGTGACGGTTTCGAGTTTGATCATGGCAAGCGGATCAGGATGCGGACGCGGGGGCCACGAAGGGGGACATTGGTTGCCCGATGCGGTCCGGGCGTCCACACGCTTCGGGCGACGAGGCTACCAGCGCCGTTGTGGGTACCCGAGTCACCCCGTGCTCGACCAACCGCTCTGGGAGCGCCATCGCCACGTGCCGCGGGACGCAGCGAGGACCGGCAAGGTAGCCGTGTCCGGTGGGTGCGCACTCTCGCATCGGTAGCGGACAACGAGGTCGCTGCCCATCCAGTCCAGGTCGACGCGTGCCAGTTCGTACGGGGCTTCCACCAGCGCAGCAAAGGCGATCTGGAGGACCGGACCGTCGGCGGTCACGCCCCGAAGGTGCAGGTGCCCGCTCAGCGCCACAACCGGGCGAACCGGAGTATTCGGCAGATCCAGGAGTGCGGTCGGCGCCAGTTGGGCGAGGTGGCCCGAGTACAACAGCCCGGCTCCACGGGCCGCCCTCTCGAAGGAGAGCACCGGGAAGTGCGTGAGGAGCAGGTCGCCGCGGCCCCCGTCGAGCTTCGTCGATCCGCTCACGTCGAAGGGCTCCGTGACCCGGTCCGTCACCGCCATCACCTCGTGGACGTGGAGCGCAAGGTCAGCCGCCTCGAACGGCTTGATCGCGGGCGACCCCTCTGGCCATGCACACGGCGACACGACGTTCGGACGGGCTGCAGCCACCACCTCGTCCTCCAGCCGAACCCCGGGTTCGAGCACGTCGTGATTGCCGCTCAGGATGATGATCGGCCGGTCCTCGCCGGCCGCCGTCGCGATCTCGACAGCGGCACGCAACGACGCCCGATCACCGAAGTGCGTGATGTCGCCGAGCACCGCGATCGCATCGACGTCTTCCAGCAGTGTGTGACGCAATGCCCTGTCCAGGCGCTCGTGTGCGTCCGCCAGCCGGTACGGGTTGTGCCATGCGGCGGGCTCGTCGCGCTGCACCGACAGGTGCGGATCCGCGATGACGCCGAGGCGCATCAGTTCGCGGAGCTGCCGCCGGCGCGCTGCCAGCGAAGGTAGGACTCGATGAAGGGATCCAGATCACCGTTGAGCACACCTTCGACGTTGCCCGTCTCGTGTTCGGTGCGAAGGTCCTTCACGAGTTGGTACGGCGCGAGCACGTAGCTGCGGATCTGGCTCCCGAACCCGACACGCTGCTGCTCCCCTTGGATGGCGACCAGTTCTTCCTCGCGCTTCTGACGTTCGAGGTCGGCGAGTCGCGCCTTCAACATCGCCATCGCGCGGTCCCGGTTCTGGAACTGGCTGCGCTCGACCTGACACGAGACGACGATGCCCGTCGGCTTGTGGATCAGCCGGACCGCCGACGACGTCTTGTTGATGTGCTGGCCGCCCGCACCCGACGAACGGAACACCTGCATATCGATCTCCGAGTCGTCGATGTCGATGTGGACCTCTCCCTCGTGCAACATCGGAACGACCGACAGCGCCGCGAACGCAGTCTGACGTTTGCCCTGCGCATTGAACGGGCTCATGCGCACGAGTCGGTGCACGCCTCGCTCGGCCTTCAGCCATCCGTATGCGTACCGGCCCTTGACGACGAACTCGACGGACGACAGCCCCGCTTCTGAGCCGGGTGTCGAGTCCTCCTCTTCGACTTCGAATCCGTGCCCCTGCGCCCAACGCACGTACATGCGGTAGAGCATCTCCGTCCAGTCCTGCGCGTCCGCGCCGCCTTCGCCCGACGACAACGTGCACAGCGCGTCGTACTCGTCGTGTTCACCCGAGAACAGCGACCGCAGCTCGAGCTCATCGAGTCGACGAACGACCTCGGCGAGCTCACGCTCGACCTCGGGCACCTGCGATTCGTCACCCTCCTCACGCGCGAGCTCAGCCAGCGTCTCCGCATCGTCGACTCGTTGCGTCAGCGAGTCGTACAGCTCGAGGTCGGCCATGGTCGACGCGAGCTCGCCGGTGACCTTCTTGGCGAGCTCCTGATCGTCCCAAAGGTCCGGACGCGACGCCTCGGTCTCCAGTTGCGGCCGGCGTTGTCGCAGCTCGTCGATCCGCAGGTAGACGCGCGCCTCGTCCAGCCTGCGACGCACATCTTCGATGTCGCTGTTGAAATCACGCACAGAGGAGCACTCGAAGCCTGGTCGAGCGGCTTGCCCGCTCGACAACGACTGCTCAGGCTACCGACGAGGCAATTCGCCGACGAACCTCGGGTTCGGCGGCGACAGGAGGCGACGAGGGCAATTTCGCCGACGAACCTCGGGTTCGGCGGCGACAGCAAGCCACACCGGCCGTGGCACATCTTGAACTTTTTCCCGGAGCCGCAAGGGCAGGGTGCGTTGCGCGGCGTCTTGTCCCACTCGCTCTTCACCACGGGGACGTTGACTTGCTCCTCCTCGGGTTGCGGCGGCGCCTCACCCTGCTCGGCGACTTCGGCGCGTGCCGCGGCCGCGGCCATCGACCCTCCCGCGCTGGAAGGATCGTCGGGCCCCGAGAACATCACGTTGGTCGCCGCCGGCGGCGCCTCGGCCGGCTGCTGCGTCACCGTGACCTGCGCGTGCATGACGTACTTCACGAAGTCCTGCGCGATGCCGTGCATCATCTGGCCGAACATGTCGAAGCCTTCGCGCTGCCACTCGACGAGCGGGTCCTTCTGCCCCATGGCCCGCAGGTGGATGCCCTCCTGCAGGTAGTCCATCTCGTAAAGGTGCTCTCGCCACTTCTGGTCGATGATCTGCAGCATGATCTGGCGCTCGACGCTGCGCATGACCTCAGGGCCGAGCTCGTCCTCTCGCTGCTCGTAGTAGCCCTGCGCCTCCCCCATGAGCAGCTCGTACAGATCGTCGGTGTTCGCCGCCTCCTGGAGCTGTGCCTTTGTGATGCTGCTCGGCCAGCTCGAGGCCACTTCGTTCAGGAGGCCATCGAGGTCCCATTCCTCGGCGTAGTCGGAGACGCAATACGTGGAGATCGTCGACTCCACCGAGTCCGCGAGGTACTCGATCGCCTCTTCACGCAGGTCTGCTCCTTCGAGGATCTGGTCGCGGCGCTTGTAGATGACCTTGCGCTGCTCGTTCATCACCTCGTCGTACTTGAGCACTTCCTTGCGGATCTCTGCGTTGCGCTGCTCGACGGTGTTCTGCGCTCGTTCGATCGCTTTGGTGACCATGCGGGCCTCGATGGGCACGTCCTCGGGCATGGCCTTCGTCATCACCCAGTTCATGGCGCCCGTGGCGAAGATGCGCATCAGCTCGTCTTCGAGCGAGAGGTAGAAGCGGCTCTCACCCGGGTCGCCTTGACGGCCCGAGCGGCCGCGCAACTGGTTGTCGATCCGGCGGCTCTCGTGCCGCTCCGTGCCGAGGACGTAGAGACCGCCGAGCTCGCGAACCTTGGCACCCTCGGCTTCGGTTTCGGCCTCGTACTTGGGTAGCAGGGCCTGGAAGCGCGTCGCCCCTTCTTCGCTCTCGGGATCGAGGCCTTCCGCGAGCACGTCGCGCTGAGCGAGGCCTTCCGCGTTGCCGCCGAGGATGATGTCGACGCCGCGGCCGGCCATGTTGGTTGCGACGGTGATCGCGTTGATGCGACCCGCCTGGGCGACGATGTGTGCCTCACGGGTGTGCTGCTTCGCGTTCAGCACCTCGTGCGGGATGCCGCGCTTTTCGAGCATGCGGCTCAGCTTCTCGGACTTCTCGACGGAGATCGTTCCGACGAGCACCGGCTGGCCGGTCTCGTAACGCTCGACGAGATCCTCGACGACCGATCCGAACTTGCCGTCCTCCGTGCGGTAGATCAGGTCCGGCTCGTCCAACCTGACCATCGGCTTGTTCGTCGGGATCGGCACGACCTGCAAGTTGTAGGTGTTCGCCAGCTCGGACGCCTCGGTCTGCGCCGTACCCGTCATGCCGGCGAGCTTCTCGTACATCCGGAAGTAGTTCTGCAGCGTGACGGTCGCGAGGGTCTGGTTCTCCTCCTTGATCTTCACGCCTTCTTTGGCTTCGACCGCTTGGTGCAGGCCTTCCGACCAACGCCGTCCTTCGAGGACCCGGCCGGTGAACTCGTCGACGATCTTCACCTCGCCCTGCTGGATGATGTAGTCCTTGTCCCGGTTGTAGAGCTCCTTGGCCTTGAGCGCCGCGCTCAACTGGTGGACCAGGTTCTGGGCGACACCGTCGTAGAGGTTGTCGACCCCGAGGGCGGATTCGACCTTCTCGATGCCGGGCTCGAGCGGCGCGACGATGCGCTTCTCTTCGTCGACCTCGTAGTCCTCGTCGCGGCGCAGTCCCCGCACGATCGACGCGAACTTGTAGTAGAGCTTCGCTGCATCGGCGACGCGCCCGCTGATGATGAGCGGCGTGCGGGCTTCGTCGATGAGGATCGAGTCGACCTCGTCCACGATGCCGAAGACGTGCCCGCGCTGGGTCTTCTGCTGCTCCGTCAACGCCATGTTGTCGCGGAGGTAGTCGAACCCGAACTCGTTGTTCGTGCCGTACGTGATGTCGCAGGCGTACTGCATCCGCTTGTAGTCGCTGTCGTAGTCGCCCGGGACGATCAGTCCGATTGTCAAGCCGAGCCGTCGGTGGATCTGACCCATCCACTCCGCGTCACGGCTGGCCAGGTAGTCGTTGACCGTGACGATGTGCATGCCCCGGCCGCCGACGCCGTTGAGGTACGCAGGCAGTGTCGACACGAGGGTCTTTCCTTCGCCGGTCTTCATCTCGGCGACCCAGCCGAAGTGCAGAGCGGCCCCACCCATCAACTGCACGTCGAAGTGACGCTGGCCGATCGTGCGCTTCGCGGCCTCGCGCGTGACCGCGAATGCTTCGATCAGGAGATCGTCCAGGTCCTCGCCGTTGTCGAGACGCTGACGAAACTCGCCGGTCTTGCCGGCGAGGGCGTCGTCCGACAGCCGTTCCATCTCCGGTTCGAGGGCGTTGACGTCCGGCACGAGGGCTGCCAGCGCTCGGACCTTCTTGCCCTCGCCGGAACGGAGGACGCGATCGAAAACTCCCATCGGGCACCCGATGCTACCGGTCGAGCCTCGCCGGGAACGTCGCAAGGACGTTCGCGGTAGGGACCGCTCGCCGTGGCTCCTAGTGGATATCCAGGAGCTTCTCGCGGACGGCGTAGACGACCGCTTCCATCCGGGAGTGGAGATGCAGCTTCTCGAGGATGTTGCGCACGTGGTTCTTGACGGTGTTCTCGGAGATGAACAACGTCTCGGCCGCCTCGCGGTTGGTCATGCCTTGGGCGACGAGCTTCAGCACCTGCAGCTCCCGGTCGGTGAGCTTGGGCGCGATGACCTTCTGCTGCGCCTGCCGCGCCAGGTTGTTGAACTCGGACAGCAGTTTCGTGGCCATCGACGGTGAGATCAGGCTCTGGCCTGTGACCACGGCGCGGATGGCGTTGGCGACCTCCTCGATCGAGATCTCCTTCAGCAGATAACCCGTCGCGCCCGCCTTCACCGCTTCGTAGAGATCCTCCTCCTCGTCACTCACCGTGAGCATGAGGACCTTCGCGGTCGGCACGGATTCGACGATCACCCGCGTGGCCTCGATGCCGGACATGCGGGGCATACGCACGTCCATCAGCACCACATCGGGGATGACGTCCTCAGCTCGCTGGATCGCCTCCTTGCCGTCCTCGGCCTCGGCGACGACCTCGATGCCGTCCTCGGACTCGAGCACCATGATCAGTCCGCGCCGGAACAACGCGTGGTCGTCGCAGATCAGAACACGGATGGCCTCCGGTACGACCTCGTCATTTCCCGGCATCGAGGCTCCTTGGCGAACTCGGGGGAGACTAGTCCGTTCGGGCCTGACACCTCGTCAGACTTGGTCGATCAGCCCGATGTCACCGTCGTCTCGCCGGTACACGACCGTTGCCCGCTCGGTCTCCGCGCTCATGAAGAAGAAGAAGTCGTGCCCGAGGAGGTCCATCTGGAGCGCCGCTTCCTGAGGCGTCATCGGCTTCATCTGCAACGTCTTCGTCTTCACGATGCGTGGCTGAGCCCCGTCTTCGTCGTCGACGTCCGCCTCGCCGACCGCTTCCGGTGCCGGCTCCTGGACCGCGCCGTTCGCACGACGGCTGTGCTGGTGACTGCGGCGCAGCAGCTTCGTCTTCAGCTTGTGGAGTTGGTGCTCGAGCTTCTCCACCGCCTTGTCGACGGCGGCAAACCCGTCGGGCGCGGAGACCTTGCAGCGCACATGGTGACCGTGGCCGACGAGCATCACCTCGCACACCTCCTTGTCCGCCATGCGCCGGTGCTGGTGCTCCGAGAAGTGCACCTCCGCGCGGTCCATGCCTTCGAGGAAACGGCCGAGCTTGCTGATCTTGTCGACGGTGCTCGCCCGCAGCAGCTCGGAGACCTCGGTGTGCCGGCTGCTGACGGTGATCTCCACGGCGTGGCTCCTCTCGCTCGGCTCTCCGCCACTCAGCGCGAACGTTGCTTGAAGGTTAGAACAGGGATCCGGCGAGCACCTCTGGGTTCATCGAAGCTCAGCCCGAGGAGGCGCGGATGCGCTTGAGGGGCGTTCGTGCCGCGGCGACAGCAACGATTCGCTCGACGCCCGCCGCACGCAGGGCTCGGGCTGCAACGGTCATCGTGGTCCCCGTCGTGATGACATCGTCGACGAGCACGACGCGTCGCGGCATCTGTCGACGGACATTCGGTCTCACCGACAACGTAGGGCCAGCGAGTCTCTCGGTTCCCGTCCTTCCGGTCTGCGGTGGTCCGTGCGCCCGTGCGAGCAACGGACGACATGGACGGCACAACGGTCGCGAGAGCCCTTTCGCCAGGAGTTGCGCCTGATCGAACCCGCGTTCGTGACGGCGAGACGCGGTCGTCGGCACCCACGTGACGACATCGACAGTGGTCGGATCCACGAGCATCGACATCTGGAACGCGAGCCATCGAAGCGTCGTGCGAGCGTTCCGGTACTTGAGCCGCGCGACGAGCTCGCGGCCGAAGCCTTCGTACGCGAGCAACGCGTGGCAGATGTCGACACCTGGCGGCGAAGGAAGACTCGATGCGGGCTCGAGCATCGCTGCACATTGGTCGCACGGAGCGGGACCGGGCCGGCGACACAACGGACACGTACGCGGCAGCAACATGCCACCGTTCTACTCAGGGGGTGTGACAATGTCTTTGCTTGGCTTCGAGCGCTCGCTTCGCTCGCTGTCTACGCCAAGTGCGGCTCGTCGCTGGCGCTTCCCTCGCCGCGGCGCCCGTCATCCGCTCGGAGTCGTCGACACTCCGTCCTCGGTGATGTAGGCGGTAACGAGGTCGGCGGGCGTGACGTCGAAGGCGCCGTTGCCGACGGCGACGCCCGGTGGAACCTCGCCGAGCTCGGCCGGGTCGCGGCGCTCGATGGGGATCCGGTCACCTGACGGACACGACGGATCGAACGTCGAGCGCGGCGCCGCCACGTAGAACGGGATCCCGTGGTGACGGGCGGCGATGGCAACGCCGTACGTCCCCACCTTGTTGGCGACATCGCCGTTCGCAGCGATGCGGTCGGCGCCGACGACGACAAGGTCGACTTCTCCGCCGGCCATCAGTGACGCGGCCAACGCGTCGGCTACGACGGTGCACGGGATCCCGAGCCGGTCGAGCTCCCACGCGGTCAAGCGCGCGCCTTGGCGGGCCGGACGTGTCTCGTCCACCCACACGCTCGGCGAGCGGCCGGAGTCGTGCGCAGCGCGGATGACACCGATGGCAGTCCCGTAGCCGACACAGGCCAGCCCGCCCGCGTTGCAGTGCGTGAGGATCCGGGCGTCCTGCGGAACCACGGACACACCGTGCCGACCGATCGCCCGGTTGACCGCGACGTCCTCCTGAGCCACATCGACCGCTTCCGCAACCGGATCGCGGGCGGCCAGTGCGCGACGGACTCCCCACGCAAGGTTGGCAGCCGTCGGCCGCGTTGAAATGAGCTTCTCCGCGGCTGCATGCAGGTCGTCGCCGCGGACTGACGCGAGCGCGATCCCCATCGCACCCGCCACCCCCAACGCCGGCGCACCACGCACGGCCATCGCGACGATGAGCTGGCACAGCTCGTCGATGGTCACCGCGTCCACCATCACCAGCTCGCCCGGCAACCGCCGTTGGTCGATCAGCCGGACACGATCGCCCGCCCACTCGATCGTCGGAGGCATCACACCCGGCATTCTGGCGTCAACCACCCCGGTATTCCGAAGTAGGTGACGCCAGAATGATCCGAGGACGCTAGTAGCGGTAGTGGTCCGGCTTGTAGGGGCCTTCGACGGGGACGCCGATGTACTCGGCCTGCTTCTTCGTCAGCTGCGTCAACTTCACGCCGAGCGCTTCGAGGTGCAGCCGGGCGACCTTCTCGTCGAGATGCTTCGGCAGCGTGTACACGCGCTTGTCGAGGAAGTCGGCGGACTTGTGCAAGTCCATCTGCGCCAATACCTGGTTGCTGAAGCTGCACGACATCACGAAGCTCGGGTGTCCGGTGGCGCAACCGAGGTTCAAGAGCCGGCCCTCGGCCAGGACGATGATCGAATGCCCGTCCGGGAACACGAACTCGTCGACCTGCGGCTTGACGTTCACCCGCTGCACATCGCTCATGCGCGCCAAACCGGCCATGTCGATCTCGTTGTCAAAGTGACCGATGTTGCCGACGATCGCGCCGTGCTTCATCCGTCCCATGTGCTCGGCCGAGATGATGCCGTGGTTGCCCGTTGCGGTGATGAAGATGTCCGCGACGTCGAGCACGCGTTCGAGCGTCGTGACCTGGTAGCCCTCCATGGCCGCCTGCAGCGCGGAGATCGGGTCGACCTCCGTGATGATCACGCGCGCGCCCTGGCCCCGCAGCGACGCCGCGCATCCCTTGCCGACGTCGCCGTAGCCGCACACGACCGCGACCTTGCCGCCGATCATCACGTCGGTGGCGCGCTTGATGCCGTCGATCAACGAGTGACGGCAGCCGTACAGGTTGTCGAACTTCGACTTCGTCACGGAGTCGTTGACGTTGATAGCGGGGAACAGCAACGTGCCCGCTTCGGTCATCTGGTACAGACGGTGGACGCCGGTCGTCGTCTCCTCGGACACGCCGCGGATGCCTTGACCGATCCCGGTCCAGAGCTTCGGATCCTCGCTCAGCGTCCGTGACAGCAACGAGAGCACGACCTTCCACTCGTCGCTGTCGTCGTCGGTCGGCGCGGGCACCGCGCCTGCGGTCTCGTACTCGGTGCCCTTGTGCACCAGCAGCGTGGCGTCGCCGCCGTCGTCGAGGATGAGGTTCGGGCCACCACCGTCGGGCCACTTCAACACCTGCTCGGTGCACCACCAGTAGTCCTCGAGCGTCTCGCTCTTCCAGGCATACACGGGCACGCCGGATTCGGCGATCGCGGCCGCGGCGTGGTCCTGGGTCGAGAAGATGTTGCAGCTGCACCACCGAACCTGCGCACCGAGCGCGGTGAGCGTCTCGATGAGCACGGCGGTCTGGATCGTCATGTGCAGCGACCCGGTGATCCGGGCACCCTTCAGCGGCTGCTCGTCGGCGAACTCGGCTCGCAATGTCATGAGACCGGGCATCTCGTGCTCGGCGAGCTCGATCTCCTTGCGGCCGAATGCGGCCAGGGACAGGTCGGCAACTTTGAAATCGTCAGCCATGATCCTCCTCCACGAAGGCGCGTCCGATGTGCGTTCGTGGGCTGGGACCAACTGGCCCGCTCGTGACAGCCCGACGGTCGGACAGGTTACCCCCGGCGCCTGTCGACCATCGTGCATTGACCTGTCTGGTGGACGTGTCAATGCACGACAGTCGGGTCGGGAGTGCCGGCTGATCCCTGGCGGGACCGACGCCGGCGGCCCCCGCCCCTCAGCGGCTCATCGCCTCTTTGATCTCGTCGAGCACCGGGACCGGCCCCGGGTCGACACCTTCCTGGGCCGCGAGCTCGAGGCTGGTCACCGTCCCGAAGAACATGAGGTCGAGCAGCTGCGCGAGCGGACCGTCGCCCTCCGCGTGGACCTCCTCGACGCTCGAGACGACCTCTTCGGTCCACTTGCGGACGAGGTCGAAGCGGCGCATTACCTGTGGATGCTCCTGGTCGTGCCGCAAGAGCACGAGCGTGAACACTTGCCTCGTCACGTCACCGTGCTGGCCCCAGCCACAGACTTCGTTGTGCGTCAGCTCGGGAACGCTGGCGATGAACGCGGGCGACTTCGCGTTCTCGTTGATCTCGTTCTTCCAGCGCATTGCAGCGGTCGTTCCGAGTGCGGCTGCGCCATACATGATCGGCATCGTGCGTCCGATGTGGCGCGCCAGCGAGCGGGCGGCACTCGCGCCGACAGACAGCTCGTCGCGCCGCCGCCGCAACTGCTCGACTGCGAGGTCGATCCAGCCGCGTCCGCCCGGGAACAAGCCGACGTGTTCGAGCATGAGCAACGTCGGAATCGCCATCGCACCGAGCCCGGCTCGCGGCATGGGGATGCCGTCGGGCAGGCCGATGATCGTGGCGTCCCATGCCTGGCCGAGCCGCGTCAGCTCGCCGCCACCGGAGACAACCACCATCTGGGCGCCCGCGAGCGCCGCCGTCTGCGCGGCTTCGATCGTCTCCTCCGTGTCGCCCGAGTAGGAGAGCGCGACACACAACGTCGTCGGCCCGGCGAAGCTCGGTGGCTCGTAGCTCTTGCACACCACGACCGGCGTCGCCATGAACGGGCCCGCCACCGCCAGCATCACGTCGCCGACGATTCCGCTGCCGCCCACGCCGAGTACCACGACGTTCTCGATCTCGTGGTGCGACGGCAGGCGGCTGAAGTCCAGCTCCTGCGCGGCCGCCTGTTCGACCTGCTCGGGGAACGCCATGGTGGCCTCCCACATCCCCAAGGTGTCGATTCGCTCGGCCGAAGCCGTTCGCTCGCTGCGCTCGCTCACGGTGCCTCGAACGTGGGTTTGATGCCTTCGGCCTCGGCCTTCTTCATCAAGCGGTCGTGCTCGGTGTCGTCGACGTTCTCCGCCTCGTCGATGAGCATGATCGGGATGTCGTCCTTGATCGCGTACTTGCGCTTCAGGCGCGGGTTGTAGAGGACGTCCTCGCTCTCGAAGTACAGGAGCGGTCCCTTGTCCTCCGGGCAGGCCAGGATGTCGAGCAGCTGGGGGTCGAGCGCCATGGACCTACTCTCCCATCGCAGCCTTGACCTCCGCCACGTGCCGTTCGACGTCTTCAGGCGTGCGGGCCTCGAGGTTGAGCCGTAGCAGCGGCTCGGTGTTGGACGGCCGCACGTTGAACCACCAGTCGCCGAGCTCGACGGTGAGTCCGTCGAGCCGGTCCTGCTCGGCGTCGGCGTAGGCCAGCGCGACTCGCTCGATCACCGCGTGCGGATCCGCGAGCTTCAGGTTCACCTCGCCCGATTGTGCGTAGCGCTCGAACGGTTTGCGCAGCTCCGACAGAGGAATTCCGGCGAGACACAGTTGCTCGAGCACGACCAGCGCAGCGATGGAACCGGAGTCAGCCCGATAGTTGTCACGGAAGTAGTAGTGCGCGGAGTGCTCCCCGCCGAACGCGGCGCCGGTCTCCGCCATGACTGCCTTGACGAAGCTGTGGCCGACACGAGTGCGGATCGGCCGGCCGCCGTTCTCCCGAATGACCTCGGGCACGGCCTTCGAACATATGCAGTTGTAGAGGATCGTCGCGCCGGGCTCCCGCGCAAGTACCGCCTTCGCGACGATCGCCGTCGTCGTCGAGCCGGACACGGGTACTCCAGTGTCGTCGACGAGGAACACGCGGTCCGCGTCGCCGTCGAACGCGAGCCCGACATCGGCCCCCGTCTCCTGTACTCGCGCGATCAAGTCACGAAGGTTGTCGGGCTGGATCGGGTCGGCGGGATGGTTGGGGAACGTCCCGTCGAGCTCGCCGTACATGATCTCCAGGTCGAACGGCAGCGGGTCGAACACGATCGGGACGACCAGCCCGCCCATGCCGTTCGCCGTGTCCGCGATCACCTTCAGCGGCGTCAGCGCATCGACGTCGACGAACGACCGCACGTGAGCAGCGAAGGCGTCGAGCAGGTCGTCCTGCGTGAGCTTGCCCTCGTGGTCTGTCGGAGCCACGCCGCGCTCGGCCATCTCCTTGATCTCCAGGAGGCCGGTGTCGATGCCGACGGGTTTGGCGCCGGCGAGGCAAAGCTTGATGCCGTTGTACTGCGCGGGGTTGTGCGACGCGGTGAACATCGCACCCGGCGCGTCGAGGACGCCGGCCGCGTAGTAGATGAGGTCGGTCGACGCCATCCCGAGGTCGACGACGTCGACGCCTTGGGATCGGACGCCTTCCGCAAACGCACCGCTCAGCTCGACGCCGGACGGTCGCATGTCGCGCGCCACGAGCACACGCCCAGCGCGGGCAAAGCGGGCGAATGCTGCTCCGATGGCGTGGCACATCGCCGCGTCGAGCTCGTCGGGCACCAGCCCTCGGATGTCGTACGCCTTGAACACTGCGTCGTAAGCAGGCATGCGAAGCGAAGCTACCGCTCGCGGCGCGTCGTAGACGCCGGCTCGCGCCGATCGTCGAATGCGCCACAGGTCGCGCACGAGCCTCCATCCGTCGCGGGGGACGCGCACGGTCGAGCGCGTCGTGTTCGAGACCGTCACCGGCGCCTCGACCAGCGACAGGTCGTTGCGCTCGGCGATGACGAAAAGCTCGACATCGAACGCGAACCCGTCCACACGCGAACGTTCGAAGATGAGCTTCGCGGCATCGGAGCGGAATGCTTTGATCCCACACTGTGTGTCGCGGTACCGGCCGCGCAACACGGGACGGGTGAGCCAGTTGATGACTCGTCCGCCGACCGTGCGCACGACTGGCGGGCGCACGATTGTTCGTGTGCCGATGTGGGCGCGGCTGCCGACGACGACGTCCCATCCCGATTCCACGCCTTCGAGCAGCTGTCGGAGCTGCGACGGCGAATACGAGAGGTCGGCGTCTGTGAACGCGATCGTCCGCCCCGTCGCGGCGCGCACACCTGTCCGGACTGCTGCGCCCTTCCCTCGGTTGCTGTCATGGACGAGCACGATGTCGGCGCCCGCGCCGCGGGCGGCGGTGGCAGTGCCGTCGTCTGAGCCGTCGTCGACGACCACGATCTGCACCCCGCCCTCGAGTGCTCCGAACGCCTCACGAATGGCGGCGACCGACGATCCGATCCGATCGTGTTCCTCGTAGGCAGGCACGACGACCGACAGTCGGACGTCGCCCGCCGGCGGGGGACGATCAGGGGTCGTCGGGCGGCGGCTCACGATTGGAGAAGAGTGTTGCCGACGGCATCGCCTCGACGGATTGTCCGTCGCCATCGAGCTCGGACCCCGACAAGAAATGGCCGAGCACGGCTTCGGACGACTCCGGCGGCTCGGGCATCCGCAACGGCCGCATGCGGGCGAGGGCGATGACGAGCACGATCCCGACGATCGTCAATCCGTTGGCGAGGTAGTCGACGGACGTCTCCTCGAACTGGAGGTGCACGTGGTTCGAGGTCGGCACCACCACCATGAGATTGGGCGTGACCCGGTACGGGCCGTCGGCACCGTCGGCCTTCCAGCTCGGGAAGTACGACGTCTTCACGAGGATCGGCGTCCCCGTCCGGTCGACGTCGAAGTCGATCGAATCGGTCCCTTCGTGAACGTTCGAGACCGTGGCCTGGGGCACCGGCTCTGTCGGCGGCGTCTCGCCGTCCTTGACCCGTGCCCAGCTCGAGGGCCCGTCCGCCGCCAGATAGACGTTCCACTTGGCCGGGTCCGTGTACCACGTCATCGCGGGACCGTTGGCCGTGATGGATTTGCCCTGCGCGTCGACGGGGGGTGTGTGGGGGTCGCTGGTCCCGTAGACCCAGTCGAGGCCGTCGTTGTGGTCGGTCAACACCGCCGGCTGGTTCGCGAGTGGCTCGACGAGGTCGCTGTTCTTCACCTCGTAGATCTTCCACGGGGCGCTCTCCGCGATCGGGACGAGATCCGGGTTCGCGTCGGCCTGCGTCTTCGTTTGCTCGGTCGACGCCGCGTAGTAACGCACACCGAGCATCTGCAGATGTCGGACGCCTTGCGCCACATCGAGTGTCCCGTAGGGCAGATTTCGCTGCGCGCACGAGCACTGGTACGAGAGCTCGCGCTGGTCGATGAAGTGGAACGGCGTCGTCGTCGACGACTCGAAGTACAGGCCTTCCATCGATCCGATGCAGCCATCGGTGAACATGGACACGAGCATCGGTGCCATCGGCGTGCCGTACCGCTCCAGCACCGGGTCGTCGTACTCCCACATCAACCGCCCGCAGCCCTCCTCGTGCCCGACCTGCGCCATCGTGTTCATGAACCCGTAGAACTCGGGGTACGCCGGCTTCTTCTCATAGCCCGTGTAGTTCCATCGCGCCCAGTCAGGCGCGGGGTTGGGGTCCGAGGTCGACAACGAGATACCGACGTTGAACGGCTCCCACGAGAGCGTGCCGCCGCTCTTGGTCTCGCCGGGCAGTGCGTTCAAGGGGAGGCCGACCATGATGACGACGATGCCGAGCACGACAGCAGTGATCCCGGCCTTGAGCGCGATGTCGAGCACGGCGTTGGGGCGTTCCGGATCGGGTGACACGAGAACCACGACCGCGCGCGCCAGTTCACCGATGCCGAGTGCGGCCAGGAGGAAGAGCGCGAGGTAGTAGAAGGGCAGCAGGCGCGCGTTCCACAGTCGTGACTCAGGGGCGACGATAAAGCCGACGGCCATGGTGAATGCAATGAGCCCGAGCCAGATGCCGGTGCGGATGCGGAGCACGACCGCGACGACGACGCCGACGACTGCGAGAACGATCAACCATTGCAACGAGTTGGGCACCAGGTAGCTCTTCAGCACGGCGGTGCGGTAGCCGTCGTTCGTAGTTCCGTACGATCCGTCGTTGGTGATGAACTGCCCCAGCAGGTGCAACGCGCTCCTTCGCCCCGCGCCGCCGGGCAGCTTCTCCCATCCCATGTCGTTCAGATAGGCACGGCGCGCGACGAACGGAAGCGTCCAGAACGCAGTCAGCAGCCCTCCGACAGGCAGCACGCACGCGAGCCATACGAGCCGCGCCTTCCCTGGCCAAACGACGAGTGCGAGCACGGCGGCGATCAGGACGAAGATCGCGACGATCACGTGGCACAGCGCGGTGAGCGCGAGCAGGATGGCGGCCAGCCATCGATAGCGGCCCGTGCGGAAGCCGGCCACGATCGTTCCCAGGAACAACAGCCCGAACGTGAGGCTGAGCGAGAAGCTGAACTCGCCGGCGAACGTCGACGTGAGGTTGCCGCCGATGATGTTTCCCGTGCCGGTGAGCGTCGGCTCCCGGTTGAACAGGTACGGCAGCGTGGCGATGCTGAACATCGCAGGCGTCGGGAACGGCAGACCGGCGAGGCGCCCGAAGGCGTACGCCGCGACCGGCAACGACAGCACGCCCAAGACCGTGACGATCTTGAACGCCACGTCGTACGGCAACCCGATCAGGAAAACGGCTCCGACGACAGCCGTGGCCACGAGGACGTGGCGGCGCAGCGATCCCGCCGGCGCGCGCCAGGCGAAGTAGCCGACGACGAGCGCGCCCGCCGCTGGCACCAGTGCGGCCCAGCCGTGGAGGCCCGCGTTCAGCGCCACGATCAGCAGTGCCGGAAGCACCATGTAGAACTCGTACGCGGGAAAGCCGTCGTACCAGTCCGGGGTCCAGCCTGTCAGCTGGCCGTGCGGCAGGACATGGTCACGAAGGAAGGCCGGACCCCACACGTGGGCACCCATGTCGCCGCCTGCGGGGGTGGTGTTCAGCAGCAGGTTGCCGAGGCCGAGTTGGCCGAGGACGAAGCCGGACACCGCGAGCACGACGACCACGTCGACGATGCGCTTGACGCGGTCCTCGGTGAACCAACCCGTTGCGGTGCGGTCGGACGTCGAAGGATCCGGCTCCACGCGAGCCAGGTCGACCGGCTCGTGCACCGTCTCCATTGCGCCAATTCTGACATGAGGACCGGCTGTCGGAGACGCGGTCAGCCTCAGCCGAGCAGGGTCAGGACCGCGACACCGTTGAACGCGACGTGGGCGAACGTCGACGGCCCCAACCGACCGCTCCTGACTGTGAGCACGGCGGCGACCAACCCGAAGAGGAACAACGCGGGGAACTGCAGCGGCTCGAGGTGCGCTGCTCCGAAGACGGCCGCGGAGCCGACGACCGCCCACCTCGTTCCCCACCGGCGCTCGATCGAGCGCAGCACGAGTCCGCGGAAGAACAGCTCTTCGACGACCGGCGCTGCGATCACGACGATGACCACGAGCAGGATCACGCCCCCGCCGCTCGCCTTGTCGGTGAGGTCGCGGGCGGGCTTCGAGACGTCGTCGGCCGAGACCGACGTGAACCAGATCAAGGGCACATACAGCAGCAGCGCCGCGTACTGCGTGAGCAGACCGACCAGCAGGCCGTACACGTCCCGCCATTCGGCCCGCCAGCCGAAGTCGAGCACCGGGCCTCGTCCCTTCCGATACGAGGCGAGCAGCGCGACGACGAGCATGGTTCCGTCGAACGGCACCTGCTGCAGCGCGATCGTGCGCAACGGGATGTTCGACGTCGGGGTGTCCGCATCGACGCCGGTGATGGCGAAGATCAGCGGCGTCAGCACCGCGGTGATCACCCAGGCGAGCACGAAGCCGGCGGCGGCGTCACCGAGTCCCCAGCGAACCTCCGCCGGTGCGGTTGCCCGCTCGTCGGCCTGCCCCGATGCCACCGGCCGAGGCTAATAGCGCGCGCGATTTGGTTCTTACGACGCCAGGTAGCGCTGCTCCCCGAACAACGGCTCCACGACGCGGCGGTCCTCGAGGCGCCATCCCCGGGGAACGGACATGCAGCCGGCATGGCGGTCGCAGAGGTCGTGCGTCATAGGGTGCGGCTCCTGCCACAGCCGGTCGAGCCACGCGCTGCGGTTGCCATACTCGTACACGAGGGTTGCATTTGCCGGGCTGTTGCATCCCGGCCGGGCGCAGTGACGAGTCACGGGCGGCGACGGTAGCGACTCCTCCGGCTTGCGGGGCGGATGCCGCCTCCGGTAATGGCGACCTGGCCTCTAGCATGGCGGAGGTATGAGTCCGCAGTCGCCGCCCCCGCCCCCGCCGCCTCCGCCGCGGGACCAGCGTCCGCCGGCGCGATCGGGCCTGGGGTCGTGGCCGAGGTGGTCGATCTGGGTCCTCCTCGGCGTCGTAGCCGCCGCGCTGTTGCTGCCGTCGCTGTTCGGCAGCAGCGAAGGCCAGCAGATCAACTACTCGCAGTTCTTGACGCAGGTGCAGAACAGCAACGTCAAGAGCATCGAGTGGAACAACAACGACGGGCACATCACCGGTGAGTACAAGGACGGCGCCAAGTTCACGACCACGGGTGTGCCCTCGCCGCCGGGACCGTCTGACGTCGACCGGCAACTGTTCGCGGAAAACAACGTCCAGGTCACGTTCAAGACGCCGCAAGGCAGCATCTGGGGGACGCTGCTGCCGCTGCTCCTGCCGATCGTCGCCATCGGTGCGCTCTTCATCTGGCTGCAACGACGGCAGGCGAGCCAGATGGGCGGGATCATGTCGATCGGGCGATCGCGGGCGCGCACGTACAGCACCGAGCGGCCGGGCACGACGTTCTCGGACGTCGCCGGGTACGAGGGTGTGAAGCAGGAGATCCGCGAAGTCGTCGACTTCCTGAAGTTCCCCGACAAGTTCGGTGAGATCGGCGCTCGCATCCCCAAGGGTGTGCTGCTTGTCGGCCCTCCTGGCACGGGTAAGACACTCATCGCGCGTGCGGTCGCCGGCGAGGCGGGCGTCCCGTTCCTATCCGTGTCCGGCTCCGACTTCATGGAGATGTTCGTCGGCGTGGGCGCGTCGCGCGGTACGCGACCTCTTCCAGACCGCCCGCAAGCTCGGACGGGCGATCATCTTCGTCGACGAGATCGACTCGATCGGCCGTAAGCGGGGTGCCGGCCTCGGTGGCGGGCACGACGAGCGCGAGCAGACGCTCAACCAGATGCTCAACGAGATGGATGGCTTCGAAGCCACCGAGGGCATCGTGATGATGGCCGCGACCAACCGTCCCGACATCCTCGATCCCGCACTGCTGCGGCCGGGGCGGTTCGACCGGCAGGTCGTCGTCCCGCTCCCGGAGATCGACGAGCGGCTCGCCATCCTCAAGGTGCACAGCAAGAGCAAGCGCCTAGCCGACGACGTCGACCTCAAAGTGGTGGCGCGGGGCACCCCCGGCATGTCAGGTGCCGACTTGGCCAACCTGGTCAACGAGGCCGCGCTCTTCGCGGTTCGTGCCGGCGAGAGCTCGATCCACAATCGCCACTTCGAGATGGCGCGTGACCGTGTGCTGATGGGCCAGCGTCGCGAGTCCATGGCGCTGTCGGATCCGGAGAAGGAGGCCGTCGCCTACCACGAGGCCGGTCATGCCGTGTGCGCGGCCGTGCTCCCGCACGCCGATCCCGTGCACAAGGTCACGATCCTGCCCACGGGCATGGCGCTCGGGGTGACGCAGCAACTCCCCATCGAGGAGCGGCACATCTACCGGCAGGACTACATCGAGGACCGCCTCATCGTCGCGATGGGCGGGCGCATCGCCGAGGACATCGTCTACGGCGTCATCTCCACCGGCGCGAACAACGACCTCGTGATGTCCACCGAGCTTGCCCGCAAGATGGTGCGGGAGTGGGGCATGTCGAGCCGGATCGGGCCGATGGCGTGGGGCTCGCAAGGTCAGGTCTTCCTCGGTGAGGACCTCATGCACACCCGCGACTACTCCGACGAGACCGCCCGGGTCATCGACGAGGAGGTCGAGAAGATCCTGCGCGAGCAGGAGGAGCGCTGCCGCGTGGTGCTCGGTGAGAACCGGCACGGTCTCGATCTCGTCGCCCGTGCGCTGATGGAGCACGAGACGATCGACGGCGACGAGGTCCAGCGACTCATCGAGATCGGGCGGAGCGGCGCCCCGATCGAATCGGTCGTGACGCGCGGTGCCGACGAGACCCGGTTCAGCCAGCCGCCGCCCGCTGTGGCCGGCAACGGCGGCAACGGCGTCGAGGAGCCGTCCCCGGCGCCTGCGATCACAAACACGCCGCCCGGCTGATTCAGCGCCCCCGCACGGCCGGCGGGCCCCGACAGGCGGTTGTCGCACGTGCGTTCCCGTGTCGTGGTGACACGTGGTTGCACGTGCGATCAGGTCGACGGAGCGGACTGGTGGTGGTCGCAGGAAGAGGGGGTCGAGCCCGGGTCGCGTAGCTCGGCGAGCGCGGCCCACAGGTCGGCGGCGGTCGGCGCGCCGATGAAAGAGGCCCGAACATCGCCGTCCTCGTCGGCGACGAGGATCATCGGCACCGCTTCGATGGCGTACCGGTCGTGCAGATCCTTGCGGGCGCCGACCTCGACCTCCTGCACGGCCACGGCTTCGCTCTCCAGCAGGCGCACCTTCTGCCACGCGTCTTGGCACGAGGCGCACGTGGCGGACGAGAAGGCCACGACGACCCACTGCGCGCCGGCACGCTCGAAGTCGGCGCGGTCGAGGTGGGACGGAACCACGTATGGCACTTGGGTCGGTGGATCGATGCGCGTGCGCTTGCGGATCACTGCCGCCACCACCACCACGGCGACAGCCACGACGGCGGCGATCCCGAACTGCACAACCACGGTGCCGAGTCTGGCAGGACACGATGCCGACGTGAGCGCAGGCGAGGCCCGAGGCCCGAAGCAGAACCGGGTGGAAGGACACTTGCACTATCGGCGATACCTCCACTTCTCGACTGACGGGGATTGTCCTCGAACCGACCGAATTGGTCGACGTGGACATCTGCGCTGATGGCTCGAACCGGCACGCACCTCGAAAGCCCGCGGCGCCCGTGCACCGAGAGGCCGTCTTGCGCGGTGCATTCGATCTGACTTCTACTTCGACCACCGCGGGGTAGCTCGAAACCCGGATCGTCCAACCAGTGGTGGTATCGACGGTTGTGGCAACGCTCAGCATCGACGAACCCGTAGCGGCCCCCGCGAGCCGCGGCCTGCGGAGCGCCGCGTCTGGCGCTCGCGGCATTCGTCGCCTACGTCGTCGTCGCGTGGCCGGTCCTGGTGTTCGGCATGGGCTCACAGCGCTGGTTCTTCAGCGACGACTGGCGGTTCCTCGCGGGTCGCGACGGCGGCGACATCGGCGACATCTTCCGCGCGCACGACGTCCACCCCGTCGCGCTGCCGGTCGTCGTGTTCCGACTCATGTTCAACGTGTTCGGACTTTGGTTCACGCCCTATCTGATGCTCGTCGTGACCATGCACCTCGGGGTCGCGACGATGCTGCGCGTCGTCATGCGGCGGGCGGGTGTGGGTCCGTGGATCGCGACCGCTGCTGCCGGGTCGCTCGTGCTGTTCGGGCCGGGTGAGGACAACATCCTCTGGGCGTTCCAGATCAACTTCCTCGGCTCGATCCTCCTTGGTCTCACACAGCTCGTGCTCGCCGACCACGACGGACCGTTGACACGTCGCGATGCGCTGGGCGTGATCGCCGGTGTCGGTGCGGTCATGTCGTCCGGCATCGGCCCGCTCATGGTGGTGGCCGTCGGGCTCGCCGCGCTCGCTCGGCGAGGCTGGCGCATCGCGCTCGTTCACGCCGCGCCCCCGGCGCTCGCCTACCTCGCCTGGACCGCGGTGGCGGATCCAGCGCGGTACCCGTTCGGGCGACCGGCGCTGTCGGTGGTGTGGGACTGGATCCGAGAGGGCCAGGTGGCCACGGCACGGGCGGTCGGTGGCACCACCGTGGTCACCGTGCTGCTCACCGCCCTCCTCGTGGTCGGGCTGTGGCAGCTGGCTCGCTCATCCACCATCGACGACCTCCGCCGCCGGGCTTCGGTGCCGCTGGCGCTCCTCGCCTGCGGCCCGGTCCTGTTCGCGCTCACCGCACAGCTCCGGTGGGTCTACGGGCTGGAGGCCGCCCGGGCGAGCCGTTACGTCTACATCGGGGCGGTGCTGCTCCTCCCCGCCCTCGCCCTCGCCGGCGACGCCATCGCCCGGCGATGGCGATCCGCGATGGTTCCGGTCGTGGCCCTGCTGCTCGTGAGCGTGCCTGGCAACATCACCGACTTCAACTCCCCGCCGTTCGATGCCCGCTACTTCGACGGGCATCGCCAGACCGTGCTCGGTCTCGCTCGCACCGACCTCGCCGAACGCGTGCCACGGTCGGTGCGACCACTCCACGAGCCCTTCTCGCCGGACGAACTCACGATCGGGTGGCTGCTCGATCTCCGGGACGAAGGCCGGCTGCCCGACGCCGGGGCGATCGATCCACGCATCGAGGCGCTGTTCCCGATCCGGCTCGGCCTCGCCCAAGTGGACGGACCACTCCAGAACGCCGACTGCACCACGCACACGACGAGCGTCGACCTCTCGCTCGACGAGGGCGACCAGTTCGCAATCCGCACAGGCGCGTTGATCAGACGCCTCGAGAGCGGTGCCGTCGCGTCAGGGCCGGTGGGCTTCGGCCCTCGGGACCAGGGAACCATCTCGGTAGAGCTCCCACTCGACGTCCGGATCTCGCCCATCAGCCCCGGGGTGAAGCTGACGATCTGCCGGTGAAGGCGTGCGCCTGCTCCCGCACCGCCTGCTCGACGGCGGCGTTCATATCGGACGTCGAGCCGCGACATCGGCGGTGTTGCTCGCCGACCGCGACACCGACCGTGCCGCTCGGCTCCGCAGTACCTTGGCCGTATGGAGCAGCGGATCAGCCTCGTGACCATCGGCGTCTGGGACGTCGCGTCGGCCCGAAGCTTCTATGAGCGGCTCGGTTGGCGAGGTTACGAGGTTGAGGAGACGGTCTTCTTCCAGGCTGGAGGACAGGCGGTTGTGCTCTGGGCGCGTCAGAAACTGGCCGACGACGCAGGCATCACCGACGCGCACCCCACCGACGGCTTCGGAGGCGTCGCGCTCGCGTACAACGCGCGGTCATCTGCCGAGGTGGACGAGATCCTCGCCGCCGCACGTTCCGCAGGCGCCACGATCACGAAGCCGGCTGAAGCCACGTTCTACGGCGGCTATGCCGGGTACTTCGCCGATATGGACGGTCACCTGTGGGAAGTAGCGCACAATCCCTCGTTCACGCTTGACGACGACGGGGCGCTGACGCTTCCGGACGCGTGACGAGGTCTGTGCGCCGAACGACGGCAGAGGTCGGTTTGACCACACAGTTGGACGGGCCCCTCAACGGGTCGTGACCGCCACGGCTTCGGCGAGCGCCTCCTCGACCTCGACGTCTTCCTCCCCCTCGTCGGGAGCATGCGCGGGCAGATAGCGCCAGGTCACGGCCGCGGCGAGCAGGATCACGACGGCGGCGAGGCCGAACGCCAGCCGCATCGAGACGATGTACGCGTGGTCGACAACAGCACGGACGACCGCTTGCTCCGAGGCGGGCAGGCTCCGCGCCGCGTCGAGCGCAGCGCCTATCGAATCCTGCGTCGCCGCGCGCGCTGACTCAGGAACTTGCGAAGCTGACCCGACGACGGAATGGAAGCGCGCTGCGAACACGCTGCCGATGACTGCGACGCCGAGTGCGCCGCCGGTCTGTCGGGTCGTGTCGTTGACCGCGGAGCCGACGCCCGCCTTCGCTGGTGGGAGCGAGCCCATGATCGACTCGGTCGCGGGCGCCGTCGTGAAGCCCATTCCTGCCCCGAAGAGGATCCGTGCCACGGCACCGAGGAAGACCGACGACATGATCGTGTCCGACGTGTACATGCACAGCGCGAGCGCGACGACCAGCAGACCGCCGGCAACCACCTTCTTCGTCCCGAAGCGGTCGACCAGCTTCGGCGCCTGCGGCGCGCACAGCATGATGCCGATGGCGACCGGCGCTGTCATCACGCCGGCCTTCAACGGCGAGTATCCCAAGACGAACTGGAAGTACTGCGTCAGCAGGAACGTCGAACCGAACAACGCGAAGTAGGTGAGCGTGATGGTGGCGGAAGCGGCGGAGAACCGCGGCCTCTTGAAGAAGCGGATGTCGAGCATCGGATGAGGAGCGCGCAACTCCCACGCGAAGAACCCCGCGATGAAGATTGCGCCAAGCGCAAGCGCGATGAGCACGTTCGACGATCCCCAACCCTTGTCGGGCGCTTCGATGATCCCGTAGAGCAGGCCGCTCAACCCGATGATCGACAGCACTGCACCGAACGGATCGAGCTGTCCTTCCTCAGGGTCGCGCGAGTCAGGAACGAAGAAGATCCCGAGGACGATGGCCGTGACGCAGATCGGCACGTTGACTAGGAACACCGACCCCCACGAGAAGTGCTCGAGCAACAGACCGCCGCCCAAGGGACCGATGACGATGCCGAGCCCGGAGACGCCGGCCCAGATGCCGATCGCCTTCGCCCGCTCGCGGCCGACGAAGGTGTTCGTGAGGATGGACAACGTCGTCGGGAAGATGAGTGCGCCTCCGATCCCCATGAGACCTCGCGTTGCGATCAACATCTCCGGCGACGTCGCCAACGACGCGAGCGCAGAGAACACGGCGAACAACACCAGGCCCGCCGTCAGGGCCTTCTTGCGACCGAGCCGGTCGCCGAGCGATCCCGCCGTAAGGAGGAGACCCGCGAACACGATCGTGTACGCGTCGATGATCCACTGGAGCTGGGATCCCTTCGCGTCGAGCTCCCTGACGATCGATGGCAACGCGACGTTGAGGATCGTGTTGTCGACGCTGATGATCACCAACGAGAGACACAGGACCCCAAGCGTCCACCAACGCCGCTCGTACATGCGGTCGGAGAGCGTCATCCTCATCGAGTGTCCGCGGGGTTGTCCGCGACCGATTCGAGCGCGGCGCGGATCCGGCGTGCCGCTTCTTCGAGGCGCGTGTCGTCGTACTTCCAGAACGCGTCAGCGGCTGTCGCGATCAGGTCGACGCACACTTCAACGCCAAGGACGGATTCGTCGAGGAGCATGTGATACAGCGCCGGGTCTGCCGGGTCGTGTTGATACAGGGTCCGCGTGTACCGAGCACGCGCTTCGTCCGTCTCGACCAGGCGGGCGCGCGCTGTCGCGAGGTCGATGCCTTCCCAGAGGGCGCCGCGGCGGGCTCGGCGTTCGGGTGGGCCATCGAGGCGGACGTGAAACGCGCCCGGGTGCCCGCGCGAGCACGATCTGACCGGCCCGACCCAGGAGCACGGCCCCCCCGTTCGCATCGAGCGCATGAATGCTCTGCTCGACCCGATCACGGACGTGACCGCGCACGTCCTCGGGGTCTCGCGGCGCCGGGAAGTTGAGACCGACGTTGAGGTTCGCGAGCCGTGCGAAGAACGACCGGCGCGGCTCTTCATCGCGCTCCTCCTTGTTGACCCCTTCCCCGCTCGGCGACACGGGCGCGTTCCTCGCGGGAATCAATCGATCGGCGAAGGGCAGCCCGAGCCGTTGCGCCAGCAGCGGCCCGATCACGCTCCCAGCGGCTCCGTAGGTCGCCGACAGTGTCACGAAGCGAGCGTCAGCCACGAACGGCTGCTGTGGCACCCCCGCAGTCTCTTCTAAACAACGGTCCCTTGCATGATGGGAGCGGTCGTCGGCTGTTCGACGAAGGACGGTTCCACGGTGATGAGGAGCTTCGCGACGTCACCGCTCGCATCGAACTTCGCCACACCGGATTGCTGCATCGACCCGAGCGCGGTCAAGGCGCCCGCGCTGTCGGCGCCCCACAACTCGTAGAGGCCGCTGTCCAACGCCGGGAGGTCAACCGCCAGCAGGTACCCGGTGCCATTGTCGGTCAGTACGGCGACCGCTCGTTGATCTCCCGTGCCTGTCAGGCGCACCACATCGGAGTTCGGCTCGAGCAGCGCCAGGTTGGCCTCGTTGACAGCGGCAGCGGGTCGCGTCGGCGGCCGCGACCTCCTGTTGGATGCGATCGTTCTCGCGGCGGAGGTCGAGCACCTGCCAGCCCAACAGGAGAATGGTGACGATCGCCGCCGCCGACAGCAAAATCGGCACCCAGTCTCGGCGCGGCCGGCGACGGACATCGAGACGCATCGGCGGCGGTGTGTCGTCGATCGCCTCCGCGATGCGATCCCAGAGTCCCTCGGGCGCTTCGGTGTTGTTGTTGGCGAGCAGCGCGGCGACCTCCCGCAGCTCCGCCACTTCGGCCCGGCACCGAGGACACTCGGGCAGGTGCGCCTCGATCGCGTCGCGCTCGTCGGCATCGACGGCATCGAGGCAGTAGGCGCCGAGCAGTTCCTCGATCTGCTCGTGGGTGAGCTGGGTCATGAATGCTCCCCTGCGATGCCCACGCCTGACTTGGCCAGCTCGGTTCGCATTCGCCGCATGCCGGACCGGATCCTGCTCTTCACTGTCCCCTCGGGTTGCTCGAGGGCGACGGCGACCTCCCTGTAGGTCTTGCCACCGAAGTAGGCGAGCTCGATCGCAGCCCGCTCCTCGCTCGGCAACTTCACCATCGCGTCCTTCACGATTGAAGCGACCTCGAGATCCCACGCTTCGTGCTCCAGGTCATAGCCCGCCTCGGCCGTCCGGCGGAGGTCGCGCTCCTCACGCTGTCGCCTCGACGACTCCGCCCGGAGCCGGTCGACCGACCGTCCATGGCATTGCGCAAGCAGGTATGCACGAAGAGAGCCTCGTGCGGGGTCAAACTTCTCTGGTTGGTTCCACAGGCGAAGGAAAACCTCCTGCACGACCTCCTCCGCCATAGTCGGGTCGGTCAACAGCCGCCGGCCCAGCCCGAACACGGCGCCCGCGTGCCGCCGGTATGCCTCCGCGAGCCGCGTCCTGCTGGTACCTGCTGATGCGCATCACCAGTGCGGCGTCGCTGACCTCACCGAGGTCGTCCCGGCTCATGTGGCCGTCGGATTAGCGCGCCTTGGCACGCGAGAACAAGGGCCAGCCCTCATCAAACGGTGTCCGGAGCCGACCCTCGACTTGGATGATTTTCCGCGCCGACACTTGCGACCGTCTCCGACGAGGGCAAATCTCTCCGGTGACCTTGGGGGGCCAGCGCAGGGGTGACCACTTGAACGTGGGGGGAACCACGCGGCATTTGCCGCGTACCGTGCAAAACCGGACGTTCGCCTACCAGCCGGCGCTCGACGGCGTGCGAGCACTGGCCATCGTCCTCGTGCTCCTCTTCCACGCCGGGTACGGGTGGATGCCGGGCGGCTACCTCGGCGTGTCGGTCTTCTTCACGCTCTCGGGCTTCCTGATCACATCGCTGCTCCTCGAGGAACGAACTCGCAACCGCTCAATCCGGGTCCGCGCTTTCTACGCCCGCCGCATCCGGCGCCTGCTGCCTGCGTCCCTTGTGTGCCTCGCTGCGATCTCGGTACTCGTCGCGGCCGGCGTCGCGGCTGTGGCCGACACGGCGCGGGCGGACATCTTTGGTGCGCTCCTGCAAGTCACGAACTGGCAGCAACTGCTCGCGCGATCAGTCGTACGCCGACTTGTTCAGCGCGCCATCACCCGTCACGCACTTCTGGTCGCTCGCGATCGAAGAGCAGTTCTACTGGGTCTGGCCCGTCGCGATGGCAGCGATGACCGCCTGGGCAGCGCGCCACCGTCGATCGATGACCGGACTCCTCGTCGGTTGCTATCTCTTCTTCAGCGCATCCGCGGTGCTGACCGCTCGCTTCCTCGGCGCGGACGCGGTCGTATTACGCATCGTGGTCGCGGTTCGCTGAGATCCTCGCCGGCGCCGCGCTCGCCGCCGTCGTCGCTGGCCGGACCGTGCCGCGAGGCGCCGTTCGCCTCGCGCCGTTGTGCCTCGTCACGATCGTTGCCCTCGCAGTCGTCACGCCGTCCGAGGGTGGTTGGGCCTACGCGGGCGGTCTCCCGCTGTTCGCACTTCTCACCGTCGGCCTGATCGTCGGCCTGCAGCCGGAAAGCGCGATCCGCGGCGCGTCTCTCACACCGCCCGATCGTCTGGGTCGGACGGGTGAGCTACGAGCTGTACCTGTTCCATTGGCCGGTCTTCCTCCTCGTCAGCGAAGACACCACGGGTTTGAGTGGCATCGCGCTCACGTCCGTTCGCATCGGCATCACCGTGGCCGTCTCCGCCGCCGTCTTCTATGCAATCGAGCAGCCCGTGCGGACGAGACGGGTCCTGGCGCGGACGCGTCCGATGTTCGCGACTGCCGCCACCGCCGTCGTCGCGTTGCTCGTGGCCGTCGCGCTGGTCCTGCCCACATCGCCCGCCCAGCGCGGCCCTCGTCCCGCGATGCTTGCCGCCACCCGCATCGCACCAGTTGCGACGGCCACACCATCCGCCTGGGCGGTCCCGGGTCCGATACCTGCGAGCGCCTCGGCTCCCGCGAGCGCCTCGGCTCCCGCGCCCACCGCGGCTCCCGCGGTCACCGCGCCTCCAGCGCCTCCGCGTTCGACCACCGTCGCGATCTTGGGTGATTCGATTGCCGACTGGCTGCTGCGCGACGCGGCGCCGTCGTACACACGTACCGACTTCACCGTCGTGAACGGTGCGCATGAAGCGTGCGACGGCGCCATCAACATGCCGCTCTCACGTGATCGGCGAGGAAAGAAACTGCACCCGCCCGCGGACTGCCAAGAGTGGCCGCAGTCCTATCCGCCCGTCGTCGAGGACCCCGCGCAGCCGATCGACACGGCGGTGCTCATCGTCGGCCAGGCGCCTTATACCGACCACCTGTTCGGTGACAGGTGGATGGGGCCCTGCGACACGATGGGCTGGTACACCACTGACATCACGCAACGCATCGCGTTTCTCCGGCAGCACGTCGGTCAAGTGGTACTTGCGCTCCCATCGTGGTCGGGCGCGCACGTCAGGTTCATGTTGCCTGACGACCACCGGGCTCGAATGGGCTGCATCCGAAGCGCGCTCCAGGACATGGCGACCGTTACCCAGGTACCGGTCGTCGATCTCGCTTCGCTGTTGTGTCCCGACGGCCCGGCAGGCGAGTGCGCCCCGTACACCAGTCAGGACGGCGCCCACGTGAACCACAAGGACGCTCCGTTCGTTCTCAACTGGCTGCTCGATTCGCTGCCCGTGACGAGGAGCCGACGAAGCACGCACTGAGCCGGGGGTCGACGTCCCTTCTTCGGGGAAACCCGCGAGAGTGGGAGTTGTGTCAAGGCGCAGCGAGACACAATCCGTGTCGCTCCTCGGGAAGGGCCTTGCGGTCGTCCTGGTCGTCGCCGCCCTCGGTGCAATCGCGGCCGGACGCGACACGCGTCCGCTGGGCCCGTCCTTGTACGCCTACGGCACGAGCTACCTCGCTGAAGACGTCGTGAACTCGCCCGGACGGCGCTACATCCACCAGTTCGATGACGCGCTGCAGCCACCACGGTTCCTGAACCTCGCCAAGAGCGGCGCAACGGTGCAGGACATCGCGGCGACCGTCGACAGCACGTGGAAGCCACGAAAGGCGATCGTGGTGATCGACGCCGTGACGAACAACCTCTACCAGACACGCACCAACCCGACCCAAGGGATCGCGGACGCCGAGCCGGCCTTCAAGTCGATGCTCCAGCGACTCGGTCCCATGCCGTCGGTCATCGTCGTGAAGCAGGGGCACTTGTCGTCACACGATTACGCGCTGTTCGACAACATGATCTCGGACGCGACGGTCGATGCGTGGAACGCCATGATCGATCGAGCCGTCGCCGGCCATCCCAACGTGCGCGTCGTCGACCCCAACGTTGGATGGAATCCGGACACCATGATCCACAACGTCCATCCGACGGACGCCGGCGAGGACCACATCGCACAACTGTTGTGCGCCGCAGCCGGCCTTGCGTGGCGACCCCCCACCAATCCGTGAGCTGCTCCTAATCTGCTCTACATGGACAGCGCAGCAGCTGGGCGTCGGCTGGGCTTCCTCGGCCCGATGAAGCCGGAGTTGCGACCACTCGTGCACATGCTGTCGTTGCAACGAGACGGCGGCGAGGGTCCTCCGGTGTACCGAGGTACGTTCGGCCAAACGTCAGTCGTCGCGACGCTCACGCTGATCGGCACGAAGGCGGCAGCGGCCGCTACGGAGCGGCTGCTCGGCGGCCACGAGATCGATCATGTTGTCGTGGTCGGCATCGCGGGCGGGGTTCCACCGACCATCAAGGTCGGTGACCTCGTCGTGCCCGAGGTGGTCGTCGACGCTGTGACCGGCAACGAGTACCGAGCGTCGCCCCTCGGGAACGCGGTCGTGAGAGGGCGCGTGCGTACGTCTGACGACCTCACCGTGAACGCCGCCGACCTCCTGGACGCGGGCATCGACGCCTGCGACATGGAGACCGCAGCGGTCGCCGCCGTGTGCGAGGAGCGAGGAACGCCATGGACCGCATTCCGCGCCATCAGCGACCTCGTCGGCGGACCGGTGGACGACGCGATGCTCTCCCTGGCGAACCCGGACGGGACCGGGAACCTGTGGGCGGCAGCCAGGTATCTCCTTCCCCGCCCCTGGAAGATCCCCGGCATCGTCGGACTGGCTCGCGGCGCCAACCTCGCCACGAAGGTGGCCGCCACCGCCGCCGTTCAAGCCTGCGGCCTCCCGACGCACTGATCCGCTCCTTGTTTCATTCTGGCGTCACGTACCCCGGATATCCGGAGTGGTTGACGCCAGAACGCGCGGCCCCAGCTATCGCTGCTCGGTCGCGGGAAGTCATGACGTTTCGGCAAGCTTGCACCGAGCAGAGGCCGACCGAGTGAGCGCCAGCGAGCCGGGCGGCGATGGGGCAGGCGCCGAAGGCGCCGAGGGGGCGCAGCCCCCAGCTATCGGTACGCGGTCGCCTGCATGGAGTAGAGCTCGGCGTAGAGGCCGTTGAGGGCCATGAGCTCACCGTGGGAGCCGGATTCGACGACGTGAGCGCCGTCGAGCACGACGATGAGGTCGGCCATCCGCACGGTCGAGAAGCGGTGCGACACGAGAACCGTGATTCGGCCGTCGTGGCGGCCGTCGCGAGACGCACTCGCGAAGCGCTCGAACAACGAGTGCTCGGTCTCGGCATCCAGAGCGGCCGTCGGCTCGTCGAGCACGCACAACAACGGGCGATCACGCATGAACCCGCGTGCGAGCGCGAGCTTCTGCCACTGACCGATCGACAACTCGACGCCGTCACGCCACGTCGGGCCGAGCTGCGTGTCAAGGCCGCGTGGCATGCGGTCGACCACGTCGGCCGCGCCCGCGCGGGCGACCGCCCTCTCGACCGCAGGGACCTCGTCGACATTGTCGAGGTCACCGACGCCGATCGTTCGCCGCGCCTCGTACTCGAACCGGAAGAAGTCCTGGAACGCGCCGGACAGCCGTTCACGCCACTCGGCAGCACGCAGCCTTGACAAGTCGACGCCATCGACCGTGATCCGGCCCTGCGTCGGTTCGTAGAACTGGCACAGGAGCTTCACGAGTGTCGTCTTGCCGGCGCCGTTCTCCCCCACGAGCGCAACGACCGACCCCGCTTCGAGTTCGAGGTCGACGTCCTCGAGCACGAGGCGCTCGGTCTCGGGATAGCGGAACGAGACGTGGTCAAGCCGAATGCCGTCGCGGAACCGCTCGGGAACCGGGGTGTCGGCTCGGTCGCGATGCTTGACCGCATAGTCCTCGAGCCACACGAGGCGTTGCGCGGCGTCGATCGTCCATCGAAGGAACTCTGCCTGCCCCACGGTGACACCGAGGTAGCGCGACAAGTTGGCTCCTGCGGCCAGCGCGAGCACGACATCTCCGGGAGGCGAGTCCAGTCCCGAGGCCACGAACACGATCGCACCGACGTAGGCGAGGCCGAACAACGTCCACGCTGCGGAGTGCCACGCCGCGCTCCGCCAGCGTGCGGCGGCGACGTCGTCGTACCACGTGCCCCATGCCGCGCGGCGCCGGTCGGCGACGACGTCCGCTGTCCGGTCGACCCGGATCTCCTTTCCCGGCCCGGCTGCGGTCCCGAGATCGAAGAGATGGCGGGACAGGCGCATGCCCGGCGCAGCGTGTTCCTCGGCGCGGCGCTCGGCCGCAGCCCGCCGGGCCGACACCCACACCGTCGGCAAGGCGAACACACCGAGCAACACGAGGGACGGGTGGATCGAGCCCAGCAACAGCAGCGTAATGACGAGCCGTCCGACAGAGCCGATCGAACCCATGAGCGAGCTGTAGATGTGATTCAAGAGGAACACTTGCTCACGCAAGAGCTGCAGGCGGTCCAGGTACGCCGGCCGCTCGTGGTGCTCGATGCTGGCCACCGACGCCTGGAGCTTGGCGACGTGCGCCTCGACCTCGATGGTGGCTCGATCGCGGAATCGCATCTCGATGCGGCTACCGATCGTGCGCAGCAGCCAGCCGGCCGCTGCAGCCAGGGCCAGCCCGAAGGCGGCCCACGCCACCATGCTCTGATCGCTGTCGAGCACGCCGTCGATGAGCAGCTTCAGCCACAGCGCGCTCGAAGGCATCCGGGATCCACGACGCAGTGACGAGCGCGAACGCGATGACGAGCAGCTTCGGTTCGGCTCGGTACGCGAGCCGCATCGACTGGCATCAGCGAGCGCCACAGACCGGGAAGGTCGTCATCCTCCATGCCGGCGCGAAGGCTCATCATGCGAAGACATCCGATTCGAGCGAAAACTCATCCGGTTCGCCAAAGCGCGACGCCTGCAGCTCGAACATCGTCTTGTAGCGCCCGCCGGACGAGATCAACTCGTCGTGCGTACCGAGCTCCACCACACGCCCGGCCTCGACGACACAGATGAGATCGGCCTGGCGGACGGTGGAGAATCGATGAGAGATGAGGATCGTCGTGCAGCCGCGTGTCGCCGCCAGCAACCGCTCGAAGATCTCTACCTCGCCGCGCACATCGAGCTGCGCGGTCGGTTCGTCGAGGATGACGACACCAGCACCGAGCCGCACCGCGGACAACGCGCGTGCGAGCGCGACGCGCTGCCACTGTCCGCCCGACAGGTCTGTGCCGCCCGCATAGGCGCGGGACAACGTGACGTCGAGGCCGGCGAGATCATCTGCGCGCGCCATGTCGAGCGCATCGCGAACGTCGGTGTCCGACGCACCCGCCGGTGCGACGTTCTCCCGCAACGAGAGCTCGTAGCGCACGAAGTCCTGGAAGACCGCGGCGATGCGAGACCGCCACGAGCCGAGGTCGAACTCACGAAGGTCGACACCGTCGACCATCACCGCACCCGCAGTGGTGTCGTACATGCGGCACAACAACTTGGCCAGCGTCGTCTTGCCCGCGCCGTTCTGGCCGACGATCGCGAGCGATCGGCCTGCAGGGATGGTCAGGTCGAAGCTGTCCAGCACGCGATGCGAGCTGGACGGGTAGTTGAACGACACGCCGTCGAACCGGATCTCGTGTTCCGGCTTGCCGGCGGCGTCGACCGGCCCCGACGCGAGAGCGCCGACCGGCGCCATGCGCTCCGCAAGGCCGAGCACGACGGGAACGGGCTGGGCGCTCGTACGCAACCACCAGTCGAAGTCGCCGAACGCGAGCGCGCTCGCACCGATGGCCGCCTGCGCGAACACGACCAGTGATCCGACGCTCACGTCGCCGGCGTTCGCATCGCGCGCTGAGGGACCAGAAGAAAACTCCGTTGGCCGCAGTGACGATGATCATCGCCCACCGGGTGTCGCGGAAGCCGAGCCGGCGGTCTTCCCACGAGCGATCGAGGATCTTGTACCGCAGCGACGCGAAGCCCTCGACCACCCAGTCGGCGAGGCCGAACAGTCGTACTTCCTTGGCAGCGGGCGAGTCGACGGTGAGCCGGTACGCGTACCCGGCGCGGCGTTGCTGCTCCACCACCTCGCCGGACTGGCGCTGGCGCCAGATCGCTCCTGACTTCAGGAAGTGATGCGTCGACGCCCACGCACCACCCACGAGCAACGGCGCCCACCACCGGTAGCCGAAGAGGAGCAGTGCCTGCGCGACGCCGCCCGCGAACATGGCGAAGCCGCCGCCGATGTTCGGCATGGACACAGTCATGTTCGGACCGGTGAGACCCATGTCGAAGTCGCGCGCCGTGGCGAGCTCGTCAGTCAGGTCGGGTTGCTCGAGGTGCGCGAGTCCCGGAGGTCCCACGCACGAGTGCAGCAGTCGGTCGTGCAGCCACGACGATCCGACGGCTCCCAGATTGGCCGACAGCGCATCGTGTACGGGACCGAGCGACTGCATCGCGATGAACGTCACGCCGATCACCGTCAGCGGTATCGCCAACGAGTCGCCATGGTCGACCGCGGACACGAGCACACCCATCGTGATGGCGAACACCGCGGGCAACAGGCCGCGCACGACCACGAGCACCCACCACGCGATCGTGAGCCGCGGGCTCGCCGCGTAGAGCGCGCCGCCGAGTCGCCACTCCGCCGACCTTCGCAGACGCTTCAAACGCTCGCCTCCAGTCGCTTGCGCATCATCGCCCGTACATCGTCCGAGGAGCCGAGACTCCGACGGGTCAGCTCAGGAGATCCGCATCCTGTCGCGCCACAGATCGAGGACGTCCGCATCGCCCGTGACGCGGAAACCAGCAGGATCAACTCGGTTCCACAACAACATGAACAGATCAGAAGCGGCGGCTTCGACGGTGCAGTCGGCGTCACCGTCCTCTTTCGAGACGGTGACCGAGTCGGGGCCGATGTGCACGATCCACTCACGCGCCGCGTCCGAGGCGCGGACACCGAGCGACCGTGGCGTCGACGATCGCAGACGGCTGCGTGAGCGGCTGGCGAACCCGACCAGCATCTCGTCGATCCCGTCTGCAGCGAGGTCGATGGCGAACGGCGTGATCGTGCCGACCGCATGCTCGGCGTCGACCCGATGGATGCCCGTCTCGTGCGCTTGCCGGCGCGACCAGAAAGCGAGCGGCGAGGGCGCCGGCAAGAACGCGAAGCACGCCAGGTCCGGATCCGCGTGCTCGAGCACGTCGACCAGCGCTGTGCATCCCTCTTGGAACCACGGGACGAGCTCGTCGTCGTCGGGCCGAGGGGGCGCGGGAACGTCCGGGGTCGACATCGAGTCACGCACGATGGCCGTGGCCCACCGGTGCACCTCACCCTGATGGCGGACGAGATCGCGCATGCACCACTCCGGACAGGTCGGGATGGCGACGCCGGCGCTCACCTGGTCCGCCGCCGTGGCCATGAGGTCACCTTGTTCACGGATCGCGGCGATGAGGTCGTCGACTTCCATCGGGTCACGATGACGCGACGCCCGTCCCCCGCGCTAGACGAATTCCGGCCAAAGGAAGACAGCACGCGGATCCTTGGCGTCGCGCGACGTTCGAGCACCGACGTTCAGCCCCTGGTGGCCGGCTCGATAGGCATGTCCTGAGCCCGGCAAGCGCGGCTCGACCTAACGTCGAAGAATGCCGGAGATCGCCGTTGCCCCACTCACCACGGTCCTCGGCGCCGAAGTCAGCGGCGTCGATCTTTCCTCGCCCCTCGACGAGCGGGCGATCGGCGCCATCCGCGGCGCGCTGCTCGACCACAAGGTGCTGCTGTTCCGCAAGCAGTCACTCGATCCCACGTCGCAGGCGCGGCTGGCGTCGCGATTCGGCGAGCTCACACCTGCGCATCCCGTCGAGCCGAGCGTCGAGGGTCACCCCGAGATCCTCTCGCTCGATTCCGACGACGGGGCCCGGGCAGATGTCTGGCACAGCGACTTGACGTTCCAGGACTGCCCGCCCCTCGGCGCGATGTTGCACGCCGTTGTCGTACCCGAGGTCGGGGGCGACACCATCTGGGCGGACATGGCGGCGACCTACCAGTCGCTGTCGCCTGCCTTGCAGGACTTCCTCGCCGGGCTGACCGCGACGCACTCCGCAGCGAAAGCCGGCGGCTACTTCGCGGCTCGCGACACCCCGGGCGACAAAGCGGCTGCGACCGCGGCGGCAGCCCCCGCACACCATCCGGTCATCCGCGCCCACCCCGAAACTGGCCAACCGAGCCTTTTCGTCAATCCGCTGTTCACCACGAAGATCGACGGCTTGCGCCACGCCGAGAGCGACGCCCTGCTCGGGCTGCTGTACGAGATCGCGACCCGTCCCGAGCATCAGATGCGGTGGCACTGGTCGGCCGGCGACGTCGCCTTCTGGGACAACCGTTGCACCATGCACTACGCCTTGCTCGACTACGGGGAGGAGCATCGCCGCATGGAACGCGTCGCGCTCGAGGGTGATCGCCCCGTCGGAGTGCGGTGATTCGGCGTCGCGAGTCGGTTGGGGCCCGAGAGCGCCCTCAGGGAGCAGTCGGGTGGATCACGGTGCTCCCGCCGGATTCGCCGCGGAGGATCCGCAGCGCGAGTTGACCATTGGCCATCGATGCCTCTGCGCCGGCCCGGTAACCGGCGGGGATCGGTAGCTCCCGCCGGTAGCCCCCATAACGCCACTCGTGGAGCAGGTAGTCCTTCGGTGCAGCCGTGCGCAGGGCTGCTTCGATGACGACGCGATCGCCGTCGACCGTGATGGACACGTCGTCGGGCGTCACCGCGGGCAACGGCGCCACGATCACCAGCGCGTCGCCCGCCTCGTACATGTTGACCGGGAAGGTCTGGGGCGGGAGCTCACCTTGTTGCTCGGTGGCCTGCTCGACGAACGCGTGCCGCGGGTGTTCGGAAGCCATGCGCCCCGATCGCTACCCCGTTGATGGCGTCGAGAAACCTGTCAACGCGTGGGCGTGGTTGGAATCGTGAATGGCCGGGTACTGCGCGCGTTGCATCCAAGTCGGAGGACTTTCCCCATGGGCGTGAGCGACGAGTACGTGGACTGATCGGGCGTTGGGCGGGCGCAGTACCGGTACGGCGCGCTGGGCGACCCTCAGGTCATTTCGTCGCCGATCTCCGCGCCGAGATCTGAGCGACCTTCTTCCTCCAGTTCCAGCTCCAACGCTTCCCGTCGCGTGGTCTCGTCCGGATTGCGTTCCGCGGCTTCTTCCTCGAGCTCTTCGAGCTCTTCTTTCGTTCCGTCCGTTGGTTCGGGCCTGTGGTCCGGATGCTCTGGCATGGCACAGTGTTACCTGCCGCGGGACGACCCAAGTTCGGCTATGGGTGCGCCCCACGCAGTACCGTCACCTCCGGCCGATCGCCTCCCGGCTCGGCCACTGCCCAAGATGACCGAGATCGGCGATCGACTTCGGCTTCCGCCGGAGCCTGCGAGCGCGGGAGCTGCCCGCCGGTTCATCGCCGCTGCACTCAAGCCGTACGCCATCGACATCGACGTGGTCTCGCTCTTGGTGTCCGAGCTCGTTTCCAACGTCGTGTTGCACGCGCACACGCCCCTCGAAGTGTCGGTGCGTTTCCGAGATTCGCACATTCGTGTGAGCGTCGCCGACGAGAGCCCACTGATTCCCGCCATCAAGCAATATGCGCCGGATGCGGTGACGGGAAGAGGTCTCACGATGATCGACTCGGCCGCGGAGCGCTGGGGCATCGACGAGATCGCAGACGGCAAGGCCGTCTGGTTCGAGATGTCGTTGGGCGAGGCCGTCGCGCAATGACCTCCGGAGACCTCGTGGAAGTACGACTGGTGGGCTTGCCGCTCGAGGTTCAACGCATGACCAACGCGCACTACGACGCGCTCATGCGCGAGTTCGAGCTGATCCGCCAGTCGGACAACGCGGCAGGAACGGTGCCCGTTCGTCTCCTCGATCTCGTCGACGAGCTGTCCACGCTCTTCGACGAGTTCGCGGAGCAGCCGCGGGCAGTTCTCGACGCAGCGCTGGAAAGCGGCGGGACCACGGTCGATCTCGTGTACCAGGTGCCGAACGAACTCGTCGATGCCTGCCATCGGCTGCTCGACCTGCTCGACGAAGTTGATGACTACTGCATCGCCGGCGAGCACTTGGTCACGCTCTCACCACCGCCTGCTGTCGCGCGCGTACCGAGACTGGTTCCTGCGCGAGTTCATCGAGCAGGCCGCAGGCCGCTCACCGACATCATGGTCTGAACACGTGGAACCGGCGGCACGTCCATCTGCCGCTATCACTGTTCCGATCGAGGCTCCGGTAGGCGACGACGCACACGAGCCCGAAGCTGACGAGTGGCCGACGACCGTCGATGGCGACAAGGCGACGGTGATGCTCGCCGGCGAGCTCGACCTCGCGCTGGCGCCGTCACTACGCGACCACGTCAACCGGCTCCGCACCGAGGGCGTGAGGCACTTCACGCTGGACGCCGCCAACGTGCCGTTCATCGATTCTGTCGGACTGAGCGTGTTGGTCGCCCTCTACCGGCGATGCCGGGACGAGGCCGGAACGGTGTCGCTCGTCCGGCCTACCCCGCCAATACGGCGGACGCTCGAGATCAGCGGCCTACTAGATGTCCTGAACGTGCGATGACCCGACGCGCGGACCCGAAACTCTACGGAGTTGGCCGCTTGCCACCGCCTTCAGCGGTCAGGGCGTCCTCGACGCCGGACAGCCCGAGGACGCGGTCGACCGCAGCCGAGCGCTCGCCGATGCTGAGCGGCACGTTCTTGGACCGGCCTCGACGGAAGGCATGGACATAGGCGCCCACTCCTGACGAGTCCAGGAATGCGAGCGCACCGAGATCGAGCTCGATTGCGGGTGGCTCGGTCTCGATCGCTTCATCGAGGGCCACGAGGAACTGGGCCACACAGCTCAGGTCGAGCTCGCCTCGGACGTGGACGATGACGCGCCCTTCGGGCTCGACCGTCGTGGACGTCGTGAGCCCGATCTTCGTACCCTCACCCGGCATTCCGGCACTCATCTCGTCGTCTTCCAGTAGCGCCCGTCCGCGGTGCAGACTAGTGGCCCACTCGGAACAAGGAAGCCGTTGAAGAAACAGGACCGTGCCGCTGCAGTCGACGAGGCACACATCGCCGACCTCGAGCAGCGTGTGGATCAGCTGCGATCGGATCTCGAAGGTCAGCACCGGCGCGCTCTGGCAGGGAAACTCCTCGACGATTTGACCAACGCACTCGTGGGCGAGCTCGACCCTGAGCGGATCGTCCGGGAGGTCGAGCGCTGGGTGACGGGATCGCTGGGTCGCTCCTGCTCGATCAGACGGCGCCCGCCGGTCGAGGATGGCACTGGGGTCGTGCCGAACCTGGCGCTGTGCGTTCCTCTCGAACGCGACGAGGGGCCGATGGGATGGCTGTGCGTCGACGGTCCGGAGCTCGAACCCGATGACAAGGCGCTCATCGACGAAGCGGCGGACCGAGGCGGGCGGGCATTGGCCGCTGCGATGAGCGTCGCGCGACGTTCCCAAGTGCTCCGAACGCTGGAGCGCAGCCTGCTGCCCGAGGCGCTGCTCCCGCTGCCCGGTCTGCAGCTGGCCAGCCGGTACCTTGCGGCCCCGGGTGCCCACGACGTCGGCGGCGACTTCTATGACGCGGTCCGTCTCGACGATCGCGTCACGCTGATCGTCGGCGACGTCCAAGGCAAGGGAGTCGAGGCGGCAACGTTGACGAGCCTTGCTCGCCACACCCTGCGCGCGGGAGCACTGGCCGGACACGAACCCGCCGAACTGCTCGGACAGCTCAACAACGCGCTGCTCTATGGGCAGGCGGAGCAACTGCACGCCGGCAAGGATCCGGTGCTTCGATTCGTGACGGCGGTCGTGGCCCGCATCGACCGCACACCCGAGGGATTCTCGGTACGGGTCGCGCGTGCCGGCCAGCCGCCACCCGTGATCGTGCGGGGCGCCGGCACGTTCGAGCACGTCGAGCCGCGTGGTGTTCTGCTCGGCGTCTGCCAGGACCCGGTCTTCGAGGAGGCGCGCGTCGATCTCAGGATCGGGGACACGCTCATCCTCTACACCGACGGCGTGATCGAACAACGCGACACGAGGCGCTCGTTCTCCGAGCGTCATCTCGGCATGCTCGTCCGAAACCATCGCAACGTCGTCGACGCGGAGGCCACGGCGCAGCTCATCGCGGACACGGTGCACCTCGTCGCGCCCGACAAGGTCCGCGACGACGTGGCCATCCTCGTCGCCTGCGTGGTCCCGCCAGCACGCGAGGCCGCCGAAAAGCGCTAGACGGAACGCGCCGACGCGCCGGAATGCCGTCGCCTTCGCCACGCGCCCTCACGCGCACATTGTCGACTCACCCACCGATTTTGGTGGCTCAGTCGACACAGACGCACCAACGGTTAGCTCTGTGTCTTCTCAGCCACGCTTCCGGTGGCCCAGTCGACACAGACGTCATGGCTACCGACTCAGACTGTGCGGAGGGGTGCACGGCGCACTACGCGGCGCGGCGCTTCTGACGACGGGGCGCGAGAAGCCGCAGCAGACGGCGTTCCTCGACAATGAGACCACCGCCGGCGCGACGCGGCCCGTTCGTTTACGCGTCGTGCAGCGTCCCGTCCGCATGCGCCGCGAACACCGTCTGGTGGATGTGCGAGTCCGGGCCACGGTCGGTGTGTTGCCCAGTTCCTCGGCAACGACTTCGACGACCGCCTCTATGGATGCGTTGCGCCGGCGAGTGGTCGTCGGCGGTGACATCGCGGCGAAGCCGGCCGGTGGCCAGCAACGTGGCGCCCACGTCGGAATGTCTTGGCCGTGACCTTGAGGCCGGTCTTGAACCGCAGATAGTCGTTCACGTCCGTCGATGTGACTGGTCGCGCAATACCGTGGTCGTCCTCCCATTGGAAGAGCAGCTGGCCTGGCAGGTCCTGGCAACTGCGGACCAGCCACCCGAGTGGGTCGGTCAGAGCGACATCGTGACGGCGGCCGCCTTTGCCCGAGAACTTGATGCCACCGTGGACCCGCGCACCGTTACGTGCCGGCAGCGAAAGGGTCGTGAGTCCGCAGGTGCCATTCGAAGCCACGTAGCACTCGTTGCCAACGCGTAAGTGCGTGAACTCGAGCAGTGACACGACCAGCGCGACAACTCGCTCGTAGGTCAGGCCGGTTCCCGCGAGGTATCCGTCGAGCGTGCGGCGCAACCCGCCGAGCGATTCACCGAACGGGACCAGGTCGTCGAACTTCGTTCGCTCGCGCTCCGCTCGGAAGTCGGGGTGATAGCGGTACTGCTTTCGTCCACGAGCGTCGCGGCCGGTGGCCTGGACATGACCGTCGGGGTCGGCACTGATCCACACATCCGTCCACGCCGGAGGTATGGCGATCGATCGGATGCGCTCCAGCCTCTCGGCATCTCTCACCCGCTCCTGCGTCGTCTCGTCGACGTAACGAAGACGCTTGTGGCCGGTGCGGCAGATGCCCAGCTCGTCATCCGTGACGAACCGGAGGCCACGTGTGATCGGAACAACCATGGCGCAGCGATACCCGGAGACGATCAGCGTCACGCAACGCCGAGGCGGTCTCCGAGGCGGTGCAAGGTGTCACGGAGGATCCGTGAAACGTGGACCTGGCTCACGCCGACCTGCGCGGCGATCTCCGACTGCGTGCGGCCCTCGAAGAACCGGAGATAGACGACCTTGCGCTCGCGCTCGGGCAACTCGCTCACGATCCGGCGCACCGAGAGGCGAGCATCGGCACCTTCCAGCGCGGCGTCCATCTCACCGATAACAGCACCCTCTGCTCGCTGGCCGTCGTCGTCGTTGGCGGATGGCTGCGCCAGCGGGGTGCTGCGGTAGGCCGCTCCGGCCTCCATCGCTTCGAGAACTTCGTCGATCGACGCCCGCATCGCCTCGGCGATCTCGTCGACGCGTGCTGGCCGGCCGAGCTCGTGTCCGAGCAGCTCGATGCAGGCGCTGAGCTCGAGGTACAGCTCCTGCACGCGCCGCGGAACCCGCACCGGCCACGTGTGGTCGCGGAAGTGGCGGCGCAGTTCGCCCGCCACCGTGGGCATCGCGAACGTCGCGAACAGCACCCGGTACGACGGATCGAATCGGTCCACCGCCTTGAGCAGCCCCAGTTGTGCGACCTGCACGAGGTCGTCCATCGGCTCGCCCCGGTGCGCGAAGCGCCGGGCGCAGTGCAACGCGATCCAGTGATGATCACGGACGAGGGCATTCCGCACGGCGTGGTCACCGGTCCGGCGATATTCCGCAAACCGCTCGAGCTGCGGTTCGATCCCCATGACCCGTGCTCCCCTCGACTCGTTGGCCGTTTTGTCAGCTTGGTGTACCCCACAGCGAGCACGTGAAGACCTCACCGCGGCGAGGTCTGCTCGCTCCCGGCACGTCACCGCCTCCTCGATGGTGGCGTGAAAGCATCGGCGGCGGTATGGCGAGAATCTTCCCGGGAGATCCGGTCCCACTCGGGTGCTCCTTCGACGGGATCGGCGCGAACGTCAGCGTCTTCTCCGAGGTCGCCGAGGCCGTGGAGATCTGCTTGTTCGACGAGGCGGGACAGGAGACCCGGGTCGAGTTGCCGGAACGAACCGGCCAGACCGTGCACGGCTACCTCCCGGACATCAGCCCCGGCCAGCGGTACGGCTTTCGGGTGCACGGTCCCTGGAACCTTGATGCGGGCTCACGCTGCAACCCGAACAAGCTGCTACTCGACCCGTATGCGAGGGCCGTCGACGGGCACGTGCAATGGAACGAAGCCGTGTTCGGCCACCGGTTCGGCCAGCCCGACGAGCCCAACGACGTCGACAGCGCGCCGTTCGTGCCGCGCAGCGTCCTGGTCAACCCGTGGTTCGACTGGGAGGGCGATCAGCTCCCGCGCACGCCGTGGAGCGACACCGTCATCTACGAGGCGCACGTCGAGGGGGCAACCAAGGCGCACCCCGACATCGAAGAGGAGCTGCGTGGGACGTACGCTGGAATCGCGCATCCCGCGTTCGTCGAACATCTGACCTCTCTCGGCGTCACCGCCATCGAGCTGCTCCCTGTGCATCAGTTCGTCCACGACGCGCATCTCGTCGAGCGTGGCCTGCGGAACTACTGGGGTTACAACTCGATCGGCTTCTTCGCGCCGCACAACGAATACGACCACCGGGGTCACAGCGGTGAGCAGGTGCAGGACTTCAAACAGATGGTCAAGGTGCTGCACGCTGCCGGCATCGAGGTGATCCTCGACGTCGTCTACAACCACACCGCCGAAGGCAACCACCTCGGCCCGGTGCTGTCGTTCAAGGGCATCGACAACGCGGCGTACTACCGATTGATCGACGACGACCGCAGTCAATACATGGATTACACGGGCACCGGCAACAGCCTGAACATGCGCAACCCGTACGTGCTGCAACTCGTCATGGACAGCTTGCGGTACTGGATCACGGAGATGCACGTGGACGGCTTTCGGTTCGACCTTGCGTCTGCACTCGCACGCGGGCTGCACGAGGTCGACCGGCTCTCCGCGTTCTTCGACCTGATCCAGCAGGACCCGACGATCAGTCTGGTGAAGCTCATCGCCGAACCGTGGGACGTGGGCGAAGGCGGTTACCAGGTCGGCAACTTCCCGTCGCAGTGGGCGGAGTGGAACGGCAAGTACCGCGACTGCCTACGCGACTACTGGCGCGGATCCGACCGGACGCTCGGAGAGTTCGGCTACCGCCTCACCGGCTCGTCCGACTTGTACGAGGACGACGGCCGCCGCCCGCACGCCAGCATCAACTTCATCACCGCGCACGACGGCTTCACGCTCCGCGACCTCGTCTCGTACAACGACAAGCACAACGAGGCCAACGGCGAGGACAACAGGGACGGCACCGACGACAACCGATCCTGGAACTGCGGCGTCGAAGGTCCGACGGATGATCCGGAGGTCAACGCGTTGCGATCGCGGCAGCAGCGCAACTTCATCACGTCCCTGTTGGTGTCCCAAGGCATCCCGATGTTGCTCGGCGGCGACGAGCTCGGCCGTACACAGCAAGGCAACAACAACGCGTACTGCCAAGACAACGAGCTGTCCTGGTTCGACTGGTCGAATGCGGACCAAGGCCTGCTCACGTTCACGCGCGGCATGATCGAGTTCCGCAGGAACCACCGGGTGTTCCGTCGGCGCACGTTCTTCCAGGGCCGTCCGATCCACGGCACCGACGTGAGCGACATCTCGTGGCTGACCCCCTCCGGCGACGAGATGGAAGAGTGGGACTGGGCCGAGGGTCTCGCGAAGGCGCTGGGCGTGTTCCTCAACGGCGACACGCTGGAGATGGGCCGGCGAGGCGAGGAGTACGCCGACGACAGCTTCCTGTTGCTGTTCAACGCGCATTTCGATGCCGTCACGTTCACGTTGCCGGGCCCGCGGTGGGGCGAAGCGTGGCACCTCGTCCGCGACACGACAGTGGCAACGGTCGAGGCCGACCAAGTCGCTCTGAAGCCAGGCGATCAGATCGAGGTCGAGGGCCGATCGATGGTCGTGCTGTGCCGTGGCCGCGAGGGCTGATCGAAGGGCCGGCGTGCGCGTCGAGGTGTGGGCCCCCCGTGCCGCGACGGTCGACTTGGTGGTCGGGGATCATCGCCGGACGCCTCTGTGCGCCGTCGGCGGCGGTTGGTACATCGCCGATGACGAGCTCGAGCCCGGCACCGACTACGCCTTTTCGCTGGACAGGACCGAGCCGTTGCCCGATCCTCGCTCGCGCTCGCAGCCGTCGGGCGTGTTCGGTCCGTCACGGGTCGTCGACGACACCGAGTTCCATTGGACGGACGGCGATTGGCGTGGTGTCCCGTTTCCTGGCTCCGTGATCTACGAGCTCCACCTCGGCACGTTCTCCGACACCGGTACGTTCGACGGCGCCATCGCGCACCTCGAGCACTTGTCTGATCTCGGTGTCGATCTGGTCGAAGTCATGCCGGTCAATGCCTTCGACGGCGCACGGGGCTGGGGATACGACGGTGTGCTGCTGTACGCGGTGCACGAGCCCTATGGCGGACCAGACGGGTTCAAGCGCTTCGTCGACGCGGCGCATGCGCGGGGAATCGGCGTGCTGCTCGACGTCGTGTACAACCACTTCGGACCAAGCGGCAACCACTTGAACCGGTTCGGTCCGTACACGACCGACCGACATCAGACGCCATGGGGCGACGCCGTCAACCTCGACGGACCCGACAGCGGACCCGTTCGTCGGTTCCTGCTCGACAACGCGCGCCACTGGCTACACCATTACCACCTCGACGGCTTGCGGCTCGACGCCGTGCACGCGCTCGTCGACGAGAGCGAGCATCACTTCGTCACCGATCTCGTCGCGGAGGTCGACGCGCTCGCGACTGCGCTGCGTCGGCCGCTGTCGCTCGTAGCCGAGTACCCGTGCACCGAGCCGACGGCGGTGACCGCGCGCGAAGCCGGAGGACATGGGCTCACCGCCGAGTGGCGCGACGAGGTGCACCATGCGCTGCATGCGCTCATCACTGGCGAACGCGATGGCTACTACGCGGAGTACGGCTCGGTCGTCGACATCGCCACCGCGCTCAAGGGGCCGAAGGAGGATCTCCCCCGCCATCGGTTCGTGGTGTGCGCGCAGAACCACGACCAGGTGGGGAACCGCGCCAAAGGCGAGCGGCTCGCGCACCTCGCCGGTCTCGCCGACGCGAAGATCGCGGCAGGCCTTCTGCTGTGTGGCCCCTTCACGCCGCTGCTCTTCATGGGCGAGGAGTGGGCCGCGTCGTCGCCGTTCCCGTATTTCTGCGACACGCGTGACGACGAGCTCGACGAGGCCGTCCGCCTCGGCCGCCGGCAGAAGCTCGCGGCGTTCGGCTCGGAGACGTCGGACATCCCGGACCCGATCGCGCCGTCCACGTTCGAGTCGGCTCGCCTCCGATGGGCAGAAGTCGCATCGCCGGACACCGAACACGCTGAGATGCGGTCGTGGTACCGGCAACTGCGCTCGTTGCGGCGCGTGCGGGCCGAGCTCAGTGACCCCCGACCGTCTTCCACATCCGTCGACGTCGACGAGGAGCGCAAAGTCGTGATCATGCGACGCGGTGCGACCGTCGTGCTCGCGAATCTGGCGGACGAATCGGTGCCGGTGACGGCGAGCGGCACGATTCTCGCATCGTCGGTGGAAGGTGTCGTCGTCGACGGCAACGAGGCCCTCATGCCGCCGCACTCGCTGGCGGTCATCGGCTGCGCGGATCGTCCGAACTCCGGGGAGAAACGGGCGCCATAGCGCCCGTTTCCATCCAACATTCGAAGAGGGATCTACGTGGGAACTCGCAGCCAGTGGTTGGATCGGTCGCCGGGCTCATACTTGGACGACGTGCGTTTGGCGATGAGGGCGTCGACGCCTTGGCTGCGGGCGGCCTCGAGCAGCGCGGCGCCGTCGCCGATGTGGGACGCGGGGACCGACCACGCGTCGCCGGACAGGCCGAGGGTGTCGAGTTGCGCGCGGCGCGCCTTCCACGGCTGATCTGTCAACGACTGACCGTCGCACCACAGAAGGTCGAACGCCACGTACGACGCTGGGTGGTCGCGGGCAAGGCGCCGCACCGTGCTGTCCGACTTCGCTGCCAGCCGACGGCCTATCGACTCCTCGTCGTCGGCGGTGATCACGCCGTCGAGGACGACTTCGCTCGCACCCAACGCCCTTCCGATCCGCCGGATCTCGGGAAACCCGGCGGCGATGTCAGATCCGTGCGCGTCGGTGATCAACGTGAGTCCCGGCTCGTTCAGCAGCAGCGCGCGGCAACCGTGCCACTCCACCTCGAAGGCCCATCCTCTGCTGGGCGGCAGCCCGCCCGGCGTCGCGGTCATCGGCCGCAGGTCACGCGGCGGCGGCCGGTGATCCGGGTCCGCCGGCGGGTCCATGCGATGGATCATCCAGTCCTTGCCGCGGGTCGCGAACAGCGCGTACTTCCCTTCGACGCGCTTGCCGTGGAAGACGACGACCGCCTTGCGGTCCTCCCATTCCTCCGTCTCGTACGTGCCGCTGTCCCAGATCACCATGTTCCCCGCGCCATAGCTGCCTTCGGGGATTTCGCCGTGGAAGTCGAGGTACTCGAGGGGATGGTCTTCGGTGTGGACCGCGAGATGGTTCTCCTTCGGGTTCCAGGGCACGCCTCGCGGCAGAGCCCACGAGACGAGCACGCCCTCCCGTTCCAGGCGCAGGTCCCAGTGCAGTCGCGTTGCACTGTGCTGCTGGATCACGAACCGTGACTCATGGGCCTTCTTGCGCGGCTTCCGTCCGGCCGGCTCCGGCGTCGCCTTGAAGTCGCGCTTGGCCTTGTACTCCTCGAGCGGGCTCACGCGCTCTCAGGTGCACGAGACCGCGACTTGGCGCGCGGCTTCCCGCCTCGCTGTTTGCTCGCTTCGATGCTCGCCTCGAGCGCCGCCATGAGGTCCACGACTTCGGCGGCCCTCTTGTGGTCCGGCTCGGTGACGATCTCCTCGCCCTTGGCCTTGCGCTTGATCACGTCGAGCAGTCTCTCGCGATACGTGTCGTTGTAGCGTTCCGGGTCCCATTTGACCGTGAGGGACTCGATGAGTTGCGAGGCCATCTTCAGCTCCCGGGCATCCGTCTTGACGCGCACCGGCAGCCCGTCGACGTCCGATGCGGCCACGATCTCGTCCGCATACAGCATGCTGTGCAACGCCAGCGCATCCTCCACCGGGCGCAGCATCACAAGATGTTCCTTCGTCCGCAAGACGAATCGAGCGATCGCGACCCGATCGGTGCGCTCCATAGCATCACGGAGCAACGCGTATGCCTTGGGCGCACCGCGCTCGCCTGCAGGCGAGACCCAGTAGGTGTTGACGTACTGGAGCGGGTCGACCTCGTTCAGCGCGACGAAGTCCTCCACGTCGATCGTGTGCGTGCGCTCCGGCTCGACCGCATCGAGCTCCTCATCGGTCACGGGCACATACGTGCCCTTGTCGAGCTCGTACCCCTTGACGATGCGTTCGTTGGGAACCTCTCGTCCAGACGTCTCCGACACGCGCCGGTTGCGGATCCGCGCCCCCGACTTCTCGTCGAGTTGGTGGAAGTGCACGTCCTTGCGACGCACGGCCGGATACAGCTTCACCGGCACATTGACGAGACCGAAGCTGATCGATCCGGACCAGATCGCTCGTGCCATGACGGACGCCCTACCGACCGTGCCTACGCGGTCCGCGCTCGAGCCGGCGGGGGTTGTGGTTGCGGAGCACGGCCACGGCCTGCCGCGGCCATGGCGGGATCTTCCACGCGCACTTCGACGGCAACGCCGCCTGGGCCACTCGGGTCCATTACGTACGTCTCGAGCGCATCCTCGTTGACGGGGATGTGTCGCGCCGCGCCGATGAAACCACCCATCAGGAAACCTGCGATGGCACCGCTGAGCGCGCCGAGGAGCACAGCGGTGCCGAGCGGTTCGACATTCAGGAGCATGAGAACGGCGATGAACAGCGCTGCGCCGATGAGTGCTCCGGGCACGCCGTTGCGGGCGTAGCTGTCCATGAACCGCCGGGACACAGCCAGATCCGCGTGCAGCCCACCCTCAGGCGTCGGAACGGTCTGTGGCGGGTCGAGAGGGTTGATGGCGTCCGCCTCGATGCCTTTTCCCTCGAGGTCCACCATGGCTTCTCGGGCCGGAGCCGGGTCGTCGAAGCGTGCGACAACAGTATGGGTCGTGCCGCCCATGGTCCCTCCTTTGTCTTCACAGGAGGGTTAACCGAAGACGGGCTGCGCCATACGGAAACGGCTCTGCTCGATCGATTCGGGGTAGTCGGACCGCATGGTCACACCGAATGACGGACTAGACGAGGGCAAGCTGCACGAGGTCCAGCGGAAGATCGACGAGGCCGCCGACCGGGCCCGCGACCACGGCATGGTGCTCGAGACCCACGTCCAACAGGAAGAGCGTGAGGACGTCGAGCAGCACAAGGGTGAAGAGGCGATCGACGGGCTGACACGGCCCGGCATGGGGTAGCTGTTGGGCATGACTGCAGTCCTCGTTCTCCTGTTGTTTCTCGTCCTTCTCGCGGTCGTGGTGGTCATGGTGCAGACCCGGAGGCGGGCGGGCCGTGTGATCGCTGCGCGCGAACCCCGCTCCGGACCTTTCCGCCCAGACCGATGACGCTGTTGCTCCGAGCGTCCGAGCTCGTCGGCCTGCCGATCGTGACTATTCACGGCGGTGAGGACGTCGCCGAGGTGAAAGACGTCGTGTACGGGTCCGAGCAAGGACGTGTACTCGGCTTCACGCTCAACAAGCGAGGCATCCTCCATGGACCGCGCCGAGAGGTGCTCCCGATCGAACAGGTCACGGCGATCGGGAAGGACGCCGTGATGATCGACGACGAGAGTTCGTGTCTGGTGCCTCCCGATGAAGCGCCTGCCGCGGTGGCGGAACCCGAGCGAAACCGTCACGTGCTGGGCGACGCGGTCGTGACCGATGCCGGCGTGAAGCTCGGCGTCGTGCGCGATGTCGTGCTGCTCGTTGGCGGTAACGGCGAAGCGCTCGGCTACGAGCTCGAACGCGATGGCACCACAGAGACGTGGTTCATCCCTCGACCCGTGCAACTTGCCGTTTCCGGTGATGCGCTCGTCGTCCCGGCCGACGTCGAGCGGTTCGTTCGCCACGACCTCGTCGGCTTCGGAGCTGCGCTCGACGAGTTCCGCTCCCAAGTCGGTGGAGAATCGCGATGATCAAGTGCAGCGAGGCTCTTGGCCGTCCGGTGCTGAGCCGCGCGTCCGCCGAGGCGTTGGGTGAGCTGCGGGGGTTCGTGATCGATCCGCGCGAACGTCGCGTCATCCGACTGGTCGTTCATGGAGGCCGCACCGACGCGCTCGTCGCGTGGGAAGACATCAGCGGCTTCGGACCGGACGCCCTACTTGTGAGCAGCTCCGGCGCGCTCCGTGCTCCGAAATCCGACGACGACAAGGCCGACGTTGCGGGGCGTCGCGATCCCTTGGCCAAGCAGTTGCTGAACGATCAAGGCAATGGCGCCGGCAAGGTGCGAGACGCGACGTTCGACGACGAGACCGGCGCGTTGCAGTCGGTCAGTGGTGACCGCGCCGAGGTCGATGCTTCGCGCATCCGAGGCATCGGCTCGTATGCAGTCGTCGTCGCGGCGTCGGAGGAGGCCCGCGCCGAGCTCGGTTAGCGGGTCAGTTCGGCGCCGGTGCCGTCGTGGTCGGCGCGGCGCGAGCAGGGACGGAAGCCGTGCCCGACAGCGGCATGCCGTCGGCGAACGAGAGCCCGCCGTTGACCACGTAGCTGCGCTCGACCACGGCGGGCAGCGTCGTCTCCGCAATCACCGTCAGGTCGGGACGCGTGATGTGCTGGCCGAGGCTGAGCGCCGTCCGCGCGCCGGGCGGGATCTCGACGTTCTGCAGTCCGTCGATCGCAAGCGGCTGCCCCTGCGCCATCGCCGTCACGGAGACACGAATGGCTTGGTCCGGCGACGGGTTGAACACGGCGAGGTTCTCTTCGGACGTGTTCGCCATCGCTCCGCCGTCGGCGAACAACCAACGAGTCGCCAGCAGCGGTGCACCGATCGCCGGCGCGTACCCCTGCCGATTGCTGGCGAGCGCGGCGCGGAGCACCCGCTCGGCGACGACCGCGGGCCCGGACGTCGATCGAACCGTCACACTGTGGCCGATCCCCTTCGGCACTCGGGTCTGGTCCTGCATCGCGACTTGGGCGTAGCCGCGCGCCGGCACGGCGACCGGGATCGGATCGACGACGCCGTTCGTCGCTGGATCGTCGAGCGTGATCTCGAGCTGGACTTGGGCTTGATCGTCAGACGGGTTCGCAAGCGTGATCGTTTCGCGGACCGAATCGCTCACCGAACCGTGCGGAAAGGTCCACACCGACGCCGGTTGCGGCGCGCCGAGTGTCGCTGCGGTGCCGGCGGGATGATTCGGATCGGATCCGTCGAAGGACTGCAACCGGTCGACGACGACCTGGCCGGACCGCGCGCTGACGAACGCGGCGAGCTGCTCGAGGCGTGGGACGTCCGCCGTGACATCGACGATCCGAAGATGGCCGGCCGTGATCGGGAGCCCTTGTTCACCATCGGGGGCGCGAAAGCCGTCGTTGGTCTGGTACGTGACGTCCACCACGGCATCCGCCGAGAACGGATTGAAGATCGCAAGCTGCTCGCGCGCATCGCGGGTCGTCGTGCCGGTTGGGAAGTACCAGCTCGAGGACGGCGCAGACGCGCACGGACTCGCGTTTACACCTTGCTTGCCGACGATCGTGTGCTCGACGGCGACATCGGGATCGCTCGTCTCGACGAGCGCGGCTGCGTACGGCGACTGCTGCACAGTGGCAAGACGCACGCCGACGCGGGTGCGGGAACCGACCGCCACTTGTTTGGTGACGGGCTTCAAGGCGGCCACCGCGGCTTCACCCGCGGTGTCGCCCGGCGCGGCGGCCGGATACACGGTGACGGTCGTCGTGATCGGATCGGGATTCGGATTGGCGATGATGATCGTGCTGTCGAAGGCGCCGTTCGGTGCGGCCGTGCCGCCGGCGCAGTAGAACGACGAGGACACGGCGTGCGGAGTCGAAGCGATCGGCATCAGACGTTGTTCGGTGATTGCGTCCGTGTGCGCTGTGCTGGTCTGGTTGCGGTCGGCATAGACGAGCGCGCCGAGGGCGAGCACGATCACGACGAGCACGGGCCACCGATGCGGCTTCATCACCCGGCCTTTGCCTTCCGGCGCGATCGACGCCACAGCACGATCGCTGCGATCCACAGCACGGCCTGCGCGACCAGCAGTCCATAGCGCTGCACCGGCGTCTTGAAGGACAGCGTCGCCGCACCGCCTCGTTCGATCGCGAACGCGTTGGCCCACCCGAACGCGTCGGTGCGCGGTGCGGCTTGCCCGTCGACCTCGAGTGACCAGTGCGAGTTCGCAGCGTCGGCCAGATACAGGTTCGTGGCCGCGCCGGTGTTGCCACTGGCAGTCGTGTAGCCATCGTGGTCGGTGAGCATCGGCGGCGAGCCGGTCAGGTCCACGTCCGCGACCACATCGAAGTACGGCCCCGTCTTGGCGGCCTCGGCCGCGGGCGGGCTGAGCGTCGTCCGGCTCGGCGCCCACGCGACGTTGCGGTACACCTGCACCTGCGGGTCCGCGAGCACCTGCTGGAGGTCGAGCTGCTCCGCGAGCGACCGGTCGACCGCCGGTGGCAACGGACGGACGGGCGCGTCGTTCGGAGCGGCGGCCGTCTGCACGACGATGTAGCGCACGCCCATCGGGGCGAGGAGGCGGCCGAGCCGCGATGTCTCTCGCTGCTCCGCGAGACGGAACGCGGTACCCATGAGACTGGTGGCACCGTTCGATGAGCCCGGCCAGCGATTCTCGATCGTCGCGAGGCCGTGGTCGGTCGAGGCGTAGGCGACACCGTCGTCCAACTTCCAACCCGCGAGCGGCAACACGTCGGGGTCGCCGATCCAGGCAACGCGATACGGGCCGACGGTCGCGCGGTCGTCGTTCACGAACGCGAGAACGGAGTCGAAGCCTTCGTCGGGACCCTTCCATCGGCCGTCGGTTGTCGCGAGCACCGCGGGAAACGCACCGACGACGAGCGCGGCCGCGGCGAGAAGGGACGCCACTTGTCGCCACCCGAACCGATAGCCCCGAAGGTCGTGCTGGAACGCGGCAAGACCGAGTCCGGCGCTCAACGACAGTGCCGCGGCTGCGGGCGCCAGGAACGCCTCCGGGGGTCCGACCGCCCGGCCGAACCAGGCTTGCTCCCCGATCCACGCCACTGCCCAGCACGTGACCGCGACCATCCATGCCCGGGCGGCCCACGCGAGACGCCAGTCCCGTCCGATCACGAGCGGGAGCGCGGCGACCACGAGGAACGCCCATCCCCATCCGCTGTCACCGATCGGTCCCGTCCGGAACTGCAACAGGTCTGCGAGCTCGAGCCGCGCGCCCGATTGCACACCTCCGAAGGCCCACCACTCCCGGCCGGATCGAGCGAAGTCGAGCGACCAGGGCACGTGCAGCACGACGGCGACGGCGACTCCTGCGATCGCAATCGCGAGGGGCTGCAGGATGTTCCGCAGCTGCGCGACCACCAACCCGCCGAGCAGGAGCCCGACCGCGATCACCAACACGACGGCCAGGACGATGGGCTCGAACGCGCTGACGACCGCGAGCGCGATTCCGAGTCCGATGATCGTCTGGATCACCGGCGGTGTACGCCCGCCCGGCCGGTCGAACATCGGCGCATCGACGCGCCTCGCGAGGACGAGCACCAACCACGGCGAGGCGGCCCACAGCAGCAGGCCGCCCCACCTCCCGCTCGCGATGGCGTCGTACGGAAGCGGGATGGCGAGGAACGTGACGAGCGCGACGAGTCGCGCTAGCAACGATCCGGTCCCACGCACCAGCCGCCAACTGCCGGCCACGCCGATCGGCAGCAGCACGAGGAGCATGACCTTGCGCAAGGCTGACATCGCTCCGAGGAACGCGACGCCGAGTCCACCGAGCAGTGCGAACCCAGTGGGCGCCGCAGACTCTGATCCGAGACCGGCGTTACGCCATCCGCTGGCCCACTGCGTGAAGAGGGTCCACGGCCGGCTCGGGTAGTCGGGTAGGTCGGCGAACGCCGGGATGTGTCCGAACAGCAGCTGGCGGCTGCCGAACACGAGGACGATCACGACGCCGGTCCACACGATCGCCGCGGTCCGCAACGGGCCGGATCGCAACGATCCGGCGAGGTCGCGGCCCGCGCTGGCCATCGGTGAGAGCGCCTCGTCGTCGCCGCCGACTTGAGCTCCTGCGAGGTGAGCGAGCTGCGCGCTGCCCCGCATCTGCAGCTTTCGGACCTCGCTGTCCGGCAGCTGGCGGATACCGTCCAGTCGCCGTCGGTTGGCCCGAATCTCGCTGATCCGTTGGAGGTTCCAGCGCCACGCGGACGCGAGGTCGCCGGCCCGGCGGCTCCGGCCCGTCAGCAGCGCGTAGACGATGCCGCCGGCGGCGAGCGCGACGGCTTGTGGCACGACGCGGACCAGATGGAACGGCCCGTAGCACGTGAGCATCGTGCGAATGCGATGCCGCTGGAGCTGCAACCGATGGTCGGCGATCGGTCTCGGACCATCGGAGGCCTGCACGTGGCGGACGACGGCGGCCGGTACGGCGACGACGCGAGCCCCCGCGACCTGCGCCCGCCACGACAGGTCGAGATCCTCGCCGAGGAGGTCCATCGCGGGATCGAAGCCGTTGAGGACGGCGAACAGATCGGCCCGCACGAGCGTGCATCCTCCTGGCGCGCAGAACACGTCCCGCACTGCGTCGTGCTGCTCCTGATCGAGCTCGCCCGGCTCGACGATCGACGCGCGGACGCCGGTCTTGTCCGCGGTCTCGCCGACAGAGAGCAGCCGGCCGGGATCGTCCCACTCGACCACCTTGGGCGTGGTGATCCCGGCGTTGGACCGGAACGCCTCCTCGACCATGGCCCGGATCGCCGTCGGCGCCAGTGCGACGTCGTCGTGGCAGAACGCGTAGAACGCCGCGCCCTCGACGAGTTCGAGCACCTCATTGGCAGCGGGGCCGAATCCGCTGTCGTCGTCGAGCAAGCGCACGTACGCCTCGGGCTCGACGGCCGCTACCCGTTGCGTGATGCCATCCTCGCTGGCCGGGGCGGCGACGCCGTCAGCGTGGATGACCAGGATGGACAGGTTCGGGTAGTCCTGGGCGGCGAGGGACTGCAGGCATTCTTCGAGCCACGGCGACGGCTCGTGCGCCACGACCACGGCCACGACCGGAGGTGCCTCGACCGACGGTTCCTGGCCCTCTTCCGTTTCGTCCGGTTGGTCGAGGGGCGCGACAGGTTGGGGGACGGAAACCACGGTGGCCGCCAAACTTAGTGGGCTGCGAGCCCCTTCCCAGGCACGAGCCTTCCCAGGTGCTTGCAATAGTTTGCAGTGCGGCCTGTATGGTTGAAAGCGATTCACGCACGGAGGGATGCGGCCATGGCCCCCACGAACGAGGATCTCTCCAAGCTCGCGAGGGACGCGTTCTACGTCACCGTCGGTCTCGGTGTCATGACGGTGCAGAAGGTCCAAGTGCGCCGCAGAGAGGTGCAGAGGCAACTCGGCAAGCGCCTCGAGAACCGGATCAAGACCGTCGAGGAGCGGTTGCAGGCCCTCTCGTCCCACGGAGCCGCGTGACGGATCCTCGTGATCGCCGCCACGGCCGCGGCCGTCCGGCAAGGTCGGCGAGGGAAGCGCCAGCGACGAGCCGACACCACGTACGAGCGACCCGAAGGGGAGCGAGTTCGTGTCGAAGTACAGCAGGATGACTGGTGATGCGGGTCGCATACGACGTCACCTCTCTGCTCGACCGCCGCACGGGCGTCGGCGCGTTCACCGGTGAGGTCCTCACCCGGATCGCAACCGTCGCGGACCTCGACGTCGTCGGCTACTCGGTGTCGTGGCGGGGGCGCGCCAGGGCGGGCGAGCTGCTTCCCAGCACGGTCCGGCGAGCGCGTGGTCCGATGGCGGCCCAGCCTCTGCGCCAACTGTGGCGGCGGACCGATTGGCCGCCGATCGAGTGGTGGACGGGCGCCGTCGATCTCGTGCACGGTCCGAACTTCATGGTGCCGCCGGCGAAGGGCGGGACGATCGAACTCGCGACGGTCCACGATCTCACGTGCGTTCGATTCCCCGAGTTGTGCACGCGTGACACGCTGCACTACCCCGACCTGATCCGGCGGGCGCTCCAGCGAGGTGCGCACATCCACGCCGTTTCCCAGTTCGTCGCCGACGAGGTGGTCCAGACGTTCGCGGTCGAGTCGGATCGTGTCCACGTCGTACCCAACGGCATCGATCCCGTGCAGCAGGGCGATGCCGCGGCAGGCAGAGCACGCGTCGCTGCCGACCGGTACGTCCTCGCCGTGGGCACGATCGAACCCCGAAAGGATCTGCCGCTGCTCGTCGACGCCTTCGACCACGTCGCGCGAACCCGAGAGGACGTGTCGCTCGTAGTCGCGGGACAGGACGGATGGGGATCGGATGCGTTCACCGCGGCCGTCGCGCGCGCGACACCACGGCGATCGCGTCGTCCGGACCGGTTGGGTCGACGACCGCGCTCGCGCCGACCTGTTGGCGGGCGCCCAGGTCCTCGCCTATCCGTCCAAGTACGAGGGCTTCGGCCTCGCTCCGCTGGAAGCCATGGCCGCAGGGACACCGGTCGTCGCGACGCGCGCGGGTGCGCTCCCCGAAATCCTCGGCGACGGCGCTCGGCTCGTCTCACCCGGCGACATCGACGACTTGGCCACGGCGCTCGAGTCGTTGCTCGACGATGCCGGCGAGCGTGAACGGCTCGTCGCCGCCGGTCGAGCGCGAGCGAACCGGTATTCCTGGGATTCGTGCGCGCAGGGCATTGTGAACCTGTATCGACACCTCTGCTAAGACTCCTCGGTGCGCGCACTGATAACTGGAGTGAGCGGCTTCGTAGGCCGGCACCTTCTTGCGCACCTTCAGGATGCGGGCGACGACGTCGAAGGGTGCGACCGCGAGGACAGCTCGATCGACATCGAGGACCGTGCTTCGATCGACGGGATCCTGGAACGGTTCCGTCCCGAGGTCGTGTACCACCTCGCCGGGTGGAGCGACGTCGGTGGCTCGTGGCGCGCACCAGAGGAGGCGTTCCGCGCCAACGCGGACGGGACGCTGAACGTGCTGCTCGCCTGCCGAAAGGCAGGTGTCGAGCGCGTGCTGTCGGTGTCGAGCGCCGACGTCTACGGCATCGTCGCCGAAGACGAGCTACCGATCGAGGAGAACGCGCCACTGCGACCGGTCACGCCGTATGCGGCGAGCAAGGTCGCGGCCGACTATCTGGGCCTTCAGGGGTGGCTCGGGTGGAAGCTGCCGGTGCTGCGAGCGCGCTCCTTCAACCATCTCGGCCCGGGTCAGAGCCCGAGCTTCGTCGCGCCGGCGCTCGCCGAGCGCATCGCGCGCAACGAGGTCGAAGGTGGGACCGAGGTTCCGGTCGGCAACCTGTCGGCGCGCCGCGACTTCACCGACGTGCGAGACGTCGTGCGGGCATATCGACTTCTCGTCGAACGCGGCGAAAGCGGCGAGGCCTACAACGTGTGTTCTGGCGTGGACGTCGAGATCGCGGAAGTTGCCAAACGCCTGCTCGCGAGCGCGCGTTCACCAATGAAGCTTCGTCACGATCCCAGTCTCGATCGGCCCGTCGACGTTCCCGTGTTGCGAGGGGACAACAGCCGCATCCAGAAGACAACAGGTTGGGTGCCGACGATCCCACTCGAGCAGACGCTCGCCGACGTCTTGGACGACATGCGCGTTCGCGTCAGAGGTCGCGGTTGACACGCGCCCGCTTCCGCGCGCGTCGCGCAGAAGTTCACGTTCGCGCAAGTCGATGCTGTTGTCGTCGACCGACGAGAGTCGCGCGTCCCATTCGTCGAGCACGCGTCGCCGGTGAGCATCACCGGTGCGCTCGAGCCACGAGAGGTCGTTGTCGAGCAAGATGACCAAAAGCTCGAGTTCCGTGTAACGCGCCGCGACGGCGGGCAGACGTTCTGTCTTCCCCAGCGGATAGCTCGTGCCGGCGACGAGCTCACGCGGCTCGATCTTGAAGAGCCCCGCGAGCAACACCACCGTCCGCTCGCCCGGGACGGTCATGCCTGCTTCGAGATGCGAGACCGCGGTGCGCGACACCGCCAGTCGGTCGGCGAGCTCTTGCTGCGTCATGCCGAGCTTCCCGCGCAACTCGGCGATCCGCCTGCCCAGGTTCTCGCTCTCTTCGCGCACGTGCCAACCTACTTCGCAGACGGAACTGTCTCGAGAGCGTAGAACGTCGCCATGGCAAACCGCGCGCTCATCACCGGCATCACGGGACAGGACGGCTCGTACCTGGCGGAGCTGTTGCTCGCCAAGGGTTACGACGTGATCGGTATGGTGCGGCGCAGCAGCACGGTGAACTTCGAGCGGATCGCGCACATCCAGGATCGCATCGAGTTCGTGGCCGGCGACCTGCTCGACGAGATCTCGATGCTCAGCATCCTGCGTGAGCATCGACCCACCGAGGTCTACAACCTCGCCGCGCAGTCGTTCGTACAGACGTCGTGGTCGCAACCGGTGTTCACGGGCGAGACCACCGCGCTCGGCGTGACGCGCATCCTCGATGCCATTCGCATCGTCGACCCCGACATCCGCTTCTATCAGGCGAGCTCGAGCGAGATGTTCGGGAAGGTGCTCGAGGTGCCGCAGGTCGAATCCACGCCGTTCTATCCGCGCTCGCCGTATGGCGTCGCGAAGGTGTACGGCCACTGGATCACCGTGAACTACCGCGAGTCGTACGGACTGCACGCGACCAGCGGCATCCTGTTCAACCACGAGTCGCCTCGACGCGGCATGGAGTTCTCGACGCGCAAGATCAGCCACGGCGTCGCCCGCATCGTGTTGGACCAAGCCGATGAGCTCCGCATGGGGAACCTCGAGGGTCAGCGCGACTGGGGCTTCGCCGGTGACTACGTCGAGGCCATGTGGCTGATGCTGCAGCAACCCGAGAGCGCCAACTACGTGATCTCGACGGACGAGACCCACTCCGTGCGAGAGTTCTGCGAGCTCGCCTTCTCGCATGTCGGCCTCGACTACCAGCAGTACGTCGTGCAGGACGAACGCTTCTTCCGCCCCGCAGAGGTCGATCTGCTCGTGGGTGATTCGAGCAACGCGCGCTCGATGCTCGGTTGGAAGCCGAAGGTCACGTTCCCTCAACTGGTGGAGATGATGGTCGACGCCGACCTCGCGCTTCTGAAGGGCGAGCTCCGCCTTTGACCACGGTGCTCGCGGGCGGCGTCGGTGCCGCCCGCTTCCTGCGCGGGCTCGTGCAGGTGACCGAGCCGTCATCCGTCAGTGCGATCGTGAACGTCGGCGACGACACCGTGCTGCACGGTCTGCACATCTCACCTGACATCGACACCGTGACGTACACGCTCGCCGGTGCGATCAACCCGGAGACCGGTTGGGGCCTGCGCGACGAGACCTGGCAGGCGATGGACATGGTCGAGCGCTACGGCGGGCCGTCGTGGTTCCGCCTCGGCGACCGAGATCTCGGCACGCACCTCTACCGCACGGGACGCCTGTCCGAAGGTGCACCGCTGTCCACCGTCACGGCAGAGATCGCGTCCGCGTGGGGTCTCGACGCAACGCTGTCGCCCGCAACGGACGACCGGTTGCGGACGATGGTCACCGTGGAAGGAGAGGGTGAGATCGGCTTCCAGGACTACTTCGTCGGCCGGCAGCACGCAGTCGCCGTCACCGACGTGCGCTTCGACGGCGCCGACGATGCTCGTCCGGCACCCGGAGTGCTCAACGCGATCTCGAGCGCGGACGTCGTCGTGATCGCGCCGTCGAATCCGTTGGTGTCGATCGGTCCCGTCCTCGCCGTGCGCGGCGTACGGAACGCAGTCCGAGCGGCGCGGGCGCGTACCGTTGCGATCTCCCCCATCGTCGCCGGCGCGGCGCTCAAAGGTCCTGCCGACCGCATGCTGCGCGAGCTCGGTCACGAAGCTTCCGTCGTCGGTGTCGCCCGGCTGTACACGGAGCTCGCGTCCGTCCTGGTCATCGACGAAGCCGATGCTGCATCAGCGGGCGCGGTCGAGGCCGCGGGCATCCGTTGTGTGGTGACCCCGACAGTCATGGCGTCCCCCGAGGCCGCGGCGGCTCTGGCGAGAGCCACGCTCGCGGCCGTGTAGACCACCAACATGCAGCTGACCGTCTTCGGGGTCGATGGCATCGGTGAGATCGAGCCGGGCGACGACCTCGCCGCCGCCATCGCAACCAGCGCAGCGCTCGAGGACGGCGACGTCCTCGTCGTGACACAGAAGATCGTGTCGAAGTCTGAAGGCATGCTGGAGAAGGTCGACCCCGATGACCCTCTCAGCCACAAGACGATCGTCGAACGCGAGTCGGTTCGCGTCCTCCGGCGGCGCGGCGATCTGGTCATCAGCGAGACGAAGCACGGCTTCGTGTGTGCCAACGCCGGCGTCGACGTGTCGAACGTCGAACGCGGCTACGCCGCGCTGCTACCCGAGGACTCCGACCGCTCGGCGCGTCGCATCCGCGACGGTCTCAGGGCGAAGGCAGCCGTGGAGGTCGCGGTCATCGTCAGCGACACGTTCGGGCGCACATGGCGGCGGGGCCTCACAGACGTTGCCATCGGGTGCGCCGGCATCGGCGCGATCCTCGACTTGCGAGGCTCGACGGACACCTACGGGCGCGAGATGCTCGTCACCGAGGTGGCCGTCGTCGACGAGATCGCTTCAGCGGCCGAGCTCGTGATGGGCAAGGCCGCGGGTGTTCCTGCCGCGGTCGTGCGTGGCGTACCGAAAGAATGGCTGCGGCGCGGCGAAGTGCGCGGTGAGATCGTGCGCAAGCCCGACGAGGACCTCTTCAGATAGTGTCGGCCCGGGAAGCGCCAGCGTCGGGCCGACCAGCATGCGGAGGCAGGAGCGCAGCGACACCCGGAGCATGCGACTACACAGCCGCGGCGAACCACTTCAGGACGGCCGCGACACCTTCGTCGAGCGACGTCCACGGCTTCCACCCGAGATGCAGCGCGGCGCGGCCGGGGTCGAGCGCCGATCGGTCGAGCTCGCCGGCACGAGCGGGCCGCACGACGGCCGGCTTCGTAACGCCGGCCGCGCCTGCCATGGTCGTGTACAGCGTTTTGACGGACGTCTCGATGCCGGTGCCGACGTTGCACAGCAAGCCGCTGCCTTTGTCCGCGGCGCGGACGAACGCATCGGCGACGTCGTCGACGTAGATGAAGTCGCGGGTCTGCTCCCCGGTGCCGAAGATGGTGCACTGCTGGCCCGCGAGGAGCTGTCCGGCGAAGATCGCCACCACGCCGGCCTCGCCGTTCGGGTCCTGCCGTGGTCCGTACACGTTGGCGAGCGCGAGCGCGGTGTATTCGAGAGCGTGGAGCTCGCGATACGCGTGCAGGTAGTCGCCGACGGATTTCTTGGCGACTCCGTACGGTGAGATCGGCTGCTGTGGATGCGACTCCTTGATCGGCAGCTCGGATGGATCGGGATCGCCGTAGATCGTCCCGCCGCTCGAAGCGAACACGACCTTCCTCGTGCCGGCCGCGCGCGCACCCTCGAGCACGTTGATGCTGCCGAGCACGTTGACCTCGGCGTCGAATGTCGGCTTCGCCACTGACACCCGTACGTCGGCCTGCGCGGCGAGGTGGAAGATCACATCGGGCGCGGCGTCGTTCGATCAGCGAGACGACACCCGGCTGGCGTATGTCGAGTTGATGGAAGTTGAGATGGTTCGAACGGTCCGCCCGCGACTCGGAGAGGTTGGCGAGTGATCCGGTCGACAGGTCGTCGATGACGTCGACCGCATGACCCTCGGCCAACAGCCGATCGACGAGGGTGCTGCCGATGAACCCGGCACCACCCGTGACCAACGCCTTCATGGAGCCTCCCTTGGCAGGCGCGCGCCACGAACGTTGTCGCCTGCGGCGATCGAGACATTGTCACCGAGCATCGAGAGATCCTCGACCGACGCGCCCTCGCCGACCTCGGCGCTCGGCCCGATGATCGAGTCACGCACGTTCGCGTTCGGTCCGACGCGGGCGCCGGCCATGACGACGGATCCGGATACGTGCGCCCCAGCGTCCACCGCGGCCTTCGGACCGACCACCGACCGAACGACCTTCGCCGTCGCTGCGATCATCGCGCACGGATCGACGGCAACCGCGTCGGCGGTGCCTTCACCTCGATAGCGCCCGTCGATGATGTCGAGCTGCGCGCGCAGGTACGCCTCGGGTGTTCCCGTGTCGATCCAGTACGCGCCGCCATCGTCCTGTGCGTACAGTCCGCCTTCGGCGATCAAGGCTGGAAACGTCTCGCGCTCGATCGAGACGGGGCGGCCGTCGTCGATCCGGTCGAGCACCTCGGGCTCGAGCACGTACATCCCGGCATTGATGCGGTTGGTGGGCGCCGTCCCGACGGGCGGCTTCTCCACGAACGCGGTCACACGTCCATGTGCGTCGGTCGGCACGACACCGAAGCGAGACGGGTCCGCGACCTCGTGCAACGCGATCGTCGCAGTTGCGCCGCGTTCTTCGTGGAAGGCGATGAGGCCGGTGACGTCCATGTCGCTGATCACGTCGCTGTTGACCACGAGAAAGCGCTCGTCGATGCATGCATCGAGGGCTGCGAAGCGGACGGCTCCCGCAGTGTCGAGCGGCTCGTCCTCGACCGCGTAGTGCAGCGGAACGCCGGCGCATGCACCGCCCGGGTAGGCCGCGACGAAGATCTCTGCGCCGTAGCCGAGCGACAACACCACGTCGTCGACGCCATGCGCGGCGATGTGCGCGATGGACCACTCGATCATCGGCCGGTTCACCACCGGCAGCATCTGCTTCGGGACATGAAAGGTCAGGGGCCGCAGGCGGGTACCGAGTCCGCCTACGAGCACAACCGCTTTCACGGGTTACTGGAAGCCGGAACGCTTGTTGCCGTGTCCGGTGAACTGGTCGGCGCCCCGGGCACTGCGCTCGTCGAGGGCGCGTCCCCCGTAGGCGCGCCGCTGGCAGGCGCGACCCCCGCAGGCGCGCCGCTGGCGGGCGCGCCCCCGCCGGTGGTGTCGTACTCGGCCCCAGGTCGGTCACGTTGTCGATGCGCGATACGACATCGGACTTCGCCGGAATCGTCGAGCCCGGAGGCATGAACGCGATCGTGAACGAGTTGTCGGCGCCGAGCCGGATCTGGTCGAACCCGGATGTGAAGATCTCGTTCGGCTTCTTCCCCTGTGCCGCGTCGTTGACGTTGTTCCACTTCGCGACCTGCAGTTCGCCGTCCCTGCCACCCTGGCACTTGGTCACGCCTTCGGTGTATGTCTGACCGGTGGGGAGCGACAGGGTGTCGTTCGTCATCGACACGCCGACTTGGTCGAGGAACAGGCCGAGGGTTGCCTTGCGTCCCGCGGCGCTGTCGGTGAACGGGTGGATGTGGATCAACCCGTCGCCGTGGGTGTGGATGCCGAGGGCGTCCTGCGTTGCGTCGGTGAAGGGAGCGAGGTACTCACCCGGCGCGTCAGCGGGGGCCGCAACGGTGGTCGACGTCGGCGCAGTGGTCGACGTCGTCGTCGTCGAATCGCCGGGCTCGCCGGCGGCCGGAGTGGTGGGGGTGCTCGCCGGCGCGCCCGTGTCCGGGACGCACACATACGTGTCGTAGGCGGAGTGAACGTGATCCTCATTCGCCCGCGGAAACGCGTTCGCGTCTCGGCGGTCACGAGCGAACAGGACGAGGACCAACCCAAGGACGAGGACCGCGGCGATGGCGATGGGAAAGCCCATGGGACGGCGCTGGCCGGACCTTTTACTGCCGCCTGCGCGCGCGGCGCGGGCCACCTTCTTCGCCGATGACGCCTTACCCATGGGGGTCCAACTGTAGATCGGTCTGCGGCCTTCACGGAATCAGCTCTCGGAACAGGTCCTCGTACTTGGCGGCGACGGCCGCCGGCGACGCCCACGTCTCGACGAACACCCGGCCCGCCGCTCCCATTCGAGCAGCCTCACCCGGGTCCGACACCAGCCGTGCGACCGCTTTCGTGAACGCCTCCGGGTCATCGGGCGGGACGGTCAACCCCGCGCCGGCCCGCTCGACCACGGTCGCGACCTCGGTTCCGGGATCGACGCTGGCCACGATGGGACGTCCCGCGGCCAGGATGGAGTACATCTTCGAGGGCACGCTCGCTCGCGCCAGACCCTTCCGCAACGGCACCACGTGCACGTCGGCGGCTGCGAGCACCTCCGGCAGCCGGTCCTTCGGCTGATGGTCCACGAAGCGGACGTTGGACAGGCCGGCCGCCTGGCGTTCGAGCTCGGACCGCGCCGATCCCCCGCCGTTGATGACGAACACGACGTGCGGTTCATGTGACAGCGCGGCGGCAGCCGCGAGCACGAGATCGAGCGATTGTGAGAACCCGACGTTGCCCGCGTATGTCACGACCGTCTTGCCGGTCAGGCCGAACTCGCGCCGATACGAGTTCTCCTTCGGCGTCGGCCTGATCCGCTCCACATCGACGAAGTTCGGGATGACACGAACGCGCTCCGAATGACGTGCGCCGATCTTGGAAGCGACGTTGTCGCGCAAGTCTTCGGACAGCACGGTCACCGCGTCCGCGTGGAGATACGTCTGCCGCTCGAGTCCCGAGGCCAGCGCAATGATCGTCGGGTTGGTGATCACTCCGAGCTCGACCGCGACGTCGGGGAACACATCCTGGATGTTGAACACGAACGGCGCGCCCCGTGCCCGCGCTGCCATCCAGCCCGCCCCTCCGAGCGTGAGCGGCGGCGACATCGCGAGCACGGCGTCGGGCCGCGGTCCCGACAGCAACCCCATCCCCGAAACCAGGGCGGTGAAGCCGCCGAACGCAAGCGCCCGCGCCGGTATGTTGCGCTTGTCCGTCGGGAACGGGTGCACTCGCGTGATCAGCCCCCACTCGGTCTCCTGGCGGCGAACGAGGCGACCGGTCCATCCCTCCTCGACGCGATGGTGGACGTACCAAGGCAGCGAGGTGACAACGTGCAGTCGATGCCCACGGGCGACGAGCTCGGACGCGATGCTCGTCATCACGTCGCCGGTGGGCGCCGTATCGGGCGCGAAATGCGGACAGAGGACGAGGAGGTTCACGGCTCGGGCCTCGCCGCCGCCCGGCGGTACGCGTTCACGATCCGTTCGGCCGACGATGCCCAATCGAACGCGCTCACTCGCGTGCGACCCGCCGCTGCAAGCGTCGACCGACGATCCTCGTCGGACGCCACGTCGAACATGGCCGCCGCCCATCCCGCCACGTCATCCGGGTCCAGGAGCACCCCCGCATCGCCCACGACCTCGGGGAGCGCGGTCGCGTTGGAGGCGATCACGGGGCAACCGTTGCCCATGGCCTCGAGCACCGGCAAGCCGAACCCCTCGAAACGCGACGGGAACGTGAGTGCGACGGCGTTGGCGTACAACCAGTCGAGGTCGCCCCGCGGGACGTGCCCAAGGCGTCGCACGCGACCGCGGAGGCCGAGTGCGTCGACGAGGCGGAGCACCTCGCGCTCCATGCTGTCGGGCCGGTGCGTGAGCACGAGCAGCGTGTCCGCGTCCTTCGCGGTCACCTCGGCAAAGGCCCGCACGAGCGTCACGTGGTTCTTGTGGGGATACGTGATCGCCGGATAGAGGAAGAACGGACGGTCCAGTCGATAGCGAGTTCGAGGATCGCCGATCGGAGCCTCCGCCAGGCTCGCCGCATAACCCGACGGGACGGTCACCGTGCAGTCGGCCGGGACATCGAGGAGATCCGCGATCGTCCGGCGCGTAGAACTCCGACGGCGACACGATCAACCGCGCGTGCCGCACGGATGCCGGTAGTCGGCGGCGGAGGTACTGCACCTTGAGATCGCTGAAGTTGCCGGGCATCAGCAGTGGTTGCAGGTCGTGGATCGTCAGGACCGACGGGGTCGCACGAAGCAATGGGATCGTTCCCCCGGCGTGGTGCACGAGGTCGACGCGGTGGCGGCGCGCATGCACGACGAGCCATGTCGACTCCGCCGCGACTCGCACTCCTTTCGAGCCTCCGGAGATCGGACACACGACGGTGGGGAACGAGTGGACCAGTTCGGCATAGGCATCGGCGAACGGCCGAAGGACGAACAACGTGATCCCGATCCCGTCGCTCCCGAGGTCGCGCTCGGCCAGCGCGCGCGAGCAGTCGCGTGGTGTACTCCTCGCTTCCTCCGACCACGCCCGGGACGAGCCACAGGAGGTTGACGCCGACGTGGAGACGACCCTCCCCGGTCACGACAGCGCCTCCCGGTACACCTCGACGACGAGCTCCGCACTCCGCTCCCACGTGAACGCCTTGGCCCGATCGCGGCCGGCCTCACCGAGCCGTGCGGCCTCGGCGCGGTCGTCGAGCAGCGTTGCAGTGGCGCGCGCGATGTCGTCCACGTCGAGCGGGTCCACAAGCAGCCCCGCGTCGCCCGCGACCTCCGCGGTCGCCGTCCCCGCGGACGTCACGACCGGCGCGCCTTGTGCCATGGCCTCGAGCACCGGCAGGCCGAACCCCTCTCGGATGCTCGGATAGCAGAAGACAGATGCGGCCGCGACCAGTCCATCGAGATCGGAACGGCCGACGAACCCGAGTGCATGCACGCGGGGTCCGAGCGCGGTCAGCTGCGCGTCGATCGACGCGTTCCAACCCGTCGGACCGGCGAGCACCAGGTCGACGTCGTTCGGCACGCGCGCGAAGGCGTCGAGCAAACGCGGCAGGTTCTTGCGTGGCTCGACCGTTCCTACGAACAGCACATAGGGGCGGTCGATCTTGTAGCGCTCGAGGACAGCGCTCACGTCATCCTTCGTCACCGTCGGAGGCGTGACGCCCCATGGCACGAGGCGCAACCGGTCAGCCTCGATGCCAGCGTCCACACACTCGTCGATGGTCGCTTGGGACGGGCACATCACGAGTCGCGCATGACGCCGCGCCAGTTCGAGGCCGCGCCGGAAGAACCGGTGCCCGTGTCGGGTTGCGAGTTGCCGGTCGTGGAGAAAGGCCAGGTCGTGGATCGTCACCACTATCGATGCAGTTGCGGCCGGAAACGCGACCGCGGTCGCGTGTACGACGTCGACCGGGCCCGTCGCTCTTTCGACGCGCGGCCAGCGCAACAGGGGTGCGTGCCAGGTCTCGTACAGGACGTTGCGGGGCAACGGAAGCTGCCGGACCTCGATCGGTGGCGTCCACGGCGCCGGCGGCGGCCGGCGGTGCCGTGCTGCCACACCGATCAGCTCCACGTCGTCGCGAGCGTCGAGCGCGCGAACGAGTTCGAGTGTCGACCATGCCGTACCACCGGGAACGGCGTGCCAGCACTGTTCGAGCGTGACCGCGACGTACACACCGGGCATGGTGCGCGGAGTCTGTCATCTCGATCTCGGTACGCTGAATCGCATGAGCCCCAACGACTTCTGGGCCGATCGCCGCGTCCTGGTGACGGGCGGCAGTGGGTTTCTCGGTCGAGCCGTGCGCGCCGCCCTGACGGCGCGAGGTGCTCCCACCGTCTTCGCTCCGACGAGTGGGCAGTACGACTTGCGCCAGGCCGAGCGGGTGACCGCCATGTTCGACGACGTGCGACCGGATCTCGTAATCCACCTCGCCGCGCGTGTCGGTGGCATCGGCGCCAACCAAGCCCGGCCGGCGGATCTGTACGTCGAAAACCTCCTCATGGGTACCTACGTCATCGAGGAGGCCCGGAAGCACCGGACCGAGAAGACGGTGATCGTCGGAACCATCTGCTCGTACCCGAAGCACACGCCCGTTCCGTTCCAGGAAGGGTCGTTGTGGCAGGGGTATCCCGAGGAGACGAACGCGCCGTACGGCATCGCCAAGCTCGCGCATCTCGTCCACGCGCAGGCGAACCGCTCGCAGTACGGGCAGAACTGCATCTATCTCATGCCGACGAACCTGTACGGGCCCGGCGACAAGTTCCATCCCGCGGTGTCGCACGTGATTCCCGCGCTGATCAAGAAGTGTGTCGACGCCAAGGAAGCGGGCGAGGATCACATCGAAGTGTGGGGGACCGGGTCGGCGTCACGCGAGTTCCTGTACGTGGACGACGCGGCTGAAGGCGTCGTCCTGGCCACGGAGCACTACGACAGACCGGAGCCCGTCAACTTGGGCGCCAACCAGGAACTGCCGATCAAGGATCTCGTGGAGCTCATCGTGAAGGTCGTCGGTTTCGACGGCGAGATCAGGTGGGACACCTCGAAGCCGGACGGGCAGCCTCGGCGGCGCGTCGATCCGAGTCGCGCGGCGGACGCGTTCGGTTTCTCCGCGCGCACGTCGTTCGACGACGGACTGCGCGGCGACGGTCGACTGGTTCCTCGCCAACCGCGCCGAAGCCGAATCCCGGGACGTCTAGAGGGCGTGCCAGCCTCTCCCGGCTTTCTGTGCGACGGCTCCCGACTGTCGTGCATTGACACGTCCCCCAGCCGTGTCAATGCACGATGGTCGAGAGGGAAACTCAGACGCCGAGGCACTCCGCGAAGTACGGGATCGTCCGGGTGAGGCCTTCGCGAAGTGAGACCGTCGGCTCCCAGCCGAGCTTCGAACGAGCGAGGGTCAAGTCCGGTTGACGCTGCGTCGGGTCGTCGACGGGCAGCGGCTCGAAGATCACCTGCGACGACGAGTTGGTCACCTCGAGCACGATGTCCGCGAGCTCGACCATGGTGAACTCGCCGGGATTGCCGATGTTGATGGGGCCGGTGACCTCCGAGTCCAGCAGCGCGAGGAAGCCACGGATCTCGTCGTCGACGTAACAGAAGCTGCGGCTCTGGCTCCCGTCGCCGTAGACCGTGATCGGCTTGCCGAGCAGCGCCTGCGTGATGAAGTTCGAGACGACGCGCCCATCCTCGGGACGCATGCGCGGTCCGTACACGTTGAAGATCCGAACGATGCGAACGTCCAGGCGGTGATGGCGGTGATACGCCATCGTCATCGCCTCGGCGAATCGCTTCGCCTCGTCGTACACCCCGCGGGGACCGACCGGATTCACGTGTCCCCAGTACGACTCGGGCTGCGGATGCACCTGGGGGTCGCCGTAGACCTCACTCGTCGATGCGAGGAAGTACTTGGCGCCCTTGGCCTTCGCCAGCCCGAGCGAGTTGTGTGTGCCGAGACTGCCGACCTTCAGCGTCTGGATCGGCTTTTCGAGATAGTCCTTCGGCGATGCAGGGCTGGCGAGATGCATGACGGCGTCGACCTCACCGGGCACCCAGACGTAGTTGCTCACGTCGTGCTCGACGAACGCGAACCCCGGCCGTCCGAACAGGTGGGCGATGTTGGCTTGACCACCCGTCACGAGGTTGTCGAGCACGACGACCTCGTCGCCTCTATCGAGCAACGACTCGCACAGGTGCGAGCCGAGGAAACCCGCACCACCTGTGACCACGACTCTCGGCATCAGATTCGCCCGATCCCCTGGTACACGAACCCGCGCCGTCGAAGTGACTCACGATCGAGCAGATTGCGCCCGTCCACGACATGGAGCGACGCGAGTGATTCGGCGACCTTGTCGAAGTCGAGCCATTTGAACTCGTCCCACTCCGTGAGCACCAGCAGAACCTCGGCGCCCTCGCAGGCCGCATAGGGATCGCTTGCGATTTCGATTCCCTCGAGCACCGATTGTTTGTGTGACTCGACCGGTGGCGTGATCGAAGGATCGAATGCCCGGATCTTGGCGCCGTTGGCCAGCAGCCGTCTGACGATCGCCAACGAAGGCGACTCCCGCAAGTCGTCCGTACGTGCTTTGAACGTCAGCCCCCACACCGCCAGCTGCACGCCCTCGACGCTCCCACCGGCGAGCTCGATCGCCTTGCGCGCCACACGGCCGAACTGCTCGTCGTTCACCTCGACCACGCCTTCGAGCAGGTCGAAGCTGTACCCGGCGTCCTCGGCTATGCGAATCAACGCCCGAGAGTCTTTTGGGAAGCAACTTCCGCCCCACCCAGGTCCTGGGCGGAGGAACTCGTGGCCGATGCGTTTGTCGTAGCCCATGCCGAGCACGACGTGGTTCATGTCGGCGCCGACGGCTTCGCACACTGCGGCGACCGCGTTGACGAAGCTCACCTTGGCGGCGAGGAAGGCGTTGCTTGCGTACTTGATCAACTCCGCCGATGCAGGGTCGGTGACGATCAGCGGCGCCGGGATGCCGAGGTACAACGACGCGACCCGCACGGCGGCGGACTGGTCGTCCGCCCCGATCACGATCCGGTCGGGATTGAGGAAGTCGTGTACGGCGGAGCCCTCGCGCAGGAACTCGGGGTTCGACACGACGAACACGTCACTTCGTCCGAGTGCCCGCTCCACGACTCGGGTCGAGCCCACCGGAACGGTCGACTTGTTCACCACGATCGCCTCGGACTCCAGCGCCGGCCCAACCTCGGTGGCCACCGCTTCGATGTGCGTGAGGTCCGCGGAGCCGTCGGCGCCTTGTGGAGTCGGGACGCAGAGGTACACGAACTCGCTCTCCGCCGCAGGCTCGGCTGAGCCGACGACGAAGCTCAGCCGACCCCCGGTGAGTCCTTCACGAATGAGGTTGTCGAGGCCCGCCTCGAGAATCGGCACCTTGCCGCCGTTCAGGAGATCGACGCGCTCCTGATCGATGTCTGTGCATGTCACGTCGTGTCCGAGATGCGAAAAGCAGGCGCCGGTCGTCAGTCCGACGTATCCGGCACCGATGACGGTGATGCGACTGGGCATCAGCAACTCACGTCCTCTGGGGTCTGCGGCACTACGCCAATGGTGGTGGTGGTCGATGGCGCGACAACGGGCGCTGTCGTGATGGTCGTGGTGTTGGTGGGCAACGAGACCGTCGGGCCGGGCGTCGAGCGAACCCCCTGCCAATCGGCGCCGACCACCACGACGACATCGGCGCCCACGATGTAGTTCGTCTTCTCGACGATAGGGGTTGCGTGGAGGCGGCTCGCCACCTGCTGTGCCTTGGCTTCGTCGCCCGGTAGATAGCGCACGACGGTTCGGGCGTAGTCGAAGCGGTCGGCGTCGCCCACGTACTGCGGTGGAACGCTGAAGCCGACGCCGCGGAGGTCGTCCGCTGCCTTGCCGCCGAAACTCGGCGTAGGTGTGCCGTTCTCGACCACGAGCACCGTGCTGTCAACGGCGCTCGCGTCGACGCCGCGGAACATGTTGAGGATGGGCTCCGCTTGCTGAAAATCGAGCAACTGGACGTCGGCGCCATGGATCGTCGCGCTCGTCGACGGTACGGAGTACGTGTCGAGGTTCTGTGGATTGAAGTCCCTGAACCGGCGGCCGAGGCTGACGATGTCGCCCGGGGTCAGCGACGGATCGAGATGTAGTGCGCTGGTGCCCGTGTCGATCAAGTCGTTCAGCACGGCCGGGTTGCGCGCTCCCTTGTCGATGGCCCGCTGGATGACCTTACGGATGAAGGCCTGTTGACGGCTGATGCGCCCGAGGTCGCCCGTTGGATCCGTCTTCCAACGCCCGTTCTCGAAGTACTCGAAGTCGCGGCTGCGCGGCGTAAGCAAGCGCCTGGATCGGGTCGAGCGTCACGCATCCGGTGTCTTCCACGTCGAGGCCCGACTGCAGGTCGCGCACTGGTGTCGGGAAGTACACCGGCACACCGCCGATGGCCGCAACCACGCTACGGAATGCAAAGAAGTTCATTTCGATGTAGTGATTGATCGGAATGCCGAAGTCGGACTTGATTGTGTTGATCAGCCGTTCGGGTCCGCCCTGGATCGCGGAGTTGATCTTGTCGCGGCTCTGCTGCCCGTCGATCGGGACATACAGGTCCCGCGGCAATGACAGCAGTTGCGCGTGATCCGAGTTCGGATCGAGCCGGAGGATCATGATCGTGTCGGACCGCAGGCCACCTGGGCGGCCCGCCAGCACGGGATCGCTGGGATCGAGGCCCTCGGCGGAGTCGGTCCCGACGATGAGGAAGTTCTCCGCCCCGTCTCCGGTCGACGTGTCGACAGGAACGAGCGAATTCCCCAACTGGACGCGTCCGATCGAGCTGAGCTTCGAGTAGCCGTAGCCCAGCCCGCCCGCAGTGAGCAGGCAGATGAGGATCAAGAAGATGTTCCCGCCGATCAGCAGGCGTTGCGGCCAGGTCCGTCTCGCGTTCGCCCGCCCCCGCGTAGGGGCTGTCACGGCCACAGATGGTACTTGGGGGTCGCACCGGCCCAGCGGTCGGGACATGGACCGATGGGAAGGATCGTCGGTCGCTACTCGACCGGAAGTCCCAGCTCGCGGGCAATGACAAGACGTTGGATCTCGCTGGTCCCCTCACCGATCTCGAGGACCTTCGCATCGCGGTAGAAGCGGCTGACAGGCGACTCGTCGATGAAGCCGTAGCCGCCGAACACCTGGGTGGCGGACCGGGTGGCGGTGACGGCTGACTCGGTTGCGTGGAGCTTCGCGATGGCAGCCTCTCGCCGGTAGGGCAGGCCGTTGTCGCGCCTCCATGCGGCCTCGTACACGAGCAGCCGGGCGGATGCCGCCATCACAGCGAGGTCTGCGCACCGGAAGGCGACGCCCTGGTTCGCGCCGATGGGCCGGCCGAACGCGTTCCGGTCCTTGGCGTACTGCGTGGACAGGTCGAGGCACGCTTGGATCGCGCCGACGGCGAGTGCCGCGATGGCGATGCGACCCTCGTCGAGGATCGCGAGGAACTGCGCGAACCCCCGTCCTCGGTCGCCGAGCAGATGATCGGACGGCACGCGGCAGCCGTCGAACGCCAAGCCGTGGGTGTCGGATGCGTGCCATCCCATCTTGCGGTACGGGGGTTGCACGGTGAGGCCCGGCGTCCCCGCGGGCAGGACGATGGCGGTGATCTCTCCCGGCCCCGTGCGCGCCGTGACCGTGATGATGGACGTGATCGGTGTACCGGAGTTGGTGATGAAGGCCTTCTCGCCGTCGATCACCCATTCGTCTGTTGCCTCGTCGAGTACAGCCTTGGTGCGCGTGCCGCCCGCGTCGCTCCCGGCCTCGGGTTCGGTGAGGCCGAAAGCGCCGAGGGCCCGGCCGGCGCACAGGTCGGGTAGCCACTTCTGCTTCTGGTCTTCGGTGCCGAAGCGATGGATCGGGTTGGCGCCGAGGCCGACGCCAGCCTCGAGTGTGATCGCCATCGAGTGGTCGACACGCGCCAACTCCTCGATGGCGATGCACAGCGTCGTGAGGTCCGCGCCTGCGCCGCCGTACTCCTCCGGGAACGGCAGACCGAACAGCCCCAACTCCCCCATTCGCAGTACGACATCGGTCGGGAACAGGTGCTCTCGGTCCCATCGCTCGGCGTGCGGCGAGATCTCCGCCTCGGCGAAGTCCCGCACGACGGCTCGAAACGCTTCGTGCTCCTCGGACAGATCGAACTGCATCGAGGTGACTGTACGTCTGACCCTACGCTGCGGTTCTTGAACGCCCTTGCCGTCGTCGGTGGTCGCCTCCTCACGAGGCTCGTGGACATCACGTCCGACCTCGGCGCGCTCGACTCCGACGGCACGTGGGCCGTGGTGCTCCCGTTCGAGGGACAGCCCATCTGCGCCCGGTTCGCGTCCGTCCGGCCGGCGACACCGTGGCCGGGCGCGCCGTGGCCGGGCGTGGACGCCGAGGCATGGGCGACGAGCCTCGATCGGACCGGGTTCTGCACACGAGTCGACCGCATCCGGTCGGCGATCGGTGCGGGCCTCGTGTACCAGGTCAACCTGACTCGCCGGATCTCGGCGCCCATGCCACGCGACGCGGAGGTGGCCGCGCTCGGCGCCGCCCTGGCACAGGGAAACCCCGCGCCGTATGCCGCCGTCGTGCGACTCCCGGCGCACGGCGTGCACGTCGCATCAGCGTCGCCCGAGCTCTTTGTGCGGCGCGAGGGGAACGTCGTGACGTCGTCGCCGATCAAGGGGACGGCGCCGACCGCAGACGGGTTCCTGCCGAAGGACCGGGCCGAGAACGTGATGATCGTCGATCTGGTCCGCAACGATCTCGGTCGTGTGTGCGACTACGGATCGGTCCGGGTGCCGTCGCTCTGCGCGGTCGAATCACATCCCGGCCTGTGCCATCTCGTGTCGACGGTCTCCGGACGTCTCCGGGCCGGATGCGGATGGCGGGACATCATCGACGCCACGTTCCCGCCGGGCTCGGTGACGGGGGCGCCGAAGCTGGCCGCCATCGACTACATCCACGCACTCGAGCCGGTAGCTCGTGACATCTACTGCGGCGCCATCGGATGGGTCGACGCCGACAGGCAGCTTGGCGAGCTCAACGTCGCCATCCGCACGTTCTGGTTCGACGGCGGACGCCTCCACTTCGGCACCGGGGGCGCGATCACATGGGACTCGACGCCCGAGGGCGAGTGGGAGGAGACCGAGCTGAAGGCGCGACGACTCGTGCGCGTCGCGAGCGCGCAACCGGTGGGCGTGTCATGAGCCCAGCTCCCGCAGTGCCATGAAGGTGTGGATCGACGGCGCGCTCGTGCCCGCGCACGAGGCGCTGGTGCCGGTCTCGAACCACGGTCTGACGGTCGGCGATGGGATGTTCGAGACGATGAAGGTCGTCGCCGACACCGCGTTCGCGATGGCACGTCATCTCGCTCGTCTCCACCGAAGCGCCCGTGGACTCGGACTCGTCGTGCCCTACGACGACACGACGTTGCGCGACGCGATCGACACCACGATCGTGGCCAACCAGCCGGGCGCCGGCTGGGTGCGCGTCACGGTGACCGGTGGTCCCTCGCTCAGTGGTTCGGCGCGCGGTGACGAGCCGGCGACAGTGGTCATCCAGTGCGGGCCGGCGACGGAGTGGTCCGCCGCGGCGGACGTCGTGACGGTGCCATGGCCGCGCAACGAACGAGGCGCGCTCGCGGGCGTGAAGACGACGTCATACGCCGAGAACGTCGTCGCCCGCGAACACGCACGGGCGACGGGCGCCGAAGAAGCGCTTTTCGGCAACACGGTCGGCAACCTGTGTGAGGGCACCGGCTCGAACGTGTTCGTCGGCGTCGCCGGACAACTGCTGACCCCGCCGCTGAACTCGGGCTGTCTCGCCGGAGTCACGAGAGAACTGCTGCTCGAGCTCGACCTGCCGATCGTGGAAGCCGACGTGGTCATGACCGCATTGGCCGATGTCGACGAGGCGTTCCTCACCTCGAGCACGCGTGACGTGCAGCCGATGGGGACGATCGACGGCAGCCCGCTTGCGGCGTGTCCGGGTCCACTGACGGTCGCGGCACGTGAGGCGTTCCTCGCGTTGCAGGCGCGGACCGTCGATCCTTAGCTGTGCGCTCTCCCTCGCGCACATTGTCGACTCATCGACCGATTTCGGTGGCTGAGTCGACACAGACCACAGGTCGATCGTGTCTGTGTCAGCTGACCCACCGAAACCGTGGCTGAGTCGACAAAGACGCGACCGCGAGGGTCGCGTGTCAGCCGCCGCGGCGCGGTGTCACATCGGCCGGAGGTGCACAACGTCGCCGGCGGTGATTGTGTGGCGTTGTCCGTCGTCCGTTTCGAGGACGAGGTGTCCGTCCTCGGTGAGATCAGCTGCGACGCCCTCGATCTGTTCCGCCGCGAGATGCACGCGGACGCGCGTGCGGAGCGTCGCTGACCGTTCCCGCACCGCGTCGACGACGCGCTGATCGCCCCAGCCGCGGTCGAGCTCGCGGAGGATCGCGACCAGGACCGCCTCGCGATCGATGTCGCGACCGGCCACGTGGTTGAGTGACGTTGCAGTCGTCAGCAGCTCGTCGGGAAAGACGCGAGGCCAGTTCACGTTGAGGCCGAGCCCGACGACGACCGCTGGTGCGTCTGCGTCCGACCAGTCCGCCTCGGCCAGAATGCCGCCGACCTTGCGGTCGGTCCCGTCCCCGAGGCCCGGCCAGACCAGATCGTTGGGCCACTTCAGGCGCAGACCCACTCCTGTCGTCGCGCTCACTGCATCGACTGCGGCGACGCCGACCGCCATTCCGGCGAACGGCGCGAACGCTGGCGTCGCCCGCAGCAGCACGGACACGAGGAGTGAGGATCCGGGTGGCGCTGTCCACGTGCGGTCGGCACGACCTCGGCCCGCCGTCTGGTAGTCGGCGACGAGGACCGTCCCGTCGCCGGCGCCCGCGCGTGCGAGCGCCATCAGATCGGCGTTGGTCGACCCCGTTTCGTCGACACAGCGCACGTCGGAGAACCGCGTCCGCTCGAGCGCCCGGTTCGCGGCCTCGCTCAGCACGGCAGTAAACATACGGCCGTGTTTGCCAAGGTCCTGATTGCCAATCGGGGCGAGATCGCCGTACGTGTCATCCGGGCATGCCGCGAGCTGGGGATCGCTTCAGTGGCGGTGTACTCGGAGCTCGACCGCGACGCCTTGCACGTGCGACTTGCCGACGAGGCTTATGCGCTCGGTGGGCAGACGGCAGCCGAGAGCTATCTCAACACCGCCAAGATCCTCGAGATCATCGATCGCTCCGGTGCTGAAGCCGTTCATCCGGGCTACGGGTTCTTCTCCGAGAACACCGACTTCGCGCGAGCGATCAGTGACAACGGCGTCGTCTTCGTCGGTCCCCCACCCGAAGCGATCGAGATCATGGGCGACAAGGTGTCGTCGCGGCGGGCCGCCGAAGCAGCCGGCGTTGCCGGCGTGCCCGGAACGACCGACTTCCTGACGTCAGCCGACGAAGTCGTCGAGTTCGGCGAGATGCATGGCTGGCCTGTCGCCATCAAAGCCGCCTTCGGAGGCGGAGGCCGCGGGATGCGCGTGGTCCACTCCGCGACTGAAGCGGCGAGCGCGTTCGAGTCGGCGCAGTCCGAAGCGTTGAAGGGCTTCGGCCGCAGCGAGTGCTACGTCGAGCGGTACCTCACGTGGCCTCGGCACGTCGAGATGCAGGTGTTCGCCGACACCGACGGCAACTGCGTCTGGCTGGGCGAGCGGGACTGCTCGGCGCAACGGCGGCACCAGAAGCTGATCGAGGAAAGTCCCGCACCTGCCCTGGCCGAAGACATCCGGACCGCGATGGGCGAGGCCGCTGTGAAGGTTTCCGCGCCTGCGGCTACGTGAACGCCGGCACCGTCGAGTTCCTGTTTCAAGACGGCGACTTCTTCTTCCTCGAGATGAACACACGTCTTCAAGTCGAGCACCCGGTCACCGAGTTCGTCACCGGCATCGATCTCGTGGCCGAGCAACTCCACGTTGCCGCGGGTGAGCCGCTGTCGTTCACGCAGGAGTCGGTGCGCGCCGCGCGGCGGGGCCATGCGATCGAGGTTCGAGTCAACGCCGAGAACCCTGCACGCGGCCGGTTCCTCCCGTCGCCCGGACCCATTCACAGGATGCGGGTTCCCTCCGGACCGGGCGTGCGTTGGGACGGCGGGTACGAAGCGGGCGACGAGGTGAGCCAGTTCTACGACAACCTCGTCGGGAAGCTGGTCGTGTGGGCCGGCGACCGTGACAAGGCGATCGCCCGAATGCTGCGGGCGCTCGGCGAGTTCGACATCGACGGCATCGCGACGACCAAGCCCGCCGACATCGCGATCCTGTCCCATCCCGACTTCGCGGCGGCGACGCACTCGACGAAGTGGGTCGAAGAGACGCTCGATCTGTCGGGCGTGGAGGCGCCGCCGTCTGCTGGAGACTCAGATGGAGAGGCCAAGGTTCGCCGGGACGTCGACGTCGAGGTCAATGGACGCCGATATTCGGTGGCGGTGTGGGTCCCCGACGCGGCGCCCGCCCCCACGGCCGGCTCGACTGTCGCAGGCTCCGGTCCCGTTGCGGCCCGTCCCCGCCGGTCGGGCGCGGCCGCAGCCGCCGCGATTGTCGGCGGGAGCGGGAAGGTGGCCGTGCCGATGCAGGGCACGATCACCAAGGTTCTCGTGTCCGTGGGCGACACCGTGGAAGCGGGTCAGCCCGTCTGTGTGCTCGAGGCGATGAAGATGGAGAACAACATCAACGCCGACAAGTCCGGCACCGTCGCCGAGGTGAAGGTCTCCCCCGGCCAGTCCGTCGGTACTGGCGACATCGTCATCGTCATCGACTGAGTCCCTCTCGCTACGAACTACCGTCTCCTAGTCTCGGGGACGTGGGGGTCAGCATCGGTCGCTCTGCCGCCGGTGCCCTCGTCGACGAGCCGCAGCGGGGTCGTCGACGGCCGCACAGCTTGCGGACGATCGCGCTGATCTGTGGACTGCTCGCGTCCGCGCATTCGCTGGTGTACGTGTTCTCCGTTCCCCCATGGGCGACGGAGGACGAAGAACAGCACGTCGACTACATCCTCGAGATACGCGACGAACATCGCATCCCTCGGGTCGATCAGACGATCCGAGAGTCGATCGTTCGGTCGACTATTGCCACCGACCGATGGGGCTCGCTGCATCTTGGCGTGACGTCGCCTGACCCTGATCCCACGCATCGCGGCCTCGAGGGATTGTCCTACGAGGCGTATCAGCCGCCGCTCTACTACGCCGTACTCGCCGCGGTCGTCGCACCTGCTGGCCACCACCTTCTGACTGTGATGTATCTCGGGCGACTGATCGGCGCTGCTCTTGCCGGAGTAGGCGCAGCGCTGACAGCGTTGCTCGCCGCTCGATGGTGTAAGTGCGGTCGTTCACGGCGGGCTGCATGGATAGCCGGTCTCTCGCTCGCCGCGATACCCGCGTACGCCGAAGCCGGAGCGCGCATCAACAACGACACCGGGCTGATCGTCGCCTCAGTGGCGAGCCTCCTCTTGCTCACCTCGTTCATCGACCGACCGAGTACGCAGGGAGCCGCAATCGCGGGTATAGCAATCGGCGTCAGCGCCGGAATGAAGATCACGGGGGTCGTCCTGCTCGCGCCGGCTGCTGTCGCGCTCACCGTCGTGTGGGGACGGGTCGGATGGCGATCGAGACTCATGTGGGGCTCGCTGATGGCAATGCCCGGCGCGGCGGTCGCTGTTGCATGGACCCTTGTGTCATACGAGCGCTATGGCGTGTTCAATCCGGTGACTGCGATGATGGAGCGCGTCATCCGTTTGCGAGTCGTACCAGTGTCGGAACTCGCTCGAGAGTCGCTCAGATTGACAGGGCTGCCATTCGGCCACTGGCACACGGGCCCTCTGGTCGCAACTACGACGGCAGGTCTGATCCTCGCCGGCATTGTGCTATCGCATCGATGTCAGCCCGGCGCGGTTCGGTGGCTGCTCGTGACCGCGGTCGTCGTTGGAACGATCGTGGGCTTGCTCGAAGCGAACTCCGAAGGAATCTTGAACGCTTTCAACACTCGCTATGTGCTGATCGCGTACCCACCGCTCATCGCCGCCGCGGCGACGGGTTGGTCGAGGTGCAGCCGGTCAGCGGGCGTTGCGGTCGTCGCTGCAATGTGGTGCGTCGGCGCGACGTTCTTCTTGGCCGCCTTCCACCCGCTGTTCCGGTTCCGGGCCGGCTGACCGTCCGGGGCTATTCAGCGGCGTCGGCGAGGGCCTCGGCCAGAGCGGGGTGGACGAGGAGGCTCTCGACGATGTCGTTGACCCGGAGTCCGGCTGTGACGGCGAGGGCAAGCACCGAGATCAATTCGGCGGCGTGGCGACCCACGATCGAGCCGCCGAGCACGACCCCCGTCGCCGGATCGCTCACGATCTTGACGAAGCCGCGCGGGTCGTTGTTGATCAGCGCCTTCGCCGACGCGGAGAACGGCACCTTGGTGGTGCGCACCTTGCGGCCGGCGGCGAACGCGTCGGCCTCCGCCAAGCCCACGTCTGCGATCTCGGGTTCGGTGAAGATCGCCGAAGCCGCTTTGTCGTAGTCGAGGTGCCTGTGCTCACGCGTGTGCAGCCCCATCACATGCTCGGCGATCTTGCGTCCTTGCATCGCCGCCACGGACGACAGCGGTAGCTTGCCGGACACGTCGCCCGCGGCGTAGATGTGCGGCATGTTGCTCTGGCAGTGATGGTTCACCGGTACGTAGCCGGCCGGATCCACCATCACGCCAGCCGCATCGAGCCCGATGCCCTCGGAGTTCGGGATGGAGCCGATGGCGAGCAGCGCGTGCGACCCCGCGGCGCGACGTCCGTCGTCACATGCCACCACGACGCCCTCGGCCGCGCGTTCGATGCCCGTGGCGCGAGCGCCCTTGAGCAACTTCACACCGCGACGCAGGAACTCGTCTTCGAGCGCGGCGGCCACCTCGGCGTCCTTTGCAGGCAGCACCTGTTGCCGCGACACGATCAATGTCACGTCGGACCCGAACGACGAGAACATGTGGACGAACTCGACCCCGGTGACACCTGAGCCGATCACAACCAGGTGCGAAGGCAACTCCGGCGGCGGATACGAGTCACGTGTCGTCAGGACGCGTCGCCCGTCGACCTCGGCCCAGTCGGGGATCCGCGGCCGGCTCCCCGTTGACACCAGGACGGCATCGGCAGTGAGCTCGACGACCTCGTCTGCGGTGTCGACCACCACCTCGTTCGGGCCTTTCAGCCGCGCCGTGCCATGGATCATGCGCACGCCCTGGCTGTCGAGCAACTCGACGATGCCTCGCTGTAGACGACCGGTGATCTCCGCCATCCTGTTCTTCACCAGATCGAGATCGATGGCCGAGTGAGACTCAGTGAGTCCCATGCCACTGATCCGCCGGTTGAACGACATCGCGCCGCCCGTCGCGATCATCGCCTTCGACGGGATGCAATCGCAGAGGTGGGCGGCACCGCCGATGAGGTCACGCTCTACCAGCGTCACCTCGGCGCCGAGGCGCGCCGCGTGCGTCGCAGCGGTGTTGCCGGCCGGGCCACCGCCGATGATGACGAAGCGGAGGGCCATGACCGAAAGGCTACGGCGCGGCACGGGCCAGCCGAACCATCCGGCCGGCATTGCCTACGGGACCTCGAGCCGGTTGCACAGCCGTAGCAGCGTCGTCTCGCCCGCGCCCGACGGACCGAGCGGCACAGTGACGGAACCGGCGATCGCTATGGTCACGACGGCACGCCACGGGCTCGAAGATGAGCCTCGGACAGGACCCCACCTACGCTGGATGCGTGAGCAACATCGACGACTGGCGGAAGCTGGCCCAGAACGAGTTGAAGGGCGAAGACCCTGAGACGCTCGTGCGGGACACGCCGGAGGGTATCCCGGTCAAGCCGCTCTACACCGACGCGGACCTCGACCAAGTCGAGCACCTCGGTTCACTACCCGGCTTCCCACCGTTCGTGCGAGGCGTACGGGCGACGATGTACGCCAACCGTCCCTGGACGATCCGCCAGTACGCAGGTTTCTCGACGGCAGAGGAGTCGAACGCCTTTTATCGACGGAATATCGCCGCGGGGCAGATGGGTCTGTCGGTCGCCTTCGATCTTGCAACTCATCGTGGCTACGACAGCGACCATCCACGAGTCGTCGGCGACGTCGGCAAGGCGGGCGTCGCGATCGACTCCGTCGAGGACATGAAGATCCTGTTCGGCGGCATCCCGCTCGAGAAGATGTCGGTGTCGATGACCATGAACGGAGCGGTGCTGCCGGTGTTGGCTTCGTTCATCGTTGCCGGCGAGGAACAGGGCGTCGACCAGTCGAGGCTCAGCGGCACCATCCAGAACGACATTCTCAAAGAGTTCATGGTCCGCAACACGTACATCTACCCGCCCGAGCCGTCGATGCGGATCGTTGCGGACATCATCGAACACACCGCGCAGCACATGCCGCGGTTCAACTCCATCTCGATCTCTGGCTATCACATGCAAGAGGCCGGCGCGACCGCGGATCAAGAGCTCGCCTTCACGATTGCCGACGGCCTCGAGTACGTGCGGGCGGCATTGGACCGGCAGCTCGACATCGATGACTTCGCGGGCAGGCTCAGCTTCTTCTTCGCCATCGGCATGAACTTCTTCATGGAGGTGGCCAAGCTGCGCGCCGCGCGGCTGCTGTGGCATCGCGTCATGTCGCAGTTCGAACCGAGGAACCCGTCTTCGCTCATGCTGCGGACGCACTGCCAGACATCAGGCGTATCGCTCACGGAGCAGGATCCGTACAACAACGTGGTGCGCACCGCGTTCGAAGCCATGGCAGCCGTCTTCGGCGGTACACAGAGCCTCCACACCAACTCGTTCGACGAGGCATTGGGGCTGCCGACCGACACTTCGGCTCGCATCGCGCGCAACACCCAGTTGATCCTCGCCGAAGAGACCGGCATACCGCACGTGGTCGATCCGCTCGCGGGGTCGTACTTCGTCGAGGCGCTCACGCACGACCTGGCCTCCAAGGCATGGAGCTTGATCGAGGAGGTCGAGTCGCTCGGCGGCATGACCAAGGCGGTTGAGTCAGGGATGCCGAAGCTGCGGATCGAGGAGTCGGCGGCTCGCCGTCAAGCGCGCATCGACCGAGGCGAGGAAGTCATCGTCGGGGTCAACAAGTACCGGCCCGAGCATCCCGACCACGTCGAGATCCTCGACATCGACAACTCGAAGGTGCGTGAACAGCAGATCGCGCGGCTCGAGCACGTCCGCGAGACCCGGGACGAACAAGCATGTCGAGCCGCGCTCGAGGCGCTCGAAGAAGGCGCGCGCGGCAACGGCAACCTGCTCGCGTTGTGCATCGAAGCGGCCCGGGCACGCGCCACGGTCGGAGAGATGAGCGATGCGATGGAGCGCGTGTTCGGACGGCACAAGGCGGAGGACGCGATCGATCAGGGGCGTCTACGGCGGTGCGTACACCGATGACGCCGACTTCGCAGCGATCCGGCGCGAGGTCGCCGAGTTCGCCGCGGCTGAGGGGCGCCAGCCCCGCATGCTCGTCGCCAAGATGGGCCAGGACGGCCACGACCGTGGTGCGAAGGTCGTCGGTACTGCATTCGCGGATCTCGGGTTCGACGTCGACTTCGGTCCTCTCTTCGAGACACCGGCCGAGGTCGCGAAGGCCGCAGTGGAGAACGACGTTCACGTCGTCGGGGTGTCGTCACAAGCGGCGGGACACAAGACGCTCGTCCCCCAGCTCGTGGAAGAGCTGAAGGCGGCCGGCGCCGGCGACATCGTCGTGGTGGTGGGGGGCGTCATACCCCCGCAGGACTACGACTTCCTCCGCGAGCACGGCGTCGCCGCCGTCTTCGGCCCCGGCACCAACATCCCGGAAGCCGCCGGTCGGGTTCTCGACCTCCTCCGCACCTGAGGGCGTTTGTGCGGTTCTAACCAACCGATTCGGTTGGTTATCACCGGGAGAACGAGAGGTGGGCCTGGAGACGAGCGACCACTGACTCCGGTTCGTGGACGAGCTCCCACCACGTAACTCGGATGATGGTCCACCCTTCACCACCGAATGCGGCATCTCGTTCGCGGTCGGCGCGACGGTCTAGTGGCGCCCGGTGTTGTGTTCCGTCGACTTCGACGATGACCTTCCAGAATCGCCACACGAAGTCGACCCTTCCCACCCAGCGATCCCTCGTGCCGAGGTCGACTTGACCGTCGGGTGGCTCGATGCCGTAGGCGGTACACACCTCGAGCAACAGATCCTCCAATTCGCTACCAGTCGGCTCGTAGTCGAGCCCGAGGTCGGCGACCACCGTTCGAATGATGGCCGTTCCAGGTTTGCCCCGTCGCCCAACCGCCGCGAGCACTCGATGGAGATCGAGCATCCGCATCCCGTGGTCGCGAAGCGCGTGATTGACGAGCCAGGTGATCCGCTTCGTGTGGATGTCACGGAGGATCTCGTTGCGGAACGCAGCCGGGTGACGAGGAAGGCCGGCCAGGTCGAACACGGTCCGAGCGACAGAGGTGACCGGTAGGCCATCGAGCAGCGTGACGTGGTGCGGCGGAAGCCAGAACGTCTCGTGCACGATGCCACGCACTGGCCTGTGGTTGCCTCCCTGCACCCTTTCGACTTCGACGACGTTCCTCGTGAAATTTCGAAAGCCGTGAAGCTGTGCCGCCGCCTCGCCACAAACGGATGACTTCTCGCCGGCAGCGAGGTGCTCGAGCCACAGATCCTGCAACCAGCACCTCGGAAAGCCCGCGTACATGTACAGGCCACGGCGTACGCGGACGATCTTCCCGGACCGTTCTCGGATCTGAAGGGTCCGGTGTGTCCCGCCAGCTTCGACGACCTGTGCGGCCGAGAAAGCACCGGCCTGGGCGACAGCCAGTTTCAGAAGACGGTCATCCAACGATCGATTTGCCATCGCTCGACTATGAGTAGGGGGTGTGACACCGACCTCTTCACCCGGTTCTGCCGGTGATAACGCACCGAATCGGTTGGTTAGAACCGCACAAACACTGGCGGGGGAGGTCATCAGTGGGGATCGGAGGGCGTTGGCGCGGGCGATCACGTTGGTGGAGTCGACCCGAGCGGACCATCGGGACGAGGCGGCGGCACTACTCGACGAGTTGTTGCCACACACGGGCGACAGCATCCGAGTCGGCATCAGCGGCGCACCCGGGGTCGGCAAGAGCACGTTCATCGAGCGCCTCGGGGTCCACGTTGCGGACGAGGGCCACCAGGTCGCCGTCCTCGCCGTCGACCCCTCGAGCGCCCGCTCGGGCGGCTCGATCCTCGGCGACAAGACTCGGATGGACGAGCTCGCCCGTCGACCCGAAGCCTTCATCCGGCCGTCGCCGTCCGGCGGCGCACTCGGGGGCGTCGCCCGCCGGACGCACGAAGCGATGCTCGTGTGCGAGGCGGCGGGTTTCGATGTCGTGATGATCGAAACGGTCGGCGTCGGTCAGAGCGAGACAGAGGTCGACGACATGGTGGACGTCTTCATGCTGCTCATCGCACCCGGCGGCGGCGACGAGATGCAGGGCATCAAGCGAGGCGTCACCGAGCTCGCTGACCTTCTCGTCGTGACCAAGGCCGACGGCGATCTCCTCACAGCCGCGCAGCAAGCGGCGGGCGAGTATGCCCACGCGCTCCACTTGCTGCGCCCCAAGTCCCCCTCGTCGGAGCCGAAGGTGCTCTTGTGCTCGGCGGTCAACGGTACGGGCATCGCCGAGGTGTGGGGCGCGGCCATCGAGCATCGAGACCGCCTGATCGCGAGCGGAGATCTCGACGCGCGACGTTCGTTGCAAGCGAAGCACTGGTTCTGGGCAGAAGTCCGTGATCGCTTGTTCGCGCGGTTGAACGACGACCCCGCTGCTGTCGCCGCGATGCCTGAACTCGAACGCCGGGTCGCAGAAGGCAGAATCAGCCCGGCGGCTGCCGCGGCCGTACTGCTCGGCGAAGTTGGTGAACCGCACGACGGCTGACGCCGACGATTCTCCGCTTCATGTCGAGCAGCTTCGCCTCCCGGGTGCTCAGTTCGAGCAACACACGTCCGTCGGTAGGTGCAACAGGCGCCACGAGCGCCACGTCCTCGTCCGCCACGTCGGGAAGTGAGACGAGTTGCATCTCGCGACGTTCCGCGACCGGCAGGTCGTCGTCGAGACGTTCGAGCGTCACGTAGAACTCGAGCGAGTTGAACGGCGTCGGATGGAACACGGCGACCCGGAACGGAACCATATCGAGCTCGAACAGCGCGCGTAGCACGTCAGCGAACGACGACGGCGTCCACGTCGTCGCGTGCACGTCGACGTACTCATCGTGGCTCATCGCCGCCACGCACTTCTCATAGGCCTCACACGTGCGAACTGGTTCGGCGCCATAACCCGGACGGCCAGCCCACAACGCGAGCGTGTCGACGTTGATGTAACGCGACTCGAAGTCGAAGATCTGCGCGAGCGACGGGCGACGACGCTTTTCGAGCGACGCCTCGACGATCTCGCTGACGTCCGTCGTACCGCGTCGTGCATCGAAGCAGAACCGCTTGTCGGGGATGACGAGGCTCAGGACCCCGCGAGGGCGGAGCACCTCCGCCAGCTCGTTGAGCCACGACACGAGATCAGGCACGTGCTCGATGACGTGGGACGCGATCACGTAGTCGAACGGACCGGCAGCATTGACGGAGTCGGCCAAGCGGCGATCACCCCACACGTAGTCGACGTCGAGCACGAACGGAACGTTGGGATCGTCGGCGTACTTGCGCCGCAGCGTGTCGGTGTCCGCGTGATCCACGTACCCGATCGAGCGCCCGGCGCTCTTCGACACGACCGGGTTGTGCAACGGTCCGATCTCGAGCCCACGCATCGACGCGACGTCGATGTGTTCGAGGATTTGGTCGAGTCCTGCGTGTTCGGCTGCGGTGTCCGTCATGTGAGGTTCGGACCGTAGCCCGCTCGTCAGGTGGCCACCACCACGCCAATGCCGTGGATCGACCCGCCGTTCCAGTTCCCGCGTATTGGCATGTAACCCGGCGCGCCGTAGGCGAACACAATGGTCGGCGGCCCCGGCGTGATGCAGCTGCCGCCTGGTACGCAGTTGCGGAGATACCACCCGCCTCCCCCGTCGTACACCCCGAGCGACTGGCCGCCGTTGTTTCCTTGCCAGGACCCGACGAGCGGCTGATAGCCCGGGCCGCCGTAGCTCACGACGAGGTCGGGGGGCCCTGGCGTGTTGGAGTTGCGCAGGTACCAGGTGCCGTCCCTGTACACCCCGATCGTGTCGATGGCGTCGTTGTTCCAATCACCGACGACTGGCGTGTCGCCGGGGCTCCCATACGCAAACGCCGCGGTCGCCGGGCCGGGCGAAACCGAAGGTCGCAGGTACCAGTTGCCGTTGCGGAACACGCCGATGCCGGTAGCGCTCGGGTTCCACCTTCCGACGACCGGAACGTAGCCACTTCCGCCGTACGCGAACGAAAGGTCCGGCGCGCCCGGCGAGGCTGAGTTCCGCAAATACCACTGCCCGTCCCGGAAGACACCGACGCCGTCGACGGGACCGTTGTTCCAGTCGCCCACGACAGGTGTGTCGCCGGGCGTGCCGTACGGGAAGGAGAGATCTGGCGGACCGGGTGAGTCCGAGTTGCGTAGGTACCAGTGAAGGATCGTCGGCGGACCGACTGCGGTGAACCAGTCGGACCTCAGCCCCCAGTCGGAGGCAAAACCGGGCCCCGATCGTGTGACCGTCCCGGCAGAGCCGACGATCTGCATCGTGATGACTCGCCCACCCATGTCACCGAGGCCGTTGCGCGCAGTGAACAACAGGGCTTGGTAGTTGCCCACGCCGTACCTGGCCGCGATGGCCGCCCCCGACAGGGTCACGGACCAGTTGTGATTCGGATTGCTTGCGATCGCGTCGCCGCCGTCAGGCACTGGGGGGAAGGTGCCGCCGGCGCTGTAGCCGCCGGTCGACGCAGAATATTCGGTCGCCATCACGACGCCGTTCCGGACACGTACCTGACCCGCCGTGGCCCCGATTGCCCAGTTGGTAGTCGCGGCCTCGATGTTCCTTCCCGACTTCCCGGCGCCGCCGTACACCTGACAGCTGGTCGTGTCGCACAACTTGGCGTATGAGTACCGGTTCGATGCAGCCGCGTACCGAGCGCGCCGCAACGGACTGCGCTTGGAGCGCTGCCTGCTGCCAGCTCGAAGGTGATTCACGCGGCACGGTGCCACGGAGGTACTGCCAGTACTGCAAGGAGTTGACCGTGTGCGTTCCCTCTGCATCGGCCAACACGCGAAGCAAACCCCGATAGCTGATGTTGTTGCCGGCGCCGTCCTCGTTGCAGATCGTCAGCATGAGATTGATGTTGTCGCCTGGGTCCTGCACGTCCGGCACGATCTGGCCACCGGTGTAGATCGGGTGATAACCGGGCACCTCGTTGCCTGCGCAGCTGGTAAAGGCGACCGATGTCTGAAAGACGGAGCCGGTCCAATGGATTCGCACGCCGCGGCCGCCGTCGACGTGCCCGACGCCCGGTACGGTGAAGCCGGCCCCGGATGTCACGACGATGTCACGACCGTCCTGGGCCATCAGACGGACGCCGAGTACCGCGTTGTCGTCGATCAGGCCGATGGTCGTGCCGCCGTAGTAATGATCGAGGATCTGGCCCGCGTTCCAACCGAAGTTCTGCGCGTAGCCCTGCGCGCCCCATTGACCCATCCCGCGGCCGTGCCCGAAGCCGTGGCCGACGAGCTGGACAGCGATGTCGGCCGCCGCGAGCGGCGCACCGACCACGAGTGGGACGACCGCACCGGCGAGCCCGAGCGCCCACACGATCGCGGCGGCGAAGAGCGCCCGCGCCGCGGTGCGAGTCGTGCAGCTAGAGGTACGGAAGAATCGTGAACTCATACGACGAGAATCCCACCCATGTGCCGAGGTACCACGTCGCCCCTCGGCTCACCCCCGGCGCGTCCGCGCCGCTGCCCGTCCAGTCGCCGGCCACCGGCCGATCGGTCGGTAGGCCGTACAACAGTTGCCCTTGCGGCGGCCCCGCATCCGCCCGGTGCCGGATGTACCAGTTGCCCCAGTCGTATACGCCGATGCCATCGACGCCGTCCCCGTTCCAGTCACCGACGATGGGACGGGACCAGGGGGCGCCGTAAGCGAACGTTGCCTGGGGCGGACCTTCTGACGGCGTCTGGCGCAGGTACCAGATGCCGCCGATGAACACGCCGATGCCGTCTCCCTTGACCCCGGGAACCCGGACGCCGTTCCAGTTCCCGACGACGGGCGTGTAGCCGGGCGCGCCCCAATGCACCACCAGATCGGGTGGTCCCGGCGTGTTCGAGTTCCGTAAGTACCACCAGCCGTTGGCGTAGACGCCGATCGTGTCGATGGCGTCGTTGTTCCAGTCACCGCAGACCGCTGTGTACCACAGCCCGCCGTAGTTGATGACGACGTCGGGAAAGCCCTCTGCGTTCGACTGGCGGATGTAGAAGACGCCGTTCTGGTAGAGCGCGGGAGTGTCGCGGCCGTCACCGTTCCAGTCACACGTGAGCGCCTGGTCTCCGTTCCACGGTAGGTTCATGATCGCGGCAACATCGGAACGTAATTGCGGCAGGAGCGCGTACAGGAACCGGCCGGGACAACTCGTGGAGTCGACGTCCGTGTGACCGACGATGGTCGGGAGCGTGACCACAGTGCCCACGGGCCATCGCTGGCAGTTGCAGTCGCTCGGGCCGACGGTGCGCGTGGCCGTGCCGTGTGCGTCGAGGCCATGATTCACCAGCTTCCACACGAGGAGATTTCGCAGCGCGATGTAGGACGCGGACGGTACGGGCGCAGTGTCGTAGTTGCCGATCATCGAGATGCCCGTACTCCCAGAATTGAATCCCCCGGCGTGCGCCCCGATGACTGCTCTGTGTCCGCCGCCGTACCGCCCCTGCCAGATCTGACCGTAGCGGTCGATCAGGAAGTTGTAGCCGATGTCGCACCAGCCGTTGGTATGCGTGTGGAAGAAGTACATCCCGCGGATGAGCGCTGGCGCATCGCCGGGTCCGTAGTTGTTCGAGTTCACGGTGTGATGAACGACGGCCAGGTTGACCGTCGAGGCGTAGTCCGGCGTCGTGCACCCCGCATACATGTTGCGGAAGCCCTCGTCCGCGCCCCACATCGCCCGCGACGCGATGAAGGGAGCGGGCACTTGCGCATCAGCGACCGAAGGCCCGAGCGCCGTTCCCACGACACCACCGGTGTCGCTGGGGCTCTTGACGTCGAGCGCGTGCACCGCGACGTCAGTCGGTGCGCCTGCGTCGAGGCGAACCTCGAAGGTTCGAACATCGTTTGCGAGCCACGCCGGACCAGCGGAAGTTCGATTCTTTGCCGGTTCCCGGTCAGGTTTGTCGCCGAGCGAAGCCTCGAGCTCGAGCCACTCTGTCCAACTACCTTGTTCCATCCCTCGGACGGAGAACGTTGCCGGCACGTTGCCTTGCCACGAGATGCCGAGCATCTCCGCGCCGATGTCGACCGTGACCGTTGTCGTCACACCCACTTGGACCGCGTCGAGCTCGATCGTCTGCTCGTTGACGCTTGTTCTCGGCTTCTTCGGTGCAGGTCCGACAGCGGTGATCACGTTGAACGCAACCGCACACACCGCAAGTCGCGGAACGATCCATCGGAATGAGCGCCAGGCTCGAGCCATCGCGGAGTCCCCCTCGAGATGGGACATCGATTGTCACGACCCCCGCCGAAGACCGAGCGCCCGCAACGTGCGGGTCGCCAAGCGTTTGCCGAGGAGCCGAACTCCGCCTTCTTGAACATACGTCATCGCCACGTAGAGATCACGCTTCCAACCACTTCTGGGCGGCAACCGGGTCCGCATGCCGACGCGGCACGCGAGCGCGGATCCGCGAGATCGGGTGCACGGCGCGGCGCTCGACAGAACTCGACGAGCGGTTGCACCACGGCTGACCAGCACAGTTCCGGGATCAGCGCGGCGACGTTCGCACGGCACTGACCAACGAACGGCGCGTCCGTGGCCAGGCGCTCGATCGCCTTCGCCAGCAATGCAACGTCATTCGGTGGAACTGTGAGCCCTACGCCACGAGTCTCGATCAAAGCGCTCAGCGCGTCGCCCGTCGTAGTCACGACCGGTACCCCGGCCCAGAGGTAGTCGAGGACTCGCGTCCGGTACGAGAATTCCGTCTCGACGTGGTGCAGGTGCGTGCTCACGCCGATGTCGGCGTCGAGCAAGAGGTTCTGGCGCTCGTCGTACGGCACCCAACCCTCGTTGAAGAACACATGGGTGTTCGCGACCCCGAGGTCGGTTGCGAGGCGCCGCGCCTCCGCGGCCATCCGCATCTCGGGTATCTCCGGGTTCGGATGGCGTAGACCCATGAACACCAACCGGATTCGAGGAACGGTGTGCCGAACGACATCCACGGCGCGGATCAGGGTCAGCGGATCGAGCCAGTTGTAGATCCCTCCGCCCCACAGCAGGAGAACGTCGCCGACGTCGATTCCCGGCACGACACCTTTGACGCCCTTCGCCGTCCTCGCCGGCGGTTCGCTCTGGATCCCGAACGGCACGGTGACGATCAGCCGGCCGAGGCTCTCGTCCGCGTCGTAGGTGGCGGGATTGATGCGCCCGAGGGCAGCGAGTTGCCCGAGGTACAGGTCGCGCTGCTTCGGCCCCGCACACAGGAAGAGATCGCCCCGAAGCAGTTGCTCGTTCATTGCGGCGGTTGTGTCCATGACCGCGCGCCAACGGCCTGCTTCGTCGCCCGCTTCGTGACCCTGCTCGAGTTGCTCGAGGTGCATCGGGTCGTACAGGTCGCTCACGATCACCTTGTCGTTCGCCGTGAGGAACCTTCGCCCCACCAGCACCCAGCCTTCCGCGACGAATACGTCGCACCAGTCCATGGCGTCGGCCAATCCGCTGTCGTCGACGACGCGCACGTCGAGGCTCGCCTCGCGCAGGTCCGCGCCCGCTGTACTCACGAGACGGACGTCGTGATCGTTCGCGAGCTCGCGCGCGAGATGCCACGCCCGTATGGCCGGACCCGCCATCCGAGCGCTCAGGATGTCGCCAGTCGCAACGACGACACGGCGATGCCGGCCGTCCTCAGTCACGATCGGGTTGCCAGCGCCAATCGCCGCCGAGCGAGGTGACTCCCCCGAAGCTCTCGTGCGGCACGCCAGGCCCGACGTCGAACCGCGAAGCTCGTTGACGGAAGTCGAAGATGTGGAGGATCTCGTTGTCGGTCAACGACGCCGAGATGTCGTACGTACCGGGAAGGAGCAGCAGCCGGGGAACATGGAGATCGACGTACCCCGGACCGTCGATCTTCTCGATCGTCACCTCCGCCTCTCGTGTATTCGGGCCGCTGACGTGGACGCCGCCGATCGTATGGATGCCCACGCCGAAGACCGGTCGCGAAATGGGCTCGTGGGAGCGGTAGTGCAGGCGGATCGTGACTTCGTCGCCCGTACACACGTGCGCCGTACCGAGCTGGTCGCGCCCGATCAACTCCACTCGCTCGATGACCGCCTCGCCGGACCCCCACCGACCGCCGTGCGACTCCTCCTCGGCGCGCCCCTGGTGCATCTCGCTGATGTAGTCGTCCACGATGTCGCCAGCTGGTCCGACGGCGCGGATCTTGCCGTGATCGAGCCACACGGCCTCCTCGCACATCGCCCGCACGGAGCCCATTGCATGCGAGACGAGGACGATCGTCTTGCCATCGTCTCGGAGCTCCGCGAACTTCTCCGCGCACTTCGTCTGGAACTGCTCGTCGCCGACCGCGAGCACTTCGTCGACCAGCAGGATGTCGGGCGACACGTTGATGGCGACGGAGAAACCCAACCGCACGTACATGCCGGACGAATAGTTCTTCACCGGTGAATCGATGAAGCGAGCCAGCCCTGCGAACTCCACGATGCCGTCGAAGCGCCGATCGATCTCGCGGGTCGACAGCCCGAGTATGGACCCGTTGAGGTAGACGTTCTCGCGTCCGGACAGCTCGGGGTGGAACCCCGCGCCCAGCTCCAACAAGGCCGAGACCTTTCCATCCACTTCGATCGTTCCGTGATCGGGACGGAGGATGCGCGCCATGCACTTGAGCAAGGTGCTCTTGCCGGACCCGTTCTCGCCGATCAATCCGATGGTCGTGCCTTGGGCCACGGTCAGGGACACATCATCGAGCGCGAGGAACTCCTCGTACCGAGCGCGGCGCCCGCGCATGATTGCCGCCTTCAGGCTCTGGTTCCGCTCGTCGTACAGGCGGAACCGCTTCGTCACGCCGTCGACGATGATCACATGCCGGCTGGCGCTCTCGGCCCGCTCGCTCGGCATCACAACTCCTCGGCCAGACGTCCCTCGAACCGGCGGAACACGAACGCTCCGGTGACCAGCGTGGCGAAGGACACGAGCACGACGTACGCAATGTTTCCCGCGGAGGGCCAGCGAAGGTCGTACATGAGGTTGCGGTAGACCTCGACGAAGTGGACCATCGGATTCGTGTTGTAGAGCGTCAGCCAAAAGCCGTGTGCATGCTGCTCCACGAGTGTCATCGGATAGATGATCGGCGTGGCATAGAACCACACCTGGAGCACGATGCCGACAAGGTGCTGCGTGTCACGGAAGTACACGTTGAGCACAGACAACATGAGCGCGATGCCGAGCACGAACGCGGTCTGGACGAGCATCAACACCAAGATCGCAGGGATCCAAGGCAGGACCATGTTGCCGAACGCCAGGAGTGCGATCCACAGGATGCACATCTCGATGAGCAGCGAGAAGAGCCAGGACGCAACATTGGCAGCGACGAGCACTTCGCGCGGGAAGTAGACCTTCTTCACGAGGTTGGCGTTGCCGACCAACGCATACATCCCGCCGCTCATGCTGTTCGACAAGTAGTTCCACGGCAGCAGTCCGCACAGCAGGAACAGCGCAAAGATATCCAGACCGCTCGGATCACCGGCCGGCGGGTCGCTCTTCAGCAACACCGAGAACACCACGGTGAAGATCGCCATAGTGGCGAGCGGGTTCAGGAGCGACCATCCCCACCCCAGAAACGATCGCTTGTACTTGCTCCGCAACTCGCGCAGCGTCAGGTTGAACCACAGGTCGCGTGATTGGCCGACCTCACTGAGATACGTCATGCGCGGCCCGAGTCTCGCTCGCGCAAGCGGCGCCCGATCGCTCGCGCCGGATGCCGCAACAGTTCCGCGACCGCCCCGACAATGGAGCGAGTCGCCTCGACGCTGGACCTGGTCGCCTCGACTGTGGTGCGCGTAGACGTGGTGATTCCGTGCAACTCGGCCAGCGCAGACTCGACACCGCTGAAGCGCTTCATCAGGTGCTCCACTGCGGTCTGCAGCTGGACCGAGAGCTCGTACGTTCGCTCCCACACCCGATGACGGGCGACGAGGTCGAGACTGGCGGTCACGAGAGCAAGTTGCACTGCTTCGGTCGCGATCTGGTCGTGCCCCAAGTATTCCGGAGGGTCGGGCACGACCGGAGCGCGGTCGCGACAGCCGATCAGGACGTATCGGTAGAACGGCGGCACCTGGCTTCGCGCCGCGAGCAGCATGTTGTAGAGCACGTCGACGCCCCCGTCGAGGTCGTCGAGCGCAGAAGTGCTGCCGAGCTGTTGCTTGAGCAACATCACGAGCAGCCAGTCCTGCAGGTTGCCATTGCCGGCCGTCGCGACCTGCAGCCCTGCGTGCTGCAGCGTGGCCACCGCATCGTCCAACGAAGGAAGCCCGTGCGCGGCGTGCTCGTCGAGCTGATCCTGGCCCGCACCGGTTGCGGCGACGACATACCGTCGAACGAATTCCTCGGCTCCCGCCACGCCTGGAGTGTCGAACGGCGCAGCCACTACCACGACATCGCTGACCCGCGCGAGCTCGCGAAGCAAGGCCGCCCGATCCTCGGGAGGAAGGTGCTCGAGCGCATCACTCGTGACCGCGACGTCCACGCCACGATCGCGAATTGGCAGACGAGCCCCATCGCCCATGACGGTGCGGGTGCCGTCGAGCGGGTCGGGATTCGGGACGACATCGACGCTGATCGGTGCCAGTTCCGGATCGAAGGTCAGCAACCATCCGGAGTTGTCGCCGACGTCGAGCACAGCAAGCGGCGGCTGCTCGGCGTTGGCTCGAATGGCGCGCACGATGGCGCTATAGCGCGCGTACCTGTCGAACGACGTCCACATCGCATCCGGGAACTCGACAGCGGTGCGCTCCTTGCGCGGTGGGTCGGGGCGCGGTGTCAATGGAGATCCTCGAATGTGCGACCGCCGGTCAGGCACCCGACCGCTGCGATCCTCCCGCCACCGCGCGGCTGCTCGGTGGGCACGCGTTCGAGCATAACCCTCGCTGCTACGTTCTCGGCGTGACCGAGGCTGGCTCGGCCGGCGACGAGCCACCCTCACGAAGCGCACGCCGATGGCATCAACGCTGGGTAGCGGCTGCCGTCGCGGCGGGCGCTCTCGTGCTGTTCATCGGCATCCTGCTCGGGCGGTCCGGCGGACCGGTCGAGGCGGACACCACCGAGCACGTGAAGCCCAACGCCGTCATCGGACCCCTGACGACTGCGCCAACGGTCGAGCAACGCTTCACCGCGCGAGCAGACGAGCTCTCGTCGATCACGATGCGCTTCGGCACCGGGGGGGGCGTGTCCCGCTGCAAGGTGGGCGTGCGACTCACGTCCGTCGGCACGGAGGTGGCGTCGCGCGTCATCCCATGTGCCGCGCTCACACCGGACAGCGCACCCTTCGAGATCTTGCGGTTCGCGCCACAGCGCGAGAGCAACGGACGCGAGTACCAGCTCGATCTCTCGCTGGCCGAAGCGGGAGGTCAGTCAGTGGGCGTGTGGGCCGGCACCGAGCCCGACGGGCTGCTCCCGCCGGCGCAGTTCGGCGACGACCCGCTCCCTGTATCGGCGGAGTTGCACACGCGGTACGGAGGCGACCACCACGCTTGGGACCAGATCACGCTCGCGCTTCGACGACTCGAGCAATACCGACCATGGTTCCAAAGCGCAGCAGTGGTCGCCCTCACCGCGGTGGCGGCGTTCGCCGCACTCGTGCTACTGGTCGTGGCCCGCGGACGGCGCGCCGTTGCGTTGCTGATCGTGTTGGTCGTTGCCAAGGGTCTGCTGTGGGCCGCGATCATTCCGCCACTCGAGGCCCCGGACGAGCCCGCGCACGTCGCCTACGCGCAGTTCATGGCGGAGGCTCACCGCATCCCGAAGCGCGACGTGACCCAGCTCTCGCTGCCACCTGAGTTGATCTACAGCCCGCAGCTCACCGGCCTCATCGACGCGCTCCATCAGGAGAGCCAGACCACCGGCGACCGACCTGACTTCCAGCCGGGCGGCGACCCGTCGGCAGTGGAGAATTCGGCCCACCAGTCGCCTGACGCAAACGGCAACGGTGCCGCGGCCGGCTATGCGCCCGTCTTCTACGCGCCCGCGGCCGTGCTGTACAAGCTCTCTCCTGGACCGCTGTTGACCCGCATCGAGGTGATGCGTTGGTGGAGCATCGCACTAGGTGCACTCGCAGGTTGGTTCAGTTTGCTCATCGGACGTCGCGTGTTCCCTCGGTACGAAGGCGCTGCGATCGCACTCGCAGTCGCGTGCGTCTTGCAACCAGAGCTGAGTCAGCAGACCGCAGTCATGAACAACGACACGCTCGCGATCGCCGGCGGTGCCGCGTCGATTCTCGTGGCGGTCGAGCTCGTGAGTCCGGCAAACGCGCGCGCTCGTTGGCTCTGCTTCCTGGGCGGCGCCGCGCTCGGCATCACCATGTTCAAGTCGTTCGGCGTCGCGATCGCGCCGGTGCTGCTGGTGGCGTGGTTCATCGGGCGCGCACGCGCGCCACAGGGGGAACGTCCATCCATCCCGCACGAAATCGGGCAGACGATCGCCGGGCTGGGGATCACCTACGGCGCGTGGGCGCTGTTCGCCGCGGTCTTCGACTTCCGCGGTGCGTCGCTTGCCGACCTCACACCGAGCGACAACCCGAAATCCTTGAGCAAGTACATCGAGATATTGCAGAAGGACTGGTACCGCGCGATCCGGGTCAACTGGATCGACCAGCTCTGGGGTGACTTCTCGTGGGTCGACACCCCCTTCCCAACGTGGGTGCAGTCGACGATCCTCGTGTTGACGCTTGCAGGGATCGCGGTCGTGTTCGCGTGGGCCGTCGTCGTGGTCGGACGGCTCGTGAGGCGGAGGTACGAGGAGACACCGAATGGGCTCGATGCAGAGCTCGTCGAGACGTGGGCGCACACCTTGATCTGCTTGCTGTTCGTCGCGGTGACATTCGTGTTCTTCCTCGGACTGGGCTTCCTCAACTTCCACCGGACGGGCAGAAACGACCTCATCCAGGGGCGCTACGCGTTGATGTTGACTCCGGCGATACTGGCGGCACCCACTCTCGCGCTTCGTTCCCTGTGGCCGCGGTTGAATCCCTCCTTACCGATGGTGATGACCGCTGGCTTCGTCACGGCGCTCAACATTGGTGCCATCGCGCTCATCGTCGACCGCTTCTACCTGTGAGCCGCCGGTCGCGAAGCTGTGCCGGCGCTCCTACGACGAAGCCCACGAACGATCGCAGCCGCGTACTGACGATGTATGTCCGTGGGCGTTCGCCTCGCAACATCGGGGCCACGAGATCTCGGCGGACGTACGAACCGGTGCTGAACACATAGCGCAACACGGCGGACAGCAGGCGTGTCAACGTCGCATGGCGCGCGAGTACCAGCAGACGGTTGCGCTCGTTGTAATACCGAGCGACGGCTGAGTCCTCCACGGTGCTCGCCGCGTGCACGTGACGCACGACGGAACTCGGCAGGTAGCGATATCGCCAACCGCGCCGCCGGCCGCGCCACGACAGCTCGAGATCCTCGTAGTACAGGAACAGCCTCTCATCGAGAAGGCCCGCGTCGCGCAAGTAACCGGCTCGTAGCAGCACCGCGCCACCGCACCACGCGAACACGTCCTCGGCTTTCTCGTATTGCCCTTCGTCGGGTTCGAGCCAACCTCGATCGGCGGCGTAGCCGTTCGGCAACATCTCCGAGCCCACGTTGTTGACGACGTCGAACGTCTCGCCACCCAGGCCGACGCGGTAGGTGTGCACGCCGGGGCACAGGGTGACATAGGTGATCTGGTCACCTGACCGGACGTACAGTTCCTTCGGTCGATTCGAGTCGAGTACCAATGTGCACGTGATTGGTTCTGATGCGTATGGCGGAACCGGTACGAACATTGTCGCTTTGGGCATCGCCCAGCGGAACGTCTCGCCACCACGCCGCTCCGGCTCGAAGAACCCACTGACATGCCGGACTTCCCCTGGCGACTCGGGTGGGGCGATGACCGCGATGACACGGACGCCGCGCTCACGCGGATCTGCGATCCACGGAGGTTCGGCTGTCGTGCCTAGGTCGACGCGACGGTACCGACCCTCCAGCAACATCTTCGGGCTCGCTGCACCCAACCCCTTGTCGCGTCGCAACGCGTCGGCGAGGGGCGTCAACCAGTCCGGCGGAACGGTGACGTCGTTGTTGACGAGGCCGATGGCATCGACATCGGTGAGGTCACCGATGCCGAGGTTGTTGCCGCCCGCGAAGCCTCGGTTGACCGTCGATCGAACGACATGGACGGCAGGCAGCTCGCGTTCGACTGCGTCGACGACACCGTCTGACGACGCGTTGTCCACCAGCACGACCTCGAGCGCTTTTTTCGGCCAGCGGGTCGCGAGCAGCGCGCGGAGGGACCGAAGCGTGAGATCGCCGCCGTTGTAGTTGAGAACCACGACCCGGACCCGCTCGACGGCCGCGCTCGGCCGCGTCGGGTTGGTCTCATCCACCACACATCCACTCAAGCATCTCATCGCGTGGTCGAGGGGCGCAGCCCCCCGCCAGTAGCCGGTTTTCAATGTGGAGAAGAAGTGATGCCACAACGGCCCAGGACCAGCGCCAACCGCAGGGTGCTGTCCACGGTTCTCTCCTTCGTCCTCGTCACGGCCGCGTCACTCGGCCTCGCTACAGAGCCGGCGTCCGCGCAGAGCGCGGCCGACGAGAACGCTCTGTTCCAAGCGACGAACCAGTCTCGGGCAGCCAACGGGCTCGGTCCGCTCCAGTACGACCCTTGGGCGTCGAGCGTGGCCAACAACTGGGCGAACTGGCTCGCAGGATCCGGCGTTCTGCAGCACAACCCCAACCTGGTGCGCGACATCGAGGCGAATGTCACCCGGGACTGGACGCGCATTGGCGAAAACGTCGGGTTCGGTCCGAGCGTGGCCTCGCTCCAGACAGCGTTCATGAACTCGCCATCTCACCGGCAAAACATTCTTGGTCCCTTCAACCGCGTCGGCATCGGCGCGACGCGTGACGCCAATGGGACGTTGTGGGTCGTGGTCGACTTCGTCCAGGGGCCGCCTATCGGCTACTACGAACCACCCGGCACGGTGCACTTCACGCGGTGGTACATGCGATCGACGCCCACACCCGGACCGGCCAACACCGCGTTCGACTGGGGCATCTCGTCCTACATGTTCGTCTCGGGCGACTGGAACGGCGACGGCATCGACACCGTCGGCGCCTACGCCAACGGCTGGTGGTGGCTCCGAAACTCGAACAGCGCCGGGCCGCCCAACATCGTCATCCATTACGGAGACGCCAACGTGCAGCCGGTCGTCGGCGACTGGAACGGCGACGGCATCGACACGATCGGCGCCTACGCCAACGGCTGGTGGTGGCTCCGAAACTCGAACACCGCCGGGCCGCCCAACATCGCGGTCAACTACGGCGCGCCCGGCAACACCCCCGTCGTCGGCGACTGGAACGGCGACGGCATCGACACGATCGGCGCCTACGCCAACGGCTGGTGGTGGCTCCGAAACTCGAACACCGCCGGGCCGCCCAACATCGCGGTCAACTACGGCGCGCCCGGCAACACCCCCGTCGTCGGCGACTGGAACGGCGACGGCATCGACACGATCGGCGCCTACGCCAACGGCTGGTGGTGGCTCCGAAACTCGAACACCGCCGGGCCGCCCAACATCGTTGTCAACTACGGCGCGCCGGGCTACACGCCAAGTGTCGGGAAGTGGAACTCGTCAGGTCCGGCCGGGATCGCGACGATCGTGCCTACCTCGATCGTGCCGAACTAAGAGAGTGTACGAGCGCGGGCAGCGTTTCGCGGAAGTCGGGCAGCAAGGGTAGGCCGGCGAGTCGGAGTGCGGCGTTGTCAAGGACCGAGTTGGCGGGCCGCGGCGCGGGCCGCGGCGGTTCGAGTTGCGCGGTGCTGATCGGGCTCACGCGATCGGGATCGGCGCCAGCGAGGGCGAAGGTCGTTCTCGCGAACTCGAACCATGAGACCGGGCCCTGGTTGGTCACATGGAACAGACCGGGGCGACGTTCCACGGCGAAGCGCCGAACGACCGGCACGAGGTCACCCACGATGGTGGGCTGACCGATCTGATCGTCGACGAACGAGGGGTCGACGCCGCCGGCCGCGAGTCGAAGCAGCGTCTTGACCATGTTGTTGCCGTAGCGGCCGCAAACCCACGAAATGCGGATCACCGTCGCATCGACCGCCGCGGCAGCCACCTCTTGTTCGCCGGCCCACTTCGACCTGCCGTACACGGAGGCGGCGCTGGGAGTGTCCCACTCGTCGTACGGAAGGGACTTCGTGCCGTCGAAGACGTAATCGGTCGAGAGATAAACGAGATGCGCCCCGAACCGGCGACTCGCCTCGGCGACATTCCTCGTACCGAGCGCGTTCACCTGGTACGCGCGATCAGCATCCGACTCGCACGCATCCACCGCTGTCCAGGCAGCAGCGTGCACCACCACCTCGGGACGGACGGTGCCCATCGTCTGCAGGACCACATCTCGGTCGCTGACGTCGAGCGCGCGACGGTCAGCGGCCGTCACCGCGTCGCCGTGTAGCTCGCAGACCTCCACGAGCTCTCGGCCGACCTGTCCGCCGGCACCGGTCACGAGGACTCTCATCGTTTCTTGAGCGGTCGCCACCACCACTCGTTGTCGCGGTACCAGGCCACGGTCTCTTCGAGCGCCTCGTCGAGCGTTCGCTTCTTGCGCCACCCGAGCTCGGCGATCTTGTGGATGTCGACCGAGTACCGCCGGTCATGGCCGAGCCGGTCTTCGACGTACTCGACCATCTCCTCGCTGGCACCGAGTATCGCCAGCAGCTTGTCGACCAGCACCCGGTTCGGCGTCTCGTTGCCAGCGCCGATGTTGTAGATCCCGCCGACCGCGCCGTGATGGAGCGAGAGGAGCACCCCCGCGCAATGGTCGTCGACGTACAGCCAGTCGCGTTCGTTGAGACCGTCGCCATACAACGGTATGCGCCTGCCTTCCAACAAGTTGGTGGTGAACAGCGGGATGGCCTTTTCGGGGTACTGGAAGGGGCCGAAGTTGTTCGTGCACCGCGTCACCGTCACCGGGAGCCCGTACGTGTGGTGGTACGAAAGCGCAATCAGGTCCGAGCCTGCCTTCGACGCGGAGTAGGGCGACCGCGGCTCGAGCGGGTCGGTCTCTTTGGACGATCCTTCCTCGATGGAGCCGTAGACCTCGTCGGTCCCGATGTGGATGACACGGCCGATATCGCTCCTACCGCGGTGTCCATGACGATGTTCGTGCCGAAGCAGTTGGTGTTGATGAAGTCGTCCGGCCCGGCGATCGACCGATCGACGTGACTCTCAGCGGCGAAATGCACGACCGCGTCGTGTCCTTTCATCGCGTCTTCGAGCGTCCCGGGGTCGCAGTGTTGCCCCTGACGAACTGGTAGCGCGGGCTGTCGTCGACATCGCGCAATGTCGAGAGGTTGCCGGCGTAGGTGAGCGCGTCGTAAACGGTTACCTCGTCGTCGGTGTTGTGCAGCACGTGCCGCACGTAGTTCGAACCGATGAAACCGGCACCGCCGGTCACGAACTGCTTCACGAGGGCTCCCGATCCTCACTCACTCGAGGTCGATGGCGCAGTGGTCACCCACCATGACCCGCGTCGCGGCGGGCCGCTGGCCGGACCGTGTGATCTCGACGTGACGTCCGATCAGGCTGTCGGTGAGTCGCGGCACGCCGATGATCTGGCTGTGCTCGAGAACGACGGAGTGCTCGACTTCGGAATCGATGATCTCGCAGTCGTTCGCGACCGCCGTGAACGGTCCCACATACGTGTTGACGAGGCGTGTACGCGCGCCGATGATCGCCGGACCGCGCACGTTGGAGCTCACGAGCTCCGCTCCCTCCTCGACGATGACGCGACCATCGACGTGCGAGCCGTCGTCGACCTTTCCGTCGATGCGCTGCTCGATCGTCTCGAGGACGCGGCGATTGCTCTCGAGTAGCGGATCCTTCTTCCCGGTGTCGAGCCACCAGCCCTGCAGCACTTCGTGCAGCACGCGCTGCCCGTCGTCGATGAGCCACTGGATCGCGTCAGTGATCTCGAGCTCACCGCGTCCCGACGGCTTGATCGACGCAACGGCTTCGTGGATGGCGGGCGTGAAGAGATACACGCCGGCGAGCGCGAGATTCGACGGTGGGTCAGCCGGCTTTTCGACGAGCCGAACGACGTGGCCGGACGCGTCCACCTCCGCGACACCGAACCGTTGCGGATCCGGCACCGGGCACAGCAGGATCTGTGCCGCGGGTGGCCGGTGGTCGCCGGCGAGGGTGGGCTCGTCGCACCGGCGCCGTTCGGCCTCGAACCGGTCGACGAACGCCGAGACGCCTTGCTGGATCATGTTGTCGCCGAGGTACACGACGAAGTCGTCCTCACCGAGGAAGTCGCGCGCGATCAGCACGCAGTGGGCGAGACCCAACGGCTTCGCTTGCTCGATGTAGGTGATGTCGACCCCCCATCGAGAGCCATCACCGACTGCTGCTTCGATCTCCGCGCCGTTTGTCCCCACGACGATCCCGAACTCCCGAATTCCGGCTTCGATCATGTGCTCGAGGCCGTACAAGAGGATCGGCTTGTTCGCGACGGGCACGAGTTGCTTGGCGCTTGTGTGCGTGATCGGGCGAAGGCGAGTGCCCTCCCCTCCAGAGAGGATGAGACCCTTCATGGCGTCGACGAGTGTGGCACGTGGCCGCGCGGCCCGGTCAAGGCGTCCCGGTTCCGTCTGAGCCCCAGGGGCTCCCCTCTATGGTTGCGGGCGTGCGGATCGTGCTGGTCTCGGGGCACTACCCGCCCAACTTCGTGAGTGGCGGCAGCCTGCAGCCACAACGGCTGGCTCGCGGCCTCCGAGCGCGCGGCCACGACGTCTCTGTGTACGCCGGCTGGTCCGGTGAGGAGCGAGACGCGCTCGAGACCTGGGACGAGGTCGACGAAGCCGGTCTCCCGGTCCGGTGGATCGTGACCACGCCGTGGGTGCCGTGGTCGGACGACCGCAACTGGAACTGCCCGGAGGTCCACCGCGACTTCATTCGCTACCTCGAACGAGAGCGTCCGGATGTCGTGCACCTCCATGATCTGCAAACGCTCGGAGGCAGCCTCGTGCGTGCCGCGGCCGAAGCCGGCGCGAAGACAATCGTCACGATGCACGACTTCTGGTGGGTGTGCGCTCGATTGTTCCTCGTGGACCGCACGATGCACCCGTGCTCGCTCGTGGTGGACGCCGGCTCCTGCGCGTGCGAGCGAAATCACCAGTGGGTGACGAATCGGCGCCAGAGGCTGGCGGACGAGCTCGCGCACGCCGACCTCGTGCTGTCACCATCGCGCAGCGCGGCTCGCGTGCTCGCGGCGAACGGGATCGCGCCCGATCGCTTGGCAGTGGACGAGAACGGATTGCCCGAAGCCGACCTCGACCCGCACCCGATTCACCGCGGACCGCGCGCCCACGACGGCAGCGCTGGTCCGGTGCGCTTCGTCTACGCCGGCGGAGTCCACGAACTGAAGGGTGTCTCGGTACTGCTGCGCGCCGCCGCGCAGCTCCACGACCTACCGGGGTGGGAGCTGATCGCATACGGCGTACCCGAGAAGCACCTCGCCGGCGCCGGCATCGATCTCCGAGATGCCCCCGTTCGGCTCACGAAGCCGTTCTCACCTGAACAGCGCGACGAGGTCCTCGGCGCGGCGGACGCGCTCGTCGTTCCCTCGATCATGCGGGAGACGCACTCGATCCTGACCCGCGAGGCTTTGAGCCGCGGCGTGCCCGTCGTCTGCACCGACACGCTCGGGCCGGAAGAAGTCGTCGTGTCAGGCGTGAACGGTCTCATCGTCCCCGCGGGTGACGTCGCGATGCTGGCCGACGCGTTGCGCGCACTGGTCGAGAACCCGAACTTGCTCGCTGACCTTCGAAAGGGTTGCGGGGCGCCTGTCGCCATCCGGTCGCTCAACGAGCAAGTGGAGGGACTCGAGCGCTGGATGTCGAAGTTGGTAGCCGGTGGCTCGCAAGACAGTGACGAGCGCGCCAAGCACGTCACCACCCCCCGACCTCGACCCATCCGTCGCGTCGTATGGGCGTGCGGCATCACAGGCGCGCCGTTGCGCTACCGCGCGCGACTCGCGGCGGAAGCAATCGGTTTGTTGGGCGTGCAAGCGGATGTCATCCACTACCGCGACCCTGCCGTCCTCGAGCTCGTCGAACAGGCCGACGTCCTCTACGTCTATCGAGTGCCTGCAACCCATCAGTTCCTCGACGTCATCGAACGCGCGCACCAACGCGGCATCCCCGTCTTGTTCGATGTCGATGACCTCATCTTCGACCCCGACATCGCGGCCGAGATCCCAGCGCTCCAGATCCTGTCGCCGCCCGAAGCGGAAGGCTGGTTGTACGGCGTGCGGCGCTACCGCACGACCATGGAGCACTGCGACGGATTCATCGGGAGCACGCCACAACTCATTCGGCATGCGCAAGCCGTCACGGGCCTGCCGACGGGCCAGTTCGACAACGGCGTCGGGATCCTCCTCTCGAAGCTGTCCGACCGTGCCCTTGCGAAGCGCCGGCAGCCGGGACCGCTTCGGATCGGATACCTGAGCGGCACGATCACCCACGATCACGACTGGTTCTACGTCGAGCCAGCGATGGTCGACACGCTCGACCGGTATCCGGACGTCGAACTGTGGCTCGCCGGCCATCTGCCGGCGAGCCCGACGCTCGACAAGTTTGGCGGCCGTATCCGCCGGATTCCCTTCACGCGGTGGACGAACCTGCCCGCGCTCCTGCACCAACTCGACGTCAGCGTCGCGCCGCTCGAGCCCGACAGCAGGTTCAACGAGGCCAAGAGCGCCATCAAGTGGCTGGAAGCCGCGCTCGTCGCGACCCCGACCGTGGCGTCGTCGACCGAGCCCTTCAGAGACGCGATCGATCAGGGCGCGAGTGGCTTCATCGCGGAGGACCTCGAGGACTGGCGCGACGCGCTCGACCTGCTGCTCAGGGATCGGCGGGTGCGACGGCTGACCGGCGAGCGCGCTCGACGCGAAGCGCTCCTCCGCTGGTCGCCCCATCTCCAGGGACGTCGCTTCCTCGAGTTGATGACCGAAGCACAGGAATGGCCCGCCCTCGCCGCAGCGCGACCTCCGAGCGACTGGGTACCGGCCGTCGCGGACGAGCCCTTCGAGCCAAGCGTCCTCGACCGCTACAGCAGCGCTCGGCTCGCGTCCGCGGGCGCGTACGTCGACCTGCAGCGGTCCCGCTGGCGATGGATGGACACACGAGCCCGGCTCAGCCTGCGTGAACGAGGCGCGACAGCAACGCTCACGCGGGCGGTGCCGTGCGGAGGACGCCAGATCTCCCATGCGACGCGCACTGCCACGAGCGCGGTGCGGAACGCGAGAGCGGTCGAGCTAAGCCGGTACACGACGAACATGGTCCGCGAGCAGGGACTCCCCCACACCACAGGCCGAGCGATGCGGTACGCGCGGAAGCGCTCACGCGGCCTCGCGAGCCGTGTGGGATCACTGCCGGGCATCCGCCATCTGCTGGCGGCGGGGCGCCGGCTCCGACGCAGTATCGACTCCCACGGCGTCAGCGGGACGGTCGACCTGGCCCGTCCGGTGGCGCGCCACTGGGTGCTGCACTCGATCTCGATCGTGAGGTTGCGCGCACACATCCTGGTGCGCCGCCTTGCACAGCTCGTCCGCCGCCTCTGAGCCGGCCGTCGACTCGACCCGTCGCGGTCGCGTCCCGTCGCGTCGCGCACATTGTCGACTCAGCGACTGATTTCGGTGGGTGAGTCGACACAGAGTGAACTGGGATCGCGTCTGTGTCTGCTGAGCCACCAATCCCGTCGCTGTCTCGACACAGACGCGACAACAACGAGGTCTGCGTCCGCGCGGCGGTGGCGGGTTGCCGTCGAGGACCTCGACGGCGCGCGGATCAGGTTCCGGGCGGCGCCTGCAGTGGATGCGGCATGCACAGCTCGTCGAGCTCGGCGACGACGATCCGGGCTCGGTTGTCCCATGTGATCTCGTTGGCGGGATCGCGTCGCACCTTGAATTCGTGGAAGCTTTGCTCGAGCGAGTCGTACACGAGCAGACGGCCGATGAGGGGGTCGCCGAGGTCGAGGACCAGCTTGATCGCCTCGATCGCCTGCATCGAACCGATGATGCCCGGCAGGACCCCGAGCACGCCCGCCTCGGCGCACGACGGCGCAAGTTCCGCCGGCGGTGGCTCGGGCACCATGTCGCGATAGGTGGGGCCTCGTCGCGGGTCGAACACGGTCACCATGCCCTCGAAGCGGAAGATCGAGCCGTGCACGACCGGGATCCCGAGCTTGACCGACGCATCGTTCACGAGGAACCTCGTCGGGAAGTTGTCGGTCCCGTCGACGATCACGTCGTACCCGTCGAGGATGTCGAGGACGTTGTCGGCTCCGAGACGCACGTCGTACGTGACCACGTTGACATCTGGGTTCAAGAGCGTGAGCGTCTTCTTGGCTGAGTCGACCTTGCGGTCGCCGATGCGCTCGACGTTGTGCAGGATCTGACGCTGCAAGTTGGAGTCGTCGACGACGTCCATGTCGATGATGCCCAGCGTCCCGACGCCGGCGGCCGCGAGGTAGAGCGCAGCCGGCGAGCCCAGTCCTCCTGCGCCGAGGAGGAGCACCTTCGCGTCGAGCAGCTTCAGCTGCCCTTCGATGTCGACCTCCGGCAAGAGCGTGTGACGCTGATAGCGGTTGCGCTGCTCGGGAGTGAGCGCACGGGGCACGCGCCAGTCGCGTCCTTCGTCCTTCCACTTGTTGAACCCACCTGCCACCGAGACGACGTCGGTGTAGCCCAGGTCGGCCAGGGTCTTGGCTGCGAACGCGGACCGCGTGCCACCGGCGCAATGCACGATCAACGGCGTGGCACGGTCGGGCACCCGGCCCTCGATGTTGGATTCGAGCTGGCCTCGGGGAATGTGCACCGCCCCCGGAATGGCCCCCTGCTCGTACTCGTCGGGCTCTCGCACGTCGAGCACCACCGCTCCGGGATGCGACCGCAACTGGTCCGCGGTCGCCGTGTCGACCTCGCGGACCTGCTGCTTCGCTTCACGAAGCAACTCTCGGAAGCTCGCCATCGTTCGACCTCTCTCAGCCACCGGCCACTGCCGGCTGAAAATCCTACCTGTCGACTCAACAATCATGCCCCGCGGTGGATTCCGGCTTCGAGCCACGGCTTCGAGCCACGGCAGCAGCCGGTGCCAAGATGCCCGTCCGCCATGAAGATCCTCATCGTTACCGAGCTGTTTCCCGACTCGGACGTCCCCGAGGTGACCGGCGGGGTCGAGAACCGGGTGTACTACGTGGTGCGGCGGCTGCGACAGCGGCACGACGTGAGGGTCCTCGCCGGTGGCACCGCCGGCGGAACCCAATGGCGCCCCGCGACGATCGGGTCGATCCCGTTACGCCTGCGCCGCATGGTCGGCCTGTTCTGGCGTGGACTCAGAGCGGACTTCGACATCGTCGAAAGCTCGATTCTCGTCGTCCACCCCGTCGCCTTCGCTCTCGGTCTCGTCAAGCGACGGCCAGCGGTGTTCTGGTATCCCGACGTCCTCATCGGACAGTGGCGCGGTGGTGCCTTCTCGCGCCTCGCCGGGGTCATCGGCGAACTGTACGAGCGACTCGTGCTCAAGCTGCCGGTCGACCGCTACATCGTCATCTCGGAGTCCACCCGCGACAAGCTCCTTGCGCGCGGGGTGAAGCCCGAACGCATCGCAGTCATCCATTGCGGATTCGACCCGACGGCGGCCGAAGCCGCCCGATCTGCGGCAACCAACATCCCGCTGCAAGCGCGTTCGATCGTGACCGCTTCGCGCCTCGTCCCGTACAAGCGCGTCGATCTCGTTGTCCAAGCGCTGTCACTGCTCTCGGATCGCCACCCCGATGTGCGGCTTCGCATCATCGGGCAAGGGCCGGAGCGGGCCAGACTCGAGTTGCTCGCTGCCGAGTTGGGCGTCGCGAGCCGAGTGGACTTCCTCGGCTTCGTGCCCTCGCACGACGATGTGATGCGAGAGATCGCGAAAGCGTCCGTGTTCGTGTCGGCATCAGAGATCGAAGGATTTGGAATCTCCGTCGTGGAGGCAGCAGCTGTCGACGTTCCCTTCGTCATCACCGACATGCCGGTGTTCCGAGAAGTGACGCGGAACGGCACAGGCGGACTGTTGTTCAGGATGGGCGACGCCGCCGACCTCGCCACCCAGATCGACCGTCTCTTGACCGATGAAGACCTGCGCTGGGCGTGTCACGAGCAGGCCGCGTCCTTGGTCGAATCCTATGACTGGGACAGACTCGGCGATCAGACCGCCGAATTGTATGACGAAGTCATTGCCGCGCGCCGTCATCCCGCGTGATCAGGTCCTGGGAACGATTCCGATGAACAGCGCGTTGGCGTTGCGATATGGATGGTGATACCTCGTGCCCTTGACTTCGCCGAGTCCCACTTCGCGCCACTGGTTGTCGCTGCTGACACGCTTCAGGAAGTGGCGCTCGGGAAAGTCGAGCGCCCCGTCCTGGATGTACTGATCGAGATAGCTGTTCTGTCCGATAGGACAGGTGAGCAGCATCGTCCCGCTCGGTGCGAGTGCGGCGCGCAGCGCGAGATACGCGCGCAAGGTCTTGTCAGGCTCGCGAGGGAGCTCGTCCCACCCGACGTGCTCGAGCGTCGAGATGGACAAGATCGCGTCATACGGCTCGCTCGGCGTGAAGTCGACGATGTCTTGGTTCAAGACGCTGGGTGAGTGTTCGTACTTGTCGAGGATCTCGTGGGTCCCGGCGCCGTAGTGCGCGAGAACGTTGCCTACCTCGAGCAGGCGGCAGTCCTTGTTCTCGATCACAAAGGCTCGTCCGAGAGCCAGTTCGACGGCGCGCTCGTTGCGCCACGCGCGGTTGTAGTGATCGGTGGCGTAGTGGTACGTGCGGTCGCCGATCGTGAACGTGCGCTCGCCGCGCTTCCGCGCAAGGAACGGATACGAGACGTACGACGCGCCTAGGTCGGCTGCGTCCTCCAGAAGGAACTTCATCCCACGTTCCCGTAACGCGAAGCGCGCGCTGGCAGCCAAGCGCCGCGCTTCGCGCGTCACCGGGTTCGACATCGACAGCGTCTCGGTTGGCATGGTGACGGGCTCACGGAGAAGGTGGGCCGGCCCCGGCTGCATCATCGGAGAACGGTGAGGCTGCGCCGCGCAACGCGGTCACCTCCTCGGCAAGGATCTCCACCTGCTCCTCGAGCCGCGACACGTGGAGCGACAACGTCATGCTCACGAAGAGGAAGAAGAGCAAGCCCAGGCCCAAGAAGAGGTTGGCACCGGCCGCAATGCCGACGAACGTAGCGACGTCGTCCACCCAACCACGGAAGACCGCCAGCAGCACGCCGATGACGCCGACGGACAGCCACAGCAGCGCGAATGACTCGAGGAGCTTTCGACGGCGAACGAACTCGAGCACGACAATGAACAGCGACGAAGAGAGCACCAGGAAGAACACGTCAACTCGGGACAAGGTGATCGAACCCTCTCTGCGTCCGGGGCCGGCGAAAACGGTGAAGCGCGAGCACGAGCACGAGCCGAACGAAGTGGAAGGCACTCCGAATGCTTCCGGTCGACGGCCGGCCGCCTTGACGTTCGAGCATGTGCACCGGCTGCTCGACGATGGTCATCCCTTCCGCGTCGGCGAGGATCAACGCCTCGACCGTGTCCGAAAGGTAGGCGGTCGGATAACCGGCTGCGAAGACCTCTATCGCGCGATCACTGAAGGCGCGGAACCCGCTTGTTGTGTCTGTGACCTTCGTGTGCAGGCGACGTGACATGACCCATGAGAGAATCTGCATGCTGATCCGGCGCACGCCCCGTACGTGATAGCCGCTCGCGAAGCGTGAGCCGATCACCACGTCGGCCCCGTCGGACGACAACCGATCGAGAAGCAGACAGATATCTGCGGGATCATGTTGTCCGTCAGCGTCGACTTGAGCTGCTGCCTTGTAGCGACCTGCGCGTGCGAAACGGAAGCCAGTTCGCAACGCCGCGCCGACGCCGAGGTTGAACGGGTGATTGAGCACGAAAGCTCCGGCCTCCCGCGCACGCAACGACGTGTCGTCCTGTGAGCCGTCATCGACGACAAGGACATCGGTGTCCAGTTGTGAGTGCACTGCACGGACGACGTCACCGACAGTCGAGTGTTCGTTCCACGCCGGGATGATCACGAGCAAGTCGCCCACTGCTCCGCCACTCTACGTGTGACGACTCGACCGATCGGTCATATCAGCGCCGGCAGCAACTCGCTGATCGAACCGCGGAGGACGACATCGGCCAAGTCGTCCATCTCGGTGCGGTCGGCATTGACGATGACGATGCGAGCGCCGTGTTGCTTGGCGAGCGGAACGACGTTGGCCACCGGGTAGACGCCAAGCGTCGTGCCGACCGCGAGCATCAGGTCGCACGTGCGCGCCGCGACGTCGGCTCGGACGAGGTCGTCTTCGACGAGCGACTGGCCGAAGGAGATCGTGGCCGCTTTGAGGATCCCACCGCAGGTCCGGCACGGCGGGTCCTCCTCGCCGGCCCGGACGCGAGCGAGAGCTCGTTCCATCGGTGCGCGTTCGGCGCACGAGAGGCACACGACCTCGCGGGTGTGGCCGTGCACTTCGATCAGCCGCGCCGGGTCGGTGCCCGCCTTGTAGTGCAGGCCGTCGACGTTCTGGGTGATGAGCGCGAGCAGCTTGCCCGTGCGCTCGAGATCGACCAGCGAGCGGTGACCCGCGTTTGGTTCGATCACCTTGTCGACGTTCTGCACTCGGGAGCGCCAGGCAGCGCGCCGCGCAGCAGGGTCGGCGACATAGTTCTGCAGCGTCGCCGCCTTCTCTGCCGCCGGGTTCTTGGTCCACACACCATTCGGCCCGCGGAAATCCGGGATGCCGCTATCGGTCGAGATGCCCGCGCCACTGAGCACGACGATGCGATCGGTCGCTTCGATCCACGACCGGACCGTGTCGATGTCGTCGCGTGGAGTCTCCGGCACGAATCGCGAACCTATCGGGCAACCTCTTGACAGTGAGGACCGCGTCACATGAAATGGCACGAAGTCTTCCCTCGGACCTCTTCCCCTCGGATATCGCCATGTCGCCTTTCCGTGGAGGAAGCAAATGTTGGTCGCCGTCGCCGAAGGCACGCCCACCGAGTTCGCTGTTCGTCCTTGGCCCGACTCCGTGATCGACGAGGTCGGCCACGACCCGAGGTCCGCCTATGTCGAGCGCTTCTGGCTCGGCGTTCTCGGCCCGAGCTCGGTCGTGCTCCTGCGCCGCCTCGCCGCTGAGCTCGAGTCGAGCCCGTCCGGCTTCACCCTGCCGTTGGAGGAGACAGCCCGCACGCTCGGGCTCGGGACACGAGGCGGCCGCAACTCGCCGTTCGTTCGCACGATCACGCGCTGCGCGCAGTTCCGTCTCGTTCATTTCGACGAGACAGCGGCGACGATCCTGGCTCGCCGGAAACTGCCGCCGTTGACACGCGGTCAGGTGGGCAAGCTGCCCGACCGGCTGCAAAGGCAGCACGAGGACTGGCAGGAGAACCCTGCGCACGCCGATGCCCGTCAGCGCGTGCGCGGCCGGCGGCTGGCGCTCAGCCTGTTCGAGCTGGGTGAAGGCGTCGAGACGGCGGAGTCACAGCTGCTGCGATGGCGGTTCCCACCCGCGGTCGCGCGCGAGGCAACCGCGTGGGCGTGGCGCCGTCACGCGGAGGCTCGAGCCGCCGCCGAGGGCTTGTCCTCGGACCCCGACTCCGCGGCGTAGGTTCAACCCCAACCGTGGACGCCGGCACGACCTTGTTTGACTACGCCACGGCCGGCCAGCCCCGCGAACGGCGGCACGACGTGCTGGAGATGGCTGTGGTACACATGCCGTCCTCGAATGGCAGCCATCGAGATTGGGGGACCTGATGGGCGTCAAGGTTCTGGTTGCGGCAGCGATGCTGGTCGTTGTCGTGTCTGCGTCCGCAACCCCGGGGGGCGCAACCGACTTCTCCCGGCCGTTCTTCGATCGCAACGGTGACTTCGTCGACGCCCCCGTCGTGGTCCGACCCGCCGGTGGCAACTTCGAATGGTTCTTTCAGGATTCGGCGGCACCGGTCACGTTCGGATCGGCGCCTATCGACGAGGTGGTCCCCGGAGATTACGACGGCGACGGGCGCGTCGACGCGGCCGTCGTGCGGCGGGGCACGCCCGCCGACACGTGGTTCGTGGCGTTTTCGAGGGGCGGGTTCCTGACTGTGCAGTGGGGAGACGACGCGCACGACGATCGCCCGGTGCCCGCTGACTACGACGGTGACGGGCGCACCGACATTGCCGTGTGGCGCCCCACCAGCCCGGCAGCCACATGGTTCGTTCGCAATTCGTCCGGCGGGTCCACGATTGCGAACTTCGGCGACGGGCTGATCGATCACCCGGTCCCGGCGGACTTCGACTGCGACGGACGCGCCGACTTGAGCGTTCATCGCGCGACGGCGGGGCCGAGCAGCGCTACAGACTTCATCCTCCGATCCAGCCTGTTCGGCATCGTGGTGTCGGAGCAGTTCGGCATCGCCACCGACACCTATGTGCCCAGCGATGTGAATGGCGACGATTGTGCGGACCTCACGGTCGTGCGCATGCTGGACGATGGAACGCTGCGATGGTTCAGCGACATCAACGGCGGCGGGTTCCAGACGGTCGACTGGGGCACCACCGCCAACGCTGACGACATCGCCGCGGCCGACTACAACGGCGACGGCATCACCGACATCGCGGTGTTCCGCCTAAACGGGGCGCACGGCCAGCTGCTGGCCCGCAACGGAGCAACAGGGCAGCTGATCCAGCTCCCACCTTTCGGTGACACGGCCACCGACACCAACGTGGTCGGCACCTACAACGACCAGTTGGTACTTGAGAGTTAGCGGGCTCGGTCACCCAACCGCGAACAAGCAGGCAGACCCACAAGCGAGCGACAGCCAACGTGCGGAGTTGCGTACGTTGGTGCGACGGTTGTTCGACGGTGGGCGAAGCCGTCGTCGGTAAGCCGTAGGTGGGGGTACACAACTGGTGTCGCCGACCGCGAATGTGAGGCGACACTGGGACGGTGCTCGGCGTGATGATGTACGTGACGCCAAACCAGATGTGTTTACGATTCCCGACATCAGCGCCATTCGTGGAGATGCACACCAGATCGATGACGGGTCAGCCACTGACGCGCTGAGACCCGAGATCGAATCCGCCGCCACCACGATGCGTCGGCGCATTCGCACACGTCGCATCGATCCCGTGATCGTCAGTCTCGTCGCCGGGTTCTGCATGCTCCGGATCCTCGCCGTCATTCGACTTCCGGCGGGGCGAACCAACGACTCCGCGGACTACGAGTTCTTGTCGTTTGCCGGGCATCAGCGGCGGCCGTGGACGGTTCCGCTTCTGTACGACCTCGTCAGCAATGACGGAGCCCGAATAATCGCGCAAGCGATCATCGGCGCGATTGCTTGGTCAATCCTCGCCGTGGCTCTTGCAGCTGAGATCAGAGAACTGCGCGTGCGGCGGCTTCTCGTAGGGGCGACGCTCGCGCTCGGACTCGTCGTGGTCGTCGCGAGTTGGGACACCATGATGCTGAGCGAGTCGGTGGGACTGTCGCTCACTGTCCTGCTCATCGCGATGTGGTCACGATGGCTTCGCCATCCGGGTATCGCGACGGGCGTGGCCTTGGTCGTAATCACGACCCTGTGGATGTTCGTCAGGCAAGATCACCTCTACGTCGTGTGGGGCCTGGCAATCGTCTCCGTTTGCGCCGCGTCGCGGGCATCCCACCGTCTCGCCTGGCTCGCGTTGGCGGCCGCGCTGGCGGTTCTCGGCGCCTGGGGACAGCAGACCTACTCGGCCAACCGTGTCCTGGCCGACTTCAACGTCGCTGAGAACATCGCCGACCGAATCATCCCGAGTACGAGCCGGACGGCATGGTTCGTCGATCACGGCATGCCCCTGCCCGCTGGCGTCACGCCCGGGCACGACCTGCCTACCAACCCTTCTATCGCACCCGCAGACGTGCTTCGCCTCGATCCTGCGTTTCGCGACTGGGTGCACGAACACGGCATGAAGCGGTACGTGCAGTTCCTTGCGACACATCCCTGGTTCACGTTCAGGGCGCCACTGGGTGACTTCCTCGGGACGTCAACCGCAACTGGGTCTCCAGAGCCAAGCGTGGCGATGCTGGCTCCCGATCAGAACTACGGCGAGGCGCGAGACATGCTCCCGGCACCAATCGAAGACGCGCTGCTGAAGCCGGGCAATGCGGGGAATGTGGTCATCGGGTCGATGGTCCTCGCCGCGTGTCTGGTGTTGCAATGGCGCAAGCGAGGCTATGACCCGCGATGGTCGCTTCCGCTCGCCATCGTCGCCATCGACGGCGTGATGCTGTGGGTGATCTGGCATGGCGCTCCCGGCGAAGCAGCTCGACACGCGCTCGCTGACGCCGCCTCACTCCGAATCGCGCTGTTGTTCGTTGCCGCGTTGCTCGTCGATCGATGGCTAGAGGATCGCCGCGCACCCGTACTCGACGGTGCTGCGCGCCATCCCGACTTCGACGCCCACGAGGCCGCTCGCTAGTGGGATGGTTTGTGCGCCTAGCTGCGCAATCGAGTTGGTGCGCTCGATCGCGAGCCCGTCGTTGGGCCAGCGATCGCCGAAGTGCCGACGAGATAGGACGGCGTCACTGCCTCCGAACTTGGGTCGCCATGTAGTCGCCGGTCTCGGGACCTCTTGACACGAGGCACCGTATGACATGAAATAGCACGAGGTCTTCCCCTCGGATGTCGCCGTGTCGCCATTCCGTGGAGGAAGCGATGCTCGTCGCCGTCGCCACGCCCACCGAGTTCGCTGACCAACTGGTTCTTCCCTCCCCCCACCCCAACCCGTTCTGGCGTCAACCAGCGCGAGTACCCGTGCCCAATGACGCCAGAACGGGGAACCGGGCGCGACGCGCGGGCTTGTACTGCTCCGGCGGCCAACTGGCTAGCCGCGGCCGGCTCGGGGTTGCCGGTCAGGTCGTGATGATCGGGCACCGCTACGGCGTCTGGCACCGCCACTCAAAGTCGGCGGGGAGCAGCCGATGGTTTTGGGTGCAAAGCCTGCCTACAGTCGCCTGGCCGCTCACCGCTGCGGTCAGCTCTTCATCCCGTTGTGCTGGCCCCTCTCTCATGCGGCAAGCGGCGCAATGACGGGTCGAAAGGTTCTCGCCAAACTGACTGCGGTCGCGCTTGCTGTTGCCGTCGTCGTATTCGCTTCGTCGACTTCGCCAGCAGCGGCGCAGGCCACTTCCAAGGGGAAGACCGACGCTGAGTACGAAGCGCAACTTCGCTCGGCATCCGCGACAGGAGCGGAGACGCTCAGCGCCTCAACGGTGTCAGCGACACGGACCGAAACGGTGAGCGCTGCGGCCAACACCGTTGTCGCCACCTCCGTCGCGGGCGGCCAGGACTCCGTTGGCGACGGCAACCCGGTGACCTTCTGCCAAGGCGACATCACGTCCTTTGGCGCGTCCTACTCGACGACGGTGGGAATCTGGCTCACAACCGCCTGTGGCTCCAGTCCCACCGGCGCGAACTGGACGCCGGGGATCACCCACATCATCTGGTCGATCGACGTCAACGGTGATGGCATCGACGATTACTCCGCGTTCTTCGAAAACTTCTTGGGAGTCACCGCTCCCGTCTACTTCACCAACGGGGACTTCGTCAGAGTCTGCGACGCAACACCGAACTGGGATGGCAACGCAGCATTCTCGACGACCTTCTCACCGTCCTGCATCGGCAATCCTTCATCGTTCCGGGCGCAGGCGTACATGGTCTGGGATGAGAACCCGTTCGGGTCGACGTGCATCTGCCCCTACGACGTCGCGCCCAACGGCTTCGGGCATTCCGCACCCGTCGTTCAAACCATCCCGCCCCCGCCGCCCCCGCCGCCCCCGCCGCCCGCAGTCGCGCACTGGTACCTCCACAACGGGGTTGGGCCCGGCGCCGGCGACATTGCGTTTGCCTATGGACTGAGGCGCTACACACCAGTTGTCGGCGACTGGGACGGCAACGGCACACAAACGGCCGGCGTGTTCGACAACGGGACGTGGTACCTGCGGAACTCCAACGCCGCCGGCGGACCGGACATCGTCATCAACTACGGCGCTGCCGGCTACACCCCCGTCGTCGGCGACTGGGACGGCAACGGCACCGACACCCTCGGCGTCTACTACAACGGCTTCTTCTACCTCCGCAACAGCAACACTCCCGGACCGCCCGACATCGTCATCAACTACGGCGCCGCCGGCTACACCCCCGTCGTCGGCGACTGGGACGGCAACGGCACCGACACCCTCGGCGTCTACTACAACGGCTTCTTCTACCTCCGCAACAGCAACACTCCCGGACCGCCCGACATCGTCATCAACTACGGCGCCGCCGGCTACACCCCCGTCGTCGGCGACTGGGACGGCAACGGCACCGACACCCTCGGCGTCTTCGTCAGCGGCTGGTGGTACCTGCGCAACATGAACACCGGTGGCGCCCCCGACATCTCCGCGAACTATGGCGCTGCCGGCTACACGCCAATCGTCGGGCGCTGGACTGGGACAGTTGACGGCTTCGGCGTCGTGACCTGACCAGACTGCCAACGCGATCAGCAGGCGCGGGACGCGAACTCGGTAGTCCGACGTCACGGGGACATCGCTGTGGCGGACGTCCGTGGCGGCGTGCCGCATGCGCGCCGGTGTGCGAGGGTGACGGCGATGGCTCCGTCCCACTCCCATCGTGCATACAGGCTCGTCTGGGCATCACGAGTACTCGTGGCTCTCGCCCTCGTGCTCGGCTCGATGGTCGCGACCACGTCCACCGCGGGCGCCGCGCCGGTGCCCGCAGGGTTCACCGACACGACGATCTCGGGCCTCCGCGCCCCAACCTCGATGGCGATGTTGCCGGATGGTCGAGTGGTCGTCGCCGAGCAGACCGGGGCTGTCCGCGTCGTCAAGGGTGGCGGGCTGCTCGCGCCGCCGTTCGTGACGCTGAACGTCGATCCCACAGGTGAGCGCGGGCTGATCGGCGTGGCCGTGGACCCCGGCTTCCCGGCCAGGCCGTTCATCTACGTGCACTACACCGTGCCGGGGTCGCCGGCCCACAACCGGGTCAGCAGGTTCACCGCCGCTGGCGACGTTGCCGCTCCCGGCAGCGAGCACGTTGTCCTGGACCTCCCGCCGCTCACCGCTGCAACGAACCACAACGGCGGTGCGATCCACTTCGCTCCCGACGGGACCCTACTGGTCGGTGTCGGCGAGAACGCCAACGCACCACGAGCGCAGCAACTCACCAACCCGTTCGGCAAGATCCTCCGCGTGGATCCCACGAGCGGCCTGGCTCCGAGCAGCAACCCGTTCGTCAACTTGCCTGGCGCCGACCCTCGGATCTGGGCCTACGGGCTGCGGAACCCATTCACGTTCGCGTTCCAGCCGGGAACAGGGCGGCTCTACATCAACGATGTCGGTCAGAGCTCGTTCGAAGAGATCGACGAAGGCTTCCGTGCCGGACTCAACTTTGGTTGGCCGACGACGGAAGGGCCGACGTCGAATCCCGCTTTCACCTCGCCGGTGTTCTTCTACGGCCACGGCTCCAGTGAAACGACCGGCTGCGCAATAGCCGGCGGCACCTTCTACAACCCGGTGACGCCATCGCTTGGTAACGACTTCGTCAGCGACTACTTCTTCGCCGATCTCTGCAGTGGTTGGATCCGGCGTATGGATGCGGCCACACGTCAAGTGTCGACGTTCGTGCCTCTCAACGGCGTCGCCGGACCGGTTGACCTGCTTACGACCCCGAGTGGGTCACTGCTCTATCTCGCGCACAACAGCGGCGTGCTCGGACGGATCGGCCGCCAGCAATCGTGGTTCCTACGTACGTCCAACACGCCCGGGAGACCCCAGATTGCGAACGTCATCGGTACCCTCGGCCCGTCCCTTGCCTGCGATTGGGACGGCAATGGGACTGCAACCCCGGGCCTATACCTCGATGGCACCTGGTATCTGTGGAACAACTTCGACGGCGGTCCGCCGGCGGTCACCTTCGCGTACGGGGGCCCGGGAGATCAACCAGTGTGCGGCCGTTGGACCGCGGGTGGACAGACGGACACCATCGGCGTGTACGAGGCCGGGCACTTCTTCCTGAAGACCAGCAACGGCGCTGGCCCACCCGACTTCGACATCCGTTACGGAACCCCGGGCGATCGTGTCGTGGTCGGCGACTGGAACAACGACGGCAGAGACACAATCGGCGTGTACGCGTTCAACCACTTCTACCTGCGCAACTCGAACGACGCCGGCGCACCCTCACTCGACGTCTTCTACGGCGGGCCCGGTTCGATCCCCCTCGCCGGCAACTGGGACGGTGTCGGGGGCGACGGGATCGGCGTGTACGCGTTCAACCACTTCTACTTGCGCAACACGACCGACGCCGGGCCACCGAGCCTTGACGTCTTCTACGGTGGACCGTTCGACCGCCCGTTGACGGGCCACTTCACGCCAGGCCCTGACACGATCGGCGTGGTCACGGCAGCCTGAGATCGCGTCGACCAGGGAGACAGGCAGCTCGCGGGACACGAACCCCCCTGTTGCTACGGTCGCTTGAACATGCGTAGGAGCTCGATCAGCGTGCGGACGCCGTATCCGGTTCCACCCGCAGACAGTTCACCGTCGTCATCATCGCCGAACGCGGGACCGGCGATGTCGAGGTGGGCCCACGGGATACCTTCGCCGACGAACCGCCGCAGGAACAGCGCGGCGACGATCGTGCCCGCGGGACGGCCGCCGACGTTCTTCAGATCCGCGATCTTCGACTCGAGGTCGCGCGCGATAGTCGCCGTACAACGGCAGTGGCCACAGGGGCTCGCCGGCAGCTTCGGCAGCGGCCTGAACCTGCGCGGTGAACGACTCGTTGTTGCCGAGCACTGCCGCGACTTTGCCGCCGAGCGCGACCACGGCCGCGCCCGTGAGCGTGGCGAGGTCGACGATGGCGGCGGGATGCTCTTCGCTCGCGGCCACCAGTCCGTCGGCCAGGATCAGCCTGCCTTCGGCGTCGGTGTTGAGCACCTCGACCGTCGTCCCGTTGCGATAGCGGATGACGTCGCCGACCCGTTCCGCGTCGCCACCGAGCATGTTGTCGGTGAAGGGGAGGACGCCCGCACCCGCACCTTCACGTCCACGTCGCGCGCCACCGACATGGCGGCGGCGACGGCCGCGGCACCCCCCATGTCGCCCTTCATGCCCACCATGCCGTCCGTCGACTTGATCGAGAGACCGCCCGAGTCGAACGTGATGCCCTTTCCCACCGAGCGCGACCGTCATCCGCGCCGCGGTCTCGGGTTCGTAGGTCAACTCGACCCACCGTGGCGGGTTCGTCGACCCACGGTTCACCGCGAGCAAGCCGGCGTAACCGGCCTTGGCGATCGCGTTCTCCGTCAGCACCTTGACACCGAGGCCCGACCGCTTGGCGAGCGCACGCAACTCCTCCGCGAACGCCGGCGGCGGTCAGCGATCCGCCAGGCTCGTTGACGAGATCACGGGCGACGGCGACCGCCTCGGCGATGCGGCGCGCCGCGATCGAGCGCGGTGCGGCGCGCGATCCCCGCCGCCGACCACGGTGACCGACTGGATCTTGTTCGGCTTCGGGTCCGAGCGGTACTTCGTGAAGCGATACGCGCCGAGCGACGAACCCCTCCGCCACGGCCTGGCCGCGCGGGCAACGTCGGTCGCGATGCGCCGACTGTGCGCCGCGCCTGCGCGCCACGGCAGCCGGCTGCACGCCGGAGCGCTCGATCGTCGGGTCCGTTCGAGCCGTTGTCACCGAGCCCGACGAGGAGCCGTGCCCGGGAGCAGGACGGTCCTGCCGACCTTCGCCTCGAAGCCGGCGGCCCGAACCACCGGATCGTCGGGCTCGGACCCGATGGTGACGCCTTCCACGACGAGGTCGACGTCGTCGGGGACGTCGCGAGCGAGATCGAACGAGATCACTGGTCCTCCCGAGATGGCAACGACGTTCCCTCCTGCCAGCGGGCCATCGTCCACAGCAGGTCGGACAAGCGGTTCAGGTACGGCACGACGTACGACTCGTCGCCGGATGTGGCGAGGGCGTTCCGTTCCGCTCGACGAACGACCGTCCGCGCCACGTCGAGCAAGGCCGCGACGCGGGTCTCGCCCGGTACCACGAACTCGGTCGGTGGATCGAACCGGCTCGACAGTGCGTCGATCGATGCTTCGAGGGCGATGACCATGTCGTTCGTCACCAGGTTCTGTCCCGCGGTCAGCTTCGACCGGTTGGAAGGATCGGTCGCCAGCTCGGCCATCAGGACCCACAGATCGCGCTCGAGGCCGACGAGCATCGCGTCGAGCTCGCTCCCCCGATCGCATTCCGCCCGCGCCACGCCGAGGGCGGCCTGCGCCTCGTCGGCCGCGCCGTACGCCGTCGGCGCCGGACCGTCCTTGCGCACTCGCCCACCGAAGAGCAACCCGGTCGTACCGTCGTCGCCCTTGCGCGTGTAGATCCTCACCGGCGGGAGCCTATGACGGTGACGAATGGCATTCGGTCGGGTTGGTGCTCCCCGTACAATCGTCCGAATGGCGCGGAGCCGGTATCTCGAGGCGATCGACGAGCGCGTCGTGATCTACGACGGCGCCTTCGGGACGTACATGCAGCAGCAGGGCCTCACGAGCGACGACTTCGGTGGCCCTGAGCTCGAAGGATGCAACGAGATACTCGTGCTGACGAGGCCCGACCTCATCGCACAGATGCACGAGGCGTTCTTCCGGGTCGGGGTGGACGCGGTGGAGACGGCGACCTTCGGTGCGTTCGCGGTACCTCTCGCCGAGTACGGCATCGCTGACAAGGCGTACGAGATCAACCTCGAGGCGGGCCGGATCGCGCGCGAGGTCGCGAGCAGCTACGACGGATTCGTCGCCGGTTCGATCGGACCCGGCACGAAGTTTGCCTCCCTCGGCCAGATCAGCTTCGCCGACCTCCGTGACGCGTACGAGATCGAAAGCCGAGGATTGCTCGAAGGCGGCGTCGACCTGCTGTTGATCGAGACGCAGTTCGACTTGCTCGGTCTCAAAGCCGCCGTCGTCGGTGCCCGCCGCGCAATGGCCGCTGTCGGCCGAGAGGTGCCGCTGCAGACGCAGGTGACCGTGGAGCTGACCGGGCGCATGCTGCCGGGGACCGAGATCGCGGCCGCGCTGTGCGCCATCGACGCGCTCGAAGGTCGATGTGGTCGGCTTGAACTGCGCGACCGGTCCGGCGGAGATGACCGAACACCTGCGCCATCTGTCGCATCACTCGCGCAAGCCGATCTCGTGCATCCCGAACGCGGGCTTGCCTTCGGTGGTCGACGGTGCGATGCACTACGACCTCACACCCGATCAGCTCGCCGACTACCACGCACGTTTCATCAACGAGCTGGGCGTCCGGGTCGTGGGCGGCTGTTGCGGCACCACTCCCGAGCACCTTCGTGCCGTTGTCGAGAAGTGCCGCGATCTCGCGCCGGCGCCGCGGCATCAGGTGCACGAGCCGGGTGCAGCGTCGATCTACTCGTTCACGCCCTTCGACCAGGACATCACGTACCTGACCATCGGCGAGCGCACAAACGCGAACGGCTCCAAGAGGTTCCGAGACTCGATGCTCGCGGCCGACTGGGACACGTGCGTGCAGATGGCGCGCGAGCAGGAGAAGGAAGGCGCGCACGTCCTCGACGTGTGCGTCGACTACGTCGGCCGCGACGGCACGGTGGACATGGAGGAGATCGCCCGCCGCTTCGCGACGCAGGCGACGGTTCCGCTCGTCCTGGATTCCACCGAGCCTCAGGTGATGGAAGCCGGCCTGCAATGGCTCGGCGGTCGTTCCCTCCTCAACTCCGCCAACTTGGAGGACGGCGAGGCGCCGGGGTCGCGGCTCGACCGAGTGTTCTCACTGGCCCGCGAGTACGGCGCGGCCGTCATCTGCCTGCTTATCGACGAACAGGGCCAGGCGCGTGACATCGAATGGAAGCTCCGCGTCGCGCATCGCATCCACGACATCGCCACCAACCGGTACGGGCTCGAGTCGAACGACCTCATCTTCGACGCGTTGACGTTCCCGCTGTCCACCGGCGGCGAGGACCTGCGCGGCGACGCGATGGCGACAATCGAGGCGATCCGCCGCATCAAGGCCGAGATGCCTGGTGTGCACACGGTCCTGGGCCTGTCGAACGTGTCGTTCGGGCTGAAGCCAGCGGCCCGGCACGCGCTCAACTCTGTGTTCTTGCACGAGTGCCGCGACGCGGGGCTCGACGCCGCCATCGTCCACGCCGCGCGCATCATGCCGCTCAATCGCATTCCCGACGAACAGGTCCAGGTCTGCCTGGACCTGATCTACGACCGGCGCGACCCGTCGACGGGCTACGACCCGCTGCAGAAGCTGCTCGAGTTGTTCGCGGACGTCGAGGCAACGGCAGCGGTGAAGGAGGACCGGTCGGGCTGGCCCCTGGAGAAGCGGTTGTCCCAGCGCATCATCGACGGCGATCGAGACGGGCTCACGGACGATCTCGACGAGGCGCTGGCGTCCGGGCTCTCGGCGCTCGACATCATCAACGACGTCCTGCTCGAAGGTATGAAGGTCGTCGGTGACCTGTTCGGATCCGGACAGATGCAGCTGCCGTTCGTGCTGCAGTCCGCCGAGACGATGAAGGCCGCGGTTGCGTATCTGGAGCCGCACATGGAGAAGGTCGAAGGCGGCAACACGAAGGGACGGATCGTGCTCGCCACCGTGAAGGGCGACGTCCACGACATCGGCAAGAACCTCGTGGACATCATCCTCACGAACAACGGCTACAAGGTCCACAACCTCGGCATCAAGGTCTCGGTCACGGAGATGATCGAGAAGGCGCTCGAGGTGAAGGCTGACGCGATCGGCATGAGCGGTCTGCTCGTGAAATCGACGCTGATCATGCGCGACAACCTCGAGGAGCTCAACGGCCGGAACCTCTCCGACATCCCGGTGTTGCTCGGCGGCGCCGCGCTCACACGCTCCTACGTCGAGCGCGACCTGCGTGACGTGTACGAGGGCCGGCTGTTCTACGGCAAAGACGCGTTCGAGGGACTACGGGTGATGGATCGTCTCGGCGCAGTCCGGCGCGGCGACGAACACGACGATCCGTCGTGGGGCCGCGTCCCGTCAGAGTCGCGAGTTCCGTCGCGGTCGTCGGTGGGCCTCGCTGAGCGTGAGCCGGTCGATCCGACCACGGTGCCGGCCCGCTCGCCCGAGGTCGAGGAGACCAACCACATCTTCGTACCGCCGTTCACCGGGTCGCGCATCGTCAAGGGGTTGCCGATCGACGACATCGCCGGCTTCCTCAACGAGACCGCCCTCTTCCGCAACCAGTGGCAGTACCGGCCCGAGGGCGGCGAGGACGACGAGGCGTTCAAGGCGCGCATCCGTCCGATCCTCCGTGACGAACTGGCGAAGGCGAAGGCGGACGACCTGCTGCAGCCCGCGGTCGTCTACGGCTACTTCCCCGCGTCAGGCGACGGCAACGACGTCGTCATCTGGGAGGACGAGTCGCGCGACCGCGAGATCACGCGCTTCGGGTTCCCTCGCCAGACCAAGCCGCCGTACCTGTGCATCGGGGACATGGTGCGCCCGATCGAGACGAGCGAGGTCGACTACGTCGCCTTCCACATCGTGACCATTGGCCCGGCCGTGTCGGAGGCGACGGCGAAGCTCTTCGCCGACGATCGGTACCAGGAGTACCTGCAGCTGCACGGGCTGGGCGTCGAGATGGCGGAGGCGCTCGCCGAGTACTGGCATCGCCGCATCCGTGAGGAGTGGGGCTTCGCCGACGAGGACGGGCCCTCGCTCGCGGGTCTGTTCCGGCAGCAGTACCGCGGCGGCCGCTACTCCTGGGGCTATCCCGCATGTCCGGACCTCGAGGACAACGTGACGGTGCTCGAGCTGCTGGATGGCGGCCGCATCGGGCTCGAGTGCTCCGAGGAGACGGGCTACCAGTACCAACCGGAGCAGACCACGTCCGCCATCATCTGCCACCACCCGAAGGCGAAGTATTTCGTCGCGCGGTAGTCGCAGACCAAGGGAGATGCCGGCTTGGCAACGGGATATGGAGGGACGTACCGGGCGACCGTGATCGACAACACGGACCCGACGATGCAGAACCGCTTGCTCGTCGTCATCCCGGAGGTGACCGGCACTGCATCGGCGTGGGCAGTGCCATCGCTCGCGTCGAGCGGTGCGGCCCTCCCGTCGGTGGGCGAGGAGGTGTACGTGTCCTTCGAGCGTGGCGACTCCGACTACCCCGTGTGGCAGTCGATCGCCACGTCGGCTGTGCCGGGACACGCCAGCGGCGTCTACCCGGGCATGTACCGAGCGACGGTCGTCGACAACATCGACCCGATGCAGTCCGACCGGCTCCTGGTCTCGGTGCCGGAGGTCTCCGCCAGCACGACGATGTGGGCGACTCGGTCGCCGACGCTCACGGGCGGCGAACTCCCGGCCGCGGGCCAAGTGGTTTGGGTGCAGTTCGACAACGGCGATCCCAACTACCCAGTGTGGGTGGGCATCGCCCAGTAGCGCGGCAACCGTCGGCCGACGTGACGTCATCTACGAAAAGGTGATCGTGAGGCCGTCCAGGCCGAGCGCGCCGTAGTCCGACGTCCAGGACTCACCCGCCGCGATGGGCTGTGCGTCGGTGATCGTGCCGGTGGTCACGACCTCTCCCGACGCCAGACGTGAAGCGGCCGGATCGTCTGCCAGAACGCGAATGAGATGCGTCAGCGCGTGCGCAGGGCCGCCGAGCACGTTGGCCCCGACGCCACGATCGACGACGGATCGATCGCAGCTCAGGCTGAGCTCGAACTTCGGCAACAGCTGACTGATCTCTTCGATGTTGTTCTCGTTGATCTCGACGGGCATTCCTATGACGAGCGCGCCGTGCAGCGCGAAGTCGGCGGTGCAGTCGGCGAGCGTGAACCTCCACCCCGGAAAGTGACAGTGGACGATCTCGAAACCAGGTGCCATCCACTCCACCGCGCGAAGTACCTGCATGGGATCAGCCGTCGGGGGCGGCTCGGCTCGGAGCTTGAAGACCACCTCGGGTTCGATTCGCGGCTGGACGAAGCGATCCAGCGCGAGTTCCGCCGAACCATCGGCGGCTTGGACGACGGTCTGCTTCCAGACCCGGGCCCACATCGGCCGATCGACGCCGTAGAGATCCCAGAGCTTCGTGTTGGTGAAGCCGATCTTCCGACCCACTGAGACCCATCCGTCCGCCAGACGACGGGCTGCGATGTGTTCGAGCACCGCGTAGGCAGCGGGCATGTCGAAATCGTCGACCGTGGCCGAGATCGGATCGATGGTCGCAGCGCGTTCGTACGCATCGAGCAATCGCTCGGCGACGGCTTCGGGTTCGCTCACGAAGTCGCCGCCAATGGAAGCTCTTGCTGCAAGGTCGCGGTCGGCGCCCACAGGTCACCGACCGCGTCGACGCGCTCGAGGACATCCGGCGCTTCGAACGACAAGGACGCACCGCCGGCGGCGGCATCGACTTCGTCCCACGTGACCGGCGCCGACACGGTCGGGTCCGGGCGGGCGCGCAGCGAGTACGCACAGATCGTGGTCTTGTGACGCGAGTTCTGGCTCCAGTCGATGAAGACCTTGCCCTTGCGCAGTTCCTTGCGCATGTTCGACAGCACCCGGTCGCCGTGGTGCTTCTCCATGGCTTGGGCGACAGCGAGCGCGAACCCGGAAGCCTGCTCGTGGGTGAGCGGCGACCGGTTCACCGGTACGTACACCTGGAGGCCCTTCGAGCCCGACGTCTTTGCGCAGCACCGCAGCCCGAGCCCGTCGAGGACATCGCGGATCCACATGCCGACCTCGGCGCAATCGTTGATGTCGGCGGGCGCGCCCGGATCCAGGTCGAACACCACCATCGTCGGCGTCTCGATGTCGACACCGCGCGCCATCGGGGCGTGCAGCTCGAGTGCCGCCAGGTTCGCGGCCCACACGATCGACGCCTCGTCGGCCAGACGGCAGTAGTCGATGGCACCGCCGCTGTCGCCGGGGCCAGGTGCGACCTGCACCCATTTCGGTCGGTGGTTCGGGCACCGCTTCTCGAAGAACGAGCCCGCGTCGACCCCGTTCGGGAAACGGCGCATGGTGATGCCGCGGTCGCCGAGGTGCGTGAGCAGCACGGGCGCGATGCGGGCGTAGTAGTCGATGACCTCGCCCTTCGTGAAGCCGGACCTCGGGTACAGCACCTTGTCGAGATTCGACAGCTTCAGCTCGCGGCCGTCGACGGTGACGGTGGTGTGCTTTGACTCGGGCACCCGGAAGGTCTACCCCGCGACGGGAGGAGCCAGCTACGCGCTCTTGCGCTTCCTCGGCTTTGCGGCCACCTTCTGTGCCCGCACCGGCTTTGCTGCTTCCTCGGCCTCGCCGTCAGCCGGCTTATCGTCGGCGGGCCGCCCGGTCGGGTGGCGTTTCCGAGACTCCTTCGCGGCGCTGACGCTCGCTTCGAGTGCCGCCATGAGGTCGACGACCTTGTCCGCAGACACGGGCTGCGGCGCCGGGGCCAACTCGGTCTCGCCTGCCGCCTTGCGCTCGATCAATTCGAGGACGCGGTTGCGATACGTGTCCTGGAACTTGTCGGGCTCGAACGGTGTCGACAGCGACGCGATCAGCTGCTCCGCCATCCCGAGCTCGCGGTCGCTGACGTCGACGCCGTCGATGCCATCGAGCTCGCTGATGTCCTCGGCGCCGTTGACCTCGTCCGCGTAGACCATCGTGGACAGAAGGAGCTTGCCGTCCTTCGGTCGCACCGCGGCCAAGTACTGCTTCGACCGCATCACGAACCGCGCGATGCCGACTTTCTGTGAGCGCTCCATCGCCTCGGTGAGCAGCGCGTACGGCTTCGTCGTCGCCTTGTCGGGTGCGAGGTAGTACGCGGCGTCGTAGTAGATCGGATCGATGTCGGCGAGATCGACGAACTCCTCGATGTCGATCGTGCGCACCGCCTCAGGGTCGAGAGCGGCGAGCTCGTCGTCGTCGATGAGGACGTAGTCGCCGGACGGGAGCTCGTAGCCCTTCACGATGTCCTCGTTCGAGACCTCGGCCTCATCCGCGGCGGACACCTTGCGAAGGCGGATGCGAGCGCCCGTGCGGCGGTCGATCTGGTTGAACGAGACCGACTTCCGGGACACAGCGTTGTAGAGCTTCACAGGGATGTTGACCAGCCCGAAGCTGATCGACCCACTCCAGATCGCTCGTGGCATGGGACCAGTCTGCCGGGTTCTCGACTCTTTGAACAGTGACCCCACGAGCAACAGGCCTCCTTCCGCATCGAGAGTGCGTGAAACGCCCTCACAGGGCGGTTGGCGCACGCTGAGTGCGCCAGGCCCGTTCGAGCTCGGTTCTGAACTGGCGTTCGCCGGCGCGGAGGTCGTGCTTGTCAGCATGGAGGAGGATCCATCCGAGTCGAACCACCGCGGCGTGGCGAGTTTCGTCGTGCTTCCAGTGGCGAGGGTTGTGCCAACGATCGGAGTCGTACTCGACGCCGATGAGACGGTCGGGCCAAGCGAGGTCGAGCACACCGACGACCCGACCCGTCTCATCCCGGAGGAGATGTTGGCGCACCGGCACCGGGTAACCCCACGCGACGAACTGGCGTTGCAGTCGCATCTCAGCCGGGCTTCCGGGAGCGATGTCACCTGCCCATACATCGAGGACCCGCCGCAGCCGCCGGATGCCTCGCCGCGCGTTGGCCGCGGCACCGTCGATGGCGTCGATCGTCGTGAGCTTCCGGCAGAGCGCATCGTCGACCATCGATGCCAGTGCCGTGTCGCCGATCAGCGAAGCGCAGTCGACAACAGTTCGTGCAACGCCGGTGCACGGGATCCCGAACAGGCGAGCAACGTCCTCCGCATCGAGATCAGCGCGGTGAACGAGCGCTATCGGCGTCCGGCGCGACGCGCCGGACGGAACCGTCACATGAGGGAGCAGCGGCGGTTTGGCGAGGCCCGCGAGCGCGGCCGCGGTCAGATGGGATGCCCGCGTCGGCTGCGGGCCCGCGAGACAAGCAGCGAGCGCCGACTGCTGCCACGTGACCGGCGCGCCCGCGATCCGGTACACCCCTCGCACCATCCGAATCCACTGGCCGGACGCGACGCGCCCGCTCACCTGTTTCGTCGACAGCCCGAACTCCCTTGCTTGCTCGTGACTCACGAGCCCGTACTGACGAGCCGCCCATTCGTCGATCCCCATCCGCACGAGTGTGCGGCGAGGGTGTGACAGTGAATCGAGGGTGCGCCAACCGCCCTCACAGGTCGGTTCACGCACCCTCAGCGCGACGATTCGATCTCGACTTCGTCACCGTCCCCGACGACGTGGTCGCGGCCGACGAGTTGGCCGGGAAACCGTGCTGACGGACCCCAGATACGGGCCCCGGTGCAGCTCACGCCGATCTCGCGGTGGATGGTGTCCGCGACGTCCACGACCGTCACGGGTGGTCGGAACGCAACGGGATCGGGCGTGACTTCGTTGCCGCGCCGGAGCCGTACTCGGACCAGCCCGGTCAACGTCCAGATCCGCTCCCGGAGCAACGCCAGCGAGTCGTCGTCGAGGATCGATATGGGTACGACCTCGAGATCGCCGGCGACTCGCCGAACGGCATCGCTGCTACGTGCGGGCGACGCCTCGTCGGCCTTCGTGGCCGCGACCAACGCCGGAAGCTCGATGCCGGCGAGGGCCACCTCGCGACGCACGACCTGCAACCCCGACACCGGCGCGTCGACCGGTTGGCAGAACACGATGCCGTCTGCGCCGCGCAGCACGCCGAGCAGCGCGCGTCCCCGCCTCGATCTTCGTTCGCGCCGTCGATGAGCCCAGGGATCTCGACGAGTTGTACGAGCACGCCGCCGATCCGTGTGGTGGCGGGTACTGGACGCGTCGTCGTGAACGCGTAGTCACCCGTCTTGATCTGAACGTTGCTCAACGCTTGAAGCAGCGACGACTTACCGGCGTTCGGCCCGCCGACGAGGCAGATCTGCGCGGCCCCCTGACGCCGCACCGCGATGCTGTCCGCGATGAACCGCCTTGGACCGGACGCGAGTCCTGTTGATCTCCTCGTTGACCCACTTGCGAAGGTCGGCATAGGGGCCGTTCTTGTAGTCGGGAAGGTCAGCGAGGATGCGTTGCAACTCGCGAAGGCGCGCGCTGCCGTCCTTTCCTCGCAATCTCCGCCGGATGAGTTGCGCCTGCGTTCGATGGGGCATGGGCACGGGAACCGCTCCTCGTTCGATGGCGGAGCGGCGCGCGGTCCCTGCCCTCGCTTCCTTCGTGCAGGTACCGCGTCAAGTGCCCCGCCGCTTCCTCTGACGCCAGATGAGGAAGCGGCGATCTAGCCGCACTGAGGGTTCGTGCGCGCTCTCCACGACCGCACGCGCAGGGTCAGGTCGTCGAGAGCCACGGCCGGAAGAGTACCGTCCGGCCGTGACCGAGCCGTTGCCAAATGTTCCGACGTCGAGGCGGCCGCTCGACGGCATCCGAGTAGTCGACCTTTCCCGCGTGCTGTCGGGGCCCTCCTGCGGCAAGGCGCTGGCCGATCTCGGAGCGGACGTGATCAAGGTCGAGCCGCCGGAGGGCGACCTCACGAGAACCGCGCGCCCGCGGGTGGGCGGGCTGCCGGTCTACTTCGCGCAACAGAACTGCGGCAAGCGATGCGTGTCGGTCGACCTGCGACTGGAAGCGGGCCGCGCCCTTGTCGCCGCGCTGGCGGCGGCATCCGACGTCGTGCTCGAGAACTTCAGGCCCGGCGTCGTCGACCGTCTCGGCCTCGGCTATACCGCAGTGCAGGCTCGCAATCCCAAGATCGTGTACTGCTCGATCACGGGCTACGGCCAGGACGGTCCCATGGCGCGGCGACGGGCATATGCGCCGGTGATGCACGCGGAGCTCGGTTTGATGGAGTTCGCCGCTCGGCGGCTCGCGACGGACCCGCGAGCCGAGGCGGTCTCGCATGCAGATCTGTACTCCGGGCTCCAGGCAACGATCGGGATCCTCGCCGCGCTCGTGCAACGCGATGCAACGGGTGTTGGCCAGCACATCGACGTCGCGATGGCCGAGGTCATGTTGCAAGCAACGGAGTGGACCGCGGTCGAACTGGCCGGTGGCACCGGGGATCTCCTCCACATCTTCGGCAGCTTCAACGCGCCCGTGCTTCGGCTCGGCGACGGCACCGTGGTGCATGTGCCAGGCGATCCCGTGTCGAGCTTCCCCGCTTGGTGCGACGCGATGGACCGGCCAGACCTCGCTGCGGCCGAGCGGTTCGCCACTCGCGAGGCACGGCACGCGAACCGCAGCGAGATGATGGCGGTCCTCCAACAGTTTGCGACGACGTTCGACAGCTTCGACGAATTCGAAGCCGTGCTCGGTACGGCAAAGCTCGCCGTCGGTGAGATGCGTCCGGTCACCGACGTGAACACCGCGGCGTGGGCAAAGGAGCGCGAAGCGCTGGTCGACGTCGGCCACGACGGCGCACCCTTGCGACTGCCGCGGTCGCCGTTCCGGTTCTCGGCCGCGAGCGCAGGCACGGCGGGACGACCTGCATGGCAAGGCGAGCACAACCGCGAAATCCTGCGCGAGGTGCTCCAGTTGAGCGACGCGGAGGTCGATCGGCTCGAGGCCGACGCCGTGCTCGTCAGCCGGCCGCCTTCTGGATGACGGCGATCGGTCCTTCGAGAACGAGCTCGTCGGCCACGAGGTCCATGAGCAGCGTGTCTCGGAAGACGCCATCGGCACCCAGCTCGTTCTGGCGGAGGATGCCGACCGGTCGGTAGCCGAGCTTCTCGTAGCAGCGAATGGCTCGCGCGTTGGCAGCGGCAGGATCGATCGTGAGGTGATGATGGCCGAGGTCGTCGATCAGATGGCGAGCAAGACCTCGCAACGCGGCGATCGCGACGTCCTTGCCGTGCCAGACCGTGCTGACCGCGATGTCCATGCCCCCGTGGCGGTACTCCTCGTCGGGTTCCTCCCAACTCTGGATGACTCCCGCGACCGCGCCGTCGACCTCGATGACGTAGACGGTCGTGTCGTCGTCGACCTCGGTGACGAAATCGCGCTCGATCCGGCCGCGGTCGTAGCGTGGCCACCACTTTGCGACAGCCGGCTCAGCCAGGATCGTGGCGATCGCGTCGACGTCGCCGACGTTCGGCGAACGAAGGACCACTGGTGGCGCCATCTCACACGACGCCGCGGTCGCTCGCCCACCGTGTGAGCTCGTGCCGGGTGGACAGCTGCAGTTTGCGCAGGACCGCCGACACATGCGTCTCGACGGTCTTGACCGAGATCTCGAGCCGTCGGGCGATCTCCTTGTACGTGTAGCCCCGGGCGATGAGACGGAGGACCTCGGCTTCGCGGGCCGTGAGCTTGTCGAGCTCCGGGTCCTGCGGCGCGGTCACCGTCGTCGGCTCGCCCGCGAACGCGTCGAGCACGAATCCGGCGATCGAAGCGGTTCTTCCCGGTGCGCAGCTCGAGCCCCGACGGCGCCAGCACCGGGCCGGTCCCGCCGGCGTCCTTGAGCAGCTCGGCGAGCGACTTGCCGTTGGGCTTCGGGAAGTCCTCTGCCTTGGCGGCGGGCGGCGCTTGCTGGTCGCCCGACGACGAGTCTCCCCGCCGCAGCCGGCGATCAGGGCGCCGGCGATCAGGGCGAGTAGGAGGATCCATCGGGTACTCACGGGCGGGAAGGGTAGAGAGTTTGCATAGAGTGCCCGCGCTATATGGACCGCGCGGCACTCATCACTGGAGGATCCAGCGGGATCGGGCATGCGATCGCCCGGGCGCTGGGTGAAGACGGCTACCGGCTGACCCTCTCGGCCCGGCGCCCGGACAAGCTCGAGGCGGCCGCGCAGACGCTGCGCGACGAGGGCTTCGACGTGGAGGCCGTCCCCGCCAACATGGCGGACGAGCAGGAGATCTCAAAGCTGGTGGCCGCACATCGGGAGCGCTGCGGGCGCCTCGACGTGCTGATCAACAACGCGGGGATCGGCATCGGCGGCGCGGTCGCCGACGCGGAGACCAAGAAGCTCGATCTCCAACTCGACGTGAATCTACGCGCGGTCTACCTGCTCGCGCGGGAGGCGATCCCGATGCTGAAGGAGGCCGGCGCCGAGCACGGCAAGGCGCTGATGACGAACACCGCGTCCTACGCCGGAAAGCACGGACAGGGCTGGCTCGCGGCCTATTCGGCGACGAAGTTCGGCGTGGTCGGGCTGAGCCAGGCGCTCCACAAGGAGCTCGCCACGGATGGCGTGCAGGTGACCGCCCTCTGCCCCGGCTTCGTCGCGACGCCGATGACCGACTGGGTCGAGGGCGAGGTTCCGAAGGACGAGATGATTCAGCCCGAGGACATCGCCGAGGCGATCAGGTTCCTGCTCAGGACTTCGCGAAAGTGCGTGGTGCCTGAGGTGCAGTTCGTTCGTCCTGGGGATTCAGAGCTCTGATCACGCCGCAGCTCGGCCACCGCGCGCTCGTACTCGTCGAAGCGGTGGAAGAGGCGCGGCAGGCGGCGCTTCTGCGCCGTCGCGCGCCACGTCTGAAGCTCCGGCAGCTCGTCCAGGGCGATGCTCGCCTCGAGCATCGCGGTCAGGGTGTGCAGCTCGCGGTCGCTGGCCGGCCGCGGACGCCCGCGGGCGCCGGTGTAGCGGTCCCACGCGTGAGCGAAACTGGCCAGGCTGGTGCGGCCGCCGTTGCGATGAGCGGCGAGCATCGGGCACACGCCGCCCTTCCGGTCCGTGTACGCGCCGACGATGATCCGGTTCGCCTCGACGCCCGTCAGCATCGCCTTGCGCGTCTCGAGCGGAAGGCAATCGATGGCGGTGCGGAGGTCTCGGCGGGGCGGCGTCTCATGGCCTCTTACATAGGATCGGCAAGTAACGGGGCAAAACATGCAACTCGGCGATAGGACATTTGCAGTGCGGCTCGGCCTGAACGTCGGCTACTGGGGCCTCGGCATGGGCGCCGCGGACCAGCTCGAGCTGGTGAAGGAGGCGGAGGGCGCGGGCTTCGACTCCGTGTGGGCCGCCGAGGCCTACGGGTCGGACGCCGCCACGGTGCTGGCCTGGCTCGCGGCGCAGACGGAGCGCATCAGGATCGGCTCGGCGATCTTCCAGATGCCCGGCTCGCTCGCCCGCGATGACCGCCATGACCGCGGCCACGCTCGACCAGCTCTCCGGCGGGCGGATGCTGCTCGGGATCGGCACGTCCGGGCCGCAGGTGGCCGAGGGCTGGCACGGGCAGCGCTTCGGCAAGCAGCTCGAGCGCACGCGCGAGTACGTGGAGATCCTGCGCAAGACGCTCGCGCGCGAGCGGCTCGAGTACGACGGCGAGACCTATCAGCTGCCGCTCCCCGACGGGCCCGGCAAGGCGCTGAAGCTCACGATCGCGCCGGTGCAGGAGCGGATCCCGATCTACATCGCCTCGATCGGGCCGAAGAACACGCAGCTCACCGGCGAGATCGCCGACGGCTGGCTGCCGATCTTCTTCTCCCCCGAGCACGTGGACGGGTCGCGCGACGCTGCTCGAGGAGGGCGCCGCGCGGGCCGGCCGGACGCTCGGGCCGGAGTTCGACATCGCGCCGAGCGTGAACGTGGCGATCGACGACGACGTGGACCGCGCCCGCGACCAGATGCGCCACTTCATCGCCCTATACGTGGGCGGCATGGGCTCGCGCGAGCGCAACTTCTACAACTCGCTGGTGCAGCGCTACGGGTTCGAGGACGCGGCTCGCGAGATCCAGGACCTCTATCTCGAGGGGAAGAAGGACGAGGCCGCCGCGGCCGTGCCCGCCGAGCTGATCGACACGATCACGCTCGTGGGCCCGCGCGACAAGGTGCGCGACCGGCTCGAGGTCTATCGCGACGCGGGCGTCGGGACGCTGATCGTGTCGCCGGTCTCGTTCGACACGGGCGAGCGCAGGCGAATGGTCCGCGAGCTGGCGGAGATGCTCTGAGCCGCGCGCTTCCTGCTCGCCGCGTTCGGGGATCCCGGGCACGCGTTTCCGGCGATCGCCCTGGGGGCCGAGCTGGCGCGGCGCGGGCACGAGGTCACGCTCGAGACGTGGTCGCGCTGGGAGGAGCACGTGGAGCGCGAGGGAATGCGCTTCGCGGCCGCGCCGGAGTACCAGGTCTTCCCCACCCGCGAGGTGCCGCTGAAGCCCTACGCCGCGGCGGTGAAGGCCTCCGGCTCCACGCGCGAGCTGATCCGCGCGTTCGATCCCGACGTGGTGGTGGCGGACATCATCACCGTGGCCGGCTCGCTCGCCGCGCAGGCCGAGGGGCGGCCGTGGGCCACGCTCGTGCCGCACGTGCTGCCCACGGGCGAGCCGGGGTTCCCGATCTACTCGGTGGGCGCGGTCTACCCGCGCAGCGCCGGTCGGGCGGCGGATGTGGGCGCTCGTGCGGCCGATGGTGATGACGGGCGAGGAGCAGGGGCGCGTGGAGCTGAACGGCGCGCGCGAGCGCGTGGGCCTGCCGCCGCTCGACGAGGTGCACGGCGGGATCTCGCGCGACCTGGCGATCGTCGCGACGTTCCCCCAGCTCGAGTACCCGCGCACCGCCGGCTGGCCCGGGATGCGGGTCACGGGGCCGCTGCTCTGGGAGCAGCCGTTCGGCGACGTGGAGCTGCCGCCGGGGGACGCCCCGCTCGTGCTGGTGGCGCCGAGCACCTCGCAGGACCCGGAGCACCGGCTGGTGCGGGCGGCGCTCGAGGGGCTGGCGGACGAGCCGGTGCGCGTGCTGGCCACCACGAACCGGCAGGGAGCCCGCGAGCCGCTCGCCCGTGCCGGCGAACGCGCGGCTGGTCGACTGGGTCTCGTACGCGCGCACGATGCCGCTCTGCGACGCGGTGGTCTGCCACGCCGGCCACGGCACGCTCGCGCGTGCGCTGGCGAGCGGCGCGCCGGTGGTGGCGTGCCCCCACGCCGGGCGACATGGCCGAGAACGCGGCCCGCATCCGCTGGGCCGGGGCGGGCGTGTCGCTGCCGCGCCGCTTCACGACGCCGCGCGGCGTGCGGCTGGCGGTGCGCCGCGTGCTGGGCGAGCCCCGCTACAGGCGCCGTGCCGAGGAGCTGCGCGACTGGGCGACCCGCAACGACGGGGCCAGCGCGGCCGCCGACGCGGTCGAAGAGTTCGCCGAATCTGCACAAAATCGCAAAGAGCGGGTTGATTGCTTTCGGAGCACTTGACGCGGACACCCGACCGCTGGTCTACTCCTTCTCGAGACGCGGACGGAGCGCAAGAGCGAAGCCATGAGGTTGTAAGGCTCGCCCCGATGAAGGTCAACTTCGGTTGATTGGAGCGGACCTCAAGCGCGAAGTTCGCGTCTCGTTTACGTTCTGGCGCCAGTCGGACCGCCTCCGCCCGGCACGGTGCCGCACGCTTCTTCATCACTGTGATGAACGAACGTGCGGCAGTGCGCGACTTGCAAGGCTCCCCGGGGTGGATTCGAACCACCAAGAACTGATTAACAGTCAGTCATGTTGCCGTTACATCACCGGGGAACGGCGTTGCCGAGCATAGCGCTCAGCTCGGCTGCGGATCGGCGGAGCTAGGCCTCGTCGGCGGTTCCTGCGAGGCGGTCTGCGCCGCCTGAGCTCTTCAGCATCGCCAGTGTCTTTGACTCGATCTGGCGCACTCGTTCGCGGGTCACTCCGACCTCTTGGCCGATGTCCTCGAGGGTCATCGGGCCCTCGTCGCCCAGGCCGTAGCGGAGCTCGATCACCTTGCGCTCTCGCCAGCCCAGCGAGTCGAGCACCTTCAGGAGGTCCGCGTCGCGGATTCGGTTGGCCACGATCTCGAGGGGGCGGTCGGTGGCGGAGTCCTCGATGAAGTCGCCGAGGGAGGCGTCGCCCTCCTCGCCGCCCACGGGCGCCTCGAGCGACACCGGCTCCTGCCCCAGCTTCAGGATCTCCTCGACCTTCTTGGCCGGCATCTCCACGAGCTCGCCGATCTCCTCCGGCGTGGGCTCGCGGTTGTGCTTCTGGATCAGCGACCGCTTCGCGCGCGCCACCCGGTTCATCCGCTCCACCATGTGGACCGGGATGCGGATGGTGCGCGACTGGTCCGCCAGGGCGCGCGTGATCGCCTGGCGGATCCACCAGGTCGCGTAGGTCGAGAACTTGAAGCCGCGCCGCCAGTCGAACTTCTCGACCGCGCGGATCAGCCCGAGGTTGCCCTCCTGGATCAGGTCCAGCAGCGTCAGGCCGCGCCCGGTGTAGCGCTTCGCGATCGAGACCACGAGCCGCAGGTTCGCCTCGATCAGCGAGTTCTTCGCGGCCATGTCGTTCATCTCGATCCGCTTGGCGAGGCGCACCTCGTCCTCACGGGTGAGCAGCGGCACCCGGCCGATCGAGCGCAGGTAGAGCCGGACCGCGTCCTCCGCCCCATGCTCCGGGGGCGCCACCACCAGGCCGGCGGTGACCACGCCTCCCTCGTCGTAGAGGTCGGCGGCCGTGGGCTCCTCCTGATCCTCGGACTGGCCGTTCGGCGGCGGGCCGCTGGGTCGAGCTCGCGCGGCTCCTCCGCTTCGTCGCCGTTCGCCGTTCAGCACGCGCTCGGTCATGCCGTCTGTCCTATCGAAATTGAACCCATCTCCTTACGGACCGACTGCTCCGCCGCAGCCAGCTCCGTCTGACGTCCGAGCTCACCGTCCTGCGACGCGCGCCGTATCTCTCGCTTGAATACGTCGCAGCTCGAGCTGCAAAAGGCTGAATTCAAGCGTGCGCTCGTCCGTGGGGGGCCGCTCCTGTGCCGCGAAGGCGAGATCGGTGACGAGCGCCGCAAGCCGCGGGTCGTCCTGCGGCACGGTGGCCACCGGGTCATCGAACTCGCTCACGAAGTGGGCACGGGCGCGGCGGGTGAGCTCCGAGGAGAACTGCTCGTCGTCGGGCTTGCCCAGGAAGTCGTGGCCGAGCTCCGCGCTCGAGAGGCACCTGATCAGGAACTCGCGCTCCCAGCGCAGCGACAGCTCGGCGGGCGACGCCTGCGTCGGCGCGTCCGGTCGCGCCGCGGGCGCGCGGGCGGGTGCCAGCACATAGTCCACGGGAACGTCGAGCCGGTCCGCGGCTTCGCGGACGAGCGCATCGCGTGTTGCGGTCCGTTCGGGTACTGCTGAGATCAGCTCGCGCGCCTCCCTTAAAGCCTTATCCCTGCCTGCAGGCGTGTCGAGGTCTGCATCGGCAAGTACCCGGCGCACCTGAAACTCGATCATGGGAACCGCACGCTCCATCCGCTCTCACGAACGCCTCGGACCCCTCCTGAGTTACGAGCTCTGCTGGATCCGTGCCCTCCGGCATCTCCACGACGCGCAGATCGATCCCTCGATCCTCGGCGAGCCGCGACGCGCGCAACATGGCGTCCCGCCCGGCTCGATCCGCATCGAGAGCGAGGTAGACGAGGCCACGGCGGTTCCCGTCGCCCACCTTCGCCAGCTCGGCGAGCTGCTCCTGCGTGAGCGCCGTGCCCATGATCGCCACGGCCTCGCGGATCCCCGCCTGGTGGAGTGCAAGCACATCGGTGTAACCCTCCACGACCACGAAACGAGCGGTGCGCATCGCCTCCTTGCGGCCACGTCGATGCCGAAGAGCTGGCGACCCTTGTGGTAGAGGTCGTTCTCGGAGGTGTTCAGGTACTTCGGCCCGCGCCCCTCCCCCATCTGCCGCGCGCCGAAGCCGAGCACCTTGCCGCGCGAGTCGGCCAGCGGGAACATGATCCGCCCGCGAAAGCGGTCGTAGAGGCCGCCGTTCTTGCCCCGCTGCGCCAGACCGGCCGCCACGAGCTCCTCCTCGCTGAAGCCGCTCTGCCGGGCGCCCATGATCATCCGGTCCCACGCGCTCGGGCGAGTAGCCCACCCGGAACTCGGCGAGCACCTCGTCCGACAGGCCGCGTGAGGCCAGGTATTCGCGCGCCGGCGCCGCCTCGGCCGATTCGCGCAGATAGGCGGCGTAGAAGCGGCTCGCCCGCTCGAGCAGGGCGTGCAGGCGCTCGCGCCGGCGGCGGCGCTCCTCGGCGCGCGGATCGTCGGCCTCCCGCTCCACCCGCACGCCCGACTGCTCGGCCAGCAGCTCCACGGCCTCCTGGAAGTCGAGCGCCTCGGTCTGCTGGACGAACTTGAAGGCGTCGCCGCCCTCGCCGCAGCCGAAGCAGTAGTAGAGCTTCTCCTCCGGGTTCACCGAGAACGAGGGCGTGCGCTCGTCGTGGAAGGGGCAGAGCCCGCTCCAGCGCGTGCCCACCCGGCGCAGGTCCGTCTTCTGGCCCACGAGCTGGACCATGTCCACGGCCTCGCGACGCGGTCGATCGTGTCCTTTGTGAACAGCGCCATCAGAAGCCCTGCGGCACCGACAGGTTCTCGAACTCGCGGATCGCGTAGCGGTCGGTCATGCCGGCCAGCCAGTCCACCACCTGCTGCTCGTCATCCATCTCGTCCGCGTAGTGAGTGAACAGCGCCCGCAGCATGCGCTCGATGCGCGGGCGCTCGCGCTGGGCGGCCGGGCCGAGGTACACGCGCTCGAACATGAATTCGCGCAGGCGCAGCATCGCCGCGCCCACCTCCTCGCCCTGGACGATGTCGGCCGCCTCCTCGGAGTGGCGCAGCAGGTCCTGCACCAGCGTCTCGATGCGCTCGGAGCCGGTGGAGCCCAGCATCTCGATCTCGGCGGCGGCAGGTCCTCGAAGCGCAGCACGCCGGCCCGGATCGCGTCGTCGATGTCGTGGTTGATGTACGCCACGCGGTCCACCAGCCGCACGATCCGCCCCTCGAGCGTCTCGGGCGGGTCCGGCCCGGTGTGATGCAGGATGCCGTCGCGCACCGGCGCGGTCAGGTTCAGCCGTTCGATTTTCTCGACCACACGAAGTGAATGCTCGTTGTGGCGGAAACCGCTCCCCCATCGCGCCCGCATGCACGAGTCGAGCACCGCCTCTCCGTGTGGCCGAAGGGCGGGTGCCCGAGGTCGTGACCAGGCCGATGGCCTCCGTGAGGTCCTCGTTCAGCCCCAGCGCGCGCGCGACGTTGCGCGCGATCC